>CAWGAM010000001.1:0-1089400 GCA_963820655.1 uncultured Actinomycetota bacterium
GCCACAGCCTGCCGACAAGCCCGCCACGGCGCGGTCCAGCCGTGCGGTCTACGACCCGGCCGATCAGGACATGAAGAACGTGTCGGTCTATCATCGTGCCGATCTTGTGGTCGGCAGCCTGGTGCCGGGACCGGCGGTCATCGCTGAGGATGAAAACGACGACCATCGTCCCCAAGAATTTCACCGCGCGCATCAGCCCGATCGGCGCCATCCTGATGGAGAAGGTAGCACCATGAGCTTCAACGGACCGCTCTCCCCCATTCGCCGCCAGCTCATGTGGTCGCGGCTGATCGCCGTCGTCGAGGAACAGGCGCAGACGCTGATGCGCACCGCGTTCTCGACGCCGGTGCGCGAGGCGGGCGATCTGTCGGCCGGGGTGTTCGACCGCGACGGCAACATGCTGGCGCAGGCGGTGACCGGCACGCCCGGCCACGTCAATTCGATGGCGGCGGCGGTCAAGCATTTCCTCGCCGCCTTCCCGCTCGACACGATGAAGGAGGGCGACCACTACATCACCAACGACCCGTGGCTGACCTGCGGCCATCTGCACGATCTGACCGTGGTCAGCCCGACCTTCCTGCGCGGCGCTCCGGTCGGCCTCTTCGCCAGCACGGTGCATGTCGTCGATATCGGCGGGCTCGGCATGGGGCCGGACGGCCGGCAGGTGTTCGAGGAAGGGCTCGCGATCCCGCTGATGCCGCTGGCGCGCGCCGGCGCAGATCAACGAAGACCTGATGCGCATCGTCGCGCGCCAATGTGCGCGAGCCGCTTGCAGGTCGAGGGCGACGTCTACGCGCTCGCGGCCTGCAACGACGAGGGCAGCCGCCGTCTCGTCGAGATGATGGACGAGTTCGGCATCGCCAATCTCGACCGACTCGGCGAGCACATCATCGAGACCTCGCGGCAGGCGACGATCGACGCGATCCGCAAGCTCAACCCCGGCAAATATCGCTACAGCGTGCGACATGGACGGCTACGACCGGCCGCTGACCCTCGCCGGCGAGATGACGATCGCGGCCGACGACATCCATCGTCGACTACACCGGCACCTCGCCGGCCAGCGCCTTCGGCATCAATGTCGTGATGAACTACACGCTGGCCTACACGGCGTTTGGCGTGAAATGCCTGGTCGCGCCGGAGGTGCCGAACAATGCCGGCTCGCTGGCGCCGATCACCGCCAGCGCGCCTGACGGCTGCCTGCTCAACGTCAAGCGGCCGCGCGCCGTCGCGGCGCGGCACACGGTCGGTCACATGCTGCCCGACGTCGTGTTCGGCTGCCTGCACCAGGTGATGGAGGGCGGCGTGCCGGCCGAGGGCGCGTCGTGCCTGGCGCGCAATCTTCGGCGGCGGGCCGACCACCGGTCCGGGCACGGCGGCGACCGGCCGACACCGTCGATGCGCGCCGTTCGACCGTCGTGATCTTCCATGGCGGCGGCACCGGCGCGCGGCCCGGAGCGACGGGCTGTCGGCCACCGCCTTCCCCAGCGGCGTGCGCGACGTGCCGGTGGAAGCGTCGAGGCGATCGGCGCCGATCGTCGTGTGGAAGAAGGAGTTCCGCCAGGATTTGGGCGGCGCCGGCCGTTCGCGGCGGGCTCGGCCAGATCATCGAAGTGGGCACGCTCGACACCGCGCCGGTCGCGATCAGCGCAACTACGACCGCATCGACCATCCGGCACGCGGCCGCGAGGGCGGCCTTCGAGGGTGCGGCGGGCGCCGTTACCCTGGCGTCAGGCCCGGTCCTGCGCGGCAAGGGCCAGCAGACGGTGCCGATGAAGGACCGTGTGATCATCGCCATGCCGGGCGGCGGCGGGCTGGGCAATCCGCGCCGTCGACCCGTGGCTGTCGTGGTTGACGACGTGCGGCAGGGCTTGATCTCGGCCGAGGCCGCGCAGCGCGACTATGGCGTCGCGCTGAACGACGACGGCATGCTCGACGAGACCCGGACCGCGAAGCTTCGCGCCCTCGCCGCCGAATAGCCGGAGACCAACATGCGTGAGCGCCGGCCTGCCGACCGGAATGGAAGGGCTGACCTATCCCATTCCCTTCTCCGATCCCGAGAACGTCATCAGGATCGCCCAGGCGGCCGAGAAATTCGGCTACTACTTGGTCTGGGGCAACGACCACATGACGACCCAGAACTGTCGCTGCTCGAGTTCCCGGTGCCGCCGCGTTTCTGGGAGCCGCTGATCACCTACGCCTTCGTGCTGTCGGAGACCAAGACGATCAAGGTCGGCACCGGCGTCCTGGTGCTGCCGATGCGGCACGACATCGTGGTGACGGCCAAGCAGATCGCCACGCTCGATCATTTCGGCAAGGGCCGGCTGGAAATCGGCGTCGGCATCGGCGCCTACCGTGAGGAGTTCAAGGCGCTGCAGCCTGACGCCAACGGGATCGCGGCGATATCGTCGACGAGGGCCTGCAGGCGCTCAACCTGCTGTTCAAGGATCGCGTCTTGCAAGCTTCGACGGCAAGTACTACAAGTTCCGCGACGTCGAGCTCTACCCCAAGCCGCTGCAGAAACACATCCCGATCTATGTCGGCGGCAACAACCCCAACAACATCATGCGCACCGTCAAATGGGCCGACGGCTGGCTGCCGGCCGGCATGCATGTCGACCGCGTACGGGCCGGCGTGAAGATGCTGCGCGAGGAAGCCGAGAAGATCGGGCGCGACCCCAAGACGATCGAAATCTGCCCGCAATTCGTCGTGCATGTCGGAAAGACCCACCAGGCCGCCGTCGAAAGCTTCCGCAAGAGCCAGATGAACAAGCACCTCGTGTCTCTTTCCAAGTCGACCCTGAAGGGCCAGGGCGCGGCCACGCACGAGGACATCAACCTGATCGGCACACCGGCCGAGATCATCGACAAGGCCAACGCCTTCCGCGAGGCCGGCGTCACCCATCTGCTGGGCCTCTACTTCGCGGCCAACTCGGTGCAGGAACTCTTGGATCAGATGCAGGTGTTCGGCGAAGAGGTCACGCCGAAGATCAAGTGATCATCACGCATCGCGCGTTCAGTCAATCTGTCCCCTTCATCAAGCGCCGGTAAATCATCGCCTTGGCTGATGGCTCCAGCCTGTCGATCGCTTCGCTCAGTCGAAGCATCAGGCTGCATTGGCGCTTCTGAGGTGCCAAGATCACCGAGCTCGCGGACACCACCGGAGTGAAGGCACTCGTCTACGTCAACGCGTACATCCCGCGGGCCGGCGAGACGCTCGGTGCGCTCACCTCCCAGTTCCCGGGCAGCCAGATCGGACCGGACACCACCGACACCATCACGTACCCCGGTGGCACCGACCTGGTGATGAAGCAGGGGTCGTTCCCCGGCGTGTTCGCCGCGGGTCTGCCGGCCAAGGAGGCTGCCTCGCTGGCCGCCTCGCAGCGCCCGGTCGCCGCCGCGGTGTTCGGCGAGCCGGTCCAGAAGAGCGCGCCCGCCTCGATACCGAAGTACGCGATGGTCAGCAGCGGTGACAAGGTGATCCCGCCGGCGGCCGAGCGGTTCATGGCCAAGCGGGCCGGGGCCACCATCGTCGAGGTCAACGCCCCGCACCTGGTGATGCTCGCCGAGCCGGCCACGGTCACCAAGCTGATCGAGATGGCCGCCAAGAACTGAGAGTTCGAGCGCAGCGGGTCCCGCCACAGCGGGACCCGCTTCGGCTAGTGCGCTAGCCCTCGGAGAGCGCTTCGATCACGTCCTTGGAATGGGTCACCGGCATCCTGCTGCCCTCGAGTTCGATCCGCGAGTTGCTCTCGGATGGATCAGCTCGAGCACCCTGACGTTCACTCGCTGGTGGACCTTCACCTCCAGCCCCGCCCTCGCGGCCTTGAAGACCATCGCGCCGGGTTCCTTGCTGCGCGACCGGCCCTCGAAGCCGTAAACCCCGTCGGCGGTCACTCCGACCAACATGAACTCGGGCATCCCGCGGGCGGCCGCGTTCGCGTGCATGCCACCGATCGAGCCCGCGACGTCACCGACGGCCTCACCTAGCGAGCCACCGACTTCGCCCAAGCTGCCGCCCGCCAAACCGCCGGCGAAGATCGAGCCGATCTGGCCCGCGGGGGTTGAACTGGCCTGCAGCGATCACCTCGTCGGCGATCCCCTCGCGAACCAGAGCCTGCTGAACCACGCGCTCCATCGTTTCCTCGGACATCGCTCCTCCTGGCGCTCGAGGTTGATCAGCTGTAGCGGTCCCAGGCTTGCATGTATAGCTCCAGGTTGACAGGACGCCCGTTGACGTGAACCTCGAGGTGGAGGTGGCAACCCACCGTCCGGGCAATCCCTGTCTTGCCGACGTACCCGACGCAAGTGGAGTCCCGCAGCGGGCGAGGACGTCGAAGCCCTCGTGCACTCGTCCGCCGTTGCGCGGTGCCTCGGTTGCTCGCCGCCCGGTGGCTACTGGTGTGGTCGTTCGCCCGAACCGGGGACCGGCCAGGGTCTTTCACGGGCTCGGCGCAGCGCCGAAAGCGAGCATGCTGCTAGGACAGATCAGGCCAGGTACTACCCAGATGGCTACCTGGCGCTGGTCGTCCGACAGTCAGCGAACGCATCCGACGGAGTGAGCCATGACTGAGAAGACCGGTATCCACCGGGGGACCGGCGACCAGGCCGTCTTCAGGCCGATCCTGCCCGAGGACATCGAGTGGCGGCCGTTTCCGGCCTTCCCGCCGTCGGCCCGTCTCGCCGTCGTCGTCGGCGATACGTCAGAGCCCGCTCCGTATGTGGTCCGGGTCAAGGTGCCGTCCGGCGTCAAGCTGATGCCGCACCGGCACCATGAGGACCGGGTTTACACGGTCATGTCAGGCGTTTTCTACATCGGCCTGGGCGAGCAGTTCGACGAAGCAAAACTGCAGGCGTACCCGGTGGGCGCCGTCGTCGTCCTACCGGGTGGCACGCCTCGTTTCCATTGGGCCAAATCCGGTGAGTACGTCACCCAGGTGACGGCGATCGGGCCGATCAGCCTCGACTATGTGGACCCGGAAGACGACCCACGGCACCAGAGCCGGCGATGATCATCACCAGCGTCGAGGCGTTCGCGCTGCGCATCCCGTTCAAGCCCGGCAACAGGTCCGCGGCCTCCGCCTGGGGCCCGAAGGGCCTGGACGCGGTGGACTCGCTGCTGGTCAAGGTGACGACCGACGAGGGCCTGGAAGGGTGGGGCGAATCCTTCGGGTTCATCGGCGTCCCGGTGACGCAGCGGGCGATCGGCGCTGTGATCGCACCGCTGTGCGTCGGCCAGGACGCCACGCGGATAGGCCCGCTGATGGGCCGAATCCAGGAGAAGCTGGCCGTCTTCGGACGTGGAGGGCCGTTCACCCATGCCCTGTCAGCGGTAGATATCGCGCTGTGGGACATCGCGGGTCCAGGCCTACCTGCTGAAAACTAGGCCCGAGCCCACGCTCACGTGACGGCGGCTCAACCCCGAACGACTTCAGTTTCGATGTCTCGAAAAGTGATCAGGGGGACGGTACTCATTTCGCCGCCTTTACCACCTTGGCAATAGCCCATCCCAGAGTGCTGACGACGGGAATGGCGAGAGCAAGCACAGCGATCGTGTTCGGCCGGAATCGAACGCCGTCCGCGCCGCCGACGTACGCGCCCAGCGGAATCGCGACGCCACCGCCCCCTCCCCCGTCGCCGAGTTTCGGCGAGCCCTGGGTGCCACCGAATCCGTAGCTGACGAACGCAACGGGGATGATATCGACCCCGTCAATCGTCTGCTTATCGCCGTAGGCAAGTGTGATTCCGCGCTCGCTGACTCCTGCCGCCAGCTTGTCGGTGAGGTCGCCATGAGCTGCTTTTGCGTCTGCCACTGCTCAAGCCTTTCGTTCGGACGATGCTGGAGGTGCCAGGAGTCCAGCGAGCTGCATCTCGTGGGCGCGCCATCCGCCCAATTCGTAGGTCACGATCACTGTCACGGGACAGGCCAGGGTGAGAAGAAGGCACACCCACAGCGGCAACCCGACAAACGCAAGGACGATCGCGATGATCGGGAGAATCAGTACGGCCAAGTGAAGGAGGATGCTACGCGGGGGTGAGGAGATGAGCCACGCATGCAGGAGGTAACGGGTGAGCATGAAGAGGAGCACGGGGCCAGCGATAGCGACTACTGCCGTCTGCACCTCGACGGGATGATCAGGATCATAGACGCCGCCGACGAGATGGAGGCCCGCGCCTGTCGCCGCGACGGCAATGAAGAGGGCAATGTGTCCGTACGCCCAGGGCACCACCTTCTTGCGGCGAGCGCGGAGGGCGAGTCCGTGCGGCACCAGGAAGTAGACCCACCACAGTGCGAAGGACATCGCGACGCCGGCAGCAATGACGACCACAGCATCGACCGTCCATCCGTCGAGCTCCGAGATCTGCGTCGCGGCGGACAGAGTCCCCAGGACCGTCTCACCGAGGGCGATGATCGTGAGGAGCGCATATCGCTCGGCCAAGTGATGGGGATTCCACGGCGTAACACCCCCGTTCGACCTGCCCCTTGCCTCGGCGACGACCGGACCCAGCGATTCGATGGTGAAGAGAACGCCGATTACCACGAGTGAAGGGCCCACAGTCAAATGACTCAACGCGAGAAGTATCCACCCGAGCTGCGCGAGGCCTACAACCACACCATAGATGAAGGCCGGTCGCCGGTATTGTCGGTCATCGTGCGCGGCGCGTACCCACTGGAGCGCGACGGCCACGCGAATAACGACGTAACCGACGACCACGACTCCAATGTCCACATTTCCGGAGCTCTCGATCGACGCGAAGAGTGGCGGCAATCCGATGGCCAAGACCAGGACTCCGGCCATCTGGATCATGGTGAGAACTCGAAAGAGCCAGTCGTCGTTGTCGAAGGCGGAGGCAAACCAGGTGAAGTTCGTCCACGCCCACACCGTGGTCGTCATCGCAATGATGAAGCTCACGGTCGCAGCGGCGGGGTGGCCTCCGCTGACACCGTGGGCAAGCTCGCCGGCAGCGACACCGAACGCTGCGACGAACGTGAGGTCGTAGAGCAACTCGAGTGGCGTTGCCGCCCGTCCACTCTCGCTGGCATCGCGGCCCACCATCGACCTGAGGCCGTGCCTGTACCGTCCGTTCGCCAGCAGGCTCACGAGAACACTATATGTACGCACTGCGCGGAGCGGCCTGACTCGTGACGACTGCGCCACGCGTGGCCCGTTTCCTGCCGCTGTTACATCGGCCGCAGCGCTGGCCGCCGCCACCCAGCCAGTCGGTATCGCTGTGAGCTAGCCCTCGGAGAGCGCTTCGATCACGTCCCTGGAATGACGACCGCGGACCGGGGAGAAGTGGCGTGGAGCTTGATGCTGCCCGCGTCCTTCAGGTTCCTGCCGGCAACCGCTGAGACCCTAGTTGAGACCCCGAACGAGAAGAAAGCCGATCGCGGATGCGACCGGCCTTCTTCCTTGCTCATCCCTGTCGAGCCCGAAACCGCGCTCTGACCTGCGGTTTCTTGACTCCGGGGGAGTGGCGGAGGATACGAGATTCGAACTCGTGAGGGGTTGCCCCCAACACGCTTTCCAAGCGTGCGCCCTAGGCCTCTAGGCGAATCCTCCAAGCGGAGAGGATACGCGAGGGGGCGGAGGAACCTGAAATCGGGGGCGTGAGCTCGGAGGGCTGATTTAGGGTCGGCGGCATGGATGCGCCGGACCCGAACGTCGTTCACCCGATGCCCGAGGCTACGCGAGTGGTGTTGCTCAAAGCAGTGGTGACGTCACCGCTGATCGAGGTCGGGGACTACTCGTACTACGACGACCCGCAGGACCCCACCGCCTTCGAGACCAACAACGTGCTGTACCACTACGGCCCCGAGCGCCTGCGCATCGGCAAGTACTGCGCACTCGGCGAGGGCACCACGTTCGTCATGAACGGCGCCAACCACCGGATGGACGGGCCGTCGACGTTCCCGTTCCCGATCATGGGCGGGCGCGTGGGCGGAGCACTTCGATCTGATCACCGGGCTGCCGGGCCGCGGTGACACCGTGGTCGGGAACGACGTGTGGTTCGGGTACCGCAGCCTGGTGATGCCCGGAGTGACGATCGGGGACGGCGCGATCGTCGCGTCCGGTGCGGTCGTGGTCGACGACGTACCGCCGTACGGGATCGTCGGCGGGAATCCGGCCAAGCTGATCCGCACGGCGGTTCTCCGACGACGACGTGGCTAGGCTGCTCCGGATCGCCTGGTGGGACTGGCCGGCGGAGCGGGTCACGGCCAACGTCCGGGCGATCATGGCCGGCGACCTCGAGGACCTGGAGAAATGAGTCTTGTACTGCGCCCGATCGAGCCTGGCGATGTGGATGCGTTGCAGGAGTTGATCGAGTCCGATCCCGGCTACACCGAGCGGATCACCGGCTACCCGCCCGGGCCGGCGGACGCGCAGAGCCTGTTGATGATGCGTCCGGAGGGCCTGACCGAGGACGCGAAACTCGTCCTCGGCGCCTTCGTGGCCAACCGGTTGGTTGCCGTCGTCGACCTGCTCAGGGGATACCCGAACGACCACACCGCCTTCATCGGCCTTCTCCAGGTCCACTGGAACCACCAGGGCCTCGGCTACGGCGGAGCGACGTACGAAGAGGTCCAGCGGTACGTCGAGACGTCGTGGCCCGAGGTACGGACGCTCCGGCTGGCGATCGTGGACACGAACGCGCGGATCGCGACCGGCTTCTGGCTGCGGCAGGGATTCGCACCCACGGGCGAGGAGCGGCCGTATCGCTACGACAAGCTGGAGTCGACCGCCCGCCTCTACGAGAAGCCGCTGACCTGGGCGCATCCCGCTCTCGAAGTGCGGGAGTCGCAGGTCGCGGGCAAGGGCCTGTTCGCGACGCAGCCCATCGCCCAGGGCACAGTCGTCGGACAGTTGTCCGGTCGCCGTGTCAGTACGGCGGAGCTCCGCGAACTCCTGAAGCACCCGCCCGTCGACACGATCACGATCGACGATGACGAACACCTTGTGCTGAGCAACGATCCCCGTCCTGTGATTGCGTATGGCAACCACAGCTGCGACCCGAACATGTGGTGGATCGATGCTGTCACGCTCGAGGCCCGCCGGGACATCGCGGCGGGCGACGAGGTGACGAGCGACTACGGGACCTCGACCGGCGTGGACTTCGAGATGCAGTGCACCTGTGGCTCACCACTGTGCCGAGGCGTCGTCACGGGTGAGGACTGGAAGCAACCGGAGCTCCAGAGCCGGTACGGCGACCACTGGATCCCGACGCTGCTACGCAAGCAGCGTGGGGGCTAGCGCTCTCCACTGCTCGATCGGCTGCGGACCGGTGACACCTGTGATCACGTTGACGGCGACATGGTCGGCGCCTGCGTCCAGATGCTCGCTCAGCTTGGCCTTGATGTCGGCCGGCGTACCCCATGCGGCCAGTGCGTCGACCATGTGATCCGGGAGCTCGGCCTGGTCCTTTGCGCTGAACCCCTGTCGCTTGAGGGAGGCGGCGTACGCAGGGATCTGTGGGAAGAAGCCGATCGTGTCCCGCGCGATCGCCCGGGCCCGGTCCGCGTCTGCCTCCAGTACGACGAGGTGGCTGACCGAGAGCAGCTTGTCTGGCCCGAGTACCTTGCGCGCCTCAGCGGAGTACGCAGCGGTGGTCAGGAACGGGTACGCGCCGGCAGACCGGTCGCGGGCCAGCTCCAGCATCCGCGGACCGAGCGCGGCGAGCACACGGCGCTCCAGTGGTACGTCGACCTCGTCCAGGTAAGCGTTGAGAGTGGCGAGCGGCTTGGGGCCCGCGCGCACCGCCCAGGCCGACGGTGAACCGGCCCGGTGCGGACTCTTCCAGTGAGGCGTACGTCGTACTGACGTCGGCCGCACTGTACTTGGCGACAGCGAGGATGCCGGTCACGAACTTGACCGAGGCGGTCGCGCCGATCAGGTCGACGACGGTCTGGAGTCCCGGCAGCGGACCGCCCGACAGCCAGATCGTCGGATACCCGAGCTCCTCGGCCGCCCGCGCCGCCTCGATCGAGTGCTCGCTGCTGTCCAGACCCGTCGCGATCCCGAACGAGCCGAATTGGTGATCCGTCACACAGCCAGAGTAGGCCGGGCAGGATTTCGGGCCTGCTGAGGGGATCCCGTACACTCGTCCCTGGTTCCCCGCGTGGCGGTATCTCGCCCAACTCCCCCAGGGCCGGAAGGCAGCAAGGGTAAGTGAGCTCTTCCGGGTGCGCGGGGAATCCTCATGTCCGGGCTGTCTAGGCTGGTTGCGCTTGTACCGACCACCGCAAGGGAGCCCGATGAGCGCCGAGCGCCGTTACCTGCAGGAACTGATCATCGCCGAGCTGGGCGTGCCCGCGTCGTTCGATCCGGACACCGAGATCGAGCGCCGGATCGAGTTCCTGGCCGACCAGCTTCGCCGGTCCGGCGCGACGTCGTACGTGCTCGGCATCAGCGGCGGGGTCGATTCCGGTACGGCGGGACGCCTCTGCCAGCTCGCGGTCGAGCGGGTCCGGTACGAGGGCGGTCAGGCGACGTTCATCGCGATGCGGCTGCCGTACGGCGTACAGGCGGACGAGGCGGACGCGCAGCGGTCGCTGGAGTTCATCAAGCCGGACGAGACGCTGGTGGTCGATGTGAAGCCGGCCACGGACGCGATGGTCGCGTCGGTCCGGCACGCGGGGCTCGGCGACCGCGAGGACTTCCACATCGGCAACATGAAGGCGCGGCAGCGGATGATCGCGCAGTACGTCGTCGCCGGGGCGCGCGGCGGACTCGTCGTCGGCACGGACCACGCGGCGGAGGCGGTGATGGGCTTCTTCACCAAGTACGGCGACGGCGCCTGCGACCTCACGCCATTGTCAGGCCTGACCAAACGCCGCGTCCGCGCGGTCGGCGAGCGGTTGGGCGCGTCGCCCGAGATCACCGGCAAGATCCCGACCGCCGACCTGGAAACCAACAACCCGGGCCTGCCCGACGAGGACGCCCTAGGCGTGACGTACGACGAGATCGACGACTTCCTCGAGGGTCGCGAGATCGGCGAGAAGGCCGCATCGACGATCATCGAGACCCACCGCCGCACCGCCCACAAACGCGCCCTGCCGCTGGCTGTCTAGCGGGGCGCCCGTCGGTTCAGGACGTGTGGGCCAACTGACGGACGCGGTTGGCCAGGCGGGCCAGGCGGATGGTCGCGACGTTGCGGTACGGCCGGACGCAGGACCGTTGCCAATGGCCCGGATTGCTCGAAGGTGTGCGTGACCTGACTGTCCGGTGAGATGCTCCAGGTGCCGACCTCACGGAACCCGGGCACCTGCCACGTGATCTCGATCGCGGTCCGCATCGATCGCCGCGTATTGCAGCTCACCTGCCAGACCGGGCCGGACCCGCAGCGCGTACCGCGCGCCGAGCTCCGCCTCGGTCGGCCCGTCGATGGCCAGGAACGCCTCGTTCCACTCCGGCAGCGCGAGCGCGTCCAGCAGGACGTGACGAATCGCTGTCGGGTCGGCGGGGATGGTCTCGGTGGCTTGCTCCATGACTATCTCTCCTGGGCGAGGTGGTGGTCGTACTCGGGGTCCCGCCGGCGAGCCAGCGCGGCCCCGGCGGGGAACGCGTCGGCGACGGCGCGCAGCGTGGTGATGGTCTCGTCGAGCGCCTGGCCGGCGACGAGGTCATGCATGGTTTTGTGCAGGCGGTTCTCGGCGGTGATGACGCGCCGGTGCAGCGCCCGGCCCTGCGTGGTCAGGCTCAGTGCGAGGTAGCGCCGGTCGGCCTTGTCGACGCCGCGTTTGACCAGCCCCTGCGCGACCAGCCGATCGACGAGCCGGCTCGGGCTGTTGCCGGTCTCGCAGACCAGCAGGTCGCCGAGCGCGTTGAGCGTCAGCGGCCCGTGATCGCGCAGGACCCGCAGGACTTCCGCCTGAGAGGGCGTGATTCCCAACGGGCGCAGTTCGGCGGCGAGCAGCCGGTTGCCCTCGCGCTGGATCGCCAGCACGAGATACCGCAGCTCCTCGACAACCTTCATGTCCGATAGATTACACGACATATATGTCATGTCATCTATTTGTCCTACGCCTTCTCGAGGGCGACGAGTGCGGGAAGAGTGCCGGAGAAAGTCCGGCCAGGGTCATGGTCAAGGTGACATCGCGACTGGCACAGTGTGGGCATGAAGGGTCTGATGCAGAGCTACCAGCTGTCCCTGGACACTATTTTTCTCCGGGCCGAGCAGTTCTACCCGGACAAGACCGTCTACACCGGCGGGCCGGCGCCGACGAAGCTGACGTACGGCGAGTGGGCCGCGCGGACCAGACGCCTGGGCGGCGTCCTGGACACGCTCGGGATCAGCCCCGACGGCCGAGTCGGCGACCTTCGCGTGGAACTCGGGCCGCCACCTCGAGCTGTACTTCGCTGCCCCGTGCACCGGCCGGGTCCTGCACACGCTCAACATCAGGCTCTTCCCCGACCAGCTCGTCTACATCGCGAACCACGCCGAGGACGAGGTCGTCTTTGTCGACAAATCGCTGCTCGGGCTGTTCCTGCCGCTCCTCGACCGGCTGCCGCTGGTCCGGCATGTCGTCGTGATGGACGACCTGCCGCCGGGAGCGCCCGGCGCGGAGGTGCCGGACGATCCGCGGTTCCACGACTACGAGGAGCTGCTGGCCGCGGCCGAGCCGGTCGAGTTCCACATCGACGACGAGAACCAGGCCGCTGCGATGTGCTACACGAGCGGTACGACGGGCAATCCCAAGGGCGTGGTGTATTCGCATCGATCCACCTGGCTGCACTCGATCGGCGTGCTGACGAACGCCGGGATCGGGCTGGCCGAGACGGACACCGTGATGCCGGTCGTGCCGATGTTCCATGCGAACGCCTGGGGCTTGGCGCACGCGGCCCCTATGGCCGGCGCGTCGTTGGTGTTCCCCGGGCCGGACATGAGTCCGCAGGGAATCCTGAAGCTGTTGCAAGAACAAGAGGTCACTCTGTCGGCCGGCGTGCCGACGATCTGGCAGGGCTTGTTGCCGTTGCTGGACGGGGTGGACCTGCCCAAGCTCCGGCGGATCCCTTGCGGCGGATCCGCCGTACCGCAAGCGCTGTCGGAGGCCTTCCGGGAGAAGCTCGGGCGGCCGATCCTGCAGGCGTGGGGGATGACCGAGACCAGTCCCGGTGGCGACCGCGGCACACGTCGCGATGCGGGATCAGGATCTCCCGGAGGAGGAGAAGGCCCACCGGCGTGCTCGCGCCGGGCTCCCGCTACCCGGCGTCGAGGTGCGCATCGTCGAGCCCGGCTCGATCACACCCTTGCCGTGGGACGACGAATCCACTGGTGAGCTCCAGGTGCGTGGTCCGTGGATCGCGGCCGAGTACTACCGGCCCGACGACGGCGTCCAGCTCAATACCGAGGACGGCTGGATGAAGACCGGCGACGTCGCCGCCATCGATCACTACGGCTCGGTGCGTATCGTCGACCGGACCAAGGACCTGGTCAAGTCCGGCGGCGAGTGGATCAGCTCGGTCGAGCTCGAGAACCTCCTGATGGCCCACCCCGCTGTCAAGGAGGCCGCCGTCGTCGGCGTCCCGCACCCGAAGTGGGACGAACGCCCGCTCGCCTGCGTCGTCGTCCAAGAAGGCGCAACCGTGACCGGCGAGGAGATCCTCGACTACCTTCGCCCGCTGGTGGCGAAGTGGTGGCTCCCCGACGCCGTCGAGTTCATCGAGGAGGTGCCGAAGACCTCGGTCGGCAAGTTCTCCAAGAAGGACCTACGGACGCGGTTCGCCGACTACCACCTGGAGTAGCTCGCACGCGGCGTCAGCTGGGTTCGCGGATCGTCAGCTGAAGTCGACGCCGAAGTGACGGCGGAGGTGGGCGAGGGTCGCGTCGACGAACTCGATCGGCCACGGTTCGCCGGTTCGCTGGGCGAGGGCGGTGCCTCGGCGGATGAACTCACGGCAGATGTATTGGTTGGCCGCGACGATGTCGGCCGGTTCGGTGCCTGCCGCGGGGACTGCTTCCAGGGCGGCGCGTTGCTCGTCGGAAAGATAGGCGTTCAGGCGCTTGGCTCCACCGGTACGACGTACGCCGCGCTCGGCGAGCATCAGTGCGATGAGCTGGTCGCGGACCGCCCCGATGCCTTGGTTTCCGACGATGCGTTCGTCCCGGCCGAGGACGGTGACCAGGTTCCCGAGGAAGTAGAAGAAGAGATTGACCGCTCCGGCCGGCCAGTACGGGTCTCCGGGGCGACCGCCCTTCCGGGGGATGTCACCGTCCGGGAACAGCGTCCCGTCCCGGTCGAACAGCACCCGTACCCCGTCGTACCCGAACCGATCGAAGGACTCGAGCTGATGCACGATGAGGTCGACATGGAGCCAGTCGGCGGTGATGCCGAGGCCACCGATCAGCCCGGGCAACCGATCCGCGAGGACGGTCGGGCCTGCGAGCTTCCGCAGTACGTCGTCCCAGTTCTCCTCGAACCAGGCCACGCTCTCGTCGGTCACGACCAGATGCACGTCGACATCGCTGAACCTGTCCGCTTCGCCGGTCCCATAACTGCCGATCAGGTAGACCGCGAGTATGCGCTCATCCTCCGGCAATACGTCCCGAGCTCGCTCGATCACCGCCTGCTGAAGCTCATCCCCAGTACCCACCTGTCCCACCCTAGGACTGACCCACCTCCACCCGTCGCTCGCACCCCAGGCGCGCACCGCGGGGACGAGGCTGGTTTTGTCGGGTCTCGGCGCTAGGGTTGCGGGCGTGGAAGCACCCCTTGCGTTGTACCGCCGGTATCGCCCGGAGACGTTCGCCGAGGTGATCGGGCAGGACCATGTCACGGCGCCGCTGCGGAACGCGCTGAGCAACAACCGGGTGAACCACGCCTATCTGTTCTCCGGGCCACGCGGCTGTGGGAAGACCACCAGTGCGCGGATCCTGGCTCGGGCGATCAACTGTGAGAAGGGCCCGATCGCGGAGCCGTGCGGGGTGTGCAAATCCTGCACCGACCTGGCGCGCGGCGGGCCGGGCAGCATCGACGTGATCGAGATCGACGCGGCGTCGCACGGTGGTGTGGACGACGCGCGCGATCTGCGCGAGCGGGCGTTCTTCGCGCCGGTCGAGAGTCGCTACAAGATCTACATCATCGACGAGGCGCACATGGTGACCACGCAGGGCTTCAACGCCTTGCTGAAGCTGGTCGAGGAACCGCCCCCGCACCTCAAGTTCATCTTCGCCACCACTGAGCCCGACAAGGTGATCGGGACGATCCGTTCCCGGACCCACCACTATCCGTTCCGCTTGGTGCCGCCGAAGGTGCTCGGTGACTACATGGCCTGGCTCTGCCAGTCCGAAGGAGTGGCGATCGAGCCGGCCGTGCTGCCGTTGGTCGTGCGCGCGGGTGCTGGGTCGGTGCGTGACTCGCTGAGCGTACTCGACCAGTTGATCGGTGGGGCGGGTCCGGACGGGGTGACGTACGAGCTGACGGTCGCGCTGCTCGGGTTCACGCCGGACTCGTTGCTCGATGCGTGTGTGGACGGGTTTGCGGCGCATGACAGTGCGGCGGTGTTCGAGACGATCGAGAAGGTCATCGAGACGGGGCAGGATCCGAAGCGGTTCGCGGAGGACCTGCTGCGGCGACTGCGGGATCTCGTAGTGCTGTCCGCCGTGCCGAACGCTGTTGCGTCTGGTCTGATCGAAGCCGCTGAGGATCAGGGCGAGCGGCTGCAGACGCAGGCCGCCGGGATCGGCCCGGCGGAGCTCACCCGGGCGGCCGACATCGTCGCGGCCGGCCTGCTGGAGATGCGTGGCGCGACGGCTCCCCGACTTCAGCTCGAACTCATCTGCGCCAAGGTGCTCCTCCCTGGCGCCGACGACTCCACCAACGGCATCCAGGCGCGTCTCGACCGGATGGAACGGCGCCTGACCATCGGAGTCCCGACCGCCACCCCGGACGCCGCGCCGGCGCAACCGACTGGTGCGCCTGTGGCGCCGGCAGGAGCGAGTGGTGCTGTGGACGGAGGTGCTGCGGACGGTGTGCTGGGAGGTGACGCCGGCGCGGCGACCGAAGCTGATGCGCGGGGCACGGCCGGCCAGGGTCGTGCTGGCGGCGCCGCGGCGAACGGTGGTCCTGCCGCCGCCAGTGCGGCGGCCCCCGATGGTGCTGCGGGCGCCAGTGATGGCGAGGGGGGGGGCTTCGGCTGGCGGTGCTGTTGGTGCGCCCGGCGGCCGGGCCGGTACGGCGGAGAGAGATGGCGGCGCTGGTACGGCGGGTAGCTCGGGCGGACCGGGCGGTGCGGGGCGTGGCCGGGGTGCTGCCGATCGTGGCAGTTCCGGGTCGGGCTCGGTCGCGGCGGGTGGGGGACGTACAGGAGCGTGGGGGGATGAGTCGGCTTCCGCCGGCGCGAGTGCGGATGCGGCCGATGCTGGGCAGGCGGCCGGCGATGCTTCGCGGCCAGTGACCCCCGCACCTCAGGCGGCCGAGGGTGCGGGTGCGGTGTCTGCTGGTTCCGTGGGCCTGGCGGATATTCGGCGGCTGTGGCCTGAGGTTCTCGATGCGGTGAAGAGCAAGCGGCGGTTCGCGTGGATCATGCTGAGCCAGAACGCGCAGGTCATTGCCATTGACGATCAGACATTGACGCTGGGATTGGTGAACGCGGGGGCGCGGGAGAGCTTCGCCCGGTCCGGTAGCGACGAGATTCTCCGGCAGGCGATGATCGACACCATCGGCGTGAACCGCCGCGTCGAAGCGGTCGTCGACCCGTCGACGGACCCCGGTGCAGGCGGCGGACAGCAGACAGCCGGTCCTCGTCCCAGCGGCCCGCAAGCTGGTAACCCCGGCACGGGTGGACCGAGCGCAGGCAGCCCGAGCGCAGGGACGGGAGTCGGCGGGCCGGCCGCAGGCGGTTCTGGAGCCGCTGGTCCAGGCCCGGGCAGTCCGGGCGCAAGTGAATCCGGCGTGGGTGGTGCTGGTGCGGAGGCACGGTCTGGTAGCTGGGGTACCGGTGACACGGCGGGAGCTGGTGCGAGCGGGAACTCTCGGGGTCCAGCCGGGGATCAGCCGGGCGGCGTTCAGTCCTCGGTGAGCCCTGGGGGCAACGCTGGTTCGGGTGATGGCGCGGGGTCTGCGAGAGCTGGGCAGTGGGGTGACGGTGCTGGTACGGCGGTCGCCGTACAGGAGCCGCCGGATTCGGAGTATGACGACATACCGCCGGAGCCTGATCCGTGGGACGAGCCGCCGGTGTCGCGGCGGGTGCCGGGAGCTGGTCGGGCCGGCAGGGCCGGGTCGCAGGCGCCCGGAGCCGGGCAGGCGGCCGGAGCGTCTGGAGCTGACCGGCGAGAACAGGCCGCCAGTAAGCGTCGGGCTGCCGAGGCGGCGGTGGCGGCCGAGCAGGCGCGACGCGCGGCTGCCGCGCCGGACGCTCCGGTGGTGCCGCTGACGCCTGAGGAGGAAGCGGACGCGATCGGCGAGGACGACGTGGTGCTCGAAGAGGACTCCCGCACCCAGACGGAACTCCTGCGCGAAACCCTCGACGCCCAAATCATCACCGAGGAACCCAACTAAGAGCCGCCCGCAAAGACCCCGCCAGGTTATCCACGGGTCGTCCACAGGGATCGGCGTTGGTTGTGGGTGGTTGCGGTGGGTGTGCACACAATCCACAGGGTGTGGATAGGGACGTCCACAGGGGTGTGGACAAGTTGGGGAGACTGGTCGGTTTCTGGGGCAGCGTGGGGTTGTCGGGGCGACCGGCTAGTGTTGAGGCTCGGGCTAGACACGGAGCGGTTGGGACGAGGAGATCGCGGTGTTCGACGGTGGCGGTGCTGGGGGCTTCGACATGTCCAACCTGCTCGCGCAAGCGCAGGCGATGCAGAACCAGCTGATGGAGGCTCAGGCCGAGCTGGAGAGCCAGGAGATCGAGGGCTCGGCCGGCGGTGGGCTGGTGACCGCGCTGGTGTCCGGCACGGGCGAGCTGCTCAGCCTGAACATCAAGCCGGAGGCCGTCGACCCCGACGACACCGAGACGCTGGCGGATCTGATCGTCGCCGCGGTCCGGGACGCCTCGGAGAACGCGAAGGAAGCCGCGGCCGCGGCGATGGGCCCGCTGGCCGGTGGGCTGCCCGGCTTCGGTGGCGGCCCGGATGTTCCTGGTGCCGGCGGCCCGGCCGGGTTCGCCCTGCCCGGTGCGTCGGCTCCCGCGGTGGAGCAGGGTGAAGACAAGCCTGGCGACCAGGGCAGCACCGGCAGCGTCGGGTTCACGAACCCGGGCAGTGGGACCGGGCCCTCCGGTCAGAACCCGGGCTGACGTGTACGAAGGGGCCGTTCAGGATCTCATCGACGAGCTCGGCCGGTTGCCCGGCGTCGGTCCGAAATCTGCTCAGCGCATCGCGTTCCACCTGCTCTCCGCCGACGAGACCGACGTACGCCGGCTCGCGCACGTGCTCGTGCAGGTCAAGGAGAAGGTCAAGTTCTGCGAGATCTGCGGCAATGTCTCAGAGGAAGTGCAGTGCCGGATCTGCCGTGATCCACGCCGCGACCTGAGCGCGATCTGCGTGGTCGAGGAGGCCAAGGACGTGGTCGCGATCGAGCGGACCCGCGAGTTCCGCGGCCGGTACCACGTGCTGGGCGGGGCGATCTCGCCGATCGAGGGGATCGGTCCGGACGAGTTGCGGATCAAGGAACTGATGATGCGGCTGGCCAGCGGTGAGGTGACCGAGATCATCCTGGCCACCGACCCGAACCTGGAGGGTGAGGCGACGGCCACCTACCTGAGCCGTCTGCTGCGGCCCATGGGGTTGCGCGTCACCCGTTTGGCTAGTGGACTTCCAGTAGGCGGTGACCTCGAGTACGCAGATGAGGTCACCCTCGGACGGGCGTTTGAAGGGCGACGATCGATAGATGAATGATTCAACCGATATTGCACAGCGCGCACTGGGCACGGACTCCGAGGACCTCACCGAGTTCGCCGAACAGATCGCCGACCAGGTCCAGAGCTTCCTGATCTCGGTGCGCGACATCGCCGCGCAGCCGGACGAGGACGGCGTGGACGAGGGCCTCGCCTCGCTGCCGTACCTGCTGCTCGAGGTGAGCCAGTTGCTGCTCGCCGGCGGCCGGCTCGGGGCGTTCGAGGACTTCGTCCCGGAGGAGCGGTTCGAGAGCGACGCCGGACCGGATCCCGACCTGGACGCGATGCGGGACCGGCTCGCGGTGCTGTTCGAGGGCCTGGACGAGTACGCCGAGGTCTTCGACCCGTACGCCGCGCCGCCCGAGATCACCGTCAATCGGCTGTCCGACGACCTCACCGCGATCGCGACCGACCTCGTGCACGGTCTCGCGCACTACGAGGAAGGCCGGATCGTCGAGGCGCTGTGGTGGTGGCAGTTCTCCTACGTGTCCACGTGGGGTGCCGCGGCGAGCGCCGTACTGCGGGCGATCCAGTCGCTGATCGCGCACGACCGGCTGGAGCCGGCCCACGACGCCGAGACCGAGGCCACCGATCGCGAACTGGTCGAGGTCGCGGAAGAGGTCGTCCAGCGCCGCTGAGAGTTATCCACAGGCCTGTTCCTGACGGACTCGCGCGAGGGTCCTCAGCCAGTACGGTGAGGGCTCCGATCCGGTCAGGAGGCCTTGAGTGCAACAGCAGCAGCAACTGGATGTAGGCGCGACCTTCACCACCACCCGGAAACGCCCAGCCGTCGTCGCGATGATCGCGACGCTGTTCTTCCTCGTCCTGGTGCCGCATCACTACAGCTACGCCATGGACCAGCTGGTCGCGGAATTGATGATGAACTTCCTCAGCCTGCTGTGCTTGTTCCTCGCCGTTCGCGGGTGGCGCCTCGTCCTTCGGCGTCCGTACGAGTTGCGGATGATCCCGACCGGGCTGACCGTCAGCCACGGTGGCCGCGAGTTGACCGTTCCGTGGAACGCGGTCGGTCAGATCCGCATCGAGGGTGACGTCCGGCGGCCGTGGGTGGTGGCGTGGCTCGTGCCGTCGCTGACTCCGGCCGACCTGCCCGCTGCGCGCCGGCGTGACGGTGCCTACAAGCTCTTCGCGGTCGGGCACGGGCGGTCGGTGAAGAAACGTGGGCAGCTGAGGGAAGAGCTTCGTTCGGCGATCATGGGGTACGGCCGGCGTTACCTCGACGCCGGCTTCTGAGTCTCGATTGGATAGGTCGGTGTCTGTCTACGAACTGATTCAGCGGCTTCCGGACGTGGCGAGCCTCCGGCGGGTCAGTCGTGCAGCCGCGGTGCTCGATCTCGTCCTCAACGACGACGCGGACATTTTGAACGTCTTCTCGTTCGATGCGCGGTGGTCGGAGACCGAGGAGGCCGCATTGATGCGGGACGGGTCGGGTAACGAGTACACGATCGTGTTCTCGCCCGACGGCGCGTTCGCGTACGGGTTCGATCACGAGTCGCCGATGTCGCCGTGGGTGAACGGCCATCAGCCGTGGCCCGGACTGCTCGATGGCATCCCGGAGGTCTTTCACGGTGCGCGGGACGATCCTGCCTTTCGTGACGATGGGCTGAGCGCGACGGTGTGTTTCTGGCGTACGACGGACGACGCCGAATGGCAGTGTGGTCCGGTCGAAGGAGCCGAGAAGGACGGCGCCGACTACTTGTTCCAGGTGGTCGCCGACGGCCGGCCGGAGGCCTACCTGGCGTTCGCCGAGTACTACTACGAGGTCGCCATCGACCTCGAGGCGGTCCGGCACGCCTACGCGTTGATGCCACTGACCGAGTACGTCGTGACGTCGCTCAACCCCCGGCGCCGGCTGGCCGATCTCACCGAAGGGATCGCCGAGATCGGCTACCCGCGCTCCTGAAGCGCGTTAGCGTGACGCCCGATGACAATTTCCCTTTGTGACAGCTCATCGCGTCGGGACACCCGCTGGATCCGGCGGTGATCGGGTCGTTCACGATCGAGGGCCGGCTCGGTCGTGGCGCGATGGGTTCCGTCTACCTGGCCCGCTCGCCGGGCGGCCGCCTGGTCGCGGTGAAGGTGGTCCGCGACGAACTGGCCGGGGACGCGGCCTTCCGGGCCCGGTTCGCCCGTGAGATCGAGGCGGCACGGAAGGTCGGTGGTGCGTTCACGGCCGCGGTCATTGACGCCGATCCGGACGCGGAGCATCCCTGGCTGGCCACGGAGTACCTGCCCGGACCGACGCTGCAGAAGGCGATCGACACCTCCGGCCCGTTGACGTCTGGTGGAGTGCAGTCGCTGGCAGGCGGGCTCGCCGAGGCGCTGATGGCGATCCACGCCAGCGGCCTGATCCACCGCGATCTCAAACCGTCGAACATCGTCCTGACCGACAACGGCCCGCGGGTGATCGACTTCGGCATCGCCCGCGCCCTCGAGGAAGCGAGCCTGACCGCGACCGGCGTGGTCGTGGGTACGCCGGGCTACCTGTCGCCGGAGCAGATCACGGGTACGGCGATCGGCCCGCCGAGCGATGTGTTCGCGCTGGGCGCGGTCCTGGTGTTCGCCGCCACCGGACGCGGTCCGTTTGCGCACGGCAATCCCGCGTCCCTGCTGCACCGCGTCATCCACGAGCAGCCGCACATCCCGCCGCTCCCCAGTCCGCTGCAGGACGCCGTACGCCGTTGTCTCGCACGCGATCCCGCACATCGCCCGCCCCCGTCGGAGCTCCTACAGCTCCTCGGGTCACCGGCGAACACCGCCCTGCTCAGCCCGCCCGACCAGACCATCCCGGTTCCGACCAAGCTCTGCCCCGAACCGCTGATCCAGCCACCGCAGCCACCGCAGGCACCGCAGCCGAGCCCGGCCGGCGCGACCTTCAAGACCAGCAGGACCCGACCGGCGATCATCGCAGCGATCACCACCGTCCTTTACTTCGGCCTGCAGGCCCCCGAGCTGAAAGCCCAGTACCCGGCGGCCGTTGCTTTCCTCGGCCTCGGCGCTCTGATTTCTCTGTACGTTGCCGTCCGCAACTGGATCCACGTCCTGCGTCGCCGCGTCGTCCTTCGCCTGTCTCCCCACGGGCTGACGATCGAACGCGGTTACAAGCAGGCCACCGTCCCCTGGAGTGCCATCACCCGTCTCCGCGTCGGTGGCCACGTCCGGCGCCCTTGGCTGATCGCCTGGCTCGAGCCGCCGTACGTCTCCACGCTGCCGGCCCCGAGGAGACAGCACCACGGCGGCCTGAGGATCTACCCGATCGCCCACGGCGCCACCGTCAACCGCCGTATCCGCCAGGTCGACGAACTCCGCGCCGCCCTCAACTGGTACGCCGGCCGCCTGCACGACAACTCGTACTAGGTGCTACCGCCGGTTCAGGCTTGCGAGGCGCTCGGCCAGGAAGGCCTTCTCGGCGTCGTTGCTGGTCAGCTCGAGAGCGTGCCGGTAAGCGATCGCGGCCTCGTCACTGCGGCACAGTCGCGCCAGCAGGTCTGCCTTGATGGCAGGGAGGTACTGGTACCGCTCGAGCCGGCCGTCCTTTTCCAGCTCGCCGATTTCTGCCAGCGCCTGGGCCGGTCCGGAGACCATCGAGACCGCCACCGTACGGTTCAACGCCACCACCGGGGATGGCCACACCGACAGCAGTTCGTCGTACAGGGTCACGATTTGCGGCCAGTCCGTTTGGTCGTAGGTGGGTGCCTCGGCGTACAGCGACGCGATGGCCGCCTGCAAGATGTAGCGTCCGGGTCGCCCGCCGCGCAGGCCGTCCACGATCAATCCGTGCGCTTCGGTGATCGCGGACTGGTCCCACAGTGATCGATCCTGCTCCTCCAGCCGCAGCAACCGGCCAGCCGCGTCGACCCTGGTGGCGCGGCGGGCGTCGGTGACCAGCAGCAGTGCGAGCAGCCCCCACACCTCTCGCTCGTCGGGCATCAGGTCGCGCAGCATCCGGGTCAGGTGTAACGCCTGGTCCACGAGGTCGGTGCGCACGAGCGAGGGACCTGACGGTGCGGTGTGCCCGGTGGTGAACAGCAGATGGATCACCGCCAGCACCGCGCGCAGTCGATCCGGCAGTTCGGCCGCGCCCGGGACCCGGTAGGGGATCCGGGCGGTCGAGATCTTCTTCTTCGCCCGCGTCATCCGGGCAGCCATCGTCGGCTCCGACACCAGGAACATCCGGGCGATGTCGCCAGTACCCACTCCGCACACCAGCCTCAGTGTGAGAGCCATCTGCGCGTCCTGGGCCAACGCCGGATGGCAGCACAGGAAGATCAGCCTCAGCCGCTCGTCCGGTACGACGTCCTCCGGCTCCTGCTCGACCGGTTCGGGCGGTCCGTCCATGGCAACCTCGTCCACCATCGCTTCGGCCTCCACCAGCAAGGGCAGCTTCGAGCGCATCAACCGCTCACGCCGTACCGCATCCATCGCGCGGCGCTTGGCGGTGGTGGTGAGCCAGGCCGCCGGGTTGTTCGGGACCCCATCGCGCGCCCAGCTCACCAACGCCGCGGCGTAGGCCTCCTGCACGCACTCCTCGGCGAGGTCCAGATCCCGCGCCACGCGCGCCGTGGCGGCCAGCACCAAGCCCCAGCCGTCACGGTGCGCGTCCGCAACCGCTGTTTCAACCTTCGTCGGACCCGTCACATCATCCCTCGACGGACTGCGCCACGACCCCGCCGCTGTGGACCGGACGCACCTCCACACCACCACCCTCCTGAAGGGCAGGGGTACGCCGGGCGATCTCCAAGGCGGCATCCAGGTCGGGGGCCTCGATCACGTAGAAGCCCGCCACCACTTCCTTGGCCTCCAAGAACGGGCCGTCCGTGACGGTGTCGCCCCGAACCGAGGTCGCCATGTCCCTGGGGGTCAACGCGAACGCGGCGACCATAGCGCCGTTCTTCTCCACTTCCTCGGCGTGAGCGTCATGCACCTCGAGGTCCTCCTGGGTGGCGTCCGGAGCGTGCGCTGAGTCGCCGGCGTAAATCAGGATCGCGTACTGAGCCATGGTGTCTCTCCTCCAGTGATTGACTGTCGCCCTGCACCCTTACGTCGCACGGCCGGCAAGGAATCGACAACACTCGACAGATTTCGTACAGATCAGATCCTGCCGCACGGATCAGCGACCTAGTCCGGCAGCATCGGCACCGTCAGCCCCTGGTCGCGGCCGAGGAGGATGCCGCGGGTGATCGCGTTCGTACCGAACTTGTCCTTCACCTGATCCAGGGCACTGTCCAGCTCGTCGTTCGCCGCCTTGTCGAAGGGCAATGCGAGCTGCAGCGCCGCCTCGTTCTCCAGGTTGCCGACCGAGATCCCGATCATCGTGATCCCCTGCGCCGCGATGATCGGCCGGGCCGTGGTCAGTAGCGCCCGCGCGGTGATCAGGATCGCCCGCGTCTGGTCGGTCGCCTGGGGCAACGTGTGCGACCGGGTCGCCCGGCTGAAGTCGTCGAAGCGCAGGCGCAAGGTGACGGTCCGGCCGGCCCGCCCCGCCGTCCGCATCCGGCGGGTCACCCGGTCGACCAGGCCGGCCAGCACCGCATCCAGCGTGGCCGGCGACTTGGGCGATCGACCGAGCGCCCGTTGCGAACCGATCGACCGGCGACGTCGCCCGACCTCGATCGGCCGGGGATCGCGGTTGTGCGCCAGTGCGTGCAGCTGCCGCCCGGAAGCCCGTCCGAGCATCGCGACCAGGGCGGCCTCGGGCAGCATCGCAACATCACCGACCTTGGTCAGCCCCCGGTTGCGCAGCTTCTCCGCGGTCACCTCGCCGACGCCCCAAAGTCGCTCGACGTTCAACGGATGCAGGAACTCCAGCTCGCGCTCGGGCTGCACCTCGAGCAACCCGTCCGGCTTGGCCACCCCGCTGGCCACCTTCGCCAGGAACTTCGTCCGCGCCACCCCGACCGTGATCGGCAGCCCGACCTTCGACAGCACGTCGGACCGCAACCGCTGGGCGATCTCCAGCGGCGTCCCGGCGATCTTCCGCAGCCCGGCGACGTCGAGGAACGCCTCGTCGATCGACAGCCCCTCGACCAGCGGCGTGGTCTCCTCGAACACCTTGAACACCGCCTTGCTGGCCTCCGAGTACGCCGACATCCGCGGGTCCACCACGATCGCGCCGGGGCAGCGGCGCAACGCCTGTCCACCGTTCATCGCGGTGCGGACGCCGTACGCCTTGGCTTCGTAGCTGCAGGCAAGGACGACGCCGGCGCCGACGATCACCGGGCGGCCACGCAGGCGCGGGTCGTCCCGCTGCTCGACCGACGCATAGAAGGCGTCCAGGTCGGCATGCAGGATGCTCGCCCCGCGTGATTCCGGCACGAACATATGTTCGCATGCGCCGCCGACAACACGATAGGGAGAAATCCCGAGGCAGCCACCAGGTTTGTCAGGACAGAATGCAGCCTATGGACCTGACGTCGTACCGCGATCTCTGGAAGACCCACGGTGTGATGGCGCTACTGGCGTCGGCTCTGATCGCGCGGCTGCCGGTGATGGCGACGATGGTCCCGCTGTCGTTCCTGGCCAAGGATGCCGCCGGCAACTTCGGCTGGGCCGGTGTCGTGGCCGCTGCCTATTCGGTCGGTATGGCCGTCGCCAGCGTGGTGTGGTCGCGCCGCGCGGATCGCCGAGGCGCACGCCGGGTCCTGATCGCCACCGGGATGACCTGGGGCGTGCTGATGGCGGTGGTCGCCATGCTGCCGGACAGCTGGTTCCGGGTGCTGCCGTTGGCGGCCGCGCTGGCCGGCATGTTCGTCGCGCCGGTGACGTCGGCCCTGCGGGCGAGCTGGCCGCGACTGGTGCACGGTGCGCGGCTGCGTGCGATCTACGCGCTGGACGCGACCGCGCAGGAGCTTCTGTTCGTCATCGGCCCGATGCTCGGCGCGCTGGTGGTCAGCTTCGCCAGCCCGCGGGCAGGTCTCTTGGGGTGCGCCGCGACGGCGGCCGCTGCGATCTGGTGGTTCGGCCTCAAGCAGCAGCCACGTTCGATGCACGAGGAGGACGGCGGCGTCCGGCCGACCGTGCGCGAATTGCTCATCCATCGGCATCGGTTGCCGCTGTTGTTCGCGTTCGCCTGCATGGTCACGGGTTTCGCCGCGATGTCGCTCGGCATCGTCGCGTTCGCCGACGAGCACGGCAACCGGCTGATAGCCGGCGTGCTCGAGATGGTGGCCGCGCTCGGCAGCCTGACCGGCGGCCTGATCGGCGGTGCATTGCCCGGGCGCCGTGAGTCGCATGTCTGGCGCCGGATGCTCGCGATGACGGTCCTGGTCGTCGGCTGTGTCTTCGCGACCTCGTCCGTCGTCGCGCTCTCGCTGATGATGTTCGCGGCCGGCGCCCTGATCGCGCCGACGATCGGCGCGATCTACGAGCGGCTGGGCGCGATGACGCCGGCCTCGGCGCGGACGGAGATCTTCGGCTGGATGCTGAGCGGCGGGATGATCGGTTCGGCCGCCGGCTCCGCGATCGCCGGTGTGTTGGTCGAAGGGTGGGGCGTTCGCTACGCGTGGGTCCTGATGGCCGGCCTCGCGCTTGTCGCGACCCTGTCCGTGCTACGCGTACCGCCCCACCGGCCGGCCGAGGCCACCGAGCTCGAAGATGCCGCGGTCGCCGCATAAAGCCAGATGCAGCGTCCGCGCCGAATGTTCAGGCCGGTCGGTACACAGTGTGCAAGACGCCGGTGGAGAACGTCGTACAGGACATGAGTTCGAGCGGGATGTGGTCGCCGCCGTCGAACAGGCGGGCGCCGGAGCCGAGCGCGATCGGGTGGATCAGCAGATGCAGCTCGTCGATCAGCTTGGCGTGCAGCAGTGAGCGGGTCAGCGTGAGGCTGCCGCCGATGCTGATGTCCCGGCCTGGTCCCTCCTTCAGTTCGGTCAGGGCCTCGATCGGGTC
Source organism: uncultured Actinomycetota bacterium (assembly GCA_963820655.1). Taxonomy (GTDB): domain Bacteria; phylum Actinomycetota; class Actinomycetes; order Propionibacteriales; family Kribbellaceae; genus Kribbella. The sequence goes on from CAWGAM010000001.1 coordinate 26,744, forward strand.
GCCCTTCAGCAGCGACGAGTTCTGCCACGCGTCGACCTCGTCGAGCGTGCTGGAGACGACGAGCTTCGGTGTGCCGTTCATCACGTCAGCACCCTCTTCCTCCGGGTGCTCAGGCCAGTAGGAGGCGAACTCCTGCCAGGACTTGCGTCCCAGCAGCATGGTGTCGGACCGCGACCAGATCGCCTCGATCGCGCCGCCCATCTCGTCGTTGAAGTACGGGAAGTGCCAGGTGCCCGGCGCCTCGGCGACGCCGTCGAGCGAGATGAACAGTCCGGCGATGATGTTCCGCATGGTGACTCCTCGGGGATCGGTTGCCTTTCACCGAGGCGTCGAGCGGCCGGCCGCCGGATCGACACATCAGTCCACGGGATTTTTCCGGCGGCCGCGATGGATCTCGGTTTCGAGGGCGTCCAGGCGGTTGATCCAGAACTTGCGGTACTGGTCCAGCCAGGTGTCGATCTCGCGCAAAGGGCCGGGATCGACGGCGTACAGCCGCCGGGTGCCGTCGACGGTGACGGTCGCGAACCCGTTGTCGCGCAGCACCCGCAGATGCTGGGAGACGGCCGGCTGACTGATGCCGAACTCGTCGCCGATCACCGCGGCGATCCGGCCGGCCGGCAGCTCGCCGTCGGCCAGCAACTCCAGGATCCGGCGCCGGACCGGGTCGCCGAGAATGTCGAACGCGTGCACCTCCGCAGTATTTCAGTGATGACTTATATGGACAAGGGTCTTGTCGTGCTCCGCGCCCGGGTGCTGGTCAGCCGGTAGGCAACTGGCCCGCCGCGGCTAGAATGACCCAGCAATGACTACGCCTGGTGCAACGCCGCACGGCGTACCGCAACCAGTGGTTTGAGGAGCACAACTGTGGGACGCGTCGTACACAAGTACGGCGGTTCTTCGGTCGCCGACGCCGATGGCATCAAGCGCGTGGCCCAACGGATCGTCGCGACGAAGAAGGCCGGGAACGACGTGGTGGTGGTCATCTCCGCCATGGGCGACACCACCGACGAACTGATGGACCTGGCCCAGCAGGTCTCACCGCTGCCCCCGCCGCGCGAGCTGGACATGCTGCTCACCTCGGGTGAGCGGATCTCCGCCGCGCTGCTGGCGATGGCGATCGCGAACCTGGGGTACGAGGCGCGCAGCTTCACCGGCTCGCAGGCCGGCGTGATCACCACCTCGCGGCACGGGAACGCGCGCATCATCGACATCACGCCGGGCCGGATCGAGGGGGCGCTGGGCGAGGGCCACATCGCGATCGTGGCCGGTTTCCAGGGCGTCGCCCAGGACACCAAGGACATCACCACGATGGGCCGCGGAGCGTCCGACACCACCGCGGTCGCGCTGGCCGCCGCGCTGGAGGCGGACTACTGCGAGATCTATACCGACGTGGACGGCATCTTCACCGCGGACCCGCGGATCGTGCCGGCCGCGCGGCAGATCCCGAAGATCTCCTACGAGGAGATGCTCGAGATGGCTGCCTGCGGCGCGAAGGTGCTGCACCTGCGTTGCGTGGAGTACGCGCGGCGCTACAACGTCCCCGTCCATGTGCGCTCGTCCTTCTCGCAGAAGGAAGGCACCTGGGTCGTCGATGCGAAGGAACTGGATCAGATGGAACAGGCGATCATCTCCGGCGTGGCCCAAGACCGTAACGAGGCCAAGATCACCGTGGTCGGCGTACCCGACAAGCCCGGCGAGGCCGCCCGGATCTTCGAGACGGTCGCCGAGGCCGAGACCAACATCGACATGATCGTGCAGAACGTCTCGGCGGTCGCCACCAACCGCACCGACATCTCGTTCACGCTGCCGCGCACCGACGGCGCCCGGGCGATGTCCGCCCTGGCCCGGATGAAGGACGAGGTCGGCTACGAGCAGTTGCTGTACGACGACCAGATCGGCAAGGTGTCGGTGATCGGCGTCGGCATGCGCTCGCACCCGGGCGTGTCGGCGAAATTCTTCTCCGCGCTCGCCGACGCCGGCGTGAACATCGAGATGATCTCGACCTCGGAGATCAGGATCTCGGTGGTGATCGACGAGAACCTTGTAGACGCAGCCGTCACAGCGGCGCACACTGCATTCGACCTGGACGACGAGCACACCCAAGCTGTCGTGTACGGAGGAACTGGACGGTGACCCCTGTGAGCGCTGTGGACAACGAGACCGAGAAGCGGATGGGCCTGCCCTCGCTGGCGGTGGTCGGGGCGACCGGCGCCGTCGGGTCGGTGATGCTGGCCCTGCTCTCGACCCGGGAGAATGTCTGGGGAGAGATCCGGCTGCTCGCGTCCGAGCGCTCGGCAGGCAAACGGCTGAAGGTCCGCGGCGAGGAGGTCGAGGTCCTCGCGATCAGCGAGGAGGCCTTCGACGGCATCGACGTGGCCATGTTCGACGTACCGGACGAGGTGTCCGCGCACTGGGCGCCGATCGCGGCCGCCAAGGGTGCCGTCGTGGTGGACAACTCGGGCGCCTTCCGGATGGACCCGGACGTCCCGCTGGTGGTGCCGGAGGTGAACGCCGAGGCGGCCCGGAACCGGCCGAAGGGCATCATCTCCAACCCGAACTGCACGACCCTGTCGATGATCGTGGCGATGGGCGCACTGCACCACCGCTACGAGCTCGAGCAGCTCGTGGTCGCGTCGTACCAGGCCGCCTCCGGGGCCGGCCAGGAAGGCATCGACGCGCTCTACGACCAGCTGACCAAGGTGGCCGGCAATCGCGAGCTGGGCACCACGCCCGGCGACGTACGGCGGGTGATCGGCAACGCGCTCGGCCCGTTCCCGGCTCCGCTGGCGCTGAACGTCGTACCGTGGGCCGGCTCGCTGAAGGACGACGGCTGGTCGTCGGAGGAGCTGAAGGTCCGCAACGAGTCGCGGAAGATCCTTGGGCTGCCCAATCTGAAGGTGTCGGCGACCTGCGTCCGCGTCCCGGTTGTCACCACCCACTCATTGTCGGTGCACGCCCGGTTCGTGCAGGAGGTGTCCGCCGACGGCGCCCGGGAGGTACTGCGGGACGCCCCGGGCGTACTGCTGTTCGACAACCCGGCCGAGGGCGAGTTCCCGACCCCGGCCGACGTGGTCGGCACCGACCCGACCTGGGTCGGCCGGATCCGCAAGTCGCTGGACGACCCGAACGCGCTCGAGCTGTTCGTCTGCGGGGACAACCTGCGCAAGGGCGCGGCGCTCAACACCGCCCAGATCGCCGAGGTCGTGGCGAAGGAGTTCGCCGCCGCCAAGGCCTGAATCGTCGACAAACAAAGGGCTCCCAGGTGGGAGCCCTTTGTTTGTCTACAGCCAGTTCTCGCGCGCGGCGTGCAGAGCCAGCTGGAAGCGCGTGCTCGCGCCCGTGCGGTTCATCAGGCGCTCGAGGTAGCGGAAGAAGGTCCGGCGGCTGATACCCAGCGTGCGGGCGATGGTGTCGTCGGCGGCACCGGTCGCGAGCAGGGCCAGCAGGCGGCGCTCGATCGGTTCCAGCCGGTCGTCCTCGGCGCCGACCGAGGCGTGCAGGGGCAGCGCGTTGCGCCAGCAGAGCTCGAACATGCCGATCAGCGCGGTCAGCAGGCTGCTCGGCCGGATGATCAACAGCGACCGGTTCACATCGGTGTCGCGCACCGACATCGACACGAACGCGATCGACCCGTCGATGATGGTCAGCTTCGCCGGCACGTCGGGCAGCACCCGGGCCTGCTCACCGGCCTCCACGCACGGGAGGATGTTCTCGGTCAGGTAGCCGGGCACCTCGACCGATTCGGGCGAGTACACGACCCGGTACGAGACGCCGCGCTTGAGGTGCTCGATCTCCTCCTGGTTCGGGCCGCCGATGTAGTACGGCGGGGAGTCGATGGCGAGGATCTCCCGCTGCGCACCGCCCTTGATCTGGTGGATCCGCTCGATGATCGCGCTCCCGGTGACCACCTCGATCAGGTGGGTGGTCGACTCGTTGTGCACGGTCCGGCGGAACTCGTCGTACGCGTTCAGGACCTCGATCCGGGCCTGCTTCAGCTCGGACTCGCGACGCAGCGTCATCGCCTCCAGGCCGGCGTCCGGAGGCACCGGCAGGAAGCGGGAATGGTCCGATCCGGACCGCCGGGCCAGGCCCGCCTGGACCAGCCCGCCGAGCGTCGAGTCGATGCTGGCCGACCGATCCGGGACCGCATCGTCCAGTTCGGTGAGCGACGACGGACCGGTCCGCAGCAGGTGCTGGTAGACCTTGATCTCGTCGTCGGTCAGTCCGAGCACCTTGAGATGGTCGGCACGCTCCGTGTCCGTTGTGCTCATGACGCTCCCCTCCCTTCCGATTGCTGTCACCGTCCGCTACCGTCCCTCCAGAATAAGACGGCCGGTCCACTGCTGATCGCACTGTCCGTGTCGTCGTGAATGCGCCCAGCGATCTTTGTTGTCCTGTCAGCATTCTTGTGCCGTGTCACCATCTGGCCACCGTTTTCGCGCAGTTGTGAGCGAGAATTGAGGTCCAGCAGCCCGGCGACGGACCACCTGAGCGCCGCCGGGCTGCTGTTCCAATTCTGGCCCGAGTTCGCTGCCACGTCAGCGGAGCCCGTTTCGGTTGGGTCTCGATCCCGGCGCATCGGTGCCCTTGCACTCCCGTGCCATCACCGGCTGTGCTGGAGGGTGTACAAACTGTGCATCTCCATCGTGAGGCCGATGAGGAGGAGAGTCCGATGCGACCGGTTCCGCTCCGTACCGCGGTTCGCATCGGTGCTGCCGTCCCCAGTGCACCCGCTCCGGCGTCTTTGCAGGGATGCCGCGCCGCGCTGCCTTCCACCGGCCCCGGGCCCGTCCCCACATCTGCTGCGCGCACCTGCCGGCGATCGCAGCACGTCTGGGGACGAGCCTGTGGCGCGATGACCGCCGCCCTGGTCATCGTGCCGGTCGATCCGGCGCGTGCCCGCTCCGCCTCCGCCCACCGTGGACGGGCCCCTGGATCGCGTGTGAGGCCCCGGGAGGTGCCGAGCGGAGCTCCGTGGATGGTGAGGCTGTCCATGGGGAGCGGGGACACGACGTCCGCCGCCCGGCTCGCCCCGGCCAGGAAGCACCTCCTGGGGTCTCAGTATTTTTTGCCGGGCCTTCGGCGCCGGCGGGGTCATGGGGCTTTACTCCCGCCCTTCCCTCGTCGCTTCGGTCGCTGCGCTCCCTGCGCTCCTCAGTCCAGGGCGGGAGGCCCCATGACCCACAGCAACTGTCGGCCCGGTGGGTCACATCACGCCGGCGGGGCCAACTTCCGGGCTGCGGCGGTCGTCGTACCGGTGAATTGACCGCGATTTGACCTTGGTCACTGTCGCCTGCCCCGGCGTGTGGTGATTATTGGTCGCTGCGCAGATTTCGTGCGCTGGAAGGCGTTTTGGCCGTCAATGGCTGTCAAATGTATATTCCGGGTAACGATCGGCGTAGGACGACTCCGGTGCTGTGGGCCCAGGTGGCGTGCGACGTTGGTAGCCGTCTGTACGTCGTTGCTCACAATGGAGGACCACTGTGTCGTCGGCGTGGGAGCCGATCCGCTACTCTGCTTCCCGGTCTGCGTGGCTCGCCGTCGTACGGGCGGCAACAGCCGAAACCCAGGTGATCGGCCACAGAGACTCGACTTCCGGCAGAGAGAGGCGTCGCCTGAATGAACGCGACTAGCGTCGACGAGGAGTTCAACCCGTCGGTGCATGTGTACGAACCGCACAAGGTCGGTCTGCCGGCGCTGCGTCCTTACTTCAAGGCACTGTGGCAGCGCCGGGAGTTCGCGGCCGAGATGTCCCGGACGAACATCCGGGCGGCCAACACCAACACCTTCTTCGGACAGGTGTGGCTGGTCCTCAACCCACTGCTGCTGGCCTTGGTGTACTACCTGCTGACCGACATCATCGCCGGCGGTAGCTCGAAGGTCGGAGCGGCGGAGCGGTTCGCCCACATGTGCGGCGGCCTCTTCGCCTTCTACTACTTCTCCGGCGCGATGACCGCCGGTGCGGCCAGCGTCGTCGGCGGCGGCAAGCTGCTGATGAACCAGTCGTTCCCGCGGATGCTGCTGCCGCTGTCCGCGGTGCGGACGGCGTTCCACCGTTTCCTGCCGACCCTGGTCGTGTACTTCGCGATCCACCTGGCGATGCGTCAGTCGCTGCACTGGCAGATGCTGCTGGCCCCGGCGTTCCTGATCATGCTGACGATCTTCGCCGCCGGGATGGGCATGATCTTCGCCGCCCTGCAGGTGTACTTCCGCGACACCACGAGCTTCCTGCCGTACTTCGTGCGGATCTGGCTCTACATGTCGCCGGTGCTGTGGTTCGCCGAGCAGGCCCCGGAGAAGTTCAAGGGCTTCATCCAGTACAACCCGCTGTACCCGCTGCTCGGCGGCTGGACCGACCTCCTGGTGCGCGGCGACATCCCGAAGTGGCAGATGTGGGCCGGTGCCGGGTTCTGGGCCGTCCTCGCCTTCGTCGTGGGCTCGTTGTTCTTCATGTCTAGGGAGCGTGAGTTCGTTGTCCGTCTCTGAGACCGAGAAGAAGCCGATGCAGAAGAGCACGTCGCGTATCCCCGCGGTCAAGGTGCAGGACGTGTCCATCACCTACCGGACCACGTTCGAGCGGGTTCCCACCTTCAAGAGCGCGATCGTCCGGTTCGGCCGCGGCGAGCGCGCGGTCCGCGAGGTCAAGGCCGTCCAGAACGTCTCCTTCGACGTCGACCACGGCACGACCATCGGCATCATCGGCGCGAACGGCGCCGGCAAGTCGACGCTGATGCGTGCGGTCGCCGGCATCCTGCCGCCGACGTCGGGCCGGATCGAGGTGCACGGCCGGGTGTCCACCCTGCTGTCACTGGGTGTCGGCTTCAACGCCGCGCTCTCCGGCCGGGAGAACGTCGTACTCGGTGGACTCGCGGCGGGACTCAGCCGCAAGGAGATCGAGGCCCGGTACGAGGAGATCTCAGAGTTCGCCGAGCTCGGCGACTTCATGGAGATGCCGATGCGGACGTACTCGTCCGGCATGTTCAGCCGGCTGGCGTTCTCGGTCGCCGTGCACATGGACCCGGACATCCTGCTGATCGACGAGGCGCTGTCCGCCGGTGACGCGTCGTTCAAGACCAAGGCCGCGGCCAAGATGTCGGAGCTGGTCACGAACAGCCGGACCATGTTCCTGGTCAGCCACGCGATGAGCAGTGTCCGCGAGATGTGCAACGACTGCATCTGGCTGCACAAGGGCAAGCTGATGATGCGTGGCGAGCCCAACGAGGTGATCCAGGCCTACACGAAGTTCCTGCAGGTCGGCGAAGCGGAATCCGTCTCTCTCGAGGACCTCTGACCAATGTCACGTAGCGCGGCGCCGGACGTGGGGATCATCACGACCGGTCACGACGTCGCTGACGCGCGCCTGCACAAGATCACCGCGGCCCTGCAGCACCGCGACCTGAGCGTCGAGCTCTGGGGACTCGGTGAGCCGTCCGGTGGGCCCGCGGGGGCGACGATCCACGCCGGCCCGCGCGGCAACCTGGTCCAGCGGCTGGCCCGGACCGCCGTGCTGCCCTGGCGGACCAACGCCAAGGTGGTGATGACGGTCGATCCGGACATGATCCCGATCACTCGGTTCGTCACCACGCTCCGGCGGCGCAAGATGGTCGCCGATGTGCACGAGGACTACACCCGGCTGCTCGCCGACCGCGACTGGGCCAAGGGCGCGGCCGGTCTGCCCGCCCGGCTGATCGTCCGCGCCAGCTCCAAGCTGGCCGCCGGCGCCGACCTCACCGTCGTCGCCGACTCGCACCTCGCCCCGCACGAGGCGAAGCGGCGGCTGGTCGTGCAGAACCTCCCCTACATCCCGTTCCTCGCCCCGACGCCGCCGTCCGGGCCGCCGCGAGCGGTGTACGTCGGGGATCTGCGGGCCAGCCGTGGATTGTTCGACATGGTCGAGACGGTCGCCGCGGCGCCGGACTGGTCTCTCGACCTGATCGGCCCGGTCGCACCGTCGGACCGGGACCAGCTCGAGGCCCGGATCGAGCAGGCCGACCTGGCCGGCCGGGTCCGGCTGCACGGGCGCCGGCCACCGGCCGACTCCTGGCGGCTCACCCAGGGTGCCTGGGCGAGTCTGGCCATGTTGCAGCCGACGCCGGCGTTCGTGGAGGCGATGCCGTCCAAGATCTACGAGTACCTCGCCAGCGGTCTTCCCGTGCTGTCCACCCGCCTGCCCCGGCAGACCAAGGTGATCGAGGAGTCCGGTGGCGGAGTCCTGGTGGACTCGGTGGCGGAGGCGTCCGGGATTCTGCGGCGCTGGTCCGCGGATCCGGGCGAGCTGGAGAAGCTGCGCGACCATGCGCTGCAGTGGGCCGCTGACCATCTGCCCGCGACGACGCCGTACGACGAATTGGCCGGCGCGATTCTCAACCTGCTAAGAGGCTGAACTTGCTGAGAGGAAGGGCATGACCGACCGCCCACACATGCTGTACGTCGCCTGGGGCTTTCCGCCCTGCCGGGGCGGCGGTGTCTACCGGGCTCTGGCCACGGCCAACCGGTTCGCCGCGCTCGGCTGGAAGGTGACCGTGCTGACGGCCGACCGCGAGACCTTTCACCGGTTCACCGGTGCGGATCTGACCCTTGAGGAACGGGTCGATCCGTCCATCGAGGTCGTCCGGGTCCCGTTCGAATGGCCGATCCTCGAAGCCGACCTGCGCAAGTGGTCCAAGGCCCGGGCGTCCAACCCGAAGCTGTGGAGCAAGTGGCGCACGAAGCAGGATCAGATCCCGTTCCCGGAGACCGGGTACGGGCCGTGGCGCTCGATCATCGAGAAGGCCGCGGAACGGATCCACCAGGCGCACAAGGTCGACCTGACGGTCGCCACCGCGAACCCGCACGTGGCGTTCACCGCGGCGTACCACCTGCACAAGAAGCACGGCGTCCAGTACGTGATGGACTACCGCGACGCGTGGCTGCTGGACGTGTTCACCGGTGATCGGCTGCACGAGCCGAACAGCCGGGCGGCCAAGTGGGAGAAGAAGCTGGTCGAGTCCGCTCGCGAGGTCTGGTTCGTGAACGACCCGATCAAGGAGTGGCACGAGAAGCTCTACCCGGCGCAGGCCGCCAAGATGCACACCGTTGCCAACGGCTTCGACCCCGACCTGGTGCCGGACACCAATGACCGCGGTCCGGTGACGGATCGCCCGCTGGTCTTCGGGTACGTCGGGACCGTGTCGCCGAAGGTGCCGCTGGCCGAGTTCGTCGAGGGCTGGCAGCTCGCGCGCTCGTCGTCGGAGGAGATGACCGGCGCGAAGGCCAAGATCCACGGGTACCTGGGGTACTACGCCCAGCCGCGCGCGGACATGCTCGGGACGATCAACAAGGCGTCCGGGGACGGGGTCAGCTACGAGGGCCCGGTCGGCAAGGCGGAGATCGCCAGGGCGTACGACGAGTTCGACGTCCAGCTGCTGATGCTCGGCAAGGGGCGGTACGTGACGAGCGGCAAGGTGTTCGAGTACCTGGCGACCGGGTTGCCGATCGTGTCGGTCCACGACCCGGAGAACGCCGCGTCCGACGTACTGCGTGGTCATCCGCTCTGGTTCCCCGTGAAGGACGTGACGCCGGAGGCGATCGCGGCCGCGTTGATCGAGGCTGCGCACGCGGCGCGGACAGCGGACGAGGGCATCCGGGCGAAGGCGCGGGAGTTCGGTGCTTCCTACCGGCGCGATCTGCAGCTGGATCCGCGGATCGAAGCGCTCGCCGCGGCCGTGAAGGGGGTGGCGGCATGAAGAACGTCGTCCTGCTCAGCACCCGCCGGCTTCCGCCGACGTACTTCGACACCGTCCGGGAAGACCTCGGCGACCCCGACATCACGTTGGACGTCGTCGGCTGGGTTGCCCCGGCCGGCCCCGTTGCCGACAAGGTCAACACCTTCACCCTGATCGGCCCGGGCCGGATGCCCGTCGCCCCCACGCCTGAGCCTGTCGACGAGCCCACCGACGAAGCGCCGGATGCCGTCATCGCGCCGGAGGCAGTTGCCGAGCCCGAGACGGTTGTCGCCGACGAGGCGGAGGTCGCGCCGGCGGCTGCCCAGGTTTCTGAAGCCGGTCCCGCACCAGAGCCTCAGCCCGCACCCACCCCCAAACCCAAGCCAACGGGGGCGAAGCGGGTGGTCAAGGCTGTGCAGTGGCGGGCACGGCGGGTTCGCAAGGCTGTCGGCCGGAGGATGCCTCAGGCAATCAAGCAGTCGGCGCCGGTGAAGTTCCTGCGCGGGAATCGGGCCAGTAAGGATCTGGGGAAGACGTACTGGGGCCGGGTTCTGAGTCGCCGGGATGTGATGACGACGATCGAGAAGGCCGATGTGGTGATCGCGCTGGATGCCGGCGCGATCTGGGCCGGGTGGAATCTGGGGCAGCGCCGGGCGAGTGTCCCGGTGGTGCTGGGGCTTCCGGCCGCGCGGCGCGAGCTGGATCAGCTGAAAGCTGTGCCCCAAAAGCTGAAGGCTCCGGCAGGTAATGGGTGACCAAATGACGGTGACGCGTTCGATTCGCGAGCACCTGCCGGCGCCACTGGCCCGGACCGCGGGAGCGGTCCGGCGGCGCCTGCGTGGCTTGCGGTACTCGTACGCGCAGCTGCCGGCGTTCCCGCCGGTGGCGACGACGCGAGCGCGGATGCTGGTCGGACCGACCAACTCCGCGGGTCAGGGACACGCCTGGGCACAGGCCGCCAAGACCCTGCCGGACGTCGACGCCGTCTCGTTTGCCCTGCACCGCAAGGGCCAATTCCAGTTCAAGGACGACTACGGCGTACCGCTGGCGTGGTTCGGCCAGCCGCGCTGGCAGCGTGCGCAGGAGCAGCACGTCCTGTCGTCGTACACCCACGTGATGGTCGAATCGCTGCGGCCGATCTTCGGCGCCCGTGGCTACCCGGACGCGTCCGCCGACATCGCCGCGATGCTCGACAAGGGCATCAACGTGTCCCTGCTCTTCCACGGTTCCGACATCCGCCTGCCCAGCCGACATGCGAAGCGCGAGCGCTGGTCGCCGTTCACCCCGGGTGACGACCTGACCGAGCGTCTGGAGAAGCAGGCCCGCGCGCACGCCGAGCTGGTCGAGAGCCTCGGCCTGCCGGTGTTCGTGTCCACGGTCGACCTGCTGGACGACGTACCGGACGCGCAGTGGCTGCCGGTCGCGATCGACCCGGCGCGGTGGCAGCAGGCGGGTCGCCCGCTGTTCGCCGGCGAACGGCCCGTCGTCGTCCACACCCCGTCGAACGCGAAACTCAAGGGCACCGAGGAGATCGACGCGGTCCTGACCGGTCTGCACCAGAGCGGCCAGATCGAGTACCGCCGCATCACCGGTGTCACGCACGACCGGATGCCGAGCGTCATCGGCGACGCCGACATCGTGGTCGACCAGCTCCGGATCGGCCTGTACGGCGTGGCGGCCGCCGAGGCACTGGCCGCCGGGCGGATCGTGGTTTCGTACGTCGGTGACGGGGTGCGCCAGCGGGTGCGTAGTCTGACGGGGCGAGAGGTGCCGATCGTGGAGGCGGAGCCCGACACCCTGGGTGATGTCGTCACCGGCCTGATCGCCGATCGTGACGCCGCCGCCGAGCGGGCGGCCGCCGGACCCGGCTTCGTGGCGGAGCTGCACGACGGGAGCCGCTCGGCCGAAGCACTGACCAGCTGGCTGATTTCGAAGGAGACCTTGTGACGTCCCGCATCGCGCCGTCCGCCGACGTCGACGACAGCGCCCGGATCGGCGACGGTTCGTCGGTCTGGCACCTGGCCCAGATCCGCGAGAACGCGGTGCTGGGGCAGAACTGCATCGTCGGTCGCGGCGCCTATGTCGGGACCGGGGTCCGGATGGGCGACAACTGCAAGATCCAGAACTACGCGCTGGTCTACGAGCCCGCTTCGCTCGAGGACGGCGTGTTCATCGGTCCGGCGGTTGTGCTCACCAACGACTACTTCCCGCGCGCGGTGAACCCGGACGGGTCGCCGAAGAGCGGGCACGACTGGGAACCGGTCGGCGTGACGATGAAGCAGGGCTGCTCGCTGGGTGCGCGCAGCGTCTGCGTGGCGCCGGTCACCATCGGTCGCTGGGCCACCGTCGCCGCGGGTGCGGTGGTGACCAAGGACGTGCCAGACTTCGCGCTGGTCGCCGGGGTTCCGGCCCGCCGGATCAAGTGGGTCGGCAAGGCCGGAGTTCCGCTGCTCGACGTCGGTGACGGCGAGTGGAAGTGCCCGAACACGGGCGAGATGTACATCGAAACCGACGGGCGGCTGCGGCCGGCCGATGAACACATGGAGGAGAACTGATGGTGCAGCCGATTCCGGCCGCGAAGCCGATCATCGGGAAGGAGGAGCGCGAGGCCGTCGACCGTGTCATGCAGTCCGGCATGCTGGCCCAGGGCCCCGAGGTGGCGGCGTTCGAGCAGGAGTTCGGCGCAGCGCTGGTCTCCGGCCGGGCGTGCGTCGCGACGAACTCGGGCACGTCAGGCCTTCACCTCGGCCTGCTGGCCGCGGGCGTCGGACCGGGTGACGAGGTCATCGTCCCGTCCTTCACCTTCGCCGCGACCGCCAACAGTGTCGCGCTGACCGGCGCCACCCCGGTGTTCGCGGACATCGAGCCGACGTACTTCTGCCTGGACCCGGCCGCGGTCGAGGCCGCGATCACCGAGAAGACCAAGGCCGTCATGCCGGTGCACCTGTTCGGTCACCCGGCGAACATGACCGCGCTGCAGGCCATCGCCGACAAGCACGGTATCCAGATCTACGAGGACGCCGCGCAGGCGCACGGCGCGACCTGGAACGGCGCGCAGGTCGGCACTTTCGGCGAGTTCGCGATGTTCAGCCTGTACCCGACCAAGAACATGACGTCCGGTGAGGGCGGCATGAACTCGGTGGCCAACGCCGAGATCGAGCGCCGGATGCGCCTGCTGCGCAACCAGGGAATGCTCAAGCAGTACGAGAACGAGCTCGTCGGCCTGAACAACCGGATGACCGATCTGCACGCCGCGATCGGCCGCGTGCAGCTGGGCAAGCTGGCCGGCTGGACCAAGCAGCGGCAGGAGAACGCGGCCTTCCTGGACGCGAACCTGCAGGGTGTCGGCGTCCCGGTCGTGGCCGCGGAGGCGACCCACGTGTACCACCAGTACACGATCCGGGTGACCGAGGACCGCGACGGCTTCGCGAACGCGCTGCGCACCGAGTACGGCGTCGGCTGCGGTGTCTACTACCCGATCCCGAACCACCGGCTCCCGTCGTTCAAGCGTGAGCTGGACCTGCCGGAGACCGAGAAGGCCGCGGCCGAGGTGCTCTCGCTGCCGGTCCACCCTTCGCTGTCCGAGGACGACCTGAACCGGATCGTGTCCGCGGTGAACACCGTCGCGAAGGCTGGTGCGTGAGATGGCGAACCTGCGAGCCGGCCTGATCGGCCTGGGCATGATGGGGCGCCACCACGCCCGCGTGCTGGCTTCCCTCGAGGGCGTCGACCTGGTCGCCGTCGCCGACCCGGGCGGTGACAAGTTCGGCGTGGCCGGCGGCCGTCCGGTGCATGAGAACATCGAGCAGTTGATTGCCGAGGGCATCGACTACTGCATGGTCGCGGTACCGACCCAGTACCACGCCGAGATCGCGAAGACGTTGGCCGAGGCCGGCGTGCACGCGATGATCGAGAAGCCGCTGGCCGGGTCCTCGGCCGAGGCAACCGAGATCGCCAAGGCGTTCGAGGCCGCCGGCGTGGTCGGCGCGGTCGGTCACATCGAGCGGTACAACCCGGCGCTGCAGGCGCTCCGGGTGCGGCTGGAGAACGGCGAGCTGGGCGACATCTACCAGATCACCACCCGCCGCCAGGGCCCCTTCCCGTCCCGGATCGCGGACGTCGGCGTGGTGCTCGACCTGGCCACCCACGACATCGACCTGACCGCCTGGGTGACCCAGTCGCCGTTCGTCACCGTGTCCGCGCAGAGCGCGCACAAGAGCGGCCGGCAGTACGAGGACCTGATCGCGGTGACCGGCAAGCTGGCCGACGGCACCGTGACCAGCCACCTGGTCAACTGGCTGTCCCCGATGAAGGAGCGGCTCACCGTCGTCACCGGTGAGAAGGGCGCCTTCATCGCCGACACCCTGACGGCTGACCTGTCCTTCCACGCGAACGGCACCGTTGCCACCGCCTGGGACGACGTCGCGCACTTCCGCGGTGTCAGCGAGGGCGACATGATCCGGTACGCGATCAGCAAGCCGGAGCCGCTCCGGACCGAGCACGAGGCGTTCCGGGACGCGGTGCTCGGCCAAGAAGCCGACATCGTCACGTTGCAGCAGGGTCTGACCACCGTGAAGGTGGCCGAGGCAGTGATCCAGTCGGCGGCCGAAGATCGCACCATCCAGGTCGCCAGCGGGGAGTCCGCCCAGTCATGAAGGTCCTGAGTGTCGTCGGGGCACGCCCACAGTTCGTGAAGCTGGCCCCGGTGGCGGAGGCGTTTGCCGCCACCGACCACCAGCACGTGATCGTGCACACCGGGCAGCACTACGACAAGAACATGTCTGACGTGTTCTTCGCCGATCTGCGCATCCCGGCTCCCGACGTCCACCTGGGCGTCGGATCCGGCAGTCACGGGGTCCAGACCGGCGCCATGCTGGCCGCGATGGACGCAGTACTGGACGAGCACCAGCCGGACTGGGTGCTCGTGTACGGCGACACCAACTCGACGCTGGCCGGGACGCTGTCGGCGGTGAAGATGCACCTGCCGGTGGCGCACCTGGAGGCTGGGCTGCGGTCGTTCAACCGGCGGATGCCGGAGGAGCACAACCGGGTCCTGACCGACCACGCGGCCGACCTCCTGCTGGCCCCGACCCAGGTGGCGATGGACCACCTGGCCAACGAGGGCCTGACCGACAGGTCCCGGCTGGTCGGCGACGTGATGACGGACGTGTGCTTCCGGGTCCGGGACGCGGTGCAGGACAAGCCGCTGGACCTGCCCTTCAAGAAGGGCGAGTACGTCGTCTCCACCATTCACCGGGCCGAGAACACCGACGACCCGGCCCGGCTGGCCGCGATCGTCGACGGCCTGGCGGCGGCCGGTTCGCCGGTGCTGCTGCTGGCGCATCCGCGGCTGGTCGCGCGGTGTTCGGAGTACGGGATCAAGCTGGAGCGTCCGGACGGTTCGCTGCACGTCCGGGAGCCGCTGGCCTACCCGGAGATGGTCGCGGCCGTGCTCGGCTCGGCCGGTGTGGTGACCGACTCCGGAGGTCTGCAGAAGGAAGCCTTCCTGCTCGGCCGGGTGTGCACGACGTTGCGCACCGAGACCGAGTGGGTGGAGACGCTGGAGGACGGCTGGAACGTCCTCACGTCAGATGTGAGCAAGCTGCCCGAGCTGGCCGCCCGGCCGGCTCCCGCGGGGGACCGCCCAATGCCCTATGGCGATGGCCAGGCCGCCGGCCGGGTTGTCGCCGCCCTAGCGGAGTAACCACATGACGAAGGCCGCCGAAGAGGACCAGCAGCAGCCGCAGACACTGGCGGCCGACGTGGCGACCCCGCCACCCGGCGCGCCGGTCAGTGTCTTCCCGGGGGAGACCGGCCCGCCGCCGGCCTCCCCCAGGGCGCGGTTGCCGCGGGTCGAGTCGCTCACCGGTTTGCGCTGGTGGGCGGCGTTCTTCGTGTTCTGCCATCACATGACCCAGCTGGCGCCGCTGCCGATCTACCGCTTCCTGAACTACGGCACGTCCGGGGTGACATTCTTCTTCGTACTGTCCGGGTTCGTGCTGACCTGGTCGGCCCAGCCGGGCACCAAGATCCGCACCTTCTACCGGCGCCGGTTCGCCCGGATCGTGCCGCTGTACCTGTTCACCCTGGTGTTGGCGTTCTTCGTCTTCTACCGGGTCGACCCGCCGGCCGGGATGTCATGGATCAAGCCGATCTCGATGACCGTGCTGGTGCTGTCGGTATTCCTGCTGCACGGCTGGTCGAACAATCCGACCATTCTGTACGGCGGCAACCCGGCGGGGTGGACGTTGTCGGTCGAGGCGTTCTTCTACGCGTACTTCCCGTTCGTCTGGCGGGCCACGCAGCGGCTGAAGGTTTCCGGCGGCCTGATCCTGTGCGTGTCGGTGATCGTGATCGGTTGTGCCTACCGGCTCGCCTTGTTCCATGACAAGGAATCCGTGCCGGTGCTGCCGCAGCCGGTGCTGCACTCGGTCGCGTTCCTGTTCGGCATCGGCCTGGCGATCGCGCTGCGGACGGGCTGGAAGCCGCGGGTGCCGGTGTGGTTCGCGTTCGCGGTCACCATCGGCGGCCTGCTGCTGCTGTGGTACTCCGGTGCGAACCCGGCCAAGGTTCCGGGCGCGGTCACCATGGGCCTGTGCCAGAAGGAGATCCTCACCCTTCTGTACGGCTTCCTGATCTTCGCCGTCGCATCCCGCGACATGCGCGGCGGCCGTTCGCTGCTGCGCAGCAGGCCACTGGTCGCGCTCGGCCAGTGGTCGTACGCCTTCTACCTGGTGCACGCCACGATCCTGTACGCGATCAAGGAGCACCACGGTGTGGCCGGCCCGATCGGCTGGTCCAACCTGACCTGGTACGCCGGCGTCCTTGTCATCTCGATCTTCGCCTCGTGGCTGCTCTACAAGTTCGTCGAGCGTCCGATGGAACGGAAGCTCCGAGGCCCCCGATGAAGAATCACTACCTAGTGGAGTTCCTGTGCGTGTCAGTGTTGTTGCCTTAGGCAAGATCGGACTGCCGTTGGCGGTCCAGTTCGCGGCCAAGGGTCATCAGGTCGTGGGTGTCGACATCAACCCGAAGACGGTCGAGCAGGTGAACGCCGGGCAGGAGCCGTTCCCGGGTGAGGCCCACCTGGCCGAGTTGCTCGCCGAGACCGTGGCCGACGGGCGCCTGCGGGCGACCACGGACTACGCGGACGCCATCCCCGGCAGCGACGCGGTGGTGCTGGTCGTGCCGCTGTTCGTCGACGAGACGACCGGTGAGCCGGAGTTCGGCTGGATGGAGAACGCGACCCGCTCGCTGGCCGAGCACCTCAGCCCGGGCACCCTGGTCAGCTACGAGACCACGCTTCCGGTCGGCACCACCCGGAACCGGTGGAAGCCGCTGATCGAGGAGGTCTCCGGCCTGACCGAGGGCCAGGACTTCCACCTGGTGTTCTCGCCGGAGCGGGTGCTCACGGGCCGCGTCTTCGCGGACCTGCGCAAGTACCCGAAGCTGGTCGGCGGTCTGTCCGAGGAGGGCGCCAAGCGCGCAGGAGCCTTCTACGAGGCCGTGCTGGACTTCGACGAGCGCCCGGACCTGGAGCGCGGCAACGGCGTCTGGGACCTGGGGTCGGCCGAGGCGGCCGAGCTGGCGAAGCTGGCCGAGACCACCTACCGCGACGTCAACATCGGCCTGGCCAACCAGTTCGCCCGGTTCGCCGGCCAGAACGGCATCGACGTCCACCAGGTGATCGAGGCGTCGAACTCGCAGCCCTACAGCCACATCCACCGGCCGGGCATCGCGGTCGGCGGCCACTGCATCCCGGTCTACCCGCGGCTGTACCTGTGGACGGATCCGGAGGCAACCGTTGTCCGCGCCGCCCGCGAGGCGAACCTCGGCATGCCGGAGTACACCGTCGGCCTGCTCGAGGGCGCGTACGGCGACCTGACCGGAGCCAAGGTGGTCGTGCTCGGCGCGGCGTACCGTGGTGGCGTCAAGGAGACGGCGTTCTCCGGGGTCTTCCCGGCCGTGGAGGCGCTGAAGGCCCGCGGCGCGGAGGTGTCCGTGCACGACCCGCTGTACACCGACGAGGAGCTCCAGCAGCTCGGCTTCACGCCGTACGCGCTGGGGACGCCGGTGGACGCCGCGGTCCTGCAGGCGGACCACCCGGAGTACGCGCAGCTGACCCCGGCCGAGCTGCCGGGCGTCAAGGTGCTCGTCGACGGCCGTGACCGCACGGACCCGGCCCGCTGGGCGGGCGTCCGCCGGATTGTGATCGGAAGGTCGGTCAGCCAGTGACAACTGCCGACCTGCGGGTCGTGATGATGGTCGCAAACGACGTCACCAACGACAGTAGGGTCCGCAAGGAGGCCGCGGCATTGGCCGAGACCGGAGCAGAGGTCACTGTGCTCGGGGTCTCGGCCAGCGGCCTGCCGTCGAGGGAGATGCTCGACGGTGCGCTGATCGTCCGGGTGGCGGTTCCGTTCTCCCTGCGGGAGGAGCGGAAACGCAGCCGGACGGCGCGCCGGGACTGGCGCCCGCCGTTGGTGGGATACAAGTACCGCTCGACCTATGTCGCCCGCAGCGAGCGGGTGCAGGCCGAGCTGAAGGAGCTGAAGGCCGACTCCGGGCACGCGATCGCGCGGGCCAAGACCGGCAACGGAAACCCGGTCAAGTTCAAGCTCGGCGTGGCCACCCGGCTGCTGCGCCGGTCGCGCTGGCAGGCCGCGAAGAAGGCAACCTGGGTGCGCAAGGGCGTCGGCAACAAGGCCGACGTGCCGTTCAAGTTCAGCTGGCGGGCGTACGACGGGGTGATCCACCGGCTGGGCTGGCCGGCGCCGTGGCGCAAGCTGCACCCTGAAGCGCTGGACCTCGAGATCGCCTTCGGGGACCTGATCGACCGCCTCGAGCCCGATGTGGTGCACGCGCACGACATGCACGTGATCGGCGTCGCCACCCGCGCCGCCGGCCGGGCGAAGCTGCGCGGCAAGCAGCTCAAGGTCGTCTACGACGCGCACGAGTACGTCGCCGGCCTGTCCCGGTACGGCGCTCGCACCCGTCGCTCGATCGCGGCCTGGGCCAACCATGAGCGCGAGTACATCGGTGACGCGGATCGGGTGATCACCGTCAGTCCAGCCATCGCGCAGCGATTGCAGCGCGAGCACAAGCTGGATCACGAGCCCACCGTGATCATGAACACGCCGAATCCGGCGGACGTGTCGGTCGAGGTGTCCGACATCCGCAGCCAGATCGGTTTGGCCTCCGAAGTACCGCTGCTGGTTTACAGCGGTGGCGTCACGAAGGCGCGTGGCATCCAGACCGCCGTACAGGCGCTGGTCGACCTGCCCGATGTGCACCTGGCCGTCGTGTGCGTGCCCGGTGTCGCAACCGACGCCGTCCGCGAACTGCAGGCACAGGCTGTGGCGCTCGAGGTGCAGAACCGGTTGCACTGCCTGGATCCGGTGAAGCCGGACGAGGTGGTCGCGTTCCTGCGGACCGCGGACGTCGGGTTGATCCCGATCCTGCGCTACCCGAGTCACGAGATGTCGCTGCCGAACAAGCTGTTCGAGTACGCCTTCGCCGGTCTGCCGGTGGTGGTCTCCGACATGCCGAGCATGAAGGAGTTCGTCGACCGGGTCCGGATCGGTGAGGTGTTCGTCGCGGCGGACGCGCACGACCTCGCGTCGAAGGTCCGGATGGTCCTCGGTGACCTGGACACCTACCGCGAGCGGGTGGCCGACCCCGGCTACCAGCAGGAGGTGTCCTGGTCCGGGCAGGCGGAGAAGCTTCGTGGCCTGTACGGCGAGTTGGTCGGGCAGCAACTGGAGGTCGTCCAGCCGGGCGGCCGTGTGATCAAGAAGCAGCGCCGGCTGTTGCTCGGCCCGGTCAACAGCGCTGGTCAGGCCTGGCTGTGGGCGACCGCGCTCGAGCGTGAGGTCCCCGATCTCACGGCCGAGTCGCTGACCACGGGCAGCGGCGCGTTCGACTTCCGCGTGCACCGCACCGGGACGTACCGGCAGTACCGCTCCGATCTGCGCTGGCAGCTGGAGCTCACGGCGTACGTATTGCGCGAGGTCACCCACGTGCTGTTCGAGGCCGGTCGGCCGATGTTCGGCCAGCAGCGCGGGCAGATGTGGACGAACGACGTACCGATGCTGGACCAGGCGGGGATCAAGCACGGCCTGGTCTTCCACGGGTCGGAGATCCGCGACCCCGCGCAGCACCGGGCCCGGTACCAGTGGTCGCCGTTCCGCAACCCGGACGACGAGCTGACCGACCGGCTGCAAGCGGCGAACGATCTGATGCGCAGGCACTTGGCGCGGTACGAGGGGCCGATCTTCGTCACCACTCCGGATCTGCTGGAGTTCGTCGAGCACGGCATCTGGCTGCCACTGACTGTGGACGTCGGAGAGTTCGCCTCGACCCAGCCGGTGCTCGAGCGGGAGGTACCGGTGGTGCTGCACGCGCCGTCGGCGAGTGCCTTGAAGGGGTCGGCGTACGTCGATCCCGTGCTGACGGATCTGGATGCCCGGGGCCTGATCGAGTACCAGCGGGTTCAGGGTGTCCCGCACTCCGAGCTCGCCGAGATGGTGAAGAGCGCGGACATCGTGGTCGACCAGCTGCTGCTCGGCTCGTACGGCGTCTTCGCCTGCGAGGCGATGGCGGCCGGCCGGGTCACGGTCGGACACGTCGCGGACCCGGTTCGCGACCTGCTGCCGACCAACCTGCCGATCGTGGAAGCGACGCCGGACGACCTGTCCGAGGTGATCGAGCGGCTGGTCGCCGAGCGCGACACGGCCCGCAAGATCGCCGACGGCGGGCCGGAGTACGTCCGTGAGCTGCACGACGGACGCCGGTCCGTCGAGGTGCTGCTGCCCTTCCTCAACAACGAGTTCGAGGTCGGCGGCAAGTAAGTGCGGATTCTGATGATCGCGCAGTCCCCGATCGCCGGGGACTCGCGCATCCTGCGGGAGGCGACGGCTCTGGCCGCGGCCGGTCACGTGCTGCACGTGATCGGCCGGGATGTCCCGGAAGCCTGGCTGGAGAATCAACACAGCGAAGTCGGCCCGGGGATCACGGTCGAGTCGGTCTCCCGCTCGGCCGGGCTGCGGACCGGCAACGGCGGTCTCGCAGTCGGCCACGGCCGGAGTGGGCCGAAGGTGCTGGTCCAGCGGTTCGGCCGGTGGCTCCTGCTGCCGGAGCACCGGAACCGGACCGAGAAGCAGTGGCGCGTCGCGGCGGCTCCTCGAGTGGCGGCCGCCGGTCCGTTCGACGCCGTACACGCGCATGACTTCAACACGCTCGAGCTCGCGGCCGAGTACGCCGAGAAATGGTCGGCGGAGCTGGTCTACGACACCCACGAACTGTGGTTCGACCGCGCGCTGCCTGGCCGGCCGACGCCGTTCTGGCGGGCACATGGCCGTCGGGTCGAGGTCTCCCTCGCTGCGAAGGCGCGCGTCGTCATCACCGTGTCGGAGGGGATCGCGGCCCGGCTGCGCTCCCGTGGGCTGCCGGACGTTCGCGTCGTACGCAACACCTTCCCGCGGCCGGACGACGTACCGCCGCCGCTGGACCAGCCGGAAGGCCTCCTGTACGCCGGTCGCGTCGGCGCCGGCCGGGATCTGCCGACCGTCGTCGCGGCTGCCCGTCAGTTGGCGCCGTTCCGCACGGTCCTGATGGGTTCGGTAGACCCGAATTACCGCCTGGACCTAGGTCCGGTCGAGACCGTCGCCGAACGTTCCATCGACGAGGTCGACGACACCCTTCGCTCGTACGGCATCTCGCTGGTCACCCTCACCAACACCTGCGAGAACCACCGCCTCGCCCTCCCCAACAAACTCTTCCACGCCGTCCGCGCCGGCGTCCCGGTCGTAGCCGCCGACCTCCCCGAAATGCGCGCAGTAGTAACCCAGTACAAACTGGGAACCCTCTACGAGCCCGGCAGCCCCCAGTCGCTCGCCGCCGCCGTCCGCGCGCTGATCGAGAACTACACCACCTACGCCGACGGAGTCCGCTCCGCCGTGGCAGAGCTCAACTGGGAGAAGGACTCGGCGACCCTCATCACCGCCTACGCCGACCTCACCCGCACCACCTAGGGACTATCCGGCCGTCCGGCCGGCACCCATCGTCGCGATCGGGCACTTTGTGCACGAGATCCGTACGGCGACGGCCTCGCCGTACGGATCTGGTGCACAAAGTCGGCCCGTCGCGGCGGCGTTGCAGCGCTCGTCACCGCCGCGTCGCCGGCCGAGTCGGAGGTCTTCGCGGATTTGCGCTGTCGGAACAGACCCCTAAAGTGCTCCACGTGCCGGCACACGTATTCGTCGACGAGAGCAAGACCAGAGGTCTGCTGATGGCGGCAACGGCGTGCGGCGCGGCAGAAGTCAACGCGCATCGCCGGACGACGTCCAGCCTGCTGCTGCCTCGCGAGCGGGGGATCCACTTCACCAAAGAGGCTCCGGCACGACGGCGAAAATCCTCGGGGTCATCGCCGAGTTCGATTCGACCGTGGTCCGGGTCTAGACGCGCGAAGCTTGAGACTGTTTCAGACGTACTTTCTACTTCGAACAGCCAACTCCTCGGCGGTGATCAGGTCGGTGTGGGTGCCGGGGGAGCCGCAGGCCCAGGCGCCGGCGATGGAGCCGGCCAGGGCGGCGTCGTACCAGCTGACGCCGTCGAGAAAGCGCGCCAGGAACGCCGCGACGTAGGCGTCGCCGGCGCCGTTGGTGTCGACCACCGGCCGGTCGGGCAGGTGGACGGCCGGAATGAAGCGCGCGGGCTGGTTCCGGACGTGCAGGTGGCTGCCGTCGGCGCCGGCCAGCGCGACGACGACCTCGGCGCGGCCGTTGGCGAAGATCCAGTCGACCGCGTCGGACGGCAGCGCGCCGGCCGAGACGAAGACGATGTCGGCCGCGGTCGCGAAGTCCTTGTGGTAGTCGTTCCGCCCGTCCCAGTCGTGCAGGTCGGTCGAGATCGTGCAGCCGACCGTGATCGCGTCGCCCAGGGCGTGGCGCGCGAAGTCCATGATCGAGACGTGGACGTGCTGGGAGTGGACGATGCTCGTCCGCCAGAGGTCCGGGTCGACGCGCAGTCCGGTCGGGTGCCGACCGTCGTACAGGGAGAGGCGTTGGCCGTCGGGTGCGACCAGGTTGACCGACCGCCGGGTGCCGCTGGGGTGGTACACCACGTTCAGGGGGAGCCGCAGATCGTCGTACGTCCGGCGGATGCGGTCGCCCTCGGCGTCATCGCCGATCACGTCGACCAGGGCCGCGCGCAGGCCGAGTAGGTGGCAGCCGAGCGTGACGCCGTGGCCGGTGTGGCCGAGGTACGACTCGATCGGCTCGACCCAGATCGTCTCCACATCCTCCAGCGGCAGGCTCGGCACCCGCACGATCGTGTCGATCCCTACTCCACCGATCACCAGCACATCCAGCTCCACCCGTCCCGTATACCCGACTTTCGACTGGTATGACAGGTGTCTTTCGGGAGCTGAACACAACCTGTCCAAACGGGAGAGTCACTGCTTGATCGGGGCGCCGGTCTTCTCCTGCAGTTCGTCGAAGGTGACGCCGTCGGCGAGCTCGACCAATTGCAGGCCGTCCTCGGTGATGTCGAGTACGGCGAGGTCGGTGATGATCCGGTTGACCACGCCACGACCGGTGTACGGCAGCTCGCACTCCTCGAGGATCTTGTGCGAACCGTCCTTCGCGACGTGCTCCATCAGCACGATCACCTTCTTCGCACCGTGCACCAGGTCCATCGCGCCGCCCATGCCCTTGACCATCTTGCCGGGGATCATCCAGTTGGACAGGTCGCCCTTGGCCGAGACCTGCATGGCGCCCAGGATGGCGGCGTCGATCGCGCCGCCGCGGATCATCCCGAACGACAGCGCCGAGTCGAAGAACGATGCACCGGGCAGCGTCGTGACGGTCTCCTTGCCGGCGTTGATCAGGTCCGGGTCCTCCTCACCCTCGACCGGGTACGGGCCGACGCCGAGGATGCCGTTCTCGCTCTGGAGTACGACGGTGACGCCGTCCGGGATGTAGTTCGGGACCAGGGTCGGCAGGCCGATGCCGAGGTTCACGTACGAGCCGTCCTCGAGCTCGGAGGCGGCCCGGGCGGCCATCTGCTCACGGGTGAGTGGCATCTCAGGCCTCCAGCTTCTCGCGCGCGGCCTCGTAGGCCTCGCGGGGTTGCACCGTGTCGGTCGTTCTCGATTCGCTTCTCGATGTTCTTGCCGACGGCAACCACTCGCTGGACGTAGACGCCGGGCAGGTGGATCTCGTCCGGGTCCAGCTCACCAGGCTGGACCAGCTCCTCCACCTGCGCGATGGTGATCCGGCCGGCCATCGCGGCCAGCGGGTTGAAGTTCCGAGCACTCCGGTCGAAGACCAGATTGCCGTGGGTGTCGCCCTTGAGCGCATGCACCAGGCCGAAGTCGGTCGTGATCGACTCCTCCAGCACGTAGGTGGTGCCGTCGATCTCCCGGGTCTCCTTCGGCTCCGAGGCCTTCGCGACCGAGCCGTCGGCGTTGTACCGCTGCGGCAGCCCGCCGTCTGCGACCTGGGTACCGACACCGGCCAGCGTGTAGAACGCGGCGATCCCGCAGCCGCCGGCCCGGAGCTTCTCGGCCAGCGTGCCCTGCGGAGTCAGCTCGACCTCCAGTTCACCGGACAGGAACTGGCGGGCGAACTCCTTGTTCTCCCCGACGTACGACGAAGTCATCTTGGCGATCCGCTTGTCCGCGAGCAGGATCCCGAGGCCCCAGTCGTCGACGCCGCAGTTGTTCGACACCACGCTGAGCCCGGTCACCCCCTTGTCGTGCAGAGCGGTGATCAGCTCCATCGGATTGCCACACAGCCCGAAGCCGCCGACCGCGAGGCTCGCGCCGTCCGCGATGTCGTCGACCGCGGCCTGCGGCGAGTCGTACGTCTTATCCATCTGCTGCTCCGTTGCAGTCACAAGGCTGGGTCGATCCCGACTCTAACCAGCCTGCTGCACTCCCGCGATGTGGCCGGGACCACAGCAGCTCTTACGCGGAGGCTTCCGAGGCGTTCAGCGCCGCTAGTTCGTGGAGGGCCTCGAAGTGGGCGTCCTCCAGCTCCGGGAAGGCCAGGACGGCGGAGAGGTGGGCGCGGGCTGTCGGGAGATTGCCGCACTGGCGGGCGGTGCGGGCCAAGCCGAGGAGGGCCGCCGCAGCGGTCTCGGCGAGGTCCGTGCGCTCACTGATGTCCAGCGCCTGGTTGTAGTCGTCGCGCGCGTCCTCGAGCTTGCCGAGTGCCCGGTAGAGATCCCCACGTTGGCACAGCAGCACACCGGTCTCCTCATCCAGGCCGAGCTGCTCCGCCAGAGCCAGAGCCTCGGTCGTGAGGTCCAGCGGGTCGTCCGCCGTGTGGCGGAGCGCGTTGAGCGCGAGGAAGGTGCCCCAAGCGTCCTCCAGCATGCGGAAGCGGCCCAGTGCCGTACGCAGCGCCTGCGCGGCGTCGTCGGGTGCTGCCGACGTCAGACCCGGGTAGCCCCGGCACAGCTCGACGGCGGCCCGCGTCCACGCGTCTCCGGACTCGTTCCGCTCCAGAACCTCCTCGACCACGGCGGCAGACTCGAACGGTCCGAACACCAGCGACCACAGCAGCACGGTCACGGAGTACTGGAACGGCCCGGTCGTCGCCAGCACGATCTGCTCGGCCAGCTCGACCTGCTCCTGCTCGGCCGACGCGGCGCCGTGGATGACGGCGAGTAGGTACTCCTCGTCCAGTCCGACCGGGACAGTCCGGCCGAGCATGCTCAGCACCCGTTCCGCGGCGGCCGCGGCCTCGTCCTGCAGCCCGTGCGACCACCAGTACGCCGAGTAACGGGCCACCAACCGCAGTGCGGTCCGCAGGTCGCTCTCGCATGCGCGCTCGATCGCGCTGACGACCTGATCCGCCTCAACGCTGTGCAGATCGCCTGAGCCGCCAAAGTCCACGTACCTCATTGTCACCCCGGGGTGGTAACGCCAGGTCAGCGGGTGCCGGGTCAGAAACGCAGTACCCCCCACCGGTCCGGCCGGTGCATGTCCTCGATGTACTGCGGCGACCACACCCAGAACTCGATGCCTTCGCCCTTCACATACGCCCCGTCGACCACCTCGTGCGGCCACTCGCACCGCATCAGGTTCATCCGCCACTCGTCGCCCGGGTTCGGCGGGGTCGCCCGGCCGGCGTTGTACGACGCCAGGTCGGCCCACGGTACGGCGAGCTCCACGGACCACCCGGTGTCGATGTCGGACGGGTCGTTGACCGTGCCGTCGATGTGGACCGCGGTCCGCAGCCCGGGCAGGTTGGTCGGGTCGATCGGTACGCCGCCGTCGACGTACGGCTTGGGCAGGGTGAGCTCCCAGATCGTGCCGAGCGGGTTGGTCTCGAACTCGTAGTAGTTCTGGCCGTCGCCGTCCGGGTCGAGGAACAGCTCGAAGTTGTTCTCGTGGAAGAGCTTGCTGTTCTTCTCGGTCATCGTCGACCAGATGTGCGGTTCCTCGAGGACGCCGCCGACGTACAGGTACTGGTCGTCGTACATCAGCTTCGCCCGGGTCCGGAACCGCGGCGCCGGACCGTCGGCGATCGGGACGAAGTCGGGGGTCCAGGGGGCGACCTCCCAGGCGGGGTCGGTCAGGGTGCCGTCGAGGTTCGGCGCGGCCGGGGTCCGAGGGCACTCGTAGACGGGCAGGTCAGGCATCAGCACGCTCCAGCAGTCGGGCGACGAGATTGGCGAGCAGGAAAGTGATGGCGGTCAGGACCGGTACGACGGCCAGCGTCCACGACGACGACAGGTGGTCGGTCAGGAACGCGAGTACGAGGACCAGCATGAACGCGACCCCGAGGAAGGCCACCAGCCGGGGGTGCGGCATCGCCAGCCGGCTCAGTGCCAGGCCGCCGAGCACCATCGTCACGACCACGATCACCACCAGCAGCGGAAGCCCGAGGGCACCGCAGTTCGAGGTGTCGCGAACCCGCTCACAACTGCGCTCACTCAGCCACACCAGCGCGATGGTCGCGAACCCGCACAACAGGCCCACGACCACCAGGATCAGCAGCGGCGGCAACGGCGGCGCGTCGAACCGTCCCTCGTCCGCCTCTTCGGCGTCTTCTTCGTCGGCAGCCTCCAGAACGGCCTCGAGATCTTCCGGCATCCGGCCGTCGTCCTCCTGGCTCATTGCCGCAGGCTATCGGGATTACGCGGCTCCCAGGGAGTACGCGATCGCGTCGCGGACCTCTGCGTCCGTGGGCACCGGCACACCACGCTCCGCCGCGAGCTCGGCCAGCGAGACCATCGTGACGTCGTGCAGCCCGCAACTCGTGAACGTGTGAAACACGGTCATGTCCGGATCCACGTTGACCGAGAACCCGTGGCTGGTCACACCCCGCCGGATCCGCATCCCGATCGAACACAGCTTCCGGCCGTCCTCGGTCCACACCCCGACCAGACTGCTCGCTCCCTTCGGCGTGCCCCGTCGTACCAGCGGAAACCCGAGCGACCCGAGCGCCTCGACCAGCCCGTTCTCCACCCAGCGCACGACGTCCACCGGCCCGCGCGACTTCAGGTCGATCACCAAGTACCCGACCAACTGCCCCGGCCCGTGGTACGTCGCAAACCCACCCCGATCCACCGCGACGGCCGGGATGCCGGCCGTCTCCTCGGGTAAGTCGTCCAGCACGGTCCGCGGCCCATAGGTGATCACCGGCGGATGGCTGAGCAGAAAGAGCCGATCCTCGGCCTTCCCCTCCACTCGCTCCTCGACCCAGTCGCGCATTTCCTTGGCCGCGACCTCGTACTCCACCTCACCCAGATCGACCCGCTGCATGCGGTCCAGCCTAGGCCGGTGACCCGAACAGCCGATCGGGGCAGCACAACTCAGATCGGACGACGTGTGGGGTCTGGCGCACATGGGCGGTCGGGTGGATTATCAGAAAGGACCACAGCGCGGCTCCGAGGGGGCGATGTCATGTGTGGTCGGCGAGTGACTCGGACCCAGGTGTCGAGAAGACTCCGGGGCAGATTGATCTATGTGGCCGTGGCCGCACTGGCGCTGCCACTCCTTGTTGCGTGCGGGCAGGAGAGCACCACGCCCACGCTCACCTGGTACATCAACCCTGACAACGGTGGACAGGAGCGGCTCGCCGAGAAGTGCGCGCCGCAGGGCGGCCCGTACAAGGTGGAGATCCAGACGCTGCCGAACGACGCGTCCGCGCAGCGCGAGCAACTGGTCCGTCGGCTGGCAGCCAAGGACAGCTCGATCGACCTGATGAGTCTGGACCCGCCGTTCGTGGCCGAGTTCGCGAACGCGGGGTTCCTGCGCCCGTTCAGCAAGCAGGACGAGCCGACGTTCACCGACGGCGTCCTGGCCGCACCGATCAAGACGGCGTTCTGGAACGGCCAACTCGTCGCGGCGCCGTTCTGGGCGAACACGCAACTGCTCTGGTACCGCAAGTCGGCGGCCGCCGCGGCCGGGGTCGACCCGACCGCGCCGGGCTTCACCTGGGACCAGACGATCAAGGCGGCGGAGGCCGAGAAGAAGGTGGTCGCCGTCCAGGCCAACCGGTACGAGGGCTACATGGTCTGGATCAACGCCCTGGTCGACTCGGCCGGCGGCCAGATCGTCACCAACGTGCAGGCGGGCAAGCACGCGACGCCGGACATCGCCTCACCGGCCGGTGACGCGGCCGCGGAGGTCGTCGGCACACTCGCCCGGTCGCCCGCGGCACAGCCGGCGATGTCCACCGCGACCGAGGAAGAGGCTCGTTCGGCCTTCCAGAGCGACCGCGGCGGGTTCATGGTCAACTGGCCGTACGTGTACGGCGCGGCACAGGGAGACGTGAAGGCCGGCGCGACCACGCAGGCCGTGGTCGACGACATCGGCTGGGCACGGTACCCGCGGGTCGTCGAGGGGATGCCGAGCAAGCCACCGCTCGGCGGGATCAACCTGGCCATCGGCGCGTTCACCAAGTTCCCCGACCAGGCGCTGGCCCTGGTCAAGTGCCTCACCTCGCTGCAGAGCAGCATCCAGTACATGGTCGACTCGGGGAACCCGGCCTCGAAGGCCGCGGCGTACGACGATCCCGGGGTCCGCAAGGCGTTCCCGATGGCAACGCTGATCCGGGACTCGATCAACGACGCCGGCCCGCGGCCGATCACGCCGTACTACAACGACGTGTCCACGTCGGTACAGATCACCTGGCACCCGGCCACCGACGTCCGTGCTCCGGCGACACCGGAGGACACCCAGAAGTTCATGAGCGAGGTCCTGAGCGGAGATCGACTGCTCTGAGCTGACCCGAGCATCGTCCTAGGGAGGGACTGATGGCCGTCAACGAGGAACAAGGCACGGCGACGCTCCCGGCCACGACGCCGTCGACCGCACCGGTTCCGGTGCGGATGTCGGACCGCACCAAGCACGAACGACGGCTCGGGCTGTGGCTGTCCGCGCCCGCCTTCGTCGTGATGATTGTGGTGACCGCCTACCCGCTGGTGTACGCGGTCGTCCTGTCGCTGTTCAACTACCGGCTGACCGACCCGGCGGGGCGCTCCTTCGTCGGCCTGTCGAACTACGGAACCGTGCTGACCGACCCCGTCTGGTGGAGCGACTTCCTGACCACCTTCATCATCACCGCGGTCAGCGTCGCGGTCGAACTCGTCCTCGGCTTCGCGTTCGCGTTCGTGATGTACCGGATCCTGCGCGGCCGGTCGCTGGTGCGCACCGGGATCCTGCTCCCGTACGGGATCATCACCGTGGTCTCGGCCTACATCTGGCGGTACGCGTTCCAGCTGGACTCGGGGTTCGTCAACCAGTGGTTCGGGCTCGGCGACTTCAACTGGTTCGGCGGCCGATGGTCCTCGCTGTTCGTCATCACCTTCTCCGAGATCTGGAAGACCACGCCGTTCATCTCGCTGCTGCTGCTGGCGGGCCTGGTGCAGGTGCCATGGGACCTGCAGGAGGCGGCGTCCGTCGACGGAGCGACGGCGCTGGCAGCGACTGAAGCGGGTGACGCTGCCGAACATGAAGGCGGCCATCATGGTCGCGCTGCTGTTCCGCACGCTGGACGCCTGGCGCATCTTCGACAACCCGTTCATCATGACGGCCGGTGCGAACAACACCGAGACCCTGTCGTTCCTGGCCTACCGGCAGAACGTGACGCTGCTGAACCTCGGCGTCGGGTCGGCGATCTCGGTGCTGCTGTTCTTCAGCGTGGTGATCATCGCGGCCGTGTTCGTCAAGGGCTTCAAGACCGACCTCTCGCAGGTGAGGGGTGACACCTGATGAACCGGAACGCGAAGTACTGGTGGACGGGCTGGGGCCTGCTCATCCTGGTCTGGGCACTGTTCCCGATGTTGTGGATGGTGTCGTTGTCGTTCAAGGACCCGGCCACGTTCCGCAGTGCGAAGCCGACGTTCTTTCCCGAGAAGTGGGTGTGGACGAACTACGACACCGTGTTCAGCGACACCCTGTTCACCAGCGCGCTGCGCAACTCGGTCGGCATCGCGTTGATCGCGACCGTGCTGTCGGTGATCGTCGCGATGTTCGCGGCGTACGCGATCGCGCGGCTGGAGTTCCCGGGCAAGAAGATCCTGCTGTCGATGGCGCTGGCGATCGCCATGTTCCCGCAGGCCGCGCTGGTCGGGCCACTGTTCAACATGTGGCGCAACCTCGGCATCTACGACACCTGGGTCGGCCTGATCATCCCGTACCTCACCTTCGCCCTGCCGCTGTCGATCTGGACCATGTCGGCGTTCTTCCGGCAGATCCCCTGGGAGATGGAGCAGGCCGCACAGGTGGACGGGGCGACCGCCTGGCAGGCGTTCCGCAAGGTCATCGTGCCGCTCGCCGCACCCGGCGTGTTCACCACCACGATCCTGACGTTCTTCTTCTGCTGGAACGAGTTCCTGCTCGCGATCTCGCTCACCTCGACCGACCGGGCCCGGACCGTCCCGGCGGCGTTGTCGTTCTTCACCGGCGCCTCGCAGTTCCAGTCGCCGGTCACTGCGATCATGGCGGCCTCGGTGGTCGTCACCATCCCGGTCGTGATCCTGGTGCTGCTCTTCCAGCGCCGGATCGTGGCCGGTCTGACCGCGGGCGCCGTCAAGGGCTGATCGCCCGGCGCCCGCCCAGGAAGGAGATGTCCGACTGTGGCAGCCATCAGTATGAAGAACATCGTCAAGAGGTATCCGGACGGATTCCTGGCTGTCGACGACATCAGCATCGACGTGGCCGACGGGGAGTTCGTCATCCTGGTCGGGCCGTCCGGCTGCGGCAAGTCGACGCTGCTGCGGATGATCGTCGGCCTGGAGGACATCACTGAAGGGGAGATGCTCATCAACGGCGCCCGGGTCAACGAAAAGGCGCCCCGGGACCGGAACCTGTCGATGGTGTTCCAGAACTACGCGCTCTACCCGCACCTGAACGTGTTCGAGAACATCGCGTTCCCGTTGCGGCTGAAGAACATGCCGGACGCCGAGGTGACGCAACGGGTCGAGGATGCCGCCGCAGTGCTCGAGCTGACCGAGAACCTGCAGCGCAAGCCGGCCAACCTGTCCGGCGGCCAGCGGCAGCGGGTCGCGATGGGCCGGGCGATCGTCCGCAAGGCCGACGCGTTCCTGTTCGACGAGCCGCTGTCGAACCTGGACGCGAAGCTGCGTGGCCAGATGCGGACCGAGATCTCCCGGATTCAGCGCCGGCTCGGGACCACGACGGTGTACGTCACCCACGACCAGACCGAGGCGATGACACTCGGGGACCGGATCGCCGTCCTGCGCAAGGGCGTCCTGCAGCAGATCGGGAGTCCGCACCAGCTGTACGACACGCCCGCGAACCTGTTCGTCGCCGGGTTCATCGGGTCGCCGCCGATGAACTTCATCCCGGGCCGAGTGAAGGACGGCGCCATCGAGACACCGCTCGGCGACGTGACCGTCACCGACCGGCTCGCAGGGACTGCCGGACATGATTTGGTCATTGTCGGCGTTCGCCCGCAGGACTTCGAGGACTCCGCCGGCGTGGATGCTGCGGCCCGAGCCCACGGGGAGACGTTCACAGCCAACGTGGATGTGACCGAGTGGCTCGGCAACGAGCTCTATGCCTACATCCCTTATGACGCTCCGGAGGATGTCACCCTGTCGTTGAAGGAGCTGCAGCGCGACCTGGACAGCGAGCAGATGCGCACCCAACTGGTCGTCGTCCTGGGCGCCCAGAGCAAGGTCACCGACGGCAGCGTGACGGACCTGTGGTTCGACAACGACCAGATTCACGTCTTCGATCCAGCCACCGGGGACAACCTGACCCAGTACGCCGCCAAGCCGCAGCTGGTCGAATCGAGTTCGCCGGCGAGCGCCGGGGTCACCGGTTCCGACCCGCGAGCCGCGGCCCCGCCGACGGAAGAGTAGGAGAACAGCAGAAGAGGTCCCTCACCGAGGGACCTCTTCTACGTGGTCGGGCTGACAGGATTTGAACCTGCGGCCTCTTCGTCCCGAACGAAGCGCGCTACCAAGCTGCGCCACAGCCCGAAGCCGGAGTCAGCTTACATGCGCCCAGGGCTGGGGCGAAATCGGGTTAACGCGGGGAACGAGTGTGAGAAGCGTCGCCTCCGGCCGGCAGGCGAAACGGACCGGAGCGTACGGCGAAGTGCCGAGACCCGCGGACACATGCAGAGCCGCATGGCGGCCGTCGTAGCCCCAGCTGGACAGGCCCTTCACCCGCGATGTATCCAGATCGCAGTTGGTCACCAGCGCGCCGTACAACGGCACCGCGAGCTGACCGCCATGCGTGTGGCCGGCCAGGACCAGGGGATAGCCGTCGCCGACGAACCCGTTCAGGATGCGTTGGTACGGCGCGTGCGTGACCCCGATGGACAGGTCGGCCGTCGGGTCCACCTCGCCCGCGACCTCGTCGTACCGGTCGCGCCTGATGTGCGGGTCGTCGGTGCCGGCGAAGTCCAGCCGGAGGCCGTTGACCTTGAGGGTCGCCTTGGCGTTGTTCAGGTCGGTCCAGCCGGCGGCGGTGAACTCGCGCCGCATCTCCTCGTACGGCAGGTCCGGGCCGTGTGGCTTGTGCCGCTGCTTGTGGGCGGGCAGCAGGTACTTGCCCGGGTTCTTGAAGTGCGGCTTCCAGTAGTCGTTGGAGCCGAACACGAACACACCCGGCAGGTCGAGCAGATCGCCGTACGCGCGGAGCAGTGGCCGCACCGCAGCCTCGTGGGAGAGGTTGTCGCCGGTGTTCACGATCAGGTCGGGCTCGAGCGCGGCCAGGCTGTTGACCCACTGGATCTTGCGCTCCTGGGTGGGCATCAGGTGCAGGTCGGAGACGTGCAGCACTCGCAGCGGCGTGGACCCCTCGGGCAGCACCGGCACCGTCACTCTGCGCAGAGTGAACCAGCGGACCTCGATACCGGCCGCATACGCGACGCAGGCGGCGCCCACGGCACCGACGACCGCCGTGGCCTTGAGGGTGGTGGTGGCAATCCCGCGCGAACTCATTCCACCAGCCTGCCACAATGCTGGTCATGTCCAACTCCGGAATGAAGCAGCGCCTGCACGACGACATGACGGCCGCCCTCAAGGCGCGCGACGAGATCCGCAAGTCGACCCTGCGGATGGCGCTCACCGCGGTCACCAAGGCGGAGGTGGCCGGCAAGGAGGCCCGCGAACTGTCCGACGCCGAGATCGTCGACGTGCTCAGCTCGGAGGCGAAGAAGCGCCGCGAGTCCGTCGTCGCCTACCGCGAGGCCGGCCGCGCCGAGCTCGCCGACAAGGAACAGGCCGAGGCGGACATCCTGGCCGAGTACCTGCCGGAGCAGCTGTCCGAGGAAGAGATCGTTGCCCTGGTCACTGAGACCATCGCCAGCACCGGCGCCGCGGAGCTGGGGCCTCGCGGTATCGGCAAGGTGATGGGTGCCCTCCAGCCCAAGATCAAGGGCAAAGCCGACGGCGGCGTCGTCTCCGCCGAGGTCAAGCGCCAGCTCGGCGCCTGATCACCTGGGTACGACGAAGGGCCTCGTCCAGTTGTGGACGAGGCCCTTCCTGTTGTCTAGCCGTGGCCGCGGCCGCCGCAGTTGGGGAACTTCGGGTTCCAGGGTGGGCAGTTGGGGTTGATGGTGGTCGGACTGCCTGGTGGTTTGGTGCCTGGCGGCTTGGTGGTGTTGGGGGGCTGGTTCTGCTTGCTGCCGTTGGAGACGTGGATCGTCACCAGGGAGCCGTCGGGCGCACCGTCGCGTTGGCGGGGGTCGGTGTACGCGACGGTGCCTGCGGTCTCCTCGGAGTTCACGGTGCCCGAGGCGATCGCGACCTCGAAGCCGGCCTGCCTGAGGTTGTTCGCGGCGTCGTCGGGGTTCATGCCGTTGACGAACGGGAGGCTCTTGACGTCGCCGCGCTGAATCTTGTCGGACGGCGCGACGAAGTGCGTGGTCGGGTAGCCCTGCAGGGCGGCCTGCAGCGCGGTCTCCCAGATCGGCCCGGCGGTCCCGGAACCCGTCGGGTCGTCAATGCCCCGGCCGTTCAGGGTCTGACCGTGCAGCGGGTCGTACGGCAGGGACGCGTCGGCCACCGTGGCGGCAGCGGCGAGCCGGGTCGAGTAGCCCGCGTACCAGACTGCCTTGGCATCATTGATGGTTCCGGTCTTGCCGGCCAGGTCGCTCTTGCCGAACTTCAACTTGCCGCCGGTGCCGTTCGGCTCCATGACCTGGTGCAGGACCGCGTTGACGCCGTCGGCGACTTCCGGTGCCAGCGCCTGCTTGCAGTTCGCGCCGGGAGTGCTGACCGACTTGCCGGCCGAGTCCTTGACCGAGGTGACGACCCACGGCGTGCAGTACATGCCGCGCGCGGCGAAGGCGGCGTACGCGCCGGCCAGTTGCAGCGGCGAGATCAGATCGATGCCCAGTGTCATCGATGGGACCTGCTGGAGTGGCTGGAGCGACTGGGCGTTGTACATCCCCAGGGAGGACGCGATCTTGGCGATCGGGCACAGACCGGTCCGCTGCGACAGCTGGAGGAAGTAGGTGTTGGTCGACTTCTGCGCAGCCTGGATCATCGTCGGATCCGGGACGTTCGTGGTCGAGTTCTTCGGGTCGTAGTCCTGCAGGATCTTGAATGGGCCGTTGCAGGTGCTGAACGTCTGGCCGCCCAGGTGGATCGGGCTCGGCGAGTTGATCTTGTAGGTGAGCGGAATGCCCTTCTGGATCGCCGCCGCGATCGTGAACGCCTTCATGGTCGAGCCGTTCTGGAACCCGCCGTACCCGCCTGCGTACGTCTTCGGGGCGTTGTAGTTGTACGCCGTCTGGCCGCGTTTGCTGCCGTACGCCCGGCTCTGAGCCATCGCCTTCACCAGACCGGTGCCCGGCTCGACGATCGTGATCGCGGCGATCGCCTGGTCCGTCGGCTTCGAGTGACTGTCGATCGAGCGCTGCGCGTCAGCCTGGATCTTCGGGTCGAGCGACGTCCTGATGGTCAGTCCGGCGGTCTTCAAGTAGTTGGCGCGGTCGGTCGTCGTCTTCCCGAAGGCGGGATTCTGCTCGAGCTGGGAGACGACGTACTCGCAGTAGAAGGGATACGGGCCGTTGCCGCAGCCGAGTTTGTTCGGGCGGACCTTGGCCGGGTTGATCAC
The DNA here is from genome assembly GCA_963820655.1 of uncultured Actinomycetota bacterium. Classification (GTDB taxonomy): domain Bacteria; phylum Actinomycetota; class Actinomycetes; order Propionibacteriales; family Kribbellaceae; genus Kribbella. Next base: position 62,006 of record CAWGAM010000001.1, read on the forward strand.
CGGAGTCTTCAGAGCGGCGTTCGCCTGGGCGATCGAGATGACCTTGAGCTCGAGCATCCGCTTGATCACGACGTCGCGCCGATCCGTGGCGCGCTTGGCGTTGTTGGTCGGGTCGTAGCCGGTCGGGTTCTTCACCAGGCCGGCCAGCAGTGCGGCCTGCGGCAGGGTCAGCTGGGAGGCGTTCACGGAGAAGTAGTGCTGCGCGGCGGCCTGGATGCCCCAGGCGCCGTCGCCGAAGTTCGCCAGGTTGAGGTACTTCTCCAGGATCTCGTTCTTCGAGTACTCCTTCTCGACCGCGATCGCGTAGCGCAGCTCGGCGACCTTGCGCTGGTACGTGTCGGCGGTCGCCTCCGCGACCTCGTCCGGTGTCTTCGCCTTCTCGACCAGGCTGATCTTCACGTACTGCTGCGTGATGCTCGAGCCGCCTTGCTGGATCCCGCCCGAGGACTTGTTCTGCAGCAGCGCGCGCAGGGTGCCCTTCAGGTCCAGCGCGCCGTGCTCGTAGAACCGGTCGTCCTCGATCGCGACGATCGCCTTCTGCATGATCGGCGCGACCGCGCTGAGCTTGACGGGCACGCGGTTCTGCTCGGCCAGGGTGGCGATCACCGTGCCGTCGGCGGCGAGGATGGTGCTCTTCTGTTTCAGCGGGACCTCGTCGAACTGCTGCGGCAGGTCCTGCAGAGTGTCGGACGTCTTCTCGGTGGTGAATCCGGCGAGGCCGGCGAACGGGATGGCGAGACCGGCAGCCAAGGCCCCCGACAGCACGCTCACCCCTAGAAACAGAACCACCGACTGGACGACTCCCCGGTCGCCTTTCTCCCTGACGCGCATGGTTATAGAGACTACGGGACCGCCCGATTGGGTTACCGCGGCGCTTGTGAGTTCCGTCACGCTGTCTGGACAAAGTTCATCCAAAAGGACGAGGGCCCGAGCAATCGCTCGGGCCCTTCGCCTGCGGGGAAAGAAGTTTGCGCCTGCTGACGGCTTCTTTCCCCGCAGGTTGCAGTACGACGGTCAGGCGGCGTACTGGTGTGCGTTCACCTGGGCCGGCTCCAGCGCCAGCTCCAGCACCTCGCGGACGTCACTGACCGGGTGAACGGTCAGCTCCTTCAGCACGGACTCCGGCACGTCCTCCAGGTCCGGCTCGTTCCGCTTCGGGATCAGGATCGTGGTCAGCCCGGCCCGGTGTGCGGCGAGCAGCTTCTGCTTCACCCCACCGATCGGGAGGACCCGTCCGGTCAACGACACCTCACCGGTCATCGCGACGTCTGAACGGACCGGCCGTCCGGACAGCAGCGACGCCAGCGCCGTCGTCATCGTCACACCCGCCGACGGTCCGTCCTTCGGGACGGCACCGGCAGGCACGTGGATGTGGGTGTTCCGTTCGGCGAGATCGCCGACCGGCAGACCCAGCTCCGCGCCGTGCGACCGCAGGTAGGACAGGGCGATCTGCGCCGACTCCTTCATCACGTCACCGAGCTGTCCGGTCAACGTGACTCCGGTCGGGCCGGTCTCCTTGTCCGCCAGCGACGCCTCGATGAAGAGGACATCACCGCCGGCACCCGTGACTGCCAGACCAGTGGCCACACCCGGCAGCGCCGTACGCTCTGCCGTCTCCGGCGTGAACTTCGGCGAGCCCAGGTAGCCCTTCAGGTCACCCTCGCTCACGGTCAGGTTGCCAACGTCCTCGCCCAGAGCGAGCTTCGCCGTCACCTTCCGCAGCACCCGGGAGATCCCGCGCTCCAACTGCCGTACGCCGGCCTCACGCGTGTACTCGCCGGCCAGCAACCGCAGCGCCGAGTCGTCGATGGCCACCTCGTCGGCCGTGAGTCCGGCCCGCTCCAGCTGACGCGGGAGCAGGTGGTCACGAGCGATGACGACCTTCTCGTCCTCGGTGTACCCGTCCAGCTGCACCAGTTCCATCCGGTCCAGCAGTGGCGCCGGGATCGAGTCCAGTACGTTCGCCGTGGCCAGGAAGACCACGTCGGACAGGTCCAGCTCGACCTCCAGGTAGTGGTCCCGGAAGGTGTGGTTCTGCGCGGGGTCCAAGACCTCCAGCAGTGCGGCCGTCGGGTCACCCCGGTAGTCCGCGCCCACCTTGTCGATCTCGTCGAGCAGCACGACCGGGTTCATCGAACCGGCCTCGGTGATCGCCCGAACGATCCGGCCCGGCAGCGCACCGACGTACGTACGCCGGTGACCGCGGATCTCGGCCTCGTCCCGAACACCACCCAGCGCGACCCGGACGAACTTCCGCCCCATCGCACGCGCCACGGACTCACCCAGCGAGGTCTTACCCACACCAGGCGGACCGACCAGAGCCAGTACGGCGCCACTACGACGCCCACCGACCACACCGAGGCCACGGTCCGCGCGGCGACGCCGTACGGCCAGGTACTCGGTGATGCGCTCCTTCACGTCATCCAGTCCGGAGTGGTCCGCGTCCAGCACGGCCCGCGCCTCGCGGATGTCGTAGCTGTCCTCGGTCCTGTCGTTCCACGGCAGCTCGAGGACGGTGTCCAGCCAGGTCCGGATCCAGCCGACCTCGGGAGACTGCTCCGCGGTCCGCTCCAGCTTGTCGACCTCGGTGAGCGCGGCCTTGCGGACGTGCTCCGGCAGGTCGGCTGCCTCGACGCGGGCCCGGTAGTCCTCTTCCTCGGACTCGGCCTTGCCGTCCAGCTCGGCCAGTTCCTTGCGGATCGCGGCCATCTGCTGGCGCAGCAGGAACTCCCGCTGCTGCTTCTCCATGCCCTCCTGGACGTCCTTCTGGATCGTCTCGGAGACCTCGAGCTCGGCCAGGTGGTCCTTGACCCAGCCGATCAGCTTCTCCAGCCGCTCGGAGACATTCGCGTTCTCCAGCAGCCAGGACTTCTGCTCGGTGGTCAGGTACGACGCGTAGCCGGCCAGGTCGGACAGCTCCGCCGGGTCGTTCACCTGCTTCACGGAGTCGATGACCTGGTACGCGCCGCGACGCTGCAGCACGGAGGTCGTCAGGGTCTTGTACTCGCGGGCGAGCTCGGCCGACCTGTCGTCGGTGATCTCGTGCAGCACAGTCGCGCCCACCCAGAGCGCAGCACCCGGACCAGTGGTCCCGGCGCCGATGCAGGACCCGCGAGGTCCCGCGGATCACAGCCGCCTGGGCACCGCCCGGCAGCCTGCCGATCTGCTCGATCTCACCGAGCGTCCCAGCCTTGGCATATTTCCCGTCCAGCCGCGGTACCAGCAGCACCTTGTCCTCGCCGGAGGCCTGCGCGGCGTCGATTGCCGCCCGTGCCTCGGGGTCGGCCAGTCGGACCGGCACGACCATTCCCGGCAGGACCACGATGTCGTCCAGCGGCAGAACAGGAAGATTCAACGTATCGGTCACGCTGTCACACCCTTATCCAAAAGATTGAGTCTGACAGGCTCAACCACGGCCCCCACCAGGTCATTCCCGAGGCAATCAGCGTTCGCTGACGGTGAAACCCGGCGTACCGGCTGTAGCCGGCCGCCCTCAGGCGGTGAGCAGGTCGCCGATGTGGCGCAGACCGGTGAGGTCGTGGACGTCGTCGGCGAGCGCCGGGACCTCGACCGTCGGGATCGCGCGGTGGCCCCGGCGGAAGCGGCCGGCCCGCTTGTGGTCGCCGACCACCTGCTGCATCTTGTCCGCGTGCAACCGCAGTACGGCGGCGGTCAGGGGCGACTTGTCCGCCTCCTCCAGCCGCTCTGCCGCGGCCAGTGCGCGCTGCGCCGACAGATCCGGCACCAGTGTGTTCGTCACCCGGTTCAGTACGACGCCGGCCAGCGGCATGCTCTCCTCCCGCAACCGCTCAGCGAAGTACGACGCCTCCCGCAGCGCGTCGTTCTGCGGGGCGGCCACCACGAGGAAGGAGGTGTGCGGCTCACGCAGGAGCGCCACCGTCTGCTCGGCCCGCTGCCGGAACCCGCCGAACAACGTGTCGAACGCGGCAACGAACGTCTGTACGTCGGTCAGCACCTGAGCACCGAGCACCTTGTTCAGCACGGACATCGCCATGCTCACGCCCGCGGACATCAGCCGGAACGGGCCACGGGCAGGTGCCAGCAGCAACCGGAGGAACCGCCCTTCCAGCAACGATGCCAGCCGCTCCGGTGCGTCCAGGAAGTCCAACGCCGACCGCGACGGCGGGGTGTCCACGACGATCAGATCCCAGTCGCCGGTCCGCTCGGCCTGCCTGTGCAACTGGCCGAGCTTCTCCATCGCCATGTACTCCTGCGTCCCCGCGAACGACGACGACAGCGCCACATAGAAGGGATTCGCCAGGATCTGCTCGGCCTTCTCCGGCGTCGCGTGCGCGAGCACCACGTCGTCGAAGGTGCGCTTCATGTCGAGCATCATCGCGTCCAGCCGGCCGCCGTTGGCCAGGTCGACCCCGGCCACCTCACGCGGGGTGTTGTCCAGCTCGGTCAGCCCGAGCGACTGCGCCAGCCGCCGGGCCGGGTCGATCGTCAGTACGACGACCTTCCGGCCACGCTCGGCGGCACGGAGACCGAGCGCCGCAGCCGTGGTCGTCTTGCCGACCCCACCCGCACCGCAGGTGACGACGATGCGCGTCGCCGGGTCGTCGATCAACGCATCCAAATCCAGGGCGGTCATCCGCGCGACTCCTTGGCCGGATCGGGTTGGGTCCTCATCCGCGCAGCTCCTCGGCCAGGTCGAACAGCGCGCCGTGGTCGATCCCCTCCGGCTGCAGTTCCACCTCGGTCACCTTCTTGCCCAAGGCATCTATCCGGTCACGGTTCTCGCGCTCCAGTCCGACCCGGATGGCGTGGTCGTGCGCCTCGGTCGCCAGCGTCTTGACCAGCTCGCTGCTCGCGGTGAGCCCGGCAGCCCGGAGGCCCCTGGTCAGCTCGGCGATCGGCAGTTTCTCCTTCACCGCAAGGGCAAGCGCGTCGTCGTCGAGTGGACTCTTGCGGACCATGTTCACCACGATCGACCCGATCCGCAGCTCGAGCTTCTCGAGTTGCTCGACCGCGTCCAGGGTCTCCTGGACCGGCATCTCCTCGAGCAGCGTGACCAGGTGGATCCGCGTGACGTCCGAGCGCAGCATGCCCATGATCGCGTCCGCCTGGTTACGGACCGGTCCGACCTTGGCCAGCCCGGCGACCTCGTGGTTCACATTCAGGAACCGCGCGATCCGCCCGGTCGGCGGTGCGTCCAACACGACAGCGTCGTACGCGAGTCGCCCGTGCGACTTACGCCGCGTCGCCTCATAGACCTTGCCGGTCAGCAGTACGTCGCGCAGCCCGGGGGCGATCGTGGTGACGAAGTCGATCGCGCCCACCTTCTCGAGCGCCTTCCCGGCCCGGCCGAGGTGGTAGTACATGTCGAGGTACTCCAGCAGCGCGGCCTCGGCGTCCACGGCCAGCGCGAACACCTCTCCGCCCGCGGGGCCCTGAGCGATCCGGGTCTCGACGTACGGGAGCGGGGGTACGTCGAACAGTTGGGCCAGCCCCTGTCGTCCCTCGACCTCGACCAACAGGATGCGCTGCCCCTGCTCAGCCAGTGCGAGTGCCATGGCAGCCGCAACAGTCGTCTTCCCGGTGCCCCCTTTACCGGTGACCACGTGCAGTCTCGCCATAGGCTCCAGGGTAGGACGTGGCCCACACCACACCGGCCTCGGTGGTAGGGCGGGGACGGTATCAACGCACCGGTGCCCGTTAGAGTCCACCTCATGAAGAAGTTCGAGTACTTCACCGCACCGCTGCTGGTCCACTCCACCAAGGAGATCCTGGACAACTTCGGTCAGGACGGCTGGGAGCTGGTCCAGATCGTCCCGGGACCGAACCCGGAGTCCCTGGTCGCGTACCTGAAGCGGGAGATCGAGGACAAATGAGCCACCCCGAGGAGAAGCTCGCCGAGCTCGGCCTGAAGCTGCCCGATGTGGCCAAGCCGGTCGCCGCCTATGTGCCGGTGGTGCGGACGGGCAACCTGGTCTATACCTCCGGTCAGTTGCCGCTGCGTGACGGCACCCTGATCGCCACCGGCAAGGTCGGTGACGCGGTCAGTGCGGAGGTCGCGAGCGAGTGCGCCCAGCAGTGTGCGTTGAACGCGCTGGCCGCGGTCAAGGCCGAGATCGGCGACCTGGCGAACATCACTCGGATCGTCAAGGCGGTCGCGTTCATCGCCTCGACGCCGGACTTCACCGGTCAGCCGCAGGTGGCGAACGGTGCCAGCGAACTGTTCGGTCAGGTCTTCGGCGCGGCCGGCCAGCACGCCCGCAGTGCCGTCGGCGTACCCGTCCTGCCGCTCGACGCCCCGGTCGAGGTCGAGTTGATCGTCGAGGTCGGCTGACCTTTCACGATGGTCCGCGATCTGAAGTCGCAGTTGCTGTCCGGACGGATGGCCGAGACGGCGCTGGAGTTCGCCCGGGACGGCCGGATGCCGGTCGAGTCCCGACCGGCCTCGACGGTCATCCTGCTGCGTGACACTGCCGCCGGACCGGAGGTCTACCTCCTCCGGCGGCAGCGGTCGATGGCGTTCGCGGCCGGGATGACCGTGTTCCCCGGCGGCCGGGTCGATCCGACCGACGCGACGATCGCCGACTCGTGGTCCGGGCCCTCACCGGCCTGGTTCGCGGCCCGGCTGGGCTGCTCCGCCGGAACCGCGGCCGCTTGCGTGGCCGCCGCCGTACGGGAGACCTTCGAGGAGTCCGGCGTACTGCTGGCCGGGCCGTCGAGCGAGTCGGTCGTCGGCGACACCACCGGCGATCGACTGGGAGGCCGACCGGATCGCCCTCGAGACGCGCGAGGTCGGGTTCGCCGACTTCCTGCACCGGCGCGGGCTGGTCCTGCGCGCCGATCTGCTGGGTCCGTGGGCGCACTGGATCACGCCGGAGTTCGAGCCCAAGCGGTACGACACCTGTTTCTTCGTCGCGGCGCTCCCCGCCGGCCAAGTCACCCGGGACGTGACGAGCGAGTCCGACCAGGTCGCCTGGATGCGCCCGGCCGACGCCGTGGCCGCGGTCGAGTCCGGTGAGTTGCTCATGCTGCCCCCGACGTACGTGTGCTGTCGCGACCTCGCGCCGTACGACGACGTCGCCGCGAGCCTGGCCGCGGCGGGCGACCGCGAGATCCGGACGGTCCTGCCAACCGTGCGGTTGGACGGCGACCACGCGTATCTGGAGACTCGATGAATACCGTTCCCGCCCCACCGCCCCGGTCGGCCGCCGAGCGCATCACCGACTACGCGAGCCGGGTGCTCGCCGCCAACCCCGGCCCGATGACGCTGGACGGCACCAACACCTGGATCCTCCGCGCCCCGGACGCGAACCAGTCTGTGGTGGTCGACCCCGGTCCGATGCTGGAGGACCACCTACGGGCCGTGCTGGCTGCGGCCGGCGACGTGGCCGTCGTACTCCTGACCCACAAACACCCCGATCACTCCGAAGGCGCCGGCTGGTTCGCAAACCAGGCAGGTTGCGGCGTCCGCGCGGTCGACCCTGCCTTCCGCATCCCCACCGACCACGCCCACGGCCTCGCCGAAGGCGACGTGATCACCGCCGGCGGTTTGCGCATCGAGGTGCTGCCGACTCCCGGCCACACCCTGGACTCCGTCTGCTTCTGGCTCCCCCAGGACGGCTCACTCCTCACCGGCGACACCGTCCTCGGCCGCGGCACCTCCGTCGTAGCCCACCCGGACGGTGCCCTAGGCCCCTACCTCGACTCCCTCAACCACCTCCGAGCCTTCGCCAACTCCCCAGCCGGCGTAGACCGCCTCCTCCCCGGCCACGGCCCAGTCATCGAGAACCCGACCGATGTCCTCACCTTCTACATCAACCACCGCCAGGAACGCCTAGCCCAGGTCCGCGCAGCCCTGGCCGAAGGCCACACCACCCCCGAGGCGATCGTGGCCCACGTCTACGCCGACGTAGACCCCACCCTCTGGCCAGCCGCCGAACGCTCAGTCCGAGCCCAACTCGCCTACCTCACCCCCTAACCCCACCCGACTCGCCCTTCCCCTTCACCCCACCCCGGCGGCCCCGTTTCAGGGGCTGCTAACCCGCACCGCGCCGGTTGCGGAGGCAAGTCTCCGAGCGCGACCGCGACGTCTCAGGGGTCAACCCCTGATGGTGTGGGTTGCGGAGGCAAAGTCTCCTTCGCGCAACCCACCTGTTCAGGGGTCAACCCGGAATGTTGGTGGGTTGCGGAGGCAAAGTCTCCGAGTGCGATCCGCAAGTTTGAGGGGTCGGCCCCTGATCGTGTGGGTTGCGGAGGCAAAATCTCCTAACGCAACCCACCTGTTCAGGGGTCAACCCCTGAGGTTGGGGTCGGGTGCTGGGGCGGGTTGTCCACAGGGGTGGCGGCGGGGGGAGCGGGAGGGGGTCGGTTTCGGTGATCCTTGATGGGTGAATCCGATGTTGAAGTTGGTTGCGGCCGGTCAGGGTGGCGTGTTCAGCCGGGGTCAGGCGCTGGAGTGCGGCTACACGCTGCAGGAGGTCCGTGACCGTGTCCGGGCCGGCCGGTGGGAACGGGTTCGCCACGGCCAGTACGCCGAGGTGGTCGATCTGAGCGCGTTGCCGCCCTGGGATCGGCAACTCCATCGGCATCGGCTGCTGGTGCATGCGGCGATGAATTCGTTGCGGCCGGGTTCGGTTGCCGTCAGCCACCAGTCGGCGCTGGTTTTGCACGGGTTGCCGCAGTGGGGTCTGGACTTGTCCGAGGTCCAGCTCAGTCGGCTGGACGAGCGACGGCACAGCGGTGCGGTGGCGGGAGTGCGCTATCACCGTGGCAGGCTGTCGCCGGCCGACCTCACCGAGCGCGACGGTCTACCGGTGACGGCGCTTGCACGTGCGGTGCTGGAGACGGCCTGTACTGCGTCGTTCGAGGCCGCGGTGGTGATCGTCGATGCCGCGTTGCGCGATCACGCTCTCGGCGAGGAGGAGTTGCTCAGGCTGCTGGGGATGACGGAGTTTTGGCCGGGGAGCCCTACCGCGCGGTCGGCGATCGGGTTCGGTGACGGCCGGTCGGAGTCTGTTGGTGAGTCGCGGTTGCGGGTGCTGATGCACAACCATGGTTTGCCGAGGCCTGGGCTGCAGGCTGTGTACGAGGACGAGGACGGCGTTATCGCTCGGGTCGACTTCGACTTTTCGGACTACGACACGGTTGTCGAGTTCGACGGCAGGCTCAAGTACGGCGGGGGATCGTCGGAGGTGCTGGTGCGGGAGAAGGTGCGCGAGGATCGGCTTCGGGCGCTGGGGTTGCAGGTCGTCCGGACCACCTGGTCGGACTTCGATGATCCGTTCCGCACCGTTGGTCGCATCCGGTCCGCCTTCGCCCGGTCACGCCGTACCGCCTGACGCCGAGCCGGCCGCGGTGCGGCGCCCTCGCGTCCACTTGAGGGGTTGGCCCCTCAACTGGTGGGTTCGGCAGTCAAATTTCGCGAGGTCAAGCCGCCACTTCACGGGTTCACCCCTGAAACGGGGCCGGCGCGGCCTGCGGTTCAGGAGGTTGGCCCTAGGCTCCTGACAACTTGAGGGGTTGGCCCCGCAAGCGGTGGGTTCGGCCGCCAAATTTCGCGGGGCCAAGCCGCCACTTCAGGGGTTGACCCCTCAAAGGGGACCGGCGCGGTCTCCAGTTCAGGAGGTCGGCCCTTGGCTCCTGACCACTTAAAGGGGTTGGCCCCTGAGGGGGTGGGTTCGGCCGCCAAGTTCCGCGGGGCCAACCCGCCACTTCAGGGGTTGACCCCTCAAAGGGGACCGGCGCGGTCTCCAGTTCAGGAGGGTTGGCCCTGGGCTCTGACCACTTTGAGGGGTTGGCCCCTGAGGGGGTGGGTTCGGCAGCCAAATTCTGCGGGGCCAACCCGCGCCTTCAGGGGTTGACCCCTCAAACGGGGACCGGGCCGGCGGCTAGCTCAGGGGTTGGCCCCTGAAACGGGGACCAACAGGGTGGGGGCGGGTTAGCGGGCTCGGCGTTGGAGGCGGTCTACGTCCAGGAGGACTACGGAGCGGGGTTCCAGGCGGACCCAGCCTCGCGAGGCGAAGTCGGCCAGGGCCTTGTTGACGGTTTCGCGGGAGGCGCCGACCAGCTGGGCGAGCTCTTCCTGGGTGAGGTCGTGGTGGACGTGGACGCCGTCGTCGGCGGTGCGGCCGAAGCGGCTGGCCAGGTCGAGCAGGGCCTTGGCGACCCGGCCCGGTACGTCGGAGAAGACCAGGTCGGCCACGATGTCGGAGACCTTGCGGAGCCGGGAGGCGAGCTGGAGGAGCAGGCCGCGGGCCACGGCGGGGCGGCCGTCCAGCCAGCGGAGCAGCTCGTCGTGGGTCAGCGACATGATCGAGGCGTCGGTGACGGCGGTGACGGTCGCGGACCGCGGGCCTGGGTCGAACAGCGACAGCTCACCGAACATCTGGCCCGGGCCGAGTACGGCGATCAGGTTCTCCCGGCCGTCGGCGGAGGTGCGGCCGAGCTTGACCTTGCCCTCGACCACGACGAACAGTCGGTCACCGGAGTCGCCCTCGTGGAACAGTACCTGGCCGCGGCGCAGCCGGCTCTCGGTCATCGACGCGGCCAGGGCGTCGGCCGCCTCGTCGTCGAGCTGACTGAACAGCGGTGCCTGTCGGAGCACTGCGGCATCCACTTTGGGCCTCCTAGGACCTTCGACCACGGCTGCGAGCGGGGGATCGACCCCGCCCGGCACCGGGCCGTTCACACCCGGTTGCCCCAAAACCGTAGCCCCTCCGGTGTCGGCACCGCCACGTAGGCTTGCCTCCATGCCATCTCAGCGTGTCGCGGAGCCGGTGTTCACGGTGCCGTTGAAGCTCCCTCGCAAAGCCCCGGTCTTCGTCGACGAGACCCACACCCAGCTCGTCCGCCGGGCCCGGAAGATGCACAAGGTGCTCACCGAGACGTATCCGGACGCTCACTCCGAGCTGGACTTCACCTCCCCGCTCGAGTTGCTGGTGGCCACCATCCTGTCGGCCCAGACCACGGACGTGACGGTGAACAGGGTGACCCCGACCTTGTTCGCCAAGTACCCGACCGCGCGCGCGTACGCCGAGGCCGACCGGGACGAGATGGAGGCGATCCTCAAGCCGACCGGCTTCTTCCGGGCCAAGACCAACAGCGTGATCAAGCTCGGCCAGGCCCTGGTCGACGAGTACGACGGGATCGTGCCGAACAAACTCGACGAGCTGGTCAAACTCCCCGGCACCGGCCGCAAGACCGCGAACGTCGTCCTCGGCAACGCCTTCGGCATCCCGGGCATCACGGTCGACACGCACTTCGGCCGGCTGGTCCGCCGGTTCGGCTGGACGACCGAGGAGGATCCGGTCAAGGTCGAGCACGCCATCGGCGCCCTGTTCCCGAAGAAGGACTGGACCATGCTGTCGCACCGGGTGATCTTCCACGGCCGCCGCCGCTGCCACGCGAAGAAGCCGGCCTGCGGCGCCTGCCCGGTGGCTCAGTGGTGCCCGTCGTACGGCACCGGCCCGACCGACCCCGAGGTCGCCGCGAAGCTGGTGAAGGTCCCCGCGTGAGTCATGGATCCGGTACGACGCCTCGCCCGGCCCGGGTTGCCGCCTGGGTACTGGCAGGCGTGGTACTCGCGGTCCTCGCGGCGGCCTGTGGATCCGAACAGCCGGGCGCAACGCCGTCCTCAAGTGGGAGCTCTGTCGCCGGCGCGGACAAGCTGGCCGCCTGCCCGCGGACGCCGACCAAACCCCCGGTCGGCGACGGCCTGCCGGACGTCAGCCTGCCGTGCCTGGGCAACGGACCGGACATCCGGCTCGCCGACCTCCGCGGTCCGCTCGTGATCAACGTCTGGGCCCAGTGGTGCGGTCCGTGTCGCGACGAAGCGCCGTACCTGGCGGCGCTCGCGAAGAAGAACAAGGTGCGGATGCTCGGGATCGATTACGCCGATCCGCGGCCGGAGCTCGCCAGGACGTTCGCGACGGAGAACGGGCTGGCCTATCCCCATCTGGTCGATCAGGACAAGGCCATTCAAGGCGGGCTCAGGGTCGGCGGCCCCCCGTTGACGGCCTTCGTCGACAAGGACGGTGTCGTCGTCTACGTGCACCGGGGCGTGCTCACCTCGCAGCAGCAACTCGACCAGTTGGTGAAGGACAAACTGGGGGTAGCGCTGTGATGTTCGACGGCGTGGAGATCCCGGAGTGGCTGAAGCGGCTGGCGAAGGCGTCCGAGGAAGTCGACCCGAACCAGCTGTCCAGGTTCCTGCCGCCGGACGATCCGTCCGTGCGGCAGTCCGCCGTACTCATCTTGCTTGCCGATGGCAACGACGGGCCCGAGGTGCTGCTGACCGAGCGGGCCTGGACGTTGCGCAAGCACGCCGGTCAGATGGCTTTCCCCGGTGGTGGTGTCGATCCGGAGGACGGCACTGGCGACGAGGGGCTGGTGCGGACCGCGTTGCGGGAGGCCGAGGAGGAGACCGGGCTCGATCCGGCCGGCGTCGTACCGTTCGCGGTCTGGCCGGCGTTGTGGGTGCCGGTCAGCAACTTCGGCGTGTCGCCGGTGCTCGCCTGGTGGCGGGAGCCGTCGCCGGTCGCGGTGGTCGACCCGGCCGAGGTCGCCTCGGTGCACACCGTGCCGGTGCGTGCGCTGGCCGACCCGGCGAACCGGATCAGCTGCCTGCACCCGTCCGGGTTCACCGGCCCGGCCTTCACCGTCGGCGACCTCTACATCTGGGGCTTCACCGCCGGCCTGCTGGACAAATTGCTCCTGCTCGGCGGGTGGGCGCGCGACTGGGACCCCTCGGTCGTCGTACCGTTGCCCGACCGACTGGTCGATGCGGCCTGGCGGAGCGAGGGGCGACGGCCGGAGGACCTGCGGCGGCTGACCGCCATCGAGCACGACCTCGGCCGGTCGATAGGTGAAGAGCCGGAAGGTGTGGAGTGAGCAAGCTCGACTGGGCGCTCGTGATCGTGACCGTGCTGGTGGCGATCTCGGGGTACATCGAAGGGTTCGTGCTGGGCGCCTGCGCCACCATCGGCCTGCTCGCCGGTGCCGCCGTCGGCGTCTGGGGTGTGCCGCGGGTGCTGGACAACTTCTCGCCGAGCGTGTCGGTGTCGTTCGCGGCGCTGGTGCTGGTGGTGCTGCTCGCCTCGATCGGTCGGACGCTCGGAGCCGTCCTCGGATCCAGGCTGCGGAACAAGGTGTCCTGGCGGCCGGTGAGGTTCCTCGACGCCCTCGGCGGCGCCGCGCTGGCGGCGGTGTCGGTGCTGATCGTGTCCTGGGTGCTCGGGGTCGCGGTGAGCGGTGCGCGGATCCCGAGCGTGACCTCGGCGGTGCGTGGCTCGCAGGTGCTGGCGAAAGTCGACGAGGTGCTGCCGAGCAGCGCCGACCGGGCCCTGCAGTCGTTCAACGACGTGGTCAACACCGATCTGTTCCCGCGCTTCCTCGATCCGTTCGTGCCGGAGCGGATCCGCGAGACGCAACCACCGGACAGCGCGATCGCCCGGCAGCCCCTGGTCCGGTCGGCGTACAGCCGGATCGCCAAGGTCACCGGGGTCGCCAGTTGCTCGCGCGGTCTCGAAGGCAGTGGGTTCGTCTACGCGCCGCAGCGGGTGATGACGAACGCGCACGTGGTCGCGGGCGTCAGCTCGCCACGGGTCGAGGTGAACGGGAAGTCGTACGACGCGACCGTCGTGCTCTTCGATCCTGAGGTCGACATCGCGGTGCTGCACGTGCCGAGGCTGAACGAGGAGCCGCTGAAGCTCGACTACACCGGCAAGGCGGACGATCCGGCCGTCGTCCTCGGCTACCCGGAGAACGGCCCGTTCGACTCCGAGCCGGCCCGGATCCGGTCCGAGGAACGCCTCCGCGGTCCGGACATCTACGGCGACCGCACGGTCACCCGGGATGCCTTCTCGATCTGGGCCTCGGTCCGCCCCGGCAACTCGGGCGGCCCGCTGCTGTCGAACAAGGGCACTGTGTACGGCGTCGTCTTCGCCGCCTCGGTCGAGGACAACCGCACCGGCTACGTCCTCACCGCCGAACAGGTCTCCGACGACGCCAAAGAGGGCTCCACCGCGACCCAGGAAGTTTCCACCCAGAGCTGCACCTAGCGCAGTCCTAAGGCCCTTGAGCAGTCAGCCAGTCCACCACCAGAGTGTTGAACAGGTCCGGGGATTCTTCGTGGGGGAAGTGACCCGCGGCCGCAAGGAGCTCGTGGCGCAGGGACGTCGTGACCAGGCGAGCAGGGGTGGTCGCGGTCGGAGACATCGCGGAGTCCTGGGCCCCGTGGATCTGCAGCACGGGTACGGCGATCGGCGTACGCATCCTGGCCGAGTACTTGCGCCCATCGGGACGTAACCGGGAGCGGGCGAACCAGCGGTGGTACTCGAGCGCACAGTGTGGGGCCGGCCAGACCTGCAGGGCCGCACGGTAGCGGCGGGACGCCTCGGCGTCGGGGAACGCACCTCCGGGCGCGGACCACTCGCGGAGGAGTCCTTCGATGTGGATGCCGTCGTGAGCCAGGAGCCGGCGCTCGGGGAGGATCGGGAGCTGGAACCAGGCAGTGCGGGTCAGTGCCTTGGCCTGACCGGAGCGGGCCAGCACTAGTGGGTGTGGCGCGGAGACCGCTGCCAGTCCGCGGATCTGTCGCGGCGCGAGTACGGCGGCCGACCAGCCGATGAACCCACCCCAACCATGCCCGACCACCACGGCGTCCGTGGCGCCGAGCGATCGGATGACGCCGGAGACGTCAGCGGCTGCGGTGTAGGGGTCGTAACCGCGGGGAGTCTTGTCGCTGGCGCCGTACCCGCGCAGGTCCATGGCCACGGCGCGGTAGCCGGCCGCGGCCACCACTGGCAGCTGGTGACGCCAGGCCCACCAGAACTCGGGAAAGCCGTGCAGGAAGAGGACGAGCGGATCGACCGCAGCGCCACACTCGGCGACATGGAAGCGTGCCCCGTTGGCCGCCACCAGCGAGTGCGACCACGGGCCGTCGACCAGCAGGTCGACGACACCCGCCGGGCTCAGCGCCGTACGCCCGGCGCGGGCCGGGACTCGATGGCCTCTGACGAGTCGCCCATGCCGATCGCCTTCTCGAGCGCCTCGACCGACTCCTTCGAGGTCTCGATCGCGCGCTCCGGGCCCTTCGCGCTGCGCAGCGTCCGCATCCCGACGAAGACCAGCACCGCCGCGATCAGCAGGTAGACCCCGGCAACGATCAGGAAGGCGATGGCCGGGTGCAGCCCGGCCGCGGTGAGTCCGAACGCCGCGGCGATGGACAGCAGGACGATCACCAACAGGACCAGGAAGGCGGCCGCGGCGAACATGCCGGCCCCGGTCCCGGCCTTGACAGCGGCCTTCTTGAGCTCGGTCTTTCCCAGCTCGATCTCACTGCGGACCAGGCTGGACAGGTCCTTGCTGGCGTTCGCGACGAGCTGGCCGACTGTGGGCCCATCCCCGTTCTGCCCCATCGACATGGCACTCCCTCCACACATCCGTCCCCCGACACTACCGCCGCTGGTCCCCAACACCGTGTACCCAGGCTCAGTCGGCGTACGTCCGGTTCCGTCGGGCGAGGAGTACCGCGGCGATCAGCGCGGCCAGCACCGACGCGATCAGTACGGCGGCCTTCGCGCGCTCGACCTGTCCGGCATCGGGGCTGAAAGCGAGCTGGGCGATCAGCAGCGCGACCGTGAACCCGATCCCGGCCAGCACGGACACCGCAGCCACGTCCCGCCAGGCCAGGTCGGAGTTGAGCTCGGCCCGGGTGAAGCGCGCGGTCAGCCACGACCCGCCGAACACCCCGATCGACTTGCCGAACAGCAACCCCGCGACCACGCCGATCGCGACCGGGTCCGTCAGCGTCTCGCGTACGGCGCTCCCACTCAACGTGACCCCGGCCGCGAACAACGCGAACAGCGGTACGGCGACACCCGCCGACCACGGCCGGAGCCGGTGCTCGATCCGCTCGGCCGGCGCGTGGTCCTCACCCGGATCGGCCACTACGCGGGTGACGAGCCCGAGCGAGACCCCGGCGATCGTCGGGTGGATCCCGGACTGGTACATGCACCACCAGGCGCCGATCGCGACCGGGATGTAGACGAACGGCGTCCGCACCCGGCGGCGCTGGAGCAGGTACCAGGCCGCGATCAGCACGATCGCGCCGAGCAGCCAGAGCGGGTGGAAGCCATGCGAGAAGAACACCGCGATCACCAGGATGGCACCGAAGTCGTCGACGACCGCGAGCGTCAGCAGGAACGCCCGCAGCGCGCTCGGCAGCGACGAGCCGACGATCGCCAGGACCGCGAGCGCGAACGCGATGTCCGTTGCCGTCGGCACCGCCCAGCCGTGCGGCCGGCCGTGGGTGGCGGTCAGGTTCACCGCCAGATAGATGATTGCCGGGAGCACCATTCCGGCCAGGGCCGCGACCACGGGGACGACCGCTTCGCTGAGCTTGGACAGCGTGCCGACCACCAACTCTCGCTTGAGCTCGACACCGGCCAGGAAGAAGAACAGCGTGAGAGCTCCGTCAGAAGTCCAGGCCTCGACGGTGAGCGGTCCGAGCTGAGTTTCGAGCAGGTGGTGGTATGCCTCCTGCCAGGGCGAGTTGGCCCAGATCAGCGCGATCGCGGCAGCAGCGAGCAGTAGCAGACCACCGGTGGTCTCAGCACGGAGAGTGTCGGCCAGGAACGCCCGTTCTCGTCCGAAAATCCGGGGGAACGCGCGCTTCTTCTTCCGGATCCGCGGGGTCTGGCTCATGCTCGAGGCCCTTTTCTCGGGGTCGTTCGGACTCTGCCGACCAGACTTCCCGGCGCACCGTGGGATCAGCGTCGCCGGGTCCGTCGGACGGCGACGCCGACGACCGATTCTAACTGTTGGTGTTTGCCTGCGCAGGCTGATTGCGGCAGGGTTGAGGGCGGTGCGCCGGGAAGTCTGGTCGGCATGCTCGGACCTGCGCAGGGTGCGAGCCGGTCGCCGTTGCCCCGGGAGGTCGTGTGCGCACTCGTTGTCAGAGCCGTGCGAGAGGTATCACGCGGCGGCCGGATCCCGGCATACCCTGCAGGCGTGCACGGAGATCAGATGGCCGAGGAGTTCCCGGTGGTCGGCCTGGACGACGACGCGCGGCAGGCGGTCGAGCTGCTCGCGTCACGCCGGCTGCCCGGACTGATCGTGGCGCAAGCCGACGGCAGCCCGTGCTGCGTCCTCCCCGCCTCGCAGGTGGTTCGTTTCCTGGTGCCGAGCTATGTCCAGGACGACCCGTCGCTGGCCCGGGTGATCGACGAGTCGATCGCGGACCGCGTCGCCGACCGGCTCACCGGGCTGACGGTCCGCAGGCTGCTGCCGGACGAACCACGGGAGATCCCGGTCGTCAACCACGACGACACGATCCTGGAGATCGCCGCCATCATGGCGCGCCTGCGCAGCCCACTGGTGGTCGTGGTCCGCGACCGTCACATCGTCGGCGCGATCAGCGCGTCCCGCCTGCTCGAGCTGGCGATCACTCCGCCCTGACGGACCGCGGGATGACCGCATGACGGTCATCGCGATCGCGGTGTTCGTGATCGCCTACGTGCTGATCGCGACCGAGAGGGTCCACAAACTGCTGGCCGCGCTCGGCGGTGCCGGGGTGCTGCTCGCGCTCAGGGTGACCGACTCCGACCACGCGTTCTACTCGCCCGACACCGGGGTCGACTGGGACGTCATCTTCCTGCTGTTCGGGATGATGGTGATCGTCGGCGTGCTCCGGCGGACCGGCGTCTTCGAGTACGTCGCCATCTGGGCGGCCAAAAGGGCCAAGGGATCACCGCTGCGGGTGATGATCCTGCTGACCCTGATCACCGCAACCGCGTCGGCGTTCCTGGACAACGTGACCACGGTGCTGCTGATTGTGCCGGTCACGCTGCTGGTCTGCGACCGGCTCGGCATCGATCCCGATCCCGTTCCTGATCGCCCAGGTGATGGCCTCGAACATCGGCGGTGCGGCCACGCTGATCGGCGACCCGCCGAACATCATCATCGCGAGCCGGTCCGGCCTGACCTTCAACGACTTCCTGATCAACATGGCCCCGCTGGTCGTGATCGTGCTGATCGTGTTCTGCCTGGTGCTGCCGCGGCTGTTCAGAGGGTCGTTCGCGGTCGACCCCGAACGCGTGAACGACGTGATGCGGCTGAACGAGCGCGAGGCGATCGAGGACCGGACCCTGCTGATCAAGTGCGGTGCCGTCCTGCTCCTCGTCTTCGTCGGCTTCGTCGGGCAGTCGTTCCTGCACATCGAGCCGTCGATCGTGGCGCTGCTCGGGGCCGGCGTCCTGGTGGTGATCTCGAAGGTTCCGACCCGGCACTACATGGCCGGCGTCGAGTGGCAGACCCTGCTGTTCTTCGCCGGGCTGTTCGTCATGGTCGGCGCCCTGGTGAAGACCGGGGTGATCGCGGACCTGGCCGGCTGGGTCGGTTCGGCGATCGCGGGACACACGCTGCTCGCCACGATGCTGATCCTGATCGTCTCCGCCCTGCTGTCCGGCATCATCGACAACATTCCGTACGTCGCCACCATGAGCCCGGTCGTCCTGGAACTCACCAAGGGCATCGCGGACCCTACTCAGGCGCACGCGCTCTGGTGGGCGCTCGCGATCGGCGCCGACTTCGGCGGCAACGCGACCGCGGTCGGGGCCAGCGCCAACGTGGTGGTCATCGGCCTCGCGCTGCGGGCCGGGTCACCGATCAGCTTCTGGGCCTTCACCCGCAAGGGCCTGGTGATGACCGCGATCACCATCGCCATCGC
Organism: uncultured Actinomycetota bacterium; assembly: GCA_963820655.1. GTDB lineage: Bacteria > Actinomycetota > Actinomycetes > Propionibacteriales > Kribbellaceae > Kribbella. Next base: position 80,712 of record CAWGAM010000001.1, read on the forward strand.
CGCGCCGTACCTCTGGTTGCGCTACTTCGCGTTCGCCTGAGGCGCAGCCGCGGGCCGTTCGGCTCGCTGACCGCATCGTCGGCTCAGGCGATCCAGACGCGCGGATCGGGACCCTTCGGCACGATGCCAGTCGGGTTGATGGTGTCGTGGGTGATGTAGTAGTGGCGCTTGATCTGGTCGAAGTCGACGGTGTCGCCGAAGCCCGGCATCGCGTAGAGGCGGCGGGCGTACGCCCACAGGTGGGGGAACTCGGTCAGCTTCTGGCGGTTGCACTTGAAGTGGCCGTGGTAGACCGCGTCGAAGCGGGCCAGCGTGGTGAAGAGGCGGATGTCGACCTCGCGCAGCGTGTCGCCGAGCAGGTACTCGCGGTCTGCCAGTCGCTCCTCGAGGACGTCGAGCCGCGCGAACAGAGCGTCGTACGCCTCCTCGTAGGCCTCCTGAGTGGTCGCGAAGCCGCAGCGGTAGACGCCGTTGTTCACGTCCCGGTAGATGTCCTCGATCAACTCGTCCATCTCGGCGCGGTCGGCCGGGATCAGGTGCGGCGCGCCCGGGCGGTGGAAGTCGGTCCACTCGGTAAAGAGGTCCAGCGTGATCTGCGGGTAGTCGTTCGTCACCACCAGACCGGTGAGAGTGTCGACGATCGCGGGCACCGTGACGCGGCCGTCGTACGACGGATCGGTCCGAAGGTACGCCTCGGACAGGAACTCGATGCCGAGCACCGGGTCGCGGTCGCCCGGGTCCAGCGTGAACCGCCAGCCGCGCTCGTCCCTGATCGGGTCGACGATCGCCAGGCTGATCGCGTCCTCCAGGCCGAGCAGCCGGCGGACGATCACGGAGCGGTGAGCCCACGGGCAGGCCAGGCTGACTACCAGCCGGTACCGCCCGGGCTCGACCGGCCAGCGATCCTGGTCGTCCGGGCCCTGGCCGGGGGCCGATCGGGAGTCCCGGGTGATCCGCCCGGTGAACCGATTGCCCTGCCGCTTCCATTCGCCGGTCGACGAGCTGTCCCGCACGAACTGTCCCGGACTCATAACGTTAACGGTACTCGCCGCCGCCTGTGGATCGTCAGTGGCCGTGAAGGCGTAGCTGCCGTTACAGTCAGGCTGACAAGGTCGCTCGGGACAGCGTTGTCGCGAGCAGCCGAAGACCCGACACGATCAGGAGCACAACCGCGGCTCGCGACCCCCGGCAACCGGTTTGCCGGGCAGATTCCCAGGGATACTGACCTCATGGCCCGGCCAAGGAACAACCCCGGCGACCTCGCCGAACTCCCCACGGAGCTTCGGACCGATCGGCCGAAGGGTGACCAGATCCGCGAGATTCTGGAGAAGCTCACCCGCTCGCTCGAGGTCGGCACCGTGCTGCCGTCGGAGCGCGTCCTGGCCGAGCGCTTCGGCGTGGCCAGGATGACCGTGCGCCAAGAGGTGGACCGGGTCGTGGCCGAGGGCCTGGCCGCCCGGCGCCCCGGGGGCGGCACCTTCGTCGCGGAGCCGCGGCCGTCCCGGATGCTCGCCTCGTCGTTCAGCCAGGACATGATCAACCGCGGCATCAAGCCCGGCGGCAAGGTGCTCGAGCACCGGGTCGCCTCGGCCGACGAGGACCTGGCCCGCGAGCTGGAGGAGCCGGTCGGCACCCCGGTGCTGCATCTGGTCCGGCTGCGCACCGCCGACGGCGAGCCGATGGCGATCGAGCGCACCTCGCTGTCCCTGCACCGCTACCCGGGCCTCGAGGACATCGACTTCGGCGAGAACTCCCTGTACGACGAGCTGTCGTCCCGCTGGGGCGTCACCCTCGGGATGGTGTCGGCCTCGATCGTCGCCGCCCCGCCGGAGCCGGGCGACGCCGCGCTGCTCGAGATCGACTCGACCACACCCTGCCTGATCATCACCTCGGCGCCGCGCACCGCGTCCGGCGAGGTGATCGAGTTCGGCCGCTCGACGTACCGCTCCGACCGCTACGACATCACCGTCGCCTACCGCGCGACCTAGACATTCAGCGCGGACCTAGACATTCAGACTGCGGAGGACATTCGGAGTCTCGCCGCGTTCGGCCAGCCGGGTGACGATCTCGACGGTCAGCGCCTGGACGAGCATCGCGCCGACCATTGTCGAGGTGGCTCCGGTCCGTTCCGGGCTGCCGTCGACCTCGATCAGCGCGTCGCCGGGCACACCGCAGTTGTCGAGCACCACGTCCGCCGTCTCGAACAGCCGCTGACCACCCGGAGCTCGGGACGCGGTCGCCGTACTGTGCGCCATCGATGTCAGCGCGATCACCTGCGCGCCCCGCTCACGGGCGCCGAGCGCGAACTCCACGGGTACGGCGTTCCGCCCCGAGTTCGACGCGATCAGGACGACGTCCCCCGCGGCGATCTCGTTGATCTCCAGGAGTACGTCGGCCAACCCGGGGAGCCGCTCGAGCAGGGAGCTCTTCTGCAGTCCCTCGTGCAGCATCAGCCCGGGCTCAAGCACCGCGCGTACGTCGGCCAGCCCGCCGGCGCGCCCGTACAACTCCTCGGCGATCGCGTGACTGTGCCCGGTCCCGAACACCCAGAACCGCTTACCGGCCGTCAGCGCGTCGACCACCAGCGCAGCCGCAACCCTGATCGGCCCGAGTTGCGTCTCCGCCGCCCGCTGCGCGATCTCCAACGCCTGCTGCAAGTACCCCTCAGCCCCAGCCATGACGCTGAACCTACCGCCCCGCCGAGCCCACAGCGACACCACTCGACATGGCGGATCGTAGGTTCTGCCAATGGTTACACTGCCGACCGTGGACGAGCAGACGCCGAGTGTGTTGACGCAGTTGCCGAGCTGGTTGCTGACCCAGAGCGCGACGCACGCGCAGCGGATCATCGGTGACGCGTTCGCCGCGGGCGGTGCGCGGGGCTACCACTTCCGGCTGCTGGCGACACTGGTCGAGTTCGGCCCGGCCAGCCAGGCGGCCCTGGGCCGGCGCAGCTGCATCGACCGCAGCGATGTCGTTGCCGCCCTCAACGAGCTGGAGGCGGACGGGTACGTCGAGCGCACCCCGGACCCGGAGGACGGACGCCGCAACGTCATCACGATCACCACCGCGGGCCGTCGGCAGTACAAGCGCCTGACGACGCTGGTCACCAAGGCCCAGGACGAGATCTTCGCCGCGCTGTCACCGACGGACCGCAGCCGCCTGACCACCCTGCTCACGCGGCTCCTGGCCTACCACCAGTAGCTACCCGCCGCACGCCGTACGGCCCGGAATTGGTCCTCTTCGGCGCAGATCGGAGGCGGCTCGGCGATACACCGGTTCCGTGCCGGGCCCGGCGTTGGTAGAAAGGTGGCGGGCGCTCCAGCGCGCCGAAGCCAGCCAGGAGGAGTCGTCGACGTGACGAATGCAGAGTCACCCCAGTCCGGAGCACCCCAGTCCGGAGCCGCCCAGTCGGAGGCGTTGTCGAACCTGATGCACGAGGAGCGCCGGTTCCCGCCGCCCGCCGAGCTCGCCGCGCACGCGAACCTCAAGGCCGACGCCTACGACCGTGCCGCCGCCGACTTCGAGGGGTTCTGGGCCGAGCAGGCCAAGCGCCTGACCTGGGCCACCGAGCCGACCGAGACGCTGGACTGGAGCAACGCGCCGTTCGCGAAGTGGTACGCCGACGGCAAGCTGAACGCGGCGTACAACTGCGTCGACCGGCACGTCGAGAACGGTCTCGGCGACAAGGTCGCGTACTACTTCGAAGGCGAGCCGGGTGACACCCGCGAGATCACCTACGCCCAGCTCAAGGACGAGGTCAGCCAGGCCGCCAACGCGCTGCTCGAGCTGAACGTCCAGGCCGGTGACGTTGTCGCCATCTACATGCCGATGATCCCCGAGACCGTGGTCGCCATGCTCGCCTGCGCACGAATCGGCGCCCCGCATACGGTCGTGTTCGGAGGCTTCTCCTCAGATGCGCTCAAGGGGCGGATCCTGGACTGCGACGCCCGCGTCGTGATCACCGCCGACGGCGGCTACCGCCGGGGTGCCCCGGCCGCGCTGAAGCCGGCCGTCGATGCCGCGCTGGTCGACTGCCCGGACGTCCGCAACGTGATCGTGGTGAAGCGCACCGGCCAGGAGACCGCGATGGTCGAGGCCCGCGACCTTTGGTGGGAAGACTTCGTCGGCAAGCAGTCGGCAGAGCACACCCCTGAGGCATTCGATGCCGAGCACCCGCTGTACGTCATGTACACGTCCGGCAGCACGGGCAAGCCGAAGGGCATCCTGCACACGACCGGCGGGTACATGGTCGGCACGGCGTACACCCAGTGGGGCGTGTTCGACCTCAAGCCGGACACCGACGTCTACTGGACGGCGGCCGACATCGGCTGGGTGACCGGCCACAGCTACATCGTGTACGGCGCTCTCGCGAACGCGACCACGTCCGTGCTGTACGAAGGCACCCCGGACACCCCGCACCAGGGCCGCTGGTGGGAGATCGTGCAGAAGTACAAGGTCTCGATCCTGTACTGCGCGCCGACCGCGATCCGCACATTCATGAAGTGGGGCGCGGACATCCCGGCGAAGTTCGACCTGTCCACGCTGCGGGTGATCGGTTCGGTCGGCGAGCCGATCAACCCGGAGGCGTACATCTGGTACCGCGAGCACATCGGCGGTAACAAGGCGCCGGTCGTCGACACCTGGTGGCAGACCGAGACCGGTATGCACATGATCTCGCCGCTGCCGGGCGTGACCGCGGGCAAGCCGGGCGCCGCGATGAAAGCGATCCCGGGCGTCAGCGTGGACGTCGTCGACGACGCGGGCAACTCGGTGCCAGACGGCTCCGGTGGATACCTGGTCATCACCAAGCCGTGGCCGGCCATGCTGCGCACGCTGTGGGGCGACGACGAGCGGTTCGTCGAAACCTACTGGTCCCGCTGGCCGGGCATGTACTTCGCCGGTGACGGTGCGAAGAAGGACGAGGACGGCGACCTCTGGCTGCTCGGCCGGGTCGACGACGTGATGAACGTGTCCGGCCACCGGCTGTCCACCACCGAGATCGAGTCCGCGCTGGTCTCACACCCGAAGGTCGCCGAAGCCGCGGTCGTCGGCGCGTCCGACCCGACCACCGGCCAGGCGATCGCAGCCTTCGTGATTCTGAGGTCCGAGGCCGGTGACGGTGGTCCCGACGTCGTCCAGGAACTCCGCAACCACGTCGCCAAGGAGATCGGCCCGATCGCGAAGCCGCGCCAGATCATGGTCGTCGCCGAGCTGCCGAAGACCCGCTCCGGCAAGATCATGCGCCGCCTGCTGCGCGACGTGGCCGAGAACCGCGAGGTCGGAGACGTGACCACGCTGGCCGACTCCACGGTGATGGACCTGATCAAGTCCAACCTCGAGTCCGGCAAGGCCGACGAGGACTGACACTCCACCGGGATCAGCCCGTACGACGCTTCGTCGTACGGGCTGATCTGTTTCTGGGCCGGTCTGTCTTAAGTCTTCGCCGGTCGCGCGGAATCGGCGTCGCTGGAGTGCTGGAACCGTGTCGAGCTCCGACAGATCGCCAGTGACGGGTGTGCGTCGAGATCTGGTGGCGGGGTCGGGAACTCCGAGCCGATGACGCGGCCGACCACCGAGGCGGCGCCGTCGCGTTGTGCCGGCTCGATCGCCTTGCCGCCGTTACCGCAGCCGATGTCCAGCACCTCCATTCGATCACCTAGCGCTCCGTGTCCCACTCCATCGGAATCCTCCCTCGTGCAGGCCTGCTCGTAGTCCGTCGCCGGCATCCGCCACTCCTCGTTGCTGGTCACGCAGACAAGCTACGGCTGCTCGCAAGGAGTCCTGGAGATCTGTTGCTATCGGCAACTATATGCCAGATCGCCAATGCTACAAGGAGTTCCGTGCGCATGCCCTCGCCGCCCGAATTTGCCCGTATCGAACATATGTTCTAATATAGACGTATGAAAGAGATGGTCATCAGCAGCTTCGGCGACGGCCAGTCGGTCGCCGCCGATGTGTGCGCGCGAGGCACTCTGTCACCCTCCGGCTCCCCGGTGTCCTCCTGCTCTTGCACCTGCTCGTGCTCCGGGTCCGGACGTGGCGCTCCGCCGCAGATGGCGCCACGATGCGGAGAGTCGGGCTTCGCGTCCGGGGATGTGGGCTGGCCGGACGATGTGGACTGGTCGGATGATCTCGATATCCCGGAGGGTCCCGAGGGTCCGGGTGGTCCGCGTTTTGTCAGTGAGCAGGATGAGTTGGACGCCGAGCTGGACCTGCTGCTGGGCCGTGGCCGGTGTTCGCGGGTGGATGTGTTGGAGTGGGAGTTGTGGGACGGGGTCGAGCAGGACGAGGCGGAGCGGGAGATGTTGCGCCGGACCGCGCCGGCTTGGGTGGTGTTGCCGCCCGGCGGTGAGTTGGCGACGGAGTTGGAGCGGACGCGGCCGGGGGCGATGTCGCCGGTGGCGTTGGTCGAGTTGCTGAAGGCCGCGGACCGTCTGTCGAGTTGGGCGGATTCGATCAAGGCGGCCGCGATGGCGTCGTTTCATCGGCAGCGCCGCGCCGAGCATGGTGAGTCGCCGCGTCCGACCCGGCTGGATGCGAAGGGTCGCCCGGTCGATCCGGAGCGTTCCTGGTACGGGGAGATCGCGTTGGCGCTCGGCCTGTCGCCGAACACGGTCGGGCGGCGGGTCGAGACCGCGCTGCGGCTGACCTCGACCCTGTCGGCGACACACACGGCGCTGAGGTGTGGGGCGTTGACGTGGGGTAAGGCGCTGGCGATCTGCGAGGCGACCGGCGACCTGTCCGACGATGCGGCGCGGGCGGTCGAGGCGCACGTGTTGAAGCGGGCCGGCGCGCAGACGCACCGGAATCTGTTGGAGTCGCTGCGTCGCCAGGTCGCCAAGCACACCACTCGTGAGGCGGCCGACAACCACCGGGGCGCGGTCGCGGAGCGTACCTGCAAGATCGTTCCGCTGGCCGACGGCATGGCCGGGCTGTGGATCGTCCACACCTCCGACAAGATCCAGCAGATCTGGGTCGCCATCCAAGCCATGGCCGCCCTCGCCAAACGCGACACCCCCACCACCGGACCTGCACCCAGGTCCAGCACCACCACCCCAGACGCCTACACCACCGCGGACGACGGCTCTTCGCCAGACGCCGAGCCACGCACCCGGCAGACGCTGGGACGACCCCAGACGCCGGCTCCTCGCCGGACGACGACACCACCGCAGACGCTCGGACGACCCCAGACGCCGACACCACCGCCAGACGCCGGCTCCTCGCCGGACGACAGCAACAGACCCCGCGCCGGCGCCGCGACGGCCCCGTCGAACCGGCACGCCACGACGGACTGCTCCCCGGACGCCGCAGCAACCACGACGCCCGCGGGCACCGTGCCACCGGGCACTGCGCCACCGGACGCCGCGTCGCCGGACCCCGTGCCCGCGGACACTGTGCCCGCGGACACTGTGTCACCGGACGCCGTGCCACCGGACAAGACGGCGTCTACCGATGTCGGACCGGACCGTGGTGCTGCCGACGACAGCAGCGCGACCGTCACCACCGCCGCCGGTCTCGGCTGGTGGAGTGGCCAAGGACGCCCGGACCGCCGAGCAGCGCCGTGCCGACGTGGCCGCGGACCTGTTCGAGCACATCCTGCGCAACGGCCTGGACTGGCTGGGCCGCCGCCTGCCCGACCAGCACCGCCGCCGCCCCCACATCGAAGTCGTCGTCCCCGCCACCACCCTGCTCGGGCTCGACAACGACCCCGCCGAACTCACCGGCTACGGACCCATCCCCGCCGACCTGGCCCGCCGCATCGCCGCCGACGGCACCTGGCGGCGGCTCCTCACCGACCCCGTCAACGGCGCCGTCCTCGAAGCCTCCACCACCCGCCACGACCCCGGCACCCTGGTCACCGAAACCCTCCTCGCCCGCCACCCCGTCTGCGCCTGGCCCGGCTGCAACCGCACCTCCCGCGACTGCGACCGCGACCACACCACCCCGTTCGCACAAACCGGCACCACCAACCTCACCGGACTCGCGCCCTACTGCGAGTACCACCACCTCATCAAAGACACCCCCGCCTGGGGCTGGACCACCACCAGCCACCCCGACGGCTCCATCACCCTGACCACCCCCACCGGCCACCGCTACACCACCGTCCCACCCGCCCGCGGCCCCATCAACCACGCGTCAACCACCCACGCGTCAACCGCCCACGATCCCCGAACCACCTCCACAGACACTCCCGCTCCCGGCGCCACCCACGAGTCGACGAACACGCGAGAGTGCGCGCCGGCCGACGATCTCCCGCCGTTCTGATCACACCGGGGTGCCTCTCAGCCAGCCAACATGCCCGCGGCAGATGCCCTCCTATGTACGTGCACCGAGGCGGCATCCTCCGACGCGTGCCCCGCTAGTGTCCTCGACATGAGCGCCCGCGGGTGTCCTGCGGCATGAGGGCCGGGTGTCCTCCGACATGAGCGCCCGCGGTGTTCTCCGATGTGATGTCCGGGGAGGCTGGCTCGTTGTCAGCGGCCCCGGAAATCCTCGCGCGTCTCGACGCCACTTGGTGTCCACTTGGCGGCCGTTCGATGGTCCGAGGGTATCGGCGGCCAGTTGCACCTGGGGGCGCTTAGTGTCGGTGGCGTGACGATCGAGGCCAAGCGGAGCGAGGCGACCAACCGGAAGCGATTGAGGCTCGCGCACCGGTGGAGCAGCACCGGCACCGGCCACAGCATCGGCACCGGCCACAGCATCGGCACCGGCATCGGCACCGGCCACAGCATCGGCACCGGCCACGGCACCGGCATCGGCACCGGCCACAGCATCGGCACTGGCACCGGCCACAGCACCGGCACCGGCACCGGCCACAGCATCGGCACCGGCATCGGCACCGGCCACAGCACCGGCACCGGCGCTGAAACGCACGCCGACACGGGCGTCGCGGTGTATGTCCTCTCGCGACAGTTCATGGCCGGCCAGAGCGTGCACCTGGGTGATCGTCGGAGACCACCTGTTCGCGGCCCGACCGCGACGACCGCGATGACCGCCATCCTGGCGATCATCCATGCCGGCCTGGCGGCGGCGTGGGTCGGTGGGATGGCGTACTCGCTGTTTGTCGTCCAGCCGAAGCTGAAGAAGTACTTCGGGCCTGATCAAGAAGGCCGCGAGACGCTGACCGCGGTGATTGCCTCAGGCAACCGGTGGAAAGTGGTTGGGCTGATCGCGGCGATCGCGCTCACCGGCATCGGCCTGCTGTTGCTTGACCAGGACCACTGGTGGATCCACGCGCTCAAGGCGCTGTTGTTGCTCGGAGCGAGTGGGATCTTCTGGTACGTGTCGTGGCGGCACTGGCCGCGGCGGGTGTTCGCGACCGCGGCCGAGGTGCCCGCGCTGCAACGACGGCTGGTCGTGCTTGCGGGCACCATGCTCGGGCTTGCTGGACTCGCCTTCGCGCTTGGGGTCCTCGCCGGGCAGCTCTGAGAGTTTGCTCACTCAAACGACCGTTGTCGTCACTCATCGCCAGAAATACATTGGACGAGAATGTATCTCGGGAGAGAGGACGACCGGATGTGTGGCATCACCGGATGGGTGGCTTACCGGCACGATCTGGGCGATGAGCGGGACGTAGTCGACGCGATGACGGAGACGATGTCGTGTCGCGGACCGGACGCGCGCGGCACCTGGCATGCCCCGCATGTCGCCCTCGGGCACCGGAGACTGGCCGTGATCGATCTGCCCGGCGGTGAGCAGCCGATGACCACAGAGGTGATGTCCGAAGGCCGCTCGATCACGCTCGGCATGGTCTACAGCGGCGAGGTCTACAACTACACCGAGCTGCGCGACGAACTGCGCCGCCGCGGTCACTCGTTCACGACCGACTCGGACACCGAGGTGGTGCTCCGTGCGTACGCCGAGTGGGGTACGGCGTTCGCCGAGCGGCTGAACGGGATGTACGCGCTGGCCATCTGGGACCCGCGGATCGAGACCCTGGTGATGGTCCGCGACCGGATGGGCATCAAGCCGTTCTTCTACTACCCGACCGCCGACGGTGTGCTGTTCGGGTCCGAGCCGAAGGCGATCCTGGCGAACCCCAAAGTCCCGGCGGCGGTCGAAGCGGACGGACTGCGTGAGCTACTCACGGTCTCGAAGACCCCAGGCCACACGCTGTGGGCCGGGATGTACGAGGTCGAGCCGGGCACTGTCGTCACTGTCGATCGGGCCGGTATCCACACCAGCCGGTACTGGCGTCTCGAGACCAAGCCGCACACCGACGATCAGGACACGTCCGTGGCGCACGTGCGCGAGTTGCTCGACGACATCACGCGTCGCCAGTTGGTGGCCGACGTACCGCGGTGTGTGCTGTTGTCCGGCGGTCTCGACTCCAGTGTGATCACAGCCCTCGCGGCCGGTCAGTTGGCCGAGGAGGGGCGCAAGGTCCGCAGTTTCGCGGTCGATTTCGCCGGCCAGGAGGAGAACTTCCAGCCGAGTGAGCTCCGGAGTACGCCGGATGCGCCGTACGTGCATGACGTCGCGGATCTGGTGAAGTCCCAACACTCCGACATCGTGCTGGACAACGCCGTTCTGACCGACCCGGAGATCCGGCGGAAGGTGGTCCGGGCGAACGACGCGCCAGTGGGCGGCGACATCTTCGGCTCGCTCTACCTGCTGTTCAAGGCGATCCGCGAGCAGTCCACGGTCGCGTTGTCGGGTGAGTCGGCGGACGAGGTGTTCGGCGGCTACTTGTGGTTCCACGACGCCGAGGTGCGGAAGCGGGAGATGTTCCCATGGATCGCCTATACGGCGGCACGGCGGGGGAACGCGCGGGGCAGCGTGCTGCGTCGGGACGTGCTGAAGCGGCTCGACCTGGGTGGTCATCTGAGAGATCGGTACGCCGACGCCGTCCGCGAGGTGGAGCGGCTCGACGGGGAGTCCGACGACGAGTGGACGATGCGGAAGATCTGTTACCTCCACCTGACCCGGTTCGTGCGGATCCTGCTGGACCGCAAGGACCGGATGAGCATGGCGGTCGGGCTGGAGGTCCGGGTGCCGTTCTGCGACCACCGCCTGGTCGAGTACGTGTACAACACGCCGTGGTCGCTGAAGACGTTCGACGGCAAGGAGAAGAGCTTGCTCCGCGCCGCGGCCCGGGACGTGCTGCCGGAGTCGGTCGCCGAGCGGAGGAAGTCGCCGTACCCGCAGACCCAGGACCCGGCATACGTCGGGGCCCTCGCCGGTCAGGTCCGCGACCTGCTGGCCGACCGTCACCCGGTCTTCGACCTGGTCGACCGGACGGCGGTCGAGCAACTGACCCGGTCAATTGACGGGACCGCACGGCGTCATCTGGAGCAAACGTTGTCCCTGGCGACCTGGCTGGACCTCTACCATCCGGACATCCGTCTGGACTGAAGGTAGGAGATCGCTCTCAGCTGTGCCAGGATGGCGCTTCCCTTCGGAGGTGATCGCGATGGCGCAGGAAACCCTGCAACTACTGGTGAGCATGCACCGAATCGTCAGGCACTTGCGCAGGAGCAGAACCGCCACGGCCCTGCATCCGACGCAGTTCCTGGCGCTGATGCTGATCGCCGACGAGCAACCGATCCGGATCGGCGAGATCGCGGCCCGGGTGCCCTGCTCGCAGCCCACCGCGACCACCACCGTCGCGTCGCTGGAGGAGGCCGGGCTCGTCCGGCGCGAGCCCGACCCCGTCGACGGCCGGGCCACCGCGGTCGTCCTCACCGAGGCCGGCGTCGCGACGGTCGACGCCTCCGGGCGGCAGGCGGCCGACGAGCTCGGCAAGCTCCTGCGCGGCCTCGACGACGCCGACCAGGCCCTCGTCCTGAAGGCGGGCGAGGCCCTCGCCCGCATCGCCGACGACCTCTGATCGCCCGCATCGTCTGTACCGCCGAAGGACCTCTGGCTGAGCCCGGCCAGGAGCCGCCAGAGAGGGTGTTCTGGCGGCCCCTGGGGTGAGGGTTAGTTGCGGTTGATGGTGAAGGTTGTGGTGGTGTTGCGGATGTCTACCGCGTTGTTGGAGAGGGTCAGGTTGTTGAAGGTGACGTTGCCGACGGCTGGGCCTTGGCCCGGTTCGGGGAGTTCGTTGGCCCAGATGCCGAAGCCGGACTTGGCGTCGAAGGCGTCGCCGGACTTGCGGGCGCCGGTGATGGTCGTGTTGGTGAAGATGGTGTCCGCGACCGGGAACTGCGGCTGACCGCCCACGTAGTTGGTCTGGAACATGATGCCGCTGTACGTCGGATCGACGATGTCCAGATCAGTGACGCGAATCCCCTGGAAGATCTTCGAGGCCGAGAAGATCCACAGCCCGGGGAACGACTGGTTGCCCCAGAAGTGACCGCCGGAGCGCACGATCGACACGTTCTGGAACTGCGTCGGCGGCGTGGCGCCGAAACCGTTCATCGGGATGCCGAAGTCGAGCGAGCTGATCGTGACACCGGGGTACGTCAGCATGTCCGCGGCGTACAGGTTGCGGAACACGTTGTTCGTTCCGCCGTACACCGCGAATCCGGCGGCCCGCCAGGTCAGTGTCGCGGACAGGTTCTCGAAGACGTTGTCCCGGACCTCGCCGCCACCACCGTCGATGGCGTTGAAGAGCGCGAAACTGTCGTCGCCGGTGGACCGGGCGTCGTTGTTGCTGACCGTGTTGCCGGCCGACCCGTTCGTCATGTTGATGCCGTCGGCGAACGAGTCCCGGATGCGCGAGTTCTTGATCACCGAGTTGTCGGTGTTCGCGCCCCAGTACAGGCACATCTGGTGTTCGGTCCAGATGTTGTCGATGGTCATGTTCGAGGTGTTCGCGAAGTTGAACACCTTGCCCGGACCGTCATTGCGGCTGTCGTAGTTGCCGAAGTACGAGAACCCGCTGAACGTCGATCCGTTCGCCGACGACTGCGCGTCGAAACCGACGTCGGTGTTCGACTGGCTCTGCGGTGCGACGAAGCGGGTGAACCACGGCCCGGCGCCGACAACGCGCACAGCCTTGCCGTAGACGGTGAACTTCGACGACGTCTGGTACTCACCCGCCGGCAGATAGACACCCTGCAGCGTGGTGTCCTGCCGCACCCGGTCGAGCGCGTTCTGCACGTCCTGCTGGGTGAACCCGGCCGGCGTCACGAATCCCGCGCCCGGGTTGGCGATCGGCGTTGCCGCTTCGGTGTCGACGAAGTCGATCGCGTACGTCGTACTGTTCGCCGGATCCTTCTGCAGCCGGATCTTCGTCCCCTGCGGATAGGTCTGGTCGAGCATGATGTTCGCTTCGTCGTAGATGTGCCGGGCCGGACCCGACCCTGGTGAGTTGTTCGGCGAAGCCTCCGCGCCGTACAGCCAGGAGTACTTCGACGTCAGCGGCAACGTCTTGGCGAAGGTGCCGTTCACGTACACGCTGATGGACGACGTCTGACCGCCACCGCCGGCCGAGTCCGGGATGGAGAATCGGGTGACGAGTGTGTTCGTGCTGGCCCGGGTGGTGAACTCGACGAACGCGCCGTTCGAGTTCAGCGTGACCGCGCGCCGGCCGGACGCTTCACCGGCGAGGTCGCCGATGGTCCGGTTCGGCCCGATGACCTGCGCGCCGCCGCCGACGGACGCGTCCTCGGCCTCCAGGTGGTCGTACGGCATGTTCGCGCCGCGGCCCACGAAGAACGGTCGCTCGCTGGTGTTGTTCGTCCGCTTGACCGGCAGTTCGTTCGCGTCATCCGCGAGTACGACGCGCACCGTGTAGCGACCGTTCGCCGCCGTCCAGTTGCCGAGGGCAACGGCGGGAGTGGTCGCGCCGGCTGCGATCGACCCGTTGTACGAACCGGTCAAGGTGGCCACAGCAGTGCTGCCGTTGAGCACCGTCAAGGTGATGCCGTGGGCTCCGGAGCCCGACGCGACGCTGCCCTGGTTCTTCAAAGCGACAGAGAACGCGACGGAGTTTCCGGCAGACGGGTTGCCCGGCGTCCAGTTGACCGCTGCCGCGATCAGGTCCGAGCTCGCGACCGGTGTCACGACCAGTGGTCCGGATGCGTTCGCGGTGTTGTTCCCGTCGTTCTGCTCGATCACGGTGTTCGACTCGTCGACCTTCGCGCTGAGGGCGTAACTGCCGGCGTCCCGCGTGCCGATCGACGCGCTGACCGTGGTCGACGCCCCGGCCGCGATCGCGCCGACGGCCGCCGTACCGACCTTGGTGTCGCCCAGGTAGAAGTTCACGTCGGTCGCCGCGGCGGCCGCCGTACCGGAGTTGTTGACCGTCGCGCGGACCGTGATCGTGTCGGTCTCGACCGGTGAGGTCGGCGTCCACGAAACCCCCGACAGCGTGAGGTCCGGGTTCGGCGCCGGCACACCCATCACCTGAAGTTCCGCGACTTGTCCGGCCGGTGCACCGGTGTTGCCGGTGAAGTTCAGCCGTACGTCGGCGACCCGCGCGCTGACCGGGATCGTCACACTGTTCCCGCTCGCAGGGCTGAAGTCGTACGACGCACTCGGCACGATCGTGGTGAACCCGGAAGCGCTCTGCTCCCGCCCGAGGATCGAGAAGGTCTGCGTCCGCGGTCCCCAGGCCGAGTCCGGGTTGAGCCGGATCACGATCGAGCTGAGGTCTGCGTTCGAACCGAGCTTCGTGGTCAGCGTGGCCGGGTTGGCGTTGCCCTCCCAGTACGTCGTCACGTTGTCGTCGTTCGCGTTGGCCGGAACGAAGATGTGCACGTAGCCGGATGCGTCGATCGGCTTGCCCAGGGCGAGGTTGCTGCCAGGCCCGCTGCTGCCGCTGCGGGTCACCGTGTTGCTGTTCGCCGATTGGTTGCCCGCAGCATCTTTTGCGCGGACGAAGTACGAGATCGACGCGCTGCCCGGCTGGTTGTCGGTGTAGGTGAGGACGGTGCCGCCGAGGCTGGTCCGCAGTTGGCCGTTGGCGTAGACGTCGTACCCGGTGACTCCGACGTTGTCCGTCGAGGCGCTCCAGGTGAGGCGGATCTGGCCGGCGCCGGGTTCGGTGAAGGCCAGGTTGCCCGGGGCGGTGGGAGCCTGGGTGTCACCGGTCGCCGGCCCGTAGACCTCGAGCTCGGACAGTTGCCCGGCCGGCCAGCCGGTGTTCGCGGTGATCCGGATCCGGACGTATCGCGCGGTCGCGGTGCCGTAGTCGATCGTGACGGTATTGCTCGGCGGGTTGAACGCGCGGGACGCGGACGCGGACAGGTCGGTGAAGTTCTGCCCGTCCGTGCTGCCCTGGACCGCGAGGGTTTCGTTGCGCGCGCCCCAACCGGTGGTCGGGAGCTTGAGCACGACCTGGTTGGTCGCGACCGACGAGCCGAGGTCGACCTGGACCCACTGCGGGAACGCGTTGTTCGCGCTCTCCCAGTAGGTGCCCTGGTTGCCATCGGTCACGTTCGACGCGACGTAGGTCTCGGTGACGCTGCTGGCCGCCGCGGCTTTCCCGGCGGCGAGGTTCGGTCCGGCCAGTACGGCGGCAGCCGCGGTGCCGGCCGGGGTCGGGTGGACGAGCGGGCTCGCCGCGAGCGCGAGACTCGCGGCGAGCAAGGCGGTTGGCAGCCGCCATTTCGGGATTCGCATGGCCTCTCCTGGTGGGCGGGGTGGAGGATGCAAGGAGGTAGCCGCCACGCGAAGTCGGAAACTTGCTCTGATTCTGCTCGTTTCTTGCGCAGCGCTGGCTCATTGTTACGGCATGGCTACGCGAGCGTCAACGGCTCGTGACGCTTCGTGCGGCTTTGGTGACGTCAGCGGCCGAGCGCGCCGAAGTCCAGCTCAGGAGTAGTCGCCGGAGAACCAGCAGGTCGGGGTGAAACTGAAGAAGACGATCGTGCTGTCGGGGTTGTCGACCTCGGCGTGGGCGAACTGCTGTGCGGCCTCCTCCGGCATGTACCGGCGCACGATCGGCAGCATCTGCTCGACCGTCGGCCGGCTGCTCGAGTCCAGCGTCGCCTCGACCGCGACGTACTTCGCCGGCCAGGCCTCCTCCTGCGACCAGGAACGTGATCACACCGCGAGCGTCTCGATCGCCTCGGCCTGCGCAGAGCTAGTGCTTGGCAGGGCCTTCGGCGCCGGCGCCGGTGTGGGACCGGACGGACAGCTCGTGATAGCGGGTCTCGCTCGCCTTGTCCCGGCCGAGGTACGTGCCCAGGATGCCGAACAGGAAGCCGAGCGGGATCGACACGATGCCCGGGTTCGACAGCGGGAACCAGGAGAAGTCGGAGCCGGTGATCATCGACGTCGGCGTGCCGGACACGACCGGCGAGAAGATCACCAGGACGACCGCGGAGATCAGGCCGCCGTAGATGCTCCAGACCACGCCGGAGGTGTTGAACCGCTGCCAGAACAGGTTGAACAGCAGCGCCGGCAGGTTCGCCGAGGCCGCGACCGCGAAGGCGAGCGCGACCAGGAACGCGATGTTCACCTGCTGTGCCGGGATCGCCAGTGCGATCGAGACCGCGCCGATCCCGACCGCGGCGAACCGGGCCACCCGCAGCTCGCCCTGCTCGGTCGGCTTCTTCTTGGCGATCACGTTCGCGTAGAGGTCGTGCGCGAACGACGACGCCGAGGTCAGGGTCAGGCCGGCGACCACCGCGAGGATGGTCGCGAACGCGACCGCCGCGATCAGCGCGAGCAGGATCGCGCCGCCCAGCGAGTCGGCGCCACCGCCGACGGACTCGGCCAGCAGCGGCGAGGCGACGTTGCCCTTCGACTCGGCCACCGCCGAACCCTTGCCGGTGTCCAGCAGGGCCGCCGCGCCGAACCCGAGGGCCAGCGTCATCAGGTAGAACGCGCCGATCAGGCCGATCGCCCACTGCACCGACCGGCGCGCGGCCCGCGAGTCCGGCACGGTGTAGAAGCGGATCAGGATGTGCGGCAGACCCGCCGTACCGAGGACCAGCGCGAGGCCGAGCGACAGGAAGTCGATCTGCCCGGTCAGGTCCTTGCCGTACAGCAGCCCCGGCTGCAGGAACGCCTCGCCCTTGCCGGACTTCGCCGCGGCCGAGCCGAGCAGGTCGGAGATGTTGAAGTGGAACTTCAGCAGCACCAGGAAGGTGATCAGGATCGTGCCGGCCATCAGCAGCACGGCCTTGACGATCTGCACCCAGGTGGTGCCCCTCATGCCGCCGAAGGTCACGTAGATGATCATCAGCGCGCCGACCAGGATGATCACGCCCGCCTTCACGCCCTCGCTCTTGACGCCGAGCAGCAGCCCGACCAGCGCGCCGGCGCCGACCATCTGGGCCAGCAGGTAGAAGATCGACACCACGATCGTGGAGGTGGCGGCCGCGGTCCGGACCGGCCGCTGCTTCATCCGGTACGCGAGCTGGTCGGCCATCGTGAACCGGCCCGAGTTCCGCAGCAGCTCGGCGACCAGCAGCAGCGCCACCAGCCACGCCACCAGGAACCCGATCGAGTACAGGAAGCCGTCGTACCCGTAGAGCGCGATCGAGCCGGAGATGCCGAGGAACGACGCCGCGGACATGTAGTCACCGGAGATGGCGAGGCCGTTCTGCGCGCCGCTGAACGAGCGGCCGCCGGCGTAGTAGTCGGCGGCGGTCTTGTTCTGCCGGGACGCTCGCCAGGTGATGTACAGCGTCACGGCCACGACCGCGGTGAACAGCGAGAGGGTCAGTGCCCGGTTGCCCGGCTCGGCGTCGGCCAGCGGTATCAATACAGGAATCACGGTCACCGGCGGCGCTCCCTCTTGTACTTGGCGTTCAGCCCCTGGGCTAGCGGATCGAGCTTCCGGTTCGCGAACCGGCCGTAGAGCGCGGCGATCACGAAGGTGGACACGAACTGCAGCAGGCCGAAGATCAGCGCCACGTTGATGTGCCCGACCACCTGGTGGTTCATGAAGCCCCGGGCCCAGTTGCAGCAGGCGACATAGGCCAGGTACCAGGCCATGAACGCGATCGTCCACGGCACGACGAAGTTCTTGTAGCGCCGTCTCAGCTCGGTGAAGTCGGCTGCTTCGTACACGGCCTCATAGGCACGGGCGTCCCGGTCGCGCACCACTTCCTGGTCCATGAGTTCCCAGCTCTCCTATGACACAGCCCTGGACACGAACAGGTGCACGTTAGCCCCAAGTCGTGGATTTGTGACCTACCGCAACCAAAACGTTTCACCGGTTTTTCTAGAGGTGCGGGGCCAGTGGCGCGTCGAGAGTACGGCGATAATTCGCCAGGTCACTGGGACGAGCCCGGTAACAGTCGGTGAAATACGGCATCCGGAGCGGCTCGGGTGGACGGGCCGTGGTGTCGTAGAGGGCATCGACCTGGTCGAGCACCGCCTCCCGCCGGGACTCGGTCAGGATCGCGATCCGGGAGTGCGACAGGGCCAGCTGCCGCAGGCCGTTCCGGTCCAGGTCCTGCCAGTGCCGGAACCGGGCGGTCTCCACCAGTGCGAACAGGTCCGACTGCAGCAGGATCGGCATCGGATCGAACCGGTCGCCGCCGATGTGGTCGCTGCCCTGCATCGCGTGGACCATCCGGCGGACCCAGGGGACGACGGTGTCCGCGTGGTTCCAGAGCAGGCCGAGTACGCCGTTCGGCCGCAGAACGCGGGCGATCTCCGGCAGCGCGCGGGCGTGGTCGAACCAGTGGAACGCCTGACCGACGATCACGGCGTCCACCGAGGCGTGCGCGAGCGGGATCGACTCGGCCGCACCGACCATGGTGTCGATGCCGGACCGCCGCCGGCAGACCTCGAGCATCTCCTGCGACGGGTCGACCGCGACCACGTCGTGGCCGAGAGCCGCGGCGACAGCGGCGAGTTTGCCGGTGCCGGCACCCAGATCCAGGACCTGCAGTCCCCGGCCCGGACCCAGGATCCAGGTCAGCGCCTCGACGGGAAACGTCGGCCGGCCGGCGTCGTACGCGGCCGCGACGGCGCCGAACGACTTCGCGCGGGCCTCGTTCGCCGGCTCGGATCCTGGATCATCGGTGGTCATCACCGCAAATCATGCCGTAGCGGCAGCCTTGCGCGCTCTCACTCGCCGAGCTTCTTCTGTTCGATGTGCGCGTTGAGCGTGGCCAGCTCGGGGTGAGCGGCCAGGATGGCGACCAGTTCGGCGCAATTCAGCCTGGTCGCGCCGAAGTCCTCGATGAGGGCATCGAGCAACTTCCAGTCGTCCGCGGTGTCGAGCGTCAGCCGGTACTGCGCTCCGCCGCCCGACCAGGGCAGATTCAGCAACCGGATGTCGCCGGACCGGTTCTGGTGCAGGTACGGCGTGACGTGCTCGCGATCCGACCGCAGGGTCGCCTTCGCGTCGGCGTCGTACAACCGGGCCGCGGAAAAGATCTCGTAGTCCATGCCGCGCGGGTAGGTGCGCTCCAGGCAGTTCGACAGATAGAGGTCCAGGTCGTTCTCGGACCGCCACCGATCGACGCCCGCGGCAACGACCTCCGGGTCGATCAGCGGGCAGTCGGAGGTCACCCGGACGATCCCGTCCAGCCCGTGCTCGCGCGCGGCGCCGGCGAAGCGGCTCAGGACGTCGTCCTCAGAGCCGCGGAAGACCGGGATCCCGGCCTGTTCGGCCAGCCCGACGACGGGGTCGTCGTCGTGATTCGTGGTGGTTGCCACGATCACCGGCAGGCCGGTCCCGCGGAGCCTTTCGAGGTGGTGCTCGAGGTAGGTCCGGCCGCTGACGCGCAGCAGCACCTTGGCCGGAAGGCGGGTGCTGGTCACCCGGACCTGCGTGATGATGCCGATGACCGGCGCTTGTGTCAGGGGTTCCATCGGAACAACTCCCGGATCTCGGCCGGGCCGGCGAGATGCTCGACGCCCAGCTCGGTGTCGGTGAACTCACGGGCGACCGCGGGCGGCACGAACGGTTGGTCCATCTCCGGCCACAGCCGCTTGATCCGGGCCTGCCCGCCGAACGAGGGATGCTCGTGTTCCAGCACCATCGGGTCGCCGTAGACCCCCGGTTGCAGACCGATCGAAGCGCCGTACAGAACGGCGGAACTGAGTCGGTTGGACGCGACGCGCGCGTGTCTGCGGAGTTCGCCCAACTGTTTGACCAGGAACTTGGCGTCGGTCCGGCGCCAGTGCAGTCCCCGGTAGCCATGGGTGATGACGCGGAAGCCGGCATCCTTGTAGACATTGCGGATCGCGGGCTTCTCGTACTCGTTCCAGTACAGGCAGACGGTCACCGGGCCGGTCTCGTGCTCGTTGATCGAGGCAACGAGCCGGCCGTGGTCGCCGAGGACGTGCTGGCCTTCCCAGCCGTGGAACGGGTAGAAGATGGTGCCTTTGGCCCCTTTTGCCGGGGTGGCGAGCTCCGGGTGCACCTTGAGCAGGTAGAGCCAGACCGAGCCGATCACCGAGTAGTTGCGCAGCCCGAGCGAGTGGCCGCGCCGGCGGACGCTGTCGGACCAGACGTACTTCGGCATTCCTGGCGCGAAGCTGGTGCCGTGCGCGAACCCGTCCAGGATGTTCCAGCCGTGCTGGAGATAGCCCCAGATGTACGGCGCCTTCTTGTACCCGGCGTACGACGCCATGATGTTCGCGTGGCCGTAGAAGTGGTTGGCGTGGTGCATCAGCGTCCCCGGACCTTCCGCGGCAGTCGCTGAGCCGTCCGCAGTGCCCGCAGCACGTACCGGCGCACCACCCGCAGTGGGCCGGTCACGGTGTGGCCGACGCGGTACGGCCTCGACTGGCGAATGCCGCTGATCTGACCCTGGAAGAGGATCGCCCGCCGACTGGCGGCGGTCAGCTCTTCCGCGAGGCGTGCGACGGTCGCCAACTGTTCGGCGCTACCGAGCGGCCTGACCATCTCAGGTCGTGGCGAAATCCGATCTGGCACAGTGATTCCGGCCATCGCGGCGAGCCGTGCCGTCAACCCGTCAGGGGCGCCACCAGCAGGCCATGGTTGCCTCGATCCACTATCCATCGAACGCCGGACGAAGCGCGCGAGGTGCGCGACGACCAGCGCCTCGCCACGCGCCGCGACGGGCTCACCTTCCCCGAACAACCGGAACGACATGCTGTCGAGGATGACGTTGTCCGGAGCGGCGATCTGCGCGGTGTCGTTGTCCTGCGCACCCAACCACATCACGTAGTCGGGAACTGTACGCCGCACCGCCGCGTGATCGTCGACCCGGAGAGCGGCGAGCAGGTACTCCTCCAGGACGACACCCGGGCCACCCGGGACCGCATCGGCGGGCAGCACACCGGGCAGGTCACCGGCGGCGGTGACGACGTACCAAGCCGGGGCCAGTTCGACGCTCAGGCCGGCCCGAGCCGTGTCCTGCACGAGGCGATACGGATCCATCAGGGTGGGACCGGCGTACCGGCCGGCCATGGCGCGGGCGGCTACCGCGGCCGGTAGCGGTCCGCTGATGTCCGTGAGCGCGACCTCCGCGTCGACCAGTGACGGGAAAACCGCGTACGTCTGCGAGATGTCGAGGCCGGCCTCGCCGAGGGCGGTCCGGAGCGGTTTCAGGCCGGCCGGTGCGGCCTCGGTGAGGCTGCGCGCCCAGTCCTCGTCGCGTGGCAGCGCGGCTGCGATGGCGGGCTGGAGCAGGCGCTCGAAACCGAACTCGTTCTCGACCCCGAGCAGCAGGCGGCCCGAGGGAGCGAGCCGATCCTGCAGAGCGGCCAGAGCGTCCGCCCAGGTGAGCTTCGACGTGTCCGGACCGACGAGTCGGTCCAATCCGTCGAGCGCGACCACCACGTCGTACCCGGACGATGCGCCGTACGCCGGGGTGAAGCGGTCCAGGGCGCCACAGAAGACCTTGTTGCCGGCGAGCGGCTGGGCGATGACTCCGGCGATCTCTTCGGCGTCGGGGGCGGAACGCACCAGGACATCCACGGTGGTGACGCGCGCGGCGATGTCGGCGATCAGGTCCAAGGAGTGCGGGCCGGCGAGCAGGACGACGTCACTGGGCTGAAGGGCGGCGGCCAAGAGTGCTGCGGCGGCTGGTCCGGCGGCCGCGGGGCGGGCGTCCCCCGGGCGCAGATCCGACCAGTTCAGCATCTCGCCGCCGATCAGGTTCGATCGGGTCACATCAGTCACGTTAGCCAACCAGCTTCATCAGAGTGTCGATCACCCGGTCGACGTCGGTATCGGTCAGGTCGGGGAAGAGTGGGAGGGACAGCTCCTCGGCGTAGAAGCGCTCGGCGTTCGGGCATTGGCCGCGCTGGTAGCCCTGCCGCGCGAACACCGGGTGCCAGTAGACCGGAATGTAGTTCACCTGGACGCCGATGCCCGCGGCCCGCATGCCCTCGAAGACCTCGCGCCGGCGGCCGCCGAGGACGCGGACCGGGTAGAGGTGCCAGGCCGGATCCACGCCGGCCCGCTGCACCGGCGTACGCAGCCCGTCGACAGCGTGGAAGGCCTCGTTGTAGCGGGCGGTGATCTCGGCGCGGCGGCGCTTGAAGTCCGCGAGCCGGGCGAGCTGCGACAACCCGAGCGCGGCCCCGAGGTCGGTGAGCCGGTAGTTCACGCCGTACTCGTGGACCTCTTGGTGCCACGGGCCTTCGTCGGTGATCTCGAAGCGGTCAGGGTCGCGGACGAGGCCGATGAAGTGGAACTCGTGCGCGCGCCGGCCGACCGCCGGGTCTTTGCAGACCACCGCGCCGCCTTCGCCGGTGGTGAGGTTCTTGGTCGGGAAGAAGGACATCGTGGTCACGTCGGCGAGATCCCCGACGGGACGCCCATCGGCGCTGCCACCGATCGAGTGGGCCGCGTCGGCGAGGGTCCGGGCGCCGACCCGGTCCGCCAGCGGCTGCAGAGCGTCGTAGTCGGCTGCCTGGCCGGCGTAGTCGACCGCAGCGATCACCTTCGTGCGCTCGGTCAGCGCCGCCTCGACGGCGGATGGATCGATCAGGGCGGTGTCGTCGTCAACGTCCGCGAAGATCACCTTCGCCCCCAGGATCGCCGCGCAGGACGCCGTTGCGACGAAGGTCATCGGGGTGGTGACGACCTCGTCACCCGGTCCTACGCCGAGAGCGGCGTACGCGATGTGCAGGGCCGCGGTCCCCGACGTACAGCTGACCGTGCGGTGTCCACCGGCCAACTCGGAGACAGCGGTCTCGAACGCGGTCACAGCCGGCCCCGTGGTGAGCCAGTCGCCTCGGAGTACGGCGGTGACGGCCTCGATGTCCGCCTCGGAAATGGACTGACGCCCGTACGGCAACATTGCTAGACGTCGCTCTCCAGGATCTTGCGGATCTCCTCGATCGAATACCACAGGTCGTTGGTGTCCGACGCGTAGTGGAACCCGTCCGGCACCGGGATGCCGTCCGCCGGCGGCAGGTAGCCCCAGTTGGCCAGGTCGGGCTGGAGCACGTAGCGATTGCCGACCGCCAGCGCGCGCCGGCCTTCCTCCGGGCTGATCATCTCCTCGTGCAGCTTCTCGCCCGGACGCAGGCCCATGTCGTGCATCTGCGCGCCGGGCGCGATCGACTGGGCCAGGTCGGTCACCTTCATCGAGGGGATCCGCGGCACGTACAGCTCGCCGCCGGTCATCAGGTCGAACGAGTCGACCACGAACTCGACCGCCTCCGGCAGCGTGATCAGGAACCGGGTGCAGCGCATGTCGGTGATCGGCAGCGACTTGCCGGCCGCGTGCAGTGCGCGGAACTTCGGGATGATCGACCCGCGGCTGCCCATCACGTTGCCGTACCGGACCACGGCGAAACGGGTGTCGTACGCCGCCGCGTAGTGGTTGCCGTTGATGAACAGCTTGTCCGCGGTCAGCTTGGTCGCGCCGTACAGGTTGATCGGGCTGGACGCCTTGTCGGTGGACAGCGCCACGACCCGCTTCACGCCGGAGTCGATACTCGCCTCGATCACGTTCTGCGAGCCGATCACGTTGGTCTGGACGAACTCCCACGGGTTGTACTCGCCGCTGTCCACCTGCTTCAGCGCGGCCGCGTGGACGACGTAGTCGACCCGGTGCATGGCGCGCAGCAGCCGGGACCGGTCCCGGACGTCGCCGAGGAAGAACCGCAGCCGGGGGTCGTCGCCGAACTGCTGGCGGACCTCCCACTGCTTGAGCTCGTCGCGGCTGAAGACGATGATCCGGCGCGGGTTCAGCTGGTCCAGCGCATGCCGGACGAACGCCCGGCCGAAGGACCCGGTGCCCCCGGTGACGAGGATGTCGGAGCCGGTGAGGATGGACACTCGAGCAGGACCCTTCTGACGGCTGGTTCCGTGCACCGTACTCGCGGTGCGACCACGAACACTAGCTGGCCGGGGTGAATCCCCCTCAATCGAGCGTCTTACCCGGGCGTGATCAAACGAACGATACGGTCAGGGCGTGAAGCGCGTCGGGGTGCGGTGTGATGTGGGGCCGGGGCGGGGAATCGGGCATGTGATGCGGTGCCTCGCGCTGGCGGAGGAGGTACGACGGCGAGACGTCGAACTCGTGTTCGTGTGTGATGCGTACACGGTGCCGTGGGGCGCGGACCAGATTGCGGCCCGGGGGATCGGCGTGGAACGGGCGGTGTGGACTCCGGACGAGCATGTGGAGCTGATCGGCCGGCTCGGCCTCGACGCGGTGGTCTTCGACTCCTACGACCTGGACGCCTCGGTCTATGCGGCCGTCCGCGCGACCGGTGTTCCGACCCTGGCCATCGTCGACGGCGAGTTCCGGGGCGCCGAGGCGGACGTGCTGGTCGACCAGAACCTCGCGGCCGAGCTCGACCACCCCGAGCTGCCGCGCGACTCGGTCCGGCTGGCCGGCCTGCAGTACGTGATGATCCGCGACGAGATCCTGGCCCTCCGCCCGTCCGAACCACCCGCGCCGCGGCAGGTCGCCGTACCGAAGGTGTTCGCGTTCTTCGGCGGGACGGACGCGTTCGGCGCCGGTCCGCCCGTGGTCCAGGCCCTTGTGGCCACCGGCGTACCGTTCGAGGCCACCGTGGTCGCGCCGATCGCGGACCTTGCCGCGCGGATCGCCGCGGTCAAGCTTCAACCGCGGCAACGCGTCGACGTGATCGGGCCGACGGATCAGCTTGCGGCGGCGGTTCGCGAGGCCGACCTGACCATCAGCGCATCGGGTACGTCGACGTGGGAGCTGCTGTGTCTCGGGGCGACGGCCGGGCTCGTGTGTGTCGTGGACAACCAGGTGATGGGCTATGAACGCGCCATAGCCACCGGTACGGCGGCCGGCGTCGGAGTCCTGTCCGACCTTCGACAAGACCCGGCAAACGCCGCGGCCGTCCTGAAGCGACTGCTGACTGATCCAGCGGAGCGTGCTCGCCTGGCTGCGGCGGGCTGGAGGCTGGTCGACGGCAACGGTCGCGCCCGGGTCGCAGACGCGCTGATGGGGCTCATCTGAGCGAGTAATGTCCTGATTCGTGCGAAGTGATCAGCCCGCGCTTTCCGTCGTCGTACCGATGTACGACGAGGAGGAGGTGCTGCCGATGTTCTTCGCGCGGATGCGGCCGCTGCTGGACGGACTCGGGATCTCCTACGAGCTGGTCGTCGTCGACGACGGCAGCCGGGACAAGACGGCCGCACTGCTGCTCGAGGTCGCGAAGGACTGGCCGCAGCTGCGGTGGTCCGGCTGCTCCGGAACAGCGGTCATCAGGCGGCGCAGTCGGCCGGTTTCCGGCGGGCCCGGGGCGAGTACGTCGTGACGATCGACGCCGATCTGCAGGATCCGCCGGAGGTGATCGCCGAGTTCCTCGACACCGCGCGCGAGCGGGACGTCGATGTGGTGTACGGCGTTCGCTCGGATCGCTCGAGTGATTCGTGGGTGAAGCGGACGACGGCGCGGATGTACTACCGGTTGATGTGCCGGCTGGTCGGCAAGGACATCCCGTTCGATGCGGCCGATTTCCGGTTGGTGTCGCGGCGGGTGGTCGATGCGGTGAACGCGCTGCCCGAGGACGGCCGGGTGTTCCGGTTGGTGATCCCGTGGCTGGGGTTCCCGAGTGCGGAGGTGAAGTACGTGCGTGCCGAGCGGGCCGCGGGCACGACGAAGTACAACTTCACGAAGATGCTGCGGCTGGCGTTCGACAGTGTGACCGCGTTCTCGGCCGCGCCGCTGCGGCTGGCTACCTGGCTCGGGCTGCTCGGTGGTGTGTTGTCCGCGGCTGTTCGTGGTCGGTGCGCTGGTGATCAAGCTGACCGGTCGCGGCATCCCGGGCTGGACGTCGACCGTGCTGGCGGTCAGCGTGATCGGAGCGATCCAGCTGTTGTGTCTCGGTCTGCTGGGTGAGTATGTCGCCCGGTTGTTCCAGTCCAGCCAGCGGCGGCCACAGTTCCTCGTCGGCTACGACAGCCTCGAGGACCACGGACACCAGACCTTCGCCGAAACGGTCGACGAGAACGACTAAGCTCAGCGCCCTATGAGTTGGTATGACGGGCTCGAGGCCGGTGAGTTGACCGTGCGGCCGTCCGTGGAGGCGGCGAAGCGGTTCGGCGTCTCGATCGACCGAATGGGTGTGTCCGCCTCGGCCGGTACGCCGCTTGCCGAAGTACTGGCCGCCGTCGAGCGGTCGACCGCCGATGTGATCGTGCTGCGCTACCCGGCGCGCGAGACGACCTGGTTCGCGGCGCTGGCGAGTGGACCGCGACGGGCAGTGTTGGCCGACACCGTCGTCTACTGGTCCCTCCCGACCGGCAAGGGCCGCCGGCCGGCGCCGCTGGCCGGTTTCACCGCGCGGGTCGAGCCCGCGGCCGACGACGTCCTGGTGGACGACCTGGTCGCCGACGTCTTCGGCGACTCGGGGAACCACTACTGCGCCAACCCGCAGTTCGACCGGGGGCTGGCGCTGGCCGGTCGGCAGGACTGGGCCCGGCGGCGGATCGCTGACGCGGGTGCGGTCGTCCTGCGCGGGCCCGACCGGCGCGTGCTCGCGCTGGCCGCGATCGACCAGCAGCGCTCCTGGACGGAGGTCCAGCTGGCCGGCGTCGTACCGGCCGAACAGGGCCGGGGCCGGTACGGGCATCTGCTCGCGGCGATCGAGGACGCCTGCACGAGTCGGCGCCTGGTCGTGTCCACGCAGGCCCACCACACCGGCATCCAGCGCGTCTGGGCCCGCTACGGATTCGAACCGGTGCATAACCTTCTGACAGTTCACCTCGTTGCCGCTACGTAACCAGTGCTCTGGGGGGCACGCGTAAGCCAGCAACGAGGGGAGTTTTGCCGGAGTGACACCGCGGCTGAGCGTGGTCGTGCCCTTCTACAACGTCGGTGACTACATCGGGCCGTGTCTGGACTCGATCGCGCGGCAGATGTGGAGCGACTTCGAGGCGATCCTCGTTGACGACGGTTCGCCCGACGACAGCGCGGTGATCGCCAAGGAGTTCTGCTCCCGGGACTCCCGGTTCCGGCTCGTGCAGCAGGACAACGCCGGTCCCGGGCCGGCCCGGGACACCGGCATCCGCCAGGCGAGGGGCGAGTACCTGGCGTTCGTCGACGGCGACGATCTGGTCTCGCGGTACGGGTTCATGGCGCTGATCCGGACCCTGGACCGGACCGGTTCGGACCTCGCCGGCGGCAACGCGCGGCGGTTCAACAACAGCTTCGGCGTCCGTCCGTCCTGGCTGCACCGGCAGCCGTTCGCCCGAGTCCGGCACGCGACGCACGTGTCGGAGTTCCCCGACCTCGTGCTGGACCGGATGCTCTGGAACAAGGTCTACCGACGATCCTTCTGGACCGAGTACGGCTACCGCTTCCCGGCGATTCGCTACGAGGACTACCCGGTCGCGCTGAAGGCGCACCTGGACGCGGTGACCGTGGACACGATCACCCAGGCGGTCTACTACTGGCGCGAGCGGGAGTCGGGTGAGTCGATCACGCAGCAGAAGTTCCAGGTCGGCAACCTCCGTGACCGGGTCGTCTCGGCCGGGATGGTGCTGGACCTGGTCGAGGATGCCCAGCCGGTGGTCCGCCGGCGGGTCCACGCGCACCTGGCCCAGATCGACGTACTCACCCTGATGTCCGCGTTCGGTTCGGTGCCCGTCGAGGAGGAGCAGCACCTCGTCGAGCTGTCCCACGAGTTGCTCGATCGGCTCGACGACGCGGTCCTGGCCGCCACCCACCGGTACGACCGGATCCAGCACGCGGCGCTTCGGGCCGGCGATGTCGAGCTGCTCCGGCGGCTCGCGCAGTTCCGCAACGACGGCGGACTCCGCGGCGGTGCTCGTGCGGTGGCCCGCCCGCGGCGGTCGTGGCAGCTCGACTACAACTACCCGGGCCTGGGTGCGGCCGGCGTACCGCAGGAGTTGTACCGGGTCTTGGACAAGCATCTGACCCTGGCGACGAGCGTGCGCGAGGTGCGGTGGGTCGACGGCAAGCTGTCGGTCAAGGGCACCGCCGAGATCCGCCATCTGGAGACCGAACGGTCGTCGAGCCTGCAGATCTCCCTGGTCATCGCGGACACTCCCTATCCGCTCCAGGTACGCCGTTACGACGCGCTGGATCTGCACGGTGACACGACGATGGTCGGGTTCGAGGTCGTGCTGGATCGCGAACTGCTCGCCCGCTGCACGGGTGCTCCGGCGCACTTCGACGTACAGATGACGTCCGGGCGACGGCACAGGCGGGGCATGCTCGGTGCACAGGGTCCCGGAAGTCCTGGCTGGCCGGCCGGTGCGTGGATCGACGAGACCAGCTGGATTCAGCCTGGGTCGGGCAACAACGGATGGTTCGCCGTCCGGCGGCTGGAGGATCCTTGCCGGTTGACGTCGGTCGAGCGGACACCGGACGCACTGGTGCTGCACGGCCGGTCGTCGTTCGACGAGCCGTCGTTGCTCGTCAGCCGACCGATTGTGGGCGGCGAGGAAGAGATTCCGTTGGAGATCGACGGCCGCGACTTCACTGCGAGGTTGCCGATCGCGGACATCCTGGCGCAGGCGAATCCGGACGACCCCTTCGGGCAGCGGACGACGCGAGCGTTCCGGCTGCGCGGTCCCGAGGGGCAGCAGCGGGTGTTGCTGTGGACAGCGGGCGAGTCCGCGGTCTCCCAGGCTGCGGGCGGTCGGGTGGTGACGCTGACGCGGTCGACTGGTGGGTATGTGAACCTGCACGAGTCCCCGATCCGGACGACCGCCACCGATGCTGTTGCGGCAGGCAACATGTTGGTGGTGCGGGGATCGCACTGGCGTGACGTCGGCTTCAGTTGGCGGCGGTACCTGGCTGACTCCGACGACCACGTGGACGTGGCGTGCCGTCGTACCTTGTCCGGCGACGGCTGGGAAGCAGCTGTCGAGGTGGACGCGTTGATCCCGGCAGCGGCGGTGCGGATCTCGGACGACCCGTTGGCCTCGCTGGCGGACTGGATCCTGTTCGCGACGGCGCCTGGTGGTTCGTCGCACGCCGTGCAGTGCGAGCCCTTCCTGTACAGCCGGTTGCCCTTGTCGGTCTCGCGCGCTGCGCACGTTCTCGCCGTACGGCCGCATGCCGGCACGCTGCACGTGGAGGTCCGCTGATGCATCACCACAACCACTACTACGGTCAGACGCACATCCTCAGTCGCTACGCGGGCCTGGACTTCGATCACCCGCCACGGCTGCGGGGATATCTACAACACGGCTGGAACATCGGCTGTGGATGGAACCCGGTGCATGAGTTCTACGACGGCGCCTGGCGGTTCACCTGGAGCGACGCACCGCGACGGCGCGGACATGCACTGGGGCGGCGGAACTACCACAGCATCGGCGCTCCTTTCCTTTATCTGCTGGAGCTCGAGAAGGAAGTCGAGCCGGTCGAGCGGGAAGGAACGCTGTGGTTCCTCTTCCATGGTTGGGAGGGCGGCAAGATCCACGGTGATCATCAGCGGCTGATCGGCGAGATCCGCGAGACCGAGCCCGGGCCGGTCACCTTCAGCCTCTACTACACCGAGTACGACCGACCCGAAGTCCGGGGATTCTATGAGGACGCCGGCTTCCGCGTCGTGTCGTTCGGGCGCCGCGGGTTCTCCTACGAGGGGACGGATCGGCGCTTCCTGTTCAAGCAGTTGGCCGAGCTGCGGCGGCACAAGCGGGTCGCCGCCAACCGGTTGTCGACGGCAATCTTCTACGGCGTCGCGGCCGGCTGCGAGCCGGCGGTGTACGGCGACCCGATGGAGCTGGAAGGCGAGAACCCTTTGTTCGGCGGGCAGAGCCGGATCGAGCGGCTGTGGCCGGAGATGCTCGGAACGTCGATCGACCTCGAAGCCGCCCGGGTGACGACTGACCTGGAGCTCGGCAAGCCCTGGATGATGCCACCCGCGGAGCTGCGAATGCTGTTCGATTGGAGAGAGCGTGTTTGACCTGCAGGTGGTTCTCGGTGAGATGCAACCGTGGACCGACCACGCCGACCACCACCCGGCCTTGGCCGCCTTGCTGGCCGACGCCCTCCCACGCGACCGCCGTACCCTGATCGTCGGCCCACACCCGCGCCCGCTGATCTCGGCCGTCCTCGAGCGGACCGCCGACGCGACGATCTTGGTCCGCTCGGTGTCGGATGCCGAGGAGTTGGCCGCGGAGTTCGGCGACCGTCTCCACGTCGTCGCGGGAGCTCTGGACGGCTTGAGGTCGCAGCCGTTCGAGGTGGTCGTTGCCGCCGACGGGCTGGACCGTGTTCTCGGCTACGACAGCGACGACCTGAGCTGGATCGAGCGGCTGCACGCTCTGGCGGCACTTGCTGCTCCGGACGCGGTGGTCGTGCTCGGTCTCGAGAACGAGTTCTCCCTGCTGAACCTGCTGGACAGCCGTCCGGCTGACGAGCGCCACGGTGACGACGAGTGGCGTCCGCTGCACGACGACCCGACCCGCCCGGTGTCGGTCTCCCAGTTCGAATCAACCTTGCCCTGGACCGCTCACCTCTACGCCGACTTCGGATCCCGGACGTTCGTGACGGCTGAGGTCGCCGCGGCCGCCCGCCCGGGGGAGGTGCCTACGCGGCTGGCCGTGGATGCCTTGGAGGCGGCTGACGTCCCGCTGCTCTCGCCTATCGCTAAGGGTGTCGAGTCGGCCGCCAGGGCCGGCCTCCTGGCCGCTGTTCCGACCGGCTGGCTCGCCATCGTCGGCCCGGGGGCTATGCATGATCTGTACGCCGAGACCGGGCCGTCGGTCCTCACCGCAGACCGAGGACCGGCCGGCTGGCAAACCACGGTCACAGCTACACCCTCGGCTGCTGATGAGCTCGTCTTCGACCCCACCGTGGTGGCTTCCACCGTGCCGGATGGTGTTTCGGTGGAGACCGTCCTGGTCCGGCTGGCCGCTGCCGAAGACGTGCCCGCCTTCCGGAAGTTGGCGGCGCGCCTTGGGGAGTGGGCGACTGACTCTTCGGTCGTGCTCCGGTGGGACGACGTCGTGGTCGACGGAGACACCTTCGCCCACGGGGTTTCGCCCTGGACGACCGCGGGGCCGACGGACAAGACAGACCTGCTTGCGGCCGCCTGGTACCGGTTCCACGATCGGCTGATCGGCGGGCACCGGCGCCACCCGTGGCCGCCGTGGATGGTGGGTGACGATCTCGTCTCCGCCTGGATGGGCATGTCCGGGATCGAGCTGCCGGAGGCCGTGCAGGCGACGTCACCCGACTCTGCGCCGGCGTCCGCCGGACATGTTGCTCGCGGCAAAGATCTGGCAGCCGCGCTGGCCGGCGTACTCGAGACCCGAGAGCACCCGGGCGTCGACGTACGCACTGCGCTGGCGGATGCTGAGGCGGCACGGCGTGAGCTGTTCGAGCTGAAGGGGCATGTCTTCGGTCTCGAGCGCACGCTCGGGTTCCGCAACAAGGCGATGAAGACGCGGGAGAACCGCATCCGCGAACTCCGGGACCAGCTGCAGAAGCTGACCGCGGACCACGAACGCATCCGCGGCTCACGCACCTACGCCCTGTCCCGGGTGGTCTTCCACGCCGCCCAGGTCCGCAAGCCGCGCGTCGTGGCCCGCAAGGTCTCTCGCCGCCTGCGCAGGCGATGATGGCTCCGCGGTTGAGCGTCGTGGTGCCGTTCTACAACGTCGGCGCGTACATCGGGGACTGTCTGGACTCGATCGCGCGGCAGACGTGGAGCGACTTCGAGGCGATCCTGGTCGACGACGGTTCGCCTGACGACAGCGCAGTGATCGCCAAGGAGTTCTGTACCCAGGACTCCCGGTTCCGGCTGGTCCAGCAGGACAACGCGGGACTGGGACCGGCGCGCAACACCGGCGCCGATCTGGCCCTCGGGGAGTACGTCGCCTTTGTCGACAGCGACGATCTGGTGACCCGGCACGGGTTCGGGATGCTGATCCGGACATTGGACCGGACCGGGTCGGACTTCGCCGGCGGCAACGCGCGGCGGTTCAACAACAGCTACGGTGTCCGTCCGTCCTGGCTCCACGGACAGGTTTTCACCGCCGACCGGCTCGCCACGCACATCTCGGAGACGCCCGACCTGGTGCTGGACCGAATGGTCTGGAACAAGGTCTACCGGCGCTCGTTCTGGACCGAGTACGGGTACCGGTTCCCGGCGATCCGCTACGAGGACTACCCGGTCACCCTCAAGGCGCACCTCAACGCGGTCACGGTCGACACTCTCGCTGCCCCGGTCTACTACTGGCGCGAGCGGGAGTCAGGTGACTCGATCACCCAGCAGAAGTTCCAGCTGGCCAACCTCCGTGACCGGGTCGACTCGGCAGGTCGGGTGCTGGACCTGGTCGAGGATGCGCTGCCGTCGGTTCGCACGCGGGTGCATGCGCATTTCACGCAGATCGACCTGCACGCCGTACTGACGGCCTTCGGTACGGTGCCCGCGGAGGAAGAGCAGCAGCTCGTCGAGGTCACCCATCAGCTGCTCGATCGGCTGGACGAGTCGGCGCTCGACGGCGCACCTCGGTTCGCCCGGTTGCAGTACGCGGCCCTCCGGGCCGGTGATGTCGAGCTGCTCCGGCGGCTCGCAGCGTCTCGCGACGTACAACAACGGGACGTGCGCGCGGTGCGGCGGTTGGTACCGCAGGAGTTGTGCGTTGCGTCGGAGCAGGACCTGACGCTGGCGACGAGCGTGCGCGAGGTGGCGTGGGTCGACGGCGAGTTGTCGGTCAAGGGCACGGCCGAGATCCGTCACCTGGAGACCAAGCGCTCCTCGAGCCTTCGGATCGCCCTCGTCATCGCCGGGCGGCCCTATTCGTTGAAGGTACGGCGGTATGCCGCAGCGGACCTGCACGGTGACACGGCGCTGGTCGGGTTCGAGGTACTGCTGGATCGCGAGCTGCTCGCCAAATGCACGGCTGGTCCGGCGCATTTCGACGTACGGATGAGGTCGGGTCAGATCCGCCGGCAGGACAGGCTACGTGGGCAACGGGCGGGCAGCCCGGGCTGGCCGCCGGGCGCGTGGATCGACGAGACGAGCTGGATTCAGCCGGGCCCTGGCAAGGATGGCTGTTTCGCCCTCCGGCGGCTGACGGATCCTTGCCGGTTGACGTCGGTCGAGCAGACACCGGATGCGCTGGTGCTGCACGGCCGGTCGAGGTTCGACCATCCGGCCTTGTTCGTCACCCGACCGGTGGCGGGTGGCGAGGAAGAGGTCCCGTTGGAGATCGACGGCCGCGACTTCACCGCGAGGTTGCCGATCCGGCCGATCATCGAGGAGACGAATCCGGACGACCCGTTCAGCCAGCGGACGACGCGGGCGTTCCGGCTGCGCGGTCGCGAGGGTCAGGAACAGGTGCTGCTGTGGACGGCCGGTGACCGGCTGGTCTCGCACGCCGAGGGCGGCCGGGTGGTGATGCTGACCCGGTCCACCGGTGGGTACGTGAACCTGCACGAGTCCCCGATCCGGATGACAGCCACCGCCGTTGTTGCTGCAGGCAACATGGTGGTGGTGCGTGGGCCGGATTGGGGTGAGGTCGAGTTCAGTTGGCGGCGGTACCTGGCCGACTCCGACGACCACGTTGATGTGGCATGTCGCCGTACGGTCTCGGATGATGGCTGGGCGGCGGTGGTGGAAGTGGATGCGTTGATGTCGGCGTCCGTCAGCGGGGATCCGCAGGCGGATTGGATCTTGTTCGCTACGGCGCCTGACGACTCCTCGCATGCGGTGCAGTGCGAGCCCTTCCTGTCCAGCCGGCTGCCGTTGACGATCTCGCGCGGTCCGCACGTTCTCGCCGTACGACCGCTTGCCGGCACGCTGCACGTCGAGGTCCGCTGATGCATCAATCCTGGGGCGCGGCGTCGTGTCGTGCGGGAAGCGTCTCAGCAAGCTGGCTGCGCGAGCTGATGCCGAGCTTGGTGAAGACCTTTCGCAGGTGGTAGGCGACGGTGGACTCGCTGATGAACAGCTGCGCGGCGATCTCCCGGTTCGACGTGCCTTCGCCGGCGAGGCGGGCGATCACGGCTTCTTGCGCGGTGAGGATGTCCGGCGTCTCGATCGTGTGCTGCCTGACCTGCCCGCCGGTCGCCCGCAGCTCAGTGCGCGCCCGTTCGGCAAACGCCGCGGCGCCGATCGAGTCGAAGATCTGGTACGCGCCGGCGAGCTGATCGCGGGCGTCACGCCGGCGCCGCTGGCGGCGCAGCCACTCGCCGTACACGAGGTGGGCGCGGGCCAGGTCCACCCGAAGGCGAGTGCGGCCGAAGCGGTCGATCGCCTCGCGATAGAGGTTCTCGGCGGCCGCGTCGTCGCTGACCAGCGCCCGCGAGCGGGCCTCGGCACCCAGCGCCCAGTCGGTCCCGCAGGCTTGGGCGATGTCAGAGAGCCGCTGGACGGCGTCGGCCGCGCGCTCGGGTACCCCGCTGCGCACCGCCGCCTCGATCAGCTCGACGTGCGCCCAGTTGGCGAACCTGACCGCGGGCGAGTCCTCACTCGCCCGCTGCGCTGCCGCCATCGCCTCCTCATACCGGCCCAGGCTGTTGCACAGCACCGCGGTCGCCCACAGCACGGAGCTCAGCCCTTCACCCTCACCCCGGCGCCCCACGTCGTCGTCGGCGAGCTCGATCAGCTGAGCGGCTTGCGCTTCCCGGCCACGGAAGACGGCAAGTGCCAAGGCGCCGTACGGCGCGATGCTGCTCCCAGTCGCTTCGGTGACCGACTCGGCCTGCGCCACCACCGAGGCGGCCTCGGCGAACTCCCCGGCGAACAGATGCACTCCGCTGCGCGTGTTGAAAGCGATCGGGAGCGCGATCAGCGCACCAGCGTCACGGGCGAGCGTGACCTGACGGTCGGACAACACGTCCCAGCCGGCGTAGTCCCACACGATCCCCGCGGCATGGCAGGCCAGCCAGAGCCAGCGCAGCCCCTCTTCCCTGGAGACATCCGGCCCGCTGAAGGCGCTCACCGCTCGGCGGAGCACCGGCGCCCCCGCCGCGTAGCCCTCGCAGATCAGCAGGGCCAGGCCATCCAGCAGTAGATCGGGCCCGCGCGCGCCTCCTGACGGCGCGCGCACGCGCCGCCTCGGCGATCTCCCGGATCCCGCCGCCGAGAGCCAGGCGACCGGCGAACATCGCGGCGGCGAGAGCGTCCAGGTACGTGTCGCGTGCCAGCCGCGAGTCGAGCGGCTCGAATTGCCGGGCCGCCTTCAGCAGCAGCGGAGGTGCGTCACTGCCGCGGCTGGACGCGAACGCGATCTGGCCGCGCAGCAGGTCCGATCCGGGCACGCCGGAACCCATCCGGCGGCCCGGACTCCGCGGTGGCCAGCAGTCCCAGGCTTGCATCGAATGCGCCGGCCTGGTACTTGGCCTGCGCCGCGGCCAGTGCCCGTTCCGCCCGGCGCGCCGGGTCGAGGGTCAGTGTGGCCGAGCGCTCCAGGAAGGCGCCCGCCGCGGACAATCCGCCGCGCGCCTGGGCCCGGTTCGCCGACCGCTCCAGCTCAGAAGCGACGTCCTCATCGGGGCCAAGCGTCGCCTCGGCGCGGTGCCAGGCCCGGCGATCGGGGTCGGTCTGCGGATCCGTCACGTCGGCCAGCGCCTCGTGCACGACTCGCCGTTCCTGCGGCGACCCGGCCCCGTACACCGCAGACCGCACCAGTGGGTGACGAAACGTCACCCTCTCGCCGATCGCCAGCAACCCGGCATCGGTCGCAGGCGCGAGAGCCTCGACTCCGATCCCGAGCCGGGCCGCCGCCCTCCACAGCAGCGCAGGATCGCCGGCCGGCTCCGCAGCGGCGATCAGCATCAGCCGTCGGGTGTCGGCCGGCAGAACTTCCAGCCGCCGCCGGAAGCCGTCCTCGATCCGCCCCGACGACCCCGGCACCTCGGGCACACCCTGCGGCAACTCGAGCAACGCCAGCGGATTGCCCCGCGTCTCCGCGATGATGCGGGCACGTACGCGCTCATCCATCGGCCCCCTGATGACTGAGCTGAGCAGCTCCCGCGCATCACCATCACGCAGACCTCCGACCAGCAGCTCCGGCAGTCCGCGGAAATCGTCGCCCGACTCACGGGTGGCGACCACCAGCGCGACCGGCTCGGCCAGCAGCCGGCGCGCCACGAACGCCAGCGCCTGCGCCGAGGCCCGGTCCAGCCACTGCGCGTCATCGATCACGCAGAGAAGGCGCTGCTGCTCAGCCGCCTCTGACAGCAGGCTGAGCGCGGCCAGCCCCACCAGAAACCGATCTGGCGCAGCCCCGGCGTTCAGCCCGAACGCGACGCCAATCGCAGCACGCTGAGGATCCGGAAGGCTCTGCAGCTTGTCCAGCAACGGCGCGCACAACTGCTGAAGGGCAGCGAACGCGAGCTCCATCTCCGACTCGACCCCGGCCACCCGCGCAACGCGCAGGCCGGCCGCCGACTCGGTCGCCCAGTCCAGCAGCGCGGTCTTGCCGACCCCAGGCTCCCCGCGCATCACGAGCACGCCGCTCCGCCCAGCCCGCACCGCGTCGAGCAGTTGGCTGAGCTCCGCGCGTTCCGAGACACGACCTAACAGCCTCACAGAGCCTCACGGTACCGCCGACCACGCGCGAGTACGGGCGGCGCACTGCCAAGACGCTGTCAATGAGCGAGTCGCGACTATCACCGTTGCGGGTGCGCGGCCGCGCGCAGCGAACATAACGTGATAGCGACCTTCGGAATGACGGGAGTTGATTCATGCTCTCGATGAGCACATGCGTCTGGAGGAGCAGCGAATCCTCCCGCTCGCGGAGAAGTACGTCACCGCGGCGGAATCATGCGCGGTCTGAGGGATCGTCGGCCCTCGTTCTGAGCACAGCCCGCTCTACCCAAGGAGATATCAGTGCCCGACCTACCTGTGCTGGACTCGACGATGTACTACGAGGAGCAGGGCGACGGCACCCCGGTCGTCTTCCTGCATGGCAACCCGACCTCGTCGTACTTGTGGCGCAACGTGATCCCGGAGCTAGCCGGCCAGGCACGCTGCCTGGCTCCGGACCTGATCGGCATGGGCCGCTCGGGCAAGCCCGACATCGCCTACCGCTTCGCCGACCACGCCCGCTACCTGGACGCCTGGTTCGAAGAACTCGAGCTTGATGGCGTGACCCTCGTGGGCCACGACTGGGGCGGAGCGCTCGGCTTCGACTGGGCCTCTCGCCACCCTGGCCGGGTCCGGGGGATCGCCTTCATGGAGACCATCGTCCACCCCCTGACCTGGGACGACTGGCCGCCCTGGGCACGAGACATGTTCCAGGCGTTCCGCCGGCCAGGGGAGGGTGAGGAGCTCATCCTGGACCGCAACTTCTTCGTGGAATCCGTCCTGCCTCACTCCGTCCAGCGCACTCTGAGCGACGAAGAGTTCGACACCTATCGGGCCCCGTTCACTGACCGGGCACAGCGGCTGCCCACCCTCGTCTGGCCCCGCGAGATCCCCATCGACGGCGTACCCGCCGACGTCGTGACCCGAGTCGAGGCCTACGACACCTGGCTCGGGTCCACCACCGAGGTGCCCAAGCTCCTGCTCACCTTCGACCCGGGCGCGATCATGACCCCGTCGACCATCAGGTGGTGCCAGGACCACATCGCCGCGCTCGAGGTCGAGCACATCGGTGCCGGCATCCACTTCGTGCAGGAAGACAACGGACCGGCCATCGGCGCCGCCATTGCCGGCTGGCGGGAGCGGCAAGGACTCGTCAAGGAACCGTCCACGCAGACCTGACGCGCCCGGACTCCACAGGTCCCCCAGGTAGGGGATGTCCCGAGCCTGCTTGACGATCAAGAATTCAACTAACAGGTCTGACCCGATCAAGGAGAACAGATGAGCACGGTCCCTGACCCGACGAGTATCCGTTGGCCGGAGATGATCGACGACCAGGCGAAGTACACGGTCTTCCTGAAGCCGTTGATCACCTCTCCGAAGATCGAGGTCGGAGAGTTCACGTACTACAACGCCTGCAACGACGCGGACGATCCGATGCTCTTCGAGACCCGGAACGTGCTCTACACAGCCGGTCCCGAGAAGCTGGTGATCGGCAAGTTCTGCGCCATTGCCACCGGCGCCACCTTCCTGATGTCTGCAGCGAACCACCCGATGATGGGCTCGACTGCCTTCCCGTTCTTCATCTTCGGCGGGACCTGGCTCGAGAAGACCGCGGAGTTTCTCCCCAGGATCCAGAGCCGCGGCAACACGGTCGTCGGAAACGACGTCTGGATCGGCCGGGACGCCGTCATCATGCCTGGCGTCACCATCGGCGACGGCGCCATCATCGCGGCCGGGTCGGTAGTCGTCTCGGATGTCGCCCCGTACACCACGGTCGGAGGCAATCCCGCCAAGCCGTTGAAGAAGCGATTCTCCGACGAGGACATCGACCGGTTGCTGCGCCTCGCCTGGTGGAACTGGCCCGTCGACGTCATCACCGAACACGTCCGCACCATCTGGACGGGTACGCCCGCCGAACTCGAACAGGAAGCCAAGAACGCCGGCCTGCTGGTCTGACCACGAAACAGGAGATCCACAGATGCTGAAGATCGCCATCATTCTCGGCAGCACCCGCCCGAATCGGGTCGGCGCGACAGTCGCGGAGTGGGTGAACGAACTCGCCCGCAAGCATGTCGATGCCGAGTTCGAGCTGGTCGATGTGGCAGCGCTCGGCCTGCCCTTCCTCGATGAGGAACTGCCGCCCGCGGTAGGGCAGTACGCCAAACAGCACACCAAGGACTGGGCCGCCAAGGTCGCGACGTTCGACGGGTTCGTCTTCGTGACACCGGAGTACAACCACTCAGTGCCGGCCGGCCTGAAGAATGCCCTCGACTTCGTCCACGCGGAGTGGGCCGACAAGGCGGCCGGCTTCGTCAGCTACGGCGTGGCAGGTGGCATCCGGGCGGTGGAACACCTGCGCCTGATCCTGGCGGAACTGCAGGT
Source organism: uncultured Actinomycetota bacterium (assembly GCA_963820655.1). Lineage (GTDB taxonomy): Bacteria > Actinomycetota > Actinomycetes > Propionibacteriales > Kribbellaceae > Kribbella. The sequence goes on from CAWGAM010000001.1 coordinate 119,823, forward strand.
CGCCACCGTCCGGACGCAGCTCGCGCTGTATTCCTACACCGATTTCGAGAACTTCTACGACTTCAAGCCGACCAGCCAGCACGAGCAGACGCTCAACACGGTGCTGGATCAGGTCCTGTCGTGGAGCACCGCCCTGAAACAGGTCCGCCAATAGCCGATCCCTGCCGCGGCGAACGCGCCGTTGCCGACGACCCAGTGATGAGTTGTCGCGCTCGCACCCGTCATACCTACGACCGGACACGATGAGACGGAAGGATGACGTGATGAGTGCGGACATGCGGCTGGAGGAGCTGGGCGTGAGCGGACTGGGTGAGAGTGGGCTGGGTGAGAGCGGTCTGGGCGAGGTCGACGAGCCGGCGTTCTCGGGGCTGGCGGAGCGGCACCGGCGGGAGCTGCACGTGCACTGCTACCGGATGCTCGGGTCGTTCGAGGACGCCGAGGACACCGTGCAGGAGACGTTCCTCCGTGCCTGGCGGCGACGGGAGACCTTCGAGGGGCGGTCGACGTTCCGGGCCTGGCTGTACCGGATCGCCACCAACGCCTGCCTGGACCTGCTCGCCAAGTGCCGCCCGGAGCCCGCGACCGGCGGCGAGGTGCTGTGGCTGCAGCCCTACCCGGACCGGCTGCTCGACGAACTGCCCGCGGGCGACGCGGACGAGCCGGAGACCGTCGCCGTCGCGCGGGAGACGATCGAGCTGGCCTACCTGGTCGCCGTCCAGCACCTCGCGCCGCGCCCGCGGGCCGTGCTGATCCTGCGGGACGTGCTCGGCTGGCCGGCGAAGGACGTCGCGGAGCTCCTCGGGGACTCCGTCAACTCCGTGAACAGCGCGCTGCAGCGGGCCCGCGCCGGCATGCGGGAGCACCTGCCCGCCGAGCGGCAGGACTGGACCGGCGGCGAGGAGGACGCCGGGACGCGCGAGCTGGTGCGCCGCTTCACCGACGCGAGCGTCGCCAAGGACGTCGACGGGCTCGCCGCGCTGCTGCGGGACGACGTCCGCTGCTCGATGCCGCCCACGCCGGGCCTGTACGTCGGTCGCGACGCGGTGGTGAACGACTGGGTCGAGGGCGGGTTCGAGGGCCTGGGGGACCTGCGCACCGTCCTGACCTCGGTGAACCGGCAGCCCGCCATCGCCTACTACCTGTGGCAGGAGCGCGAGAGCGCGTACCTGCCGTTGACGATCGACGTCCTGCGCGTCACCGGCGGGGCGATCACCGAGATCATCACGTTCCACGCGGACCAGTTCCCGCGGCTGGGGCTGCCGGAGCGCCTGCCGGCGGACGGCACGGAGTAGTCCCGGTGTGGACGCTCGCGCTGCGTGGTGGCGCGCGTGTCGCGGTGGTGGCGGCGGAGTGGTGCGACGCATTCGGCGTCGTCACCCGCGGGCGGGTGCAGCTGGAGCTGCGCGACGGCGAGCCCGGGCCGGTGCTCGGACGCGACGCCGGCTTCTGGCTCCGCGGCACCGGCGTCCGCGCCCTGCGGAACCCCGGCCGTCGCACGGCGAGGGTGCGCATCGTCACCCCCAGGGCCAGGACCGTCACCTGTCAGTCGACACACACCCAGTGCGCCAATGACCGAACGATGGAGGAACGACATGAGCAGCATGAATGACACCGGGGCCGTCGCAGGCCCTGCATCGGGCCAGACCAACCAAACCCGCCGGCTCCGCGGGCTCGTCGGCACCGGCCTCGTTGCCACGCTCGCAGCGATGGTGGCCACCACCCTCGCCGCCGCGCTTGCCCGGGCCGTTGGCGTCGACTTCGAGATCTCGGATGGAGGCGAGACGATCCCGTTGTCCGGAATCGCCGTGGTGACCGGCTTCTTCTCGGTCGTGGGCACCGTCATTGCCGTCGCTCTTCTTCGGTGGAGCGCTCGCCCCGCCCAGCGTTTCGTGTGGACGGCAGTGTCGCTGACCGCGATCTCGTTGGTCCCGCCCCTCCTCTCCGGGGCCAACACCGCCACCACCAGTGCCCTCGTCGGGCTGCACCTCGTCGCTGCGACGGTGATGATCCCCACCCTGGCGCGGAGCCTCCGCGCCAGGACCGATTGACGCACAGCGCCTAGAGCAGGTCCCAGGTGAGGGGAGTGCCGGCTGTGGCGTCTACGCGGAACGGGCGGCCCTCGACCTGCTGGTAGACGTCGGGTGCGAGGCCGCCGGCCGGGCGGATGGAGCGGACGTTCTCGGGGGTGATCGGGTCGCCGGCACGGACGTCCTGGGTGACGTAGAGAGAGCGGCGGAAGCGGAGGACGTTCTGTTCGGCCTCTTTGGGGCCGATGATCGGCCGGCCCAGGGACAGCTGGGCGATCCGGGTGTTCTCCACGAGGGACTCCAGCTCCCATGGTTCGAGGGAGAAGGCCGAGTCGACACCGCCGTCGTTGCGTTTGAGGGTGACGTGCTTCTCGATGACAGTCGCGCCGAGAGCCACGGCGGCGATGGCGGCGCCGATGCCCATGGTGTGGTCGGAGAGGCCGACCTGTACGCCGAAGGCATCGCGGAGGACCGGGATCGCGCGCAGGTTGGACTGCTCGGGCGGCGCCGGGTAACTCGCCGTACAGGACAGCACGATGATCTGCTCGTTGCCGGTCGAGCGCGCGGCACGGACGGCGGCGTCGATGTCGGTCAGCGTCGCGGAGCCGGTGGAGATGATGATGGGCTTCCCGGTCTCAGCCATCCCCCGCACGAGCGGGAGGTCGCCGATCTCGTTCGACGCGACCTTGTACGCCGGGACGTTCAGCTTCTCCAGGAAGTCGATCGCGGTCTGGTCGAACGCCGACGAGAACGCCACCAGCCCGAGCGAGGTCGCCAGCTCGAACAGCGGCTCGTGCCAGGCCCACGGCGTGTGCGCCTCGGCGTAGAGGTCGTACAGCCGCGCCTCGCTCCACAGTTCGTGCTCCACCGGCAGCCGGAAGGCCGGCAGGTCGACGTCGAGCGTCATCGTGTCCGCGGTGTAGGTCTGCAGCTTCAGTGCCTGCGCACCGGATTCAGCCACGGCCCGGACGATGTCCTTCGCCCGCTCGAGATCGCCGTTGTGGTTGCCCGACATCTCCGCGATGACGAACGGCTGGTGGTCCGGTCCGACCGGCTTTCCGCCGATCTCGATCGTGCTCACTTGCTGCCCTTTCTACGGTCCTGCTTGCGCAGGCTGATCGGAATCACGGTGATCTCGCGGCCGTCGGCGTACCGCCGCTCCGGCGTCCCCTCGGTGAAGCGGAACCGCCGGTTCATCTGCCGGACCACGGAGTTGTGCTCGAGCACCTCGCCGGTGAGCAGGTCGAGGCCGAGGTCGTCGAACGCGTACGCCGTCGCCTCGCGCATCACCTCGATCCACGCGGGCAACGTCTCGCCCCGCGAAGCCAGCCCGTCCGCGTCCAGGAAGAACCCCCACGCGCCGGTGGATCCTTCGATGTCGAAGAAGGTGACGACCCCGGCCACCGAACCGTCGCGTTCGTAGATCAGCACTCGCCGCGTCGGGTCGACCGAGGTCTTCGCCCACCACGCAGCGTGCTCGTCGGCGCTGATCTCGTGGGAGGTGATGCTGACGTCGCGATTGGCCTGCTGGTTACGCAAGCGCCGGATCGTGTCGACATCGGCTTCGGTGGCGGGGCGCAGCATGCACCTAACCTAGCGCCATCTCGTCAAGCACTGTTCTTCGTGTGCCCTCATGTGTAAACATCTTTCCACTTCACCTCGAACGACGGTCGGAGAGTGACATGAGAGTCTGGCGAGCCATGAGTGTCCTAGGCGTCACGGCAGGTCTGTTGCTGAGCGGCGTACCCGGTACGGCGTCCGCCGCGCAAGTGCCCGCGGATCAGCAGCGATGTGCGCCCAGCCCGACCACACCGCTCCGGCAGTTCCGTGCGAGCTGGGTGTCGTCGGTGGTGAACATCGACTGGCCGTCCAAGACCGGTCTGACCGCGGCACAGCAGCAGGCCGAGCTGATCACGTGGCTCGACGATGCGGTCCGCCAGCACCACAACGCCGTCATCCTGCAGGTCCGCCCGACCGCGGACGCGTTCTGGCCGTCCACGGTCGAGCCGTGGTCGCAGTACCTGACCGGCACGCAGGGCAGCGACCCCGGCTACGACCCGCTGGCCTTCGCCGTCGCCGAGGCGCACAAGCGCAATCTCGAGTTCCACGCCTGGTTCAACCCGTACCGGCTCTCGATGGGCACCGACATCAACGCCCTCGTCCCCGACGCACCCGGCGCGGCAGCACCCCGACTGGGTCGTCACGTACGGCGGGGAAGCTCTACTACAACCCGGGCATCCCGGCGGCCCGCAAACTGGTCGAGGACGCGATCATGGACGCGGTGTCGAGCTACGACATCGACGGCGTGCACTTCGACGACTACTTCTACCCGTACCCGGTGGCCGGCCAGGTCTTCGACGACGACGCCACGTACGCGCAGTACGGCGCCGGCTTCGCCACCGCCGACTGGCGGCGCAACAACATCGACCTGCTGATCCAGGAGATCGGGCAGCCGGATCAAGGCGGTCAAGCCGTGGGTCAAGTTCGGCGTTAGCCCGTTCGGCGTCTGGCGCAACAAGGCCACCGACCCGACCGGCTCCGACACCACCGCCGGCGTGCAGTCGTACGACGACCTGCGCGGACACCCGCAAGTGGGTGCGGGAGGAGTGGATCGACTACATCGTGCCGCAGGTCTACTGGGCCATCGGCTTCGCCGTCGCCGACTACGACAAGCTCGTCCCGTGGTGGGCCGAGCAGGTCGCGCGGCACCGACGTCCACCTCTACATCGGTGAGGCCGACTACAAGGTCGGTACGTCGACCCGTCGCCGGACTGGAACGACCCGGCCGAGCTGAGCAACCACCTGACGTTCGACAGCACGATCCCCGAGGTCAAGGGCAACATCTACTTCTCCGCCAAGGACGTGCGCGCCGACCGCCTCGGTGCGACCACGCTGCTGAACACCACCTGGTACACCCGGCCGGCGCTCATCCCGGCGATGCCGTCCCTGGACTCCCGCCCGCCCCTCCCGGTCCACGCCGTCCAGGCCACTCGCACCGGTGCCGGCGTACAGGTCAAGTGGCGTCGTACGTCGGGCGACACGACGTCGTACGCGGTCTACCGCCGGGAGCTGCTCGGTGGCGACCACTGCCCGGACAACGACGCCCGCAACCTGATCGCGACGGTCCGCTCGACCGGCGCCGCCCAGTCCTACCTGGACACCACGGCGACGCCCGGCAAGGTCTACCTCTACTCGGTCACCGCACTGGACCGGCTGTCCAACCAGAGCATCGCGATCCCGACGGTGTCCCTGCGCTGACGGCTCTGCTATCGGTAGTGTCCAGCGCCTGCTAACGGTAGCGTTCGCGGCCTTGACGGTCAGGCGCTCCGTACGCCGGGCGTAGTGGTGAGTTGCGTCGGGAGGGGACCGGTCGGGAACGTCGGCGGCGGGATGCTGCCGGTCGGCAGGCTTCCGGTCGGGAAGGGCTGGCTCGGCAACGTCTGGCCCGGTGACAGGGTCTGCGACGGGATGCTCGGCGTCTGCGTGGGGGCGCCGGTCGGGAAACTCGGGGTTGTGGTCGGTGTGCTGGTCGGTGATGGTGTTTGCGACGGGAACGGGTTCGCCGGCGGCGGCGGGTACAGCTGGTAGACGCGGACCGTGCCGTACTGGAACCGGAGTTCGGTGAGGCGGTCCAGGTCCTTCGGCGGCGCGCTGACGCGTTCGTCGAGCAGCAGCCACTGCACGTCGTACTTCGTCCGCAGCGTCTCCAGGAGGTCACGCGTGGGATTGGTGAAGGCCTCGTCGTTCAGACGGAGCTTTTCCTGGTCCCAGTAGGGGCCCTGGACGCCGTCCGGATAGGTGTCGTCCACTCTGCTCTGGTAGGCCCAGCCCTCCACCAGCACGCGGCGTTCGGCGTACCCGGCGATCCAGTAGGAGCCGGTGAGGCAGTGGGACGCGCGGGCGCGGTGGCAGTGCACGTTGGTGGCGATCCGGTCGTCGGACCCGGAGTTCCGCCGGATGAACCGTGCCGCCTCGATCCCACCCGGCGCGATCGAGTCGTACTCCGTCAACGGCGGTGTGGCGAACTTGTCCAATGACGTCACCGTCGGCGACACCGTCGTACCCACGAGGACGGCGACGGCGATGACAGCCCAGGTACGACGTGAGCCGCGCAGGACCAGCCCGAACACGCCGATACCGAGTGCTGCGATCACCAAGGCGACCGCTGGGGCCTGTCCGAAGCAGGTGGCCGACGTACACGACCCGTCCGATCGGTCGCGACCCCAGTAGATCGCGGCAACCCCGATGAGCAACGCCACCGCAGCGACCCAGTACTGCCGACGCTGCAGCGACCCGAGACCCCAGGTGGCGAGCAGTACGCCGTAGATGAAGCCGGTGCGGACGAAGAACAGCGGGGTCTCGCCCACGTCGTACAGGAGCGAGGCACCCACGATCGCCGCAGCGAAGCCGAAGAGCAGGAACACCGGCATCGGGTCGCGCGGCAGGCGTCGCCTGATCAGCAGTGCACCGACGGCAGGCATGACCCAGCCGAGCACCACCACGGCCCCGATCACCGCCACGGCGGAGCCGCCGCCCATCCGATCCGCAAGCGCATCGAAGCTCGCGCGCCGGGTCGAATCGCACGCTGGACGTGGCACCACGCAGTACGACGAAGAAGGTCACCGCGTACGCCGCTGCGACGGCCACGCCGAGCACCAGCGCACGCAGGTTGAGTCGACCGGCTCGGACCGTCAGATAGATCCACGCAGCGGCCAGTCCGGTGGCGTAGATCGGCAGTGTGGTCGCCTTCGTCAGAGCCAAGCCCGGCAATCAGCACTCCGGCCGCGACGAACAGCCGGAACAGCTGACCGCGCGTCTGACCGGGCTTCCGGCGCAAGAGCAACGCAGTGACCGCGATGAGCGGCAGCAACAGCACTGTGGAGAACGCCTGCGGCGGATTGGTCAGCTGACCCAGTGCGAACGGGCCATCCGCGAACACCCGGTCCGACACAGCCCACGGCCAGGCAACCAGGTCTCCCGCGGCCACAGTGAGTCCAGCAGCTATCGGAGCGGCGACAGCGCGGCCGGTGAGCAGCATGCCGACCGCAGCGGCTCCCAGCACCGTCAGCAGGATCCAGGCGAACGGCACCATCCGATGCGTCAGTACGTCGAGCGGGACGTTGGTGATCCAGTGCGACGACGCGATGTGGTCGTACGCGGCCCAGTGGCTGGTCATCCACTTGCCGTCGGCGTACGGGATCCGGGGTGGGAAGTGGTGCGTGAGCTCGCCGGCCAGTGCGAGGTTGTGCGGGGCGTCCGAGTTCGGCCGGAGCGCATCCGGTCCGACCAGCGGAATGAGGTGCGATCCGACGCGGACGAACCACGCGGCCGCGACACCGACCGCCACCATCACCCCGGCCGTCGCCCACCACGGCGTCGGCCGCTCGGGCAGCTTGCGCCGCGGCAACGCCCGCCACATCCCGAACGCCAGCGCCGGCATCAGCAGCGCCGCGAACGGCAGGCTGAACAGCATCCCGATCGGATAGAGCAGGGTCTCGACAGCCAGGCCGAACGCCGTACCCAGGACCGCGTCCGCCGTGAACCAGCCGGTGCCGCCGGTGAGCCGCCGCCAGAACATCGTGCCCGGTACGGCGATGACGACCAGGAGGTAGCCGAGATACGCGCCGGCCATCCACGGCGGGTGCTCCTGCAACGCGACGAACCAGGCCAGTGGCAGCACCGGCAGGCTCACGATCGCCGCCACGCGCTTCCCACGGCCCGCGGCCACGCGCTTCCCCCCGGCCTCTGATCATCGGCAAAGTGTATGAGTCCACCGAGTCGCGTCTTCGTGCGGTGAGCCGTTTACCGCCGGGACGTCGCCCATTACACTCAGTAGTTGCCCAGGTATCGCAGCGTTCGGGAGGTCCGATGGTCGCCCTCCACCTCGCCGGACTGCCGGTCGAGGAGGTCCTGCTCGCCGCGGTCGCCGCCGCGAGCCCCCTGATCGCCCTGGTCGGCTGGGAGATCACCGCGCGTTTCAAACGCCTGAAGGCCTGGGTACGCCGCCGGCCGTCAGTGGGGGCCTCGCCACCGGAACCCCCCTGAGCCGAGTCCGCGTGCGAACGGGGACGCTACTCTTTGGGCTTATGAGTTCGGTGCCACGGGGTCGGGTCAGAGAGTTGATGGGTGAGGTGATGACGGCTCAAGGACGGACATTGCCGGGAGAGGACGCGGCGGATCTGCGAGATATCGGGTTCCGGTCGCTGGACTTTTCCGAGCTGGCCCTCCGGGTCGAGGACGAGTTGGGGGACGAGCTGAACTTCGATGCCCCCGGCCTGCGCCGGATCGCCACCGTCGGCGACGTGCTGGATTTCATCGAGCAACTCCAGTCGGCGTGACAGCGTCGTGACCATGCGGCGCCGGACCACCGCCCTGATCGGTGACGACAACACAGTCGTCGTCGCCGGCAAGCGCCTGACCTGGCGGACCCTGCACAAGCTGCCGCAACTGCCGTCGCCGGCCGCCGTCCTGGTCGACAACGGCGCCGACGCACTCGCGGCCGTCCGCCACCACGCGGTACACGGCACCGAGCTGCTCGTCGCGACCAGCTCCCGTGTCGACGAGCGGATGCGCGAAGAACTCGGCGAGTCCGGGTTCGCGATCGTCCTGCCCGATGGGGAAGTGACACCGGCAAAACTCAAGCGGGTCGAGGAGTCCGGCCGCGCCTGGCTGCTCACCTCCGGCTCGACCGGTCGCCCGAAACGCATCGGCCACACCCTCGAGAGCCTGACCACGGTCAGCGGGGACCAGCCGCCACGCACCTGGCTGCTCCCGTACTCTCCAGGCACCTACGCGTGGTGGCAGGTCGTCACGCTGTCGCTGACCCACGCCGATCAGGGTCTGGTCGTGATCGAGCCGCACGAGCTGGAGGACTGGCCGGCCATCGCCGCCGAGCACGGTGTCACCGCCGCGTCCGGGACGCCGACCTTCTGGCGGCAGGCGATCTACCGCGACGCCGACATGCTGGGCGAGGTACCGCTGGAGCAGATCACGCTCGGCGGTGAGCCCGTCGACCAGGCGATCCTCGACCAGCTCCGCGAGGTCTTCCCGAAGGCCCGGATCTCCTGGATCTACGCGTCCTCCGAGGTCGGCGCGTCGATCGTGGTCCACGACGGCAAGGCCGGCTTCCCGCGCGCCTGGCTCGAGCGCAAGCCCGACCCGGATCGCCCGATTCTGTCGATCGAACGGGACGAGCTGGTCATCCGGTCGCCGCATCACGGGGACGGCCTGGTCGGCGCCGTACACACCGGAGACCGGATCGAGTACGACGGTGACCGGGTGCTGATCACCGGGCGGATGGACACCGACGAGATCAATGTCGGTGGATCGAAGGTGTCGGCCGGAGTGGTCCGCAACGTGCTGATGGCTCATCCGGGCGTGTCCTGGGCGCGGGTGTTCGCCCGCAAGGCGCCGCTGGTCGGGCGAATGGTCGCCGCCGAGGTCGTGCCGAACAAGGCGCTCGGCCCGATCACCAACGCCGACCTGGTCCAGTGGTGCTCGAGCCGTCTGCCCGACTACGGCGTACCGCGGCGGATCACGTTCCTCGACAAGATCCCGCAGAAGGAAACCCTGAAGAGCGATGTCTGAATCCAGACCTGAATCCGGCCCTGAATCCAGCACGGTCCCGCCCGCGTCGGTCGTGCTGGTGTCGGGTGGCTCCCGCGGCCTCGGCCTGGCGATCGTCACCGACCTGCTCGCCGCCGGCCTGAAGGTCGCCGCCTTCGCCCGGACCGTGACGCCCGAGCTGAAGGCACTCGGCGAGAAGTACCCGGACCACCTGTACTACGGCTCTGTCGACATCAACGACGCCGACGCCGGCCAGGCGTTCGTCACAGCCGTCGAGGCGCAGCTGGGCCCGATCGATGCCCTGGTCAACAATGCGGCCATCGGCCAGGACTCATTGCACGTGCACACGAAGGCCGATCGCCTGGCCGAGATCATCCAGACCAATCTGACCTCGCCGCTGATCCTCACGCGCTTCGTCCTGCGCCGGATGCTGGCGAAAGGCCTGAAGGGCCGGATCGTGAACGTCACCTCGATCTGCGCACAACGCGGCTACCCCGGCCTGGTCGCCTACTCCGCCACCAAGGGCGGCATGGACGCGGCCACCCGTTCACTCGCGCGTGAACTAGGCGGCCGCGTCCTGGCCAACGCGGTCGCGCCGGGCTTCTTCGCCTCGGAGATGTCCGCCGTCCTCGGCCAGACCCAGCTCGACCAGATCGTCCGCCGTACGCCGACCGGTCATCTGACCGAGCCGGACGACGTCGTCCCGGTGGTCCGGATGCTGCTCCTCGACAACACCAACATCAACGGCCAGGTCCTGGTCATCGACGGTGCCGCCTCGATCTAGGCCGGCTTGATGTTCGCGTTCTGGTGGAAGACGTTCTCCGGGTCGTACGTCGCCTTGATCGCGGCCAGCCGGTCGTACTTCGGGCCGTACGACGCCCGCACCCGGTCGTCGACGCCGGCGTCGCTGATCGCGTTGACGTAGCTGCCGATCCCACGGCTGACCGGCACGAGCGCGTCCCAGAAGGACCGCACCCAGGCCCGGTCGTGCTCGAGCAGTTCCGGGGTCGGGCAGAACGCGATGATGAAGCCCGCGTAGCCGGGTGCCCGGCTGCCGCTGAACGCGGTGGCGTCCTCGGCCACCTTCGGAAAAGGCGCCGTCGAGGCGGTAGAGCAGCAGCACCGAACCCGGTGACTGTTTGAGCGGGACCTGCTCGGTGATCACCTGGATCGCCTCGTCGGAGAAGTCGTCGAGGTAGAAGCCCTTGTCGTAGCGCGTGGAGTCCCCACGTCGTTCGCCTCGTCCAGCATCTGCTGCAACGCGGTGTAGGGCATCGGGCTCGCGAACTCGACCAGCGGTGGCACCATCGAGCGGATCTCGCCCATCACCTGGGCGTGTTCCTCGGCCGTTCCGAAGCCGGTGACGATCAGGGCGTACCCGGGCCGGAAGTGGTACTCGGCCGGGACGAACGGAGCCGGCGGAGCGTTCACCGCTCCGACCACGATGTTCACCTCGTCCGGAAGTTTCGCGATCACCTCGCGGGCCATCCGCAGCACCTCGGCGCCCCGGTCCAGATCCCAGAACGCGAGGCCGAACTGGATCATCGGCCCGGCCTCGTGCAGCCGGAACTCGAACTCCGTCACCACACCGAAGTTGCCACCGCCACCGCGGACAGCCCAGAACAGGTCCGGGTTCTCGTCGTCGGAGGCTCGCCGGACCTGCCCGTCCGCGGTGACGATCTCGACCGAGACCAGGTTGTCGATGCTGAGCCCGTACTTGCGGCTCAGCCAGCCCATTCCACCGCCGAGGGTGAGGCCGCCGACGCCGGTGTGGCTGATCGATGCCGGCCGGTGTCGCCAGGCCGTGTTCCTGGGCCGCCGCGTCGAGCTGGCGGAGCAAGGCACCACCGCCCACCCGGGCGCGCTTCGCCTCTGGGTCGACCGTGACCTGGTTCAGCAGGCTGAGGTCGATCATCATCCCGTCCTCGACGGAGGCCGAGCCGCCCGGATTGTGCGCGCCACCACGGACCGCGATCTCCAGTCCGTGGTCGCGCGCGAACAACACGGCCCGGCTGACGTCCGCTGCGCTCCGGCAACGGGCGATCACGGCCGGATGCCGGTCGATCGCCGCGTTCCACAGTCGGCGCGCGTCGTCGTACCCAGGATCATCGGGACCGAGGACCGGTCCGTCGATCGTTGCGCGTAGATCCCCGATGCCGCTGTCGGCAAGTTGAGTCATGCTGGTTCCTCCCCGATCTGTTGCGGCCAGCCTCCAGAGCAGCCGGGTTATCCACAAGGGAAGGCATTCCCGTTTGGGCGGGAACTTCGGTGGGTGTCAGACTCGACCGCGTGAGTGATCAGGAAATCCTGCGATTGTTACCGATCGCGGCGTCGATCGTTGCCGTGCGCGACGACCAGGCCGATGGGCAACTGGCCCGCCTGGGTGCGTACGACGAACGCGACCAAGCGCAAGTGGACCGTTGTGTGGAGGCGTTTCTGACCGGTCTGCTCCGGTCCAGCTGGGAGCGCGGCTGGTCGCCGAGCGATGTCGTCCAGCACAGCCGCCGCCGGCTGGACGCCGGCGTCGAGCCCTTGCTGCTGGCCGCGATCTCCGCGGAGCACCAGCGCTACCGAGCCGCCACGATCGACCCGCGCTGGCTCGATCAACTGACGGATCTCGGCGTCCCGCAGCCGTTCGCCGAGCTGAGCCTGACCGCCTGGGCCGAGGGCGCCCGCGTCGGCCGCTACCTGACCCTGTATCACGCCCTCTCGCTGGCCGGCTTCCTCCAGACCTTGCCGGTACTGGCCCGGCTGTGCCCCCTGCCAGGTACGCCGGTGGGTCGGACGCAATCCGTCGTACCGGCGAACGGGAAGATGCTGGCGCGGATCCGGCGCCTGCTCGCGAAGGCGGAAGCGACCGAGTTCCCGGACGAGGCGGAAGCCCTCTCCGGCAAGGCGCAGGAACTGATGGCCAAGTTCTCCCTCGACAGTGCCCTGGTGGAGGCGGAGGTGGAGATCCCGGACGACTCCGCGGGCCGCCGGCTCTGGGTCGATACGCCGTACGTCTCGGCCAAGGCGCAGCTCGTCGGCGCGGTCGCGTCGGCGAATCGGTGCCGTACGGTCGTGATCGACGATCTGGCCGTGGTCACCATCGTCGGGGCCGAGCTGGATCTCCAGCACACCGAGATCCTCAGCACATCCCTGCTGGTGCAGGCGAACCGGGCGATGCTTGCTGCCGGCAAGCACGTCGGCCACCGGGGTGAGTCGAGGACGCGCTCGTTCCGGCAGTCGTTCCTGATGGCCTACGCGCAGCGGATCGGCGAGCGGTTGGAGGCGACGACCGCCGCGACGCAGGCCGCCGTACCCGAAGCCGATGCGGGCCGGCTGCTGCCGGTGCTGGCCAAGCGGGAGGAACAGGTCGACGCGTTGTTCACCAAGCTCTTCCCGAACACCACGACCCGGCGGACGCGGATCACCAACGGCGCCGGCTGGAACGCGGGCCTGACCGCGGCCGACCAGGCCCAGCTCGACGCCCGCCGGCAGGTACGCCGATGAAGTGGGGACGCTGCCAACCCGTCGCTGGCGGAGGTCAGGAAGCAGCGGGCCTGAGGCCGCAGAGGACGATGTCGAGCAGGCGATTGGCCTGGTCGGGCTCGATGTCGCGGCCCATGTTGATCCCGCCGACCAGCCGCATGATGTCCGCCAGGTCGAGCTCGGGCCGGACCTCGCCGGCCGCCTTCGCCTTGTCCAGCAGGAGCTGGCCGGCTTCCTGCACGTTGAGCTTGCAGGACCGGAAGAACGGCGAGTCCTTGCCCAAGGCAACCGTGAGTTCACCGGCCAGGCTCTTCTTGGACAGGCCGTACCCGACGAAGCTGCGCAGCCAGGCGGCCAGCGCCTCGAACGGCTCCAGTTGCTCGGCGAAGCCGTACGCCCGGTCGCAGACGGACTGGATCTCGTCCACATAGACCGCCTCGAGCAGCGCGGTCCGGCTCGGGAACCGGCGGTACAGGGTGCCGATGCCGACACCGGCCCGGCGGGCGATCTCCTCCAGCGAGGTGTCCGTGCCGTGCTCGGCGAACGCCTCCCGGGCGGCCGTCACCAGCAGGTCGTAGTTCCGCGCCGCGTCCGCGCGGGTCGGCCGCAACGACGGCAACGGTGTCGGCGCCATCCTCGGCCTCCTCGCTCTCGGTAGCCGCCCGTGCCTCAAAGCTTCCAGAGAAGTCTCGAAGTTCCCCGAGAATATCGCTTGCTAAAGCGGAGGGTGCCTCCGTATTGTATCCGGAGGAGCGCTCCGCTTTTCCTCTCCCAACTGTAGCCCTTCGGGGTTAGGAGCACTATGTCGTCACCATCCTCAGGCACGGCCGGCGCCACCACTGGCACGCCCGCGCGCCGGCCGGGGGTAGTCCTCGCAGTCATCCTGATCACCCAGTTGATGGTGATCCTCGACGGCACCGTGGTGAACATCGCGATGCCTCATATCCAGCAAGCTCTGCACTTCAGTCCGTCCAGCCTGTCCTGGGTGCAGAACGCCTACGCGCTCGCGTTCGGCGGTCTGCTCCTGCTCGGCGCGCGCGCCGGTGACCTGCTCGGCCGCCGCCGGGTGTTCATCACCGGCATCAGCGTCTTCACTCTCGCCTCACTGCTCGGCGGTCTCGCACCGAACGCGGAACTGCTGCTCGCCGCCCGGGTGCTGCAGGGCATCGGTGGTGCCATCGCGGCGCCGGCCGCTCTGACCCTGCTCATGCTCACCTACCGCGAAGGTCCCGAGCGGATGAAGGCACTCGGCTACTACAGCCTGGTCTCGTCCGGCGGTGGCAGCGTCGGCCTGGTGCTCGGGGGCATGCTGACGGACTGGGCGTCCTGGCGCTGGGGTCTGTTCGTCAACGTCCCGATCGGTATCGGCCTGGTCTTCGCGGCCCGGCGGGTGCTGACCGAGACCGAGCCGGAGACCGGCCGGTTCGACGTGGCCGGTGCGCTCACCTCGACGCTCGGCATCACCTCGCTCGTCTACGGCTTCATCCGGGTCGCCGACGCCGGCTGGACGTCGGCCGAGGTGCTGGTCGCGTTCGCCGCCGGTGTGATCCTGCTGGTCTCGTTCGTGCTGATCGAGCGCCGGGTCAGCCACCCGATCGTGCCGCTGCGCCTGTTCCGGTCCGCCGACCGATCGGCGGCGTACCTGACCATGCTGCTCGTGGTCGGGACGATGTTCGGGATGTTCTTCTTCCTGACGCAGTACCTGCAGGGTGTGCTCGACCTCAGCCCGCTGGCGGCCGGCCTCGCCTTCCTGCCGCTGACCGGTCTGCTGTTCACCGCGTCGCGCGTCGTACCCAGGCTGGTTGCCAGGATCGACGGCGCGCAAGCTGATGCTGACCGGATCGACGCTGGTCGCGCTGGGCACGGTCTGGCTGACGCGACTGGACGCGCAGAGCACCTATCTGGCCGATGTGGTCGGGCCGCTGCTGCTGTTCGGAGCGGGTGCCGGGATGATCTTCATCCCGCTGGTCGGCCGGGCCATCTCCGGTGTCGCGCCGGAGGACTCGGGTGCCGCGTCCGGCATGCTGAACGTCGTCCAGCAGGTCGGCGGCGCACTCGGCCTCGGCATCCTGGTCACCATCTTCGGTACGGCGAGCCGCAACTCGGGCTCGACCGTCCCGCGGGAGGTCCTGGTCGACGGTGTGCACGCCGCCTTCATCGGATCCCTGGTGTACGCCGTCCTGAGCCTGACGATGATCGTGCTCAGCGTCCGCCCCTGGAACTGGTTCCGCACCCGGCCGGAACCGTCGAGGTACCGGTCGCGGTCGACTCCCAGATCTGATCACAGCGGCAAGCGGTAGGTGATCCACTTGCTGTGAACCGCGAAACCGAGGCTTTCGTACAGGCCGAGCGCACCGGTGGGGTTGTCGGCATCGACGCCGAGACCGGCCCGCTGGTAGCCGGCCTGTGCGGCCTCGGTGAGGACCTTTGCCAGGGCTGCCCGGGCCAGCCCGCGGCCGCGGTACTGGCGCCGGGTGCCGACCTGGCCGATGTACAGCTCCCGGATCCCGGTCAGCGCGGTGTCGGCGTCCCACTCATAGCAGAGCGCATAGGCCGCGATCGTCTCCCCGTCCAGGACGAGGTACGACGATCCGCCGCGGAACGACCGGGATCCGGCGTGCCTCGCCTTCCAGCTCTCCACGCTCCGGGGCGTAAAGCCCCAGTGGTCGAGGAACACCTCGTTGTGAGTCAGCCGCAGCGCTTCGTCGAGCTCGAGATCGAACACTTGGAGGCGGAATCCGTCCGCCGGCGCGGCGTCGGCGACCGGCTGGTCCAGCGAGCGCTTCATGTCGATGAAGTACCGAGCCTCCTCGAAGCCGAAGCTCCGCAGCAACGTGTTGGCGCCGGTGTTCGTGCTGATCGTGCCGTTGCTGACCTCCCCGGCCGTGTCCGGGTGCTTCGCCGCGTGCAGCTCACCGGCCCGATGGATCAGCCAGCGCATCAGCGTCGTACCGAGGCCACGGCGGCGCCACTCCGGATGGATGGTGCCCTCGGTGCGCACCCGATCCACGTCCACCACGGTCTCGGCGATGCGAACCATGCCGTAGCCGATCATCCGGCTCGTCGGCCCACAGACCGATGGTGTCGTGGGCCGCGTCCAGGTGCGGCTCCTCCAGCTCTTCGGTCAAGTCCTCGGGGCCATAGATCTCGCCCTCTTGATCGACCTTCTCCCTGGCGGCCAGCAAGTCCGCCCACGCCTCGGCATCGCCCTTGTCGATCGGGCGCGCGACAATCCCCTCCGGCCAGCTCATGGCTCGAAGGTACGGCCCGGGTGGGCTCGGGGCATCCGAATTAACGCATCTGCTCGCACAACCAGCGGACTGCGAGCGGGTATCGGTACTCGATGCCGCCGTGGCCGCCCTCGAAGAGCTCGAAGTGCATCCTCTCCTCCGGCACACCGGCCTTCTCGGCGGCCCGATAGAACGCAGTGGCGCCGAAGTCGAGGTAGTACTCGTCGGCCTTGCCCGCGTCGATCCACACGGCCCGCAGCGACCGCAGCGCGTCGGCGTACTGCGGCTCGCGGACCATCTCGACCGGGTCGCGGGACAGCCATCGCTGCCAGATCTCCGGGATGATCGCGCCCAGATCGTCGAAGGGCAGCAGCACCGTGCCGTCCGGCTCGGCCGAGTACGCCGAGGCGTAGCCGTAGATCTCGAGCAGGTGCAGGTCCTCGTTCGTGGTCCGGCCGGCCCGGGTCGCGACGTCCTCGAAGTACTTCTCGTAGCTGCCGTCGTACTTGTCCCGCAGGGTTCGTGCGCGCTGCGGGAACTCCGGCCGGTAGCACAGGTCGAAGGCCGCGTCGCCGGCGTGCGTCGCGAGCGCGCCGAACACATCCGGCCGCAGCAGCGGCGTCACCATGGCGGTGTAGCCGCCGCTGGACTTGCCGGTGATGGCACGGTGGTCGCGATCGGCGATGGTCCGGTACGTCGCGTCGACCCAGGGGACGATCTCCTCGCACAGGTACGAGTGGTACTGCCCGGTGCCGGGCGAGTCGAGGCACTGGCTACCGCCGTACCTGGTCCACGAGTCGACGAACACGACGATCGCCGGCGGGACGTCGCTCGGTCGCGAACATCGCGTCGAGCAGCTCCGGATAGGGCTGCCGGAACGGCACCCGGTTGAACCACATCCCGATGTGACCGGTGTACCCCATCGTCACGTAGATCGTGGGGTAGCGCTGCTCCGACTCGTCGTACCCCGGCGGCAGGTAGACCAGCACCGGCCGCTCGTGCGGATCACCCAGCGGATTCCCGCGGAGCAACTCGCTCTCGTACGTCGTCTGCTCGAACCGGCCGGCGAGATCCGCGGACCACGGCAACATGGCAACCTCCTGAGAGTCACATGGCGTCAGGGGCCTCGATCCCAAGCAGGCCGAGTCCATCCTGCAACACCTTCCGGGTCGCCGCGCAGAGGGCGATGCGACTCGCTCTGGTCTCGCCCTCGCTGGTCAGGACCGGGCACTGCTCGTAGAAGGTGGACAGTGCGGAGGCAACCTCGTAGAGGTAGGTGCAGAGCCGGTGCGGCTGGAGCGTCTCCGCGACCTGCGCGACCGTGTCGGCGAATGCCGGTCAGCAACAGCGCCAGCCGTTCTTCGGCCGGGTCCTTGAGTTCGGTGACCTCGCCACTCTCGGTGCCTGCCTTGGCGAGGAGCCGGGTCAGCCGGGCGTGGGCGTACTGCAGGTACGGGCCGGTGTTGCCGGTCATAGCGACCATCCGGTCCAGGTCGAACACGTAGTCGTTACCCCGGTCGCTGGACAGATCGGCGTACTTGACGGCTCCGATCCCGACCGCCCGCGCGGTCGACTGCCGGTCGATTCCAGTCCTGCCCTCGAGCAGCGCGTCCGCCCGCTCGATCGCGCCGTCGAGCAGAGTGGTCAGCTTCACCGTGCCGCCGGCCCTTGTTTTGAAGGGTTTTCCATTCGGCCCGAGGACGGTGCCGAAGCGGCACGTGTTCGGCTTGAGTTGTCGGCGGCAACCAACCGGCGGTCCGGGCGAGCGTGAAGATCTGGTCGAAGTGCAGGGCCTGCCGATGGTCGACGACGTACACGATCCGATCGGCGAGGAGCGTGTTCACCCGGTACCGGATGGCGGCGAGATCGGTCGCGCTGTACCCGAAGCCCGCCGTCGGACTTCCGCACGATCACCGGCAGCGGCTGGTTGTCCCGGCCGGTGAAGCCCGGCAGGAACGCGCACAACGCGCCGTCGGACTCGGTGAGCAGACCATCTGCCTGCAGCTCGTCCACGATCCGGGGCAGGTCGTCGTTGTACGCGCTCTCGCCGACCACGTCAGCTCTGCGTCAGGGCGGATCCGAGCAGCGCATACACCTGCTCGAAGTCGTCCAGCGACACGTCGACCATCCGCTGCCAGATCGCCCGCGTCTCCGGATCGCCGGACTGCAGGAGCACGACCCGTCTCCGGGAGAGATCGGCGAAGGTGCCGTCGGCGTCGAAATGCTTCCGGCTCCGCTCGTAGAGCACCTGCAATCCCTGTAGATCAAGGGACTTCGCGTCCAGCCTCTCCTCGAGCAGCTGCTCGATCATCATCCCGTACTGCGTGCCCCAGTCGCCGACGTGGTTCTGCCGGATCACGTCGTACCCGACATACCGCAGCACGTTGCAGAGCGCGTCGCCGATCACCGTCGACCGCAGATGGCCGACGTGCATCTGCTTCGCGACGTTGGGTTGGGAGTAGTCGACGACGACTCGCTCACCTCTCGAGGCGAAGGTCTCGGGTTGGTTGACGGCCGCGGCCAAGGTGCTTGGCAGCAAGGTCAGGTTGATGAAACCGGGTCCGGCGATCTGGGCGGGGTAACACAGGTCGTCCAGCTGGAGCTCGGCGACCAGGCGGGTGGCGACCTGCCGCGGCGGCAGGCTCAGCAGGTTGCCGAGCCGGAGCGCGAGATTGCTCTGGTAGTGCCCGAACTCGGGCTTCGTCGCCGACCGCAGTTCGGGATCGACGTCGGCGTACGACGGACCGAAGGCAGTAGCGGCGGCGATGGACAGTCTGGTGGCCAGGACAGGCAGAACAGCGGACATGATCAAGTCCTTCAGGGAGACGCGACTGGAACAGGCTGAGGTGTTCAGACAGTGCGTCGTCGTCGCAGGCCGGACCGCAGGCGCAGCGCGCTCACGGATTCCAGGCTGATCGACATGTCATCCATTATGCATGAAGTACGGCGAGGGTGCCGGCGACCGATCCGCCAACGGCGCGATCGCCGGTACGTCGGTCTCACCGAGGAAGACCCGCCGCACCACTCGCTCAGCGGCCCGGCCGTCGTCGTACTCGCAGAACTTCTCCCGGTACAGGTGCCGGTGCTTGGCCGCCTCCGGCGAGGCGAACGCGCCGCTGCGGAAGGCGGAGTGCAGCTCCTCGGCCGACCGCGCGACCACCCCGGGCGGGAACTCGGTGACGTCGAAGTACGTCCCTCGGCGACCGTCGTAGAAGCCTTGGTCGTCAACCATCAGCACGATCGGGCGGTCCAGGTTCGCGTAGTCGAAGGTGATCGACGAGTAGTCCGAGATCAGGACGTCCGCCGCCAGCATCAGGTCCTCGACCCGCGGATGGTCCGACACGTCGATCACCTTGCCGGTGTGCGCATCCGGTGCCTTCGACAACGAGTAGTGCGTGCGCACCAGCACCCGGCCGTGTTCGCCGGCCGCGGTCGCCAGCTGGTCCAGGTCGAGGTGGATCCCGTCCCCGCCGAGGTCGATCAGGCCGGTGGGCGTCCGGACCGAGTCGACGCCGTCGCGGAAGGTCGGGGCGTACAGGATCACCAGGTTCGAGTCGTCGAACCCGAGGCTCGTCCGGATCGCCCTGACGTCGTCGATCGTCGCGTTGAGGAGCCGGTCGTTGCGCGGATAGCCGTACTCGAGCTCCTCGAAGTACGCCGGGTAGGTCCGTTCCCAGATCTCCGACGAGTACCGGTTCGAGGACAGGTTGAAGTCCCACCGGTCGACCTGGCGCATCAGCTCCTCCAGGTCCAGGTCCTTCGCGGCCTCCGGGAAGTACCGGAGATCGGTCCCCATCGTCTTGAGCGGGGTACCGTGCTGGGTCTGCAGGTGGATCTGGCCCTCGCGTTTGTCCAGCTCCTTCGGCCAGTTCATGTTGCTGACGAAGTACGTCGCCCGGTCCAGCAGCTTCTGGTACGCCGGTGAGCCCGCGACGACGTACTCGACACCCTCCGGGACGGCGCTGAGGTGGTCGGCGTCGACGACCCAGACCCCGCGCAGATGCGGCGCCAGTTCGGCGGCCTTCTCGAAGATCGCCCGCGGGTTGCAGGCGAACTGCTTGAACCAGTACGCCGTGTAGGCCGCCAGGTTCGGGTCGAGTTTGCCGCGATGCAGCAGTTTGCCGACGGTCTTGCGCGGACTCGAGACGTGCAGGACCTTCGCGCTCAGCTTGAGGGTCGAGTACGTCGCGTAGTCGTCGTGGACCAGCAACCAGCGCTTGAACCCGCGCCCGGTCCGGTCGCTCGTCGTACCCGTCCGGCTTCCAGCGCTTGGCGAACGCATGCGCCGCGTGGAAGAACTCGGCCCGGTCGTCGTGGTCGATCCGCTCCGGCTTCGCCAGTACGGCGAGGATGTGGTCGAGCGACCGGTCGAACGCGAACCGGCGCCAGCCGGCCAGCTCCGGATCGGACTGGATGAACGCGTGCACCCGGTCGTACTGGTCGAAGATGTCCCACTGCCGGTGGCCGCCGGTGGCGTGGATGTTGCCGCCGGTCCGATGTTGGCGGTAGTGCACGACGACCCGGTCGAGCGTCGCGATCCGCTCGGCGGTCAGCATCGTCGAATAGGTCCAGGGCGCGTCCTCGTAGAAGCCGGCCGTGAACGCGAACCCGTGCCGGGTGAGGAAGTCCCGCCGGCAGGCCTTGTTCCAGACCACTTCGAGGAAGGCCAGGAAGATCGGCCGCTCGGCCGCGGTGAACACGCCCGCACCCTCCCGGGCGAACGCGTCGTGCCGCTGGTTGCGGACCACCCGGCCGTCCCAGAAGATCCGCTCGTAGTCGAACAGCACGATGTCCGGCCGGCCGGTCGCGTCGATCCGGCCCGCGATCGCCTCCAGCGAGCCGGGGAGGTACAGGTCGTCGGCGTCCAGGAACAGCACGTACTCCCCGCGGCACTCCTTCAGCCCGGCGTTCCGGGCCGGCCCGAGGCCGACGTTCTCGTCCAGATGCAGCACCCGGACCCGCGGGTCGGCGGCGGCGTACTCGTCCAGGATCCGCCCGGACCCGTCCCGGTCGGCGTCGTCCACCCCGATCACCTCGAAGTCGGTGAACGACTGCCCCAGCACCGAGTCCAGACACGGCCGCAGCCACGCCCGCGAGGCATGACACGGAACCACGATGCTGAACTTGGGGACGATGTCGAGCGCCATGCCACGTCATCTTAAGGTGCAGCTATGAGTGCGGATGTGTTCGAGCCGTTGGCCGGTCTCGAGGGGGTCGGGTCGGCGGCGCGGGCGGCTCGGGATGCGGTCGACGTGCTGCTGCGGGACCGGGGACTGCGCAAGGTGGGCTCGGACGTGACGGCCGAGGCTCTGCTGCTCGGCGCCCACGCGTCCGCGGCGCTGGCGGGCAGTCCGGCGACACTGGACGACGTACGGCGAGGTGCCACCGACGGACTGGCCTCCGGCGCGGTCCGGATGACGGGCGAGCTGATGGCGCTCGCGCCCCGCGTGGACACCGCCCCGGTGCAGGTCTGGACCAGACTGCACCAGTTGGCCGCGGCCGACCTGGGCCCGGACGAGGAACTGGGCCATCTGCGGACCAGTCGGGAGCCGGCGCCGGACGACATCCCGGGCCTGCGACCGGCGCCGTCCGCGGACGAGATGTGGGAGCGGCTGAGCGCTCTGGCGCGGATCCTGACCCGGCCGACCAAGGCGCCCGGCCTGGTCGTCGCCGCCATCGTGCACGCGGAGCTGGCCGTCCTGCGGCCCTTCCCGACCGCGAACGGCCTCGTTGCCCGGGCCGCCGAACGCTGCCTGTTGGTTGCCCGAGGCATCGACCCGGTGGCGGTCACGGTCCCGGAGGCCGGTCACTGGGAGTTGGCGGCAACGTACGCACCAGGCCTCAATGACTACGCAGAGCGAGGACTGACCGGAGTTCGTGATTGGTTGCTGCGGTCCTGCGAGGTTGTGTCACTGGGTGCCGAACGCTCGCCGCTGGGGAGCCGGGCCTGACTGGGCCCGATGTGACTGGGCCCTGACGTGACTGGGCCTGACGTGACTGCGCCCTGACGTGACTGGGCCCGACGTGACTGGGCCTGACGTGCGAACGGCGCTCTCTGATGAGAACGCCGTCGCTGGCACGTCATTCTGGTTACCATGCGTGCACCTGGTTTGCCGCCCAGTACTAGGCCTGGGTCGAGCTGCCCGTTTGGGATGGGCTGGTCGCCGCGTGGGTGCCTGACTGCCGTGCAATCTCTACCAGACCCGAAGGTCCTTTGTACTTCCTTTGTACTCCTGAAAACCCTTCCTGTGAAGGGGAAGCTCGGTCCTCATGGAGTTGAGAAGAATGAAGCACCCTTCAGCTTTCGGACCTCTCGACGGCCCTGGTGGCCGGCGGTTTCAGGGCCCTCGGCGGGTGGTTTCAGAGCTCGCGGCGGCTGCGGCGGCGGGCTGCCAGGAAGAGCGCGAAGGCCGCCACTCCGGCGATCGCGGTCGCCGCGGCCGGTCGTCGTACCTCCCGGAAACGGGACCGCTCGGCCAGGCCGACCGGCCTGCTGAAGTCGAGCACCGGCCAGTCCCGCGCGATCGCCAGCCGGCGCAGCGCCTTGTCCGGATTGACCGCGTGCGGATGACCGACCGTGGCCAGCATCGGCTCGTCGGTGATGGAATCCGAATAGCCGTAGGAGGTCTGCCAGGTCGTAGCCCTCCGCCTCGGCCAGCGCGCGGATCGCGGTCGCCTTCCCCGGGCCGTACACGTACTCCGCGATCTCGCCCGTGTATTTGCCATCGGCAACGACCATCCGGGTGGCGATCACCTTGTCGGCACCGAGCATCGCGCCGATCGGCTCGACCACCTCGGCCCCGGACGAGGACACGATCACCACGTCCCGGCCGGCCGCGTGGTGCTGCTCGATCAGCTCGACCGCCTCGTCGTGGATCATCGGGGTGACGATGTGGTGCAGGGTGTCAGCGACGATCGCCTGCACGGTCCGGACGTCCCAGCCGGCGCACATCGCGGAGATGTACTCGCGCATCCGCTCCATCTGGTCGTGGTCGGCGCCACCCAGCAGGTAAACGAACTGGGCGTACGCGCTGCGGAGCACGGTCCGGCGATTGATCAGCCCGCCGGCGTAGAACGGCCGGGAGAAGGCGAGGGTGCTGGAGCGAGCGATTATGGTCTTGTCCAGATCGAAGAAGGCGGCCGATCGGGGCGTCCCGGAGTGCTCCATGACGTCGAGCATAGGCAGCCGGGCGAAACGCCGAGGGACCCGGGCTTTTGCGTGGGCCGGTATCCCGTTAGACTGATCGCAGTGTGACAGTGACACTGGCTGGGATCGCCTGATCGGCGGGCCCAACGCCTGGGTGACACAGGTCCGGTTCGCAACCGAATCGAGATGTGTGGAATCTGGTTTGGGGGGGTACATACCTCCTGACAGTGGCAGACTGTCGCCTCCTGAACGGCCCCCGGCTCCTCCCCCCGAGCCCGTGGCCGAAGACGGCCCCCGGTCACCCCCCCGCCGGGGGCCGTCGCCTTTCCTCTTCCAGGTTCCGTGTCGAGCCCTGCATTTGTGCGTGAGAGCGCTTTCACTTTATGCAGGGTCTTGACAATGTAGTTACGCAGTCACAGTTTGTAAGTCATGAACCCGCCTGCACACCGCCCCCAGGCAGCGATCAGCCTGCTCGTTTCCTTCGTCTTGGCCCTCGTGGGCCTGCTCCTGGTCCCCTCGACCGGGTCCGCCGCCACCAATCTCGTCACCAACGCCGGCTTCGAATCCGGCAGCCTGTCCGGATGGTCCTGTCCGGCCGGCAGCGTCACCACGTCCAGCCCGCACTCCGGGTCCTACGCGCTCCAGGCCAGTCCCAGCGCGAGTGACATCGCACGCTGCTCCCAGTCGATACCGGTCCGTCCCAGTACGGCGTACACGCTGACCGCCTGGGTCAAAGGGTCGAACGTCTTCCTCGGTGTCGACGGTGGGGCCAGCACCTGGACCACCAGCTCTACGTGGAGCCAGCTGACCGTCCCGTTCACCACGAGTGCCTCGGCCACGTCGGTGACGATCTATCTGCATGGCTGGTACGGACTCCCGGCGTACCAGGCCGATGACGTCGTACTGGATGGACCGGGTGGGACCGCGGACACCACACCGCCGTCGACTCCTGGCGGACTGGCCGTCGGTAGCCCGACCTCGAGCTCCTTGCAGCTCAACTGGTCCGCCGCTTCGGACGCGAACGGGATCGACCACTACGACGTCGTACGGGGCACCGAGGCCGCGCAGAGCGTCGGCAACGTGACCAACTGGACTGCGAGCGGCCTGAACCCGAGTACGACGTACTCCTTCAAGGTGCGGGCGTGTGACCCGAGCGGCAACTGCTCACCGTACGGCGCGACCGTGTCGGGCACGACCTCCAGCGGACCGACGAACCCGCCGGCCGGCGCCCTGCCGAACCACGTCGTCACGGGCTACTGGCAGAACTTCAACAACGGTGCGACGGTGCAGCGCATCTCGGACGTGCAGGCCGCTTACGACCTGATCGCGGTGGCCTTCGCGGATGCCGACCCGTCGCGGCCCGGTGGCATCACCTTCAACCTGGACAGCGCCGGACTGGGTGGTTACACCGTCGCCCAGTTCAAGGCCGACATCGCGGCAAAGAAGGCCGCCGGGAAGAAGGTCATCCTGTCGGTGGGTGGCCAGAACGGCACCATCTCGGTCGCCGACCCGACGGCCGCGGCCAACTTCGCGAGCAGCGCTCTGTCGGTACTGCGCGAGTACGGCTTCGACGGGATCGACATCGACCTGGAGAACGGGGTCAACGCGCAATACATGGGCCAGGCACTGCACAGCCTGCAGAGCCAGTTCGGCAGCGGCCTGATCGTGGCCATGGCGCCGCAGACGATCGACATGCAGAGCACGTCGTTCGAGTACTTCAAGCTCGCGCTGGCGATCAAGGACATCCTGACCGTGGTCAACGTGCAGTACTACAACTCCGGCTCGATGAACGGCTGCGACGGACAGGTCTACTCGCAGGGCACGGTCGACTTCATCACCGCCCAGGCCTGCATCATGCTGCAGGGCGGACTGCGGCCCGACCAGGTCGGACTCGGCGTCCCGGCGTCGCCTCAGGCGGCCGGCAGCGGCTATGTGTCGCCGGCGATCGTCAACAACGCGCTGGACTGCCTGACCAAGGGCACGAACTGCGGCAACTTCAAGCCGAGCACCACGTGGCCGTCACTGCGCGGTGCGATGACCTGGTCGACCAACTGGGACGCGCTGAACGGCAGTGCGTTCGCCAACCAGGTCGGCGCCCACGTCCACTCGCTGCCCTGACATGCACAGTTACCGACCCGCTCCGGTGCTGGAGGCGCTCGGTGTCTGCTCGGAGGACGAGCAGCTCTACCGGGCGCTTCTGGCCCGCCCGGAGTCAACGACGACTGACCTGGTCCGGGATACCGGCTGGCCTGCCACCCGGGTCGGCCGGCACCTGCGGTCCCTGCTGACCCTCGGGCTGGCCGCTCGTACGCCGGTGCGTCCCGCTCGCTACGTGCCCGCCGTACCGGGGGCTGCTGTCGAGCTCCTGGCGCTGCGGAAGCAGGCTGCGATCGTCCAGGCCCGACTGAGCGCTTCGGCGCTCTCTGCTGAGTTTCGGCAGCCTGACGCCTTCACTGTGGTCCAGGGGGCCGAGGCGATCGCGCAGCGGTTCCATCAGGCGCAGCAGTGTGCTCAGGACGAGGTGCTCGTGCTCGACCGGCCCCCGTACGCTGTGGTGCCGGTCGAGCCACCCGTGCGCACGGGGTGTCGTACCGGACGATCTACGACATGGCGTCGCTGTCGGAGCCGGGTGAGCTGGTGGCCGCCAGGTCGGCCGGGTGCCGGATCCTGCGCGACGTGCCACTCAAGCTGGTTGTGGTGGACCGGCGTACCGGGCTGCTGCCTACAGGACCTGATGTGGTCGTGGAGCTGGGGCCTTCGAGTCTGCTGGACGCGCTGCTGCGGCTGTTCGAGCTGTTGTGGCGGCAGGCGAGTCCGTTGGCCCCATCCGCGTCTGAGGGGCCGTTGAGCTTCGAGGACCAACAGCTGCTGTCGCTGGCGGCGGCTGGGCTGACCGACCAGGCGATCGCCCGGCGGCTCGGGGTCGCGCAGCGGACAGTGGAGCGCAGGATGCAGCGGATCCTGAAGGCACTGGACGCGACCACCCGCTTCCAAGCCGGCCTGCGCGCAGGTCAGGGAGGACTGCTGGTCTAGTCCGTCACATCAGCGACTGTTGCCTTCAGGGCCTTGGCCAGGGCTTCGGCGTCCACTGTGATGCCGACGCCGTGGTCGCCGCCGCCGATCGAGATCGTGCCGGTGATTCGCTCGTCCGCGATCACCGGCCAGGCGTGCGTGCTGCCGAGCGGGGTGATCGTGCCGCGGACATAGCCGGTCACGTCGAACGCCGTGTCCTTGTCCGGCATCGAGATGCGGTTGACGCCCAGCAGCGTGCGCAGCTTCGGCCAGGCGATCTCCCGGTCGCCGGGGACCAGCACGAACCGGTAGTCGTCGTCGGACAACCGGACCACGATCGTCTTGATCAGCCTGGCCGGCTCGATGCCCCGGGCGGCCGCGGCCTCCTCCAGTGAGTTCACTCGGCCGTGCCGGGTCACCTGGTAGCTGAGCCCCAACTGGTCGGCTGCATCGGTCGCATTCGTCACCCCGCTAGTTTTGCACTGACTTCCCCGGCAGTGACTTCCGTAGCGTTCGTCCATTTTCCGGTGTCGACTTGCAGAGAGGGTGCTTTTCACCGCACTCTTTCCTCCGTGAGGAAGCGTCTCAGTTCGTTCCGGCCGAGCCGGCGACTGCTGTTCGCGGCCGGTACGGCGGCCGCGGCGTCGACAGTCGCGTCGGCCGCCTCGGCGTCGGCCGAGTCGGTCGCCGGACTGGCCTCGCTGGGCAACTACGGGTCGGGCGTGCTCGGCGCGTGGGAGCGGCAGGCGCGCGCGATCTCGAACGAGGCGCAGGTCCGCCGGACGCGGGAGAACGACGGCGTCTTCATGTTCGGCGACAGCATCGGCGTCCAGGACGGACCGGCGCTGGCCAAGCAGCTGTCCCAGCTCGGCATCAGTGTCGCTGTGCACAACTGGGCCGGCCGCCCGGTGACCCCCGCGGTCGACGCCCTGGACACGTGGGCGCAGGACTACGGCCTGCCGCACCGGATCCTGATGTCGGTCGGTTCCAACGACATCTTCACGCCGCCGGCGGTCGAGGCTCAGGTCGACCGGACCATGCAGATCGTCGGCGACGAGCGGACGGTCTACTGGGTCAACGTGCAGGCGGCCCGGACGGCCCACGGACTCGGGGTGCAGGTCTCCGACCAGCGCAACAGCGCCTGGATCAACCTGCAGCTCGCCGAAGCGCAGCGCCGGTACCAGAACCTCCGGATCGTGCATTGGGCCGAGCATCTGGCGTCCAAGCCGAACCGCCTGGCCAGATACCTCCGCGACGGCCTGCACCCGTCGGTCCCGCTCGGGCAGAACGCCCGCAACGGCCTCATCGTCGACGCGATCAAGGCCGGCTGAGTACGGCGACGTACGGGAGGTCTTCCCGCACGCCGCCGTACCCCTGTTCAGAAGCCCGCGGTGATCCGGGTGAAGTCCCAGTCGCCCTGCGCGATGCCGCTGCAGTTGGAGACCACACCGCCGCCGGCACAGCCGCGGTCCCGGTTCACCGACCAGAACGCCAGCCGGCCGAGCCCGTTGCTCTTGGCCCAGTTGGTGATGTTCTGCCAGGTCGCCGTCGTGGTCATCTCCTGCTGGTCGGACAGACCGTTCATCCCGGAGATGCCCTGGTGGGCGTAGGCCTCCGCGGTGCTCCAGCCGAAGGTCGCCTTGAGCTTGTTGTTCAGCCCCTGCGACGCGCCGACCGTGTCGTTGTAGATGTTCGAGCTGCCGAAGTCGAACGGCATCAGCGTGAAGATGTCGATGTTCGCGCCGAGTGCCGCGGACCGCTCGATCAGCCGGTTGCCGTAGTAGTTCGGGCCGGTCGTCGAGGTGCCGAAGGTGAGGATCGTCTGGATCCCGGGGTTGTTCTGCTTGACGATCTTCAGCGCGCTCAGGATCCGGTCCTGAACGGCCTCGTTCTCGAACTCGTCGGTGTTCTCGATGTCGATGTCGATCGCCTTCAGGCCGTAGGCGCTGATCACCTGCTGGTACGCGCCGGCCAGTGCTTCCGGCGTGCTGCAGTTCGGGCCGAGCTTGTTGCCGCTCCAGCCGCCGATCGACGGTACGACGTCACCGCCGGCCGCGTGGATCGCCGCGATCGCGTTGGCATCCGCACCGCCTTGCAGCGGCCTCGAGCCGTCCCAGGCCGGGTTGCAACCACCGGACGACAGGATGAAGGCCATGGTGAACCACTTGATGCCAGTGGCGTTCATCACGGTCGTCGGACTCGGCGGGTCACCCCAGCCCATGTACAGGTACGGCGCTGCGCGCCCAGTGCCCGTGTTGCCGCCACCAGTCGTGGTCTTGACGGAGATGGTGCTGCTCTTCGGCCCCTCGCCGGCGCTGTTGGACGCGCTGACCTGATAGCTGTACGTCGTGTTCGCACTGAGACCGGAGTCCGTGTACGACGTACCGGTCGGGCTACCGACCTTCGAGCCGTTGCGGTAGACGCTGTAGCTGGTCGCGCCGGAGGCTGCCGACCAGTTGAGGCTCACCGAGCTCGAGGACGGCGTACCCGAGAGACCCGTCGGTGCGCCGGGGACTGTGCCGCCACCACCGCCCGAGCAGGAGCCGCCGTTGAGCCGGCAGCCGGCGAGGCCGGGGAAGTTCCCCGGGCTGCCGTTGAAACCGAAGCTGACCGAGGCGCCCCGGTGCGAGCGGTCCGGCCCAGCTCGGCGGGGTGAAGGTGTGAGTCTGGCCGCTGCTCGCGTGCGTGGCGTCCCACGCGCTGCTCACGGTGTAGCCGGACGGGAAGTCCAGTGCGATCGACCAGGTGCTCAGTGAGCTGGTGGTGTCGTTGGTGACGGTCACCTTGCCCTCGAAGCCGCTGCCCCAGTCGGACACTTTGGTGAAGGCTGCGGTGACTCCTGCCGCGTTCGCCGCCTGTGCTGTCAGCAGTGCGACGACCACCGCGGTGATGGCTGCTATAGCCAGAGAGATGCGTTTCATGATGCTCCGATCAGTGGGCGGAACGTGATCAGACCCGGCCCCAGAGTGCGGGGACGTTCGGTGGCTCCCAGCCGGTCAGGGAGGTGTGACCCTGGATGCACTTGTAGGTGACGCCGTTGTAGGTCACCCGCGCACCGGTCGCGTACGTCGTGTTCGGCGCCCATGGGGTGGCCGTGGGAGGCGTCGTCGGCGGCGTGGTGGGAGGAGTGGTTGGGGGCGTGGTCGGTGGAGTGGTGGGCGGTGTTGTCGGGGGTGTGGTGGGTGGCGTGGTTGGCGGCGTGGTCGGTGGGCCGCTGCAGCCCGGGGTCTCGGCGTTGACCGCGTTGACGACGGCGTTGAAGAGCGTGACGTTGGGGTCCAGCGCCTCGAGGGAGTACATCATCGCGCCGCCCAGTCCGTTGCAGTGCTGGTAGTCGGCCTTTGCCTTGATCGACTGGGCGTTGTCACCGGACCAGAACGTGCCGTTGCTGTAGAACCACGATGACTTCGTGGCGTCATCGAAGTACGTCATGGACGGGTTGTCGACGAAGCCGGTGAGCTCCTTGTAGAACGACACGCCGGGCACGTTGCCGCTCAGCGCGTGTCCGTCGGCCGGTCCGGTCGCGGTCTGGTACTTGCCGTTCGCCGTACTCGGCACGCCCTTCCATCCCCTGTAGTAGAAGGGATAACCGATGGTCAGCTTGCTCGCCGGGAATCCGCCGGGGATGCCGTACGCCGGGTCACCTGTGGTCCACGCTTTGACCGCAGCGTCGACGGAGTACTTGCCCGAGCCCGGTGGGATCGGATTGCTCGGGTCGTTGGGGCCGGTGTAGAGCGGGTCCTGGAAATTCGTCGGCCCGGTGGCCTCCCAGCCGCCGTGCATGTCGTACGACATCACGTTGTTGTAGTCGAGGTACTGACCGATCTTGTCGGTCTCGATCGTGGCGATCTTGTCCTGGCCGGCCGGAGTGGCCGCGCTCAGGTAGTAGCGCTTGCCGGTCTGGTTGCCGTAGGCATCGAGCTGGGCGCGTAACTCGGCCAGCAGCAGGGTGAAGTTCTGCTTGTCGGCAGCGCTGTAGTGGTTGCCGACGTGACCGTTCGGCGAACCCGGGTACTCCCAGTCGATGTCGATACCGTCGAAGATGCCGGCCGCCGTACCGGGACCGCCGAAGCCGTCGATCGACCGGCAGGTCGCCCTTGAGGAACATGTTCACGCAGGAGCTGACGAAGGCCTTGCGCTTCGCGTCGGTGGAGGCGGCGTCGGAGAAGTACTTCGAGTAGGTCCAGCCGCCGATCGAGATCAGGATCTTCAGGTTCGGGTACCTCGCCTTGAGCTTCTTCAGCTGGTTGAAGTTGCCCTGGATCGGCTGGTTCCAGACGTCGCCGACCCCGTCGACGCTGATGTCCGCGCCGTACGACTTGCCGTAGTCGGCGAACGCGTCGCCGGCGCCGTCACCGGCGTTCGGGTTGTTCTCGTCCTGCGAGGCGGCCTTGTTGGCCATGAAGCAGGTGTGGTCGGTCGGGTGGACGTTGGCGAAGGCGTAGTTCAGGAAGTCCAGCTTGCCGGCCACGCCGGTCGTGGCCAGGTTCTTCGGGTAGAACGCGTTGGCGTAGATCCCCCACTGGGTGAAGTACGCCGTCTTCACGCCGCCGCTCATCGCAGCCGAGACGGTGCGTGCTTCTGGAGTGGCCAGCGAGACGCCGGCGGCGGTGATCAGGGCGGTGGCAGCGACAGCGGCCGTGGCGGCGAGGATGCGTAATCGACTCATGGGCGGGGTCCTCCGGAGCGTGGACGGAAGCGGTCCGGTGAAATTTAGTTAAAGACGCTTCGAAAGGAACCGTAACCGTTCCCGGCGGGTAGGTCGCCGCCTCGTCGTGGCGGGTTCCCGCTGCTGACGGAAAGCCGACAAACCTTTGTCCACAGGGAATGCGGTGGGGTGCGCGGAGAGGGGCCGACGACGGCATCTTCTAAGGCATGGACACTTCACCTCCCACATCGGTGCTCTTGGCAACTACCAACGAGATCCTGCTCGACGACCTGCTCCGGCTGGCGGCCGCGGCCGCGATCACACCCGTGATCGAGCCCGACCTGACCGGCCTTCGCCGCAGTTGGCACTCCTGCTCGCTGGTGGTGGTCGGGCGAGATCTGGCCGAACCATTGGCTCGCGCGCAGCCTGCGCACCGGCCGGGCGTCGTCATGGTCGGTTCCGCTCGGGATGGCGATGAGCTCTACCGCTGCGCCTTCGACATCGGTGCGGACGGAGTGTTCCGCCTACCTGAGGACGAATCGGCGCTGGCCGGCAAACTGGCGGACGCGGTGGACGGTGCCGTCCGGACGGCTCTCACGCTCGCCTTCGTCGGCGGCTCCGGGGGAGCGGGTGCCACCACGCTCGCTTCGGCCGTCGCGATCTTCGGCAATCGGCGCGGCTTCCGGACGATGCTGATCGACGGCGATCCGTTGGGCGGTGGCATCGAACTGGCCCTCGGCATCGAACGCGACCCCGGCGACCGCTGGCCCAAGCTCCTCAACGCCTCGGGCCGGGTGAGTGCCGCCGCCCTGCGCTCGGCCCTGCCGTCGGTCGACGGGCTCGCGGTCCTGTCGTGGGATCAATCCGACGTGACCGTCCTGCCACCCGACACGATGAGCTCAGTGATCGGTGCCGCTCAGCGCAGT
Source organism: uncultured Actinomycetota bacterium (assembly GCA_963820655.1). GTDB lineage: Bacteria > Actinomycetota > Actinomycetes > Propionibacteriales > Kribbellaceae > Kribbella. The sequence goes on from CAWGAM010000001.1 coordinate 151,853, forward strand.
AGCGATCTCGTCGTGGTCGACCTTCCCCGACGTGCGGACCCTGCGGTCGAGGAGGGCTTCATCCGGGCCGCCGCGACGCTCCTCGTCGTACCGTGCGACGTCCGCTCGGTCGCCGCCGCCAAACGCCTCGTCGGCCCCTTGCGAGCCGTGGCCGGCGATCTCCGGGTCGCCGCCCGTGAATCCCGTCCCCATGGCCTGTCCGCCACCGACGTCGCCACCCACCTGTCTTTGCCATTAGCAACAAAAGTCGGCACCGAACGCGACCTCCCGACGGCGATGGACCAAGGCCGCTTCGCCCTCCGGCCCCGCGGCCCCCTGGCCCGTGCTGCCGCCGACATCCTTGACCACTTCACCGCCTCCGCCGGATCGGGAATCGCATGAACGCACACCCAGCCTCAGCCGCCCTCGACGGCAGGTCCACATCCGCTCTCGACGGCGCTTCCGTGTCCGCCGAACTCCTCGAGCGTGTCCGTGGCACGCTCGCACTCACGGGCGCCAAGCCAACACCTGCCCATGTCGCGGCTGCCCTCCGCGCCGACGGCACCATCTGCGGCGACGCGATGGTGCTCGCAGTCGTCACGGCCCTCCGCCGCGAGGCCCTCGGTGCCGGCCCGCTCGACACCTTGCTGGCCGAGCCCGGCATCACCGACATCCTCGTCAACGGCCCCGATGAGGTCTACATTGATCGCGGCCGCGGCCTGGAACGCGTCTTCGTCCGCACCGGCGACGAACCCGCGATTCGCCGCCTCGCCACCCGCCTGGCCGCCGCAGCAGGCCGCCGCCTCGATGACGCCACGCCGTACGTCGATGTCCGCCTCTCCGACGGCACCCGCTTCCACGCCGTGTTGGCCCCAGTCGCCGCCCCCGGCACCTGTCTCTCCCTCCGGGTTCCCTCCCGCCACGTCTTCACTCTCGACGCCCTGGTCACCGCCGGCGCCCTACCACCAGCGGGTACGCCGATCCTCCGCGATCTGCTCGAATCGCGCCTGGCGTTCCTGATCAGCGGCGGCACCGGCACCGGCAAGACGACGCTACTCAGTTCCCTACTCTCCTTGGCGGATCCATCGGAGCGCCTCGTTCTGGTGGAAGACGCGAGCGAACTCCGCCCCGACCATCCACACGTCGTGCGCCTGGAGGCACGACCACCCAACATCGAAGGAACCGGCGAGATCTCCCTCCGCGATCTGGTCCGCCAAGCGCTCCGCATGCGTCCCGATCGCCTGGTAGTCGGCGAGGTGCGCGGCGCGGAAGTCGTAGATCTCCTGACCGCTCTCAACACCGGTCACGAGGGTGGCTGCGGCACGATCCACGCCAACTCCGCCTCCGACGTTCCGGCCCGCCTCGAGGCCCTGGGCGCCCTGGCCGGTCTATCTCGAGAAGCTCTCCACAGCCAGGTCGCCTCAGCCCTACACGCGGTCATCCACCTGACCCGCTCCACCGATGGCGTCCGCCGTATCACCGAAATCCGGGCCTTCACCCGCCACCCGAACGGCCAGGTAACCACCGACCCCGCCGTCGAGTTCCACCCCAACGGCACCATCGACGTCCTACCCCCAGCCCACCTCTTCACCAACCGTCCACCCCCGGCCCGGCCCACCAACGACCCGCAGCCGGGCTTGGCCGGTGCGGCATGATCACTGCCTTGGTTTCCGGCCTGCTGGCGTTCCTTGCCTGTGCCTTGATCCTGCCGAGACCGGGCCGTGGCTTACACCGACTGACCGCTCCGATCCCACGCCGAAACGCGGCGGATGGACGGCCAACGCGGTTGCCTTCGCCAACCCGCCTCTCGCTGTTCGCGTCCGTCGCCGCGACCATCCTCCTCATCCTCGGAGTACAGATCCTGATCTCCACGATCGCGGTCGGTGTGGTCGCCGCGTTGGTCGCCGTCCAACGAGCCCAACACCAACGCCGCGCGGCCGCAGCGACTCGTCGTACTCAGATCATCGAGGCCCTCGACGTACTTGCAGCCGACCTGACCGCAGGCCGCCCGCCCGTCGACGCGCTGGAAGGTGCCGCATCCATCAGCCCGGACTTCCGGGTCGCTCATTCAGCAGCCAAACTCGGCGGAGACGTCCCGGGCGCACTCGAAGTGGCAGCCGAATCACCCGGCGCCGCCGGACTCCGCGCGTTGGCCGCGGCCTGGCGCGTAGCCGAGGAATCCGGGGCCGCCTTCGCTGCACTGACCGAACGCCTCGCCGATTCCCTCCGCGCCGACGAGGCCATCCACCGACAAACCGAAGCCAGCCTGGCCGGCGCGCGCTCGACCGCCCGCATCCTCGCGGCCCTCCCCATCTTCGGCATCGCCCTCGGCTACTCCCTGGGCGCCAGCCCTCTGACGTTCCTCACCGCCACCCCTGCCGGCTGGCTCTGCCTAGCCACCGGCCTAACCCTCACCGCCGTCGGCCTCCACTGGACCACTCGCCTGTCCGAGGTCCCCACATGACAACCACCCTGTATGCAGCCACAGCCATGGCGATGACGACCTATCTGCTGACCCCATCCCATCCCGACCTCCGCCGCCTGACCACGCCGTCGCGTCCCACTCGTCCCCGAGCGCCCCGACCTCATCGGTTGGCAGCCGTCGCTACCGCGATAGGTGCACTCCTGCTCATCGGGCTCCCTTGGGGCGTCGTCCCTGCGGCCCTTGCCTTCTACGCGATCCCTCGTGTCCTGTCCCGCCTCGAACCAGCCGCCACCAGACAACGCACGGCCCAGATCACCCGAGACCTCCCGCTCGCCGTGGACCTCCTCACCGCGTGCCTCCGCGTGGGCCGTCCACCCCAACAGGCCCTCGGCCTTGTTGCGACCGCCGTACCCGGTCCACTCGCCGACCTCCTCACCAAGGTCGCCCATCACCTCGCACTAGGCGCAGATCCAGCCGATGCCTGGTCCCACCTACGTTCCGAACCGGCCTGTGCGTCCGTAGCCCGAGCCATCGACCGCTCGATCCGCTCCGGCGCGCCACTGTCGAAGACCCTCGAACACCTCGCCGACGACACCCGCCAGACCCACCATCACGCCGCCGACCAACGAGCCCGCGCCGCGGAGTCCCGCTCCGCCCTTCCGCTGGGCCTCTGCTTCCTGCCGGCCTTCGTCCTTCTGTCGATCGTCCCCACCATCGCCGACGCTCTCGTCCCGTACCTCGTCCGTCCCTGAGGCGCGTCATCCACAGGTCTGAAACTCCTTCAAAAAAAGGCCATCCGACAACTGCATCTTGTCAGTAAGCGATCCGAACAAGCCGAATCGCAACTCCGGGAGGTATCAGATGTCCAAGGCACTAGTAGCCGTCCGCAACCATCTCCACACCCGCACCCGCAGCCGCACCCAGCGCGGCGCCGCCACCGCCGAGTACGCCGTCAGCGTCGTAGCAGCCTGCGGCTTCGGCGGCATCCTCGTCGCCCTGCTCAAATCCGACGTCATGCTCAACGCGCTCAAAGCGCTCATCAACTACGCCCTCCAGCTCGCCGGCGTAGAGGGCGTCCAGCTCTAACCCGCTCACCCCACCAACGCGGCCGGTCGGGTCCACCCCTCAACCCGACCGGCCGCCGCCAAGGAGTCCTCAGATGCCCTCCACCAGGAAGACCTAAGACCTTCGAGCGCGGCGCCGTCACCGCTGAGCTGGCGATCACCCTTCCGGTTCTCCTTTCCCTGCTCCTCTTGGGCATCTGGTCGATCGGCCTGGTCATCCTCAACATCCAGTGCATCGACGCAGCCCGAGACGTAGCCCGCGCAGTAGCCAGAGGCGAACCCCCCGACCAAGCCACAGCGATCGGCCATCGCACCATCCCCAGCGGCACCATCACCATCTCCCGCGAAGGCCCCGACATCCACGTAACAGTCACAGCCGCCCCGGCCCACAATCTCCCACTCCTCTCAGCCCTAACCCCCGGCCACCTCACCGCCCACGCCACTCTCCAGTCCGAACCCACCCAGGAAGAAGCCCCATGACCCGCGACGAGAAAGGCAGCGCCACCCTCCACTCCCTCTTCGCTGCCGTACTACTCGTAGCAGCCCTGGCTGCCGCCATCCTCTGGTCCACAATCTCCACCGCCCGTCACAAACTAGCCACGGCAGCAGATCTGACAGCCCTCAGCGCCGCTCAGTCCCTAACCACCGCTTCCGACACCACCGGAGCGGGTGAGACGGCCTCGGGCGCGACGGGCTCGACGACTCCCTGCGCCACTGCCGCTCGAATAGCCGCGCTGCACAAGGTCGATCTGATCGCCTGCCACCCCGCGCCCACCTCGGTAGCCATCCAGGTAGCCCTCGAGCTGCACCTGCCCTTCAGCCACCCAACTCTCACCACCACTGCTCGAGCCGGGCCTCTCTGATCCGCGCGCCATCCGTCGGTCCGCTCGACCTTGGACGTAACTGGTAGATTGCTATAAAGTAGCAATCGTTGAGTTGCTATAATGCCCTCCAACTCACCGCGGCAGCTGTCGGCTGTTGATGCCTGGGAGGCCGTGGGCCGCAGGTTGTTGGGATGTGGTGGGTTCGGGTGGTTCTGGTGGGGTCGCGATCTGGTCGCAATCTGGTAGAGATGCCGCGTTGATGTGGACGGGGCACGGGAGCGGAGTTCATGATCTGGAACCGAGTCTGCTCATCCTCCCGGACGTACTTCCCCGGCGTCCGGACGGTTACCTCGGAGGTCCGTTTGCCCGACCGGATCCGGCTGATGCTGGTCGACGACCAGATCCTCAGCCGCGGCTTGCTGCGCAGCGGTCTGGAGCGTGAGCGCGATCTGGAGATCGTTGCCGAGCTCAACCGAAGCGACGACGTGGTGAGTGCCGCGAAACGGCATCGTGCGAACGTCGCGCTGCTCGACGCCGCCGGGCCGGGGAACCACAGCATCACTGTCACCACCCGGTTGCGTACGTCGATGCCGGAGTGCCGGGTCGTGATGCTGACCACGTACGGGCGTCCGGTGCATCTGCGGCGTGGCCTCGATGCGGGTGCGAAAGGGTTCGCGCTGAAAGGGAGTCCGGCTCCGCAGTTGGCGGACGCGGTACGACGGGTGCACCTCGGGCTGCGCGTGGTCGACGCGAATCTCGCGGCCGAGACCCTGAGGTACTCCGAGACGCCGCTCACCGAGGAAGAGACCGACACGCTGCGGGCCGCCCGTGATGGTGGGTCGGTCGCGTTGATGGCGCGGAAGCTCGATGTGTCCGAGCGGGTCGTGCGTACGAGGCTCTGGTCCGCGATCGGGAAGACCGGCGCCCGCACCCGCTCCGACGCCATCCAGATCGCCGAACACAACGGCTGGCTCCTCGACTGATCCATGTGTCGCTCTCCTACCCGATGTGTGGGTGATCGTCGGCCGGGTGTGCTGGTGGGGATGGGGACGATGTCGGGGTGGGCAGGGTGGAGGGGCCGAGGCTGGGCGCTGCGGTTGCGGCGGGCTTGTGCTGCGCGCGTCGGTCCACGTCTGGTGACCTGGGACAGGTCGTGGGGGGCTGCGACAGGCTATTTCTTGTCCCACCCCACCGGTACCGGTCCCAGTACCGGTCCCCCCCCCGGCCCACCACCGGTTCTTGTCCCAGCCCACCGGTTCTTGCCCCAGGCCACCGGTTCCGGTCTCCGCCCGGCGCTGTGTGTCGGCGTGGACAGGTCCTGAGTGGCCCATCTCATGGGCTGACCTACCAGATGGTGGGTTGGCGCCCCGGAATCCGGTAGGCCAACCCACCATCTCGCAGGTCCACCCATGAAACGGGGCGAGCGGGCCACCGGGTGCACCCGTTCAAGGCCCGTCACCTCATCCACACATCAAGCACAAGAGCCTGAAATGGGGCCTCGTGGCGTGCCCCGGGGGCCTTCGCCAGACCCTTCGGGGTTGTGGCCTTCGCCGGTACCGTTGCGGCCGGCCCGCGATGTGCAGGCCGACGGGAACGGCCGTCGACGGGAACGGCCCGGGATCTCCAGGAAGACAGGAGCGGGCCGGGATGTGCAGGTCGACGGGACGGCGGGCCGGGATGTGCAGGTCGACAGGAGATGTCGGTCTTGGGGTGGTCGTCGGGCGGGGTGTTCAGGCGTGAGACCGGCCAGCCGGGGACGGGCCCGGCCGAGACCTCCTGTCGACCTGCACATCCACCGACCTCCACTTGCGCCAGACCAGCCTCGATCCGCCGCCACACCCCGGTCCGCTCTACACAGTCCGGGCCGCGTGGGCCCGACGCGGCCGGTGACCGGATACTTGTCGGTCTGGTGGCCGGACCGGCGTGGATCCGGGACTCTGGGACACCATCTGGCTACCTCGGACAGGCCACCTCATCTCCCAGGTCCCCAGTACCTGTCCGCAGAGCCTGACGACTCCACCCATCACTCCAGGCACCCCGTATCCAGACACAGCCGCTCAGATGCTGGGGCACCCAGGGCCGGCGACCGGATCCGGTATCGGCTCTCCTCCGACCAGCACACCCGCGCCAACCAACACCCACACAGCGAGCAGAACAGCCCCATTTGCTGTCAGACGTTCGGGTCGGGCCGGCGTGGTGGGTGGTGGTCGATCGGGGCGTGGTTCACCACCCGCGGTCATGACGTGAGTTGGTCCAGGAGCCAGCGCGGGCCTACTGAGGTGGCGCCGGTCGGTTCGACTCGCTGGCGGAGGCCTCGATCGGCGGTGACCACGGTGACTTCGGGCTTGTGGGCTTGGGCCGCGGACTCGGCGGTGACAGCGGCGATGGTGTCGTCGCCGGATCCTGAGGCGAGGACGACGCTCAGTCCGCCGATATCGGGGGCGTCGGGGCCCGACGTAGCGGCTCGGGCGGCGCCCTCGAGGATCACGATGATGTCGGTGCTGTCCTGCAGATGTTGCTGGAGTTCGGCGAGTTTCGTCAGGAGGCGGCGGGCGGCGCCGGGACGGTCTCGCCACCAGCCGTCGGGCCGTGACCCGATCACGTTCGCGGCGTCGACGACGATCACCTGAGGGCGTCCGGTTGTCATCAGGTCAGTCTGCCTCCTCAGCCGTCTGGACGGTCTCAGGTGGAGGTGGCGTACTCCGACGGTCTCAGGTGGGTGTGGGGTCTCGGATGGTCTCAGGCGTGGGCGGTCCCGCGGATCGTCCCAGGCGGGGTCCGTGGACGGTCTCAGGCGCAGGTGGAGAGGAATTCGCCGGTGTGGGTGACGAGGATGTGAGGGCCCGGGACTGCGGGGATGGCCTGGCGATCGCCGTGGATGGCGTGGCGGGTGCCGTCAGGGGAGATGACGAGGGTGTTCGGGGCATCGAGGGCGATCAGTTCGTCGCCGGTGCGGACGAGCACCGGCGCGGTGTAGGACCACGAGATGGCTGTGCGGCCGGCGGCCAGGCCGGCGAGGACGGCGATGCCCAGTTCGTCGGGACCTTCGGCGGCGGCGTCGACGGCTGTCCAGGTGGTCGGCGTACCGGGTGGGGTGAGCGAGGTCGGGTTGTGCCAGTCGCTGCCGCCGATCGGCGTCGTACTCTCGAGGCCCCACGCCTGCCACCAGGCGATGGGACCGCCCCAGGTGTGGTCCAGCCAGGATGAGTGCCAGACCTCGGCGAGAGGCGGGTGCTCCGGGAGCGGCTGACGCCAGGAGCAGTCGCCGCCCAGTGGGTGGTTGATCGAGAGCAGACCGCCGCGCCGCGCGACCTCGGAAACCCAGGTGGCGGCGGGGCGGCGGAAGTCGATCACGCCGATGTCGCCGAAGGCGTTCGCGTGACCGGTGTCGGTCGTCACCTCCTGACCGGGGATCAGGCCGATGCCGAAGCGCTTGCTGAGCGACGGCAGTTCGAGGTGATGGGCGACTGTGTTGTGGTCGGTCACCGCCAACACGTCCAGACCGGCGGCGACGCCGAGGGCGGCGAGGTTCGCGATCGGGGTGGAGCCGTCGGAGTGCAATGAGTGCGCGTGGAAATCACCCGCGACCCACTTCAATCCGTCAGCCGCAGGGAGCGTGCGACGTGGCGGACGAGGCTGGTACGGCGATAGCGCGGCCGGCGTCGGCGTACTCCGCAAGGCCGGGCACCACCGAGACCTCACCAGTCACGGCTTCGACGATGAGTTCGACGCCCTCGACTGGCAGTCGGTGGAGGCCGAGGACGACCCACCAGGTGCCGGGCTCGAGCTCGCCGGCGACATAGCCAGGGGTTGCCGCAGTTGGCGTGATGGCGAAGGTCTGACGTGCGCCGCCGGACCAACCACGCCAGCCGGCCGCACCTTCGCAGCCGATGTCGATGACCGCGCCCTCGACCGGCGGGATGGTGAGCGTGACGAGCAGAGCCGGGGCAGCCGGCCGGGATATCCACGGGCAACGAGTGCCAGACCGACTCGGCACGGTCGTCGAGGGTCCACCGGCGGCGGTACGACGTGACAGCCATCAGCCGACCGTATCTGTCTGGCAGGTGCGGTCCGTCGGCTGACCACGGCTGGGTTGGCGAAGGGCGTGGTCCGTCGGCTGACCACGGCTGGGTTGGCGAAGAGCGTGGTCCATCAGCCGACCATGACTGGTTGGCGGGCGAGGAGGTTCCCGGACTCGCGGTCGTACAGGAGAACTCGTGAGGCCGGTGCGGTGAGGACGACCGTCGTACCGGGTGCCGGCTCGTCCTCCTCGGGGACGGTGACGCCGACCAGCGTGCCTTCGCAGTCCACGCTGACGAGGGACTGGGTGCCGAGGTTCTCGGCCACGACGACCGAGCCACGCAGAACCGGGCCGGTGACGTCGCCGGTCGCGAGGGTCAGGTACTCGGGCCGGACGCCCACGGTCACCTCAGCGCCGGCGGGCGCCGAGTAAGTTGTCGCAGGCAACGAGCCGCCGGCCACCGTGACCGAGCTGACCGCTGCCGCGGAGGCTGAGCCGTTGCCGTCCGATGCGGTCGAGGTCACCGTGCCCGGGAGGAGGTTCATCGGGGTGGAGCCGATGAAGTTGGCGACGAAGGTGTTGGCGGGGCGCGCGAAGACCTCTCGAGGTGATGCCAAGCTGCCGGAGCTTGCCGGAATCCATCACCGCGATCCGGTCCGCCAGTGCGAGGGCCTCCGCCTGGTCGTGAGTGACGAAGACGGTCGTGATGCCCAGATCACGCTGGAGTTTCTTGAGGAAGGTGCGGGCCTCCAGCCGCAGCCGGGCGTCCAGGTTCGACAGCGGTTCGTCGAGTAGGAGCACCTTGCCCTGGGAAGCGATCGCGCGAGCCAGTGCGACCCGTTGCTGCTGGCCACCCGACAACTGGGCGGGCTTGCGCTCCAGCAGTCCCTGCAACGACAGCTCACCAGCAGTCCGCTCCGCTGTCGCCGTACGAGTAGCCATTGCGACCCGTCGTACCTTCAAGGGATAGGTGATGTTCTCCGACACGTTCATGTGCGGGAACAGCGCGTAGTCCTGGAAGACCATCGCCACACCACGCTTGCCCGGTTCGGTCCGGGTCACGTCGGCCGAGTCGATCCGGACCGTGCCCTCGGTCGCGGGCTCCAGCCCCGCGATCGTCCGCAGCAGCGTGGTCTTGCCGCAGCCGGACGGGCCGAGCAGGGCGAAGAACTCGCCGTCGGCCACGTGCAGGTCCAGCCCGTCGACGGCGCGTACGCCGTTCGGGTAGACGGTCGCCAGGCTTTCGATGTCGATGCCCGCCATCAGCTCTTGATCCCTCCATGGAAGCGGAACCCGTACCGCGAGTTCACCAGCAGGTACAGCACGACGACCGGGATCGAGAACAGCAGCGAGAAGACCGGCAGCACCTGCAGGTTCACACTGCCGCCTTCGTCGGTGAGGGTCTGCATCAGCACCGCACCGGGCTGCTTCTCGATCGACCGGATGAGCAGGAAGGGCACCAGGAAGTTGCCCCAGGAGTTCACGAACGCCCAGACCATGATGGTCGCCAGGCCGGGCCGCGCGACCGGCAGTACGACGTCGCGCAGGATCTGGACGGTGGACGCGCCGAAGACGCGGGCCGACTCCTCGTACGACTTCGGCACCGCGTCGACGAAGTCCTTCAGGATGAAGATTGCCGCCGGCAACAGCCCGCCGGTCATCACCAGTGCGACGCCGAACCGGGAGTCGATCAGTCCGAGCTGGAACATCATCACGAAGATCGGCACCATCGCGGCGGTCCCGGTGACGACCGAGGACAGCAGCAACAGTCCGTACAGCAACGCGTCCCGGCCCGGGATGCGTACGCGCGACAACGCATAGCTGGCCAACGCGGCGAAGGCAGTCACCGCCACCGCGGTCGTGACGCAGATCAGGAGTGAGTTGACCATCGAGTGCATCGCATACGGATGGTCGAGCGTCTTGCGGACGTTCTCGAGGGTCCAGTCCGGCCAGCGCACGCCGAGACCGGGATTCTTGTCGAACGGCGCCGACGCGATCCACAACATCGGTACGGCGAAGAACAGCGTGATCGCGCAGATCAGTACGTAGAAGCCGATCCGGCGTACGACGAAAGCCGGGGTCACCGGGCGGCGACTCACGAGCGCCTCCTCAGCAGTCGGAGGTAGATGAGCGAGACCAGCAGGTTCGCGATCAGCAGCAGGAACGAGATGGCCGAGGAGTAGCCGAGCTCACCGCCCTGCAGCGCCACGTTGTAGATGTACACGGGCACCGTCTCGGACTCGTGGTTCGGCCCGCCCTTGGTGAGCAGGAACGGCGAGAAGTCGTTCGCCGTCCACAGCGAGATCAGCAACGTGTTGGTGAGCACATGACCGCGGATGTGCGGGAACACCACGTCCCGCAGCGTCTGCCATCCGGAGGCCCCGACCATCCGCGCCGACTCCAGTTGCGACGGCGGGACGGCCTGCAGTGCGGACGAGTACAGCATCATCGAGAACGCCGTACCGCGCCAGGTGTTGAAGAACACCAGACAGGCCATCGGATAGTCGATCAGCCACGCGGTCCCCGGCGTACCGAGGATGCCGTTGAGCGTGCCGCCGTCGCGGTCGAAGAACGCGACCCACAGGTACGCGACCACCGTCGACGGCAGGATCCAGGCCAGCAGCACGAAGGCCTCGACGGTACGGCGTACGGCGGGACGCGTACGGCGCATCACCCACGCGAGTGTGAAGCCGAGGATGTTCTGGCCGATGATCGCGGAGCCGAGGACGAAAAGCATCGTCAGCCACAGGGCGTTGTGGAAGAGCGCGTCGTTGAGCGCCTTGGTGTAGTTGGACAGCCCGACGAACGACGGCGACACGGCCTCGACACCGGTCAACCGGTAGTTGGTGACCCCGATGTAGATCGTCCAGACCGCCGGGAAGACCAGGAACGCGCCGATCAGCAGCAGGGCCGGAGCGACGAAGCCGAGGGCCCGGCCGATGCCGAGCCCTGCCACGTCAAGGGCCGGGCCACGCGCCGGCTCGGGCGTTCGAGCCGGCGCGGGTGCGGGAGCGGACGTCATCAGTTGCTGGTGACCTTGTCCTTGCTGCCGGCCGCGGCCTCGACGGCCTTCTGGTAGGCCTGCGCCGCCGCGTCGGTGGTCTTGCCGCCGACCACGTCAGCGGTCGACTGCTGCAGCGCGGCCGAGATCTTCGGGTACTCCGCCAGACCGGGCCGGAACTGCGTGATCGGCAGGACCTTGGTGGCCACGAAGTTCAGCATCGGGTCACCGGCGAGCACCTCGGCGTTGACGTCGTTGCGCTGGGTGATCTTGGCGGCGCCGTCCAGCGAGGCCTTCACCATCTCCGCCGAGTTCATGAACTGCAGGAGCTCCCAGGCCTGCTGCGGGAACTTGGTGTTCGGGTTGATCACGGTCGCGCCGCCGCCCGACATCGAGACGAAGTCCTGGCCCTTCACACCGCCGCCCGGCTTGCTGGCCGGGATCAGCGCGTAGCCGACGGCGGAGTCGCGGTCGGCCATCTTGGCCACGCCCTCCTTCGGCTCCACGACGCTGCGCCAGAAGTAGTCGCTCTCGAGCAGGATGCCGACCTTGTTCGCCGCGAACTCGGCGAACGACTTGTCCCGGCCCTTGGCCTCGCGCTGCAGCACCGGGTCACCGAGACCGGTGCCGTAGATCTGGTGGTAGAAGTCCAGCACCTGGTGCAGCTGCGGGGTGTCGCCCAGCCACTTGCCGTCCGTGTTCACGGTCGCGCCGGTGCCGACCAGCAGCGGCAGCACGCCCTGCATCGTGGTCGCCTCGCCCATCGCCGTACCGGCGTTGATCTGGATCGGGGTGACGCCGGTGAGCTTCTTCAGCGCCTGGCCGGCGGAGATGATGTCGTCCCACGACTTCGGCTGCCAGTCGGCGGGCAGGCCGGCCTGCTGGAACAGCTTCTTGTTGAAGAACAGGACCCGGCCGTCGGTGCCACCGGGCACGCCGTACCGCTTGCCCTCGAAGCTGCCCAGCTGCTGTACCGCGTCCGGGATCTGCTTCCAGCCGTCCCAGTCGTCCACCTTGGCCGCGTCGCCGACGGTGTCGGTGAGCGGCTTGATGTAGCCGGCCTGGGCGAACTCGCCGACCCAGATGCCGTCGATGCTGAAGAGGTCGGGCGCCGGCCTTGTTCGACAGGTCCAGCGACAGCTTCTGCTTGTAGACCTCGTCGTCGGAGCCGTCACCCTGGAACTTGACGGTGACGTCGACGCCCTTGCCCTTCTGCTCGGCGACGAACTTCGGGATCAGCACGTCCTCGGTGAAGGTGGCGCCGGCGCTGCTCTTGCCGCCCTTGACCGAGTTCGAGCCGATCGTCAGCTCGACCTTCTTGGCGTCGGAGTTGCGGTTCGCGTCCTGGTCGCCGGTGCCGGCGTCGGACGAGCCGAGGCAGCCGGTGAGGAGGGCAAGGGCCGCGGCGCCGAGGACGCCTGCGGTGGTCAACCGCGTGAGTGATCGCATCGTGGGGCTCCTAGCGAAAAGTGGTCCAGCGAGAGTGCCCGTCAAAGATTGGCACTACTCGGCGACTATGTGAAGACTTTTTTCCAACCCTGGGCCGAACGTTTGGCAGGGGCTGTAGGCAACCAAGTGCGAACTGTCAATCCGGATGCCCGCGGGACGCGTTGCGGAAGGGTTGAAGGATGCTCAAGGTTGTGTGGCAACACGTAGTTGAGTAGATACAGAACGTGATCGACGGAGGTACGGTCATGCCGATCGGTTCAGTGACGGGCCGGTGAAGCCGGCGTCTCGCTGACGCGCAAGCAGCGGGAACCGGTTCACGTCTCATCCAGCGGAAAGGACGCCGAACAGACGGGCGGCCCCGACGATCGTCGGGGCCGCCGGACAAACTCGTTGCCCGAGGTTGGTTGATGCCGTCGGCAACAGGGTGGTCAGTGAGGCTGTTTGGTATCGGTGGGGTCGACAGCGCTGGTTGGCTCGATGGCAGGCTGGTTCTCCGCCGGTGCCTCGTCGCGGTCGGTGGCGGACACTGAAGTGGTATCACTCTCGGTGATCTCGGGCGTCGCGGCCTGGGCGCGGAGCTCGCGCATCTCCTTGCGGCGGCGGTAGCCACGGCCGAGTCCCATCTTCGTCAGCCACAGGCCGGCCAACAGGGCCACCCCGGTCACCAGGCCGAGGAAGAACACCGTCGGTACGGCTACGCCCAAGTCGACGCCGAACACCTCCAGCGTGGTCGAGGCGGTGGACGACACCGAGACCCCGACTCCGAACAACACGGCCAGTGCGATCAGGACGATTCCGAGGACGACCATGGCAAGCTGCCTCTCCGTCCGGAGCTGCCGGACTCTTCAGGCCTCACTGCTCAGTAGCGCGGAGAGCAGCGCCACCGCGCCGCTCTTGTCGAGTGGGTTGTTCTGGTTCCCACACTTGGGCGACTGTACGCAGGACGGACACCCATCCGTGCACTCACAGTGTGCAATCGCCTCACGTGTCGCGGTCAACCACTCGCGCGCCGCGGCGTACCCGTGTTCGGCGAATCCGGCCCCACCCGGGTGGCCGTCGTACACGAAGACCGTGAGGCGACCGGTATCGGCGTGCCGGGCGGTGGAGACGCCACCGATGTCCCAGCGGTCGCAGGTGGCGAACAGTGGGAGCAGGCCGATCGACGCGTGCTCAGCCGCATGTGCCGCTCCGGGTACGTCGGACAGCCCGAGCCCCTCGACAACGGAATCGGGCACGGTCCACCAGACCGCCTTGGTCCGCAGGGTCCGCTCCGGGAGGTCGAGTGGCTGCTCGTCCAGTACGTCGCCGGTAGCGATCAGCTTGCGCTGGTACGAGATCACCTGACTGGTCACCTGGACCCAGCCGCGCGACAGCTCCGCCGTACCCCAGGTGCAGGTCTCCTCGGTCGCCAGGATGCTGATCTCGGTCACATCCCGGGCGAAGGTCGTGTAGTCCGGCGAAGCCGGCTCGACGACGGCTGCGTGCTCCTCGAGGTCCAGAGACCGGACCAGATACGACTCACCCGCGTGCACGTAGACAGCACCCTCATGGACCGAGGCATGCGCCGAGCCGCCGTCGACTGTGCCGAGTAACCGACCGGTCTGGTCCTCCACGATCTGCACTGTCTTGCCACCGGCCGACCGGATGTCGATGGCGTCGACAGCCCGCTCCCGGCGCGTCCAGAACCAGCCATGCGGTCGCTCGCGGAGCAACCCCTGCCGGACCAGCTGTGCGATCACGGTTGGCGTCGTACTGCCGAAGATCTCGTAGTCCGCTTCGGTGAGGGGCAGCTCTTGCGCAGCGGCGCACAGCTGCGGTCCGAGTACATAAGGGTTCTCGGGGTTGAACACGGTCGCCTCGACGGGCCGTCCGAAGATGGCGGCGGGGTGGCGGACCAGATAGGTGTCCAGCGGGTCGTCGCGTGCGACCAGCAAAGCCAGAGCGTCACCACCAGCCCGCCCGGCACGTCCGGCCTGTTGCCACAGCGATGCGCGTGTGCCAGGCCAGCCGGACAGCAGTACGGCGTCCAGTCCGGCAATGTCGATGCCCAGCTCCAGAGCGTTGGTGGCCGCGACGCCGGTGAGCTCACCGCTCTGCAGCATGCTCTCGAGTCGTCGCCGCTCCTCCGGCAGATAGCCGGCCCGGTACGCCGACACCTGTTCTGACAACGAGGGATCCACCTCGACCAGGTTCTCCCGTGCTGTCATCGCGACTGTCTCCGCGCCCCGGCGAGATCGAACGAATGCCACGGTCCGCACGCCCGACACGACCAGATCGGTCAGTAGGTCGGCCACCTCGGCCGTGGCAGAGCGCCGTACCGGAGCGCCGTTCTCTCCGCGCAGTGTGGTCAGCGGCGGCTCCCACAGGCCGAAGGAGATGCCTCCGCGAGGGGAACCGTCCTCCACCACCTCAACCATCGGCAGACCGGTCAGCCGCTCGCCGGACACCGCCGGCTCGGCCACAGTTGCCGAAGCGCAGACGAAGATCGGATGGGCGCCGTACTGCGCACAGACTCGACGCAACCGACGCAGTACGCCGGCCACGTGCGCACCGAAGACGCCGCGATAGTGGTGACACTCGTCGACCACGACGTACTGCAGGCAGCCCAGGAAGCGCGCCCAGCGCTGGTGGTTCGGCAGGACCGAGCGGTGCAGCATGTCCGGGTTGCTGAGCACGTACGTCGCCATGGTCGCGAGCCCAGTCGCGCTCGGTGCGCTCCGAGTCACCGTCCAGCGTCGTCGCGCGCAGACCGGGCACTGTGTACGACGAGACCGCGCGGAGCTGGTCATGCGCCAGGGCCTTGGTCGGGGACAGGTACAGGACGGAGGCGATCCGGCGATGCGGTGACGCGGCCTGCGCGATGCTCAACGTGGCGAATGCGGGCAGCAGGTAACCGAGAGACTTGCCCGACGCCGTGCCGGTCGCGACCACGACATGCTTCCCGCCGTACGCCGCTTCCGCGGTGGCGACCTGGTGAGTCCACGGGCTGGTGATCCCGGCGTCGGCGAGCTGGCCGAGCACGTCGTCCGGAACCCACCGCGGCCAAGCACACGTCTGCCCCCGCCGGGGCGGCACGGACTCGACATGGGTGAGCCGATCGTCGCGGCCGTTCGCCAAACGCTTGAGCACGGCCGCCGCCTCACCACCCACACGCATAGGCCGAGACTAGTCCCGGCCACGGACATCATGCACCGAGCGTGCACGGGCGTGTGCACGCGGCGGATGCACGCGGCTTTTTCCGGACGAAGATCGACTTCGGTGTGACGAGATGAAAGAGTTTTCGGCAACGGCCCTTCTCACGGTCCGTACATGGTTGAATGCAGCAGTTCACGGGATCGGAGGCCGAAGTGGATCTGTCGCTGACCGCGCGCGCCGAGGGCGGGCGCACCGTCATCGAGGTGGCGGGGGAGATCGACGTCTACACCGCACCGAAGCTCCGCGAGAAGATCGCCGCGCTCGTCGACGAGGGCGTCTACGACCTCGTCATCGACCTGGAACGCGTGGAGTTCCTGGACTCCACCGGCCTCGGCGTCCTCGTCGGCGGACTGAAACGGGTGCGCTCCCACGACGGATCACTGTCCCTGGTCTGCACGCAGGAACGACTGCTGAAGATTTTCCGGATCACCGGCCTGACCAAGGTCTTCGACATCCACCCGGATGTCGCGTCGGCGATCTGACCACAGCGAAAGGGTATCCACGCCACTACGAACAGTCACCCGCTTCTCGCGCCACTCGGGTATGGCGTAGACCACCCTGTCGTCAGGTCTGGTCGAAAGACCCGTTAGAGTGACCCACCGCGCCAATTCTTTGGTGCTGTGTCGTATTTTCTCGACCCTTCGGTTGCGGCAGATGGGGGCCGTCAAGCCTGGATGGGTTGCCTACAAGGAGGACGGATGTCCGCGCTGCTTGCTCCACAAGCGGTGGATCTTTCGTCGAGCAACACCACACTGGTGATCGTCGTTGGAGTGATCGCGATCCTCGCGGTCGCTCTTGCGATGGTCTTCCGGGGCCAGGTGCTTGCCGCGAACGATGGCACCGAGAACATGAAAACGATCGCCGCAGCGGTCCAGGAAGGCGCGGCCGCCTACCTGAACCGGCAGTTCCGGACGTTGTCGGTCTTCGCCGTGGTCGCGTTCCTGTTGCTGTTCCTGCTGCCCGCGCACACTGACAGCGGCGGCAACGAGACCACGCTGAAGATCTTCCGATCCGTCTTCTTCCTGGTCGGTGCGGGCTTCTCCGCCCTGATCGGCTACCTGGGCATGTGGCTCGCGACGCGCGCCAACGTCCGGGTCGCCGCGGCGGCCCGGGACGAGGGCCGCAACCCGGCGATGCGGGTCGCGTTCCGCACCGGTGGCAGTGTCGGCATGATGACCGTGGGCTTCGGCCTGTTCGGCGCCGCACTCGTCGTGCTGCTCTTCAAGGGCGACGCCCCGACCGTGCTCGAGGGCTTCGGCTTCGGCGCTGCCCTGCTCGCCATGTTCATGCGTGTCGGCGGCGGTATCTTCACCAAGGCCGCCGACGTCGGTGCCGACCTGGTCGGCAAGGTCGAGCAGAACATCCCCGAGGACGACCCGCGCAACGCCGCCACCATCGCCGACAACGTCGGCGACAACGTGGGTGACTGCGCCGGTATGGCCGCCGACCTGTTCGAGTCGTACGCCGTGATGCTGGTGGCCTCGCTGATCCTGGGTAAGGCCGCGTTCGGCGAGCAGGGCCTGATCTTCCCGCTGATCGTGCCGGCCCTCGGCGCCGTCACCGCGGTCATCGGTGTCTTCCTGACCCGCCCGCGCAGCGGCGAGAACGGCCTGCGCACGATCAACCGGGCGTTCTACATCTCCGCGCTGATCTCCGCGGTCCTGTGCACCGCGGCCGCGTTCATCTATCTGCCGGGCAGCTTCCGGGAACTGACCGGCGCCACCGACGTGATCGCCGCCCACGACGGCGACCCGCGGGTGATCGCCACCGTGTCGGTGATCATCGGCATCGTGCTGGCCGCGATCATCCTGGCCCTGACCGGCTACTACACCGGCACCGAGGACAAGCCGGTCCAGGACGTCGGCAAGACCTCGCTGACCGGCGCCGCGACGGTGATCCTGTCCGGTATCTCGGTCGGCTTCGAGTCCGCCGTCTACACCGCACTGGTGATCGCGGCCGCCGTGTACGGCGCCTTCCTCGTCGGTGGCTCGGGAGTCGTCGCCCTGTTCGCGATCGCGCTGGCCGGTTGCGGTCTGCTCACCACGGTCGGCGTCATCGTCGCGATGGACACGTTCGGCCCGGTCTCCGACAACGCCCAGGGCATCGCCGAGATGTCCGGTGACGTGGACGGCGAGGCGGCCCAGATCCTGACCGAGCTGGACGCCGTCGGCAACACCACCAAGGCGATCACCAAGGGCATCGCGATCGCGACCGCGGTACTGGCCGCGACCGCGCTGTTCGGCTCCTTCACGGACTCGATCTACGCGGTGCTGAACGACGCGGGCGACAGGGCGTTCAACGCGGACGCGCTGGTGTTCGACCCGTCCACCCTGGTCGGCATCATCATCGGTGCCGCGGTGGTGTTCATGTTCTCCGGCCTGGCGATCAACGCGGTCGGCCGCGCCGCCGGCGCGGTGGTCTACGAGGTCCGGCGTCAGTTCCGCGACATCCCCGGGATCATGGAGGGCACCGGTAAGCCGGAGTACGGCAAGGTCGTCGACATCTGCACCCGCGACTCACTGCGTGAGCTGGCCACCCCGGGTCTGCTCGCGCTGACCGCGCCGATCGCCGTCGGCTTCGGTCTCGGCGCCTCGGCGCTGGCCGGCTACCTGGCTGGTGCGATCGCGTCGGGCACCCTGATGGCGGTCTTCCTGGCCAACTCCGGTGGTGCCTGGGACAACGCGAAGAAGCTGGTCGAGGACGGCAACCACGGCGGCAAGGGCTCGCCCGCCCACGAGGCCACCGTCATCGGTGACACCGTCGGTGACCCGTTCAAGGACACCGCCGGCCCGGCCATCAACCCGCTGATCAAGGTGATGAACCTGGTCTCGCTGCTGATCGCCCCTGCGGTCGTGGGTATGTCGGCCATCGGCGAGGACACCAACACCCCGCTGCGGATCGCGATCGCCCTGATAGCGGTGGTGATCCTGGCCGTGGCCGTGATCGTCTCCAAGCGCCGCGAGTCGGTCATCTCCGACACCCCGGCCGACGCGAACATCGCCGCCTGATCGCAGTCGTACGGCGGAACCCGTCGTACACCGATGTAGCACCGGCAGAACGGCCCACCGGACCACCGGTGGGCCGTTCTCCGTTTCGGCAGTGACTTCCAGCTTCGACCCCGAAGTAGCCTGAAGTACGCCGCCCGTCGACTTTCGGCTGATGCGGGCTCCTGCCTGGATGGGGGATGGTCGGGGTCGTGGTCAGGGCTTTAACCGATGGCAGCGGTACCCATACGGACGGCAGAATCAACCCACGGGTGGATACACCGGATCCGCCCCGGGTCCGATGATCTGGCCCTGTGTGACCTCGATACTGAAGACGACACAGAACCGCCCGACGACTAACTGCGCGCCACCCGAACGAGGAGTACGGCGATGATCGAGGCAAAGGGCCTCACCAAGCGATACGGCGCAACCGTTGCCGTTGACAACCTGTCTTTCGAGGTGAAATCCGGCAAGGTGACCGGCTTCCTCGGCCCGAACGGGGCCGGCAAGTCGACCACCATGCGGATGATCCTCGGCCTGGACACCCCGACCGCCGGCCAGGTCACGATCGACGGCCAGCGGTACCGCGACCTGAAGCGGCCGTTGACCAAGGTCGGCGCGCTGCTGGACGCGAAGTGGGTGCACCCGAACCGGTCCGCCCGGGCCCACCTGGCCTGGATGGCCGCGTCAAACAAGCTGCCGAAGGCATCGGTCGACAAGACGCTGGAGATGGTCGGCCTGACCGCGGTCGCGAACAAGCGGGCCGGCGCCTACTCGCTGGGCATGTCACAGCGGCTCGGCATCGCCGGCGCGCTGCTCGGCGACCCGGAGGTGCTGCTCTTCGACGAGCCGGTCAACGGCCTCGACCCGGAGGGCATCGTCTGGATCCGCACCTTCATGCACCGGCTGGCCGACGAGGGCCGGACCGTGCTGGTGTCCAGCCACCTGCTGTCCGAGATGGCGCTCACCGCCGAGGAACTGATCGTCATCGGGCGCGGCAAGCTGATCGCGCAGAGCACCACCCAGGAGTTCGTCGACCGCGCCAGCGGTACGACGGTCAAGGTGCGGACGCCGCAGCTCGACCAGCTGGCCGGGGTGCTGCACCAGCAGCAACTGGTCACCCGGATCGAAGACGTCGAGAACGAGGGCAAGGTCCTGTTCGTCGAGGGTGACCTGACCACCGACCAGGTCGGTGAGGCGGCCGCCGCGCACGGCATCGTGCTGCACGAGCTGACGCTGCAGCGCGGCTCGCTCGAGCAGGCCTTCATGCAGATGACCGGCGACTCGGTCCAGTACCACGCACACGACGAAATGGCGGCGATCGCCGGCGGACCACTCACGGCGCCCTCCGGCACCGAGGTCGCTTCGGGTCCGAAGGAGGACAACTGACATGTCGACGGTCAAGACGATGGAGGTCGACGGCCCGACGTACGGCGGCGTGGCAGTCATCAATGTCGAGCGGATCAAGCTCTTCTCCACCCGCTCACCGTGGTGGTGCATGATCATCGCGGCGTTCCTGACCGTCGGGTTCGCCGCGCTCACCACCGGCTTCCTGAACGCCCAGGACGAGCAGAACGCGACGATCTTCATCACCCAGCCGGGCGCGCAGCTCAGCCAGATGGTGATGATGGTGATGGCTGCGCTCGCGGTCACCACCGAGTACCGGTTCGGCACCATCCGGACCAGCTTCCAGGCCGTTCCGCAGCGGGCCGCGCTGCTGCTCGGCAAGACCGCGGTGGTGGCGTTCCTGTCCGGGATCGTCGGCCTGATCGCGGCGTTCGGCGCCTGGGGCGTCGGCAACCTGTTCGCCAGCAACGCCGACCTGGCGATCAACACCGGTGCCGAGTGGCGGCTGCTGGCCGGGCAGGGCCTGATCTTCGCGATCTCTGCGGTCTTCGCGGTGGCGGTCGGCATCCTGATCCGGCAGAGCGCCGGTGCGATCGCGATCCTGATCCTCTGGCCGCTGCTGGTCGAGAACCTGCTCACCCTGATCCCCAAGGTCGGCGACGACCTGGCCAAGTGGGCGCCGTTCGCGAACGGCAGCTCGTTCCTCAACCAGGGCCAGGACTTCGGCCTGGCCGGAGCGAACGCGGCCGGCAGCGACTTCGCGCTCAGCCCCTGGTGGGCACTGCTGTACTTCGCCGGCTGGGCGGCCGCGCTGATGACGATCGCCCTGGTCACGGCGAGCAAGCGCGACGCCTGATGCGGTACATCCGATGAAAGCCACCCCGGCTGAGGTTGAGGGGCCCCGGCCGGGGCGCGGGGTCCGGTCGGGCTGAGGGGTCCTGGCCGCTACGGCCCGTGGGACATCTGGGAGACCAGATGTGCCACGGGCCGTTTCCCTGGGCACAGGGTGGCGGGTGGCCCGCGGAAGCGTCTACCGTGCCGCGCATGACGGACTGGGTGAAGGTGTGCGACGACGGTTACTCCGTTCCGGGGGATCGTTCGGTGGACGAGCTGGTCGCGGAGCTCAGCGGCATGCTGCGGTCGCCGGACCCGGTTGTGCGGGACCGGCAGGCGTACTCCGTACTCGCCACCTGGATCGGCCGTGGAGTGCTCTCGACACAGCAACTGCGCGCCCTCGGCGACGAGATGGTCCTGAGGCTCGGCGACAGCGAGATCCAGGCACGGACGTTCGCTCCGCTGATCCTGGACGCGATCGTCATCGCCGGTGTCTTCGAGCCGAGCTGGGTGCCGCCGTTCGAGCGCTGGTACGTCGCCGAGGAGGATCTGCGCGGGTACGACGCCAAACTCGGCTGGCTGCACGCCGTCGCCCACGGCGCCGACCTGCTCGGCACCCTCGGACTGCATTCGGCGGTCGAACCCGTCCAGATGCTCCGCCTCGGCATCGGCCGCCTGCTCACGCCGACCCAGTACGTCTTCCGCGACCTGGAGGACGACCGCCTCGGCCACGCCCTGGCCGTCACCCTCACCCGCCCGGACCTCACCGACGCCGACGCCACCGACTGGCTTGACCCGGCCGTCCGTGCCTTCGCAACGCCACCCGCGGAAGGCATCACCCCCGAGGTCACGAACACCATCCGCACCCTCAGAGCCCTCTACGTCTTCGCGGACCACGGTGTCCGGGCAGGCACCGGCAAGACTCTTACCGAGCTCCCCCACCGCGACCACATCAACGACAAAGATCACTGACGTGATCCGCATGGTGACGCCGTACTACCTCTGAGCGTCACGGCAACAGACCGTGGGCGGTCGGCGCATCCTACTTTCGGCTGGGATTTCCCTGAAGTGTCCCCGAGGTACGGCGTGCCGCGGTCCAGGGCGGTGTACAGGTGGTTACCGGTGGATGCGGCGATCTCGTCTGTGACAAGGTCGGAGTTGGCAGAACCATGGACCCCTCCCATGGTGGTGCCAACGCCACTACCGAAGTAGAGCCAACACCCATTCGGTCTGGTCCTTGGCGACGCTAGCTTTTAGGTAACGCGGAAATTTCGTGGTGTCGTCAGCCGTCGGGGGCAGCAGTTTCAGAGAGGGCGCGTGGAAGTCATGGTTGCGACATACCTGAAGAGATGGGTCGGCAACCGGATCTTGAGCAGGACCACCCGCAAGGGTGGTCTCGACCTGTCCAAGATGCGGATGTTCCCGGCCTCGGTTTCGATGCCACTGCGCCGCGACGGCGTGGACCCGGTGCCGGCGCTGGGGGAGGTGCGCGAGACCGAGCCGGTGCACAAGCTTGCCCACCTGTTCGGGCTGAACGTGTGGGTGGTCAGCGGACACGCGGAGGCGAAGGTCGTCCTCGCCGACACCGCGAACTTCAGCAACGACATCCGGCCCCTGGTCGGCTCGGACCCGAACAAGCCGTCGGAGGGGATCGGCGGTCTCGGGTTCACCGATCCGCCGGACCACACCCGGCTGCGCAAGCTGCTGACGCCCGAGTTCACCAAGCGCCGGCTGGCCCGGCTGGAGCCGGCGATCGAGAGGATCGTCAACGACCAGCTGGACCTGATGGAGGCCAAGGGCCCGGTCGCCGACATCGTCGCGGACTTCGCCTTCAACGTGCCGTTCCTGCTGATCGCGGATCTGCTCGGCGTCGAGGAGTCCGACCGGGATCGTTTCCGCGCGCTCGGGCCGGCCCGGTTCGACCTGTCCGGGGGCGGCATCGGGGTGTTCGGGTCGGCGAGCGAGTCGCGCGACTTCCTGTTCGAGATCGTCCGCAAGCAGCGTGCGCAACCGGCCGACGGGCTGATCGGGTCGATCATCCGCGAGCAGGGTGACGCGATCGACGACATCGAGCTCGGTGGTCTCGCCGACGGCGTGTTCCTCGGCGGGTACGAGACGTCCGCGAGCATGCTGGCGCTCGGCACCCTGGTGCTGCTGCGCGACCCGGAGAACTTCGAACGGATCCGGAACGAGCCCGGCGCGGTCGACGGGATCGTCGAGGAGCTGCTGCGGTACCTGACCGTCGTCCAGGTCGCCTTCCCGCGGTTCGCGCGACACGATCAGGACCTGTTCGGCCACCAGGTGAAGAAGGGCGACCTGGTCGCGGTGTCGCTGTCCGGCGCCGACCGGGACAAGCAGGTGTTCGGCGACGACGCCGAGGACTTCTACCCCCGCCGTACTGTGTCCGCCGCGCACCTCGCCTTCGGCCACGGCATGCACCGCTGCGTCGGCGCAGAGCTGGCCCGGATGGAGCTCCGCGCCGCCTTCACGGCCCTCGCGCACCGCTTCCCCGACCTGTCCCTCGCCGTCCCCGAGGAACAACTCCGCTTCCGCGACTTCTCCATCGTCTACGGCGTCGAGTCCCTCCCCGTCCAACTCCACGCCACCCCCGCCGAACAAGCCGCCGGCTGAAAAGGCAGCCGCCCCGCACCGTGTCCGATGCCCCCGTCCGCTCCTCCTAGCGACCCTGGAACTGTGCTCTCGGCGCACGGCAAATCGGAACTGACGGTTCTCGTGAGTGACCTTGAGATGGCACTAGGTGGTCGGTGGCCGGATCGGGTCGTGACAGGAGTGGGGGTGGGTGGTCACAATGGGCGGTCCGGCCCGAGGTGCGGGTGACGGGAACAGGGGAGGCCGCCGGCGGGTATGGGTAGTGGCGAGATGGCGACGGGTGACGCGCTGACCGCCCGGATCGCCGCGGCGATGACATCGGCCCAGACGGGCGGGCATGCGACCGCGGCGGCCGAGATCGAGGCGATCCGGGCCGAGCTCGGTGGTGTGCCCAGCTACCAGCTCGCGGCCGCCGAGTACGTGCGCGGTGTCACGGCCCACCACGCGAGCGACGCCGACGAAGCCCTGCGAGCGGTCGACGACTGCATCGCGGTCGCGCAGGCGATCGACGAGCCGGGCTGGGAGGCGAACGCCCTGCCGGTCCGGATCATCAACCTGGCCCGCAGCGGCCGCGGTGGCGACACGATCAACGACCTCGTCGCGGCCGAGCACGCCCTCAGCCGGACCAAGGACCCCGGACTGACCGCGTGGGCACACACGGGCCTCGGCTACGCGTACGACGTCCTACGCCTTTTCGAACTGTGCATTCCGCACTACGAGCTGGCAGCCCGACTCGACGACGACGTGTTCGAGCTGGCCGAGTCCCAGGCGATCGACCGGCTCAACCTGGCCGAGACCCATCTGCGCTGGTCCCACGAACTCGAGCGGCTCGGCGATCCGTCGTACGGCCAGGAGATCCAGGAGCGCCTCGCGTCGGCCTCGTACTGGTCGCGTGAGGCGGAGCGCGTGATCGTCGACGACGAGAGCCAGGAGTTCTGGCGGTTGTCGGCCCGGCTGTGGCTCGCGGCGGCTGACACGCAAGCGGATCCGGCCGCGGCGGTCACCGAGCTGACCGAGTGCCGCGACGAGATCAGCAAGCTGGGCGAGACCGAGCGGCTCGCGATCGCCGGCGCCTACCTGGCCCGAGCCCTGCAGGCCGATGGCAAATCGGAGGAAGCCAGAGCCGCGGCCGATCGGGCCGCGGACGACCTGATTCCGTTGGCCGATCCGTCGACCCACGTGCTCGTGCTGCAGACCAGAGCGGAGATCGCCGCCGCCGGCGGTGGCCCGGGACCCCTGGCCGGCTTGGAGTACGCGCGTTCGGTCGCCCGGGGGTGGTGGAAGGAGCGGCAGCGGGCGCTGAACGCCGTACGGCATGCGCTTGTCGCGCATGATCTGTCCGCGCGGCACGACGCCGAGTGGCACGCGGCCCGGCAGGATCCGCTGACCGGTGTGGGGAATCGGCGCGCATTCGACGAGCGGCTGACCGCGGCCCGCGACTCCGGGCGCGCGGTGACTCTGCTCGCCATCGATGTCGACGACCTCAAGCTGGTCAATGACACCTATGGGCACGCCTGCGGGGACGAATTGCTGCAGGTTGTTGCAAATCTCCTGGTAGAACAGGCGCGAGCGACCGATGCCGTGGTTCGATCGGGGGGCGACGAGTTCTTCGTGGTGCTCGATCAGCCGGACGCCAAGGGCGGTGCGCAGCTGGCCGAGCGGATCCGGACCGCGGTCGCCGCGATCGCGGCGGCGACCGGCAAGCCCTGGCTGGGGCGGCTCGGGTTGAGCATCGGGCACGCCGCGACAGCCGAAGGCGTCGGTGTGGATCAGTTGGTCGCCGCGGCGGATCGGAGCCTGTACGGGGACAAGCGCCGCAAGAGGTGACGCAGACAGACGCAGCACGAGGTCAGCACGCAAGGGGAGGTGCAGTGCGCGAGACGTCGGGGGTGACGGCGCACATCGCGGCGGCGATGACGCGAGCCCAGTCGGGCAGTCCGGCCGAGGCCGCGATCGAGATCAACGCATTGCTGACCGAGCTCGGGCCGGAGCCGAGCCATGAGCGGGCCGCGGCCGAGTACGTCCGGGCGGTTGCGGCGCACCATGTAGCCGACGCGGTCGAGGCGCTGGACGCCGTCGACGGCTGTATCCGGGTCGCTCGCGCGATCGACGAGCCCGGCTGGGAGGCGAACGCGATCGCGATCCGGATCGTCACGCTGATCCGCACCGGTGAGGGCGGTGACTCGGTCGCCGACCTGGTCGCGGCGGAGAACGCGCTCTCCCGGACCCGCGACCTCGGCCTGGCCGGCTGGGCGCACACCGGTCTCGGCTACGCCTACGACCTGCTCCGGCTGTACGAGCTGTGCATCCCCCACTTCGAGCTCGCCGCGGAGGGCGACCACGATCCCCTCGGGCTGGCCGAGGCGCCGGCGATCAACCGGCTGAACCTGGCCGAGTCCAACCTGCGCTGGGCGCACGAGCTCGAGCGCCTCGGCGACCCGTCGTACGACGAGGAGATCCGGGAGCGGAGGCGGTCCGCGCATCGATGGGCGGGGGACGCGGTCGAGGTGATCGTCCGCGCCGACCTACTCGGGTTCTGGCCGCTCGCCGGGCGGCTGTGGCTGGCCGCCAGCAACGACGAGGCCGACGCCGCCGAGGCTTCGGTGATCCTGAAGGACTGCAGGGACCAGCTGGCCAAGTTGGGCGACCTGGAGCTGGCTGCGATCGCGGGAGCCTATCTGGCCAAGGCGTATGCCGCGACCGGGCGGATCGACGACGCCGTGCAGGCTGCGGACCGTGCGGGGAGTGACCTGCCGCCGACATCCGATCCACCGGTGGAGGCACTGATCCGGCACACGACTGTGCAGATCGTGGCCGAGTCAGGTGATGCGGGAGCGGTGACCGGGCTGCAGTACGCGCGGGCGATCACCAGAGGCTGGTGGGCGGAGCGGTTGCGTGGCCTGTACGCCGTACGCAGCGCACTGGCCAATCACGAGCTCTCGATCCGGCATGACGCGGAGTGGCGGGCCGCACGAGAGGATCCGCTGACCGGTGTGGGCAATCGCCGTGCCCTGGACGAGCGGATGTCCGTCGCGCACGACGCCGGCCGGTCAGTGGCGGTGATCGCGATCGACGTGGACAACCTCAAGGTGATCAACGACAGCTACGGGCACGCCTGCGGAGACGACGTACTGCGCCGCGTCGGCCACCTGCTGTCGGAGCAGTGCCGAGCCGAGGATGTGGTGGCGCGGGCCGGTGGGGACGAGTTCGTCGTCGTACTGGACAACCCCGACGAGCGTGGTTCGCGCGAGCTGGTGGAGCGGATCAAGGCCGCGGCGGAGCGGGAGGCGTCGGTGGCAGAGGCGCCCTGGTACGCCATGCTGCGACTGAGCATCGGGGAGGCGAGCAGCACCGACGGTACGCCGGTGGGCGAGCTGCTGACCGAGGCCGATCGGCGCATGTACGCCGAGAAGCGGCACCGCCGACGTACTCAGTAGTCCAGGAAGCCCTCTACGACAAGGCGTCTGACCTCCGGGAGGTAGTCCCGGTATACATCCTGCAATGGACGATCGAGCAGGTCGGCGAGTGCGGCCAGGATCTGCCCGACGCTCAGGTCGCCGTCACACGCACCGACGAAGCCGGCCAGCACGGTGTCCGCCTGCTCCGCCCGTCGCATCCCACGCTGCCGCCGGAGCACGATGGTCGAGGGATCCTCGGCCCCTGGCCGGCCGCTCGTCTCCTGGACCACGTCGTCCGCCAGCACGAGGTGCAGGGCGGTGAGGTCCTCTGGCAACCCCTCTAACCGCTCGAACCGGCGCAGTACGTGCGGACCGATCGGCCGCTCGATCTCGTACGGCCAGGCCTCGGCCTCGAGCGTGCCTTCGACGTTGTGCAAGGTGATCCAGCCCATGCCGATCGCTTCGACTCCCTGGTCGTCGAGCCACCGCATCCATTCGTCGTACCGGGCCGGGTACTCCGGGGACCCGTGCAGACCCGCGTCGCGCAGCCAGAGCTCGACGTACTCCGACGGATCGAGTTGCTCGCGCTGCACTGCCCACGCGGATCGGTCGCCCGTCCAGCCGGCGATCCGGTCCTGCCAGTTCTCACCGCGCACACAGGTCCAGTTGGCGAGCAGCTGGCACCAACCACCCTCGGTCAAGTGGTACGGCGCCTGTCGCACCAGCTGCTCGACCACGGCATCACCGGCGAACCCGGTCTCGCGGTAGGTCAGCGCCTCGCCCGGCGGTGAGATCACGTACGGCGGGTTGCTCACGATCAGGTCGAACCGCTCGCCACGGACCGGCTCGTACAGACTGCCTTCGCGGACATCGAGGTCGATCCGATTCAGCGCGGCCGTCCACCGCGCGAGCTGGAGTGCCCGTGGGTTGACGTCGGTGGCGACGAGTTGGGTGACCCCGTCGGCCAGGTGCAGCGACTGGATCCCGCAACCGGTGCCGATGTCGAGCGCCCGCTCTGCCTTGATCGGCACAGTCAGGTGGATCAGGCTCAGGCTGGCCGGCGCGATCCCGAGCACGTAATCGGCCCGCATCGGCTCCCGCCGCCCGTCCAGCCCGGGCGTCAGGTCGGCGATCACCCACCACTGCCGGTCATCCTCCGCGAACGGCCGGACATCGAGCGCCGCGCGCGCAGTGCCATCCTGGACCTTGATGATGCCCAGAGCAACCAGATCTACCTCCGGGAACGCCTTATGTACAAGGGATTCCGGTACGGCGCGTTGCAGTAGGAACAACCGGATCATTGTGTCCAGGTCGTCACCTGACTCGGTGCGCCGGCTCGCCAGAGTCGTCTCGTTACGAGCCAGCGCACCGTTGGCCTGAGGTCCCAGCCGGTCGGCGACTCCGTCCACCGTGTACCTAGCTGCCGTGAATGCCTGCCGCAGCGCGTCCACGTCGGTCCCCGTCAGCTCAGTCACTCCCCGATCCTCCCATCACTGCCCCTCCGCCATTTTCATTGGATAACCCCCTGAAGTCGCCCCGGTTGTCCGGTGAAATCCCGAGGGGAGAAGGGTGCATTTGAGGGGATCTGTCTCAGCACCCCGCTACCGGCCAACAACCGCCACCAGGCGCACCGGCCCTCCACCAGCCAATTCCAACCAGGCCAACCAAGCCGTCACGGTCCGACTCCCCGGACACCAAGCCGGGACCGCGGACACCAGGCCGGGGCCGTGGACACCAGGCCGGGGCCGTGGACACCAGGCGGGGCCGTGGACACCAAGCCGGGCCGCGGACACCTGATCCGGTGTCCACGGTCCCCACAACCTGTCCAAGGTTCCAACCCTCACCCCGAAACCGTCCAGACCACTCAGACTCTCACCCATCTCACTCACACCGAGGCCAGAGCAGTCCCATTTTCAGGGGTCAACCCCTGAGCTTGTGGGTTGCCCCCCGAGATTTTGGGGGCCGAACCCACCGACTCAGGGGTTGACCCCTGAAAATGCAACGCCGACGCACCAAGCGGTGGGTTCTCCACCCGGAAACAGGCGGCCGAACCCACCGACTCAGGGGTTGACCCCTGAAAATGCAACGCCGACGCACCAAGCGGTGGGTTCTCCACCCGGAATCAGGCGGCCGAACCCACCGACTCAGGGGTTGACCCCTGAAAATGCAACGCCGACGCACCAAGCGGTGGGTTCTCCACCCGGAATCAGGCGGCCGAACCCACCAACTCAGGGGTTGACCCTGAAGTGGTGGGTTCGGCCGGTGCATGCAGAGTGCCAACCCACAAGCTGATGGGTCGACCCCTCAAAATGCGCCCAGGTGGTGCAGGTGACGCGGGTGGTGCATGTAACCCTGGTGGTGCAGGTGACGCTGGTGGTGCGGGTAACCCGGGTGGTGCAGGTGACCCGGGTGGTGCAGGTGACCCGGGTGGTGCACGTGACCCGGGTGGTGCAGGTCGCCCGGGGGTTCGGTCAGGGGTTGCAGGTGAGCTTGGCCTCGGCCCAGTCGGCGTGATCGCTGGTGATGCCGTCGCCGCCGTCGGTGACCTGCAGGGTGAGGGTCTGGCCGCCGGTTACGTCTACCGAGACGTTCGCGGTGGGTGACGTACCGGTGAGGAGATCGGAGGTGTACTTGGCGACGCCGTCGACCAGGACCTTGAAGCTGACCTTGCCGCGATCCTCCATCTCGTCGTCCACTCCGACCTTGGCGGTGAACGTGGTGCAGTTGCCGCCCAGTCGCACGCTGGCCGACGAAAGCGCGTGGGTGCCGAGGCCCTTCGCGTACTGCACGCCGTCGAGGGTGATCGGGCCGCCGTCGCCGACGCCGTCCTCGCCGTTGCTGCGATCCCGTTCGACCGGGCCCCAGCCGTTGGTCGAGTCGAGGAATTCCAGGTCGCTCACCCACTGCTCGCCGGTAGGTGCCGGTGGCAACGGCTTGTCCGCGATGGTCGCGGCGAAGAAGCCGAGCCCTCCGCCGGGCAGCTTGATCGCCTTGACGGTCTTGCCCGGATCCAGGGGTACGGCGGTGTAGAAGACCCGGTAGTCGGTCGTGGTGTTGGCGAGCCCGGCCGGGGTGTAGCGGCCCTTCACCGACACCGCGAGTTTGGCTCCGCCGGTGGTCGGGTCCTGGCAGCACCAGTTCGGTAGCTGGAAGGTGCCCTGGGACTCTGAGCCGTCGGTGTAGATGATCGTCACCGCGCCGCGAGCGTTGAGGCTCGCACCCGCGCCAAGCAGAGCGAGGTGTGAGCCGGTGCCGGAGACCAGGATCGGGGCCGGCTGGTCCTTGACCAGGTTGGGTGTTCCGGGCGCTCCGGTCGGCCAGGTGAACTCCGCGTCCTGGACGGTGACCTTGGCGCCCGGGGTGTAACCGGCCGCGGCGAGTGCTTCTCCGTTGTAGCTGTCGCCGGATCCGTCGAAGTTGCCCTGGGCATAGGTTGTGGCGTCGCTGATGCCGACCACGTTCGCTGCCTGGGACAACGATGCGTATGGCAACTGAGCTGTTGCCGCCGCACTGTTGACGTAGCTCTTGCCTTGAGCAACATAAGAGGCCTTGAGCTCCAAGGTGAAGCTCGCCGGCTTCACATCCGCTGCGGGTGTGACCTGCAGCTTGGTGGTGACGGCCTTCCCCGGCTTCACCTCGGCAAAGACAGTCTGCCCGCCGACCGTCCAGCCGCTCGGCGGCGTGACGTCCAGGCGTACGTCGCGCATGGTCGTGGTGCTGCCGTTGCGGAAGGACGCGGTTACCTCGGTGGCCTGGCCGGGAGCGTTCCACAGCGAGGGAGTGGTGAGCTCAGGTGTGCCAAAGGTGTTCGACACAGCCGGTCCGCCGACGGAACTGGTGTCTTCCAGGCGGACCACAGAGCTGCGGGACGTGGAGATCGGTGCGGTCTTCACCCGGACCACGCCGTTGTCGTAGTGCCAACCGATCGAGCCCGCTTCGTAGTCGGGCAGTTCGGCCAGCTTGCGGCCGTCGACGGTGACCTCGCGCGGTGCGGTGCCGGTGTGGACGGTGAGCTCGTACGGACGGGTGGCCGGCTTGCCGGTGTACGTGCCGACGCTGGCGCCGATCTTCACGGTCACATCGCCGCGGGACTGCGTCGGTGCGGTCACCGCGAAGACCTGCTGTGCGGACTTCTGCGAGCGGGTGACTCGGTCGTCTTCGTACAGCGTGAAGGACGACTTGCCCTGCGGGTAGATGTCGACCGTGAGCCGGTCGCCAAAGCCCTGCTCGGCCGCGTTGTTGATCCCGGACTTCCACATCGGCACCACCGCTCCGGCCTTGACGAACAGCGGCAGTGTGTCGAGCGCGGCGTGGTACCCGTTCACCGTGGTGGGGCCTTGGTAGACGCGCCCGGTCCAGTAGTCGATCCACTGGCCCTTGGGCAGGTAGATGCCACTCTTCACCTCGTCGGCGCCCCACATCGGTGCGACCAGGAACTCCTTGCCGGCCAGGAACTCGTACTTCGTGGTGTCGTCCCAGGTCTTCGGGTCGTCCGGGTACTCCAGTACCAGTGAGCGGTTGAGAGGTGCTCCGGTCCGGTGCGCCTCAGCGGCGTACGTGTAGAAGTACGGGAGCAGGCGCTCGCGGAGCTTGAGGTACTTGCGGTTGATCGAGGTGTACGGGTCGCCGTACGCCCACGGCTGCTTGTACGCCGGGGTCGCCCAGCCGGACATGGTCATGAAGGCCGGGTTGAACACCTTCCACTGCATATCCCGGACATACGACGTGGCCGAGCCACCGAAAATGCCGTCGACGTCACCGGCGCTGTAGGCGATACCGGAGTTGCCGGAGCCTGTGATGGCCGGGATCTGCCACTTGATCGCGTCCAGCGAACCACTGTGGTCACCGGTCCACTGGACAGCACACCGCTGTGCGCCGGCCCAGCCCTCCACCATCCAGGCGAAGCCACGGGCGTTGCTGTACTGCTCGATGCCGTTGTGCGCGGTGTCGCAGGCGCTCAGTGCGTACCGGTAGCCAGGGCCGACCCAGGCGACGTCCAGCTTGCGTACGCGGACCCCTGCCTCGCCGACCTCGGCCGGCTGCCGGTCCAGCGAGGACTGCGTCCACAGTCCCATCTGGATGTTGCGCTGCCGCAGTTCGTCACCGGTCTGCTTCAGTGCTGGGATCTCGCGCTTGCCCCACCAGGTCCCGTCGACCTGCTCGGAGTCGGTGTTGTCGGAGTACCCGCAGCCGTAGTCGTCGTTGACCAGCATCCAGCCGCCGGGCATGTCCTCGTGTTTGAATCGCTGGGCGACCTTCACCGCGTCCAGAGTGGTCACCTTGTCCGGGTGCACCTTCCAGTCGTTGCTCGGGTCGGGGTCCGTCCCGTAGTGACCGCGGTTGTAGCAGTCGGAGTCGCCGTACTCGAGTCCGTAGATCGGCGGCATGAACGGGCGGCCGGTGAGCTCGGTGTAGCGGTCCAGTGAGGTCTTGAGGTCGCCGACGAAGTAGTACGCGTCGAACCGCTTCTCGTCGTGCGTGGTGACCACAGGACTCGTGAAGCTGTAGCTGCCGGGGCTGAACGTGTTCCGCAGTACGCCGTAGCCGGCGGTGCTCATGTAATACGGGGAGGCGTTCGGGTTGCCGCCGTCCTCCCAGTTGAAGTCGGCGGAGATCTTGATGGTCTGGTCGCGGTGCGAGAAGCGGCCGTTCTGCATGCCGCCGCCGAAGAACTGCTCGTTCGGACCCCGGCCGAGCGTCTGGGTGGTCGACGTGTCGTTCCAGGACAGCGGTGCCGTCTCGGCCCAGACCAGCTCGCCGTTGGAGCGGTAGAGCGAGAACCGCAGCGGCGACTTCTGCGCGCGGACCTCGATCTTGCCGGTCGTGAGCGAGTAGTACGAGCCGCGATCCCGCCAGGCCGTGTGCGGGGTGCCGTAGTCCGTCTTGGTGACGATGGTCGACGCCGGAGCGTTCGGATCGGTGGGCGGCGTACCGGCCGGGTCGGTGAAGTGGCCGTCCGGCGCCAGCCAGAGCCGGAACACGTCGTCCTTCAGGAACACGACGCGCACCTTCGCCGCTCCGGCGCTGAGGGTGTACGTCGCCTTGTCGGCCGAGAACCCGGTCACGTCACCGAGCGTGGTGTCGCCGGCTGCCGGTTGGGCGGTGGCGGGGCCGCCGTTGACCAGGAGACCGGTGATGACGGCCAGGGCAGCGGCCGCGGCGACTACTGAACGTTTCATGCGGACAAAGATGCTCACGAGTGCCTCACTTCACGCATCTATGAACAAGGTGAACACATTGAAGCGCACTCGTGACGGCTTGTCACCAGATCGGCCGTGATGAAGTTGAGAAGGGTCTCGTCAACTGGCAATCCGGACGTCATCCGGAAGGCCGTCGAGCCCCGGACCGCGGACGCGCGCGGTTCGTCGTGGACCAGGTCGCGACGGATCGCCGGCGGCGAGAATCCCGATGCCGAGGGCAACGATCCCCTGGAAGCACGGAAGGGACTAGACCAGCCGCCTGCTTCGACCAAGCCCTCCGGCGCCGCCGGTCGCTGCTGCTCCGCGGCGACTCCGCAAAGTTCCCGGAAGTCTGCAACGCCGGCTGGGACGGCGTACGCTCGGAAGCTCGGGGCGGGGTCTCGGGGACGTGACTCGGGGAAGGCTGCGGCCGCGCAGCGACGCGCGGTGCGAGTGGGTTCTTGGCCACACTCTGGAACCCTGAGGGGTGTAGTCGGGCACGCACCGGTTACCGTGCGTTGAGAAATGCGTTGCCGTCGGCCGTACTCTGTTCCTCGGGGCGGGGTCGGTCTGTGCTCGGGGAACAGACGTCCGGTCACGGACGTTGTCGGCAGCACGAGTAGGCGAGAGCAAGGAGCGCAGTGGCAGGGGCAGCAGGGACGAAGACATCGGCGGGCAACCGCCTGGTGATCGTCGAGTCGCCGAAGAAGGCGCGGATGATCGCCGGCTTCCTGGGGTCTGGGTATGTGGTGGAGTCCAGCTTCGGCCACATTCGCGACCTGCCGAGCGGGGCGGACGAGATCCCGGCGAAGTACAAGGGCCTGCCGTGGGCGCGGCTCGGCGTCAACGTCGAGGACCATTTCGACCCGCTGTACGTCGTCCCGGCCGACAAGCGCGCGCAGATCCGCAAACTGAAGGACCTGCTCAAGGGCGCCGACGAACTCTTCCTGGCCACCGATGAGGACCGCGAGGGCGAGGCGATCGCCTGGCACCTGCTGGAGGAACTGAAGCCGACGGTCCCGGTCAAGCGGATGGTGTTCCACGAGATCACCCCGAAGGCGATCCAGGACGCGGTCGGCAACGCCCGGGACATCG
Source organism: uncultured Actinomycetota bacterium (assembly GCA_963820655.1). Lineage (GTDB taxonomy): Bacteria > Actinomycetota > Actinomycetes > Propionibacteriales > Kribbellaceae > Kribbella. The sequence goes on from CAWGAM010000001.1 coordinate 186,258, forward strand.
ACGAGGACCTGGTCGACGCGCAGGAGGCGCGCCGGATCCTCGACCGCCTGTACGGCTACGAGGTCTCGCCGGTGCTGTGGAAGAAGGTCATGCCGAGGCTGTCGGCGGGCCGGGTGCAGTCGGTCGCGATCCGGATGGTGGTCGACCGCGAGCGCGAGCGGATCGCCTTCCGGAGTGCGTCGTACTGGGATCTGGATGCCACGCTCGACGCCGGTGAGGGTCGCTCGCCGCGGCGGTTCCCGTCCCGGCTGGTCTCGGTGGACAGTCAGCGGGTCGCACAGGGCCGCGACTTCGCCGCCACCGGTGAGCTGAAGAGCCAGAACACGGTCCACCTGAACGAGCAGACCGCGACCGCGCTGGCCGGCGCGCTGCGCGACTCGCAGTTCACCGTCCGGTCGATCGATTCCAAGCCGTACACGCGCAAGCCGTACGCGCCGTTCCGGACCACCACGCTGCAGCAGGAGGCCGGCCGCAAGCTCGGCATGTCCGCCTCGCAGACCATGCAGATCGCCCAGCGGCTGTACGAGAACGGCAACATCACCTATATGCGAACCGACAGCGTCACGCTCTCGGACACCGCGATCACCGCGGCCCGGGCCCAGGTCCGGGAGCTGTACGGCGCCTCGTACCTGCCGGACAAGCCGCGCGTCTACACCTCCAAGGTGAAGAACGCGCAGGAGGCGCACGAGGCGATCCGGCCGGCCGGCGAGGTCTTCCAGACCCCGGCGCAGACCGGGCTGTCCGGCGCGGAGTACCGGCTCTACGAGCTGATCTGGATGCGCACGATCGCGTCCCAGATGAAGGACGCCGAGGGCCGCAGCGTCTCGATCAGGATCGATGCGACCGCGTCGACCGGCGAGAAGTGCGACTTCACCTCGTCCGGCCGGGTGATCACGTTCCACGGCTTCCTGAAGGCGTATGTCGAGGGCGCGGACGACCCGTCCGCCGGTACCGACGACCAGGAGACCCGGCTGCCCGACGTGGCCGAGGGCGACGTCGTGCCCGCGATCGAGGTGCTCGCCTCCGGGCACGAGACCAAACCGCCGGCGCGCTACACCGAGGCCACGCTGATCCGCGAGATGGAAGAGCGGGAGATCGGCCGGCCGTCGACGTACGCCACGATCCTCGGCACGAACGTGGCCCGCGGGTACATCTACAAGAAGGGCCAGGCGCTGGTGCCGGCCTGGCTGGCGTTCGCGGTGGTGCGACTGCTGGAGGAGCACTTCACCCGGCTGGTCGACTACGCGTTCACCGCGTCGATGGAGGACGTGCTCGACGAGGTCGCCGCCGGGGACCTGCAGCGCGAGGGCGTGCTGTCGCGGTTCTACTTCGGTGATGCCGACCTCGAGGGCCTGCAGTCGATGGTCAGCGACCTGGGCGACATCGACGCCCGGGAGATGTCGACGTTCCCGGTCGGCGGTCATGACAGCGGCATCGTGCTCCGGGTCGGACGGTACGGGCCGTACGTCGAGGACAAGGACGAGCGGCGCGCGAACGTGCCGGAGGACCTGCCGCCGGACGAGCTGACCGTCGAGAAGGCACAGGAGTTGCTGGCGCAGCCGTCGGGCGTCGAGCTCGAGCTCGGTACGGCGCCGGACACCGGCCTGAAGGTGGTCGCGAAGGCGGGCCGGTTCGGACCCTATGTGACCGAGGTGCTGCCGGAGGACGCGCCGAAGGGCGCGAAGCCGCGGACCGGGTCGCTGCTGAAGTCGATGGCACTGGACAGCATCGGTCTCGACGACGCGATGAAGCTGCTGTCGCTGCCGCGGGTCGTCGGCAAGGACCCGGCCACCGGCGAGGAGATCACGGCGCAGAACGGGCGCTACGGGCCGTACCTGAAGAAGGGGACGGACTCGCGGTCGCTGCAGACCGAGGAGCAGATGTTCGACATCACCCTCGAGGACGCGCTGAAGATCTACGCCGAGCCGAAGCAACGCGGTCGCCGTGCCGCCGCGCCGCCGCTGAAGGAGCTGGGCGCGGACCCGGAGTCCGGTCAGCCGGTGGTGGTGAAGGAGGGTCGCTTCGGTCCGTACGTCACCGATGGCGAGACGAACGCGACACTGCGCAAGGACGACTCGGTCGAGACGATCTCGCTGCTGCGGGCGGCCGAGTTGCTGGCCGACAAGCGTGCCCGCGGTCCGGTGAAGAAGACCGCCAAGAAGTCGGCCACCAAGAAGACCGCCGCCAAGAAGACCGCTGCGAAGAAGACGGCGACGACCAAGAAGACCACGGCGAAGAAGACCGCCGCGAAGAAGACCACGGCCAAGAAGACGGCGGCGAAGAAGACCTGAAAGAGGGTGCGCCCATGGCGGTATCGATGCCACGCCTCCGGCGCGGCGGGTCATGGGGCTGTGACTCCCGGCGCCTCGTCGCTCCGGTCGCTGCGCTCCCTCCGTTCCTCAGTCCAGGCCGGGAGGCCCCATGACCAGTCCGGTCGAGGTCAGCGCGCAGAGATTGCGGGAGCGGGGTGAGCGGGTCACCCCGGCTCGGCTGGCGGTCGTCGAGGTACTCGCGGGCACCGAGGAGCACCTGAGCGCCGAGCAGATCGGCGCACGGGCCGAGGAACTGCGCCCGGGGATCCACCGCGCCACCGTCTACCGGGCCCTCGACGCGCTCGGTGAGTTCGGTCTCGTCACGCACGTCCACCTCGGCCGGGCCGGGACGACGTACCACCTGGCCGGAGATCTCGCGCCCCGCCACCTGCACCTGCGCTGCTCCGAGTGCGGGAAGGTGTACGACGCTCCCGGCGACATCCTCGAGTCGGCCCGGAAGAAGCTCCAGCGCGAGCTCGGCTTCCAACTGGCCCCGGAGCAGGTCGCCCTGATCGGCGTCTGTAAGAACTGCCAGGCCTGACCCAACGGCGGGTGGACTTCGGGGTTGTCCATATCTGTTGATCGGTGTGGATTTGTGAGCAGGTTGGGCTTAGGGTCGGTGGGTGTGACGGATGATCTGAGCTATGTCGAGGACTTTGCTCCCGGCGCCAACGTTCTTCCCCCGCGGGCCTGGCTGGACGACGACTCCGCGCGGCTCCCGCTCAGCGGCGAGTGGAGCTTCCGGCTGTCGCCCAGCGTGGCGGACGCCCCCGACGACCTGAAGGATCCGGACACTCACCTGTGGGACACGATCGCGGTCCCGGGTCATTGGCAGCTCAGCGGGTACGGCGCCCCGGCGTACACGAATGTGGTCTACCCGTTCCCGCTCGAGCCGCCGTACGTGCCGACCGGCAACCCGACCGGAGATTACGTCCGGACCGTGACGATCCCGGCGGACTGGGCCGGCGCCCGGGTGGTGCTGCGGTTCGAGGGTGTGGACTCGCGGTTCGCGGTGCATGTCAACGGCGAGTCGGTCGGCTGGTCGTCCGGTTCGCGGCTGCCGTCGGAGTTCGACCTCACCGATCTGGTTGCCCCGGGCAAGGAAGCGCGGATCGCGGTGCGGGTGCACCAGTGGTCGGCGGGCAGCTACGTCGAGGACCAGGACATGTGGTGGCTGTCCGGGATCTTCCGCGAGGTGAACCTGATCGCCCTGCGTCCGGGTGTCGCCGACCGATGTTTTCGTCAAGGCGGCGTACGACCACGTCGACGGCGCCGGCACGCTCCTGATCGAGTCCGACGTACCGGGCACTGTGAGTGTGCCCGAGCTCGGGCTGGAGCTGGCGACCGGTGAGCACACCCGGATCGAGGGCGTCGAGCCGTGGAGCGCCGAGGTGCCACGCTTGTACGACGGAGTGCTGCGGACCGACGGTGGTGAGGTGCGGCTGCGGATCGGTTTCCGCACGGTCGCGGTCGTCGACGGCATCCTGACGGTCAACGGCAACCGGGTCCTGTTCAACGGCGTCAACCGGCACGAGTTCCACCCCGATCGTGGTCGGGCGCTGACCGAGCAGGACATGCTGGACGACGTACTGCTGATGAAGCGGGCCGGGATCAACGCGGTCCGGACCAGCCACTACCCGCCGCACCCGCATTTCCTCGCGCTGTGCGACGAGTACGGGCTGTACGTGATCGACGAGTGCGACCTGGAGACGCACGGGTTCGGGTACGAGCCGCAGCCGCCGAAGCTGCCGAACCCGGTGATGGACCCGCGGTTCCGCGACGACCTCGTGTCGCGGATGGCGCGTACCGTCCACCGGGACAAGAACCACCCCTCGATCATCATCTGGTCGCTCGGCAACGAGTGCGGGATGGGCGACAACCTGCGCGCGATGTACGACCTGGCGAAGGAGCTCGACCCGTCGCGGCCGGTGCACTACGAGCGGGACACCGAGGCCGAGTTCGTCGACATCTACTCGCGGATGTACACCTCGTCGGAGGGCTGCGCGGAGATCGGCGCGGACTCCTCGCTGTACCGGAACCTGCCGTTCATCCTGTGCGAGTACGGCCACGCGATGGGCAACGGACCGGGCGGGCTGCTCGACTACCGCGAGGTGTTCGACAAGTACCCGCGCTGCCAGGGCGGTTTCATCTGGGAGTTCATCGACCACGGCCTCCGGACCATCATCGACGGGCGCGAGGTCTACGCGTACGGCGGGGACTTCGGGGAGACGATCCACGACGGGAACTTCGTCTGCGACGGGCTGCTGTTCCCCGACCGTACGCCGTCACCCGGCATGCTCGAGTACACCAAGGTCATCGAACCCCTCCGCATCGTTGCCGACAGCAACGGAGGGGTGTCGATCACGAACCGCTACGAGGTCCTGGACACGAGTCACCTGACGTTCACGATCGTGACGGAAGTCGAGGGTGAGCTGGTCGGCAGCGGCACTCTGCCGGTCCCGCCGATCGCTCCGGGCGAGACAGTCTCGGTGGAGTTTCCGCCGGGCGTGGTCAAGCAGGGCGAGGCCGGCCGGCCCGACACCTGGGTGACTGTGACGGCCGAGCTCACCTCGTCGACCGCGTGGGCTGACGCCGGTCACCGGATCGCGTGGGGTCAGGTCCGGCTGGACGATCCGGCTGCCGTGCCCGACGCCAGGGGTGCGGCCGGAGCGACCGGGGCCACGCCGGCCACCGACGTGTCGGCCGGCGTTGACGGGATCAGCTTCGGCGTGGCGCGGAACGCCAAGCTCGACGTCTGGCGGGCGCCGATCGACAACGACGCGATTCCTGGGGTTGCGAAGGCGTGGCGCGAGCAGGGTCTGCACCGGGTGCAGCACCGGATCGTCTCCCAGGGCGAGCGCGACGGCGCCTGGGAGGTCGTCACCCGGACCGCGCCACCGACCCTCCAGTGGGGTCTCGTCAGCACCTGGCGCTGGACCGCCGTCGACGGCGGAGCCGTCCTCGACCTCAACGTCGTACCCGAAGGCCTGTTCCCTGAGGTACTGCCGCGGCTGGGCGTCACCTTCGAGCTGCCGAAGGTGGAGCGGGTCGAGTGGTTCGGCACCGGTCCGAACGAGGCGTACGTCGACACCCGCGAGGCCGCCGCGGTCGGGAAGTACTCGGCCACGGTCGCCGAACTTCAAACGCCGTACGTCCGCCCCCAGGAGAACGGCCACCGCATCGACACCCGCTGGGTCGCCCTCGACGGCCTGCGGATCTCGGCCCTTGGCGAGCCCTTCGGCCTGACCGTTCGCGACTGGACCACCGAAGCCCTGGAGTCCGCCAAACACACCGCGGACCTCATCCCCGGCGACACCACCTACGTCACCTTGGACATCGCCCAGACCGGCGTAGGCACAGCCGCCTGCGGCCCAGCCCTCCCAGACCGCGACAAACTCAAGACCGCCCCCGCCCAGCTCTCCCTCCGCTTCACCACCACCTAGCCCGGCCCACCACACGGACCGCCAGGCCATCACAACGACGCGCACCCGGGCCAGCTCCCGCCGGCGGGTGCACCGGATCGGCGATTGTGATGGCCTGGCGGTCCGCGAGTGACCGGGTTGGTCAGTGGGGCAGGTCCGCGCCGGGGGCGGCGGTCGCCAGGCCCGCGTCGGTGGCGGCAGCGAGCAGGCGCTTGTCGTAGGTGACGAGCGCGGTCAGTTCCAATCCCTCGAGGACCAGCGTCTGTGCGCTCGCGAGGTGGATCGCATCGAGGGTCCGCAGCAGCGGATCTGCGTAGGCCGCCGCCGTCGCGAGGATCGTTTCGTCGACCGGAATGCGGTTGAGCTTGGCCAGCACCGTTGGCACCGCGACCAGTCGGCCCGGATCCGTTCGCCGCAAGGCCCGGGGAACCTCCGTCGCGACGAGCGCGGAGGCCACGAGTGCCTTGTCCGGCTCGCTCGTCAGCCAGGTGTGAAGAGCGTCGGTCTCCTTCTCTCGTCGGATCAGTTTCACGATCGCAGCGGAGTCGAGATAGATCACAGCCGTTCCTCGCGGAGGTCGGAGATGACCTCGGCGGAGTCGGTCGACAGGTCGAGCTCTCCTGGCGGCAAGGCGGGTGGTGTGGGATCGCTCGCCGGGATCAGCCGGCCGCGACGGACGAGATCCGCGATTTCGTGTTCGCTACTGTCGATCGGGACCAGCCGAGCCGCCGGGCGGCCGCTGACGGTGATCTCGAGGGTCTCGCCGCCGGCCACGCGCGCCAGCACGGCGCTGGTGTGCTGGTTGAGCTCACGTACCGGAATGCTGTCCATGATCTCAGTGTAGAACACAACGTTCTACGTCAGCCAACTTCACCACCGGCCAGAGCCTCGGCGAGCCGACGGTACTCGGCGCGGGGTAACCGGCGCTGGGTGCGGTCCGGGCTGTCCGTTTCCCAGGTCAGGAGCTGGATCGCGACGTGATCCGCTCCGGCCTGGTGGTGTTCGGCGATTCGCGCCAGCACGGTGTCGGCATCGCCCCAGGCAACGGTGGCGTCGACCAGTCGGTCGCTGCCGCCATCGGCGAGATCGTCCTCGCTGAAACCGAGGCGGCGCAGATTCGTTGCATAGCCACGCTTGCTGAGGTAGAACTCCAGCGCTTGGCGAGCGATAGCGCGGGCTGTCGACGGGTCCGCCTCCAGCACGACCTTCTGTTCAGGCGCCAGCAGCGGCCCTTGGCCGAGCGCCGTACGAGCTGATGCTGTGTGTTCCGGGGTGATGAGGAACGGATGGGCGCCGCGGCTCCGGGCAGCCGACAGTGCGAGCATGCGGGGTCCGACTGCCGCCAGGATTCGGGCGTCGGCCGGGACGCCTGCCGCGTCCAGGTGGTCCAGGTACTGCGTCAGTTCGCGGTACGGGGACATCGCCCACTGGGCCGCGTTCGCGGGGGCCGTTGCCGAGGCCGAGCAGCAGCCTGCCCGGATACCGCTCCTCTGCTTGGTGGTACGCGTCGGCCACGTCGGTGCAGCGGTGCACCCAGATGTTCACGATCCCGGTGGCGACCGTGATCCGCTCGGTCGCGGCCAGAGCGCGCGCCGCCAGGTCGAGCATGTCCGGACCGTTGCCGAGCCAGACGGCGCCGAATCCCAGTTCCGCCACCTCGGCGACGGCATCCGGCAACCGGTCACCTTCCTGAGCCCAGAGCGACGACGGCGCCCAGATCCCGACGGTCCCCAGCTGGCCGGAGGTGCTGATCCGATGGCATAGCCCGACGGTAGGGACCGGACGCCGGCGTCGTCAGGATCCACTTCTCGGTCAGTGGCCTGGTCGTAGTCAGATCGCGATGGCCGGCCGCGGAGACACTCGGTCGGTCGGCGGGTGGTAGGCGCGCCAGGCGGTGGTGAGGCGGCTGACGGCCTCGGTGAGTTCGTCCGGACGGGCGCGGAAGTGCAGGCGGACGTAGGCGTCGCTGTGGCCGGTGACGTCCAGGCCTGCGCCCGGGAGGATGGCTAGGCCGTGGCGGAGGGCGGTTTGGGCGAAGGAGTTGCCGTCGCCATGCGGGAGTCGTACCCAGAGGGTTTGGCCGCCATGGATGGTCGGGACCTGCCAGTCTGGGAGGTGCAGGGCGAGGAGGGCTCGGAGATGGTCATGGCGGGCTTTCAGGTCTTCCGCGCGGCCCAGGTCGTCGAGTTGCCGGACCAGGTGGGCGGCGGCTAGTTGGGTGGGGACGTTACCGCCCAGGTCGTGGACGGCTCGGATGCGGGCCAGGCGGTTGACGAGGGGTACGGCGGCGCGGATCCAGCCGATGCGGAGGCCGCCCCAGATGCTCTTGCTCAGGGAGCCGACCGTGATCACCGTTTCGCTGAAGGCGGCCAGCGGCATCGGGCGCGTCGTACCCGGGAAACCGAGGTCGGCCGGCACCTCGTCCTCGATGAGGGGTACGTCGGCTGCCGCCCGGGCCAGTCGCTCACGGGCCAGTGGTGCCAGCACTGAGCCGGTTGGGTTCTGGTACGTCGGGATCACGTAAGCGACTGCTGGACGACGCTCCGCCGCCTCGAAGCCCTCGAGTCCGACCGGCAGACCGCGCAGCACCGCGCCCTTCTCCCGGAACGCCTCCAGCGCGCCCGGGTACGTCGGCGCCTCGACCAACACCTGATCCCCAGGAGACAACAACGCATGGGCCAGCAAGGACAGTGCTTGCTGGCCGCCGTTCGTCACCATGACCTGTTCCGGCGCGGTCGGGAGACCTTGTCCGGCATAGCGATCGGCTATCGCCTGACGCAGGAGTGGATGGCCGTACGGGTAGTACCCGATGTCACCGGAGATCCGGCTGAGCTCCGGCACGATCCGCGCGTACGCCTCGGCGACCTGCGGCGGTGGATCGCCGGGAGCGGCGCAGATGGCGAGCAGTACGTCGTCATCGCGCGACTCCAGCGAGTCGAGGAAGATCGGGTCGACCGGCGCGTTCTCGATCGCTCCGGACGTCGGCGTACCCGCGACCCGCGTTCCGCTGCCCTGGCGGCGAGTGATCCGGCCCTCGGACCGGAGCAACTCGTAGGCCCCGACCACGGTGGTCCGACCGACCGCCAAAGCGCCGGCCAGCGCTCGGTCCGGTGGCAGCAGTACGCCAGGAGGTAGTTCACCGTCGTCGATCAGCCGCCGCAGCCGGGCCGCGAGCAGCACGTACAGCGGGCCGCGGCCGGACGACCAGCGACCCAACCGCTCAACCACCTCGATTGGTCTCATTCGCGAACCAATTCTGCCGGATTGGCTCTGGGGACGCCAGCGAAAGCCTCGGACGATGGCGGTATGGCGACCTTTCCCCGCAACGACATCATGTCTCTGACCGACGAACAGCCCCGGCACGACCTGGGCGAGAGTTACGGACCGGATCTCCGGCTGGCGGACCTGCTGACCCCGGAGCTGGCCGACCTCGAGCTCGGCTACGGCACCGCGGCCGGCGACCTCCGGCTGCGTACGGCGATCGCTGACCAGCAAGGCGTACGTCCGGATCAGGTTGTCGTCACGGTCGGCGGGATGCACGCGATCTTCCTGCTCGCTTACCTGCTGGCGGATCACGGCGGCCAGGTCGTCACGACGGCTCCGCTCTTCCCGTTGACCCGCAACGCCTACGAGTCGGTGGGTGCCGACGTCGGGGTGGTCCCGCTGACCTTCGACGACGGCTACCGGTTGACCGCAGACGACGTCCGCGCGCACCTGACGCCGGACACGAAGCTGGTCAGTCTCGCGACACCACAGAACCCGTCCGGGGTCGCGATAACGCACGAGACTCTGGAAGAGATCGTCGCTGCCATGACGGAGGTCTGTCCGGACGCGTACTGATGGTCGACGAGACCTACCGGACCGCGGTGTACGGCGACGACCCGGTCGCGGAGATCCGCCGTACAACTCGGCCCCAAGGTTGTGACGGTCGCCTCGCTGTCGAAGTGTCACGGCGCGGCCGGGCTGCGGATCGGCTGGATCGTCAGCACCGACGCCGAGCTCATCGACCAGGTGGTGACCGCGAAGTTCAACACCGTCGTCTCCGTACCTCCGCTGACCGAGGCCCTCGCCCTGCGCGTTTTCGAGCGCGAAGCCGAGATCCTCGCCGTACGGCGCGCGTGGCTCGCGGAAGGACTGGCGATCACCGAGGGGTGGGTGCAGGCCAACAGCGAGGTGATCGAGTGGATCCGGCCGGATGCGGGTGCGTTGTGCGCGGTCCGGCTGAAGCCGCACGTCGAGCTGGACCGGTTCCGCCGGGCGGCGGCGGACCTGGGTGTGCGGTTGGCCGACGGCGACTGGTTCGGCGATGAGCCCGGGGTGTTCCGGCTGGGCTTCGGATTCCCGCCCCCGGGCGAGTTGAAGGTCGCGCTGGATGCGCTGCGTCAGGCTGTCGATGCGGCCCACTAGTCTTTGGGTGTGCCGGAGGTTTATGACCCGTTGACCGATCCTGCACCGGCGCATGACGTGCGGGCGGTGTTGCGGATCCGGGCGTTCCGGCGACTGTGGATCGCGTTCGGGTTGTCCAGTCTCGGGGACTGGATCGGGCTGCTGGCGCTGACGGCGATGGCGAAGGCGTTCGCCGGCGACGACTACCAGGCGGCGAACTTCGCGATCGGCGGCGTGCTCTTCCTGCGCGTGCTGCCCGCACTGGTGATGGGTCCGGTGGCCGGGTGGATCGCGGACCGGCTGGACCGGCGCTGGACGATGATCCTCGGCGACCTGATCCGGGCCGCGTTCTTCGTCAGCATCCCGCTCGTCGGCACGCTGACCTGGGTGCTGGTGGCGACCGTGCTGATCGAGATCGTCAGCCTGATCTGGGGTCCGGCCAAGGACGCCAGCGTGCCCAACCTGGTGCCCCGGCACCGGCTTGAGGCGGCCAACCAGATCAGCCTGATCACGACGTACGGGACGGCCCTGCCGGCCGCGGTCATCTTCACCGCGATCACCCTGCTCTTTCGCTGGGCCGGCGACTTCGCCATCGACCTGGCCGTGTACGTGAACGCCGCGACCTTCGTCATCTCGGCCTTGGCGATCCTGTCGGTCGCCGAGATCGGCCGCGCCGTCCACGAGCACGAGGATCATCCGACGCTCTGGCGGACCATGGTCGAGGGCTGGTCCTACGTCACCGGTACGCCGGTCGTCCGCGGCCTCGTGGTCGGGATCTCCGGCGCGTTCGCGGCCGGTGCCGTCGTGATCGGCCTCGGCCGCACGTACGTCGAGGATCTCGGCGCCGGCGATCCCGGGTACGGCGTACTGTTCGGGGCCGTCTTCGGTGGTCTCGCGCTCGGCATGGGCTTCGGGCCGCGGATCTTCTCCGGGCTGTCCCGGCGCCGGCTGTTCGCCGCCGGACTGGTCGGTTCCGGCATCTGCCTGGCCGGGCTGGCCCTGATCCAGCAGATCGAGATCGCCACGATGATCGCGATCCTGCTCGGCTTCTGCGCCGGCGCCTCCTGGGTGTCCGGCTACACCCTGCTCGGTCTCGAGGTCCCGGATGCGGTGCGCGGCCGGACCTTCGCGTTCGTCCAGTCCGCCGTCCGCACGGTCCTGGCGGTCACGCTGGCGATCGCGCCGTTCGCCGCCGGGGCGATCGGCCGGCAGACGTACACGATCGGCGGCAAGTCGGTCACCTACAACGGCGCCTCGATGACCATGCTGATCGCCGCGATCGTGGCCGGCGTGATCGGCCTGATCGCCTGGCGGCAGATGGACGACCGACCGGGCGTCCCGTTCTGGGGCGACTTACGGCGCAGCTTCGGCAAGACTCCTGGTGTGTATCCGACCACTGGACTGTTCATCGCGCTCGAAGGCGGCGAGGGCGCCGGGAAGTCGACGCAGTCCGCGCTGCTGGTGGAGTGGCTGAAGGAGCAGGGCCAGCAGGTCCTGCTCACCCGTGAGCCGGGCGCGACCGACCTCGGCAAGACGCTGCGGAAGATCGTCCTCGACCCGGCGACCGGGGACATCTCGGATCGCGCCGAGGCGCTGATCTACGCCGCCGACAAGGCCGAGCACGTGGACTCGGTGATCAAACCCGCGCTCAAGGCCGGCGCGGTCGTCATCACCGACCGGTACGTCGACTCCGCGCTGGCCTACCAGGGATCCGGGCGGGATCTGGATCTGTCCGACGTGGAGCGGGTGAACCGCTGGGCGACCGACGATCTCCGGCCGAACCTGACCATCCTGCTCGACCTGCCCCCGAGGAGCGGCCTCGGCCGGTTCTCCGAACGGGACCGGATCGAGGCGCAGTCGCACGACTTCCACGAGCGGGTGCGGAACGCGTTCCTCGAGCTCGCCGCGGCCGAACCCCAGCACTACCTGGTCCTCGACGCCTCCCAGGACCGCGACGACATCGCCAAGCAGATCCGCGCCAGACTGAAGCCGATCCTGCCGAAGGTGGACCTATGAGTGTCTGGGACGACCTGGTCGGGCAGGAGCCGGCTGTCGCCGTACTGAAGAAGGCTGTGGCCGGCGCGGAGGCCGGGATGCGGGGCGAGACCGGCGCCGCGGTGGCCGGGATGACGCATGCGTGGTTGATCACCGGGCCGCCCGGATCCGGCCGGTCGAACGCCGGGCGGGCGTTCGCCGCCGCCCTGCAGTGTCATAACCAGGCGGCTGCGGCGAGTGCAACGACTGCCGTACGACGCTCAGCGGTGCGCATCCGGATGTGTCGCTGATCCGCACCGAACTGTTGTCGATCCGGGTCAGCGAGATCCGTGAACTCGTCCGCCGGGCGGCGATGAGCCCGACCCAGGGCCGGTGGCAGGTGATGGTGGTCGAGGACGCGGACCGGCTGACCGAGCAGGCCGCCGACGCGCTGCTGAAGAGCATCGAGGAGCCCGCGCCCCGGACGGTCTGGGTGCTGTGCGCGCCGACGGTCGAGGACGTCGTACCGACGATCCGGTCGCGGTGCCGGCTGCTGGTGCTGCGGACGCCGCCGGTCGCTGCGGTGGCGGACATGCTGACCAGCAAGCTGGGTGTGGATCCTGAGCTGGCCGGGTTCGCGGCGCGGGCCGCGCAGGGGCACATCGGCCGGGCGCGGGCGCTGGCACGGGACGACGAGGTGCGGGACCGGCGGAACAGGGTGCTGGAGGTTCCGTTCGCGTTGCGTGACCTCGGTGCCTGTCTGAAGGCTGCGCAGCAGTTGGTCGAGGCGGCCAAGGACGAGGCCAAGGCCAGCGCCGAGAAGGTCGACGAGAAGGAACGGGCCGCACTCGAGCAGGCGCTCGGTGTCGGGACCAAGGGCGCCAAGCCGCGCGAGGCGAACGCCGCCCTGAAGGAGCTCGAAGACCAGCAGAAGGCGCGCGCCAAGCGGTGGGAGCGGGATGTGCTCGACCGGTCATTGGTCGATCTGATGGCGCTCTACCGGGACGTGCTGGTGGTGCAAACCACAGCCGGCACCGACCTGATCAACGCCGAGCTGCACCGCAACATCGAGCAGCTCGCCGGCCGGACCACGCCGGAGCAGACAATTCGCCGGATCGACGCGATCGCGGCCTGTCGCGAGGCCATCGAAGCCAACGTCGCACCGCTGCTCGCCCTCGAGGCGATGACCGTCTCGCTGTTCGAGGGACGGAACGACGGCCCGCGCGTCCCGCGCCGAGTGCGATAACTTCGCGTCACATTTTGGGACCGGCGTCCGATTACTGGGCACGCGCTGTAACACCGAGACCGGCCGGTCCGATGTCTGGGTGTCCGGGCGCCACGGCTCGGCCGAATCGCCGAACGGACCCGAATGAGCCAGCCGCCCCCTCCGATTGAGCCGGCGCGGCCCTCGCTGCCGCCGGCTGAGTCCTGGTTGGCCGGCGTACCGACACCGGCGCAGCAGCGGCAGGACCGGTACGCCGTGGCGGCGTTCGTGACCAGCCTGCCCGGACTGGTGCCGATCGCGGTGGTGCTGGCCGCGATCGCGTTGCGGCGGATCAAGCGGACCGGTAGGCGCGGCAAACGGCTCGCGTACGGCGCTCTGGCGGTCAGCCTGTGCTGGGTGCTCGCGACCGGCATCGCGGTCACGCTCAACCTGGTCGGCGAGCGGCGCGCCGGCATCGGCCGGACCGTCGGGATCTCGGAGGTCGCCGTCGGGCGGTGCTTCAACGCGGACCTGGAGGCCGCAGCCCTGCGACTGGTGCGGATCGCGGACTGTGCGGTTCCGCACACCGGGGAGGCGTACGCGAAGGTCCGCGCCACCCTGACCGGCCTGGCCGCAGACCAGACGCAGACGGTCGCGACCCAGCAGTGCGCGACCGCGTTCAATGCCTTCGTGGGCAAGCCGTACGAGCGGTCGGAACTGGACATGTACTACGTCGTGCTGGAAGATCGTGCTGTTGCCGATGGCAACGTCCTGTGCCTGCTCGGGATGCCAGGGATGAAGCTGACCGGTACCATGCGCGGATCGCAGCGGTAGTACCTGCGGGGAAAGCAGTGAGGGACGCGTGACTCAGCCACCGTACGAACCGGACCCTGGCCGGCCACAGGACACACCGAGGTCGTTCCCGACCTACGGCCGCCCGGAACACCCGCCTGCCCAGGGGACCCCGTGGGCGGCGCCGGGCCAGCCACAGCCGCAGCAGGTGCCGCCGCCGTACGGGCAACCACAGCCGCAGCCAGTGCCGCCGCCGTACGGTCCGCCGCAGCACGGCGCGGGATATGGGCCGGCGCAGTATCCGGCGCCGTACGGGCAACCGCCGGCGCCGTACGGGTATGGCTACGGGTATCCCGGGACGACGGGTGGCACCAACGGGCTGGCCACCGCGGCGCTCGCGACCGGGATCGGCGGGATCTTGTTCGGGCTTGCCGCGCCGGTGGCGATCGGTCTCGGCATCGCGGCGCTGGTGCAACTCAAGAAGCGGTCGGAGAGCGGCAAGGGGATGGCGATCGCCGGCCTCGTGATCGGCTCGCTGACCACGATCGGCTATCTCGTCCTGTTCGGGGCGCTGATCGCCTTCGGCTCGACCGTCGACGACGACTACGGGGCGTCCGGGCCCAGTTCGTCCTCGGGATCGACGTACGTCGACGACCTCGCCGTCGGTGAGTGCTTCGACGACGGCGACGAGGAGGACGAAGTGGTCCGCCGGCCCTGTTCGGAAGGGCACGACGGCGAGATCATCTCCAACGTCACGCTCCCGGACGGGCCGTACCCGGGCGACAAGGGCGTTGTGAAGGCGGCCAAGTCCAGTTGCGCGGCGGAGTTCGCCGAGTACGTCGGCAACACCGCGGACAAGTCCGAGCTCGACCTGGCCTGGTGGACCCCGGACGAGGACCTCTGGGACGACGAGGACCGGCTGGTGATCTGTGCGGCGTACGGACCGGACGAACCGCTCATCGGGAGCGTGAAGGGGACCCATCGGTAGAGCACAAGTACGCTGGCTGCCGTGGGCATGGTGATGGCGGTGTCGTTCGAGCGGTACGGGCGGCTCTACTACCTGGACCCCGGCCCGCATCGTCCGCGCGTCGGGGAGAAAGTGCTGGTCCCGACCGACGACGGGCCGGAGGTGGCGGAGTGCGTGTGGGCGCCGCAGTACGTGACCGAGGAGATCGGCGGACTGCCGCTGTGTGAAGGCATCGCCACGGCCGCGGATCTGGACCGCGACGAGCAGAACCGGCAGCGCCGGGCCGACGCGCGGGTGATCGCGAAACGCACGATCCGGCAGCACGGCCTGCCGATGAAGGTGGTCGGCATCGATTTCGTCGACCGCCGGGCGGATGTCGATCAGCTGGTGATCGTGTACTTCTCCGCTCCGCACCGGGTCGATTTCCGCGAGCTGGTGCGGGATCTCGCCCGTGCGCTGCGGGCCCGGATCGAGCTGCGCCAGGTGGGTGCGCGCGACGAGGCCCGGCTGCAGGGCGGGATCGGGCCGTGCGGCCGGGATCTGTGCTGCGCGACGTTCCTGAAGGACTTCGAGCCGGTCAGTGTGCGGATGGCGAAGGACCAGGACCTGCCGCTGAACCCGCTGAAGATCTCCGGCGCGTGCGGGCGGTTGATGTGCTGCCTGAAGTACGAGCATCCGCTCTACCAGGAGTTCAACGCCAAGGCGCCGGCGACCGGGACGCAGGTGGAGACCCCCGCGGGTGATGGAGTGGTCGTCGGGCACAACGTCCCGAGCGACACCGTGGTGGTCCGGCTGGCGGCCTCCGGCCGGCGCTGCGCGTGCAGCCGTGCGGACGTGTGCTCGCCGCGGCAACAGTACGAAGCATCCAGTACGACGACCTCCGACGCACCACTGCCCGAGGACCTGGCCGACGTCGTACCGGACGAACCCGAGACCCCCGCGGTCGAGGTCACCTCCGCGGAGACGCAGGCGGTGGCCGAGGTGGCCGAGACGCCTGAGGAGCGGCGGCGACGCAAGCCACGGCGCCGCCGGCGCCTGCACCATGACGACGAGGGAGAAAGCTCGCAGTGAGAGTCCGCAGGACAACCGTGCTGGTGACAGCCCTGGCGGTGCTGGCGAGTGGGTGTGGGGTCGCGAGTCGCGCGCAGGACGCGGGCGACGGTTCGACGACCGGGGCGGGTGGGAACCCGTCCACAGGGCCCGCGGGGCCGGTCCCGGCCGGGTTGGAGAAGTTCTACCAGCAGCGGCCGGACTGGGAGCGCTGCGGCAAGAACCAGGAGTGCGCCACGATCACGGTGCCGCTGGACTACACCAAGCCGGCCGGCCAGACGATCGAGCTGCGGGCGCGGAAGGTGCTGGCCCGGGACCGGTCCGGGAAGATCGGGACGCTGTTCATCAACCCTGGCGGGCCGGGGGGCTCCGGGGAGCAGTTCGTGGCCTCGGCAGGGTTCGTGCTGGGCCCGTCGCTGTTGCGGAAGTTCGACGTGATCGGCTGGGATCCGCGCGGGGTCGGCGGGTCGACGCCGGTGCGCTGCCTGGACACCGCGCAGCTGGACAAGTTCATCGCGACCGACGGCAGTCCGGACAACGAGGCCGAGATCGCCGGCCTGAACAACGAGGCGAAGATCCTGGCGGACGGCTGTGAGCAGCGGTCCGGCGAACTGTTGCCGCATGTGTCGACCAAGGACGCCGTGCGCGACATGGACGTCCTGCGGGGGATCGTCGGCGACCCGCAGCTGAACTACCTCGGTTTCTCGTACGGCACCTACCTGGGCGCGACGTACGCCGAACTCTTCCCGAAGAACGTCGGCCGCCTGGTGCTGGACGGCGCGATCGACCCGTCGAAGACCGCGGAGCAGAACAACATCGCCCAGGCGAAGGGGTTCGACATCGCGCTGGACGCGTTCGCGCAGGACTGCGCCCAGCGATCGTGCCAGCTCGGCGGCACCAAGGCCGAAGTACTCGCGAAGGTCGACCAGCTGATCAAGGACAGCGACGCGACCCCGCTCCCCGGAGACGGGAAACGCCAGGTCACCCAGGCCCTGGTGATGCTCGGGGTGATCTTTCCGCTCTACTACAAGCAACTCTGGCCGCGGCTCGAGGATGCGGTCCTCGACGGGCTGGCCGGGAACGGCGCCCGCCTGCTCGCGCTGGCCGACCAGTTGACCGGCCGCGAGCCGTCAGGGTACGCGGACAACTCCAACGAGGCGATCTACGCCGTCAACTGCCTGGACCGCCCGGACATCACCTCGGTCGCGCAGGCCAAGACGGAGGTGGCACAGTACGAGGCGGCCTCGCCGCGGTTCGGGACGTCCCTGCTCTGGGGCTCGCTCCCCTGCGCGAACTGGCCGGTGGAGGCCGAGGACAAGCCGCACACGATCAAGGCGGCCGGCGCGAAGCCGATCATGGTGGTCGGCACCACCCGCGACCCGGCGACGCCGTACGAATGGGCCGTCGGGCTCGCGCACCAACTGGAGAGCGGTGTGCTGGTCAC
Organism: uncultured Actinomycetota bacterium; assembly: GCA_963820655.1. Lineage (GTDB taxonomy): Bacteria > Actinomycetota > Actinomycetes > Propionibacteriales > Kribbellaceae > Kribbella. The sequence goes on from CAWGAM010000001.1 coordinate 203,809, forward strand.
ACGCGACGGGGACGGCCATACCGGCTACAAAAAGGGCAACGCCTGCGTCGACGGCGCGGTGGAGACCTACCTGCTGGAAGGTACGGCGCCGACCGCCGACATCAAGTGCTAGTTCGGGCGGGTGTCGCCGGTTGACGGCGGGAGCTGCAGGGTGTCGGTGGCGTGCTGGAGGACGGCGCGCAGGCCGGCCTCGTCCTGCGGTCGCCCGCCGACGGTGATCTCGACCGCGGAGCTCGCGCCGCCGTCGGTGGAGATCCAGCGGGACAGGCCCATCCGCGGTCCGCGGGACTGGTCGACGTACGTGTAGATCAGCGTGCCGTTGTCGCGGCTGATCACCTTGAGGTCCCGCTCGTCGATGCTGCGGGACCGGTCGGCCACCAGCTCGTCGGGGGACTGCTTGCTGCCCCGCGTGTCGAACCGGAGCTGCCAGACTCCGGTCGGGTCCAGGAACCGCGGCCGGGTGCCGGCCTGGGCGCTCTTCCAGCCGGTCGGGACCTCGGCCGTCACCGGTGCGTTCGTGGTGCCGAAGGTCTGTACGACGTACTGCACGGAGTCGGGCTGGAGCCCGTCGGTCCGGGCCGGCGTGCTGGGAGCGGGTTGACTGTTCACGATCCCGGCCGGGGTGTCGTCGCCTGCCAGGGGATTCCCGTTGACGGCGAGCACCGCACCGAACACGGCCACGCCGACGGTCATTCCCGCCAGCGTCATCAGCAGCGCCTGGTGCCTGGGCGTGAGCATCCCGACCTCGCTTCCCTCTCTCCCACCCGATTATCCCCGACAACAGGGGCGTCTCCGCAATCGGCCGCTGTGGATGAGCACAAACCTCATCGCGGCAGTACGCTGGCACGTCGTGAGCACGCACGACCCCGCCTTTCACCAGGCCCTGCAGCGATACGACGCCGGTACGGCCGAACGCGCCGATCTCAAGTTGCTCACGAAGCAGCTGCTGAAGCTCCTCGTCGCGAAGGCCCCAGGACACGCGGTCGAGGTGCGCGTCCCGCCGTACGGCGCGGTCCAGTGCATCGAAGGGCCTCGGCACACCCGGGGTACGCCGGGCGCGGTGGTCGAACTCCCGCCCGAGCTCTGGATCGACCTGGCCCTCGGCCGGATCGCCTGGGCCGACGCCCGCGCATCCGGCAAACTCCGCGCGAGTGGCGAGCGCACCGACCTGAGCTCCCTGCTCCCGCTGGCCTGAGAGCGCGAACACGCTCGGGGCGCCACTGAGCCGCGGCACCCCCAGGATGCCGCGGCTACCTGCGTCTCACGGTAGGGATAAACCGGTTCATCCCCGGGGATCGGAGATGTCACTATGTGCCAGTGGCAGCAAGTGTCCGCGCGGGGCTGGCCCGGCTCCGCGTCGATCTGACCCCGTGGCACAGCTCCCGCGATTTCCGGATTCTGCTGGTTTCGGGCTCGGTCTTCGTCCTCGGCGGCATGGTCGGGTACGTCGCCCTGCCGTACCAGCTGTACCAGTTGACGGGCTCGAACTTCGCCGTCGGCGCGATGGGGCTGGTGACGATCGCGCCCCTCGTCGTGTTCGGCCTGTACGGCGGTGCCCTCGCGGACCATGTGGACCGCCGGAAGCTCCTCATCGGCACCGGGATGGCGCAGGTCGTCATCTGTGCGGTACTGCTCGGGAACACCTTGCTGGCCAGCCCACGGGTGTGGCTCATCTACGTCTGCGGCGCCCTGAACGCGATCGCCTCGTCATTGCAGCGGCCGAGCCGGGAGGCCCTCCTCCCGCGCGTGGTGTCGCACGAGGAGATTCCCGCCGCTGTCGCGCTCAGCTCCCTGATGGCGCAGATCGGCCAGCTGGCCGGTCCCGCGCTGGGCGGCGTACTCGTCGGGTCGGTCGGGGTGACCTGGGCGTTCGCGGTCGAGCTCACCGGGCTCGTGGTCGCCACCGGGCTCTATGCCGGCTTGCGCTCGTACAAGACGAGTGAGCACAGCACGCCGCCGAGTCTGCGTGCGATCGGCGGCGGGATCGTGTACGCGTACCGCCGCAAGGACCTGCTCGCCACCTACCTGGTCGACATGGTCGGCATGTTCCTGGCGATGCCGATCGTGCTGTTCCCGGCGTTCGCCACCGAGGTCCTGCAGGAGCCGAAACTGCTCGGTCTCCTCTACAGCGCCGAGGCGATCGGGGCGATGTGTGCCAGTCTCACCAGCGGCTGGGCGAAACACGTCCGCCACCAGGGCCGGGCCGTCGTACTCGCCACCATCTGCTGGGGCGCCGCGGTCGGGATCGCCGGCCTGGCGCCGAGCATCTGGTTCGCGATCGCGCTCTTCGCCGTGGCCGGTGCCGCGGACATGGTGTCGGTCCTGTTCCGGTCGGTGATCTGGAACCAGACGATCCCGGACGAGATGCGCGGCCGGCTGGCGGGTATCGAGATGCTCGGCTACTCGCTCGGCCCGCTCGGCGGCCAGGCCCGCTCCGGCATCGTCGCAGACCTCACCGGTGTCCGGACCGCGATCGTCAGCGGTGGCGCGTTGTGTGTCGTCGGCGTGGTCGCGACGGCGGTCTGGCTGCGCGATTTCTGGCGGTACGACGCCCGTACCGACGAACACGCGGTCCGGGAAAGGGAGTTGCGCACAGCGAGTTAAGGTCTTGTCATCATGCGCATCCGCCTTGCAGTGCTCGCCGGGCTGCTGGCCGTCGCGGGGTGTAGTGGTCCAGGTCAGGAGAACGCCCCGAACGTGCCGCCGCTGGTCTCGGTCAGCACCACGCCCACCGAGACCCCTTCGGAGACGCCGTCCGAGACCCCGAGCGGTCCGGCCACGTCCAAGGTTGCGGACACGCTGTGTGTGCGGATGGACCAGTCGCTGGTGCAGTCGACGCTCGCGGTGCCGGTGGTGCAGATCCAGCCCAAGGCGATCCCGGCCGACTTCGGGTTGCCGACGTACGACGTCTGCCAGCTCGGTCTCAGCACCAGCCCGAACGGGTCGGTCCTGCGGGTCGGGACCTCGGTGCTCCCGGCAACGAAGGCGACGCTGGCGGCGACGCAGAAGGCGTACGCCGCGACGAAGGGTGCGCCGGCCAAGCCGGTGGCCGTCGGTGAAGGTGGGTTCGGGACCAGCACGTTCGTGGTGTTCCTGCTGAACGGCCGGTTGTACAAGGTCAGCGGACCACCGGCGACCCTGGCAAAGTACGTCGTACTCGGGCAGGAAGTGGTCCGGCAGGCGCCCGGGCTGCCCGAGGCGCAGCCGCTGATCACGCGGCCGGACTGCGAGCGCGGCTCGTCCGCGGCGGAGAAGGTGATGGGCTCGCCCGCGATGGTCCGCCGAGACGGTCAGACCGCGCTTGGCGACCTGGTCTGCGGCTGGGTGAACCCGAACAGCGTGCTCTACACGTCAGTACGGCGTACTCCGAACGCGGAGGCGTTGATGGTCCCGATCCGCAAGGCCGCCACGTCGCAGTCGATCCCGCTGGGTGACGAGGCGTACGTCGACACCGCCACCGGGCGGACCACGATCCGGGTTGGCGACGACAAGCTGGTCGACCTGGTGCCGCTACCGGCGCGAGCGATCGACCCGGATCTGATGACCGTTTTCGCATTGGCAATGTCCCCGCTGTACACCCGCTGACCTGCCGCCAGGCTCACGATCGCAGACGCGGCGGAGTGACGCTGCGGGAGCGGTGGTGTGCAGTTGGACAGGAGGTGTCTGTCCACCGGCGATGGTCGGGTGGCGTGCTCAGGCGTGAAACCGGCCGGCCAGACCGGACCGGAGCCGACACCTCCTGTCCAGCTGCACCAGTACCCGTCCCACAGAGGCCGGTGACTGGACTGACTCGCCCGCCCGCGACTAGCACGCCCGGGCCGACGCCCACCCACACATCCAGCAGAAGGACCGGTCAACCCACCACTACCTGTCCCAGGTTCACCTGACCTCGGCGATGGTGGCGATGGCTTCGGTGATTTCGGTCGGGGTGCGGGCGGCGTACCCGAGGACGAGGCCGGGGCGGTGCGGGAGTTGGCAGTGCCAGGAGAGCGGGTGGGTCATCACGCCTTTCCGCAGGGCGGCTGCGGCTAGCTCCACGTCGTTCGAGGAGTCGTCGAAGGTGATGGTGAGGTGCAGGCCGGCGGCCGCGCCGTGGACGGTTGCTGTTGGCAAGTAGTTGCGAACGGCGTCGACCATGGCGTCGCGGCGAGTACGGTGCCTGCGGCGGACGAAGCGCAGTTGGCGTTCCAGCTCACCGGACTCCATCAGGTGGGCGAGGGTGAGCTGGGGAAGTGCGGCGTTGCCGAGGTCGGCCAAGCGTTTCATCCCGATCAGCGCGTCCTTGTACTGCGGGGGCGGAAGCATCCACCCGATCCGGAGCGAGGGTGCGAGCAGCTTCGACACGCTGCCGGCGTAGATCACCTGGTCGGTCAGCATCGCGCGCAGAGCGGGAACAGGTGGGCGGTCGTACCGGTGCTCCGCGTCGTAGTCGTCCTCCAGGATCAGCCCGCCCTCGGCTGCCCACTGGATCAGTTCCCGCCGCCGTTCTCCTTCCAGTACGACGCCAGTCGGGAAGTGGTGCGCGGGAGTCGCCATCACGACACCGGCGCCGGATGCACGGAGCAGATCGACGCGGAGACCTTCTGCGTCGACCGGGATCGGGAGGGTGCGGAGGCCCCAGTTCTGCAGGTGCTGGCGGGAGCCGAGCGAACCGGGATCCTCGACCGCGATGTCGGTGATGCCGCGGCGCTTGAGGACCTGGGCGACCAGGCCGATCGCCTGGGAGACGCCGGCGACGATGATCAGCTCGTCGGGATGGGAGGTGATGCCGCGGTTACGGGCCAGCCAGTTCGCGACCGCCCGGCGAAGCGCCGGCGTACCGGCCGGATCCCCGTACCCGAACGCGGATGACTCGAGATCGCTGAGCACCGCCCGCTCGGCGCGCAACCAGGCAGCCCGCGGGAATGCCGCCAGATCCGGCACCCCAGGCGTCAGATCGATCCGCGCCGGTGCCGCCCGCAAACTGTCGAAGATGTCCAAACCAGGGTGATGGATGACGATCGACGATCGCGCCGGGCTGGTCTCCGCCGGCCCCGGGGCGGTTCCGATCGGGACAGCGACCACAACGGTGCCGGCTCGGCCCCGGCCGGTGATGTGGCCGTCTTCGGTGAGGCGTTGGTAGGCCTCGGTGACGACGCCGCGGGAGATGCGGAGTTCGGCGGCGAGGACGCGGGTGGCCGGCAGGCGGCTGCCGATCGGGAGCCGGCCGTCGGAGATCGCGGCGCGGAGGCGTTCGGTGAGCCAGTCCGACAGGCCACCCGCGGGCGCGTCCGCGGGGTTCAGTTGCAGGAAGTCGGCGCCGGCCGGTGGTGCATCGCCCGCGGGGTTCAGTTGCAGGAGCGGTGGCGCAGCGTCGGCCGGGTTCACTGGGAGATCGGCGTCGACCGGTCCATTGGACCTACGACTTTGGCTGGGATTGGACCTGTCCACTGGACCATTGTGGCGGCACCGTGGACTGATGGGAACCGACTACGTGCACGGCTACACGCCGGCCGAGACCCGCCGGCTGACGGACCAGGCGCAGACCCTGGCCGATCTTCTTCACGACGGCACCAGCTACCCGGCCGGCAGCCGGGTCCTCGAAGCGGGCTGCGGAGTCGGCGCGCAGACGGTGCAACTTGTCACGCGCAGTCCCGGCATCGACCTCGTCTCCGTCGACATCTCCGAGGAATCACTCGCGCGAGCCAAGGCCCGGGTCGCCGCGGTCGCACCGGGCGCCCACATCGACTGGCGGCACGCGGATCTGCACGAGTTGCCCGCGGAGGAGTTCGACCACGTCTTCGTCTGCTTCGTACTCGAGCACCTGCCGGACCCCCATGCGGCGCTGGAAAACCTGCGCCGCCTGCTCAAGCCCGGCGGCACCATCACCGTGATCGAAGGCGATCACGGGTCGGCGTTCTTCCACCCGCGCAGTACGGCGGCGCAGGCCCTGATCGACTGCCTCAGCGACCTTCAGGCCGAGGTGGGCGGCGACGCGCTGATCGGCCGGCGGCTGCAGCCGTTGCTCAAGAACGCCGGGTACGACGACGTCCGCGCCTGGCCGTGCACGGTGTACGCCGACGAGACGCTGCCGCACCTGGTCGACGGGTTCACCCGCAAGACGTTCATCGCGATGGTCGAGTCGGTCCGCGAGCGCGCCATCGCCGCCGGGATGCGGACGCCGGCCGAGTGGGAGGCGGGGATCCGTGATCTGGAGAAGGCCGCGGCGTCCGGCGGCACCTTCCACTACACGTTCTTCAAGGCGGTGGGACGAACATGATCACCTTGCTGGCCTTCGTCGTACTGATCTGCCGGGGACTGAACCGCAACCAGCGGCGGCAGCTCCGGCCGATGTCACCCAACGGCGTACCGGACCGGGATCTGGAGCGCCTCATCGCCGACCTGCGAGCGCTCAGCTGACCAGTTCATGAATTCCTGGTAAACAAGGTGGTATGGCGCCTACCGAGCAGCTGGAGATCGAGACCAAGTACGACGTCGGTGAGGACACGAGTCTTCCGGCGCTGGGCGAGCTGCCGGGAGTCGCGAAGGTGGCGCGACCGGTCAAGCTCAACCTGGAGGCGGTGTACTTCGACACCGCAGGGCTGGACCTGGCCGCGAACAAGGTGACGTTGCGCCGCCGGACCGGCGGCGAGGACGACGGCTGGCACGTGAAGTTCCCCGTGTCAGGTGGTGAGCGGCTGGAGGTCCATTACCCACTCGGGCGAGCGGTTCGCAAGGTGCCGGTCGCGATCGTCCGCTCGGTGCGGGTGCACGTCCGGGACCACGAGCTGATCCCCGTCGTGACGCTCAACACCAAGCGCACCGTGCATCGCCTCCTGGACGAGAACGGCGAGGTGCTCGCCGAGCTCGCCGACGACCGCGTCACCGCGACCGTCGAGGGTGGGGAGCCGGAGAGCTGGCGGGAGTGGGAGGTCGAGCTCGTCAGTGGGGACGAGGCGTTGCTGGCGGCTGCGGGCGAGGTACTGCGGTCCGGAGGCGCCAAACCGGCCGCGGGCCCGAGCAAGCTCGCGCGGGCGCTGGGCGACCGTCTGCAGCCGGCCGACTCCTGGGAGCTGCCGAAGAAGCCCAAGACCTCGGACGTGTTCCGCGCGTACGCCGGTGCCCAGGTGCAGGCGATCCGCGAGCGGGACCCCGAGGTACGGCGTGATGTCCCGGACTCGATCCACAAGTTCCGGGTGGCGACCCGGCGGCTGCGATCCGCACTGGCGACGTACCGGCCGGTCGTGGACCGCGCGGCCGGGCATGTGATCCGGACGGAGCTGAAGTGGCTGGCCGGCGAGCTCGGCGTGGCGCGGGACGCCGAGGTGCAGCGCGAGCACTTCGCCGAGGAGGTCGCGGAGCAGCCGGTCGAACTGGTGATGGGCCGCGTCGCCGGCCGGATCGACGACCACCTGCGCGGGGTCTACAAGGCCGGCCGAGCGGGTGCGCTGGCCGCACTGGAGAGCGAGCGCTACTTCCGGCTGCTCGAGGCGCTGGACGAGCTGATCGCCAAGCCGCCGCTGACCGATGACGACCGCAAGGCCGCGAAGCAGCTCCCCGAGCTCCTCGACCACGACTGGCGCCGGATGAGCAAGGCCGTCCGTCGCGCCGAGTCGGCCGAGGACAGTGCCGAGCAGGATCATCAGCTCCACGAGGTCCGCAAGGCCGCCAAACGGCTCCGGTACGCCGCCGAGTCCGCCGTACCCGTCCTGGGTGACGAAGCCGCCGGGTTGGCCGCCCGGGCCGAGGAGGTCCAGGAAGTCCTCGGCGAACACCAGGACAGCGTCGTGTCTCGCGACCTCCTCCGCCAACTCGCGATCGAGGTCCACCTCGAGGGCGGCAACTCCTTCACCTTCGGCCGCCTGCACGCCGCCGAGGAACTCCGCGGGATCCGCTCCCGCGATGCCTTCTTCGAACTCTGGCCCACCCTGCAGTCCGGCTGAACGAGAGACGGACCCGGCACGATGCCGGGCCCGTCTCTCGGGGTGGGGCTGTCAGGCAGGATCGCGTCGATTCAGCAGAGCCTGCCTGACAGGTCTAGTGCTGGACTGCTTTCTCGGCGCCCGCGCCGGTGAGCGAGCGGACCTCCATCTCGGCGAACTTGTCGACGTCGACCGGCTCCTTGCTGGTGACCGTGCCGAGCCAGCCGAGCAGGAACGCCAGCGGGATCGAGACGATGCCAGGGTTGTCGAGCGGGAACCAGTGGAAGTCGATGCTGGTGTCGGTGATCATCGACAGGCTCGCGCCGGTCTTGGCATCGACCTTGCCGGAGACGACCGGGGAGAACGCGATCAGGATGATCGAGGACGCCAGGCCGCCGTAGATGCTCCAGAGCGCACCGCGGGTGTTGAACCGCCGCCAGAACAGCGAGTACAGGATGGTCGGCAGGTTCGCACTGGCCGCCACTGCGAACGCCAGCGCCACCAGGAACGCGATGTTCTGACCGTTGGCGAAGATGCCGCCGATGATCGCGACCAGGCCGATCACCACCGCGGTGTACCGGGCCACCCGGACCTCGCCGTCGCCGCTGATGTTGCCCTTCTTGATGATCGAGCCGTAGATGTCGTGGGCGAACGACGTACTCGCGGTGATCGTCAGGCCGGCCACGACCGCCAGGATGGTGGCGAAGGCGACCGCGGAGATGACGCCGAGCAGCAGCTCACCGCCGAGCTCAAAGGCCAGCAGTGGTGCCGCCGAGTTCGCCTTGCCCGGCGCGGCCTTGATCGCATCCGGGCCGACGATCGCGGCAGCGCCGTACCCGAGGACGAGGGTGAACAGGTAGAAGATGCCGATGATCCAGATCGCCCAGCTGACGCTGCGCCGGGCCTCCTTGGAGTTCGGCACCGTGTAGAACCGCATCAGCACGTGCGGCAGACCCGCCGTACCGAGCACCAGCGCGAGGGCCAGTGAGATGAAGTCCAGCTTGCTGATCCCCGTTGCGCCGTACTGGAGACCCGGGTTCAGCAGCTTCTCGCCGGCCGCCGGGCTGTTGTCCACGGCCGCACCGAGCAGGCTGGACAGATTGAAGGCGTACTTCGCCAGTACCCAGAGCGTCATGATGCCCGCGCCGACCACCAGCAGCACGGCCTTGATGATCTGCACCCAGGTGGTGCCCTTCATCCCGCCGACCAGGACGTAGGTGATCATGATCGCGCCGACCACCGCGATCACGATGCTCTGACCGGTCCGGCCGGAGACACCGAGCAGCAGGGCGACGAGACCCCCGGCGCCGGCCATCTGCGCCAGCAGGTAGAAGAAGCAGACGCCGAGGGTCGAGATCGCGGCCGCCATCCGGACCGGCCGCTGCTTGAGCCGGAACGACAGGACGTCGGCCATCGTGAACCGGCCGGTGTTCCGGATCAGTTCGGCGACCAGCAGCAGGGCGACCAGCCACGCCACCAGGAAGCCGATCGAGTACAGGAAACCGTCGTACCCGTTCAGGGCGATCGCGCCGGCGATGCCCAGGAACGACGCGGCGGACAGGTAGTCGCCGGAGATCGCCATGCCGTTCTGCGGGCCGGTGAAGGACCGGCCGCCGGCGTAGAAGTCGGCCGCGGTCCGGTTGTTCCGCGACGCCCGCAGCACGATCCCCAGGGTGGCGATCACGAACAGCGCGAAGATGATGATATTGACGGTCGGGTTGCCGATTTCGGTTGCCAGCGGCAACATCAACGGGGCGGTCACTGCTCGGCTCCCTCGATCTGGTGACGCAATTTCTCGGCGTCCGGATCGAGCCGGCGGTCGGCCCAGCGGACGTAGATCATCGTGATGGCGAACGTGGACACGAACTGGCCGAGCCCGAACAGCAGGGCCACGGTGATGTTGCCGCTCACCTTGTGCGACATGAAGTCGTGCGCGTAGGCGGCGAGCAGGACGTAGACGAAGTACCACACCAGGAACAGCGCGGTCATCGGGAACACGAAGTTACGGAACCGGCGACGCAGTTCGGAGAAGTCCGGGGACAGTTGGACTTCTCGATAGGTCGTCAGGTCGGGTTCGCGCGTATCACTCATCGCGTGACCTCCAGACGGGGAGATGAGGCCGGGCGGAATCGGACCGGCAGGGGGCTGCTGCTGGTCCGTACTGTGGTCCCGGTCACGCTCTGCCGACAGCACCTACACGCATTCGAGCGCTCAGCGGACCACACCAGTCGGCCGGTGGATCACTCAACTGCGACGAGCGGTAGGAATCACCCGACGAGCGGTCTCAACGAGTGGGTAGGCCGCGGTCGACGTCGACGGCCTCCGGGGTGTGCAGGCGGACCATGCTGCGGGCGGTGCCGGCCGGGATGCGGTCGGGGGTCAGCTTCGACACCACGATCACGGTGACGAACGCGAGCGGCATCGTCCACGCCGCCGGCTGGCCGACCAGCGCCCGCGGCCAGCCGCCGTCCGGTGCGCTGATCACGTTCACCAGCGCCGCTGCACTCGCCGCGATCCCGCCGACGACCAGTCCAGCGGCCGCACCGGTCGTCGACATCCGCCGCCACCAGATCCCCAGCACCAGCAGGGGACAGAACGTCGACGCGGCCACCGCGAACGCAAGCCCGACAGTGTCCGCGAGACTCAGCGCACCGGTCACCGTGAACGCCAGGTACGGCACGGTCATCGCCAGCAGCGCCGCGATCCGGAAGCTGTTCACCGCCACGTAGTCACCACCGGTCCACCGATGCAGCCGGCTCCGCAAGAGGTCCTGGTCGATCACCCCGGCGATCGCGACCGTCAGCCCGGACGACGTCGACAGGAACGCCGCGAACGCGCCTGCCGCGACCAGCGCACCGAGCAAATCCCCTGCTGTGCCAGGGAGAACCAGCCCAGGCAGCTTGAGTACGACGGTATCCGCGCCACTGGTGACCAGGTCGGGCGCGAACGTCCGGCCGAGGATGGCGTACATGGGTGGGAACACGTAGAAGAACCCGAGCAGCGCCAGGACGACGACCGTCGTACGACGTGCTGCCCGTCCGTCCGGGTTGGTGTAGAACCGCACCAGTACGTGCGGAAGGCCCATCGTCCCGAAACAAAGGGCCAAGAGCAACGAATACGTCGCGTACAGCGGATGGTCGCGACCACCGGCCCGGGACAACGGCTCGGCCCAGTCCGCCGCGGCACCGTGCAAAGAGTCGAGTACGCCGACCGGATGGTTCCATGCGATCAGGATGACGAAGATCGGCGTGGCCAGCGCGGTGATTTTCAGCCAGTACTGGAAGGCCTGCACGAAGGTGATCGAGCGCATGCCGCCGGCGGCGACGTTGATCACCACGATCACCGCGACGATCGCAGCACCCACGTACGGCGGGGCACCGGTGACGGTTTGCACGGCCAGGCCGGCGCCATGCAGCTGGGGGAGCAGGTAGAGCGTGCCGATGCCGACGACCAGGCCGGAGCAGATCCGGCGGACCAGCGGGGACTCGAAGCGGGTCTCGGCGAAGTCGGGCAGGGTGTAGGCGCCGGACCGGCGCAGCGGGGCCGCGACCAGGACGAGCAACATCAGATAGCCGACGGTGTAGCCGACCGAGAACCAGAGCATGTCGGCGCCGTTCACCAGCACCAGGCCCGCGACGCCGAGGAATGACGCTGCCGACAGGTACTCGCCGCTGATGGCGGACGCGTTCCAGCGCGGGGTGACCGCGCGACTGGCGACGTAGAAGTCGCTGGTGGTCCGGGAGATCCGCAGCCCGAACAGACCGATCCCGATCGTTGCCACGATCACCAATCCGATCGCGGTCAAGCTCATCGCGGGCGACATCTATTGCCTCCCGACGAACTCGGTGAACTCCGCCTCGATCCGCTCGGCCTTGCGGACATAGATGCGCGCGGCAACATAAACGACCGGGTAGACCGCGATGCCGAGCAGCACCCAGGGCAACGGCAGGCCGAAGACGGACAGCGTGCGGGTCGGCGGGACCAGCCAGAACAGCAGCGGAATACTGCCGAGGACGAGGACTACGCCGGCGATGACGGCGAGCGTGAGCCGGAGCTGGGACTGGATCAATGAGTGCATGTAGATCTCGCCGAGCCGGGTCTGCTCGTCGATCTCACGCGCGCCGGTGGGGATGATCGGCCGTCGGGCGGCGCTGGTCCGTGGACTGGTGACCCGGACCCGGCGCGGTCCTTCCGCCGTACTCATGTCATCCGCCCCACGTCATCCGCCCCACGTCATCCGCCTCAGGTCATCCGCGCAGGGAGGTCGAGCGGACCAGGAGGTCGCGGAGTTCACGGGTGTGGCGCCGGCTGACCGGGAGCCAGTCGTCGCCGATGCGGACGGCGCACCGCCCGCCGTCGACGCGCATCTCGTCCACGTGAGCGAGCGCGACCAGCGTGCTGCGGTGGATCCGGGCGAAGCCCACGTCGCGCCAGCGTTCCTCGAGCGTGCTGAGCGGGATCCGGACCAGGTGCGAGTTCTGGCCGGTGTGCAGACGGGCGTAGTCCCCTTGTGCCTCGACGTACCGGACCGTTGAGCGCGACACGAACCGGGTGACGCCGGCCAGCTCGACCGGGATCACCTCGTCCTCGGCCTCGTCGGGTGTCTGCAGCGCGCCCGGCACGCCCGCGGTGACCACCCGGCGGACCGCCTCGGCCAGCCGCTCGGCCCGGACCGGCTTCATCACGTAGTCGGTCGCGCGGAGCTCGAACGCGTCCACCGCATGTTCGTCGTACGCGGTGACGAAGACGATCTGTGGATGCGGCGGGCGAAACTTCGACAGCACCCGGGCCAGGTCGATGCCGTCCAGCCCGGGCATCTTGATGTCGCAGAACACCACGTCCAGGTCGGCTCCCTGCAGGATCTTCAGCGCATCCGGCCCGTTCGACGCCGTCCGGATCTCACCGATCCGGGGGTCCCGCTCGAGCAGGTACACGAGCTCGGCCAGCGCGGGCTCCTCGTCGTCCGCGACCAGCGCGCGCAGGGGAGTGTCGGCCATGGGGGCACCCTACGGCGAGGCATGCACTCCTGAGGAGTATTCGGGCACGCTTGCGCGCTTTCAGGAGAGCATGTGCGGAGCGTGGTCGGGCTGGTGTTCCCAGCGGATGCGGCTCGAGCCGAAGCCGGCAGCATGGACGCCGTCGTGGCCGCGCGGGCGCCGGCAGTAGTAGTGCGGCGAGTAGAGGTCTCGGCAGGAGTCCCGGTACGTCGTGTAGGCGAACTCGAGGTCGAGTCGGCTGTCACTGCTCATGAAGGGTCGCTCTCGTGACGGGTTACCTTTCCTTCAGTATGGCCAGGGAATTGCTACCGACGCGTTTCGCGGCGGTCACGACTCGGAACGCGCCATGGCGACGGGAGCAGGGCCGTGACCCTGCTCCCATCGGTCTGCGGGGTTACTTGATCATTCCGTGCGGGTCGAGCACGTACTTGCGCGCCGCGCCCTTGTCGAAGTCGGTGTACCCCTGCGGAGCCTGGTCCAGCGGAATGACCGTGGCATTCACGTTCTTCGCGATCTGGGTCCGGTCGTGCAGGATCGCCTCCATCAACTGGCGGTTGTACTTCATGACCGGGCACTGTCCGGTCGTGAAGGCCAGCGACTTGGCCCAGCCGAGGCCGAGTCGGATCGACAGTGAGCCGGTCTTCGCGGCATCGTCGCTCGCGCCCGGGTCGCCGGTGACGTAGAGGCCGGGGATCCCGACCGCACCGCCGGCGCGGGTGACGTCCATGACCGTGTTCAGCACCGTCGCGGGGCGTTCCGTCCCGGCGTCGCTGCCGTGGCCACGGGCTTCGAACCCGACCGCGTCGACCGCACAGTCGACCTCGGGTGTGCCGAGGATCTGCTCGATCTGGTCCTTCGGCTCACCCTGCGACACATCGACCGTCTCGCACCCGAAACTGCGTGCCTGCGCCAGCCGCTCCTTCTGCAGATCGGCGACGATGACCACCGCCGCGCCGAGCAGGAACGCCGCCGTGGCCGCGGCCAGTCCGACCGGGCCGGCACCCGCGACGTAGACCGTCGAACCGGTTCCCACGCCGGCCGTGACGGCACCGTGGTACCCGGTCGGGAAGATGTCCGCCAGCATGGCCAGGTCGCGGATCTTCTCCATCGCCCGGTCCTTGTCCGGAATCTTCAGCAGGTTCCAGTCCGCGTACGGCACCAGCGCGTACTCCGCCTGCCCGCCGACCCAGCCGCCCATGTCGACGTACCCGTACGCCGAGCCGGGCCGGTCCGGGTTCACGTTCAGGCAGACACCGGTCTTCCCCTCCTTGCAGTTGATACACCGCCCGCAGGCGATGTTGAACGGGACCGACACCAGGTCGCCGACCTTGATGAACTCGACGTCCCGGCCGACCTCTGCCACCTCACCGGTGATCTCATGACCGAGCGCGAGCCCGGATGGCGCCGTCGTCCGGCCGCGGACCATGTGCTGGTCGCTGCCGCAGATGTTGGTGGCCACGACTTTGAGGATCGCCCCGTGGGGAATCTGCCGGCCCACGTTCGCGGGGTTGACCCCTGGACCGTCCTTGAGCTCCAGACCCGGGTAGTCGATCGTCTCGACCGCCACCTCGCCTGGGCCTTTGTAAATCACTGCCCTGTTGCCTGGCACGAGCAACTGCTCCCTCCGAGAGGCTCCACGGCAGACCGCCATGGAGCCGTGCGAAACCGCTTCGCAGACCGCGATCGCCTCCTGAGAAGGCGATCCGGTCGTCGCCTGCCCCGCCCAGGTGAATCCCGTTCCACCGGCGATGCTCCTCGGGATCAGCAAGTTCAACGCCAATGGGGGATCGCTTCGACGCTAGTTCGCACCACCATTACGGTCAACGCGAGTCCGCGTGTACTCCTGAGGAGTACTTGGGCACTCGGAAAGTCACCTTGGTCCCGGCGTCGACGGCGGTCTCCACGACCAGGCCGTACGCGTCGCCGTACACCTGCCGCAGCCGGGCGTCGACGTTGCCGAGCCCGACCGAGTCGCTGCCGGACCCGCCGGACAGCGCGGCCCGGATCACCTCGGGGTCGCTGCCGGCGCCGTCGTCCTCGACGCTGATCTCGGCCTCGTTGATCCGGTCCCGGGCGTGGATCGTGATCCGGCCGACGCCGGTGGTGCCCTCCAGACCGTGCCGTACGGCGTTCTCCACCAGCGGCTGAACGACGAGGAACGGGATGACCACCGGCAGCACTTCAGGCGCGATCAACAGCGACACCTTGAGCCGGTCACCGAACCGGGCCTGCTCCAGGACCAGATAGCGCTCGACATTGCGCAGCTCGTCGGACAGCGTGGTGAACTCACCGCCGCGCCGCAGCGCGTACCGGGAGAAGTCCGCGAACTCCAGCACCAGTTCACGCGCCCGCTCCGGATCGGTACGCACGAACGACGCGATCGCAGCCAGGGCGTTGTAGATGAAGTGCGGGCTGATCTGCGCCCGCAGTGCGCGCAGCTCGGCCTCCATCGCGCGGGTGCGCTCCTTGTTGAGTTCCGCCAGCTCTATCTGGCCGGACACCCAGCGGGCGACCTCTTCAGTGGCTCTGACCAGTGCGGCCGACGTACGGATGCTGTACGCGACCAGTACGGCGACCACTCGCTCCTCGGTGACGATCGGCGCGACGACCGCCGCACGGATCGGGCACTGCGGATCGCCACAGGCCACGTCATGCGCTCCGAGCACCGCCGTACGGCCGGACCGCAGCGTCGTCGCGGCGATGGCTTTGGCGTCACGGCGGTGGTTGCTCTCGTAGGGCCCACCGACGCCGTCCCACGCCAGTACGCCGGAGGAGTCGCAGATCGCGATGGCCGCCGTACCGAGGAGGTCTCTGAGGTGGCGGCTCGCTTTACCGGCCGCTGCGGGCGTCAGGCCCTCACGCAGGTGCGGAGTGGCCAGCGAGGCGGTATGCAGCGTCGCATACGTCGCCTTGTCAGCCGGAGTCCCGAAATGCTTCCGCCGCCGCGCGAACATTCCTTGACGGTAGCCGCTCAACCCTCCGCGCGCGGTCTGAACGCTTCCAGCGCCTCGGTGTCGGAGTAGGTGTTGAGCAGATACTCGTCCACCCAGGCGCGACGATCCGGGTACGTCGACTCCGCAACGATGCGCTCTGCGGCCTTCACGGCGTCGAGCGGCGCACGGCGGAGTTGCGCGCCATCCGGAGTCAGGAGGGCCCAGCTCGGGCCGGGAGCGCCGTACGGCATCCCTACACTCCCCGCATTGACCACCAACCGCCGGTCCACCTGCCGAGCGAACGGCATATGCGTATGCCCACAAACAACAGTGCGGATGTCGGCAGGGATCCCGCCGAACACTGTGGCCCATCGAGAGATCGGGCTGTCCACCAGCACCATCTCCTCGTCGTCCCGCGGCGTCGCATGGCAGAACAACACGTCCCCGATCGTCACCGTGGTAGGTAGACCCGCCAGCAACTCCACCTGATCCGCCCGCAACTGTCCCGCGGCCCAAGGACTCACCGCATCCGGCGGCTCCTTGTCGAACTGCCCCCGAGCCATCTCCACGAGCTCCCGATCCGCATTCCCCCGCACCCACACCACCCGCTCGCCCAACCCCTCGAGCAAGTCCAATGTCTCCACCGGCTGCGGCCCACTGGCAATATCCCCCGCCAGCACGACGACATCGGCCGTCCGCACATCGTCCTCCGCCAGCACCGCCTCCAAAGCCGGCAGCACCCCATGCACATCAGCCAACACCGCGACCGTCACCATGCCGGCAGTCTGCCCCTAAACCCCTGCAAACACAGGTCGATCTGCTCAGAGCAGATGCGAACGTGCTTGTCGACCAGTGCGGATCAGCTGCCGATTCTGAGGGGTACGTCGGTGCTGATCGGCGTGGCCAGCTCGCAGGTGCCGGTGGCGACAGTGCAGCGGATGATGGCGCTCTTGGTCCCCGGGTCTCCTCCGCCGCCCGAAGCCACCGCGACCATCAGGAGATGCTGGTCGTCCTCCGCCGCGACTTGGTGGAAGCAGCCCTGCCACTCACGGATCAGCTCGCCGGACTGGGTGTCCAGGGCCGCCGTGGCCGTGTCGCAGTAGCCGTCGCCGTACGCCGGTCCACCCATGGCCGTCCCGCCGTTGGGAGTGAATCCGGTGACCAGGTTCTCGCACGTCCGGAACAGTTGTTTCCCGGTTGCGACCTCGACGACCGCCGAACAGCTGCCGGCTTCGTTGATCAGGGCTGCCGACGCCGCGATCCGGCCGTCGTCCGACACGGCCGTCGGCGACGTGACCGTCGTGATCAGTGTGGCCCTGGCGTCACCAGGAGCCCAGGTGTACAGCTTCCAGCTGCCGGTCTCCTTGTCGCCGGCCCGGTAGTAGACCTTGCCGTCGGCATACGCGAGTACCTCGAGATTCCAGGCGTCCGGGAGCTTCAGCGACTCCACAGCAGCGCCGGTCTCGACGTACACCGTTCCGCCCTTGACCGCGGCACCCATCGAGCTGATCCTCGCGATCGCGTACGCCGCGGCCGACTGGTCCCCGGTCGTGACCAGCGAGGACACTCCCTGGGTCCGCCGCGAGACGGTGCCGTAGCTGTCGAGCTTCAGCAACTCGGTCCCATCGTTCCCCGCGTCACCGTCGAGGACGACCGCCAGGACGGCCTGGTCGAGCCGGCCGATCTCGACGACACCTCCGGTACCGGGAATCTTGGTCCGGTAACCGGCTCCGCCCCGGACCTCGCGCCCGACCAGGTACGGAACCTGCGGATCACGGCCCCTGGTCAGCTTGCTGACGTTCAGCGTGATCTTTGTCGGGCCGGTGGACGTCGCCGGCGCGCTCGGAGTTGGGGTCGGCTTGGTGGTGGGCGCCTGCGACGGGGTTGGGTTCGGGGTGGTTGCCGGGGTTCGCGTGGTGGGGGACGGCGAGCCGGAGAGGGGGGCTGCGATCGCTTCGGCGGCGTTCTGAGGGCCTTGGCGGTACGCGAGGGCGCCGCCGGTGGCTATGGCGGCCACAGCGACGGCAGCAACGAGGGCGATCAGGCGCCCGTTCTTCTGCCCCATCAGCAGACTCCCAACGTCACGATCCGAGTAGGAGACGCTGCTACCCGTCCCACATCCATGGCCGTTGGGACGCACCGATCTGCTCTTTTGTTCGCTCCGCTCACCCTGGGACGAGCGAGTCGCAGGAGCGATCGAGCATAATTGCGCCATGGACCAGCCGCCGCGGATCGGCCGGTACTCCCTGGTCCGCCGGGTGGGTGCCGGGGGTTTCGCGACCGTTTGGCTGGCCCGTGACGAGCAGCTGGACGCCGACGTCGCGGTCAAGATCCTGTCCGACAACTGGATCGAGGACTACGACGTCCGGCGCCGGTTCCTGGCCGAGGGGCGGTTCCTCCGCCGGGTCGATTCGCTCTACGTCGTCGGGGTGCACGACATCGGCGAAGCCGACGACGGCCGCCCGTTCATGGTGCTCACCTATGCCGACGGCGGCACGCTCGCGGACCGGATCAAGGCCGGGCCGCTGGAGTTCGCCGAGGCGGTCCGCGTCATCACCCAGGTCGGCAGAGGGCTCAAACACCTGCACGCCCGGGGCGTCCTGCACCGGGACGTGAAGCCTGCCAATGTGCTCTTCCACAGTGACCCGGCCGGCGACCGGGCGATGCTGTCGGACCTCGGTCTGGGCAAGTCCCTGGCCGAGGTCTCCCGCATCACCTTGCCTGGCGGCACACCGGCGTACGTCGCTCCCGAACAGGTGCGCGGAGAGCGGCTGGACCACCGCGCGGACCTGTACTCGCTCGGAGCGGTGGCGTACGCCGCCTTTACCGGACAGGCACCGCATGGCGTGGCCAGCCTCGCCGCGGTGATGCAGATCGAGAAACCACCGCCATCGATGACCACACTGCGCGAGGACGTCCCGGATGCGATCGACGTCGTCGTACGACGTGCACTCGAACCGGATCGCGACAAGCGCTGGCCGGACCTGGACAGCTTCCTCAACGCGCTGCGAGAGGCCCACACCACGGGCAAGGTCCCACCCGGGCTGGTGCCGGCCGCCGACATGCCCGCACCGGCGCCCGCGACCGGAGACGTCGACCAGGCGACCGCACTGTCTGGCGCAAGCCAGCAGACCACCGCGAACCGGCAGGCCGACCCCACCCAGCCGACCGACCCCACCCAGGCGACCGGCGCAGCGCAGGCGACCGACTCCACTCAACCGGTCGGCGCCGGCCGGCCCCCCGCGATCCGGCCGAAGCGGTCCGCCCGCGCGGCCGTGATCACCGTCCTCATCGCACTCCTGCTCGCCGCGGGCGGCGGCTACGGCGGGTACGAGTACGTGAAGAGCCGCCCGGTGAAGGTGGAGGACAAGCCGCTGTCGGTGGAGGTACCGCGTGACTGGTCGCAGAAGGCAGTCGACCCTGGGGAGTCGCTGGTGGTGAGTAAGGACATCGCGACCTGGCAGACCGACCCGAAGACCGAGGGCGTCTTCGTCGGGCTGGTCGCCTCGCCCACGCTGCCGACCAGCGCCGCCGCACCGCCGGGATGCACAGCGGGGTCGCCGGACCGTGGTGAGACCCCCGATGGCCAGCAGATCGTCACCTTCCAGCACAGCTGCGGCCCCAATCCGTCGGTCCTGGAGCAGTACCGGCAGGTGAACGACACCACGCAACTGCGGATCCAGGTGCGTGACGACAACAACGAGGGGCGCGTGACCGTGGCGAACTCGGCGACCTACTCGCCGTAAGGCACCAGTGACGTCAGGGACGAGATGGAGGTGTTCCAGGCGTAGGCCCCGCGAACGGACGCCGTACCGTAGGCGCATGACCGATCTGTCTGCGGCGATCGACCGCGTTCTGCCCAGTGTCCGTGCCGACCTCGAGGACCTCATCCGGATCCCGTCGGTCAGCTACGAACCGGCCCGCGCGGCCGACGTCCAGCGCTCCGCCGAGGCGACCGCGGCGCTGTTCGACGCCGAGGGCTTCACGGTGAAGATCGTCCGGGTCAACGACGGCGCACCAGCCGTGATCGCGAAGAAGGCCGCACCGGCCGGGAAGCCGACGGTCCTGCTGTACGCGCACCACGACGTCCAGCCGACCGGACCGGTCGAGCAGTGGACGTCGGAGCCGTTCGAGCCGACTGAGCGGGGCGACCGGCTCTACGGCCGGGGCGCGGCCGACGACAAGGCCGGCATCGCCGCGCATCTCGCCGCCGTACGGGCCTTCGGCAACGATCTGCCGGTGGGCGTGACGGTGTTCGTCGAAGGCGAGGAGGAGATCGGCTCGCCGACCCTGCTGCAACTGCTGGACGAGTACTCCGACGACCTCGCCGCCGACGCGATCGTGATCGCCGACTCGGGCAACTGGGACGTCGGCCGCCCGGCGCTGACGGTCTCGCTGCGCGGTCTGGTCGAGGCGTACGTCGAGGTGCGGACACTGGATCACGCGGTCCACTCCGGATTGTTCGGCGGGCCGATCCCGGATGCGCTGACGACGCTGTGCCGCCTGCTTGCCACCCTGCACGACGACAAGGGTGACGTCGCGGTGGACGGGCTGCACGCGTCTCGGGCGGCGGCCGTTGAGTACCCCGAGGACCGGCTGCGGGCCGAGTCGAGCGTCTTGGAGTCCGTCCGGCTCACCGGGTCGGGTTCTCTGGTCGACCGCCTGTGGACTCGGCCGTCGATCGCCGTACTGGGTATCGACGCACCGTCGGTGGCGGAGGCCAGCAACACGCTCGTGCCGGTCGCGCGGGCCAAGGTCAGCCTGCGAGTCGCGCCGGGTGACGACGCGAACAAGGCGAGCTTGGCCCTACAGGAGCACCTCGAGTCGCACGCTTCCTGGGGCGCCAAGGTCACTGTCACCGAGGGGCAGACCGGTCAGCCGTGCAGCGTCAACGCCCGCGGCGCCGGGTACGAGGCGGCCCGGTCCGCGTTCCAGACCGCGTGGGGTGTCGAGCCGATCGACATGGGCATGGGCGGCTCGATCCCGTTCATCGCGGAGTTCCAGCAGGCCTTCCCGCAGGCCTCGATCCTGGTCACCGGTGTGGAGGATCCGGACACCCGTGCCCACGGCATCGACGAGGGCCTGCACCTGGCCGAGTTCACCAAGGTGTGCCTCGCCGAGGCGCTCCTCCTTCAGAACCTGGCCAACCAGGCCTAGGTGTCCCGTGATGCTGTTTCCTCGACGCTGGCGACGCCCAGGCACGCACCTCGCGGCGTTGGAGGGGCGTCCACGATGAAAACCCGCATCGAGCACGCCCCTCCGCCTTGCGATGCACGCACCTGGACGCCGCCATCGTTCGAGCAAACAGCACCACGGGACACCATCGGGCTTTCCGGCGACCCAGTGTTTGGCATAGGTTTCGGCGAGTGAAGATCGCAGTCGTACGGGAGACCAGACCGGCCGAGCGCCGGGTCGCGCTGGTGCCGGAACATGTGGCGAAACTCGTCGAGCTCGGCTATGAGGTGGCGGTCGAGCCGGCCGCCGGGGAGCGGGCGCTGTTCTCCGACGAGCAGTACCGCGACGCCGGGGCCGAGGTCGCCTGGGGCGCCGACCACGCGGCCACGATCGTGACGTCGGTGCAGCCGCTGGAGCGGGAGCGCCTGCAGCGGTTGCACGCCGGTACGGCGCTGATGTCGTTCCTGCCGACGAATCCGCCGGATGTGGTCCGGACCGCGATGCGGGCCAAGCTGACCGCGTTCGCGATGGAGCTGATCCCGCGGATCTCCCGGGCCCAGTCGATGGACGCGCTGTCCTCCCAGGCCCTGGTCGCCGGCTACCGGGCCGCGATCGTCGCGGCCGAGCGGCTGCCGCGATTCTTCCCGCTGAACATGACCGCGGCCGGCACCGTCCCGCCGGCCCAGGTCCTCGTCCTCGGCGCCGGCGTGGCCGGGCTGCAGGCGATCGCGACCTGCAAGCGCCTCGGCGCCGTCGTCAAGGCGTACGACGTCCGTACGGCGGCCGCCGAGGAGATCGCGTCGATGGGCGCGGTGCCGGTCGAGCTCGAGCTCGGCACCCTCGACGGGCCAGGTGGTTACGCCCGCGAGATGACGGCCGAACGGGCCCAGCTCCAGCGCGAACTGCTCACGCCGTACGTCGCGGCCGCGGACGCGCTGATCACGACAGCCTCCGTACCCGGTCGTACGGCGCCGATGCTGGTGTCGCGGTCGATGGTCGAGCAGATGAAACCGGGATCGGTCGTCGTCGACCTGGCGTCCGAGCAGGGCGGCAACGTCGAGGGATCCGTCGCGGGCACCGAGCTGACCATCGGCGACGCGCTGGTCTGGGGTGGCGCGAACGTGGCCAGCCAGATGGCCGGCCCGGCCAGCCGGCTCTACGGTCAGAACCTCACCAACCTGATCCGGCTGATGACCCGCAACGCCGCCTTCGACCCCGACTTCAACGACGAGATCGTTCGCGGCTGCTGCGTCACGCACGACGGAAGCGTGCTGCACGAGCCGACCCGTGAGCTTTTGGAAGGCCAGTACTGATGGCCGCTACGCTCCCTACGCTCCTCAGTCCACGCCGGGAGGCCCCGTGAACGAGTCCATCGCGCTGCTCACGATCTTCGTGCTGGCCGCGTTCGTCGGGGTCGAGGTGATCAGCAAGGTCTCCTCGACCCTGCACACGCCGCTGATGTCCGGGGCGAACGCGATCCACGGCGTCATCCTGGTCGGCGCCATCATCGTCACCGGGCAGGCCGACTCCACGATCGAGCTGATCGTCGGGCTGCTGGCCATCGTACTGGCGGCGGTGAACATGGTCGGTGGATTCGTGGTCACCGATCGGATGCTGGAGATGTTCAGAGGCCCGGGCGCTCGCAAGAAGGAGCTGCACAAGTGATCCCCATCTGGGCCCAGATCGGCTATCTGGTTGCCGCGGTCTGCTTCATCGTCGCGCTGAAGGGGCTCTCGTCGCCGCGGAGCGCCCGGGCCGGCAACCTGCTCGGCGCCGCGGGCGCGGTGCTCGCGGTGATCATCACCTTCGTCGCGTACAAGCCGGACCACCTGGCACCGATCCTGATCGCGCTCGCGGTCGGCACGGTAGGCGGCGTGATCGGGTCGCGGCGGGTGCAGATGACCCACATGCCGCAGCTCGTTGCTCTCTTCAACGGTGTCGGCGGCGGCGCGGCGGCGTTGGTCGCGCTGATGGAGCTCGGCGAGGTGCACGACGGTGAGACGATCGTCGCGATCGCAACCGCGTTCACCGTGCTGGTCGGGGCCGTCAGCTTCTCGGGTTCGGTGGTGACGTTCGCCAAGCTGCAGGAGCTGATGACGACGCGGCCGGTGACATTCCCCGGTCTACCGGTGCTGTTCATCGCCTCGATCCTCGGCGGGATCGCGCTGGCGGTCTGGCTGGTCTCCGACCCGCGCGTGTGGGTCGGCATTCTTCTCTGCCTCGTCGGTCTCGCGATCGGCGTCATGCTCGTGCTGCCGGTGGGCGGCGCCGACGTACCGATCGTCATCTCGCTGCTGAACGCATTCACCGGTCTGACGGTGGCCGCGGGTGGCTACGTGCTCGGCAACACGCTGCTGCTGATCGCGGGCACTCTGGTCGGCGCGGCCGGTACGTTGCTGACCAAGCTGATGGCCGACGCCATGGGACGGTCGGTCTTCAACATCCTCTTCGGTGCCGTCCGCGGTGGGTCGACGCTCGGCGCCGGTACCGTGTCCGAGCGGCCGGTGATCTCGGGTGGCGCGGAGGACGTCGCCATCCTGCTCGGGTACGCGAACCGGGTCATCATCGTGCCCGGGTACGGTCTCGCGGTCGCCCAGGCGCAGCACACGCTGCGCGACCTGGTCGACGAGCTGCAGAGCCGCGGCGTGAAGGTCGACTACGCGATCCACCCGGTCGCCGGCCGGATGCCGGGCCACATGAACGTGCTGCTCGCCGAGGCCCAGGTCCCGTACGACCAGCTCCGTGAGATGGACGACATCAACGGCGACTTCAAGTCGACGGACGTCGTCCTGGTCGTCGGCGCCAACGACGTCGTCAATCCCGCGGCCCGCACCACCCCCAGCGCCCCCATCTACGGCATGCCGATCCTGAACGCCGATGAGGCCCAGCGCGTCATCTTCCTCAAACGCTCCATGCGCCCCGGCTTCGCCGGCATCGAGAACGAACTCCTCTACGACCCCAAGACCACCCTCCTCTTCGGCGACGCCCGAGACTCCCTGACCAAACTTCTCGCCGCCCTCAAAACCGTCTGACTTCCTGATCGCCTTGTCACCCGAGCGAATCGAACACCTGGCGTCAGACCCAGCCGCGCTTGGCGGCGGCTACTCCCAGTTCGAAGCGGCTGGCGGCGTCGAGGCGTTCGGAGAGGTTGGCGGTGATGCGGCGGGCGGTGCGGAGGGAGATGCCGAGCAGTCGGGCGACCTGCTCGTCCTTGGCGCCACCGGCGAGGAGGCGCAGTACCTCTGCCTCGTGCGGGGTGAGCGGGTTGTCGTCGTCGCGGTCTTCGGGGTCGAACATCTCTGTTCCCCTCGACCAGTACGCGTCGAACAGGGCGATGGCGACAGAGACGACCGCGGGCGTGCGGTGGATCACCGCACCGGCGGTTGGGTTCTCCGGGTCCATCGCCATGATCGCGATCTCCTGGTCGACGATCAGCAGTCGCATCGGGAGCGTCGGAGTCGCGCGCACTTCACCGCCGAGCCGGTGCATCGTGGCGGCGTACTCCACGGCCTGTTTGGAGGTGCTCATGCTCTGCAGGTAGACCGTCCTCAGCTTGATGCCGCGCTCGAGCAGGGAGAAGTCCGGTGAACTTTCGGCCAGTTGAACGACGTCGTCGATGTGCGCCGGCGCGAGCCCCCAGAACGAGTGCCGGGCCTTCAGCGCGAGCTCCTCGATGCGGCGAGACGCATTCGCCCGGCCCTTGAGCACCTCGACATCGCCACTGCTCCGAGCGGTGAGGAGCTCGTTGTACTGCTCGGCGACCACCTCGGCCGAGGCCTCGGCCTCCTTGAGTTCGCCGAGCATCTTGTTCAGCTCGCTCCGGCGCCGCTCGGCCAGGCCGGTCAGGCCGACCCTGCGGGTGTACCGCGTGCTCGGCCTCGGGGTTGGTCCACGTCGGTACCAGCAGTTCGAGCTCTCGGAGTGTCTCCATCAGCTCGAGTGACTTCAGCCACCGGGCAATTTACTAGCGCGGCAATCTGCTCCGGCGTACTGTCTGGGTGGCTGAGAAGGGCGTGATAGACCGCAAAGGTGGCTTCGTCCACCCCCAGCGGTTCGAGCACGATCCCTCTCCTTCAGAACTTGTCGGAACCGACCATATACAGCGAGCGTCGACAAAGAGCACCCAATTGGCGGTTCCGGATTATTTCGAAGGGACGAATTGTGATCAAGAAGTTGCTGATCGTGGTCAGCTCCGCACTGCTCCTTGCCGCCGCCGCCGCTGTCCCGACCTCTGTCGTCGCGGGGGCGGAGCCGAACTGTGCTCCCATAGTCGCCTGCTGGTAGCAGCGCCGGCGACCCACTCGTCCGTCGGCCATCGTCCGCGTCCCGTAGACTGCTGCGTGTGGCTCGTGGCGATGGTCGGCTCACTCATGAGATTGATCCGCAGGACCTGGGACCGCAGGACGCTTGTGGAGTGTTCGGGGTTTGGGCTCCGGGGGAAGAGGTCGCGAAGCTCACCTATTTCGGGCTCTACGCCTTGCAGCACCGCGGGCAGGAGTCGGCCGGGATCGCGGTCAGCAACGGTAGCCAGATTCTGGTCTACAAGGACATGGGGCTGGTCAGCCAGGTGTTCGACGAGGCGACGCTTGCGTCGCTGCGAGGGCATATCGCGATCGGCCACTGCCGGTACTCGACCACCGGGTCCAGCGTCTGGGCGAACGCTCAGCCGACGTTCCGGTCCACGGCGACCGGCTCGATCGCGCTCGGTCACAACGGGAACCTGACCAACACCGGCGAGCTGGCCGCCAGTCTGAACGGCGGGGCGACCTCGATCTCGGGCTGGACGTCGAGGTCGAGCACGCGAAGGCGAACGCCAAGCACAGCGCCTCCTCCGACACCGACATCCTCACCTCGATGCTCGCCGGGTACCCGGACCTGACCATCGAGCAGGCGGCCGCGAAGATGCTGCCGAAGGTCAAGGGCGCGCTACAGCCTGATCTTCATGGACGAGAACACCCTGTACGGCGCTCGCGACCCGCAGGGCATCCGCCCGTTGGTGCTGGGCCGGCTCGAGCGTGGCTGGGTGGTCGCCAGCGAGACCGCCGCGCTCGACATCGTCGGCGCCTCGTTCATCCGGGAGATCGAGCCGGGTGAGATCGTCGCGATCGACGCCGAGGGGCTGCGCTCGACGAGGTTCGCCGAGCCGGACCCGAAGGGCTGCCTGTTCGAGTTCGTCTACCTGGCCCGCCCGGACACCCAGATCTCCGGCCAGCGGATCCATTCCACCCGGGTCGAGATCGGCCGCAGGCTGGCCCGTGAGCACCCGGCCGAGGCCGACCTCGTCATCGCCACCCCGGAGTCCGGCGTACCGGGCGCGATCGGGTACGCCGAGGAGTCCGGCATCCCGTACGGATGCGGGCCTGGTCAAGAACGCGTACGTCGGCCGCACCTTCATCCAGCCGAGTCAGACCATCCGCCAGCTCGGGATCCGGCTCAAGCTGAACCCGCTGCGCGAGGTGATCGAGGGCAAGCGGCTGGTCGTGGTCGACGACACGATCGTGCGCGGCAATACCCAGCGCGCGGTGATCCGGATGCTTCGTGAGGCCGGTGCGAAGGAGATCCACGTACGGATCACCGCGCCGCCGGTCAAGTGGCCGTGCTTCTACGGCATCGACTTCGCCAGTCGCGCGGAGCTGATCGCGAACGGTCTGAACACCGAGGAGATCTGCCGCTCGCTCGGCGCCGACTCGCTCGGGTACATCAGCCTGGATGTCCTGGTCGAGGCCACCACGGTGCCGAAGGATCGGCTGTGTCGCGCCTGCTTCGACGGCGTGTACCCGGTCGCGCTGCCGGAACCGGAGCAGCTCGGCAAGCACCTGCTGGAGCTGCCGGTCAGCCACCGACGTCGACGGCCTGGCCACGGTCACCGGCGGTGCCGGCGCGGCCGACGCCCTGAGCCGTCCGTAGCCGACGATCTGACCGGCGTACGCCGTACCAAGGAGAAGAACGTGAGCCAAGGCGCCAGCTACGCCGCTGCCGGAGTCGACATCGAGGCCGGTGACCGGGCCGTCGAGCTGATGAAGGAGTGGGTGGCCAAGGCGACCCGCCCCGAGGTGGTCGGCGGGCTCGGCGGGTTCGCCGGACTGTTCGACGCGACCGCGCTGACGTCGTACCGGCGGCCGCTGCTGGCGACCTCGACCGACGGGATCGGGACCAAGGTCGCGATCGCGCAGAAGCTCGGACAAGCACGACACGATCGGGTTCGACCTGGTCGGGATGGTCGTCGACGACCTGGTCGTGTGCGGCGCCGAGCCGCTGTTCATGACCGACTACATCTGCACCGGCAAGGTGGTCCCGGAGACGATCGCGCAGATCGTGAAGGGGATCGCCGAGGCGTGTGTCGAGGCCGGTACGGCGCTCGTCGGCGGCGAGACCGCGGAACACCCGGGCCTGCTCGAGCCGGACGAGTACGACGTGGCCGGCGCGGCGACCGGTGTGGTCGAGGCGGACGAGGTGCTCGGCGCGGAGCGGGTGCGCGCTGGGGATGTCGTCGTGGCGATGGCGTCGTCGGGCTGCACTCGAACGGGTACTCCCTGGTGCGGCACGTGTTCTTCGAGCGGGCCAAGTGGACGCTGGATCGGAAGGTGCCGGAGCTGGGCACCACCCTGGGCGAGGTGCTGCTGACGCCGACCCGGGTCTACGCCAAGCACTGCCTGGAGCTGATCCAGGAGCTGAACGACGGGGACGACGCAAGCCGCTGCACGCGATGTCGCACATCACCGGGGGTGGATTCGCGGCGAACCTGGCGCGGGTGATCCCGGCTGAGCTGTCGGTCCGGATCGACCGGTCCACGTGGGCGCCGGCGCCGATCTTCGGGCTGGTGGGGTTGCTCGGCGACGTCGCGCTGCCAGAGCTGGAGAAGACGCTGAACATGGGCGCCGGGATGGTCGCCGTACTCGATCCGTCTGCGGCGGATGCGGCGATCGCGGCGCTGGAGGCCCGGGACATTCCGGCCTGGGTCTGCG
Organism: uncultured Actinomycetota bacterium; assembly: GCA_963820655.1. Taxonomy (GTDB): domain Bacteria; phylum Actinomycetota; class Actinomycetes; order Propionibacteriales; family Kribbellaceae; genus Kribbella. The sequence continues at coordinate 231,780 of CAWGAM010000001.1, forward strand.
GTGAGGTGACCGCGGCTCCTGGCGGCACGGTCGTGCTCGAGGGCACGTACGCCAAGTAGCAGCGGGACCAGTCACGCAACCAGCCCCGGCAAGTGTCACGCCGGAAAGCGACCTCGTCCCCATTTCAGGGGTCAGCCCTCAAGCTTGTGGGTTGGCCCCTGAAAATCTGGTTACGCAACCCACAAGCTCAGGGGTTGGCCCCTGAAACGGGAGCACCCGGTCCTGCCACGAAGTGGCTTCGGGCAGGCCGAGACGCCTCGGTGGTGCTGGTGTGGTGGACCTCGTCGGGCGCACGGTGAACTGCTCAGGCACCCGTGAGGGTGCTGAGCAGGTCAGCCGGGCTGATGTTGCTTACCGACGGGGGTGGTAGTCGTCGGCGTCTGAATCGTCGCCGTCGTTCTCGCCGTTCGCAGAACGGTCGCCACCTTGGTCGCCGGACAGCTCTCGCTTGAGCTGGTCCAAGTCGGTGTCCCAGGTGCGGTACTTCAGGTCGCGAGCGACCTTCGTCTGCTTGGCCTTTGCACGGCCGCGCCCCATAGCGTCGACCCCCTCGCACAAGTCAACCGGGTACGCAGCGTGGCGCCCACGGATCAGTCGTCAGTAATCGTGGTTAAAGGATACCCGGAGCGGGGGATCGACACACGCACCGCCCCCAGGCCGGAACCCCGAGAGGTCCGATCACACGGCCGGTGGAGTGGGCCGGTCCCCTCGAACCGGCCCGCTCCACCGCGTCCGGTCCCTGTTACTTGACCTCGCGACGTGAGCTTGCCCACAGTCCGACGATGGTCGGGAGGACGATCCAGACCCCGACCGCGGTCAGCGTCTCGGGCAGCATTCCGTGCAGGTCGCGTTCCGCGATCCGGCCGAAGGCGCCGAACACGTCCAGCCAGTTCGCGTTGTCCTTGAACAGCGCCGGCCCGGCCAGCGACCAGGCGGTCGGGGCGATGAAGTACACGAGGATCGCGACCGCGGTCTGGGCGATCACCGCACCGAAGGCGGCACCCATCACCACGTTCAGCGCGACGGTCAGGTAGGCCCCGACGAGCTGCCCGCCCATCCCGGCGTACGACGTCGTGTGGTCGGTGACCGCTCCCGCGAGCGCCGTACCGGCGAAGGCCAGTACGACGACAACGGTCATCACCACGACACTCAGCACGATCGCGGAGACGAACTTGGCCAGCTGGACCCGCACCCGGCGGGGTGACAGCGTGAACGTGGTCAGCGCGGTCCGCTGGGTCCACTCACTCGTCATCGCCATCACGCCGATCACGGGCAGGATCAGCATGACGCCGGTGGACGCGGCACCGAGGAAGCCGTCGAAGCCGGCCGGCCCCTGCGGCAGGTGAGTGAGCTGCCAGGTGATGGCGACCGCCGCGAGCAGCAGGATCGCCGCGATCAGGACGCGGCCGCTGCGGGTGTCGACGGACTTGCGCAGCTCGGTGGTGACGAGTTTCAGGAAGGACTGCCCACGGGCGGGCGGCAGCGCGGTCGCCACCTCGGCCCGGTGCTTCGCCGGGGCCGCGGGCGCGATGTCAGTGACGGTGGTCATAGTGATGAGCTCCAGGGAAGTAGGTGGTCAGGCCGCGACGGCGGTCGGCGTGGTCAGCTGGAAGAACAGGTCCTCGAGGCCGGCGCCGTCGCTCTGGCGGAGTTCGAGCAGGACCTGGCCGGCGGCCGCGGCAACACGCCCGACCTGCTCGGCGGTGGCGTCGACGCGCAGCGCGCCGTCCTGCAGCGGCTCGAGGTTCAGGCCCGCGGCGGTCAGGGCCTGGTTCAGGCCGATCGGATCGAGACCGCGGACGAGCGTGCCGGTCCCGGCGAGCAGCTCGTCCAGCGAGCCGTTGGCGACGATCCGGCCGCCACCGATGACGACCAGCCGGTCCACGGTCGCCTGCACCTCGCCCAGCAGGTGGCTGGACAGGATCACCGTGCCACCGCGGGCGGCGAAGTCGTGCAGCAGGCCGCGCATCCACCGGATGCCCTCGGGGTCCATGCCGTTGGCGGGCTCGTCCAGGATCAGTACGGCGGGATCACCGAGCAGCGCGCTCGCGATACCGAGCCGCTGCCGCATGCCGAGCGAGTACTGGCCGACGCGGCGCTTCGCGGCGTCGCTGAGCCCGACGGCTTCGAGCATCTCGTCGGCGCGGCCCTTCGGGACACCGAGCAGGCCGGCGTTCAGCAGCAGCGTCTCGCGGCCGGTGCGGCCCGGGTGCTGCGCGGCGGCGTCGAGCATGACCCCGACGACACGGCCCGGATTCGGCAGGTCGACGTACCGCTTGCCGGTGATGGTCGCCGTACCGGACGTCGGCGGAGTGAGCCCGGTCAGCATCCGCAGCGTGGTGGACTTGCCGGCGCCGTTCGGGCCGAGGAAGCCGGTGATGCTGCCCGGCTGAACGGTGAAGGACACGTCCTGGACAGCCGTGGTGCTGCCGTAGCGCTTGGTCAGGTTCTCGACGGTGATCATGGCAACGAGTCAATCGTCCGGGACCCCCGTCGCACATCGGACGACCGGCTGCATCACCCCCTACGAAAGTCGTCCGGGACGACCCCTGGAACCCACCCGGAAGGGGGACGTGATCGCGTCCCCCGGACAACTACGCTGACAGAATGCGACGGTTGCGCCGGTGGTACGCCTGGTGGGTCAGGCATGCCCCGCGCCTGCGCGACGTCATGTACGTCGGCTTCGGCCTGCTCTCCATCGTCCTGCAGGCCGCGTCCGGTGGTGATGGCTGGGAGATCAAGGACTGGTACGTCCTGGGCGCCGGTGTGGTGGCGTCGGTCGCCCTGCTCTGGCGCCGGCGGTTCCCGGTGACCGTCACCGCGATCACCGTGCTCGCGATGCTGACCGGCGGCATCTTCGTCCCGATGGGCCTCGCCCTGCTGACCCTGGCGATCCGCCGCCGCGACCTCGTCCTCGCGATCCTGAGCCTGGCCGCGTACGCCGCCTATGTCCTCAACACCTGGGGTGGAGACGGCCAGTTCTGGGTGCCGGTGTTCACCGGGCCGTTCCTGGTCGGGACGTGGGTCGCGATCGGTGCGTACATCGGCGCCCGCCGCGACCTGATGGTGTCGCTGCGGGACCGCGCCGAGCGGGCCGAGGCCGAGCGCGAGCTGCGCAGCGAGCAGGCCCGATTGGGGGAGCGAGCCCGGATCGCCCAGGAGATGCACGACGTACTCGCGCACAAGGTCTCGCTGATCGCACTGCACGCCGGCGGACTCGAGGTGAACCCGGCTGTCGGCGCTGACAAGGTGGAGGGCTCGGCCCGGCTGATCCGGGAGACTGCGCGGCAGGCGATGGAGGACCTCCGCGAGGTTCTCGGCGTACTGCGCTCCGACGTCAGCGTGGACGGGGCCGACTTGGCTCCGGTGCCCCGGGCGTCGGATCTGGAGCGGCTGGTCGAGGCTTCCCGGGACGCAGGGGTGAGTGTGACGGGTGAGTTCGCGCTGCCGGACGACGTACCGATCTCGCTCGGGCGGACCGTCTATCGCGTCGTCCAGGAGTCGCTGACCAACGTGCACAAGCACGCACGGGGAGCCTCGACGGACGTGGAGGTGCACGGCGCCCGGGGTGAAGGCGTGACGGTGAGGGTGACGAACGTACGGCCCGTGGCTGCTGGTTCACTGCTCCCAGGCGCCGGAGCCGGCCTGGTCGGACTGCGGGAGCGAGTGCAGCTGGTCGAGCGGTCGACTGACGACCGGGCCGACGGCGGACGGCGGCTGGCAGGTCGAAGCGTGGCTGCCCTGGGAAGCCCAGCGGAGGAGTATCGAGCCTGTGTTCGTGGATGAAGGGGAACAATGACGCGGCTGCTGATCGTGGACGACGAGGCCCTGGTACGGGCCGGGCTGAAGATGATCCTCGAGTCGGACGACGACCTCGAGGTGGTCGCCGAGGCCGAGGACGGTGCCGACGCCGCGGTGATGGTGAAGGAGCACCGTCCTGACGTCGTCCTGATGGACATCCGGATGCCCCGGCTGGACGGCCTGGCCGCGACTCGTGCGGTGCAGGCGTTGCCGGATCCGCCGAAGATCGTCGTACTGACGACGTTCGACCTGGACGACTACGTGTTCCGGGCGCTGCAGGCGGGCGCGAGCGGCTTCCTGCTGAAGGACACGCCGCCCCGGGAGCTGGTGCAGGCGATCAAGGTGGTGGCGGCCGGGGACGCGATGCTGTCGCCGGCGGTGACCCGGCGGTTGATCGGGCACTTCGCCGCCGATCCGCGCGCGGATCGGCGGCGGCTGGCCCAGGCGCGGATCAGCAAGCTCACCGAGCGCGAGCGGGAGGTCCTGGTCGAGGTCGGCCGCGGACTGCAGAACGCCGACATCGGCAAGACACTGTTCATGAGCGAGGCGACGGTGAAGGCGCACGTCTCCCGGACCCTGGTGAAACTCGCCGCCACCAACCGCGTCCAGGTCGCGATCCTCGCCTACGAGGCCGGCCTACTCGACGAGTGAAGAAACCGGCCCGGGCCGTCGGAGGGGTGGGGGACGACGGCCCGTGCCGGTTTCGTGGTCAGCGCGCCTTGGGGGAGGGAACGCTGACGACCGGTCTGCGCCTGGGGGAGGGCGCTGACCGGCAGGACTCAGACGCGGCCGAAGGCCACGCTGCTGGTCCAGATCTTCTCCTTACCGACCGGCTTGCCCGGCCGCGAGGAGTGCCACAGCGTGTTGCCGCCGGCGTAGATGCCGACGTGGTACACGCTGCCACCGCTCTTGAAGAACACCAGGTCACCCGGCTTGGCGGCCGCCCGGCTGATGTGCTTGGTCGCGCTGTACTGCGCGCGCGACGTACGCGGCAGCTTCTTGCCGGCCTTCTTGTACACGTAGCCGGTGTAGCCGGAGCAGTCGAAGCCGCGCGGCGTGGTGCCGCCGTAGCGGTACGGCCTGCCCTTGAGCTTCGCGGCCTCGCGGAGCACGCGGCCCGGAACGTCCCGGTCGAGGTGCTCGAGCCGCTGCGGTGGGAACCGTAGAGCAGGTGGTGCTTGGTGGTGTAGGTGAGCCGGCCCCAGGTCGCCTTGTCCGTGTAGCCGGTGGCGCGCAGACCCCAGGATGCCTGGTACTTCTTCAGGATCCGCACGGTGCTGGCACCGAAGTAGCCGTCCGGACCCAGGTGCAGAGCCCGCTGGACGTACTTCACGGTCGGGCCCTTGTCGCCGTACCGGAGCAGCGGCCTGCTGGGGATGCTCCAGTACCCACGCGGAACGGTGGTGGTGGCGGTCGTGGTCGCCGAGGCCGTTGCCGGGGACGCGGTGAGGCTGATCGCAGCGCCACCGCCCACTGCGAGGCCGACGGACAGAACGGCGGCGGTGGCCCGGGGGGCCGTTGGCTTGGTGGGCTTGCGGTGCTTCGCGAGGGTCCGGCCGGTGGGCCGGGTGGTACTGATGTCGTTCTGGCTGACGGCGCGCGAATGCGACGTCCGTCGGGCAGTGACGGGCATGGTTGTCTCCCGACGCCTGTGAAGTTAGCTGTCGGGTTCGGGCTGGGATTCATAGCCCGGTCCGCTCCCGCGGACTTCACCCCAGGGTTCCGACCACTCACGGTCGAGACCCAACTTCCTGGGTCCCCCACCCCTGCCATAGTTTTCGAGGGGAGCAGATGGGCCTTGGCAGGGCTCGGCGTTGACCCGTCTGCGGTTCGTCGTCTATACCGAACCGCCGACGACTGTATAACAGACGGATCACGACGCAAACCCTCAGATCCACAGAGACCCTCCGGAAAGGCCCTGGAGGGCTGTCTGACGGATCAGGGAGCCAGGGTGGACATGAGGTGTCCTGAGCGTGTCTGAGCGTCGCGCAGGCGGCAAATGAGCGGCTTGATGTGACACCGGTCACATTTCGCGGTGGCTTTCTGTGACAACGGGCACAGTGCGTATTCAGGGCACCCTGAAGTCCTTGTATTTTCAGCCATTTCCGAGCAGCTCGAGGAACCGGTCGAGGCCGACATTCCCGCCTGACAGCACCACCCCGACGCGCTCGGGCAGCCCGTGGACCCGTCCGGCCAGCAGCGCCGCCAACGCACTCGCGCCGCTCGGCTCGAGCACGATCTTCAGCCGCTCGAACGCGAACGCCATCGCGGCCAGGATCTCGTCGTCGCTGACCAGCTCGAAGCTGTCCACCAGCCGCCGGTTCACCGCGAACGTCAGCTCGCCCGGCGACGAGATCGCCTGCCCGTCCGCGATCGTCCGCGGTACGGCGATCTCCACCCGCTCGCCCGCGGCCAGCGAGCGGGCGTGGTCGTCCCCGGCGGCCGGCTCGACGCCGATCATCCGGATCCCCGGCGACATCATGGTCGCCGCGGTCGCGCAGCCGGCCATCAGTCCGCCGCCTCCGACCGGGACCAGCAGCGCTCCCAGATGGCCGACCTCCTCGATCAGCTCGAGCGCGACCGTCCCTTGCCCGGCCATCACGTCGTAATGGTCGTACGGCGGAATCAGCGTGAGTCCACGCTGGGTCGCCAGCTCTTTGGCCAGCGCGGCCCGGTCCTGGGTATAGCGGTCGTACTCGACGACCTCAGCGCCGTACCCGCGGGTGGCGGCGAGCTTCGTCGGCGGCGCGTCCGCCGGCATCAGGATGACCGCGGTCGTCCCGGCGATCCGGGCCGCCAGCGCGACGGCCTGCGCGTGATTGCCGGACGAGTACGCCGCGACGCCGTACCGGAGCTGCTCCGGGGTGAGCCGGCTGATCGCGTTGAACGCGCCGCGGAACTTGAAGGCGCCGATCCGCTGGAAGTTCTCCGCCTTCAGGAACACCCGCGCCCCGACGCGCTCGTCCAGGGTCCGCGAGGTGAGCACCGGCGTACGGTGGGCGACGCCGGCGATGCGGTCCGCGGCGGCCCGGACATCTGTGAGACTCAGTGCTGCGCCCATGGGGTGACGCTATACCGATGTCAAGATCGGCGTGGACCGCTCCGTACTGATGGACGAGAGGCGCCCAATCGGGGGCCGCGGGTGAAGGAGACACCGTGAAATACCTACTGGTCCTGAACATCAACCCCGACGTGCTGGCCGCGCTGAGCGAGGCGGAGCAGCAGGCCATCGGCGCCGGGCACCAGAAGTTCATGGAGACGACCAAGGCGTCGGGCGAGTTCCACAGCACCGTTGCGCTGCAGTTGCCGGACAAGAGTGCCGTCGTGAGGGTCCGCAACGGAATGCCGGCCGTGACCGACGGGCCGTTCGTGGAGTCGAAGGAGTTCCTGGGCGGCTACTACCTGATCGACGCGGCGACGCCGGAGCGTGCGTACGAGCTGGCCGCGATGATCCCGGACGCCGCCATCGAGGGCCTCGGCGTCGAGGTCCGGCCGGTCGAGTTCTCCGACGGTCTCTGACCGTCCACGACCAAGGGGGTTCTCGCACAGATGGTGGAGAACCCCCTTGTTTTGCAGGGTTCTTCAGGACTCGTTCCGGAGCGTAGCGCCGTCAGTCCGCCGGAATCTCGCGCACCACGCCGGGCGGGCCGGACCAGCCCGGCCAGGGTCCGGGTGGCGGGCCGTCGGCGTCGGGGCGCTCCTCTTCCATTGTCTTGTACGGCGTCATGCCGCGGCCGGTGTAGTTGGCCAGCGCGGCCGGCCCGTCGAGGGTGTTCGTGTGCACCCAGACCCGGGTGATCGGGTCGACGGCGTCGTGACGCTCGTGCAGGGTCCACGCGTTCCGCAGGGCGATCGTCAGTAGATGGCCGCCGATCCCGCGGCCGATGAAGCCACGCAGCAGCCCGAAGTTCTCGATCTCGACCTCACTGCCCACGCCGCGCAGGGCGACGTACCCAGCGGGCACACCGCCGACCCACGGCACATAGGTCTCGAAGCCGGGCCGGCTCAGCCACTCGACCCATTGGTCCCAGTTCCATCCGAGCTTGCCGATCCAGTGCCAGTGACCGCCGACAGCGGTGTAGAGGTAGCGGGCGAACTCCGGTGAGACCTCCTCGACCGGTCTGACTTCTACTGGCTGCTCTTTCGCTGGGACGAGCTGGTCCGGGCTGAGCTGCTCCAGGTAGGTCACGACGCTCACTGGCAAGCTGCTACTCCTTGTTCGAGTACGCCGCAGATGCCGGCGACGACCAGATCGATCCCCAAGGTGTAGTAGCGGTCGGTCGACGACGGACAGATCAGTGTGTCCGCGGCGGCGGTGATCAACGGGTACTTTCGCGGTGGCAGGGCGCCGAGCGCCGCGCGCTTCATCCGCAACGAATCCTCGCGCTTGACCGGGTCACTGACTTCCCGGGCGATCGGATCCGTGGTCACCAGGGTGATCAGCGAGCAGAGTGACTGCCGGCCGACCTCTGCCGCGTCGTCGATCGAGAACCCGCCTTCGGTGAGCAGCTCCATCGTCCGCTCGGCCATGGCCAGCCCTGGCTCGGACACCAGGATGCGCGAGCAGCGTGAGGTCTGCCAGCCGTGGATGCCCGCGCAGTGCGGTCACGAACGCCGTCAGCACCTTGTGCAGCTGCTTGTCCCACTGCTCGTCGGTCGGCTCCGGCAGTACGACGTCCGCCAGCAAGCGGTCACCGAGAGCGGCCAGCAGGTCGTCCTTGTCCTTGAAGTGCCGGTACAGCGCCATCGGCGTGACGTCGTGCTGGGCGGCCAGCCGGCGGAACGTGACGGCGCCCGGTCCCTCGTCGTCCGCGACGGCCAGCGCACTGTCGACGACCTTGTCCGGATCCAGGCGGCGAGCGGGTTCTTTGCTGATCACGTTGACAAGTTTACACCGTAGACCTACCGTCTACTACGTAAGCTTACGACGTATACATACGGCGTAGACTCCCTTTCTGAGTGAGGTAGGCATGCGACGCAGTCCTTGGGCCACCCTGGCGGTGCTGGCTCTCGCGCAGTTCATCGTGGTGCTCGACGTGACGATCGTGAACGTCGCGCTGCCCCACATCCAGGCGGACCTGAACTTCTCCGCCGACTCCCTGCAGTGGGTGATCAACGCGTACACCCTGCTCTTCGGTGGCTTCCTGCTGCTGGGCGGCCGGATGGCCGACCTGCTCGGGGCGCGCCGGGTTTTCGTGGCCGGCTTGATCCTGTTCGGCGTGACGTCGCTGCTGGCGGGGTTGTCGAACTCACCCGAGTTCCTTATCGCTGCGCGCGCCGTACAAGGTCTTGGCGGTGCACTGCTGTCACCGGCGGCACTTGCGATCTTGACGATGACGTTCGCGCATGGCCGTGAGCGGAACATCGCCATGGGCGTCTGGGGCGGTCTCGCGGGTCTCGGTGGGACGCTCGGTGTGGTCGCGGGCGGGGTCTGGCGAGGGATCAGTGGGGTTGCCGAGTTGGGGACTGTGCGGAAGGTGCCGGTTGATGGGCGGGTTCGGGCGGGAAGCATCACGAAGACGTTTGTGGCGACCGTCGTACTGCAGCTGGTCGACGATGGATCGGTGCGGCTGGACGACTCGGTCGAGCACTGGCTGCCCGGGGTCGTGCCGAACGGCGAGCACATCACCGTGCGCCAATTGCTCAACCACACCAGCGGTTTGTACGACTACAAGGACACTCTGCCGCTGCCGCCTTCGCAGGAGTTCCTGGACAATCGGTGGCGGACGTGGACCGCGTCCGAGTTGATCCAGCGTGCGGTTGCCGAGCCGCCGATCTTCGAGCCGCCGGGCTCGTCGTACTCGTACTCGAACACCGACTACCTGCTGATCGGCGAGATCATCAAGAAGGCCACCGGCCACACGTACGGCGACGAGATCGAACGCCGTCTGATCCGCCCGCTGGGCCTGCGAGGTACGTCGCTGCCGGCCACCTCGCCGCGGATCCGCGGACCGCATCCGCACGGCTACATCCCAACCGAGCAAGGCCTGCTCGACTACACGGAGATGAACCCATCGCTGTTCGGCGCCAGCGGCGAGCTGATCTCCACCACCGCCGACCTCAACACCTTCTTCACCGCACTACTAGGCGGACATCTCCTCCCACGCCAGCTGCTCAACGAGATGAAGACCCCTGGGACCAAGGACGGCACCTACGGCCTCGGCCTCTCCTGGCACGACACCACCTGCGGGATCCGTGTCTACGGCAACGACGGCGACGCGCTCGCGTACCAGGCCTACTCGTTCTCCACCGAGGACACCGACCGCCAGGTGACTGTTGCCGTCACACCCGACTTCCGCACCAACCCCGACGACACGGTCGACGCGTTCGTCGACCAGGCCATCTGCGCTGATTGACGGCCGGGTGAGGTTCACTGCTCCTATGACTCGGTTTACTGATGAGCAGATGCAGGCGGCGCTGGCCCAGACGCGCGAGTACACCGTCGTACTCATCGAAGCAGGCTCCAAGGCTGACGCTGCTGTGTCAGGCGTTGAATCGCTGCTGGTACTGGGCTGGGGTGAGTCCGAGGCTTCGCTGGAAGTGGCGGTGGAGGTGGCTCTGGTCGGCGAAGCCGGTGGCTGCGGCGGCTTCGCCGATTGTCGCGCCGGCCTCGAGCAGACGACGGGCGGCTCGGATGCGGTGAGCGAGCTGCAGCGCGTGGGGTGGTAGCCCGGTGCGCTGCCGGAACAGCCTGATGAGGCGGAACTTGCCTATCCCCGCGACAGCGGCGAGCTCATCGAGTCCGACGTTCCGCTGGGGCTGGTCGGCGAGATAGTCGAAGGCGAGGCGAAGCGCACTCTCATCGCGCGCGGTGATGGCCGGTCGCGGCGAGCGGACGGCCGATGTGCGCTCGACCAGCAGACGCAGCCACTCGGCGAGGCGCTCATCTTGTTCGAGTCGGGTGCTGGGTGACTCGAGGGTGGTGTGGAGCCGCAGGAAGCCTGCGGCGAGCTCGGTGTCGGAGAGCACCGGATCGGGGAACAGTACGTCGGCCAACGGGTCGGACTCGGAATCGTCCGCGAGCGCTGCGAGGTCCGCGACCTCGATGACCAGCAGGCGTGAGTTCCACGGGCGCTCGTCGACCGCGCTGCCCGCATGGGCATGGGAGGGGTCCCAGGCGACCAGTTGTCCTGGCCGGACCAGGCGTCGCTCACGGCCGCGCCACGAGCGCATCGGCTGCTCGTCCACGATTCCGAAGACATACTCGCCGCGGGGCTCCACGGCGTACTGCGTGGTGCGGCCCGCCATGAGCAGGACCCGCTGCTCTTCCGGTGCGCGCCACATCCGAACCTGCTCGGTCGCCACCTCGCCATGCTAGGCCGGTGCAAGAACGTTCAAGACGGTCTCGTCGCGGCGACGTACGTTGCGAGCATGTCGATCACCGCACATCTTGTCGTTCAGGGCGCGGACCGCGCCGCAGCGTTCTACCGGGAAGCGTTCGGCGCCGAGGAGATCGAGCGCATCCCGACTCCCGACGGCCGACTCATGTCAGTTCAGCTGCGCATCGGCGACAGCCTCCTCCATCTGGCCGACGAGTTTCCCGAGATGGGGGTCCTCGCTCCGCCCACGGTCGGTGGGACTGCCGTCGTACTGGCGCTTGATGTCGCCGACGCGGAGGCGGTCTTCGCGCAGGCGATCGCCGCCGGCGCCGAGGTTCGCCAGCCGCTGCAGGACACGTTCTGGGGTGACCGACACGGCCAGTTCGACGACCCGTTCGGCCACCGCTGGAACGTCGACCAGCACCTGCGCGACGTCCCCCACGACGAGGTCGTGGCCGCCGCGGCCCGAGCCTTTTCCTGACCCTGCGTTGCTCTCGCAGATGCGGCCGGCGGATGGCCCGCGTCAGCGTCAGGCCGACCTGGGCAGCGGTCCTCGACTTCGAAACGCGCTTTCCCAGTGCTCTGTCGGTCTGGCAACTAATTGCCGTCCAGGGCCTTGTTTCTGTCTGGGTGCGGGTTCAGGATGCCGGAGGGAGGGCGCCATGAGAATCCGCCAATTGATTGTTGCCGCCACAGTCTCGTCCGCGTTGGTCGCCGGGGTGATGTCGGTCCCTGCCGCGACTGCCGCGCCGTCGAGTCCACCTTCGTCCGGCTATACGCCACCGCCCGTGCAGTGGGGCGCATGCACCGTTCCACGCTTGGTCAGCGCCGGTGCTCAATGCGGTTACGTCGTCGTACCGCTCGACTACGACCACCCCAAGGGGACGAAGATCCAGCTCGCGGTGTCCCGGGTGATGCACAAGACGCCCGACGCGCAGGCGCAGGGCCCGATGCTGGTGAACCCGGGTGGCCCGGGCGGCTCCGGCCTGATCTACGCGATCTTCGGCGAGTTCGTCCCGCATGGTGCGGGCGACGCCTATGACTGGGTCGGTTTCGACCCGCGTGGTGTCGGCTCGAGCAAGCCGGCGCTGAGCTGCATTCCGGACTACGCCGGCTACAACCGTCCGTTCTACGTGCCGGTCACACGGAAGCTGGAGCAGACCTGGCTCAAGCTCTCCAAGTCGTACGCGAAGGCGTGCGACGCCGACCAGCACGCGCTGCTCAGCCACCTCAAGACCACCGACTCGGTGCGCGACATGGAGAGCATCCGCAAGGCTCTCGGCGCCCCGCAGATCAACTACTACGGCTTCTCGTACGGCACCTACCTCGGTCAGGTCTACGGAACCCTGTACCCGAACCGGCTGCGCCGGGTCGTCTTCGACGGCGTCGTCAACGCGACGCGCGTGTGGTACCAGGCCAACCTCGACCAGGACATCGCGTTCAACAAGAGCGTGAAGGTCTTCTTCCAGTACGTCGCGGCGCACGACTCGACCTGGCACCTCGGCAAGACCGAAGCCGCGGTCGAGCGCCTGTACTACTCCGAGATGGTCAAGCTCATCGGCCATCCGGCCGACGGCAAGATCGGTCCATCCGAGTGGACCGACGTCTTCACTCAGGCGGCGTACTACGTGTACGGCTGGGTGGACGTGGCCGATGCGTTCGCCGCGTGGGTGCACAACCGTGACGCCGCACCGCTGGTCGCGCTGTACGGCGGCCCACCGTTCGACGACAACGGGTACGCCATCTACCTCGGCGTATCGTGCACCGACGCCCAGTGGCCCACCAAGTGGAGCACGTGGCAGCGCGACAACTGGCGCACGTTCGCCAAGGCGCCGTTCCTGACCTGGGCCAACGCCTGGTTCAACGCGCCGTGCTTCTACTGGCCGGCGAAGGCAGGCCGCCCGGTCAAGGTCGACGGCAGAGGGGTCAAGAGTCTCTTGATGATCAACGAGACACTCGACGCGGCCACGCCGTACTCCGGCGCACTCCAAACCCGCAAGACGTTCCCGCACTCTGTCCTGATCGAGGGCGTCGGCGGAACCACCCACGCGGGCTCGCTATCCGGCGTGACCTGCACCGACGACCGCATCGCGGCGTACCTGCAGACCGGCGCATTACCGCCACGCAAGCCTGGCAACCGCTCCGACGTCCAATGCGACCCGGTCCCAGCCCCCGAACCACCAGCCGCAGCAGCCAAATCCAGCTCCACCGCATCCGGCACAGACGCCCTACGAAAGGCCCTATCAGCCGCCATACCGGTGAGATAAGCAACACCAGTACTGCACCGGCCGAATTAGTTCGGCCGGTGCAGTGCGGAGCTGAGCGGCGGGCGGCTGCCCCGGGCCTCTGCGTGCGCGGCCAACAGTCGCCCGCTGGATCGGATGCGCGATGGAGGGGGACGGTGGAACTCGAGGTGCTCAGTGCCGATGAATGGCAGATTCTGCGAGATGTCCGTTTGCGCGCTTTGAAAGACTCTCCCTCGGCCTTTTTCTCGGACTACGAGTTAGAGGCGTCCTGGACCGAGGTGAGTTGGCGAAGGTCCTTCGGCCGTTCGCAGTGGATCGTTGCCCGAGACGGGGACCACGTCATCGGCTTTGCTGGCTCGGTGCGAGTCGACGGTCGTCCGGCGGACGAGCGTCATGTCGAGTCTGTGTGGGTCGATCCACGTGCTCGGAGGACAGGCGTCCTGCGCGCAATCCTTCGCCACGCGACCGAAGTGGAGCCAGGGGTCACGGACTGGCTCGTCTGGGTCCTGGACGACAACGTCCAGGCACAAAAGGTGTACGACCGTCTAGGGTTTGTCCCCACCGGCGAGCGCCAACCCCTGGACGACGGCTCCGGCCGAACCGAGATTCGGCTTGGATTTCGAAACCGGCATGGTCGGCGGACCGAATGACGATCGACTTGGTGCCGTAGCCACAGGAGATCCACCTCGTCAGCCCCAGTTCTGCGAGGGCGTCACGTTCACTGAGAACCGTGGTGTAGCTCCGTAGGACCTGCTGCCAGCGGATCTCGTCCTCTTGCCACTTTTCGATGAAGTCGACACAGAGGTTCTCGGAGATGCCCGATGCCTGTTTCCCGGCGTGACGTAGTGACTCCAGCGCCTGCAGAATCTTCGGGTGGTTCACCGACCCGCCTCGTACTGCGCGCGCGAGAGTCTGGCCTTGATCTCCTCGATCATGGCAAGGCGACTCTCAATGAATAGTCGCCAATGGCTTGCCCGGGTGGCGGCCGTCAGTTGGTCTCCGAAGTCCCAGCCTGGGGTGTTCTCGAAGAGCGCATAGAGACCCTCGGCGAGCAGATCTCCGAATTCCTCACGTGCTGCGCGCCGCGGGTCATCGAACGGCAGGTATTCGGCCTGCCGGACCTCGCCTATCTTGGGTAGATTGCGCGCGGCCGCGTGGCGAGCGAAGAAGAACCAGTCCTCGTTGTAGATGTCCGGAAAGAAGGAAAGCGTCGCGTGCCGCAGGTTGACCCCCAACACGGCGCCGCTGACGAACACGTCTTGGTCGAGGCCAGCGAGGCGCCGCGCGTGACAAACCACCGAGTTGTCGGGAAAATGCCGGCTGACCGTCGAAGCCACAGGATGACGATCGAGGACACTCGCCAGTCGCTCGATGTGCGTCGAGCGGACCTGCGTGATGTCGTCGTCGACGAAGAGGATCTTGTTCCAGCCCCGCATTCGGCCCAGAACGAAGGCCGATGTTGCGCTTGACGCTGAGGTCGCTGGAGCGATCCGCGCACGCGTCTCTGAAGTTCTCGTCAGAGGTCGAGCGGAGTAGTCGCCCGGCAGTCGATAGGCCTTCGTGCACGTCGACGACGAGGGCCCGCGCTCCGAATGTCTTCTCCACGCGCTGAGCGACCTGTTCCACTTGCGCCTGGCGACTGCACAGAACGACTAGTGGTACGGACAATGTGGCAGAGAGGGAGATGACGTTCCTTCAGCGACGACGACGGTCGCGCGGTCGGGAACCACGATCGCGTCCAGGCGGCTGTGGCCTGATGGCATGACGGAAGTGGACACATCGCGGAGCAATGATGAATGCGACTGCCCGTGCCTGATCTGGCGGCTCATCCAGTGGTCTCCTCAGTGGGGGACCATTCGTAGAGACGGTTCTCCGGAATCTCCAGATCGGGCGATATCGCTTCCCCGTTCACGACAGGGACCCGCATGAGTAGCGCGAACGATCCGCCGGGAAACCGGTTGGCGATGTATGCCTCGTTCCGCTCGCGGACCGCGTTGTCCGTGAGCGTACGGACCGCGCCCAGCACTCCACGGCTGTAGACCCCATTGCAAATGGTGATGGTGCGGCTGTGATTGAACGGATTGGGTAATCGTGCCAGGAGCGCGACGTCTTCGACCAACTCGAGCCGCTTGCCGTCGCGCCATGCGTCGTCGGCTTGCTCTGCCTCGATCTGCTTCTGCGTCTGGAGCGGTCTGCTCGGCGTCGCCCCATCCCTCCCACCGAGGACGGAATTCGCGGTTCGCCGGGCTCGCTCGATCTGAAGATCTCGCCGTTCTTCACGACCGGGACCCTCACCTGCTCGGACAGGCAGATCGTTCAGCCTCTTCTGCAGCCGATTCGCGACCTGGTTCCAGACGATGCCTCCCAGCACGATCAGGTGGCCGGACAAATGGTCCGCAATGACCTCCGCGGGCAACTGGTGTCGACACTGTCAGCTCAGGATTGGAGGCGCGGATGTGACCCCAGAGTTCGATCAGGGAATCGAGGTCGGCGTAGCGATACATCCTTGTGTAGTTGGGATTTCCTTCGTCGGCCAGCGGAGAACGACCGGTGGCCGGCGCTTCGGGACAAATGATCGTGATCGGGCCTTGCTCGAAGTCCCAGGTGTAGGAGTTGCCGATTGGTGAGCCGACATGGGGGCGGACGGCGTCGCGGAGTCCGATGAGCTCGTGGTGAAGTGCATGGAAGCGCTCCCGTTCGGCTGCGGTCAGATCCTGCTCGCGCGGCAGATGCGGAGTGCCTTCGGCCACGCGAGGCTGCGAGAAGAAGAGCGCGTAGGAACGCAAACGCTCCGCGGGCGGCAGCTTGGGATTGGACGACGACTCCCACGAGCTGATTGTGGCCACGGCAACCCGATTGTCGTCGCTGAGCCCGCGCGCCAGCATCGCCTGGGTCAGGCGCTGAGCTTCGCGCAGGTCCCGAAGTCGCCTGGCGAGTCGTACGGCCTCTGGTGAGGGGGCCACAGGGTCACTCCCGAATAGTCAGCCAACCGCACGTAGTCAAAGATTCGGTCACCATACTGTCTACTGCAGTACATCGACTACATGTGAAGTCTCAGTTCTGGGTAAATTTCTGGCGCAACCCCTAGAACGAATCACACCGGTGTCGGCTACCGATCGTGCTGTTTCGCGATCGTATCGTGACGACACGCCTCTAGGCCAGCACCGATTCCACCGAGGCTCTACCGTTTTACTTAAGACAATCTGTAGCCAACTGAAGCCACCTAGTGGCAGATGGGAAGTTCCCCACGGACTCAGCCGGCGTCATCCGTTTGATCGAAGCAGGTGCCCCATGAGCAGATCACTCGCCGCAGCACAGACGCTCACCGCGACGCCTTCGCCCTTTGCCAGGCGCGAACGGCCCTACCTCGTCGACAGAGTACGAGGAAGCTTCGTCATCCAGGACCACGCCACCACGTGGGGTGTCGGTCGTGACGATCCGCCACGGCCATGAACACCGCTCCACGCGAGGTCGCCGCGATCGACGCGTTGGAGTTCGGCAATTGGCGCACCGCCCGGCGCATCCTCTCCGAGGGCGGACTGACGGATGCCTACGTCGGAGCCGATCTGCGAACCGTCGCGCGAGCGATGTCGTATCGCGCGGCCGGAAAATACGGACTGGCCTGGACGACTCTGGGTATAGCGGCGGAGAGTGTTCATCGCCGTCAGCCGGGTGTCCCCGTCCTGCCGGCGAAAGGTCTCGATGTCGTTCGGCTCGCGCTACCACCGGAGCCCGGCGGGAACGCAGGAGCGGCGTTCCGAACTGTCCGGCTGATCTGGCGTGAGCAGGGTGAGCTGAGTCGGCTTCGTCGTCAGGCCGCCGAGCACCCGATCGGACGGACTCAGGACGGTCACACTCTTCTGTTGGCAGTCGTCGAGCAGATGTGCTGGATCGAGTTTGATCGTGAGACCTGGCTGCAGGAGACCGCGGCGGAAGAAGTAGGAGGGCGGATCGGCGAGCTTCGCGAGCGGTGGCGCGATGGATTCCTGCACAGCGCTACCGAGTTGAGGCGCCTCCATCGCCCGACGGCAGGTGGGATGACTCGGGCGGTCTGGGATCGCGTCGGTAAGTACTACGGGTTGCGGCAGATGGCGACGGACGAACTGGCAAGCCGTCCGCCACCGCCTTGGGTCGAGTCGGTGGCGCCTGCCGGGACTCCGGCACGGAAGGGTGCGCAGCTTGCCTGGATGATGGCTCAGGCGGCTTGATCGCTAGTGCCTTTACCAGTCGATCGTTGGGCCATAACCTGTGGGGAACCGTGTTCCATCGCATGGTCGGCGTCGGCATCGTTGAAATCGTCAACGATGCCGACGGTAGCCCCGGCATCGCGCGAAGGAGGGTTCGACCTGATGTTCGCCTTCCTGACTGCGCCTGAGAGCAGTGACCGAGGTCTCGAGCCGGATGTTCGCATCGCTGCGGCGACCCCTGCTGATCTCGTCCGGACAACCGACCTCGGGCTGGGCATCGATGTCGAGGTCGACCTGGCCGCCCCTGAGCAATGGCGATCCGTGAGCGTACGTCGATGGGACGAGGCTGAGCTGATCCTGCTGGACGCCTTGATCGGACCGGACGCCGTACGACGGCTCAGCCAGCTGCGCACCGACCTGCTTGAGTCAGGTCGGCCACGTGCTGAGAGCGAACTGTCCGTCGAATTCACACCGGCCCGGCCTTGGCACAGAATCGCCGTCATCGACGCCTTGGACTGGTGGCTGCAGCTTCCCCTCGATCAGGAGCTGCTGAATGCCGAGCGGGCAGTGGTCCGGGCCAAGGCGGCAAGGTCGCTGCCGGCGGGCTCGCTCCGACGCGACCTTACCGGCGAGGCGCTGGTGCTCGCGCGCCGATCGGCCGATGGGTTCGCCGGGTATCTGACCGAGCTGACGGAGTCTGCGTCATCGTTGCCCCGGGCTCTGTTCTCGGGCCTCTCCCGTCTCGTGAACGGATATGCGGCTCTCGGCCGTCGGGTCGTTGACGGTCCGGACGAGGAGCTGGAGGCCGTGGCACATGCTTGGCAGCGTCTTGTCGCCGCGGTGCCTGTCGTCGCTACCTTCAAGCTTCCGGATCACTCCGTGACCTACCAGCTGGGGGAGCCGCCCATTGCCGGCAGCGTGGCGCTGACCAGCTCGGTGGACCCACGTCAGTTGCGGGCTCGCATCGTCGACACGGATGTGCAGGCCCAGGAAATCCGGATGTCGCGCGAGGGTTCGGCTGTCCGGGTGATCGTGCCCGCGTTCGATGTACGCCGGCAGTCCGCCGTACTCGCGGATCGCCTGATGGTTCGGCTGGTCGACAGCAGATCCGGAGCAGCGCAGGAGCCGGTGCTCTTGACGTTGCGATCCGGCCGCGAGGCCGAGGAGCTCGGGGTGCGGACTCCGGTCTTCACAGAGGTTGTTCCGTTGGGCGGTGCGCCGCTGGAGTATCTGCGCGCGGACGTGTTCGACCCCGACAGCGAAGCGACTCCCGCGCGGACCGACACCGACAGCTCACTGCTACGCCAGCGACGCGCGCAGTTCGCCCTCGGCGAGTGGCGCCGGGCGGCGGCCGAGGCGCGCCTGTCGCGGGGTGTGAAGGTACGAAGGCGCCGGCTGGCGCGGCTGGTCGACGTACTCACGCAGACCAGCGCCGACCCCGATGAGCCTGTGTTCCTCGGGGGTCCGACGCCGGCAGAGATCGCACACCTGGCCGAGCGCGGTATGGACTCGCCGGCGGCCGCACATCGGTGGTTCACCTCGACCGAGGGAGCGGGCGAACTGCTCGTCGCCGAACTCGCTGCTGTGCACGCGAATCGCTGACCGGGTCGAGCCGCTCGCGCGATGATGCCGTCACGGCATCGTTGTTCGCGTGGAGCTGCTGGAGTACGGCGTACTGGCGTCAGGAGCGCGGCCGTGATCGGGCGCGGACGTAGCTCCGCCGACCCAGGAGCATAGCCATGACGGTCATCAGAGTAGGCAGTCTGAACCGAAGGCGGGGACCTACGCTGGTCCGTCCCGCCGGCGCCCTCGACGTCC
Organism: uncultured Actinomycetota bacterium; assembly: GCA_963820655.1. Classification (GTDB taxonomy): domain Bacteria; phylum Actinomycetota; class Actinomycetes; order Propionibacteriales; family Kribbellaceae; genus Kribbella. The sequence goes on from CAWGAM010000001.1 coordinate 251,151, forward strand.
AGAGGCCGGACGGCCTGCTGCAGATGGGGACGCGCATCGCGACCCGGCCCTCGACTTCCTTGTGGTTTGTCATGGCGGGCGATCTGGCGACGGTGATCTGGATGAACACCTTTGGTTCCTGGCTCGATCAGACGTCGAAGGTCACTGCAACTGCCACGCTCGGCGGGCATCACGTCGTCGTACTGGTGCTTGCCGCCATCGGTTTCGCGATGCTCGCCACGCTCGCCATCCTGACCAATGGCTTCTCCGACTTCACCCCAAGATTGTCCTTGGCAAGAAACGTGGCCTGCGTCATCTCCGTAGTCGCGCTGACCGGCCTGCTGGCATTCGTCCTCGCCAGTCTTCTGAGCCGCGTACTCTTCGGCCGGCTACGCCCATGACGGCGGATTCCCCGTCGCACCGCCAGCGGTCGTCGGGCCCGTGTAGTGGAGGGGCGGGCCCGACGACGCCTGGGGGTTTAGTGGATCTTGATTGTCACTGTCACGGTCTTGAGGACTGCGGGGAGCTTGGTGGTGTCGACCCTCAGGATCTCGCCGTTGTCGATCTGGTGGGTGGTCGGCAGCACCTTCTGGTGGACGGTCCACTTGCCGTCAGGGTCGACGACGATGGTGTCGATGCCGAAGTCGCTGTCGTTGGACAGGTACAGCGTCTTGCCGCCGTCCGTGGTGGCGACGCCCTCGACCTTGTCGTGCGCGAAGAACTTGCCGGTGGGGTCGAGCTGGCTCACCAGCGTCCCGACGTTGACGTACGGCTGCTTCTGCGCAACGTTGACGCCGGCTCCGGTGAGCGCTGCGAGCGCGGGGTTGGTGCCCGCCGCACCGACGAAGGCCTCGGGTGATTTTCCGCCGATCGTCAGACCGCTGACGTCGCTGGCGCCATTGATGTCGACCTCGTAGAGAGTCTTCTGGGCGAACGGCTCGAAGTTGCCGTCACGCTCGTCGATGACAAACTTCGTGTTGGACAGCGCGGTGATCTCGCTGTTGGCGTTACCCGTGCTCGCCGGGTTGTCCAGCAGGTACAGGTACTGCTTGGACTGGTACGTGTGCAGGTTGATCGCGATGATGCGGGACGGTGAGACGCTCGCGGCCTTCGTGCTGCCGAGGTCCGGCTGCTGCAGCGCGGACTGCATGATCCCCACCAGGGTCGAGCCGTCCGGCGTGACCGTCAGGCCTTCCATGCCCTTGTTCTTCAAGCGGTTCGCGAACTCAGCCGGCAGGTACCCGACGACCTTGTGGGACGCGTTGTCCGGGCTGTTCTTGTACGGCGTCAGCCGGCCCAGCTCGTAGCCGTTCGCGTCGAAGTGCGTGATGTACGGGCCGTACTCGTCCGAGACCCAGAAGGTACCGTCCGGCAGTGCCACCAGGCCCTCGGAGTCGTAGCCGTACGGATCCCTGGCGACGGGCACCGGCGTTCCGCCGTTGGCGTTCGTCGCATCGACGTCGTCGATCACCTCGCTCGTGTCGTGCGGTGGCCGGCCGCTGTACTTCACGCCGCCGAGGCTCTTCGGCCCCTTCAGGGTGATCTCCTTGACCAGCTCGGCCTTGCCGTTGACGAGCTTGAACCGGCCGATCTCGGGTGTGAAGTCGAGGACCATCTCCGACTTGTTGCCATCCGGAGCGTCGGCGTTCGGGCCGCGGTCGGTCAGGCCGTAGAAGTAGCCCGACTTGCCCGGCACCGGGGCAAGCGACGAGCCGAAGCCCTCACCGGAGATCTGGGTGGTGGTTCCGCCCGGGCCGGCGACCTCCCCGAGCGCCGGCAAGGGGGCCCCGTTCGACTGAGTGGTCTTGAACAGCTGCACCGCGTCGGAGGCCGTGTACGTGAAGGTGTCCGTGCCCTTGAAGCCGGACTTCGGTACGTACGTGAACGTGCCATCCGCGTTGACCGTCAGCGTGCCGTTCGACGGGTCGGTGTGGCGCACGAGCGCGGTCGCCCCGAAGTCGTTTCGCAGTACATTGCCAGTCACTTTGCCGTGGCCGGAGAACGAGTCGGCGACCGCACGGAAGTCGTGCGACGGGGCCGATAGCCAGCCGGCGGCCTGGGATGCGACGGTGCCTGTGCAGACGACGGCAACGGCAGCACCGGTCGCGACGGCGATCCGGGTGCGCCTGCGAGAGAAGAGTCTTGAAGTCATGCCCTGAACTTGTCTGTCAGTGGTGAACTTTGAGTCGATCTCCGGTGAACGGCAGGGATGGAGGCGACCTTCGATCAGATTCGATATCAAACTCCCAGGAACCTGGTGGCGAGGTGTGACCGATGAGTATCAGAGTGAAGCCGGGCAGGCCTTCGCGCGACGTTGACAGTGTTATATGACAGTGTCAGCATGAGGGAGTGGCAGGGACTACCGAGCTGTGGACGCTGGATCAGCTGACCGACCTGGTCGGTACGGCGCTCGCCGCCGACTACCCGGGACAGGTCAACGGCCGGGTACGCGCGATCCCGGACCGGCGGGCGATCCGCTGGTACTCCACCATCGGGTTGGTCGATCGTCCGGCCGAGATGCGCGGTCGCACCGCGCTGTACGGTCGCCGGCACCTCCTGCAACTGGTCGCGATCAAGCGTCTCCAGTCCCGGGGCCGCACGCTGGCCGAGATCCAGGCCGAGCTGTCCGGGGCTACCGATCGGACGCTGCGGACGATCGCCGCGCTGCCGGCCGAGCCTTCAGTGACGGAGCCTTCGGTAGCGGCGGGATCGCCGGCGTCGGCGCGGGATCGGTTCTGGACGGACCCGCCCGCCGCCGACGGGACCGCGCTGGTGACGGCGATCCGGTTGGCGGACGGCGTCACAGTCGTTCTCGACCTCACCGACGTACCGCCCACTCACCTGACCGCTGAGCAACTCTCGGCACTCCGCTCCGCCGCCGCACCGCTGCTCGCCGAGCTTGCGCGTCAACGCCTCACCCCGCGAGAACCTGGAGACTCGACATGACAGAGATCACCACCCTGCATTCTGACGAGCTGGGCCACTCCGCGGACGAAGGCGGGCTCGGGACTCTGCGCACGGATCGCGGGAACCTTCCGCTGGAGCGGATCGACGCGCACGCAACCATCACCGGCCTGGTCGCGCGAACTGTGCTGACCGAGGACTTCCGCAACCCGCACGATGTCGCCCTCGAGGCGACGTACGTCTTCCCGCTGCCGCCCCGGGCGGCGGTCACCGGGCTGCGGATGGAGGCCGACGGCCGCACGGTCGAGGCCGACTTGCAGGAACGCGCCGAGGCCCGGGCGACGTACGACGCCGCGCTGGCGGCCGGGCAACGGGCCTCGATCGCCGAAGAGGAGCGGCCGGACGTGTTCACCCTCCGGGTCGGCAACCTCATGCCAGGGGAGCGGGTGACGGTACGGCTGACCATGGTTGGCCCGCTCCCGTACGAGGACGGCGAGGCGACGTACCGGCTGCCGCTGGTGGTTGCGCCGCGCTACATCCCGGGTGATCCGCTGCCCGGCCGGAGTGTCGGTGACGGTGTCGAGCCGGATACCGACGCGGTGCCGGACGCATCCCGGATCACACCGCCGATCTTGTTGCCCGGATTCCCGAACCCGGTCCGGTTGGGAATTCGGGTCGACGTGGATCCGGGCGGGCTGACCCTGCACGGCATCCGGTCCAGCCTGCACGCGATCAGCAGTTCGGTCGAAGGGCAGGTGACCAGCGTGGCCATCGAGCCCGGCGAGCGGGTGGACCGTGACTTCCTGCTCCGACTGGCGTACGGCGAGAAGGAGGCAACCGCGAGCGCATTGACGGTCGAGCCCGACGATTCGGATGCTCTGCAGGGCACGTTCGAGCTGACCGTGCTGCCGCCCGTGGATGCCGCGGCGCCGCGACCGCGCGACGTCGTACTCGTCCTCGACCGATCCGGCAGCATGGGCGGCTGGAAGATGGTCGCGGCCCGACGTGCGGCGGCGCGGATTGTCGACACGCTCACCGACGCTGACCGGTTCGCCGTACTGACCTTCGACAGCGTGGTCGAGCACCCCAAGGACCTGCCGGCCGACCTGGTCGACGGCACGGACCGGAACCGATTCCGCGCGGTCGAGCATCTCGCCGGGGTGACGTCCCGGGGCGGCACTGAGATGCTCGCTCCGCTCCGCGAGGCCGCGACATTGCTCGCCGCCAAGCCCGGTGCCGAGCGTGAACGGGTGCTGGTGCTGGTGACGGACGGGCAGGTCGGCAACGAGGACCAGATCCTGTCCGAGCTCACTGGCGCGCTTGGCGGCGTACGGGTCCACACCGTCGGCATCGACCGAGCCGTCAACGCCGGCTTCCTCGGTCGCCTGGCCGCGGTCGGCGGCGGCCGCTGCGAACTGGTGGAGAGCGAGGACCGGCTCGACGAGGCTCTCGACCGGATCCACCGCCGGATCGGCACTCCGCTGCTGACCAACCTGACGCTGTCCACGGACGGAATGACCTTGGTCGAGGGCACGACGAGTCCAGCGCGAATGCCGGACGGATTCGTCGGCGTACCTCTGACAATCCGCGGCCGCTACAGCGGCTCGGCGCCCGGCGCAGCGGCGCGGCTGCAGGGGACAACGGCGGCCGGAGAGCCGTGGCAGGTGACCGTGCCTGCCGTCCCAGCGGCGAGTAGTGTCCTCGCGCCGGTGTGGGCCCGAGGCCACCTGCGTGACCTCGAGGACCGGTACGCCGCTGGGGCGGAGAACCCGCGTGAGTTGGAGCGTCAGATCGTCGCCGTATCGCTGCAATACAAGGTGCTTTGCCGCTTCACCGCCCTGGTCGCGGTCGACTCGAGAGTCGTCGCGGAAGGCGGTCCCGCTCATCGCATGATCCAGCCGGTCGAACTGCCGTCGGGCTGGGACATCGACCAGTTCCACGCTGTGCCGCTCGCGGGCTCGGCTCCGTCGATGCCCGGCGCGATGCGGCGCGATTCGGCTGCGGTCAAACTCCAGTCGGGCGCCTTGCCGCCGGCCATCACCGCCCGCCGAGCGCGCGCACACCAACCGTTCGGAAAGGCGAGGCCGCTGTCGCACAATGCTGACGCCGGCCCTGATCTGCTGGCCGAGTCCCGAGCACAACTCGCCGACGAAGCACGTCGCCTTCGGGCAGCGGGTACGCCGACAAGGCCGCAACGGCTCGCGATCCTCGCCGACCTGGCCACCCGCCTCGACGCGCTCATCCACCATCTCGCGCCCTCGGTCGACGACACAGTCCTCGCACCGCTGCGCGAACTGCTCCCCGCCCTCGCCGCCTGCGAAGGCCCGACCCCACCAACCGATGTGGACCTGGACGCCCTGTGGCAACGCACCATCGACGTCATCGAGACGTTCATAGGCACGTCACCAACTGACCCACCAACCCGCTCCACATTCTGGAAACGCCCCCGGTAGCCCCGTGTTCAGTTCGGAAGATGGCGTCGGCACAGTGGTGGCCAGATTGCGTTAGTAGCGTGCGGGCTGAACGCAGAGCGGCATGTGAGGGCGTTCAGCCACGCTCACGTCCGGGCAGGGGGGCGCCATCGAGGAAGGCGTTGTAGACGTCAATGACGTCGTCGTCCACCGTCGGCTCGATGTTGCTCCAACGAGTATCTCGACGGTCGCGATGGGGGCCGGACAGCCAGAACTCCTCGTGCGTGTCTGTGTCGTAGAAGTTCGCATCCCACATGCCCTTGCCGCGGGCCAGGGTCCGGCCGTGCCAGTAGGCCGTCTTCCAGGTCCTGTTGAACCTCACTCGGCTGATCCAGGCCGGCCCTTGGTCCGTTCCATGGCCGGTCTTGAGTTGGACGAACATGACTCGATCAGGCACGCGCCCATGGTGGCCCAGACGGGGGTGAGGTGCACGCATTTCAGCGGATGCCTGATAGGTGCGCAGCCTGGCCTCAACGCGGCAGAAGCGGACGTTGCATTTCGATGACGGCAGGCGCGCGGCGAAATGATGTGTGCAAGGTTTTGCCCCGTGCTGTCTCTTCATTCGCCGGGGCGGACCCGCTGGCGAGCCATAGCCGCAGCCGGCTTCTTGGCGTCCGCGGCCATGACGCCCCTGGCCGGGTGCGAGACCGTCGCGGGCGCCGGGGCGACAGGCATCAGTGTCGACGCGCGGGCTCGGCCGGTGATCGTGTTCGCTCTGTGCAACGACCACATCGATGGGGCCACGATCTACCGTGATCGCACCAAGGCCGACCCACCGGGCGAGGACACCTCAGTCTCAGTCGCCAGCTGGGACGCGGTTTCGCCAGTGACGCCAACGACTGCGATGGATGCGATGTTGAACACCGTCGAGCCGTCCCGGTCGTGGTCCCGAGTGGGTCTTTCCGAGGCATTGAGACCTGGTGTCGTCTACGACGCCTACGGGTGGACGCGCGACAACACGTGGTTCACGGGTCATGTTGAGTTCACGCTGGAACGTCTCTCCAAACTGAAGCCCGGTCAAGTGCTTACCCAGACCTATGTCCCTGCCAAAGACCAACACGTGGACACCGTGCAGTCCTACGAGCAGTTCAGGTCGGAGGCGTGCAAGGGAATGCGTTGAGGGCTTCCGCAATACCCACCGAGCAACAGCCGCGGCCGCCCGCCGTTGATCGATGCGCAAACGTCCTCAATTCAGCACTTCAGCGCGGATCGTGGCCTCTCAGCGTCTCTTCGCCGCCTTCGGTGTCGTAGCATTCCGGGCCATGACGGCCTGGCCCACGCAAGTGCTTGCTACTGGCGTGCTCGTATGGGACGAGAACGGCCGGCTACTCATGGTCAAGACGCACAACCGACCGACGCTCATCTTGCCGGGTGGTGTCGTTGAGGCAGGCGAGTCCCCAGCAGTTGCTGGGCAGCGTGAGGTGCGGGAAGAGGTCGGGCTGAACGTGTCTGTCGGACGGTTGCTTGCCGTGCAGCACCTCGAAGCAGAAGACGAGAAGCCAAGCAGCGTGCATTTCGTGTTCGACAGCGAGCCGCTTGCGGGATCACCGATGCTGACGCTGCAGAAGGAGGAGATCGCCGCTGCCCACTGGCTCGAACCTGCGGACGCGCTTGCCCTGCATGGGGCTCGCGGTCAGCCCCGCCTGCGTGCGGCGCTGCTCGCACGCTCCGGTGGATCGGTCGAGTTCCTCGACTCGGCTAGGACGTAGGCCAGGCGAGCGTCCATCGGTCATTGCGACCTTCTCTCAACGCGGCATGTCAGGGGCGTCCGTGGTCGGTTCTCTGACACGCTTCAGAGCATGGACGTCAGAGCGGTCGACCCGCGCGACCAGACCTGGGAGATCTCGCAGCCGAAGTACCGGGTCTACTTCAATGACGAGAACGGCGCCGCCGACGAGTACGAGATCGAGGGGACCGACGTCGCTGGGGTGATGTCCTGGGCGGAGACACAGCGAAATGGGCGCAACTTTGTTCTGTACGCGTGCGTGCCCCACGACGGGCTCGGACTCCTGCGCCTGGCGGGCAGTGATCCCCACGCATGCTGATCGCGGCTACGGACGTCGTGCCCTTGGGTGGCAAGCTATTGCGAGTGGATGGCGACGCGACAACTTACGGATGCGCATTCTGCGGCAGTGCCGTATTCGACGACCCTCAGTGGGTGCGTGTCGACCTGAGGTGGGACCACAGCGCTGCGGCGCAGCAGTTCGGGGCGCACTTCACTGCTTGAAGAATGCGCTCCGGCCGGACTTCCGGTGTACGACGGAGTGGCGTAAGCGAGGCTGGGGCCGGCAGCGGCCGAAGGTGCTCTTGCCGACCGCGTCGAGCACCACGTCGTACTGCTGGTTGTCCTTGGTGAAGTCCTCCGTCGTGTAGTCGATGACTCGGTCGGCTCCCAGGCCCCTGACCAATTCGAGGTGGGCGGTGTCGCAGACGGCGGTCACCTGGGCTCCGAGCCCTTTGATGATCTGAACCGCCGCGGAGCCGATGGCTCCGGTTGCGCCGTTGACCAGGACGGCCTGGTCGTGGTGGATCTTGGTCTTCCTGATGGCCGCGAGGGCGTAGTGGGCACCTTCGGTGCCTGGGGCAACCTCGACGAAGGTGAGGTTCGCTGGGATGCTGGCGATCGAACCGTTCACGGGAACGGTCAGAAGCTCGGCATGGCAGCCGAATCGCCCCTCGCTGTAGCCGAAGACACGCTCACCGACCTTGAATGCGGTGACACCGGCTCCGACAGCCTCGACCACTCCGGCGAACTCGGCTCCCATGATCGTCACTCGTGGCCTTCTGAGTCCCGTGAAGAACCTGGTGATGAACGGCTTGGCCGCCCGGTAGCCGCAGTCCGTTCGGTTCACCGTCGTCGCGTGGACCCTCACAAGCACCTCGTTCCCCCGAGGGACCGGCTCGTCCACGTCCTCGATCCGAACGACATCGGGCGGGCCGTACCTGGTGTGAACCGCTGCCCTCATGAACCAAGGCTAACGACCGGCACCGCCGATGGATCCAGACGCCGACCGGCCGGCTCCCAGCACGACTGCGCCACCGGCCCGGTATGCGGCAGCTGCGTGCGTCTTCTTGGTGTCTGCGGGGACTGCCGGCAGGTTCACAGCGGCAGTCTCATGATTGGCCGGGTGGGGTAGCTGCGGGCGGTCTCGGTGAATCCCGCAGCCAAGAACATCGCCAGGGTCCCGGTGAATATCGCGGCTCCTCCTACCCGCGCGGCCTTCAAGGCGGCCACGTCGACCGGATGACCCTCGACAGCGGTCGCCCCGTGCTCGCGAGCGAACTCGACAGCGGCCTCGAGCAGCGCCGATCCCACACCTGCACGCCTGTAGTGACTGTCGACGGCGAAGCAAGTCACCCACCAAACACCGGGATCGTCGGTGAGCACTTTCGCCAACGCCCGGTTGCCAGTCACTCGGGGGAAGTCGGACCGTGGCCCGACCCGGGTCCATCCGACAGGTTGACCATCGACATCGGCCACAAGCCCCGGCGGTACGGCGGCACGGGCGATTTCCTGCCGCAGCGCATCGCGGTTGTCACCCGGGGGGCTCGACGGGGCTGATTCCTCGGCGGCCGAGTGGAAGAAGAGGCGACACCAGCACCACGAAGGATCCTCACCACGCCGACCGAACACGCTGACCAGATCGCCCCACCGATCCGCGGTCACCGGACGAACCCGCACCGACATGCACCCACCCTACGGACGGCATCAGATCGCCGACAACCCCGAACGCCAGCGTGTGATTGGGGCTCTACCGGCGGATTTGCGTACCGCTGTCGCCGCACCACCCGCCTATTTTCCTGTTCGGTGCCGAGGATTCGCACGATGAACAGCGCTATGGTCGAGCGTCGGAGAACCGTCGGATGCTGTCTGCTAGCCACGCCGATCGGCGTCACGAGGTCAGACGCACACTAGGGCTGGCGGGGGCCGGGTCTCGGCGCTGGTCGTGACCCCCGGGGTGGGCGGGGTATCGGTGCTGCGCAACCCGGCTCACTGTAACCGGGCCGTGGCCCCTTGATTCGCTGTCGATCCGGGCATAGCGTCCTGTCCCGGCACAGCGATCGTCGCCGCTGGGTGGAACGGGACAAAGGGAGATCCAGATGCTGACCGACGGGCGGATGATCGTGCGGGAGGCAGCCCGCTACTGGTGGGTCTTCCTGGTTACCGGGATCCTGTGGCTGGTGATCGCGTGGCTGGTGCTGCGCCTGAACAGCACCTCGATCACCGCCGTCGGGGTGCTGTTGGGGGTGGTGTTCCTCCTGGCCGGGATCAACGAGGCCGGGGTGGCGACCCTGTCTCCCGGCGGCTGGAAGGTCTGGCACTACATCCTGGCGGTCATCTTCTTGCTCGGTGCGCTGTACGGCTTCATCCGGCCGGTCAACACCTTCTTCGCCCTCGCCTCGGTGCTGGGGCTGATCCTGGTCTTGTACGGCGCGTTCGAGATCGTCCAGGCCTTCGCCTCCCGGGCGGTCAACCCGTATTGGTGGCTGAGCCTGATCCTCGGGATCCTGCTGATCCTGCTGGCGTTTTGGGTGTCGGGCTCGGACCGGGTGTACTCCCTGGGCCAGCGCACCTACCTGATCTTGTTCTGGGTAGGGTTCCTGGCATTGTTCCGGGGCTTCTCCCAGATCTTCCTGGCCTTCGCCGTCCGCCACGCAGGACAAGACGCCGACACCGCGCCCGGCGACACCAGCCCCAGCTAACCACCGACCCACCGCGCACCAACCGTCCCCACGGCCCACCACCGCCGACACCGCCGCCGGCCACACCCACCGTGGGGCGTTCCGGACTCAGGGGGCCTGATGGGCACTGGTTGTCTTGTCGGTGGTGGAGCAGCGCCTGGACATGTGGTGGGGTTCGCGGTCGACCAGACTCAGGCCGGTTTCGGTCGGCGGATCAGACGGTAGGCCTTGCATCCCAAACACAGCCCGGTGGATGCGTTGAGGGCTGCCACGCCGAAGGCGAGAGCGGTGAGGCCGTAGCCAGCGACATCGACGCCGAGGATAAAGGTGGTCAGCGCAAGAGCGGTAAACACGAAGCCGACGAATTGGGCGAATCTCGGCGGCCGAGCATCCTCCAACTCGGCTGGCGCTCCGATCCGCGGCCAGATGACACGGGCGAAGATCTGCGCCCACAACGACCACTGAAAGCTCACGAACGCGGTGAACGCAAACACGGCGACCTGGGAGGCGAGCAGGCCGAGACCCAATGGTCGAGCAACGTCAACGATGAGCAGCACGACGGCGAGCACGCTCGCTGTGGCCCCGGCGCTGAATCGCAAGAGGCGCGGATCGACATGGGCGCGGAGCGGGCACGCGCCAATACTGCTGCCGCGCATGTGGTTCTCCAGAGAGTGAGATGCCAGTTAGTCCGATTCAGGTCAGGGTAACTCGGCCCACACCTGCATCTGTTCGGACCAGTGGTTGAACCACGGGCGCCGGCGGATGCGAGCCGAGCTGCCCGGAAACGACGACCTGGTCGTGCGCAGCACCACCACCCAAGCCGTGCGTAGCATCAAGGTCAGCGGCGACGGACCGCCAACCCCTCAGTTTCCTAGGCCATGTGTCGCAGATCAGGTCGCGAACATTTGCCCGCCACGTGATCTGGGACAATCGAAAATACGGATCGCGGCATGTCCGGACGTCGGGTGCGCTCAGATGCGAGCATCGGCAACGTGATTGTCACCGTGCGCCGACTTGTTCAGAATGCAGCCGACGTGATCGAGTGCGAGTCGCCCGTGGGGACCTTGATCGGCCAATGGCGAGGCACGACGACGCCGGCTCCTGGGTTGAGCGCGGATGTCGAACTGGACACAAGTGGCCCTCTCGTCTGGAACGACGGTCCAGCGATCGTCCACCCCGACGGACGAAGCGAGCATGGACAGGTTCTGCATGGACGCATCGAGGACATCGACGGTGATTATGTTGCGGTACGCGTTGGGGACACGCTGGTTGGTCTGGAGGTGCGTGGGGAGCCGCTCGGTGCTCTCGGGCAGCCAGTAGTCATCAAGCCAGCCGCCTTCTCCTTGTGGCCAACCGGCATCTGATTAGGCCCTCGCGGAGTACTCGGTCATCGGCACGACCCGCGCTCATCGCGGCATGTCCGGGCGTCGGCCGTCAGAGGCGGGACCAAGAGCCCAGCTCATCGGGCGTCGGCGCCACGCGCGAACGCGTCGATGATGCCTGCGGCGCGAGTTGATGTTGAGATGAAGTCACCGGTAAACGACGCAAGATCGTCTTGGATCGGGAAGTCGCGCGACTTGTCCCTGGGAACGACGTCTTCACCCTCCAGGAGGAAGCATGCCTCTGCATCAACGAAGCGATGAACTACCGCCAGCTCGTCGCTGATCGACAGCGTGAGGGTCGGATAGGCCGCCCCAACCCTCCACACTTCGGAGTAGCACCAGCGTTGCTCCACCAACTGCCTGACCCGGTTGCCGTATACCTCGGCGTCCGAGCGCGTCGGCGAAGGGACTGGCCGACCTGACCCGGGAATCGTAACCGTCCACTCGACATCCATACAGGCTCCTTCCAGCGGCATCCTCGCGCTTCTTGACCTGCAAGTCCAACGCCCTGATTTCGGCATGATTGCGCGGATTGCGGCAAATCCGGACGCATCGAGTTCCGAGATTTCGCGGGTCTGGCGCGGCTGGTGACGGTGCCTAGTGGTCAGAGGAATCGGCACGATCGGGGCGCTGTTGGGTGGTTAGGCCGACTGGGTTGGAGTGACCCGGCTGATCGGGGCTCTGCGTCGCGTGAACGTTGCCGGCGATCGAACGGAGAACCTCCGCTGCTCGGGCCGACCAGCCGTTGACCAGAGCCCACGCGTAGGCGTCGTTGGCGCCTGGACACCGTCCAGTAGCCCTGAGCTGAGCGACGATTCTGGCGCGCTCTGCTCGTCGCCTTGGCAGCCCGTCGGGGTCTGCCTCGATCACAGCCTGAATCGCGCGCAGACCTGCGACCGCGGCGACGGCATCGGGGTGTGCCGTGACCGGTGGTACTGCACCTAGGGGCGCGGTCGTGCAGCGAGCCGCCAACCATCGACAGGCTTGAGCGTGGAGATGTGTTGACTTGCCAGAACGCACAAGGCCCGCGTCCGCGGATCCTCAGCGATCGTGCCGACGCTGTCCCGGCTTGGGTTGAGAGCGAGGACAGGTCCGCCGTCCCAGCCCAGTACTCCACGAGCGTACTTGTGGCTGGCCAGACGAACACCCCGGTCGTGGCGATAGCCGGCCAGGCCCGGGTGATCGAACAACAATGCGTAGACCAAGATTTGGCCACCAACCTCCAGTTGGCGCTGTTCAAGCCACGTCCACGCTGTCCGGAATCCATCAGAGTCGGTGGGTGGGAACGGCTCAACGACGAGCGCGGTGTCGTAGGCAGTGGCGTTGATGGGCACCGAACATGATGACCCGAAGGCACCCGCTCTTGCCAGCTGACCGGGGTCCGGTCGCCGGCGTCGTGCATCCTAAAGGCCCGAAGGGACCTGGGCCACGTCTATGGGGCGGCACCGTCAGTGGCGAATCTCCGCACGCAGCAACGTCCTCAATTCGGCATGTCAGGACGTCCGCTGGCGGCTGGTCTCATAGATCAATCGGCCCTCTCGCTCGTGTGCGGTCAGAGCGGCCGCGACATCGCGGGCGGCTTCTGCATTGCATGAGAACCCGATGAGCTTGTCGCTGTATCCCTCGACCAGGCACCCCATCTCGCCGACCTGCGCGACTACTTCGCGATACACGTCGATGCTTCCATCTTCGAGCCAGACGCGGAACGTGTAGTTCCCGGCATCGTTGCTGATCCCAGTCGCCACGAGCGGGCCTTCCTGCGATGCGATAACAGTCAACTCGTCGCCGTAGTTGACGTCGTAGGCGAAGAGCGGGATGGCTCGAAGCTCCACACGTGCTGTGTCAGTCCCGATCAGAGCAGCAAGCCCTTCCCAGACCTGCGCCTCGCCGGCCTCAGCCGGTAGTGCTAACCAGACTGTTGTGTTCGCCTCGACAGAAGCCGGCACCGGAACCAGCCGGCCATCGACAAGGTGGCCAGTGGGGGACGGATGCTCCCGGTAGTCGTTGTTCACAAGCTGCACCATACGGGTGCCGGAATCGTCGAATGGCCGCCTCGGAAAACGCCCGCTCATCGTTCATTTCCGCTCTTGCATGGTCTCCGGCATGAGAGTGCGTTCACTCACGATCCGGGCAGCGAGTGCGCGCACGGGCTCGGGTGGTAGTACTCACCCGGCTGTCAGCTCACCGCGGTCAGGTGCTAGTCGCGCGGGGTCGCGTTCGCCGCGGCGTACTCGGCCTCCGCCACCGCCTCGTGGAACTCGGTCGAGCCAAGAGTAGTCGTGGTGTGTGACATCAGCGTGCTGGAGGTGGCGCCGTGCCAGTGCCGTTCGTTGGGCGCGATCCACACCGTGTCGCCAGCGCGCACCCGCTGCGGGTCCTCCCCTTCCTTGCAGACGAATCCAGATCCAGATGTGATCTGGAGCAACTGCCCATACTCATGCTGATGCCAGACAGTCCGCCCTTTCGGCGAGAATACGACGGTGCCGACGTCCACACCATTGGTCTTCGGGAAAATCGGATCGAACCACACCTCACCGGTGGCCGCCTTGTTCAGTTCCGACGGCACGGTCTGAGCGTCGCCTCGCACGATCAACATCATCTGGCACCTCTCTGCGGGTTGTTCACATGGGCGAGGACGCGATACCGGTGCTGCAGGAAGAACGGCATCCGCTTGTCCCAGTCGCCTGCTGACAGTGGCCACCCATGGCTGAACACGATCGGCTGACCGTCGCGCCAGTCCTTGAAGAAGATCTCGACGCCGTCGTTTGTGGTGATTGTTCCCGATGACATGACTTTCCTCCTCGTGCGATGGCTCGCCGTCCGCGCGTCCTCGAGCGTCAACTGGTGTGCCTTCGATCCTGGTCGGCCGAACCCAACGCGGCATCGGACAACCCGCTGATCGGTTGCGGAAATCACGAGGGAACCGGCCGCTGCCGACCAGGGTGGTCAGGGGTGGTCTCGAACTGCCGACCGTCCAGTGTTCAGTTCGACAGCGGTCCCCGCGTTGTCAGGAAGCACCATTACCCGGCTCTCCAATGGGTCCGGTTGGTCGGCGTCGATGGCCGTCGCCTATGACGTCGACGCCGGTCACCAACCGTCGGTTGAGCCAGGCAGGCATCCACCAGTTCGCGTCGCCCAACAGCTTCATCAAGGCCGGTACGAGAACCAGTCGCACGATGGTCGCGTCGACGAGGACGGCGGTGGCCAGGCCCAGGCCGAACATCTTGGCCGTCGGGTCGTCGGCAAGGGAGAAGCTGACGAAGACCGCGATCATGATGAGCGCTGCCGAGGTGATGACGCGACCGGTGGTGGTGATGCCGTGGATGGTCGAGGCGGTGTTGTCACCTGTCCGGACGTACTCCTCACGGATCCGGCTGAGCAGGAAGACCTCGTAGTCCATCGACAGCCCGAACACCACGGCGAACATGAACATCGGGATGAACGGAAGGATCGGGATGGTCGATTCCAGCCCGATCAGGTCCGCGGCCCAACCCCACTGGAAGATCATCACCATGACGCCGAAGGACGCGCCGATGCTGAGCAGGTTCATCACAGCGGCCTTGACCGGTACGACGACCGACCGGAAGACCACCGTGAGGAGTACGACGGACAACAGGATCACCGCGCCGATGAACCACGGCAGCCGATCGTTGACCTTCGCACCCACATCCGCCAGGGTCGCTGTCTGACCACCGACATGGGCCTTCGCCGGGCTGTCCCGCAGTACCGAGGGGAAGACTTCCGCGCGAAGCCGTTCAACCGTGGTCATCGTGGCATCATCCTGCGGTCCGGTCGTCGGTACGGCGATCAACGTCGCAACGCCCGCAACCGTATTCACCTGAGGAGGTGCGACGGACGCGATGCCCCGATCGGCCCGGACGGCGTTGAACAGAGGTTGTACGACGGTCGGATCTCGAGAGACGTCGACGGCGATCACCAGCGGACCGTTGCTGCCGGCACCGAATCCCGCGGCAACCAGGTCGTACGCCCGGCGCTCGGTGCGTTGCACGGGAAGTGCGCCGTCATCGGGCGTACCGACGCGGAGTGCGAGCACGGGTGCGGCCAGCGCCAGCAGCAGGACGGTGGCGCCGACGGCGTACACGGCGGCGTGCTTGGACACATGTCCCGCCCACCGCTGCCAACCCGCACCAGGTGACGACTGCACCCGCCGTACCCGAAGGCGGTTGATCCAGTGCCCGGCCAGGCCCAAGAACGCGGGCAGCAAGGTGAGCGAAGCGAGCACCATGGTCAGCACGATCAGCGAGATGGCGATCCCGCCGGCGGTCATGAACGGTACGCCGGCCACCACCAGCCCGAGGATCGCGATCACCACTGTGCCACCGGCGAAGAGCACAGCCTGCCCGGCCGTAGCGACAGCACGCCCGACCGACTCCTCGACCTCCATCCCGCGGGCCAGGTTCTCGCGGTGCCGGGTGACGATGATCAGCGCGTAGTCGATGCCCACGCCGAGCCCGATCATGCTGCCGAGTACGGGCGCCCAACTGGGCAGCTCGATGAGATAGGTGACCAAGGACAGGGAGCTGATCGCCAGCGCGAGGCCGAACACCGCCATTCCGATCGGCAGCCCCATCGCGATGATCGATCCGAATGCGAGCAGCAGGATGACCATCGCGGCGATCAGCCCGAACGCCTCACCGAGACCTGCCTGGGGTTCCTCGAACGCGTAGAAAAGATCCCCGCCCAGCTCGATCCGCAACGGCGATTCCACCGCCGTCAGGGTCTTGAGCTGCTCGAGGTCGCTCGGCTCCAGCTTGTCGAGCACCGGATACTGAAGCCGGATGAGCCCGACCCGGCCGTCCGGCGAGATGACGGGATCGCCGACGTCCAGCACGTGCGGCAACGAAGCCGCGGTCGACCCGACCCGCGTCAGCGCAGCCCGTAACGCGGGGGCGTTGAGCGTCGCCTGCTCGTCGAGCGGAGTCACGACGACCTGCGCGGTCAGCCCGGCCTGATCCGCTCCCGCGGCTGACAGCAGATCGGTCGCGGACTGCGAGTCGACACCAGGTGCTCCGAAGGATTCTTCGAGTTTCTTGCCGAAGGCTCCGGATGCCGCGACCACGAGCGCCGCCACCACCAGCCACGCCCCGATCACCACCCAGGGCCGACGTGCGGCGTACCGGCCCAGTCTGTACAGATTCGACCTCATCACAGATCCCTTCAGCGAGAGTTGGACTCATCGTGTGGCGGTGGGGCCGGCCACCACCTCAGGCGATGAGACGGACTTCCCTCGGCCGATCAGCCGGGTCGCGTCCCGTACTTTGAGTCGATCCGCTCGGCGCCCGGAGTCCCTACGCTGTGGGCATGGTGAGAAACGCCCTCCGCTCGCTACTGGCCGAGCCGCGAGCCCCTGACCCACCCAGGCGGGTGTGGCGCGACTGGGTGCTCGTCGCCGGCCTGCTGACGGCGGTCGTTCTCGAAGGCATACTCCGTGAGGACGTGGTCTGGAGGCCCGTCGCGCTGGCGCTCGCTGTGGCTGTCGTGTGCGCTCTTCTGTGGCGTCGTACCCACCCGTTGGCCGTGGTGGCCGCCGTCTTCGGCGCCCTGATCGTGATCAACGTCGTAACCCTGATCAGTGGAGAAGCGACCTTCGGCCTGTACTCGATGATCTGCGTGGTGTTGCTGCCGTACTCACTCGTTCGCTGGGGATCCGGCCGCGAGATCCTCATCGGGCTCGCGTTCATCCTCGTGGCGCTGGTGCTGGGAATCATCAGTGACTTCACCGGGTACGGCGAAGCCGCCGCGGGCAGCATGTTCCTGCTGTTTCCGGCGACAGTCGGGGCCGCGGTCCGCTATTGGTGGTCCGCCCGGGTCCGCGAGCTGGACCAGGTGCGACTCCGGGAGCGCGAGCAGTTGGCCCGGGAGCTGCACGACACGGTCGCTCATCACGTCTCGGCCATCGTCATCCGGGCCCAGGCCGGTCGAGCCGTCGCGGCCACCCGCCCGGAAGCCGCGGTCGATGCGCTCGCCATCATCGAGGCGGAGGGCACGCGTACTCTCGCCGAGATGCGGACGATGGTCGGCGTACTGCGCGATGACGGAACGGCTGCGCTGGCTCCACAACCGGGAGTGGCCGACCTGGAGCGGCTCGCCCGCAGCGTCGGGGACCGGCCGCGGGTCGAGGTCGAGGTGTCGGGCGACCTCGACGACCTCGGACCAGCAGTCGGCGCCGCGATCTATCGCATCGCGCAGGAGTCGATCACCAACGCCGTACGGCATGCTCGGCAGGCAACTCGCATCGATGTTCGGCTGACGTCGTACGACGACTCCGTCCGCCTGACCGTTCGCGACGACGGAGAGGTCACCTCGGCACCCCGGAACTCGCTCGGCTACGGCCTGGTCGGGATGACCGAGCGGGCCAACTTACTCGGCGGCACGTTCGCCGCGGGACCAGATGCTGACCGGGGCTGGTCCGTCGATGTGGTGCTACCGCGAACTGCGGTCGGCCGATGACGATCCGCGTACTCGTCGCCGACGACCAGGATCTCGTCCGGACCGGACTCGCGATGATCCTCGATGCGCAACCCGGTATCGAGGTGGTCGGTCAGGCGGCCGACGGTCTGGAAGCGGTCCAGTTCGCCCGCCGGCTGCGGCCCGATGTGTGCCTGCTCGACATCAGGATGCCCGGCCTGGACGGGATCGCGGCGACCCGCGAGCTCGCCGGCCCCGGCGTCGACGACCCACTGCCGATCGTGGTGATCACCACCTTCGATCTCGACGAGTATGTGTACGGCGCTCTGAAGGCCGGCGCGCGTGGATTCCTGCTCAAGGATGCCGGCCCGGACCTTCTGGTCCAGGCGATCCACGCCGCCGCCAACGGTGACGCGCTGATCGCGCCGAAGATCACCGCACGGCTGCTGGCCGCGTTCTCCGAACCACCGAAGGGCCGCACACCAGTCCAACCGGTCGATCCGCTCACGACCCGCGAGGAACAGGTCCTGATCGCCGCGGCCACCGGCCGGACCAATGCCGAGATCGCGACGGAACTGCACATCAGCCTCAGCACGGTGAAGACTCACCTGGCCGGCGTGATGGGCAAGGTGGGCGCCCGGAACCGGGTCGAGATCGCCATGTGGGCCTACGAAACCGGCCGCATCCAGCTCTAGCTGGCGGGTGCGGAGGACGTCGACGAGTTGCTGAGGCTCGCTGACCGGGAGTGGGGAGCTGGGTCGCGCGGTGGGGACCTTGAACACGTTATTTCGTGTTCAAGGTCCCTGTTTCGGGTCCACGGCCTCGCTCTGTGACCGTGCTCGGCGGCGGCGTGATGTCGGTGGAGTTCGCCAGGTCCGGCGCCCGGCGCGGACCGCTGCCACTCACCAACCTCGACCGATGGCCTCCAGCCACGCTCGCGTGGGAAAGCGCTCGACCGGAAACGGCAGGTTGGTGAGTGCCGGCGGTCCGCCATCAGTCGTCGCAACATCACGAACTGCGGCTGCAGTATTAGACTCTCGTCATATGCGTAAAGATCCGAACTACGAACACGCGAGTATATTCTGGGTGGGTGGTCCGGCGGCGGCGGGCAAGACCACGGTGAGCCGTCTACTCGCGCGAAAGCATGGATTTCTCTGGTACAGCGTAGATGCCTATGCCTTCGCTCATGAGAAGCGCGCAGCTGCGGCCGGGCTCCATGTCATGGGCACTGGTCCAGGAGACTTTGATCGCAGGCCGATGATCATGGAAGATATCCAGTCATTGTCCGTGGATACGTCGGTCGTTGTCGAAGGTGCATTCGTCACTCCCACGATGGCTGGAGTTGCTGAGAACGCAGTGTGGCTGATGCCTTCCAGAGAGGAACAACTCGCAAGACTGGAACGCAGAAGTCCAGGTGGTGTGCATAAAGATCATGTGTGGGGATGGGAGCTGGTGCGGAGCCAACTTGAGGGAACCGACGCACGCGTCGTCGTGGTCGACGGTCAGACGATCGAGCAAACCCTCGTGGTGGTCGAGCAGAGGTTCGGCGCAATCTTGGGATCTTGCCCCGCGGCGCGCACTCTCGATGAGCGGCAGTCGTTGATTCGTATCAGTAATCGCCAACTCGCCGAACAGGCGACTGAACGACTGCGATTGGGACGCAACAAGGAGAACGGACACCACGCGGTTCGCCTATTCGATTGCGAGTGCGCACAAGCAGATTGCCATGAGGTTGTCGAGCTCGCCGTCGAGGAGATGCCGCCTGTGCTCGCTCAGGCGCCCCCATCGATTGTCTCACCTGAACACTCCAACTTAACCTGAAACGACTGTCCCTCGAGACGGAACCAACTATCCTGACCGGGCCTCGACGAAACGCAGGGTGATTCAACGTGACGCAGTCCGATTACGCAATTTTCCTGAACGGCGGATATGGAGCCGGCAAATCATCCACCCTTGATCATGTCGGGGATCTGCTCGCGAAAGCAGGTAGGCCCTTCAGCCTGATGGACGTTGACTGGTTCCATCGCTCCTGGCCGCCTGCCAGTCCGGACAATGCTCTGATTGAGGCTCACAACATAGCTGCAGTCTGGAAGTGCTATCGGTCTGTGGGCACGCGCCAGTTGGTCATGTGTGGGGTGATCGGGACCGCAGCTGATCGAGAGCGCTACGCAGCAGCAGTCGAGTGCCGTATTCGCACGGTTCGTCTCACCGCCAATGCCGACATCATCAGGCAACGATTGCGGGGCCGCTATAGCGCGAGCCAGAGATCGGCTCTGGAGTGGCACCTGGAGCGCTGCGATGAGACAGCCGCCCGCATCGAGGCCGCGGATCTGGACGAGTTGGTAATCGACACCAGCACGCTCGCGCCGCAGGAGGTCGCTGAGCGCACTCTGCGCCACTTCGGTCTGCTGGACAACTCAGCCACCGCCCACTGACAGGGCTTCAGTTTGCGCTGTAGCTCCCTCCGTACCGGATCGTCGATTGCCGGCCGTCTGTCAACAACTTTGAATCTCAGGCCGGCCGGCTCCCTCGGGTGTAGGTCGTCGGCCGCGGAGGGCGCGTTGCTTGATGCCTCGCCAGGGTGGGCGGATACTCGGCCTCATGACGGCCAACGCAACGATTCGCCGGACCAACGCGTCTCGCTAAGCATGATGCCCATTCATCGCGGTGCGAGGCATCGTGCGTACTTGGGGCCGGCCGTCGTTCTGATCGGGGTTGCCCTGTCGGCGTGCGGGAATGAGGTAGCGCCGGCCGATGGCCCAAGTAGTGCGACGCCCATCGCCAACCCCACGGTGCCCGGTGTTGCAGTTCCGAAGCCGATTCCGTCAGCTCCTGCGACTCCGGCGTTTCTCGACCGCGCGCGCGCCGTCGCGCAAGCCGTCAGGGCCGCGGGGATCCCGAAGCCACCGGAGGGGATCTTCCTGCGCTCATCCCGGACACCGGACCTGGCCTTCGACACGACCGAGCAGAAGGTTGCGTGGGGGGCGGGGCACGTCACCATCGCTCCAGGCGTACAACTTCGATCAGGTGGTACCACCCGCATCGATTTCGGCGACGGATCGAGCCTTCCGGTGAGCGTCCTCGATCCGCGCCCCGCCCTCACTGCGGCGATCGGAACCACGTACGACAACTGCAGAAACCTACCGATACCGGCATCGAAATGCAGACTCACGATCACCGGCGCTTCCTTGAAAACAGCTGAGGTGGACACGAGCAACGGTCCCGCGACTGTGCCCGCCTGGTCTTTCACCGTGAAGAACTTGTCGAGACCGATCGTCGTCGTCGCAGTCTCCGAAGACGTACTCAAGACTCCGGTTGAGCCCATCCCGCCGCCCGGGATCGCCAAGCTGGAACCGGGCCTCCTCCAGGTCCAGAGCCTCACCCAAGCCGACGGCAGCACGCTCACCTTCGTCCTCGGCCACGGGCTCTGTGAGCCCGACCTTCGAGCTCACGTCCTCGAATTCGAGGACCTTGTGGTCATCGGAGGGAGCCACGGTCCAGTACCGGCCGGCGGTTGCTTTGAGGACGTTGGTGCTTCGACAGCCGCGGCCGTCACACTGGCCGCGCCGCTCGGAGACCGGGCGGTCATCAGCGCAGACACCGGCGTCAGACTCATGCCCCTCAACTGAAGGCGGGAATCCAAAGCCTCCTACCTCGGCTACGAGTGTCATTCGGCTGGCTCAGCACGTCTTCGGTGCCATTCGCAACCGGGGGGTCAGCGGCCGGCGGCGCTGCGCTAGTGCTGCGCGTTGATTCAGGGATAGGGTCCCCGTCCATGGACATGCTGAAAGGCGAACAGATCGCCGAGGCGAACCTGACCGACTGGCGCAAGCTGGCCCAGGGACTGCATGCGCGCTACATGATCGACGACTTCGGCGCCGGCGCACGGTTCGTCGCCGCGGTGGGCGAGGCGGGCGACGCGCTCGGCCACCACCCGAGTGTGTCCATCGGTAAGGGGTATGTCGACTTCAAGCTGGTCAGCGGCGACGCCATCTACCGCGACGACGAAGGCACCGAATACGTTATTGAATGGGTGACCCAGCAGGACGTCGACCTGGCGCGACGGATCTCCGAGATCGCCGTTGACCACAAGGTCGACGCCGACCCGGCCTCGGTCAGCGACATCGAGCTCGGCCTCGACACGGCGCGCTCCGCGACCATCGCCCCGGTGTGGGCCGCTCTACTGACCGGGGACGCCGATGCCCAGGGCCGCGGGACCCCCAACGACGAGATCCGGGATGCCACGGGACGGGTGCCAAACCTGTGGTTCGGGGACGCCGACGAACACGAGGCCCCGGGTCAGCGGTTCCACATCGAGATCTATGTGGCGCCCGAGGTGGCCGAGCAACGGATCACCGCTGCCGTCGCCGCGGGTGGGACCGTCGTCGATGACAGCGACGCGCCCTCGCTCACCGTGATCGCCGATCAGGACGGCAACAAGGGAATCGTCTGCGTCGACGCGTCCGCTGCGAAGAAGGATTGAATCGGCAAGTCGGGTGACCCGTGGCCTGGCCGCAGGTCACTTCGGCCCGCGGGATCGCTCATCGGCATGATCGGGCGTTCCGGAGATGCAACACGTCCCGCAGTTGCTGAAAGCGCCACACCTCGAGGGCAGCGTCTAGAGCGCCGTGGTACTCGCTGACGAACTGCTCATGCCACTTCGCCGGCAATAGGCGGAGGATCTCGCTGGGGTCGTCGGGCGAGCTCTGCATCGGCAGAGCTGTCATGGCACCAAATGTGGGTCGAAGGAGGGTAATGAGACATATCTACCTCGTCACGCATCCGGAGGCACAGCATCACGTTGACGGCGTCGTTGGAGGCTGGCACGACTCAGATCTGACCGCCCGCGGACGCCTGCAGGCCGAACGCATCGCCGAGGTCCTGGCGAGCAGGATCGGACTCCAGCCGGTCGAGGTCTACTCCTCTGATCTGAGTCGAGCCAGCCAAGCGGCAGAGCGAATCGCTCGGAGGTTCTTCGTCGAGGTTCAGACTGATGCACGGCTTCGCGAGAGGTCCAACGGTGAAGCTGACGGGCGTCCCCAAGCGTGGCTCGCCGAGCGCCGCGTCCCACTTCCGGAGTACGGCGATCGACTCGGCCACCACGACGGACCAGCTGGTGCCGAGACACGAATGGCATTGGTCGAACGCCTGTACCCGGCCCTCGACGACATCCTCCGTCGACCAGTCGCGAACCAGATAGTCGTGTCACACGGGTCCGCGTCGAGCTATCTGATTGCTGCCTGGATCGGTATGCCGATGAAGTCGACAGACCGGGTCTTCTTTCCCCTGACTTCAGGCGGTATCACCACCCTCCTCCGCAACGACACCCACTTCAGCCATCAGGTTGTTTCCCTGAACGAGACCCAGCACCTGCGGGGTCTCTCCGGCTGAAGGTGCCGCCGCACATCGTGCAGGCGATCGTGGGCACGCAGACATCCACGTCACGATGACGATCTACGCGCATGCGTCGCTGGCTTCCGCTTTTCAGTTCGACAGTGGTCTTCGGGCCACGAGGTGGCTAGGTTGCCTGCCGATTCTCCTGTTATGGGACGATCGCTGGAAGGCGCTAGCTGTTGCGGCCCCGGTTGCGGCCGCATCCACGCTTCACTCCAGGGACAGTCGGCGCCACGACGCCCCTGACTGGCGCGAATCCGTCGGTACTCCCACTGCGAGCAGGCAGTCCTTGCAACTGGGCCAACGCGGACGCGTGAAGTTCCACGAGGTAGCTCACTGTCGGTCGGACCAGCCTGGGATCACTTGCTCGGCAGGTACGACATGGACCAGAGCGGCTCTCAACGGATGCTGCCGTCAAGCGGGGTTCGCGGTTGGCCATGGAGTTGGGATCTTGTTTCCCCGGTACGTGTAACGGAAGATCGTCACCCCTGCGACCCGGAAGACATCGCACGGGCGGGGCTAGAGTGTCCGCGAGCGTTTAGCTACTCCTATCCAGTCATGTCCGATTTGTGTGAGGAGTCATGGTGACGGAAACCTCTCCCACCGCCGACGACCTGCGGGCCAAGCTCGATATCGGCGTGGCGCACTCAGCGAGGCTGTGGAACTACTTGCTCGGTGGCAAGGACAACTTCGCCGCCGACCGCGAGGCTGCCGCCCAGGTCCTTGAGTACATGCCTGAGCTGGTGCAGTCAGCCCGATTCAACCGAGAGTTCCTGGGCCGAGCGGTACGGTACCTCGCCGGGCCGGCTAAGATCCGGCAGTTCCTTGACATCGGTACCGGCCTGCCGACGGCTGACAACACCCATGAGGTCGCACAGGCAACTGCTCCCGAGTCGCGCATCGTGTACGTCGACAATGACCCGATGGTGCTTACGCACGCTCGGGCGTTGTTGGCCGGCAGCAGGACAGGAGCTACCGACTACATCGACGCCGATGTGCGTGATCCGGACCGGATCCTCGCCCAGGCGCGCAGGACTCTGGACTTCGATCGGCCGGTAGCGATCATGCTGCTCGGGATCCTGAACTTTGTTGTCGATGACGACGAGGCCCACGGGATCGTGCAGCAGTTGGTCGACGCGGTTCCGCCCGGCAGTTACCTGGTGATCTCCCACCCGACCAGAGAGGTCAACGCGGAGGCCGTCGACAGAGCCGTGCAGATGTGGAACGCCGGCGGCTCCGCCCCGATGACTGTGCGATCGCCGCAAGACATTGCGCGGTTCTTCGACGGCGTCGACCTTCTCGAGCCCGGCCTGGTCACCTGCTCCCAATGGCGGCCCAACGGCAATGACACCACTCCGGCCTCCGAGTACTGCGCGGTTGGCCGGAAGAACGGCTAGTAGCACAGCGGGCAGCAGCACATGCAGGGCTGTCCGAGCCCAGCCATCACGTTGCATGCTGTGTGGCCGTCCCCGAACCGTGGCTCTTGTCCGGTGCGTGTGAGCTTGGGGAGATGCGCCTCGATGATCTACGCCACAGCTGCGTGACGCTGCTGCTGCTCGGGGCTCTGCCCCACATCGTGCACGCGATCGTGGGCCACGCGGACGTGCACGTCACGATGACGATCTACGCGCATGCGTCTTTGGATGACCAGAGAGGAAGGCGCTTGATCGGCTGGCCGTTCTGCTGGCTGGCTAACCGCGTGCTGTACCTGTTCCTGTACTAGCGGGAGAATCGGCGGTTCTCAGAAAGAGAAACCGCAGGTGAGAGGTGTGGTCAGGGGCGGTCTCGAACCGCCGACCTTCCGCTTTTCAGGCGGACGCTCTACCAGCTGAGCTACCTGACCGGGGAGAAAGTTCGGCGGCGGTGTCTTGACACCGCCGCCTTCTCCTGGCGACCCAGACGGGACTCGAACCCGCGACCTCCGCCGTGACAGGGCGGCACGCTAACCAACTGCGCCACTGGGCCAGATGACTCGACGATCGTACAGCATCTCCGAGGTAGTTCTGACACCGGTCTTTCGACCGTATCCCCAACGGGATTCGAACCCGCGTTACCGCCTTGAAAGGGCAGCGTCCTAGGCCACTAGACGATGGGGACTCGGACCCGCGGGAGCCGAAGCTCCAGGGACAGCCGTAAGCATAGAGGAGACCACGCCAGCATCCAAAACGAGATACTGGCAAGGTGATCGAGATGAACCGGGCGGACTTCGAGGTGCTGGTGTCGGAGGCGCTGGACCAAGTTCCGGCCGAGTTGGCGGCGCTGATCGACAACGTGGCGGTCTTCGTCGAGGACGAGCCGCCGGCCGGGGACCGGGAGTTGCTCGGGATCTACGAGGGCATCCCGCTGACCGAGCGCGGGCACTACTACGGCGGCGTACTGCCGGACCGGATCATCATCTACCGCAACCCGACCCTGAGGATGTGCGACACCCTCGACGACGTCGTCGACGAGGTGAACATCACGGTGGTGCACGAGATCGCACACCATTTCGGCATCGACGACGCCCGCCTGCACGAACTCGGCTACGGATAACCTGACTCGGGCCTGACGGGACGCCCAAGGCAGTGACGTTCCGGTTTGCGTCTTGGGGTCGATTCACCTGCGCACTATCGGGCGGCGTACGTGCTACGTGCCGGCTTGCGTTGATGCCGGCTGCGCCGCAGCCGAAGGTGGGTCGGTCTGCCACCAGCCCGCCGTACGGCGCTCGAGTCGCTGCTCCTTCGTCTCACCCTCCAACAACGTGTCGCCACCCGTCCTGGCAACAGTTCAGTTTGAAATGAGAGTGCGCCTCCGATAAAGTGAGAGTAGTCCTCCCATATGGAGGCGCGGGTGATGACTGGCTCCTCGAAAGGCGCCGCACCCGACCACTTATCGACCCGATCGGAGACTGCACCATGTCCCAGACAGCGCCACAGCCCCAAACACCAGAACGCAAGACAGCTCTTGTCACCGGCGGCGGAACCGGCATCGGACGATCAGCAGCCTTGGCCTTGGCCGCCGAAGGTTACGAGGTGACCGTGGCCGGTCGCACCGCCTCAACGCTTGAGCAGACCGTCAAGCTGGTCACCCAGGCCGGCGGCAGCGCGAAGTACGTGATCGCCGACGTCCACGACGCGGAAGCTGTCCGTCACGCGGTCGAGGTCGCGGTCGGCGATGCCGGACGTCTGGACCTCGCAGTGAACAGCGCCGGGGTCGACGGCGGCAACGACTCGCACCCGCTCATCGACTACCCGGTCGAGACCCTCGACCTGATGCTCGCCACCAACGTTCGCGGCATGTTCCTGTCGATGAAGTACGAACTGGAGATCATGGCGAATCAAGGCTTCGGCTCGATCGTCAACGTCTCTTCCGGAGCCGGTCTGACGGGCATCCTCGGCTACTCGGGCTACGTCGCGTCGAAGCACGCCGAGATCGGCCTGACCAAGTCTGCCGCCCTGGACTATGCCGACCGCAACGTCCGCGTCAATGCCGTCTGCCCCGGCCTGGTCAACACACCGCTCATCGCCGACATGGTGTCCGAGAACCCGGCCATGCACGAGCAGCTCGTGGCTTCACACCCGCTCGGACGGATCGCCGAACCCGAAGAGGTCGCTGACGCAATCCTGTATCTGGCGACGAACAGGTCCAGCTACGTCACGGGAATCGCGCTACCGGTCGACGGCGGCTACATCGCCCGCTAGGCGAACCACATCAAGTACGAAACGAAAGCGAGCAACGACATGTCCGAACCATCCCAAGAACGTCCACCAACGGTCACGATCGGCGACGGCCCCACCGTCGGTGCCATCGGCTACGGCGCGATGCAACTGACCGGGCCGAAGGTCTGGGGCGAGTACCCCGACCGCGACAAGGCGATCGCGCTCCTGCGTGAGGTCGTCGCCCAGGGCGTCACTTACATCGACACCGCCGACGTCTACGGTCCGCACTCCAACGAGGAGCTGATCCGCGAAGCGTTGCACCCGTACCCGGAGAACCTGGTCATCGCCACCAAGGGCGGCTTCGTGCGCGGCGGCCCCGAGTACAGCGACATGAGCGCGGTCGGCAACAAGCAGTACCTCCGCCAGGCCGCGCACATGAGCATGCGGCGGCTAGGTCTGGATCACATCGACCTGTACTACCTGCACACCCCGGCCATGACCGACGTCCCGTTCGAGCAGATGGTCGAGACGCTGGCCGGCATGCGCCAGGAGGGGCTCATCCGCAACATCGGCCTGTCCAACGTCAGCGCCGACCAGCTGCGTACCGCCCTGACAATCACGGACATCGCCGCGGTCACGGTCCAGTACAACGTTGCCGTCCGTGACGGAGCCGCGGTGCGACAGATCGCCGAGGACAAGCGCATCGTCTTCTCACCCTGGCACCCCGGCACCGTGCCCGGCGGCATCGACGGCGAGCCGTTCCACGCCGTCATCGGCCCCATTGCCCGGCGAGTCAACGCAACGCCACAACAGGTTGCCCTGGCCTGGCAGTTGCATCGCACCCCCGGCTGTCTGCCGATCCCCGGCACCACCAGCGTCGAGCACTTGAAGGAGAATGTGGAGGCAGCTGCCATCCAGCTGACCCAGGCTGAGGTCGACGCCATCACCAGGCTGAGTCCCGAGAGCAACTAGCTTGGCAGCTTGGAATGTCGAGCGGCGCGGAGCCGGCCCGCGTCGCGACAGCTCTACCAATAGAATGAAGCGACTGGACGAGGAGGTCACCGAGTGGCGCTGAGTGATCTGCTGGACCAGCGGCGGCCGCACCGCGCCGATGCGGCCCGAAACTTCGACGCGATCATCAGCCGCAGCGCGTGCGGGATTCACGGACAGCGGCACCGAGGCCTCACTCGAAGACATCGCACGCCGTGCCGGAGTCGGGCCGGCAACCCTGTATCGCCACTTCCCGACGCGAGAAGACCTGATCGAGGCCGTCTATGTCGCCGAAGTCGACGCACTGTGCCAAGACGCCCTCCAACTGGCCGCAACCGAGGAACCGTGGCCGGCCTTGGTCGCCTGGGTCAGACACTTCGTCACTTACATGGCCACAAAGCGGGTCCTACTCGATGCGTTGGACCGGGACTCCGGCGCGTTCCGGGCCTGTCGTCAGGCTCTCTACGACTTCGGTGGTCCACTGCTGACCCGAGCGCAAGAATCGGGATGTGCCAACCCTGACGTGAGCATCGATGACGTGATGCGGTTCGTCATCGGCGTCACCAGCTCGCCGTTCGGCTCCGATGAGCAACGCGAGCGAATCCTCGACATGGCTATCGCCGGCATCGCTGCGCAACAGGCCGCGGCAGTTCGATCAGAGACGGATTGCTAGCCGTACGGCGGTTTGGCCAACAGCAAGGGAATCAGGAGCGCGAGAACAACAGCTTCCACGGCATCAGGGCCGACTCGAGCTGCACCTTGAGGCTCATCTTCGACGCACCCGCGGTGCGCTCCTCGAACCGGATCGGCACCTCGGCGATGTGCAGCCCGCGGCGGACCGTGCGGTAGTTCATCTCGACCTGGAACGAGTACCCGTTGCTCTCGATCGTGCCGACGTCGATCCAGCGCAGCGTGTCCGCCTTCCAGGCCTTGAACCCGGCTGTGGCGTCCTTCACATGCAGCCGCAGGATCGCGTTCACGTAGAAGTTGGCCCACGCGGACAGTGCCCGCCGGTGCCAGCCCCACTCGGCCGCCGCCTCGCCGCCTTCGACGTACCGGGACCCGATCACCACGCCGGCGTCCGTCGTACGCAGCGTCTCGACCATGGTCGGGATCACCGAGGCCGGGTGGGACAGGTCGGCGTCCATCTGGATGACGATGTCGGCGCCTTCGTCCAGGGCGCGGGTGATCCCGGCGATGTACGCGCGGCCGAGACCGTCCTTCACGGTCCGGTGCAGTACGCCGACTCGCTCCGGCGACTCCTTCGCCAGCTCGTCGGCGACGTCACCGGTACCGTCGGGAGAGTTGTCGTCGACAACCAGCATCTCGAGGCCGGGCAGGTTCAGGTCGGACAGCAGCCCGGCCAGGACGGGCAGGTTCTCCCGCTCGTTGTAGGTCGGCACAACGACCACGATCTTGGTCAGCTCACCCATGACTTTCCTTCTTCGGGGACACCGGACGCTACCGCATCCAACGTCCTCACAGCTCCGCGAGTGCCTCCGGCACGGTCGCGTAGATGCGGAACTGCCCGCCGAGACCGGTGACGGCGAGGGGGCGGTCGACCGGGCGGCCGACGCCGACCAGGGCCAGGGTGATGTTGTGCTCACCGGCCAGGTTGCGGGCCTCGACCAGGTTGCCGAGGCCGGCGGAGCTGCAGAAGGTGACGGCGGACACGTCGATCAGGACCAGCCGGGCCGGCGGGGCCACCGCGGCGCGGATCGACTCGGAGGCGAAATCGGCGGTCGCGATGTCGATCTCACCGGACATCCGGATCAGCAGCACGCCCGGCTCGAGTACCTCGGTCACAGCGTCGAAAGTGGTTCTGATCATCTCGCCATCCCGCGGCTCTCGGTGGCTTGTCACGCCGGTCTCTCCCCCGGGCAGGGCCATAACCACCGGTCGGTCCTGGCGGGATGGAACTGCCCTGCTCTCACCGTATGCCCCAACGCGCGGGCGTCACAACGGGGCTCGTGCGGATGACCCCGGAGCGTGACCTTGCCGATGTAAGCGCTGCCAGTGATCCGGCCCGCCGGCCCGAAGAGTCAAACAACGCAGGACCAGGGCAGTGATAGACAAGAGCAATGGGCGTACTCGACGGCAAGGCGGCTCTGGTCACCGGTGGCTCGCGCGGGATCGGCGCCGCGATCGTACGGCGGTTGGCCGCCGATGGTGCCGCAGTCACGTTCACCTATGCGCGCAGCGAATCCGCAGCCGCGGACGTCGTCGCCGACGTGAAGGCAGCCGGCGGTGAAGCGATCGCGGTCCGAGCCGACCAGGCCGACCTGACCGCGGTCGACGAGCTGTTCGAGCGCGCGGCCGAGCCGACCGGCACCCTCGACATCTTCGTCTGCAACGCGGCCCAGGCATCGGTCCAGCTGATCGCCGACGTCACCGAGGACGACTACGACGAAACGTTCGCGGCCAACGTCAAAGGACCGTACTTCGCCATCCAGTGCGCCGGCCGCGCCCTCCCCGACAGTGGGCGGATCATCGTCATCTCCACGGTGAACACCGCCGTCCCCGGCCCGGGCATCTCCCTGTACGCCGCCAGCAAGGGAGCGCTGGAGCAGGTCGTCAAGGTCGCCGCTCGCGAGTACGGCGTACGCGGGATCACCGTCAACACCGTGTCGCCGGGCGCGACCGACACCGACATGTTCCATCAGTCCAATCCGCCGGGTGCCCGGGACGCCATGGTGGGGATTACCGCGCTAGGCCGGTTGGGCCAGCCTGCCGACATCGCTGACGTGGTTGCGTTCCTGGCCGGCCCTGACAGCCGCTGGGTGACCGGGCAGAACCTTCTCGTCAGCGGAGGGCTGCTGATCTGACCACGCAAGACCTGCTCGCCGAGGTCGACGCCGCCGCCGACCCCGCGGTGGCCGAGGTGCTGTCGCGGTACTTCCAGCTGCAGCCGGGCGGTTACGGCCACGGCGACCAGATGATCGGCGTGAAGCTGTCGACCATCCGCGGCATCCTCAAGCCCTACCTGCGAGCGGACCTCCCGCTGCCCGAGCTCGAACAGGCGCTCACCAGCCCGGTGCACGAGCACCGGCTGACGATCCTGTGTCTGCTCGCCGACCGTGCGTCCCGCAGTCTCAAGCCGCGTACGGCGAACCCGGCCGAACTCACCGCGATCCACGAGCTGTACCTGCGCAGTACGGCGTACGTGGACAACTGGGACCTGGTCGACTGCAGTGCTCCGCAGATCGTCGGGGGCTACGTACTCGACAAGCGACGGGACGTCCTCTACACGCTGGTGCACTCGGAATCGCTGTGGGAGCGCCGGATCGCGCTGGTGGCGACACAGTTCCTGATCGGGGCCGGGCAGACCGCGGACACCTATGCGCTGGCTGCCGAGGTGCTCGGCGATCGGGAGGACCTGATCCACAAGGCGTCCGGCTGGATGCTGCGCGAGGCCGGGAAGCGGGTCTCGGAGGACGAGCTGCTGGCGTTCCTCGATCAGTACGCGACGCGGATGCCCCGGACCATGCTCCGCTACGCGATCGAGCGGCTGGATCCCGCCGTACGCCGGCACTACCTCGCGCTGCGCTGACAGCTGATTGCCGCTGGCAACAGGGAGTGCCGGCAGATCAGTGCGGAGTTCGGCTGTCGGCGTACGGCGGGGCCTCGAGGGCGCAATGGGTGTGGTGGTGGACCAGGACCGGGGCCTTGCCCGGCTTCCTCGACTCGGCGAGGGTGATCCACGCGGTCGCCGCGCCGGCCGCGGCCAGCGCCGCCGAGATCCACAGCGCGTTGGCGAATCCCTTCTCGAAGGCAACAGGGTCGCGGTAGGTGTCCCCGGTGATCCCGGCCGCCAACGGGATCGCGGCGACCGCCATCAGTTGCGACGACCGGGCGACCGCGTTGTTCACGCCCGACGCGATGCCGGCGTGGTGGTCCTCGACCGACGACAGCACAGTGGCGGTCAGCGGTGCCACCGTCGCGACCAGGCCCAGCCCGAGGACGAGTACGGCCGGCAGTACGTCGGTGAAGTAGTTGGAGCCCGGCTTGATCCGCAGCATCAGCAGGAATCCGGCCGCCATCAGGAGCGGTCCGACCGTCATCGGGATCCGGGCGCCGATCCGCTCGGACAGACCTCCGGAGTACCCGGACAGCCCGAGCATCAGCAGGGTCATCGGCAGCAGGGACGCGCCGGCCTCGAGAGCGGAGTACCCGAGGACGGTCTGCAGGTACACGACGACGAGGAAGGTCGCCGTACCGAGACCGCCGTACACGGCGACTGTCACGAGGTTCGACCCGGTGAAGCGGATGTTCGCGAAGATGCCGGGTGGCAGCATCGGGTGGGAGCTGCGGCGCTCGACCTCGACGAAGGCCGCCAGCGAGAGCACGCCGATCAACAAGCTGGTCAGGACGCCCGGATCGCCGAACCCGGCATCGCCGGCCCTGATCAGGCCGAAGGTGAGACCGCCCAGACCCACCGTCGCCAGGATCGCGCCGTTGACGTCGAGCTTGCCGGTCGCTTCCTCGTCGCGGGTCTCGGGCACGTGCCGGAGAGTGACCAGGACGGTCGCCAGCGCGAGCGGCACGTTCAGCAGGAAGATCAGCCGCCACGAGCCGCTGTCGACCAGGCTGCCGCCGACGAACGGGCCGACCGCCGCGGCGACCGAGGTGAGTCCGGACCAGGTACCGATCGCCTTGGCGCGATCGGAGGGCTGG
Source organism: uncultured Actinomycetota bacterium (assembly GCA_963820655.1). Taxonomy (GTDB): domain Bacteria; phylum Actinomycetota; class Actinomycetes; order Propionibacteriales; family Kribbellaceae; genus Kribbella. The sequence goes on from CAWGAM010000001.1 coordinate 283,695, forward strand.
AACGACGTCTGCAGGATGGCCAGGCTGCCCGGGGTGAGCAGCGCGGCACCGATGCCCTGCAGGACCCGGCCCGCGATCATCACCTCGAGGGTCGGCGCGACCGCGCACAGTGCCGAGGCCACCGCGAACCAGATCACCCCGGTGAGGAACGTCCGTCGCCGGCCGAGCCGGTCGCCGAGCGAACCGCTGAGCAGGACCAGGGCGGCCAGCATCAGCATGTAGCCGTTGACGATCCACTGCAGGCCGGCCATGTCCGCGTTGAGATCCTCGCCCATCGCCGGCAGGGCGACGTTCACCACCGTGCCGTCGAGGAACGCCATCCCCGACCCCAGCGCCGTCGCCGCGAGCACCCATCGTCCCCGGCTGGTCCCCATCGCGATCTGCTCGCTCATGGGCTCAGCCTAAGGTCACCGCGGCAGATCCAACTGCAGTACCACCAGGGCTTTGCTGGCCGGGATGTCGGGCTGGATGCCGAGCTTCGGGGGATCGCCGACCGCGCACCGGGTATCGGTCAGGAGTGGACAGACGGCGTTGAGCAGTCCGCTGGTGACGGAGAGGCTGGCCGGCAGGGCCCCTTCGGTGCTCGAGGTGAGCGGCCGGATCGCGGCGCCGGCCCGCTCGGGCTTCGACACCGTACTGCGGATCACCGATCCGGACAGTCGATACGTCAGATGGATCCTGGTGGCCGCCGTCGTCAACGGCAGGTCGGCCGTCCGGTTGAGGGTGGTCTCCTCGAGCGGCACCGCCTGGTTGTCGGCGAGGACCTTCAGATTCGTCACCTGCGGGGTCGTCTTGGCCATCATCCCGGCCAGGTGCTCGCCGGAGTCCGGCAACTGCAGCTGCAGGATGTTCATGGCCTGAGGCAACATCACGTCCTCGGTGATGTCGAAGGACCCGTCCTTGCGCGGTACGGCGATCAGCCGGATCCCGGGCTTGGTCACGCCGGGACCGGGCGTGACCGGCACGTTCTCCCCGGAGGTGGGGCTGACCGAGCCGCTGTCGACTCCAGGGCTGGGTGCGACCGGGGCGGCGCTCCCGCCTGTGCAGGCGGCGGTCGCGCTGAGCCCCAGCATCATCGCGGCCGCCGCCAGCACCCGCACCACGGTGCGGCTGAGGTCCTCCACACCCGATGGCGAAGGGAGGAACTCATGACCCGGAGCAGCGCGTCCCGACATGAGTCATCGCCCCCCAAAACGGACCTGGCCGCAAAATCGGCAAACACTGCCTCTGGCGGCTGCATCGGACTGGGGCATACGATACGCCCGAATTAGTGGGGTTCGGCAATTACTGCCGTATTTTTCCGTGAACTTCGGAGGGGACACAAAATGCAGGAACGGAGCGTGTCCGGGCAATTCCGGGCTGTATCGCGAGAGGCGTTATCGAGAATTCACGGTCCGGTATTTCGAAGGGTGATTCCGCTGCTGCTGGCGGTCACCGTGGCGGCCGCGCCGGCCCTCCTCGCGGCGCCGGCGCAGGGGGCCGCCGGCGCCAACGTGTACATCGTCCAAGGCCTGCCGGGGAAGAGCCTGGACATCAGCATCGACGGCCACTCGGTGGCCACCGGGGTGCAGGCGGCGCAGTTGGTCGGCCCGTTCGGGGTCGCGGCCGGCAAGCGGATGATCACTGCCAAGCAAGGCGGAAAGGTGGTGATCCAGCGCGAGGTGACGGCCGGTTCGGGCACCAGCACGGACGTCGTGATCCACCAGCCGGCCTCGCCGACGGGGGCGCCGGTGATCACCTCCTACCCGAACAAGCTGAACGCGGTCCCGAAGGACAAGGCCGCCCTCCGGGTGGCGCACACCGCGGCGGTCGGCCCGGCCGACATCCGGGTGAACGGCAAGGTGCTGTTCTCCAACGTCGCGAACGGCGAATCACTCGACGTAGTCGTTCCGGCGGCCACCTACTCGGTCGAGATCGTGCCCACCGGCGCAACGTCACCTGTCGTTCTCGGTCCGTTGGATTTGCCGGCCAAGGCCGGATATCTGACCCGGGTATTCGCGGTCGGCGCACCGAGCCAGAAGACCATGACGGTCGCGGTCGGCACGATCAAACTCCCGGCCTCCGGGTCGGGCACGCCGGCACTGGTGAACACCGGGACCGGTGGACAGGCGGCGGAGCTTGGCCAGGCGCGAAGCTCTGCCCCGTCCAACGAGTCCGGTCTCGGGGTCGTCGTGCTGCTGGCCGGACTCTTCGCGGCCGTGCTGATGGTCCGCACGGTGGCAGGCCGCAAGGTGGCGCGAAAGGTGGTGCGTCGCTGAAACGGTGGCTGGTCGGGCCGGTGCTGTGTGGTGTCGTCCTGGCGGGGTGCTCCGGCCAGGACGACAGCGCCATGCCCAGCCCCGGTACGGACGGCGGCACCTCAACGCCGGCGCCGTCGTCCGTACCAGGCTTCACGTCTGAGATCACCCCGACGGTCCCGCCGCCGTCGGGTCCGCTGTCCGCGCCGCCCGGCCGGGTCGGTACGCCGGCCCCGAGTCAGCGCATCCGCTTCGTCCCGGCACAGGTCGTGCTGCCCGGCGGTGCGCACGCACCGGTGCTGACGGCAACGACGGTCAACGGCCAGCTCCAGGTGCCGGCGATGGCTCAGCGGGTCGGCTGGTGGGACGGTGGGGCACAGGCCGGTGATCCGTTCGGTTCGGTGGTCCTGGCCGGTCACGTCGACACCAAGACCGAGGGCCTCGGCTTCTTCGCTCGGTTGCGGCGCGTGAAGCCCGGCGAGGTCGTGGTACTCAACGGCTCCGGGCGCACGGCGTCGTACCAGGTCACATCGATCGTGTCGGTGCCGAAGGACGCGCTGGCGACCAAGAGTGGCGCCTTCAACCAGACCGGTGAGCATCGGCTGGTTCTGATCACCTGCACCGGTCCGTACGACGCCTCCCGCGGCGGCTACGCGGACAACCTGGTCGTGACGGCGACATCGCTCGGTCTGGCGAAGTAGGACGGTGGTGTTAGACCCACCTCTGGTTGGGGTGGTCGCTTCCTGTCGGTGCGATCGGCCGCCGAGCAGGCTGGCGGCATGACTCTGACGACCTCCCGTCCTGCCCGCCGACTGCTGGTGGCCGTCGGAGCCGCCGCCGGACTGGTGGCGGCTCCGTTGTCCGTTCCACTTGCGGCCACCGCCGCAGCGTCAGCCGACGGGGTGTGGGAAGCGGACGGCTACGGCACGATCGTTGCCATCGACAACGGTAAGGCGAAGCTCTACCAGACAACGAGCATCAGCTGTACGCCGGACACCGGGTACACCCAGGACGGGGACACCTTCGTCGCGGACGGCGAGCAGTCCTTCACCTTCGACGTACGCCGGGATCGCGCCGAACTGCGGCTCGAAGGCGACGTCGGGGCCAGGCACCTGCGCCGGCTCCCGAAGCTCCCGGCGCCGTGCTCGATGCCGGGGGCAACCGGTCCGCTGGCTGCGTTCGATCAGTTCTGGACCACCTTCGCCGAGAACTATCCGTTCTTCGCGGCCAAGGGCATCGACTGGAACGCGGTCCGGGCGAAGTACCGGCCGCAAGTGACCTCCGACGCGGCACTGTTCGACATCCTGACGGCGATGATCCAGCCGCTGGGCGACGCGCACACCGGCATCCACACGCCGGACCGTGACTTCGTCGGCGTCCGGCCCGGGACGACATTCCCCACCGCGGAGCTCGAGACGAACGTGATCCGCCCGTACATCGAGCACACCGCCTTGCGCGGCGTCCGCTACACGTCGTACGCGAACGACCTGATCGGGTACGCCGAACTCCCCGGCGGGATCGGATATCTCCGCGTGACCGGCTTCCTCGGGTACGGCGACATCCCGCACTACGACGCCGAGCGGGCCGTGCTCGACCGGACGCTGGACACGATCCTCGCGACCAAGCCGCGGAAGCTGATCCTGGACCTGCGGCTCAACGGCGGCGGTTCGGACCAGCTCGGACTCGACCTGGCGTCCCGGCTGACCGCGCGCCCGTACTTCGCGTATTTCAAGCGCAACCGCAACGACCCGGCCGACCCGTCGTCGTTCACCAGCCCGCAACCGGCGTACGTCGTACCGTCCGGGAGGTCGAGGTTCACCGGGCCGATGGCGATCCTGACCGGGGGCTCGCAGCTGAGCGCGGGTGAGACGTTCACGATGGCGATGATGAACCGCACGCCGCGGCCGATCCGGATCGGCGAGAACACCCAGGGCGTCTTCTCCGACACCATGGACCGGACCTTGCCGAACGGGTGGACGTACACCCTGCCGAACGAGGAGTACCGCACCGCGGCGTGGACGTCGTACGACGGCGCCGGCATCCCACCGGACATCCGGCGACCGGTCTTCACGCCGGCAGAGCTGAACGGCGATCGGGACTCCGCCTTCAGCACGGCGGTGGACTACCTGCGCCGACAGCCCTGACGGATCCGCAGCGGTAGGCTCGGCGGTCATGGCCAGGTATTTCGACGTGCATCCGGAGAATCCGCAGCGGCGGGCGATCGGGCAGGTGGTGGACCTGCTGCGCGAGGGCGGGCTGATCGCGTACCCGACCGACTCCTGTTTCGCGCTCGGCTGCCAACTGGGAAACCGGGAGGGGATCGAGCGGATCCGCACGATCCGGCACCTGGACGACCGCCACCACTTCACCCTGGTGTGCCAGGACTTCGCCCAGCTCGGGCAGTTCGTACACATCAGCAACGCGGTGTTCCGTGCGATCAAGTCGACGACGCCCGGGAGCTACACGTTCATCCTGCCGGCCACAAAGGAAGTGCCGCGCCGGCTGCTGCACCCGAAGAAGAAGACGGTCGGCGTGCGGATCCCGGACCACATCGTCACCCAGGCCCTGGTCGCCGAGCTGGGCGAGCCGCTGGTCTCCAGCACCTTGCTCCTGCCCGACCACGACGAGCCGATGACCCAGGGCTGGGAGATCAAGGAAGAGCTCGACAACCAGATCGATGCGGTCATCGAAGGCGAAGCCGGTACCGAGCCCACCACGGTCATCGACTTCTCCGAGGATGTTCCCGAGATCGTCCGGGTCGGCGCGGGGGACCCCACACCGTTCGAGTGAGCTCGCTGTGCACAACGACAGGAGGTAGTCGGCTCGACGAGGCCGAGTCGGGCGTGCCCAGGCGGGCGAGAGGCTCTACGCAGACGAGTACGTCCTGTCCTTCTGACCCCCAGCGCCGTGCATGACGGCATCAAGCCGGTGGGGATGTAGAAATGGTGGGGTGACGGAGACCCTGGAGCTGAGCCCGGATGAATTGCTCACCACGACGCGCACGGTGCGGAAGCGGCTGGATCTGGAGAGGCCTGTTCCGCTAGAGCTGATCCGCGAGTGCATCGAGATCGCCCTGCAGGCGCCGTCCGGGAGCAATCGGCAGAAGTGGCACTGGCTGGTGATCACGGATCCGGACAAGCGGGCGGCGATCGGCGAGTACTACCGCCGCGCGGTCGAGAAGTACCTGGCCGGTCCCGGAGCCGCCGGCAAGTTGTACGCCGATGATCCGGTCCGCGGGCCGATCCAGCGCCGGATCGGGGACGGTGTGGCGTACCTGGGTGAGCGAATGGGACAGGTGCCGGTGCTGGTGATCCCGTGCCTCGAGGCCGCGTCGCTTCCCGCGGGGAATCAGGCCGGACTCTGGGGTTCGATCCTCCCGTCGGCGTGGAGCTACATGCTCGCCGCCCGGGCCCGCGGACTCGGTACGGCGTGGACCACCCTGCACATGAACTACGAACAAGAGGTCTCCGACCTGCTCGGACTGCCGGAAGAGATCCGGCAGACGGTGTTGATCCCGACCGCGTACACGATCGGGACCGACTTCAAGCCCGCCCCTCGTCAGCCTCTCGACCAGGTCCTGCACCTCGACACCTGGTAGGGGTCAGGAGGCCGCCATCTCCTCGATGGTCAGACCACTCAGCACCGACCGCGGCTCGGTGACGGTCAGATCCACGGCCGGATCGGCCTCGGCGTCGCGGACCTTGACCAGCAGCCAGTCCTCGCCGGTACGGGTGAAGGCCCAGGCGCCGTTCAGCTTCACGCCGTGCAACTGCACCTTCAGATGCCCACGCTCGATCGCCACCGCCGGGTCCACCAGCTGGTGACGATCGTCGCGGGTCAGGTTGGTGAAGACCCCCGCATCCCAGACGATCACCGCGCCACTGCCGTACTGGCTGTCGCGGTGAACGCCCTCGTAGGAGGCGTACTCCAGATCGTGGTCGGTGGTGTACACGGCGAGCCGCTTCACGATCGGATCCAGCGACGGCCCGCGCGGGACCGCCCACGACTTCAGGACACCGTCCACCTCGAGCCGGACGTCGTAGTGCAGCCGCCGGGCATCATGCAGCTGCACCACGAAGATGGGCTTCGGGGTCAAGCGGCAGCTGCCGCAGGCGGTTCGATCCGGCGCCGCAGCCGGTCGAGGATGCCGCGGAGGAGCCGGGAGACCTGCATCTGGCTCACCCCGATCTCGGCGCCGATGTCCGCCTGGGTCTGCTCCTCGACGAACCGTAGGGTCACGATCCTACGCTCGCGCGGCTCCAGGCTTTTCAGCGCCGGTTCGAGGACTGCGACGTTGTCGAACCGCTCGTACGACGTGTCGTCGGCCGCGAGCGACTCGGCCAGCGGCACCGCCGCGTCGCCGTCGAGCGGGCGGTCCAGCGACATCACCGTGAAGCATCCGTCCGCGGCGATCGCCTCGGCCACCTCTTCGACGTCAGCGCCGATCGCCTCGGCCAGCTCCGGCACTGTGGGGTCGCGCTGGAGATCCTGGACGAGCTCTGGCCGGGCCGCGCCGATGGAGCCCTGGAGTTCCTGCAGCCGCCGGGGAATCCGGATGGTCCACGAGCAGTCGCGGAAGTACCGCTTGAGCTCGCCCCGGATGGTCGGTACGGCGTACGCCAGGAACGGGGTGTCCGTGGCCGGGTCGTAGTTGTGAGCGGCCTTGACCAGGCCGAGGGAGGCGACCTGGTTCAGGTCGTCGGCCTCCACACCGCGGCCGTGGAACCGGGTGGCGATGCTGTGGGCGATGCCGAGATTGAGTTCGATCGCTTGATCCAGGAGCGCCTGGCGGGTGCCGTCATCAGCAGCCGCCGCTCGCCGGCTGAGCAGAGATCGGGTCTCGTCGTCCCGCCGCACGGCCGAATCGGAGGCCGGCGGCTCGGGCTCGGGGGTGGTGCTGAATTGTGCGGTGTTCATCTGGTCTGACCTCGCGACTGGAGTCACGGCGCGGCACGTGGTCTGGACCGCGGCCAGAATTTCCGCTAACTCTCATACCCCCTGCGCCGGGCCTTAAGCATCTCCATCGAACTGACCTAGGCTGCGGGCCATGGACTGGAAGCTGGAGCTGCTGTCGGTACCGGTGTCCGACGTCGATCGGGCCAAGGCGTTCTACACGGACAAGGTCGGCTTCGTCGCCGATCATGACTATCAGGTCAGCGAAGAGCTGAGGTTCGTCCAGCTGACACCGCCGGGGTCGGCCTGTTCGATCGCGATCGGCAGCGGCATGGACCAAGGCGAACCAGGGTCGGTCCGCGGGCTGCAGATCGTCGTACCCGATGTCGCGGCCGCTCGTGACGAGTTGCTCGCGCGCGGTGTCGAGGTGTCGGACCTGCAGGACCTCCCGTGGGGGATCTTCGCCTTGTTCCGCGACCCCGACGGGAACTCCTGGGCCTTGCAGCAAATCCCTGCCCGTCCCTGAGGATTCCTCAACCTTTCACCCGGCCGAATCGCCCGTCGCACGGGGCGGTTCGGTGCGGTCGTGTCCGGTTCGCGATCAATCCGAATTACCGCTAACGGTCCGTCATGTAGCGGTTGTAGGGTGGCCTTTGGTTGGGAAACCAGCCCCCCGACATTGGCTTTGTTTCCCTGCGAGGGCAACGATGACCGATCTTCAGCACCACCCCAGAGCAGTACGACGCCACCCCACCGCTTCCGCCCCTGTCCAGAAGTCAGGTGCCATGCCAGTAGCCCCAACCCTCAACAGGGCAGTGCCGGCTCGGTCCACGGCCGTCCAGGTCCGCATCGGCGGCCGCTGGATCGCGGGGCAGGAGCTGGGCCGCCGGACCGGATCGGCCGGGGTCGACGAAGTTCTCGTCAGCCACCACGGCCATCTCGTCTGGGTCGACGAGCAGTCGGTGCGCGAGTCCTAGAAGCTGAAACCCCGTCGCCCAAGGGATTTCAGCAAAGAGCTTTCGCAACCAGATTGCCGATCTCGATCGCCGACGCCGACTGCGCCGGGTCGAACAGCGCCCTGGTCAGACCGAACGCGACGCCCGTGCGCGTGTCGGCCCAGCCCACGCTGCCCCCCATCCCCGGCATGCCGAACGACGTCGGGCTCTCGTCCGCCGTCGATCCCAGCCGGCCGATCGGGTAGCCCAGCGCCCAGGTCCCCGGATTGCCCATCAGCTCGTCCTGCGCGGTCAACGCCGGGCCCGTGATCTCCGCGACCGCCTCGGGCCGGACCAGCCGGACACCGTCCACTTCACCGATCAGGGCGGCGTACAGCTTGGCGATACCGCGGGCGGTGAGGACGCCTTCGGAGGGGATCTCGGCGGTGAGCTGGTCCGGGCGGTTGCAGTGCGCGGCGCGTGGAGTGAGACCGGGCGGGATGACCTTGGCGAACAGCCCGGCGATCATCGCGAACGTGTCCTCGGCGCCGTCCGGCTCGACCAGCGTCGCGACCCGGTCCAGCTGGTTCTGCGGTACGGCGAAGTACACCTCGTCCGCGATCCCGAGTGGTTCGGCGATCTCCCGCAGTACGTCGGAGATCCGCCGACCGGTGGCACGACGGACGATCTCACCGGCCAGGTAGCCGAACGTCATGGCGTGGTAGGTCATCTTGGTCCCCGGCTCCCACCACGGCTCGGCCGCGGCCAGGTACGACGTGATCTTGGTCCAGTCGGTGAGGTCTTCGAGGGTGGTGTCGGGGGCCAGCGCGGGCAGGCCGACCGAGTGGGTCAGGACGTGCCGCAGGGTCGCCTTGTCCTTGCCGTTCGCCGCGAATTCGGGCCAGAGGTCCGCGATCGGAGCGTCGTACTCGAGCACACCTCGGTCGGCGAGCACGTTCACGACGGTCGCGGCAGCCGCCTTGCCTGTCGACGCGCTGTAGAACAGCGTGTCGGACGTGGTTCCGGCGACGGCGTCAACGATCAGCTCACCGTGCTGGTAGACCGCGACCTGAAGGCCGAGCTCGGTCGCCACCAGCTCGTCGAGCCGCTGCTGCACCTGCTCCTGAAGGTTCGTCACGATTCCATCCTGTCTCTGAGTGGCCCCTCACGGACAAGTCGGAGCCGGCTTCGCGTTCTTGACGTCCTGTCGGTGCCAGACTGCGGCTGTGGAGTTGCGGCAGTTGGAGTACTTCGTGGCGGTGGCGCACGAGCGGAGCTTCACGTTGGCTGCTCGGCGGTTGCATGTGGTGCAAAGTGCGGTGAGTGCCGCCATCGCCGCGCTGGAGCGGGATCTGAAGGTCACGCTGTTCGAGCGGAGCGCCCAGCGCGTGGTGCTGACCGAGGCGGGTACGGCGCTCCTTCCGGAGGCGCTGGCGGTGATGGACGCCGTCCAAGGTGCTCGCGATGTCGTCGACGCGCTCGGCGCCGGGCTGCGTGGAACCGTGCGGGTCGGACTGCTGCCGGGGCTCGGGCTGGTCGACCTGCCCGCGGCGGCCGGTGAGTTCCGCCGCCGGCACCCGAACGTCGAGCTGCAACTGCGGGTCGACGCCGACGGTTCGGCAGGCGTGATCGGCGGGCTGCGGAACGGCGACATCGACGTCGGCTTCCTCGGCATCGCGGCCGGCAGTGTGCCGCGTGAGCTGACCGCCTGGGAATTGCTCCGGGTCCCGCAGATCCTCGCGGTCCCGGTCGGCCACCGGCTCGCGCGCCGGCGGACGGTGACGCTGACCGACCTCGCCGACGAGGCGTTCGTGGACTTCCCACCCGGGTTCGGCACCCGGACGTTGATCGACCAGACCTTCGAGGCGGCCGGGATCGGGCGGCACGTGGTGGTCGAGGCGCTGGGCATCGAGAACGGCGTCCAGTTCGTCACCCACGGCGTCGGCCTCGGCATCCTGCCCAGGTACGCCGTGAGCGGTGTCGACGCGATCCGCGTCGTGCGAATCGCCGAGGAGTCGTTCCAGTGGTCGCTCTACATCGCCACGCTGAAGAAACGGAAGCCGACCGCCGCGCTCCGCGCTCTGCTCGGCCTGGTCAGCACCCACCTGCGCCACCCACCCGGGACCGAACTCGGCAGCGCCGTGGATCAACAGAAGTGATTCACCCATCGACTTGAGTCGTTGGACGTGATCCATCGTCCGGAGCACGATCGAAACGTCAGCAAGGAGACGTCGAGATCGAGGAGCAGACGATGACCGAGAACACCACCGCCGGACGGGTCGCGATCGTGACCGGTGGATCGAGCGGGATCGGCCGCGAAGCCGCGGTCCGGCTGGGGCGGGACGGCTACGCGGTGGCGATCGTGTACGTCGGCAACCAGGCCAACGCTGACGCGGCCGTGAAAGAGGTCGAGCAGACCGGCGGCCGGGCGATCGCGGTTCAGGCCGACGTCGCCGACGAGACCGCGGTGGCCGCGCTGTTCGACCGGACCGAGCAGGAGTTCGGCGGGATCGACGTGGTCGTGCACGCGGCGGGGATCATGCCGCTCGCACCGCTGGCCGAGCTCGACCTGGAGGTCCTCGACCGCGTCCTCCGCACCAATCTCCGCGGCACCTTCGTCATCGACCAGCAGGCGGTACGGCGACTCCGCAACGGCGGTGCGCTCATCAACATCTCCAGCTCGCTGACCAAGCTGGCCCGCCCGAACTACTCCGCCTACTCCGCCAGCAAGGGCGGCGTCGAGGCGATCACGCTGATCCTGGCCCGTGAGCTGCGCGGCCGCGACATCACCGTCAACGCCGTGGCCCCCGGCCCGACCGCGACCGCGCTGTTCTTCAACGGCAAGTCGCAGGAACTGATCGACCGGATCGCCGCGGAGCCGCCGCTGGAGCGCCTCGGTCAGCCGTCCGATATCGCCGAGATCATCGCGTTCCTGGCCGGCCCGGCCCGCTGGATCAACGGCCAGGTCCTCTACGCCAACGGCGGCTCGGCCGCCTGACAACCCCTTGTTCTGAAAGGAACCCGTGATGAGCAAGACGGTCCTGATCTCCGGTGCGTCCAGCGGCTTCGGCGCCCTGACTGCCCGCGCCCTGGCCGACGCCGGCCACGTCGTGTACGCCGGGATGCGCGACGTCGCCGGCCACAACGCAGCCGCAGCGGCGGAAGCCAAGCAGTACGAGACCGAGTACTTCGTCGACCTCCGCGCCGTCGAGCTGGACATCAGTACGGACGCGTCCGCCGAGCAGGCCGTCGCCACGGTGATCAGCGAGCAGGGGCGTCTCGACGTACTCGTGCACAACGCCGGTCACATGGTCACCGGTCCGGCCGAGGCGTTCACGCCGGAGCAGTTGGCCGAGCTGTACGACGCCAACGTGCTGGGCACGCAGCGCCTCAACCGCGCGGCGCTCCCGCATCTTCGCGAGCAGCAAGACGGACTGATGGTGTGGGTCGGCAGCTCGAGCACTCGTGGCGGGACTCCGCCGTACCTGGCTCCGTACTTCGCGGCGAAGGCGGCGATGGACGCGTTGGCGCAGAGCTACGCGTTGGAGGTCGCGCGGTTCGGCATCGAGACGACGATCGTCGTACCAGGCGCGTTCACCCACGGCACCAACCACTTCGCCCACAGCGGATCGCCGGCCGACGCTGACGTGGTCGCGGCGTACGAGACGAAGTACGCCGGGTTGATGCAGCAGGTCGGCCAGAAGTTGGCCGAACTCGAGCCGCCCTGGGCCGACGTCGCCGAGGTCGCCCAGGCGATCGTGACCGTGGTCGGCACCGAGAAGGGACGCCGGCCGTTCCGGGTGCACATCGACCCGTCGGACGACGGCGCCGCGGTGGTGAACGGAGTCGCCGACCGGGTCCGCGCTGAGCTGCTTCGCCGGATCGGTCTGGACGACCTCCTGCACCCGGTGGCGGGATGACCTTGACCGGTTACTGCTGTGCCGCCCGTGCGTAGTCGTGGACAAACCTGATCGTCCGTTCCTGCTCCTCGGCCGTCCCGACCGGGCAGAACAGGAACTCGGTCGCCCCCGCGTCGGCGTACCGCTGGATCTCCTTCGCGACCGCTGGTTCGTCGCCCAGGACAGCCGTGTCCTCCGGCCCGGCCTTGCCGCCACGATCCAGCACCGCCCGGTACGCCGGCATGTCACCGGCCGCGCCGAAGCGGGCCTGGATCCAGTCCCGGGTCGCGTCCGCGTCGTCAGTCACTGCGACACAGGCGGCCGCACGCTGCTCCGGCCGCAGCGCAGAAGCCGACCACCGCCAGGCCTTCGGCCAACGCGACCCCTTCACCCCGTTCCCTGCCACGCAACACCGCCGGCCGGGCGACCGGGGAGGTTTTTACCCCTGTGGAGGTGCATTTCCCTCCCCGGTCCACGACTCAGTCGAGCTTGGGGGTGTCGGGGGCGAAGGTGATCCGCTGAGTCGGCGCAGTCAGTTGATCATCGCCCGGGTTGGGTGGAGGCAGGGTGACTGGGGAGGGTCTTACCGGGTCTTGTGTCGTTTCCGTGGGTAACCAATCGGGCCACGGCGACCTTGTGCACCAGATCCGTACGCCGAGGTCGTCGCCGTACGGATCTCGTGCACAAAGATGCCGATCGCGACGATGGGTTGCAGCCGGAGGGCAGGACGGGTCAGCCGGACGGGACGGCCGGTTACCCCCGTGGAGATTCCCTCCCCGGTCCACGTTGCCTACGCGGGAGGGAACCATCAGCAGTGCCTGCCGGCGATCGCCGTCCTGCCGGGGGTCGTGCCATGAGGTGGAATGCCTGCGGGTGCCTGATTGGTGAGTCGCGAGGATTCCGGCCGTCGGCAGGACCCTTGGGCTCAGGTGTGACCGTGATTCACGGCTCGACTCCGCTGGCGGGGTTGTCGGCGGTGGGTGGCATGCTTCCGGGGGAGGGGTTGTCGAGCGAGGAGAGCCGTGGGGCCGTGGGACGTGGAGCAGGTGCTGGGGCTGGCGGCTGATCCTGCGTCCGCGAAGGCCGGCCAAGGACTGGCGCGTACGGCGAAGTGGTCGGAGACCGGGGCCTCCGAGCGGGCGGTGTGGGGACTGTGCCAGGGGAGCAGCGGCCTGACCGGGGTGGTGGGGCAGGGAGGGAATTCAACCCTGACCGGGGTGGTGGGGCGGGGAGGGAATTCAACCCTGACCGGGGCGGCGGGGCGGGGAAGGGATTCAACACGGCAGCCGTACCAGACCACGGTCGACCTGAGCGGACCGGCGTACAAGTGCTCCTGCCCGAGTCGGAAGTTCCCGTGCAAGCATGCGCTCGGGCTGCTGTTGCTGTGGGCAGGCGGCGAGGTGCCGCCGGGCGATGAGCCGGAGTGGGTGACGTCGTGGGTGGAGCAACGAGCGGCTCGCGCGGAGCGGCCGGAGCGTAAGCCGGGTGAGGTCGCCGACCCGCTGGCGGCGCAGCAGCGGGCGTCCCGGCGAGCTGATCGGGTGTCGGCCGGGATGGCTGAGCTGGCGAGTTGGCTGGACGATCAGGTCCGGCAGGGGCTGGGTGGGTTCGACCAGCGTGCGTACACCGAGCTCAGCCGGCTGGCGGCCCGGATGGTCGACGCGCAGGCGCCCGGTGTGGCGGGAGCGGTACGGCGAGCGGCCGGCGTGGTTGGCCGTGGTCACGGGTGGCCGGGCGAACTGCTGGAGGAGCTCTCGCTCATCCACCTGATCGTGTCGGCGCATGATCGGCTCGCCGAGTTGCCGCCGTCGCTGGCCGACACTGTGCAGTCCCGGATCGGCTGGACCGTCGAGACCGCGCGGGTGCTGGCCGAGGGCGAGAAGGTCGACGACGACTGGCTCGTGCTCGGGCGGGTGATCGAGCCGGACGAGCGGCTCACGGTCCGCCGGATATGGTTGCGCGGGACAACAACCGGCCGGCTCGGCCTGATCCTCAGCTTCGCCGCCGCCGGACGGCCGCTCGATCCACTGCCCGCTCGACCGGGTGAGTACGTCCCGGGTGCCTTGTCCTTCTACCCCGGTGCACTCCCGATGCGCGCCCTCCTGACCCAGACCGCTCCCCGCCTGCCCGCGCCGCGCCCGTCCGGATTCACCGCGCGCCAGGCGTTGGCGTCGTACGTCGAATCCGTCGCCGCCGACCCGTGGAACGAACGCTGGCCGCTCGTCCTGCAGGACGTCCGACCGGCCCGGTACGGCGAGGGCTGGGCGCTCGTGGACGCGGCAGGTGACGGGCTCGAGATCCTGCCGGGCGTGGACCCGTGGAAGCTGCTCGCGGTGTCCGCAGGCGATCCGGTCACTGTCGCGGGTGAGTGGAACCGCGCCGGCTTCCGCCCGATGACCTGCTGGCACGACGATCGGCCGGTGATTCTGTGAAGGGCTGGGACGGGTTGGTGAGCTCGGCGCTGCTCGGGACGGACCGGCGGCCGGCGCACTTCGAGGAACTGCCGGAACACATCCAGGAGCGGTTGGGCGATGGCGGTCTGCTGGACGCGGCGGCCCTCGCGACTGTGTACAAACGTGCGGGTCGTAAGCCGCTTCGTGAGGTCGAACCGTTGCCCGCGGCACCTGGTGAGGATCGGCCGCTGCCTCGGCCGGTCGCGATCCGGCGGCTGGCCGCGATGCTCGGTGGATTCCAGACGACGGCATTGGGCGAGTGGTTGCGGGCTGCCGATGCTCGCGGTTGGGGCGTGCCGCCGGAGCACCTGCCCGCGTTGGCCGACTACGCCCGCAACCGGGCCGAGTACCGCCCGCTCGTCATCACCGCGGCCGGTCGCCGGGCCCGGTGGCTCGCGAACCTCAATCCGGAATGGCGATTCCTCCACGCCGCAGTTGCCGAAAGCAATGATCTAGAACTGTGGACCCACGGCAACGCCCTGCAACGTCGTACCTGGCTCCGCACTCTGCGCCAGCACGATCCCGAGGCGGCCCTCGAAGCCCTCGCCGAGGTCTGGCCGACCGAGTCCGCCGCCACCCGCACCGACTTCCTGGGTCTCCTCGCTGACGGATTGTCCAAGCCGGACGAGGATTTCCTCGAGGCAGCCCTCGACGACCGCTCCAAGGAGGTCCGCCGGGTCGCCGCCCGCTTGCTCGCTCGAGTGCCCGGTTCGCGGTACGGCGAACGCATGACCGAGCGACTGCACTCCCACCTGACAGTCAGCCAGGGCGTACTCGCGGTCGACCTCCCCAAACGGGTTGCCCAGTCGATGGAACGCGACGGCATCGATTCCCAGAACCCTGAAGGTGTCGGCAAACGAGCGTGGTGGTTCCTCCAGATCGTCGCCAACACCCCACTGTCCGCGATGGACCTCGACTGGTTGCACACGCCGGTGGAGGGCTGTGCACCCGAGGTGTTGCAGGCAGGTTGGACTGAAGCGGCCATCCGAGAAGGCACTACCCGCCAAGCGGCCGGACGGGAGGGCGACGAGCCGGACCAGGCGACGCGGTGGGCGCGGGAGTTGTTGCGATCGAATGCCAGCACCGGTAGCCGGAGCCCGGCGGAGTTGCTGCGTCTTCTCCCGCCGGAGGAGTGGGCGCCGGCTGTCGACACTCTCCGCACCACAGTTGACGTGGCGGAGTTGGTGGGCGGACTGCCGGTGCCGTGGCCGGACTCATTGGCGGGCATGATTCTGGATCAGCTGGCGAAGGTGGGAACCAACCGGGCCTGGGCGCGGCTGGCGAGTATCACGGCTCGGGCCGTGCCGCCCGACGTACTGAATCATCCGATCACCCGCGAGCCGACCGGTGAGGAAGACACCTGGCGGCGCCGGCTGGTGGAGACCTTGATCTTCCGTCGTGAGATGTACGAGGAGCTTTCATGACCACTGAAGTACTTCGGCCGCACGCGGAAGAGGAGTACGCGAGCGAGCTTGCCGCGCTGGTCGCCGCGGACGACAGGCCGCGGCCGCCGGCCTGGCTGCTCTCGCCGGCTGCTGTCGTGACCTACTTGCTCGGCGGCAAGGCGGGCGACGTGGAGATCTCGCCCAAGTACGTCGGTCCGCGTCGGCTGATCGAGGTGGCGGTGGCTACCCTCGCGACGGACCGGGCGCTGTTGCTGCTCGGCGTACCGGGGACCGCGAAGACGTGGGTCAGCGAGCACCTGGCGGCGGCGATCAGCGGTGACTCGACGCTGCTCGTGCAGGGTACGGCGGGGACCGCGGAGGAATCGATCCGGTACGGCTGGAACTACGCCCAGTTGATTGCCCACGGCCCCAGTGAGGCGGCACTCGTGCCGAGTCCGGTGCATCGGGCGATGACCGAGGCGAAGATCGCCCGGATCGAGGAGCTGACCCGGATGCCGTCCGACGTCCAGGACGCGCTGATCACCATCCTGTCCGAGAAGACGCTCCCGATCTCCGAACTGGCCACGGAAGTCCAAGCCCGCAAGGGTTTCAACGTCATCGCCACTGCGAACGACCGCGACAAAGGCATCAACGAACTCTCCAGCGCACTGCGCCGCCGGTTCAACACCGTCGTCCTCCCGCTGCCGGAATCGGCCGACGACGAGGTGGAGATCGTCGCCCGTCGCGTCGCCCAGCTCGGTTCGGCGCTCGAGTTGCCGCAACCCGACGACGCGCTCGACGAGATCCGCCGGGTCGTGACGATCTTCCGCGAACTGCGCTCCGGGCGCACCGAGGACGGCCGGACCGCGGTCAAGTCGCCGTCCGGCACGCTGTCGACCGCCGAGGCGATCAGCGTCGTCACGGGTGGCATCGCGCTGGCCGCTCACTTCGGCGACGGCGTCCTGCGGCCGACGGACGTGGCCGGCGGCATCCTCGGCGCGGTCGTCAAGGACCCGTCGGCGGACCGCGTCGTCTGGTCGGAGTACCTCGAGACCGTCGTCCGCGAGCGAGACGACTGGGCGCCGTTCTACCGCGCCTGCCGAGAGATCAGCGGATGACCGTTCACTTGCTGCGGGATCCGGCATCACGGGCCTGGTTCGGCGCGGGCGGTGGCGACCGCGCTGGCCGAGCTTCAGCCGGACGTGGTGCTGATCGAGGGGCCGCCGGAGGCCGACAAGGTCGTCGAGTTGGCCGCGTCGGAGGAGATGGAGCCGCCGGTCGCGCTGCTGGCGTACGCGGTCGACGACTCGACCCGGGCCGCGTTCTGGCCGTTCGCGGTCTTCAGTCCCGGAGTGGCAGGCGATCAAGTACGCGCTGGCGGCCGGCGTACCGGTGCGGTTCTGCGACCTGCCGGCCGCGTATCAGTTCGCATCATCCGGTGGTGGTGGCCGGCGGGCGGCGTCGATCGATCCGCTGGCCACGCTCGCGAACGCCGGTGGGTACGACGATCCCGAGCGCTGGTGGGACGACGTGATCGAGTCGCGACGCGGGGGCGCCGAGCCGTTCACCGTGATCGCCGACGCGATGCGCGAACTCCGCCGCGACGAGGACGCGGAATTTGCTTCGTCCCCCACCCCACCGCCCCGGTCAGGGTCTGATTCCGCCCCCACCCCACCGCCCCGGTCAGGGGCCGCGAGGCACAGCGCGAGGCCTACATGCGCACCGTGCTGCGGAAGGCCTCTGCGAGAAGGCTTCGAACGAATCGCGGTGATCTGCGGCGCCTGGCATGTGCCGGCCCTGGAGCTACCGTTGCCGCCGGCAACACACGACCAGCGGATCCTGAAGGGCCTGCCGAAGCGCAAGGTCGCCTGCACGTGGGTGCCCTGGACGCACGGCCGGCTGGCGGCGGCGAGTGGGTACGGCGCCGGGATCACCTCGCCGGGTTGGTACCACCACCTGTTCACCGCGCCCGACCAGATCACCACGCGCTGGCTGACGAAGGTCGCGCGGGTCCTGCGGGCCGAGGACCTGCCGGTGTCCAGCGCGCATGTGATCGAGGCGGTGCGGCTCGCGGACACCTTGGCCGCATTGCGGGAACGTCCGCTCGCCGGGTTGAGTGAGGTGACCGAGGCGACCCGGGCGGTGCTTTGCGGCGGAAACGACGTACTGCTTGATCTGGTGACGCGGGAAGCGGTCGTCGGGGAACTGCTCGGGGACGGTACCCGGGGAGACACCGCAGGCGCCGGTCGCGGCGGATCTCGCGGCCCAGGCACGGCGGCTGCGGATGAAGCGGGACGCGACCGAGCGGGTGATCGAGCTCGACCTGCGCAAGCCGAACGACCTGGAGAAGTCCAGACTCCTGCACCGCTTGCGGATTCTCGGTGTGCACTGGGGTGTGCCGGCCGCCGACGAACGACGCGGCGCAGGGCACATTCCGCGAGATCTGGGCGCTGACCTGGGATCCCGGGCTCGAGGTCGAACTGGTCGCCGCCGGTGCGCACGGCACGACCGTGCTCGGCGCGGCGACGACGGTCATGCTGAGCGTGGCCGAAGAGTCGTCGACGCTCGCCGACGTGACCGCGGCGCTGGAGACGATCGCTGCTCGCCGACCTTGCCGAGGCGCTGCCGTCGTTGCTCCAGGGCGTCGACACCCGCGCCGCCACGGATGCCGATGTCGGCCATCTGATGGCGGCGCTGCCCGCACTCGCACGCTCTGTCGCGGTACGGCGACGTTCGCGGCACCGACAGCGCGGGACTCGGCGCGGTCGCAGGCCGGATGGTGTCGAGGGTCTGTGCCGGTCTCGGCCGGACCGTGCACGGACTCGATCCGGATGCGGCTGCCGCCGGTGCAGGACCTGATCGACGGAGTGCAGGACGCGACCGTGCTGCTGGTCGAGGACGTGCGGTACGGAGTGGCTGAACACCTTGCAGGGCTTGAGCGATCGGCCCTCGGTGCCGCCGTTGATCGCCGGGCGGTTGACCCGGCTGATGCTCGACACCTCGCGGTTGCCGGATCAGCGAGATCGCGCTGCGGTTGGGCCGCGCGCTGTCTCCGGGTACGCCGACCGCCGATGCGGCCGGGTACGTCGAGGGCTTCCTCGCCGGTGGCGGCCTGTTGCTGGTGCACGACGAACGCCTGCTGGCGTTGGTGGACTCGTGGCTGGCCGCGATCCCGGACGAGGCGTTCCTCGAGGTGCTGCCGTTGCTGCGTCGTACCTTCGGGACCTTCGCCTCGCCGGAGCGCCGCTCGATCGGCGACTCGCGCCCGCGCGCTCGGCGATCCCGGCCGCCATGCGTCGTTGCTGATGACAACGATCTCGACACCGAGCTGGCCGCGTCCGTCCTTCCTGTCGTCGCACAGCTCCTGGGGGTGTGATGAGCGGAGACGAACGCATGCGCCGCTGGCGGATGGTGCTGGGCGGCGAAGCCGACGCCGGAGACCGGTACGACGCTCTCGTCGGTGGACCGATCCGTCGACGCAGCGCTGTCCGCCCTGTACGACGCTGAGCCGGGCGAGCCGGGCACGCAGCGATCGGCCGGACTCGGCTCGTCGGCGCCGCGGGTGGCGCGGTGGCTCGGCGACATCCGGCAGTACTTCCCGAGCACCGTCGTACAGGTGATGCAGCGGGACGCGGTCGACCGGCTCGGGATCACCCGGATGCTGATGGAGCCGGAGCTGCTCGGCGCGGTCGAGCCCGACGTACACCTGGTCAGCACCCTGCTCGCGCTCAACGAGGTGATGCCGGAGGAGACCAAGCAGACCGCCCGCGAGGTGGTCGGCCGGGTGGTCGCCGAGCTGGAGAAGCGCCTGGCCGAGCGGACCCGGGCGGCCGTTACCGGCGCGCTCGACCGGGCCGGCCGGACCGGCCGACCGCGGCACTCCGACATCGACTGGGACCGGACGATCCGGGCCAACCTCAAGCACTTCTCGCCGGCGCTCGGCACGATCGTCCCGGACCGGCTGGTCGGGTATGCGCGGCGCAACCACAGCGTCCAGCGAGACGTGGTGCTGGCGATCGACCAGTCGGGCTCGATGGCGGAGTCGGTGGTGTACGCGAGCCTGTTCGGCGCGGTACTCGGGTCGATGCGGACGCTGCGGACCAGCCTGGTCGTCTTCGACACCGCGGTGGTCGACCTGACCGATCAGCTGGAGGATCCGGTCGACGTGCTGTTCGGCACGCAGCTCGGCGGTGGGACCGACATCAACCGTGCCCTCGCCTACTGCGAGGAGCTGGTCACCAAGCCGGCCGAGACCGTGATGGTGCTGATCACGGATCTCTACGAGGGCGGCGTCCGCGAGGAGATGCTTCGCCGGGCTCGCAGTCTGGTCGAGTCCGGCGTCCAGCTGATCGCGCTGCTCGCGCTGGCCGACTCCGGCACCCCGTCGTACGACGCCGAAAACGCCGCGGCCCTCGCGGACCTCGGCGTACCGACCTTCGCCTGCACCCCGGACCTCTTCCCCGACCTGATGGCCGCGGCGATCCGCCACGACGACATCACCGGCTGGGCGGCCACCAACCTGTCCTGAAAGGAACACCATGACGACTGTCGAGTTGACCCGCTTCCGTGTGCTGCCGGAGAAGACCGAGGAGTTGCTCGTCGCCCGGGCGGACATGTTGAAGGACTTCGAGGCCGACCGGACCGGCTTCCTCGGCGCGCGCCTCGTGCAACTGCCGGACAACGAGTGGCTGGACATCGTCGAGTGGGCGAGCTCGGAAGACTTCGCCGCCTCACGGGACAAGGGCCCGAACCTGCCGGGGATCGCCCGTTTCTTCGCTGCCATCGACTCTCTCGTGGTCGCCGAGGAGGGCGTTATCGCGGGGTAATCCGCCTGACAGCCGGTGCGGGCGATGGGACCGTTGGGCGCATGGAGATCAGCGACATCGCGCCGGAGGAGTACGACCGGGCGGCGGAGTTGTGGGAGGCGTCGGTCCGGGCGACGCATGACTTCGTGACCGAGGCGGATCTGGACGTGTTCCGGCCGCTGGTGCGGGCGTCGTTCGGGGAGATCCCGCAGCTGGCCGGGCTGCGGGCGGATGACGGGCTGCTGATCGGCTTCATCGGGGTGGTCGCGGGCAACGTCGAGATGCTCTTCCTCGATCCGGCGTACCGCGGGCAGGGTGGCGGGAGCATGCTGCTCGCGCACGCCTTCCAGACCTTCGCCGCCACGTCGGTCGACGTCAACGAGCAGAATCCGCAGGCCGTCGGGTTCTACCTGCACCACGGCTTCCGGGTCGTCGGCCGCAGTGAGACCGACTCGACCAACAAGCCCTATCCGATCCTGCATCTGACGCTTTAGCCCGCGATCTCCAGGATGTCGATCGGGGTGTTGGGGTCGGCTTCGGCGAACCGGAGGGCCCACTGGACCGCTTCCTCTTTCGAGTCGACACGGATGATCGAGACGCCCGCGACAAGCTCCTTGGTCTCGGCGAACGGGCCGTCGAGGACGCGCGGCTGGCCCGGGACGGGGAACGTGATCCGGGCGCCGCGCGAGCTCGGCATCAGGCCCTCGCCGAGCACCAGCACGCCCGCCTGACGCATCTCCTCGAGCACCGCGTCCGCCCGGACCAGCACCTCCGCGTCCGGCGGATTGCCCGCCTCGAGGCTCGCATTGGTCTTGTGAAGCAGCATGTACCTCATAGCGCAGACCCTAACTCCGCCCAGAGCGCCGGCGGGATCTCGTGGTCGAGCCACGCCGCGACCTCGGTGATCTCCCGTGGGCTCCGTGCACCGACCACGACGGCGGGTACGGCGGGATGCGTGAGCGGGAACTGAAGGGCGGCAGCCAGCAGGGGTACGCCGTACTCACGGCAGAGCTCACGGAGTCCGTCGATCCGCCGGAGCAGGGCAGGTGGTACCCGCGCGTACCCGTGCGGCGCTCCGTCCGCGGTGTCGGCCAGGACGCCACCTTGGAAAACGCCGGCCGCGAGTACGGCGACGCCGAGCTTCTCGCACAACGGGAGCAGCTCGTCCGCTCCGGACTGGTCCAGCAGCGTGTACTGGCCGGCGAGCAGGATGCAGTCGGGTCCAGCCCGGCCGGTCTCGCGGAGGAACCGGGCCGCCACGTCAGCGTGGTTCACGCCGAGGGAGATCGCCCGGATCGTGCCGCGGCCGCGGAGCTCGGTCAGCGCTCGCAGGGCGTCGGTCGAGGCGGTCAGGTAGTCGAGATCCGGGTCGTGGATGTGCAGGATGTCGATCCGGTCGATGCCCATCCGCTCCAGGCTGGCTTCGAACGAGCGGAGCACCGCGCCGTACGAATAGTCGAGCCGTGGACCGAGGCCGGCCGGTGGCTCGGCCCAGATCGGCTGGATGTCGGGGCCGCCGGGCTCGATCAACCGGCCGACCTTGCTGCAGAGCACGAACTCGGCCCGCGGTCGCCCGCGCAGCGCCAGCCCGGCGCGCTGCTCCGAGAGCCCGTACCCGTACACCGGCGCGGTGTCGAAGAGCCGGACGCCGAGCTCCCAGGCACGATCGATGGTCGCGACGGCCTGCCCCTGCGGCACCGCGGAGAACATCCCCCCGATCGACGCGAGCCCCAGCCCCAGCCGGCTCACTTTCAACCCCGTCCGCCCGAGCTCCACCATCCGCATGCCCCAGACCCTAGGAGCCGCCGCCGACAGTTCGGTCGACCCGGCTTGGGGAGGATTTCTGCCCAGATCAGGAGGGCAGATCCTCCCCAGCCGGGTTCGGCAAGGGTGAGTTGTAGCGGAGGGAGTGGGGAACGGGGAGGATGCGGGCAGGCACGGGGGAGACAGGGAGTGAAGCGGATGGGTGAGATCGCGGAGCGGTACCGGCGACGGGCCGAGGCGTTCGAGCGGACGGTCGCGGCGGTGGAGCCGGACCAGTGGGACAACCAGTCACCGTGCGCCAAGTGGACCGCCCGGGATGTGGTCGACCACGTCGTGACGATGCACGGGGTCATGCTGCAGCCGGTCGCCCGCAAACTGGAGCCGTCCGACGACCCGTTGACCGCGTTCCAGGAGGCGCGCGCGGCGGTCGAGGACGTGCTCGACGACCCGATCCTCGCGCTGACCGAGACCGACACCCCGGCCGGCCCGATGACGGCCGAGCGACACATCGACCAGGTGGTCTCCGACGACCTCGTCCTGCACGGCTGGGACCTGGCCCGGGCGACCGGCCAGGACGAGACGATGGACCCCGTCGACGTCGAACGCCTCTGGGCGACCGCGGTGGCGATCCCGCCGGACCTGATGGAGAAGTACCGAACACCCGGGGCTTTCGGCGAAGGAATCGAGGTCTACGGCCCCGAGGTGCCCGTCCCACCGGACGCCCCACTCCAGGACCGCCTACTCGGCCTGATCGGCCGCCAGCCTTAGTCCCCCACCCCGTCTCATGGGCTGACCCATGAGCGGGTGGGTTCGTGAGGGGTGTTGTGGGGTGTTGACCCACCGTCTGGTGGGCTGACCCATCAGCGGGTGGGTTCGTGAGGGGTGTTGCGGGGTGCTGACCCACCCTCTCGTGGGCTGACCCACCAGAGGGCGCGGGGAGTCAGAGGAGGGGACGGAGGTTGGTGGGGGCGTAGTAGGCGGTGGGGTCGGGGCAGATGGGGGCGTCGGTGAGCTGGGACGGTCTGGTCATGAGGAGTGCGTGTCCTCGCGCGATCGCCGGCTCGAGGTACTCGTGCCCGGGCAGGTTGGCGACGGCGGTGCGGCAGCCTAGCGCCATGCCTTCGAACAGTGCGGTCGTCGAGACGCCGACCTGGTAGGTGGCCGAGGCCAGCAGGTCCAGCGTGCTGCCGCCGGTGGACAGCTGTACACCGGCGGGGATCGTGTAGTCGGCCGCACGCTCGCTGGGGTGGAGGCGGAACAGGACCTCCAGACTCGGATGCTCCTTCGCGACCGACTCGGCGACGTGGAGGAGTTCGGTGCCGATCGTGCCCTGAGACAGGAACACGACGCGCTGGGGGTCCTTCGGTCCCGCTGCGGGGAGAAAGGGCGCGCCGATCACCGCGGTCTTCATCCCGGCGGGCAGGTCGGCGACAGAGGTCCAGTACGAGCCGAAACACCACAGCTCGTCCGGCTGGTCCGCGACGACCGGGCGGCCCGGGTAGCTGTAGCCGAGGTGGAACGGGCTGATCGCGCCATGCTGCAGTTCGACCACGCGGATGCCGAGGTCGCGCGCGGCGCCGACGATGTGCTGGTGGAAGTACGCGACGACCACGTAGACCGTCTCGATCCGATGGCGTCGCAGTAGCGCGCGGTAGAGCGCCCGTAGCCGGAGGTGCTTGGGCACCTCGCGGGCGAGCAGTGCGCCCACAGGCACCGAGACACCGGTCAGGTCCCGCAGTGCTGCTCCGATGCCGCGGTCGTCCAGTTGACGCTGGTGTACCGCTCCGGCGGCCGAGGTGAAGAAGTCCAGGTTCTTGCTGCCGGGCAGCGGTGTCCCGTTGATGCCCGAGTCCAGGATCAGCGCCGACGGGCCGAGGACGGCGCGGAGCTCGTCGGTGTAGATCTCGACACCGCCCGGTTTCCGCGGGTGCGGTACGACGAGGGCGTCGAACCGGCCGAGGAACGGGTTGCGGGTGACGAGTCCGCTCACATGCCTGCCGACGAGGGCGGCCTTGTCGTACGGCGAACGTCGTACCGGATGGGAAGCGCCATGGATGCCGCTGCGGCGGGTCAGCTCATGGAAGACGCGCATCCGGATGATCGGCCACGGATGCGCGCTCCGGATCTTCCAGTCGAGCAGACTCAGGTTCCGCTCCACCTGCCAGATCGCCCGGCACAGGCTCGCCACCGTCGGGACCTCGTTCGGACCCGTGCCGTTCCCGGTACTCGTCATGGTTGATCCCCACTATGCCCGCGAGACTGCCGACGCCCGAGAAGAACCGCCGGACCGCCTTCAGCAGGTATGTCTTCCGGCCGAGCAGCAAGAGCCCGGCGAGGGCGAACCCGATCGCCGAGATCACCCGCGCCGAAGCATAGGCCAGCACCAGCACGTAGCTGATCGCGCCCTGATGGATCAGCAGCCGGCTGATCGTGTCGCCGCTGCCGGACCGGAACGCGCGCCGTACCAGCCAGCGCAGCGTGGTCCGCCCGACCGGCACCTCCTCGGCGATGCAGGCCTCCTCGCACCAGACGATCCGGAACCCGGCGCGGTGCACCCGCAGGAAGAAGTGCAGGTCGCTGGAGCCGGTGTAACGGAACGCGGGATGGAAGCCCGGCGTGATCGCGTGGTACACCCGCTGGCTGACCAGCGTGTTGTTTGTGTACGCCTTGCGCAGTTCCTCGCCGGTGGTGTGCCTTCCGGTCGAGTCGTGGACGTCGCTGTGGCGGTTCCAGGGCGGAGCGCCGGGCGGCAGGTTGCCCTTGACCGGACCGGTGACTACGTCGGCACCGGTCGATTCCCAGGCGTTGAGAAGGGCCGCCAGCCACCCGGGCGGCGCGACCTCGTCGTCGTCCACGAAAATCAGGGCGTCGTCGTTCCAGCACAGCTCGACCGACTTCTCCCGCGCGAACGGGATCCCCGGCTCCGCTTCGACCACCGATTCGATCGGGTACGGCTTCCCCGCGCCGAACTCCTGGATCACCCGGGCCGCGGATCCCTCCGCGTCGTTGTCGACCACCACGATCCGGATCGCGTAATCGGAGTCCTCGGGCAGTTCCTGGGCCTGCAGGCTCGTCAGCAGCGCGTGCAACAGAGCAGGTCGCCTGAAGGTGATTACCGCAACGGCGACACTGGTGCTCATGGCGCCCGAGACTATCGGTCCCGACCAATAACCGCCCACCGACAAGTCATTGAAAAATGTGAGAAACCCCCGAACGACACGTCTGACCGGCGGGTGAGATGTGATCCCGGCCAATGGACACGGCCTGGAACTCGATTCGGTGGCGTCTGCGAGTCGTAGCCGCCGCGGGGACGGTGTAACGCCAGGGATGGACCCAGCGATCTAGGGCTCGGGCCGTTTCGTGGTCCGTTTCCGCCCTATCGAGGCTCTTGGGGGTTGTGGTGTCCCGTTCTGCGCGTTTGCTGCGGCTGGCTTTGCCGGCTGCCTTGGTTGCGGGGTCGGTGGTCGTCGTCACCGGCTCGTCCGGCACCGCCGCGGTGTCCGCGGAGCCGCATCTGCTCCAGGCGAAGTTCCATCCCGCCAGTGCGAGCGGCCCGGCGTACGACGCGAAGTCCGTGATCGTGCAGTTCAAGCCGAAGGCCACCACGTCGGCCCGCAAGGCCGCGCTGGCAAAGGTCAAGGGCACGGCCGGCGCGTCCGTCACCTCCGACATCGTCACGGTGACCGGTGACACCTCGGCGCCGGAACTGCTGAAGAGGGTCAAGGCCGACCCCTCGGTCGAGCTTGCCTCGCTCAACTACATCCGGCAGAAGTCCGCCACCCCGAACGATCTGCTCTACACGAACTACCAGAAGTACCTGCCGACCGTCCGGGTCGACAAGGCCTGGGACCTCTCGAAGACGGCGGGCACTCAGACGATCGGTGTCCTCGACACCGGTGTCGACGCCGGCCACCCGGACCTGGCAGGTCACCTGCTGCCGGGCTACAACACCTTCAACACAGCCCTGCCGCCGAACGACGGCGACGGCCACGGTACGGCGGTCACCGGCATCATCGCGGCCGGTACCGCCAACGGGATCGGCGTCGCGGGTGTGGCCTGGAACGCGAAGGTCCGCCCGGTCAAGGTGCTCGACGACACCGGCTCGGGCGATGACACGAACCTGATCAACGGCATCAACTGGGCAGTCAAGAACGGCGTCCGGGTGATCAACATGTCGCTCGGCGGTGAAGGCGACAACCCGATCCTGCACACCGCGATCCAGAACGCGGTCAAGGCCGGTGTCGTCCTGGTCGCCGCGGCCGGCAACACCGGCGACCCGTCCCTGAACTACCCGGCGGCGTACCCGGAGGTCCTGTCGGTCGGCGCCACGAACCAGGCCGGCGTACTGACCAGCTTCAGCACCTACGGCGACTCGGTCGACATTGCCGCCCCGGGCTACAACATCACCAGTACGGCGCCCCGCGCGCAGACACCGGCCGGCTACGAGCCGTACTTGCTCGGCCTCGCGGGTACGTCGTTCTCGTCCCCGGTCGTCGCCGGGGTCGCCGCCCTGGTTCGCAACAAGTGGCCGTCGTTCACCCCGGCTCAGGTGATGGCCCGCCTGAAGGCCACTGCCCGCGACGCCGGCCCCCGCGGCACCGACCCGTACTACGGCGCCGGCATCCTCGACGCGTACTACGCCCTCGGCGGCAAGTGGACCACCGACTTCGCGCAGGGTGTCGCGGACAAGAACGACCAGCCCGCCCGTGCGGGTGAGCTGATCGCCGGCGTCGCGGTCTCGTCGACGATCAGCGTCGAGGGTGACGTCGACTGGTACAAGCTGCCGACGGACTACGCCCACGATGTCCGCATCGATGTCACCGGGCCGATGTTCGACTCGGGTACCTACGCGCAGAACTTCGGCCCGGTCGTGTCGGCGTACGACGAGAATCTCAAGCCGCTGGCCTTCGTGCAGAAGCCGGAGCCTCCGGTCGGCAGCGACGGGTACGAGATCCCGCAGGCGCTGACCGCGTCGACGTACGTCAACGTTCCGGCCGGCCCGATGTACATCGCCGTCCGGAACGCCAACGGGTCGCGGGACAGCCGCGCCTATTCGCTGAAGGTCACCAACGCGGACGGCAACGTCGGCACCGCGCCGATCGATGCGTACCCGGTCCGCGACATCCAGCCGGGAAACCTGTCGTCCAACGTGCCGGTCAACAGCAATGTTGTGATCACGTTCGCGCGGGATATCGACGCGGACAGTCTCGGCGAGGGCGGTCTGTGGGTACGCAACGCCAAGACCGGTGCAGTGGTCGACATGGAAATCTCGTACGACCCGGCCACGCGCCAGGCCACCCTCAAGCCGATCAGCACGTGGCCCGAGGCGACTCCGATGCTGATCACCGCGACCGGCATCCTGGAAAGCGGCCGGGTCGTCCCGGTGGCGCCGTTCACTTCGGTGTTCAGTACGGCGGACCTCGTTCCGCAGCCGGTCGAGCTCTCCGGCACCGGTGCCTACCTGGCCGCGAACCTGTCCTGGAAGCTCCCCCCGACACCGGATCTCGACCAGGTGATCGTCCGGCGGAACGTTGGGAGCAAGGCGCCGACGATCAGCACCGGGACACTCGTGTACGCGGGCACCGGGACTGTGGTCAAGAACACCGGCCTCGCGCAAGGTACGACGTACACGTATGCCGCCTGGGTGAAGGACCGCACCGGCCACTACAGCCAGCCCGCGGTCAAGCAACTGCTCGGGATGAAGTCGGGGATCTCGACGACCTCGACGCTGATCAACTACGGGGGCTCGATCACGATCAAGGGCAGCACGCTGCGGATCGACAACGTGCGGTACTCGCAGTTGCCGGTGAACGTGTACGTACGGCCGAAGAACTCGTCGAAGTTCACCCTGCTGGCGGCGATGCAGACGTCCGGGCTCGGGACGTTCTCCTTGACGCACAAGCCGCTCGTGTCGTCGGTCTACATGCTGACGTTCCCGGGCAACGCCGACCTGATGGGCACCCGCACGCCGGACCTCACCGTCCAGGTCCGCCCGACGATCTCGGCGACGCTGTCGCCGGCATCGATCCGCCTCGGTGGCACGACCGCCTTCAGCGGGTACGTCGCTCCCGCACACGCGGGGCAGACTGTTCAGCTGCAGCAGTACGGCAACAAGGTGTGGAAGTCGATCGCGTCGGTGAAGCTCAGCACCTCCGGCAAGTACGCGTTCGGCATCAAGCCGGCGGTGCGCGGCCAGATCGCCTACCGCGTCTACTTCCCCGGCGACGCCGACCACGCCCCGGCGTACACGGTCAACAAGATCCTGACCATCAGCTGACAGCGAAGGTGGGGAGGATCCTGTGCCGATTCAGTCACAGGATCCTCCCCACCTTCATGTCCCAGGCCCGTACCTGTGGGTGCAGGACGGTTGAGCTCCTCGCGTCGAGGATCTCCCGCGCGAATACGGGTCTCGGTGAAGGTGCCGTCGTCACCGGCTGCCTGGGAGGCCGCGATGGCCGCTGCACCACCGAGTGGACTGCATCCTCGCCGCCCTTACCCTCGGCATCGCACCCCCGGAACGTCGCATCCGCTGACAGAACACCGGCCCGGGGCAGTCCCGGGCCGGTGCCTCGATCACTTCTCGGGGTAGAGCTTGCTGAGGAGCTTTCCGTCCTTGTCGTACGCTCTGACCGTCAACCGCTCGTCGTTGGAGTGACTGTTCTTGTCGAGCGCGGTGAAGGTGTACCAGCCGTCCTTGAGCGGTGACTCGTACTTCGGGCCGGAGCCGATCTGTACGACGATCTTGGCGGTGTTCGCCGGTGCTCGCCCCCAACCGGTGGGCAGCGACCGGCCGCAGATCTTGCCATTGCAGTCCGTGCCCTCGGGCAGAATCGCGGCGAGCTCCTTGCCGCGGGTCCCGTCAGGTAGCAGCAGCCGCGGGTAGTCCGTGCCGAGGTCGTCGAGGCGCAAGGCGGTGACGCCCCAGCCGTAGCCGGCGCCTCGGAGATCGTTCACCGGCAACTGGCAGGCGATCGCTGTCTTGCCGGACGGTGAGATCGCGATCAGCAGTTCCCGGTTGAATCCGCGGTAGTTCTTCTCGTTGTCCAGACTCAGACGGTCGGAGACCAGGATGTGCCATGTGGTCATGTCGACCCATGCGTTCACCGAGCAGTTGCGAAGCTGGTCGGCGGCGTTCTTCGGGAACGGATCCGCCTTCGCGGCAGCGACCAGTGCGGCGGACGGTTTGTCCCCGCCGGGGATCGTGCAGAACGGGGTCACCGGGGCCCCGGCAGAGATCTTACGGATGTAGGCCTGCGAGCTCACGGACCGGAAGCCGGTGCGTCCCTTCATCGAGCCCTTCGTACCGGGGTACCGCAGCGCGCAGCGGCGTTCGGCCTCCTGCTTGGAGATCCGCTGGCCGGCGCCGTCCTCGCCGCGGGGGACACCCGGGACCGGGCTGAACTGGGAGTTCTCGGTTTGGGTGCCGGCCACGCCAGGGCCGTTGCCGGTGGCGGTGAGGTTGGGGATGAGGGTGACAGCGAGGGCTGCCGCGGCGACGCCGGCGATGGCGCCGCCGGCGCCTAGGAAGCGGCGGCGCCGGAGGCCACGGCGGCCTCGGGTGAGGACCGTTCCGGTGTCGAAGTGATCCAGTGGTTCGGTGTCGGCCAGGCGGTGAAGTTCAGCGCTGACCTCGCGGGTGTCTTCCATCTCGTACTCCTTCACAGCGCCGGACTCCGTCGCCGATCGATGGCCTTGCGGAGAGTGTCGAGGCCGCGGGCGGCCTGGCTTTTCACCGTGCCCTCCGAGCACCCGAGGATCTCCGCGGTCTGCTCGACCGAGAGGTCCTCGTAGTACCGCAGGACGACGCAGGCACGCTGCCGTGGCCCCAGTGCTCGCAGCGCTTCGAGCACCTCGTCACGGTCAGCGTGCCCGGTCGCGAAGTCGCCGTTCTGGGCGGCGTACTCCGGGACCTCGGCGATGGTGACCTCCCGGCGCCAGGGACGCCGGCCACCGTCGTACGCGACATTGACCAGCATCCGGCGGGCGTAGGCGAACGGGTTCCCGGCCCGTTGCACCTTCGGCCAGGCGAGGTACACCTTGTAGAGCGTCTCCTGGACGACATCGTCCGCCTTGTGCCGGTCGCCGCCGATCAGGTACGCCGTCCTCCGTAGCGACGGAATCGCCGCCTCCACGAACTCGACGAACGCCTTGTCCCGCTCCGCCATCCAGTCCTCCACTCTCCATGTCCCCCTCAAGACGGGAGGCCCGCTCGTTGAGGTTGCACCCCCAAGGCGGAAGTCTGAGAGTCGCTGCGGTAGCCCATATCTGTCAGGGTTTGAGGGCGCGGGTGGCGTAGTAGCCGGGCAGCCAGCCTGCGGTGGCGTCGGAATGGTGCGGGGCCTCGTCGAACCCGGTGATCACGAAGCCGGCGGCGAGCTGCCCGCCGATCTGCTCGGCCATCGTGTGGCTGTACTCCAGCGGCGCGTTGGCTCCCCACAGCCGCTCGCGCTCCTCGGCCGGGACGTGTGACAGGTCGCTGTACGGCAGGCGGTGGCGGACGACCAGCTCGCCGCGGGTGTCCATGGCCTCGTGGTCAAACAGGTACACGTCAGGGTTGAGGAAGCCGCACAGCAGCGCGCCGCCCGGCCGCAGCACGCGGAAGCACTCGCGCCACACGGGTGCGAGCTCGGGCACGAAGAGGTTCGAGACCGGGTTGAGGACGAGGTCGAACGAGGAGTCGCCGAACTCCGACAGGTCGCGCATGTCGCCCAGTACCGTGCGCAGCTCCAGACCGTCGCGCTCCGCGACCATCTGATCCTGGGCGAGCTGACGCGGCGAGTTGTCGAAGACCGTGACCCGCGCGCCGGCCGCGGCGAGCGTCGGGCCTTGCTGCCCACCGCCCGAGGCCAGGCAGAGAATGTCGACATCGGGCAGGTCGGCGGGGAACCACGCCCGGTCGACCGGCCGGTACCCGATGAGCACGACGGACCAGTCACCGGCGCGTGCCCGCGCGACGGTCTCGGGAGTGACCGGGCGCGACCACTCGTTGCCGCTCTCGACCTGAAGGTCCCACGCCGCGCGGTTGTGCGCTACCGGATCAACGCTCACCGGCATACGGTAGCGCCCCGCTCTGCGCACTTCGAAGACAAGCGATCGGGCACTCTGTGCCCTTCATTGCCGTCTGCCACGCGACGGTGATCCGAGCTGACACATCGGTGGTGTACCTGTGGGTACAGTGGCGGGGTGGAGACGGTGGAGCGGTTGATTCGCAGTACGCAGGAGTTGTTGTGGGAGCGGGGGTACGTCGGGACCAGCCCGAAGGCGATTCAGCGGGCCGCTGATGCCGGGCAGGGGAGTATGTATCACCACTTCAGTGGGAAGGCCCAGCTTGCCCGGGCGGCGATCGATCGGTCGTCGGCGGAGCTTCGCGAGGCCGCCGAGGAGCAGTTGAACGGGCCGGGTACGGCGACTGAGCGGATCAGTGGCTATCTCGAGCGGGAACGCGATGTCCTCAAGGGGTGCCGGATCGGCCGGCTGACGGCGGATCCGGAGGTGATGGAGCATCGCGAGTTGCGGGCGCCGGTGGCGGAGACGTTCGCCTGGCTCCAGGGCCGGCTGGCCGAGATAATTGCTGAGGGCAAGCGTGCTGGCGAGTATCCTGACTCGCTGGTTCCTGAGCAGACGGCTGCGACCATCGCCGCCGTACTGCAGGGTGGTTATGTGCTGGCCCGGGCGGCCGGTTCGGCGGAGCCGTTCGAGCTGGCTGTGCGGGGTTTGATCAACTTGTTGCCGGAGGCTACGAAGTGAAGATCGGTGCCGTGTTCCCGCAGCTCGAGATCGGTGCGGATCCGGCGGTGGTCCGCGACTGGACGACGACCGTCGAGCGGGCCGGGTACAACCATGTCGTCGCGTACGACCATGTGCTCGGCGCGGATCCGGCGCATCGGCCGGGGTGGACCGGCTACACCGACAAGTCCTTGTTTCATGAGGTTTTCGTGCTGTTCGGGTATATGGCGGCGATCACGACCGACCTCGAGCTGGTGACCGGCGTACTCGTGCTGCCGCAGCGGCAGACGGCGCTGGTGGCGAAGCAGGCCGCGGAGGTCGACGTGCTCAGTGGCGGCCGGCTCAGGCTGGGTGTCGGCATCGGGTGGAACGCCGTCGAGTACGACGCTCTCGGGGTGCCGTTCGAGAAGCGGGGTGCGCGGTTGACCCAGCAGGTCGACTTGTTGCGCAGGCTGTGGGCCGATCCGGTCATCTCGTACGACGGCGAGTTCGACCGGGTCGAGGAGGCCGGGCTGAATCCGTTGCCGGGCCGGCGGATCCCGATCTGGTTCGGCGGCAGTGCGGACGCCGTACTGCGACGCACCGGCCGGATCGGGGACGGGTGGATGCCGCAGTCGGCGCCCGACGATCGGGCTCGCCAGCAGCTCGCGATGATCCGCGAAGCAGCCGACCAAGGCCGGCCGCGATCCGGCCACGATCGGCATCGAGGCCCGCCTCACGCTCGGCGCCGTACCCGAGCAGGACTGGCGGGCGTTCGCCGACGGCTGGCGCGACCTCGGCGCGACCCACCTCGGCGTCAACACGATGAAGATGGGTCTGTCCAAGCCCGAGGAGCACGCCGCCGTGCTCCGCGACGTGCTCCCAAGGCTCAGCTGATAAGGGTGTTCGCGGTCGACCCGCGGATCACCAACGGGCACGGCAGCGTGACGATCTCGGTCGGTCGCTCCGGATCCGCGATCCGCTGGCGAAGCAGCGAGACGCCGGTCTCGACGATCGCGTGCACCGGCTGCTCGACCGATGTGAGGTCGAACGACTCCCACGCCGCCAGGTCGGTGTTGTCGAAGCCGACCACCCACACGTCGTCCGGCACCTTGACCCCGAGTGCCCGCGCGCCGTCGAGGATGCCGAACGCGAGCAGGTCGGTGACCGTGTAGATCGCGGTCGGCGGGTTGTTCGCGGAGAGCAGCTTCTGTGCGGCGGCGTGGCCGTCGGCGTGCGGCACCCCGACCGACACGACGTTGCGGGGCTTGATCTTGACACCGGCGTCGGCGAGCGCGGCCCGGAAGCCGAGATCGCGGTCCCGGGAGGTGTTCCCGGTGTGGACCAGCGAGACCAGGCCGATGTCGGTATGCCCGGCCTCGACCAGATAGCGGCCGGCGTCGTACGCACCCTGCCAGTTGTCGCCGACGACCTGGTCGCAGTCGAGGCCGTCGATGCCGCGGTGCAGCAGTACGGTCGGTGTCCCCGAGGCGACTGCCATCGTGTGCAGGGACGACGCGTACGTCGCCGACGTCAGCAGGAACCCGTCGACCAGGCGCTGCTGGATCACCTTGCCGACCGCCTCCTCGGGGTCGTGCTCGATGTTCCACAGGATCATGTGCTGACCGATCGAGCTCAGCACCCGGCCGATCTCGTCCAGCAGTTCGGCGTGGAACGGGCTCGTCACGCGCGTCATGAACACGCCGATGGTGTCGGTCCGCCCGGTCTTCATCGCCCGGGCCAGCGCATTCGGAATGTAGTTGGCGTCCTTCAGTACCTGCAGAACCCGGGCCCGGGTCTCCGGGTTGACCTTCGGATTGTTGGTCAGCACCCGCGAAACCGTCGCCTGGGACACCCCCGCCAGCCGTGCCAGATCCCGGCTCGTCGGTGGTCGTGACATGAGCCGCCTCCCCTTCTTCTCCGGTCCCCAAACCCTACTGAAGAGTGTCACCGCTCGCGGTTGACCTCGCGGACCGACCTCTGTATACGTATTCATTGTATACGTATTCATCCCTAGCGGATGGGAGATTCCGGTGCAGACTTTGCCCTCCAACCTGAGCCGCCGCAGGTTTCTCGCCGGACTGACGGGAATTGCGGCCAGTGGTGCGCTGGCCGCCTGTGGTGGCGGCAACGCCGGTGGTGACAGCAAGAACGGCCTGACCTTCCTGAACTGGGAGCAGGTCAAGGGCACCCCGCTCGAGCAGGCCATCCAGGCCTACGAGAAGGACTCCGGCACCAAGGTCACCGTTCAGCCTGCGGTCACCCAGGAGTACGACACCAAGATGCGCACGCTGATCGCGGGCGGCAGCCCGCCGGACGTGATGCGGATCAACGACGACTTCGTCCGTGGCTTCTCCACGCAGGGCGCGCTGCTCGACCTGAAGTCGTACATCGACAAGGACAAGCTGGACACGTCGCAGTTCGCCAAGGAGACGTACGAGTTCCCCAAGCAGCCGGACGGTTCGCATACCGCCTGGGTGCTCGGCTACGAACCCCGGTTGATCTTCTACAACGCGGATCTGTTCAAGCAGGCCGGCGTACCGCTGCCGCCGACGACCTGGTCGTCGACGGGCTGGACGTGGGCCGACTTCCAGGAGAAGGCGAAGAAGCTCACCGATCCGGCCAAGAAGCAGTACGGCGCTCTGGTCTACCTGGACACGGGTTACGAGCAGACGTTCACGGTGAACCACGGCAGTCAGACCGGGATCTTCTCCCAGGACGGGACCCAGTTCACGTTGTCCGACCCGAAGGAGGTCGAGGCACTGCAGTGGGCGACCGATCTGACCTGCAAGGACAAGGTGCAGCCGCCGTGGTCCGCGCTGCAGCAGGACAACGCGGACACTCAGATGTTCGCGCAGGGAAAGCTCGCGATGATGTTCGCGACCTTCGGCACCGTGCCGTACCTGCGGTCCACGATCAAGGACTTCACCTGGGATGTCGCTCCGCCGCCTGGTGACGTGGAGCAGAAGACCGAGTCGAGCGTGATCGTGTTCTGCATCCCGAAGAAGGCCAAGAATCCGGATCAGGCCTGGGACCTGCTCAAGTACCTGGCCAGTGAAGAGGGCGGCAAGACCTTGTTGCAGGGTGGCGCGTTCACCCCGATCAACCTGAAGGCCGCGGCCGAGCTGGCGCCGAACGGGAAGATGCCCGCGCACATCGGGCTGTTCGCCGAGGCGGCCAAGCACCTGACCGCGACCAACCAGACCAAGAACACGATCGGAGCCCGCGAGTTGTACCGGCCCGCGCTCGACCAGGCCTACAACTGCGAGAAGCCGGTCGGCGACGTCCTCAGCCAGATGAAGCCACAGGTGGAGAACGCCTTGAAGGGTAGTTGAGGTCGATGGCAACGACTACACCGACGCGGGACCCGGTGGTGGCGGTCGTACCAGTCGACCGCACCGCCGAGATCCGGCGGGCACGGCGCAAGCGGAACCTGATCGGCTGGCTGTTCATCAGTCCGATCGTGGTCGGAGTCGTGGCCTTCCAGTTCTTCCCGATCCTGGTCTCGATGGTCGCCTCGCTGACCGACTGGAACGGGATCGCAGCGCCGAAGTTCGTCGGCCTGCGGAACTTCACCGACATGTTCACCAACGACCCGTTGTTCCTGCAGACGTTCAAGAACACGGTCTACTTCACGCTGGTCAGCATCCCGTTGACGATCGGTATCGGGCTGATCCTGGCCCTGCTCTGTGTTCGCCCGATCCGCGGAGTCGCCTTCTTCCGGACGGCGTACTTCGCGCCGTACGTGACGAACGTCGTGGCGATCGGGTTCGTCTGGTTCTGGTTCTTCCAGCCGGACAACGGCGTCGTCAACGGGCTGCTCCACCAGATCGGGATCGATGGCCCGCAATGGTTGTCGAGCTCGTCCTGGGCGATGCCGGCGGTGATCATGGTCAGCGTCTGGCAGGGCATCGGGTACCCGATGATCATCTTGCTCGCGGGCCTGCAGGGCCTTCCGAACGAGTACTTCGAGTCCGCGAAGATCGACGGGGCCGGTGCGTGGCAGCGGCTGCGGTTCATCACGCTGCCGCTGCTGACGCCGCACTTCCTGTTCCTGTTGATCACGCAGTTCATCTCGTCGTTCCAGGTCTTCGGCCTGATCTACGTGATGACCAAGGGCGGGCCGGGCCACTCCACCAGCGTCTACATCTACAACATCTACCAGAACGCGTTCAGCTACGGAAAGGTCGGCTACGCCTCGGCGATGGCGTGGATCCTCTTCGTGGTGATCGCGGCGGTCACCTACTTGCAGTGGAAGCTGCAGAAGAGGTGGGTGTTCTACTCATGAGACTCGTCGGCAAGACCTCGCAGTACGTGGTGATGTCCCTGTTCGCGGTGGCGTTCCTGGCGCCGCTGGTCTGGATGATCAGTGCGTCACTGCGGCCGGAGGCGAAGGTCCTCTCGGTGCCCCCGAAGTTCCTGCCCACGGACACCCAGTGGGACAACTACCGGCAGGTGTTCGAGCTGATCCCGGTGTTCCTCTGGAACAGCGTCAAACTCGCCGGGCTCAACGTGATCGGCATCCTGATCGTCGCGTCGATGGCCGGATACGCGTTCGCGCGGCTGCGGTTCGCCGGCCGGGACCTGGCGTTCATGGTGCTGCTCGGCACCTCGATCATCCCGGGGATCGCCTACCTGATCCCGCAGTACATCGTCTTCCAGCACATCGGCTGGGTGGACACGCAGTATCCGTTGTGGGTGCCAAGAGTGCTCACACCGGTGTTCGCGACGTTCCTGATGCGGCAGTCCTTCATGACGATCCCGAACGAACTCGAGGACGCGGGCAAGATCGACGGGGCCTCCACGTTCGGCATCTACTGGCGGATCATGCTGCCGCAGACCAAACCGGCGTTGGCCGCGATCGGGGTGTTCACGTTCCTCGAGTCGTGGAACGACCTGTTCGGTCCCTTGATCTACATCACATCCGAGAACCTGCAGACGTTGCCGGTGGCACTGGCCCAGTTCCAGGGCGAGTACTTCACCCAGATCAGTCTGCTGATGTGCGGTGCGACGGTGTCCGTCGTACCGGTGATCGCTGTCTTCCTCTTTGCGCAGCGCTATTTCATCCAAGGCATCACGATGACAGGAATGAAGGGGTGAGCTCCGTGCCGGACCGGCTCGTTGCCATGCAGATCGGAGCGGTTTCGTTCGTCGACGAAGGCGTCGACCAGACACTCGACATCCTGGCCGACCGCGGCGCGGTGAACGCGCTGTTCCTGGCCACACCGACCTGGACCCGGGGGACCGGCGGCCGCCAGATCCCCGGGCACCCGATCCCCGACCATGGCGGATCCGAATACGACCTCGGCTGGGTCGGCGGCAACTACGCGACGCCGCACCCGCAGTACTACGGCAACACGGCACTCGGCGCGGTCGGCCGGGCGCCGGAACACCCGTCGCTGGACCTGCTGGGCGAAGTGGTGCCGAAGGCCCGCGAGCGTGGGATGAAGTCGTTCGCGTGGATGGAGGAGAGTGGTGGCGCCCGCGAACTGCGGACGTACCCGAACTTCGCCAAAGTGCTCGAGGTCGACGTCTGGGGTCGCGCCCGGTCGCCGGCCGTGCTTCAACAACCCGGACTACCGCAACTGGCACCTCGGATTCGTCGAGGACTACGTACAGAGCTACGAGCTCGACGGTCTGGCCTGGTGCTCGGAGCGGCCCGGTCCGCTGAACATGTTGATGCAGGGCACGGTCGAGGTGGCCGAGATCGGCTGCTTCTGCCCGCACTGCCAGCAGATCGCCCGCAGCCGCGGGATCGACGTCGACCGGGCGATGCGGGGCTACCGCGAACTGGTCGAGTGGAACCAGCGGATCGGCGCCGGTGAGCGTCCGGTCGACGGCGCGTTCGTCACGTTCTGGCGGATCCTGCTGAACTTCCCCGAGGTGCTGGCCTGGCAGACGCTGTGGACCGAGAGCCAGCGGCAGCTCTACCGCGACATCTACGGTGTCGCCAAGGCGATCTCGCCCGAGGTGCAGGTCGGCTGGCACGTCTACCACAACATCTCGTTCAGCCCGTTCTACCGGGCGGACCAGGACTACACCGAGATGGCGAAGTTCTCCGACTTCATCAAGGTGGTCATCTACAACAACTGCGCCGGCCCGCGGTTCTTCACCTGGGTGAAGAGCATCTGCGGTGCGCTGTTCGGCGACGCGGAACCCGACGACGTCTACCCGTTGATGATGAAGCTGCTGCAGCTCGACGAGGGTGCGTACGAGAAGCTGCCGCAGACGGGGTTCACCGCGGACTACGTACGGCGGGAGACGGAGCGGGCCGTTGCGGGTGTCGGCGGCCAGAGCGCCATCTACCCGGGCATCGACATCGACATCCCGGTCGGCGTCACCAAGCAGCAGTTGGAGTCGCCCCGCAACGTCGGGTCGAAGATCAACTGGGACGACAACGAGGGCGAGCTGACCCAGTGCACACGTGAGTCCGTGCGGGACGCGACGCTGGCCGCGTTCGCGGGCGGCGCGGAGGGCGTCGTACTGAGTCGCAAGTACTCCGAGATGCTGCTGGAGAACGTCTCCGGCGCGGGCGACGCGATCAGGAGCCTCAAGTGACCGTGCCCTGGTACCAGCGCACGTTGCGCTGGGCACAGACCAACCTGACCGAGAAGGACCCCGCTCGGTACGACGCCGACTGGTGGCGCGACCACTGGCGTCGTACCCGGGTGCAAGGGGCGATCATCAACGCCGGCGGGATCGTCGCCTACTACCCGAGCAAGTTCGAGCTGCAGCACCGGGCCGAGTTCCTCGGCGATCGCGACCTGTACGGCGAGATCGCCGCGGCGGCCCGGGAGGACGGGCCTGACGGTGCTGGCCCGGATGGACTCCAACCGGGCCCACCAGCAGCTGTACGACGCGCATCCGGACTGGTTCGCGATCGATGCCGACGGCAACCCCTACCGCGCCGGGAAGATGTACGTCGCCTGTGTCACGGGCCCGTACTACCGGGACTTCCTGACCGGCATCCTCGAGGAGATCATCGAACGCAGCGCGCCGGACGGGCTCACCGACAACAGCTGGAGCGGTCTCAGCCGGGACCACATCTGCTACTGCCCGAACTGCCGGGACAGCTTCGGCCAGGAGCTCCCGGTCCGCGTTGACTGGGCGGATCCGGCGTACCGGCAATGGATCCGCTGGAGTTACGACCAGCGGCTCGCGGTCTGGGACCTGAACAACGAGGTGACCCGGCGCGCGGGCGGACCGGACTGTCTGTGGATCGGGATGAACGGTGGCGAGATCGTTGCCCAGAGCAAGCGGCTGCGCGACGACGTGGCGATCTGCAAGCGGACGTCGATCTTCATGCTCGACTCGCAGTGGCGGCACGAGGAGTCCGGCTTCCAGGCGAACGCCGACACCGGCAAGCGGCTGCACGGCCTGCTCGGCTGGGACACGCTGATCCCCGAGAGCACCGCGATGTACGACGCCGGTGTGCCGACCTTCCGGCTCGGCAGCAAGCCCGAGCCGGAGGCCCGGATGTGGGCCGTCGAAGGGTTCGCCGGCGGGATCCAGCCGTGGTGGCACCACATCGGGTCGGTGCACGAGGACCGGCGGCAGTACGCGACGGCCGAGCCGCTGTTCCGCTGGCATTCGCAGCACGACCAGTACCTGGTCGATCGCGAGCCGGTCGCGACCGTCGGGCTGCTGTGGAGTCAGCGGAGTGTGGACTTCCATGGCAAGGACGATCCGGAGACCACGAGCCAGTTGCCGTACCGCGGCTGGGTGGACGCGCTGATCCGGGCGCGGATCCCGTATCTGCCGCAGCGGACCACGCGATCGGACTCGCGTTTCGCGGTGATCGTCGTACCGAATGTCGGCGTGCTGACCGATGAGCAGTGCGAGGCGTTGACGGCGTACGTCGAAGGTGGCGGCCGGCTCGTGGTCACCGGGGAGTCGAGCCTGTACGACGAGTGGGGCGATCGGCGCGACGACTTCGCGCTGGCCGATCTGCTCGGGGTCCGTCACCAGGGCAAGCGGCTGGAGTCAGGGAAGGTCGACTGGGAGACGTACGACGCTCATACCTATCTGCGGATCGAGGATCGGGCGCATCGCGGACGGGTTCGGCGACACCGACCTGCTGCCGTTCGGCGGGCAGCTCGAGCTGGTCGAGGCCTCGGGTGCCGCGGTGACCTACGTGCCGCCGTTCCCGATCTATCCGCCGGAGCTGTCGTGGATGGCCGAGCCGCGGACCGACGTTCCCGTGGTGGTTCTCGGCGAGCGGACGGCGTACCTGGCCGCTGATCTGGACCGGATGTACGCGCAGTATCACCATCCCGACCACGGAAGGCTGCTGGCGAACCTTGTCCGCCGGGCGGCCGAGGGCGATATCCCGTTGCAGGTGGACGGGGCCGGCGTACTCGATTGCCAGCTCTACCGGCAGGGCGACGCGGTCATCCTGCACCTGGTCAACCTCGACCAGGGCGGCGCGTGGCGCGGGCGGCTGGAGGAGTTCACACCTGCCGGTCCGTTCACCGTGCGGCTCAAAGCGAGCGGGCGGCGGGCGCGCTTCCTGGTCGCCGGCGGGGAGGCGGAGGTGAACGAACGTGATGGCTGGATTACGGTCGAGGTGGCGCGGATCGCCGATCACGAAGTCGTGGTCTTCGACGAGAAGGAGTGAGTACGTGGCAGTCGAGGTCACCGGTACACGGCACGAGCGGTACGACGAGATCCTGACCGAGCCGGCGCTCGGGCTGATCGAGCGGCTGCATCGCGAGTACGACGGGCGGCGGCGCGAGCTGCTCGAGCGTCGCCGGGAGCGGGTCGCGGAGATCGCGGCCGGCGGCGTCGCTGGGGTTCCTGCCGGAGACCAAGGACGTGCGGGACGACCCGGACTGGCGGGTGGCTCGACCGCGGCGCCGGGGCTGATCGACCGGCGGGTGGAGATCACCGGGCCGACCGACCGGAAGATGACCATCAACGCGCTGAACTCCGGCGCGAAGGTGTGGCTCGCCGACCAGGAGGACGCGAACACGCCGACCTGGGAGAACGTGGTCGGCGGCCAGCTCAACCTGCTCGACGCGATCACCCGGAAGATCGACTTCAGCACCGACGCCGGCAGAGTCGTACGCGCTGAAGCCGGACGACGAGCTGGCGACCATCGTGGTCCGGCCGCGCGGCTGGCATCTGCCGGAGAAGCACCTCTGGTCGACGGCGAGGTGACGTCCGGCTCGCTGGTCGACTTCGCGCTGTACCTCGCCGCCTGTGGACAGCTGCAGCTCGACCGCGGTCAGGGACCGTACTTCTACCTGCCGAAGATGGAGTCGCACCTCGAGGCGCGGCTCTGGAACGACGTGTTCGTGACCGGCGCAGGAGTTCGTCGGCATCCCGCGCGGCACGATCCGGGCGACCGTGCTGATCGAGACGTACCCGGCCGCGTTCGAGATGGAGGAGATCCTCTACGAGCTGCGCGAGCACTCGGCCGGGCTGAACGCGGGTCGCTGGGACTTCATGTTCAGCGTGATCAAGACGTACCGGACCCGCGGCACGGACTTCCAGCTGCCGGACCGCGAACAGCGTCACGATGACGGTGCCGTTCATGCGCGCGTACACCGAACTGCTGGTCCGGACCTGCCACAAGCGCGGTGCGCACGCGATCGGCGGGATGGCGGCGTTCATCCCGAGCAAGGACCCGGCGGTGAACGAGCAGGCGTTCGCGAAGGTCGAGGCGGACAAGACGCGCGAGGCCGGCGACGGCTTCGACGGCTCGTGGGTCGCGCACCCCGGCATGGTCGAGACCTGCCGCGACCGTGTTCGACTCGGTCCTCGGCGACCGGCCCAACCAGATCGACAAGCTGCGCGAGGACGTTGCGCGTGACCGCCGATCAGCTGCTGGACGTCGCGTGCCACACCCGGCGAGGTCACCGAGGCCGGGCTGCGCAACAACGTCAGCGTGGCGATCCAGTACCTGGCGGCCTGGCTCGAGGGCACCGGCGCCGTCGGCATCTTCAACCTGATGGAGGACGCCGCGACCGCCGAGATCTCGCGCTCGCAGATCTGGCAGTGGCGCCACAACGGCGTCGTCCTCGACACCGGCGAGACCGTCACGACCGAGCTGGTCGAGCGGATCGCCGACGAGGAGATCACCAAACTCGACCAGTACCTCCGCTACCAGTCGGCCCGCAGCCCTCTTCCTCGAGGTGGCGCTCGCCGACGAGTACGTCGACTTCCTGACGCTCCCGGCCTACGAACGCTTCAGCTGAGGCGGGTCGACGTTCACGGTCGGGATGCCGCCGCCGGCCCGGGCGATGATGGCGAGCGACGGTGCACGTCGGAAGGATTGCTCTCCCGGTGCACCGTGAAGGCCGGCACGTGCACGAAGTCACCGGCGACGGCGTCGAGGTAGCTCGTCGCTGCCCTCGAACTCCAGCCGCAGTACGCCCGAGACGATGTACAGGCTGCTCTCGTTGCTGTCGTGGTGATGCCAGCCGGAGATCGCGCCGGGCTCGGTCACGACCCGCCCGGCCCACAGGATCGGCAGTTCGAACGCCCGCGTCCGGAACATCCCCGGCGTCGGGTCGGCGGCCACCAGGTCGCCGGCCTTGATCACACGAATAGGCTCACTCATTCCGTCAGTCTGACCCCGCCGAGCCACCACGTCGTTCCAGGCAGAATGCCAGCCCGCGATCGTTCGACCACTGTCCCGACGTGGTGTCCAAGTGCTGTGCCGGAAGGCGTGGGCGGCGGCGCCTAGGCTGCGCACATGGCGAGCATTGTGTTACGGGTTCGGCTCACGAGCGGTGACCACCTCGACGTCACTTATGAGGAGAGTGCCGCGGCCGATGACGATGAGGTCGTCGAGCACGCTGTCGTAGCACTTTTGACCGATGCCGGCATGCTTCGGTGCAAACATGGCGACCGTCTCCTGGTGCTGTACGCGCGCGGAGTCGCCGCCGTGGAGATCGCGCCACGAGGCGCGGTTCTGTAACCACTGGTGTCGGCGCCTTTTGGATCTGGGTCTGCGACCTGAATGCGTCAGGTGACATCGATCGTGCTCGCGGGGGCCTGCAGACTTCCGTAGCGTTCCATTCGTTGCCAGCGCAGCCGCGAGCCGGCCAGCGCGGTGAACACGGACTGGATGACGACGAGGTACATGAGCTGCCGGTAGACGAACTGCTGCAGCGGAAGTGTCCAGAGCGGTCCGGCCCGTTCGCCATCCAGCCGGAAGGCGTACAGCCCCATCGCGAACTGGAGTGCGAGAAAGCCGAGCCAGACGAGTCCGACGCGTAGCGGGTCGAGGAAGATCAGGCCGTAGATCGCGAAGACGTCGACTACCGGTGCGAGGAGTGGCAGCAGGACCTGGAAGAGGGTGAGGTAGGTCAAACCGCGTCGCCCGAGCTTGCCGGCCTGCCAGCGCTGCACCCAGGCGCCGCGGTGTTTCCACATCGCCTGCAGGGTTCCGTAGCACCAGCGGTACCGCTGCCGCCACAGCGCGTCCAGTGACGCCGGCGCCTCGGTCCACGCGATCGCTCGCTCCTCGTAGACGACCCGCCATCCGTCTCGGCACAGCGCCATGGTCAGGTCGGTGTCCTCGGCGAGCGTTACGTCGCTGAGTCCGCCGATGCGTTCGAGCGCCGTACGACGGAATCCGCCGACCGCGCCGGGCACGGTCGGCATGCACTCGGCCAGGTCGAACAGCCGCCGGTCGAGGTTGAAGCCGATCACGTACTCGATGTGCTGCCAGCGCCCGAGCAGGCCGCCGCGGTTGCCGACCTTGGCGTTGCCCGAGACCGCGCCGACGGCCGGATCGGCGAACGGCTGTACGAGCATCCGGACGGCGTCGGGCTCGAACACAGTGTCGCCGTCGACCATCACGATCAGCTCGAAGTGTGCGGCCTGCAGGCCGGTGTTGAGCGCGATCGGCTTGCCGGCGTTCTGCTGCCGGATCACCCGGACGCCCGGGATACGGAGGGCCTCGACGACGTCCGCC
Organism: uncultured Actinomycetota bacterium; assembly: GCA_963820655.1. Classification (GTDB taxonomy): domain Bacteria; phylum Actinomycetota; class Actinomycetes; order Propionibacteriales; family Kribbellaceae; genus Kribbella. Next base: position 327,697 of record CAWGAM010000001.1, read on the forward strand.
GTGCCGTCGGTCGAACCGTCGTCGACGACGATCACCTCGACCGGGTGGTCCGAGGCGACCAGCGACCGGATGGCGGCCTCGATGCCCGCGCTCTCGTTGTACGCCGGGACGATGACGCTGACCGGCTCGGTCACCGGGCGGTCCCCAGGACCAGTCGCGCATCCGCCGGGCATGCCGCCGGGCCGCGATCAGGGTGGTGATCGCCCGGAGCACGCTCAGCGCGCCGGCGGCGTACAGGAGCCAGGTGAGGACGGTCAGCACCGCGTCGCTGACGCCGCATCGCCCAGATCGCCGCCAGCCCGCGGCCGCGCTCGAGCAAGCCGGCCTTGTGGACAGGCTGCGGGAGCCCGACGGCGTCGCTGACGGTGGCGAAGCGTGAATCCGCGCGCCTTCAGGACCGGGATCAGCTTCGCGAGTGCGGCGATGGTCTGGCTGCGGTCGCCGCCGGCGTCGTGCATGAGCAGGACCTGGCCCGCGGTGCCGCGCGGCATCGAGTTCGCGATCACCTGTGTCGTCCCCGGACGACGCCAGTCCTCGCTGTCCTGGGTGCTCAGCACGGTCAGGTAGCCGGCCTCGCGGGCCTGCTCGATCGACGTCCAGTCCTTGTCGGTCAGTGCGTCCGGTGCGGACGAGTACGGCGGCCGCAGCAGCGTCGTACTCACTCCGGTGGCGCCGGCCAGGATCAGCTGGCTCTGCCGCAGCTCGAGCGAGCGGCGCCAGCCGGCCGCGGTGCACAGGTTCGCGTGGGTGAAGCGTGTGCACGCCGATCTGGTGGCCTTCGGCAACGATTCGGCGGGCCAGCTCCGGGATGCGCGGCGACCGCGGTGCCGACGACGAAGAAGGTCGCCTTCACCTGCTGCGCCTTGAGGAGGTCGAGCACGCTTCGGCGTCCAGACCGGATCAGGTCCGTCGTCGAAGGTCAGCGCGATCGTGCGCGGCCTTGGGCGCAATGGACCGCGGCTGTCCCGACCCGGCGTCGATGACCGGTCCGCCCTTGACGATCTGCCGTGGCACCGCACCGGACTGGCCGACCGGTTGGACCGCGCCGTCGGGCTCCGCGCCGAACATGTGGTGCGTGTAGCCGTTGAGGAGCAGCATGCTGGACAGGCAGACCAGCAACATCGTCAGGACAATCCAGTGCGTCCGTAGCGGCAGTTGCCTGGCCCGTCGTGCGACCGGACGGCTCACGGCTTGGGCGGCGTCTTCGTGCGTCCGGGAGGCACGGTCGGCTTCTTGCCATTGTTCCCGGTCGTCGGCGTGGAAGTCGGCGTACCGGACGGCGTGGCCGGCGGTGTGGTGGGCGCCCCGGTCGTCGGCGTCGTCGGCACCACGGTTGGTCCGGCGGTGGGGACGGCCGGTGTCGTGATGGGTGAGGCTGGTACGACGATCGGTGTCGTTGCGCCGGAGGTCGGCGAGGGCGACTGCGTCGTGGCGCCGGGGCTTGCGCTGCCGGTCGGCACGGTCTCGCGGGCCGGAGTCCGCTCCGATTCATTCGTTTGAATGGCAGCTGGGCCCGGAGTAACTTGTGGCCTGTGCTTGGGCTTTGAGACGGCTTCGGGCACTGGGATCAGGGGTGTGTCCAGGCGGGGCCCGCCGAGCAAGCTGCTGCTCATCAGGATCAGGTACCCGACGATGGGTACGGCGAGGAACACACCTGCTCGGCGGAGAGCACGACGACGTTGCCCGGTCGAATCCAGGAAGACTGGCCGCCGGGCGGAGGGCGACTTCACAAGGCCGAGATCTTACTGACTACTCACCGGTCGCGGCAGTCTCTTACCGAAGTACGCCGGAGCGTAGTTACCCGGTGACTCCCGGGATGAATTCTCGGCAGCGATACCCCCGCCATGCCTCGTCCGGGGGCGGAGGTGGCTACTGTCATCAGGTGCAGAAATGGCCTGGCCGTCCTTACCCCCTCGGCGCCACGTACGACGGCTCCGGGACGAACTTCGCGGTGTTCTCGGAGGTTGCCGAACGAGTCGATCTGGCGCTGATCGAGCGACGACGGGACCGAGCAGCTGGTCGCAGCTGACCGAGGTGGACGGGTTCGTCTGGCACGCGTACCTGCCGGCGGTGCAGCCGGGGCAGCGGTACGGGTACCGGGTGCACGGGCCGTACAACCCGGCCGAGGGGGATCGGTGCAACCCGTCCAAGCTGCTGCTGGACCCGTACGCGAAGGCGATCGACGGCCAGGTCGACGGCGACGAGTCGCTGTTCAGCTACCGGTTCGCCAAGCCCGACGAGCTGAACACGATGGACAACCGCGAGCACACCATGCTCTCGGTGGTGACGAACCCGTTCTTCGACTGGGGCAACGACCGGCCGCCGGGGCACGACGTACCACGAGACGGTGATCTACGAGGCGCACGTGAAGGGCCTGACCAAGACCCACCCGGCGCTGCCGGAGGAGATCCGCGGCACGTACGCCGGGATCGGGCACCCGGCGATCATCGAGCACCTCAAGGACGCTCGGGGTGACCGCGATCGAGCTGATGCCGGTCCACCAGTTCGCCCAGGACGGGCACCTGCAGGAGCGCGGGCTGTCGAACTACTGGGGCTACAACACGATCGGCTTCTTCGCGCCGCACAACGCCTACGCCGTCGGCGGCACCCGCGGCCAGCAGGTGACCGAGTTCAAGACGATGGTGAAGGCGCTGCACGCGGCCGACATCGAGGTGATCCTCGACGTGGTCTACAACCACACCGCCGAGGGCAACGAGTTCGGCCCGACGCTGTCGTTCAAGGGCATCGACAACGCGGCGTACTACCGGCTGGTCGACCAGGACAAGTCGCACTACTACGACACCACCGGCACCGGGAACAGCCTGCTGATGCGGCACCCGCACGTGCTGCAGCTGATCATGGACTCGCTGCGCTACTGGGTCACCGAGATGCACGTCGACGGGTTCCGGTTCGACCTCGCCGCCACGCTGGCCCGCCAGTTCCACGAGGTCGACCGGCTGTCGGCGTTCTTCGACCTGGTCCAGCAGGACCCGGTGGTGAGCCAGGTGAAGCTGATCGCCGAGCCGTGGGACGTCGGCGACGGCGGCTACCAGGTGGGCAACTTCCCGCCGCTGTGGACCGAGTGGAACGGCAAGTACCGCGACACCGTGCGGGACTTCTGGCGCGGCGAGAAGTACACGCTGGCCGAGTTCGCGTCCCGGCTGACCGGCTCGTCGGACCTGTACCAGGACGACAGCCGCCGCCCGCTGGCGAGCATCAACTTCGTCACCGCGCACGACGGGTTCACCCTGCGCGACCTGGTCTCCTACAACGAGAAGCACAACGAGGCGAACGGCGAGGGCGGCAAGGACGGCGAGAGCCACAACCGCTCCTGGAACTGCGGCGTCGAGGGCGAGACCGACGACCCGGCGGTGCTCGCGCTGCGGGCCCGGCAGCAGCGCAACTTCCTGACCACGCTGCTGATCTCGCAGGGCGTGCCGATGCTCGCCCACGGCGACGAGCTCGGCCGGACCCAGCAGGGCAACAACAACGTCTACTGCCAGGACAACGAGCTCGCCTGGGTGAACTGGGACCTCGACCGACGAGCAGAAGGACCTGCTCGAGTTCACCCGGCGCGCTGGTCAAGCTGCGCAACAAGCACCCGGTGCTGCGCCGCCGCCGGTTCTTCCACGGCGACACCGGCGTCGACGGGCTCGGCGACCTGGTCTGGTTCACGCCGGACGGCACCGGAGATGCAGAACGGCGACTGGCAGCGCGACGACGCCCGCGCGGTCGCGGTGTTCCTCAACGGCGACGCGATCTCCGAGCCGGATCCGCGCGGCGAGCCGGTGGTCGACGACTCGTTCCTGATCCTGCTCAACAGCGACCACGAGCCGCTGGACTTCCTGCTCCCACGCCAAGGAGTACGGCGAGAACTGGACAGTGGTCGTGGACACCATCGACCGCCCAGGTCGTGCCGGCGAGCGACGAGCCGCACGCCGCCGGCAGCACGATCCGGATCGAGGCCCGCAGCACGCTGGTCCTGACCCGCCCGCGGCAGGCGGCCGGATGAGCGCGGTCCCGCAGGCGACGTACCGGCTGCAGTTGCGCGCCGGATTCGGGTTCGACGACGCCGCCGACGGTCGTCCCGTACCTGCACAGCCTCGGGATCTCGCACGCCTACCTGTCCCCGATCCTGCAGGCCGCGCCCGGTTCCACGCACGGGTACGACGTGGTCGACCACAGCCGGTTGTCCGAGCCGGCCGGTGGGTCGCCCGGCGTTCGACCGGTTGGCCGCGCGGCTGGCCGACCATCGGCATGGGGGCGATCGCGGACGTCGTACCGAACCATGTGGCTGTGCCGACGCCGGCGCGGCTCAACAAGGCGCTGTGGTCGGTGCTGCGGGACGGGCCGGGTTCGCCGTACGCGGAGTGGTTCGACGTCGACTGGGGTTCGGGGAACCAGCCGCTGCTGATGGCGGTCCTGGGTCAGCGCATCGGCAAGGTGCTGGCGGACGGCGAGCTGTCGGTCGACGGCGACGTGCTGCGGTACTACGACCACGAGTACCCGCTGCGGCCCGGGCACCGAGAATCTGCCGATCGCGGAGCTGGTGACCGAGCAGTGGTACCGCCTGGCGCACTGGCGGGTCGCCGACGAGGAGCTGAACTACCGGCGCTTCTTCGACGTGGACACCCTCGCCGCGATCCGGGTGGAGAACGCAGGAGGTCTTCGACGCCACGCACGAGCTGCTGCTGGCCTCGCTGCACGAGGGCAAGCTCAACGGCTTCCGCATCGACCACCCGGACGGTCTGGCCGACCCGCGTGGCTATCTGCGCCGGCTGGCCGAGCGGACCGGCGGCGCGTGGGTCGTGGTGGAGAAGATCCTCGAAGGCGACGAGGAACTGCCCCGCGACTGGCCCTGCGCCGGCACCACCGGGTACGACGCTCTCCTGCGGGTCGGCGGCCTCTTCGTCGACCCGGCCGGTGCTGCACCGCTCGCCGCCCTCCACTCCGAGCTCACCGGCGAGCCGGCCGACTTCGGCCCGGTGGTGGAGCAGGCCAAACGTGAGGTCGTGAAGCACGGCCAGTACGCCGAGGTGCACCGGCTGGTGGAGCTGCTGGCCCGGATCTGCCAGGACGACGTACGACTGCGCGACCACACGCGCCGCGCCTTCCACGAGGTGGTCGTCGAGCTACTGGTCGCACTTCGACCTGTACCGCGCGTACGTCGTACCGGGTGAGCAGCCGGCCGACGACAGCGGTGCACGCGCTGGAGCGGGCGGCCGAGATGGCCCGGCAGAACCTGGACGAGGAGCGGCAGGAGACGCTGGACTGGTACGGGACCTGCTGCTCGGCCGGGAGGCCGGTACGGCGAGCCGGATCGACGAGGACGCGCGGCACGAGCTGATCGTGCGGTTCCAGCAGACCTGCGGCCCGGTGATGGCCAAGGGGGTCGAGGACACCGCGTTCTACCGGTGGTTCCGGCTCTCGTCGCTGAACGAGGTCGGCGGGGATCCGGAGCACTTCGGCGTGTCGCCGGAGGAGTTCCACGCCTTCGCGGCCCGGCTGAACCGAGCACTGGCCGAAGACGATGACCACGCTGTCCACCCACGACACCAAGCGATCCGAGGACGTCCGGGCCCGGCTCGGTGTGCTGTCCGAGCAGCCTGCTGCCTGGGCCGAGGCGGTCCGGGAGTGGCGGCGGCTGTCCGCGGACCACCGGAGCCCGTTGCTCGACGGCAGCACGGAGTACCTGTTCTGGCAGACGCTGTTCGGCACCTGGGACGACGGACCGCTGCGCGGAGGACCGGCTGCAGGCCTACCTGCAGAAGGCGATCCGCGAGGCCAAGCGGCACACCACCTGGACCTCGCCGGACGACGGAGTACGAGCAGGCCGTCGCCGCCTTCGCCACCGCCGTACTGGCTGACGACGCCGTGCTGGAGTCGGTACGACGCTTTGCCGCACAGGCAGACCGAGTTCGTCCGGGCGGCCACGCTCGGCCAGAAGCTCGTCCAGCTGACGATGCCCGGCGTACCGGACGTCTACCAGGGCAGCGGAGCTGGTCGACCTGTCCCTGGTGGACCCGGACAACCGGCGGCCGGTGGACTACCAGCACCGGATCGAGCGGCTGGCGCGGCTGGACGCACGGAGCCAAGCCGGACGACCTGTCCGACGAGAAGCTGCTCGTGACGTCGCGGGCGCTGCGCCTGCGGCGGCAGTACCCGGAGGCCTTCGCCGGCACCTACACGCCGCTGCCGACGTCCAACGGGCACGCGGTCGCCTTCGCCCGCGGCGACGCGGTGCATCACGGTGGCGACCCGACTGCCCGGCGGCACTGCATCGGCTTGGGCGGGTGGGGTGACAGCACGGTCGTGCTGCCGAGTGGCCTGTGGAGGAACGTGTTGACCGGCCACGAGGCGTGGGTAGTGGAGCAGCCCGGATCCACGAGCTGCTGGATGACCTCCCGGTGGCCTTGCTCGTCAGGAGCTGAGCCCACAGTCGGCAGGCTTGGCTCGTGTGGTCGCACGGTTTGGGGCCGGACGTGGGTCACTGACCAAGCACCTGCAATCCGTGCGGCCCACGCTCAGCAGTCGGCCGGGATCGGTCGTCGATGGAGCTTGGTGAGTGGGCGGGTCCACTCACGATGGCGATGGCCTCGGACCCGAGGCCGTACGTCGCGGCGAGGTCGAGAGGGCAGGTTCATCCGACGGATGAGCAGCGTCTTCCCTCGCGCGTCCATCCGCGAACAGCCGCTGTGCGTCGCTTGACCATGCGGCACGGTGTTCGACCGAGACGAACCCCACATCGTCCGCGCGGCATGGCAGGTCCACCACCTGCCGTTCAGCAGACTCATTGTGCGCTCGCGTCGGCGCATTTGATCATTGTTGCTAATAGCAACGGGCGTGGAGTCGTGCGTTCTGGCCATAGCACGACGACTCGCCTCACCCGAGTGTCTGTCCACAAGTCTGCGTCGTTGTGGATAACTGCAAGTCGCAGAATCCCTTGAAAACAAGGGCTTTCGAGTTTGAAAACTGTCGGCGGCAGTGTCTAGAGTTAGGGCATGGAGATCCTCGGGGAACGGCCGGTGTGGTCGATGACAGGCAGCGAGATGCTGTCGTCGCTGGATGCCGCGTTCGCCGAGATCGCCCGGCTGGAAACGTTCGCCCTGCACCTGATGGCCGGCCTCGAAACCACCGGCTACGCCCAAGAACTCGGCGCCGGCACCACCGCCCGGCTGCTGACCTTCCGCTACCGCATCGACCCCACCAAAGCCCGCCGCGACGTCCACCTCGCCAAAAGCCTGCCCAAGTACCCCGCCGTCGCCGCCGCCCTCCCCAACCCCCACCACACCGCCGCAGACCCCGCCGACGAAGACGAAACCGGCGAAACCGGCGAGAACGGTGCAGGTGCGGACGGTGCAGGCGCGGACGATGCAGGCGACGACGGTGCAGGCGCCGATGGTGCGTGCGTCGGGGTCCTGTTGCATCCGGGCCAGGCGGAGGCGATCGTGGCCGCACTGGACAAAGTCCCGGCGACGGTCCCGGTCGACGATCTGCGGGTCGCCGAGCGGGAGATGGTGGAGTTGGGCCGCACTCACGGTCCGCTGGACCTGCGCAAGGCCGGGGTCCTGGTCCGCAACCGGCTCGACACCGACGGCCCCGAACCGAAGGAGCAGAAGGCCTACGACCGCGAGTCGCTGACGCTGAAGAACACCGACCAGGGTGTCGACTTCCGTGGCTACCTGGCCAACGAGAACGCCGAACTGCTCCGCGCCCTGATCCACGCCCACGCCAAACCCCACAAGACCATCGACGGCGCTCTCGACCCCCGCCCCCGCAGCAAACGCCAGGCCGACGCCCTCACCACCCTCCTCACCGCGGCCAACAACCCCACCGCGACCGCGACGGCCACCACCAGAAGCGGCACCGCCGCCCCGGGAACACGCGGCGCTCCAGGAACGGCCGCGACCGACGCCACCGGAGCATCCGGCGGCCACCGCCACCGCACCACCACCACACGCGCGGACACCACCGATCCCGCGGGCACCGCCGCCGGTGCGGGTCCTGCAGGTACCCCCGACACCGGGGCCGCCAACGACGACCTCGCCGACACCCTGCCAGGGATATCCACCGACACCGACCCGGCAGCAGCCGGCACCACGAGCTCCGCGGCTGCCGCGGCAGCTGGGCCGTCGACCGCGGGCGGTACCACCGGTGCGTCGACCGGGACCGGCGGCGGCACGGCCGGTGCCGGACGGGCCAGCGGGTTCATTCCCGGGCATGGACCGAAGGCGCACATCACCGTCACCATCGACTTCAACGACCTCAAAGCCGCCACCGCCGACAAACTCGGCCACCTCATCTACGGCGACGCCCTGTCCGCGGCCACCATCCGACGCCTCGCCTGTGACGCGCAGATCCTGCCCGTCGTGCTCGGCTCGGACTCCCAACCCCTCGACGTCGGCACCACCATCCGACTCGCCACCGGCCCGATCCGCAACGCCCTCATCACCCGCGACAAAGGCTGCGTGTGCTGCGGCGCCCCGCCGATCTATTGCGACGCCCACCACGTCGTCCACTGGATCGACGGCGGCGCCACCAAACTCACCAACCTCGCCCTGCTGTGCAAACGCTGCCACCGCGACCTGCACGCCGGCCACTGGACCATCCGCATCACCCACGGCATCGTCCACGTCGCTCGACCGGGCTGGGCCACCCCCGACCCCATCCCCCACGGCAGATACCGACCACCAACCACCACCAACTCCGGCCCACCCACAGCCGGTTCAACCACGGGCAGTTCGACCACGCGCGGAACAGCCGGCGCGACCATACCGGGCGGAACGGGCGGCGGGTCGGCGCGCGTCTGGCCACGCGAGACCGACCCGCCCTGGATCACTCCCGAGGACGCCGCCCGGCTCAACCCCTGGGGCGACGCACCTGATGAACGGCCCAGCCGTCGCCCGGCGCGTCCACCGGCCGCCGACTTCAACCCGTGGGGCGACGCACCTGACGAACAGCCCACCCGTACCCAGCCGCGTCCACCCGCCGATGACTTCAACCCGTGGGGCGACGCACCTGACGAACAGCCCACCCGTACCCAGCCGCGTCCACCCGCCGATGACTTCAACCCGTGGGGCGACGCACCTGACGAACAGCCCACCCGTACCCAGCCGCGTCCACCCGCCGCCGACGTCAACCCATGGGGCGACGCACCTGACGAACGGCCAAGTCGCCGCCAGAAGGTCCCACCCGGCGGTGACTTCGAACCCTGGGGCGACCGTTGCGGTGACGGTGCTGCCGGCGTTGCCCAGCAGTCGGCTGTTGCCGGCATCGACCCGTGGGACGACGCCTGTGACGAACAGCCCAGCCGTACCCAGACGCCTCCACCCGCCGGTGGGCTCGATCCCTGGGCTGATTCCACAGAGCCCCATGGCACCACCACTGCCGCTGCCACCATCACCGCCGCCACCGCTAGCTCCACCGCGGCGTAGGCGCTGCGGGTACTGAATCAGGTCGACACGGTCATGGTCGCGGTAGGGGTGCCGCGGCAGACCATGGCCGCGCGCTTCGGCCGCGCGCTTCGGCAGGGGGCCTCGGCCACCGCGCTTCGGCACGGCAGACCACGGCCACGCGCGCTTCGGCAGACCACGGCCACGCGCTTCGGCAGACCACGGCCACGCGCTTCGGCCCGCGCTATGGCAGACCATGGCCACGCGCTTCGGCAGCGCCACGGCAGCGGGCCTCGGCCGCCGCGCCTCGGCACGGCAGACCACGGCACCGCGCTTCGGCAGACCACGGCCACGCGCTTCGGCCCGCGCTATGGCAGACCATGGCCACGCGCTTCGGCAGACCACGGCCGACGCGCTTCGGCTCGCGCTATGGCAGACCATGGCCACGCGCTTCGGCAGACCACCGCCGCGCGTTTCGGCCCGCGCGCTACGGCAGAACCATGGCCGTGCGCTCGGCCACCCGCTACGGCCGCGCGCCCAGATGGCCTGCCAGACGGCCGATGGCGAGCAGACACGTCCGGACGCGCGGCGGGGAAGTCGCTGCCGATCGCCTCGATCCGGCCGATGCTGTCCCCCGATCCAGTTGGCCTTGGACGTCGACCGCAGCCGGTGGTCTCCACCTCCGTCCGGTGAGCCGCTCCAGATACATGCCCCCCGGCCGACCACCTCTGGTCGGCCGATCTCAGGCCTTCCCGCTGCGCCTCAACCGCGCCATACCCATTCGACCTCCACGGCGATGACCCTGTCCCCGGATCTGACGCTGCTCGGGTTCGGGGACATTGTCGGAGCCGTGAGGGAGAACGGAAGCGCGTTCACCTAGCGCAGCGCATGTTCTCGGTCCGGGGCGTGCCAGTGATGATTAGCTGAACTCATGCACACCTTCACTGTCTGGGCGCCTGCTGCGGATGCGGTCGACCTGGTTCTCAGAGACGGCGTCCTGCCTATGCACGCCGCCGCTGACGGTTGGTGGCAGTTGAAGGTGGTCGAGGCCCACCATGGCACCGACTACGCGTTCTCCGTCGACGGAAGCGAGCCGCTGCCGGATCCGCGCAGCCCGTGGCAGCCCGAGGGCGTTCTCGGCTTCAGCCGGGTGTTCGATGCGGACCGCTTCGGCTGGACGGATGAGGACTGGACTGGCCGGGATGTGCGCGGTTCGGTGTTCTACGAGCTGCACATCGGCACGTTCACCCCAGAAGGCACGCTGGATGCGGCAGCGGAGCACGTGGACTACCTGGTGGTGCTGGGCGTCGAGGTGGTCTCGCTGCTGCCGGTTGCCGCGTTCCCCGGCCGCCAGGGCTGGGGGTACGACGGCGCCCACCTGTACGCCGTCCACGAGCCCTATGGCGGGCCGGAGGCGTTGCAGCGGTTCGTCAATGCCTGTCACGAGGCTGGACTGGCGGTATGTCTCGACGTCGTCTACAACCACCTCGGTCCGAGCGGGAACCGCCTGGCCAGCTTCGGTCCGTATTTCACCGACCGGCACACGACGCCCTGGGGGCCGGCGGTCAACCTCGACGACACCGGCAGCACCGAGGTACGCCGCTGGATCTGTGACAACGCACTCCGGTGGTTCCGAGTCATTCCATCTGGACGCGCTGCGGCTGGACGCCGTACATGCGCTGGTCGACGACAGCCCGACGCACCTGTTGGCGCAGCTGTCGCTGGAGACCGGGGAGCTGTCCAAAGAACTCGGCCGGCCACTAGGGCTGGTCGCCGAGTCGGATCTGAACGACCCGCGCATGCTCGAGCCGGTGGTCGAGGGCGGACGAGGGATGACCGCGCAGTGGAGTGACGACTTCCACCACGCGCTGCACAGCCTGCTGACCGGGGAGCGCTTCGGGTACTACGTCGATTTCGGGGACCCGGCGGTGTTCGCGAAGACGCTGACGCGCGTGTTCCTGCACGACGGCTCGTACTCGACCTTCCGCGGCACGAACTGGGGTCGGCCGGTCGATCCGGCGAAGCATCGCGGCGGTGAGTTCCTCGTCTACACGTCAAACCATGACCAGGTCGGCAACCGCGCGCTGGGTGACCGGCCCGCGCTCACGCCCGGCCAGCTCGCGATCGGCGCTGCGCTCGTGCTCACTTCGCCGTACACGCCGATGCTGTTCATGGGGGAGGAGTGGGGCGCTTCGACACCGTGGCGTTTCTTCACCGACTTCGACGAGCCCGAACTCGCCGACGCGGTCCGGACCGGCCGGCGGCGTGAGTTCGCGGCGCACGGCTGGGACGCCGAGGAGATCCCGGATCCGCAGGACCCGGAGACGTGGCGCAGTTCGGTGCTGGACTGGTCCGAGCTCGACGAGTCACCGCATCAAGAGTTGCTGGCCTGGTACCGGCAGTTGCTGGCCTTCCGTACCCGGATGCCGGAGCTCCGCGATGACCGGCTGGACTCGGTCGCCATCGCATTCGATCCGGCCGGGTCGTGGCTGGTCGTGATCCGCGGCAGCCTGCGGGTGGTGGTGAATCTGGCCGCCGCCGAGGCCGAGGTGCCGCTCGACGAGGTCCCGGAGTATCTGGTGATGGCCTTTGGTGGGGCGGAGTTGGTCACCGACGGTGTCCGGTTGCCGGGTCACGGTGTCGTGATCATTGCTGTCTGAGAGTTACCAGGGGCCTCCCAATTCCGGCGCAATCCAACACAAGAAGGCGTTCGACTCTGTTGATCGATGGTGATTTCCGGAATCACTTGTGCGCGAGCGTCTCGTGACGCAACGTGGAATCGCCAGCAGGGGAAGCCGGGGGGTTGACGGGAGGAACTGGATGACAGTCGGAGGCGTCGATACCTACTACGACTACGAAGAGAAGCAGTGGAAGAGCCGGCGACTGGGTGGCGGACCGATCCGCCGAGGCCCGGTATGCCCGGCCCCACGGACCGCGGATCACACACTTCACGAGTCACCGCGCGAGCGCCATCCGGCCAGCCGCGAGCACGATAAGTCCAAGACCGTCCTCAGCTGAGAGTCCGGTGGCAGGGCCCGCCAGATCAGGCCACCGCACGCACTCAGTCAGCGCCACCACAGCGGCCGTCGTGCCGGAACCCGACGGCCGCTGCGGTCATGCCTGAATCAGCCCGCGGCCACGATCACATCCTCGGCTAGTAGCGACAGCTCGTCCATCGTCGGTCGCCGCCCCAGTGCGACTACGCCTTTCGCATGCCCTCGCCCAGCCGCCGCGCCCCCCGCGCGTTGCCGAACCCAGCGCTGCTGCAGGCCTCGCTCGAACGGCGCACACCGTTCACCCGCTAGGCCCTGGCGTCCGGGAACCGGTCAGTACCACAAGGGTTGGCAAAGACTGGCCGGGGTCGGGAGCGAGGTGCCTTCGGGGTCGCATAGAGTGACTGCCGTCACCACCGGATTCGGAAGGACCCGCCGCGATGGCCGATGCAGACGAGCAGACTCCGGAGAACGCGCCGTTCCCCGGGTTCGACGTGAGCAAGCCGAGCATTGCTCGTACGTACGACTACCTGCTCGGCGGCAAGGACAACTTCGCCGTCGACCGGGCGTTCGGGGACAAGTTCATCAATGACCTGCCCGGTTCCCGGCAGATCGCGCCCGACAACCGCGGCGCCCTGGTCCGCGCGGTCCGCGAGATCATCTCGAACACTCCGGTCCGGCAGTTCGTCGACCTGGGCAGCGGGCTGCCGACCGCGGACAACGTCCACCAGGTCGCCCAGCGGTATCTCGCCCGAGGCGAAGGTCGTGTACGTCGACAACGACCCGATCGTGCTCGCGCACGGCCGCGCGCTGCTGGCGGAGAACGAGCACACCTCGGTCATCCAGGCCGACCTGCGCAACCCCAAGGTGATCTTCGACAACAGCGAGACCCAGCGGCTGATCGACTTCGACCGGCCGGTCGCGGTGATCTTCAGCGCGACGCTGCACCACGTGAACGACGACGAGGACCCGGCCGCGCTGGTCCGGTTCTGGTACGACCGGATCCCGTCCGGAAGCTACGTCTTCATCAGCCACTTCCGCAGCGAGAACGACCCGCGCAGCCAGGAACTGGAGCAGGTGCTCCAGGGATCACTGGGGCGCGGCCGCTGGCGTACCGACGATCAGATCCTCGCCCTCTTCGGCGACGGCTTCACCATCGTCGAGCCGGGCTTGGTCCCTGCGGTCCAGTGGCGCAACCCCGACGCTCCGGACGAGATCTCCGACTGGCAGCGGCTCATCGCCGCCGTCCTGGCAGTCAAGGACTGACCCGGCGTCCTGCCGCCTCCTCACCGAGGAACTCTTCCCGGCTGAGGAAGGCGAACTGGGCCGTCTTCGTGGTGCCGTCCGGGTGGGTGATCTTGGCCTCGGGGCCGAGCGTGAAGCCGCTGCGGCGGAAGCGGTCGATCGCGCGGGTGTTGCGGATGTCCGGTTCGACGACCAGCCGCGGATGCCCGAGGTGCTCGAAGACGAAGGCCGTCAGGACCCCGATCAGGTTGCCGGTGAAGCCCGGCCGTGGTTCGCCGGGCGCGATCAGCAGATGCAGGCCGAGGTCTCCGGCCTCGACGTCGTACGCCGACCCCGCCGGATCGGCCTGCGGATCGTACGTCTGCACCAGCGCGATCGGTACGTCGTCCAGTCGTACGACGTACACGTGGTGCGTCGGCACCGAGTCCAGGAACCGGTAGGTCGCGGCGATCTCGTCCCGCGACAGCTCACCCATTCCCCAGAGCGCCGCCCGCTCGGCCGTCACCCACTCGTGGATCAGCTCCAGGTCGCGCGACGGATCCGCCTCGACGATGCTGACCGTGCCGAAACCGTCGACTGCAGAGCTGAAACTCCGGTCCTCGGCGGTGAGTGAGCCCTGGACCGGAGCGAGCTGGCCGCGCAGCCACAACGGAAGCTGGTCGTGATGATGCGGCTCCCCGAGCACGCCGGACGCACCCAGTGGCACGACCCACCCACTCGCCGAGCGATCCGCGAGATCCCAGGCATAGCGCGCCGCCGAGGCGCGGACGCACACATCGGTGAGACCGGGCAGGCTCGACGTCGACATCACACAGTGGTGATCGCCGGAGACGCCGAGATCGAAGGGTTCCTCGGTCGGCGCGAACACCGGACCGCGCAGCGCGTGCAGCGGCGACAGTTGATGGGTCTCACCCCACGGCGGCCGGGGCTTGCGCGCGGCGATTTCTTCGAGTGCTTCCCGAGCCAGCCAACCGACGTTGACGTCGGGGAGCAGATCGGTGGCGATCAGGTTCTCGAGCGCGTACGAGACGTGCGTCAGCGTGTCCATCCACGGCGCGAACACCTCGGGGCATTCGGCGTTCTCGAGCATGGTGAAGTGCTCGGTCAGCCGTGAGATGAGTGCCGTGCGGAGTGCGGCGTACGACGACGCCGTCGTACTCGCGGCGTCCATCCGGCGATCCCAGGCGAGCAACTCGGTGCGCAGGGCAACGGCTTGCTCGGTCAGATCTTCCAGCCCGGTCAGGAGATCCAGCACCGACCCCGCGGATCCGAGCAAGGTGTCGGTGTGGATGTCCGGCATCTCACCGATCGACCAGGTGGGCCGGGAGGCGATGAGCTCCCGGATCCGGCTGGACCGATGCGGCGTGGCGAACTCGACGCCCAGCGGCGCCGCGAGCTCGCGCGCGTTGGCCATCACGGCCGGCCCGTCGACGGTTGCCCGCGGCATCGGATCGTGCCAGCCGTTCCACTGGTGATCGGCCTCCCACGCCGGTACGACGCGCAACCGATTGCTCTCGTGACGTCGCGGAACCAGCCCGGCCGTCCGATGCAACAGACCACCGTCGGTGTCAGCGGCCAGCACCACGTTGACCGGCTCCACCCACTCCTCGAAGGCAGCGTCGACATCGTCGACAGTTGTTGCTCGCAGCAACTTAGGCAGTGCTTCGAAGCCCAGCCGGCCGGTGACCCGAGGCGGGTACCTCAAACTGATGCCGTCCATGACCACCGGGCCGCGGTCGGTCTCGATCACGTCCACCTCGATCGGGTCCGCGTCGGCCACCTCGACTACCTCGGTGTGTGCTGAGCACGGGGTCCACCCCGACGGACCGAGCGCTTCTATCCCACGTCCCGGTCCGGCGGAGTTGTTCGGCGTACAGGTCCTGGTAGTCGGCCATGGCGTTGGTGATGGCCCAGGCGACCTTTCCGGTGTGGCCGAAGTGGGCGAGGCCGGGGACGCCCGGCACGGCGAGGCCGAGGACGTCGTACTCCGGGCAGGTCAGGTGGATCTGCTGATAGACCCCAGGGCTCTCGATGTACCGGTGCGGGTCGCCGGCGATGATCGCCTGGCCGGAGGTTGTGAGCGAGCCGGGGATCAACCAGCCGTTGCTCCCCGACGTGTGCGGGCCTTCCGAGCTGAACAGCTCGAGAGCTTCGTCACCGAGGTGCCGGGCGACGTGCGTCCGCCACAGCTTCGAAGGGAACCCGGCGAACAGGACGTGCACCGCCAGCCAGATCCCGAGTGGCGTCCACGGCTCCCACTCCTGCAGCGTCAGCCCGGTCTCGGCGAACTCGGGCGCGCGACGAGCCCCACCCGGGAGCCCGTGGTTGACACCTTCGACGTACGTCGTGATCCACTCGCGCGTCTCGTCGTCGAGCGCCTCGAAGCACCGCTGTGCGGTGTCGGCGAGCCGGGCCTGCCGAGCGAACACATCCCAGCCGGCCGCCTCCGAACCGAGGAACGACGCACTCGTGCCGAGGTACCGGCGACGCTCGAACTCGAGCTGCCAGGCGCGATCTCCGGCGGCGTTGACGCCTTGCAGGTACACGAGGGCGAGGGGATCTCCGGCTTGCAAGTGCGGTACGCCGTACGCGTCCCGGAACACCCTCGCATTCACCATGGTCCTCGTTTCAGTTACGTCAGGCTGCGCCAACCTACAAGTCGGCGAATCGTGATCGCAACGGCAATTGTCGCTGGAGGTCCATAGTGGAGCACGGCTGGGAAGGCGTCGTGCTCAGGCCCGCCCACTCGCGATGCCGGCGTAGCGATCCAGCCACTCCGGCCATGGCCTGAGCTCGCCGGCGACGTTCGCGAGGGCAACCAATACGTCTGCCGTAGTGCCTCGCTCGGCAGGTCGCTCGGCCAGCAGTTGGCGAATGACGGGAGCAAGGGGCGAGGGTGGGATCTCGGCCCCCTCCGCGAGTGGTACGCCGGTGACCGCCTCGGCGAGGACCATTCCCAGTCCGTAGAGGTCCATGGCGGCCGACACCGGTTCGCAGGCCTCCTGCTCCGGCGCGGCGTAGCCCATGGTGCCGACCGGATGACCCGCCGGCTGGGTGGAGCCGATCGGCCGGGCGGTACCGAAGTCCAGGAGGATGGGGCGGGCGTCTCGCAGGACGATGTTCTCCGGCTTGAGATCGAGGTGGGCCAGACCTCGGTGGTGCAGCGAGGCGACGGCTGGGAGCAGTTGAGCGCCGAGTACGGCGGCCTCCTCCGCCGTGAGCGCGCCGTTCTCGTCGATCTCCTCATCCAGCGCCGGGCCGTCCACATACTCCACCACGATGTAGGGCACCGGATCCTTGGTGCCGTCCGCCAGAAGCCGCGGCAAGGCAGGATGCAGGTTCTCCGTCAGGGCGGCTGTCTCCCGGCACAGTGTTCGCACCGCTCGCGGGTGGTCGACCTGGTGCGGACGGGCGACCTTCAGCACCGCCGGGCTCCAGAGGCCGGGACTCCACACGAGCCAGGTCTCAGAACGCATCCCGACGCCGAGGCGTTCGATCGCGAGGTTCCTGCCGGGGACCTGGGAACCTTCCGCGAAGTCCCAGACGGGGAGATCGTCGTCCGGGTCGAGCTGTTCCATACCGTGCCTCCTCCACGGGCCGGATGCCGACCGTCGGCCGCCGAGAGAGCCCGGCGGCCGACGGGTGTCAACGTCAGCAACGGCTACGGCTACGGCTACGACTACGGCTACGGCTGCGGCTCCGTGAGTCGCTGTGCTTCCGATGCCGCCTGTGACGCTTGTGGTGCATTGTCGGTTCGATCCGAGGCATGGTGTTCACCCCCTTCCTCCTCCCGTTTTTTCCTGGAGATCTGCGATGACCAGTGGCTTCGCCCGCCGGTCCTCGAGATCCGGACGGGTCAGGGTGACGACGCGGTCGGCGATGGCGGCCAGCTCGCGGTCGTGGGTGACGAGCAACACGGTGCGATGCACTGTGGCGTTCTGGATCGCCTTGACCACCGCGGCGGCGGACCGGGGATCGAGCGACGCGGTCGGCTCGTCCAGCAGCACCATCGGGGCCATGGAGACGACCGCCCTGGCGATGGCGATGCGGCGACGCTGACCTCCGGAGAGCCGGATACCGCTCTCCCCCAGCGAGGTCTCGTAGCCGTGCGGCAACCGGCCGATGAACTCGTCCACCTGAGCGGTCCGGCCGGCTTCGAGTACGTCGGCGCGAGTGGCCGCGGGATTACCGAAGGCAATGTTCTGCGCGACCGTCGCGTCGAGCAGCCAGGGATCCTGGGGCACATAGGCGAACCGGTTGCGTACCGTGAGTTGCTTGCAGTAGCGAACGTTGACTCCGTCGATCAGGACCTTGCCGCTATTGACGTCGTACAGCCGGAGCAGGAGGTGGAGGACCGTGCTCTTGCCGATGCCGCTGGGGCCGATCAGGCAGACGGTCTCGCCGGCGGCGATCCGGAGGTTGAAGTCGTCGAGAACCGGCTGGTCCGGCTCGTACCAGAACCCGACCTTCTCGAAACGGATGTCCTGGGCGAGTGGCGGCGCGGTCCAGGCACCGGGGCGGTCGGTGACGGCTTCGTCGCAGTCCAGCACCTCCCGCACTCTGGTCGCGCTGGCGCCGGCCTTGGCCAGCACGGCCGACAGCCGGGTCAGTCCGCGGACCGGGGAGTAGAGGTCACGCAGGTAGGCGGTCACGACCAGGAGTCCGCCGACGCTCATCGCGCCGTTCAGTACGGACATGCCGCCGACGACGAGGACGAGTGCAGCGCCGATCGACAGCAGGACATCGGCCATCGGGGTCCAGCGGGCGTCCACCCTGATCGCTCGCAGTTCGACGTCGAGCACCGCGCGGTTGCGTTGTCCGAAGTCCTCGGTGGCGTGATCGATGCGGGCGAACGCCTGCACGGCGCGAACGTTGCGCAACAGGTCGGTGGTCGCCCCGGCCAACCGGCCGGATTCCGTCCGCGCATCCTGCTGGGCGGCTCTGATCCGTGCGCGCTGACGCACGGCCAGCCCGGCCAGCACCGGCACGACCGTCAGGCCGATCAGGAGGAGACCCGGGTCGAAGGCCAGCAGCAGGACGAGGACGCCGACCAACATCACCACGTCGGGCAGGAACGAGGTGGTGAGCGCGACCACGCCGTCCAGGACCCGGCCCACGTCGGTGGTCAGCCGGGACACGAGTTCGCCACTGCGCATCCGGTCGTGCCACCGCAGCGATCTGGTCATCACGCGCTCGAACATGGTGGCCCGAAGCGCTGCGCCGATGCGTTCGGCCGCCCCCTCCGCGGTCCGCAGGGTCGCCATCTCGAGCAGGCCGTCGAGCACCGTGAGAACGACCGTGGCCGCGGCGGCCAGGATCAGCAGCTCGGCCGGCGGCATCCCCGCCAGGAATTCGAGGCGTCCGGTCAGCGGTCTACCCCCGAGCGCGTAGTCCACTGCCAGCGCCAACGGCCACGGACGCAACAGTGTGACGCCCACCTGCAGCACGACGAGAGCCGCCGCGACAGCCAGTGCCGGGGAATGAGAACGGACCGCTGGGCCCGCCACGCTGAGGCTCAGCGGCGCCTTCATGGTTCCACCATCGCGGCGCGAACACCGTTGCGCTATTGCACTTTTGGGCTAGCACCTGCCGGGGTTGCCTGCCGAGCATCTCCAACTACTGATGCCTGAAGCCTGCGCACTCAGCGCGAATGCGCCTATGATCCGAAGGTGGGGGAGACAACATGGGGGCCTCGGGGAAGTTGCGTCGCAGCAGGCGAAGAGATCGGATGGCATCGCCCATCATCGGTCTCCTGCGCCCGGTCGCGATTGTGGCACTGGTCATTCTCGTAGTGGGCGCCGCGCTGGCCGGCTTCGTCGCCCACCGGGCCGGCAAGCTGGAAGCGGTCGAGTCGGCGCAGCGGGAGACAGTGGCCACCGCCCGGGGCGTCGTGGAGCCTCGGCTGAGTGGCGAGGTGATCAGCGGTCAACGGTCCGCGCTGTCCGCGTTCGACCAGGCGATGCGTCGCTACGTCCTGAAGGGCGACCTCGTCCGGATCAAGCTCTGGGACTCCCGCGGACAGATCGTCTACTCCGACGAGCCACGGCTGATCGGCTCCCAGTTCGCACTCGGAGCCGAGGAACTCGAGACGTTGGCGGCCGAGGACGGCGGTCAGTCCGAGGTGAGCGACCTCGGTCGGTCCGAGAACCGGTTCGAGGTGCCCTACCGCAGGCTGCTCGAGGTGTACGTCGCGGTGCGGGCAGCGACCGGCGAGCGTCTGCTCTTCGAGACCTACTTCCGGTACCGGGTGGTGACGGATGCGGGCCAGAACGTCTTGACCACGCTGGCCGCGTCGTCGCTCGGCGGCCTGCTGGTCGTCGAGCTGGCGTTGATTCCGCTGGCGTACGTGCTGCTCAAGCGGAACCGGCGTCTGCAGCGGGAGCGGCTGCGCCGGCACGAGGAGCGGGCCCGCGAGATCGAGCGGCGCCGGCTCATCGGTGAGTTGCATGACGGAGTGGTGCAGGACCTCGCCGGGGTCAACTATGCGCTGGAGCGGTTGCGGTTGGGGTGTGTGTCCGCCGACCAGCGTGGCGAGGTGATCACCGACAGTGCTACCTCGTTGCGGCGCAGCATCGGCACCCTCCGGACCTTGTTGGTCGACAGCTATCCGCCGGACCTGGCCGAGCAAGGGCTCGGCTGTGCCCTGACAGGTCTGGCCGAGGGACTCGAACGTGCCGGTATGGACGTCCAGCTCGAGGTCTCGCAGGCAGATTGCCTGCCACCGGTCACCTCGGCCCTGATCTTCCGGGCGGCCCAGGAGGCCGTTCGGAATGTGGAGCTGCACAGCGGCGCACACGAAGTGCTGATCAGGGCCGGACGCCGAGGCGGCCAGGTGACGCTGGTCGTCGAGGACGACGGACAGGGATTCGACGATGCCCGGTTGCGGGAGCGACTCGGTGCCGGGCACTTCGGTCTGCGGTCGACCAAGGATCTGATGACGGCCTGCGGCGGCAGGCTGCGGGTCCGGGCCGCTCCGGGCCGGGGCACCAGCGTGAAGGTCCAGGTCCCGGTCGGATGATCCGCGTCCTGGTGGTGGACGATCACGAGATCGTGCGGACCGGGTTGTGCCAGTTGCTGGCCGGCACCGATGATCTCGACCCGGTGGGCGGGGCGGCAGGCGGCGAAGCGGGAGTCGCGATGGCCGCGGAGCTGCGTCCGGATGTCGTTCTGATGGACCTGTCGATGCCAGGTATGGACGGCATCGCCGCTACCGAGCGCATCGTCGCGGAGAACCCGGGCACGCATGTGTTGGTGCTGACATCGTTCAGCGATCACGAGCGCATCATGGCCGCGCTGGATGCGGGTGCCGAGGGTTACCTCCTCAAGAACAGCACCACCGAGGCGATCCTCGGGGGGATCCGCCAACTGGTCTCCGGTGGCTCTCCGCTGGATCCGAAGGCGGCGCGGGAGTTCCTGCTCAGCCGGCGGCAGTCAGGCCAGGAGGTCACCTTCACGACTCGTGAGCAAGAGGTGCTCGACATGCTCGCTGGCGGCCTGCCGAACCGGGCGATCGCCCAGCGCATGGGCATCAGCGAACGGACGGTCAAGGCCCACGTGACCAACATCTTTCACCGCCTGGGCGTCTCCGATCGAACGCAGGCCGCGCTCTGGGCCCAGCGGCATCCTGATCACTGACTCCCGGACGCCCGGGCCGAGCTCGACGTGCGGATCTGTTCGAAGCCGTAGTACAGAGCGAGCAGGAACTCCACGAGCAGGGTGGCGGGCGCGGAGATGAACGACAGCCCGATGCACGCCGCATAGAACGCCGTACCGATGGAGTAGCGCAGGACCGAGGCGCGCTGCTCGCTCGGCGTCATGTCATGGTCGACGAGGTGGTTGCGCAGGACGTGCCACCAGATCAGGCTGAACGCGACAGCGGCGAGGGTGAGGTTGGCGCTGTAGACCGCGGCCGCGACATTGGCGTTGGTCGTGTCGTCGCGGAGGTACTCGGCGAACAGGTTCGTCGGGAACGGCAGCAACGCGGTCCACAACAGCAAGAACAAGTTGAGGAACATCAGGCCGCGATCGGCTCGCTGGATCTGCCGGAACATCGAGTGGTGGTTGACCCACATGATGCCGAGGATCGCGAAACTGGTCAGGTAGGCGCCGAACTGCGGCCACTCCTTCAGCAATGCCGGCCAGAGCCGCTCGCCCGGCTCGACCTCGGGGACGTGCAGCTCGAGGACCAGCAGGGTGATCGCGATCGCGAAGACTCCGTCGCTGAACGCCTCCAGCCGAGTCGTCCCGGCCAGGTCAGACTGTGTGCTCACGGGCACACAGTCTGACCCAGCACGATCAGTCCGTCGACACAGAAAGCGCTGTCCAGCTGATCGCTGGGAGCGTAATGGTCAGCTTGCCGTCGACGAGGCTGACCGCGTTGTGCGGTTGCGGGGTCACCCGGTCCGGGTGGGTGGCCGAGTTGGTGGCGAGTGGGTCCTCGTCGTGGATGATCACGGCTTCCCGGATCGTGGTGACGCCGGCGCGGCTGACGTCGACGGTGATCTCGATCGGCCCCTCGGTCGACCGGTTGACGGCGAAGAGCGCGAGCCGGCCCTCGTCGTACGTCGCGACCGCATCGACGGCCGGGATGTCGCCGTACTTGGCGGTGGTCACGGTCGGCGAGTCGGTCTCGACCCGGAGCACCTGGCCGGTCGCGAGCCGGGAGGTGATCGCGAACGGGTGGAAGGTGGGCTGCCGCCAGGCCGGGCCGCCGGGCTCGGTCATGATCGGCGCGATCACATTCGCCAGTTGAGCCAGGCAAGCGACCGCGACCCGGTCGCTGTGCCGCAACAGCGAGATCAGAAGGTTGCCGACGACAACGGCATCGGTGACGTTGTACTCGTCCTCGATCCGTCGCGGCGCCACCTCCCACTGGTCGTGCGGTCCGTCGGTCAGCCGGGACCGGTCCTTGTACCAGACGTTCCACTCGTCGAACGAGATACCGATCTTCTTGCTGCTCTTGAGTTCCGCGCCGACGTGGTCAGCGGTCGCCACGACGGCCTCGATGAAGCGATCCATATTCACGGCTGAGGCCAGAAACGATGCCGTGTCGCCATCGTCGTTGCTGTAGTAGGCGTGGCACGAGATGTAGTCGACGAAGTCGTACGTCTCCCGCAGTACCTCCCGCTCCCACGTTCCGAAGAGCGGCATTGCTGACGACGACGAACCACAGGCGACCAGCTGCAGGTCCTTGTCGATCATCCGCATAGACCGAGCGGTCTCCGCCGCCAGTCGCCCGTACTCCGTCGGTGTCTTGTGCCCCACCTGCCACGGGCCGTCCAGCTCGTTGCCCAGGCACCACAGCTTGATCCCGTACGGCGACGCGCCGTGCTGCTCGCGCAAGTCGGACAACGCCGTACCGCCCGGGTGGTTCGCGTACTCCTGGAGGTCGAGCGCCTCCTGGACTCCGCGCGTACCGAGGTTGATCGCCGTCATCGGCTCGACACCGGCCTTCGCGCACCAGCGGATGAACTCGTCGAGGCCGAACTCGTTCGTCTCGATGCTGTGCCAGGCCAGGTCGAGCCGGCGCGGCCGGCCTTCGCGCGGGCCGACGCCGTCCTCCCAGCGGTAGCCGGAGACGAAGTTGCCGCCGGGGTAGCGGACCACGGAGACCCCGAGTTCCCGGGTCAGTTCGAGGACGTCCTTGCGGAACCCGTCCTCGTCGGCCGTTGCGTGGCCCGGCTCGTAGATACCGGAGTAGACGCAACGGCCCATGTGTTCGACGAACGTTCCGAAGGTACGGCGGTTCACGGGCGCGATCGTGAACGCGGGATCGATGGTCAGATTGGCAGCGGGCACCAGGTTGCTCCTGTCGTGGGTAGCGCAGGCCGTACGAGCCCTGCACGTTGGCGAGACCGACCGGGATCGTCATCATCGACGGGTCGGTGGTCACGAGGAAGGGTCAGAGGAAGTTGCTCCAGGCCCCGATGAACGTGAAGATCCCGACGGCAACCAGGATCGGCGGCGACATTCGGTACCATCACGCTCCAGGCGATCCGCCATGCGAGCCTGCTTTACATCGGTGTACTACATCGGTGTAGGGATGATGCCCGGGCGATCTGGGAGCGTCAAGCCCTCAGCCGGCGCCGAGGGTGGATTCGCGCGTGTGCAGCTCGTACGGCGCGACGATCTCCTTGTGCTCGGAGTCGTCGCCGCCCATCCGCTGGACCAGCAGGTCGACCGCGGTCCGGGCGATCTGGATGCGGTTGGGATCGACCGTGGTCAGGGTCGGACTGCTGTAGACTGGCCTCGTCGATGTTGTCGAAGCCGGCCACCGCGACGTCGTCCGGGATCCGGATACCGTGCGCGGTGAGCGCGCGGACCGCGCCGAGGGCGAGCGTGTCGTTCAGGCCGAGGACGGCGTCGAACTTCTGCCCGGACGCGAGCAGCTCCTCTATCGCGTCCGCTCCACTCGACCGATGCCATTTCCCGCCGGACACGGCCAGGTTCTTCGGCACGGGTACGTCGTACTCCGCGAGCGTCTCGGCATAGGCGCCGTACCGGATGGCGGCGGTGCCGACCTTTTCGCCGGGGCGGATGCCGATCACCGCGATCCGGCGCCGACCCTGGTCGAGCAGGTGCCGGACGACCGCCTTGGTGCCCTCGACGTTGTCGATGATCACGTGGTCGACGGGGCCGTGGAAGATCCGCTCGCCGAGCAGCACCATCGGCGTCGGCGTGAGCAACTGGTCGACGTCCTCGGGGCCGAGGCCGAGCGGGCTGTAGAGCAGGCCGTCGACCAGGTGGCCGCGCGGCCGGGCGAGGGCTGAGAGCTCGCGGTCACGGTCGGCGCCGGTGGTCTCGATCATCACGGTCAGGCCGTGCTCACCGGCGGCCGCGATCGCCGCGTCGGCGAGCTCGGCGAAGTACGGGTTGCTGAGCTCCGGGACGGCGAGAGCGATGATGCCGGTCCGGCCGGACTTCAGGTTCCGGGCGGAGATGTTCATCTGGTAGCCGAGGGCATCGATCGCGGCGAGCACCTTGGTCCGGGTCTCCTCGCGGATGTACGGGTACCCGTTCATCACGTTGGAGACCGTCTTCGGCGACACGCCCGCCTGGCGCGCGACGTCCCGCATCGTCACCGCCACGGCATCACCCCCAACCAGTGCTCATCGACGTCCTCGGGCGCCGATGAGGCACGACACGGCCTGTGGCCTGATGATGAACTTCGCTCGTTCATCGGCACACACGGTAGTGCACGCGGCCGGGTGTCGCCGGTTGGACGGTCCGCTCTGCTCAGCTGTCGGCCGGCTCTTCCGGCGGCGCCTCGTGGGACGGGTGCCGGGGTGTGTTGGGCTGCGGGCCGAGGGACCGGCCGCCGGGGTGTTCGGGGAACTCGGGTTCGTCGTCGGTCATCTCGACGCCCTCCTCGACCAGCGTCTCCTCGACCGTCGGGTCCAGCTCGCGACCGGGAACCGGTAGACCTGGCCTGTCGAAACTCATAACGCCCTCCCTGGCGATCGTGTGCCACCACGGTACGACGCCAGGGCGCCAGGAGTCAGACGCCGTACGGCGGGCGGTTCAGAGGAGTGAGCCTGATGCCCACCTGGACGGCCTTGGTCAGGACGGCCGGCTCGGGGCGACCCAGGCGCAGGCTGATCACCGAGGGTGGGAGATTCGCCGCGGCGAGCTTCTCGAGCGTGCTGAGGTCCTTCGCTGTCCAGGGCTCCGCGGCGTTGCGGGTGGACTGCGGCAGGGGGTTCATCGGTCTCACTTCTTCTCTTCTGGGTTGGCAACCTTCCGGTGCCCAAATGCCTAGGTTGCTAACTTACCATCTTCGGTACGCGCCCTGAGTGAAAACCTTCGTCTTCCGTTCCGCCCCTATGGTCGTCGGCGGGGTCGGCACGTGGTCGCCGGCCGGGGTCGATCCACTACCCGACTTTGTGCGCTGTGTCCGTGGTTGCGCGGGCTGCGGGGTACGGCAATGGTGCACAAAGTCGGCGCCGGGTTCGCCTGGAGCCGACGCGGCGCCGGGTTCGCCTGGAGCCGGCGCGGTGCCGGGTTCGCCTCGGGGCGGCGCGGTGTCCGGTTCGCCTGGAGCCGACGCGGCGCCCGGTTCGCCTCGGGCCGACTTTGTGCGCTGTGTCCGTGGTTGCACGGCCCGCGGGTACGGCAACGGCGCACAAAGTCGGCGCCGGGCTCGCGTCGTGCCGACGCGGCGCCGCCTGGTTCGCCTCGTGCCCACGCGGCGCCCGGCTGACCTTGAGCCGACTTTGTGCGCCGCGTCCGTAGTTTCGCGGCCTGCGGGTACGGCGACGGTGCACAAAGTCGGCGCCGGGCTGCCTGGGGCCGACGTGCCGCCCGGTTCGCCTAGGGCCGACGCGGCGTCCGGTTCGCCTGGAGCCCACGCCGCGCCCGGGTGACCTTGAGTTGACCTTGTGCACCGTGTCCGTGGTTGCGCGGCCCGCGGGTACGGCAACCATGCACAAAGTCGGCGTCGGGCTCGCCTGGAGTCGGCGTGGCGCCGGCGACGCACCTGCGTGATTTGACGTCATGGACAACTCCCGCGGCTGCGTAGGGTGGAGCAATGGGAGCTGCAGGGGACTTCGCCGGGCTGTGGGATCCGGAGCCCGGCTGGCTGAACACTGCCTCGTACGGATTGCCACCGAGGCCGGCCTGGGAGGCGTTGCAGGGAGCGCTGTCCGACTGGCGCGTCGGCGCCACGAGTTGGGAGCCGTGGGACGAGTCGACGACGCGGGCCCGGGAGTCGTTTGCGCGGCTGGTCGGGGCGGACTCCGCCGATGTGTTCGTGGGCAGTACGGTCTCCGCGGCGTTGGCGCCGATCGCGGCGGCGTTGCCGGACGGCGCGAAGGTGCTGACCGATAACGTCGAGTTCACCTCGAACGTGTTTCCGTGGCAGGTCCATGCAGACCGTGGTGTCGAGGTGGTCGCCGTACCGGGGGATGAGTTGGTCGCGGCGATCCAGCCCGGGATCGACCTGGTCGCGGTGAGTGCGGTCCAGTCCTCGACGGGCGCCGTCCTCGACCTCGCCGCGGTTGTTGCTGCTAGCAAGGAAATCGGCGCGCTCGTGGTGATCGACGCGAGCCAGGCGCTGGGCTGGCTGCCGCTGCGGGTAGACGGTGTCGACGCGCTGATCACGCACACCTATAAGTGGTTGATGTCGCCGCGCGGAGCGACCATCGGGTACCTCTCGCCGCGACTGCAGGAGCGCTGTCGTCCGTCGGCCGCCGGGTGGTACGCCGGTGCTCAGGTGCACGACTCGTACTACGGGACGCGGATGGTGCTCGCCGACGGGGCGCGGAAGTTCGACCAGTCGCCGGCGTGGTTCTGCTTCGTCAGCGCGGCTCCGGCGCTCGAGTTGGTTGAGGAGATCGGCGTCGAGACGATCCACCGGCACAACCTGGAGCTGGCGAACGAGTTCCGCGCCGGACTCGGGCTGCCGTCTGGAGACTCCGCGATCGTGAGCACGTCGCTGCCCGGTGCGCAGGAGGCCTTCGCTTCGGCCGGCATTCGCGCGGCTGTCCGTGATGGGAAGTTGCGCGCGTCGTTCCACATCTACACGACCCTGGCCGACGTCCATCAGGCGCTCACCGCCCTGAAACCACTGCTGTAAGAGCTGGGTCCAGGGTTATGGTGCCGCGTATGGACACTGGGCTGAGTATCGGACAGGTGGCCGAGCGAACCGGGCTGAGCGTGCACGCGCTCCGGTTCTACGAGCGCGAGGGGCTGCTCGCGGACGCCGTACGGCGGGAGTCCAACGGCCGGCGCGTCTACACCGAGGACGACGTCGAGTGGCTGGACATGTGCATCAGGTTCCGCTCGTCCGGGATGCCGCTGGAGACGATCCGCAAGTACACCGAGCTGGTCCGCCAAGGATCCGGCAACGAACAGGATCGCCTCGCGCTGCTCCGCAGCCACCAGGACTACGTCACCGCCCAGATCCAGGAACTCACCGAGTGCCTGAGCGTGATCACCCACAAGGTCGACATCTATCAGCAACACCTCGACCAAGGCACCGCGGAATGCCTCTGGGCAGCCCCCTCCACCGCCAAAGCCAGCGAAGCTTCCTAGCGGACATCCCGCGGTACCGACTCGTCACGGAGCCCGAGGATCAGCTGATACTCGCGCGCTATCGGGCAGATCTCGGCGTCAGAAGCGTGCCTGCTGCAGGGCTTCTTGCATTGCCAGGAGGGTTGTGCGCATGTTGGCGGAGAGCTGATCCAGGCGGCGTTGGATCACCTCCGCCGCCCGATCGGGCTGCTCACGCACGCCGGCACGCAGGCCGCTGTCACCAGGCCCGTGGGTGAAGGACTGCCGGACCAGGGTCGCCGAACCCTGCGCTTGTAGTTCGTACTCCCAGTGGGCGAAGGGCACGTCCTCGTCGCCGTACACGTCCCAGCCGAAGCGCAAAGGCTCATCGGCGATCGTGACCGTGCAGGTCACGTAGGTCTCGTAGCCATCCGAGAAGCGGTTGCGGGCCTCGAAGCGGGCACCCGGGACGGGCCCGTCGGCGTCGTCGAGCCAGGCGCCGTAGCTGCACTCCGGGCTCCAGTCGCCGTACCGGTCGATGGCCGTGATCCCCGCCCAGACGGCGTCGACGGGCAGGTTCAGCAACACCTCTGCTCCGGTGGTCGCACCGGTCACTCCGTAGTTGTTCATGTCCTCGACGTCGGAGGCGTCCATCGGGGCTCGACATTTACGTCGTGATGCGATCCGGGCGGTAGCGGTCGCCGGTCGGGGTGATGCGCAGGGCCGGGCGGCGGGCGATCAGACGGCCCATGATCCTGCTCCCGGGACGAGGGGGAGGAGGCGAGCTGCGATCGCCTCGGCCGGTCCGGGATCGATCACGGCGAGAGCGTAATCCGGGTTCTGGTCGCGGAGTCGCGGTGGGTCGGTGGCCGAGTCGTGGATCGTGGTTGCCGACATCCCAAATTGTCTGCCCGGATCCACGACTCGATGGTCGGTTGGGGTCAAACGTTCCGCGAAGTGGACGAGCTGGACCGGGCCTCAAGTCGGGGGCTAGGACAGGAACTGGGGGCCAGGGACATGAAATAACCTGTCCCCGGCCTCCAGAAGGTGTCCGAACCCCCGACTTGAGACCCGCCGAAGGGCCTATTCGGCGCACGCCGCCACGGCCAGCACGAGCCACACGTACGACGACGTACCGGCCGGGCAGAACTGCCGAAGGGCATGAACCAGTTGTGGCGGTTCGCCGCTTTCGATCGCCGGGATCCGCGTGATCCGCTCGTCGCTCAAGAGAACAGTCACTGCTGAGCCAGCGCCGTCCGGATCAGGGTGTCGACGACCTCGGCGTACGACAGTCCAGCCGCGGCCCACATCCGCGGGAACTGCGAGGCCGGGGTGAAGCCGGGGAACGTGTTGATCTCGTTGACCACTGGCCTTCCATCGGCCGGTACGAAGAAGTCCACCCGGGCCAGTCCCTTGCACCCGAGCACCTCGAAGACCTCGATCGCCGTACGCCGGAGACGCTCGGCCAACTCGGGTTCGAGTGGCGCGGGTACGACGAACCGTGTGGCGCTGCTGTCGTACTTGGAGGTCGCGTTGAAGAACGGCTGCCCCGGATCACTGTGGATCTCGAGCGCCGGCGCGGTGTCGATGCGCCCGTCCGGGAACTCCAGTACGGCCAGGTCGATCTCCCGGCCGGCCATCTCTCGCTCGACGAGCACGGCCGGATCCAGTACGGCGGCATCCGCGATCGCGGTCGACAGCGTCGGCAGATCGGTCGCGCGGGTCACGCCGAAGCTCGAGCCGCCGTTGCCGGGCTTGACGAACACCGGGAACTCGAGGCCGGCCTCCTTCAGTTTCTGCATCGCAGCTTCGGTATCGGTCAGGTCAGAGCCGCGCAATGTCAGGCCCGGTGTGACCGCGATGCCGTGGGCCGTCAGAACCGACTTGGTGAGGTGCTTGTCCAGCCCGACCGCGCTGGCTGCCACACCGCTGCCGACGTACGGGATCTTCAGTTGCTGGAGGAAGCCCTGCAGCGTGCCGTCCTCACCGCACTCTCCGTGCACAGCAGGGATGGTGATGTCACACGCCTGCAAGATCTCGATCGCTTCGTGCTGCCCGTCCGACCAGTTGCCCTCGGCATCGATCAGCAACGGGATCGCGGTGTGGCCGAGTAGGTCGACCGCCTTCATGATGCCCTTGCCGCTGGCCAGCGAGACCTGGTGCTCAGGACTCGCGCCGCCCATCACGACCGCGACCTTCATCGGATGCCTTCCTCATAACGACGGGGCACCCTGGATCCGATGCCACAGTAGATTTCGTGCGGGATGGTGCCGGCCCACTTGGCCCAATCGGCGGCCGTCGGTTCGCCGTGGATGCCTTCGCCGAAGACGGTCACCGGCTCGCCGGGCTCGACTGCGAGATCGCCGGTGTTGACGACGAACTGGTCCATCGCGATGCGTCCGATCACGGGCATCCGGACGCCTCGGCACAGCACGCTCGCCGCGCGTACGGCGACCCGCGGGATCCCGTCGGCGTACCCGAGCGGGACCAGGCCGATCGTGGTGTCCCGGTCGGCGATGTAGTCGTGTCCGTACGAAACCCCTTCGCCGGCGCGGATCCGTCGTACCTGGGCCAGCTTGCTCATCAGCCGCATCGCAGGCCGCAGCCCGATGCCGACCTCGTCGATGCCGTACAGACCGGCACCGATCCGGACCAGGTCGCAGTCGGGCGCGTCCAGCGTGATCGCGCCGGCCGAGTTGGCCAGATGTACGACGCTCGGCCGCAGACCGGCCCCGCGGGCGAGACTCACCCCGGTCCGCAGGAGCTGTAGCTGCTTCCCGCTCTGCACGGCATCGGGCGAGTCGCCGTGCGAGAGATGAGACCAGATCCCGCGGACAGTGACGGCCCCGATCGCCTCGTAGTGCGCCGCGGCCCGGGTGAGCTCGATCCATTGGTCCGGTGCACTGCCGGCCCGGTGGAGTCCGGTATCCAGCTTGAGGTGAACGCGGTGGACGGAGGCGATAGCGGCGACACGCTGAAGTTCGGCGATGGTCGAGACGCTCACCTCCACGTCGACATTGCCGAGCAGCATCAGTTCGGCTGCGTCGTACAGCCAGGTCAGGATCGGAACGGTCAGGCCGCCGGCACGCAGTTGCAAGGCCTCGTCGGCGCGGGCGACGCCGAGCCAGGTCGCACCGGCCTCGACGGCGGCCCGGGCCACCGGTACGGCGCCGTGGCCGAAGGCATCGGCCTTCACCACCGCGAGGACGTCCTGCGGCACGAGCCGCCGGAAGGTGCGGACGTTCTCACGGACGGCGGACAGGTCGACGACGGCTTCCGACAAGCCGGCGGTCCCACGTACTGCCGGACAGTGGCGGGAAGCAACCAGATTCATGTCGTCATTGTTGGTTCCGGCAACGATCGACTGCATCGGCGTGCGGACGGATGTTGACTCGCCCGGGTGCTACGACCCTGGTAGCAGGCCACCGGCATGCCCTGGTCTGACCCACCTCATCCGAAGGAACGATTTCGCACGCGATACTGGGTGAGTGGAGGCTACGGATCACCTGAAGGCATCGCTGGTCGCGGCGATCGCTCTGGCGAATACCTTCGGATCCGCGATGCGCCAGGGACGGCCGGCGGTTCCGCCGGAGGCGGACGACATCCGGGCCGTGCTGCGGCTGACCACGAACCGCGTCGGTGAGGTGGACGTGGCGGCGTACGCGTCCGGAGGAAAAGCCTTGTACGACGCTCTGAGTCGTCTGCCGGACGTGGACGGGGCCGTCGACGTGGTGAACGCGTTGCTCAGGGAGACCAAGGCTTCGCCGCAGTTGGTGCGGGACGAGGGGTCGCCCTGGCATCTGCACTTCGGCAGTCCCGGGGCGACCGGATGGCTCGCCGAGTTCGCGACCGCGGTGGCGATGCTGCTCGGTAGCGACGACGTCGAACGCCTCCGGCTGTGCGAGGCGACCCGCTGCGACGATCTGTTCCTCGACGCCACCCGGAGTCGTACGCAGCGGTTCTGCTCAACGGCCTGCCAGAACCGCACCAAGGTCGCCGCCCACCGGGCGCGAGGCTCCTGACCCCGTCACCATGGTTGCCTCGGGCAACCAGCCGAGCTTCCGGTAGAGGTGGAACCCGTCGGTGGTCGCCATCAGCAACCCGGTCCGCGCGCCGCACGCCAAAGCCCGCCGACTGAGCGCTCCCATCACCACACTGCCCAGCCCGCGCCGCCGATGCGCCGGATCGGTCTGGATGTCATGCATCACCGCATCATTCCCAACGACCGCACATCATGCCCCGCGCCGCGACGGTACGGTCCGCGGAGAGCAGACGCACGTACTCCAGCGGCCCATCAGAGCTGATCTCGAGCTGGTACGACGCAGGTGCTAAAAGCTGACTGTGGTCGCGAAGGGCGATCGACATCAGCGTCTTCTGCTCCGCGAACGGCTTCACCCCCGCGGCCGCGAGCCGTCCGGCGATGTCGTCGCCATGCTGCGTGGTCACGGTCAACCAGGTGTCACCGGACAACTGTGACGCCAGCCGGTCCACGGTCGCCGGGTCGTCATCGAGGGCGAACAACTCCCGCTCGCGTCCGGGCAATCGCAGTACGACGGCGAGAGCGTCGTCGTACTCGATCACCGGTTCCAGGCCGCGGCACAACCGCCACCCCTCAAGCCATCGCCGCACTGAGTCCATGAGGCCGAGTGTAACTGTTTATAGCGGAGATAGTCAGTTACGCAGTTCCGAGCACGAAGGTCTGGATCGCGACCACCGCGGCGCCGCGGGCCCACTCGGTGAAGTCGGCCGGCTGCAGCACCATCGGCAGCTCCGCGGCGGACGGATGCCGGTCCGCGTGCAGACCGGCGAGCAGTTCGTCGTGCGCGACCTCGGCGAGGCGGACGCCCTCGCCGCCGAGGACGACGAGCTCGGGCATGGTGAAGTTCGCGGCCGCCGCGATCAGCTTGCCCAGCGCGCGGCCCGCCCGGCCGATCACGGCGCTCGCCGCCGGATCGCCCTTGGCCGCGAGATCGAGGGCCTCGTCGTACTCGACCGGCCGGCCGAGCGCCGTACCGACCTGTTCGGTGATCGCGCTGACGGTCAGCAGGCTGAGCGCGCAGCCATGGTGGCCGCGTTCGCAGCGGGGCCCGTCCGGCAGCAGCGGCGTGTGGCCGATGGTGCCGATGCTCGTGTCGGGACTGTCGACAGTCAGATTGTGGACGACCAGCCCGTAGCCGACGCCGGCCCCGATCGTCACCAGGACGAAGCGATCGGCGCTCCGGCCGGCACCGAACCAGTGGGTCGCCTCGGTCAGCGCGGTGAGGTCGTTCGAGATGACGACCGGCATGCTGGTGTGGGCGGCCACGATCTCGCCGAACGGTACGTCGACCCAGTTCAGGTACGGCCCCCAGCGGACCTCGGTGTTGTTCGCGACCCGGCCGCCGACGGACACGCCGAGCCCGGTGATCGGGCGTCCCGCCCGGCACCTGGAGCGGCCAGGTCGTCGGTGAGTTCGAGGACGAGCTCGGCCACCGCGGAGGGAGTCGGATCGGTCAGCGGACGCTCCGCGCTGGCGATCACCTCGGCACGCAGCGTGGTCAGGACACCTATCGCCGAGTCGCCGGTGAGTTTGATACCGACGAAATGGTGAGCGGCCGCGTCGAGATCGAGTGGCTGTGACGGCCGGCCGACTCGTGCGTCCGTGGGTCCGCCGGCCACCTCGACCAGCAGTCCGGACTCGACCATCGGTTTCGTCAACCGGGTCAGGCTGCCCGGGGACAGGCCTACCCGGCGGGACAATTCGGCGCGCGACAGTGGACCGTCCAGCAGGATCTCCAGCGCCACCTGCCGTGAAGGTCCGAGAGCGGCCGCCACTCACCCATCGCGCCAGCGTAACCGCGGTCTCGGGCTGAGGACGCCGGGACGTGACCCGGTCCGCCGTTCTGGCCGCACAAATCCCGGCGTCATGCTCAACCAAAGCCCTCCAGGTGTCCCAGCCCCTTGCAAAGATGAACCACCTGCGGGCGCGCTACCCAATTCCCCTCGAAGTATGCACCCAATTTGGGTGGTTGGTCGGTGGACAACGGTGTCAGATTCGGCTGCGGGCCCTGACACCGGGAAGTACGAGTCGGCGGCCTACCGGTCTAGTGGGGGAGTTTGCGGGTGTCGATGAGGTGCTGAGCTACGTCGCGGAGTTTGGTGTTGGTGTCCTGGGAGTAGCGCTTGAGGATGGCGAAGGCGCGGTCGCCGTCGACGTCGAAGCGTTCCATCAGGATGCCCATCGCCTGGCCGACGAGCTTGCGGGCGTCGACGGCCTGGGCCATCGTCTCCTCGTGCCGCGCGGAGGCGACCGCGACCGAGGCGTGCCGGGCGAGGATGTGCGCGATCGCCTCGTCGTCGTCGTCGAACGCGTCCGGTTCGGGACTGTAGAGGCCGAGGACGCCGACGGTCTGGTGGGTCCCGCTCGCCGGTGACGAGCGGTACGTCGAGGACGCTGCGGACCCCGAGCGCGGCAACCTTGGCGGCCCACTCGGGCCACCGGTCGTCGGTGCTCGTGTCGCGGATCAGGACGGTCGACCGATCCCGCAGCGCGGTGACCAGCGGGCCGGTCTGGCTGCTGAGTTGCAGGTCGTAGACGTCGGCGACGACGCTGTCCGTCACCGCGGCGATCTCCGGCTGCGAGCCGCGGGTGTACAGCGCGACGCCGGCGTACGTACAGCTGAGCGCCTGCAGGGCGAACTGGACGACCGCATCGATCGTCTCCTCCACCCCCGGCGCTTCGTGCATCTCGATCGCCAGGCGCGCGAACGAATCCGCGGACGCGCTCGTAGCGAGGTCTTGCTCGGACACAGGGGACTCCAGTCGTGCTCAAGCCATCAGGCACCCCGTGGCTGGAGTGATCCTCAGGACACATCATGCAGCCCACATGCCCGGAATTGTTAGCCGGATCGGCCACCGAATTTTCTGGGTTGCGCAACCCAGAAGGCTAGAGTGGTCCCATGACGGACTTCCCCGCGCTACTGAGCGGCCGAACCCTCTGGCGACGGGAGTTCGCGGCACCGCTGCGTGCCTTCCTGCGGACCGAGGCGGGCAGTTCCGGCGTGCTCGCCGCAGCGATCGTGCTCGCGCTGCTGTGGGCCAACGTCGCGGCCGGGATCGTACGAGGATTTCTGGCAGACCGACCTGTCGGTCGGACTCGGTCACGACGTCCTCAGCCTGGACCTGCGGGAGTGGATCAACAGCGGCCTGATGACGCTGTTCTTCCTGGTGGTCGGGCTGGAGGCGCGGCGCGAGTTCGACCTCGGCGATCTGCGCGACCGCAGCCGGTTCGTGCTGCCGGTGGTGGCCGGCGTCGCCGGGATGGTCGCTGCCGGTGCTGATCTACCTGGCCTTCAACGCCGGGCGGCGAGGGCGCGCACGGCTGGGGTGTCGCGATGTCCACCGACACCGCGCTGGCGCTCGGCCTGCTCGCGCTGGTCGGCCGCGGCGTACCGGATCGGGTCCGGGTGTTCCTGCTGACGGTGTTCGTGGTCGACGACCTGCTCGCGCTGGTCGTGATCGCCGTCGTCTACAGCGAGAACATCGAGCTGATGCCGCTGATGATCGCCATCGTGGCCTTCGGCGGTGCTGGTCGCGGTCGCTCTGTTCGGCGTCCGCAAGGCCTGGCGTGTACGTTGTCCTCGGCGTCGATCACCTGGGCCGCGCTGCTGAAGAGCGGCGTCGATCCCGGTGGTCGCCGGGCTCGCGATCGGCCTGACCGCGGCGGCGTACACGCCCGGCCGGGAGGAGCTCGAGCAGGCGTCCGGACTGTTCCGGTTGTTCCGCGAGCAGCCGACCCCCGAGCTGGCCCGGTCCGCGACCGTCGGCCTGACCGCGACGCTCTCGCCGAACGAGCCGTCTGCAGCACTTCTACCACCCGTGGACCAGCTACCTGATCGTCCCGCTGTTCGGCCTGGCCAACGCCGGCATCACGATCGACGCTGGACTTCCTCGGCCGGGCGTACACCTCGCCGATCACCCTCGGCATCCTGATCGGCTACGTGGTCGGCAAGCCGATCGCGGTGACGACGGTGTCCTGGCTGCTGGCCCGCGTCAGCCGGCGGCCGGTTCCGGCCGACGGTCGGCTGGGCCGCGGTGGTCGGCAGCGGCACGATCGCCGGCATCGGCTTCACCGTTTCGTTGCTGATAGCAACGCTCGCGTTCGACGGGCCGCAGCTGGCCGAGGCGAAGCTCGGCCTGCTGTCGGCGGTGGTCGTCGCCTCGGTCGCTGACCTGGCTGGTGTTCCGCGCGGCCACGCTGCTCTCGCCGCCGAAGAAGGCGCTCGCCCTGCTCGGCGACGCGGAGCAGTTGGTCGATCTGATCGATCCGGTCGATCCCGAGCGCGACCACATCCGCGGTCCGGAGATCGCGTCGGTGACCTTGGTCGAGTACGGCGACTTCGAGTGCCCGTACTGCGGGATGGCCGAGCCCGTCGTCCGGGATGTCCTGCGCGACGACGACCTGCGGTTCGTCTGGCGGCACCTGCCGCTGAGTCGACGTCCATCCACGGGCGCAGATCGCGGCCGAGGCAGCCGAGGCAGCCGCCGCCCAGGGCGCGTTCTGGGAGATGCACGACCTGCTGCTCGCGAACCAGGACAAACTGCAGCCGACGGACCTGATGCGGTACGCCGAGCAGCTCGGCCTCGACAGCAGCGAGCTTCCACGACGACGTGAAGCGGCACGTGGCCGCGGCGCGGGTCGCGCAGGACGTGGAGTCGGCCGACCTCAGCGGCGTGTCCGGGACGCCGACGTTCTTCGTCAACGGGCAACGCCACTACGGCGCGTACGACGTCGAGACGCTGAAGACCGCGATCAAGACCGCCCGGGCCCGCGCCAAGATCAGCGAACGGCGCCTGGCTGAATCTTGCGGTACTAGGGCATTTCTGCCACTGTCGCGGACTGACCTCGGTTGGCTGACGCTGGTGTCTCCCCGATCGTGAAGGAGCTCCGCATGACCGTTCAGACCTCGGCCGTCCTGCAGACATCCGCCGCTGCGCCGGAGGCCGCCGTCGCGCACTTCGCCGGGCGG
Source organism: uncultured Actinomycetota bacterium (assembly GCA_963820655.1). GTDB lineage: Bacteria > Actinomycetota > Actinomycetes > Propionibacteriales > Kribbellaceae > Kribbella. The sequence continues at coordinate 364,324 of CAWGAM010000001.1, forward strand.
CTGTCGTTCGAGACGGATGTCGTCCGACGTGGCCGCCGACATCGGTGCCGGCGTGACCGGGTGGGTGCTGGTGGACAGCCGCAGTCAGGAGAGCTGGGACCAGGGCCACGTGCCCGGCGCGATCCACCTGCCGACCCGCGAGATCGCGGTCCGGGCGGCCTCCGTCGTACCGGAGGGCGTCACGGTGGTGACGTATTGCTGGGGGCCCGGCTGCAACGGCGGGACGAAGGCCGCGCTGGAGTTCGCCAAGCTGGGTTATCCGGTCAAGGAGATGATCGGCGGCTTCGAGTACTGGGCCCGTGAAGGACTGCCGGTGGAGACGGCCGACGGGATCGATCGCCGGCTGCCCGACCCGCTCACCGCGCCACGCGACGTCGCGTGTGCGTGCTGACAAGGCCTTCGTGGCCTCGCCGGCGCTCGCGTTCACCCGCTCTGGATGAGGCGCACGCGTGACGTGCCGTCCAGGCTGGGAAACAGGCGACGGATGCCCTTCGGAGGGCTCACCGGAGGCGGCCCGGCAGCAACGGGCGGCGTCGACGGTTGCGCCGAAGCGGGCCAGACGGAAGAGGTTTGAAGATGGCAATCGGACCAGTGCAGCTCATCGTTCTGGGGTTCTCACACCCTCAGTTCCACGGTGAGATCATCGCTGAGCTGGAGCGGCTGCGGGAGAGCGACACCGTCCGGGTGATCGACTCGCTCGCGGTCTACAAGAACGCGGACGGCGAGCTGGAGGCGGAGCATCTCAGCAACCTGTCCGAGCAGGAGGCGATCGAGCTCGGCAGCAAGATCGGGGCGCTGATCGGCCTGGGCTTCGAGGGCGAAGCGGGTATGGAGGAAGGCGCGGAAGCCGGCGCCGAGGCAGTGGCCGAGGAGGGCGGCGTGAAGGTGTTCTCCGAGGAGGACGCGTGGGACGTGCTCGAAGACATCCCGAACGACTCCGCCGCGGCGCTCATCCTGCTGGAGCACCACTGGGCTGTGCCGCTGCGGGACGCGATTGCCCGGGCGGGCGGCTTCCGCCTCAGCGACGGCTTCATCAGCCCGCTGGATCTGGTCGGGCTCGGGCTGATGTCGGCTGAGGAAGCCAGCGAACTGCACGACATGGAAAGGGCGGCAGCCGCCGTCAGTTGACCATGCCGGCAGGTGCTCACGACTATCGCTGCTCATAACCACAGGAGGAACCACATGTTCGGATCACGCAGAGTCGCACGCCGTACCGGGCGTCGCACCGCACGGCGGGTCTCCCGCCGGTAACGGATCACCGGCGGCCCGTTCGCCGGGATCACCGCCCCCACGCGCTCGGGTCACCGCGCGCGGAGGGGGCTGCGCGTCAGAGGCCGGCGATGTAGTCGGCGTTGCCGCGGATCGCGGCTTCGTACCGCTTGATCTCGGGGCTGTCCACCCGGTCGGCGATGACCAGCAGCAGGGTCGCGAGCGCCTTGTCCTTCTGGCCGGCCGCGTGCAGGGTGAGCGACTTGAACACCCGCAGCGAGTCCGACTCCGGGAACTCGGCGCACGCCTTCTTGAACACGTCCAGCGAATCGCCGAACCGGTCGAGGTTGCGCAGCGTACTCCCGTACTGCAGGAGACACTTCCGCCGCGTTTCGCCGGTCAGGCCGGGCAGCGCGCGCTCGTAGTACCCGATCGCCTTCTCCTCCTGGCCGTCGGTGTCGTACGCGCCTCCGACCTCGTAGAGCACGTACGGATTGTCCGGGTGCTCGGTCAGCAGGTGCTGGAAGAAGTCGATCGTCGGCTGCATGTTGTCCCGATCCCGGCGCGCGAACCCCGCCTCGATCGTCGCTGCCAGCTCAGGCGTCAGTTCAGTCGTCACAGATCCATCATGCCGCGTCCGGCGGCGCCGGCTGGGCCCGGCGTTGTTGCCAAGGCCAGGCGCCGGAGATCTCCACCTCGAGGGCGAAGCTGAGGACGGTCCGGATCACCACGATCAGGCCGAGGACCAGAACACTCTCGACGGACGTCTCGACGATGATCGTGCGGATGATGTCGCCGACGATCAGGATCTCCAGGCCGAGCAGGATGACCCGGCCGAGGTTGACGCGGAGTTGCTGGTAACTGCCCGTGCCTCTGCGCAGGACGTCGTACACGTAGCGGATCAGGACGGCAGCGAGGCCGATGGCCATGATGCCCACGCCGACGCCCTCGATCACCCGGGCGACATCGGCGAACACCTCCTTGTAGTCCACCATCCACAAGTACCAGTCAGGCAGCGGACTCCGCGACCGCCTCGCCGGGGCGGATGTTCTGGTTCAGGTGGAAGACGTTGGCAGGGTCGTACGCCGTCTTCAGCGCGGTCAGCCGGGCCAGTTTGGCCGGCGGGAACGCACGATTGATCGGGTCGCCGTTGAGCGTGTTCACATAGGCCCCGTTCGCGTACGGCTCCAGCATCGCGGCGTACTCGCGGAGTTGCCCGATCCGGGTGTCGTCCTCGGCCGGGTCCTCCCAGCGCGTCGCGGTGACGAACTCGAACAGCGTGTCCCGGTGGCTGAAGGCCGCGTCGTCATCGGGTACGTCGGCGATCGCACCGCCGTACGCCTGCAGGCTGGCGGACACGCCCGGCGTCCGGAGTAGCGCGCGGATCGCGTCGTCGGGCAGCGCCTTGAAGTAGTGACCCTTCCAGTACCGGCGGTACCGGTGACCCTGCACATTGTCGTCCCGGGTCTGCAGCGCCAGGTACGACGTCTCTTCGACGAACTCGTCCGTGACCGGACCCAATGCTCGGAAGGCCGGCAGCAAGGACTCGCCGCCCTCGCCGACCCACACGTAGCCGACGGTGACCGCATCCGCGGTGATGCTCGCGGTGAACGTCGCCTCCCGCGGCGCGTCCGCATTCAGTTCACGCCACCCGCGCAGTACGTCGAACCCAGCCGAGGCCGGATAGGTGAACTCGGCCACCAGCGCCCGCGTCCCGACCTGGTGCAGCCGGAACTCGAACGACGTGACGATCCCGAAGTTCCCGCCGCCACCACGCAGGCCCCAGAACAGCTCGGCGTTCTCGGTGGCGCTCGCGCGGACCACCTCGCCGTCAGCCGTCACCAGTTCGTACGACGCCACGTTGTCGCAGGCCAGACCGAATCGCCGGGCCAGCCAGCCCATCCCGCCGCCGAGCGTGAGCCCGCCGACGCCGGTGTGCGAGACGTTGCCCGCGGTCGTCGCCAGACCGTACTGCTGCGCGGCCTTGTCCAGCTCACCGAGCAATGCGCCGCCCTGAACCCAGGCCAGTTGCCGCTCGGGATCGACCTGGACCGCGTTCATCGGGGTGAGGTCGATCATCAGCCCGCCATCCGGTACGGCGAGACCCGCGATGTTGTGGCCGCCGCAGCGGACCCCGATCTCGAGACCGTTGGTCCCGGCGAACCGGACCGCGGTGGCCACGTCCTCGGTCGTCTCACACCGGGCGATCGCGGCCGGGTGGCGGTCGATCATCGCGTTCCAAACGGTCCGCGCCTCGTCGTACCCGCGGTCTCCGGAGCGAAGCAGTGTGGTCATCGGTCTCTCTTCTCTGATCGGCTGTGCTACCACCCTGACAGCGCTGCGGTACTCCGATAAGGTCCAGTTGCGTGAGCCGAATCAGTACCAGTTCGGGGCCAGGTGAGCTGTTGGTCGAGCTCCGGCGGGACAGCGGCGTACCGCTGCACCAGCAGCTGGAGAGCGGGATCCGGACCCGGATCCGGGCCGGCCTGCTGCGCCCCGACACGGTGATGCCGTCGACCCGGGGGCTCGCGCAGGATCTCGGGCTGTCCCGCGGCGTCGTGGTCGAGGCCTATCAGCAGCTGGTCGCCGAGGGATATCTGGTCAGCCGCGGTGGCGGCTACACGCAGGTCGCCGACGTCGCGATGGTCGAGCCCTCTGCCGTGCAGCCGTCGCCGAGCGGACCGCCGCGGATCGACTTCCGCTACAGCCGGCCGGACGTCTCGCAGTTCCCTCGCGCCGCGTGGCTCCGGTCGATCCGCCGGGTCTTGAACGAGACGCCGTACCGCAGTCTCGCCTACCTGGACGGTCGCGGCACCATCGAGCTGCGGACGGCGCTCGCCGACTATCTGAACCGAGTCCGCGGTACGGCGGCCCGCCCGGAGAACATCCTGATCTGCAACGGGTTCGCGCAGGGATCGCGGTTGCTCCTGCAGGTCCTGGCCGCGCAGGGCTATCGACGGCTCGCGGTCGAGGACCCGTCCGACAACGACCTGCGTGACGTTGCCGCCGCGGCCGGGCTCGAGGCGGTCGGCGTACAGGTGCTCGACTCGGGGATCGATGTCGACGCGCTCGAGCGGTCGGGGGCTGACGTCGTACTGGTAACGGCGGCGCACCAGTTCCCGACCGGGGCGGTGGCGTCGGCGGAGACGCGGGCGGCGCTGGTGGCGTGGGCGGCTCGGGGCGATCGGCTGGTGTTCGAGGACGACTATGACGCGGAGTACCGGTACGACCGGGAGCCGATCGGGGCGATGCAGGGCCTCGCGCCGGATCGGGTCGCGTACGCCGGGACCGCCAGCAAGACGCTCGCACCGGGGCTGCGGCTCGGGTGGCTGATCCTGCCGGCCCGGCTGGTCGAGCCGATGTCGCAGGCGAAGCTGATGGACGATCGTGGATCGCCTGTGTTCGATCAGTTGGCGTTCGCGGACTTCGTGGCCAGGGGTGAGTTCGACCGGCATCTGCGCCGGATGCGGCCGCGCTATCGCCTGCTGCGCGACACGCTGGTTGAGCGGTTGGCGGCCCGGCTGCCAGAGTTCGAGCCGGTCGGGATTTCCGCCGGGTTGCACGTGATGGCGTTGCTGCCGCCGGACCTGGCCGAGGAACCACTCCAGACGGCCGCGCTCGAACGAGGGGTGGGGGTTTACGGACTGGCGCCGTACTGGGTGTCGGCCTCGGGGCCTGCGGGGCTGGTCTTCGGGTACGGCTCGCTCACCCCGAAAGAGGTTGTCGAGGGCATCGACCTGCTGGCGGACGCGATCGGGTCACTCCGGGGTCGTGAATAAGTATTCAATCTGTTGCAATTTGATCCGCTCGGTTCTACTCTTGGGTGAGTGATCACCGCAGCTTGTATCAACGGTCTGATGAACCAAGGCTGGCCCGCCGCGCACAGCACCGAGCTGGACGGCTGGCTGGTCCGCCGCAACGCCGGTGTCACCCTCCGAGCGAACTCGGTGCTCCCTGCGAGTGCGCCGTTCGATCTCGGAAAAGCCTTGGACTACGTGGAAACCCTGTACCAGGCGCACGGCATCACCCCGTCCTTCCAGATCAGCCCGGCGGCCCGGCCCGTCGACCTGGATGCGCAGCTCGAGGCGCGTGGCTACGAGGTCCGGACGCCGACGCTGGTGCAGTACGCCGAGATCGCCGACGTACTCGCCAAGCTTCCCGAGCCGACGGTCAAGGTGAATATTTCCTCGGCGCCGGACGACACCTGGATGGACTTCTGGTGGAGCGCCGACGGGCACGGCCGCAGCTCGACCGAGCGGGCAGCCGCGCGACAGATCCTCGACCGCGGCCGAGCCCTGTACGCCGTCGTCCGGGCCGGCGACCAGGTCACGGCGATCGGCCGGCTCGCGCTCGTCGACGACTGGTCCGGCCTCTACTGCCTCGCCGTCGACGAACGCTTCCGCCGCCAGGGCCTGGCCCAGGCCGTCATCCACGCTTTGTTGCAGGCGGCAACGGTCCAGGGGATCGGGCGGATCTGGCTGTCCGTGGTCGAGGCCAACGAGCCGGCCCGCGCCCTCTACGACCGCCTCGGCTTCCAAACCGTCTCCCGCTACCACTACCGCGTCAGAGCGTGATCCTCCCCAGATAATCGAGGACGACGAACTCGGCTCCGCTCTTTTCGACCCGGTGCGCCATCGCCGAAGCCACCCGAACAGCCGTCGACCTCCTCGGCCAAACCCCACCCACTCCGGCACCCCCGCCCCGTCCGGTCCGGCCCCGCCCGTCCGGTCCGGCCCCGCCCGTCCGGTCCGGCCCCTCCCGGCCCGGCCCGGTTCTGTCCGCTCCGCCCCGGCCGCTCGTGCCCGGCCCGGGAAACATTTCATGGGTTGACCCCTTAAACGGTGGGTTGCCCCCTCGGATTTTCGCGGGGCAACCCACAACTTCAGGGGTCAACCCCTGAAGTGTCGGCCGCGCCCATCCCATTTGGCTCCGCCGATCCCATCCGGCTCGGCCCATCCGGCCCCGCCCATCCTGCCGCGCATCCGGCCCGGCTCGGCCGGCCCGGTTCTGTCCGCTCCGCCCCGGCCGCTCCTGCCCGGCCCGGCCCGGGAAACATTTCATGGGTTGACCCCTTAAAGGGCGGGTTGCCCGGCTCTTCTGACTGATGTGTGGGTGGTTTGAGCCGGCCCGATGGGCAGGGGTTCCCGTGCTTGGCCTGTCTGCCGGGGCCGGCGGGGGTGGTTCGGGTGCGTGACTGGGTTGCCGCCGAGGGTGCGGTGGTGTGCAGCTGGACAGGAGGTGTCTGTCCACGGGCGACGGTCCGGTGGCGTGCTCAGGCGTGCAACCGGCCGGCAGAACCGGACCGGAGCCGACACCTCCTGTCCAGCTGCACCAATACCCGTCTCCACCCGCACCCGACCGGTGACTGGACTGATTCGACCGTCCGGTGGTCATGTCGGCGCGCGACCCGCAACCGCGGACACCACCTGGGGACCTCGGACACCTGATGTCATGTCCAAGGTCCCCAGTCCCTGTCCGCGGACCCGGGAATCCCATCCATCAACACCCGCCACGCGGCATCCGGACAGAGACCGCCCCGACGCCCCGTCGTTCGGCCGCGACCAGACGACCGGCTCCCGCGACCAGCACGCCCCGAGCCGACGCCCACCCACACATCCAGCAGAAGAACCGGTTGCCCCCTCGGATTTTCGGGGGGGCAACCCACAACCTCAGGGGTCAACCCATGAAATTGCTGGGTGGGAAGGGAGCCCAGAGGACGACTCAGTTGAGGATCGCGTTGGCCTCGACTCAGTTGAGGATCGCGTAGGCCTCGACTTAGTTGACGATCGCGTAGGCCTCGATCTCGAGGAGGGCGTCGGGACTGAAGAGGGCGGCGACCTGGACTGCGGTGCCGGCGGGTGGGTTGGTGGTGTCGACGTACGTGTCGCGGGCGGCGCGGATCGCGGGCAGGTAGGCGATGTCGGTGACGAAGAAGGTCAGCTTCACGACGTCGGCGAAGGTGGCGCCGGCTGCCTTCAGGCAGGCGTCCAGGTTCGCGAACACCTGGCTGGCCTGCGCGGCCGGATCGCCGACGCCGACGAACTTGCCGTCCGCGTCCAGCGCGACCTGTCCGGCGATGGCCACCCACTGTCCCGGCCCGGTCACCACATGGCTGTAACCGTTGCCTGGGGCAACACCTTCGGGCTGCGGATGTGAGAGCTTGCTCAAGAGGTCCTCCCGGAGTTTGTCGCCTATCCTGCTCGCCCTGCGCCAGCGGCACCACCGCATTCTGGCGTACGGCGTTCAGATGGACAGGATGTAGTCCGCCGGCGCGGGCAGGCTCGGGCGGGCAACGCGGCCGAGACAGCGGACGTCACCGCGCGGTGCGGCGGCGGGTGACGAGCGCGGCGAGGCCCAGGAGGGACGGGACCGCGATGGCGACCGGTAGCGCACCGCCGGTGTCAAGGGTTTGGCGGAGCGCGACGGTGACATGGACAGGTGGGCCGGCGACGAGTGGCCCGGTCTTGGGGATCAGTACGACGTACACGGCGAAGCGGCCGGGGTTGACCGCCTGGAACTCCCAGTCCAGCTGGGGTGTCCGCAGCCGGCCGGGACCGGCTGGGTGACGTCCTGGGTCCAGTCCTCCAGGTCGACGTACACGCCGTCGAGGCTGACCACGTTGAGATGGGCGATCGGCCGGACCGGACGCGGTCACGACCGACTCGACGCGTCAGCGTCTGGCCGATGACGCGCGCTCAGTTGGTCCTGGTTCATCGTGATCGTCGGGTTCGCGAGCAGGACGGTGGCGAGCAGGCTCAGCGGGTTCATCGCGACCCCGCGGTCAGCTCGGACGAGGCGTGGACCGGCCACGATCAGGACGGTGACGACGACCAGCGGCGACGACGAGCCGGAGCAGGCCAGGTAGCTGAGGTCGTGGGTCCAGCCGCGGCGGTTCACAAGGATCTGGGAGATGTAGTGCAGGGCCGAGCCGATCGGATTGACCCGGGTCAGCAGTTCACCGATGCCTGTCTTCGGCAGCGCCGGCAGCTGCGTCGGAGCGAACAAGGACGAGCAGCAGCAGCAAGCCGCAGGCCAGGCTGGTCTTGTTGGAGTTCGTGCCAGGCGCTGATGAGCAGGCCGATGCCGCCGAGCCCGATCGCGACCAGTGTTCCGACGACCAGGGCGAGCAGTACCGCCGGCCGGCGCCCGCCACGCCGCGCCCGAGGACCCACAGGTAGGGGAGCGTGACGACGAGGCAGGCCAGCCACATGGTCGAGCGCGGCGGCGAGCTTGCCGACGATGATCGCGCGCCGGGACACGGGAGTGAGCAGCAGTGCCTTCGAAGGTGCCGCGTTCACGTTCACCGCTGATCGCGTCCGCGCTGACCACGACCGTGAGCAGAACGCCGACCGCCAGCCCGACCTGCAGGGTGAGGTTGACCGCTTCGCGTTGTTCGAGGAAGTTCATCGCCTGGTTGGTCGCAGCCAGATAGGTCATCGCGCTGAGCAGAGACGCTGAACCCGAACACCAGCACCGGCCCGCGTCCACCGATCCAGAGGTCCCGGCACTCCTGCTCGGCGACCACAGTCCAGGCCTAGTCATGACTACCGCTCCTCGGTGAGGTTGAGGAACGCGTCGCTCAGGGTGCCCGCCCCGGCGACGACGTCGGCGATCGGACCGGCCGCCCGAAGCCGTGCCCCGGTCGAGGATGAGTCACGCTGCTGCAGACCTGCTCGACCTCGGTCAGGGTGTGGGTCGACAGCACGACTGTCGCACCGCGCAGCTCGGCGATGTCGGCGATGGTGGCCAGGATCTCGCGCTGGCCGGCCGGGTCGAGGCCGAGCGTCGGCTCGTCGAGGAACACCACCGCGGGATCGTTGACCAGCGCCCGGGCGATCCCGAGTCGTTGCCTCATGCCCCGGCTGTACGTCGAGATCCGCGCTCCGGCCCGATCGCCGAGACCGACCTCGGTGAGCAACCGGTCGGCGACCGCGTGTGCGTCCTCGGCGGCTCGCGGCCGAACAGCCGGGCCGCGTAGCGCAGGTACTCGCCGCCGGTCTGCCGTGCCGGGTAGCCCGCGCTCTCCGGCAGTACGCCGATGCGTTGCCTGATCCGGTCCGGCTGATCGCCGGGGATGCCGGCCACGGTGAACGTCCCGCCGGTCGGTTCGAGGATCGTCGTGAGGAGGCGGATCGTGGTGGTCTTCCCGGCGCCGTTGGGGCCCAGCAGACCGATCATGTCGCCGGCGTCCGCGGCGAAGGTCAGTCCGTCGAGGGCGTTGCGCGCGCCGTACCGCTTGCTCAGGCCGATCGCCTCGATGGTCGCCATGGCGCCGACGGTAGGACTCGCGGCGCTGAATCCTTGCTGAACGGTGCATTCAGCCGCGGTTCAGCCACAATGGAGGCAGGATCGCCTAGGAGGTGGCGTGATGCGGGCGCTGGTGGTCGAGGACGAGCTCGCGGCTGGCCGCCGGCCTGCGGCACGGGCTCGAGGCCGAGGGGTTCGCCGTCGACGTCGCGCTCACCGGGACGGACGGGCTGTGGCTCGCCCGCGAGCACGGCTACGACGTCGTCGTGCTGGACCTGATGCTGCCGGAGATCGACGGGTTCGAGATCTGCGCGACGCTGCGGACCGAGACGGGTCTGGACACCGATTCTGATGCTGACGGCACGCGACGCCGACACCGACCAGATCAAGGCGCTCGACACCGGCGCCGACGACTACCTGACCAAGCCGTTCTCGTACGCCGTACTGATCGCCCGGCTGCGCGCACTGGTACGGCGCGGCGCGGCCGAGCGACCGTCGTGCTGGGGCCGGTGACCTCCGGCTGGATCCGGCGGCCCGGCGTGCCTGGCGCGGCGAGGCCGAGCTCGAACTGACGGCACGGGAGCTGTCGGTGCTGGAGTTCCTGATCCGGCGGCGGGGCCAGGTGGTGTCGAAGCGGACCATCCTCGATCACGTCTGGGACTACGACTTCGAGGGCGACCCGAACATCGTCGAGGTCTACGTCCGGCGCCTGCGCAACAAACTCGACCGGCCGTACGGGCGATCTCCATCACGACGCTGCGCGGCTCGGGCTATCGGTTGACAGCCGATGACGGTTAGCGAGCCGGTGGCGATGACAGTGCGAGTTCGGGTGACGCTCGCCGCGGTACTGGTGGTCGGGCTGGCGCTGGTCGCCGGCGCGCTCGTGCTGGTCGCCTTGCTCGGGTCGGTGCTCACCGATCAGGTCTGCGCGGACGCCGCGCGAGCGGGCGGCCCAGCTCGCGTCGAGCCTCGGCACGTCGACTGCGAACAGATCGCCGGCCGAGCACGAGCTCGTTCAGCTGGATCGATCGCTCGGGCGCCGTGGTCGGCGCGTCCGATGCCGGCAAGCTGGCCGATCGCCGGGACCCGACTGCGTAGCGGTCGAACCGCCCGGGCTACGCACGAGGACTTCGTCTTCGCGGCGGCCGGTAAGCCGGCACGGCGCTCGAGCTCAGGCGGCGCAGGTGATCGTGGGGCGACCGCTCGTCGACGTGCTGGACTCGACCCGCTTCGTCACGCCGGGTGCTGTTGGTCGGTCTGCCGCTGATGCTGCTGATCGTCGGCGGCGTGACCTGGGTGGTGACCGGCCGGGCGCTCGCGCCGGTGACCGCGATCCGGCGCGAGGTCGACGAGATCACCGCGACCGAGCTGCACCGCGCGTGTCCCGCCGTACACGCCGTGACGAGATCGGCCGGCTGGCCGCGACGATGAACCGGATGCTCGACCGGCTGCAGCGGTCCCAGGAGCAGCCAGCGGCGCTTCGTCTCCGACGCGTCGCACGAATTGCGCTCGCCGATCGCGGCGATCCGCCAGCACGCCGAGGTCGCGCTGGCTCACCCGGACCGCACGACCGTCGACGAGCTGGCCGCCACCGTGCTCGCCGAGGACCTGCGGATGCAGCGCCTGGTCGACGACCTGCTGCTGCTCGCGCGGGCCGACGAGCAGCAGACCTGCAGCTGCCGAGGTACGCCGGTCGACCTGGACGACCTGCTGTTCGCCGAGGCGCAGCGGTTGCGCACGGCAACGACCTGGACCGATCGACACCGCCGGCGGTGTCGGCCGGTCAGGTCCGCGGCGACGAGGCGTCGCTGCGCCGGATGATCCACAACCTCGGCGACAACGCCGCCCGGTACGCCCGGAGCCGGATCGCCTTCGCCCTGGCGGAGTCGGACGGCGACGTCGTACTCACCGTCTCCGACGACGGGCCCGGCATCCCGCCGGCGGACCGCGACCGGGTCTTCGAGCGCTTCGTCCGCCTCAACTCCGCCCGTTCCCGCGAGACGGCGGGACCGGACTCGGCCTGGCGATCGTCGCCGAGGTCATCCACCGTCACCACGGCAGCGTCGGGATCACCGCCGGCTCGACCTTCGAGGTGCGCCTCCCGAGCGCCGCCATCGAACGGTGAACGACTCTCGTGGTGAGGTCGTCGCCCGGTCAGTCGTCGTGGCCTCCCACGGCGCCGATCGCAAGCGCACCTCCGACCCGGGTTGAGAAACCGGTTTCCGTCGGGAGAAGATACCGTGATGGGCAGGACACCGAAGGACTCGATCACGATCGCCGACGTCGCGCGGGCGGCGGAGGTGTCGCGGGCGACCGTGTCACGGGTGATGAACGGGCGTCTCTCCGTCGCGCCGGAGATCGCCGAGCGGGTCCGCGCCGCCGCCGATCGGCTGAACTACCGGCCCAGCGACCTGGCCCGCAGTCTGTCCCTCGGCCGGACGAACATGGTCGCGTTGGTGGTCCCGGATCTCGGCAACCCGCTGTTCCAGCAGATCCTGCGCGGCATCACCAACGCCTCGACCGCGGCCGGCTACCGCGTCCTGGTCGCCGAGACCGTCGAGGACCCGACCGCCGAGGCGACCATCGCGGTGGAGGCACGCCGGCGGTGCGACGCGCTGATCATGGTCGCGCCGCGGTTGCCGGAGGACAGCCTGCTCGAGCTGTTGCCACAGGTGCAGCCCGTGATCCTGGTCAACCGCCAGGGGCCGCCGGAGGTCTCGTCGGTGGTGGTCGACTACGGCCACGCGATCCGGATGGTCGTGGATCACCTGGTCGGCCTGGGCCATCGGCGACTTGCCTTCTTGGCTGGTCCGTCGGCCAGCGCGTCCAACACCGCCCGGCTGCGATCGCTCGAAGTGGCTGAGCGGGAGATCCCCGGGCTGGAGATCGTGCGGCTCGACTGCGGATGGTCGATCGAGGACGGGTACGCCGCCGTCGAGCCGGTGCTGGAGTCGCACGTGACGGCCGCGGTGGCGTTCAACGACCTGGTGGCCTTCGGTCTGCTGGCGCGGCTCAACGAGGTGGGCGTCGCCGTACCCGCCGACCTGTCGGTGACCGGGATGGATGACATCGGCTTGTCGCGGTTCGCCGTACCGTCGCTGACGACTGTGCACGTGCCGCAGAAGGATCTGGGCGAGTTGGTGTGGCGGCGGTTGTACGCCGCGATCGCGGGATCGGATGCGGAGCCGGACGGCATACCCGAGCTGCGGCTGGCGGTGCGGGCCAGCACTGGGCCGGTGCCGCAGGCGACCCGGCTGCAGGGGGACGCGCCGGCTGGGCGGGCTGGCGTGGCAGCAGCAGGGCGACATCTTCGAGCTGGGTAGTGATTCCGGGATGCTCGCGCGGTACGAGTTCGGCCGGCGGATGCCGCAGGTGCATTCGCCGCGGCCGTATCTGCATCCGGTCCGGACGCTCGGCGGTCAGCCGCTGACGGAGGTCAGCCCGGTCGACCACCGGCATCACTACGGCGTCTCGCTCGCCGTGGCCGGGGTCAACGGCACGTCCCATTGGGGTGGCCGGACCTTCGTCCCGGGCCAGGGCCCGACCCTGCTGACGAACCACGGCCAGCAACGCAGCCGCGGCGTCACCGTCGACGACATCACACGCTCAGCGACGACCTCACCTGGTACGACGAACAGGGTCGACCGCAACTGGTCGAACGCCGACAACTCACGGGCTCCCTGGCGGAGGGCGGCTGGCGACTCGACTGGCACAGCGTTCTCACCGCGCGCTACGGATCGATCCGCTTCGACAGCGCCACCACCACAGGCCGACCGAACGCCGGGTATGGCGGTATCTTCTGGCGACTGCCGTCCGCCGAAACCACGACGGTCCTCAGCTCAGCCGGCGAAGGAGCCGACGCTGCCTTCGGCTCCCTGAGTCCGTGGCTCGCTATCGTTCAGCACCGCACCACGTTGCTGCTGGTGCAGCCCGGCGACATCCGCCCGTGGTTCCTTCGCTCCACCGAGTACGTCGGTGCCGGCCCAGCCCTGGCGTGGGACAGCCCGCTGACCCTCCAGCCCAACCAAGACCTCGTCCTGTCGCTTACCGCGCTCCTGCTGGACCGCCCGATCGACCTCGCTGAAGCAGCCGAACTCGCTGCTAGAACGTAGGCAGGCCGGTGGTCGGTGAGGAGGCGAGGGCCGACTGCCAGCGGCGGGGGACGCGGCCGGCCAGGCGGGCGGCTCGGCCGGCGGAGACTGCGTCGCGCATGGCGGCGGCCATCAGGGCAGGCTTCTCGGCGCGGGTGACCGGGGTGGCGAGCATGACGGCGGCGCAGCCGAGCTCCATGGCCAGCGCGGCGTCGCTCGCCGTACCGATGCCTGCGTCGACGATCACCGGCACGTTCGCGGCCTCGGCGATCAGCGCGATGTTGTGCGGATTCCGGATGCCGAGCGCGGATCCGATCGGCGCCGCCAACGGCATCACCGCCGCGCATCCGGCCTGCTCGAGCCGGCGCGCGAGGATCGGATCGTCGTTGGTGTAGGGCAGCACAGTGAATCCGTCCGCCACCAGCGCGTCCACGGCATCGAGCAGCTCGACCGGATCGGGCAGCAGCAGGTGGTCGTCGGCGACGACCTCGACCTTGATCAGGTCGGTCTGCAACGCCTCCCGGGCGAGCTTCGCGGTCAGCACCGCCTCGGCGGCGGTGTGGCAGCCGGCCGTGTTCGGCAGTACGTCGATGCCGTGCTTCTTCAGTACGTCGAGCACCGAGCCCTCGTGGCCCGTGCCGAGCCGGCGCATCGCGACCGTGGTGAGTTGGGTGCCAGAGGCAATCAATGCCTCCTCCATCACTTCCAGGTTGGCCGCGCCGCCCGTGCCCATGATCAGCCGCGAGGTGTACGTGCGCCCGCCGAGCTCCAGTGGATCGTCCATGTCAGCCTCCCTGCACCGCGCTGACGATCTCGACCCGGTCGCCGGCCTTCAGGGCGGTGCGGGACCATTCGTCCTTCGTGAGCACGTTCTGATTGATCGCCACCGCGATCCCGGTGGTGCGGTCCGAGTACTCCGCGATCAGCTCGGCCACGGACTTCCCCGGGGCGACGTCGGTCGCCGTACCGTTGACCCAGACAGCTTCCTGCATCGCTTCCTCCCTACGCCGGAATTACCCGATTCAGGTTCAGCGGTCGGCGACGGCCAGTCGCCCTCTCAGCCCGCTCCAGCGAGCTCCCGCGGCACATTCGACTTTAGCTCACGTCCTCCGGAGCACAACAGCGGCCGTCGTGGGACTGCCCGCCACGGAGCGCGGCCAGGGGAAGCGGGTCGCCATCTGTGATCTTGCCGTGGGCTCGGACAACATCTGGGGACCTTGGACAGCATCTGGGCGGACCGTTGGACAGCATCCGGGGACCTTGGACAGCATCTGGGGGCCCGGGACAGCATTCGGGGGCCCGGGACAGGTTATTTCCTGTCCCCGGCCACCAGATGTTGTTCATGCCCCCTGGAGTTGTCCTCGGTCTGGCTGCCGGTGAGCAGGACAGCGAGCTCCGTCGGTCGGTAGAGCACTTGCTTGCCGGTGCGTTGAGCCTCGACCAGACCGGTACGACGAAGCAGTTGCAGGTGCTGGCTCACGGCTGAGGGCGTCACCTTCAGCTCACCGGCCAAGTCGGTCGTCGTCCGGGGATGGGTGAGCAGCGCGAGGATGTGGGCTCGCGGCGTACCGATCAACTGGGCAAGGTCCTGGCGCGACGGCGGCTCGACGACGGACCACAGATGAGCCTGCCCGCGCGGCGGATACCCCAGCAACGGCTCGGACCCGACGTCGAACGGAATCACCGCATGCGGTCCGAACAGCGTCGGCTGCAGCACGAGCCCGCGCCCGTCGACCCGCTCGGTCCGGCTCGGATCGCTGACTCGATCCACGCGGAGCTGCCCGTCCTGATAGGTGATCGCGGGCCCGAGGCCGTTGAGCATCGCCCCGGTCCCGTGCTGGGTCAGCACATGCCCGCGATAGCTGATGTCGGCGGACAGGATCGTCCGCATCCGATCCCAGTACGGCGCCATCGCCAACTGCCAGTAATCACGGAGCGCGTCGACGACCTTGGCAGGCCCGTCAGCGCCGGCCAGCTCGTCGGGAAGTTCCTTGTTGACCGCGATGAGCTGCCGCTCGAAGGTGTCCCGATCCGCCGCACCGATGAGCTCGAGCTCGTCCTGAATCTGGGTCAGCGGCGAGGTGGGCCGCGGCGTCAGGAAGTCCGGACTCCCCATCGTGTCGTTGACCAACCATCGCAAGACCGACCAATCCACCTGGTCGACTACCGGCTGAATCCCGCGAACCCACGCCAGCTGCAACGGAAACCGTCCCGGATCCCGCAACGCCCGCAACGACAGAACCGTCTCCGCCGCCGGCGAAACGGCGAAGCGGACCTCCGCCAGGTCCCGCGAGCTCAGCACGTAGGTCAGCACACCAGCCCCTTCGTCCCGGCCCCTTCGTCGCCGTGGCCCGATCCTAAGCTCCGGCGGAATGCTGCTGCCCCACGGCCGGTGATGTGGTGGACGACCGGTCGCTCGTAGGTCATCGGTGTGGTCGGCAACTGGTCAAACAGGTTGCCGGGCAAGGCGTCGCGGTGGTTGTCCGGGCGGTTCGGCAACTCGTCCAGGTGGTAGGCGGCCCGCGTGCTCGCGCCCTTGATGGGCTGACCCATCCGATGGTGGGTTGGCGTACCGGATTCCGGGGTGCCAACCCACCATCTCGTAGGTCAGCCCATCGAAATGGGGTCGCTCCGGACAGGTCCGCGCCGACCCGGAGCGCCGGACCGCGAACTCGAACGGGCAACCGGAACCGGAGGTCCCGCTCGCGCTCTTTGATGGGCTGGCCCATCAGATGGTGGGTTGGCGTACCGGATTCCGGGGTGCCAACCCACCATCTCGTAGGTCAGCCCATGAAATGGGGTCGCTCGGGACAGGTCCGCGCCGACCCGGAGCGCCGGACCGCGGACCCGAACCGGTCAACCGGCACCAGAGGACTGGAAGCGGAGGACTGGAAGCGGAGGACTGGAAGCGGAGGACCGGAAGCGGAGGACCGGAGGCGGTGGGCTGGGACCGGAAGCGGTGGGTGGGGACATGGAATTGCCTGTCTCAGCCCACCAGGACCTGTCCCGGGTCACCAGTCGTGGACCGATCCGCGGAACTCAAGCCCGCCGGAACCACACGGCCCAACCTCGGCACGCCCCCCGACGTCGTCCTCAATCCCGATCAGCAGACCCGGGCCGACGACCACCCACACATCGAGCAGGAGAGCCGATCACCGGCTGCATTTCCGCCCAGTTGGCTTGTGCGCGCCTTTCGGCGCGCACAAGGGGTCTGTTTCTACTGAGTTTGATGCGCCTGCAAGGACAAAAGTTGCCTTATCCCCCCGCAGTTGCGCGATGACTTCGTGGCGTCGCGCTTACCAACTGTGGGCGACGTCGACGACGACGCGGCTCGTGGTGCCCGGCCCGGTGAGCGTGAAGACGCGGAACGGGAGTCGGGCGCGGACGCCGAGTCCGATCGTCGTCTCTCCCTCGAAGCTGCCTGCGCTGACGACCTGCCGGAAGGTCCGGTAGCCGCGCACATTCGTCAGCTCGTCGTAGTTCGCCGGGTCGTAGGTGACGTGGTTGGTGCCGTCGTACGACGCTGCCAGCAGGACGATCGCGAGCGTGGCGCCGCCGCGGACCGGGATGAGCTTGCCCTCGCCCACAGTGCCGATGTCCTTCACGTACTGCACGCGGAACCAGGACGGCTTGCCGTCGATGTCGAACACGATCCGGTCGAAACAGGCGTGCCGGCCGGTCCGGACATTCGTCAGGTGGCCGAGACCCTGGAAGGTGCTTGCTTCAGGCAACGAACCCCAGCCGGCCGGGCACTTGGCGACAGCGGCGGTGGTCGTGGATGCTGCTGCCTTGGATGGGCCGGCGAACGCCGGTACAGCGACCGCTCCCGCCGGAACGGCGACTACTGCGAGCACTGCGAGTGCGGTGCGGATCGGTCTGCGGATACGGATGGTGGAAATACATTTCACGATGCCCCCCTTGGACACCTGTTAGATGTCCCGGAGCACCGCGAAGTTCACAGTTCGGGTCAGGCGTCTTTCGGGCCGTTGCCGTAGCCGAGGTCGTTCGCGATGTCGAAGCTCTCGTTGCCGTACGGCGCCTGTGGCTTGGCTACATCGATCCCCAGGTCGAAGCCTGCTTCGTCCTCCTCGTCGGCGAGGTCCTTCTCTTCCTCGTCGATCGGGTCCACCGGGTCGTGGTCACTCATCGATTTCTCCTTGCTCGCGGTACGAAGCCCGGCCCCTGATCGCCGGGCGACGACTGCATTATGAAGCACGCCCCAGCACACCCCCACGCCTCGGCCGGCCTGACAGTTGGCTGCGCTGTCTCGTCGTACTGACATGACAAGCACGACAAAGCTCAGCGAGCTGACCGGGGACTACCTCCTCGACGCCGAGCGGACGCGGATCGGATTCGTCGCCCGGCACCGGATGGCGACCAGGGTGCGCGGGCGGTTCTCGGTGTTCGAGGGCGCCGTACACCTGGATGGCGACGACCCGGCCGGGTCGAGTGCCCGGCTGACGATCCAGGCGGACAGCATCGAGACCGGCAACCTGCGGCGCGATGCCCAACTCTGCCAGGAGTTCCTCGCGACGGCGGCGTACCCGACCGTCACGTTCGTGTCGACGAAGGTGGAGCAGACCGGTGCGACCACCTTCGCTGTCACGGGAGACCTGTCCATCCGGGGCGTCACGCATCCGGTCACCGTTCCGTTCGAGCTGGCCGGGACGGAGGGCGACGTCACTTTCGAGGCGACTCGGACGATCAACCGCCTGCAGTGGCAGGTGAACTGGAATGTCGTGACCACTGTCCTCGTCAGTCCGGACGTGGTCCTCGACCTCCAGCTCACCGCCAGTCGTCGGGTCTAGTCAGTCCTCGCAGCCGATACCGTCGTTGTCGGCGTCCAGGCGGTAGATGTCGGATCCGATCACCTTGACCGGACCGGCGACGTACTCAGGCCCGTTGCCAGTGCCGCCCGAACAGTCGACATCGCTGGCGATCGGGACGCAGCCGCTGTAGTTCGGGTCGCAGCCCGACGACCCGCTCTCCTCCTCGACCTTGGTGCCGACAGCGGTCACCTGCGTGCGCGGCTGCTTGGAGACCTCCTGCCGCAGCAGCTCCTTGGTCGTCTGTACGCCGTTCACGTAGGTGACCTCGTAGGTCAGCTTGCGCGTCCCGTTGGCGCCCTTGGTCTGGATGGTCTTCTCGCCCTTCGGCAGCGAATCGTCCGTGACGGTCTTCTTCTTGAACGGGATGGTCTTGAACTCGACGACCTCTTTCCTGGTCGTCACCGGCGCCGGCTTCTTCGCGGTCGCGGTCGCGGTCGTTGTCGGCGCGGCCTTCGTTGTCGGCGGCGGCGGCGTCGTCGGCGTCGCGGTCGAGGCCGGGGTGGACGAAGGCGTGGGCGTGGCGGCGGTCAGGATGCTCGCGATCGGGGCCGGTTCGCCGACGTCCGTCGTACCCGATGATGGTCCGCAGCCGGTGACGAGTGCGCCGGCAGCCAGCACAGCGAGCGGTGCCAGCGCAGCACGAATGAAATGCACGATTCCCCCCAACCCGCCGTCGGTTCCCCCCGCGGCGGGATTGTCAGCGCCCGGACTTCCCGGGCGAAGTCCGATCCATAGCACTGTGACGCTGTGTCATGCGAGAGGTCGGGGCGAACCGCATTGGTTTCGTGACCTACCGCCCAGTCGGGTGTGCCGGTGAGGTGTCGGTGCCGATCGGGCTGATAGGTGTGGCGTACAGCGTTGCCGGCGCTCGGCCTTACTCACCCAGAGCTCAGCTTGCGCTAGCGCCGACCCCGACGAGCGCCGCGAAGACGATGCCGCCGATCAGCCCGCCGATCGCCAGCACAACCAACGATCTCGCGCTGATCCGCGGCTCCGGAACCCGCTTCTGGAAGACCGCGAACAACCGCTCTTCCGCCGGCCGCACCTCCCGCAGCAGTACGACGGAGGGGTGCTCGTTGACGCCGAAGATCTCGAGCGCCTGCAGCCCAGCCTGAGCAGCAATCACCGCGGCCCGGACGGCCCCGATGATCACCGCACCCGCCGCCACCGTCAGCACGCCGATCAAGGCCACCGTCGTCTGCGCCATCCCCGCCGCGTCCGCTTCCGCGGTGAACACCCTCTTCAGCGCCTCGAACGACCACCACCCGAAGAACCCCAGCACCCCGGCAGCCGCCCCGACCCCGCAGAACACAGCGGTCAAAGGATTCTGCGTCTTCACCGCCGCCGCGAACGCCCGCGCGTCACTGGCCAGGTCCCCCGCGTCCCGAACCAGTTCCTCGTACGTCGCCAGCGCATCGGCCCGTGCCTTGAGCTTGACCCCGATCACAATCCGATCGGCCAGCCCCAACGTGCTCGCCAGACCGACGATCTCCCTCCAGGCGTCAACCACCTCGCGATGCATCCCGATGATCGCCGCCCGCTCCACAACCCCCATGTCGTGCCCCCTTGCTCCCCCTGAGCCTGAGAGTACGCCGACCACCACGCTCCGAACAGGGATCAGATCCCGGCTCGCCCCGGCCCCAACGAGCAAACCCCTCGACAAACCTGACACAATGTTTGCCCTCACCCTCGTGAGAGGGCCTCTAGCTCAATTGGCAGAGCAGCGGACTTTTAATCCGCGGGTTGTGGGTTCGAGTCCCACGGGGCCCACCCGGTGGAAGTGGCCTCCGACCTGCGGAAACGGGTTCGAGGCCACACTCATGCCCCAGGCCTCTTGGCTGGTCATGGGATCAAACGTGGTGCGAATCGCCTGAGATCTTGGTCATGGCAGGCCGCACGCGTACACAGAAGCGAGCCAAAGGGAGCGTCGAAGAGCTCCCCAGCGGCGCCCTTCGTGTCTCGGTTTAAACCGGGATCGACCCGGTAACCAAGAAGCGCCACCACCTCCGCGAGACGGTCCCGGCGGGGACGCCGAACGCCTCCAAAGTGGCAAACTCCGAGGCCGTATACGGTCGAGCGTGTGGATGAGCGCGAGGCCAGTGAGCGTTCCCGACGCTTGCTGCAGAACGTCGAACGGACGTGCGAACTGCTCATTGACTCCGGCGATAGGCAGTGGGAGCCGTGGTTGGACGCCGTCCACCGAGAGTTGATGGCGCACGACGCTCACGGCCTAGACCGTCTCCTCAGCGGTTTTGGGGGCATGGGCAGTTTCAACGATCTCGTCATCCACCCGTTGAACGGCCATTCGGTTGCAGACCAAGAGGTCGGCCCCGTCAACGATGAGCTCGACCGGCTCAGATCGGTGATGTACGAGGACGCCAGAACGCTGCTCCACTACATCAATCGGGCGCGGTGAAAGATCCGCGCTGACACGCGTTGTCGGTGAAGTGCGACATGCCGATGGGCGTCGGCCGTCATCTCTCGGGACAGAACGAAAGCGCATGAGGAACCCGATCACCCATGTGCATCCGATCCGCGAGCGCGAGCATGTCGGCGCGCTCCTCAAGGGCGAGGGGCAACTCATCTTGGGAGAGGACGTCGGCTAACTGCTCAAGTGCTAGACCGAGTTCGTTCGCGTCAATGAACTCAGCGATCAAGGTGACGTCCTTGCCAGGGAGCCGGTCATCCAGCCGGACGAGGAGGCCGTGCAGAAGTCCGGCGATCTCTTCGTAGTAGGCGCGATCCACGCAAGGAATGTTGCCAGGCCAACGCGCTCATCTGCCGCCGATAGGAAGAGTTGAGGCGTCTAGGGCCGCACCAAACTAGCCTCTGCCCATGAGCGGAGCATCCCGGGCCGAAGGAGTGTGGCGGCCGATTGAATACGCCGAGGCGTGGGCGGCGTTCGACGCTCGCTTCGACTTCAAGCCCGACTACTACGAGCGCGCTGTGCCTGCCATCCGGCTGCCTGACGTCTGTGTTGTGATCGACCTCGCTCCTGTCTTTGCCCACGAGGGCGCTCGGTTCGCGGCCGCCGAAGGGGCGATTACTGCGGCTGCTCTCCGGAACTTCGTTTGGCTCACCGACGAGGAAGAGCTGATCGCGTTGGACTGGCAGCACACTCCATACCGCTACTCGCCGGCCGCGCACGCTCTCGCGGACCTCGGATGGCCCGTCCCGGTGTTCCCGAACGGCGACTACTACATCCACACCACGTCGGACTTGCGGTGGGGCACGTTCGCCCACCCGTGGCAGCAGTCGCTGACTGTCTGGGGCGAAGAGCTGGTGCGCACCCTCGGGGCGGAACTGTTGACCTGGCTACCGCGCCACACCCAGAGCCCGTAAACGCACGCATCTGCCGCGATCCGCGCGGACATGCCGATGTGAGTGCGTCACCGCGCCCACTGAACTCGGGCTTTCCGACATAGCATCGGGGCGACATACGGTCTGGCTCGTGAGGTCGGCCGTGTTCCTGATCTCCTGGTGCTCAGCTGTCGGTGTCCATTCCCGGGATCACGGCGCCGGGGACCTCGTCGGGTGTGAGGATCCTGGCGTCACCCGGGTAGGGCCTGGTCCAGGCCGTCGACACGTACCAGCTCATGCGGGCCATCTGCTCCCGCGGCGCGGAGTCGAGGCGGGAATGGTCGCCGGTGAAGGGCTGCTTGGCCTTCCACGCCTTCCACGCCTTCCACTCCGCGGCGACCTTCTGCTCGGCCGTATGCGAGTGCGGGTAAGCGGGTTCAGGCGATTTGAAACGATTTAACTGTCCTGTTGCGACGGCGAGACATCCAGGAAACATCCGGTGGCGAGAGTGACGCCGATCCGTCCCCGGACTATCGACCGCCCGGGGTCGCACCTACCTCCTGGGAGTCCCTGATGACACGACCCACCGTCAGCCGGCGCACCTTGCTGACCGCCAGCGCGGCGGCCCCGATCGTTTCCTGGCTCGCGAGTGCCTCGCCCGCCAGCGCCACCCCTGCGACCACGCCCGGATTCGGTCCGGTGAAGTGGGACCACCATCTGCGGTCGACCCCCGACAACCTGCACTGGGGCGGCTTCCCCATTGGCATGACGCCCGGAGTCACCATGAAGTCCGGGGAGGTCGTGCGGGTCGACGCGCTGTCGCAGCAGGGCCTGACCGGCAGCCTGCACCCGGTCGACTACATGGCCCAGTTCGGAATCAAGCCCGAGGAGGTGCTCGAGGACGGCATCAAGTTCTGGGAGACCCTCCCCGCCCGCAGCGCCGCCAACCAGAACTACGCCGGCGGCCACATCATGACCGGCCCGATCTACATCGAAGACGCCGAGCCGGGCGACACGCTCGCGATCGAATACCTCGCCCTCGACACCCGCGTCGACTACGGCTTCAACGGCACGTCGCCGACCAGCGGCGTCATGTCGCACACCTACCCGGGCTACCGGCCCGGAGACACCGACCTCGACATCCCCTCCGACCTCGCCTCCCGCACGCACATGTACCGCAGCGGGATCCGGCGCGGGAAGGAGGTCATCCACTTCTCCGACACGATCAAGATCCCGACACAGAAGTTCATGGGCACGATCGCGGTCGCCCCGCCGACCGGCGAGTTCGTCGGCGCGACGGTCGACGCCCCGCCGCCGCCGACCGGCGTCCAGCCCTCGACGGAGCCCGGCAAGTACGGCGGCAACATGGACAACCGCCAGCTGACCATCGGTACGACGCTCTACCTCCCGGTCTTCCAGCCGGGTGCGCAGGTGTTCATGGGCGACAGCCACAGCGTCCAGGGCGACGGCGAGGTCAGCCAGACCGCCGTCGAGCACTCGCTGTCCGGGACCTTCCGGATGACCGTGCTCAAGAACACCGTCACCGAGCTGCCCTGGGCCGAGAACGACATCCATTGGATGATCATGGGCATCGACTGGGATCTGGACCGCGCCACCCGGATCGCAGTGCTGAAGACCATCGACTTCCTCGGCCGCACCCAGGGAATGACCGTGGCGCAGGCCTACTCCCTCGCCTCGCTCGCGGTGAACTACCACGTCACCGAGGTCGTCGACAAGACCCAGGTCGTGACCGGGTACATCCCGAAGTCCGTGTTCACCGCGAGCTGACACACCGAGCGGCTACTCCTCAGCGATGACGAGGGCCCGATCCGGTGATCGAGACCCTCGTCTTCCGCCGACCCAGACTTCGTTCGCATGGAACGGCCTCATCGACGCTTCCGAAGCCGCCAATACCTCCCTCACCTTCGTCGGATCAGGAACGCGCCGCGTTCGTGATTGTTGAGCAGCCGCGACGAGTGCACTTAGTCGAGGGTTGGGGAGGGGAGCCGGCATCCCGGCGCCGGGGACTCGCGCTGCCCGTGGTCAAACTCGTAAGCACACTCGCCGCACATGCCTTCGAAGTCATTCCCAGTGCCGGGATGCTCACGCCACGGGTGACGACACTCTGGACAGTCGCCGAGCTGCCGGAGCCGGCGGGCTTGCTCCCGACGCTCCCTACGCCGTGCCAGGAAGCCGCTCACGAAGTAAAGGATGCCTCAATCGCATCCGGACATAGCCGCGATCCGCTCGTGTGTTGCGGCATCATGCGACAGCATGACGCCGGGAATCCCCTTGCCGAACGACAGGGGCCAACTCGAACTGCCAGACACCGGCGATGGCTACATTTCCGCCGTCATCTGTCGGCGGCCAGACGGCTCTGTCGGATGGCAGGCGCTACCTCCAGAGGGTGACGGCGACGCCTGGGTCACTGTCTTCCTGGAGGGCAATGCCGTGGTCGCCAACTCATGGTCGTGCTGGCGTGTCCTCTACGACATGACTACCGGGACCCAAACGGTCCGCCACTTCACCAAGTAAACGCACGGACATACCGCGTTCCGCTCGGCGGGATCGACGACGACTCGTCCGGCCTTAGCGTGCAATGGTGAGCATGCATCGGGACGACAAGACGTACGCACGATGGATGGCCCGGTACCAGCCCATTCGCAACACGGCCGACCCGGACTACTCCGACGAGTGGTACCTGGAACAGTGTGGCGGGTGCGCGTCGTATCGGCCGTTGGCTGGACCGCTCGGCGCCGACTGGGGCGGGTGTACCAACGCACTGTCGCCAGCTGATGGAACCCTCCGCTTCGAACACGACGGCTGTGATGCCTTCGAGCCTGCCGAGCCAGGCACAGCGCCATTCGCCTGATGCGCGGACATGCCGCCGACGGTGAGAGCCCCGGAGCTGCCGAATTCGGGAAGGTCCGCAGGGGACCTGCTTGTCCTCATCCTGCTGTAAAGGGGTGCGCGGTTTCCGTTACTGTCAGGCTATGGTCATGCATGCCCGAGGAGTCGCCACGTACCAACGTCGGATGCTGGCCGGTATTCCGGGCTGGTGTTGGTCGTGATGGTCGACGACTCAGGCACTCCTCGAGATGATTCGGCTCGTGGCGGTGCAGACCGCGCCGGCGATCTTGTGGTCCCTGGCTTGACGGTGCAGCGTCGAGGTCTGGACTTCGCGATGCAGGCGCGGGCGACGGGGACCTTGGAGATCGATCCTTCGACGAACTGCTTGGTTCTTCGCAGCGAAAACACAATGGTCGGGACCACATTGCTCGACGTCGCCTGGCCGCTCGGCTGGAGTGTCGCGATCCGGGGCGGCGAGATCGCCCTGATCGACGCCGCCGGGCAAACGGCCCGCAGGCTGGGTGACGAGGTGTGGGTCGAGGGAGGTTCCATGGACGCCGCCCGGGCCGATGTCGTTTCGTGCACGGGCGACCAGGAAGTATTCGTCGCGTCCGGGCGGTTGAGTGGTCCTTGAGTCTCTCCGCCCAGCATCAGGACGCTGTCCGTGCGAGGCGAACTAACTGCAGCGAGCCGACGTCCTGGCGTCTGCTCGCCGGCGTCTTGACCAACAACGTCCGGATTTGCCGCAATCCGCGCTCATGCCGGTGAGCGCGAACCAGTGCTCGGGCGGGCGGCCGGTAGAGTCGCTGGGTGGCGCGGATGTTGGTGACGGGCATGTCGGGCGCCGGCAAGACCACGCTGCTGAATGAGCTGTCGCGCCGCGGCTACGAGGCGATCGACACCGACTACGACGGCTGGACGTTGCCGGATGGCGACTGGGACGAGCCACGCATGGCGGCCTTGCTCGCAGGGCGGGCCGAGGTCGTCGTATCGGGGACTGTGGCGAACCAGGGCCGCTTCTACGACCGTTTCGACCACGTCGTCCTGCTGAGTGCACCACTTGGCGTCCTTCTCGACCGCGTCGCGGTGCGGTCGATCAATCCGTACGGGAAGACAGCCGAGCATCGAGCGGAGATCGAGCGCTACGTGCGCGAGGTGGAACCGTTGCTACGCCGCGGCGCCACCGTGGAACTCGACGGCCGGCGTCCCGTGGCAGAGCTGGCCGACATCGTCGAGCAGCTGCTCGCCGGAGCGTCCTGAACCGCCGCAATCCGCGCGGTCATACCGATGAGCTTGCGCTTGATAGCGGCGCCTACTTGTCGGTTCCAAGCAATGCGTCGAGCCGAGTTGGCCAATCTTCGTCGCCCAGGCCAGCCCCGACCAGGGCGTCTCTCCAATCCGACTTGGCAAGCGTGAGACATTGCTGGAACCCGTACCAGTCGCCCGCCGTGCGGATCACGAGCGAAGCCTGGATTCGTTCGGGATCTTGACCGCCAATCACCTCCTCGGGCAGCTCACGAAGTTCCGACAGCACCATCTCTACGCTGCCCTCGGGGAACTGGCGGTTGATCCAGCGGGTTAGCCGGGGACTGATCTCCATGGGCATGGTCCTCGCGTACGGCGATTGTCGAGCTACCCGCACATGCCGCGATCCGCGCGCTCATGCCGATGTGCGGATGCGCTGTCAGGTACGCGGATCGAGCGAGATCTGTTGCTGATCCGCACGTCGTGTGCGGCTTCGGCTCGTGTGGCTGGGCGGGTATTTGCTCACTGCCGCAGCAACGGCGATGGAAAGTTGGCGTTGGATGGAACCAAATGCGGCCTTGGAGCACCTAGAGGGGCGTGACCGTGTCCGAAAGCCACGAGCAGCGCGTCGGTCCGGGCTCCGGCGTGGCCGGATTCGAGGATCTGTACCGCCGCAGCTACGGCGGCATGCTGGCCGTGGCGGTTGCCACGGTGCGCGACCGCTCGTTGGCCGAGGACCTCGTCCACGATGCGTACGCACAGTTGTGGACGCAATGGGCGTCGATATCCCAACCGATGGCCTGGCTGCGCCGGGCCGTCGTCACCAACTGTCTGGCCTCGCTGCGGACCCAACGCCGCCGGGAAGCAATCCTCCGGCGCCGGACCCCGACGCCGTCCCCGGCGGACCAGATAACGGGGCCTGACGAGCGGGCGTTCCTCGAACTCCTCCTGACCGGCCTGAACGAACGCCAGCGGATCGCCATCACCCTGCGCTATCTCCTAGACCTGTCCGAGGCCGAGATCGCCTCGGTCCTGGACTGCCGGCCCGGAACGGTCAAATCCACGCTGCACCGCGCGATACAGGTCCTCCGCGCTCGAATCGAAGGTGAATCACCATGACCTCAACCGACGACGCGGCAAAGGATGATGCGGCACGGGCCGTCATGCGGAGCTACGCCGACAACCTCCAGCCCCCGCCGATCGCGGACATCATCGCCCGCGCTGAGCACACCCCAGACGCCCCGCACCCGCCCAACACGGCCCGGCCGCGCGGACGCGGACCCCTCGTCATCGCCGCAGCCTCGGCCGCCGCCACCATCGCCGTGGTCACCATCGCTGTCGCCACCGCCAACCGGGCACCCGATCGAGGCGCAACCGGCACAACTGCCGCAACCCAACCCACCCCGAGCACCGGAGACGTCAGAATGGCGCCGGGATGCCCGCCCGGCCTACCCCTGCTCGAAGGACCGAAAGCCGAGGGAACTCAAACCAAGCCCATCACGGCCAAGGCTGGTCAACAACTCACTCTGTCGACCCGGATCCGGCCGTCCGGTCCCGATCGTCCGCTGCTCACTTTCACGATCTTCTCCTGCCGCCCGGCGCGGACATGAACGAATACGCCGGATCCGTGCCGGTGGAGGTATGGCTCGCCGCGAAGGCGGTGGCACAGTCCCCTGTTCTGCGGCTCACCCCGCAGCAGCGGCGCGTGTCCCCAGTCCTACATCTCCCCGCCCGACTGGCACCGGGAACCTACGACATCGTCGGATACGCCACCTGGCCCAGCCCTTCGCTGTGTGGAGCCACAAACCCGACCCCTTACACACGGGTCGGATCGATCTGGGGAGTCCTGGGGTCGGTACTCATCAACTAAGCAGATCCCGACCAAGTGCCCGGATATGCCGCGATCCGCGCGGACATGCCGAATTGAGGACGTTGTTCACAGCCGGACGTGATCACAGCGTTCCCGTCGGGTGCTCCGTGATCCGGGGCCAGTAGGGTGCGTCGCCATGGGTGTTGACGTCGTGCTGAAGCAGGTGAGTCAGCCGGGGACGAGTTCGAAGCGCCGTCGGCTGACTCAGGTGGATGCCGTACCAGACGGGGACGACGTGTTCGCAGCGATCTGTGTGCGCAGCCAGCTGCCGATGCTGAGCCGCGTGGACCCGTATGGCGACCTAATCCTGACCACAGCGGAGATGCCGCAGCTCATCGCCGAGGTCACCGAGGAGCTAGGCATCGCCAGCACGCCGCCGGAGCGTGAGTTGCTGGCCGGTGTCCGACGTATGGCTGAACGTTGCGCAGCTGAAACGTCCAGCGAACTTCACCTCGAGGGCGACTGAGCCTCTACCCCGAGCCCACGCGACAGTCGCGGTCTCGTCGCTCGACGATGAGGAGCCGTCGTTCGCAACGTACGGACATGCCGCGATGCGCGCGGACATGCCGAGGTCCGGACGTCCGGACCTGCCAACGGTTCATCGAAGGCACCGCGCGAGGTCGACGGTCGCTGTGCGGCAGAATCGCCGTGTGGGTTTCAATCTCGCCGCACTGCTCTACACGCACGATGCCGAGTCAGCTGTGCCGACGCCACGGACGCCGTGTCCATCCTGTTTCCTCGCTCGAGGTACGAGAACCTTGGCCGAGGCACTTTGGAGCAGAACGGGTTCCCGAACCGAGGTGACATCAACGTCGGAACAGTCGAGCGAGGAACCGTGGTCGCCACCCGCGACGCAGTGCTGTCCAACCCAACCAAGCTGCATACGCGCTACCTCAAGGCGCCACTGAGCCGCGATGTAGTCCTGCTGGCCCAACAGTCGGTCTACGACATGTTCGCCTTCGGACACTGGATCGACGGCCAGTTACGAAGGTCGATAAGTGTCAACCCGGTCGGCACAGTCTGGGAGTCGATCGGAGACCCCGAAGCGTTCGAGGACCCGTTCTGGGCGGGCGAGCGTCCAGCTGGGTCGGACTATCCGCTTCCGTTCCACCCACTTGATATGGCGGACGCGGCTGTCCGAACCTTCTTGGGCATCTACGTAGAAGGACAGCCGGCACAGGGTCTCGTCGAGCCAGACCGAATTCAGCTTGAACTGTTCGGACGTGGATCCTCGTAGGCGCGCGATCATGGCCGCTGTCGGTGAAGCACGGAACTGCCGATGAGCGGTTGCCCACCGGGGAGCGCTTCGGCGTCCGAAGTGTTGACACATATCCATATGGAGATATGTTCGAACGGTGGCCCGCACCTCGACAACTTCGGATGTCTTCAACGCAGTCGGTGACGTCCACCGCCGCGCGATCCTCGATGTGCTGCTCACAGGCGAGAAGCCGGTTGGGGCGATAGTCCGCGACGTCTCGATGTCTCAGCCCCAGGTCTCCAGGCACCTACGGGTGCTCGGTGAGGTGGGACTCGTTAGCTGCCGGGCCGATGGCCGCCGCCGGCTCTACCGCCTGGCTCCAGAGCACCTTCAACCCTTGCACGACTGGGTGGCCAAGTACGAGCGGGCGATCAACGACCGACTGGATCGGATCGAGGACTACCTCGAAGAGTTGCAACGACAAGGAGAGGACAGTGGCACCTGATCGGCACGGCTCTGCAGTCATCACGTTCCCAAACGAGCTCGAGGTTGTCATCACCCGAGAGTTCGACGCTCCGATCGCTCTCGTCTTCGACGTGTTGACAAAGCCCGAGCACGTGAGCAAGTGGGGTGCGACACCCCCGGACCGGATGACGGAGTGCTCGATCGACTTGCGGGTCGGGGGCAATTACCACTCCTCCTTCGTGACCGGAGACGGCACCGTGTTCTCGTTCAGCGGGACATACCTGGAGGTCGAGCCGCCGGTCCGAACCGTGGAGACGTGGCACTTCAACTGTTGGCCGGATGTTGAGGCAGTCGAAACGATGGAGCTGCAGGAACGTGACGGAGTAACGACGTTCACCTGGAGACTGGCGTTCCGCGACAAGGCCGGACGCGACCACATGACCAGTTTCGACGGCCGGCAAGACAGCCTCGACGAGATGGAAAACATCCTCAGGTCACTTCTCAACCCCAGCCGCGCCTAACAAGGGAAACGCACTCTCATGCCGCGATCCGCGCGGACATGCCGATGAGCGCGCGGCCTTCATTCGTCAGCGCTCGCGACTTGGCCGTCGGCCGCGAAGGGCGAGCGCGGCAGCGCCAGCAGCTGCAGCGACGGCCGCGGAGCCACTGCCTACAGCCAGACCGAATCGGTGTTGACCGGCCTGGCGGCACTGGCGCGCGATGTCGTCTCCGTCTGGCGGCTGGTCGCCTCCGGGAAAGTTATCGGCCCCGTTCAGCACGGTGTCGTACGGTGCGAGGCACAGGTAGTCGTCCCCCTGCTGGTGCCCTGAATATCTGGGTTCCACGGCAGCGAGGTGCGGTGGACACGGAGAGCCGCTGACAGCGGACCGGCGCCTCAGCCGGCGTCGAGGATGCGGCGACCGGCCACCTCACCAGCAAGGCTCAGCATCGCCGGCCGTTCGTAGGGGCCGTTGAGCAGACTGACCTCGTTGTCCGCGGCGTACGCCTCGGCGAACTCGTCGTAATCGGTCCTCGGCACTGAGGGCTCCTTCTGTCGGCAGGCTCGTACCACTGGGGCGACTGGTCAAACCACCTGATCAAACAGCAACGGGCCGGGTACTGTCGGGACTCGCCGGCATCGCGGCTTCCTCTTGGCAAAGAAGTGCTGCGTACTCCCCTCATCAATTCCCGGGTCCTGCCAGCAGGCAACGCCACACTCAGACAATTCACAGGTCCGGGTTTCTAGACTCCCGGGACGTGCAGACACGAGTGTTCTCAGCCCCAAAGGTCCCTGCGGTCTTCCTCATGTTCTGGGTGGTCAAGCTGCTGACCACCGGGATCGGCGAGACCGGCGCGGACTTCCTTGGCACCGTCAGCATCCCGCTGGCCGCCGTCATCGGGATCGGTGGCTTCCTCGCCGCTCTCTACGTGCAACTGAAGGCCGAGACCTACCACCCGGTGCGCTACTGGGCCACGGTGCTCAGCGTCGCCGTCTTCGGCACGATGATCGCCGACGGACCGCATGTCGCGCTAGGCACGCCGTATTGGTTCGATTCCATCGTCTACCTCGTGCTGCTGTGCGGCCTGCTGACCTGGTGGCGGCGCAGCGAGGGCACCATCTCGGTGCACTCGATCACCACCGCTCGGCGCGAGCGGTTCTACTGGGGCGTCGTCCTGATGACCTTCGGCCTCGGCACCGCCATCGGCGACGCCACCGCCATCGACTTCGGCCTGGGCTTCACCTGGTCGATCCTGCTCTTCGCCGTGCTCATCGTGGTGCCGCTCGGCCTGTGGAAGCTCGGCCTCAACGTCACGGTCGCCTTCTGGGCGTCGTACGTGCTGACCCGACCGCTCGGCGCCTCGGTCGCCGACTGGCTCGGCAAGGGCACCCATGACGGCGGCGTCGGATGGGGAACCGGCCCCGTCACCGGGACCGGGCTGCTGCTCTTCACGGTCTTCGTTGCCTACCTGGCCCTGACCCACAGTGACGTCGAGCATGCAGCGATCCACGCCCGTGACTCGGCTGCGAGCCAACCCGACCCGGTCCTCGACTCAAGGTCCTAGTGACCGCCGTACGGAGGCGCCGGACAACAGACAACTGCCTCGACCGCTACATTCGTTCTCGATGTTCAGGTCGTCCGCGCATACCCGTCTGCCGCTCCCGGCTGATCAACTGCCGTTCCTGCCAGTTCAGACAGGTCGCTCAGACCTCAATCCGCTGGCGCTGGCTTCGGATCTTGCGGGGGCCTTCGGCCAGCGCGCCGTGACCCGTGTCGGCAGGTCGAGCCGCCTCCGCCGGCCTGCTCGCGTTCGTGGTGCCGGTCGTGGTGCGAAGTGGTGTCAACCCCTGCGGGACATGTGGTCGTGGTGCGAACACAGCGAGGGCAAAGTTGCTGGTGGAGACCATGTGAGGCGTTGTCGTTCTTCCTCGTAATGAGACGGTCGTCAGCTGAAGCTCGACATGTGGCCGGCCGGCGCTGTCCTCGTCGTCGACGCGGACCCGAGGTTTGCGGCGGTGAGCCCCAGAGGAGGCTCGGCGTAACCTCCGGGTTCGACGTGTGCAGGGTCAAACGGAGCGAAAGGAGCCGATAGACGTGCGTGAAGCGGATGCCGACGTTCCGGTTGTGTCGCTCTCGGATGGCGTGGTCACTCTGCGGCCTTGGTCGAGAGATGACGCCGGGTTCATGGCGGAAGCATTCGCCGATCCAGCGATCCGACGCTACAACGGGGCCCACGACCGACTCGGACGACCGGCTCCGCCGCTCTCGGTCGAGGACGCTGAAGCGATCATCGACGAGTTCGCGTCGAGGTGGCGGGCGTTCGGCGCGGCGGAGCCGCCTTCTGGTGTTGCATTCGCGATCACGGACGCGGCCTCTGGTGGCCTGGTCGGCTGCTGCGGCGTCGATGACTGGTCGAAGGCAGACGTAGCGCAGTTCGGTTACTGGATCGGGCCGAGCGCGCGAGGGCGCGGGTACGCGACTCGGGCGGTGGTTCTGCTCACACGGTGGTTGTTCGAGCTCGGCGCGGCTCGCGCCTTCCTGACGGTCGAGGCGGACAATGATGCGTCAGCTGCGGTGGCCCGCCGAGCGGGGTTCGTGCACGAGGGAACGATGCGCGCACACAGCGTGTGGCAGGGCGAGCGCATCGACGTGATGTGGTTCGCGGCGCTGCCGCTCGAATGGACGATGCGCGAGCCGGCCGAACCAACGTGATGTGCAACGCGATCGGAGCCGGGCTTGTCGAGTCCTTCGGCGAGGCAACGAGTCGGTGATGTACGCGATGGCCCGAAGGCAATACCTGACCCCAGCCTGACCCCAACGACCTGCACCGGCGAGCGACGATGAGTAGCTGGTCGACGACCACCGGCGCGCAGACGAGCGGGTCGCGATCAGAGTGCCCGCCTCTACGGATCAGATGGTGCCGTCGCCGGCGGCGCCTGGTCGGGCCCGACCAGGCGTGAGCAGTGTCTTAGGGGTGGTCGAGATGCATGGCATGACTCGTGGCACGAAATGGCGGATACGCATGGGGAATCTCGCGCTCGTTGGGGGCGGCCGTGTTGCTGGAAGCGCTGGTAGAGGGCGGATGTGACGGTGTAGGTCTTCCTCGTAATGAGAAGGTCGTCAGTCCGACTGTGGACGATCTTCGGCTGGGGTGTCAGCCGCTGGTGACGGACGGGGGTTTGCAGGCCGCATCCGGAGCCGGTGAAGAGTGGGGTCTCCGCGCAGTGCATCCTCAGGGCGACGACGTGTCTGCTCACGCCGAAGTGTGCAGCCGCAAGATCGGCGTCGCTATTGTTACCGCGTGCTGGAACTCGTCTTCCGGGCGCGGGGTATGGACGGCCGAGTCATTGTCAAGATGCGACCGAACCACGATCCTGTGGCTACCGGACACGACCGCGTCGCTGCAGACTTCGACCGAGAGCAGTTCAAGGGCTTCCCCGTACTCACGGCCGAGGTTGTCTTCCCCGGCGAAGGCCCCAACGGCTGGTTCGCCTGGGTCCAGCTCATTCGTCATGTGCGCGGGGGCGAGGTGATCGATGAGCGAATCGACAACAATCCTTTGTTCCCGGCGAACCCGCTCTATGTCGAGGGCTATCGACCTACCTTCGCCGACGCGCCCGCGAACCCGGATCAGCATGATCTTGACTGGTTGGCCGACGCCTACCTGGCTACGCTCACGGGACGACAGCTGACTCCGATTCTCGGCTTCAGCTGGGGCTACCGGCGATTTGTCGATGACCAGACCGAACTGATCGATCCTGCTCCTGCAGACGATGCAGCGTGGCCGAGGATCAGTCGGCGGCTCGAGCAAGACTTCGCGTCCTGGAGCGCGGTTCAGCGGCCCTGAACCGGTCGGGCAGCTGAGGGGTGGCTGCGTCCTCGGTCATACTTGAGCTCGCCGCGTCCGAGGCGCCGACCTGGGGTGGGTCGAGATGAATGGCATGACTCGTGGCACAGAATCGCAGATACACATGATGAATCTCGCGCGTGCGGTGGCGGCCGTATTGCCACGAGCGCTGGTGGAGAGCGGAGGCGATGCTGTGGGCGCGCGCACCCGCCGAACGCCAACGCTGCACCGGAAACGGGCCCGGCGATGCGGCGGTCGTGGGCATGGTTTTGGGCACGAACTCACGTCTAACAGGGTTGCGGGAGTCTACGGCGACCGGAGTCAAAGGCACTGAAGTACGCTGCAGTTGGCTGCCTTCTATGACATGCAAGTCTCTACGGAACAGATGGTCGGCCACTCGTATCCTCCGGCTGCATCGTCGACCTTCGCTGTCGGAATCAATGGCCGCGCGCGGGGCGAAGGCCCATGCCGACCGTGGTGGCCGTTCGTGGTGCGAAATCCTCGGCACCGAGGAGGAAATTTGCGTGTGGTGCGGCGAGAGCAGTACGCAAATCCTCTGGTAGAGGACCAATCACACGCTGTTGTTGCTTCTCGTCATGAGAAGGTTGGCAGTCTCATTGCTTGGCTTGCGGGAAGCGCCTCCTCGCACAGTGTGATCCGCCAGCAGATGCGCGCGCGACACATGGCCGCCGACTGACTCGTCTGGATTCTCTACCAGTTGATCGAGGCGAACTTCGGTCTCTTCTTGGCGGGGTGGATCGCGCGACGGGGTCAGCGGAGGTCTTTGCGTGAGGTGATGCCGAGCTTGGTGAAGACGTTGGTCAGGTGCCACTCGACGGTGCGGGGGCTGATGAACAGCTGGCTGCCGATTTCGGCGTTGGTGCGCCCGTCCCGGGCCAGCTTGGCGATCTGGGCCTCCTGGGCGGTGAGGTCGGTGAGCGTTTCCACAACGCGCTTGCGCACGGTCTCCCCGGTCGCCAACAACTCTCGGCGGGCGCGGTCCGCGAAACCATCCATCCCCGTATCGGCGAGCATGTCGTGGGCGAGGTGGAGCTGCTCGCGCGCGTCGGTACGGCGGTTTTCGCGGCGGAGCCATTCGCCGTAGACGAGATGCGCGCGGGCCAGCTCCGCACCCATGCGGGTGCGGCCGAGCCGCTCGATCGCCTCCTGGTACAGGCGATCAGCGGTCTCGCCCTCGCTCACCAGGGCCCGGGACCGCGCCTCGACCCCGAGCGCCCAATCGCTGCCGCTCGCCGCGGTGGACTCCGACAACCGCCGCATGGCGTTGTCGGCGCGTTCGGGCAAACCGCAGCATACGGCGGCCTCGACCAGCTCGACCAAGCCCCAGTTGACTGCAGCGCTTACGTCAGCGGTGTATGCGCTGGCCGTTTCGGCGGCTGCCAACGCGTCCTGATAGTGACCGCGGCCGTTGTTGAACACCGCGGTCGCCCAATCGGTCAGGCCGATCCCGAGACCCTCGCCCCGTTGGGCAACCTCGTCCTTGGTGGCGGCGGCCAGGTCGGAGAACCCGGCTGCGCGGCCGCGCAGCGCGGCGAGGGCCAGCTCACCGTAGGGCGCCAGGCGGGTTCCCGTTGCCTCCGTGACGACCTGCAGTTCCCCGACCAGTGAGGCCGCTGCGGCCAGCTCGCCGGCGAAGAGGAGCACGTAGACACGTTGGCTCAGGGAGTTGGGAAGTTCGCTGAGCGCGCCGGCGTCCCGCGTCAGCCGGACATGGCGGCTGGAGAATCTGTCCCACTTGGCCTCGTCCCACAGATGGATGGCCGCGACACAGGCTGGCCACAGCCACCGTAGCTCCGCCTCCACGGACGTTCCCTCGTCGAAGGCCCTCAGCGCGCGTTGCAAAATCGGAGCTCCTGCTGCGTGTCCTTCGCTGATGGTCGCGGCCAGGCCGTCCAGGAGGAGATCGGACGCGCGGGCCGGGTGCGACGGCCGCGGCGCGGCACGCGCAGCCGCTGCCACCTCCTGCGGTGTCCCGCCCGGACTTGCCAGGCGGCCCGCGAACCGCGCGGCGTTCAGCGCGTCCAGGTAGGTGTCGCGGGCCAGATCGGCATCAACGGACTCGAGCCGTTGGGCGGCCCTCAGCAGCAGCGGCGAGGCATCGCTGCCCCGGTTGACCGCGAAGGCGAGCCGAGCACGCAGCAAATCGACACGAGCCCGCCCGAGCTCATCGAGCGATCCCGCCTCGGCCATTGCCAGCAACTGCCCCGCCGCCTCGAACGCGCCGGCCTGCACCTTCGCCTGCGCCGCGGCCAACTCCCGGTCGGCGCGCTGCGCCGGGTCCGGGGTTAGCACGGCTGCGCGCTCGAGGAACGCGGCCGCGGCCGCCAGTCCACCCCGCGCCTGGGCCCGGCCGGCCGAGCGTTCCAGCTCGTCTGCCACCTCCGCGTCAGGCCCCACCGCGGCGTGGGCACGATGCCAGGCCCGCCGATCTGGATCGACCTCCGGATCGGTGGCCTCGGCCAGCACCCGATGCGCCTCCCGCCGGTCACCGGCCGACGCTGCCTGGTAGACCGCCGAGCGGACCAGCGGGTGCGCGAAGTGCACCCGGGCGCCGAGCTTGACCAGTCCAGCAGCCTCAGCCGCCTCCGCGGCATCGGCCGGGATCCCCTGCAACTCGCCCGCGCGCCACAACAACGTCATCGAGCCGGTCGGATCGGCCGCGGCGGTCAGCAACAATCGCCGCGTCTCACGCGGCAACGACTCGAACTGCCACCGATAGCTGCTCTCGATCCGGCTGGCCAGCGGCCGCGAGTCGGGCAGCCAGAACCCGCCGGCCAGCCCGGCAGGGCCTAGACCGCGTGGCAGTTGCAGCAGCGCGAGGGGGTTGCCGCGGGTCTCCGCGACGATCCGGTCCCGCACGTCGGCGTCCACCCGCCCGCCGACCGCCGAGGCCAGCAGCGTGCCCGCGTCGGCACTACCCAGCCCGGTGACCGTCAGTCCGGGCAGGCCGGCCAGCTCGGGATCGACGACAGGCTCGCGCACGGCCAGGATCAGGGCGATCGGCTCGGCCAGCAACCGCCGGGCCGCGAACACCAGACACTGCGCCGAGGCCCGGTCGAGCCACTGCGCGTCGTCCACCACGCACGCCAATGGCTGATCCTCCGCCGTCGTGGCCAGCAAGTTCAACACGGCCAGGCCGACCAGGAAACGATCCGGCGCCGGCCCCTCCCGCAGCCCGAACGCGACCGCCAACGCGTCACGCTGCGGCCCAGGCAACTCCACCATCCGGCGGACAAGCAACGGAACATACAACTGGTGCAGCACGGCGTACGCGAGCTCCATCTCCGACTCCACGCCCCACGCCCGGACCACCCGCAGGCCCGATGCCGACGCCCGGTCGACTGCATAGTCCAACAACGCCGTCTTGCCGATCCCCGGCTCGCCACGCACCACCAGCACGCCGCTGTCGCCGGCCCGCGCCCGATCCAGCACCCGATTCACCGCCGCGCGCTCGCCACGCCGGTCCAGCAGCCCCGAACCGAGATCACCGCCAGACACGCCCATGATCGATGGTCCTGCCGCTCAACTGGTAACTCTCGCCGACACGAGCAGCCTAAGCCACCGAACGCCCGGCGACACTGACCGGCTACGTCGGCCACATCGGAAGTACTTCGAACTGAACGGGAAGTGCACTCAACAAGTAGCCCCGGTTCAAACCCGACCACGGACCAGAAGGCCGGCGCCCGGTGCGCCTGGTCGGGCCCGACCAGGCGTGAGCCGCGACCTAGGTGGTCGAGATGCGTGGCATGACTCGTGGCACCAAATGACGGGGACGCATGGGGAATCTCGCGCTCGTTGGGGTAATGAGAAGGTCGGCGGTTCGACAGAACTCAGCCTGGCCCGCTGGCTGCATGAAGTTTGCGCCGTGGCCTTCCGTGTCACCAGCCGGCGGGAACAGCTACATGTGCGCCGTGTCGGGGAGCGATGTGCGGCTTGCTCCGAGCGGCGTGGCAGGCGTGCGGCGAGATGACCGTTGCTCGAGAGGTCACCGCGGATCGGGCGATGGGGGTCAGCGGAGGTCTTTGCGGGTGGTGATGCCGAGCTTGGTGAAGACGTTGCCCAGGTGCCACTCGACGGTGCGGGGGCTGATGAACAGCTGGCTGCCGATCTTCGGGTTGGTGCGCCCGTCCCGGGCCAGCTTGGCGATCTGGGCCTCCTGGGCGGTGAGATCGGTGAGCGTGTCCACGGTACGCTTGCGCACGGTCTCCCCGGTGGCCAGCAGCTCTCGGCGGGCGCGGTCCGCGAAACCTTCCATCCCCATGTCGGTGAGCATCTCGTGGGCGACGCGAAGCTGCTCGCGCGCGTCGGTACGGCGATTCTCGCGCCGTAGCCATTCGCCGTAGACCAGATGCGCCCGAGCCGCCTCCGCGCCCATGCGGGTGCGGCCGAGCCGCTCGATCGCCTCACGGTACAGACGATCAGCGGTCTCACCCTCGCTCAACAAGGCCCGGGAACGCGCCTCGACCCCGAGCCCCCAGTCGCTGCCGCTGGCACTGGTGGACTCCGACAGCCGCCGCAAGGCGTCGGCGGCGCGCTCGGGCAACCCGCAGCGTACGGCCGCCTCGACCAGCTCGACCAGGCCCCAGGTCGCTGAAGCGCTGACGTCAGCGAGGTATGCGCTGGCGGTTTCGGCTACTTGCATCGCGTTCTGATAGTGACCAAGACCGTTATGGAGCACCGCGGTCGCCCAGTCGGTGAGACCGATCCCGATACCCTCGCCCCGTTGGACAGCTTCTTCCTTGGTGGCGGTGGCCAGGATGGAAAACTCGGCTTCGCGGCCCCGCAGCGCGGCGAGGCACAGATCACCGTAGGGCGCGATGCGGGTTCCCGTGGCCTCCGTGACGACCTGCACTTCCTCGACAAGGGAGGCCGCGGCGGCCAGCTCACCGGCGAAGAGGAGCACGTAGGCGCGTTGGATCAGGGCGAGGGGAAGCTCGCTCAGCGCGCCGGCGTCCCGGGTAAGCCGGACATGTCTGCTGGAGAAGGTGTCCCACCGGTCGTCGTCCCACAGGAGGACAGCAGCGATACAGGCCATCCACAGCCAGCGAAGACCCTCCTCCGCCGACTTCTCCCGGTCGAAGGCGCTCAGCGCGCGCCGGACCAGGGGCGCTCCCGCCGCGTATCCTTGGCTGAAGTTCACTGCCATGCCGTCCAGGAGGAGATCGTGCGCGCGTGGCGGGTCCGGCGGGCGTGGCGCTGCACTCCCTGCCGCCGCCACCTCCTGCGGTGTCCCGCCCGGAACTGCCAGGCGGCCTGCGAACAGCGCGGCGTTCAGCGCGTCCAGGTAGGTCTCGCGGGCCAGACCGGCATCGATGGGCTCGAGCCGTTGGGCGGCTCGCAGCAGCAGGGGCGAGGCATCGCGGCCCCGGTTTGCCGCGAAGGCGAGCTGAGCCCGCAGGAGATCGACGCGAGCACGCTGGAATCCGTCCAGCGATGCGGCCTCGGCCATGCCCAGCAGCTGCCCCGCCGCCTCGAACGCGCCTGCCTGGACCTTCGCCTGCGCCGCGGCCAGCATCCGTTCGGCGCGCTGCCCCAGGTCCGGTGTCAGCACCGCCGCGCGCTCGAGGAACGCGGCCGCCGCCGCCAGTCCACCACGCGCCTGCGCCCGCCAGGCCGACCGTTCCAGCTCGGTGGCCACCTGCTCGTCAGGGCCCACCGCCGCGTGGGAGCGATGCCAGGCCCGCCGGTCGGGATCAGCCTCGGGATCGGTGGCCTCGGCGAGCACGCGATGCGCCTCCCGCCGGTCACCGGCCGACGCCGCCTGGTAGACCGCCGAGCGGACCAGCGGATGGGCGAAGTGGACCCGGGCGCCGAGCTCGACCAGGCCTGCGGCCTGCGCAGGCCCGGCGGCGTCGGCCGGGATCCCCTGCGACTCGCCCGCGCGCCACAACAACGTCATCGAGCCGGTCGGATCGGCCGCGGCGGTCAGCAGCAACCGCTGCGTCTCGCGCGGCAGCGACTCGAACTGCCGCAGAAAGCTGTCCTCGATCCGGCTGGCCAGCGGCCGCGAGTCCGGAAGCCAGAACCCGCCGGCCAACTGGGCCGGTCCCAGACCGCGGGGCAACTGCAACAGCGCGAGCGGGTTGCCGCGGGTCTCCGCGACGATCCGGTCCCGCACCTCCGCGTCCAGCCGCCCGCCGACCGCCCCAGCCAGCAAGGTGCCCGCGTCGGCACTCCGCAGCCCCGGCAGGGTCAGTCCGGGCAGGCCGGCCAGCTCGGGGTCGCCACCAGGCCCGCGCACGGCGAAGATCAAGGCGATCGGCTCGGCCAGCAGCCGCCGCGCCGCAAACGCAAGGCACTGCGCCGAGGCCCGGTCGAGCCACTGCGCGTCGTCCACCACGCAGGCCAGCGGCTGGTCCTCCGCCGTCGCGGCCAGCAGGCTCAACACGGCCAGGCCAACCAGGAAACGATCCGGAGCCGGCCCCTCCCGCATCCCGAACGCGACCGCCAACGCATCACGCTGCGGCCCCGGCAGCTGATCCAGCCGGCCGAGCAACGGCATGCACAACTGGTGCAGCCCGGCGTACGCGAGCTCCAGTTCCGACTCCACGCCCCACGCCCGGACCACACGCAGGTCCGAGGCCGACGCCCGGCTCGCCGCATAATCCAGCACGACCGTCTTACCGATCCCGGGCTCGCCGTGCACGACCAGCACGGCGCTGTTGCCCGCCCGCGCCCGGTCGAGCACCCGATCCACTGCCCCGCGCTCGACGCGCCGGTCTAGCAGCCCCAGTCCGGGACCATCGCTGGATACGCTCATAGTCGATGTCCTGCCGCTCAACTGGCAAGTCTCGCCGATATCAGCAGCGTAGGCCACCGAACTCCCGGCGACCGTGACCGGCGACGTCGGCCGCATCGGAACTTCGTCGACTGAACCGAAGGGCACTCGTCCGCCGAGTTGTTGACCCCCGCCGCGGTCATCACTCCCTTGCTGCCGGCGCGGATGGACCTTCACGCGCTGGAACGGCTCAGCAAGGAGTGGGGTGTTGCTGTCGAGTCCCTGATCTACCGATGCAGAGAAGTGGGCGTCATCTCCGAGCCGGCCTACAGACGCGCGTTCCAGCGTCTCAACCAGCTTCGGCAACTCAACCTCTTCGGCGCGGAGCCAATCTCCGGGTATCCAGGCGAGATCCCCACGCTGCTGCGGCGAGCTTTCGAACTCGCCGAAGCCAACGGATTGAGCCTGCGAGACCTGGCCGACGAACTGAAGATCAAAGTGCCGCGCCTGCGGCTGCTGCTCGGACAGGAAGACCCGCGCCCGCACCTTCAGCTCGTGTAACCGGACCATTCCGAGGCCTCGGCGGCAAGTCGAGTAGCCGCGGCGGAGCAACCCCGCGCATACGGTTGCGTTTGCTGCGTTTGCTGCGTTTGCTGCGTTTATTGCGGATACTTCAATTGTCGATCGCTGATGAGCGCCAGCGGTCCACAGGAGGAGTAGCTATGAGTACTGCAGATCTTGCCCCCATACGCCCGGACGCCACTGAGGTCAAGGCGGCCGACGTCGCTGTGCGCCGTGTCAAGCGCTACCTGGCTACCCACGCCGACGAGCGCGATATCCGCGTGGTGGTCGGCGGGGATCCAGACGACACTCTGTCTCTGCCGCGGGGTGTCGTAGAGCTCCTGGCGCGGATCCTTGCACACATGGCGGCCGGCCAAGGAGTGTCGGTGGTCCCTGCCCACGCCGAACTCACGACTCAGCAGGCGGCCGATCTGCTGAATGTCTCCAGGCCCTACCTCATTGGCCTGCTGGATGCGGGTGAGATCGAGTACCGG
The DNA here is from genome assembly GCA_963820655.1 of uncultured Actinomycetota bacterium. Taxonomy (GTDB): domain Bacteria; phylum Actinomycetota; class Actinomycetes; order Propionibacteriales; family Kribbellaceae; genus Kribbella. Next base: position 405,769 of record CAWGAM010000001.1, read on the forward strand.
AAGGTGGGCAAACATCGCCGCGTGCGTGCAGCCTCCCTGATGGACTACAAGCGCAAGGACGACCACGAGCGCCGTGAAGTCGCCGACGAACTGACAGAACTCAACCAGGACATGGGCCTGTACTGACGTGCCATTCATCGTCATCTACGACGCCAACGTTCTCTACCCAAACAGCCTGCGTGACCTGCTCATCCGGGTCGCGCAGGCCGGTTTAGTCCAGGCCAAGTGGACCGACCAGATCCTCGATGAGACCTTCCGCCACCTCAAGGAGAATCGGCCCGACCTCGACCCAGCCAAACTCGATCGCACCCGAGAGCTGATGAACAAGGCGATCCGGGATGCGCTCGTTACCGGGTACGAACCGCTGATCGAGGTTCTCGACCTGCCTGACCCCGACGACAGGCACGTTCTTGCCGCCGCGATCAAGGCCACTGCGCAAGTGATCGTCACCGAGAACACGAAGGACTTCCCGCCTGAGAAGTTGGCATCCTGGAACATCGAGGCTCAGGCCGCAGACGACTTCGTGAGCCGCCCCGGAGTGTCTGGAGACTTCATTCGTTGGAAGGATGAAGTCCATGTCACGTCCGTCGTCTTATTCGCCCGAGATCCGTGAGCGTGCGGTCCGGATGGTCGCTGAGTCCAGGGCCGACTATGGCTCGGAGTTCGAGGCGATCAAGTCGATTGCGTTGAAGCTGGGTATCGGGTCGGCCGAGACGCTGCGTAAGTGGGTCCGTCGTGCTGAGATCGATGCTGGGCAGCGGCCCGGGGTCACCACCTCGGAGTCGGAGCAGTTGAAGGCGTTGAAGCGGGAGAACGCCGAGCTGCGGCGGGCGAACGAGATCTTGAAGTCGGCAGCAACTTTCTTCGCGGCGGAGCTCGACCGCCCACACCGGTGATCGTTGTTTTCATCAACGATCACAAGGGACAGTTCGGGGTCGAGCCGATCTGCAGGGTGCTCACCGAGCACGGCTGCAAGATCGCCCCGTCGACGTTCTACGACAACCTCAATCGTCAACCCAGTAAGCAGAAACTCCGCGACGCCGAGCTGATCGCGCTGATCGAAAAGGCACGCGAGAAGCGGTTCGTGGAGCTGCTCGGAGCCCGCAAAATGTGGCTCCATCTGCGCGGGCTGGGTCACGATGTCGCTCGCTGCACCGTGGAGCGGCTGATGACCCAGCTGGGCATCACCGGCGTGGTCCGCGGCACGACGCCGCGGACCACCATCGCCGACGAGAAGGCCGCCCGGCCGGCCGACCTGGTCGACCGCAACTTCGTCGCCTCGGCACCGAACCGGCTCTGGGTGGCCGACTTCACCTACGTAGCGACCTGGACCGGCATGGTCTACGTCGCGTTCATCATCGACGTGTTCTCCCGTCGGATCGTCGGCTGGAGGGCAGCCACCGAGATGACCACCCCGCTGGTCCTGGACGCCCTCGAGATGGCGTTGTGGACCCGCCGAAAAGACGGCATCACCGACCTGACCGGGCTGGTCCACCACAACGACGCCGGGTCGCAGTACACCTCGATCGCCTTCACCCAACGCCTCACCGACGCCGGCATCGACGCCTCGGTCGGGTCCGTCGGCGACGCCTACGACAACGCCCTGGCCGAGACCCACATGGGCCTGTTCAAGTCCGAACTGATCCACTCCTACGGCCCCTGGAAAGGCCTCAACGACGTCGAAGCAGCAACTCTGGACTGGGTCCACTGGTTCAACACCGCCCGACCCCACGAGTCGATCCAGGACCTGACACCGATCCAGGCCGAGCAGACTCACTACACTCACCGAACCCGCTTCGCCGAAGCCGGTTAACACCAAACGAAGCCTCCGGACTCGCCGGGGCGGCTCACCGGGCCTCTTGGCTGGCCATGGGATCAAACGTGGTGCGCCCTGCTTGCGTTCTATGTCTCCGGCGGAGCACGGGCGAATGAGCGGCTCGGCATGGACGGCGAGCACGTCGACTGGGGTGCACAGCGGGCCTTGGTGGTCTCCAAGGGCACGCGCACTCTGGACCGGCGCTGTACTTCGACGAGCACGGCACGCCCGGGTCCGGGGAACCGGTCTGGCGGACGTTCCGCGGTGAGCCGCGCGGCGGCTGACGTACTGGGCGACGCGGAGGGTGTTGCAGCGTGCCAACGAGAAGCTCGGCATCTGACGACGTGGCGTGTTGCCCTTCCCTTCGTTCGTGGATGACCGCTGGGGCACGCTCCACCGGCGCTGTCTGGAGATGACCGTTGCCGAAGGCGGCGAGGCCGGCGCTGCTGCCCCAGTCGTGCCGACCCAGTCGGCGACCCGCCGGTTCTCCACCCGCTACACCCCGGCCGCGGGGGCACGCCTGGGTAAAGGTCAATTCTCTAGGGGTGGGTAGTGCACGGCCACGTCGCCGGGGTGCCTTGTGCCTGGTCAGGTGGCTGGCGTCGGGTGGGTTGCTGTGCGCGACAGGTGTCGCGGACCTGCGGTGGTGGCGTGATGGTGGATTCCGGGCCGGTGGTCTTTCGCCCGGCCGCGGTAGCTCCGGTTCCAGGGGCGGTCACCAAGGATAGGAGTCACCGCCCCCCTATCGCCTCCGCTGTTCGGCGGGGTAAATTGGAAAGCGCTGGGGCGTGGATGGTGCCAGGATGCCGGCATGGTTGCGCGTGCGTTGAGCTTCGGGGCGGTGGCGGAGGCGTACGAACGGTTCCGGCCTGGGTATCCCTTGGAACTCCTCGATCTGGTGATGGCGTACGCCGGTGGGCCGATCCGGACCGCCCTCGAGTTCGGCGCCGGGACAGGCAAGGCAACGCGTCTGTTCGCGCAGGCAGGGATCGCGGTCACGGCGACCGAGCCTGACGCGGCCATGCTTGCGGAGATGCGCAAACACGTGCCGGCAAACGTCACAACCGTGCAAGCCGCCTTCGAGGACTTGCCGCTGGAATCGTCGTACGAGCTGGTGTATTCGGCTGCCGCGCTTCATTGGACCAAACCTGAAGGCCGGTGGGCCCGCATGGCCGCACTCGTCCAACCAGGTGGCGTGTTCGCCTCGTTCGGTGTGCCGATCCAGCTGGCCGACCCGGCCCTCAAGGAGGCCGTGCGCGCGGCACGTTCGCCGTACCTGGAGAACGACGGCGTCCCGTCGCCTGATGGCACACCCGCCGCAGATCGCCCGATGGAATGGCCCGGCACGGAGCTCCAGGAGGCCGAGTGGTTCAGCGACGTCCGGCAGTCGGTGATCGAACGGCGCTTGACGATGAGCGCCCACGAGTACATCGGAGAACTCTCGACGGTCTCGGCGTACGTGATGCTGCAGCCCGCCGACCGAGACCAGGTCTTCCGCCGAATCCTCCAGGTCCTGCCCGAAACCGTGGAAATCGACGCCGACATCCATGCTCACCTCGCCCGCCGCCACCACTAGGACGACGCCCGCGCCACCGGCAGACACGCCGGCGGTGCACGCTTGAATCAGCAGGCCATCACGGCCAACTGCGGATGAGTCGGAAAGGAGGAGGCGCTTAATGAGTGAAGCGTTCTACTCGCACGCGAGGCTGTACGACCTGATGTTCCCGGGCGGCGGGCCCGCAGTCGACTTCTACCGGGCCGACGTCAATCGGCAAGGCGGGCGCGTATTGGAACTCGGGTGCGGCACCGGGCACAAGCTGATCCCCATCGCGTCCGACGGGCATCCGTGCGTCGGCATGGACTTCTCGTCAGACATGCTGGCTGAGGCTCAGCGTAAGGCGAACGAGCGCGGTGTAGCGGTGGAATGGATGCAGGGCGACATGCGGGCCTTCGATCTGGGCCGCACATTCGACTTCGTGTTCATCACAGCCAATTCTCTACTGCATCTGCATGAGGCTGAGGATCTGGTGAGCTGCTTCCGGTCGGTTCGAAGACACCTGGCACCTGGAGCACGGTTCGTCTTCGATGTATTCAACCCGAGCGTGCGCCTACTTGCCGAAGCCGATGGCGTGCGGCGCACCCGGGAGTCGTTGTCGTTCATGGATCCTGACCGTGGCAACGTCAGCGTCGATGTCGCTGAGATCTACGATGCGCCCGCGCAAGTTACCCGCGGGACGTGGTACCTCTCGACTGACTCCGAGCCCGACTTCGTCGTCGCACCGCTCGAAATCAGGAGCATCTTCCCGCAGGAGCTGCCGCTGCTCGTCTCGCTCGGCGGCCTTCGGCTCGTCGAGCGCTTCGGCGATTGGTTCGGTCGACCATTTGCGGTGGATTCGCTGCTTCAACTCTGCATCTGCGAGTCCGCGTGATTGAAGGCGAGGGAGCACAGTCTCGGTCACGCAAACTGTAGAAGTGCCTGTCGACGGTGCGGGAACGGTCCATCACGAGAACGATCGTCGGCGGCATGTTCGGTACCGGTGTCGGCAGCGCGTTGCTGCTCGATGGACAGTTGGTGCCCAATACCGAGCTCGGTCATCTCGAGCTGGATGGGTACGACGCGGAGAAGAAGGCCTCCTCGGCGGCGAAGGACAACGAGGGCCTGTCGTACAAACAGTGGGCCAAGCGGGTGCAGCGATATCTTCGGCACGTGGAGAGCCTGTTCACTCCCGATCTGCCGACCATCGGCAGGCCCCCGGCGCGGACCACCGTCTGCCGCACCGCCGTACCGTGAGTGTCCTCGGCCTGCGGGGCTTATCTCCTTACCGGTCCTCTGCTGCGCTACTGCCATTCGCCCTCGGGGCGGACGACGTCGATCGTCGTGTCCGGCATGAGCCGACGAAGGCGCGAGGCGACCGAGCCGCGGATGAGTTCTCCAAGGCGAGTGCGGTGCCGGGCGACCACGACGCGATGCGCCCCTCGCTCGCGCGCGATATCGGCCAGGGCATCGGCGGGGGCGTCACCGTCGATCTCGGTGTATGTCCCGCCCATCGCGGCCGTCTCGTCGCGGTATCTGTCCGGCTGGGAGCCTCGGCCATGCGCGATCCCGTCAGCGATGTTGACATGGACCACGAGGAGGTCGGCATCATCTTCCGCGGCCAGTTCGGCGGCCCGGTGGATGACCCGCTCACTCCAGTGCGACCCAGACACGCCCGCAACGATGAGCGCCCGCGATGGCGTGTCGGCCAGTCCGCGCGCGGCCAGCAGCTCGTCACCGACGGTCTCCACCATGTCGGCCATCCACGCGTCGGCAAGCTCGCTGAGGGCCTTGAGGTTGGAAGTACGGAAGTAGTCCGCGAGCGCGCCGCCGAGCTGGTCAGCAGAGAACACCCGGCCGGCGGCGATCCGTCGGCGCAGCGCTTCAGGGGGCATGTCGACGAGCACGACCTCGCCGGATCGGACGAACTCATCTGGCACCGGCTCCACCAGCCCTGCGCCGGTAAGACGAGCCGCATAGTCTCGTACCGATTGCAGGTTGGCGACGTTCGTGGCTGTCAGCACGTCCATCCCGGCGGCGCGGATCTCGGCCACTTCCTCCCACCGTCTGCGGCTGCCGTCCGGGCTGGCGTGGGCAAGTTCGTCGACAACGACCAGATCGGCGCCAGTGGCGATGACGGCGTCGACGTCCAGGTCGGCAAACGTGGTGCCGCGGTACGCGAGCAGCCTGGCGCTCACGATCTGCAGGTCGCGGATTTGCGCTGCTGTTTCGGAGCGCCCGTCCTGCTCGACCCAGCCAATCACGACGCGGTCACCACCGTCTGCGCGCCGCCTGGCATCTCGCAGCATGGCGTAAGTCTTGCCCACGCCCGGGGCCGTACCGAGATACGTGCGTAATGCTCCGGATCCGGTCATCGCATCCGTCCGACGTCGGAATGTCTCGGCACGTTCAACGCCTGGGCTGATCTGGTTCTTCCAGGCTCCCGGATCACCGGCTGGCACCGGTTCATCGCATCGACCAGGATGCCTTGCCCCGCAGTTCCCTCGACCGGCGGGGGGATCCGACTCCGACCGGGTCGCGGCGCCTCCCCAGTCACGTCAGCTTGTGGCTGGGATGCTCCTGCTCCACGGCGGCCTGAGGCTGCATAGGCTCGCCGGCCACAGGTAGCGCGATGGTCATGGTGAGGCCACCTCCGGGGGTGTCGTCGGCCTCGAGCGTTCCGCCCATCGCCTCGGTCAGGCCGCGGCACACGGCCGGACCGAGGCCTAGGCCAGCCGTGGTGTCGCGGTCACCGAGCGTCTGGAACGGCTCGAACATGCGCTCGACGTCCTTCGGATGCACGCTAGGACCCCGGTCGACGACCCGGACCTCGACACGATCCGCCTGGTAGCTCGCGGCAACCAGTGGAGGCGCATCCTCAGGGCTGAACCGGAGTGCGATGGCGATGAGGTTGGCCAGGACCCGTTCCAGCACGGCAGCATCTGCCAGCACCTCCGGGAGACTCTCGGGTACGTCGACCGCGACGGCGTGACCGGTCGGCCCTAGGTCGTCCAGGACACGGGGGACCAGTTCGTCGAGGGCGACCGGGCGGAGGATGACCGGCAGGGCGCCGGCCTGGAGCCGGCTCATGTCGAGCAGGTTCTCGTCCAGCGCGGTGAGTCGGTCGAGCGCTTCCTCGGTGGTGCGCAACTCGTTGCGCTCGGCATCGGTCCAGTTCGGTGACCGGTCGTGCAGGTTCGTGACCGCTGCCTTGGCCGACGAGAGCGGCCCGCGCAGGTCGTGGCCGACGGCTGTGAGCAGGCTTGTGCGAGTGCGGTCGGCCTCGGCGATCTCCTCGGCCTCGGCCGCATGCTCTGACAGCAGCTCCTGCTCCCGGGCGACCGCGGCTTGAGCCGCGAACGCCGCGAGAACCCGCCTATCCTCGGTCCGCGGTGGGCCGGAGGCGGCGAGCATCCGCGTCGCGCTCAGTGCGATCTGCACATCAGCATCCGCGGCCGGTGGCGCGTCGCCGGCGAAGGCCACCACCTCCCATGGTTCGTCCGGGTGGTCCGCGGCCCGCTCGAGCAGCCCGACGGAAGAAAGCCCGAACGTCTCCCGGGCCTGCTCGAGAAGCGCGGGCAGGGCAGTCGCGCCGCGCAGCACGCTGCCGGCCACCGTCGCCAGGGTCGACGCCTCCGCGGCGGCATGAGCGGCCTCCCGCGTCCGCCGTACCACCCGTTCGACGAGAACTGCGACCAGACCTGCGACGGCGAGGAACACGACGAGGGTCACGGTGTCGTTGGTGTCGTCGATCTCGAAGGCGTGCAGTGGTGGGGTGAAGTAGTAGGTGAGCAGCAGACTCGCGGCCAGTGCACCGACGAGGGCGGGCCAGATGCCGCCCACGGCAGCGACGGCGATGACCACGACGAGGTAGAGCAGGATGTCACTGGCCAGGTTCAGCTGATCCCGTGCTCGGGTGAGCAGAACGGTCAGCAGCGGTAGCGCCACCAGGGCCAGAGCCAGTCCCTCGAACCATCGCCTGGGGCTGATCCCCTTGCCCAGCACGGGGAGGGCGGGGCCACGAAGGCCGCCGACGTCCTCGTGAGTGACCAGATGTACGTCGATGTGGCCGGACAGACGGGTGACCCGCTGGCCGATTCCCTCACCGGCGAGGAACCTCTCGAACCGTCCGCGGCGGCTGACCCCGAGCACCACCTGGGTGGCGTTCTCGGCGCGGGCGAACTCCAGGATCGCCGTGGCGACGTCGTCACCCATCGTCTGGTGCCAGGTTCCACCCATGGACTCCAAGAGGGTGCGCTGGCGGGCAAGCGCGGCGGGGTCGGCGCCGGTGAGTCCGTCGCTGCGCATCACGTGCACGGCGAGCAGGTCCGCGCCGGCGGTGCGGGCTGCGATCCGAGCGGCGCGGCGGATGAGGGTCTCCCCCTCGCGGCCCCCGGTGATGGCGACGACGATGCGTTCGCGTGCCTCCCAGGGCTCCTCGATCCCGTGTGCCGCCCGATAGCGCTGCAGACCTTCGTCGACACGTTCCGCGGTCCACAGCAGTGCGAGTTCGCGCAGTGCGGAGAGGTTGCCGGGCCGGAAGTAGTTGGACAGTGCCGCGTCGACCCTCTCCGGCGGATAGATGTTGCCGTGCACCATCCGCCGTCGCAGAGCCTCCGGTGCGATGTCGACGATTTCGGTCTGGTCGGCGCGGCGCACGATCTCGTCCGGGATGGTCTCTTGCTGGTGTACGCCGGTGATTCGCTCCACCACGTCGTTGAGGGACTCCAGGTGCTGGATGTTGACGGTGGTGACGACGTCGATGCCGGCTTCGAGAAGTTCCTCGACGTCCTCCCAGCGCTTCTTGTTCGTCGAGCCGGGGATGTTGGTGTGCGCGAGCTCGTCGACGAGTGCGACCTGGGGATGGCGTCTGAGCACGGCGTCCAGGTCCATCTCCTCGAAGGCCGCACCGCGGTAGGTCGAATGGCCGGCGGGGGACGATCTCGAGTCCCTCCAGCAAAGCGGCGGTCTTGGGGCGCTTGTACGTCTCGACCAAGCCAACAACGACATCGGTACCCCGGCCGCGCCGACGTTGCCCTTCAGCGAGCATGGCGTACGTCTTGCCGACGCCGGGCGCCATGCCCAGGTAGATCCGCAAAGTGCCACGTGCCACTGCCGCTCCCTTCCCGTACCCCTCGATCATCAGCCCGACGGGCTCGCATATGCGAGGGCAACCCCGAGGCCGACGCCGCCCAGCATCAGCGACCGCGGAAACTTGGACTCCTCGCTCATCCCACGACCCCAAGGCCTCGCCCATGGGTGTCCGCGTCCTCGTTGCTCCCAGGTCGTCGGGTCAGGGGTGGCAGGTATGCCGTGCCAGCACCGTCCACAAACTTCACCGTCGGACAGAACCCGGACCACAACCAGCCTCCGGGCGTCGACGACACCACAGACAACGACAATCCGTCACAACCGCGACGCCCAAAGTAGCCGAGTCAGCTACATCGAGGACGAGCGGAGGGAGGGCCTGCAGTGAGGCTCCATTGACTCGTCGTACCCGCTCATCCCTGGATGGTCCGGACCAGGTTCGACAATCTACCCAGTCGCTGTCGGTCAGCCAGGAGTCGCAGCGCGACGTCGCGCTCACCGATTCCTTGCTGATGGCCCATATCGACGACGCGATCACCGGTCTGGCCACGCGCTGATCCGGCTTCGGACCGGGTGACTGCCTGCTGGACCAACGCCAGCACAGAGTCACTCACATCCATTGCGCATCGACCGCATCGGGGCCGGAATCCCTTCAGGGGTTGACTTCGCGCCCTCCCTGCGTAATGTCCCCGGTGGGGCGGGTAGCTGTTGCGCGGTGTCGGGGGTCGGACTGTTCGGCTGCACACCGCAGCCTTTCTACGCGTTGGCCGTGCCGGCCCTTCCGCCCGGCCTCGATGGCCGGGCGATGGCGGGGGTCGCCACCTGTTCGCAAGCGGCCGTCCGTCTGCGGTCGCCGGGCTCGGGCCCGGTCGGCCCCGATGCCCATCGAGGCACAGGGAGGGACCATGCGCTTTCAGCCTTGGTCGAAAACTTCAGCAGGAACAGGTCGCAGCTCGCGCGGTAGCGTCCGAGCGGGACGAGCAGGTCGGCGCCTGGTCGTCACGTTGGTCGCCATCCTCGGGCTGATCGCCGCGAGCGCGGGGACGGCGTCAGCCACCGGGAAGTACCACTCGCGCACCTGGGTGGTGAAACCGGGTCACTCGATCCAGAAGGTGGTCGACAAGGCCCGCTCAGGCGACACCATCAAGTTGAAGAGGGGCGTGTACTACGACGCGGTCTGCGTCGTCGGCAAGGGACTCACGATCATCGGTGCCGGCCAGGGTCGTACGGTCGTCAAACCACCCAAGAAGTTCACGAAGACCGCCTGCTGGGCGACACCGGACGAGGTCTCGGGCTTCGCCTTCGCGGGCCCGGACCGCAAGTCCAAGGTCAGCAACCTCACCACGGACGGCCACCCGGGCATCGGCGTGGTGGCGTTCGAAGCCAAGCGCGGGTTCGAGGTGTCGCATCACACCGGGCTGAGGCACGGTGAGTACGGCGCGGCAGCCTTCGAGTCCACGGGAATCGTCTTCACCCACAACACCGAGCTCGGCAACGGCGGCGAGGCGGGCCTGTATGTCGGCGACACCGACAACGCGAAGGCGTACGTTGCGCACAACCTGCTGAAGGGCTGGGCGTTCGGCATGTTCATGCGCGACTCACGGCATGGCCTGGTGACCCACAACGTGATGCGGGCCAACTGCATCGGTGCCCTGGTTCTCGACACCGGACCGAACGGCACCACTCCGGACGGGGTCAACCGTCCGGCCGGCGCATGGTCCCTGGTCGGCAACTTGGTCACCGACAACGACCGGTTCTGCCCGGCCGATCCGGACGAAGGTGGACCGGCCTGTCCGGCAATGGTGTCGTCGTGCTCGGTGCCGACCACGTGCTGGTGAAGGACAACAAGATCATCGGCAACAACGCGTCCAAGCCCGGTGGCATCCCGTCAGCGGGCGTCGCGGTCCTCAACGGTTCGCTGGCCGGCTCGGACGCCCCGGAGAACGTCGCGGTCGTGCGCAACTTCTTCAAGAAGAACGACCTGGACATCTTCTGGGACCGGTCTGGCAAGAACATCGTGTTCCGTGACAACTCCTGCCGGACCAGCAACCCGGCCTCGATCTGCAAGCATTCGCACCACTGATCGGGCGCACACCTGAGTAGAGGCGACACTGGTCCCACGCCCACCGGGACGTGGGACCAGTGCGCCACCCCCTCAGCTCATCGCGATGCCGGCGTACTGCGTCTCCGAGCTGAACCCATCAACGCTTCAACTGTTGCATCGAGCAATGGTCCTGCGGTGATCCGCACTCCCGTGCGAGGATCGTGCACGTGGGTGAAGATGTCTCATCACGCGAGCCGACACCCGACGAGGGGTTGCGCAGCGTACTGGAGCAGTTCGACGTGGGAGTGGTGGTACGCCGGATGATGCTGGGCTACCGCCAGCTCCCGGCGTACACCCGCTTCGATCTCGTGCAGGACCATACGTCGTGGGTGCGGTGGAACGTCGATCTGTTGCTTCGCTGGATGATGCACGGGACGCAACCGGATGAGTACGTGCTGTCCGAGCTGCGCGAGTTCATCCGTGATCGCGCGGCGGCCGGCCAGCGGATCGAGGACGGCATCCTCGTCTACCGCCGCGGTACCCGCATGCTGTGGGACGCGCTGGTGGACCTCTGCCGCGATGTGGACCGCCCGCTGCTGATCGCGAATGCCGACAGCATGTGGAGCTACCTGGACCGATACCTGGACATCGTCGTGGACATGTTCGCCCTCGTCTACGCGGACCAGAAAGACATGCCGTCCACAGCCGGCGATCGCCGCGCCGGCGCTCTGTTCGACCGACTGTGTGCCGCCGAGTTGCCAATCACCATTGAGGACTCCGACCGGGCCGCGCGGCTCCATTTCGATCTTTCGTCGCCGTTCTGCCCGTTCACGGCCGAGCTTGCGGGCGGTTCGGTTGCCAATCACGCCGCCCTCGCGGCGCGGCTGCGCGACGCGGCCGCGCTTGCCTTTACGGAAGGCCTGCGCGTCACCGGGCTGACCCCGCCTGCGTTCGCCTGGGAAGGATTCCTCGCCGACGCTCGGTTGGTGCTGGCTCAGGACCCGCCAACGCCCAGGAACCGTCTCGGGTCGGTAGTCGACAGCCTCCGGTCCCTGACGCTTATAGCTACCGCGTCCAGGCGCCGCGGACGTGTATCGGCCGAGGACTTCGCGCCCCAGCTTCTGCTCGCGGATTCGCCCGCGCTGGCCGACCGGATCACCGAGCGGGTGTTCGGCCGGCTTACCGGGGCCGACACGGCGGATCTCGCGATCACTTTGCGCAGCTTCGCAGCCAGCCGGTTCGACGGGACGGCGACTGCCGCCGCGCTCACGGTTCACCGCAACACGCTGCTGTACCGCCTGAACCGGATCGAGAAGCTCACCGGGCTCAACCTCAAGGAGCACCACGACCGCACCCTCGTGCTGCTTGCCGTCATGTGGGACGACAGTCCTGTACGCCGCCGGCTGGCCTCCAGCTGACCGGAACAACGCCGACACCGCCACCGGCCGGTTCGGTGCTGCCACCCGCCACGACAAGTAGCGCGCTGACCTACCTCAGCGGCGTACTCCTCGCCGCGATAGTGACCTGCCACCGCCTGCCCATTCACCCGACACGGACTTGTCACAGCGCACAAGTCCCAGGCTCAACGTTGTGCACCCGCACAGCCCGACGCGTGCCAGGCTTGGCGGTGCTGCCCACGGACAACGGGGCAACCACAACGCGAGGAACCCAGCGATGCCGAGATCCGGCGTTGCTGATCATCGAGGAGCGGTCAAAATGATCACGGTGTATGGAAGGCGATCAACGCCGTCCCGAACTACGGAGCTTGCGTCGATCGCTGTTTCCATGGCCGCCGCAGGACAGCCGCGTGCCCGACGGTGATTCTGCGCCGGCGTGCCTGATGTCGGCTACTTACGGCGCCGAGCGGCGCGCGGCGTGGAAGCCGGCGCGTGGTGACCGGTGCAGAGTTGGGCGGGGTCAAGCCACCGGCGCCTCTGCGGTGATGGTCGTCGACCCGGACGGCCGGTGAGACGACCGGCTGCCGTCGACCTCGTGGGGCGCACGGCCGAGCTGGATCTGATCGACTCGATGCTCGACGGGCAGGATCGCGTCGGGCCGGGCCTGCTGATCCGCGGCCATCCGGGTATCGGGAAGACGGCGCTGCTGGACGCCGCAGCCGTACGTGCCGGATCCGCCGGCGCGCGGGTGTTGCGGGTCTCCGGCGTCGAGTACGAGTCCGACATCGGCTTCTCGGCGTTACACCAAATGCTCTACCCGCTCCGTGACCGCATTGAGGAGCTTGCCGGCCACCACCGTGACACCCTCCACCAGGTCTTCGATCTCGCGCCCGAACCGTCACCGCATCCGCTGGCGGCTTCGACCGCTGTGCTAGCGATACTGAGCATGCTCGCTGAGGAACGGCCCCTGGCGGTGCTCGCCGACGACCTGCCGTGGATCGACGAAGCCAGCGCGACCGCGCTGGGTTTCGCTGCGCGACGCATCGGCCACGACCCCATCGTGTTCTTGGCCACCGCACGGACAGGCGCTGATGGGTTCTGCGACCGGATCGGGCTTCCCGAACGTGTGATCGAGCCACTGGACGACGAAGCCGGCGTCGAAGCTCCTGGGCAGCCTGTGGCCCGGGCTGGCGCCGACCGTACGACGCCGGCTGCTGGCCGAGGCCGACGGCAACCCGCTCGTGCTGCGCGAGTTGCCGGCCGCGCTGACCCGCCGGCAGCGCTCCGGCCAGGACCCACTACCGAGATTCCTGCCCGTTTCCGGGAGATTGAAGGCGACCGCCGCCGCAGAGTACGACAGACTGCCGGCACCGACCCGGAAGATGCTGTTGCTCGCGGCGCTCGCCGACAGTACAAGCCTGACGACGCTAGGGGCGGCGGCGCAGGGCAGCGCAGGCATCGACGATCTGGCTGTGGCGCAGCAGGCCGCTGTGGTCCATATCGATCACGCCGCCGACCGCGTGACGTTTCGCCATCCGCTGATCCGCCCCGCGATCGTCACCCTGACACCGGCAACTGAACGCCGGGCCGCGCACCAGGCCCTCGCCGCCGCGCTGGCCGACGACCCCGTACGGCGGGCGTGGCATCTGGCCGAGGCCGCGACCGGACCGGACGAGGCGGTCGCGCGAGCGCTCGACGAAGCAGCCCTGTCCGCGTGGAGGCACGGTCACTCGTCCGGCGCCGCCGACGCAGGCGCCGGCAACCGATCGCCGACGCGGGGGCCGGTCCGACACGGTGACCATGCTCGTGCGTGCCGGAGAACTCAGCCCGGACCCGAACGACCGGTCGCGGCGATTGGTCGAGGCCGCGTACATCGCCGGGCTCAGCGGCCAACTCGACCAGGTGGATCGGTTGCTGGCCGACGCCGGACACACCCAGGACACCCCGACCGGACTGGTCTTCGCGGCCACCGCCCACCTACTGACAAGCAACGACGGCGATGTCGATGCCGCCTATCGGCTGCTGGCCCGGGCGCTGGACGACGTCGCCGACACGGCACCAAGACGTGTGGTTGGGACTCCTACGCGATCCTGTACGCGCTGCTGCTCGCCAGCCTCTACACGCTCCGACCTGAGCCGTGGGAGCTCCTGAACAAGACACTGGCCCGCTTCGATCCCGACACGGTCACGGCGTTTCGCTTGTGTCACGACGCGTACGTCGACCCCACCCGCACCTCCGACGACATCCGAGCGGGCCTCGCCCGCGCCTTCGAGGATCTGCCTCCCGACCCGGCACCCTGGCAGCTGATCCCGCTGTGCTTCGCGGCCGTAGCGATGGACGCGATGTCGGACTACCGCCACGTAGTCCGGCAGATGATCGACCGGGAACGTGACGGCGGCGCGATCGCGATGGTCATTCCCGGATTGATGCTGCTCGGCCACGACTCCCATGTGCACGGACGATGGGACGAGGCCAAGAGGCTGGCACAAGAGGGGCTGGACCTGGCCACGGCCTACGGCTACCACTTCTGGGAGGCCCAGATTCGCGCCCTGCAGGCGGCAGGCGCGGCTCGTCGCGGCGAGGTGGACCTCGCGCTGGCCCGCAGCAAGGAGACCACGACCTGGGCCACGCCACGCCGCGTCGAGATCGCCCGGGCGTACGCCCATTCGGCTCGACACCACGCGGCCATCGGCCAAGGCGACATCGAGGAGGCGTACGTACAAATCTCCCAACTCGACGCCCTCGGCGTTCCCAGCCCCGGCGTCCCGGGTCGATGGGTGCTCATGGATCAGGTCGAGGCCGCGGTCCACACCGGCCGCACCGACGAGGCCCGTGGCCATGTCGCCGCCGCTCAACAGGCCGGCCTCGCCCGCATCGGCCCACGCCTTGCGCTGATCACCGCGGGCGCCGCGGCGATCGCGGCCGACGAGGGCGAAGCCGGGCCCCTGTTCGAAGCCGCCCTGGCTCTGCCCGAGGCCGACCGGTGGCCATGGGAACACGCGCGCATCCACTTCGCCTACGGACGGTGGCTGCGCCGCACCCGCGACACCACCCGCGCCCGCTTGCACATCCGAGAGGCCCTCGAGACCTTCGAACGGATCGGCGCCGCCGCGATGGCACAGCGGGCCCGCAGCGAGCTACGCGCCACCGGCGTCGCCACCACCAGCCGCCCCGACGCCCCGACGATCCCCCTGACCGCACAGGAACGCCAGATCGCCGAACTGGCCGCCACCGGCCTGACCAACAAGCAGATCGGCGAGCGGTTGTTCCTGTCGCACCGCACGGTCGGCTCCCACCTACACCGGCTGTACCCCAAGCTCGGTATCGCGTCACGCGCCGCCCTTCGCGCCGCGTTGGAGACCGTCACACCCGACGAGAACGGTCAAACCGCGAAGCCGGCCTGCCCGGACTGACCGTGTCCGGGCTCGGTACTGACGACGCGGGCACGCACCCAGCGGTTGCAGCTAGTCGGTAGAGACGCATTGCTGCTGTCCGCTTGTGGGAACGGGCGCTGGCCGCCATGATCTGCGGCCCTGTCGAGGCCAAGCTAGGAAGGCCCGGAGCAAGCCGGCTCGCCGGAAACAATTGCGCAGGTGCCTCCAGCGGCGATGGAGTTCACCGCGCTGAAGGAGGCGTCATCACATGCTTGCCGCGTTGTTGCTGGCGGGTCTGTTCGTCGCACCCCTCAGCTCTCTGGCGATGTTCGTGCCGCTGCACACGCGCTGGTCGGTCACCAGCGCATGGGCGTACTCCCGCCGGGCCATCTCCGCAGTCATCGCCACCGTCGTACTCGCCGCGATCGGCTACGTACTCTCCGTGCTGGTCGGCACCACGCCGCAGCGCGCCATGCTTGCCGCCATTGTGGTCGTCGCGTTCAGCATCGCGCTGCTGCCCGCCACCCCGCGCTGGAACGGCCGGGCGCGCGTCTGCTGGGCCGCATCCACCTACCTGTACGTCGTCTACCTGGTCTTTATCATCAACTGGACGTTCACCAGCCACCTCGGCGTGGTCAACACGATCGGCGGGGTGATCCTCTGGCTGCTCGAGGTGCTGGCCGGTCTGCTCGCGGGCGCATACCTGTGGGAGCTGTGCGACGTGCTCGGTACGCAGTACTGGCGCCGCCGGGTCATCGACGACGGCTCTGCCGCGCGGCCGACCGACTACCAGCCGTTCGTGAGCCTGCACATCCCGGCACACAACGAGCCGCCGGAGATGGTCATCCAGACACTCACCGCGCTGCGCCGGCTGAACTACCCGAACTACGAGATCGTCGCCATCGACGACAACACCGACGACCCCGAGCTCTGGCGGCCGGTCGAGCAGTGGTGCGCGACGCACGGCGTCAAGTTCGTGCACCTCGAGGACTGGCCCGGCTACAAGTCCGGCGCGCTCAACTACGCCCTCGAGAACCTCACCGACTCGCGGGCCGAACTCATCGCGGTCGTCGACTCCGACTACCAGATCCGGCCGAACTTCCTGGCCGACTGCGCCCCGCTGTTCGCCGACCCGGGTCTCGGGTTCGTCCAGGCGCCGCAGGACTACCGCGGCTGGCAGCAATCCAGGTACTACCGGAGGCTCTACTACTCCTACCGGTATTTCTTCGCCGTATCGCAGCCGTCGCGCAATGAGCGGGACGCCGCGATCTTCGCCGGCACCATGGGCATCATCCGCAGGCAGGCGATCGAGGACCTGGGCGGATGGGACCAGTGGTGCATCACAGAGGACGCCGAACTCTCACTGCGCATGCTGCGGGCCGGCTGGACGGGCTTGCACGTCGACAGGTCGTACGGCCAGGGCATCATGCCGTTGACCTTCGAGGCCCTGAAGAGCCAGCGTTACCGCTGGTGCTTCGGCGGCATCCAGATCCTCAGGATGCATTGGCGCTCGCTCCTGCCCGGCCGCCTCACCGACCGCAACCGGTTGACCCTGGGACAGCGCTGGGGATACCTCTCGGGCGGTCTCCAGTGGTACGGCGACCTGCTCGGCGTGGTCTTCTACCTCTTCCTGCTGGCCGGCGCCGCGAACCTCGCGCTGGGCGGTGGAGAGTTGTTCCGCAGGATCTCAGGTTTCCTCGTCGCCGCGGTACCCGTACTCGTCCTGCTCGGCCTGCTGCGCGCCGTCGCACTCCTACGCCAGGGCACGGACGCAACCTGGCGGGACGCCTTCGGGACGTTCTTCGTCTGGCAGTCGACGGCGCTCACGGTCGCGCGTGCCTCGGTTCAGGGGCTGTTCGCCAAGGAAGCAGCCTTCCTGCGGACGCCGAAGACATTCGACAAGGCTTCCTGGTGGGACGTGATCAAGGCCAACCGCGCGGAAAGCGTGCTCGCCGCGTGCGGCATCGTCGGCATGGCAGCCGCACTCAGCCATCCCACGACACTCAGCGGGCCGCTGCTCGCCGCACTGCTGATCTTCCCCACCCTCGGCTTCGCCGCTGCGCCGTTCAACAGCTTCGCCGCGCAGCGGGCGGCCCTGCCGCCAGACCTCCGCCGCCGTCGGCGCACCGAGTTCCGGCGCCAGCAAGGCGTGGGCCGCGGTACTGCGCTGGCAAGCGGCGTCGTGGTCGGCGTCGGACTCACGGCAGCCGCCCTCGTGTTGGTCGCGGCAGGTCACACCGCCACCCCTGCACCATCCCCGATCCTGGTAGAGCCTCCGGCGCCGGCAAGCACGCCATCCCCGACACCTAGCAGCACACCGACACCCACCCCGACTCCGACCGCCACCCCGTCGCCGACGCCCACGCCGTCCGCAACGCCGACAACCTCGCCATCGCCGACGACCACACCTTCCCCGACACCTAGCAGCACACCAACAACCACCCCAACTCCGGCGCCCACCCCGAGCAGCGCGCCACCCCCCACGCCGGCTCCGACCCCCATACCCACTCCCACGGCTGGCGGCTGAAGACGCCAGTTGGTGCTAAGGGTGACCGGTCGGTGTGGCGACGGGCGTGGCTGAGGTCGGCAGTGTGTGGGTGTGGGCCGCTGCTGCCGCGGCCGCGTCGGCCAGGGTGCCGTGGGCAGCGCGGTGGCGACCCATGACCACGGCCATCACGACACCGGCGGCACTGATTGCTGCCATCGCCCAGGAGGCTGCGCCGAGTCCTGCGGCCAGTGCGTCGGCGCCCGACTGTCCGGCCGCTGTCTTGTCTGCGATCACGTTGCCGTAGATCGACGCTGCGAGCGCCGTCGCCACTGCGGCACCGACATAGCGTGCCATGTTGGAGACACCGGATGCTGCCCCGACCTGAGTTGCCGACACTGAGGCCGTCGCCGCCGACGATGCCGGCCCGTTGGAGAGTCCCATTCCGATGGCGACGGCAACGAGCGGTAGGACGAAGGCCGTGTACAGCCATGACGCCTCGACGAAGCCGATCGCCGCGAACCCGGCGGCGGTAATCGCGAACCCGCCGGCGACGACCTGACGGCCGCCGAACCGTGCTGCCAAGCGCTGGCACGAAAGGCGCCACCACCACGAGTCCAGCTGTGGCGGGCAGGGTTGCCAGGCCGGCCTGCAATGGGCTGTAACCAAGGGCCTGGGGGTTCTGGAAGTAGAGGCTGACCAGGTACATCAGTCCGTTGATGGTGCCGGAGCCGATGAGGATCGCGATGGTGGAACCAACCAGGACCCGGTTTCGGAGCAGCGCCAGATCGAGCATCGGGACGGCGACCCGGCGTTCCACGGCGACGAATGCGATCCCCGCACCGATGGCCACCGCCAGGCAGCCGAGGGTGGCGACGGATGCCCATCCCCAGTCGCTGCCCTTGCTCAGGGCAAGGATGAGGGGCATGAGGGTGATGGCGACGAGCAAGCTTCCCCACATGTCGATCGAGCGGGACCGGCTGGAGTCGCGTGATTCGGCCACACTGGCGGCCGCTATCAGCATGCAGACTACCGCGACGCCCGCGTCCACCCAGAAGAGCGCCTGCCAGCCCGTCAGCTCGACCAGTACGCCGCCGAGCAGGGGACCGGCCGCGGCGCCGACGGCTGCTGCCGCCCCCCAGAGCGAGACCGCCCGCAACTGTGCTTTACCGCGGTTCGCTACCGACAGAAGGCTGAGCCCGCAAGCGAGGATCGTCGCGCCCGCGGCGCCCTGGATAGCGCGTCCGGCGATCACCATGCCACCCGAGCCGGAGAGTGCGATCAGCACGCAGGAAGCGATGAAGAGCAGTAGGCCGAGCTGAAAGATCCGCTTCCTTCCGAAGACGTCGCCCAGCGAACCGGAGGTCACGATGGTTGCGGCACCGACCAGTGAATAGCCGGTCACGGCCCACTGCAAGGTCGTGACGGACATACCGGTATCGGTGCTGATGGCCGGGAGGAGGATGCTGACCGCGGACGTGTTCGCGTTGACCACCAGGGTGGATAGGCAGGTGACGAGCAGGACACCTTGGGTCCCCTTACTCGTACCCGTATCGGTGGAACTCATTCGACTCCCCTCTCACGAAGGCGCGCTACCGTCGGCCAAGCGCTGCAGGAGCAGGGCCTGCGCGACGATCAGGCTCTCGATCTCCCGGGGGTCGACGCTCTCGTCGGAGGAGTGGATGCGTGCGAGCGCGGTGTCCTCCGGTCCCCAGAGGACGAACTCGGCGTCCGGTGCGGCCCGCTGGAGGGTGCGGAGCAACGGGATCGAGCCACCGCTGCCGGCCTCTCCGGCCGGCTTGCCGTAGGCAACGGCCAGCGCCCACCGGGCAGCGGCATAGCCGGGCCCGCTCGTGTCGCATTGGAACGGCGGCGCCGCCTTGGTGCGCTGCACCTCGACCTGGGCGCCCCACGGAGCGTTGGCCTCGAGGTGATCGACAAGCGCCTCGAGCTCCTTCTCCGGATCCGAACCGGGCACGATTCGCATCGAGAGCTTTGCGCGAGCCTCGGGGATGAGCACGTTGGAGGAGCCGGCGATGGTGGTCATGTCGAGTCCGATGGCGTTGATCGAGGGACGTGACCAGAGCCGGTCCCCGATGTGACCGGTGCCGGTGAGCCGGACCCCTTCGAGGATGTCGGCGCTGGCACGGAAGTCCTCGGCACTGAGGTCTTCCCCCGTCCACGCGCCGGCGGAAACTCCGGCGACGGCGACGTTCCCGTCGTCGTCGTGCAGCGTCGCGAGCAGGCGGGCCATCGCCATCATGGCGTCCGGCGCCGGCCCGCCGAAGACGCCGGAGTGCAGCGGGTGCTCGAGCGTCTTCAGCGTCACCACGCAGGCGACGTCGCCGCGCAGGGCGGTGGTCAGGACGGGTTCGCCGACCTGCAGGTTCCCCATGTCGCAGATGACGAACAGGTCGCAGGCGAACAGCTCCGGATGAGCCTCGACGAACGCCTCGAGGTTGCTCTCGGTCTCCTCCATTCCCTCCAGGACCAGCTTCACCGTGCACGGGAGCTTGCCGTCGAAGATGCGCAGGGTGCCGAGGTGCGCGATCAGGCCGCCGATGTCGTCGGCGGCGCCGCGGCCGTAGATTCGACCGTCATCCTTGCGGGTGGCGGTCCACGGGTCGCTCGTCCATCCCTGCTCCGGTGGTGCGGGCTGTACGTCGTAGTGGGCGTAGAGCACCACGGTCGGTGATCCTTCAGGGCCTTTCATCTCGCCGTAGATCGGCGGGTACCCGGACGGGACCTCCATCAGTCGCGCGTCGGTGAACCCGGCCTCGCGGAACATCTGCAGAGTCACCCGTCCCATCTCCTCGACGGGTTCCGCCGGATAGCCTGGAAAGGCGATCGAGGGGATCGACACCAGCTTCTCCAGGTCCGCGAGTAGCCCGGGCATGAGGGCCGAGGCTTTCCCGGCGATGTCGCTGTTCTTCATTGCTGCGCTCCGTTTCCTGGAAAGAATCTGGGGCCGTTGCCCGCCGCGGGGATCAGAAGAAGATGCCGCCGATCAGCGCCCCGACGACGATCGTGGTGACGGCCATGATCAGCATCGGGACGAAGAAGCTGTGGTCGAACAGCTTGGTGCCCAGCTTCGTGGTGCCCGTGAGGTCGAAGTTGGCCGCGGCGATCTGGGTGCCGTTGGCGGGGAACGTGTAGACGCCGCTCAGCGCACCGGCCCACATGCCGGTGACGATGCCCGGTGCCAGCCCGGCGGCGAGCCCGATGGGCACGATCGTCCGGGTTGCGGTGGACTGGCTGGTGGTCAGGGCCGCGACGAGGAAGACCGCGAGCGCGAAGATGAACTTCCAGTCGGTGACCCAGCCGCCGACAGTGTCGATGATGAAGGTCTCGTGTGCGTTGATGAACGTCGCCGTGAGCCAGGCGATCCCGAACAGTGCGATGGCGGAGATCATGCCGGCCTTGAACACCGACATGTCGGGCACGATCTTCACGTCGGGTCGACCGATCAGCAGGATCGCCACGCCGATCACGAACATGACCAGGACGATCGTGGTGGTCATGTCGATGGTGACGGTCTCGTTCTCGACCTGGTACGAGGGCCGCAGGTCCGGGAACAGCCCGAGGATGACGATGGCCACCACGCCGAACAGGAACGCCAGTGCCGAGTTGCGGCCCCGCTTGGTGTAGGTGAGTTCTGTCGGTGCCGGGACCTGCGCCGAAGTGGGCAGCTCCGGGTCGGAACCGGTGCCGCCGGCCGAGCCCTGGCCTCGGACCTGAGCCGCGGCCGGCCTCTCGGAGCCCACCCGCGCCAGCTCACCCGCGGCGATCTTGGCCTGGACCTCGGGATCGTCGTCGAGCTCCTTTCCCATCCTGCCGACCACCAGCGCGGTGACGACGATGCCGATCACGCAGGACGGCAAGGTGATCGCGAGAATCTGCGTCAGCCCGAGGTTGTACGGCGCGATGTCGGTCAGGGTCAGCATGGCGGCCATCGCCGCCGAGACCGGAGACGCGGCGAGCGCCATCCCGGACTGCACCACCGTGACCGTCAAGGGCCGCGAGGGCCGGATCCCGTTCTTGTAGGAGACGTCGTAGATCACCGGCAGCAACGGGTAGATGATGTTGCCGGTCCCAGCCCCGATCGAGAACGCGAACGCCGTCAACGGGGCGATCACCGTGATCTGCTTCGGATGGCTCGCGATGACTCGCGCCGCCATCGCCACCATCCAGTCGATGCCGCCGGCGGCCTGCATCAGCGACGCCGTTGTGACGACGGCCAGAATGATCGCGAGAGCCGCGGCGGGCGGCTCACCGGGCGCCTCACCGAAGACGAAGACCAGTACGAAGGTGCCGAGACCGCCCCACAGGCCGACCCCGACCCCGCCCGCTCGGGTGCCCATGACGATTGCGCCAAGGACGACCAGAGCCTCAAGCACGAACGACACGCTCATCTCGTTCCTCTCCTACTCACTTTCCTGGTGCTCCGTTGCTGCCTTAAGTACCTGTGCCGCACTGGGCTTGGGCGATGCGCTCCACGACGGACCAGGCCTCGGCGACGTTCGTCAAGGCGTCCTGCAACTGCGGACGCGCCGCGTCGAGAGCCTCGGTCCCGGCGGCGACCGCGGACTCCTTGACTGCGGCAACGTCGGCGCGCAGCGTCGACAGAGCGACGTCGAGGCGTCCGTCAGAGACGGCTTGGAACTCGTCGAGTTGGGCCGCGACCTCCTGCGACGCAGTCCGCAGCTCTTCCGCCTTCGCAGTCAGCGGATCCTCACTGCGCAACTTGTCAACGGAGGCGACCAGCTGGTCGTAGTGGGTGCAGAGGTCCTGGGCCTTCGCGTTCTCGGTGTAGTCGCAGGCAACCAGCAGGCCAACGCAGGCGAGCAGTACGCCGGCCCGCAGCGAGCGACCAGGCCTCATCGCAACTCGCCGCCCTCGACCATGGCCGCGAGTACGACAACCACCCCGAGAGCGTCCTTGGGCCCGAAAAGGAATTCCACCGGACCACCTGTGGGAACCAGATCTCGAAGCATTGCGTGCTCCCTTCCCTGGGCTATTCGATGCCCGGATCCGGGACTATTCGATGCCCCGGTTCCGGGACAATTTCACGCCCCGGTCGCGGGTACGCGACTCATCCTGTGGGGATGAGATGTCCGACCTTCGGACGCTGCGGCTCGCTCCCAGCCAAAGCAACCGACAAAGGCGAAATGGCGCATTTTCCCTATGATGCAACGGGTACGCGCGGCGACCCAAGCCCGCGACCGGGTCGACGCAACGGGTCGGGAGTGGGCCGGAACCTGCCGTCGTGCATCTGACCGCAGCTTGTCGCCGCCAACACCAGGCGGTTGCCAGAAGCCACGACTCTGTCGATCGATCTGTCAATCAACTGCATTCAGAACGTGCCAGAGATGACCGCCAGTGCATCAAACCCAGGCTGCCTCAGGCTTTCTCAGCTTCGAAATCTCATCGGGTTCTGGCGTGTCGTTGAATGGCGGTGCTCGGGTGGGGATCGCGGTCAGGTTTGCGCTGGTTCAGAGGCGAAGAGATTGAGCCCGAGCCGCTCGGCCAGGTACTTCGTGACGAGTTGGCCGCGCACGCTGTTGCCGGCGGCATCGAGCGGGGGCGAGAAGGTCGCCAGGCCGCCCTTGCCAGGCGATACGGTCACGATGCCGCCACTGACGCCGCTCTTGCCCGGCATCCCGATCTCATACAGCCAGTCTCCGGACAGCTCGTACAGGCCGGCGGTGGCCATCACGGCCAGCACTCGCCGGCATACCCCCGGGATAATGACCCGCTCGCCAGTCATCGGATTCACCCCACCGTTGGACAGCGTGGCAGCCATCACCGCGAGGTCGTGGGCGGTGACGTCGAGGGAGCACTGCCGGGTGTAGATGTCGGTGGCCTCGTCAGGGTTGAAGTAGAGCCGCTCGTAGCTCTCCAGGAGATGGGCGATGCCCTGGTTGCGCATGTTGGTGGCCGACTCAGACGCGTAGACGTCCTTGCTCAAGGTGAGCTCGCGGCCGGCGAAGCGGGACAGGCCGTCCCGGATCCTCTCCCACTTCTCGTCGGCCGTGTCGCCGGGAACGAGGCTGGTGGTCGCGATCGCACCCGCGTTGACCAACGGGTTCATCGTCCGCTCGTCGTTCAACTCGACGGCCATCAGCGAGTTGAACGGGAATCCTGTGCTGTTGACGCCCAGCCGGTGCCGCGCTGCCTCGTACCCGATCGCCTCGCAGACCAGCGCGAAGACGAAGGGCTTGGAGACGCTCTGGATCGAGAACGGCGTCGCTACGTCACCGATCTCGAAGAACCGGCCCCTGGAACCGACCACGCTGATCCCGAACAGTCCAGGCGATGCGCTCGCCAGCGCGGGGATGTAGTCCGCGACGAGACCGTCGCCGTTCGACCGATAGCGCTCGTACGCCTCGGTGACGACATCCCTGACCTGCTCGGTCCGTGGCAGCTCACCGGTGGACACGAGCGAGGGCGCCGTCGCCTCGTCGAACGGGAGACTCTCGTGCATGGAAAGCTTGGCCATCAGATCCCCCACTGGTCTTTGACTCTGGCAGCTTACGACACACGGAGCAAACGTCACGCCGATCGCGCGACACCGCGGGCGCCCTGCGTATTGCTTCCCACGCAGGGCACCCGCCGTAAGGTTCAGGGCCGAGATCAGCGGACCGAATTGATCGCCGATCGGATGACGGCGGTGACGGCGGCCGGGTGGGAGATCAGAGTCAGGTGCGAGCCGCCGTGGAAGACGGTGACGTGGGAGTGGGCGCGGCGCGCCATCGCCAGCTCCGAGGTCGGCGTGATGATCTGGTCACCCGTGCTGACGAAGTACCAAGAAGGAATCGTCTTCCACGCCGCCACCTTGGACTTGGTGTCGAACGCGGCCGTCGACGCTCCACGCTGCGAAGCCCAGAGCTGCTCGGCCTCCGCACGCGGCAGATCGTTGGCGAAGTTGTGGACAAAGATGTTCTCGTTCAGGTACAGCTCGGACGCCCCCACCGGAGCGTTCGGGTACGTCGTGGTCGTGAACAACTGGGTCTTCGAGTCGGTCGCGAGTACAGAGTCGGCACCACTCAGCTGACCGTTGGTCTCTCCGGGGGCAGGTGCCGCGGCGTCGACGTAGACGAGAGCCTTGACGTTCGGCAGTCCGGCGGCGGCGTTGGTGATGACCGCCCCGCCGTAGGAGTGGCCGACCAGCACGATCGGTCCATGGATCGACTCAAGGAAGTCATGAACGTACTCAGCGTCGGTGGTCAGGTTTTCGACCGGGTTGGCGATCGCCCGCACGGTGTAACCGTCGTCCTGCAGCGACTTGACCTCGCCGCTCCAACTGGACGCGTCGGCCCAGGCGCCGTGGACCAGTACGACGGTCGGTTTGGGCTGATGAGCAGGCTGGGTGGCCGACAGGTTGTGCACCGGCGCCGGCCCCTTGGTCCCGTTTGCCGACGCCTGTCCGACGGATAGTCCGAACACTGCTCCGGCGGCGAGGACGATCGCCGCCGGAGCCCAGACGCGGCGCTTCAGCTTCGCGGCGACGGACTTCCCTGATTCACTCATGCTGACCTCATCTCACAGAATGGTCTGAATCGAAGCTTCGGCCGCGCTCTGCCCTGAAGGGTTGCCGGTCGCTTCAGTTGACAACCATCGAGACTGCCGCCGACGGAAGCATCGATCCAATGCACGCCACGCCGATTCATGCATTCACGCATCGGGCATACGTCGCCGACTGCCGATCGTTGGCGGCGGCGTCCGACCCTTCAGGCGGTCTCAGGGCCGACTGCTCAGCCGTCGAGTAGGTCAGCCCAACCCGGGTACTGCTCGGCAGAGCAGTTCGATGTGATGGCGGAAGGCGACAGCGGCCGGGGACAGGTGTCGGCGTTTGTTCCACGCCAGGCCCACTTCCCGGATGGCGTGCGGGGAGGTGATGGCGATGGTGCGAACTCGAGGGTTGACGCTGGTGTCCGAGGGCAGGACCGCGAGGCCGAAGCCGCTGCCGACGTAGTCGCGGACGGTGCGGGCGTTGTCGGCCATCATGACGATCTTGGGCGCGATGTCTGCGTCGGCGAAGAGGGCGTCGGTGTTGCGGTGGAAGCGCTGGTCGAGGGAGATGAACTCCTCATCGGCGAGTTCGGAGAGGTGCACTTCCCGTCGTTCGGCCAGTCGATGGCGTGCCGGCACAACGAGAACGAGAGCTTGCCGTCCCAGGTGCAGCCATCCGAAGGCCGCGTCGGGTCGCGGTGCGACCAGTGCCATGTCGAGTTGGCCGGCAGTGAGGTCGTCGAGCAGTTCGTCGATAGGCCCCTGCTTGTGCAGGAACTGCACGTCGCTGTGCTGCTGCTCGGAAGGAGGAAACTGCTTCTTCCACGATCGTTGCAGCAAAAGAACCCTGGAAGCCCAGCGCCAGCGACGGGATCTTGGACTCTGCTGCGTTCTGAGCGGCGTCGCTCAGCAGCGCCAACGCCTCGGCCGCTGCCACGCAAAGCCGGCGCCCCTCCGGCGTCAGAACTATCTGGCGGCCGGGCCGCTCGAACAGACGGGTCCCGAGCGCTGTTTCCCACCGTGCGAGCGACCTGCTGAGGGTCGGCTGGCTCATTCCGGCGGACTCGGCGGCACGGGTGATGTTGGCGTCTCGTCCGAGTGCCGCGAGAGCAACCAGCGACGGCGCCAGGGCCGCCACTCCGGTGGCGGCTCCGCCCGTGCGCGGCGGCTCCACCGATTCATTCATGGATAAATCGTACGGGCGCGCATTGGACCAGACACATGTGCAGCGGGCCTACCGGTTGGCTGTGGGGGCCAGGCCGTCCATGACCAGGTCGAGCATTCGGGACGTTCTGACCGACCAGTTGTCGTCGGGGTCGATGCGCCAGAGGAAGCCGACGAGGAGGAGTACTTCTTCGGCTTCAACGTCCTGACGTACTGCCCCGGCCTCCTTGCAGGCGTCGAGGAGTGTGGTGATCGCGTTGATGACCGGGCCGTAGCCTTCACCGGCTAGTTGTTTGTGGGTGGCGGTGTGGAAGGCCCCGGCCAGGCCTCGCTTGATTTGGCCGTAGGAGGCGAGGCGGTCCAGCCAGAGGCGTAGCGCCTGGCGGGGCGGGTGTTCTGCGACCAGGGTCGGAGCTGCGTCGACCAGGTCGGCGACGTCGTGGCGGTGAACCTCGAGGACGAGCGCTTCTCGGGTCGGGAAGTGGCGGTACAGCGTTCCCTGGCCGATACCGGCGCGCTTCGCGATCGCCTGCATCGAGGCTTCACCCGATTCGGCCAGGCATGCTCTGGCGGCCTCGAGGATGCGCGAACGGTTGAGTTCGGCGTCCGCTCGCCGGGCTGGTCGTCCGGACTGCGGGGATGTCTCGACCGGGCTCACGGGTGCCTTCTTCCAGATCCGGGGTTGCTAAGTGGACAGGTGTCCGGTAGCGTCGTGAGACGTAACCGGACAGCTCTCCACTTACTCTAGCCGGTCCGCTGCCCGGATGCACGGATCACCAACTGGAGGAGTTCAGCCATGTCAGCACAGCCCGCCAGCCAGATGCGGCTCGACGGCAAGGTCGCCGTCATCACCGGTGGTGCACAAGGAGTCGGCCTGGGCATCGCCCAGGAGTTCGTCGACTACGGCGCGACCGTGATCATTGCCGACATCAACGAGGTGACGTTGAAGGAGGCCGGCGCCACGCTCGGTCCCAACGTCACCACCGTGGTCGTCGATGTCACGAATCTCGAGCAGATGCAGGCGATGTACGCCGACATCGTCGCCAAGCACGGCCGTATCGACGCAGTCGTCGCCAACGTCGGTGCCGGTGACAGCAACGGCGTCCAGTCCATCACCGAGAAGCAGTTCGACTTCGTCTTCGGCGTGAACGTGAAGGGCGTGCTCTTCACCGTTCAGCCGGCCGTCAACCTGATGAAGGACGGCGGCACCGTCGTCATCATCGGCTCGACGGCCTCGATCCAGCCGCCGACCGGGATGAGCCTGTACGGCGGAGCCAAGGCCGCGCTGCGCACCATGGTGCGAGCGTGGATCCAGGAGGTCAAGGGAACCGGCATCCGCATCAACGTGCTGAGCCCCGGCGCGGTCGACACGCCGTCGCTGCGCGCGGCCCTCGCTGATGCCTCCGGCGCCGACGCGGTCGATGGCCTCGTCACCGAGATGGGCGAAGGCAACCCGCTCGGCCGGCTCGCGCAACCGCGCGAACTCGGCACCGCGGCCGTCTTCCTCGCCAGCGAAGCCTCGAGCTTCATCACCGGCGTCGAGCTGTTCGCCGACGGCGGCATGGCCCAGACCGGCTGACCCAGAAACCGCCTGACTCAAGAGAACGAGAGGAACGAACATGTCAACGATCAAGGACAAGGTAGTCATCGTCACCGGCGCAGGTGGCGGCATCGGTAGCGCCACCGCCCGCCTGCTGGCCGAACGCGGCGCGAAGGTGGTGCTTGCCGACCGCAACCTCACGACAGCCGCGCGAGTGGCAGAACAGATCGAGCGCAACGGTGGCACCGCGGTCGCGATGCCCGTCGACGTCACCAATCGCAGCGAGGTGTCCAACCTCGTCGCCGCCGCCACAGACCGCTTCGGGCGTCTCGACGTCTGGTCAACAACGCCGGCGTCGGTCCGGTGTCGTACCTGCACGAGTTGAAGGTCGACGAGTGGGACCTGATGGTCGAGGTGAACCTGCGCGGAGTTCTGAACGGGATCGCCGCCGCACTGCCGGTGTTCCGTGAGCAGGACGTCGGGCAGTTCGTGAACGTCGCGTCCACCGCCGCGTACACGACGAGCCCCACGATGGCCGTCTACTCCGGCGTGAAGACCGCGGTGCGAGCCGTCTCCGAAGGGCTGCGCAAGGAAGCCGGACCCAACCTGCGGGTCTCGGTCGTCTCGCCGGGATTCGTCGCGACCGAGTTCGTGCAGACCGTCAGCGACCAGCAGGTGCGCGAGCAGCTGCTGGAGCAGCGCGACACCTTCGCCATTTCGCCGGATGCCATCGCCCGCGCGATCGCGTTCGCGATCGAGCAGCCCCCCGAGGTCGACGTCAACGAGATCGTCATCCGGCCGACCGCCCAGGCCTGAGCCCGGCCTTCACAGAGGAAGAGGTGTGTGATGACCAACGAAACAGCAAGTACCAGCGCCAGAGCTCACCGAAGCCGATGTCGAGCAGTACATGACATCCCTGTCCAACTGGGGCCGTTGGGGAGAGCGACGACCGGCTCGGCACCCTCAACCTGATCACCGATGAGGCGCGACTCGCGGCCGCGCGACCATCACGACCGGCAGGGCGCTCTCGCTGTCGCGAGACATCGATCCCCTGAACGCCGACACGCTGGGTTCGGGACTCTCGCTCGTCCAGCGCTTCATGGGTCTGCACGAGGCCGGCGACCACCTCGAAGGCGAGTCGGTGCGCTTCGACGCGGTGACCGAGTACGTCGGGATCTCCGCACACGGATCGAGCACGCACGTCGACGGCCTTGCGCACTACTCGTGGGACGGCAAGACCTACAACGGCTTCCCGGAGTCGGACACCACGTCGGGCTCGGGGCGCCAAGTCGCTCTCGGTCCACCACGCCGAGCACGGGTTCGTCACCCGTGGCGTGCTGCTCGACATCGCGGCCCTGCACGGCGTCCGCTGGCTCGACCGCGGTCACGCTGTCACACCGGAGGAGCTGGAGGCAGCCGAGGCAGCGGCAGGGCGTGCAGGGTGCGACCGGGCGATGCGCTCCTGATCCACACCGGCAACGTCGAGGCGATCCTGACCGAGGGACCGGACGCGGTCGGACCCGGTGCGCGGCAGGCCGGCCTGCACGCCAGTTGCCTGCCGTTCCTGCGCGAGCGTGACGTCGCCGTTCTCGGCAACGACGGCATCCAGGATGTCCAGCCGTCCGGGTTCGGGCTCGACTTCCTGCGCCCGATCCACACGGTGGCTCCTCGTCGCGCTCGGACTGTGGCTGATCGACAACATGCAGCTGACCGAACTCGCCAAGGTCTGCCAGGACGAGAACCGGTGGGAGTTCTTCTTCGCCGCGCTGCCGTGGCGGATGGTCGGTGTCCACCTCGAGCGCCAGCAACCCGGTTGCAGTCTTCTGAGCGGTGAGGAAGAGACGACATGAGAATCGCACCACGGCGAATCCGCAGCAAGCTCGAGAGCGGAGACAAGGCCTACGGGATCGCCGTTCAGCTGCCAAGCCCCGAGATCGTCGAAGCTGTCGGCTACGCCGGTTACGACTTCGCGTGGATCGACGCCGAACACGGCGCGTTCGATCTGGGCGACGTACGGGAGCTTGATCCGGGCCGCGGACGCGGTCGGCATCGACTCGCTCGTGCGGGTCGCCGGCCACGAGCCAACCGCGATCCAGCACGCCCTCGACCTGGGGGCTACCGGGATCATCGCGCCGGACGTCCGCGACGTGGGGCAGGCGCGCGCGATCGCCTCAGCGGCGCACTTCGCACCAGCTGGCACCCGCGGCGCGTGCCCCTGCGGACGAGCCGTCGGACATCTCAGCCAGGACTGGCCGAGCCGACTATCGCCGCATGGACGCCGACGTCCTCGTATTCGGCATCATCGAACACCCCGCCGGCGTTGACAAGGTCGAGTCGATCGCGCGCGAGGGAGGGCTTGACGGGCTCATGTTCGGCCCCTTCGATCTCGCGATGTCGCCTCGGTCTGGGCGGCGACGTCACGCACCCCGACATCCAGGAGATGCACAGCCGCGTGATCGAGGCGACTCGCGCAGCAGGCATCGAGTACGTAACCCCGAACGCCGCATGGGAATCAGACCTCGAAGCCACCGGTAGCCGCATCATTCCGGTCGCCGGGGACCGGGCCGCGCTGGTCGGTACCTTCATCCGGCTGCTCGCCGAGTCCAGCGGGTCCGCGCCCGCGCCGCGATCGGTGAAATGAACCGCCCGGCGCCAGGGCACCGCCGTCATCGTCGGAGCATCCCTCGCAGGCCTGATGACCGGGCTCGCCCTCTCGCGCGCCGGAGTCGACGTCACGATGCTGGAGCGAGTGGACGAGTTCCCTCGGACCGGGGCTTCTCTCGGCTGGTTGCCTGAGGGCCGCCTCGCAAGAATCACCGGAGCCGCGTACGTCCCTCGGGCCCCAGCGTGCAGACCTGGACCGCCGTCCATGCCCAGCTGCGTGCGGCCGTCGACGCCGATCCTCACATCGAGCTTCGCCACAACACGTCCGTGCAGAGCGTCGACCAGGACACGCAGTCGGCGTGGGCGACCACCTCGGACGACCAGGTGTTCCGCGGTGATGTCGTGATCGGTGCCGACGGCCACCGAAGTGTCGTACGCCGGAGTGTCGCACCGGAGCACCCCGATGCGACCTTCGCCGGCTACGTGCTCTGGATCGGCCTGACCGATGAGTCCGCGATTCCTTCACGGCACCGCTGGCCTCGGGACATGGACATCCTGCGTGCCGGAGGACAACTATCTCTTCGGCTACCCGCTGCCCGGCCGCGATGGCTCTGCCGTTCCGGGCTCCCGCCAGCTCGGCTGGGGCTGGTTCGACGCCAGCCGCAATGAACTCCTCCGCGAGACCGGCTGCGTCGTCGGCAACGTCGTACAGCATTCGCTCACCTCTGCCGACATACCAGACGCGACTCTCCGCGAGCTCGCAGTCGAGGCCGACGACCTCTGGCCGGTGCTCTGGCGCGATGCCATCCTCGACTGCATCGAACGGCATGCCGTCATCGGTACGCCGATCGCCGAGTACGTTCCCGATCGGCTCGTCAACGGGCGGCTTGCGCTCGTGGGAGACGCCGCGCATGTGCCGACCCCGATGACCGGTTCCGGCTTCAGCGCGTCGCTGGACGACGCCGAGGCGCTCGCCGAGTCCGTTGCGGCCGGTCTCCGTGGGTCAACGCTGGCGAAGGCTCTCCGCGAGTACGAACAGCAAGCGGCTGAGCACCGTCCGCGACATGGTTCGGTCCGGACAGCAGTTCAGCCGATCGTTCACCGCACAGGCCTCCTGAGGTGCCTGTCGATTCTGAGGTCCAGCGATCGTCAGGTAAGCACCACGGGTCATGAAGAGACCCCGAACCTGAGGGAGACATGATGTCCCATCCAGTGATTCACACCGAGATCCGGTCGCAGGACCCCGACGCCACCCGCGCATTCTTCGCGGACCTCTTCGGCTGGAAGGTCGCGTCCGAGGGCGGGTTCCCCGGCTACACGTTCATCGACACCGGCTCCGAAGGGGGTCCCTATGTGGCGATCGGGCCCCGGCAAGGCGCTGATGACGAAGTTCTCTTCTTCGTCGCGGTCGAAGACGTCGCCGCGACCTTGAAGAAGGCTGAAGACCTCGGCGGGAAGATCATTCAGCCGGCCCAGCAGGTACCGGGCACCAGCTTCGGCGTCTTCGCCGACGTCCACGGCCACAAGGTCGGCGTCGCCGCGAACGGCTAGCAGCGCCTTGGCCGGCGATCGTCGTACCCCGGCCGGTCGGGCGCGCCTCTGCCTGACACGTCGACCGCCGGGGCACATCGTCGAAGCCGTCCGTCAGGCGTGCCGGGGCCTGGGGAGCCGGTTGACTGGATCAGTTCGGCCAGTTGGGAGAGCGGCCGAGGAGGGCGACGATCTGGTCGAGGGGGTCGTTGCCGGTCCAGGGGATGTCCGCGGCGAAGGCGGCGCCGGGGACCAGGCGGGCGTCGCCGGTGGGGACGATCTGGGCGACCGTGCGGGCACCTTCGAGGAGATCGGGGGTGAAGGTGACCGTGGTGCCGACGGACTTGGCGACGTCCCAGGTGTGGACGACGTAGTCGATGAAGTGGAAGCTGATGGCCTGGTGGCCGGGGAAGGACAGGCCGGCGCCGAACTCGGGGAGGGGGAACTGGCGTTCGCTGACGCCGTCTTCGGCGAAGGCGGCCAGGACGTGTTCGGCCGAGGTGATGTAGGCCTTCACCGGGTCGTCGCCGAGGTCGCGGAGCTTCCAGAGCTCCGGGTCGGCCTCGCCGCGGGAGGCGGCCGCGAAGCCGTAGTGCTGGGTGGCCATGTGGGCGAGCAGGCCGTAGAGCGTCCAGGCCCGGCAGGGGGTCGGCTTGGCCAGGTCGCCGGAGGTGGCGCGCGACACGACGTCGATGCTGGCCCGTACGGCAGCCGCGTCCAGAGGTACATAGTCAACTGTAGGCATGCACACATCATATGCGTCAGCCTACGATTGCGCCAGTGTTATCTTCGCGACTATGCCCAGTGAGAGCTCGGGGGAGAACTCAGACGAGCGTCCCGATCTCGCCGCGATGCTGCATCCGTTGGTGCGGGCACTCATCGCGGCCGAGCTGCCGGTGCTCGCCGCGCACGAGGTCTCGATGTGGGGATACTCCGTGCTCACCGCGTTGGACGAGACCCCGGTGCGTACCCAGGCCGCGCTCGCCGAGGCGATCGGTGCGGACAAGTCGCGGATCATCGGCACCCTCGATGAACTCCAGGACGCGGGCCTGATCGAGCGGACCCCTGATCCGGACGACCGCCGCGTCAGGCTGCTCTCGATCACCACCCAGGGCCGTCGGGTACGGCGTTCCGTCCGCAAGGACATCCGCGCCCGCGAGGACCGCCTGCTCGCGAAGCTCCCGCGGGCCGACCGCGAAGCCTTCCTCCGCGCACTCCGCGCCCTGCACGAAGCCCGCTGATCCAGCGCAGTGACCTCGGTCCTGCGATGGAGGCAGTTCCCCCACGGGAGTGATCCGTACGGCGGGCGTCCCGCAGAGACTGGCCACATGGCATCGATCGTGGACACCCCGGCACGGGTTGCACCCACCTGGACGCCAACAGCCGCGCTCGTCTGGGCGGCGTCGTACGGCGGCCTGCGCGTGTGGTTCGCCATCGGCAACGCGCCGCACTGGAAGCTCCCCGGCCGCGACCTCCTGGTCCCTGACTGGATCGCAGTACTGGGATGCCTGGTCAGCGCCACCGGGGTGATCGCCCTCGGCCGTCTGCCGCGCTCCCGGCTCTTGATCCGCTCGCTGTGGGTGCTCGCGGCCGGCTGGGTCGCAGCGGCCGCATTCGCTCTCCTCGATCTGGTCGCCGGTCTGCTGCCCGGCCTAGGGATCCCGTTCGATCTGCTCGGCATGCTCAGCAGGTTCACCGCGCTGGGAGGCGCTGCGCTGCTCGGTGCGACAGCCCTGGCCTACCAGCGGAGGCTCGACCCGACCTGCCTCCGCTGCACGGGCCGAGCGCGTCCCACCTCAACACCTCACTGGCCCGCCTGGCTCGCAGTCTTCGGCTGCCTGACTCGGCTGGCCGCCCAGGCGGTGGTCGGCTTCGGCACTACGCCGTACGGCGGCGACGTCTCGATGATCGTCTTCGAAGGCGGCTTCGTGCTGGCCGGGGTCGCTTTGCCACTGCTGTTGGTCTATCGAGTCGGCCGGTTCTTCCCCCGCTGGATGCTGCTTGTCCCGGGTGCCGGCCTGGGTGCGGGGATCACGGCGTACTTCGGGGTCGGACTTCTCCAGATGATCGCCAACGCCGTCCAAGGTAAGCCCGCGTACGGCGATGTCGGCCTGCCGGACAGCTTCTTCTGGGTCGCGGTCCCCGCCTATCTCGTCTGGGGCGTCGGTCTGGTTGTCGCGACGTACGGCTACCACCTCCGGACTCGCAAACCCTGCAAGGGATGCGGAGTGTGATCGTCGGGTTGACGTCGTGACCCACAGTGTCGCTGCGCTGTTCGGGCTCGGCACGGTGTGCAGGATGCTGCTGCCTGCTGCCTGCTGCCTGCTGCCTGCTGCCCGCTGCCGCTGCCTGCTGCCTGCTGGCCGGTGCCTGGTGCCCGCTGGCCGGTGATGTGGTGGCCGGCCTATTGCCAGTAGGTCATCGGTGCGGCAACCGGCCAGAGCAGTTGCCGGGTCAGCCGTCACGTTGGTTGTCCGGCGGTTCGCCAATCGCCCAGGCGGTAGGGCGGCCCGCTCCGCCCCATTTGGTGGGCTGGCCTATCAGATGGTGGGTTGGCGTACCGGATTCCGGGGTGCCAACCCATCATCTCGTGGGTCAGCCCATGAAATGGGTCGCTCGGGACAGGTCCTGCGCCGACACCAGCGCCGGGCGGGGACCGGTTCCGGTCGACCGGAACCGGAACCGGTGGGTTGTGGCCGGTGGGTTGAGACCGGAACCGGTGGGCTGGGACCGGAACCGGTGGGCGGTGGCCCGTGGGGTGGGACCGGAAGTGGTGGGGTGGGACCGGAAGTGGTGGGCGGGGACAGGAACCGGTGGGGTCGGACCGGAAGTGGTGGGGTGGGACAAGGAATTGCCTGTCTCAGCCCACTACAACCTGTCCCAGGTCACCAGATGTGGACCGATCCGCGCAGAACAAGCCCGGCGGAACCACCCGGCCCAACCTCGGCGCGCCCTCCACCCCGCGCATCCTGCCCACCCGACATCGCCCCACCCGACATCGCCCTCCACCCCGACATCGCCCTCCACCCCGACATCGCCCTCCACCCCGACATCGCCCTCCACCCCGACATCGCTCCCCACCCCGACATCGCTCCCGTCCCGACCAGCACACCCCGCCGACCGTCACCCACACATCGTGCCGAAGAGCGGTGCACCAGGTGGATTCTCTGCTTCCTGTGCAGAATGATGGCCAGAAGGCGGGGCTGTTCTGCTTCGCCTCCCTGCTGATCGTGTTCCTCGGCAACGGCGCCTGGGCCGTGGAGCGGGCGGCATTGAGACAGCAGTAGGCAACCGCCAGCAGCGGAGTGGCCCCGAACGGTCGCGACGGTGCCCGACAGAGCAGGAGCGCCGATGGCCGACGATCGGGCCGCCCTGCTGCGTGAGCTGCATGACGTGCACGCGCCGTCTTTGTGGCGGTTCGTGGTCCGGCTGACCGGTGACGACCGGCTGGCGGAGGACGTCGTACAGGAGACTCTGCTCAGGGCGTGGCGCCGGCCGCAGATCCTGACCGAGGACGAAGCGGGGGCCCGGGCCTGGCTGTTCACGGTGGCGCGGAATCTCGTCATCGACGATCGGCGCAGTGCCCGGGTCAGCCGCGAGGTGGCGAGCGACGACCTCCCGGAGAAGCCGAGCGCCGACCATGCGAACGCTGTACTGGACGCCTGGCTGGTGGCGGAGACGCTGGCCCAGCTGTCCGAGGAACATCGGCAGGTGATCGTTCGTGCGTACTACGGACGCCGGACGGTGACGGACATCGCTGCAGAGTTGGATATCCCGTCGGGCACTGTGAAATCGCGGCTGCACTACGGGCTGCGGGCGTTGAAGCTTGCGCTGCAGGAGAAGGGGGTGACGAGTCAGTGAATGACCCGTACCGGGACTGGGACGCGGCGTACCTGCTCGGCGCGTTGTCGGCGAAGGATCGGCGCGCGTACGAGGAACACCTGCGAACGTGTGACGAGTGCTCGGCCGAGGTGGCGTCGCTGGCCGGCGTACCCGGAACGCTGGCCGCGCTGCCGGATGACCGGGCACTCGCGACCATCACCACCGCCCCGCCGAACCTGCTGCCCGGCTTGGTCCGCAGCGTGCGGCGGGACGAGCGCCGGCGGCGGGTCCGGCTCGGTGCGCTGATGACCGGGGTCGCCCTGGTCGCGGCCGCGATCGGCGCGGTGATCGCGATTCCGCTCACCAACGAGCCGCCGCAGGGGGACTACGTCGTCCTCGCGCAGACCGCGACCAGCAAGCTGTCCGCGGATGCCCGGCTGGTGCCCGAGCGCTGGGGTACGACGATCGAGGTCAGCTGCCGGTACGACGACCTGGCGACGCCGAGTGAGCGGGCCCGCGGGTACGAGTTGTATGTCACGGACACCTCCGGGAAGTCCCAGCTGATCGCGAGCTGGACCTCGTCGCCGGGGACGACGGTGAAACCGGCCGCGACCACGAAGTTGCAGCGCAGCGAGATCCGCGCGCTGGACATCCGTAGCTCCGAAACCGGGCGAGTCCTGCTGGCCGTGCATTTCTGATCCCTGACCGGGGCGGTGAGGGCGAACAAGGTCGGCATGATTGCTCGCGGCCGAGAGGGGCACCTGGGAGTCAAGAGCGGCGGTCGCTCGAGAGGCCCCCGATCCAGACCCCGGTGTTCAGGGACGTGCACCGGGGTCGCCGCTTGTCCCTTGCAGAGGCGTCGTACCCAAAGAATTTCCGTCAATTGTGTAACACCCGGCCCGTCACCAGCGATACACCCTGTGTAACGCCACTGAGGATCCCGTCCCAGGTCAACCGCCCGAAGGGCCTGGGCCGGGCTTCTCGTTCGTCGTCAGGCGCCCCGGCCGCGTTACGCACGAAGGCCCCCGGTTCACCAACCCCGGGGGCCTTCGTGCGTTATCCCTCCCCTTCAAACGTGCAGCGCGCTACGACGCTCGTTCGTGCGGGTCGTCCGACTCGGGCAGGGCGATCCGGTCCGCCGGCAGGCGTTCCGTCCGCTCCGTCCCGTCGACACCCTCGTACTGCACCAGACCGGTCCATCCCGTCTCCTCGTGCTCGCGGCCGATCAGCCAGCCGCGACGCCACTGACCGTCCGCCAGGACGACCACGTGGCTGGGCAGCGGAAGGCGGGACACCAGATCGGTGCCGGACTCGAACTCAGTCATGGCCGAAGGTTAGGTCGTTTCCGGGCTTCGCGCCTCATGGAAGCGTGTTCCCTCATACACTTCTCAGACTCTGGGCAGGAGTTCTCGCACGACGCCAACCGGCAGGCCGAATTCGCGCACCGAACCGGTCACTTTCAAGGCGCGCCCACCCGGAATGTGGCTCACCCATCCCTGCCGCAAGGCGTGTCCGCACAGGGCCGCACCCACCGCGCCGGCCAGATGCGGCCGCCGCTCGGTCACATCAAGGCACGACCGCACCGCGGGCCGTCCGCGTCCCGGCTCGACCTGGATGCCGAGATGCTCCAACCAGGCCAGCCCCGATGGCGTTAGCGAGATCCCTTCCGACCAGTCGAGCAGGCCACGCTCGGTCATCGCATCCGCGAGGGCCACGCCGAGCTTGCCCGCCAGATGGTCGTAGCAGGTCCGCGCTCGCGCGAACGCGTCCCGCTTGCTGACCGCCGACAGGCTGTTGGCGACCTCGGTACGCCGTGGTGCGAGCGCCGCGAGGCCCTCGATCAGCTCGGCCGTATCCGGGCCGGCCAGTTTCACGTACCGATGACGGCCCTGCCGGACCTCGGTCAGCAACCCACCGTCGACGAGCAGGTTGAGATGCTCACTGATCGTCGGCCGCGACACCTTCGCCACCCGCGCCAGCTCGGTCGCCGTCCACGCGCGCCCGTCGAGCAACGCCAGGCACACAGTCGCCCGCGTCCCGTCCGCGAGCATGCGAGCCCAAGCAGCCAACTCCTGTCCCTCGGTCTGCATGCTCATCCACGTCCTCGCTTCGCTCCGGGCGCGGATGAGACACGAGGTGCGCTGTGTTTGATGATGAACTCGCTCCGCTCGTTCATGTCTGCCATCATGCCGCTCCGACAGTTCGGCGCCCGCCGAAGCGACCGCCGCCTAGCGTCGAAACCATGACTCACGTGACGATCGAACCGTCCATCTTGTACGTCGGTACGCCGGTCGCCCTGCTGTCCACTACGAACGACGACGGCACGATCAATCTCGCCCCGATGTCGTCCGCCTGGGCGCTCGGTGACGTCGTCGTGCTCGGCGTGGGTGAATCCGGTCAGACCGCGCACAACCTGCAACAGCGGCCGGAGCTCGTGATCAACTACCCGTCACCGGCGCAGTGGGAAGCGGTCGAACGGATCGCCGGTCTCACCGGCCGCCAGCCGGTGCCGGAGGCCAAGCGGGCCCGGTTCCGCTTCGAACGGGAGAAGTTCAAGGCGGCCGGGCTGACCCCGGTGGCGTCCGAGCGGGTCGGCCCGCCGCGCGTGGCCGAGTGTCCACTGCAGTTCGAAGCTACCGCGATCCAGGTCGAATTCGATGCCGGAGGCACCTTCCTGATCATCCAGGCGAAGGTGCTCCACGTGCACGCCGACGACCGGATCGTCGTACCGGGTACGTCGTACGTCGATCCGGACGCGTGGTCGCCGCTGATCTACAACTTCCGCCACTACTTCGGACTCGGCACTGAACTGGGGGAGTCCTTCCGGACCGAGACGCCTAGGCGCAGTCGCTCCTGAGCTCGGTACCGGCCGGACCGGCGAGCTGCGGGGAAACAAATGTGCACCCCGTGACGGTTTTGTTCCCCACAGGCGCACCTAGAGCAGCCGGAGGCGGTCGACTTCTTCGTCGCTGAGGACGACGTCCAGACTCGCGAGCACTTCGGGCAGTTCTTCGGCCGGTACGACGCGCTCCGTCGTACGGCCGTCGGCGTACTCGACGGTGAGCGTGTCACCGATCAGCCGGCGGACGACGCCGTCGGCGACGCGCATGACCACTGGACGGCCGGTGAAGGGCGAGTTCGGGTGGGTCGAGATGTAGTGGTGGTAGACGTCGTAGTCGATCGGGCGGACCGGCTCGTCGTTGGACGCGTGCTGCGGAATCCAACCGTCCGCGGTCTGCTTCGACAGCGTCCACACGTCACCGTCGAGGGTGAGCCGATGATCCCAGCCGGCTTGGTCGACGACCACGCCGTCCTTGAGCGGAGTCGGGTAGAGCTGGCCGGCCCCGAAGCCGACGTCTGCCAGGAACTCCTGTCCGTCCACGCCCACCTTGAGGAGAGCGTGCGTACGCGGTCCGGCCTTGTGCGGTTGGACTCGCGCAACTCGTCGTACGGCCTCGAAACCGAGACGTTCGAGCGCGGCGCCGAACAGCAGGGTGTGCTCGTAGCAATAGCCGCCGCGCTGCCGGCCTACGAGTTTGGCCTGGATCGCGTCCAGGCCGAGGCCGGGATGCGTACCGAAGATCACGTCGATGTTCTCGAACGGGATCGCCAGCACATGCGCCCGATGCAGGCTGTGCAGGCTGCCCACCGAAGGTTCCATTCGGGCGTGCCCGATCCGCTCGAGATAGGCGTCCAGGTCCAGCTCTTCGGTCTGCCACATGACCCTGAACTCAACACGTCCAGTTCATTTGAGGTCAAGTTCCGTGAACAAGGTCAGCTGGATCCCGCCTGGCGTTTCGAGGCGGGCGTTCAGCGAGTTCCAGGGTGTGCGGGTCGGCTCGGCGATCACGGTGGCGCCCGCGTCGGCCAGCTTCCGCGTCGTCGCCGCGGAGTCGTCGACCTCCAATGCGACGCGGTACTTGCCGGCCACCCGGCGGCCCACCTCGACCTCGTCGATGAAGTCGGCCTGGCCCGGGTCGGCGATCTCGAGGGTGGCCCTCCCAGCCTCGAGGATCATGACCCGCCCGTTCTCCGATGAGTACGACTCTCGCTCGAGCAGCCCGAGTACGTCGCGGTAGAACGCCACCGCCTCGTCGTAGTCGTTCGCCGTCACGACCAACCGCAGTTCCTTGACCGTCATGGATTCAGTATCTACACATGCTGTCTCTGTTCGACGGGCCAGCAGGAGCTACCAGCCCTGGGCTAGAGCGGTGGTCCGCGGAGCCGGCGTCAGGCGGTAGCCGGTGTTCGCCGAGAACTCGGCGGACAGGGCGAAGCGGTCGCCGCGGACGACGGTGTGGCGCCACTCGACCGCGCGGTTCTGCGTGGTGCCCTGGCGGATGATGGAGAAGGCGGCGGCCTCGGCCGGGCAGTGCAGCAGCGCGCGCTCGGCCGGGGTCGGGTTCGATGGCGCGGATGTCCTCGCGACCGTGGTCGAGGCGGAGTCCCGGTGCGGTCGGCCAGTTCGTTGTAGAGGCTGGTGTGGGTGAAGTCGGCGTCGAGCAGCGGTTCCGCGAGTGAGGCGGGCAGCCAGACCCGGTCGAGGGCCAGCGGCTCGTCACCGGCGAACCGGAGCCGCTCGAGATAGAGCAGCGGGATGGACGCCTCCAGGTCGAGCCGGGCTGCGATGACGCCGTCGGCCCGGACGTCCAGCGCCCGTACGACGCTGTGCTGGGTCAGACCGGAGGCCTCGACCGAGGAGAACAGGCTGTAGAGCGCGCCCATCGGCTGCCGGATCTCCGGCGCGGTCGCGACCCGCGGCTGGCGGCCGCGTTCGGCGACGATCAGGCCGTCGGCGCGGAGTTTGGCCGAGCGCCTGCCGGACCGTGTGCCGGCTCACCTGGTAGTCCTCGACCAGCGCGAGCTCACCGGGGAAGACGTCGTCGAACTCCCCGGCCCGCAGTCGGCGGACCAGGTCCTGCTGCAACTGCTTCCAGAGCGGCTGGCCGCCGGTGCGGTCGAGCCTGCGCTCGGTCATCTGGTCCTGTCCTCCGCTGGGTCGCCGGGCTTGCCAAATGTCCGGTCATCTCTTAGCTTAAATGTGCGTACATTTTCGCGAAAGGGGGCCGGAGTCAGATGGTGCAGGTCGAGGTTAGGCCACCAACTGCCGCGACCGCTGCCGTCCTCGCACCCTCACCGCTCCCGCCTTGTATCCCGGTTCCGCTCGGCCGGCCGCGGTTCCCGGCCTGGTTGTCGTACTGGCGCTGACCGCCGTCGCGGTCCCGCTCGGCCGGCTCGTGCCGGTGGTCGGCGGGCCCGTGTTCGGGATCGTGCTGGGCGTCGCTGGCGGGCATGCTGTACCCGCGCTGCGTGCCGAGCGGTGCCGCCCGGGCTACGACTTCGCCGTCGAAGAATCTGCTGCAGTCGTCGATCGTCGTACTGGGAACCGGCTTGTCTCTGCAGCAGGTCGTCCACGTCGGCGGCTCATCGCTGCCGGTGATGCTCGGCACGCTGGCGATCGCGCTCGGCGGCGCCTGGCTGTTCGGCCGGCTGCTCGGCGTCCGCGGCGACACCCAGACGTCTGATCGGCGTCGGTACGGCGATCTGCGGCGCGTCGGCGATCGCGGCGGCGACGGCGGCGATCGGGGCCAAACGCTCGTCGGTCGCCTACGCGCTGGCGACGATCTTCACCTTCAACGTGGTCGCCGTACTCACGTTCCCGCCGCTCGGCCACCTGCTCGGCCTCAGCCCGGAAGCCTTCGGATTGTGGGCCGGTACGGCGATCAACGACACGTCGTCGGTGGTCGCCGCCGGGTACGCCTACAGCCAGGAGGCCGGCGACCAGGCGCTCGTCGTCAAGCTGACCCGCTCGCTGATGCTGGTCCCGATCGTCCTGGCCTGGTGCTTCCTGAAGTCCCGCCGCGACGCCGCGCGAACGTCGCGGCCGCTGACCGGCGCGTCTGCCGTGGCGGAAGCTGGTCCCGCTGTTCCTGATCGGCTTCATCGCCGCCGCCGGTCTCCGGAGTGCCGGTCTCGTGCCCGACGGCTTGGCTGCCGGACCTGAGCCTGATCGGCACCGTTCCTGATCACGGCCGCGCTGGTCGCGATCGGCCTGTCGCTCCGGCCGAAGGAGCTCCGCGACGCAGGACCCAGGCCGCTCCTGCTCGGCGCGATCCTCTGGGTCCTGGTCGCGGTCAGGCAGCTCTTGCGGACTTCAGTCCTTCTCGTAGGCGGCCGCGCGGGTCTGGATGGCCTTGGATCCGCGGTACGTCGAGCTTCGTGCTGCGGTCGAAGCGGTAGATCCCGTTCTCTTCCTGGAAGACGTCGGTCAGCTGCGTGTAGCAGTAGCCGAACATCAGCGGGTTGTCGAGCAGTACGTCGACCAGCCCGGCGAAGCGGTCGTAGAACGCCTCCTCGTCCGCGACCCGCTGGCCGTAGCCCCACGACTCGTGCGTGTTGTTGCCCTGCGGCTGGCCGCCGCTTCCGGGTTCCACCAGATGCCGCCGAACTCGCTGCAGAAGTACGGCTGCCCGGCGTACGGCTGGGAGATCGGCCGCCGCTCGCGCCCACCGGTGTTCCCGTACGGCGCCCCGTCCGCAAGGCCGGCCATCTGCCGCGCGAACTCGGCCGGGTCCTGCTCGTAGTTGTGCGAGTCCCAGACGTCGGTCTCCGGCACGCGGTGCGAGTACCCGGACGCGTCCAGCACCGGCCGGGTCGTGTCGGCCGCCTTCGTCGCCAGGAACATCGCCCGGGTGACGTCGTCCAGCTGGGTGATCCGGTCGTGCAGGAGCTGGTGCGTCTCGTTCAGCGGGCACCAGCCGATGATCGACGGGTGGCTGTAGTCGCGCTCGACCGCCTCCAGCCACTGCGTCGACGTACGACGCGGTCGGCTGCTGGTTGTCGTTGCCTGGGTGCTCGGCAACGACTCCCAGCCCCAGTCGCCGAACTCGCCCCAGACCAGGTAGCCCGAGCCGGTCCGCGTGGTACAGGAACCGCTCCTCGAACACCTTCTGGTGCAGCCGCGCGCCGTTGAACCCGGCGGCCAGGCTCAGCTCGATGTCCGCGACCAGCGCCTCCTCGGACGGTGCCGTCATCAGGCTCTCCGGCCAGTAGCCCTGGTCCAGCACCAGCCGCTGGAACACGTGCTTGCCGTTGATCAGGATCGCCTGACCGTTGATCGACACCGACCGCAGTCCGGCATAGCTGTCGGCGGCGTCCACGACGTTGCCGTCGGCATCGATCAGCTCGAGGCGTACGTCGTACAGGTGCGGGTCGGTGGTGTCCCACAGGCGGACCCGGTCGGCCGGGATCTGCGAGCGTGAGTGCGCGGCGCGAGGTCGAGGTCGGCGCGGACCTCGGCGGTGCGTGACCTCACCGTCCGCGTCCTTCAGGATCGCGCGGACCTTCCAGCCCGGCTTGTTCGCCGAGACTGGTACTTCGAGGTGGAAGCTGGAGCCGGCGACGTCCGGGGTGATCCGCGGCCGGCCCAGGTGGACGCTCGGCACGGCCTCCAGCCAGACGGTCTGCCAGATGCCGGTGGTCCGGGTGTAGTGGCAGCCGTGTTGAAGTAGTTGCGTGCGTCTGCTTGCCGCGCGCCTGCACGCCGTGCCGGCTGTCGCGGGCGCGAACCACGATCGTGGCCTCCTCGCCCGGCGCGGCGACGGCTTGCTGAGGTTGGCGCTGAACGGCGTGAACCCGCCGCGGTGCCGGACCACCTCGACGCCGTTCACCCAGACGGTCGCGTCGTGGTCGACCGCCTGGAAGTGCAGTACGGCGTCCTTGCCGGCCCAGTCGGCCGGGATCGTCACGGTCGTCCGGTACCAGACCGCTTCGAGGAAGTCGACGTTCTCGATCCCGGACAGCTCGGTCTCCGGCGCGAACGGCACGATGATCCGCTGCGCCAGCTCGCGCTCCCGCACCCCACGCTCCAGCCCGGAGTCGGACCGATCGATCTCGAACTGCCACTCACCGTTCAGGTTCACCCACTCCGCCCGAACGAACTGCGGACGCGGGTGCTCGGCGCGAGGCTGGGACATCGGGACTCCCGTGAGGCTGGAGCGGAGTGGGCGACAGCACGACAGTACAACGTTGGAATAGCCCCGGCAACGGCTGCCCGAGCGTCGGCGAAAAGCAGGTGAGACAGGCGGGTGGTTCGGATACTGTCGGCGGCGATGATGCGTTTCTGAAGGTGCGCGCCACCTGCAGGTGACCGGCTCCGGTTCGGGCCGGAGGTTCGGCCTGCCGTGGTGAG
Source organism: uncultured Actinomycetota bacterium (assembly GCA_963820655.1). GTDB lineage: Bacteria > Actinomycetota > Actinomycetes > Propionibacteriales > Kribbellaceae > Kribbella. The sequence continues at coordinate 449,870 of CAWGAM010000001.1, forward strand.
TGTGCGCCGCGCTTCGACTGTTCTGTCGATCGCGATTCTTCAGGGGCCTCATCTTGTTCGGTATTTGCGACCGCCTTGTCCTGCGTACCGTGGACGGGGCGGCGGACCTCCTCATGGAGGAGCTCCGATCATTTCCTTCTGTCCATTCGATTCGGCAGGCGTCCGGCGTTGCGGTGGAGTGCGCGGTGGACGGGTGGCTCGGTGAGCTGGCCGGCTGTGCTTTGTACTCGACTGTCGCGATCGCCTTGCCAGGCCAGTCGGGCGACCGTGGTTTCTTGCATCCCCTCGAGCGGTCGAGTGACAGCGGCGTACTCAGGACTCTGGGAGCGCGGATCGGTTTCCGTGTTGGTATCAAGGATCCGGCCGTCAGGCAGGGGTTGATCGCCGCGGTCGAGGATCAGCTTGGCTGGGTGAATCGGCCCGGTGACTGGGACCTCAACCTCACGTGCACCACAGACGGCTGGATCGCGGAGGTCGGCTCGCTGTCGTGGATGCGGCGATTCGGGCAGCTGGAACGGTTGCCATGGTCAACCACCCCGCTCGTCGCGGAAGTGCTCGTCCGGTTGGCGAAGGTCCGGGCGGGGCAGCGGGTGGTGGATCCGTTCTGTGGGACGGGCACCATCGTGCTCGCCGTACGGCGCCGTGAGCCGACCGTGCGTGTTGTCGGCACGGATCACGACCCGCGCGCGATCGCAATCGCGAGGCGCAACTCCGGTCACTCGATCGATCTCGCCCAGGCCACGGCGGAAGCGCTCCCTTTTCCGGCCGGCAGCGTGGACCGAGTCATCACGAACCTTCCGTTCGGCAAGCAGGTCGGCAGTCACCGCGCCAACCGGGCCCTCTACCCAGCCGCGCTGTCCGAGATCGACCGCGTCCTCGGCGCCGACGGCCGAGCCGTTCTCCTCACCGAGGACAAGCGCCTGCTGCGTAGCGCGATCGACCAGCAGAGGGCGCTCAAGGTCGCTCGCCACCGCCTGCTCAAATACAACGGCGCCACCCCCACCGCCTACGTCCTCACCCGCCCCCGCCGGCGCACGCCCTAACCACCCCCACTGCCACCTACCACCCGCCGCGCCAGCGCCACCCCACCGCAGCGCAGCTGCGCCGCGGCGACCACTTCAGCGGATGACCGCTGCAGTTGTGGGTTCTCCCCCTGGCACACCAACGGAGAACCCAGCATTCGAGTGGATATCCCGTCGGCTTGTGCCTTCTCTGGTGGTACGAGCCGCAGAGAACCCACCAGCCAAGGGATAGCCAGCCGGCACTGGGTGCGTGGGCGGCCGTCGGGCGCGCTTGTCCCGGGACCCGGTGGTCCGCTTGCGTCGAGCCATCCACTGCGTCCCTGCCGCGGGGAGGCGTGCGGTGGGGGGTGGTATTGGTGCAGCTGGACAGGACGTGTCGGCTCAGGTCCGGCCCCGCCGGCCGGCTTCAAGCCTGACCACGCCGCCCGACCAGCACCCCGGGACCGACACCTCCTGTCGATGTTGCACATCCCAAGCCGCCCCCACAACAGCACGGCGAAGGCCATCACCCTCCGGGACCGGCAAGGGCGTTCGGGTCTGCCCCGAGCAGCCCTTTCAGGGGTCAACCCCTGAACTGATGGGTTTGGCCGCCAAATTTCCAGGGCGCAACCCACAACATGAGGGGTTGACCCCTGAAAGGGTGGGTGGGTCGCAGAGGCAGACCATTGGTCCGCAACCCACCACATCCGGGGTCGACCCCTCAAAGGGGGTCCCTTCTCCTGTCGAAGTTCCGGGGAAGAAGGACACCTTCAGGGGAGATCCGGCTCTGCGATTGCTGGGTTCTCCCCTGGTGTACCGAGGGAGAACCCACAAGCCAGGTGATATCCGGCCGTCCGGCCGCCATCCATCGTCTCGATCGGGCACTTTGTGCACGAGATCCGTACGGCGACGGCCTCGGCGTACGGATCTGGTGTACAAGGTCGCCCACGCTGTGGCCCGATTGGGTACCCACGGAAGCGACAGAAGAGCCGGAGATCCCCTGAATGGGACTCCTCTGCCTTCGGTGTGGGTGAGCTTGGGTGGTGTGGAGGGTTTCGGGGCCGGCTGAGCGCTGGCTGGACCGGAGCCGCGTACGACTCGTGGCCGTTGTCCTGTCACTGGTCCTGGGCCGGATCGGGTCGGCGTGTTCAGGAGGCGTTGACCGGGCCGAGCAGGCGAGTGCCGTTGTCCCAGCAGACGGCGCGGAGCCAGTCGTCGCCCAGGTCCAAGGATTCCAGTGCCGACAGTTGTACGGCGTACTCGTAGGGGATGTTGGGAAAGTCGGATCCGAGGACGATGCGGTGCTGGAGGTCGCCGAGCCGGGGGATCAGGTCGCGGGGGAACGGCATGAGGGATTCGGTGAAGGGGGTGAGCGCCATGGTGGTGTCCAGATGGACGTTCGGGTACGACGTCAGTGCCAGGTGCTCGGCGTATTCGGGCATGCCCAGGTGGGCGATGACTGCGGTCAGCTGTGGGTGCTTCCGTAGTACCTCGCCGAACGGGCCCGGACCCGTGTGCCGGCCGGGGATCGGGCCGGAGCCGCAGTGCACGACGACCGGTACGCCGGCCTCCGCCAGCTGGCCCCACACGTCATCGAGCTCGTCGGATCGCGGATCGTAGCCACCCACCTGCACGTGGACCTTGAAGATCCGGGTGCCCAGCTCCAACGCCTCGCGCACATAGGCAGATGCTCCGGGCTCTGGGTAGAACGTCCCACTGGACACGCATCCCGGCGTCGAGGCGGCGAAGTCCCGGGCCCAGGCGTTCAGCCACGCGGCCATGTCCGGCCGGTGTGGATACACCAGCGCCGGAAACGCCCGAACCCCCAAGGTTTGAAGGGTTTTCAGCCGCTCCTCGACCGGTGTCCGGTAGTTGATCGGCCAGTCGGTGCCGTAGTGCTCCGAGGCCTGATCGAAGTACGCCCAGACCGCGTTCATCACCTGGTCCGGCAGGAAGTGCACATGCACATCCACCAGCCCGTCCAGCCCCAACCGCTGCCACCAGCCTGGAACGTCCTCGTCGCGCACAGGCCCAGCCTAGACGCGCGGTCCGGTTGCACGAAGATCACCTAACAACCCATAGTGGGTTTTGGGTGTTAGGCAACGAGAGGCAGAGTCATGGAGTATCGGCCGGAGTTGGTCGGCGGACATCTCGCGCTCGACCTGGTCAACACCGTGGCGTGGCGGTTGGACGATCGGCGCCGGATCGACCGGATCGCGGATCCGGTCAACCTCCGGAGGTGGTTGACGGCCGTGGGCCTCGATCCGGCCGGGCAAGACCTGGCAGAGCTGGTGCATTGCCGTGAGACTGCCTATGCCGTGCTGCATCCGCTCACGATCGGCGACGAGCCTCGCGCCGCCGATCTCGCCGTACTACGTGAGTTGGTCGAGGACGCCGTACGCAACGCGACCCTGGTCAGCGCGCGACCGTTGACCTGGCGCGCCGGGACCGTCGCCGGACAGGTGCGGCTGGCCGTCTGGCGGCTCTTCGAGGACGAGGACCTGGACCGGCTGCGGCAGTGCGGCGACAACGATTGCGGGTGGTTGTTCCTGGACCGCAGCAGGAACGGTTCGCGGCGGTGGTGCAGCTCGGCGGACTGCGGCAATCGGGCCCGGGCGCGCAGGCACTACCAGCGTCACTCCGGAGCGCCGGCATGATCGCGATCGACCGGACCGGCTTCGCCGCGGGAGTCCGGCTGGGCCTCGGACCGGCCGGCGCGGGGTTCGTCCTTGCGCTCAGCTTCGGTGCCGAGGCTGAGGCTCGGGGCTGGGGATTCGGGCTGCCAGTCCTGTTCTCAGCCCTGGCATTCTCCGGTTCCGCCCAATTCACGTTGCTGACGGCATTGTCCGGCGGCACTGTGGCGGCGGCCATCGCCTCGGCCGCCCTGATCAACGGGCGCTATCTCGTCATGAGCGTCGCGCTGAACGACAGCCTGCGCGGAAGCCGGCTGTCCCGGGCACTCCAGGCGCAGGCTCTCGTGGACGCCTCGTTCGTCTTCGCTCACCGCGACGACGGACGGTACGACGTGTCCCGGTTGATCGGCGCCAGCCTGCCGCAATGGGTCGCCTGGGTGCTCGGGACCGCGGTCGGCTCACTGACCGCTCCATCGCCTGAGCTGATGCACCGGATCGGGCTGGACGTCGTGTTCCCGGCGTTCTTCCTGGTACTCGCGCTGGACGAACTGCGGCGCTCCCGTCGAGCGTTCGCCGCGTCGCTGCTGGGCGCTGGGATCGCCGCGGGCTTGTTGCTGGTGACCGATCCGGGCTACGCCCTGCTCGGCGGCACGGCTGCCGCCCTGATCGGCCTGATTCCGGAGCGCGCCCCTGAGTCCCGCGAAGATCACGGAGGAGACGTCATGAGGCTGTGGCTGGCCGCCCTGGCCGTCACCGTCGTCAACTGGCTGATGAAGGCGGGTGGCCCGCTGTCGATCGGCGAACGCAGGCTGCCGCCGGCTGCGATCCGGGTGGTCGGTCTGATAGCTCCCGTGCTGCTGGCCGGCCTCATCGTCACAGAACTCGGCGGCAAGCGACTGGACTGGACCCAACTCGCCGGAGTCGGTGCCGCCGGCATCCTTTCGGTCCTGAGACTTTCGCTGCTGCCGGCGGTCGCCGCTGGCATCGCCCTGACCGCCGCGCTCCGACTGCTGCTCGGCTGACCAAGTCCTGGTTCGTCAGCGGTACTCGGCCAGTCGCGGCCGGACTCCAGCAAGAACCAGCAGTACGGCGAGCGCACCCGCGACCCACGGGATCAGGTTCCAACCGCGCAACCCACGCTCACCGGCGGCCACTGCGTCGTCAAAGGCGTTCTGGTTGATGGCAGTCACGTGGACCAATGTCTTGTCGTAGGCGCTGAAGGCAGCGTTCGACCCGCCCGGTGCGTAGCTCGTGCAGAGCTGGATCGCGGCGTTCAGGTCGCCGGAGGTGTTCAGTGCGCGGATCCGGCGGTCGTCGCGCTGGTAGACCTGGAACGCGGTGAGCGTTGCCTCCGCCGCCTCTCGCTCACCGGCGAAGGTGATGTTCCGGAACTCGGTCCCGAGGAACCCGGTGAACCGCAGATCGTCGTGATCGGTCCGGTAGGACCTGACCGCGTCGTCGTACAACGCGTCGAAGGTCGGGATCGTCGCGCCCGGCATCCCGATGACCTGCGAAGACTTCTCCAGGAACGCCTGCTCGTACCGGTTGGCGCGCTGCGGATCGAGCAGGTAGCGGCTCTCGTCCGCGTTGGCGTCGTAGCTCACCGCCCGGGCGCGGGTGAGCACAAGGATCGAGTCGAAGGCGTCCTTCTTCGCCACCGTCAGGTGCTGCGCCTCGCGCGTCAGTACGGCGGATCCGCCGATGACCACCGCGGCGGAGATGACCGTGGCCGCCAGCAGGGCCGGATTGATGATCCGATGCACGCGGCGGGCAAGGAAGACCTGCAGCCAGACGAGGACGCCGATGAGGATCAGCCCGACGAGAATCAGGAGCAGCCGGCCGTCCGCGATGGCGGCGCGGCGGTCGTCGTACGTGTGGTCGAGGGCGGCCGAGTTGGCCTCGGTCAGCGCCGCGACCGCGGGCAGGAGGTCGTCGTGCATGAGATCGCTGGCCTGCCGGAACAAGGTCAGCGCCGCCGCCGGGGGCCGTCCCGGCACGGCCGGGTCGGCCTGGCTTTCGAGCAGGACGACCTGAGCGGCGAGCGCCTCGTACCGACCGAGCCCGTCCAGTACGGTCCGGATCCGCTCGACCGCGGCCGGGTCGGTGCCGGCAAGTACGGCGGCCTGCTGCAGGTTGCTGTTCACCGTGCGGCGGTCGCTCTCGTAGAGGTCGAGTGACTGCTGCCGGGTGACGCCGAGATCGCTTCGGTACGCGACGAGGAGGACGTTGGCGAGCTGAGCGTCCATGTCGTTCAGGGCGAAGGTCACACCGGTGGTGCTGACCACCTGCGGCGCCATCTGGTGACCGATCTGGTTCCACCCGGACCGGACGATCCCGACGGCGACCTGGCAGATCACGACCACTGCGATGGTCGCGACCAAGCACGCCGCACACAGCAGACGGATCCACTGCGGCGTGCTCAACCTGCGTCTAGTCGCCGGTGCGACGACGTGTTGCGGTCCGACCGCCTGCGCCCGCACGCGCTCGTCGATCGACAAGGTCCCCTCCTCGAGCCGCCGCGATCCTAAGGAGGACCACCGGCCGCCCGCAGCGGTTCTTGCCGACCTCTACCAGCCTTCTCGCACAGATCTATCGCGAGCCGGGCCGAACGGGTCGTCGGCGGGGAGCCAGATGCCTGGCTCGGCCAGATCGATCGCTACGTCGTCGGTCAGCGCCGAGAAGGCGGCCCGGACGGCGGCGCGCGGCTCGTCGCGGCGCGACACCAGGGCCCAGGTCCAGACCGGCACCGGATCGACCACGAGCCGGCGGACGAGCTCCCGGGGCAGCGGCGTCGGGTCTCGCTTGGGTGAAACGACGACCGGCCGGCGGAGGCGGCGTACGTGATCGAAGAAGGCCGGACCGGTGATCCCGTGATCGTCGATCCGGACGAGCTCGGCACCGGTCTCCCGGGCGAACTCCACCGCGTAGATGTTCCACGACGCCCAGGTCGCGGTGTCGGTGTCGAGCAGGATCGCCGTGTCCTGCGCGCGTACGGCGGAGTCGTCGGGCCCGAACGACGCCGCGGACAACCGATCCGCGCCGATCAGCCGGCCGTCGAGCTCCTGCTCGGCCAGGTCGGTGGCCCGGACCCAGCAGATCGCCAGGTCGATGCTGCCGTCGGCGACCCGGCCGGCCTGCGTGTGTGACGGCATCACCCACGCGTCGACCCGCAGCTGTGCGACCCCGGAGGTGCGCTCGGCCAGATCGGACGGGCGCCAGCTGACGTACCCGAGCCGCACCGGCTCGCTCGCCGCGAAGCCGGCGGCCGTACGGCGCAGCGTGTCGGCCTGCTCGAGCAAGCCGCGCGTCTGCGGGAGCAGCGTCTCGCCGGAGGCGGTCAGCTTGACGGTCCGGCGATCGCGCTCGAAGAGCCGGACGCCGAGATCGCGCTCCAGCGACTTGATCTGCTGCGACAGCGACGGCCCGGCAATGTGCAGCCGGGCGGCGGCGCGACCGAAGTTCAGCTCCTCGGCCACCGCCACGAAGTACCGCAACTGTCGGAGTTCCACTCGACCGATCGTAGTAGGCCGGACCTCCCAGCTGAGAGAAAACCGGTCGTGGAAAACCCCGGATGGTTCGACAACGATCGAAGTACACACCTTCGAGCGAAAGTGAGAACCATGACTCCCCAGAAAGTCGCCGTCGTGACCGGTGCATCCCAGGGCATCGGCGCGGCACTCGTTCCGGCGTACCGCAAGCTCGGGTACGCCGTGGTCGCCAACTCCCGCACGATCCAGCCGTCCGACGACCCGCTGGTGCTGACCGTGCCGGGCGATGTCGCCGAACCGGGCACCGGCGCCCGGATCATCGAGGCCGGCCGGCAGCAGTTCGGCCGGATCGACACGCTGGTCAACAACGCCGGCGTCTTCGTCGCCAAGCCGTTCACCGAGTACACCGACTCCGACTACGACGTGGTGACCGGGATCAACCTGCGCGGGTTCTTCGAGCTCACTCAGCACGCCGTCGAGGCGATGCTGGAACAGGGCGGCGGTCACATCGTCAACATCTCCACCAGCCTGGCCGATCACGCCAACAGCAACGTGCCATCCGCGCTCGCGTCGCTCACCAAGGGCGGCCTCAACTCGGTCACCAAGTCGCTCGCGACGGAGTACGCCGCCCGTGGCATCCGGGTCAATGCCGTTGCCCCCGGCGTCATCCGTACGCCGATGCACGCGGTCGAGACGCACGAGTTCCTGGCCGGGCTGCACCCGGTCGGCCGGATGGGTGAGATCGACGACATCGTCGAGGCCATCATCTACCTCGAGGGCGCCGCGTTCGTCACCGGCGAGATCCTGCACGTCGACGGTGGCCAGCAGGCGGGTCACTGATGATGACACGAACTCGAAATCCTGCACCGCGTCCTCGACGGGTGGAAGGCGGGCGTCGACGACCACGAGCCGAAGCGGGTCGCGGACGTACTTCACCGACGACGCGATCTTCCAGGGCCTGCATCCGTACGGCGTGGGCCCGGACGACGTGGCCGAGTACTACGACTCGCAGCCGCTCGGACTGCGTGCGGCGTACCGGATCCTCGAGCACCGGCGGCTGGCCGACGACCTGATCCTCGGGTACACCACTGTCGACTTCTCGTTCACCGATCGGCCGACGTTGACGGTCTATCTGAGCGTGATCCTGCGCCAGGTCGGTGACTCCTGGCTGATCGCGCACTATCAGGTCTCGCGGCTCCCCGCGGACTGGTCGGACAGCCAGAGGTTGGTGAGGCCTTTGAAGTGGGCGAGGAACTGTTCCTGCTCGTGCAGGGGGTAGGTGGCGGCGACTGTTTCGCGGAGGAGTGCGGTCGAAGTCGGGGCCGGCGACCCAGTCGACGGACGCGGGTCGTCGAAGTCGGGCAGGTGGTCGGCGCACCACTCGTGGTACTTCGCGGTCTCGAAGTGCTCGTCGGCCAGGGCCAGGTAGGCCTCGAGTTTGGCGTCGTAGTCGAGCGACTCGTCGTCGGCGATCGCGAAGTACCGCTCGGTGTGCAGGTCGACCTTGGTCCGGCGGCCGGTCGCGAGGGAGAACACCGACCACTTCACCAGCGCGCTGATCGCCCACGGGAAGTAGTAGTGCAGGGACGTCACCGCGACGTCCGGGCAGGCGTTGGCGTAGTCGATCGGGTGCACCGAGTCGCCCTTGACCAGCATCTCGCAGGAGTTGAACTCCCAGCCGAAGAACGCGTTCACGATCCGGCTGATCGCGACCGCCTGGTGCCCGGCGGACGGGCTGAGGAAGTCGTGCGAGACGGCGTACCGGTTGTGCATCGGCTCGTCCGGGCGGAAGTCCATCACCATCGTCTCGGCGCCGATCGACAGCGCCCGGGCGAACTTGTCGTACTCGACCGTCGCCTGCAGGTGCATCAGCATCTCGCCGGACTCGTCGTAGGCCTGGTGCAGGTCGTCGCTGGTTGTTGATCCGCGACACGCCCCGCCAGCCGCCGCCGTCGAACGGCTTCATGTACATCGGGTAGCCGAGGTCGTCCGCGATCGCGTCCAGGTCGAACGACTTGTTGTACTTCGCCGACGTGTACGCCCAGCGCACGTTGTCGACCGGGTTCTTGTACGGCACCAGCACGGTCCGCGGGATCTTCAGCCCGAGCCGGAGCATCGCGCAGTACGCGCTGTGCTTCTCCATCGCCTGGAACGTGAACGGCGAGTTCAGCAGGTAGGTGCCGTTCATCAGCGCGGCCTTCTTCAGCCACTCGCGCGGGTGGTAGTACCAGTACGCGAGCCGGTCGATCACCAGCCCGACCCGGACCGGGTCGTTCAGGTCGAACGGCTCGATGGTCAGCCGCCGGGACCCGAACTCGTGCTCGGTCCCGTGCAGCGTCTGACCGGCCCGACCCGCTGCAGCAGCGCCTCGAACGCCTGCGGCCAGTCCTCCTCGGCCCCGAGCAACAACCCGATCAAATGCCGCGAGCGATCAGCCACAGTCATCCTCCGTACGTCGGCGTGCTCAGACCCCTCGAGGGTAGGGACGTTCTGCCCGCCCGTCGACCGCACCGGCGCGCGGCGACTCGCTACGCCCGCTTGAGTTCGAGCACAGGGATGGTGCGGACCCCGGCGGTTCGGAGTTCGTACTCGGCGAATCCTGGGTAGCGTCGCGCTTGTTCGGCGTAGATGCGGTCCCGTTCGGCGCCGGTCAACTCGCGGACGGTCACCTCGTAGGTCTCGGTGCCGCGTTCGACGGTGCCGTCGCCGGCGGCCGTCAGGTTGCGGTACCAGTCCGGGTTGGTGGGTGCCCCGCCCTTGGTGGCGAAGACGTAGATCGTGTCCGGGTCGGTCTCGTGCGGGAGATACATCGTCGGGCTGACATACTCCCGGCCGCTGGTGCGACCGCGGGTGTGCACCAGGGCCATCGGAGCGCCCTCGAACGATCCGCCGACCCTGCCCTCGTTCGCTCGGAACTCCTCGATGGTCTTCGTGTTCCAGTCGCTCATGGCGAAACTCCTTGTCGTTCGCGGTCCCAGGCGGGCTCGCGATTCTCCGGCCGGGGAGGCGGGCCCTGTTTGCGAGTCTTGCCGCCGGGCAGGTCAGCAAGCATCACTGGATTCAGATGATTCGCGGAACCGATCAGCAGAACCGCGGCAGGTGGTGGGCGAGCTGCTGGCGCCACCAGGGCCAGTCGTGCGCTACGTCGTGCCCCCACAGGTCGAAGCTCGTGCGGGATGCCTTTCGCCGCCAGTACGGCGGCAGTCGCGCGAGCCGACGGCAGCGACCCGGTCGGGTTGGTCTCCCAGTCGCCCTGACCGACCGTGAGCACGCATGAAGACCCGGTTGCGCAGCCACTCCAGGTGGTCGCCGTCCAGGTTGGGCAGGTAGTCGGCCGGGTTGTTGAAGTACGTCGCGTCGCCGCGCTCGCCCCAGGCGTGCCAGCTGGCCGCGTCGTAGTTGCCGGACTGGCAGATCGCGATCGGGAACAGGTCGGCTCGCTTGAACGCGAAGTTGAGGGCGTGGAACGCGCCCGAGGCTGCAGCCGGTGGTGATGATGTCGGTGACGCCCGGGGAGTCCGCGCCGATCGCCGGGACCACCTGGTTGAGGATCCACGACTCGTACAGCCCGTGCCGGCGAGCACGGTCCTCCAGCGGGATGCTGCGGTCGGACCAGCTGACGTGGTCGTAGGAGTCGACGCAGTACAGCTTGACCCGGCCGGCCTCGATCAGGTCCGCGACGGCCTCGACCATGCCGTTGTTCTCGTAGTCCCAGGCGCGGCCCTGCTCACTCGGGAACACCAGCACCGGGCGGCCGTAGTGGCCGTAGCGGATCAGCGTGCCCGGCGCGGTCAAGCCCGGGAGCCTCCAGTTCGACCTGCTCACGCTCCATCAGCCTCACCCCAGGTGCGTCGCAGTAGATCCGTCAGATCAGGATCCAGCACATCACGCCAGGCTGTGAAGTTGTGCATGTCGGGCGTTTCGTCGAACGCCACGGTCAGGCCCGAGCTCGGCCAGGTCGCGCGGCCATCACCCGGTTGTTGTGGACGTTCTCCTCGGGCGTCCCGGCCGTCATCCCGACCAGCGGGCGTGCTCGGCGCTGCGGTTGCCGTCAGCACCTGCTTCACGAAGCCGGTGACCTCGGCGTAGTACTCGAACTTCGCCTCCTGCGGGTCCGTCTCCGGCGTGAAGAACGACCCGGACTGCAGGAACAGCCCGTCGAACGTGCCGGGATGGTGCCACTCGGCGTACAGCGGCCGCCAGCGCGCCCAGGCTCGCGCCCATCATCACCGGCCGCCGGCTCCGGTACTGCGCTGCGATCGCCGGGCAGCACGTACTGCGTCAGGGCCTCGGCGTACTGCGGATTGGCGGCGTACCAGAGATTCCGAGCGGTCGGGTGGATCAGGGCGAGCCGCAACGGCGGCAGGCTGCCCTCGGCGACCATGGCGCCGACGTAGTGCGTCAGCCCGGCGTACGAGGCGAATTCGGGACCGTCATGGGCGAGCAGCAGCGGCAGCTCGAAGGTCGGTCGCGATGCCCGTCCGGCGCCCACACCTGCACGTCGATCGGCCCGACCGGGGACGTCCACCGTGCAGCGGGGTCAGCGTGCGACGCGATCGGCCGGAGCCGTGATCCAGGCGGGCTCGACGTACCCGGGCAGCGGCAGCCAGGAGTGCTCGCCGAACGCGCCGCCGACCACCCGCGGGTTGGTCGGATCGGTCCGCATCCCGAGATCGGCGATGTCGAACAGGTACTCCATCCGGTGCACGGACGGTCGCGGCAGCCGCAGTTCCCACCCGTAGTCGACCGGCTTGAACTCCAGCAGCTCGGCCGCCAGCCCGAGCTCCTGCCACAGCCGGACGCCCGGCAGCGCATGCTCAGGGTCGCCGAGGCGGAACACCACCTCGGCCCCTTCGACCGCACTCACGACAGTGGACATCCGACCACGGTACAACTGGAACACTGACATCCCCTGTCAGTGATGGCGGTCTATCGTTGGACCGTGGTGGATCTCACGGACATCCGGGCGGTGACGGCGGACCTGCCGCGTAGCTACGAGGTGCTGGTCCGGGACTCGATCAAGTTCCGGGTCGGGCAGATCGTCTACCTGGCGGTGGCGCCGGACGAGCAGACGATCGGGATCGGGTTCCCGCGCGAGGAACGGGACGCCGCGCTGGCGGCGGAGCCGGACAAGTTCCTCCCGCCGCGGCCCGTCGGACGAGCGATTCCGGTGGATCGGGGTCCGGCTGGACGCCCTCGAGTACGACGAACTCCGCGAGCTGATCCTGGACGCCTGGGCGATGTGCGTCCCGAAGAAGGTCCGGGCCGAGTACTTCGGCGACAAGCGGTTACCCCGGGGTGGTCCGTTCTTCTGGCCTGCGCGGGGAACGGGCAACGTGAGGGTGAACCCCTGAAATGGGGCTGACTTGCCCTCGGCGTGGGGTGATTTCATGGGTTGACCCTCACCTGGTGGGTTGCGGACCCAAATTCGGCGGCCGAACCCGCCACTTCAGGGGTTGACCCCTGAAGGGGCTGCTTTGCTCTGGGCGTGGGGCGATTTCATGGGTTAACCCCTGAAGTGGCGCCCCCGTCCTCCCCTCGCATTTTCAGGAACGGTTGCGTACGGATTCCAGGGCGCCAACCCACCATCTCGTACGTCAACCCATGAAATGGCCCGCTCGGGACAGGTCCGCTCCGCACACACAGCGGCGGAGCCGCAGACCGGAATCGTTGGGCGGGGACCGGAGGCGGTGGGCAGAGCCCTCCATCGTCGGGATCGGCCACCTTGTGCACGAGATACGTATGGCGACGGCCTCGGCGTACGGATCTGATGCACAAAGTCGACCCCCGCTGTGGCCCGGATTGGGCACCCCGCGGAAACGACACGAGAGCCGGTTAACCCTCACCTGGTGGGTTTGGCGCCCTGCGTATACCGGCCAAACCCACTACTTCAGGGGTTGACCCCTGAAAGGGAGCTGCTTCTGCCCTCGGCGTGGGTGAAATGGGTGACGGTGGAGCTTTCGGGGTGAGGGTTGGACCTCGGCATGGTGACCCCTCACCTGGTGGGTTGCGGACCCAAAATTCGGCGGCCGAACCCACCAGTTCAGGGGCTGACCCCTCGAAACGGGGCTCGCTGCGCCCTCGGCGTGGGTGAAATGGGTGAGAGCTTGAGCGGTGTGGAGGGTTTCGGGGTGAGAAGTTGGAACCTCGGACCAGGTCCCGGGCCATCACCCACGCATCGAGCGGAAGAGCCCCAAATGGCGGAGGGGTAGGCGAGGCGGGGGATCGGGGGCCGAGGGCAACCATCTCATCCTCTGGTAGTAGGACAGAACCATTCTGATGGCCGATGGGTGGCGCCGTTTCGCGGCGCACTCTTGAAGTATGACCGGAGACTTCCTACCCCGGCGCCGCCAGGCGTCGGTTCGTATCCAGGTGCTGACCGTCGTGCTCCTGATCGCCGCCGCAGCCCTCGCGATCTTCCTCCTGAGTTGACGCCTCGTTGCGTCCGAAGAAGTGTGGCCTATAGCCCACGGATCTTCGGACGTAAGCGGAGGGGTTAGGAGTCCCAGCGGACGTCGGCTTCGCCCGGGCGGACCACGCCGGCCTCGTAGGCGACGACGACGGCCTGGACCCGGCTGGACAGGCCGAGCTTGGACAGCACGCTGCTGACGTGGGTCTTCACCGTCGTCTCGCTGACGAAGAGCTTCGCGGCCAGGTCGCGGTTCGACAGCCCGCGGGCCATCCAGACCAGGATCTCCCGCTCCCGCTCGCTCAGCTGAGCCAGCAGCCCGGCCCACCGCGCATCCGGCTGCGCCGGTGCGGGCTCCGCCGTACCGCTGCCGACCTGCCGCTCCAGCTCCACGCATCGCTCCAGCAGCACCCGCGTCGACGCCGGGTCGACCAGCGAGTCGCCCCGGTACACCGCCCGTACGGCTGACACCAGCAGATCCGGATCGGTGTCCTTCAGCAGGAACCCGGACGCCCCGGCCCGGACCGCGCTCAGTACATACGCCTCGTCGTCGAACGTCGTCAGCACCAGTACGGCGGGACGCTAACGGCCGGCCTCCTTGTTGGCCGATGGTGATCCGCTCGGTCGCGACCAGCCCGTCCATCACCGGCATCCGGATGTCCATCAGCACGACGTCCGGGTCGTACTGGTCGATCAGCCGGAGCGCCTCCTCGCCGTCGCCGGCCTGCGCGACCGTGGTCAGGTCCGGCTCGTGGTCGAGGATCATCGCCAGCCCCATCCGGATCACGCCCTGGTCGTCGGCCACCAGGACCCGGATCTGTTCCGTCACCTCTGCGGCGGCAACCATGCCTGCACTCTCCATCCACCCAGTGGTCCGGCGGCGACGGCCAGGGTGCCGCCGACTCGCGTGCGCCCGTTCGCGCATTCCGATCAGTCCGTTGCCGCGGCCGCTCTCGCTGCCGCCGGGCGGTCTCCAGCACGTTCACCGGCGGCGGTCCGCCGCTGCCGTTGTCGTCGATGGTCAGCAGTTCGCCCTGCGGCCCACTCTGCCAGCTGACCTGCGCCGCGGTCGCCTTCGCGTGCACCATCACGTTGGTCAGCGCCTCCTGGATGATCCGTACCGCGGTCAGATCGGTGGCCGAGGTCAGCTGCCGGCTGCGGGTCGGCAGGTTCATGCGTCACGTCGACGCCGACCGCCTTCAGCCGGTCACCCATCCGGCGCGACGTCGGCCAGGTCGGGCACCGGGGCGGTCTCGGCGCCGGCGTCGCCGGGCGGCTCGCGGTGTTCAGCACCCGGACGGTCTCCCGCATCGCGGTCAGCGCCTCCTTGCCGCTGGCAATGATCCAGCGGATCGCCTCGCGCAGCGCCTCGGGTCTCTGGTCGGCGACCCGGTCGGCGGCCTGGGCCCGGATCACCACCGCGCTCATGTGGTGCGAGACCACGTCGTGCAGGTCGCGGGCGATCCGGGTCCGCTCGGCGACGGCGACCCGCTCGGCCTCGATCGCGCGCAGCCGGACCAGTTCGGCGTTGCGCTGCTCCAGCAGCAGCGAGGCTCTTCCGCCGGCGCAGGGCGTTCGCGCCGAGCAGCACCATGCCGCAGATCAGCGCCTCGGCGAAGACGAACAGGGAGACGTCGATGTAGCTGTAGAGGCTGGACAGGTCGCGGCGGCAGGTTCTTGTACCGGTCGCCGTACGGATGCCCGGTCGCGTGGCTCGAGCACGATCGCGACGACGGTCGGCAGGCCGATCATCAGGGCGGCCAGGCTGCCCATGGTGAAGAACAGACAGGTGAACCGCCGTACCCCGCTCGACGCGGCCAGGTACCCGACCACCAGCAGCGGGACCAGGTGCATCTCGGACTGCAGCGCGGCATCGCTGATCGCGGGCTGGCCGAAGATGTCGATCCCGATCTGCTCGGCCAGCCCGGTGCCGGCCGCGGCGTACAGGAACGGGTAGAGCACCGAGACGATCACGAGCGTCGATCCGCGGGATCGTCCGGACGAAGGCGACCGTGAGCGACCAGGAAGATGCCGGTGACCACGCGAGACGCTCGGGTTCTGCCGGCCGCAGCGCCGCTGTTGTTGATCAGCGCCAGCGCCGCTGAACCAGACGATGCCGATGAGCGCCGCGAGCAGCAGATCCTGCTGCGACTGACGGCAACCGGCGCCAGAGGTCACCTGAGTGCCCACGACGGTGTCGCCGACAGCGCTAGCTCAGCGTAGTCGTGCGCTGAAGCTTCGGCTCCTCGCCCGGACGGGCAGACTCTCCAACTTTCGGAGGAGGCCGGGCGTCCGACCCCATACCCAGGTCCGACTTCCGGCTACCGAGGACGGTCCCTGGGACCGATGCGCCGACCGCCCCGATCCGAGAGGCTGTACCCCATGACCAACGACCTGCCGCCGCGCCGCACCGGCTCGGTGCGGACCCGGTTGCTGTCCGTGACGGCGTGGCGGGTGGCGGTGGTCGCGGTTCGCTGCTGATCTGGCACGCCCAGCTGGCCGAGTTGCTCGGCTTGGCTCCGCCGACAAGCAGCCGGTCGTGTCGCGGTGAGCGGGCCGCGGTCGGCGCTACGCCGCCGCGCCACCCGGTGGCCAGCACGGACCGCCGACCGCCGACACGCCGCCGACCAAGCCTCCACGACGCCACCGGCGCCGAAGCCGACGAAGACCCCGACCAAGACGCCGAAGCACGTCGTACGACGAGGAGAGCATCGACGGGCTGTCGCCGACGCTGAAGACGCGGCTGAAGAAGGCGATGACCGCCGCGAAGGCCGACGGCGTCACGATCAGGATCACCTCCGGCCGCCGCAGCGCGGCCAAGCAGCAGCGGCTGCTGAACGAGGCGATCGAGAAGTACGGCTCGTACAAGGCGGCGACCCGCTGGGTGCTGCCGCCCGAAGTACTCCGCTCACGTCAGGGCAAGGCGGTCGACATCGGCCCGGCGGCGGCGATGCAGTGGCTGAACAAGAACGGCTGTCGCTACGGCGATCTGCCGCCGCTACGACAACGAGCCCTGGCACTTCGAGGCGCTCACCACTCCCGGCAAGAAGTGCCCACCGCGCGAACCGCACGCGGTCGCCGAAGGCCGACTGACCCGACACACACGAACAGGAGCCAACCATGACGATGACATATGCCCAGCCGACCATGGCCCGGCGCTACACCCGCGCACCGCCTCGTCGTACCGGCGCTGTGGCGGCAGGTGATCCGGCGGTGCGGCGAAGGGAGACGAGCGGTCGTGCACGGAGCCGGACCGGTCGGCGTACACCCAGCTGGAGATCTACGACGGCGTGCTGGCCGCGTTCGACCGCCGCACCGAGGTGCCGACGGTGATCGCCGACCGCCGCCGACCGCGCGATCTCCGTACGCCGGCTCCGCGAACTGCTCGAGGTCAGCCACCTGCAGGCGACCGCGGTCCTCGACTCCGACCTGCACGCGTTCGACCACCGGAGTCGCCGCGACCGGATCGCGCGCCGCGCCGGCGAACTGCGGTGCACGCCCTG
The DNA here is from genome assembly GCA_963820655.1 of uncultured Actinomycetota bacterium. Taxonomy (GTDB): domain Bacteria; phylum Actinomycetota; class Actinomycetes; order Propionibacteriales; family Kribbellaceae; genus Kribbella. The sequence continues at coordinate 466,904 of CAWGAM010000001.1, forward strand.
CGACCGCCGGGCTGACCCTCCCGCGCCAGGCCGCCGCGGCTCGCGGACCTGGGGTGCGGGGTTTGCGTGCGTGGGGAGGATGGAGGGGTGATCACGATCGAGCAGGCGGGCGACTGCGCAAGGCCGGGGCGCTGTGGGTGCCCGCGGCCGGGGATCGTTTCGTCGTACCGGACCGGGACATGGACGATGACGTGTTCGTGGTGAGCGACATGACCGTCGAGGTGCACGACTACCAGGGCAGCAAGGTGATCGGCTTCAACGGCACCACCGAGTGGGCCCTCGACAGCATCGAGCAACGCGAGGTGATCTGGCTCCCGCGCGAGGACCAGCTCCGCGCCCTCCTCGGCGACCAGTTCGACCGGCTCGAGGCGGTCCCCGGGGCTACCGCGGTCGAGACTCAGCGCCAGCACCCACTCCGCCGACGACGCCGAACAGGCGTACGCGGCAGCCATCCACCTCCTGGGCGCCAGGGCGTGCCTCCAACTCCCGCCTACTGCGCGGCACTCGGCACGGCACCTCGCCGCACTGGCGCAAAGGCCACGATGCTCCGCATCGAGACCTTCGCTCCAGCGCGCCGATGCACCGCACCGAGCACCTGCTCGCTACGGCGCGGAGTTGGAGCACGCCCTAGCCGGCTGTGGTCGGCCGCCAGTACTGCTTCTTGTCCTTGTCTCTTCACGGTGTAGCCGAGCTTGGCGATCTCGTCGCGCAGTTCCCGCAGGTCGGCCTTGCCCTTGTCGCCCTGGTCGAACGCCTTCGACCGGGCCTTGCAGTACGGCGTTGACCGCGGGCGGCAGCTCCGGTTCGTCCTCGACCCAGCGGCGGAACCGGTCGGCGTGCGGATCACCCTGTCCGACCACGGATAGCCGTGCGCCCGGAACGCCGGCCGGGATCTTCTTCGCCTCGGACTTCAGCTGATCGTGCTTCTCGCGCGCCAGCTCACGCGACGCCGCGTCCTGCAGCACGATCTCCTTGCCGTCCAGGAAGGCGACCGCCACCTGCTTCCGGGGTACCCGCGTCGGTCTGCTGGTTCTTCAGGAACTCGACGTCGCTGTTCGGTGACCGTCACCTTCAGCGTGTCCTCGAGCGCCATCGCGGCGAGCAGGATCCCCGGCGAGCAGGCCGAGCGCCGATGCAGATCGCGACCACCCACCAGCCGTCCCAGCCGGCGATCAGCTCGAGCGGGCCCTGGATCGGCACCCAGGACTGCGTCGACCGCCCAGTCGGCGATCCGGGGCAGGAAGAATCCGAGCACGATCCCGACCAGCGGCAGCCCGCCGTACAGGAACGACCTTGTCCGTGGTCGAGTGCCCGATCACGGTCTGGTGTCCGGTGATCTCCGCTGCCGTCCCGACCCGTCGGCCGAAACTAGCAGCGGGTCGGCGCCGGGTCACCGATTGAGACCGGCTGCGATACCGAAGTCGACGCCTGACACTCTGGAAGAGACGAAAGTTGCCGACAGCCTCAGGGAGACGCATGGCGAGGGAATCTGGTTGCGGTTCCTGTCCGGACCGGAGATCGACTCGCTGGGACTGACCCGGACCGGAGATCGTGGACGCGGTCGAGGCGGCGGTCCGCGACCACGGCGAGGGCCAGACCAGCTTCGAGCCGCGGGTGCACCTGATGCCGGACAACGGCGGGATCGGCCACTTCAACGTCCTGCGCGGCCACCTGAACCGTCTCGGCGAGCACGGCGATCAGCGGGGTCAAGGTGGTCGGCGACTTCGTCCCGAACTACCAGGTCGGGCCTGCCGAGCGAGCTGGCGATGGCGACGCTGTTCGACCCGACCACCGGCGTACCGCTCGCGGTGCTCGACGCGACCATGATCACCGCGGCGCGGACCGGCGCGATGACGACGGTCGGCGCCCGGTACCTGGCCCGGCCGGACAGCAAGATCCTCGCCCACGCCGGCGCTCGCGGTACGGCGTGGTGGAACGTCACCATGCTCGACGATCTCTTCGACCTGGACGAGATCCGGGTGACGTCGCGCCGGCCCGAGTCGCGGGAGAAGTTCGCCGCCGAACTGTCCGCGGAGTTGTCCACGCCGGTCCGGGTGGTCGCGACCGCGGAGGAGGCGTTCGACGGCGCCGACGTGCTGGTCGAAGCGACCCGGCTGACCGAACCCGAACCACTCCTGCGTACCGCGGCCGTCAAGCCCGGCGCCTTCGTCGTCCCGTACGGCACGGTCAGCGCGGTCGAGCTGGATCTGCTCGACGTGATGGACAAGGTGGTCGTCGACGACTGGCGCGAGGCGCAGTCGGGCCGGTTCGGCGTCACTCCGCCGGCACGTCGACACCGGCCGGCTGTCACCGGAGACCCTGTACGCCGAACTCGGCCAGATCGTCGCCGGCCAGAAGCCGGGCCGCGAGAACGATGCCGAACGCAACCTCTTCTGGCATCGCGGGCTGTCGCTGCTCGACGTCGCGATCGCCCACCTGATCCTCCGCCGAGCCGAGGCCGCCGACGTCGGCACGATGCTGCAGATTCCACTGACATGCTGATCGTCAATGCTGACGCGCTGGACACGTGATTCCTCGGTCCGGTCGGACATGCTGATCGACCGGCCCGAGACCGACGTCGAGCTCGTCCCGCGAGCTCTGCCTCGACCGCCTCGCCGACCACCCGGTACGCCGTACTGGACGGCGCTGCGCGCAGGCGATCCCGTGTACGGCGTGAACACCGGGATGGGTGCCATGAGCAAGGTCCGCCTGACCGACGACGAGCAACGTGTCCACCAACGCAACCTGCTGCTGGGCCGAGCGGTCGGCGGCCCACCCTGGCTCCCACCCGACGAAGCCCGCGCGCCGTCCTGATCGGCCGCCTGAGAACCTTCCTCACCGGCGACGCGCGGTGTCTCGCCCGAGCTCTGCTCAACCAGCTGGTCACCTTCATCAACAGCGGCTTGGGCGCCGGCGATCCCGGCCGAGCGGCGCAGGCTCGGCCGGCGAGATCATCCCGCTCGCGCACGCCTTCGGGCCGCTCGGTCGGCATCGGCTCCGTGCTCGGCCCGAGCCCCGAGTCCGATTCGGCCCGCGGCCGGCCTCCTGCCGGGCTTCGTCCTCGGGCCCAAGGAGGGCATCGCCCTTCTTGCCGGGATTCCCGGCGCCACCGGCCGTGCCGCGTCTCCAGCGCCAAGCGTGCGCACCACCTTGCGGACAACCTGAGTGCGGTTGCCGCCGGTGCGATCGCCGTGATCGGTGCCAACCGGGCGCCGTACCAGCCGGCGTGCTGCCCGGGGTGATGATCTCCTGGCGACCGAGTTCACCCGGATCCGCGAGCTGGCCGGCCCGGAGCCCGAGCCGCGATCACTCCAGGCACCGGTCTCGTTCCGCGTCGCCGGGCAGGTGATCGCGCATGTCCGGCGCACGTCGCGGGCCTTGGATGATGCTGTCGAACGGGCGTTCGCCGGCGTGACCGACTCACCGGCGTACCTGGACGGCCAATTCATTGGCACGGCCGGTTTCCATGGCATCGACCTGGCGGCGCACTGCGATCACTTGACCGCGGCATGCGCGCACGCCGCCGAGGTCTCGGCCGCCCGGCTGCACCGCCTGCTCGACCCGGCCGTCACCGGCCTGCCCGCCCAACTGGCCCACGTACCCGGCCCGCAAGCCGGGCTGGTCGCCGTCCACAAGCGAGCCGTCGCCACCACGCACCAGCTCCGCCGCTTGACGTTGCCCACGGCAATCAGTACGGCGGAGACCTCGAACGGCCAGGAAGACGTCCAGACCTTCTCCTGGGAGGCAGTCGGCGTACTCGCCGAGGCCATCCGCCTCACCCGCGAGACCACCGCCTGTGAGCTCCTGGCCGTACGCCAAGCCTTCGCCCTGTCGAAGCGCCCGATCCCGGCCGGCCTGCACAACCTCATGCAGGCAGTCGACGCCGTCGTACCCCCGATCGAGGCGGATCGTCCGTTCGGCGAAGACCTGACCAGACTGCTGGACGAGGTGCTCTAGACGGTACGGCGTCTGGAAGTCGCGCAGGTCCGTCATGTCGTCCAGCAGCAGTCCCTGCCGGTCGACCGCCCAGAAGCGGCGGGTGGCCTCATCGTCGCTGAGGCCGTCGTTGATCATGATGGGCCGAGGCTCAGGGCCGGCGGCGGAGTTCGAGCAGTCCGAGGCCGAGCGCGCTGATCTCGGCCAGTACGCCGTACAGTGCCGCGTCGTCGGGCAGCTCTCCGATGAGCAGGGTGTCTGCCCCGTCGGTCTCTGCACGGAAGTCCGGGAACGCCTCCAGCAGCGTCTGGCCAAGTCTCCCGCGGACACGGATCTCGTAGCAGACCAGCCCCTCCTGGTCATCCATGGCGTGATGTCCAGCCCCTCTAGGTCCTGTTTTCCGGCAGGCGCTCCATCCTCGCGCCCGGCCGGGGGAGCGGGCATCACAAGATTCATGTGATGCCCGGTCAGGTCCCGCGTGGGGAGGGGGCGAGCAGGCCGAGGGTGCGGGCCTGGTCCACGGCCTCGTTGCGGCGGTGGGCGCCGAGCTTGGTGTAGAGGTGGCGCATGTGGGTGGTGACGGTGTGCACCGATACGTGGAGTTGGACGGCGATCTCGGGTGCCGTGAGGTGGGTGGGTAGGTAGTGCAGGATGCGGGTCTCGCTGTCGGTGAGCGGCTCGAGCAGCAGCGGTGCGCGCGGCAGCGGTTCGGCTGGTTCGCCAACAGCGGCGAGCGAGTTCAGGGCCGCCGAGACCAGCGCGATATGGGCAGTGTTGTGCCGGGCGTACCGCTCGAGCAAGCCTGGCGCGGGGTGGAGCAGGAACGGGACGAGCAGGTTCTCGGATTCCGCGGCGTCAAGCGCCCGCTCCAGCACACGCTCCGCGGCGCCCGCATCGCCGAGCCCGTCTCGGGCGATCGCTGCCAGCAGCCAGGCTTCGACCGTCCATTGCGGATGGGCTTGTGTGGCCGAGCCGTCCAGGACCGGCACGAGCGCGGCGCCGGCCGCCTGCGGATCGTGCTCGGCCAGCCGCAGCGCCGCCAGGATGACGCGCATCTCTGTGCTCTCCCGGTCGGACGAGCCGAGCGCGCCGAGCGCCGCTTCGACCCGCTCGGTCTCGCCCGTCCGCACCCGTGCGAGCAGGATCCGCGCTCGCGTGAACAGCATGCGGAAGGGCGGGGTGGTGACCGAGGCGGCGATCCGTTCGGCGCGCTGAAAGGCGGCGAGCGCCTCGGCGTGATGGCCGCGGGCCAGCTCAAGGGTCCCGCGCGCGGATCGCAGGAACATCGCGCCCGCGGGCCGCACTTCGACTCTGAGGTTGCGCTCGGCGCGTTCCAGCAACGGCTGTGCCTGGTCCAGCTGTCCACGGACGACCAGCTGCGCGCCCAGTACCCCGTAGGCGATCGCAGCCATCGGGTCATCGCCCCAGCCGTGTCGTTCCGCCAGTTCGATCGCCGCCTTGCTGCGCTGCTCGGCCAGCACGGGTGACCGGAAGGCCTCAAGCTGCGAGCGGTGCGCAAGGCCGCCGAGTTCCAGGTAGGGTCTGCCGATGCGCCGCGCGATCGCGACGCCTTGCTCGAGGTGGCGGTCCGCCTGGTCGAACCGGGCGGACCACAGCTCCGACACGCCGAGGCCGATCAGTGTCTCGCCGCGCAGGTACTCTCCCACCACCTTCACGAGGTGCGCGTCGTCCGGCGCGTCGGTCAGGGCCAGCAGCCGCTCGGCTTCTGCTGCTGCGGCTGGGAGGTCGACGCGCTGGCTGGCGAGATGGAGGCGCAGGACGGCGAGGGTGACCTGGAGGCGCGCCCGCCGGTCCGCGGGCAGCGCTGCGCTTCCCCGCTCGGCCAGTGTCAGATACCGCTGCGCCTCATTCAGCGAGCCGCGGAGAATCTCAATGCCCGCCATGGTGCACGCAAGCTCGGCGTCGCCGGTGAGGAGGGCCGGCGGAAAGCCGGTCAGCAGCTGTTGCACGTCGGCGCCGTGCCCGTTCATGACAAGGTCGATCGAGTGGTCTGCGAGCAGCCGGGCTGCAAGGTCCCAGTCGCGCGCTGCCTGGGCCTGGCGGACAGCTTCGGCGGGGTAGCCGTGCTCGGCCAGCCAGGTCGCGGCGGCGGCGCGCAGCGTGGGGATGTCCTGGCGAGCAGTGCGCCGCAATTCCAGCTGCAGCAGCTCGGCGAACAGGCGGTGGTAGCGGAACCACGACCTGGCCGGGTCGAGTGAGACCACGAACGCACCGGCCTGCTCCAGGCTCTGCAAGATCCGGTCGCCGTCGGGTTCCCCGGTGAGCAGGTCGGCCAGCTCGCCGGTGACCCGCTCCAGCACCGACGTGCGGAGCAGCAGTCGGCGCACCGGCTCGTCCTGGCGTTCGAGCACCTCCGACAGAAGGTACTCGGCGACCGTCCGCTCGCTCCCGGAAAACTGCTCGGCGAACCGTTCCGGATCCGGGTGCCCGGAAAGCGACAGCGCAGCCAGGCGCAGCCCGGCCGCCCACCCCTCGGTCCGGTCCCACAGCCGCCCCAGCGCGGCCTCGGGCAGATGTACTCCGGCGGCTTCCAGCAGCGCACGCGCCTCCTCCCGGGTGAAACGCAGGTCGCTGGCGCGGATCTCCGTCAACTGTCCTTGCAACCGCAGCCGATGCAGCCCCAGCCGCACATCGTGACGGGTGGCCAGCACCAGCCGCAGTACGGGCGGCGCCCGTAGTACCAGTAACTCCAGCTGGCCCAGTGCGTCGGCGGGCAGCTCGTGCACGTCATCGATGACCAGCCAGATCCGGTCCTTCAGCGGGCTGAGGTCTTCCAGCAGCCGCTCAACGACAGCCCAGCCGTCCAGCGCGGGTGCTGCCGTCAACGGCCGCAGCAGTGCCGCCGCAGCGGCCGTGCCGCGTAGCCCGTCCAGCACCGAGATCCACAACCGCTGCGGGTCACGTTCCTCCCGGTCCGCAGACACCCAAGCCGCCCGCGCGGCCAGGCCATCCGTGGCGATCCAGGACCGCAACAGGACCGTCTTCCCACTCCCCGGCGGAGCCGACACCACGGTCACGCGACCCGCGTTGCGCAGCAGCTCGAACGGCACGGAGCGCGGCACGATCCCCGGCTGAGGAACCGGCGGAGCAGAGTTGACGGCTGCCCGTCGCTCGACAGGCTCCATAGCACTCAACCTATGTCTTCGGCACCCCTGCTACCAGGACGACCAGCGATGCAATCTTGTCGGCCGGCCACTCTCGTCTGCCCGGATCACATGAATCATGCGATGCCGACTCACAGAGCCCGTCGCGACGCTGACAGCTACCGCCCATGCCTCCCCAACCGAAGGACAGTGACATGACACGCAGCAGAACCGTCGCCTTTCTCGCCCGGGCCATGGTGGTGCCCCTCGCGGCGGTGACGATCGCCGGGCTGAGCGGCGGCGCTCGCTCCGCGCCGGCAGCGGCGCCGCGAACGTCGAGCGACGCCTCGCTGGTTCATCAACTGACGACGTGCTCGCAGGCCAGGCACGCCAAGCCGACTGTTGTGCTGGTCCACGGCGCCTGGGCCGACGCCTCCAGTTGGAGCGGCGAGCTCGCCACGCTGCAGAGGGCAGGCTACGACGTGCGGGCCATCGCCAACCCGCTGCAGGACCTGACGACGGACTCCCAGTACGTCGCCGACTACCTCAAGACGATCCGCGGACCGGTGGTACTGGTCGGGCACTCCTACGGCGGGGCCGTCATCACCAACGCCGCGGCCGGACTCGCGAACGTCAAGGCGCTGGTGTACGTCGACGCGTCCGCCCCCGCGCCGGGCGAAACCAACGGCCAGCTCAGCGGAGCCGACTCCATCCTGTCCAAACTCACCCCGGCCCAGCTGTTCTTCACGACCCCATACCCGGGCGCACCTGCCGGCGCGTCCGAGCTCTACCTGAACAAGAACATCTTCGTCCGCAACTTCGCCAACGACCTGCCGCGAGCGCAGGCCGAGCGACTGTGGGCATCCCAGCGTGGCGCATCCACCGTCGCGTTCGGTACGCCATCGAAGGCGGCGGCTTGGAAGACCATCCCGTCGTGGTACTTCATCAGTACTGGCGATCAGATCATCACAGCCCAATCGGAGCTCGCCATGGCCCGGCGCGCGCACTCGCACATCACCACATTCCGCGGCGGATCGCACCTGACACTGATCTCCCACCCGAACGCGGTCACCGCCGTGATCGCGTCCGCGATCTGCTCGCGTCGCTAACCACGCCGCGGGCTTTCAGAAGGTGACTTGATGCGAGCCGGCCCATCGGGCACGCGCACAGCGCCGACCTTGTCGGCGCTGTGGCGCGGGCTGCTGGCCGCCGTGGCGCTCATAGCAGCGGTGACCGGCATCGTCGCGCTCCTGGAGCCGCACGTTCCGATACTGAGCCTGCTGGTGCTCTATCTGCTCGCGGTGCTGCCGATCGCAGTCCTCTGGGGCGCGGGGTTGGCGGCAGTGACGGCGGTGCTCAGCGTCGCGACGTTCGCCTTCTTCCTGCCACCGGTCGGCTCACCTCGCGTAGCCGATTCACAGAACATCGTGGCGCTCGGGGTGTTCCTGGCGACGGCGGTCCTTGTCGCGCAGCTGGCGGCACGGTTGCGGCGGGCGGTGGTGGAGTCCGCGCGCCTGGGCGAGGAACAGGCGGCGTTGCGGCGAGTCGCCACACTGGTCGCGCAGTCGGTTCCGCCCGCGGCTGTCTTCGAGGCCGTCACCCGCGAGGTCGGGCTGCTCTGCGGTGCCGATCTGGCGCGCATGGAGCGCTACGAGGCGGACAGGACCGTCACCGGGGTGGCCGCCTGGAGCCGGGAGCCGCCCCGGCCGGGTGAACTGGGGATCGGCGCGTCGATCGGGTGCCCGATCCTTGTGGCCGGACACGTGTGGGGGGTGATCGCCGCGTCGACGAGAAGCGACGTACCCTTCCCGGCCAACACCGAGGCGCAGATCGCGAGCTTCACCGAGTTGGTCGCGTCCGCGATCGAGAACGCCGAGGCGCAGGCCGCGCTGTCCGCGTCGCACGCCCGCATCATCGCCGCCGCTGACGAGACGCGTCAGCGGATCGAGCGTGACCTCCACGACGGAGCCCAGCAACGGCTCGTCTCACTCGCGCTCGAGTTACGTCTCGCCCAGGACTTCGTGCCTGCGGAGCTCTCGGAGTTACGGGCTGTCATCGGGCAGGCGGCGGAGGATTGCACCGACGTGATTGCGGAGCTACGCGAGACGTCACGTGGCATTCACCCCGCAGTCCTGACCGAAGGAGGCCTCGGCCCGGCCCTGCGGATGATCGCCCGGCGCTCGACCATCGCCGTTGAGCTGCAAGTCGAGACTGCGTCCCGCTATCCGCCGCCCGTGGAGGTCGCTGCGTACTACGTCGTCTCCGAGGCGATCACCAACACGACCAAGCATGCCGGCGATTCGTCTGCGGCGGTGATCGTCGAGGAGCGAGACAGCACCCTGCGGCTACGGATCAGTGATGACGGCGTCGGCGGCGCGGAGCCGCAGCGGGGATCAGGACTGATCGGGCTGCGCAACAGGGTCGAGGCCCTCGGCGGGTCGATGGACCTCGCCAGCCCCGTCGGCCAAGGGACGCAGATCCACGTAGCACTTCCACTCGAGCAGACCGCCGGACAAATGACCGACTAGACTCGCTCGATGCCCGGCGCTTCGGATCTGGTGCGGGAGGCGTTTCGCACGGAGGAGCGACGCGTCGACTGGTGCTCCGGCCTGGCGGGGGCACTGGCCGCGGTCGGGCCCCTCGCGATCGGGCTGGCTGTCGATCAGCCCGCGAACGGGTTCACGGCCGCCCTCGGCGGGATGAACGTCGCGCTCTGCGTGCCCCGCGCCCAGCTGAGGGGGCGCCTGTGGTGGGGCTCGCTGGCCGTGCTTGGCCAAACGGCCGCAGTCGTGGCGGCCAGTGCGGCGACCAAGGGTGACGCGCGCCTGGTCCTGCTGTCGTTCGCGTGGGTCGCCGTCTGGGCCTTGTTCCGCGCGGCCGGACCGGGTGGAGCGCTGACGGGCTTCGCGACCTCGGCAGTCTTCGTGATCCTCGCGGGCCTCCCGGCCACCGCCCCACTCGGCGAGCGGCTGGCCTTGTTCACGCTCGGTGGGGTTTCCGGCCTGGCGCTGATGGTGCTCGCTCGCCGCCGCCCGCACCGGTCGATCCCGGTCGGTCTCGAAGCGCTACGGAAGGTGCGTTCGGCACTGCTGCACGACAACGCCCTGCGGGGGTACGCCCTGCGCCTGGCCGTTGCCGTCGGGGCGGGCAGCCTGCTCTACCGCCTGATCGATCTGCCGCACGGCTACTGGGTGCCGCTCACGACCCTTGCGATCCTCCAGCCGACCGAGCACGCCACGCGCCTGCGCAGCCTCCAGCGCCTCGCGGGCACGCTGCTGGCGGCGGCCCTGGTCGTAGGCATCCTCCTCGCGGTGGACAACCCCTGGCCACTCCTGGCCTGCGCAGCGGCCAGCGCGTTCCTGCTCTTCGCGCTCGACGAGCGCGGCTACGTCTGGCTCGTCGTGCTGCTCACCCCCACCGTGCTGCTGATGATCAGCGCCGTCGACTTCGAGGGCGACACGGTGGCCCTCGACCGCGTGACCTACACCCTGCTCGGCATCGTGATCGGGCTGGCCTTCGGCGAGCTTGCTGTCAGGGCTCGGTCGATCCCGTAGCCTGGCCTGGGTCCGAGGCCGTGTCTGGTGAAACCAGACAAGACCTGTGCGGAGATGGAGGAGTTCGTTGAAGCGGTTCGTGGTCCCGCCGACCTGGCCGTCGCCACCCCGCCGCAGTTGGGTTCCACCGAAGACCTGGCGTCCCGACCCGTCCTGGGCGCCGCCGCCCGAGGGCTGGCGGTTCTGGGTCGACGGCAAAGGCAAGCCGGTCCGCGGCCCGATCGGCCGGTACGGCGGTCCGTCCCGGAGAGTGTTGTACGCCGGTGCCGGCGCGCTCGTACTCTTCCTCGGGGTGAACATCTGGGCGGTGTCCGCACTCGGCCTGTTCGGCGGCGACTCCGGTGATCCGCAGGCCGTCCAGGTCGTCGACGACAGTACGCCGACACCGTCCACGGCGACCCCGACTTCCGTCGTACCGCAGACCACCACGCCGCCACCGGTGCCGAAGACGACGGTGACGCCGACCCAGAAGCCCACGCAGCGGCCGACCCAGACCCGGACCACGGAGCGGCGTACCGAAGCGACCGACCGACCCCGACCCCGGCGACGACCACGGCGAAGACCCCGAAGCCGTCGCGCCCGAGCACCAGCCGGCCGTCGACGCGGGAAGAGATCCTCCGGCAGTACTGCGCCCAGCGGGGCTGGGACCCCAAGTGGTGCGACCCGGACAACTGGCCCGAAAACCCCCGCAACGGTCACTGAGTTCGACCCGCTCCGGTTGACAGGGGTGAGCTCCCGGCGCATTGTTAACCACATGGTTTCAAAACCAGATGGTTATCGATGATGCCGGATCAGCTGAGCGGAGTGTTCGCGGCGCTGGCGGATCCGACCCGGCGGGCGATCCTGCGGCAACTGCGGGACGGTGACGCGACGGTCGCCGAGCTCGCCAAGCCGTTCACGATGTCGCAGCCGGCCGTCTCCAAGCACCTGAAGGTGCTCGAGCAGGCGGGCCTGATCAGCCGCAGCCAACGGGCGACCGCCCGGTTGAGCCATCTCGAGGCGCAGCCGCTGCGCGAAGCCGTCGGCTGGCTGATGGACTATCGCGCCTACTGGGCGGAGAGCTTCGACCGTCTGGACGAACTGCTCGACGAACTGAAGGACGGGTCATGACTGAACTGCAGGTGATCGCGGAGCCCGGCGTACCGCAGGTCATCGTCATCAGGGAGTTCAAAGCGCCGCGGGAGCTGCTGTTCCGCGCGTACACCGAGCCGGACCTGGTGGCCCGCTGGCTCGGACCGGCCGGTCTCGAGTTGATCGTGAACCAGCTCGACCCGCAGCACGGCGGCCGCTGGCGCTGGACCCATTACGACTCCGACGGCAAGGGGTACGTGTTCCACGGGCTGTATCACGGGACGCCGACGCCGGAGCGGATCGTGCAGACGTACGAGTTCGACCAGGCTCCCGGGACCGTCTACCTGAATCTGATCACCTTCGGCGAGGCCGACGGCATCACCACACTGCGGCAGAACACTGTCTTCTTCGCCGTCGAGGACCGGGACCTGTACGTCGCCGGCGGGATGGAACGCGGAATACGGGCGTCGATGCGACAGCTCGACGACCTCGTCACCGAACTGGCCAAGGAGGACCACTCATGATGCTCACCGGAAAGAACGCGATCGTGTACGGCGCGGCCGGCCCGATCGGAACCGCGGTCGCCAAGGCCTTCGCCGCCGAGGGCGCGACCGTGCAGCTCGCCGGGCGGACGCAGGAGAGCCTCGACCGCGTGGCGGCCGAGATCCGGGACGCGGGCGGCTCCGCCGAGACCGCGATCGTCGACGCCCTTGACGAGGCCTCCGTGGACGAGCACGCCGCCGCGGTCGGCCCGATCGACATCTCGTTCAACCTGATCGGCCACCGGCAGACGTTCGGTACGCCGCTGGTCGAGATGAAACCGGACGACTTCGAGTTGCCAGTGGCAACGGCCGTGCGCACCTTCTACCTCACCTCACGCGCAGCCGCACGGCAGATGATCGACGCAGGGATCCGGAGTCATCCTCACCTTCGGTGGGTACGGCCCGCCGATGGCGAACCTGGGCGGATTCCAGGTCGGCTTCGGTGCGGTCGAAGCGCTGCGCCGGAGCCTGGCCTGCGAGCTCGGACCCCACGGCATCCGGGTGCTCACGTTGCAGACCGGTGGCATCCCGGAGGCGATTCCGGACAGCTACGGCGAGAAGGTCAAGCGGGCTCTGGCGGAGGACACGGCCGCACGCACGATGCTCAAGCGGGCCGCGACGCTCGCCGATGTCGGTGCCGCTGGCCGTCTTCGCCGCCTCCGACCTCGCCGGCTCGCTGACCGGTACCGCCCTCAACCTGACGGCCGGCGCCGTCGTCGACTGAGCTCGTTACGTCCGAAGAAGTGAGTGCTATAGGCCACAGATCTTCGGACGTAACGGGAGATGTCAGACGATGTTTCGCTCGGCGCGTGCAGTGGACGTGTGGAAGCGACGGGCATGGAGTGGGCCGATGTCGATGAAGGGCTCGCGGTCCAGGTAGAGGTCGCGGATGATCTCGCCGACGGCCGGGCCCTGCAGGAAGCCGTGGCCGGAAAACCCTGTGGCATAAAGGAATCTGGACACTCCGTCCGCCTCGCCGATCAGGGCGTTGTGGTCAGGCGTCACCTCGTAGAGGCCGGCCCAGCCGCCGGTCAGGCCCACGTCGAGCAGTGACAGGTGCACGGTGCTCCATCGCCGACGGTCAGCCGGGGGAGCCAGGTGTCGGTGCGGTTCAGGTGGAAGCCCGGCTGCTCGTCCGGATCGGACATCCCGACCAGCAGACCGGGACCCTCGCGGTGGAAGTAGAACGTGCTGCTGAAGTCGATCGTCATCGGGAGGTCGGCCGGGAGGTCTGGGATGGCCTCGGTGACGACGATCTGCCGCCGCAACGGCGTGACCGGCAGCTCGACCCCGACCAACTCGGCGAGCGGCGCCGACCACGCGCCGGCCGCGCAGATCACGGTCGCCGGTACGGACGTCGCCACGGCTGGTCCGGACGGTGCGTGATGTGGTTGCCGACGGCATCGATACCTAGGACCTCGCAGCCGGTGACCAGGGTGGCGCCGAGCCGGCGGGCCGCGGTCGCGTAGCCGAGTACGACGGACTCCGGCGTACAGTGCCCGTCCGCCGGGGAGAAGCAGGCGCCGACCAGGCCGTCCGGCGCGAGGATCGGTGCGAGCTGCGACCGCTTCGTCGACGTCGATCATCCGGGTCGGCTGCCCGGCCGCGTTCTGCAGGCGGGTGCTCTCGCGGAACAGTTCGAGCTGGTCGGCCGTCTCGAGCAGGAAGAGGTAGCCGACGCGGTGCAGGTCGATCTCCTGGCCGGGGCGTTCGCCGAACCGCGCGAACGCCTCCAGGCTGCGCGCGCCGAGCGCGATGTTCAGCTCGTCGGAGAAGTTGGCCCGCACGCCACCGGCCGCCTTCGAGGTGGAGCCGGAGCCGAGGTCGTTCTTCTCCAGCAGCAGGATCCGTTCCACCCCCGCCTCGGCGAGGTGGAACGCGATGCTCGTGCCCATCACCCCACCGCCGACGATCACCACGTCGGCGGCGCCGGGCAGGACCGCGGTCGTCACGGAAGCTGGAAGTCCAGGTCGGCTTCGACCGTCTCCGTGTCCATCTGCGCCTTCTGCAGCTTGCCCGAGTAGTCCCAGTTCATCGACTGCCAGCGGGTGAACTGGTCGAGCACCCAGATCCCGCTCTGCCGGGACCCGTTGCCGGACTTGCCGTTACCGCCGAACGGCAGGTGCGCCTCGGCGCCGGAGGTCGAGTTGTTCACACTCACCATGCCGGCCGAGATCCCCTGCGCGAACCGGAACGCCTTGTTCGGGTCGGTGGTGTAGATCGAGCTGGACAGGCCGTACCCAGACTTGTTGCCAAGAGCAATCGCTTCGTCCAGCGTCGAGTACGTCGTGACGCCGACGAACGGGACCGAAGGTCTCGTTCAGGAACAGCTCGTCGTCCGGCCGCACCCCGGCGACGATCACCGGGTGGTAGAACAGCCCGGCCGCCGGATCGCCGACGAAGCCGGCTCGCGGGTTGTCCGCGGTGACCCGACCGGTCGTGCCGATCACCCGGTGGTGCGGTCGCGATCCAGCCGAGCGACTTCTCGAACCCGGCCGCGAACTTCTCGTCCAGCAACGGGCCGAACAGCACGTCCTGGGTCGGATCGCCCATCGCCGCGTCCGCGACCGCCCGGCCGAACCGGTCCAGGAACTCGTCGTGCACCGACTCGCTGGACGATCGCCGTACCGAGGGAGGTGCACCGCTGCCCCGCCGTACCGAAGCCGGAGAACAGGGCGCCCTCGACGGCCAGGTCGAGGTCGGCGTCCTCGGTGATCACCATCGGGTTCTTGCCGCCGAGCTCCAGGCACGGGGTCTGCAGGTGCCGGCCGCAGAGCTCGCCGATCCGGGTGCCGACCTCACTCGACCCGGTGAAGCCGACCTTGTTGATCAGCCCGGCCTGCAAGCGCCTGCTCGAGTCCGGTGAACGTGTCCGGGCCGTCGGCGTACACGACGTTGAAGACGCCCGCCGGTACGCCGGAGTGCGCGAAGATCTCGTAGAACGCGTCGGAGCACCACTGCGGAGTACTCCGCCGGCTTCCAGACGACCGTGTTGCCGCAGAGCAGCGCGGGGACGATGTACCAGGACGGTACGGCGACCGGGAAGTTGCCGGCCGTGATCACCGCGACCGTGCCGACCGGGCGGCGGAACGTGAACAGCTGCTTGTCGGGCATCTCGGACGGGACCGTCTGGCCGTACAGCCGGCGGCCCTCGCCGATGAAGAAGTCGCAGGTGTCGATGATCTCCTGCACCTCACCGCGCGCCTCCGCGATCGGCTTCCCGATCTCGCGGGTGACGAGCGCCGCGAGCCGCTCCTTGTTCGCGGTCATCAGCCGGCCGACTCCTCCGATCACCTGCCCGCGCTGCGGCGCCGGCGTCGCGGCCCACGCACCCTGCGCCGCCCGAGCCGCCTCGGCCGCCCGCACGAACACCTCGGGCCCCGCGCTACCGACCGTCCCCACGACATCGCTGAGCTGAGCCGGGTTGGTCGACGGCGTACGCCGTACCGCCTCCGCCACTCGCTCGCCACCGACAACGGACAGCACCTCGACGGCCATGCGGCATCCCCTTCCTCGTAGGAGTCTCCACCTTAATCTCGATCCGTGGAGCGTCGGCGATAGCCGCTAGCCCCCTCGCCTGCCCGTGCCATTCGATGGCATCTCCCCTCAACTTTCAGGGGTCAACCCCTGAGCCGGTGGGTTGCGTAGGCAGATTCTCGAGGTGCAACCCACCAGTTCAGGGGTTGACCCCTGAAACGGGGCTGCTCTGCCCTCTGTGTGGCTGGGCTCGGCTGGTGTGGAGGGTTTCGGGGTGAGGGGTTGGGACCTTGGACAGGTTGTGGGGACCGTCGACACCGGATCAGGTGTCCGCGGTCCCGGCTTGGTGTCCGGGAAGTCGGATCGTGACGGGCACGGGTCGAGGCTCAGGTGCGGGGCGGCACCTTGTGGTCGGGGTAGAGATCCGGGATCGGGATGGGCATCCGCCAGAGGCGGGACCCGGGGTGGATCATGCCGTGGCGGATGGCGACGTACCGGAGCAGGCGGAGCGGGCCGGCGATCAGCAGGAAGGCCAGCGGGAGCTCGACCAGAAAGGCGCTGAGCAGGGCCTGGGTGAGATCGCCGCCGCGCTGACTCGTCATCACGTCGAACCAGGCGTCGCAGATCAGCAGCACGCCGGAGGCAAAGGCGGTCGGGAACACGAACTGCTTGCGCTTCCACCCCGCGAGGGCGGTCAGGGCCAGCATCATGAGCAGCAGGATGTCGAACCCGACCCAGGTCGCGACCCAGTTCCGCGCGACGTAGTGGCTGGGCAGAGTGATCGCCAGGTACACGGTCCACGGGATCAGGGCGACCACGCAGAGCAGCATCAATGCGGTCCGCCACGCGCGGAGCCGGTCGATCGTTCGCCTGGACGGCATCCCGGGCGGGCGTGGCGCCAGCCGCAGGATCAGGTCCTGTCGCTCGGCCGGCGTCATCGCCGCGATCTCTTCGTCGGTCAGGTGCACCGCTCCAGTATGTCTTGTGATTGCATTCACAAGCCGGTAAACTGAGCTGCCCGAAGCAACTGTCGATGAGGACAGATGAGGTGTCGGCATGACCAAGCGCAGACCGCCCGGCATGAGCACCCAGGAGTGGGTCGAGGCGCAGCTCCAGCGGGCCGCGAACGCGGGCGAGTTCGACAACCTGCCCGGTGCGGGCAAACCACTCAAACTGGCCGACCAGCACGATCCCGACTGGTGGGTCAAGGACTTCATCCGCCGGGAGGACATCGAGACCGAGGCGCTGCTGCCGCCCGCGGTCCAGCTGCGCAAGGAGAAGCAGCAGGTCCACGACAAGGTCCGGGGGATGCGGCGCGAGTCCGAGGTGCGTGACTACCTCGCCGATCTGAACAAGCGCATCCTGATCAACATCCGCGACACCACCGGCCCGGTCGTCCCGGTCGGCACCGTCGACGAGGAGGCGATCCTGGCGCAGTGGAAGGCCGATCGCCCCGAGCCGGCCCGGCCGCAACCGGCCGCCGACGCCGAGCGGCCGGCCAAGAAGTCCTTCTGGCAGCGCCTGTTCAGCTGAGCAGCTCGCGACGCCGCGGTCTCGATGGTCTGCTCGCTGAGCAGGACGTGGTGTGCGGCCGCGCCCAGCGGGACGATACGAGTCGTGGCTCGTCACCCGGGCCAGCCGGCCGGCGTAGCCGTGGTCGATCAGCGTCGCCAGGATGCCTTCGGAGACACCGCCGGAGCGCCGGGTCTCGTCGACGACCAGCACCCGACCGGTGGTGGTTGCCTCGCGCAACAAATCCTCGACCGGCAGCGGCGCCAGCCAGCGCAGGTCGAGGACCCGGATGCCGGGCACCCGCGCCGCCACCCGCAGGCTCATCGGTACGCCGTTGCCGAACGTCACGATGGTCAGTTCCGTCCCGTCGCCGTACGTCCGGCCGCGCCCGATCGGCACCGGCTCGTCCGGGTACGACGCCAGCCACAGCTCGTCCCCGTCGTCGTACAGATCCCGCCGGTGGTAGAGCGCGATCGGCTCGAGGAACACGCTGACCGTGCCCGACGATCGCGCCGCCGCCGCACACGCGTGCAGCATCGCGGCAGCGTCGTCCGGCCGGGACGGTGACGCGATCACGAGTCCCGGGATGTCCCGGAGGACGCCGAGTCGCGTCGTCGTTGTGGAAGTGGCCGCCGAACCCCTTCTGGTAGCCGTAGCCGGCGATCCGCAGGACCATCGGATTCACGTACTGCTCCTGCGAGAAGAACTTCAGCGACGCCGCCTCGCCGCGGAGCTGGTCCTCGGCGTTGTGCAGATAGGCCAGGTACTGGATCTCGGGGATCGGCAGCAGTCCCGAGACTCCGGCGCCCAGCGCCGAGCCCGAGGATCGACTGCTCGTCCAGCAACGTGTCGAACACCCGCGCCGGGCCGAACGACTTCTGCAGCCCGCGCGTCACGCCGTACACCCCGCCCTTGCGGCCGACGTCCTCGCCGAAGACCATCGCCTCCGGGTAGGACGCGAGTACGTCGGCCAAGGCTTGATTGATCGACTGGCTCAAGGTCAACCGGTCCGTCGTACGGCTGCGCTCGGGCAATGACTCGGCGACCGCATCCGGGTCGGGGAAGCGCAGCGGCGCGGCGACCGCCTCCGCCGACGACAGTTGCGGCAGCCCTGCGACCTCGGCGGCGATCCGCATCACCTCGGACCGCTTGTCCTCGTAGAGCTCGATCACCTCGTCGGCGCTCAGGCCGGCTCCGAGCAGTAGTCGCGCCGTACCGAGCAGTGGATCCAGCTCCTCGTCGGCGGCCAGCTCGGCGGGACTCCGGTACGCCGCCTCCACGTCGGAGCCGGCGTGACCGAGCAGGCGGACGGTGCGCAGCCGCAGGAAGGCCGGTCGACGGTTGCGCCGGACGAACGTGGCCGCTTCCGTCGCGATCGACAAGGCCGCGGCGAGATCGGTGCCGTCGGCATCGAAGTACCGCAGGCCGGGCCGCTGCCCGTACGCCTGCCGGATCCAGCCGTCCGGGGTGCGCACGCTGATCCCGATGCCGTTGTCCTCGCAGACCAGCAGCAGCGGCATCGGCAGGCCCTGGTACGACGCGTGCAGGGCGGCGTTGATCGCGCCGGTCGCGGTCGAGTGGTTCGCCGAGGCGTCGCCGAAGCTGGTCACCACGATCGCGTCGTCCGGCCACGGCGACGGTACGCCGAGCTTCGCCGCGCGCGAGAGCGAGAACGCGACGCCCATGGCGCGGGGCAGGTGCGAAGCGATCGTCGACGTCTGCGGGATGATCGCCAGGTCGTGCCGGCCGAAGACCTTGTGCCGGCCGCCGGCGATCGGCTCGCTGGTCGCGGCCGCGACGCCGAGCAGGATGTCGCGCAGACCCGTCCTTCGAGCCGCACTGGTCCGCGCGGGTGAGGTAGAAGGCGCCGGACCGGTAGTGCAGAAGGGCCGGGTCCGTCGGTCGAAGGACGGCGGCGACGGCCGCGTTGCCCTCGTGGCCGGCCGAGCCGATCGTGTAGAACCCCTGGCCCTGGGACTGCATCCACCGGGCCGCCAGGTCGGCGTGCCGGCTGCCCGAGCTGGGCGTCGTACAGGCTTCTGAGCAGCTCCGCGGGGTAGTCGCAGGGCGTTGGCTTGAGCGCCCGGACCCGTTCGGCGAACAGCTCGTCGACGCTGTTCACAGCTCAGAGTCCGCAGTCGAAGCCGTCGTCGTCAGGGTTGGCGTCGGCCAGGACGTCCAGGATCCGGCTCGCGCGGCGAAGGTCCTCATCTGATCCATGATCGGCGAAGAACGTCGGCACCACAGCTTCGACCACGGGTTGAGCCGCCGCGAGCGCCTCCCGGCCGGCCGGCGCCGAGCCCCGCGTGAGCTGGGCCCCGGCTGCTGGGAACCGTGACGGGGGGTGGTTCGTTCACCGGAATAGGGGTGCTTTTGTGAGGTGTTCGTGGCGACGGTGAGTGAGTAGCGGTGATGCGTTCTTCCCCGGTGGTACGGCGGATAGCGGTCGCGGCTGGTCTCGGGGTGGGGACCACCGGGGTGCTGGCGGGCGTCCTTCTGCTGGGTCCGCTGGCGTCGTCGATCGTGCTGGCCGTGGTGTTCGCACTGGTCTGGCCGCTCGCCGCGGTGATCCGGCATGTGAACGACGAGGTGCCGTACAAATCGGCGGTGACGGTCGCGGCGGCGGCCGCGGCCGCCGTTCTGTGCTTGCCCGGGTTGGTGCGGTTGCTGGCGTGGGGTGCGCTCGGACTGGCGGCTGCGCTGATCGTCGCGGCGGTGTTTGTGCTGATCGACCTCCTCGTACCGGAGCGCCGGCCCCGGCGGTCGTGGCAGCAGCGGAAGCTCGCGCGGATGAGCGAGACACAGTTCATCGAGGACGAGGCGCTGATCGCGTCGCTGCAGTGCCCACTCAGCATCGAGGAGCTGTGCGGGGTCTGGGCCGAGACCGCCACCCAGCTCGCCCAGGGCGCGGGACCACGCGATCGCCAGGCGGTCGCCGAAGTACGCCGGATCTGCTTGGACGAATTCGAGCGCCGCAACCCCGACGGCTTCAACCGCTGGCTCGACGCCGGCGCCCCCGCCAACCCCAGCAACTACCTCCTCCCGATGCCGGGAGAAGGCCCCACAAGCCTCTGACCAGCGTGGCCGGTACCCAGCTCAGAGCCGGTTGAATCGCTTGCGTGCCTCGCGGCTGTGTTTCTGGGCGTCGCGGGCCACTCGACGGGCATCGTCCAGCTCTGCGCCGAGTCGCTTGACCAGCTCCTGGGCGTCGGCCAGGGCCTCGCGGGCGTCGTCGAGCTGGTTGTCGAGGTCCTCGACCTTTGCCTCGGCCGCCTGGGCTGCGGTGACCGCGTCCTCGAACGCCTGTCTTGGCCTTCGCCTTCTCGGCGGCCTCGCGCTCCTCTTCTTCGCGCTCCGCCGCTTCTCGCTTGCTGCGCGCGCTTGCGGACTCCTTGTCGGCCTCGGCCTGCTGGGTCTTGCGCCGGTCCCGGGCGGCCTGACGGCGTTCGTCGGTGAGCGGGGTGACGTTGGAGGGTTCGCCGTTCTCGTCGACGACGCCGAACCCGACGTGCCGCAGCGCGCTGCTCAACCGGCCTTCGCGGAGGGCATCACCCGCGGCCGGATCGATCAGCGCGGCGTCGAGTGTCTCGCGCAGCTTCTGACCGACGTCGGCGCTGACCTTCTGGCCTTCGTCCCCGGCCAGGCGGACGGCCTCCTTGGACAGCTTGTCCAGCAGTTGGTGCCGTTTCGGCGTCAGGTCCCGCAGCCGGTCGCCGTCGAGATCGGCGGTCGCCTCGCGGAACTCGTCGCCGAGCGCGAGCAGATCGTCGAGGTCGTCCGGCAGGCTCCGGGCGACCAGGTTCGCCACCCAGGCGGCGACCGTCGGCTTGCGCATCGCTTTCAGCCGGGTCGATCCGAGCTGATCGCCGTCCGCCTTCAGCTGCTTGGCCAGCTCGTTGCGAGTAGCAATGAAGTCGGCAGCAGGCGCCGCATAGAGCGCGTCCGCCGCCTCTTCGAAGTCCACGCTGCCGACGCTACCGTACCGACGAGCGGGTAGTCGTCGACTTCAGCCCGCCGCCGGCGTCGCGTCACCGCGTTCGCCGGCCTTCGTTCCCGCTACGGGAGCCGACCACTACCCGTCGTTCGGTACGTCGTCCGGCGTGGCCAGGTCGGTGCGGAGGCGGTCGAGGATGCCGCGGAGCAGGCGGGAGACCTGCATCTGGCTGACGCCGAGTTCGTGGCCGATCTCTTCCTGGGTGAGGCCGTTGCGGAACCGGAGCTCGAGGATGCGCTTGTCCCGGTCGCCGAGACCCGAAACGGCCGGCGTCAGGGTGTGCACGTTCTCGACCAGGTCGTAGCCGTCCTCGGCGTCGGCGACCGTGTCGAGCAGGCTGGTCCCGCCCTCGACCGCACCGGGCGCGTCCAGGGACAGCGTGCTGAAGCAGCCGCGGACCGAGCTGGCCTCGGCGATCTCGGCCGGATCCGTGCCGAGCGCCTCGGCCGTCTCCTCGTCGGTCGGGACGTGCCCGAGGCGCTGGATGAGTTCGGGCTCGGCGGCGGCGATGCTGCCCTGCATCTCCTGGACCCGGCGCGGCGGCCGGACGGTCCACGCACAGTCGCGGAAGTACCGTTTCAGCTCGCCTCTGATCGTCGGTACGGCGTACGACAGGAACGCCGTGGACACGTCGATCCGGTAGCCGTTGGCGGCCTTGACCAGGCCCAGATAGGCGACCTGTTCGAGGTCGTCGGCGTCCACGCCCTTGCTGCGATACCGCGACGCGATCGACCGGGCGACCGGGGCGTTCAGGATGACGACCTCGTCCAGGAGCTGCTGGTGGCGCGGATCCGGCGTGCACTCGGCTTGGAGCAGGAGTTCGTGGGTCGTGTCGGCGATGCGCTGCTTGGAGTCCTCAGCGCTGGGAGCTGCGATCGTCACGGGAGAAACCTCGTCGTGTCGTCGTGCAGGTGCGGTGGCATCACGGCTGAACCACTACCTCCACCAGATCAAACTCGGCCGCCGCTTTCAAGCCCCCGGTTGTTACAGGTGTTTGAAACGAAAGCTCCACTGAAGCCTGACAGACGCTGTCAGGTTTCGGTGCTTGACTCGCGTTCATGGACGAGTGCTGCGCCGTGGTGGACCTGCGCCAGTACACGCTGCACCCCGGCCAGCGGGACGCCCTGATCGACGTCTTCGACGAGCACTTCGTCGAAGGGCAGGAAGCCGCCGGGATGCACATCGTCGGCCAGTTCCGCGACCTCGACGACCCCGACCGGTTCGTCTGGATCCGCGGCTTCGCCGACCTGCCGACGCGGGCGGAGGCGCTTGAGCGCCTTCTACGGCGGCCCGGTCTGGCGCGAGCACGCCGCCACCGCGAACACGACGATGATCGACTCCGACAACGCCCTGCTGCTCAAGCCGCTCGAGCTCGCGCGCCGGCTACCCCCGCCTGGACTCAGCGCGTCCGCCGAGTCGGTACGACGGACATCCCCGGCTCGATCGTCGCCGGAGCCGTCTACCACCGCGGTCGCCGCCGACGACGGCTTCGTCGAGTTCTTCACCGATCACGTCGTACCGGCGCTGATCGCGACCGGTGCGCGAGCCGGTGGCCGTCTTCGAGACATTGGTTGCCGAGAACAACTTTCCGGCGCTGCCGTTGCGCGACGAGGTCGTGCTCGCCTGGTTCGCCCGGTTCGACGACGACGCGGCGTACGACGACCATCGCCGCGCGGCTCGCGTCGTCGCCGGTCTGGCAGCGGCAGGTGCTGCCGGAGCTCGTCTGCCGGTCGGTCGCGCCGGCCCAGGAGCTGCGGCTGCGGCCGACGCCGCCGCGTTCGCAGCTGCGATAAATGCGTTGCGCGCCCCGGAACGGGCGTGCATCCTGAGTTCAGCTGAGCAGCGACGAACGCTGCCTGGACCTAAGGAGGGCTGACGGATGTCCATCACTGTGCTGCGGCATGTCCGCGTCAGTCTCACTTCAAGCTTCAGGAGCACACCGGATGTCTTCCGACGTCTTTCGTACCGACCACGAGTTCCTCGCACGACTTTTCTGACAACTCTCCGACCTCGACTCCCGCTGGGCCGAACTCACCGGCGACGAGTCCGAACCCGATCCTGCCGACGCCTTCGTCTTCCACTTCCAGGAAGTCGACGAGACGCTGGGCTCGGATCAGCGCTGGTCCACCTGGCTGGATGTCGAGCGCGGTTCTCGCGGCCCGGATCCACGACCCGACTGGGTGGTGACGGAACAGGCCGCGATCGACACCGAGCTCGGCATCCTCAAAACCGGCAAGGAAGCCGACGTCTTCCTGGTCGAACGGGCCGTCGAAGCCGATCGGCGACAACCCGGCCCGGTCGCTCGCTGCTGGCCGCCAAGCGGTACCGCACCGAGGAACACCGCTCCTTCCACCGCAGTACGTCGTACGTCGAAGGACGCCGTACCCGCAACAGCCGGGACACCCGGGCGATGGCGAAGAAGACCGTCGCACGGTCGCAGCGTCGCCGCCGGGCAATGGGCCTACGCGGAGTGGGACGCGTTCTGCCGGCTCTGGAAGGCCGGCGTCCCGGTGCCGTACCCGGTGCAGGTGGACGGCACCGAGCTGCTGATGGAGTTCATCGACGACGGCGAGGGCGGCGCCGCGCCGCGGCTGGCGCAGGTCCGGCCGCAAGGGGGACCTGCTCGCGTCGTACTTCGAGCAGTTGCGGGACGGGATGCGCGAGTTGGCCAGGGCGGGGTTGGCCCACGGCGACCTGTCGCCGTACAACGTGCTGGCCCAGGGCGACCGGATCGTGATGATCGACCTGCCGCAGGTGGTCGACATCGTCGGCAACCCGAAGGGGATGGACTTCCTGCTCGCGGGACTGCCACAACATGGCGACCTGGTTCACCAACCGCGGCCTGGAGATCGACGAACAGGAGCTGTTCGCCGACCTGCTCACGATGGTGTTCTCGATCGCCTGCTGGAACAGGGGGACCAGTGGCACCAGCCGGTCGGGGTAGGCGTCGACGAGACCGTCGACGTGGTTGCCTGCCTCGACCCGCTGGTACGTGTGCAGTCCGGATCGGCCGGCCTGCCGGACGAGGTCGGCGTACACGTCGGAGTCCTGGGTGATCGGCAGCAGGCTGTCGTAGCGTGCCGTGGAAGGTGACCAGCGGCCGGCCGATCTTCGCCGGTCAGGGCGATCCGCTCGCACGGCCTGCTGCGCCTGCGGCCGCGTGCGCGTAGTCGTAGTCCGCCTCGGCGCCGGCGTACGTCGGGTCGAGCTCGGCGGCGTAGATCCGCTGGGTCAGCTTCCAGTAGACCGTGTAGTGGTAGTCCCAGAGGAAGTCCGACCGCGGGATCGAAGCCGGCGGCGACGATCAGCGTCGGGTGACTGCTGCTCGTAGCCCTTGATCGCCGGCGGCAAGAACGTGAACAGGTTCGGGCCCGTCGGCGGTCCACAGCGTGCCTTCGAGGTCGACGCCGCGGGTGTAGAGCTCGGGGTGGTTCTCGAGCTGCCAGCGGACCAGGTAGCCGCCGTTCGAGATACCGGCGGCGATCACCTCGCGCGGCAGCCGGCCGTAGCGCTGGGCGACCGTCTGCCCGGGCGGCCCGGGTCAGCTGCGGTCATCCGCTCGTTCCACTCGACGATCGCGTCGCCCGGCCGCA
This sequence comes from uncultured Actinomycetota bacterium, assembly GCA_963820655.1. GTDB lineage: Bacteria > Actinomycetota > Actinomycetes > Propionibacteriales > Kribbellaceae > Kribbella. The sequence continues at coordinate 491,687 of CAWGAM010000001.1, forward strand.
CGCCGTCGGTGAAGAAGTCGGCGCCGGTGTTGCCCTTGTCGGTCGCGGCGAACGCGTAGCCCAGCGAGAGCACGTAGTCCGAGATCGCCCTGTCGTTCGCGTACTGCGCTCGCACCCCAGGTGACCCCGGAGACCACCAGGCCGCCGTTCCACTTCGCGCGGCAGCCGGATGACGAACTGGGAGTCGTGGTTCCAGCCGTGGTTGGTGTTCGTGCGCGAGGTGTCCGGGAAGTAGCCGTCGATCTGGACCCCCGGCACACCCGACTGCTGCGGCAGCCCGGCATGCGTCAGGCCGGCATAGTCCGCCGGATTGGTGTGCCCGGACGCGACGGTCCCCGCCGTGGTCAGGTCGTCCAGACAGGCGACTCCTGGTACTCCGCCCCGGGACCCGGACGCGGCATCCGTGAGCCTCGGCGGGCACGGTGCGACACCGGTCAGCGACATGACGGCTGAGAACAAAGCGAGGCGGCGCATGACGTCCTCCAGGGTCGGCTCGCGCGCACGCTAGGAGCACCGACAGACAGGGGCTCAGGCACACAACCACCGGCTGCGTCGGTGCGTCCTCAGGACACGGCCTTGGCCGCCGCGCGACCCGCCGTACGGCCGGTGAAGAGGCAGCCGCCGAGGAAGGTGCCCTCCAGGGAGCGGTAGCCGTGGATGCCGCCGCCGCCGAAGCCGGCGACCTCGCCGGCCGCGTAGACACCGGGCAGCGGCGTACCGTCGGTCCGCAGCACGCGGGAGTCGAGGTCGGTCTGCAGGCCGCCGAGGGACTTGCGGGTCAGGATGTTCAGCTTGACCGCGATCAGCGGGCCGGCCTTCGGGTCGAGGATGCTGTGCGGCGACGCGACCCGGATCAGCTTGTCGCCGCGGTAGTTCCGGGCGCCGCGCAGCGCGGTGACCTGCAGGTCCTTGGTGAAGGTGTTGTCGATCTCGCGGTCGCGGGCGACGATCTGCCGCTCGAGGTCGTCCAGGTCGATCAGGTCGTCGCCGGTCAGCTCGTTCATCCCGCGGACCAGGTCGGGCAGGTTGCTCGCGGACGATGAAGTCGGCGCCCTTGTCCATGAACGCCTGCACCGGCGCGGTCGCACCGCCGCGGGCCCGGCCGAGGACGCCCTTGATGTCCTTGCCGGTCAGGTCCGGGTTCTGCTCCTGAGCCGGAGAGGGCGAACTCCTTCTCGATGATCTTCTGGGTCAGCACGAACCAGGTGTAGTCGTAGCCGGTCGTCATGATGTGCTCGAGCGTGCCCAGGGTGTCGAAGCCGGGGAAGAGCGGCACCGGCAGTCGCTTGCCGGTGGCATCGAACCAGAGCGACGACGGGCCGGGCAGGATCCGGATCCCGTGCATCGGCCAGATCGGGTCCCAGTTCCGGATGCCCTCGGTGTAGTGCCACATCCGGTCGCGGTTCACGTACCGGCCGCCGGCCGTCTCGGTGATCGCCAGCATCCGGCCGTCCACGTGCGCCGGGACGCCGGAGATCATCCGCTTCGGCGGCTCGCCCATCCGCGCCGGCCACTGCGCGCGGACCAGGTCGTGGTTGCCGCCGATCCCGCCGGAGGTGACGATCACCGCCTGCGCCGTCAGCGCGAAGTCGCCGACCTCGACCCGCGAGCTGGCCACGCCGCGGTCGACGTCGCTCGGCTCCAGCACCTTGCCGCGCGACGCCGTCGACGACGCCGCCGGTGACGGTCAGCTCGTCCACCCGGTGCCGGAACCGGAACTCCACCAGCCCCTTCGCGACCGCCTCGCGGACCCGGCGCTCGAACGGCGCGACCAGGCCCGGGCCCGGTGCCCCAGGTGATGTGGAAGCGCGGCACCGAGTTGCCGTGACCGTCGGCGTTGTAGCCGCCGCGCTCGGCCCAGCCGACCACCGGGAAGAACCGCACCCCCTGGGCGTGCAGCCACGGACGCTTCTCACCGGCCGCGAAGTCGACGTACGCCTCGGCCCACTGCCGGGCCCACTTGTCCTCGTCGTCCAGCCGGTCGAACCCGGCCGAGCCGAGCCAGTCCTGCAGCGCGAGGTCGCGGGAGTCCTTGATGCCCATCCGGCGCTGCTCGGGGGAGTCGACGAACATCAGCCCGCCGAACGACCAGAACGCCTGGCCGCCGAGTGACGCCTCCGGCTCCTGGTCGAGCAGCAGTACCTTCTTGCCCGCGTCGGCCAGCTCGGCGGTGGCGGCCAGCCCGGCCAGCCCCGCCCCGACGACGATCACATCCGCGTCCATCCCATCCCCTCGTCGGTGTCCATGTATAGCGGACCGGCAGCACGCGATGGACGGCCTGCGCGGAATTGCAAGAATGATAGCTGTGACGACCCTTTCCGCGCAAGATCTGGTCCTGCCCGCCGCCTCCCTGGGGCGGAGAACCCGCTGCCGCCGCTGCGCAGCCAGCAGGAGCTGCACCAGGTCGAGAACCTCGACGAGCTGCCGCCGGACATGCGGGAGAACATCCGGTACGGCCGCCTGGCGAGCACGCTGCCCTGCCTCGACCAGGACGGCTACGACCGCGACCCGTCGACCGCGCTCTCCCGTCCTCGTGCTGGAGAACGACCACCTCCGCGCGACCGTGCTCCCGAGCCTCGGCGGCCGGCTCTACTCACTCGTCCACAAGGCCACCGGCCAGGAACTGCTCTACCGCAACCCCGTCCTGCAGCCCGCGAACCTCGCCCTGCGCAACGCCTGGTTCGCCGGCGGCGTCGAGTGGAACCTCGGCAGCACCGGCCACTGGACCGGCACCTGCGACCGCTCCACGCCGCCCGCGTCGAGGGCCCGGACGGCACCCCGATGCTCCGCCTCTGGGAGTGGGAACGCACCGGAACCTCGTCACCCAGCTCGACTTCTGGCTCCCCGCCGACTCCGAGCTCCTGTACGTCGGGGCGCGGATCCAGAACCCGTCCGAGCGGCGTCCCGGCGTACTGGTGGTCGAACATCGCCGTCGAGCAGTCCGCGGAGACGCGGGTGCTGGTGCCGGCGGACCAGGCCTGGCGATTCGGCTACGGCAACCGCCTCGACCTGGTCGACGTACCGGAGTACGACGGGATCGACCTGACCTATCCGATGCGGCACAGCCGGGCGGTCGACTTCTTCTTCGACCGCTCGCCGGAGGAGCGGCCGTGGATCGCGGCACTCGATGCCGAGGGCAACGGCCTGGTGCAGGCGTCGACCGAGCGGCTGCGCGGCCGGAAGCTGTTCGTCTGGGGCGAGGCAGGCGGCGGCCGCGTGGCAGGAGTGGCTGTCGCCCGGTCTGCAGGTCCGGGTACGCCGAGATCCAGGCCGGCTGGCGCGGACCCAGATGGAGACTGAGTGAGCGACTGGCTGGCCGGTGTCGACCGGGACGCCCTTCGGCACGAGCGACTGACCGGAGCAGCGGCCTCGATGCCGGTGCTGTCCGACGGATCGTTGCCGTCGCGGACGTGAGCCGACTGCGACCGGACGGCACCCTGGTGAGCTGGACGGACTTGCTGGAATCGGCGTGGACAGCTGGCTGGTCCGGTCACCGGCGTCGTCGCCCGCTGGTCGCCGGTGACGAGGCCGGCGCCGGTCGGAGCCTGGGAGGACGTTCGGGCTGGGAGATTCCGAACGCCTGGGCGCTCCGCAACCTCGCGGTCGCGCGGCAACCTCATCGCACGAGTCGGGCGGCCGAACTGGCTTCGGCCCGGTGGTACCGCGCTGTCGAGTCGACCGCGTGCCTGATGCGACCTGTCGCTGATGGCGACCTTCGATCACGTACGCCGAGTTCGCGACGACCCGCGGCTCCGGCTCCCGGATCCGCATCCTGCTCGGACCGGCGACTCGGCCGGCGCGGAAGCCCTGCTGGACGAGGGCATCGAGCTGGCCGGGGCGCCGGAGGGTGCGAACCCGCTGCGCCGAGCTCTGGGTCGGCCGACGGCTCGGCACCGACCGGCCGGTGCCCGGCAGTACGAGTTCGGCATGTTCGGTGACGACTGAAACTCTTTGTCAGAACCTGGGAACCGACTGGGTGCAGGGGGCGTCTCACCGGTGTGCGGGAAGGGCCGCGCAGGCAGTTCGACTACGACGACCGCGTCGCTCGCGGGCGGCGCGTCGGGGGTGAGTGCCATGTTGACGATCGTTGTACTCGGTGGGTTCGGCCTGGTGCTGCTGGTCACGGCATGCATCGTGGCGGACGTGGTTGCCGGTGTCCGGCGGAACGAGACCGACGGGAGGAGGAGAAGACGGCCGGACGGGTGATCCGGGTCCGTGGACCGGTTCGCGGTCAGCTGGAAAGCGGGGCCCCGGCGGAATACCCGAGGTCACCGTCGAGTACTACACCCGCCACGGTGAGGGACCGTTCGAGGTTCCCGCGGAGCTCCCGGCTGGGCAGCCGGCGAGTAGCTTACGCCAAGGACGACCGGGTGATCGTCAGCTACGACGTCCGGACGCCCCGCCGGGCCCGCATCGCCGGCCGGGTGAGCCACTGGCCGCAACTCGGCCCGCGGTCACCGCGGACCCGGTCCCACAGCCCTAGACGAGCTACCAGCTCCGGTCAGCAGCCCGGAGCGATCCTCGATCCCTCGCCCCAGTGGCGGGGGTCTTTCAGTTTCCACCGCTCCTGCCGTCAGGAGGCAGGTGCGGTGTCGAGCAGGCGGTGGAGGACTGGCCGACCCTGGGCCAGGACGTACTCCGCCTCGTCCGCGGGCAGCCGGTCGGCCAGGTGGGCCAGGGCCTCGCCCATCGCGATGGTCAGGGTGACCGCCAGCCGGAACTCGTGGCTGTCGTGGGCGCCGAAGCGGGCGTCAGCAGCTCGGCGAACTCGCCGGCGTGCTGGTCGTCGAACTCGCCCGGCTTCGTCTCCAGGTCGGGATCGCCCAGGCCGCTCAGGACCACGGCCCGGAAGCCCGGATCGGTGCGGTGCATCTCGCGGAAGGTGTCGAGGGTGACGTCGACCGCCTCGCGCCAGTCTCGTCACCGACGCCAGCCGCTCGCGGACCGCCTCGGTGTAGCGGGCCTGGTTGCGCCGCTCGATCGCCTGGATCAGGCTCCGCTTGTCCGGGAAGTACCGGTAGACGCTGCCGACCGCGATCTCCGCCCGTTTCGCGATCCCGCTCGTCGACGCCGCGTCGTACCCGCGCTCGACCACCTCGGCGCAGGCCGCGTCCAGGATCCGCTCGACCTGCCGGTTGGCCCGGTCCTGGGTGGGCGTCCGGCGCAGCGGGTACGCCCCCGATGTCGCTCATGTCGCTGCATGGTCCATGGCCATTGGCCTCCGGGGGGACAACGTTGCCAACCCAGCCGTTCACTCGTGACAGATTGCCGTCAGATCGGGTCACCGCACCGACGAGAATCATCGCGAGATCACGTCCATCATGGAGGGGAACAGCAGCATGCGCATCAGCAGAACGGTGGTCGCCGGCCTCGCGTCCGCCGACGATCGCCGCGTCCGGTCTCGCCGGTACGGCGCTCAGCACCCGGCCGACCCCGCAGACCGACACAGCGGCCGGTCACGGCGAACCAGCTCGGGGCTCCGGCTCAACCAGATCCAGCATGATGGGGTCGCACAACTCCTACCACCGGGAGCTCAGCCCGGCCGAGAAGAAGGTCCAGCAGGCGCAGGACCCAGGTGCGGTGAACCTCTTGTACTCGCACGCCTCGATCCCGCAGCAGCTGGAGGACCAGAACATCCGGACCCTCGAGCTCGACCTGTTCCCGGACCCGGCCGGCGGCCTCTACACGTACCCGCTGATCCGGAAGCTGACCGGTCAGGGGCCGCTCACCGACCCGGCGCTGGCCAAGCCCGGCATCAAGGTGATGCACGTCCCGGACTTCGACTACAACACCAACTGCCGCAGCTTCGTGCTCTGCCTGCAGCAGGTGAAGACCTGGTCCGACACAGCACCCGGACCACGCGCCGATCACGATCCAGCTGGAGCTCAAGCAGTCCGACCCGAAGGTGGTCGCGGCCGGCGGCGTGAAGGCGCCGCCGTGGGACCTGGCGCAACCTGAACAGCATCGACACCGAGATCCGGTCGGTCTTCTCCGAGCGGCAGCTGCTCATCGCCGGACGACGTCCGCCGCCAGGGCCTGACGCTGGAGCAGTCGGTGCTGACCAAGGGCTGGCCGACGCTCGACCCGGCCCGCGGCAAGGTGCTGTTCTTCTTCGACAACGGCGGCGCGGGCGAGATCCGCGACCTCTACCGCGCCGGCAAGCCGAACCTGGAGGGCCGGGCCGTCTTCACCCGCGGTCCCGAGGGTCAGCCGGACGCCGCGGTGACGATGGTGAACGACCCGCGCGGCGCCAACCAGGCCGAGATCCAGCGGCTGGTGCGCAAGGGCTACCTGGTCCGGACCCGGTCCGACGAGCCGATGTCGACGATCGCTGACAAGCGACTACAGCCGGGTCGGGATCGCGCTGGCCAGCGGTGCCCAGGTGGTCACCACCGACTTCCCGGTCGCCGGGCATGGCCGCCCGCTACGACAGTGACTTCGTCGCGAAGCTGCCTGGGCGACACCGCCGTACGATGCAATCCTGTGTCGGCGCCGACCTGGTGCCGGGGGAACGTCTCGGAGAGGTGAGCTCGAGCATGTCGGAGCACGTGGTCGATGTCAGCTGGAGCCGTGGTGAGCACGAGTTCACCTACGACGACCTACAGCCGCGACCACGAGTGGCGCTTCGACGGCGGGGTCACCGTGCCCGGGTCGGCCAATCCGACGTACCTCGGCAACCCGGGACCGGTCGATCCGGAGGAGGCGTTCGTGGCGGCGCTGTCGTCGTGCCACATGCTCACCTTCCTGGCGATCGCGGCGCAAGAAGCGGCTGGTGGTCGACTCGTACGACGACCACGCGGTCGGCGTGATGGCGAAGAACGACGCGCGGCCGGCTGGCGATCACCCAGGTGACGCTGCACCCGAAGATCGTCTTCGCCGGCGCGGACGCCGGACGCCGAGACGCTGGAGCGGATGCATCACCTGGCCCACCAGGAGTGCTTCATCGCCAACTCGGTCACCACCGAGGTGATCGTAGCTGACGGCAACTAAGTAGTAGCTGAAGGCAAACAAAAACCACCCGCCGGACCGGCCTGAGCCTCGCGCAAGCGGCGTCAGGACAGCCGGCGGGTGGTTCTGCGGTGCACCTCTGTGGTGGTGCACCAGACGGATCCGGCGGCGCCTCGCACGGGGCGCCTCTGCGTTGCGTGCGACATCCGTGCGGTCTAGCTCGGTGGGCAAGACCGTCCGGGTGCGCCGCCTGGATCCGTTCGTCCGGTTCGCGCCAGTTACTGCTCGGCGGCGGCGTCGCTCCGGTCGTCCGTGGTCTGGGTGGTCGCCTCAACGGCCTGCTCGTCACCGCGCAGGCGGACCTGCTCGGTGGCGATGACGGTCATCAGTCGGTGGATCGTCATGCCTGTGAGACGCACCCCGGACCCCGGGTATGACGGGAATCCGGCAGATCTTTTGGTGTGAGCTACTTCTCGTCCAGCCCGTCGAGGCGGAGCGGGACCAGTTCGCGGGCGTCGTCGTACGTCGTACCGGTCAGTTCGAGCAGGTCGACGATGGTGGAGCGGATCTGACCGAGCACGACGACCGCGGACAGGCCGGTGGGCGTCGGCATCACCGCGGTACGGCGGCCGAGCTCGCCCAGCACGCGGTGTGCGGCGACGTCGGCGGCCGGTTCGAAGAGCGACTCGGCGATCAGGCGGGTGCCGTCGGCGAGGCGCTCCAGCAGCATCGGGTACTCGGCGGGCATCCGCTCGTCGCGCCAGACGGAGACCGCCGCGCGGCGGACCAGGACCCGGATGTTCCGGATCGCCCGGTCCAGCGGGTCGACCAGGTCGGCGATCTCCTGGACCCGGCCGCGGTGCCGGCGGCGGAACGGCGACAGCCGGACCACGGCGACGCCCTCGTCGGCCGCGCTGCGCAGGTCGTCCAGCATGGGACTCGCTGGCGCGGGCCCGGCGGAGCGCGTCGGTGACCGCCTCGTCGTCCTGGGTCCGGAGGCCGTCGGCGGTCTCGATCAGGATCTCGGCGAGCTCGTTCAGCACCCCGGAGGCCTGTTGCCGCGGGCGGCTGAATCGCCGCGGCCGGGGCGATCGTCGCGGCGGCCAGCGCGACCGCGCCGCCGAGCGCCGCGTCCAGCCAGCGGCTGAAGCCGGCGCCCGGGTCCGGCAGCAGGGTGGTGACGATCGCCGCCTGGACACCGGCCTGCGTGGTCATCAGGTTGCCCGCGCCGAGCAGTACGGCGACGCTCATCGCCAGCGCGACCACGAAGACGATCTGCGGGACGCCGGTACCGAAGACGTGGACGAACAGGTCGCCGACCCCGACACCGACCGCCACGCCGACCATCACCTCGGCGACCCGGCGTAGCCGCTGGCCGAAGCTGAACCCGAGGCAGACCATCGCCGCGACCGGCGCGAAGAACGGTTGCGGGTGGCCGACGACGTACCGGGCCAGCGCCCAGGCGACGCCGGCGGCGAGGGCGCACTGGGCGATGAAGAAGGCCCGGTCGCGCCAGCGGTCGACCCGGCGGCGGACCGAGGCGCGCGAACGGCGCGCGGCCTGCGGCGCGATGTCGTCGCGCAGCTCCCGCAACTGGTCCAACGTCAGCCTGACCGGATCCACGCCCCATCATGCGGCTACCGAGCGCCCGGCTTGCTTCGCGAGCGCCGGCGACGGTCAGGGTGGGGGCATGACGGATGAACAACCGCGAGGACTACGGCAGCTACAGCGTCGACGACGAGGACCAGCTGCAGACGGAGGACACCCTGAACGACCGGGGTGTCGACGATCTGCTCGACGAGGGCTACTCGCCGCCGGAGAAGTGGTCCGCGGGCGAAGGATTCGGTACGACGGCCGACGAGGCGCTCGAGGGGGAGACGCTGGACCAGCGGATCGCCCAGGAGGAGCCGGACGCCGACCCGTACGCCGAGGACGGCGAGGACGTCGGCGGTCCCGAGGTCGGCGATCGAGCGCTCCGGCCGCCTGGTCGCGCCGGACGAGGGCGCGCACGACGACGACGAGCAGGAACTGGTCGCCGAGGACGTCGGCTTCGACGGCGCCGCCGCCTCCGCCGAGGAAGCCGCCGTCCACGTGGTCGACGACGACGACCCCTTCGAGCTGGAAGACGACGACGAGGCGGACCTCGAGGACGTACCGCGACGTGGACCTGGGCGACGTCGGCGACTCCGAGGACTGAGCTCCTGACCGCGGGCGTCGACCTGCACCACGGACTCGCCCGGACGCGGGACCAGGGTGACGTTCTTCGCCTGGGCCGGCTCGGGTTTCGGGTCGGGGCGTGGAAGTCGTAGGCGGCGAGGGCGGCGCGGAGGATCTCGGTGCCTTCCATCAGGGAGAAGCCGGCGCCGATACACCGCCGCGCGCCGCCGCCGAACGGCATCCAGGTGCCGGGCGCCGGCGGGTCGTCGGACAGGAAGCGCTGCGGGCCGGAAGTCCTTCGGCAGCAGGAAGTGCTCCGCGTCGCGGTGCACCAGCCCGATCGCGGCCATGATCGTCGTACCGCGCGGCAACCGGTAGCCGGCGACGTCCGCGGTCTCCGTCAGTCGCCGGCCGACCTGGTAGACGACCGGGTGCAGCCGCAGCGCCTCCTTGACGATCGCCTCCAGCTCGTCGTCGGCACCCGCGTCCGCGGCCCGCTGACCGAACGCCAGATCCTCCGGCCGCCGGGCCAGCTCATGGAACGTCCAGGCCAGCGCGGTCGCGGTCGTCTCGTGCCCGGCCAGCAGCAGCGTGACCAGCTGATCCCGCAGCTCGTCGTCCGTCCAGGTGCCGGCGGCGAGCAGTCGCGAGAGTACGTCGTTGCGTCCGGCAAAGTTCCCGCGTCGCTTGGCGATCTCGTCGTACAGGATCTCGTCGACCTGCTGCTGGGTGGTCAGGTACGTCCGCCACGGCGGGAACCGGAGCAGCGCGCGGGTAGAACCCGCCCAGCATGATCACCGGCGACACCGACACGATCTTGTCCATCAGCGGGCGGAGCGGCGTTCAGCCGGTCGCTCGTCGGTCACGCCGAAGATGACCTGCAGGATGATCTCCAGGGTCAGGTTCCGCATCCGCTCGTGCAGCCTTGAACGGCTTGCCGACCGGCCACTTCGCGACCTCGGCGCGCGGCCAGCTCGCGCACCATCCCGGCGTACCCGCGCAGCGCCTGGCCGGAGAAGGCCGGCATCAGCTGGCGGCGCATCCGGACGTGGTCCTCGTCGTCGAGCAGCAGCAGCGAGTGGGAGCCCATGATCGGCTCGCAGCACCGTGTTGCCCTCGCCGGCATGCATCACCGACGGCGGGCTGCCGAACACCTCGCGGATGTGGTCCGGCCGGCTCAGTACGACGCACACGCGGCTGGACGGGACCAGCCGGATCGTGAACACGTCGCCGTACTTCTCGCGCATCCGGGGGAAGAACGTCCTGCGGTGACTCGCGAACAGCACGGTCTGGGCCAGCGTGGGCAGTCGCGGACCCGGGCGGCAGGGTGCGAGCCGTCTGCCGGTCGAGCGTGCGGGAACCGAGCAAGGGTGTCGGGATGCCATGCCAACTGCCACGCTACGTCGGGTCGGCGTCGCCAACACTCGCGCCGGCTCGCGAGACGCCGGCTCGTCGCATCAGAGAGCTGGGGGCCTGCGCCGACACGGTCCCATTGACTGTCCCGAAGGCCTGCCAGGTCAGGGCGCTCAGAGCTCCTCGCTCGCTGGCGGGTGGGTCAGGAGCGCGTGAAGCGGAGGGTGAGGATCTGGAACGGGCGGAGCTCGAAGGAGACTCCGCCGTCGGCAGGTCGCGGTCGGCCAGGTGGCGCTCGAGCAGGTCGACCTCGGTCACCGACGCGGCCGTCGAACGACGGCGTGACGGTGGCGCGGGAGCGGCCGCCGGTCGACTCGTAGAGCCGGACGACGACGTCGCCGGACTGGTCGTCGGCCAGCTTGATCGCCTCGACGATCACGTTGCCGTTGTCCACGGCAACGAGCGGCGCGACACCGTCGGCACCGGTGACGACCCGCTCCGGCAGGTTGATCCGGTAGCCCTCCTCGATCGCCTCGGGGATCCCGGCGCCGACCACCAGCGCGTGGTTGACGACGTGCACGCCCTGGTCGGTCTGCGGGTCGGGGAACCGCGGCGCCCGGATCAGCGACGGTCCGGATCGTGGTCGTCGTGCCGCCGTCCTCGCGGGCGGTCCGGTTGATGTCGTGGCCGTACGTCGAGTCGTTGACCACGGCAACGCCGTACCCGGGCTCGCCGACGTGCACCCAGCGGTGCGCCGCGATCTCGAACTTGGCCGCGTCCCACGAGGTGTTCTGGTGGGTCGGCCGGAAGATGTGCCCGAACTGGGTCTCCGAGGCGGACCGGTCGGCGTGCACGTCGACCGGGAAGGCCGCCTTGAGGAACTTCTCCGACTCGTGCCAGTCGATCGAGGTCTCGATGTCGACCCGCTTCGCGCCCGGCCGCAGCCGCAGCGTCTGGGTGACGCTCGACCGGTTGAAGGACCGCTTCACCACGACCGTCGCGACGCCCTCGACCGTGCTGAAGTCGACGCTGTCGACCTCGGTCACGTCGCGGACGTTGTTCTTGTAGAACGAGTCGACGTCCCAGGCGTCCCAGTGGTTCGGGGTGTCCACGTGCAGCTGCAGCAGGTTGCCGCGCGTGCACCTGGCGCGATCACCTCGCGGTCGGCGTCCACGTCGTACAGCGGAGGTGATCAGGCCCCGCTCGTCGATGGTGACCCGGATCAGGCCGTTGTCCAGTACGCCGTCCGTCGACCGTGACCGACTGGCCCTCGCCGGCGGCGATCACCGGCACCGAGGCCGGCGACGCCGTTGCGGCCGTGCGGCGCGGCGTTGAACACGATCTGCGCTCGAACCCTCGCCGGCCAGCGCCTGCTGAGCCGTCGCGATGATCGCCTCGAGCTCCTCGGCCAGCCGCGCGTACGTCGCCTCGGCCTCGCGGTGCACCCAGGAGATCGAGCTGCCCGGCAGGATGTCGTGGAACTGGTTCAGCAGCACGGCCTTCCAGATCCGGTCCAGGTCCTCGTACGGGTAGCTGTCCAGCTTGCCCGCCACCACGGCCGCGGCGGACCACAGCTCGGCCTCGCGGAGCAGGTGCTCGCTGCGCCGGTTGCCCTGCTTGGTCTTGGCCTGCGAGGTGTACGTCGCGCGGTGGATCTCCAGGTAGAGCTCACCCGACCAGACCGGCGCGTGGTCGGGTACTCCTCCTCGGCGGCGCTGAAGAACTCGGTCGGGGACTCGATCGTCACCCGCGGCGAGGACTCCAGGTTCGCCACCCGGCGGGCGGTCGCGACGAACTCACGGGTCGGGCCGCCACCGCCGTCGCCGTACCCGAACGGGCACCAGCGAGCGGGTCGCGGCGCCGTTCTCGGCGAAGTTGCGCTGCGCGTGCGCCAGCTCGCGGCCGGACAGGTCGGAGTTGTAGGTGTCGATCGGCGGGAAGTGGGTGAACACCCGGGTCCCGTCCAGGCCCTCCCACCAGAAGGTGTGGTGCGGGAACTTGTTCTCCTTGTTCCAGGAGATCTTCTGGGTCAGGAACCACTTCGAGCCGGACAGCTTCACCAGCTGCGGCAGCGCCGCGGTGTAGCCGAACGAGTCCGGCAGCCAGACCTCCTGGGTGTCGATCCCGTACTCGTCCAGGAAGAACCGCTTGCCGTGCACGAACTGCCGGGCCAGCGCCTCGCCACCGGGCAGGTTGGTGTCGGACTCGACCCACATGCCGCCCACCGGAACGATGGTGCCGTCGGCAACGGCCTTCTTCAGCCGCTCCCACACCTCCGGGTAGTTGTCCTTCACCCAGGCGTGCTGCTGGGCCTGGGAGAACGCGAAGACGAGCTCCGGGTACTCCTGCGCCAGGGTGGCGACGTTGGAGACCGTCCGGGCCACCTTGCGGCGGGTCTCGCGCAGCGGCCAGAGCCAGGCCGAGTCGATGTGCGCGTGCCCGACCGCGGACAGCTGGTGGGCGCTCGCGTGCGCCGGCCGGCTCAGTACGTCGGTCAGCTCGGCGCGGGCGTCCGCCGCGGTGCCGGCGACGTTCTCGTAGTCCAGGACGTCCAGCGCGCGGCTCAGCGCGCGCAGGATCTCCCGGCGGCGCGGCTCCTGCGGGGACAGCTCCTTCTGCAGGCCGTCCAGCGCCTCCAGGTCGAGGATCAGGTCCCACACCTCGGCGTTGAAGACGGCCAGGTCGGCGCGGGTCAGCTGGTAGATCGGCTTGCCGCCCGGCTCCGGCTTGGCGCCGATGTCGATCGGGGCGAAGGCGTTCGAGCCGAGCACCTCGGGGTTCGCCGCGGCCTCGACGTAGAACTCGATCCGGTCGCCCGGGGAGGCCGCCGTACCGTCGGGGCCGAGGATCGACAGCGGCGCGTAGGTCTGGCGCGGGTGCAGCCCCTTCAGCGGTACGCCGGACGTGGTGTGGACCAGGCCCTCCGCGGAGAAGCCCGGGGCCGCCGCTGAAGCCGAGGTCGATGACGGCCTCGATCTCGCTGCCCGGCCCACTCGGCCGGCACCTGGCCGCTGAAGTGGAACCACGCGGTGCCCCAGGCGGGACCCCACGGCAGACCGATCGCGGCCGGCTCGTAGGTCGCGGCGAGCGCCTCGGCGGGCGACACCGGCTCACCAGGCGCGTGCCACACCTCGATGTCCAGCGGTACGGCGGCGCCGTAGATCGCGGGGCGGATCCGCTCCCGCAGGGCGCGCTTGAGCCGCTCCTCGATGAGTTGATCGGTCGTCGTGCACGAAATCATCCTCCGATGACGGGATTCTCCGCGACCCGCGCGGCCGCTGCATGACAACGCTGTCACACCCACCCCGGGCCCGTCCAGACGCAGTTTCAGACCTTCCCCGCCCGCCGCCCAGGTCGGGTCCCCGAGGTGCAGGCGGCGTACCTGCGGGTAGCGGTTCGGTTGCAGGCTGGGGACCGGCTACCCCTGAGGACCCCTTGTCGTCTAGGTTGTCCTGCATGGATCGTCCCCGCCTGCTGACCCCTGCCCGGCCGACTGGGATGACGCCGGCGCAGCGTGCTCGGACTCGGTGCCGCCGCCGCCGCGGCCCTGGTCGCTGCCCGGGTGCTCCCGCGGCCGCTCCGACGAACCGGCCCCGGCCGGCGCCGGCCACGTTCGCGACCGGTAACGCGGGCGGTGTCTACGCCGACGTTCGGCGCCGGGCTGGCGAAGCTGGTCAGCGAGGTCACCGGCATGGAGCTCACGCCGGTGCGGCACCAACGGTTCGGTGGAGAACCTGCAGGATGCTGGCCACCGGCGCGGCCGACCTCGGGTTCAGTACCTGTCGGACTCGGCGCTGGACGCCTATGAGGGCTCCGGACCACGTTCAGCAGCGGCCGGCTGAAGTTCACCGCACTGGCCCGGACCTACGACAACTACGTGCACGTCGTGGTCCCGACTCGCGCTCGACGATCGACGAGCTGAAGCACCTGAGACGGCCACAGAGCTGGTCAGCATCGGCCCGACGAACTCCGGGACCCGGGTGGTCGCGGACCTGATCCTCGAGCACCGCCGGGCTCAAGGTGATCAAGCGGTACCTCGACCTGGAAGACGCGGTCAAGCAGCTGCAGGAGAAGGCCGAGGGTCAAGAACCCCAACGGGATCGACGCGCTGATCTGGAGCGGTGGCCTGCCGACCACGCCGATCGCGGCACTGCAGTCGATCGATCGGCTTCCGGCTGGTCGACATCGGCGCCGTCGGCGCAGGAGCATCGCGCTCAAGCGGTTCGGCGGCTACGTGCGTGTCGTCGATCCCGCCCTCGGTCGTACGGGCTGGCCACCTCGGTCCCGACCCTGGCGGTCCCGAACTACCTGCTGGCCACGCCGAACCTGTCCGACTCGTGGGCCTGGTGGACGGTCAACACGATGTTCCGCCGGCAGACCGACCTGATGACGGCCGCACCCCGAGGCCGGTTCGCTGGACCCCGCTCGGCGATCGCGACGATGCCGATCCCGCTGCACCCGGCCGCCGAGCGCTGGTACCGCAACAACCACATCTGAGCTGTCACGGTCGCCGCGCCGGCTGTTGCCGGGCGCGGCACGCTCAGATGTCGTAGTCGTCGATCAGGGGGACGCGGACCTCGATCACCAGGCCGCCGCCGATCGGCGGGCGGGCGACCACTCGGCCGCCGACCCGGGCCGCCTCGGAGCGGACGATCGCCAGGCCCAGGCCGGTGCCCGGCATCTCCCGGTGGTGGGCGCTGCGCCAGAACCGCTCGCCGACCTTCTTCAGGTCGCGCGACCCGAGGCCGAGACCGTGGTCGCGGACCGACAGGACCACCTCGGTGCCGTCCCGCAGTACCGACACCTCGACCGGCGGGGCGCCGTACTTGGACGGCGTTGTCGAGCAGTACGTCGAGGATGTCGTCCACCTCGAGCTCCGGCGCGACACCGCCCGGCACCATCTCGCCGATGATCAGTTCCAGGTCGTCGGCGGCGTACACGGCCTTCCAGCCGACCAGCCGCTCCTTGACGGCCTGGGCCAGGTCCAGCGGCTCTTCGTTGCCCTCGGCATCGGCTCCGGGCGGTCCGAGCCGGCCAGCCGGGACAGCCGCTGGACGATCCGGCCGAGCCGGTCGATGTCGCTGAGCGCGAACCGGGCGGTCGGGGACAGCCTGGACAGGCCCTCGATGTGGATCCGGGCCGAGGTGAGCGGCGTCCGCAGCTGGTGGGACGCGTCGGCGACGAACTCGCGCTCGCGCTGGCGGGCCTGGTGCAGGCTGAGCGCCATCGAGTTGAAGCTGTCGCCGAGCCGGCGCAGCTCGGGTGCGCGGCCGTCGGTGGACACCCGGGTGTCGAGGGCGCCGCGGGTGACCTGGTGGGTCGCGTTGTCGAGGTCGTTCAGCGGCCGCAGCACCCAGCGGGTGATCGGCCGGACGATGCCGATGACGATCGCGCCGATGCTGATCAGCAGGCCGCCGAGGAGCAGCAGCAGGCCGTTCTGCACCTGGTCGCGGGCCTTCTCGGTCGGCACCCGCAGGACGGCGGCACCGAGCACGCGGCCGTTGTTGACGACCGGGCGCGGCGACCACCATCTCGCCGGAGCGCCACGGGCCACAGCGCGCGGCGGCTCGGCCGGCAGGCGGCCGGCCAGCGTGCTGTCCAGCGCGGCCGCGAGGTCCGGCTCCTTGACGTCGACACCGGACCGCGAGGTGGCGACCACCCGGCGGTCGACGTCGACGACGAAGACCGGGGTGTTGTAGAGCTCGTGGTAGCGGACCGCCAGCTCACGCAGGTTGGCGATGTCGCCGGACTGCAGTGGCGACTCCGCCATCGTGGCGAACCAGTCCGCGTCGTTGCTGCGGGACAGGAAGAGCGTGCGCGACGCACTGGTGGCGACGTAGTTGGCCAGCGGTACGGCGGCGACGATGGCGAGCAGCGATCGACCATCGGGACGAGGGACTGCAGCAGGCGACGGCGCAACGGTCAGTCCGAACCCAGGCGGTAGCCGACACCGCGGATGGTCTGCACCAGCTCGGGCCGGCCGAGCTTGGCCCGCAGGCTGGCCACGTGCACGTCCATGGTCCGCGACGAGGCCTCGAAGACGGACTGCCAGGCGTACAGGGCGACCTGTTCGCGGGGGACCACCCGGCCGTGGTGAGCGGCCAGCACAGCGAGCACGTCGAACTCCTTGCGGGTCAGGCTGATGGGCTTGTCCGCGACCTGGACCGTCCGGGCCTCGATGTCCACGGTCAGGTCGCCGACGGTCACCCGGGGGCGGGGCTGCAAGAGGCCGGTACGACGAAGTACAGCATCGATGCGGGCCAGCAGCTCGGAAATCGCGAACGGCTTCACCACATAGTCGTCGGCGCCGCTGCGCAACCCGCGGACCCGGTCGGCCGCCTCGCCGCGCGCGGTCACCGCGATCACCGGCACGTCGGAGACCGTCCGGATCTGCCGGCACACGTTGATGCCGTCGCCGTCCGGCAGACCGAGGTCCAGCAGGACCAGGTCGCCGGGGTCCGCCGCGAGCGCGTCCGCGGCCGTCCGGACATGCGTCACCATCAGCCCGTAGCGCCGCAACGCAGGTATCAGGGCATTGGCGATATCGAGATCGTCCTCGACCAACAGAATCCTGTACCGCGCCACTCATGCGGTGATCGTAGGCCAGGAGACGCTCATGTGTGTCAGATCTTGGTAAAGACGTAATCACGCGACTCCATGCCGTGTTCGGCAACATTAGCCTTCGAACACAGGAGGGAACCGGTCGATGACTGTCGGTGTTGACACGGGGGCCGGCTCGACCGCGCCCTCCGAGGACGAACTCGCCGAGTACGAGCAGGAACGACCCGCTCGGCGGCTTCGGCCTGCTCTGGACCGTGGCGATCTCGGTCTGGTGCGCGATCATCAGCGTCGGCGTCCTGCGTGCAGGTCTTCTTCCCGTTACCACAGGGCACGCAGTTTTACCTGGTGATCTTTCTCGCAGCGGTTCTGCCGATCACGCTGGTGTGTTACCGGCGGCTGGAAGGTGCCGGCGGTCCTGAATCCGTTCCAAGGCGCGGTCGACACGACGACCCCGGGATCACGGACTGGGTCCTGGCCGTCGTCGCGTTCGCGGCCTGCGTCTACCCGCTCTTCGACTTCGACGGCTTACCTGGAACGGCGCCAGACCCCGACCGGGTTGGGTGTGGCGGCGGGCGCCGTACTGCTGATCTTGCTGCCGAAGATGCAGGAGAAGTACGGCACGATCTACACCCAGTCGCCGATCCCGGCAGCGACGTACAAGCAGTCGGCCGACGTGGCGACGATCATCGGGCCGAACGTGCTGCTGGTCCGGGAGAACATGAAGGCCGAGCAGCTCACCAACGTCAGTTACGACAACACGGACGCGCTGGTCGCGGTGAACGTAGCGGCCAAGGGCATCACACTGGAGAACGCCGGCAAGACCGTCCCGGTGCCGTTGCACCCCGGCGCGAAGAAGGCGATCGACGGACTGCCGTAACCCACGAACCGTCCTCCCCCGCACATCAGGCGCAGCGGGGGAGGACACAGGGACCCACCTCCGCAGACCAGGCGCAGCGGGAGTGGGTACCAGCCGGCCCCACAACCCAGGCGCAGTGGAAGCCGGCAGACCGGGCCTGGTTCTTCGGAGGCATCCGAGGGACCGGGCCCGGTCACCTTTGCGCCCCTCTGCTCGATGTGTGGGGTGATTTGAGGGGTCAACCCATCAGCGTGTGGGTTGGCACCCTGCATGCCCGAGCCCCGAGCCCCGGCCCCAGCCCGAGCCCTCGCCCCAGCCCGAGCCCCCGCCCCCAGGCCCAGTCCGAGCCCCGGCCCCCAGCCCCAGCCCCAACCCGATCCCCGGCCCCAGTCCGAGCCCCGACCCCCCGGCCCAGTCCGAGCCCCGACCCCCAGCCCCAGCCCCGGCCCCGGCCCGGCCATTTCATGGGTTGACCCCTGAGTTGGTGGGTTCGGCCCCCAAATTTCCAGGGGACAACCCACACGCTCGGGGGTTGACCCCTGAAACGGGGCTCGTCTGCCCTCGGTGTGGGCGAGATGGGCGAACGCTTGAGTGGTGGGGAGGGTTTCGGGGTGAGGGGTTGGGACCTTGGACAGGTTGTGGGGACCGTAGACACCGGATCAGCTGTCCACGGCCCCGACTAGATGTCCGCGGTCCCGGTTTTGTGTCCGCGGTCCCGGTTTGGTGTCCGGGGGGTCGGATCGTGACGGCCTGGGTGGCCCGGTTGGGGTTGGCTGGTGGAGGGCCGGTGCGCCTGGTGGCGGTTGCCGGCCAGTAGCGGGGTGCTGAGACAGGAACTGGTGGGCCGAGACAGGAAATAACAGGTCTCGGCCCCCGACAACCTGTCTCAGGCCACCAGATCCCGACCACCCCCCAGACCATCACCCACAGCAGAAGAGCCCCCTTTGTCCCTAGGTCTGCTCGTCCTCGTGCGGCATCGGGGTGCCGTAGAGGTAGCGGGAGAGCGGAGTCATGCTGCGGGTAGGCCCATCTCCGAGGGCCGCAACCACCGCACCCCGCTCTGTCACCGAACTACACCGCCGGAGCGCACACTGTGGTGCGCTCCGGCGGTGTGGTGAGAGGACTGCGGTCAGGCGTCGGAGCTCTTCTTCCAGAGGTTGATGCCGGCCTCGACGGCGTCGGCGTCGATGGCGTCCAGCTCCTCCGGCGGAGAACTTCAGGTTCTGCACCGCGGCCAGGTTGTCCTCGAGCTGGGCGACGCTGGAGGCGCCGATCAGGGCGCTGGTGACCCGGTCGTCGCGCAGCGTCCAGGCGAGCGCGAGCTGGGCGACGGACTGGCCGCGCTCCTTGGCGATCTCGTTCAGCGCGCGGACGTGCTTGAGGGTCTCCTCGGTCAGCATGTCCGGTGCTGAGCGACTTGCCCTGCGCCGCGCGGGAGTCCGTCCGGTACGCCGTTCAGGTACCGGTCGGTGAGCACGCCCTGCGCCAGCGGTGAGAACGCGATCACGCCGACTCCCGAGCTCGCCGACAGCGTCGAGCAGGTCCTCCTCGATCCAGCGGTTCAGCATCGAGTACGACGGCTGGTGGATCAGCAGCGGCGTGCCGAGCTCCTGCAGGATCCGCGCCGCCTCCCGGGTCCGGTCCGCCGAGTACGACGAGATGCCGGCGTACAGCGCCTTGCCGGAGCGGACGGCGGCGTCGAGCGCGCCCATCGTCTCCTCGAGCGGGGTGTCCGGGTCGAACCGGTGCGAGTAGAAGATGTCGACGTAGTCCAGCGCCCATCCGGCTCAGCGACTGGTCGAGCGAGGCGAGCAGGTACTTGCGCGAGCCGCCGCCCTGACCGTACGGGCCCGGCCACATGTCGTACCCGGCCTTGGTCGACAGGATCAGCTCGTCGCGGTACGGTCGCGAAGTCGCGGGCGAAGTGCGCCGCCGAAGTTGGTCTCGGCCGAGCCGTACGGCGGGCCGTAGTTGTTCGCCAGGTCGAAGTGCGTGACGCCGAGGTCGAACGCCCGGCGCAGGATGTCGCGCTGCGTGGTCGAACGGCTTGTCGTCGCCGAAGTTGTGCCACAGCCCCAGCGAGATCGCGGGCAGCAGCAGCCCGCTGCGCCCCGTCCGCCGATAGGCCATCTGGTCGTCGTACCGGTCCTCGGCCGCTACATAGTCAGTCACGGGACCCCAGTCTGCCCCATGTCGCAACAAGTGCAAACCCCCTTGTTTTACAGCAGAAATGTCATCGCTCACAGCCAGAACCCCGTCTTCTTGATCTCTCGGGTGCTGGTCCGGTCGGTCCGGCGTGGCTAGGTGAGGTTTGACCAGGGTGGAGGTGGGGTCGAGGCGAAGAATTTGAGGAGGCCCAGGAGGCGGCTGGCCGGTGGCGCGGTCCAGTGGCGCTGGCTGGGCCAGGGTCCGGCTGGGAGTTTGCCAAGCGCCCAGGCGACGTGGAACCAGAGGGTGGCTGCGGCGAGCTCGTCTTCTGGTACGGCGTACGCGGTGTGATGAACGTAATCGGGGAGGATCGTGGCGACGTGGTCCAGGGGGAGTTTGGCGAAGTCCATGGCGCGTGGGGCGTGGGCGGCGTCGCCCCAGTCGATGAGGGCTGTCAGCTCGCCGGTGGGGGCGGCCAGAAAGTTGTGGGCGGCAACGTCTCCGTGGATCAGGACAGTCGGCTCGTCGCGGTCGAACCGATCGCCGAGGCGGGTGAACCAGCCGGTCAGCCAGGCCGCCGTACCGGAGTCGAGGTAGCCGCGCATTGCCAGGTCGTCGACGGTTCGCCACGGATCGCCCCAGCCGTCTTGCGGCAGGTCTGGCGATGTCGGCTTCTCGAGCTTGGTGTAAGCGGGCGAGTTGCTCCGCCAGACCCGTCGGCAAGTCGGTCGGCTCGGCGCCGTGGACTCGTTCCATCACGACGTACGGCGCATCGATCAGTTCGCGGCTCTCGTCGTACTCGATGATCGCGGGCGTCAGCACGCCGGCCGAGCGCGCGATCGGTATGACCGTGGTCTCCTTCCGGAGATCGGCCTCGAATCCTGGTCGCGGAACCCGCAGGAACAACGCCTCGCCGAGGACGAATCCGCGGTTGGCGACACCGCCGGCCACCTCCGCCACCTGCCGAGACTCCACGCCGTGTTGTCGAGCCACCTCCGCCACCTGCCCCGGGAGTTCGTCGTGTTCGTCCAAGCTGTGCCTCCTTCGTTCGGCAAGGTCTGTCCGGTTGATCCTGGTGCCGGGGTGCGGCGGCGTCCACCGGATTTGATGTACTGCGAAGGTGCGTGTCGATATGGATCCGGATGTGCTGGGCCGGCGCGAGTTCTACGCCCTGCTGAACTCTGTGGTGGTGCCGCGGCCGATCGCGTGGGTGTCGAGCCGGTCGGCCGACGGGGTGCTGAACCTGGCGCCGCACTCGTTCTTCACGGTGTCGTGCGTGCAGCCGCCGATGGTGCAGTTCACGTCGGTCGGGCGGAAGGACAGCCTGAACAACGTCGAGGCGACCGGTGAGTTCGTGGTGAACTTCGCCGCGGAACCGTTGTACGAGCAGGTGAACGCGACCGGGACGAACTTCCCGCCGGACGTGTCGGAGTTCGAAGCGATCGGCGCTGACACACCGAGCCGTCGCAGACGGTCGCCGTACCGCGGGTCGCGGAGTCGCCGGTGGCGATCGAATGCACCCTGCACACCACCCTCGAACTCGGCGACTCGCACCGTCGTGATCGGCCGGGTGCGTCACCTCGCGATCGACGCGGCGGTCATGGCCGGGGATCACCCGGAGATCCAGCTGCTGCGTCCGCTCGCCCGCCTGGGCAAGGACGAGTGGTCGACGATCGGCGAGGTCCGCTCCATCACCCGGATCCGCCACTCCGACTGGCCAGGCCACTTCACACCTCCCAGTAGTTGAGTCGAGCCCTGCTCGTTCCGCCTATCTGGTTGCCAAGGGCACCTTTTCCGTGGATGCCACCTGCCTGAGGCGTCACCGCGGGGTGGGTCGGGGTTCGTCGGCGGCGAGGAGTTTGGTGAGGGATTCCAATGGGTGCGAGAGGCGAAGTGGGGCGTGGCCGGGGGAGGCGGTGGTGGCTGGGTGCCAGGTCCAGGTGCGGCTCGAGTCAGGCCCGGAGCCGGCTGCAGGACTGAGGTCTGTGGTGCTGGTCGGGGTCACCAGGTGGACGTCGGGCGACAGCGGGCTGGGGTCGTGCGTGTGGGAGCGGGCGGCGAGGTTGAGGAGGAGACCTAGGGCGGGGATGACCGAGAGGTCGTGGATGACGTGAACCAGGAGGAGGTCTCGGGCCGGGAGAGCGACGAGGAGGCCATGGGATGGGTGGTCGAGGTCGAGGTGGAGGGACTCGCGCAGGACGGTTTCGAGGACGAGGGCCCGGGAGGCCGCGAAGGCGGTGCCGGTGACGAGGGCGATGCGGATGTCGTCATGGTCGACGTACTCGACGTGGTCGGTCAGGCGGCGGAGGTTGGTCAGGCCGAAGCGTTCGGCCTCGGCCCAGGTGAGGCCGAGGTCGGGCGGGTTGAGGAACATGGTGACGACGCCGTCGTTGACGGTCGAGGGGACGGACAACAGGCCCGGCACGAACTCGGGGCGTTCGGCCGCCCAGTCGGCGGGGAGCGCCTCGCGGGGGACGAGTCGCTGGATCAGCTCTCGCTCGGGGTCGGTAGGTGGAGCGGGCGGACCGTGGCGGAGACAGTCGACGAGTTGCACGAAATGCTCCTCGACCAGGGCCGGCCAGCGTTGCTCTTCGTAGCGCGACAGGGTCCGCGCGAGGTTGCTCAGGCCGAGCACCGGGCCTGAGGCGGAGGACTCGACCGGGACGAGCGCCGCGCGGCCCTCGTAGGCGACGTCGAGCCCGAGCCGGGCCGCGACGCTCAGGCCGATGCTTACGAGTCGCGCGGCCTGCCTGCGGGTCAGGGGAGTCAGAACTGGGTCGGCCCAGTCGGCGTGGTTGCCGTGGGCATGTTCGGTGAAGCTGTCGATGGTCATCGGGGGCCACCTCCTCGCCAGAGAAAGTACGAGGATCGGCGCCCGCTGCAGCCCGCGATTTCGAACCTGTGGACAACTCGCCGGGATAGTCTGCGCAGATCCCACCAGGTGGTGAGCCCGAAGGAGTCAGTATGTCCAGCAGTCCGTTGTCCCGGCCGATGTCCGAGACACGGCTGTCGTTGTCGCACATCACCGCGCAGAACGAGACCAACCTGCTCGGCACCGTGCACGGTGGCGTGATCATGACGCTGGTCGACTCGGTCGCGGGTGTGGTCGCGGCGCGGCACTCCGGCGGGCCGGCGGTCACGGCGTCGATGGACGAGATGGTCTTCCTGGTACCGGTGCGGGTCGGCGACGTCGTGCATTTCAGCGCCCAGGTGAACTGGACCGGTCGCAGTTCGATGGAGGTCGGCGTACGGATCACCGCCGATCGGTGGGATTCCGTCGGGCCGCAGGTCCAGGTGGCGTCGGCGTACCTGGTGTTCGTCGCGGTCGACACGGATGGTTCGCCCCGGGCGGTGCCGCAGGTCGTCCCGGAGACGGACGAGGACCGGCGGCGGCTGCGCGAGGCCGAGATCCGCAGAAGCCACCGGCTGGCTCGCCGCGCCGCGATCATCGCCTCCCGCGAGGAAAGCGCCCGCGAGGAAGCCGCCCGCGAGGGGCACAGCCAATGAGTGTCGTCGGAAGCGCTCGGCGGCACCCGTCGGCCGTCCTGCTGGTTGTCCAGTTGCTCGGCGTGCTGGTCTACCCGGCGATGGAAGGCTCGAGCGACCGGGCGGGTCGCGTTCGAGATTCTCGGCATCGTCGTTCTCGTGCTCGCCGTCTTCTCCGTGCGGGCCACACCAGGGCTGACCTGGGTGAGCATCTGCCTCGGCATCCCGGCAGTCGTGCTCTCATTGGTCGACGCGTTCAACCCGACCGAGCCAGTCGTGCGCGATCTCCGCTGCACTCCACGCCGCCTTCTACTTCTACGCGGCGTACAGCCTGCTGCGGTACATGCTCTCCGACCACGATGTCAGCACGGACGAGCTCTACGCCACCGGTGCGACTTTCACCTTGGTGGCTTGGGGTTTCGCGTACGTGTTCGTCTTCGTCCAGGCCCTTGTTCCCGGCAGCTTCACCGCTGCCGTCGATCCAGGCAACGATCGTACCTGGATGGAACTGCTGTTCCTGAGCTTCACCACGCTCTCCAGCACAGGCCTGAGCGACATCATCCCGATCACGTCGTGGGGCCGATCGGTGGTGATGCTCGAGCAGCTGGCAGGTCTCGGGTACGTCGCCATGGTCGTATCGCGCCTGGTCGGCCTCACCATCATGAGGCGCAGCAACTCCTAGACCCGCAGCGACTCCTAGACCCGCGGCCAGCCGGCCAGCAGATCGGCGGCGGCACGCCCGGCCACCTCGGGCGCTCCATCGCGGCCACGCGATAGCTCACCAGTGCGCCCTCGTGCAGCAGAAGCAACCGGTCGGCGAGCTCAGCGGGATCGGCCATCCCCGCCAGCGCGGCCTGCGCCTCGAACTCCGACCGCACCCGTTCCGCGACCCTGCCAGCCAGTCGGTCAGCGCCGCGGACAGCGCCAGGATCACCTCTTCCGGAGTGCCCGGGGCCCGAGCCGCCAGCTGCTCGTCGAGGAACTGATGCCAGACGAGGTTCCGCCGCTCCAGGTACGCCGCGATCAGCTGATCCTTCGAGCCGAACCGGTCGTACAGCGTCTTCTTCGTCACGTCGGCCACCGACGCGATCCTGTCCACGCCGACCGCCCGGATTCCCGGCTCGTAGAAGAGCGTCGACGCGGCCGCCAGGATCCGTTCACCGGCCGGCGTCAAGGTGGTGACCTCGGGCACCTGTCGTACTGCTGATCAGGTTGAACGAGCATCCCAGAGCCGCACTGGCTACGCTGCGGGAATGGCGGAACCCCGGTGGCTGGACCAGACAGAGGCACAGGCCTGGCGCGCGTTCATCGCGGCACAGCGAGTGGTGAACAGCAGGATCGAGCAGCAACTGCAACGCGACGCCGGAATCCCGCATACGTACTACGAGATCCTGGTCCGGCTGTCCGAAGCGCCGGACGGCCGGCTGCGGATGAGTGAGCTCGCCGTCGCCACTCTCGGCTCGCGCAGCCGCCTCTCGCACGCGGTGAACCGGCTGGAGCAGAACGGCTGGGTGAGGCGGGAGGGCATCGAGTCCGACCGTCGCGGTCAGGTGGCGATCCTCACCGACCTGGGTCGGCAGAAGCTCGTGGAGACGGCGCCTGGCCACGTCGAAGAAGTCCGCAAGTCGATCTTCGACGCACTCACGCGCGGAGCAGGTCGAGCATCTGTACGACGTCTGCGCGACGCTGGCCCGGCACTCCGGCGACACGGTCGACCGCGCCGTGTGGGAGCGTCGCTGACATGAGACGTCCGGTCGCGTTGGTCGCCTTGACGGCACTCGTGGTCGCCGGCTGCAACGACAGCCAGTCCCCGCCGACCGCCGGCCCCAGCACAGTGCCGTCATCGTCGGTGCCACTGCCGACCAGCCGGCCCACCGCTCCCACCCAAACGCCGACGCAGGCGCCAACCCCGAGGCCGACTTCAACGCCGAGCTGCATCGACCAGAAGCTCGCAGACCCTCACGCTCCGCGAGCGGGCGGCCCAGCTGATCATGACCGGCATCAGCGCCAACGGCATGACCTCGGCCCAGCGCTCCATCGTGCAGAAGGAGAAGCCCGGCAGCGTCTTCCTGCTCGGAAACAGCGGCAGCCTGACCCACACGCGTACGGCGATGGCCGCTGCGAGCACGGCCGCCACGGTAAAGGGCATCCGCCCCCTCATCGCGGCTGACCAGGAAGGCGGCCAGATCCAGCGCCTGAAGGGGGCCGGATTCGACCGGATCCCGGCGGCGACCGTCCAAGGCACCTGGTCCACCGACAAGCTCACCGCGCAGGCGCAGGAGCTGGGGCGGCCAGCTCAAGCAGGCCGGCGTGAACGTCGACCTCGCGCCGGTGGCGGACGTCGTACCGCGTCGCGCTGAAGTCCCAGAACGCGCCCGATCGGCAGTCTGGACCGCGAGTACGGCAACACGCCCGGCGAGGTCGGTCCGCCGGTGGCGGCCTTCGTCAGAGGGATGCAGAGGCCGGCGTGATGACCTCGGTCAAGCACTTCCCGGGACTCGGCCGGGTGCGCGGCAACACCGACTTCTCGTCCGGGGTGGTCGACAACGTCACGGTTCGCGGCGACGCCGACCTCGCAGCCGTTCGCCGACGGGATCAAGGCCGGCGCCGACATGGTGATGATCTCGACGGCCACCTACACCAAGATCGATCCCGGAACCGCGCGGTGTTCTCGCCGACCGTCATCCAGGGCATGCTGCGCGGCGATCTGCGGTGGACGGCGGTGTCGTGATCACCGACGACGTCGGGGCGGCCGCCGAGGTCGCGTCGGTGCCGGCGGGCCAGCGGGCGACCCGGTTCGTCGCGGCCGGCGGCGACATCGTCATCAACGCCACAGCGGGGCTGACCGACACTATGGTGAATGCACTGGTCGCCAAGGCTCAGCAGGACAAGGCGTTCGCCGACAATGCTGACCAGTAGCGTGCAGCGGGTGCTGACTCTGAAGCAGAACCACGGCCTGGTGAGCTGCGGATGACGGAAGAGCAGGAGCCCGACTACCGGTTCACCCTGGCGAACGAACGGACCTATCTGGCCTATCTGCGGACCTCACTCGCCTGCTACGCGGGTGGTCTGTCCGCAGTGCAGTTCCTCGACCTCGGTCCGGACCGCTGGCCGGCCCGGATCATCGGCGTGGTTCTGGTCGCTGCCGGAATCGTCACCACCGCAGGCGCCTTCCGCCGCTGGCAGCAGAACCTGGCCGCGATGCGCACCGGCGGCAGCCTCCCGGTCACCCGGCTGCCGTTGATGCTCGGGGCAACGATCGCCGTGGTCGGGCCTGATCGGCCTGCTCTTCTGCACTGTGGCGATGAGCACACCGGATCCCGGGCTGCAGCCCGAACGCACGCTGCTCGCCTGGCGCCGGACCGCGCTCGGCCTGATCGCCAACGGCATCCTCCTGATTGCCTCCGGCCACGGTTCGTCCGACGTCCGGCACCGGCCTCGGCATCGTCGTACTCGTGCTCTCGCTGTCCTGCTGGGCCGCGGTCAGCGCGGTCTACCGCCGTACCGGCGGGGCAGCCGTGCATGCCCTCGGCCAGGAACGGGTGCTCCGGGTCGCTGCCGGTCTGGTCCTGGTCGTCGGCCTGTTCGACCTCTACGCCGTGATCACACACTGAAACCGATCGACTCACCGCGACGCGTCAGGCGTGAGTTCATCCCGACCGGGTACGTTGAGCAGGCGGATGCCGCGTCAACCGTCTGTTGCCCCTAGCATGTTCACGGTTTGTCCCTCGTTCACCCGGAGCTTGAAGTGCCGTTACGTCTGCGTCCGAACGACCCGACGTTCTACGACCTTTTCACCGAGTCCGCCAACCACCTCGTGGACGGAGTCCAGGATCCTGGCCGAGCTGCTCGGCAGCACGAGCGGGTAGCGGACTCTCGGCTCGAGCCACCAGATCGCCGCCGAGATGAAGGATGCCGAGCACGCGGCCGACGAGACCACCCACTCGATCATCCGCCGGGTCAACTCGACCTTCGTCACCCCGTTCGACCGCGAGGACATCTACCGGCTGGCCTCCGATCTCGACGATGTGATGGATTTCATGGAGGAGGCGGTCGACTCCGTCCATCTGTTCAAGCTGGACAAGCTTGCCGGAGGAGATCGCCGAGCAGATCGAGGTCCTCCAGCGGATGGCCCACCTGACCGCCGAGGCGATGCCCCGGTTGCGCACGATGAAGGACCTGGCCGAGTACTGGATCGAGATCAACCGGCTGGAGAACACCGGTGACGCGGTGCACCGCCGGCTCATCGCCAAGCTCTTCAGCGGCGAGTACGACGCGCTGACGGTGATGAAGTTCAAGACCGTGGTCGACCTGCTGGAGGCCGCGATCGACGCGTTCGAGCACGTCGCCAACACGGTCGAGCAGATCGCCGTCAAGGAGAGCTGAGCGTGGAGCTCGCGCTCGTCGTCGCGGTCGTCGTCATCGCACTCGCCTTCGACTACACCAACGGCTTCCACGACGCCGCGAACGCGATCGCGACCTCGGTCTCCACCCGAGCGCTGACGCCCGCGGGTGGCGCTGGCGATGGCGGCGGTGATGAACTTCGTCGGCGCGTTCCTCGGCACCGAGGTGGCCGAGACGGTCGGCGAGGGCATCATCAGCACGCCGAGCGGCACGCACGGACTGGTGGTCGTGATCGCGGCCCTGCTCGGCGCGATCACCTGGAACCTGATCACCTGGTACTTCGGTCTGCCCAGCTCCTCGTCGCACGCGCTGATCGGCGGACTGGTCGGCGCCGGGATCGCCTCCGTCGAGCGTCGTGCTGTGGTCCGGCATCCTCGACAAGGTCGTCATCCCGATGGTGCTGTCGCCCGGCGATCGGCTTCGTCGGCGCCTTCGCGCTGATGACCGCGATCCTGTGGGTGTTCCGGCGCAGCAATCCCGGCAAGGTCACCCGTGGCTTCCGGCTGGCGCAGTCGCTGTCGGCGGCCGCGATGGCGCTCGGGCACGGCCTGCAGGACGCGCAGAAGACGATGGGCGTGATCTTCCTGGCCCTGCTCACCACCGGCCACGTCGACGCCGAATGACGGCATCCCGCTCTGGGTCAAGATCTCCGCCGCGACGGCGATCTCGCTCGGCACGTACGCCGGCGGCTGGCGGATCATGCGCACCCTGGGCCGCCGGATCATCCACCTGGACCCGGCCCGCGGCTTCGCCTCCGAGGCGGTCGCCGCGACCGTGCTCTACGTGATGGCGATCGGTCTGCACGCGCCGGTCTCCACGACACACACGATCACGTCGGCGGTGATGGGCGCCGGTGCGACCAAGCGGCTGTCGGCGGTCCGCTGGGGAGTCGCGCGGAGCATCGTCATCGCCTGGGTGCTGACCATCCCGGCAGCCGGCATCGTCGCGGCGCTCTGTCTACGGGTTGGCCCACCTGATCCTCGGAGTGAGTTCCTCGATTTGTTCACTTCGAATTCACTAACCGGCCCTACCGTCGATCCACGCTGTACATCGCCGGCCCAGGGGGGAAGTGATCGCGATGGACCTATCCTTCCTTGTCGTCGTGGTGATCATCACCGCGTTGGTGTTCGACTTCACCAACGGTTTCCACGACACCGCCAACGCGATGGCGACGTCCATCGCCACCGGCGCGCTCAGACCCAAGGTCGCGGTCACCGTGTCCGCGGTGCTCAATCTGGTCGGCGCGTTCATCTCCACCGCGGTGGCCACGACGATCTCCAGCGGCCTCGTCGACGACTCGAAGATGACCGTGCCGATCATCTTCGGCGGCCTGGTCGGCGCGATCCTGTGGAACCTGGTGACCTGGTACTTCGGCCTGCCGAGCTCCTCGTCGCACGCCCTGTTCGGCGGCCTGATCGGCGCCACCTGGATCGCGGCCGGCAGCGGCGCGATCAACTTCGGCACAGTGGTGCAGAAGATCATCCTCCCCGCGATCGCCGCGCCGATCGTGGCCGGCGCGGTCGCGCTGGTGGGCACCTTCCTCGCCTACCTGATCACCCGGCGGGCCCGGAAGAAGTCGGTCGAGGCCGGGTACAACAAGGGGCAGATCGCGTCCGCGTCGATGCTCTCGCTCGCCCATGGCACCGGTGACGCGCAGAAGACGATGGGCGTCATCACGCTGGTGCTGATCACGTCCGGCAGCCTCGCGGAGGGTTCGCCCCCGCCGACCTGGGTGATCTTCTCGGCCGGCTTGGCGATCGCCCTGGGCACCTATTTCGGTGGCTGGCGGATCATCCGGACGATGGGCAAGGGCCTGACCGAGATCGAGTCGCCGCAGGGGTTCACCGCGGAGAGCAGCTCGACCGCGGTGCTACTGGCCTCGTCCCACCTGGGGTTCCCGCTGTCCACCACCCAGGTCTGCTCCGGCAGCATCCTCGGCACCGGCCTCGGCAAGCGGCTCGCGGAGGTGCACTGGACGGTTGCCCGGCGGATGGCGATGGCCTGGCTGTTCACGCTGCCCGGCCGCCGCGGTCGTCGGCGCGCTGGCCGGCCAGGTGGCCAGCTCCGGCACCTTCGGCGTCGTCATCGTCGCGGTCCTCGCGGTCGCAGCCAGCGCTGGCATCTACGTCGCCTCGCGGCGCCGGCCGGTGACGCCCGAGAACGTCAACGACGACCCGGCCTCCACCCCGGCCACCACGACCGCGGTGATCTGAGAGGAGTACGGCGATGCAGATCGACTGGGATGCACTCGGCCAGGTGGCCCTGGTCAGCCTGCTCTTCGGGGTTGGGCTGGCGATCGTGTTCGCGTTCGGCGTGACCGCGATGTCGCGGCGGGCGGTGGCGATCGAGGAGAAGAAGCCGCCGTCGATCGTGGACACCTCGGTGGCCGCGCTCTGCTTCGCGGCCTGCCTGGCAGCGGTGTTCTACGGGCTGTATCTGATCATTCCGCAGTTCCACTGACGCGGGTACGACGGACGGTCCGCTCGAGGGCGGTCCGTCGTACGGGTCGTCAGCGGTTCCAGCGCCGTACCGACTTGGCTACGTCCTTGGAGCGGACGGAGCCGAGGTTGTACTCCCACGCGGCCGCCAGTTTGTCGCCGAGGACGACCAGGTCCAGGTAGGTCTTCGGCCGGACCGCCATCACCCAGGTGGCGGCGGCCGCGTGGCCCTGCTGGTGGAGCAGGTGGTCGACGGTCGCCTCGATCCGGCGCCGGTTCTCGCCCGTGAGGCCCTCAGCGGCCCAGCGCCTGCAGGATCGGCCGGGTCGTCGGACGTCATCCGGGCCAGGTAGGTCAGCGGACCGCGCCAGAAGCCCCGCCTGCCGATGTTGTCCAGGCTCTCCAGCGGGAACCAGCCGTTCTGGCAGCGGCGTCCGTTCACCGCGGACTCGATCTCGCGGGCGCGGTCCGCGGGCAGGCCCCGGGTCGCCCAGTCGACGAAGAACGTCCCCGCGTCCGGGATGTGCTCCGCCACGTGGGGCGCGGGAGTCAGCGTCCCCGGCTCGAACAGATGCAGCTCTTCCGGTGAATCGAACAAGACCTTCCGCCCGCCTGAGTACCGCGGCCGCGCGTACCGCTGCCCGGCCCGCCACACAGGGACCCCCCAGATTCCTGCACTGTCAACAACGAGAGCCTTAGTACCCTCGTTCCGGCCCGACGGTCAAGGTCTTGTCCGCCCTACCGACCTCCGCTACCTGCGCCGCTCGGCCCGGCGGCGGGCGAGTTCCTCCTGATCCAGCCGTTCGGCCTCGTCCGGAGTCGGTGCGCTCCCGCCGTACGATGCCGGCAACCACCAGGCCCCGGCCGGTTGTTCGGGATAGGCGCGGATGGTCCGATCGAGCATTCCGGCCATCGTCGAGCGCAGGTGCGCGGTCGCCTCGGCTGCGTCGTCGTCCGGCGTGACCGTGATCGGCTCGCCGACGGTGATCGCGATCGTGCGATGCCGGGAGAAGTCGCGCGGATGGTCCTTGGTCAGCATCCGCTGCGTCCCCCACAGGATCATCGGGATCACCGGTACGCCGGCCTGCCGCGGCCATCCGGACCGTCGCCGGACTTGAACTCCTTCAGCTCGAACGACCGGCTGATCGTCGCCTCCGGGAACACTCCGACGACCTCGCCGGCGTTCAGGTGGCGGATCGCGTGCTGGTACGACGCGGCGCCGGCCGCGCGATCGACCGGGATGTGATGCATGCCCCGCATCAGCGGCCCGGAGTACCGGTTGCTGAACAGGACCTCCTTGGCCATGAACCGCGTCAGCCGCTTGCTCGGCAACGCGCCGAAGCCGCCGAGGATGAAGTCGACGTAGCTGATGTGATTGAGCGCGATCACCGCGCCACCGGTCCGCGGCACGTTCTCCGTCCCGGTCAGCTGGAACTTCAGGTCCAGCACCTTGAACGACGTCTTCGCGAAGCCGATCACCGGCGGGTACACGAGGTCTCGCATCCCCCGACGCTACCGGCCCGGTCAAGACGGCACGTTGAGTTGACCCCGACAATTCGAGATCGCGAGAGATCACGGACCGCCAGGCCATCACATTCGCCGGCCTGCGACCCGGGCCGCGCTCGGAGGTGCCGGAGGAGCGCGATTGTGATGGCCTGGCGATCCGTCTCCCCAGGTGAAGGGGGTGAGTCGAGATGCCGGGGTCGCCGGATCGAGTGGAGAATTAGGGAACCAGCGGCCTCGCGGAGGCGATCACTGCGAGTGATGGTTGCACCGATTCAGGTTTCTTCCTTCACTCTACGTGAATAAGACTGTAGCCTTAATATGCGTTGGGAAGGAGGTGCAGGGCGGTGGTCTTCGTTCTCACGGTAGATCAGCGCGGCAGCCGAAGCATGAGCGATCTCGTACCCGAGCTACTGAACTACCCTGAACCGCCGGCCGCGACGGACCGGGTTGCTCCGGAGGTTCGAGCGGACGGCCGGCGACGAGGTGCAGGGCGTGCTGTCGGAGGCCCGCGCCACCATCGACGTGATCGTCGAGCTGCTCCGCACGGACACCTGGTACATCGGCCTCGGCGTCGGCGAGGTCGCCCAGCCCCTGCCCCGCAGTACCAGGGCAGGCAGCGGCGACGCGTTCGTGTTCGCGCGGGAGGCGGTGAACCGGGCCAAGTCGAGCCCGCATCACGTCAACGTGGTCGGTCGCGAACGCGCACGCGGGCAGAGCAGGTGGAGACCGTGCTGTGGCTGATGGCGTCCGTACTGCGGCGTCGGAGCGAGCGCGGCTGGGCAGTGGCCGACCTACTGGCCGAAGGACTCACCAGGCGGGAGATCGGCGTGAAGCTGGGGATCAGCCAGTCGGCGGTGACACAGCGGGCACAGGCGGCCGGGTTCGCCGAGGAGCAGCGTGGACGGGTGCTGGCGGCCGAGTTGCTCGACGCTGGGGTCGCTGCGTGACGGCACTCGTCCTGTCGTTGACCGCGGCCGCCCTGATCCTCGCCGTACTGGCGTGGGTGCCAAGGGCCGGCTCGACGCTGGAGATCGTGCTCAGCGGGGTCATGCTGGCCTGTCTGGTCACAGTCGGCCTCCTGCTGCTGGCAGGCGACGGTGTGGAGGGCTGGCGCGAGCGCTGGTGGAACGTGCTGCTCCTGCTGTCCGGGGGACTCGCCGTGACCGGCGGCGGGCCGCTGACGACGTCTGTGCTGTCTTTGGTGGACCGGGGAAACACCAGAGCCCAGTCGACACAGAAGGCCGGTGAGGTACTGCGTGGCGGCGCGCTGATCGGTTCGCTCGAGCGGGCCGCCATCTTCGCGGCTCTGGTGGCCGGCTGGCCGGAGGGCATCGCGGTCGTGCTGGCGATCAAGGGACTGGCTCGCTACCCCGAGCTGCGCAGCCCGGATCAGCCGGCCTCGGTCACCCCGCAGGCGGTCGCCGAGCGCTTCATCATCGGCACGTTCACCAGTGTGCTGTGGTCGGTCACCTGCGCCGGGTTCCTGCTGTCCCACTAGCTCGCCGGCTGCAGCTTCCGCCTCAGGTGCGGATGACGATGTCGCTGACGACCTTGTCGTGCCAGGTCTGCTGCTTGTCGTCCCACAGCGGCCAGAGCACGTTGAGGATGCAGAGTCGTTGAAGATCTGGGCGCAGACCTCACGACCGAGAGTCGGACCCATGCCGATCAGCTGACCGGTCTGCGCGTGGACGACCTTCAGGCCGGTCACCTTCTTGCCGAACGACTGGCCGGTGCGGCCCTGCTGGATGACCCGGTTCCAGACCCAGACCAGGAACGCGACCAGGAATCCGGCGCCGATGGCGAGTCCGCCGCCGGCACCGAGCTCGTCCTGGTCACCGTCGATGACCAGGGACAGGACCGCGCCGGCGATCGCGGGGATCGAGACGAGCAGCGAGTCGAGGATCGAGGCCCCGACACGGATCGGCCAACCGGCCAGCTGTCCAGGCGGCGCGTAGCCATAGCCGTAGCCCTGCGGCCCCTGACCGCCTTGCCCGTAAGGGTTGTAGCCCTGCGGCTGGTACTGCGCAGGCGGGTACTGCGGTTGGTAGCTGCCCTGGCTGTCCAGGTGGGAAATGCGGCTGGCCGTCGTACGGAGGGGTGGTCACCTGCGGTCCTTTCTGAGGCGATCCGTGCGGAGGACTATCGCGGACCTGGCCGATGCCGAACGCCGCGGCCTCAAGAGGCCACGGCGTCCGGGAGATCGTGGTACGGCGTCAGAGCTTGATGACGTAGGTGTTGTTGATCTTGTCCGCGAACGTCTGCCTCTTCTCGTCCCACAGCGGCCACAGGTAGCCGATGTAGCAGGCGATTCCGTCGAGGAAGTGGGTGATCTGGCGCAGGAACGTCTTGCCCGCGCCGATCGGCTGGCCGGTGTCGGCGCCGACGAGCTTCAGGCCGAGGACCTGCTTGCCCACGGTCTGGCCGGTGCTGCCCTGGCGGATCACGATGTTCCAGATCGCCAGACCGATGCCGACCAGGTAGAAGAGCAGGGCCACGATCGTCAGGCCTGAGTTGGTCGTGTTGGACAACGCAGTCGCGATCCCGTACGGGACACCGACGATCAGGCCGTCGATGAGCACGCCGCCGACCCGGTTCGGCCAGGCCGCCAGGTTGCCCGGGATCCCACCGAAACCACCCGGCTGCCCGTAGCCCTGCGGGTAGCCTGGCTGGCCGTACGGCTGCCCGTAGCCCGGCTGCTGCCCGTACTGCCCAGGCTGCTGGGGCTGACCGTACTGGCCAGCCTGGTGCCCGTACTGCCCCGGCTGCTGCTGGCCATACCCGGGCTGCTGCCCGTAGGCCGGCTGCTGCTGGCCGCCGTAGCCGGGCTGCTGCCCGTACTGGCCCGGCTGCTGCGCAGGCTGTCCGTACTGGCCTGGCTGGCCGTACTGCCCCGGCTGCTGTGGGTCCTGCGGGCCGTAACCCGGCGGTGGCGTCGGAGAGGTCACGACGATCCCTTCTAGTCATTGCTGGTGAGAGTGAGTTGCAGGCTAGTGGTCCGACGGCTCAGACCTGCCTACGGATCCCACGTGATGAGAGTTACCGTTGTCCGGTGAGCCTTTCGCTGAGCGTCGTACTCCGGCCGACCGGTCCGGTCCAGCCATTGGACCGGCGGGTGCTGGGGCCTGACAGCGGTGGGAGTGGGCGGCTTCGGGCTGGCCGCCGTCTACCAGCTGACCGGCGGCCAGATCGGCATTCCGTGCATCCTGCACGCGACCACCGGGCTGAACTGCCCGCTGTGTGGATCGACCAGGATGGCGGCCGCCCTGCTGCGCGGCGATCTGGACGCCGCCTGGCACTTCAACCCGGTGGTGCTGGTCCTCGGCCCGCTCGTCGGTGTTGCCGTCGGCTACCAGTTGCTTGCCTGGTCGCTCGAATCGCTCCGGCTTGTCCGACTGCCCCGGCTGACGATCAGCCCGCGAGTGGTCGACTGGCTGATCAAGGGCGTGATCGCCCTGCTCGTCGTGTACGGCGTCGCGCGCAACCTGAACTGAATCGACGCCGGGTCGCGGGGGTGCCGCGCCCGGCGACGGGCGTCCGATCGGCGGACGTCAGTTCGCGATGGCGCCGATGACGTAGAAAAGAATCCCGAGGAAGATCAGGACGACGCCACCGATCCAGGCGACCTTGGCGAGGGTGTCCGACCGGCCCTGCTCGCGGAACTTGCTCTGGGCAATCAGACCGAGCACGACCGAGGCCGGCGTGCAGCAGAACCAGCAGACGATGCCGATGATGGCCAGCACCTGCGGGGTGCTGTTCTGCTGCACCGGCGCCCCGTAGCCATAGCCGCCGTACTGCCCGTACTGCACCAGGCTGCTGCCCGTACGGACCCGGCTACTGGCCTAGGGGCCTGGCTGCTGGCCGTAGCCCGGTTGTTGACCGTAGCCAGGCTGCTGCCCGTACTGACCAGGCTGACCGGGGTACCCACCCGGCTGGGACTGACCGTACTGTCCGGGCTGCTGGCCGTAGCCCGGCTGCTGTCCGTACTGGCCCGGCTGGCCGTAGGCGCCGGGTTGCTGCCCGTACTGGCCCGGCTGGTTGCCGTACGGATCCGGCTGGCCGCCGTACGGATCGGGCTGGCCTTGCGGCTGGCCGCCGTACTGGTCCGGCTGACCGTACGGATCGGGCTGGCCTTGCGGCTGGCCGTACTGGATCCGGTTGCTGCCCGTACTGGCTCGGCTGTTCTCCCGGGGTCTCGGGGGTGTCCTGCGGCCGGTTCGGGTCGTTCTGGTCGTCGCCCGGAGGCGTCGGAGTGCTCACCGCGGTCCCTTCTGAGAACGTCGAGGAATCCTCGAAGGCTATCTTTTCCACAGGTTCGCGGTCACGCACCCTCGCCGGATCCCGAACACCTAGGGTTGCGGGTGTGACCGAAACCCCTCATTCGCCGCCCGACGCCAGTCCCGAGGCTCCGGAGCCGACCCGACACCTGCCCGTGCAGTACGCGGCGGCTCCCGCGCCGTACGTGCCGCCCTCCGGACAGTTCGCGCCGGGGCACTTCGCGCCGCCTCCCGGCCCGTACCAGCCGCCGGTCGGCGGATTCCATCAGCAGCCGCAATCGCTGCCGCTGCAAGCATTGCCGGCCAGCCCGGTGCTGGTCACCGTCGGCGACATCTCGGTCGAGCAGTTCCGGATCGTGACCCCGGCCGGCGTGCTGCCGACGCAGGGGACGAACTGGTCGGCGATGGACATGTCGCGGACCGAGGAGAGGATTCCCGGCTGGGCGATCATCCTGGCCATCGTCTTCGCGCTGGCGTGCCTGCTCGGTCTGCTCTTCCTGCTCTGCAAGGAGCGCAAGACGACCGGCTTCGTCCAGATCACCGTGCAGAACGGCACCCGCACCCACAACACCCACGTCGGCGTGGGCTCACCCCGCCACGTCGGGGACACCCTGGCCCGGGTCAACTTCGCTCGAACGCTAAGTGTCTGAAGGCTTCCGAACGACTCGGCCGCCGCGACCCGAGGTCGCGGCGGCCGGAGAAGCACCGGGTACGACGGGTCCGCCCGGCGGGTGCGGCGGATCAGCCGAAGCGGCCGGTGATGTAGTCCTCGGTCGCCTTCTCGTTCGGGTTCGAGAAGATCTGCTTGGTCGCACCCATCTCGATCAGCCGGCCGGGCTTGCCGGTCGCGGCCAGGTTGAAGAAGCGCGGTCTGGTCCGACACCCGGGCCGCCTGCTGCATGTTGTGCGTGACGATGACGACGGTGAACTGGTCCTTCAGCTTCTCGATCAGGTCCTCGATCGCCAGCGTCGAGATCGGGTCGAGGGCCGAGCACGGCTCGTCCATCAGGATCACCTCGGGCTCGACCGCGATCGCCCGGGCGATGCACAGCCGCTGCTGCTGACCGCCCGACAGACCGGCGCCGGGCTTGTCCAGCCGGTCCTTGACCTCGGTCCAGAGGTTGGCGCCGTGCAGGGACCTCTCGACCACCTCGGTGAGCTTCTTGCGGTCCTTGACCCCGTTCAGCTTCAGCCCGGACGCGACGTTGTCGAAGATCGACATGGTCGGGAACGGGTTCGGCCGCTGGAACACCATGCCGACCACCCGGCGGACGGCGACCGGGTCGATGCCGGCCGCGTACAGGTCCTGCTGGTCCAGCAGCACCTTGCCCTCGACCCGGGCGCCGGGGATCACCTCGTGCATCCGGTTCAGGGTGCGCAGGTAGGTGGACTTGCCGCAGCCGGACGGGCCGATGAACGCCGTGACCGAGCGGGGCTCGATCGTCATCGACACGTCCTCGACGGCCTTGAAGTCGCCGTAGTAGACGTTGAGGCCGCTGACCTCGATGCGCTTAGCCATATCGACTCAGAACCTCTCGTGACTATTTCGACTTGATGGTGCTGAACCGGGCGATGAGCCGGGCCAGCAGGTTGAGGACCAGGACAAGCAGGATCAGCGTCAGCGCGGCCGCCCAGACCCGGTCCGCGGCCGGCTGCAGCGCCAGCTCCGTCCGGTCCTGGTTGATCATCGTCGGCAGCGCGCCCATGAATCCGTCGAACGGGTTCAGGTTGATGTTCTTGGAGTAGCCGACCAGGATCAGCAGCGGCGCGGTCTCACCCATCACGCGGGCCAGGCCGAGCATCACGCCGGTGACGATGCCGCCGAACGCGGTCGGCACGACCACCTTCAGGATCGTCTTCCACTTCGGCACGCCGAGCGCGTACGACGCCTCGCGCAACTCGTCCGGGACCAGCTTCAGCATCTCCTCGGTGGAGCGCAGTACGACGGGCAGCATCAGCAGCACCAGCGACAGCGAGACCGCGAACCCGACCCGGTTGAAGCCGAAGCACCGTGATCCAGACCGCGTAGATGAACAGCGCGGCGACGATCGACGGGACACCGGTGAGGATGTCGATCATGAAGCTGACCACCCGGGCGCGCCTTGGTGCCCTTGCCGTACTCGACCAGGTAGACCGCGCCCAGGACGGCGATCGGCACCGCGATCACGGCGCGTGATCAGCGGCCATGATCAGCGTGCCCATGATCGCGTGGTACGCGCCGCCACCTTCGCGCCGGACGGTGATACCGCGCTGCGACTCGGTCCACCAGCTCGCGTCCAGCAGCAGGCTGGTAGCCCTTGCTGATGACGGTCCAGAGGATCCACACCAGCGGGATCAGGGCGAGCAGGAAGGCACAGCCCGATCAGCACGGTGGCCAGCGTGTTCTTGAAGGCCCGGGCGCCCGACTTGCCGGTCAGGTCGAGAGCCTGGCCGTCGTACGCCGGCTTGTTCGCAGCGAGCGTGGTCATGACTCGGCTCCTTCGGCTGCGGCGGCTGCGTTCGTGTGCGCGTTTGCGCCGGGGGCGCCGGCCGCCCGGGCCGCTGCGCGCGACGATGATCCGGGCGGCGGAGTTGACCAGGAACGTCACCACGAACAGGACCAGGCCGGCCGCGATGTACGCACCGGTCTTCTCCGGCGAGTCGAACTCGGCGGCGTTGTTGGCGATCTTCGAGGCGAACGTCTCGCCGCCGGCGAAGATCGACGAGTTCCACGGGTCGTTGCCGTTCGGCACCGACAGGATGATCAGCACCGCGACGGTCTCACCGAGCGCGCGGCCGAGGCCGAGCATCGAGGCGCTGACCACTCCGGAGCGTCCGTACGGCAGGACCGCCATCCGGATCATCTCCCACTTGGTCGCGCCGAGCGCGAGCGCGCCCTCGCGGTGCGTGATCGGGGTCTGCGCGAAGATCTCGCGGCTGATCGCGGTGACCACCGGCAGGATCATGATCGCCAGCACCACCGACGCGGTGAATACCACGCCGACGTCGTCGCCCGGCGGCTTCTCGAACAGCGGGATCCAGCCGAGCGCGTCGGAGAGGCCGTTGATCACCGGGCGCAGGATCGGGGCGAAGAAGAGGATGCCCCACAGGCCGTAGATGATCGACGGGACGGCGGCGAGCAGGTCGACCGCGTACGCGACCGGCTGGGCCAGCCGCTTCGGCGCGTAGTAGGTGATGAACAGGGCGACGCCGATCGCGATCGGGACGGCGATCAGCATCGCGATGATCGAGCTGATCACGGTGGTGTAGAAGAGCGCGGCGATGCCGAACCGCGGGTTGCTCGCCGCCGGGCTCCCAGATCCGGGAGAACAGGAAGCTGCTCTTGTTGTCGGCCAGCGCCGGGATCGCCAGCGCCAGCAGGAAGATGCCGACGAACGCGACGATCGCGACCACCAGGCCACCGGACCCGCGGGCCATGCCGCCGAACAGCCGGTCGCCGAGGTGACCGACCGGGCCGAGGTCGAGCTTCGATCCGTTCGCGTCGTGGCCGCGCCGTCGCAGCCTCGACCGTCCGCGGCCACCTGGTCCGCGGTCGGGGTGCCGGCGGTCGCCTGCTCCGGGGTGTCGGCCGCTGCCTGGTCGGGGCCGGGCCGTCGGCCGGTCGGGCGGTTCCGTGCCGTCTGGGCTACTCATCGATGGTGCTCCAAGCGCCTGGGTCGTGTGGTCAGGTCTGCTTCATGGTCTGCGCCGGCCAGGCCCGCTGACAGTCTTCCGGGTCCGACGAGGCGAAGCCCCGGCCGCCTCCGATGACTCGGACCGGCCGGGGCTCGCATCAGTGGTGTTTCGTCGTCAGCTGATCGACTGACTCAGCTGATCGACTGGATGGCGGCGTCGACCTTGGTCCGGATCTCCTCCGGGAGCGGCGCGTAGTTCAGGTCGGTCAGCGAGGACTGGCCGTCGGTGCTCGCGAAGAAGCTCAGGAAGCTCTTCACCAGCGCGGTCTTCTCGGCCGGCAGACCCTTGCTGCAGGCGATCTCGTAGGTGACCAGGATGATCGGGTACGCACCCGGAGCCTTGGTCGCGTAGTCGAGCTTCAGGGCCAGGTCTTGACCGCGCTGGCTGGCCGGCTTGGCCGCGGCCAGCGCCTTGCCGGCGGAGTCGGCGGACAGCTCGACCGGGGTGCCCGAGCCGTTGTCGATCTGCGCGATGCCGAGCTTGTTGTCGACCGCGTACGACCACTCGACGTAGGTGATCGAGTTCTTGGTGCTCTTGACGGCCTCGGCGACACCAGCGGACTTCTCCTTGCCCGCGCCGGTGCCGGTCCACTTCTTGGCCGGCTTACCGGTCCAGGCACCGCCGCCGGCGGCAGCCAGGTACTTGGTGAAGTTCTCAGTGGTACCGGACTCGTCGGAGCGGAAGAACACCGAGATCGGAGCCGACGGCAGCGTGACGCCCGGGTTCAGCTTGGCGATCGCCGGGTCGTTCCAGGTCTTGATGGTGCCCTGGAAGATCTTGGCGGCGGTCGGGCCGTCCAGGATCAGCTTGTCCAGGCCGTCGACGTTGTAGGCGAT
Source organism: uncultured Actinomycetota bacterium (assembly GCA_963820655.1). Lineage (GTDB taxonomy): Bacteria > Actinomycetota > Actinomycetes > Propionibacteriales > Kribbellaceae > Kribbella. The sequence goes on from CAWGAM010000001.1 coordinate 532,329, forward strand.
CGCGACCGGGCCGATCACCATCGGCAGGTTCAGCGCCGGGTTGTCCTGGCAGCGCTTCGCGGCCGCGGCGGCCTCGACGAGGCGCCGTCGGCGCCCTCGGTCTTCAGCGCCGAGTCCGAGCCGGCGAAGTCGACCTGGGCCGCGTTGAACTGCTTGATACCCGCACCGGAACCGGTCGGGTTGTAGTTCACCGTGACGTCGGCGCACTTCTCGTTGTACTTGCTGATGACTTCCTCGATGGCGTTCTTCTGCGCCGAGGAGCCCTCGGCGTTCAGGGTGCCCTGCGGGCACTCGGCGCCGGCACTGGAGGACGAATCTCCGGGGCTCGAGGAGCCGGACGGCTCGGGGTCACTGCCACAGGCGCTCAAAGCGAGGACGCCGAGGGATGCCACGGCGACGGAGCCGACGCGGAGCAGGCGATTGACGGACACGAGAGTGTTGCCCTTCTGCGGGAATCAGACTTCTTGAACTTCCACAGACGTTAGGGAGACCAAGTGACCGACCGGTCCGTCGTCGGTGAACGACCGGTGAACGGTTCCAATAGCGTGTGCGACGGTTGGCATGCCACCAGGCGGCCAACAGGTGAACTGAGTTAAGAGGTGTGACTCTCCGTCGAGCCAAACACCTGTTAGCTCACATTTCGGTAACGCTCAGCGCACCGTCAAGGTGAACGACCGACTCCCGGTGGTCTCGATCGGCAACCCGTAATACATCATCCCCGGAACGGCAACACGGTAGTACGTCGTCGTGCCACGCCCGGCGGCCCGTACGTACGTGACCGCCTTCCCCTTCGTCACCGGGACAGTGAGCACGCTACGCCAGTACTTCCCGTCCCACCGCTGCAACGCCCCTTTCACCGTGCCCGTGGGCCGAACATCCACAGTCAGCTTCACCATCTGCCCAACCTGCGCAGTGGTCACGTTGAACCCGGCGACGTTGAACTTGGCCAGCGTCTTGGAGGAGCGTGCGGTGGTCGAGGAGGCCGGGGTCAGGATGATCTCGAGTTGGTCGATGCGTTTTGTGGCCGGCACGTACAGCCGGAACTGACGCCCGCCCACCGAGCCGATCGACGTACTGAAGGGGGCAACGGTGTCACCGGTGAACCGGCCGACGGTCTTCCAGGCCGTGGTCGCGGTGGGCCTGGCCTGTAGGTCGACCGGGATGCCGCTGGTGCGGTACTCGGCGCAGGAACACTTGAACATGTCGAGCGTGCTCTTGATCCCGAGGTAGTTCCCGAAGCTCTCCTGCGCGGGTACGGCGATCCCGGCGGCCATCGTGCCGACGACGACTCGCTGCCGCGTGGGCACCTCAGGCATCTGGAGACCCCATTCGTTGCCTCCTGAGATCGCTACCGAGTACGGCCGCGGGCGGGACGGAATCGTCATCGTCGTGGCGCCGGCCGGCAGCGACACCACCTCTCGCTGGTCGGTGCCAGGCCCGGAGATCGTGGCCTTGATCCACCCGTACGACGACGGCCGGTCGAGCGGATCGTTCGGCGTGCTGTCCTCGGCCGCGGCGGCCTGTGACCAGCTGACGGTCGCCGACAGATCCGCGAGCAGGTTGGCGTCCCCGACTTTTGGCGCGGCCGGTTGCAACGTGTCGAACCAGGCCGACGGCGTCGCGGCGCTCTCCACTCCATCAACCCGGTTGGTCACCGTCAACCGGACGCGATCCCGCTCCGCCAGCCCGGGAAGCAGGACCTCGTTCGGCCCGCCGGCGTCCGTGAGTTCGAGTACTTGGGTGAGGTCGGGATACTCGACGCGCACAAAGTTGGCCGTGCCGCTGTCTTGCCACGACGCCCGCACCTTGCCGTCCGCCGTCCAGCTGACCTGCAGGTCGGTCGGCGCCTCAGGGGCGGCCCAGGCGGTGGTCTGGCTGCCGGCGAGCAGGGCGGCGACGATCGACGTCGCCAGGACGGCTTTTCGCATGCAGGATTCCCCAGGTCTGGACGCCTGGCGGTCACCCCTGCCGTCAGCGCGCGCTAGAAAATAGCGCATCCGGGGGAGTTGCGGCGAGTCCCCTCACCTTCATTGCAGCTTCCTGCACCAAGAGCCGGCTCAGCTGGAGAAGTCCTCCGGGGCGACGCCGTCGAGGAACTGGCGGAAGCGTTCCAGCTCGGCCTGTTCTTCCTCGGGGGTGGCGACGCCGGCTTCGCGGAGCACCTGTTCGGTACAGCGGATCGGCGTACCGAGGCGGACCGCCAGGGCGACCGAGTCGCTCGGCCGGGCCGAGACGCGGGCGCCGTTGGCCAGTACGAGTTCGGCGTAGAAGACGGCGTCGCGCAGCTCGACGATCTCGACCGCCTCGATGTGTACGCCGAACGCCTGGATCAGATCGCGCATCAGGTCATGGGTGAGCGGCCGCGACGGACGCAGGCCCTGCTCCTCGTACGCGATCGCGGTCGCCTCGACCGAGCCGATCGAGATCGGCAGGTAGCGGTAGCCCTCGGTCTCGCGCAGCATCATCACCGGGGCCCGGTTGGGCGATTCCATCCGGATCCCGATCAGTGTCAGTTCTCGCATCATCGTCATGGTGCGCCCCGAACCTCTCCTCAGACCGGCTCCCGGTGGGGCGCCGGTGCCGGTTCCTCGGTAGGAACATACCCGTCAGTTCCAGTGTGACCCGGCCGCACCAGCGGCTGTGCCTGGATCGTCACCGAGGCGTGTCACGGAGCACGGAATCGCTCGTACACCAGCTCGCCGTCGGCCAGTCGGTGCGCCACCACAAAGGCTCCGGTGGAGAACTTTCCGACCTTCAGCCCGAGCTCCCGGGCCAGTGCGGGAAGCACTGGCCGGTGCGAGCAGACCACCGTCACCCTGCCCGGCTTCCAGGCCTTCTCACCCAGTCCACGCAGTCCACTCGGATCGGCGTCGTACCCACGCTCGGAGATCTCCGGCCACAGGTGGATGTGCCGATCGATCGAGGCGGCGTACGGCGACACGTGTCGCGATACACCGCTCCGCGTCACTGCTGATGATCCGATCGACCCCAACAGCAGCCAGTACGTCGCTCAGCCGTTCGGCCACCGCCGTACCGGAGCTGGTGAGCGGGCGGACGGTGTCCTTGCCGTCCCAGTCCCTCCGCTTCACCGCCTCGAGCGTGACGGACCAGCACGAGCGTCGCGACGACCGGGATCACCCGGTCGAGAGCGTCCAGGATGTCGACGTCACGCGGATAGCTGAGTTTGCCGCGGGCCTTCGTCCACCGGGAGCCAGGCGACCTCGTCCACCTCGTCGTTCGGCTCGAACTCGTTGTCGTCGATCGCTGCCGCGGACCAGTAGTGCACCATCTTCCGCGCGATGGCGCCGTTCTTGCGGACCGGGTAGTGCTGCAGACCGAGCGGTGGACCCAGTAAGCACCTGCTGTCCGGTCTCTTCCTCGATCTCACGCCGTGCGGCGAGCAGTACGTGCTCGTGCGCGGTCAGCTTGCCCTTCGGGAGGGACCAGTCGTCGTACCGGGGCCGATGCACCAGCAGCACCTGCCGGGTGCCGCGGCGCTCACGCCATACGACACCACCCGCGGCGATGACGGTCGCCGGGTTGCTCATGAACTCACCCTAGGTAGTGGGACTCGCCGGCTACGTAATGGGGTCTGCTGTTCTCCGTCGCCCACGCGTGGCGATGAGTCGTTCCTGCAGGTCACGCAGTGGTTCGCCGTCCGGCCCGGTGAGCCTGGGCTGCCAGGTGTCGTCGGGCTGCAGCCACCACGAGCCGGTGCCCTCGTCGATCGCCAGGTCGAACATCTCATCGAGTTCGGTGACGTGGTCGGGCTCCTTCAGCTGCACGAGCACCTCGACCCGGCGGTCCAGGTTGCGGTGCATCAGGTCGGCCGAGCCGATCCACACTTCCGGCTCACCGCCGTTCTCGAACAGGAACACCCGGCTGTGCTCGAGGAACCGGCCGAGGATGCTGCGGACCTGGATGTTCTCGGACAGGCCGGGGATGCCGGGCCGGATCGTGCAGATGCCACGGATCCACAGCTCCACCGGTACGCCGGCCTGCGACGCCCGGTAGAGCGCGTCGGACACGGCCTCGTCGACCAGGCTGTTCACCTTGATCCGGACCCTCGCCGGCCGGCCGGCCAGGTGGTGCTGGATCTCTCGGTCGATCCGCTCCACGCAGCCCCCGCCGTACCGACTGAGGTGCGACCAGGATCCGCCGGTAGCCGGCGCTGCGGGCGAAGCCGGACAGGTGGTTGAACAGGTGTGCGATGTCCTCGGTGACGACCTTGTCGCTGGTGAGCAGACCCAGGTCCTCGTACAGCCGGGCCGTCTTCGGGTGGTAGTTGCCGGTGCCGATGTGGGCGTAGCGGCGTAGGCCGTCCGGCTCGTCGCGGACCACCATCGACAGCTTGCAGTGCGTCTTGAGACCGATCACGCCGTACACGACGTGACAGCCGGCGTGCTCCAGCTGGCGGGCCCACTTGATGTTCGCCTGCTCGTCGAAGCGGGCCTGGATCTCCACCAGCACCAGCACCTGCTTGCCGGACTCGGCGGCGTCGATCAGCGCGTCCACGATCGGTGAGTCACCGCGAGGTGCGGTAGAGCGTCTGCTTGATCGCCAGCACGTGCGGGTCGGCCGCGGCCTGCTCGATGAACCGCTGCACACTCGTCGAGAAGGAGTCGTACGGGTGGTGCACCAGGACGTCGCGCTGCTTCAGCGCGTAGAACATGTCCGCCGGGTTCGGCCGTCTCGACCTCGGCCAGGTGCGGGTGTGTCGACGGCACGAAGCTCGGGTACTTCAGCTCGGCCCGGTCCAGACTCGCGATCGTGAACAGGCCACGCAGGTCCAGCGGCCCGGGCAGCTCGAACACCTCGGCCTCGGTGACACCCAGCTCGGAGAGCAGCAGCGCCCGCACCTGCGGGTCGATCGACTCCTCGACCTCGAGCCGGACCGGCGGACCGAACCGGCGGCGCAGCAGCTCCTTCTCGAGCGCGGCCAGCAGGTTCTCGGCGTCGTCCTCCTCGACCTCGAGGTCCTCGTTGCGGGTGACCCGGAAGGTGTGGTGCTGGGTGACCTCCATCCCGGGGAAGAGCTGGCCCAGGTGGGTCGCGATGACGTCCTCGAGCGGGACGAACCGGCCCTCGGCCACCCGCACGAACCGCGGCAGCAGCGGCGGCACCTTCACCCGGGCGAAGTGCTCGCCGCCGGTGTCGGGGTTGCGGACCACGACGGCCAGGTTCAGCGAGAGGCCGGAGATGTACGGGAACGGGTGCGACGGGTCGACCGCCAGCGGGGTCAGCACCGGGAAGACGCGGTCCCGGAAGAACCGGGTCATGTCCTCGCGCTCGGAGTGCTCGAGCTCGTCCCAGCGCAGGATGTCGATGCCCTGCTCGGTCAGCGCCGGCTGGACCGCCTTCCGCCAGGTCTCGGCCTGCCGGTCCATCAGCTCGCGGCTGCGGGTCAGGCTGCGGTCGAGCACCTCGCGCGGCAGCAGCCCGCTGGCCGCCCGGACCGCCACGCCGGCCGCGATCCGCCGCTTCAGACCGGCGATCCGGACCATGTAGAACTCGTCCAGGTTGCTGGCGAAGATGGCCAGGAACTTGGCCCGCTCGAGCAGTGGGATCCGGTCGTTCTCGGCCAGTTCGAGCACCCGCTGGTTGAACGCGAGCCAGCTCAGCTCGCGATCGGAGAAACGGTCCGCCGGAAGGTCGCCGGCCGCCGCGATGTCGTACGGCGGCTCGACGTCGTACTCCCGGTTATGGGACGCCAGCAAGTCTCCAGCCACGTCAACCAGCATCCCATCCTTTGGTGAACAAGGGATAGTCGTCCGCGGGTTCGTGGATGTGATGTTTTCGTTGCCTCGGCGCCCATGTCCGGGTTGCTGTTGCTAGCGTCACTCCTTGTGAACCCACGACTGGACTCGCTGCTCCGAGGCGCGGTGTCCGCCGTACAGGCGAATGCCCTGACCCCGCTGTACGCCCTGCCCACCGCTGTCCGCCGCCGGCTGGCCGGCGCCACCGGTCCAGATCGACGGCAACACGCTCGACCCTGAACTGCAGCTGCTCCTCCGGGTCGAGGGGTTGTTGCCGAGCACAACGAAGTCCGACGCCGCCACGGCCCGCGCGCACCTGCGGACCCTGTGCAAGCTCATCGGCGGCCACCCGCGCGAGCTACAGCGCGTGACCGAACTCACCGTCCGCGGCGCCGACGGCCAGCTGGGCGCCCGGCTGTACGTCCCGCGCGCCGCCGGCCGCGGCCTGCTGGTGTTCCTCCACGGCGGCGGCTGGGTGGTCGGCGACCTCGACACCCACGACGCGCTGCTGCCGCGTCGCTGGCCGCCGACGCCGGGCATCCGGGTCCTGGCCGTCGACTACCGCCTCGCTCCCGGAGGCCGCCGGCCCCGACCGCGGCCGAGGACGCGATCGCCGCCTTCACCTGGGCCGTCGACCACGCCGAGGACCTCGGCGTCGACCCCGCGCTGGTCGCGGTCGGCGGCGACAGCGCCGGCGGCAACCTGGCCGCCGTCGTCGCCCAGCAGATGCGTCCGCCGCAACCTGCCGCCAGCCCGCCCTGCAGGTCCTGCTCTACCCGGGCCTGGACCTGGTCCACCGCCGCCCCAGCCGAGACCTCTTCGCACGAAGGCTTCGTCCTGACCGAGGACGACATCATCTGGTACCGAGACCACTACACCCCGGACCCCACGATCCGCACCGACCCCTTGGTGTCCCCACTCCTGGCCGACGACCTCACCGGCCTAGCCCCCACCTACCTCGCCACCGCCGGCTTCGACCCCCTCCGCGACGAAGGCAACGAGTACGCCGAAGCCCTCAAATCCGCCGGCAATCATCTGACTCACGTCCCCCACCCGTCCTTAACCCATGGCTACGCCAACCTCCTAACCATCCCCGGCGCAACCCGAGACGCCCACGCCCACCTGACCAACCACCTCAGGTCAGTCCTCAACTAGGGTTCTTCTGCTGGGTGTGTGGGTGGGCGTCGGTCCGGGCGTGCTGGTCGCGGGACCCGATCGTCCGGTCGCGGCCGGTCGCCGGGCATCGGCGCAGGTCTCTGTTCGGATGCCGGGATGGCGGGTGTTGATGGGTGGGATCGCCGGGGCCGCGGACAGGGACTGGGGACCTTGGACATGACATCAGGTGTCCGAGGTCTCCAGGTGGTGTCCGCAGTTGCGAGTCGTGCGCCGGCGTGACCACGGGGCGGGCGAATCAGTCCAGTCACCGGCCTCTGTGGGGACGGGTACTGGTGCAGGCTGGACAGGAGGTGTCGGCTCCGGTCCGGTCCGGCCGGCCGGTTTCACGCCTGAGCACGCCACCCGACCATCGCCGGTGGACAGACACCTCCTGTCCAGCTGCACACCACCGCTCTCGCAGCGGCATCGGCGAAACCCAGTCACATACCCGAACCACCCTCGCTCGCCCAGGCAGACAGGCCATCCACGGGAACCCCTGCCCATCAGGCCGACTCAAACCACCCCACACATCAGTCCGAAGAGCCGCAATTAGTTGGGTGGATCCACCAAGACCGGCACAGCCTCCCGGACCTGCAATGGGGTGGCGGGGCCGGTGACGGGGATGGTGCCGTCGACGTATTGCCAGCCGGTGTCGGCGACGTTGAAGCGTGCTGCGTAGTTGGTTGTCAAAGTGAGGCTGACGGCGCCGCGCTTCATGTACTTGTGGGTGATTTCTTTCGACGGATAAGGCTTGCCGGGCGTGCTGGTTGTCAGGGTCGGTGTACCGTCACCGAAGTTCCAGCTGTAGCTGATCGGCGTGGCTTCAACTGCGACGGGGAATCCCAGCAGGGTGATGGTGGTCGTCGACACCCTGCTCTGGTCGGTGTAAACGATCGTGTCCAGGTTCACCAGCGTCCGACCGTTCGGCTGCACCTTCACGGACAGTTCAGGAAACAGCACTACCTTCGTCTCCGTCAGAACCTGCTCCCAGGTCACATCCTGCGGCCGCGGCTGCACAACCTCACGCGGCAATGTCCGCCGCGAGGGCAACAGTTCCTCCGGCACATCCGGCAGGCATCGTACAGGCCCAGGCACCGTCCCATCCGGCTGCATCCGTCCGCACATGCCAATGTTCAATCGGAAAGGCCGCTGTGCAGCCACCTGAGGATCCCGAATGACCTTCCTGGCAGGAGGACTGTTCCTCTGCGATTGCGCGTGGCGATTTTGGTGGTGGAGCTGGCGGATCGAGTCGGCGACGCTGTTGCTGACGTCGCTGTTGCTCGGCTGTCAGTTGTACTCCGTGCTTGCGTGACTTCCCGCCGATGGCCGGCGGACGAGGTGAGGCGGTGGTCGCGGACGTGCCTTGATGAACGATGCCCGAGCCGAGGGCGTGGCTGGGGCCGGCGACGGTCAAACTCGCAACGATCGTCACCGCAAGCGGCGGGAGCAGCCAGCCCGCGCGCTTCATTCCTTGATTTCCATCTCGTACATGACCCAGCTGCCGCCTTGGGTCGACAGGGTGAACTCCATAACTGCTGAACTAGCTGGCCGAGCGACGGGCTTGGCCGATGGTGATGGCCGCTCCATGTAGGCGCCGACTCCGGATCTCCGCAGATCCACCAACTTTCCCTGAACTCCCGCGCACTATCTCCTTGACTGAAATGAGTTTGTCGAGGAAGTCGCCGCTGAGGCCACCATTCGCTGCATTGGAGAACTTGACGAAATCACTGATTGCCTTGCAGCCGATACAGCCTTTGTCGCTTTCGGCCATGAAGTGACTGCGAATCGCCTGTTGTATACGCATAGTTCTGCAGAGAGACGTAGTAACCGATGAATGCCTCGGCTGCCGCGAGGGTGAGTCCTTTGGCATTGGCAGGCCGTGTCGGCGGTGCCGATGGTGCGGCGCCTCCCGTTGGTGTGCCCGTAGAGCTCGAAGTGGGTGGTGCGGTGTTCGATGTGCCGGCTGACGCCGTCGGCGGGTTCGTGTGCGGGGCGGCCGGCTTCGGGGCTTCCTGAGGCGCACGCGGTTAGGAGCAGCGGTTGCTCCTAGGCAGGTCAGGAGTAGGGCGGCTGGCCTGTTGCGGTTAGTCACCTGTGTCACCTCTCCGTAGTCGACCTTGATCGTAGTCGGCGAGCGGGAGCGGGTGGGGATGTCAAAAGCTGCAGCTGTGGATAAGTGGTGGGCCAGGAGCCGTCCGGCTGGGGGGTTAGAGGCGCGGACGGCTCCTGGTTGGTGGTGGGACGGATAAGAAGGGCGGTTTATGACGGGAAGTGACGGCGTGGTTTCGCTGTGACGTCGTTCACAGGGAGTCGGCGGGGGCGAATTGGACGTCCAGGGCGGCCGTGGTGAAGCCGAGGGATGGTGTAGAGGGCACGGGCCGCGGTGTTGGTGCCGTCTACGTAGAGGACGACGGTGTCCAGGCCGCGGTCCTCCTGGAGGTGGTGGAGGCCCTGGAGGGTCAGGGCCTTGCCCAGGCCGGGCCTTGGCTGGCCGGGGAGACGCCGACGACATAGACCTCGCCGACGCCCGTCCTCGACCTTTGTCCAGTGGAAGCCGGCCAGTGCGCCGGTCGCTGGAGTCCACAGCGAGGAAGAAGCCGGCCGGGTCGAACCATGGCTGCTGCAGGCGGTCCGCCAGGTCGGCCGCGGTCCAACTGCCCTGCTCGGGGTGGTCCGCGAAGGCCTGGCTGTTCACCTCGAGCCACGCCGCGTCGTCCTGTCCCGGCACAAATGTCCGTACGGCGATGCCCGTCCGGCCAGACCGGTTCGGGCAGAGGTGCCCTGGTACGGCGGAGGAAGTACAGCTCTCGTGCGACCTCCAGGCCGAGTCGATTCGCCAGTTCGTCGGAGCCAGGCAGTCGTCCGTGCGCCCAGACCCGGAGCCGGTCGCCACCGTGGTCGAGCAGCATGCGGAGTAGCGCCGTACCGGTGCCGTGGCGTCTGGCTGTGGGGACGACCACCAACTCGGCCGAGCCGTCCGGTGCGAGGGCGCCGTACCCGATCAGGTTTCGGGCGCTCTGCAGGCCGGTCACCTCGATCGTGCCCGGGTCGCCTTCGTACGCGAGGACGTGGAGGTCGCCGGGGTGTTCGCCGTCGAGGTGGAGCAGGGTGCGCTCGGAGAGCGGATGGACGCCGTCGCTCTGTGCTGCCGAGCGGGCGAGTTCCGTGACGGCGGCGGCGGTGGCCGAGGGCAACGGTGAGGGTACGGCTTCGAGGGTCACGCTGAATACCGTAAAAGGTCCTGCGCAGTTCATGCTCAGGTCCTTGGCGAGGTCGCGCCGGGCCGGGTAATTTTCGCGGCACCGCGGAGCCATTGCGGGACCGACCGCGGTGATCGCCACTACGACGGAGTAGACATGGCCTTGACAGGACGAGACAAGACGCGGCTCAGGGGACGCGCGGGCCGTTGGCCTGCTCGCCGCCGGGGCGGCCGCGGTGCTCGGCTTGGCCACGGGGGGAACCGTGACCCAGGCAGCGCCGGCGAAGCCCAAGCCGACGCACACCCAGATCCAGTTGCTCGCCATCAACGACTTCCACGGCAACCTGGAGCCGAACAGCGCGACCAGCTCGAGCGGCAACGTCAACGGCATCGCCGGCGGGTGGCGCGGAGTACCTCGCGACCCATCTGAAGCAGCATGCGCGCCGCCGCCAAGGCCAAGGGGCAGGAGTCCGTCACGGTCGCGGCGGGTGACCTGATCGGCGCCTCGCCGCTGCTGTCGGCCGCGTTCCACGACGAGCCGACGATCGAGGCGCTGAACGGGATGGGCCTGGAGGCCGCCTCGGTCGGCAACCACGAGTTCGACGAGGGCTGGCACGAGCTGCTCCGGATGCAGACCGGCGGCTGCCTGCCGGACGGCGACGGGCAGAACAACCAGAACTCCTGCCCGGACGCGAAGAACCCGTTCACGGGCGCGAAGTTCAAGTACCTGTCGGCGAACGTGTTCTTCGAGAACACCCAGAAGACGCTGTTCGCGCCGTACACGATCAAGACCTTCAAGGACGGTCGCAAGGTCGCGTTCATCGGCATGACGCTGGAGAACACGCCGAACATCGTCACCAAGGCCGGTGTCGAGGGCCTGACCTTCAAGGACGAGATCGAGACGGCGAACACGCTGGTCCCGATCCTGAAGAAGAAGGGCGTCAAGTCGATCGTCGTGCTGCTGCACGAGGGCGGCTTCCCGGCCGACCCGAAGGCGTACAACAGCTGCCCGGGCATCTCCGGCCCGGTCGTCGACATCAACGCGGGCCTCGACCCGGAGATCGACGCGATCATCTCCGGTCACACCCACCAGGCGTACAACTGCTCGCTGCACGGACACGGCCAAGCAGCCGCGGCTCGTCACCAGCGCGTCGTCGTTCGGCAAGCTCGTCACCGAGGTGCGGCTGAGCATCAACAACGCGACCGGTGACGTCGACCGGGTGAACACGCTGGCCAACAACCAGATCGTCACCCAGGACGTGCCGAAGGACCGCAACGACCAGCGAGCTGATCGCGCAAGTACAAGACGCTGGTCGCCCCGATCGCGAACAAGGTGATCGGTCACATCACCACGCCGACGGTGGTCGCGGACGAACGACGACTCGCTCGAGTCGCCGCTGGGCAACCTGATCGCCGACGCCCAGCTGGCCGACCCGTCCGTGGTGACGGACGGGAAGACGCCGGTGGCGGCGTTCATGAACCCGGGCGGCATCCGGGCCGACCTCGCGTCGAACGACGGTGCGGTCACCTTCGGGCAGGCGTTCACCGTGCAGCCGTTCAACAACTTCCTGGTGTCGATGGACATGACGGGTACGCAGATCAAGGCGCTGCTGGAGCAGCAGTTCTCCGGGCTGAACGGGCCGGAGGCCGCGAAGTTCAAGGTGCTCCAGGTCGCGGGCATCACCTACACCTGGAACCCGGCCGCCGCGGCGGGCTCGAAGGTCGTGGCGGGCTCGATCAAGATCGCCGGTCAGCCGCTGGTTGACGGTACGACGTACCGCATCGTCACGAACAACTTCCTCTCCGACGGTGGCGACGGCTTCCCGGCCTTCACCACGGCGACGAACAAGTTCTTCGGCGGCCTCGACATCGACGCCTTCGCCAACTACCTGACCGCCCACGACCCGTACACCCCGGTCGCGACGGACCGCATCTCGGTCGGCTCCTGACGACCAGCCGGTACGCCGCCACCCGGCGGCGTACCGGCATCCGCGGCGGCCGCGCCGGGCATCCCGCGGCGGCCGGGCCGGATATCTCACGGCGGCTGTGCTGGTCGTCTGGGTGCTCGGGAGTGCCAACGGTGGGTCTGTCGGTAGGGCCGGCCTCGGGTGCGTCGAAGGCTTTTACGTTCCCGTGCCTTGCTGCTACCTTGCGTATTCGGTTCTTTTCGGAAGGTGACCGATGTCGCACGTTGCTCCGACTTCGCATCGCCGTGCGGCCCGGGCGTCGCATCGCGGGCATCGCAGTGAGGATGGGCCGATCCAGATCACGACCTGGCTCGGGTTGACGTTCGCGTTCGTTCTCGGGCTGGTGCTGACCGGGCGGGCGCATGTCGGCGTTCATGCCGCGGGGATCACGCTGCTGGTGATGCTGGTTCCGCTCACGGTGGCCGTGTTCGTGACCGCGTTCCGGCGCGGGTTCGGGTCGGGGAAGGCGGCGATGACGACCGCCGTGGCACTCGCGTTCGTGCTGCTGCAGTTCTTCGTCTGACGCGAGGCCGCCTGGGGACGGTCAGCCCCCGGCGAAGGGTGGGAGCGCGTCTACTTGGGCGCCGGCGTGGAGGCGGGTGGCGGGGTCCGCGCGTTCGCCGTCGAGGAGGAACGTGCAGATGGAGAGGACGCGAGCCAGTTCGGGGCGGTCGGCCGAGACAGTGGTGACGAGGTCGCGGATCGAGGTGGCTTCGGCGGTCGCGGTGGACTCGCCGGCGGCGGAGCGCGCGGCGGCGAAGTACCTGATGGTCACTTCCGGCATGTGGTCGGAGGCCTCACTAATCGGTTAAGTCTTCCGCTATTATGTCAGCTTGCTGTTGCTATCCAGTGTGTCTCGGGCCCCCGGCAATGACGCCGCTGGGGCCTGACGTGCATCAGGACCGGGTCGCTCACCAGGGATCCGACGATCAGCACAAGGAGACAGCGTGAGCACGTTGCTTCTGCTGACGAACGCGTTGCAGGCCTCCACCGAGGTCCTGCCCTCGCTCGCCCTGCTGCCGCACCAGATCCGGATCCTGCCCGCCGAGGTCGCCGCGCTGGTCGACGCTCCGGACGCGGACGCTGTCCTGCTCGACGCCCGCCGCGACCTGGTCGCGGTCCGCGGGGTGTCCCGGCTGATCCGTACCACCGGCATCGACGTACCGCTGATCCTGGTCGTCACCGAGGGCGGGCTGACCGCCGTGAACGCCGACTGGGGTGCGGACGACGTACTGCTCGACACGGCCGGACCGGCCGAGATCGAGGCACGGCTGCGGCTGGTCATCGGCCGGCTCGCCGCGGTGCGGAACGAGGAGCCCGACTCCACGCTGATCCGCAGTGGCGACGTCGTGATCGACGAGGCGTCGTACACGGCGAAGCTCAACGGCCGTGCGCTCGACCTGACCTACAAGGAGTTCGAGCTGTTCAAGTTCCTCGCGCAGCATCCGGGGCGGGTGTTCACCCGGGAGCAGTTGCTGCAGGAGGTGTGGGGGTACGACTACTTCGGCGGTACGCGGACGGTCGACGTTCACGTACGGCGGTTGCGCGCCAAGCTCGGCCCGGAGCACGAGTCGCTGATCGGCACCGTGCGGAACGTCGGCTACCGGTTCGTCATCCCGCCGAGCACGACCCGCGAGACCGCTGACGCCAACGCCTGAGCCCGCGTCCCGCTCCGGCCGCGCTCCCCGTTTCCTGCACGCGCCAGAACAATCAGCGGTCTGTCTGTCAGTCGTCCGGGCGGCCGCGGAGGCGCTTCGTCTGGCCGCGGCGCTTCTTGGCGTCCAGCCGGCGGCGGACCGAGGCCTTGCTCGGCTTGGTCGGCCGTCGCGGCCGGGGCGGTGGCGCGATCGCTTCACGGAGCAGAACGGCCAACCGCTCCCGGGCGGCCTCCCGATTGCGCCACTGTGACTTGTACTCCGACGCCGCGATGGTCACCACGCCGCCGACCAGCCGCGTCTGCAGCCGCTCGAGCGCCCGGGTCTTCAGTACGTCGCTCAGCGCCGTCGTACCGGCCACGTCGAAGCTCAGTTCCACCCGGCTGTCCGTGGTGTTGACGGACTGCCCGCCCGGCCCGCCGGAGCGCGAGAACCGCCACTCCAGCTCGGCTTCGGGAGATCACTACGCCGGTTCGGACCGTCAACCCGTTCTCCACGGACCCATTGTCCAGTCCGAGGAGTGAAACGGGCCGTTGAATCGTAAACACACCGCCGTACTGTGGATTGCTGTGAGCTTCGGCATCTGGGTGCTGGTCGGCGCGGTAGGCGTCGGCGTGCTGCTCAGCCTGCTCAAAACATGGGTTGACGGGCGATTCCGGGGGAAGGTCGAAGACGTGGAGCGGGTGTCGGCGGCCGAGGTCGGTGGCGAGCTCGGAGAGCGGGCCACCTTGCTGCAGTTCTCGTCGGCGTTCTGCGCACCGTGCCGGGCGACGCGGCGGACGCTGGCCGAGGTCGAGGGCATGGTCGACGGCGTGCGGCACGTCGAGCTCGATGCGGAGTCGCATCTGGAGCTGGTCCGGCGACTCGACATCCTGCGGACGCCGACGACGCTGGTGCTCGACAGCACCGGCGCGGTCGTCAAGCGGGCCAGTGGCGCGCCTCGCAAGCCTGATGTGATCGCCGCACTGGCCACTGCGATCGAACACCAGCCGCAACTGAGGACGTCCGCCAAGTGCCCTGAATGGCGGATGCCCTCGCATTTAGGCGATGCTGTGGCGGTGAGCTTCCCAGCCGGTTGGTACGACGACCCGCAGGACCCGACCCAGCAGCGCTACTGGGACGGCAGCACCTGGACGGATCAGCGCCGCGCCCAGCAAGGCCCACCGCCGTACCAGGGCCAGTTCGGACAGCCCGCCTCCACCGGCCAACCGCAGTACGGCCAGCCCGCCCAGCACGGTCAGGTGTACGGCGGAGCTCAGCCAGGCCAGGCGCAGTACGGCGCCCCACAGCAGTACGCCACAGCCAGCGCAGTACCAGCGGCCGGTGCAGGGCTACCGCCCAGCCAGGACAGGGCCACCCGCCGCAGGGTTATGGCTACCCCGGCCAGCGGGTCGCCACCACTCCGGACGGGCAGCCGCTGTCCGGCTGGTGGCGCCGGGTGTTCGCCCGCATCATCGACTCGATCATCGTCGGCCTCATCGGCCTGCCGCTGACCGGCTACTTCTACTACCAGTACCTCCAGGTGATCTGGAAGTACCTCGAAGACACCATGGACGCCGCGGCTGCCGGCACTCCGACGACCAGCGCCACGCTGCCGCCCGAGGCGTACAAGTGGATGATTCCGGCGGTGCTGATCGGTCTGGCGGTGTCTTTCGTCTACACGTACTTCTTCCTCACCAGAAGCGGCGCCACCCCCGGCAAGATGGCGCTCGGAATCGCGTCCGGCTCCGGGACGTGCCGGGCACCGCCGCCCGGGTCCGCGGTGGCCAAGCGGTACGGCTTCGACGATGGCGCTGAGCCTGCTCAGCG
Source organism: uncultured Actinomycetota bacterium (assembly GCA_963820655.1). GTDB lineage: Bacteria > Actinomycetota > Actinomycetes > Propionibacteriales > Kribbellaceae > Kribbella. The sequence continues at coordinate 547,870 of CAWGAM010000001.1, forward strand.
CGATCCCGGTGGTCGGGACGCTGTTCGGCTTCCTTGCTCTGCTCAATTACCTCTGGCCGCTCTGGGACGACAAGAAGCAGGCCCTGCACGACAAGATCGCCGGCACGAACGTGGTCCGCGTCCGATAGCTGTCCGCAGTCTGATCAGTTGTCTCACTAAGTGGGACCACGGCTGGCCCGCGCGCCCGGTTTCCGTACTCTCGGAGGCGTGGCGTACACGACATGGCTGACCAAGCGCCGGGCAGTGGACAACTGCCGGATGCGCTCGTCGCTGTGTCGTCGCCACTGACCAGGCGGCGTCCCGAGCGCTGCGGAACCGGTCGCTGAGCACGGTTCCGCGTACGTCGCCTCCCGCGTACCCGGGCGGGTCCGCTCGACACCACCTCCTCCTCCGGGAGTCGTCATGTCCGAAGTGCAGACGGCCGACAACCCCAGGTCGATCCCGCGCGGACTCCGGTTCGCGGCGGTCGTGACCACGGTCGTCCTCGCGTTGACGCTCGTACTGAACAACCCGTGGCCGCTCGCGGTCCAGGCCGTGGTGTTCGCGATCTCGGTCGCGTTCGGCGTCCAGGCGTCGCCGTACGGGCAGCTGTTCAAGCGGCTGATCCGCCCCCGGCTGGGTCCGCCCAAGGAGCTGGAGGACGCGGCGCCGCCGCGGTTCGCCCAGCTGGTCGGCCTCGTCTTCGCGCGTCGTCGGTCTGATCGGGTATCTGACCGGCGCGACCGTGCTCGGCGTGGTCGCCACCGGATTCGCCCTGGTCGCCGCGTTCGTGAACGCCGCCGTCGGGCTCTGCCTCGGCTGCGAGGCCTATCTGCTGATCCACCGCATTCGTACGCCAACCACCGCTACCAACTGAGAGAGGCAGCACACATGAGCAGGGAATCCGCGCTCGTCTCGGCCGACTGGGTCGAGGAGCACAAGAACGACGCCGGGGTCGTCCTGATCGAGGTCGACGAAGACGTCTCGGCGTACGACGCCGGCCACATCGCCGGTGCGATCAAGCTGGACTGGAAGGACGACCTGCAGGACCCGGTCCGGCGCGACTTCGTCAACAAGGAGCAGTTCGAGGCGCTGCTGTCCGACCGCGGCGTGAAGACCGACGACACGGTCGTGCTGTACGGCGGCAACAACAACTGGTTCGCGGCCTACGCGTACTGGTACTTCAAGCTCTACGGCCACGGCGACGTCCGGCTGCTCGACGGCGGCCGCAAGCGCTGGGAGCTGGACAGCCGCGAGCTGACCGACGAGGTGGTCAAGCGCGAGGCCACCGAGTACAAGGCCAAGGAGCCGGACCTGACCATCCGCGCGTTCCGCGACGAGGTCGGCGATGCCATCGGCGTGAAGAACCTGGTCGACGTGCGCAGCCCCGACGAGTACGCCGGCCGGCTGCTCGCCCCGGCCCACCTGCCGCAGGAGCAGGCGCAGCGCGCGGGTCACATCCCGACCGCGGCGAACATCCCGTGGAGCAAGGCGGCCAACGACGACGGCACCTTCCGCTCCGACGACGAGCTGAAGACCCTGTACGCCGACGCCGGCGTGGACTTCGGCAAGGACACCATCGCGTACTGCCGGATCGGCGAGCGCTCGGCGCACACCTGGTTCGTGCTGCACGAGATCCTCGGCCAGCCGAACGTCAAGAACTACGACGGTTCCTGGACCGAGTGGGGTTCGCTGGTCGGCGTACCCGTTGCCCTCGGCGACGAGCCCGGAAAGGCCTGACACATGTGCGGAGCGAAGAAGGGCGGCCTCGACCTCAAGGGCGTCGACATCGACAAGGAAGCCGTGATCCAGGGCCAGGTGCTGCGCGGCGACGAGCCGGTCGGCGGCGCGTACGTGCGGTTGCTGGACGCGACTGGTGAGTTCACCGCCGAGGTGCCGACGTCGGCGACCGGGCACTTCCGGTTCTTCGCGGCGCCGGGCAGCTGGACGCTGCGCACGCTGGCGCCGAAGGCCGAGCCGGTCGACCGCCAGGTGTCGCGCAGTACGGCGAGGTCGCGGAGGTGGCCGTCACCGTCTGACCTGTCGTTCGTTACTGATGGTGCCGCCACCACCCGACGGTGGCCCACCCTGAAGGAAGCCCCGAAGGGCCCGGACCTTGCGCGTTCGGGCCCTTCGGCATGTCGGGAATCGACCGCCTGACAGGGGTTCGGGGTCATCGTGCCCGAGTTACGGGTCCGCCGCGAAATCTCACCGTCCGAGCGGCTGTGTAACGGTTCGATCTCGGAGCGAGGTCGGCTCGTTACCTACCGCAACCGCCTGAGTTGTGTCTGTGTCCTGGCCCGCACTTCGGGTCACGTCATCACTCAGGGAGGAGGGGTCAATGCGACCCCGCATCGGATACAAGAAGCTCGCTGCCGTCGGTGTTGCGGCGGTTGTCGGCGTGGCTTCTACGATCGCGCTGACTTCGGGTTCGGCGTCCGCCTCGCCGGTTTTCGGATACAGCGGCTACTCGTACGGCACCGACGTCTGAAGCCGGGCTGGCGAACAGCGGCCCGCAGGTCGTCAGCACAGTTCGGCTGCACCACGGACCCGAACCAGGCCGACCGGAACGACATCGCCACCGCGAACGTGAACAACCAGGCGATCGCGCGCACCGTGCGGACCGACACGCACGCGTTCAACGACCAGAGCGGCAACGGTGTCACCAGCACCGCGACCGCCGCCGACATCAAGGTCGGCAACCTGCTCACGCTGACCGGTGTGAAGACCACCACCACGTCGGTGTACAAGAACGGCAAGCTGTCCTACACCGGCAGCACCAGCTTCGCCGGCGTGAAGATCGGCGCCGTCTCGGTGCCGTCGCTGCTCAAGCCGGAGCCGAACACCAAGGTCGCCGTTCCGGGCCTCGGCTACATCGTGCTGAACCGCGTCGGTGGCGTGAAGACGAACAGCGGCATCTACTCGTACGCGCAGGCCGTCGTGCTGCACGCGAACGTGAAGAACCAGCTACATCCCCGAGGGTGTCGACGTCGCGGTGCTGAAGACCCGCGCGGAGATCTCCAAGCCGGCCACCGCGCTGGTGATCGGTGACGCGTACGGCACCAAGGCCAACGTCGACAAGCTGGTCGTCTCCGGCCCGACGTCGCTCCAGACCACCTGCCAGGGCACCGAGGGCAAGACGGTCAAGGTCGCGGTCGGCGAGCTGAACATCCCGAAGGTCGCCTACGTCGGTGGGGTCTACACCACCAAGAACGGCGCCATGAGCGAGGACAAGTCGCACGTCAACTTCACCTCGCACGTCGCGGGCGTGAAGGTGGGCAACCTGTCCATCGGCGCCATCGAGTCCTCCGCCTCGGCGTGGAAGACCAAGGACGGCAAGGTCGGCGTCAGCTCGTCGTCGAGCATCGCCTCGATCAAGGTCGGCAACAAGACCTATCCGGTGACGCCGGGCGTGAACAAGACCCTGGAGATCCCGGGCGTCGCCAAGCTGACCTTCAACCAGGTCCTGCAAGCAGTAGCCGCTACATCTCGGTGAACGCCCTGGTGATCGACGTCTACAGCCTGAACACCAAGGTCATCGTCGGCCACTCGGCCGCCGGCGTCGATCGGCTGATCCAGCCCGACGCGCCGATCTGAGTCGAACCTCACCGATTCAGAACCCGAACACCCGGCCCCCGGATCCGCTGGATCCGGCCGGGGGCCGGTGCGTTGTCGGTCAGACGTCGAGGATGAGGGTCACCGGTCCGTCGTTGATCAGGGCGACGTCCATGTGGGCGCCGAAGCGGCCGCGTTCTACCTTGGCGCCGAGGGACTCGAGAGCGGCGCAGAAGGCGTCGTACAGGGGTTCGGAGACGGGGCCGGGGGCGGCGGCGTTCCAGGACGGGCGGCGGCCCTTGCGGGTGTCGGCGTACAGGGTGAACTGGCTGATCGCGAGGATCGGGGCCTGTTCGTCGGCGGCCGAGCGTTCGTCGTGGAGGATGCGGAGGGTCCAGATCTTGGCGGCCAGCGCGGCGGCCTTCTCCGGGGTGTCGTCGTGGGTGACGCCGACCAGGACCACGCAGTCCCGGCTCGTCGATCGCGCCGACCACCTCGCCCTCGACGGTGACCGATGCCTGGCTGACTCGCTGTACGACTGCTCTCATGCAACTCCCATCCTGCCGTGCCGGAGATCGTCCGGTGATCGAGTCGTCTTGACCGGCGAATCTCCCGTCGCCGACGGTGATCTGGCACGATTCGTCCATGGCGTCGACTCTGATCACCGTTGCTCCCACCGGCGCCGAGACCGCGAAGGCGGACTGCCCGGCGCTGCCGACCACGCTCGAGGAGCTGGTCGAGACCGCGAAGCGGTGCGAGGCCGCGGGGGCCGCGATGATCCACATCCACATCCGCGACGCCGAGCACAAGCCGACGCTGGATCTCGGCCGGCTGACCGAGACGGTCGCCGCGATCCGGGAGAACACGGCGCTGATCGTGCAGCTCTCCACCGGCGGCGCGGTGACCGACCCGTTCGACCACCGGCTCCGGGTGCTCGACGCCGCACCCGACTCGTGCTCGCTGACGATGGGCACGGTCAACTTCGGCGACGACGTGTTCATGAACCCGTGGCCGTTCGTGACCGAGCTCTACCGGCTGACCCAGGAGCGCGAGGTGGTGCCGGAGTTCGAGCTGTTCGACCTCGGGCACGTCGCCGCGCTGCACCGGCTGCTGGACAAGTTCGGCCTGCCGTACGGCGGCACGGGTGCACTGCGACCTGGTGATGGGCGTGCCGGGCGGCATGCCCGGTACGACGGACGCCCTGGTGGCCGCCGTCAACGCGCCTGCCCGACGCGGTGACCTCGTGGTCGGCGACGGGAGTCGGGCGTACGACGCTCCCGGTCGCGCTGGCCGCGTTGTCGAAGGGCGGCCACCTCCGGGTCGGTATGGAGGACACGCTGACGCTGGCCAAGGGTCAACCGGTCGACCCACAACGCGGAGCTGGTCGAGCGGGCGGCCACCCTCGCGACGCTGGCTCAGCGCCCGCCGATGACGCCCGGACGAGGCCCGCGACCTGCTGAACGTCAAGCGGGACCGCTGAACCACGAACGCCACCGCGCGATCGTTGCCTCAAGCAATAACCAGTCGCGGAGATAGTGCCGCGGGAGGACGGACTGGCCGACCGAGGTGATTGCCGACCAGGGTGGCGGCTCCGGCGACGGTGCGGAACAGATCGCGGCGGGTCAAGCCGGTGATTGCTGGGGGCAATGAGTCTGCGACCGGGGCGCAGTCATAGTGATGAGGGTCGTGCGGCTCGGTGGCCAAGGAAGCTTGGCGAACAGCTTCGGATAGACGGTCCACAACTTTGCCAGCAGCAACCGTGCCGCTGAGCACGTGCAGACCATGGGTGACGCGGTAGAGGGACACCGGTCGGCCGGGGATGTGTAGCCACCCGGGAGTGTCTTGCTGGACATGGCTGAACAGGCCGGTGAGGAAGCAGATCGCCACCGCGAGCCCGAGCCAGCGGCCGATCACCGTCGCCACGCGCGGGTGGTGCGGCGCGGACGGGAAGGACTTCTCGGTCGGAGGCGCCGGAACTTCATGTCTTCCAGTTGGTCCGTCGGCACGCCGCTCTCCGGTTGCTGCTCGCTAACGGCGTACCTAAGAACAGGAGGTGGTGCATCGAGCGGGCTGGATTCGGTCGGTCTCAGGCGGCGGGTACCCGGTGGAGATCGACTACCTCCTGTTCTTAGGTACGCAAGTGGTCGAGGGAGCCGTTGTCCACAGGTGTGCGTCTTTGGGGGAGCGGGTGGCACCGGCGGAGGCTTAGGGTGGGCGGACTGAGGAGAGGAGTGTGGCGGGGTGAAGACGCAGCAGCGGTCGTCGAGCGATGACGAACGTGCCATGGCGGATCTGGCCGAGGTCTCCGACTGGAGATCGATCTGGGGACCGCCGGGCACCGGCGTGGACGCGATCCGCGCGCTGGTCTCCCGCGTCACCGCTGCCACCGGCTGGCGCCCGTGGGCGCCTGGCAACATCGACCCCGACCGCTACACCTGGGGGCTGGTCACCCCGCGCGAGACCGTGATGCTCGTGCTGCCGGACGCCGTACTGCCGGAGAGTCCGCGCAGTGGGTGGTCGGCGTACGAGATCGGGCCGCCGGAGGTGCCTGACGCCGAAGTAGGGCTGGATGAGCACTGGCCGGCGCAGCTCCAGCTGGCCCGTCAGTACTGGGGTGCCCCGGTCTTCGTCGGGCCGGGGTCGGATGGGCGGATTCCTCCGGAGTGGCGGGGTCGCCGTCGCCACCTGGCCGTCTGGCTGAAGCCGGGCGCCGAGTTCCATCTGTACGCGACCCAGCCCGGGCCGGAAGACACCGCGGCCGGCTTCGGGTACTCCGTCTATGCCAGCGAGGTGGCCTGATGGCAGTCGAAGAAGAGCTGCTCGAGACGATGGTCAACCAGATCCGCCGGTTGTATCGGCAGATGCGGCGGATCGTCGATCGGTTCCAGATGCGCGCGGAGCACCAGCGGCGGGCCGCGATCGAGAGTGTGCTCAACCGGCAGCAGCACGATCCCGACTTCGACCGGGGGATGCAGGGCCAGGATCCCGCCGATCGCACGGCCGCCCTCGAGCGGCAGGTCGAGCAGCTGCGGGAGCAGAACGGCCAGTTGCGGCAGGACGTGAACCGCGGCCAGGAGCAGCAGCAGGCGCGGGACCAGGAGCGCGCGGACGCCGAGCGGAACGACGATCTCGACGGTGACGGGATCTCCGACGAGATCGAGAACCGGATCGATCGCGATCGGGATGGCCGTGACGATGCGGTCGAGGATCGCGATCGGGTTGCCGAGGACAACGACCTCGCGAACGACCGGGACGGGGACGGCAAGGACGACGCGGTCGAGGATCGCCAGGCGAAGCAGGCAGAGCAGGACCGGGCCGAGGAACGGCGCGAGGGTGAGCAGCGCAGCGCGGACGAGCGCAAGGAACGAGAGTCTGCCGAGGCAGGCAACCTCACCACGTCGGCCGCAGCAGCTGGTACGGCGGCGGTTGCGGCCGAAGAGATCGACCGGCTAGAGGAAGAGCAAGCCGAACAGGACACCCAGGGCCAGGACACCCAGGGCCAGGACGCCCAGGGCCAAGACGTCCAGGACCAGGATGCTCAGCGTCAGGACGTGCAGGGCCAAGACGCGCAGGGCCAGGACCTGCAGGGTCAGGACCTGCAGCGTCAAGACGCCCAAGAGCAGGATGCCCAGCGCCAAGACGCGCAGACCCAAGACGCGCAGGGCCAGGACGTGCAGGGCCAGGACGTGCAGGGTCAGGACGTGCAGGGTCAGGACGTGCAGGGTCAGAGACGTCCAGGGTCAGGACGCCCAAGAGCAGGATGCCAAACGCCAGGACGTGCAGAGCCAAGACGCCCACGGCCAGGACCTGCAGGGGCAGGATGTGCAGGGCCAAGACGCGCGCGGCCAGGACGGCCAGGACGCGCGGGGCCAGGATGTGCAGGAGCGGGACCAGCCCGCAGTGGATGGTCAGGAGGGGCAGGGCCAGACGCAGCAGCAAGAACAAGAGAATGCTGCGCAGCAGCAGGAGTCGCCGGCAGCCGAGCATGGGCAGCAGCACGGGGACGCTGGGCCGCAGCCGACTCTGCCTACGGCTGGGGATCGCGCGGACGCCAACCGGATCGCCCAGCAGAACGGAGCCAATGGCGAGCAGGTCGGCCAGACCGCTCAGCAGGCCGTGGACCAGAGCGCGCAGGTCGGGCAGGACGGCCAGAGCGGGCAGAGCGCGCAGAACGGTCAGAGCGCGCAGGACGGTCAGAGCGGGCCGCAGGCGGCGGAGGATCCTCTGCTCGACGAGCAGCGGGCTCAGCGGCAGCAAGGTGGCCAGCAGCGGACGGGTAACCAGAGATCCCCCATGTCCGACCGCGAGGTGGAGGGCCTGCAGCACCAGACCGGCTCGGGCATGGTGTCGGCCACGGGCGCGCCCAACCAGGAGGTGGGTGTCGGGGCCGGCAGAGGTGAGCGCCCCGAGACGCAAGCGCAGCGCCAGCGTCAGGGAGCGGGCCGCGGCAGTGGCGGCCGTGCTAACGACGGCCCCGGCCTCGAGAAGCGCTGATCGCGATTCGCGGGCCGGCGCTTCCAAGTCCCGGCCCGCGAGCGGTCGTTCAGGCGGCTAGTAGACGATCGCCTGGGCGTTGTCGGTGAGGATTTCTTCGGTGAAGGCCGGAGCGCCGGCTATCGCGGGTGCCCGGGAGGAGGTCGGCCTCGGTCAGGTCGCGGCGTTTGGCGCATTGGGTGCAGACCGTCAGCCGACCGCCGTCCAGGATTGCGGCGAGCAGGTCGGCCAGCGGAGCCGCGTGCGGTAGCTCGAAGGCTTCCGCTCGGCCGGGTACGGCGAACCAGACGGCCTCGCCGGTCAGCCACAGCGACACCGTCGGCTCCGGCGGCGACCGCGGTGGCGGCAACGGTGAAGGCCTGGTTGGCGCGCTCGGGTTCTTCGGCGCCTGCGGTCAGCTTGATCACCAGCGTGCGGGACATCACGCCACGGTAGCCGAAGCCTCCGTCGGCCCATCCCCTAGACTGGCCAACGTGCTGCACGTCATCTTCACCACGCTGCTGGTCCTGGTCTGTGTCTTCATGGGCTGGTTCTCGGCGTTCGTCGTCTACCGGCTGTACCGCGGCCGCAGCGCGAGCTGAGTCAGCCGATGGCGTTCGAGATCCCGCAGGACCTGCACCCCGACCTGATGCCGCTGGCCTGGCTGCTCGGCCGCTGGGAGGGTCGCGGGCACGGCGACTACCCGACGATCGAGAAGTTCGAGTTCGGCCAGCAGATCGACTTCAGCCACAACGGCAAGCCCTACCTGCACTACGTCAGCCAGACCTACGTGGTCGGCGAGGACGGTACGAAGGAGCGCCCGCTGGCGGTCGAGACCGGGCTTCTGGCGGCCGAAGCCGGACAACAAGCTCGAGGTCATCCTCGCGCACCCGACCGGCTTCGCGGAGATCTGGTACGGCGAGATCGACGGCGCCAAGATCGAGCTGCGAACCGACGTCGTCGCCCGCACCGAGACCGCCAAGGAGGTCACCGCCGGCCACCGGCTGTACGGCCTGGTCAACGGCGAGCTGATGTGGGCCTACGACATGGCCGCCGAGGGCCAGCCCCTCCAGCCGCACCTCTGGGCCACCCTCGTCCGCACCTGACCCGTTACGTCCGAAGAACCGAGCGCTATAGGCCACAGTTCTTCGGACGTCAGCTCTCCGCAACCCAGCCCGTGTGGTGGTGGGTTGCGCGTTGAGTTTCTGCGGGGGCAGCCCGCCGGGTGAGGGGTCAGCCCATGAGCGGGTGGGTTGGCCGTTGAGTTTCTGCGGGGGCAAACCTGGGGCGGTTCAGTCAGCCCATGAGCGGGTGGCTTGGCCGTTGAGTTTCCGAGCGGCAACCCGCTAGATCAGGTTGCCGGCTCTTGTGTCGTTTCCGTGGGTGCCCACCTCGGGCCACTGCGCAGGTCGACTTTGTGCACCAGATGCGTACGCCGAGGCCGCCGCCGTACGGATCTCGTGCACAAAGTGGTCGATCGCGACGATGCGTGGCAGCCGGACGGCCGGGCCGGACAGCCGGATAGCCGGTTGACCCCATGGATTGGTCAGCGGCCGTTGAGCATGTCCACCACGGGGGCCAGGTCTTCGAGGTAGGCCGAGTTGACGCTGATGTATGTGGTACCGAACTCGTCCCGCCGCCGCTGCAGCTCGTCCGCCATCTGTTGCGGCGTACCCGCGCAGCATCATCAGCGAGTCACTCGCCTCGAGTTCCTCGCGGCATCCACACCGGCCGCCTGCTTGGTCCACGGTGGCAGCTCCCGGGTGCCGGCCGCGAACAGGTTCATCGCCAGCTCGATGTCGTCCGCTCGCGGTCCGGCCAGCTCCCGGAGCTCCCGGACCAGCTCGAGCGATCTCGGCGCGCGGTGTCATCGCGTGCTTGGCCAGCGAGACGATGTCGGCCCGGGCCGCGGCCAGGGCGAGCGCTCGCGGGCCGCCGGCGGCCAGCAGGATCGGCGTATGGCGATCGCCGTCGAGCTTCTCCAGCTGGTCCAGGGTCTCGCGGATCTGGTCCCGCCGTTCCTTACCCGAGCCGAAGCGGCAGCCCGAGTCCGCGGCGAACTGCTGCTCGACCGCCGGGCCGCCCGGTGCCGATGCCGAACTCGAACCGCCCGTCAGTCAGCACGGTCAGCGTGTGCGCGTCCCAGGCCGCCGCCGCGGAGTCCGGAGCGGGGCCGCCGCGACGAAGGTCCCGACCCGGATGTCGGCCATCGCGGCGGCCATCGCGAGCGACGGGAACGGCGACAGCAGTTGCAGCCCGTCGGGCATCAGTACGGTCGAGTACCCGAGCTCCGCGGCCCGGCGTACGGTCGTCTGCCACTCTTCGGCACCGTGGTCCGGGCTCGCCACCACGCCGAACCGGAATCGCCTGTCGTTCATCGCTCTTGCTCCTTTCCGTGTTGGTACCTCCAGCCTGGCCGCGACGCGGGGGTGTCCACATCCCACAGCGGGAGGCGTTCGCCGTACGCCGCTGGACGTACTCTGGTGACATGTCACGAAGCGCAGCCCCCTGCTGGACCTGCCCGGCGCGGTCGAGGCCGACGGACTCGATGCCGGCGTCGCGGCCCACTACGGCTCCGATCTGCGCGAGCAACGGGCCCTGGTCGCCGGCCAGGGGTTCGTCGACCTGTCGCACCGCGACGTCGTCACGATCACCGGCCCGGACCGGCTGACCTGGCTGCACGCGCTGACCACCCAGTACTTCGAGGGCCTCAAGCCCGGTACGTCGACGACCGCGCTGCTGCTGTCGCCGACCGGCCACATCGAGCACGTGATGTACGGCGTCGACGACGGCGAGACCTTCTGGCTGCACACCGAGCCCGGCGCGGCCGCGGCGCTGGTCGAGTGGCTCCAGAAGATGGTGTTCATGTCCCGGGTCGAGATCGCCGACGTGACCGACGACTACGCGATCGTCTGGCGGCCGGGGCTGCTCCGGCCGAAGGCACCGCTGACCCGCAGTGGCGCGGATTCGCTCGGCGGGCACGAGGTGTTCCTGCCGCGGGCGGAGCTGGCTCGGAGCTGACCGGACCGGCCGGCCGGGGTCTGGGCGTACGAGGCGCTCCGGATCGAGGCCGGTGCACCGCGGCTCGGCCTCGACACCGACGAGCGCGTCGATCCCGAACGAGCTGGGCTGGCTCGGCGTCGGCGTCCACCTGGACAAGGGCTGCTACCGCGGTCAGGAGACGGTCGCGCGGGTGCACAACCTCGGCCGTCCGCCGCGCCGGCTGGTCCGGCTGCACCTGGACGGTTCGGTCGACCACCTGCCGGCCCACGGGTACGCCGTACGCGCTGGGGAGAAGCAGGTCGGGTTCGTCGGGTCGGCCGCCCGGCATCACGAGTACGGGCCGATCGCGCTGGCGCTGGTGAAGCGGATCGTGGACCCGGACGCCGTACTGGAGGTCGTGGCCGAGGATCAGCCGACGGTGACCGCGACGCAGGAGCTCCTGGTCGACCCCGAGGTCGGCCTGCACGTCCGCGCCCGGCTGTGAGCCGGATCATTCGCAATTGCACTGTTTGCACCTGTCATCTGCACCCGTACAGTTCAGCCGTGACCGAACCTGTGATCGTGGCCGACGTCGTCCGCAGCGACTTCGTCGAGGGCCATCACCGCGGCTCCGTCGTGGTGACGGACGCCCGACGGCACCGTCGAGTGGTCCGTCGGCATCGTCGACCAGCCGATGTTCCCGCGCTCGTCGAACAAGCCGATGCAGGCGCTCGGCATGCTCCGCAGCGGCCTGGACCTGGACGGCGAGCTGCTCGCGCTGGCGGGCGCGTCCCACTCGGGCGAGCAGTTCCACCTGGACGGCGTACGGCGGATCCTGGCCGGCGCGGTCTGGACGAGTCGGCGCTGCGGACGCCCCCGGCGTACCCGATCGACGACGCGGCCCGGGACGAGTGGGTACGCGCCGGTCACGGCCCGGAGCCGATCACGATGAACTGCTCCGGCAAGCACGCCGCGATGATCGCTGACCTGCGTGCCAACGGCTGGCCGATCCACGACCGCCTGAGAGTCCGGACGGGTCGGGCCGGACGACTACCGATCGCCGGATCACCCACGTGCAGCAGGCGATCCGGACCGCGATCGAGGACTCCGCCGGCGAGAAGGTCGTCGTACGTCGCGGTCGACGGCTGCGGCGCGCCGATCCTGGCGATCAGCCTGGCCGGCCTGGCCCGCTCCTTCGGCGCTGTTCGCGGCTGCGGCCCCGGGACGCTGGAGGCTCGGGTCGCGGACGCCTTCCGCGCGTACCCCGAGTACGCCAGCGGGAGTACGCGCGACGAGGCCGCGCTGATGCATGGCGTCCCCGGCCTGTTCTGCAAGGCGGGCGCCGAGGGTGTGTACGCCGTGGGCCTCGCCGACGGCCGTGGCATCGCCCTCAAGCTCGAGGACGGCCAGGCGCCGCGCCCGCACGGTCGGTGATGGCAGCCACCCTGCAGCGCCTCGGCGTCGACCAACGAGACGATCGAGCGCCAGCCTCCGCTTCCCCCTCCTCGGCGGCGGCATCCAGGTCGGCTCGGTCCAGCCGCATCCTTCGACTCTTCAGCTAGCATCTGCTCGTGCCCGCGTGAGTCGGGCTCACGGCAGTTCTGCTTGCAATTGCAAGCACGTTGCTAGCACACTGGGCGCATGGCCAGGTTGGGTGATCGTGTCGGCTGGGTCGGTGGGCTCCGTCGGGGAGTACCTCGCCGAGCAGCGCCGGCACGCGCAGTTGTCGTTGCGGCAGCTGTCCGACCTGGCCGGGGTGTCGAACCCGTACCTCAGCCAGATCGAGCGCGGCCTGCGGAAACCGTCGGCCGATGTGCTGCAGCAGCTCGCGAAGGCCTTGCGGATCTCCGCGGAGACGCTGTACGTGCGGGCCGGCATCCTCGATCCGGACGACAGCTCGGACGGCGCCCGACGGGCCGCCGGCGTGGTCGACGCCGTCCTGCTCGACCCCGCACTGAACGAGCGGCAGAAGCGTGTCCTGCTCGACGTGTACGCGTCCTTCGTCCGTGAGAACACGTCCGACCCGATGAGGCCGACAGCGCCGGCTCCTGCCAGACCGGCTGCGAAGAAGCACGGCCCAAGAAGACCCCTGCAAGCAAACGCACCACCAAGTAACTGTCTGGACCCCGCTGAGAAATCCGAGGAGAAGCCTGATGGCTACCCGTACCCCTGTCACCCCGTTCTACGCGATCGCCGGCGCCGGCGACCTGGCGGTCGAGAAGTTCCGCGCGGTCAGCGAGGACGTCACCACCCGGTTCGCCAAGCTGGACCAGAAGACCGCTGCAGACCGAGCTGACCAAGGCGTCAGACCGAGCTGCGCCAAGCGCTTCGAGACGCTCGTCGCCGACGCGAGGACCGTCCCGGCCAAGCTGCGTGAGCTGCCGACCACCGCGCAGGCCGGTCTCACCACCGTGCTCGGCCAGGCCGAGGAGACCTACGAGGACCTGGCCGGCCGCGGCAAGGACCTCGTCGACGCGGATCCGCAGCCAGAAGGCCACCGAGGACCTGGTCGCCCAGGCCAAGACCACGGTGAGCAAGGCCAAGGCCACCCGGACCACCGCGCAGCAAGACCGCCGAGACCGCGACCCGCAACGTCAAGGCGACCACGACCAGCGCCCGCAAGACCGCGAAGACCGCCACCAAGGCCGCCGGCGACGCGGCCGCCAAGGTCGGCGACTGACGCGTAACGATCGGCCCACCTCTGGGTGCAATCCTGCGGCCGGGCGGCCCCAATCTGTCGATCGAGCAGAGGTGGGCCGCCCGGTCTGCTGGGTTAGGCTCGTAGGCATGCTCCCACTCGCCACGTTCCCGAACCTCGTTCCCTGGGTTCGCAGGTCCGCTCGAGATCATCTGGTGGGTGCTGCTCGGCCTCAAGCTGGTCGCGCTGATCGATGCCGCCTTCCGGCCCGCGGGCGGTGTTCGTCGCCGCGGACAAGCTGACCAAGCCCGGCTGGGTGCTGATCCTGGTCGTGTTCACGCTCAGTCAGATCTTCCAGGGCTGGCTGAGCTTCTTCGGCCTGATCGGCATCGTCGCCGCCGCTGTCTACCTGGTCGACGCCCGCCCGGCTCTGCGTGCCGCCGCCGGCCGCGGCCGAGGCGGCTGGGGCATCCGCCGCCGCCGCGGACCGCGCCCGCTCTGACCACGCTCGCACGTCCGCACCCGCGGGACGCGCAGCGGTCTTCGACGCCCGCGTGACTACGAGCGGTAGACGATCACCTTGTCGCCGACCTTGATCTGGCCGAAGAGCATCCTGATCTTGCCCAGGTCCCGGACGTTCACGCAGCCGTGCGAGGCGCCGTTGTAGCCGCGGGCCGCGAAGTCGGACGAGTAGTGCACCGCCTGGCCGCCGCTGAAGAACATCGCGAACGGCATCGCCGAGTCGTACAGCTTGGAGACGTGGTTCCGGCTCTTCCAGCCGACCGTGAAGCTGCCCTCGCGGGTCGCCGTCTTCTCCGCGCCGAACCGCACGTCCAGCTGCATCTTCACCGCGCCGTCGACGACGTACCGCAGCTTGCGGGTGGACTTGTCGATGCACAGCACCACGCCGGTCGCGCAGCGCGGTCGAGCTTCTTGCCGTTCACCACCGGCGCCGGCGGGAACAGCTCGGTCTGGGTCGGCTCGTGGGTGACCGCGGCCAGCTTGGTCCAGGTGTTCTGGTCGATGTAGCCGAGCTGGCGGGATGCCCTTGGACTGCTGGAACTTCTTCACCGCGGTCCGGGTCATCGTGCCGAACTAGTCGTCCTGGTAGCGCTTCTCGAGCAGCTTGAGCTGGACCAGCCGGGCCTCGACCTTGCGGACGTTCGTCCCGGTGGAGCCGTTCTTCCACAGCGCCTTCGGGTAGATCGGCAGCTCGCCGCTGACCTCGAAGGGCACCGTCTTCAGATCGTTCGGGGTCGCCGTCGCGCTCGTTCCGGAACTCGAGGAGTCGCAGCAACAACGGCCGCCGGCGGCCAGCCCGGTCAGCACGTTGCGAATGATCGAGCCCAGCGCATCGGACACCCCTCGTGGTCGACCCGTCCCTCACGACTGTGGTGGCGACGTCCTCACCGGCTCTTCTCGGTGTCGCCAGCTGTTCAGGCGACCTGCACTCGAAGCACTCGTGCGCCACCCGGACTCCGGAGGAACGCCGATGGAGATCGTTCTGAGCACCGCCGACATCACCACGGTCCCGGCCGATGCGATCGTGAACGCGGCCCATCACGCCCTGCGCGGCGGTGGCGGCGTGGACGGTGCGATCCACCGCGCGGGCGGCCCGGCGATCCTGACGGAGCTGCATCGAGCGGTACCCGGACGGCGCCCCGACCGGTCCAGGCCGGTCTGGACCACAGCCGGTGCGCTTCCGGCGTCGTACGTGATCCATGTGGTCGGGCCGAACTACACCGCCGGCCAACGGGATCCGGCGCTGCTCGAGTCCTGTTACCGCAACGCGCTGCGGATCGCGGACGAGCTCGACGTGGAGACGCTGACCCTGCCCGCGGTGTCGGCCGGGATCTACGGCTGGCCGGCGCGGTCGGCGGCGGACATCGCCGTACAGACACTGCGCCGTGACGACGAGCGGCGTTACCAGAGCCACCTTCTGCTTGGTGGAACCCCGGCTCTACAAGGCTTTCCAGAACGCGACAGCGGCCGGGGAGTGACTCCCCGGCCGCTGTTGAGCGTCGCTGAGCTCAGCCGCTGTAGACGACGACCTTGTCGCCGATCTTGATGCGGGCGTAGATCCAGGCGATCTTCGTCTTGTCCCGGATGTTCACGCAGCCGTGCGAGGCACCGTTGTAGCCACGGGCCTTGAAGTCCGACGAGTAGTGCACCGCCTGGCCACCGCTGAAGAACATCGAGTACGGCATCGCCGAGTGGTAGATCGACGAGACGTGGTTCTTCGACTTGCGGTAGACCTTGAACGTGCCGTTCCGGGTCGGCGTCCTGCTGCCACCGAACCGGGCGTCGGCGACCTGCGATCGCCTTGCCGTTCACCATGAACACCAGCTTGCGGGTCTTCTTGTTGATGCAGAGGACCCGGCCCTTCGTCATGACAACGCTTGTCCAGCCGGTAGCTTGCCCACCACCGCACTGGACGTCGTCGCCGCCGTCGCCTTCTGCGGCGCGACCACGACCAGGGGCGCAACCTTCGGTGCCACCGTGACGGCTTCGGCCGTCGTGGTGGCGGAAAGTGCGCCGACGCCCACGAACGCGGCGGCCGTCAGAGTGGCGCCGAGCTTACGCAGAATGCCCATGTTGCTTGTCCTTCCCCCAACAAATGTTGCTTGCACAAAGACAGACGTCATCGCCTGGCGCCTGGTTGGTAACGATCCGGAACTATCTTCCCCCGCGACCGGCCGAGACATGGTGTATCACACCGATGTACTTCTGTTCGCCCCGTTCCGGCGACCGTTTCCAGTTCGTGCTCTGACGACCGCGATGGGTCAGCTCTTGCTCTTCCGCCCGAGCTTCGAACGCTCCAGTTGGGTGAGGGCGACCTTGCGCATCCGGATCGCGTCCGGGGTGACCTCGACGCACTCGTCCTCGCGGCAGAACTCCAGCGACTGCTCGAGCGACAGCCTGCGGGCCGGGACCAGCTTCTCGAACTCGTCCGCGGTCGACGACCGGACGTTGGTCATCTTCTTCTCCTTGGTGATGTTCACGTCCATGTCGTCGGCGCGCGAGTTCTCGCCGACGATCATGCCCTCGTACACCTCGGTGCGTCGGCTCGCACGAACATGGTGCCGCGCTCCTGCAGGTTGATCATCGCGTACGACGTGGCGACGCCGGTACCGGTCCGACACCAGCGAACCCGACGGCCGGGTGCGGAGCTCGCCGAACCACGGCTCGTACCCCTCGAACACGTGGTGCGCGATGCCCGTACCGCGGGTGTCGGTGAGGAACTCGGTCCGGAAGCCGATCAGGCCGCGGGCCGGCACCAGGAACTCCATCCGGACCCAGCCGGTGCCGTGGTTGGTCATCTGCTCCATCCGGCCCTTGCGGACCGCGAGCAGCTGGGTGACCGTGCCGAGGTACTCCTCCGGGCAGTCGATCGTCAGCCGCTCGACCGGCTCGTGCCGCTTGCCGTCGATCTCGCGGGTGACCACCTGCGGCTTGCCGACGGTCAGCTCGTAGCCCTCGCGGCGCATCTGCTCGACCAGGATGGCCAGCGCCAGCTCACCACGGCCCTGCACCTCCCAGGTGTCGGGACGCTCGGTCGGCAGCACCTTGAGCGACACGTTGCCGACGAGTTCCCGGTCGAGCCGGTCCTTGACCAGGCGGGCGGTGACCTTGGTGCCCTTGATCCGGCCGGCCAGCGGCGAGCTGTTGGTGCCGATCGTCATCGAGATGGCCGGCTCGTCCACGGTGATGAACGGCAGCGGCTTCGGGTTCTCCGGGTCGGCCAGCGTGTCGCCGATCATGATCTCCGGGATCCCGGCGATCGCGACGATGTCACCCGGTCCGGCCGAGTCGCCGGGCACCCGCTCGAGCGCCTCGGTGACCAGCAGTTCGGTGATCTTGACCCGCTGGATGGTGCCGTCGTGCTTGCACCACGCGACCTGGGCGCCCTTCTTCAGGGTGCCTTCGTGCACCCGGACCAGCGCGAGCCGGCCGAGGAACGGCGAGGCGTCCAGGTTGGTGACGTGGGCCTGCAGCGGCGCGCCCTCGGTGTACTCCGGGGCCGGCACGTTCGTTCAGGATCGTCTCGAACAGCGGCTCGAGGTCCTCGGAGTCCGGCATGCCGCCGTCCTCGGGCTGGTTCAGCGAGGCGCGGCCGGCCCGGGCGGAGGCGTAGACGACCGGGAAGTCCAGCGAGCTCTGGTCCGCGTCGTGGTCCAGCAGGTCCAGGAACAGCTCGTAGGTCTCGTCCACGACCTCGGCGATCCGGGCGTCGGGACGATCCACCTTGTTCACCACGAGGATCACCGGCATGCTGCGGGCCAGCGCCTTGCGCAGCACGAACCGGGTCTGCGGCAGCGGGCCCTCGGAGGCGTCCACCAGCAGCACGATCGCGTCGACCATCGACAGGCCGCGCTCGACCTCGCCGCCGAAGTCGGCGTGGCCGGGGGTGTCGATGATGTTCAGCGTCATCTGCTCGCCGTTGGCCATCTTGTGCCGTACGGCGGTGTTCTTGGCCAGGATCGTGATGCCCTTCTCACGTTCCAGGTCGCCGGAGTCCATCGCTCGCTCGTCCACGTGCTGATGCGCGCCGAAGGCGCCGGACTGCCACAGCATCGCGTCGACCAGGGTGGTCTTCCCGTGGTCGACGTGGGCCACGATCGCGACATTGCGCAGGTCGTTACGGACAGGCATGGGGAAGCGCTCCAAGCAGCTAGGACTGAGTGTCAGGCGGTGGCTACGGCGTGTTGTGTCGCTCGAGAAGGCCACTCGACGCAGGGCGCAGCCCCTCCATCTTACCGGTGACCGTTCGTGTCCACGAAACGGGCAGCCCTTTGACTTTTGTTGACTGGACGTCCAGTCTATAGACGGCGCCTGGGGAGGGGCCATGAAATACGGGGGGTCAGCCCGGGAGCGCCGGGCACGAGTACGGTGTGTCCCGGCGCTTCAGGGCCTTGACCAATGGGAAGAGAGATCGTGCCGCGCTCGGCCACCGTCAACCACGAGATGCGCGAGCGCTCCAGGGAACGCATCCTGACCGCCGCGCTGGGCATTTTCGCGGCCAAGGGCTACGAGGCCTCGTCGATCTCCGACATCACCGACGCCGCCGGGGTCTCCCGCGGCCTCGTGTCCTACTACTTCGGCAGCAAGGAGCAGCTCGCCGCCGAGTTGCTGGACCGCTGGCTGGACGGCATCGCCGCGATCCTCACCATCCAGGGGACCCCGGACGAACGCCTGGCCGGCATCATCGACGGCGCACTGATGGCGGCCGCCACCGCGCTCCCGATCCAGCGGCTCGCGATCAGCCTGATGATGCAGCCGACCACCCACGACGTGTTCGCCCGGGTCGAATCCGCCAAGTCGGCCCGCCTGAGCCTGGTCGAGGACGCGATCCGCGCCATCTTCGCCGCCCGCGGCGCGGCCGACCCGGCCGTCGAGGAAATGTTGCTCAGAGCAACGTTGGAGGGCGTGACGGTCAAGTTCGCGATCTACCGCGAGACCTTCCCCCTCGAGGACATCCGCCGCCGCCTGTACGCCGGCTACGACCTGCCCACGCCTGCGGCACCCCTTCCGATCCCCTCACCCCCGGTGGATCGCCTCCGCGCCAAGTGAGTACGACGGGCGGCGTACAAGCGAAGCCGCCTGGTGGGGGATGTCCGGCGTGAGCCTGGCCGGGAGGGTGGTGAGGCATGGAAAAGACTCTTGTTTCACGCAGGACATTGCTGGCCGGCTCGGCGCTGGGCGTGGCGTCGGCGGCCGGCCTGGGAACGACGCGCAGCTTCGCGGTGGACGACTCGGTCACCCGCTGGATCGTGCGGAACGCCAAGCCCGTGGGCGATCTGGCGCATCTGCGCCCATCGATCGGTGGGGCGCAGATCGTCGGGCTCGGGGAGGCTGTGCACGCTACGGCGGAGCTCACGCACCTGAAGCTGCGGGTGCTTCGCTATCTCGTCGAGCAGCTGGGCTTCCGGGCGGTCGCCTTCGAGGACGACTGGTCGCTCGGTACCCAGTTGAACGAGTACGTGCTGATCGGTCGCGGCGATCTGAAGGCGCTGATCGGCCAGCTGAGCACGGAGAGCCGGTCGCAGGAGATCGCCGAGTTGTTCGAGTACCTCCGGACGTACAACGCCATGCACCGCGACAAGGTGCGGTTCGCCGGGGCCGAGTACTTCTCCACCCGGCAGCTCGCGTACGACGCGATCGACGAGTACGTCGCCCGCCGGGCACCCGCCCGCCTGGCCGAGCTACGCCGCAGCCTGCTGCCGATCCGGCCGCACCTGACCGACATGGGTGCCTACGTCCAGTGGTACTGGCAGCAGGTCAAGGACAAAGCGCCGTACGTCGAGAAGGCGCGGGCGGTGCACGCACTCGTCCAGGACCTGCCGCATCGGCCGAACGACCGGGACCACGCGATCACGCTGCACCACGCGCGCCAGATCCGCTCGTTCTACAAGGCGTTCAGCCTGCCCGAGGCCGACATCCCGGCGTATCGCGACGCCCGGGCCGCGGAGAACGTGCGCTGGTGGCACGGCTTCACCCGGAACAAGGTCGTCTACTGGGCCGCGAACGCGCACACCGCGCACGCACCGCGGCTGCGCATCACCTCGCCACCGGGGCAGGGGGTCGCCTTCCGGAGCGCCGGTTCGTACCTGCGCGACTGGTACGGCGACCGCTACCGCTCGCTCGGCTGCACGTTCGACCACGGGACGGTGCCCGGCCCGATCGTCCTGCCGCCGGCGCCGGCCGACTGGTTCGAGCACCAGCTCGGCGCAGCCGGTCTGGATCAGTTCACTCTCGACCTTCGGCGGCAGCCACAGTCGCCGGCCGTCCGGGCCTGGCTGCACCGTACGGCGAAGACGCGAGGGTTCCCCGAGTTCGGGACGTCGTCGTGGATGACCGGGGACAGCCTCTCCGACTGGTTCGACGTGCTGCTGCACACCCGGGAGGTCAAGCCGGTGCGGCCCTACTGAACCCGGTAGACCTTGTGCTGGGCGGCTTGGGCGCGCGGACGGACGGTGATGCGGTCGATGTTGACATGGGCCGGGCGGGTGGCGATCCAGGCGACGATGTCGGCGATGTCGTCGGAGGTGAGGGGCTCGGCGACTCCGGCGTACACGGCGTCGGCCTTGGCCTGGTCGCCGCCGAAGCGGGTCAGTGCGAACCCCTCGCTGCGGACCATGCCGGGCGCGATCTCGCAGACCCGGACCGGCTGGTCGTACAACTCCAGCCGCAGGGTGTCGACGACCGCCGTTGTCCCGTGCTTGGCGGCGACGTACCCACCGCCGCCCTCGTAGGCGACCTGGCCGGCGGTCGAGCCCATCACGATGATCGTGCCCCGGCCGGCGATGAGGGCCGGGAGCAACGACTTGGTGACGGCCGCGACGCCGATCACGTTCACCTCGAACATCCGCCGCCAGGCGTCCAGGTCGGCCTCGGCGATCGGCTCGAACCCGAACGCGCCGCCGGCGTTGTTCAGCAGCACCGCCAACCGGTCACCGACGGCCGCGGTCAGCGCGGCGACGTCGTCGGCCGACGTGACGTCGCACCGCACCGCACGCCCGTCGATCTCCTTGGCCAGCGCCTCGATCCGATCCAGCCGTCGCGCGGCGCAGATCACCTCGAAACCCTCGCGGGCCAGGTACCGCGCCGACGCGGCCCCGATCCCGCTGCTCGCTCCGGTCACCACGGCAAGAGGACGGTCAGAAGTCATGGCGCCAAGTCTTCCACTCGCGCGATCTGGCGCTGAACCGTGTCCCGGACCGACTGTGGAGTATGACCAGGATCGCCGTACGGGCAGCGCGGATCTTCGACGGAGAGCGCGTGCTCGACGACCGGGTCGTCCTCATCGAGGACGGCCTGATCTCCGGGATCGAGCGGGACGCCCCCGCGGACCGACCGATCCGCGACGTGCCGGGCGGCACCATCCTGCCCGGGCTGATCGACGCTCATGTGCACCTCAGCGCCGACGGTGGTCCAGGAGCTCTCGATCGGCTGCGCAGAGCGACGGAAGAGACGTTGCCCGGCACGATCGAGCGGTCGCTGCGGATCCACCTCGGCGCCGGCGTCACCACGGTCCGCGACCTCGGTGACCTGCACGATGCCGTCCTGAACTGGCGGAAACGCGGGGTCGGCGGGCTGCCGACCGTGATAGCGGCCGGCGTACCCCTCACCAGTGTGGGCGGGCACTGCTGGTGGCTGGGCGGTGAGGCCGCTGGTCCGGAGCAGATCCGCGCGGCCGTTCGTCGCCGCGCCGAGCGAGGTGCCGATGTCATCAAGATCATGGCTAGCGGTGGTGTGCTGACGCCCGGCAGTGACCTGATGAGCCCACAGTTCACCGCGGCCGAGCTGATGGCGGCCGTGTCGGAGGCCCACGCGCTCGGCCTTCCGATCACCGGGCACGCGTACGCGTTGCCCGCCGTACGTCAAGCCCTGGCCGCCGGTGTCGACGGGATCGAGCACTGCACCTGCCTGACGCCCGGAGGGGTGGCGATCGACGACGACCTGCTCGGCGCCCTCGCCGCCGCTGGGATCGCCGTCTGCGCAACGATCGGGTCGGACCCCTCGGCCGTCGTACCGCCGGAGATCCAGGCTATGGCCGCCCAGGCCGGAATCAGCGATGCCGTGCTGCGGTACGCCGTCCACCGCCTGTACGACGGAGGGGTCCGGCTGGTGGCGGGGTCAGACGGCGGCATCAGTCCGGCGAAACCGCACGGGCTCCTGCCTGCCACGCTTGCCGAGTATGTGCGGTCGGGGATTCCCGAGGTCGCCGCCCTCACCGCGGCCACCTCCACCGCAGCCGATGTCCTCGGCATTCGCACCGGCCGGATCCGGCCCGGGGCCGACGCCGACCTCCTGGTCGTCGACGGCGATCCGACCGAGGACATCACGACCCTGGCCAGCCCGGTCGCGGTCTATCTGGCGGGACGCGAGGTCTAGCACTCAGGCCAGGCGAGCTGGGCCGCTGCGGCCGAGCCGGCGGATAGGGAGAAGGCCCGATTCCCGGCGGAGACCCCGGAGTTACCCTGACCAGGTGACCGAACCGTCCGCTGACCGTCGCCCGCGGCGGGTCGCGATGATCAGCCTGCACACCTCGCCGCTGGACCAGCCCGGGCACCGGGGACGCCGGCGGCATGAACGTCTACGTGGTGGAGCTGTCCAAGCGCCTCGCCGACCTGGGGATCGAGGTCGACATCTTCACCCGGGCGACCTCCTCCGCGCTGCCCGCCCGGGTCGAGCTGATGCCCGGCGTGACGGTTCGCAACGTCGCGGCGGGGCCGTACGAAGGACTCACCAAGAACGAGTTGCCCGCCCAGCTGTGCACGTTCGCCCGAGCCGTACTGCGGGCCGAGGCGATCCACGAACCCGGCTGGTACGACGTGATCCACTCGCACTACTGGTTGTCCGGGCAGGTCGGACTGCTCGCCCGCGACCGATGGGCCGTCCCGCTCGTCCACACCATGCACACGATGGCCAAGGTGAAGAACGCCAGCCTCGCGGACGACGACGTACCGGAGCCGCCCGCGCGGCTGCTCGGTGAGGAGCAGGTGGTCGAGTCCGCGGACCGCCTGCTGGCCAACACCGACGACGAGGCGCAGGAGCTGATCAGTCTGTACGGCGCTCAGCCCGCGAAGGTCGGTGTGGTCAACCCTGGCGTGGATCTGGACATGTTCAGCCCCGGCGACCAGGCCGCGGCCCGGCACGCACTCGGGTTGCCCGACGGATGCCGTCGTACTGGCGTTCGTCGGGCGGATCCAGCCGTTGAAGGCGCCGGACATCTGCTGATCCGGGCGGCGGCGCGGATGCTCGAGCGCGACCCGTCGCTGCGGCGAGCGGTTGGTCGTCGCGATCATCGGCGGTCCGTCGGGCAACGGGATGGAGCACCCCGAGGCGCACGCCGAGCTGGCCCGGGCGCTCGGGGTCGACGACGTCACCCGGTTCGTGAAGCCGATCGAGCGGCCGGTGCTGGCCGAGTGGTACCGAGCCGCATCCGTGGTCTGCGTTCCGTCGTACTCGGAGTCCTTCGGGCTGGTCGCGCTGGAGGCGCAGGCCTGCGGTACGCCGGTGGTCGCGGCGGCCGTCGGCGGCCTGACGCACGGCGGTGCTGGACGGACAGACCGGGCTGCTGGTGCCGCGGGCACGAGCGTCGACGACTTCGCCGACGCGCTGAGCCGGATCGCGACGGATCCGGTCACGCCGCGAGAGCATGAGCCGGGCAGCGGTCAAGCACGCCCAGGGGTTCGGCTGGGAGCTGACCGCCCGCAAGACGCTGGCGGCGTACCGGACCGCGGCGGAGACGATGGCGGCCGAGCTGGCCGCGGAGGAGGCCGGGTGAGGGTGTCGGCGGCGGACGTGATTCGCCAGGTGCTGACCGAGAACGAGCTCGAGTTCACCGAGAGCGAGCCGGGCGTCTTCAGCGCGGATCTGCCGGGGGAGCGGAAGCTGAAGACGACGGTGACGCTGACGGTCGGCGGCGCAGGCGGTCCAGGTGCACGCGTTCGTGGCCCGGCACCCGGACGAGAACCACGAGGCCGTCTACCGCTGGCTGCTGGAGCGGAACCTGAAGATGTACGGCGTCGCGTTCGCCATCGACCACCTGGGTGACATCCACCTGGACGGTCGGGTCGCCGCTGCACGCGATCACGCCGACCGAGGTCGACCGGCTGCTCGGCGCGGTGCTCGAGTACGCCGACACGTCGTTCAACACGATCCTCGAACTCGGCTTCGCGTCCTCGATCCGCAAGGAGTACGAGTGGCGGCTCGTCCCGCGGTGAATCCACTCGGAACCTGGACGCTTTCAAGGGCTGGTTGGAGCCCCGAGTAGGCTTGCGGCCATGACCTATCGCCTGATCCTGCTCCGCCACGGCCACGAGCGACTGGAACGCCAAGAACCTCTTCACCGGCTGGGTCGACGTCGACCTGAACGCCCAGGGTGTCGAGGAAGCCCAGCGCGGCGGCGAACTGCTGCTCGACCGCGACCTGCTCCCGGACGTGCTGCACACCTCGGTGCTGCGCCGGGCGATCCGGACCGCGAACATCGCCCTCGAGGTCGACCGACCGCCAGTGGATCGACGTACGCCGGTCCTGGCGGCTGAACGAGCGGCACTACGGCGCCCTGCAGGGCAAGGACAAGAAGCAGACCCTGGCAGGAGCTCGGCGAGGAGCAGTTCATGCTGTTCCGCCGTTCGTACGACACCCCGCCGCCGCCGATCGAGCGCGGCTCGGAGTACGACCAGGCCGGCGACCCGCGGTACGCCGGGCTGCCGCCGGAGCTGCTGCCGGCGACCGAGTGCCTGAAGGACGTCGTCGAGCGGATGCTGCCCTACTGGTACGACGCGATCGTGCCGGACCTGCGGGCCGGCAAGACCGTCCTGGTCGCCGCCCACGGCAACTCGCTCCGCGCCCTGGTCAAGCACCTCGACAACCTGGACGAGAAGACCGTCGTCGGCCTCAACATCCCCACCGGCATCCCGCTGTACTACGAGCTCGACGACGACTTCCACCCCGTTACCCCCGGCGGCGAGTACCTCGACCCCGCAGCCGCCAAGGAAGCCATCGAAGCCGTCAAGAACCAGGGCCGCTGAGGACGTCCGGTCGGGCTGGGCTGACGGAGCACCGTCAAGCGCCCTCGACAGCGTCAAGATTCAGGGCGCGAAGATGCTCGAGCAGAGCACCCAGCTCGGGACTCTGAGCGACGATCTGAGGATTGTCCTCCAAGAGAGCGAGCTTGGCCCGCTGGAGATTTCTCATGTGCTCTTCGACCGCGTCGAGATGTGCGAGCAGCTCGGCGCCGTTCAGGGCTGACACGTCGGTGTTGGTCAGTCGGTCGGTGAGAGATTCGTCCATGCCAGGCAAGCTATCGGAAACGCCGCGCCCTAGCCCGCCTGCTGGCCCGACCCTGCACTTCGCAACGCGAGGGGACAACCGGCTCTCGTGCCGTTCCCGTGGGTTCCCCACTTCGGGCCACAGCGAGTTTGTGCACCAGATCCGTACGCCGAGGCCGCCGCCGTACGGATCTGATGCACAAAGCGACCGATCGCGACACCAGGGGATATCCGGCTCTTCTGCCCGGTGTGTGGGTGATGTGAGGGCCTTGGAGTGGTGCACGCGATGGCCCGGTTGAGTTTCTGGGCTGTTGAGGACGGCGAGCGTGGTGCTCAGGACGGCGGTGTGCCTGGGTGTGGTGCTGCCCGCTGCGTGCTGCCTGTTGCCCGATGGCCGCTGACCGCTGGCCGGTGATGTGGTGGCCAGTCGGTTGCTAGTAGGTGATCGGTGAGGCGACCGGCCAGACAGGGTTTGCCGAGTATGCCGTCGCGGTGGTCGTCCGGCGGTTCGCCAACTCGGCAGGCGCCCGCGTGCTTGTGCGTTTGATGGGTTGACGTACGAGATGGTGGGTTGGCGTACCGGATTCCGGGGTGCGAACCCACCATCTGGTAGGTCAGCCCATGAAATGGGTCGCTCGGGACAGGTCCGCCCAATCCAGAGCGCGGGCGCAGGACCGGAACCGTAGGCTTGGACAAGGGATTTGCCCTGTCCGGCCGTTCTCCCGGCCTTCCGGCTGCCACCGATCGTCGGGATCGGGTGACTTTGTGCACGAGATCCGTACGGCGACGGCCTCGGCGTACGGATCTGGTGCACAAAGTCGATGTGGCCCGATCGGTTGCCAACGGAAACAACAGAAGAGCCGGATATTCAGCGGTGGTTTCCATGAGGTGCGGCAAGCCGGGGCCATTGGGTGTACGGCCAGGCCATCACAAGTGGAGCTGGACGGCGACGCCCCCGCTCCGCGGCACCCGAGCGCTGCGAATGTGATGGGCTGCACGTCCGCAGCCACCACGTGCAGGAACCGCGAACGAAGGCGCCCCCGGCAACTATCTGCCGGGGGCGCCTGACGATTGGGGCTCAGTTGCCGTTCGGGTTCGGGGTGGAGGCTCCGGCGCCGGAGCCGGCGGCGGTGCCGCCGATGGCGACCGGGAGCTCGCCGGTGACCAGGTAGACGACCCGGCGGGCCATCGAGACGGCGTGATCGGAGATGCGCTCGTAGTAGCGGCCGAGCAGCGCGATGTCGACCGCGACCTCGACGCCGTGCGGCCAGGCGTCGTCCATCATCAGCCGGAACTGGTTGCTGCGCAGCTTGTCCATCTCGTCGTCGGTGGCCTCGAGCTTGGTGGCCGCCTCGACGTCGCGGGACTTGATCACGTCACCGGCGGCGTCGACCATCTTGCCGGCCACGGCGCCCATCTCCTCGATCACGCCGTGCAGCTCGGGCGGGATCGCCGGCGCCGGGTAGCGCAGCCGGGCGATCTTGGACACGTGCGCGGCCAGGTCGCCCATCCGCTCCAGGTCGGCGACCATCCGCAGCGCGGCGACCAGCATCCGCAGCTCGTTGGCGACCGGCGACTGCCGCGCCATCAGCTCGAAGACCTTCTCCTCGACGCCCTCACCGGCGGCGTCCAGCTGGATGTCGGCGGCGATGACCTCCTCGGCCTGCGGATGTCCGCCTCCAGCAGCGCCGCGGTCGAGCGGCGTACGGCGGTGGACACCGTCCGGGTCATCCGCTCGAGCTCGGCGAGGATGTCGTCGAGCTGCTCGTGGTAGGTGTCACGCATCGTGTTCTGATTCCGATCTGTGGTGTCCGGTGCCACGCCGGGCTGAGTGGCAAGGACGTGTGCCTAGTACCCGCCCACCGGTGACCGTATGCCGTCGAGGTTGCCGGACGGCGACGAGTGGTGAACGACCGATGAACAGTTAGGTCGTGTCCCGGTCATCCGGTGCTCATTCGGTCTTTCCCTGCTGGTTGCCCGCGTAGCATCGTTGCCGTGGACCCCACGCTGGCTGCGGTGCTGGGCGGCGTCATCGGCGCGGCCCTGGCTCTGCTTTCGCTCGGCGCGATGATGCTCAGTCGAGCGGTCCCAGCGGAAGGTCCCGGAGTCCCCCGACCCGATCGTGCCCAACGGCGTCGCCACGGTGCTGTCGGTACTGCGCTCGTCCGCGGTGGTGATGGGCCCGGAGGACCAGGTGCTGCAGGCCAGCGCTCCGGCCCACGTGCTCGGCATCGTCCGGGGCGAGCGGCTGCTGGTCGACGACCTGCTGACCATGGTCCGGGCGGTCCGCCGCGACGGCGAGATCCGCCAGCAGGACCTGGAGATCGTCCGCGGCCGGCTCGGTGCGACGCAGTACGTGAGTGCCCGGGTGGCGCCGCTGGGCAGCCAGTTCGTGCTGGTCCTGGTCGAGGACCGGACCCGGGAGCGCCGGCTGGACGCGATCCGGCGCGACTTCACCGTCAACGTCAGCCACGAGCTGAAGACCCCGATCGGCGCGCTGATCCTGCTCGCCGACGCGGTCTCCGAGGCCTCCGACGACCCCGAGGCGGTGCAGCGGTTCTCCGGCCGGATGCGGGTCGAGGCGTCCCGGCTGAGCCGGCTGGTCAAGGAGATCATCGAGCTGTCCCGGCTGCAGGGCGACGACCCGCTGGAGAACCCCGGCCCGGTCGACATCAACGGCGTGATCGAGGCCGCGGTGGACCGCTGCCGGGTGGACGCCGAGGACCGCGACATCAAGCTGGTGGTGAAGACCGAGCCGGACCTGGAGGTGATGGGCAGCGAGGACCAGCTGGCCATCGCGATCGGCAACCTGGTCGAGAACGCGGTCAACTACAGCCCCGACGGCACCCGGGTCGCGGTCGCCGCGCACCCGATCGGGGACCTGGTCGAGATCACCGTCAGCGACCAGGGCGTGGGCATCCCGAGCAGCGACCTGGAACGCATCTTCGAGCGGTTCTACCGGGTCGACCGGGCCCGGAGCCGCGAAACCGGTGGTACCGGCCTCGGCCTCTCGATCGTCAAGCACATCGCCTCGATCCACGGCGGCGACGTGCGGGTCTGGAGCGTCGAGGGCCAGGGTTCCACCTTCACCGTCAGACTCCCGCTGCGGCTCGATCCCGCCGCGGGTCAGACCGACTCCTCCAGCCAGGAGGAGCCGGCCATCTACCTGACGCCGACCCCGTCAGACAGGACCAAGGAGGCAGCTTCGTGACCCGAGTGCTGGTCGTCGAAGACGAAGAGAGCTACAGCGACGCGTTGTCGTACGTGCTGCGCAAGGAAGGGTTCGAGGTCGCCGTCGCGGAGACCGGACCGGACGCGCTGGACGAGTACGACCGCGCCGGTGCGGACATCGTCCTGCTCGACCTGATGCTGCCGGGTCTGTCCGGCACCGAGGTCTGCCGGGCACTGCGCAGCCGGGGCAACGTCCCGGTGATCATCGTCAGCGCCAAGGACACCGAGGTCGACAAGGTCGTCGGTCTCGAGCTGGGCGCCGACGACTACGTCACCAAGCCCTACAGCCCGCGGGAGCTGCTGGCCCGCATCCGCGCCGTCCTGCGCCGCGGTCAGGACGTCGAACTGCTGCCGGACACCCTCGAGGCCGGGCCGGTCCGGATGGACGTCGAGCGGCACGTGGTGACCGTGTCCGGGACCGAGATCCGGCTCCCGCTGAAGGAGTTCGAGCTGCTCGAGATGCTGCTCCGCAACACCGGTCGCGTGCTCACCCGCGGGCAGCTGATCGACCGGATCTGGGGTGCCGACTACGTGGGCGACACCAAGACCCTGGACGTGCACGTCAAGCGGCTGCGCTCCAAGCTCGAGAAGGACCCGTCGAACCCGCAGCACCTGGTCACGGTGCGCGGTCTCGGCTACAAGTTCGAGTCCTGAGTCACAGCCCCGCGGGTCGCGACGACCTTCGGGGTTAGCTTAGGCTCTCCTTAGTTGAGGCATTCGTTGCTGAGGAGAGTCACCATGTCCTGGTCCCGTCCCCGCGTGATCGGTGCGGCCGTTACCGCCGTACTGGTCGCGACCACGCTGGCCGCGTGCGGCAACGACGCCGGCAAGGCGGCCGGCGGTTCGGCGGGTACGGCGTCCGCCGGGTGCAGATCCTGAACGAGATGGGCTTCAAGAACGCGCCGGGCGTGGAGGCGCTGGAGAAGACCAACACCAAGAAGGAGTTCTCCCTCACCATCAGCAAGGAGAAGATCGTCGCCGACGTGCTGGTCGCGTACGTCGACGGCATCGGGTCGCAGAAGTTCCTGACCGACCCGGTCTACTCCTCGCTCGGCGCGGTCAAGCGCGGTAGCGCGTACGCGCTGCAGGACCAGCAGGTCATCTCCGGGATGAGCGCCGTCAGCGTGCTGAGCGTCCCGTGGGTCGCTGGACAAGATCCTCCCGGGCCTGTCCAAGGCCGCCCAGGCCAAGGGCTGACCGTGCCGCGGTCGACTACGTTGCGCCGAGCGGGACCCGGGGAGTAGAGGTCGTCGGTCAGCACCGGGATGTAGGTGGTGATCGGCCGCCGCCTTGCCGAACGTGATCGTCACGTTGACCACCTGGCCCGGCTTGCGCCGGTGACCGTGATCGGGTCGCCGCTCACTTCGCCACTCTGGGTCTCCGTGACCGGTCGCCGGCGGCAACAGCGTCGACGTCCCGGCCTTCAGGTCCAGGGGCTTCTTGATCTCGCTGAACGTCACTACGCGCGGCTGGTCGCCGCCGGCCTGGCCGTCCTGCGTCCCGGGCGGGGCCTGCGTGATCTTGACCAGGGTGTCGTCCTCGATGCCTTCGTTGACGATGACGGCGTGCAGTTCGCCCTTGCCGTCGTCGTCGGCCATCACCAGCATGTTGCGGACCGCGGATCGAGCCGGAGTCGGCGTTGGTGCCGTCGGCCGCCTGGTAGGGCTGTAAGGTCGCGCGCATCGAAGCTCGCGCCGCACGCCGCCAGCGCGATACTCAGAGTGGCGGCGGCACCCGCCAGCGCCGGTACGCCGGACGGACCGCGAGGACAACGTGATCGGCACTGGAATCCCTCTCGTGCAAGCTGTTCGACGCCGTCAGGCAGCGACCTCCGGCGCAGCAAAGCGTAGCCCGACCACCCGCCGGACCGGACGGCGGGCTGCCCGTCACCGGCGGCTACGACGCCGCCGGAGAGGTGTCCAAGGCAACGGATTCGCGCGCGTACAAGGCACGGCTGAGAGCGTTTGTCAAGCCGAGAAGTGGCCTCTGACCAGCGCAAACGCCCCGACCGGACCACCGGCCGCGTGGTAGGATAGAACTCGGAAAGGGGCACGTGACATATGACTTTCACAGTCGGCGAGACGGTTGTTTACCCCAACCATGGTGCGGCCGTCATCGAGGACATCGAGACCCGTCAGATCAAAGGTGAGGACAAGACCTATCTGGTCTTGAGGATCGTCGCTCAGAACGACCTGGTCGTCCGGGTCCCCGCGTGCAACCTCGATCTTGTCGGCGTGCGTGACGTCGTGGATCAGGCCGGTCTGGAGCGCGTCTTCGACGTGCTGCGGGCGCCGCACACGGAGGAGCCGACCAACTGGTCGCGTCGTTACAAGGCGAACCTGGAGAAGCTGCACTCCGGTGACGTGATGAAGGTGGCGGAGGTCGTTCGCGACCTGTGGCGCCGTGAGCGTGACCGTGGTCTGTCCGCCGGTGAGAAGCGGATGCTGGCGAAGGCTCGCCAGATCCTGGTCTCCGAGCTGGCCCTGGCCGAACACACCAACGAGGACAAGGCGGAAGCCATCCTCGACGAGGTCCTCGCTTCCTGATCAGCCGCACGATCAGGTCGAGTCGGAACACGTGATCCTGCCGTCCTGCCCGGTGTTCGCATGAGCACCGCGGCGATCATCCCGGCGGCCGGTCTCGGGCTGCGGCTCGGTGGTGAGACACCCAAAGCATTTCGAGAGGTCGGTGGCGACTCGCTGCTGGTCCACGCGGTGCGTGGACTGAAGGCAGCGACCGCCGCCGACCTCGGCTGTTTCGTGGTCGCCGTCCCGCCCGGCACCGAGGATGCCGTCGGCAAGGAACTCGAGCCGTACGCCGGTGACGCGCAACTGCTCGTGGTCCCGGGCGGCACCGAGCGGCCCGATTCGGTCCGGACGGCGCTGGACCTGGTCCCGGTCGACGGGATCGACTGCATCCTGGTGCACGACGCGGCGCGTGCCTTCGTCCCGGTCGACGTGATCGAACGGGTGGTCGCGGCCGTGCGTGCCGGCGCCCAGGCCGTCGTACCGGTGGTGCCGGTGACCGACACGATCAAGCGGGTCGCGCCGACCGGTGAAGGTGCTCGACACGCCCGACCGGTCGACGCTGGTCGCCGTCCAGACGCCGCAGGGGTTCGAGCCCGGCGTACTGCGTCGGGCGCATGCCGCCGGTGTGGTCGGGGCGACCGACGACGCGATGCTGTGTGAGCGGCTCGGGATCACCGTGATGACGGTCGAGGGATCGCCGGACGCGTTCAAGGTGACGCGACCGCAGGATCTGCTTGCTGGCCGAGGCCTTGCTGGCGGAGAGGCGGCTGCTGTGAAGGTCCCACGGGTCGGGAACGGCATCGACGTACACCCGCTGGAGGAAGGCCGCCCGCTGTGGCTGGCCGGCTTGCACTGGCCGGAGGAGACTTCCGGGCTGTCGGGTCACTCGGACGGCGACGCGGCCGCCCATGCGATCTGCACCGCGTTGCTGAGTGCGGCGCGGCTGGGTGACCTCGGGTCGAACTTCGGCACCGCCGAGCCTGAGTGGGCCGGTGCCGCCGGAGTCGCTCTGCTGACCGAGGCGGCCCGGCGGGTGCGGGCCGCGGGGTTCGAGATCGGCAACGTGTCGGTCCAGATCATCTGCAACCGGCCGCGGATCGGCGCTCGCCGGCAGGAAGCGGAGAAGGTTCTCAGCGCGGCCTGCGACGCCGAGGTGTCGGTCAGCGCGGCGACCACCGACGGCCTGGGCTTCACCGGCCGCGGCGAGGGCATCGCGGCGATCGCGACCGCCCTCATCTACTGACGCTCCGGCCCCGGCAAGCGGACCGGGTCCGTCGAGAAGCGCGCCGTCCTCGGGTCCAGCTCGTCTCCCATGAGCTGTGTCAGCAGACCGTAGAGTTCCGGGCGCCGGCCGCGGAGCCAGCGGCGGCCCGTTGCCAGTGGCACCAGATCGAGGTCCAGGTCGGCGATCACCACGGCTTCGTCGGGGACCGGGGTCTCGGCGACGATCCGGCCGTACGGATCGAGGATCATCGCGTTCCCGGTGCGCAGCTCGTCGTCGTCCCGGCCGACGCCGTTGCTGAACAGCACGAACAGCCCGTTGTCGTGGGCCCGCGCCGGCAGCCACCGCATCAGCCAGCCCCGCCCGCTCGGCCCGTCGAAGGCGGCCCGGACGGCTTCCGGATCCTGCCGCCTGTTGTCCCACACGTCCGCGGGGATCGGCTTCATCCCGTGCGGGCTGCGCGAATTCGTCCCGCCGGTCTGATGGGGTGCGAGCAGCACGGTTGCGCCGAGCAACGTGGTGATCCGGACGTTCTCCACCAGGTTGTTGTCCCAGCAGATCAGCACCCCGGCCCGGAATCCCCAGGGTGTGTCGAACACCGTGTACGACGAGCCGCTCGCGATCGCCTCGTGCTCGAAGGCATGGAGCTTCCGGTGGACGTGCACCTCCCCGGTCGGCAGGCACACGGCGTACGCGTTGAAGAGCTTGCCGTCGGCATCCTCGAGGAAGCCGACACCGATTCCGGCGTCCAGTTCCCTGGCCAGGGCAAGGACGCGGCTGACCAGCGGCCCGTCGGCCGGCTCGGCCAGCTCGTGCAGCCGCTCGGGGGTGTGCCGGCGCAGGTGCCAGTAGCCGAGCAGGCACAGCTCGGGGAACACGACGAGCCGCGCGCCGTCGGCGACCGCCTGCCGGGCCAGGCGTTCGACCGTGGCGAGATTGATCGCGGGCTGATCGGGAGTCGGTTCGAACTGGACGACGGCGGCGCGGAAGGCTGTCATGCCACCATCGAAACGCCCGGGGATCGATGACGTCCAATAGCCGTTCGGTGTGATTCCATATCCTGGGGTTATGGATCTCCGTTTGCTCCGGGCCTTCGTCACGGTCGCCAGGCTGCGGAACTTCGGCGCCGCGGCCGAGGAGCTGTCGACCAGCCAGCCGGCCCTGACCAAGCAGATCCAGGTGCTGGAGCGTCGGGTCGGTTCGGTGCTATTCAGCCGGGGCCGGCATGGTGCCCGGCTGACCCCGGCCGGGGAGCTGCTGCTTCCTGACGCTCTGGAGTTGCTGGACCGATCCGAGGCCTTCGATCGGCGGGCTGCACAGGTCGCATCAGGGGCCGAAGGCTCGCTGGCGATCGGGTTCGGGCTGTCCGGGATCGAGCTCGCGCCGCGGGCCGTCGCGCTGTTCCGCAGCCGCTGGCCAGGCGTCACGATCTCGCTCGAGGACATCTCGTCGGTGATCCAGTGTGAGCGGCTGCTGGCCGGCAGCCTCCAGATCGGCTTCGTCCGGCTCCCCGTCCCGGCCGGCCTCGAACACCTTCGGTTACGACGAGACCGGCTCACCCTCGCGGTCCCGGCGAGCGCGGACGTCCCGCGCGACCTGGTCAGCTGGATCGACTCCCGCCCGCTGGTCCGCCTCACCCCGGCCCGCGGGCCCGGCCTCGCCACCCAGATCAACAGCCTGTACGCCGAACTCGGTTGCCACCCGCAAGTACTTCAGGAGGCCGGCGACCTGCAGACCGTGCTGGCCCTGACCGCGGCCGGTGCCGGGCCGTCCGTCGTACCCCAGTCCGCCGAACGCATCGCGCCGCCGGAGGTCCGGCTGATCCCGCTCCCCGGCCGCGCCTCCACCTGGTGGACCGGCGCCGCCTGGGCGACCAGGACCCCACTCACCGAACGCTTCCTGAAGGCCGCGGCCGAGGTCGCCCGCTCAGCCTAGGGACCCCGCCGACCTCCGCCGCGACGCCCGGGGAGCGGCGGCAGTTCGATACGCGTCCAGCCAGGCGGCGAGCAGACGGCGGAGCTCCTCCTCGTCCGGGCTGAAGGCGATGGCCAGGGCGATGAAGTCGGCCGTGGTCACCGAGCCGTGCCGGTACGGTCCTGGTCCAGCGTGCGCAGGAGATCGAAGAACGCGTCGTCGCCGAGGTGCTTGACGCAGGACGTGGAGGGTGATCGCACCGCGCTTGTAGAGCCGGTCGTCGAACATCAGCTCCGGCCCGGGGTCCGACAGCACCAGGTCCTGCGGCGAGGCTCTTCAAGCCGGGTGTAAGCCTTGGACACCTGCTGGTCGGCGGTCAGCCCGCCCGACTCCTCCGACCACAACCACTCGGCGTAGCAGGCGAAGCCCTCGTTCAGCCAGATGTGCTGCCAGTGCGCCGGGGTCAGGCTGTTGCCGAACCACTGGTGCGCGAGCTCGTGCGCGACCAGCCGCTCCGAGCCGCGACGGCCGTCCAGATGGTTGCTGCCGAAGATCGAGATGCCCTGCGCCTCCAGCGGAATCTCCAGCGGGTCGTCGGTCACCACGACCGTGTAGCCGCCGAACGGATACGGCCCGAACAGCCGGCAGAACAGCTTCATCATGTCCTGCTGCCGACCGAAGTCCGATCGGAACTCGCGGACCTGGCGCCGCCGGCAGGACCGCCGCGGGTCGTCACCGGTGACGCGGCCAGCTCGAGTCACGTCGTACCGGCCGATCTGGACGGTCGCCAGGTACGTCGCCATCGGTGCGGCCTGGTCGAAGACCCAGGTGGTCCGGCTGGCCTTCGTCCGGCGGGACACGAGTCGCCCGTTCGCGACCACGTGGTACGGCGAATCGGTGGTGACCGTGATCCGGTAGTGCGCCTTGTCGCCGGGGTGGTCGTTGCACGGGAACCAGGTGGCCGCGCCACTCGGCTGGCTGGCGACGATCACGCCCTCGGTGAGTTCCTCCCAGCCGAGCTCGCCCCACGGACTGTCCATCGGGCTTCGGATTGCCGGCGTACTGGACGTCGACGACGAACTCGGCGCCGTCCATGATCGTCGCGGCCGGGCCAGACGTGCAGCTTGCCGCCGCGGTGCGCGTACCGGCGGCGCGCGGCGGCCGTTGACGGACACCTTCGCGACGCGCAGGCCGGCCAGGTCGAAGCTGACCCGGGACAGCGCCTGGGTGGCGACGGCGGTGATCGTCGCCTTGCCGGTCAGCCGGTTGCTGTTGACCCGGTAGTCCAGGTCCAGCTCGTACGACTCGACGTGGTAGCCGCCGTTGCCGTGGGTCGGAACGTACGGGTCGCCGGCGGTCGCCGCTCCGTGCTCCCCGCTGCTCGGCGTCTTTGATCGGGCCAACCATCAGCCCTGCCAGGGAGCGATCGGGTTCCCGGCCCAGCGCGTCCCGGCCGGACACGCTCTCGCCACGCATCACCAGGGACACCGGGCCGATCGTAGCTCCTGCCCCGACGCTGGCGGCCGGCAGGATGATGCCGTGCGGCCCGAGGGTTGCTCCTGGCCCGAAGGTGACGGTGCTCATGGAGAGAACTCTGTCATGAAACAGGTGCGTCTGCAGCACGCAACCGCGATTCACCGTGGCTCCGTCGCCGAGGGTGACCAGGTCGGCCTCGGGCAACCAGTACGTCTCGCACCAGACGCCCTTGCCGATCTTGGCGCCGAGGGTGCGCAGCCAGAGCGCGAGCACCGGCGTACCGGCGGCGGCGTTCGCGAACCAGGGCGCGGCGACCAGCTCGACGAAGTTGTCGACCACCTCGTTGCGCCAGACGAACGAGCTCCACAGCGGGTACTCGACCGCCCGGGTCCGGCCGACGATCGAGCCACTTGGCGACCGTCGCCATCGCGCCCGCGACCGCGCCCGCGGCCAGGATCACCGCGCCGGACAGCAGCAGCGTCACACCACGGGCCGAGCCAGAGATCGAGCGCCTGCAGGGCGAACAGCACGCCCAGCGCGATCAGGACCGTGCACATCATCGGGACGAACCGGCACAGCTCGACCAGCGGCCCGGGCGACCTTGAGCCTGAACGGCGGATTGAAGGTCCGGCTCTGGTCGCCCTCGACCGCCTGCCGCCGCAGCTTCACCGGCGGGCTGCCGAGCCACGACGTACCGGCCTTGGACTTCTTCGGCGCCGCCGACAGCACCGCGACCAGGCCGTTCTTCGGCACCGAGCGGCCGGGCGCGGTCATCCCCGAGTTGCCGAGGAAGGCCCGCTTGCCGACCTTCGCGCCGGCCACGTGCAGCCAGCCGCCACCCAGCTCGTACGACGCGATCATCGTGTCGTCGGCCAGGAACGCGCCTTCGCCGACGGTGGTCATCTTCGGCAGCAGCAGCACCGTCGACGCCTCGACGTCGCGGCCGATCTTCGCGCCGAGCGCCCGCAGCCACCAGGGCGTCAGCAGGCTCGCGTACAGCGGGAACAGCAAGCGTCCGGGCCGAGTCGAGCAGCCGCTCGGTCGCCCACACCTGCCAGCCGATCCGGCTGCGCACCGGGTAGTGGCCCGGCCTTGATCCCGATGCCGAGCAGCCGTGACGCCGATCAGCGTCAGCACGGCCAGCGTGACGAACCCGACGAGCGTCATCAGCGGAATCGCCGCGCAGCGCCTGCAGCGCGGCCTCGCCGAGCGTCTCGGTGCCCTTGCACCGCGTTGCCGCAGTACGAGGAGCGCCGCCGCGGCCGCGGCCAGCGGGAGCAGCGACATCACGCGCGGACGGCAACGCCGTACGCGAGGACCCACCAAGGGGCGCGGGCGGGACGTTCGTCCGGCCAGGGGTGCCGGGCCCGACCGACGCGGGTCGCGGGGGAGCCGGACCAGCGCTCGCTCGGCGGGGACCTTGCCGGAGACGGCCGAGCCGGCGGCGATCTCGGCGTTGCGGCCGATCTCAGCGCCGGGCAGCAGGGTGCTCCGCGAGCCGACGACGGCCTCGGCGCCGATGGTCACCGGGCCGACGTGCAGGCGGTCGCCGTCGATCCAGTAGCCGGACAGGTCGACCTCGGGCTCGATCGAGGCGCCGCGGCCCATCGTGAGCATGCCGGTCACCGGCGGCAGCGTGTGCAGGTCGACACCGCGGCCGACCTTCGCGCCGAGCGCCCTGGCGTAGTAGGCGATCCAGGGAGCACCGGCGAGGTTCGCCGCGCCGGCGGCGTCGGCGA
The DNA here is from genome assembly GCA_963820655.1 of uncultured Actinomycetota bacterium. GTDB lineage: Bacteria > Actinomycetota > Actinomycetes > Propionibacteriales > Kribbellaceae > Kribbella. Next base: position 585,387 of record CAWGAM010000001.1, read on the forward strand.
GGTTCTCCGCCGCCCACAGCCGGACGTGGACGTTGCCGCCGCGCGGGTAGATGCCGGGTTTCAGGTCCGCGGAGCAGGATGCGCGCGCCGACGACGGCGATGCTCATCCGGCCGGCCGGGGTGATCAGGATCAGCCAGCCGGCCAGGATCCACCACCACGAGACGGTCCTGCACCACGGCATGCGGGCCGGCGAGCTCGGCCAGCAGGTTGTTCAGGGTGAACAGGCAGACCAGCCAGCGCACGCCGACGACCGTCTGCAGGACCAGGGTGAGCGCGGTCTGCAGGAGCTGCGTGCTCGGCGGCGTCGGCTGGATCTCGCGGATCTCGACCGGCTCGAGCCGCTGGTTGTGAATTCGTCGAGCCGATCGGCGAGCGCGCCGAGCCGCGGGTAGTCGTAGATGTCGCCGACCGTGACGTCCGGGTACCGCTCGCGCAGCACCGACACCAGTTGGGCGGCGGCGAGACTGCCGCCGCCGTGCAGGAAGAAGTCGTTGTCCGGGCCGGTCACCGTGCGCGCCGAGGACCTTCGTCCAGCGCTCGGCCAGCCAGCCTGCGGTCCCGCTCGAGCTCGGCCGCCGGGCCGTCGCTGTCCATCCCCGGCAGCGGCCAGGGCAGCGCGTCGCGGTCGACCTTGCCGGACGTCCTGGTCGGCAACGTGTCGACGATGGCCAGCAGCGGGACGAGCGCGGCGGGGAGCTCCTCGCGCAGTCGCTCGGTCGCCGCTTGCTGGTCGAACGCCTCTGGGTCTTCCGGTACGACGTACCCGACCAGCAACTGGTTACCGGCGGCGCTGGTCGCGGACCGCGGCAGCGGCACCGGAGACCTGGGGAAGGGCCTGCAGCGCGGCGTCGACCTCGCCGAGCTCGATCCGGCGGCCGCCGAGCTTGATCTGCTCGTCGGCGCGGCCCTGAACACGCAGGCCTTCCGGCTCGTTCCGGACCAGGTCGCCACTGCGGTAGGCGCGGTCCCAGCCGAGCGACGGCATCGGGGCGAACTTCTCCGCGTCCTTGACCGGGTCGAGGTAGCGGGCCAGTCCGACGCCGCCGATGATCAGCTCGCCGATCCCGCCCTCCGGGACTTCGTTGCCCGCGGCATCGACGACGGCGAGGTCCCAGCCGTCCAGGGGCAGGCCGATCCGGACCGGGCCTTCGCCGGTGAGCTGGGCACCACAGGCAACGACCGTCGCCTCGGTCGGGCCGTAGGTGTTCCAGACCTCGCGACCGTCGACCGCGAGCCGTTCGGCCAGCTCCGGCGGGCAGGCCTCGCCACCGAAGATCAGCAGCCGGACCTGGTCGAGCGCATCGGCCGGCCAGAGCGCCGCCAGGGTCGGCACGGTCGAGACGATGGTGATGCCCTGGGCGACCAGCCACGGTCCGAGGTCCATCCCGCTGCGGACCAGCGACCGCGGCGCCGGCACCAGGCAGGCGCCGTGCCGCCAGGCGAGCCACATCTCCTCGCAGGACGCGTCGAACGCGACGGACAGGCCCGGCGAGCACCCGGTCCTCCGGCGCCGATCGGCTCCTGCTGCAGGAACAGCCGTGCCTCGGCGTCGACGAAGGCCGCCGCCGAGCGGTGCGTGACGGCGACACCCTTCGGTACGCCGGTCGAGCCCGAGGTGAAGATGATCCACGCGTCGTCGGTCGGCTCCGGAGCACCGTGGCCCCGGGGTGCGCCCGTCGTACCGGAGGAGTCCATGCGGGCGCAGTACGGGTAGTCGTAGTAGCCGTCGGCGTTCTCGTTGTCGCCGCTCGCGATCGGCGCCGGTTGCGGCTTGGTGATCGTGAGCTCCAGCTCGTCGGTGACCGATCGCCGCGACATCGGCCTCGCCGAACACCAGTTCGGCCCGCTCGTCCGGGTCGTCCGCGTCCACCGGGACGTACGCCGCTCCGGCCTGCATCGTACCGAGGATCGCGACGTACAGATCGTTGTGCCCGGACGAGATCCGGACCCCGACCCGGTCGCCCGGCCCGATCCCGGCCTCGGTCAGCCGGGCGGCGAACTTGGTGGTCTGGGTCAGCAATTCGCGGTAACTCAGACTGATGTGGCCGTCGTCGAGCGCCGGCTCATCGGCGTACGTGGCCGCCGTCTCCTGCAGCACGTCCACCAGCGTGCGCGCGGGTGGCGCCAGGTCCCCGCGTCGCAATGTCACGGGCGGATAATACGCCGCCGCAGTTGCTGGATAGATAACCCCGACGCACAGGGGTTCATACCCACCCAGGAAGCACGTTGACGCGTTTGTCCTTCACCGACGCAGCTCCCGCCAACCCTTGGCGCGCGTCTCCACCTCAGGGTGAGAAATTATCGGGATTCGAGGGCGCTTGCTGATCATGGACAGGACTGCTTTCGACGCACATGCTGGAGGCAGCGCGGTCAGATATTGCGCTTAGTGACCCGCTGGGGCCGCCACAGTTTCGTGTCCGTGCTGGGGGCGATTCGCATGGGCACAGCCAGTAGTCAATACCACAGCACACCCGCGGCATCACAGCCAGTCTTTCTCCGCACCTGGTTGCTCTGGACCGTAGGCTTCGTCGCGTTTCCCATCGCGGGTATCGCCGGCGACCTGGTAGCGGGCCGCGTCGATGACGCCGCCGCTGCGTTGCTCGGTGGGGTGGTCACCGGGGCCGTCCTTGGTACCGGACAGGTACTGGCCAGCCGTCGACGGCTCGACCCGCGCACATGGATACCCGCCACCACGATCGGTATGGGCGCTGGGCTCCTCCTCGGTGCCGCGACCGTCGGGTATGGGACCTCGCTGGGCGAGCTGGTGCTGATGGGGGCTCTCACCGGCGTCGTCCTCGGCGTGGCGCAGACCCTCGCTCTGCCTGCTCGGACACACCGGCGGTGGGTATGGGCCGCCGCTCTGCCGATCTTGTGGGCGCTGGGCTGGGCCGTCACCACCCTCGGCGGGGTCAGCGTGGAGAACCAGTTCACGATCTACGGCTCCTTCGGGGCGGTGACCTTCTCCGCGCTGTCCGGCCTGCTGCTCAACTACCTGCTGCCGTACCAGGCCGAGGCCGGTCCGGCTCCGACTCAGACAGGGATCGAGACCGAGGCATGAGCACGCCGCGGCACGTCATCTTCGGCACCGGCGCGATCGGGCTCGCCCTGCTCGACGCGCTCCGCCAACGTGGCGAGATCGCCCGGCTCGTCAACCGCTCCGGACGCGCACACGTGCCCGACGAGGTCGAGGTCCTGGGCGGCGACGCCCGCGACCCGAGCTTCACCACCGCCGTCGCCAAGGGCGCCCGCGTCGTCTATCAGACCCTCAACCCGCCCTACCCCGAGTGGACCGCGCAGTTCCCCGCCCTGCAGGCCGGGGTGCTCGCCGCTGCCGAAGCCTCCGGCGCACGGCTGGTCAGCATGGAGAACGTCTATATGTACGGGCGTCCCGCCGGCCGCACGCTCACCGAAGAACGCAGCTACGACGCCCACACCAAGAAGGGGCAACTGCGGGGACGCATGGCGCGCGAACTCCTCGCCGCCCACATCGCCGGCCGCGTCGAGGTCGCGATCGGCCGCGCGTCCGACTACTTCGGACCCCGCGGCGGCGCGCAATCCAATCTCGGCGACCGCGTCTTCCCCGCTGCCCTGGCCGGCAAGACCGCCACTGTGCTCGGCGATCCCGACCAGCCGCACACGTACACCTACATCCCCGACATCGGCGAAGCGCTCGCCGTCCTGGGCGAACACCCCGATGCCCCCGGTCAGGTCTGGCACGTCCCGAACGACCCGGACACGCGCAGTACGCGACAGCTGGTCGAGCTCATCTACCAGCAGGCCGGGCAACCCCGCACGAAGCTCCGCGCCATGCCACCGCTGATGCTCCGCGCTGTCGGCCTGTTCAATCCGGCGGCCCGGGAACTCACCGAAATGCAGTACCTGTTCGAGGAACCGTTCATCGTGGACAGCAGCAAGATCGCGAACAAGCTCGACGTCCACGCCACCCCGATCGAACAAGCCCTGGCCACCACCCTCGCGACCTACCGGACCTAACCGCCGGGACGGGCCACGGCCTCGCGAAGGAAGGCGTCGTCAGACCCACGACCCCGCGCGCGACGGCCCACATCATTTGAGGCTCTTCTGCTCGTTGCCGAGGGGATAGCCGGCCCGTCCGGCTGGCCACTCGTCGTCGCGATCGGTCACCTTGTGCACGAGATCCGTACGGCGACGGCATCGGCGTACGGATCTGGTGCACAAAGTCGGCGCCCCGCTGCGGGCCGAAGTGGGGACCCACGGAAACGACACAAGAGCCAGTCAACCCGTGAAATCGCCCCACATCGAGCAGGGGAGCCCCATCTGATGGGCTGACCCATCGGATGATAGGCCAGCCCATCAACGGGGCCTCACACATCGAGCAGGGGAGCCCCATCTGGTAGGCCAGCCCATCAAACAGGCCCCACACATCGAGCAGGGGGAGCCGCATCTGATGGGCGCCATCGGATGGTGGGTTGCACACCGTGATTCAGAGTGTGCAACCCACCATCTGATCAGCCAGCCCATCAAACGGCGCGCGAAGCGGACCGGGAGTACGCGAGTCGTGACCAGACTCAGGCAGGCCAGACTGTGGCCGGTGGTCACTTCACCAGGTCGGCCGGGACCGCGAACGTGTTGCAGGCCTTTGTCCGCACCGATGTTGAAGCCGTTCAGGATCCAGAAGCCCTGGCTGGTGGCCAGACCGTGGGTCCGCTCGTCCTCCGGGGTGTCCGGCGATTCGCCGAAGCTGTTGCTCGACTGCTCCTCGAACTCGTCCAGCCGGTTGGTCAGCGGGTACGACTTCTCGACCGCCTTGCTGAACACACCGGCGAAGCAGGAGGCCTGCAGTTCGTTGCGCCGTGAGCTTTCGAGCTTCTGGTCCGGATGGTCCTGCAGGTAGACCGCCCGCGCGTAGAACAGCCCGGTGACGCCTTGGACGTGGTGGCCGTACTCGTGCGCGATCGTCATCAGGTAGGCCAGGTCCTGCTGTCGGACCGAACGCCTTGTTCATCTGCTGGACGTCGGTGTACATCACCTGGTTGCCGTAGCAGTAGAACGCGAGTACCCGACCGGACAGCGGCTGCGAAGTTGCCGCACGGCGTGACGACCGGCTTGTCGAACACGACCAGACCCGGGTCCGGCTTGTCCTGGCCGAGCTCCTTGAAGATCGGCCGCCAGGCGTCGTTCAGGCAGCTTGAAGAGCTTCTCGTAGTACAGCTTCTGCGCCGCCAGGCTGCCGTCGCCGCAGGTTCGCGGCCGGGCAGTTCAGCTCGGGCAGCGCGCCGGTGCGGTAGATCGGCGCGTTGAGCAGGTAGTCCTCGGCCGAGCCCTTCTGCGGGTTGCGTGGTCGGCCGTCGGCACGATCGACGGACCGGTCACACCGGGCTGGGCGGTGTCGTCGCTGCTCGTCGGCCAGCAGCGGCGCCGACGACCGACGAGCGCGACGCCGAGGAACGATCGAGCACGCATGAAGCGCGAGCAGGATCAGCCGGGCCGCACCGACCCCGGCGGCGCGGCGGCTGGAACCCGTTGAACTGGCTCGGGCCGCCGTAGTACGGCTGGGCCCACTGACCCTGGTACTGCCTTGCTGCTGGTACTGGCGCTGGCGCTGCTGGCTCGGACTGCTGGTTCCGGCGTACTGCTGCCGGGGCGGCCGCTGCCACGGCGTTGCCTGCGGCGGTGGCAGCACACCGGGCGGCGGTCCGGGCCGATCCTGGGGGCGGCCGCCGTACCCGTACGGGTTGCTCACGTGTCGTTGCCCTCCTGCCGCTGATCGGTCGGTCGGGTTCGCTGGACGAACCGGCACGAGACTACTCTCGAGCCATGTCACTGAAGCGCCGCCTCTTGCCGGCTGCCCTGCTCGATGTCTCTGACCGATCCCTGTTCGTTGCCCTCGGCACGTTGCCGGCCCAGGCCGCCGACGACCAGATCACGGCGTACGTCGCCGAGGCGACGCTGACCGGGACGGCGATGCTGAAGGTCAAGGAGACGGTCGACCTGACCGCCGGTGGCGACACGTTCAGCCGGACGCTGACCACCCGGGTCCGGTCCGACGCCGAGCGGGACCGCACGTACGACGTCAGCGACGTGTCGGCCACCGTGAACGGCCAGCCGGCGCAGGGCTTCGAGAACGCAGAGCACCGACAACGGCCGCGAGCTCAGCCGTGAAGGTGTCCGGCCAGTCGAAGATCGTCTACAGCTACAACGTGGACAACGTGGTCGCCGACTCGACCGAGGGCCGCGAGGTGAGCTGGCCGATCGTGCAGGGCTTCGGCGCCTCGATCCCGAAGGCGGCGGTGACGCGTCAACGTGCCGTTCGCGACCTGGGTCGACCTGTATCGCCGGCCGCGTCGGCTCGAGCATGCCGTGTACGTCGTCGCAGCTGGCCGAGTCGGCCGCGCTGCAGATCGAGCAGAACGGCGTACCGGCCGGTGGCCGGCTGACCTTCCTGACCGGGCTGAGCGACCAGGCCACGGTGCAGCCGAACGCGGAGTTCACAGACCCGCTGGACGCTCGGCCGGGCGTTCACCGTCGACTCCAGCACGATCGGCCTGAGCGCGCTCGCTGCTCGGCATCGGACTACTCGGCGCGGTCGCGCTGTGGTTCTTCCGCGGTCGTGACGCCGCCAAGGTCGGTGCGCCGGTGCGCCGGAGCGGCCGGTGCTGGACGGCGCCGGACGGACCGCAGTTCGCCGCACCGGACGGCATCCGGCCGGGTCAGGTCGGCACGGTGGTGGACGAGACGGCCGACGTCGTCGACATCACCGCGACCCTGCTGGACCTTGCCGTGCGCAACTACCTGACCATCGTCGAGCTGCCGCGGGAGAGCGCAGTTCGGCAAGCTGGACTGGGAGCTGCAGCGGCTGAACGCAGGGCGGCCCGGAGCTGCTGCCGTACGAGAAGGCACTGCTGGACGCGGTCTTCGCCGACGGCGACACGGTGCGTCGTGTCCGACCTCGGCCCGTCGCTGCGGCCGCGGCTCAACCTGGTCCGCGAGCAGCTGTACGCCGACGTCGTCACGCAGGGCTGGTTCGCCAGCCGCCCGGACGCCGTCCGGAACCGCTGGACCACTGCGGGCGTGGTGCTGCTCGGTGCCGGTGCGTCGTGCTGACGATCGTGCTCGCGATCGTCACGCAAGTTCGCCCTGGTCGGCTTCGCGGTGATGCTGGCCGGTCGTGGCGCTCGACACTGGTCGGTCAGGTCGCTCCTGCTCGCACGGCGCGCGGTGCCGCCGTACTGGGCCGCGTGGCCGGGCTGCAGCGGTACCTGGCTCGACGAGACGTCGGCGGATCTGCCGCAGAGCCACCGGCTCGAGTTCGCGTCCCGCTGCCTGCCGTACGCCGCTGTGCTGGGGCTGACCGAGAAGTGGGCGCTGGAGATCGCCGCGACCGATGACGACGACGACCCGGACGCCGGGCATCGGCTGGTACTCCGGCCCGGAGAACTGGCACCTGTCGGACATCGGTGAGTCGCTGTCGAACTTCGTCACCGCGTTCGGCGGCTCGCTGACCACGGCCCGCCGGCTCTTCTGAAGCACAACGAGAAGCCCCGGTCCGTCGCGGGACCCGGGCTTCGTCGTGTTCGGCTGCTAGGTCACTCGGCGTCGGCGGCCGTGAAGGTGTTGCAGGAGTTGGGCTGCTTGTTGTTGAACCCGGCGAGCGACCACTGGTTGTGGCTCACCTCGGTTGCCGTGGTCGTGGACCCTCGGCCGGGCGTAGTCGTCGCCGGTGTTGGCGATCAGGAACTTCCAGTTGGCCAGCAGCGGGCCGCGCATCGGGATGAACGCCGCGTTCGCACCGAGGTACGCCGCGCCGAGGCAGGTCGCCTGCAGTTCACGCCGGCGGCTCTCGTGCAGCTTCTGGTTCGGCGTCATCGTCTGCTGCCGGGTGACCGACGCCGCGAGGATGCCGGCTCAGGTTCTGCACGTGGTGGCCGTACTCGTGCGCGAACGTGTTCAGCATGATCGCGCGGGCGTACATCGGGTTGCGCCTGGTAGTTCCTGTGGTCCACCCCGAACGGGAGGTAGATCGTCTCGTTCGCACCGCAGTACGCCGCCCGGACGCTGCGCTGCGATGCCACACGGGGACGGCACGCTTGCCGGCGTACACGACCACCTTCGGCGCGCGGAACGGCAGACCGACCTTCTTCATCGCCAGCGACCAGGTGCGGTTGAGGCACGGCAGCAGGCGGTTGTAGTAGTTCCTCGCGGCGGTGTAGTTCACCGGTGCGATCGGCGGCTCGGCGCACTTCGAGGCCGCGACCGGGCCGATGCTGTAGAGCTTGCTGCCCTTGACCACCTGGTCGACCGTCGGGCCGCGGTGGACCGGTCGGGGTCGGCGACGGTGATCTCCGACGGCGGCTCGGACGTGGTCTCCGACACCGGGGCCGTCGGGCTGTCCTGTACCTGTGGGTTGTCGTCGCCGGTCGTTGCGGACCAGCAGGGTGACGCCGGAGCCGACGACCAGGACGGCGAGCACGACCAGACCGATCAGGAGCAGCCGCGGCGTCCGTCTTCGGCTTGCGGCGGCGGCCGCCCGGGGGCTGAGGGATCGGGATCGGTGGGTACTGCCAGGTCGGTGCCTGCTGCACCGGCTGACCCATCGGACCGAGCTGGCTGGGCGAAGCCGCGTGCCGAGGACCGCGTTGCTGCTGCTGGGGTTGCTGCGGTGGAAGGGCGTTGCTCCACGGAGACGACGGCTGCTGAGGGGGCGACTGCGGGGACCCCCACAGGTAGGAGCCCTCGGAGTACGGACCGGATCTGCTGCTGCGGAGCGGACTGGGACGGAGCCGAGTGCCAAGCACTGGACTGCGACTGGTCCGTGGGCTGCTGCGGCGGACCGGACTGTGCCGGCCCCGGCTGGCTCGGACCGGATTGCCGTGGACCGGACTGCTGCGGCCGGGCCCGGCTGCGGCCCGGGACCGGACTGCTGGCGTGGCCCTGACTGAGGCGCCGGACCGGACCGCGGCGGCCCCGACTGCTGGACTGGGCCGGGCTGCGGCCCTGGACCGGACTGCGGCGTCCGGCCGGACTGTGGCGTCGGGCCGGACTGTGGTGTCGGGCCGGACTGTGGCGGCGGACCGGACTGTGGACCCGGGCCGGACTGTGAACCCTGACCGGTCTGTGGTGATTGGCCCCACTGCTGGGCCGGACCGGACTGGGGTGGGGCAGGGCGGGACTGTTCAGGACTGGTCTGCCACGACGAGGGCTCGTCCGGGTTCTCCGGGCGGCGGTTCGCCCAGCCCTCACCGAACCAGTTGTTCGCCGGGCGCTCGCCACGCGCCGGGTCCTGGAACTCGCGCTTGGCCTCGGTCTCCCCGGTCCACCACGTGGGCGGCTGGCCATCCCCTGGAGCACGCTCCGGCGGGCCGCCCGGCTGCTCACCGTCAGCCGGTTCGCTCCCCGGAGGTGGATTCCAGTTGTCCGACATCGATACTCCTCACGACCGTGCTGATGTAGCCGTCAACGTGGTGCATCCGGCGCTGTTCGGGGTGCCGAAGCCGCGCCAGGTCGGTTTCTTTCCCCCCGGACACTGCACACCCCCCGGACATACTTTGCGTGATCCGGACCCACCAGGCTAGCCACCGCGGCCAGTCGTCTGCAGCAGACCACGATCCGGCCCCTACTGCACCTTCGCGGCCGATGCGGCGAAGGTGTTGCAGACACTCGGGTTGCGGCTGTTGAACCCGCGGGTGGCCCAGTACTGGTGGTTCACGCCGTCACCGTGGTCGTTGTTGTAGTCGGTCCAGTGCAGGATCAGCCACTTCCACTGGAACAGCGCCTGCCCGGTGACCGGGTAGCTGCGCTTGTTCGACCCGATGAAGATGTCGCCGAAGCAGGACGCCTGCAGCTCCAGCCGCCGACTGCCCTCCAGCTCGGCCGCCTGGGTCGGCGCCTCGTACCGCAGCCGGCTGTTGGCCGCCAGGATGCCGGTCAGGTTCTGGACGTGGTGCCCGTACTCGTGGGCGAACTGGTGCAGCATCCACATCCGCGCCCAGACCTTCTGATAGGACTGCGGGTACCGGTTGTAGTTGCCGATGTCCTCGCTGAGGTTCATGTAGATGGTCTCGTTACTGCCGCAGTAGAACGGCGGACCGGTGTCGCTGTACATCCCGCACGGCGTACTGATCGTCCCGCTGAACACCTGCACCGTCGGCGACCGGAACCGCCCACCCGACTTCTTCACCAGCGCGGGCCAGGCATCTGTTCAGGCAGCGTGAGCAGAGTGACGTAGTTCGCCCGGGCGCCGGCCGCGTTGGACGGGCGCGACCTGGACTCCTTGCAGCTCACCGAGCCCATCCCGCCGGCCTTGTAGAGCTTGTTCCGCAGCACCAGGTCGGTGTCGGTCGGGCCGGGCTTCGTCTTCGGCGTGGTGCGTCGTCCGCGGTGCGGTCGGCCGCGTCGTGGCCGGCTGGGTCGCGGTGGGCCGGTTGGTGGCGACAGTCCGGGTCGGCGCGGCGGATGGCGTCTCGGACGGCGCGTACGTCGGGCTATAGCTCGAGGAGACCGTCGGAACGGAAGGCCCACTGTTGCGCTTCAGAACGTTCGAGACAATCTGCAGCCCGATCACACCGAGCACGACGACGCCCAGTACGACGAACACCGCGATCAGCCCGCCACGCTTCTTCTTCGGCGGCCGCGGACCACCAGGCGGTGCGCCCCACCCGAACTGCGGCTGCCCGTACGGCGGACCAGCCGGCGGAGGTCCGCCGTACCCATAAGCCCTGTTGCCACTGTGGCGCCGGCGGGTACTGCTGTCCTGGCGGTGGACCCCATTGGTTGCCTGACACACCGAAGACGCTATCCGAGCCCAGGCTCAACCTCGCTTGACGAGGCGCCGGTGCCACTGGTTCCCTGACACTCGCCAGGGGCTAGGGTGCCCGTGTCAACCTGACCCTCTCTTTACGGTGTGATTGGGCGATGCGTCTACGTCTGCTCGGGGTATCCCTGTGTGCCCTCGGTTTCCTCGGCCCTGACCGGCTGTTCCGGCCGGCGCGGCCGGGACCGGCGCGGCGGCCGACCCGGTGGTGACCAACTTCGACAGTCGAGATCCGGGTCGAACGCGACGGCCTGCTCAAGGTGTCCGAGACCTGGAAGCTGAGCAACGTGACCGGGACCTTCACCCGGTTCATCGTCACCCGCGACCACCTGCCCGACGACGTCGACCACGTGCAGCAGATCGAGGATCTGCAGGTCAAGGCCGGCGGCGCAGGACAAGCAGACCGAGCTGAGCACCGACGGGGACGTCACCTCGGTGGCGGTCGCGGACGTCAACGGCGCCACCCAGCTGGACTTCACCTACACCGTGCAGCGGCGCGGTCGCCGAGACGCTGAACGGCACCGAGGTGCCGGTTCGCCCCGCTGACCGGGCATCAACCTGACCGTCCAGCACGCGAACATCACCTACAGCACGCCCGAGGTCACGCACGTCTCCTGCTTCGCCGGCGCGATCGACAGCAACACCCCGTGCACGCTGGCGCAGATCGGCGAGACGCCGGCCCGACCTTCCAGCAGCAGGGCCTGCCGCCGGGCAACACGGTCCGGATGACGGTCGGCTTCCCCGACGGGCGAGATCGCCGCGAACTCGATCGTCGAGTACCGCAAGACGTTCAAGCGCGCCTTCTCCACCGACACCGCGCAGCTGCTCACCGCGCTCGCGGTGCTGCTGCTCGGCGCGATCGCGCTGCTCGCTCCTGTACCGGCTGCGCGGACGCGACCAGGTCGACCCGCGTCGCGTCGTACCGGCGTCGCTGTTCAGCCTCGGCGCCGACACCCGGATCGACTTCAGCCCGCCGTCCGACCTGCGGCCCGGTGAGGTCGGCACGCTGATCGACGAGCGGATCGACCCGGTCGACGTGACCGCGACGATCATCGACCTGGCCGTCCGCGGCCACCTCACCATCACCGAGCTGGAGCACGAGACCGAGTACTCGCGGCCCGACTGGGAGCTCGCGCCGGGTCGCGAACGCGCCGTCCGAGGAGCTGCAGCGCTACGAGAACGTCCTGATCCGCGCGATCTTCGGCGACTCCGACTCGGTCCTCGTCTCCGAGCTCGGCCGCCAGGTCCGGGCCAACCTCGGCCAGGTCCAGGACGCCCTGTACGACGGTGTCGTCAAGCGCGGCTGGTTCACCGAGCGCCCCGACCGCACCCGCTCGCTGTGGGCCACGATCGGCATCGGCGTCACCGTGCTCGGCGTCGTGCTGACCGTCGTCCTCGCGCTGCTCTCGACGCTGGGGTCTGCTCGGCCTCGCGGTCACCGCGGTCGGCGTCGGCCTGATCGTGGTCGGCCGCCACATGCCGGCCAAGGCTCCGGCCGCCGGCCGCGTCCTCGGCCAGGTCGCCGCGATCCGCGGCGAGCTGCTCGAGATGGACGTCAGCGAACTGCCGACCGACCAGCACGCCGAGCTCTGCTCCCGCGCCCTCCCGTACGCCGTGGTGCTGGGCGGCTCGGAGCGCTGGATCGACGCACTGGTCGCGACCGACGTCGACGCCGACGAGGACGAGGGCTTCCACTGGTACCGCGGCCCGCGCGGCTGGCACCTCCAGTACCTCCCGGACTCCCTCCGCAACCTCACCACCAACCTCACCGGCGCCCTCTTCACCCGCTGAGCCAGCTGCAGCAACCCGAACCGCCCGTACGCCGCCCTCGGTATTCGGGCGGTTGCTGTCTCACCAGTTGGCTGCGGGCGCCGACCGGTGGGAGCGGCAGGTGGCGCCGGGTGGATGACGTAGACGAGGCCGCCGGAGTGCGGGACCCAGGCGTTCTCGAAGGCGGCCCGGTCGTACGTCGTGCGCACCTGGTCGTTGCTCGCGATCAGGTGCGAGGCCGGGTCGTTGACGACCACGTTGCCGGCCGGCGTCGAACCCGACGATCACCATCAGGTGGCCGTTGGTCCCGTAGCCGGCGCCGGGCAGATCGCCCTTCTTGAACGACAGCGACGCGATCAGCGGGATCCCGGCCTTGATGAACTGCTCGGCCTCGGTCAGCGACCGCAGCCGGGTGACGAAGCCGTCCATCCCGCGCGTACCGGCGTACGCGGTGTTGAACGGCCAGTTGCCCGCGCCGTCGTAGGCGTAGTCGAAGACCGAGCGGGCCGAGTGGTCCACCTGCGGATCGGCGTCGGCCGGATCCACCCAGGCGGTCTCGGCCGGCGGTCGGGCCGGCGCCGTAGTAGTCGAGCACCATCGCGGTCGACGTCGCCGAGCACCAGGCCTCGCCACCGCCGTCCCACTGCGGGTAGTGGCCGATATGCGTCTCTTGCGAGTACGTCGGGACGTCGAGCACCTGGCCCTCCGGCTCCGCCAAGGGGGCTCGACGGCGACCTTCTTCGCGTCCGGCAGCCGGGACGCCATCGCGCCGACCGAGCGGACGACCGGCGACTGGGTCGTACCGGCTGAGGCGGTAGAGCGTCACCTTCAGCTGCCAGCGGTCCAGCGACCGGCCGGTCGCGGCGACGAAGGTGTCGACGGCAACGGAGCCGTTGGCGTCACCCTGGCTCGGGACCGAGGTGCGGTGGATGTCGCCGGCGGCTGTGTCGTCGCCACTGGACCAGCGGCCGAGCACGTACCACTTGGTCGAGGTGCCGAGGTCCGTCGTGCCGGCCATCGCCACCTCGACCCAGGTGCCGGGCGGGGTGGTCGCGTTCCAGGAGGCGATCAGCTCGGTCAGGCCGAAGCCGGGGCGGACCGTCGGCGAGGTCCAGCTGGTCTGGTCGTAGCTCTTGGCGGTGCCGTCGCCGAACGGATCGACGTACGACGTGGTGCCGGTCGACGTACCGAAGGTCAGGGCGCCGTCGGCGACGGTGGTGCCGGAGTGGGTACCGGCGAGGAAGTCGGTGGTCGACGTCCACGTGTGGTACGCGATGTCGCGCGGCTGCGGGCTACCTTGACGGCCTCGCTCGGAAGCGTGCCGCGACGCTCAGCACGACCACACCGGCGATCAGGGCGGCGAGGGGGCGGGCGGCAGTCATGATTCGACGGTAGACCTGCCGCGCGCCGCGCTGTCGCGGTGAACGCGTGCCGCGATCAGTGTGTCATTAGTCCGGTCAATATAGTCTTCGAGCTGGGCGCTCGTTCCACTCGTCGGCGAGGAGGGCGAAGACCAGTTCGTCGGTCCATTCGCCCTTGAGGAACTCGTTGCTGCACGAAGTGCGCCTCCTGGCGCAGGCCGAGGCGCTTCAGCAGCGTTCGGCCGAGCCGGTGTTGCGGGCGTCCAGGCGGCCGATGATCCGGTGCATGCCGAGCTCCTCGAAGCCGAGCCGGAGCAGTTCGACCGAGGCCTCGGCGGCGAATCCGCGACCGTGGAAGTCCGGGTGGAAGACGAAGCCGATCTCGCCGGTCCGGTGCTCGACGCTGTGCACGAACAGCGTGACCTCGCCGACGTGCTGACCGGTCTCGCGCAGGATCACGGCGAGCGTGAGCGCCTGGCCGTCGGCGTCCATCGCGTACGTCGGCCAGCCGGCCGGCCAGGGACTCCCGCACCTGCTCCGGCGTCTTCGGCTCGTACAGCAGGAACCGGGTGACGTCGTCGTTCGACTGCAGCTTCAGCAGGTCGTCGTAGTCGGTCTCGAGATAGCGGCGCAGGGTCAGACGGTCGGTCTCGATCGGCAGCGAAAAGGTCACCGATCGAGCCTATGCGACCACCGCAACCCAATTAGTGAGCTCGGCTCAGCCGTTCGCGAGGGCAACCAAGCGGGTCTGGTCGCCGTTGAAGCGGTTCTGGTCGATCGGGGTCGAGCTGTACTGCCAGATGGTGTGGAACGGCCAGCCGCCCGGCAGGGTGCCCGGCGCCGAGGCGTACCGGGCGACCCAGAGCGGGTTGGTCGCGTTGAAGGCGGTGCTGTTCCCGGTGCAGCGGGTCCACCAGTCGAGGTTGGTGTAGATCACCGCGTCGCGGCCGGTGCGGGCCTTGTAGGTGTTGAGGAAGTCCCGGACCCAGTTGACCATCGCGGCCTGGCTCAGGCCGTAGCAGGTCGCGCCGTACGGGTTGTACTCGATGTCGAGCGCGCCCGGCAGGGTCCTGCCGTCGCGGGACCAGCCGCCGCCGCGGTCGACGAAGTAGTTGGCCTGGTTGGCGCCGCTGGAGTCGTTCGGGGTGGCGAAGTGGTAGGCGCCGCGGATCATGCCGACGTTGTAGGACCCGTTGTACTGCTGGGCGAAGTACGGGTTCGTGTAGTAGTTGCCTTCGGTCGCCTTCACGTAGGCGAACCGCTTGCCCGGCACTCCACTGCGAGGCCCAGTTGACGTTGCCCTGGTGGCTGGAGACGTCGATGCCTTCGACGGTCGCGGCGGGTGCCATGACGGCCGGCGCGCGACCCGGTCGTCGGTGTTCTGACGCCAGCCCATGTACGCGTCGCCGGCCTTGGCGATGCCGTGCTGCGCGGGCTTCGGCAGTCGGCTGGTGAGGCCGCGGTGGTACGGCGGGGCTGGGAGCGTGCTTGGGCGGGCCGATCGAGGCCAGGAACAGGCCAAGAGTGACGGCGGCACCCGTGAAAAGGGCGGACTTCACGAGTGAACCTCCACAGAGCGATGAGGGGCGGAACAGAGCGCTCGCGGAGGTATTACCCGGGTCTGGTAAGAATCAACCATTCGATCACTCGTGGAATGTGAGTATCTACCGGACGTCCTGTCGGCGACGCGGCGTACGTGTTGCAGGCAGACGGACGTTACGGGTGATGAAACCGCGGTTCGCCCAGCGCGGCATGATCTGCTCGGCTGCCGTGGTCCCGCTGGGTCCCGTACTCGTCGCCCTGGTGGGCAGTGCAGCCAGTCCAGCTGCGACTTGAGCAGCCCGGTCATCGGCCGTAGCTGCTCTTGTTCGCGCCCATGAAGACGTTGCCGAAGCAGGTCGCCTGGATCTCCAGCCGGCGGCTCATCTCCAGCGCCTGCGTCACCGCTGCTCGTACCGGAGGTTCGTACGTACGGCCGCAGGATGCCGGTCAGGTTCTGGACGTGGTGACCGTACTCGTGCGCGACCGTGTCGGCCATCTCCGCCCGCAGCCAGGCCATCGCCTGGGTCCTGTTGGGGTAGGCCTGATAGACGCCGGTAGCACTTCAGGTCGCTGCTCAGCGTCCATGTAGATGGTCTGGTTCGTCGGGCAGTAGAAGGAGCTCGGCGAGTTGCCGCCGCACGGGGACTGGGCCGGTCCCGCTGAACGCGATCAGGCTGCGGCGACCGCGAACGTGTCCGCCGGCCAGCGCGACCTGCCGCGGCCAGGCCCGGTCCAGGCAGGCCAGCACCGTGTTGTAGTACTTGCGCGCGTTCGCTGGCGGTGCTGGCGCGGGCGCCCGACTCCCGGCAGTTCACTGCCTGCTGCACGCCGGTCTTGTAGATCCGGTTCTTCGGCTGACGACGTCGGAGTCCGACGGTGGCGGTGGCGTGGTCGTCGTCGTCCTGGTCGGCTGCGTCGGCTGCGGTCGGTGTCGGGCGCGGTCGGGGCCTTGGTCGTGGTCGGGATGTAGGTCGGCGCCTCGGTCGGGCCGTGCGGTCGCCGTGGAGGTCGGCGCCGGCTGGGTGTAGTCGTCGTCGCTGGTGCTGCTTGAGCACCGAGCCGAGCATCCACGAACCCGACGGACCGCGAGACCCGATGACGACGATCGGCAGAATGATCCAGCCGGCCTTGCTCTTCTTCCTCGGCGGCGGCGGGAACGCCGAACCCCACCCGAACCCAGGCCCCTGCGGCGGCGGGCCCACTCGGCGGACTGGACCACTGGCGGACGGCGGCCGTACTGCGGGGTGACCCCAGTACTGCGGCGGCGCGTACTGCGGGGGTGGTCCTGGTACGGCGGCTGGCCGCGGGATGGTGCCTGGTTCGACAAGGTTCCTCCTGGGGCGGTCCGTACGGGCCTGGTTCGGCAAGGATCCTCCTGAGGCGAGCGCTCTCCGGAGAACTTGTCAAGGGCAGTGCCACCTGCCCGTTACCCTTGATCGGTGACACTTCGCTTGTACGACACCGCGACAGCAGCAGTGAGGGATTTCGAACCGGTCCATCCGGGCAAGGTCGGGATCTACCACTGTGGGCTGACGGTGCAGGGTGCCCCGCACGTCGGGCACATCTACAAGGAGGTCGTGTTCGACGTCCTGCGGCGCTGGCTGGAGCGCTCCGGGCTACGAGGTCACCGTGATCGCGAACGTGACCGACATCGAGGACAAGATCCTCGCCAAGTCGGCCGAGCGGCACGTCCCGTGGTGGGCGCACGCCTACGAGTTCGAGCGCGAGCTGCACTGGGCGTACGACGTGCTCGGCTGCCGCCCGCCGACGTACGAGCCGCGCGCCACCGGTCACATCCCCGAGATGCTGGAGATGATCGCCGAGCTGATCGAGCGCGGCCACGCGTACGTCGCTCCCGACGGCTCGGGTGACGTCTACTTCGACGTGAAGTCCTGGCCGTCGTACGGCGAGCTGTCGAACCAGCGGATCGACGACATGGAGGCCGGCCGAGGACGCCGACCCCCGCGGCAAGCGGGACCCGCGGGACTTCGCGCTGTGGAAGGGCCACACCGAGGGCATGCCGCGGACGGCGTCCTGGCCGACGCCGTGGGGCCGCGGCCGGCCGGGCTGGCACCTGGAGTGCTCGGCGATGGCCGGGCAAGTACCTCGGCGACGAGTTCGACATCCACGGCGGCGGCCTGGACCTGCGCTTCCCGCACCACGAGAACGAGCTGGCCCAGTCGACGGCGGTCGGGCAGAAGTTCGCCCGCTTCTGGATGCACAACGCGCTCGTCACCACGGCCGGCGAGAAGATGTCGAAGTCGCTCGGCAACGGCGCGATCGTGCGCAACGTGGTCCAGCGGGTCCGGCCGATCGAGCTGCGGTACTACCTGGTGCAGTCGCACTACCGGTCGGTGGTCGAGTTCTCCTTCGGCGCGCTGGAGGAGGCCGCGACGAGCTTCCAGCGGGTCGAGGGGTTCGTCGACCCGGGCCACCGAGGTGACGGGTGGGGTCGAGCCGGCGGCGGAGCTGCCGGCGGACTTCGTCGCCGCGATGGACGACGACCTCGGGACGCCGGCGGCGGTCGCCGTACTGCACAACACCGTGCGGGACGGCAACAAGCTGGTCGCCGACGGGGATTCGCCTGCGCTGACGGGAGAAGCTGGCCGCCGTGCGCGGCGATGCTCGGCGTGCTCGGGCTGGACCCGCTGGCCGAGCCGTGGGTGTCCCGGACCGGCGGCCGAGTGAGGAGCTCACCGAGGTGGTGGACGGGCTGGTGAAGGCGCTGCTCGAGCAGCGGCAGGCCGCCCGGGAGCGCAAGGACTATGCCGCGTCGGACGAGATCCGCGACCGGCTCAAGGCGCTCGGCGTCGTCGTCGAGGACACCCCGCAGGGACCCCGCTGGACGCTCGCCGGCACCGATCACTACCGACGAAGGAAACTGACGTGCCAGGCAGTAGCCAGCGCAAGGGCGCCATCCGCAAGAAGCCGCAGGGGCAACCCGACCGCCGGATCCGGTGGCCGGGTTCGCCGCGGGCTCGAGGGCAGGGGCCCGACGCCGAAGGCGGTGGACCGCATCAAGCACCCCGCGCACAAGCGGGCGAAGGCGCAGGAGCGCGCCAAGGAGCGCGAACGCAGCCGCCGCCCGGCCCGCAAGGACATCGACGAGTCGACGTCGAGTGGGTCTACGGCCGCAACCCGGTGGTCGAGGCGCTGCGCGCCGGCGTCCCGGTCGCCGCGCTGTATGTTGCCGAAGGCACCGAACGGGACGCCCGGCTGCGTGAGGCGCTGCTGATCGCGGTCGAGCACGGCATCTCGGTGCTCGAGGTGCCGCGGACCGAGCTCGACCGGGTCACCGACCGCGGCGCCCACCAGGGCGTCGCGGTCCAGATCCCGCCGTACGAGTACGCGCATCCCGACGACCTGCTCACCCGGGCGTACGACGCCGGCGAGGTGCCGCTCGATCGTCGCGCTCGACGGCGTGACCGACCCGCGCAACCTGGGCGCGATCACCCGGTCCGCGGCGGCTTTCGGTGCGCACGGCGTACTCGTGCCGGAGCGTCGGGCGGCGTCCATGTCGGCGTCGGCGTGGAAGACGTCGGCCGGTGCGGCGGCCCGGATCCCGGTCGCCCGCGCGACCAACCTGAACCGCGCGCTCAAGTCCTACAAGGACGCCGGCCTGATGGTCGTCGGCCTGGACATGGACGGCGAGATCGAGCTGCCCGACCTCGACGCCGCCACCGAACCCCTGGTCCTGGTCGTCGGCTCCGAAGGCAAGGGCCTGGCCCGCCTGGTCCGCGAGAACTGCGACATCATCGTCTCGATCCCGATGACCAGCGCCACCGAATCCCTCAACGCCGGCATCGCCACCGGCGTGGCCCTCTACGAGATCTCCCGCCGCCGCGCTTGATGTAACTACGTGATGTAGGTACATTGATGAGTATGGAGACCATAGGGCTGCGCGAGCTGAACCAGAACCCGTCGAAGGCGGTGGCCCGGGTGCGCGCCGGGGAGACGATCGTGGTGACCGACCGGGGCCGGCCGGTCCTACGTCTCGTCCCGGAGGACGAACGGCCAGGAGCCTTGCAGCACATGATCGACTCCGGCGAGGTGACACCGCCGGCCGAGCTGGGGATGCCGGATCTCGTGCTGGAGTTGGCGCCAGAGGTCGGGAGCCTGTCTGATCTGCTCATCGCTGATCGCGACAAGGAGCGGAACAGGTGATCTACCTGGACGCCTGCGCGCTGCTCAAGTTCATCAAGCCGGAAGCCGAGTCGGCGGCTCTGCGTGCGTGGCGCGGGTCGCTGCCGACGGAAACCGAACTGGTGACGAGTGAACTGGCAAGGCTCGAAATCACTCGCACACTGTTGCGGGCCGGCGTCGACCATCAGCAAGTCCCGTACTTCGCGGGGCAAGCGGTGCGTGGTGTCTACCTGGTCGATCTCACCTCGACGGTGCTAGGCCGGGCGATGGCATACCAGACCCCGAGACTCGGCTCGCTGGATGCAATCCATCTCGCCAGCGCCGATCCGTTCCGCACGGACCTGTCGGAGTTCGTGACCTACGACAAGGAACTGACCATCGCGGCGGAGGAGCTCGGTTTTCCTGTACTTGCGCCCGCGTGAAGCATAACGGGCCCGGGACTCGCTTCGTCAGCGGGGTGGCATCCGGAGGGCGCCGTCGAGGCGGATGACCTCGCCGTTGAGCAGTTGGTTGTCGATGATGTGGTCGACCAGGGCGGCGTACTCGGAGGGGCGGCCGAGGCGGGACGGGTGCGGGACCTGCTGCTCGAGGACCGTGCGGGTCTCGTCCGGGAGGCCGGCCAGCATCGGGGTCTCCATGGTGCCGGGGGCGATGGTGACGACCCGGATGCCCTTGTCCGCAAGGTCTCGGGCCGCGGTCAGGGTGAGGCCGACGATGCCGCCCTTGCTGGCCGCGTACGCCGCCTGGCCGACCTGACCGTCGTACGCCGCGATGGAGGCGGTCATCACCACGACGCCGCGGTCGCCGTCGTCGCCGGCCGGCTGGGCGATCATCCGCTCGGCGGCCAGCCGGAGCACGTTGAAGGTGCCGATCAGGTTGACCTCGATCACCTGCCGGAAGGTTGCCAGCGGCAACGGACCCTTGCGGCCGACGACCCGGCCCGGTGTCGCGATCCCGGCGCAGGTGACGACCACGCGCAGCGTCCCGAGCGAGGCGGCCGCGTCCAGGGCGGCCGTGACGGCGGCCTCGTCGGTGACGTCGGTCGGGCACGAAGACGACCCGGTCGCCCAGTTCGTCGGCGACCGCCTTGCCCGCCGAGGACGGCAGGTCGACGATCACGACCCCGAGCCCCGTCCGCGGCGAGCCGGCGTACCGTCGCCTCTCCGAGCCCGGAACCACCACCGGTGACCAGCGCGACGTCGGACGGGCCAAGCTTCATCGAACGCTCCTCAAGAGATCGCGGCTGATCACCAGCCGCTGGATCTGGTTGGTTCCTTCGAAGATCTGGGTCACCTTGGCCTCGCGCATGTACCGCTCGGCCGGGAACTCGCGGGTGTAACCGTACCCACCGAGCACCTGGACGGCGTCGGTGGTGACCTTCATCGCGGCGTCGGTGCAGATCAGCTTGGCGATCGCCGCCTGCTGGGTGAACGGCCGGCCGAGGTCACGCCGCCGGGCCGCCTGCAGGTACGTCGACCGGGCCGACTCGACCGCGGCGGCCATGTCGGCGAGCAGGAACTGGACGCCCTGGAAGTCCGCGATCGCGATGCCCGAACTGCTGCCGCTCCAGCGCGTACGACGCGGCGACGTCGAGCGCGGCCTGCGCCAGACCGGTCGCGCACGCGGCGATCCCGAGCCGGCCGGAGTCGAGCGCGGACAGGGCGATCCGCATGCCGTCGCCCTCGGCGCCGATCAGGTTCGCCGCCGGGACCCGGACGCGGTCGTAGTTGACCAGCGTGGTGGTCGACCCGGTCAGGCCCATCTTGCGCTCGGGCGCGCCGAAGCTGAGGCCCTCGGACGACGCCGGCACGTGGAAGGCGGAGATGCCGTGCTTCGGGTCGTCCGACGTCCGGGCGAAGGTGGTGTAGAAGTCGGCGTGCGAGCCGTGGCGTGATCCACGCCTTGGTGCCGGTCAGGACGTACTCGTCGCCGTCGCGGACCGCCTTCGTTGTCATCCCGCTGATGTCGGAGCCGGCCTGCGGCTCGGACAGCGCGTAGGCGCCGAGCAGCTCGCCGCCGACCATGTCGGGCAGCAGCCGGGCCCGCTGCTCCTCGGTCCCGAAGGTCGCGACGGCGTAGCTGGTCATGGTGTGGACGGACACCCCGACGCCGACCGACATCCAGGCGGCGGCGATCTCCTCCAGCATCTGCAGGTACACCTCGTACGGCTGCTCGGCGCCGCCGTACTGCTCCGGATAGGGCAGGCCGAGCAGGCCCGCCTTGCCGAGTGTGCGGAACGCGTCCCGCGGGAACGTCTCGCTCTCCTCGGCCTGGGCGGCGTACGGCGCCAGCTCGTGCTCGCACAGGTCACGGACCAGCGCCGAGCAGGTCGGTGGATTCCTCGGTCGGCAGCAAGACGATCGACAGCCATCAGGCACCCCTCTCAACGGCTGGCGCAAATGATACTCGTAACGATACTGAAGACCATAATCCAGTATCGTTCTATGCTGTCTCGATATGACAACAGTCGTTCCGGGGCGCCGTACCCGCAGGCAGTCCGAGCTGCTCGACCGGCTCCTGTCCCTGTTCCTCGACGCAGGGCTTCAGCCGGTTCACCCTGGACGACCTGGCCGCCGAGCTGCGCTGCAGCAAGACGACCCTGTACGCGCTGGCGCCGAGCAAGGAACAGCTCGCCGTCGAGGTGGTGAAGCACTACTTCAAGAATGCCACCGCTGAGGTGGAGTCCGCGGTCGCCCGGCAGACCCGGCACGACCGCCGGATCGCGGCCTACCTGAACGCGGTCGCGGACGCGCTCCGGCCGGCCAGCCGGACCTTCCTGGACGACGTGGCCACGTTCGCGCCGGCCCGCTCGGTGTACGAGCGGAACACCCGGATCGCGGCCGATCGGGTCCGGACGCTGATCGAGGACGGGATCAACAACAAGGCGTTCCGGCCAGGTCGACATCGCGTTCGCGGCCGAGATGATCGCGCACACCATGCAGGCGATCCAGCGCGGCGACATCGCCCGCCGGACCGGCCTGAACGACGCCGAGGCCTACCGCGAGCTGGCCTCCTTCGTCCTCCACTCCTTCCGGCTCGACTGACCCGGACCGGGGCGGTTGGGCGGGGAAGGGACTTGCCCAGACCGGGGCGGTGGGGCGGGGAAAGTATTTGCACAGTAGCGTTTCCGGATGGAACTCAGGCTGGGACCGCTGCTGCGGTACGTCGATGAGACGCGGGCGACCGTCTGGGTGGAGACCGAGCGGGCCCGGCGAGGTCGAGATCCTCGGCCACCGGGCGCCGGACCTGGTCGGTGCACGGCCATCACTACGCGCTGGTCCGGATCGAAGGACTCGCAGCCGGACAGCGCGACGCCGTACGAGGTGCAGCTGGACGGCCGGACAGGTCTGGCCGCCGGTGGACAACGACCTTCGGCCCCAGCGTGATCCGGACGCCGCGGGCGGACGGGACGTTCCGGCTGACGTTCGGGTCGTGCCGGCGGTCGGCGCCGTTCGACGCGAAGGGCTTCAAGGAGTTCGGCCCGGACGCCCTGGTCGCGCTGGCCGAGCGGATGGCGGCCGGCGACGACGAGCTGCCCGACGCGGTCCTGCTGCTCGGTGACCAGGTGTACGCCGACGACCCGTCCGACGCCGTACTGCGAGCAGCTGCGCGAGGCGCACGGTGGCCGGCAGGGGTCCGAGGTGGCCGACGAGATCGGCAACTTCGAGGAGTACACCTGGCTGTACGACGACGCGTGGACCACGCCGGCCGTGCGGTGGCTGTTCTCGACCGTCCCGTTGTGCATGCTGCTCGACGACCACGATCTGCGCGACGACTGGAACACCTCGCTGACCTGGCGTCGCTGGGTCACCTCGCAGCCGTGGTGGCACGACCGGGTCGTCGGCGCCTACGCGTCGTACTGGGTCTATCAGCACCTCGGCAACCTGTCGCCCGAGCAGCTCGACCAGGACCCGACGTACCGCGCGATGCTCTCGATCGAGGACGACGACGAGCGTACGGCGTACCTGGACAGCCTTCGCGTGGACGGCGGACGAGGACCCGGCCTCGACCCGGTGGAGCTTCTACCGCGACTTCGGCGACGCGCTCCCGCGGTGTCCGGCTGGTCGCGGTCGACTCGCGCTGCTCGCGGCATCTCGAGCCGGACGAGCGGGCGATGGTCGACGCGCACGAGTGGGAGTGGGTCCGACGGCACACCGTCGAGCGCCACGCATCCGATCCACCATCTGCTGCTCGCGTCGACGTTGCCGTTCCTGCTCGCGCCCGGGCTGCATCACCTGGAGGGCTGGGACGAGGCGATCTCGTCCGGCGCGTGGGGACCGCGCGGTGCGCGGATCGGCGAGAAGATCCGGCAGGGCATGGATCTGGAGCACTGGGCGTCGTTCCGGAAGTCGTTCGACGACGTCACCGACCTGCTCGCCGAGCTGGTCGGCGGCGAGGATCCGCCGGCGTCGATCCTGATGCTGTCCGGCGACGTGCACTGCAGCTACCTCGCCGAGGCCAGGCTGACCGCCGTACGCGCACCCCGGTACGGCGATCCGTCAGCTCACCATGTCGCCGTTCCGGAACCCGGTGCCGCGGCACATCCGATGGGCGAACCAGCTGCTCGGACACCCGCTGGATGACGACGCTGCTGCACAAGCTCGCCCGGTCGGCCGGGGTCCGGGATGTGGCGGCGACCTGGCGGACTCGCGCACGGGCCGTGGTTCGGCAACGGCGCGATGACGGTGACGCTGTCCGGCGAGGACTGGACGGTCGACGTCGACCATGCGGAATTGCGTGAGGACCGGCAGGTACTCGGGCGGACGTTGACCTATGGACGCCTAGACTCGCTCAAACAATCAATTGACGTCCTGAAGCTGCCACGGTCCGTTCACATCAGCGCCGCACGCCCCGGAAGGCTGATGACTTTGAAATCCTCCACTCTTCGTCGTACCGCGGCGGTGGTCGCCGCCACCGCGCTGACCTTGGTCGCGACGCATGCCGGCCAAGGCCGATCCGGTGAAGCCGCCCCGGCTGTCCGCCACCGCGATCACGTCGACCCTGAACGAGCAGGTGAACACCCCGGGCACCGCCTGGATGACCAAGCCCGACGGCACTGTCATGGTGTCCTACGACTCCACCGTCACGCGGCGGCAAGTTGACCGCGCTGACCAACGTCACCAAGCGGCTCGGTCAGGGCATCACCATGGAGAAGCTGCCCGGCAAGCTGACGCAAGTACATCAGCGGCGGCATGGCGATCTACGGCGGCGACGTCAAGTGCTCCGTCGGCTTCAACGTCCAGCGGCGCGGCAAGTACTACTTCCTCACCGCCGGGCCACTGCGGCAACGAGGCCGCGACCTGGTACCAAGACGCCAATCACGCCGTCTACACTCGGCGCTGTGCACCACTCCAGCTACCCGTGGAACGACTACTCGCTGGTCGTCTACCGCACCGTCATCACGATGAAGCCGCCGGGTGGCAGCGTGTACCTCTACAACGGCCGCTCGCAGGACATCACCACCGCGATGAACCCTGGCATCGGCCAGTACGTGTACCGCAGCGGCATCACCACCGGCCTGCACAGCGGCCGCGTCACCGGGCTGAACGCCACGGTGAACTACGGCGACGGCCGCGTGGCCGGCCTGATCCGTACCAGCGTCTGCGCCGAGCCGCGGCGACTCCGGCGGCCCGCTGTTCTACCGGCAGTGGGCCTTCGGCCTGACCTCGGGCGGCTCCGGCGACTGCTCCTCCGGCGGCGTCACCTACTTCCAGCCAGTGGTCGAGGCCCTCAACTGTACGGCGTCACCGTTTACTGATCGTCGATGCGACGCCAGTCACGGTCGCGGCGGCGGCTTCCCGTCGTACCGGGTACCGGGAAGCCGCCGCGCAGGATTACCCTCACGCTCCGAATTCGCCTGAATACTCACGGAGAGAACGGGGTACGAGTGCCCACGGTTGAAGTCAAGGACGCACCCGCCCCGAGCGCGTCCTCATCGTGAGGAGGCTGAAACCGTGACACTTTCGCCTATCCGCCGTACCACTGCGATCCTGGCAGCCGCCGGGCTCGCTGCCACCGGACTGCTGGCCACCCAGGCCTCGGCCGCGCCGGTCGACCCGTCGACGCTGTCCGCATCCGCGATCACCGCGACCTTGAGCCAAGGACGCGTCGATCCCGGGCACCGCCTGGCAGACCGAACCCGGACGGCCGGATCATCGTCTCGTACGACGACACGGTCACCGGCGCGAAGCTGTCGGCGCTGACCGATGTCACCAAGCAGTTCGGTAGCCGGGTCACGCTGGAGAAGATCTCCGGCAAGCTGACGAAGTACATCCGCGGCGGTGACGCCATCTACGGCGGGCAGTACCGCTGCTCGCTCGGCTTCAACGTCCGCAGCGGCAGCACGTACTACTTCCTGACCGCCGGTCACTGCGGCAACATCGCGTCCAGCTGGTACTCGAACTCCAGCAAGACCACGCTGCTCGGCACACCGCCGGATCGAGCTTCCCGGGCAACGACTACGCGATCGTCCGGTACAGCACGTCGTACACGAACCACCCGGGCACCGTGGACCTCTACAACGGCATCGACGCAGGACATCACGTCGGCCGGCAACGCCAGCGTCGGCCAGGCGGTCAAGCGCAGCGGTAGCACCACCGGTGTGCACAGCGGTTCGGTCACCGCGACCAACGCCACGGTGAACTACGCCGAGGGCAAGGTCACCGGCCTGATCCGTACCAACGTCTGCGCCGAGGGTGGCGACTCCGGCGGCGCGCTGTTCGCCGGCTCCGTGGCCCTCGGTCTCACCTCCGGCGGCTCCGGCAACTGCTCCTCCGGCGGCACCACCTTCTTCCAGCCCGTCACCGAAGCCCTCTCCCGCTACGGCGTCAGCGTCTACTGACACCACACGCCTTCCCAACCACACAAACGGCGCCCCGGATCCACCAGGATCCGGGGCGCCGCCCTGTCACCACTCGGCGAAGGAGCCGTCCGTGTGGCGGAAGATCGGGGAGCGCCAGCGGTGGGGCTCGGCCGCGGCGGCGCGGACGACGTCCTCGTTGACCTCGATGCCGAGGCCGGGGCCGGTGGGGCGCTCGATGTGGCCGTCCACGAACGCGAACACCTGCGGGTCGATCACGTAGTCGAGCAGTTCGCTGCCGCCGCCGTACTCGATGCCGAGGCTCTGCTCCTGGATCAGGAAGTTCGGGGTGGCGAAGTCGAGTTGCAGGCTCGCGGCCAGGGTGATCGGGCCCAACGGGCAGTGCGGCGCGACCGCGACGTCGTACGCCTCGGCCATCGCGGCGATCCGGCGTACCTCGGAGATGCCGCCGGCGTGCGAGATGTCCGGCTGGGCCACGGCGATGCCGGTCGGCAGGACGTCGCGGAAGTCCCAGCGGGAGAAGAGTCGCTCACCGGTCGCGATCGGGATGCTGGTCGACTCGACGATCCGGCGCAGGTCGCGGGAGAACTCCGGCAGCACCGGTTCCTCGACGAACAGCGGCAGCAGCGGCTCGAGCAGGGGCAGTAGCTGGCGGGTCGCCGCCGTACTCAGCCGGCCGTGGAAGTCGAGGGCGATGTCGGCGTCGCCACCGAGGGCCATCCGCAGCGACTCCACCCGGGAGACCATCTTGCGGAGGTCGGCGGCGCCGGGGATCGGCGGGAGGGCCTCGGAGACGTTGATCTTGACCGCGGTGAATCCCTTCGCCACCTTGGCCTGCGCGTCGTCGACGAGGGCGGCGTTGTCACTGCCGTGCGCCCAGGTGTACATCCGGACCCGCTCGCGGACCGGGCCGCCGAGCAGTTCGTGCACCGGGACGCCGTGGTAGCGGCCCTTGATGTCCCACAGGGCCTGGTCGATCCCGGCCAGCGCGCTCGACAGCACCGGTCCGCCGCGGTAGAAGCTGCCCTTCGCGATGGTCTGCCAGTGCTCCTCGATCCGGAGCGGATCCGTGCCGACCAGGTACTCCATCGACGCCGCGACGGCGGCTTGCACGGCCTCCGCCCGCCCTTCGACGATCGGCTCACCCCACCCGCTGATGCCCTCGTCGGTGTCGATCCGCAGAAACTGCCATCGGGGCGCCACCAGGAAAGTCTCGTACCCAACGATTTTCACGTTTCAAACCCTATCTGTCGCAGTGCTGGCGAGGCCTGTGGACAACCGCGTCGCGGGCTCGAAACACCCGTATCTTCTCTGCCGACCAACCGAAGAAGGGCGGTGTCTGTCAAATATGTACTACAGTGAGGCCATGGCTGAGGTGCCGATCCGCATGCTGAATCAGGAAACGGCTCGGGTGCTGGCTCGAGTGAAGCAAGGCGAGGAGATCGAGATCACCGAGCGCGGCGTCGTGGTCGCTCGGCTGGTCCCGGCCCGAGCCGTCACCGATGGCTCGATTGCTTGCGACCGGGAAGTTTTCGACCGGCTCGGCTGACGAGGCGTTTCTCGCGTCCGAGGGGCGAGATCCGGATCGATCACGAGGCGGGCGCGCTGCTCGAGGAGCTGCGTGACGAGGAGCGCTACTGATGATCTACCTGGACACAGCGGCGCTGGTGAAGCTCGTCCGCCGGGAGCCGGCATCGGACGAACTCGTGGACTGGCTCAATGAGCAAGCCGACCGGATCTTCGTTTCGTCGGCGCTGGTAGAGGTGGAGCTGCCTCGTGCTCTCCGGCGCTGCGAACCAGCTCGGCTGGCGGAGGCTCCGGCCGTCCTGGCGCAGGTCGCGGTGTACGACGTCGACGAGACCGTGCGGACCGCCGCGGCCGCATACCAGGATCCGCTGATCCGTTCGCTCGACGCGGTCCATCTCGCGACGGCCGACGCGATTCTGGGCGATGACCTGACTGCCTTCGTCAGCTACGACCGGCGTCTGCTGGCGACGGCCAAGGCGATCGGCCTCCCGATCGCGAGCCCCGGGATGAGCTCAGGCTCAGCGGGGTGACGGGGTGATGGGGTCGGGCCGGGTCGAAGAGGTCGCTGGGTTGGTTGGGGTTGTGGACGCCGGTGCGGATGAGGTCCAGGGCCGGGCGGCCGACCAGGCGTTCGGTCGTGCCGTCGTCGGCAGGGAACGTGTTGTCGACGTAGCAAGTGGAGTAGGTGACGCGGATCGGCCATGAGGTGGATCGGGTGTGGAGGATGACAACGTAGGTGCGGGAAGACGGGTCCTGGCAGCCGGGTGGAGAGGTCGGCGGCCCACCCTCGGGCGCGGTGGTCAGTAGGCGAGCCAGTTGGGCGGCCGGTGCCGTGGGGAGGCTCGATCCGGCGACCAGCGAGCCCTTCCAGTATTCGCAGATGCCGGCTGAGATAACCGGATCGTTCGCCCTGGTGCCGTGCGGCCGGAAGTCGGCGGGAGTGCAGCCGTAGTCGTCGGTGCCGGTGATCGGGCGGCCCGAGTCGAGGATGCGGCGCCGGAGTGCGTCGTCGTCGGTCAGCACACTGACCCTCGTGCCGCCGATCACGCGTGTCTCTTCGGTCCAACCGCCGTCGTACGTCGTGATGCCCGGGGCCTGGACGTCGTCGAACCACAGATACGGCTGCCGGTCGGTCCAACGGGAGTACGGCGTCCGCGCAGGCGTACCAGTTCTGGCTGAGCCAGCCGTTCAACCGTCCGATCGCTGGGGACGGCCGGGTTGGCGAACGTCGTACACGGCGCGGGACCGGAGATGTACTGCGTCCAGCTGGACGGGCACCTGGACCTGGACCGGCCTTGTAGGACTCCCAGCGCCAGCCGGCGTCGCGGGGCAGCCGGAGCCGGGCGACCGACGGGTCGGTCCGGAGCTCGGTGGTGAGGGAGTGGGTCGCGGTGACCGCGGTCGCTACCGCCGCGCAGGCCAGTACGACGGCGCCGATGGTGCGGCCGGTCCGGCGACGGCGGAGGCGGTGGTGGACGGCGGACAGCAGGTCGTCGTCCGATGGGGCGTCGGCCGCGTGCTTCGACAGGCTCGGCGCGATCAGGTTCTCGGTGGGTCGTCCATCATCGGGTGACCTCCTCGGCCGTGCTCAGGGTGGTGCGCAGGGTGGCCAGCGCCCGGTGGATCTGCGAGCGGACGGTGGCCGACGAGCAGTCGAGGATCTCGGCGATCTCGGCGTCGGGCAGGTCCTCGTAGTACCGCAGGACGACGGCGGCCCGTTGCTTGGTCGGCAAGCGACGCGCACAGCGTCCAGACCGCGTCCTGCTCCGCCTGCGCGACCGCGTGATCCGGACCGGCCGAGCGGTCGACGAACCGGCGCCGCGGTCGCCGACCGGGCGTCTCGCGGCGGAGGAACCTGCGCCAGCGGGAGATGTCGGCGTTCACGATCGACCGGCGGACGTACGCCTCCGGATCCCGACCTCGCAGATCCGGGACCAGCGCGAGTACGCCGCGACCAGCGCGTCCTGCACGGCCTCCTCGGCGCGGCTGTGGTCCCGCGTGATCAGGTAGGCGAACCGCAGCAGCGCAGCCCCCCGCTGCGCGACCCACGTCGTCGAAGTCCGGCGCGTCTGCCATCGGCACCTCCCACCCTTATCCACGCCGGCGGGATGCCGGACGTTGCAATCGCTCAGTCGGCGATTCGGCGGCACCGGCGACGGTCGTGGGGCAGGGCCAGCTTCTCGTCGGGCTTCGCGCTCAGCACGTTGTCGACGTACGAGCGGGCGGCCTCCATCGTGTCGACCTCGTGGCCGGCCTGCTCGGACAGGAACCAGCGGTGCTCGAGCACCTCGTGGAAGACCTCGGCCGGCTCGAGCTTGCGGTTCAGGTCGCGCGGGACCGGGCGGACCACCGGCTCGAACACCTCGGTCAGCCACTGGTGCGCGACGATCTCCTCGTCCTCGTTCTGCTGGTCGGTCGCGGCGGCGAACGAGTCGAGGTCGTTCAGCAGCCGGCGGGCCTGGTTCTCCTCGACGTCCAGGCCGGTCAGCCGGAGCAGCCGGCGCGCTGTGGTGGCCGGCGTCCACGACCTTCGGCTGGATCCGGACCTGGCTGCCGTCCCAGTCGGTGATGATGTCGATCTCGGCGACGTCGAAGCCGAGCTCGTTCAGCCGCCGGATCCGCGAGTCCAGCCGGTGCATCTCGTCGGTGTGCGAACTCCTCCGGCGCGGTCAGCTCGGCCCACAGCGCGTCGTACCGGTCGGTGATCGACTGGACGGTCTCCAGCGGGTCGATGTCCGCGTCGAGCAGGCCGCCCTCCTGCAGGTCGAGCAGTTCGCCGAACAGGTTGATCTCGGCGGTGTAGAGGTCGTGCGCGCGCTGCCCGTCGGAGATGTCCTGGTGCAGCTCGCCGGTCTCGGCGTCCACCAGGTACGCCGCGAACGCGCCGGCGTCGCGGCGGAACAACGTGTTGGACAGCGAGCAGTCGCCCCAGAAGAAGCCGAGCAGGTGCAGCCGCACGATCAGCGCGACCAGGGCGTCGATCAGCCGGTTGACGGTGTCCGGCCGCAGCGTGCTGGAGAACAGCGCGCGGTAGGGCAGCGAGAACTGCAGGTGCCGGGTGATCAGGATCGAGTCGATCGGCTCGCCGTCGCGGTCCAGCCGGTCGGTGATCACGCCGACGGGTTCGACCGAGGGCGAGTCGAGGCGTTCGAGGTCGCGCAGCAGCCGGTACTCGTGCAGCGCGAGGTGCTCGAGCACCTCCTTGATCGCGTAGACGGTGCCGTTGACCCGGACGAAGCGGACCACGTGCCGCGAGATACCGCGCGGCAGCGCGACCAGTTGGTCCTCGGGCCAGTCCTCCAGCGGGACGTCCCACGGAAGCGACAGCAGACCGGTGTCCGGGCGGGTGGCGACGAATCGAGGCACGGCCCCCAGTCTGTCAGGTTCCGCCCGCGAACTGCTGAGACGTCAGGAGAGTCGGTCCAGGACTGTGGCGGCACGATCGAACGCAAGTGGATGCAAGAACTTGCGTGAACGGGCGTAGAGTTTGCGTCATGACACGACGACTTGCTGAGGTGGCCAAGAAGGTCGGCGTCAGCGAGGCCACCGTGAGCCGGGTGCTGAACGGGAAGCCCGGGGTGTCCGAGGCGACCCGCGAGGCCGTGCTGACCGCGCTCGACGTGCTCGGGTACGAGCGTCCGACCCAGCTGCGCGGTGATCGCGCCCGGCTGGTCGGGCTGGTGCTGCCCGAGTTGCAGAACCCGATCTTCCCGGCGTTCGCCGAGGTCGTCGGCGGTGCGCTCGCGCAGCAAGGTTTCACCTCCTTGCTCTGCACCCGGACGGTCGGCGGGGTGTCCGAGGCCGACTACGTGGACCTGCTCCTGCAGCAGCAGGTGTCCGGAGTGGTGTTCGCCGGCGGGTTCTACGCGCAGGCCGATGCGCCGCACGCAGCACTACGAGCTGATCCAGGAGCGCAAGCTGCCGACCGTGCTGGTCAACGCGGCTGTCGACCACCTCGGCTTCCCGCAGGTCTCGTCGGACGACGTCGTCGCCGCGGAGATGGCGATCGGACACCTGCGCGCGCTCGGTCACCAGCGGATCGGCATGGTGCTCGGCCCGCGCGACCACATCCCGTCGCGGCGCAAGCTGGACGCGTTCCTCGCCTCGCGACGAGGCGGATCCGGACCTGGTCGAGCACACGATGTTCTCGCTCGAGGGCGGGCACGCGGCCGCCACCCGGCTGGTGAACAACGGCGTCACCGGCATCGTCTGCGCCAGCGACATCCTCGCCCTCGGTGCGATCCGCGCGGTCCGCCGGGCCGGCCTCACCGTTCCCGACGAGGTCTCGGTGATCGGCTACGACGACTCCGCGATGATGAACTGCACCGACCCGCCGCTGACCACCGTCCGCCAGCCCATCGACGCGATGGGCCGGGCCGCCGTGGACATGCTCGTCGCCCTGATCGAGCGCGCCGCCGTACCGGCCGACGAACTCCTCTTCGAGCCCGAACTGGTGGTCCGCGCGTCCACCGCCCGCGCGCGCATCTGACCCACCCCACTCCGCAGCCGCTGACCGGTCCCTCGGTCGGCGGCTGCTGCCGTCTCCGCACGCAGCCGGCTACCTTCCCAGCTAAAGTCACGTTTTTGCAATCTTCAAATCGAAGTATTGCGCGATCGGTGTCGAGTTGCCTACGGTGTGCGCAAGAGTCGAGGGAGAGGGTGGATCGATGAGGACAACGCGCCGCGGGCTCAGCCTGTTGCTGGCGGTGGGACTCGGGCTGGTGGCCGCGTCCTGCGGATCGGGGGACGAGAAGAACCCGTCCGCCGAGGGATCAGCGGACGCGACGCCGGTGACGATCACGGTCGGCTGCCAGCCGCCGAAGAGCAACCCGAAGGAACGCACGGCCTGGGACGCGGACGTGGCCGCGTTCCAGAAGCTGCACCCGAACATCACCATCCAGAGCAAGGACGCGTTCCCCTGCATCAACCCGGACACCTTCCAGGCGAAGCTGGCCGGCGGTACCCAGGAGGACGTCTTCTACGTCTACTACACCGACGTCCAGAAGATCATCAAAGCCAAGCAGGCCGCCGACATCAGCCAGTACGTCGGCAGCGTGAAGGCGCTGAACGACGTCCGCCCGGACGTGATGAGCGTCTTCAAGGACGGCGACAAGACGCTACGGCCTGCCGCGCAACAACTACAACATGGGCCTGGTCTACAACCGCAAGCTGTTCACCCAGGCCGGTCTGAACCCGGACACGCCCGCCGAAGACCTGGGCCGAGGTGCAGGAGGCCGCCAAGAAGATCGCCGGCGCTCGGCGCCGGGTACGTCGGCTTCGGTGAGTACAGCGCCGGCAACACCGGCGGCTGGCACTTCGCCGCCTCGCTGTACGCCCGCGGTGGCTCGATGGTCAGCGACGACGGCAAGACCGCGGCGTTCAACAGCGCCGAGGGCAAGGCGGTGCTGGAGAACCTCAAGCAGATGCGCTGGAACGACAACTCGCATGGGCACCAAGCAGCTGCTGCCAGTGGGAAGACCTGATGCGCATGATGGGTGGCGGCAAGCTCGGCATGATGATCGGCGCGCCGGACGTGGTGCAGTCGGTGAACAACGACTTCAAGGGCAAGTTCGAGGACTACGGCGTCACCGCCGTACCGGAGTCCGAGGGCAAGGCGTCGCTGAGCGGTGGCGACGGCTACATGTTCAACCCGAAGGCGACGCCGGAGAAGATCAAGGCCGGCCTGCTCTGGCTGGAGTTCCACGAGCTGACGCCGGGCAAGGGCCAGTTCAACTACGCGCGGTCCAAGGCACAGGGCCGCCCGGTCGGCCTGCCGATCCCGGACCTGTACGGCGACTCCGCACCGGGCAAGGAGATCGTTGCCCTGCGCAAGCAGTACGCGACGGTCCCGGTCGACCACTTCACGCCGTACGTCGACCGCGCAGTCCAGCATCACCAACAAGCTCGAGCCGCCGAAGGCGCAGGAGCTGTACGCCGTGCTCGACGTGGCGATGTCCGCGGTGCTGACCCGCAAGGACGCCGACATCGACAAGCTGCTCGTCGGACGCCGAGGGCAAGGCGAACAAGATCCTGGCCAAGAACACCTGATGGCGAGTACCAGAACCCTCGCCCGCCAGCCCCGCTCCGCGGGGTCGGCGGGCGGTGGGGGAGCCAGGACGGGAGCCGCTCCTGGGCGCGCCCGCGACCGGCCCGACCAGCGGGTGCCGTGCGCCGCGCGGTGGGCGGAACCTCACGGCGTACGGGTTCCTGTGCGGGGCACTGATCTGTTTCGCCTTCTTCTCCTGGTATCCGATGATCCGCGAGATCATCCTCAGCTTCCAGCAGAACAACTTCGTCGATCCGGCCACAGTGGGTCGGCTTCGACAACTTCCGCACCGTGATCGAGGACCCGGCCTTCCGGTCCGCCTGGCTGAACACCGCCGTCTTCAGCGGGCTCGCGCTGGTGATCGGGTACGCCGTCCCGTTCGTGCTGGCCATCGTGCTCAACGAACTGCGGCACGCGAAGGCGTACCTGCGGTTCGTCGTCTACCTGCCGGTGATGCTGCCGCCGGCGGTCGCCGTGCTGCTGTTCAAGTGGTTCTACGATCCGGGCGCGGGCCTGTTCAACCAGATGCTCGACGTCTTCGCACCTCCCGCCGCTGAGCTGGCTCGACTCCACCAGTACCGCGCTGATCTCGCCTGGTGCTCGTGTCCACCTGGATGAACCTCGGCACCGGCACGCTGATCTACCTGGCCGCGCTGCAGAGCATCCCCGGCGAGCTCTACGAGTCGGCCGAGCTCGACGGCGCCGGGCTGTTCCGCCGCGTCTGGCACGTCACGATCCCGCAGACCAAGCTGATCCTGCTGGTGATGCTGCTGCTCCAGGTCGTCGCCACCATGCAGGTGTTCATCGAGCCGTACCTGCTGACCGGCGGCGGCCCGGAGAACGCGACCGTGACGGTGGCCTACCTGATGTACCAGTACGCCTTCAACTTCGGCGACTTCGGCGGCGGCGGCGCTCTCGGCCTGATGCTGATGGTGGTGCTGATGGTGTTCTCCGACGGTCTACCTGCGCGTCTCCCGAGACAACGAAGGTGGCCGATGACAACGACCTGCAACCGACTCCGTTGCTCGAGGCAACCACGCCGAGCCGGCGCCCGCAGTACGCGGAGGAAGAAGGACAAGGGCGCGGCTACGAGTCCGGAGCTGGTCTCGCCGCTGTCGCTGCGGTCCTGGCACGGCAAGCTGACCTACTGGACCATGCTGGTCGTCGTCGTGATCGGATTCACCCTGGCGCGTTCGTGTTCCCGCTGTACTGGATGGTGACCGGCGCGCTGAAGTCACCCGACGAGCTCGCCCAGATCCCGCCGAGCTTCTTCCCGAAGCACTTCGACTTCGGCGTCTACAAGGACGCCTGGGAACAGCTCCAGCTCGGCGATCTTCCTGAAGAACACCGCCCTGTACGCCGGGGGCGCGTGGCTGTTCACCCTCGCGGTCGACGTGACCGCGGCGTACGCGTTGTCGAAGCTCCGGCCGTTCTTCGGCAAGGTGGTCCTCGGCGCGATGCTGGCCACCCTGATGATCCCGCCGATGGTGCTGCTGCTGCCGACGTACCTGGTGGCCAAGGACGTGCCGATCTTCCAGCTGGAACCTGCTGAACACACCGTGGGCGATCTGGTTGCCGGCGGCAGCGAACGGGTTCTTCGTCTTCCTGCTCAAGCGGTTCTTCGACTCGATCCCGCGCGAGCTGCTGGAGGCCGCGGAGATCGACGGCGCGTCGCCGCTGCGGATCCTGTGGTCGATCGTGCTGCCGGTGTCGCGGCCGATCCTCGGCGTGGTGTCGATCCTGTCGGTGGTGACGGTCTGGAAGGACTTCGTCTGGCCGCTGCTGGTGCTGCCGGAGACGGACAAGATGTCGATCAGTGTCGGCATCGCGTCGCTGTCCGCGCAGATGCCGCAGAACGTGCTGATCGCGTCGCTGGTGATCGCCAGCCTGCCGACGATCCTGGTCTTCTTCGTCTTCCAGCGCAGCATCATGGCGGGCCTCACCGCCGGAAGCCTGAAAGGCTGATCCCCAACCCCCGAAGGAGTAGCATGTCGGACGACATGGTGGCGTGGAGCCGCGATCTACCAGGTGTACCTGCGCAGCTTCGCCGACGGCAACGGTGACGGGATCGGCGATCTCGCCGGCCTGCGGGCGAAGCTGCCGTACCTGGCCGAGCTCGGCGTCGACGCGATCTGGCTGAACCCGTGGTACCCGTCGCCGATGGCCGACGGCGGGTACGACGTGGCCGACTACCGCGCGATCGACCCGACCTTCGGCACGCTGGCCGAGGCCGAGGCGTACATCGACGGAGGCGCACGCGCTGGGGATCCGCACCATCATCGACATCGTGCCGAACCACGGCTCGGACCAGCAGGACTGGTTCGTCCAGGCGCTGCCGCCGGCTCCGGGGTCGCCCGAGCGCGAGCGGTTCATCTTCACGACCGGGCCGCGAGGTGAGCGCCGCCGAACGACTGGCAGTCGATCTTCAACGGCCCGGCCTGGACCCAGGTCGCCGGACGGTGAGTGGTACCTGCACCTGTTCGCCCCGGAGCAGCCGGACTTCAACTGGCGCAACCCCGAGGTGGTCGAGGAGTTCCACGACATCCTCAGGTTCTGGCTGGACCGCGGCGTCGACGGGATCCGGATCGACAGCGCCGCCGTGCTGTTCAAGGATCTGGACAGCGTCGAGGAGTCGTACACCGACCACGACGAGGTGCACGACGTCTACCGCGGCTGGCGGCGGATCACCGACTCGTACGACGACCGGTTCCTGGTCGGCGAGATGTGGATGCCGGACCAGGAACGGTTCGCGCTGTACCTGCGGCCGGACGAGATGCACACCGCGTTCAACTTCGACTTCCTGTCCCGCCCGTGGGAAGCCGACGAACTGCGAGGCGTCGATCGACCTGACGCTGACGACCCACGTCCCGATCGGGGCGCCGCCGACCTGGGTGCTGTCGAACCACGACGTCACCCGGCCGGTGACGAAGTACGGGCGTCCGGACACGTCGTTCTCGCACCAGGACCGCAAGCACGGCATGCGCGACCGACCTCGTCCTCGGCGAACGCCGGGCCCGCGCCGCCGCGCTGCTCGCGATGGCGCTGCCCGGCGGCCTGTACGTCTACCAGGGCGAGGAACTCGGCCTGCCCGAGGTCGAGGACCTCCCGGACGACCTGCTCCAGGACCCGATCTGGACCCGCTCCGGCGGCACCGACCGCGGCCGCGATGGTTGCCGTGTCCCCCTACCGTGGTCCGGCAAGGAGCCCCCGTTCGGCTTCGGCACCGGTACGCCGTGGCTGCCGCAACCCGCCGACTGGAAGAACCTCACCGTCGAGTCCCAGCACGACGACCAGAACTCGATGCTCGACCCTCTACCGCACCGGCCTGAACCTCCGCCGCACCCACCTCGGCGACGGCACCCTCACCTGGCTGGACTCCGCCACCCGGCGTGCTCACCTTCCGCCGGGATTCGGGCCTCACCTGCATCATCAACCTGACCCCGGCTCCGATCGACCTCCCGCCGTACGACGAACTGCTGCTGACCAGCACCCCGCTGGACGAAGGACAGCTCCCCTCCGACACGACCGCCTGGCTGCGCTAACTCGCGGGAGGCGGTAGGCGGCCCGGTGGCGCCATTCGATGGGCTGACCCATCAGATGGTGGGCTGGCGTACCGGATTCCGGGGTGCCAACCCACCATCTCGTAGGTCAGCCCATCAAATGGGTCGCGGCAGGTCCGCGCCGAAACCGCCCTGCCCAACCTCGGCACGCCCCACCCTGCCCGGCCGTCGGGCCGCCGCGCATCGTCGGGATCGGCCAGTTTGTGCATGAGATCCGTACGGCGACGGCCTCGGCGTACGGATCTGGTGCACAAAGTCGACCCCGTCGCTGTGGCTCGAATCGGCGCCCACGGAAACGACACAAGAGCCCGTCGCACGGGCTCGGCAGTCGTACGCCTGTCGTACGACGACCTTCCGAGAAGTCGCCGTGCGACCACATCGTGGGGTGCTCAGGTGAGCGGTTTGAAGCGTCGCAGGCGCAGGCTGTTCGAGACGACGAAGATGGAGCTGAAGGCCATCGCGGCGCCGGCGAGCATCGGGTTGAGCAGGCCGGCGGCGGCCAGCGGCAGGGCGGCTACGTTGTAGGCGAAGGCCCAGAAGAGGTTGCCCTTGATGGTTCGCAGCGTGCTGCGGGACAGGCGGATGGCGTCGGCGGCCGCGCGCAGGTCGCCGCGGACCAGGGTGAGGTCGCTGGCCTCGATCGCCACGTCGGTGCCGGTGCCCATGCTCAGGCCGAGGTCGGCCTGGGCCAGGGCGGCCGCGTCGTTCACGCCGTCGCCGACCATCGCGACCACCCGGCCTTCGCCCTGCAGCTTCTTCACCGCGTCGACCTTGTCGGCCGGCAGCACCTCGGCGATCACCTCGTCGATGCCGACCTCGCCGGCCACCTTCGACGCCACCGCCTCGTTGTCACCGGTCAGCAGGACCGGCCGCAGACCCAGCGTCATCGAAGCTGCCGGATCGCCTCGCGACGACGTCGGCTTGACCGTGTCCGCGACCACCAGCACGGCTCGTGCCTTGCCGTCCCAGCCGACTGCGACCGCAGTACTGCCCTCGGCCTCGGCGTGTTCCTTCGCGTGCGCGAGGTCCTCCGGCAGGTGCTGACTCCACTCCTCCAGCAGCCGCGTCCGCCCGACCAGTACGGCGTGACCGTCGACGATGCCCTGGACACCGAGGCCCTCGACGTTCCCGAAGTCCTCGACCTCGGGCAGCCGGCCGACCTCGGCAGCCGCGCCGCGGGCGATGGCCTGCGCGATCGGGTGCTCGCTGGAGTGCTCCAGCGCCCCGGCCAGCCGCAGTACGTCGGCCCGCTCCTGCCCAGGAGCCAGCAGTACGTCGACCAGCTCCATCCGGCCCGTGGTCACGGTGCCTGTCTTGTCCAGTACGACGGTGTCGACCCGGCGCGTGGACTCGAGCACCTCCGGCCCCTTGATCAGGATGCCCAGTTGCGCACCCCGCCCGGTGCCGACCATCAACGCGGTCGGCGTGGCCAGCCCGAGCGCACAAGGGCAGGCGATGATCAGTACGGCGACCGCCGCGGTGAACGCGACCTCGACCGGCGAACCGTTGCCGAGCCAGAAGCCCAGCGTGGCCAGCGCCAGCCCGATCACGATCGGCACGAAGACCCCGGACACCCGGTCGGCCAGCCGCTGCACCGCGGCCTTGCCGTTCTGCGCGTCCTCGACCAGCCGGGCCATCTGCGCCAGCTGGGTGTCTGCGCCGACCCGGGTCGCCCGGACGACGAGCCGTCCGCCGGCGTTGACGGTCGCCCCGACGACCGCGTCGCCGGAGCCGACCTCGACCGGCACCGATTCACCGGTCAGCATCGACGCGTCGACCGCGCTGCTGCCGGTCACGATCACGCCGTCGGTCGCGACCTTCTCGCCCGGCCGGACGACGAACTCGTCACCCACGACGAGCTGGTCGGCCGGGATCCGGGTCTCCGCACCATTCGCGCAGTACGGCGACATCCTTCGCGCCGAGCTCCAGCAGAGCGCGCAGTGCGGCGCCCGACCGGCGCTTGGCCCGCGCCTCGAAGTACCGGCCGGCCAGGATGAAGGTGGTGACGCCGGTCGCGACCTCGAGGTAGATCTCCTCGGCTCCGGTGCCGCGGGACGGGATGAGCGTGAACGGCATCTTCATCCCGGGCTCGCCCGCGCCGCCGATGAACAGCGCGTACAGCGACCAGAGGAACGCGCTCACCACGCCCAGCGAGATCAGCGTGTCCATCGTGGTGGCGCCGTGCCGCAGGTTGGTCCAGGCGGCCTTGTGGAACGGCCAGGCCGCCCACGTCACCACCGGGAACGCGAGCGTCAGCGACGCCCACTGCCAGAAGTCGAACTGCAAGCGCCGGGATCATCCCGAGCGCGATCACCGGCACTGCCAGCACGATGCTGGTGATCAGCCGATCGCGCAGCGGTTTGAGCTCGTCGGGCTCGTCGTCCGACGGCTCGACGGCCGGCGCCGGCAGCGTCGCGGTGTAGCCGGTTGCTCGACGGTCGCGACCAGGTCGTCGGTGCTGATGCCGTCCGGGAAGGTCACCTTCGCCTTCTCGGTGGCGTAGTTGACGGTCGCGGTGACGCCGTCCATCCGGTTCAGCTTCTTCTCGACCCGGGCGGCGCAGGAGGCGCACGTCATGCCACCGATGATGAGTTCGACGGACTGCCGATCTGTGGTGGTCATTGCGGGCCTCCTCTCAGTGGCCGTGCGGGGTGGACTCGTGGCGGGGTGGCGCTCGGCGTCGGGAGCGGCCGGCGGGACGATCCGGTCCGGGCCGACGTTCACGGTGAACTCGGCGGTGTGCACCTTACCCGCGTGCTGGAAGTCCAGGAACAGTCTGTACGTCCCGGCAGTCGGGAACGTCGTCCCGAAGGCGATCGACGGCCCGCCCTTCGTCCCCGGCTCGGCGTCCTGTGCCGGGTGGTTGTGCAGGTAGGCGAGGTCGCCGCTGCGCAGCGAGACCAGGTGCCCGAACGCGCCGAGGTACGGCTGCAGGTCAGTGACAGGCTTGCCGCCCCGGCTGACCTGGAACGTCAGCTCGGACTCCTTGCCCGGCGACCGGCTTGCCCGCGAGCGTCACGTCGTACCCGTCGAAGCTGGAGATGCTGGCCGGCTCGGCCAGCGGGACCGGGATGTAGAGGCCGGAGACGTTCACGTCGGTGCCGAGCGTCAACTTCCGGTCGAGTCCGGCCGGCTGGAAGTCGGCGAACAGCCGCCAGGTCCCACCGGCGGTGAACGTGAACGGGATGCTCCAGGTCCCGCTCGCGTCCCGGGTCGGGTGCACGTGGTGGAACCCGGACAGATCCCGCCGTACGACGATCAGGTGCAGGTCCTTCTCGTGGGTCTTGGTGTACTGCGTGACGGGCTTGCCGTCCGGACCCTGGATCGTGAAGCGCAGCGGGTCTCCTGCGCCGGACTGGAAGAACGTCGTCGCCGGGGCGAGCGTGTAGCCGGCGTCGGAGACCGCGAGCCCGGGCAGTTGCGCCACCGCGGAGTCGCGTGTCCGCTGCCTCCTCCATACCGCCCATCGCTCCGTCTTCGTGCAGGCCGGGTCGCGGCGCGGGGCGGTGTCGGCCGCCGCGATCGGGTCGACCGCGGAGCCGATCGCGAACGCCGCCCCGAAGGCAAGCGCGAGCGCACCGGCGAACGCGCCGAGCCGGAGCGCGACAGCCCGACTCACGACGCCGCCAGCTCGTAGCCCGCCTCGTCGACGGCCTCGCGTACGGCGGTCTCGTCGAGAACCGACTCGCTCGTCACGTGCACCACGGAGGTGCCGCCGGCGTTCAGGTCGATGCTGACCTCACGGACACCGGGCAGCTTGCTGAGCTCCTCGGTGACGGCGGCGGCGCAGTGCCCGCAGGTCATGCCGCTGACGGAGTAGGTCGTGGTGGTCATATCGGTGCTCCTCGAGAGTCGGGGTGATCGGGTCAGCTGCGGACCAGGCGGGCGATCGCGTCGGAGGCCTCGCGGACCTTCTCCTCGGCCTCGGCGCCGCCCTTCTGCGCGGCCTCGACCACGCAGTGCGAGAGGTGCTCGTCGAGCAGCTCCAGCGAGAACGACTGCAGCGCCTTCGTCGCCGCCGACACCTGGGTGAGGATGTCGATGCAGTACTTGTCCTCCTCGACCATCCGCTGCAGGCCGCGGATCTGGCCCTCGATCCGCCGCAGCCGCTTCAGGTGGCTGGTCTTCTCGGCGGTGTATCCGTGCACGTGGACCTCGACGTCGGTGGTCATCCCAAGCTCCTCATCTACCCCTTAGGGGTATGTCGACACACCGAAAGTACCCCCTCTGGGTATCCAGTGCAAGTGCTCCACGGATACCCAGAGGGGGTACTGGGTTCAGCGGGGTCAGAGTCCGAGGTCGGTGAGGCCCGGGTGGTCGTCGGGCCGCGGGCCGGGCGCCTCCCAGTGGAACAGCCGCTCGGACTCGGCGATCGGCTGATCGTTGATGCTGGCCCGCCGGATCCGCATCAGCCCGTTCTCGTCGAACTCCCAGTTCTCGTTGCCGTGCGAGCGGTACCACTGACCGGCCGCGTCGTGGCACTCGTAGACGAACCGCACGGCGATCCGGTTGCCGGTGAACGCCCACAACTCCTTGATCAACCGGTAGTCGAGTTCGCGAGCCCACTTCTGGGTCAGGAACTCCACGACCTCGGCCCGCCCGTTGACGAAGACGTCCCGGTTCCGCCAGGCGGTGTCCGGCGTGTAGGCGAGCGAGACGGCGTCCGGGTCCTGCTTGTTCCACGCGTTCTCCGCGGCGCGGACCTTCTGGATCGCCGTCTCCTCCGTGAACGGAGGCAGCGGGGGTCGAGCGTTCACGACAGCTCCTTCGGTTGACGGTATCCCTTCAATGGTGGACCGGCCGGCGAGGTGGTCCACCACCGGGACGTCAACTCCTGACGCGTCGCCGCCGCCACGATCCGATCAGCACGATCCCGAGGGTGATCACCGCGGCGGCCGCGCCGATCGCCAGGCCGCGCCGCAGGCCCGGCGGGATGTAGGTGCAGTCGATCCGGTCGGCAGAGCCGGTCAGAGGTACGGCGACGAGTCCGCCGAAGTCCCGTGGGGTCTGGGCCTTCCCGCCCCCGGCCGAGCACTGCCAGCCGGACACCCTCGGCACGGAGACCACGGCGTACCCCTTGCTGCCTGGCGGGAGCGTGGCACTGATCGAGTGACCACCGGCCTCCACGTCGGTCGCCCCGCTCGCCCGCAGCCGCCGGATCTCCTTCGCCAGCGCTTGTTGATCAAGGCAACCAACCGCCCCGGTCGGTGGGATCCCCTGCGGAGCGTCGCTGAAGTTGATCTCGATCACCACGACGCCCGACGCCGGTACGGCGCCCAGCTTGACCATCGCGCTGTTCGTGTTGACGCCCGGCCGCCGGGTCGCGGACAGCTCATGCCAGCCGCCGTCGGCCAGCCGCGCCCGGCCGCTCACCCGGGGGAGGTTCAGGAAGGCCGTCGTCCCGGCCGCGCACGGAGCGACCAGCTTCACGTCGCCGGTGGCGAACCTGGTGCCCTTGTACTTCGGGACGTCGTACACCTTGGCGCCGAGCAGCCGCTCCTGCGCGACGTAGGCGTTCGAGGTGTCGATCAGGCCGAGATTCCGGCGGACCGTGACGAGCGGGGGCGCCGGCGCCAGCAGGATTCTCGGGCCGCTGGCCCGGAGTTGCAGCCTGGCCCCGACCGCGAAGATCCCGTCGGTGACCGGGTTGTCGAGGGTGTATGACGCGCGGCCGTAGCCGGCCCAGCCGAAGCCGAGCCCGGTCAGCGTCTGGTTGAGCGTGTACGGCAGCAGGCTGCTGTAGAGGCCGGCGCCTTGTCCGCCGAGCAGCATCGGGTCGTTCGGCGTGATCGACGTGCCCGGTTCGATCCGGTACCGCGGCCAGTCCTGAGCCGCCACGATCGTGTCGCGGATCTTGGTCTGCGCATCGTCCCACGGGACCTGCGACGCGCCGAGCACCTTCGAGCGCCGCTCGTCGGTCACCACCGCGGTCCATGTCGTCTCCACCGCCACGACCACCAGCAGTACGGCGAATGCGGCCGCCACCGGCCACTTGAACCGTCGGAACCGTGCGGATCGACGGAGGGCCCAAATGACGCAGAACGCAACGACAGTCACGGCACCGGAGAGGATCAGCACGGTCATCGCGTGCCGGGTCAGGAGCCGGCTGCCGTCGGACACCACAGCGATCACGGCCAACAGCGCGCCGCCGCACAGCACCGCGATCGGTCCGGGCAGACCATACGCGACCGCCAGCCAGCCGAGGACGACGATCACGCCGCACAGCACGAAGGCCTCGCGGTACTGGCTGCCGTTCGGGGTGTCGAAGCCGTGCCATATCTCCTGCGTCGGCGCCCACCGGAAGGACAGTGTGAGCAGCACTGTCGTCACCACCCAGACCGCCTTGGTCCGGAACGCGACGTTGCGGTTGAACGGCATCGTGAGGGCGAGCAGCAGGGCGACCGTCCCGACGTACAGGCTCGCGGTCCGGCCGACGCCCTCGGACAGAGGGAGCAGCCGGGACAGGAACAGGCCGATCGGCGACGCCCTGAACACGCCCGACGGCGACGGTGTCGCGGCGTCGTTGGCCATCAGGATCGGGAGCAGGATCGGCGCGCTCAGGGCGATACCGAGCACGAACGAGATTCCGTAACGCAGCGCCACGC
This sequence comes from uncultured Actinomycetota bacterium, assembly GCA_963820655.1. Lineage (GTDB taxonomy): Bacteria > Actinomycetota > Actinomycetes > Propionibacteriales > Kribbellaceae > Kribbella. Next base: position 629,551 of record CAWGAM010000001.1, read on the forward strand.
GCAGTCGCAGCAGCCAGCTGAGGTCACTGGTCAGCAGTCGAGCGAGCAGGTACAGCGCAGCCGCGATCGTCGCCATGTAGGCGGTGTAGAAGTTGGACACCCAGAAAACGGCGACCACGAGCACGCTGAGCAGTCGGTTGGTCCGGCGCAGTGACCACTCGGCCACCAGGAAGAACATCGGCAGCGCGATCAGGCCGTCCAGCCACATCGGCACGTACGCCCCGTCGTCGATCGCCCAGCCGCAGACGCCGTACGACGCTCCCAAGATCGCTGCAACCCAACGGGGTCCTGGGTGCATCTTGAGGAGTAGGACCGCCATCGCGGCGGCGGCGAGGCTCAGTTTGAGGACGGTGATGACGTAGACGGCCAGGTCGATCTGGTCGCGGGGGAACAGGCCCACCAGCAAGGACAACGGGCTGCCGAGATCGACGCCGTAGTCGGCCAGGAAGCCGACGCCCCACGCGCTCTGCCAGTTGAAGAGCAGGTCGCCCTGGGCCTGGCCGTGCAGGATGTCCCAGAGGTGGGCAAAGAACGGGATGTACTGAGTGCCAAGATCGTTGGTACTCCGAGACAGTGAACCGAAGGGGAAGGTACCGCGGATGATTCCGGAGGCGGCGAACACCGCCGCCACCAGCACACCGGCGACGATCGCCGGCCGGACCGCCGCGCCGCGCGCGGGCCGGTCCGGTACGGCAGCGTCATGGTCCGATCCCACTGTCCGCCCCTCCGCTCAATTCGCCCGGCATGCAAAGCTAGCGGGTAGTTCCGGTCTGGACAAGAATCGTGTCGATCTCAACTGGGGGGACGGATGAGCACAACGATGCGGCTGAGCCTGGTGGTGCCTTGTTACAACGAGGTCGAAGTGATCGAGCGCTTCCACCAGGCGCTCAGCCACGAGCTGGCCGCCACCGGCCGGCCGTACGAGATCGTGTACGTCGACGACGGAAGTACTGATGGGACGCTCGACACGCTCGTGAAGTTGGCCGCCACCGACGAATCGGTTCGCTACCTGTCCTTCAGCCGGAACTTCGGCAAGGAGGCCGCGATGCTGGCCGGCCTGCGGTACGCCACCGGCGACGCGGTGGTGATCATGGACGCCGACCTGCAGCACCCTCCGGAGCTGGTCGGCCGGATGCTCGAGCAGTACGAGCGCGGCTTCGACCAGGTGATCGCGCGCCGGACCCGGACCGGTGACCCGGCGACCCGGACGCTGTTCGCGCGGGCCTACTACTGGCTGATCAACCGCTGGGCCGACGTCGAACTGATCGACGGGGTCGGCGACTTCCGGCTGCTGTCGCGGCGGGCGGTCGACGGGTTGCTGGAGCTGGGCGAGTACAACCGGTTCTCCAAGGGCCTGTTCGCCTGGATCGGGTTCGAGTCGATCCTGTTCGAGTACGAGAACGTGAAGCAGTCGGACCGGAAGAGCCGGTGGACGTTCCGGCGCCTGCTCGAGTACGGGCTGGACGGGCTGCTGTCGTTCAACAACCGGCCGCTGCGGCTGGCCATCTACGTCGGCCTGCTGCTCACCGCGGTCGCCGCCGGGTACGCCGTCTGGGTGATCGTGAACGCGGCCCTGAACGGGGTGGAGATGCCGGGCTATGTCACGTTGATCGCCGCGATCACCGGCCTCGGCGGGCTGCAGATGGTGATGCTCGGGCGTGATCGGCGAGTACATCGGCCGGATCTACTACGAGACCAAGCAGCGCCCGCACTACCTGCTCAAGCAGAGCAACGTGGACCCGATCGATCGCCCCGCCACCCAGGACCCGCGCACCCGGCGGGTCACCTAGACGGCATCGGCCGCCTTGCGGTGGATGACCGCCGGCTCGATCGAGGACGTGCGAAGGCCCCGGGTGGACGAACCACCCGGGGCCTTGGCTGTACGTCGTACCGGCGATCAGGCGGTCAGCCGCTCCTCGGTCGAGCTCGAGAACAGGTGCAGCTTGTCCGGCACCGCCGCGAGGCGGATGGTCGAGCCCTTCTCGACCGGCATCCGGGCGTCGATCCGGGCGACGATCTGCTGGTGCTCGTTGTTGTGCTCCGCGGTGCCGTACAGGTACGCGTCGGCACCGAGCTCCTCGACCACGGCGACCTTCACCGGCAGGCCGGTGTCGGAGACCTTGAAGGCCTCCGGCCGGACACCCAGGGTCAGGGTCTTGTCGTTGCCGGCCTTCGCCAGGACGGCGCGATCAACCGGCACGGTGTAGTCGCCCAGCTTGGCACCACCCTCGACCAGGTCCGCCGTCGAGCAGGTTCATCGCGGGCGAGCCGATGAAGCCGGCGACGAACTTGTTCTTCGGGTGGTCGTAGAGGTTCAGCGGGGTGTCGACCTGCTGCAGCAGACCGTCCTTGAGGACGGCGACCCGGTCGCCCATCGTCATGGCCTCGACCTGGTCGTGGGTGACGTAGACGGTGGTGACGCCGAGACGCTGCTGCAGCTCGGCGATCTGGGTACGGGTCTGCACGCGCAGCTTGGCGTCGAGGTTCGACAGCGGCTCGTCCATCAGGAAGACCTGCGGGTTACGCACGATCGCGCGGCCCATCGCGACGCGCTGACGCTGACCACCGGACAGCGCCTTCGGCTTGCGGTCCAGGTACTCCTCCAGGCCGAGCAGCTTGGCGGCCTCCATCACGCGCTTGGCGCGGTCCTCCTTGGAGACACCCTGCATCTTCAGCGCGAAGCCCATGTTGTCGGCGACCGACATGTGCGGGTAGAGCGCGTAGTTCTGGAACACCATCGCGATGTCCCGCTCCTTCGGCGGACGGTGCGTGACGTCGCGGTCGCCGATGTAGATGGAGCCCTCGTTGACCTCTTCGAGGCCGGCGAGCATCCGGAGCGAGGTGGACTTGCCGCAACCCGACGGGCCGACGAGAACCATGAACTCGCCGTCCTCGATCTCGAGGTTGAGCTTGTCGACGGCGGGAGCGTCGGTGCCCGGGTAGATCCGGGTTGCCGATTTGAATGACACAGTGGCCATGACGATTACTTCCCTTCACCGGCAGGAACGTGCCGGACGATCCGAGTAAAGGCCCCCGGTCGGGGGTGCGCTTATCCTCGCCCGCCCCGCTCGTCCTGACAAGGTGTACGGCGTGTGACGTGCGCATTCCGTTCACGTTGTGGACACATGTGTGCAGTCTCAGTCTGCAAGTTCTTGCAGGATCTTGCTGCAAGGTCAACGGTCGGTGGGTACAGTGCCGGGCGTGAGCAGCAGAGCACGGCTGGCGGACATCGCGGCCAAGGCGGGGGTGAGTGAGGCGACGGTCTCGCGGGTGCTGAACGGCAAGCCGGGGGTGGCGGCGGAGACCAAACAGTCCGTCCTGACGGCGCTCGACGTACTCGGGTTCGAACGGCCGACCCGGTTGCGGCGGCGGTCGGCGGGGCTGATCGGGCTGGTGATGCCGGAGCTGATCAACCCGATCTTCCCGGCGTTCGCCCAGGTGATCGAGTCGGCGCTGTCGCAGCGCGGCTTCACGCCGGTGCTGTGCACGCAGTCGCCGTCCGGCGCGACCGAGGAGGAGTACGTCGAGATGCTGCTCGAGCGCGGCGTCTCCGGGATCATCTTCGTCTCCGGCCTGCACGCCGACACCGGCGCCGACCACGCCCGCTACCAGGCGCTGGTGGATCGCCGGCTGCCGGTGGTGTTCGTGAACGGCTGGCTGCCCGGAGTGGAGGCACCGTTCGTGTCGTCCGACGAGTACGCCGCGATGCAGCTCGCGGTCTCGCACTTGGTCGCGCTCGGCCACCGGCGGATCGGGTTCGCGTCCGGACCGGAGCGGTTCATCGTGGTGCAGCGCAAGCTGGCCGGCTACCGCACCTCGATGAAGGCCAGGCTGGGTGTGTCCGACGAGGACCTGAATCCGCTGGTCGCCCTGAGCATCTTCGGCGTCGAGGGCGGCGCCGCGGCGGCCCAGCAGTTGCTCGACGCCCAGGTCAGCGCGGTCATCTGCGGCTCCGACATGATGGCCCTCGGCGTCATCCGCGCGGCCCGCCAGCGCGGCCTGTCCGTGCCCGCCGACATCTCGGTCGTCGGGTATGACGACGCCCCGATGATGGAGTTCACCGACCCCCCGATGACCACCATCCGTCAACCGGTCCAGTCCATGGCGATCGCCGCCGTCCAGTCTCTGCTCGAGGAAGTCCGCGGCCACACCACTCCGCACACCGAGTTCCTCTTCCGCCCCGAGCTGGTTGTCCGCGGCTCGACCGGCCCGGCGCGCTAGCGCCTCGTCGGTTCGGGTGGCAACGGCATCGCCCGGCTCCGGGGCGCGCTACCCCCCCGATTCGGCAGGTAACCCTCCCCAACCCCCGACGGGACCCTCCCCAAGCCGGTCTAGGGACAACTCCCCTCGACCACCCGATCCGGGACGCGCCGGCCGCCTCGATGAGCAGGCACCGGAACCAGTCCGGCCACGGAGCCCACGACCAGAGCACGACGGCCACATCATTTGATGGGATAGCCGGGCCCTTGTGTCGTTCCCGTGGGCGCCCACCTCGGGCCACAGCGGGGCGTCTTTTGTGCAGCAGATCCGTACGCCGAGGTCGTCGCCGTACGGATCTCGTGCACAAACTGACCGATCGCGACGATGGATGGCAGCGTTCGAAGGGGCATCCCCTCGAACGCGGGGTTCTCTGCTCCTATGCCAGGGGAGCAGGCACCACTTGAGGGGATATCCCTGGCGTGGTGGGTTCTCTGCTGTTGTGCGAGGGAAGAAGGCACAACGGGAGGGGATAGCCTCTCTTGTCCGTTCCGTGAGTGTTTCCCGTGCCGTTGGGCCGGACCGCCAGGCCATCACAACGAGGCGGGCGCGACGGCCTCCCGCGGGCGATCGCGGCGTCTGGGTGATTGTGATGGCCTGGAAGTCCGCCACACCCCGGCCCGGGGGGTGTGGCGGGTTTGGCGATGCCGCGCCTGACCGGACCTGCACCACTCACCAAACAACGCGACCCCAGACAGGCCCCGCTCGGCCCTGAGCACTCGGCGGCTGACGGACCGGGTTAGTGAGTGCGCCACGTCCGCCCGGGCCGAGACCTGCGGGCCGGCCGGGCCAGGCTGGGGAGGATCTGCCCACCCGATCCGGGACGAGATCCTCCCCAGCCCCGGCGACAACCGACACAACACGGCCGACGCCCGGGACGCGAAGGAGACGAACCAACCACCCACGGGATACGTCAGAACAGCCGGATATCCCCTCGGCTTGTGGTCTCCTTCGGTACGCCAGGGGAGAACCCAGCAGTCGCAGGGCTGACCCCCGACGTGGTGGGTTGCCCCCTCAGAATTCGAGGGGGCAACCCACCAGTTCAGGGGTCAACCCATCAAATGGCGTGCCGAAGCGACCCGGGACCCGGACCGGTCAATGAGCTCCGGCCCGGAAACCGTCCCCTGCCGGGCGGGTTCCGGGCCGGAGGCCTCGGGTTACGTGGGACGGACTACTTGGAGATGTGACCTCTCACTTGGAGATGTGGAAGGCTGCGATCGGGAGGCTGGTCTTGCCGTTGGCCCAGAGGGCGTTGACCTTGGAGCGCTCGGTGGCGTCGGGGTAGGGGTTGGTGCAGGACGGGCCGGGGCCGCCGCCGGACATCAGTTCGGAGCAGGGGCCGGAGTAGTGGTCGGGCAGGCCGAGCACGTGGCCGGTCTCGTGGGCGGTGATCCGGGTCGGGTCGTACTGCTGGGCCTGGGCGTAGTCCAGGAAGACGTAGCCGCTGCCGTGCCCGTCGGTGGATGCGTACGAGCCGCGCGGGTCGTTGCCCTCGGTGTAGTAGAAGTCGTAGTTGCTGCCCTCGACCAGCCTGACGTTGCCGACCGAGGCGTTCCAGATCGACGTGCTGGAGTTGATCTGGGACTGGAAGCTCGGTGCATCGACGGCGTACGTCACGGTGACGGCGGTGATCTTCTGGCCGGCCTTGGCCTGCTTGGCCATCTTGGCTCGGGCGGACTTCATGACGGCGTCGTAGAACGCCTTGGTGGCGGCCTCGTCCTGCGGCGAGCCGACGTACGCGGCGCGGCTCGCGGCGGTCGAGGCGGAGGGGGTGGTGGCCGGTGCCGAGGCGGTGGGGGACGCTGCGGCGAAGGTGGGGACGGCCAGTGCTGCGGCGGCAAGCCCCGCGAGCGACGTCAGGATACGGCGATGCGACATGGAGGGCCTCACTCCGGATCGGTGGCGGATAGCGACGGGCGGATTACCGTTCGCTATCTCCGGATGCTGCCAAGAGTCCAGGATTTCCGCATCGGATCGCGGAAAACCCTGGGGATAACCCGCGAATCACGGTGGTCGTTCTATGCCGGTCATAACCACCCGGCTATGGTTCGGGACCCTCCCCGGACGTGCATCTGTGAGTCGTGGATTCAGGCGGGATCCACGATTCGGCGGCGGTCTACTCGCCGGGGATGCCGACGTTGAGGAGGCGGGCGCCGGGGCCGCGCTCGGCCAGGCGGTCGGCCTTGTTGTACAGGTTGCAGCGCTGCAGGCTGAGGCAACCGCAGCCGATGCAACTGTCGAGGTCGTCACGAAGTCGCTCGAGCTCGGAGATCCGCTCGTCGAGACGGCTGCGCCATGCCTTCGACAACTTGCTCCAGTCCGCCCGGGTCGGCGTCCGGTCGTCGGGTAGTGAATCCAGCGCCTCTTTGATCTCCGCGAGCGCGAGGCCGACCCGCTGGGCCGCCTGTACGAACGCGATCCGCCGCAACGTGCTGCGCTGGTACTGCCGCTGATTTCCGGCTGTCCGCCGTGAGTCGATCAGACCCTGATCCTCATAGAATCGCAACGCCGACGCCGCTACTCCGGACCGCTGTGCGATCTCCCCGATCGAGAGCCAGTGCTCTTTGCTGGGGACGTTCACCTCTCCCATACGGCCACCCTAGGGCGGGGGACCAGAAACTCAAGCTAACTTGAACTGCGGCCGATAGTGGCGCAGGGCACCAGTTGCCGAGTGGTCTGGTCTTGAGCCGGCCGGACGCGGGGCTTCGGCCGACTGGTCAGGGCCGAGGTGGCGGTCGGGTATACTTTTCTGCGTCGGTGCGCGCATCGCGTCACCAAAGTAATTTCCAGGCGCTCCGACCCGTCGGTTTCAGCATCCGGCTGAAGTTTCCCGGCGACATGGGTGCAATGCGATAAGCACCCGCAGGTCGATGCCCGTCTCCTGCTCAGCACGTTCCGTCCGGTCACAGCTGTGACCGGCGCTCGCGTGCGGTTGCGATCCGGCCATTCGTCCGTGACGTTGAGAGAGAGTTTGCGTGACCCAGCACCACCAGGAGAATCAGCCGACCGGCGGCGAGCAGGCCGACGGCCGGATCAAGAAGCCGCGACACAAGAAGTTCCAGAACCAGTCGTTCGGTGAGCGGATGGCCGCGGAGGCAGCCGCCACACCGACCGGTGAGGTGCGCAACGATGCTGCCCGCGGTGAGCGCCGCGGCGGCCCCTCCCAGTACTCCGACCGCGGTGCCCGCACGGGCAGCCGCAACGACACCGACCGCCGCCCGGTGAAGGGCTACCGCGCCGAGCGAGCGAACCAGCCGGCGCGCTACAACCGCGACGACCGTCCGCAGTACGGCGACCGCCCGCGCACCGACCGTGGTGAGCGGACGCAGTACGGCGACCGTCCGCAGAACGACCGCGACCGACCGTCCGAAGTTCGAGCGGAGCGACCGGCCGCAGTACGACCGGACCGACCGCCCGAAGTTCGAGCGCGCCGACCGGCCGCAGTACGACCGCGCCGACCGGCCGAAGTTCGACCGGACTGACCGGCCGAAGGTCGAGCGGACCGAGCGGGCGCCGTACCGGCGGGACGACAAGCAGTACGAGCGGCGGGAGCGTCCGTCGTTCCAGGAGACCAAGCGGGACGAGCCCGTCGATCTGGGCACCGTTGCTGAGGACAACCAGTTCGCCGCCCTCGGGCTGGCGCCGCGGCTGGTGCAGCGGCTGGCGCGGGACGGAATCACCACCCCGTTCCCGATCCAGACCGCGACCATCCCCGACGCGCTGGCCGGCCGGGACGTCCTCGGCCGCGGTCAGACCGGTTCGGGCAAAACGCTCGGTTTCGGTCTGCCGACCCTGATGCGTCTGGCCGGTGGCCACACCGAGTCGCGCCGGCCGCGGGGCCTCGTCTTGGTCCCGACGCGGGAGCTCGCGATGCAGGTGCACGACGCGCTCGAGCCGCTGGCGCACGTGATGAACGTGTCGCTCAAGCTGATCGCGGGCGGCCTGCCGTACCCGAAGCAGATCGAGGCGCTTCGCCGCGGTGTCGACCTGCTGATCGCGACGCCGGGCCGGTTGATCGACCTGTGCGAGCAGGGCGCGGCCGACCTCGGCGCGGTGGAGATCGCCGTGCTCGACGAGGCCGACCACATGTGCGACATGGGCTTCATGCCGGCCGTCACCACGCTGCTCGACATGACGCCGCCGGAAGGACAGCGCCTGCTGTTCTCGGCGACGCTGGACAACGACGTCGACAAGATCGTGAAGACCTACCTGAAGGACCCGGTGCATCACTCGACCGAGTCCGGGCAGGCCTCGGTGAGCACGATGGAGCATCACCTGCTGGTGATCGAGCCGGGACACAAGCAGTCGCTGACGGCCGAGCTGGCCAGCCGCGACGGCCGGACCATCGTGTTCGTCCGCACCAAGCTGGGCGCCGACCGCGTCGCCACCCAGCTGCGCGACCGTGGCGTGATGGCCGCGGCGCTGCACGGCGGCCTGGCCCAGGGCGCGCGGAACCGGACGCTGGACCAGTTCAAGGACGGTTCGGTACCGGTGCTCGTGGCAACGGATGTCGCCGCCCGCGGCATCCACGTCGACGACGTCGGCCTGATCATCCAGGCGGACCCGGCGGCCGACCACAAGGACTACCTGCACCGCGCCGGTCGTACGGCGCGCGCCGGCGGCAAGGGCGCGGTCGTCACGCTCGTGCTGCCGCACCAGCGGCGTGGGATGGTCCGGCTGGCCGAGTCGGCCGGTGTCGACACCGAGCCGGTCCGGGCCCGTCCGGGCGACGAGCTGGTGACCGAGCTGACCGGCGGCACCAAGCCGTCCGGGTACCCGGTGAAGCTGCCGGCCCCGAAACCGCAGCGGTTCGCCAAGGGCGGCGGCAAGGGTGGCAAGCGGTACGGCAGCAGCCGTCCGGGCCGCAGCTTCGACAGCCGCGGCAGCAACGGACCGCGTCGCGGTAACGGCCCCCGCCGTACCGACGGCAAGTCCTACCAGCACTGAGCACGAAAGGCCCTGGTTTCCCTGTAGTACAAGGGAGGCCAGGGCCTCTGCTATGTCAGGATCGCCCAGAGCCTGGCCAGGACGGTCGGCGATCTCCTCCGTCGTCCAGCGGGACGAGCTCGAGCATCAGCTCGTCGTCGGCGACTCGATCGGTCATCACGTAGATCGGCGGCGTCCCGGCTTCGAGCTCGGTCGCGATCCGCTTGGCGTCCTTCACCTTCAGCAGTACGCGCGACACCTGCAAGCCGGTCGGATCCCGGACCACCTCGGCCGAGACCTCGGGGATCTCGCGCGGCCGCCTCGGCGAACGCGAGTACCTTGGCGAGTTCGTCGGCTTCCCACTTCATCCGGTCGAAGGCCTGCCACTCCTCGAGCGCCGCGATGACGCCGATGATGGCCTCCTTGGTCGGCTTCATCACCCGGCCGATGCCCTTCTCCTGCGCGCGCACCGCCTGGACCAGCGGCCAGGTGCCGGCGACCAGCCCGGCGGTGGGGGAGCCGAGGTACTTCTGCCCGCTGACCAGTACGAGGTCCGCGCCGGTCGCCAGCAGGTCCGCGATCCGCGGGAACTGCGCGGCGCCGTCGATGATCGCCGGGACGCCGCGACGATGCGCGGCTCGTACGGCGGCGACGAGGTCGAGCGGCTCGCCTTGCGTCAGCCGGGACGAAACCAGGAACAGGCAAGCTGACGTCCGGGCCGTCGAGCTCCTCCTCCAGATCCTCAACGCCACAACGGTTGTCGTCGCCGGCCAGGTCGACCTGCGCACCGGCCAGCCGGATGCCCTGCAGGTTGGAGTGCCCGTAGTCGACGACGTGGCAGGCCGGCATGACGACGCGGTGGTGCATGTCCGTTGCGTCCGGCAACGTCGCGATCCGGCGCGGGTCGCCGCCGGTCATGGTGGCCGCGACCGCGAGCGTGATGCCGGCCGCGGTGCAGTGCACGACCGCGCCGGCCTGCGCGCCGGTCACGTGCGCGATGGCCTCGCTGGCGCGGTCGCCGAGTTCGTCCATCACGAAGAACTCGGGTAGTGCCTGTGCGACGGCCGCCGCCACCCCGTCGGAACTCCTGGACACCCCAAGCGGGGTGTACGTCCCCCTGGCGTTGATCACCACACTCAACCGGTACCGATCATGGATGCTCATGGTGCTGCACACAGTAGTGGTCACGGTCAGTGCTTGGACAGTACCTGAGCCAAGCGAGACTCTTGACCGAAGCTACTGGTGAGTCATTCTCAGTTTTCGTACTCCCCTGCCGCAGACCGCGCCGAGGAGGATTCCGTGTGCCCCGCCCCGCCCCCGAACACCGCCTTCGTACGTCACGATCGCCGTCGCGTCGTGGCCGTCACCGCGCTGCCGCTGTCGTCGTACTGGCGGCCCTGCCGACACCAACGCAAGCCGAAGCCGGAAGCGGCAGCCGCGGCGGCTACGGTCGACTACTGCGTCGGGCAATGCCGCGACATCGTGCCGCCCGGGCAGAACGGCAACGCGACGTTCACGGATCTCCTTCTTTTCAAGGGATTCGGGACCAGGCCGCCACACTTCAGCGACACCGTGAAGCCGTACCAGGACCTGGTCTGGAACTCACAGGGCATCACCGACGACGGTCTCGGCGTCGTACTACGACGACTCGTCGTTCGGAGTGAAACCGGACGACGTCGCGAGCACGATCCACCCGCGCTGCGGACGTCACGATCGTGCGGGACAAGTCGCGCGGCATCCCGCACATCACCGGCACCACCCGGCAGGGCGTGATGTTCGGCTCCGGGTACGCCGGGGCGCAGGACCGGCTGTTCGTGATGGACGTGTTCCGGCATCTCGGCCGCGGCCAGCTGACCCCGTTCGCGGGTGGAGCAGCGGCCAATCGCGAGTTCGAGCAGGAGTTCTGGCGGACCGCGCCGTACACCGAGGCCGATCTGCAGCGTCAGTACGACGACGCCGACGAGCTGTACGGCGCCGACGGCGTGAAGATGCAGCAGGACATCCAGGCCTGGGTGGACGGCGTCAACAACTACATCAACACGGTCGGCATCGCCTACCCCGGTGAGTACGTCGCGCTCGGCCTCGACTGGCCGACGCAGCCGTGGAAGGTGACCGACGTCGTGGCCACAGCCGCCGTGGTCGCCGGCATCTTCGGCACCGGCGGCGGCCGGGAGGTCGCGTCGGCGTTGGCATTGCTCGAGGCACAGGCGAAGTACGGCGTTGCCGAGGGCACCAAGGTGTGGGAGTCGTTCCGATCCCAGAACGATCCGGAAGCCAGTACGACGGTGCACAACGGTACGACGTTCCCGTACGGCACGACCGGTCCGAACCCGGCTGGTCGCGCAATGCCGGATCGCGGCTCGGTCACCCCTGAGCCCGAGGTGATCGACCAGACCGTCAACGCGAAGGCCGCAGCGAAGCCTGCGCCGAAGGGCTCGGAGGCGCTACGAGGAATCTTCGACGGCGGTCTCTTCCCTGAGGGCTTCGGCCACAAGGGAATGTCGAACGCCTTGCTCGTTTCCGGCGCGCACACCGAGAGCGGCAACCCGGTCGCGGTGTACGGCCCGCAGACCGGGTACTTCGCGCCGCAGCTGCTGATCCGCCAGGAACTCCAAGGCCCCGGTGTCAGCTCCCGCGGTATCGCGTTCGCCGGACTCAACTTCTACACGCTGATCGGCCGCGGCCCGGACTACTCGTGGAGCGCGACGTCCGCCGGCCAGGACATCACCGACACGTTCGCCGTACCGCTGTGCGAGCCGGGCGGCGGGACGCCGACGAAGAACTCGCAGTACTACGAGTACCGCGGGCAGTGCGTCCCGATCGAGCGGCTCGAACGGCACAACGAGTGGTACTCCAGTCTCGGGTCGTCGGAACCGGCCGGCTCGTACACGTTGGTTGCCCTGCGCACCAAGTACGGCATCGTCACGCACCGCGGCACGGTCGGTGGACGGCCGGTGCTGTTCACGAAGAACCGGTCGACCTACGGCAACGAGGCCGGGTCCGCGCTCGGTTTCATGCAGTTCAACGACCCGGACCGGATCCACTCGGCGGCAGACTTCCAGAAGGCCGCCGCCAACATCGGCTACACGTTCAACTGGTTCTACACGGACAAGTCGTCGATCGCGTACTTCAACTCCGGTGACAACCCGGTCCGCGCGACCGGTGCCGACCCGAATCTGCCGACCTGGAGCTCCTACGAGTGGCAGGGCTGGAACCCGGACACCAACCGGGCCGACCTACACCCCGGCCGCGCAGCATCCGCAGGTGGTCAACCAGGACTACCTGACCAGCTGGAACAACAAGCAGGCGCCCGGCTTCTCCGCATCGGACGGGCAGTGCGGCTACAACTCGGTCTACCGCAGTCAGCCGCTCGACGATCGGATCAAGGCAGTCATCAACAGCGGGCAGAAGTTCACCCGCGGCAAGCTGGTCGAGGCGATGGAGGACGCCGGCACGGTCGACCTTCGCGGCGACCAGGTGCTGCCGTACCTGCTCCGGGTGCTGAAGAGTCGCGCCGATCACCGACCCGGCTGTCGCCGACGCGGTCGCCAAGCTGCACCGCCTGGCAGGCGGCCGGCAGTCATCGCAAGACACCGAACGCGTCGTCGAAGACGTACGACCACGCCGAGGCGATCCGGATCCTCGACGCCTGGTGGCCGCTGCTGGTCCCGGCCGAGTTCAAGGATCTCGGACCCGACCTGTACGGCGCTCTGGTCGCGAACCTGAAGATCGACGAGCGGCCGAGTGCGCAGGGATCCGCGTTCCAGAGCGGTTGGTGGGGTTTCGTCCAGCGCGATCTGCGCAAGGTGCTCGGCGATCCGGTGCAGACGCCGCAGCCGGTCACGTTCTGCGGCGGCGGTTCGCTGGCGGCCTGCCGGTACCGTACTCACCGACTCTTTGCTGGCGGCAACCAAGGTGCCGGCGGCGACGACGTATCCGGCGACCGCCGACTGTGCGGCGGGCGACCAGTTCTGCGCGGACCAGATCGTGCACCAGCCGATGGGTGGCATCACCCAGGACCGGATCGCCTGGGTCAACCGGCCGACGTACCAGCAGGTGATCGAGTTCCCGGCCCGCCGTGGTGACGACGTCAGCAACCTGGCTGCCGGGAAGACGGCGACGGCGAGCAGCCACGAGACCGGGTTGTTCAACTCGCCGCCGGCGCAAGGCGGTCGACGGGAAGCTCGAGCACGCGGTGGGCGAGCAACTGGTCCGATCCGCAGTGGCTGAAGGTCGACCTCGGCAGCGAGCAGCCGGTCGGCCGGGTGGTGCTGCACTGGGAGGCGGCGTACGGGAAGTCGTACCGGGTGGAGGTGTCGCGGGACGGGTCGAACTGGCAGCAGGTGTACGCGACCACGACCGGGAACGGCGGGGAGGACGTACGTACGGTTCGCCGCCAGTCCGGCCCGGTATGTCCGGGTCACCGGGACGCAGCGGGCGACGTCGTACGGGTACTCGCTCTACGAGCTTCAGGTCTTCCGTCAATGACGACCGGGAGCCTGTCAGGATGAGGGCATGAACGCAGAACTATCCCCCGAACCCGAACCAGCCGTACCCGCCGCAGCAGGGTTACCAGCAGGGTCCGCCGCCCGGTTACGCGCCGCAGCAGCAGCGGGTACCAGCAGGGTCCGCCGCCGCAGGGGTACGGGCAGCAGCCTGGATGCGGTCAGCCCGGGTACGGACAGGCTCCCGGCAACTACCAGCCGACCCAGCAGAACGCGCCGCATGTCGCGCCGCAGGGTTCGCCGTACCCGGTGCTCGTCTCGACCATGAACGACCTGCCCGGGTACACCGCGGACAAGGTGTTCGGCGAGGTGTTCGGGCTGACCGTGCGGAGCCGCGACTTCGGGTCGAACTTCACCGCCGAGCTTCCGGTCGCTCGGTGGTGGCGAGGTGCCGGAGTACACCCAGATGCTGGCCGAGTCGCGGCACGTCGCGGTGATGCGGATGTGCCAGATGGCGCAGCAGATGGGCGCCAACGCGATCCTGGCGATGCGGTTCGACTGCAACGAGATCGCCACAGACGATGAGCGAGGTGGCCGCCTACGGTACCGCGGTGATCGTCCGCAAGGTCGAGCCGCCGCGGGTCCAGGACCGCACCCCTGACGAGGATGATGCGAATGACAGCTGAGCTCGCGTTTCGGCCCGGATTTCGGTGGGGCGTCTCGACGTCGGCGTACCAGATCGAAGGGGCCGTGGCCGAGGGCGGCCGCGGTCCGTCGACCTGGGACACGTTCTGCGCCGAGCCGGGCCGGATCCTCAACGGCGACACCGGTGCGGTCGCCTGCGACCACTACCACCGGTACGCCGAGGACGTCGCGCTGATGCGGGAGCTCGGGGTCGACACCTACCGGTTCTCGTTCTCCTGGCCGCGGATCCAGCCGTCGGGGCGTGGGCCGGGGAACGCCGCCGGGCTGGACTTCTACGACCGGCTGATCGACACGCTGCTCGGCGCCGGGATCCAGCCGGCGCCGACGCTGTTCCACTGGGACACGCCGCAGCCGCTGGAGGACGCGGGCGGCTGGCTGTGAGCGCGTCCATCACCGATCGGTTCGCGGACTACGCGGCGCTGCTGGCGGCGCGGTTCGCGGATCGGGTGCCGCTGTGGATCACGATCAACGAGCCGATGGTGCTCACGCTGATGGGGTACGCGCTCGGTGCGCACGCGCCGGGTAAGTCGTTGCTGCTTCGACGCGCTTGCCGGTCGCGCATCACCAGCTGCTGGCGCACGGCCGAGCGGTGCAGGCGCTGCGGGCGAGCGGTGCTTCGAGTATCGGGATCGCCAGCAACCACGCACCGACCTGGCCGGCCAGCGACAGCGTCGAGGACAAGGAGGCGGCCGGTCTCTACGACAATCTGATCAACTGGTTGTTCGCCGATCCGGTCCTGCTCGGGACCTACCCGTCCGGCTTCGAGGCCGCGATGCCGGGGCCGGTCGCTGATGATCTGGCCGTCATCTCGACACCGCTGGACTGGTTCGGGATCAACCACTACGCGCCGGTGTCGGTCGGCGCCGCGACCGGTCAGGCCGACACCGCCGCGACCGACGGGATCCTGCTGCCGCCGGGCCTGCCGTTCGAACCGCGGGCGCTGAACGGGTTATCCGACAGACGGACTTCGGCTGGCCGGTGGTGCCGTCGGCGTTCGGCGAGATCCTGCGCATCTTCAAGGACCGGTACGGCGACCGGCTGCCGCCGATCTACATCACCGAGAACGGGTGCGCGATCAACGACGATCCGGTGGACGGGGTCGGTGGATGATCAGCGCCGGATCGACTACCTGGACGGGTATCTGCGGTCGTTGCGCGCAGGCGATGGACGACGGGATCGACGTCCGCGGATACTTCCAGTGGTCGCTGCTGGACAACTTCGAGTGGGCCGCCGGGTACTCGCAGCGCTTCGGACTGGTGCACGTCGACTTCGAGACCCAGGTCCGGACGCCGAAAGCGTCGTACCACTGGTTCCGTGACGTGATCGCTCAGAGCCGGTCATGATTCCGGAGCCGGGGGTCGTGCCGGCCGCGTTGGCGGAGCCGATCGGTCGGGTCCGGGCGCGCGTGGACGGCGGCCGTCGTACTGGCGAATGTCGGGGTGTTCGCGGCCTGGCTCGGGCCGATCCAGGTGCTGCTGGCGAAGCAGTCCGAGGCGGTTGCTCCGGGCAACAAGGAGTTCGTCTTCGGGTTGGTGACGGGGGTCGGGGCCGCGGTGTCGGTGGTCGCGAATCCGTTGTTCGGCGCGATCTCCGACCGGACTCTGTCGCGGCTTCGGCCGCCGGGTGCCGTGGGTGCTGGCCGGCGCGCTCGGCGGTGCCGTCGGACTGCTGGTGCTGGCCGGCGCCGAGGTGATCGGGCTGGATGCTGCTCGGTTGGTGCCTGGTGCAGCTGTTCGGCAACGCGTTGCTGGCGGCGATCACGGCGGTCGTCCCGGACCGGGTCCCGGTCGCTACAGCGTGGCGTCGTCGGGGGATGGGTCGCGATGTCCCAGGTCCTCGGCGCCCTGGTCGGGACCGGGCTTGCGACCGCCGTCGGCGGGATCGGGCCGGGTACGTCGCTTGTGCGGTCTTCCTGCTGTTGTCGGTGCGTGCCGTATCTGCTGGCGCAGCGGTGACTAGCGGCTGGTGGAGCGACCGCCGCTGGTGGTGCGGGACTTCCTCCGCGGCTTCTGGATCAGCCCGCGGCGCTACCCCGACTTCGGCTGGGCGCTGGTTGACCCGCTTCCTGTTCAACGTGGGGAACGCGCTCGGGACGTTGTACCTCTTCTATCTACCTGCAGGACGAGGTCGGCGATCGACGATCCCGACACCGGCGTACTGATCCTGACCGCGATCTACAGCGTCTGCGTGCTCGTCACCGCGGTCGGCTGCGGCAAGTGGTCCGACCGGATCGCCCGCCGCAAGATCTTCGTCACCGGCTCCGGCCTGGTGATGGCGGCGGCCGGTGTCGTCCTCGCCGTCTGGCCCACCTGGTCCGGCGCCGTCCTCGGCGCGATCATCCTCGGCGCCGGCTTCGGCGTCTACCTCTCCGTCGACTTCGCCCTGCTCACCGAGGTCCTCCCCAGCGCCCGCGACCGCGCCAAGGACCTCGGCGTCATCAACATCGCCAACTCCCTCCCCCAGGTCTTCGCGCCCGCCATCGCCGCCCCCATCGTCAAACACCTGGGCGGCTATCCCGTCCTCTACCTCCTGGCCTCCGCCGTCACCGTCCTGGCCGCAGTCCTGGTCCGCCAGATCCGCTCAGTCAGCTAAGTTCCCCTGGCGGCTTCGGCGGCATGGAGGAGTGCGTCGACGCGTTGCCCGGGACCTGTCTGTGCCTCTGGCGTTCGGCCGCTCACTCCTGTCACGATGAGGCGTGAGCGGACCATGAGGAACCGCCGGGAGCGACCGCCGTTGATCCAGCGCCTTGCGGCGCTCGGAGCCGTCGATGGCGATGCCGAGGACGAACGCCTCCGACGGTCGACGCTCGTGTTGTCGACCTCCCTCATCTGCGTCCTGACGCCGCTGTGGGTCGTCACCTACCTCGCGCTCGGTCTGCCGATCCCGGCGTTGATCCCCTTGGGCTATCTGATCGTTTCGATCGCTTCGCTGGTCTGGTTCGGGCGGACGCGGCGATACGTCCCGTTCCGGACGTTCCAGTTGGCGCTCATGCTCCTGCTCCCCTTCGCCCTCCAGTGGTCGCTCGGCGGATTCGCCGCCTCGAGCGCCGTGTCGCTCTGGAGCCTCTGGCCGGCCCTCGGCGCGGTCTTGTTCGTGGGAGGGCGCGGGGCGGTGGCCTGGTTCGCCGGCTACCTCGCCCTGTTGGCCGTCTCCGCTGCAGCCGAGCCCGTCCTCGAGCCGGCTGCGATTCCCGATGCCGTGCAGACCGCGTTCTTCGTCGGGAACCTGACGGGGCCGTCGCTTGTCGCCTACCTGCTCCTGCAGTACTTCGTCCGAGAGCGTGATCGAGAGCATGAACGGTCGGAACGCTTGCTTCTGAACGTCCTGCCGGCCCCCGTCGCGGCCCGTCTCAAGCACCACGACGGGGTCATCGCCGACCGCTTCTCCGAGGCCACCGTGCTCTTCGCCGACATCGTGGACTTCACGCCGCTTGCGGTCGGGCTACCGCCGGAGGATGTGGTGGGCTTACTCGACCAGGTCTTCACTGCCTTCGATCGGCTCGCCGATGACAACCGGCTGGAGAAGATCAAAACCATCGGCGACGCCTACATGGTCGCGGGTGGCGTTCCGACGCCGCGGGACGATCATTGCGAGGCTGTCGCCGAGATGGCGCTCGCCATGCTGCACGTGTGCGAAAGGCTGACCGGCCCCAGCCGCGTGGAGTTGCGGATCGGCATGGACACCGGTCCAGTCGTGGCCGGCGTCATAGGGCAGCGCAAGTTCAGCTACGACCTGTGGGGCGACACGGTCAACACCGCGAGCCGGATGGAGAGCCATGGTGTGCCCGGCTCGATCCAGGTCACGTCACGGGTCTACGACCGCCTCTGTGATCGGTACCGTTTCGAACAGCGCGGCCTGATCGACCTGAAAGGCAAGGGCTCGACGCCCGCCTGGCTCCTGTTGGGCCCGCGGGCGTGACAACTGGGACACCGGGTTGACCATGTGCCGGGGGTCAGGCGGCGAGTGCCTGGGACAAGGCGCGGCCGACGGGGCTGGTGGCGGTTACCTGGATGTGCTTGAGGTCGAGCCAGCGGGCCATCGCGCGGAGTTCGGCGGCCAGAGGTTCAGTGATGTCTGGCGTGTTGGGTTCGGGGGTGAGGGTGGGGACTTCGAGGGTGGAGCTTTGGCGGTTCGACTTGAGGTCTACTCGGGCAACTAGACGGTCGCCTAGGAGGAAGGGGAGGACGTAGTAACCGTGGATGCGTTGGGGCGCGGGGGTGTAGATGCTGATGCGGTAGAAGAAGTCGAACAGGTGGTGGGTGCGGTCGCGGTTCCAGATCAGGGGGTCGAAGGGGGAGAGGAGGGCGCTGGCATCGATCGGGCTGATCCGTGGCCTCGGCGCTCAGGTAGCTCTGCCGGGAGACGCCTTCGACGCGTACGGGGATGAGGTCGCCGGACTCGACCAGTTCGGCGATCACCTGACGGGCTGTTGCTGTGGGCAACGTGAAATGGCCCTGGCCGGCGCCACAGAGGTCTTTGGCGGTCGCGACGCCTAGACCTCGGGCCGCGATGCGGACGAGTTCGCGGCGGGCCTCGTCGGCGGTCGGCTCGGGCGCGGAGAGTACGTCGGCCGGCAGTACGCGCTCGGTGAGGTCGTAGACGCGCTCGAAGTTCCGCCGTCCCGCGATCGTGACCCGGCCTGTGCAGAACAGGTACTCGATGGCGATCTTCGAGTCCTGCCAGTTCCACATCCGGCCGGTGGTCGGATCCGGATCCGGGTCGTCCCGCTTCCGCCGTACGCCGTCCGGACTCGCCTCACCGGCCGTGAGCGGGCCGTTCTCGGTCACCATCGCGAGCACCTGATCGACGTACCCGGGCCGCTCGATGCTCAGCCGCCGCATCCCGGCAACCACCGACCACGGCGCGGCGACGTCGGGGCTCAGCTCCTGGTCCCAGACCTGCTGCTCCGCCGCCCGCATCCGCCAGCGCAGCAACGGATAGTAGCTCAACGGCAGCAGCGCCGCCTTGTGCCCCCAGAAGTACTCGAACAGCTCGCGCCCGTCTCCCCAGCTCAGCCGGTCGAGCGTCGTACGCGCGTAGTCCCCGACACGAGCGAACACCGGCAGGTAATGCGATCGGCACAGCACATTCACCGAATCAAGCTGCAGCACACCGGCCCGGTTGATCGCCTTCCGGACTCGCCGGACATCAGCCCGCCCGCCAGGCCGCACCTCCCCGAAACCCTGCGCCGCCAGGGCAATCCGCCGCGCGACCTCCACGGACATCTCATCGCCGACCGCCGCCATGCCTCGAACCTATCCCCAGCCGGGGTGCTGAACAGCTCGAGAACGGGCTGTCGTCCGGGGTGGCTGCCTTCGAGCGAGTGACGGCTTGGGCGAGCAGCGGGAGCGTGGACCGGTTCGCTCGCGAGGTGCCCGGCTCGACGACTGGCCGTCTCACCCGTGTCTGTTGGTGGGCTGGTTGCGCGGCCGGGGTGGTTTGGGGAGGATTTTATGCCGTTCTGAGGGTAAAACCCTCCCACATCGGCGGTGGCTTTGGGTCGGTCGCGGTGAGGCGAGGCGGGCCGGATCGGCGTGATGTTGCGGTGGCCGGATGTCGACCTGGTGGGGGACGCTGACCACGAGCTCGGCCCTGAAATCGTTGGGTGCCGGTGTCGTAGTTGATTCCCTTACCGCGCACGGGCCCGCTCCACTGCGCGCTTGCGGTACCAGAGTCCCAAGCCGACCAGCACCGCGAGAGAGACGACGTGCAGCACCGGTGACAGGTTCGCCATCACGTCCACCGGTAGCAGGTACACGAGCACCAGCCGGACGATCGCATCAGCCAGGAGTACGCCGCCGATCACCGCGCTCAGCATCATGAAGCGGCGGCGGAACCGTGGATGACTGCGCCAGCGTTCGTCCCATTCGGCCAGGAGTTCGGGCTTGCCGGCGTTGACTTTCCGGGCCAGCGTGTAAACGAGCGGGCGGCCGATCAGACACGAACCGACCAGCAGGATGCCCGCCGCGCCGGACAGGAGCGACTCGCGCGCCAGCAGGATCCGTGGGTCACCAGTGAGCAGCGACGCCACGAGCAGTACGGCGAAGGTGGCGCCCACCAGCGCGCCGAGTCCGTCCAGCCGACGGTGTACGACGGCCACGAAGGCGACCCGGATCAACGCCGCGACCCCGGCGGCGGCCAGCGCCGGGAGTACGTCGTACCCGAGGGCCCGCCCGGCGTAGTAGACGACGGCCGGCAGACCGACGTCCCAGAGCAGTCCCAGCAAGAACTTCCGCTTGCCCATCAGAGTCTCTCCTTGGCTCGATAAGATACGCCTAGTAGCTTATGGGCCAGAGATCAGGCTGATTAGGCCGAATGTCATGGGATACTCTGGGTATCTCTCAGAGGAGGATGGGTGACACAGGGGACACGTCGGCGGGGTGCCGCGCTCGAGGAGGCGATCCTGCAGGCGGCGATCGAGGAGCTGAACGAGGTCGGCTACCACGCCCTGACCATGGACAGTGTCGCTGCCCGCGCCGGCACCGCGAAGAACGTCATCTACCGCCGTTGGCCGAGCCGCTCGGCGCTCTGTCTCGCCGCCTATCGCCGGATGCTGCCGACAGACCCCGAGGACACGCCTGACACCGGTTCGCTCCGCGGCGACGCGCTCGCGCTGCTCACCCGCGCGAACGACCGGATGTCTTCCCCGATCGGAAGGATCCTCCGAGAGCTCCTCGCCGACATCCAGTCGGACCCCGAGCGCTGGCGCGAGCTCCGCGACCTGGTCGCCCGGGCCGGCGTCGGGCCCTGGCTGACGATCCTCGCCCGCGCCGCGAGCCGAGGCGAGATCGCCACTACCGCCCTCACACCCCGTGTCGCGACCGTGGCCGCGGATCTGCTGCGCAGCGAGTACGCCCTGAGCGGCGGGATCGCGGTGTCGCCGGACGTCCTCACTGAGATCGTCGACCAGGTCTACCTCCCGCTGACTACGCGGGCACCGGCACAGCGTCGTACCGAAGGCTGAGTCGCCGGTAGGCGGTGGTCAGGAAGGCGAGCAGTACGACGATCAGCATCACCAGACTCGCGGCGACGAAGGCCAGCGCGAGGCCACGAGCCTGACCTTCGCCGAGCAGCCAACCGAAGCTGGAACGGCCCGGCGCCGACTCCATGTACGGGATCAGCAGGAACTGCGCGGCCGGCCCGATGGCGAACGCGGCGATCGGGGTCGACGCTGTCTCGATGCTCTGCGCGAAGCCGAACACGCGCCCCTGGGTCTCGAACGGAACCAGCCGCTGGAGGATCGTCTGCTCGGCCGCCTCGGCGATCGGGACCATCAGCATGAACCCGAGCATGCCCGAGGACCAGCAGTGACTGCCATTCGCGTACCGCCGTACCCATCCCGATGACGGCGATCGCGACGTTCGCGATCAGCAGGACCCGCAGCGGCTGACGGCCGAGGCCGAAGCGGGCGACCAGCGCGCCGCCGGCGATGAAGCCGATGCTGGTGATGCCGAGCACCACGCCCCACGACTCGACCGAGAACAGGTTCAGGCCGTACGGGTCCATCAGGGCCATGAACACGCCCATGACGAGGTTGTTGAACGTGCTGAACAGGACGAGCGGAACGAGCCCGGGTACGGCGCGCATCGTCTGCCACGTTGCTCGAAGGTCAACGCCTGTCCGCCGATGGCGCGAGGGGCGCGGCTCGTCGATGTGGATCGAGACCAGCAGATGGATCAGGACGACGGCGGTGAACACGACCGCGATCGCGACCGTGCCGCCCATGCCGAGCAGCCCGACCGACAGTCCGCTGAGGATGCTGGTCACCAGGTGAGCCACGCCGTTGACCGTTCCGACCAGGCCGTTGGCCCTGTCGCGGCGGTCGGCGGGGACGAGGAGCGTCACGGTGGTCGACAGCGCGATGCTGCGCAGCTGACCCGCGGTGCTGCCGATGAGGATGAGCGCGGTGAAGGCCCAGAACCAGGGCCCGTGCCAGTCGCTCAGTCGCTGGCCGGCGACGACGTACACGCATCCGGCCACGGCGAACGCGAGGCCGGTGATGGAGCTCGACAGCGCCATCGCAATCTTCTTGCGATGCGAGTCGACCACGGCACCGAAGATCGTGCCGCAGAACGCCCCGATCAGCATCGAGAACCCGGACACGAGGGAAGCCGCCAGGACGGACCTGGTCACCAGGTAGACCCAGAACGCGAACCCGAAGCTCAGGAAAGTGGTCGTGACGTTGGCGACCAGCGTGTTCGCCAGCAACCGCCGGAAGGTAGTTGTCTCGCGCATCGGATTGCCCTCTCCTCGGATGGTCTCTCACCTGTACGTCGAAGACGGCCGACCCGTCTTGACACACCCGCGGCTAAGGTTTCGACCATGTCGGTGATGCAGTCGTCCAAGCTGGCGAACGTTTGCTACGAGATCCGCGGCCCGGTGCTGGAGGAGGCGCAGCGGCTCGAGGCGGCAGGTCATCGGATTCTGAAGCTGAACACGGGGAATCCGGCGCCGTTCGGGTTCGAGTGCCCGCCGGAGATCCTCGAGGACATCGTCCGTAACCTCGCCGACGCGCACGGTTACGGCGACGCGAAGGGCTTGCCGGCCGCGCGGCGGGCGATCGTTCAGCACTACCAGCCCGCGGGAGTCCACCTGGACATCGAGGACATCTACATCGGCAACGGCGTCTCCGAGCTGATCCAGATGGCCGTACAGGCGCTGCTCGAGGACGGTGACGAGGTCCTCATCCCGGCGCCGGACTACCCGCTGTGGACCGCCGCAGTCGCACTGGCCGGCGGTACGCCGGTGCACTACCGCTGCGACGAGCAGTCCGACTGGATGCCGGACCCCGCGGACATCGAGGCGAAGATCACCGACCGCACCAAGGCGCTGGTGATCATCAACCCCAACAACCCGACCGGCGCCGTGTACGACCACGACCTGCTGGTGAGGCTGGTCGACATCGCCCGCCGGCACGGACTGCTGATCTACGCCGACGAGATCTACGAGAAGATCCTGTACGACGACGCCGTCCACATCCCGGTCGCGTCACTGGCTCCCGACGTACTGACGCTCACCTTCAACGGACTGTCGAAGGCGTACCGAGTGGCGGGCTACCGCTGCGGCTGGCTCGCGGTCAGCGGTCCCAAGCATCAGGCGACCAGCTATCTCGAGGGCCTGACGATCCTGTCGAACATGCGGTTGTGCGCGAACATGCCCGCGCAGCACGCCGTCGCCACCGCACTCGGTGGCAGACAGTCGATCCGCGAGCTCGTCCTGCCCGGCGGACGGCTGCTGGCTCAACGGGACACGGCGTACGAACTGCTGACGCAGATTCCCGGCGTGACATGTGTGAAGCCGAAGGGCGCGCTCTACGTCTTCCCGCGCCTCGACCCGAAGGTCTTCGGCATCACCGACGACCGTCAGTTCGTGCTGGACCTGCTCCGCGCCGAGAAGATCATGATCGTCCAGGGCACCGGCTTCAACTGGCCCGAACCGGACCACATCCGCATCGTCACCCTCCCGCACAAGGACCAGCTCCACGACGCCATCACCCGCATCGCCACCTTCCTCGACACCTACCGTCAACGCTGAGCCATCGCAGCGGCCAGCGCGTAGGGTGCGGCGTATGCCGCTGTTTTCGTTTGAGGGAAAGAGTCCGAGCGTGCACCCGGACGCCTGGATCGCACCGACCGCCACGCTGGTCGGCGACGTCGTGGTCGAGGCCGGCGTCTCGATCTGGTACGGCGCGGTGATCCGGGCCGACCTCGGCACGATCACGATCCGGGCCGGGGCGAACATCCAGGACAACACCGTGGTCCATGTCGGCAGCAACGGTTGCGAGATCGGGCCGAACGCGACCGTCGGTCACCAGTGCCTGGTGCACGACTGCACGATCGGCGAGCAGGCCCTGGTCGGCAACGGCGCGATCGTCCTGGACGGCGCGGTCGTCGGCAAACGGTCCCTCGTCGCGGCCGGCTCGACCGTGACGCCCGGCGCGGTGATTCCGCCGGAATCGGTCGCGATGGGCAGCCCGGCCAAGAAGATCGTGCCGCTCGAAGGCACCGCCAAGCTCTTCGTCGACCACAACGCGGCGGTCTACCGCAACCTCGCCGAACGCCACGCGGCCTCGGCGGAACAGGTGGGGTGATGAGGCCGCGACTGTTGTAGCGGAGGCAGTGGCTGCCTGCCCGGGGATCGTGCCGGCTCCGGTGCGGGGCGGATCGGCGAGCAGCAGAAAGCGGTGTGAAAGGACCCGGTGCGGAGCTACGGTGGCAGCCTGACCGAGGGAGGGTACTCATGACCGAGATCGCGAACTCCGGCGCAGCGGTGATCAACCGGGCGGACGGCCGGGCCGACGGCGAGGAGTGGACCGAGAACTACACCGAGCTCCCGGGCGGTGCGGGTGTCTCGCTGATCCTCGAGGCCACCACGCAGGAGGGCGTCGGCCCTCGTCTGCACAAGCATCCGTACGCGGAGACTTTCATCATCCGGCGCGGTTCGGCGACGTTCACCGTCGACACCGAGCAGATCGTCGGCAAGGCCGGGCAGATCCTCGTCGTCCCCGCGGACACGCCGCACAAGTTCCGCACCGGCCCGGGCGGCTACGAGGCCGTCCACATCCACGCCAACCCGACCTTCGAAACCATCTGGCTCGAGTAGTCAGTCGAGGGCTGAACGCATCCGGGTGACGAGCTCGGCCAGGAGCTCGGGACCGGTGCCGAAGTTGAGGCGGACGAAGTCGGTCGCGGCCGGGTCGTAGTCGCCGCCCGGGCTGAGTGCGACCTTCGCGTGGCGCAGGAAGAACTCACTCGGCTCCTCGTCCAGGCCGAGCCCGCGACAGTCGAGCCAGGCCAGGTACGTCGCGTCCGGCCGGGTCCACCTGATGCCGTCGGGCAGGTTGTGGCGGAGGTACACACGGTTCGCGTCGAGTTGCCCGAGTACGGCGTCCAGCCAGTCGTCGCAGTCCGCGAACGCGACCTCAGCCGCGAGTACGCCGAGCAGTCCGGCCTGCTCGGCGGTGTACGGCAGCCGCCGTACGACGTCCTGCGCGCGATCGGACGCGGTCACCGCGAGAGCCGCCTTAAGACCGGCCAGGTTGAAAGCCTTCGACGCCGAAGTCAGCGTGATCCCGTACTCGCGCGCCGCGTCGGACACCTCCAGCCACGGCTGGTGAGTCGCGCCTGGGAGCACGAGCGGCGCGTGGATCTCATCCGCCAGAACCCAGGCGCCGTACGAGGCGCACAGCTCCGCGATCTGCTCGAGTTCCTTGAGCGGCCACGCACGACCGGTCGGGTTGTGCGGGTTGGCGAGAACGAGGACCTGGAGCCCATCGCGCAGCGCGGACCCGAGCCGGTCGAGGTCGAACGAGCCGTCCGGACGGAGCGGGATCAACACCGTCCGGAGTCCGGCCTGCGGGATCTGGCGCAGGAACGGCGGGTACGCCGCGGTCGCGAAACCGACCGAACCACCGCGGACGAGGGCCAGACAGAGCTCGATCACCCCGGCCATCACGTCGGGGACCAAGGTGATCCGGTCCGGATCCACCGTCCAGCCGAGCCGCCGGCGGGCGAAGCCGGTGAACGCCTCCCGTAGCGCTTCAGGCACCTCGAAGGCGTACCCGAGATCGCTGCGGCTGACCGCATCGTGCAGGACGCGGGCAATTGGTTCGGCGATGTCGAAGTCCATCTCCGCCACCGTCGCCGAGATCACGCCCGGCGGGAGGCCCGCCCATTTCTCACTGCGTCGCCTCTGCAACTCCGCCAGCTCACCGACTCTGAGCATCATGATCTCGAAGTACCCCCTAAGGGACGGCCTCACCCGGCGGGGTGAAGGCGGCCAGAAGGGTCGCGGTGATGTAGCCGGCGGCCTTGTCGGGGGTGACGCGACCGCCCTGGATGTCGTCGGCGGCGCCGTGCATCACGTTGTGCATCGACGCCGACGAGCCAGGACGTGGGCAGGTCGGTTCGGAACACGCCGTCCTTCCGGCCGCGCTCGATCAGCCGCTCGACCCGGGCCATCGGGTCGGCGTGCAGCTCGCGGATCCGGCCGGGCGGGAGGGTGTCCTGAGCCGCGATCAGGAGTGAGCGGTACCGGTCGACCAGGTGCCAGCTGGACTCGATCAGCCGGCTCAGCGCCGCACGCGGATCACCGGTCAGGTCGACCTGCCCGAGCGCCTCCTCGCCGCCCTCGATGGCATGCACGAACACTGCGTCGACCAGCTCGGCCCGGGACGGGAAGTGACCGTAGAGCGTGACCCGGCCGACGCCGGCCGCCTTCGCGATCTCGCTGCGTACTCGCGGCCGGATCGCGGCTCAGGCACTCCGTCGCCGCGTCCAGGATCGCCGCGATGTTCCGCTGCGCGTCGGCCCGCTTGCCGGCCGCTCTTGGTGGTCGTCGCCGCCATCGAGACTCCTCTTGTCGAACACCGCTGTACGAGTTACTGTACTCGAACTAACCTGAACAGCAGTGTTCGACATGTCGACAGGACTTGATCACGAGACCGACCACCGCGGATCCCCGGCGGTGGCGGCATGCTCGGGCTGCTCGCCGTCGCGCAGTTCATGCTGATCCTCGACGTGACCGTGGTGGCGATCGCGCTGCCGCACATCGGGACCGACCTCGGGCTGGAGCGCGACACGCTGACCTGGGTGGTGAGCGCCTACACGCTGATGTTCGGCGGCCTGATGCTGCTCGGTGGGCGGGCGGCCGACCTGTTCGGCTCTCGCCGGGTGGTGCTGACCGGCTTGCTGGTGTTCACCGCGGCCTCGCTGGCGACCGGCCTGGCGAACGGTCGCCGAGCGTGCTGATGGCGGCCGGATCGCCCAGGGCATCGGTGCCGCGATGCTGTCGCCGGCCGCGCTCTCGGTGGTGACCAAGACTTTCGACGGCGAGGAGCGGAACAAGGCGCTCGGCATCTGGTCCGCGATCGGTGGCGGCGGAGCGGCCATCGGCGTACTGCTCGGTGGTCTGCTGACCGCCGGCCCGGGCTGGCAATGGGTGTTCTACGTGAACGTGCCGATCGGCGTGATCGTCTTCGCCATCCTGCTCCGGACGCTGCCGGCCGACCGTCCGGCCGAGAGCCAGGGACGGCTCGACGTACCTGGCGCGATCCTGGTCACGGCCGGCACCGGTACGGCGATCTACGCGCTGATCAACGCGGGCGACCGCGGCTGGCTCTCGGCCGCGACGCTGGGCACGCTGGCCGGCGCGGTCGTTCTGTACGCCGTGTTCGCCTGGGTGCAGCGGACCGTCCGGTCGCCGCTGATGGACCTGCGGATCCTGACCCGCCGACCGGTTGCCGCCGGCACCTTTCTGATCCTGGTCGCGACCGCGTTGATGATCGCGGTCTTCTTCCTCGGCTCGTTCTACCTGCAGCACTTCAAGGGGTACGGCGCACTCCGCACCGGACTGTTGTTCCTGCCGGTCGCGGTCGCCGACGATCGTCGGTGCGCAGCTGGCCGGGCAGGCCGTGGGACACGTCGGTGCTCGTCCGGTCGCCCTGATCGGGCTCGCGATCGCGGCGGTGGGGATGGCCGTCCCCGCGATCTGGGAGGGTGCCGCCGCGATCGTGATCGGGACGACTGTCGGCACCATCGGGCTCGGTGCCGCTTTCGTCGCGGCCTCGACGACGACGTTCGCGCAGATCGACTACCGGGAGGCCGGGCTCGCATCCGGGATTGCTCAGCACCTTCCACGAGTTCGGTGCGGCGCTGGGCGTGGCGGTGGTGTCGAGCGTCGCGGCTGCCAGCTTGGCCGGGACTGTCACCACCGGGTACACGCGTGGGTTCACCTTCGCCGCGATCACTGCCGCCGTTGCGGCCGTCCTCGCGCTGGTCGTCGTACCGGCCTTCAAGCCTGCGACCGGAGAGGTCCACGCCCACCACTGAGAACTCATGCGCCGGTCATGATCACTGCCAATGACGCTCCTTCTACCGGGGCCGGACGTTGTGGTTGGCGGCGAACAGATTGCTGGGGTCGTACTGACGCTTGACCGCCGCGAGCCGCTGATAGGTGTCGGTCGGGTAGATCGCCGCGACGTCGTCCTCGGTGGCGGACGCGAGGAAGTTCGCGTACGCGCCGTTGGTGTGCGGCGCGAGTCGCGCCCAGATCGCGTCCAGGCCAGGACGCCCGGCCTCGATGACCGGCGCCGGCCCGATGCTGGAGGTCGCGAACATCAACTCCGCCTGGCGATGCGCGTACGCGGTGGCGTCGTCGGCGACCCGGGCGACCGCACCGCCAACGCTGCGTACGGCGATGATCGGCGAACCCTCCGTCGTTCCGACCTCGGTCAGGATCCGCACGACGTCGGTGACGGACTCCTTGTCGACAAAGGCACTTCGGGTGAAGAGCTGGATGCCCGGCGGCGGGACCATGCCCTCCTCGAGCACGTCGGCGTACGGCTTCAGTACGACGTCGTCGGCGATCACCGTGCCGAGCCGGCGGATCGGGTCGATGACCTCGCGCGGCGCGCTCCGCGTCGTCGCTGTCGAAGGCGACGACGATCTCGACCGGCGCGTTGGGTCCGCCGAGGAACGGATTGGCGAAGTTCGCGATCGAGGTGAGCTCCTCAGGCGCCGTACGGAGGTAGTCCGCCCAGCCCTGGAGCACCTCGGCCGCCTCCGTCGCCGGGAACGCGATCTTGCCGTGGAAGACGTCGGTCGTCGGGTGGGCCGCGAACTCGAACGCGGTCACGATCCCGAAGTTGCCGCCGCCACCGCGCAGCGCCCAGAACAACTCCGGGTTGTCTTCCGCGGTCGCGCGTACGACGTCTCCGTCGGCTGTGACCACCTCGGCGGCGACCACGCTGTCCAACGCCAGGCCGTACTTCCTGACCTTCCAGCCGATGCCGCCGGTCAGTGTCAGCCCACCGACACCGACGCTCTTGGTGTCGCCTGAGGAGATCGCCAAGGCATGCGGAGCCAGAGCCGCCGTGACCTGCCCCCAGGTGGCACCGCCGCCGATCCGCACGAGGTGACGTTCCTTGTCGACGATCTCGACGTTCGCGAGCTTGCCGAGGGCGATCACGACGCCGTCGTCGTTGGTGCCGAATCCCGAGAAGCTATGGCCACCGCCGCGCACGGACAGCGGGAGCCCCACGTCGGCAGCGAATCTGACCGCCGCTTGAACGTCCGCGACGCTCGTCGGGCCGCAGGACGTAGGCCGGACTGCCCGAAGCCAGGACCGACCGACTGGCCGATTCGTACTCCGCTGCGCCCGGTTCGATGATGTCGCCGCCGAACTCACGGCGAAGGGTTTCAAGTGCTGAGCTCATGACATTCCTTCGTGTTGTGGCGTACCGCTCCGAACGAACACATGACGCCGTCAATCCGGTCCGTGTGACGTGACGAAGGACACGTCACAATTGGCGGCGCTATCTCGTCCTGGGGTCGAAGAGACACTCTGAGATCTGGAAGGTGAGCGTCATGCGCGTGTTCGTAGCTGGTGGGACCGGAGTCCTTGGGCGGCGGCTGGTGCCGCAGTTGGTGGCCCGGGGGCACCAGGTGACGGCGACGACGACCAGCTCGGCCAAGCTGGATGTGCTGGAGCAGCTCGGCGCCGAGGCGGTCGTAATGGACGGGCTGGACGCGGTGTCGGTCGGCGAGGCGGTGGCGAAGGCGCAGCCGGAGGCGATCGTGCACCAGATGACCGCGATTTCCGTGGCGCACGCGGGCAAGGCCGATCTGAAGCACATGGATCGGTGGTTCGCCGGCACCAACCGGCTCCGCACCGAAGGGACCGACCACCTGCTGGCCGCCGCCGAGGCGACCGGCGTGACCAATTTCGTTGCCCAGGGCTACGGTGCGTGGAACGGTCTCCGCGAGGGCGGCTGGGTGAAGACGGAGCAGGATCCGGTGGACCCGATGACCGGTACGCCGGCGGAGCCTGGGATGAAGGCGATCAGCCACGTCGAGGACGTGGTCGTCAAGGCCGGCGGCGCTGTCCTGCGGTACGGCTGGTTCTACGGGCCGGGCGCTATGGACGACCTGGTCGAGCCCGTGCGCAAGCGGCAGTTCCCGGTCGTCGGGAGTGGTGCCGGGTACTGCTCGTGGGTGCATCTGGACGATGCGGCGAGCGCTACTGTGCTGGCTGTGGAGCAGGGTGCTCGGGGTGTGTTCAACATCGTCGACGACGATCCGGCGCCGGCCGGGGAGTGGTTGCCATATCTGGCCTCCGCGGCGGGAGCGAAGCCGCCGATGCGGGTCCCCGCCTGGATCGCCCGTCCGTTGGCCGGACAGGTGGCGGTGACGATGATGACCGAGGGTCGCGGCTTCTCCAATGCGAAGGCCAAGCGGGAGCTCGGGTGGGAGCTGCGCTATCCCTCGTGGCGGCAGGGTTTCAAGGCCGAGTTGGCCTGACCCGCGCCGAGGAGTTCGAGAACTCCGGGTACGGAGCGTAGGCGTTGACAAGGGGTGATGTCGCGAGGATGGTGAGCGGCACAAGGCGTATGCGGGTGGTGGACCCAAGCCTGTTCGTCGCAGACACCTATGGGTGGCCGGGGGGCTGCTGCAGGGGGCTTTACTCGCATGGCTCAGATGAGCGCTCTACGACGTACCGCGTTTGTCGCGGGCGTGTTCTTCCTCGGCACCGAGATCACCGCGATCCCGGCCTTGCTGCTGTACCAACCAGTTCTGCGGGACGGCAATTACCTGGTCGGGTCTGATGCCGACAACCGCGTGCTGCTGGGCGGATTCCTCGAACTGTTGCTCGTTGTCACCGTCATCGGTACTGCGGTCACGCTCTATCCAGTGGTGAAGCGTCAGAACCACAGCATCGCGCTCGGCTACGTCTGCGGTCGACTGCTGGAGGCCGCGATCATCGTCGTCGGCGCCGTCAGCGTCCTCACGGCTGTGACACTGAGGCAAGACCTGGCCGGTACGGCGGACAACGTTGGTATCGCCGCCGTCGAGAGGTCCTTGGTGGGGATCCACGACTGGACGTTCCTGATCGGACCGAGCTGGGTCCTGGGAATCAACAGCTTCCTGCTGGCGTACCTGATGTATCGAATGGACCTGGTGCCGCGAGCCATCACATTGCTGGGGATGGTCGGAGGCGCGCTGACGACTCTGTCGGCGACCGCGATGCTGTTCGGGGTCTACGGGCAGGGCACCCACACGGTCCTGGCGCTTCCGGTGTTCGCCTGGGAGGTCAGTGTGGCCATCTGGATGATCGCCAAGGGCTTCAAACCGTCGGCGATCGCCTCTCCCGAGTTCGAAGGGAAGACACCGCTGCCTCTCGGCTGAGAAGTGGCCCGCGAGGGTGGGAGATCCCATTCTCATTGAGCAAGTCCGCTGGGAGATGGTTGTAGTGGCAACATCCGTGGTTTATCCGGTGCACGTGAACGCCGCCGTGGATCCGAAGTCGTCCAGGTGGCTGTGGCTGGTCAAGTGGATCCTGGTCATCCCGCACTACGTCGTACTGGCGTTCCTGTGGATCGGTTTCATGATCGGCTCTGTCATCGCGTTCTTCGCGATCCTGTTCACCGGTCGCTATCCGCGCGCCATCTTCGACTACAACGTCGGCGTGATGCGGTGGTCCTGGCGAGTGACCTACTACGCGTACGGCGCGCTCGGGACCGACCGGTATCCGCCGTTCACCCTGAAGGAGGTCGAGGACTATCCCGCGCACCTGTCGGTCGACTACCCGGAGCGGCTGTCCCGCGGCCTGGTGCTGGTGAAGTGGTGGCTGCTGGCGATCCCGCAGTACATCATCGTCGGTGTCTTCGTCGGCGGTGGCGCGTGGGCCGTGAACCGTTCCGACAACTGGCAATGGAACCTCGGAGGCAGCGGCGGTCTCGTCGGCATCCTGGTGATCATCTCCGCCGTGATCCTCGCGTTCACCGGCGCCTACCCACGGTCGTTGTACGACCTCATCCTCGGCATGAACCGATGGGCCCTGCGGGTCGCGGGCTATGCGGCGCTGATGACCGACGTCTACCCGCCGTTCCGCCTCGACCAAGGCGGCAGCGACCCCACTCTGGTCGTCCCGCCGGTCTCGGGCGACGCACCAAAGCCGGCCGGTACGACGGACACGGACGGCGCCGTGCTCCGATAGCCGGCGTTACGACAGCTTGCGCCGCAGGCGAAGCTCATCGCGGATCGCCCGCGGCACAGGCAGCCGGTACCCCTCCAGCGCTTTGGCGTACGCGAGGAGTGAGGCCGCGAGGCGGCCGGAGTCGGTGCGGAAGCTGTCGTCCCGACGCTGCGCGCTACGAGCCAGCCGATCGGCCGCCCGGGCGGACCTGACCTCGGCGAACAGATGCGAGAGATCGAGATCCGCTCGCCGAGCGGTGCTGAATCCCGGGCCGAACGACAACTGGTTGGATGGACATCAGGGCATCGCCTCATAGGCAGCCGGTTCCTGACATACCGCCTGGAATGCCTTCGTCCGGAGTTGACCCAGTCTACCTCCCCGCCCTAGGGCCCTCCTGCGCTCGCCAGGGCGGCCCTGGCCGCGAGCACAACTGCTGCTGGACTGGTGATCGTGTAGAACCAGGTGGATGGTTCTTCCTGCTGACGTCGTTGCGCCGGTGATGATCGAAGTCCGCCAGCGGCACCGCCTGGCGGTACGGCGTCGCGGGGATGGTGGCGTGCCGTTGCTGCTGATCCACGGGTTCCCGTGCACGAGCCGCATCTGGTCGCACAACCTCGGTCCGCTGGCCGAGGCGGGGTTCGATGTCGTCGCGCCGGACCTGCGCGGCTACGGGGACTCCGATTTCGCGCCGGATGGCTTCTACGACTTCAACGCGTTCAACGCCGATCTGACCGGCCTGTTCGACCAGCTGGGTTGGGACCGCGCGGTCGTCGCCGGGCACGATCTGGGCGCGATGGTCGCCATCGACATGGCCAACCGCCACCCTGATCGGGTGGATCGCCTGGTGATCCTGGACGACTCCATGCCCGACCTGGTCGAAATGTTCGCAGCGGCGGGGATCCCGCCGAGCCGGCCCAAACCCGCCGTCTACGACTACCACCGCCTCCAAGGACAACACGCCGACGCCTTGGTCGCCGACCTGGCTACGCCCGAGCAGCGGCGGCGTTATATAGGTGAGTTCTACGGGCATCGCATGTGGTGTCCACCCGATGCCTTTGACGACGAGGACTTGGCCTTCCTGACCGAGCCTTACGGGGACGCAGCCAGGCTGCGTGCCTCCTTCGCCGACTACGAGGTCGTCATGGGCACCCGGCCGTTGTCGGCCCCGGAGATGATCGACCGGCCGGTCCGGCAGCGGGCCCTGGTGCTGATCGGCGCCGACCAGGTGACCATCGGCGACCACGTCGAGCAGCGGTGCGCGCTCGCCTTCCCCGAAGCGGTCGGTCCGTTCTGGGTCAAGGGCGCCGGCCATTTCATGCCCTGGGAGCGGCCCGAGACAGTCAACCGCGCCATCCGCTCCTTCTGCGGCGACCTACTGGTGGCCTGAATCGCCAACGACTGATTTACGGCAGCACCCACTTCTGGCTCGTCGCGGCCTTGCAGGTGTCGATGATCAGTTTGGTGCCGTTGGCACTGAAACCGCCGGACGCGTCGAGGCACAGACCGGAGCTGACGTTGAGCAGCGAGCCGTCCGCACGCGGCTTCCACTTCTGCCCGGGACTGCCGTTACACGTCCACAGCGACCGCTGCGGTCTTGATCGCCGTACTGCGGGCGTCCAGGCACTTGCCGAGCGAACGCAATGTGCCGTCATCCGACGACGGCGTCCACTGCTGGTTCGCCACGCCCTTGCAGGTGTAGAGCGTGGTCGGCGTGCCGTCGGCGGTGCCGGCCTGGTAGATGTCGACACACTGGCCGGCGATCCCGGTGACCGGACCGGTGTCCTGGAACACCCCGAACTCCCACAGCGAGTAGTAGCTCCCCGCCACACCGCGAGCCGTCGCGTTGATCCGCACGTACCTGGCGTAGTTGGGCGAGAACGTGATGCTGTCAGTTCCACCGTCTCCAGCGGTAGTCGAGGACACGGTCTTCCACGTCCGCCCGCTCCCGGAGACCTGGATCTGGTACGCCTTCCCGTACGCCGTCGACAGCCAGTTGAGCAGCACCCGGTTGACCAGTTGGACCGAACCGAGATCGACCCGGAACCACTGCGGATCGGTGCGGGCACTCGACCACGCGGTCGTCATCGAGCCGTCGACCGCCTTCGACGCCTCCCGGCCGGCGAGGTAGACGCTCGACGCCACGGCCACGTGACCGCGGGCGAGATTGCGCTTCGGTACGTACGTCGCCGTGTAGGTGGCCGGTGATGCCGGTGCGACGAAGTTGTGGTTGCGCGCTCCGCCATCGGACCAGGATGCGAACCGGTAGAGCTGATTCGCGGGCGCTTGCAACTGCTCCGCGGACAACGATCCGCTCGAGCCGACGATCGTCGTACCGGTCGAAGGAGTCTTCGCGGTCTTGGCGAGGTAGGTCAGCTGCAGCCCGGCCGGTTGTGTCGCGAACGTGAGCCTGACCGTCTTCGGATCCAGCCGCACGCTCTTGGTGTCGGTCAACCCACTGGCATCCGTGGCCGTCAGCTTGAGTTCCAGGTACGACGGATACTCGTGATCCGGCGCGGTGAACGTGCCGCTCGACCCGGTCATCGTGGTGATCTGATGCGAGTGGCAGTCACTCGGGCAGTGATGCATGATCAGCGCCCAGGTCAGCGCCGAGCCCGGGAGCGTGCCCTGCTCGGGGTCGGTGGCCGAGCCGGCGAAGCTGATCGTGTCGCCGACCTTCCACGTCGTCGCCGGACCGGGCGCGGTGATCAGCGCTGTCGGTGCCGTGTTGGCGACGTTGATCTGCGTCGAGGTCGCCCCGGTGGTATGGCCGTCGGACACCTTCAGGCGCGCGGTCACGGTGCCGCTGGTGGTGTACGTGTGCTGCACGGTCGCCGCGGTCGAGTCGTCGTACTCGCCGTCGCCGTCGAGGTCCCAGGCATAGGTCAGCGGATCGCCGTCGGCGTCGTTGGAGGCGGTCCCGTCGAACGTCACGGCCAGCGGCGTCGGCCCGCTGGACGGGTCGGCGTGGATCACCGCGGTGGGCGGGTTGTTCGTGGCGTCGTAGACGTACCGCATGATCCGGCCGT
This sequence comes from uncultured Actinomycetota bacterium, assembly GCA_963820655.1. Lineage (GTDB taxonomy): Bacteria > Actinomycetota > Actinomycetes > Propionibacteriales > Kribbellaceae > Kribbella. The sequence continues at coordinate 664,883 of CAWGAM010000001.1, forward strand.
TGTCGTAGTCGACGGCGAAGAGGTCGCCGCCCGGCCCGCTCTGCAGCCTGGTGGATCCGTAGCCCGACGCGAACTGCACGATCTTCGCCGGGTCCGGCAAGCCGTTGGCGCCAGGCATCATCGCCCAGACGCAGCCGCGGCTGTAGTCGGCGAAGAACAGCGCGCCGTCGTACTCCGGCGGATAGTTGCCGCCCTCGTAGAAGGACATGCCGGAGATCGCCGAGCTGCCGGTGCTGCAGGACTCGCCCTCGACCACGTGTTTGGTGTGGTCGTACGCGTAGTACGGCGTTGCCACCGCGGACGGACCGGCGGCGTACAGGTTCTCGCAGATGTTCAGGTTGGTCGCGTCGAACCCGGCCTGGCGGCCCGATCCCTCGTAGCAGGGCCAGCCGAAGTTCGTGACCTCCGCGGTCGGGGTGACGATCCGGTCGATCTCCTCCCACCGCTGGTAGCCGACGTCGCCGATCCAGATCTCGTTCGTGCCCGGGCGGAAGTCGAAGCGCATCGGGTTACGCAGGCCGTGGGCCACGATCCGGCGGGTGTTCAGGTCGGAGCTGCTCGCCGCCGGGTTACCTGGCGCTGCCTGGCCGGTGTCGGGGTCGATGCGGATCAGCGATCCGTCCAGGCCGGCCGGATCGCCACTGGTGCGGACGTCCTGGGCCCGCAGTGCTCCGCCCTCGGCGGTCGGCGGCGTCAGCGTCGTACCAACGGGCGACGGGCCCATCCCCACAAGGGTTGTCGGGCGTGGCATCCGAGGCCGGGAAGCCGTCCTGGCCGTAGTCGACGTAGTTGAAGCTGCCGCCGTCGCCACCGCCGGCGTACAGCATGCCGTCCGGCCCGAACTCGATCGAGCCGATCGAGTGACTCGGGAAGACCTGGCACCAGTCCTCGACGAGCACCTGTTCGGCGCCGTTCCCGTTGATGACCGACACCCGCGCACTCGCCTGGCAACCGTCGCTCGTCGGCCCTGGCGGCGACGGACAGGGATCGTCGGTGGTGTCGGGCGTGCCCCACTTCGGCGTCGGTCCACCGATCAGGCCGTCGTGCGTGTACATCACGTACATGCGCGGATCGGCGGGGAAGTCGGGGTGCAGGGCGAGGCCGAGCAGTCCACGATCCCAATAGTTGTAGACCTGCGTGCGGAGATCGGCGTACACACTCGGTGTCGGGTCGTCGAGCGAGTCGAAGACCTTGATCAGGCCGCTCTTCTCGGCGACGAACACCCGGCCGTCCGGCGAGAACGCGACATTCGTCGGATTCACCAGCCCGCTGAACACGGTCTGCTCGCTGAACCCGCTCGGCGTGACTGCGGCCCGCGCCGGTTCGATCGCGACGAGTGGCGTCAGCAACAGAACACAGAACGCGGGCAGGACGCGACATGCCCACTTGGCGGAAAACCTCATGAACCCCTCACAAACCCGGCGCCCGGCCTCACTTGCCCCCTACGAGCGCACGAAGTGCCCGCCAGCATGACCGCCTCGCCAACCTCGGCGCAAGACCAGGTGTGCATTCGTTTCAAACACTCAACCGACTGGTCGACACGCTGTCAGACAGTGCGTGCACACTGTGGTGATGCGGCGTGATGTACAGCAGTTACCGATGGAACCCGGGGTGTACCGATTCCGTGACGAGACCGGGAAAGTGCTGTACATCGGGCGGGCGCGCAACCTGCGGCGACGAGTGCAGTCGTACTGGAGTCACCTCGGCGACAGGCCCCAACTGGCTCGGATGGTACGGCGGATCGCCCGGGTGGAAGGGGTTTGGTGCGACTCCGAACACGAGGCAGCCTTTCTCGAACGGAATCTGCTTGAGCACTCCAAGCCGCGATGGAACCGGACTGAGGGCGGCGCGGAGGTGGTCGGCTACATCCGGTTCGGCGATGGATCCAAGCCCGGGCTGCGGTTCGAACACACGGTGACTGGGACCGCGCCGCACTTCGGGCCGTACCTCGGCGGTCTGCGGATCCGGCAGGCGATCTCTGGTCTGCATCGGGTGCTGCCGTTGCAGTACACGGTTACGGGGGACGGCTCGGCGCAGGAGTTCGGCCGGCTGTTCGGGATCGGGCCGGCGGACCGCGATGCGCTGGCCCGGACCGCGATCGCCGTACTCGAACGCGATCCGGCTGCGGTGACCGCGCTGCGGGACGAGTTGGTACGGCGGCGGGATCGGGCGGCCGGTGAACTGCGGTACGAGTTCGCGTCGAAGGTGCAGGACGAGCTCACGGCCGTCGACTGGATCGTCGCCGAGCAGAAGGTCGCCTGGCTCGAACCTCGGGATGCGGACGTGTACGGCTGGGCGGACGGCGTACTCGTGCATTTCCAGGTCCGCGGCGGGCGGATGTGTACGTGGACGCAACGCGCTGTGTCGGAGGCGACGGCCCGCGCTCGGGTGGCGGCGACGCCGGTCCTGTGGCAATTGTTTGCCCAACGCAACGCTGAGCTCGCCGTTCGACTACTGCGGGTGTGACTCCTTTGACCCATAGCATCTGGGGTCATGGCGCAGCCCCCGTTTCCGCAGTCGCAACGCCCTGGGTCTTTGGTCTTGGTCGGCGTACTCGTGTTTGTCCTGGTCGCGGTGCTGGCGGTCGGGGTAGTCGTTGTGCTGCGGCGGGACGACGACAAGCCGGTAGCGACCAAGGCGGCGACCCCGCAGGCCGTTGAGTTCCGCCGGGTGATCAAGACGCAGCCCGGCTCGTGCCCTTCCCCGGGCACCTTCTGCGACTCGAAGGGCGTCCGCTACACGCTCGGCAAGGTCGAACTCGACGGCAGCCACGTGACCGAGGTCAAGGCGGCCCAGTCGGACGCCGCCGCCGGCGGATCCTGGTACGTCGGCCTGACGCTCGACCAGGAAGGCACCCGTACGTTCGGTCAGCTCACCACCGAGCTTGCCGCGAAACAACCGCCCGCGAACCAGCTGGCGATCGTGGTCCGCGACGAGGTGGTGACCGCGCCGACCATCAACGCGCCGCTCACCGCGAGCCAGGTCGAGATCGCCGGCAGCTACACCCAGAAGGACGCGGAGGCCCTGGCCGACAAGATCACCGGCTAGCCGCGGTCAGCGGCTGATTCAGCGGTTGGTTCAGCGGCTGATTCAGCGGTTCGTTCAGCGGTTGGTGACCTCGAAGGCGACGACCGCGGCGGCGACGGCGACGTTCAACGACTCGACGCCGGCGTGCAGTGGGATCTGCAGGTCGGAGTCGGTGGCGACGGTGATGCCGTTGGTCTCGCCGCCGAGCACGTAGACGGCGCGCGGCGCGAGGTCGGCCTTGAAGAGCGAGTCCTGGGAGCGAGCCGACAGACCGTAGACGTGATAGCCGGCGGTGCGAAGCAGGTCGACCGCGGTCTTCGCGGTCGAGGTGTTGACGATCGGCGCCTGGAACGCGATCCCGGCCGACGCCTTGATCACGAGCGGCCCGACGTGCGGCGTACCGGCCCGGGGCAGAATCACACCGTCGAACCCGGCACCGGTCGCGGTCCGCAGGATCATGCCGACGTTGCCCGGGTTCGTGACACCGTCGAGCAGGAAGACGTTCGTCGGTCGCTTGCCGCGTTCCCGCACGAACTCCTCCAGCGGCGTCATCCTGGGCGCGTCGACATCCGCGACTACGCCTTGATCATGCTTCCCGTTCCCCGCTAGCCACTTCACTCGGCTGGCCGTCGCCCGCTCGACCGGCGTGCCGTACTTCTCCGCCGCGCGCAGGATCTCCTGCATCGACTGGCCGGTCGCGTTGTCCGCCAGTACGACCTTGGCCACGGACAGCGCCGGATCATGCAACGCCTCGAGCACCGGCTTCCGCCCGTAGACGGTGATCCACTTGTCGCGCGGCGACTTCCTCGATTCCACCCGCCTACGGTACGCCGAACAACTTCACCCACCGCAACAGCCGTGCACCGCGTCCCGTGGCTCCACGCCACCGCCGCGACTGCGGCCCACGAACTCGCCGGGACCCTCCTCAGTCGCGACGGCCGGCCACGGCGCGGCATCATTGACGGATGCGCGCGGGGGATGCCCGACAGACAACGTCGGCTGCCGGTTGTGCGCGAGCTGTGTGACTTTGTCAGCCCTATGCGAGAGGTCCGCCTTCCGTGATTGTGGTGCGCCCAGCCACCCCTGATGACGTCGACCATCTCCTCACACTTGCTGAGGAGATGGACCGTTTCTACGGTGCCACTGAGATCGACCCGCTCGAGCTGCGGCGCCAGCAGGTGCACGACGCGCTGTTCAGCGATCTCCTAGCCGCCCATTCTTTGCTGGCGTTTGATGGTGAGGCGGCCGTCGGCTTTATCGCATACTCATTCCTCTGGCCGGCGGTCGGCCTGACTCGCTCGCTCTACCTGAAGGAACTGTTCGTCTCGCAGGCGCAGCGGCGCCGTGGTACCGGTCGTGCCCTGATGGAGTCCCTGTTCGAGGTGGCCCGCAAGCACGAATGCAGTCGCGTGGAGTGGACCACCGACGGCGACAATCCCAGCGCTCAGGCGTTCTACAAGACTTTTGACGTCGAGCCCAAGAGCGGCAAGCTGCTCTACCGGCTCGAGCAGCAAAGGTCGACCCAGGACTCCTGAGGACGAGGGGGAAGGAAGCGGACGTGGTTGCACAACTGCGGCGCGCTCGCCTCAACGCTGGGGTCTCACTCAACGAGACGGTGTGGACTATCCCGGCGCCGAACCGTCGCCATGGCCTCACCGGGAGCATGGACCAGTTGGCCCAGCAGCTCACCGGCCGAGGCTGGCGCGAGGCGGCTCAGGCTGTCGAGCTGCGCGACCAGATCGAGGTCTTCAAGGCCGAGGCAGTCTCCCGTCTAGCGCTGCCGAGCACCTGACGTTTGCTCCATGTCCCACTCGGCAAGGAGATCGGCTTCCCGCTCAGGCGCCAGACCGAGCTGACCTTGCCGCGGATGCTCGATCAGGCCATCGCGATCCAGTGCCAGCTTGAAGTCTTGCAGCGTGTCGCTGAGGGGCCGGCAGGTCAGCCCAGCCTTGGCGGCTCGCCGGCCGTCGACTTTCCACGTACCTTCGGCGGTGCGCCATAGCGGGATCTCGGTCCACTGTCGGACGCCACCCTCGGTCAACCACCGCGGATCCACCCAGGTCGGCTGAGCACGGTGGCCCGTCAGCTCCAGGCATATGTCGATGAGGTCGCCGTACGTCGCGTGACCGTCTTGCGCGACGATGTTGTACGCGCCGTCCCGGCGTTGCCCGATGGCGTCGAGCAAGAACGTCGAGACATCCCGAACATCGACCGGTTGGATCGGCTGCTCAGGCGGTGCGGGGAGTAGCCACCGTCCACCTCGGGCAGATCGTTCTAACAGCTTGAGTCCGCGGCCGACGTACTCGCCAGGACCCAAGATGACGCCGGGCCGGACGACAAGGCTGCGGGCTGCACATGTAACGGCGGCCACCTCGCAGCCTGCCTTCAACGTTCCGTACCGTCCACCGATGGTCAGGCTTGCCAGCTCGGGCGAGTTCTCCGTGTACGTCGGGGTCGAGGGCCACAATGGCGAGGACTCGTCGACTACGGTTGCTGGCCAGTCTTGGTAGGCGCTGACAGTTGAGACGAGCACGTACTGCTCTATGCGACCGGCGAGGACGTTCGTCACCTGCGCAACATCGATCGGCTCATAGGCGCTGGTGTCGACGACGGCATCCCAGACATTTTCGCTAGCCAACCGATGAAGGTCGGCTTCCTTCGTCCGATCTCCAACGATGTGCCGGACACCAGCCGGCGGCCGGCCGCTCCGGCCTCTTGTGAATGCTTCGACATCCCACCCTCGGGCCAACGCATCCCTTGCGAGTGTGCGCCCCAAGAACCAACCACCACCGAGGATGAGGATCCGCATGAGCAGATCGTGTCATGCCTATTGCTCTCAGCCGCGCCACCTGGAGCGTGTAGCGGGAGCGACGAAGGAGTGCCTGCGTAGCACGCGGGATGGATCAAATCCTCGCGCAAACCGGTCAGTAAGCGGTCAGTTCGTCCCCTGGTGATGGTTCGGTGAGAGGACTCGAAACCTAACCACCGCATTCTGGATAGTCACTTGTCGCTGTTACACGTTGATGCTCAGATCCCTTGTGACACAAGGACTTCGGTCATCCATACAGATCGTCCGTGGTCGCTTCCTGCTGTCAGTCGCGTTGAAACCAATGGCCTAAGCTATGGGCTCCAGCGCATGCGGCCCGTTCGGCGGCCTGATGCCGTACTTCTCGATCACGAAGCGCCAGAACAGCGGAACGGCTTCCGAGGGCGGTCGCTCGATGGACTCGTTGTGACCGGTACTGGACAGATGCTCGATGCGAACACGGCCGGCACTTGCGGCAGATCTCAGCGAACCTGGAGCGCGTACGACGATCAGGTCGCGAACGTGTGGACTGACGGGGCGGGGTACGGCCATGACGTCGTGCATCGACGTGCCTCCCGCGAAGAGTTCGTCTGCACCGGAGTCGATCACGCTGTCGATCACATCGACCATGTACCGGAACTCGGGAGAGTTGGCCGCTATGCCGTCGAGAAACGACTTGATCTCCGGCCAGGGTCGCTCGCCGAACGAGTATGCCCAAGTCCGGTCGCTGCCTCCAATTCCCCAACTAACCATGGTGCAGAGTCTTCCACCATCATGGGCGGCGACAAGCGGTATCCCAGACCGGAGCCGCCAGGTCGGACCGCACTTTCCAGGATTGCTGGTGGATGCGTGGTTGCCAGGCGGTGGGGTCGCTGAGGTAGAGGCCGCAGGCGCGCGGGCAGTCTCGTCTCCTGGTCCACGCCAGCCTGTCTAGTGAGTCCCTGTCCCAGCCGACAGGGGATACAGGGTCGGGGAGCTCAGACAGGGACACTTTGCTGACGGAACTGATGGGTGTGCAGCGATCTTCTGCACATGAAGGGCTGAGCACCACAACTCCCCACCACTTCCGCCAGATCATGGGAGAGGACCTGCGATAACGACCCGCGCGCCCGTCGCTCGCTCGAATGCGTCCTTGACGTCGTGGGTCACGGCCAGGGCTGCGAAGTGCAAGCGGCTGGGGATGACGACCGTGGTTACGCTGTAGCGGTTGACTGCCTCGATCAGAGCTTCGAACGCTGCTGGCGTCGTATCCGCTTCCTCGGTGTAGATCGTCCCCATCGCGAAGCCCTCGACTCGGCCGAACTGCTCCAACTGATCCTTGATGTCGGCGAGTTCACCGTCGGTCATGAGCAGGTGCTTGAGGATGTAGCCGAGGAGGAGCGGCCGTGTGTAGTCGACTTCGCTCAACGTTCCTCGTCCCGCCACTGCCGGAACTTGGCGTTCAGCCGATCCCAGAGCATCGCCAGCAGCGCCGACGACGCCGACCTTTCACGAGAGATCAGCATCTGGCACCACCAAGGTCGCCGGCGCGATGGTCACTCGAAGACTGGCAAAGCGCCGAGTCATAGCCGCCTGATACCGGATTGCGGTCGCTGGCTCAGCGGTGTACTCCGCGATGACGTGCTCGCCGAACCAGACGCGGACGCAGCGGTCCGTTGGGCGTGGAGCTTCCGCGAGCGTGGTCATTGGCCTCGCACTTCCTCGATGATGTCGCGCACGATGAAGACGTAGGCCGTGGCCGCAATAAGCGCCAGGATCCAGAAAGGTGCGGTCATAATCCGACAGCTCCACGGTAGGTTGGGTGATCACGGATGGTGATGCCGTGGTTTCACCTTGCCCGTCACGATGCGTGTCATGGAAGATACGGAGTGTCCGATGAGTGTCCATGGACACTCGGACATGGCGAGAGGAACCCAATGGACGGGGAGACGTTCGGCGCGGGACTGAAACTCTGGCGTGCCAAACGCGGTCTTTCCCTGCGTCGGTTGGCAGAACTCGCCCACTACAGCAAGTCGCAGATCTCCGACCTCGAGCGCGGCGTGCGCGCCCCCCGCTCTGAGATGGCTGCTCATCTGGATAGGGTGCTGGAGGCCGAAGGTGAGCTTCGCGCACTGGCGGACATGCTCCCGCCTCCAAGCGCGGAGCCGCCCTTGTTGGATGCGCGCAGTTACACCGCCCTCGCGGTACAGCTGCTGGCAGCCGAAGGAGACGCTGACATGCTTGATCGCCGCCGATTTCTGGGCCTGGGAAGTGCAACCTCGCTCGGCGCGATTGCGCCAGGTCTCGCCCTTGAAGCAACCCGGCATGGGCTCGCGCTAGGACTTGCTGAAGAACGCGCCGACACCGCCGCCGACGAATGGCGAGAGATCGTCTGGGAGTACGGATACAGCTACATCAGCATGCCGCCACAGGAACTCCTCCAATCGCTGATGGTCGACATGCTCGGCCTGCAAGTAGCACTAGAGCGCGGCAGTCACGCGACTCCGATGAAGGAACTCCGCCAGTACGGCGCAACACTCGCCTCGCTGATGGCCATGACGATCGCCAACGTTGGCGACGTCCGCCAGGCTCGTCGTTGGTGGCGGACTGCTCGCAACCTGGCTGAAGATTCTCGCGATCCAAGCACCATCATGTGGATCCGCGGCCGCGAGGTCGTCCGTGCGCTCTACGAGTCACGACCAACCGCGGCCATCCTGCAAATGGTCGAGCAGGCCGAGTCGTTCGCGAACGGAGCAAGCCCAACCGACCGAGCGGAGCTGATGTCTGGCAAAGCCCAGACGTTCGCCCTCGCCGGCCGCCGGGCCGAAGCTGAAGCCGCGCTTCATGAGGTGCGGGGGATCTACGACAGCTTGCCACCCGAGACCATCGATAATCGGGACTCGATCTATGGCTGGCCGGAGGATCGTCTCCGATTCACTGAAAGCTACGTCTTCACCTACCTCGGAGACGCTCGCGAGGCGACGACTGCGCAGGACCGAGCGATCAAGGCGTACCCCTCGAAGTACCGGCGTGGTCCGGCACAGATTGAACTACAACGTGCGTTGTGGATGGTGAACACCGGCGACGTGAGTACCGGCGTCGAGCATGCCGCAGCAGCGCTGCAGAGTCTGCCAAGCAAGGATCAGATCCGGCCAATCGTTGCCCTCGCCAAGGAAGTGTTGGGCGCAGTCCCTGCGCCGCAAATCTCGAAGCCTGCCGTTGTCGAGTTCCGCGAGTGCCTTGAATTCAGCAGCGCAGGTTGATCAGCCATTGAGAGAGGCAGTCACAGCAGCATGAGCGACCTCGACCGCTTGGTTATCGAGCGGCACGACAGCACGTCCGCCGCGGGCCTACATGACGACATCCTGCCGGTGTACGCCGCTTCGCACGACGACCAGATGCACGACCCCTGGTTTCATCCCGATCAGTTCTGGGAGCGTCTGGTCGACCTGTATTTGCCCGGTCGTGACTTCGAGCTCGTCGCCGCTCGAAGTGCCGGTGTTGTCGTCGGCTACGCGTTCGGCAGTCCGCGGGACGATCATGGCGCGATCTGGGACGATCTCCGCTTGACCTACCCCGAGTGGGATCTACCAGCCGACACGGTGCCGATGTACATGTTCCGCGAGTTCGCAGTACATCCCGACCACCAGCGACAAGGCATCGGCCGTCAGGTTCACGATGCGCTGGTTGCTCCCCGCTCGGAGCCGGTGGCCGAGCTGCTCGTGCGCAAGGACAACATCCCCGCACAGGCGGCATACCGGTCTTGGGGCTGGGTCCAGCTCGGAGAGAAGCAGCCGTTCCCGGACTCGCCAGTGTTCGATCGATTGGTCTTGAACCTGCAACGTTTCTAGGGATGGATAGGCCGGTGCACACCAAACCAGAGTTGATGTGCGGTGGCCCATCCAAGCGGGCGGGCCGCGAGACAGCGACTGCTGATCGATCTGGAACGTCGTGACCGGGCCAGAGAGATCAGGTCGTCCGAGTGCGTGCGTCGGCACTGGACTGGGCACACCGGCGCCTCGTATAGCGCGGCGTGGGCTTGCCGTAGTTCGGCGATTTGGGCCTCGAGTCGATCAATCTCGGTGCACAGGGCGTCGAGGCGCTGTTGGCCGTCTGCCCCACATGTCGATGCGATGGTTTTGCGGGTTCGCCAGCGGCGGAGACGGCAGAGATCGGTGCAGAAGCGTTGGTCGGATCTGCCAGGGCTGAAGGTCGCTGCGCAGTGCTCACACACGCGCCTTCGGGTGCCTGGATTGGCGCGATACTGGCTCGCGGAGTTGTACCATTTCGACTCAGCGGTCGGAGGACTCCGGGCAAACGCCCCGGAAGATCGCCGACCAGCTCGGGCTTTCCCGGACGTCGACGACGGTTGATCACTACGTCGGGCGGCGGGCTCGGCATCCGGAGGCAGCCAGGCACCCTGGAGGCGCTGCGGGGTATTCATGAGCAGGCTCGGCAAGGGCCGGAAGATCCTGCGATGTAGTGCTCACTCCGCGGCAGTAAGCGGTCAGCTGGACCCCTCAGGATGCACCGAGGGGCCTCTTCGCGGGTCAGAGAGCCGGTGAGGGGACTCGAACCCCTAACCACCGCTTTACAAGAGCGGTGCGCTGCCAGTTGCGCCACACCGGCGGGTGTTGTGCCGCACCATACTAAGGGATCGTGTGGAGGGTGTTGCGGGGGTCGCCGGGGTTTCGGGTGTTGTGGGTGGCTCGGTCGGTGTCGTTTCTGGGGGACTCGCTCGGGCTGGTGGCGCTGTTGTTGTACGTCGAGGGGTCGACGGGGGCGGCGTTGGCGGTGGCATTCCTGCTGCTGGCCGGGGACTTCACGCCGGGGTTGTTCGGGGCGTTCGCGGGAGCCATCGGGGACCGGTTCGATCTGCGCAAGGTGATGGTCGGGTGCGATCTGGCTGCAGGGGGCGATCGTGGTCGCGATGGCGGTCTGCGTTGCCGCCGTTGCCGGTGTTGCTGGTGCTGGTCGCCCTACGGAGCATGGTCGCGCAGGTGTTCCAGGCGAGCTCGCGGAGTGCGGTGCCGGCGTTGGTCAAGGATGAGGATCTGGAGACGGCCAACTCGACGCTGGGGGCGGGGACCAACGGGCTCGAGGCGATCGGGCCGCTGGTCGCGGCGGCGTTGTTCCTGGTCACTCGATGTGCGCGGGATCCTGCTGATCGACGCGGCGACGTTCTTCGTGTCGGCGGTGCTGCTGAGCCGGTTGCCGAGCTGCCGCCGAGAGCAGAGCCTTCGGGCCACAGTCGTTCTTCGAAAGACGCGCGCGACGGCCTCGGGCTACATCTGGCGGACGAAGGCGATCCGCGTGATCGGGCTCGGGTTCTTCGCGGTGGTCGCGTTCAGCGGGGTCGACGACGTCGCGATGGTGTTCCTGGGCAAGGACGAGTTGCACGGCAGCGACTCGGCCGCGGCGATCCTGTACGCCGGTGTCGGTATCGGGCTGGTCGTCGGGTACGCCATCCTGGCGAAGTACGCGACTAGATTCGCATGCCCGCACTGATGGTCATCGGGTTCGCCGTCAGCAGCGTCGGCAACCTGTTCACCGGACTGGCCTGGGCGATCTGGGCCGCACTCGCGCTGCAGAGTCATCCGCGGCCTCGGCATCGCGGCGCTCGACGTGGGGATCAACACCCACCTGCAACGCGTCGTACCGGCCGCGCATGCTCGGAGCGCGTCTTCGGCAACCTGTACGGCGCGATCGGCCTGGCAGCCGGGATCTCGTATGTCTTCGGCGGTCTCCTCCTCGAGCACACCGACGCGCGGGTCACGTTCGTTGCCGCGGGCATCGGTGGACTGCTGGCTACGGCTGCGACGTGCGCTCGGAGTTCGGCGATCGGCCGGCGGAGAGCGCGCAGCCCCAGGTACGGCGATCAGCGCGACCGCCGCCATCACCAGGAAGGCCGCCGACGGATGGTCGACGAGCAGGCCGACCACGATCGCGACCAGGAGGCCGCCCAGGTTGCCGGCCATCCAGATCAGGCCGGCGGCGGTGCCTTCGGCTTCTCCGGTACGGCGTTCGACGAGTTCGAGCACGATCGGGAGCGCCGGGAGCAGGAGCAGGCCGATCAGCGTGATCGCTACGAACCCCGTGACGACGCCGGGCACCAGCGCGAGCAGCGACGCAGGCGAGCCGCGGTGGAGCTGAGGCTCACGACGAGGAGAGCGACTCTCGGCGTGACGCCGTGCCACCAGGATCGGGATCACCGCGCAGCCGAGCACGCCTGCGACCACGTTGACCAGCAGGATCGCGCTCGCCGTACCGCTGCTGACTCCGGCCGGTTCGAGCAGCGCCTGTGCGAAGGTGCTCATGGCAACGAAGACACCGAACGGGAAGAGCGCCAGCACGCAGAGCCGGCGGATCAGCGGATCGCCCCAGGCGACCTGCAACGCACTGCGATCCGGTCGTTGCCGGGTCATCTCGATGCTCACCTGGTTTGCGCAGGGCAACAGATGAGCACGAGCAGCCGCGAGGACACAGAAGACGGCGGTGACGGCAAGCATCGTCGGCAACTCGTCCGCCGTGGTGAAGACCGCGGCGAGCAGGAAGGCGATCACCATGCCGGCGAAGATGCTGGCGGTCCCGACCGCGATACCGGTCGGGCGGTCCTTCTCCACAAGGTAGCGGCCGGTGATGCCGGTGACCGCGTTCAGGACCAGCGGTTGGGCGATCGCGGCGATGATCTGCCCGGCCAGCAGCCAGCCGTAGTCGTCACCGATCAGCCGGACCGCGGCACCGAGCGCGGTCAGGACGGCGCCCGCGATCAGGCCGGACCGGAACCAGCGGTCCAGGATCAGACCAGCGGGGATCGCGAGGACGACGTACAGCAGCGGGAAGACCTGGGCGAGCCAGCCGATCGCGCTCTCCGAGACGCCGTACCGCGTCGGCCGCGACCGTGGTCACGCCGGCGAAGTTCAGCCAGACCAGCTGGGTCGCCGCGCCGACCAGGCAATAACCGACGATCGCCGTCCAGCGACTCCCCGTGACCACTCGCGCCATACCCAACCCTCCCGAAGCCTGGACGAACTGTAATGCCGTCACACGCTGCATCACACGATCCCGGCGTACAAATGAGGCATGGTGGATTGGGAAGGGCCGCTGACGGAAGCGTTCGAGCGGGCGACGACGTACCTGAGAGCGCTCCCCGAGCGCCGGGTCGGCCCGCGGGCGACCGCGGCCGAGCTCCACGAGGCACTCGGTGGTGCGCTGCCCACCGGTCCGACTGACGCACGGGACGTGGTCGCGCATCTCGCGAAGGGCGTCGAAGACGGGCTGTTGCCGAGTGGCAGCGGCCGGTTCTTCGGCTTCGTGTTCGGCGGCGCGACACCCGCGGCACTCGCCGCCGACTGGCTCACCACGGTGTGGGACCAGAACGCCGGCCTGTACGCCGCCGCACCCGCCGCGGCCGTGGTCGAGGATGTCGCGGCGAGCTGGCTGGTCGAGCTGTTCGGACTGCCCATCGAGTACGTCGGTGGGCTTCGTGACCGGCGCTCAGATGGCGAACTTCACCGGTCTGGCGGCCGCCCGCCACGAGGTACTACGGCGCGACGGCTGGGACGTCGAGCGCGACGGCCTGATCGGCGCGCCGCCGATCCGGGTGCTGGCCGGGGCCGAGCGGCACGACACGATCGACCGGGCTCTGCGCTTCCTCGGGCTCGGGACCAGTTGCATTGTGCCGATCGATGTCGACGACCAGGGCCGGATGCGGGCGGAAGCGCTCTCCGCAGCGCTCCGATGATGAAGGACCGCAGATCGTCTGCGCCCAGGCCGGCAACGTGAACACCGGTGCCTTCGATCCGATCGCCGAGATCTGTGATCTGGCCCACGCGGCCGGCGCGTGGGTCCACGTCGACGGCGCCTTCGGTCTGTGGGCTACGGTCAGCCCGACCCTGAGTCCGCTGGTCGACGGCATCGACCGCGCCGACTCCTGGGCGACCGATGCGCACAAGTGGCTGAACGTCCCGTACGACTCCGGTCTCGTCCTGTGCGCTCACCCCGAGCCACACCGGGCCGCGATGTCGATCAGAGCGGCGTACCTGATCCAGGACGAGAACGGAGAGCGCGATCCGCTGGACTTCAATCCCGAGTTCTCCCGGCGAGCACGCGGATTCCCTGTGTACGCCGCGATCCGCGCGCTGGGGCGATCCGGGATCGCCGAGATCGTCGATCGGTGTCATGCGATGGCCCGCCGGTTCGCGGACACGCTGGCCGCGAACGGGGTCGCCGTACTGAACGACGTCGTACTCAATCAAGTGCTGGTCCGCTTCGGCGACGACGACGCGCTGACCCGGCGAGTGGTCAGCGCGGTGCAGCAGGAAGGCACCTGCTGGATGTCCGGCACCACCTGGCAGGGAAAGGCCGCGATGCGCATCTCGGTCAGCAACTGGACGACGGACGAGACCGACATCGACCGCTCCGCCGCCGCCGTATTGCGCTGTGCAGCTCAGGAAGCCTAGTTGCTGAAGGACTTCGAGCGTGGCCAAGGCCGCGTTCAGTGAGTCGCGGAGCGGTTCGGGGCGGCGGAGGGTCTGGGTCAGGAGTACGCCGCCCTGCATCGCGGCCAGGATCGTGTTGGCGAGGTACTCGGGATCCGCGTCCGGCCGGAGTACGCCGTTGTCCCGCATGGCCCCAAGGTCGGTGCGGAACCGATCGAGCCAGCTCTGGTAGCCGGCGGCGAGGTGGGCGCGGGTCTCGGGACGCGACTCGGCGAGCTGACCGGCGAGTGAGCCGAAGTCGCAGCCGCCCTCGAACTTCCGGGCGATCTGCCGCGCGACCAGGCGGTCGGCCCAGCGATGCCAGGCGTCGATCGAGTCGAGCGCCGGCTCGCGATCCAGCAGGGTCTCCGCCTGCCAGGTGATGACATCGTCGATCAGCGCCGGCTTGTCGCGGAAGTAATGCGTCAACTGCGAACCGCTCACCCCGGCGACGCGCCGGATGTCCTCGAGCTGGGTGCCGGCGACGCCGCGCCGGTGCACTAGTTCCGCTGCAGCCGCGAGGATCCGGGCGCGCGTCGCTCGCCCTTTCGCGGTCAGTCGTTCATCTGCCACCCATCGACACTAGCTCGGTTTTGGGGCGCCGAACCCAGAACGTGCCGGATGGCTCATGATGGGGTCATGGCGGAGGGGATTCTGGAACTGGCGCAGGAGCTGGCCGAGGTGAGTCGGCTGGTCGAGGACGACGACGTGACCACCACATTGGGCCGGTTCGTCAGTCGGGTGGTGCAGACCGTGCCCGACTGCGAAGAGGCGTCGATCTGTGTGCTCGTCGGCGATACGGCAGAGCTGGTCGCGCGGTATCACAGCAAGACGGACACGGTCGCCGAGCCGGCCCGGGCCGCCCTCGCGGAGCAGCTGATCGCGCCGGACGGTCCGGTGTACGACGCGATGGCGTACGGCGAGCCGCACCGGATCGGCGACCTGGCGTCGGACCATCGGTGGCCGGAGTTCGCGGCGAGCGCGATCAACGCGGGCTATCGCAGTTGCATCTTCCTTCCGCTGCCCGCGATGAAGGGCTCGGCGGGCGCCTTCAGCCTGTTCTCGGCGACACCGGATGCCTTCGGAACTACGTCGTACGACGTCGTGCTGTTGTTCGCCCTGCACGCCGGGGTGGCGTTCGACAACGTGCAGCTGTTCAACGACAGCCGGACCATGATCGAGCAGTTGCGTTCCGCCATCACGACCAGGACGGTGATCGGTCAGGCGCAGGGGCTGCTGATGCACCGGTACGGGCTCGCGACGGGGGTGGCGTTCGAGGTCCTGAAGCGGTGCTCGATGGACGCCAACGTCAAGCTCCGCGACGTGTCGACCGAGCTGGTGGAGGCGCAGGACGCCGGTCGGCTGCCTGCCGCGCTGGAGAAGTACGGCCTGCAGATTTCTTGAGCGGACCGGTCAACCCACAAGCTTGATGGGCTGCCCCCAAAACGCCTAAATATCAGGCAGGAGGGCCCCACTTTCAGGGGTCAACCCCGCATGTGGTGGGTTGCGGACGCAGAATTCGGCTCCGCAACCCACAAGATCAGGGGTTGACCCCTGAAATGGGGCTCGTCTGCCCCTCGGTGTGGGCGATATGGGTGAGAGCTTGAGCGGTGTGGAGGGATCGGGTCGAGGGATTGGAATCTCGGACAGGTTATGGGGACCGTGGACACCGGATCAGGTGTCGGCGCTCCCGGCTGGGTGTCCGCGGTCCCGGCTTGGTGTCCGGGGAGTCGGATCGTCAAGCAGGAGACCCATTGGGCTTGTCGATTTCTGGGGTGGTCGCTCGACGCAGGTGTGTACGACGACCACCAGGAGGAATCGACATGTCGTTTCAGGCGTACTTGGACAAGATCGAGGAGAAGACCGGCCTGACCCCGCGGGAGCTGGTCGCGCAGGCGAAGGCGCGCGGGTACGACGCTCGCGGACGTGAAGGCCGGGTGTGATCTGTGACTGGCTCAAGGAGGACTACGACCTCGGCCGCGGACACGCGATGGCGCTCGTCCACGTGATCAAGAACGGTCCGGGCATCAGCGACAAGCACGTCGGCCGCAAAGGCCCCCACGGCGACCCGACGAACGTCCTCTGGCTCGACGGCAAGGCGACCAACCCGGTCAACGCCTAGTGAGCGCGAGTTCGGCGAGCTCCGCCAGCCGGTGGGCTCGAGCCGACTCGGCCGGGGTGAAGGGCTCGCCTGGGCGGGTGAAGGCGAAGAGGCCGGTCCACGGGGACGGGATCTTGAGGACGGTGCCATCGGCGGGCAGCGGCGCGGCGAGGGTGGCGTGGTCGGTGACGAGGCGGGCGCCGAGCAGCTCGGCCACCGCGTGCGGGAGTTCGCCGGGGTCGCCGACCACACGCGCCGACAGGCTGAGCGCCTTGGTCTGGCCGTCAACCAGGGCGAGCGTGGTGGTCGGCCACACGTGAGCGTCCCGGCCACCGGCGGCTTCGATTGCCGCCAGCAACAAGTCGGCCCCGCTCGGATCCGGCGTCGAGATGACCAGCTCGTCACGGACGCCGTCATCCAGCGGGTGAACGTGCAGGCCGAGGATGTTCGCGTCCAGGTCGGTCAGGTGGTGCGTCAAGCGCTCCAGCGCGCCGGCCCGGTCGTCGAGCGTGACCCGGATCCGCCACAGCGCCCCGAGTCCCGAAACAGGCCGGGTTCGCGGCGCGTGCAGCCAGGATCGCAACAGTCGCATCGTCGATGGCTCGATCACCCAGATCACCAGCGCGGTGGTCACGATCACCAGCACACTCACTGCGATCAGGTACGACGGATGCAGCGCCAGGACCACCGCGTGCAGTGCGAACTCGACCGGAAAGATCGCCAGCAGCTTGGCCAGCGTCAACCGCAGTCGCCGCGGATGCGGAAGCCGGCCACACGCATCACAGGCCGTTCCACCGATGAGCGCCGTACGCAACGGTTCCATGCCATCCAGCCTGCCTGGACCACGTTGCCCAACTGTTGCGGTGACGTGAAGTTGTCCGGCGTACACAGAACCCGGCACCGCGGGGTGCCCTTCAGGGCAGCGACCTTCTGCTTGTACGCAACTGGGCCTCGACGGGCGCGGGGCTCACGGTTGAGACTGGTCGGCATGGGTGGGGGAATGGTGTCGATGTTGTTCTCGGACATCGAAGGGTCGACCCTGCTGCTGCGGCGGCTGGGGGACAGGTATCTGGACGCGCTGGAGAGCCATCGGCGCGTCCTCCGCGGCGTCTGGACGGCGTACGGCGGGACCGAGCAGGGGACCGAGGGGGACAGCTTCTTCGTAGTGTTCCCTACCGCCGGGGATGCGATCGCCGCGGCGGTGGACGGGCAGCGAGGGCTCGAGGAGCAGCGGTGGCCAGGTGGCGAGCGGCTGCGGGTGCGGATGGGCATCCACACCGGTACGCCGGGGGTGCACGACGACGACTACTGGGGGATGGACGTCCACCTCGCGGCTCGGATCGCGGCCGCGGCGCACGGCGGCCAGGTGGTCGTCTCCGCGGTCACGGGCCGGCTCACCCAGCTCTCCGACGGCATCACCCTGCGCGATCTCGGCACCCACCACCTGAAGGACATCCCCGAACCGGAGCACCTCCTCCAGGTCACCGTCGCCGGACTCCAGGCGGACTTCCCACCACCCCGCAGCCTCGGTACGGCGGCCAGCCTGCCGATCCCGGCCACCCCACTCCTCGGCCGGGAAGCCGACCTGGCCCGGGTCCTGGACCTGCTCGACAAACCAGATGTCCGGCTGGTCACGCTGACCGGCCCAGGTGGGTCGGGAAAGACGCGGCTGGCGATGGGAGTCGCCGGCGCGCTGACGAGCCGGTTTCCGGGTGGGGTGTACTTCGTTCCGCTGGCCTCCGTGACGTCCGAGCAGGTGATGTGGACGTCGATCGCCGAGGTCCTCGACGTACCGCCGCACGAGCGCCGGCGGATCGTGGCCTACCTGGCACAACGATCGCTGCTGCTCGTTCTCGACAACCTGGAGCAGCTCCCGGGGGCCGACAAGATCGTTGCCGAGATCATCGAAGGCGCGGCGCACGTGAAGGTCGTCGTGACGTCGCGGCGCGCCCTCGGGCTGGTCGGCGAGTATCAGCATCCCGTGGCGCCGCTCACGGTGCCGGCTCACGAGACGGTGGCCGCAGCCGAGGAATCGGGAGCCGTGCAACTGTTCGTCCAGCGCGCCCGTGCCGTACAGCCCGGATTCACCCTGGCGGTGGACAACGTGGCCGACGTGGTCGCCATCTGCCGCCGGCTGGACGGGCTGCCTCTCGCGATCGAGTTGTGCGCGCCGCGGATCCGAGTGCTGAGTGTCAAGCAGTTGCTGGCCCGCGTCGATCAATCTCTCGACATCGCCTCGACGAGCAGCGTGACGCCGGAACGGCAACGCACACTGCGCGAGACCATCGCCTGGTCCTACCAATTGCTCAGTCCCGAGCATCGTCAACTCTTCCGCCGGCTGGCGGTCTTCTCCGGCGGCGCTGATCTTGCCGCGATCGAAGCCATTGCCACCGGCACCGATCCCTTCGATGCCGTCGCCGAACTCAACGACGCCAACCTGGTCACCCTGTCCGAGGGCCCCGATGACAGCACCACGATCGAGCTTCTCGAGACGATCCACCAGTACGCCGACGACGCGCTCCAAGCCACCGACGAGGCTGAAGCGATGCGCCGGGCCCACGCGGTCTACTACGCCGATCTCGCCGAGGATCTCCAAGCCCTGAAGGAATCCACGTACTACACGGCCATGGAGCGAGCCGAGACCGACCTCGACAACTACCGGGCCGCCCTCGCCTGGGCGGCCGGGCAAGACCTCGAGACCGCTCTCCGCCTCTGCGCAGCCCTCGGCTGGTTCTGGGTGCTCGGCGGGTACATCGCCGAGAGCCGCGACTGGCACGAACAACTCGTCACCCGAGCCGGCGACACGCAGTCTCCGGACGTCGCCGCCTGCTTGCGTGGATTGGGCAATCTCCTTCTCCTGCAGGGGGAAACCGGCCGCGCCCACGAACTGGCCACGAGAAGCCTCGAGATGGCCAAGGCCTTGGGAGACGAGTCCGGCGTCGCGTTCGCGATGAGCCTCCTCGGTACGGCGCAACGCCAGCAAGGCGATATCGAGGCGGCGGAACGCACCCTCGAGGAGGCCGTCGAACTCCACCGTCCCCTCGACGACAAGGGCCGGCTGGCCCGGGTGCTCGGCAACCTCGGCGGAGTCGAGGAGGAGCTGGGCCGGCTCGATCGCGCCGAGGCTCTGCTCCGGGAGTCGCTCGCGGTCATCGAAACGATCGGTGATGCGCACGAGATCGCCTTGCAGGGGCAGAACCTGGCCTACCTGCTCGTGCTCGCGGGGCAGGTCGGCGAGGCGAGCGAGCTGGCTCGGGGGCTGGTCAAGACCGTCGTGGCCTTGGGCAGCCCGAGTCTCACCATGGCGTTCTCCAACACCGTGATGAACATCCTGCTCCGGCAGGGGGATCCCGTCGGCGCCGCGCACCTGTTCGGCGCGGAGGAGGCGATGGGTGAGCGCCTCGGGATGCCAAATCCTTATCTGGAGGAGGAACTCGAGGAAGCGCTCACCCTCGTCGGCGACGCGATGTCTCGCGCGGAGTGGGAGGACCACCGCCGCTCCGGCCGCACCGAACGCGTCGAGGATCTCCTCGGCCGGCTGACGCTCGACTGACGCGGCAAGGAGCCGCGCCACCGTCGAGTGCGATCGAGGTCAGTACGACGTCGGTCGCTCCTGGGGAGACCTTCACGGTCACCCAAACTCTGTCCAACGATTGCGACATCATCGATGCGGGCGGGTACGTGCTGTGGCCTTCGCATCCGACGGTGAAGGCGTACCAGACGTTGTTCAGCGGCGGGTTGATGGGCCGGGCGATCCTGGTCAGTGTCTTCGTGACGGTTGTCGGTACGGCCATCGCACTCGCGGTCACGGTGAAGCAACTCGGGCTGCTCGACAGCCTCTGGTCGCTGATCCTGCCCGGCGCGTTGGGTGCGTTCAACTTCGTTGTCCTGCGCACCTTCTTCATGAACGTCCCGGGTGAGCTGCTCGAGAGTGCGCGGATCGACGGCGCAAGCGACATCACCATCCTGCGGCGGATCGTGATGCCGCTGTCGAAGGCGGTGATCGCGGTGGTCGGGCTGTTCTACGCGGTCGGATTCTGGAATGCCTTCTTCAACGCGCTTCTCTACCTGAACGACACGTCGAAGTGGCCGGTTCAGGTGATCCTGCGGACGTACGTGCTGCAAGGCAAGTCGCTCTCGGCGGACCAGCTCGGGGTGGAACCGCTGCCCCAACCGCAGTCGCTGCAGATGGCCGTCGTGGTGGTCGCTCTGGTGCCGATCGCGCTGGTCTACCCGTTCCTGCAACGACATTTCACCAAGGGCGTCATCACAGGAGCCGTCAAAGGCTAGGCCGTCTGCGAGAATCACCCTATGGCTACGGGGCACACGCAGGACCGGCCGACTCTCCGCATGGTCGCGAAGGAAGCCGGCGTTTCGGTCGCGACCGTGTCCTACGTGCTGTCCGGGCGGCACCGCAGCCACACGATCAAGGACTCGACCGCGGAGCGGGTCCGCGAGGCGGCCTCGCGGCTCGGGTACCGCCGCAACGACGCGGCCCGCGCGATCCGCACCGGCAAGTCGGACCTGGTACTGCTGTCACTGAGCGTGCTGGCTGATCCCTGGTCGCAGGCAGTCGCGGAGACGGTCAGTACGGCGGTCAGCCCGCTCGGGAAGACCGCACTGATCGTTGCCGACGGCGACTGGCGGACAGTGCTGTCCAACCGGACGCCCGATGTGATCTTCATCGACAACGTCAGTTCGGACCCGTCGCAGATCGCCGAACTGGAGGGCTTCGCCGCTCAGGGCGTGCAGATCGTGGCGTTCAGCGAGACGCTCGAGCCGCGCGGCTTCGACGTGATCCGGTCCGGCGCTGAGCCGCGCTGTCACCTCGCGGTGGAACACTCTGCTCGAGCACCATGACCGGGTCGGCGCGCTCACCTCGCGGACCTCCGGGTTCGCCCGGTTCGACGCGTATCTGAACACGCTGAGGGCGGCCGGCAAGCCGATCCGGGACGACGACATCGAGGTCTTCGAACCGCATCCCGAGGGCGCCTACCGGGCCGCGATGGCATTGCTGAGCAAGCCCGATCGGCCGACGGCGCTCTACTGTACGACGGACTTCGCCGCGATCGCCGCCGTACGGGCAGCCCATCGACTGCGGATCGACGTACCCCGGGATCTGGCCGTGGTCGGCGTCGGGAACACGCCCGAGGGCGAGCACCTGGACCCGTCCCTGTCGACGGTCGGCCCGGTCGGCTTCAACGAGGCGCTGGCCCGGATCATCGTCGGCCGGTTGACGGACCGCGAGGGCGCTCCCGGCGAGGTCTTCGATTTCCCCTGGCAACTGATCGTCCGCGACTCCTCCAAGGTCGTCCCGGGGTGACCCATGATGGTTGGGAACTGATCGAGGCCGGTGAGTCCGACGCGTCCGTGTACCGGCGCGGCGATGTCTTTGCGAAGCGCTGCGGTGCTGGTGGAGTGGATGAACTGCGGGACGAGCGGGATCGGGTGCAGTGGCTCGCGGGGACCGGTCTCCCGGGCGCGTCCGTCGTCGACTGGCTCGAGTCTGCGGACGGCGCCTGCCTCTTGACCACTGCCGTGCCTGGCGTCCCTGGGACCGCGCTGCCGGCTGGGTCTTATCGAGGCGCCATGGACAGCCTCGGCCGCGTCTTGCGCGACCTGCATTCGCTGACCGACTGCCCCTTCGAGCGCCCGCTGGCGTCGGTGGTCGCCACGGCGGAGGACGTCGTACGACGGGATGCGGTCAACCCCGCCTTCCTCACCGACGAGTGGCGGCGGCTGAAACCGTCCGAGTTGCTGGATCGAGTAGTTGCTGAACGCCCCTATATCGAGTCGGTCGCGGAGCTGGTGGTATGCCACGGTGACGCCTGCCTGCCGAACGTCTTGTTCGACCCGGTGACGCTCGAGGTCACCGGCCTGATCGACCTCGGCCGCCTCGGCATCGCGGATCGCTACTCCGACCTCGCCCTGATCACCATCCAGCTGGTCGACGAGTGGTCGGCCGACCCGGCGCCGTTCCTTTCGGCTTATGGCCTGCCGGACCCGGACCAACGCCGCTTGGAATTCTACCGCCTGCTCGATCCGCTCACCTGGGGCTGACATCTGTGGATGTTGCATCAGGCAACATCCACAGGTTGTGGACATTTTGGGTTGCAGGATTCCTTTGAAAATAAGGGGTTCTGGGTTTGAGAACTGTCGGTGGGTGGGTCTAGGGTTGTCGGTATGGAACTCCTGGGCGAGCGGCCGGTGTGGTCGATGAGTGGCGGCGAGATGCTGTCGGCTCTCGATCAGGTCGATGTTGTGGCCGCCCAGCTGGAGGCCTATCGGTTGCAGTTGGTCGCGGGCGTCGAGGACATCGGGTATGCGCAGGAGTTGGGTGCTCGCGACACCGTGGAGTTGCTGGCGTTCCGGTACCGGATGGATCGTCCGCAGGCCTACCGCGACGTCCGTTTGGCCCGGGCCCTGCCGAGGTACGGCGCGGTGTCCACAGCCCTCACCGACGGCATCACACCCCCGGACTCCGAGCCCGCGGACGCGGAGCCCGGCGACACTGCCACCTCCGACGACGGCCTCACCTCCGACGACGGCGTCACCTCCGATGACAGTCCTGCCGAGACCGGTCTTGGTGCGCTCGGCGGCGTCGATGACGCTGCGGGCGGTGGGGACGCTCGGGGTGTTCGGTTGCTGCGTCCGGTGCAGGCGGGGGTGATCGTGTCGGCGCTGGAGCGGGTGCGGTCGAGGGTGCCGGTGGCGGATCTGGAGGTGGCCGAGGAGCAGTTGGTGCAGCTGGCGGCGCATCTGTCCCCGGGCGAGTTGCGCAAAGCGGGGAAGCAGATCTGTGACCTGCTCGACTCCGACGGTCCCGAGCCGGACGAGCAGAAGGCCTCCGCGCGCGAGTCGTTGACGCTGACCAACGCCGACAACGGGGTGAAGTTCCGCGGCTACCTGGCCAACGAGAACGCC
Organism: uncultured Actinomycetota bacterium; assembly: GCA_963820655.1. GTDB lineage: Bacteria > Actinomycetota > Actinomycetes > Propionibacteriales > Kribbellaceae > Kribbella. The sequence goes on from CAWGAM010000001.1 coordinate 688,200, forward strand.
GAACTCCTGCGCGCTCTGATCCACGCCGGCGCCCGCCCGCACAAGACCGTCGACGGTGAGCTCGACCCCCGCCCCCGGGACAAGCGCCAGGCCGACGCGCTCAGCACCGCGCTGACGATCGCGGCCGCGGCCACCGACGCCGGCCACAAACTCACCAGCCCGTCCGCGACCCCGCAGCGACACCACACCACCGGCGACCGCGGGTGCTCTTGGCGGCGGGAGCCCGTGGCTGCCGGGGTTCGGTGCGAAGGCGAACATCACCGTCACCATCGACTTCAACGACTTGAAAGCCGCGACCGCTGACGCCACCGGTGAGCTGGTGTACGGCGACGGCCTGTCGGCGGCCACGATCCGGCGGCTGGCCTGCGACGCGAAGATCATCCCGGTCGTGCTGGGTTCCAACTCCGAGCCACTCGACGTCGGCCGTGCCGTGCGCCTGGTCACCGGCGCGATGCGCCGTGGCCTGAACGTCCGCGACAGAGGCTGTGTCGTCTGCGGCGCACCGCCGGTCCAGTGCGACGCGCACCACCTGGTCTCTTGGATCGACGGCGGCACCACCGCGATCTGGAATCTGGTCCTGCTCTGTCGCCGGCACCATGTGGACCTGCACGCCGGACGCTGGCGCATCACCATCACCAACGGCGTCGTACACGTAACCCGCCCCACCTGGGCCGACCCACCACCAGTTCACCCCGGCCATCTAGCCCCACCCGAGACCACGTGGCAGAACTCTTCCGCGAGGGCCACAACGCCCCGGATAGCTGCGCCGACAGGCGAGACCTCGGGACCAGGTGCGCCGCGAGGCGAGACGTCGGGACCAGGCGCGCCGGGAGGCGAGACGTCCCGGCCCGGTGGGCCGCCAAGCGACACGTCTCGGCCTGGTGCGCCGCCAGGTGCGGCGGCACGCCAGCGCACCGAGTCGCCAGATGCGACTCGGTCCACGGATGCGTCTGCGTCTACCGGCGCGCCCGCACAGACCAGCGATGCGTCGGGGGCTACTCCCGCGACAGCCACGAGCCGTGAGGCCCGGTCGCGTGCCGACGATGCAGGCCGCCCAACGCCGGCCAGCACCCGACGCACGAACCCCTGGGGTGACGAGCCTGACGCCACCGAGGACAGTCCGAGCCGCGGCAATCGCTGGGCCAACGACGAGACGCTCCGCGAGGCCGCCCGTTTCGCCGTTTGGGGAGTTGAGGACGGGCACGAGAGGACGAGGGGCGATCTGAAGACGCTGCCTGACTTGCCCATCGACTGGCCGGCACCGCCCCAGGTCGGCGCGGGCGACAGACCCAGTCTGTGAGCGGGGTGGTTCCCCGAGGCACCCCAGCCAACCGGAAGCACCCGCAGCCCTACAACCCGAGTCCGCAGCCCCACCACAATCCCGACGACACGAGCGCCCGACCGCAGCGTGTGCACCGCGTGCTCGGCTGCACGATCGAGGGCCTGGCTGCGGTCGCCTTCGCGCCGACCCGAGTCCGCAGCTCCGCCACATCCGTCCGACGACACGAGCGCCCGACCACAGGAGCGCGTCTGTACCGCGTGCTCGGCTGCACGACCCAGGGCCTGGCTACCGTCACGTTCGTGCCGACCCGAGTCCGCAACTCGGCCCAATCACACAAGCGCCCAATCACACGAGCGCGTCCGCACCCGCGTGCTGGGCTGCACGACCCACGACCCACGACCCCGGCCGCGGTCGCGTTCCGGCCGATCCGAGTTCGCAACTCCGCCCAATCACACGAGCCTCCAATGACACGAGCGCGGCTGCACCCGTGTGCTGGGCTGCACGACCCACGGCCGGCCGTAGTCACGTTCCGCCGACCCGAGTCCGCAGCCCCACCAGCCCGTCCGACCACCCGACCGCCAACGGCCCAGCCGGTGGGTCGCCAGGGGGAACGGGGTGCTCGTACCGTGGGCGCATGCAGGTTCCGGTGCAGGTGGTCGCCCTAATGGTCTCGCCTGTGCACGCGTTCGAGGGGAGACCGCAGGACGGTCCGCTGCCGGATCCGGAGCCGGTCGGCCGCGCCGAGGTCGAGATCCGCGCGGGCTTGGGGATCGTGGGTGACCGCTATTTCGGGCAGACGGTGCACCGGGCCGCGGCCGTCACGTTCCTGGATGCCGCGTCGCTGGACGACCTGACCCGCACTCTGGACCTGCCGGCGGTGCCTGATCCCCTGCTCATGCGTCGCAACATCGTGGTCCGCGGCTTCCCGATCGACACTCTCGCCGCCCACCTGAGCCCCGACGGTGACCGCGTACCTGGCCAACGGTTCACCCTCGACGCCGGTTACGGCCCGATCACCTTCCAGGCCAATCGTCCCGCAAATCCGTGCGCCTGGATGGACGTCGTCCTCGCGCCCGGCGCCTTCCGAGCCCTCCGCGGCCACGGTGGTGTCCGCACCACTCCGCTGACCACCGGCACAGTTCGGGTCGGCCCGGCTGTGCTGACCGTTCTGGACTGATCTTTCGGGCGGCTTTCGGTGTGGGGGCTTACCGTCGGAGGGTGAGGCTGGTGGCAGGGTTGGTTCTGGCGGCGGCTGGGCTGGTGGGATGCAGCGATGTTGCGCCGACCGGCGGGGCGTCCCGCACGCCCACGCCCACCGCCGCACCCTCCGCGGTGCCGACTTCTGCGCCCAGCAGCCCATCCGAGACTCCCTCAGCTACGCCCAAGCCGTCGCCGACCCCTAAGCCCACAGCTTCAGGTATGGCCGCGATGACGATTCCGGCGATCGGGGTGCGGGGACTGCGGGTCGTCCCTTATGTAGGTACGGCGGACGACCGGCCGGGAACGCGGATTCAGGACCGAGGGGTTGCGGCCAGTCCGCGGGGGCCGGCGGGTGGGGTGGGGCCGGGGGATGTCGGGAACTACATCATCACCGGGCATCGGACGAGTCATGGGAAGCCGCTCGCGCGGGCGACGGAGTTGGTGAACGGGGACCACATCCTGATCACCGCGGGCGGCACCGTGTACGACTACGTGGTGGGCCGCACGATGACGATCTCGTTCCGCAAGCCGGCCGAGTTGGCTCAGCAGAACGCCGCCGTCCCCGGCCGCCCAGGCGTGACGCCGACCAAGGCGATGATCACGATCTCGACCTGCGCCACCCCGGAGGACCACGCCGCCGGCAACTACTGGCACGACGAACTCGGCAATCCCGAGCACCGCATCAACAAGATCGGCACCCTGGTCGCTACTCGCTCGCTGTGACACCAGCGGGCTACTTGCGGCCGAACTTCCACCACTTCGGCTTGTTCATCTTGATCTCGTCGTCGGACAGCGGCGGCGGCACCGGCGGCCGGGACTCCTCGGTGAGGAAGTTGCCGGATTCGGTGTCGTACGGCGTGAGACCGAGGCGGCTGCTGATCTCCATCACGATCGGGATCGAGCGCGGCCCGTCGTTCAGGTAGAAGGTGATGTCGCGGACCTCGACGCCCTTGCCGATGGTCATCTCGACGTCGTACTCCGGACTCCGCAGCGCCAGCCAGGACGGTTTGCTCGTGTCCACGTCCGGTACCAGCTCACGGACCACGGCCACCACGTCGGTCGCCGTACCGACCGATGGCGGTTCGTACCCGTCCGGTATGTCTTCGAGGCGACGTACGCCTCCTGGCCCTCGCATCGCATAGACAGCCCAACTCATGACCCCAGCATCCCCTACCGCGGGCATATGAGCGACCGGCGGGCTCAGTGCGCGCGGCGAGAAGAGCGAAGGTCAGGGTCGACCTCGGGCATGTCGTGCGTGCCCCCGCTGCTCCGAGACGGCCCGCGACCAGGCGAGCCAGTCGGCCCACCCGGACTCCTGCAACCGCGCCGCGATGACCTCGATGCTCGGTCATCTCCCACTGGGATCGCCAACAAGTCGGCGTATGCCAAGCCATTGCCTCCCAGCGGACGTCGTACCCGTTCGATCGCGGCTACTCGTCCCGTTTCAGCGCCGCCATCGGCACAGCCTAGCCGCGCGAAATCCGGATGTGCCTGGCATTTTTCGCACCGCATGGTAGAGGAATGACTGAACTCGACCCGTTGATCCGAGCCTTCTACCGGGACCGCTACGTGGAGGACGACCGGCTCACCCGGTCCGGCCACGGCCGGCTGGAATTCCTCCGTACGCAGGAACTTCTCCGCCGATGGTTGCCTCCAGCATCTGTCGTCCTGGACGTCGGCGGTGCGACCGGCGCCCACGCCCGCTGGCTCGCGGCCGATGGCCATCAGGTCACGCTGGTCGATCCGGTCGCCGAACACGTCCAGCAGGCCGCCGCCATCGGCACCTTCACCGCGATGGTCGGCGACGCCCGCCATCTGCAGCAGCCGAACGCGAGCGTGGACGTCACCCTCCTCCTCGGCCCGCTCTACCACTTGGTCGAGGCATCCGATCGAGCCCAGGGCCCTGTCCGAAGCCGCCCGCGTCACCAGACCCGGTGGCCTCATCGTCGCCGCCGCCATCAACCGGTACGCCGGCCTGATCGAGTACGGCAGCCATGGAGCGCTCACCGAGGAGAACCTGCCGGAGTTCACCGACGCCCTCGCGACCGGCCGGAACCACGACGATCCCAACGGCTTCACCAACGCCTACTTCCACCACGCGGACGAGCTCGCAGCCGAGCTCGAGACCGCCGGCCTCACCGAGGTCGAGATCGTCGGTGTCGAAGGCCCGGCCGCGAATGTCCTCCACAACGCCACCGGCGACGACATCGACGCGCTCCTTCCGTCCGCCCTGCTGCTCGCCCGCCAGCTCGAATCCGACCCCAACCTCATCGCCGCCGGCTTCCACTTCCTCGCCCAAGGCCGGAGGCGCTAGTCAGCCGGGAAGTACGCCGATGGGAATGCCCAACTCATCAAGCAGAACTCGCGCACCCAGCGGCTCGGCGAGCTTGGCGGTGACGAGCCGTCCGACGCCAACCAGCGGAACCCCGTCGACCCAGTCGTGCGTTGTCTGCTGGATCAGGAGCATCACGGCAGTCCGCGTCTCGAGCACAGCGCGCACCCGGACGGCGGTGTACGCAGGCGGGGACCCCATAACAATCAGCCTGACCGTTCGGCCGCCATCGACCAGGACGGCGGGAGGAAGGCCGCGCAGCCCGCCGCGATAGGACGAATCGAGCTCGGCCGGCCACCAAGTGCTCGCCTCGACCTCCGGATCCAGTGCGTGCATCGACCGGTTCTCGGACCCCTTGAACTTCGGATCCAGTGCGCGCCGGGGCGCGACGCCCGCGAACTCGATCCGGTACGCCGGAAGCGGTCGGTGCCCGCGATCCGTCCGGAACTCCGGGTACACGCGCCGGATCGAGCGCACCCGGACCGGATCAACGTGCCAGTGTGGCGCAGGGTCCGGCTGCAGCGCCTCCAGCAGGCCCGGCGGCAGTTCGACGTCCGACACCACCGCCGCCTGGTGGAGGACGGACGCCTTGTCCTCCACCATCGCGATCGCGCCCGGTCCGATCGCATAACTCATCAACACGATCGGCCGCGGCTGCCGGTCGACCGGGAACCCGTCCCACAACGCCAGAGCTTCCTCCGGCTCCAATTTCCGCACACGCCAAGAGTCGCACCGCGTCAGTAGACCGAGTAGCCGCCGTCGACCAGGAGAACTGAGCCGGTCATGAAAGAGGACGCGGGGCTGGCGAGGTAGATGACGGAGGGAGCGATTTCTTCGGGGGTGGCGAACCGCTGTTGAGGGGCGTCGAGGATCCAGTGCTGCCGGAACTCGGGCTGGTCGACCGGCGACATGTCGGTCTTCACGTAGCCGGGGGCCAGCGCGTTCACGCGGATCCCGTACGGCGCCCACTCGGCGGCGAGACTGCGGGTCAGGTGGTGCACGGCCGCCTTGGACGCGTTGTACGACGCCTGCCACTGCGGACGGTTCACGATCTGGGCGGACATGCTGCCCACGTTGACGATCACCCCGCCTGCGCCGGCGTCGATCATCCCGCGGGCGACCGCCGTACTGCAGTTCCACAGCGCGGTCAGGTTGAGGTCGAGGACCTGCTGCCACTCCTCCGGCGGTACGTCGAGCGACGGGCGGTGGATCGCGATCCCGGCGTTGTTCACCAGGATGTCGATCCCGCCGAGCTCGGTGGTCACGTCGGCGACGAGACGGCGTACGTCGTCGTGATCGGTGATGTCGGCCTGGATCGCGAGACCACGGCGGCCGCGTGCCTCGATCTCCGCGGCGACCGCCGTGTTCGCGGTCGGTGTCGCGGGCGGCGATCGCGACGTCGGCGCCGGCCTCGGCCAGCGCGAGGGCGAACGCGCGGCCGAGACCGCGGTTGCCGCCGGTGACCAGCGCCCGCTTGCCCTTGAGGGCAAAGGTGTCCAGGACGTTCATGCGCGGCTCCTCCGGAGTTGGGTTACCCGGAGTAGGTTCCCCGGGCGGCACGGGTAGCGAAACGATGTCAATAGCTGCAATGCGGTATCCCGGACGCCGGTTGAGGGCTTAGCATCTTGCGTCGGTCCGGGACAGGGGGTGTCCCCGGCCAGATTGACATGTGGGTTTGGACCGGCGGAGGCCGGTACTGGGGAGAAGCGGGGACAAATCATGGCGGACAAGCCGGCGCCCAAGCCTGGGCATTTCCTGCCGGGTGGGCGAGGGTGACCACGGGGCGACGTCCAAGGAATCGCGGCCTGGGATCGCGACTGCGTCACGGGTCGGAACAGAAGGTGGCGCGGCGCCGTTGGCTGCGCCGACGCCGCGGCTGGGTGGGGAAGCACCGCCCACGCCGCCGCAGCTGACCGGCTCCCGGATCGACTCGAAGCGGTTGTTGTCCGGCACCCGGCTCGGTCCACCGCCGCCCGATGACCCGGCGGCCGCGGCGTACCGGGCCGTCTTCCACCCGGATCCGATCCCGTTCATCCCGAAGAAGCGGTCGAAGGCCCTGGTCGCCGCGATCGTCGTCGGGGCCCTGCTGCGTCGTCGGTGGCGGGGTCGCGTTCGCTACCAAGGTGCTCTCGTCGTACGACGACATCGTCGCCAACCCGATGGGTACGCCGTCCATCCGGTCGACCGGCGGGCCTACGAATGAGCCGGCCGGCAAGGCGACTCCGGACGCCGAGATCGTCAAGCAGAACCCGTTCTACACGGCCGGCAAGCTGCCGGTGGTCAAGTGCGCGGAGCCCGCGTACCGGCCGACGTCGAAGGAGAACGTCCGCTCGTACTACCAGGCCTTGATCGCCTGCATGGACAACGCGTGGAAGCCGCTCGTCACCAAGGCCGGGTTCGAGTTCCGGTCGCCGCGACTGATCATCTTCGACGAGGGTGACGAGACCGCGTGCGGCGTACAGAAGGAGGTCGCGTCGTACTGCCAGGACGAGCAGGGCGGCAGCGTCACCATGCCGTGGCAGGACCTGATGGACGACTACCCGAAGAACAGGGCCCTGGCCCGGGTCGGAATGGCTCAGTCGCTCGGCTTCGCGTACGGCGCTCACCTGCAGAACCTGGCCGGCATCTTCGAGGCGTCCGACAACCTGCGCGACACCGCGGCGAACGCGGCCGGGCAGCTGGAGCAGGACCGGCGGGAGGCCCTGCAGGCGAACTGCTTCTCGGCCGTCTTCTTCGGCGCGGCCAAGGCGAGCTTCCCGCTGCGCGGTGAGCTGCTGCGGCAATGGACCTGGCTGATCCAGCACGGCGGCGACGAAAACTTCAAGGGCAAGGCCCACGACCACGGCTCCGCCAAGAGCCTCGCGCTGTGGATGAACCAGGGCTTCGCCGGCCTCGATCCTGCGGCCTGCAACACTTTCGTGGCATCATCCGCCAAGGTCAGCTGACGAAGACGACGATGAGGACGACCGATGCCTGAGGAGAACGCCGACACCGGCTCCTCACCCGCCGCCGGGCCGGCCGGCGGCGTGAGTACGGCGGCGAGTTCGCCCACGCCTGGCCACTTCTTGCCGGGTGGTACCGGCGACGCGCCGTCCGAGAGCGACCTGGACGCAGCGCGCCCGTTCGCGAACCGCCAGCAGCCCCTCAGTCTCGGTAAGGCCCGCGGTCTCGGCGTGACCGAATCGACCCTCCGCCGCAAGGCCCGTCCGCTCCCGACGGACCCCAACGCGGCCGGCGACTACAGCGGCCCGCCGGTGGCGCCGCTCGCAGGTGCCCCACCGAAGCCGCTGACCGGCACCCGTCGTATCGGTGGATCCCGCCCGGTCGGCTGGAACTCGAACCCGTCCCGCACTGGCGGCGCCCAGTTCTCCGCTGAACCCCCGCCGGTCAAACCCCCGCGCCACTACCCGAGGGCCGTCATCGCCGGCCTCTCCGCCCTGGTCCTCGTCATCCTCACCGGCGCCACCGTCGCCGGCTTCAAACTCATCGACTCCTACGGCAACACCGTCGACAACCCCATGTCCCGCCCCTCGGTCAAGAAATCCGAAGCCCCCATCCCGATCCCACCGGACCCGACCGTCACGGTCACCGCTCCCACAGTCCCGGATGCCGTTCGGGTGAAGCAGAACAAGCTCTACACCGTGGGCAAGGTCCCCTCGGTCAACTGCAGCGAGCCGAAGTACTCCGTCACCAGCCAATCGGACATCCTCAAGTACTCACGCGCCGTGGTGCTGTGCCTGGACAAGGCGTGGGGGCCACTGGTCAAGAAGGCGGGCTACCCGTTCCGGCCGGCCAAGACGCTGCTGATCAGCAAGCAGCAGCCGTCGGACTGCACCGGCGGTGAACCGAGCCGGGCCTTCTACTGCGGGTACGACGAGTCCGTCAACATCGACTGGAAGTGGTATGCCAACTTCCAGAAGCAGGATCCGCTGGGTGCACGGACCGACCTGTTGGACACGTTGGCACACGAGTACGGCCACCATGTCCAGGTGCTCACCAACATCGCCGTGTCGTCGGGGTCCCGCGAGGGCTGGATGAAGTCACAGGCCTCGAAGCTGGAGGAGAGCCGACGGTTCGAGTTGCAGGCGAGCTGCCTGGCCGCGATCTTCCTGGGCGCCAACAAGCAGTCGCTCGGGTTCGCCGGCGAGAAGCTTGCGGAGTGGGAGTGGCAGACCAAGCACTCCGGCGACGAATACAACCCGAAGAAGGTCCGCGACCACGGTTCCCGCAAGAGCCAGTGGCTCTGGGCCGGCCCTGCCTTCAAATCCGCCAACCCTGCCTCCTGCAACACCTTCGTGGCTCCCGCCGGCAAGGTCAGTTGATGTCCGCTACGGCGAAGGCCGTCGGGCTTGCGGTTGTCGTTGTACTGGCCCTGAGTGGTTGCGGGCAGCCGGTCAGGACTGTTGCGGCCGCCCCCTCTTCGGTGTCCACGGCGACGCCGACGCCGACACCAACGCCTTCTCCTACGCCGACCGTGTCGGTGTCGGTGCCTTCCGCTCCGGTGTCGATCGATATGACTGACGGGGTGTTGAGGAGCAAGCTGTACACGGCGGGGAAGGTGCCGGCGGTGCGGTGCGTACTGCCGAGGCCGAACCTGACGACCAAGGCGGGGATGCTCGCGTACGCCAAGGTGTTCGTCACCTGCATGGACAAGGCCTGGGCGCCGGTGGTCGAGCGATCCGACGCGTACCTCGTACCGCCGAAGATCTTCGGCTACAGCCTGCGCCACCTGTCAGCCACGCCGGAGTGTGCGGATCCACTGGAGAACGTCGATGCGTTCTACCGTCAGGGCGGTCTGACCGGACAGATCTGCTTCGACTATGACACCTTCCTCGGCGCGGACGACCCGGTCGGGAACCTGATCGACTTCGAGCAGTTGCTGGCGCACGAGTACGGCCACCATGTGCAGAAGTCGGTCGGCATCCTCACGCTGTACAACGAGCTGTACCGCGGCAAGACCGAAGCCGGTCAACTCGAGGTCCAGCGCCGCAAGGAGCTACAGGCAAGCTGCCTGGGCGCCGCGTTCCTGGGCGCCAACAAGAGCACCTTCCAGCTCACCGGCCGCCGCCTCGCCATCTGGCAAGACATCGTCCGCCACGTCGGCGACGAGTACAACGACGCCCACATCCGCGACCACGGCTCCCGCAAGAACCACGCCTACTGGACGATCCGCGCCTTCCAGGCCGCAAACCCCGCCACCTGCAACACCTTCACCGCCCCGGCCAAGCGCGTCAGCTGATGCGTCGTACAACCGCTGCCTTCGCACTGGCCGCCGCACTGGCCACGCCCCTCACCGCAGCATGCGGACAGCACGTGGTGGCGGATCCAGCATTCGCGCCCGTCTCCACGCCGAGCTCCACTCCAACGGAGACGCCGGCTCCGGTGGTGCGTCCTACGCCGAAGCCTGCTGCTGTGCCAACGCCGGCGAAGGATCAGTTCCTGCTGCACAACAAGCTCTACACTGCCGGGCGGGTGGCGGCGGTTGAGTGTTCGTTGCCGACTGCGAGGCTTGCCACCAAGCAGGCGATCATCCGTTACGCCAGCGCGTTCGTGCGGTGTTTGAACAAAGCCTGGGAACCGGTGATCAGGCGGGCGGACTTCGAGTTCGTCCCGCCGACCGCGGTGCACTCGGCCCCGACGGGCAGCAACTCAGAGTGTGGGGTGATGGCCGAGGACGTAGGCGCCTTCTACTGCGATTCCGACCTGGGGATCTACTTCAACTGGCCGGACTACATCGTCAAGGAGTCGTACGGCCAGGAGGCCGGCCGGGCGTCGGTGCAGTACCTCATAGCCCACGAGTACGGACACCATGTGCAGTCGCTGACCGGGATGGCGACCGACTACGCCGAGCGCTACTGGGATTCCAAGGGCGCTGTGCGGCAAGGAGAGGAAGACCGGAACGAGATGCAGGCCCACTGCTTCGCGGCGGCCTTCTTCGGCGCCAACCAGAAGACGCTCCGCTTGCACGGCGACCGGCTCGCGCAGTACGGGCACCCGGGATTCCGGCGCAGCGAGATCGGAGACAACTTTCCCCGGTGGCTCGGGGAAGGGTTCAAGGCCAAAGCGCCTGGCGCCTGCAACACCTGGGCGGCTCCGGTAAGAGACAGCAAGATCAAGTGAGTTTGAGTTTGAAGCCCTCGTGAGAGTTGGTGAAGCCCAGGCGGTCGTAGAAGCGGTGGGCTTCGGTGCGGGTCTTGTCCGAGGTGAGTTGAACCAAGGTGCAGTCGCGGGCTCGGGACTCCTCGATCGCCCACTCGATGAGCGTCGTACCCAGGCCGGAGCCGCGGGCAGGTGCGGCGACGCGGACGGCCTCGATCAGGCCGCGAGAGGAGCCGCGGCGGGACAGGCCCGGGATGATCGTGAGCTGGAGCGTGCCGACCAGCTCATCGTTGCGTTCAGCAACCACCAGGACCTGGTTCGGGTCGGTGTCGATGAGCTCGAACGCGTGCAGGTACGGCGTCAGGTCGTCGAGCGACTCGCGGGTCGCGCCGAGCTGGTCGTCGGCGATCATCGCGACGATCCCGGCGACGTCGGCAGCGGTGGCGCGGCGGATCACGGCATCGGTCATGACGGCAGCATCTCAAGTCGCTGAAACGGTTCAGCGACCGGGGCGGCGCCCGACCTGGGAGGATTTCTGCCCGGATGGGGGGCAAAATCCTCCCACGTTGGCTTGGGGGCTACGGGTCAGCTTTGGGTGTCGGGGCCGGTGCGGCGGACGTCTTCTACCTTGGTCATGGCTTCGCGCAGGTCGCTGAGCCAGGATTCGCTGTGCTGGGCTACGAGCTTGACGCACCAGCCGAGTGCGTCGCTGCGGGAGCGGGCCACGCCGGCGTCGACGAGGGTGTCGAGGACCTGGCGTTCGGGCTGGCGGAGGCGGGTCATCACGGGGGCGGACAGCGACGTGAAGATCGTCTTGGTGTTGCCGCACTGGACGCCCCAGGCGACCTTGCGACGGGTGGTGTGCTCCAGTTCGCGGGCGATCTCGATCCGGCGCTCGCGGGTGTCCTCGCGGAACTGCTTGATCCGGCCGTCCTCGGCGGCGGACCGCTCGGCGTCGCTCACGTCGTCGGCCTGCTGCGGCGCGGCGATCCGGCCGACGATCAGGATCTCGTCCCGGTCGATGCTCAGCTCGGGCTCACCCTCGAACCACTCGTTCGGCAGCCGGCCGGTCAGCCAGCCGCGCACTTTCTCATGCTCTGTCTGTGTACTCATGTAATCATGATTACACCACTGCAGAACCCCTTTCAAGCACGCCCCAAGGCAGCGCCGGGCTCCACGGTCCCTGACGCTGCGAGAGAGCAAAGGTGATCCGGCCCAGCACGGGGTCTGGGCCGGACCACCGGATCATGCTGCCGGCGGCGAAGCGAACGCGGCCCGCAGTCGAGCCTGCGCCGCAGGCCCCGCGGCCGTGCGATCCAGCCCCAGCAGAGCCGCCCCGACCACCGGTGGTACGTCGACCACTCGCGGAATCGCCTTCGGCGCCGCTTCCCCCAGCAGGCGTACGACGCGATCGACCAGCACCGAGTGTCCTCCGGTCAGTACCCCACCGCCGAGGATCACATGCACCGGTTCGTCCAGCAGTCCGAGCCGCCGCAACGCACTGATCGCCATCGCGACGATCTCCTCGGCCTGTTGCTGAATGATGCCGAGGGCAACGGAATCCCCGGCCGCCGCGACCTCGAACAGCACCGGCCCGGCCTCCAGTTGCCGCTCCGCCGGCAGGTCACCGAAGTGCAACGCCTCGATCAGCGCGGTCAGCGACGGCATCCCGAAGTACGCCGGAAGCGCCGTGAGCAGTGTGGTCGCGGGACCGCGGCCGTCGTCGGCCCGGGACGCCGACCAGAACGCCTCCTCGGCCAACTGGGCGCCGCCGCCCCAATCGCCGGTCAGCTTGCCCAACGCCGGGAACCGGGCCGTTCGCCCGTCCGGCAGCATCCCGGAGCAGTTGATCCCCGCACCACACACCACTGCGACACCCCGCGGTTCGTCCACCCCTGAGCGCAGCAAAGCAAACGTGTCATTGGTGACGTACACCGATGCCGCCCAGCCGCGTGCCTCGAAGGCGGCGGTCAGCCATTCCTCCTCGATCGGCATGTCGGCGTTCGCCAGGCAGGCCGAGATCTGCTGCACCAGCGGCACATCGCCGAGCATGAACCCGGCCTCGGCCGCCGCGGCGCGAACCAACGGTTCCAACGCCGCCACCGCGGCGTCGGGCCCGACGATCTGGGGCTCGAACCCGCCGCCGCGCGCCATACCGAGAACCGACCCGTCCGCCGCCACCAGGGCGACGTCCGTCTTGCTGTTCCCCGCGTCGACGGCGAGCACGCCTCCAGGGACCGTCACGCCCACGGCAAGTACGCCCGATTGTGCGCGAGCAGCTTGTCCGTCAGCTCCCGCGCGATGGAGATCTGCCCGACCAGCGGATGCGCCAGCAGAGCCTTGAACACCCGCTCCGATCCACCCTTCACCGCAGCCTCCAGCGCCAGGTCCTCGTACGCCGTCACATGCGCCACCAGACCGGCGTACAAGGGCTCCAGCGGGTCGACCGGCTCCGGCGTCGTACCCTCGGCGCCGACCGTCGCCGGCACCTCAATGACAGCATCATCAGGCAGGAAGGGGAATGTGCCGTTGTTGAGTGTGTTGACCACTTGCACGTCGCCCGTGTTGTTAAGCAACGACGATGCGAGTGCGACGGCCGCCTCGGAGTAGTACGCCCCACCCCGCTTCTCCAGCAGTGCCGGCTTCTCGTCCAGCAACGGATCGGCGTACATGTCCAGCAACTGCTTCTCGAGCGCTGCCACCTCGGCCGCCCGCGTCGGCTTGGTCAGCAGCTCCTGCACCACTTCGTCGTGCGCGTAGTAGTAGCGCAGGTAGTACGACGGGATGACGCCGAGCTGCAGCAGCAACTCCGGCGGCATGTACAGGTCATCAGCCAGCTCACCCATGTGGTCGGCGAACAGCTTCGGCAGCATGTCCTCGCCGTTCACGCGGACGGCACGCTCCCAGGTCAGATGGTTGAGTCCGACGTGGTCCAGCGACACGTCCTCCGGCGTCACCCCCAGCATCCGCGCGAACTGCCGCTGGAACCCGATGGCCACGTTGCACAACCCGACCGCCTTGTGTCCGTGCGACAGCAGCGCCCGCGTCACGATCCCGACCGGATTGGTGAAGTCGATGATCCACGCGTCCGGATTGGCACGCCGTACCCGCTCGGCAATGTCCAGCACCACAGGCACGGTCCGCAGGGCTTTGGCGAGTCCACCGGCGCCTGTCGTCTCCTGACCGACGCAACCGCACTCCAGCGGCCACGTCTCGTCCTCGTTGCGCGCGGCCTGCCCACCGACCCGCAGTTGCAGCAGTACGGCGTCCGCACCGTCGATGCCCGCGTCGAGATCGGACGTGGTGATCACCCGGCCGGGATGACCTTGTTTGGCGAAGATGCGACGGGCCAGACCACCGACCAGCTCGAGTCGATCGGCCGCCGGGTCGACGAGCACCAGCTCGGTCACCGGCAGCGTGTCCCGCAGTCGGGCGAAGCCGTCGACGAGTTCCGGCGTATAGGTGGATCCGCCACCAACGACTGTGAGTTTCACCCTTTGACTCCTAAGGGATAGGTGGACCTGCGGTGTCGAAGACTTCGTCGCGGGTGGTGCTCAGCGCCGACTGGAGAGCGCCGGACAGGACGGGGTCGGTGCCGAGCGCGGTCATCAGCAACCGCGGCCGGGGTACGGCGAGATCGGCGAGCTCGTCCTGGATGAGCCCGAGCAGGCGGTCGCCGCCGGCGGTGATCACCCCGCCGGCCAGCACGATCAGTTCTGGATCGACGACCGCGACGATCGCGGCCAGGCCGACGGCCAGCCGGTGCGCGAACTCGCTCAGCACCTGATCCCCGGCGCCCTCGGTCTGCAACGCGGCCGAGATCGCGCTCTCCGGCGTCCGTGCCTTCAGGCCGTGCGCGCGGGCCAGCTCCAGCACCGGTTCGCCGCCGGCGAGCTCCTGGAAGCCGCCGGCATTGATGCGGCCGACGTTGCGGATCAGCGGCGTACCGGGCAACGGCAGGAACGCGACCTCGCCGGCGCCGCCGGTCGCGCCGCGGTGCAGCCGGCCGTTGATCACGATCGCGGCGCCGATGCCTTCCTCGCCCCAGAGCAGCACGAAGTTGTCGCTGTCCTGGGCGTGGCCGATCCGCTGCTCGGCGACAGCGGCCAGGTTGACGTCGTTCTCGACCTCCAGCGGTACGGCGATCGCCGCGGCCAGCTCCTCGAGCAGACGCGGAGCGTGCCAGCCGGGCAGGTGGGTCGCGTACCGCAGCCGGCCGGTGGTCGGGTCGAAGCCGCCCGGGGTGCCGATCGAGACGCGGTGCAGCCGCTCCCGGTTCAGGCCGGCTTCGCCCGCCGCTCCGTCGATTGCCTTGAGCACTCGATCGACGGTGCCCTTGGCGCTGCGTCCCGGAGTGGGCAGCTCGTAGGTGCCGACGACCTTGCCGGTGAGGTCCGC
This sequence comes from uncultured Actinomycetota bacterium, assembly GCA_963820655.1. Taxonomy (GTDB): domain Bacteria; phylum Actinomycetota; class Actinomycetes; order Propionibacteriales; family Kribbellaceae; genus Kribbella. The sequence continues at coordinate 703,511 of CAWGAM010000001.1, forward strand.
GACGGCCGAGCGGATCCGGGCCGGCGTGACGTCGAGTCCGGCGACGTACGCGATGCCGCCGTTGATCTCGTACAGCTGCGCGTTCGGGCCCGGACGGCCGGCGGTCGTGCCGCTCGGGCGGACCAGGCCGGCGGCCTGCAGTCGGGCGAGCAGCTGCGACGCGGTCGGCTTGGAGAGACCGGTCAGCTTGCCGAGAGTGGTGCGGGAGAGCGGTCCCTCGCTGAGCAGCAGGTCCAGGGCGGCACGGTCGTTCATCGCGCGGAGCAGGCGCGGCGTTCCGGGGGTCGTTGCCATGAGCTAACCCTGCCTCCCTCCGCCGCTCTCGTGCGCTCGGCTCGCGGGCCTGGCTGAATTGTTAGGAAGGTTTCCTATTAAGGCGAGACCGTACGGCGGCCGGACGCACGTGTCAATCGGTCGACCATGGCAGGGGGTCGAGTCAGGCACCAATGACGCGTTGTCTGCGCAGTTTTCTACGCCTGATCAGCCAGCAGGGCGAAGGACACCAGCCAGTGCGTCGACATGAAGTCCCCATCGGTCACCGTCGGCAGCACGGCCGCGACCTGACGGTCGGCACCTTTGCGCAGTACCACTGCGACGTCTGGCAACGCCGGCGCGATGGTGCGGAGCTGCCAAGCTCTAGACAGTGCGAGACCGGACAGGTGTGCCAGTTGCCCGTCACCTGAGTCGTCGGTGATGGGCACCTCCAGGAGGTGCTGATGTGCGCCGGATCCGAGGCCGGGCAGGAACGCGGTCAACCAGGTGCTGAACTCGTCGGCTGGGAGGATCCGGCGCATCAGCTCCGCCTCGGTCAGCGCGGGGGACAGGAAGTCGGTGCCGGACGGCTCGAAGCGTGTGTCGTACGCCGCGTCCTGGCCGAACCACTCGAGCGCACGGGACCTGATCGCGTCGACCACGTCCGGCCGCTGCAGGTCGTCGTACGCCTCGAGAAGAAGCGCGAGGGCGAAGGCGCTGTTCGGGTGCACGCCGTGGCGGACCGGGTAGGCCTGGCGCGGCAGCCAGCCGAGGACGAGCTCGGCGATCACGTCGCCGAGTGGGGTGAGGGCGTCCGCCCAGTTCTTTGCCTCGGGCAACTTGCGGGCGGCGGCGACGAGCATGGCCGCCCAGGCCCAGCCGTACGGGCGTTCGTACGACGGGCGGTCGCGCAGGTACGCCGCCTCGGTCGCGATCGCCTCGGGGGTGAGGCGCCTGTCCAGGACCTCGATCGGGCGCGGGCCGACCTGGTCCGGTGCAAGCGTGAGCAACCGGACCAGCGACCACTGCATGTGCGCGCTGGAGTGCCAGTCATAGGACCCGTGGAACGCGGGGTGCAGGCGCTCCGGGGTCACGTCGACGTCGTCCGGACCAAGAGACGCGTGCGCGGCGGCGTACGGATACGGGGTCTCGAGCACCTCGCAGGCGATCGCGGCCCAACCGGCGGCGTACTTCTCCAGCATCTCTCTCCTCAAAGCTGTTACGTCCGAAGATGTGTGGCCTATAACCCACACATCTTCGGACGTTAGCGGGCGTGGCTCGGGAGAGCGGTTACCCGTGGGGGAGCAGGTCTTGGAGGGCGGCGAGGGGGACAACGGCCTGTGCTTTGGCGGCCAGCTGGGGGTCGAGGGTGATCAGCGCGTCGGCCTGGAGTTTGGCGACGGCCAGGTACTCGGCATCTCGCAGGGTTGCCCAGTCGTGTTCGCGCGCGATCTGCCAGGCAGTGCGCCGCGACACCCGGTCCCCGAGCAGGCGGATCTTCACCTCGGTCACCCGTTCGTGCCGCTCCAGCGCTTCCTTCTCGGTACGCGCGTTTCGGCGTACGTCGTCCAGCAGCAACTGCAGAGCCTCCGAGCGGATCGTGTTGGGCGCGACCAGTTGATGGCCGGGGTCGATGGTCAGACCACCGTCCACGAGGTGCAGCAGAGTCGGGGCGTCGATCACGTACCGGGTCATGCGCCTCAGGGTAGGCCGACTGTCGGCCAGGGGAGGCTGCCTCGCTAGGGGAGACGCCAGTCGATCGGGGTGCCGCCTTGTTCGACCAGGAGGGCGTTGACACGACTGAACGGGCGGGAGCCGAAGAAGCCGCGGTCGGCGGACATCGGACTCGGGTGCGCGCTTTCGACGTACGGCGTACGTGCCCAGCATCGGCTTGAGCGTCTGGGCGTCCCGGCCCCAGAGGATCGCGACCAGCGGGCCGCCGCGCTCCACCAGCGCGTGGATGGCCTGCTCGGTGACCGTCTCCCAGCCCTTGCCGCGGTGCGCCCCCGACTTGCCCGGCTGCACGGTCAGCACTCTGTTCAGCATCAGCACGCCCTGGTCGGCCCACGGGGTCAGGTCGCCGTTCGACGGAGCGGGTACGCCGACGTCCGCCATCAGCTCGCGGTAGATGTTGGCCAGGCTCCGCGGGATCGGTCGCACATCAGGCGCCACCGAGAAGCTCAACCCGACCGGGTGCCCCGGCGTCGGATACGGATCCTGCCCGACTACGAGCACCTTCACCTGCTCCAACGGACGCTTGAACGCCCGCAACACGTTCTCACCCGCGGGCAGGTACGGGCGTCCGGCGGCGATCTCGCCGCGCAGGAACTCACCCATCTTGGCGACCGTGTCCTCGACCGGCGCGAGCGCTTCCGCCCAGTCCGAGGCGACCAGATCCGACAACGTCTTCGGGCTCACCCGCCACAGTTTCGCAGTACGCCGCGGTGACGCGCACCCCGGGGCTTCGGCTCAGAGGTTGGTGATTCTGTAGACGTTGCCGACGACAGATACGACGTACGCCGTGTTTCCGACGAACTCCATCGAGGTCGGGCGGTCGAGTACGAGCTCTCGCCCGCGCCTGTCGACGACTGGCTTCAGGCTTCCGTCGTGCTTGACGACGACCAATCGCCCGGTGTTCGGTTTGGCCGGTGAGCCCTCGCCCACCCCGTCCCATTGACCCTGTGACAGTGCATACAGCTTGCCGCCCGGCCCTCGCTCGACGTCGATGAGCATGCTCGCCCCGCTGGCGACCTGGGTGGGTTCCGATCTCCCGTGGAGGGCCAAGACTTTGCCGTCCTGCGGTCGATGCGGGTTCGGGCCGGCCTGGGTGATGAAGACCCGGCCCTTGGACACCTCGAGCCCGGTCGGTACGACGTTCCCGAACGTCGCGACCTGGTGGATCGAGCCGTTCCGCTGCACCCACAACACCCGGTTGTGGTGTCCGTCGGTGACCAGGAACCCACCGCGATAAGGCTCGAAGGAGTACTGAACGCCGGTGTCGATGAAGAACGCGGGTACGGGGGGATGATCGACCGACCAGCCGCCGATGTCGGCGACGAGCTTGAAGCCCCCGTTGCGCTCAAGACGGTAGATGCCGTTCTTGTTCTTGGCGTCGCCGAACGGCATGCCGCCGACCTCACCACTGACCAAGGTGACGAGCACGTACGCGGTCCGGCCGACGAACGCGATATCGACCGGTCCACCGATGGCGTTGGGGAGAGCCTTTGCCGGCAACCCCGTGGCATAGGTAGCCACCCGACCGGTACGGCGGTCGATGCGCAACACGCTGCCGGAATTTCCGTCCGCGACGTACAGGGCCCTGTCGGGGCCGATCGTGCTGCCGGTGACGAAGCCGCCATTTCCGAAACTGGCGAGTTTGGTCACCACCGGACCTCTCCGGTCGTGCGCGCTCGCCGTCGGCGCAACCACACTCCCCAACAGGCCGACAACTGCAATGAACAGACTGATCCTCCGCGCGACAGACATGGTCGCCCCCTCTACCCGTTCAATCCACCCTGAACCCGCACCACTGCCAGGTCAAGGGACTGGGACGGCAGCCGATCGTCTTGTTTTGTTGGCGTGTTGCACACCCAATCCGCTTGAAGCGCCTGATACAAAGGGGGCGGCCCCGCAAAGGTATGAGCTTGCGGGGCCTTTGCTATGGCGTGGCTAGGCGCTCGAGGGCCTTGGCGTAGCGGCGGGCGGCGTAAAGCTGGGCTTTGCGGGTGGCGGGGCCGGCTAGGCGGGTGTACCAGGTGGCGGCGCGGCTGTAGGCGCGGATGGTGAAGTGGACGCCGTCGGGGTCGCGGGTGACGACGAAGGATTCCTCGCCGGACTCGGGGTGGCCTTCGAGGGTGCCGTACGCGAAGCCGATGCGGTCGGGCTCGTCCACGGTCCAGACGACCCGGCAGGGGACCGGGAGGCCGACCAGTCCGAGCGGCGACATGGTCCGCAGCCGCCCGACCACCATCCCGGCGCCGAGGCGGCCGAGGGTGTTGGTGCCGATGGTCGGGGGTGTGTCGGTCGCCGTCATCGGCAATCCGGCAGCGCGGTGCATGCGCCAGTTCAGCAGCGCCTCGCCGGCCCGCGCGAACACCTCACTACCCGCACCGATGCGGGCACGGTACTCGAGCCGGTGGTACCCCTGCGGCGTCTCGTCGTACCGAGTCGACCCCACCACGTCGTAGCTGAACCGCAGCTCGGCCAGGTCCTCCAGCTTCATCGAACCCCTTCCGTAAGTCGTCGCCAGGCCAACAGTCCGCAGAGCCCAAAGCCGATCGCGTTCGCCAGCCCATGCGTGGCGACCATCCACTCCAACGGTAGATAGGGCGTGTCCGCCACATGCCCCAAGGCCCAGGTGAGCGCCAGCAGCATCGTCACCACGAGCACCGACGACGAGATGATCAGAAGGGCCGCAGTGGCTCGGTCCGCCTGCAGCGACCGTCGCCAGAGGCTCCAGCCGACCATCCACATGCCGGCCGTCAGTACGGCGGCTCCGGCGAGCTCTACGGGGTCACCGAGGAAGAAGCCGAGCAGTACGACGCCAGTGCCGAGCGGGACGCTGATGGCTGCCGCCGTGGTCGCCCTGGTCGGTGAGTCTGCCACCAGGTAGGCGATGAGTGCGGCGGCGAACCCGGCGAAATGGAAGTGGGCCACGGTGAGGGACAGCACGGTCAGGTTGAAGCCGAACAGTTCGTACGACGAGCGTTCGGCGACCAGCGCGAGTGCGGCAATGGACGGTGTGGCGAGTGCGGTGTAGAGCGCGATCTCGCGAGGGCGGATCACCTTGTGGCGAAGGAAGTGGCGAGCGGCCAGCGTGATCAGCACGAGGGTGCCTACGAGGTAGATCGAGGCGAGTGCGATGGACACCGCGCCGCGCGGGAGCCAGAGCGAGACGACACCGGGGACGGCGAACGCGAACCACCAGCGGGGGCTGGTGGTTCGCGTTGGCAGGAGGGTGAGGCCGAGGGGTACGACGATGAGCATCCCCAGGCTCACCACGGCGTGGACGAGGACGGTCAACTACTGCTCTTCAGGCCGGAGGTGTTGTCGGACTTCAGGGCGTTGAAGAGCGCCTTCGCCTTGGCGGTGTCCCATTTCACCGCGACACCCCGGCCGTTCCCCAGCTGGTAGTTGTCGTCGCTGATCGGGACGGTCACTGTGACGCCGCCGCTGCCGGAGACGGCCCGCATGCCGCGAGCGAACCGGATGAAGTCGAACAGGCTCATGCCCTTGTCGACGGTCAGCGCGTCCACGCCCTTGGTGGCGACGTTGTAGTAGCGGACCGGGTTCAGGAACGTCGACGGTGAGCTGGCCTTCTTCGCCACCGCGCCGACCATCGCGCGCTGTCGCTCGACCCGGCCGAAGTCGTTGTTGCCGTCGGCGTGCCGGGAGCGGACGTACCCGAGCGCGTTGACGCCGTTCAGTTCCTGACAGCCGGCCGGCAGGTTGATGTGCGCCTGGGCGTCCTTCATTGCCTTGGGCAAGCACATGTTGATGCCGCCGATGCTGTCGATGACCGAGGCGAAGCCGCCGAAGCCGACCTCGACGTAGTGGTCTACCCGCAGGCCGGTGACGTTCTCGATGGTCTCGATCAGCAGCGCCGGCCCCTTGTTGAAGGCGGCGTTGATCTTCTGCTTGCCGGACACTCCCGGGATGTTGACCGCGCTGTCGCGCGGGATGCTGATCAGGACCGTCGGTCCGGATTTGGGGACGTGCATCAGCATGATCGAGTCGGTCCGGGGCGGCCCGGCAACCGAGCCGGTGTGGAGCCGTGCCCGCTCGGCGCGGCTGAGGTCCTCGCGGGCGTCCGAGCCGACCATCAGGTAGGTCGTTCCGGACGTCTCGGCGGGGCGGTCGCCGGTCGGCATCGCGTCGACCTTGTCGATCCGGCTCCACGCGTAGAGCGGAACCGCCACCAGCATGAGGATGAACAGCAGGACGATCAGTCCGACGGTCCGGAGGAACCAGTTCCGCCGCTTCTTCGGGCGGGCCTGCGGCGGCCGGTTCGCGTATCGCGGGTCGATGGGCTGCGGTTGACTCATACCCATGACCGTATCGGTGACCGGTGCCTGCACACGTCACCCCTGTGAATGGTTTTACACGCCGGAGAGTCCGTCCCGCCTCCTTCAGAAGGAGGAAATCCGCCCCGCGAGCGAACCAAACCGCCGGAACGCGCGCGGCGAAACCCCTACTCGCGCGGTGAACAAGCGGGTGAAGTAGGCCGGATCGTCGTACCCGACCCGCCGGGCGATCGCGGCGACGGGGAGGTCCTCCTCGGCGAGCAAACTCTTTGCAGTGTTGAGTCTTGTGGTCAAGACCAGTTCCTGCGGCGTGGAGCCCGTCGTACGGCGGACTGCCTCGCGCAGCTCCTTCACAGTGAGTCCCAGCTCGGCGGCATAGTCCTGAACGCTCTGCGGCGTGCAGGCGAGCTCTGCCAGCTGCGCCGCCACTCCGTCGCCAGAGGACGGCGCCGCCTGCCCAAGCAGGTCATACAACGCTGCGGCAGTCTGTACGGCGTTGTGCGTCGTGCTGACGCGCAGGAGTCGAGTGAATGCGCGGTCGACCGGACGCGGATCGGTGTACCGGCGGACTGGTTGGCTGACGTCCAGATGGCCGAGTGTCGTGAGCGCTGTGGTCGCGGGACCAGTGAAGAGCGTCCACACCTGCCGCCAGCGAGTAGTTGGCCGATAGCCGTGCAGCACACCGGGGTAGAGCCAGAGCATGGCGGGCGCTCGCACCTCGTGGAGCTGACGGTCGGGACCGTGCAGCAGGTGGCCTCGGCCCTCCTTGAGCCAGACCAGGGCATGGCAACCGAGAGCGCGTTCCGGCGTCGGTCCAGGCCGGTTCTCCTGTTCGCCGGCACCGAGGCAGCAGAGTCCAAGTTGTCGTTCGGTCGCACCAGGGGTCAAGTAGATCGACCAGTTCGCCATGGTGACAAGAGTCCAAGAAGTCGGCCACGGGTGTCCATTCCGGCGACCGGCGTACGCGGCTGGAATGGGTGGTGTGCTGACCTCCAACGGATATGTGCTCGACGAACGGCGGCTCGGCGACCTCGTCGTGGTCCCCGATCGGGACCGCGAGGACCGTCTCCGGCTGCGTGAACGGCTGCGTCGGGACGGATACCTGTTCCTGACCGGGTTGCTGGAACCACAGGTGGTGCAGGGCTTCCGTGAGTACTACTTCGGGCTGACCGGTGCGGCCGCCGACAGAGCGTCGTACCGGAAGGTGCTCTTCGACCAGGTCGTGCCGGGACGCGAGTACGCCGCCTTCTGTGCGCAGCCGGCGCTCAAGGGGTGGTTCGAGTGGTTCCTGGGCGGCGAGCCGTTCCTGCATAAGCGGAAGATCATCCGTCAGACCGCACCGGGCGAGAACGGCATCGGTACGGCGACGCAGGCGCACTACGACCTGCTGTACCTCAGAGGGGGCAGCGACCAGGTGCTGTCGGCCTGGATCCCGCTGGGCGACTGCCCGGTCAGCAGAGGCGGACTGACCTACCTGGAGGGCAGCCATCACCGGGTGCTCGAGGAGGAGGCCGCCGGCACGCTCAAACGGCCCGCTGCATCGATGACCGCGGACCTACCCGGTCTGGCCGAGCAGTACGACGCCAACTGGCTGGTCACCGACTATGCGGCCGGAGATGTGGTCATCCACACCGCCCACACGATCCACGCGGCCCTGGACAACGTGTCGACCCAGATGCGGCTGTCCACCGACATCCGGTACCAGTTGGCCGACGAGGCGATCGACCGGCGCTGGCAGAACCACTGGCACGACCAGGACGGGCTCTGAGTGACCGAAATGTGGATTCTTCTCGCTAACGACAATCATTTTGGTTAAGGTGCCGGTCGAAGGGTTGGTCGAGTCTGAGGAGAGCTGTGAACCGGAACGAGTTGGTCGCCGGGGTGGCGCAGAAGGCGGGCATTCCGCGGAACCAGGCCGAGAAGGTTCTCGACGCGCTGGGCGACGTCGTCACCGAGGCCGTGCACAAGGGCGACAAGGTCTCGCTGACCGGTCTGCTGAGCATCGAGCGCGTGCTGCGGGCGCCGCGCACGGGGCGAAACCCGCAGACCGGTGAGCCCCTGTCCATCCCGGCCGGCTACTCCGTCCGCCTGTCGTGCGGAAGCCGCCTCAAAGCCGCGGCCCGAGGCGACCTTCGCACGATCTCCTGACGCTACGGCGCGGGCGCGGGTGCCACGAAGCGGATGCGGTCGCACTCGCCCTCGTCGGCCGAGTGCTTGATCGGCCTGGTCGACGATGAGATCGCTGTGGCCCAGTACGGCGTGGTCGGCGTCGGCGGCGTGCTGAACCGGGCGTTCGGCAGGTAGAGCCGGTTCCCGAAGGCCGCTGCGGTCGTCGGTACGTCGAATTGCGGGCTGGTGATCTCCCGGACCAGAGTGCCCTTGGTGCCGGACTGGTTCAGGGTGAGGGCCGCGACCTTGTTCAGCCGGTTCTGGACGACGAACAGGGTCTTGCCGATCAGCAGCAGGCCATCGCCGGCGGTCATCAACACGTCGCCGATGTCGATCCGCTGGGTGACGCCGGTCCGCGGGTCGACCCGGAACAGGAAGCCGGTCGACGACTGGACGATGATCAGACCGCGGCCGTCCGGGGTGAGCGAGATGCCGTTCGCGTTGTTGCCCGCGGTGTGCTGGTAGTCGCCGCTCAGCGGGACGGTCTGGGCTTTGGCGGCCGGCTTGCCGTGCCGGTCGAGCGGGACCTTGTAGAGCACGGGCTGGAGCGAGTCGGTGAACCAGGCCGCGTTCTTGCTCAGGATCACGTCGTTCACGAACGTGGTTGGCGACGTGGTGAACGTGAAGCTGGCCAGAACGCGCCCGCTGCGGGTGTCGATCACCCGTCCGTTGCCACCGCCCCCACCGGCCACGAACAACCGGCCGGAGTGGTCAACCTTCATCCCGAGCGAGGCTGTGCCCGGTCCCTTGCTGATCACCTTGCCTTTGCCCGTCTTCAGGTCGGCAGCGTAGATGTCGCCGTTCGCGCGGGAGCCGAAGAACGCCGTACCGCGGTCGATCGCGATGCCCTCCGGCTGGAAGCCGTCCGGCAGATCGAACATGGTCGGGAATTTCGGCGTGGAGTCGGAGTTCGTCGGGGCGGCAGCGGCGGTGGTGGCGACTGAAGCACCCACCAGTCCCAGCATCAGAGCGGGCACGCTGGCGAGCGTGGCGAGTCTTCGGACGAGGTGTGACATGGCGGGGTCCTCCTGATCCGGGTCCTTTACCCAGGACAACGGCTCCGGCCTGTGGAAAGTTCAAACTGGCCCGGCCGGCAACCGGGTATGTTCACTGACAGCAACTCGACTCGGGACAAGGGGCACGGATGACAGCAGGAATCGACAGTTCAAGCCTGTCCGCCACGGTGCGGCCGCAGGACGACCTGTACCGGTACGCGAACGGACCGTGGCTGGACGCGCACGAGATTCCGGCCGACAAGGCCATCTACGGTGCCTTCCACGCCCTCTGGGACACGGCCGAGCAGGACGTCCGCGCGATCGTCGAGAAATCCGTCGCGGCCGGGCATCCCGAGGGCAGTGAGCCGCGGAAGATCGCCGACCTCTACAGCAGCTTCATGGACGAGGAGACGATCGAGCGACTCGGTGCCGAGCCGATCGCCGAGCAGCTCGCCCTGGTCCGCGGGATCGAGGACCTGCCCGGCCTGGTCGCGGCCCTCGGAGCAGCTCGAGCTGCAGGGCGTGCCGGGTGTCTTCCACTACTGGGTCGACGCCGACGCCAAGAAGTCCGACGAGAACATCGTCTACCTCATGCAGGGCGGTCTGAGCCTGCCGGACGAGTCCTACTACCGTGAGGACAGCTTCGCCGAGGCGACGTACGGCGTACGTCGCGCACGTGACGCGGATGCTCGAGCTGGCCGGGCTGTCCGATCCGGCGGGTGCCGCGGAGCGCATCATGGAGCTGGAGACCCGGGTGGCCGGTGCGCACTGGGACCGGGTCAAGAACCGCGACGTCCAGTTGACCTACAACAAGGTCGACCGGGCCGGGCTGGAGGAGCTGACCCCTGGCTTCGACTGGACGCAGTGGCTCGCGGGTGCCGGCGTGCCGGAGAGCGCCTTCGAGCAGGTCGTCGTCCGCGAGCCCGACTTCTTCACCGCGGCCGCCGCGGCCTTGCAGGAGGTCGAGCTGGGCCGGTGGAAGGAATGGCTGAGCTGGCGGATCGTGCACAGCGCGGCGCCACTGCTGAGCAAGGCCTTCGTCGACGAGAACTTCGCCTTCTACGGCAAGACGCTGACCGGTGCGCCCGAGCTGCGTGACCGGTGGAAGCGCGGTGTCGGGGCGGTCGAGTCCGCGCTGGGCGAGGCGCTCGGCAAGCTGTACGTCGCCGAGCACTTCCCGCCGGCTGCCAAGGCTCGCATGGTCGAGCTCGTGCAGAACCTGGTCGAGGCGTACCGGCAGCGGATCGAGGCACTGGACTGGATGGGTCCGGACACCCGGCAGCGGGCGCTCGACAAGCTCGGAACCTTCATGCCGAAGATCGGCTACCCGGACGAGTGGAAGGACTACGACGCGCTCGACGTCGACCCGGCCGACCTGTTCGGGAACGTACGCCGGTCGGTCGCCGTGGAGACCGCGCGGGACCTGGCCAAGCTCGGGCAGCCGGTGGACCGGAACGAGTGGAAGATGACGCCGCAGACGGTCAACGCGTACTACAACCCGCGGATGAACGAGATCGTCTTCCCGGCCGGCATCCTGCAGCCGCCGTTCTTCGACCTGGACGCCGACGACGCGGTCAACTACGGCGCGATCGGTGCCGTGATCGGGCACGAGATCGGCCACGGGTTCGACGACCAGGGCTCCCGGTACGACGCCGACGGCAACCTGAACGACTGGTGGACCGACGAGGACCGCGCCGCCTTCGAGCAGCGCACCGACAAACTGGTCGCGCAGTACGACGTCCTGTCGCCGGCCGAGACACCCGGTCAGCACGTGAACGGCAAGCTCACGCTCGGTGAGAACATCGGCGACCTGGGCGGGCTGTCGATCGCGTACGTCGCTTACCAGTTGTCCCTGGACGGTGCCGAGGCGCCGGAGATCGGCGGGCTGACCGGGAGCGAGCGGTTCTTCGTGTCGTGGGCGCACGCCTGGTCGACCAAGACGCGGCCCGAAGAGGCGGCGCGGCGGCTGGCGATCGACTCGCACTCGCCGCCGGAGTTCCGCTGCAACGCGGTGGTCAGGAACATCGACGAGTTCCACCAGACCTACCGCATCGCCGAGGGCGACGGCATGTGGCTGGCGCCGGGGGACCGCGTCCGCATCTGGTGACCTGCGAAGGGGCACACCGGGAAACCGGTGTGCCCCTCTCACCTCAGGCTGAGGTCTGTCAGGAAGCCATCCAGTTCTGGATGCCCTCGATGTCGCGCGGCATGGCTTCGGAGAGGTTCTCGGCGCCGTCCTCGGTGATCAGGACGTCGTCCTCGATCCGGATGCCGATACCGCGCAGGTCCTCCGGCACGGTCAGGTCGTCGGCCTGGAAGTACAGGCCCGGCTCGACCGTCAGCACGTAGCCGGTCTTCAGCGTCGCCCTTGCGGTAGGTCTCGTTGCGCGCTGCCGCGCAGTCGTGCACGTCGAGACCGAGCATGTGGCTGACGCCGTGCAGCGTGTACCGCTGGTAGAGCATGCTCTCCGGGTCCAGCGCCTCCTCGGCGGACACCGGCAGCAACTCCATCGCGTCGAGGCCGTGCACCATGACCTCCATCGCGGCCTCGTGCCCGGCACGGAACGGGACGCCCGGACGGACTGCCTCGATGCCCGCGTTCTGCGCGTCCAGCACCAGTTGGTACAGGTCGCGCTGGCGCGGGGTGAACTCGCCGTTCACCGGCAGCGTGCGGGTGATGTCCGCGGTGTAGAGCCGCCGGTTCTCCACGCCCATGTCGAGCAGCATCAGCGTGCCGTCGACGACCGGGCCGTCGTTCTCGATCCAGTGCAGCGTGGTCGCGTGCGGCCCGGCCGCGGCGATCGAGCTGTACCCGACATCGTTGCCCTCGGCCCGGGCCCGGCGCCAGAACGTCCCCTCGATCCAGCGTTCGCCGTACTCGCGGACCTTGTCCATCTCGGCGAGGACGTCGGAGAAGCCGCGGTGCGTGATCGCGACCGCATCCCGGAGCTGCTCTAGCTCGAACGGATCCTTGACCAACCGGAGCTCGGACAGCGTCGAGGCCAGTTCCCTGTCCCGGTCGGCGTCGGTCTTGGCGCCGCTGAGCAACGCCGCGAGCGAGGCGTCCTCACCACGCCGGACGCGGGTCGGTACGTCGCCCTTGAGCGCGTCCGCGAGCCGGTCGACGTGCCGGGTCTCGATGCCGAACTCCTTGGAGGTCTCGGTCAGCGACGGGCGCCGGCCGGCCCAGAGTTCGCCGTACATCCGGTCGCGCCAGAACTCCTCGCCCTCACTGCGGTCGGCGCGCGGGCGGAAGTACAGGACGGCATCGTGGCCGCTGGCGCCGTTCGGCTCGAGCACCAGCACGGCATCCGAGGTCTGGTCGCCGGCCAGCCACACGTAGTCGGTGTGCGGGCGGAAGACGTAGTCGGTGTCGTTCGAGCGGACCTTGTAGGTACCCGCCGGGACGACGAGCCGCTCCCCGGGGAACGCCTGCGACAGCGCGTCCCGCCGCTTCGCCGCCCACACGCTGACGTCGCTCAGCGTCACGTCCTGCCGCTCGGAGTCGGCCCAGCCCGAGTTCATGAACGCCCGAAGCTTCGGGTTCGGCTCGTTGTCGTGCGAGGCCGTCTTCGGCGCGGTGGTCTCGGTGTCGGCGGTGGTCTTCTCGGTCGTCTCGGTCATCCTCGACCAGTCCTCGTCTCGGCGCGCGGGCCGGGTGTCTCAGCCCGGAGTGTGCAGTTGGTCGCCCCGGAGGGTGCCGGTCTGGCAGCGCCTCGGCGGGGTCCGAGCCGATGCGGGTGATCGCATTCTGCTCGCCCACGAAGCCTACGCTCGGCGCGAACACCTTCGTCTCCACGGTGTGAAACATCCCGTGCAGGTCGGGTCAGTGACCGGCCGGCGGATCGCGTCGTCCTCGCCGCACCGCGGCCGCGGTACTAGATGTGTGAGGCCTGGATGGCGAGCTCGCGCAGGCGCTCGTACCGCGGCCGCAGCGCCGCGACTCGCTCGACATCGGCATCCACCGGGGTGAGGCGTTCGCCGCCCGGTTCGGGAGACAGCCCGAGGGCCACGGCTGCCGCGCCGCGGGCGCCGACTTCAGCCTCGGAACAGACCGCCGTGGGGCGGGCGAAGGTCGCGGTCACGCAGCGGCGTAGCCAGGCGGATGCGTCGATGCTGCCGCCGCCCAGTACGACGTCCAGTTGCCGCCCGAACACCGCATCGAGCATCCGCAGGCCGCGGCCGACCTCCAGCGCCGCGCCCTGCAACGACCCGGCCAGCACGCCGGAGGCGTCGTCGTCGAAGGACAGGCCGAAGAACACCCCGGACCCGCTCGGCACGGTCGCCGGCGGCCTGGTCCCGGCCATGAACGGGATCGCGACTACCCGCGACGAACCGATCGGTACGCCGACCGGCTCGCTGGACTCCAGTCGCAGCAGGTTGGTCAGCCAGGCGTGCACGTTCCCGGCCGCCGAGAAGGCCATACCGGTCACTGCCCGCTTGTCATCGACCCGATAGCGCCAGAGCTCCCACGGCAGCTCCGGCGCACCGTCGATCGGATGCACGACTCGGACCGCGGCCGACGTCCCCACGGTCACCGCCGCAGTGGTCTCGTCGTACCCACCGGACCCGACGTTCGACGCGGCGCCGTCCCCGGTCGGCGGGTGCACCGGTACGCCGATCAGTCCGGGCCACCGGCGTGCGTACTCGGCCGACAACGTCCCGGTCCAGCCGGTCGGCACGATCAACGGCAGCCGGTCGGCCTTGACCCCGGCGATGTCGAGTGCCTCGTCGTCGTACGCGCCCTGGGCCAGGTTGAGCGTCCCGGTCCCGGAGGCGATCGACACCGACGTGACGCGCTCGCCAGTCAGTCGCTCCAGCACCAGATCGGGTAACCCGGCGAACAGCGCCGGGGACGACGAGGAGCAGCAACCACGGGATCCGCCGGGTCCAGTAGAGCCGGTGCAGCCAGGCTCCCGTACGGGCGTGGAAGGCGTGCTCGTCGAACGACGAGCCCAGGTCGAGGTCGACGGTTCGCGTGTCCGCCCAGGTGATCACCGGCGTCAGCGCGTCGCCCTTGTTGTCGAGAGCAACAATCGAGTGCCACTGCGCCGACAGCACGATCGCGCCGATGCCGTCCAGGTGGCCGTTCTGCTGAAGCTCGTCCAGACAGCCCAGCAGGCCTTCGACGTAGGCGTGCAGGTCCAGCGTCGCCGAGCCGCCGGTGGCGTAGGTGGGCGAGATCTTGTGCCTGGACAGGGCGCCGGGAACCGGAGTGGCGTCGTCGGCGGACAGCACCAGGGCGCGAGCCGACGACGTCCCGAGGTCAAGCGCCAGTACCCGGCCGTCAGTCTTCGTCATGCAGTGCCTTCAGGAATGACGCGGCCCAGACGTTCACGTCGTGCGCGGCCAGGTGCTTGCGCATCGCCTTCATCCGGCGGCCGAGCTGGCGGTCGTCGGTGTTCATCGCGTCGATGATGGTGTCCTTCATCCCGTTGATGTCGTGCGGGTTGACCAGGAACGCCTGCCGGAACTCGTCCGCGGCGCCGGCGAACTCACTCAGCACCAGCGCGCCGGTGTCGTCGTACCGGCAGGCGACGTACTCCTTGGCGACCAGGTTCATGCCGTCACGCAGTGGGGTCACCACCGCGACGTCCGCGGCCCGGAACAGTGCGGCCATCTCGGTCCGCGAGTACGACGTGTGCTGGTAGTTGATCGCCGGCGTACCGATCCGGCCGTGCTCGCCGTTGATCCGGCCGACGAGCAGCTCGATCTCGTCGCGGAGTACGCGGTACTGCTCGACGCGTTCGCGCGACGGCGTCGCCACCTGGATGAACACCGCCTCGTCGACGGAGATGCGCTTCTCGTCCAGAAGTTCGCCGAAGGCGCGCAGCCGTTGCCGGATGCCCTTGGTGTAGTCGAGCCGGTCCACGCCGAGCAGGACGTGCGCGGGGTTGCCGACCTCCTCCCGCATCTCGGCGGCGCGGGCCGCGGTCTCCGGCTTGCGGGCGAGGGTTTCCAGCTCGCCGACGTCGATCGAGATCGGGAAGGCCTTGGCCCGGACGATCCGGTCGTCGGGCAGGTGGATGCGGTCGCCGCGGGTGCGAAGGCCCATCCGGTTGCGGGCCAGCCGGGCGAAGTTCGAGGCGGCGCCGGGGCGCTGGAAGCCGACCAGGTCCGCGCCCATCAGCCCGTCCAGGATCTGCCGCCGCCACGGCATCTGGGCGAACAGCTCGGTCGGCGGGAACGGGATGTGCAGGAAGAACCCGATCCGTACGTCGGGTCGCAGCCGGCGCAGCATCGCCGGGACCAGCTGCAGCTGGTAGTCGTGCACCCAGACGTCCGCGCCGTCGTCGGCGGCGTCCGCGGCGGCCTCGGCGAACCGCCGGTTCACCGACACGTACGACTCCCACCACTCGCGGTGGAACTCCGGCGCCACGATCACGTCGTGGTACAGCGGCCAGAGCGTGGCATTGGAGAAGCCCTCGTAGTACAGCTGCACGTCCTCGGCCGACAGCATCACCGGGACCAGATGCATCCCGTCGGCCTCGAACGGGTCCACCTTCTCGTCGGCGCTCCCGGTCCAGCCGATCCACGCACCGTGGTGCCGCTGCATCACCGGCGCCAAGGCAGTCACCAGTCCACCAGGGCTGCGGCGCCACGCCGTACTGCCGTCGGGCATCTCGATCCGGTCGACAGGTAGCCGGTTGGCCACCACCACGAAGGAACTTCGTCCGTTCGGCATGTCAGCCCTATCCACTCAGGTCGTCGTCGTCACCGGGGTAGCGGACCCCGATCTGGCTCCGGGTCTCGTCGAGTAGTTCGAGGATCTCGAGCGTCGCGGCATGCGGCAGCAACGGAGCCTCGGTCCGTCCCTCACGCAGCGCCTGCATCACCGCGGTGGCTTCGTAGTGGTACCCAAGCCCATGCGTCGGTACGTCGATCCGCTCCGCCCCGGCCGCCGTACTGCGGACGTAGTACTCGGGGTGGTGGAAGCGGTGTGGCAACTGCAGACTGCCCTCGGGTCCGCTGACCGAGGCCACCCACGGGTTCTGCGACCGCAGCCCGCAGGTCAGCGCGGCCACCGCACCGGAGTCGTAGCGCCAGGCCATGGCCACGTTCAGATCGATGCCGTCGTCGTTGAGCGAGCCGACGGCCTTCAGCTCGGCCGGGCGGCCCAGGGCCATGTACGTGAACGTCATGGGGTAGATGCCACCGTCCATCAGCGAGCCGCCGCCGAGCGCCGGGTCGAGCAGCCGGGCCGGCAGGGACGGCTTGTAGAAGGCGAAGTCGGCGACGACCTGTTGCGGCTCGCCGATCACACCGCTCGCCAGCTCCTTGAAGAAGGCCTGGATCACCGGGTTGGTCCGCATCCACATCGCCTCGGCGAACAGCGTCTTGTGCTCATTGGCGACCGCGATCAGGTCTCGTGCCTGCTTGGCGGTCAGCGTGACCGGCTTCTCGCAGAGGACCGCGATGCCGGCCTGCAGTGCGGCCCGGGCGATCGCGTAGTGCTGTGGGTGCGGTGTACCGATGTAGATCACGTCGACGACGCCCGAGTCGAGCAGCCGGCGGTAGTCGTCGTACCCGCGCTCGATGCCGAACTCGGCCGCGAACCGGTCCGCGCTGCCCTGGGATCGAGACGCGACCGCGGTCACCTCGGCGTCGTCCGCGAGCAGCTTCAGATCCCTCGTGAACGACGTAGAGATGTTGCCCGTAGCAACGATGCCCCACCTGACGCGATCTACACCCACTGGGTTAACTCCGGGGTCGGGAACGGTCCCTCCGTACCGATTCTCGCCGTTTCGAAGGCGTGAGCCAAGCGAATGAGCGTGGAGTCACTCCGGGCGGTGCCACTGAACGTGATCCCGACCGGCAATCCGGCGACCATCCCGGACGGCACCGAGAGCAGTGGATATCCGGCCAGGGCGGCATGTGACGACGAACTGCCCAGTACGTGGTCACCGTTGACCAGGTCGATGGACCAGGCTGGGGAGTACGACGGGCAGACCAGGGCGTCGAGCTGGTTGTCCCGGAGGAGGCCGTCGATGCCGTCCCGGCCCGCCCGGAGCGCCGTCAGCCGGGAGGCGACATAGATCGGGGAACTCAGCCCCTCGGTGCCCGCGGCCCGCTCGAACAGCTCCTGGCCGAACCACTGGAGCTCGACGTCCGAATGCTCCTGGTTGAACGCGATCAGGTCGTCCAGCGTGCGCGGTCCGCCGGGCACACGGGTGGCCAGGTACGCCGCCAGGTCAACCTTGAGCTCGTGGGCCAGCACCTGCAGTTGGTCCTCGTCGCCACCGGGTGTCGGCAGCGACAGATGGTCCACCAGCGTGGCTCCACACCGGCTGAGTGTCTCCAGCGCCTGCTCGCTGACCTGGTCGAGACCGGTCGAGTAGCCCCAGAGTGGACCGCGGGGTACGCCGATCCGCACGTCGCTGAGGTCGGCACCACGGCAGTACTCCGTGTAGTCGGTCCTACTGCCGGTCATGACCGAGAGCAGGGCTGCCGCCTGGGTGACGGTCCTGGTCATCGGTCCGGCGGTGTCCTGCGAGTGTGAGATCGGGACGATGCCCTGCTGCGGGACGAGGCCCACCGTGGGCTTCAGACCAACGATTCCATTCAGTGCGGCCGGGCAGACGATCGAACCGTTGGTCTCCGTGCCAATGGCGTAGTCCGCGAGCCCTGCGGCGACCGCAGCGCCCGATCCGCTCGAGGAGCCGCCGGCCGAGCGGTTCAACGCGTACGGGTTGCGCGTCAGACCGCCGTACGCGCTCCAGCCGGAGGAGGAGGCCGAGCCCCGGAAGTTGGCCCACTCGCTCAGATTGGTCTTGCCCAGGACGACGCAGCCCGCTTCACGGAGCCGCTGCACCAGTGGGGCGTCGTGCGGTGGCGGTGGCTGGTCGGCCAGCGCCAGGGAGCCGGCCGTGGTCGGCAGGTCGGCGGTGTCGATGTTGTCCTTGACCAGGACCGGTACGCCGTGCAGCGGGCCACGGACTCGACCTTCGTCACGCTCTGCGTCGAGTTGGGCGGCATGGGTGAGAGCGGCGGGGTTCGGCGTGCAGATGGCGTTGACCAGCGGGTCCACCTCACGGCTCCTGGCCTGCAGCTCCTCCACCAGCGCCACTGCTCTGAATTCCTTCCCCACTCCACCACCCCAGTCGGAAAGAGTTGAGCTCACCCCTGTGATCCTGCCAGAGTTGACTGAGGTCGGGTGTCCGCCGACGACACGCTCCGTGTCGCCCGACCGGTGAATGACATCGGTGTTGTTCAACACGTACAGTGGAGCGCGGACGGACGATCACCGACCGCACAGGAGTCACCACCAGATGGACAGCGCCAACGCCAGCTCTTCCGGCCCCGCCGAAGCTGCGCAGCCGGCCTCCACCGGGCTCTCCGAGCGTGACGGAGCCATCCTCGCGTTCGAGCGGCACTGGTGGAAGTACGCCGGTGCCAAGGAGCAGGCGATCCGGGACCAGTTCCAGATGTCGGCGACCCGCTACTACCAGGTCCTCAACGCTCTGATCGACCGGCCCGAGGCGCTCGCCCACGACCCGCTGCTGGTGAAGCGGCTGCGCCGGTTGCGCGCCGCCCGGCAGCGCGCCCGTTCTGCTCGCCGGCTGGGCATCGAGGTCTGACCATGTCCCGCCCGAAGGGCGACCACGGCCAGGTCCTCTCGTCCCTGGTCGCGGTGGCCGCCGTCGTCGCGATCGTGGCCGGCCTGCTGGTGCTGTTCGGTACACATGGTGGTCCTGACACCAAGGCTGGCGCCGAGCCGTCAGGTGCGAACAGCCCGAAGCCCAGCGCGAAACCGTCGACGATCGCGGCCAGCGTGCCGGAGCCGACGCCGACCGAGCCCGCCACCACACCTTCGGAGGCCCCGTCGTCGACGCCGGCCACCGCGCCGACGACCGCCCCCACCTCTGAGCCGACTCCGCCGCCGGCCACGGAGCCGACGACCATCCCGGCGGCCGAGCGGCCGGCTGCGGAGATCTACAACAACACGCCGCGCAAGGGTCTGGCCGACTCGGTCGCAGGCCGGGCGCGGCAGGCCGGCTGGAGCGTGGCCGGCGCCGACAACTGGCACGGCAAGATCGCCGAAAGCACCGTCTACTACCCGCCGGGCATGCTCGTCGCCGCCAACCAGCTCGCCCGCGATATCGGCGTCGGCCGGACCAAGGGCGCGCTGGACAACATGAAGAAGGACCGCCTCACGGTGATCCTCACCTCGGACTACACAGGATGAGTACTCCGGTGATCCAGACCGTCGCCGGCCGCGAAGGCTGGGAAGCGATCGTCGCCGACCCGGCCACCGCGGTGGTTGCGTCCGACTTCGACGGCGTACTGTCCCCGCTGGTCGAGGATCCGGCCCGGGCCCGGCCGGTCGAGGGTGCCCTCGATGCACTGGCTCGACTGGCTCGGTCTGTGAAGCAGGTAGCGATCGTCACCGGCCGTCCGGCGCTCGTGGCCACTGAGCTCACCGGTGTGACCGGCCACCCCGGTTTGGGGAGTCTCGTCGTACTGGGGCACTACGGGCTGGAGCAGTGGGACGCGGCGACCGGGATGGTGACCAGCGACCCAGTGCCGGCCGGGGTGGCCGAAGCGCGCTCCCGGCTGCCGGAGCTGCTGCGCGAGGTCGGGGTGCCGGACGCCTACGTCGAGGACAAAGAGAGCTCGCTGGCCGTCCACACGCGCCGGCTGCCTGATCCGGCCGGTGCGCTGGACAGACTGAGTACGCCGCTGACCGAGCTGGCCGAGTCGACTGAGCTGCGCCTGGAGCCGGGCAACCTGGTCCTGGAGCTCCGGCCGCCTGGTATCGACAAGGGCGTCGCACTGCGCCGGCTGCTCGAGTCCACCGGCGCCCGGTCGATCCTGTACGCCGGTGACGACCTGGGCGACCTGGCCGCGTTCAGGGCGGTCGAAGAGCATCGGAAGGCCGGACTGCGCGCCGTACTGCTGGCCACGCGCTCGTCCAACGCCACAGAGCTGATTCAGGCGGCAGACATCGTGGTGGACGACCCCACCGGTGTGGTGACTGTCCTCATCGCCCTTTCGGACGCGATCGCAGCACGCTGAAGGCCTGCGTCACGGTCTTGCCGATCGGCTGGATCGGCCGCTCGACGTACCCGCCATCCTTGAGGTTGGCCAGCCGCTCGAACGGGTTGCGCGACGCCGGATCGCCGGTGAGCAGGAACGAGACGACGACGCCGACGACGTACAGCGGGAACATCAGCAACCCGAGCAGGCAGAAGTACTGCCACGAATGCCGCTCCTCATGCCGCACCAGCGCCGCATCGTCGAAGTACGTGCGCTCATGCTTGCTCAGTACGACGTTCCCGATCGTGAACGCGCCCGCCACCGGAAACCCCAGCTTGTACCCGTTCGCGAAGAACAACCCCCGCGGCCCCCGACTGAACCGAGCCCTCCCGATCATCCCCACCAACACCCCGACCACCGTGGAGAGATTCAGGAAGTTCCCCACCACCTTCACCCACTGCCACCCACTCATGCGCCTCAGTATCGGCCCACATCCCCGGTCATGTCCCAATGTCGCAATTCTTAGGACATTGGGCGTACGATGTCCTAAGAATTGAGACATTAGGACACGCCGATGACGATCTTCAGCACACCGGAGCCGGATCTCGAGGATCGACAGGTCCTCGAGCAGATCCACGCGTTCCGATCCGAGCTCACCGACATCCTGCGAGTACCGCGGCGCTGGGCCGGCGGGCTGCGGCGGAGCATGCTCGCGCGTGCGATCCAGGGGTCGAACAGCATCGAGGGGTACGACGTCGAGCTCGACGAGGCGGTGGCGGCGTTGGACGACGAGGAGGCGTTGAGCACTGACGAGCGTACGTTCGCCGAGATCCGCGGGTACCGGCAGGCGCTCGGCTACGTGCTGGCGATGGCGAAGGACTCGGACTTCCGGCTGGACGTGTCGGCCATCCGTGGCATGCATTTCATGATGCTCAGTCACGACCTGGCGAAGAGTCCGGGCAGCTATCGGCAGGGTGCGGTCTACGTGCATGACGAGACCACCGGCGAGAACGTCTACGAGGGCCCGTCGGCAGAGGAGGTGTCCGGTCTCGTTGGTGAGCTGGTGGACGGGTTGGACACCGACGGAGAGGTGGATCCTCTCGTGCATGCGGCGATGGCACACCTGAACCTGGTGATGATCCATCCGTTCCGGGACGGCAACGGTCGGATGGCCAGAGCTTTGCAGACGCTGGTGTTGTCACGCGGTGGAATCGGCGAGCCGGCTTTCTCCAGCATCGAGGAGTGGCTGGGCAGCAACACCGAGGACTACTACCGGGTGCTGGCCGCGACCGGCGCCGGCGCGTGGCATCCGGAGCGCTCGGCCGCACTCTGGGTCAAGTTCAACCTGCGCGCCCATCACATCCAGGCGCAGACGGTACGGCGGCGATATCGCGAGGCGGGCAAGCTATGGCTGGCTTTCGACGAGCTGATCTCGCAATTCGGCCTGGCCGAGCGTGTCGCTGACGAACTGTTCGACGCGTCGCTCGGCTTCCGCATGCGGCGCTCGACGTACGTCCGCCGAGCGGGGATCGAGGAGCGGACAGCCAGCCGCGACCTGGCGAGGCTTACCGAGCTGGAACTGCTGCGACCTGTAGGTGAGACCAGAGGCCGGCACTACGTGATGGGTGATCGCCTCACCGAACTTGTACAGAACGTCCTCTCCACTCGCGAACCGCTGATCGATCCGTACCCGTGGATGCGCGAGCGTCTGGCCGCGACGCCGACACCGATCCGGTAGCTGTCGGTGCCGTGAGTAAGACTTGGCGGGTGAGTTCGGTGGTGCGGGTCTGGCGGGCTGGGCGGGTGGTGGATCCGCATTCGGTGATCGGAGGGTTGCGGAAGGGGCCCGGAGATCCGGCGTATGTGTTTGATGCCGGGCGACGGACGGTGTGGCGGGCGACGCGGACGCCGGACGGGCCGGTGCTCCTGCGGCTGACGCCGTACTCCGGGATCGGGGAAGTGGAGGCGGAGGCCTGGGGGCCGGGGGCTTCGTGGGCGCTCGATGGGGTGCCGGAGTTGCTGGGGGACGCGGACAGTTGGGACGGGTTCGAGCCGTTGCCCGAGCATCGGGTGCTGGTGGACGCGGCTCGGCGGTTTCCGCATGTGCGGGTGCCGCGGACGCGGGCGGTGTTCGAGGCGATGGCGGCCGCGGGGATCGAGCAGGTTGTGACGGGCAAGGAGGCGTTCCGCGCTTGGCGGCTGCTGCTGCGTGAGTACGGCGAACCCGCGCCGGGCCCGACGTCACCGGACGGCCGGGTGATGATGGTGCCGCCGGCGCCGGAGGAGTGGCGGCTGATCCCGTCGTGGCAGTGGCTGCGGGCCGGCGTGGAGGGCCGTCGATCCCGGGTGGTCGTGACGGCGGCGACCCGGGCGAAGGCGCTGGAGCGGACCCTCGACCTGACCGACTCGGCCGAGATCGAGCGGCGGCTGCGATCGCTCCCGGGGGTCGGGGTGTGGACCGCGGCCGAGGTGCGGCAACGCGCCCACGGCGACGCCGACGCGTTCTCGTTCGCCGATTACCACGTGTCCCGCGACGTCTCGTACGCCCTGATCGGTGAAGAGCTCGACGACGACGGCTGCGCCGAGTTGATCGAGCCCTACCGCGGCCACCGCTTCCGCGTCCAGCGCCTGCTCGAGCTGGCCGGCCCCGGCCACCCCCGCTACGGTCCCCGCAAGTCGCTCCCGACGCACACGCCGGGCGCCACCCACCGTCTCCGGTAGGGGAGCGGACCGCCACGCCATCACAACCGACCGGGCCCGGCGCTCGCCCCGCCTGCGCGGCCCGGTGGCGGCTCGTTGTGATGGCCTGGCGGTCCACGCCCCCGTGACTGAGATCCGCAGTCTCGGATCGTGGGACCGGGCGACACATGATGGACCCGATTGGGTAGTCTCGGGGGAGCTCATCCAGAGGGACTGAGGGAAACGGCCCGTTGACGTCCCGGCAACCCTCCCCGTGGAGACCCCCGTCCGGGGCGCTCGCGGCGGACCGGTGCCAAATCCGTCCCGCGCCGAGATCCGGTCCGGGGAAGATGAGAGGGGAACCTCACTCATGAGCCTGACCGCCGCCACCCATACCATCCGTGAAGGTGCCTTCGGCAACGGTACGCACCTGAGCTGTCGCGCCTGTGGGGCGAAGTCGCCGCTCGGTCCGTTCTACGCCTGTATGGAGTGCTTCGGTCCTCTCGAGGTCGGGTACGACTACCCGACCATCACGCGGGAGCAGATCGAAGCCGGTCCCAAGAACATCTGGCGCTACCAGCCGCTGCTGCCCGTCCCGGTCGACGTGGCCAGCTTCCCGAACACCGAGCCCGGCTACACCCGGCTCGTCGACGCGCAGAACCTGGCCCGCGAGCTGGGTCTGCGCAAGCTGTGGGTGAAGGACGACTCCGGCAACCCGACCCACTCCTTCAAGGACCGCGTGGTCGCGTCCGCCCTGAGCGCCACCCGCGAGCTCGGCATGACAGGTCTTCGCCTGCCCCTCGACCGGCAACCTGGCCAACGCCGTGGCCGCGGCCGCCGCCCGGGCCGGCATCCGCTCGGTCGTGTTCATCCCGCACGACCTCGAGCGCCCGAAGGTGATCACCACCGCCGTGTACGGCGGCACCCTGGTCGCCGTCGAGGGCAACTACGACGACGTGAACAAGCTGGCCTCCGAGATCGCCGGCGAGGAGGAGGGCTGGGCGTTCGTCAACGTCAACGTCCGGCCGTACTACTCCGAAGGCTCCAAGACCCTGGCCTTCGAGATCGCCGAGCAGCTCGGCTGGCGGATCCCGCAGCAGCTCGTCATCCCGGTCGCGTCCGGCTCGCAGCTGACCAAGATCGACAAGGGTTTCACCGAGCTCGGCAAGCTCGGCCTGGTCGACGCCACCGACTACAAGGTGTACGGCGCTCAGGCGACCGGCTGCTCGCCCGTCGCCCAGGCGTTCCGGGACGGCCACGACGTGGTCAAGCCGGTGAAGCCGGACACCATCGCGAAGTCGCTGGCGATCGGCAACCCCGCCGACGGACCGTATGTTCTCGACGTCGCCCGGCGTACCGGTGGAGCGATCGAGGACGTCAGCGACGAGGAAGTCATCGAGGGCATCCAGTTGCTGGCCCGGACCGAGGGCATCTTCGCCGAGACCGCGGGCGGGGTGACCGTCGCGACGCTGCGGAAGCTGATCGCGACCGGGCAGCTCGACCCCGAGGCCGAGACGGTGATCATCAACTCCGGCGACGGGCTGAAGACGCTCGACGCCGTGGCCGACCGGGTCGGCCCCAAGGTGACCATTCCCGCGTCGTACGACGCCTTCGTGAAGGCAGGCCTGCAGTGAGTGTGAGCGTTCGCGTCCCGACCATCCTGCGGCCCTACACCCAGGGCGTGTCCGAAGTCTCCGCCGAGGGCGCGACGCTGAGCGAGGTGCTCGACTCGCTGGACGGCGTCGTACCCGGGCATCAAGGGCCGGGTGCTGGACGAGTCGGGCGAGCTGCGCCGGTTCGTGAACGTGTACGTCGACGATGACGACGTACGGTTCGCCGAGGGCCTGGGGACCGCGATCAAGGACGGCGGTCAGGTCTCGATCATCCCGGCGGTTGCCGGCGGCTGATCCGGCCGTAGATCGTCCGGAATTGGTACTACCGTCGTCTGCATGGCGACGAACTGGACCATTGGTGCGGATGCGGCCGAGCCGCGGCGGCTCGCGGAGTTCTGGGCGGCGGCGCTCGGCTACATCCTGGAGCCCGGGTACGACGACCCCGACGGAGCCTCGATCGTGGACCCCGACGATGTCGGGCCGGCGATCGGGTTCCTCCGGGTGCCCGAGCCCAAGACCTCGAAGAACCGGCTGCACATCGACATCCGGGTGGCCGGTCCTGGCGAGCGCGACGCCGCGTCCGCGGACCGGATGCGCACCAAGGCAGCCTCGTTGGTGGACCTCGGGGCGACGCAGGTCCGCGAGGAGTTCTACGGACCTGACGTTCTCGGGCACATCGTCATGTTCGATCCCGAAGGCAACGAGTTCTGCGTCGGCTGACTCGGCCTGTCCTAGGATGCCGGGATGCGCGCTGTCGTCATCGAGCAGTACGGCGTTCTGCCAGTCGTCCAGGACGTCCCGGTACCCGAGGCCGTAGCTGGCGGGGTGGTGCTCAAGGTCGAGGCCACCGGGCTGTGCCGGAGTGACTGGCATGGGTGGATGGGGCACGACGCGGACATCGTGCTGCCGCATGTGCCGGGTCACGAGCTGGCCGGGACGATCGCCGCGGTCGGTGCCGGGGTGTCGGGCTGGCAGGTCGGGGATCGGGTGACGACGCCGTTCATCTGTGCATGTGGCGAGTGTGAGCAGTGCCGCGAGGGCAACCAGCAGGTCTGCCTTCGTCAACAGCAGCCTGGCTTCACGTACTGGGGTTCCTTCGCCGAGTACGTCGCGGTGCCGTATCGCAGAGGTGAACCTGGTCCGCCTCCCCGACGACCTCGCCTTCGCCACCGCGGCGGGGTTGGGATGCCGCTTCGCGACCGCCTTCCGCGCGATCCGCCAGGTCGGCCGGCTCACCGCCGGCGAAACCGTCGCGATCTTCGGCTGCGGCGGCGTCGGTCTCTCCGCCGTGATGATCGCCGCATCCCTCGGCGCCCGGGTGATCGCCGTCGACCCGAACCCGGCCGCGTTGAAGCTGGCCCGCGAGTACGGAGCCACCGACACGCTGTCGGCATCGCCGGACACCGTGCAGGAGATCCGCGACCTCACCGGCGGCGGCGCGCACGTGACGATGGACGCCCTCGGCTCGAACGACATCGTCCAGCAAGCCCTGCAGTCGCTGCGGCCCCGCGGCCGCCACCTCCAGGTCGGCCTGCTCCCCTCCGGCGTACAGCTGGACGTCAGCCGCCTGATCGGCCAAGAGTTGCAGTGGCTGGGCAGCCACGGCATGCCCGCCCACGCCTACCCCGAGATGCTCGACCTCGTTGCCCAAGGCAACCTCAGGCCCGCCGACCTGATCACCCGCACGATCACGCTGGACGAGACCCCAGCCGCCCTCGCAGCCCTCTCCAACGGCACCCCCGCCGGCGTCACCGTCATCCACCCCCACACCCTCTGATGGGCTGACCCATCTCCGGGTGGGTTGGCCAACCGGATTCCGGTGGGTGAACCCGCCACCGGATGGGTCAGCCCATCAGAGGGGGACGCGGATGGGGCTAGAGGCGGATCAGGTAGACGGTGGGTGGGCGGCCGGTGCGGCCGTGTTGCTGGGTGCCGGTGGGGGCGGCGAGGCCGGCTCGTTCCAGGCGTTTCAGCACGCGGCGGGCGGTGCGGAGTTGGACGGCTAGGTGGTCGGCGACGTCTTGGGTGGTGAGGCCGTCGGGGAGGGTGGCGGTGAGTTCGCGCATACGGGCCAGGGTCTGGGTGTTGAGGCCGACCCGGCGGGCCAGCAGCGGGAGGCTCTCGGTGCCGCGGCTGGTGGACGGCTGATCGCCGGTCGGCTCGATCACGAGCTCGACGTCGTCGGACATCGACACCACACCGGCGACCGCGCCGATCGATTCCGCCCGGCTGACCGCGCGACGGGCGAGCGCCTCCGCCTCTGCCGCCGTACGTCCGACGCCGAAACCGACGTACGCCGTGCTGTGCCGCGCCGCGAGGTGGTCGAGCAAGGGCATCCGGGTGAACTGTTCCGTCGCCTGCTCGAGCAGACCGCGGGTGGTGACGACCAGATGCCGGCCGTCCGGGAGCGCGGCCAGGCTGCCGCCGAGCGTGATCAGGTCGGCGGCCAGGGCGTCGTCCGGCTCGGGTAGGGCGATCACGCCGAGCGCGACCTGGGCGTCCCCGACGTGCTGACCGGTCGTCGTCAGAACCAAGGCTTGGAGGGTCGAGCGGATCGAGTACCGCGACGGGGCCAGCCGGACCGAGGGCATCTCGTTCTCGAGCAGGTGGAAGGCCGAGCCGAGGCAGGTGATCGCGACCTTGGTGTCGTGCTTGTCCCGCGCGGCCCGGTGGAACGCGACGATGTCGTCCGAGGTCAGGCCGGGCCGGTAGGGCAGCACCTGGATCTGGTCGGTCGGCAGCTTGGCCTCGATCATCGTCTCGAGGACCTCACTGCGCAGCAGGGTGTCGATCGAGAACTGGGTGACATTGTGACCGAGCCGCAGCAACTCGACCAGAGCCCGCAGCAGCGTGGCGCCGTCGTACGAGACGTACATCGCGGGCCGGTCGATCACCCCGGCCTCGGTGGCGATCGTGTAGGGCACCACGCCGGTGAACAGCAGGGCGTCGACCTTCTCGTGCGCCTGCTCGACCAGCTCGACCGCCTCGGTCTCGTGCCGGTACGGCAGCGGGAGCAGGTTCGCCCCGCTCGGCGGACCGACCGCGATCACGCGCTGAACCAGGTCCTCCGGCCCGACGACGCCGACCGCGACTGTCATCAGGACACCGCGCGCGAGGCTGAGCTGATCTGCACGGCACTCCTTTGCCTATCGGGACAGCTCATCGCGTCAGGCGACGACTTCTGGTCTGGCCCTCAACTCGCAGAATAGCGCAGGCGGCCACGGGCTCTTGACGTTCACGGCGGTCTCTCCTAGTTTCGGTCAAGACCACAATTACCGCCACCCCTGGATCGGTCACGACGGCGTCGGTGTGGTGGCGCGATGGAGGGAGCGTGCCACCCCACCGCCTAGCTACTGAGCTCCTCGAGCGTCCGGATCACCAGGTCGCGCTCACTGGCCGGCAAGGACGGTCCGTAAGGGTCGTAGGCGGCCTCCGACGGGAGCAGTCCTTCCCACACGGCGGCCCAGAGCATGCGTTGCACGTACCCCTCGATGGGTGCGTAGAAGGTCGCCGCCGCGAACCGGTCCAGCCGGTCGGACGCCAGCAGGAAGCCACTGTGGTCCCCTGACGTCCAGGTCGACAACACAGCGGCCGACAGCGCAACCTGGGCCGCGGCGATCCCGACCAGCGCCGTATCCGCGCCCCACATGAACGAGGGCCCGTACATCCGGTCCTCACCGGTGATCAGCAGCTTGCCCGTCCCACGTCCTGCCCAGATGGCGTCCTGGCACCCGATAGCGCGGTCCAGCGTCGCAGTCTTCACCCCGAGCATGGAGTCCAAGCTCAACAGCTCGCGGATCAGCGATGGCGGGTACGGATACCCACCAGCCTCACCATGCAGGTAGAAGCCGACCAGTGGCAGCCCACTCTCCGCCGCCACCCGCTCGTGCAGCGCCACCGCCTGTGCATGCCCGTCCGGCAGGTCGCCGAGCGCAGCCAATGGATAGACCATCACCGCATCGGCCCCACCCGCAGCGGCCTGCAGCGCCATCGTCACTGTCGCGTCTGCGGCCTCGTGCAGGCTCTGCGCCGACGAAGACCGAGGTACGCCGACTCCCGCGACGATCGGGACGTCCGTAGCCTCCCGCCACGTCTCCAGCACCTTCGAGCGGTCAGCAGGAGACAGGTAGAGCCCGCGCCCGGTGTGGGCCCACACCGCGACCCCGCCGATGGATTCTGCCGCGAGAGCACCGGCGTACGCGGTCAGAGCGTCGTACGCGACGACGCCGTCGGAGTCCATCGGAGTGACGACCGCGGGGAGCAGTGTGCCGCGGAGTTGCTCGACGAGTGGGTGCATGAGACCTCTCAGACGTCGTGGCCGAGGCCTGGGCGCTTCGGTACGTCGATCCAGCCGTGGCAGTCGGCGAACACGCTCGGAGCCAGCGGGTCCTCGTCGACCATCAGCGGCCCGACCAGATCGGCTGCGACGGTGGCACCCGGTACGGCGGCGGCCAGGTGGACAGCGGCGAGTGTGGCCACGCCCAGCTCCGGCATGGAGCCTACCTTCACCGCGAGCCCGGCGGCCTCGGCCACGTTCGCGATCTGCAGTGCGCGATGCAGGCCGCCGACCTTGAGGATCTTGATGTTCAGTACGTCGGCCGCACCGCGCCGCGCGATCTCCAGAGCGTCATGCAGGGAGTGCATGCTCTCGTCGACCATGATGCGTACGTCGAGCCGGTCCCGCAGCCGGACGAGCCCAGCAAGGTCCCAGCGCGGCAGTGGCTGCTCCAGGAGCGTCAGACCGGCGTCGGTCATCTTGGCGAGATACGGCACCGCTGTGGTCGCGTCGTACCCCTCGTTGGCATCCAGGCAGAGCTCTGCGTCGGCGGGGATCGCGGAACGAACCGCACGGATCAGTTCGAGGTCCTTGGCCGGATCCTGGCCGCCCTTGACCTTCAGGTGCCGGAAGCCCTTGTCCGCGTACTCCGCTGCCTCGGCGGCCATCTCGTCGAGCGTGCCGAGTCCGACCACCCAGGTCGTCTGCACGCGCTCTCTGACGCTCCCGCCGAGAATGGCGTGCACCGGCCAGCCGCTCAGGCGCCCGGCCAGGTCGTAGAGGGCGATGTCGAGCCCGGCCTTGGCCACCTGCTGGCCGCGGAGGACGGTGTCCATCACCACGTGCGCACCGGCCCGGTCGAGCGGATCGCGGCCGATCAGGGCCGGTGCGAGATGCTCCTCGATCGCGGCGGTGACGCCGGCCAGCGTCTCGCCGGTGTACGCCGTCATCGGTGAGGTCTCACCGATCCCGATGGCACCGTCGGCGGTGTGGATCTCGACGACCAGGCTGACCAGTTCGGTGCTGATCCCGCTGCTGATCTGGAACGGCCGGCGGTAGCGGGCACTGACCACCCGGGTCTTGATCGCGCTGATCCGTCCAGATCCGGTGTCGGTCGGCAACCCGACCGGATGCGATGCAACACTCAATTCCGGCTCCTCGGGTCGCAATCTGATCGGAAAGCATTTACGGTCAAGACCGTAAATACCGCGAGCGGTCTCTGTCAACGGAAGGCGGCACCCCGATGCGGCTGGGTCTGTATCTGAACCTCTACGGCACCCCCGACGAGCGGTCGAGGCTCGAGGACGCGGTCGAGCAGGCCCGGCTGGCCGAGCAGGTCGGTTTCGAGTGGGTCGTGCTCGGGGAGCGGCATCTGCACCGGCCCGGATACCACGAGATCCTCACCTCGCTGACCTGGCTGGCCGCCAGGACCGAGCGGATCGGCATCGCCACCGCCGGCATCGTCGCCCCGCTCTACCACCCCGTCGTACTGGCCGAGACGCTCGCGCACATCGACGTACTGTCCGGTGGACGGCTGACCGCGGGCTTCGTGCTCGGGTACCGGCCGGAGGAGTTCGCGCTGTACGGCGTGACGCAGGCCGAGCGGGTCGCGCGGTTCGAGGAGTGCCTGACGATCCTGACCCGGTTGTGGACCGAGGACGAGGTCACGTACGACGGCAAGTTCACCAGCATCCGGGATGCGTTCCTGTCCCCGCGTCCGGTGCAGAGCCCGCGGCCGAAGCTGTGGAACGGCGGCCGGGTCTCCGCGATGCTCGAGCGCACCGCGCGGATGTGCGACGGCTGGACCACGTCGTTCAACGAACTCGACGCCGACCTGCCGGCCAAGATCGCCGAGTACCACTCCTACCCGCGCGGCGCGGGCACGCTCGGCGCCGAGGTGATCCTCTGCCGGGAAGGCTTCTGCGCGCCGACGTCGCAGCACGCGCGGCAGGCGCTGGAGGAGCCGCTGCGCGACCTGTACGACGCCTACACCGGCTGGAAGCGGACGTCGGCGGACGCCAGCCGCTACACCCAGGGCTGGGACGACATCGCCGACCGCAGCGTGATCGGCTCGCCGACCGAGTGCGCCGAGCGACTGGCGCACTACGAGGAAATGGGTGCCGATGGCATCATCCTCCGCATCCAGCCGCCCGGCATGCCGCAGAGCGACGTACTCAGCTCGATCGAGGCGTTCGGAAATCTCATCGGTTCCAAATGAGGCCTCACGCACGGTGTACGTCGTAATCTTTGGTGACGGAGGTGTCCCGCCATCCTCGGCGTGACCACAGCTGACCGTCGGCGGGAGGCGGTCGGATGGGCACCGAGGTTGTCTTTTGGGTCGTCGTGCTTGCGCGGTTCGGTGTGCCGCTGCTGATCCCACGCTGGCCGCTGCCGGCGATCCTCGGCGCCCTGGTGCTGGACGCCGCCGACCAGACCATCTTCCAGGCTTTCGGGTACGACCCGCCGAACTATCAAAGCTACGACAAGGCGATGGATGTGTTCTACCTGTCCATCGCCTACCTGGCGAGCCTGCGCAACTGGTCCAACCTCCACGCGGTCAAGGTCAGCCGCTTCCTGTTCTTCTACCGCCAGGTCGGAACGGTGCTCTTCGAGCTCACCGGTGCCAGATGGCTGTTGCTGGTCTTCCCGAACACCTTCGAGTACTTCTTCATCGCCTACGAGGGGATCCGCAGCCGCCGGAACCCGCTGCGGTACGGCCTGCGGTTCTGGGTGCTGGTGGCCGCCGGGATCTGGATCTTCATCAAGCTGCCGCAGGAGTACTGGATCCACATCGCCGAGCTGGACTTCACCGACACGGTCCGGGACGTGCCGTGGTTCGGGCCGGCCGTGGTGATCGGGCTGCTCGCCCTCGCCGCCGTGCTGTGGTTCGTCGTCCGGCCGCGGCTCCGGCCGGCTGATTGGCCGCTGCGACTGGCCGCCGACCCGCTGCCGACCGCGATCGACGAGGCGAGTGAGCGGGCCGCGTACCGCGCCGCGCACGGCAAGGTCTTCGGCTGGGGAGCGCTGGAGAAGACCTTCCTGATCGGGCTGATCAGTGTGATCTACGGGCGGGTGCTGCCCGGGGTGAACGTGAGCGATCTCCAGCTCTTCCTCGGCATCGCGTTCTTCGTGGTGATCAACTCCGCGATCGGGCTCTGGGCCGCTCGGCGCGGCTTCGGATGGGATTCCGCCGTCATCTCGTTCGCCGTGGTCTTCGGGATCAACGTCGGCATCGTCCTGCTCGAAGATCTGCTGCTCTCGCAGCGGGGCGACGGCTTGTCGCTCGTCGACACCTTCTTCTTCATCTTCCTGTTCAGCATCCTGACGATGCTCTACGACCGGTACCACCCGGTCAACGAGTACCGCACCGACGCCGCGCGCGACGAGGTCACACCGTAAGCCCGGCCGCCGTCAGGCCTTGAGCCCCGACATCGCGATGCTGTCGGTCAGATAGCGCTGCAGCAGGCCGAACACGAGCAGGCTCGGTACGACGGTGATCGTCGCGCCGGCCATGATCTGGTTGATCGGGACCGCCTGGGTCTGCAGGGTGGCCAGGCCGACGGTGAGCGTCTGCATCTTGCCGGACTGGCCGATCACCAGCGGCCAGAGGAAGTCGTTCCAGTGCCACAGGAACACGAAGATCCCGAGCGTCGCCAGCACCGGGCGGATCAGCGGCAGCACGATCATCGTGAAGATCCGCCACTCCGGCGCGCCGTCGATCTCGGCCGCTTCGAACAGTTCGTCCGGCAGTTGGCTGATGAACTGCCGCATCAGGAAGACGGCCTGCGAGTTCGCCAGCGTGGGCACGATCAGGCCCCAGTAGCTGTCCACCCAGTCGAGCCGCGAGACCAGGATGTACGACGGGATCAGCGTCGCCTGGAACGGGACCATCAACGTGGCCAGGAAGGCCCAGAACATGATCTCCCGGCCGGGGAACTTCTTCTTCGCGAACGCGTAGCCGGCCATCGAGGCGAACAGCAGCACGCAGACGACCGACACCAGCGAGTAGAGCAGCGAGTTGACCGTCCAGCGCGGGATGTCCGAGCTCGACAGCACCTTCGAGAAGTTCTCGAAGGAGAAGTTGGCCGGGTTCAGCGCGTCCGGGAAGGTCTGGCCGCTCGGCGGCGTGAACGCGACCAGCACCATCGCCGCGAACGGCACGATCGTGACGATCGCGGTCAGCGTCATCAGGGTCGGCAAGGTCAGCCGGGCGACCTGACGCCGTCCGGCTGCCGGGGTCTCGCTCAGCTCGCGGACCGGCGGTCGTTCGAGCACGTTGACCATCAGTCGTCCCTCCCGACGAGCCGGCGCTGCACGAGCGAGACGATCAGCACGATCAGGAACAGCACGAGTCCGATCGCGCTGGCGTAGCCGAAGTCGAAGTACTTGAATCCGCTGTCGTAGAGCAGATAGACGAGCGAGTAGCTGGACCGGACCGGGCCGCCGCCGGTCATCACGTACATGGCGTCGAAGACCTGGAACGCGCCGATGGTCTCGATCACCAGCACGAAGAACAGCACCGGGCGCAGCTGCGGCAGCGTGATGTAGCGGAACCGCTGCCAGCTGCCGGCGCCGTCGATCATCGCGGCCTCCAGGTACGACTTCGGCACCGCCTGCAGTCCGGCGAGCAGGATCAGCATCGAGTAGCCGAAGCCCTTCCAGGCCGAGGTGACGGCGATCGACGCCAGGACCGTGCTGGACTGGCCGAGGAAGTCGATCGGGCCGACGTTCACCAGTCCGAGTACGGCGTTCAGCAGGCCGTCCTGGGCGTCGTAGATCCACTTCCAGATCACCGCGGCCAGCACGATGCTGGTCACGTACGGCAGGAAGAAGACGCCGCGGAAGAAGCCGCGCTTCCAGACCACCTGATGCAGCAGTACGGCGGTGCCGAGCGAGAGCAGCACGGTCAGCGGGACGAAGATCACCGTGTAGGTGAGGGTGACGACCAGGCTCTGGTGGAACAAGCTGTCCGAGAGCAACCGGGTGTAGTTGTCAATGGCAACGAAGGTCCAGCGGCCGCTGAGCCGGTAGTCGGTGAGCGACAGCAGCACCGCACCGACCACCGGCAGGAACCGGAACAGCAGGAACAACACCAGCATCGGGGCCACGAACAGCAGCCCGATCCATGGTCGCCGGCGAGGCCCGCGCCGCCGCAGGGCGGACGCGGGCTGCCGGACGGTCTCGGTCAACGTTGTCTCGACAGGAGGTCGTTGGCCTGCTTGGCGGCGTCGTCGAGCGCCTGCTGGGGTTGCTTCTTGCCGGTCAGCACGGCCTGGATCTCGACGCTGAGCAGCGAGTTCACCTGCCGGGCGGCCGGGTTCGGCTCACCCGGGAAGGCGTACTGCAGCGCGTCGCCGAACTTCGCCGCGGTCGGATCGGTCACCGGCGCCTTCACGTCGGTGCGCGGGGTGAAGAAGCCGGACGCCTTGCTCAAGCGCCTCGAGTTGGGCCGGCTGGATCATGAACGACAGGAACTTCTTCGCCTCGTCCTGGTTCTCCGAGGCGGCATTCAGCACGATCCCGCCGGGCAGCCCGAAACCGACCTGCTTCTTACCGGTCAGCGGCGTACCGATCTCGACGTTCGCCGCCCCCCAGGTCTTCGCCACCGTGCCCGCGTCGGCCGGCGTACTGGTGAACGCCATCGCCACCTGGCCCTTGCCCAGCGGCTGGTCGGCGATCACGTTGCCGTTGCTGAGCGCGCTCTTCGGTACGGCCCCCTCGTCCCACAGGCTCTTCAGGAAGGTCAGCGCGTCCAGGCCTGCGGCCTGGTTGAAGGCGACGGACTTGCCGTCGTCGGCGAACACCTTGCCGCCGGCCTGCCAGAGCAGCGGGTAGAAGTTCAGGTTCAGCGACGCCTCCGGCGAGGCGGAGTAGTCCAGCGTGGTGAAGCCGGCCGCCTTGATCTTCGGCGCCGCGGCCTTGATCTCGTCCCAGGTCTCCGGCGGCTTGGTGATCCCGGCCTTGGTCAGGATCGTCTTGTTGTACATCGTCGTGGTGACGGTGTGGTAGATCGGCGCCCCGTAGATCTTGCCGTCCACGGTCAGGCCCGGGATCGCGGCCGGCAGGAACTTGTCCTTGTCCGGCGTGACCACGTCGTCGACCGGCTCGAGCGAGCCGTTCGCGACGTACTGCGGGATCTGGTCGGGGATCATCAGCAGGACGTCCGGCCCCTTCTTGCCGGAGAACGCGGCCGCCACCTTCTCCTCCCGGTTCGCCCAGGGCTGCATCTCCAGCTTCAGGTCGATCCCGGAGTTGGCCGCCTCGAAGTCCTTCTCGACCTTCTGCCAGTACGCGTCACTGGCCGCCTGGTCGCCGATCACCGGGTACATCCAGAGCGTGACGGGCTTCTTGGCATCCGACGCCTCGTCCGAGCCGCCGCCGCACGAGGAGAGGGCGGCGGCCAGAACGAGCGCCGTGAGTGGTGCCGCGATGCGGCGGACGGTGAGTTTCATCGCACCCCCAAGGTGGTGTCCGGAAGTCAGGGCCGGGAAGTAGGAGACCGAATAACGGTCAGGACCGAAAGTAGCCGGGGTGAATTTCGGCTGTCAACGGCTGATATCAACTCGGAACAGCTCGGAGCCGCTGGTGAGCAGCAGTTGGCGATCTCCCCGGACGCCGAGCCGTCGGTGCGCGTGCTCGACGAACAGCGTCGGCGTCTGCTTCTTCCCCGGCGCGATCCGGTAGATCTTGTTCAGGTCGATGCTCACGTACACCGCCTCCTTGGTCGCCACGATGTCACCGCTGGAGGTCGTGGTCCCGAGCACGAAGGATCTGAGCACCTTGCCCGAGTGTGGATCGACCGCGAAGACGGTCTTGCCGGCCACGCCCCAGAGCAGTCCGTCCGGGCCGAATGTCACGGCGGACACCGTGGCCGCTCCGGGCACTGGGACGGTTTCCCACAGCTTCTTGGACTTGGCCACGTCCCACGCGAACACGGCACCCGCGTCCCGGGTCGGCGGGGTGGTCGCGAGTCCGCCGACGATCGACGTACCGCCGTAGACGATGCCGTGGTTGGCGGTCAGACCGAAGACGCTCTCGTCCTGGACGACGTTCCGGATCCCCTGCGACGCACCGGTCAACGGGTCGTAGATGACCAGCGCGCCGCCGAGCCGGTCGCCGTCGGGAACGGTGCCGACCGCGATCTTGCCGTTCACCTCGACCAGCGCGCGGGCCCGCGTCTGCAGGAGATCCGGCTTGAGGTTGAGCAGCTGCTTGGGGTTGTCCGGCGTACCTGGCGGTCCGGGGGAGTACTCCGGACTGCTCCAGGGCTGGGTCTGGTCGTAGGCGTAGAGCCGCGCCTCGGGATAGGCGCCGATCCAGAGCTTGCCGTCGGCCCCTTCCATCAGGGCCTCGACCTGCGAGAACCGGTTGAAGGTGGCCGCGCCGGTGGACGGGTCGACCACGGAGACGCCGCCGTTGAGGAAGCCGCCGGCGTAGATCTTGTCCTTGCCGCCGGCCACGGACAGGATCTCGATCGGCTCCCGGCGTACCTGGGTCTGGAAGATCTCGGACTTGCCGGTCTGCGGGTTGTAGCGGAACTCCTCGCCGCGCCAGAGCGTGCCGACGACGCTCGTCCCCGGGTAGTCGGGCAGGTCGAGGTCGGCGTACCCGATCGAGCGGGCGTTCTGGATCCGGCCGGTGAAGGTCAGGCCGGTCCCGGTCAAGGTCTTGGTGGCCGGGTCGTACTTCTTCAGCTCGCTGTTCTGGATCAGGTACAACGAGCCGTCAGCGCCGACCGGTGAGATGTCCAGGCCGTGGGCGTTCGGGATCTCGTCCACCCAGGTCCGGGTGGCGATGTCCCAGACGTACAGCGGGCCGGGGAACGCGGTGCTGATCCGGGCGTAGACGCGGCCGCCGCGGGCGTTCAGGTCGTAGACGACCTTGTCGGCCGGGTCGCCCAGCCCGGGCGGCGAGGGGAGCTCGGTGATCGCGCCGGTCGTGGCGTCGACCTCCATGATGTGTGCGTCCGGCATCGTGCCGGCGTAGATCTTGCCACTGTCGTAGTCGATGCTCTTGACGTACGTCTGGCCGGGTTTCACCGTGCCG
Organism: uncultured Actinomycetota bacterium; assembly: GCA_963820655.1. Lineage (GTDB taxonomy): Bacteria > Actinomycetota > Actinomycetes > Propionibacteriales > Kribbellaceae > Kribbella. The sequence continues at coordinate 740,541 of CAWGAM010000001.1, forward strand.
TAGTCGCGGACGGCGCCGGTCTTGTCGTCGTACCGGAACACCTTGCCGCTCGGGAACGTGCCGCCGTACACGTTGCCCTGGTCGTCGGTGGTGATCCGCCAGATGAACGTCTCACTCGCGATCGGCCGGCCGAGGTCCTCGACCGTGCCGCCGGGGCGCAGGCGGTAGAGGTGGCCGTTGTTGTACGTGCCGACGTAGATCGTGCCGTCCGGGGTCGCGGCCACCGCGTAACTGCCGTCGGCGCCGGGCAGCGCCGCCGAGAGCAGGCTGGCGCCGGTGGCCGGGTCGATGGCGTTCAGGTACGCCGGGCTGCCGGTGGAGACGTTCCAGATCGCGGTCTTGCCGTTCGGGCCGGGCGCGACGGTGCCGCCGATCAGGAGTACGTCGGACAGCGGAGTACCGAGCGAGACGAGTGTGCCGGTCGGTGGGCGGTGGTTCGCCTGGGCGGGAGTGGTCATGGTCGTGACGAGGACGGCGGCTGTTGCCACCGCGACGAGTGGGCGGACTGATCGCATGCAATGCCTCCGGGGTGCCGTATTTACGGTCCTGTCCGAAAGTGAAGCCCTCGCAGTGTGGCGAAGTCAACCGCTCAGGCGGATTTGCCGCTACTGGCAGAGCCTGCTCGGTTACGGCCTCGGCCGTTAGGTGCGTCAGGAGGTTGTCGAGCATCTCGCGGGTGGCGGCGAAGTAGCTGTTCTCGCGGTGCAGCGCCCGGTGGAACGCGGCCAGCTCGGCCGCCGAGATGGTGTTCGAGAACGTGCTGATCTCGGTCAGGTCGAGCCGCCGGTTGAACAGGTGCACGGTGTCGCGCCACCGGTGCAGCAGGCCGACGAGCTCGGCGTCGCGATGCCGGCCGAGCGCGCCGGAGACCAGCGCGAGGTCGACCGCGGACACGACCAGCCGCGGGTACACCTGCCGCGTGGTCGGCGTCTTCGGCGAGAACCGCTCGTCGCTGAGCAGTCTGGTGTTCTCCCGCAGTTCGTCCGCGACGGCGCGGAGCACCTCGGTACGGCGTTCCGCCTCGGCGGTCAGGCGCTCGACGAAGATGCCGGTCAGCCCGGCGACCAGGGTGAGCGAGTTGACCGCCGGCTCCCAGCGGCGAGTTGTCCGGCCAGAGGAACCAGATCACGCCGAGTACGAACGCCAGCGCCGAGCAACCCGTAGCTGACGCGGTGACGACCGTACGCCGGTACGCCGCCCAGGGCGTCTCCCGGAGTCAGCCGCAGCGCCGTCGTCAGCACCCGCAGCCGGGCCGACACCCGGATCCGCGCCCGAGCCAGCCCGGTCGGGTCGGCGGGGTGCCGGGGCTAGGTCATGTCGACCAGATGTCGTCGGCGAGGGTGGTGGCGGTTCTCGGCGGTGCCGGGGGCGAGCAGGAGCAGGTCGAGGCCGAACGGGCTCGGCCGGCGGGTGTGGCGGAAGCCGGAGTGCGCGTGCTCGATCGGGGTCAGGTCGCAGGCCGCGGTGAGCTTCTTCAGCCGCTCGGTGGAGAACTTGCGGGTGGTGTAGAGCAGGATCGTGTCCTCCGGCTCGAGCACCACCTCGGTGTGGTCCGGCAGGCCCATCACGATCGGCTCGCCGGTGTTGTTCTGCCAGACGATCTTCACCCGCAGGGCGTCGTCGTTCTCGACCTCGCCGCGGAAGTCGATCCGGTCGTTGTCGATCGTGAGGTCGGTGTTGTAGCGCAGCGCGCTGGTGACGAACTCCGCGAACGCCCGGGTCTGGTGGTACTCGTCCGCGGCCGCCTTCGCGGCGTCGGCGTCCAGGCTGCTGGTGGTGGCGACCTCGAGCAGCAGCCGGTCCTGCGGACGCAGCACCCGGGTGATGCGTGCTGAGCAGCTCCTCGTCGCTCTCGAAGTTGGCCAGCGTGTTGCCGGTCAGCGTGAGCAGGAGCGGCTCGTCGCCGACCAGCCGGGCCAGCATCTGGGCGAGCTCGTCCATGTTGTCGGCGATGCGAGAAGTCGAGCTGGACCGGCAGCACCTGCGACATCGGGAACCGGGCCCCGCGGACCGGCTCCAGGGTGCCCATCCGGAGCATCTCCGAGCTCATGTCGACCGGGATGTAGAACATGTCCGGGTTCTGCCGGCGCATGTCGCCGAGGATGGTGCGGTCCTTGACCCCGGTGCCGACACCGAGGCTGACCAGGTGGAAGCCGCCGTTCTCGACGTGCGGCCGGACCTTGCGCCAGTGCCGCAGGAAGGACTCCGCGCCGGCCTTCATCACCAGGTAGAACGGGTCGTTGGTGGCGTTCGCCCAGGCGATCGTCGGGCCGATGCCCCAGTAGGAGAAGCCGGAGGTGATCTGCTTGCCGTCGCCGGTCTTCGAGAACGGGCCGCGCAGGTCACCGGTCAGCGTGGCGAGCTTGTCGGTCTGGTCCTCGCCGACGAGCAGCAGCGACCAGGCGAAGTCGTCGTCGGCGAGCGCCTGCTCGAGCTTCCGGATCACGTGGTACCGGCTCGGTCACGTCCCACCCCTCACACGGTGAGACGACAGGTTATCGGTTGCCCACGCTCCGCGCAGTCCGGAAACCCGGGCCCGCGGCCACCGGTCGGCCGTGTGCGCGGCCGGTCAGGATCAGACGCCTTGACGGCGTCGGCCTCGCGGCCCTTCGGGCCGTCGACGATCTCGAACTCGACCTGCTGGCCGTCCTCGAGCGTCTTGTAACCGTCGGAGACGATCTTGCTCCAGTGGACGAAGACGTCGTCCTGGCCGTCGACGGCGAGGAAGCCGTAGCCCTTGTCGGCGTTGAACCACTTCACGGTGCCGCGCACCATCGGAACTCCTGTGACCCACGGGACCCGCTTCGTCCGGACCCCTCGGGTACTCGCCACCGGCGAACGACCGGCGAGCGGTCCACAAGCCTATCCGAGGCCCTCGGCCCGCCCGGTCCTGAGGTGGCCGCCGACAGATGCCGGCGGCAACCAGGCGCGGTCAGCCGCGGTGGGAGGCGGCCAGGCCGACGATGCCGGCGGCGACCAGCAGGAGGGCGGCGGTCAGCGCCGAGGTCGTCGGTCTGGAGCGACGCCGTTGTCGGTCAGCATCCAGATGGTCGCGGCGCCGGTCAGGACGGTCCCGGCGATGATGCCGGGCACATCCGGCTTCGTCTTGGCTGCTTCATCCGCGCTCCACTGTGATGCTGCCGAGCTTCAGGTCGCAGGTCCAGGGTGACCGTCGACGGGCCCGGCTTGGCGTCCGCGCCCAGGTCGTTCAAGCATCAGTCGGACATTACGCCCGCCCTTGCTCTGGTCGCAACCCGACCAGCTCGCCCAGCTTGGCCGACAGCTGGCCCGTCGACGTCCACGTTCTGCGGCAGCCTTGACGACGACCTCGCCGAGCTCCGCCGTGCACGTCCACCTTGGCGCCCGGCGCGAAGGTCGCCTTGGTCAGGTCCAGGTGTGACGCGACCCGGCGTCGAAGTTGTACGCCGTGCTGGTCGCCGTGATCGTCGTCCCGGCCGGCGCGACGTAGTTCACGTCGGCGAAGTCGCGCGGCACGTTCGGGAAGACCGTGCTCACGCGCGACACCGATCGCGAGCAGGATGCCGAGCGGCAGCAGCGCCAGCGTCCGGCCGACGAAGCCGCCGACCAGCATGCCGGCACCGAGCGTGGCCAGGCCGATCGACCAGCATCGTGGCGGTCGGCGGCGCCGCGCCAGCCCAGGCGATCGCGATCGCGATGCCGGTCAGCACCACGACGATCGACTTCACCCCGCGGACGCCCTTGGCGGGCGGCTCGGCCGTCGTCGCTGGGCCGGCGGCGGCGCGGTCGGCGGCTCGTCGACGTACAGGCCGAGGGGGTCGTCCTCGGTCCACACAGGCTGGACCGGTTCGACGGTGCGGTCCTGTGGTCGCTGCGTGGCCGAGGACGACGGGCCCGCCGGGGGAGCTGACGGGCCGGTCTGAGGGGCACGTACGCCGACGCGGCCGGCTGCTGGCGCAGCCGGCGCGACCGGCGCCGGGCCGGCCGGTGGCGGCTGTCCGTGCGGGCGGCCGGTCTGCGTTGCGTGCCGCTCGCCGGTCGAGCTCGGTGCCGCTGGCCGGTCCACTGGCCGGCGACGCGACCGCGCAGCCGCGGCCCTTGCGGCTGGAACACGCAACAGCCAGATCAGCCGCGAGCACGATCAGCGGGCCGGGGACGACCCGGCCGAAGTTGAACGACGACATCATCGCGATCGCGACGAACACGCAGACGCCGATCACGATCGGCCACAGCCACGGGTGGTCGGGCCGGACCCGGTCGCCGAGCAGACCCTGCGCCGCCGAGCGGTCGCGAGCCCTCGTCCGGCATCAGCACCCAGGCGGCGACGTAGAAGATGATCCCGGGGCCGCTGATGATGAGGACCGCCATCACCACCCGGACCAGCACCGGGTCGATGTTCAGCGCGCGGCCGATACCGCCGCAGACGCCGGCCACCATCCGGTCCGACCGGCTCCGCCGCCAGCTCTGCACGTTCTGCAGCCGGCTGCGGTCGAACCCACCGGGTCCGCTCGAGTTCTGCTCCATGTCATCGATAGTGTCCCCTCCGGCGGCGGATCGACATCGGGGATCCCCCTCTGGCGACCCCGGAGTCCGCGCCTGATGGCGCGATCGGCGCGGCCGGCTCGGGGTTCTCCCCGGTGCGGACCCTGACCGCGGCCGGGGCCGGCGCTGAGGAGACGGCCCGGGACAAGCCTGCTGGTGTCGGCCCTGTCCGCGTGTGACGATCGTGGGGATGAGTCAGCCAGCCAGCCGCGCCTACGGGCGGGTCCTCCGCGAGCGGACCCTCCCGGCCGCCGCCTGGCGAGCGGGTCCGACTCGGCCCGTGGCAGTACAAGGCTGGGGTCCGCAGGGGCCCGGGCAGTACCAAGGCCCGTACGCCGCGTATGCGCCCGACGGCCGCAGCGGCGCTCAGACGGCGCGCCTGGGACCGGGCAGCCGGCGTGCCAGGCGTTCGGCGGCCAGGCCGGGCAAGGCTCCGCCGGCCGGCAACGGCGGCCCGCGGCAACCTGGACACGCGCAGCGAGCGCCACCGGTACGCCGGGCCTACCGCCGGACCGAGGGACGCGTCGTCAGCGGTGTCGCCGGCGGGGTCGCGGATCACCTGGGCGTGTCCGACACCATCGTCCGGCTGGTGCTTCATCGCTGCCACGGTCTTCGGCGGGTTCGGCGTACTGATCTATGCGGCGCTGTGGTTCCTGATGCCGCTGGCGCCGCCGGCCGTGCCGGCCGCGCCGGGACTGGCTGCGCACACCCGGAGCGGGACTGCGCTCGGACCAGCCGCCACCGACCGGTGGCCGAGAGCCAAGGCGCGGAAGCGGGAGAAGAGCCGCGGCCAGGTGACGGCCCTGGTCGTCGTCGGCATCGGCGTGCTGCTGCTGCTGCAGGTCGCCGGGCTCGGGATCGCCGGGAAGATGTTCTGGCCGCTGGTGTTCGCCGGCACCGGTCTGGCGCTGATCTGGCGGCAGGCGGACGAGAGCCAGAAGGCGCCAGTGGGCCAAGGACGTTCGCGTCCCGATCCTCGGCATCGCTGCTCGGCAAGGGCGGCTTGAAGTCGCTGATCCGGATCGCCGTCGGCCTGATCCTGATCGGCACCGCGATCACCGTGTTCCTGGTGCAGAACAGCCGGCTCTCGATGGTCGGCGACGTACTGGTCGCGCTGCTGCTCGCGGTGGTCGGCATCGGCGTCATCGCCGGGCCGTGGGTGCACCGGCTGACCCGGGACCTGAACGCGGAGCGGGCCGAGCGCATCCGGTCGCAGGAGCGCGCCGACATGGCCGCCCACCTGCACGACTCGGTGCTGCAGACGCTGGCCCTGATCCAGAAGCAGGCGAACGACCCGCGGGCCGTCGTACGGCTGGCCCGGTCGCAGGAGCGTGACCTGCGGTCCTGGCTGTACGACGAGGACGACAAGACCGACCAGACCCTCGCCGGCGCGGCCAAGCGGGCCGCGGCCGAGGTCGAGGACTCGCACGGCGTACCGGTCGAGGTGGTCACGGTCGGGGACTGCGACCTGACCGAGCGGCTGTCGGCGATGGTCCGGGCGGCGCGGGAGTCGATGGTGAACGCCGCCAAGCACTCCGGTGCGGACAAGATCGACGTGTTCGTCGAGGTGGACGGGGACCGGGCCGAGATCTTCGTCCGGGACCGCGGCAAGGGCTTCGACGCCGACGGCGGTGCCGGAGGATCGGCTCGGCCTGCGGCACAGTGTGATGGGCAGGATGGAACGGCACGGCGGCCGCGCAACGGTGCGGTCCGAATCCGGAGACAGGCACCGAAGTGCGACTGGAGATGGACAGATGAGCACAGCAGGCGCGTTGTCGTCGTCGACGACCACGACATGTTCCGGGCCGGGGTGCGCAGCGAGATCGGCGCCTCGGTCGAGATCGTCGGCGAGGGCTCCGACGTCGACACCGCGGTGAAGGCGATCGTCGGCGGCGAGCCCGACGTCGTACTGCTCGACGTGCACCTGCCCGGCGGCGGTGGCATCGAGGTGATGAAGCAGGTGCACCAGCGGCACCCGGAGGTCAAGTTCCTGGCGCTGTCGGTGTCGGACGCGGCCGAGGACGTGATCGGCGTGATCCGGGCCGGTGCGCGCGGCTACGTCACCAAGAACATCAGCGGCACCGAGCTGGTCGACGCGATCGGCCGGGTGGCCGACGGCGACGCGGTCTTCTCGCCGCGGCTGGCCGGCTTCGTCCTGGACGCCTTCTCCGGCGCGATCGACATCGCCTCGGTCGACGAGGACCTCGACCGGCTCTCCCAGCGCGAGCGCGAGGTACTGCGCCTGATCGCCCGCGGCTACGCCTACAAGGAGGTCGCCCGCGAGCTGTTCATCTCGGTGAAGACGGTCGAGACCCACGTCTCCTCGCGTGCTCCGCAAGCTCCAGCTCTCCAACCGCCACGAACTGACCCGCTGGGCCACCGACCGCCGCCTGGTCTGACCCTCCCACCCGTTCGAGCCGCCTCGTCCGACCGCATCCCACCCGTTCGAGCCGCCTCGTCTGACCCATCCCACCCGTTCGAGCCGCCTCGTCTAACCCATCGCACCCGTTTGAGCCGCCTCGTCCGACCGCTCCCACCCGTTTGAGTCGCCTCGTCTAACCCATCCCACCCGTTTGAGGGGTCAACCCCTCGACACGTGGGTTGCGGAGGCAAATTCCTGGGGGCCAACCCACAAGCTGAGGGGTTGACCCCTGAAAGTGTGGCTCTTCCGCCTGAGGTGTGGGGATGGTCTGGGGCGTGGTCCGGATCTGGTGACCTGAGACACAATCCGACGTTCCGGACACCAAGCCGAGACTCCAGACACCAAGTCGGGACCGTGAACCGAGGAGCCCCGTTTCAGGGGTCAACCCCGCGTGTGGTGGGTTGCGGACGCAGAATTCGGCTCCGCAACCCACCGCATCCGGGGTTGACCCCTCAAAGGGCGGGGACTGGCCGGGGTCAGCGGTTGGCGGACGTGTAGGGGAGGAGCGCCATCTCGCGGGCGTTCTTGATCGCGCGGGCTGAGGAGCCCCGTTTCAGGGGTCAACCCCGCGTGTGGTGGGTTGCGGACGCAGAATTCGGCTCCGCAACCCACCGCATCCGGGGTTGACCCCTCAAAGGGCGGGGACTGGCCGGGGTCAGCGGTTTGCGGACGTGTAGGGGAGGAGCGCCATCTCGCGGGCGTTCTTGATCGCGCGGGCGACCTGCTTCTGCTGCTGCACCGACAGCCCGGTGACCCGGCGGGACCGGATCTTGCCGCGGTCGGAGATGAACTTCCGCAGCAGTGCGGTGTCCTTGTAGTCGATGTAGGTGATGCCGTCGCGGTCGAGCGGGTTCTGCTTCGGCTTGCGCTTGCCGGTCGGGGCCGGACGTCGAGGCATGGGTGGCACCTCTCCTCTGTTGAATGTCGTTTTCATTTACCATAACGCAAGGGCCGGCTCGTGGCGGGATCTGGACAGGGCACGGATTCGCCACCCCGGCAGAGGCTGTACCGGCTTGGTCGGCTGTTATACCGTCGACTGCTATGGAGCGGAATCTCACAGCCGAACAGCTCGCGCTCTTCGAGAAGGAGTTCGCGTCGAACCCGCAGTACCGGGTGATGCAGAACGCCGTCACGCAGACGCCGGTCAACGCCATCGCCCTCGACCGCCAGGTCGTCACCTCGATCGACCACTCGGTGTCGAACCTGCTGGACGACTGGAAGGTCACCAACCAGAAGAAGAGCGGCCGGTGCTGGCTGTTCGCCGGGCTGAACCTGCTGCGGGTCGGCGCCGCCGCGAAGCTCGGGCGTCAAGGACTTCGAGTTCTCCCAGAACTACCTGCTGTTCTGGGACAAGTTCGAGCGGGCCAACTTCTTCCTCGAGGCGATCATCGAGACCGCCGACCGCGACGTCGACGACCGGACCGTGGCGCACCTGCTGTCCGACCCGATCGGTGACGGCGGCCAGTGGAACATGTTCGTCGCGCTGGTCCGCAAGCACGGCCTGGTGCCGAAGTCGGCGATGCCGGAGACCGAGAGCTCGTCGGCGACCGCGCAGATGAACGACATCCTGCGCAAGCTGCTCCGCCAGGGCGCCCGCGATCTGCGCGCGCTGCGACGGCGTCGAGGCGCAGCGCGACCGCAAGCAGGAGATCCTGACCACGGTGCACCGGGTGCTGAGCATCCACCTCGGCACGCCGCCGCAGAAGTTCCTGTGGCAGTGGAAGGACAGCGACAAGGGCTTCCACCGCGACGGCTGGACCACGCCGGCCGAGTTCGCGGCGGCGTACGTGCACGCTGCCGGTCGACGAGTACGTCTGCCTCGTGCACGACCCGCGCGAGACCAGCCCGATCGGCCGGACCTTCACCGTCGACTACCTCGGCAACGTCATCGACGCGCCGCCGGTGGTGTACCTGAACGTCGAGATGGACCTGATGAAGCAGCTCACCCAGGACGCGATCGTCGGCGGCGAGCCGGTCTGGTTCGGCTGCGACGTCGGCAAGCAGATGAACGCCGACCTCGGCTACTGGGACGCCAAGCTGTACGACTACGGCTCGGTCTACGACACCGAGTTCAGCCTGGACAAGGCCGAGCGGCTGGTGCACCACGAGACGCTGATGACGCACGCGATGCTGTTCACCGGCGTCGACGTGGTCGACGGCACGCCGCGGCGCTGGCGGGTCGAGAACAGCTGGGGTGACGAGAAGGCCGACAGCGGCTTCTGGACCATGAACGACTCGTGGTTCGGCGAGCACGTCTTCGAGATCGCCGTCCGTCGCTCCGCCCTGCCGGCCGAGCTGCAGGCGCGACTCGACGACGAGCCGATCGTGCTCCCGGCCTGGGACCCGATGGGCGCCCTCGCCGACTGACGAACCCGACTAGAGGATCAACCGCAACGCTTCAGCGGGACGCTCGAGGGTCGGCAGGTGGCCGGCCCACGGGAGGTCGATGCGCTCGACGTTCGGGAGGCGCTCGTGCCAGGTACGTCGCGCAGTTCGCGAAGAACTGGAAGTCGTGCGCGCCCGTGATCAATCGCACGGGCGCGCTGATCTTCTCCGGCTCGACGTCGTACTCCTCGTTGTCCACGTCGTCACCCGCGGCGCAGCTGGACCTCGAAGGCCCGCTTCTGCATCGCCCGGAGCAACTCACGCGCGTCGTCGTCCGCATCCGGCCCGAGCCAGCTCCGCACCATCAGGTCGGTCGCGCCGTCGACGTCGGCTGCCTCGAGGAGCCTTGTTCTCCTCGGCCCACACCGCCCGGAGGTCGTCGGTCGGCTCGACGTCGTCCGTCGGCGCGCAGATCAGCACCAGCCGGCTGAACCGCTCCGGCTGCCCGACTGGCCGCCTGCTGTACGACGTACCCGCCGTACGACGCCCCGACGGCCTCGTACCGTACTCGACCCCCAGCTCGTCGAGCACCGCGAGTAGATCGCCCGCATCGGAGTACTTCGGCGGCCGACCTCCAACGGCGTCTCGCCGTACCCTCGCAGGTCTACCGTGATCACCCGGTGGTCCTGGCTGCAGCTCGTCCACCTGCCGAGCCCACATCCGGGAATCCGCCACCCCGGCATGCACCAGCAACATCGCGGGCCCGTCACCAACCACCGCATGAGAAATCGTCATGCACGCACCCTTGCTGCTCCGCCGTACAGCCGCAAAGGAATTAGCGCAGGCGGATGACGGTGAAGGCCTCGGCGTAGCGGTTCGCGGGGAAGCCGGCGTCGGCGGCGTTCCGGGCGGACCAGGAACGCATGTGGTCGGGGAGGGCGGCGGGGTCGCGGTGCTGGCTGGTGTGGGACATCAGCGCGGCCATCTTCTGGTCGAAGGTCTCGGTGATGTCGACGTAGTGGTTGCTTTCGTGGTGTTCCATCATCCAGAGCTCGCCGACGTCCCAGGCGTCCTCGGTGAGCTCGGGGAAGGCATACGGATTGCCCGTTGCCGGGTAGAACGCCCGTACGGTCGCCTCGCCAGTCGCGAGGTGGTCCGGGTGGGACACCGGTAGCCGGGCCCACCAGCGTTCCGGTGACTGGCCCAGCAGCCGTTGCGGGCGGACCTGGCGGATCAGCCGGGTGATGTCCCGGACCAGGTCGGGCGTCGGCTGGACCGATCCATCGGCGTATCCGAGGAAGTGCAGGTCGGTCACGCCGACGTGTCCGGCCGCCGTGGTCTGCTCGGCCCGGCGGACCGCGGGGATGTCACCCCGATCCCGGTCCGGTTCGAAACCGCCCGCCTGCCCGTCCGTGACGATGCAGTAGTGCACCTCGATCCCGGCCTTGGTCCACATCGCGACCGAGCCGGCGGCGCCGAAGTCGATGTCGTCGGGATGCGCGACCACCGCCAGCACCCGTTCGATCTCACTGTCCGGTCGCGGATTCCCCTCAGGCACACTCACCTCACCGACCCTAGCCGTTGGCCCCCAAACGTTTGCCTGACACGGCAAGCTGGTTCCTGGGAGGGATCGATGGAACTCGGCGGCGCGTGCGAACCACAAGACGTCGGCCTGGACGCCGGACGGCTGAGTGAGGCGATCCAGCTGGTCCACGACCGCGGGGCGATCGCGCAGCTGTGCGTTGTCCGCGACGGCCAGGTCGTGGTCGACCTGAGCTTCGGTTGTGCGCCGGATGCGCTCTTCTGGCTCTTCTCCGCGAGCAAGCCGTACGTCGCCATCGTGATCCACCAGCTCGTCGAGGCCGGCCGACTCCACCTGGACGACGCGGTGGCGGCGTACTGGCACGAGTTCGCGAACAACGGCAAGCGGGAGATCACCGTTCGCCACGTGCTGCGGCACCGGTCCGGCCTGGCCCACGCCGGGTCGTACCTGGGGGAGGCCCGCGCGATGACCGACTGGGACCGGTCGCTACGGCGGATCGAGGAGGCCCGCCCGCAGTGGCCGATCGACACGGTCGCCTACAGCCCACTGGCCTTCGGGTTCGTCCTCGGCGAGGTCGCCCAGCGCTGCACCGGCGAGCCGATCGAGGAGCTGGTACGGCGCTCAGTCCTCGATCCACTCGGCGTCGCCGACACGTTCCTCGGACTGCCCGTCGACGAATGGGATCGGCATGTCCCGCTGCGGGCCTCCGGACCGGTCGGCCCGTTCGTCCAGTCGTTCGTGAACCGCCGCAGCACGCGGGCGGCCGTCGTACCGTCTGCTGGGATCTCCACTACCGCACGGGACCTGGCTGCGCTGTACCAGGCCCTGCTGGACGGCGGGTGGGCGGGCGGCCAGATCCTGCGGCCGGAGTCGATCGCGATCGCGATCGAGCCCAGCAGCGAGGGCGAGATCGACCGGACCGCGCGGCGCGCCGGTCCGATGGTCGCAGGGGTTCCAGCTCGGCGGGCCGCGGTCGATCGAGGGAGGCGACCACGCCGCTCGGGACGGCGAGCGGCCCGCGGACCTTCGGCCACAACGGCAGCTACTGCTGCGTCGGCTGGGCCGACCCCGACCGGCGGATCGCCTACGCCTACCTGACCAACCGCGTCGGCAGCCCGCAGTCCGATCACGTCCACCACGCCGCCGTCGCCGACAAGATCCTCGCCGCCGCTCATAAGGACAGGAGGTAGTGCCCCGCCGGCCCGAAACCAGGCGTGACATCGGTCTCGCCGGGCGACCACCTCCTGTCCGTCGTCACGCGAAGGTTGCGAGCGGCACCCGTTCGGTGATCACCTGGTCGACGATGCCGTACTCCGGCGCCCCTTCCGCGGTCAGCACGTGGTCCCGGTCGGTGTCGTGCCGCAGCCGCTCGATCGTCTGCCCGGTGTGGTGAGCCAGGATCGACTCCACCTGCCCGCGGACCCGGACCACCTCGTCGGCCTGCAGGATCAGGTCCGGGATCGTGCCCTGACCGCGCGCGGCCGGCTGGTGCAGGACGACCCGGGCGTGCGGCAGGACGGCGCGACGCCCGGGAGCCCCGGCGGCCAGGAGCACCGCACCCGCCGCGATCGCCTGGCCGACGCAGAAGGTCGCGATCGGCGACTGGATGACGCGCATGGTGTCGTAGATCGCGAGCATCGCGGTCATGTCGCCGCCCTCGCAGTTGATGTAGAGGTTGATCTCGCTGCTCCGGCTTGTCGGCCTCGAGGTGCAGGAGTTGGGCGATCAACGCGTTCGCGACACCGGCGTCGATCGCCGTGCCGAGGTAGATGATGCGCTCGGTGAGCAGATGCGAGTAGACGTCCATGATCCGTTCGCCCCGCGGGTGCTGCGCGATCACGTTGGGAATGGTGTAAGTGCTCATCAGTCCTCGCTTCGCTCCGGGCGCGGATGACACGAGATGCGCTGTGCTGGTGATCTCTTCTGCGCGTGCCTCCGTTGAGGCATGACTTGGTCGAAGGACTCGACGATCGTGGTCGATGAAGCCGTACTCGCGGGCCTGTTCGGCGGTGTACCAGTGGTCGTGCAGCGAGTCTTCGTGCACGGTGTCGAACGGCTGCCCGGTGTCCTCGGCGATCAGCGCCAGGACGGTGTCGCGGATGTGCCGCAGGTCGTTGGCCTGGATCTCGATCTCCACCGCGGACCCGCCGATGCCGGCCGACCCTTGGTGCATCAGGACCCGTGCGTGCCGCAGTGCGTAGCGCTTGCCCGGCGTACCGGCCGACAGCAGGAACTGCCCGGCACTGCAGGCCAGTCCGATCGCCAGCGTCGACACGTCGCACGGCACCAGCCGGATCACGTCGCGGATCGCGAGCATCGACGGCACCGAACCGCCGAGCGAGTGGATCCACAACGCGATGTCGGCCTCCGGGTCCTCAGCGGCCAGGGTCAGGATCTGGGACGCCAGCAGGGTCCCGTTGTCGTCGTCGAGGACTCCGTCCAGTACGACGATCCGCTGCCCGAGCAACCGTTGCCGGGCCGCCTCGTTGAACAGCGGTGCTTTGTTGTCTTCTGCCATGTCCTCAACCCTGACCGGGTGGACCGGCCCGACCCCAGCTTTTCTGCTGACGGCAACTCTGCCCACAGCGGACAACATCCCTCGACGTGGTCGGCCAGGGCTGCGTCAGGTCTCATCCGGGCGGACCGCGCGGCCGAGGATGTGGGGCGCTGCCGGGTTCGGTCCGGTGGGTGGGAAGTTGAAGCGGTCCAGGGTGGTGATCGTGAAGCCGGCCGCGGTGATCGCCGCGGCGGTGTCGCGGTGGAGATGGCAGCCGCCCGCCAACGGCGGGTAGATGGTCGCGTCGAGGACCTTCTGTACGCCGTTCAGCCGGCCGCTCTCCGCGGCCACGTGCTCGTAGAACCGCAGTTCGCCACCCGGCCGCAGCACCCGGAAGGCCTCGGCCAATGCGACCGCCTGGTCCGGCACCGAGCACAGCACCAGCGACATCACCACCGCATCGACCGAGCCGTCCGCGAGCGGTAGGCGTTCCGCCGTACCGTTGACGACCTCCACCCGCACCGGCGCGATCATGGCCGAGTGCTCGGCCTTGGCGCGCAGATACGGCTCCGGCTCGACCGCTACCACGCCCGTCACACCGCTGGGGTAGTGCGCGAAGTTCCCACCGTCACCCGCGCCGACCTCGACCACCTGTCCGGCCAGCCCGTCCAGCAACCGCCGCCGGTGCTCGCCCACGCCTTGCTCGTCCAGCCGCGGCCGTACGCGCGCGTACAACCGAGCGAAAACCGGGTGCGCCATGGGCACCCACCCTAGGCGGTGGGACGCGCGGTTCGAACCGGCGTTCGGTAAGTGTCGGAGCGAGCGCCTAGGCTGTGTGGTGATGACTACGCTCTTCTCGCCTGACGAGCTCCCGGTGCCGCTCGAGGAGCCCAAGAAGCATCGGACCGACCCGGAAGCGCTGCTCGAGGGGCTGAACCCGCAGCAGCGGGCTGCCGTCGTGCACGCCGGCAAGCCGCTGCTGGTGGTGGCCGGTGCGGGGTCGGGCAAGACCCGGGTGCTGACCCGGCGGATCGCCTATCTGCTGGCGGCCCGTGACGCGCACCCCGGGTCGATCCTGGCGATCACGTTCACCAACAAGGCCGCCGCCGAGATGCGCGAGCGGGTGGTGGAGCTGGTCGGGCCGCGGGCGAAGCTGATGTGGGTCTCGACCTTCCACTCGTCCTGTGTGCGGATCCTGCGCCGCGACATCAAGCGGTTCGGGATCAGCTCGACGTTCTCGATCTACGACGACACCGACTCGCGCCGGCTGATGACGCTGGTCTGCCGCGAGCTCGACCTGGACGTCAAGCGGTACAACCCGCGCGCCGTGCTGAACTGGATCAGCACCCAGAAGAACGAGCTGATCGACCACGAGACCGCCGCGGCGAAGACGTCGAACCACCTCGAGGAGACGTACGCCGAGTGCTACCGGATCTACCAGGAGCGGCTGGCCCAGGCGAACGCGCTGGACTTCGACGACCTGCTGATGACCACGGTCAACCTGCTGCAGGCGTTCCCGGAGGTCCGGGAGTACTACCGCCGCCGGTTCCGCCACGTGCTCGTCGACGAGTACCAGGACACCAACCACGCGCAGTACACGCTGATCCGCGAGCTCTGCGGCGAGGACGAGCCGGGCCGAACGACGGCCCGACCGCACCGCCGGCCGAGCTGATGGTGGTCGGTGACGCGGACCAGTCGATCTACGCCTTCCGCGGCGCGACGATCCGCAACATCCTCGCCTTCGAGGAGGACTTCACCGACGCCGAGACGATCCTGCTGGAGCAGAACTACCGCTCCACCCAGACGATCCTGACCGCCGCCAACGCGGTGATCAGCCGCAACGAGGGCCGCAAGGCGAAGAACCTGTGGTCCGACTCGGGCCAGGGCGAGCAGATCGCGGTGTACGTCGCCGACAACGAGCACGACGAGGCCCAGTTCGTCGCCGACGAGATCGACCGGCTCGACCGACGCCGACGGGGTGAAGCCGTCCGACGTGGCGGTGTTCTACCGGACCAACGCGCAGTCCCGGGTCTTCGAAGAGGTCTTCATCCGCACCGGCCATCCGTACAAGGTGGTCGGCGGCGTCCGGTTCTACGAGCGCAAGGAGGTCCGCGACGCGCTCGCGTACCTGCGCGTGCTGGTGAACCCCGAGGACACCGTCTCGCTGCGCCGGATCCTGAACGTGCCCAAGCGCGGGATCGGCGACCGGGCCGAGGCAGCGATCGAGGCGCTCGCCGCGCGGGACCGGATCTCCGTTCGCCGCAGGCGCTGCGCCGGGCCGAGGACGCACCGGCGATGGCCAGCGCGCTCGGTCAACGCGGTCCAGGCCTTCGTCGACATCCTCGACGAGCTGACCGCGATGGTCGACTCGGGCGCCCCGCCGGACGACATCCTGGACGTCGCGCTGCACCGCTCCGGGTACTACGAGGAGCTGCAGAAGTCGACCGGATCCGCAGGACGAGACCCGGCTGGAGAACCTGGACGAGTTCATCTCGGTGGCCCGGGAGTTCGTCGAGGAGCGGACCGCCGCCGGCGAAGCCGGCCGACCTGCAGGCGTTCCTCGAGCGGGTCGCGCTGGTCGCCGACGCGGACCAGATCCCGGACGCGGCCGACGACGGTGGCGTGGTCACGCTGATGACGCTGCACACCGCGAAGGGCCTGGAGTTCCCGGTCGTGTTCCTGACCGGCATGGAGGACGGCGTCTTCCCGCACTCGCGGTCGCTGACCGACATGAAGGAGCTCGAGGAGGAGCGCCGGCTCGCGTACGTCGGGATCACCCGGGCCCGGCAGCGGCTGGCGATCTCCCGGGCCGCGGTGCGAGTCGCGTACGGCGCTCCGCAGCACAACCCGCCGTCCCGGTTCCTGGAGGAGATCCCGGCCGAGCTGCTCGACTGGCGCCGCGACGAGTCCGCGATCACCCGCTGGTCCGGCACCGGGACGTCGCGCGGGCCAGCGGCGTCACCAGCCGCTACGAGCCACCCCGTCGTACGGCGTCCGACAAGCCGGTGATCAGCCTGAACCCGGGCGACCGGGTGGTCCACGACACCTTCGGGATGGGCACGGTCGTGGTGGTCCGCGGCGAGGGACAGCAGGCCCAGGCCGACATCGACTTCGGCTCCGAAGGTGTCAAACGGTTGCTGCTGCGCTACGCACCGGTGGAGAAGATCTGAACCGGCCTCGACGATATCGTCCGTCAAGGTTTTGGACGTTTACGATTGCGTCCGAGCCGGAGACTGAGACAATCAAGGGTCTTCGGCCCTCCCCGGACGAAGGTCCTGCCTCATGCCCAAGTCGCAGCAGGCAGCGACCGCCGGATCATCCTGGCGGGAGCCAACCCTGGGCTGCGGCTGTTCGACGCCGAGCGGCAAGGTCACGGCGTACGCGTCGATCTGGATGGTCGACTGGTCGATCCGCGGCGCCGGTACGGCGGTCGTCCTCTGGTTCGACGGGATCGTCCGGGTGGTCTCCGAGGACGTCGATCTGGCGTCCTGGCTGGAGCGGTACTTCGTCCGCTCGTTCCTCGAGGTGCAGGGCCTGCCGTGGCACGAGCCGGCGGTCGAGCGCGACCTGGTCCAGGTCTCGATGAACCTCGCCGACGGGCTCAGCGCCAAGGCGGCCGACATCCAGATCGAGATGGGCGGCGTACTCGACCGCCGGCTGTTCGCCACCGACAACTTCCAGCTCGCCGACGGCAACCACAGCCTCAGCCTGGTGATCGCCCCGGTCCGCTCGGCGACGGTCTCGATCGGCGGCGCACTCCGTCCCCGGCTTCGTCCAGGTCGACGGCTCCCCCGACACGCCCCGGCTCGTCCGCCTTCCTCACCACCGCCGAGGTCTGGCAGCGGTGACCTCTGCCTTACGCTGTACGAATCCAGCGGAGGAAGGGGATACAGGTGGCAACCCAGGCGTCTGAGCCGCGGATCCCGTTGAGCCGGGACCGGGTGCTCCGGGCCGCGGTCGCGATCGCCGACGCCGACGGGATCCAGTCCGTCACGATGCGCCGGATCGGCGACGCGCTCGGCGCCGAGGCGATGTCGCTGTACTACCACGTGGCCAACAAGGCGGCCTTGCTGGACGGCATCGTCGAGCTGGTGACGACGGAGATCAACGACGCCGTCGACCAGATCGACCTTCCGGCGGCCGACTGGAAGCAGGCGATGCGCCGGCGGATCCTGTCGGCGCGGGAGATCATGCTGCGGCACCCGTGGGCGCCCCGGCTCTTCGAGACCCGGACGAGTCCGGCGGTGATCGTGTATCACGACCGGCTGGTCGGGTTGATGCACGCGGGCGGCTTGTCCTACGACCTGGCCCACCATGCGTTGCACGCGCTCGGCAGCCGGGCGCTCGGCTTCTCGCAGGAGCTGTTCGATCCGTCGGCCGGGGCCGGTGGCGCGTCCGATCGGATGCTCGTCGACCTGGCCGGCCAACTCCCGAACCTGGTCGGCATGCTGTCCGAGGTCGCCCACGACGACCCGGACTCGACGCTGGGCTGGTGTGACGACCAGGCCGAGTTCGAGTTCTCCCTCGACCTGATCCTCGACGGCCTGGACCGGCTCCGCTAGATCCTTCCGCCGCGAGCCCTTGACCTTTCTTACGCCGTAAGTCAGCCTTACGGCGTAAGACTTACATCGTAAGAGGGGGCGGCATGAAGGCCATCGTTCAGCACCGGTACGGATCACCCGACGTCCTGGAGTTCACCGACATCGACCAGCCGGCACCGGCCGACCGGGAGGTGCTGGTCCGGGTTCACGCCGCGTCGCTCAACGCCCGCGACTGGCACGTCCTACGCGGCGACCCGTACGTCGCCCGCCCGTCAGCCGACCTGGGCATGCGCCGGCCGAACGTCAAGATCCGGGGCACCGACTTCGCCGGCCGGGTCGAGGCGGTAGGTCCCGGGGTGACCGGGGTGCACGTCGGCGACGAAGTGTACGGCGACGCAACCGGTGCGTTCGCCGAGTACGTGGTGGTGCCCGAGGACAAAGTGTCGGCGAAGCCGGCCAACCTCACCTATGAGCAAGCGGCGGCGATACCGCTGGCCGCGACCACCGCACTGGTCGGCTTGCGTGACGTCGCCAATCTCCAGCCAGGACAGAAGCTCCTGATCAACGGGGCCTCCGGTGGTGTCGGCACCTTCGCGGTCCAGCTCGGCAAGGCAATGGGCGCCGAAGTCACCGGCGTGTGCAGCACCAGGAACGTCGAGCTGATCCAGTCGATCGGTGCCGACCACGTCGTCGACTACACCAGCTCCGACTTCAGCCGCACCGACCACAAGTACGACGTCGTCCTCGATCTTGTCGGCAATCGGTCGCTGACCGATCTCCGGCGGGCACTCGTCAGGAACGGCATTCTCGTCCTGTCCGGCGGCGGAGTGTTCACCGGAGGAAGTGTGTTCGGCCCGATCGGCCTGATCCTGAAAGCGAAGCTCTCGGCCCCGTTCGTCCGCCAGCGCGTAATCCTCCTGCAACCGACGATGAACAAGGCCGACCTCATGACCCTGTGCGAACTGGCCGAGTCCGGCAAGATCGTCCCGGCCATCGACCGGACCTACCCGCTGTCGGCCGCCGCCGACGCCCTTCGCTACCTGGAAGCCGAGCACGCCCGGGCCAAGGTGATCCTCACCGTCTGAGCGCCCACCAGTTGTCCATCCGCTCCACCGCGTCCTGACTGCCGCCGAGCACTCGCTCGATCCGGAACAGGTACGCCGCGATCCCGGCCGCACCCTGCATCCAGCCCACGCCCGGTGGCAGTAGCGGCTCCTCGTTGCGGTGCTCGATGAAGCGCCAGTACGCCGAAGAACCGTCGCTGGATCACCCGTTCCACCAGGACATCCGCGAGCCGTACGGCGAACTCGAGGTCCTGCGGGTCGCGGTCGCGGTGCCACGCGTCCAGGAACACGTCGCCGACTCCCGCCGTACCGCAGCAGCGTCCGTCGTTGTCCCAGAAGCCGGGGTGGAGTCGCTCGGGCATCCCCGAGTACCGCACGCTGTCGCAGGCAGCGCCGGTGCCAGGTCCGCGGCGGCTCACCGGCCACCTCGTTCGACTCCGGCGTACTCGAGGGCGCTGAACAGCAACGACGTACCGGCGCCGCCGTGGCACCAGTTGTAGGTGTACTCGTCGCCATGACGTTCCGCCCACGGGATCGACGCGGGGAACCCGGAAACCCTTGTCGTCATTGACTCCTGAGGGTGACGAGATGCTCGGCACCACGCCGGGCAGCGTCGACGAGCGTCCGGGCGATCGAGCTCGACGCCGGCCACCGCCAGGGCGGCCGCGATCCCCGCCAGCCCGTGCGAGAGGTTCGGCATCTGAAAAGGTTCGTCGCGCAGGAACCGCCGGGACACGAACGGCCAGTTGAGACCGGTCGGCAGCTCCTCCTGCTCGCCCAGCAGGAGGTCGGCTGCCCGACTCGGCCAGCGGCTCTGGCGTCTCTCACCCGTGCCGGAGGGCCCAGAGGGCGCCGAGGAGTACGCCGCCGGTGCCGAGCGTCACGTCGTTGGCGACCGCGTCCGGAAGGTAACTGTCGGTCTGGAGGTAGCTCTCCGGCCAGCCGTCGCGGGTAGCGATCTCGGCGGCCCGCTCGACGGCTGCTGCCGAGCCGGACTGCGTCCAGCGCCGTCAGTACGCCGATCGCGCTGACCAGACCGTCGAAGTAGGTGATGCTCGTTTCGCCGGGGATGGTGGCGCGGATGCGGTTGGCGATCGCGTCGGCGAGGTGCTGTTCCTCGGCGGTCCAGGGGCGGGTGAGCCGGATCTCGGCGAGGCCGTGGGCGAGGCCGCCGATGCCGCTGTGCATCCCGTCGCGGTACTCGTCCGGCTTCTCGCCGCCGGCCGCCTCGGGGATCCACGGGCCGTCGTCGTCCCACTGCACCTGGTGGAGTACCCAACCCCAGGCGGCTTCGGCGACTTCGGCCGTACGACGTCATGGCCGGGCGTTGCGGAGCCGGATGCCGCTGAACTCGAGGGTGCTGGTGATGACCTCGTCCCAGAAGTCGTGCAGTCGGGTCAGGACGCGCAGCTGGATGCCGGCCTCGTCGTGCAGCTCGAACAGGTCGCCGACGCGTTCGGGCGGTCCGAGCGGCCGGACCTCGGTGGTCGCGACGACAGCGGCGTCGGCTGCTTCGAAGGCGTCGGCCGGGAGGCGGTAGGCGTAGAGCTCGACGGTGCGGATCGCCTCCAGCCAGCCGTACTCGATCGCGTGCACGCGGGTGCCGCAGCCGTGCGCCGATGATGCGGACGCGGTCTTCGGCGAGTGGTCGTCGGGGCCGACCCAGGCCATCGCGCGCGGGCACTGCCGCGGGAACCAGTAGTCGGGGGCCCGGTCGTGGCCGACGGCCCAGACGTAGGGAGTGGCTTCGCCGCGCGTCGGGGCGACGTGCGGGCCGGAAGACGCGCGATCGTCGGGTCTTCGGAGAAGTGCAGAACCTCACCAGGCGCCGGACGCATGCGCGGCAGCTTAGTCGCAGGTCGACGCGGCCGGCGAAGCTTTACGGTTCAGCGCGCTGTGTCAGGGGTTGAGGCCGCAGTGGTCGCGGAGCCACGGCATCGGGTCGATCGCGGTCGCCGCCGTCCGGGCGGACCTCGAAGTGCAGGTGCGGGCCGGTGGTGTTGCCGGTGACGCCGACCGCGCCGACCTGGTCGCCGGCGTACACGGTCTCGCCGACCGACACGCTGAACTTCGACATGTGGTTGTACCAGGTGACGGTGCCGTCCTCGTGCCGGACCCGGACCTGACGGCCGTACGGGCCGGCGAACTCGGCGACAGATCACCACGCCCTTCATCACGCTGCGGATCGGGGTGCCGATCGGGGCGGCGAAGTCGGTGCCGGTGTGGTCGGCGGCCCAGCGGCTGCCGCCCTGACCGAAGGTCGGCGGTGATGTGGTAGCCGGAGATCATCATCTCGCAGCGGGTGGCGGACTCGCGGTGCCTTCTCGTCGGCCGCCTCGGCCGCGGCCTTGGCGGCGGCGAGGGCGGATGGCGCGCTTGGCGGTCAGGGCCTGGGTGGCGTCGAGCTTCGCGGCCCGGGCCTTCGCGGTCCGGGCGGCCGCGGCCTGCTTCTTGTTCGTGTCGGTGCCGGCCAGCTCGACCCGGGAGGAGTCACGGGTGGCGAGCTGGCGGCGCTCGATCCGGGCGGTGGTGACGCCGGACAGCTGCTCGTTGCCCATGCTCGAGCGCGGCGACGTTCACCGCGGAGTTCGCCTGGGTCGGCGAGGCGAGCGAGCTGTGGCTGAAGCCGACAGCTCCGGCCGCCGCAGCGAGCGCTGCGGTCAAACCGACGATCTGGGTACTGCTTGGGGTGTTACGCCTGGCGACACGATGCTTGGCACTGTGACGTCCTGCGCCGGACTTGCGCGCAGCGTTGCCTGGCGTGACGCGGTCTGCCCGCGGCACGGTGCTGGGACACAACGTGGCCTTTCGGTCACAGGGGAGGGGCACTGTCCGCTCCCAGGGAGGTTTATTCCCTCCGGGGGCTCATGCACCATAACGGATCAGTCACGAGGCGACAAACCCTGCCACCCACTTTTCATCGCTCACCTTCACGAAACCTTTGCATGAGCGCCTGCACGTGCATCCGCCCGAGCGCCGGCCAGCTGCCGCGTCAGGCAGTTCGGTCAGGTGCCCTGACCGTCGTCCAGGTGGGACAGCACCCCGGTGATCTGGTGCACGACCTCGCCGTGGAACGGCAGGGACAGGTGGCCCACGCCGCGAACCCGCACATTACGCGCCAGTCAGATCGGGGTGCCGGATCCGGGCCCGCCGTTGCGGCACGATCAGCTGGTCCACGTCGCTGTAGAACGCGACGAACCGGGTCCGGCAGCCCGGCGCCGGCTCGGCCAGCTCGGCCATCAGGTCGCTGTCCGGCCGGACCTGCTTGACCAGCGGCCAGGGCAGCAGCCGGGCGGCCATGCGTGCCCTGGTGCGGCGTGCCGAGCGTGACGCAGGTGTGCACCCGCTCGTCCCCGCCGAGCCGCTGGATGTAGTACCGCGCGATCAGTCCGCCCAGGCTGTGCCCGATCACATGGATCTGCTCGGAGCCGGACTCCTCGCAGATCGCCTCGATCTCCTCGCCCATCCGTTCCGCGGTACGCCGGACGTCCAGCGTCAGCGGTGAGTACGAGAAGGTGTGGATGCCGGGTGAACCCGCGGCGGAGCAGCTGCCGGCGCATCAGCGCGAAGACCGTGTGGTTGTCGACGATCCCGTGCACCAGCAGGATCGGCGTACCGGCGGCTCGGACGTCGCCGACCAGCAGGCTGCGCTGGGCCGGGGTGAGGCCGGTCAGGGTCAGCCGCTCGGCGCGGGTGCCGGTGCCGCCGACCAGGCCGAGCGGGTACATCGCCAGGTGGGTGGTGAGCCAGCCGATCTCGACGGCCGCGCCCTGGAGGACCCGCGGTGACAGCGCGGAGCGGGCGCCGTACCTGAGTCCGTCGAGCGCCTCCCGGATGCTGCTCCGGTCGCCTCCTGCCTCGGACGATCCTCACCGCCTCGCGCTCATGGCGTCTCCTCACTGCAACCAGACCCCCCGCCAACTGGTCCGATCTCTTCCACGGTAACCGGTTCCCGCGCTCGCGTGGCCGGGAACACACACCTCCGTGTCTTATCCGTGAGGTCGGGCTCGGATAGCCTGCGAGAGTCGGGGCGCAACGACGCGCCCGACGTACTCGGAGGTCCTGACATGCCAGCCACGAGCCCACTGCGAGTCGTCGTCGCCAAGCCTGGACTGGACGGCCACGACCGCGGCGCGAAGGTCGTCGCCCGGGCGCTGCGCGACGCCGGCATGGAGGTCATCTACACCGGTCTGCACCAGACCCCGGAGCAGATCGTCGAGACCGCGATCGCCGAGGACGCGGACGCGATCGGCCTGTCGGTGCTGTCCGGCGCGCACATGACGCTGTTCAAGAAGGTCCGCGAGCTGCTCATCGAGCGCGACGCCGACGACATCGTGGTGTTCGGCGGCGGCATCATCCCGGAGGCCGACCTGCAGCCGCTGGCCGAGCTCGGCGTGCACAAGATCTTCACTCCCGGCGCGACCACCACCGAGATCGTCGAGTGGGTCCGCACCAACGTCGGCGACGCCTCCGCTCGCCGGCCGAAGCGCCTGCGGCCGCCTGAGCCAGCTGAGTCCCGCGCGGAGCCCGGATCCGCTCCGGAGCGTGATGGCGACTGCGCGGAGTCGTTCTGAACGGTTACTGGGCGTTCAGATCGGTTACTAGCCGGTAATACCGAATCGTTAAGAATCACCCGGTTGTGCGGACTGTCGAATCGCGGTCGCATACAGCCATGCGTCTGTCCGTTTCAGGACCGCGAGTCGGCAAGGTGTGTGGCTCAGGACACATCGCCCCCGATCTCGGTTACTGTCCGGACAGGGCGGATCGCAGTGCGGTGGGGGACTGTGGACGCGCCGACGCAGGACCAAGCGATGTCCCATCGGGAGAGGGCAGGTACACGATGAGGTTTGAACGATCACACACACGCAGGGCGGTCGCGTCTGGCCGTCGCCGGCAGCCTGGTGCTGCTCGCGTCCGCGTGTGGCGGTGACGACGAGAGCAGCGGAGGTGCCTCGACCGGGGGCAGGCGCTCGAAGGTCGCGGCCCGATCACCTTTGCCACCGGCAAGGACACCTCCGGGAACCTGACGAACCAGGTCGCCGCGTGGAACTCGCAGCACCCGGACGAGAAGGTCACTGTCTCGGAGCTGCCGGAGTCCGCGGACCAGCAGCGCGCAGCAGATGATCTCAGAACGCGCAGAACAAGTCCGACGCGTTCAGCGTGCTGAACCTGGACGTGGTCTGGACCGCCGAGTTCGCGGCCAACCGCTGGGTCGACCGAGCTGCCGCAGGACCAGTTCCCCGACCTGGGCAAGCTGCTGCCGTCGACGGTCGAGACCGCGAAGTACCGCGACAAGCTGTACGCGCGTGCCGGTGACGTCCGACGGCGGTCTGCTGTACTACCGCAAGGACCTGCTGGACAAGGCCGGCGTGCAGCCGCCGAAGACCTGGGACGAGATGATCGCCGCCTGTGCGAAGGTGAAGGCGCTGCCGGAGGCCAAGAACATCGGCTGCTACGCGGGACAGTTCGAGAAGTACGAAGGCCTGACCGTCAACTTCTCCGAGGCCGTCAACTCGTGCCGGTGGAGTCGTCGTCGGTGACGACGGCAAGCCGAACGTGGACACCCCGGAGGCGCTCGCCGGTCTGACCGCGCTGACCGAGGGCTTCAAGACGGCGCTTCATTCCGAAGGCCGCCATCACCTACAAGGAAGAGGAAGGCCGCCGCGCGTTCCAGGAGGGCAAGCTGCTCTTCCACCGCAACTGGCCGTACGTGTACGCGCTGGCGAACAAGACCGACGGTTCGTCGAAGATCGCCGGCAAGTTCGCGGTCGCGCCGCTGCCGGGCGAGGCCGGTGCGGGCGTGTCCACCCTGGGTGGCCACAACTACGCGATCTCGCGAGTTCGCCAAGAACAAGGCGACCGCGGCGGACTTCATCAAGTTCATGTCCAGCGAGGAGCGGCAGAAGGCGAACGTCGAGAAGACGTCGCAGGCGCCGACCTGGGCCTCGCTGTACGACGACCCGGAGCTGACCAAGCAGTTCCCGTACCTGGCCCCGCTGAAGGCCTCGATCGAGGGCGCGAAGTCGCGGCCGAAGGTGGTCAAGTACGGCGACGTCACCACCGCGATCCAGGAGGCGGCGTACGGCGCTCTGACCGGCACGACGACGCCGAAGGACGCGCTGACCGAACTGCAGACCAAGTTGAGCACGCTCATCACGCAATGACCGAAGCGGCGGGGCCGGCGCGCAGCTTCACAGCTACGTGCCGGCCCCGGCCTGTCGCTGCCCGCCGAGGCTGGGCAGGAAGAAGGAGGCAGAGGTGAGTACATCCGCCCCGGTCGCAGAGCGACCGACGACCGGAGACCACCAAGAAGCCCAAGCGGACCTCGTTCAACGAGGGCACCGGCCGGCTGGCCGCGTTGCTGTTGTCGCCGACGATGATCGTGCTGATCCTCGTCGTCGGGTTGCCGATCCTCGCGGCGTTGCGCGAGTCGCTGTACACGAGCGGTCAACAGATCGACGAGTCGGGCTTCATCGTCGAGGGCTCCAAATTCGTGGGTCTGGACAACTACACGGCGATCTTCTCCGGCGAGACCGGTGACCCGATTCTGGAACGCCTTCTACAACACGACGTTCTTCACCGTCACCTGTGTGGTCCTCGAGACCGTGCTCGGTGTCGCGATGGCCCTGGTGATGCACAAGGCGTTCAAGGGCCGCGCCATCGTCCGGGCCAGCATCCTGGTCCCGTGGGCGATCCCGACCGTGGTGTCGGCGCTGCTGTGGAAGTGGATCTTCCAGGCCGACGGTATCGCCAACGACGTGCTCGGCACCCAGATCCTGTGGTCCACCGAAGGCTGGCAGTCGGTGCTGTCGGTCATCGTCGCCGACACCTGGAAGACCGCGCCGTTCATCGGGCTGCTGGTGCTCGCGGGCCTGCAGACGATTCCGGACGAGGTCTACGAGGCCGCGAAGGTCGACGGCGCCAAGGCCTGGTCAGCAGTTCGTCCACATCACGATGCCGCTGGTGAAGCCGGCACTGCTGGTGGCAGTGCTGTTCCGCATCCTCGACACGCTGCGGATCTTCGACCTGCCGTTCGTGCTGGTCGGCCCGAACAAGGAGTCGGTCGAGACGCTGTCGATCCTGGCGTACCTCGAAGCCAACCAGACCCGGTACGGGCCGGCGGCGGCGTACGCGACGTTGCTGTTCATCTACGTCGCTGTGGTCGCGTACGTGTTCGTCGAAGCTGCTGGGTGCCGACGTGTTCGGTGACGCCATCCAGCGGAAGTCGAAGAAGAACGGCAGGAACGGGCGAGGCCGGGGCAAGCAGGCGGACCCAGGCGCTCCGGTGGCCGGACTGACCGCCGGTGGCGGCTTAGGAGGTGAATGATGACTGTTGTTGCTGAGAAGGCCCCAAAGGTGATCGACGTCAAGGCGGCCGAGGCGCCGTGGTGGCGGCGGTGGCTGCCGCTGATCGGTGTCGCGGTGATCGTGCTCTACTGTCTGGTGCCGTTCTTCTGGATGGTGGTGTCGTCGCTGCGGCGGCCGACCGACCAGTTCGACAACTCGATCATTCCGTCGCCCATTTCGTTCACGAACTTCACGGACGTGTTCAAGCCCGGCACCGGGTTCCAGCGTGCTCTGCTGAACAGCCTGATCGTGGCCGGTACGGTGACGATCCTGACGCTGGTCATCGGGATGGTGGCGGCCTACACGCTGGCCCGGCTGGAGTTCCGGGGCAAGAACTTCGTGCTGGCGATCATCATCGTCACCTCGATGTTCCCGGGGATCTCGCTGGTGATCCCGCTGAAGAAGCTGTTCGTCAACATCGACTGGATCAACACCTACCAGGCGATGATCGTGCCCAGCCTGTCGTTCGCGCTGCCACTGGCGGTGTGGCTCCTGACCGCGTTCTTCCGGCAGATGCCGCGGGAACTCGAGCAGGCCGCGATGGTGGACGGCTGTACGCCGGCCCAGGCGTTCCGCAAGGTGATCCTCCCGCTGGCCGCACCGGGTGTGTTCACCACGGCGATCATCACCTTCATCGCGGCATGGAACGAGTTCCTGATCGCGCTGAGCATGGTGAACAAGAAGGAGATCCAGACCGCCAACGTGGTGATCTCGCAGTTCACCGGTGCGTCGGGACGTGACCAACCGTTCGGCAGCCAGATGGCCGCCGGTGTGGTGGTGACGATTCCGCTGGTGATCGCCGTACTGCTGTTCCAGCGCCGTATCGTCGCCGGCCTCACGGCAGGTGGCGTGAAGTGAGCTGGTTCCGCCGTCGGGCGGAAGAGCGTGACCGCCGGGACTCCGACGACCGGGCCCGGCGGGATCGCGAAGACCGGGACCGTCGCGACCGCGAGGATCGCGACCGCCGCGACCGGGAAGACCGGGACCGGTGGGAGCGCGAGGATCGACTGCGGTACCGCTGACAGGCGAGGAGGGCCGGAACCCCTGGTTCCGGCCCTCCTCGCGTCTATCAGGCTGCTTCCGCGGATCGATCTGCTCGCAGTTTGAGGACGCCCGATTGCGCATCTACAGTTACTCTCCGTGCCCGCCCATGCCTTCGTCGACGAGTCGATCCGTAACGGTTACCTGCTGTCCGCCGCCGTGGTCTCTACCGGCGATCTGTCTGTGGCGCGCGGCATCGCGATCAGCAGATCATCCAGCCGCTCGGCAACCGACTCGCTGTGCAGGGCAAGTTCGTGTTCCTTCACTCGGTGCCTTCAGCCGAGCCACTGCTCTGGGCCGCCGATGCCGCTGCCTGGGCCTACGGCAAGAGTGGAGACTGGCGCCGGCGGGTGGAAGGAATCATCAGTGGCGTCACAGAACTGCCCTAGAAATGCGCGAAACCCGGGCGACCAGTCGTCCGGCTGGCTCCCGGGTCCACTTCCTAAGGCTACCGCCTTGGCGCTGTCAGTATACACACTCAGTCACCGGGCAGTTGTGCCTGCGGACTGCGCATTCAGAGCTCAAGCCAGGCGGCTGCGTCGGTTGGCAGCAGACCGTCGGCGAGTGGCTCGCTGGTGAGCAGGATCCGTTCGGTGGGTGGGGAGGTCGACGGGGGTGTCGCCGAGGTTGACCACGCACCGGAAGCCTGGGCGCGGGTGAAGGAGAGGACGCCGGCAGGGGCGTCCGCGTCCCAGCTGAGACGGCCTTCGCCGAGGGCCTGGTGGTCGCGGCGGATTCGCAGGGCGGTCTTGTAGAGGTTGAGGTGGCTGTCCGGAGTCGGCTGCCTGCGCCTCGGCGGTCAGTTCGGACCCAGTCGGCCGGCTGGGGCAGCCAGGGCTGGCCGTTGCCGGGGCCGAAGCCGAACGGCGGCTCGCGTGCCGACCACGGGATGGGGACGCGGCAGCCGTCGCGGCCGCGGACCGTGTGGCCGGAGCGCTCCCACGTCGGGTCGTCCAGGACGTCTTCGGGGAGGTCCTCGACCTCCGGCAGGCCCAGTTCGTCGCCCTGGTAGATGTAGGCGCCGCCGGGCAGGGCGAGCTCGAGCAGAGCGGCGGCCCGGGCCCGGCGCCGGCCGAGCTCCAGATCGGTCGGTACGACGCCCGCACCTTCGAGCGCGGCCTGTTGGTCGCGGCCGTAGCGGGTGCGGTGCCGGATCGTGTCGTGGTTGCTCAGCACCCAGGTCGCCGGCGCCCCGACGGCCCACAGGTTCTCGGTGGTGTGGTCGATGACCTCGCGCAAGTCCTTCGCGTCCCACGGACACCGCAGTACGTCGAAGTTGAAGGCGGAATGCAGTTCGTTCGACCGCACGTACTGCGCGAGTCGCTCGGCCGGGGACAGCCACGCCTCGGCCACGAACACCCGCGGGCCCTGCGGCGTATCGGCGTACTCGTCGGCGATCGCCGCGCCACCGCTGGTGGATCGTGTGGACTCCGGGCTGGTCGTAGAACGGGTTGCCGACGTACTTCTCCCGGGTCGGCTCGACCGTCGTGCAGCGGTACGTCGGGCAGCGTCGGGTCCTTCGCCATCGAGTCGGCCACGTCGATCCGGAACCCGTCGATGCCACGGTCGAACCAGAACCGCAGGATCGAGTCGAACTCCTCGATCACCTTGGGGTGGTCCCAGTTCCAGTCCGGCTGGCGAGATGTCGAACAGGTGCAGGTACCACTGCCCGTCCTCGATCTGCTGCCAGCGCCGCCGCCGAACGCGGCCGGCCAGTTCGTCGGCGGCAGACCGCCGCTCCTTGCCGTCGCGGAACCAGAACAGGTCGCGCTCGGGAGAACCCTTGCCCGGCCGCGAGCGCGGCCTTGAACCACGGGTGCTCCCAGGAGCAGTGGTTCGGCACCAGGTCGATCAGGATCCGGATGCCCGAGCGCGTGCGCCTCGGCGATCAGCGCGTCGGCGTCCGCCAGGGTGCCGAACTCCGGGTTGATGTCGCGGTAGTCGGACACGTCGTACCCGCCGTCGAGCAGCGGCGACGGGTACCAGGGACTGATCCAGATCGCGTCGACGCCGAGGTCGGCGAGGTACGGCAGCCGGGCCCGGATCCCGTTCACGTCGCCGGTGCCGTCACCGTCTGGCATCGGCGAAGGAACGCGGGTACACCTGGTAGACGACGGCGCTACGCCACCAGTCGTCAGCTGGTCTGGTTGCTGGAGCAGTCATGGCGACCCAGCCTCTCACGGCAGGCCAAGGCGGTCTGTGACGGTCGTCTCAGCGTGTACCCCGACTGTCGCGGCGGCCGCCGAGGTGGCTAGTCTCAGGCCGACGGAACGCGCCGGCGACCGTGCCCTCTTTCGGGAACAGCCCGCCTGCCGCGGCCTACTCGAACAGGTGCGAGAGAGGGACCACAGTCGTGGACTTGATGGAATACCAGGCGAAGACGGTCTTCGCCAAGCACGGAGTGCGGACGACCGTAGGTGAGGTCGTCACGACTCCGGAAGAAGCCCGCGCGGCGGCCGAGAAGATCGGCGGCCGGGTGGTGGTGAAGGCCCAGGTGAAGACCGGTGGCCGCGGCAAGGCCGGCGGCGTCAAGCTGGCCTCCTCGCCGGACGAGGCGGAGGAGAAGGCCCGCGAGATCCTCGGCCTGGACATCAAGGGTCACATCGTCAAGACCCTGAACATCGTCCCGGCCGCGGCGATCGCGGAGGAGTACTACTTCTCCTTCCTGGTCGACCGGGCGAACCGCAACTACCTCTGCATCGCGTCGGCCGCCGGCGGCATGGAGATCGAGGAGGTCGCGCACACCGACCCGGACGCGGTCGCGCAAGATCTCGATCGACCCGGCCACCGGGGTCGACGAGGCGAAGGCCCGCGAGATCGCGGTGGCCGCGAAGTACCCGGCCGACGTGATCGACGCCGTCGTACCGGAGATCGTCAAGCTGTACGAGGTCTTCCTCGCCGAGGACGCCACGCTGGTCGAGGTGAACCCGCTGGTCAAGCTCGCGGACGGCAACGTCGAGGCGCTGGACGGCAAGGTCACGCTGGACGAGAACGCGGACTTCCGGCACCCGGACCACGCCGAGTTCGCGGACACCTCGGCGGACGACCCGCTGGAGGCGACGGCCAAGGCCAAGGGCCTGAACTACGTGAAGCTGGACGGCTCCGTCGGCATCATCGGCAACGGCGCCGGCCTGGTCATGTCCACGCTGGACGTGGTCGCGTACGCCGGTGAGGAGTTCGGTGGCGTGAAGCCCGCGAACTTCCTCGACATCGGTGGCGGCGCGAGCGCCGAGGTGATGGCGAACGGGCTGGAGATCATCATCTCCGACCCGCAGGTGGAGAGCGTGTTCGTCAACGTCTTCGGCGGCATCACCGCCTGTGACGCGGTCGCCAACGGCATCGTGCAGGCGTTCGAGCTGCTGGCCAGCCGCGGACGAGCACGTCGACCAAGCCGCTGGTCGTCCGGCTGGACGGCAACAACGCCGAGGAGGGCCGCCGGATCCTCGACGAGGCCGGCCTGGCCGGTCTCGAGCGGGTCGACACGATGGACGGCGCCGCCAAGCGGGCCGCCGAGCTGGCTGCGAAGTAAGGGATCGCCGAACAATGTCTATCTTCCTGACCAAGGACAGCAAGGTCATCGTCCAGGGCATGACCGGCTCCGAGGGCACCAAGCACACCACCCGGATGCTTGCCTCGGGCACCAACATCGTCGGTGGCGTGAACCCGCGCAAGGCGGGGCAGAGCCAGGATTTCGACGGTAAGGCGATCGCCGGTCTTCGGGACCGTCGCGGACGCCGTCAAGGAGACCGGGGCGAACGTCTCGGTCATCTTCGTGCCGCCGAAGTTCACCAAGGACGCGGTGCTCGAGGCGATCGACGCCGGCGTACCGCTGGTCGTGGTGATCACCGAGGGCGTGCCGGTCCACGACACCGCCGCGTTCTTCGCCGCCGCGCAGGCGTCCGGCACCACCCGGATCATCGGCCCGAACTGCCCGGGCATCATCACGCCGGGCGAGTCGAACGCGGGCATCATCCCGGCCGACATCGCGGGCCAGGGCCGGATCGGTCTGGTCGCAAGTCGGGCACGCTGACGTACCAGATGATGTACGAGCTGCGTGACTTCGGCTTCTCGACGGCGATCGGTATCGGTGGCGACCCGATCATCGGTACGACGCACATCGACGCGCTGCAGGCGTTCCAGGACGACCCGGACACCGACGCGATCGTGATGATCGGTGAGATCGGTGGTGACGCCGAGGAGCGGGCGGCCGCGTTCATCAAGGAGAACGTGACCAAGCCGGTGGTCGGCTACGTGGCCGGGTTCACCGCGCCGGAGGGCAAGACGATGGGCCACGCGGGTGCGATCGTGTCCGGCTCGTCCGGGACGGCGGCCGCGAAGCAGGAGGCCCTCGAGGCCGTCGGCGTGCAAGGTCGGCAAGACGCCGTCCGAGACCGCCAACCTGATGCGCGAGATCATGCAGGGCCTGACCAGGTAACGCCAGGCAACTAGCGACGGGACCTGCGGCCTGCAGGTCCCGTTCGCTATTTGTACAGCGCGGATCGCTCGGCGGCGCGGGTCACGGTCTCGTTGAACGCCGTGTCGCGAGATGTCCAGGTCCTTCAGCACCGGGAACAGCACGTAGACCGCGGTCGCTCCCGGTCCCGGCGATGCCGATCCGGTAGGTGAACTTCTTCCCACCGCCGGTGTCGTACGTCGCCTGCCAGCTCTTGCCCTTGATCGTGCCGGACGAGATCGTGCCGGTCGACTCCACCGTGGCGTTCGAGACCGTCTTCTCGCAGCCGTCGACGTTCTTGCGGATCTGGTCGACGAATCCGGTCGCCGCCGCCGGAGTGGCGAACTTCGCGACCGTGTCGTCCAGGCCGAACTCGGTCGGCACCTTGGCCTCCGGCGTGACGTAGGTGAGCGTGCCGGACTTCGTCGCCTTCGCCTTCTTGAGGTCGATCTTCTCGCAGCCGGTGCCGGGGCCGGTCTTGGCGCCCGGGCTGCTGACCCACGGCTTGTCGATGCTCGTCCAGCACCGGGAGGTCGACCGGCGCCATGAACCCGGGCGAGTCGGTGCTCGGCAGCAGGCTGGGCTTCGCCACCGGGGCCCCGGTACCGCAGCCGCCGGTCTGGGCACAGATCCGCTTCAGCCCGGCGGTCGCCGCGGCCAGCACCGGCGCGGGCGTCGGCGGCGCACCGATGGTGTCGTGCTCGAGCACCATGGTGGCCTGGCCGGCCAGTGCGACGCGCGACGGTCTTGTACTGCGTCTTGCTGCCGGACGGCTGGCCGAAGATCGCGATCACGCCGCGCTCGCCGACACCGGTGGTGACGTAGCTGGCGGCCAGCCGGGTCTGCGGCGATGGAGCACTGCGCTCAGCCAGCCGACGATCGAGGTGTAGGCCTTGCCCGCGGCGGCCTTGTCGTTCGAGACCTCGACGTACTGGACCGCGGTGTACTTGGTGGCCGAGTTCTGCAGGGTGCGGACCCAGGTGCGCAAACCGGCCGGGTCGGCGAACCGCTGGGACTGGCAGACGAACGACCTTCTCCGGCGCGGTGCTGCCGTCGGCGGTCTTGGTGATCGCCCAGGCGCCGGTCGGGCCCAGCGGCTTCGCGGAGGTGGCGTCGAGCAGCGACCTTGTCGTCGGCGAGCACGGTCGAGTCGGACGACTTGTCGTCGGACGCGGCGCTGCCGACCTTCGGCGCCGGGCGCGTCGTCGCCGCCGAACGCGTTCAGCGCTGCGACTCCGCCGCCGCCGACCAGCGCGACGACCGCGGCTCCGGCGGCGATCGTCTGGTTTCGCT
Organism: uncultured Actinomycetota bacterium; assembly: GCA_963820655.1. Lineage (GTDB taxonomy): Bacteria > Actinomycetota > Actinomycetes > Propionibacteriales > Kribbellaceae > Kribbella. The sequence goes on from CAWGAM010000001.1 coordinate 773,588, forward strand.
TGCGCGCCTTCTGCCGGCGCGCCTCCCGGGCAGCGGCTCGACTGCCGCCGCGCGGTGCGCGGTGGGAACCGGCCAAAGCTACGACCTCCTGACTGATTCCACCCGACAGTACCCGGTGGACCCTGGCCGCCCACAGTCAGCTAGCTCGCAGCCGAGGACCTGCGAACCGAGCGTGAGCAAGCGGGCCGAAGTCTTCCATATCCGGCGTGTCAGAACGAGTCGTGTCCCGCGCCGGGGCGACGATGGGGGTCAGATGACCGACATGCTGAATCGTCCGGGCGCCCGTGACGGCGGACCACACCAGGCGCCCGGGCCCGCCCCCGATCCGGTCACCGCCCCGACCAAGCCGGTGGTCGTAGCTCGCTGTCATCTCCGCCGGCGCCTGCCTGCTGACCGGCCTGCTCGCCTGTGCGGCGGTCGCTGTGATCGGTTGGCTGGCCGCGACCTTCGGCGGCGCCTCCGGAGCGATCCGCGCCGGCGCATCGGCCTGGCTGGTCGCCCACAAGGCCGGCGTGACGCTCGGCGGCGGCTGCCCTCACGGTCGCGCCGCTCGGCCTGACCCTGTTCCTCGGCTGGTGCCTGTATCGCGGTGGCAAGTCCGCCGCCCGCAGCAGCGCCGCCGACCGGACCAAGGACCTCATTCTGCTGTGCGGGACGTTCGCGGTCGTCTACGGGCTCGGTGCGCTCGTGGTCGCGTTGCTCACGGCCGACGGTGCGGCTCAAGGTCTCTCCGCTGTCCGCGTTCCTCGGCGCCGCCTCACTCGCCCTCGTCGCCGGGACCATCGGCGTACTGGTCGAGTCCGGTGCGGCCGAGGACATCGCCGACGCGACTCCCAGCGGTCTGCGCGACACCGTGCCGGCCGCGTTCGCCGCCGTACTGACCGTGATCGTCGATCGCGTCGGTCCTGTACGCCGTACTCCTGGCGATCCACTTCTCCCGGGTCACCGGGATGCTGGAGCTCCTGGACGCCGGGGTGGTCGGGTCGGTGGTGCTGTTCGCCATCTGCCTGATGCTGATACCGAACATGATCCTGTACGTCGTCTCGTTCCTCGCCGGACCCGGATTCCAGCTGGGCGTGGGTACGACGATCGCCCCGACCGGAGTGGACGTCGGGAACCTGCCTGCGCTTCCGCTGCTGGCCGCCGTACCCGCTGATGGTGCTACACCGACGTACCTGCTCGTGCTGACTGCTGTGGTGCCGCTGGTCGCCGGTGCGGTCGCCGGACTGGTCGTCGCACGGCGTGGGCTCGCGGATGAGGACTGCTGAGGCGCTCGGCTGGGATGCGTTCGCGTTGCGTGGTGGTATGGCGGCCCTGCTCGCCGGGGTGCTGCTCTACGTGCTCATGGCGCTTGTCCGGTGGTTCGGCCGGGCCTGGGCGGATGTCGGCTGTCGGGATCCCGGGCGCGCTGCCGGCGGCCGGCCTACTGGCCGCGGGGATGGCGATCGGGGCCTCGATCACGGCCGCGGTGATCGCGTCCCGCCGACCGGCTGACACCGAGGCGGACGCCGAGCGATAAGGTTTCCCGCGTGACAGACCCGGTTGCGCCCACTCCTGAGCCTGCGCGCCTCGTCGTGCTCATCTCGGGGTCGGGATCGAACCTGCAGGCCCTGCTGGACGCCTGCGCCGATCCGGCGTACGGCGCTCAGGTCGTCGCCGTCGGCGCCGATCGGGACGGGATCGCCGGGCTGGACCGGGCCGCGACGGCCGGGCGTGCCGACCTTCGTGCACAAGGTGAAGGAGTACGCCGAGCGGGCCGACTGGGACCGCGCGCTGACCGCGTCCGTCGCGGAGTACAAGCCCGACCTGGTCGTGTCGGCCGGGTTCCTGAAGCTGGTCGGTGACGACTTCCTGACCGCCTTCGGCGACCGGTACATCAACACGCACAACGCGCTGCTGCCGGCGTTCCCCGGGATCCACGGTCCGCGGGACGCGCTCGAGTACGGCGTCAAGGTGGCCGGGGCGACGCTGTTCTTCGTCGACGGCGGCGTCGACACCGGGCCGATCATCGCGCAGGTCGTCGTACCGGTGGCGGACGACGACACCGAAGAAACCCTGACCGAACGGATCAAGGAGGTCGAACGCCGCCAGTTGGTGGAGTGGGTCGGCCGCCTGGTCCGCGACGGCTGGACCATCACCGGACGAAAGGTTCGACTGAAGTGAGCACCGACCGCAGGCCGATTCGCCGGGCGCTGATCAGCGTCTACGACAAGACCGGTCTGGAGGAGCTCGCGACGGCGCTGTCCGAAGCCGGGGTCCAGATCGTGTCGACCGGTTCCACCGCGGCACGGATCGCGGCGGCCGGCGTACCGGTGACCAAGGTCGAGGACCTGACCGGGTTCCCGGAGTGCCTGGACGGGCGGGTGAAGACGCTGCACCCGACGGTGCACGCCGGTCTGCTCGCCGACGTCCGCAAGGCCGAGCACGTCGAGCAGCTGGCCGAGATGCGGGTCGAGCCGTTCGACCTGCTGGTGAGCAACCTGTACCCGTTCACCGAGACCGTCGCCTCCGGCGCGTCGGTGGACGAGTGCATCGAGCAGATCGACATCGGCGGGCCGTCGATGGTCCGCGGTGCGGCGAAGAACCACGCCAACGTCGCGGTCGTGGTGTCGCCTTCGCGCTATCCGGAGATTCTTGCCGCGCTGGCTTCCGGCGGGTTCACGTCTGGAGGAGCGGAAGCGGCTGGCCGTGGACGCCTTCGTCCACACCGCGTCGTACGACGTCGCCGTCGCGTCCTGGATGGGCAGCGTGCTGACCGACACCTCCGAGGGCACCGGCTTCCCCGCGTGGGTCGGGGCGACCTGGGAGAAGGCGGCGGTGCTGCGGTACGGCGAGAACCCGCATCAGCCGGCCGCGCTGTACCGTCAACGGCCGGGGTGGTCTGGCGGCCGCGGAGCAGCTGCACGGCAAGGAGATGTCGTACAACAACTACGTCGACGCCGACGCTGCCCGGCGTACGGCGTACGACTTCAGCGAACCGGCCGTCGCGATCATCAAGCACGCGAACCCGTGCGGCATCGCGGTCGGCAAGGACATCGCCGAGGCGCACCGGCGCGCGCACGAGTGCGACCCGGTCTCGGCGTACGGCGGTGTGATCGCGACGAACGCGCCGGTCTCGGTCGAGATGGCCAAGCAGGTCGCGGAGATCTTCACCGAGGTGCTGGTGGCGCCGGCGTACGAGGACGGTGCGGTCGAGATCCTGCAGGGCAAGAAGAACATCCGGCTGCTGCGTCGCTGCCGTGAGGTCGACCGGACCGAGGCGGTCGAGATGCGCGCGATCAGCGGCGGTCTGCTGCTGCAGCACCGCGACCGCTTCCAGGCACCTGGCGACGACCCGTCCGCGTGGACGCTCGCGGCCGGCGAGGCCGCATCTCCGGAGGTGCTGGCGGACCTGGCCTTCGCTTGGAAGGCCTGCCGCGCGGTCAAGTCCAATGCGATCCTGCTGGCTTCCGACGGCGCGTCGGTCGGCGTCGGCATGGGTCAGGTCAACCGTGTCGACTCCTGCCGCCTGGCCGTTTCCCGAGCCGGCGAACGGGCCGCTGGGTCGGTCGCCGCCTCCGACGCCTTCTTCCCGTTCCCGGACGGGCTGGAGGTCCTCATCGACGGTGGCGTGAAGGCGGTCGTTCAGCCGGGCGGCTCCATTCGCGACGAGGCGGCCATCGAAGCGGCCACCAAGGCCGGCATCACCATGTACTTCACCGGCACCCGCCACTTCTTCCACTAGACCCGGCGCGCGCCGGATCCTCGGCACGTCAGTTCGGGACGATGAGGCCGAGGGTGGCGATGGCGGCGCCGACGCCGATGAGGAGGGTGGTGTCGAACATCCGGCCGCGGACGCGGAGGAGGCCGGCGGCGGTGTCGCTGAGGAAGGCGCGGAGGAGGCCGGCGAGGACGACGCCGGCGGCGAAGACGAGGACGCCGTTGCGCCAGTCGTAGAAGGTGAGCACGACCAGGCCGGTCAGACCGACCAGCAGCGTCAGGACCAGAGGCCATTCGCTCCGGCGTCGACCCTCTGCCGCCATCAGCACGTCACGCCCGCTTCAACCGCTCGTGCACCAATCGGTCCTGCGCCGCTGACGCCGGCCGGCCGGGTCATCGGGCCAGGCTCGCTTCGGCGGCCTCGACGACGTTGGTGAGGAGCATCGCGCGGGTCATCGGGCCGATGCCGCCGGGCATCGGTGCGATCCAGGCGGCCTGCTCGCGGGCGGCGGCCTCGATGTCGCCGACGAGCTTGCCCTCGGCGTTGCGGCTGGTGCCGACGTCGAGGAGGACAGCGCCGGGCTTCACCATGTCCGCGGTGATCAGGCCGGCCGAACCGGTCGCGGCGATCACGATGTCGCCGGTGCGGACCACCTCGGCGAGGTCGGTCGTGCCGGTGTGGCATTGGGTCACGGTCGCGTTCTCGGACTTGCGGGTGAAGAGCAGCCCCATCGGACGCCCTGCCGTGATGCCGCGGCCGACGACGACCACATGCGCTCCGGCGATCGGTACGTCGTACCGCCGAAGGATCTCGACGCAGCCCTTCGGGGTGCACGGCAGCGGTCCGTCCTGGCCGAGTACGAGCTTGCCGAGGCTGACCGGGTGCAGACCGTCGGCGTCCTTGGCCGGGTCGATCAGGCTGAGGATCGCGTTCGTGTCGACGTGCTTGGGCAGTGGCAGCTGGACGATGAAGCCGGTGCAGTCCGGGTTCTCGTTGAGTTCGCGGACCTTCGCGGCGATCTCGTCCTGGGTCGCCGTGTCCGGCAGTTCGACCTCGATGGACGAGATCCCGACCGCCGCGCAGTCGCGGTGCTTACCCGCCACATACGCGCGGCTGCCCGGGTCGTCCCCGACCAGGATGGTGCCGAGCCCCGGCACCGCACCCTGCTCGGCCAGCTTCGCGACCCGGACCTTCAACTCGTCCTTGATCGCCGCCGCCGTCGCCTTACCGTCCAAGATCTGAGCCGTCACGCCACCAGAGTCTGCCATGTGGGGGTGCAGCGAGGACCGCCAGGCCATCACAATCAGCACCCAGCTGGGCGGTCACGTGGGCCGCCCGGCTGAACTGGGTGGTTGTGATGGCCTGGAGGTTCGGCTGCGGACCATGGCGGCGACCCGGGAATGCGTCACCTCTTGCGGGGGTTCGGGCAGATAGTTTATTCTTGAACTATCGAGCCTGAGGAGATGCCATGCCTGCCGTGACTGTCAGCGACATCACTGTCCTGCCGCGTGTTCACCAGCCGGATCCGGCCGTCGCGCACGAGCGGGCGGTGAAGTCGGTGACCTCTGCGCCGGGCGGGTATGAGGGCGAGGGGTTCCCGGTTCGGCGGGCGTTTGCCGGCGTGGATCTGCGGGACCTGGACCCGTTCATTCACATGGACCAAATGGGTGAGGTCGAGTACGCGCCGGGCGAGCCGAAGGGCACGCCGTGGCACCCGCACCGGGGCTTCGAGACCGTCACCTACATGCTCGACGGGATCATGGAGCACCAGGACTCCAACGGTGGTGGCGGTGTCATCTCCAACGGCGACACCCAGTGGATGACCGCCGGCAGTGGACTCCTGCACATCGAGACTCCGCCGGAGCACTTGGTGTTGAGCGGCGGTCTCTTCCACGGCATCCAGCTCTGGGTGAACCTGCCGAAGGCGCAGAAGTGGGCACCGCCGCGCTACCAGGACATCCGGGGCGGCGACTCGGCCCTGCTGTCCACGCCGGACGGCGGTGCGTTGATCCGCGTGATCGCGGGCTCGGTCGACGGCCACGACGGCCCCGGCTCGACCCACACGCCGATCACCTTGGTGCACGCGTCCGTGAGCCCAGGCGCCGAGCTGGTGCTCCCATGGCAGCCGGACTACAACGCGCTCGTCTATGTTCTCGCCGGTCAGGGCACAGTCGGCGCCGAGCGGCGCCCGATTCGCAAGGGTCAGCTGGCCGTCTTCGGCCCCGGCGACACGATCCGTACGGCAGCCGGTACGACGCAACCGCCGGCCGAACCGAACCTCGACGTGCTCATCCTCGGCGGCCGCCCGATCCGCGAGCCCGTCGCGATGGCCGGCCCGTTCGTGATGAACACCCGCGCCGAGGTCGTCCAGGCCTTCGAGGACTTCCAGGCCGGCAAGCTCGGCACCATCCCCGCCGTCCACGGTGCCCCGACCGAGCTGCGCAGTACCGACTAACCCTCGGGGTAGAACAGGAACAGGGTGCAGCCCTGGGTCGTCTGCGGAACGTGTGACGACCCGGCCGGGCAATGAATGAACGAACCGGCCGGGTAGTCACGGTTCCTGTCGTCGGCAACCAACCTGCGCCGCCGCTTCCGCGCCGCCCTGCGGACCACACCCAGCGCCTATCGCCGGGCCTTCCGTGCTCAGAAGTCGCCGGAGTCGTCCAGGTCGATGTAGTAGCCGATCCGCGGGTCGTCCGGATCAGCGCCGTACAGCTCGACAAAGCGGCGTGCGGCGGGCGGCCCGCCGTACTGGGGATTGAGGGTGCCGCGCAGGCTCTTGAACATCAGCGCGAGGTCGACGTACCGGTCGCCGGTGCCGAGGCGGCTGAGGTCGAGGATGCCGGTGAAGCGCAACGTGGACGGGTCGACGAAGACGTTCGGCGCCGCGTAGTCGCCATGTGTGACGGCTCCGCCCACACCAGGAAACGGCGATGCGAACGGGCAGTCCGTCAGCTCGTCCAGCGCGCGCAGACCGTCGGCGATCGCACTCAGCACGCCCGGCCGATCGCGAGCCGGCCACGGCTGGGAGGCGTCGCGGCCGGCGAGCTCGGTGGTCAGCAGCCAGTTGTTGCCGCGATCAACGATCCGGGACAGAGGAATCCGGTCGTGCCGAGCCAGGCCAGCCGGTCGGCCTCGGCGTCGATACCCGGTCCGGCCTTGTAATACAGGCGTTCCGGGCCGCGGTCGAGCCGTACGACAGTCGCCGCGGAGTGACCGACGTGGATCGGCTCGGCGCCGGCAGCGCCGAACCGATCCACCAGGGCATCAAGGTCCACTCAGCGAAGATTACGGTGCAACGCCGAGATCAGCTCCCCATTTCCGGTGTCGCCGTCGAGTGACCAGATCATCGCGCCACCGAGGTCGCGGTGCGAGATGTACTGCGCCTTGCGCTTCATCTCGACCGGGTCGTCCCAGGTCCAGAACGTCGTACCGTCGAACAACCAGGCGAAACCGGCCTTGTTGTCGCGGTAGACGGTGAAGTCGGACAGCTTCGCCTTGAGCAGGCGGTAGTCCTCCGTGCCGGCTTCGTACGTCGCCGGCGCGGCACCGGTCGAAGGCTGGAACAGGCCGTGGTTCTGGTCCGTCACGCCGGTCCAGCCGTGGGAGTAGAACGGCACGCCCATCACCAGCTTGCTCCGCGGCGCACCCCGGGACAGATAGGAGTCGATCGTCACCTGCGAGCTGAACTCCGGCGTGGTCGGATCACCCTTGGGCCCGTCGATCGCGGACTGCTGGTTCGTCAACGATTCCCAGGGACCGTGGTAGTCGTACCCCTGCGTCGTACCGAACGTCAGGTCCTTGAACAGCTTGCTGACCTCGAATCCCTTGTCGATCATCGTCGGATTCGCCGGCAGGAACGCGGTCAGGTTGTAGCGACCAGGCCGCGACAGGCCGTCCAGTTGCTTGCGGTACTCGTGCACGAGGGCGGTGAAGTTCTGCTTGTCCTCGGGCCGAATCACGTTGCCCGGGTTGCCTTCGCTGGCGGGCCACTCCCAGTCGAGGTCGACCCCGTCGAAGATCCCCTTCGCCGCGCCCGCGGGCAGGCCGGGCAGGTTGCCCTTCAGCCACATGTCCAGGCACGACTTCACGTGGGCGGCTCGCGAGGCCGGCGTGAGGGCTGCGTCGGAGAAGTGCGCCGAGCCGGTCCAGCCGCCGAGCGAGATGCTGATCCGCAGCTTCGGGAACTTCTGCTTCAGTTGCTTGAACTGGTTGAGATTGCCGTTGAGCACCTGCCCGGGCTCGTCGGCTTTACCGTTCACGCTTTGCTCGGCGCTGAACGGTCGCTGGTAGTCGGCCCACGGGTCGCTGCTCACACAGTTCCCTTGGGCGTCGAGGAATCCGAACGCGTAGTTGATCTGGGTCAGCCGCGCGGCCGAGCCGTTCTTGACCAGATCGCTGACCAGGAAGTTCCGGTCGTACCCACTCCAGTTGGTGTAGTACCCCACCACTCGCTTGTCACTGGTGCCACTGTGCGCTTCGGCCGGTACGGCGATGGCCCCCGCCACCATGACCGCGGCCGTCATCAGCAGCCCTACACTCCGACGCTTCATCAAACCCCCATCGGACAACCCCATCGGGACGGATGCGGTCACCCTAGGCCTGTTCCGGAGATTTACACAATGTCTCTGCAAAAACTAATCTGAGGAGGTGATCAGACCCGCGATCGAGGCCGACGCCGAGGCGGTTACGGCCATCGCCCAGGCAGCCTTCGAACACTACATCCCGCGGATCGGCGTCCCGCCGATCCCGATGCTGCTCGACTACCCGGCGGCGATCCGGTCCGGCAAGGTCTGGGTCGCGATCGACGACGCAGTACGTCGCCGGATTCGTTCTGCTGGAGGACGAGCCGGACGCGCTGCTGCTCGACGTACTGGCCGTCTCGCCGGCAGTCCAGGGCCGCGGCATCGGCTCCTTCCTGCTGGCCTTCGCCGAGACCGAGGCGCGCACCCGCGGCTACACCGCGATCGCTCTGTACACGAACCAAGCGATGACCGAGAACCTCACCTACTACCCTCGCCACGGGTACGTCGAGACCGGCCGCGAGACCGAGGTCGACCGACATCGGGTGTTCTTCCGCAAGGATCTGGACGACTGACCGGATTCGGCAGTCGACCAAGGGCGGTGCGCGGCGCGGATAGGGTCGCGGGTATGACGAATGTTCGTGAGGATCTGGCGCCTTCCGGAGTGCTGCGGGCGTCCATCAACCTGGGCAATCCGGTGCTCGCGCAGGGGACGCCGGAGGAGCCGGCCGGGGTCACCGTCGACATCGCGCGGGAGTTGGCCCGGCGGCTCGAGGTGCCGGTCGAGTTGGTCTGCTTCGACGCGGCCCGGAAGTCCTTCGAGGCGATGGCGACCGGTGCGGCGGACATCTGCTTCCTCGCGATCGACCCGGCGCGGGCCGGCGAGGTCGCGTTCACCGCGCCGTACGTCGTGATCGAAGGAGTCTTCGCCGTACCGGCGGACTCGGCGCTGACCACGGTCGCGGAGGTGGACAGCCCGGGTGTCCGGATCGGGGTGAAGGAGGGGTCGGCGTACGACCTGTACCTGACCCGGACGTTGCAGCAGGCAACGGTCGTCCGGGGTGACGAAGGGGTCGACATCTTCCGCGCCGAAGGGCTGGAAGCGGCAGCCGGCATCCGGCAGCCGATCGCGCGGTTCGTTACCGCGAACCCCGAGGTCCGGCTGATCGACGAACGATTCATGGAGATCCGGCAGGCGGTCGGCACCACGAAGACGCGCAGCCCCGAGACCGTTGCCTACCTCCACGGCGTCGTCGAGGAGCTCAAGGCCAACGGCTTCGTCGCCGACGCGCTGGTCCGTTCCCAGCAGCCGGACGCCGCGGTCGCGCCGCCTGCGGCGCTGTAACGATCACCACAGGCAGTGATCCAACTCCGCTGGAACATGCGACAGCCCCCGGGCATCCGTCCCGGGGGCTGTCGTGCGGTTCGGGTCAGCCGAGCAGGTTCAGCGCCTGGACCGCGTCGCGCTCCTCGCCGAGTTCGGCGGTGCTGGCGTCGATGCGGGCGCGGGAGAAGTCGTTGATCTCGAGGCCCTGGACGATCTCCCAGGTGCCGTCCTTGGTGGTGACCGGGAAGGAGGAGATCAGGCCCTCGGGTACGCCGTACGAGCCGTCGGAGACGACCGCCATCGACAGCCAGTCGTCGTCGGCCGAGCCGCGCAGCCAGTCCCGGGTGTTGTCGATGGTGGCGGCCGCGGCGGAGGCGGCCGACGACGCGCCACGGGCCTCGATGATCGCGGCGCCGCGCTTCTGCACGGTCGGGATGAAGTCGTTCTCCAGCCAGGCTCTGCCATCAGCGTCGTTCGCCACCAATTCGGCCGCGTTCTTGCCGGCCACCTCGGCGTGGAAGATGTCCGGGTACTGGGTCGCGGAGTGGTTGCCCCAGATCGTCATCTTCTTCAGGTCGGTGACGTGCGTACCGGTCTTCTTCGCCAGCTGGGCCAGCGCGCGGTTGTGGTCCAGCCGGGTCAGCGCGGCGAACCGCTCGGCCGGGATGTCCGGCGCGTTGCTCTTCGCGATCAGCGCGTTGGTGTTGGCCGGGTTGCCGGTCACGGTGATCCGGATGTCGTCCGCGGCGTGGTCGTTCAGCGCCTTGCCCTGGACGGTGAAGATCGCGCCGTTCGCCTCCAGCAGGTCGCCGCGCTCCATCCCCTTGGTCCGCGGTCGCGCGCCCACCAGCAGCGCGACGTTCGCACCGTCGAAGATGACGTTGGGGTCGTCGCCGATCTCCACGCCGGCCAGCGTCGGGAAGGCGGAGTCGTCGAGCTCCATCACGACCCCCTCGAGCGCCTTCAGCGCCGGGGTGATCTCCAGCAGCCGCAGCTCGACCGGCGTGTCCGGCCCGAGCAGCGCGCCGCTCGCGATCCGGAACAGCAGGCTGTAGCCGATCTGACCAGCGGCCCCGGTAACGGCCACCTTCACCGGTGTAGTGCTCACGACACGCTCCTTCTGTGCTTATGGGTGCTTCGGACGCTAGCAAGCCGAAAGGCCCGGACCAACGCTGGGGCACCGCGGAATTGCTCACATCCCGATCGATCGTTCATCAAGCGGCCATGCGGCGTACGTCGAGGGGCTGTCGCCGTGCCGAAGGGTGACTCCTATTCCTGACCTGTAAGGAGAGTCCCATGAAGCGAACGGTGCTGCTCCACCGGTTCGTCCCCGCCGCGGCCTCGGCGCTCGCCGTGACCGCCGCCGTCCTGGTCCCACAGGCGGTCCGACAGCGGCCCGCAGTCGGCCCAGCAGTCGAACCTGGCCGGTGGCGTTGCCGTCCAGGCCGCCAAGCACCACGACGACTTCGTCATCGTCGGGCACCGCGGCGCGGCCGGCTACCGGCCGGAGCACACGCTGGCGTCGTACGAGCTGGCGGCGCGGATGGGCGCCGACTACATCGAGCCCGACCTGGTGACCACCAAGGACCGGGTGCTGGTCACCCGGCACGAGCCGGAGATCGGCGGTACGACGGACGTCGCGAACCACCCCGAGTTCGCGAACCGGAAGAAGACCAAGATGCTCGACGGCGTCGCCACCACCGGCTGGTTCACCGAGGACTTCACGCTGGCCGAGCTGAAGACGCTGCGGGCCAAGGAGCGGATCCCGGCGATCCGGCAGCACAACACGGTGTTCGACGGGCACTACCAGATCCCGACCTTCCAGGAAGTGATCGACCTCAGCCGCCGGCTCTCGAAGGAACTCGGCCGCCCGATCGGGATCTACCCCGAGACCAAGCACCCGACGTACTTCCAGCAGCAGGGTCTGGCGCTCGAGCCCGAGCTGGTGAAGGTGCTGAACCGCAACGGCCTCAACCGCAAGGACGCCAAGGTGTTCGTGCAGTCCTTCGAGGTGTCGAACCTCAAGGCTCTGCACAAGCAGCTCCGCGTCCCGCTGGTCCAGCTGACCAGCTCGGTCGGAGCGCCGTACGACTTCGTCGCCGCCGGTGACAAGCGCACCTACGCCGACATCGTCAGCGCCTCCGGTCTCCGCGAGGTCGCGAAGTACGCCGACGGCCTCGGCCCGTCGAAGGATCAGATCATCCCGCTCGACGCGGCCGGCAAGCTCGGCCGGCCGACCAGCCTGGTCGCCGACGCGCACCGGGCCGGCCTGGTCGTCCACCCGTACACGTTCCGGGTCGAGAACTCCTTCCTCCCGGCCGAGTTCGACAGCTCAGCGGTCCAGACCGACTCGGGCGACCTCTTCGGCGAGATCGCGGCGTACCGGAAGACCGGTATCGACGGGCTGTTCACCGACAACACCGACATCGCGGTGGCGGAAGAGGCTGAGTCCCGCTAACTGAAAAGATGGGTGGGTGGAACGCAGGGTCGAGTCCGGAATCGCCAGCGTCGAGGCAGCAGCCGACGGCACCTTCGTACTGCGCGTCGACGGATCCCTGCAGTCGCAGGTCGACCTTGCGGATCCCACCCACCTGTCGTTCGAGTACATGCGCCGGATCGGCGACGTCGTCGACGCAGTCGCACCCAGGCGTCAGCCGATCGCGGTCGTGCATGTGGGCGGCGCGGCGCTCAGCCTGCCGAGGTACGTCGCCACGACGCGCCCCCGCTCCCGGCAGATCGTCCTCGAACCCGACGAGGACCTGACCGAGTTCGTCCGCGAGGCGCTGCCGCTGCCGAAGCGCTCCGGTATCAAGGTCCGTGGCGTCACCGGCCGGGCCGGGATCGGCGAGCTGTACGACGACTCCATGGACCTGCTGATCCTCGACGCGTTCGAACACGAGGCCGTCCCGGCGAACCTGGTCACCACCGAGTTCTTCACCGAATGCGCCCGGGTCCTGCGGCCGACCGGCGTACTGATCGCGAATCTGATCGACGGAACGGCCGGCCTGCCGTTCATCCGGCGTACGGCGGCGACCGTGCGCACTGTGATCGGCGACGGCGTAGTGCTCGCCGAGCGGAAGATCCTGCGCGGCAAGGGATTCGGGAACGTCATCGTGGTCGCGTCACCCCAGTCCGTCCCTGACCTGACCACGGCCGGTGGCCGGGCCCAACCGCCGTACGACGTGATGCCGTTGAGCGAACTGGCCGGGAAGGCAGCACCGCTGTCCGATGCGGAAGGCTTCGTCACGCCGCAGGCGCCGCCCTGCAGTCTTCCGGAGCTGAGCCGGTCCAGCGTCTGCGCAACCGCCGCACGTTCGGTGGGCGTCGCCCCGACCGAGCGGACCAGGTGGTCGAGCCGATCCCGGCGCGCGAGCCGAGTGCCCTGGAACCAGCCCTGGATGGTGGTCCGGGGGATACCAGTGAGCTGCTCCAACGTCCGCAACGATCTCGGCCGGGCGAGCGCGGACAGCGCGGCGCCCAGATCCTCGAGGGTGTTCGCGCTCCTCAACAGCTCGACGATGTCGGTGGGATCCTGGCTCACCAGCTCCCAGCGCCGTCGCCAGCTCGGCAGGAGTTCCGTCGCCACGCCGCACCCGGTCAAGAACGCAACGGTGACGTCCCAGGTCGGCAACTGCCTCCCGCCGGTGGCTCGGACCAGGTGAGCGTGCGAGTAGTGCGCATGGTCGGCAAGCTCGCGATACGTGAGGCCCGCGTGCCGACGGACTCGCTGCAGCGCGTCGGCGAACCCCCGCACATCCTCAACTCGCATGGAGACCCCTCCTCGCGATCAAACATATTTCAACACGATTGAACAAATCAAGTGACAGGGGTCAAGTTACGATTGGCCAATGTCCGTCGCGAAGGTTGCCGCTCTGACCTACTACCCCGTGAAGGGGCTGTCCGGAGTGTCCGTCGACCGGGCCGAGGTGGGTCCGGCCGGACTGCGCGATGACCGGAGCTTCATGCTCGTCGAGCCCGACGGCACCTTCCTCAGCCAGCGCAGCCTGCCCGCGATGGCGTCGCTGCGAGCCGAGATCGATGGCGACGCGCTGCGGCTGTCCGGGACCCGGCGCCCCGGACCTCGAGATCGGGATCCAGTACGACGGCAAGCGGCGAGACGTGAGCCTGTTCGGTCAATGGTTCGGTCAGGGCATCGTCCAGGATGCAGCCGCCGACGAGTGGTTCACCGACCGCCTCGGCAAACCGGCCACGCTGGTCCGGGTGACGCCCGAGCACGAGCGGCCGGGCTGGGGTGCGCATCGCGGCCTGACCGGGTTCGGCGACGCGCACGCGCTGCTCATCACGTCCCTGTCGTCGCTGGACGGACTGAACGAGCGGATCGTCGAGCACGGCGGCGACGCCATCCCGATGAACCGCTTCCGCCCGAACATCGTCGTGGCCGGCTGGCCCGAACCGCACACCGAGGACAAAATCCTGCGGATGTCCGCGGGCTCGGTCGAGATCGGCTACTCGGCCCGCTCGATCCGCTGCGCGGTCCCGACCGTCGACCAGGCGATCGGCGAGAAGCGCGGCCCCGAGCCGACCCGGACGCTCGCGTCGTACCGGCGGGAGCCGGACTACGGCGGCGGTGTCAGCTTCGGCATGAAGGCCGCGGTGCTTGCCGAGGGCACCCTTCAGATCGGCGACGAGATCGTGATCCACGAATGGATCCCGGCCGGGACGGATCCGGCACCTGACCGTCGGTAACTTCGTGACTCCACCTCAGGCTATGGGGGAGTCATGGGCAGAGTCCTGTCGCTCGGCACCGATTTTGCGGCGACTGCGGATGTTCGGCGAGTTCCGGCGGGTCCGTCGTACCAGGTCGACTTGACGGGCAAAACCGACGGAGATCCTTGGCTGGACGAGGTGTTCGCGACTGGAACCAGTCCGCGCACGGGTCCACGACCCCGAGCACGACGGCCCACACCATTTGATGGGCTAGCCCGCGCCGTGGTGGGTTGGCCCCTCAGAACCCGAGGGGGCAACGGCTCTTCTGACTGATGTGTGGGTGGTTTGAGCCGGCCTGAGGGCAGGGGTTCCCGTGCTTGGCCTGTCTGCCTGGGCCGGCGGGGGTGGTTCGGGTGCGTGACTGGGTTTCGCGAGCCGCCGAGGGTGCGGTGGTGTGCAGCTGGACAGGAGGTGTCTGTCCACGGGCGACGGTCCGGTGGCGTGCTCAGGCGTGCAACCGGCCGGCCAGAACCCGGCCGGAGCCGACACCTCCTGTCCAGCTGCACCAATACCCGTCTCCACCCGCACCCCACAGCGGGGAACTACCGGTGACCGGACTGATTCGTCTGTCGGATGGTCATGCCGGCGCATGACGCGCAACAGCGGACACCACGTGGAGACCTCGGACACCTGATGTCATGTCCAAGGTCCCCAGTCCCTGTCCGCGGACCCGGGAATCCCACCCATCAACACCCGCCACGTGGCATCCGAACAGAGACCGCCCCGACGCCCGGTCGTCCGGCCGCGACCAGACGACCGGATCCCGCGACCAGCACGCCCCGGGCCGACGCCCACCCACACATCCAGCAGAAGAACCGGGGCAACCCACCGGTTCAGGGGTCAGCCCATCAGATGGGGCACGAAGTGGCCCGGGATCCCGCGAGCCATGGGACCCGGGATCCCGCGAGCCAAGCGACCCGGGATCCCGCGAGCCAAGCGACCCGGGGTCCCGCGAGCCTTCTGATGGGCTAGCCCACGCCGTGGTGGGTTGGCCCCTCAGAATCCGAGGGGGCAACCCACCGGTTCAGGGGTCAACCCATCAGATGGCGCACGAAGCGACCCGGGATGGCGCACGAAGCGACCCGGGATCCAGGTGCCCCCGTCGCTTGGCGCGGCGCTAGCAGGCGACGCGCGCTCGGCCGGTGACGGCCTTGTAGGTGCAGGTGTCGAAGGTCTTGCCGGCCGGCGTCTGGAAACGGGCGGTGTCGCCTGTGTTGTTCCAGATGTAGTTGCCCTGGTTCCAGTACAGGGTCTGCGCGCGGTTGCGGTTCTTGCCGGTGCGGATGATCGCCGTCGTCCGGCCGGCGAGGACATAGCCCCGCGGGAAGACGAAGACGTGGTTCGCAACGTCCAGCACGCGGAACCCGGACAGGTTGATCGGCCGCGTGCTGAGGTTGCGAATGGTGAAGAACTCCTGGTTCAGCTGCGCGTTGGTGCGAACGTCCGAACCGGGCGGGTCGTACTGGATCCCGCTCAGCACGACGGTGATCGCCGCCGATGCGGACAACGGTGCGACGACCGCCGCGGCGACCGTCAGCGCGGCGGCGGCGAAGCCGGAAACGAGCAGGCTGAAGCGTCGTGCGAACAAAAGATTCCCCCTGGGCAGTAGGCCCGATTCCCCCGGGCCCGATGAACATGGCTGCCGGTCCCCCCGGCGGTCGCACGGTAGTCGTCACGCTGCGTGCTCGTCAAGGGCTCAACCAACCGTGGTCGCGACTCCGTGATCGAGCAGCATCACGCGGTCGGCCAGACCGGCGTCACGGAAGGTCTTGACGAACTGATCCGGACCGTCGGTGAAGTGCGCCCAGCCCTCGGTGTGGACGGGAACGATGGTCGCCGACCCGAGCAGGCGGGCGGCCTCGACCGCAGCCTCCGAGGTGAGTGTGAGCGCGGCGCCGTCGAGGAGAGCAGTACGGGCGGCGCCGGCGAAGAGCAAGGCCACGTCGATCGGACTGAAGCGATCGGCAATCTCCCTGACCAGGTCGATCGACGCGTTGTCGCCGGACACGTACACAGTCGGCAGGTCCTCGCCGCTCAGCACGAACCCGGTGACCACCCCCACGACCGCCTCCGCGCCCTCGGGACCATGCAGCGCGGGTACGCCGGTCACTGTGACAACGCCCCCGCCCGGACGCGGCAGCTCGACGGACTCCCAGTTCTCCAGACCTCGTACGCCGGGAATCCGGGTAGCCGCTCCTGGAGTGGACAGAACCGTCGGTACCGAGGACAGCAGGGCCCGGCCGGCGTCGTCGAGGTTGTCCTTGTGCTGGTCGTGGGAGAGCAGGATGACATCGACCGGACCGAGGTCCGCGGCCGGGATCGCCGGGCCGGTCAGCTTGGTCATCACCCGGCCGCCCGGCAGGGCGTAGTCCTGAGGCTCGTCGAAGGCAGGGTCGGTCAGGAACGTCAGCCCACCGAGGCTGATGACGGCGGTCGGCCCGCCGATGTGCGTGATCTCCATATGCGGCATCACTTCCATGCGCTCCTGGGTACGACGCCGCAGCGGCATCGGCAGGAGTTCGGGGTCCTATAGCACGAGGAGCAGCATGTAGACGGCCGGGGCCGCGAACGTGATCAGGAGGATCCAGGCGATCATCCGGTGCCGCGGCTTGTCCCGGTTGAGGGAGGACGCGAAGTACAGGACGGCGCCTTCCTCGGTGTGCCGGCTCAGGCCCATCTTGCGCGCCTCCTCAGGGCGCGGATCCGGCCGCTCGTCCGCCAGCGCGTCCGGCGGGATCCCGAAGTGCGCGGGCAGAGCCGGATCCAGATCATCACGTTCCCCGAACATCCAGCCTCCGCAGGTAGGTGGACCATGAGCCGTCCTCCCATGGTCGCACCAACCCTGCGCGAAAGTCCGCCGGTCCTATGAGAAGTCGGCCACCCAGGCGACTCGGGTCGGCCTGGAGCCGCCGAGGCAGATGGGGAGCAGGCCACCCTTGCAGTATTTGCCGGAGTCTTTGCCCACTCCCAAGGTCGTGAGGCCGCAGTTCAGGACCGTGCTCTTGCTCTGGGTCATCATCTGGTTGAAGGCCTGCTGAGCGTTCCAATTGTCGCCACCGGCGGTCGTGTTCGAGCCGCCGTTGGTGGAGTTCACCGCACCGGAGTCGACGCGGCTGCGCGCGTCTCCGCGCGCAGCGTCGGTAAGGCCAGGGTCCTGCTCGAGACGTGCGCAGCCGTTGTTGATTCGGGCGGTGTCGATCATGTTGAACAGCTGCAGTTCGTCCGGGTCCATCCCACCGTCCGCCGCGGGAGGTGGCGGGGCGGGGCGGTCGTCGCCGGCGGCGTGGGCCTCCTCGTACTGACGGTGCGCCCCGGAGACGTTGGTCCTGTCGTCGGCTCCGTGGTCTTGCCCTCCGTGGGAGTTGCGGTGGGGTCGTCTGTCGGGCGGGCGGTGGGGGACGGGGTGTCGGTTGGGGTGGCCGAGTCCGTCGGGGTCGGGGTGGGGGTGACCGTGGGGGTCGCCGTGGGCGGGATGCTGGGGTGGGGGGTCGGGGGAACCACTGCCGGCTTGGTGGTCGGGGTGATGTAGGTGTCGTCGGTCCGCGTGACGATCGGGACCGACGCGTCGGCCGGGTCGTTCTGCGGCTGGTGCAGCAGGATCCAGGAGATCGGTGTGATCACCAGCACCACGGACGCCATCGCGATCACCGTCCGCCGGGTCCGCGCAGACTTGCCGGCCGCCGCCGACCGAGCCGCAGCGCGGGATGCACCGCGCCCTGGCCCGGACGAACCACGCCCGCCGGTATCAGAACCACCACCGGATCCATCGCGTCCGCCCGAACCCGCCCGGCCGCCAGAGCCGGCCGCACCGGCCGTCAGACCAGCAGCCGTCCGGCCCGCAGCTTCCGCCGACTCGGCACCGGCGATCCCGGCTCCGGCAGCGGTGCCACCGAGGCCGGCGGACCGGTCATCACTCGGGCCACCGAGCCCCGAACTCCGGCCGTTCTCTGTCGAGGTCGACGTACCGCCGAGCCGGGACGTGCGTGCATCTGCAGAACGCGCCGACTCAGCACCGGCAGCCTTACCACCAAGCGAAGCCCAGTCGTCACTCACACTTCCGAGCCCGTCTGCCGCGGCAGCGCGGCGCGACGACCAGGTGCCCGCGGTGTCGCCGAGGCCCGAGCTCTGCGAGTCCGATGTACTGGCGCGTCGCGATGACCAGGTGCCCGCGGTGTCGCCGAGGCCCGAGCTCTGCGAGTCCGATGTACTGGCGCGTCGCGATGACCACGTGCCCGCGGTCTCGCCGAGGCCTGAGGGCTGCGGGTCCGTCGTGGCGCGGCGCGATGACCATGTGCCGGCTGTTTCGCCGAGACCCGCGGTGCGTGCGTCGGCGTCGGCCTCGGCTCGGCGGGCGGCGGCGCGGCGGCCGGGGCGAGGGGTCGGCTCGGGTTCGGTGCCGGCGATGGACTGGGCCACCCAGGAAGGGCTGCCGCCGGCGGGGCGGGAGCGGGCGCCCAGGCCGGAGTCCGCGTCCGGCGGGGTGTAGCTGGGGATGGACGGCCGGGGTGCGTACTGCGGTGTGGCCGGGCGGGACTGGGCGTCGGCCCAGAACGGGGACTCGTTGGCCGCACCCGCGGATTGTGCGGCTGCCCAGATCGGGGAGTCGTCGGTGCCGCGGGGTGCGTACCGGGGTGGTTCGGGCGGGGCCGGTGGCGGGGTTTCCGCCGCGGGAGTGGACCGGTTGCCGGACCGCGACGAGCGCGAGGCGGCCCGGGTCGCCTTCCTGCGTGGCTTGTACCGGCTGCTGCCGGAGTCGGACATTATCTCGTAGTTCCCTTCACTGTCTCGCCCCCAAGCCGTGCCTCATCATTCGTCTCACCGGAGCCCCCCAGGACGGTCCGGCGACATGACAAGGACGGATCTACCCGCAGTGACCGGCCATGAATCCGCCGGACCTTGTGGCCGCGAGACAACGTCTCCGCCACACTCGGTGCGTTCGACACAATGACAACTCGAGGCCTCATCGGAGCATCCATTCAGCTGCGCCCGAAGTCCTGGACCCAGCTGCCCGGTCCCCAGTCGGACCTGACCTGGCCGGGGTCGTAGCCGATGCCGATCGAGGTGAACCGGCAGTTCAGCATGTTCTTGCGATGGCCGTCGCTCTGCATCCACGCTGCGACGACCTTCTGTGCGGAGTCGTAGCCGGCCGCGATGTTCTCGCCCCAACTCGAACCGCGGTACCCGGCGGCCGCCATCCGGTCGCCCGGATCCTGCCCGCTGGGATTCGTGTGGTCCATGTAGTGCCGGCGGACCATGTCCGACGCGTGCTTGCCGGCCGCCTCGACCAGTGCGCTGTCCAGCCGGAGCGGGCCGCAGCCCTGCTGCTGACGGATCTGGTTGGTGTACTCGAGCACCTGGCGCTCCTGCGCGCTGGTGCCGCCACCACTGGTCGGCTGCTCCGTGGTGTTCCTCGGCGTCGGCTCGGTGGTCCGCGTCTTGGTCGGCGTACTGCGGGACGGCTTCGGCCGGGTCTTGGTGCTATCCGGGGTCCGCGGTGCCGTCGGCCTCACCGTCACGGTCGTCACGTCGACCGTCGGGGTCGGGGTGGTGACGATGCTCGTCGGGGTGTCGCTCGGAGTGCCGTTGGTGGCTGGGGTGTCCGACGTGGACGTGGACGCCGCCGACCCGAGGGCCGGCGTACCGACGACGGAGGTGATCACGCCGTTCGGCAGGGTCTTGGTCACCGTGACACCGGGTACGCCGGCAGTCGTGGTGCCGTCGACCTCGGACGGACCGGAGTCGTCGCGAGTGTCCTCGGAGACGTTCAGCACCTTGGCCGCGTCGTCCACGGTCGAGTGGTCGCGAGACATCAGCCAGACCACGGGGCCGATGGCGAGCAGAACGGACAGCGCGCTGACGGTCGGGCCGATCAGGCCACGACTGCGCCGGGGCGCACGTCGACTGCCGCGGTGTCGCCGGGGGGTAGGCGAATCCGTCATGGGCGGGCGAATCCTCTTCGTTTTTCGTCGTACCGAGTGCTTCGTCGTTCCCCGTGTTGTTGCCAGGTCCCCCCTGGTCACCGAAGAGCGACCTTAACCGATGAGTAAGGTCACCGTTACAGGTTCGCGACGGCTCTTAACGTTCCCCGAAGGTTCTCCGGGAAACGATTAACGAAGACTGCCTGAACGGGGGGTCAGCCGCCGAAGTCCTGCACCCAGCTCCCGTTGCCCCAGTCGGACTTCACCACGCCGGAGTCGTAGCCGATGCCGATCATCGAGTAGGTGCAGTTGAGGATGTTCTGCCGGTGGCCCGGGCTGTTCATCCAGCCCTTCACGACCGCCGCGGCACTGGTGTAGCCGACGGCAATGTTCTCGGCCATCGCACCGCCCTTGAACCCGGCCGCCTTCATCCGGTCGAACGGGCTGCGGCCGTCCAGGCTGTCGTGTGCGAAGAAGTGCTGGTCGACCATGTCGGAGGCGTGCGCCTCGGCCGCCTGCGTGAGTGAACTGTTCATCCGCAGCGCCCCGCAGCCGGCCTTGGCCCGCTCTTGGTTGGTCAGGGCAAGCACCTGCGCCTCGGCGGTGCCCGACCCGCCGGCCGGCTTGGTCGGCTTCGGTGTCGGCGTGGCCGTGTGGCTCGGCTTCGGCGATGGCTTCGGCGTCCGCGTGCTGCCCCGGCTGGGCGCCGTACTCGATCGGGTCGGCGTCGGTGTCGGGCTCTTCGTCTTCGACCGCGTCGGTGTCGGCGTAGGCGTCGTACGACGAGGCGTGTACGACGGAGTGGTCGGCCGGATCGGGGTCGCGGGGGTCGTGAGCGGGGCGTCGTCGGTCGCCGAAGTGACCGACGTCACCGGGGTCTCCTGGCTGGTGACCTTGCGCCCGCCGGTGTCACGCAGGACGAACCATCCGATGCCCGCCAGCAGGACCAAGGCCGACAGCGAAGCGATGAGAGGTCCGGCCACTCCGTTGCCCAGTGACCGTTTGTGGTTCGTCATGGTGAGCAGCCTTGCCCAGATCAGCGCTTGCCGACTCCCGGGCCGGAGCGCACTTCACGAACCTTTGACTATCTCATCCGTTTGAAACGCCTGAGACTCAGCGCGAGCGGGCGATGACGATGTCCGCGACGACCTTCCAGCCCAGACTGCGGTACAGCCGCAGGCCGTCGATCGAGGCGATCAGGATGCCGCGCTTGGCGCCCTGGGTCGCGGCCGTCTCGACCAGCGACGCCATCACCGCACTGCCGAGGCCGCGCCGCCGGTGGGCCGGATCGGTCTCGATCCGGTCCGCGACCGCGTCCTGGCCGACCACGGCCATCCGCCCGCTCGACACCACACCGCCGTGCAACGTCGCGCGGGTGATGATCAGGTCCGACTCGAGCTCGGTGTGCAGGGCATAGCGCTCGGGCAGTTTCAGGGCCGGCTGCTCCGACAACTGGATCGTCATCAGCCAGTCCTGGTCCTGCTGGACCTCGAGACCGAGATCCTCGAGTTGGTCGATCCGGGCTTCCTTGTCGTCGGTGGCCAGCGTGATCCACCCGGCTCCACGGCCACCCCCGCCGGCCATCGCCAGCTCGGCGGCGCGTTCGACCCGTTCAGGTTTGTCATCGGCATCAAGGACGACGTACTCCGTCGGGCGGTTCTCCTCACCCGCGCGGACGGTCAGGATGCCGTCATTGTCGTCCTCCACGGTGGTCCAGCCCCTCGAAACCGACCACCCGGCCTGCCAGCGGCGGACGAGCTCCTCACGATCTCTCACCCGTCGATTCAAGCAGCCAGATCCCGCCACGGCGAGGGGAACTAGTGTCGCCTGTCACCAACTGGCCGTATTTATCTGACTTCTGCCGGTCACCACTACCGCCCGAGCCCCACCCGCAACCCCACCCCCGGCCCGGCCCCGGCCCACCGGTTCTAGTCTCAGCACCCCGCTACCGGCCGGGACCGTGGACACCCGGCCGGGACCGTGGACACCAAGCCGGGACCGTGGACACCAAGCCGGGACCGTGGACACCAAGCCGGGACCGTGGACACCAAGCCGGGACCGTGGACACTCAGCCGGGACCGCGGACAGCTGATCCGGTGTCCACGGTCCCCACAGCCTGTCCAAGGTCCCGACCCCTCACCCCGAAACCCTCCACACCACTCAAAATCTCACCCATCTCACCCCCACCGGGGCCAGAAGTGCCCCGTTTCAGGGGTCAACCCCCGAGCGTGTGGGTTGCCCCCTGGAAATTTGGGGGCCGAACCCACCAACTCCGGGGTTGACCCCTGAAAGTGGTCAGGGGCAGTCCGGGCGGTTGGTCTGCGTCGGTCCGGGCGGATGGTTCACGGTCGGTCCGGGCGGTTGGGTTGGGTCGGTCCGGGCGGTTGGTCTGCGTCGGTCCGGGCGGATGGTTCACGGTCGGTCCGGGCGGTTGGTCTGCGTCGGTCCGGGCGGCTAGTCACGGTCGGTCCGGACGGTTGCGTTGGGTCGGTCCGGGCGGTTGGGTTGGGTCGGTCCGAGCGGTCGGTCGGGGGCAGTCAGAGCGCTTGGTCTGGGTCAGTGCGGTTGGTCTGGGTCAGTGCGGTGAGCGGTCGGTGGCGAGGAGGTCGAAGCGGAGGAGATTCGCGAACGAGCCGTCTCGCCGTGGCGAGGCGAGTCGCTCGTTGCTCACGGCCGTGAAGCCGTTGACTTCGGCAACGTGCGCCGATGCGGTGTTGCCCTCGGCAGCCAACAGCACCAGCCGGCGCCGTCCCAGACCGCCGTCCGCGATCGGTGTGAAGGCGTGGTCGATCACCAGTCCGACCGCGGTCGACATCACTTTGCGACCCCGCGCGTCCGGGTGCGCCCAGTACCCGATCTCGCCCATGGTCTTGTCGATCCGGTTGTTCAGGTCGAACACGCTGATGTTTCCGAGCAGTTCGTCGCTCGCCGCGTCCGCGATCGCCCAGGACACCATGTCACCGGTCGCCAGGACGTGCAGCCGGCTCTCGATGAACCCCTCCGCGTCGCTCAGCCCGTACGGCGACGGCATCCCGGCCAACCAGTACTGCGTCCGCTCGTCGTTGCACGCTTCGGCAACCCGCGGCGCGTCCGTTGCTCGCAGCGCCCGCAGTTTGATCCCGCCACCCTCGAGCTCCGGCACTGTCCACCAGTTGCCCTGCGGCTCGAGCTCGTCGTCCCGCCCGATCGTTGCCACCCACTCGTCCATCCGGACGTCGCGCGCCGTTCCACCACCGGGTACGACGACCAGCCCGCGGAACCCGCATTTCCAGGCCACCCGGCGCGAGGCCCAGTTGCCGACGAAGGCCCGCCAGATCACCCGGTCCCAGCCGAGGTCGTCGAACGCGTGCCGGACCAGCAGCTTCGCGGCTCGCGTCATCACGCCGGCGCCGCGGGCCCACGGCGCGACGGAGAAGCCGATCTCGCCGCCGTTGCCGCGGCCGTCGTGCAGGCTGATGCTGCCGGCGAACCGGCCGTCGTAGTCGATCGCCCAACCCCAGAAGCCACCGTCGCGCCAGCCGTCCGGGACCATCCGGGTCAGGAAGTCCACCGCACTCTCGCGCAGGTACGGGACCGGAATGGTGGTCCAGCGCTGCATCGCCGGGTCCTGGCACATCTCGTAGGTCGCGTCGATGTCGGCCTCGGTGTGCGCACGCAGGGTCACCACGCTGTCGGTCAGGACCGGTACGTCGTCGGGGAATCGCATGCTTCAGGGTGACGCGCTGCCACCCGGCTCGGCAACGCCATTTCCCTGACAGCACGGCCTTCTCCGTCTAGGCTGTGGGGGTGAACGCAGCCGGAGGGGAGTCGTCGCGGGGGCGGGGCGGGCAGCTGGCCGCCCAGCGGCAGGCCACGATCGTTGCCGAGGTCAACAGTCGCGGCGCGATCACGGTCGCCGAGCTGGTCGATCGGTTCGGGGTGTCGGACATGACGATCCGGCGCGACCTGGACGCGCTCGACTCCAGCGGGCTGTTGCACAAGGTCCACGGCGGCGCCACCTCGGTCGGGCTGCGCAGCGCACACGAGCCCGGGTTCGACGCCAAGCTGACCCAGGAGTCCGCGGCCAAGCAGGCGATCGCGGCGGAGGCGGCCGGCCGGGTCCAGCCCGACAGTGCGATCGGCATCGGCGCCGGTACGACGACGTACGCGCTGGCTCGTCAGTTGCTGCGCGTGGAGAACCTGACCGTCGTGACGAACTCGGCCCGGATCGCGGATGTGTTCCACGGCAACAGCCGCTCGGATCGCACGGTGGTTCTGATCGGCGGGATCCGGACCCCATCCGACGCGCTGGTCGGCCCGATCGCGACCGCCGCGTTGGCCTCGCTCCATCTCGATCTGCTGTTCCTCGGTGCCCATGGCGTCGACGCCGACCACGGGCTGAGCACGCCGAACCTGATGGAGGCCGAGACCAACCGGTCGTTCATCGCCGCGAGCCGTGAGGTGGTCGTCGTGGCCGACCACACCAAGTGGGGCACGGTCGGGTTGAGCACGTTCGCCACCTGGGCCGACGTCGACGTCATCGTGACCGACAACGGTCTGTCCACCCCCGCCCGCAAAGCGATGCGCGACACAGGCTGCGAGCTCATCATCACTTCATGAGGCGCATGCTCAGCTGAGCCGGGATGCCCCTGCCGACGGCGTTGCCGCGAGGGAGCTGGGTGCGGTGAAACCGTGCTCCGCAAAGGCTTTCTCGATCGCGCCGAGGACCGAATCGGCCGCGTCCGCCGCGACCAGCGCGATGATGCAGCCACCGAAGCCGCCACCGGTCATCCGGGCGCCGAGCGCACCCGCCTCGAGGGCCGTGTCGACCGCGACGTCCAGCTCGGGCACTGTGATCTCGAAGTCGTCCCGCAGCGACGCATGCGATGCGGTGAAGAGCGGCCCGACCTCGCGCAGCCGACCGGCCCGCATCAACGCCACCGCCTCCTCGACCCGGTGGATCTCGGTGACCACGTGCCGCACCCGTCGGCGCGTGACATCGTCGTCCAATCGAGCGAGTGCGTCGTCGAGGTCGTCGTACGCGATCGACCGCAGCGCAGGTACGCCGAGCTCGGCCGCGGCCTGCTCGCAGCTGTTCCGGCGGGCGGCGTACTCGCCGTCGACATGCCGGTGGGGTGCCTTCACATCGACGACCAGCAGCGCGAGGTCGTCGGCGGCCGGGTCGAACGGGATCTGGTCGGTCGTCATCGCGCGGATGTCGAAGAACAAGGCATGGCCGGCGGTGCAGCACATCGACGCCATCTGGTCCATCAGCCCGACCGGTGCGCCGACGTACTGGTTCTCGGCCCGCTGCGCGAGCCGGGCGACCTCGGCGGGGTCGACGTCGATGCCACGCAGCCCGAGCAGGGCGACGGAGGTCGCGCAGAGCAGCGCCGCGGACGAGGAGAGGCCGGCGCCGGAGGGCAGGTCCGAGTCGACCAGCAGGTTGGCGCCGCCGATCGCGTAGCCGGACTCGCGCAGGATCCAGGCCGCACCGGCCGGGTACGCCGCCCAGTCGTCGACGGAACCCGGGGTCAGTTCGTCGATGGCGAACTCGGTGATGCCGTGGTGCACGGTGGACGCGACCGCGATCCGGCCGTCGTCGCGCTGCGCGGCAGTCACCACGATCCGGTTCGGCAGGGCGATCGGCAGGACCAGGCCGTCGTTGTAGTCGGTGTGCTCGCCGATCAGGTTGACCCGGCCGGGTGCCCGCCAGCTACCGTCCGGCGTCGTACCGAAGATCTCCTCGAACGAACTCACGAACCAACCTTCCGCAGGGTCTCGGCCACGTCCTCGGGCCGGGTGTCGCTGATGAAGGCGCCCATCCCGGACTCGGAGCCGGCCAGGTACTTGATCTTGTCCGCGGCCCGGCGGATCGACAACACCTCGAGGTGAAGGTAGCCGAGCTCGCGGTCGATCCGGACCGGGGCCTGGTGCCAGGCCGCGATGTAGGGCAGCGGATCGTCGTACAGGCGGTCGAGGCGGCCGAGTACGTCGAGGTAGAGCTCGGCGAAGTCGTCGCGCTCGCCGACCGACAGCTCGTCGATGCCGAAGACCTGGCGGTGCGGGTAGAGGTGCACCTCGACCGGCCAGCGGGCGGCCTCGGGCACGAACGCCGTCCAGTTGCCGTTCCCGGCGATCACCCGGGTGCCGTCCTTCCGCTCGGCGGCCAGGACGTCGGCGAACAGGTTGCTTCCGGCAACCTCCTGGTGCTCGCGGGCCCGGGCCATCAGAGTGCGCATCCGGGGCGGCAGGAACGGGTAGGCGTAGATCTGGCCGTGCGGGTGGCTGAGCGTCACGCCGATCTCGCGGCCGCGGTTCTCGAACGGGAAGACGAGCTCGACGTCGTCGCGGGCGCCGAGCTCGGCCGTCCGGTCGGCCCAGGTGTCGACGACCAGCCGGGCCTGGCCCTGGGAGAGCTTGGTGAAGGACTGGTTGTGGTTGCTGGTGAAGCAGACCACCTCGGTCCGGCCGGGGCCGGCGAAGGACGGGAACCGGTTCTCGAACACGGCGACGTTGTAGTCGTGGTCCGGGATCTCGGTCGGGTTGCCCGGCTTGCTCGCGCACAGCGGGCACTGGTCCGCAGGCGGCAGGTAGGTCCGGGTGTTGCGGTGGGTCGCGTAGGTGATCACGTCACCGGTCAGCGGGTCGGTCCGCAGCTCCACCTGCGGTTGCGGCGCGGGCAGCCCGCGGGTGTCCTCGAGCGGCACCCGGGCCGGCGTGTCGGCCGGGTCGTAGTAGATCAGCTCGCGTCCGTCGGACAGTAAGGTGCCGGTCCGGCGTACCCCGCGCGGTGTGTTCATCGGTTGACCCTCCCCGGCCGTCCGACATGGACAGCCAGGAATCATCGTAAACCAACAAACTCGAACATGCAGCATGCTACGTACCACCGCTAGGCTGAATAGATGGACGACTACGCCCAACGCACGCCCTCTCGACGTACGACGAGAGGGCGTTAGGAACTCCGACCCATGAACGACACCCTGCTCAACATCGTCCTGATCCTGATCTTCGTGCTGATCGGCGGGGTTTTCGCCGCGGCCGAGATGGCGCTGGTCTCGCTGCGGGAAAGCCAGCTCAAGTCGCTCTCGCACCGCGGCCGGCGCGGCGAGATCGTGGCCAAGGTGGCCGCCAACCCGAACCGGTTCCTGTCCGCCGTCCAGATCGGCGTGACCCTGATGGGCTTCCTGTCCGCCGCCTTCGGTGGCGCGACGCTCGCCGACAGCCTGTCCCCGCACCTGCAGAACATGATCGGGCTGCCCGAGGGGGTGGCCAACACCGTCGCCCTGGTGCTGATCACCATCTGCATCTCCTACGTCTCGATCGTGATCGGCGAGCTCGCGGCCAAACGGCTCGCACTGCAGCGGGCCGAGACGTTCGCGCTCGGCCTGGCGCCGCTGGTCGACAAGATCGCCTCCGGCGCCCGCCCGGTCATCTGGCTGCTGTCCAGGTCCACCGACCTGGTGGTCCGCGCCCTCGGCGGTGACCCGAACGCGAACCGTGAGGTGATGTCCGACGAGGAGTTGCGCGACCTGGTCTCCGCGCACGAGTCGCTCGGCGAGGAGGAACGCCGGATCGTCGACGACGTGTTCGAGGCCGGCAGCCGGCAGTTGCGCGAGCTGATGCTGCCGCGCACCGAGGTGGACTTCGTCGACGCGGAGATGCCGGCGTACAAGGCGGTCAAGTTCGCGGCCGAGCGGCCGCACTCGCGCTACCCGGTGATGAACGGCTCGGCCGACGACATCGTCGGCTTCGTCCATGTCCGGGACCTGTTCGATCCGGCGGTGGCGTCCCGCTCGGTCCGGGTCGGCGACCTGGTCCGCGAGGTACTGATGCTGCCGGACACCGCGAAGCTGCTGCCCACGCTGACCGAGATGCGCCGGCGGTCGACCCACCTGGCGATCGTGCTGGACGAGTACGGCGGTACGGCGGGCATCGTCACGCTGGAGGACCTGGTCGAGGAACTCATCGGCGACATCAGGGACGAGTACGACGAGGAGTCCGGCGAGACCACCCGGTTGCGCAGCGGCGATGTCGAGGTCGACGGCCTGCTGAACCTCGACGACTTCGCCGACGAGACCGGCGTCGAACTCCCCGACGGTCCGTACGAAACCGTCGGCGGCTTCCTCGCCGCCCAGCTCGGCAAGGTCCCGTCCACCGGCGACGAGGGCCGCATCGACAGCCATACCCTGACGGTCACCAAGATGGACGGACGCCGGGTGGCCCGGGTCCGCGTCCACCGCATCACGCCGTCAGGCGAGGAACCGGTTCCGGCCGAGGGGTCAACACCCGCCGCCGACTGAGGATGACCAGGCCGCCGATGACGTAGCCGAGGCCCTGGAAGACGAGGACGGGGATGATGCCGACGACGTCGCCGAGCAGGCCGGCCGCCGTGATGCCGAGCAGGACGGCGACGGATTCGGTGGCGGTGATGGCGCCGAAGATGCGGCCCCGGGTGCCGTCCACGGTCAGGTTCTGGAAGACGGTCATCATGCCGGCGACGGTGAAGGCGCCGGGCAGACCGACGATGATCATGCAGACGAACGCCGGGATCAGGCTGTCGGAGATCAGCGGGTAGCAGAAGAGCGTCAGGTCGACCAGGCCGAAGCAGAAGGCGCCGATGCCCCACATTGTTGCTGCAGGCAACCGTGAGCCGATGGCCGCGGCGACCAGGCCGCCGATGATGCCGCCGACCGCCTGCGACGAGACGATCAGGCCGTACGCCGTACCGTCGCCACCCAGCTCGGAGCTGACAAAGGGCGCGAACAGTGTGCTCATCACCCCTTCACCGGCACCGGTGACGAGGCAGAACACGAACAGCAGCCGCATCGCCTGGCCCGCGACGCACAACCGCAGTCCTTCGGTCCACTCTGCCTTCAGTTTCTTGATTGCCCCGCCGGCGGACTGCTGCTCGACCGTGGGCCGCACGTGCCGGTGCCGCATGCCGGCGATCAGCGCGACGGCGATCAGGAAGGTTGCCGCGTCGGCCAAAGCCAGCAGGGTGAGACCACCGACGGCGGCGAGCACACCACCGAGGGCAGCGCCGATCAGGCGGGCGAGGTCGCGGATCTGACTGTTCAAGGCGTTCGCCGTCACCAGTTGCTGGGAATCGACCAGCACCGGCACCAACGACTGCTCGGCCGGGCTGAAGAACTGCTGCAAACAGCTCTGCGCGAGGACGACGCCGTACACGATCCAGATCGCGCTCTCGTCGCGCACGGCCAGCAAGGGCAGCAACACGACCGCGTTCAGCACGTTCGTCACGATCATCGTCTTCCGCCGGTCCCACCGGTCGACGAAGACACCGGCCAGCGAACCGAGCACGACCGGCGGCACGAACGACGCCAGTAGCAGCCCGCCGGAAGCCAGCGTGGATCCGGTCAGCACGTACACCTGGAACGCGAGCCCGGTCCGCAGCAGCCAGTCGCCGATCAGCGAGATCAGCCCGGCACTCAGCATCAGCCGGTAGTCGCGCTGCCGCGCGAGGACGCCCCACAAGTCCTTCATCGCTGGTCCTCTCTCCTCGCGCTCGTGGTCGGGAGCCGACGGTTCTTCTGGGGTGATCGGTGACGATCTGGGTGATCGAGACGTGCCGGCTGCCGGGCGGGCGGGTGGACTTGTCGTCGATCGGCCGCTCGTCGACGTACCGCTGCAACAGCGCGTCGATCTGCGTGACGAGCTCGGCCAGCTCCTCGGCGGTCAGGTAGAACCCGCTCTGCCCGATCCCTGAGTTCTCGCGCCAGACCGCGTCCTCGGTCGTCCGTTGCTGCTGCCATCTGGCCAGCGAGTCCAGTGCCCGCTCGGCCAGCAGTTGCTCGAGTACGTCGGCCGCCGCAGCACCCTCGGGAGTCGAGGCGGCGTCGCGCCACGACTGCGAGGTCGACACCTGCCGCCACGGCCGTTCGCGGTTGTCCTTGCCCGGCGCCGGCTCGACGAAGTCGTACTTCGCCAGCTGTCGCAGGTGATGCGACGCCAACGCCTGGCTGATCGCCGAGCCGCCGAGCCGCGTCCGCCGCCGTCATCGGCCCCTCCCGGCCCAGCAACGACAGCAGATCCAGCCGCACCGGATGTGCCATCGCCCGAATAGCCAGCGGATCAGCCAGCAACCGCATGCGCCGCGGATCATTCTCCAAAGACATGCTTGGAATATGCGACAGCCACACCCCGATGTCAAGCCGTTGCTTGGAATGTGGTGTGCGTACCGACGAACGGGTAGTAGTAGGCGTCGCGCCGCTCGAGGGCGGTGGTTCCTGGGGCCGGGATCGACCACTACCCGTTCGTCGGTACGGTCAGCCGGTCTGTTCGCGGATCCACTCGAGACCGTCCTCGGCGTGGGCCAGGACGGAGATGTGGCCGAGGCCCGGGTAGAGGCGCACGGCCGCCGACGGGATGTGCTCGGCCAGCCAACGGCCGTGCGAGCAGGGAATGATGCCGTCGTCCTCGCCGTGGAAGAGCAGGGTCGGTGCGGTGATGGTCGTCGGGTCGCAGCCCCACGGCAGTACATAGGAACAGTCATCATCGATCAGCCCGTCCGGACCGTTCGGCATCGACTTCTCACCCGCGACCGACCCCAGCCAGCCCCACGGCCCGTCGAACATGGCCAGGTCCGCGGCGGTGAACTCCGGGTCGTACTCGACCCCCGAGGCCTCGTGCCGCTCCTTCGCCGGTCGCCCCGCGGCCGCGGCCCGGAGTGAAGCCACTCCGGACGGGATCATTCCGTCGTACCAGTCGAGACCTTCGGCGTCGTACGGCGCGATGGCCGCGAAGGTGACGACGGCCTCGACCCGCTCGCCGAGAATCGCAGCCGAGCCGAGGGCATAAGAACCGCCACCCGAGTAGCCCATCAGCGCGAAGGTGCCGACCCCGAGCGAGTCGACGACCGTGGTCAGGTCGGCCGCGACCGAGGCCATCGTCCGTCCGGGCGCCGCGGTCGAGCCGCCGTACCCGGGCCGGTCGAACGAGACCCACCGGATGCCGAGCCACTCGCCGGCCTCGAACAGCGGCTCCGGCGGGACGCCCAGGTTCGGCGTGCCGTGGTGCCAGACGACCGTCAGCCGGGCGTCGTCGCCGGGCGCGCTGTCGTACACGTGCAGGGTGCGGCCGTCCGTCAGCCGGAGGTCCGTCTCGTCCATAGCGCTCACCTTAGGTCCGCAGTGGGTTGGTCAGCGGTACGTCGGAAGTCCGCGAACGGACTCGACATTTCCGGGCCCGAACTGCTGCCCGGACGCGAAATGTCGAGTCCTCCCGATCGCCTCCGACCTCTGCTGCGAAGATCCACCCAGAACTCCGAAAGGAACCGTCATGAAGTACCTGCTGCTGATCCACAGCAACCCGATCACCTGGGGACACCCGTCGTTCCTGTACACCGGCGAGGGCCAGGCGCTGCCGAAGAAGGCTCGCGATGCCCTGGAGGCTCAGCTGAACAGCCTTCTCGACGAGTTGGACACCTCCGGTGAACTGGTCACGGCCGTGCCGCTCGAGCCGCCGTCCAGCACGCGGGTCGTCCGTGTCCGCAAGGGCGTCCGGGCGACCACCGACGGCCCGTACTCCGAGGCCAAGGAGCAACTCGCCGGCGTCTTCCTCATCGATGTCGCCACCCCTGAGCGGGCCGAGGAGATCGCGGCCACCATCCCCGAGGCTCAGTTCGTCGCGGTGGAGGTCCGCCCGGCCTCAGTGTTCGACTAGGCCGGGTGTGATTCGCGCGGGTCGCGAGGGCGGGGTCGAGGGCGCCGAGGGCCAGCCAGGTGGCGCCGCCGACCCCGTCGCGGGCGGTGAGGACGTCACCGGAGAAGTGCTGGCGAAGGGTCTCGCGGATCAGTCGGCCGACCGGTGACGATTCACCGGCGACGCTGCCCGCGAGCACCAACGGACCACTGTCGTCCGTGGTCCGGAGCCGCGCGACTGTTTCTGTGAGCAGGTCGGCTGCGCGTTTCACGAGAGCGTGTGCGGTGTCGTCGTCCTGCTCGTACGCCGCGACCACGGTCCTCGCCAGCTCAGCGAGTTGGACCGGTGGCCGGCTGTTCACCGTCCTGATCAGATCGTCACGCAGTGCGTCGTATCCCTCGCGAACCACGACCGCCTGCTCGTCCCGGTCCGGCAGGATCGCCCGGACGACGGCCTGGCCGAGGAGACCGATCGGTTCGCCGAGATCGAGAGCGCGCAACACACTGCGCACTGCCTCCCGGCCGAGCCAGAACCCGGATCCGTCGTCACCCAGCAGCCAGCCGTGTCCGTCGGCGGTCCGGATCAGTTGGTGGTTGCGCATCAGGCCGGCGTTCGTCCCGGTCCCGGCGATCAGTACAGTCCCGTCGGGTTCCGGCGTACCGGAGGCGAAGGCGACCTCGAGATCGCCGATGACCTCGGGCTTGCTGGTCAGCCCCGCACCCGCCCAGGCCGCGTCGAACTGCGCCTGTACGTCGGGACGCCCGAGCGCCACGCTGCCGGCCATGCCGATGACCGCTGCCTTGACCGCGGCCGGATCCAGCCCGGCTACCGCGGCGTGAAGGGCCTGACCGAAGTTGGCCGCCGCACTGGCGGGATGGCTGGTCGGATTTCCGCCCGCGGCGGCACCGCGACCGACCACGTTGCCCTCCTGGTCCGCGATCACGATCCGGGTGGAGGTGCCGCCGAGGTCGCCGCCGAGGACCAGTGCTGTCGCCGGCATCAGGACCACTGGGTCGGCAGGTTCTGGCAGCGGGCGTTCGACCGACATACGCAATGCTCCAAACTGCTCAAACGAGCCTCTCGGCAAGCACAAGAGAACAAGGTTACGCAACGGTTCCGATCCGGCGAGAAGAGTGAGATGAGCCTTGACTTTAGCTGCCAGGTAAGAAAAGTTCTGTCCAGCAAACCGCAAACTTGCGCACTTGTCGGCACCGGGAGTGTCGTGGCGGACAGACTAGTCGAGGGGTGGGGGCCGCTGATGGCCAGCAGCAAGCACGGGGGGCCGGGGGAGCCCGGGGGCGTGAGCGCGCAGGCGTATGTGCACACGCTGACACCGATCCTGGCCGCCGTCACCGAGCAGATCGACGGCCCGATCCAGCAGGCCGCGGACCTGATGACCACAGCTCTGCGCAACGACGGCGTCATCCAGGCGTTCGGCTCCGGACACTCCGAGGCGCTGGCGATGGAGATCGCCGGCCGCGCAGGCGGTCTGATCGCGACCAACCGGATCGCGCTGCGCGACCTGGTTCTCCTCGGCGGCGAGCCGCCCGAGCTGCTCCGCAGCGCCGAGCTCGAACGCGATCCGTCGTACTCGCGCAAGCTCTACGAGCTGTCCGCGGCCCGGCCGGGCGACCTGTTCGTGATCGCCTCGAACTCCGGTGTGAACGGCTCGATCGTCGAGCTGGCCACGGTGGTGAAGGAGAAGGGCCACCCGCTGATCGCGATCACCTCGCTGCAGCACACCGGCGGCATGGACTCGCGCCATCCGTCCGGCAAGAAGCTGATCGACTTCGCGGACGTCGTCCTGGACAACCACGCGCCGTACGGCGACTCCGTGCTCGACCTGCCCGATGGCGGCAAGGTCTGTGCCGTGTCCTCCATCACCGCCGCCCTGATCGCGCAGATGCTGGTCGCCGAGGTGCTCCGCCGCCTGACCGAGGCCGGCGAGACCCCGCCGGTCTACCTGTCCGCGAACATCCCGGGCGGCGACGACCACAACCACGCACTTGAAGCCCGGTACGCCGGTCGCATCCGGCGTTCTGCCTGACACCACTCTGAAGTAATACTGCCGAGGTGCTGACACGGCGGACGTTGCTGCAAGGGGTGCTGGCGGGGGCCGTGCTGAGCGGATGCTCGTCCGGTCCGTCGCAGCGCGGGCCGAAGGTGTCGCCGGGGAATCCGTTCGCCGTGGCGGACAACGCCCCGGTCGACGTGGTGGTGAGTGAGGAGTACGGCGGGTTCGCGGCCGCGGCGTACCGGAGGAAGTACGCGAGCGCCATGGTCGCGCCGACGGTGAATGCAAAGCTTGGTGATGCGGTGCTGCCACGGTTCGCGGCGGGAACTCCGCCGGATGTCGTGCTGAGCACCGGGGACCAGGCGCTGGAGCTCGGCCGGCTGGTGAAGGACAACCAGTTGGCGGATCTTCAACCGTTGCTCGACGCACCGGCCTGGGACAACGCGAACGCGAAGGTCAAGGACAGTCTGCTGCCGGGGATGCTGGACGCCGGGCAGTACGACGGGAGCCAGCGGACGCTGAACTACGTCGCCACCGTCTACGGCCTGTGGTACTCGGCCGGCCTGTTCCAGCGCAACGGCTGGGACGTGCCCCGTACCTGGCCGGAACTGCTTGCCCTCGGCACCGACATGAAGGCGGCCGGTCTCGGGCCCTTCATCTACGCGGGCGCGCATCCGTACTACGTGCTCGAACTGGTGCTCACCCTCGCGGCCAAGACCGGCGGCCACGAGGTGGTGAAGCGGATCGACAACCTCGACGACGGCGCCTGGAAGGACGAGAGCGTCACCCGCGCGATCACCGCGGTCGGGGAGCTCGCGAAACGCGGGCTGATCGCGCCGGGCAGCACCGACTACGACCACATCGGCTCGCAGAAGCGGTTCCTGGCTTCGAAGGCCGGCCTACTGCCCTGCGGCAACTGGCTCGAGAACGAGATGAAGGCGCTGATCCCGCAGCACTTCGGGCTGACCATGATCGGCGTACCGGCGCTGGACGGGTCGCCGGCCCTGGGTCGGGGCCTGCATGTCGCGGCGACCGCGCCGTACTGGTACCGGAGAAGGCGAAGAACAAGGCCGGTGGCCTGGAGTACCTGCGGGCCACGCTGTCGAAGGACGTCGCGGCGCAGGTCACCACGGAGTCCAACCAGCTCACGATCGTCCGCGGCGCCGCCGACGGCTTGGAGATCGGTACGGCGCTCCGCTCGGCGCGGGACCTTCTCTCGGTGGCGGGCGATCAGGTCATCACGTGGTACTTCGACAGCTGGTACCCGGAGTTCGCCGCGACCGCGTCGGAGGCGACCCGGCAGTTCCTCGCCGGCGGATTGCAATTGCCGGAGTGGACCGCGCGGATCCAGGCCGCGGCCGACCAGGTGAAGCAGGACAAGGCGGTCACCAAGTACCACCGAGACTGACGAGGTGTAGTCGGCCGGGTCGAAAGCTCTGGCGCTCGGACAGCGCCGGCGGGATCCGGTGAGCACCCCCGAGAACGGCGGAAACCCCTGCGGGCCAAGCGTCTGCAGCGTGGCCATAACCCACGGTGGGGAACATCCCAGTCACCTGCAGCACTTTTGTTTCCCCAAGCCCGGTCGACGGAAAGCGGCTACCAGTCCCTGACCAGGCAAAAGGTCTCGCCGTCGTTGGCGAGTCGACATACCCTCGAAGAGGGTAGGTGAGATCGATGGAGTGGGTAGTGCTGTTGCTCGTGTTCCTGGCGCTGTGCGTGCTGCTCAACCTCATCTTGCCGCAGCCGCCGCCCTCGCGCTGGCGCCGGCGTATGCACCGGGCGGCGGATCGCGTCAACGGGCGACTTCACCCGCGCCCCGTCCCCGAGCCCGACCCGTTCGACACCTTGCGGTTGCAGACCAGGCTGGGTCATCTCGCCGGGGAGATCCGCCGGGTCGAGGACACCCGGATGTACGCCAAAGCCCATAAGTTGATGGCCCTCGAGGCGGCGTACGACGACCTCCTCGACGAGGCCTGCCGACTCGCCGGCGTCTCCGAAGAGGCCGACCTGAAGCGCGGCGAAGCCAAACGCTGGCTGGAGGAACAGGAACTGGCCTCCCGCGGCTGGTCCTGGTGAGCTAGGGCCAGACGACCTGGTCGAGAAAGTCCTCCGCCGCCGTCGCCACCTGCCCGAGTACTGACCACGGCTGTGCGCGGAGTCATACGTCGCAGCTTATGGGGCGAGGGACCCGCCCCGGTGTGGGGTGGACTGGGGGCGCTGGCAGAATCGGGGGTATGTCCGCTCGCTGCGTCTGACCCCTCCGCAGCCGGTTCCCAGCGTCGCCCTCGGGTGCTGTCCGGGATCCAGCCGACGGCGGACTCCTTCCACTTCGGCAACTACCTCGGCGCGTTGCGGCAGTGGGTGGCCCTGCAGGACGACCACGACGCGTTCTACTGCGTCGTCGACCTGCACGCGATCACGGTGGAGTACGAGCCGAAGCAGCTGCGGGACCGGACCCGCCGCTCGGTGGCGCAGCTGCTCGCGGCCGGCATCGACCCGGAGCGGTCGACCCTGTTCGTCCAGTCGCACGTGCCCGAGCACGCCCAGCTGGGCTGGGTGCTCGGCTGCATCACCGGGTTCGGCGAGGCCAGCCGGATGACGCAGTTCAAGGACAAGTCGGCCAAGGGCGGCGCCGACCGGGCCACCGTCGGCCTGTTCACGTACCCGATCCTGCAGGCCGCGGACATCCTGATCTACCAGGCCGACCGGGTCCCGGTCGGCGAGGACCAGCGCCAGCACCTGGAGCTGACCCGGGACCTGGCCGCAGCGGTTCAACCACCGGTTCGGCAAGACCTTCCGGCTGCCCGAGCCGTACATCGTCAAGGAGACCGCGAAGATCGCGGACCTGCAGGACCCGACCGCGAAGATGAGCAAGTCGGCTCGTCGCCGGCCGGCATCATCGACCTGCTGGACGACCCGAAGGTGAGCGCGAAGAAGATCCGGTCGGCCGTAACAGACTCCGGACGCGAGGTCGTCTTCGACCCGGAGAACAAGGCCGGCGTGGCCAACCTGCTGACCATCTACTCGGCGCTGACCGGCCGCAAGATCAGCGAGCTCGAGGACGAGTACGCCGGTCGTGGGTACGGCGACTTCAAGAAGGACCTGGCCGAGGTCGTGGTCGAGTTCGTCACCCCGTTCCGGGAGAAGACGCTCGGCCTACCTGGACGACACGGCCCAGCTGGACGCGATCCTGGCCGCCGGGGCCGAGCGCGCCCGCGCGGTGACCGAGCCGACGCTGCAGCGGGTCTACGACCGGCTCGGCTTCGTGCCCGGACCGGCAGCGGGCCGGTAGGGCCCCGGATGGCGACGATCGGTGTCGCGATCCCGATCGCGGAACCCTACGGTACGGAGCTGCAGAAGTACCGGGCCGAGTTCGGTGATCCGATGGCCTCGTCGATCCCCACCCACGTGACGCTGCTGCCGCCGACCGAGGTGGCCGACGCCGACCTGGCGGCTGATCGACGACCACCTGCTCGAGGTGGCGGCCCGGTTCCCGAGCTTCCGGATCCGGCTGCGCGGTACGGCGACCTTCCGGCCGATCTCGCCGGTGGTGTTCGTCCCGCTGGCCGAGGGCATCTCGTCCTGCGAGGTGCTGCAGTCGCAGGTCCGGTCCGGTCCGCTGCAGGTCGATCTGCGGTTCCCGTACCACCCGCACGTCACGGTCGCGCACGACCTGGACAAGGAGGCGCTGGACCGCGCGTACGACGCTCTGTCGGAGTACGACTGCACGTTCGACGTGGACGCCTTCAGCCGGTACGAGCACGGCGCCGACGGCGTGTGGCGGCCGCAGCGGTCCTTCCCGCTGGCAGGCTGAGTCTCCGCACCAGGGGGTACAGGAGCCGCATGGGCATCATCCGGTGGGGTCAAGGCGGTCTGGCCTCGGTTCAGCCGGACGCAGGTGTGGCGGGCCTGGGAGCGGTACGGCGACCGGCGGGGCAACCGGTTGGCCGGGGCAACGACTTTCTTCGGGTTCCTGTCGATGTTCCCGCTGATCGTGCTGGCCGCGGCGATCACCGGTCTGCTGCTGGCGACGACGCGCTGGAGAAGCTCAAGGAGACCCTGCAGCAGCAACCTTCCCGGGATCGGCGATCAAATCGACCTCGACTCGCTGATCGCCAACGCCGGCACCATCGGGCTGATCTCCGCTGTCGCGCTGCTGTTCACCGGGCTCGGCTGGATCGACTCGATGCGGGCCTCGATCCGGTCGATGCACGAACTGGACGACCAGCCCGGCAACATGGTGCAGGCGAAGCTCGTGGACCTCGGCGCGCTCGTCGGTCTCGGGCTGATCGGCCTGATCGCCACCGGCGCCTCGTCGGTCCTGACCGGCGCTGTCGCAGCGCATCGTCGATTGGGCCGGATCTGGACGGAACCTGGCTGGCCAGCTGGGGACTCGACGCGCTCAGCGTCCTGCTCGGCATCGGGGCGGGCGCCTTGCTGTTCCTCTACCTGCAGACGGCGCTGCCGCGGATCATCCTGCCGCGCAAGGTCGCGCTGATCGCGGCACTGGCCGGCGGCATCCTCTTCTACCTGGCGCAGAAGCTCGGCAACGTCTACGTCGACCTACGTCATCG
This sequence comes from uncultured Actinomycetota bacterium, assembly GCA_963820655.1. Lineage (GTDB taxonomy): Bacteria > Actinomycetota > Actinomycetes > Propionibacteriales > Kribbellaceae > Kribbella. Next base: position 812,015 of record CAWGAM010000001.1, read on the forward strand.
GCACGAACGCGGCGTACGGCGCTCTGGCCTTGCCGCTGGCGCTGCTGGTGTGGATCTACCTGATGACGCGCGCGATCATGCTCATCGCCGCGTGGACCAAGGAGGCGACCCTCGACCTCCGGGCCGAGGATCCGCGGAGACCGTCGAACCCGCGGAGACGCTCGTCCGGGCCCGTGGAGGAACCGCTGCTGCTCGGGCCGCCGGGCAAGCGCTACAAGGTGGTACCGGTGCCCGGAGCGACAGGCGGACACGGTCGCGGTCGCCGCCGGTGCGCTCCTCGGCGTCACCGCGTGCCATTCTGGCCGTGCAACTCGGCCAAGGCCACGCGCGCTACGTCCGGCGCTAGCTAGTGGCGCCTGCGGCGCGGGGCGCGCGGGCGGCGAAGGAACAGGCCCAGCAGCAGCACCGGTGGCGCCGGCGTAGGTCCAGGCCGGGACGCGGAGCGCGAGGGACTGCACCGCCTGGCCCTGGGTTCAGTACAGTGCGGCTGCGCGGCGGATGCGTCGTACCGGAGGGTTGACTCTTCTTGCTCTCGTGGAGCCGGTCGCGACCTTCGGGTGTCACGGCGGGCTTGACCAGGGTGCCGACCGGGGTGAGCTTGTCGTAGTTCTTGAACGTCCAGGTCGAGCAGGTTGGTGGCGTCCTCGGTGATGCCGTGCGGTGCGTTCATCAGCGTCACCACCAGCGTGTGCCCGTTGCGGCGGGCCGCTCCGATGAACGTGTTGCGGGCGAGCGTGGTGTAGCCGGTCTTGACGCCCAGGGCGCCGTCGTAGCTGAACAGCAGCTTGTTCTGGTTCGCGACCTGGTAGGTGCCCTTGCCTTGCCGACGTTCGGGAAGGCCGTGTACTTCGTCGACGCGTACTTGGCGAAGTCCGGCCGGGCCAGACCCGGCCTGTGGCGAACAGGGCCAGGTCGTAGGCGCTGGAGTACTGCCCGTCGGCGTCGAGCCCGGTCGGGTCGGTGACGTGGGTGTCGAGCGCACCGATCTCCGCGGCCTTCTGGTTCATCCGCTGGATGGTCGCCGGTACGCCGCCCTCGTCGTGCGCACACAGTGCGTGCACGGCGTCGTTGCCGGAGGCCAGGAACATGCCCTGGAAGAGCAGATCGACCGTGTAGCGCAGGCCTGGGTAGACGCCGACCTTGCTGCCGATCGATGCCCGCGTCGGCGTCCGTACCGACCACCTGGTCGGTCTTCTTGAGCCGCGGCAGCAGGACCAGGGCGGTGAGGGTCTTGAGCGTGCTGGCAGGCCGCAGCTTGGCGTGCGGGGCCTTGGCGGCCAGTACGGCGCCGGTGTCGACGTCGGCGACGACGTAGGCCGACGCCTGGACGGCCGGCGGTGTCGCCCCGTCGGCGACGACCGTCGGCTTCGCCGTCAGCTGGTCGCCGCCGACCGGGCCTTGTGGGCCCTGGCCGGCGGCGGTCGCTGTCAGAGGTCCGGCTGACCACCAGTGCGGTGGTCGCGCAGGCCGTCAGAAGCACACGCATCGGCGGCACTCTAGACGCCCTTCGGGGTGACGTCACCTGACCTCTCGCATTCCGATCACGCCCGGTACGCGGTCCACATGTTGCTGATGCGGGTGCTCTGGCCGGGAGTGAACTGGTTGTAGCAGGAGTCGTAGGAGTAGTCCATGTAGTTGTGGATCGGGTCCACGCCCGGCAGCGAGCAGGAGTTGCGGCCGGTCGGGCAGCCGCTGCTGGCGCTGCTCTGGGCCGGTGTGTCGGACACGGAGTCGTTCGTGCTCGTGCACCCACCCTGGAACGTGTGGTACAGCCCGAACCAGTGACCGGCCTCGTGGGACGCGGTCTTGCCGAGGTTGAAGTTGGTCGCCGAACCGCCGGGCAGCGAGCTGTACTGCACCCGGATGCCGTCGATCGACGGGTTGCTCGCGTAGTCCCACGGGAAGGTCGCGATGCCGAGGTAGGAGAAGTCGACCAGCCAGATGTTCAGGGCGTTCTTGCCACCCTTGCGGGTTTGTGACCGGTACGTCGTGCTCTGGCCGTCGCGGTGCCAGGTGTTGTTGTTGTACCGGTCCGTGCCGGCCAGGTAGAACGTGAAGCCGGTGTTGGCCGCCTGCGACGACTCGCCACCGGCGAAGTCCTGGTTCAGCTCGGCGATCTGCTGGTTGATCTGGGTCGCGGTCACGTCACCGGCGCCGGAGCTGCTCCGCATCACGTGGATGTAGACCGGAACGTTCGCCGCGGCCAGCTTCCCGGCCTTCGGCGCCAGTCCACGAGCCGCCTTGGCCTTCAGGATCTCCGCCGTCCTGGCATCGATCGCCTTCTGCTCGGCCGCCGACAACTCCCGGTGGTCGGCACCGAAGCCACCGCGGGCCGAGGGTCCCTCGGCCGGGGTCAAGCATGGGTTGCTCGGTCTGGTCGGCCGGCAACTGCGCGCTCGCCTGACCTCCGAGTGGACTGAACATGAGCGCCGTACCAGCCAGCAACACAGCCAGGGCGCGGGGGCGGGGATGGGGGCGGGTGATGAAACGACCGGGGCGGTGGGGCGGGGAAGGAATCGAAAACCGCATGATGCGTCCTCCGAGAATCGGGCCGCTTGGGCGGTGCGGCCGAATCCCGAGATTTTCCCCACGATCTCGCACAGTGCCTAGCCGTTCACTGTCCGCCCAGTGCCAAGGCACCACCACGCCGCGTTGACATCTGTACCTGGGCTTGAGTCAATGGACCGAGAGTAGACCAATAGAATTCGTCGGGGTGAGCCGTGAGCGCTGACAAGTTGGACCTGAAGGCGTTCGTCGGGAACGACGCCGCCGTCACCGACGGGGAGCGGGTCCGTGGTTTCGAACGCCTCTGACGTACGACGGCCGCGGATCGGCATCACGACGTACCTCGAGCCCGCCACCTGGGGCATCTGGCAGCGCGACGCTGCCCTGCTGCCACGCACCTACCTCGATGGGGTCGTCGCGGCTGGCGGCGTACCGCTGTTGCTGCCTCCGGTCGGAACCGACCCGAGCGTTCTGGAGCTCCTCGACGGCCTGATCGTCTCCGGCGGCTGCGACGTCGACCCCGCTTCGTACGACGCGATGCCGCACCACGAGACGGTCGACACCAGACCCGGCCGGGACGAGCACGAGCGGATCCTGATCGAGGCGGCCCTCGACAACGATCTCCCGCTGCTTGCGATCTGCCGCGGCCTGCAGATGCTCAACGTCACGCTGGGCGGGACCCTGCACCAGCACCTGCCCGACGTCGTGGGGCACGACGAGCATCGACCGGAGGCCGCGGTGTTCGCCACTACCGAGGTCAAGGTCGAGCCGGACACTCTTGCCGCCGGCATCCTGGGCGAGCGCGCCGGCGTCCGCTGCTACCACCACCAGTCCATCGACGTACTCGCGCCGGGCCTCACGGTCACGGCCCGCGCCGGCGACGGAACGGTCGAAGCGGCCGAGTTGCCTGACCATAACTTCGTCCTCGGCGTGCAGTCGCACCCGGAAGAGAACCTCGACGACCTGCGGCTGTTCGCCGCACTCACAACCACCGCGCTGAGAAGAAGGACGACGTGATCAACGCGGCCACTGAGACGGTCGTCCGCACGATCGAGCTCGCCGACGTGAGCAGGACTCGGCGATCGCGAGAGCCGCGGAAGCCTTCCACATCTGGCGAAACGTGACCCAGCCGACCAGCGACGGCTCCCCCGTCTCCGCCAGCACGTTCCTCGTGACGGACGGAATCTCCGGCGCCTATGTGACCCCGATCTAGCGGTCCGCGAGGCGTTTGTGGAGGGACATCGGAGGGTTTTGCCTCTGTGGCGGCGGTATTTCCCTCCAGGTTCGCTGGTGTGCAGATGGACAGGTAGTAGTCCCGCTCGCTCCGGCACACCACGCTCAAGTCCACCAGACGTTCGCCGGATCGGGACACCACTACCTGTCCATCTGCACACGGAGCGCCGCCCTGGTGTGTGACGGGGAGGTCGGATGACGGAGCGGGCGGACGACGTCGCGCGGGCCGATGATGCCCTGTTCCGGCCGGTCCGGACCGGCAACCCGTTCGAGGAGACGGTCGAGCGGTTGCTGCAGGCAATCAAGCTGGGCGTCGTCGTCCCGGGGGACCGGCTGCCGTCCGAACGCGACCTGGCCGCCCGCCTGAACGTCAGCCGGGTCACCCTCCGTGAGGCGATCCACGCGCTCGCCGAGTCCGGGTATGTCGAGTCCCGCCGCGGGCGGTACGGCGGTACCTTCGTCAACGAGCAGTTGCCGAAGCCCCGTCGTACGCCGTCCCGAAAACTGGCCCGGGAACTCCGCGCCACTCTCGACGACACCCTCATCCTGCGCGCCGCCCTCGAAACCGGCGCCGCCGAAGCCGCCGCCGCACGCACCCTGACCCCGGCCGAACAGGACCACCTCCGCCGCTGTCTGGCCGAGACCTCCGCCGCCAGGCTCTCCGATTACCGTCGCCTCGACTCCCGCCTCCATCTGGCCATCGCCGAGGTCACCGGCTCACCGTCACTGACGTCCGCGACGGCCGACGTACGCATGCGCCTGAACGAGTTGCTGGACGCGATCCCGTTGCTCGAACGCAATCTCCAGCACTCGAACGACCAGCATCAGCTGATCGTCGACGCGATCCTGGCCGGTGATGCCGGGGCCGCCAGAAACGCCATGCAAGAACATCTCTCCGGTACTGCCGTCCTGCTCAGAGCCTTTCTCACCTGACCCCCGACCCGCTCTCCGCCGGGCTGCTTGCTGCTTCCGTTCACACCGGATGTGGTCCGTGTCTCAATGCGTCAAAGGTCTGTCTGAGCACCCTCTTGAGGAAGCCCTCGTGAGCGAGGGCAAGGCCGACTCCGGTCCCCAGGCCCAGGTCCGCGGCGCCGAGCAGGAACTGGCCGCGCGACGTCCAATCCATCTGGCCCCCGCCCGCCACAGCCACACCCTGAGGGGTCAACCCCTGAGTTGGTGGGTTGCGTAGGCAGATTCTCGCGGTGCAACCCACAACTTCAGGGGTTGACCCCTGAAACGGGGCTGCTCTGCTCTGGGTGTGGGTGAGATGGGTTTCCTGGCCAGTAGCGGGGTGCGGAGACAGGAACTGGTGGGCCGAGACAGGAAATATCAGGTGTCAGCCCACGACAACCTGTCTCAGCCCACCAGATCCGGACCACGCTCCAGACCCACGCCCCAGACCAGACCCACGCCCCAGACCAGACCCACGCCCCAGACCCAAACCCCACGCCTCGAGCAGAAGCTCCCCGTGCAAATGTGAGGCCGCCGGGCCGTTGCGCTGCGTGCACGGTCCTGTGTCTACAACCGGGTGGGCCATCAGTGCCCCGGCACGATCGTGCCGTGCTGACTGCTCTGATCTGGGCAGCGACCGGTGACAGGATGGTGACGAGATGGTTTCCTCATGTGACACTCGCCGTGTCGTTTGGTCGTTGACTGTGATAATCGGCGAGGGTAATCCTTCGAGGAGATGTGATCGATGACTGACGACGAGCTGGTCGGGCGCGCCGGGCTGGTCGAGCGTGCGAAGAAGCAGCTCGAGACCAGCGGCAGCGTGCTGCTCTACGGCCCGACCGGGATCGGCAAGTCCGCCCTCGGTCGCGCGCTCGTCGCGGACCGGACCCGGGCCGGCTGCCGGGTTCTCAGCGCCGCGCCGTCCCAGTCCGAAGCCGGCCTCCCGTACGTCACCCTCCTCGACCTCCTCTCCCACCAGCTCGAGCTCGCCTGGCAGGTGCTGCCCGACCACCTCCGCCAGCCGCTCGAGGTCGCGCTGCTCAAGGCCAGCGCGCCCGACACCGTCCGCGACGAGCTGGCCGTGCGCCTCGCCGTACTGCACGTCCTCCGTCGCCTGGCCGCCGGCCGGACCGGTTCTGCTCGTCGTGGACGACATCCAGTGGGTGGACCCGTCGAGCCTCGAGGTGCTCACCTTCTGCGCGCGCCGGCTGTCCGAGGGCGTGCACATGCTCGCCACCGAGCAGGTGGCCGACGGCGACCTCCCGGTGATGGCCGAGGCGTGCCCGGAGCCGGTGCTGCAGCTGGAGGTCCCGCCGCTGACCGAGCCCGACGTGCTCGGCCTGCTTCGCCAGCGACTGTCCAGCCCGCTCCCGGTGCGTACGGCGCGGCGCATCTTCACCGCGAGCGCCGGCAACCCGTTCATGGCGCTCGAGCTCGGTCGCGCCGTACTGCGTCACCCGCAAGGCGTCTCGCCCAACGACCCGCTGCCGGTGTCGAGCCGGCTCAAGACCCTGCTCGGCGACCGCCTGTCCGACCTCAGCGCCGCCACGCACGAACTCCTCCTGCAAGCAGCGTCCTCACCGCGCCCGACCACCACCCAGCTCGCCCAGTCCCTCGACCGGCCGATCGACATCGAGCTCGCCGAGGCCGAGGCGCTCGGGCTGATCGACGTCTCCTCCGAGCGGTTGCGGTTCACGCACCCGCTGCTCCGGGAGTTCGTGTACGCCGAGGCGACCTCAGCGGCCCGTCGTCAGGCCCACGCCCAACTGGCCGCTGTCGTCGACGAACCGGTCGAGAACGCGACCCACCGCGCCCTCGCGACCCAGGAGGCCGACCCGGAGCTGGCCGCAGCGATCGAAGAGGCCGCCGCGGTCGCGGCCGGCCGTGGTGCACCCGGAGCCGCCGCGACGCTGTGGCGACTGGCGGCCGAGCGTACGCCGGTCAGCCTGCCGGACGAGCGTGCCCGGCGCCTGACCCGGGCCGCTGACGACGCCGCGGCGGCCGGTCATCTCGCGGAGTCGGCCGAGATGGCGCGTCTCGCCGTACAGGCCGCGACCACGTCCGGAGATCAAGGTGCCCGCGCTGTTGCTGCTGGTGGACGCGGCCTGGCCCGACCGGGACCGCCGGGTCGAGCTGCTCGCCGAGGCGTTCGAGGCGGCGGTCGGGGACGACCGGCTCGAGGCGCGGGTGCGGATCATGCGCAGTCACAGCGAGTACTTCGACCGCCGGCTGGACGAGGCGCAGGAGGACGCCCGGGTCGCCGAAGCGCTGGCCCGCGAGTGCGGTGACACCGAGGCGCTGGTGGATGCGCTGAGCGCGGCGAGCTCGGTGCAGATCGCGCGCGATGCCGAGCAGACCGCGGACGCGCTGCTGCAGCAGGCCGCCGAGCTTGCCGCGCGACCTGCCGCTCACCAAGACCGTGGTGAACGCGCGGCAGATGGCGGCGATGCGGGAGCTGTTCCGCGGCCGGACCGACGAGGCGATCACGGCGATCACCGCGCTGGTCGACGAGGTCCGCGACGGCGGTGCGATGCGCTGGCTGGCGTCCGTACTGATCTCCGCGACCGCGATCTACGAGCGCAGCGGCCGCGGCGCGGAGGCGCTGGCCGCCGGCCACGAGTGCTACCAGCTGATGCAGGACATCGGCGAAGAGGCCGAGGTCGGCATGATCATCGCCAGCCGCGCGGAGTGGGCCGGCGGTACGGCGGCGATGGGACGGCAACTGGCCGAGGCGGCGCTGGAGGGTGTCCGGCTGGTCGGGAACGACGAGTGGACCGGGCCCGCGCTGGCCAGTCTCGGGCCTGATCGGCGTACTGACCGGTGATCCGCAGCGTGCGGTCGAGGCGTTCGACGCGATCGCGGACTCGGGGGAGGCGGCGATGCCGTTCGACCCGGCGGTGATCCCGTGGCACGCGGACTACGCGGAGGCGCTGGTCGCGGCCGGCCGGCTCGAGGACGCCGCGACGCTGATCGCCGACATCCGGACCCGCGCGGAGACTCTGGACCGCGCGGTCGTGCGGGTCGGGCTGGCCCGGTCCGAGGCCTTGCTGATCGCCAAGCAGGGCGATCCGGCCGCGGCGCTGGACCTGCTGGAGAAGACGATCAGTACGGCGGGTGACCGCGTCTACCCGCTGGACCTGGCGCGCTGCGAGCTCACGCGCGGCCGGGTCGCCCGGCAGGCCCGACGCCGGTCGGTCGCGCGGACGGCGTTCCTGGACGCGATCGAGCAGTTCGAGGCGTACGGCGCTCCCGCCTGGCGCGAGGTGGCCGAGACCGAGCTGGCCCGGCTCGACGTACCGAGCCGCAGCCGGCAGCCGTCCGAGCTGACCGACAACGAGCAGCAGATCGTCGCCATGGTCCGCGACGGCTCCACCAACCGCGAGATCGCCGCCGCGCTCTACCTCAGCGTGAAGGCGGTCGAGTCCCAGCTCACCCGCCTGTACCGCCGCTTCGGGGTCGCCAACCGCACCCAGCTGCTCCGCATGGTCGACCGATCGAACGGTTGAGCTCCCGCAGGGAAACCCTTGTGGTGACCCGTCGGTGGCTTGTCACGTCTTGCTGCTCCGGTCGCGGATCGACAAGGTCGGTGGGGTGTGAGACGACCCCTCAGCTGGGGCGACCGAGTGAGGCGCGGCCGCCCCGCTACGCCGTCCGGGGACAATGGCCGGGTGAAACTCGAACGCAAGCACGCACTGGTCCTGCTCGGCATCGCCGTCTGGAACGTCGTCACCTACGTGACGCTTCATCAAGAACCTGGCCGACACCGAGGGCCGACCGACCGGGTACTACGTCGCCCACACGATCCTGATCATCGTGAACCTGCTGATCGCCGGCCTGCTCGGCACGTGGGGCGTCCGCGCGTACCGGGCATCGGCCGGCGAGAAGGTCAACGCCTGACGAAGCTCGCCGGTGGTACTCCGAGCATGCGGCGGAAGTGCCGGTTCAAGTGCGACTGGTCGTAGAAGCCGGCCAGCGTGGCGACCTCGGCGGCCGGATGGCCGTCGAGCAGGTACCGCCGTGGCCAGGTCCACGCGCCGCCCGGTCAGATACCGGTGCGGCGGCATCCCGTACTCCCGGCTGAACGCCCGGACCAGGTGCGCCGGATGCGCGTGCACCAGCTTCGACGCATCGTCCAGCGTGATCCCAGCCGGCACGTTGCGCATCCAGTACGTCGCGCAACCGCGAAGCGACCGTGGGATCACGGCGATCAGGCGGATCAACCACGTGCCGACGCAGATGCTGCCGCGAGGCGTTCCTCGATCAGCGTCAGCCGGCTCTGCGCCTCCAGATCCTCCCGGCCGTCGAGCAGTACGCCGTGCAACTGGTGAATCCGCTGTCTGAGGAGCGGATCGACGTACTCGGGCTGGTCGACGGCCGCACCGATCAGGCCGTCGCCGAGCCGATCGGGCTCCAGGTACAGCACCCGCTTGCGGAAACCTTCCGGTCGTACCGACCGCCCGTCGTGCGGCACGTGCGGCGGTAGCAGTGAGACCTGCGCCTGCGCCAGTCCGTGCTCGCGGTGGTCCAGGTCGTAGCGGACCACACCTTCGTCGACGATCAGCACGGTCCAGGCGTCGTGCGTGTGACTCGGGTACGCGTGCGACGGGAAGTGAGCGTGCAGGACCTCGACGACCCCGCTCAGCCCGGGCCGCCACGCCCGGACCTCGGCGCCGCCGCTCATGTCTAAGAACATACGCTGCTGCCGTGAAGGTCTACCTCAGCGCGGACATGGAAGGCATCACCGGACTGGTCGACGCGGAGGACGTCCAGCCGCCGGGCCGGGACTACGAACGCGGCCGGGTGCTGATGACCGAGGACGTGAACGCCGCCGTCCGCGGCGCGTACGACGCGGGCGCGACCGCCGTCCTCGTGAACGACGCCCACGGCCCGATGCGCAACCTGCTGCCCGGACCTGCTCGACCCACGCGCCACGCTGATCAAGGGCCGCCCGAAGCCGATGGGCATGATCGAGGGCCTCACCGCGCGAGTACGACGCCGTCCTCTGCGTCGGGTTCCACGCCCGCGCCGGCGTCCTCGGCGTACTCAGCCACAGCTTCATGGGCCACGAGATCGAGGACATCTGGCTCGACGACGACCCCACTGGCGAGATCGGCCTCCTCCACGCCGCCTCCTCCGCGTACGGCGTACCGGTCGCCCTTCTCACCGGCGACGACACGGCCTGCGCCGAGATGAAGGCCTGGGACCCGGCGGTCGCGACTGTCCCGGTCAAGTACGCCAAGGACCGCTTCGCCGCCCAACTCGTCCCCGTCGCCGAAGCTCGCGCCGCGATCGAGACGACGACCGCCGCGGCTCTCCGCAACCTCCCCGGCATCACCGCCGATTCAACCGCCTCCCATCAGTTGGCCGTCCGCTGGCAGTCCGCCTCCGTCGCCTCCCATCTCACCGCCATCCCAGGCGTCACCCGCCGCGACGACCGCACGGTCACCGTCGAGGGCGACATGCTCCACCTCTACCGCCTCTTCAACCTCTTCCTCCGCGTAGCCACCGCCGTCACCTCGAACCCGCCGTACTGCTGAAGCACCGCGGCGAGCCGGGCTCCGAAATCGCTGACGGTCTGTGGCCCGCCACCGCCGCGGAGCAAGAGGATGGCCGGCCGGAACCGTAGCCCTAGGACCGGAGTCTTCATATAAGGTACCTTAGATAAGCAACAGGAGATATCTGCTACGGTTGCGCGTGTGGAACCCTCCGTTCAGGACATCGGTATCGCGGTGAAGCGGCTGCAGTGGCGGCATCACACCGAAGCGAGCAAACGCCTCGCCGAGCTCGGCGTCTCGCTGCCCCAGTGGGACGTCTTGCGGCGGCTGCACGAGGCCCCGGAGGCGTCCCTCCACGACCTCGCGCAGCGCACCTTCCAGACCGATCAGTCGATGGGCTCACTCGCCGCCCGGATGACGGCGCGCGGACTCATCGAGCGGGTCGAGGGCCCGGGCCGGGCCATTCGACACACCCTCACGCCGGAGGGTGAGCGCATCCGCAAGGCCGGCAGCAAGATCCTCGACTCCGTGCTGACCACGTCGCTCGGCGAGCTGTCACCCACCGAACGAACCACCCTGCTGAAACTCCTGACGAAGGCCGGCGCCTGACCGATCGGCGCTCCGGGATTTCCCAGATGCTTAGAACGTACAAGACCTGACCCCTCCCGCCGCGGCAGAGTTCTGGGCTGTGGACAACGTGAACGAGCCGATCAGATTCGACACCAAGATCGCCGTCCTGCTCCGGGACGACCTCGCCACCTGGCAACGCCTCAACGTCACCGCGTTCCTGGTCAGCGGGATCGCCGGGACGCATCCCGAGGTGGTCGGGGAGCCGTACGAGGACGGCGACGGGACCCGGTACCTGCCGATGTTCCGGCAGCCGGTGATGGTGTTCGAGGGGAGCAAGGAGTTCATGGCGACGGCGCACGAGCGCGCGCTCACGCGGGAGATCGAGCACTCGGTGTTCACCCAGGACTTGTTTGCTACTGGCAACGACCGGGACAACCGCGCGGCGGTGAAGGCGGTGCCGACGGCCGAGCTCGACCTGGTGGGGATCGCGGTCTACGGCCCGAAGAACGCCGTCGACAAGGTTCTCAAGGGCGCCGCCAAACACTCGTGAGGCACAATCCCTAGCGCGGGGCGAACGTGGTCCAGGTCGTGCCCTGGTCGGTGCTGATGGCGACCTGGGTGGCGCGGCGCCCGGAGACCTGCGGGCCGTACATCAGGTCGGCGTGTCCAGACAGGTGGGTGAGATCACCCGGATACCCGGCGGCCAGGCCGGCCTCGCCGTTGCTGATACGGAAGAGCCGCAGTCTGGGGTCGCCGGACCGCCCGCCGAACACCACCGCGGTCCCGTCGTCGGAGACGACCGGCGCGGCCTTCAGGCTCCACGGGGCGTGCTGCACCGTCGTCCAGTGCGCGCCCCGATCGGTCGAGATCCGCATCGACGCGACCGTCTCGACCGGGTCGCCGGTGGTCACCGCGGCCGCCACCAGGGTGTGGCCGTCCGGGCTGACCGCGAGCTGTCCGCGCTGGTTCTTCCCGTCCAGCGGCGCCGAGTCCCAGGTGGCGCCGCCGTCGTCGGTCCAGACGATGTCCGTCCGGCCGATCCCGGTCAGTGCCCAGCACCGTCCGCCGGCGTCGCAGACCGGTGATCGCGTGGCCGGTGTCTCGAGCATCCGGACGGTCGACTCCTCGAGGTTCAGGACGACGATCCGGCCCGGCACGATCCGGTCGGTGAGGATCTCGCCGCTGCGGAAGGTCGTGGTCGGCAGGGTGTACTGCAGTCTCGACGTCACCGAGCCGTCGTACGTCAGCCGGAAGAGCATGGTCGCGTCTCCGGTCAGCGTGCCCTCCGTTGGCGGAGCCACCGCGATCGCCTCGTCGCCGGCCCGCAACGTCACGTACGGCACCGGCCACTCCGGCGCGATGGCCTTGACGCCATCCCGGTCGATCACCGCCGCATAGCGGCACCTCGGACCACTGGTGCAGTCGGCCCAGCCCGCCACCCAGCGGTTCCGCGTCACCATCGCGATCGACCGCACCTGTGCCGACTCCGCGGTCACCACGGCGGTCCCGTCCTTCACGGCAGCCGCCGGCTGGAGACCGATCGGTGGCTTGTCGCCTCCGGCCCGGCCGGTGCCCCAGACAACGACCGCGAGGACGACGGACGTCGCGGCGGCCGCGACGCCGAGGATGAGGAACGGCGGCCAGCGCCGGGGTACGCCGAGACGCTCCAACCACTCGACGAAGCGAGGGTAGGAGCGGTCGAAGTACTCGCGCAGACGCAGCACAGTCACCCCCGGAGTAGCGATCAGCCTCTGCCCCTTACGACGTCCCGGGGACAGAGGCTGGTTGCGCAGAGAAGATTAGATCACGTCACACGCGACGGAAGATCAGCGCTCGTTTCACTTCCTGGATGGCCTTGGTGACCTCGATGCCACGGGGGCAGGCGTCGGTGCAGTTGAAGGTGGTCCGGCAGCGCCAGACGCCCTCCTTGTCGTTCAGGATCTCCAGCCGCTGCTCGGTGCCCTCGTCGCGGCTGTCGAAGATGAACCGGTGCGCGCCGACGATCGCCTGCGGGCCGAAGTACTGGCCGTCGGACCAGAACACCGGGCAGGACGTCGTACAGGCGGCGCAGAGGATGCACTTGGTGGTGTCGTCGAAGCGGTCCCGGTCGGCCTGCGACTGGATCCGCTCCCGGGTCGGCTCGTGGCCGCTGGTGACCAGGAACGGCATCACCGAGCGGTACGCGTCGAAGAACGGCTCCATGTCGACGACCAGGTCCTTGAGCACCGGCAGGCCCTTGATCGGCTCGACGGTGATCTCCTTGTCCGGGTTCAGGTCCTTGATCAGCGTCTTGCAGGCCAGCCGGTTGCGGCCGTTGATCCGCATCGCGTCCGAGCCGCAGACGCCGTGCGCGCAGGACCGCCGGAAGGTCAGCGTGCCGTCCTGCTCCCACTTGATCTTGTGCAGCGCGTCCAGCACCCGGTCGGTCGGCTGCAGGGTGACGGAGTACGTCTTCCACTCGGCCTCGTCGAGCACCTCGGGGTTGTACCGAAGGATCTTGACCTTGACGTCCATCAGTACTTCCGCTCCATCGGCTTGTAGCGGGTCTGGATGACCGGCTTGTAGTCCAGCCGGATGTTCTCGTTGCCCTCGGCATCGATCTCGCGGTACGCCATCGTGTGCCGCATGAAGTTGACGTCGTCGCGCTTGTCGTAGTCCTCCCGGAAGTGACCGCCGCGGGACTCCTTGCGGGCCAGCGCGGACACCACCAGCACCTCGGCCAGGTCGAGCAGGAAGCCGAGCTCGACCGCCTCGAGCAGGTCGGTGTTGAACCGCTTGCCCTTGTCCTGGACGGCCGACCTCGGCGAACCGCAGCTTGAGCGCCTCGATGTCGACCAGCGCCTGCTTCAGCGAGCCCTCGGTCCGGTAGACCTGCGCGTTCAGGTCCATCGTCGCCTGCAGGTCGGACCGGATCGCGGCGATCCGCTCCTCGCCGGTGGAGTTCCGCAGGCCCTCGACCAGGTCGACGACGTACGCCTCCGGATCGTCCGGCAGCTCCTCGAAGCGCGCGGTCTCGGCGTACTCCGCGGCGGCGATCCCCGCTCGCCGGCCGAACACGTTGATGTCGAGCAGCGAGTTCGTGCCCAGCCGGTTGGCGCCGTGCACCGAGACGCAGGCGACCTCGCCCGCGGCGTACAGGCCGGGGATCACGTCGTCGTTGTTGGCCAGCGCCTCGCCCTGGATGTTGGTCGGGATGCCGCCCATCGCGTAGTGCGCGGTCGGGAACACCGGGATCTGCTCGGTGTACGGCTCGACGCCCAGGTAGGTCCGGGCGAACTCGGTGATGTCCGGCAGCTTCGCGTCGATGTGCGCGGGCTCCAGGTGGGTCAGGTCGAGCATCACGTACGCGCCGTCCGGACCGCAGCCGCGGCCCTCGCGGACCTCGTTCGCCATCGCGCGGGCGACCATGTCTCGCGGCGCCAGGTCCTTCACGGTCGGCGCGTACCGCTCCATGAACCGCTCGTTGTCCTTGTTCCGCAGGATGCCGCCCTCACCACGGGCCGCCTCGGACAGCAGGACGCCGAGACCCGGCCAGGCCGGTCGGGTGGAACTGGAAGAACTCCATGTCCTCCAGCGGCAGGCCCTTGCGCCAGACGATGCCCATCCCGTCGCCGGTCAGCGTGTGCGCGTTCGACGTGGTCCGGAACACCTTGCCGAACCCGCCGGAGGCGAAGATCGACCGACTTGGCCGAGAAGACGTGCAGCTCGCCGGTGGCCAGCTCGTACGCGACCACGCCGCTCGCCCTGCCGTCGACCATCAGCAGGTCGAGCACGTAGAACTCGTTGAAGAACTCGACGTTCTGCTTGATGCACTGCTGGTACAGCGTCTGCAGGATCATGTGGCCGGTCCGGTCGGCCGCGAAGCAGGACCGCCGTACGACGGCCTCACCGTGGTTGCGGGTGTGGCCGCCGAAGTACCGCTGGTCGATCTTGCCCTCGGCGGTCCGGTTGAACGGCAGGCCCATCTTCTCCAGGTCGAGGACCGCGTCGACGGCCTCGCGGCACATCACCTCGGCCGCGTCCTGGTCGACCAGGAAGTCGCCACCCTTGACCGTGTCGAAGGTGTGCCACTCCCAGTTGTCCTCCTCGACGTTGGCCAGCGCGGCGCACATGCCGCCCTGGGCCGCGCCGGTGTGCGACCGGGTCGGGTAGAGCTTGGTGAGCACCGCGGTCCGGGTCCGCTTGCTGGACTCCAGGGCGGCGCGCATTCCGGCTCCGCCAGCGCCGACGATGACGACGTCGTACTGATGCTGCTGCATGCCAGTCCTTCCAGAAATTGCAGCCTTACTTGCAGACCGACAGCGTGCTGTTCGGGTCGAGGCAGGGGTCGAAGGTGAAGATGACCAGGGTGCCGAGCACGACGATCACGATCGCCGCGGTGATCAGCAGCGCCTTCAGCCAGAACCGGGTCTGGTCCTTCTCGGCGTAGTCGTTGATGATCGTGCGCAGTCCGTTGGTGCCGTGCAGCATCGCCAGCCACAGCATCAGCAGGTCCCAGACCTGCCAGAGCGGGTTGGCCCACTTGCCGGCCACGAAGCCGAAGTCCAGCGCGGTGATCCCGCCGCCGAGCATCAGGTTCACGAACAGGTGCCCGAGCACCAGGACGACCAGGGCGAGCCCGGACAGCCGCATGAACAGCCAGCTGTACAGCTCGAAGTTGGTCTGGCCGGAGCGGTTCCGGCCGCCGCCCTTCAGCGAGCGGGCTGCGGGAGCTGGACCGGGGCTGCGGCGATCTCGCGTCATCTCAGCCTCCGAAGACGTGGGAGAGGTGGCGGATCACGAACGGTACGAACAGGACTACCCAGAGCACGCCGACGCCGATCATCAGCTGCCGCTGGTAGCGCGGGCCCTTGGCCCAGAAGTCCACCAGGATCAGCCGGATGCCGTTGAACGCGTGGAACAGGATCGCGGCCACCAGGCCGACCTCGAGCAGTCCGACGATCGGGTTCTTGTAGGTGCCGATCACCTCGTTGTAGGCCTCCGGGGAGACCCGGACCAGCGCGGTGTCCAGCACGTGCACCAGCAGGAAGAAGAAGATCCCGACGCCGGTGATCCGGTGCGCGACCCATGACCACATGCCCTCCCGGCCGCGGTAGAGCGTGCCGGCTGGTTTGCTGGGCAAACCGATCCTCCGATCGGACTCACAGACCAAGAGCCGCTGCGGCTGCCTGCCTTCCGGAACCAGCACCGTGGCTCGGCCCGGCGAAAACCAGGCCGGTTCGATGCTAATCCCGCCGCTGTGCCCGATTTGTCCTGACAGGTGTGACATCGCTCTCCCGAGAGTGGCCCTTCGGACAAACCCCGGAGTGGCCCTCGACGCTGGACCTTCGATGTTCTTGACTTCAACTGAGCTTCAACGCCAAGACTGCGGTTCGGCCGGGGAGAGACCCAGGCCACCTGAGGGGAGAACACGGTGAGTTTCTGGATCTGTGCCACCTGTGCGGTCGAGTACGCCGAGCAGGTCGACGTCTGTGCGATCTGCGCCGACGAGCGGCAATGGATGCCGGCCGACGGTCAGCACTGGACCACGCTCGAGGAGCTGGCCGCGGCCGGTACCGCGGTCACCATCGACGAGGTCGAGCCGGACCTGTACGGCGTCCGGTCGAAGCCACCGGTCGGGATCGGCCAGCAGTCGATGCTGCTGCGGACCGCCGACGGCAACCTGCTGTGGGACCCGATCGGGTACGTCGACGACGACGCCGTACGACGGTTGAGCGAACTGGGCGACGTGGTCGCGATCATCGCCAGCCACCCGCACATGTACGGCGTCCAGGTCGAGTGGAGCCATCGGCTCGGTGACGCGCCGGTCTACGTGTCCGAGGCGGACGCAGCAGTGGGTGGCTCGGCAGGACCCGGTGATCCGGACCTGGTCGGGCAAGCTCACCCCGCTGCCGGGCGTGACCGTGATCCAGCCCGGCGGCCACTTCCCGGGCAGCGCGGTGGTGCACTGGGCGAACGGTGCCGAGGGCAAGGGGGTGCTCCTGTCCGGCGACACCATCTTCGCCAACCCGGACCGCACCTCGGTCAGCTTCATGCGCAGCTACCCGAACCGGATCCCGCTGTCCGGCGCGGTGGTCGACCGGGTCGCCAAGTCACTCGACCCGTTCGAGTACGACCGCCTGTACAACAACTTCGGCTCGGTCGATCCCGGTCGACGCCAAGGCCGTCGTACGCCGCTCGGCCGACCGCCACGCCGCCTGGGTCCGCGGCGACTACGACCACCTGACCTGATCGGTGCAGAAGGACAGGACGTATACATCTACTGCCCCGGCCGGGCACGCTCAGGATGCGCTGCCGAACGGCCCGAATCGGCACTACCTCCTGTCCTTCTGCACGTTCATGCCGCGAGGCGGGCCTGGGCGAGGCGGGTGTGGAGGGCCAGCATGTGGCGGATGCAGGAGTCCCAGTCGTAGAGCTCGGCCCGGCGGCGGGCCGCGGCTCTGCGGCCGGGGAGCTGGGCCAACTGCAGTACGGCGTCCGCTAGGGCGGCCGGGGTCGCCGGTGCCCAGCGGCCGCAGGACTCGTCGACCAGTTCGCGGGCACCACCGGTGTTCGGCCGTGACGACCGGAGTGCCGGCGGCGAGGGCTTCCAGGACGGCCAGGCCGAAGGTCTCGCCCGGGCAGACCGACAACGCGACGTCGGCCTCGGCCAGGTGCGGGCCAGCGTTCGGCGGCCGTCGACGTACCCGTGGAAGGTGACCGGGGCGCGATCCGGCGATCTCGATCAGCTCGTCGAGGTGCGGACCGGAGCCGTACACGTCCATCCGCAGGTGCACGCCGCGCCGGTGCAGCTCGGCGGCGGTGGCGACGGCCAGGTGCGGGCTCTTCTCGCGGGACAGCCGGCCGGCGTGGACGAGCTTGAGTACGCCGTCGTCCACCGGCGTCGGCCGAGCGACGGGTGGAAGGTGTCCAGGTCGACACCGAGCGGGATCCGGACCAGTGGCGTGGTCACCTCGTCGAACTCGGCCGCCGCGTAGCGAGACGTCACCACGACAGCGTCGTACGTGCGGCTGAGCAGGCTTGTAGAGCGCGCCCACGCCGGCGATCACCCTGGCGGTACTGGGCCCACCGCCGAGCTCGCGGCCGGTGCGGGACAGCGACAGCATCGCGTCGAGGCGTTCGTGGCTGAACAGCACCGAGCCGATGTCGTTGCGGCGGGCCCAGCGTGCCACCGGCAGCAACGTGGACTTGTCCGAGATCTCCACGGTGGTCGGCCGGAACCGTTCGAGCGTCTCGATCACCTTCCACGGATCGGTGATCAGGCGGTAGCCGCCGCCGATCTTCGGGGCCTTCATCCGGACCACCGTGCCGACCTCGGTCTCGATCACGCTGTCGCGTCTCGCCGGGAGTGATCACGATCCGCTCGGCGCCGGCCTCGCCGTACCCCTGGCCGAGGTGCTCGATCGCGGTCCGCATCCCGCCGGACGTCGGGCCGACGAAGTTGGCCAGCTGCGCGATCCGTAGTTCCGTCATGCGACCCGCCGGACGGCCGCGGCCTCGCGCAGGACCTCGGCGTAGTGCCGGTCGACCAGGTCGTCGACCACCGCCGGCCAGGTCCGGGTCTGCACGCGTTCCAGGCCGCTCGCCGCCATCCGGCCGCGGGCCGGCGGGTGGTCGAGCAGGGTCTTGACCGCCTGCCGCAGCGAGCCCGGCTGACCCGGCTCGAACAGCAGCCCGTTGTCGCCCGGATTGATCAGGTCGAGCGGACCACCCGCGGCCGGGCCGACGGTGGCGACGCCGGACGCCTGCGCCTCCTGGATGGTCTGGCAGAACGTCTCGTGCTCGCCGGTGTGCACGAAGACGTCCAGCCCGGCGAAGATCGAGGCCAGGTCGGCGCCCCGGCGCATCCCCAGGAAGGTTGCGCTTGGGCAAGGAGTGCTCCAGGGACGGCGCGGTCCGGGCCGTCGCCGACGATGACGACGCGGCAGTCGAGGTCGGTCAGCTCGGCGAGCCGGCGGACCTTCTTCTCCGCCGCCAGCCGGCCGACGTACCCGACGATCGGCTTGCCGTCGGGGGAGATCTCCCGGCGCCAGCGCTCGTCGCGGTGCTTGGGATCGAAGAGGTCGAGGTTCACGCCGCGGCCCCACAGGTGGACCCGGGGTACGCCGCCCTGGACCAGCTGCATCCACCGACGCGGTGGACGGTGCGAGCGTCCGGTCGGCCCGCGAGTGGATCCGCCGTACCCAGCGCCAGATCCCGCGATCCGCGGCGGCGAACCAGGGGTACTGCCGGGCGAAGCCGGCGATGTCGGTCTGGAAGATCGCGACCGTCGGCAGCCCCAGCTTGCGCGCGCTGCGCAGCCCGTAGGCGCCGATGATGAACGGCGAGGCGAGATGGACGAGATCCGGCCTGAAGTCGGCCATCGCCCGCTCGATCGAGGGATCGGGCAGGCCGACCGGGAACTCCTTGTAACCCGGCG
Source organism: uncultured Actinomycetota bacterium (assembly GCA_963820655.1). Taxonomy (GTDB): domain Bacteria; phylum Actinomycetota; class Actinomycetes; order Propionibacteriales; family Kribbellaceae; genus Kribbella. Next base: position 831,188 of record CAWGAM010000001.1, read on the forward strand.
ATCCCGAAGCTCCGGGCGCGGAGCACGGGCACGTCGCGGTAGCTGTCGGGACCGGGGCCGGCGGCGATGATCAGCAGTTCGTGCCCGCGGGCCAGCAGCCGATCGGCGACATGGCGAACCGTGTTCGCCACGCCATTGATCTGCGGCAGGAAGGACTCAGCGACCATCACGATGCGCACACCTCGGAGGTTCCCCACCGCGCATGAACCCTCGGCGACACTCTCGTGACACCGCGTCGATGCCCTGTCGACGGGTCCGGGGACACCGGGTGACCGTCAGGTGACCGAGGCCCGGGCTCGCCAAACTTCGTGTTCACTTCAGGTTCACCCGGGGCCGGACGGCACCCTGATCGAGAGCGTCCGGTCACACGGCGTGCTGGATCTCACCCGCCCGTGCATACCAGTGGAGGCGTGGTTCGGCCTACGGTTGGGGGATGAGTCATCGCAGCGAGTCGGGGTTCGACTTCGAGCCGGTGTACGGACCCGACACGCTGGACGGGTTCGACCCGGACGAGAAGCTGGGTGAGCCGGGGAAGTACCCGTACACCCGCGGTGTGTACCCGACGATGTACACCCAGCGGCCGTGGACCATGCGCCAGTACGCCGGATTCGGTACGGCGGCCGAGTCGAACCAGCGGTACCACCAGCTGATCGACCACGGCACGATGGGCCTGTCGGTCGCCTTCGACCTGCCCACCCAGATGGGGTACGACTCCGACGCCCCGATCGCGCACGGCGAGGTCGGCAAGGTCGGGGTCGCGATCGACTCGATCGACGACATGCGGGTGCTGTTCGACAAGATCCCGCTGGACCAGGTGTCCACCTCGATGACGATCAACGCGCCCGGCTCGGTGCTGTTGCTGCTCTACCAACTGGTCGCCGAGGAGCAGGGGGTCTCCGGCGACAAGCTCACCGGCACGATCCAGAACGACGTACTGAAGGAGTACATCGCCCGCGGCACCTACATCTATCCGCCGAAGGAGTCGCTGCGGCTGATCAGCGACATCTTCGCCTACTGCAAGACGGAACTGCCGCGCTGGAACACGATCTCGATCTCCGGCTACCACATGGCCGAGGCCGGGGCGACGCCCGCGCAGGAGATCGCGTTCACGCTGGCCGACGGCATCGAGTACGTCCGGGCCGCGGTCGCGTCCGGGCTGGACGTGGACGAGTTCGCGCCGCGGCTGTCGTTCTTCTTCGTCGCCCGGACCACGCTGCTGGAGGAGGTGGCGAAGTTCCGGGCCGCCCGGCGGATCTGGGCCCAGGTGATGCGGGACGAGTTCGGCGCGCAGAACCCGAAGTCGCTGATGCTGCGGTTCCACACCCAGACGGCCGGGGTGCAGCTGACCGCGCAGCAGCCCGAGGTCAACCTCGTCCGCGTCGCGATCCAGGGGCTCGCCGCCGTGCTCGGTGGCACGCAGTCCCTGCACACGAACTCGTACGACGAGGCGATCGCGCTGCCGACCGAGAAGGCGGCCCGGCTCGCGCTGCGCACCCAGCAGGTGCTCGCCTACGAGACCGACGTCACCGCGACCGTCGATCCGTTCGCCGGGTTCGTACGTGGTCGAGTCGCTCACCGACGAGGTCGAGGCGCGGCCGCGATCGAGCTGATGGACCAGGTGGAGGAGTTCGGTGGTGCCGTCGCCGCGATCGAGAAGGGCTTCCAGAAGCAGGAGATCGAGCGGTCGGCGTACCGGATCGCGCAGGAGATCGACTCGGTCGAGCGGGTGGTCGTCGGCCTGAACAAGTTCAGGATCGCCGAGGAGGAACCGTACGAACCGCTCCGGGTCGACCCCACGATCGAGGCCCAGCAGGTCGACCGCCTCGCCAAGCTCCGCGCCGAGCGCGACCAGTCCGAGGTCGACCAGGCCCTCGCCGAGCTGCAGGCGGCAGCCCAAGGCACCGCCAATTGCCTCTACCCGATGAAGGAGGCGCTGAAGGCTCGAGCCACCGTCGGCGAGGTCTCCGACGCCCTCCGCGAGGTCTGGGGCGTCTACGTCCCCGCCGACACCTTCTAGCCCAGAGCGGACGTCAGTCCAGCAGGGCGGACGACGGTGAGCATCGGTGGTGCCGAGGGCGATCGCGGCTCTTCGGACGGGTTGAAGCCCGGGGTGTGGAGGTCGGCGGCGGTCTCGATGCCGACAGGCCCGGACGCCGAGGCGGGCCATCGCGCCCGGGACGTGCTCCAGGTACCAGGCGAAGTCTTCGCCGCCGAGGCTCTGATCGGTGGGGGCGATCGCGCCGGAGCCGAGGGTTTGCTCGACCGCGCTCTGGAGTACGTCGATCGCGGTCGGCGTCGTTCATCACCGGCGGGACGCCATGGGTGACCTCGGTGTCGACCTCGACGCCGTACGGCGCGACGAGTCTGGGCAGCGAGCGTCGGGATCAGTTCAGCGGCGAGGCGCCAGGCGTTCGCGTCCAGGCAGCGGACGGTGCCTTCGACCTCGCCGCGGGAGGGGATCGCGTTCGCGGCGGAGCCCGAGGTGATGCGGCCCCAGACGAGCGACATACCGGCGCGGGGGTCGACGCGACGGGAGAGCGCGGCCGGAAGTTCGGTGACCAGGGTCGCGAGCGCGTAGACGAGGTCGCCGGTCAGGTGCGGGCGGGACGTGTGACCGCCGGGCCCGGTCAGGCTGGACCAGGATCCGGTCGGCGGCCGCGGTCAGGGCGCCGACACGCAGGCCGATCTGGCCGACCTGCAGGCGCGGGTCGCAGTGCAGCCCATAGATCCGGTGCACCCCGTCGAGTCCGCCGGCTGCGATGACGCCAAGTGCGCCGCCAGGCATCACCTCCTCGGCCGGCTGGAAGATCAGCCGCACTCGCCGGTCGAGCAGCCCGTCCGCGCCATCCCGGCCAGCACCAGACCGGCGCCGAGCAGAGCAGCGGTGTGTACGTCGTGACCGCACGCGTGCGCGACGCCGTCGATGGTCGACCGCCACGGCGCGTCCACGGCGTCCGGCACCGGCAGCGCGTCGATGTCGGCCCGCAACGCGACACAGGTGTCGCCCGAGCCGATGTCGCAGATCAGTCCGGTCCCGGTCGGCAGCACCCGCGGCGACAGCCCGGCCTCGATCAGGCGTCGCTCGAGGACTTCCGTCGTACGGACCTCGTGCCAGCCGAGCTCCGGGTGCGCGTGCAGATCGCGCCGTACCTCGACCATCTCCTCGCGCACGGCCTCGACGCGGGCCAGGACGTCGGCGACCAGCAACTGATGACTCATTCCGCGATTGTGACATCCGCGGACCACGCATCCGGCAGGACACCCGCGCCGGTCACCGATCGTGACGACCACGGTCCGTGAGCGCAACCACGGAGCGTGCGCACCGTGACGCCTGCTCAGCAGGCGGTGACCAGACCGGAGGAGTTGTGGAAATGTGACGAAAGCGCCGATCACTTTCCGGTATCGAGGCCCTCTCGACGTTCAAAGAGTGACAGGGTGCGCCCTATAGTCTGCGGATGCGGCACGTGGGGAGGGCGTGCCGGGCAGATCAATTGGTCGACGAAGGAGACGTCCGGTGAAGAAGTACGTGCGGGGAACTGGCGATCGTGGGCGTGCTGACGCTCGCCGTCGCCGCGTGTGGCAGCAAGCCGGCTGAGGAAAGCTCTGCCGGCAGCAGCGCCAACAAGGACTTCAAGGCCTGCATGGTCTCCGACTCGGGGGGTTTCGACGACAAGTCGTTCAACCAGACCTCGTACAAGGGCCTGCAGGACGCGGTCAAGGAGACGCGGCCTGACCGAGGTCAAGGCCGAGTCGAAGTCGGACAACGACTACCCGACGAACATGACCGCGATGGTCAACGCCAAGTGCAACGTCATCGTCGCCGTCGGCTTCAAGCTCGAGGACGCCACCGAGAAGGCGGCCAAGGCCAACCCGAACATCAAGTTCGCGATCGTCGACTCGGCTCCGGATCCCACCAAGGGCGGCCGATCGCGAACCTGAAGCCGCTGCTCTTCAACACGGCACAGTCCAGCTTCCAGGCCGGTTACCTGGCCGCGGCGATGAGCAAGTCCGGAAAGGTCGGCACCTTCGGTGGCATCAAGATCCCGACCGTGACGATCTTCATGGACGGCTTCGCCGAGGGCGTGAAGTACTACAACACGCAGAAGGGCAAGAACGTCCAGGTGCTCGGCTGGGACGACGCGAAGCAGGCCGGTCTGTTCACCGATGACTTCGAGGACAAGGCCAAGGGCCAGACCAACGCGCAGAACCTGATCACCCAGGGCGCCGACATCCTCTTCCCGGTGGCCGGCCCGGCCGGTCTGGGCGGTCTGCAGGCGGCCAAGGCCAGCAACGGCAAGGTCAACGCGATCTGGGTCGACACCGACGGCTGCGTGAGCGCGGCGGAGTACTGCTCGGTGCTGATGAGCAGCGTCGAGAAGGGCATGGACGTCGCGGTCAAGGACGCGGTCGATCTCGGTCGTCGACAACAAGTTCGACAACACGCCAGTTCATCGGCACGCTGCAGAACGGCGGTACGGCGATGGCGCCGTTCCACGACTTCGACAGCAAGGTCCCGGCCGACGTGAAGACCGAGCTCGACCAGATCAAGGCCGACATCATCAGCGGCAAGATCACGATCGCAGTCGAAGGTACAGCCGAAGGCGTCCTGAACCACAGCGCACTTGCGTAGTACGGTGCGAGCCAGGAAGGCGACTGACCACACAGGTCAGCCTTCCTGGCTCGTCGTCTGAAGGAAGGCTGCCCGCATGCATCTCGAGCTGTCCGGCCTGACCAAGAGCTTCGGCTCGCTGGTCGCCAACGACCACATCGACCTGGTGATCGAGCCGGGCGAGATCCACTGCCTGCTCGGTGAGAACGGCGCCGGCAAGAGCACGCTGATGAACATGCTCTACGGGCTGCTGCAGCCCGACTCCGGCGAGATCCTGATCGACGGCGAGAAGGTCCGGATCACCTCGCCGAGCGACGCGATCAAGCACCGGCATCGGCATGGTGCACCAGCACTTCATGCTGGTCCCGGTGTTCACCGTCGCGGAGAACATCATGCTCGGCCGGGAGAACACCCACCCCGGCGGCATCCTGGACCGGAAGAAGGCGGACGCGCTCGTCACCGAGCTGTCCGAGCGGTACGGGTTCGAGGTCGACCCCGAGGCGCTGGTGGAGGACATCCCGGTCGGCGTGCAGCAGCGGGTGGAGATCATCAAGGCGCTCACCAACGACGCCAGCGTGCTGATCCTGGACGAGCCGACCGCGGTGCTCACCCCGGCCGAGATCGACGAGCTGATCGCGGTGATGCGCCAGCTGAAGGAGAACGGCACCTCGATCGTCTTCATCACCCACAAGCTCAAAGAGGTGCAAGGCGATCGCGGACACGATCACCGTGATCCGCCGCGGCAAGGTGGTCGGACAGGCCGAGCCGTCGGCGTCCGAGGAGGAGCTCGCCGAGCTGATGGTCGGCCGCGCGGTCGACCTGGTGGTCGACAAGGAGCCGGCCCAGCCGAAGGACGCGGTACTGCAGGTCGAAGGCCTGACCGTGATCGACGAGCGTGGTTTCACCGCCGTCGACGGCGTCGACCTCGAGGTCCGGGCCGGCGAGATCCTCGCGGTGGCCGGTGTCCAGGGCAACGGTCAGACCGAGCTCGCCGAGGCACTGCTCGGGCTGATCCCGATCGCGGCCGGCAAGATCACGCTCGACGGCAACGACCTGACCGGCAAGTCGACCCGGCACCGGCTGGACGCCGGGATCGGGTACATCCCGGAGGACCGCGCTCACGACGGTTTCGTCGGCTCGTTCACCGTCGCCGAGAACCTGGTCCTCGACCTGTTCCGCCGGGCCCCGTTCGGCAACGGGCTGGCGCTGCGGACCGACGAGATCGAGAAGAACGCGCAGGACCGGGTGGACGAGTTCGACATCCGCACCCAGGGCATCGACCTGCCCGTCGTCGTCGCTGTCCGGCGGTAACCAGCAGAAGGTGGTGCTGGCCCGCGAGCTGTCCCGCCCGCTGAAGCTGCTGGTCGCGTCGCAGCCGACCCGCGGTGTGGACGTCGGGCTCGATCGAGTTCCTGCACACCCGGATCGTGAAGGAGCGCGACAACGGCACCGCCGTCCTGATCGTGTCCACCGAGCTGGACGAGATCGCCGCGCTCGCCGACCGGGTCGCGGTGATGTACCGCGGCAAGGTGGTCGGCGTCGTACCGGCCGACACCCCGCGCGACGAGCTCGGCCTGATGATGGCCGGCGCCTCCAAGACCGAGGCGCACGACGTCGCGATCGAGAACCCGACCACGTTGGGAACCATCTAGATGAGCAACGACACGGCCACCGAGCCGGGCAGACGCCGGCACCGGCACCACGCCGGCCGAAGGAGCCGCAGCGCTCCGGCCTGCCGAACTGGGCGGTCCAGGGCCTGGTCTCGCTGAGCGCGATCGTGCTGGCCCTGGTCGGTCGGCGCGATCCTGATCATCATCGGCGACGACCAGGTGAAGGCCGCGGCCGGCTACTTCGGCGCCGCGCCGATGGACACCATCTCCGCGGCCGCCTGACGCGCGGTCGGCGAGGCCTACAAGGCGCTCGCCCTCGGCGCGCTCGGCGGGATCACCGCGATCACCGAGTCGTTGACCCAGGCAACACCGCTGATCTGCGGCGGCCTCGCGGTCTCGCTCGCCTTCCGCACCGGCCTGTTCAACATCGGCGCCCAGGGCCAGCTGATCATGGGCGCGATCTTCGCCGCGTACGTCGGCTTCGCCTGGAACCTGCCGCCCGGTGCTGCACCTGCTGGTCGCGATCCTCGCCGGTCTGATCGGTGGCGCGACTCTGGGGTGGCGTGGTCGGCCTGCTCAAGGCCCGGACCGGCGCGCACGAGGTGATCGTCACGATCATGCTCAACTACGTCGCCATCTACCTGCTGTCGTGGTTGCTGACGACCACGGCCTTCAAGCGGCCCGGCGCGGAGCGACCCGATCAGCCCGATCGTCGACGCGAACGCGCAGTACCCGCAGTTCGGCGACACCCGGCTGCACGGCGGCTTCATGCTCGCCCTGCTGGCCGCGGTCTTCGTCTGGTGGTTGCTCAACCGCTCGACCGTCGGCTTCGAGCTGCGCGCGGTCGGCGCGAACCCGGACGCCTCCCGGACGGCGGGGATGTCGGTCGGCCGCGCGTACATCATCGCGATGGTGGTCGCCGGTGCGCTCGCCGGTCTGGCCGGCACCCAGCAGGTGCTCGGCACCGACCTGCCGCTGACCGACGGCGTCGCCGCCTCGGTCGGCTTCGACGCGATCACCGTCGCGCTGCTGGGCCGCGGTACGCCGCTCGGCACCGTGCTGGCCGGCCTGCTCTTCGGCGCACTGAACGCGGGCGGCCTGCAGATGCAGCTGCAGACGCAGACGCCGTTGACCCTGACCACCGTCCTGCAGGCCGTGATCGTGCTGTTCGTCGCGGCTCCGGCGCTGGTGCGCTCGATCTTCCGGTTCCTGCCGAAGGAACGCGGAACCGGCCCGTCCTCGCGAAAGGCTGGAACGGATGAGCGAGACGACTCCCGACGCCGGCCTGCGGCGCCCGCCAAGGCTCAGGCCATCGAGGCGCCGGCCGAGCGGAGCCGCCGGCTGCGCGTCGGCGGCCTGATGCTGGTGTTCGCGCTGATCGGCCTCGGCCTGGCGATCGGCACCAAGGGCGGCAAGGCGACCTTCCAGCTGGTCTCCGGCGACCTGCAGAACAACCTGCTCGGCGTCCCCGCGCAGTTCGACCGCGCTGGTGCTCGGGATCCTCGGTCTGCATCGCCGCCGGGGCCTATCTGCTGCGCCGGGTCCCGCAGTCGTACTCCGGCTACCTGGCCGCGCTGCTCGGGATCTGCTTCATCGGCTCCTTCCTGTGCTGGGCCGCCGCGGGCAAGACCTTCCCGCTGGCCAACCAGTTCCAGGGCACGCTGAACTTCGCCACCCCGCTGATCCTCGGCGCGCTCGCCGGCGTCCTGTGTGAGCGGTCCGGTGTCATCAACATCGCGATCGAGGGCCAGTTCCTGGTCGGCGCCTTCACCGCGGCAGTCGTCTCCAGTACGACGAACAGCGCGGCGGCAGCGCTGATCGCGGCGGCGCTGACCGGCGTCCTGATGGCCGCGCTGCTGGCCGTGTTCTCGATCAAGTACCTGGTCAACCAGGTGGTCCTCGGCGTCGTACTGGTGGTGTTCGCATCCGGCATCACCGGGTATCCTGTTCGACCAGTTCCTGCAGGAGCGACGCGGAGAAGCTGAACACGCCGACCGTGCTCTCCGCGGTGAAGATCCCGGTGCTCGGCGACATCCCGTTCTTCGGGCCGATCCTGTTCGACCAGACCGTCCTCGTCTACCTGACCTACCTCGCGGTCGCGGTGGTCACCTTCGTGCTGTTCCAGACCCGGTGGGGCCTGCGGGTCCGCGCGGTCGGCGAGCACCCGAAGGCGGCGGACACGGTCGGCATCAGGGTCAAGCGGGTCCGGTACTCCGCGGTCCTGTGGGCCGGCGTACTGGCCGGGCTCGGCGGCGCGTTCTTCACGGTCGGGTACGCCGGTTCGTTCAGCAAGGACATGACCGCCGGCAACGGGTTCATCGCGCTGGCCGCACTGATCATGGGCCGCTGGCACCCGATCGGCGCGATGGTGGCGGCGCTGTTCTTCGGCTTCGCCACCCAGCTGCAGTCCCAGCTGCAGATCATCCAGACCCCGATCCCCGGCGAGCTGTTGCTGATGGCCCCGTACCTGGCGACGATCATCGCGGTCGCCGGCCTGGTCGGCCGGGTCAGAGCCCCGAAGGCGGACGGTGAACCCTACGTCACCGAGTGAGCCCGCCCGCGGTCGACTGGCGGCGCTGCGGGCGACCGCGGTCGAGGCGATGCGGCGCGGGCCTACGCGCCGTACTCCGGGTACGCCGTGGGTGCGGCGGCGCTACGTCGACGATGGGCGGATCGTTGCCGGGTGCAACGTGGAGAACGCGTCGTACGGGCTGACGCTGTGTGCTGAGTGCGGGCTGGTCTCGCGAGCTGCACGCGACCGGCGGTGGGCGGCTGGTCGCGTTCACCTGCGTGGACCACCACGAGCAATTGCTGACGCCGTGTGGGCGGTGCCGCCAGTTGCTGCACGAGCACGGCGGCCCGGACGCTGCTGGTCGAGACCGCCGACGGCAGCCGGCCGCTGCGTGAACTGCTGCCCGACGCGTTCGGGCCCGAGTTCCTGGAGGAGAAGTGAGCTTCGACGCGGTCGACGTGATCCGCACCAAGCGGGACAGGGGCGAGCTGAGCGACGGCCAGATCGACTGGGTGATCGACGCCTACACCCGCGGCGACGGTCGCGGACGAGCAGATGTCGGCGCTGGCGATGGCGATCCTGCTGAACGGGATGAACCGGCGCGAGATCGCCCGCTGGACCGCGGCGATGATCGCGTCCGGCGAGCGGATGGACTTCGCCAAGCTGTCCCGGCCGACCGCCGACAAGCACTCGACCGGCGGTGTCGGCGACAAGATCACGTTGCCGTTGGCCCCTTTGGTGGCGGCTTGCGGCGTGGCGGTGCCGCAGCTGTCCGGGCGCGGTCTCGGCCACACCGGCGGCACGCTGGACAAGCTGGAGTCGATCCCGGGCTGGCGGGCAGCGCTGTCGAACGACGAGCTGATGCATCAGCTCGAGGACGTCGGCGCGGTGATCTGCGCGGCCGGTGACGGCCTGGCTCCGGCGGACAAGAAGCTCTACGCACTGCGGGACGTGACCGGCACGGTCGAGGCGATCCCGCTGATCGCCAGCTCGATCATGAGCAAGAAGATCGCCGAGGGCACCGGCGCGCTGGTGCTGGACGTCAAGGTCGGCACCGGCGCGTTCATGAAGGACCTGGCCGACGCGCGCGAGCTCGCCGAGACGATGGTTGCCCTGGGCACCGACGCCGGCGTGAAGACCGTTGCCCTGCTCACCGACATGTCGGCTCCGCTCGGACTGACCGCCGGGAACGCCTTGGAGGTCAGGGAATCCGTCGAGGTCCTGGCCGGCGGCGGTCCGGCCGACGTCGTCGAGCTGACCGTTGCCCTGGCCGCCGAGATGCTCGCCGCGGCCGGCGTCACCGACGTCGATCCGGCCGGAGAAGCTCCGCGACGGTACGGCGATGGACGTCTGGCGGACGGATGATCGCGGCCCAGGGCGGCGACCCCGACGCCGAACTGCCGGTGGCTCCTGAGCAACACGTCGTACCGGCTCCTGCTTCTGGTGTCCTCACCGGGCTGGACGCTCTCGCGGTCGGTGTCGCGGCCTGGCGCCTCGGTGCCGGCCGGGCTCGCAAGGAGGACCCGGTGTCCGCCGTCGCGGGAGTCGAGTTGCACGCCAAGCCGGGCGACGAGGTCCAGGAAGGGCAGCCGTTGCTCACCCTGCACGCCGACGACCCGGCCCGCTTCGACCGAGCCCTTGAGTCGTTGACCGACGCGGTCGAGATCGCGGAGTCCTACCCGCCGCGTCCGCTGGTGATCGACCGCATCACGGCCTGACCACCGGGGCCGCCCAGCTCAGGTGTCATGTCTGAGATCACCCCGACGGTGCCGCCGCAGTCGACTTGGCGGTCAGGCTGGCGCGCTGCTGCTTGGCGAGGTTGGTGAGCAACCCGGTGTCCGGCTGGAGATTGGTGCCGAGGGCACCGTTCTGCTGGACGCTGAGCTGGGCGACCAAAGCGCCCACGACGATGCTGACCTCGGCGACGGCAACCGATTGGTTGGCGCCACCATCGAACGCGACCCTGGCGTCGCTGAGCGCGTGGGGTACGTCGAACGAGCGCTCGTGCGTCTCCTGGCTCCAGAAGCCTTGCTGGAGCGCCCCCGCCTTGGCCGCGGAGCCGGTCTTGAACAGCTGCACGGTATAACGCTTCTTCTTGTCCGGGCTGAGCCGCGTCGCGCGGTAGCCCTCGACGAAGCTCGCGTTCAGCAGCAGCGCCCGGTCGGTCGCGGGATCGGCGGACCAGCTGTTCAGGAAGGCGGTGGCGGTGAAGGGTCCGGTGCTGTTCTGGGGGTCGGCGATGTACCCGCGCGGCAGCACCGCGAGGCCGGCCAGCGTGCTCTTCTTCGCCTTGTCGGCCGGGGCCGCGAGCGCCGAGGACTTCGGACTGGGGGTCTGCAGGCTGCTCACTCCGGCGCCGGAATCACTGCTGCACGCGGTCACACCCAGCAACAGCGTCGTCACCACGGCGGCAACGGCCGGCGCAGTCCGCGTCACGGTTCTTCTCCATCCCGTTACTCGCCCCCGAGGCCATGATGGATCCGGCCAGATGCCATCAGAGAAAAGTTAACACCAAACTAACCGGTACCGATCATCGCGATTCTGCTTGGGTGACAAGGATCTCGATCCGGCGGCGCGCGGCCTTGGGCCGCAGGGGTTCGCAGCCGGCCTCGATGCAGCGCCGGACCACCTGCGGATCGTCACGGAGCAGTAGCAGACCGCGCCGGAGCAACGTCAGCGGCGGTTTCCGGTGTTCGCGCAGATCGCGCTGGAACCGCCGGACGAAGGTGACCAGGCGGTGCTGGCGGACGCAGATGGCGGCGGCGAGCAGGCCGCGTTCGCGGAGCGCGCCGGTGATCTGGTCGGCGAAGATGCCCTCGGCAACGATCAGCGGCGACCCCGCGGTGGTGACCGGCCGGTGCCCGACGGTGCCGTCGGCGGCGATGTCGTAGACGGGTAGCTCGGCGGCACCCGTCGTACACAACTGCTCGAGCGCCGCGACGGCGCGGTCGCCGTCCCACGAGCGCGGGTCGTCCCAGTCGACGATCCCGAGCGGCGAGCGCGGCATCGCCTCGTCGTCGCCGTCGCGGTAGAAGTCGTCCAGCCGGACCACCGGCAGGCCGGCCTCCTCGGCCAGCCGGGACTTCCCCGCCCCCGACGGGCCCGCCAGCAACACCACCCGTGAACTCACCGGAGCATTCTGACACTCGCCCCGCGTCGGGTCCGCTACCGGTTGTACGGCGCCGACAGCAAGGGCCGGGTGTTGGTGAGGACCTGCTCGTACAGTCCCCGGACCTTGGCCGCCTGGGCGTCCGTCATGGCCGAGACGTCGGGCTTGCCGACCGGGATCTGCCAGGTCGGCGGGGTGTCCGCGCCGGACAGTGCCCAGGCAGCCTGCCGGGCGGCGCCCAAGGCGACGTACTCGGCCGGCTCGGGGAGCGTGACTTCGGCGCCCAGGAGAGCCGGTGCCAGGGCCTGGACGGCCCGCGAGCGGGCCGCTCCGCCGAGCAGAAGAATGCGGTGGACCGGCAGGTCTTGGGCGCGGAGTGCGTCGACCGCGTCGGCGAGGCCGCAGAGCAATCCCTCGACGGCCGCGCGGGCCATGATCGCGGGTTGAGCCGTGGCGCGGGTGAGGCCGTAGATCAGGCCGGTCGAGTGCGGGAGGTCCGGGGTGCGCTCGCCGTCCAAGTAGGGCAGTAGAACCAGGCCGTCGGTGCTCGACGCGGTGAGTGCGGCCTCGTTGAAGGCGTCGAGGTCGAGGCCGAGCAACTCCGCCGTCGCGGACAGGACACGGGCCGCGTTGAGGGTGCAGACCAGCGGCAGGTACTCGCCGGTGGCATCAGCGAACCCGGCGACCAGACCGCTCGGGTCAGCGGTCGGGTGCGCCGACCGGGCGAACGCGGTCCCGCTGGTGCCGAGGGAGACGGCGACGTCTCCTGGCTGAAGATCGAGACCGAGCGCGGCGGCCATGTTGTCGCCGGTGCCTGCCGCGATTGCGGCGCCGAACGCAGTCTCGCCGACGACCTCGGCCGGACCGGCCACGCGCGGGAGAGCCAACGGCCGGCCGAAGGCGAGCTCGACCAGGTCGGGCCGGTAGCTGTTCGTGGCGGGCGACCACCAGCCCGTGCCGGACGCGTCACCACGGTCGGTGGTGATCCCGTCGATGCCCTGACGATCGGCCGCCAACCGCTGCGTCATCCAGTCGTGCGGCAGTACGACGGCCGCCGCGCGGGCAGCAGCATCGGCGTCGCGAACCCAGCGCAGCTTCGTCACGGTGAAGCTCGGCACCGGCACCGAACCGACCGCCTCGGCCCAGGCGCCCGGACCGCCCAGCTCGTCGACGAGCTCGACCGTCGCGTCCGCCGAGCTGGTGTCGTTCCACAGCACCGCCGGGTGGACGACCTCGCCAGAGTCGTCCAGCAGGACCATGCCGTGCTGCTGACCTCCGACCGAGATGGCCTCGACGCCGTCGAGCAGGCCGTCGGACGCGATCTCCCACGCTTTCCACCACTCGGCCGGGTCCACCTGGGTCCCGTCCGGGTGGGGTGCCCGTCCTTCCCGCAGTACGGCTCCGGTCTCGGCATCGCACACGACGACCTTGGTCGCCTGGGTGGAGCAATCCACACCGGCGACCAGTCTCGGCTCAGTCATCAGTCGGGCATCCTCTCGGTGGCGGGCTCGCCAGCCCAGCCTAGGCGGTTGTCACCCGACCAGTGCCTCCAGCGTCGCGCGGGCACCCCGCTCGTGCAGTGACTCCAGTGCCGCGGTGTAGCTCGGTCACGAAGCGCTCGTTCGTCGGCGAGGTCGCCGAACAGGTCCGGATCCGAGATGAACACCAGCGGATCCTCACGGTTGTGCCGGGCTCGCTCCATCAGCTTGTCGCGCGAGCCGGTCCACCACCTCGATCGGCTCGACCGTCCTCGTCGACGCCCTCGGCGTACCGGGCCCAGGACGCGACCACGAGCGCCGCGTGCGAGATCTCGCCGTCCGGCCGCGAGCTGCTCGCGGATCACCGGCAGGAGCCACTTCGGGATCCGGTCCGAGCTCTCGGCGCACAGCCGGGCGAGGGTGTCGCGGATCTCCGGGTTGGCGAACCGCTCGATCAGCTGGTGCTTGTACCGTCCAGGTCGACCCCGGGCACCGGCGGCAGCGTCGGCGTCGCCTCCTGGTCCATGTAGTCGAGCAGGAAGTCGACGAACAGGAAGTCCTGGCACACCTCGTGGGCGTAGCGGTAGCCGGCCGAGGTACCCGAGGTAGCACAGCGCCTGGTGGCTCGCGTTGAGCAGCCGCAGCTTCATCAGCTCGTAGGGTTCGACGTCGTCGACGATCTGCACGCCGACATCCTCGTACGGCGGCCGATCGCCGCCGAAGTCGTCCTCCAGCACCCACTGCGTGAACGGCTCGCACACCACCGGCCACCCGTCCTCGATCCCGAACTCGTCGGCCAGCGCTCGATCGGTCGGCATCCGTGGTGACCGGCGTGATCCGGTCGACCATGCGAGTTCGGGAACCGCACCTCGCTCGTCGATCCACGTCGCCGAGGTCCGGGTCGCGCAGGCGCGCGAACGCGGTCAGCATCTTCCGGGCGACGTGACCGTTGCCCTGGATGTTGTCGCAGGACATCACCGTGAACGGCGGGATCCCGGCCGCCCGCCGCCGGGCCAGCGCCTCGACGATGAACCCGAAGACGCTGATCGGCTCGGCGCCTGGTTGCCAGATCGTCGGCCGGAGCCCGGGATCCGCGGTCGTCGAAGCTCACCCGTCACCTGGTTGACGTGGTACCCACCCTCGGTGATCGTCAGCGAGACGATCCGGGTGGCCGGGTCGACCATCCGGTCCAGCACGGCCGTCGGGTCGTCCGGCGCGAACAGGTAGTCGACGATCGACCCGATCACCCGCGGCTCGAGCGTCCCGTCCGGGTGCTTGATCACCAGCGTGTAGAGGCAGTCCTGCGCGTTCAGTCACGTCGTACATCCGCTTGTCCTGTGGAAGCAGCGCCGACGCCGACGATGCCCCAGTCGAGCGCCTTGCCGTCGTTCATCAGCGCGGTCCACGTACATCGCCTGGTGGGCCCGGTGGAAGCCGCCGACCCCGAAGTGCACGATGCCGGGCCGGACCCGGTCGCGGTCGTACGCCGGGCACGGCGACGCTCGAGTTTGTCCAAGGTTTCCGATGTCAGCGCCGTCACTTGACCGCTCCCAGCGAGAGTCCCCGGACGAGCTTGTCCTGGGCCGCGAAGCCGGCGATGAGGACCGGGAGCGACACGAGGGTCGCGGCCGCGCAGAGCTTGGCGAGGAACAGGCCCTGGCTGGAGATGAACCCGACCAGGAAGATCGGGGACGGTCGCGGCACGCACCGAGGTGAGGTTCACCGCGAACATGAACTCGTTCCAGCTGAAGATGAAGCAGATCAGGCTGGTGGCCGCGAGCCCCGGCATGCGCGATGGGCGTGATGATCGAGACCAGGGTGCGGACGAAGCCCGGCGCCGTCCACCTGCGCGGCCTCGAGGATCTCGACGGGCACCTCGGCCAGGAAGGAGCGCATCATCCACACCGCGATCGGCAGGTTCATCGAGGTGTAGAGGATGACCAGCGTGTAGATGTTGTCGAGCATCCCGAGCGTACTTGACGATCAGGTAGATCGGCAGCAGCGCGGCGATCGAGCGGCAGGAACTTGGTGGACAGGAAGAAGAACATCACGTCGGTCCACTTCTCGACCGGCTTGATGGACAGCGCGTACGCCGCAGGCACGGCCAGCACCAGCACCAGCAGGGTGGAGACCACGCTGGCTGTCGCCGAGTTGATCAGGTACGGCCCGACGTCGCGGTCGAACAGGTCGCCGTAGTTGTCGAAGGTGATCGGGGCGAAGACGGACGGCGGGTTGGTCGCCGCGTCGGCCTCGTCGTGAAGCGAGGTGAGCACCATCCAGGCGACGGGCAGGAAGAAGATCAAGGTGACGATCCAGGTGCCCACTGCCCACCATGGAGACCCGCGGTCGTCCTCGGCTCGGCCTGCGTGCGCCGCGTCGCCGGCGGCGCGCCGGCTGGTCCTCGAGCCGCTCGGTCTGACGGCTTGTCGCACCACGGTGGTCATCGGGAGATCTCCTCCTTGAACAGCGACGAGATGGTGCGAAGGGCGAAGGTGGCGACGATGATGGTGCCGATCACCGTCACGACGCCGGCGGCAGCGGCTTCGCCGTACTCGAACTTGCGGAACGTGGTCAGGTAGATCTCGTACGGCAGGTTGGTCGTGGCCGAGCCCGGGCCCGCCCTGGGTGATCGTGTAGATCGCGTCGAAGGTCTGCAGGACGTAGATCGAGCCGAGCAGGGCGGACAGCTCGATGTACTGCCGCAGGTGCGGCAGCGTGATGAAACGGAAGGTCTGGAGGCTGCCGGCCCGGTCGATCTTGGCGGCCTCGAGGACGTCGCCGGTTGCGACTGCAGCCCGGCCAGCAGGATCAGCATCATGAACGGCGTCCACTGCCACACCAGCGCGGCGATCACCGCGGGCATCGGGCAGCGCGACACCTAGTCGATCGTCGGCCCCTGCTCGGCGCCGAAGAGTTGCCAGATCCAGTTGAGGACACCGTTGAACAGGCCGTAGTCGGGGTTGTAGAGCGCGTGCTTCCACAGCAGCGCCGCCGCCACCGGCATCACCAGGAACGGTGCGATCAGCAGGGTGCGCGCCAGTCCGCGTCCCGGGAATCGCTTGTCCAGCAGAATCGCGAGCCCGAGGCCGATCAGCACACTGATGACCACCACCGACGCGGTCAGCACGACGGTGTTGACCACCGCGTTCCGCAGCCGGGCATCGGTGAAGACGGTGGCGTAGTTCTGCAGGCCGGCGAACGACTGGTAGTTCGCCCAGCCCCAGGAAGTTCTTCTCGCCGGGTTGCAGGATGTTCCAGTGCAGCGTCGAGATGGCGAGCGTCAGCAGGAACGGGATCTGGGTGATGATGATGGTGAAGATCAGCGCGGGCAGCAGCGGCCCCGCTACGACGCCACCTGTCGCGCGCGGTGGGGGGCTGGGTCGTGGGCGGCGCGGTAGCCGCCTCTGTGGCCAGAGCAGTCATGGTTCCTCCAGGTGCGAGACCTCACCGATGACGGAGGTCCCGGGCTGGGGGCGGACCGGATGGCAGCGGTCCGCCCCGGGCGGGCTACTTCTGCTTGGCTGCCGACTTGCTCGGCGAGCTTCTGACCCTTCGCGAGCGCCTTGCTCGACCGTGCCTCGTCCGGCGATGGCCGCGGCGACGTCCTGCGTCACCTTGGTGCCGAGGTCCTGGAACTCCGGGATGTCGACGAACTGGACGCCGACCGTCGGCCGGGGCTGCACGCCGGGGTTGGTCGGGTCGGCCTCCTCGATCGACTTCAGCGTCATCTGCGCCGAAGGCGGCAGCGGCCTTCTTGTACTCCGGGATCTCGTAGGTCGACTGGCCCGCTTGCCGGCCGGGACCCGGGACCAGCCGAGCTTCTCGCCGACCAGCTTCTCGTAGTCCTTGCTCGAGGCCCAGAGCATGAACTTCGCGGCGGCGTCGGCCTTCTTCGTGGTCTTCGGCATCACCCAGGCCCAGGCCCACAGCCAGCCGGAGACATCGGTCTTGTTCACCGGGGCGAAGACGTAGCCGACCTTGCCGGCGACCTTGCTGACCTTGGGGTCCTCGAGCGAGCCGGCGGCCGACGTCGCGTCGTACCACATCGCGACCTTGCTCTGGCTCATCGCGTTCAGGCACTCGGTGAAGCCCGGCCTGCGAGGCACCGGGCTCGCCGTGCGCCTTGACCAGGTTGACGTAGAAGTTGGTCGCTTCGGTGAACTCGGCGACGTTCACCTGCGCCTGCCAGTCCTTGGTGAACCAGGTGCCGCCGAAGGTGTTGACCACCGTGGTCAGCGGCGGCGAACAGCTCGCCCCAGCCCGGGCAGACCGCGCAGGCAGATGCCCTTCATGCCGGGCTGCCGCGCCGTCGACCTTCGCGGCGATGTCGGCGACCTGCTGCCAGGTCGGGTCGCTCGGGCATCGTGATGCCCTTCGCTCGCGAAGATGTCCTTGCGGTACATGAGGAACGACGACTCGCCGTAGAAGGGCAGGCCGTAGAGCTTGCCGTCCTCACCGGACAGGGACTGCACCATCGGCTTGAGCAGGTCGGCCTTGTCGAAGCCGGCGTCGCCGTCCGCGTAGGAGCCGAGCTCGTGCAGCCAGTCGTTCTTCGCCCAGATCGGCACCTCGTAGGCGCCGACGGTGGCGACGTCGTACTGACCGGCCCTGGTCGCGACGTCCTGCGTCACCTTGTCGCGCAGCTCGTTCTCCGGGCAGGACCGTGTAGTTGACCTTGATGCCGGTGTCCTTGGTGAAGCTGTCCGCGGTGAGCTTCTGGATGTCGACCATCTGCGGGTTGCCGACCATGAGGACGTTGATGGACTTGTCACCGCCGCCACCACCGCTGTCATTGCCACCGCCACCGGCACCTGCGCAGCCGGCCAGCGCCAGCCCAGCAGCCGCCGGCAGGGCCAGGGCGATTGTCCTCAACTTCGTGAACCTGCTGGGCATAGTCGCTACCTCCACCTGATGTTGATCTCTCGCGAAGGCCTCGCACGTCTTCTCGGGCATGGCGCTTCCTCGCTCGTCTCGCTCAGATGAGCATCACGCTGCTCATACATGAGTGAACTGTTGCCCGAGCGCCTTGTCAAGAGTGTGTGCAACACTAGGGCGCAGGCATGCTCATATGAGCGGGGTGAATGTGTGGAGGCAGAATGGAGCCGAGTGGGGGTACCGTCGGGCCGGCGCAGCTGGTGCTGACGGCGTCGATCGCGCGGCGGTACTACGTCGACGGCCGATCGAAGGTGGAGATCGCCGACGAGTTCCGGCTGAGCCGTTTCAAGGTGGCGCGGTTGCTCGACCAGGCCCGCAGCAGCGGGATGGTGCGGATCGAGATCAGCCACCCGGGTGCCATCGACCTCGACCTGTCCGCCCGGCTGCAGGAGTCGCTCGGTCTCCGCCGCGCGATCGTGGTCGACACCCCCGAGGTGGACGAGACCGCGCTGCGCACCCAGCTTGGCAAAGCCGCCGCGGATCTGCTGTCCGAGATCGTCACGGCCGAGGACGTCCTCGGGCTCGCGTGGGCCCGGGCGGTCACCGCGATGACCGAGCAGCTGACCACACTGGCTCCGGTTCCGGTCGTGCAGCTGACCGGTGCGCTGACCCGTCCGGATGTCGAGGCGAACTCGGTGGAGCTCGTCCGGCACACGGCTCGCTTGTCCGGCGGACCGGCGTACCTCTTCTATGCGCCACTCGTCGTACCGGACGGGGCCACCGCACGTGCGCTACGTCAGCAGCCGGAGGTGGCCGAGGCGATCACCCACTTCGACTCGGTGACGAAGGCCGTGGTCGGCCTCGGGTCGTGGGCGGCCGGGCAGTCCACCTTGTACGACGCGATGGACGCGAAGGCCTGTGATCAGTTGCTCAAGCACGGGGTGGTCGCGGACATCTCCGGGGTGTTCGTGGACGCGGCCGGCGTACCGGTGCAGAGCCGGGTGACCGACCGGGTGATCGCGATCAACGCCGATCAGATGAACAAGATCGACGAGGTGATCGCGATTCCGTACGGCCTGGCGAAGGTCGAGGCGGTCCGGGCCGCGGTGCGCAGCGGCCTGGTCAACGGGATCGTTACCCACTCGCCCCTGGCGAAGGCGCTCCTGGACGAGACACACTGACCGGCGATGCCCTCTCAGGTGGAGACACTGCTCCTCGGCGGTACCGCGAACCGCGGGTTGGTCGTGCGGGTCGGCGATACCGTCCGTCGGCCGTTGCGCGCCAGCAGCGCCGCCACTCACGCGCTGCTGCGGCACCTGGAGCAGGTCGGATTCACCGGTGCGCCGACGTTCCTGGGCATCGATTCCCAGGGGCGCGAGGTGCTGTCGTACATCTCCGGGGAGACGGTCACCGCGCCGTACCCGGCCTGGTCGATGACCGATGAGGCACTCGACAGCGTCGCTGTTCTGCTGCGCTCGTACCACCAGGCGGTCGCGGACTTCACGCCGCACGGGCTGGAATGGGCCGAGCCCGTGCCTTCGGCGTACGTCTCCGGCCTGATCAGCCACAACGACCCGAACCTCGACAACGTCGTCTTCCGGGACGGCGTCGCGGTCGCGCTGATCGACTTCGACCTGGCCGGCCCGGGTTCGCCACTGTGGGACGTCGCCACCGCGGTCCGCCTGTGGGCCCCGCTCCGGCCGGACGCCGACATCGCCGACGTACGACGGGGCCGCACGCTGACCCGCCTCCGGCGCTTCGCCGACACCTACGGCCTGACCGGCTCCGACCGCGTCCGCCTGGTCGACGCGGCCGCCCACAACCACGTCTGGTGCATGGATTACGTCCGCCGCGGCGCCGAAACCGGGCACCCCTGGTTCCGCCAACGCTGGACCACCGGCGAAGCCGAACTCACCGACCGAACCAACCACTGGTTCAAAACCCACACAAAAGCCCTCCGCCAGGCCCTCCTCCCGTAACCCCCCCACTCCGTAACCTCCGCCCCGTAACCCCCCGCTCCGCAAACTTCCTCTCCGCAACCCCCGCCGAGGGGCGGCGGCGTGGGGCTGGCGGCCTGGGTGCTGCGGCTGCCTGCCGGGCTGGCGTCTTTGTGCGCGGTTTCCGTGCGGAACGCCGGTGCGTACTGCGGAAATGGTGCACAAAGTGGCCGCGCCGTCGGCCGAGCGGGGTCGGCGGGGCGGGGGGGGGGTGGGGTTAGTGGCGTGGGCCGAGGGGGTCTTCGTCTGGTGGGGTCGGGGCGCGGCGGGTGGTGTTGGTGAGGGAGCGTTCGGGGAGCCAGAGGATGAAGGTGCTGCCGATGCCGAGCTCGGAATGCAGGGCGACCGTGCCGCCGTGGGACTCGGCGATCTGGCGGACGATGGCGAGACCGAGGCCGGCCCGGCGCTGGCCGGTGGACGGTACGGTCGCCGGATGCTGTCGTTGGCCGGCCCGGAAGAACCGGTCGAAGACGCGATCGGCGTCGTCCGCGGCGATTCCCGGACCCTCGTCGCGGACCGCGATCCAGGCCCAGCCGTTGCGGCTCCCTACGGCGAGGACGAGTTCGCTCCCGCCGCGGGCCAGGCGGACCGCGTTCGAGAGCAGGTTGTCGACCGCGCGCCGGAGGGCCGAGGCGTCCCCGGCCGCGATCGGTCCTGGTGCGAGCCGTCGTACGACGTGAAGCTCGCGATCGGCCGCGAGCAGTTCGTACTCCTCGGCCGCTTCGCCGGCGATCGCGGCGAGGTCCACGTCCGCGTCGACGAATGCCGGCGACGATCGCCGTGCCGACGCGAGCAGGTCCTCGACCAAGCGTGTCATCCGCTGGATCGCCCGGCTCACGATCGCGGTCGCCTGAGCGCGATCCTCCGGCGGGGTGTCGTCGTGGGCGAGGACGGCGTCGACATTCGCCTGGATCACCGCCAGCGGATTGCGCAGCTCGTGCGACGCGTCGTCGACCAGTTGCCGTTGCGCGACGAACGCCGACTCCAGCCGGCCGAGCATGTCGTCCACGGTGTCGGCCAGACTGCGCAGCTCGTCGTGCGGTCCATCCAGCGCGATCCGGCGGGTCAGGTCGGTCGCGGAGATCTCCTGCGCGGTCGCGGTGATCCGCCGTACCGGGCGCAGGGCACGGCCCGACAGCCACCAGCCCGTGCCGAGGCTCACCAGGAAGAGCGCACCCATGCCCGCGGCCGAGTAGTTCCGCAGCGTCTGCAGGGTCTGGTAGTTCACCGCCGACTCGACGCTGGAGATCTCGGCCGCCTGGATCACCTGGCCCTGCTTGAGCCTGAGGTTGCCTTCGGCATCTTTGTAGACCTTGTTGACCTCGATCTGGTCCAGCGGCTTCGGATCGAGGAGGTGCGACAGCGCGAGGTACACACCGCCGAGCAGCAGCGTCGACAGCGCGATCAGGATGGCGGAGTACGTCACCGTCAGGCGGAACCGGATCGTCTGGGTCCACGGCGGGCGGGGGACCTTCATGCGTCACCTCGGAGCCGGTAGCCCCGGCCGATCACCGTTTCCAGCACGGGCTCCTCGCCTTCCTGGGTGAGTTTGCGGCGCAGCGTCCCGACGGTCACCCGGACGCTCTGGGTGAACGGGTCCGCGTTCTCGTCCCAGACGTGCTCGAGCAGTTCCTCGGCCGACACGACGTGCCCGGGTCGCGACATCAGATAGCGCAGTACGCCGAACTCCTTCAACGTCAGCGGGAGCTCGCGACCGGACCGGGTGGCGAGGTGCCGGGACGAGTCCAGGACGAGGTCGCCGACGTGTAGCTGCGTGGTGCCGTTGGTGACGTCGCGGCGGAGCAGTGCGCGGATCCGGGCGAGCAGTTCGACCAGGGCGAACGGCTTGGTCAGGTAGTCGTCCGCGCCCTCGTCGAGCCCGCGGACCCGGTCGGCCAGTGAGGCCCGCGCGGTCAGCATCAGCACGCGCAGTTCCCGGCCGGACGCGACTTCGATCTCACTCCGCCGTACCGCGCGGCACAGGTCGAGGCCGCTGATGTCGGGCAGGGTGATGTCCAGGATCGCCAGGTCGTACGCCGTGGTCGCGAGCTTCTCCATCGCCTCGGCCCCGGTCGTCGCCGCATCGACGGCGTACCCGGCCCGGCCGAGTCCGGAGCGCAGGGCGCTGACCAGGCCTTCCTCGTCCTCCACCACCAGTAGTCGCACGCAACCAAGGTAGCTGGACGGTCCTTGAGGTGAGCACTGCTCTTTCGGCCGACTTTCGTTCTGCTTTCCGGTCGTTTTCGCACCTTCTTGATGAGCTGTGCACCAATCGATCGAAGGAGCTTGCGATGAATATCCCCGGCAAACGGCTCATTCTCGGTACGGCGGTCGTAGTGGCGGCCCTCGGTGCCGGCGGCGTGGCCTACGCCGCGAACAATGATCCGGCGCCTCAGCAGCCCTACGTCACCGTCGAGGACGGCGCCACCACGCCGTCACCGGACACCGGTAGACCGGACTGCCCGGAGAAGAACGGTGGCAATCCGGAGTCTCCGCAGAGTGAGCAGAACCCAACGAGGAACGCATGACAGCGGCAACGCTCGAGCACGCGCTGTTCGAGGTCAAGCGAGTCGTCGTCGGACAGGACCAACTGGTCGAACGGATGCTGGTCGGGCTCCTCGCCCGCGGCCACTGTCTGCTGGAGGGCGTGCCCGGAGTCGCGAAGACTCTCGCGGTCCGGACGCTGGCGGAGGTGATCGGCGGCAAGTTCGCCCGGCTGCAGTTCACCCCCGACCTGGTGCCCGGCGACATCATGGGCACCCGGATCTGGCGGCCGTCGACCGAGGGCTTCGACACCGAGCTCGGCCCGGTGTTCGCCAACCTGGTCCTCGCGGACGAGATCAACCGCGCACCCGCCAAGGTGCAGTCCGCACTGCTGGAGGCGATGGCCGAACACCAGGTCAGCATCGGCGGCACCAGCTACCAGCTGCCCGAGCCTTTCCTGGTACTTGCGACGCAGAACCCGATCGAGTCCGACGGCGTCTACGCACTCCCCGAAGCCCAGCGGGACCGGTTCCTGCTCAAGATCACCGTCGACTACCCGAGCCCACTCGAGGAGCTGACGATCCTGCACCGGATGAGCTCGCACCGGCCGCACGCGAACGCGGTGCTCTCCCCGGAGCAGGTCGCTCAGTTGCAGGAGGCAACGGACGACGTGTTCGTCCACAATGCGGTGGCGGAGTACGTCGTACGCCTGGTGCACGCGACCCGGGCGCCTCAGCAGTACGGGATCGACGACCTGGCCGGCGTACTGGAGTTCGGCGCGAGCCCGCGGGCCACGCTCGGCCTGGTCGCGGCCGGCCGGGCGCTGGCGTTGCTGCGCGGGCGGGACTATGTGCTGCCGGCCGATGTGTACGACGTTGCCCTCGATGTGATGGCGCATCGGCTGGTCCTCACGTTCGACGCACTCGCCGACGGAGTCGACCCGCGCTCGGTCGTCGCCCGGATCCTGAACACCATCGAGCAGCCGCACGTGGTCCCGGCCGATGACGCCAAGGGGTCGGCGGCATGAACGAGCGGAGCGAGTTCATCATCAAGCACAGTGCACTTCGCGCCTCATCCGCGCCCGGAGCGAAGCGAGGACGTGGATGAGCTCCGGTCCTGATCTGCTGGCTGGCCGGGAGCGGGCGTTGCGCGCGCTGGAGTTGTCGGTGAAGCGCAAGCTGGAAGGGTTCCTGCACGGCGAGATCACCGGCCTGCGCAGCGGTCCCGGCAGTGAGCCCAACGAGGCAAGGCCGTATCAAGCGGGCCAGGACGACGTACGACGGATGGACTGGAACGTCACCGCGAGGTCGCTGGAACCGCATGTCCGTTCGCCGCTGGCCGAGCGCGAGCTGGAGACCTGGGCGTTGCTCGACGCCTCGGCGAGCATGGACTTCGGCACCGCGCTCAGTGAGAAGCGGGACCTCGGCATCGCCGTGGTGGGGGCCGTCGGTCTGCTGGCCGACGGTCCCGGCAACCGGCTCGGCGTCCGCGTTGCGATCGGCAACGAACTGCGCCGGCTCCCGGCCGCCAATGGTGCGGTGCAACTCCGCCGCTCGCTGCGCACGCTGCTGTCGTTGCCTAGGGCAACACCTGGTGAGCATCCGCGGACCGATCTCGGCCAGGCGATCACCCGGCTGAACCGCGAGCATCCTCGCCCCGGGCTGCGCGTGGTCGTGTCCGACTTCCAGGACGACGGCTGGGCGGATCCACTCCGCCGGCTGGCCGCGCGGCACGAGGTACTCGCGGTCGAGGTGCTGGACCCGCGCGAGCTCGAGCTACCGGAGGTCGGGATCCTCACCCTGGTCGATCCGGAGACCGGCCGGCGGCGTGAGGTGCAGACCGCCAGCCGCAAGCTGCGCCGCAGGTATGCCGAGGCGATGACCGCCCACCGTCATCAGACCACCCAGGCGATGCGGGCCGCCGGTGCCGCGCACCTCGTACTGCGCACCGACACCGACTGGGTCCGTGACGTCGCCGCCTTCGCCACCGCCCGCCGACGGGCCGGTACCCGGCGGCACCCGACCGGGAGGACCGGTATCCGATGAGATTCGAGCAACCACTGTGGCTCTGGCTGCTGGTGCTGGTCGCCGCGCTGGTCGCGGCGTACCTGATCGCCCAGCGTCGCCGGACCAAGTACGCCGTACGTTTCGCGACGCTCCCGATGCTGGAGAAGGTCGCCCCCAAGCGGCCCGGCTGGCGCCGGCACGCGCCGGCCGTGGCCTTCCTCGCCGCACTGACCGTGCTGAGCATCGCGATCGCCCGGCCGGTCGCCGACATCCGGGTCCCGCGTGAGCGGGCCACCGTGCTGGTCGCGATGGACGTCTCCAACTCGATGGCGGCGACCGACGTGGCGCCCAACCGGTTCGAGGTCGCGAAGCAGGCGGCGGAGCAGTTCGTCGAGGATCTGCCGGAGCAGTTCAACGTCGGGCTGGTCTCGTTCGCCCGGACCGCGACCGTGGTCGCCCCGCCGAGCACCAACCACCAGGCAACCGTGGACGCGATCAACGGGCTGCAACTGAGCGACAGCACGGCGATCGGGGAGGCCGTCATGACCAGCCTGCAGGCGGTCCGGTCGATCGACCCGGAGGACCCGCCACCGAGCCGGATCGTGTTGCTGTCCGACGGCGGGAACACCGCGGGCCGTCCGATCGACGAAGCGGCCCAGGCGGCGGAGCAGGCCGGCGTACCGGTCTCGACGATCGCGTACGGGACACCGCAGGGCACCGTGAACCTCGAAGGCCGGGAGATCCCGGTCCCCGCCGACACCCAGGCGCTGCAAAGCCTCGCGGACGCGACCAGCGGCTCCTCCTACGCCGCCGAGAGCGACGAGGAACTGCGCGACGTCTACTCCGACCTCCAGTCGTCCATCGGCTGGACCACCGAAACCCGCGAGATCACCAACTTGGTAGCCGGAATAGCCCTGGCCGCAGCACTCCTGGCAGCCTTGGCCTCCCTCCTGTGGTTCTCGCGCCTTCCCTGAGCAGGAGCCGTTCATGAGCCCTCACCTCGGTCACCCCTTCCGCGGCCCGCATTACGTCCCGGGCCCGCCACCGGCGACGCCCGAACCGGTCGCGTCAGCCCCCACTCAGGCCGGGTTGCCCGCGCCCCCGTTCTCCGTCACCCCGGCCTCCGCCGCGCTCGCTCCGCCCGCCGCGGCGGCACCTCAGGCCGGGGTGACGGCCTCCCCACCTCGGCGCGGCGGACGCCGCGGCGCCGCGCTCGTCGGGACGATCGCGGTGGCGATCGTGGCGGGTGGACTGGCCGGCGCGGTCACCGGCTCGCGAGATCCCGAGTCGGCGGTCGAACTGCCGCAGGCGGGTGCACCGCCGGCGGCTGCGCAAGGCTCGATCTCGGCTGCCGCGGCGAGTGTGCTGCCCGGGGTCGTGTCGGTGCGGGCCGGGCAGGCGACCGGGTCAGGCTTCGCGATCGACCAGCAAGGGCACGTCGTCACCAACGCGCATGTGGTGGAAGGAGCGAGTGATGTTTCCCTGGTCCTGTCGAACGGCCGCAGCGTGGACGCGGACGTCCTGGGTGCTGACGAGGACAACGACCTCGCCGTACTCCAGGTCTCAGCCGCGGACGCCGGGGCTCTGCGTGCGCTCACGCTCGGTCGATCCGCGCAGCTGCGGGTCGGCGACCCGGTGCTGGCCGTCGGGTCACCGCTCGGGCTGGAGGGGACGGTGACCGCCGGCATCGTGAGCGCGGTCGACCGCCAGGCCCGCTTCGGCGACAACCGCACCCGGCAGTCGGCGATCCAGACCGACGCCGCCATCAACCCCGGCAACTCCGGCGGGCCGCTGGTCAACGCCGCCGGTCAGGTGGTCGGCGTCAATACCGCCATTGCCACCCTCGGCACCTCCCGCTCCGGCAACATCGGCATCGGCTTCGCCATCCCCGTCGACCGGATGACCACCATCGTCCAGAACCTCCTCGACTGACCGCAGCCCCAGGCAGCCGCTGATCCCGGCGCGTTGTGGTCCGGAGCCCTACAGTTGACGGATGGTGTACTTCGGTGGAGTGCTGGGGCTGATCGGGATACTGACCCTGGCGTTCCGGGACGGGGACGTCGCCGGGCTGCCGGCCGTCGGGGTCGGCGCCGGCCTGCTGGTGCTGGGCCTCGGGATCGGCGCCTTGGGCGTGGTCTGGCGGCGGCGGGTGCGGCAGCGGAAGATTGCGCGCGGAGAGCGGGTGCCGGTCGGCAACGTGGTCGACCGGGCCCGGGCGCTGCCGCGGTTGATCCGGGCCGCGCGGCGGGGCACCTATGGGGAGGTGCCGCAGCGCCGGATGTTCCTGTGGCTGCTGGCGCTGGTCTACCTGATCTCGCCGATCGACATCCTGCCGGACCTGCTGCCCATCATCGGGGTGACCGACGACGCAGGGGTGGCGGTGTGGCTGCTCACGAGCGTGTCGGCGGCGGCCGGCCTGTACCTCAGTCACGAGCGTGACGCACTGCCCGAGACCAGGAACGCCCCACCACCGCCGCGACGAGACGACCGGCCGCGCCCATGACGCCGACCGCCGTCGCCGCCGAGGTCAGCTGAGCGACGGCACCGGCGGCGGCGACGCCGAGTCCCTGGGCGGCTTGCAACCCCGCTGACGCGAGGCCGACGACCTGCCCGCGCCGGCCGAGCCATCTGCGCGCGGCCGCGACGGCCTAGGGCAGGCTGGCCTCGATGCCGTCGAGGAGGTAGCCGAGACCGAGGTCGAAACGCGTGGCGGCGTCGAGGTGCTCTGCTTCGTGGACGACCTCGGCCAGGGCCGGGTAGTTGCCAGTAGCAAACATCCGGGTGAGGTAGGGGCCATTGGAGTGCTGCCAGTCCCGCTCGTCGAGGCCGGTCGTGCGTTCGGCGCGGCGGGCGGTGATCTCTTTCCGGACCGCGCCGATCCGGTAGGCGGACAGGGCGTCGAGCGCGCGCATGACCGCGCTGGGGTCAGGGAACGCCGACGTGGCGCGGAGAGCCGCGAGTGACGCCTCCGTGTGGGCGAGCGCGGCGGGCCCGAACTGCGGTCGGCCGCCGAGGAGGTCCGCGAACCACTCGTGCTCGAGGGCGGCCTGCCGGGTGCCGTGGGCGATGGAGCGGAGGATGTCCTGCCAGGTCGAACCGGTCGGCGGCGGGATCTCGGCGTACACCGCGTCGACCATGAGCTCGAGCAGTTCCTCCTTGGTACCGGCGTACCGGTAGAGCCGCATCGGGCCGACGTCGAGGGCGGCGGCGACCTTGCGCAGCGACACCGCCTCCAGGCCCTCGGCGTCGGCGAGCGCCAGCGCGGCGCGAACGATCCGGTCCCGGCTCAACGGGCTCGGGGCGCGCCGCTCGCTCGGCTCGGGCCGCTCCCAGACCGGATCATCGCTCGTCACGTCCGAAACGATACACCGACTCGTGCGATACAGTGTATCGATCGAGACGCCGTATCGAACGGAGAAGATATGATCGCCATCATCGGAGGAGGCCCCGGCGGCCTCACTCTCGCCCGGATCCTGCACGTCCACGGCATCGACGCGGTCGTGTACGAGCGCGACGCGTCCCGCGGCGCCCGTGCTCAAGGAGGGATGCTCGACCTGCACGCCGACACTGGCCAGGTCGCGCTCCGCGAAGCCGGCCTGGAGGAGCAGTTCCTCGCCGCCGCCCGCCGGGAGGGCCAGGACTTTCGCCTGCTGGATCACACCGGCACATTGCTGCTGCAGGAGGACACTCCGGACGATGCGCCGATGGCGCGCCCCGAGATCGATCGTCGCGACCTCCGCGACCTGCTGCTCGACTCGCTTCCGCCCGCAGCGGTCTCCTGGGGCCGAAGCTTCCGGAGCGCCGAACCACGGCCCTGCGGCGGGTACGTCGTCCAGTTCGCCGACGGCACGTCCGTCGAGTGCGATCTCCTCGTCGGCGCCGACGGGGCGAACTCCTGTGTCCGCACGCTGCTCACCGACGTTCGTCCCACATACGCCGGTACGACGGCGATCCGGAGTGCCATCCACGATGCCGATCGGGCCCAGCCGGAGCTCGCGGCAATGGTGGGAAGAGGCACCTACTGGGCCATCGGTCCGAGCCAGACGCTGGCCGCCCAGCGCAACGGCGACGGCACCATCCGGGTCGGCCTCGTGGTGCAGTCCCGAGAGCCAGTGCTCGAGTGTGGGCCTGCGGCGGTCGATGCGCTACTCGATGGCTGGCATCCACGATTCCGTCGCCTGATCGACGCCTGCGACGAGCCGTTCGTGGTCCGTCCCACCACCGTGCTGCCCGTCGGTCTGAGCTGGCCGTCGCGGCACGGGGTGACTCTGCTCGGCGACGCCGCGCACCTGATGCCAGCGGTAGGGGAGGGTGCGAACCAGGCCATGCTGGACGCGGCCGAGCTCGGTCGCGCCGTCGCCGCGAACCCTGACGACCCGGACAAGGCGGTGGCGGCCTACGAGCCGGTCATGCACGCTCGCACCGCGGCCGTCGCCAAGCGGTCGGCCGCGGTCGCGGAGCTGATGACCGGGCCGGACGCGGCGCAGCAGATGCTCCGGTTCTTCCAGGGCTAGCAGTCGAATACCGTGCGGGTATGACTGCGGACGACATTCCCCTGCAGGCGTTCAGTGCGCTGCTGCACAGCGAGAACATCGCCACCGTGTGCCGGGCGCTGAACATGTACCAGGTGGCCGCGTCGTACACGCGCCTGAGTGGTGGGAATCCGCTGGAGCCGCTCGGCGGTGACGTGCGGGTGGTTGCGCGGGAGATCCTGTCCCACCCACCGGTGGATGACCCGGAGATCGAGGCGGGGTTCGACCATCTGAGTGCGTTGAACGTCCTGACGAGTCTCGCGCAGGCGGAGGATGCCGGGCTGGTGGCGAAGGTGCTGGAATCCGCCACCGACGAACGCCTACGTGCCACCGCTCTGCTTGCGGCGGCCGCCGTACCAGAGCCGGATGACCGGCTCACCGGCGTGCTCGAGGCGATGATCGCGGACGAGGCACTCGGGGACCGTGAGCGGGCGCGGGCGCGGGCTGTGCGGGACAAACTGATTGGGTCGTAGAGATAGCGTGCTCCTCATGCGCGCCTTGACAGTTGAAGAAGCCCGGCGACGGGCGGCGGACCTCGCAGTGCGGTCGTACCAGGTCGACTTCGACCTGACCGGGCCGGACGACACGTTCGTGACGACCAGTCGGATCCGCTTCGGGGCGGACGGCGATTCGAGTTGGGTCGACGTGAAGCCCGAGCGGCTGATCAGCGTCGAGCTCAACGGGCAGGCGCTGGACCCGGCGCTGCTGGACGGCGGCCGGTTTCCGCTGAGCGGTCTGCAAACCGAGAACGAGCTCGTCGTGACCGCGGAGATGAAGTACTCCGCGGATGGTGAGGGCCTGCAGCGATCCGTCGACGCCGCGGACGGGCGGGTCTACACCTACGGCATGTCGTCGCTCGAGTCGGCGCCGCGTTACTTCCCGTGTTTCGATCAGCCCGACCTCAAGGCGCCGTACACCATCACTGTGCACTGCCCCGAAGACTGGGTAGTGATGGGAAACGGCGCCGCGACGCGGACCGCGCCGGGGGAGTGGGCGCTCGCGGAGACCAAGCCGCTGTCGACGTACTTCGTCACGATCGTCGCCGGGCCGTATCACCAGATCACCAGCGAGTACGACGGGATCCCGCTCGGACTGGCCTGCCGGCAGTCGCTGAAGCAGTACCTGGACCGCGACGCCGACGACCTGTTCCGGACCACCCGGGAGGCGTTCGACGAGTACCACCGGATGTTCCGGCAGCGGTACCCGTTCGGCGAGTACTGGCAGGCGTTCGTGCCGGACTTCAACCTCGGCGCGATGGAGAACCCGGGCTGCGTGACGTTCGCCGACTCCCTGGTCTTCCGCAGTCAGGCGAGTGAGGCCGAACGCAGTACCCGCGCGCGGGTCATCGTCCACGAGATGGCGCACATGTGGTTCGGCGACCTGGTCACCATGAAGTGGTGGAACGACATGTGGCTGAACGAGTCGTTCGCCGAGTACATGGCGCATCGGGTGTCCGAGGACGCGACCAGCTACGGGGGTAGCTGGACCGACTTCGCCTTCGTCCGCAAGTGGTGGGGCCTGCAGACGGACCAGAGCAGCTCGACGCATCCGGTCGCGCCGGACAGCCTCAAGGACGCGCGCCAGTCGCTCGACGACTTCGACGGGATCTCGTACGCCAAGGGCGCCGCCGTCCTCAAGCAGCTGGCCAAATACCTCGGCGACGATGTGTTCCTGAAGGGCGTCAACGCACATCTGGAGGCGCACGAGTACGGCAACGCCGACCTGCAGGAGTTCATCGAGAAGCTCACCGAAGCCGGCGCTCACGACCTGGACAACTGGTCCAGGCAGTGGCTGCGGACGTCCGGCCTGGACACGATCACGGTCGAGCGCAAGGCCAGTGGAGTCGTCCTGCATCGCAAGAGCCCAGATGGCTCGCGCCGCCTCCACAAGCTGACCATCGGCGGGTACGACGAAACCGGCGCCGGACCGATCATCGACCTCACCGTCGACCAGAACATCGTAGAGGTTGCGCTTAGCAACGACCACGCGGTGATCGTGCCGGACGCGAACGACGACACGTGGGCGAAGATCCGGCTCGACGCCACCAGCCTGGCCAACCTCCCGGCCGTGCTTCCGAAGATCCCCGACGGCACCACCCGCGCGGTCATCTGGAACTCCGTCCGTGACGCGACCGCGGACGCCGAGCTCGATCCCCGGCAGGCGCTCGACCTCTTCCTCGCCACGATCCAGCACGAGGAGAGCGACATCGCCGTCGGTTCACTCGTGCGCTGGCTCGAGGAGCGGGTCCTCGGTGGCTATCTGGAGTACGACGAGTACCACGGCCGCGTCGCCGATGCCCTGAGCAACAAGCTGGCGAGCACCGCACCAGGCAGCAGCCTGCAACTGGTCACCGCCCGCGGGTTCATCGCGACCACGGACGACGCCGGGCTGCTGAAGTTCTGGCTCGATGGTTCCGAGAGCCCGGCCGGTCTGGAGATCGACGCGGATCTGCGGTGGTCGCTCGTCCTGCGACTCGTGCGGCTGAACGCGCTCGAGGCGTTGGACATCGATGCCGAGCTGGCTCGCGACAAGTCGACCGAAGGCGTCAACCAGGCCGCGCGCTGCCGGGCCGCGCTGCCCGACGGCAAGGAGGCTGCCTGGACACGGATCATGACGGACCCGGCGATCGGGGTGAAGGAGTTGCTGGCCGCGGCCGAGGGCTTCTGGCATCCAGGTCAGGCTGCGGTCACCGCGCCGTACGTGCGGCGGTTCTTCACCGATATCCCGGGGACCGGGGAGATCCGGGCCGGCATGGTGCTCGCGCTGACCGTGCAGCGGATCGCGCCGAGGTTCGCGATCGACGCGGACCTGATCGCGCCGGCCGAGGTGTTGATCGCGGACGAGAGCGTGGCTCCGGGGATCCGCCGGCAGACGGCCAACTTCCTCGACGAGCTGCGTCGCGCGGTGGAGGTTCGCCGTACGTTCGGCTAGTCCTCCAGAGCTGGGTCAGCGCACGGTGAGGTGTTCGGCGACGGCCTTCCGAGCCTGGTGGATGCGGGCCTTGACCGTACCGAGCGGGACATCGAGTTCGTCCGCGATCTCGGCGTACGTCATCGCGCCCAGGTCGCGCAGGACGAGCGGCTGGACCAGCTGCGGATGGCTGGACTCGAGCGACTCCAGTGCCTCGAGCAGGTCCAGGCGGGAGCCGGCGATCACCGAGGTCGTGCGCGGGTCGACGGACTCCGGGAGGACCTCGGCGGACTGCTCGACCGCGCGCCGCTTGAGCGAGCGGTAGGTCTGCCGGGCCTGGTTGGTGGCGACGATCGTGACCCAGCCGGCGAAGCTGCCGGTGCCCCTGAACGTGTGGATCTTGTTCGACCACCTGGAGCAGGGTGTCCTGGACCGCCTCCTCCGCGTCCTCGCGGTACGGCAGGAACTTGGCCACCCGCCGCTGTACCTGCGGCCGGATCGCCTGAAGGAGTTGCGGAACCACAGACTGATCCCCCGCCGCGGCGCGGGACGCCAGGTGTTCCAGCTCCTCGTTCATGCTCTCCCAGAGTGGTGTTTCGTCGTTGAGCTCGACTGTGCGTCGACAATAGCCGGGATGGATGTCATCGGGCGGTACCGGCTGCAGGACAAGATCGGGGCGGGCGCGTTCGCGACCGTCTGGCGTGGGTACGACGACGACCTCGACGTGGACGTGGCGGTCAAGGTGCTCGCGGACAACTGGGCGACGCGCGCCGACGTCCGGGAGCGCTTCCTGTCCGAGGCGCGGCTGATGCGCCGGATCGCGAGCGACCGGGTGGTCCGGGTGTTCGACCTCGGCCAACTCCCGGACGGGCGCCCGTACTTCGTGATGGACTACGTCGGCGGTGGCACGCTGGGCGACGTCCTGCGGCACGGGCCGCTGGATGCCGTGGACGCGTTGTGGTGGGGCGCGGACCTGGCGCGGGCGGTGGCCGCGCTGCACACCGAGGGTGTCGTGCACCGCGACGTCACCCCGGCGAACCTGCTGCTCCGACCCAACCAGGGCGGCGAGTCCGGCGGCGGCACGCACCGGATCGTGCTCGCCGACCTCGGCCTGGCGAAGCGCGCCGCAGAGGCATCCGGCCTGACCCAGGCCGTCGGCACGCCGTCGTACATGGCGCCCGAGCAGGGGCGTGGCGACGGCGGCTTCGACGAGCGAGCGGACATCTACGCGGTCGGCGCGGTGACGTACGCGCTGCTCACCGGGCGTCCGCCGTACACCGCGGGCTCGATCGGCGACGTGCTCAACCGCGACCCCGATCTCCCCCCGCCCAGCCTCCGGCCGATGCTGCACGACTCGGTCGGCCAACTCGACGACATCATGGCGCGAGCGCTCGCCTACCGGGTCCCCGACCGCTGGGAGCGCGCCGACACCCTCGCCGAGCGGCTCGAGGCGGAGGCGTACCGCCTGGAGCAGGAGGCCCCGCTGCGTGCGGAGGAGCGAACCAGCATCACCGACGACGCCCTCCCGACCACCGTCACGACCGACCCGCCCGGTACGCCGCCGACGCCGCAACCGAGCCTGGTTCCTACTCTCCCTGCCGGTCGTCTTCGTGGTGGCTGGAGTAGGTGGCTGGTTCCTGTTCGGCCGCTGAGTCGTGGGCAGCTGAGTCGCGGATCTGGGTCGTGGATCGGGTGCGGCGCTGGCCGGAATCCACGACTCGGCGACCTGATCCCGGCTGGTGTCCGTTTGGTGGAGCGGGTGTGCCGGATAGCGGTCGCGGAAGCGGCTTGGCATGGACTGGGGAGGGTTTTATCCCTCCACAGGGGTAAAACCCTCCCCAAACCCCCTTCGACAGATCACCGCGGCCCTGTTCCCGCCCGTCGCAGTCGCTCAGGGATCACAGTGCCCGCGTGACCACTCCCGTGAGCGGCACCGGGCACAGCTGCGATCGCTTCCCTGGTCGTGGTGGTGTGGGTCAAGTGTCGAAGATCCCGAAGGGACGCCGAAGGCGCACTTGACGCACACCACCACGACTCAGCACCACTCACGCAGCCCGGAGCCGCGACCCCACAGCCGCCCTAACGACAGCCCCGCGACTCCACAACTGCCTGACCGCGGTACGCGTTCCCACAGTCGCCTGACCGCCATACGCGATCTCACAACCGCGTGACCGCGGCACGCGATCCCACAGTCGCCTGTGCCTGAAGCGAGGCTTAGTAGGTGACGGTGATCCGTTCCGCGGCCGGGTCGATCGGACCTGGCCGCCGTACGGGAGGATCGTCTGCGGGTCGGTGTGGCCGATGTCGAGGCCCGTGACCAGCGAGTGCGGACGGGTTGTACTCCGCCAGCGCCCGATCGACCGCGAGCGTACTGCCCGGCGACGTAGCGCGACGGACTCTTCGGGCGTGACGTGGTGGTCCAGGGACCACGACTTCGGCCGGCCCCAGAGGACGGCGTCGAAGCGCTCGAGCAGACCGCGTTCGCCGAAGTTGCGCAGGATCCGGTAGACCGTCTTCGCGTCGGGCAGCTCCTCGCTGGTCTCCAGGAAGAGCACACCGCCGTAGGACTCGATCGGCAGCATCCAGCGGTTCGCGGCCAGCTGCCAGTCGAGGATCTCCAGGCAGCCACCCCACAGCTTCCCGCTGACCGGCGCCGAGCCGTGCCAGGTCCAGCCGGTGCCCGGGAACAGCGGCGGCTCGGTCTCCAGATTGGCCGGCACCGCCCAGTCGCGGTCGTGGTCCGTCCAGCCCGCCGCCGGGGTCAGTTCGAACTCGCCGGGCGTGAAGAGCGCGGCCCGCAGCGACCGCTCGCTGTCGGGGTGCATCGCGCCGCCGCGACCGAACTGGACCATCACGCTGCCGCCGTGGAAAGCCGGCAAGCCCAGTGAATACAGGAAGTTGAGCAGGTTGGTGTTGTCGCTGTAGCCGAAGAACGGCTTCGGGTCGGCGCGGAAGACCTCGGGATCGAGGTGCTTCAGCACGGTGAGCTGGTCGTCGCCGCC
Organism: uncultured Actinomycetota bacterium; assembly: GCA_963820655.1. GTDB lineage: Bacteria > Actinomycetota > Actinomycetes > Propionibacteriales > Kribbellaceae > Kribbella. Next base: position 866,312 of record CAWGAM010000001.1, read on the forward strand.
GATGCTCGCGATCACCGCGCGGATGGACGGGTCCGACCAGGCGGCGTGCAGATCGGCGGCCCGCTCCTGCCGGGGTCGCGCCGAGCTACACGGGTCGTCGGATACTCGACCGGGCTCCAGCCCGAAGTCGTCGCGCAGCCGCTGCAGCCCGAGCTCGTACGGCGCCGGAAAGATCTCGGGCAGTCCACCGGACGGCGAGACGATCGCGACCTTGTCACCAGGCTGAACCTTGCGGCGACTGTACGAGCATCCCGCCCAGTCGTGACTGATTTAGACGCCGATGGGGTGCCAGACGGTCTTCAGTTCCAGGTACTGCGTCAGCCGCGACAGGCCCGGGCGATTCGGTCCAGTCCTCCTCGGCCGGGACGGCGTACCCGCTTGAGGTTCTCCGCCGCCGCGGCCTCCAGGTCGCGCGCCTCGTCGGGATCCTCGATGCCGGCCAGGTCGATCGCGTTCACGTCCAGGTGACGACGCCAGCCACGGGCCGATCTCCGATGCGGAGCCGGTCAGGATGTTCACCACGCCACCCGGCAGGTCGGACGTCGCCATCACCTCGCCCAGCGTCACGGCCGGCAGCGGACGCTCGTACGACGTGACCGCGACGACCGTGTTGCCGGAGACGATGGCCGGGGCGATCACGCTGGTCAGGCCGAGCAGGCTGGAGTCCTGCGGGGCCAGCACCGCGACCACGCCCGTTGCCTCGGGCAACGAGAAGTCGAAGTACGGGCCGGCGACCGGGTTGCTGGAGCCGACCACCTGGGCCAGCTTGTCGGCCCAGCCGGCGTACCAGACCCAGCGGTCGATCGACGGCGTCGACGACCGCGCGGGCCTTGCTGATCGAGAGACCCTCGGACGACGCCACCTCGGCGCTGAACTGCTCGTGCCGGCCCTCCATCACCTCGGCGATCCGGTAGAGCACCTGGCCCCGGTTGTACGCCGTCCGCGCCGACCAGCCGCCGAACGCCTTGCGGGCCGCGACGACCGCGTCCCGGGCGTCCTTGCGGGAGGCCTGCGACGCGTTCGCGAGGAACTTGCCCTTGGCATCGTTCACGACGTACGAGCGGCCGGATTCGCTGCGGGGGAAGGCGCCGCCGACGTACAGCTTGTAGGTCTTGCGCACGTCGAGCCTCGGACCAGCAGAATTGGACGCAGTCTTAGTGGGCAAGGTAGGCCTCCAGACCGTGGCGACCGCCCTCGCGGCCGTAGCCCGACTCCTTGTAGCCGCCGAACGGCGAGGTCGGGTCGAAGCGGTTGAACGTGTTGGCCCAGACCACGCCGGCGCGCAGCTGGTTGGCCATCCACAGGATCCGGGAGCCCTTGTCGGTCCAGACCCCGGCGGACAGCCCGAACGGGCGTGTTGTTCGCCTTCTCGACCGCCTCCTGGGGCGTGCGGAAGGTCAGCACCGACAGCACCGGCCCGAAGATCTCCTCGCGGGCGATCCGGTGCGCCTGGGAGACGCCGGTGAACACGGTCGGCGGGAACCAGTAGCCCTGCGGCGGCAGCTCGCACTCCGGCGACCAGCGCTCGGCGCCCTCGTCCTCGCCGACCTGGGACAGCTCGCGGATCTTGGCCAGCTGGGCCGCCGAGTTGATCGCGCCGATGTCGGTGTTCTTGTCCAGCGGGTCGCCGACCCGCAGCGTGCTCATCCGGCGCTTCAGCCGGGCCAGCACCTCGTCGTACACGCTCTCCTGGACCAGCAGCCGCGAGCCCGCGCAGCAGACGTGGCCCTGGTTGAAGAAGATGCCGTTGACGATGCCCTCGATGGTCTGGTCGATCGGCGCGTCCTCGAAGACGATGTTCGCCGCCTTGCCGCCGAGCTCGAGGGTGACCTTCTTGTCCGTGCCCGCGACCGCCTTGGCGATCGCCCGGCCGACCGCGGTCGACCCGGTGAACGCGACCTTGTCGACGCCCTCGTGCTCGACCAGCGCCTGGCCGGTCCGGCCGGCGCCGGTGATGATGTTCACCACGCCCGGCGGCAGGTCCGCCTGCTGGCAGATCTCCGCGAACGCCAGCGCGGTCAGCGGCGTCGTCTCGGCCGGCTTCAGTACGACGGTGTTGCCGGCGGCCAGCGCCGGGGCGATCTTCCACGCCAGCATCAGCAGCGGGAAGTTCCACGGGATCACCTGGCCCGCGACACCCCAGCGGCTGCGGGTTCGTCGCCGACACCGGCGTACTCGAGCTTGTCGGCCCAGCCCGCGTAGTAGAAGAAGTGCGCGGCGACCAGCGGGAGGTCGACGTCGCGCGACTCGCGGATCGGCTTGCCGTTGTCGAGCGACTCCAGCACCGCCAGCTCGCGGGACCGCTCCTGGATCAGCCGGGCGATCCGGTACAGGTACTTCGCCCGGTCGCGGCCGGCCATCGGGCCCCAGACCTTGTCGTACGCCTTGCGGGCGGCCCTGACCGCCTTGTCGACGTCGGCCGGACCGGCCTCGCTGACCTCCGCGAGCACCTCCTCCGACGGCGGGCTGACGGTCTTGAACGGCTTCCCGTCGGTCGCCTCGACGAACGGCGCCGTTGATGAACAGCCCGTACGACGACTTGATGTCGACGATGGCCCGCGACTCCGGGGCCGGTGCGTACTCGAATCTGCTCATGCCTCAGTCCAGCGTGAAGTAGTCGGGGCCGGGGTAGTGCCCGGTGGCCAGCTTGGTGCGTTGCATCAGCAGGTCGTTCAGCAGACTGGAGGCGCCGAAGCGGAACAGCTCCGGGTCCAGCCAGTCCGGTCCGGCCGTCTCGTTGACGGTGACCAGGTACTTGATCGCGTCCTTCGCGGTCCGGATGCCGCCGGCCGGCTTGACGCCGATGTGCAGCCCGGTGGCCTCGTGGTAGTCGCGGACGGCCTCCAGCATCACCAGGGTCACCGGCAGCGTCGCCGCGGGGGAGACCTTGCCGGTCGAGGTCTTGATGAAGTCCGCGCCGGCCAGCATCGCCAGCCAGGACGCGCGCCGGACGTTGTCGTAGGTGACCAGCTCGCCGGTCTCCAGGATCACCTTCAGGTGCGCGTCGCCGGCCGCCTCGCGGATCGCGGCGATCTCGTCGAAGACCAGGCCGTACCGGCCGGACAGGAAGGCGCCGCGGTCGATCACCATGTCGACCTCGTCGGCGCCGGCGGCGACCGCGTCCTTGGTGTCCTGCATCTTGATCGCGAGGCTGGAACGCCCACTGGGGAAGGCGGTCGCGACACTCGCCACGTTGATGCCGGAGCCGCGCAGCTCGTACTTGGCGGTCGCCACCAGGTCCGGGTAGACACAGACCGCGGCCACCTGCGGCGCGGTCGGGTCGGCCGGGTCGGGGCGTTTCGCCTTCGCGCACAGCGCCCGCACCTTGCCCGGGGTGTCCTGCCCTTCCAGCGTGGTCAGGTCGATCATCTGGATCGCCAGGTCCAGCGCGTACGCCTTGGCGGTGGTCTTGATCGACCGGGTGCTCAGCGTGGCGGCCCTGGCCTCGGCGCCGACCTGGTCGACGCCCGGCAGGCCGAGCAGGAACCGGCGCAGCCGGTCCTCGGACGAGGTCACGTCGGCCAGACTGTCGACGCCGTGTCGAGTAGTGGTCACCCTCGGCAGTCTACTGCGTTCGCCCCCGTCTCCCGCTGACTCCGCGGGCTGGCTAGGGCCGTGACCGGGCGGCCGGTTACCTTGTCCGGGTGAAGTCGAAGGTCATCGGAGAACGAGCAGTACCTGTCCACGTCGAACCGGATCACCGGCGGCGTGGTGATGGCGATCGGCGCTGCTCGGCGCTGGTCGACATCGTGCTGGAGTGGCGGACCGCTCGGCGGCCTGCTGGTCGGCGGCGTGATCGCGATCCTGATGGTGCTGGCGTACGTCGGTCTGATCCGCCCGTCGGTCACGCTCAGCCCCGACGACCTGCTGATCCGTAACCACCTCCGCGACCACACGGTGCCGTGGAACAAGGTCACCGAGGTCGACGTGACCGACATCCTCCGGGTGCACACGGCGACACGGCAAGCTCCGCGCTCCGGGCGTCGCAGCTGGTGATGCGGGACCTGCGCAAGCAGCGGGTCGGCGGCCGCGAAGCTGACGGCCGAAAGCTCGATCTCCCGCGCCGACTTCGTGGTCGACCGGATCGAGAACCACATGAGCCGTACGGCGCAACAGTCCGACGGCGAGGTCGTCACCACCTGGGCCCGCCCGGAACTGATCGTCCTCGGCGTCCTCGCGGTCGCCGCCGTCGTGGCGGCAGTCCTCCGCTGATGCCGCTCGCTGTCTCGCCGTCGCGCTGCCTCCGCACGGCAACTGCCGCTGCCGTCACCGGCGCCGCGGCAGTCGACCGGCCTGGAGACCGGGTTCGTCCCCGGTCGCGCCCGCGTACACGACGTACTTGGGCCTGACCGGCGCCGGACGGCGTCGTACCGGACGTCCCACCCGGTCCGGTGGTGTCTGGCACCTTCGAGTCGAGCGGCCGTCGTGACCACGGTCGGCTACAGCGTCATCTACCCGCACGGCCAGCAGACCGTCCGCGGCGCTGCCCGTCGTGCTGGTGCTGCATGGACGAGGCGGCGACCACACGTCAGCGATCAACGACCTCGGCATCGACCGCTACCTGACGGCGGCAGTCCAGGCCGGTACGCCGCCCTTCGCCGCTCGCCAGCCGTCGACGGCGGCCGCGACAACTACTGGCATCGACCGAGTCGAACGGGGACGATCCGCAGGCATGCTGTCGGCGGAATTCCTGCCGCTGCTGGCGAAGCGTGGTCTGCGCACGACCCGGCACGGTGTGCTCGGCTGGTCGATGGGCGGGTACGGCGCCTTGCGCTGGACGTTGGAGACCAGGCGGCCGCAGCTGGGCTCTCAGGAGCCCGCGAAGGTAGTCGCGGCCGGGGCGATGAGCCCGGCGGTCTGGCACAACCTGGCGGACGCCACGCCCGGTGCGTTCGAGGATGTGGGCGTCGCCGGGTTCGACCTGGAGACGGCCGAGTTCTACGACCAGGTGTTCGGGAAGGCCGATGCCTTCGAGGATGTTGCCGTGCGCATCGATTGTGGGCGGGACGATCCGTTCGCGGCGGCGGCGAAGGATCTGCGGGCGGAGCTGCGGGCGGCGGGTGGGGAGCAGGCCGGGGCACACACGGCCGGCTACTGGCGGCGCATGCTTCCTGACCAGTTGCGATTCCTCGGCGAGAAACTCGCCAGCTGACGGGAACCTTGGCGCGATCGGCGGCGTCCGAGCCCGTGTCCGCCCCGGGATGAACCCCTGGTCACTCCAGGATGGGCACGAAAAGGTCCCTTAACCTCGAGAGTGGAGATCATGGTCAACCTCTCCCGCAACACCCTGCGTGGTCTGGTCGGCGTCGCCGCCGTCGCCGCCTCGCAGCCCTGGCGCTTCCGAACGCGCAGGCCACCCCGGCGTGCGACCGCGGCGACGCCGACCCTGCCGCAGCCGGCCGAGGCCCCGAACCAGGCGGTCAGCACGCCGCCGGCGGGAACGCCCTGACGACCAAGTCCTCGACGACGAACATCGTCCGGTACAACCGGCTCTACAAGACCCCGGCGATCACGCCGTCGAAGTGCAAGGAGGTCAACGTCTCCCTGCACACCCAGGCACGGCGTCGCGGCCTACGCGACCCAGCTCTGGACGTGCATGTACGCGGCCTGGGCCGTCCCGCTGAAGGCGGCCGGCGCGGCGTACAAGTCAAGCCGAAGCTGTCGTGCACAGCGACACCACGATCGACCACCGCTGCGGGAGCGTCTCCAACACCACCGGCTACTACTGCAGCACGGCCAACGGTGCCATCTACATCCCGGCCGCCCAGATCATCAACACCTGGAAGCCAGAACCCGACGTACGCCGGGCCTAGCTGACCCAGATGATGGCGCACGAGTACGGTCACCACGTCCAGTTCCTGACCGGCATCCTGACCGCTTCCTGGGGCGTCAGAACGCGCTCATGACGACCAACGACGCGCGGGCTCGAGGAGAGCCGTCGTCGTGAGCTGCAGGCCTCCTGCCTGGGCGCGGCCTACATCGGCGCGAACAAGCGCGTACTACCCGATGAGCGGCGGCCTGCTGACGCAGTGCAAGTACCTGATCACCCACTGGGCGACCAGCCGGGTGGCGTCCGTGACCACGGCTCGTGAAGAACCACGCGTTCTGGTCGACCGCCGGCTTCAACGGCGAAGCAGCACGAACACCTACGCGGGCAGCTGCAACACCTTCAACGTCGTCGTCGACGTACGTCGCCTGACCTTCAGCACCCGCTCGAGGTCGGAGTCAGTACAGCGTAACTAAGCCGCCCGGAATGCGTTGCCGTACCGGGCGGCTGTTGCGTTTTGCCGACACGTGCACGATCTGCGATCGTGTGGTTACTGTGTTTCGGGTCCACACGCCTTAGAGTTCTGAGTCGACCGTCGAACGGCAGGAGTCAAGGACAGTGAACTACGACGAGTTCAACACCGAGTACACGAAGGTGCTGGACAAGATCAGAGAGCGGCAGGTGCAGCTGGTCGGAGCTGTCCGGTCACGTCACCCGGCTGCGGCAGGCGACCGCCGGCATCACCGTGCCGGTGGAGCGGACGCAGATCGACCAGCGACCTGGCCGCGCTCGGCCAGATGGTCGACATGTCCCGGCGGACCAACGACCGCGAGGACGTCTGGACGGTCACGTCCGACGCGGTCCGCCGGGCGAGCAGCCAGGAGGGTACGGTCGCGGACCGGATCGCCCGGATCGAGGCGAGCATCAACGAGATCACCACCCTCGCGAACCGGAACCCGGACGAGCGGGACGCGCTGATGCAGTCCACCAGCACCCTGCGCATCCTGCACTCCTCGCTGCAGAGCTCGCTCCGCACCGAAGCAGGCCGAAGCCGCGGCGGCCGCCGCCGCGCGCTGACCTGGCGCGGGAGCCACCCGCGCAGGTGCTCTCGCCCTTCGAACGTCAGCCGCTGACCACGATGGCCAGCGGCTGGCACGGTCATGCTCTAGATACCTGCCGCGGCAGCCAGGTCGCGCCTTGATGCGCGGCGAGTGCTGCGGTCGCCTGAGTAGCGCGCGGCGGCTACGTCGTCGCGTGACCGGGATGACCACCTCCAGGTAGCACTTCAGCTTCGGCTCCGTGCCCGACGGCCGTACGACGACCCGGGCGCCGTCGGACGAGCGTGTAGCGCAGGCCGTCGGTCGGAGGCAGCTGACTCCGACGCCCTCGCTCAGGTCGTCCACCCGCTCGACCGTGTAGTCCGCCCAGCGACGTCGGGCGGAGTGGCGCGGAGCCGGTCCATCGCGGTCGCGATCAGGCACAGGTCCTCGACCCGCGCGGACAGCTGATCCGTCGCGTGCAGGCCGTACTTGACGGCGCCAGATCGTCCAGCAGATCCAGCAGCGTCCGCCCCTCGGCCTTGGCCTCGCGCGCCGAGCTGCAGCACCCGGACCAGCGTGGAGATCGCCGTCCTTGTCCTTCACCGCATCCGGGTCGACGCAGTACCCGAGCGCCTCCTCGTAGCCGAAGACCAGGTCCGGCACCCGGCCGATCCACTTGAACCCGGTGAGCGTCTCGACGTACCGGACGCCGTACGACGCCGCGATCTTGCCGAGCAGGGACGACGACACGATCGAGCAGGCGGCGACCCCGTCCGGCCGTGACGACAGCAGGAACTCACCGAGCAGCCCGCCCAGCTCGTCCCCGCGCAGCATCCGCCAGCCGGCCGCGGCCGACGCGTCCGGTACTGGCGACCGCACACCGGTCGGCGTCCGGGTCGTTCGCGACGGCGAGTCGGCGTCCATCGAGCGGGCCAGCTCGAGCGCCGCGTCGATCGCGCCCGGCTCCTCCGGGTTCGGGAACGACACGGTCGGGAAGTCCGGATCCGGGTCCGCCTGCGACGCCACCACCGCCGGTACGGCGAAGCCCGCCCGCGCGACCGCGGCCTCGACCAGGAGGCGGCCGACGCCGTGCAGCGGCGTGTAGGCGACGTTCAGCGTCCCGCGGCGCGTCCGCCGGGCACCAGCTTGGCGATGCGGTCCAGGTAGGCGTCCAGCAGGTCGTCGCCGGTCGGTCTGCCAGTCGTCCCCGCGCGGCACCTCGGCCAGCGGTCCGACCGCGTCGATGGCGGCGGCGATCTCCACGTCCGCGGGCGGCACGATCTGCGAGCCGTCGCCCAGGTAGACCTTGTAGCCGTTGTCCTGCGGCGGATTGTGCGACGCCGTCACGACCACTCCGGCGACGGCCTTGCAGATGCCGGATCCCGAACGCGACCACCGGCGTCGGCGTCGGCCGGTCCAGCAGTACGGCGTCCAGCCCGGCGCCGCGGACCACCGCGGCCGTGTCCTGGGCGAACACGTCCGACTTGTGGCGCGCGTCGTACCCGATCAGGACCGGGCCGTCGGTCAGGCCGTTCGCCTTCAGGTAGGCGCAGAGGCCGGCGGCGGCGCGGATCACGACCACCCGGTTCATCCGGTTCGGCCCGGCGCCCGACGGCGCCGCGCAGTCCCGCCGTACCGAACTCGAGGGTGCCGGCGAAGCGGTCGGCCAGCTCTCGGCCTCAGGACCGGCGTCGAGGAGCTGCTGCAGCTCGGCGCGGGTGTCGGGGTCGGGGTCCTCGCTCAGCCAGGCTTCGGCGGCGCGTCGCGGCAGCGTCATCGGTCACGTCCGCACGATACCGCCCGGTAGACTAGTGTCCGGACGACTGGCAGGGGCGGGCGCGGAGGTCGGCCACGTAGTCGTCCGGGGCGCCGGCGGCTTCGGCGGCCTCGGCGAGGATGCCCAGGTAGCGGGCCGACGGCAGGCCGCCCTCGTAGGCGTTCAGCACGTACATCCAGGCCAGCTGCTCGCCGTCCAGGGTCTGCACCCGGACCTGGATCTTGCGGTAGACGCCCTGGTCGATCCACTCCCACTCGTCCAGCCGCTCGACGTCCTTGGGGTGGACGTCGTACAGCGCGACGAAGACCTGGTTGGCCGGGTCGGACGGGTCCTCGACGACGGTCGCCATCGCGCCCTCCCAGCCGAGTTCCTCGCCACCGAAGGTGAGGCGCCAGCCGACGATCCAGCCGGTCCCGCGCAGGGGCGAGTACGGGCACCGCTCGGCCATCAGGTTCGGGTCCAGATTCGACGCAAACGCGGCGTACAGGGTCACGACGTCACAGGATACGGAACAATGGCCTCTCGTGGCGCGAGTTGTGATCATCGGTGGCGGTCCTGGCGGGTACGAAGCGGCGAGTGCGGCCGCCCAGCTGGGAGCGGAGGTGACGGTTGTCGATTCCGACGGGATCGGCGGTTCCTGCCGTGCTCACGGACTGCGTTCCGAGCAAGACGCTGATCGCCACCGCCGAGGTGATGACCGAGGTCGAGGAGGCCGGCGAGCTCGGCGTCCGAGTCGAGGCGACGGGCGACGACGATCCGGCGAACTCCGTGCGTGTCGATCTCTCCGTCGTCAACAAACGGGTCAAGGCGCTGGCCACGGCCCAGTCCGACGGGCATCAGCCGCCGGCTGGACCGCGACAAGGTCCAGATGATCCAGCGGCCGCGGCCGCCTGGACGGCCCGGAGACGGTCGTGGTCGGCGACGAGCGGCTGGACGCCGATGTGGTGCTGATCGCCACCGGTGCAAGGCCGCGCATCCTCCAGGGCTCCGAGCCGGACGGCGAGCGGATCCTGACCTGGGAGCAGGTCTACGAGCTCGAGGAGCTGCCCGAGCGGCTGATCGTGGTCGGCTCCGGTGTCACCGGCGCGGAGTTCGCCAGCGCGTACGACGCGCTCGGCAGCGACGTGGTCCTGGTGTCGTCGCCGCGACCGGGTGCTCCCGGGCGAGGACGCGGACGCGGCCGCGGTGCTGGAGGACGTGTTCAAGCGGCGCGGTCTGACCGTGCTCGGCAAGTCCCGGGCCGAGTCGGTCAAGCGGCACGGCGACGGGGTCGTGGTGACCCTGACGGACGGCCGCACGGTCGAGGGCTCGCACGCGCTGCTGGCGGTCGGATCGCTGCCGAACACCGATGACATGGGACTGGTCGAGTCGGGCGTGTCGCTGGGCGACGGCGGCTTCGTCACGGTCGACCGGGTCTCGCGGACCACGGCCCGCGGGGTCTACGCGGCCGGCGACTGCACCGGCGTACTGATGCTGGCCTCGGTGGCGGCCATGCAGGGCCGGATCGCGATGTCGCACGCGCTCGGCGACGCGGTCGCCCCGCTGGACCTGTCGACCGTCTCCTCGAACGTCTTCACCGCCCCGGAGATCGCCACCGTCGGCCTGACCCAGGCCGTGCGTCGACGCCGGCGGCAGTACGGCGATGGTGGTCAAGGTGCCGCTCGCCGACAACGCCCGGGCCAAGATGCAGGGCGTCCGCGACGGTTTCGTGAAGCTGTTCTGCCTGCCGAACACCGGCATCGTCGTCGGCGGCGTGGTGGTCGCGCCGCGCGCCAGCGAGCTGATCCACCCGATCTCGCTGGCCGTCGGCGCCCGCCTGACCGTGGACCAGGTGGCCCAGGCGTTCACCGTCTACCCGTCGGTCTCCGGCTCGATCGCCGAAGCCGCCCGACGGCTGCACCTCCGGTCATGAAGTTCCTGGTGCTCTGGCAGATGGAGCTGAGCCTGCTCTCGCCGGAGATGGCTCGGGCGGTCGGCGCCATGCCGGAGTACGGCGAACGCCTGCGAGCGGGAGGGGAAGGTGCTGGCCCGGTACCACGTGGTCGGATCGCACGGCGGGGCGTGGATCTACGAGGTCGAGTCGCACGAGGAGTTCGAGCGCCTGCTCGGCCGGGCGCCGGTCTTCAACTTCGCCCGCTACACGGTGCACGCCCTCGCCGAGATGGAATCCGGCCGCCCGGCGATTGACGGACTTCGCGGCGGCCGGTGGATGGTGGCAGGACGGGAGGTGGCCCATGTTCGAGGACCGAAGCGACCTCGCCGTCGACCGGCATCTGATCGTCAGCCACCGGCTGCGCGCCCGTCGGCTACAGCTCGGGCTGACCCAGAAGCAGGTGGTCAGCCGGCTGGCCCGCCGCGGGATCCGCACCACGAACAAGACCCTGTCGAGCTTCGAGCACGGCGCCGGTGTCGACGTGGTCCGCCTGCCCGAACTGGCCGTCGGCACTCGATTGCACGGTCACCTACCTGCTCGGCCTGACCGAGGACCCGACCCGCTGGGAGCCCGACCGGTCCGGTCTCCTGGACAACCGCCCGGTGGCCCGGCCCGCCGTGCTGAACTCACCCGGCGTCGTCGGCCAGCCGGACAGTCATTGGATCCTCGGCCCCGACATCCCCACGCGCCCGCCGCGCCGTTGAGCCAACCGGTCGTTCACCAGCCGCAGGTGGATGCGCCGAGTAGTGGCGTAAGGCAACCAGTTGGGCCGGCGTCAGCCGGTCGCAGACCCACCCCCAGTGCAGCGAGACCCAGTCGCCCGGGGCCAGCGGATCGATCAGGTCGACGCCGTCGAAGCCCCGGATCGCGGTCTCCTGGCGCGGTGAGCCGAGGGCGAGCCGCGTGCCGTCCCACATCAGCGGACGCGACTCGACCACGACCTGCTCGCCGGTGTCCGCGATCACCCGTCCCCAGCGGATCCGGCACTGGTCCAGCACCCGGAGGGCTTGCGCCGTACTGCGTTCGTCGTCGAGCAGTTCGGCCCACGGATAGAGGCAGAACACCTGGAAGCTGTGGTGTGGCAGCCCGCCACGGGCGTCGCCGGCCTCGGTCGAGCAGGCGGTTGCCGATCCAGTACGCCTCGACCACCTCGCGATCGAGCGGATCCGCCGTACCCGTGGCCGCGGCGATCAGCGCGTAGTTGCGGCCAGGCGCCCTCGAACTGCCGGGCCAGCTGCGCGGAAACCGTCGTCCGCCCGGCCCAGAGCGCCGTACTCGAGCAGGGCACTCGGCGTCGGCGGGACCGCAGTACCCGAGCCGGTTCGGCGCGAACGCGTACCGGACGAAGAGTGCCGGCCCGGCGTGTCACAGGTCGGCACCGAAGAACGCGAGCGCGTCGGCGGCCCGCTCCGGCGACATCCGCTCGAGCGCGAAGCCGCTGTGGATCAGGACGTACTCACCCGGGACGAACGGACCGTCGAGCAGCGACAGGTTGATCTCCCGGACGACGCCGGCCACCTCGACCCGTCCGAGGTCCGCGCCTTCCGGGCAGTCGACGATCCGGCCCGGGATGCCCAGGCACATCGGGCTACATGTCCCTGAGTCGGCAGGTAGCGGCGCACGTCCTCGAGCCCGTAGTACGCCAGCGCGACCAGGACCACCAGCACGACGGCGAACAGCAACCAGCGATTACGATTCTTCCCCAGCGCATCACCGACCGTCCCGTCTGCCGGTACGTCGACCTGTCCGGTGACCAGGTCGGTCACCAGCTGCACCGCGGTCTGCACCGCGTCCTGGACGGCCGGCGACAAGCCCGATCCCGGTGTCGATGCCGGCCGGCTCGCACCCGACCACCACCACTGGTCCCACGGTGCCACCAAGTCGCGGTACAAGCGAGAGCACGGCGTCCGGACCGAGGTCGTGCGCGTCCATGCTGACCTCCGGCCCGGGCTCGGCGTCCGGCTCGGCCTCGATCACGTAGACGGTCCCCGGCGGGCCGCCGCGCTGGACCGCGTCGATCAGTACGACGAGGTCGTACGGCTCGAGCAGTTGGTAGGCCAGGTGGATGCCGCGGATGCCGAAGTCCTGCACCTCGACCTCGTCCGGCCAGACTCCGCTGCGGCGAGCTCTTCGACGACCGCGATCCCGAAGGCGTCGTCACTGCAGAACATGTTGCCCAGCCCGGCGACCAGGATCGCTCATCCGGCACTCACCAGGGGCTCGAGTCTCGTCCGGGCTGAAGTAGAGGTAGCGGCCGTGCGAGCGCTGCACCTCGCCCTCCTCGCCGTCCAGCGCGACCGCGACATGCGTCTCGCCGTCGACGTCGGACAGTACCGCGACGACCGTGCCGAGGCGGTCCGTGAGGAACATGTCCTGCGCGTCGGCCCGCCGTATCGCCGGGCCGCAGCCGGACCCGCGATCCGTTGCCGACAGCGACGCTGCCGACCATGACCGTGTCCGTCTCCGGTGAGACCGAGCGTGTCGTTGCCCGGATCCCACCACGGCGCGTCGGCCGGCGCGGGCTCCGGCTCGGTCACCTTGCGCAGGTAGCGGATGGTGCCGTGCAGCCGGTCCACAATCTCCGGCGGCATCGAGTCGACCCGGCCAGCAGCGTCCGCCGCGCGCTGGTCGGTGCCACGGACCTCGCGCTTCTCGTCCTCGGTCAGCGTCATCGCGCGCAGGCTGAGGATCTCGTCGATCTCGGTGGCGTCGAACAGATCGCCCTGACTCTCCGGCGCGATCCGCGGGTGGTCGTACAGGATGATCGGCGACGACAGCAGCAGGTCGCCGGCCAGCACCGGGTAGACGCCGACGTTGTCGCAACCGGCCGCGTAAGCCGGTGGCCCACTCGGGTGGTTCCAGCAGCGAGAGGAAGCGGCACCCCTTCGGCGGCTACCAGGACGTGGTGGGCGATCAGGGCCTGCCGCAGCGCTCCGACACGCTCCGAGCCGCTGTCCGGCGTGGTGTTCTCGACCCGGATCCGCAGCTGCGCGACGCCGTACGGGCCGGGCAGAGGCTTGATGCTTAAGGCAACGGTCCCGGTGAGCGGCAGCCGGGTCCGGCGGAGGAAGCCGACCGTACCGACGGCCTCGGTCTCGGTGTCGCCAGGCGATCCGGAACGGCACCTGCTGCGGAAGCTCCGTCAAGTCCGCCCGGAGATCGACGGTCCGGACCACGGCCTCGTCCCACGGCAGGTACGTCGCATCGGCAGTCTCCAGCGAAGCCACCTCGACCTCGTCGGCATCGAGGACGGTACGGCGTTGTGCCTGCAGGAAGCGAATGCGCACGGTGAGCACGGCCTGGTCGCCGTCGAGCAGGCATTCGGTCTGCGACCAGCCTCGTTCGGACGGATCGACCAAGCAGTAGTCCGGCGGCATCAGGACGCCGAACTGCCAGCGCACCCGGTTCTTCCCGTCCGACGCGCGATAGGGGTAGAGCACGTAGCCCTCGAACAGCAGTGCGTCCGCGACCTGCTGGACCGCGTCGAACCCGTTCATTCCAGCTGCTCCTTCAAGCAGCCGCTCGATCGCGTCGTCCCAACCGGGCAAGGCCTCCCGCGTCCGGTAGCGGTACAGCCGGTCGAAGGTGTCCTGCCGCAGCCGCAGCCACGCGGCGCCCGGGAAGTGCTGGTCCATCGCGTCCCGCCACACCGGCACCGGCAGCTGCGTACGTCGTCTCCTTCTGCCAGGCGACCGGTGTCACCGACAGGGTGCCGGGGCGGCCGGTGAAGATCGTCCCGTTGAACAACAGCAGCAGCGGCACACCGCCTTCGCGCACGGCGTACAGGTACTTGTGGGCCGCGACGTCGAAGTCGTAGCTGCACGGCAGCTGCAGGTCCACCTCGGTCGTCGCCGGTGAAGCCAGGCACCATCTGGGTGACGAACGCCAGTTGCAGCGGCTTCAGCGTCTCGCCCCAGCGGGCCCGATCGCCGAACAGGTCCGCGAGCCCTTCGGCCTCTTCGTCGTCGTAGCGCCGCCGGATCGGCTCGATCCTGATCTGGCACCGCAACGCCAGCGCGTGCACCGGCGTACCGGTCGTCTCCTCGATCCGCAGGTGCAGCGTGATGGACGGCGTCGCGGCGTACCGGTCGGCGTCCGCGCCCGGTGCAGGTGAAGTCCAGGTCAACCACGGCAGCGCTCCTGGACCCGCGCGAAGAAGTCGTCGATCCGCCGCCAGACGTCCTCGCCACCGGCGAACCCCTCCCAGTACTGGCGGACGATGCCGACCAGCTCGTAGCAGGCGTCGATCGGGACCAGGTAGCACTCGAACCCGTCGTCGAGCCGGCGCAGCAGCACCGCCTCGACATCCGGGATCAGCTCCTGCAGCAGGGGATCGCCGGCGACCACCTCGTCCCAGCCGGCCAGGTCGAGCAACGACTCGGTGGCACCACCCGGGCTCGGGTAGAAGGCGACGTACCGGGCCTGATCGGACTGGTAGAAGAGGAAGGCCAGGCTGACCGGGATCCCCATCGCGTCCCACTGCGCCGCGGACAGCGTGAAGTCCGGGTTGAACCGGTAGTTCTCCGGTACGGCGCGGTAGTGCCCGTGCGATGCGCCGCCGTCGGTGAACAGCAGATAGCAGGCCCGGCACGTGCACAGCAGCCGGTGACCCGGCACGTCGGCCAGGTGCGAGTGCTCCGGACCGATCGGTACGGCGCACATCTCGCACTGCTCACCCGGTGCGAACTGCTCGCGCACGCCACCGGTGAAGCTCACGGAGCACCGCGACCGGATCGACACGGGCCTGCCGCGCGGGGGGCTTGTGCCCGCTGCGCAGCGATCGCAGCGTCGGCGACGGTCTCACGCCGGCTGCACCCCCGGGATCGCGACCTTCCAGCCGGTGCCGTCCGGCAGCAGCGGGAGTGCCTCGAGCGGCTGGTGCCCCGTCCGGTGCGAGCGCACGCCCGGCCAGGCGTACGTCGTACACCGCGGTGCAGCGTGGGCAGGTGAGCCGGTCGCCGGTCAGTTCGCCGTGGTGCAGGGCGGACGAGCAGATCGGGCAGTTGTTGCGGTAGGCAAAGAACGTGCCGGCGAGGTTGGCGACCAGCACGTCGAGACCGCCGACACTGAGGTGCTGGACCTGGCCGGGCGGCGTGACCAGGTCCAGCTGGTGCCAGCCGTCCCGGTGGGGCCGGAACGGCTCGATGGTCAGCAGGGTCTGCTTCTGCCTCGACCATGCCCTCGACGTCGACCGCGACGGCCTCGGGGGCGGCGTCCAGGACGGCGTTCTCGACCGTCAGCCGGACGGTGGCGGTCGAGCCGGGACAGCCCTCGCAGCTGCCCTGCAGGCGCAGGTGGACGACGCCGTCGTCGTCGATCCCGAGGTAGTCGATGCCGCCGGCATGCGAGCCGAGGTACGGCCGGACGCGAGTCGAGCGCGCCCTGGATCCGGGTCGCGACGTCGTCGGGGTGGAGGTCGTGCAGCAGCAGCAGTCCCGGCGACCAGGTCGTCCTCGACCAACTGCTCGGACCTGCGGCTCGTCGAGCAGGTTCAGCAGTTGTTCGAGGCCGGCGCCGTGCAGGGACAGCACCGCGCGAACCAGCTCCTCGACCTTCAGGGTCATCTCGGGCTCGGCCCGCCGCTGGACCTCGTCCAGCAGGACGTCGATCCGTTCGCTCAGCGCCTGGACGTCGTGCCGGTCCATGTCAGTAGGCTTGACCGCGATGCGAGGGCGAGTGCAGGTGGGTCTTCTCTCGTCCCGTTGCCGACGAACATGTGCACGCCGCACGGCAGGCACGGGTCGAAGCTGCGGACCGCGCGCATGATGTCGATGCCCTTGAACCGGTCCGGTGGGTTCTCCTCGAAGATCGGCGTGTTCTGGACCGCGTCCTCGTACGGCCCGGGCGTTCCGTAGGAGTCCCCGGACGCTGCCGTTCCACGGGGTCGGCGGGTACGGGTGGTAGTTCGCGATCTTGCCGTCGCGGATCACCATGTGGTGCGAGAGCACGCCGCGGACCGCCTCGGTGAAGCCGCAGGAGATCGCGTCGTCCGGCACCTTGAACGGGGTCCAGGTCTCGGTCTGGCCGGCCCTGACCTCGGCCATCGCCTTCTCGCAGAAGTGCAGCGCGAGCGCGGCCGCGTACGCCTGGAAGTAGGTCCGGGCCCGGTTCCGCTCGATCGCGTTGCTCCAGCGCGGGATCTTCCACTCGTACTCCGTGGCCGGCTTGAGCGCGGTCCGGGGGAGCTGGATCTTCACGCTGTGCCCGGTGGCCTGGACGTAGTCGGTGTTGACCAGGCCGGACAGCGCCGTCGACCAGAGCCGGGCGATCGGGCCGCCGCCGGTGTCGAGGGCCAGGTGGTCGGTGCCGTCGAACCAGCGCGGCGACATGGTCCAGCTGTAGGCGTTGGAGAAGTCGCGCTTCTGCGGCTTCGGCAGCGTGTGCTGGTTCCACGGGTGCCGGACGTCGATCGGGTTGCCGAGCGGGTCGATGTCGACGAACTTCTCGTGACTGCCGTCGGCCCAGTCGTCGTAGTACGAGCTGCCGAGCAGGATCCGCAGGCCGAGGTTGATGTCGACCAGGCTGTTGGTGACCAGCTCGCCGTCCACCACCACGCCCGGGGTGACGAACATCCGCCGGCCCCAGTCGGCCATCGTCTGGTACCGGAAGTCGCAGATCGCCGGGTCGTTCAGGCTGCCCCAGCAACCGAGCAGGATCCGCCGCTCGCCGACGTGCTCGTAGCCCGGGCAGCGCCTCGTAGAAGAAGTCGAACAGGTCGTCGTGCAGCGGCACGACCTTCTTCATGAACTCGATGTAGCGCATCAGCCGGGTCAGGTAGTCGGTGAAGAGCTGGATGGTGGCGACCGTGCCGACACCGCCGGGGTAGAGCGTCGACGGGTGGACGTGCCGGCCCTCCATCAGGCAGAACATCTCGCGGGTGTAGCGGCTGACGTGCAGCGCCTCGCGGTAGAAGTCGCCCTCCAGCGGGTTCAGCGACCGCATGATGTCGCCGATGGTGCGGTAGCCGTGGTCGCCGGCGTGCGGCGCCTCGGTCCGGTTCGCCAGTTCGAGCACGCCCGGGTTGGTCTCCTTGACCATCCGCTCGCAGTAGTCCACCCCGACCAGGTTCTCCTGGAAGATGTTGTGGTCGAACATGTACTCCGCGGCCTCGCCCAGGTTGATGATCCACTCGCCCAGGTGCGGCGGCGCGACGCCGTACGCCATGTTCTGCGCGTAGACCGAGCAGGTGGCGTGGTTGTCACCGCAGATCCCGCAGATCCGGCTGGTGATGAAGTGCGCGTCGCGCGGGTCCTTGCCCTTCATGAAGATGCTGTAGCCGCGGAAGATCGACGAGGTGCTGTGGCACTCCTCGACGGTCTTCGGACTTGAAGTTGACGTTCGCGTAGATGCCCAGGCTGCCGACGATCCGGGTGATCGGGTCCCACGCCATCTCGACGACGTCGGAGCTTCGTCGATCGTGCTCGGCGCGGGCTCGACCTTCGGTTCGGTGGTGGTCATGGCCTGACCAGACCTTCTCGTAGCCGGTGGTGAGGTCGGACCCCTTGCGCCGCCACTTGGGTTCCTTGTTGCCGTGTTCTGGGTGATCTTGCGCAGCCGCCGGATCACGGTGCCGTAGACCATGCTCGCGGTGGTGGAGACCTTGCTGCCCGGCGGTTCGTCCATGAACGGCATGAACTTGTCCGGGAACCCGGGCATCGTGCAGGCGATACAGATGCCGCCCACGTTCGGGCAGCCGCCGACGCCGTTGATCCAGCCGCGCTTGGGCACGTTGCAGTTCACCACCGGACCCCAGCAGCCCAGTTTCACCAGGCACTTGGGCGAGCCGTACTCCTTGGCGAAGTCGCCCTGCTCGTAGTACCCGGCCCGGTCGCAGCCCTCGTGCACGGTCCGGCCGAACAGCCATTGCGGTCGCAGTTCGGCGTCGAGCGGGATCATCGGGGCCTGGCCGGCCACCTGGTAGAGCAGGTAGACGAGGGTCTCGGACAGGTTGTCGGGGTGGATCGGGCAGCCCGGCACGCAGACGATCGGCAGGCCGGCCTTGGACTTCCAGCTCCAGCCGAGGTAGTCCGGGACGCCCATCGCGCCGGTCGGGTTGCCGGCCATCGCGTGGATCCCGCCGTACGCCGCACAGGTGCCGACGGCAACGACCGCGGTCGCCTTCGGGGCCAGCCGGTCCAGCCACTCGGACGTCTTCATCGGCTGCCCGGTGGCCGGGTTGTTGCCGAAGCGCGGCCCAGTAGCCCGTCGGTCTTGATCGCCTCGTTCGGGATCGAGCCCTCGACCACCAGGACGAACGGCTCGAGCTCACCGCGGTCGGCCTTGTGCCACCACTCGATGAAGTTGTCCGCGCCGGTCTCCGGGCCGCACTCGAAGTCGATCAGCGGCCAGTGCACCGCGATCTTCGGCAGTCCCGGCAACGCGCCCGAGGACGATCTCCTCGATACTGGGCTGGGTGGCCGCGGTGAGGGCGACCGAATCACCGTCGCAGCTCAGTCCGCCGTTCATCCAGAGGATGTGCACCACACCCTCGTCGGTCTCTGCTGCGCCTGCTCCGGTTCCAGTGTCGTGGACACGACCGCGCCTCCTCGACGGGAACGGCCCGGTTCTTTCGACCGTACGTCCGGAATCCGCTACTCCGACAGACACTTGTGTCGGGTATTTATGGCGGTGTCCGGAGAATCCTGGAATTGGCCCGGATTCCAGAGACGATTCCGGCGTGGCCTTCTCACCGGCGATCGTCATACCCTGTCCGGCGCTACCTTAGCACCGGTATTCTTGAGAGCCGTGCCAATGGAGGATCCCGCCGGCGGCGCTGACGCGGTGTTCGTCTCGCCCGTGGTCGTCGTCGTCCCACACCTTCCCGGCCCGGCCGGGCTCGCTGCCGGACGCCGAGCAGTTCGTCCGCGAGGCGCTCGATCCGGTCACTCTCGAACCGGAGGAGAACCAGGCGCTGTACGACGCGATCACCACGGCGCTGCTGGCCGCCGCCGGGCCGAAGGACGGCGTTTTCGACGTGACCGTGCGGATCTTCCCCGACGGCGTCGAGGTCGAGGTCCTGCACGGCGCCGGCGCTCGCGGCCGGCGCAGCCCGAGCGGCGGAGCCGTTCGCCGACTGGCTGAACGGCGTCCTGCGCGGCCAGGGGCTGTCCCAGGAGGCGGCCGCGCAGCGGATCGGAGTGTCGGTCCGGACCATCAGCCGCTGGCTGCGCGGCGACACCGAACCGCGGATGCGGGACCTCCGCCGGGTGCACGAGAT
This sequence comes from uncultured Actinomycetota bacterium, assembly GCA_963820655.1. Lineage (GTDB taxonomy): Bacteria > Actinomycetota > Actinomycetes > Propionibacteriales > Kribbellaceae > Kribbella. The sequence goes on from CAWGAM010000001.1 coordinate 886,046, forward strand.
CTTCGGGCCGTGATCTCGTGGTCCGGTAATTCCGGACTCGGTGGAACGCCTGGGTTTACGTGTGCGAATTAGTCCGCTGATCGCGGAATTCGTCATCGCGTTCGGCCTCGCCCGGGGTGCAAATCCATCACAGGCGGTGGGTGCACGACCGATCCGGTTGTTCGCGTCCGCGCTCGGATACTGGTCACCGGCGTCGTCCAGGGCGTCGGTTTCCGGCCGTTCGTCTATGCCCTGGCCCGCGAGCTCGGGCTGTCCGGTCAGGTCGCGCAACACCGCCGGCCGGAGTGGTCGCCGAGGTCGAGGGGCCGGCCGCCGCGGTGGCCGCGTTCGGCGAGCGCGTGCGCGACCGACGCTCCGCCGCTGGCCGTGGTGCGAGACGGTGACGCCGGAGTCGGCTGCCGCCGCTGGGCGGGACCGAGTTCGTCATCCTGGACTCCACCGCCGGACCGGGCCGGACCCTGGTCTCGCCGGATGTCGCGACCTGCACCGACTGCCTGGCCGAGTTCGCCGATCCGTCCGACCGGCGCTACCGGCATCCGTTCATCAGCTGCACGAACTGCGGTCCGCGGTTCACGATCATCACCGGCCTGCCCTACGACCGGCCGGCCACCACGATGGCCGACTTCCCGCTCTGCCCGGACTGCGCCCGCGAGTACGCCGATCCGGCCGACCGCCGGTTCCACGCCCAGCCGATCGCCTGCCCCGCCTGCGGTCCACGGCTGCAGCTGGTCCAGCCCGGCCACGAGACGGTGTACGACGAGGATGCGCTGGCGGCCGCGCACCGGCTGCTCGATCGACGGCGCGATCCTCGCGGTGAAGGGACTCGGCGGTTTCCATCTGGTCTGCGACGCGGCGGACGAGGCGGTGGTGACCACGCTGCGGAAGCGCAAGGACCGTGGTGACAAGCCGTTCGCCGTGATGGCCGCGGACCTCGACGCGGCCCGCCGGATCGCCCGAGATCGACGACGGCCGAGGCGGAACTGCTCACCGGCATCCGGCACCCGATCGTACTGCTGCGCCGACGGCCCGGCGCGGCCGTTGCCGAAGCCGTCGCCCCCGGCAACCCTGACCTCGGTGTGATGCTGCCGTATACGCCGCTGCACCAGTTGCTGTTCGACCAGCCCGGCCCGTGCGTGCTGGTGATGACGAGCGGCAACCTGTCCGGTGAGCCGATCGTCACGAGTGACGACGAGGCCGCAGACCCGGCTGGCCGGTCTGGCCGACGCGTGGCTCGGTCACGATCGCCCGATCCACGTGCCGTGCGACGACTCCGTCGTACGGATCGTGGACGAGATCGAGCTGCCGGTACGCCGGTCTCGTGGGTATGCGCCGTTCCCGATCGACCTGCCGGTCCCGGTCCGGCCCGCGCTCGCGGTCGGCGGGGACCTGAAGAACACCTTCTGCCTCGGCGACGGCCAGTACGCCTGGCTCTCGGCGCACGTCGGCGACATGGACGATCTCGCCACGCTGCGGCGCCTTCGAACGGGCCGAGCAGCATCTCGAAGAACTCACCGGGGTCCGGCCCGAGCTGCTCGTGACGGACAAGCATCCGTCCTATCGGTCCCGGCAGTGGGCTCAGTTGAACGCGGCCGGCCGGCCGGTGGTCGGCGTCCAGCACCACCACGCACACGTGGCCTCGGTGATGGCCGAGCACCGGTATGACGGGGACCAGGTCATCGGGTTCGCCTTCGACGGAACCGGATACGGCGACGACGGCGCGGTCTGGGGCGGTGAGGTACTGCTGGCCGATTACGACGGGTTCGAACGGCATGCGCACCTCAAGTACGTGCCACTGCCAGGCGGCGATGCCGGGGTGCGCAATCCCTGCCGGATGGCGTTGTCGCACCTGCGCGCCGCGGGTCTGCCGTGGGATTCGCGACTGCCGTCGGTGCGTGCCTGCGGTGGGCCGGAGCTGGAACTGCTCGACGTCCAGCTGGACCGGGACATCGCCTGTGCGCCGACGTCCAGCATGGGCAGGCTGTTCGACGCGGTCTCGTCGCTGGCCGGGGTGTGTCACCGGGCCGGGTACGAGGCGCAGGCCGCGATCGAGCTGGAGGGACTGACCTCGGCCGATCGGGGGCTCGGGGCCTACGAGTTCGCGATCGAGAGGGAGGAGATCGATCCGGCCCCGGTGCTGGCCGGCGTCGTACGGGATGTGCTGGCCGGGGTGGCGCCGGGCGTCGTGGGCGCTCGCTTCCACCGGGGTCTCGCCGAGCTGATGGTGACGCTGGCCGAGCAGGTCCGCGCCGCCCGAGGACTGTCCACCGTCGCCCTGTCCGGCGGTGTGTTCGTCAACCGGGTGTTGCTATCGGCAACTACCGCGGCGCTCGCCGCGGCCGGATTCACCGTCCTGCGTCATCGCCGGGTGCCCCGCGACCGACGCCGGGCTCGCACTCGGGCAGCTGGCCGTCGCGGCCCACGTCCGCTGAAGGAAGACCACAGGGAGGGACATCATGTGCCTAGCCGTTCCGGGAAAGGTCGTGGACATCCGGGAGGAGGACGGTACCCGGATGGGCCGGGTCGACTTCGGCGGCGTACTGAAAGACGTCTGTCTGGAGTATCTGCCTGACCTCGAGGTGGGCGAGTACACCATCGTCCATGTCGGCTTCGCGTTGCAGCGCCTGGACGAGGAGTCCGCGATGCAGTCGCTCGCGCTGTACCGCAAGCTCGGCGCGTTGGAGGAGGAGTTCGGCGACCAGTGGGGGCTGGCCGCGCAGCAGGCCGGCGAACGCCGCCCGCCCGGTACAGAGGTGGACCGCGCCGACGAGATGGGGGAGGTGGCGGGATGAAGTACCTCGACGAGTTCAGCGATCCGGTCCTGGCCAGGAAGCTGGTCGACCAGATCCACGCCACGGCGACGAAGCCGTGGGCGATGATGGAGGTCTGCGGCGGCCAGACGCACACGATCGTCCGGCACGGCATCGACCAGTTGCTGCCGGACGGCGTCGAGATGATCCACGGCCCCGGCTGTCCGGTCTGTGTGACCCCGCTGGAGATCATCGACAAGGCGCTCGAGATCGCCTCCCAGCCGGGCGTGATCTTCTGCTCGTTCGGCGACATGCTGCGAGTGCCCGGCAGCGGCCGCGACCTGTTCCGGATCAAGAGCGAGGGCGGTGACGTCCGGGTGGTCTACTCGCCGCTCGACGCGCTCCGGCTGGCCCAGCGAGCACCCGGACAAGCAGGTGGTCTTCTTCGGCATCGGCTTCGAGACCACCGCGCCGCCGAACGCGATGACCGTGTACCAGGCGAAGAAGCTCGGCATCCCGAACTTCAGCCTGCTCGTCTCGCACGTCCGGGTGCCGCCGGCGATCGAGGCGATCATGCAGTCGCCCAGCTGCCGGGTCCAGGGCTTCCTCGCCGCCGGCCACGTCTGCAGCGTGATGGGTACGACGGAATACCCGGAGCTGGCCGACAAGTACGGCGTACCGATCGTGGTCACCGGATTCGAGCCGCTGGACATCCTGGCCGGGATCCTGCGCACGGTCAGCCAGCTGGAGAAGGGCGAGCACGTGGTCGAGAACGCCTACCGGCGCGCGGTGCGCGACGAGGGCAACCCGGCCGCGATCGCCATGCTGGCCGACGTGTTCGAGACCACCGACCGGGCCTGGCGGGGGATCGGGATGATCCCGCAGAGCGGCTGGCGGTTGTCCGAGCGGTACCGCGAGTACGACGCGGAGTACCGCTTCCAGGTGCGCGACATCGCCACGCAGGAGTCGACGGTGTGCCGCAGCGGTGAGGTCCTGCAGGGGCTGATCAAGCCGCACGAGTGCTCGGCGTTCGGGACACTCTGCACGCCACGCAACCCGCTCGGCGCGACGATGGTGTCGAGTGAGGGCGCATGTGCGGCGTACTACCTCTACCGCCGGCTGGAGACTCCCGCCGAGGTGGTGACGACCGGTGGCTGAACAGGTGACGTTGCCGGATCCCACGATGCCTGATCCGCCGAACTTCGACGGATGGGTCTGTCCGCTGCCGTTACGCGATCACCCTGCGGTCGTCATGGGCCACGGGGGCGGCGGACAGATGTCGGGCGAGTTGGTCGAGCATCTCTTCCTGCCGGCGTTCGCGAACCCGGTGCTCGGGGGCCTGACGGACTCCGCCGTGTTCACGCTCGGCGAGGCCAGGCTGGCGTTCTCGACCGACTCGTTCGTCGTGCAGCCGTTGTTCTTCCCGGGCGGCAGCATCGGCGACCTGGCCGTCAACGGCACGGTCAACGACCTCGCGATGAGTGGGGCGCAGGCGGCGTACCTGTCCTGCGGCTTCATCCTCGAGGAGGGCGTCGAGCTGACCGTGGTCGGCCGGATCGCGACGGATCTCGGGGCTGCCGCGCGACGTGCCGGCGTGACCATCGCGACCGGCGACACCAAGGTGGTCGACGCGGGTCATGGCGATGGCGTGTACATCAACACCGCCGGTGTCGGGCTGGTCCCGGCCGGCGTGGACATCCGGCCGCAGCGAGCGGCTCCGGGGGACGTCGTCATCGTCAGTGGCCAGATCGGGGTGCACGGGATCGCGATCATGAGCGTGCGCGAGGGCATCTCGTTCGGCACCGAGGTGGTCAGCGACTGCGCACCGCTGAACGGCCTGGTGGCCGCGATGCTCGCTGTCTGCACCGACCTGCACGTCCTGCGCGATCCGACCCGCGGAGGCGTGGCGACCTCGCTGAACGAGATCGCCAAAGCAGCCGGGGTCGGCATCGAGCTCATCGAGAGCACCCTGCCGGTGCCGGAGGCGGTCGCCAACGCCTGCTCGTTCCTCGGCCTGGATCCGCTGTACGTCGCGAACGAGGGCAAGCTGCTCGCGATCGTGGCCCGGGACGACGCGGACGCCGTACTCGCGGCCATGCAGGCGGATCCGCTCGGTGCGGACGCGGCGATCATCGGCGAGTGCGTCGAGGCGCATCCGGGGATGGTCGTGACGAAGACCGCGTTCGGTGCGACCCGGGTGGTGGACACCCCGATCGGAGAGCAGCTACCGAGAATCTGTTAGCGCGCCGCCAGCCAGTCGTGCCAGGCGTCGAGGCCGTCGCCGCGGGTCGCGGAGATGCGGAGGAGTTCGACGTCTGGCTTCAGCCGCCGGATCAGGTCCAGGCAGAGGTCGACGTCGAAGTCGACGTACGGGAGCAGGTCGATCTTGTTCAGCAGGACGAGGTCGGCGGTGCGGAACATATACGGATACTTCGCGGGCTTGTCCGCGCCCTCGGTGACCGAGATGATCACCACCCGGGCCGACTCGCCGAGGTCGAACAGTGCCGGGCAGACCAGGTTGCCGACGTTCTCCACGAAGACCAGCGAACCGTCGGGTGGGGCAAGCTCGATCAGGCCGCGGTCGAGCATCTCCGCGTCCAGGTGACAGCCGGCACCGGTGTTGATCTGCACCACCCTGCTGCCGGTCGACCGGATCCGCTGGGCGTCCAGCCAGGTCTCCTGATCGCCCTCGATCACGAGGGTTTCGCGACGGCCGGCGAGGTCGCGAACGGTGCGCTCCAGCAGCGTCGTCTTGCCCGAGCCCGGTGAGCTCATCAGGTTGATCGCAGTGACCGCGTGCTCGGCCAGCCGGTGCCGGTTGGCCGCCGCCAGCAGATCGTTCTTCGCCAGGATGTCCTGCTCGAGCAGCACCGTCCTGGTCTCGCGCTCGTGCTCGTGCGGTGCTGGTGGTCGTGCGGGTGCTGGTGGTCTTGAGGGTGCTCGTGGTCGTGCGGGTGCTGGTGGTCTTGAGGGTGCTCGTGGTTGTGCGGATGGTCATGGGGGTTGGCGTGGACCGGTTCCGGCCCGTCGACCAGGGTGACGCGGGTGGTGGCGTCCTCGCCCCCACATCCACAGGTGCTGCACATGTCAACGCACCTCCACCGAAACGATCCGCAGCTCGCGGCCGGCCAGGATGTCGAGATCGGCACTTCCGCAGTCGCACAGCATGATCGGATCGTCGAGCGCGAACTCCCGCCGGCAGTCCCGACAGTACGCGCGCCCGGACGGCTCGTCGATGTCCAGCCGCGCCCCCTCCAGCCCGGTCCCGCCGGCCACGATCCCGAAGCAGAACCGGATCGAGTCCGTCACCACCCCCGACAACCGCCCGATCTCCAGCCGAACGGCGGCCACCGGTCCGTCGCCGATCTTCTCGACGATCGCATCGACAATGCTCTCCGTGATGGCGAGCTCGTGCACATCTGTGACGGTAGGCGTCCCCGCGGCGCCCAGGCAACCTGCCACCTCAGCGAGGCCGATCGGTCAGCCGGGTATAACTCTGTCGGACGAACCACCGGCTGGGCAGTGGACCTGGTCGATCTGGGTGCGTGTCGCTCCCCAGTCGTACGACGTCTCACGCATCCCTTTCAGGGGTCGGCCCCTGAAAGGGTGGGTTCGCGTGGTGTATGCGCTGTGCCAGCCAACAGGTTGAGGGGTTGACCCCTGAAAGGGTGGGTCCGCGTCGTGCGTGCACTGTGCCAGCCCCCACGTTGAGGGGTTGACCCCTGAAAGGGTGGGTTGGCCTGGTGCATGCGCTGTGCCAGCCAACAGGTTCGGGGGTTGACCCCTGAAAGTGCGGCCGGGGCAGGCCAAGCCTGCCCGTCGGGTCGGGTCGGGTCGGGTCGGGCCGGTCGGGAACGCCTCGGTCGGGGCTATCCGGCCCCGTGTCGTGTCCGCGGGTGCCCGTTCGGGCCACAGCGGGGGACTTTGTGCACGAGGTGCGTACGCCGAGGCCGTCGCCGTACGGATCTCGTGCACAAAGTGATCGATCGCGACGATGGGGGCAGTCGGACGGTCGGGCGGGACGGCTGGGAAGGACGGCTGGGCGGGCCGGGCGGGACGGCCGGATATCCCCTGAGCTGTTACCTTCGCCCCTCGAATACCACCGGAGAACCCTCCGCTCGCGCGGTTATCCCTGGCAGTACGGCGGACGCCGCCACTATCCCCGGCACTACGGCGGACGCCGCCACTATCCCCAGGCAGCTACGGCGGACGTCGCCACCGTGGAGGTTCGTATCGGGAGTTCCTTCCGGGAAGGGGCGTCGATCTAGATGTCGCCCGAGGCCGAGAAGGTTGCCAAGCCAGAAGACACGGGAAAACCTGCACATCCGCAGGGGGTGGGTCGACACAGGGCGTGATCGGGCCTGCGGGCGTGAGGTTGAGCGTCGTTCCGGCCGAAAACGGCACTGGGTGGCTCCGGCCGGATTTGTATCGGTGACGAATAGTTACCGTTGCTTGAAGCAACCAGGTGGGCGGCCGGAAAATCGGTCGGTGCGGTCGCTACCACACGGGCGGTGCACGTCATACGCTCCGGATGTTCAGCCTGCGGTCAAGGGGGGACCGCCCGTGTCCGGAGGGGAAGCATGAGACGACGCCTGAAGCATTCCGCTGCGCTCGTTGCCCTGACCAGCCTGATCCTTGCGTCGTTGTCGGCGCCGGTTCAGGCGGCGGTCACCAAGGATCCGCCGCCTGGCCAAGGGCCGGGCACGATGCAGGTGAAGTCGGCCACCGACGCCGTCCTGACGAAGCTCGACCCCAAGCTGGAAGCGAAGGTCAAGAAGGGCGACACCGCCTCGGTGGGTGTGTTCGCGACCGTGCAGGGCGACACCACCCAGGCCAAGGCGGTGCTCGACAACGCGCGGGTGGCGAAGTCCGGTGACGCCGCCCTGGTACTCGGATCGATTCCGGTCCAGGCGCTGCCCAAGCTGGCCGCCGTACCGGGAGTCGTCGCGATCCAGCCGATCGAGCTGGCCAAGACCGGTCAGCCGTTGAACGATCCTGACCCCGAGTTGCACAAGGCACCGACCGCGGCCGAGAAGAAGGCCGCGCTCACGAAGGTCAAGGCGGACGACGTTCCCTACACCGAAGCCCCGCCACTGCGCGGCTCCAACTTCGAGAAGCTGCGTAAGCAGAACCTGTTGGACGCCAAGACGCACAACTTCACCGGCGCCTGGAACGCGGGCTTCACCGGTCAGGGTGTGACGGTCGGCGTCCTCGACGGTGGTACCGACTGGGGCCACCCGGACCTGCTGAACACCTGGCAGACGTGGACCGGCCAGACCGGCGCGAAGGCCGGCTGGAACGGCTGGCCGAAGGCGTTCGACCCGTTCGGCACGCTGCAGTGGCTCTCCGACCCGAGTCAGGTCGACCAGGGCCTGTCCTGGTACACCAAGACGACCGCGGCGACCTGCGTCAAGTCCGGCGCGACCTGCTCGGTGGACTTCGCCACCAAGACCGGTCCGTCCCGCAACTTCAACCTCCCGGCCGGTACGAAGCAGCACACGTACTCTTTCCCGGCGAACTGGAGCAAGTCCGGCAAGGTCATGCTCGGCAGCCACCCGGACGACTACATGCTCGAGCTGTACGGCGAGCGGCCCGGGTTCCTGCTGACCGACCCGCACACGGCCGGCGTCTACGACACCGCGTACGTCGACCTGGACGACGACTTCTCGTTCGCCGACGAGAAGCCGGTGACCAAGTCGTCGCCGGCGTCGTACCGGGACATGAACGGTGACGGCTACACCGACCTGTCCGGTGGACTGCTGTACTACATCTCCGACGGCAAGACCCCGATCCCGGGCGGTCTGGACGCGTTCGGCGTCGAGGACACGTCGTACGGATCCGGCGCGCTGGTCGCCTGGACCGGTGACTTCGATCCGGGGATCGAGGGCCACGGCACGCTGACCGCGTCGAACGTCGTCGGCCAGGCCGTGATCAACGGCAAGGCACCCACGTTCAAGGACATCCCCGGTGGCAAGTACGCCGGTGCCGTCCTCGGTGGTGCTCCGAAGGCGAAGCTGGCCCCGTTCGGCGACATCTACATGGGCTTCGACTTCTCCACCCAGTTCGGGTACCTGCTGTCGACCCGGAAGGGCGTCGACGTCACGTCCAACTCGTACGGGACTTCCGAGACGGACAACGACGGCTGGGATGCGGCGAGCCAGGAGGCCGACGTGATCCACGACGGCTTCAAGACGACGGCCGTGTTCTCCACCGGCAACGGCGCTCCGGGCTTCGGTACGGCGACGGCCGCGGCGCCGTCGACCGCGATCGAGGTCGGCGCGTCCACCCAGTTCGGCGGAAGCGGCTGGGACTCGATCGTGCGGACCAGCCAGATCACCGACAACGACGTGATGGTCTGGTCCAACCGCGGCTTCGGCGCGAACGCCACCAACGGCGTCGATGTCGTTGCCGACGGCGCCTATGCGCCGGGCGACGCGACCCTGAACACCATCCTCGACGGCCGGAACGCGTGGGTCACCTGGGGTGGCACCAGCCGGTCGACCCCGGTCACCGTGGGTGCGACGGCCCTGCTCTACCAGGCCTACAAGAAGGCGCACGGCGGCACGGTGCCGGCCGGCTTCTACTCGACCGCCCAGGACATCCTGAAGTCGACGTCGAAGGACCTCGGGTACGACGCCAACGTCCAGGGCTCGGGCTCGATCGACGCCGGCAAGGCGGTGGCGGGCGCTCTCGGCACCCGTGCGACCGTGTCGCCGACGGAGTGGCGGGTCGGTGACTACCGCGGCACCGAGTACCCGGTGTTCGCGAACATCATCTCGCCCGGCGGGACCGACACCCAGAAGTTCAACCTCAAGGGTCCGGGCACCTGGCAGGTCAGCGACCGGCAACTCGTCAAGACCGATACCGACACGCTCTCCTTCAGCAGCAAGGATCTGAGCCAGGAGAGTACGTCGAACTTCAACGCGCCCGACTACCTGGTCGACCTGACCAAACAGGTCAAACAGCATCGGGACGCCGATCTGATGGTGGTCAAACTCGAGTACCCCCGGGCCGAGTTCGACGGTGACAACAATCTGACCGAGGACCAGGCCTGGCGGCTGCTCACCTACAACTGGACCGACGTCAACCACGACGGCAAGCTGTGGACCGACAAGAACCACAACGGCGTCGTCAACCACACCGACAAGACGACCAGTTCGAACATCGACCAGTTCCTCGACCTGGACTTCGCCAAGTCGGACATGGAGCAGGGCGAGTACGAGCGGTTCATGTACCACCGGGCCGGTTCGAACGCACTGCAGTCGTACGTCGCCGACCCTGCGAAGCGGATGGCCGACGGCCTGTTCCTCGGCCTGCAGCACTCGGCGAAGAACACGTCGATCCCGGTTACCGACTTCAAGGTCTCGATCGACTGGTACAAGAACAGCGACTGGAAATGGGTCAGTACGCCGAAGGTCGCGAAGGGCTCGTTCACCGCGTCGATCAAGGTCCCGACCAGCACGCCGTACGGGATGTACTCCGGTGCCGTCGTACTGAACCGGGGTTCGGACTCGATGGTGGTGCCGGTGTCCGTGGCGGTCGCGGCGAAGGCGACGCAGGACGCGAGCGGCAAGATCACCGGTGCGATCACCTTCGGCGGTGACGATGTCGCCAACGCCCAACGGAACAGCACTTACAACAACGGGTCGGTGTTCGGTGCGAACGACTGGACCTGGCGGGCCGAGTCCGGTGACTGGCGGTTCTTCTACCTCGACGTACCGAAGACACCGGCAGAGGGCACCAAGTTCCTGGCCAACACCAGTTGGGAGGACTCCGGTCCGTACACCGACCTCGACACGTTGATCATGGGTCGGTCGCAGAACCACTTCCAGCTCGAACCCGACTCGGTGTACGGCGCGCCGTACACGATCGACACGGTCGGAAAGAGTCCGAACACCAACGTCCGGGCGGGTGCCTGGCGGTTCGACACGGCGACCGGTGGTCCGGCCGACGTGGTGACCGCGCCGGCGCAGGAAGGCCTGCAGGCGCTCGCGTTGCACCAGGTCAGCTGGCAGGGTGACAAGTTCAACACCCCGTTCAAGGTCCAGCTGGGCAGTGCGTCCGTGGCGCCGTCGTCGGTCGTCCAGGCTGCGACCGGGAACACCGGCGGGTTCGACGTGACGTTCGACTCGAGCGTGGCGCTGGACGGGCTGAAGGCGGCCGCGTACGGCCTCAGCCAGCCGAGTACGACGTCCGAGGTCGCCCACCAGGACGACCCGAACGACCCGGCCACGGCGAGTGTGAAGAAGAACATCACGCTCTCGCACGCGTCCCGGTTGAGCGTGAGCACGGCGCTCGACAGCAACGACCTGGACCTGTACGTGCTCCGGGACGCCAACAACGACGGCGTGTTCTCGCCGTCGGAGATCGTTGCCTCGTCCGCCGGCGGTACGGCGAACGAAGCGGTCGATCTGGTCAACCCGCCGGACGGCAACTACCAGATCTGGGTGCACGGATTCTCGGTCTCCGGTACGCCGTCGTTCACGTTGAACGTCAACGCGATCCAGGGCAATGACCTGACCGTGAGCGGTGTGCCGACCGGTCCGGTCCCGGCCGGTACGTCGGTCACGCTGCACGTCGACTACAACAAGGCGATGACACCCGGCCAGAGCTACAACGGCGAGCTCCTGCTCGGCCCGTCCACAGCTCCGTCCGCGCTGTCCGTCCCGATCAAGATCACCAGATAACGCAACTTCTGCGGCGGAGGCCGTATCGAGAAGAGTGTGAAGACACCTACCTCGCAACGAGCCTCCGCCGTAGCGGCGTCCGCCATACTCCTCGGTGGATTGGCCATTGCCGCCACCACTACTGTCCCGGCTTCCGCGACCACCACGGCCGCGACCGCCGCCTGCCAGATCTCTGTCGGGTCGGTGACGAGCGCCGGCGACCTCGCCCACAACGGCATCACCGCCTCGAACCCGCCGACTGCCAAGCACACGACCGGCCGGCACATGTTCACCCCCGGTGTCGCGAAGGTGAGCTCGACCTGGACCTACACGCTCCTCAACCCGGTCGGGTATTACGACTCCGCCTACGTCGTCCTGAACTCGTCGTTGTACCGCGCGGTGTACGGCGAGGGCACCGACGGCAAACCGATCAACGGCCTGAGCAAGATCGGTGGCGGCTGGGGGAACTTCACCGCGGTCGAGGAGTCGTTCTACTGGGGCAAGAACGTCCGCGGCGCCGTGTACGGCCTGCGGAACGACGGTGTCTTGTACCGCTGGACGGATGGCTTCAAGAAGGTCAGTTCGTACCCCGGCTTCGCCGCGGTGAAGACGATGACGCTGATCAGCGAGACCGCGACGTACGACACCTTCCTGGCCAACACGCGCGGCGGCGCGCTGTACACGATCCGCATCCCGATCAGCACCCCGATGAAGCCGGTCGTCAAGCCGGTCCGCACGTCGACCTGGCAGGGCTTCGAGTCCCTGGTCGCGGAGAAGTGCGGTACGCAGAGCACGCTGCTGACCGGCATCGACAAGGACACCGGTTCGGCGTACCTGTACGCCGTTGGTCACGCCAACGGAACCGCCACCGTCATCCAGGGGCTGGGCAAGGTGCCCGGCACCTACACCGACCCCGTCTACTACCTCAACACCGCTGAGGGAAACGCCCCACTCTTCGGCGAATGATCAGCGCGTGACGGCCGGGCTGTACGTGTACCAGACAGTATTCGTCGACGGCACGTACACCCGGTAACTCCGGGTCCGATTAGTGATGAGCGTGTACGTCGCCACTCCCGATGAGCTCGGCGTGACATAGGTCAGGTTCTTCCACACCGTCGTACCAGGATCCTTGTACTGCACGAGCATCCGGGAATGTGCGCGCAGGTAGGTCCTGCGGGTGGGGCTGTAGTACGAGGAGGACGCGGTCAACGTGGTCCTGGTCCCGCTACGCACACCGGTCAACTGCGCGATCGACGCCGCCCTGGTCACCGAGACCGCCGGGAGGAGGTCGGCCACCTTACGGCCCTTGGCGTCCTCGCCGTATCCCACCGGCGTCCAGTGGGTGGTCCCTCCGAGTGGGGTCGATTCAACGTCGACGCCGCAGTTGGACCACGGACAGCCGACCGTGAGTTTCGAGGTGCCGTCGTCCCGAACTGCCGACCAGGCGGCCGAGACCATCGTCTTCGGGCAGCTCCCGCCGAGCGAGAAGGGGACGTACTGGGTCGGCTGCCGGAGTACCAGCTTGGCCGGCACCAGGAACGTGCAGGTGGCGGTGGCCTGTTGCGGCGCGGCCTGAGCGGGCTGCTGGACCAAGAGACCGGTCGCGACCAGACCGGCGGCGGCAAGCAAAGACTGATAGCGCATTGAGTCCCCTCGGTGGAATGCGACCATCACCCCTGCGGTCGCGGCAGCCGAGGTTATCTGGTCGCGGGGGGCGTTGTCTGCGGGGATGGGTTGCAGGTTGATGCAACGAGCCCCGGTGACCGTGGGGTCACCGGGGCTCGTGGGGGTTTCGGGCTAGAAGTCGCCGCCGCCGCCCCAGTCGCCGCCGCCCATGTCGCCGCCGCCGAAGTCCCAGCCGCCGGAGTCGCCGCCGCCGCTGTCGCCTCCGCCGAAGTCGCTGCCGCCGTCGCCACCACCGTCACCGCCGCCATCGCCGCCGTCGGCCTGGCCGGCGTCGTAGCCGGCCGCGTAGTCGCCGTAGCCGCCGCCGGCGAACATGCCGCCGAGCGCCGTACCGAGGAACAGACCGGTCGCGATGCCGCCGATGCCGCCGAACATGCCCTGCGCGTACGGCGAGTAGGCCGGGCCGGCCTCCCAGTACGGCACCCGCTGCGGGCCGACCATGACCTTGCGGACGTCCGGCTCGGCGCCGGCGCGGATCCGCTCGGCGTCGGCCGCGCAGGCCGGCACCTCACGCGGCGCGCCACCGGGCGGCGCCCACATCACGTCGGCCACGGACGGGCCGTGCTGCGGGTTGAAGAAGCAGGAGGGGCGGCGCTGGGGCAGCGGTTCACCGGCCACCCGGGCGCGTACGCAGGTCGCGGCGTACCGGCCGTCCTCGAGGATCTCGATCACGTGCTTGATCTGGTCCGCACTCGTGACCTGGCCGACCGCCTGCTTGGCCGACTCGTAGGAGTCCAGTGCGCGCTGGTAGTCCTGCCGCGCTCCGTCGCCGAGGTCCTTGCCGACCATCTCCAGGTCGAGGTCCTGCAGCTCCTCGCCGAACCGGGTGATGTCCTCGTCGGCGGTGCGCTTCACCGATTCCAGTTCGCCGGCCGTGATCTCGTGCTGCTTACGGTTCTGCAGTTGAGTCCGGCGGTACGAACGGTATGCCAAAACAGCGATCACCACGAGCGCGATGATCAGGATGGTGGTCATGACAGGCCTTCCTCCCGGGCTTTACGCAGAGCCTATCCAACCCCGCAAGGTGCCTCGCCACGCAGGGTGACGCAATACCGGGAAAGCGATCACCGAGCGCGCATAATCGAGGAGCGTCCCATCCAGTACGGGAGAGCGCCATGAAGAAGCGTGCGATCGCAGCCGTCGTCGTGTCCTCCGCCTTGATCAGCGCCAGCGCGCAGGCGAGCCCGGTCGAGCCGACCGCCGCGGCTGCCGGCACCACCATCACCGGCCGCGGATTCGGGCACGGACGCGGGATGTCGCAGTACGGCGCCCAGGGCGCGGCCATCGCCGGGAGATCGGCCCAGCAGATCCTGGCCTTCTACTATCCGGGCACGACGACCGGCAAGGCGACCGGCAGCCTCCGGGTCCGGATCAGCGCGGACACCACTGACGGGGTCCGGGTCGGCGCGGTCAATCGTCTGAGCGTGCGCTCGTTTGCCACCGGGAAGGTGTACACGTTGCCGGTCGCGTCGACCCGGAACCAGTGGTCGATCGACCCGTACGGCGACCACGGCACCAAGGTCAGCTCGTTCAACGCGAAGACCCGGAAATGGACGCTGTGGAAGATTTTCACCGGCATGACGCAGTTCGAGGGCGCCGCTGTGACCGGGCTGATCCTACCGAGCGGAGCGGTACGCCGGTATCGCGGCGCGCTCCGGGCCATCGACGTCTCCGGTGTCCACCTCGACACGGTGAACGTCGTCTCGATCGAGTACTACCTGCGAGGCGTCGTACCGCGAGAAGCCTTGTCCACTTGGCGTCCGGCGGCACTGCAGGCGCAGTCCGTTGCCGCGCGCACCTATTCGGTGTACCACCGGAGCCGGGCCGGGCGGAAGGCGTACGACCTCTGTGACACCACCTCCTGCCAGGTGTACGGCGGGTACAACTCGGAGAACGCGTCCACGAACGCAGCCATCGCGGCCACCGTTGGGCAGATTCGGTTGTCCAAGGGGAAGCCGATCATCGCCGAGTTCTCCTCGTCGAACGGCGGGGCGACGGCGGCCGGTGGCGTGCCGTACCAGGTGATGAAGGTGGACAGTTGGGACGCGTACCCGAAGAACGGGAATCCCAACGTGACGTGGACGGTCACCCGAACCGCGGCGCAGCTGCAGGCGGTCTTCGACGTCGGGTCGATCCGGAGCGTGCGCGTGCTGAAGCGGACCGGCGTCGGCCCGGCCGGCGGCCGGGCGCTCACCGTCGAGGCCGTCGGGTCGAAGGGGCGGCGGGTACTGACCGCCGATCAGGTACGGATCCGGCTGCATCTGCGGTCCAACTGGATCGCCTTCAGGTAAGTCCTCTTGATATGCCAACTGATGCCGGCCAGGACGCCGGGCGCTGAGGCATTGACGGCGCAGCGGTGCGACGGTTAGAACGTGACATCGATGTCAACCCGCCACCGCCCAGGAGGAAGCAGTCGATGCGCAGGAAATTTGGTATATCAACTCGGATCGCGGCCGGAGTGCTCGCGGTCGCCGTGCTCGGTTCGCTGCACCTGCCGGCGGCTGATGCCGTGACGAATCCGGCCGCTCGCGCGAAAGCGTCGTACGACGCGCTGAACAAGTACTTCGACGCGGGCAACGGACTGCTGCTCGAGGAGTATCCGAACACGCAGACCAACCCGTACTCGTACGTCTGGCCGTACTCGCAGGCGGTGATCGCCGCGGAGGACCTGGCCGGCGTACCGGGTGCGGGCCGGAAGGCTTCCGAGGAGGCCGACCGGCGGATCGCGGCGTACGAGCCGTACTGGAACGCTGGTACGACGCCGACGGGATACGACTCGTATGTCCGGCCGCCGCTGGGTCAGGGTGGGGACAAGTTCTACGACGACAACGAGTGGATCGGACTGAACCTGATCCAGCATTACAAGCGGACTGGTGACCGCGCTGCGCTGGCTCGGGCCAAGGAGATCTTTGCGCTCGTCGTGCACGGCTGGGACACGGACCCGTCGCACCCGTGTGCCGGTGGGGTCTACTGGACGCAGGCACCGTGGAGCCAGGACCGCAACACGGTGTCGAACGGTCCGGGTGCTGAGCTCGGTGCGCATCTGTATCTGCTCACACGGGACCGGTCGTACCTGACCTGGTCGCAGCGGATGTACCAGTGGGCCCAGGACTGCATGCTGGCTCCCAACGGGCTGTACTGGGATCACATCGACCTGGCCGGCAACGTCGAGAAGACCCAGTGGAGCTACAACCAGGGCGTGATGCTCGGCGCCGGGGTGTTGCTCTACAAGGCAACCCACGATGCGCGCTACCTCCGCGACGCCAAGTCCGTCGCGAACGCGTCACTGGCGTTCTACAGCACGCCCGAGATGCTGGCCAAGCAGGGCGCCGCCTTCAACTCGATCTGGTTCAAGAACCTGCTGATCCTCGACTCAGCGGCGCCGGACCACCGCTACCGGAAGGCCATGCAGGCGTACGCCGACTACAACTGGGACACCACCCGCGACCCGGCCACCAACCTCTACCACTTCAAGGAAGGCTCGGTCGAACTCCTCCAGCAGGCAGGCATCACCCAAGTCCACGCCCTCCTGGCCTGGCCCCGCTCCAAGTACGGCCTCCTCGCCTGACCCCAACCAGTTACGTCCGAAGAAGTGAGGCCTATAGCGCTCGCTTCTTCGGACGTAACGAAGGTCAGGCTGCGGCGGTTGCCGTTTTGATTTCCACCGGGGTGATGGGGGTTCCGTCGGTGGGGCCGTTCTGCGGGGTGACGCCAGTCTTGGCGACCTGGTCGATCAGCTTCAGGCCGGCCTCGTCGATGGTGCCGAAGGCGGTGTACTGCGGGCCCAGGCCGGACGCGTCGCCGTACACGATGAAGAACTGGCTGCCGTTGGTGTTGGGCCCGGAGTTCGCCATCGCCAGCACGCCGCGGCCGTACTTCAGCGTCGGGTAGACCTCGTCCGCGAAGCTGTAGCCCGGACCGCCACCACCGGTGCCGGTCGGGTCGCCGCACTGGAGGACCTGGAGGCCTTCGCCGACGGTGAGTCGGTGGCACTTCGTGTTGTCGAAGAACTTCTGCCCGACCAAGCTGAGGAAGTTCTTCACCGTGCACGGCGCCAGCGCGCTGTTCAGCGTGAGCTGCATGTCGCCGATCGAGGTGTTCAAGCTGACCTTCGACGTACCCGATGACTTGGCCTTGCCGTCGGCAGGCGGGTTCACCGGCTTGCTGGCAGGCTCGGTGCTCTTCTTGTACGTGCAGCTCACCTCGGCCGGCAGCGGCGTCGGCCGCTTCAGCGGAGCGGCCAGCGCGGTCGGGATGTTCGTCGCCTTGTTGTCCGGCCCGGCCGACGAGGGCAGCTCGGTCGGCGCGGCCGCAGGTGTGTCGCTGCCACCACCGGGCCCGATCACCACGAAGACCCCGACCACGACCACTACGACCGCGGCGATCGCCGTGATGGTGATCCCCAGGTTCCGGCGCTGCCGTCGCCGCTCAGCTTCCCGCTCAGCCAGCCGCTTGGCCTTCCGCTGTGCCAGCTGATGCTGATGGGTCTTCTTGGACATGCAGTAACCCTCCTCACCGAGATGCCTGCAGGGAACCTACAGCGTCAACCTGAGAACTGTCTGTCAATCCGGCCCCATTGTTCCCGGTTGGTGCAGAGCCCCTGGACTATTCGGAGGTGCGGGTGAAGAGGCGGCCCGCGAGGTCGATGCCGGTGATGGGGCCTTCGGAACTGCGACCGAAGTAGCCGCGTTGGCCGGCCAGGCCGCCGCCGGTGACGATGTACTCGTCGTCGGGGAGGAAGCCGATCGGGGCGGCCGCGAGGTCCGGGGGCATCTCGACGTCCGAGGCCGCGCGGAGTTCGGGCTTGATCTCGACCGCGAGGGTGACCTGGCTGCCGTCGGTGGCGATGTCCAGGTTCATCGCGTCGTTCTCGTACCGCCCGACCGCCTCGTGCGCTCGCGCCTCGTCGTACGGGATCGGCTCCGGCTCGTGCTCGACCAGGCCGAGGTAGTTCTCCAGCGCCCAGCGCACCACCGCCTGGTTGAAGCTGTACCCGTCCGGGCCGGCGTTGGCGAGCGAGACGATTGCGAAGTTCCGTTCGGGTACGACGAGGAGCTCGGAGTACTGCCCGTTGCCTGAACCGCCGTGCCCGATCGTCAGCACCCCGTCGATCTCGCGCCGGAACCAGCAGATGCCGAACCCGTCGCCCATCGTGCTGGCCCGCAGCTCGACGGTCTCGTCGCGCATCCCGTGCAGCGCCTCGGTCGGCAGCAGCCCGTCGCCGGTACCCAGGTGGAACCTTGCCCACCGCAACAGATCGCTGACCGTCGAGACCGCGCCGCCGCCCGGGTTGTTGCCGCGTTCGCCGGCCCGGTTCGCCTTCCACGGTACGGCGGGGCGCTGCGTGCCGGTCTCGTCCGGGTTGTGGCCGACGGCAAACTTCCTGATGATCACCTCGTCCAGGTCGAACACCGTGTTCGACAACTCCAGCGGCTCCAGCAGCAGCTCGGAGATGGCCTTCTCGTAGGGCATGCCGGTGACGTTCTCGATGATCCGGCCGGCCAGGTTGTACCCGGCCTGGCTGTACGACGCCCTGCTGCCAGGAGCCGCGATGATCGGCAGCGTCGCCATCTTCCCCACGAACGCCGCCAGCGACTGATCGCCGTCGCCGGTGTCGATCAGGTTCCAGTCCAGGCCCGCGGTGTGGTTGAGCAGATTCAGCACCGTGATCCGCTCGGCCACGTCCTCGTCCATCAGTTGCAGCTCCGGCACATACCGCCGTACCGGAGCGTCCAACTCGACCTTTCCCTGCGATACCAGTTGCATCAACGCCGTCGCGGTGAACGTCTTCGTCACCGACGCGATGGGAAACAGGGTGTCCCGATCCACCGGCTGCGGATTCACAAGACTCGTTACCCCATGGGTCGCAATCACGTCCTCCCCATCGACCAACACCCCGACCGCCACGCCCGGGATCCCGAACTCCGCAGCCGTCTTCTCCACAAACTCAGCCAGCTCGTCTCGCAACATATCCATCACTCCTCGTCCACTTGAACTAAGTACAGGAGGAGCCTAACCCGTCAATTGAACATTGTGCAAGTACATCCTGAGCACTCTTCACGATGGCGTGGCGAGTGCGTTTCGGCGCGGGCAGCACGATCGCTGATTCCACGCGCCGTGCTGAACTTTGTTCAACTATGGTTTGGGGTATGCCGAGGGACACATTGACTGTGGAGCAGATCGTTGGGGCCGCCGTTGAGTTGCTCGACAGCGAGGGTTTGGACGGTCTGAATATGCGGGCCTTGGGCAACCGGCTGGGGACGGCGGCGACCGCGATCTACTGGCATATCAAGACCAAGGACGAGTTGGTGCAGTTGGCGGGGGATGCGATCTGGGGGGAGATCGAACTGCCGGACTTCGAGGGCCGCGACTGGCGGCCGGCGGCTACGGCGATGGCTACTGGATTGCATGGGATGCTCACTCGGCACCCGTGGCTCGGGCAGGCGTTCGGGACCCACCTGTTGTCCGGGCCGGGGAAATTCCGGTACGACGACCACAGTCTCGCGATCTACGAACAGGCCGGGTTTGCCCCCGACGACGCGGACCGCGCGGCGGGCACGGTCCTCATCTTTGTCATCGGCAGTGCGCTGGGCACCGCTGCCGAGGTATCGCTCAACCGCCGGCTGAGCCGCGGCGGGCGCGATCCCGAGCAGACGATCCAGGAATTCATGACCAGGGCCCAGGAGGTCGCCGCCCAGTTCCCGCACCTCCGTGCGCGTCTGGACACCACGGCCGCAACCCAGTACGCCGCCGAGCCCGACAACACGTTCGAGTTCGGCCTGCAAGCGATCCTCGACGGCTTCGAAACCCGCCTCGCCCCACCTCATTGACGAACTAGTACCGGGACAAGGCACGCTCGGGAGGTAGTCGGGCTCGGCGAATCGTGGACCCGACGGGTCGACGGATGACGGTGACGGACGCGGGGGCGGCGGACGTCAGGGGCACTCGCGGCCCGGGCGAGCGGCACTGGGCGACCCACCATGCTGATCCTGGGTCCCATTTCGTGGGCTGGCGTACCAGATGGTGGGTTGGCCACCCTGAATCACGGTGTGGAACCCACCATCTGATAGGTCAACCCATCAGATGCCCGGATCTGCCGGTGGTTGGGGCCTGGGTATGGCCACCCGACTGTGTGTTCTGCTCGTGGGAGGTGGCTTGTTGGTGTCTCGGGGGTCGGCCGGGCGCGGGATCCAGCTCGCGAGCAGGTCGAGCGCTTCGGCGTTCGGGCTGTCGGGCGGCGCGGTGTACACGTTGAGGCGCTGGCCTTCGTCACTGGGGAGCTCGAAGGCTTCGAAGTCCAGTGTCAGGTCGCCGACGAGTGGGTGGTGGAATCGTTTGACGTCGGTGCGGTGATAGCGGACGTCGTGGGCGGCCCACCGCCGGCGGAATGGTTCGCTGCAGGTGGAGAGTTCCCCGATGAGTTCAGTGAGGTCCTTGTCGTAGGGATCGCGGCCGGCTTCGGCGCGCAAGATCGCGACGCAGTCGTCGAGAACGTTCTCGAAGCCGCTGAAGAACTCGGCCGCGCCCGGGATGAGGAAGAGGTATCGCGCACCGTTCGGGGCCGGTCCAAGCGCGTCGTACAGCGGGCTGAAGAGCGCCCGGCCGACGCCGTTGGTTGCGAGGAAGTCGAAGCATCCGTTGCGGACGTAGGCCGGCGTCGGCATCAGGTCGAGCATGCGCTGGATCGTCGGCCGCACCCGCTTGCGGTCCGGAGCGCGATGTGCGCGGCGTCGGGTGCCGGCGGAGCGCACCAGTCGGTACAGGTGATCGCGTTCGGCTTCGTCGAGCTGGAGTGCGTGGACGACACCATCCAGGACGCTCTCGGAGACGGTGCCGACGTTGCCGCGCTCGAGCCGGGTGTAGTACTCGACGCTGATCCCGGCGAGCACAGCGACCTCTTCTCGGCGCAGGCCGGTGAGGCGTCTGTTGGCGCCGTACACGGTCAGCCCGGCCCGTTCCGGGGTCAGCTTGGCGCGCCTGGTGGCAAGGAACTCGCGGATGTCCTCCTTGGGATCCACATCTTCCACGATACGAACCGGATCAGGGAGTCCCTGCCGGTACCCCTCTCGACAGGGACTCCCAGCCGTCGCGGCGAACGGGTTCGGTGGTCTTCATCAGCCTCTGTGGTCTGAACGGGGCTGCCGGCCCCGGCCTCGCCCCCTTCCAGCGAAAGTGAGCACACGTTGCAGTACATGAAACTCGGCCGGTCCGGGCTGACCGTCAGCCGCCTCGCCCTGGGGTGCATGAGCTTCGGCGACACCAGCCGAGGCTTCAACGAGTGGGCACTCGACGACGCGGCCGCCGAGCCGATCTTCCGGCAGGCCGTCGAGGCCGGCATCACGTTCTGGGATACCGCCAACGCCTACGGCTACGGCACCTCCGAGGAGATCGTCGGCCGCGCCATCAAGAAGCTCACTCGCCGCGAGGACGTCGTACTCGCCACGAAGGTGTACTTCAAGATGCACGACGGCCCCGGCGGATCCGGACTGTCCCGTCAAGCGATCCTGGAACAGCTCGACGCCTCGCTGTCCCGGCTGGACACGGACTACATCGACCTGTATCAGGTCCACCGCTTCGATCCGGAGACACCGGTCGCGGAGACGATGGACACGCTGCACGACGTCGTCAAAGCGGGCAAGGTCCGCTACCTGGGCGCCTCGTCAATGCGCGCGTGGCAGTTCGCGAAAATGCAGCACACCGCCGACCTGCACGACACGACCCGGTTCGTCTCGATGCAGAACCAGTTCTCGCTGATGCAGCGCGAGGACGAACGGGAGATGTACGGCCTGCTCGCCGACCAGCAGGTGGCCAGCATCCCGTGGAGCCCGCTCGCCAAGGGACGACTCGCCCGCCCGTGGGGTGAGCAAACCTCACGCAGCAGAACCGATGCCAGCGCGCGCGGAGTATTCCCGCACGACGACAAGCCGATCGCCGACGCGGTCCAGGCCATCGCCGCCGACCGAGGCGTGCCGATGGCGCAGGTCGCGCTCGCCTGGGTGCTGCGCAACCCGGCCGTCGTAGCCCCGATCGTCGGTGCGACCAAACCCCACCACCTCGCGGACGCGACCGGCGCACTGGATATCACCCTCACCGACGACGAAGCCGCCCTGCTCGAACAGCACTACACGTCGCGCGAACCCACCGGCTACTGACCAGACACTCCCGCATGTCACCGCAACCTGTGGTGACACTATAGTCTCGATATCGGTACAATAGTGCTGGTATCAAGACTATAGTGAGGCTTCATGGACATGTCGCAACCGATCGGCACTGTGATCCCGACCCTCGACGGTCCAGTGCTGTCGGTGCTGGCGCGGACTGAGCTGCCGCTGACCGGCCGAAAGGTCCATCAGCTCGCCGCCGGGGGGAGTGAGTCCGGGACGCGCAAGGTGCTGCGACGCCTCGCCCGGACCGGGCTGGTGACCGCGACGGAGGTCGGCGCCAGCATCCAGTACGCCCTGAACCGCGAGCACCTGGCCGCGGCCGCCGTGCTTGAGCTGACCAGCCTTCGGCAACGGCTGTTCCAACGGATCCGGTCTGCGATCGAGCAATGGTCGCTCAAGCCGGCCCATGCCAGCATCTTCGGGTCGACGGCCCGCGGCGACGGTGATCTGGACAGCGACGTCGATCTGCTCCTCGTGCACAAGTTCACCGATCCGCCGGTCGGATGGGTCGGGCAGGTCGGCGAGCTGGGCGAGCAGGTCTATGCCTGGACCGGCAACCACCTGCAGACGTACGAGCTCAGCGAGACCGAACTCGCAGCTCACCTCCAGGCGGGCGAACCCATCGTCAAGGACTGGGTGCGCGATGGCGTCACGGTCTCGGAGCCGGACTTCCGCAGCCTCCGCAACCGGATCATTCGCGAGGTGATGCCGCGGTGACGCCGCAGTCGGGACGGACTCAGGATTGCAATCGCGCCCAGGCGGCGGTCCGGCTCAGCCAAGCCCGTGCGTTCCTCGAGGTCGCCGAACTCGTCGCCGCCGAGGACGACGAACTGGCCAACGACAATGTGGCCGCAGCCCTCGCCGTACTTGCCGGCATCGCCGCCGCTGACGCCGCCTGCTGTGGCACACTCGGCCGGCGATCGCGCGGCCAGGACCACCGGCAGGCGATCCAGCTCGTCGCCCAGGCCGGCCCCGATGGCAAGGCGCTGTCTCGGGCGCTCGGTCGGTTGCTCGACATCAAGGACGGCGCGTACTACGGGATGATCTATGTCGGAGCCCAGCAGGCCAAGACGGCGGTCCGACAAGCGACAGCGCTGGTTGACGGCGCTGCACAGCTGCTGGTGTAAGCCGGCTTGCGCTCCTGGTCTTCGGCGACTGGGGCGCGAAACGCTGTTGGTGTCAGTCTTTGATTTCGCAGAGGACTGCGCCGGCGGAGACGGTGGCGCCTACTTCGGCGGTGAGGCCGGTGATGGTGCCGGATTTGTGGGCGTTGAGGGGTTGCTCCATCTTCATGGCCTCCAGGACGACGATGAGGTCGCCCTCGGCAACGGTCGCGCCTTCCTCGACGGCGATCTTGACGATGGTGCCTTGCATGGGGGAGGTCAGGGAGTCGCCGGAGGCGGTGGCGCCCTTGCCGGTGCTGCCGGCTCGGCGGGCCGGCTTCTTCTTGCCGGTGGCAGGAGCCGAAGCACTGGCGCCGAGGCCGGCGGGGAGGACGACCTCGAGGCGTTTGCCGCCGACCTCGACGGTGATCTTCTCGCGTTCGCCGGGCTCGACGGCCTCGGCGGTCGGGCCGTCGTACGGCGCGAGTTGGTTGTCGTACTCGGTTTCGATCCAGCGGGTGTGGACCTTGAAGCCGTCGGTCCCCACGAAGGCGGGATCCGATACGACGGCCGCGTGGAACGGGATGACCGTCGGCATGCCCTCGACCACGAACTCGCGCAGCGCCCGGCGGGACCGCTCCAACGCCTGGGTCCGGTCGCGACCGGTGACGATGAGCTTGGCCACCAGGGAGTCGAAGGCGCCCGGGACCGTCTCGCCCTGGTCGTAGCCGCCGTCGAGTCGTACGCCGGGACCGGACGGCGGGTGCCACCGGGTGAGTGTGCCCGGCGCGGGCAGGAACCCTCGCCCGCCGTCCTCCGCGTTGATCCGGAACTCGATCGAGTGCCCCGACACGACGGGATCGTCGTACCCGAGCTCCTCGCCGTTGGCGATCCGGAACATCTCCCGGACCAGATCCAGCCCGGTGACCTCCTCCGAGACCGGATGCTCGACCTGCAGCCGGGTGTTCACCTCGAGGAACGAGATCAGCCCGTCCTGCCCGACCAGGAACTCACACGTTCCGGCGCCGACGTACCCGGCCTCGCGCAGGATCGCCTTGGACGCCGAGTACAAGGTCTCCAGCTGAGCGTCGGAAAGGAACGGCGCCGGCGCCTCCTCGACCAGCTTCTGGTACCGGCGCTGCAGCGAGCAGTCCCGGGTGGAGACGACCACAACGTTGCCGTGGGCATCGGCCAGGCACTGGGTCTCGACGTGCCGCGGCTTGTCCAGGTACCGCTCGACGAAACACTCGCCCCGGCCGAACGCGCTCGTTGCCTCGCGCACAGCCGACTCGAACAGTTCCGGCACTTCCTCCAGCGTGCGCGCCACCTTCATGCCGCGGCCGCCACCGCCGTACGCCGCCTTGATCGCGATCGGCAGCCCGTACTCCTCCGCGAAAGCGATCACCTCGGACGCATCGGCGACCGGATCCGGCGTACCCGGGACCTGCGGTGCGCCGACCTTGTCCGCGATATGCCGGGCCTTGACCTTGTCGCCGAGCGAGTCGATCGCCGACGGCGGCGGACCGATCCAGATCAGCCCGGCGTCCAGCACGGCCTGCGCGAACGAGGCGTTCTCGGCGAGGAAGCCGTAGCCCGGGTGTACGGCGTTCGCACCCGAGCGGGCCGCGACATCGAGGATCTTGGCGATGTTCAGGTAGGAGTCTGCCGGCGTCGACCCGTCCAGGGCGTAGGCCTCGTCGGCGAGCCGGACGAACAGGGCGTCCCGGTCCTGGTCGGCGTACAGGGCGACACTGCCCAGGCCCGCGTCGGCGGCGGCCCGAACGATCCGGACGGCGATCTCGCCCCGGTTCGCGACCAGCACCTTGGTGATCTGCTTGCTGTCGGACACAGCTGACTCCCTTCGGCTGGCCCGAGTCTAGGGTGAACCGACCCCGGAGGAGACAGGGCGTTCCTCACACCACCCGCGGGCGGGCGCTCGATCCGTTACCAAACGTCATCCGTCAACTACAAAGTATCAGGGGCTGCCGGACGTCGTCTCCGACCGACCTTCGGCGGTCCGAAGCGGAACCGCCTGTTCAGCACCGCGACCACGTCGGTCTGGTCGTAGTTGCTCACCGCAACGGGAAGCTGATCACCGGTACGCCTTGGAGACTCCGTCGAGAAGGCGTTCGAGGGTGTCGTAGGTGGGCGTGTCGGCCACGTCGATGACGTCGTCGATCACCGGCACGTGATGCTCGCGCACGACGGTGGCGAACTGCCGGGGGTCAGCGGTCCGGAAGCCGTGCCGGGCCGCGAGCTTCTGCAGTTCGGCGTCCGTCGACAGCAACTCACCGAGCCTTTCGCCATCGGCGTTCAGCGACACGAGCGTGTGCTTGGACTGGACGGTCGGCGACGGGTACATCAGCACCATGTCCGGCTTGAGCTTGCGCTGGACCGCGGCCTCGACGAACTGCGCCTCGTAGATGTTGACCATCGGCGACTTGCCCATCCCGAGCGAGAGGTAGTCGTCGAACGGACCCTCGCTGGAGCTGTCGGTGTAGCCCTGGTTGACGAACAGCGGCGCGACCAGCGGCAGCACCTTCTTCTCGTCGGCCTCGGTCTGGACGACGAGGTTGTGGTTGGCGACGTAGCTGACGATCGACAGGAACATCGCCGCCGAGTTCGAGGTCCGCGGGTCGGTGGTGGTGATCAGGATGCGCTTGTTCACCGGGTACGTCGTGTTGCCGCGGATGTTGGTCCATCGCCAGCCGGCCTTGGCGAGATCGGCGTACTTGCGGATGTTGAAGGACCAGACGCCATCCACCTGCTTGGCGATGCCCGCCGCGGACAGCAGGTTCACGATCGGCTGGTACGTCGCGATCGCCATCGGCGACGAGAACACCGGGTACTTCTTGCCGGTGACCGTCGGGCGGCCGGGCGTCGGCTGCAGGATCCGCTCCGCCGCGACGGTGCTGGACGGGAAGGCGAAGTCGTACTTGCTCAGGTCGACCGAGGTGGCGATCTCACGGGATCCGGCCGTGTCGACCGTCACCTCGAAGCCGTGCCTGGCCAGCGCGGCCTTCACATCCGGGTCCTCGAAGAACGCCCGCTTCTCCGAGCCGATCACCCCATCCAGGGTGATGATCCCTGGCTTCGTCTGCGCCTGGACGTCGCCGCCGCCGCGAACGATCACGACCGTCACGATCGTCGCGACCACGAGGACGCCGGCAACGGTCGCCGGCAGGGCGACCCGGACCCCGGGCAGTCGGCGTGGTGACCTCGGCGCGGGGTCAGGGGCGGTGCTGGTCGTTCCGCCGTTGTCTCCGGGCGGCGTCGTACCGGCCTGGAGAGCGACGGCTGGTCTGGTCCACTCCGCCTCCCGTTCCTCGGGCTCCTCGGCTCGGATTAGGTAGGGCTGTGGGGTGAGTTCCTGGCGGGCCATGCGTTCGACCAGGATCGGGACGTAGTCACGGACCCGGTCGCCGGCGAACTGCGCGCAGGCCGCCTCGATCGCGGCCTCGACGGCGTCGGGAGTATGGATGTCGGCGAAGCTTTCGGTGAGCCTCCGCGTGAGGTTCAGGATCGCCTTGTCTTCGCGAACGGTGTCGAGCGTCAAGGGAATGTCTCCACATCACGGTGTCTGACGTTTGCCGCCGTACCCTGCGCCCCCGTCCGGCGCCACGCACATCGTTCCGCCTCAGAGGTCCAACTCCGGCCGTCCGACCGGCGGGCGGACCGACGCGCTGAGGCCGAGAACCGCATAGGCTCACCGATGACGTGCAGCCGAGTTCGCGAGGAGTGGTGATGACGGGCATTCTCGAACCGTTGGCAGGGACCGCACCGGCCGTCTGGGAGTCGCTGGACGACCGGTTCGCCGGGGTCCGCGGGGACAGCCTGCTCGAACGGTTGTGGACCGGCGGCCGCTGGCTGGAAGGCCCTGTCTACTCGCCGGCCGGGCGCTATCTGCTCTGGAGCGACATCCCGAACGACCGCATCCTGCGCTGGGACGAGACGTCGTACCAGGTCTCCGTCTTCCGGCAGCCGGCCGGAAATACGAACGGGCACACGCGCGACACTGAGGGGCGCCTGGTCAGCTGCGAGCACGGCAACCGCCGGGTGACCCGGACCGAGCACCACGGCGCGGTCACCGTGCTCGCTTCGGAGTACGACGGCAAGCGGCTGAACAGCCCGAACGACGTGGTGGTCAAGCGCGACGGCTCGGTCTGGTTCACGGATCCGGCGTACGGGATCGACAGCGACTACGAGGGCTACAAGGGCGCGATCGAGACGGGTGGTTGCCACGTCTACCGGATCTCGACCGACGGGGTGCTGACCCGGGTCGCCGACGACTTCGCCCGGCCGAACGGGCTGGCGTTCTCACTCGACGAGTCGTTGCTCTACATCAGCGATTCGGAGGAGGGCACCCTCCGCGTCTTCACCGTCGACGGCGACAAGTTGTCCGGTGGCGAGTTGTTCGCCGTGTGCGGCAACGGCATCTTCGACGGCTTCCGGCTCGACACCGAGGGTCGTGTCTGGGCTTCCGCGGCCGACGGCGTACACATCTATCACCCCGACGGCACCCTGCTCGGCAAGCTCCTTGTGCCCGAGACCGTCTCCAACCTGACCTGGGGCGGCGCCAAACGCAACCGCCTCTTCCTCACCGCGACCACCTCCCTCTACTCCCTCTTCACCACCGCGAACGGAGCCCCGCAGGCCTACGGCCCACAGCGCTGAGTTGGCTCATCTTGTCGTTAGAGCTTCTTGAGTTGGTCGATGACGGTGAAGACGGCCAGGAAGCCGAACGCCAGGAACGAGAACCACAGCACGGCGGTACGCCAGGCCGTAATGCGGATGGCGTGCGGCAGGGCCCGGGAGTTCATCCACCAGAGCAGGCCGGAGTACACGAACATCATCGTTCCGGCGGTGCAGGCGGAGATGATCAGCAGTACCAGAGGCTGGTCCAGGCCGGCCAGCAGCACGAGGATGCCGAAGGCAACCAGTCCCCAGACCAGCCAGAAGTAGAGCTTTGACTCGGTGACGTTCGACTCGCGCAGGTAGCGGGACTTGATCATGTCCGAGGCCAGCCGGGACGTGTAGTCGACGATCCCGGCCGCGGCCGCGAACAGCGCGAACGCGCCGATCGCCCAGAACAGGTAGCCGAACCAGCCGCCGACCAGGGACTGCAGAGTCGTACCTTCGATCTTCAGGAAGCTGATGTTGTTCTTGACGTCGGGGTTACCGAACAGCGTCGCGTGCGCGAGCATCGAGGTGAACACGATCGTCAGCACGGTGATCGCCACGAAGGTCGCGGCCTGCTCGATGTTGGCGAACTTCCACCAGCGCTTCCAGCGGGCCATGTTCGCCTCGTCCGGGGTGAAGGTGTAGCCGTTCGCGGTCGGGTCGGCCTCGGTCTCGCCGGTGACCGGCGAGGTCAGCCGTGGCACGTGCTGCCCCATCCCGAAGCCCTTGTCCCGGATCCAGTTGCTCTGCACGAGGTTCTGGCCGCCACCGGCACCGGCGTACGCGATCGCGCCCATCACCAGCGCGAACCCGAGCTGATCGACCGGGAACTGCGGGTGGGTGACCGCGTCGCCCAGCGCGTTGTACGTCTTGCCGCGGATGGCGAAGACGAGAGCGAGGATGACGAGCAGCGCGACGGCGGCGATCTTCACCGCGATCAGCCGCTCGAGCATGACGTAGACGACCGGCGCGAGGGTCAGGATCACGCCGATCACCAGCAGGATGCCGATCGCGATCCAGCGCGGGTCGCCGGCCCCGAACAGGTAGGTCAGCATCGCCGCCGAACTGGTCGCCCAGCCGGGCCACATGTTCGCGAAGTACGTCATGATCGCGAAGAACAGGCCCCAGTGCTTGCCGTACCGGTTGAAGCCGGTCAACGCTGTCTCACCAGTGGCCAGCGTGTACCGCTCGATCTCCATGTTCAGGAACCACTGGATCACCACGCCGACGACGGCGCCCCAGAGGAAGACCAGGCCGACCTGGCTGGAGATGTACGGCCAGAGGATGAACTCACCGGAGGCCAGCCCGACGCCCGCGCCGACCATGCCGGGGCCGACGATCTTCCAGGTCTTGCTGGGCGGTTCGGGGAGGTCGCGGACCTGTGGCGCGGGCAGGTTCTTGGTCGGCAGTGCGAATGTTCCGTGGTCAGTGGTTCTGATGTCTGCCATCGGGCTCCTCACTTCCTCGGCCCCCTTTCTGCGGAGGGTAACGAAGACTGTCGGTATGGGCGACTCGACACAGGCGGATGGCAGACTGCCCCGCATGAGTGGGGTCACGGTGGTGGTCGCGTCGTACGCCGGTGCCGCGAGTGCGCCTGCGTACGTGCGGCTGGCCGGGCTGATCGACCAACTGCCGGGGGAGAAGCTGGTACGGCGTGACGCCGCGTCGCCGGTCGTGGTCTTCGGCGATCCGGCGGACGCGGTCGCGGCGGCGCGGGCGTTGCGCGACGCGGCGGCGGGAGTGCCGGCCGGCGAGCTGTTGCGGATCGCCGTGCACACAGGCTCGACGACAGGTGCCGCGATCAGGCATGCCGAGTATCTGCTGGAGATAGCGAATCCCGGGCAGACGTTGCTCACGGCACGTGTCGCCGAAGGCCTGCCGGTCACCGACCTGGGTCTGCATCGGTTGAAGGACCTTGGGTCGCCGGAGCGGATCTTCGAGCTCACGGAGACGATTGGACCGTTGCGGTCGCTGGATCGGGTGCCGAACAACCTGCCGGTGATGTTCACCAGCTTCGTCGGCCGGCAGACCCAGTTGGCCGCACTCCGGACGCAACTGTCGGCGAACCGCCTCGTAACGCTGACCGGTCCGGGTGGCAGCGGCAAGACCCGGCTGGCCGCACAAATCGCGGCGCAGTTGGCGGAGCGCTGGCCGGACGGCGTCTGGTGGGTCGACCTCGCCGCAGTCACCGAGAGCGCGCAGATCCCGGAAGCGGTCGCGGCTGCGATCGGCGTACTGGTCGAGGCCGGCGATCGCACCCGCCTGCTGGTCGGTCAGTTGCGTAGCAAGCAGGCCCTGATCTGCCTGGACAACTGCGAGCAGATCATCGACGGCGTCGCGGAGTTCGTGGTCGCGCTGCAAACGGCGTGCCCCGAGGTCTCGGTGCTCGCCACGAGCCGCGAGCCGCTGGACATCCCGGGCGAGGCGGTCTGGCGGGTGCCCGCGTTGGCGCCGGACGAGGCACGGACCCTGTTCATGGAGCGGGCCGGGTCCGAGTTTCCCGAGTCGGAGCAGGCGATCCGGTCGATCTGTATCCGCCTGGACGGGATGCCGCTGGCCTTGGAGTTGGCGGCAGCCTGGGTACGCACGTTGACGCCGGAGCAGATCGAGATCGGCCTGGACGATCGGTTCGGCCTGCTGACCAAGAACGTCCGTGGCGTCGCGGCCCGGCAGCAGACGCTGGCGGCGTCGATCGACTGGAGTCACGACCTGCTCGATGCTGACGAGCGGCAGGTGTTCCGCCGGCTGGCCGTGTTCGCCGGCGGCTTCACCTTGGACGCGGCGCGGGCTGTCTGCGGACGGGACGGCGTACTGGAGATCTTCGGGCGCCTTGTCGACAAATCGCTTGTTGTCGCCGAGGCCGGCCGCTACCGGCTGCTCGAGACCATCCGCGAGTACGCCGGCGTGCGGCTGGCCGAGGCGGGCGAGGCCGAGCTCGCGCGGGACCGCCACCTCGATCACTACCTCGCCGCGGCCGAGGGGGCCGAATCGTTGCTGGACCAGGATCGGGACGCCTGGCGGGCTGCGGTCGAACCCGACCGGGACGACTTCAGGGCTGCCCTGCGGTACGGGCTGGCGTTGCCCGATCCGGACCGTGGCCGGCGCCTGGCGGCCGCACTCCGGTGGCTGTGGAATCTGCAGGCGACTGGTTACGAGGGCATCGGCTACCTGCGCCGAGCGATCGAGGCCGCACCAGACGACCGGACGTTGCTCCAGGCCCGTTTGCTGTACGGCTACGCGACCGTCGCCGACACCGTCGATCCATTCGGCTACGACGCGGCCGGGCGCGGGCTGGAGCTCGCGACCGAGCTGGGCGACGACCGGCTGCGGTCGCTCTTTCTCGCCTTGGTTGCCGTTGGCAAGTTCTTCACCGACTTCCAAGAGGCTTGGGACCTGGCCGCCGAGGGCCGGCGGCTGGCCGAGGGGATCGGGAACGATCCGGCCCGAGACGCCAACGTCGCCTTGCAGTGCGTGCTGCTGGCGCTGTGGGATCGGCACGACGAGTTGAGGCCGTTGCTCGATCTCGTCACCGAGGGACTGCTCGCCAGTGGTGAACGGGGCATCGCTTCGACTGTGCTCTCGGTGCGGTCAGAGAGCCTGGCGTCGACCGGTGAGCCGCTGAAGGCCGTCGAGGTTGCCGAACAAGCGCTCACCGCGGCGGAACCGCTGGCCGACTTCCACCGGGTCGGAACCGCCCGCGGACAGTTGGCGGCCCTGCTGGCCCGGACCGGCCGGCTCGCCGAGGCTCGCGAGCTGATGCGCCCGTTGCTGGAGCTCGCCGAGACGGTAGGCGTCGTGGTACCGAACGTCGGCCAGGTGATGGGCGTCATCTGCTACTGGAGCGGCGAGTACGACGCGGCCGTCGAGTGGATGGCGCGCGACACGGCCCCGGACAGTCCGCTGGCCCGGACGTTCGCTCCCGCGATGATGCTGCCGACGGTGGCGGCCGCGTTGCGCGCCGGCGGGCACGAGGCCGAGGCGTCCGCGGTCTTGGAACGCGCGGTGGAGCTGGCGCGCCGCTACAACCTGCCGAGGATCCTCGCCGACGCACTCGACCAGCTCGGCCGATCGATGATCCACGACCAGCCGGACAAGGCGGCCGATCACCTGCATCAGGCGTTGACCCTCCGGGTCGATCACGGACTGCGCACGTACCTCGTCGACAGCCTGGAATCCCTGGCCCTGTTGGCGAATCACACCAATCGCGGCACCGATGCGGCCCGGCTCGCGGTCGCCGCGGCGGCGGCCCGCGCCGACATCGGGTTCATCGCGCCACCCGACCTGCCTTCGCTGCCGGACGACGGACGAACCGCCGTGGTCGCTGGACGAGGCGGTCGAGTACGCGCGCCGTACCCGAGGGGCTCGCGGTCGGCCGTCAAGTCGGGTGGGCGAGTTTGACGCCGACCGAAGAGCAGGTCGTCGCGCTGGCGGTGGAGGGGCTGAGCAACCCGGCGATCGGTGAGCGATTGTTCATGAGCCGGGGAACCGTGAAGACGCACCTCGCACACGTCTACGCCAAGCTCGGCGTCGCCAACCGCACCGAGCTGGCCTCGCTCAAGAAGGCTTGAGCATCTCCAGTGCTTTACTGATCCGCCGTACCCGGGTCTCCGGCTTCTTGGCGTCGTTGATCGCGTTCACGTGCTCGCGCCGGTGGCTGTAGCTGAGCGCGTCGAACGCCGTCCGCAGCCCGGCCGCCTGCAGCGCGGCGGCGAGATCCACTGGCACCTCTACGGTCCGCTCGGCCGCGTCCCGCTCGAGCATCACGGTGATCGGATCGCCTTCGCCCTTGCCGAGCTCGGCCCGGATGCTCTTCAGGATCCCGAGCGCCATACAGCCGCCCATCGAGGCGATCGAGCCGCGGTACGCCACCCCGTCGAACGTCGCCTGCACCGGGATCCGTCCACCACCCCCGAGCGCGGCGACCACCTCGCCAGGCACCTCCACCCAGGCCCCGCCCCCGTCGTTCACCACGATCGTCCCCTCGAACGTCTCCATGCTCCGCACCTTAGGCCGACAGCTTGCCGGGCAGCTAGCGATCTGCGCTGGCGCGGAGCGGGCGTGTGGCGACTCAGAACCTCGGACGTGCCGAGGTGTCCTGCATCTGGTAGGGATCGGCTGCGTCGAGTTCAGGGTCGTTTCGCGCGACATTGCCGGTGGGCCAGCGGGCGAGGCTTCGGACTGACGTGGCGGTGGTTTGAGCGACGGCCCGATGCCGGCAGGGGTTACCGCCGTGGACGGCCTGATCAGCCTGGGCCCGGCGGGGGTGGTGTCGGGTGCGTGACTGGGTGAGCCGCCGTAGGGGCTGCGGCGTGTGTGCAGCTGGACAGGAGGTGTCTGTCGCCACGGGCGACGGTCCGCACGTGGCGTGCTCAGGCGTGCAACCGGCCGGCAGAACCCGGCCGGAGCCGACACCTCCTGTCCAGGTGCACCAGTACGTCGTCTCGCACCCGCGCCCCACCGCGGGGAATACCGGTGACCGGACTGATTCGACCGTCCGTGGTCATGCCGGTCGGCACGGCCCGGGCAACCGCGGACACCACCTGGGGACCTCGGACACCTGATGTCATGTCCAAGGTCCCCGAGTCCCTGTCCGCGGACCCGGGGATCCCATCCATCAACACCCGCAGTGGCATCCGAGCAGAGACCGCCCCGACGCCCGGTCGTCCGGCCGCGACCAGACGACCGGATCCTGCGACCAGAACGCCCCGGGCCGACGCCCACCCACACATCCAGCAAAAGAACCGGTCAACCCCTCAGTAGGCGGGTTCGGCCGTCAAATTTCGGGGGGCCAACGCAAACTCACGGGTTGACCAGCCCATCAGATGATGTGGGCTGTCGTGGTCGGGGTGGTGGTGCCGCGACTGGAGTGGTTGCGGCGGCGGGCCGTCGCTGATCGGGGCGGTCAAGCTACCAACGCAACGTTAGGGGTCCAGCTTGCTGGGCCACCAGACCTTCTTGCCGATGTCGTACGCGACGGACGGGACCAGGAGGGACCGGACCACGGTGGTGTCCAGGAGTACGCCGAACGCGACCATGAAGGCGATCTGGACGAGGAAGAGGATCGGCAGGACGGCGAGGGCCGAGAAGGTGGCCGCGAGGACCACACCGGCCGAGGTGATCACGCCGCCGGTGACCGCGAGGCCGACCAGGATGCCCGGTCTGGTGCCGTGTTCCTTGGATTCCTCCCGTACCCGGGTCATCAGGAAGATCGAATAGTCGATGCCCAGGGCAACCAGGAAGACGAACGCGTACAGCGGGATGCTCGGATCCGCGCCGGGGAACTTGAACACGTGGTTGAACATCAGCGCGCTGACCCCGACGGTGGCGCCGAAGGACAGGACGTTCGCGATCACCAGCAGGACGGCCGCGACGAGCGAGCGCAGCAACAGCGTCAGGACGACGAAGATCAGCGCCAGGATGGAGGGGATGATCACCCGCAGGTCGCGCTTGCTCGCGTCGAGGACGTCGAGGTTGATCGCGGTGTTGCCGCCGACCAGGATGTCCGGGCTGACCTTGTCCAGTTCGGTGCGCAGATGCTGGACCACCTTGGTCGCCTCAGGCGAGTCGGCCGGCACCGTCAGCGTGGCCTGGACCAGGACCTTGCCGTCGACAACCTTCGGCGGTACGCCGGGTGCCGTCGAGGCGGACGCCGTACCGACGCCGTCGACCGTCGACGCGGTCTGTACCGCCTGCTCCGCCTGAGCGACCGGGGTCAGGATCAGGACCGGCGTACCGGCGCCGGCGTCGAAGTGCTTGGCGAGTTCCTCCTGACCGGTGACGGACTCGACCTTGTTCAGGAACAGGTCTTCCTGCGAGGTTCCGCTCGCCTTGAACGTCGGCAGGAACGCCGCACAGGCCAGCAGTGCCAGCGCGCTGATCATCCAGACCCGGCGCGCACGGCGGCCGACCAGGCCGGAGACGCGGCCCCACAGCTTGCGGCCGCCGACCTGGTCGCGGGCGTGCACGTGGTCCAGGCGCGGGATCGCCGGCCAGAAGATCCGCCGGCCGAAGGCGAGCAGGATCGCGGGCAGGAAGCTCATCGCCGCGATCAGGGAGCCGGCGATGCCGATGGCGCCGACCGGGCCGAGGCCCTTGGTGCTGCCGAGCTGGGAGAGCAGCAGACAGAGCAGGCCGAGGATGACCGTCGCCGCGCTGGCCGCGATCGGCTCGATCGCCGCGCGCCAGGCGACCCGCATCGCCTCGTACTTGCTCTCGTAGTCGTGCAGTTCTTCCTTGTAGCGCGAAACGAGCAGCAGGGAGTAGTCGGTCGCGGCGCCGACGACGAGGATGAACAGGATGCCCTGGCTCTGACCGTTCAGTTCCAGTACGTCGTTCTTCGCCAGTGGATAGACGATGAGCGCGGCCAGCGCGAGGCCGAAGATCGCGGTGAGCAGGACCGCGATCGGCAGGATCGGGCTGCGGTAGACGATCAGCAGGATGACGAACACGACCGCGAGCGCGACCCCGAGCAGGATCCCGTCGATCCCGCTGAACGCCACGACGAAGTCCGCGAAGACACCGCCAGGGCCGGTGACGTAGACCGTGAGACCAGTGGGTGTGAGGTCTTGTTTGATACTGGTGCGCATCGTGTCGGCGACGGCGAACAGCACGGTCTCGCCCTGTCCCGACCACGTCGTCGGCGCGGTCGCCGTCGATCTCGACGGTGAGCAGCAGCGCCTTCTTGTCCTCCGACGGGACCACCGACGTGGCGGGCGCGGCGAGGTAGTCGCCGATGGTCTTCCCGTCGCCGAGCTGCATCGTCGGGACCTTGGCGAGGAAGGCGTTGGCGTTGGCGAGGTCCTCCGGCGTGATGCCGGAGTCGCGCACGATCAGGACGAAGTACGGCAGCGCCTTGGAGTCGACGAACTTGGCCGACTCGTTCGCGACCAGCGTCGACTCGGCCTGTTTCGGCAGGAAGTTGGCGTTGTCGTTCTCCTGGACCTCACTCAGCTTCCCGACCGCCGGACCACCCAGTGCCCCCAGCACGAGCCAAGCGATCAGTACGGCGGCGATGCCCGCGCGCCACGTCCACCGGTTCAACGTTGTCCCCTCGCTGTCGGTACGGGGCACAGTACCCACCCGGCCGGCTGCTTCTGTCACCACCCGGCGGCGGGTGTGCGGGAGCCGTTTCGGCGGCGTAACAACAAGATGACTACGTGGAAACACCCCGGTCATAGCGTCCTGGCCTAATCGAACAGGTCGGACGATCGGAGACGCACGATGACGCTCGAAACACGGCCGGAGGTCGTTACTCCCCGCGACCGGACCGGTGCGGTGGGCGGTGGTACGCCGATGAGTATCACTGCATTGAGTCAGACAGTGGTCTGCCGGTACGACGCTCTGCTGCCGGAACGTGGCGTCGCCCGTGCCGACGCGCCGATGGTCGTGGATGAAATGGTGCGGCTCCTTGATGACGAATAGGTCCGGGCCGCTCAACGGCTGCACGATCGCGATCACGGCGCGCCGGCGGGCGGAGGACCTGATCGCCTCGTTCGAGCGGCGGGGCGCGAAGGTGCTGCACGCGCCGACGCTGCAGATCGTGCCGGTCGCCGACGACCGCGCGCTGATCGAGGCGACCCGGCGGGTGATCGCGAATCCGCCGGATGACGTCGTCGTCACCACTGCGGTCGGCTTCCGCGGCTGGGTCGAGGCCGCCGACACCGCTGGGCTGGCCGCGGATCTGCTCGGCACGCTCGAGCAGTCGCGCATCCTGGCTCGTGGTCCGAAGGCCCGCGGTGCGATCCGCGCCGCCGGACTGGTCGAGCAGTGGTCCGCTCGGTCGGAGACCACCGCTGAGGTAGTGCAGTGGCTCCGCGACCAAGGGGTCGTCGGCCGCAAGATCGTCGTACAGCTGCATGGACTGTCGGACCCGGCGCTGCAGGACGCATTGCGGTCGGCTGGGGCGTCAGTGCGCGGGCTGGAGGTGTACCGCTGGGGTCCAGCGCCTGATCCGATAGTTGTGGAGCGGATGATCGGTCAGCTCTGCGCCGGGACCGTTGACGCGGTCGTGCACACGTCCGCGCCGGCTGCCCAGGCCATGCTCGACGCCGCGGCTCTGACCGGGCATTACGACGCCCTGGTCACGGCACTGCGGACAGGTCGAGTGCTGAACGCCTGTGTCGGTCCGGTGGCCTCAGGACCCTTTGTGGCGTTGGGGTTGGAGCCGTTGGTACCGGACCGCTACCGGTTGGGCGCCCTGATCCGGATCGTGACCGACCGGCTCACCGACGACAACGCCCGTTCGATCGATACGGAGTTCGGGCAACTGGTGATCCGCGGCGGCGCGGCCGTGCTGGACGGTGCTGTCCTACCGCTCGGCCCGGGGCCCCGCGCCGTACTTGCCGCCCTGGTTGCGGCCGGCGGCGATGTGGTCTCGCGGCCCGCGCTGCTCGCCGTACTCCCCGGAGCCGAGGACGTCCACGCGGTGGAGGTGACGGTCAACCGCTGCGTACGGCGGTCGGCCGCCCCGAACTGGTCCGCACCGTGGTCCGCCGCGGCTACCGCCTCGCGGTCGAGCCGGCCGGGGTCCCCTCATGACGTGGAGACCTCCTGGCCCCGGCTTCTTCGCCGACCTGGTCCGCCGTCTGTCCGCGGGTCACCCGGTGACCCGGCCGCTAGGCGCCGATCCACGCCTGGCCGACCTGGCCCTCCGCCGCGACGAGGCCGTTGGGTACCGAAGAACGGGTAGTGGTGGCGATTCGGCTTGGCTGCATGCGCCGGCACGGCGTGATGGTGTGCTCAACCACTGACTACTACCCGTTGGTCGGCACGGTGCCGCGCCGGTAGGTGTTGATCACCACGCCGGTGGTCGTGGTTTCGGAGTCGGTGAGGGTGAGAGGTTGGTGGAGGTCGCCGAACAGGCGGTGGCCGGTGCCGAGGATGAGGGGGTGGATGAGCAGGATGTACTCGTCGATCAAGTCGGGGATGGAGCGGGCCAGTTCTCCGCTGCCGAGGACGATCAGGTCCTGCTCGGCCTTGAGCTTCGCGACGGCGTCGAGCGTGATGACGTGTGTGTTGACCCAGTCGGGGTCCGTCAGCGTCGACGAGACGACGTACTTCTGCTGCTTGTTCAGCGCGTCGGTGTAGGGGTTGTCGTCCTGCTTCGGCCAGAAGTCCGCGAAGTCCTCGTACGTCCGCCGGCCCAGCAGCATGCCGCCGGTCGCGCCTGCCCGCCGACCGAGGATGCGGCCCATTGCATCCTGGCTGTACGGCACTCCCCAGCCGCCGTACTGGAAGCCGTCGCGCTGGTCCTCGTCCGGCCGGCCCGGCGCCTGCATCACACCGTCCAGCGTCAGGTTGCAAACCACGGTGATCTCACCCATGACTCCTCCTCGGTTCGAGTTCTCACCCCCTACACGAGCGACATGCGTGCATTTCGACAGGAACTATCCGGTGGTCGAGCTGGCGTTCCGGCGTGCGCAGGCGTGCGGTCAGCGGGTAGTGGGCGTATACGTCCTGTCCAAATGCACAGTGGCCTCTCACCGTATGTGCGAAGTCCGCAGGTCGACAGTCACGTCTTCTCTTTCGGCCCGCGCCAGGTGGCGCCGGTCTCCCGCGTGTACTGCGCGACAGCCTCGTCCAGCGTCGGGAGGAAGTGGCGCGGGTCGATGACGCGGGTGAGCTCGTACCGCTCGATCTTCTCGCGCACCGGATCCTTCATCTCCGCGAAGACCAGGGAGACACCGCGCTCGTTGAGCCAGGCGTCCAGATCGTGCAGCATGTCGGAGGCTGTGGTGTCGACGTCGGTGATGGGCTCGGCGGCCACGATGATCCACCGGAGATCCGGATCGTCCTCGGCGATCTCCCGCAACTTCTCACCGAACATCCGCGCGTTCGCGAAGATCAGCGGGGCGTCGAAACGGTAGACGACCAGGCCGGGCAGCAGATCGGCGTCGGGGTAGCTCTCGG
Organism: uncultured Actinomycetota bacterium; assembly: GCA_963820655.1. Lineage (GTDB taxonomy): Bacteria > Actinomycetota > Actinomycetes > Propionibacteriales > Kribbellaceae > Kribbella. The sequence goes on from CAWGAM010000001.1 coordinate 925,000, forward strand.
TGTCGTGCAGGCCGTCGATCCCCTCTACCCGGCCGAGCTCGGCCTGATGCGGCCACCAGGTTCGGTGGAAGACGCCCAGGATGGACATGCCGACGGCGATGAGAATGCCGGGCAGCACACCGAGGAGGGCCACGCCGAGGAGCGCGATGATGGACAGCCAGAACTCCGTTCGCCGCTGCTGCCACAGCCGGCGCGTGGCGGGGATGTCGGCCAGCGACAGCGCGGCGGTGATGACGATCGCGCCCAAGGTCGGCTGCGGGACGTACTGCATCAGGCCGGTGGCGAAGACCAGCACCACGGTGATCGTCGCGGCGCCGACGACGCCGGTCACCTGGGACCTGGAGCCGGCTTGCTCGGCGACGGCGGTGCGGGACCCGCTGGTGCTGACCGGAAAGCCCTGGAAGAACCCGGCCGCGATGTTGGCCGCACCGATGCCGATCATCTCCTGGTTCCCGCGCACCCGCTCGCCCTTGCGAGCGGCGAACGCCGAGGCGGTGGACATCGTGTCGGCGAGCGCGACGACGGCGATGGCGAGCGCCCCGACGAACAGTGGCGGCAGATCGCCCCAGCCGACATCCGGGATCGTGAAGGGCGGGAAGCCCTCCGGGAGCACGCCGACCGTGTCGACGTCGTGGGACGTCAGATCGAACGTGCTGACCACGATCGAGGCCAGCACGACGATGATGAGGACGCTCGGCAGCTTGGGCAGGAACCGGTTCAGCAGCAGGATGCCGGCCAGCGAACCCACTCCGAGGATCGCGGCGGTCAGGTTGGCCTCGCCGTTCGCCAGCCCCGACACGACGGCGCGGAACTCGGCCACCAGCCCGTCGGCATCGACCGAGAACCCGAACAGCTTGGCCAGTTGGCCGACCACGATCGTCAGCGCGAGCCCGTTCAGGTAGCCGATCTGGGTCGGCTTCGACAACAGGTCCGCCACGAACCCGAACCGGGCGAGTCCGGCGACCACCATGACCACGCCGACCATCACCGCCAGCATCGAGGCGAGCGCGACGGCCCGAGCGGGGTCACCGTTGGCGAGCAGGAGTGGGGCGATCGTTGCCGCGATCATCGGGCCTAGGGACGAGTCCGGGCCGAGCACCAGCACTCTGGACGGCCCGAAGACCGCGTAGCCGAGCAGGCACAGGACCGAGGTGTAGAGGCCGGTCACCGGCGGCAGCCCGGCGAGTTGGGCGTACGCCATCCCCTGCGGCACCAGCAGCGCCGACAGGACGAGGCCGGCGACGATGTCCTTGGGCAACCAGGCCCGCTGGTACGACGTGGCCAACTCCACGCCAGGCACGTACTCCCGCCATCTGGGCGGTTTTACGTCGGGGCGGTCCGTGAGCGCAGCCATCGCGGCCTATCCGGCTTCGAAGGGATCGGCCGCCGCCCCCTCCGGCGACTGTGCCTCGAGCGTCTTCTTGACCTCCCGGAGAGCTTGCCGTGCGTCCTTGTCGATCGTGGGATAGCGGGGATCGATCTCCATCAGCGCGTTGGCGATCACCGCGCCCGAAGCGATCCGGGCATACCACTTGCGGTCGGCCGGAATCACGTGCCACGGCGCCCACGCGGTGCTCGTGTTGGATAGCATCTTCGAGAACGCCCGCTGGTAGTCATCCCAGTACTCGCGCTCGCGCAGGTCGGCCGTGGAGAACTTCCAGTTGTGGTCGGGGAGGTCGATCCGTCGCAGGAAGCGGATCCGCTGCTCCTCCTTGGACAGGTTCAGGAAAAGCTTGACGATCTTGATGCCGTTGCGGCTGAGGGTTCGCTCCCACTCGTTGATCTCCTGGTAACGCCGTTTCCAGATCCCCGGGCCGCGCTCGCTCTCGGGCAGGTGCTGCCGGTCGAGGAGTTCCGGGTGCACGCGGACGACGAGCACCTCTTCGTAGTGCGAGCGATTGAAGATGCCGATCTCGCCGCGACTGGGCAGGCGCAGACCGTAGCGCCACAGATAGTCGTGATCCAGCTCGGCACTGGAGGGGACCTTGAAGCTGTGCACCGACACACCCTGGGGATTGACCCCGGTCATCACGTGCCGGATGGTGCCGTCCTTGCCGGCGGCATCGAGCGCCTGGAGCACCACCAGTACGCCGTGGGTGTGCTGCGCGTACAGCCGGGACTGGTACTCGGCCAGCAGATCGATCCCCGAAGCCAGCAGCCGACGGCCCTCCTTCTTGGACCGGATCGTGCCCTGGAAGGCCGGATCGAAGTCCCTGGCCAGCCTGACCTTCGCACCCGGCTGGACCCGGAACGCCTCGATGAAGTCGGCGACCCGTCGCTCGCGAGCTTTCATCCGCTGCCCCCTACCGGCCGGCTCGGGCACTGCTGCCGTTCACTCGTTGGACGACCATTCGAAACCTTACGGCTGCCCGCTGCATCACCCCGCCTGGATGAGGCCGGCCGTCGCTGGTGATCAGGAAGCTACGCTTCGGGCCCGCGCGGGCGCGACGGCGTACTCCGGGCTCAGCGTCACCGGCTGCGGATGCCGGCGCCTCCTGATCACCTTGCCCACCTCGACGACGATCGGGAGGAGCGCCGCCAGGCCGGCGCAGGTGAGCCACTGGCGCGGACTGAGCGGGACGGTGAGCAGCGCCGCTCTGGAGCGTCGGGAGCTGGGTCGCCAGGAAGACCATGACCACGGGGATCAGCCCGATCGCCAGTGCCTTCAGGATCGGCGGGGTCAGGCCGCTGGTCGGGTCGCGCCGGTTGACCAGCGCGTTGAACACGGTCCCCAGACCCATCACCACGAACGTCATCGTCATCGACACGCTGGCCTGCGTCGGTACTCGGCTCATCCGGCCCCAGCGACGAGGGGCGCCAGCGCGGCCAGGAACAGCACGAGCGGCGTAGACGATCCACATGATCACCGCGCTCCGGTTCGTGATCGGGACGGCGGGGTCACGCGGTGGACGGTGCATGACATCGGGGTCGCCAGGATCGACAGCGATGATGACGACGCCGATCGCGGTGGCGAAGAACAGCAGGTACAGCACCATGGACGGCGTCATCGCCACCCCCTGGTTGATGTTGAACACCGTCGCGGCGAGGAAGAGGAAGACCAGCGACAGCAGCTGGGTCATCTGGTACCGGACGTACGAGACGACCTTGTCGTAGACGCGCCGGCCGATCTCCACGGCGTGCACGAGCGTGCCGAAGTTGTCATCGGTGAGCACCATCCGCGCGGCCTGCTTGGTCACCTCGCTGCCGCTCCCCATCGCCACCCCGATGTCGGCCTGCTTGAGGGCGGCCGCGTCGTTGACCGCGTCACCGGTCATCGCGACGATCAGGCCCTGCTCCTGCATGGCCCGGGCCAGCCTCAGCTTGTCCTGGGGCGTGACCCGCCCGAACACGTGCAGCTGAGGCAACCGCTGCTTCAGCTCGCTCGTCGCTGAGCGCCTGCAGCTCGGTGCCGCTGATCGCTCCCGGACCAAGGCCCAGCTCCGCGCCGATCGCCTGCGCGGTGACCGCGTGGTCACCGGTGATCATCCGGACGTCGATGCCGGCCGTGAGCGCGGTCCTGACCGCGTCCTTGGCCTCCGCGCGCAGGGGGTCGATGATTCCGGCCAGCCCGACGAACGACAGCCCCTGGGTCAGCGACATCGGGTCGTCGGTCATCGTGGCCAGTTCGTCGTCGGCCGACCAGGCGGGCCGCGAACGCGAGGACCCGCAGGCCCTTCTGGCCCATCCGCACGTTGGCCTCGTCGATGCCGGCCCGCGACTCTGCGATCGGCACCTGCGAGCCGCTGAGCGGGCCGCCCGCCTGGCTGCAGCGCGCGACGACGACGTCGGGTGCTCCCTTGACCAGCTCGATGACGTGCTCGACGCCGTCGAACGGTGACCCGGTGGAACGTCGCCATGAACTTGTACTCGGAGTCGAACGGAACCTCCGCCAGCCGCGGGTAGGCCCGCCGGGTCTCCTCCGCGTCGATGCCGAGCTTCGCGGCCAGCACCACCAGCGCCGCCTCGGTCGGGTCGCCGATCACCGACCCGTCGTCACCGACCACCGCGTCGCTGTCGAGGACCAGGCCCAGGCCGAGGCGGGTGAAGTCCGGGACGGGGACGCCGGCCACCGAACGGATCGCGCCGCTCTTGCGGTAGCCCTCCCCGTCGACGGTGAACCACGATCCGCTCGGCGTACAACGTCGAGACCATCATCTGGTTCAACGTCAGCGTGCCGGTCTTGTCGGTGTTGATCGCGCTGGTCGCGCCGAGGGTCTCGACATCGGTGAGGTTCTTGACCACCGCCTTCGCCGCGGCCAGCTGCTTCGCGCCGAGCGAGAGCAGGCCGGAGACGAACGCCGGCATGCCGGTCGGGATCGCCGAGATGGCCATCGCGGTGCCGAGCAGCAGCAGGTCCTTGGCCGGCATCCCGCGGATCAGGCCGACCACCACGATGATCCGCGACCGCTCCCCAGGCGATCGACCCCCAGGATCTTCGTCAGCGAGTCCAGCTCCCGCTGCAGCGGCGACCGGGTGCGAGTCACCGAGGTGAGCATCGTCGCGATCTGGCCCATCTGCGTCTGCATCCCGGTCGCGGTGACCAGGACCGTGCCGGTGCCCCGGGTCACCGAGGTGTTCTGGAACAGCATGTTGGTCTGGTCGCCCAGCGCGACATCGGTGGAGGTCAAGCTGCCGGCGTCCTTGGCGATCGGCGCGCTCTCCCCGGTGAGCGCCGCCTCCTGCGCCTCCAGCGTCGCGGACCGGATGATCCGTCCGTCGGCGGGCACGATGTCGCCGGCCTCGACCTCGACGATGTCGCCCGGGACCACTTCGGTGGCCGCGATCAGCGTCAGCTCGCCGTCGCGGACCACCCGGGCCTGCGGTATCTGCATCTTGGCCAGGGCGTCGACGCTCGCCCGCGCCGTCAACTCCTGGCGGGTGCCCAGCCCGACGTTCAGCAGGATCAGCAAGGCGACGATGATCCCGGTCGAGACCTGCCCGATCAGCAGGCTCACGACCACCACGGCGACCAGCATCAGGTTCATCGGATCGCGGAGCTGGGCCAGCGCGATGGACCAGATCGAGGGCGGCTTCTCCGCCGCGATCTCGTTCGGGCCGTACGACGAGAGCCGGCTCGCCGCTTCGGTCCCGGACAGCCCGGTGACGGCATCGGACCCGGCCGCGGCGACGACCTCGTCGGTCCGCATCGCGTAGGCCGGCCCAACGGTGCCGGCCGATGAAGGTGCTGTCATGCCAGTCTCGCTCACGGCTTCTCCCCTCCGCCTCGGGTGCGGCGGCCCGTTTGTCACGGTAGTGCGTGCGTCGCCGAAACGCCTATGGCGCCGCGCTGGGGATCTACCGGGTGCGGAGCGACGCGAGGTCGGCGTGGCAGCGGGCCTCGACCTCCGCCAGTTCGTCGAGGGTTTCGTCGATGTCGCGGCGGCGTTGCTCCAGGTCGGCGCGGCGGTGGGTGATCTGGTCGAGGAGGTAGACGAGCTGACCTTCCTCGCCGGGCTCGGCGTCGTACATGTCGACGATGGTGGAGATCTCGTCGAGGGAGAAGCCGAGGCGTTTGCCGCGCAGGATCAGGCCGAGGCGGACCTTGTCGCGGGGGTGGTACACGCGCGCGGTGCCGCGGCGCTCGGGCGTGAGCAGGCCGCGGTCCTCGTAGAACCGGATCGTCCGCAGCGTGACGTCGTACTCGGTGGCCAGTTCGGCGATCGACCAGGTCTGAGTCTGAGCGGGCACCCGGATATTGTGCACGCACCCCAGCGTGCTTTACGTTTACGTAAGCGTCAAGCACAAGGAGCCTCATGTACGAGCTGTCCGAGGAACACCGCGAATTCCGCCACAGCGTCCGCGACTTCACGGCGGCCGAGATCGCGCCGTACGCCGCCGAGTGGGACCGCAAGCACTACTTCCCGGTGGAGGTCGTGCAGAAGATGGGCCGGCTCGGCCTGTTCGGGCTGACCGCCCCGGAGGAGTACGGCGGTGCGGCCGGTGACTTCACGAGTCTGTGCGTGGCGATCGAGGAGATCTCCCGGGTGGACCAGTCGATGGGCATCACCCTGGAGGCGGCGGTCGGGCTCGGGATCAACCCGATCCTCACCTTCGGCACCGACGAGCAGAAGGCGCAGTGGCTGCCGGACCTGGTCGCCGGCCGCAGTCTGGCCGGGTTCGGGCTGACCGAGCCGGAGTCCGGGTCGGACGCCGGCGCGACCAAGACGCGCGCGGTCCTCGACGGCGGCGAATGGGTGATCGACGGCTCGAAGCAGTTCATCACCAACTCCGGCTCCAGCATCACCTCATGCGTGACCGTGACCGCGCGAACCGGTGAGAGGGCGGACGGCAAGCCGGAGATCTCCACCATCATCGTCCCGAGTGGTACGCCGGGTTTCGTGGCGGAGGCGGCGTACGACAAGTTGGGGTGGCACGCGAGCGACACGCACCCGCTGTCGTTCGCCGGTTGCCGGGTGCCGGAGGCGAACCTGCTCGGCGAGCGTGGCAAGGGTTTCGCACAGTTCCTCGCGACGCTCGACGACGGACGGGTCGCGATCGCGGCGGTCGCGCTCGGCTGCATCAAGGCTTGTCTGGAGCTGTCGGTTCAGTACGCCGGTGAGCGCAAGACGTTCGGGGTTCCGATCGGTCGGAAGCAGGGCGTCGCGTTCCAGATCTCCGACCTGAAGGTGATGGCCGACGCGGCCGAGTTGCTCGTCTACCGGGCCGCCGCGCTGAAGGACGCGGGCGCATCGATGGCCGACTTCAAGCAGGCCGCGTCGGTGGCGAAGCTCTACGCGACCGAGTCCGCGGTGACGGCGACGCGGATCGCCACCCAGGTCTTCGGCGGCTACGGCTTCATGGAGGAGTACCCGGTGACCCGGTTCTACCGCGACGCGAAGATCCTCGAGATCGGCGAGGGTACGTCGGAAGTCCAGCGCATGCTGATCGCCCGCAGCCTCGGCCTCCCGGTCGAATGATCCCTTGCGTCCGAAGATCTGTGGCCTATAACCCTCGCATCTTCGGACGTAACAGGTAGAAAGGCAGATATGAGGGACCACTGGACCGAGGTGAAGGCGGCCCGCGAGGCGACGCTGGCGCCGACGGAGAAGGCTGCGGCGAAGCTGGCCTCGCAGAACAAGCTCTACGTCCGCGACCGGATCGCCCTGCTCGTCGACGAGGGCAGCTTCGTCGAGGACGCCCAGCTGGCGAACGCGCTGAACCCCGGCCTGCCCGCCGACGGCGTGGTCACCGGCCGCGCGCTGGTCGACGGCCGGCCGGCGCTGCTCGTTGCCAACGACCCGACCGTCAAGGCCGGCTCGTGGGGTGCCCGGACGGTGGAGAAGATCGTCCGGATCACCGAGGTCGCGCTCCGCGACGAGCTGCCGATCTTCTGGCTGATCGACTCCGCCGGCGCGCGCATCACCGACCAGGTCGACCTGTTCCCCGGCCGTCGCGGTGCCGGGCGGATCTTCCACAACCAGGTCGCGCTGTCCGGCAAGGTCCCGCAGATCTGCTGCCTGTTCGGCCCGTCCGCCGCGGGGGGCGCGTACATCCCGGCGTTCTGCGACCTCGTGATCATGGTCGACGGCAACGCCTCGATGTACCTGGGCTCGCCCCGGATGGCCGAGATGGTGGTCGGCGAGAAGGTGACGCTGGAAGAGATGGGCGGCGCCCGGATGCACACCAGCGTCTCCGGCTGCGGTGACCTGCTGGCCGGCGACGACACCGAGGCGATCGACCTCGCCAAGCAGTACTTCTCCTACCTGCCCGGCTCGTGGCAGTCGCGGCCCCCGTCGTACGACGCCTCGCCGCCGGCGCGCGATTTCACCCGGGATCTGGTGCCGGCCGAGGAGAGCATCGGTTTCGACATCCACGACGTGATCGACGCGCTCATCGACGCGGACACGTTCTTCGAGGTCAAACCGTCGTACGCGCCGGAGCTCGTCACCGGCTTCGGGGTGCTGGCCGGGCAGGTGGTCGGGATCGTGGCCAACCAGCCGGCCGTCAAGGGCGGCGTGCTGTTCGTCGACTCCGCGGACAAGGGGGCGCGGTTCATCTGGCTGTGCGACGCGTTCAACGTGCCGCTGGTGTACCTGTGCGACGTACCCGGGTTCATGATCGGCAGTGAGGTCGAGCGGGCCGGCATCATCCGGCACGGCGCGAAGATGATCACCGCGGTGTCGGAGGCGACCGTGCCGACGGTGTCCGTCATCGTGCGGAAGGCGTACGGCGCCGGGCTCTACGCGATGTGTGGACCCGGCTTCTCGCCGGACGCGTGCCTCGCGCTGCCGACCGCGAAGATCGCGGTGATGGGTCCGGAGGCGGCGATCAACGCCGTGTACTACAACAAGATCCAGGAGATCGCCGACGAGGGTGAGCGGGTCGAGTACGTGTCCCGGCTGCGCGAGGAGTACGAGTCCGACATCGACATCCTCCGGCTCGCCGCCGACCTGGTCATCGACGCGATCGTCGAGCCGGAGAACCTCCGCGATGACCTGATCGCCCGCCTCGCCGCCGCGCAGTCCAAGGACCGGACGTTCTCGCACCGCCGGCACGGGGTTCCACCGGTGTAGATAGTCTCCACCGTGTGACTGAATTCGCTGGCAAGATGCGGTCCAGGGACAAGCTGGTCGGTTACTGGGTGACGCTGGACGCGCCGCCGGCTACCGAGCGGATCGCGCGGTTGGGATACGACTACGTCGTGCTCGACGGGCAGCACGGTCTGATCGGGTACCAAGGGCTGCTGACCGGGTTGCTGGCGGTCGACGCCGGCTCGGCGATCGGCACGGGTACGACGGTCGGGCTGGTGCGCGTCGAGGCGAACGATCCGACCCCGATCGGGCGTGCGCTGGACGCGGGCGCGGTGGGCGTGATCGTGCCGTTGATCGACACCGCGGACGATGTGGCGCGAGCGGTCCAGGCGGCCAAGTATCCGCCGGTCGGCGGGCGCTCGTTCGGTCCGACGCGGGCGTCCCTGCGGATCGGTCCGGTCCCGGCCGACTCCAACGCGGCAACCGTCGTACTCGCGATGATCGAGACGCCGCTCGGGCTGAAGAACGTGGCGGAGATCTGCGCGACGCCTGGCCTGGACGGTGTGTACGTCGGCCCGTCCGACCTCGGACTGGCGCTGGGTGCCCGCTTCCCGGGCGACCCGGAGATCGATGGTCCGTTCGAGGAGGCGCTCGAGCTGATCGCGCGCACCGCTTCCGAAGCGGGGATCGCGGCCGGCATCCACACCTTCGACGGTGCATCCGCCAAGCGCCGGATCGACCAGGGCTACTCGTTCGCCACCGTCTCCTCCGACCTCAACCACCTCGAGGCGATCGCCGCGGATCACCTCCGGACCGCCCGAGGGTAGGAACACTGCGGCGCCTTCTCGGGTTAGGTTTTGGAGAAGACACACCGAGGAGGGCCTGGATGAAGGCACCCGAACGAGGGGCACTGCCGTTGGGCCTGGCGGCGACGCTGGGGCGGACGTATGGGCGGCTGACCGAGACCGTGCAGGGTTTGAGCGACGCCGACTTCGAGCGGGAGACCAGATGCGCCGGCATGCCGGTCGGTCCGCTGCTGGTCCATCTCCTGTACGACGCTCAGCGGGCGCTGATCGCGTTCGCCAGCCCGGCCACGGCGGATCCGGATCGGGACTTCGTCACGTACTGGCAGGACTTCCCGGCCCGGACCGACGGTCATGCCGAGCCGGATACGAGTTTCGTCCGCGGCGTCGCGGCGGCGTACCGGAGGCCTGGCCTGCTTGTTCAGCACTGGCGTGAGGTGTCCGAGGCGGCGGTCCGGGCGGCCGCGGTCGGTTTGGCCCGGAAGGGTCATCGGATTGAGACCCAAGGACACGTGCTGAAGGCCACCGACTTCGTCGCGACCTTGGTGCTTGAGGCAACCGTCCACCATCTGGATCTGATCGTCGGCCTGCCGGACGCGCCCGAACCGGATCCGGAGGCGTTGCAGGTGACGGCCCGGACACTGGACGGCTTGTTCGGCCCGGATGCGTGGGACGTGATCGGCTGGGACACGACGACGTACGTGCTGAAGGCAACCGGCCGGCTGCCCCTCGACGAGGACGACCTGCGAGATGCTCGGCCCGAACGCGGACCGCTTGCCGCTCCTGGGCTAGAAAACCCCGGCGAACGGGTCGTCGAGGTCCTGCCAGTCCAGGCTGGCGAGCTCGGACTCGGTCAGCAGACACGCGTCGAGGATCGACTGCAGGCGGGCCGGATCGAGGCCCATCCCGGTCGCGACGACCGTGCACTCGGCGAGGTGCTCGGTCTCTGACCACGGGCCGAGCATGCCGAGTGACGCGCTGAACCCGGCCGACTCCCAGCGGACCCGTTGCGTCGGCCGGTTCGCCAGCCAGACCACACCGCGACTTCGGACCACGCCGTCCACGATGTCCTCCAGTGCGTCGTTCAGCCTGGCCGGATGCAGTGGCCGAGTCGAACGCCACAGCACTGTCGTCACGCCGTCTCCGCTGGGTTGGACCCGGTCCGACGATGCGAGCTCACCGGCCCACGCCTCGGCCGCGTCGTAGTCGAACAGGCCGGTCCGCGCGACCGGTCCGGTCGGCACACCCTCCGGATCCGCGGCAACAACCGTCGTACCCGGGTTCAGATGCAGCAGGAGGTTGTGCAGTCGCTCGGGCGCCGCGCTGCGATGAGCATTCGCCAGTACGCAGACGTCGGCGTACTCGACCTGTCGTGCGGTCAGCTCCGCGACGTTGCGGCGATCAGGCGGGCCGAGCGCGAGTCCTCGTTCGGCCAGCAGTTCGTCGCCGGACAACTGCTCGACGAGCAGTACGGCGTCGACTACACAGGTGACCGTGTCGACCACGAGCTCCGGCAGCGCCGTCACCAGCGCGGTCACGAGCGGCCGCGCCTCCATCGCTGGGGGAGCGGCCAGTACGACGTGCTCCCAGTGGTGACGCGCGACCAGCGTCTCGAGCAGCGGCACCAGCGACTCGATCAGCTGACACGCACCGCAGTCGTCGCCGACGAAGAACTCGCCTGCGTCGATCGGCCCTGACGTGTCGTGCACCCGCCAGGACAGCACACCACGCCCAGGCAGCTCGTCCTGATCCACGACCACGGCCACGGTGGTGGCGTCGGTCATTGCATCGAGCACCGGTTCGCGGAGCGTCGTGGAGAGCCCGGCGAGCAGGGACAACGGAGTCTTCGCTTGGGCGGTCATCTCCCGAGTATATGAAAACGGTTTTCATCAGTCCAGAGCCGAGTGGGCCCGACTTTCCCACCAGTACGGGAAGTTTCGGTTCTTGTGCTGGATGTGTGGGTGAGGTGAGTGAGGTCGGTTGGGGTGTGCAGTTCGACAGGAGGTGTCGGTCTAGGGGGCTGTCGGATTGTGGCGTTCACGCTTGGCGTCGGCTTGGCCGGCGTGGCCGGGGGTGGACACGTCCTGTCGGGCTGCACACCCCAGCCACCATCGGCCCGGCCGGGGCCGGCAACAGCGGCGGGCGGGTCGCGGTGACCGGGGCGGGGTGGTCTCACGGGTGGAGTCGGTGCCGATTCCCGGGACGGTGGACACCAACTGGGGACCGTGGCCACCAACGGGGGACCGCGGACACCAACTGGGGACCGTGGACATCAACTGGGGACCGCGGACATCAACTGGGGACGGTGGCCATCAACTGGGGACGGTGGCCATCAACTGGGGACGGTGGCCATCAACTGGGGACCGTGGACACCAACTGGGGACGGCGGCCATCAACTGGGGACCGTGGACACCAACTGGGGACGGCGGCCACCAACTGGGGACCGCGGACAAGCAATCACATGTCCGAGCCCCCCACCACCTGCCCGAGCCCCCCACCACCTGGCCAAGCCCCCCACCACGTGTCCGACCCCCCCGCCACCTGGCCGAGGTCCCCACCACGTGGCCGAGGTCCCCACGACCTGGCCGAGCCCCCCGCGACCTGGCCGAGGTCCCCGCCACCTGGCCGAACTCCCCACACATCCAGCACAAGAGCCGCAATTTCTCGGCGGAGGTTGGTCAGAAATTGCGGGTGGAAGGTCGGGGTCGTCTGATAGGCAAGGGGTATGGCGATCGAGATCGGGCGGTTCAAGGGTGGGTGGGACGAGCTCATGGAGCTCCTCGACTTGGCGTTCGCGGCGCCGTGGACCGAGACGCAATTCGAGGCGGAGCGGCAGGTCTGGGAGGCCGAGCGGAGCACGGTCGCGACCGACGACGGGCAAGTGGTCGGTCACACCGGGGCGTTCTCGTTCCGGATGACGGTGCCGGGCGCGCAGGTGCCGGTGGCCGGCGTGACCCTGGTCGCCGTCCGGCCGACACATCGGCGGCGCGGCATCCTGCGCGACCTGATGCGCAGGCAACTGACCGAGATCCATGAAGCCGGGACCGAGCCGCTGGCCGCGCTGACTGCGAGCGAGCCTGTCATCTACGGCCGCTTCGGCTACGGACTCGCGGCCGACTACCAGGAGATCGTCGTACCGAAGGTTTCGCGCGAACTGCGGCCGGTGGCCGGCATCGACGACGTACGGATCAGGTACGTCGACGTGCGGGAGACCATGGGGGTGTGCGCGGCGCTGCGCAACCGGCTCGCGGAAGAGCGGCCGGGGATGTACCAGCATGACGAGCGCTGGCAGGAGTACGTCATCAGCGACAACGTGACGATCGATCCGGCGAATGGGTCGAAGCGCCGGTGTGTGCTGGCCGAGCGCGACGGGGAGGTGACCGGGTTCGCGTACTACCGGACGAAGCGCGCCGAGAAGGGGTTCGTGCAGGTCAACCGCGTGCATGCCGCGGACATCGCGTCGCATGCGGCGCTCTGGCGCTACCTGCTCGAGCCCGACCTGCTGAGTGAGACGCGCTGCGACATGATCCCGTCGGACGACCCGCTGCTGGATCTGCTGCTCGATCAGCGGGCGCCGTCGCCGATCACCCGGGACGGCCTGTGGGTGCGGACGGTCGACGTCGGCCGCGCGCTCGCGGCCCGGACGTACGCGCGGGACATCGACGTCGTACTCGCGGTGACGGACGGCTTCCTGCCTTGGAACGTGGGCAAATGGCATCTGACCGGAGGGCCGGACGGCGGGGCGTGCGAGCCGACCACTCGGGACGGCCGACCTGACCGTCGACGTCCGTGAGCTCGGGGCCGTGTACCTCGGCAAGCCGTCGCTGGCGCGGCTCGGCCGGGCCGGACTGGTCGAGGAGCACACGGCCGGCGCGCTGGCGGCGACCTCGCAAGCGTTTTCCACATCTCGGCTACCGTTCCTCGACACGGGCTTCTGATCGGCTAGCCTTCCCAGATGCAGACGCAGCGGCGGGGCGCGCTCGCTCTGGCGGCCGTCCTGCTCGTCGGGGTGACGGCGGCCGGTTTCGTGGTGCTTGCGTCGGCCGGTGGTTCGGTCCGGCCGCTCAGTGAGAGCACGTTGCGATCGAGCCCGCGGACGCTGCCGACCTTCACCCCGAGCGAGACCGTGTCGGCGCCGACACCGATCGGTCCGCCGCCGCAGCGTCAGCGGGAGGCCCGGCCGATGCCGGCCTGGCTGAAGGCGCTGTGGCAGGCGCTCTTCTGGCTGGCAATCGCGGCGCTGGCGGTGTTCCTCGGCCGGCTGATCTATCGCATCGCCCGCAAGGTCGAGCTTCCGCAGGCCGAGGCGGTCGACGCCGAGTGGGAGCGGGTGAAGGCCGAGCGGCTTGCCGAGGCGGTCGACACCGGCTTGTCCCGGATCGACTCCGGGACGCCGACCGATGCGGTGATCGCGTGCTGGGTCGCGTTGGAGGAGGCGTCCGCGTCGGCGGGCGTGGGTCGCGATCCGTCGGAGACGCCCGCCGAGTTCACCGTCCGGGTGATGGGCGTCGGTGGGATCTCCGAGCCCCAGTTGGTGCGGCTCGGTGAGCTCTACCGCGAGGCTCGCTACTCCACTCACGGTTCGTCCGAAGAGGCTCGCGCCGAGGCCCGGGCCGCCCTGCTTCGGCTTCGGGACGAGCTGGCGGTTGCCCACCCCGAGAGGGCGGCGACATGACGTCGTACCGGTGGTCGCCGTTGGAGGAGAAAGGACCGCCGCCGGAGCCGGGGAAGCGGCGAGGCCGGTCGATGCGGCTGAACAAGGTGCTGCTCCAGCATGTCGGGATCACGGTGCTGGCGAGCCTGCTGCTGGTGGGGGCCTTCGGCGCCGCGGGGATGGCGCCACGGCCGTTGTGGTTCGTCGCCACCGCGCTGGCGATCGGGTTCGGTTCGCTGGCGATCCGGCTGATCACCTCGCAGGTGCTGGAGACCAGCTGGCCCACGCGGCACGACGAGCAGCTGGCGGCGATCCGGACCCGGAGCGACGACAACCGGACCCAGTTCATCGCCACCTGGCTGCAGGAGTCCAGCCGAGAGCGCCGGGCCGGCGAGGGCTCGCAGACGTTCGTCCGCCGGATCCGTCCGCTGCTGCTGGAGCTCACCACCGATCGCCTGGTCCATCGCCACGGCGTCGATCCCACGCTCGAGCCTGACCGCGCTCGCGCGATCACCGGCGAACGGCTCTGGAGCCTGATCACCAGCGACGAGAAACGCACCGCGTCCTTCGAGGAGATCGAGTACGCGATCCACACCATCGAGAATCTGTGAGGAACTGTGACTGATCGCGAGCTGACGCTCGGTGAGGTGTCCGACCTGAGCCGGCGGGTGCTGGAGCGGGTGAGCCAGGCAGTCGTCGGCAAGGCCGAGGCTCTGGAGCTGGTGCTGGCCGGGATCCTCGCGGGTGGGCACGTGCTGCTGGAGGACTACCCGGGCCTCGCGAAGACGCTGGCGGCCCGGTCGTTCGCGCAGGCGCTCGGGCTCGAGTTCCGGCGGGTGCAGTTCACTCCCGACCTGTTGCCGTCGGACGTGACCGGCGCGTTCGTGTACGACCAGAAGGAGTCGGAGTTCGTCTTCCGGCCCGGCCCGATCTTCACCGGCCTGCTGCTGGCCGACGAGATCAACCGGACCCCACCGAAGACCCAGGCCGCGCTGCTCGAGTCGATGCAGGAGCACCAGGTCACCGTCGAAGGCCAGACCTTCCCGCTGCCGACTCCGTTCCACGTGCTCGCGACCGCGAACCCGGTCGAGTACGAGGGCACCTACCCGCTCCCCGAGGCGCAGCTCGACCGGTTCATGCTGCGCATCGGCTTCGGCTACCCGAGCGCCGAGGAGGAGTGGGAGGTACTGCGTCGCCGGATGAGCCGCCGCCAGGAGGACCAGACGGTCGACGCGGTCACCGACGCTGCCGGACTGCTGACCGCACAACGCGCCGTCGAGTCGGTCACCGTCGACGACACCGTCGGCCAGTACTGCGTCGACCTCGCATCCGCGACCCGTCGGGACTCGCAGGTCCTCGTCGGCGCATCACCTCGCGGTTCGCTCGCGCTGCTCCTGACTGCCCGTGCGTACGCCGTCATCCACGGCCGGGACTACGTCGTACCAGAGGATGTGAAGGCCGTCGCCGTACCTGCGCTGGCGCACCGGATCACTGTGCGGCCGGAGCTCTGGCTGCACGAGGTCACCGGCGCGACCGTGGTTCGTACGGTGCTCGGCACGGTTGCGACACCTCCGACCGTGGTCGGCGCTTCCCGTTGATGAGATGGCAACCGACGCATGCGCAGATCCGCGCGGTCTGCGCGGCCGCGGTGCTGCATCGGCATCGCGGTGCTGGCGCGGCGACCCGATGCGGCGGTGTTCGGGCTGCCGCTGGCGTTCGTCGCGGTGTGGGGGAGGTACTTCCGGCCACGGGAGCGGCCCGAGGTGCACACCGAGCTCGACGCGGACGTGTTGTTCGAGGGCCAGGCGACGACGTACCGGCTGCGGGTGGCCGGGACCGTTGACCCGGACATCGATCTGGTCGTGGTGGCGTTGCCCCGGTCGCAGTGGTTCCAGTACGACCCGCCGCAGGCGGCGATCGCGGAGCCGGTGTCGGACGGCGCGGTGACGCTCGAGGTCGGGCTGCGGTCGAAGCGATGGGGTCTGCGTGCGTTGGAGCGACCAACGGTCGCGGCCACGTCGGTGCTCGGTGCGTACCGGATCCAGGTGACGTCGGCTGAGCCGCTGTCGGTGACCACGCTGCCGTTGCGTGAAGGCTTCGAGGCGGTCGACGCCGTACCGCGGCCGGCCGGCCTGGTCGGGCTGCACCGGTCCCGGCGACCGGGGGAAGGGACCGAGCTGGCCGGTGTCCGGCCGTTCCGCACCGGCGACCGGCTGCGGCGGATCAACTGGTCCGTGTCGGCGCGGACCCGCGAGCTGCACGTCACGTCGACCTGGTCGGATCGTGACACCGAGGTGGTGATCCTGCTCGACACCGGCGGCGAGATCGGGATCAGCGAAGGGATCGACGGCCGGTCGAGCAGCCTCGACACCGCGGTCCGCGCGGCCGCGTCGATCGCCGAGCACTATCTGCGGCACGGCGACCGCGTCCGGCTGATCGACACCGGGAACCTGGTCCGCGGCGTCCGCTCCGGCAGCGGCCGCGGGCACCTGCGACGGATCCTCGACACGCTCGTCCATGCCGATCGCAAGGGCCGCCAGCAGGACGAACAGCAGCTGGCCCGGCGGAACCGGATCAGGTCCGACAGCCTGGTGCTGGTGCTCAGCCCGCTGATCCGCCAGGTGACGCTCGGGTACGTCGTGACGCTCGTCCACTCGGGCTGCACGGTGATCGCCGTGGACACCTTGCCGCCGGACATCGCGTCGATCATCGACCTCGACGAGCACGACTCCCGGACCTGGCCGCTCGCCTGGCGACTGCGCCTGCTGGAGCGCCGACGCGATCTCGATCGGCTCAGCGACCTCGGCGTACCGACGGTGCCGTGGCGAGGCGCCGGGACCTTGGACGAGGTACTGCGGGACGCCTCCAGGCTGGCTTCCGCTCCGAGGATGCGCTCATGAGCATCGCGGAGAGGATCAGCTTGTGGCTGGCGCAGTTGCGGGCGTCGGGACGGTCTGTGCTGCTGGCGCGGTTGGTGATCGCGGTCGCGGGTGCTGTGGCGCTCGTGGTGCCGGCGCTGCAGTCGTGGGATCAGCTGGATCTCATTCCGCTGATCGCGGTACCGATGCTGGTGGCGTCGGTGGTGTTGCCGGATTCGCTGGCGGGGTTGGTGTTCCTGCTGGTTGTCGCGGCCGGCTGGTTGATCCGGGCGCCGGGCGAAATGAGCTGGAGCCTCGCTGTCACCGCGATCGCTGTGCTCGTGGTGCATCTGGCGAGCGCGTTCGCCGCACAAGTTCCGTCGTACGCGCGGGTGCACCGGGACGCACTGCGACGCTGGTGGTTGCCGGGGGCAATCGCCGTGCTCATCGTTCCGGTGGTCGCGGTGGCGGCCGCGCTGGTTCAGGGTGCTGATGTGCCGGGATCGTTGCTGATCACCGTCGGCGCGCTGGTCCTCGCGACCGTGACGATCTGGTTCGCGGCCGGTCAGAAGCTCGGCCGCGACTGACTATTTCGGTGACCCCAGCGTCTTCTGGATCTCCTCTGCCCACGGCATGCTGATCGCGCCGGGGCCGAGGACCTGCATGGCCGACATCACGGTGAGCAGCATGCCGGTGGCGAGGAACTCGCGGGCCTCCTCCGGTGAGGCGCCGGTGAGTTCGCGCACCAGGGTGTAGATGCCGCCGAACCGCGCGCGGACGCAGTCGCCGATGGCCGGCTCGCCGCTGGCCGAGAAGCCGTGCAGCAGCACCAGCAGCAGCTCCGGCTCGGACAGCAGGCGCTCGTAGTTCCGCCCGAGACTGCTCAGCTCGGGCGACTCCTCGGCCGCCTCGCGGAAGATCTGCTCGATCCGGTCGCAGACGCTCTGCACCGCGGCCAGGAACAGCTGCTGCTTGGTGCCGAACAGGCGGATCACGTACGGCTGCGAGACGCCCGCCATCTTCGCGATCTCGTCCGTCTTGGTGCCCTCGTACCCGGACGCGCCGAACGCCCGCACCGCCGCCTCCAGCACCTGTGGCCCACGCTCCGCCGCGGTCAGTCTCACCTTCGTCGTCATCGCTCTCCTCTGTTCGCTTGACATGTTATCAGCGGATGCATACTTTGGGTTCACGGACTTGTTATCAGTGGATTACAACTAGGAGATAGAGATGACGTCGACCGCTCTTGGTGAGCCGGTCCGGACCCCGCGAACCCGCACCTTCGGGCTTGGCGCTGTCCTGGCCGCGGTGGGGATCCCCACCTTTATGGTCACGCTGGACAACCTGGTCGTGACGAACGCGCTGCCGGTGATCAAGGCCGAGCTCGGCGCGTCGCTGTCCGACCTGCAGTGGTTCGTGAACGCGTACACGCTGTCCTTCGCCGCCCTGCTGCTGACGATGGCGGCGATCGGCGACAGGCTCGGTCGCCGTCGGGTGTTCCTGGCCGGGATCGCCCTGTTCACGCTGGCCTCGGCGGCCTGCGCGCTGGCCACCGAGCCGTGGATGCTGATCGGCGCCCGCGCGATTCAGGGCGTCGGCGCGGCGGCCGTGATGCCGTTGTCGCTGACCTTGCTGGCCGGCGCCGTACCCGACAAGCAGCGCAGTGCCGCGATCGGTATCTGGGGTGGCATCTCCGGACTGGGCGTGGCCGTCGGTCCGGTCGTCGGTGGAGCCGTCGTGGACGGCCTGAACTGGCAATGGATCTTCTGGCTGAACGTGCCGGTCGGCGTGGTCGCCGTACTGCTCGCCGCGCGCGTCCTGACGGAGTCGAAGGGTACGGCGAAGCGCCTGGACCTGCCCGGATTGGTCCTCGCGACTGGCGGCGTACTGTCCGTCGTCTGGGGTGTCGTGCACGGTGCCGGCGACGGCTGGACGTCGGGTCCGGTGCTGGGCTCGTTGGTCGCCGGCGTAGCGCTGCTGGCCGCGTTCGTCGGCTGGGAGCGGCGGACCGCGGCTCCGATGCTGCCGCTGCGGTTGTTCTCGGTCCGGGCGTTCAGCGTCGTGAACATCACCTCGTTCACGTTCGCGGTCGGCGTGTTCGGCTCGGTGTTCCTGCTGGCGCAGTTCTTCCAGGTCGTGCAGGGCTACAGCCCGCTGGAGTCGGGGATCCGGACGCTGCCGTGGACGATGGCGCCGATGGTGGTCGCGCCGATCGCCGGCCTGATCGTCGACCGGGTCGGGCCGCGAGTCCTGATCGCCGGCGGGCAGGTGTTCCTCGCGGTGGCGCTCGGCTGGATCGCGTTGGTCACGACGGCGACGACGCAGTACGGCGAACTCGTCGTACCGTTCATTCTGGCCGGTGTCGGGATGGGGCTGACCTTCGCGCCCGCCGCGAGTGTCGTGATGGCGAGCGCGGCCGACGCGGACCGTGGGGTGGCGTCCGGCACGAACAACACCATTCGTGAGGTCGGTGTCGCGATGGGCGTCGCCGTTCTGGCCTCGGTGTTCGCCTCCGCCGGCTCCTACGACTCGCCGGCGTCGTACGCCGACGGCCTGGTTCCCGCGGTCTGGACCGGCGCGGCCATCGTCGCCGTCGGCGCGGTCGTCGCCCTTCTGCTACCGGGCCGGCGGCGCATTTCGTAGGGTGTCAGCGTGCTGGACGCTGACGACGTACGACGGATCGCGCTGTCCCTTCCGGAGACGGTGGAGAAGCAGCGGTGGGGGCATCCGACCTTCGATGTGGCCGGCCGGATGTTCATCACGGTCCCGGACGATCAGACGTCGTTCGCGGTGCGGTGCCCCCGGTTGGAGCGGGAGGAGCTGATCGCGGCGGAACCCGGGAAGTTCTGGGTTCCGCCGCACGAGGCGGGTTCGAACTGGGTTCGAGCCCGCCTCGCCGCGCTCGAGGATGCCGACGAGCTCTACGACATCCTGATCGACTCCTGGCGGCAGGTCGCCCCGCCGGAACTCTCAGCTGACGTTGGCGGGTGACGCCGAGAAGGTGTTGCAGGACGCCGGGATTCGCGGTGTTGAAGGACTTGCCCATGAAGCGGGCCTGGCTGGCCACGCTGCCGTGGTCGCCCTGCTCAGGCTTGTCGCCGGCGGTGACGACCCACTTCTTCCAGACGCTGAGCATCAGGCCGTTGATCGGGTAGCTGCGCTTGTTCGCGGCCAGGAAGACACCGGCGAAGCAGTTCGCCTGCAGTTCCATCCGGCGGGTCATCCGCATCTGGCCCTCGGAGTCGGGCTGCTCGTACCGGATCTTGCTGGCCGCCTGCAGGATCCCGGTCATGTACTGCACGCTGTGCCCGTACTCGTGCGCGATCGACCGCGAGTACCACATCCGGGCGTACGCCTTCGACTCCGAGTCCGGGTACTCGTTGTAGGTCTTCACGAAGACGTCGACCTTCATGTACATCATGTGGTTGGCCGAGCAGTAGAACGGCACCTGGACCGGGCCGGAGCCGCACGGGTTGTTCACGCTGGTGCCGGACCAGTACAGCATCTTCGGCGCCCGGAAGGTGTAGCCCGCCTTCGCCACCAGCGGTGCCCAGGACTTGTCCAGGCAGGGCTTGATCGCGGCCCAGTAGGCCGCCGCGTTCCGTGCGGTGGTCGGCCGGACGCGGGGCTCCTTGCAGTTGACCGTGCGCATCTGGCCGACCTTGTAGAGCGCGTTCTTGCCCACGATCGTCGCGTCGGACGGGCCGTCCGGCGGCGTCGAGGTGGACGTGGAGCTGGTTGGCTCCTCGGTCGGCTGCTCAGTGGGCGCCGACGTCGTGGTCGGCTCCGGTGTGTAGCGGCCCGAGCTGACCGGTGGGGTGTAGTTGCTGTCGGCGTTCTTCTTGATCACGCCGAACATCCAGACGCCGACGATGGCCACGCCGACGAGGCTGAGGATGGCGATCAGCGGTCCCTTGGATTTCTTCCTCGGCCGCTGCGGCTGCCAGCCCGGCTGGAACCCGGGCCCGCCGGGCCCGCCCGGTCCAGGTGGCCCGAAGGTGGGTCCCCAGCTGAAGCCGGGTCCCTGCTGCGGTCCCAGCGAGGCTCGGTACTGAGGTACGCCGTACTGGCCCGGTGGTGGACCGTAAGGACCCGGTGGTGGACCTGGCGGCGGCCCCTGTGGGGGACCCGGCTGCTGGTACGGCGGATACGGCGGATTCTGGCCGGGTGGTCCGCCGAACGGTGTCTGGCTCAACGCCGTTCCCTTCTTGAACCATCGCTGCGAGTGGACAGCGGTCGCCACAGTATCGGCAACAAACAGGTCAGCCGAGCGGCCCCCGCGGGGTAGGGTCGGCCAGGTGACCGAAGCCAGCATCCCGGCCAGTGCGCCGAACAGCCCGATCGACCAGCTCGCCGACCGGTATCTCGAGCAGTACGTCGCCCTGTCGCCGACTGCCGCGACGTTCATGGGGATCGCGGGCCACGACCACGAGCTGCCGGACTACACACCGTCCGGGTTCGAGGCGCTGGCCGAGCTGACCCGGCGGTCCGTCGCCGAGGCACAGGCGATCGCGACCGGCAGCCCGCGTGAGGAGGTCGCCAAGGACGCGTTCCTGGAGCGGCTCGGGCTGGAGATCGAGCGGTACGAGGCCGGCGTACCCCAGCATCAGCTGAATGCGATCGCTTCGGTCCCGGCCGAGGTCCGGCAGGTGTTCGATCTGATGCCGACCGCAACGGACGAGGACTGGGAGACGATCGCGATCCGGCTCAGCCAGGTCGGTACGGCGCTGGACGGGTACCGCGAAACGCTGCTCGACCAGGCGGGGAAGGGCCGGGTATCGGCGCTCCGTCAGGTGAACGACCTGGCCGACCGGATCGCCAGCTGGACCGGTGCCGACGGTGACGACTTCTTCGCCGGCCTCGCCGCACAGGCGCCGGACCGGGCGGTCAAGTCGACCGTGGAGGCCGCGGCCGCGTCGGCGCGGAAGGCGTACGAGGAGTTCGGTGCCTGGCTGATCGCCGAGGTCGCGCCGCGGGCGCCGCAGCGGGACGCGTGCGGCCGCGAGGTGTACGAGCTGGCTTCCCGCGACTTCCTCGGTGCGACGATCGACTTCGAGGAGACGTACGCCTGGGGCTGGGAGGAACTCGCCCGGATCGAGGCGGACATGGAGGCCATCGCGGCCGGCCTCAACGGAGGCGACCGCAGCATCGTCGCGACCGCCGCTCTGCTGGACGACGACCCGGGCCGCAAGATCCACGGCAAGGAAGCGTTCCGGGACTGGATGCAGCAGATGTCCGACGCGGCCGTGGCCGAGCTGGGCGGCACGCATTTCGACATCCCCGACGAGATCCGCACCCTCGAGTGCATGATCGCGCCGACCTCGGACGGCTCGATCTACTACACGCCGCCGAGCGAGGACCTGACCACCCGGCCCGGCCGGATGTGGTGGGCGGTGCCGAACGGCGTCGAGGACTTCGCCACCTGGCGCGAGGTCACCACGGTCTACCACGAGGGCGTGCCCGGGCATCACCTCCAGTGCGCGCAGACGATGCTGCGCACGGACCTGCTCAACCGCTGGCAGCGGATCGCCTGCTGGGTCTCCGGTCACGGCGAGGGCTGGGCCCTGTACGCCGAACGCCTGATGGAGGAGCTGGGGTATCTCGAGGACCCCGGCGCGCGGTTCGGCATGCTGGACGCGCAAGGGTTCCGGGCGGCCCGGGTGATCGTCGACATCGGCATGCACCTGGAGCTGGAGGTCCCGCGGGACAACCCGTTCGGCTGGCGTCCGGGGGAGCGGTGGAACGCCGACCTCGGGTTCGAGTTCCTCCGGGCGCACTGCCGGATGGAGACCGAGTTCCTGCGGGCCGAGCTGAACCGCTATCTCGGCTGGCCGGGGCAAGCGCCGTCGTACAAGGTCGGTGAGCGGATCTGGCTGCAGGCGCGGGAGGAAGCCAAGCAGCGCAAGGGGTCGGCGTTCGACCTGCGGACGTTCCACTCCGATGCGCTGAACCTCGGGTCGATCGGTCTCGACCCGCTGCGTCGAGCCCTCGCGAAGCTGTGAAGCCGCGCTTTGTGCTCGCCTCGGCGTCGCCCGCGCGACTGAAGACCTTGCGGGGTGCCGGGGTCGAGCCGGAGGTGATCGTCTCCGGCGTCGACGAGGACCACATCACCGCCGAGACCCCGGGTGAGCTCGCCCGCCTGCTGGCAACTCTGAAGGCACGCGCGGTCGTCGCCGGCCTGACTGAGCACGCGACCGTGCTCGGCTGCGACTCGGTCCTCGAGCTCGACGGTGTCGCCTACGGCAAACCCGGTACGCCGGAGGTGGCCAGCGAACGACTCCGGTCGATGCGCGGACGAACCGGCGTACTGCACACCGGTCACTGCCTGATCGACACCAACTCGAAGCAGGAGTTGCGCGAGCTCGAGTCCACCAAGGTCTTCTTCGCCGACCTCACCGACGCCGAGATCGACGCGTACGTCGCCACCGGCGAACCGCTCGTCGTGGCCGGCTCGTTCACCGTGGACGGCCTCGGCGGCCCCTTCGTCACCGCCATCGAAGGCGACTACCACAACGTCGTCGGCCTCTCCCTCCCGCTGCTCCGCCGCATGCTCGCCCAGGTCGGCATCCCCTGGCCCGCCCTGTGGACCACGTCCCGCAGCGTCGAGTACGACGAAGCCGAGGCCGCCCGGTACGACGAAACCCGCGGCGGCACCGCCCGCGCCGAAGCCGCCGCTGCGGCAGTGGATTCCCTGCTGCCGAAGGGCGGACGGGTTCTCGAGCTCGCCGTCGGCACCGGGATCGTCGGCGCCGAACTGGTTGCCCGGGGCAACCTGGTACACGGGATCGACCTGTCCACGGCGATGCTCCGGCACGCGCGGGTCCGGCTGCCCGGTCATGTCGCGGCCGCGGACGCTTGCCGGCTGCCGATCGCCGACCGGCGGTGTGACGCGGTCGTCGCGATCTGGCTGCTTCATCTGCTCGACGACAGTGAACCGGTCATCGCCGAGGTCGCCCGCGTACTGCGCCCGGGCGGCGTCTTCGTCACCACCACCGACAAGTCCGACGCCAGCCGGTACGCCGACGGTCGCGTCCCGAACGAGTCGCGAGCCCAGGACGCCTTCACCCTCCTCGTCGCCCAGACCGCCCGCCACGGCCTCACCCTCGACGGCGCCACCACGTTCCCCGGGCCACGCCGCACCACCGACCAGACCCCGCTCTACCCCCTGGTCCGCTTCCGCCGCACGTGACGCCAGGCTTGGGGAAACAAATGTGCTGCAGGTGACTGGGATGTTCCCCACAGTGGGGTTGTAGTGCGGCCTTAGGCGGTCAGCCCGGCCTTGGCGTCCAGTTGCTGGAGCAGGTCGTGCGCAGCCAGTTCGATGGACTTGTGGCGCCACTCGGCTGCTCGGTACACGCAGGCGATCAGCGCAGTGCGATGGATCCGGCGGAAATCGCCTAGGACAAAGGCATAGCGGGCCTTGGTCTCGTCGCTGGCTCCCTCGGTCAGCCCGAGGTGCCAGGCGGCGTACTCCTCCCAGCCATGCTTCTCCAGAAACGCGTTCTGGTCGTCCGCCCGAGGCTGCACCTCACCCCAGTCGCTGTCCAGAACGTACTGCCGGCCGTCGATCAGACGCTTCGCCTGCTCGACTGCCGCCGGGTTTACCTCGTACTTGGCCATACGTCCAGTGTCACGGATGGGCGCTGGCGCGCCAGCGGTTCGGGCCGGGGTAGAGGGAGTGGCGAGCGTTGCGCCAGTACGTGGCCCAGTTGCTGGGCCGCTCAGGCTCCGCAGTCGCGGACGGAGCGGCGGCGCGGGCCGCGACGACGACGACCAGCGCGGCGAGTTCCTCCGGTGTCGGATCGCCCTTGACCACCCGCAGTACCTGCTCGCTCATCGAGCACTCCTTTCTCGTTACGTCCGAAGAACTGTGGCTTAGAGGCCTCGGATCTTCGGACGTAAGCGCCGCTACAGGGGGATGTTGCCGTGCTTCTTGGGTGGGAGGGTGTCGCGTTTGGTGCGGAGCAGGCGCAGGCCGCGGACGATCTCTCCGCGGGTCTCGCTCGGTTTGACGACGGCGTCGATGTAGCCGCGTTCGGCCGCTACGTACGGGTTCGCCAGGTGGTCCTCGTACTCGGTGATCAGCTGCTGGCGGCGGGACTCCGGGTCGTCGGCGCCGGCCAGTTCGCGCCGGTAGAGGATGTTCACCGCACCCTGCGCGCCCATCACCGCGATCTGCGCGGTCGGCCAGGCGAGGTTCATGTCCGCACCCAGGTGCTTCGAGCCCATCACGTCGTACGCGCCGCCGTAGGCCTTGCGGGTGATCACGGTGATCATCGGTACGGTCGCCTCGGCGTACGCGTAGATCAGCTTGGCGCCGCGGCGGATGATGCCGTTCCACTCCTGGTCGGTGCCGGGCAGGAAGCCGGGTACGTCGACGAAGGTCAGGATCGGCAGGTTGAACGCGTCGCAGGTGCGGACGAAGCGGGCCGCCTTCTCGGACGCGTCGATGTCCAGGGTGCCGGCGAACTGCATCGGCTGGTTCGCGACCACGCCGACCGCGCGGCCCTCGACCCGGCCGAAGCCGACGATGATGTTCGGCGCGAACAGCGTGTGCACCTCGAGGAAGTCGCCGTCGTCGATCACCGCCTCGATCGCGGTGTGCATGTCGTACGGCTGGTTCGGCGAGTCCGGGATCAGGGTGTCCAGGGCCAGGTCGCTGTCGGTCAGCTCGAGATCGGCCGGGGCGTCGTACACCGGCGGGTCCTCGAGGTTGTTCTGCGGGAGGTGACCGACCAGGGCCTTCACCCACTCGATCGCGTCCTCCTCGTCGCTGCCGAGGTAGTGCGCGTTCCCGGACTTGGTGTTGTGCGTCCGGGCGCCGCCGAGCTCCTCCTGGGTGACGTCCTCACCGGTGACGGTCTTGATCACGTCCGGGCCGGTGATGAACATGTACGACGATTCGTCCACCATCACGGTGAAGTCGGTGACCGCGGGGGAGTACACCGCGCCACCGGCACACGGGCCCATGATCAGCGAGATCTGCGGGATCACGCCCGAGGCACGGACGTTGCGGCGGAAGATCTCGCCGTACAGGCCGAGGCTGACCACGCCCTCCTGGATCCGCGCGCCGCCGGAGTCGTTGATGCCGATCAGCGGGCAGCCGATCTTGGTGGCCAGGTCCATCACCTTGACGATCTTCTCGCCGAACACCTCGCCCAGGCTGCCGCCGAAGACGGTGAAGTCCTGCGCGAACACGCACACCTGCCGGCCGTCGATGGTGCCGTACCCGGTCACCACGCCGTCGCCGTACGGGCGATTGCCGTCCAGGCCGAAGGACATGGAACGGTGCCGGGCGAACTCGTCCAGCTCGGAGAAGGAGCCGTCGTCCAGCAGCAGCGCGATCCGCTCCCGGGCAGTCTTCTTCCCGCGGGCGTGCTGCTTCTCCACCGCGCGCTCCGACCCGGCGTGCACCGCCTCGTCGAGCCGATGCTCGAGGTCCGCGATCTTTCCGGCGGTGGTGTGGATGTTCACCGTCTCTCCCATAAGCGGGCAGCCTACGCGCCAGTACGGCGTACCGGTGCTGTGACATCCACCGCAACCATCCGCTGAACCGGGCCGGCGATAGGTTTCCGTGCATGGCGGACGCGAATGTCGACATCCTCATCCGCAAGGTCAATCAGCTGGTCGTCAAGCACACCGGGGGCGTGTCGTTCGCGCCGCCCGAGCTCGACGCGGGGCACCGGCAGACTGCTCGAGCCGCTCGCGGACAACCTCGACGTCCCGGGCCGGCTCGCGCCGAGTGTCGACGCGGTGCTGGACCATCGGTACGGGCAGGCGTACGACCGGCGTATCGACATCCGGGTGGGGCTGACGGAGCTGGTCGCGCAGTGCGCGAACTCCTTGGAGCCGGCGGTGCGCACTGCCGGCCGAGCCCGATGACCGGAGTCGTCTCGCGATCGCTGTCAGCAAGGCCTATGCGGCCTTCGCCACGCCACAGCTCGTGCCCGCGGCTCTTCCCGAACGGCCGGGCCGACGACCTTGGCCGGTTCCCGGTGCCGGTGCTCGAGGGCGATGTCGCCGCGGCCCGGGCGATGGCGGTCGCGATCGGCGCGCGGACCGGGCGCGGTGAGGGGGCCGTGCTGACCGCGCTCGTGGCCGACGGCCACGGCAGTGCGGCCGCGACCGCAGCACGATCTCCTGCTGAAGGCAAGGATGGGGTACTCGAGGCTGCCGGAACCCGAGCAGCAGGCCCTCGTGCGGCAGGTCGCCGGCGGTCTGGAGTCCGGCTTCGCGGCGCGCGACCTGCGGGCGGCCGCCGAGCGCGAGCTGACCGAGGTCCTGGAGAACCGGCGCGAGGACGTGGCCGGTGGAGCGGGCACGGTCGACGCGGTGAGCACGATGGCCGCTCGGGAGATCCAGGAGCTCCACGCCGACCTGGATCAGCGACCGGGGTGGCGCTCGACCGAGCAGGATCCGATCGCGAGGTTCGCGCCGGGCCATGACCCGGCGACCCCGGGCTTCGGCGCGGTGGCGTCGCCGGCCGGGTCGCCCGCGGCGAAGCACCACGGCGATCGCCGAGCAGCCCAAGCCGCGCGGCCTCGACCGCTGATGAAACGCTCGCCGGGAGTCGGGCCGGGCGGACTGCTCAGGCCGGGCCGACGGCGAAGATCTTGGTGAGGCGGGCGGCCAGGGCCAGGTCACCGCGGACCGAGAGGCGTTCCTTGAGGACGGCCAGGACCGGGTCCTCGTTGCCGGTGACGACGCGGAGCAGGGTGGCGGGATCGGTGCGGATGGAGATGTCCGCGTCCTCGGGCTGATCGTCGAGCACCGTGCAGCGGCCGTCGCGGACCCGGATCCAGAGCTCGTCCACGTCCCCCGAGCCCGACCTCACCCGGCCCCGCCCCCGTGATCTGCCAGGCGACGACTGCGTCGAACCCGGCAGCCCGGGCGGGTCGGAGGTACTCCGGCATCCGGCGAAAGATCTCGCGCAACGCGATCTCCCGCACGCCCCCGATGAGCCGATGCCGAAGCTCCCGCTCCGACGTCCGGTCGACCAACCGGGCCAGCTCACTCGCGTCCAGGGACGGTCGAGCCCTCGGACTCGAGCCAGCCGGCAGTGCCTCGTTCGGTCACTCGACCACCCCCGGGCAGTTCCTACCAGACCGTAGGAAATTTCCTACGATGAGGTAGGTTTGTCAAGTGGTGGACGACCGAGAACCGCGCCGGCGGGCGGCGCATCTCGGTCCGGAACGCCGGCGCCCGATGATTCTCGACGCCGCCCTCGAGGTCTTCTCCGCGAACGGCTACGCCGGTACGACGATGCAGTCGGTGGCGGACGCGGCCGGCGTGACCAAACCCGTCGTCTACGACTGCTTCGCGAACCGCGACGAGCTGCTGCTGGCCCTGCTCGCCCGCGAGGAGCAGCACCTGGTCCTCTCGATCGTCGCCGCGCTGCCCGCCGATCCGAGCGTCGGCACCCCCGAGGAGCATGTCCTCGACGGCCTGACCGCCTTCCTCACCACCGCCGCGAAGCACCCGCAGTCCTGGCGCATCGTCTTCGGTGCCCAGTACGGCGCCGCGCCGGTGGTCGCCGAGCGGGTCCGGGCCGCCCGTGCGTTTCTGGTCGAGGGCCTGCGGCTGACCCTGCTGCAGTCTCTGCCCGGCGTCACCGATCCGGAGGCGAATCTGCCGGTCCTGGCCGAGCTGCTCGCCTCGATGACCGAGGCCTGCGCCCGGATGCTCGTCGTCGACGGCACCGACCGCAGCCCCGTCGAGCTGGCCAAGGTCGTCTCCCAGGTCGTCGGCGGCGGCTTCGGCAACGTGTGAGCGCCGATTCGGGCCGAGATCCTGCCCGGTCCGCCGTACTGTGAAGTAGCTGAACGGCGGGTCACGATCGGCTTCCAGCAGGCGGACTGACGCGGCGTCCGCGTGCGCCCGCCGATAGGGTGGGCGAACGTGACCGAGACCGGTAGTGAGACCCGTACCCGCGCGCGGTTCGAGGTGCCCGAAGAACTTCGGGCCGACGTCCGCCTGCTCGGCGAGCTTCTCGGCAAGGTGCTGGTCGAGTACGCCGGACAGCCGCTGCTCGACGACGTCGAGAAGCTCCGGGAGCTGACCATCGCCGGTGACGGCGCGGCGGCCGAGCAACTGGTCGCGTCCTGGCCGAACGAGCGGGCCGAGGACGTCGCGCGCGCGTTCACCTGCTACTTCCACCTGACCAACCTCAGCGAGGAGCTGCACCGCGCCCGGGTGCTGCGCGAGCGCGACCGGTCCGGTGACGCTGGCGCGCCGGTGGTGTCCGAGCTGGCCCAGGCGGTCGAGCAGATCTCCACCGACAGCGGCGAGCAGCAGGCCCGCGCGTTGCTCAACGGGCTCGAGTTCCGCCCGGTGCTGACCGCGCACCCGACCGAGGCCCGGCGGCGCGCCGTGCTGGCGACGATCCGGCGCATCTCGTCGCTGCTGGAGGAGCGGGCGACCCGCGGGCCGGCGACAGCGAGCTGGCGGAGAACCGCCGCCGCCTGATCGAGCAGGTCGACATCCTCTGGCGTACGTCGCAACTCCGCACCAGCCGGCCGTCGCCGCTGGACGAGGTCCGGTCCGCGATGGCCGTGTTCGAGGAGACGCTCTTCGATGTCATCGGCAACGTCTACCGGCGGCTCGGACGACGCGCTCGCCGGTGACGCCGCCGGGATCCGGCCGCCGGTGGTGGCGCCGTTCGTCCGGCTCGGCTCGTGGATCGGCGGCGACCGCGACGGCAACCCGAACGTCACGGCCGCGATCACCCGCGAGGCCATGCAGATCCAGGCCGACCACGTCCTGCGGGCGCTCGAACAGGCCACGGACGCAGCTCGGTCGGGCGCTCACCCTGGACGCCGCGACCACACCGCCGTCGCGCACCGGTCCGCCGCATCCTGGAGGACGCCCGCGCGGTCAACCCGGACCTGATCGCGGACATCGAGACCCGTTCGCCCGCCGAGCCGCACCGGCAGCTTCTGCTCCTCGCCGCCCGCCGACTGGCCGCGACCCGCGCCCGCGACGCGGACTTCGGCTACCCGAGGGCCTCTGACTTCCTGCACGAGCTCAAGGTCGCTGCAGGACTCGCTGGTGACCGCAGGTGCGCCACGTCAGGCGTACGGCGAGCTCCAGCAGCTCATCTGGCAGGTGAACTCGTTCGGCTTCCACCTGGCCGAGCTGGAGGTCCGTCAGCACTCGTCGGTCCACACCAAGGCGCTCGAAGAGGTGCTGGGCGGCGGTGAGCTGTCCGACCAGACCGAAGAGGTGCTGGCGACGCTGCGGGTGATCGGTCAGATCCAGCAGCGCTTCGGCCCGGAGGCCTGCCGCCGGTACGTCGTTTCGTTCACGCGCAACGCCGGTGATCTCGCAGCGGTCTACGAGCTCGCGGACGCCGCGCTCGACGGTCGCCCGATCGAGCTGGACGTCGTACCGCTGTTCGAGACCGGTGAGGACCTGCAGAACTCGGTCGAGGTGCTGGACAACGCGATCCAGCTCACCCGGGTCCGGCACCGGCTCACCGCCAACGACCGGCGCTTCGAGGTCATGCTCGGGTACTCCGACTCCGCCAAGGACGTCGGACCCGTCGTCGGCGACGCTCGCCCTGTACGACGCTCAGGCCCGGATCACCGCGTGGGCACAGCGCAATGCGATCCGGCTGACCCTGTTCCACGGTCGTGGTGGCGCTCTGGGGCGTGGCGGTGGTCCTGCGAACCGCGCCGTACTGGCACAGGCTCCTGGATCGGTGGCCGGGCGGTTCAAGCTCACTGAGCAGGGTGAGGCGATCCCGGCGCGCTATGGCAATGCGGCGATCGCGCAGCGGCACATCGAGCAGGTGACCGCGGCGACGTTGCTGGCGTCCACGCCGGCCGTGGAGGAGCGGGCTGCTGCGGCAGCCGATCGGTTCTCGGTGGTGGAGAAGACCCTCGACGAGGCCGCGCGTACGACGTACCACCGGTTGGTGAAGGCGGATGGCTTCGCGGAGTGGTTCGGCCGGGTGACTCCGCTGGAGGAGCTCGGTCAGCTGCCGCTGGGGTCGCGGCCCGCTCGGCGTGGCGTGGCGGTGTCGTCGCTGGAGGACCTGCGGGCGATCCCGTGGGTGTTCGCGTGGTCGCAGGCCCGGGTGAACGCGCCCGGCTGGTACGGCCTCGGCTCGGCGCTGTCGGCCGTCGGGGACGTCGCCGTACTGCGCGACGCGAACCAGAACTGGCCGCTGTTCCAGGTGATGCTGGAGAACGCCGAGATGTCGCTGGCGAAGACCGACCGGCGCATCCTGCGTCGCTATCTGGAGCTGGGCGACCGGGCGGACCTGACCCAGCTGATGCTCGACGAGCACGAGCTCACCACCGAGTGGGTGCTCAAGGTGCTCGATGAGAGCCGGCTGCTGGCCGGGCGGCGTGTGCTGGGCCGAGCGGTCGAGCTGCGGAACCCGTACGTCGACGCGCTCAGCTACCTGCAGTTGCGGGCGCTGCGGACGCTGCGGACGGATGACTCGCTGGACGAGGAGCAGATCGTCCGCACTCGGCAGCTGCTGTTCCTGACCGTCTCGGGTGTTGCCGCCGGCCTGCAGAACACCGGCTGATGTTCAGCGACCTGGATCGGCCGCCACTCGACGAACGGTTCCTGCGAGGGCGGCTCGTACGGCCTGGCTCGTTGTGGACGCAGGTCGACGTACTCGCGGAGACGCCGTCGACCAATGCGGTCGTGGCGGCTGCGGCATCCACCGGGGCCGCTGAGGGGTTGGTGGTGGCTGCTGAGTATCAGTCGTCTGGTCGCGGGCGGCTGGGGCGCACGTGGACCACTCCGGCGCGCTCTGCCCTGCTCATGTCGGTTCTGCTGCGTCCGACGGCTGTGACTGCTGCCCGGTGGCCGTGGCTGGGGCTACTGGTCCCGTTGGCCGTGGCGGCCGCCGTACGCCAGGTCGGTGACATCCCGGCGCTCGTGAAGTGGCCGAACGACGTACTGGTCGAGGACCGGAAGCTGGCTGGCATTCTGCTCGAGCGAGTGGAGGGTCCGGCAGCTGTGGTCGGCATCGGCCTGAACGTGACCCTGCGCGAGATCGAGAAGCCGCATCCCGCGGCGACCTCGCTGGCCCTCGAGAAGGCGGCCACGACCGATCGGGCCACTGTGCTGACCGCCGTACTGCGTGAGCTCTCCGCGCGTTACCTGACCTGGGTCGAGGCCGAGGGCGATCCGGCGACGATCCTGCCGGAGTACCGCGAACTCTCCGCCACGCTCGGGCAGGCCGTTCGCGTGGAGTTGCCCGACGGCACCGTCCTCGAAGGCACCGCCCGCGACCTCGCCGACGACGGTCGCCTGATCATCGACACCCCCGACGGCCCACGCCCACTCGCCGCCGGGGATGTGACGCACCTACGCAGCGCCTGATGCCTCGGCGATGCTCACTCCCTGCGCCGGGCGGTGGACGACGACGATCCGATTGCCTGCCCGCACCGAGCCGGTCGACAACACCTTGAGGTAGGCCCCGACCCGCCCGGTCGCCACGAATCGCCGGTGGAACCTGGGGATCCCCATCCGGGCGGACAGGTTGCCGCAGGGGTCGCGGGGGGAACGCACCTCGACCAGGATGCCGGTCTTCGGGCCGCCGATCCGCCAGCGTTCGCCGATCAGTGCTCCGGTGATGTCGAGGCCGCGGGTGGTGAGGTTCTCGCCGAACTGGCCCGGTGGGATCTCGCGGTCCAGTTCGGTCGACCACCAGTCGGCGTCCTCCGCGGCGTACGCGTAGAGCGCCTTGTCGAGGCCGCCGTGGAACCGGCGGTCGCACTGCTTGTCGCCGGCCAGTCCGAGTTCGCCGACGGCCACCGGGCCGGTGACCGGGCGCTTGTCGATCGCGGTCCAGCGGACCGGGCCGCGGATGAGCTCGTGAACGACGTTGACCGTCAGCAACTGGGCGACCATCGCGGGCTCAGGTCGCCTGGGTGATCCAGCGGATGGGATCACCGCCGTCGAAGTCGGGGCGGCCGGCGTCGTGCAGGGCGCCGGCGACGAGGGTACGGCGGTACGACGCGAACGTGATGACGTGCGCGATCATCGCGCCGGCGGTGTAGACCTCGACCGGTTCGCCGGGGCAGACGATGAGTTCGTCGAGGCGGTTCTGGCTGCAGAGCTCGCCGACCTCGGCGGCGAAGGCCGGGCCGACTTCGTCGAGCCGGCGCCGCATGCTCTGGACACTTTCGCCTTGCTCGACGGAGAAGTCGTACTCGCGCCCAGCGAGCGCCGCGTGCCACATGCCGAGCTGGCCGATCAGGCGGGACAACAGCGAGCGGAGTGTCGGGTCGGCGTCGATGCCCTCGACGGAGATCTCGATCGGAGTGTCGAGTTGGGCGTCGGTCAACGTCGCTGCCTGATCGCACATCTGGCCGAGTAGCCAGACGTGGTGGTCGACCATCGTGCGGAGAAGATCCATGGAGGTCACCTTGTCCCTGGCCGGCACCCGCAGGCCGTTCGGTGGGTGGAAGTGGATGCCACTCGGCGCGTCGATCCGGATCCGGTCCGGACGACCCCGCCAGGCCGCCGGTGCGACGCCGTACGCCCGGCTGAAGGCGCGCGTGAACGCCTCGTGAGAGCCGTAGCCGGCCTCGACCGCGACGTCGAGGATGTGGCCCGGCGCGGTCAGCAGCCGGTACGCGGCCCGCTCCAGCAGGATGCGGCGCCGGAACGCGCCGGGCCGCTCGCCGGCCGCGGTCGCCACCACCCGGTCGAGCTGCGACCGGGACAGCCGGACCCGGGCGGCCAGCTCGGTCCCGGTCGCCTCATGATCGTCCAGCGCGTCGGCCAGTACGTCGACGAAGGCGGCGAACACGTCAGTCATGGGGCCTCCCGGCCTGGACTGAGGAGCGCAGGGAGCGAAGC
The DNA here is from genome assembly GCA_963820655.1 of uncultured Actinomycetota bacterium. GTDB lineage: Bacteria > Actinomycetota > Actinomycetes > Propionibacteriales > Kribbellaceae > Kribbella. The sequence continues at coordinate 958,610 of CAWGAM010000001.1, forward strand.
GACTGGAGCGACGAGGGAAGGCCGGGAGTCAAGGCCCCATGACTCGCCGGTGCCGGAGGCCCGGCCAATAACACAGTCATGGGACCATCGTGCCGCCGCCTGGCTCGCCGTACTTGATCGTTTTCGCTCTAACTGGTGAAAATCTTCGCTGCGGTGATCAGGGTCTCGATGACGCCGTACCCGAGCAGGACGGCGACCAGCAGCCAGGAGACCACCAGGCGTGCGGTCTGGTTCATCGGCTTGCCTCCATCGTGGCCTCGGACTTCTCGTGGAACCGGTCGGCGACCTGGCGGATCAGCAGGTTGGCGATGAAACCGACGGCCAGGACACCGACCATGGTGAACAGCGCCGGCCGGTACGCCGCGGCCGTCAGCGTGCCCGGCTTGCCTTCCCGGTCGAGGAAGCCGTTGATGATCAGCGGCCCGGCGATGCCCGCCGCCGACCACGCGGTCAGCAGCCGGCCGTGGATCGCGCCGACCTGATAGGTCGCCGAACAGGTCCCGCAGGTACGCCGGAACGGTCGCGAACCCACCGCCGTAGAACGAGATGATCACCGCGGCCAGCAGGACGAAGATCGCCGTGCTGTTGTGCCCGACCGTGGCGAGCAGGAAGTAGGCGATCATGCCGACGCCCAGATACATCGCGTAGATCGGCTTGCGGCCGATCACGTCCGACGTGGTGGACCAGCCGAACCGGCCGGCCATGTTGAAGATCGACAGCAGCCCGACGAACCCGGCCGCCGCCGCCACCGCGACGGTCGACTTGCCGTCCGGGCCACGGAAGAAGTCCTGGATCATCGGGCTGGCCTGCTCGAGGATGCCGATGCCCGCGGTGACGTTGCAGAACAGCACCACCCAGAGGAACCAGAACTGCGGCGTCCTGATCGCGTTCGCGGCCGAGACGTTGGCCGTGGTCACCAGCGGCTTCTGCTTGACCGTCGCCGGGTCGAACCCCTCCGGCGCCCAGCCCTCGGCAGGCACCCGGATGTTGAAGACCCCGAACATCATGATCGCGAAGTAGACGATGCCGAGGGTGACGAACAGTCCGACCAGGGCACCGCCGCCGGCCACCGAGGAGCTGACGTCCGGGTCGTAGCCGGAGTCGTACTGGCTCAGCAGTTGGCGGGACAACGGGCTGGCGACCAGCGCGCCGCCGCCGAAGCCCATGATCGCCAGGCCGGTGGCCAGGCCCGGACGGTCCGGGAACCACTTGATCAGCGTCGACACCGGCGAGATGTACCCGATCCCGAGTCCGATGCCGCCGATCACGCCGTACCCGAGGTAGACCAGCCAGAGCTGACCGGTGCCGATGCCGAGCGCTCCGACCAGGAAGCCGGTGGCCCAGAAGCAGGCGGCCACGAACATCGCCTTGCGTGGGCCGTTACGTTCCACCCAGGTGCCGCCGACCGCGGCGGACAGGCCCAGCATCACGATCGCGATGCTGAAGATCACCCCGATCGCGGTCTGGCTGGTGTCGAAGTGCTTCACCATCGACGTCTTGTACACACTGGTCGCGTACGCCTGCCCGATACAGAGGTGAACGGCGAGCGCGGCCGGCGGGATCAGCCAGCGGCTGTATCCCGGGGGAGCGACGGTGTGCTCCCGATCGAGTACCGACAAGATGCCCATCACGGCTCCTTCTCCTGCCCCCCAGTTGGTAGCCCCTCGCGCATACTGGCTCACTGTATGCATTTTGTGAAGGGTTCAACCATCGTGTCGGAGGCCTGGCGCCAGGTCGCCCGAGGTCGGGGCAGCCCCAGTTGAGTCGCGCCCGGGGCGGCGCAGTCCCAGTTGAGTCGCCCGGGCTGGGCAGTCCCCTATGAGTCGCCCCGGCTAGGGCAGTCCCCTTTGAGTCGCCTTGGCTGGCCGGTCCCTTGAGTCGGCCGGGCTGAGCAGTCCCGTTTGAGGGGTCAACCCGTCGGGTGGTGGGTTGGCACCCTGCCTGCACAGGCCAAACCCACCGCTTCAGGGGTTGACCCCTGAAACGGGGCTCTGCTGCTCGATGTGCAGGTGATCGTCGGCCGGGTGTGCTGGTCAGGATCCGGGGCGATGTTCGGGGTGGGTCGATGTCGGGGTGGGCCGGCCCCGTTTGAGGGGTCAACCCCTCGGGTGGTGGGTTGGCACCCTGCCTGCACACCGCAAACCCACCGCTTCAGGGGTTGACCCCTCAAAGGGGGTTCTGCTGCTCGATGTGCAGGTGACCGTCGGCCGGGTGTGCTGGTCAGGATCCGGGGCGATGTTCGGGGTGGGTCGATGTCGGGGTGGGCCGGCCCCGTTTGAGGGGTCAACCCCTCGGGTGGTGGGTTGGCACCCTGCCTGCACACCCCAAACCCACCGCCTCAGGGGTTGACCCCTCAAACGGGGCTCGCTGGTTCGAGTGCTCGCGCCGGCGGTCTGGGGAGGGGTCGTGTGTGGAGGGGACAACCGAACCCGGGAACTGTGACACTGGGGGCATGGCGATCTCGGCGAAGTTGTTGGGTGAGGACGAGTACGTCGTCGTCAGCACCCGGACGCACTGGAAGGCGCTGATCTTCCCGGTGTTCCTGCTGCTGGTGGTGGCGGCCGGGGGCGGTTTCCTGGCCGCGATCGTGCCGTCCGGGTCGCTGCAGACGCCGGGGCGGATCGCGATCCTCGCGGTCGGTGTGGTGATCCTGGCGGCCTTCGCACTGAAGCCGTTCCTGAACTGGTATTTCTCGACCTACACGGTGACGAACCGCCGGCTGATCACCCGGCACGGCATCCTGACCCGGACCGGGCGGGACATCCCGCTGATGCGGATCAACGACGTCTCCTACGAGCACGGGCTGATCGACCGGGTGCTCGGCTGCGGGACTCTGCACATCGAGTCCGCGGGTGAGCGCGGTCAGGTCGTCCTGCCCGACGTACCGCATGTCGAGCACGTCCACCTGCAGATGTCCGACCTGCTCTTCGGCGGTCCGGAAGGCAAGCCCGGCGACGGCATCCTCGCGGACGAGGAGCCGCCGGACCACATGCGCCGCCGCGCGGAGCCGCAGCAGCAACAGAAGCAACCCCGCCCGGACGACGGCGAGACCCTGTTCAGCTCCGACGACAACGACCGCTAGTCAGAAGATCTCCAGGCTGACCGGTGCGATCGGCCAGGCGAAGGCTGCCGTGGCGGTCGTGAGGGCGCCGGGGGTGTGCTCGGTGACCCGGCCGGTGGCAGCGAATTCCGCGAGGGTGCGCCCGCCGAGGTAGGCCGCACCGAGTTCGGTCACGGACAGACTCAGGTCGGCCGGGGCGTCGGTCCGTTCGCACCTGACCGTCAAGCCGTCCGCGGTCAGCCGGAACCGTCCCGCGTTCGCCGGGATCAGGTCGTCGGTGACGTCGAACACGCGGTCGATGGCGACGGTGTACCGCCGCTGCCCGAGGGCGCGGACGACATCGATCACCCGGACCCAGAGGGACTCGTTCACCCGCCGGTTCAGCGCGGTCGGGGTGGTGACGAGTTGCTGCAGCGGCTCGTCCAGGGCGGCGTACCCGAAACCGAGTGTGGCCGCCAGGTCCAGCGTCAGCAGGTGGTGCCACAGCGCCCGGTATGCGGCCGGCTCGATCGCGACCAGCTCTTCGAGGAGCACCTCGTTGGCCGGGCCGGTCGAGGTCCAGTTCATCTTGCCGCGCCACAGCGCGTACCCGTCCAGGGCGCCGGTCTCGTCACGGTGGACCAGGATCTGGCGGGCAGTCCGTCCGTCGCGATCCTCCTTCTTGTCCGCCAGGTGCCGCTGCCACTGGAGCTCCGAGCGCCCGGATACGCCGGGTCGCCGTTCCTGCATGGTCCGCAAGAGCGACGCCAGCTCCTTCACGGCGGCGTCCGCGGGCAGTTCGCTGATTTCGCCGGGACGGATCCGTACGTCGGGCGGTCCGACCCGATGCAGGTCGATCTCGTACGACGTCCCCCACGCGGCAGCGCCGTACCCGAAGCGGCCGTAGATGCCCGGCTCGCTGGCCCACAGCACCGCGATCGCCTCCGGGACCTCGCGCAGCTGCCGGGTGATCAACTCCGACATGACACCGCGCCGGCGATGGGTCGCGCGCACGCCGACCCCGGTCACGTGCGCGGCCGGTACCACCGCACCCGGTATGGACAGATCACGCGTCAACGCCCTGGTGGTGCCGATGACCTCCCCGCCGTCGGTCGCCACCAGCGCCCGCTCGGGCTCGAACAGTCTCCGGCCCAGGTCGTCGGGCGACGGCTCGAACATCATCGCCCCGCCGAACAGGGCGCTTACCTCTTCGTAGTCCTGGGCCACGGCTGGACGAACGGCGAACTCGGTCACGCTCGCATCTTCACACGTCAGGCCGGCGTAACCAACGTCCACAGTCGAGCATCTCAGCACAGAGAGACCCGCTGTTCGGCCTAGACCGCTTCGACGCCGTCCACGAGCCAGCGGCCGTCCACTTTTTGGAGCGTGAGCTCCACACGGGTTCGCTGGACGCTCGGCGTCGACAGGGCCTTGGTCGTCGTGGTCGTGTCGACGAACAGGAGGACGTGCGCAGTGCTTGCGGTCGCGTCCTTGACCGCGGCGTCGTTGACGTCGGCCTTGGCGACGGCCTGCTGACTCAGCTGTTGCGGACGGATCGCGGCCACGGTCTTCGCGAACTCGGCGCCGAACTTGTCCGTCGTGACCTTCCGGGTCGCCGCCGCGTAGTCGTCGAGCTTGCGGTAGTCATAGCTGAAGAGGACGCCCACGTCGGTCTGTGCAGCCGCCAGGACGTCCTTCCGTACCTGCGCGCCCGGCCCGGCGTCGTCGAGCTCGCGCTGCAGTTCGTCGGCGCGCTTGCGCTCCGTGTTCGCCTGGGATCGCTCGCTGCCGACGGCCACGATCCCGGCGACGGCGGTGCCTACCAGCAGGACAGCCAGAATGATGCTGACGACAACCGCCGGACGCAGCCTCGACGGCGCCCGCTGGGATGGTGGAGTGGAGGTCATCGACCAGCCGGGGTCAGCGGACTACGGGGAGGTCGCCAGTGCTCTCGCCGTCCAGGGCGGCCGGGGACTCCGGGGCCGGGGTGTGCTCGGCGTCGTCGAGGGCGATCTCTTCGCGGAAGACGAACTTGCGGTAGGACCAGAACCGGAACAGGGTGCCGAGTCCGAGGCCGATGAAGTTCGCGGCGATGTTGTCGGACAGCCAGCTGTGCAGGTCGAGTACGTAGCGGGAGAACGCCAGGCAGCCGGCCGCGATCAGCAGACCGATGCCGTTCAGCACGAAGAAGAGCACGTACTCGCGGCGCAGCCCGCTGCGCTCACGGTGCCGCCAGGTCCAGTACCGGTTCCCGAAATAGGTCACGACGGTCGCCACCGTCGTCGAGATCAGCTTCGCGGTCAGCGGCTTGTTGTGCAGCATGCCCACGCCGGAGTCGGCGAGCACCAGAGGGTTGCTGAAGACCAGCCAGTTGTAGATCGGCAGATCGACGACCAGACCGAGCAGACCGACCAGACCGAACTTGGCCACTTCCTGTGCCAGATTCTCGACCTGGCGGTACAGCGTGGTGACGAGTTTCAACGGTCTCCGGAACCTTCTGTGATCACACCGCATCGGGAGGGCAGCACCCCACGGTACCCGCCGACCGGTCCGACCCTGAAATCCCCCGCGTGCCGCCATAGCCGCCGTACGCCCGATGATGTATGGACATTAGGCTCCAGCATGTGAAGTTCGATCGAAACGACCTCCCCGTCGGTACGCCGGTCGTCGGCATGGTCGGCGGCGGCCAGCTGGCCCGGATGACGCAGGAAACCGCCATCGCGCTCGGCATCCAGCTCCGCGTCCTGGCCGAAGGCCCGACGGTGTCGGCGGCCCAGGCGGTCGCGGACGCGCCCGTCGGCGACTACCGGGACCTGGAGACGGTACGGCGGTTCGCCGCGGAGTGTGATGTGGTCACGTTCGACCACGAACACGTCCCGACCGACCTGCTGCACGCGCTCGAGGCGGATGGCATCAAGGTTCGCCCAGGCCCGGACGCACTGGTGCACGCCCAGGACAAGGCGGTCATGCGCCGCCGGCTCGACACCTTCGACGCGCCGTCGCCGGCCCACCAGGTGGTCGAGACGCCCGCCGACGTCGCGGACTTCGCCAAGCGGGTCGGCGGGTTCCCGATCATCCTCAAGACCACCCGCGGCGGGTACGACGGCAAGGGTGTCTGGTTCGTCGACGGTCCGGACGACGACGCGATCGCGGTCGCCTTCGGCAGCGACGTACCGATCCTGGCCGAGGAGAAGGTCGACTTCGTCCGCGAGTTGTCCGCGATCGTGGCCCGGTCGCCGCACGGCCAGGCGGTCGCGTACCCGATCGTCGAGTCCGTGCAGAAGGACGGCATCTGCGTCGAGGTCACCGCACCCGCACCCGGCCTGGCGCCGGAGCAGGCGGCTCGGGCCCAGCAGACCGCGCTGCGGATCGCCGGTGAGCTCGGAGTGGTCGGCATCCTCGCGGTCGAGATGTTCGAGGCGCGCGACGGGCGCCTGCTGGTCAACGAGCTCGCGATGCGCCCGCACAACACCGGCCACTGGTCGATCGACGGCGCGGTCACGTCCCAGTTCGAGAACCACCTGCGGGCCGTGCTGGACCTGCCACTCGGATCGCCGGCCGCGCGAGCGCCGTACACCGTGATGGTCAATGTCCTCGGCGGTGACGTGGCGGACATGCACCGCGGTCTGCTGCACTGCATGGCCCGCGACCCTGGGCTGAAGGTCCACTTCTACGGGAAGTCGGTGAAGCCGGGCCGCAAGATCGGCCACGTCACGGCGTACGGCGACGACCTCGAGGAGACCCGTGAACGCGCCCGGCACGCGGCCGCGTACCTGACCGGCACCATCGACGAGTAAGGGCGACGATTATGAGCGTTGGAATCGTGATGGGGTCGGATTCGGACTGGCCCACGATGAAGGCGGCGGCGGAGGTCTGTGCCGAGTTCGATGTGCCCTTTGAGGCAGATGTCGTGTCCGCGCACCGGATGCCGGCCGAGATGATCGACTACGGACGGTCAGCGCACGAACGTGGACTGAAGGTGCTGATCGCGGGCGCCGGCGGGGCCGCGCACCTGCCCGGCATGCTCGCGTCGGTGACTCCGCTGCCGGTGATCGGCGTACCGGTTCCGCTCAAGTACCTGGACGGGATGGACTCGCTACTGTCGATCGTGCAGATGCCGGCCGGGGTCCCGGTGGCGACGGTGTCGATCGGCAACGCTCGCAACGCGGGCCTGCTCGCGGTCAGGATTCTGGCCGCGTCCGACGAGAAACTGCGGGACCGGATGATCGCCTTCCAGGAGTCCCTGGCCGACGTGGCCCGGGCGAAGGGGAGCACGGTGCGTGACGGCGCGGCAGAGCTGCGTAAAGGCTAGTCTTGGCACTGGTTTTCCACAGTCGGGGGTGGGTAGTCATGAGATCCCATCCGTTGTCGTCTAAGGTCGTCGATCGTGACTCCGCCCACTGAACCGGCTACGCAGCGCATCCCGGTCCGCTACTGGATCTGGCTGTTCGGTGCTGCCGTGTCCCTGCTGGGCGACCTGACGATGACCTTCGCGATCGGCTGGTCGGCCACCCAGCACGGCGGCCGCATCGCCGGACTGATCCTGCTCCTCGCCGCCGCACCCCGCGCCGCCCTGCTGCTGGTCGGTGGCGCGGTCGGCGACCGCTTCGGTGCTCCCCGGGTCCTGCTGGCCAGCTGTGTGGCGATGTTCGTGGTGACCGCCGCCCTCGTCCCGGCGTCGGCGGCTGTGGGCGAGCCGGTCTGGCTGCTGGTCGTGCTGGCCCTGGTGGTCGGCGTGATCGACGCGTTCTTCCTGCCGTCGTCGCGTTCCATGCCGCGGCTGCTCGTCGCGCCGGAGCAGGTCCCGCGCGCGCTGGCCAGCTACCAGGTCACAGGCGTCGTCTTCGCCGTCACCGGCACCGCGGTCGGCGGCGTACTCGTCAACTGGGCCGGCCTCAAGGCCGCTGCCGGCTTCGACGCCCTCACCTTCGGCTTCATGATCGTCGTCCTGATCCTGCTCCGCGGGACGACGGCGCCGCACGGTTCGCGGACCACCAGCATGTTCCGCTCCATCGTGGACGGGGTGCGAGCGGCGTTCGGCCGGCCACTGACCCGGGCGCTGCTGATCACGATGACCCTCGCGGCAGGCCTGTTGATGCCGATGGATGCTCTGCTCCTGCCCTTGCTGGCGCGCGACCATCACTGGGACGCGACGACGGCGGGCATCCTGATCGCGACCAGAAGTCTCGGGGTCGGCGTCGTGTCGATCCGGATCCTGATCCGGGGCGCGTTCCAGCGGCCGGGGATCGTCGCGATGCTGGGCCTGCTGCTCGCCGCGGTCGGGCTTGCCGGGTTGTCCGTGCTGGACCACCTGCCGCTGACCATCGCCGCGGCGGTGATCAGCGGCATCGGTGTGGGCACGTTCACCGGGCATCTGCTGCCCTTGCTGATGAACTCGGTGGAGCGCGAGTACCAGTCGCGGCTGCAGTCGGTCGTCGTGCTCTGCCAGAGCCTCGCGCTGGTCGTGATGAACCCGGTCCTCGGCAGCCTCGCGGACGTGAACAGCGTCGGCATCACCGGTGTCTGCCTCGGCATCGGGATCGCCACCGCCCTGATCGGCCTGATCGCCCTCGAGCCGCCCGGTCATCCGCGACGCCACGGTCTCCTAGGGCTTCCCAGGCGCTCGGTAGGTCCAGCCGGCGGCGCGCCATTGGGCTGCGTCGAGGAGGAGGCGGGCGTCGATCACGACCGGGTGCTCGACGACGCCGCGGAGGGCGGCCGGGTCGAGTTCGCGGAACTCGGGCCACTCGGTGAGGTGGAGGACGACGTGCGCGCCTTCGCAGGCCTCGGTGGCGGAGGCGGCGTAGCGCAGGGTCGGGCGAACCTTGCGGGCGTTCTCCATCGCCTCGGGGTCGTAGACGGTGACGTTCGCGCCGTGCAGCTGGATCCGGCCGGCCACGTCGAGCGCGGGCGAGTCGCGGACATCGTCGGTGCCGGCCTTGAACGCGGCACCGAGGACGGTGACGTTCTTGCCGACCCACTCGCCGCCGAGCATCTCGTGGGTGACGTCGACGATCCCGGCGCGACGGCGCTGGTTGATGTCGTCGACCTCACGCAGCAGCGTGATCACCTCTTCGACGCCGAGCTCACCGGCCCGGTGCATGAACGCGCGCAGGTCCTTCGGCAGGCAGCCGCCGCCGTACCCGGGGCCGGCGTTCAGCATGCCGCGGCCGATCCGCTTGTCGTACCCGAGCGCGTCGGCCAGCTGGGTGACGTCGGCGCCGGTCGCGTCGGCCATCTCGGCGAGCGCGTTGATGAACGAGATCTTCGTGGCCAGGAAGGCGTTCGCGCCGCCCTTCACCAGCTCCGCGGTCGGCAGGTTGCACACGACCACCGGCGTACCCTCGGCGATCGGGGTGGCGAAGACCTCGCGCAGCCGGACCTCCGCGGCCTCGGACTGCACGCCGAACACGAGCCGGTCCGGGTGCAGCGTGTCGTCCACGCCGTGCGCCTCGCGGAGGAACTCGGGCTGCCAGGCGATCTCGACGCCCGTCCCCGCCGGGGCCTCGGTGTGGAAGCGCCGCTCGACGTGCTTCGACGTACCGACCGGGACCGTGGACCGGCCGACCACCAGCGTCGGCCGGGTCAGCAGCGGCGCGAGCATGTCGACGACCGAGTTCACCTGGGACAGGTCGGCCGCCTCGCTGCTCTCGAGCTGCGGGGTGCCGACGCAGACGAAGTGCACGTCGGCCCAGTCCGCGATCTCGCGGTAGTCCTCGGTGAACCGCAGCCGGCCGGAGTCGACGTGCTTCTTCAGCAGCGGATCCAGTCCGGGTTCGTACAGCGGGGCCTTGCCGTCGTTCAGCAGCTTCAGCCGGTGCTCGTCGATCTCGACCCCGACGACGTCGAAACCGAACTCGGCCATCCCCGCGGCGGTGTTCGCCCCGAGGTAGTTGGTACCGATCACGGCGATCCGCAGGGGGCGGGAGGTCGCTTCACTCATGCCCGGGACTCTACCCATCGTGGTTATCAGCCGGTGACCGGCTCATGTCCGGGGCCTCTCCGACGCGTGCGCTCTTGGTCACTTTCGGCGTACGACGGCTCCCTCCGGCGGGCTGTGCGTCGTACTGTGTGACTCGTGAGTAACTCATTCGACCTGTACGCGCTGTCCGAGGAGCACCAGGCGATCCGGGACGCCGTTCGCGACGTCTGCGACGCCAAGGTGGCCCCGCACGCCGGTGACGTGGACGAGCTCGCGGAGTTCCCCAAGGCGTCGTACGACGCGCTGAAGGCCTCGGACTTCCACGCGCCGCACATCCCGGAGCAGTACGGCGGCGCCGGGGCGGACGCGCTCGCGACGGTGATCGTGATCGAGGAGGTCGCCCGGGCCTGCGCCTCGACATCGCTGATCCCCGCGGTGAACAAGCTCGGCTCGCTGCCGCTGCTGCTGTCCGCGTCGGACGAGGTCAAGCAGCGCTACCTGCCGCCGGTCGCGGCGGGCGACGCGATGTTCTCGTACTGCCTGTCGGAGCCCGAGGCCGGTTCGGATGCGGCCTCGATGAAGACGCGGGCGGTGCTCGACGGCGACTCGTACGTCGTGAACGGCGTGAAGCGCTGGATCACCAACGCCGGCGTCAGCGATTTCTACACGGTGTTCGCGGTGACCGATCCGGACGCGCGGTCGAAGGGGATCTCCGCCTTCGTGGTCGAGAAGGCGGACGAGGGCGTGTCCTTCGGCGCGCCGGAGAAGAAGCTCGGCATCAAGGGCTCGCCGACCCGCGAGGTGTACTTCGACAACGTGCGGATCCCGGCGTCGCGCCTGATCGGCGACCCGGGCACCGGGTTCGGTACGGCGATGGCGACGCTCGACCACACCCGGGTGACGATCGCCGCGCAGGCGCTCGGGATCGCCCAGGGCGCGCTCGACTACGCGCTCGGGTACGTCAAGGAGCGCAAGCAGTTCGGCAAGCCGATCGCGGAGTTCCAGGGCCTGCAGTTCATGCTCGCCGACATGGGCATGAAGATCGAGGCCGCCCGGCAGCTCACCTACGCCGCGGCCGCTCGGTCGGAGCGTGGCGACGGCGACCTGACCTACTTCGGCGCCGCCGCCAAGTGCTTCGCCTCCGACGTCGCGATGGCTGTCACCACCGACGCCGTCCAACTCCTCGGCGGCTACGGCTACACCCACGACTACCCGGTCGAACGCATGATGCGCGACGCCAAGATCACCCAGATCTACGAAGGCACCAACCAGGTCCAGCGCATCGTCATGGCCCGCCAACTCCTCAAGGGACTTGGCTGATCGCATCTGCGCAGGTCAAGGCGTGTTGGGTAGCACTTGGCCGAGCTCGATACTCCACCGCTGTTCTGAGCTCGTCTGTGCCCTACGTCGCGGCGCTCCGGATTCCGAGGGCGACGAGTACCAAGGATGTGGTCTTGGCGACCGTCTGCTTGAAGCGCGGTCTCTGCAGGACATGTGAGGCGCGCCGGATGAGGAACGTCCAGGCAATGAGCCAGAGCATGATCAGCAGCGCGTGGGCGGTGGCCAGTGTCAGGATCTGGCCGCCGAAGGGTTGACGGGGCGCGATGAACTGGGGCACCAGAGTCAAGTAGATGGATGCCGCCTTCGGGTTGAGGACGTTGGCAAGCAACGCTTGGCCGTAGACGGAGTCCGACCGCTTCGGCAGGCGCCGGCGGGTGGGTACCGGCTTCGACCTGGCGGAACGCCAGGTCCACAGGCCCAAGCCGATGAGGTAGGCGGCACCGACGAGCTTGACGGCGGTGAAAGCCTGGCTTGAGTGCATGACCAGGGCTGACAGGCCGGCTATGGCCAGGGTGGCGTGGATGTACAGACCGGTGGCTGTGCCGAGGATGACGGGAAGAGCCTGGCGACGCCCTCGGTCGGTGACGTGCTGGATCAGCAGGGCCAGGCTGGCTCCGGGGGTAGCGATCAAGGGGAAGACGGCCGCCAGAAAACCGGCGACGGCGTACGGATGGACCACGATGCCTCCGGCTCGTTCCACCAGGGATCAAAGGACGACGCGGTAGTGGGTGGTCAGGCGACCGTCGCCGTCCAGGATGTGGAAGGCGAGCCCGGGTGGTTGCTCGAGGTCTGCGGGCTGGTCCCCCTCCCACGGCATGCGCAAGGTCCAGGTGATCGCCGGCCCGACGATCAGGGGTCGCGCGGCGAAGGTCGACGCTGCTGCGGTGTGCGCGTGGCCGGTGATGACGGCGGCAACCTGCGGATGTGCTTCGAGCATCCCGGCCAGTTGTCCAGGCTGTTCGAGCATGCCGGAGTCCGGAAGCGGGTGGTGGAGCTCCACCGGCGGCTGATGGAAAGCGATCAGCGCTGGGGCGTCCCGCGGGAGTCCGGCGAGAGTGTTGTCGATCCATGCCAGTGTCTGGGCGTCCAGACGCCCCTCGTCGCGGCCCGGGATGGTGGAGTCGCACATCAGAATGGTGATGCCCCCGATGTGGTGCGCCTGATTGATGGGGCCATCGTTCGGCGCCTGTCCGAGTAGGGCCTTGCGGTACGCCGGTCGCGCATCGTGGTTCCCGGGACAGGTGAGCACCGGGAAGTCGGCGGTCAGGATCTGAGCCGCCTCCTCGTATTCGGCCTCCGCGCCGTGATCGGCGATGTCCCCGGTGACCAGGAGAGCGTCGACCGGGCGGGGCAAGGCCCGCAGGTAGTCCATGACGCGGACCGCGCGACGCGTCGCCCGTTCGCTGCCATCCAGGTGCAGGTCACTGATTTGTGCAAAGAGCGCTGTCATCTCACCGTCTCCTTTGGTGGCGGGCTCAGCCGCCGATCCAGGCCGGGGCAGGTGTGGCCGCCTCCCGCCGAACTCTAATGGAAGTTTTCAAGTTTTCCGTTAGAGACCCTAGAGTGTGCGGAGCGATGTGATCAAGTGGTTTTGACGACGATGCACTGAAGGAAGGGACGGCTTGTGGAGCGCTGGCCGGCAGTGGAACTGGCAAGCACGATCCGCCACGACGGGCATGGCGGCGCCGTCGATGATCTCGCCACGGTCCAGGGAACAACTCGCTGGATTCAGGCGCAGGCGGACCTGCTGGCCGGGCACCTACCGCCTGGTGAACTGACAGCGGATGAAACCCTCAGGCTCAGGATCGTCGAGCTTCGGCAGGCAGTCCGGGCCCTGTTCGCGCAGGCGGTCAGTCCAGCTCCCCCCAGCCCGGCCGATGCTCATCGCCTCATGCCTGCCGACCAGGCACTCGCCCAGCTCAACGCGGCTGCCGCCCGGGAACTGGTTGCCCCGCAGTTGGACTGGCCCGTCGACGCAGCGCCCACAGGCCGGCTGCTGTCAGTCGAGAACGATCCGAATGTCCGGTTGGTCGCGGCCCTGGCCCGCGCAGCCATCGACTTCCTCAGCGGCCCACTCCGCCTGCAGTTGCGATCCTGCACCGCGCCGCGCTGCGTCCGCTATTTCGTCAAGAGCCATGGGCGGCAGGAATGGTGCAAGCCATCGTGCGGAAACCGCGCCCGAGCAGCTCGCCACTACAAGCGCCAGCGCACGGAAATTTGATGGCGGTTGTCTCCCGTCTCCTGACTGCCTGGCCTCACTCGCCCGACAGCGGTGAGCCGGGGTCCTTCCAGCGGAAGTAGATGTTGTCGCCGAAGGTGGTGGGGACCTTGCCGAAGGATTGGATCACGGTGGTTGCTCCGGTGGCGTGGCCGACGGCGTACAGGTAGCCGGTCTTGGTGTCCTTGTCGATGCCGACCAGCAGAGTGCCGTACTGGCCACACTTCTGCGTGAGCAGCGTTTCGAAGCCCTGCCAGGTCGTACGGCGGATCTGCTTCACGACCGGCTTCATCGGCGAACTGGTCGGGATGTGGATCGTGTACAGCGCGCCGCCTCGGGTGTTGGCGAGGAAGGTGTCGTAGGTCTTGGTCTTGCTGATCAGCGCCATCGCCTTCACCGCGGCGAAACCTGGAGCGGACACCTTGTTGCGCCAGACGCCCTTGGTGTCGACGGTCCAGCGGAACAGTGTGCCGTCGTTGCGGAGTCCGTACATGGTCCGCCGCGAGATACCGGCTTCGGTCGGGCCCTGGTACTCGGCTTCCTCGACGGCGGCGAAGTTCCCCCATCCGCCGCCGATGCGCGTGGTTCCCTTACTGTCGACGGTGCCGGCCACCGCGTGGTAGCCGCTGAGGTACAACACGTCGCCGATGACGACGAAGCCGTTGACGCTGTACCCGTCGAACCCGTCGTCCCCGATGGCCATCGTGCTGGTGACCTTCACCTGACCGGGCGCGTAGACGCCGCCTCCGGTGAGGTCGCTGACGCCGACTGTCGGCGGCACCGTCGCGGTGACCCGCTGGCTCCGGTGGTCTCCACCTGCGGTCACCGACCCCGTCCCGATCCCGCAGGTCGCCGACGCCGCTGCCGCCGGTTGCGGTAGCAGGCCTCCTGCCACGAGCACAGCCGCCGTACCGATCGCCTTGATCATCGCGCACCACCTTTGGTCTCTACCTGTAGAGATGCCGGCCGGCGCGCATTGGTTACAGGCTGGCCCAGGCGATCAGGCCGGGCTAGGGGAGGGTATGGCCGGCGGCGGTGAAGAGGCGGTACCACTCCTCGCGGCTGAGCCGGACGGTCGCGCCCGCGGCAGCTTCGCGGACGCGGCCGGGGTTGGTGGTGCCGACGACGATCTGCATGCGGGCGGGGTGGCGGGCGATCCACGCGACGGCGATCGCCGTGGGCGTGGTGCCGTGGTCGTGGGCGAGCTGGTCGAGGGCGTCGTTGAGCTCTGGATAGTTCTCCCGGTCGCCGAGGAACACTCCGCCGGGTGGCGGCGCCTGGAGCGAGCCCCAGGATTGGATGGTGATGTCCTTCAGCCGGCTGTAGTCGAGTACGCCGAGATCCCGGTCGGCCGACTGGTCGAGGCCGGTGATGTTGGCGGCCAGGCCCTGGGCGACGAGTGCGGCGTTGGCCAGGCTGAACTGCAGCTGGTTGGCGACGAGTGGTTGCCGGACCGACTTCGCCAGCAGTTCTATTTGCGCGGGCGTGTGGTTCGAGACGCCGAACGCCGCGACCTTGCCGCTGGTGTGGAGTTCGTCGAAAGCGGCGGCGACCTCGTCCGGTTCGACCAGGGTGTCCGGGCGGTGGATCAGCAACACGTCCAGGTACTCGGTCCGCAGCGCGGCCAAGGACTGCTCGACGCTCGACACGATGTGGTCGCGGGAGGAGTCGAAGAAGCCGGACCGGATGCCCACCTTGGACTGGATCGTCACCTGGTCCCGCTCCGAGCTCGGCACCGGCTGCGCCTCGCCGTACCGCTGCTCGCAGCCGTGCGGGCCGCCGTAGATGTCCGCGTGATCGAACATCGTCACCCCGGCATCCCGCGCGGCCCCGACCAGTTCGCGGATCTCACCATCGCTGAGCGTCTTGATCCGCATCAGCCCGAGCACCACCTGCGACACGACCATTCCGGCCCCGGTCAACTCAACCGTCTCCACCATTGCCTCCTGACGAGATCGATACCAGGACTGTCTACCAGCCGCGGGCCTGCCAGGCGTCGAGGTGTGGACGTTCGGTGGCGACCGTGGTGTCGGGGCCGTGGCCTGGGTGGATGACGGTGTCCGGTGGGAGCTCGAGCAGTCGCCGGACCGAGGTGATGATGTCGGTGAAGTCCGAGAGGGGCCATTGGGGCCCGGTGAGGCCCGGGCCGCCGGGGAACAGGGTGTCTCCGCTGAGCAGGTGGCCGGGCATGCTGAGGCAGAGGCTGCCCGGGGTGTGGCCCGGGGTGTGGAGCAGCTCGACCGTCAGTGGACCCAGCTCGATGTGGTTTCTGCAGTGATCCAGGTGGCCGTCCCAGAGCGAAAGGTCTGGAGACGGCCAGGGGAGATTCCCATTGGCAACCAAGTCGGCGGTTGCCGTGCCGGCGTCGAGGTGGCCGTGCTCCGCGAGGTAGTCGAGCTCGGCGGCCCAGACTTGTGACTCGTCGGGGTGACCAATGACCGGTACGCCGAACTCCTCGGCCAACGCGGCGAGGCCGAGGACGTGGTCGGCGTGCGCATGCGTGATCACGATGCCGGTCACGTCAAGATCCGTCACGGCCTCGACGATCCGCTCCGGCTCGTCCCCGGGATCGACGATGAGAGCCTCGCGGCCGCCGAGTGGCCTGACTACCCAGCAATTGGTGTCGAGGTAGCCCACCACAACCCGCCGAAGCTCAACTCCGTTGGCCTCGTCGATCACGATGACACGCTGGTGACTTGCTTCAGGAGGCAGTCGGGCCAGCCGGGGTCGTTGTCTTCGGCAACGGGATAGCCGGATCCCCACGGGCCGACCCAATGGACTGCGATGCCTGGGTTGTGGACGTCGGTCCCGTCCGGCAGGAACAGGTGCGGACTACCTTGTACGGCGTCGGTCGTAGCGATCGCGTGGTCGGCCATGACCGCGGACCGGGCCCGACCGTCATCGAGCGCAACGGTCAGTGCCGAACTGTCGACCGTGTCGACCTCGGCGGCGACATCGAGGATGACCTGGCGATGCCCGATCGACCGGGATTCCAGCCAGAACGCCCGGCGCAGCGCGTGATCGAGATCCTCCGACTGCCTCAGGCCTTGCTCCTTGGCGGCGTGTACGGCCTCAGCGGCGAGCAGCACAGTGGACGGATACGTCCAGTCCGGCTGCGTCCACAGCCGGAACCCGGCCTCCGGCTCGAGCTGGCCGAGACCGACCGCCTCGCTGTCGGTGCCCGGCCGGGAATGCGGACCGTTGAACAGTTCCAGCGAAAACGTGTGATGGTCGAGCCGCACCTCATCGTCGAGCCCGAGTCGCGCCCGCGCCGCCCGAAGGCGATGGATCGCGACATGGGCGAACGGGCAGAGCAGGTCCGACCAGACCTGGATCGTCCCCGGTGCGGCAGCCATCGTGCTCATTCGTCCTCCTCGTGATCGGCGCCCGTCGGGTTGCTGGTGAAACGCTCCGGCCTGAGGAGAACCGCCGTACGACGATCTGCCGCCATAGCGCGGTCGTATTCCGCGAGGTCCGGGTGGTTGCCGCCGGCGGCGTGGTAGATGTCGCGCAGCAGTAGCCGCAACTGCTCGGCGTCGATGCCGGGCAAGGCGTCGTCCGGGCCTACGAGCTCGACCGGTCCGCTGACACCGACCCAGTTCCAGCCTGCGCGGAACACCAACGTGGCTTGAGGATCGCGGCGCAGATTGGCCAGCTTCGCCGTCCGTCCGCGCGCGACCAACGCGACAACCTGCTCACCGGTCAGCGGATGCTCCAGCACGCCGGCGTTCACCACCGAGGCAGCCGGTTCGCCGGAGCGGCGACGGGTGACAAGCACGGCCAGCCAGTGATCCTGACGGCCGAGCTCGGAAACGAGTTCGAGTCCTCGACGCGTGTCCATGCCGAGGACATTAACGGACCGTGGTCCGGTTTATCAAGGGAGCTGGACCGGCGAGGTGGTGAGCAGGTTGGGATGCCGAGCCCATGGTGGAGGGCCGGGGGCGTGGTAATGCCGGCGTAAGGGTGCCGGGGCCGTGGTGGTGCCGAGCGCGTGACGGGGTGCCGGCGCTGCGGCGGTCGCGTTGGGCGGCGTCGGGGGGCGGGCGTGGTTATGCGGCCCATGGCTGGGGTGGTGGGGGTTCGGGCGGTGGCAGCGGTGGTTGGGGTGCTTGCCTGGGTTTGGGTGGTGGGGTGGGGTTGGCCCAGGTGGGGCGGGTGGCGTGGGGGTGGCCGTTGATGATCTGGATGGTCAGGTGGCCGTTGTGGACGGCGGTGTGGTCGCGTTTGCAGAGGAGGGCGAAGTTGTCCACTGAGGTGGTGCCGCCGTCGGCCCAGTGGATGATGTGGTGGGCCTCGCAGATGGCAGGCGGTGCGCCGCAGACGATGCAGCCGTGATCGCGGGCGTTGAGGGCGTCGCGGATCGCGCGGGTGACGAAGCGATATTCGGTGCCGACGTCGAGTGGTTCGGAGTTCGAGCCGAGGACCAGGGGGATGATGCCGGCGTCGCAGGCCAGACGGCGGACAGCGGCCGCGGACAGGGTGTCGCCGTGAATCAGGCGACCGGATCCGGTCCCGTTCTTAAGGTCTTCGAGGTCGATGGTGACGGTGATGTGCGGCTTGATGCCGCCGTGGCCGGGGACGGCGGTGCCGGTGCCGGCGGCGGTGGTGAGGATCGCGGTGAGGGCGTCGGCTTGGCGTTTGCCGCGGGGGCGGGGGTCGCGGTGGCCGTCGGGTGTCTTATGGGGTTTGGCGCCGGCGAAGATCAGGGTTTGGAGGAGTTCGGCGTTCTCGGCGGCGAGATAGCCGCCGAACCTGACGCCCGCCTCGGCTTGTTTGAGCCAGAGGTTCTCGCGGTGGCGGGCCTGGTCGTCGGTGGGTTCGGGGCCGTCGGTGTCGAGGCGTTTGCGGACCTCGATGCCGAGTGTGCGCAGTTCGCCGGGGGTCAGGAACTCGGCGGCTTTCACCATCTGGTCCTCGGCGACCCGCAGGTCCTCGACCGGCACCTGCGCCGATGAGGGTACTTTCTCGAGCGCGGCCACGATCGCCTGCGCCTGGGCGGTGTTCAGCGGCATCGTCTGGTGGCCGGCGTGCGCAGGGTCCTGCCTGTCGTCACCGAACCGTGGGTCGCCGAGCCGCCCGTCGCTGGTGAGGGCTGCGGTGACGGTGGGGTATTTCGGCAGTGCGGTGGCGAGGCGGAGGTCGCGGCGGACGTCGGTGGGGTCGAGGTTGTGGCGGATGGACAACAGGTGGACGGTGTTGCCGGCGCCGAGGTCGTGGGCGTGGCCGTTGGCGTCGAGGGCGGCGAGGAGCTCGAGGCGGCGGACCTGGCGGCGGGTGAGGTCGGCCTGTAGCTGGTCGAGAGCGGTCAGCATCTCGGCGCCGCTCATCGACCAGACCGGTCGCTCGTCCAGGAGTTCCATGCCGTCGACTCTAGCCAGGCCCGTGGACAGTTCTCGGGCCGGAATGCCCTTATCTGTAAGGGATCCCGAGATTGACATCTTCCTGCCAACTTATCCACAATCTTCAGATCGCGCCTGGCCGAAGCCCCTGTGCGTTGTAGCGGGTCATGCCTGAGCGGGTGCTGGGTCACTGTCCAGGAGGCCACAGCACGGGCTGGATCGCCGGATCCGTGTAGTCGGGATCGGGGTTGTGCCGGACGAGGGTGTCGTTCGGGTGGGTCGCACCGGAGCGCCAGCGGTTGTCGGTGGGCTGGAGGTGGATGGCCAGCGCCCGGCGCGGCGCCGTACCTCGGTTCGCTGAGCTGCCGTGGACGGTACGGCAATGGTGGAAGCTGACCTGTCCGCGACGCATCCGGGGTACGACTGGGGTCGGGTCGAAGCCCTGGGCGACGATCGAGGCCTCGAGGGCCGCGGCGTCCTGCGAGAAGAAGTCCAGCCCGGTGACATCCCATCGGTGACTCCCGGGCAGGAACGACACTGCCCCGTTGACCTCGTCCACGTCATGGAACCCGACCCACGCGGTGAGCATCTCGTCTGATGTGCACGACTGCCAGTACTGCCGATCGGTATGCCACCCCACCCGTGCAGAGCCGCCGACCGGCTTCCGCAAGAGCTGGTCATGCCACAACCGGATCCCGTCCGCACCGGACAATGCGGCCGCCGTCGCGCCGATCGCCGGGTGCCGGACCAGCGCTGCGAGTTCGTCCACGCGGAGCGAGGAGTAGTCGTTCTTCCGGAGTACGTCGCCATCGGACGGCTGCCAGCCACGAGTCGCCGGCAGGTCGGGAAGAGTGTGATCGTGGTCGCCGGCGTAGAAGCGCTCCATCCCGCGCTCGGCCGCGTCGAGCACCTCGGGCGGCAGGATCACCGGCGAGATCCAGTAGCCGTGTTCGCGGTAGAAGGCGATGTCATCGGGTCCAGGTAGCTGCATGATGAAACCGTAGGAAGCCACCAGCACCCAAGGCGTTGCTGTTGTTCAGGCGACTGGACACAATCTTCAGGTGTCTCTGAGCCGACCGAGTGGGCTGCGCGCCGGCTTCCACGCCGATGTGTTCGACAGTGTCAGCGGCCTGATGCACGCCGGGGAGCAGTGGGTTCCCGAGCAGTTCCTGATCCAGCCGCACGACCATCCGGTCTGGGAGATCTACCTGCAGTTGCACGGCATCACGCATTGGGTGGCCGGTGCCGAGAGCTATGTCCTCCAGCCCGGTCACCTCTTCGCCGTACCACCCAACCTCGAGCACCATCTGGCTGGCCGCTCCGGCAACCATCACTTCTACTTCGCTGCCATCGACCTCGATCCCGTCGTACGACGTCAACCGGCGCTGGCGATGTCTTGGCCGAGGACGGTGGTGCACCGCGACGCCGGAGAGCTCGCGTATGCCTTCGCGCAGTTGGTCCGTGAGGTCACCACTCGCTACGAGTACGCCGAGACCGGTCTGGCCCTCGCGGTCGACCACCTCGCGCTGGCGGTCGCACGATCCATGACTCCGACCGCCGTATCGCAGCTCGCGATGCATCCGGCGGTGTGGACCGTCAAACGGCTACTGGATCAGGAGTTTCACGAGCGGTGGACACTCCGGCAGTTGGCGGATCGCGTCGGGCTCGCACCGGCGTACCTGGCCGAGTTGTTTGTCGACCAGCTGGGACAGCCGCCGCATCGCTATCTCAACGAACGCAGGATCGACCGCGCCCGGCAGCTCCTCGAAACCAGCGACGTGACGATCACGGCCCTCGCCGTCAGCCTGGGCTTCAGTTCCAGCCAGCACTTCGCCCGGGTCTTCCGTCAACTGGCCGGAACCACCCCGACCGGCTACCGCTCGTCGTCCGCGACCGGGGGCAGGGTCGGGTAGTCGAGGATCGGGTAGAGGCCGACGGTGAAGCCGTAGGTGGTGTCGCCGGCGCGGGGGAGCTGGTCGAACGCGTGGATGATCCGGTCGACCTCACCCCAGAACGCGGCCGCCCGGTCCTCGGGGATCCGGGCGTGCCGGATGAACGAGCGCATCTGTCCGGCGTCGTACGCCGATTTGGACTCCTCGGCGGCGACCTCGAAGTCGTTGAAGTCCTGCGGAAGCGGGCCCTCGGCGCCGCTGCGGCCGAGGCCGACGTAGAACATCCGCGCGGCACGGCCGTAGAACCGCTCATCGATCGCCCGCACGCGGCGGGTCCGGACCACCCTCAGGATGCCGGCGTCGGTCAGCACCTTCACGTGGTGCGCGACCGTGCTCTTCGGGCGTTTGACCGCCGTGGCCAGCTCGGTCACGGTCGCGGCCCGCTCGTGCAGCAGACCCAGGATCGTGGTCCGCAACGGGTCGCTGATCGCGCGCACCTGCTCCGCGGTGGTCAGCTCGATGGTGTCCGCCAGTTCGTAATCCGGCACCGGGCTGTTGATCGCCATGATCCGAATAGACTAGCATCGCGGATTGTTCGAGATATATGGATCATTGGAGCTGATGATGGCTGAGGTCGTGCTGTACCACCACGCGCAGGGACTCACGGACGGCGTGAAGTCGTTCGCCGAGGAGCTGCGCCAAGCGGGTCACACCGTCCACCTGCCCGACCTCTACGAGGGTCATACGTTCGCGACTCTCGACGAGGGCCTGGACTATGCGAGAACAACGGGATTCGGTGCCGTCAGCGAGCGCGGCGTCCAGGCCGCCCAGGGCCTCGGCGACCGACTGGTCTACGCGGGCTTCTCGCTCGGCGTGATGCCTGCTCAGCAACTCGCGCAGACACGGCCCGGCGCCACCGGGGCGCTGTTCTTCTACTCGTGCGTGCCGGTCGAGGAGTTCGGTGGGTGGCCGGCCGGGGTTCCGGTCCAGGTGCACGGCATGGACGAGGATCCGCTCTTCACCGAAGAAGGCGGTGACCTGGACGCCGCCCGGGCCCTGGTTGCGTCGACCGACAAGGCCGAGCTGTTCCTCTACCCGGGCAAGGAGCACCTGTTCGCCGACTCCTCGCTCCCCGGGTACGACGAAGCCGCGGCACGGCTGATGACCACCCGGACGCTCGCCTTCCTCGACCCGATTCGCTGATCGACCAGGCCGGGCGGTCTGAAAGGCGGCGGCCGCCCACACCGGGGGCGGTGTGGGCGGCCGGGGGTGTTCAGAGGGCGTGGAGCTTGGGGAACGGGGCGAGGATGCGCATGAGCTTCCCGGCACCGAAGTCGACGACGACCGCATAGCCGCCATCGACCGAGGTGATCCGGCCCAGGCCTTCCTTGTCGTGGGACACTCGCTGGCCGACCTCGAAAACCTTGACCGGGTCCGGCACGCGGGGTTTGAACGGGCTCGTGGACAGGTGACGACGCGTCGTCGCGCGGAAGGAATCCATCAGGGTTCCAGTATGCGCCACCCGGCCACCTAGAATCTTCTCGATCAGGAAACGGTCGCGTCGGCGGCCCGGGCCGGCCCCCAGCTGACTGGCCTGGACCGGTTCGCGCGCGGGATGCCGGAGGCGATCGCCGGAGCGGTCAGGGGCGGCTTCGGCTCCGATACGTGACGACGCGCAAACCGATCTGGGATAGCAGTGTGTAACCGCCCGAAACGGCGCGGTCGGGACTGGAGTACTCCACGTAGGTTCGGTGCATGCAGGAGTTCAGGATCGAGGTGCCGGACGCGGCGTTGGAGGACTTGGCCGAGCGACTGCGGCAGGTTCGTTGGCCAAGGCAACTACCTGGGGACGGGTGGTCTCGCGGTGTGCCGGTCGCTTATCTGCAACGGGTTGTGGCGCAGTGGGCGTCGTACGACTGGCGGATATGGGAGGCGCGGCTGAACGCGTATCCGCAGTACACGACGCGGATCGACGGGCAGACGATTCACTTCCTGCATGTGCGATCGCCGGAGGACGGCGCGTTGCCGTTGATCCTCACGCACGGCTGGCCGGGGTCGGTCGCGGAGTTCCTGGCGATCCTCGGTCCGCTCACCGATCCGGCGTCGTACGGCGGAGATCCGCGGGACGCCTTCCACGTCGTGGCGCCGTCGGTGCCGGGGCACGGGTTCTCGGTGCCGCTGGAGTCCGCGGGCTGGAACCACGTCCGGATCGCGCGGGCGTGGGCCGAACTGATGGCGCGCTTGGGGTACGAGCGGTACGGCGCACAAGGTGGAGACACCGGGTCGGTCGTGTCACCGCTGATGGGGCAGGTCGATCCGGCGCATGTGATCGGTGTGCATATCAACGGGGGACTGGCTTATCCGGCGCTGGAGCCTGGCGATGTCGAGCGGTTGAACGACGCCGAGCGCGCGCGGCTGGCGGCAGCCGAGCAGTTGCGTGCGGTCGGGACCGGGTACGCCGACCTGCAAGGCACCCGGCCGCAGACGGTGTCGTTCGGGTTGAGCGATTCGCCGGTGGGGCAGTTGGCCTGGATCCTCGAGAAGTTCTGGGAGTGGACGGATCCTGCGCGCGCAATGCCCGAGGATGCCGTCGAGCTGGATCATCTGCTCACAGACGTGTCGATCTACTGGTTCACCAACACGAGTGCATCATCAGCCAACCTGTACTACGAGAATCGCGCGGCAGCCGACGAGATCAGGCCGAGCGTGCCGACCGGGGTTGCGGTGTTCCCGACGGATCCCGCGATTCGCCGGGTGCTAGATCGCCGGCACCGGATCGTCCACTGGTCGGAGTTCAGCCGAGGCGGGCATTTCGCCGCACTCGAAGCGCCGGACCTTCTCGTCGACGACGTCCGCGCGTTCTTCCGGCTGGTCCGGTAGGCGGGCCGGTGCGACGAAGTTGACCAGCGTGCCATCGCGCTCCGCCGTTGCTTCGGGCCAGCGGCGGCGAACCATCCGCAGGGTCCGATCGTTGGTCGCACTGACGACGAACAGGAAGCGCTTGGCGCCGGCCGCGATCGCGTCCGCCGCGGCGATCGACAGCATCCGGATGCCCAGTCCGCGTCGTTGGTGAGCTTCGCCGATGACCGCTGCCAGTTCGGCCGTGGAATCGCCCGGCGCCCAGGCCCACATGGCGTGGCCGACGATCGTGTCGTCGCGGGTGGCGACGAACGCAGCGCCGTTCGGGCAGAGCAGGCGCAGCAGCAGCGCGGGCCGCGGTGGCCGGCCGATGGCGGTCTGGAACCGGAAGTAGAGGCTGAGGTTTGTCAGCCCGGTCAGCATCCGCGCCAGCTCGTCCGCGTCGGACTCACCGGCCCGGCGGACGAGCGGCGTACCTGTCGCGGTCGGCAGCGGCACCGGCCCGCGCGTCCGGTCGATCATCTGAGTCTGGTTCACGGATTCAGCCTGGCTCGACTTGGCTGAGTCTGTCAAGCGGACTTATCATGCCCGTATGACTGAGCAGGTGCCCGAGGCGATGCGGTGGTCGACCGAGAACTGCACGATCTCGCGAACGATGGAGATCCTCGGTGACAAGTGGACGTTCCACGTACTCCGCGAACTGTTCGTCGGCGTACGGCGGTTCGAGGACATCCGGGCCCGGGCCGGGATCCCGCGGCAGGTGCTGACCGACCGGCTCGCGGCGCTGATCGAGCGCGGTCTGCTGCGCCGCCATCCGTACCGCCTGGCCGGGCAGCGGGAGCGGTACGAGTACCGCCTCACCCAAGCAGGCCTGGACCTCTATCCGGTGCTGGTCGCCATGATCCAGTGGGGCGATCAGTACCTTCCGCTCGACGACGGCCCACCGATCGAGCCCCGCCATCGCGGCGACTGCGAGGAGCGGGTGAGCGTCGTCCTCCGTTGCGAAGCCGGCCACGAGCCGAACCCCCGCGAGGTCGCGATGCGCCCCGGCCCGGGAGCACAACAACGGGCGCTGGCCGGTTAGTGCCGCGTCAAGGAACGTTGGGTCGTAACAGTGCCGCGCTGACCGGCTCGGCGGTGCCAGTCGGCCGTGACGACCACGCCCCCGAAACTACTTCCGACCCGCCGCCTCCCCCTTTGAGGGGTCAACCCCTCGGCATGTGGGTTACGGAACCATAATCTGCCTCCGCAACCCACCACCCGCGGGGTCGACCCCTCAAACGACGCAGGCCAAGACCCACCCCGGGGGTCGCCAACCCACCGTCTGACAGGCCAACCCACCAAACCCGGGACCGCAGCCTGAGCCGGGCACCACACAACCCCATCGGCGCGAGCCATCCGGCTCGAGATCCCCCCGACCCCGATTACCTCCCAACGTTGCTTGACGCGACGCTAGTCCTCGTTGCCTAGAGCCTGTCGATCGCCTGACGGAGCAGGCGTTCCGTCTCGCGCGGCTGGGCGGCGGTGATGGACAGCGCGTCCATGGTGACGACGTACGCGTCGAGTTCCTCGCGCTTGTCCAGGTAGACGGCGCTGGTCAAGTGCTCGATGTAGACGATGTCCGGTAGATCGGTGTCGTTGAACCGCAGCAGCGTGAACGCGCCACCGGTCGCGGTGTAGCCGCCGTTCTCGAACGGGATGATCTGCAGCGTGACGTTGTGCCGCCGGGAGGCCTCGATCAGGTACTCCAGTTGGCCTCTGAGCACAGCCTTGCTGCCGATCGGCCGGCGCAGCACCGCCTCGTCGACGACCGCCCAGAGCCGGGCCGGCTGCTGCCGGGTGAGCACCTCCTGGCGGCCCATCCGCAACGCCACCAGGCGTTCCTGCTCCGAACGCGACAACGGCTTGTCCTGCCGGCCGAGCTGGACCACGGCCTGGGCGTACTCCGGGGTCTGCAACAGGCCCGGGATGAACTGCAACTCGAACGTCCGGATCAGGTCCGCGGCCATCTCCAGGCCGAGGTACGAGTGGAACCAGTTCGGCGTCAGGTCGTCGTACCGTTGCCACCAGCCCGGGTTGTTCGCGTCGCGGGCCAGGTTGAGCAGCCGCTCGCGTTCCTCGCCCTCCTTCAGCTTGTAGAGGGTGAGCAGGTCCTCGACGTCACGGACCTTGAAACCGACCCGGCCGAGCTCCAGCCGGCTGATCTTCGACTCCGAGCCACGGATCGCCCAGCCCGCGTCGGTCCGGGTGATCCCGGCGTCCTCACGCAGGCGGCGCAGGTGAACGCCGAGCATGATGCGCAAGGCGGTGGGACCGCCGTACGCGCCCGGTTCCGTCACGCCTCGCCCTCCCAGCAGCCTGTGTCTCGATGCAGCGGTAGATCATTTCACGACAGAATGTGAACTCGTCCAGCCCGACGCGCTTACACCATGTGTTCGTCGACCCTACTGTCAGTAGAGTCGGACGCACAGACTTCCCGATCATCTGCGAGGCCCCACTGATGCCCGATGCCACCAAGGCACCCAGTTCGAGTCCGGTGGGCGTCGACACCACCAGAGCCAGTATCGCCCGGGTGTACGACGCCGCGCTGAACGGCAAGGACAACTTCGAGATCGACCGCGAAGTGCTCCGCCAGGTCGCCACAGTCGCACCACAGGTCAACGATCTGGCCTGGTCGAACCGGAACTTCCTGATCCGGGCCTGCCGATTCCTGGCCGGCCAGGCGGGCATCACGCAGTACCTGGACTGCGGCTCCGGCCTGCCGACCGCGGAGAACACCCACCAGGTCGTGCAGCGGCTGCTGCCGGAGGCCAAGGTTCTCTACATCGACAACGACCCGGTGGTGCTCGCGCACGGCCGCGCACTGCTCGAGGAGAACGCGAACACCCGGTTCGTCAGCGCCGACATCTTCGACCCCGACGACGTGCTGAGCCTGTCCGAGGTGAACGACTTCCTCGACTTCAGCCAGCCGATCGCCGTGATCCAGAACGGCACGCTGCACCACTACATCGGCGACGACGGCCCGCAGATCATGAAGAAGTACGTCGATGCCGTCGTGCCGGGGTCGTACACGGTGATCGCGCACTTCTACGACCCGGAGACGCCGGAGCACTCTGAGATCGCCCGGATGATGGAGGAGAAGTTCGTCCACAGCCCGATGGGCAGTGGCGTCTTCCGCACCCGCGAGCAACTGCTCGAGCTGTTCCCCGGCCAGGAGTTGATCACGCCGGGCCTGGTCCTCTGCGACGACTGGTGGCCGGACGGCCCCCGCGTCAAGCCGCTCAACCAGGTCGAGGAGTGCATCGCCGGCGCCGTCGGCCGCAAGCTCTGACCCTCGCTCTTTCAGTTGCCCAGGGCATCCAATGCCCTGGGCAACTGCTGGTTCAGACGTGTTCTGAGACCAGGACTGCTGCGGTCCCTTCGACCAGGGCCTGGAAGATGTGGGGGAGGTCGCCGGGGTAGGCGACGTAGTCGCCGGGGTTCAACTCGATCGGCTCGTCGGCGGGGCCGACCAGGGCGCGGCCGGAGCCGAGGATGACGTGTTCGACGACGCCGGGCATATGCGGTTCGGACTTGCGGCCGGCGCCGGGCGAGGCTGCTATGCGGTAGATGTCGCGGCGCGCGTTCGGTGGGCTGGAGGCGACCAGCGTCGCGCTGTACTCGGCCTGGTCGGAGTAGATGACCGGGCCCTCACCGGCGCGGATGACCTGGACCTTCGGCCGGGGTGGGTCCAGGAGCGCGGCGAACGGGGTGTCCAGGGCGACCGCCAGTGCCCACAGGGTCTCGACGCTGGGGTTGCCGGTGCCGGACTCCAGTTGGGACAGCGTGGATTTCGCGACGCCGGCGCGTTTGGCCACCTCGCTCAGCGACAGGCCGGTGCGGGCGCGGTGGCGGCGCAGGGAGGCCGCGATCACGTCGAGTGGTGCCTTGCTGTCCATCGGCGTTCGCTCCATCGGTCTGGTCGTTCGGCTTGACGAACGGCGGCATCGTGTTCATCATAAAACACATGCGTTCGACATGGCGAACACTCGATCGCAGGCTGGCCCGCGACATCGGCCTGGTCTGCCTGGCCGACGGCGTCGTCGGCCTCTCGTACGGCGCGATCAGCGTCGGCGGCGGCCTGCCGTTGTGGGTGCCGGTGCTGCTGTCGATCGTGGTGTTCGCGGGAGCGTCGCAGTTCCTGTTCGTCGGGATCGTGGTGGCCGGTGGCAGCCCGATCGCCGCGATGATCGCCGGCCTGCTGGTGAACACCCGGCACGTCGCGTTCGGCCTGGCGCTCAGCGATGTCATCGGCAGCGGCTGGCGGCGGGTGCCGGGGAGTCACCTGATGACGGACGAGAATGTCGCGTTCGCCCTGGGGCAGGACGAGTTGCGGCAGAAGCGGGCCGCCTACTGGGCCGGTGGGATCGGGATCTTCCTCTGCTGGAACCTCGGCGTGCTGGTGGGTGGGCTGGCCGGGACCACGATCACCGACACCGATGCGTTCGGGCTGGACGCGGCGTTCCCGGCGGTGCTGCTCGCCCTGGTGCTGCCCGCGTTGCGGGATCGGTCCACGCGGACGGCTGCGTTGGTCGGCATCGGGGTCGCGTTGGCGGCGACGCCGTTCCTGCCGCCCGGTCTGTCGGTGCTCTGTGCCCTGGTGGGACTGGCGTTCTACCGCACTCCGAAGCCCGTCGCGGAGGTCTCTCGATGATCGAACACCCCGCTGCTGCTGACCGGCATCCTGGTCCTTGCCGTCGGCACCTTTTCGCTGCGGTTCGCCGGGCCGCTGCTGCGGAGTCGGCTCGAGATCCCCGAACGTGCGCAGCAGTTCGTCGCGGCCGCGGCGATCGTCCTGCTCGCGGCGCTGGTCGCGACGTCCGCGCTGATGGACGGCCACGGTCCGGCCGGGATCGCCCGCCCGGCCGGCGTGCTGGTCGGCGGCATCCTGGCCTGGCGCAAGGCCCCGTTCGTCCTGGTCGTGGTGGCTGCTGCCGTGACCGCGGCCGGCCTACGCTTGCTCGGCGTACCGTAGGCGAACCCGATAGCGTTCAGGCATGAGTACCTATCCCGGCCAGCCTGCGCCGGCGAAGAAGACCCTGACCTGGATCGCGATCGCGTGCTTCGCGATCGGTGTCGTGCTGACCGGGTTCTTCGTCTGGCGGATCGTCGTGACGGCACCGAGGTCACCGCAGCCGATCGAGAACGGCGTGGTCCACCTGGACGAGGACGGGCTGACGATCTACTCCTCCGTGCCGGTGCCCGCGCCGCCGTGCGAGGCGAAGGACTCCTCGGGCGCCGACGTATCGCTCGAGTCGCCGACCGGGTCGGAGACGATCACGATCAACGGCGAGAGCTGGTACGTCATCGCGCGCTCGGTGGACACGGTCCCGGCGGGGGACTTCAGCATCTCCTGCACGGACGACCAGACGAGTGCGACGTACGCCGTCGGCCCGCGGATGTCGGTCGTCGCGTTCGTGCTGTCGATCTTCGGTGCCATCGGCTCCTTCCTGATCTTCTTCATCACCGGGGCCGTCCTGCTCACCATCGGCATCGTCAGGAATCGCCGCCGCAACCGGCCGGCCAACACCTTCCCCACCCAGCCACCAGGTGCCCCCGGCAACTACCCACCGCCCGGCAACTACCACCACCCGGCAACTACTCACCGCCGGCCAACTACCCGCCGCCGTCCAGCACGTTCCCCGCGCCGCCGCCGTACAACCCGGGACCGAACCCGGACGGCCCTCAGGACCGACCGAAGGATCGCTGATGGACCTCGACTGGCCAGGCTGCCGCAACGCCCGCGACGTCGGTGGACTACCGACCGCCGACGGCCACACCATCCGCGACGGCGTGCTGATCCGTTCGGAGAGCCTGCAGTACCTGACCCCCGAGGGCGTCGAGGCGGTACGGCGTTCCAACGTCAGCCTGATCCTGGATCTCCGCGGCGACGGCGAGGTGGCGAGCGCGCCGACCCCGTTCACCGGGGAACCGCTGGCCGTCCGGCAGGCGCTGCAGGATCCGGCCGACCCGGACCACGGCCGACCGACCATCGTCGAGGCGTGCACCTGGATGCTCGATCGGCGGCCGGAGTTGTTCGCGGCGGCGGTCAAGGCGATCGCGGACGCGCCCGACGGCGCGGTCGTGGTGCATTGCCACGGCGGCAAGGACCGGACCGGCATGGTCGTCGCATTGGCCCTGAGCATCGCCGGCGTACCGGAGGAAGAGATCGTGGCCGACTACTTCCTCACCCAGGAACGCCTTGCCCCCTGGCTGGCCGAGCAACTCGCCGACGAGCCGGACACCTCGCTGCACCCGGAGATGATCGAGTTCCGCGACACCCGGGCCGAGTCATTGGTCGCGATTCTGCGGCATCTCGACGAAAAGTACGGCGGACCCGAGGCGTACCTGCGCCACGGTGGCCTCACCACCGCGGATCTGCAGAAACTGAGAACCCGCTTGGTGGCCTGACCTGTGTCACGGGCGGACCACCGAGCGCAGTAGATTGGCGCAATGCCGACCGCCGCAGAGCCGACCGGGGTGACCGACCCAGCGGCACTCGCCGAACGGTACGGACTCTCCAAGAGCTCGATCCGCCCGTCGTTCGGCTCATACCTGCGCGAGCTGTGGAGCCGTCGCCAGTTCGTCGTGAGCTACGCCACCGCTCGTACGTACGCCATGTACGCCGGAGCCCGCCTGGGCTCGCTCTGGCAGGTGCTGACGCCGCTGCTCAACGCCGCGGTCTACTACTTCGCCTTCGGTGTCCTGCTCGGCACCAAGAACGGGATCGACAACTACGTCGCGTTCCTGCTCACCGGGATCTTCGTCTTCACCTTCACCCAGCGCTGCATGACCGAGGGCTCGCGCTCGCTGGCGCTGAACCTGTCGCTGATCCGAACGCTGCACTTCCCGCGCGCGACGCTACCGCTGGCCTACGTGCTGAACGAGCTGAACCAGATGCTCGTCTCACTGGGAATCCTGCTCGTGATCGTCGGCTTCACCGAGGGACTCGCGTGGAGCTGGCTGCTCGTCGTACCGGCGCTGCTCCTGCAGATCATGTTCAACATCGGGATCACGCTGGTCTTCGCGCGGATCGGGACGTTCGTGTCCGACATCAGCCAGTTGCTGCCGTTCCTGACCCGGACCTGGCTGTACGCGTCCGGGATCTTCTTCTCGCTGCCGGCCAAGCTGACCGAGGTGGACGCGCCGCAGTGGGTGATCAAGGTACTCGCGCTCAACCCGATCTCGGCGTACATCGACATCGTCCGGCGGTCCCTGCTCGACGAGCACGAGGCGAACGAGTTGCCGTACGCGTGGACGATCGCGATCGTCTGGTCGTTCGTGATGCTGGCCGTCGGGTTCGTCTACTTCTGGCGTGCGGAGGACCGCTATGGCAGAGGCTGAGCCCACCGTCATCGCCGACCAGGTCGACATCGTCTACAAGGTGATCGCCGGCCAGGGCGGCAAGGGTACGGCGGCAACCGCGTTCCGGCGGATCCTGAAGCGGCAGGACCGGCCGACGATCCGCGAGGTGCACGCGGTCAAGAACGTCAGCTTCACCGCCTACAAGGGCGACGCGATCGGCGTGATCGGCCGCAACGGCTCCGGTAAGTCGACGCTGCTGCGCGCGGTCGCCGGCCTGCTGCCGCCCGAGTCCGGCGCGATCTACACCGGCGGCCGGCCGTCGCTGCTCGGCGTCAACGCGGCGATGATGAACGACCTCACCGGCGACCGCAACGTGGTCCTCGGCTGCCTCGCGATGGGCATGGCACCGGCCGAGATCCAGCGCCGGTACGACGAGATCGTCGAGTTCTCCGGCATCGGGGACTTCATCGACCTGCCGATGTCGACGTACTCGTCCGGGATGGCGGCGCGGCTGAAGTTCGCGATCGCGTCGGCGAAGACGCACGACATCCTGCTCGTGGACGAGGCGCTGGCGACCGGGGACGCCGAGTTCCGGGTCCGGTCCGAACGGAAGATCCGTGAGTTGCGCGACCAGGCCGGCACGGTCTTCCTGGTCAGCCACAGCCTCGATGTCGTCCGCGACACGTGTAACCGAGCGCTGTGGCTGGATGCCGGCGTACTCCGCCTGGACGGCCCGGTCGATCAAGTGGTGGCTGCCTACACGAAGGCCACCCGCGGCTAGACCGACTTCGGCTTCTCGTGCAGACCGATCAGGAAGCCGAGGCCCCAGGAGACGTGCATGGTCGCGCAGACCAGCGGCATCCAGAGCAGGGCCTTCCAGGGCAGGTAGCGGCCCTCGACCATGGAGCCGGCCAGGAGCAGCACGGCGTAGCAGAGCGGGGCCAGGAAGCCGAGGTCGAGCCAACTGGTCCCGGTGACCAGGCCGATGATGCCGAGGACCGTGCCGATCGCCAGCAGGATCACCGCGATCGGGGGCGCCAGGTAGCGCTTGTTCGCGGTCTCGGGGTGCCGGCGGATCACCTCGCGGCGCCACTGACCGGTGTGGAAGAACTGCTTCGCGACCGCCGACAGCGACGACCGCGGCCGGTAGGTGACGGACAGGTCGGGGCTGAACCAGATCAGGCCACCGGTCTTGCGGATCCGGTAGTTCAGTTCCCAGTCCTGGGCCCGGTGCATGGTCTCGTCGAAGCCGCCGACCCGCTCGAGCGCCGCCCGCCGGAACACACCCAGGTAGACGGTGTCGGCCGGACCGGCCTTGCCGCCCTGGTGGAACGTCGACGCGCCCAGACCCAGCCGGGACCGGTACGCGCAGGCGACCGCCATCTCGGTCGGCGTCCGGCCCTCGGCCGCCATCACGCCGCCGACGTTGTCCGCGCCGGTCTCGTCGAGAACCTCGACCGCGCGGGTGATGTAGCCGTCGGTGAGGGCGCCGTGCCCGTCGACCCGGACCAGGATGTCGTGCTTGGCGTGCGCGATGCCGACGTTCAGCGCGGCCGGCGTGTTGCCGGTCGGGTTCGGCACGATGCTGATCCGAGGGTCGCGGTCGGCCAGCTTGTCCGCGATCTCCTGGGTCCGGTCCTTGCTCGGGCCGATGGCGAGTACGACCTCCAGCTCGCCCGGATAGTCCTGGTCGAGAACGCGGCCGACCGCCTCCTCGAGATGGCGTTCCTCGTTCAGCACGGGCATCACGACGGACACGGGCGGCCAGTGGGACAGCGGCATATCAGGTCAGGCCTTACAGATCGAAGCGACGTCGTCGACGCCGGTGGCGGGTTTGGTCGGTGAGCTCGTCGGCGTCGTGGATGGTGACTTCGACGTGCTCGGCTTCTTGGTCGGCTTGCTGGTGGTACTACTCGGAGTGTTCGAGGTCTTACCGTCTCCCTCCGAGCCTCCCTTGTCCAGCGCTTCCGACTTCGCGATGGCCTCGGCAGCCTTGGTACGGATCAGTGCGAAGTCGGGATCGCTGGTGTGGATCAACGGCGGGACCGCGGAGAAGCTTGACACCGGCAGCTTCTTCGCGTCCAGCGCGAGGTCGGTGAAGGTACCCAGCTCACCGGCCGGAATGTCGGTCTGGACCACTTGTTTGCTGGCCGACGCGATGCCCTGGAACTTCGTCAGCACGGTCTGTGGCGACAGCTGGTTCAGCATCGCCGACATCACGCACTTCTGCCGGGCCATCCGCTCGTAGTCCGACGATTCGGCCCGCGACCGGGCGAACCAGAGCGCGTGGTAACCGTCCAAATGCTGGGCCTTCCCGGCTTCGATGTAGCCCTTGATCGGTGAGGTGCCGCCGCCGATCGGTACCCGCTTGCCGATGTCCAGGGTGATGCCGCCGACCGCGTTGAGCAGGTCACGGAATCCGGCCAGGTCGATCAGCGCGTAGTAGTTCACCTTCATCCCGGTGACCGCCTCGACCGCCTGCTTGGTCGCGGTCACGCCGGGATGCGGATCGCCGGGGAAGAGGTCTTTGTGCTCGGACGCGTACGTGAAGACGCCGTTGATCAGGCAGTTGGCCGCACAGTCGCTCCAGTGGAAGCCGTCCGGGAACTGCTTGGCCATCGCCGTACCGGCCGGGAACGGGACCTTCGACAGGTTGCGCGGCAGGCCGATCAGCACGGTCCGGCCGGTGTCCGCGTCGATGCTGGCCAGCGTGATGCTGTCCGGCCGGGTGCCGACCCGGTCCGCGCCGGAGTCGCCGCCGAGCAGCAGCACGTTGTAGCGGCCCTTCTCGGCCTTCGACTTCTGCCCGTTGCCGAAAACGCTCGCGACGAAGTCACGCTGCGCGTTCACGATGGTGCTGCCGTAGATCAGCGCACTGACCACGGCAAGCACGAGGACGCCGTCCAGGATGCTGGTGATGAGCCGGTGGTTGCGCTCGAGCGTCAGCGGCCGGCCGAGCCGGTAGGCGTCGACGAACAGTGCGGCCCATCCGATCGCGAGCAGGATCAGCAGCACCTGCACGATCCGCAGCGTGCCCGGCCGGGCCATCAGGTTGATGGTGCCGGACCGCCAGATCAGCCCCAGCAACACCAGGAACACCACGATCGCGATCAGCCCGGCGATCACCCGCCAGGCCCATCGTCCGGCCCGCTTGCTGCCGGCCACGATCTGCGCCGATCCGGGCAGCACCAGTGTCATCAAGACCAGCGTCAACGCCCGCTTGAACCGCACCGGCTCCCCGAGATTGCGCAGGTCAGCCTTCTCCTGCGGCATGACGTCCTTCCGTTCTCCGTACGGCGGGCTCCTGCCGACCGTACCTTGTCGTCCCCACCGTCACCGGTACGACGTGCCGGGGCCGGTGTTGGTTCGAGCAGAGGCGGATCCGGAGACGAAGAGTAGCAGCCTTCTCACGGAGCGCAGGAAAACCCCTGCGGGCACCCTGTGGACACCCGGTTTCACGAAGCTGTGATGGTTGTCGGCGCGCTGATCCGCTACGAAGTGTTCCAAGGCGACTACGCCCCGCTTGCACCGTCCCCAGCGCAAGCAACACACAGTGAGGACAGGAAACCGCCCATGAGACTGTTCCGTACCCTCGCCGCCACCACAGTGGCGGCCACCCTCACCCTCGGCGCCGCACTGCTCGGCACCGGCCCGGCCCAGGCGATCGAGGCCGCCGCTCCGGGTCAGGCCGCCGTACCGGCCGTACGGGCGCCTGGTGCCGACTTCACCGGCATCGCCGCACTCAGCAACTGCTCCGCCTCCCTCGTCCGGTACGCCGAATCGGCCAGTACCGACAAGGCGCTCGTACTGACCAACGGGCACTGCTACGAAGGCGGGTTCCTGCAGCCGGGCCAGGTGCTGGTGAACCGGGCGTCGACCCGCTCGATCACGCTGCTCCGGCCGGACGCCACCCGGGCCGGCACGGTCCGCGCGACCCGGATCCTCTTCGGCACGATGACCAAGACCGACATGATCGTCTACCAGGTGAACGAGACCTACGCCTCGATCAAGACCCGTCTCAACGTCTCGCCGCTCACGCTGGCCAAGCAGGGTCCGTCCAACGGCGCCGGGATGGCGGTCGTGTCCGGATACTGGCAGCGCATCTACACCTGCTCGGTCCAGGCGACCATCCCGGAGTTGCGTGAGGGCGACTGGAGTTGGCAGAGCTCGATCAAGTACCAGCAGCCCGGTTGCGAGACGATCGGCGGTACGTCGGGATCCCCGGTGGTCAGCACGTCGACCGGCGAGGTGATCGGTGTGAACAACACCGGGAACGAGGACGGCGAGCGCTGCACGGTGAACAACCCGTGCGAGGTCGACGCCGACGGCAACATCACGGTCGAGCAGGGCGCGGCGTACGGCCAGCAGACCTGGTGGCTCTACACCTGCCTGACCGCCGCCCGCACCATCGACCTGACCAAGGCGGGTTGCGAGCTCCCGAAGCCTGCCGCCCGCCACTGACCCTCTGTCACCACACGACGCGTCACCACACCGTTTCAGGGGTCAACCCCGGAGTCGGTGGGTTGCGGACCCAGATTTTCCCTACGCAACCCACGCCTTGAGGGGTTGACCCCTGAAACGGGGCTCGGGGAGAGGGCGCGGCGGGCGGAGTGACGCACACCACTCCGATATCCGGTAACGTCGGCCCGCATGGCAGTCGACTCACCGACCGAGCAGGTCAGTACGCCGAAGTGGCCGAGCCCTCTCGGGGTCCGGACCAGACTCGTCGCGTCCAGTGCGCTGATGCTCTTCACCGAGCTCGCGCTGATCCGCTGGACCGGCTCGAACGTTGTCCATCTCAGCTACTTCTCGAACTTCGTGCTGCTCGGCTCGTTCCTCGGCATCGGGATCGGCATCCTCCGATCCGGGCGGGCGAAGCGGCTGCCCTACTACTCACCGATCATGCTCGGGCTGCTGGTCCTGGTGATCGCGTGGAAGCCGGTCACGGTCGACCGCGGCACGTCGTCCAGCGTCATCTACTTCACCAGCCTGAACACCACCGGCCCGCCGGTGTGGGTGATCCTGCCGATCATCTTCGTCGCCGCCGCGGTGGTGCTGGCCGGCCCGGCCGAGCTCGTCGGCCGGTGTTTCGCCGAGCTGCCACGACTGACGGCGTACCGGTACGACCTGATCGGCAGCCTGATCGGGATCGCGGGCTTCACCGGGCTGTCGTTCCTGGGTGCTCCGCCGATCTGGTGGGGGCTCATCGTCACGGTCATGTTCGGTGCGCTGATGATCCCGCGGCAACGGTCCGGGGTCCCGGCGACCGGTCGTAGTGTCGTCGCTCTCGGGCTGAGCGCCGCGCTGGTGCTCGCGCCGCTGCTGGTGATGGTCGGGGTGCTCTTCCACGAGTCGACCCGGCCGGAGAACAGCTGGTCGCCGT
The DNA here is from genome assembly GCA_963820655.1 of uncultured Actinomycetota bacterium. GTDB lineage: Bacteria > Actinomycetota > Actinomycetes > Propionibacteriales > Kribbellaceae > Kribbella. The sequence goes on from CAWGAM010000001.1 coordinate 994,948, forward strand.
ACTACAAGGTGCAGACGAAGCAGACCAGCTATGAGGGTGTGCCACTGCTGACGATCACGGTGAACGGCGTACCGCACCAGCAGGCGATCCCGGCCGACGCGCGGCTGCAGTGGGAGTCGCAGTACGGACTGCCCTACGAGCGGGCCAACGTCGGCAAGACGCCGAAGAACGTGCTGATCATCGGCGCCGGTTCCGGGTCGGACGTGGCGATCGCGCTGAAGAAGGGCGCGACGCATGTCGACGCGGTCGAGATCGACCCGCGGATCCGCGACCTCGGGCGAAGGCGCTGCACCCGGACCGGCCGTACCAGGACCCGCGGGTGACCTCGCACATCGACGACGGGCGGGCGTTCCTGTCCCGGACGGACAAGAAGTACGACCTGATCCTGCTGGCGCTGCCGGACTCGCTGACGCTGGTGAACGGCGCGAGCTCGCTGCGGCTGGAGAGCTACCTGTTCACCGAGCAGGCGTTCACGTCCGCTCGTGACCACCTCAATCCGGGTGGCGCGTTCGCGATGTACAACTTCTACCGCGAGACCTGGCTGATCGATCGGCTCGCATCGACCGCGCAGAAGGCGTTCGGGCACAAGCCGTGTGTGGACAAGGTCGGCGACGAGCTGCAGCAGGCGGTGGTGACGGTCGGGCTCACCGAGCAGGACCAAACCTGTCTGGGTCAGTGGAGCGGCGTGACGTCGATCACGCCGCCGCCCGCGACCGACAACCGGCCGTTCCTCTATCTGCTGACGGACCGGATCCCGTCGCTCTACCTGGTCACGCTCGGGCTGATCCTGGTCGCCGGTCTGATCGGGGTCGGCGATCGCCGGCGGCGGATCGTCGTACCGGCGGATGCGCCCGTACGCCGACCTGTTCCTGCTCGGCGCCGGCTTCATGCTGCTCGAGACCAAGAGCATCACCGGGTTCGCCTTGCTCTTCGGTACGACGTGGGTGGTGAACGCGATCGTGTTCGCCGGCGTGCTGGTCGCCGTACTGGCCGCTGTCGAAGTGACCAGACGGTTCAAGACACCACCGGCGAAGATCATGTACGCCATCCTGTTCGGTGGGCTCGCGCTGGCGTGGGTCTTCCCTGACGAGTGGCTGCTCGGAATGCCGGTGGGGTTGCGCGCGGTGGTCGCCGTACTGATCGCGTTCCTGCCGATCTTCGCCGCGAACGTCATCTTCGCCAAACGCTTCACCGACACCGCCGACGGCACCGCCTCGTTCGGCGCCAACCTGCTCGGCGCCATGCTCGGCGGCTGCCTCGAGTACGCGGCGCTTGATCATCGGCTTCGACGGCCTCCTCATCGTCGCCGCCTTGCTCTACCTCGGCGCCTTCCTCCTCACTCCCAAGATCCGCCAGGTGGTGCGGAGCTAGCTATGAGTGGCCGCGCTGAGCGACGGTGGAGAGGTCGTCGGCGTTGGTGTGTCGCGAGCCCGATGGTGGAGTGCCTCGCCGAGCGGGTCTTGGTGGCGAGAGAACCTCGAGGTGTCAAGGTGTCATGCGCCTGGTGACCGATCACGGGGGTCCCGGATCCCCTCACGCACCGTTGATGGGTTGACCCCTGAAGTGGTGGGTTGCCCCCTCGGATTCTGCAGGTGCTACCCACCATCTGGTACGTCAACCTCTCAAATGGCGCTTCCTCAGCTCGATGTGTGGGTGTGGGGCTGGTCTGCCGTGCCGTGATCGGTGGCGGGTGCCGGACCTGGTTCCTTGAGACAGCCGGTGGTGGTGCGGCATGGGTCGTGCTCGGGTGGATCGCCGGACCTCGGTCAGGTGGTGGGGACCGTGGACACCGGATCAGGTGTCCACTGTCCCGGGTTGGTGTCCGCGGTCCCGAGGTGGTGTCCGCGGTCGGCGGGGATCGGCACCGATTCCACCGCGGGTGCGACCAGCGCGAACTGCTCGCCGGTATGACTGGTCCCGGGGAGCGTGGATGGTGGTGGGCGTGCAAGGTCGACAGGAGGTGTCCGCCCCGGGCCTGGCCGGGCGGCCAGTTTCAGGCGTGAATGCCTCGGCTCGACACCACCCCGGACCGACACCTCCTGTTGACCTGCACCCCGACCGACCACGTTCACCTCACCCACACATCCAGCACAATGGCCTCGAATGATGTGGCGGTCATGTTCGGGGTCGTGGGCGCCATGATCGGACTTGTTCCAGCGGCCGGCCGGATGATCGAGGCGGCCGGCGCCTCCTGGATCGGGTGGTCGAACCGGTTGTGGGGAGGGCTCCGTCGGGAGTCGGGAGGGTTACCTGCCGAATCGGGTGGGGACGCTCCCCGGAGCCGGGTGATGCCGTTGCGACCCGAACATTTCTTGACGAGACACTGGGTTCTGACATTCGGGTCGCCTGGACCTCCGGGCACGCCTTGGAGGTTGCGGAGATGAACGAGCTTGCCGACTACTACCGGCAGCGTGCGACGGAGTACGACGCGGTCTACGCCAAGCCGGAGCGGCAGGAGGACCTGGCTCGGTTGCGAGCCCTCCTGCCGCCGCTTGTCGCCGGCCGGTCGGTCCTGGAGATCGCCGCCGGCACGGGCCACTGGACCACAGCCCTGGCGTCCTCGGCCCTGTCGGTGGTGGCGACGGACCTGAACGACGAGACGCTCGCCGTCGCCCGGACCCGGTCGTACGGGCCGGGCGGGGTGCGCTTCCAGGTCGCGGACGCCTACGACCTCGGTGCCATCCCGGGCCGGTTCGATGCGATCTTCGCCGGCTTCTTCTGGTCGCATGTGCCACGGGCCGACGTACGGCGGTTCGCTCGAGCGCTGGTTGATCGAGTCGAGCCGGGCGGCTTGGTGATCCTGGCCGACAACCACTACGTAGAAGGCAGCAACTATCCGATCACGCGGACCACGCCGGACGGCGATACCTTCCAAACCCGGCAATTGTCCGACGGACGCACCTTCGAGGTACTGAAGAACTTCCCGACCGTCGAGCAGTTCACGGCTGACGTGGCGCCGGCTCAGGTGGGCTGGACCGACCTGACGTACTTCTGGATGGCGACTGTCTCCCAGTAGTCCGGAGGATCTCGCGGGCGCGGGTCAGGTCGGCCTGATTGTCGATTTCGACCCAGTCGACGGTTCCGATCGGGGCCACGTCGATGCGGAGCCCTTGGTCGATCAGGAGTTGGTAGGCGTCCTCGTAGTAGAGGTAGGGATCGCGCTCCCAGGTCTTGCGGAGGGCGGCAGTGAGGTTGGCCGCGGCCGTGGGCTCGATCAGGGTGACGCCGAGGTACTCGCCGGTGGCGGTGGCCGGGTCCATTCGTTTGGTGATTCGCTCGACGCCGGAGTCCTGCGACCAGATCACCTTCATTTCCTCGTCAGCCAAGGGTTTCTCGGTGTCGACGGCGAGGACGAGCCGGCAGTTGCCGCGGGCGTCGAGCAAGGTGCGCTGGACCGAGGCCGGATGCATGGTGTCGCCGTTCGCCAGCATCACGCCGGCGCCGAGGTGATCACGTGCGCACCACAGCGAGTACGCGTTGTTCCAGGTCTCGGCCTTGTCGTTGTGGATCAGCTCGAGCGTCACGCCGTACCTCTGCTCCAGGTCCGCGACGCGCGCCTCGATCGCGGCAGCCGCATACCCCACCACGATCGCGACCTCGGTGATGCCGACCGCCACGTAGTTGGCCAGCGTCAGGTCGAGGACGGTGATGTCGGGACCGATCGGAACGAGTGCCTTGGGCAACGTGTTCGTGTACGGGCGCAGCCGCCGACCTACCCCGGCGGCAAGCACCAGCCCGATCATGGCTCATGGTACGCGTTCGGCCCGTCTGCGCGCCCTGGCCGACGAGGTGGTGGCAGGATCGTGGACATGACATGGCTCGTGACTGGTGGTGCCGGATACATCGGGGCGCATGTGGTGCGCGCGTTCCTCGCCGACGGGATCGACGTGGTCGTGATCGACGACCTGTCCAGCGGGAAGGCCGAGTTCGTGCCCGACGGCGTCCCGTTCGTCCAGGCGAACCTGCTCGACGGCGACGGCGGTCCGCGGCGCGCTGGAGGGGGTCAGCGGGGTCGTGCACCTGGCCGGGTTCAAGTACGCCGGAGTCTCGGTGGACCGCCCGCTGCACACCTACACGCAGAACGTGACCGGCGATGGTGTCGCTGCTGGAGGCGATGGCGGAGACGGCGATCCGCAACATCGTCTTCTCGTCCAGCGCGGGCGTCTACGGCACCCCGAAGGACGAGCTGGTGACCGAGCAGACGCCGCCGGACCCGCAGAGCCCGTACGGCGAGTCGAAGCTGGTCGGGGAGTGGCTGCTCCGGGACCAGGCCGGCCGCGGTCGAGCTGAACCACACGTCGCTGCGGTACTTCAACGTGGTCGGTTCGGGCGACCCGAAGGTGTACGACGCCAGCCCGTACAACCTGTTCCCGATCGTGTGCAACCTCCTGGCCGCAGGGGAAGGTGCCGCAGATCTACGGCACCGACCACCCCACACCGGACGGCACGTCGGTCAAGGACTACGTCCACGTCGCCGACCTGGCCCGCGCCCATGTCGCCGCCGCCCGTGCCCTGGACGCCGGCACGGCTCTGGAGCGCGTCTACAACCTCGGCAGCGGCACGGGTACCTCGGTCCGCCAGATCATGGACGCCGCCCGCCGCGTGACCGGCATCGACTTCACCCCAGCCGATGGCCCCCGCCGCCCGGGCGATCCCTCCAGGGTCGTCGCCGACGGCACGCTGGCCGCCCGCGACCTGGGCTGGAAGAACACCTACACCGTCGACGAAATGTTCGCCACGGCCTGGGAGGCCTGGCCGAAGAGCTGAGTCGTGGTCGCCGATCGGCACCGGCGGTAGCGTGTGACGCAGGTCACCGAACTGCCCGTGCGCCGGGCACCGATCGAGGGGTGCGATCCATGAGTTACGAGAGCCTGCCGCAGTTCCTGGCGAAGATCGACCTCTTCGAAGGACTGTCCTACGACACGCTGTCCGACCTGATCGAGCGTGGCACCACGCTGGAGGTCCCGGCCGGCAGGCATGTGATCGAGCAGGGGGCCGACGATGCCGGTCTGCAGGTGGTGCTGGAGGGCTCCGCGGTCGCGGAGGTCAACGGCGTCGTCCGCGAGCCGCTGAAGGTGGGGGACTTCTTCGGTGAGATCTCGATGATCGACGGTCTGCCGCGGTCCGCGACCGTGGTGGCCGGGCCGGAAGGCCTGACCACGTTCGCGCTGTCCGCGCTGGCCTTCGAGCCGGTCGTGAAGGAGAACCCGGAGGTCGCCCAGGCCCTCTTGAAGGCCCTGACCGCCCGGATCCGCCTGCTCGAGGCCGAGGGCTGAGCCTGGGGGATCTGGACGCCCTGGCGCAGGCCGAAGGCCTGTTCAGAGCCCCGGGTAGTCCTTCCTGAAGAAGCCTGACGGAGTCAGGTCCATCTCGCCGCGGGGGCCGGTGAGTACGCCGCCCTCGACCGGGAGAGTGTGGCCGGTGATCCAGGCGGCGTCGTCGGAGGCCAGGAAGGCGACCGCGGCGGCGATGTCCTCGGGCTCGCCGACCCGGCCGAGCGGGTACATCTTCGAGAGCCGCTCGAGCGCCTCCGGCTGCCCGTCCCAGTTCGGCGTCCGAATGGTGCCGGGGGCAACGACGTTGAAGCGGACGCCCAGCTCGCCGTACCGCGCGGCGTAGTTCTGACCGTCATCGCGATCTGGCCGGCCTTGGCCGCGGAGTACTCGATGTTGCCGAAGGCGGCGAGGCCGTTGACCGAGCTGATCGTGACCACGTTGCCGCGGGTCTTCACCAAGTGGGGCAGCGCTGCCTGGATGCACCGGGACGCGCCGACCAGGGTGAGGTCGAGCTGCCGGTGCCACTCCTCGGCGGTCGGTGTCCTCGGGCACGGACGTGACGATGCAGCCGCCGGCGTTGTTCACCACCACGTCCAGCCGGCCGAACCGGTCGACCGCGGCCGCGACCGCCGCATCGACGTCCTCCCGACTCGTCACGTCGAGGCGCAGGCCGAGCGCCTGCTCGCCGATCCCGGCCGCGACCTCGGCGACCTTCTCCTCCTGGAGATCGGTCACCACCACCGACCGCGCCCTCGTCCGCCAGCCGCCGTGCCACCGCGGCGCCGATCCCTTGCGCCCCCGCCGTGACCAGCGCCACCCGTCCTTCGAACCGCTGCACGTTACCCCTCCAGTACTCGGTCGACCTTCTCGTCCGTGATCCGGCGCTCCAGCTTCGCGGCATCCAGGTTGCGGCAGAGGACGATCGAACCACCTCCGGAGATCACCCCGACGAGCAGTGCCCACCCCGTCGCGGCGTGACCAGGTCGCCGGGTGACCAGGATCCGGTCGGCGACGGGTTCCGCCGTACGGATCAGGTCGTCGTGGGTGAGATCGTCGTACGCCGGTGACGCGGGCGACGGCGGGTCGAACGGGACGAACACGTCCGGGTGGTTGTAGACCTCGGCGCCGTAGTCGTGGATCCCGTCCGGCAACGGCTCGCGGAACCGGCCGCCCAGCGGGAGCAGCGCCGACGCGATCGTCTCCCGCTCGCCGCGGATGGTGAAGTCCGGGCCGGTGATCGCGAGGGTGCCCGTGCCGCTGGTGAGCGATGCGCCGACCGACCAGGTGGACAGCGCCCAGACCACGCCGAGCCAGTGCGGCGGCAGGCCGATCGCGACGGTCTCGCCGGACTCCAGGTCGTACTCGTCGACCAGCAGGTTGGCGGTCTTGGCGACCCAGTTCGCGGTGGTGAGAGCGCTCAGCTCGATCCGCTCACCGGTGGCGTCGTCGTAGTAGGTGAGGAACGGACCCGCGCCGTCCCGGCGGACCGCGGCGGAGAACAGCTCGGGCAGAACTCGTGACATATGGCCCACCCTACGTTTCGGGCGCCGACGTACCGTGGTTTGGGGGTTCGCTGAAAGAAGGCTTGTCATGGTGCCACAGCTCGAGCTGCCACAGGGCGGCGAATGGATCGTCATCCTGATCATCGTCGTGCTGCTGTTCGGCGCGAAGAAGCTGCCTGAGCTGTCGCGCAACGCGGCGCGCGCGCTCAACGAGTTCAACAAGGCCAGATCCGAGGACGACGAGAAGCCGGCTCAGGTCGCGGCACCCCAGCCTCAGGCACAGCCCCGGCCGTCGGCGGCGGACGGGTCGGCGGGGTCAGTTGCGCGGGCCGACGTCGAGGGCGGCGGCTCGGAGGGCGTCGGCGAGAATCCGCCGCGGGCGTCTGACAGCCGGCCGGGGAGGCGGGCCAGGATCGTACGCCGCAACTCCTCCGGTCCGCCACGAACGGTGACTACGCGGACACCGGCCGGTGCGGCCGACGTCATCGACGCGGAGATCGTGGTCAGCCCGGCACCGGCCGCGACCAGCTGCAGTTTCGCCAGCCAGTCGCGGACCGTGTGCGCGATCACCGGGCGCTCGTCGAGCCCCGGCCAGACACCCATCAGCAACTCCTCACCGGACGCCGGCCCGGCGATCCACCGCTGACCCCGCAGGTCGGCCACGTCCACCGAGTCGTGGGCCGCGAGCGGATGACCGGCCGGCACCGCCAGCCGCAGACTCCGCTCGGCGAGCGTCTCCAGCTTCAACGCGGGCGACTCCGCATCCGGCGGCCGGAACGGCGGTGCCGAGGCGAGCAGCGCCAGGTCCACAGTCCCCGCCCGCAGCGCCCGGACCAGGGCAGGCGTCGATCCCTCCCGCGTCGTCACCGTGATCGCCGGGTGCGTACGACGCAACGCGCTGATCGCCTGCGGCAACGTGACGGCGCCCGCGCTCGGGAACCAGCCCGAGCCGCACGGTCCCACCCGCTGCGGGGAGCCCGGCGAGCTCCCGGGCTGTCGCGTCGACCTGATCCAGCACGCCGGCTGCGTTGCGCAGTACGACCTGACCGGCTGCTGTCAGCAGCACACCTTCCCGCCGTCGCTCGAGCAACGGTGCGCCCGCGGCCCGCTCGAGGGACGCGATCTGCCGCGACACCGCCGATTGGGTGTACCCGAGCGCGGTCGCCGCCGCCGTGAACGTGCCGCGCTCCGCAACCTCGCGGAATACCCGCAATGCCACCAGTGAGACATCGGTGAAGTCCATGACGTTTACGCATACTACCTGTGCCAAAGACTCGTTGGAGTCATAGCTGCGCCGGATCTACGTTGGCCACATGACAGATCAACGCATCGCATTGGTCACCGGCGCCAACCAGGGAATCGGCTATGCCCTGGTCGAAGAACTCGCCCGTCGGATGAACCCGGAGGACCTCGTCCTGCTGACCGGCCGGGATGCCCAGCGGGTCGCCGACGCGGTGGATCAGGTGATCGACGGGATCGCTCGGGTCGAGGGGCGGGTGCTGGATGTGACTGATGCTGAGGCCGTGGCGGCGCTGGCTGAAGAGCTTGGGGCGGTGGACATCGTGGTGTCCAACGCGGTCGGGCCGCTGCATCCGGATCGGACTCAGGCTGAGCAGGCGGATGTGTTCATTGATGTTGCCAACCGTGGAGCTCAGGCTGTGCTGCGGTCCTTCGGGCCGATTCTGCGGCCGGGTGGGCGGCTGATCGTGGTGGCTAGCTCGCTGGGGACGTTGGAGCAGGTGCCGGAGCGGCTGTGGGGACTGTTCGACGGGGTGACGCTGGACGAGGTCGAGCAGGCGGTCGAGGAGTGGCGGGCTGCGATTCATGACGGGACTGCCGAGGACAAGGGGTGGCCTGAGTGGATCAACCTCCCGTCCAAGGTGGCTCAGGTCGCCGCGATCCGGGCCGTTGCGGCAGAGCGCCGTACGCAGGACCTCGTCGACGGGACCTTGATCGCGTCGGTGTGCCCGGGGCTGGTGGACACCCGCGCCTCCCGCCCGTGGTTCGACGACTTCAGCCAGGCGAAGTCGCCGGCCGATGCGGTCAAGCCGATCGTCGACCTGATCCTCGCCGGCCGGATCGACCCGGCCATGTACGGCGAACTGATCCGCGACGGCAAGATTCTCCCGTGGAAGCCGCCCACTTCGTGAAAACACCCCGCAGTACTCCAGCGGCCGAAGTTCTCATAAGGTCAGGACATGTTGATCCTGGCCGGCCTGGCGCTGATCCTGGTGCTGACCGTTGCCACGGGCTACTTCGTGTCCCAGGAGTTCGCGTACGTCGCGGTCGACCGGAGCCGTCTGCGGACACTCGCCGAGGACGGTGACCCGGCCGCCGCCCGGGCCCTGAAGGTCACGTCCCGGCTGTCGTTCGTCTTGTCCGGCGCCCAGGTCGGCATCACCATCACCGCACTGCTGGCCGGGTACTTCGCCCAGCCCTATCTGGGCCAGGGCATCGCGGACCTGCTCGGCTCGGCCGGCGTACCCGGAGACCGTGAGCACGTCCATCTCGGTGATCTTGGCGTTGCTGTTGGCAACGATCATCCAGATGGTGCTGGGTGAGCTGGCGCCGAAGAACCTGGCCATCGCGAAGGCGGAGGCGATCGCGCTCCGGCTGTCCCGGTCCACGCTGATGTACCTGACCATCGCCGGCCCGCTGATCCGGGTGTTCGACTCGGCCTCGAACCGGATCCTGCGCCGGGTCGGCATCGAGCCGGTCGAGGAACTGCCGCAGGGCGCGACCGCGCAGGAGCTCGACCGGATCATCGTCACGTCCTACGAGCAGGGGTTGCTGGACGAGGACACCATGCGGCTGCTCGACCGCGGCCTCGACTTCCGCAGCCGGACAGCCGGCGAGGCGATGGTCCCGCGCGTCGACGTCGTCACCGTGCACGAGGACGATCCGCTCACCCGCGTGGTCGAGTTGCAGGACACCGGACACAGCCGGTTCCCGGTGATCGCCGACTCGGTCGACGAGATCGTCGGCGTGATCGCGGTCGGCGACGTCGTCGAGGTCGAACCGGCCGACCGGTACCACGTCACCGTCGGCTCACTGGCGTCACCCGCGGTCGTCGTACCGTCCACCCTTCCGCTGCCCGGCGTACTGGAACGGCTGCGGGCGGCGCGCCGCCAGCTCGCGATCGTCGTGGACGAGTACGGCGGATTCGCCGGGATCGTGTCGCTCGAGGACATCGCCGAGGAACTGGTCGGCGAGATCCGGGACGAGGACGACCTGCCGGAGACTGGACTCGTGCAGGGCGGCGACGGTTCGTGGGTGGTACCGGCCAGATGGCGGCTCGACGAGGTCGAGCAGGCCACCGGGGTCGCGCTGCCGGAGGGCGACGACTACGAGACCCTGTCCGGCCTGGTGATGGCCCGGCTCGGCCGGATCCCGGTGATCGCCGACGAGCTCGTGGTGGAGCTGCCCCAGCGGATCGACCATGACGGCCGGCCGATCCCGCCCGAGTTCGTCCGGCTGACGGTCCAGACCATCGAGCGCCACGTGCCCGGTCTCGTCCGGATGGAGCGGACGGCATGAGTACGCCGCTCGCCCTGATCATCTCGGTGATCCTGCTGGCCCTGAACGGGTTCTTCGTCGCCGCCGAGTTCTCGCTGGTCGCGTCGAAACGGCATCGGCTCGAGGAGGCGGCAGCGTCCGGCAGCCGCGCGGCCCGAGCCGCGATCGCCGGGGTGAGTGAGCTGTCGCTGACGCTCGCGGGTGCGCAGCTCGGCATCACGCTGTGCACGCTGGGTCTCGGGTGGCTGAGCGAGCCGGCGGTGGCCAAGCTGCTGCATCCGCTGTTCGAGCTGATGCACATCCCCGAGAGCGTCGGCCACGTGATCGCGTTGATCATCGCCGTGGCCGTCATCGGCCTGCTGCACATCCTGTTCGGTGAGCTGGCGCCGAAGTCCTGGGCGATCAGCAATCCCGAGCGGTCGGCGCTGATCCTTGCTGTCCCGTTCCGCGTCTTCACCTACGTCTTCCGCCCGCTGCTGATCGTGCTCAACTGGCTCGCCAACCTCTGCGTCCGGTTGGTGAAGGTGACCCCGCAGAACGAGCTGGCCAACGCCCACGGTCCCGACGAGCTCCGGCTGCTGATCGAGTCCTCGCGGGAGCACGGCACGCTGGAAGATCCTGAACACGACCTGCTCACCGCGATGCTCGCGCTGCAGAACACCACGGTCGCCCAGGTGATGACCCCGATCGCCCAGCTCTCGACGGTTCCAGCCGCGGCGTCGGCCCGCGAGATCGAGCTGACCAGTCGCCGCGAGGGCCGCTCGCGCCTCGCGGTCGTGAGCTCGGGTACGACGATCTGCGGCATCGTGCATGTCCGCGAAGCGGCTCGCGCGACCACCGGCGGCGGTACGACGTTGCTGGCGTCGGACCTGATGACCGCGCCGCTGGAGTTGGCTGCCGGGACGCCGGTGGCGACCGCGATCCGGACGATGCGCGATCAGCGTTCCCAGTTGGCCGTCGTACGCGACGGGGATCAGCCGGTCGGGGTGGTGGCGTTGGAGGATCTGCTGGAGGAGGTGATCGGGGAGTTCGATGACGAGACGGACCCGATCGTCAAAGCCGCGAAGGCGGAATCACCGGAGCGCTAGGACGGCTACTGTTGAGGCGGAATCGTCCGGAGGAGGACCGTCGTGCCGATCAGACGGCTTGGGCTTGTCGTTCACGAGGGGCGTCCGCTGGCTGTGCGAACCGCGGGGATCGTGCGCCGGTGGGCGACCAAACACGACATCGGCTGCACCGCCATCGACGTGTGGAATGCGCAGGAAGAGCGGCGCGGTGGAATGGACGAACTGCATCACGCCGGGGACCCGGATCTCGTGGTCACCCTGGGCGGTGACGGTACGTTCCTGCGCGGTGCCCGGATCGCGGCGAAGAACAACGCCGCGGTGCTCGGGGTCAACCTCGGCAAGGTCGGCTTCCTGACCGAGGTCGAGTGCCGCGACGTCGAGGCTGCCCTCGAGGCGGTGCACCACGGCAGTGCGACGTACGAGGAGCGGATGACGCTGAACATGCGGGCATCGCGTCCGCTGGAGATCCCGAGTGGCATCGAGTCCCTGCTGCGCTACGGACACGGCCCGGCCCTCCCGCCGCCGGCCATCCGCCCGGATGCCGGCGAGAGCGACGGCTGGGGCGTCGCGCTGGACGTGACCGCGCTGAACGACGTCGTACTCGAGAAGCTGGCGCGGGACCATCAGGTGGCGCTTGGCGTGTACCTGGCCGGCCGGCTGCTGGCGTCGTACTCGGCGGATGCGGTCATCGTTGCCACGCCGACCGGTTCGACGGCGTACAGCTTCGCGGCGGGTGGACCGATCCTGTCGCCGAGCACCGAGGCGATCGTGTTCACCCCGGTCGCACCGCACATGACTTTCAATCGAACGGTTGTCACGGCACCGGACGAACCGGTGGCGCTCCGGGTCCTCCCGCACTCCGGCCAGGCGGCGGTCAGCATCGACGGACAGCTGCGCGGGGTCCTCGATCCGGGCGACTGGATCGGCGTCTACGGATCGCCTCGGCCGCTCCGCCTGGTCCGGCTGCGTCCCACCGATTTCTACGGCCGGCTGCGGGATCGCTTCCGCCTCACCGACGCGCCCGCCACCGCTCTCGACGGCGAGGCCGATCTGTTCTGGCGGACCACCACGCCCGTCCCGCCAGACCTCGCACACCTCAAGCTCCTGCCACCAACTGGTGACGACCGGTAGGGTCTCTCCTCATGCGAAACGTGGTGATTCTGGCCGGTGGTTCGGGGACACGGTTGTGGCCGCTGTCCAGAGACGACCGGCCCAAGCAGGTGCTGCCGCTGGCAGCCGGACAGTCGTTGCTCCGGGTGGCGTACAACCGGCTTGAGGGCCTGGTCGAACCGGAGAACATCTACGTGTGCACGGTCGGTGCCTACACCGAGGTGGTGCGCGAGGAGCTGCCCGAGCTCGGCGAGCACAACATCATCGGTGAGCCGGCCCGCCGGGACACCGCGAACGCGGTCGGCCTGGCCTCCGCGGTGGTGGCCCGCGACGACCCGGACGCGGTGGTGGCGTTCGTCGGCTCGGATCACCTGATCAGTCCGGAAGACGAGTTCCGGGCCGCGATCGAGCAGGGGTTCGAGGTGGTCGAGCAGCGGTCCCGGTCGCTGGTGACGTTCGGGATCGAGCCGACCCACCCGCACACCGGCCTCGGGTACATCGAACGTGGCGCGGCGATCGACGGTACGAAGGCGTTCGTCGTCGACCGGTTCCGGGAGAAGCCGGACCGGGCGACCGCCGAGGAGTACCTGGCCACCGGCCGGTTCTGGTGGAACTCCGGCATGTTCGTCTGGCGGGCCGAGACCGTGCTGAGCGTCCTCGACGAGCTCCTGCCCGAGTCCGCCGCGAGGCTGCGTCAGGTCGCGTCGGTGTGGGACACCCCATCGCGTGATGCGACCTTGGCCGAGATCTATCCGAACCTGCGCAAGATCAGCGTCGACTACGCGGTGATGGAGCCGGCTTCGCAGGGCAAGGTGGACGCCGACGTGGTCGTCGTACCGATGCCGGTGCACTGGCTCGACGTCGGCTCCTGGGCCGCCCTGGCCGGGACGTACGACGCCGATGCCAACGGCAACCGTACGGACGGGACCACGCTCAGCTGCCTGCTCGACTCCCACGACAACATCGTCGTCACCGACGACCCCGACCACCTCGTCGCCGCGGTCGGCCTGCGCAGCCACATCATCGTCCACACCCAGGACGTCACCATGGTCTGCCCCCTGGCCGACGGCGAACGCGTCAAGGACCTGGTAGCCCAAGTCCAGTCCGACCACGCCAAGCGCTACATCTGACCCCGTACGCCGACCGGCCCCTGCCACACCCCGGCCATTCGAACCGGCTGTTCTGACGTATCCGTGGGTGGTTGGCTCGTCCCCTTCGCGTCCCGGCAGTCGGCCGTGTTGTGTCGGTTGTTGCCGGGGGATGGGGAGGATCTCGTCCCGGATCGGGTGCCTGGCGTGGCCGGCCCGCGGGTCTTGGCCTGGGCGGACGTGGCGCACTCACTAACCGGGTCCGTCGGCCGCGGAGTGCTCGGGGCTGAGCGGGCTCTGTCCGGCGTTGCGTTGTTTGGTGAGTGGTGCAGATCCGGTCAGGCGCGGCGTCGCCAAACCCGCCATACCCGCCGGGCCGGGTATGGCGGACTTCCAGGCCATCACAATCACCCAGACGGCGCGATCGTCCCCGGGAGGCCGTCGCGCTCGCCTCGTTGTGATGGCCTGGCGGTCCGGCCCGACGGCACGGGAACATCCACGGAATGGACAACAGAAGCGGATAACCCCTCAGCAGGGGCCATTTCAGGGGATATCTGCTCAAGTGGCCCAACCGCGGGATCGCCCTCGGTCAGGTGTCGGGTGCGTGGAACGCCCCCGACGGATGGGGATGTCGGGGGCGTTCGGGGTACGGCGTGGACGGTCAGCCGCCGGCGGGTTCCTGGGCGTCGGTGGACGGGTACTTGTCCACGAACTGCTGGAGGGCGTCGCCGCTGACGGAGCCGCAGAACTGGCGGTGGCCGAAGGCCTTGTCCGTGCCCGACGCGGTGCCGCTCCAGTGCGAGAAGGCGATGTTCTTCCCGTCCGGCCACGGCTTGCCGTCGGTCTCCCGGAACGGCGCCGCGATGAACTTGCCTCCGGTGCTGTCCGGCAGCTTGGCCTTGGAGATCTTCTCGATCTGGTCGATCTGATCCTTCGGCAGCGCTTCCTTGTACCAGAGGATCGTGTAGCCGTGCTCCAGGTTGTGCACCAGGTTCGGAACCGGCGGGCGGTCGTCGAGCGTGTAGAACTTCTTGTTGAACGGCGCCCAGACCGCGTAGTGCGGACCGGACGACGGCGGGGACACCGAGTAGTTGATGACCGTGCCGTCGGGCTTGTGGTCCTGGGTGCCGCCGGCCTCGTCGTTGGTCGGCGTGTCGCAGGACGCCGCGGAGGCGGCCACCCCGAGCTCGGTGATGGCCTGGCTCTTGGTCCGGGAGTCCTGGATCAGCCGGATCGCCGGGTAGGCGATGATCGCCAGGCCGACCACGATCGACGCGACCACGATGATGATGGTCCGGTTCCGGTCCGTGCGGGCCTGGTCCCGTTGCATCTTCTCGATCATTTGGCGGCGCGACTGCTTCTGCGACGACGCTTTACCCACAGTGTTGGTCTTCCCGGATCTGGGCGGCCACCGCGCCGCCGTGCGGGAGCAGTGTACGAGGTGACCCTGAGAGGTTGCCTAGAACACTACTTCGACCGTGAGCCGAACGTGACCGTCGCCTCAGTGCCCGGTCCGGTCCGGACGGTGACGCCGTACCCCTCGGCGTGCAGCAGTACGGCGAGCCGCTCGGCGATCACGCCGACCGCGACCGGCTCGTCGCCGAACACCGTGACAGCGTTGTCAAGCACCTCGAGGTAAATGTCCTCGGCCTCGTCGAGCAGACCGTCCCACAGCGCCGGGTCGACCTCACGCGGCCCTGTAGGCGCCTGACGCTCCAGTACGGCGGCCCGGGCGGCCTCGCGAGTCCCCAGGCTGAACATGTCGAGCTCGGCGTCCCGCACCAGGGCCCGCGCGCCGCGCCCGTGCTCGCCGGCCGGGAGTACGGCGTCCTGGAGCCCGCGCAGTACGGCGACGGGGACGCCGTCCGCTTTGCCCTTGACCAGCTCGCTCGCACTGGCGATCTCATCGGCCAGAGCCGGCTCTGTCACCGCCAGGACGTTGCCATGGCTATCCGTCGTACCACGGAGGTCTTCCACCACGCGGACTCCGGCCGCACCGATGGCCAGGTCGGTCTGGCCGTTGCGCCATGGGCGGCCCAGGGTGTCTGTGATCACGATGCCGACGTTGACGTCGTACCGCTGCTTCAGGGCCGTCCTCAGTTGCCTGGCGGACTCGTCGGGGTCGACCGGGAGCAGCAGGACCGTGCCGGGGGCGGTGTTGGACGTATCGGTGCCGGCCGCGGCCATGACCAGGCCGTGCCTGGTCTGAACGATCCGGGTCTCGCCGCGCTGCGCGACCACCCGCACGAGTTCGGCGTCGATCGCTTCCTCCCGGGTGCCGTAGGTCACGCGTCCCTCGGCCTTGCTGACGATCTTGGACGTGACCGAGACGACATCGCCGTCGCGCAGGTCCGTCCCGTCGCCGATCAGTGCCGCCAGGTCGTCCCCGGCCGCCACCTCGGGCAGTCCGGTCACCGGGAAGACTTCCAGGTGCTTCCTCATCGCCGTACTGCCTCCGCGAGGTTCAGCGCCGCAACGGCCATGGCGGCGGTGGTGGTCTCATCTGTCATCCACAACGGCACCGCCTGGACGTGAATTCCAGCTCCGGCGATCGAATCGGCCTGGATCGCGTCCGAGGTGTCGATCAGCCAGCCGTCCAGTACGCCGCCCGACGCACGCGAACCGTAGTACCGCGCCACGGCCGAGGCGGTGGAGGCCACACCGACGGTCGCCAGCACCTTGTCGGCCATCCCGCGGACCGGACCGGTGCCGATGATCGGCGACAGCCCGATGACCGGTGCGGCGGTCTCCCGGACCGCGTCCCGGATCCCCGGTACGCCGAGGATCGTGCCGACCGAGACGACCGGGTTGGACGGCGGCACGATCAGCGCGTCGCAGTCCGCGATCGCCTCCAGCACGCCGGGCGCGGGCTTGGCCTTCTCCTGGCCGACCGCGACGATCTGGTGCGCGGTGATCTCGGCATGCCAGCGGACCCAGTACTCCTGGAAGTGGATGGCCTTGCGCCGTCCGGGCTGCTCCGGATCGTCCACCACCACGTGGGTCTCGATCCGGTCGTCACTCATCGGCAGTAGCCGGACCGGGAGCTTCCAGCGCGCACTCAGTGCCTCTGTGACCGCGGTCAGGCCGTAGCCGGCGTCGAGCATCTGGGTCCGGACCAGGTGGGTCGCCACGTCCCGGTCGCCGAGCCCGAACCAGGTCGGCTCGACGCCGTACGCCGCGAGCTCCTCCTTGATCACCCAGGTCTCGTCCTCCCGGCCCCAGCCGCGTTCGGCCGAGATGCCGCCACCGAGCGTGTACATCACCGTGTCGAGGTCCGGGCAGACCCGCAGCCCGAACAGGGTGATGTCGTCCGCGGTGTTCCCCACCACGGTGATCTCGGCGTCCGGGCGGGCCTTCAGGAGCCCGCGCAGGAAGGTGGATCCGCCGATGCCACCGCTGAGCACTGTCAATCGCATGGGAAGAGTCTGCCCGAGCCGTCAATGCGCCGAACCACCGCACGACTATGCTGCGGTGGGTCCGAACCATCCGCACAGCTCAGTTGTACGGCCCCCAACATCCCGAGGAGCCCTCGTGGTCACCGACGCAACCAAAAAGCTCAGAGAGCCGGTCGCGTACATCCTGCTCGCATTCGCCGGCCTGGTCGTCCTGGCCTCCCTGATCCGGCTGTTCGTCGGCGGCGCCGGCTTCACCGCCGCCGCCGGAGGCGTGCAAGGCATTCTCACCCCGCCATCCTTCGGCGCAGTGCTGCTCCTGCTTTCGCTGGTGGGTGCGGTCTGGCTGGTGAGCGATGCGGGTGAACGGACGCCGAACGCCCGTACCGTGGCCCTGGCTGCGCTGGTGATCACCGGTGTGGCCGCGCTGATCGGCCTGATCACGGCGTTCGCCGGCTTCAACGAGACCAGCAGCGCCGGCCTCAAGATCGTCGGCTTCATCTACGCGCTCGGTGGCCTGGCGCTGTACGGCGCCGGCGGTCTCTACATCCTGAAGACCTACCAGGCCCTGCCGGCGCCGGTTCGCGCGCCGAAGCCGGGTCAGTTCGCGCCCCAGGGCCAGCAGCCGTACGGCCAGCAGCAGTACGGCCAGACCGCGCCGTACGGTCAGCAGGGCGGCTACCCCCAGCCGCAGGTCCAGCCGGGTCAGTACGGTCAGTACGACCAGGGCCAGGGTCAGCAGTACGGCGGTTATGGCGCCGCAGCCGGTGCCGGTGCGGCCGGTGGCTACGTGGCGGCCCAGGGCGAGCAGCAGCAGTGGCCGCAGGAGCAGAGCTGGAACCAGGGCGAGCAGCAGGCCTGGTCCGCCGGCGAGGCCGAGGCTCAGCAGCACGGCGAGCAGCCGCACCAGCCGGCCGAGCAGGCCTGGTCCGCCGAAGGCCAGGGCGTCGAGCCGACGCAGGCGTGGAGCTCCGAAGGCCAGCAGCAGTGGGGCGGGCAGGACCAGGCCCAGCAGTGGCCGCAGGAGCAGCAGTGGACCGGCGGCGACGCCGGTCAGCAGCAGTGGAGCGGTCAGGAGTACGGCCAGCAGCAGGGTCAGCAGGAGTGGGCCGGCCAGCCGGAGCACGCCGTTCGGGAGGAAGGCTCGCACGAGCAGCCAGAGGCCCAGCCGGCGTGGCAGCAGGAGCAGGCCTGGCAGGCCGAGGAGACTCCGGCCGCCGAGCCGCAGCCGAGCGCTCAGCCGGAGCAGCCGGCGACCGAGGCCGCTGACGAGACCCGGATCGATCCGCGCGTCACCGAGCCGGAGAAGAACGACCAGGACCAGCAGGGTCAGGGTCAGCAGGGCTGGTGGTCGCAGCCTTCCTGACAAGGCAGCAAGCCTTTGCCGAAGCCGCCGGGAGCTCTTTCTGGCGCTTCGGGAGGCGGTAGAAGGATGCGAGAGGCCCGTGGATGCGGGCCTCTCGCTCTTTTGCAGCCATGTTGCGGATGATGCCAATAGCAGACCACGGCTTGACTTTCGTGGATTGCAGGAATGTAATTTCAACCGTGTCGTTCGTTGGACACTCGGTATCGGGGACCGTTGCAGAGCGCAGGACGGACGAGGTCAGGCATGTGGTCCGCAAACCCACATGTACAGGGGAACGAACAGGGTCGAGGAGGTCGTACCGTGACAGAGCTGATGGCGATTGTCGACGGTGAAGCGATCGAGGAGGAGCCGAACTGGCAGGAGCGGGCGCTGTGCGCCCAGACCGATCCAGAGGCTTTCTTCCCGGAGAAGGGCGGATCCACCCGCGAGGCGAAGAAGGTCTGCCTCGGTTGTGACGTGCGGGGCGAGTGCCTCGAGTACGCACTGCAGAACGACGAGCGCTTCGGCATCTGGGGCGGTCTGTCGGAGCGGGAACGCCGCAAGCTGAAGAAGAAGGCCGTCTGAGGCCCCGCCGATCGACTCGTGGTGGTGTCCTGCCACCCCCGGTCATCGGCACCGGACAACAACTCGATAGGAATCACCCGCGGAGGCCCCGGCTCGACAGACGTCGCCGGGGCCCGCGGCTGTCCAGGGGAGCGGAGTACGTCCTCCGCCTAAGGGCTGTATCGGGTGAGTGGGGCGAGGCTCTGCGTGACGGCTGTATGGTGAGTCCTCGCTGCGACTCTGGTCGCGGTGAGAACCGTCCGTAACCACCGAGGTGTCACAGCTCCGCATGGAACAAGAAGCTCCGGCCGGCTGGGAATTCTTCGACTCTGTCGACTTCCCGACTGATCACATCGACGACCCGATGGGTCGCCCGCGGGTCCGGCATGTCGTCACCGCTGTGGTGGTCGGGCATGAGGGTGCCGCCTGGCTGCCCCGCCTGTCCGAGGCGCTGTGGGCGCTCAACCCGCGCCCGGACCGGCTGATCGCGGTCGACACCGGATCCACCGACGAGACCGCCGAACTGCTGGCCGAGATGCCTGGCGTCGAACCTGTCGTCAGCCTCTCCGCGCGCACCGGCTTCGGCGTCGCGGTGGCCCGCGGTCTCGAGGCGGTCGGGTTCGCCCCGATCCCGTCGGCCGTCGGCCCGTACGGCGATGACAGCCGGATGCCTGTGGTCGAGTGGTTGTGGCTGCTGCACGACGACTGTGCCCCGGCCCCGAAGGCCCTGGAGAAGTTGTTGCTCCAGGCCACTATCTCGCCCGGCACCGGCGTCTGGGGCCCGAAGCTGCGGCTCTGGCCGCGGGACCGCGAACTGCTCGAGGTCGGCGTCAGTACGTCGCTGGGCGGCCGCCGCGACACCGGCATCGAGAACGGCGAGCTCGACCAGGGCCAGCACGACCAGCCGCGGAGCGTCCTCGCGGTCAGCTCGGCCGGAATGCTGGTCCGCCGCGACGTCTGGGAGGCGCTGCACGGTTTCGACCCGCGGCTGCCGATGTTCCGCGACGACATCGACTTCGGCTGGCGCGCCAGCCGCGCCGGCTTCCAGGTCGGCGTCGCACCGGACGCGGTTGTGTACCACGCACAGGCCGCCGCGACCGGTGAGCGCGCGCTGGCAGGCACCCGTCGGCACGCCTACCAGCTCGACCGCGCCCATGCCTACTACACCGTTCTCGCGAACGCGCCCGGCAAGCTGCTGCCGCTACTGATCCTGCGCTTCCTCTTCGGCACTGTGCTTCGGTCGATCTGGTTCCTCATCGGCAAGACACCATCCGGTGCGGTCGACGAGTGGACCGCTCTGCTCGGCACGTTGCTGGCCGGTGGCTGGACCCAGGCCCGCAAGAACCGCCGCAGCCTCGATCGCGTTCCGTACGACGACATCAAGGGACTGTTCTCCCGGTCGGTGCACGCCCTGCGGCACAACCTGGAGGACACCACCAGCACGATCTCCGAGCGGATCCGCGAAGCCTGGGCTGACGAGCCGGAAGAGCAGGTCGTCACCACGGCTCGCCGGGCGAAGTCCACGGCCCGAGTGGCGGTGAACCAACCGCGCTGGCGCCGCCAGCTGATCCGTCGCCCGTTCCTGGTCGCTTGGGTCGCTCTGGCGATCGGTGCGTTGGTCGCGGGCCGCAGTCTGATCGGCGGCGGCGTCCTCCGGTCCAACCTCTTGCTGCCGGCGCACGAGAGCCTTGGTGCGCTCTGGCATGCGGCCGCTTCCGCTCCGCCCGGCGTGACGCCTCCTGCTTGGCTGGGACAGTTCTGGGCGTTCTCGACAGTGATGTTCGGCCCATCCGGCGCGGTGAACCTGCTGCTGCTCGGCGCTGTCCCGCTGGCCGGTCTGGCCGCGTGGGTCATGCTCCGCTCATTCGTGGTCGACCGGGTCGCACGGGCCTGGGGTGCGGCGGCGTACGGGATTGCTGTCTTCACGAACGGCGCTATCACGCAAGGCCGGATCGGGACCTGTGTGGCCGCGATCGTGCTGCCGCTGCTCGGTGCCGCCGTGCACACCGTCGCCCGGCGGCGTCGTGTGGTCATCCAAGGCAGTTGGCGGGCCGCGTGGTTCGCCGGAATCTGCCAGGCCGTGCTCTTCGCGTTCACTCCGGCGCTGGGACTGCTGGTCAGCGTCCTCCTGGTGTTCGGCGCGGTGCTGGGACTCGGTTGGCGCCGGCAAGGCCGCCAGCTCGTCTTCTCCGTCGTACTGGGTCTGTTGCTCGTGCTGCCGTGGACGATCCAGCTGGTGATGCACCCGTCGCGGCTGGGACAGGAGGCCGGCGGACCGCCAACCGCCGCGGTCGGTCCTGGCGACAGCCTGCCGCATCTGCTGACCGGTACGCCGATCGGAGCACCGACGCCGTGGTGGCTCGCCGTACCGCTGATCCTGGTGGCGTTGGTCAGTCTGCTGCGTCAGTCGCGGCAGAGGTACGAATTGCTCGGATGGTTCGCCGCGTTGGCCGGTCTGGGCGCGACGCTGGTCGCGAGCCGGCTGGGTGGCGGCAGTGGGCCGCTGATGTTCCTGATGACGGCCGGCTGGATCATCGCGGTGGCAGTCGCGTGGGACTCGGTCGGCAAGTCGACCGCGATCATCGTGCAGGGCGCGCTCGGGATCGTGCTGGTGACGACGGTCGTGACGGCCGGGTTCTGGCTGGTTCGCGGGATGGACGGTCCGTTGTGGCGCGGACCCGCGCAGGATCTGCCGGCGTACCTGGTGTCGTCGCAGGACCCGCCGGACAACGCGTCGATCCTGGTCGTGCGTAAGGCGCCGGGTAGCGAGATGCGGTTCTCGCTGGTGAAGGACGGCGGCCCGCGGATGGGGGCGCTGGAGGCCGCGCCGACCGCGGAGCAGACCAAGCCGATCGGCGACGTCCTGTCGACCCTCGGCGGCGGTGGCACCGGTGAGGAGGGGCGGCAGTTGGCCGGACTGGCGGTCGACTACGTCTACCTGCCCGCACCGGTGGACCCGACGCTGCAGTCGACGCTCGACTCACTGCCCGGTCTGACCCGGGCCAGTGCGGAGGACGGTGACGCGTCCTGGCTGGTGGACCGGTCGAAGGTCGAGGGCAGTTCGCCGTTGCAGGACCAGACCCACACGCTGTGGCGGCTGCTCGGCATCATCGGCTGGATCATCGCGCTGATCTTCTGCCTGCCGACCGTGCGCCGTACCGTCGCCGTTCCGCACGGCACCCACGCGAGGAGGGAACGGTGATCCGGTTGCTGTCGCATCCGCCCGTCCGGCTCGGAGCCTGTGTGCTGGCCATGGCCGTGATCGGTGGGCTCGCAGTGGTCACGCATCCCAAGGAGCCGGTGACGAGTCCGGAGGCCGCAGTCGCGCCCGCGCCCGCCGTGGTGAACCGTACGGCGCTGTCCTGCCCGGTGCTCGCCACTGGCGGCAAGCTGACGAGTGTGGTGAACGCGGTGTCGCCGACGCTGCCCGAAGGCACCCCGACCGCATCCGGCACCGCGGCGCCGCTGTCGATCACCCCCCTGCCGGCCAAAGCCAATCCGTCTCGCCTCGCTGCTTGTGCGCGGCAAGATCGGTTCGACCGCTCCGGCCCCCAAGCCGGTGCCGCTGTCGATCCAGGGCACCGGACCACTCGCCGCCGGCACGGTCGGCACGAGTACGGCGACCGCCACCGAGGGAGTGAACCAGGGCATGGCGAGTGTGCCGTGCCAGCTGCCCGGCTCGGACTTCTGGTTCGTCGGAGCGTCCGGAGCGAGCGGCCGGCGCGACGTGCTGGTGCTGACGAACCTGGACAGCATCAACGCCGAGGTGAACGTCACCATGTACGCGCGGAGCGGCCCGCAGGACCTGCCGGAGGCGCGCGGGATCGTCGTACCGGCACGGGGGACGGCCGAGCTGTTCCTCAGTCAGGTCGCGACCAACCTGCGGGACATCGCGCTGCACGTCCAGTCCACCGGCGGACGGGTCGCGCCGGCGCTGCGGGACAACGCGAGCAACGGCACGAAGCCGGCTGGTGTGGACTGGCTGAACGCGTCGGCGCCGCCCGCGAACAAGGTGTTCGTTCCGGCCGCGGCGCCGGGCGCCGGGCTGCGGATCCTGTCGATCGCGAACCCGTCCGACCTGCAAGCGACCGCCAGCCTGACCATTCACGGGCCGAACGGCCCGTTCAAGCCGGCCGGTCTGGAGACCGTGCAGGTCGGGGCCGGGTCGGTGAAGACGGTCCAGCTGGACCCGGTGCTGCACGGTGATGCCAGTGCGATCACGCTGACGTCGGACCAGCCGGTCACCGCGTCGATGCGGATGTCGGACGCGAGCGGGGACGGACTTCGCGTCGGTCGGGTCGGCCGAGGCGCTGACGGGACCGGCGTACCTGGTCCTGCCGGCGCATCAGCAGCCGGCCGTCCTGCAGGTCACCGCGCCGGGTAAGACCGGCAGTGTGAAGTTCGAGCTGCGCGACGCAGCCGGGCGGGTGCTGCTGACCCGAGCGCTCGACGTGGTCGGTGGCGCGACCACTCCGATCTCGTTCAAGGCGCAGCCACGGGCGACGTACCTGATGGTCGAGCAGACGCGGGGCACGGTCGTGGCCGGGGTCACCTTGATGCCGGCGGCCAAGCCGGCCGAGGACGACGTGGCTCAGGTGGCTGCCTGGCCGCTGAACACGTCACTGGTGTTCCAGGCTCAGCTGGGCGCGCAGCCAGACGTGCGTGCGGCCCTGAGGTAGTCAGCCTTCGGACGAGGTCGCGCCGGGGTCCTGGAGCATGCGCAGGTGACGTCGGCGGGCGATCTCGACCGGCGCGCCGGGAGTGCCGGCGCCGGGCTCCTGGCGTGGCAGGGGGCGAGCTGCTTCGCGGACCGCGTTCGCCAGCGCTTCCAGGTCGTCCGACGACGGTCCGGCCGCGGCCGGGTCCGGAGCGAGCCGGATCACTTCCCAGCCGTTCGGAGCGGTCAGCCGGTCGGCGTGGTCGGCACACAGGTCGTAGCAGTGCGGTTCGGCGTACGTCGCCAACGGGCCGAGCACACAGGTGGAGTCGGCGTACACATACGTGAGCGTCGACACAGCCGGCTTATGACAGGCGGCGCGCGAACAGATCCTGGCGATGCTCACGACCAGACGTTACCCCCACTAGGCTGAGCGCGTGACCGAGGCTCGCCGTCATCGCAGGCACATAGACCGCCACGGGCGCGGCATGCTCGGCCCGATCAGCCGGCCGAGCCGGTTCGCGCCGCGCGGTCTGCCGCTGCAACGGTCCGCCGCGGCCCAGTTCGACGAGGTGGTCGCGATCGAGGTGACCCGGCTGGAGAAGCGGCTGCCGCAGGTCGTCGCCCGGGTCGAGTTCGCCATCGAGGACGTGCCGAACCTGGAGTTCGACGCGATCGAGATCCCGCTCACCCACTCCACCGGCGGCACCTCGCACGAGCCCTACCGGATCGTGGTGTTCCGCCGCCCGATCGAGCTCCGCGCCGAACGCTCCGGCACCGGCCTGGCCTGGCTGGTCCGGTCCGCGCTGGTCCTCGAGCTGGCCGACGTACTCGCGCTCTCCCCGGAGCAGATCGACCCCGACTTCGACGTAGACGACTGAGGTGCTTTTGGCCGGGCCTTCGGCTCGGCGCGGTCATGGGGCTTACTCCCGGCCTTCCCTCGTCGCTCCAGTCGCTTCGCTCCCTGCGCTCCTCAGTCCAGGCCGGGAGGCCCCATGACCGGGCTCCCATCGCTCGGGAGGCGCCGTGACACGCCGGTAGGACCACTCGCCCACTGGTGTTCGAACGTGTTCCGTAGTGTGGGAAGCGGTTTGTGACCTTCGTTGTCATTGCGAGAGGATCGTGAGTGTGAACGATCAAAAACTACGGGTCGGGGTGGTCGGGCTGGGCTTCGCCGGGCGGACGGCGCTGGAGGCGTTCTCCGAGTTGCCGGACGTCGAGGTGGTGGCGCTGGCCGGGCTGGAGAAGGACATCCTGACCAGCCTCGGTGAGAAGCACGGCGTACCGCACCTGTACGAGAAGTGGGAGGACCTGCTCGAGACCGAAGGACTGGAAGCGGTCAGCATCGGTGCGCCGACAGCGCTGCACGCTCCGATCGCGCTGAAGGCGCTGGAGAAGGGCCTGCACGTGCTGTGCGGAGAAGCCGCTGGCCCGGACGGTGGCCGAGGGCGTCTCGATGGTGGAGGCCTCCGAAGCAGGCCGGCCGGGTGCTCAAGGTGGTGTTCAACCACCGCGAGCGCGGTGACGTCGCGGTGCTGAAGCACCAGATCGACGAGGGTCTGCTCGGCCGGATCTACTACGCGAAGGCGCACTGGATGCGCCGCAACGGCATCCCCGGCATGGGCGGCTGGTTCACCAACCGGGAGCTGTCCGGCGGCGGTCCGCTGATCGACCTCGGTGTGCACATCCTCGACCTCGCGCTGCACCTGCTGGGCGAGCCGCAGGTGACCACCGTCTCCGCGAACACCTTCGCCGAGCTCGGCCCGCGCGGCCGCGGCGGCGTGGCCAGCCCGGACCGGCCGATCGTCGACACGCTCGGCACCAAGTTCGAGGTCGAGGACCTGGCCACGGCGTACCTGCGGCTCGAGGGCGGCGGCGCGCTGCAGCTGGAGACCAGCTGGGCCACCTACCGGGCGCCGGGCGACAACTTCGGCATCGAGCTGTTCGGCACCGAGGGCGGCGCCAAGATCGAGGTGCAGAACTACACCACCGTCGACACGCTGCGGATCTTCACCGACGTCGGCGGCGTACCGGCCGAGGTGAAGCCGGCCACCGGCGCCGGGCTCGGCCACCGCGCGGTGGTGCGGGAGTTCGTCAAGATCGTCCGGAGCGGCGACTGGGCCGCTCACAACGGGTCCGAGGCGCTGCTGCGGACCGAGGTCATCGACGCCTGCTACGCCTCGGCGAAGGCGGGACGAGAGGTTGTGCTGCATGACTGATCCGATTCGCGTCACCGTCTGGGGCGAGAACGTGCACGAGGGGCGCGACGCCTCGGTGCAGAAGGTCTACCCCGACACCATGCACGAGACGATCGCGGCCGGGCTGCGGGCCAAGCTGGGCGCGGACGTGGTGGTCCGGACGGCGTGGCTGCAGGAGCCCGAGCACGGCCTGACCGAGGAGGTGCTCGCGGAGACCGACGTACTCACCTGGTGGGGGCACGCCGCGCACGGCGACGTCGACGACGCGATCGTCGAGCGGGTGCAGCGGCACGTGCTGTCCGGCATGGGCCTGATCGCGCTGCACTCGGCGCACTTCAGCAAGATCTTCATCCGGCTGATGGGCACCACCTGCTCGCTCGACTGGCGGTCCGACAACGACCGTGAGGTGATCTGGACGGTCGCGGCCGGCCACCCGATCGCCCAGGGCGTCCCGCACCCGCTGGTGATCGAGCGGGAGGAGATGTACGGCGAGCTGTTCGACATCCCGCAGCCCGACGAGCTGGTCTTCGTCAGCTCGTTCACCGGCGGCGAGGTGTTCCGCTCCGGCTGCTGCTACCGCCGCGGCCAGGGCCGGGTCTTCTACTTCCGCCCCGGCGACCAGGAGTACCCGACCTACCACCAGCCCGAGATCCAGCAGATCCTCGCCAATGCGGTCCGCTGGGCGGCTCCGACCAGCCCGCGCCAGCTCCCCACGGTCCACCACCGCAAGGACCTCGGCTGGTTCGACAAGGCCTGAAATACAGCTTTCGCGCGCGGGCCGGATAGGGTCCACGCATGGTTGACGTTGCTGCGATCTTCAAGGCGTACGACGTACGCGGGGTCGTCCCGGATCAGTTGGACGAGTCGGTGGCCCGGGCGACCGGGGCCGCGGTCGTCGAGGTCCTGGATGTTCTCGCGGGCCCGGGGGCGGTCGTGGTCGGTTACGACATGCGGCCGTCCAGCCCGGGGCTGGCGGCCGCATTCGCCGAGGGGGTGACCAGCACCGGCGCGGATGTGATCGACATCGGACTGGCGTCGACGGACCAGCTGTACTTCGCCTCCGGCCGGCTCGACCTGCCCGGCGCGATGTTCACGGCGAGCCACAACCCGGCGCAGTACAACGGCATCAAGCTGTGCCGTGCCGGCGCCGCGCCGGTCGGCTCGGACTCCGGTCTGCGCGACATCGCCGACCTGGTCGCCAAGGCCCTGACCGAAGGCCCCGCGACCGGCGCCACGCCGGGCCACGTGCGGCACAAGGACCTCCTCACCGCGTACGCCGACCACCTGCACGACCTGGTCGACCTGAGCGGGATCCGCCCGCTCACCGTCGTCGTCGACGCCGGCAACGGCATGGGTGGCCACACCGTCCCGGCCGTCTTCGCCACCGGCCCGGTCGACGATCGTCCCGCTGTACTTCGAGCTGGACGGCAACTTCCCGAATCACGAGGCCAACCCGCTGGACCCGAAGAACCTGGTCGACCTGCAGGCCAAGGTCCGCGAGGTCGGCGCCGATCTGGGCCTGGCCTTCGACGGCGACGCGGACCGCTGCTTCGTGGTCGACGAGAAGGGCGACCCGATCTCGCCGAGTGCGATCACCGGCGCGGTCGCGGTCCGTGAGCTGGCCAAGCACCCCGGCTCGGCGGTCATCCACAACCTGATCACCTCCAAGGCCGTGCCCGAGCTGATCATCGAGCACGGCGGGACGCCGATCCGGTCCCGGGTCGGGCACTCGTACATCAAGCAGAGGATGGCCGAGACCGACGCGGTGTTCGGCGGCGAGCACTCCGCGCACTACTACTTCCGGGACTTCTGGCGGGCCGACACCGGCATGCTGGCCGCGCTGCACGTGCTGGCCGCCCTCGGTGAGCAGGACCGGCCGGCCAGCGAGCTGTTCGCCGAGTTCGAGCGGTACGTCGCGTCCGGCGAGCTGAACAACAAGGTCGAGGACGCGGCGGCGACGGTCGCGGCGATCGAGGACACCTACGCCGGCCAGGACGGGATTACCGTTGACCGTCTGGACGGTCTGACCGTGTCGGCGTCACAGTGGTGGTTCAACGTCCGTGCGTCGAACACGGAACCGTTGCTGCGGCTGAACGTCGAGGCCGAGGACCGCGCCACGATGGAACGCGTCCGTGACGAAGTACTGGCCCTGATCACCGGTGCATCGGTGGAGGAGAACTGAATGGCAGTCAATCTGGACCCGGACCTGTTGAGCATCCTGGTCTGCCCGAAGTGCCGGTCGGAGTTCCGCGTGGACGACGAGGCGAACGAGCTGGTCTGCACCAACGCCGCCTGCGCGCTGGCCTACCCGGTCCGTGACGACATCCCGGTCCTGCTGATCGACGAGGCGCGGGACACGAAAGAAACAGAATCAGCGGACGACTGATGAGCACCTTCGACGACACGCGCCTGGATGACCTGGCCTCGCTCCGGGCGGCGGACCACCTGCTCCGCCGGCTGGCGATGGCCGGTGCCCGGGTCCGGGCCGAGCTGGAAGCGGCCGGGGAAGTACTGTCCAAGCTGGAGTCCGACGGATTCCGCCCGCGGGCCGTCGTCGCCGCGGGCCGGGATGCCCGCCTGGTCCGGGCCGTGCTGGAACCGGTGTGCCCAGTGCCCTTCCTCGCCTGGCCCGGTCCTGGTCTGCCCGGGTGGGCCGGTCCGTTGGACCTGGTGATCGTCCTGAGTGGCGCCAGCGAGGACTCGGATGCCGTGTCGGCCACCGGCGAGGCAGTACGACGGGGTTGCGGCCTGATGGTGGCCGCTCCGGAGGACTCGCCCGTGGCCATTGCGTCGGCCGGTCTGCGGCACGCGATCCGGTTGCCGTCCCAGTCCGACGACCAGTTGGCCTCGGCTGTCGCCGTACTGCAGGCTTTGCATCAGATGGAGCTCGGCCCGGAGGTCGACCACAAGGCGGTCGCGACGCTGCTGGACGAAGTAGCGATCGAGTGCTCGCCCAACAACGATGCGTCGTCCAACCCGGCCAAGGAGCTGGCCCTGGTCCTCGCGGATGCCTTGCCGCTGGTGTGGGGTGGCTCTGTCCTCTCCGCCCGCGCTGCCCGGCGTGTGGTCGAGGCCTTCCGGCTGGCGAGCGGCCGGCCCGCTCTGGCTGCCGATGCCGGTCACCTGCTGCCCGTGCTCAACCAGCCGCCGCGGGACCTTTTCGCGGACCCCTTCGACAAGCCGGACGAACTGCGGCCGGCTCTGGTCATCCTCGATGACGGTGCGGACGACCCGGGCGTCACCGAGCACCGCCGCAAGCTGGAGGCGAAGGCGCAGGCCCATGACGTCCGGGTACATGTCGTGACTCAGGCCAACGGCACCGACATCGCCCGGTACGCCGCTCTGACCCAGCACGGCCGCTATGCCGCGGCGTACCTGGGCCTCGGCCTCGGCCGGTACGGCGCGGCCGGCGATACCGACCCGGTCGAGCTGGGGAACCCCTCGGAGGACCCAGCGTGGTAGTCCGGCTGCAGAACACCATCCGGGATTACGCCTGGGGGTCGCGGACCGCGATCGCCGAGCTGACCGGGGTCGAGCCGGACGGCAAGCCGCAGGCCGAGGTGTGGATGGGTGCGCACGAGTCGGCGCCGTCGGTGCTCCCGTCCGGTGACTCCCTGTACGACGTGGTGTCCGCCGGGCCCAGCGACGTACTGGGGGTGGAGACGGCTGAGCGGTTCGAGGGCCGGTTCCCGTTCCTGGCCAAGCTGCTGGCGGCCGCGCAGCCGTTGTCGATCCAGGCCCACCCGTCGCAGGACCAGGCGATCGACGGGTACGCGCGGGACGAGGCGGCCGGGATCCCGCGGGACGCGGCCGACCGGAACTACAAGGACCCGTGGCCCAAGCCGGAGATCCTGATCGCGCTCGAGCCGTTCGACGCGCTGGTCGGGTTCCGGCCGCTCGAGACAACCGTGGCGTTACTGGACGCACTGCAGCCGATCGGGTTCGAGGAGCTCACCGATCTGCTCCGGGACGGGAAGCTCCGCGAGGCGTTCACGCAGTTCATGAGCAGCGACAGGGACTCCATCCGCCCACTGGTCGCAGCCCTGGCGGAGGCCTGCTCGGGTTATGCGGGCGAGGCGTTCGCGATGGAGCGGGAGACGATTGCGCGACTGTGCGAGGACTTTCCGGACGATCCCGGCGTACTCGCGGCTTTGCTGCTGAACCGGGTGCGCCTGGAGCGTTTCGAGGCGGTGTATCTGCCGGCCGGGAACGTGCACGCGTATCTGCACGGGCTCGGGTTCGAGGTGATGGCGAACTCGGACAACGTTCTGCGTGGTGGGCTGACCAGCAAGCACGTCGACGTACCGGAGCTGGTGTCGGTGGTCGACTTCGAGCCGCTCGCCGATCCGGTGCTGGCCGCGACGCCGGTGGCCGACGGGGTGTCGACGTACGAGACCGGGTGTGAGTACTTCGCCATCCATCGGGTGGAGCTGGACGGTGACGAGCGGACGGTCGACGGGGTCGGTCCGCGGATCATCTGCTGTGTCGCGGGGACGGTCGATGCTCTCGGCAAAGAATCCGCCGTGACGTTGTCCACCGGTCAGTCCGCGTTCGCCACGGGACCCGAGGGACCCTGTATCTTGCGTGGTTCCGGCACGGCGTTCGTCGTGTCCGCGCGCTGATTCCCGCTGATTTCGTACGGAGGGCCTGGAGAACATGGCTGGTGGCGGTAACAAGGCCGTCGTGGCGGCATTGCTGGCGAACACCGGGATCGCGGTCACCAAGTTCGCCGCCTGGGCCCTGACCCAGTCGGCCTCGATGCTGGCCGAGGCGATCCACTCGCTCGCCGACGCCGGCAACCAGGTGCTGCTGCTGATCGGCAGCAAGCGGGCCAAGCGGGAGGCCGACGACCTGCACCAGTTCGGGTTCGGCCGGGAGCGGTACGTCTACTCGTTCATCGTGGCGATCGTGCTGTTCAGCGTCGGTGGTCTGTTCGCGCTGTACGAGGGCTACCACAAGGTGCACGACCCGCACGGGATCGACAACTGGAAGTGGGTCCCGATCGCGGTGCTGCTGATCGCGATCGTGATGGAGTCACTGTCGTTCCGGACCGCGATCACCGAATCGAACAAGCTGCGCGGCCACGTGCCCTGGATCAGGTTCGTCCGCAACGCCCGGGCGCCGGAGCTGCCGGTGATCCTGCTGGAGGACTTCGCCGCGCTCACCGGTCTGGTGCTGGCGCTGATCGGCGTCGTCCTGACCCTTGTCACCGGCAACGGTGTGTTCGACGGCCTGGGCTCGATGGCGATCGGCCTGCTGCTGGTCTGCGTGGCGATCTTCCTCGCGATCGAGATGAAGTCGCTGCTGCTCGGTGAGTCGGCGACCCGCGAGGCGCAGCAGAAGATCGTCGACGCGATCGAGAACACCCCGGGTGTGCAGCGGCTGATCCACATCAAGACCCTGCACCTCGGCCCCGAGGAGGTCCTGGTCGCCGCCAAGCTCGGCGTCGAGCCGACCACCGACGCGGCCGTCGTCGCCGAGATCATCGACGCCGCCGAACGCGCCATCCGCGCCGCCGAGCCGATGTCGGTGCACATCTACCTCGAGCCCGACGTCTACGAGGAGAACCACGTCCCCGACGAACGCCCCGCCGTCCCCGAGGCCCCCTCCCACTGACCAACCTGCATTTGAGGGGATCTCCCCGCGAATGCACCGCGCTGCATTTGAGGCCAGAGAGGTTTGCCGGGCCTAGTCGTCGCGGTGGTCGTCCGGCGGTTCGCCAACTCGCCCAGGCGGTAGGCGGCCCGCGTGCTCGCGCCGTTTGATGGGCTGGCCCATCAGATGGTGGGTTGGCGTGTCGGATTCCGGGGTGCCAACCCACCATCTCGTAGGTCAGCCCATGAAATGGGTCGCTCGGGCGGCCGTCCGCGCCGACACACGGCGCCGGGCTGCCACCCGTCGTCGCGATCGGCCAGTTTGTGCACGAGATCCGTACGGCGACGGCCTCGGCGTACGGATCTGGTGCACAAAGTCGACCCCCGTGGCCCGAAGGCGGGCTGGCCGGCGAGGCGGGTGAGTCCAGGGGCACGAACGACCTGGGCTGCCGGGGCAAGGGCAACCCTCCCGGCAAACCGTCCACCACGGTGCGCGTTGGGCACCCGCGGAGACGACCCAAGTGAGCCGGATATCCCACAGGGTTCTCTGTTGGTGTGCCAGGGGAGAAGGCGCAACCCGGAGCCGGTTATCCCCTCGCGTTACGCTGCGGCCGTGCGCTTCTTGTCGAGGCGTTGCTGGTCCGGCCATTTGACGTCGTACGCCCAGCCGAGCCGCTCGAACCACTTGATCAGCCAGGCGTTGATGTCGATCTGCCCCTTGAGCACACCGTGGCGTGCACATGTGGGATCGGCGTGGTGGAGGTTGTGCCAGGATTCGCCCTGGCTCAGAATCGCAAGCCACCAGACGTTCCCTGACCTGTCGCGGGCCTCGAAGGGCTTCTTGCCGGTCACGTGACAGATCGAGTTGATCGAGAACGTGACATGGTGCATCACGGCGATGCGGACCAGGGTGCCCCAGAAGAAGCCGGTGGCGGCACCGTGCCACGACCTGTCCCACAGCCCACCGATGAGCGCGGGCGCCAGCAGTGAGACCACCGCCAGTCCACGGAAATGCCGCGAGATCGCGGCCATGTCGCGGTCGTTCAGGAGGTCTGGCGCGTAGTGCTTGGGGTCAGCGCGATCTTCACCCCAGAGCACCCACCCGGCATGGGCGAAAAGGAATCCCTTGGTCACCGCCCACGCGGTGGTGCCGTAGCGCCAGGGTGAGTGCGGATCTCCTTCGCGATCGGAGAACTTGTGGTGCTTGCGGTGGTCGGCCACCCAACGGATCACTGGTCCTTCGAGAGCCAGGCTGCCGGCGATCGCGAGTCCGATCTTGAGGCCACGCTTGCTCTTGAAGGCGCCGTGGGTGAAGCCGCGGTGATAGCCGGCGCCGATGCCGGTGGCGGTGATCACGTAGAACACGACCAGGAGGACGATGTCGTGCCAGCCGATCCAGCCGCCCCAGGCGAAGAAGATCGCCGGCAGCAGTGCGAGCGTGGGTACGACGATGAACACCCAGATGAGGCCACGCTCGAGCTTGCCGCCGACGGGCTGGAATTCGCCCGCAGGCGAAGTTTCGGTATCTGCCGCTGAAGTCATGGTCGACATCCCGGACGTACTCCGTTGAAGACTGCCGGGGGCTAGGGCAGCTGAAGACACGCTCCGGATTCAGCGGAGCGTGGTACGTCGAACGATACCGCCAATCCGCGCACTTACTACCCGCTGAAGTCCGGAATCGGCCGGGGAGTCAGCGGGGTTTGGGTGGGAGTACGCCGGAGCGGCCGAGCCAGCGCAGGGCGCGGTCGCGGTCGATCTGGGACTGGGTCGGGGGTGCGGTCAGCCGGCCGGTGCGGTAGCCGAGGTTGCGGACGTCGGCCGCGACGGACGGCTCCGCCAGGGCTCTGAGGGCGAAGGCCAGCGCTGCCGGCGTCACGTCGTACCGGCGTTCGAGGTCCAGGGCGAGCTGGACGGCGGCCAGGTCGCGTTCGTCGTACTGGCGTTGTGCGGTGTGCCCGGCGCGCGAGTGCGGGAGCAGGCCGAGGGCCTCCCGGTAACGCAGCATCCGCGGGGTGGTACCCAGTCGGCGCGCGGCCTCGGTGATGCGCATACGATAATCTTGACATTTCAGTGTCAAAAATGCTGCCTCAGCGATCAAACGGCGTGGTTCGGCCCTCTAGGCTCAGGCAGGCAGGAAGCAACCAACAGTCTTCAGGGGAGCGGGAATCGGTATGACGTTCGACTACAAGGTGGCGGACCTCGGCCTGGCCGAGTTCGGGCGCAAGGAGATCCGGCTGGCCGAGCACGAGATGCCCGGCCTGATGGCGATGCGGGCCCAGTACGGCGAGAGCAAGCCGCTGGCCGGCGCACGGATCATGGGTTCGCTGCACATGACGATCCAGACCGCGGTGCTGATCGAGACACTGACCGCGCTCGGTGCCGAGGTGCGGTGGGTCTCCTGCAACATCTTCTCCACCCAGGACCACGCCGCTGCCGCCGTGGTCGTCGGCGTGGACGGTACCGCCGACGCCCCGGCCGGTGTCCCCGTCTTCGCCTGGAAGGGCGAGACGCTGGACGAGTACTGGTGGTGCACCGAGCAGGCGCTGAAGTGGCCGGGCGACGAGGGTCCGAACATGATCCTCGACGACGGTGGCGACGCCACGATGCTGGTCCACAAGGGCACCGAGTTCGAGAAGGCCGGCGCCGTACCGGACCCGTCGACCGCGGACTCCGAGGAGTACGCCGTCGTCCTCAAGCTGCTGACCCGCACGCTGCAGGAGGACCCGCAGCTGTGGACCACCATCGGTCAGGGCATCAAGGGTGTCACCGAGGAGACCACGACCGGCGTGCACCGGCTGTACGAGATGCACAAGGCCGGGGCGCTGCTGTTCCCGGCGATCAACGTGAACGACTCGGTGACCAAGTCGAAGTTCGACAACAAGTACGGCTGCCGGCACTCGCTCATCGACGGCATCAACCGGGCCACCGACGTCCTGATCGGCGGCAAGGTCGCGGTCGTCTGCGGGTACGGCGACGTCGGCAAGGGCTGCGCGGAGTCGCTGCGGGGCCAGGGCGCGCGGGTGATCGTGACCGAGATCGACCCGATCTGCGCGCTGCAGGCCGCGATGGACGGCTACCAGGTGACCACGCTCGACGACGTGATCGGGATCGCCGACATCTTCGTCACCACCACCGGCAACAAGGACGTCATCACCGCGGACCAGATGGCGGCGATGAAGCACCAGGCGATCGTCGGCAACATCGGCCACTTCGACAACGAGATCGACATGGCCGGGCTGTACAAGCGGTCCGACGTCGAGCGGGTCAACATCAAGCCGCAGGTCGACGAGTTCCGGTTCCCCGACGGCCACACCATCATCATCCTGTCCGAGGGCCGCCTGCTGAACCTGGGCAACGCGACCGGCCACCCGTCGTTCGTGATGTCGAACTCCTTCACCAACCAGGTGCTGGCGCAGATCGAGCTCTTCGTGAGGACGGCCGACTACCCGACCGAGGTGTACGTGCTCCCCAAGCACCTCGACGAAATGGTCGCCCGCCTCCACCTCGACGCGCTGGGCGTGAAGCTGACGGAGCTCACCAAGGAGCAGTCCGCGTACCTCGGCGTCCCCGTCGAGGGCCCGTACAAGGCGGAGCACTACCGCTACTGATCCCCCCACGGCAAGCGCCCCACCGATTTTCGGTGGGGCGCTTCGCTTTGTGCCTAGAACCATTGGGCCGACTCGTTGCTCCCTGGGGTTGCCCAACCCTGCGGGTTGACGCTGGCCGGTCGCGGCTCGGTGGCGGGCGGCGGTACGGCGAAAGGGCCCGGCGGAGGTGGTGGGGCCGGCGGCAGAGCGCCGTACGGGCTGGGTGGGGCAAAGGGGCTGGTGTGGACTGGGCGCTGGGTTGCCAGGCGGTTGAGTTCTCGGCGGCGGCGTTCGGCCAGTACGGCGGACAGGTAGGCGGGCGCGATCAGGGGGACCGGTGGAGCGGGAGCGGTCACACCGGCGACTCGCGAGGCCAGAGCGTCGCCCAGAGCCGTCCGGGCATCGGGTTGGAGCTCGGTGTAGCGGGCCAAGTAGTCGCGGGATGCGTTGGCGAGTTCGTCCGAGAGGCGCGAGAGCTCGAGGGACTGGGCCCACTGGACCAGGTGGCCGGGGACGAACAGCGGAGGCGACGCCATCGGCTGGTGGCGTTCGCGGATGACGACGGTGCCGGACACCATGTCGCCGATGCGCTTGCCCTGCTTGTTCATCAGGCTCGCCACGATCCCCGGGCACGCCGCGAACCACGGCGCGAAGTCGACGAAGCACCACAGCAGCGTCCGCACCAGTGCGTGCCGGAACCGGATCGAGCTTCCGTCGTCGCGGACCACCTTCAGGCCGAGCACCATCTTGCCCAGCGTGCGACCGCGGGTCAGCGTCTCCATCACCACCCGGTAGCCGACCACGACGAGCAGTACGACGATGAAGATCAGCGCGGCCGCGAGAGCCTCGCTCGCCTCCCCGCCGATCAGGAAGCCGGCCAGCAGCGAGATCAGGACGACCAGCACGATGCCCTGCAGCACGATGTCGATCGCACACGCCAGCGCCCGCGTCGGCATCCGGGCGATCCGGACCTGG
Organism: uncultured Actinomycetota bacterium; assembly: GCA_963820655.1. Classification (GTDB taxonomy): domain Bacteria; phylum Actinomycetota; class Actinomycetes; order Propionibacteriales; family Kribbellaceae; genus Kribbella. Next base: position 1,030,819 of record CAWGAM010000001.1, read on the forward strand.
AGGACGACCGCTTCTCCGGTGACCAGCTGAGACACTCCGTCGCCCCCTCCTGGTCAGACACTGTGTCGGGCTAGTCTGCCAGCGCCGGGAGCCAGACAGGGGAGGAGATGCGGCTGTGGACGTCGAGGCGTTCGTATCGGTGCACCAGCCGCAGTGGGACCGGCTGGCGTACCTGACCCGCCGCCAGCGCCGCCTGTCCGGTGCCGAGGCGGAAGAGCTCGTCACGCTCTACCAGCGCGTCGGCACCCACCTGGCCGCGCTCAGGGCCGCAGGTGCCGACCCAGTCTCGATCGGACGCCTCTCCGGCCTCATCGCCGACGCTCGCGGCGCGGTGACCGGTGCGCAGGCACCTGTCTGGCGCGACATCTCCAAGTACTTCCTGGTGAGCTTCCCGGCCGCCCTCTACGCGTCCAGACGCTGGTGGATCACCATCGGCCTGCTGTTCTACCTTGTCGCGGCCTGGGCCGCCTGGCGGATCCTCGTCCACCCGGAGGTGGTGGACTCGATCGCTACCCCGGCCGAGATCCAGCAACTGGTCAACCACGACTTCGAGTCGTACTACTCGGACAACCCGGCCCAGGACTTCGCCCTCCGGGTGTGGATCAACAACGCCACCCTGACTGCCGCCGTACTCGCGCTCGGCATCCTGCTGATCCCGTCGGTCTTCATCCTCTGGGACAACGCGCTCAATCTCGGCGTCAGCGCCGGACTGATGATCAGCCATGACAACGGCGGTCTGTTCTTCAGCCTGATCACGCCTCACGGTTTGCTCGAGCTGACCGCGGTCTTTGTCGGGACCGCGGCCGGGCTGCGGCTCGGCTGGGCCTGGGTCGCGCCCGGCGCCCGCACGCGGATGCAGGCCCTCGCCCAAACCGGCCGCGCGACCGTCGGCATGGCGATCGGCCTCGCCGCCATCCTCCTGGTCACCGGCCTGATCGAAGCCTTTGTCACCCCGTTCCTGCCCGGTCCGGTCCGGATCGCCATCGGCATCCTGGCCGAGGTCGCGTTCTTCGTCTACGTCTGGACCCTCGGCCGCCGCGCCGCCCGTACGGGCGAGTACGGCGACATCGACCCGGCCGACCGGGAAGCCACCGCCCCGGTCTCCGCATAGAGCGTTTCGGCTCTGGGCACCGGATCTGGAGTGAGCAGCCAAAGCAGCACCGCCAATGAGGTCAGATACAGTCGTTGGTACGGCATCGCGATCACTGTCGGACTGATCGCGTACGGCGTCGTCTACCTGCTGATCGCCTGGATCGCCCTGCAACTCGCCTGGGGCAAGTCGTCACAGGAGGCATCGCAATCAGGCGCTCTCCAGGAACTGGCCGAGAAGCCGTTCGGAGACGTCCTGCTCTGGATCGTCGCAATCGGGCTGTTCGCGTTGGTGATCTGGCGGGCCCTCGAGCTCGCCTACGGTCACCTGGACCTCGAGAAGAAGGTGTCGTCGATCGGGCGCGGACTGGTCTACCTCGTCCTCGGCATCAGCGCGGTGAAGGTCGCCCTCGGGTCCGGTGGTTCGAGCAGCCAGTCAGCAGGAGTCACTCAGCGCGAAGCTGATGGCGCACGGACCGGGCCGGGTGCTGGTCGTCGTGGTCGGTCTGGTCGTCATCGGCGTCGGTGTCCGCGACATCTACAAGGCGGTCACCAAGAAGTTCACCGAGGATCTGACCGGTGGGGTCTCGGATACGACGATCCTGCTCGGCCGGATCGGCTACGCCGCCAAGGGAGTCGCGTTCATCGTCGTCGGCGCCCTGTTCGGCTGGGCGGCGATCGCCTACGACCCGGAGAAGGCCGGCGGCCTGGACACCGCGCTCCGCACGATCAAGGACCAGCCCTTCGGCTCGGTCCTGCTCACGATCCTCGCCCTCGGCATCGCCGCCTTCGGGGTGTACGCCTTCGCCTGGTCCCGGAACGCTCGCCGCTAACCGACCGGCATATCCCGTCGACGCAGCCCCACCAGCCCGGCGGCTCCCAGTACGGCGGCGATCGCGATCAGCGCGATCAGCGGCCCGGCCGATGCGGATCCGCCGGGGAGTTGCGGGAGGTGGCTGAACGGCGAGATGTCCCGCACCCAGTCGTCCAATTGCACACCACCACTGACGATGCCGATCAGCAGGCAGATCGCCGGCCCGGCCCAAGCGACCGGAGACAGTCGCGGAAACAGCCCGAAGATCAAGATGGCGATCCCAGCCAGCACCCACACGGCGGGTAGTTGCGCCAGCGATGCGGCGATCAACCGCGGCAGCTGGCCGCCCACATCACCGATCGCCAATCCGTAGGCGATTCCCTGGGCCACACCCGCGGCGAGCAGAGCCAACGCCGGACCCAGCAAGCTGAAGGCCAGGTGACTCCCGGCCCACTGCAGCCGGCTGGTCGCGGTCGCGAGCACCGGCTCGGCCCGCCCGCTCGCCTCCTCGGTCCGCAACCGCAGCGTCGCCTGAACCGCGTACGCCGACGCGATCAGCCCGACGATCGTCGTCACTGCGGCGAAGAACGAGTCGATCAACCCGGCCGACCCACCGAGCCGCTGGAAGATCTCCTGCACCGACGGATCGTCGCGCATCGTGTCGCCCACGCCTTCGGCCACGCCGCCGAACAGCAAGCCGAGCAAGGCGAATCCGACCGTCCACGCGAGCAGCAGTCCACGATGCAGCCGCCAGGCCAGCCCCAACGGCGATCCGATGTTCCCGTCTGCCGGACCGAGCCTGGCCGGCAACAGTCCCGCGCCGACGTCCCGCCGTACGGACAGATAGATGGCGACGGCAACGAGTACGGCGGTTGCCGCGAGCACCAGAACCGCGAGCCACCACCGGTTGTCGCCGTACGGATGGATCCGTTGCGCCCAGGCGATCGGAGAGAGCCAGGACAGCCACGCGAGCGGTCCGTCCGTGTGAGCGCTGGTGTCACCGGCGGCCCGCAGGACGTACGCCGCCCCGAGCACGCCGATCGCGATCCCACGCGCGGTCCCGGCGCTCGCGGTCAGTTGAGCGGCGACCGCGCCGATCGCGGCGAAGATGAAGCCGGTGCCGGCGTATTCGATGCCGATGGCAATGGATCCTGCCATCGGGAGGTCCTGGCTGTGCATGCCGAGGGCGAGCAGTACGCCGAGCACCAGATTCGCGCCGAATGTCACCAGCAGGGCCGCGGCCAGCTGCGCGTGCCGGCCGACGACACTCGCCCCGAGCAGCTCGCGACGACCGGTCTCCTCCTCGACCCGGGTGTGCCGGATCACCGTGAGCAGGCTGATCAGGCCGATGATGACCGGGACGAATCCGAGTCGCCAGGTGACGAACTCACCCAGACTGGTCCCGGACAGTTCGCCGTACAGGGTGATGAAGCCGGCGTTGCTCGCGTAGTTCAGCCGCGACTGCGGCGTCGGGAACAGGTCGCCGTACGTCTTCACGTAGCTGATCGAGATCGCGCAGAGCAGGATGATCCACAGCGGCAGGACGATCCGGTCGCGGCGCAGGATCAACCGGATCAGTCCGCCGGTGCCGGCCAGCGTCTTCATTTGACCGCTTCCGGCTCGTACAGCCGCAGGAACAGCTCCTCCAGCGACGGCGGCTGACTGACCAGACTCCGCACGCCGATCTCGGTGAGCCGGCGCAGGACCGGGTTGATCTCGTCCGTGTCGACGTCGAACCGCACCCGCCCGTCGTCCACCCGCAGGTCGTGTACGCCGTCCAGCTGGGCCAGACCGTCCATGGATCCGACCAGCTCGGCCTGGATCGACGTACGCGTCAGGTGCCGCAGCTCGGACAGCGTGCCGCTCTCGACGGCCCGGCCGGCGCGGATGATCGTGATCCGGTCGCAGAGCGCCTCGACCTCGGACAGGATGTGGCTGGACAACAGGACGGTCCGGCCGTCCCGCTCGCTGATCTCCTGGACGACCTCGCGGAAGACCTCCTCCATCAACGGGTCCAGCCCCGAGGTGGGCTCGTCGAGGAGCAGCAGTTCGACATCGGAGGCCAGTGCGGCGACCAGGGCGACCTTCTGGCGGTTGCCCTTCGAGTAGGTGCGGGCCTTCTTCCGCGGGTCGAGGTCGAAGCGCTCGAGCAGTTCGGCCTTGCGCTTCTTGTCCACCCCGCCGCGCATCCGGCCGAGCAGGTCGATCGCCTCGCCGCCGGACAAGTTCGGCCACAACGTCACGTCGCCGGGGACATAGGCGAGCCGGCGGTGAAGGTCGGTCGCATCCGACCACGGGTCGCCGTCGAGCACGCGCGCCGTGCCTGATGTCGCCCGGGTCATCCCGAGCAGGATCCGGATCGTGGTCGTCTTCCCCGCGCCGTTCGGCCCGAGAAAGCCGTGCACGTCACCGGTCCGCACCGTGAGGTCGAGACCGTCCAGGGCGTTGGTCCGCCCGAACGTCTTGACCAGACCTTCCGTGCTGATCGCAGCCGGCATGATCAGTTCTCCTCAGAGTGTTTGCGTAGTTGCTCGGTTTGTTCGGGAGTCAGCAGCGGGATGCTGAAGACCTCGATCAGCGCTTGGCCGATCCGCGCGTACCCCGCCGGGGTGGTGATGTCCTCGCCCAGCGCCTTCGAGACCTGCTCGCGGAAGGCGAAGACGCTGAGCTTGATCGCGGCCAGCGCCGCCGCATAGGCCCGTCGGTCGCTGGGCTCGATGCCGTACGCCGTGCTCCACTGCTCGACCGAGTCGACGGCCTCGAGAAACAGCGCGGTCGCTGTCTCGGAGCCGTCCATCATCGAGCGGACCAGATAGATCTGCAGCGGGGACGCGACCGGGTGCATGGCCGCCGCGTCGAGGCCGGCGATCGCGTCCGGGTCGGAGTACTCCGCGCCGATCTGCACCATCCGCTCCTTCGCGTACTGGTCGCAGGCCTCGCGCAGCGCCTCCTTGGAGCCGAAGTGGTGCCGGACCAGGCCGGACGACACCCCGGCCGCGGCGGCGATGTCCCGGATCGACGCGCCCTCGATGCCGCGCTCGCCGAACAGCTTGATCGCCGCGTCCCGGATCCGGGCCCGCGCGGTCAGATCGTCGACCGGTCGTTCCATCGCCAGCTCCTCTCGCTACACACAAGAGCAAACTACTACACGATCGTGTAGTCAAGTCGATTGGGTGGCGAGGTCCAGGGGGAGGAGGCATCACTTGAGGGGATATCCGGCTCTTGTGTCGTTTCCGTGGGTGCCCAATTCGGGCCACAGCAGCGGGGGTCGACTTTGTGCACCAGATCCGTACGCCGAGGCCGTCGCCGTACGGATCTCGTGCACAATGTGCCCCGTCGCGACGATGGAGGGCTCGCGCGTACCGCCGCGGGTGATGGGGCAATTTTCAGGGGTCAACCCTCGAGCTTGTGGGTTGACCCCTGAAAATTTGAGGGCCGAACCCACCAACTCAGGGGTCGACCCCTGAAATCACCCAACACACCGAGCAGAGGAGCCCATTGAGGGGATATCCGTTCGAGCGGCGCCTTCTCCCCTCGCGTACCGAGGGAGAACCCACAAGCCGAGGAGATGTCCGGCGGTCCGGCCCGCCACCCATCGTCGGGATCGCTCACTTTGTGCACGAGATCCGTACGGCGACGGCCTCGGCGTACGGATCTGGTGCACAAAGTCGACCCTCGGGTGTGGCCCGATCGGGTGCCCACGGGAACGACACAAGAGCCGGATATCCCCGGAAGTTGTCCACGGGGTGATGCGGCTGAGCGTCGTACGTGATGTCAGACCTCGGAGTCGTCGTCTTCCGGGGCTTCGTCGGCGTCGGTCAGGGACCACTTGAGCTGGAACTCGACTTCTTCCTCGGTCGTCGCCGCGTTCGTGTTCGACGCTGATCCGGGCGTTCTTCGGGACGGTGAAGCGTTCGCCGGCGATCTGGATGCGGAACGGCTTGCCGGACTCGAGTGCGTCCGCGAGACGTCGCAGCTTGGCGGCGTACTCCGGCACCGAGTAGTCCTTCTCGACGTCTCTCTCAGTCATGCGGACCATCCAAGCAACCGGAAGGTCCTTCGAACGGTTGACAATAGTTAACGAGAGATAGAACTATTGCGACATGGTGGAAGATCAGGTGGATCGGTTCTTCGAGGTGCTCGCCGATCCGACCCGCCGGCAGGTCGTCCGGCTGCTGGGCGAAGGGCCGCTGCGGGCCGGGCAGTTGGCGGCCGCGACCGGTTCGTCGTCGCCGGCCATGAGCCGGCACCTGCGCATCCTGCTGGCGGCCGGGCTGGTCGCCGACGAGCGGGTCCCGGACGACGCCCGGGTCCGGGTCTTCCGGCTCAATCCCGAGCCCGTGGTCGCGGTGCAGGCCTGGCTCGACCAGGTGCAGGCGCACTGGCGCGAGCAGTTGGGCTCGTTCAAACGACACGTCGAGCAGAAGGAGTCGGAGTGATCAAGCAATCTCTGCCGCGATCGGCGACGGCATCGGTCGAGGTGCCGGTCGATCCGTCGACCGCGTTCCGGTTCTTCACGGAGGAGATCGACCTGTGGTGGGTACGCGGCCCGATCAACTTCTGGGACTCTGCCCGCGCGATCGAGATCCGGATCGAGCCCGGCGTCGGCGGCCGCATCCTCGAGGTCTACCGGAAGACCCCCGAGGACGCGCTCGAGCGTGGTGTGATCACCGCCTGGGAGCCGGGCGCGCTGCTCGAGTACCGCAGCTCGGTCGATGACACCGAGACCCGGATCACCTTCGACGCGATCTCCGAGGGCACCCGCATCACCGTCGTCGAGTCGCTGGTCGACGGTGGCACCAGAGCCGACTACTCCTGGCAGAACGTGCTGCACTGGTTCCCGGCCTGGGTCGCCCGCCGCGACAACGCTCCACGCACCCCGCGTGAGGTAGCGCGCCTCGCGATCGCCTTGTACTACGACGATCCCGCGGCCGCGGCGCGTTGGCTCCACACGGTCTTCGGCCTCGAAACCTGGGACCGGGTCCCGGAGGAGGGCCGGCAGCCGTCCTGGATCGAGCTCCACGCCGGCTCGGCCTCGATCATCCTCCTCAAGCGCACCGAGACGGGTTCCGCCGTGGCCGACCACGCCGCGTGGGTGTACGTCGACGATCTCGACTCGCACTTCGCCCACGCCCAGTCCAACGGCGCGAAGGTTCTCTCCGACATCCACCAGTACGGCTTCCGGTCGTACGAGGCCGAAGACCTGGAAGGCCACCGCTGGGTCTTCCTGCAGGCCCGTCCGACCCAGCGGTGAACTCACACTGACACGTCGAGCAGAAAGGGTCGTCATGACCGAACAATCCGCTACGGCGTCTGTAGAGGTCGCCGCCGATCCGTCGACCACGTTCCGCATCTTCACCGAGGAGATCGACCTGTGGTGGGTGCGGGGCCCGATCAACTTCTTCGATTCCGCCCGGGCCACCGCGATGCGGATCGAGCCAGGTGTCGGTGGCCGCATCCTCGAGGTGTACACGCCGCCGGACGACGTACTCGAGCTGGGCACGATCACCGACTGGGAGCCGGGCGCACTGCTCGCGTACCGCAGTTCGGTCGACGACACCGAGACGCGGATCAGGTTCGATGCGCTCGACGGCGGTACGCGCGTCACCGTCGTACAGACGCTGGTCCAGGGTGGTTCGAAGGCGTTCTACTTCTGGCCGAACATCCTGCACTGGGTGCCCCAGTGGATGGCCCGGCGCGACGTCCCACGGAGCCCGCGCGAGCTCGAGCGCCTCTCGATCGCCTTGTACTACCAGGATCCGGCGGCCGCGGCACAGTGGTTGCACTCGGTGTTCGGTCTCGGCTCGTGGGACAAGATCCCGGCCGAGGGGGAGCAGCCGCCCTGGATCGAGCTCCACGTCGGATCCGCCGCGATCCTGCTGTTCAAGCTCACCGAGGAGCGCGTCGGCGGTCTCGACCACGGAGTCTGGGTGCACGTCGACGACCTCGACACGCACTTCGCCCACAGCTCCGAGAACGGCGCCAAGATCGTCTCCGAGATCCACCAGCACGGCTACCGCTGCTACGAAGCCGACGACCTGGAAGGCCACCGATGGACCTTCGCCCAAGCCCGCCCCTCGATGACGTGATCGAATATCCACTCACGGGCGGCCGGATCACCAAGGGCGTCGTCCGCATCGGCGACACGGTACGGCGACCTGCTTCGGTGAAGTCCGCCTTCACAGCCGAACTGCTGCAACTGCTGACCAGACAAGGCTTCGACAGGGCTCCGCGGTATCTGGGAGAGGACGACGAGGGTCGGGACATCCTGAGCTACCTCGACGGGTGGGTCCCGGCGAAGTTCCAGCGCTGGGAGGACAACCAGGTGGCCGCGGTCGGCGCGTTGCTCCGGGCCTTCCACGACGCCACCCGCGGGAGCAGCCTGGCCGGCAACCACGACGTCGTCTGCCATCACGATCCCGGTCCGAACAACTTCGTCTTCCGCGACGGCGTCCCGGCGGTCCTGATCGACTTCGACACCGCCGAGCCGGGGAGTCGCTTGGAGGACATCGGCTATGCCGCCTGGACCTGGTGCGTCGCGTCAAAGCAGCCGCTCGAAGGCCAGCCGGCACAGGTGAAGGTCCTCGTCGACGCCTACGACCTCATCGGACCCGAGCGGCACGCCGTCGTCGATGCCATGCTCGAGCGCCAGCTCCGCAACGTTCGCTTCTGGACCGAGGCGGCCGTCGAGGTGACAGAACAGGAGCGAGCTGACCGCATCGCCTGGTCCCGCCGCGAACACGCCTTCACCGCAGCTAATCGCCACGCCTTCGAACGGGCGCTGACTTAACGCGTGGTGGCGCGGCGATCGAGAATCGGCTGTTGTGCTTGATGTGTGGCTGATGTGACGGGCCTTGAACCGGTGCACGCGGTGGCATGGTTGAGTTCTGGGCCGTTGAGGAAGGCGAGTTTGGTGCTCAAGGCGGCGGCGCCGGGAGCGTGCTGCTGGCCGCTGATGTGGTGGCCAGTCGCTTGCTTGTGCCCATGAAATGGGTCGCTCGGGACAGGTCCGCGCCGACAAACAGCGCGCCGGCTGGGACCGGAAGTGGTGGGGTGGGACAAGGAATTGCCTGTCTCAGCCCACCAGGACCTGTCCGAGGTCACCAGGTCCAGCGGAACACCGGAGGATGGATCGATCACCAGATTGATCGCGGTGCTGTTCCGGATCTCCGGCATCCGCTTGGGTGCGTTGAGATAGTCCGGCTCTGAAGCCTCACCCTCGCAGAAGATCAGAACCGTCTTGCGCTCTGGCCGGCTGGCTGCTCGTCGTCGAAGATCCTTACCGCCGCTTCGCCGTGGTGCCATCAGGCGATCAGGCCCATGGCCCGGAGCAGTTCGGTCCGGTCGGTGTCGGGCAGAGCGCCGAATCTCCCGTGCAGGTAGGCCTTCTCCAGGTTCACCGAGGTCCTGACTCGTTCACCGGCGAACTCAGCGAGAGCGCCGAGCCGGGTGGCGCCGTCGTCGGACTTCTCCGTGAGCCACACCTCGTCCCGATTGAGGTGGCTCAGCAGGCTTGTGTCGTGCGTGGTGAAGACGAGTTGGGCGTCGCGGGGGTTTGTCGCCCGGTCCTGGAACAACGAGATCACTTGCTGGGAGAGTGCCGGATGCAGGCTCGCGTCCAATTCGTCGAACAGCAGCACCGAACCTTCCTTCAAGGCCATCAGCAGGGGCCCGATCAGCTGAAACCAGGTTCGCGTGCCGGATGACTCGGCCGCGAAATCCAGGGGAATCGATCCACCAGCGGTGCGGTGAGTCAGTTGGAGTCGAGGGGGCTGGGCGCGCCGCGCCGACCCGTCCGGATCGTCCGCGACGACAACCCCGTCGATACCCAGATCGGCCAACCGCAGGAGCGCCAGGCCCTGTGCGCGATCATTCTGGTCGAATCCAGCTGCCTCGCTCGCAGAGAAAAGGGTGTCCTGGAACTCCGTCTCGGGCTCGAACAGGCCAGTGGACAACATCCGCTGACTCGCCGCCACCGCTCGACGTTCGCGCACTGGCAGGCCCAAAGTCTGAATCCGCAGGAGGTCGGCAGCGAAGTCCGAGACCAGCGGCTGATCGAATCGCCTGGCGATCGACAGGGCGAGAGTACGGCTGGTCAGAAGCTCTCTCGTCCCGGACAGATTGCCGAGGCCTCGTTGAAGCTTGAGTTCGTCACCTTCGCGCTCGAAGATTCGCCGTCTCTTCTTCTCCGGATAGTGGAACAAGCCTTCATACGCGACGGACCGGCGATCGAGTTCGACGACGTACTCGAAGCGGATGCCGTGGATCACGGACTCGACGACGAACGTTGAGGATCGATCCGGACCTCCGGCGAAGGCGAAAGGCTCGATCGGGATCCCGTCGTCCCACTGAAGCAAGGAGTTCTGTACGGCGTCACGGAGCCACGTCAGAGCGGCGATGATGTTGGACTTGCCCGAGGCGTTCGGACCTAGGATCGCGGCCACATGGAGGAGGCTCTCGCCCAGGTTCGGGACCTCTCGCGCTTCCTCGCGCTCCGAGTCGATCGCAACCATCGACAGGTCGATCGGCTCCCGAATGGAGCGAAAGTTCGAAACCTCGAAACGGATCAACATGAAGGGTCCTTACGTCGCCGCTCGCAAGCAGACCCCCAGAATTGTCGAAAACCTGCAGATCTGCCTAGCTGTCGACGGTGGTGACCGCACTCTCGGGCGCTGGACTAGAGGCGGCCGGCCTTCTTCAGGGCTAGGTAGGTGTCGGCCAACGCCGGTGCGATCTGGTCGGGGTTTTCGTCGACCACGGTGGCGCCGGCTCGGGTGAGGATGGCGGTTACGCGTTCGCGGTCCAGGCGGGTGCGGGCGGCTGAGGCGGCGGCGTAGACCTCGGGGAGGTCGGTTCGGGTGGATTCGAGTTCGGTCAGGCGGGGATCGGCCACCGACGCGAGGACTACCACGTGGCGACGCAACAACGGGCCGATCACCGGCAACAGCGACTCCTCGATGACGGCGGGATCGAGGCCGGTGAGGAGGACGACGAGGGAGCGTTGGCCGAGGCGCTCGAGGACCTGGGAGACGACGACGCGGAAGTCGGTCTGGACGAGTTCGGCCTCGACGTTCGCCAGCGCGTTCACGAACGAGGGCAGGACGTCTTCCGGAGCGGGACGGCGTACGTCGGCTCGCACGGCGGAATCGCAAGCCAGTAAGGAGACCCGGTCACCGGCGCGGGTCGCCAGCGCGGCCAGCAGCAGGGCGGCGTCCATCGCGTGGTCGAGGCGTGGGGCGTCGCCGACCCGGCCCGCGGACATCCGGCCGGAGTCGATCACGATGGCGACCTGCCGGTCGCGTTCGGGCCGCCAGGTTCGCAGTACGACGTTGCCGCGCCGGGCCGTGGCCCGCCAGTCGATGCTGCGTACGTCATCCCCGGGCACATAGTCACGCAGCGAGTCGAACTCGGTGCCCTGCCCGCGCACCAGCAACGCCGTACGCCCGTCCAGCTCCCGCAGCCGCGCCAACCGCGACGGCAGGTGCTTCCGGCTCTTGAACGGCGGCAGCGCCCGCACCGTCCACGGCACCCGGTGTGACCCCTGCCGACCGGCGAACCCGAGCGGACCGATCGCCCTGATCGTCACCCGCTCCGCGTGCCGGTCACCGCGCCGCGTCGGCACCAGATGCGTCGCCAGCCGCCGACGCTCACCGTGCGGCAGGTCCAGCTTGTGTGGCGGATCCAGTACGCCGGCCGACGGCGGCCACGCGTCCCGCAGCAACCCGCGTACCCGCCGACCCGGATTCGCGACCAGCAACTGAACAACAGCCTGCTCACCGAGCCGTACGGCGCTGTCGCCCTCACGACTCAACTGCAGCCGCCGAGGCGACCCGGCCAGCAGCATGTCGACCGCACACACCACCAGCACGACCGCGACCACCACGCCGACACCACTCCAGCTAGGCATCACCAGAGCGACGAAGACGACGCCGACCGCAGCCAGCAGACGCGGCCCTGCCAGTCAGAACCATCAGCCGTGCTCAATCATCGTGGGTACCGGCACCGTGGCCAGCACGCTCTCGAGCACCGCATCGGCGCTGACACCCTCGAGCTCGGCCTCCGGCCGCACCTGCACTCGATGCCGAAGGCAAGGACGTGCCATCGCCTTCACATCGTCGGGGATGACGTAGTCACGCCCCGACAACCACGCCCACGCCCGAGACACCGCCAGCAACGCGGTCGCCCCGCGCGGCGACACACCGAGCTGCAGCGACGGAGACTGCCGCGTGGCCCGGCAGAGGTCCACCACATACGCCAGTACGTCGTCCCTGACGGCAACACGTCGTACGGCGTTCTGACCGGCCAGCAGGTCCTCCGGCCCGGCCACAGGACGCAGGCCGGCCGCCTCCAGATCACGCGGGTCGAAGCCCTGCGCATGCCGAGCCAGTACGGCGATCTCGGCGTCGCGCGGCGGTATGTCGAGGGTCACCTTGAGCAGGAAGCGGTCGAGCTGGGCCTCTGGCAACGGATAGGTGCCCTCGTACTCGATCGGGTTCTGGGTGGCGGCGACCACGAACGGCACCGGCAGTTTGCGCGGTGTGCCGTCGACGGTGACCTGCCGCTCTTCCATGGCTTCCAGCAGCGCCGCCTGGGTCTTCGGTGGGGTCCGGTTGATCTCGTCGGCCAGCAGGATGTTCGTGAACACGGGACCCGGCCGGAACTCGAACTCGCTGCTCTTCGCGTCGTACACGAGCGACCCGGTGACATCACCCGGCATCAGGTCCGGTGTGAACTGCACACGCTTGGTGTCCAGCCGCATGGCCATCGACAGTGCCCGCACCATCAGGGTCTTCGCCGTACCGGGCACGCCTTCGAGGAGCACGTGACCGCGGCAGAGCAGGGCGAGCACCAGTGCGGTCACGGCGGTGTCCTGGGCGACCACCGCCTTGCCGATCTCGGTCCGCAGCGCGACCAGCGCCTGCCTGGCCTGGTCGGCGGTGACCTCGGTAGTCATCACGGGTGCCTTACCTCCTGCGTCAGTACGTCGAGTTCGTGGGACAAGTGTTGGGCCAGAGCCATCAGAGCGGCGTCATCAACAGGTGGGAGGCCGTAGAGGAGTTCGTACAGCATGGCCGGGTCCCGACCGGTGCGGGCAGCCACGGTCGCCACGACAGCCGAAGGATCGGCACGCCGGGGGATGCCATGCGCCTTGTGCAGCTTGCCCAGCGCCGACTCCCGCAGTGCCGCGGCCGCACGGTCCCGAGCGCGTGAGCGCCGGTAGAGCCGCGCCCTGCCCTCCGTGGTCTCAGCGGCGTGGACGATCACCGGCAACCGCTCCGCAACCACCGGACCGAGCCGACGACCCCGCCAGATCGCCACGACCAGTACGGCGAACGCCAGCGCCCAGCCGATGTAGCGGACGTCCGGCGGGATCAGCGGCGGCACCGCCCGAGTCCTCGTCGTCGAGGCCGGTGGACTCCCACTGCGGCAGGTACCAGGTCAGCTCCTGCTGCGTACCGAGCAGATTGAGTGCCAGTGCGGCGTTGCCGTCGTCGGCGAGCTCCGTCGTTGGTGAACGTCCGCGGAGTCCCCACGACGTCGACGATCCGGTTGTCCGACTCCAACCGGATCACTGTGTTGTGATGCCGTCGCCGTAGCACGCTCTGCGCACCGTGGGGGCGCGAGTACGTCGACCCGCTGACAGTCGCGGTGCCCGCCTTCACCGCGGCCGGCAGGTCGCAGTCGGGCTCACGACTGCCGGACGACAGGATCTGGCCGGTGTCCTCCACACCGGGCGCGAGGAGTCTCCAAGCGCGCGCGTACCGGGTCGGATCAGGATGAGGTGAGCTCCAGCCGCGCGTCCGCGATCCGCTGCCAGTCAGAGCGATCCAGCGACCCATCCGGACCGATGAGCAAGGTCTTGCCGTCTCCGGGTTGCACTGCGTCGTCCAGGACCTGAGTGCCGTGCACGTTGACGCTGTGGTTCGTCCAGCAGCGTCGCCAGGGCACGTCCGCCGTCCGACTCGGTGGAGTCCGGGCTGAACGGTCCCGACGTCCGTGCGGTCGTGGCGATCATGACGACGATCGCGACCAGCACGATGACGCCGGTGACGAGCATCGGCGTCCGCAGCGCTCGCCAGCTCTCGCCGGCACTCCGGCCGACCGCCGTACTCACATCGAGCACCCGCGCCGTTCGCGCCGCGTTGTCGGCGGCAACGACGGCGGCGTACCGCTCCGGTGTCCCGGGACGGTTGCCGTAGACAACCTCAGTGAAGGCCAGCGCGGCCGGCTGCAGCGGCTCCCGCAGGTCCGGCACCGCTCCGTCCGGCGTCCGCGACCACTTCGTACGCCGTCCGGCCGGCGCGCTCGTCCAGGATGGTGCGTTCGGTCAACTCGGAGACGCAGGCCCGGAAGCGACTGCGAATCGCGAGCGCGTAGTCACCGGACGCCGCCTCCTGCTCCGACCGGGCCCGGTACTCGGCCGCAGTCCGCGGTCTGGCGGTGTCGAACACCACCTGCGGCGTCCCGGTGGCTGGTGCGCAGTACACCGGCCCGCCACAGCACCACGACCACGATCAGCGCGAGCAGTCCGATCAGCATGACCAGACCGGCGTGCCCGTTCGGGGAGGAACCGGTCAGGCTGTCCAGCAGGTCGCCGACCCACTCCAGGACCTTGGCGATCGCCCTCTCGATGATCGAGCCGCCGGACTGCCGGTACGCCGACTTGGACAGCTCCTTGGCCGCCTCCTGCGCAGCCTCGTCCCGGCCGATGTCGATCGGCGGCTCGTCGAGAAACAGGACGGAGGGGATCACGGCGTTCCTCCGGGTCGCAGTACCGGGCGCATCCACAGGTCGAGGCCTTCACGCCGTACCCGGAGATCCAGGTAGATCAGGGCCTGGACGGCGGACATGAACGCGAGACTGGCGATCAGCGTCAGCGCGGTCGCGATCCCGGCGGCCGCACCGAGCACGATCGCCGCCGCCGTCGCGCCGCTGCCCTCGCTGCTGTCCGCCCACGAACCGACCGTCAGCACCAGCGTCGAGATGCCGAACTGCAGGGCGTAGCTGACGATGTTCACCACGAGCCCCGCGAACAACAGGATGCCGAACACCCGCCAGAACTTGCCCTTCACCAGCTGCCAGGACCGTCTTGAGTGCGCCCCAGACGCCCACTCTGGACAGGGATGTGGAGGCCGATGTCCGGTGCGTGCCGGCCCTCCATCAGTACGACGGTCCCGGCCAGCAGCAGGCGGATGCCGAAGATCACCACCAGCACTCCGCCGATCAGCATCATCACTACGGCCACCGCACCGGCCGCGTCGGACGAGATCGCCGACGTCCGCGCCGGCACCGATGCCCAGCACCGCCAGACCCCAGCCGCCGATCAGGAGCATGAACGACAGCGACTGCACCAGCCCGACCGCGGCCAGCGCGGGCAGCGCCGGCCGGACCAGCCGCAGCAGCTCCCGTGGGCCGACCCGATGGGCCAGCTGACTCCGCACGGCGGCCAGCGCGATGATCCCGGCCAGCATGCTCGACACCACGGCGAACAGGACGCAGCTGGACGCCGTACGTGAGTAGCAGGGCCGCACCGGCCTGCTGGAACGGGTCGTCCGCGCCGAAGAACCCACCAAGCCCACCTGGTACGGCGACCTCCGTCAGAGCGGCCTGGACCGCGATCAGGGCGATGGCGGCGAGCACCGGGAGACCCAGCATGATCGTCTTGTTCTCGGAGATGGTCCGGGCCGCGTTGTCGAGCAGGTCCGCAGGCAGCCAGGGCCGCAACGGCTCCGCCGCCGCATCCTCGTGCAAACGGATGTCGTCGGCCACTACCGCCTCCCCTCGGGTGAACCGACTGCCTGCCTGGGTCGTGTAGTCCGTGAGTTGTGGTGAGGCACGGCAATGCACCATGATCACAGCCCAACTCGGGGTCACTCGGCGATCCGGCGTGTGCACTACCTGGGGAATGGGACACTATCCGTAGTGCGTACGGCAGCATCCGCTGAGCGCACAACGATCGGACGGCGAGGAGCAGGGCGTGGCAGATGGTAACCGGACGATGAGAGGTCGGGTCCTCATCGTCGACGACGACACCGCGTTGTCGGAGATGCTCAGCATCGTGCTGCGCAACGAGGGCTACGACACCGTATCTGTGCGCGACCGGTGACAAAGCGGTACCGGCGTTCCGGGAGTTCAAGCCGGATCTGCTGCTGCTCGACCTGATGCTGCCCGGCATGGACGGGATCGACGTCTGCCGGGCGATCCGGGCCGAGTCCGGCGTACCGATCGTGATGCTGACCGCCAAGAGCGACACCGTCGACGTCGTGCTGGGCCTGGAGTCCGGCGCCGACGACTACGTGGTGAAGCCGTTCAAGCCGAAGGAGCTGGTGGCCCGGATCCGGGCCCGGCTGCGCCGGATGGACGAGCCGGGGCCGGAGTCGCTGACCATCGGCGACCTGACCATCGACGTGGCCGGGCACTCGGTCAAGCGGGCCGGCGAGACCGATCCAGCTGACCCCGCTGGAGTTCGACCTGCTGGTCTGCCTCGCCTCCAAGCCCTGGCAGGTGTTCACCCGCGAGGTGCTGCTGGAGCAGGTGTGGGGTTACCGGCACGCGGCCGACACCCGGCTGGTGAACGTGCACGTCCAGCGGCTGCGCTCCAAGATCGAGAAGGACCCTGAGCACCCGGAGATCGTGGTGACGGTCCGCGGGGTCGGCTACAAGGCGGGTGCGGACTGATCGAGTACGGACGCGACCAAGAGTCGCAGGCGGCCCCGACGACACGGCCGCCACAGCAACGGCGCAGCCGGACCACCGGAGCAGCCACCGGCCCCACCCGAGCAGGGGGCGGCCGAGTCCCGTGGGACGGAGCTGGAGCTGACCGCCGCCGCGGCGGACTGGCCTGCCTACCCGCAGCCGCTGTGGCGGACGCACCCCAAGCACTGGCCGGACCTCTGGCGCCGGTCCATCCAGGCCCGGATCGTCACCGGCACCCTGCTGATGTCGATCGTCGTCCTGGTCCTGGTCGGCTGGGTGATGATGAGCCAGGTCACCGACGGCGTGCTGGAGTCCCGCCGTACCAGCGCGCAGGCGGAAGCGCTCGCCCAGCTCACCCAGCTGTCCAACACGATCAACGCCGCCGACCGCGAACACGATCAACCAGCAGCTGTCCGAGCTGGTGCTCGGCTCCAACCGCCCCGGCCTGTACGACGTGCTGCTGGTGCCGACCGACAACGTCCGCGTCCAACGCGATCCGCTACACCGGCCTGGTCGACAGCGACTCGATCCCGAGCCGCTGGCGTCCTCGGTGATGAGCGACGACACCAAGCTGTACGACACCTACACGCAGATCCACTACCGCGACGGGCCCAGCGTCCCCGGGCTGGTGATCGGCTCCCAGCTGCGGATCACCGTCCACCAGCGAGCGGTACGCCGTCTACTTCCTCTTCCCGCTCACCGCGCAGCAGGAGACGCTCGACGTCGTCCAGCGCGCACTGGTCACCGCCGGACTGCTGCTGATCGTGCTGCTCGGCGCGGTGGCCTGGCTGGTCACCCGTCAGGTCGTCACACCGGTCCGGATGGCCGCGGCGGATCGCCGAGCGGCTGGCGGCCGGGCAAGCTCGAGGAGCGGATGCAGGTCCGCGGCACCGACGACCTGGCCCGGCTGGCGGTCTCGTTCAACAAGATGGCGAGCAACCTGCAGCGGCAGATCCGCCGGCTCGAGGAGCTGTCCCGGCTGCAGCGCCGGTTCGTCTCCGACGTCTCGCACGAGCTGCGCACGCCGCTGACCACGGTCCGGATGGCGGCCGACCTGCTGCACGAGAGCCGCGACCAGTTCGACCCGATCAGCCGCGCGCTCGGTGGAGCTGCTGCAGAACGAGCTCAACCGGTTCGAGGAGCTGCTCGCCGACCTGCTGGAGATCAGCCGGTTCGACGCCGGCGCGGCCGCGCTCGACCTGGAGGAGGTCGACCTGCGCGACATCGTCAACCGCGTGCTGGAGAACCACGAGACCCTGCTGCAGCGCAAGGGCTGCGAGGTCCAGCTGGACATGCCGAGACCGTGCCGCGCCCAGGTGGACTCGCGCCGGATCGAGCGCATCCTGCGCAACCTGATCGGCAACGCGATCGAGCACAGCGAGGGCCTGCCGATCCGGATCAGCACGGCGTACGACGAGGACGCGGCCGCGGTGGCTGTGCGCGACCACGGGGTCGGGTTCCGGCCCGAAGAGGCCGAGATGGTGTTCAGCCGGTTCTGGCGGGCCGACCCGGCCCGGGCCAGGACCACCGGCGGCACCGGTCTCGGCCTGTCCATCGCACTGGAGGACGCCAGGCTGCACGGCGGCCGGCTGGACGCCTGGGGCTCGCCGGGCGACGGCGCCTACTTCCGGCTCACGCTGCCGCGCCGGCCCGACACCACGCTGTCCGGCTCGCCGCTGCCGGCCCGCCCGGCCGATGCCAGCCGGGTCGTGATCGAGAAATCGCTGGTCGACGTCGGAGCGCCGTACCAGAAGCTGACCGGAGGTGAGGATCGGTGAGGCGCCGCCTGCTCGTGGCCGTGCTCGCGGTCCTGCTGCTGGTCACCGGCTGCGCGACCGTGCCGACCAAGGGCACCATCCGCAGCGGCAGCCGCCAGGGCCTCGCGCCGGAGCTCGGCGGTGTCGGTGTGGAGGCGAAGCCACCGAAGGACAACCTCACTGATCTGCAGCTGGTGAGCGGATTCCTGGAGGCCATGTCGGATTCGCAGGCCTACGACGTCGCCCGGCAGTACATGACGCCGGAGGCGGCGGCGGCGTGGAAGCCGGAGTCGCAGACCGTGGTGTACGACCAACAGCCCGAGGCGCTCTCGAAGCAGGCCGGCGGGGTCAAGCTGACGGCCCGGAAGATCGCGACCATCAACGAGCGCGGCGAGTGGATCCCCGCGGCGGCGAACGACCGGGCCGACTTCTTCTTCAAGCTCACCAAGGTGAACGGGCAGTTGCGGGTCGCCTCGGCGCCGCCCGGGGCCTACCTCGGCAGCAACCAGGTGGACCTCAAGCTCGCCCCGCGCGACCTGTACTTCTTCACGCCGGCGCGGGACGTGCTCGTCCCCGACCCGGTCTACCTGCCGCTGAACCTGTCCTCCGGGCAGGCCGCGACCCAGCTGGTCCAAGAGCTGCTGAAGGGCCCGACCGCCCGGCTCGGCAGCGGTGCCAGCACTGTGGCGCCACTGGGCACCGAGGTCCAGGTGTCGGTTCCGGTCGAGTACGGCGTGGCGACAGTGGCGCTCAACGACACGGCCGGAACGCTCCGGGATCAGGAGCGCCGGCTGCTCGCGGCCCAGATCGTCTGGACGCTCAACCAGATCAGCCTCCGGGTCAAGATCACCGTCGGCGGCGCACCCCTGCTACCGGACGACCCCGACATCCTGCCGTTCGCGAACTTCACCCAGTACGACCCGTCCGTGCCCAGCGGGGCCCTGACCGCCCTGTACGGCCTGAAGCTGGGGAAGGTGCAGCGGATCGACGGACTGGACGGCGCGTCCGAGATCGCCCCCCGGCCATTGATCTCCAGCCAGCTGTACCCGTACGCAGCCAAGTCGTTCGCGGTGAACCTGCACGGCGATGCCGGTGCGATCGTGACCACCACGAGCGACGGCCAGGACGTGGTCGCGTACGCCCGGCTGGACGCGACCAACAAGACCGACGGGGTCAAGAAGATCCCGGTGGACGGCCGGGTGCTGCCGCCGAGCTACGACAACCAGGACAACCTGTGGATCCTGGACAAGGCCGATAGCGCCAAGCCGCGGCTGCAGGTCCGCAACCGCGACGGCGACGTCAGCGTGGTAACGGTCAGTCTCCACGGTGACGCTCCGCTCGTCCTCAAGATGGCACCGGACGGTGTCCGGGCGCTGCTGGTGATGAAGTCCAAGTCCACCGGGACGAACTACGTGCAGACCGGGACCATCCAGCCGGCCAACGGTGGCAAGCAACTGGTGCTCGGGCAGTTGCGTCAGCTCAACCTGCAGCTCACCGACATCACCGACGCGGCCTGGAACAACAAGGGCGTCCTGGTCGTCGGCGCCAGTCTGACCAACCCGAAGCGTCAGCCCTGGCTGGTCAACTCCGACGGCTCCGGGCTGCAGTTGCTCCCAGGCTCGCCGCCCGCTTTCGTCGCCGATCACGTGGCGTCCAATCCCAACCTGAACACCCTGCCCGTCATCGAGGACGTCGAAGGCCACGTGCACTGGCTCAGCCGCGACCTGCTCTGGACCCCGATGGACTCCGACAACGGGGCGGCCATCATTCCGGTCTATCCGGGCTGACAGCTGTTCACCGGCCTGGTTGTCCACAGGCCGGCGCTCCGCCGGTTGCGGGTGACGGGCCGCTTCGTCGATCGTGGGTGCGGTGCCGGCCCGGGACGCGTTCGTGGATCTCGTCCTGGGTGGGCGCTGTGCGGGCTGTGATCGGCCAGGGGTCACGCTTTGCGCTGGTTGCCGGGAGCTCCTGACCTCGCTGACTCCGTTCCGTGCCTGGCCGGACCCGCGGCCGCCCGGATTGCCTCCGCCGACCGCGAGTGCGCCGTACGCCGATCCGCTCCGGCAGTTGATCATCGCGCACAAGGAGCACGCCAGGTACGCGCTGGCGCGCCCGCTCGGTGGCGTGCTCGCCACCGCAGTACTGAGCGCACTGGGGGAGCGTCGGGGCGTTTGGTTGTGCCCGGTCCCCTCGGTGCGCGCGACGGTCCGGCAGCGCGGGCACGACCCGCTGCGGCGGATCACGAAGGCCGCGGTCCGGGTCTTGCGGAGACAGGAGATCGACGCCCGATTGGCGGATCCGCTGCGCGTCGTACGACGCCCGGACGACCAGGCCGGCTTGTCCGCGGAACGCCGTACCGTCAACCTGGCCGGGGCTTTCGCGGCTCGTTCGCGCTGGGCTGAAAGGCTGACGGATCAGCCGGTCCTGCTGGTCGACGACGTGATCACCACCGGTTCCACGCTCGCGGAGGCGTGCCGTGCCTTGGAATCCCGGGGGATTCCGGTGCTGGGCTGCGCCGTCCTCGCCGCGACCCGTCGGCACTCACCGTCTGGTTCATGAGAACTTCCCTACCGGTTTTCGCCGAAGCCGACTAGCGTTGGCCCATGACACCCGCTAGGGCCTGTCGGGCAGGGATGTGGTGCAGGTCCGGATCAGCCGGAATCCTCATCACGGAGTCCGACCGGTTCGATGGCGGGTGCTCTCGTTTCGGGCGCCCCAACCGCAACCGTCACAGTGAGATGGAGTCGAATTCGCAAGCTTGCGGGGGTCCGGAGACGTAAAAGAAGTCGCCGATCGATGGAGGTTTCCGTGGACGTCGTTGTCAAGGGTCATCACTGCGAAGTCAGTGACCGCTTCCGGCAGTACGTCGAGGAAAAGCTCGAGCGAATCGAGAAGGTCGATCACCGGGTACTGCGGTGCGAGGTGGAAGTCAGCCAGGAGAAGAACCCGCGACAGCACGATCGGGCGATGCGTGTCGAACTCACCATGTACACCAAGGGTCCGGTGGTCCGCGCCGAAGCGTGTGGCGAGACCAAGCAGGCGGCGTTCGACGTCTGTCTGGACCGGCTCCGGGCCCAGGTCCGCAAGGCGGCCGACCGGCGCCGGGTGCACCGCGGTGAGCGTTCGCCGGAAGGCCTTCGGCACGTGACCGCGAAACAGCCGATGAACAGCACAGCCGTGGAGGAGACAGCCGCCGAAGACAAGGTGGCGACGTACAAAGTCGGATCGCTGACGGTCACCGGCGACGGTCCGCTGGTGATGCGCGAGAAGACCCACACCGCCAAGCCGATGTCCCTGGACCAGGCGCTCTACGAGCTCGAACTGGTCGGACACGACTTCTATCTGTTCGTCGACGCCGACGAGAACCAGCCGAGTGTCGTCTACCGCCGGCGCGGTTACGACTACGGCGTGATCCGTCTGGCCGTTTGACCTTCTTGGTCGTGTGAGGCCGACCTGCTGATCCAGGGAGGAGCTACACAACACGAGGGCCGGGCAGTAAGCCCGGCCCTCGGTCTGTCCGAGGCGCGATGACAGTCTTGTCATGCCTGAGCATGTGTGTTCCCCCTGCCCGCACGGCGGCGTAGTTTTCCACCGTCATGTCCCGCCACCGAATCTCAGAACGTGTACATGGCCCGCTGTCCCGGCTCGCCTGGTTCCTCTGGTACGCCGCTGCCCTGCTGGTTCCGCTGTTCCTCACGTGGGGTGTGATCGGGCCACCGGAGGCCAATCCGGGTCCGGCTCTGGTCCTCAGCGCCGGACTGGTCGGCTTCTCCGCCCTGGTCGTCGCGGTCGTGCTTCCCGCCCGGCTGCCCTGGCTGATCGCGACGTTCGGGATCGAACCGTGCTGGCGGTGCACCGATTGATCGCGCTGATCGCGGTCCTGCTGGTCGTCGTCCACCTGGTCGCGGTGCTGTTCGTCGATCCGCGCGGGCTGTCCATCCTCGATCTCGTGCACACGACCTGGGCGGCCCGAGCGGCGGTCACCTCGACGGTCGCTCTCGTCCTGGTCGTCGTCCTCGCGCTGCGCCGTCCTGGTCGCCAGCCTCGGTACGAGGGCTGGCGGTTGGTTCACAACGGGCTGGTGGCGGTCGTCCTGGTCACCGCCTGGCTGCATGTCTGGTGGCTGCGGCACCTCGTCTCACATGCCCTGCTGGCCGCGTGGTTCGTCGCCAGCGGGCTGCTGCTGGCCGGTCTGGCCGCGCCGCCGGGTCTTCCTGGACGGCCCGTACGGCGCGTTCACGATCGAGGGTCATGACGACGCGCCCGGATTCGTGCTGATCGCGGCGGGCGTCGGCATCACCCCGTTGCTGAGCATGCTCCGGACCCTGGCCGATCGGGGCGACCGCCGGCGGCACCTGTTGATCGTCGCGGCGCGTACCGAGGACGAGCTGATGCTCCGGCCCGAGATCGCCTCGCTGCACACCCGGCTCAGCCTCAGGGTGGTAGATGTCCTCAGCCGTCCGCATCCCGCCTGGCTGGGGGAGACCGGCCGGATCACCAGAAGCCTTCTGGCCCGCCGGTTGCCTCGCCGGCCCCAGCGCCTCGAGTACTTCGTCTGCGGCCCGCAGCCGATGGTCAGCGCCGCCAGCCGGGATCTCTCCGGTCTCGGCGTACCACTCCGGCGAATCCACACCGAGCGCTTCGGCGCTGCCTGACCCGGGCACCACGTGAGGCCCGGGGGACGCCGGGCCTCACGAGCGGTGACTGCTTTATCCGCCGAATCCGGGACTGGAGTTCGGCGGCGTAGATGGCTACCTCCGCGTAGACGCCGGGGTGCCCGCGTCCGCGCAGCCCACACCGCGTAGCGCACCTCTCACTTGCGGTAGCAGCGGAGTTATGACCGCCCGGCCAGGTCCCCTGTCCCGGCCAGGCGGCCACCCTCACAGGCCCATCGTCTTGCCGTCGAGGACCTGGCTTGTGGCGGGCGCCTTCGGGGTGGGCACCTTGCCGTAGTCGCTGAAGCTGAAGTGGTTCTTGCCGTCGGTCATCCGGACCAGATGGGCGGTCGTGGTGTCGATCCACATCGATGCGCCGTCCTCGGTCAGGCCGACGCAGCGGACGCCGTCGACCATCCGCGCGGCGGCCTTGCGGGGTGTGGCGGCGGTATCGGTGTCGTCCTCGCCGAAGACCGACTGGAAGAACCGGCCGGGAGTGACCAGGTCCACCATCTCCTGGGTGTCCTTGTCGACCTTGGACAACTTGATCCACTTGTTCTTCAGCAGCCTGAGCATCTGCGTAGTCTCGGCCGCGCTGCTCTTCCCGGCCTTCGCCTCGGCCCGGATCGTGGCCTCGGACAGTTGGAGGTACACGGTCTTGCCGATCGCACGGACGGAGTACGACTCTCCGGCGACGGTGAACCCGCCCTGGCCACCGCCCTTCGTCAAGCTGATGTCGAAGGTCATCGGTCGGCCGGCGTCCTCGATGGTGCCGCGCATCCGCAGATTGCTCGCGCCCAGCGACGCCAGCCGGGTCTTCTTCATGATGGTCCGGACCGGCTGGCTCTCGAGGCCCGCGACCGGCTTGACCGGAGTACTAGCGGTGGTGGGTGTCTCGGCGGAGGTGGCGGCGGGTGTCTCGGCTGCGATGTCGGCGCTGCCGTCACAACCGGCCGCGATGAGCGACACCATGGCGGCCGCCGCGGCGGTACGGATCCAGGGGAAGGACATTGCTCGAACTCACTTTCCAGTCTGCCGGCGCTGTGGCCGGTGCCGATTCGAACCTGACCCCACCGACCCTGAAGGCACCTACTGCCACCCTGCTGCGGTCCCGCTGCCGCCTCACTGCGCCCCGCTCGGCGATAGACTGCCGCCTCACTGCTGTCGGCTGGGGGGCAGCTCGGCTGGTGCGGATCGGGAGGGTGCTGACCAGTGCAGGGGGCGGTTGACGACTCTGTCCGGTTCGACCTGCTCGGACCGCTGCGATCCTTTCGCGGGCAGCGTGAGCTGGACCTCGGCCCGGCCAAGCAGCGCGCGGTCCTGGCGATCCTCCTGCTGGCCGCCAACCGGCCGGTCCCGACCAGCCGGATCATCGACGCGGTCTGGGGCGACGAACCGCCTGCGAACGGCACCAACGTCGTCCAGAAGTACGTCGCGGGTCTACGCCGGGTGCTGGAGCCGGAGCGAGCACCCAGAGCGGCCGGCCTCCTGCTGACCCTGACCGAAGCCGGGTACCGGCTCTCCGTTGCCCCCGGCAACTCCGATCTGGACCTGTTCACCAGCCACGTCCGCGAAGCACGCCAACTGCGCGGTGCGGGTCGCCTGGCGGAGGCCGCAGCCGAGCTTCAGACAGCCCTGTCGCTCTGGCGAGCCGAGCCGCTGGCCGGCCTGACCGGCTCGTACTTCGAGGCCACTCGCGCTCGCCTCACCGATGACCGCGCCGCGGCCGTGGAGGACTGGGCACAGCTTGAACTCGAGGAAGGCCACCAGCAGAGCCTGCTGCCGGAGTTGTCGCGCCTGGTCGCGGAGTTCCCCCTCCACGAACGGCTGCGCGGCCTACAGATGCTTGCCCTGTACCGCGCGGGCCGCCAAGCCGAGGCCCTGGCGACCTATCGTGAGGCCCGCACGCGCCTGGTGAGCACCCATGGCGTGGAACCCGGCAGTGCTCTCCAACACCTCCACCAGCAGATCCTCCAGAACGACCCCACCCTCGATCGCCCCACAAAGCGGCCCAGCCCCCACCCCCACCCTCACCCCCACCCCCGTCGCAGAGGCCGCACCTGCCGTCGTCGGGTGGGCCGCGCCCCGGCCACCCCAGGCGGTGCCGCAGTACTGGCCGCCGGCGGCCCCGGTACAGGCTGGTGAGCCGGAGACGTTGAAATGGCAGGACTGGGCGGTGAAGTTCGCCGCGGCGGCGGTCCCGATCATCTCGGTCGGGATGCTGGCGGGTCCGCTGGTGGGAGTCCTCGCGATCCGGCGGCGCAGTGTCCGGCTGGGTGCCGCGGCGGCGGGCTACCTGGCCGCCACGGTCACCGGTGCGCTCATGATCGATACCTCCAGCGATGAGATCACCAGCGACACCGACGGGCTCGGGGTGGCTCTCGTGATAGCCACGGCTCTGATCTGTGCGATCCACGTGGGCGTGATCGTGCCTCGGCGGAACCAGCCGGCTCCTGTTGTCGACCCGCGCCGGCAGTACGCGCGTCAGCTCGCCGCGGAGCACCCGCAGATCGCCCGGCAGCTCGGCATCGGCCGCCCGGACCTGCCGAACCAGTTCGAGGACGGCGGGCTGATCGACATCAACGACGCCCCCGAGCCGGTACTGCGTAGGCTGCCGGGCGTCTCCGCCGAACAGGCCGCGCTGATCGTCGCCGACAGGACCCATCGAGGGCCGTTCCGCTCCATAGAGGATCTCTCCGCGCGCGGCCTGTTCCCGTCGCCGATCCCGCCCCAGATGGCAGAGGTGCTGCTGATCATCCGGGTCGAGGACACCGTCGACGAGGACCGTCGGTGAGCTGAGGCGCCCCCGGAGACGGGGGTGCTGGAGAGCCCTACCGGGAAGGTCGCGATTTTCTGTCGGTGGCCGGCGGCAGAATCGGCTCCGTGGATTCTCAGGTGTTGTCGGTGGCCCAGGCCCGGCGGATCGGACTGGCCGCGCAGGGGTTCAGCGACCCGCGGCCGAAGGGCGTGCCGGACATGCGCGCGCTCAGCCGGGTGCTCGGCAGGATCGGGCTGATCCAGATCGACTCGGTCAACGTGCTGAGCCGGACGCAGTACCTGCCGCTGTACTCCCGGCTCGGGCCGTACCCGCGCGACCTGCTGGACCGTGCCGCCGGGAAGGCGCCGCGGCGTCTGGTCGAGTACTGGGCGCACGAGGCGTCGCTGATCCCGGTCGAGACGCACCCGCTGATGCGCTGGCGGATGGCCCGCGCGAGGACCGAGGCGTGGGGTGGTCCGCGATCGATCGCACAGCAGCGGCCGGACCTGGTCAAGCAGGTGCTCGCCGACGTCCGCGACCACGGTCCGCTGACCGCCCGCGAGATCGATGACGACGTCGAGCGGGACCGGACCAATTGGGGCTGGAACTGGTCCGACGTCAAGCAGGCCCTCGAGTTCCTCTTCTTCGCGGGCGAGATCACGGTCGCCCGCCGCAACCAGCAGTTCGAGCGGATGTACGACGTACCCGAGCGGGTGCTGCCCCGCGCCGTACTGGAGACTCCGACCCCGTCCGAGGCAGAGGCCCATCGCGGGCTGGTGTCGATCGCGGCCAGGGCGCACGGGGTGGCGACCGCGCAGTGCCTGAGGGACTACTTCCGGACCGCTCCCGAGGCGACTGCGGAGGCGATCGCGGAGCTGGTCGAGGAGGGCGAGTTGCTCCCGGTCCGGATCGACGGGTGGAAGCGGCCGGCGTACCTGCACCGGGATGCGCGACTGCCTCGGCGGGTGAACACACGGGCCTTGGTCAGCCCGTTCGACTCGCTGGTGTTCGAGCGGACCCGGACCGAGGTCCTGTTCGACTTCCGCTACCGGATCGAGATCTACGTCCCGGCCGAGAAGCGCATCCACGGGTACTACGTCCTCCCCTTCCTGCTCGGGGACCGGCTGGTCGCCCGGGTGGACCTCAAGGCGGACCGTACGGCCGGCGTCCTGCTGGTCCAGTCGGCGCACGCGGAGCCGAAGGCGCCGGTGGAAACCGCCGCCGAGCTGGCCGCGGAGCTCGTCCAGCTGGCCGGTTGGCTCGGCCTCGACCTGGTCCGGGTGGCCGGTGGTGGTGACCTG
This sequence comes from uncultured Actinomycetota bacterium, assembly GCA_963820655.1. GTDB lineage: Bacteria > Actinomycetota > Actinomycetes > Propionibacteriales > Kribbellaceae > Kribbella. Next base: position 1,057,890 of record CAWGAM010000001.1, read on the forward strand.
TCGCCAGCGCTCAGTGACGCCCTGTCCGGGGCGGTGGGGTGGGGAAGGCCGTAGCACAGCGTGGTTTCTGAGGAAGCAGCGGGAACTTTCCGGGCCGCCTGAGCGTGGGTCGGATAAGCCCGGCGGCACGCATCCGGCGTGGCTTGGCACACCCAGCCCCGTAACATGGGTGGCGCGCGCCTGCCCGCGGGGTGGATGTGCCCTGTGGGCGTCGCGCGCTTCCAGGCTTCAGCAGCAAGGAGAGAACTCCCCACCATGAAGGTGATCGACAAGGTCCTGCGGATCGGCGAGGGCAAGATCCTGCGCCAGCTCCAGGGCATCGCGAAGATGGTCAACTCGATCGAGGACGACTTCGTCACCATGACCGACGAAGAACTCCGTGGTCAGACCGCGGAGTTCAAGGTCCGGCACGAGAACGGGGAGTCGCTCGACGCGCTGCTGCCGGAGGCGTTCGCGGTGGTCCGGGAGGCGGCCAAGCGGACCCTGCACCAGCGGCCCTACGACGTCCAGATCATGGGTGGCGCGGCGCTGCACCTCGGCAACATCGCCGAGATGAAGACCGGTGAGGGCAAGACGCTGGTCGGTACGCTGCCGACGTACCTGAACGCGCTGTCCGGCCGGGGCGTGCACGTGGTCACGGTGAACGACTACCTGGCCAAGTTCCAGGCCGAGTGGATGGGCCGGGTGTACCACTTCCTCGGCCTCGACTACGGCGTGATCCTGCCGGAGATGTCGCCGGCCGAGCGCCGGGTGGCCTACTCCAAGGACATCACCTACGGCACCAACAACGAGTTCGGCTTCGACTACCTGCGCGACAACATGGCCAACTCGATCGACGACCTCGTCCAGCGCGAGCACAACTACGCGATCGTGGACGAGGTGGACTCGATCCTGGTCGACGAGGCCCGGACCCCGCTGATCATCTCCGGCCCGGCCGAGGACTCGCAGCGCTGGTACGTCGAGATGGCACGGATCGCGAACACGCTGAAGCCGCGGATCGCCGACGACAAGGTGCCCGAGGACCAGCGCCCGGTGGCCGACTACGAGGTGGACGAGAAGAAGCGGACCGTCGCGATCCTCGAGCGCGGGATCGAGAAGGTCGAGGACCGGCTCGGCATCGACAACCTGTACGAGTCGGCCAACACCCCGCTGATCAGCTACCTGAACAACGCGCTGAAGGCGAAGGACCTGTTCCGCCGGGACAAGGACTACGTGGTCGTCGACAACGAGGTGCTGATCGTCGACGAGCACACCGGCCGCACGCTGCACGGCCGCCGCTACAACGAGGGACTCCACCAGGCGATCGAGGCGAAGGAAGACGTCGAGATCAAGGAGGAGTACCAGACGCTGGCGACCATCACGCTGCAGAACTACTTCCGCCTCTACGACAAGCTGGCCGGCATGACCGGTACGGCGATGACCGAGGCGGCCGAGTTCTCCAAGATCTACAAGCTCGGCGTGGTCCCGATCCCGACCAACAAGCCGATGGTCCGCGCCGACGAGCGGGACCTGATCTTCCGGACCGAGGACGCCAAGTTCGACGCCGTGGTCAAGGACATCGTCGAGGTGCACCAGACCGGCCAGCCGATCCTGGTCGGCACCACCAGCGTGGAGAAGTCCGAGCGACTGTCGGCCCAGCTGCGCAAGGAGAACATCGCGCACGAGGTGCTGAACGCGAAGCAGCACGCCCGGGAGGCGGCGATCGTCGCCGAGGCCGGCCGTAAGGGCGCGGTCACGGTGGCCACCAACATGGCCGGCCGTGGTACCGACATCATCCTGGGCGGCAACCCGGAGCACCTGGCCGACAAGGACCTGCGCGCCCGCGGGATCGACCCGGTGGAGTCCGCCGAGCAGTACGAGGCGGAGTACCCGAAGGTCCTCGAGCAGTTCGAGCAGCAGGTCAAGGACGAGCAGGAGGAGGTCACCGAGGCCGGCGGCCTGTACGTCCTCGGCACCGAGCGGCACGAGTCCCGCCGGATCGACAACCAGCTCCGCGGCCGCTCCGGCCGCCAGGGCGACCCGGGCAAGTCCCGGTTCTACCTGTCGCTCGAGGACGACCTGATGCGGCTGTTCAAGCGCGAGATGGTCGACTGGGCGATGTCGCGCAACAACGACGACACCCAGCCGCTGGAGAACAAGGTCGTCACCAAGGCGATCGCGTCGGCGCAGTCCCAGGTCGAGGCGCAGAACTTCGAGACCCGGAAGAACATCCTCAAGTACGACGACGTGATGAACCGGCAGCGGCATGTCGTGTACGACGAGCGCCGCCGGGTGCTCGAGGGCGCGGACCTGCGCTCGCAGGTGTCGGACATGCTCGAGGAGACCGTCACCGGGTACGTGCAGGGCGCGACCGCGGACGGGTTCGCCGAGGACTGGGACCTGGACGCGCTGTTCACCGCGATGAGGACGCTGTACTCGACCGAGCTGACCGAGGACGAGCTGGTCGAGGAGGCCGGCGGCGAGAAGGCCGGGCTGACCCAGGACTTCCTGGTCGAGCGGTTCATCGAGGATGCCAAGGCGGCGTACGACCGGCGCGAGGAACTGCTCGGCGAGGACGCGATGCGCGAGCTGGAGCGTCGCGTCGTGCTGAGCGTGCTGGACCGCAAGTGGCGCGAGCACCTGTACGAGATGGACTACCTGCGCGAGGGCATCGGCCTGCGTGCGATGGCGCAGCGCGACCCGCTGGTCGAGTACCAGCGCGAGGGCTACGACATGTTCGCCGCGATGATGGAGTCGATCAAGGAGGAGTCGGTCGCCTTCATCTTCAACGTCGAGGTGGACGTCGAGGCGATGCGCGCCGAGATCGAGCTCGCCGCCGAGGCGGACGCCGCCGTTGACATCGTGGACGAGGAAGAGGACGAGGACATCCTGACCCCGGGTGCACCGGTGGCGGAGTTCCCCGGCCGGGTCCAGGACGAGGTGCGGCCGCGCGACACTCCGCGCTTGCGCGCCAAGGGCCTGACGGCCGAGAGCCGCCCGCAGCGGCTGTCCTACTCGGCTCCCACCATCGACGGCGACGACGAGGTCGCGGTCCGCGAGGCAGCCGCCGAAGAGGGCGAGCTGCAGTACGCCGGCACCCCGCGCAACGCGGCCTGCCCGTGTGGCTCGGGCAAGAAGTACAAGCGCTGCCACGGCGACCCGGCGTCGGACGTCTACAAGTTCTGAGGTATCCGGCCACGGCCGGACCCGGGAGTAACCCCGGGCCCGGCCGTCCTGTCCGGCCGCCACCATCCTCGCGATCGGTAACTTTGTGCACGAGATCCGTACGGCGACGGCCTCGGCGTACGCAGCTGGTGCACAAAGACACCCCACCGTGGCCTGAATCGGCCACCCACGGAAGCGACACAAGAGCCGGATATCCGGCTCTCCTGCTGGATCTGTGGGTGTGATCCAGCGGCGCGATCTCTGGCTCAGCCGTATTCGGTACGGCGGGCCGCGACTGTGAGTTGTTTGTGGTTCCGGGAGGTGGGTGGACTGGGGAGGAAAATGTCCCTCCACAGGGGTGAAATCCTCCCGGGCCGAGCGCAAACCCCCGCAGCGAGCGCGTGTTCCCCGCCTCAGGAGGGCTCTGTCTGCACCGGGCGCATGGCGGGGGCGCGTGGCGTGGGTCGGGTGGGTGTGATGCTGTGGACTCATGTGGCTGACGGAGAAGTTTGGGCTGAGCGTTCCGGTGGTGGGCGCGCCGATGGCGTACGTGGGCGGGGGCAGGCTGGCTGCCGCGATCTCGGTGGCGGGTGGTCTCGGGATGCTTGGGGCCGGGTCCGCGGTCACGGCTGACTGGATCCGGACCGAGGGCGCGGTCGCCGCGGCCAGTGGGAAGCCCTACGGCATCGGCCTGATGGCGTGGTCGGTGCAGGGGCGCCCGGAGCATCTGGAGGCGGTGCTCGAGCTCAAGCCGGCCCTCGTGTCGCTCAGCTTCGGCGACTACACGCAGTACGTCGGGAAGCTGCAAGAGGCGGGCATCGTCGTCGCCACCCAGGCGGGGACGGTCGCCGACGCACGGGAAGCGGTCGCGGCCGGCGTCGACGTGATCGTTGCCCGGGGCGCCGAAGCCGGTGGTCACGGCCGCAATGCGGTCGCCACGCTGCCGTTGCTGCAGGCGATTCTCGAGCTGACCGATCTCCCGGTGCTCGCCGCCGGCGGGATCTCGGGTCCGCGCGGGCTGGCCGCCGTGCTGGCCGCGGGCGCAGCCGGAGGGTGGATCGGTACGGCGTTCCTCACCGCCGCCGAGGCACTGACCCCGGACTCGTTCCGGCAGCGCGTGATCGAGGCGGACGAGACCGACACCGTCTACGGCACGGTCTTCGATGCGGCGTCCCGGGCCGGCTGGCCCGACGAGTTCGGCGGCCGCGCCCTCCGCAACCCGTACTTCGACACCTGGGAAGGACGCGAGCAGGAGCTGAAGACCGACGACGCCGGCTACGCCCAGTACGTCGAAGGTTCTCGCGCCGCCGACCCGGCCCGCGCCTCGATCTACGCGGGCCAAGGGGTCGGCGCCCTCACCGGTCAGCCGACCGCCGCCGAGGTCCTCGACGGCTTCGCGACGTACCGTACCTACTTGCAAGCCGCTCTCAACGACGGCGCCAAGTAATTGCCTTGAGCAACCACAAGCTCGTCGCACAGCTCTGAGCGCCTGGGGCGGTGGTGACGGGCGCTGCCTGCAAATGAGTGCGTGGATTCCTCGCCTGAGCGCGTTATCGCGCAGAGAAGCCGACGGGAAGGCCGGGGGAAGGTGACCCGCCTAGCGTCCTTCGGCAGATGGCCGAGCCGACCGGGCCCGGCCGAACCAGGGGAGGATCCATGACCACGACCGTCAGCCCGCGCAACGGTGTCGACACCGCGACGCTGTTCGCCACGCTCGATGCGGTGAAGGCACAGAACGAGATCGCCAAGTTCCAGTTCCGGGCGAGCAACACCTGGGTGACGGGGACACACAGCCGCTCCACCGCGTCGGGCTTCTTCGGAGCTCTGCAGGAAATGCACCACCAGGCCGACACTGTGCTCGACTTCGACCACCCCGCCGTCCTGGTCGGCACCGACAACGGGCCGACGCCGGCGGAGTACCTGCTGCACGCGATCGCTGCCTGCCTGACGGCCGGCATCGCCAACATCGCCGCGGCGCGCGGTGTCGAGCTCACCAAGGTCAGCTCGACCGTCGAGGGTGACATCGACCTGCTCGGGATCCTCGGTCTGTCCGGCGGATCCGTTCGCAACGGGTACCAGCAGATCAAGGTGTCGATCGCGATCGAAGGCGACGCCGACGACGAGACCCTGCGCGGCATCGTCGAGCAGTCCCGGCGTCGCTCGGCCGTCTTCGACGCTCTCGCCAACCCGACTCCCGTCGTCGTCGACGTGGTCACCGGCTGACCATGACCACCATCGACACCGTCGTGATCGGCGCCGGCCACGCCGGTCTCGCCGTCAGCCGGTTGCTCACCCGGGCCGGCCGCGATCATGTGGTCGTCGACCGGGGCCGGATCGGCGAACGCTGGCGCACCGAGCGCTGGGACTCGCTGCGATTGCTGTCACCGAACTGGATGACGCGCCTGCCCGGCTGGGAGTACGACGGGTCCGAGCCGGACGGGTTCATGACCGCGGCCGGCTTCGTCCGGCACCTGGAGTGTTATGCGGAGTCGTACGGCGCTCCGGTGCTGACCGGCACGACTGTGCGCGACCTGGTCGCGGCCCACTCCGGGGGCTACCGACTCGTCACCGACAGCGGGACCTGGTCGGCCCGTCACGTGGTGATCGCGACCGGTCCCCACGGTCTGCCCCAGGTGCCGGCCGGACTGGACGCGGCCCAGGTCCTCACCGCGAGCCGCTATCGCAACCCCACTCAGTTGCCACCTGGAGGTGTGCTCGTGATCGGCGCCTCGTCCTCCGGAGCGCAGATCGCCGACGAGCTCAACCGCGCCGGCCGGGGGGTGTACCTGTCCGCCGGCCGGCACACCAGGATGCCGCGCTGCTACCGCGGCAGGGACATCTTCCGGTGGCTGGAGAGCACCGGCCGGCTCGCGCGGACCATCGATGAGGTTCCCGACCTGGTGGCAGCCCGGCGGGAGCCGTCGATGCAGCTGGTCGGCCACCGCAGCGGAGAGCGTGCCCGCAATCTCGACCTGGTCACCTTGCAGGCCGACGGTGTCCGCCTCCTCGGCCGCTTCGAGGGCATGGAAGGACCGCGGGCACGCTTCCGGCCGGACCTGGCCGAGAGCGCGGCCGACGCCGACCTGCGCATGCATCGTCTGCTGGACGTGGTGGACGACTACATTGCCTGTACCGGCCTGACCGGCAAAGTTCTCCCCGCGGAGCGTCCCCCGGCACTCGTGACACCAGCACCACCGGACGTCCTGGACCTGTCCCGCGCGGGCATCGCCACCGTCCTGGTCGCCACCGGCTACCGACCCGACTATGCGTGGCTCCGACTGCCGATCATCGGCCCCGACGGCCACATCCGCCAGAACCGAGGGGTCACCACAGCACCTGGCGTGTACGTCGTCGGCCAGCGATTCCAGTACCGGCGCGACTCGGCCTTCATCGACGGCGCCCGGCATGACGCGTCAGCCGTCGTACAGCATCTGCTTGACCGGCAGGATCGCGGCCCGGGCGAGCGGCTGCACTGAGGAGCCGGCGGCATGACCACCGAGTACGACGTACTGGTCGTCGGCGGACGGGTCGCTGGAGCATCGACCGCGATGCTGCTCGCCCGGGCCGGTGCCCGCGTGGCTCTGGTGGAGCGGGCGGCCTATGGCAGTGACACCGTCTCCACGCACGGGCTGATGCGCGCAGGCGTCATGCAGTTGTCGAGATGGGGATTGCTGGACGACCTGGCCGCGGCGGGAACGCCACCGATCCGGCAGACGGCCTTTCACTACACCGACCGTGAGTCCGAGCAGATCGCCATTCGTTCCGGTGGCGGTGTCGACGCCTTGTATGCGCCGCGTCGGTCGGTGCTCGACCGGATCCTTGCGGACGCGGCCATCGACGCGGGTGTCGAGATGCTGTACCGGACGGCCGTCACCGCAGTGCTGCGCGACGAGAGTGGTCGCGTGGCCGGGGTTCGCCTACGAGATCGCGACCTTCGGGCCGGGATCACAGTCGGTGCCGATGGCATCCGTTCGACCGTAGCGTCCGCAGTGGGCGCCCCCGTCGTACGGCGGGGTCAGTCGCTCAGCGCGATCCTCTATCGGTACTACGCCGACGTACGGCCGACGGGATACGAATGGGCCTATGCGGTCGGCAGCGGCGCAGGCCTGATTCCGACCAATGACGAGCTGACCTGCGTGTTCGTCGCCACCACGCCGGCCCGCATGCGGGACCTGCGTCGCCGCGGGACCGAGGGGGCCTTCGCCACCCTGCTCGCGGAGACCGCGCCGGGGCTGGCGGACCGAGTGTTGCCGGCGGAACCGGTGGGCGCGATGCACGGCTGGGCGGGTGCGGCGGGGTTCGTTCGCCAAAGCTGGGGGCCAGGCTGGGCGCTGGTCGGAGACGCGGGCTATTACAAGGACCCGATCACCACGCACGGGATCACCGACGCTCTGCGCGACGCCGAGCTCCTGGCCGGCGCGATTCTCCAGACGCCCACCGCTTGCTTCGATGGCTACCAGTCAACCCGGGACCGGCTGTCGAGCCGGCTCTTCGAGGCCACCGAGACGGTCGCGTCGTACCGGTGGAGCCTTGACGACGTGCGGGTGCTGCTGCGGGAAGTCAGCTCCGCGATGCGCGACGAGGTCGACCACGTCGGATCGCTGCCCGATCTCGGGGTCCGCGCTGTGGGGTGATTCCGCGTGCTTCCTGCTGTAGAACGGGTCGCCTGACCCTTACGATCCGAGGTGTGCAGGTCAGCGTGCGGATGCTGGACGGTTTCGCCGTACTGGTCGACGGCGGACCGATTCCGGCGAGCCGGTGGAGCCGTCGCCAAGCGGCGACGCTGGTCAAGCTGCTGGCACTCTCGCCCGGCGGGAGGCTTCACCGCGACCGCGTGGTCGATGCCCTGTGGCCGGAGCTCACCGTCGACCTCGCTCTTCCCCGGCTGCACAAGGCCGCTCACTATGCCCGTGCCGCGCTGGGCGATCGCGACGCCGTCGTCCTGAAGGGTGATGTCGTCGCGCTGTTCCCGGGCGCGCTGCTCGAGGTCGACGCCGGCGCGTTCGAGGCTGCTGCGGATGCCGCGCTGGCGGCCGATCCCGCATCGCCGGAGCTCTGCGCCAAAGCGCTGGTGCTCGCGGGCGAACTGCTCCCGGACGACCTGGCCGAACCGTGGCTGGAGGGACCGCGTGACCGGCTGCGCCTTCAGGTCATGCGCTTGCTACGGGGAGCGGGTCGCTGGGAGTCCCTGCTGGTCATGGACCCCGCGAACGAGGAGGCGCATGTCGAGCTCCTGCGCGAAGCGGTCGTCGCTGGTGATCGGCCGACCGGACTGCGACGCTACGCCCGGATGGAGCACGCGCTGAGCACTGAGCTCGGCATTTCGCCTGGGCCGGAGGCCGTCGTACTCCGTGAGCGTCTGCTGGCCGTCGAGTCGGTTGCGCCGCCTCGCCCGGCCGAAGCGATCTCCGGACCGCAAGGCACCACGGAGCTGGTCGAGCGGGACGCAGAGCTCGCAGTACTCGCGGCAGCCGCCGGTGCTGCCCTCGACGAGGGCCGTGGTGTCGTCGTCCTGATCTCGGGCGAGGCAGGTGCCGGCAAATCGGCGCTGGTCCGTGCCTTCGTCGACGGACTGAGCCGCGCGATCAAGGTCGCGATCGGCGGTTGTGACGATCTGCTCGCGCCGCGCAGCCTCGGCCCGTTCCGCGACATGGCCGAGGACGATGCGGAGCTGTCCGCGGCACTGTCGGGGGATCGGCTGGACACCGCTCTGCCTGGTCTGCTGCGCGCGTTCTCCGCGTGCCCGTCGGTCGTCGTGGTGGAGGACATCCACTGGGCCGACGACGCGACGCTCGATGCGATCCGGTTCCTGGCCCGCCGGTTCCCCGCCATCCCGGCCGTGCTCGTGCTGACCTTCCGGGAGACCGAGATCGATGCCGGTCACCCGCTGCGGCAGCTGCTGGGCAGTCTGGCGGGTTCCGCCGTACGACGAGTGACCCTGCCACCGTTGAGCGTCGAGGCGGTCCGACGTCTGGGCGCGACGACCACGCGTGAGGCCATGGAGATCCATCGGGTGACAGAGGGAAATCCGTTCTTCGTCACCGAGGTGCTCGCGGCCGGCGAGACCGACGTACCGCCGACCGTCCGCGATGCTGTCCTGGCCCGGGTGGGCAGGCTGTCGCCGTCGGCACGAACGCTGCTGGAACGGCTGTCCGTCATCCCGAGTCGCGCGGAGCGGCGGCTGGCCGAGAGTCTCGCCGGGGATCAGCCGGTGCTGGTCGAGGCCGAGCGGTCCGGCATGCTGATCGGAACCGACACGACCCTCGCGTTCCGCCACGAACTGGCCAGGCGGGCGATCGAGTCCTCGCTGACGGCCGGCGAGCGGATCGGGGCCAACCGGGCCGTGGTCGACAGGCTCCTCGAGGATCCCGCCGTGGAGCCTTCCCGGCTGGTGCATCACGCGGAGCGGTGTGGACGCACCGACGTGATCCTCGAGTACGGTCCGGCCGCTGCTCTCGAGGCTGCGCGTCTCGGTGCACATCGCCAAGCGGTCGACGTACTCGACGTCGTACTGCGCCATCGTGAGCTGCTGGGGTCGGCCGAAGCCGCGGAACTGCTGACGCGGCGTGCGTACTCCCTCTACGTGGTCAATCGGTTCGAGGCGGGGTGGGAATCGGCCGAGTCCGCTGTCGGTGCGGCCGAGGAGGCCGGCGATGCGTTCCTGCGGGCCGATGCCTTGCTGGTGCTGGCACGGGTCGTCATGTTCGCGCACGGACCGATGCGGGCCAGGCGCGCAGCGGAGCAAGCCGTCGAGCTGCTCGAACCGACCGGCGACGGCGCTCGGCTGGCCGCGGCCCTGATCGAGCAGGCTCGCGCCCACAGCAACCTGGCGACGGTCGGCATCGTGGCCGAGCCGAGCGCACGAGCGGAGCGGTACGCCGAGCGCGCGCTGGTGATCGGGCAGCGGTTGGGGCGGCAGGATCTGGAAGCCCAAGCCGGGTGCTATCTCGGCGACGCCCGGCTCGCCCGGGGCGACTCGCGCGGCGACGATGACCTCCGGCGCGCGATCTCCCTGGCCGGTGCGGACAGCCGGATCGAGACGCTGGTGCGTTGCTACGTGAACGCAGCCGGAGGCGCCTATCGCAGCGGCCGGCTCGACGACGCGGAGAGGTACGTCGCCGCCGGGCTGCGGGCCGCGGCGGACGGGGAGTTCTTCGCCGGCCAGTACCGGTTGCGGCTCACCGCGGCCGCGGTCCAGGCGAGCCGGGGTCACTGGGATCAGGCGATCGCCGACCTTCATGTGCTCCTGGAGAGCCCGGGCGAACCGGGGTTGATGGACGCGCTCGCCCGCAGCATCCTCGCCCGTCTTCTCGCCCGGCGCGGGGACGCCGACGCCGGCGAGGTCCTGGCTGCCGGGTTCGCGAATCGTACGACCGCGGACGACAGCTTCGTCGTAGGTCCGCTCGCGGTCGCGCGGATCGAGCTCGGTTGGCTGGACGGCTCACTGGGCGCCTTGACCGACGACGCGCGGCTGGCTCTCCGGCTGGCCGAAGACGCCGGCCACCGGTCGATGCACGGCGAGCTCTGCGCCTATCTGCGTCGCGCCGGCGTCGACGTCCCGGCTCCCATCGACCCTCCGGGTCCATGGGCGGCGACGCTCGCCGGCCCGTGGCAGGAGGCCGCGGCGGCCTGGGCCCGCCTCGGCGAGCGGTACGAGCAGGCGGTCGTGCTGGCGACGGCCCCGGATCGTCAGGCGCGGGCCCGCGGGCTGCTGATCCTGCGTGAGCTGGGAGCAGCCGGTACGACGCTCGCCGTCTGAGCCGCCCGTACCTCTTGGCGACGCGGTCTTTACCGTCGTCCTTGCTTGAGTGCTTCGGCGCACCAGTTGGCGACGAAGGTGAGGGCCTGCCCGCGTTGATGGAAGAGGTGACGGCTGTCGGCGTGTTGGTGGTAGGCGTTGTGCGAGGACTCGGAGGCGCGGCCGAGCAGGCCGGGGAGGAGCCAGGCGTACTTGACGCCGGACGCCATCACCGCCAGGCGGACCTGGTCGGGGTCGCCGTGCCAGCCGGCCTCGCGGAGACCGTCGAGGTAGTTGGCGATGCAGGTCTCGGCGAGTTCCGGCAGGCGCTCGGCCGGCCAGAACAGGTCGAAGACGGCGTCGGGGATGTGGTTGCCGATGTCCTCGCCGAGGGCGCCGTCACCGGTGAACGCCCAGTCGAACAGTGCGAGCTCGCCGGTCGGCCGCTGGATCACATTTGAGACCCAGAAGTCGAGATGGCAGCGGGCGCGGGGCAGGCAGGCGACCAGGTCGAGCAGTTCGTCGCGATGGGACAGCAAGTGGAGCCAGGCCGGCCGCAATCCGGGTGGCCAGTGCTCGGCGATCAGCGGCTGCTGCCAGGCTGCGTCGTCGTTCATCAGTCCCCACGGGACGTCACGAGTCGTGGAGTAGTCGCGCAGGAATCCGTTCGACGTCCAGGTACGCTCGCCCGCGGGCCGCGCCTGCCACCGCCCACACGCTCGCGCCAAGGCGGCATGCTCGGCCAGGCTGAACTCGGTCCCTGGGGTGCCGTCGATGTCCTCCATCAGCAGTACGGCGCCATCCGCGTGCTCCTCGACCTCGGCCGCTGGGAGCACGAGACCGGCGTCAGCGAGTTGCTTGCGGAGCTCGTCGTCCTGGTAGACCTCGAGCTCTCGGCGCCAGTAGTTCCAGTGCCGCGGGTCGGTCGAGGCGGCCCACGGTCCGGTCGAGTCCACCGGCTTGCGGAGCTGCTTGCGGACCGCGGTGCGGCCGTCCGCGTAGGTGATGCGCTCGACGGTCGCCGTCACCGCATTCAGTGGGTTGTGCCGCAGAGTCGCCGTACTGATCTCGGCATCACCGGTCATGAAGAGCAATGCTGACATGCACCTGGGCCTCAGCCCAGAAGGATTCGAGGCGGTAGACCGGTCAGCGCCTTCACGTCGCGGGTGAAATGGGCCTGGTCGGCGTACCCGGTCTGTACGGCGACGTCCGCCAGTGCGAGGCCGGTCCGGGCCTGGTCGAGGGCGACGTTCATCCGGAGGACGCGGTCGAGCATCTTGGGGCCGTAGCCGAACGCGGTCAGGCAGCGGCGATGCAGTTGACGTTCGCTCAACCCGACGCTGCCGGCCAGACCCCACACCCCGGCTCCGCCGCGCAACACGCCGGCGCGGATGCTGCGGAGCACCTGGCGGATCAGCCGATCCGGCGGCTCCTGCGTCAGGCTCGCCACCGCCTCGTCCAACGCTCGGGCCTGGTCGGGCGCCGATCTGACGCGGTCGAGCAACCGCCTGCTCCGGGCGGGGGACCAGAGGTCGGCCAGCGGGACCCGCTCGTTCAGCAGCTCCCGCGCTGGTACGCCGAGGAAGTCCGGCGCGTCTCCGGGCGCGAACCGGAGCCCGACGTACCTGGTCCCGCGGTCCGCGGCGGTCCCGGTCCACGCGCGGCTGTCGGGCCCGGCGACGATCAGATTGTCGTCCGTCAGCAGTAGGTCCATGCAACCGTCGGGCAGGATGCGGTAGTCCCCGCCGACCGCGGTCCGCGTCCACACCGCGGCGCCGGGCACGAGCGCGGGGCGCTCCCGGTACGGCTCGACAACCAGAGTCACCCCACCAGTCTGCAACGCACCACCGACAGTTTCTGTCGGTCCGCGTACGGAGGTGGTCCGTCCAGGTGTCAGCGCCGGGCGACCACGTCGTACACGCCCACGTCGGTCGGGACATACTTGACCAGGGCAACGTTCTCGCGGAGCAGTTCGACGGCGGACCGTCGTCCCGGTCCGCCGGTCGATCACCGTCCGCCAGCTCTCGTTGCGGCGGAAGTCCACCGTCGCCTGCACCGGTCGGTCAGCCGAGTTCGAGCGCCGTGCAGACCCACCGATGACGCCGGAGCTCCATCCGCAAGGCGATGGCGCGTGACCGGTCTCCATGACGGACGTGCGCGGCGACCTCGGCCACGTGCCGAGCCGGCGCACAGACCCGGATCGACCGCACCGCACAACGATCTTTGGCCCCACGACTGGTGGCCGTCGTCGTCAGCCCCAACAGCCGAACCCGCCGATTGAGGTCGGTGAACACAGCCTCGTCCGTGAACCGGACCAGTTGCGAAATCGGCCGATCCCCCACCAGCACCTCCGACACCGCCTGCACCAGCCGAGAAGCCCAAGCCTGCGCATCCGGCACTGCCGGCCCGACGACCGAGGGTGCGCCTGCTCCGGCACGGCCCACCTCGGGCACTCCGGCCTGGTCTGCTGAGACGGCAGCCAGCGTCGGCGTTTGTTCCACCGCCGTTGACTCCTCGCCAACCGCGGCCGCCTTGTCCGCCGGAACCGCAGCCAGCGTCCGCCCGTCGGCCACCGCTTCTTGAACCTCCAGGTGGTCTTCACAAGCTTCCGCAGCTTGGGCCGGCGCCGTCGTGAAGGCGGCGAGGCTGGTGAGGGTGGTCGGTGCGGACACCACACCGAGACGGGTGATCGCCTGCAATCGCAGGGCCAACGCCCCGTCGGTCATGCTCTCCGCGTACCGCACCGTCGCCGGCACAGTGTGCTCCGCCGACCCACCACCAACAGCCCGCAGCCGAGGCGTCGCGATGCTGACCTGGCCGACCACGTCGTCCGAGGACGCCAGGGTTTGCGGTACGGCCGCGAGGGTGCGGAGGGGAGTCGGGTGCTGGAGTTCGTCCGCACGGAGGTTCTGAGGCTGGCTCATGTCACTTCTCCTGGTGGGTGGGCGGCACGTACTGGTCTGCGGCTGCCGGGATGCGCAGCACCTGACCGGGACGAATGAGGTCGGGATCGGAACCGATCACCTGACGATTGGCGGCGTACCACTCCGGCCATCGGGCCGTGATCGCCTCGGCACTGGCGTCCGGACCCAGCTCCCGCGCCGCGATGCTCCACAGCGAGTCGCCGGCCTGCACCACAATCCGCCCAGGAACTCGCACCGGAACGCCGGACCTCAGATCCGTGTACCGAGTAGCCGCGCCCACCGCCGGCCGATCCGGCACCCCCACCCGAATCCGCCCCGCCCCCAGCCCACCGTCCTCGACCCGCGCCGCATCAGGCCGCGGTGTCGGTACGGCGGTCTTCGGCTGGGTGGCGTTGGTGTGCCGCTGAGGGGTTGGCGTGGTGGTGCGCGGGTTGGGGGAGTCGGTCTGGCCGGCGGACTGTTCCGGGCTAGCGGGCGGTACCTGCTCGGTCAGGCGGACTCTGGACGGCGGCTCGGTGGCGCTCCAGTCCGTCGTACCTGAGGGAGCGACCTTCGGGTGAGCGGCGAGGCGGAGCCGTTGAGCCGGGCTCGGTGGCATCCCATGTGGAAGCTCCTGTGGCGTCGGTGCGCTGGACGGAGGAGCGTGTCTCCGCCTGTGTCCATGGTTGCGCCGCTGCTGCCGTCGCCGGGCGTCGCGTGCGCTACGCCGACCGTGAGCGGTGTGACGGCGGCAACCCCGAGGCTCGAGCGAAGCAGCGTACGGGCCGTCTTCGAGGTGATCCGCCCGGCGATGGCCCCGGCGAGGGCGCCGATCGCTCCGGGGAGTTGCTCGAGGACGGTCAGGACCACCGCGAGTACCAGCCAGCCGTAGGCCATCCAGGCGACGGTCCCGACCGCGAGCACCGTCATCGAGTCGAGGTCGTAGCTGTGCACGCCGCTGATCGAGCCGGCGGTCATCCACCGCAGGGCCAGGCCGAGGCCGGCGAGCGCCACCACCGCGAGCGTTCCCTTCGCCCCTCGGATCATCGCGTTCATCCTGCTTCGCCCCCGATCTATGAGTTTGCTTTAGTTTGCGTTGGCTTGACCACTATAGACCGGATCTACCGTCACTTTGCAAGTCCTTAACTCACGAAGCGTCCTCTTCCCTGACACAAGGTGAGCGCGGCCGCGGCCGATGGAGCCGCGGGCCGGTAGGTTCGCGCGTATGCGGTGGGATGCGTTGTTCGCGGACCTGGAGTCGCAGTTCGAGGCGCTTCAGGAGGGCGACCTGTACGGCGAGGTCGCGGATCGGGTCCGGGCCGAGGTCGGGAAGATCACGGTGCTCGACCGGCTGCGCGGGGCCGTGGACACGGTCGTCCGGGTGGAGCTGATCGACGCGGAGCCGGTGCACGGAATGCTGACGCGGGTCGGGAAGGACTGCCTGCTGATCGAGACCGAGCGGTACGAGGAGTGGCTGGTCCCGGTCGCCGCGCTGGTCGCCGTCCACCGGCTGGGCCCGTGGGCGGAGCCGGCCGTCGGCGCGGTCGAGGGGAAGCTCGGGCTCGCCCATCTGCTGCGGGGGATCGCGCGCGACCGCTCGCCGGTGACGCTGTTCTGCAGCGGGGGAGGCCCGGTCACCGGCACGATCGACCGGGTCGGAGCCGACTTCCTCGAGCTGGCCGAGCATCCCCTGGACGCTCCCCGCCGCCGCACCGAGGTCTACAACCAGCGCCTGGTCCCCACCCAGGCCCTCCGCGCCCTCCGCCGCCGCTGAACCAACCCCGCCGCTGAGCCAACCGCATCCAGCCGACATCGCGCCGCTCCGACGCCCGGCAGGGCCGCGATCACACCCGAACAGTGGAGGGATTCTCTACTCCACCGGCCAGAAACCCTCCACGGATCCGCCGGCGCTGGTTTGGGGAGCGCTACACACCCGTAGAACTCCCTCAGACGGGCCGGCGCCGGTTAGTGGTGCACTTCTTCGGTCTGCTCTGCTTCCTCGCCGAACGGATGACTGTCGATGAAGTCCTTGGTCTCGCTGTAGAGCCGCTCGATGTACTTCTCCAGCTCGCTGGCCTCGACCCGCCACTGGCCGCGGCCGCCGATCTTGACCGCCGGGATGTCACCACGCCGGACCAGCGCGTACACCTGGTTGGCGGAGATGTTGAGGACTTCGGCGACGTCGGCGAGCTGGAGGAATCGGGGACCCGGCATCCGTCCTACTCCTTCACATAGTGGCTGGTTCCTTCAGTTTGCCACGGTTGACGATCGGACGATCTCGTTTGTCCCCAGGTAGGAGGCTGTCACAGCCTGTGGATAGCCGTTCACGGCGAGGCCCTGGGACACGGCAGAATGTCGGCTCCGAGAGCGATCGATTGACTGGGGAGTCCGACGTGGTCGACACAGCAGTGCGGAGTGGGTTCGGGGCACCGTCCGCCCCGGCCCAGCGCAACCGGCGGGCCCGGTGGAAGGACGGCCGGCTCGTCCTCGGCGTACTGCTCGTCGCCGTGACGGCGCTGGCCGGCGCCAAGCTGCTGTCGTCCGCCGACGACACCACCACGATCTGGGCGGCCAAGCACGACCTCCCGGCCGGGACCAAGCTGACCGGCGACGACCTCACCACGGTGCGGGTCCGCTTCACCAGCGGCGACGACGCCAACAAGTACGTCGCCGCTGACGCGGACCTCAAGGGCCTCGTCGTGGCCCGCGCCGTCGACGCCGGTGAGTTCGTGCCGCGGGACGCCGCCGTCTCCGAAGCGGAGAACGACCGCACCGAGCTGCCGCTGTCCGATCGCGACCGGACGGCTGCCGTCGGACACCGCGGCCGGCGATCACGGTGGACATCTGGGTCGTGCCGAAGGCAGCAGAGCCAGGCGGCCAAGCTGCTCTGGAGCAGCGTTCGCGTCCTCCAGATCGACTCCGTCGAAAGGCGTGGCAGGTGGATCGGCCCGCAGACAGGTCCTGGTCGGTCTCGCAGCGGAGCGATCTGCAGCGAGCTTCCGGCCGCGCTCGCCGCGATGGGTACGGGCGAGCCGACCCTGGTCCGGCGGGCCGGCTGATGTCCGTACCAGTCCTCCTGGCCGTCACCGGCGCCCCCTGGGAGGCCGACGTCGTACGGCGGACCGAGCGCGCACCGGGGATCCGGGTGGTACGGCGCTGTGTCGACATCGCCGATGTGATGGCGGCCGCCGCGAGTGGACAGGCCCGCGCGGTGCTGCTGGCTGACGACCTGCCCCGGCTGACGTCGGACGCGGTGGCCGCACTGCACGCTCGCCGGATCGCCGTGACTCGCCCTCGTCGACCCGACCGAGAACGGCGCGCCCTTCGGCGCCGAGGACGGCTGAGCCGGATGGGGATCGAGCGCATCCTCCCGGCCGACGTCAGTCCGGAGGATCTCGGCCGCGCGGTCACCGACGCGGTGGAGTCAGGCCCGCCGGCAGTCGATCTCCCACTTCGCCGGCGGATTCGTACCGTCTGACGCCGGAGACCGCGGTCAACCCGCCGCCCGTCTACACCCAGGGCAGCGGCCGGGTGATCGCGGTCTGGGGTCCGACCGGGGCGCCCGGGCGGACGACGGTCGCCGTCGGACTCGCCTGTGAGCTCGCGGTGAAAGGGGTGCCGACCCTGCTCGCCGACGCCGATGTGTACGGCGGGACCGTCGCTCAACTGCTCGGCATGCTCGACGAGACCTCCGGGCTGGCGGCCGCGGCCCGGTCGGCGTCAGTGGTGTCGCTCGACATGGTGATGCTCGCGAAGCACGCGCGGCAGGTCGAACCGCATCTGCTGGTGCTGACCGGCCTCAGCCGCGCCGACCGGTGGACGGAGCTACGGCCGGCCGCGATCGAGTCGATCTGGTCGACGGCGCGGATGCTCGCGCCGTGCACGGTGGTCGACGTCGAGCTTCTGTATCGAGACGGACGAGGAGATCTCGTTCGATTCGCTGGCGCCGCGCCGCAACGGAGCGACCGTGGCGACGCTGGAGGAGGCCGACGAGGTGATCGTCGTCGGTACGGCGGACCCGGTCGGCCTGACCCGGTTGATCCGCGCGATCCACGAGGTGCGCGCCGTCGTGCCGTCGGTCAACCTCAGGGTCGTGGTCAACCGGATCCGGTCCGGCTCCCTCGGCAGCTCTCCGGCCGACGCCGTCGGCGGAGGCGCTCACCCAGTACGCCGGGGTCCAGGCCGGCCGCCCTGCTTCCGTACGACCTGAGCGCCGTGGACACCGCGATGTCCCGTGGCCGCAGCCTGGCCGAGTCCGCCAAGTCGAGCAAACTCCGCAAGTCCCTCCAGCAACTGGCGGGCTCCATCGCGAAGGAACTCGGCGGCTGATCGACCAGGGGTCGCGACTCAGGGTCGAGTCGGTGGGGATACGGGGGAAAACCCCACCGACAGGGGTCCGGGGATGTGTCAGGGTGAGGTTAGTTGTCGCACCCCAGGGGGAGAACGATGTCCGACGTCCAGGGCCGGCCGGCGAGCACGATGAGCACCGAGCGGCGGTACGGGATCGCGATCTCGGTCGCGCTCATCCTCGGCGGGGTGTACTGGGCGCTGACCGGTCTGACCGAGGGCACGAAGACCAGCCAGCACAGCTATCCGGTGCAGGGCGACACGCTGCGGATCGAGAATGGCTCGGCGGAGGTCGAAGTACGGGCCGGGGACGGTTCGGACGTGAAGGTGGAGCGGCAGTTCGAGCGGAACGTGTTCGGTTCCGACGCGAAGGAGAAGTACGACGACGGCAAGCTGGAGTTGCGGGACACCGGCTGCGGGTTCCTGTCGTTCGGGTGCAAGACCAGCTACATCCTGACCGTGCCGAAGGACGTGCAGGTGACGCTGGAGAGCAGCAGCGGGGACGTGAAGGTCCGGGCTGACCGGTGGTGCGGACCTGAAGTCGAGTTCAGGCAGCATCGAGGTGCACGACGTCAGCGGTTCGCTGCGGCTGGAGTCCAGCTCCGGTGACCTCGAGGCGCAGGATCTGACCTGCGACCACGGTGTGGACCGAGAGCAGCTCCGGCGGTGTCGATCTCGACTTCGCCCGCGCGCCGCAGTCGGTCGACTCGAAGGCGAGCTCGGGTGACGTGTCGATCCGGATCCCGTCCGGCCAGGAGACGTACAAGGTGGACACCGACACCTCGTCCGGCGACGAGTCCGCCACCGTGAAGACCGACCAGACGTCGACCCGCACGATCAAAGCCGAGACCTCGTCGGGCGACGTCACCATCGAATACAACCGCTGACCATTCGGCCGAGCGGCGTAGTACAACCGCGGGTGCGGTGAGTGACCAGGAGGACCGCCAGCGTGGCGGGGTCCATGTCCTGAGTAGGCTGGCCGGCATGTCAGAGGTCAAGGTGGTGCCGCGCGGCCTGCTGGTGGATTGGGGCGGCGTGCTCACCTCCGGCCTGGAGGAGGCGCTCCGGCGCTGGGCCGAACTCGACGGGTTCGACTTCGATTCCTACCTGCAGGCGGTGCTCGCCTGGCTGCCCGCCGCGTCGTCCGAAGACGCCACCGCGGAAGCCGAGCTGAACCCGGTGCACGCCCTCGAGCGCGGCCAGATCGCCGTCCCCGACTTCGAGCGCAAGCTCGCCTCGATCCTGGTCCGCCGCGACGGTACGCCGGTGCCGGCGGAGGGACTGATCGAGCGGATGTTCGCGCACTTCGAGCACCAGCCGGCGATGTCCGGGCTGGTCCGCCGGGCCCGGTCGCACGGGATCCGCACCGCCCTGCTGTCGAACTCCTGGGGCAACACGTACCCGCGCGACACCTGGGACGGGATGTTCGACGACATCGTCATCTCCGGCGAGGTCGGGCTGCGCAAGCCCGAGCCGGAGATCTTCCTGCTGGCCGCCCGCCGGCTGGACCTGAAGCCGGACGAGTGCGTGTTCATCGACGACCTGGAACTGAACGTCGACGGCGCCCGCGCGGTCGGCATGACCGCCATCCTGCACACTTCGTACGACGAGACCCGGCGCGCGCTGGAAACCCTGTTCGGAGTCGACCTGACGTGACCGTGACCACCACACCCTCCTGCCCCTCCTCAGTCGGCCGGCCGTCGCCGCGTCGTCATCGCCGTCGTCGGATGCGCGCTGCTGGTCGCTCTCGGCGCCTGGGTCGACAGCCTGTTCGGCGGCATGATCGACCTGCGCGTGTACCGGATGGGCGGCTCGGTGCTGCTGCACGGCGACTCGCTGTACGACGCCCACCTGCCCGGCTCGGGGCTCCCGTTCACCTACCCGCCGTTCGCCGCGATCGCGATGGTGCCGCTGGCCGCCGTCCCTTGGGGTGTCGCACTGGTCGCTCTGGACCACGGTCTCGGTGCTGTGCTATCACCGCCCTGTGGCGGGCCAGCCTGCCGAAGACCTTCTGGTCGTTCGTCACCCAACGCAAGCGCACCGCGGTCCTGATCGCGCTGACCGTGCTCTCGCTGCTGCTCGAACCGGTCTGGCAGACGATCCAGTTCGGCCAGATCAACCTGTTGCTGACAGCAATGATCTTGCTGGACCTGGTCCGGCCGCAACGACGCGCGGCTGCGCGGGTTCTGGCTCGGCGTCGCGATCGGCGTCAAGCTGACCCCGCTGCCGTTCCTGGCGTTGCTCATCGTCACCAAGCAGTGGCGTGCGCTGCGCAACGCCGTACTGGGTCTGCTGGCCACGATGGCGATCGGGTTCGCGATCGTGCCGAATCAGTCCTGGCGGTACTGGACCGATGTCATCCTCGACACGAACCGGGTCGGTGGGATCGCGTACACCGGCAATCAGTCGTTCAACGGCTTCCTGCACCGGCATCGGCAACGACGCGAGCTGGGTGCAGCCGGCGTGGTTCGTGCTGTCGGCAGTGTTCGGCCTGCTGGCGCTCTGGCTGGCCCGGCGCTACTGGCTGGCGGACGAGCGGGTGACCGCGATCTCGGTGATGGCCCTGGCCGTGCTGTACGCGTCGCCGGTCTCGTGGAGCCACCACTGGGTCTGGATCATCCCGCTCGGCGTGAGCCTGATCCGCGCGGTCAACCGCGTCTGGGGCCTGAACCCCGCGGTCGTGACCGGCAGTGCTCTTCTACGGACTGTTCGTGCTGCGCTCGATCTGGTGGGTGCCGTACCGCGACGACCGCGAGCTCAGTTGGAGCTTCTGGCAGTCCATCCCCGGCAACTCCCATCTGATCGTCGGCCTGATCGCCTTCATCCTGCTGGCCGTCACCAGCCGCAGCCTGCCTAAGCAGTCGTCGTCAACGCCCGCAACGGCGGAGCAAGCCTGACCGCAAGGTCGGCGTCAACCAACGCGTCTCGCAGGCGCGAGCGCTCCGCGACCGTGTACATCACGCGGAGAACAGGAGGAGCAGACCGCCGACGGTGTAGCCGACCATGACGACGAGTAGCGGGATCTGACCGGCCAGGGCCTTGTTGCGGGGGAAGAGGGCGACCGCACGGTCGTGCGCCGAGACGACACCCAGCAGGTGGCCGCCGACCACGGCCAGTACCTGGATGACCGCGATCGTCGTGCTGTGGTTGGTGATGCCGGTGTTCACCGCCAGCAGTCCGGTGCCGAAGATGTTGGCGCCGTTGCTGAGTGGGTCACTCAGGTAGATGAGCGTCCGCTGCCCCTCCAGGATGAACAGGGTCAGGTAGTGCGCGACGACGTACCCGAGCGCGATCGGGATGACGGAGTGCGCGAACAACCGCGGCAAGGTCGTGCGGGAGCTGTCCGACAACCGACCGGCCAGCAGGGTGGCACCGGAGAACGTGACCAGCACGAACAGGATGAACGCGAGCAGCGCGGCACGTGCCGAGCCAGGTCATCGAGATAGTCCTGGTTCTGCGCCCAGCCGATCCAGGCCGTCGAGTTCGAGAATCCGTCGTACGCCGTCGAGCCCAGCAGGGCCGCGACCATGCCGACCAGACCGGGCTGCGGCTTCAGGCCGTCCAGGTTCTCGAGTGGCCGGCGGACCACCAGGGCTCCGTCGGTACGACGGCCCCACGGCGACATCCGGGACATCAGGGTGGCGTACACCTCGAACGGGTCGGCGGTCGAGAACCACCGGTCGCCGAACAGGATCGCGCCGAACAGCATGATCACGATGTACAGCGCGATCCACGCCTGCAGGACGGGGATGGTGGCCCGGTCCGGTGCGACCAGCTCCAGCCAGGTGAACGCGAAGATGCCCAGCGCGGCCGGCCACAGACCGAGCCCACGCCGGGAGCTCGAGCAGACCCTTCGACGGCGGCTGACGGAGCGGCCTTGCTGAGCAGCAGGTGGATGGTCCGCAGCGGGTTCAGTGTCCGCCAGACCGGGCCGAACACGATCGAGATCGGCACCAGCCCGACCCAGACCAGGATGTAGATGAACCCGAAGATCGGGTTGGTCAGCCGGTCCACGCCGAACAGCAGCGACACCATCGCGTAGAGGAAGATCGCCAGGCCGACCAGCCGGACGATCCAGCGGAACCAGCCCGCGTCGACCGTCCGGGTGATTGCGGCCGGCAACGGTTTCCCGGAGGCGTTGCCCCGGTACTTCGGATTCCGCCAGGCCAGCCCGAGGATGACGAACGAGAGGCGATCGCGACCGCGGCGCCGCCGACCGCCAGGCCGAACGGTACCGGCAGATCCTGCCGCCCGCCGATCCCGTGAAGTGGCAGAAGGAGAGGCGATCACGAGACGACGAGCTTGGCGACCAGCTTGCCGCTCTCGTGCGTCTCGATCTCGAAGGTGCCCTTCATGTCCGCGGTGAACTTGACCGAGGCGGGCTTGCCCGGGGTGCAGCGGCAGCTCCTTGTCGTAGCCGTGGATGTGCACCTCGTCGGCGGCGTCGCTGACCGCGGTGACCAGGACGGTCTGGCCGGCCTTCGCCTTGATGGTCGCGCCGCTCGGGTTGACCTTGCCGTTGGCAACGGTGACGTTGATGGTCACGTCGGCCTGCTCACCGGACGGGTCCGCGGTGTTCGACGGGGTGCTGGTGTTCGGCTTGCCCGGGGTCGGGGTGGTCGTCGGCAGGGTCGGTCGTGGCGTGCTGGCGGGTGCGCGTCGGCGTGGTGCTCGGACTCGCGCCGCTGTCGGAGTCGTCCACCACCGCAGCCGGCCAGGACCAGCATGCCGAGGGCGGGCAGAAGCGCGGTGGCGGTACCGCGAGTGAGCGTCGAACGCATCGGTCGAGGGGCCTTTCGAGGGGTCTGTTCGAGTTCTCAGGGTGCGGGACACACCCTCTTGCCTGACGAACACGGATAGCTCAGTGTTCCCGTACAGCCAGTGTCGCAGCCCACTGTCGGGACCGGCCGCTAGGGTGACGAGACAAGCTTTGATCAGAGAGGAAGGTGACCCGATGCCGGACCGGCTGACGTCGCTCGACCTCACGTTCCTGAAGGCCGGAGTCCCCGGCCACGCCGATGCACGTCGGGACGGTCGACATCTTCGAGCCGCCGGTGCACGCCGACGACGGGTTCGACTACGAGCGCCTGGTCGCGCTGATCCGGGACCGGATCGCCTTCGTGCCGCGGTACCGGCAGCGGGTCCAGCAGGTGCCCGGCCGGTTCGCCGGCCCGGTCTGGGTGGACGACGAAGAGTTCGACATCACCTTCCACGTACGCCGCTCGGCCCTGCCGCGACCGGGGACGCACGCGCAGCTGCTCGAGCTGGTCGCCCGGATCATGTCGCGGCGGCTGGACCGGGCCCGGCCGTTGTGGGAGATGTACCTGGTCGAGGGCCTGCAAGGTGACCGGTTCGCGATCATCTCCAAGTCCCACCAGGCCCTTGTCGACGGCAACAGCACGGTCGACATCGGCCAGGTCGTGCTGGATGCGACCGCGCATCCCCGGGACACCCCGACCGACACCTGGCAGCCGGACGCACCCGCCGTCCGCGCTGGAGCTGCTCGCCGGCGTGTTCACCGACGCCACCCGCCACCCCACCGCCGTGCTGGAGCTGGCCCGGGCCGAGATGGCCAGCCTGACCGGGTCGACGTCGGTGCGCGAGGTGCTCGGGGATGTGGTCGGCTCGCTGGTCGCGCAGCGGCACGTGCAGGAGAGCTCGCTGCATGTGAAGACGTCCGGTCAGCGCCGGTTCACCACGGTGCAGACCGACCTTGAGGACTACCGGACCGTCCGGGCGATGCACGGCGGCACCGTCAACGACGTGGTCCTCGCGGTCGTCGCGGGCGCGTTCCGGGCCTGGATGATGACGCGCGGTGAGGGCGTCGGACCGACCCAGAGCGTGCGGGCGGTGGTCCCGGTCAGCATCCGCGACGACGAGGACGAGGAGCCGACCTCGCTCGGTTCCCGGGTGATCGCCTCGACGGTGAACCTCCCGGTCGGGGAGAACTCGCCGGTCATGCGGCTGCACCAGATCTCGTACCAGACCAAGGTGCACAAGGACACCGGCCGCGCGGTCAGCGCCCGCTCGCTGGTCGGCATCGCCGGCTTCGCGCCGACCACGCTGCACGCGCTGGCCGCGCGGGTCGCGACCGCGACTGTCCGACCGATCGACGACGTGGTGATCACGAACGTGCCCGGACCGCAGTTCCCGCTGTACGCCCAGGGTGCGCCGATGCTGGCGTCGTACCCGGTGGTCCCGCTGATGCCCGGACAAGGGTTGTCCGTCGGCGTCACGTCGTACGACGGGAAGGTGTACTTCGGGCTGAACGCGGACCGCACCGCGATGCCGGACCTGGCCGTTTTCGCCCAATGTGTGACGGATGCGCTGGACGAGTTGCTCGACACCACCACGGGCAGCCACAACCGGGCCTCCCGGGGCCGGAAGAAGACCCGCGGCCAGACGGGGAGGGGCGGGGACGGAAGAGTGGACCGACCAAGAAGGCGGGCTCATGAGGGTCTACATCCCATCCACGCTGCGGCTGCTCGACCTCGCCTGTCACGCCGGCGAGTTCGGGCCGCCACCGCTGACCGCGTACGCCGTGACACCGGCGCTGCGGGAGTGGTACGCCGAGGGCGACGACGAGGAGCTCGAGTACGCCGCGATGGCGCAGGCGGCCCGGGCCTCGGTCGGACTGCTCGCGGCCGATCCAGGGACGGCACGGAGACGGGTGGTCGTGGCGGCGAGGTCGGCGCGGTACCGCCGGCGGACGGGTCGGTGGAGCTGGGGGACGCCCGGCTGGAGCTGCAGGTGGTGATCCCGTGGACCAGAGTGGCCGCCGTCCACCTGGACGCGGCCGGCGCCGCGGCGGTGGTCGGGAAGGCCGCCGACCTCTGGGAGGCGGCCCAGAACGGGGACGACGACGCACTTTTCGCCCTCGATTCGTGCGAGGGTGAAGACCTGTTGTGGTACGCGACACAGGAGATTCCCGATCTGCTCGCGGCGGAGGGGCCCCGCGGCGGACGGAACGGTTCGAGCTGACAGGGAGCTGATGGCGATGCAGGCGATCTGGAAGGGTGCCATCTCGTTCGGGATGGTGACGATCCCGATCAAGGTGTTCTCGGCGACCGAGGAGAAGGACATCTCGTTCCGCCAGGTGCACGTCGCCGACGGCGGCCGGATCCGGTACAAGCGGGTCTGCTCGAGTCGACGGCGAGGAGGTGCCGTACTCCGACATCGGCAAGGGCTACGAGATGCCCGACGGCCGGATGATCGTGCTGGAGCCGGACGACTTCGCCGATCTGCCGCTGTCCAGCAAGAAGGTCATCGACGTCCTGGAGTTCGTGCCGGCCGACCAGGTCGACCCGCTGTACCTGGGCAAGTCCTACTACCTGCAGGCCGACGGCGGGCCGGGCGCCAAGCCGTACGTACTGCTGCGGGACGCGCTCGACGGCTCCGAGCTGTACGCGCTGGTCAAGGTGGCGCTGCGGTCGCGGGAGAGCCTCGGGCTGCTACGGACCGTCGACGACATCCTCGTGCTGCAGGTGATGCTCTGGCCGGACGAGGTCCGCGACGCGTCCTTCGCCGCGCCGCCGGAGGACGTCGAGATCCGGTCGCAGGAGAAGGCGATGGCGTCGTCGTACATCGACACGCTGCGGGGCGAGTTCGACCCGGACCAGTACCACGACGAGTACCGGCAGGCGCTGGAGAAGGTGGTCGAGGCGAAGGCGGCGGGCGTCCCGCTGCCGGAGACCGAGGAGGAAGAGACGGAGGGCGCCGAGGTCGTCGACCTGGTCGCCGCGCTCCGCGCCTCGGTCGAGGCCGCCAAGGCACGCCGCGCGGGCGGGTCCGCGGACGGCGGAACCCGCCAAGAAGGCCCCGGCGAAGAAGGCGGCCGCTGCGAAGAAGGCCCCCGCCAAGAAGGCCGCCGCGGCCAAGAAGGCGCCTGCGAAGAAGACCGCCAAGAAGGCCACGAGGAAGTCGGCATGACCGATCAGCCCCCGACCCGGACAGAGATCCCGAAGGACGCCTCGGAGATCCCTGACGATCCGAACGCCGCAGTGGTGAAGCCAGGCGCCTTCCTGCTGGAGCTCATCCCGGTCCCGGTGACCGACCTGGACCGGGCCAAGCGCTTCTACACCGAGCAGGCCGGCTTCCATTGCGATGTGGACGTCACCCCGGCGGACGGCGTACGCATCGTCCAGCTCACCCCGCCCGGCTCCTACTGCTCGATCACCCTGGCTGCCGGCCTACCTCAACTCGACATGCCTCCCGGCACCCTGCGCGGTCTGCACCTGGTGGTCAAGGACATCGAGGCAGCCCGGCAGGAGATGATCAAGCGCGGAGTCGAGGTCAGCGAAACCGAGGACCTCGGCGGCGTCTTCTACGCCTGGTTCAACGACCCCGACGGCAACACCTGGGCCCTCCAGCACATGCCTTGGCGCGCCTAGCGCTCGGGCTCGCCGGGCGTCAGCGCCCGAGCGGCCGACGCCTGGCGAGGACCCTTCGCCGGCTGATCCGCCAGCCCGACTCGGTCCGAACCACGACGTCGTCGTAGGTGACGCTGCCGACCGTCCCGTCGGCCATCACCCCGATGCCTTTCGACAGCGCCTTGACCTCGTCCGTTCCGACCTCGGTGAGGACGATGTTGGTGACGTGATGGCCGACCGGGTTGTTGTCGCCGAGGGCCAGGGCTGCCTCCCAGAGGGCGGATCTGCCGATGATCACGCCGCCGCCCAGGTCGGAGACGTCGTACGCCACCTCCGGGGTGAACAGGTCGTCGAAGGGCTCACCCGCGTCGACCAGGTGGCCGTGCAGGCAGATCAGGTCGGTGATGGCGATCCGGTCGTCGGGATCCATGCGTGTTCCTCCGCTCAGGGGCCTCTCCAGGTGAAACGTATGCTACAAATGGGGCGCCCGGGGGAGTGGACCAGTCGGGTTCGTGGTCCGGGGGTTCGGCGTGGCACCATGCTCGTGTCAGTTGTTGCCACCGCCGCCCACCCACAGCGGCGCCGCAGCACGGTCCACCCCACGATCGAGGAGCCTCGCACCATGGATGCCGTCACCGCCGTCCCGACGCCTGCCAACGAACCCGTCAAGGGGTATGCGCCCGGTTCGACCGAGCGTGCGAGCCTGGAGGCGAAGCTCAAGGAGTTCACCGCGGCGGGTGCGATCGACCTGACCTGCACGATCGGTGGCGAGCAGAAACTGGGTGGCGGCGCGCCGATCGAGGTGGTCCAGCCGCACAAGCACGCGCACGTGCTCGGCACGCTCGGCAACGCGACCGAGGCCGACGGCCGAGGCGGCCGTGGTCGCTGCGCTCGCGGCCGCCCCGTCGTGGCGGTCGCTGTCGTTCGACGACCGCGCCGCGATCTTCCTGAAGGCGGCCGACCTGCTGGCCGGCCCGTGGCGCGACACCCTGAACGCGGCCACCATGCTCGGCCAGTCGAAGACGATCCAGCAGGCCGAGATCGACGCCGCCTGCGAGCTGATCGACTTCCTCCGGTTCAACGTGGCGTTCGCGCGGCAGATCGTCAGCGACCAGCCGATCTCGTCGCCGGGCGTGTGGAACCGGGTCGACTACCGGCCGCTCGAGGGCTTCGTCTACGCGATCACGCCGTTCAACTTCACCGCGATCGCCGGCAACCTGCCGACCGCGCCGGCGCTGATGGGCAACACCGTGGTCTGGAAGCCGTCGCCGACCCAGCAGTTCGCGGCGCACTGGACGATGCGGCTGTTCGAGGCCGCGGGCCTGCCGGCCGGCGTGATCAACCTGGTCACCGGCGACGGCATCGAGGTGAGCAAGGCCGCGCTGACCCACCCGGACCTGGCCGGCATCCACTTCACCGGCTCGACCAAGACGTTCCAGTCGCTGTGGGGCACGGTCGGCACGAACATCGCGTCGTACAAGACCTACCCGCGGCTGGTCGGCGAGACCGGCGGCAAGGACTTCATCCTGGCGCACCCGTCGGCCGACCCGGCGGTGCTGAAGACCGCGATGGTGCGCGGCGCGTTCGAGTACCAGGGCCAGAAGTGCTCGGCCGCGAGCCGTGCGTACGTCGCTCGCTCGGTGTGGGACCGGATCCGCGACGACCTCGTCGCCGAGACCGACTCGCTGACCATGGGCGACGTCACCGACCTGTCGAACTTCATCGGCGCGGTGATCGACGACCGCGCGTTCGCCAAGCACAAGGCGGCGCTGGACCGGGCCGCGGCAGACCGACTCCATCGAGGTCGTTGCCGGTGGCACCTATGACGACAGCGAGGGGTACTTCGTCCGGCCGACGCTGCTGGTCTCCGACGACCCGACCGACGAGATCTTCACCACCGAGTACTTCGGCCCGATCCTCGGCGTGCACGTGTACGACGACGCCGACTACGACACCGTGATGCGGCAGATGGAGCACTCGGCGCCGTACGGGCTGACCGGTGCGGTCATCGCGCAGGACCGGCACGCGATCGCCGAGGCGTCCGACTACCTGCGGTTCGCGGCCGGCAACTTCTACGTCAACGACAAGCCGACCGGTGCGGTCGTCGGGCAGCAGCCGTTCGGTGGTGCGCGGGCGTCCGGCACGAACGACAAGGCCGGCTCGATGTGGAACCTGATCCGCTGGGCCTCCCCGCGGTCGATGAAGGAGACCTTCGCCCCGCCGACCGACTACCGCTACCCGCACCAGGGCTGACCAGGGCGTCGCGCCCCTGACTCTCGTCGCCGGCTGACGGGAGTCAGGTCGCGAGGCCGCGGCGGACGGTGAGTAGAAGGTGGTGATGTCGTCGATCAGGGCCTCGATCTAGCGCTGGTCGTTGAGATCCGCGTCCAGGAGCTCGCCGGGTGCTGAACCGCGCCTTCGGCCCGCCGCTGTAATTCAGGCGGTGCGATCGAGTTCCTGGAGCGGAGGGTCGACGAGCAGCGCGGATCCGCATCTCACGCAGATCCACTCGTCGGGTTCGTCGACCAGGTGATCCCCGGCCTGGATCCGCTCGAACGGCATCACCGCGGCACAGAACACGCAGTACTGCGAATCCTCGCCGACCGGCTCCGTGCGCTGGGCCCGCTGGTGACGGGCAACTGACTTCCGCATGACCGGCTCACCTCCGAAGAACACCTCGTCCTCCTCAGACTGCCACCGCCACCCATCCGCGCTCCGCAACGACACCCCCGCCCAACCCCAGGCAGAAACCGGCGCCCGACCGCCAAGCGGGGACCTGGGACAGGTATTGAGGACCTGGGAGCTCGGACAGGAACTGGGGGCTGGGACAAGAACTGGGGAGCTGGGACAGGTCGTGCATTGTCCGAGGTCCCCAGAGGGTGTTCCAGCCCCCGGCAAGTGCCCGGTGTTGGCTGGTGTCGCGCCCAGTCGTGCTTGGTGGTGTGCCCGGAGTGTTGCCGAGCGCCGATCGTGGGGGCCTGGGACAGGAAATGGGAGTCTGGGACAGGTTTATGAATTGTCCGAGGTCCCCAGAGAGTGTCCAAGGTCCCCAGGTGGGTGCTCCCAGCCCTCGGTCGTTGTCCGGTGTCGCGCCGGTCGTGCTTGGCGGTGTGCCCGGAGTGTCGCACGAGATCGCGGGGGCGTGGGACAGAGCGTGGGGACCGGGGACGGAAGTGGGGACCGGGGACAGGAATTGGGGACCTGGGAGAGGAATTGGGGACCTGGGAGAGGAAATGGGGACCTGGGACAGGTCGTGCCTTGGCCGAGGCCCCCAGAAGGTGTGCCAGCCCCCGTTCGCTGCCCTGTGTTGGGTGATGTCGCGCCAGTCCCGCCCGGTGATGGGCCCCGGAGCCTTGTCAAGGGCGCATTGTGGTGGCCTGGGACAGGAACTGGGGGGCTAGGGACGAGGTCATGAATTGTCCGAGGTCCCCTGAGAGTGTCCGGAGGTCCCAAGATGGTGTCCGAGGTCCCCAGATGGTGTCCTAAGCCCCCGGTTGATGCCCGGCGTTGGGTGGTGTTGTGCTGGTCCTGCCCGGTGGTAGCGGGAGGGGGTTACTTGGTCCAGTCGCGGGCGAGGTCGGACTCTCTAGCCCGACCCAAGCCGTCGGTCAGGTGCTGGCCATCGCAAGCGTGCTGGTCATCACCGAGCTCTTGCGGGGCACGGCCCATGGGGACGCGCGCGTGGATCCTGTTCAGCGTCTTGACGCTCGCGCTCATGGGGGCCAAGGCAACCTTCCTGCCGGTACTCGGTGCGGGTCTTGTCCTCACGATGGGCGTCGAACTGGTCAGGAACCGGCGCTGGCACAGGAGGGCCTTCTGGATCGCGGTAGTCGTCGGCTGCGAACTGGTGTTCGCGCAATGGGTCCTCTTCGGAGGCGCCAGTCAGGGCCTTGCGCTGCATCCGGGGGACGACTTCGCGCGGGTCGCCACCTGGCTCGGTCTGCCGTCAACCGGGCCGGCGGTAGCGGTGACGACCGCGGCAGTCATTCTCGGCTGGCTGGCTCCGTTGCTGTTTGCCTTCCTGGTCCGCGTGCCCGCCGTCGGCCTGCGCCCTCCTGCCCTTCTCGACCCGGCCGTACTCCTGATCTCAGGCATGGCTCTGGGGTCGATCCTTCCCGTACTCGTGCTTGCGCATCCTGGATTCAGTCAGTACTTCTTCCTGGGTTGGGCCTAACCGTTTGCCGTACGCGCTGGTCGCGTGGGGGCTGGCCGACGTGCTGGAGCTCGTATCCCCGATGGGGGGCACTGCGGGTCATAGCGGCACCGATGACGGTGGGAACGGCGACGGTGGCCGTGTGTCTCTGGCTGACGTCACACGTCGACGATCCCGATGCGAGGACGCGCGCGTTGGTGGCGAGCTGGGTGCTGGCCGGCCTACTCGGGACTGGAATCGCGGTCTGGATGAGTCGGGTTCACGGGGCGCGTGCCGGCTCGCGGAGGGTGCTCGTGACAGCGATGGCCGCCTTCCTGCTCGCCCTGGGCGCCGGCCGGACCTTCGAGCTGTTGATCAAGGTCCCGATCCCGGAGAGCTTCACGTTGGCGGTGCCCGCGGTGGCCCGCCCGATCCCGCAGGGAGGCATCGAGGCGGCGCGATACGTGCGTCAGCACTCGGATCCCGACGACCTCGGCGCGACGAACGCCCACTGTCGGACGCCGTATCCCGGCCCGTGCGACTCGCGCAACTTCTGGTTGTCGGCGTACTCCGAGCGCCGTCTGCTCATCGCCGGGTGGGGATACACGGCCACCGCAAATGAGCGAGCGAAGACTCCTGAGGAGTCGTACCGACTGCCGTACTGGGATGCGGGCCTGTTGAGACTCAACGACCAGCTGTTCGAGGAGCCGAATCGCGCCAATTTCGAAGGCGTTGACGCGACGTGCGCCCGTGCGGTGGCTGTTGGTGGACACCCGTTTTCCGGTCCGCCTCGCCGCCCTGAAGCGCCTGCTCCCCGATTCGCGCACGTTCGGCGACGCGGTCGTCTTCCGACTGCCTCCCAAGGTGTGACCGCGGCC
>CAWGAM010000002.1:0-2131919 GCA_963820655.1 uncultured Actinomycetota bacterium
GCGAAACGCGCGTCGATCCGTCTGACGCCACCTTTTTCGGCATTGTTCTCAGTGCCAGGATTTGATTTGTTATCTCACAGCGTGCGCCTTGCTTTACTCGACCGGCAGCGCGTTGCGTTGGTCAAGGGTGAGCGATTGACTGCCCGCCTTCAAATCCACGAGCTCATGCCACATCAATCGCTTGTTGCCGACTTTCGCATCGCTTAACACCCAATAGCGACCTACCGGCAAGGTCGGTGTCTGCGCGTTTCCATTGGCATCGGTCTTTATGTAGCCGACGCTGTAGGTGTTCAGCGCCCGCGCGCCCTTTTCGCAGTCTGGTGTCCGCTCGGTGCAGGCGCGCATCCAGTTCTGCAGCACGCTGGCATACGGGGTCGACTTCAAGCCTCCCTTGATCAGAGCGACCTGCGCGTCCTGCTTCAACACCCAGAGCGTGCGGCCGGCGACGTTGTTGTCTGGCGATGGCGCGCCGACCGAGAAGGCAATCACACCGCCCGTGGGCGAGTCGGAACGCGCCGACGGCGCGGCAGCCGTAGCGACTGTCGCTGGCTTGGCTGAGGAAGCGCTGCCCGACGCGGCGTCGACCCGTACCAGCACGCACTTCTGACTGGCCCAGTTGATGCGGTCCGGACCTTCGAAGTCAAACTCGATCAACTTGAGCGACGTCTTCGGCAGCACCACGACGCGCTTGGCGTCGCCGCGATACTCGACGCGGTCAAGCTCCTGTTCGCGCGTGCGCTCGTCCATACCGACCAACCGATCCGGACGGAACTCAAAGACGCCGCCGCCGAAGAGGGCTTCGCACAGGCCGCCTTTGGCCATTGCCGCGAGAGCAGCGAACGGGTCCGATGAGTTGGTGCGGGTCGATGCCGGCCGCGTCCACTTGCCAAGCAGCGGATTGCGGTCGGGTGGCAGCGCAGGACGCTTCTCCCACATTGCGCGTGCGGCCGACGCCGCCTGTGCGTCCGCTGTGTCGGCACCGCGTCCCCCTTGTGTCGCGCCAGACGACCCCTGTGTCGGGGGCGCATGACTGGGACTCTGCGTCGCGGGTGCATTGATCCGGCTTGACTGTTCCTGTTGGCGACGCGCGTTCTCATTCATCAGCTGCTGCTGCTGTTGCTGCTGCTCGCGCTGGCGCTCTAGCTGCTGCCGGTACTCGCGTTGCTGGCGCTCGTACTCCATCTGTGCTGGCGTCTGCGCCCAGCCGTGCTGCGGAGTGACAGCGGCAGACCTGACCTCCGGAATCGAACCAGCAGCCTCCAGGGGCACCGCCCCCTCTCACAGAATCGGGGATCCAGGTCGTGACCGACTCGCACAACTCCGGACAGCACAAGGACCGGGAAGCGGCGGCGGCCGAGGTCCGGAGAATGTGGCAACCGACCCCCTCCTGGACCCAGCCGGACCCGAACCACGAAGCCGTTCAGGACCCTGAGCCCGTCGAGGCCGACGAGAAGCCGGACGCCCTGTCCCAGGAGTTCCCGAGCGACACGTGGTCCCGGCCCGCTGACCAACCGGCGCCCTGGATCCAGCCACAGTCCCAGCCCGAGCAGCAGGCGCAGCCCATCGCGTCGTGGACGCAGCCCGTTGCGGAGTCCACCGCCTCGTGGACCCAGCCGGAACCAGAGGACTTCGACGCGGCTGGTGACGGCCAGGCCGGCGAGGCCGGCGACAAGGAAACCGGTACTGAGGCCGAGGGCGGTACGACGCCCAGCGCGGGTCAGGGTGGTGCCGCGAACAGCCCCGTCTTCGGCGGTTCGTCCCTCCACGGCTCCGGCCGCGGCTACGGACCTGCCGCGGGCAGTGCTACTGGCACTAACGCGCAGGGCGGCCAGCAGCTGTCTCCGGCCGCCCAGCACTTCTTCCCGCAGGGCATCCCCGGTCAGCACGCCCCGCAGCAGCAGCGCGAGGTGTCCTATCGCACCGACGAGCTGATGCAGGCCCTGCCGCTGCCGCGGGAGGCTCCGGCAGAGCGCGGCGTACGGAGCGTGCTGAAGCTGCGTCCCGGCAGCTCCGAGCGGTCGGAGCGGATCGCGCGGGCGACCGCCGCGACCGCGTTCCGCCGCCCGGTGACGATCGTCGTCGCGAACCCCAAGGGTGGTTCGGGCAAGACGCCGACCACGCTGCTGCTCGCCGGCGCGCTCG
This sequence comes from uncultured Actinomycetota bacterium, assembly GCA_963820655.1. Lineage (GTDB taxonomy): Bacteria > Actinomycetota > Actinomycetes > Propionibacteriales > Kribbellaceae > Kribbella. The sequence goes on from CAWGAM010000002.1 coordinate 2,143, forward strand.
GTCAGGCCCGCGGCGGCGGTGTCGTGGCGTGGGACAACAACGAGCTCCGCGGCAACATGCACCTGCGCACCCACGACACGAACGCACGGTCCACCGTCACGGACATGCTCCAGGCGATGCAGATGCTGACCCAGCCGGATGCGCGGCTCGGCGACGTGGCGGCGTACCTGCGGCATCAGGTCGCCGGTCAGTACGACGTACTCACGTCCGCGACCACGACGTACGCGCAGATCGAGGCGAAGGACTTCGACCAGATCCACCGGCTGCTGAGCCGCTTCTACAAGGTGCTGGTGATCGACACCGGCAACAACGAGGGCTCCAGCAACTGGCGTGAGGCGATGAAGGCGCCGACGCCCTCGTCATCCCGATCAAGTGGAAGAGCCTGTCCTGCGCGGCCGCGGTACAGATGCTCGAGGAGCTCGACAACCAGGGTCCGGAGGCGCAGCGGCTGATCCGCCGCGCGGTGATCGCGGTCTCCAACGGTCCCGGCGACGTGAACAAGGAGGTCGAGAAGCAGCTCCGGCCGTACTTCGAGTCCCGCGCGGCGGCCGTGATCGACATCCCGACCGACATGCACATCGCCGCCGAGGGCCCGCTCGACCACTCGGCCCTGCAGCCGGCCACCCGCCGCGCCGCGCCTGGAGCTCGCCGCCAGGGTGTCGGAGCAGGTCACCATCGCCCTCAACGTTCCCCGCTGAGGACGGCGAGACTCAGCCGGCCGAGGCGGTCCGGATCCGCGGTGACGTCGTACGACGTGATCCGGACCGCCTCGCCGGTGAAGACGAGGGCGAGGAACAGTCGCCCCACTGTCGCGAGATGCCGACCTGTCCGTTGACGAGAGCCAGCTCGGCGAGCCGAGAGCGGTCTGCGAGAGCGGCTGTGCCCTCGGCGAGCGGGGCCGGCCGCCGGCGCCTGTCCAGTCCCGGAGCCCACGACCCCGAGCACGACGGCCCCCGTCATTTGATGGGCTAAGCCCCGACGTGGTGGGTTGCCCCCTCAAAATCCGAGGGGGCAACCGACCAGTTCGGGGGTTAGCCCATCAAATGGCGCGAAGCGAAGCGGCACTAGCTCACCGGACGCCACTCGCCGAGTGCGCTCCCTGGCCGCGTACGCCGCGGTCAGGTGAGCCGACGCTTCAGCGTCCGAACGCCCAGGCCACCATCAGCGGGAACTCGGCTTGCCAGAACGGGTCGCCGTGGTCGCCGACCCGCTCGGTCATCACGACGTCGGCACCGGCATCGCGCAGCGCGTCCGCCCACCGGGTCGCGTTCTCGAGGAAGAACGGCTCCAGCGTGCCGGCGACGAGGTAGGTGCGCGGCAGCGGGCTCGGCATCACGGCAGGCGGTCGGTAGCCGCCGCCGGGCGAGGCGGAGAAGACCGCACCGTAGATGTCCGGATGCCGAAGCCCCATGGCGAGTGCGAGCTCTCCACTCGCCGACACGCCGCACACCGCGGTGCGTTCGGCCGGCAACGCGACGCCGAAGCGCGACCGCACCCAGCGGCGGACGTCCTCGACGAAGAACCGCTCGTGGGCCGCGAACCGTTCCTCGTCGAACGACGGCGAGTACTCCGGATGCGCACCATCTCGTCCTCATCGTCCGTCCGGTAGGCACCGACGATCATCGTCGGCGGTACGTCGGCCGCCTCGAGGTACCCGCCCCACTGCGAGATCAGCTGACCGTCACCGGCGAACACGACTGCCTCGGGCGGATCCGGCGGCACGTACACCGTGACCTGCCGTCCGCCGTCGTACTCGAAGGTCTCGGTGACGAGCTCTCCCGCTATCGGATCAGCACGAGCTGGTTCCGGCGCATTCGGCATTACCGGGCCGACGGCTGCTTGGTCATCCATTGCTCGCACCTCGATCTTTCAGGGGCGTTCTGAAGGTGATTCAGCTGGCGTCACGTTTGGTCAGGATACGAGTGCCGAGGATCAGGCCGCTTGCCGCCCACAAGATCAGGACGGCCGCACTCAAAGTGGGCGAGATCGGGTCGGTTGCGCCGGTCAGGTAGTTCTGGCCGGCGCCGCCCGGGAGCAACGCGGCGAGCCAGACCAGCGCGCGCAGGCTGCTCTGGCCGAGCATCATCGGGCACCACCAGGAGCAGCAGGAACGCCGCGGTCAGAGTGCCGGCCGTGCTGCGGATGACGAACGCGATCCCGAGCGTGAACAGACCGGCCGAGGGTGAGGTAGAAGCCGATCGAGACCAGGTCGACCACGAGACTGGCGCAGATCCCAGTCGGCCCATGAGCCCACGGCCAGTCCGCCGCTCACCGCCGCGATCGCCCGCCAGCAGCAGCCCGTAGCCGAACAGCACCGGCGCCAGCACGACGGCCTTCGCCAGTACGACGTTCCGACGTACCGGGGTCCATTGCAGGGTCGAGCGGATGCTGCCGGTCGAGTACTCCGACGTCACCTGCAGCAGCGCGAACGCGGCGACCACCACCTGCACGATGATCGTCGCGCCCATGCCGAACTCGCCGACGGCAGCCTTCTCGGCGACCTGTCCCGGCTGGAGGTGGGTGTTGTCGTAGGCGAGTGCTGAAGCCGAACTGCAGGCCGAGCAACGCCGTCAGACAGGGCCGCCGCGACGATGTTCAGCCAGCTGGACCGGACCGACCACAGCTTGGTCCACTCCGACGCGCACTCGCGGTCCGCGGAGCTCGACCTCTGCCCGAGCGTGATGGTTGCCGTAGTCATCTTTCTCCTGCTTTCATCAGTTCGGCCTCGAGTCTCGAGCTTGAGGTTGACGGCGTTTCCGGCGCTGGTGCCGGACGACCTCGACGATCAACGTCACGGTGAGAGCCAGACCGATGCCGAGGACGACGCCCTTGAGCGGGTTGTCCTCGAAGGCCTTGCCGCCGATGTAGCCGACCAGAGAGCAGTAGATGCCCCAGCTGACAGCGGCCAGACCGGCGAAGACCGAGAAGTTGCGGAGCGGGTAGCGAACCGACCCCATCGTCAGCGTGACGGCGGTACGGCCGCCGGGGATGTAGCGGGCGACCACCAGGACCAGTCCGCCTCGTTCGGCCAGCGCCTGTCGGGCCCAGCAGCTCATGCGCGTGCCGCTTGGTGCCCGGCTTCACCCGGTCGAGCAGACGACCGCCCGCGCCACGGCCGAGTGCGTAGGAGACGTGGTCCCCGACGAAGGCACCGGCCGCGGCGATCACGATCACGCCGTACAGGTTGGGCTCACCGGTGGCGCCGCGAACACGCCCGCCGTGACGACCAGCGTCTCGCTCGGGATCGCCGGGAAGAAGCCGTCGAGCGCGGCGAAGCCCCACAGCGCCAGGTAGATCCACCACGACGACATCAGTTCCTCGGTGAAGTGCAGGAGTCGCCTCGCTCATGAGGCCACCGCCACGCCGTACTGGACGCTGTCGGCGGTGAGCTCCATGTAGGCCTCTTCGAGCGAGGCCCGCTCGGTGTGCAGCTCATGCAGCCGTACTCCGAGCTCGTGCGCGAGGTCGCCGACCCGCTCCGCCGATACGCCGGTCACGATCAACCGGCCGTCCGTCCGGACTCCACCCGCTCCGCCTCGTCCGTGAGCCGCTCCCGCAGTACGGCGAGGTCCGCGCGATCGGGGACTCGTACGCCGACCGTGGTGCGGGACGAACCCGCGATCACGTCCGCGATCGGTGCGTCGGCGATCAGCCGCCCGCGCCCGATCACGACGAGCTGGTCGGCGGTCAGCTGCATCTCGCTCATCAGGTGGCTGGAGACGAACACCGTCCGGCCCTCGGCCGCGAGCGAGCGCATCAGCTGGCGGACCCAGCGGACGCCGTCGGGATCGAGGCCGTTCACCGGCTCGTCGAACATCAGCACCTCGGGATCGCCGAGCAGGGCGCCGGCGATCCCGAGCCGCTGGCCCATGCCGAGGGAGAACTGACCGGCCCGCTTCCGGGTGACCGTGTCCAGGCCGACGATCGGACAGCACCTCGTCGACCCGGCTGACCGGGATGCCGTTGCTGCGGGCCATCGCGATCAGGTGGTTGCGTGCGGTCCGCCGCGGGTGCAGCGCCTTGGCGTCGAGCAGTGCGCCGACCTTGGTCAGCGGTGCCGGCCAGGCGGCGTACGGGCGGCCGTCGACGAGCGCGCTGCCCTCGGTCGGGGTGTCGAGGCCGAGGATCATCCGCATCGTGGTGGATTTGCCGGCGCCGTTCGGACCGAGGAAGCCGGTCACCCGGCCGGGGGAGACGGTGAGGTCGAGCGCGTCCACGGCGCGGGTGTCGCCGTACCGCTTGCTGAGTCCTTCGAGGGTGATCACACGGGGCCTTCCTGGTTCGGAGTTGTGCCTCGAACCTAGGAATTCGGGCACCCCGGCCACATCGGACCTACGGCTGTCACCGACCCCCGACTTTCGTCAGGTGATCGGCTGATCCGCGGGCCTGTGGATACGCCGTCAGGACGCCGGGGCCGGAGTCGATACCATCTGCGGTGTGAGGGCCGCGCGTTCCGCCGGCCGCCGCAAGCTGTCCCGAGGAGTGAACGTGTCGGAAGTCAAGGTCCATCTGATCGGCGTCGAGGGCGAGGCTGAGCGGAGTGTGACCGAGACGACGACGATCGGGGAGCTGTTCGCCGAGATCTTCGGTCAGGACCGCTCCGCCATCGCCGCGCGCGTCAACGGTGAGCTGCGGGACCTGTCCCGGGTGGTCGCCGACGGCGACGAGATCGAGCCGGTCAAGGCGTCGTCCGAGGACGGCCGGGCGATCATCCGGCACTCGACCGCGCACGTGCTCGCGCAGGCGGTGCAGGAGCTGTTCCCGGACGCCAAGCTCGGCATCGGCCCGCCGGTCGAGAACGGGTTCTACTACGACTTCGACGTGGCCACCCCGTTCACCCCGGAGGACCTGGGCAAGCTCGAGAAGAAGATGCAGCAGATCATCAAGGAGCGGCAGCGGTTCAGCCGCCGGGTGGTCTCCGACGACGACGCCCGCGCCGAGCTGGCGGCCGAGCCGTACAAGCTCGAGCTGATCGGGATCAAGGGCTCCGCCGGCGGACGCGGCCGAGGGCGCCTCGGTCGAGGTCGGCGCCGGCGAGCTGACGATCTACGACAACGTCCGGCGCGACGACTCGGTCGCCTGGAAGGACCTGTGCCGTGGGCCGCACGTGCCCGGCGACCGGGTATCTGGGCAACTTCAAGCTGATGCGGACGGCCGCGGCGTACTGGCGGGGGAGCGAGAAGAACCCGCAGCTCCAGCGGATCTACGGCACGGCGTGGGAGTCCCGCGACGAGCTGAAGGCGTACCTGACCCGGCTGGAGGAGGCGGCCAAGCGCGACCACCGCAAGCTCGGCGCCGAGCTCGACCTGTTCAGCTTCCCCGACGAGATCGGCTCCGGCCTGGCGGTGTTCCACCCCAAGGGCGGCGTGCTGCGCAAGGTGATGGAGGACTACTCCCGCCAGCGGCACGTCGAGGACGGGTACGAGTTCGTCTACACGCCGCACATCACCAAGGCGCAGCTGTTCGAGACCTCGGGCCACCTGGACTGGTACGCCGACGGCATGTACCCGCCCATGCACCTGGACGAGGAGCGCGGCGCGGACGGGCAGATCCGCAAGCAGGGCCAGGACTACTACCTGAAGCCGATGAACTGCCCGATGCACAACCTGATCTTCGCCGCCCGCGGCCGGTCCTACCGGGAGCTGCCGCTGCGGCTGTTCGAGTTCGGCACGGTCTACCGGCTGGAGAAGTCCGGCGTCGTGCACGGCATGACCCGGGCCCGCGGCTTCACCCAGGACGACGCGCACATCTACTGCACCCGCGAGCAGATGCGCGACGAGCTGCGCAACCTGCTCACGTTCGTGCTCGGCCTGCTCGCCGACTACGGCCTGGACGACTTCTACCTCGAGCTCTCCACCAAGAACCCGGACAAGTTCGTCGGCTCCGACGAGGTCTGGGAGGAGGCCACCGAGACGCTGCGGGAGGTTGCCGAGGGCTCCGGTCTCGAGCTGGTCCCGGACCCGGGCGGCGCCGCGTTCTACGGCCCGAAGATCTCGGTCCAGACCACGCGACGCGATCGGCCGGACCTGGCAGATGTCGACGATCCAGCTGGACTTCAACCTGCCGGAGCGGTTCGAGCTGGAGTACACCGCGCCCGACGGCTCCCGGCAGCGGCCGGTGATGATCCACCGCGCGCTGTTCGGCTCGATCGAGCGGTTCGTCGCCGTCCTGACCGAGCACTACGCCGGCGCCTTCCCGCCCTGGCTGGCCCCGGTCCAGGTGGTCGGCATCCCGGTCACCGACGGCCACGTGGACTACCTGTACGACGTCGCCGCGCAGCTGAAGGCGCAGGGGATCCGGGTCGAGGTGGACTCGTCCGACGACCGGATGCAGAAGAAGATCCGGAACGCGCAGAAGTCCAAGGTGCCGTACATGCTGATCGCCGGTGACGACGACATGGCCGCCGGCGTCGGTGTCGTTCCGCTACCGCGACGGCACCCAGAAGAACGGCGTCCCGATCGCCGACGCGGTCGCCGAGATCGTCGAGGCCGTCCAGAAGCGCGTCCAGGTATGACGGACGGAACCCCCGACGACCCGTCCGTCGCAGTGCTGTCACCGGAGTCGCCGTACGCGCCGGACGAGCTGGTGGTGCAGGACGGGGTCGGGGTGCCGGATCGCGTTCATGCGGCTGTGGACGCCGCATCGGATGGCGTACATCGAGGGCGAGAACAAGCCGACCAGCACGGAGGCCGGATCGGGGTGCCCGTTCTGCCGGATCCCGGGGTTGCCGGACGCCGACGGCGCTGATCGTGCACCGGGGCGCGGCGGCGTACGCGGTGCTGAACCTGTACCCGTACAACCCCGGTCACCTGATGGTCGTGCCCGTACCGGCACGTCGCCGACTACACCGAGCTGACCGCCGAAGAGGTCGCCGACGTCGCGACGCTCACCCGGCAGGCGATGCAGGCGGTGCGTACGGTCTCGGCGTGCGCACGGCTTCAACATCGGCATGAACCAAGGGGAGATCGCCGGCGCCGGGATCGCGGCCCACCTGCACCAGCACGTCGTACCGCGCTGGGGCGGCGACACCAACTTCATGCCGGTCATCGCCCACACCAAGGTCCTGCCGCAACTGCTGTCCGACACCCGGGCGCTGCTGGCCAAGTCCTGGCCGACCGAACCCTGATCGACTTCAGCGCAGGAAGAGCGGCAGCAAGGGGTCGACGATCCCCGTCAGCGTGTCCAGGGAGACCACCTGCGGCGGGTTGGTCAGGCCGGTGATCCGGACGACCCGGCGACCCTGACGGAAGACGAGTTCGCCCTCCTCGGGCAGGTAGTAGCCGGGCTGACCGATCGGGGCGAGCCGGGGCGGCGGCACCTTCTCCGCCTCGGGGATGCTCGGCTGGTCGAACGCCTCGACGATCGAAACCGTTGCCGCGAGCGACCCCCAGATGCAGGTCAGCGCGCCCTTCACCCGGTAGTCCCGCCGCAGCTGCACCTGCAACCCGACGAACCGCTCGGCCGCGGAGTTCGCCACCTGACAGGCAGCGTCCGCCTGCCGCGCCGGTCGAAGCGTCTTCGGCACGGCGTCCCGCGTCGCGGTAGCGATCGCGACAGCCTTGGCCCGGTCGATGCCGTCCGCGGTACTGCGGTCGATCCCGCCGGCCGGTGTGATCCGGACGGCTCGGTCGCCGGCCAGGAAGACGAGGCGCGACTCGGCGAGCTGGGCCTCCGGACCGAGTTCGGGCAGTGGTACGACGGTGCCGGCGCCGGTCATCAGCCGGCTCAGGGAGTCGGGCTGGCTGGCGAGCGCGCTCACGCCGATCGTCACGACCCGGTCGAGGACGATCAGGGTGCACAGATCCATCGACGGGAGGCCCCCGTCGTTCCAGGAGTTCGGTTTCGCGGTGACGGGGACGCGGAGTTCCGCGGCCAGCGTGCGGGTGATCGCCGTACACACCTGCGCTCCGGGGGCGCCCGCCGTACCGTCCAGACCTTCGGCCTGCGGGGGAGCGACGATCGTGGGCACGACGGTCGGCGGCGCTGTGATGCGCGGCTGGGACTCATCGGCCTTCCGCGCGACCGAGCATCCGGCGGTCGCCACGAGCACGGCGAGCACACCGGCGACGGCGCGACGGCTGGTCCCGAGTCGCATCCAGACACCTCCGAGCCTCCGGTAGCTCGCTGCCAGCGCGGGCTGCTGTGACCAGGATCGCGCGAATCCAGCTCTTCCGCAGGCGGAATCGGGTGGCTTGTCACCGGATGGTGATCCGTCTGGACTACGATCGCGTCGCCATGCTTAACAGATTCCGGCAGTTCTGGACCAAGGTGATCACGCCGATCGCCAACCTCCTGCTCAAGCTCGGCGTGAGCGCCGACGCGGTCACGCTGGTGGGCACCATCGGGGTGTCCGCCGGTGCGCTGATCTTCTTCCCGCGCGGCCAGCTCTGGCTGGGCGTGGTGGTCATCACCTGTTTCGTGTTCTCCGACCTGATCGACGGCTACATGGCGCGGACGTCGGGGACGTCGTCGAAGTGGGGCTCGTTCCTGGACTCCACCCTGGACCGGCTCGGCGACGGCGCGATCTTCGGCGGCCTGGTGCTGTACTACGCCAACTCGCGCGAGGGCGATTCCACGCTGATGGCGGCGGTGACGCTGTGGGCGCTGGTGATGGGCGCGACCACGTCGTACGCGCGGGCCAAGGCGGAGAGCCTCGGCCTGACACGCGAGCGGCGGTCTGGCCGAGCGCGCGGACCGGCTCGTGTTCGTCCTGGTCCTCGGCCTTCTTCTCCGACGTCCTGAACCTGCCGATCCTGCTCGAGATCGTGATCTGGGCGGTCGCGGTCGCGAGCACGATCACCGTGGTCCAGCGGTCGCTCTCGGTCCGCAAGCAGGTCCTGGCGGACCCGGCCAACTCCGGCCTGGACACGCCGCCCCCGGCCGATCCCGACGCGAAGAGCTGAGGGATGGGCGGGCTTCGCCAGCGGGCTGTCGATCTGGCGTTCGCGCTCGCCTGGGCCGCTGGTACGGCGTCTGCCCGAGCGGACCGTCACCTGGTTGTTCCACCAGGTCGCGGACCGCGTCGTACGACGGAACGGGCGTGGCGTACGGCGGTTGCGCGGCAACCTGGCCGTGGTCCGTCCCGACGCGAGCGAGACTGAGCTCGATGCGCTGACGCGAGCGGGGATGCGGTCGTACCTGCGCTACTGGCAGGAGGCATTCCGGCTGCCGGAGTGGTCCGACGAGGAGATCGTCGGGCGGGTCCGGACGGTGAACGAGAAGCTGGTGCGCGACGCGTACGCCGTCGGCCGCGGTGTGATCTGTCGCGCTGCCGCACCTGGCGAACTACGACCATGCGGGCGCCTGGGCCGGCCGGACCGGGATGCCGGTGTCGACCGTGGCCGAGCGGCTGCGACCCGGAGTCGCTGTTCGACCGCTTCATCGCCTACCGCAAGAAGCTCGGCATGGAGGTCCTTGCCGCTGACGGGCAGTGACGACGACGTCATCGGCGTACTCGCGGACCGCCTCCGCGCGGGCGGATTCGTCTGCCTCGTCGCCGACCGGGACCTGTCCGAGCGCGGTGTGCCGGTGACGTTCTTCGACCGTCCGTCGCGGATGCCGGCCGGTCCGGCCGCGCTGAGCCTGCGGACCGGCGCGCCGCTCATCCCGGCGACCCTGCACTACGACGGGCCCGACCTGGTCATCACCTTCCACGACACGATCGACCCCGACGGGCGGCACCGCCGCGATGACCCAGCGCTGCGCCGACGCGTTCGCGGAGGGCATCGCGGCTCACCCCGAGGACTGGCACATGCTGCAGAGGATTTTCCTCGACACGTAAGAATCGTCTCGTGAGGATCGGTGTGGTGTGCCCCTACTCGCTGGGTACGCCCGGCGGGGTGCAGAACCACGTCCGGGATCTCGCCGAGGCGCTGCTGCAGGTGGGTCATGAGGTGTCGGTCCTGGCTCCGGTGGACGATTCGGACGCGGCTCCGCCGTACGTCGTTTCGTCGGGCCGGGCGGTCGGGGTTCCGTACAACGGGTCGGTCGCCCGGGTCACGTTCGGGCCGCGCACGGCCGCCCGGGTGAAGAGCTGGCTGGCCGAGGGTGACTTCGACGTCGTCCACGTGCACGAGCCGACTACGCCGAGCGCGTCGATCATCGCGCTCTGGTCGGGCGATGGGCCGTTCGTCGCGACGTTCCACACCTGGCAGGTCCGGTCCCGCGCGATGAGTGCGGCGGCCGGCCTGCTCCGGCCGGCGTTGGAGAAGATCGACGCCCGGATCGCCGTCTCGGAGAACGCCCGCTCGATGATGGTCCAGCACGTCGGCGGCGAGGCCGTGGTCATCCCGAACGGGCTCTACACGGCTCGCTTCAAGGGCAGTCCGCGGCGCGAGTGGCTGGGCGCCGACGGCACGATCAGCTTCCTCGGTCGGCTGGACGAGCATCGCAAAGGGCTCGGCGTACTGATGAAGGCCGTGCCGGCCCTGGTCGCCGAGCGTCCCGGTCTCAAGGTGCTCGTGGCCGGATCCGGTCAGGCGGACGAGGCTCGCCGCCTGCTGCCGGCGAACTGTCGCGACAACGTCCTGTTCCTCGGCGCGGTCGACGACGAGGCGCGCGCGGACATGCTGGCCGGTTCGGATCTGTACGTCGCGCCGCATCTGGGTGGTGAGAGCTTCGGCATCGTCCTGCTCGAGGCGATGGCTGCCGGGCGCTCCGGTGCTGGCGAGTGACCTGGCCGCGTTCCGGCAGGTGCTCGACGGTGGCCGGCTCGGGGAGCTGTTCGAGCCAGGCGACGTCCGGGAGCTCACCAGTCGAGCACTGCGACTGCTGAGCTCGCCGGACGAGCGCGACAAGCTTCGCGCTGCCGGACTGAGCGCCGTACCCCGCTATGACTGGTCAGTGCTGCTCCCGGAGCTGCTGTCCGTCTACGAGCTGGTCGCTCGCCGGTAGCGGTCAGCGGCGGTGAGCGGAAGGCGTTGAGCAGCGCGCTGCGGGCGTCACCCGGGAGATGCGTCGGCGGGCAGGTCGTCGAGGGCCTGTGACGGTCTGACGGATCTGGTCGAGGTAGCGCTCGCAGCCGTCGCACAGCGCGAGGTGGTCGATGAAGTCCTGCTCCGCAGCGGCGCCGAGGTCGCCCTCGAGGTACGCCGTCACCTGCTCGACGAACTCGCCGACAGTCGAGCTCGTTCATGCCGTCGTCACCTTCCTGTCGGTAGTACTCCTCCAGTTTGCCCCGCACGAACGCCCGGGCCCGATGCAGCAGCACCCGTTGGTTCGCCGGCGTGATCCCGAGCAGCTCGCAGACTTCGTCGTACGGGCAGCCTTCGACGTCTCGCAGTGTGACGACCAGCGCGCTGGCGCTCGGGGAGTTCGGCGAGCGCGTCGGTGAGCTCGGCACGGACCTCGGTGGTCGAGCAGGCCTTGTTCCGGGGACGGCCAGGCCGGTGGGAAGTCCCACCAGTGGCCGGGGTACGGATCGCCCGCCGGGCGGAAGCGGCTCGGGTCCACAGTCGGGCCGGAGTCGTCGACGCTGCTCATCGGGACGACCCTGTGCTCGCGGATGCCGCGGCGCTTGGCCGTGTTGGTGAGGATCCGGTAGACCCAGGTCTTCAGCGACGATCGGCCCTCGAACCGGTCGATGCCCTCGATCACCGCGAGCCAGGTTTCCTGGACGACCTCCGCGGCCGACTCCTCGGTCGACACGAACGACCGGGCCAGCCGCAGCATCCCGCCGGACCACCCGTCCAGGACCAGCGCGAACGCGTTCTCGTCGCCCGCCGGTCGGCGCAGACCTCGTCCGGCGGGAGCTCCACGGCTCGGTCAGCCGGGCAAGGCCGCGAGCCGACTCGGCTCAGCGTAGTGGCGCCAGCAGGCCGCTCGTCATTACCCAGACCGAGCGGCGGACACCCAGATCAGCGCGGCGCCGGCGAGCGCGGCGCCGGTGATCATCCAGCCGGACATGTAGACGCCGGATGCTTGCTCACGGCACCGAATACCGAGCGCGAACGGCGGAACAGCATCCACGAGACCGCGCTGATCCCGGACGCCACGCCGGTCCGGATCGTCGACGGTACGGCGTCGTGCATCAGGCGGCTGACGTGGATCCCGATCACCACGAGCAGGAAGGTCAGCGCGACCATCGCGGCGGTGATCGCGGCCAGGTTGCGGCTGCGTGGTCATCGTGAGGCAGGCGACGAGCATCAGTCACGTACGACGATCGCCAGCGGGAGCGGCCGATCCAGCCGGAGCCGGCCCGCGAGCAGTCCGCCGATGCCGAGCGTGCGAGACCAGGACCGCCCAGAACGGTCCGTAGAGTACCGCGGACGCGGACCAGCGCGATCAGCCACAGCGGCCCGAACTCGAAGATCGCCTGCACGATCATCGCGGACATGATCGAGGCCGCCGCGATCGGGATCAGCCGGCCGCGGTCGTGATCGCGCGGTACGGTCGACGGCGCAGGTGATCCCGCAGCGGAGAGCGCTCACTCGTTTCGTGCAGCCGCGGTTCACGGAACCGGCGTCAAGGCCGACGAGGTACGAGCACGCGCGAACGGCAGCGTGAGGAAGTACGTCAGCCCGGGTGGAGCGCGCGCCGGCGATCCATCCGCCCGCCAGTGCACTGACGCACGAGCGCGACGCTCTCGACGAATCGGACTCGGCCGATCTGGCGCTCGTACGCGCTCGCTGTCGCCGGTCTCCTCGAGCACGATGTCGTACACGATCGCCTCGACGGTGCCGGAGTACATGGCGAAGTAGATGCCGAGGATGAGCGCCGCCACGATGTAGGTCGATGACGTTCTGGCTCAGCCCGCCGACGAGCACACTCACCAGCAGCGCGACGCCCGGCGACCATCAGCACCCCGCGCCGCGACCACCGATCCGCCAGTACGCCCGAGACGATCTCCACCAGCGGCACCAGCGCGGCGTAGGCGGCGGCCATCACGCCGATCGTCGCCGCGTCGAAGCCGATCTCGGTCATGAACAACTTCTCGACCGGCACCCAGAACCCGACCCCTTGCAGGAAGGTCGCAACCCACAAAGGCAACAACCGCCGCCCAGCCACCGCCGACCGGGCGCGTACTGGGTCGACGGGTGCAGCTGCAGGCGTTCGGCGAGGACAACTCGCCTGGCTGCGGCTGTGATCGCCGGCGCCTGCGTGTCATGACAACTCCCGAGGCGCTGGCTGGATCCGGTCAGCTGCCTGCAGTGCTCATGGGCAGCCGGGCCAGCGCAGTACGTGGTACAGCGCAGCTTCGGCGGCGGTTGCGTGTGATCGCGTCGAAGTCGCCGGGGCCGGGTGCCACGGGAGCTGGAGCGGGTCGTCCTTGTAGCGGGGGATGACGTGCAGGTGGGTGTGGAAGACGCTCTGCCAGGCGTCGGCGCCGATGCAGCTGAGCAGGTTGGCGCCGTCGGCGTCGAGGCGGTCGATCACGCGGCGACCAGGGACTGGGCGAGCAGGGTCGCCGCGATCAGGTCCTCGGCGGAGCGCTCTCGCGGAGGTCGGTCGAGTGTGCGCGCGGGATCACCAGCAGGTGTCCGCGGTCGCCGGGTTGATGTCCATGAAGGCGATCGCCCGGTCGTTCTCGGCGACCTGCTGTCGACGGAATGCTCCCGGCCACGATCCCGCAGAAGAGACAGTTCTCGCTCATCGCCCCAGGCTAGTGCCCGCCGGCCTCGGCACCGGCAGCAGGAGGACGTCGGGATGGGCAGGAGATATACACTGCGCGAGCCGAACCCTGCCCACCCTGACGCAGCCCGAGGAGCGCTATGCCGGACGAACTGTTGCGCCCGACGATCGGCGCCGGCGTCGACATGTCGGTGCGGCCCTGGCGGCCGATGTCGCAGACGTACGTCGCCTTCTTCGGCGGCGTGATCGCCTCGACGGTGATCGCCTTCCTGAACGCCCGCCGCCTCGGCGTCGACGCGGACAAGCGCCGGCTGATCGTCGCTGATCGGCGTCTTCGGACTGGCCGCCGTGGTCGCTGTCTTCGCGCTCCTGAACGGTGAGGACGACATGACCTCCGGACTCCGGATGGCGATCCGGGTGGTGGCAGTCCTCTGCTGCCTCGCCCAACTGCGGCTCCAGCGCCCGATGGATCGCGCATTCCAGTTGCGCGGAGCCGACTACGGCTCACTGTGGGGCCCCGGCATCGCGGCGGTCACCGTCGGCGGTGCGATCGCTGAACTCCTGGTCCTGCTCCTGGCTGCGAGTGGCTTGTGAACGAACCGACCGAGGCCCGCCTCCAGATGGCCGGCCACTGGCTCCAGATCGGTCACCCCGAGCGCACCCTCGACGAGCTCCAAGGTCTCTGGGGCGACACCGGCCTCGACTACCGCGCGTACCTGTACCGCGGTGCCGCCCTGCACGCCCTCGACCGGAACGCCGAGGCCATCGACGTACTCCGGGACGGACTGAGCCGGCACGGCCCGTTCCTCCCGATGCTCCAGGTCCTCGGCTCGTCACTGCGCTCCGACGGCCTCCTCCCCGAGGCCGAGGCCGCCTTCCTCCAGGGCCTCAGCCTCGACCCGAACGACCCGGATCTGCTGATCGGCTACGCGTTCGTCTGCCTCGCGGCCGGCCAGGCCCAGAAGGCGAGCGCACTGGTCGAGCGCGCCGCCTCACACGCACCGGAGAGCGCGGCCGTGTCGGCCGCCCGCGCCCAGGTCGCGTTCGCGCTCGGCAACGACACGCGACATGCACCGGCACAGCACCGGAGGCGCTGTCCCGCGATCCCGAGGATCCCGGACGCCCGGGCCTTGCACGGTACGGCGTCGATGCTCACCGGCGACTCACGATCCGGCTACCGCTCCCTCGCCTCCGCGGCCGCATCCCAGCCCGGCGACGCAGACCTGCGGGCCGCAGCCCGCGAGGCGAGGCTGATCAACCATCCCTTGCTGCTTCCGCTCCGGCCGTTCGCGCGGTTCAACCCGCTGGTCGTCTGGATCGGCGCGGTCGCGATCATCTACGGCCTGCGTGCCGCCGGCCTGGCGCCGCTGTCGTTCGCGTTCGCGATGATCTGGTTCGCGTTCTGCGTGTACTCCTGGGTGGTGCCACCGCTGGTCCGCCGCTGGCTCAACCGGAAATGGGGATCATGAGAACGACCGGATCTCCGCGCTGCGCAAGGCGGTCGAGGCCAATCCGGACGACGTCCTGCTCCGGCTCGTCCTGGCCGAGTCGCTGGTGACCGCGGGCGACACCGAGCCCGCGCTCGACCAGTACGTCGTACTGCTCGATCAGCAAGGTCTGCCGGACGATCAGCTGGTGATCGGTCGGTGAGCTGGCCGCGGCGAACGGCCGGCTCGCGCTGCTGCGGAACTGCCTCGAGGCGGCCCGGCAGGCGGGCGTCGTCGAGGGGACCGGGCGGCTCCAGCAGCTGGTCGACGAGATGATCGCCGAGCGCAGCGGGGTCAGGATCAAGGTCGGTCCGGAGGCGGAGACGCCGTTCGACGTCGAGACGCCGAAGGAGACGACCACCTTCGACCAGGTCGGCGGGATGGAGGAGATCAAGCGGGTCATCCACCGGATGGTGATCCTGCCGCTGAGCCGTCCCGGAGCTGTACGAGAAGTACGGGCGGAAGTCCGGCGGCGGCGTGATGCTGTACGGCCCGCCCGGCTGCGGCAAGACGCTGCTGGCGCGGGCGACCGCGGGGGAGTGCGGTCTGCCGTTCGTCAACGTCCGGATCGAGGACGTGATGGACCCGTACCTCGGCGTCTCCGAGCGCAACCTGCACGCCGCGTTCGAGCGCGCCCGGGCGAACGCGCC
Source organism: uncultured Actinomycetota bacterium (assembly GCA_963820655.1). Lineage (GTDB taxonomy): Bacteria > Actinomycetota > Actinomycetes > Propionibacteriales > Kribbellaceae > Kribbella. The sequence goes on from CAWGAM010000002.1 coordinate 17,849, forward strand.
GTGCGTGCTGTTCCTCGACGAGCTCGACGCACTGGCCTTCGCCCGGCACAAGCACGGCGGATCGGAGTCACGCCGGCTGGTCGACGTACTGCTGCAGGAGCTCGACGCGATCGGCTCCGAGAACGACGGCCTGCTGGTCCTCGCCGCGACCAACGCGCCGTGGGACGTGGACGAGGCGATGCTGCGACCCGGGCCGGTTCGACCGGGTCATCTTCGTACCGCCGCCGGACGAGCCGGCACGCGCCGACATCCTGTCCGTGCTGGTGAAGGACGTGCCGTCCGACGGGCTGGATCTGCAAGGCGCTGGCGGGTCAGACGCCGATGTTCAGCGGCGCGGATCTGCGCGCGCTGGTCGAGCGCGGGGTCGATCGGGTGATCGACGAGGCGCTCACCACCGGTGGCGAGCCGCCGCTCGTCGATGCAGCACCTGACCGAGGCGCTGCCCACGGTCAAGCCGTCGACGCTCGACTGGCTGCACCGCGTCCGCTCGTACATCGAGTTCGCCAACCAGACCGAGCGGTACGACGACGTGGCGGCGTACCTGAAGTCACGGACGTCCGCCGCCGGCTCAACCGCGATCCGAAGAGCTGAGCCGGCTCACTGTCGTCAGACGGACGCCTTCATCTTCGCCGCCGCCGAGTCCGGCATCGCTTCGTAGCGGGCGAACTGTCGGGTGAACGACGCGGAGCCGTGCGACAGCGAGCGCAGGTCGATCGCGTAGCGGGTGATCTCCACCTGCGGGACCTCGGCCTTCACCAGCGTGCGGTCCTCGCCGACCTTGTCCGGTGCCGAGCAGTCGCCCGCGCCGGCCGGACAGGTCGCTCATCACCGCGCCGACCAGGTCGTCCGGCACCAGCACCGACACCAGATCCACCGGCTCGAGCAGATTCACCTTGAGTCGCGGTCGCGGCCTCGCGCAGCGCCAGCCCGCCGGCCATCTGGAACGCCATGTCCGACGAGTCGACGCTGTGCGCCTTGCCGTCCAGCAGCGTGACCCGGATGTTGACCATCGGATAGCCGGCGTGACACCCCTCTCCATCTGCGCGCGGACGCCCTTCTCGACGCTCGGGATGAACTGCCGCGGCACCGCGCCGCCGACCACCTTGTCGACGAACTCGAAGTCGGTCCCCTCGGGCAGCGGCTCCACCTCGATGTCGCAGACGGCGTACTGACCGTGCCCGCCGGACTGCTTCACGTGCCGCCCGTGGCCCTTCGCCTTCCCGCCGAAGGTCTCCCGCAGCGGCACCCGCAGTTCCACGGTGTCCACGGTCACGCCGTACCGGTTGGCCAAGGCGTCGAGCACGACGTCCGAGTGCGCCTCGCCCATGCACCACAGCACGATCTGGTGGGTCTCCGGGTTCTGCTCGATCCGCAGCGTCGGATCCTCGGCCGCCAGCCGCTGCAAGCCCGACCGACAGCTTGTCCTCGTCCGTCTTCGCATGCGCCTGTACGGCGATCGGCAGCAGCGGCTCGGGCATCGTCCACGGCTTGAGCAGCAGTGGATCCGCCTTGTCGGAGAGCGTGTCGCCGGTCTCCGCCCGGGTCAGCCGCCCGATCGCGCACAGATCGCCCGCGACCACGGCCGGCGCCGGTCGCTGCTGCCTTGCCCAGCGGGAACGACAGCGTGCCGATGCGCTCGTCCTCGTCGTGGTCGGCGTGGCGTGTTCTGCGTCACCGAAGAAGGACGTGAAATGGCCCGACACGTGAACCGTCGTGTCGGGCCTGATGGTGCCGGAGAACACCCGCACCAGGCTGACCCTGCCGACGTACGGGTCCGACGTCGTCTTCACCACCTCGGCGAGCAGCGGTCCGTCCGGATCGCAGGTCAGGCCCTTGCGCGGTACGCCGTGCGGGGTGAACACCTCGGGCAGCGGGTGCTCCGGCGGCGACGGGAACCCGCTGGTCGCGACCTCGAGCAGTTCGAGCGTGCCGACGCCGGTGCCGCTGCAGACCGGGATCACCGGGAAGAACGAGCCGCGCGCGACCGCTCGCTCGAGATCGTCGATCAGCACCGTCCTGGTCGATCTCCTCGCCGCCGAGGTAGCGCTCCATCAGCGACTCGTCCTCGGACTCCTCGATGATCCCCTCGATCAGCGTGCCGCGGAGCTCCTCGATCTGATCGGCGTACGACGGGTCCGGGGTCGTGCGTGCGTGCGTTTGCCGCCGGCGTACTCGTAGTACGTCTGGGAGAGCAGCCCGATCAGCCCGTCACCAGCGGGCAGGTAGAGCGGTAGCACGCTTGTCGCCGAAGGCGGCCTGGGCGGTGGCGAGCGCGTTCTCGTAGTTGGCCCGCGCGTGGTCGAGCTTGGTGATCACGACGGCTCGCGGCATCCCGACCTGGTCGCACTCCTGCCACAGCGCCTTGGTCGGCTCGTCGACGCCCTCGTTCGCCGAGATCACGAAGAGAGCGCAGTCGGCGGCGCGGAGTCCGGCCCGGAGTTCGCCGACGAAGTCGGCGTACCCGGGGGTGTCGATCAGGTTCAGCTTGATGCCGTCGTGCGGCAGCGAGGCGAGCGACGAGGCCCACCGAGCGTTGCTGCCGGATCTCGGCGTCGTCGAAGTCGCACACCGTCGTGCCGTCCACGACGGTGCCCGGTCTGGTCAGCACGCCGGAGGCCACCAGCAGGGCCTCGACGAGGGTGGTCTTGCCGGCACCGGACGGGCCGACGAGCACCACGTTGCGGATGGCGTCCGGGCTGTCCGCGACGGGAGCGGCTCCGGCGCCCTGGGAAGTATTCGTCTTGTCTGCCATGACGTTCCTCCTGGTTCACCCACCATTCCCCCAACGGCCACTTCGCACAAGAGTCTTCAGGTCGCGGATTCCGTTGACCCGTCAGCGGCTGACCCTGGCGGTCGCCTCCCACCCGCGGACCCCCGCCGTCGGTACGGTCACGGCATGCGTAGGGCACTCCTCACCGCGATCGCCATGCTCGTCACCGCACTGGCTCTGGCCGGCTTCGCGACCCCGGCGTCGGCCGCCACCGGCGACGAGGTGAACAACTTGCGATCGACTACACCGTCGAGCTCCGACGGCGTGCTGCACGTGCAAGGAGACCATCGTCTACCGCTTCGGCAGCTCCGGCCGGCACGGCATCTACCGGGACCTGGTCACCCGGGAGCCGTACAAGGACGACGATTCGAAGGACCAGAAGTACGAGGTCTCGAACATCGAGGTGTCCAGCCCGACCGGCGCCAGCGCCGAGTTCAGCGACCGAGACGACGAGCTCGCAACCAGGGTCGCTACGAGAGCCTGCAGATCAAGATCGGCTCCGCGAACCAGACGATCTCCGGACACGACGGCGACGTACGTGATCGAGTACGACGTCCGCGGCGCGCTGCGGCACTTCGACGACCACAGCGAGCTGTACTGGGACGCCACCGGCTCCGGCTGGGACGCCGAGCGTCAGCCAGGTCACGGTCAACGTCACCGTGCCCGAGGGGTGCAGCAGGTCGACGTGCTTCGCCGGTCCGCCGGGATCGCACGCACGAGCTGCCAGCAGAAGGTCGTCGCGGCGGGCAGGGTGTCTTCGGCGCAGTCCGAGCTGGACCGCGGCGACCAGCTGACGATCGTCGCCGGGATCACGGCCGGCGTGGTCACGCAACGACACTCCGATCGTGGTCGACGCCGCCGAGCTGGCTCGAGCGGCACGGGCTGTCCGTGCTCGGCGCTCATCGGCTCCGGCGTGGTCACCCTCGGCGCGATCGTCGCGGCGGTGCTGTACTCGCAAGAACGGCAACAGGGACCAGCGCTTCGCCGGTATGCCGCCGGGCACGTTCCCGCCGGACGGTGCGTCGGCTGCGCGGCGGTCAAGGACGACCTGAGCGAGGACCAGATCCCGGTCGCGTTCTCGCCGCCGCGGATCCCGGTCGCCGAGGGTGGTCTGCTGATCGACGCGAAGGCGAACACCACCGAGACCGCGGCGACGCTGATCGACCTGGCGGTCCGCGGCGCGCGTCCGGATCGACAACACCGGCCACGGAGCAGAAGGCCGTACTGCTGAACCCGGCGGTCGCCACCGCGCCGCACGAGCAGGTGCTGATGCAGGGGCTGTTCCCGTCGTTGCAGCCGGGTTCGGAGATCATCCTGCGAGCGCGCGGCCGACCGGTGACACCTCGATGCGCCAGGCGCACGACGCGATGATCGCGGCGCTGCGGCAGCAGATCAAGCAGCGCGCAGTGGTACCTGCGGATGCCGCGGGCCGGCGGCGGTTCGAGCTTCGCCAGCGGCGCTCGCTGCGCCTGCATGGCGATGGTCGGGTTCTGGGTGTTCGGTGCAGGCCTGGCCGGTACTGCGATCGCGCGCGGCGACGGGTGGTCTCGGCCGGGCGGTCGTGCATCGCGATCCCGGTGGTGGCGGTGATCGTTGCCATCGGGATCTGGATCGGCAAGCGGTCGCAGGGGCAGCGCAACCCGGCCGGCCGGGCGGTGACGGATCAGCTGATCGGGTTCCGGACGTACCTGGCCACGGCCGAGGCGGACCAGCTGCGGTTCGAGGAGGGCGAGGACATCTTCAGCAAGTACTTGCCCGTGGGCAATCGCCTTCGGCCTGGCGGACCGCTGGCAGCGGGTCTGCGCCCAGCTGGTCGCCGCCGGGCGGATCACGCCGGATCCCTACTGGTACACGGGTCCCGTCGTACTACAGCTCGGGCTTCGCGGCCGGCAGCCATCAGCCAGACCGTGGCGAACACCTTCGACCCACCCCCGGCCCCGGCCGGCAGCGGCGGCGGCGGCGGCAGCTCGTCCGGCTTCAGCGGCGGCTCCTCCGGCGGCGGTGGCGGCGGCGGCGGCGGCGGCTCCTGGTAGCAACGGGCATCCAGGGGCGGTCCAGGGCCGCCTGGTGCGGGACGGCGGCCCGGAACCGCCCGGGGTCAGAAGCTCCCGGAGCGGTTGGGTCAGACCGCGCCGCCGGCAGCGGTGGGGGCGGTGGGGTCGGCGCCCTCGTCGCCGACCATCTCGCGGGCGAGGAAGTCCTCCAGGTGGAACAGGTTGTCGCCGGCGCGCTTCGCGACGTTGACCAGCGTCGTCATCGCGGCGACCTCCTCGACCTGCTCCTTGAGGAACCACTGCATGAACTGCTCGCCGACGTAGTCGCCCTCGTCGCGCGCGGTCCGGGCCAGCGTCTCGATCTGCTTGGTGACGGTGATCTCCTGCTGCAGCGCGAGTTCGAGCGGCTCGAGCGCGGTCTTGAAGTCGTTCACCACGTCGCCGACACCGCGGGATGTGCGGCCGGATGTCCTTGTCGAGCAGGTACTGGACCATCATCATCGCGTGGTTGCGCTCTTCCAGCGCCTGCTTGTAGAAGTGCGCGGCCAGCTGCGGCAGGTCCTGGTCGTCGAACCAGACAGCGACTGCCGTGTACTGCTGCGACGCCGTGAATTCGTTGCGAATCTGTTCCTGAAGGAGTTTCGGTACGTGCTCATCGAACGCCAATGTAGTGCTCCGCGGCCGATTCTCACCGTTGGTGAGCCTGCCCTAACGGCGTGTCACCGACGCACGCCCTGCACGTGCGAGCGGATCGCCGGCAGGTTGCCGAGCGGCGCGAAATAGCCGCTGATCCCGTGGTCGAAGGTGATCGCCGCGATGCCTTGCTGCAGCCAGACCGGCGCCTGCGCGACCGCGTCCTCCGGCGCCAGCGCGAGCACCGGCACCTCCACGTCGGCAGGCGCCAGCCCGTTCTCGATCGCGAATCCCCGCGCCCGCTGGGCGGAGGTGAACGCCATCAGGAACGGCTGGTCCTGGTGCACCCCGACGAACGGCTGCGGGTTGTCCGGCTCACCGCGCTGGACGAACCACCAGCGGTCCAGCCCGAAAGTTGCCGTCCACAACTTTCCTGGTTCGCGGTGCTGGGTCGGTCGAACCGCCTCGGCCAGGACGTCGGTGACAAGTGCTTCGCTCATGACTCCGACCGTACGACGTCAGCGGTCCCCAGCCGCACCAGTTCGGTGTCGCCGCCCGGCAGTGTGATCGTGATCTCCTGACCGTCCACCGCGACATCGATGCCCTCGGCAAGCGCTTCGGGGCGGATCGCGTCACGGGTCAGCAACACGGCGTGCACAAGGACCAGCGGCTCGCCGCCGTGACGCAGCCGTCAGGTACGGCGTGGCCGAGTGCGGCACCGAACGGGTTCGCCCCGAGATCGCGGTGCACGCCGGCCTCGTCGTACCCGTGCAGGTTCGACGACCGCGGACATCAGCCCGTCCGTCGTTCCGCGCCGACGCCGACGCCGTACCGGCTGTTGCTGAAGGCAAGGAATCGCCCGGCGACCGCGAAGCCGCCGCTGCGGACCAGCGCAGCCGGCCGGTCCTTCGACCAGCGCGCAGCGGATCTCCCAGCCGCCGTGCACGACGGAGGCGGTCTCGATCCGCCACGGTCCGTCCGTTGCCCAGCCACGCCTTGTGCCAGGACGACGCCGACCGCGCGCCGACGCCGATCCGCCGGATCCGTCCGCGAGTAGCTCGACCGGCCGTGCTGGTCGACGAGCGAGATCAGGTTGTCGATCCGTGCGGCGCGCTGCGTCGGAGAGCTCCGGACCGGCGTGGTTCGCGTACGCCAGCCGGTTGTAGTGCGGATCGCCGGCAGGCTCGACACCCTCGGGCTCGGCCGACCGGTGCGTGGTCGGCGCCGTGGTTGACCAGTTGCACCACCTGGTCGTGCCGGCTCGCGTGCACGATCCAGCCCGGCGCCGGCATCGCCCGGACCTGATCCGCCTCGTCCAGCGGCACCGTGTCCTCGGGATCCGTCCACACCGGGTGCTCCGGCGGCAGCAGCAGTCCGATGAACCCCTTGCTGGCCCAGTACGGCGAGCCCGGCCCGGAGTACGGCTGAGTCGTCGGCAGGAACGTGTCGTACCACCCCAGCGTCAGCAGCCCCCGCTCATCCGGTACGCCGTGCTGCACGAAGTGCCGCGCGATCCCCGAGCACAGCCGCCGGGTCTGCCCGGGCGACAGGGGAGTGGCGTCCAGCACCGCGCCCATCCAGTACGGCGTCGCCGCGGCCATCCGGTACGTCAGCGACCGGCCCTGGTAGACCGGCGCCCCGTCGTTGCCGACCAGGTGCACCGCATCCTCGAGGAACAGGCGTCAGCCGCTCCCGGTAGAGCTTCAGCCGATCGTCGTACTGCCGCACCAGGCGTGGCGGCCGCCATCCGGGTCCACAGGCCCGGGTAGAGGTGCATGGCCCAGCCGATGTAGTTGTCGAAGTTCTGCCCGTCGCCGTCGGAGTACCAGCCGTCGCCGACGTACCAGTCCTCGATCCGGTCCAGGCCGCCCTCGATGTCCTCCTTCGAGTACGGCGCGCCGACCGACGCGAGGAACTGCTCACTGACGACCTGGAACAGCCGCCAGTTGTTGTCGTGCGTGGTGGACCCGATGAACCCGCCCAGCCACTCCGCGACGTGTTCCTGGGCGCGGGTGTCGAGCCGGTCCCAGATCCACTCGCGGGACTCGTGCAGCGCGACCGCGATCGCGGCGGCCTCGACCATCTGCTGCGAGCGCGGGGTGAGCCGCAGCCACGCCTCCGGGTGATCCGGGTTCGCGCCGTTCGCGACACCCGCGCGCGTACCGCTCGATCAGCTGCTCGCAGCCCTCGCCCCGCACACCGGCGATCCGGAAGGCGGCCAGCATGAACGACCGCGCGAACCCCTCGAGCTCGTCGGAGGCCGTCCCCGACCGACTCGGCCGCCCGGGCAGCACGATCAGCGGGCGGCGCCGGGGGAGAAGTACGGGATCAGCGAGTCGAGCAGGTGGTCGGCCAGCGCCTCCCAGTGCGCCCGGACTCCAGCCGGTCTGGCGGGACAGCACGCGATCGGTGTCAGGCAGGACGAGGCGGGTCATGCGATTCTTCCGAGATCGGCGGCGGCTGATGGCGTGCTGGAGGGGAGCGCCGGCGGCGAAACGTTCCACCTCACCGACGGCGAGTTCGCCCAGGCGGGCGATCTCGTTGCCGACAGCACCGGCCAGGTGCGGGGTGAGGAAGACGTTCGGCAGGTCGAGCAGCTGGCGAGTCCGGCGGCAGCGGCTCCGGATCGGTCACGTCGAGCACGGCGTCGATCCGGCCGGACACGCACTCGCGCTCGAGCGCCTCGGCGTCGATGATCTTGCCGCGGGCCGTGTTGATCAGGACCGACGCCGTCCCGGCAGCAGACCGAGCAGGCGCGCGTCGACCAGGCCGACGGTCTCCGGCAGCAGCGGCGCGTGCACGCTGAGGATGTCGCTCCGGCTGAACAGCGTGTCCAGGTCGACCAGCTCCGCGCCCAGCTCGGCCGCCTCGGCCTCGGTCAGGTACGGATCGCTGATCAGTACGTCGAGGTCGAACGCGCGCAGCCGCTCGGCCACCATCCGGCCGATCCGCGACGCCCCGAGCAGGCCGACCGTGCGTACCGTAGTTGCCCGGCACCCGCTGCGGATCCGGCCTTCCGCCGCTCGAGCCGGTACTCCGCCGCCGAGCCGGAACGCCCGCTTCCCGCGAGCACGATCGTGGCGACGGTGAACTCGGCCACCGGCTGCGCGTTCGCCACGACCGCCGACGACACCTGGATCCCGCGGTCGAACGCGGCCGGATCGACGAATCGCCTTCACCGAGCCCGCCGCGTGGAGGATCGCCCGCAGCTTCGGCGCCGCGTCGAGCACCTCGGGCGTGATCGCGCGGGCAGCCCCAGCCGGTGAGCAGTACGTCGACCTCCGGCAGCGCGCGCGCGGATCGCCGGGATCGGCCAGGAAAGTGTTCCCCGGACCGACCGGCAGCACGGTGGCGACCGCCGTCGAGGCGGGCCCGGACACGGCGGGACGAGGACCCGGTCCCGGCTGGACGTCGTTCATCGCCAGCATGACGGTCAGGGGCGGAGGTCTGGTTCGGCTGCTCGGCGCACAAGCGCAACCTAGCAAGCGCTTTCCAAAGCACTGTCTTCCCGGGTGGTCGGGATGCTTGAGAAGATGCTGAAAGATCTCCAGGCAGCCGGAATTCTGGCCGGCGAGGTTCGGCGTTATGCGGCTGGAGAGGGCAGGATAGAGGAGCCGCTGACACCGCCCTGTTGGCCACTGTGAAGAAGAGAGACGACGATGCTACGACCGGACGACCTCTACGAGATCGTCGACGAGTCGGTGGCGACCGGCCCGGCGGCGACGCCGAAGGTGCTGGTGCATTCGCTGGACGGGTTCATGGACGCCGGGTCAGGCCGGCCGGGTGACGGCCGACCACCTGCTCGAGGTGCTGGACAACCGGCTGCTGGCGAGGTTCGACGTCGACCTGCTGCACGACTACCGGGCCCGGCGGCCCGAGGTGACGTTCGCCGAGGACCGGTTCATCGACTACACGCCCGCCGCACGCTGTCGCCTTCACCTGCTGACCGACGACGCGGGCGTCGAGTTCCTGCTGCTTGAGGGTGTCGAGCCCGACAACCACTGGGACCGGTTCGCCGGCGCGGTCCGGCAGCTGATCGAGCTGCTACAACGTGACGCTGACGGTCGGCGTCCACGGCATCCCGATGGGCGTCCCGCACACCCGCCCACTCGGCCTGACCGCTCACGCGACCCGGCCCGAGCTGGTCACCCGGTCGAACATCTGGGACGGCGAGATGCGCTGCCCGCGAGCGCCGGCACGATGCTGCAGGTGCGTCTGGGCGAGGCCGGCAAGGACGCGATGGGCTTCGCGGTCCACGTGCCGCACTACCTGGCGGAGAACCGCTTCCCGGGTGCGGCGCTGGCCCTGGTGCACGCGATCTCGGCCGCGACCGGCCTGCTCCTCCCTAGCAAGGCGCTGCTCGACGAGGCCGCCCTCACCGGTCGGCTGGTCGACGAGCAGGTCGAGGCCTCGGAGGACGCGAGCGCGGTGGTGAACGCGCTCGAGACGCAGTACGACGCAGCGGCCGGCTCGCTCAGCCGCGGCAGCCTCCTGGCCGGCTCGACGCCGTCCGCCGACGAGCTCGGCGCCGAGGTCGAGCAGTTCCTCGCCGAACTCAACCGCGACGACGACGAGTAAGCCCGGCTACTGCGCTCTGACGCTTGGGCCAACCGACGTGGGCTCGGACAACGTCTAGGGGCCTGGGACAGGTTATTACCTGTCCCAGGCCCCTAGTTTCTGTTCACGCCCCGGGGTCGTCCCGGTCAGGTGGTACGTCGCGGGCGGCGACCGAACGCTCACCGAGAGAGTCGCGTGATCGTCCCCACAGCGGGTTCGAGCTCAGGTGGAATCATCGCCTGTCAGGATGAGGCATGCCTGAGTCGCTGGAGGATCTGGTCGAGCTGCTCGACCTGGAGATGATCGACGTCGACCTGTTCCGCGGCCGTCAGCCGCAGACATCGATGCAACGGGTATTCGGCGGCCAGGTGCTGGGACAGGCGCTGGCGGCCGCGAGCCGGACCGTCGACCCCGAGCGGCTGGTGCACTCGCTGCACGGCTACTTCCTGCGCGGCGGGGACACCGCCGTACCGATCGTCTATCGCGCGGAGCCGACCCGGGACGGCGGGACCTTCAGCAGCCGGCGGGTGGTCGCGTCGCAGAACGGGAAGCCGATCTTCTACATGTCCGCATCGTTCCAGCGGCCCGAGCCCGGTCTCGACCACCAGGATCCGATGCCGGGCGACGTCGTACCGCCGGACGAGGCGCCGACGGCTGGCGACCGTCCTCGAGGCGCGGTCGGGCCGCCCGGCCGCCGACTGGGACAAGGAGTGGGCGGCGCTCGACGTACGCCTCGCCGGAGTCACCGGCCGGCAGTTCTGGATAAGGGCCGCTGGCAAGCTTCCTGACGATCCCGCCTTGCATGCTTGTGTTCTCGCCTATGCCAGTGACCTGACGTTGCTCGGGGCAAGCTTGCTGCCGCACGGCATCGTGATCGGCGATCGCCGCATCCAGCCCGCCTCCCTCGACCACGCCCTGTGGTTCCACCGCGAGTTCCGCGCTGACGAGTGGCTCCTCTACGACCAGTCGTCCCCGTCCGCCTCCGGTGCCCGCGGCTTCGCGACCGGCCGCCTCTACTCCGCCGACGGCCGACTCATCGCCTCGGTAGCCCAGGAGGGCCTCATCCGCCCCGTCGGCCTCGACCTGGACGAGACCAACTAGTCCCGCGCCGAGCACCGGCGGGGAGGTCAGTGGGGTTGGTGGATCGCGAGCCCGATGGCGTACCGCGCGCCCGTGGGTGGGTGCCGCGCCGAGCGGACCTGGTGACCTCAGAACCTCGATGAGCCGCCCCGGCGAGTCCGGAGGCTTGGTGCCGTGGGCCTGGTGATGGCTCGTGTGGTCCGGGGTCGTTGCGCGCGCCGTTTGATGGGCTGGCCTACCAGATGGTGGGTTGCACGCTCTGATTCACGGGGTGCAACCCACCATCTGATGGGTCAGCCCGTCAGATGATGTGCGGGCCGTCGTGCTCCGGGTCGTGGGTGCTGTGCCTGGACTGGTTCCGGCGGCGCCGTGATCGAGGCGGCTGGTGCGTCCGGCAGCGGGTGGTCGGGGGCTTTCCTCTCCCGTTTCGTCTGCTACGGTTGAGGTATGTCGCAGCGCGCAGTAGTGACGACGACGCCGGAGTTCGTCCCGGCGCGCTGACACCTGACTGTCTGACAAAGCCCCGGGGCGAGTGCCCCGGGGCTTTGTCGTGCTCCGTGGTTGCTCGCCCCAACCATGGAGGAATCATGTACGACCACCGCAAGCTCGGCCGCGAACTCGGCCTGTTCGACTCCGACCCGCTGATCGGCGCCGGCCTGCCGTACTGGCTGCCCGCCGGGGCCGCCGTACGACGCTCCCTCGAGAGCTACATCGCCGAGGTAGAACGAAGAAACGGCTATCAGCAGGTCTACTCGCCCGTGCTCGCCAAGCGTGAGCTCTACGAAATCTCGGGCCACTGGGCGAAGTACCACGACGATATGTATCCGCCGATGGACATGGGTGGCGAGCAACTCGTGCTCCGACCGAGCATCTGCCCGCACCACGCGCTCATGTATCGCTCCCGCTCGCACAGTTACCGCGAACTCCCGCTCCGGTTCTCCGAACTCGGCGGCCAGTACCGTGCGGAACTCTCCGGCGCGATCGGCGGGCTCAGCCGCGTCCGCGCCATGCAGCTCAACGACGCGCACATCTTCTGCCGCCTCGACCAGGTCGCCGCAGAGGCAGAGAACGCTCTCTCCCTGATCAACCAGGCGTACGCCGATATGGGCATCAGTGCGTCCCGGTACGTTCTGGCCCTGCCCGCGGAGGATGCGTCCTTCGACGATCCGTCCAGCAAGTACGTCGGGGACGCGGCGAGCTGGGCGCAAGCCGCGGACCTGCTCCGGGAGGTGCTGAAGAACGCCGGCATCGACTACGAGGAAGCACCTGGCGACGCGGCGTTCTACGGGCCGAAAATCGACATCCAGCACGAGGATTCGGCCGGCCGCGAGTTCAGTCTGTCGACCGTACAGATCGACTTCCACCAGCCGGAGGCGTTCGGCCTCGAGTACGTCGGTGCCGACGGCAACAAGCACCGCCCCGTGATGGTGCACCGGGCCATCGTCGGGAGCATCGAGAGAGCGGTTGCGCAGCTGATCGAGGTGCACGGCGGCGCTTTCCCGGCCTGGCTCGCGCCGGTCCAACTCGTCGTACTCCCGATCTCCGACGACGAGGAGAAGATCGCCGCCGAGGTCGCCCGCCGGGCGTCGGACCGAGGCCTGCGGGTCGAGGTCGCGCACGCGGACGAAGGCAGTCTTGGTGCGCGGATCCGGGAGAACCGGTTGGCGCCGTACCAGGCGATCATCGGCCCTCGCGAGGCCGAGGCCGGCCTGCTCGCGATCCGCCAGCGCGATGGTCGGCGGCGCGACCCCGAGCCGATCGCAGAAGCACTCAACCGCATCAGGCATGAGGCAGTTCCCGACGGCCTCAGCATCGAGGACTAGCGGGCATGCCTCCGCAAGAGCGTGGTTCGATCAGTCGACCCGTCGGCGGTAGCCTCCACGCATGGACGTGTCGCTCGCGCGAGCGCTGGCCTGGCGTCGAGAGCGCCAGTTTCTTGTCACGGGGGCGAGGTCGGTCACCGATGTGGTTCGCCGGCTGGGTGCCGTTCCCGCGTGGTCGGGTGATCCCGATCTCGCGGTGCGGCGGCGGCTGGCCCGACCGTCGCCTGGCGCGCTCGCGGACGCGTTGGACAACGGTGACCTGATCAAGACCTACGCTTTCCGCGGCTCCACGCAACTGCTCGCCGCCGAGGACGCCGGTGTCTATCTGGCGATTCGCTGCGCGAACCGCCAGTGGGAACTGCAGAGTTGGCAGGACTACTACGCCCTGGGTCCGCACGACTGGCCGGCCCTGCGAGAGGTGGTGCGCGACGCCGTCGCGCGGGGGCCTGTCCGCTACGCCGAACTGGCCGAGAAGGTCGCGAGGAGGCCTCGATTCCGGCATCTGCGGGCCAGGCTCTCCGATTCGGGCCACACGTTGCTGAAGCCGCTGGCATGGCAAGGCGATCTGTGCTTCGGCCCGGCCGAGGATGGACATCCCACCTTCCAGTCGCCGTCATCCAGCCCCCGATGGACGGGCCTTCCCGATCTCGACGATGCCGGAAGGCGAGCCGTCCTCGCCTATCTGGCCGCTTACGGGCCGGCGACCCGAGACAACCTGCACTACTGGCTGACCGCAGGTCTCAGTGCCGGTCGCCGACGGTTGGACGGTTGGATCGGCGACGTCACCGGCGACCGGGTTGTCGAGATCCAGGTCGACGGCAGCCCCATGCTGCACCTGCGCGAGCACCTCGCCTCGCTGGCCGCGGCCGACCCGGAGCCGGACGACGTGATCTTGTTGCCGGGGTACGACCAGTGGGTCCTCGGACCGGGCACCGCTGACCACCGCATCGTCCCTGTCGCTCGCCGCCCAGCTGTGACGCGGGGTGCGAACGTAGCGTTGCTGGCTGGACAGGTCGCGGCCACGTGGAAGATCGACCGCGAGATGCTGGCTGTTTCCTGGTTCGCCGAGGCAGGACGCCCACCCGGTGCGGAGGTCGAGGCCGAGGTCGAGCGCCTCTCCAGTCTGATGGACCGTGATCTGACGCTGGCGATCACGATGTCGTGACTCGCGTCCGGTCGGTCCCGGTTCAGATCTCTTGGAGCTGGCCGATCAGGTGGGGGAGCTCATGCTGCTCGTCGTACAGGGCGAAGTCGGTGGTCTTGCCGGACTGCTGGTAGCCGAACTGCACGCGCGACGGCAGCAGCAGCGGCTTGCGGAAGTCGACGCGGACCGTGAAGGCGTCCGGCAGCTTCCCGGCCCGCTCCAGCGATGCGAGTGCGGCGGCCTTGGCCCACATGCCGTGCGCGATCTGGCGCGGGAACCCGAATGCCTGAGCGGTCAGCTTGAACAGGTGGATCGGGTTCCGGTCGCCGGACGCGGCGGCGTACCGGCGGCCGAGGTTGCCGCGCAGGTCCCACCAGGCGGTCGGTTCCACCTCGGGGTCCTTCAGCAGGTCGACGTGCGCCGATTCCGACCCGGATGAGCGGCTGAGCAGCGTCGTGAGATCGGTCCAGACCAACTCGCCGTCGACCCGCACCTCGCTGACCACGTCGAAGACCGTCCCCTTCGGGTGCGGGCGTTCCGGCGTACTGTGCACGCGGATCGCGAGCTCGGCGTGGATCGAGATCGGCTGCCGCTGGCTGATCGTGTTGGACAGGTGGACGATGCCCATCGGCTTGTACGGGAACGACGGGTCGGACATCAGGTCAAGGTGCAGCGGGAACGCAAGCACATGCGGGTACGTCGCCGGCAGCGCCGGACCGGCCGGGAACCCGGTGACCTCCCGGTACGCCGACAAGTGGTCATGGTCAATCGCGGAGCGGGGGAGCTCCAGCGTGAGGCCGTCGGCGTCCGGCTCGTAGTCGGCCCGTCGCAACGTGGCGCGCACCGTCCGGGCGTAGAGCGAGCCGAGCCCGGGCGAGTCGTCGTACCGTCGGAGCGGCATGTCAGGCGCCCAGCAGGCTCTGGCCGCAGACGCGAACGATGTTGCCGGTCACGCCCGCCGACGCCGGGTCGGCGAACCAGGCGATCGTCTCGGCCACGTCGATCGGCAGCCCGCCCTGCTGCAGCGAGTTGATCCGGCGGCCGACCTCGCGGATCGTGAACGGGACCTTCGCGGTCATCTCGGTCTCGATGAAGCCGGGTGCGACCGCGTTGATCCGGATCTGCCGCTCGGTCAGCTTCGGCGCGAGCGCCTGGACCAGACCGATCACGCCGGCCTTGGAGGTGGCGTAGTTCGTCTGGCCGTTGTTGCCCGCGATCCCGGCGATGCTCGCGACGCCGATGATCGAGCCGCCGTCGCCTGATCGCGCCGGACTCGATCAGGTGCTGCGTGATCCGCTCGGGGGCTCGCAGGTTCACGTCGAGTACGGCGTCCCACGCGTCGGTGCGCATGTTCGCCAGCCGCTTGTCGCGGGTGATGCCGGCGTTGTGGACGACGATGTCGAGACCGCCGTGCTGCTCCTGCGCGTGGGCCGCGATCCGCTGCGGCTGCGTCGACCGCGGTCACGTCGAGCAGGAGTTCGCTGCCGCCGATCTTCGAGATCACCTTGCGCAGGGCGTCCGCGTTCTGGGGTACGTCGACGCCGATCACGGTCGCGCCGTCCCGGGCCAGCGTGTCGGCGATCGAGGCGCCGATCCCGCGGGCTGCGCCGGTCACCAGCGCGACCTGGCCGGCCAGCGGGCGACTCGGATCATTGCTGACCAGCGGTCCGGTCCCGACCCGCGCGACCTGGCCATCGACGTACGCCGACTTGGGCGACAGGAAGAAGCGGAGCGTCGAATCCAGTTGCTCGTGCGCGTCAGGAGCGACGTACACGAGATTGACCGTGGCGCCGCGCTTGACCTCCTTGCCGAGCGAGCGGGTGAAGCCCTCGAGCGCGCGCTGGGCGATCTGCTGCCCGGCGACTGCGCGAGCTCCGGCGTACGGCCGACGACGATCACCCGGCCGGCCGGCGCCAGCTGGCGGATGACGGGGGAGAAGAAGCGCTGCAGGCTGGTGAGCTCGGCGGTCGAGGTCGCGCCGGTCGCGTCGAAGACGAGCGCCTTCGGCCGGATCTCGCTCGACGCGACGCCCTCGGTCGCCGTACTGAAGGAGGCTCCGATGTCCCGCAGCAGGGCCTGGATCGCCTTGCCGGCGTCGGTCTCGGAGATCGCGCCGAACACCACCGGCCCGTCGATCACCGGCGAACCCTCGGTCCAGCGCGGCAGCGGTGTCGGGTCGGGCAGACCCAGGTTCTTCACCAGGGTCTGGCCGAGCGGCGTCCGGGTGAAGGTCTGGTAGCGATCCGTCATCTCAGCTCCTACTTCTCGAGGATGGCGACGACACCCTGGCCGCCCGCGGCGCAGATCGAGATCAGGCCCCGGCCGCCGCCGTTCTCGTCCAGTTGCTTGGCCAGCGCGGCGACGATCCGCCCGCCGGTCGCCGCGAACGGGTGGCCCGCGGCCAGCGAGCTGCCGTTCACGTTCAGCTTGTCCCGGTCGATCTCGCCGAGCGGCGCGTCCAGGCCGAGCCGTTCCTTGCAGAAGATCGGATCCTCCCACGCCTTCAGGGTGGCGAGCACCTGGGATGCGAACGCCTCGTGGATCTCGTAGTAGTCGAAGTCCTGCAGCGTCAGGCCGGCTCGGGCCAGCATCCGGGGTACGGCGTACGCGGGAGCCATCAGCAGGCCCTCGGCGCCCTTCACGTAGTCGACCGCGGCGGTCTGCGAGTGGGTCAGATACGCGAGCGGCTTGCAGGCCGTGCTCGGTCGCCCACTCGTCGGTCGCCAGCAGTACGGCGGACGCACCGTCGGTGAGCGGGGTCGAGTTGCCGGCCGTCATCGTCGCGGTCTCGCCCTTGCCGTAGACGGTCTTCAGCTTGGCGAGCTTCTCCAGCGAGGTGTCGGGCCGGAGGTTCTGGTCCTTCTCGAGGCCCAGGTACGGCGTGATCAGGTCCTGCTGGAAGCCGCGGTCGTACGCTGCTGGCCAGGTTCATGTGGGAGCGGTACGCGAGCTCGTCCTGCGCCTCCCGGGTGATGCCCCACTCGAGCGCGGTCAGGGCGGCGTGGTCGCCCATCGACTTGCGGGTCCGCGGCTCGGCGTTGCGCGGGATCTCCGGTACGACGTCCTTCGGGCGGACGCGCGCCAGCATCTTGAGCCGGTCCTGGAAGGTCTTGGCCCGGTTGAGGTCGAGCAGGATGTTGCGCAGCTTGTCGTTGACCGCGATCGGCGCGTCGGACGCGGTGTCGACGCCACCCGCGATGCCGGCGTCGATCTGGCCGAGGGCGATCTTGTTGCCGACCAGGATCGCCGCCTCGAGACCGGTGCCGCAGGCCTGCTGGATGTCGTACGCCGGGGTCGTCGGGCGCGAGCTTGGAACCGAGGACCACCTCGCGGACCATGTTCCAGTCGCGGGCGTGCTTGAGGACCGCGCCGGCGACCACCTCGCCGAGCTCCTGACCGCCCAGGCCGGTCCGGTCGACCAGGCCGTTCAGGGCGGCGGTGAGCATGTCGGAGTTGGAGGCGTGCCGGTAGGTCTTGTCCTGCCGGGCGAACGGAATCCTGTTGCCGGCGACAACAGCCACCTTGCGGGTTCGGTCACGATTCTCTCCTGCTCTGCTGGACCGCGAGTGGGTTTGGCTTCTGGCCGTGGGCTGCTGCTGGCGGTCGGCTTGCTGCTGACCGTGGACTTGCTGTTGACCGGGGCTGCCGTTGGCCGGAGAGCGCTTTCGGCCTACTGCGGTTGCGAGGGTGGCGGTGATCGCGGTCGCCCGGACGGTGGCGATATCGGCATGATGCACGACCGGCTGCCCCGGCTGCGCGCTCGACACGATCAACCCGACCCTTGCCATGTGCAACGACCCGAGTGTCTGGGTGTAGAGATGGTTGGCCAGGTAGTCGGTGTCGACCTCGTCGAACACCCCCGACCGCTGCCCGGCCTTGAGGATCGCCGCGATCCGCTCCAGCGCCGCGGCCATCGCCGTACCGAGCTTCATCATCACCGGCTCGGTGATCTCGCCGAAGAGTTGCTCGCCGGTCCTGCGCAACAGGCTCATCGCGCAGTCCGCGAAGGCCGGATACTCCAGGCAGAAGTCGACGAAGACCTCGCTCAGCGCCTTGAGCCGGTTCAGCGGCGCCTTGCGCGGGTTGTCGACCTTGGCGAGGCGGTCGTCCAGCTCGCCCAGGTAGTCGACCAGGGTGAGCGCGAACAGCTCTTCCTTGCCGGCGAAGTGCCGGTAGATCAGCGCCTTGTTGATCCCGACCCGCTTGGCGATATCGTCGATCTGTGCGTCGATCGTGCCGCGCTCGTCGAACAGCTCGCGGGTCGCCCGGATGATGTCCCGCTCCCGGTCGCGACGACGCTCCGCCGTGGTCCGGCGGCGTCCGATCGCGAGCAGCGCGGAGCTCATGGACCGATCTTAGCCACAGTGGTACCCCCTGGTGCAAACGATGGTTACACTCATCGGTAACATGTGGCTGTTGAGTCTTCCCCTGCTTGCGGAGGATGTTGATGACCGATCCCAAGGCGACTGTCTCGGCCGACGTGATGGCGCTCGCCGGTGAACTGGGCGCCGAGCGCGTCCAAGCCGGGCTGGAGCACGTTCTCGCTCGCTCTGAACAGCGAACAGCGCGAGATCCGCGACTGGGCCCACACCTTCGCCGCCGAGGTGATCCGGCCGGCCGCCGCCGAGTGGGACGAGCGCGAGGAGACGCCGTGGCCGGTGATCCAGGAGGCCGCGAAGATCGGGCTGTACGGCCTGGACGCGAACGTCAATCTGTTCGTCGACCCGTCCGGCCTGCTGATGCCGCTGGTCCACGAGGAGCTGTTCTGGGGTGACGCGGGCATCGGGATGTCCCTGAAGGGCACCGGCCTGGCGTCGTCCGCGATCTTCTCCAACGGCACGCCCGAGCAGTGGAGCCAGTGGATGGGGCGGTGCTACGGCACGCCTGATGACGTCAAGGTCGCCGCGTTCTGCTCGTCGGAGCCCGGTGCGGGTTCGGACGTGTCCGCGATCCGTACGCGGGCGACGTACGACGCGAAGACTTCCGAGTGGGTCATCAACGGTCAGAAGGCGTGGGCGACGAACGGCGGGATCGCGGACATCCATGTGGTGGTCGCGACGGTCGATCCGTCGCTCGGGACCAAGGGGCAGGCGGCTTTCGTCGTACCTCGAAGTCCGAGGTGCACGGGCTGGAGCAGGGCACGAAGCTGCGCAAGCACGGGCTGCGGGCGTCGCACACCGCGGACGTCTTCTTCGACAACGTCCGGATCCCCGCGGCCAACGTGCTGGGCGGTAAGGAGAAGCTGGACGAGCGGTTGGCCCGCGCCCGTCAGCCGTCAGCGGTTCGACCGCTGCCGGGACGGCCGTAATGCTTCGATGGCGACCTTCGAGATCACCCGCCACATCGTCGGCGCCCAGGCGATCGGCATCGCCCGCGCTGCTTACGAGGTCGCCCTCGACTACGCCAAGACCCGCGAACAGTTCGGCCGCCCGATCATCGACAACCAGGGCATCGCCTTCAAACTCGCCGACATGGCTCTCGAGATCGACGCCGCCCGGTTGCTGGTGTGGCGCGCCGCCAACATGTCCGCGGCCGTGATGCGCGGCGAAACCCCCGACTACCGCCACGGCGAAGGCTCCATGGCCAAAGCTCAAGGCCGGCGAGGTCGCCGTTCAGCGTCACCGAAGAAGCCATCCAGATCCTGGGCGGCAACGGCTACACCCGCGAGTACCCGGTCGAACGCATGCACCGAGACGCCAAGATCTACACCATTTTCGAAGGCACCTCGGAGATCCAGAGGTTGGTGATCGCCCGCGCGATCTCGGGGATGCGCATCAGGTGACGTCGCTGCAGGTCAGGCTGATTTCAGGCTCGTGAGCGGGCGGGCCGGGTTCCCGGTTGAGATCGGCGAGGAGTCAAATGGTAGGAAGGCGATCGCTCCCACGACCTTGAAAGCGAGCAACCATGGCGATTCTCAAGAAAGCCGAGGCGCTGACGATCATTCGCCGCGCCTACGGACCCGACGTCGCCGACCGGCTCGCAGCCCAGCTGCCAGATCAGATCGACCCTGACAACGACGCCGATGCGGCGCTGCTCTTCAGCCTCGGCGTGACCCGAGAGGGCCTCGCCGAGGCACTCGGCGGCGAACTCTGAACCGACCGCCAAGTATCGGAGGTCGCTCGTTGGTCGCCTGCGCGAGGCAGACGCGGGAGTCCTACGCTCAGGTGCATGTCTGGGTATCTGCAGGTGTCGACAGCCGCGCCGACGCGCGAGGACGCATTTCGCCTTGCAGAAGCGGCAGTTCGTGGTGGCTTGGCGGCCGGCGCTCAGATCGTCGGTCCGGTGGTGTCTCTGTTCTGGCATGCGGGGGAGTACGGCGAGGGCGAGGAGTGGCAGGTGCTCCTCAAGACCTCTGTGGCGCGGTATCCCGAGTTGGAGACGCTGCTCCTCGCCGAGCATCCTTGGGAGAACCCGGAAATCGCCGCGACGCCAATCGTGGCCGGGTCGCCCGGCTACCTCGGCTGGCTCGACAAGTCCACCGCCAAGGATTAGCTGCTCGCCTGTTTCAGGACGTCCGGCATATCGAGTGCCAAGCTGCGCCCGCTCGGCTGGAGAGGCTGTCGGAGGGCCGAGCGGGCGCAGCTTCGGGGCAGCAGCGCTGGCCGGTTAGTGAGGTGGGAGCGCAGACGGTCCCGGTGGAACGGCGGAACGGACGCGGGGTGCAGGGGACTTGAGGCGAACGAGGAGATGTCCCCTCAGCACGTCCGCTCCGCCGGCTTGTTGGCGATCAGCACGTCGTGGCTGTTCTGCCGGAGGTGGTCTCGGATCTCTGCCGGATTTCCGAGGAGGGCGAGGTGATGCAGTGTGGGTACGACGAGTGGCTGCCCCTCGGACTCCATCAAGGATCTGAGGAGATCGAAGACCGCCTTCGGCGGTCCGAGCTGTTCGACGTACACCTTCGTCAGCTGCAGATCGTGGTTGACCGCATGGGCATTGAGCCTCCGATGGATGACGAGCAGCTCACCGGCGTTCCGCACGAATTGCATCGAGATGAAGCCGAGGGCTGGCACGCCTGGCATCGCCGACCGTCCTCCCAGCCGTGGCGTCTACTGGCCGACCACGACCGTGATGCCGTTCGACTCGAGCCGCTGGGTGACTGATGCGGGTTCGCCGGCAACCCCGAAGTGGTGCATGTCAGGCGCGATGATCATGCGCTCCTCGTCCTGCATCACTGCCGCGAGAAGGTCATGGAAGGCTTCCGGAGAGGTCTCGATCTCCTCGATGTGGATTGCGGCGAGCTGCACACCGCGACGCTGAGCGGCCTCGACGATGCTCTGCCGGGCTTTGGCCAGCTCCGCCTCGTTCATGAGGAAGTGCTTTCGGATGTAGCCGTGCGCCTGCATGCTGTCGCCCCGCTCGTGGTGATCGGTGGTGGTGCCTGGAAGGCTGCTGGTCATCTGATGAGCTCGCTCTGGTCATTCGTTGCGGCCGGAGAGGTCCCGCAGCACGTCGGTGAGCATCGCGATCGTCAGGCCGGCGGCGAGGCAGGACACGATGAAAAGGGCTGTCGTCATGGCTGGTTCCTTCGTTTGGGCGGTGCGGATCCGGCCGCGTCGCTTGTCGGGTTGTTTCACTCTCTGTATCCACACCATGGCGCCGTGGTGAGCCGTCCCACTACAGGCTGTGCTCATCGAGAGGACCTATCGGCCGCGCCGATAGACTCACCGGATCGCCCGGGCTAACTTCACAGAGCCGCCTAGGGACAAGGAGTGACGATGACGGCACCGCAGCCGCTGCTCGACTCCGCCTGGTGGGACCGCCCGGAACTCCGTCCGGTCCTAGCATCACGTGACGTAGCCGGCATCTTCCGCTGGCTGCAGCGCCACGGCTGGAGTCAGACTCAGATCGGCGCACGCACGTGTCAGTCGCAGGGCGAGGTGTCGGAGATCCTCAACGGCCGCCAGGTGAAGGCGTACGACGTCCTGGAACGCGTCGCGGACGCATTCAAGATCCCGCGCGGCTCGATGGGCCTGGCCTACAGCGCCACGGCGCGAGGCGGAGAGCTTCCAGTCACGCGAGCTGACCCCAGAGGATCGGAGGAACTTCGCAGGCGCCGTGGCAAGCGTGGCCTTTGGATCCGTGAATGACCAGGCTCAGAAATGGTTGCCCGAGTTCCCTAACAGCGTTGCGGCCGTGCCGCCGGTCATCACCGAATCTGACGTCGAACAGGTCGTGTCGCTGACAGCCGAACTGCGCAAACTGGATCAACGCTACGGTGGGGGAGCGGCGGTCGACGCGGCGCGCGGTTTCTACGGCTATGCCCGTCGAATGATCCACTCTGCCGCGGATCAGCGAACACATCGGGACCTCAAAGTCTCGCTCGCCGACTTCAGCAGCATGCTCGGCTGGTCGTTCCATGACATCGGCGATCAGTCATCCGCAAGGCGCTTTCTCATGAACGCGCTCGTGCTCGCGAAGGACGCCGACGAAGCATCCCTGGCATCTTCGATCCTCTATCGCCTCGGAAGGGTGAGCATGCAAGAAGCGCAGCCCGTCGAAGCACTGAAGATGCTCCAGCTGGGCCAACTCGCGGCGCAAGATGCCGGCGATCCGGCAGAGGTGGCGCGCCTGCACGCGAACGAGGCTCTGGCCTACGCGATGCTCGGGAAACACGATCATGTCCGCGACGCCCTCGCACGCGCCGAGCACGAAATGGGCCGCGCCGACAAGAGCCGAGTCTCGCCATGGACCACCCTCTACTTCACGCCAGGCGACTACACCGGTCACCAGGCTCTCGTCTACAACTCACTTGCCGGCTACGCCAAGGACGCGGTGCAGAGCCGTGAGTACGCCGTACGTGCCGTGGCCTTCGCGCATCAAGCAATAGCGGAATCCGGGCCAGACAGATCACGGCGCAGCCGGACGTTCGATCGGATCATCCTGTCGACGAACCTGATCCGGACCAATGAACTAGAGGTCGGCGTCGACGTGGCTCGCGATGTGATCAACGAAGCGCAGCACCTGCGCAGTGGTCGCGGCGTCAGTCGCCTGGCAGAGATCGCCACCGCGGCCTCGCAACACTCTCACAGCTCGGACGCAGTCGACCTGATGCACCAGCTCGAAACTGTCCGCACAAGTGCGCCGAAGGCATTGACTGTATGACGAACCTGACAGCCGAGCTCGACCAGCGGCTGAAGCATGCTCTGAAAGGCATCTGCCAAGAGGCCGGCCTACTCGCGGACGAAGCAGAGCTCATCAAGTACACGAACAACGCCGTCTATCGGCTTCCCACCCAGGGCGTCGTCGTCAGGTTCGGCGCCGGCGATCTAGCGAGCCAGCGCGCCGACCACGTCGCACGTATCGCGACTTGGCTCGAAGACCACGACGCGCCCGCCGTCAGACTCGCCCCCGGCCTGACACAACCAGTCCTCTTCGAGAACTACTCAGCAACAATCTGGCAGCTGCTCGAAGCCAGCAACCCAGACTGGACCGGAGCCGAACTCGCAGCCCCACTCCTCGGCTGGCACAAACTCATCCCGATGCCTGGCCTCAAACTCTGGGACCCCTTCAGCAGCGCCCGCAGCAGACTAGCCATGGCCGACGGCCTATCCGCCGACGACCATGCCTGGCTGACCCGACAATGGGCCGACATCGAAGCCAGGTACCGAGACCTGATCCCCGACCTCAAGATGGGCCTACTCCACGGCGACGCCTACATCGGCAACCTCCTGCGAGAACCCACCGGCCGCTATGTCCTCTGCGACTTCGACGGCACCAGCATCGGCCCCCTCGCCTACGACCTGGTCGTCGCCGCAGTCAGCGCCCTCCGCTTCGGCGCCATCCAGGACCACCAAGCCCTAGCCGCCGCCTACGGCCTAGATGTCACGACCCTCGCCGTCTGGCCGACCCTCCGCCGAATCCGAGAACTAGTCCTCGTCACCAGCGTCATCACCGACCTCCGCAACCGCCCCGACATCGCCAGAGTCCACGCCCACCGCCTGGCGACCTTGAGATCCGGCGCCAACGAACTCTGGTACCGCTACAAATAGCCGCGCTCCCGGCGTCCGGCGATGAACCGGGAATGCGGTCTCTACAGCCCGTGTACGGCATGAGCCTGCACCGCACGGCGGACGAAACCGAGTGGAGAAGGAGGCAACTTCAGCCGACTATCCCTGCGACTGCTGGGTTCTCCCCAGGTCTACCGAGGCAGAACCCACAAACCGAGGGGATATCCGGCTGTTCTGACGTATCCGTGGGTGGTTGGTTGGTCTCCTTCGCGTCTCGGGCAGTCGCCGTGTTGTGTCGGTTGTCGCTTGGGGTGGGGAGGATCTCGTCCCGGATCGGGTGGAAGATCCTCCCCAGCCTGGCCCGGGGCGGTCGGCTCGCGGGTCTCGGCCTGGGCGGACGTGGCGCACTCACTAACCCGGTCGGTCAGCCGTCGAGTGTTCGGGGCCGAGCGGGGCCTGTCTGGCGTCGCGTTGTTTGGTGAGTGGTGCAGGTCCGGTCGGGCGCGGCATCGCCAAACCCGCCAACCCGCGCCGGGCGGGGTGTGGCGGACTTGCAGGCCATCACAATCACCGAGACGCCGCGATCGTATGGGGGGAGGCCGTCGCGCTCGCCTGGTTGTGATGGTCTGGCGGTCCGGCCCGACGGCACGGGAACACCCACAGAACGGACAAGAGAGGTTGTCCGGCCGTCCTGACCGGCCGTTCCGGCTGCCCAACCCGTCGTCGCGATCGTCCACTTTGTGCACGAGATCCGTACGGCAACGACCTCGGCGTACGGATCTGGTGCACAAAGTCGGCCCCCCGGCTGCGGCCCGACGTGGGGACCCACGGAAACGACACAAGAGCCGGATATCCGGCCGTCCTGGGTGTACGTCGCGGGTAGGTGTCCGCAGCCAGCCCCGCCAGCTCCGCAGGCCGTTGATGTCAGCCGCCACGCTCAAGTTGGATGGGAAGTCGGACGTGTCGAACAACAGCCGTCAGCCGCGCATCCAGATCCACCTTCCTGTCGGCACCGCCCCGAGTCGCGTGGGGCACTACTGGATCGACCTTTCCCGCGGCTGGCTTCTCCACGGTGACAGAAAGAAGGCATTCGCGTCTCTCGAAGCCGCTCGTCGCACCGCGCCACAGGTGACCCGCTACCACCCGCAGGTTCATGAGACCGTACAGTCGCTCGCCGTCAGGGATAACCGAACGACCGCCTCACTTGCGAGGTTTGCCGCCTGGTGCGGGATTCGCATCTGATGGGAGAGGTACGGAGATCATGACCGCAGCCCGTCGGCCGGTCTTGTACGCCCTGGTGACTGGATCGCCAGCGGCTCGGGATGTCGGACGGCTGGTTGATTTCGCCCTGGCCGACGGATGGGAGGTGTGTGTCATTGCCTCACCCGACGGCCGACGATTCATCGACTGTGAAGGTCTAGCTGCGAAGACAGGGCATGTGGTGCGCAGCTCGTACAAGGAGCCGGATGCTCCGGACATTCTGCCGCCGGCCGATGCGCTGATCGTCGCTCCGATCACCTGCAACAGCCTTGCGAAGTGGGCTGCCGGGATCTCGGACACATTGCCTCTAGGGCTTCTCGTGGAAGCGGTGGGCAAGAAGCAACCCGTTGTCGCAGTGCCGTTCTCGAACCGGGCACAGATCAGCTTCCCCGCAGTGCAGACCGCGATGACCAATCTTGCTGCGTGGGGCGTGACCGTTCTCGTCGGGGATGACGTGTACAAGCAGCACGAGCCTGGGACAGGTGAAAAGTACATCCATCTGTTCCCATGGCACCTCGCCTGGCAGGCCGTTCTAGAGCACCCCTGGCTCCAACAGGAGCTCCGACCAAATGACCTATCGCAGTCCAGGCACTCGCACCCGCCCGCAGCAGCAGCACCAGCATCTCCCGACGCTGCGGCTCGGCGATCGCGTTGAAGACGTCCGACGTCGTCAGGTGACGCCAGCCTTCCACGCGCGGCGGAGGGTGGGCTCCGCCGCGCGTGGCTTCGTGCTCCGCGACTGTCAGCCGGCGACCGCGCGGGCGTACTCGCCGATCTGCAGGACACCGTCCGGGTCGTACTTTCGGCTCACCTCGGCGATGCGCTGAAGCGTCTCCTCGTCGTACGCGCGGCGGGCCGTCCGGGCGTCGTGGGGAGGTCCGAAGTTCGGCCAGACGCCGCCGGTGTCCCATTCGGACAGCGCCGCGTAGAGGCGGTCCCAGTGCGGTAGGACGCGGGGGTCTTCCGCGATGCCGACGGCGAGCACGCTGAAGCCGGCGGCGCGGTGGGAGAAGGCGTTCGGGTGCTCGGCGTCCCGGGCGTAGGCGCCACCCAGCTGGCGGACCTCGACCATCAGCTGCGGCGACCCCGACTCGTAGCCGGCCACGTCGAGCAGCCGCTTCGCGGTCACGTCGGTGAACTCGGTCAGCAGCATGGCCGGGTCGACGACGGGCATCGGGTCGACCGGGTCGGCGTGGACCGAGTCGACGGCCGTGTACGGCTTCAGGTCGGCATCGTCGAGGATCACCGGAGCGACGGCGCGGATCTGATCCAGCAGCTCGCGGCCCTCGTCCGTCGGCACCGGTCCAGAGGAACCGGACGACCAAGAGTCATCCGGCCCGCCAAAGCCGGCGGAATGCCGGGGGCATCGGGGAGCTGGAAGAGCACGAACGACGTCGTCGCCTGCTCAGGCGAGCGTCGCCGACCACTGACGCCAGCGGTCGATGACGCGCTCCGCGTCGGCACCGTCGAAGTACACCGCGCCGCCGTAGAACGTCGGCAGATGGACGAGGTCGAACTCCACCGCCGTCACGATCCCGGTCGCGCCCTTGCCGCCCCGCAGGGCGAAGAACAGATCCGGGTGCTCGGTCGGGGTGACCCGGCGGAACTCGCCGTCACCCGTGACGACCTCGAACGCGCGCACCTTGTCGGCGGCGAGACCGTAGGTGCGGGCCATCGGGCCGACGCCGCCACCGGTCGTGTAGCCGACCACGCCGACGTCGCTGGTGGATCCGTTGAGCGGGGCCAGCCCGTACGGCGCGGCCTCCTCGATCACGCGGAGCCACTTGACGCCGGCTCCGACGCGAGCCCAACCCTCGGGGTGAACCGTGACCTCGTCCAGGCCCTTGGTCACCACGAGCAGGTGTCCGGCGTATGAGCTGTCGGCCCCGTGACCGGTGGCCTGTACGCCGACGGTGAAGCCGTGCTCGCGGGCGAAGCGGACGGTGGCGACCACGTCCTCGGCGGTGCGTACGGCGACGACCGCGGCCGGCCGCATCGGTACGGCGAGCAACCACGGCGTGGACAGCGCGGCGTACTGCTCGTCGTCGGGCGTGTGGACCTCGCCGGTCAGGCAACTGCGAAGCTCCTCGAGGGAGTCGTGCTGCCGGAAGGTGGCGCGGTCAAGAGCGATCGTCATCGAACTTCTCCTGTTCGGTCTGTCGTTGCGGTGATGACAGACCGACGGTGTCGCGAAGCACTTGACGAGGACTTGTGACCGACTTGAGGCGCCGGCTCAAGTCTGGTGCGGTGCCATGAAGAGGCCGTGCCGGATCGACCCGGCGACGGATCGCGGTCAGCCGGGCGTGGACGTCGGGCGGGAAGGCTTTGCGCGTGTCGCTGCTGTCGTCGAGCATCGGCAGGTAGGTGCCTCCGGTCGACCAGGGTGCGACCGCGGCCAGGAACCGCTCTGCGTCGGCGCGCTGCCGCGGCCAGTCGTCGGGTTCGAACCCAAGCCCGACACCCAGCGCCAGAAAGGCCCCGTCGAGGGACGACAGGATGCCGCCGTCCGGGTCCGGCCGGGACAGCGCGCCGCCGAGCTGGCGCAACTCGGCGACCGTGAGGCTGCTGCCGGATCGCGGGCCGGCAGTCTCGATGATCGCGGCGATCGCCGCGTCGGGAAGCTCGGCCACCGGCGTGCTGCTCGCGTACGCGGGGGTCGGTTCCTCCGGCTCGAGGTGCAGCCTGACCAGGTCGGCGGCCGGAACCCGGCCGACCGTATCGAGCTCCGGAGCGAGTGCGCGCAACGGCGCCAGTACGTCGTCGGCGAACGCGTCGTCGCCCAGCACGGCACCGTCGATGATGGCCAACCGGCGACCCCGGACCTCGGCCGGCATCGAGTCCCGGTCGGGTACGTCGACCAAGCGGAACGACGACGTCACCTGCTCGGGGGCGTCCGCGCACCACGCGACCCACCCGGGCAGCACCTGGTCGACGGACGTCCCGTCCCAGGCGAGGAACCCGGCGACGACGGTCTGGATCGGCTGGAGTTCGAACTCGAGCGCACAGACGACGCCCAGCGGCGTACCGCCACCGCGGAGCGCCCAGAACAGGTCGGCGTCGTTGTCGGCGGTCGCTCGTACGAAGGTGCCGTCGGCAAGGACGACCTCGACTGCCGTGACGGAGTTGCACTGCAGACCGAGTCGCCGGGCGTACCATCCGATCCCGCCACCGAGCGAGTAGCCGACCACACCGACGTCGGGGGAGGACGGGTGGAGCGCGGCCAGCCCGTACCTCCCGGCCGCCTCCGCCACATCACCCCACAACACCCCGGCGCCGACGCGGGCGATCCGGTTCTCGGGGTCGATGCTCAGCTCCGTCATCGCGGAAGTGCGCAGCAGTACGGCATCGGCCAGCCGGCCGCCCAGCGCCGGAGCGCCGTGGCCGGTGCCCTGCGGCGCGACCGACAGGCCGGCGGCCTGCGCGGCGCGCACGACCTCGGCGACCTCCTCGGGGAACGCGGGATAGGCGACGGCCGCGGGATAGTCGGAGACCACCAGGTTCCACGGTGCGCGCGCCATGTCGTACGCCGGGTCGCCGGGAAGCTGCACGGCGCCGCCGCAGAGCCCACGAAGGCTCGCGGCCCGGAGACTCTGCTGCACCGTCACTGGAGCCTCCCGTTCAGTGTCGTGCGTCATGGTCCCTTGCTCCGACTTGAGAGAATTCCTGAGCCGCCGGCTCCGCCGTGAAGCCGGCCTCGTCCAGGACGGCCCGAACGGTCCCCGGTGTGACGAACAGCCGCTGCGCGACTTCGTGAACGTCCAGGCCGGCGGCGGTCAGGTCGAGGATCTGCCGGTCGGTGCGCGACAAGCGAGGCACTTCGTCGGTGCCTGGGCTCGATCCGGCGACCGCGCCGCTCGAGCTCAGCCAGGGCCGGTCGCGAACCTGGCGGGCACCTCGCTGCTCCGCCGTCCGGCTTGCCGCCTCCAGCAGCGTGATCGCATCCTCGCCCGCCACGTCCGGGTGGCTGCCGAGCGCGCATTGCGCTCGGGCGAGGTCGACGGCCGCCGGCGTCGACGAGAGCAGGTCCACCGCCTCGCACGAGGTCGTCGAGGCCGGCACGACCCTGGAACTCGCCCAGCATGCACAACGCCCTGCCGAGGAAGCTCGGTGCGCCCCATACCCGGAGCAGGGCCAGCTCCTCCTCGGCTGTCTCGATGGCCTCCGACGTACGTCCGAGCCCGTACAAGGCGGCGGCTTTGATGGACCGCCAGGGGTTCCAGGCCGGATTGACGATGGCGATCCCGTCGCCGGTCGACCGACGACTGCCGAGCACGACAAGGGCCTCGTCGTAGCGACCCTCGGCGACCAGCAGGCGCGCCACGGCCTGCTGGTAGACGCGGCCGCCCTCGCCGAACGCCGTACCGTCGGCGAAGGCGTCGGCCGCCCGGCGTGCGGCATGCGAGGTCGCCCCGATCGAGCTGGCAGCCGATCTGGAAGGCGCGGGCGAACGGCTCGCCGACCCGCGTACCTCCCCAGAGGCGATCCTGGTCGAGGGCGGCTCGCAGGCACGCCAGGGCCTCGTGGAGCTCACCGCGCCGCCACTGCCAGAAGCCCTCCCACAGGCTGGTGGACAGCGCCGCGAACAGCGACCCGCGCGCGTGGCTGGCGGCGCGAGCCCGGCTCCAGAAGTCGCCGATGTCGTCGTCGGAGAGGATCCGGACCGCGGCGGCATTGACCCAGAACAGCCCGTCGTCGACGGCGATCAGGTGGTCGCCGTCGAGCGCGAAACGCGCCATCGCGATGGCCCGTTCCCGGTCGCGGCCGGCCAGAACCGCCTCCAGCGCGACCGTGGCGGCCAGCATCCGCGCTCCCGGTCCCTGCCCTTCGGGCTCCTGGAGCGGGTGTCTGCCAGCCGTCGCCGATGCTGTGCATGAACCCACTGATGCGCTGGATGCGCGATGAGCGCCTGGCGCTGGTCGGCGAGTCCGTCGGGGAGCGCCGCGCGCGGCCTCGCGGGCGAAGGCCGTCGCGACTCCTGGCGGACTGGCGAACACCTGGGTCGAGGCGGCCGCGATGGCGATCTCGCCGCGGACGCGCGGGTCGTCGTGCAGGTCGGTACGCCTGCACGAGGTGCTCGACGGCGGCCGCGCCGTCGAGCGGGGCTTCTCGCATGCCCGAGCTCGAGCACCACGTCGCTGCGCCACGAGCCCGTCGGCGACTCGACGAGCGCCCTGCGCAGGTAGGTCACGGCGCTCTCCGACGCCCCGCGCTCGGCCGCCTCGCGCGCCGCCGTACGGAGCAGTGTCACGACGTTCTCGTCGCCTCGCGGCGGCGCCAGCAGGAGGTGTGCCGCAACCAGTTCGTCACTCGTCTGCGCATCCCGGAGGACCGACGCGGCCCGCTCGTGGCAAAGCTCCCGCTCGGCCGCCGGCAGCGCTTGGTACACCGCGTCTCGTACGAGCGGGTGCGCGAACGCCACTGGTTGCTCGTCCCTGACGATCTCGGCACGCGCCAGCGCGGCCAGCGCCTCCGCGGTCCGGGCTTCCGTGATCCCGGCCAGTGCCGCGACCGCGGGTAGGGCGGCACCATCGCCGAGTACGGAGGCAGCTCTGGCGACGACCACGACGTCGGGTGGCAGCCTGCGCAGCTGCAGCAGCACCCGGCTCGAGACCGCCCGCGATCCGACGGCCACGACCCGGTCGGCGTGCGAGGCATCCGGCCGGACGCCGTCGGCGGCCAGAGCCTGGAGCAGCTGACAGAGCAGGAACGGGTTCCCTGCGGTCGTCCGCTCGCAGGCGGTGACGAACAAGGATGCGGGTCGTACGCCGAGCCGGCGCTCCACCAGCTCGGCCGTCGCCTCCGTGGACAGCGGCGCCGGCCGTACGACGAGCGCCTCGGGCTCGAGCGCCAGCTCTGCGATCAGGTCCTCGTGGTCGTGTTGCTCGCCGGTGCGCAGGGTCGCCAGTACCAGTACGGGTACCGCGGCGAGCCGTCGTACCAGGTATGCCAGGAAGCGCAGCGAGGCGCCGTCACACCACTGCGCATCGTCGACGGCGAGCACCAGTGGTCGCTCGGTCGTGAGGTTGACCGCCAGCCAGTACAACCCGTGCAGGACGGCGAAGCCCTCGGCCCGGTCGCCGTCGGCGATGTCGAACACGGCCCCGGCTCCAGCCGCGGCACCGCGCAGCAGCTCGTCGCGACGCGCGGGATCGCCGACCTCCGCCTCGAACAGCTGGCGCACGACGCCGAAGGCGAACGCACTCTCCAGCGCGCTCCCGCGGGCCGACAGCACCCGCACGGATCGCTCGGCCGCGAGCCTGCGCGCCTCGGCCAGCAGCCGCGTCTTGCCGATCCCGGCCGGACCCTCGAACAGCAGCAGGCCGGGCTGCCCGCCCTCGAGACCATCCAGCATCGACCGGAGTGCGGCGAGTTCGCGGTCCCGGTCGACGAGACCGCTGTGGTTCGGGGCGGGTGCCCGCACCGTCTCCTCCCGCGGCTGCGTGGACAGGAACCAGTTCGGGCGACTGCGCGAGTACCTGCGCCTCCAGTTCGCGCAGTGCCGGACCGGGGTCGACACCGAGTTCGTCGGCCAGCGTCTGGCGGGCACGTCGCAGCGCGGCCAGCGCGTCGGCCTGCCGATGGGCGCGGTACAACCCGAGCACGAGCAGCCGCCACCGCTCCTCCCGCAACGGCTCCTCGGCGACCATCCCCTCCAGTTCGGCAGCAACGAGAGCCGCCTCCCCGAGCTCGAGACGAGCGGCGAGCAGCCGTTCGCGGGCGACGGCCCGCAGCTCGGTCAGGCGCGCGATCTCGGCCTCGGCCCACGGCTCGTCGGCGTACTCGACCAGCGCCGGACCGTGCCACAGCGCGAGCGCCTCCCGGAGAAGGGTGGCCGCCTCGATCGGGCGAGGTCGCGGTCTCGGAGTCCCTCAGGAGCTCTTCGAACCGCCAGGCATCGACCGCATCCGGCGCCAGCCGGACGGCGTACCCGGGACCCTCGCGGACGACGACCGCGGACCGCGCGCGAGCCGCTGAGCCCGGCTGCAAGCTGCGGCGCAAGTGCGAGACATAGGACTGCAGAGCGCCGGCGGTGTTGCCAGGCGCGTGCTCTCCCCAGACCGCGTCGGCGAGCCGCTCGGCCGGGACGACCTCGCCGCGTGCGAGCACCAGCACGGCGAGTACGGCGCGCTGCCGCCGCCCGCCCAGCTCGAGCACGGCACCGTCGTACGACGCCGTGAACTCGCCGAGCAGGCTGATCCGCAGTTGGTCCGCCCCCACGCCACCACCCCTCACCGACACGGTAGACGAAGAAGACTCATTTCGGCATCGCCTCCGCACGCGGTGAGCATGCCGCTACTACCGGTGGCGAGCGTGACCCGGTACGACGAGTGCCGAGCCGTTGCCTTAGGCAACTGAGCCGGTCGTCAGCGCGGGGCACCTCGATCGACGATCGTGGACAGCAGTTCCGCGCGGTCGGGGCCAGGCGTCGGGTATTGCGGCGCGTTGGCGCCGAGTGTCAGGACCTTGCCGACCATGCCGGGGGCGGCCAGCGCCTCCTGGGGAGTACTGAGCATCGACATGACGGACGCGTACGCACGCAGTACGTCGGGATCGTGCTGTGCGGCTGCGTACAGCGCTTTGGTCATCGCCCACCCGGCGTCTGATGTGTGGTAGGTCTCGCCGGCCACGTCGGCGGCGATCTCGTTCAGCCGGTGCCGGTCGAAGGCGACGGTCATCCGGTACAGCGGGGTGACCGTGCTCTCGGTGATCTCGTCGAACCGCCGTACCAGCTTCTCCGGCTGGTCCGGGCTGACGTCACGGAGTAGGTCACGGAGTGCGCAGGCGTGCAGCATCCCGATCGACGCGCCCCGCCCGAGCGAGGGGTTGGTGCAGGCCCACGCGTCGCCGACCGCGACGAGCCCGGTGACCACTGGTTCGCCGTCGACGACGTACCGGTGGTACCGGTCTTCGATGCCGGCGATCACCTGTACGTCGGTGATCGGTTCGGCCTCGCCCCAGTGGGCGACGGTCGGGTAGAGCTTCAGCGCAGCCTGCCAGGCGGAGGCGTCGCTCAGCTCGCGCAGCTGCTTGTCCCGCGCGGACGTGATGAACCCGACGCCCCAGGTGTCGTTGTCGCACGGAAGGGTCAGCACCGACAGGCTGTTGAAGTGCTGGAGCAGTGTGCCCAGGGCTGCGGGGCGGGATCCGTCTGCCGAGCGGAAGTGGCGGGCGTAGTACACGAACCCTGAGTCCTCGCGCTCCTCGTGCGGGCGGCGGCCGCCGGCCGACTCGACCATCGCGCCGACCGGCGACCGTCGGCCGGTCGCGTCGACGACGAGATCGGCACGCAGTACGGCGCCGCCGTCGATGATGACACCGGTCACGTGTGGTGCTGCCCCGACCAAAGAGTGCCCGGTGAGCAACGCGGTGACCGTGACGCCGCGGCGAATCGAGACGCCGTGGGTTCTCCGTGCGACGGTTGCGGCTGCTGCCTCGAGGACCGGACGCCGGGCCGTCACCGTCTCGAACCGATCGTCGCCGTCGCGCCGGCCGCCGGTCAGGTCGGGGGGCAGCTCGTCGAACACGTTCACGCGGGAGCCGCCGAAGGCGATCACCTGGTCGAGCACGGCCGGCAGCTCGTGCTGCATCAGCGCCCGCCAGCGGGGCAGCATGAAGTGCAACTGGTGGAACTGGTTGACTCCCGGCCGTTGCCACGTCTGCCAAACGTTCTCGGCATCGTCGCCCGGCGTGGCGTCGTCGCGTTCCAGGATCGTCACGCTGTGGCCGTCGCGGGCCAGGAGCATCGCGGTGGCCAGACCGTTCAGGCCGGCGCCGAGCACGAGGATTTCCGCCATCTCACACCTCCGGAGCTGTATCAGTGCCGGAAGCGTGCGGCCCCCAGCCTGCTCACCTGCCAGACCATTCGCTGTCCAATCACTGTCCGAACGCCGTACGAGCTGTCCATCCGTCTTGACCGCCAACGGAGCGAAGGGCAGGTTGGACTGAGGCGCGGCGCACGAGGATGCTCGGAGTGCCGAAGGGGGTGGCGCATGACGAGCGGTGGCAAGTCGACGCAGACGGCACAGCTCGGTGCGATCACTGTTGCGGATCGGCTTCGGCGGGCACGGCGCCGGCGGTTCGTCGGGCGGACCGGTGAGCTCGAGCTGTTCCGGACTGCCTTGACCTCGGGCGAGTCCGGCTTCACTGTGCTGTTCGTTCACGGGCCGGGAGGGATCGGGAAGACCACATTGCTCGGCGCTCTCGCTGAGGCAGCCGAGGAGGCAGGTGCTACGGCGGTGCGTCTGGACGCCCGGACGATCGAGCCGTCGCCGCCCGCGTTCTACGCTGCACTCGGCGCGGCCCTCGGCCTGCCGGAACGAACAGCACCACTGGAGAGCCTCGCTGCGCACCGTCGCCCGATTCTGTTCATCGACACCTACGAGCAGTTGGTGCCCCTGGACAACTGGCTGCGTGAGGAGTTTCTGCCGGAGCTTCCCGCGGCCGCGCTGGTCGTGATGGCCGGGCGTACGCCGCCTTCGCCGCAGTGGGCGAGCGATCCGGGCTGGGGCGAGCTGTTGCGAGTAGTTGCCCTGCGCAACCTGCAACCCGACGACGCACGGTCCTACCTCGACGCCGCAGGTGTGCCCGAGGACTTGCATCGACGGGTGCTCGAGATGACTCACGGGCATCCGCTCGCGCTGTCCCTGCTGGTCGACGTCGTCGAGCAGCACCGAGGTGCCCTCGCGCCGGGCTTGTCCCTGCGGGAAACGCCGGACGTGGTTCGGGTACTGCTCGAACACTTCGTCGAGTGGGTCCCCAGCCCACGGCACCGGGAAGCGTTGGAGGCCTGTGCGCACGCCCGGTTCACCACGGAGGACCTGCTGCGTACGGCGCTCGGCGGCGACGACGCGCATGAGCTGTTCGGCTGGCTGCGCGGGCTGTCGTTCATCGAGGAGGACCCGGACGGCGTGTTCCCGCACGATGTGGCGCGGGATGTCCTCGACGCGGATCTGCGGTGGCGGGACCGCGCGTCGTACGCCGACCTGCACCGGCGGGTACGTCGCCACCTGGTGGAGCAGGCACGCCGTACGACGGGACTGGAACAGCACCGGTGGGCTGCCGACATCATCTTCCTGCACCGCAACAACCCGGCGATGCGGAGCTTCTGGGACTGGGAGACCTTCGGTCACGCGTTCCCCGACGAACTCCGCGACGAGGACCGTGCTCCGATCCTCGCGATGACCAGGCGGCACCAGGGTGCCGAGCAGGCCGAACTGGTGGGGCAGTGGATGGAGCATCCTGCTGCGACGTTCATCGCCATCAGGGCCGGAACCGGCGAACCGATCGGGTACGGCGGGGCGATCGCCCTCGATCAGGCCGGCGAGTCGGATCTCGCCGCGGACCCCGGCGCCGCGGCGATGTGGGAATACACGCAGCGACACGGCCCGCCACGGCCAGGCGAGAGCGTTCACGCGGCCAGGTTCCTCGTGGATCGCGATGCCTATCAGAGGCCGTCGGCGTCGAACAACGTGATCACCGCGCGGCACATCCAGCACGTCCTCACCACCCCGCGCCTGTCGTGGGACTTCATCGCGTGCTACGAGGACGCAGCCTTCTGGGAACCCTTCTTCGCCTACATCGACTACCACCGGGCCCACGAGGCGGAGTACGACATCGGCACCCATCACTACGCCGTGTTCGCCCACGACTTCCGGCGGCTGGGTCCTGCGGCCTGGCTGGAGCTGATGTCCGACCGGGAGATCGGCGCCCCTGCCGGACCGCCGACCGGCGCCGACCCGGAACTAGTGCTCTCCCAGCCCGATTTCGCCCACGCGGTCCGAGCCGCGCTGCGCTGTCTGCACCGGCCGGACCGGCTCGCCGGCAATCCGCTGCTGCGATCCAGGCTGGTCCGCGACCACGGTGACTCATCCGCCGACACGCTCCGTACCCTCCTCCTGGCGGCAGCTGAGTCGCTCCGGGCCGACCCCCGTGACGACAGACCCTTCCGGGCCGTGGACCGCACCTTCCTACGACCCGCGGCCACCCAGGAACGCGCCGCCGAGGTGCTCGGCCTGCCCTTCACGACCTACCGCCGCCACCTCGCCCGGGGCGTCGACCGCATCGTCGACTGGCTGTGGGCCCGAGAACTGCACGGCCCGCAGAGCGGCGCGCCCTGAGTTCGGTGAGGTGACCCGGACCTTGTCGTGGTCGGGACGCAGGGCGAAGGTGGAAGGAGGCAACCCGAAGGAGCGTCCATGAGCACGCACACCGAACAAGTCGATCACGAGCACTTGCCGGACGACGGGTGCGAGACGGTGCCGCACGGCGACCACGTGGATCATGTCCACGATGGCGAACAGCACCCGGAGAGCACCGTGCACGCGAATCACGGCGATACGCACACCGAGGGGGACGGGTGCGAGACGGTTGAGCACGAGGACCATCTCGATCATCTCCACGATGGGCATCGGCACTACCAGCACGGCGACCACGTGCACGAACACTGACAGCGGCGTCGTCCTGCGCCGGAGGCGCGATCCCACGCGTAGGTCAGTGGCTGGTGATGACAAGTGTTGGAGAGTCGTGGACGAGGCCGGGAAGCGCGGTCGTCTCGTACGGCTGCCGAAGTCCCGGCCGCCATGCAAGAAGCCGCGTGCGCGATCCTGCGTCAAGGGCGATGGCCAGCCAGCCTCCACGGTCGGCGAAGTCCAGACCGGGTTGGGACTTGGCGGGCAACTCGATCCCCGGCACGATGTCCAGCCGGCCGGTGTCGAGACGCATCACCGCGATGTCCATGGGCGGGAGCGGGTGGCCGTCGAAACGTGAGTCGGCCGTTGCTCGTTCGATCAGGAAGGCAACCCTCGTACCGTCAGGGCTGACGACACCGCAGCAGGCGGGGCCCGGCAGCGGGGATCCGAGGGTCTCCTCGCCGGCGATCGACCTGCGGCGCAGCGTGCACGGTGACGCGCCGTCGTCGTCACAGCCGCTGGTCCAGAAGACTTGGCCTGCACCCGCCGCGAGCGGCGCTACCTGCTGGTCGAGCTTGGCCCGCAGCCGCCCGGTTCGTGCATCGACGAGCGCGAGCCAGGTCGGTGAGATTCCCGGATCGGGTTGCAGTTGCCCGATGATCGTGTCGCCCACGATGGCGGATGCGTGGAAGCCGAGCGGCAGCCGCACCTGCTGCCCGCCGGCGACCGGAGCGATCGTCCCGTAGGGGTTGTCGATGCCGTTGGCGAAGGAAGCGATCCAGACCCGATTGCCATCGGTCAGCGGAGCCTCGGTGGGACTGAGCGCGCGGATGACACTCACCCGGTGATCGGCGCTGATGCGCACCATGGCATAGGGGGCCGTTTCGTTGCACGACCGGGTTTCCGCGTACGCCGTGACCGGATCACCGGCCAGCACAGCGGCGTACTCGCCCGGACGGACGACCGCGTCAGGCAAGGTGGTCGCGTGGCCGCTGTCGAAATCGACGAGTCGGAGCCGGTCTCCGCCGAGCAGTACCTGGATGCCGGTGTGCTCCGCGGGTGGCGCACTCGACACGATCGGCAGCAGCGTGTCCGCCCCGCACGCGCCGGGCGCCGTCGGCCACGCCGTCGCCGACCGTCCGTCCGGGACCGTGCTGATCAGATCGGACGGGGTGGGACTCGGCACCGCCTGATTTCGATCGGTCGACGCGCGCAGGACGATCAGGGTCAGCACCGCCACCAGGACCAGAATCCACGCGGCCCGTCGCCGGCCGCGTCGCGAAGTCTTCCCGACTTCGAGGACCTCTTCCTGATCATGCTCCACGCCACCATGAAAGCATCGCAGCCCGCCGGCATGTGACCTCGCGCCCGGGATCCGCAAGTTCCAGGTCTTGATGTCGGCGTTCTCGGTCATGATGGTTGGAACGGCGGATGAGAGCCGCGTAGCGGAGAGGGAGGGGAGTGACCTTGCCCGAGTCCCTCGCGACGTCCGGCGACCAGCACGAAGGTCCGAGTCGAAGCGCACACCCGCCGATAGCGGACTACGCCTTCCTGTCGGATTGCGAGTCCAACTGCCTGATAGCGCCGAGCGGTGCGGTGGAGTGGATGTGCCTGCCGCGACACGACTCACCCAGTGTGTTCGGGGCGATTCTCGACCGGGCCGCGGGGAGCTTCCGGCTCGGTCCGTACGGCGTACATGTGCCCGCTGCACGTCGGTATCTGCCGGGCAGCCTGATGCTCGAAACAACCTGGAAGTCACCGACCGGCTGGCTGATCGTCCGTGATGCCCTGCTCATGGGTCCGTGGCACAACATCTCCGAGCGGTCCCTGGCTCACCGCCGTACACCGACCGATTACGACGCCGAACACTGTTTGCTGCGGACCGTCAAATGCGTCAGCGGCACTGTGGATCTCTCGATGGTGTGCGAACCGATGTTCGGATATGGCCGCGACGAAGCAACTTGGCGGTACGACGGTCCCGGCTACGGCGAGGCGGTGGCAAGCCGGCCCGACCTGGATCACGATGTCACTCTGAAGCTGACGACCGATCTACGCCTCGGTCTGGAGGGCCGCACGGCCCAGGCCCGGACCCGGATGTCGCAGGGCGACACGGCGTTCGTGGCGCTCTCGTGGTCGGTACTGCCGCCGCCGCGGACCTGGGTGGAAGCCCTCGAGAGGATGGGGCGAACGGCCGAGTACTGGCGGCAATGGATGAATGTCGGTGTGTTTCCGGATCACCCGTGGAGCCACTATCTGGCGCGCAGCGCACTCACCTTGAAGGGACTCACCTTCGCTCCGACCGGAGCACTGCTCGCCGCCGCGACGACATCCCTGCCGGAGACACCATGCGGTGAGCGGAATTGGGACTACCGCTTCTCGTGGGTCCGGGACTCCACGTTCGCTCTCTGGGGGCTTTACACCATCGGGCTCGATCGCGAGGCGAACGACTTCTTCTCCTTCCTCACCGAGATGTGTTCCGGCGATCAGGGCATCCAGATCATGTACGGCATCGGCGGCGAACGCGAACTGCCCGAGCAGACGCTGGACCACTTGACCGGGTACGACGGCGCGAGACCGATCCGGGTCGGCAACGCCGCCTACCTCCAGGGCCAGCACGACGTGTGGGGAGCCATCCTCGACTCGGTCTATCTGCATGCGAGGTCGCGCGACCAGGTGACTGAAAGCCTGTGGCCGTTCCTCAAGCAGCAGGCAGAGGCGGCGTCGAAGCACTGGCGCGAACCCGACCAGGGGATGTGGGAATCACGCGGTGAACCGCAGCACTTCACCTCCTCCAAGTTGATGTGCTGGGTGGCGATGGATCGTGGTGCCAAGCTGGCCCGGCTGCACGACGAGCCCGGATATGCCGATGACTGGCAGGCAGTCGCCGACGAGATTCGCACGGACATCTGCACAAACGGTGTCGACGACAGGGGGGTCTTCGTCCAGCGGTACGGCGCCACCACCCTCGATGCCTCGCTGTTGCTCCTACCGCTGCTGCGGTTCCTGCCGGCTGACGATCCGCGGGTTCGCGCCACCGTACGAGCGATCGCCGACGAACTCACCGAGGACGGTCTGGTGCTGCGCTACCGCGTTTCGGAGACCGACGACGGGATGCACGGTGCTGAGGGGACGTTCACGATCTGCTCGTTCTGGCTGGTGTCTGCGCTCGTCGAGATCGGCGAACTGGACGAGGCCACCGCGCTGTGCGAGAAGCTCCTGTCCTACGCGAGCCCACTCGGCCTCTACGCCGAGGAGATCGACCCGCTCAGCGGACGCCACCTCGGCAACTTCCCGCAGGCATTCACCCACCTGGCCATGATCAACGCCATCATGCACATCATCCGTGCCGAAGAAGCCGTCGGCACGAACACCTTCGTCCCCGCGCACCAGCGACTCTGATGAATCACTGACTCCCCATCGAGAAAGGGAATCATGGCCGAACCCGGCGTGACCCGCGTCGCCGTCTACATCGATTTCGACAACATCGTGATCTCGCGCTACGACCAGGTGCATGGTCGTAGTCAGTTCCAGCGTGACAAGGTGCGGGCGTTCGAGCGCGGGGAGACGTCGGCCGAGCCCGACATCGCAGACAAGCTCAGGCGCGCCACGGTCGACATCGGCGCAGTCATCGACTTCGCCTCGTCGTTCGGCACGCTCGTCCTCACGCGCGCCTACGCGGACTGGTCAGACCCGGTCAACGCGCAGTACCGCGGGCAGCTGGTCAGCCGCGCAGTGGACCTGGTGCAGCTGTTTCCCGCCGCTGCCTACGCCAAGAACGGTGCCGACATCAGATTGGCCGTAGACGCGGTCGAAGACATGTTCCGCCTCCCGGACCTGACCCATGTGGTGATCGTGGCCGGAGACTCCGACTACATCGCGTTGGCCCAACGCTGTCGACGCCTTGGCCGCTACGTCGTGGGCGTGGGGGTGGCCGGATCGACCAGCAGATCGCTCGCCGCAGCCTGCGACGAGCTCGTCACCTACGATGCGTTGCCAGGCGTCGCACCCATCGACACCTCCCAGTCGGCGACCGAACATCAGCCAACCCCCAAGGCCGAACCCGCCGGGGCCTCGTCCCCACCGGGCTCGCGACGTACCAGGCGCCAGGGCGGCGCGGTGCCCGACGAGGCCGATCCCGACTCCGAAGACCCCCAGCAGTTGGCGACGAGCCTCCTCGAGCGGGCGCTGCGCCTGGGTCAAGAGAAAGACGACGCGGACTGGCTGCACAGCTCCGCGGTGAAGAGTCAGATGAAGCGCATGGACCCGTCCTTCAGCGAGCGGGCCCTCGGCTACCGATCATTCTCGGACTTCGTGAGGTCGCGGGACGCCGTCGCCGACCTCGACGAGACAACCTCCGCTCAGCTCGTGCGGCTCAATCCGACGCTGACCGCACGGTAGACCTGCAAGCCTGGCCACTATCGGTTACGCGACGTCGGGCCGTGTCATCAGCGGCGCCCGCAAATGCAACGCCAGATCGGAGCTGGTCAGGGGCACGGTGGTCCAGGTCGCCACCGCCGTCTCCGCGTCGCCGTCGACCACCAGCCGAACCCGGTGCGGGGTGGTGATGACGTAAAGCTCGGCTACGAAGGTGTTGCCCTGCCAGGCGCCGGCCGCGACAACGGGGCGGCCGAGCGGCGAGCTCTCCCGCCATTCGCCGTACCCGACCTCGATGGTGATGGACGACCCCAATCGGAGGAGCCATCCACCGCCCAAGGGATCGACGATCACCGTGGTGCCGTCGGGCAGCGCCGAATCCTCGGCGGAGGCGTCGAGTCTCGCCTTGACGGAACGCTGCGGGGCGGCCGAACCCCGCACCGGCGCGAATGACAGCCGCCGCAGCCGATCGGCGAGGATCTCGTCGTCGCGGGTGCTTCCCGCGTCATCCAGGCCGGGCAGCAGGCAATCCCAGAAGACGCTGGGCAGTGCGTGTCCCTCGTCGACGGCAGCGGTCACGACGACCACGAGATCGTGGGACGGGACGACCACGCATTGCTGGCCGAAGGCGCCGTTCCCGAGGTAACCGTGACGCGACATCCAGAACTGGTAGCCGTACCCGCAAAGAAAATCGGGGCTGGCCCAGTCGCCCTCGAGTTGCAGGGTCTCGATATGCCGTCTGGTCGCGAGCTCCACCCAGTCGCGCGGGATGAGCTGGCGGTCGCCCCAGACGCCTCCGCGCAGCAGCAACTCGCCGAAAGCGGCGACGGCCTCGGTCGTGAGATGCAGCCCGTGGAATCCGAAGGCGGCACCGCTCGCCACCCGATCCCATTCGGCGTGATCGACGCCCATCGGCTGGAAGAGCCGCTCCTCGAGCAGTTCCGGGAGGCCGCGGCCGGTGACCCGTTCCACCATCCGGGCCAGGACGAAAGTGGTCGCATTGTCGTAGGTGTGCCGGGCACCCTCAGGCTCGGAGAACGGTACGCGCAGGAAGCCCTTCACCAGGTCGTCCGGTTCCATTTGCCACGCCTCGTCGAGGCTGTCCGTGCTGTGCCCGGCCGTCATGGACAGCAAGTGGTGCACGGTGATGCGGCGTCCCTGCTCCGAGATGTCGGCCGGAACGTGGTCGGGCAACACGTCCACGACCCGATCGTCCAGCGAGAGCAGCCCGTCGGCGATCGCGAGCCCCACGGCGACCGAGGTGAACGATTTGGTCAGCGAATAGAGCAGATGCGGGCGATCGGCCGAGTAGGGCGCCCACCAGCCTTCGGCGACGACGTGACCGTGGCGTACGACCATGATCGAGTGACACTCGACGGATTGCGCTTCGAGCTCGTCCAGCAGCGCGGCGATCGCGCGGGACGATATCCCCGAGGCGGCCGGTGTCGACCGCGGCAGGAGGGGGCGCTGGGAAGACATGCAGGCACCGTAACAAGACCGGGCAATCGAATTTCGAGTCGTGGCAGGCTCTCCTGCTTGATGCGTGGGTGATCGTCGGCCGGGTGTGCTGGTCGGGACAAGGGGCGATGTTGCGGTGGGCAGGGTGGAGGTGTGCCGAGGCCGGGCCGGGCGGTTCGGGCGGGCCTGTGCTGCGCGGGCCGGTCCACGTCTGGTGACCTGGGACAAGTCGTGGGGGCGGAGACAAGCAATACCTTGTCCCAGCCCACCGCTTCCTGTCCCAGCCCACCGCTTCCGGTCCCAGCCCACCGGATCCTGTCCCAGCCCAGCCACACCCGGCGCTGTGTGTCGGCGCGGACCCGTCCCGAGCGACCCATCTCATGGGCTGACCTACGAGATGGTGGGTTAGCACCCCGGAATCCGGTACGCCAACCCACCATCCGGTGGGCCAGCCCATCAAATGGCGCGAGTCGGCCGCCGACTACCTGGGCGAGTTGCCGAACCGCCGGACAACCACCGCGACGCTTCCTCAACGGCCCAGAAGCTCAACCAGGCCACCGCATGCACGAGTTCAAGGCTCCTCACCTCACCCACACATCTAGCAGAAGAGCCTCGTGGCAACCGGTTCGGGCCGAGGTCCGGGGGGTTCTGCCGGGGTACTCCCCGGGGCCACGACCGGTCACGCGATGGGACCGTGAGCCGATAACGACCCGAGGCCACACGGGAAGGACACAGGACGATGATCACGTCAGGTGAAGGGCAATCCTTGTCAGCAGCTGCTCACGGCGGCACGATGCAGGGCGGCCATCTGTACATGCAGACGAACGAGATCCGGAATCGGGTCATCCACTACTGCCGGGCAGTGGACGGGACCATCACCGAGGTAGAGCGTTACGACACGGGCGGTGCCGGCTGCGGAGACTTCAACTACCGCGCCACGCCTCTGGGGTTGATCGTGGAGGGAGCCGACAGCGTCGTCCTCACCCCTGATCGACGCTTTCTGTTCGTCACGAATGCAAGCGACAACTCGGTCTCGAGCTTCGGCCTCGGAGCGGACGGCAAACTCACACTGCTGGATGCGCAGCGAACCGGGAAC
This sequence comes from uncultured Actinomycetota bacterium, assembly GCA_963820655.1. Lineage (GTDB taxonomy): Bacteria > Actinomycetota > Actinomycetes > Propionibacteriales > Kribbellaceae > Kribbella. The sequence continues at coordinate 61,393 of CAWGAM010000002.1, forward strand.
ATCGTGACCGGCAGAACCGGCACCGCCAAGTCCCTGGCCTACGCCCCCTCGAGTCGCACGCTCTACGTGCAGCACACCCACGGACCCGAACACATTCGGCTGATGTCTGTCGACCAGTCCGGGATGCTCACGCTGCGTCCGAACGGCTATTCGGCGGTCCCAGCTGACAAGCCGGGCCGCGTGACCACGATGCTCACGGTTTCGCCGGACGAGCGGTTCCTTCTCGTCGGCTGCTCTGTTGACGAGTTGCCCGCGGCAAATCCAGATGGCACCCCGATCTTGTGGGTGGAGCGGAACGGTCAACCGCACTCGATCTCTGCGAACGCCCCGGACCCGGACGGGCTGGCCGTGTTCCCCATCTCCGAGGACGGCGCGCTGGGCGATCCGCACTTTCACGACGCCGGAGCCTCGTCCCCGTGGGCCCCGATTTTCCTGCACAATCGACCGAGCCAGTTCGTGATCGGGTACGCGACCGCGGACGGCCTGGCGCTTGCGGCCATCGATGCCGACGGCAAGGTCGCAGTCGGCCCTGTCAGCCCCGCCGACACAAGTATCGGAAAGCCGTCCGAGCTGTGCTGGATGGCTATCACCCCCGACGACCGGCTGCTGTTCGCCACGATGACTGGCTACGGCTACATCACCAGCTGGCGCCTCGAGGGCAACGTGCTGTCCATCGCCAAGGATCCTGCCTGTCCGCCGCCTCCGGGCGACGGTACGTTCCGGGGAATCGGGGGGATCGTTGGCACCGGCCCCAACGACATGTGGATGACCCCCGACGGAGCGTACCTGTACCAGATCTACGGGAACGCACCGAAGCTGATCGGCTACGCCGTCCAGCCGGACGGTTCGCTGGACGAGATCACGAGCGTCACCATCCCGTACAACAGTCCGATGGGGTTGGCAGGTTTCTGATCCGGATCCAGGCGGCGGCAACCCAGGACGATGGGGACCGCGGACCATGACAGAACCTGTGACGCGGACGCAGCCGCGGACGCAGTGGACGCGCGAGATCAGCCCGCCGCTTCGTCAGTTCCTGCGCACCGAGTCCGTGAGCGCAGGTGTCCTTGTTGCCGCCATCGGAGCAGGGTTGGTCTGGGCGAACGTCGACGCGGCATCCTACGAGTCGGTCTGGAACACCACCTTCGCTCTTGAGCTCGGCAGCGCCGGCGTCGCGCTGGATCTGCGCACCTGGATCAACAGCGGCCTGATGACGGTGTTCTTCCTTGTGGTTGGTCTCGAGGCACGCCGTGAGATTGATCTGGGCGAGCTGCGCGACCGGCGGCGATTCCTGTTGCCGCTGCTGGCCGGCTTGGCCGGAATGGCCTTGCCGGCGATGATCTACCTGGCGGCGACGATCGGGCGGACTGGCGCCGAAGGCTGGGGCGTCGCGATATCGACCGACACCGCGCTGGCGCTCGGGGTGCTGGCCATCGCCGGTCACCGGGTACCGGACCAGCTGCGACCGTACCTGTTGACGCTGTTTGTCGTCGACGATCTCGTGGCGCTGGTCGTGATCATCGTTGTGTACAGCCACGACATCGCCCTGCTTCCGTTGGTCGTCGCGGTAGTCGCTTTCGCCGTTTTCGTCGGAGGGCTCGCGCTCCGGGTGGATGTGCCACCTGCCTATGTACTCCTCGGCGTCATCATGTGGGCCGCGACACTGGCCAGCGGCGTCGATCCGATCGTGACCGGGCTGGCAATCGGCTTTGTCGCATGGGCATATACGCCGACACGCGGCGATCTCGAGCAAGCCACCGTTCAGGTCCGGCTCTTTCGCGAACAGCCGACGCCGGAGCTAGCTCGGACAGCGACAAGCGGGTTGATCTCGGCGCTCTCGCCAAACGCTCGGCTCCAGCGCTTCTACCACCCCTGGACCAGCTATCTCATCGTTCCTTTGTTCGGGTTGGCGAATGCCGGCATCGAGATCGACGGTAGCGTTCTCGCCTCCGCGGCCACGGCGCCTTTGACTGTTGGAATCGTGGTCGGCTTCGTGGTGGGGAAGCCACTCGGCATCGCGGGCACATCCTGGTTGGTCTCGCATGTCACTGGTGGCCGGATCCGTCCGCCGGTGGGGTGGGCGGCCGTCTTCGGCGGTGGCATGATCTCGGGAATCGGGTTCACAGTCTCGCTGCTGATCGCCACGTTGGCCTTCCGCGGCGAGCTCCTCGTCGAGGCGAAGTTGGGTGTCCTGTCGGCCGCTCTGATCTCCTCGGTTCTCGCCTGGGCGGTGTTCCGCATCACCAGCGTGATGTCGCCGGTTCGAAGAGCGCGAGCTCTATATGGCAAGGCTGAACGCATAGTCGATCTCGCAGCGCCGGCTGACGGCGACCGCGATCACGTTCGAGGCTCGGCAGCCGCGGTGGTGACGGTTGTCGAGTACGGCGACTTCGAGTGTCCCTACTGTGGACAAGCCGAGGCCGCTGTGCGCGGGGTACTCTCCGACGCCGACGTGCGATTCGTCTGGCGGCACCTGCCGCTCACCGACGTTCACCCACACGCCCAGCTTGCTGCCGAGGCTTCCGAGGCCGCCGCAGCTCAAGGCGCTTTCTGGTCCATGCACGACCTGCTTCTTGCCCGGCAGGACAGGCTGCAATTCACCGATCTTGTGAGGTACGCCGAGGAGATCGGCCTCGATTCCCTCCGGTTCGCCGATGATCTGAAACGGGGTGTACATGCCGCACGGATCGCCCAAGACGTCGAGTCCGCCGACTTGAGCGGCGTCTCGGGCACGCCAACCTTCTTCATCAACGGCCAGCGTCTCTATGGGGCTTTCGACCCGAGGGAGGTGACCGCCGCCGTCCAGGCCGCCCATGCTCGAGCACTCACTGATTCGCGCTCGCGGGTCCACCGGCACGAGCCCGCGAATACCTCTGGGACCACGGCGGCGGGCGCGCAGGCCGGGGGGTGGGGCCGGGGTGATCCCGGGGGCGATGCAGGAGAAGCGCGTGGTGGTATCGCGAGTGGAGCCGGCGTTCGAGACGCCGGCCCGCGCGATCCGCTACGCGAGACCGAAGGGACCACGATGAGCACTCCGAGCTACTTCGACCAGTACAAGAATCTTGAGATGAGCCGGTCCGGGGACGGCGTCCTTACGGTGCGGTTCCACACCGATGGCGGGCCGATCGTGTTTACGGGGCAGACGCACGAGGATCTGCCGGAGGCACTGGAGCGGATCTCACTCGATCGGGAGAACCGCGCGCTGGTGCTGACCGGGACCGGCGACGCGTTCATGGATCAGATCGACGGTCCCAGCCTCGGTGAGATCTTCAAGCCGGAGCACTGGGAGAAGATCCGCGTCGAGGGGCTGAAGGTGCTGCAGCGTCTCGTCGAGTTGCCGATGCCGGTGGTCGGAGTCGCGAACGGTCCCGCCACCGTGCACTCGGAGTACCTTCTGCTGTCGGACGTCCACATTGCCTCGGAGCTGGCCGTGTACGGCGACCTACCGCATCCGTCGTTCGGGATCACCGGCGGAGACGGTCTACAGGTTGTCTGGGAAGAGGTCGCGGGCGTCGCGCGGGCGAAGTGGCTGCTGTGGACAGGGGAGACCATCACTGCGGCGACCGCTCTGGACTGGGGAGTCGTCAGTGAGGTCGTACCGCACGAGCAGGCGTACCAGCGTGGTGTCGAGATCGCGACCAAGCTCGCCGCCAAGCCTGCGCTGTACCGGAGTCTGCAGAAGCAGACGCTGAACCAGAAGCTGCGTCGGCGCATCGTCGAAGGCGTGTCCTACGGCACGGCGCTCGAAGGTCTGACCGCCGCCGACCTCGCCTATCAGCAGAACGCCCAGTAGACGGCGACAAGGGGCCGGCCTGAGCGGGTTGTCATCCCTCGCGCAGGTCGAGCTCCTCGCCGCCGGCGAGCAGCAGCTCGCGCCGGGACGTGATGCCGAACTTCTCGAAGATCTTGCGCAGGTGATACTCGATCGTCCGGGGGCTGAGGTAGAGGCGTTCACCGATCTCTGGATTCGTCAGCCCCTCGCGTGCCAGGGTGGCGATCCGGGTTTCCTGAGGCGTGAGCCGGGATCCGTACTCGGCGGCCCGGCGGCGCACCTTCTCACTGGTGGCGAGGTACTCGCGGTGTGCACGTTCGGCGAACGCCGTCGCACCCATCGCGGTGAGGCTTTCGCGTGCAGCCTTCAACTGGCTCCGAGCATCGACGCGACGCCCTCGCCGCCGCAGCCATTCGCCGTACACGAGCCGTGCCCGGGCCAACTGCGGTTGGGCGTGGGAGCGACCGAGGCGCTCGACAGCCTCCTGGTAGAGCGGCTCCGCGTCACGGTCATCCGCGACCAGGGCCCGCGAGCGCGCCTCGATGCCCAACGCCCAGTCGGTTCCGCAGATCTGCGTCCGCTCCGTCAGCTCGGACAGGGCCCGGGTCGCATCGGCACGTTGCCCGGTCCGCACGGCGGCCTCGACCAACTCGGTGAGCGCCCAGCCGAATACGGCCAGCTCGTCTCCGGCCGCGGCGTCCCTGGCTGCCTCGAGTGCGGCGTCGTACCGGCCGAGGCCGTTGTAGAGGATGGCCGCGGACAGAGCGGCTGTGGTCAGCACGCTACCTTCGCCGCGGCGGAGCGCGTCGCGGCGAGCGAGGTCAATCTGGGCGCGTGCGGCCTGCTCGTCGCCACGCCACCCGGCGAGCAGGAGCGCGGCGTGGAAGAACCGTGGGGCGTGGGTCGAGGTCGCGACCGCGTCGACCCGCTCGATGATTCGCTGCGCACGGTCAAGGTGCCCGAGGTGGAGCTCGACGAGGCACTCGCTGCTCAGCGCGTACGGCAACAGCATCAGCGAACCGGTCGCGAGCGCGGCGTCCAGGGCCATGGCCGTGAGTTTCGTCCACAGCCTGTCGTCCCACAGGTCGGCGGCGATGCGGGACGCGATCCACAGCCATCGGCGGCCAGGGTCCCCGGAGTCGTGCGTCGCGGCTGTGCGCAGTACCTCGACGAGATTCGAGTATCCGTCCCGGAAACTCTGGGCGTAGCGCGTAGTGAGCCCTACCAGGAGGCGGTGTGTCAGCCCGTCGATCCTCCAGTCGGTAGGCGTCTTGTTCGCGACGACGTCAGTCCCTGGTCCGAGCCGACCGGCGTAGGCCGCGGCGATCAATGCCTCCAGGAAGGCTTCAGCTCCCTCTTGCCGGTCCGTCAACCGCAGATCCTCGGCGGCGCGCAGCAGCAGTTCGGCCGCCTCGCCGTTGCGGTTCTCGAAGAACGCGACTCGCGCCTGCTGGCGATCGATGCGACCGCCGCCGCCTTCGTCGAGCCGGCCGAGTCTCGCGGTCACGAGCATCTGGACGGAGCCGTTGGCGGATCCCGCGTCGAACCGTGCGATCGCCGCTGCGAGCGCCCGATCCGAGCGGAGTTGCCGGTCCTGGGTCAGTAATGCGGAGTGCTCCAGGAAGGTCGCCGCGCCCGCCCGGCCGGACCGGCGTTGCGCGTCCGCCGAGCGCGCCTCGAGCTCGGCGGCGAGGTCCTCGTCCAGACCAATCGACGCGCAGGCGAGGTGGAACGCACGGCGGTCCGGTGCGGCAACCGGGTCGGTCGCATCGGCCAAAGCCCGGTGCAGCGACCGTCGCTCGTCGTTCGGAGTCATGTGGTAGACGGCCGAGCGCTCGTCCGGATGGGTGAACATCACGTGCGTTGCCAGCCGCAACCAGCCGTGGTCTTCGAGAGCGGCGAGCGAATGGGCGTCGAGCCCCAGACTGCCCGCGGCCTGCCAGAGCAGTGCCGGGTCGCCGATGGGATCCGCGGCGGCGAGCATCAGGAATCGCAGTTCGTCCGCGTCGAGTTCCTGCAGTCGTTCCGCCAGTGTCTGTTCTGCCCCCGGAGCAAGCGGTGGCGTGCCGACGCTGCCATACCCGGCCGCGAAGGCCGGCGACCGCACGTGGCCGAGTACCTGGAGGATCGTGCCGGGATTGCCCCGGGCCTCGGCGACGATCCGGCCCAGAGTGGCCTCATCGAGGTGACCGAAGCTTTCCGTCCGCAACAGTCGGTACGCGTCGGCGTCGTTCAGCCCGGAGAGCTGTACGGCCGGGAACTCCCCGAAGTGGTCGTCCCCGGGACTCTGGGTCGCGAGCAGTACGGCGATCGCCGCGTCGTCCACGCGCCGGAGTACGAAGGCAAGCGTCGCGGCGGTCGCCTCGTCGAGCCAGTGCGCGTCGTCGACGACGTACAGCCGCGGCAGTCGTACCCCGGTAGTCAGCAAAGTCAGGGTGGCGAGGCCGACCAGGAAGGGGTCCGGACTGTCGTCGTTCCTCCGGAATGCCGACTCCATGGCCATGCGCTCTGCCTTGTCGAGTCGGCTCAGGTCGGCTCGGAGGGTGGTGCAGAGTAGTTGGAGGCCGGCGTACGGCATGGCTTGTTCGGACTCGACGCCGCGGAACCGGACCACGTCCAGATCAGGCGCGGCGGCTGCCGCCTGCTCGAGCAACGCCGTTTTGCCGACACCGGGCTCGCCGCGCACGAGCAGTACTGTCCCGCATCCGGCGCGGGTCTGCGCGATTACGTGCTCCAAGCGAGCGAACTCGTCCGTTCGTCCGAGCAGCCCATGGTCGTTGCGCTGGTCCAGCGATCCTCGCTCGCGCACATCGTTCACCGTCCCAACCTGCATCCGATTCTTGCGGGCGACCCCGGTGATTACCCCGGGGATGACCCCCCGGGTCCCGGAAGCCACCGGGCCGGGGGAGTCGGGTCGACTCACGGTTGCCGGCCGCCGCGGAGGCGACGCTGATCGGGCACCGTCGCCTCCGTCAGACGGCGATCCGGCCGCCATCGACCGGGAGCTGTGCGCCGTAGATGTACGCGGCGTCGTCACTGGCCAGGAAGGTCACCGCGGTCGCGATCTCCTCCGGCAGCCCAGGGCGGCCGTGCGGAGTCGTGGCGGCGAGCTTGTCGAGTGCGTCGCCGTACCCAGCTGTCCCCTCGGTGCGCGTCGGGCCGGGGCTGATCGCGTTCACCCGGACGCCGGCCGGGCCGTACTCGGCAGCCCAGGCCTTGGTGAGTAGCAGCAGCGCGGCCTTGCTCGATCCGTAGAGGGCGTACCCGGGGTCACCGTAGTGGGCGACCATGGTCGCGATGTTGACGATCGCGCCCTTGCCGCGGGCCGCCATCTGTGGCGCGAGCTCGGCGACCAGGAAGAACGGCGCCTTGACGTTGATGTCGTAGACGGCGTCGAAATCGTCCTGACTGGCGTCGGCCGTCGGGCCGTACGGATAGATCCCGGCGTTGTTGACGAGGATGTCGACGCGGCCACCGCCGAGCTCGGTGGCTCGACGCGCGAGCTCGCGAGCGCTGGCCTCGTCGCTGAGGCCGGTGGCGACGAAGTCCGCCTTGCCGCCGGCTTCGCGGATGGCGGCAACGACCTCCTCGGCCCGGGTGGCGTCGCGGCCCGACACGATCACGTGCGCGCCGTGAGCAGCGAGATCGAGTGCGATGGCACGCCCGATGCCGCTGTTGCCGCCGGTGACCAGAGCGGTCGAGCCGTCGAGCTTCGCAGTCATGTGGTGTTCTCCTTCGATGGTGGTGTGACTGGCATCGATGGGCACAACCACAGGTGGCCGGGAGTCATGCCGCCCGGCCATTCGCGTACGCGGTAAGGGGGTATCGGTGGAACTGATGCCTCGGTGGGGCAAGAATCAGCCTGTGGAGATCAGGGAGATGCGTGCACTCGTGGCGATCGCGGAAGAGGGCGGTGTCTCGGCCGCGGCGCGGCGTCTGCACGTCAGTCAGTCCGCGCTGTCACAGGTCGTCCAATCGCTGGAACGGCAACTCGGCATACAGTTGCTGACCCGTGGCCACAGTGGGGCCACCCCGACGATCGCGGGAGAGGCGCTGGTACGGCGGTCTCGCGAGATCCTGGCCGCGCACGACCAGGCGGTCGCCGAGGTGATTGCGCTAGGCAACAACGGCTCGGAGCTGCCGGCCGGACAGCTGCGGATCGGCGTACCGCTGGAGTTGCCGTTGGATGTGTTGCCGTCGGCGCTGGCCGAGCTGCGGGCGGTACATCCCGCCGCCCGGGTGGAGGTCCGGCACGCGTCGAGCGCCGCGCAGTTGGCAGCGCTCGGATCGGGTGACCTCGATCTGGCGCTGGTCCGCTACCGACCGGCGGCGGAGAGGTACGACGCCCTTCTTGTCGTCCGTGAGCCGATCGGCGTCCTGCTCGACGCGGAGCGGTCGGAGTCGCTCGCGGAGCCGTCCGGGGTACCACTCGACCGTCTCGGCGGGATGAAATGGCTCGGCTTTCCGCGGTCGGACGCACCACCGTGGTTCGACGAGGTCACGGCGATCCTCCGGACGCACGGTCTCGTGGACCGCGACTCCGAAGCCGAGGGCGATCCCCCGGTCACCGCGGAGGTGAAGTTCGCCGCAGTGCGGGCCGGCCGGTCTTTCACGCTGGCTCCGCCGGGCTGGGCAGCCAACCTGCCCGAAGGTATCTGCTGGCACCGGATCCAGGGTGATCCGATCGTCCGCCGAACGTGGGCCGTCTGGGCCGCCGACTCCCGTCAGCGAGACCTCGCCACCTTGGTCGCGGCCTTTCAATTGCCCCTCGATACGAGTCACCGGCTCGCTGCCGGCTCAGCGCCCTAGCCGGTGCGGCGAGTGGCCCACCGAGGCGGGCCAGGGTGGCAGCTTAGGATCGGAGGGCAGACGGTGCGATCGCGGATGCTGTCTGGTCGATGATGACAGGGTGAACGCACTGGTGCTGGACCGGCTGAGAGAGCGTGCGCTGCTGGATCAACTGGTGGCCGATGTTCAGGCGGGCGAAAGCCGGGCGTTGGTGGTTCACGGTGAAGCCGGTATCGGCAAGACGGCGTTGCTGGACTATCTGGTGGACAAGGCAGTTGCCTGCACTGTGGTGCGCGTCGCCGGAGTTCAGTCCGAGATGGAGCTTGCGTTCGCGACGCTGCACCAGGTTTGTGCGCCGATGCTGGACCAGCTGGATCGTCTGCCTCGGCCACAGCAGGAGGCTTTGCGAATCACTTTCGGGCTGGCCGGCGGCCCTCCACCGGACCGATTCGTGCTGGGGCTGGCCGTGCTCGGCCTGTTCGCCGAGACGGCCCGGCTGCGGCCGCTCGTGTGCGTGGTCGACGATGCCCAGTGGCTGGACCGGGCGTCCGCGCAGATGCTGGCGTTCGTCGCGCGGCGGCTGCGTGCCGAGTCGGTCGCGATGATCCTCGCTGTGCGTGACTCCGTCCACGGCCCGGCGCGGGCCGAGGTGCCGGAGCTGACGGATCTCGCGGAGCTGTCGGTCATCGGTGTTCCGGACGAGGCCGCGCGCGCGTTGCTCGTCACGGCACATCCCGGCCCGGTCGACGAGCGGGTGGTCGATCGCGTCCTCGCGGAGGCGCGGGGCAACCCGCTGGCGCTGCTGGAGTTGCCGCGCGGGTTCTCACCGGCCGAACTGGCCGGGGGATTCGGTCTGCCGAGCCCAGGCGCCCTGCCACATCGGATCGAGGAGAGCTTCCGGCGACAGGTGGAACCGTTGCCGCCGGAAACCCGGCAACTGCTGCTGGTGGCCGCGGTCGAACCCACCGGTGATGCGGTGCTGGTTCTGCGGGCCGCCGAGCAGCTCGGTCTGCGGGCGGAGCCGGCGGCGCGGCCGGCACAGGCGGCGGGCCTGCTCGACTTCGGGGCCCGGGTGTGGTTCCGGCATCCGCTGCTGCGCTCGGCGATCTATCGCGCCGCAGCGCCCGAAGAGCGGTCGCGCGCGCACGCCGCGGTCGCTGAGGTCACGGATCCGGAGGCCGATCCGGATCGGCGTGCCTGGCACCTTGCCCAGGCGGCGTCCGGCCCCGACGAGCAGGTCGCCGCCGGTCTGGAACGCTCCGCCGGCCGGGCAGCGGCGCGCGGTGGGCTGTCCGCGGCGGCCGCCTTCCTGGAGCGGGCGGCGGAACTGACACCCGATCCGCACCGCCGCGGAGAGCGGACACTCGCGGCAGCGCAGGCCAAGCTCGACGCCGGTCAGGCCGAGGCAGCGTCGCGCCTGCTCGTGCTCGCTGAGGCGGCGCTGCTCGACGACCGCCGCCGCGCCGAAGCCGGACTGCTGGACGTTCGGATCGCATTCACGATGAGTCGCGGCAGTGACGCGCCCTCGGAGTTGCTCAAGGCGGCGAGGCGGCTGGGTCAGTTTGATGTCCGGCGGGCGCGCGACACCTATCTGGATGCGCTGATGGCGGCCTGGTTCGCCGGACACCTCGCCGCCGGTGGTGGGTTGCGAGAGGCGGCCGAAGCCGCCCGTTCGGCGCCGGCGCCGGCGCATCCCTCCGTCCCGGCCGACCTGCTCCTCGACGCTGCCGCCGTGCGCTTCACCGAGGGCTACGCGGCCGGGGTACGCGGGCTGCGACGTGCCCTCGGAGCGTTCGAAGACACCCCGCTGGCCGGTCAGGACGGATTGCATCTGCTCTGGTGCATCAACGCGTCCGTCGATCTCTGGGACGACGAGGCATTCGAGAGGTTCAGCGCTCGCTTCCTGGAGCTCGCCCGCGACGCGGGTGCGCTCGCGCTCTTGCCGTTGGCACTGACCGCGAGAATCTCGTGGCTGGCGTTCGCCGGTGACATCGCGGCTGCCGCCGAGCTTTTGGCGGAGCGGGAGATGGTCGTCGACGCGACCGGCATCCCAGCCCCGTCGTACGGTCCCATGCTGGTTGCCGCGTGGACCGGCGACGACGGCGCCTTCGACGTGATAGAGGCCGCCCGCAAGGACAACGCACGCCGCGGCGAAGGGGCTGGGGTGCTGGCCGCCGCCCAGGCGCAGGCGTTGCTGTGCAACACCCTCGGCCGGCACGAGGAAGCCCTGGCGGCGGTGCGGCAGGTGACCGATGATCCCATCGATCTGGGGGTCGTGACGTGGGCGTCGCTCGTCGAACTCGTCACCGCGGCAGCCCGGACCGGTCGGCCGGACCTGGGAACCGCCGCGCTCAAGCGGCTCGCGCCGATGACCCAGGCGAGCGGCACAGACTGGGCGCTCGGTCTGGAGGCACGCTGCCATGCCGTTCTCAGTGAAGGCGACGCCGCCGAGACCGCCTACCGTGAGGCCATCGAACGCCTCGGGCGCACCCGCATCCGCGGCGAGCTGGCCCGCACCCACCTGCTGTACGGCGAATGGCTGCGTCGCCACGACCGTCCGGCCGACGCGCGCGAGCAGCTCCGCATCGCGTACGACATGTCTACCGTGATGGGCGCGCACGCCTTGATCGAACGCGCCGCCAGGGAACTGGCGGCCACCGGTGAGGCCGTCCACAGTCGCACGAGCGCGACGAGCAATGATCTCACCCCGCAGGAGGCCCAGGTCGCGCGGCTGGCCCGCGACGGACTGACCAACGCGGAGATCGCCGGCCGCCTGTTCGTCAGCCCCCGTACCGTCGAATGGCACCTGAGCAGGGTGTTCGCGAAGCTGCAGATCACGTCACGGCGGCAGCTTCGGAGCTGACCGAACAGTCCCTGCCGACGCGGCAGGCTCCCGCGAGGCCACGAAGCCGCGGCGGGCAGTTGAGGTTTCCTCGGCTCGAACATGGGGCGGATGCAGCGGAATAGCTGCCAGAATGCCGAATCTGCGCCTACAGTCGGGTTGTGCCAACCTTCCGGATCAAGGAAGCAGCCAAACTCCTTGGCGTCAGCGACGACACCGTACGTCGCTGGGCCGAGCTCGGCCGGATCAGTACCACCACGGACGCGTCCGGTCGACTTGCGATCGACGGGGCGATGCTTGCGCGTTTCGCCGAACAGTCGGCTCGGTCGGCCGACGCGATCCAGAACGGTCCGGTCGTCGCGGAGTCCACGCGGAACCGGTTCGTCGGGTTGGTGACGCGCGTGGTGCGGGACACGGTGATGGCGCAGGTGGAGATCCAGGCCGGGCCGCACCGATTTGTCTCGCTGATGAGTCGAGAAGCCGCCGACGAGCTCGGACTGGAGCCGGGCGTTCTGGCTGTCGCCGCGGTGAAGGCAACCAATGTCTCGGTCGAGATACCGAGAAACCGCCGGTCTCGTCCGAGGCGAGTCCCGATGAAGGAGTTCTGATGCGACGCTTCCCTCTTCTGACGCTGTTCGCCGCAACTGCCGCGCTTGCCGTCGGCATGGCGGGATGTGGGTCCAGTGACGACAACAGCTCAAGTCCCGGGGCAGCCGCGAGTAGCTCTGCCTCCCCATCGCTGTCCGGCGGCATCACTGTCTTCGCGGCAGCATCCCTGACAGAGTCCTTCACTGAGCTGGGCAAGCAGTTCGAGTCCGCCAACCCCGGGACCAAGGTGACCTTCAGCTTCGCTGCGAGCTCGGCACTGGCGATGCAGATCAACTCGGGGGCGCCTGCCGATGTGTTCGCCTCGGCCAGCCAGAAGAACATGGACCAGGTCGTCACCGCCGGAGGTGCGTCCGGCAGCAAGGTGTTCGCGAAGAACGTGATGGAGATCGCGACTCCGCCGAGCAACCCAGCGAACGTTGCTTCGGTCAACGACCTGGCGAAGTCGACGGTGAAGACAGCACTGTGCCAGCCGCAGGTGCCATGCGGATCCGTCGCACAGCAGGTGTTCACCAACGCCAAGATCACCGTCAAGCCGGTCACTCTCGAGCCGGACGTCAAGTCCGTGCTGAGCAAGGTGCAGCTTGGTGAGGTGGACGCGGGGGTCGTCTACGTCACTGATGTCAAGGCCGCCGGTGCCAAGGTCAAGGGCGTGCAGATCCCCACCGACGTCAACGCCTCCACCGACTATCCGATCGCGTCGCTGACCAAGAGCGCCAACGCCGCGCTCGCCTCGGCGTTCGAGGACTTCGTGCTGTCCCCGGCAGGCGAGTCCGTGCTGTCCGCCGCCGGGTTCCAGGCACCCTGACGCCGTCCGCGTGACAACAGGGAGACTGGAGGGGTGAGTGGCCTGGCACCTGCATCGCGGCTGAGCCGGCGCGAGCGCGAACGGCGCGGCACGGGAGGTGGTGGATCACGCTCGGTGCCGGTGCCGCTGCTGGCGCCGGCACTGGTCGCGATCGCCTTCCTGCTCCTGCCGCTGGCAGGCCTGATCGTGCGCGCCCCGTGGGGAGACATGTGGTCCATCCTGCGGGGCTCGAACGCATCCCAGGCGTTGCGGCTCTCGCTGTGGACGTGCACCGTCGCAACCGGGGTGTCGCTGCTCATCGGCGTGCCGCTGGCCTGGATTCTCGCTCGTACCGACTTCCCGGGGCTGCGGCTGCTGCGGGCGCTGGTCACCTTGCCGCTGGTCCTGCCACCTGTCGTGGGAGGCGTGGCGCTGTTGCTGGCGTTCGGCCGCAACGGATTCATCGGCCGGTACCTCGACCAGTGGTTCGGCCTGACCATCCCGTTCACCCCGCTTGCCGTCGTGATGGCGGAGACGTTCGTCGCGATGCCGTTCCTCATCGTCACCGTCGAAGGCGCGCTGCGTTCGGCGAACCTCGGGTTCGAGGAGGCGGCGGCGACGCTCGGCGCCACCAGGATGACAGTGTTCCGGAGGATCACAGTTCCGCTGGTGGCACCATCTCTAGGAGCGGGCGCCGTGTTGTGCTGGGCCCGTGCGCTCGGCGAGTTCGGCGCCACGATCACCTTCGCCGGCAGCTTTCCGGGCCGGACCCAGACAATGCCGATCGAGGTGTACTACGCGCTGGAATCCGATCCAGACGCCGCGATCGTGCTCAGCCTCGTTCTCCTTCTGGTGTCCGTCGTGGTGCTCGTCACCCTGCGAGACAGATGGCTGCGCAGCGGAGGGGCGCAGTGACCTCGTCGGTGGGGGAGGGGCTCGACATCGACGCGGAGGTCAGCCGCGGTGCCTTCACGCTGCGGGTTGCCTTCACGCGCCGCACCGGGCGAAGTCCTCGGCATCCTCGGGCCGAACGGCTCCGGCAAGTCGACCCTCCTCAACTCGATCGCCGGACTGTTGCCGGTGTCCACCGGGCGCATCCGCCTCGACGGCTGGGTCGTCGACGACGCGAGTACCGGCGCGTTCCTGGAAGCCGCCGACCGTCCGGTTGGCTTCGTGTTCCAGAACTACCGACTGTTCCCCCACATGAGCGTGCTCGAGAACGTTGCGTTCTCGCCGCGGGCGCGCGGGGTCAGCAGGCAGGAGGCCCGGGCGACGGCTGCCGGCTGGCTCGCCCGCCTGGGACTTTCCGACTTCGCCGGCCGCCGACCGGCCGACCTGTCCGGAGGACAAGCCCAGCGGGTGGCACTCGCCCGGGCCCTTGCGGGCGACCCGGCCCTGCTGTTGCTCGACGAGCCGCTCTCGGCTCTGGACGCTCGGACCCGGCTCGACGTCCAGACCGAGCTCAACCGCCATCTGGCCGACTTCGACGGCCCGTGCCTACTGGTCACGCATGACCCATTGGAGGCGCTCGTACTCGCGGATCGTCTCCTGGTGCTCGAAGAAGGTCGGATCGTGCAGGAGGGCACCCCAGCCCAGGTGGCCAGCCGACCCGCCACCGAGTACGTCGCGAAGCTTGTCGGCCTGAACCTCTATGCCGGCCAGGTGGACGGGCCCGAGGTGAGGCTACGCGGCGGCGGGACGTTCGTCGTGCCAGATCACGGCCAGCACGGCGACGTACTCGTCGCCGTTCGTCCCTCGGCGATCGTCGTCAGCACAGAGCAGCCTCGGACCAGTGCGCGGAACAGTTGGCAGGCCACCGTCGTCGGACTCACGCTGCTCACAGACCGGGTGCGGATCGACTTCGAAGGCGCGCCGTCGGCCCTGGTCGACGTCACCCCGGCCGCCGTCTCCGAACTCCAGCTGAGCTCCGGACGACACGTTTGGCTGGCTGCCAAGGCCACCGACCTCGCGGTCTACAGCTATGCGGACCCGACAGGTTCCGGCGGTCCACCGCGGCCTTCGGACGCAGCCGGGCCCAGCCACCCCATCACAGGTTCAGACCGGTTGAGGGACGCGAGCGGCAGGGACCGCGAGAACAAGAATTCAACCTAGGCGGCGTGAAGTGGCTCCGACACGCCTGCTCGCGCTTCAGCTGTCGGCTACAAGAATGACGTCCGAGGCCTTGATGAGGGCGGTGACAGTACTGCCTTCGGCGAGGCCGAGATCGTTCACAGCCTCGACGGTGATCGAGGCCACGAGACGGATCCCGTTGGCATCAAGCTCGACGTTCGCGATCGCCTCACCCCGGGTGATACCGGTGACTCGCGCGGGAATCTGGTTGCGTGCGCTGATCTTCATGGGCCTGATCCTAGTGAGTCCAGTCCCTCGCGTGGTCAGTTCAGCTGATGTCGCCCGAGCAAACTCCGGCACGCGCAGTCGGGTACGCCGATCTGAGCCTGAGGACGGGCCCTGGACGCTCAGGTCGGTGGACGTCGCGGACATAGCGCTTCCCCGGCGATCAGGTTCTTCATGTACACGTCGGCTTCGTCGAGCGCGAGGTGGCCGGACCCGCCATCGCGGCACGTGGGTTTCGCCCGCAGCTTCCCCGATTGCCAGATGCCTGACCCCTTCTGGGACGCCGATCTACCGAACTGTGGGTTGGCGCCCCGAGATCAGGGTGCAGAACCCACCCTTCGGGACGCCCACCCACGTCTAAGGGGTCAAACTGTGGGTTGGCGGCCCGAAGTCAGGGCCCAAACCCACCCTTCCGGACGCCCACCCACCGTCTGAGGGGTCAACCCCGCATGTGGTGGGTTGCGGACCCAGAATTCGGCTCCGCAACCCACAAACCAAGGGGTTGACCCCTGAAAGTGGGGCTCCTCTGCCCTCTGTGCGGGAGAATGGATGAGGGGGAGTGGAGACGAGCGGTTTGGGGCGCGCGGGGTTGGAACCTCGGACAGGTTGAGGGGATCGCGGACACCGGACCAGGTGTCCGCGGTCCCGGCTTGGTGTCCGCGGTCCCGGCGAGGTGTCCGAGGTCCCGGCCGGTGTCCGGGTCCGGCTCGGTGTCCGCGGTCCCGGCTTGGTGTCCGCGGTCCCGGCCAGGTGTCCGCGGTCCCGGATCTGGTGTCCGCGGTGCCGGCTTGGTGTCCGCGGTCCCGGATCAGGTGTCCGCGGTCCCGGTCGGATGTCCGGGGAGTCGGATCGTGACGGCTTGGTTGGCCAGGTTGGGGTGTGGCTGGTGTAGGCCGGTGCGCCTGGTGGTGATTCCTGGCCAGTAGTGGGGTGCTGAGACGGGAATCGGTGGGCTGAGACAGGAAATATCAAGTGTCAGCTCACGACAACCTGTCTCAGGTCACCACAGCCGGACCACGTGCCGGACCATCACGCACACAGCAAGCAGGCGAGCTCCATTGAGGACGAGACTGCCTTCTCTCGGCGACCTTCTGTCGGCGACGCGGCAAGCCGCCAGAAGCCACGAAGTCGCAGCTCCCAACTCCCCAAAGGTTGCTTTAGGCAATCACTGGCTCGCGTGGCAGCTCGGTGGGACGCCGCCATGATCACAACAGTTAATCGATTGACACCGCCGGACGCGTGCTGATCTGCTGTGGGCGGTGCGCTGGACAAGCCGGCGCGGACCGGAAGGAGGGAAGCCATGTCTGTCCTGTCCCGTAGCTTTTCTCTGAAAGGTTCTTCGATTTGGCTTTCGCACGTTCGTTCAGCTGTGAGCACTGCGGCGTAGAGGTTTCCCTCGACGCCCCCGGAACGACCCACCGCAATCATTGCCCGAGCTGCCTGTGGTCGCGCCATCTCGACCGCAACGTCCCGGGTGACCGCAAGGCCGATTGCAGCGGCGGCATGGAACCAATCGCGGTCACGGTCCGCGGCGAGGGCCGCTGGGTCCTCATCCACAGGTGCACCAACTGCGGCCGCCTCCGTCTCAACAAGACCGCCGGTGACGACAACGTCCTGCTGCTGATGCGGCTGGCGGCCCTGCCGCTGACCATGCCGTTCATCCCGTTCGCGGCCGAGCCCGAGTCCGAGTCCGGGCAAGGCAACGGCAACGGCCGGCATCCCGCGACTCGCAAGCCGAGGGCGCGCAAGAGCAAGGCCGAGTGAGATCAGACGGGCATGAAGCCCAGTCAGCGCCTGCTAAGTCGCGCCAAGGTTAGACAGCGTCGTCGGGCCCTGTGGTGGCGGCTGGTGAAAAGCCCACCGCAGGGCCCGACGAAGGTCGCCGGCCGAATAGTTGCGTTAGGCATCCTCTGCTCCGTCACAGCCGGTGGCTGCGGAGATCGAGGTGCCGGCCGTGGTGGCAGGGCTTGCGTCAGCCGCAGCAGCCCGATTGGGTCCGCCTGTCCTCGATGACCGTCAGCAATCCACCACTGATGCCCGTGGCGAGGCCGCGGCCGGCCGGCGTGGTGAGTTCCGCGGCCTGTGGCGCAGGTCCACAACACCCGCCGGTCGCGTTGTCGCCGTACGCGAGGTTGGAGGAGCAGACGCCGGTCTCGGGCAGGTTGAGTCGGACGTCGCGGGCGGCGGTCCAGTCTCCGGCGAGTGCGGCGACCACGGATCGGGCTTGTTCGTAGCCGGTGGCGAGCAGGAAGGTCGGTGCGCGACCGTACGACTTTGCGCCGATGGCGTAGTACCCGGGTTCGGGGTGGGCGAGTTCGTCGACGCCGTGGGGTGGGACGGTTCCGCAGGAGTGCTTGTTCGGGTCGATCAACGGGGCGAGCGCTCGGGTGGAACCGAGGATCGGGTCGAGGTCGAGGCGCAATTCGGAGACCACGTCGTGGTCGGGGCGGAACCCGGTGGAGTTCACAACGATGTCGGCGACGACGGTCCGTTCGCCGGAGGTGAGTTCGAATCGTCCGTCCGTACTGTCGATCGCCTCGACGCGGAACGAGCTGACGAGTTCGACCTGGCCGGACTGCACGAGCTTCTTCAGCCGGGCGCCGAGCGCGCCGCGGGCGGGGAGCTCGTCGGCGTCACCACCGCCATAGGTGCGGGCCTGGTCGGTGCCGCGGACCACCCAGACGATCTCTGTGCCCGGGACCTGTTGAGCCAACTCGCCGAGGTCGAGCAGGGTGGTCGCGGCCGAGTGGCCGGCGCCGACGACCGCCGTACGACGACCTGCGTAGTGATCCCGGTCGGTGCCGAGTACGTCGGGAAGCGCGTGTGCGATGCCCGCCGCCGTGGTCTCGCCGCGGGCCGGGATCCCCGAACCACCAAGCACATTCGGCTGACGCCAGGTGCCCGCGGCATCGATCACGGCCGACGCGAGCAGTTCCGTCCCATCGGCGAGCCGGATCAGAAACGGCGAGGCCTCGCGCCCGGCGGTACGGATCCGGTCGAAGCCGACCCGGGTCACGGCTACGACCTGAGCGTTGTACTGGATCCGGTCGTTGAGCTGCGGAGTCTTGGTCAGCGGTGCCAGGTAGGCATCGATCAGGTCGCCGCCGGTTGGCAGGGTGCCGAGGTCCGGCTCGAGCCACCCGACGCCTTCCAGCAGGCGACGGGCCGCGTTGTCGATGTCGTAGCGCCACGGGCTGAAGAGCTTCACGTGCCGCCACTCGTCGATCGCCGCCGCGACACCTGGGCCTGACTCGACTACGACGAAGTCCAGTCCACGCTCGGCCAAGTGTGCCGCCGCGGCCAGCCCGACCGGACCCGCGCCGATGACCACCACAGCGGTCGCTGTTTCCTCGCCCACGATCTCCACTTCCTGTCTTGAAGTTCATCTAATCAGCGAGTCCCACCTTGCCTGCTGATTAGACAGGAGTCAAGATAGAAGTATGTCGAAACAGGAGATCACTCTGACGCCGGTTTCCGGCGCTTCCTGCTGTACGCCGATCTCCGACGCGGCCCTCGATGCGGCCGGAGCGGTTGAGGGTGCTGCCGTCTTCAAGGCCATGGCCGACCCGATCCGACTCCGGCTGCTGTCGATGATCACGTCTGCCGGTGGCGAGATCTGCGTCTGTGAGCTGACGCCGCAGTTCGACGTGAGCGGCCCGACGATCTCTCACCACTTGAAGGTTCTGCGCGAGGCGGGCTTGGTCGACTGCGAACGTCGCGGGACCTGGGTCTACTACTGGCCGGTCCCCGAACGCCTTCAGTGGATCGCCACGCTCATCGGTGCCCCGGAGCCCACGCATTGAGTTCTGCGGAACGCCCCGGCCACGGACGGCTTGACGCCGTGAGATAGCTCAGCGAATATTGAGTCAATGAACACTGAGCGAATTTACCCTGGCGGAGCGGGCGCGGATCCATGCGGCGCTCGGTGATCCGGCCCGGCTGGCGATCGTCGACACGCTGGTTGCCGGGCGACGCGGCGCCGGGGGAGCTCGGGCCGGCGCTGGGGATGCCGACCAATCTGGTCGCCCATCACCTGAAGGTGCTGGAGGACGCCGGACTGGTCGTGCGGACACGGTCGGAGGGGGACCGGCGCCGTACCTACGTGCGCTTGCGTGCCCGAGGCGCTGGCGGCGGTCGTCACGCCGTCGCTGACCGCGGCGCCGCGAGTGGTGTTCGTGTGCACGCAGAACTCGGCCCGCTCCCAGCTCGCCGCGGCGATCTGGTCGCGGCGCAGTCACATCCCGGCTCGCGTCAGCCGGCACCGAGCCCGCCGAGCGCGTGCACCCGCGGGCGGTCACGGATCGCGCGCGGCACGGCCTGAACCCGGCCGCCTGGCGCACCGCGCACGTCGCCGACGTCGTGCGAGCGCGACGATCTGGTGATCGCGGTCTGCGACAACGCCTACGAGCACCTGCCAGCCGAGCGCGGCCGCGGCTGCACTGGTCGGTGCCCGACCCGGCGACCGGCTGACACCGACGCGGCGTTCGAGGCCGCCTACACCGAGATCGCCGACCGGATCGACCGGCTGGCGCCCGCACTTCGCCGCCCGAGACGACCGAAACTCCCAGGAGCACGACCATGACCGAAGTCGCCTGGCATCGACCGCGACGACCTGTCCATCGACCAGCAACTCGCCCTGCGCACCGCCGCCGCACGACTCGGCGAGGAGTTCGCCGGCATCTACGGCGCCGAGACCATCGAACGGTTCCTGCACTCCAGCTACGACCAGTTCGCCACCGGCAGCACCGTGCCCAACTTCCTTCCGCTGCTGGCCGAACGGTTCGCCCGCCAGCGCCTGACCGCACTGGCCCGGGTCGAAGGGCACGCACGACGACGGCACGCCCGGTCGTGCTGTTCCTGTGCGTCCACAACGCCGGCCGCAGCCAGATGGCGCTCGGGTTCTTCCAGCACCTCGCCGGCGACAGCGGCGATCGCCTGGTCCGGCGGCTCCGAACCCGGCATCGAGGTCAACCCGGCCGCGGTCGCCGCGATGGCCGAACGCGGCATCGACATCTCCGCCGAGTACCCGAAGCCGTGGACCGACGAGGTCGTCCGCGCCGCCGATGTCGTCGTCACGATGGGCTGCGGCGACGCCTGCCCGATCTTCCCCGGCAAGCGGTACGAGAACTGGGATCCTCGACGACCCCGCGGGCCAGGACGTCGACGCACGTCCGCCCGATCCGCGACGAGATCGAGCGCCGCGTCCGCGTCCTGCTCGACGAACTGCGCCGTACCGCCCAGTGAGCCGCAGATGAGCTACGCCCGCGCCGCTGTGGCGACGCATGGTCGCCGAGGCGCGTCGGAACCGGTCTGCTCGTCACCGTCGTGGTCGGCTCCGGTATCGCGGCCGCCAACTCTGTCGCCCGGCGACGTCGGTCTGCAACTGCTGGAGAACGCGTTCGCCACCGCGCTCGGGCTCGCAGTACTGATCCTCATGCTCGGCCCGGTGTCCGGTGCGCACTTCAACCCGGTCGTGTCCGCTGTCGACTGGTGGCTCGGCCAACGGACCGGCACCGGCCTGACCGCTGCGCGACCTCGCCGTCTACATCCCCGCCCAGATCGTCGGCGCCATCGCCGGAGCGGTGCTGGCCAACCTGATGTACGGCGAAGCCGCCGTGTCCTGGTCGACCACCGACCGCAGTCCGCAGGACACCTGTGGCTCGGGGAGGTCGTCGCCACCGCCGGTCTGATCCTGCTGATCTTCGCGCTCGCCCGGTCCGGCCGGGCCGCACGTCGCACCGGCCGCGGTCGGCGCCTACATCGGATCGGCGTACTGGTTCACCTCGTCGACCTCGTTCGCCAACCCGGCCGTCACCATCGGGCGCGCGTTCAGCGACACCTTCGCCGGGATCGCGCCCGGCTCGGTGCCCGGATTCATCGTCGCCCAAGCTCTTCGGCGCCATCGTCGGCGTCGGCCCTGCTCGCCGTCCTCTACCCCGAACGCCGGGCAGAGGCCGCCGACGACGTCGTCACCCCACACACCGACACCAACCGCACAGGAGCATCCACGTGAGCAAGCCCACCGTCCTGTTCGTCTGCGTCCACAACGCCGGCCGCTCCCAGATGGCCGCCGGCTGGCTGCGCCACCTGGCCGGCGACACCGTCGAGGTCCGCTCGGCCGGATCCGAACCCGGCCGACCAGATCAACCCGGTCGCGGTCGAGGCGATGCGCGAGGTCGGCATCGACATCACCGGCGCCATCCCGCAGCTGCTCGAGTACGACACCGTCCGCAGCCAGCGACGTCATCGTCACGATGGGCTGCGGCGACGCCTGCCCGATCTTCCCCGGCAAACGCTACGAGGACTGGGAACTCACCGACCCCGCCGGCCAGCCGATCGAGGTCGTCCGCCAGGTCCGCGACGAGATCCGCGACCGCGTCGAGAAGCTGGTCGCCGACTTGCAGAACGCCTGATCTTTGACTGAGGGAGCATCTCGATGCGTCTGGTGATCATCGGCGGCAGCGACGCCGGCATCATGGCCGGCCTGCGCGCCCGCCAACTGGACCCCAGCACCGATGTCCACCTGGTCGTCGCCGACACGTACCCGAACTTCTCGATCTGCGGCATCCCTTACCACGTGTCCGGCGAGGTGCGTGACTGGCGCTCTCTAGCGCATCGCTCCCAGCAGGACCTGGAGGCCGCCGGCCTTCGGTTGCACCTCAACCAACGGGCCACCGCCATCGACCCTGATCGCCAGACCGTCGTGACCCGGACCGGGACAGGCGAGGAAGTGGTCGACTATGACCGGCTCGTCATCGCCACCGGTGCCGTACCGAATCAGCCACCCATCGGCGGGCTTGACCAGCTCGCACCCGCCGATGGTGTTCATCTCCTCCACACCATGACAGACACGTTCGCCATCACCCAGACCCTCGACCGCGGCGCCACCCGGGCCGTCATCGTCGGTGCGGGGTACATCGGGCTGGAGATGGCTGAGGCGTTGCGGCGTCGTGGGCTGGACGTGACGGTCGTCGAACAACTCAGCCAGGTGTTGCCACGCACGCTGGATTCCGAACTGGCGCATTTGGTCCGAGGCGAGCTCGAACGCAACGGCGTCACGGTCTCCTGCGACACGGCCGTGACCAGCATCGAAGCCTCCGGCGGCGGCCTGCGCGTCAGGACGGTATCCGGCACGGCACAAGCGTTGTTGGCCGCTGATCTCGTGCTGGTCGTCACCGGCGTACGACCCGATGTCGCACTCGCCGCGGACGCGGGAGCGAAAATCGGCGTTGGCGGAGCGATCGCGGTCGACACCGCCATGCGCACCAACCTTCCAGACGTGTACTCCGCCGGTGACTGCGTCCACACCCACCACCGGCTCCTCGACAACCCCACCTACGTCCCGCTCGGCACCACAGCCCACAAGCAAGGTCGCGTCGCCGGCGAGAACGCGGTCGGCGGCGCGGCCACATTCGCCGGATCGTTGGGGACCCAAGTCGTTCGCGTCTTCGACCTCGTTGCCGCGGCCACCGGACTCCGTGACGCCGAGGCCACGGCCGCCGGATACCGGCCGGCCACCATCGATGCGGTGGCCGATGACCACAAGATCTACTACCCGGGCGCCACGTCGATCGCCCAGCGCGTCACCGCCGATGTGGTGACCCGCAAGCTGATCGGGGCTCAACTCGTCGGGCATGTCTCCGCCGAGATCGCCAAGCGCATCGACATCCTGGCCGCCACGCTGTTCTACGGGGGCACCATCGACGACATCGGCGACCTGGACCTCTCCTATACCCCGCCCCTCGGATCGCCGTACGACGCCATCCAAACCGCCGCCCACACCTGGCAGAACACTTACCTCCCCTGATCGGCAACCCCACGAGCGGGTCGGCGCCTGCGGACCCTTGACATTCTCCGAAGCCGGAGGCGACGCTCAGGCGAGCGCAGGCAGGGAGATCGGATGAACGCGGTCGTGAGAAGGCTCATGAGGGCCGGTAACCATCTGGCCGTGTCTCTGTACCGCCGGTCGAACGGGCGCATCGGCGGCACCGCCCGGGGCGGGGCTCGGGTTCTGCTGCTGACTGTGCCTGGTCGCAAGAGCGGCACCCCGCACGCAACGCCAGTCAGCTATTTCGAGGACAACGGTGGCTACGTGGTCACTGGTACCGCCGGCGGGAGCAAGCAGGATCCTCAGTGGTTCCGCAACCTGCGCGCCACTTCGCGAGCACAGGTCGAGTTGGGTTCCCGGCACCTGGATGTTGAAGTGCACGTGGCGTCGGGGGCTGAGCGTGACCGTCTCTGGCGCGAGGTCATCGTGGCCCGGGTGCCGTCCTTCGCCGCGTACGAGGACAAGTCAGGGCGTGTGATCCCGGTCGCGGTGCTCATGCCGGTGTGACCCGTCGTGCGGGCGCCATCATGCCGGGTTCTCGGTCTGCTCCTTGGCGACTTCACGGATTGGCGGGCGGGTGACGAGAATGACCACGCTGACAAGGAGAACCCAAGCGGGAAACACCAGTTGGATCCACTTGTGGTCACCGGCAGCCACAAGCAGCGTCACTGCGACGAGATAACCGAGGATCGCCACCCATCGGGGGAAGGCAGAAGTGCGCAGGCCTACGGTACTCACCGAGAGGGTGAACACTGCCGCCATGCGCATGGCGTAGACGGAAATCAGCGTCTGTGTGCTGGTGCGGCCAAACGTCCAGACATCGGCGTTGACCTCCGATCCCGCAAGCATCGCCGTCAGGCTGGACGCGTTGACGGCGCCCATGAAGAGCATCGCCAGAAAAAGAAGCCCACTGCCCAGGAAGACGGTGGAGAACAGCCGGTCCTCGACGTCGCCGAGCTGATCACGAACGACGCCGATGAACCACAGAAAGGCGATTCCGGCAAATGGCACGAGGTGGAGACTGATCCGGATCAGGTTACGTCGCTGTGCGTCGGATTCGAGCGACTGAAGGCTGTCCTCGGAAAGTGCGAGACGTACCATCGTCAACGCTGCCAGGAGCAGCACCGCAAACACGATGCCTGCGATGGCGGCTGACCGTCGGCTTCGCCAGAATCGTGCCTCTAGCCTCGGTGCTCCGGTGCTCACACCGCCCCCGCCTGTGCAGTCAGCAGCGAGGCCTGCCGAAGCCCATCAAGCCAAGCAACCCCACATGACCGAACCATGTGCCCCACCCCGTTTGTCAAGCTACGCCGAACCGGCCTCCAGAGGCAACGGACGGCCGGAGTCAGCTCGTGGACGCTGGGATTCAGGACCCCGCGCCAGGTCCACGGATTCGCCTCGCATCCACACCTCGATGTTGCGTGTTGTAACGAATTCGTGGCTGGTCGCGATATGGGGGCGCGCAGGTGGTCTTCGTCGGGGAGGACGAGGACGGGGTTACACGGGCTTGCGGGAGGCGATCATGCAGGGTCCGAAATGGGGGAGCGAGCCTGATGTCGTACCGATTCAACCCACCGCCGAATTGGCCGCAGCCACCGGCCGGCTTCGTCCCGGACCCGGCGTGGGAACCTGACCCGAGTTGGCCGCCTGCGCCGGATGGTTGGAAGCTATGGATCGAGGATGCCGACACACCAGTCGTGCCGAAATCGATCGCGCTCCGGGGGAGGCACGCAGCGCGCCCTGGCAGCACGGTGCAGACGACGGAGGTTGGCCGACCAGCCGAGGAGGCTGCGGCCACAGCTCCGTCTGGTCTCGTCGGAGGAGGGCTCGCCATCCCGAGTCCGCGTGAAGGGCGCGGGTTGTTCGGTGGCAAGAAGCGCCTCGAGAATGAGGTCGAGAGGCTTCGAGTCCTCGTGGACCAACTGGGTGGGATGGACGCGCTGACGATCGCAGCCGAGACAGACCGCCTGCAGATCGAACTCGACCAGGCGCGGTCTGCGTTGCAGAGTGCACGACTGGATGTCTCCAACGCTCAGGCTGAGTTGGCCGCCGTACGGCAACGCCTCCTTGAATACCACGATCATCCCGAGGCTCTCGAAAGGCGAGCCGGCGGCGGTGCCAGCGGGACCGACGAAACGGCGTGACTGAACGACGTCTGGACCAGTCCCCTCGAACACGTGGCCGGCCGGCACCGATCGGTGGGGTATCAACCAGGTCCGAACAGCGGCATGATTCGTGACACGACGGCCCGATTTCGGCAGCACCTCAGCTCCGGCGTACGCCGGGATGCATCACACGACACGTGCCTGTCTTGTCTTAGCTTCAGAGCAGAAGCGTGCTGACATGGTGTCCATGGGCGAATCGACGAAGACGGACAAGACCGCCGCGCTCTCTGTCCGGGCGTTGACCGATGAGACCTGGCCGGCGTTCGCGCGGCTGGTGGAGGCGAACAACGGCGTCTGGGGCGGCTGCTGGTGTGTGGGCTTCCACGTCAAGCTCGGCAAGGGGCGTTCAGCGGCCGACAACCGGGCAGAGAAGGAGCAACGCGTCCACGACGGGCGTACCCATGCCGCCCTGGTGTTCTCCGACGACCAGTGCCTGGGGTGGTGCCAGTTCGGCAGCCCGGAGGAGTTGCCGGAGATCAAGAGCCGTCGCCTGTACGAGAAAGGCCTGGTTACCTTGCCGGACTGGCGTATCACCTGCTTCTTCACCGGCAAGGGCTTGCGCGGCCGCGGGGTGGCGAGTGCGGCGCTCGGTGGCGCACTGGCCGAGATCGCTCGCCTGGGCGGCGGTACGGTCGAGGGCTATCCCGAAGAGACTGACGATCGCAAGCTGTCCGGATCGTTCCTGCACACCGGACCGATGGCCGCCTTCGAGAACCAAGGCTTCACTCGCACGCGCCCGATCTCCCCGCACCGCTGGGTTGTCACCCGCACTGTCGACCCGGCCTGACTATGCGGACGTCATGACGTGGAGTCCTTCGCGATGTGTGCGTGCAGGGCCTTGAGCGCCTCGACGTAGATCTCGGAGAAGGTCGGGAAGGGCTGGATGGTGTCAAGCAGGACGTCGAGCGGGATGCGTGCTCGGATGGCGAGGGTCGCCTGCTGGAGCCATTCGCCGGCTTCGGGGCCGAGGGCGTAGGCGCCGGTGAGGCGTTCGCCGTCGGTGAGCAGGGTGAGGAATCCGTTGCTGTCGGCGTACTCACGGGTGTACGTCGCGGTCTTCGCGACGTCGCGCAGGGCGATGGTCGAGCTGTAGCGGCCGTCCGTGGTGCCGACGGCGGCGGCCTGCGGGTCGGTGAAGACGACACGTGGTACGGCGTCGTAGTTGGCCACCCTGGATCCGCCGAGGATGTTGGCGGCGACGACGCGGCCTTGGTACTTGCCGACGTGGGTGAACTGCCAGAGTCCCGTCACGTCGCCGACGGCCCATACGCCGGGGGCAACCTGGAGTCGTGCGTTGACCGGTACGCCGTGTGCGTCGGCCTTGATGTCGATCGTCTCCAGTCCGATCCCGTCGACCCGGGCCCGCCGACCGGTGGCGACGAGCAGCCGGTCGCCCACGAGCTCGCGGTCGTCGTCCAGCACGAGCACGTAGTCGTTGCCGCCGCGCCGGGCAGCGGTCGCCCGTGCGCCCAGGACGAGCTCGATCCCGTCGCGGCGTAAGACCTCGCCGAGCGCCTCACCGAGCGGTGCGGCCTCGCGCGGAAGCACATGCTCCGCAGACTCGACGAGCACGACCTCGCCGCCGAGCCGTCGGACCGCCTGCGCCATCTCGACGCCGACAGGTCCACCGCCGAGTACTAACAGACGCCGCGGGACAGCCTTCATGCCCGTCACTTCGCGATTCGTCCAGAGGCCGTCGAGCTCACGGAGGCCCGGGATGGGCGGCACGATGGGTTCGGCGCCGTTCGCGAGGACAACGTGATCGGCGGTGTAGCGGCGGCCGTCGACATCGACGGTGCCCGGTCCGGCCAAGCGGCCACGGCCACGGATGAGATCGATGTTGTTGTCGGCGAGCCACTTCTGCTGGCCGGCATCGGAGTAGTCCGAAACCATGAAGTCGCGCCAGGCGAGCGCCGCCTCGACGTCCACGGTCGCCGAGGCGGCAGCGTCGTTCGCATCGTGCGCGGCCTCGCCCGGTCGCAGCAGGGTCTTGGACGGGATGCACGCCCAGTACGAGCATTCGCCGCCGACGAGTTCACGCTCGACGACTGCGACGCGCAGGCCGCCCTCGGCGAGGGCTCCAGCGGTGTGTTCGCCGGGGGAGCCGCCGCCGATGATGATGACGTCGTAGTCGCTCATTGCGGGAGCTCCGCACCGGACTGCTCGGCGACCATGTAGGCGGCGTACCACTCGGGCCACTGCTCGTCGAACTTGCCGCCGTTGCGCTTCTCGTGCTCGCCGTGGGCTGCCGCTGCTCGCTGCAGTGCCCCCTGCAGGTCGTCAACCGAGGAGTACGACGTTTCAGTCGAGTCGATGCGGCCGGGAAGTCGCGTCGTGACCTCCTGCAGGAGCCAGCTGTTGCCGTCCGGGTCGCTGAACGTCGCGAACGAGCTGTAGCTCTCGCGTTCGTCGGCTGGTCCGGCGATCCGATCGCTGGTGCCGGGCTGGAACTGACCGCCTGGTGTCTTGGGGTGGAACGCCTCGCTGACCTCGGCGCCGTGAGCGGTGAGTTCGCTTCGGGCGGCCTCGATGTCGGAGACGACCAGGTAGAGGCCTTGGGCTGAGCCCGGCGTGGCCGAGGTCATATTCGTGCCGAACTGGATCGAGGCCGGCGAACCCGGCGGCGTGAACTGGACGACCCGGAAGCCGTTGTCGAACGCGAAGTCGGCGTCGAGTCTCCACTCCAGTTGCTCGTAGAACGCTTTGGCCTTGTCGACGTCGGTCACGGGGATGACGACTGCTTCGAGCTTGAGATCGGTGCTCATTACTTCCTCCAGTGATGTGTGATTCTCGTGACCGAATATGGCTCCAGTGGTGGCGGCTTCGCACCAGTGGCCCTCACTGGTCCGCGCGCGGGTCTCCGAGGTGGAGTCGGTACGCCCCCCAGGCGATCGCTCGTGGCATGCGATGACAAGCACCACTATGCTTCCGATCAGCCTGGCCTGGCGATGTCGTACGTAAGGAGTTGTGATGCAGGTAGCCGTGGTCACCTTCGACGGTTTCAACGAACTCGACAGCTTCATCGCCTCCGCGCTGATCAACCGGTGCCGAAAGGACGGTCTGGAGGCCTTCATCACGACGCCGGCGCCGGTGGTCACCTCCATGAACGGCACTGCGGTGACCGGGCAGCGCACGATGGAGTTCGTGACCGAAGCCGACGTCGTGCTGATCGGCAGCGGGGTCAAGACGCGAGACGTGGTCGCGGACGACCGGCTGATCTCCCAGTTGCCGCTCGACCCTTCGCGGCAGTTGATCGGTGCGCAGTGCTCGGGCGCACTGGTGCTTGCACGGCTCGGTTTGCTGGATGGCATGCCCGCCTGCACCGACGTGAAGACCCGGCCGTTTGTCGAAGCCTGCGACGTCACCGTGCTGGACGCACCGTTCCACGCCGAGGGGAACATCGCCACGGCGGGCGGTTGCCTGGCGTCGCAGTATCTCGCCACCTGGGTGATCACCCGGATGCTCGGGGAGGATGCCGTGCGCGACGTCTTCGCGTACGTCGCCCCGGTCGGCGAACAACAGGAGACCGTTGAGCGCGCCCTGCGTGCGGTTCACGCGGGCGAGGCCGCAGTGCGCTGACGCCTCCGCGGCCTCAGGCGGTAACGGGATGGTTACCGTAACCGATAGGTTACACTTGAGCCGTGGCGACAGAGCCTGGGCGTGATCCGTTCTCGGCGTTGGGGGACCCCACCCGGCGGCGGATCCTCGAGTTACTGGCTGATGCGTCGCGTTCGGTGGGGCAACTGGCCGAGGAACTGCCGATCAGCCGTCCCGCGGTGTCGCGCCACCTCCGACTGCTCAAGGAGGCCGGTCTGGTCGAGGAGGCTCCGGAGGGCACGAGACGGATCTATCGCCTCCACGAGTCCGGCGCCGAGGTCGTACAGGCGTACCTCCTGCAGGTGTGGGGAGAGGCGGTCGGGCGGTTCAAGCTGCTGGCCGAGAACACGCGGCCGCCATCACCCGGGGGAGCGCCGTGATCGAGCCGCTGCGGGTCGAGGTTGTCCTGGACTGTTCTGTCGAGCACGCGTTCGCGACCTGGACGGAGCGGTTCTCCTCGTGGTGGCCCCGTAGCCACTCGGTCAGTGGTGATCCGGCCGCGGTCACGTTGGAGCCCCAGGTCGGTGGACGCATTTACGAGCGCACCCGTGACGGCCAGGAGATCGACTGGGGCCTGATCACCGCGTGGGATCCCCCGCACCGGCTGAGCTACCGGTGGCACCTCCGCCGACCATCTGCCGAGGCCACCGACGTCGAGATCCGCTTCGCCGCCGTACCCGGAGGTCGAAGCAAGGTGGACATCACTCACACGGGCTGGGAGCGGCTCGGCGCTGAGGCCGAGCGCTGGCGCAACGCGAACGCCGGCGGCTGGAGTGGGCTCCTCCCGCACTTCACGGCCGCCTGCAACTCGACAACCGAAGGAGAAGGATGATGAGCGGCACCGGTACCTCGGAGGACCCCTGGGTTCTCAAGACACCACCCGGTACGTCGGAGTACACGATGCACCGCGACGACAGCGTCGAACCGGCAGAGCTCGTGTGCCGGGTCGGTTCGACGAAGCTGCGCTATCTGGCCCGCTGTCTCGACGACGTACCGACGATGCTGAAGGCACACGGTGACTGGATGGAGCTGGGGAGCGCGGACGAGGGCAAGCCGGCGAAGGACGGCACGCTGGAGGCCTGGGCGCGTGCGGCCGGCAACCCTGTCGGCGGCTGGTACGGCCTCCGCAACGGATACCGGGGGCGCTTCGCCATGTACGTCCCGCCACTGCTGGAACAGCTCGGTCTGGTCGAACTCGAACACAACCCTCGCAACAACCGCATCCGCGTTCCCTGACAAGCGCTGCCGAGTCGGGCGCTCACCAGTGTGGTCATGACCCGAGCAGTCTCCGGGTGGCAGCCTCGGCACAGACCCGGGCGCTGCCGAAGGTCTGGATCCAGCCGGCGAAGCCCGAGTAGTCCGTGCCAGGGACGCCCATGTCGACGACGATCGTGTCCGGGTGCCGGCTCTGCAGCTCCGCGATGAGTTTCCCTTGCCAGTCGAAGCGGTGAGCCCCCCGAACCAGCAGCACGACCTCGCTGTCCGCGCCGTGCTCCGACCGAAACTCACCGATGCCGGCCCGAGCCATCCCAGGCCCGTTGTAGGTCTGACCCGACAACCCGATGCCCTCGACAACCTTCCCGGCAGCGCGCAGCATCTTCTCCACGCCCCAGTCCGCCGAGCCCGCGGCGGGAGAGTGCGTCGGCTCCAGCCGGATGACCAGTACGGCGTCGCTCCGCAGTACCGGATCCCCGTGGGTCACTGCGACCTGGTCGGCCAGCCGCTCACCCAGCGCGTTGTCCCGCAGCGCGACGTTCGCCTTGGGCCGGGTCCCCAGCTTGGCAAGTCGCTCGTTGGCACTCTGCAACCGCTCCAACGGCAGCCGCCCGCTCTCGACCGCCTCGACCAGAGCAGCGGCCGCCACGTCCACGTCGTCGAGGAACGACCACGACCCGAGGCAGAGCGCGTCGGCCCCGGCCTCGATCGCCCGTACGGCGGCCTCCGGCAACGGCGCCACGTCGGCGATCCCGTACATCTCCAGCGCGTCGGTGATCACCACCCCGTCGTACCCCAGCTCTCCGCGCAGGATGTCGGTAAGCAGCACCTTGCTGATCGTCGCCGGTACGTCGTCCAGCTGCGGAACGAGGTCGTGCGACACCATGATGCTGTCGACTCCGGCCGCGATCGCGGCGCGGAAGGGGTCGAGGTAGCTCTCCAGGAGCTCGTCACGGGACACGTCGACCAGCGGTGTCGCCAGGTGCGCGTCGGTGCCGCTCATCCCGTGGCCCGGGTAGTGCTTGGCGCAGGCGCTGACCCCGGCCGCCTGCAGGCCTTCCACCCAGGCGGCGGTGTGCCGGCTGACCAGGTCGCGGTCGGAGCCGAAGCAGCGGATCCCGTTCGGGCTCATCGGGTTGACGGCCGTGTCGACCGCCGGGGCCAGGTCCCAATCGACCCCGGCCTCGACCAGCGACAGGCCGATCTGGAAGGCGGCCTGCCGGGTCAGCTCGACGTCGTCCAGTTCGCCGAGCGCCCGGTTGCCGGGCATCGAGAAGCCACCGAGATTCGCCAGCCGGCTGACGTCGCCGCCTTCCTCGTCGATCGACAGCAGGACATGGTCACGCAGGCTGTGCAGCTCGGCGGCCAGTCGCCGGAACTGATCGCCGTCGACGATGTCCTTGCCGAAGATGACGAAGCCGCCGAGGCCGGCCTCGATCCGCGGTCCGACCCAGTTCGGCACCTTGGGTCGGCCGAGGGCGGGGAACAGCACACCGTGGGCAAGCCGATGGAGCTCCGAATTCACAACATCCTCCTGGGGGACTCATCCTTGGATGGCGCACTGGGAAAGTCGTCGGATCAACCGGACGGGACACTGGAGTCCGCCAGCCACGCCAGTAAGCGGCCCCGCGACCAGCAGCGGCCAATGGCCTCGGCGCGCAGCCCCAACCCGTCGAACACTGCTAGGCCGATGATGCTGTGGCCGGAGGCTCGGCGATCGCCGAGTGTCGGTATCGTCGGCGCGACTCCGACCCCCTCAGCTGACACCCACGCCACCGGCCGTCTTGTCGCCGCTTCGTCGAGGCGGTGCAGGAAGCGCAGGCGGCTCTCGAGCGGGAACTGCGAGAGCGCCCACGTCGTGGTGACGACAGGCAGGGCGTCCGCGGGTACGCGGGCAAAGGCGTCGGGCAGCACCTCGACGGCGTCGCCTTGCAGCAGCAGCGGAGGGGTCGTCGCCGCCAACGCCAGCTCCGCTTCGAGTCTCGCGACCTGCTCAGGCTGATCCGGCGACAGGCAGGCGCGCAACCACCGGGCGTCATCCGCGTCGGTCACGTCAACCGGATCGAGGTCGACGCCGACCCGGGCGACGACCTCGGGGATCGCCCGCGTCGGGACGGGCCGGCCGCCCACGATCGAACACGACAGCTGCACGGGAGATGACGGATCGCCCAGCGATTGTCCGTTGCTGTAGGTGATGCCAACACGGTCGACAGTGAGACTGAGCCCAGCCGAACAGCCCACATCGATCAGCCCAACCGCCTTCGCGCCTACCCGGTGCGCCGCCTCGGCAATGGCTGGATACAGCACGGCGCCGCGTCCGGTCTCGTTCGGCCGCGTCTGCCGGCGTACGGCGATGGCCACGACCGAGTCGGTCATGCGCAGCAGCGTGTCGATCGCCGCGCCGGCGGCAGCGTCGCCGTCCGCAGCGGCGTAGGCCGCGGCAAGCGCCGGGGCGTGTCCAGCCAGGGCGAGGTCGTGCAGCGCGGCGAGGATCACCGTGGGGTGCCGCTTGCGCGCCGGTGCCGTTTCGATGGCGCGCAGCGCGTCGTCGGACTCGCTCAGGCTGACGGCAACGCGCTCGTACAGCGGCGATGTTTCGGCGGCGTCGACCTCACCGAAGTGCCGGTACACCTGAGCGAGTGTGCGGGCCCTACTCAAGGGTGCGGCGCTTCGCGGTCAGCTCTGGCATCCCGACAATTCTAGTGCCTCGTCCAGACATGTTGGGTGCCGCAACGGCATCACCCGGCTCCGGGGAGCGTTCCCCACCCGATCTCGCAGGCAACCGTCCCCAGCCCCCCGACGGAGGGCTCCCCAAACCGGTCCATCTGACGCATTCCTGGCGCCCTGCTGGAGGTGATCGACTGGACCTGCCCGACCTGACTGGCCGCGAAGGAGATCGCTGACGGCGAGCCGTTGCACCATCCCTGAGGAGCTGGAGCCGAAATGTCTGACAAAGCTGCCCCGATGTCTTTCGACACGCTCACCGTGCGAGAGGAAGGGTCCGTCCTGTTCGTCGGGATCAACTCGCCTCCGATGAATCTTCTGGGGCCTGAGTTGGTTCGTGATCTGGTCTCGCTCATTCGGCGGGCCGAGGCGGACCAAACCGTTCAGGTGCTCGTGTTCACGAGTGAGGACCCGGACTATTTCATCTCTCATGTGGACTTGAACCGGATCGCGGAGTACCGGGCAGAGGCGGCGAAGCTGGTCGGTGAGCCGTCGATCGCGCTGCTGTTCCGCTATCTGAGTGCGAGCCGGCTGGTGACGATCGCGCAGATCGCGGGACGGGTCCGGGGTGCCGGCAGTGAGTTCGTGCTGGCCTGTGACCTGCGGTTCGCCGCGCGCGAGTCGGCGATCTTCGGGCAGTTCGAGCCGGCGTTCGGCCTGCTCCCCGGCGGCGGGGCCACCCAGCATCTCGTGCGCTTGATGGGTCGTGGCCGAGCGCTCGAGGTGCTGTTGAGCGCGGACGACTACGACGCGGAGCTGGCCGAGCGGTACGGCTGGATCAACCGAGCCTTGGCCGCCGACCAGATCGACGACTTCGTCCGCGGGCTCGCTCTCCGGATCGGCGGCTTTCCCGCTGCCGGCCAGGTCGCGGTCAAGGACCGTGTCAACGCGATCGCGCTCGCGCCGGCCGAGGACTTCCGGCGCGACTCCGATCTCTTCGGAGCGGGCGTCCGCGACCCGGTGGCGCAGGGCCGAATCCGAGCCGCCTTCGAGCGTGGCCTCCAGACCCGGGACGGGGAACTGTCCCTCGCCCGGATGCTCGACGACCTGTCTGATCACTGACCGGCGGTTCCAGGGTGCGGGACTGGGGACTTCCACGGGCGCGATGGTGTCGCCTCGGAGCGATGGTCGTTCCATCAACCACAACCGATGGGAACGCATCCCGTCCGAGAGGAAGGACATCCGACATGACGAGGCGCATCGAGAAGGTCACGGTGCTGGGAACCGGCGTCCTTGGTTCGCAGATCGCGTTCCAGACCGCGTACTCCGGCTTCGACGTCGTTGCTTACGACATCAGCGACGAGATCCTCGAGAAGGCCAGACACGGGTTCGCCGCCCTCGCGACCCGGTACGAGAAGGAGGTCGACGGGGCGGCCGACGGCTCTGCCCAGGCGGCCCTGGCGAGGATCACGTATTCGTCGAGACTCGACGACGCGGTCCGCGACGCGGACCTCGTGATCGAATCGGCGCCCGAGCGCATCGAGATCAAACGCGACCTCTACACGAAGCTGGGGCCGCTCGCGCCGGCGAAGGCCATCTTCGTCACGAACAGCTCCACGTTGCTGCCCAGCAAGCTGGCGGACGCGACCGGCCGGCCCGACCGGTTCCTCGCGCTGCATTTCGCCAACGAGATCTGGGTCCACAACACCGCTGAGATCATGGGCCACGCGCGCACGGATCCGGACGTCTACCAGGCCGTGGTCGACTTCGCGGGCCGGATCGGCATGGTTCCCATCGAGCTCCGCAAGGAGCAGCCCGGCTATGTCGTGAACTCGCTCCAGGTCCCGTTCCTCCAGGCCGCCCAGGCGCTGGTCGTCAACGGCGTCGCGGACCCCGAGACGGTCGACAAGGCATGGCGTACGGCGACGGGAGCGCCGCACGGCCCGTTCCAGGCCCTCGACGTCATCGGGCTCACCACCGCCTACAACATCGACGCGGTCGGCGACGAGGAATCCCGGGCCAACGCCCGCTACCTCAAGGAGCACTACATCGACGAAGGCAAGCTCGGCCGATCGACCGGTGAAGGCTTCTACAAGTACGACACTGTGACCCCGAGATCGTGAGCGAGCGGGTGGGCCGATGTGCCGCACGGCGTCACATCGGTCCACCGAACGACCCCAGGCGCAGCGCGTCTTGGTCAGCTCGACAGGACGGCGCGAACCGCGGGCCGGAGCGTCGCTGCTTTGAGTTGCCGGCGGGAGTTGATCCCGAGCTTGGTGAAGACATTGCGCAGGTGCCATTCGACCGTGCGGGGGCTGATGAACAGCTGGGTGCTGATCTCGGGGGTGGACAATCCGTCGCGCGCGAGCCGGGCGATCAGGACCTCCTGCGCGGTCAGGTCCCGGGCGCTCTCGACGGTGTGTCCGCGCTTTCTCACCGTCTCGCCGGTGGCGAGTAGCTCGCGGTGGGCGCGGTCAGCGAATCCAAGGGCGCCCATCGACGTGAACATCTCGTGGGCGGTTCGAAGCTGCTCTCGCGCATCCACCCGACGGTTCTCACGCCGGAGCCATTCGCCGTACACAAGGTGGGCCCTGGCCAGCTCCGCCCGTACCCGGGTGCGGGACAGCCGCTGGATCGCTTCCTGGTAAAGGCGGTCCGCAACCTCACCTTCACTGAGCAGCGCCCTTGAGCGCATCTCCACGCCAAGTCCCCAGTCGGTGCCACTGGCAGTGGTCATCTCCGACAGCCGCCGCAGTGCCTCGCCCGCTTGTGCGGTCGCACCGCCTCGAGCCGCTGCTTCGATCAACTCCACCAGACACCACGGGCCCAGGCCCAGGTTGTCGAGGTGCTGGCTGCCCTGTACGGCGGCGGCCAGTGCCGCGTCGTAGCGGCCGAGGCCGTTGTAGAGCAGCGCGGTCGCCCACTCGGTAGCGGTGATCCCGATTCCTTCGCCGCGCGGCGTCACCTCCTTCAGAGTGGATTCGACCAGTACGGCGAGGTCGCCTTCGCGACCCTGCAGGGCGGCGAGACCCAGCGCGCCGAAGGGCGTTTGGGTGCTGCCGGTGGCTGCGTTCGTCGCCTGTATTTCTTCGATCAGAGACTCCGCTGCGGTCAGTTCACCGGCGAAGAACGAGAGGAAGACGCGCATGCTGAGCGCGACCGGAAGTTCGCTGAGCGCCCCAGCGGAGCGGGCGACGTTGACACGCCGAGCGGACAACTCGTCCCACCGCGCGTCGTCCCACAGGTGCAGGGCCGCGATACTGGCCAGCGCCAGCCACCGAAGCTCCGACTCCACGCACATCTCACCAGCGGATGCGCTCAGCGCACGCCGCAGCAGCGGCAAGCCGGCCGTGTACCCCTCGCTGTACAGTGCCGCCAAGCCGTCGAGCAGGAGGTCGGGAGCCCGGCGGGGTTCAGGTTCCGGCCGGGCGGCAAGGACCGCTTGCGCCACGGCAGACAAGTTTCCGTCGGGGCCCGCGAGGCCCGCGGCGAACATGGCGGCGCTCATCGCGTCAAGGTATGTTCTGCGAGCGGATTGGAGATCGGTCTGCTCCAGCTGTTGGCCCGCCTTCAGCAACAGCCGGGCAGCGTCACCGCTGCGTTGTGCGGCGAAGGCGAGCCGGGCGCGGATCAGGTCGGCGTGGATCCGCTGGAGGTGGTCCAGCGGCCACACCTCCGCGATGGCCAGCAACCTCTGCGCGGCGTCGAACGCGCCCGCCTGCACCTTGGCGTGCGCCGCGGCCAGGGCCCTTTCGGCTTGCCGTGCGGGGTCGGCCGTCAAGGTCGTCGCGCGCTCGAGGAACGCGGCCGCTGCGGCGAGGCCGCCTCGCGAGCGCGCCCGGCCGGCGCAGCGCTCGAGTTCGGTGGCGACATCGTCGTCAGGTCCGGAGCTGGCGTTGGCGCGGTGCCAGGCGCGGCGGTCCGGATCGGTCTGCGGGTCGGTGACCTCAGCGAGGGCGCGGTGCGCGTCCTGCCTTTCCTGGAGTGATGCCGACCGGTACGCCGCCGAGCGGACCAGCGGATGACGGAACCGAACGTGGGTGCCGAGATCGAGCAGGCCGGCGTCCTGGGCCGGGGTCGCGGCACTGGCAGGGATGCGCAGCTGCGCGGCCGCCCGCCAGAGGACCACCTGGTCGCCGACCGGATCGGCTGCCGCGAGCTGCATCAGCCGCCGGGTCTGCGTTGGCAGGGCGGCGAGCTGGTGCCCGAAGCTTTCCTCGATCCGGCCGGTCAGTGGCTGCGCATTCGGTAGTCCGAAGCCGGCCCCGAACTCTCCGGGTGAGCGCCCGCGTGTTAGCTCCAGCAGGGCAAGAGGATTGCCGTGCGTTTCGGTCAGGATCCGTTCGCGGATCCGATCATCCAGCGGCCAGGGAAGCACGGAGTTGAGGAGGTCCCGGGCGTCTGCGTCGGGCAGGCCTTCGACGATGAGCTCTGGCAGTCCGGTGAAGTCCGTGCCCGGCTCCCGGGTGGCAAAGACCAGCAGAACCGGTTCGGCCATCAGTCGGCGTGCCGCGAAGGCCAGCGCCTGTGCCGAGGCGCGATCCAGCCAGTGCGCGTCGTCGACCAAGCAGAGCAACGGGCGCTCCTCGGCAACTTCTGACATGAGGCTCAAGACGGCCAGGCCGACCAGGAATCGATCGGGTGCCGGGCCGGCTGTCAGGCCGAACGCCGTTGCGAGGGCATCACGTTGGGGGTGGGGAAGGCGATCCATGCGATGGAGCACCGGACCGCAGATCTGGTGGAGCGCGGCGAAGGTGAGCTCCATCTCCGACTCCACGCCCCCGGCGCGGGCAACAGTAAGGTCGGCGGCCGCGTCGGCCATGAAGTCCAGCAGGGCGGTCTTGCCGATGCCTGCGTCGCCGCGCAGCACGAGTACGCCGCTGTGCCCAGCACGCAGCTGGTCGAGTAGCCGGACCAGCACGTCACACTCGCTGCCCCTTCCGCGCAATGCGCGGGACGAGCTCGATGGCCGGTCGAAGCCTGGCAACCCTCCATCTGCAGCGTGAGTACTCAACGGAGTCGCCTCTCGGAACAGCAACCTTGCGGGCGAGCGTGCATCACCTCACGATTGCCGTCGCAGGTCGCGACGTCATCGCCGCCAGCGGCCACTTCGGCTACCCGCTAGCGGGAGTGTCGAACTC
Organism: uncultured Actinomycetota bacterium; assembly: GCA_963820655.1. Taxonomy (GTDB): domain Bacteria; phylum Actinomycetota; class Actinomycetes; order Propionibacteriales; family Kribbellaceae; genus Kribbella. Next base: position 99,150 of record CAWGAM010000002.1, read on the forward strand.
GAGTCAGCAGGCTCGAAGCAGGCCGGCCCCGGGGGATGATGCCATCCTCGCTCAGCGCGCCACCTCAGCTCCGGATCTGCCCATCACGGCGCGGAGTGCGCGGAGTGCGTGATACGACCTCGATTTCACGGTGCCGGGCGGTACACCCAGCTCCTTCGCGGCCTCGGTCACGGAGTGCCCGCGGTAGTACAGCTCCACCAGGACCTCTCGATGCTTCGGCGACAGCTGGACCAGGGCCTGCATGACGACCACCGTGTTGACCACTGACTCGGAGTGGTCACCCTCGACCGATGTGCGGTCGTCCACCTCCGCGACCTCGGCGGGACGGATGGCCCGTGCGCGGGCCCGGTCGGTGACGATGTTGCGGGCGACGGTCAGCAGCCAGCCCCGCACCGACCCGGTGCCCGGGCCCAGATGGTCCGCATGCTTCCACGCCCGGACGAACGTCTCCTGGACGACGTCCTCGGCCGCGGTGCGATCGCCGGTCAGGCGGGTGGCGTGGGCCAATAGGCTGCGCCCGTGCGCGGCGTACAGAGAGCGGATCAGTGTGTCGGCAGTCTCCCGAGGGCCGCCGCTACCTCTGACAGCCCACAACAGCTCCGGTTCGTAGTCGGCATCGGCGCGCGCGAGGCGGCCGTCCCAGGTCACGATCTCGACCGCGGGGTCAGGCTGTTGACGGTCGTCGGCCGGTAGCGGCGGGCCGGCCAACTGATCCCGCCGCCGAAGGCAGCCCGGTCACATGCACTGGTGGTCATGGTTCCACGGTGGCTCCCGTCCCGGGCCGCTCGCCCCCGGGAATGTTCCGGGGGTCGGTACGGGTATTCGACGGAAGCGAGCCGCACGCTCGACCAGCGCGGAGCTCGCTTCCGCGGGCTGAACCCCGTACCGACCCCAGCAACTCTCCCGGGGGCGAGCGCGTCGGCCAGGTACGACCGTGGGAATCACCCATATTCGTGGGTCGCTCCCCAAGGAAAGGTGAAACAGATGCCCGTCACCCCGCGCAAGATCCTCTACACCGCCGAGGCGGTCACCGAAGGCGGCCGGGCCGGACACGGCCGCACCTCCGACGGCCGGCTGGACGTGCAATTTTCCGCACCCGAGTCCATGGGTGGCCAAGGTGGCCCCGGCACCAACCCCGAACAGCTGTTCGCACTCGGCTACGCGGCCTGCTTCCAATCGGCGTTGCTGGGCGTGGCCCAAGGCCACCACCTTGATGCCAGCGACTGCACGATGACCGCCCGGGTCGGTATCGGCCCGACAGGTACCGGCGGTTTCGGTCTGCAGGTCACCTTGGACCTTTACGCCCCGCACCTGTCGCCGTCCGACGCCGCGGACCTGATGGCCCGCGCCGACAAGCGCTGCCCCTACTCCAACGCCACCCGCGGCAACATCGAGGTCACCCTCAGCGTCGACGGCAAGGCCATCGAGCGGACCGAAGCCGCCTGAACTGACGAGGTTACGACTCCTTCACCTGCGCTCTTCGGCCACTTGCTTGCTGTTCGATGGTCGCGGGCATGCCGAACGCGGCGACGTGGTGAGCTCCGACGAACGCGTTGCTCTCCACGATCCTGCCGTTGTCGATCGTGAGTACGTCGACGACCATCGCGTCGTACTGATCGCTGCCAGGGCGACGGAGATAGCAGATCAACGCGGGCCGGCCGTTGGCAGCGGACGGGAACGTGCGCCAATCCATCGGCCTCCCCAGGAATTCGGCCGCTGCATCGCTCCCGAAGACTGGTAGGTCCGGTGGCATCGTGATGCGCACGTCATCGGCCAGCAACTCCCGGAAGCTCGCGGGGTCGCCTAGCTGCGGCATACCGACGCAAGACTTCCTCGTCCTCGCTGGTCAGCGCCGGCCTGCGCCAATCTCGGGAATCACCCGGCGCGTAGTGACGGAGGGTCTTCCGGGCGCGCTGGATCAGGCTGTTCACCGCAGGCACCGCGAGGCCGAGACCGTCGGCGATCTCGGCCGGTGTCCAGCCGGAGACGTCACGCAGTACGAACGCCGCCCGCTGCCGTGGCGGCAGATACCTCAGCGCGGCGATCAGCGCGAGTTCGACGGTCTCCCGTGCCACTAGATCTGATGGTGGGTCTTCGCCCAGCAACGCGTCGGGGTAGGGGCCGATATCGGTGCACCACTCCATCGGGTCGCCGACCGGTACCGTCCGTCGCGCCGCAGCCTTGCGGTGATCGAGGTAGACGTTGGTGGCGATCCGGTAGAGCCACGTCCGGATCGATGCCCTGCGCTCGAACTGCGCGCGGGAGCGCCAGCCGCGCAGGAAGGTCTCCTGGACCAGGTCGTCTGCGTCTGCAACGTTCCCGGCGAGTCGGTAGCAGTGCGCATGCAATGGGCGCCGGTGCTCCTCGAACACATCGCGGAACCACACTTCATCCGCGCTGCTGGTCATGCGCTCGGGTCCTCCCGAATCTTGGTGGTCTTGACCATGCGTACGCCGTACTGACGAAAGTGCGATGACAATTCGCCGGGACGCTCGTCGATATTCATAACACTGCCCACACCGATGAGGAGAGCCCAATGACCGCAGCACCGCAGATCGTCGACCGCGAGACCTGGAGTCGTGAACGCCGGGCCCTCCTCGGCCGGGAGAAGGCCCACACCCGTGAGGGCGACGCGATCGCGGCGGCCCGGCGCCGGCTGCCGATGACCGAGGTCGACGCCTCGGCCACACTGGTCGGTCAGGACGGGCCGGTGTCATTCCTGGACGTCTTCGACGGCCGCGGCCAACTCATCGCGTACAAGCACATGTGGCACCTCGGGGCGGGGATCGAAGGCCAGTGCGAGGGCTGCACCGCGACCATCTTCGACGTGCACGACGCCAGCTACCTGAACCATCGCGGGGTGTCCTTCGCGGTCTTCTGCGAGGGGCCGTGGGAGGAAATCGCGCCGTTCCGCGCATTCATGGGCTACACGCTGCCGTGGTACTCGATGCTCGGGGTCGAAGATCGCGGCGTCGGCGCCGGGCTCCTCGACGAACCGGGCTACATCGCCTGCTACCTGCGCGACGGCGACCGGGTGTTCCTCACCAACGAGACGATCGGCCGCGGTACCGAAGCGGCCATGCTGCAGGCCCACCTGCTCGATCTGACGGTCTACGGCCGTCAGGAAGCCTGGGAGGACTCGCCGGAGGGCTGGCCGCAGGATCGGACGTACGCATGGTGGACGAAGGACGGCCGCCCGGTACCGCAGTGGACCAGGCCGGGCGCCGCACCACTTGACGACTCCGCCGACGCATCGGGCGGACACTGCTGCGGATGAGGCTCCCCACACGAGGCATGGGCGCCTCCGCCGACGTCAGCTTCGAACCACCGGTACGCCGTAGAGCACCAGGTTATGGGTGTAGCGATGTGCTGTGTGGTCGTACGCGCCGATGCAGGTAACGAGCGCCAGCCGTGGCTTCGCAGCACCGCGGAACAGGTCGGCGGGCAATTTCTCCTGCGGGTAGGTCCGGCGAGCCACAATTCGGTACCGGTGCACGCTTCCGTCCCCGGATGTCACGGCGACTTTCGCGCCGACTGGCACGTTCCACAGTGCGGCGAACACCCCGCGCCCTTGGCGGGCAGTGTCCACGTGGCCGACGAGCAGCACGGTGCCACCGGCCGAGCCTGGCGCCGCACCCGCCGCCCACCAGCCCACGCTGGTCGGCGACTTCGGCACCTGCAGCTGGCCGTCGCTGCCAGTCGCGACCGGCGCCACCGGCGCGTCCATGAAGCCGGGCAGCGCGAGCCGGGTCGGCGGAATGGCGGCTTCCCGTTCCGCAGCTGAAAGACTCGCTTTCGGAACCTCGCCGGCGTTACCCAGGGGCCCTCCGAACACCAGGGCGACCCCTAATCCCAACGCTGCAAGGCCGAGGAGGCGTCGCCGCACCGGGGTCGCCTTGCCGGCGAGGAGGAGCACTCCCAGTCCGAACAGGACCAATCCTGCCCACGAGCGTGTCCGCTGGGCGTCGGCCATCTGGCCGCCGTCGCCAGTGGGCACTGTCGGGGATCCGGTGCCGACGCGACACGGACCTTCCACCATGTGCAGATGCATCTGGACCACGCTCTGGGCGCCCTTGGCCACTGACTTGACCGTGGGGTCGGTGCCTTTCTCCAGTTCGCCGGCAATCAGCGTCAGGTACTGCTGGTGCAGCTGCCTCTGCAACGACAGCCAGGCGGCGTCGTACCCAGAGGTCCCGACTTTGGCCGCGAGGGCGTCGAGCTGCTGACGCTGTGCCTGCGAAGGGATCGGGACCAGCCCGACGCCGAGTTTGCTAGCGGCCTCGAGCTCCTGCGCCGCCAGCTTCTGATGGTCGGTTTCCAGCTGGGCGCCCACGCTCCGCACGCACGAAGTCTGGCCATGGGTCTTGGCAGACTGGCTGGCCTGAATGATCGTCAGATTGAGCTGGTGGGCAGAGTTGAGGTAGCTGACATCTGTTGGCGGCGGCGTCGCCGCGTTGCCCGCCTGCGCCGTTCCCAGCAGTCCCGCTACGACGAGCAGCAGAAACGCCGCCGTACGGGCCATCGCCACCTGTCGGTGCGAAGCCGAGCCGTTGTCCTGCTGCCGAGGCACCCCATACCTCCCAGCGCGCTCAGACGTCGGCGGCCGGCCGGCACCTCCAGCGTCATTTGTCGTTACCGATGACACTAGGGGGGTCGACTGTCCGGGTCCAGCCATGTTGACCTGCTGCGATCTGCCGGGCCGGACCGAACGCCGTACCGGGCTCGGCCCGGGCCGGTGTCATACCTGGGAAATGGCCGGGTCGCTCGGGTGTTCGGAGAGGGGGGTCGTCACCGTGGTCATCCACCTGTCCATGGGCAGCGACTTGAGGATCACCTGGAGCTCCTCGCCTCCTTCGGCTCGCCACAGGCCGAGCGCCCGCCAAATGCCCGGCTCGGGCGGCAGCGTCCAGAGTCGGACGAGGCGTCCCTCCTCGGCGAGATCGCGCGTCCGAACGGATTCGCGGGCCATCACGTCGGCGACCTCCTGCTCGCTCGCGCGGCGGGGAATCCTGACCTCGAACGTGGTCAGGAACTCCACGCCATCCGCAGCGTGGGACAGCGGCCGGTCGTTGGGATGGGCCGAGAGCGGGACCACCTGATCGGTGCGCCAGACACGCAACGGCATCGAGGCGAGAACGTCCTCGAGCTCCACCTCATCGGCGGCGGCGAAGAGGCCGAGGGTCCGCCATTCACCCGGTTGCAAGGGAGGCCGCCACAGCCGAAGCAGGTATCCCTGGTCGGCAAGCTCGCGGGAGCGGGCGGCCTCGCGGCGGCGGACCTCCTGAACTGTCGCCTCGGCGGTTCCGTCCGGAACCTGGGTTGTCATCGTGACCAGATACTCCATTGCCGGCGCCTCCTGAAGTGAGCTGCGGTGCCGACGGAGCCGGCATCACGCTCGATACTCCCGATTCGCCGCGTGCCTCGGACCCGGTGACCACCCCGGTGGATGCCTGGTCCGCGTGCCCCGGGCTGCAACCGGCAGCGGCCGGTGGGGGACCGCTAGTCGGGCGCGAAATCAAGAACCGCGGTGCGCAGTTGCTTGCGTGAGCTGACGCCGAGCTTGGTGAAGACCTTGCCGAGATGCCACTCGACAGTGCGCGGACTGATGAAGAGCCGGGTGCCGATCTCCGCGTTGGACAGGCCGTCGCGGGCGAACCGGGCAATGTGGAACTCCTGGTCGGTCAGCTCCTCGGTGGTCTCGACACTCCGTCGAAGCGCCTTGTCGCCCAGCAGGGCGAGTTCACGCCGGGCTCGTTCGGCGAAGGCGGTCACCCCCATCGCGGACAGCATGTCGTGAGCGACGCGCAGCTGTTCCCGGGCCTTGATGCGCTGGCCGGCGCGTCGCAGCCATTCGCCGTACAGGAGGTGACCTCGGGCCAGCTCCATCCGAAGGCCGGCGCGGTCCAGGTGTTCGATCGATTCTCGGTACGACGTATCAGCGTCCTCGCCACCCAGCAGCGCCCGCAGCCGGGCCTCGATCCCCAACGCCCAGTCGGTGGGTGTGACACGAGCGCGGTCGGACATCCGCTGGAGTGCTGCGGCCACCAGCTCCGTATCGCCGGTGCGGGAGGCGGCCTCAGCGAGCTCGGAGATCGCCATCATCTGGTATCCGCCGACGACATCGCGGTCGAAAACGCCGCGCGCGGCCGGCATTGCGATGTCGTGACGCCCGAGACCGTTGTTCAGCACGGAACTCGAGTAGTCGGCGAAGGTGACGATCCGGCCCAGGCCCAGTGCCCATGCTTCGTTCCGGACCGCTGTGATCACCCTCGATGCCACCTCGTCGGAGCCGCGGAGCGCTGCCAGGAGTGTCGCGGCGTAGCCAACCGGCGGGTTGCCGGTGATGTCGGCGACCATCCGGTCCTCCTCGATCAACTGAGCGGCGTCGGTCAACTGCCCCGCGAGGAGTTCGTTGGCTGCCAGCACGTTGACGGCGAACTGCAACTGCAGGAGTGCGCCGGCGTCACGGGCCCGCCGGACCTGCAGCTCGGCCAGCGAACGTCCCGCCTCGAAATCCCACAGCTCGGTGGCGAGTATTGCCGTGACCCGGCTGCCGCCGAGCCAGAGCAGCCGGCCGACGTCCTCGGCGCTGCCGTCGGTGCTCCGCACCGCCGCGAGGGCTCGGGTGAGCGGCGCCGTCGCCGCGTGGCCGTCGATGAACCTGCTGACGAGCGCATCCAGCATCAGGTCGACGACCCGCGGCGCTGTTCCCAGGGCCGCGGATCGCGCGGCTGCCGCAACGACGTTCGTCGCGTCGGGCGCGTCAGTCCCGCTGGCCCAGATCGCGGCGGCGAGCGCATCCAGATACGTCTCGCGCGCCAGGTCGCGGTCGAACGGTTCCAGATGCTGGGCGGCATCGAGGAGCAATCGAGCGGCCTCGGACGCACGCTGCAGGTCGAACGCGATCTGCCCGCGCAGGTGCTTTCCCTCCGCGGCCCGCAACGGATCGGCCGGGCCGCCTTCGGCCGCGGCGAGCAGGGTAAGAGCGGCGTCGAGGGCACCGCCGTCGCGCTTGCGCCAGGCGGCGGCGAGCTGGCGCTGGGCGCGCCTGGCCGGGTCCGGCGTGAGGCGCGCCGCCCGCTCCAGGAGGGCAGCGGCAGCCAGCAGGCCACCGCGGGACTGCGCTCGGCCGGCCGACTGTTCCAGCTCGACCGCGATCCCTTCGTCCGTCGTCAGCGTTGCCTGGGCTCGATGCCAGGCACGCCGGTCGGGATCGACCTCGGCGTCGGTGGCCTCGGCCAGCGCGCGATGTATCTCCTGACGCTCTTCAGGAGACGCGGAGCGGTACGCCGCCGCGCGCACCAAGGGATGGCGGAACCGGACCCGGGCGCCGAACTTGATCAACCCCGCGGTCTCGGCCGCGTGCGCGGCGCTGGCACCAAGCCCCAGCACGGCCGCGGCCCGCCACAGCAGTGCCGCATCGCCGAGGGGTTCAGCCGCCGCGGCAACGAGCAGATGCCGGGTCTCGTCCGGGAACGTCGATACCCGACGGAGAAAGCCCTGCTCGATGCGACTCGCCAGCGGGACCAGGTCCGATTCCTCGAACCCGTCAGCGAGTTCCGCCGTCGTCCAGGCGCGCGGCAACTCGAGCAGCGCCAGCGGGTTGCCCCGGGTCTCGGCGATGATCCGGTCGTGGACCCGGGGGTCGATCGGCCCCTTGACCACGGAGTCCAGCAACTGGCCGGCCTCCGCGTCGGTCAGGCCGTTGATCGTGAGCTCGGGCAGGCCGTCGAAGTCGGGTTCATCGCTTGGCTTGCGGATCGCGACGACAAGGACGATCCGCTCGGCCAGCAGCCGGCGAGCAACGAAGGCAACTGTCTGCGCAGAGATGCGATCGAGCCATTGTGCGTCGTCGATGAGGCAGACCAGCGGTTGCTGTTCGGCGCGGTCGGCCAGTAGATCCAGCACCGCGAGTCCGACCAGGAACCGATCCGGCACTTCCCCCGCGTTCAGGCCGAAGGCCGTCCCGAGGGCGATGCGTTGCGGATCGGGCAGGTGGTCGATCCGATCCGCGAACGGACCGCAGAGCTGATGCAATCCGGCGTACGGGAGTTCCATCTCGGCCTCGACGCCGGCAACCCGCGCGACCCGGCACCCGGTCGCGCTCGTCTCGACGTAATCGAGCAATGCGGTCTTGCCGATCCCGGCGTCGCCTCGCACCACGAGCATCTGACTCCGCCCCGCCCGTGCCCCCGCGACCAGGTCGTCGAGGATCGCGCACTCGCTGCGTCTGCCGTACAGCGCAGCGATGCCATCGCGCTGACGTCGCATCGGACCTCCCGGGAGAGAGCCGCAGTGCGAACCCGCGAAACGGTTCCACCGATGGAGTTCAGACCTGCCGCGCCTCGGGAGCACCGCAGCTGGACATCGGCGGGCCCGAGAGCCGTGCCACCGGTGCGGGCCGGCCCAGGTCCGAGGACATGCGGTACCGACGAATGTACCAATGGACGCGGAAACGTTGACGGCGGGCTGCGTACGCCGTCCGAGCAGGAGCGCGGCGACGACGGACGCCGCACTCCGACGTCCGTCGTGCCCGCCTCGCGTGCAGGGGCCGGCTGGTCAGCTACTCGTCATCCAGCTCTGCCGAGGCCACCTCGATCGCGACACTGAGCGCCATCACGATGCGGCCGGTCGCCGCGGCGACCCGCGAGGTTCCGACAATGGGTGCGATCGCGGCGAGGACGCCGCGGACGGCCTCGGCATCGAGGCCGATTTCGGCATCGACGGCCAGGTTCAGGGCGTAGGACGCGGCGGGTGCATCGCTGGCCACCAACGCCGCGAGCCGGACGAGCGCGATGGATTGCGCGTCGAGGCTCGAGGTCGCCACGGAGTCGACGGTCATGCGCTCCAAGAGGTCGAGAACGGGGGTTTCCGATGTGGCGAGGTCCGACATGGTTTCTCCTCAGGAAGTCTCTGCTGCGACGGCGAATCCGGCGCCACAGCCCACCCTGCTCCTGCCCCCGACCCGAGGCATCACACAGAGCGGACGAATCCCAGCTCGAACTCCGGAAGATTCCGGCCTAGTCGGTCAGTTGCTCGAGTGCCACGACGGTCGCGAGCAGAAGGGCCTCGTCCTCGTCCGGCGCGATCTCTATGCCATAGGTGTCGCGGACCCGGAACCAGCTCTTCGAGATGTGGGCGATCGTGTCGCCGTCGCGTTTGATCTCGTACTCGTGGTCGACGATGTTGCCGTTCGCCTTGAGATCCGGCCCGTTGTCGACGTCGATGTCGAAGCGGTCCCGGATGCCGATCAGCGCCTTGTGGACGGTCGCGATCCGCTCGCCGTCGCGTTCGATGGCGACCTTGTCCCGCACGCTGAGCTTTCGTTCCTTGATGCTCGCGACCTCGTGGCCGGACGGGTCTTCGAGTATGAACGTGTCGCGGACTCGCAGCGCCTTACCGTTCACCCGGTACGCGCGGTTGCCGTCGTTGTCCTCGATCCAGAAGTCGTCGCCGATCGAGGCCAGCTTCGCCGTCATCTTGTACCGGCGTGGTTCGTCGTCGTTGCCGCGCTTTCGTCGCCGGATTGCCATGACCGAGCTCTCCTCACCCCAGGACTGGCTGCCGAGCCTAGGGGGCGGCGACAGCCGTGGCCTCATCCCGACGGGACGATCCGAGCGGAGGGGGGATCACAACTGGGCACCTGGTCGTGAGGGCAGCAGACCCAGCTCCCACGCTCGCCGTACGGCCTCGTTGCGCCGGGAGGCGCTCAGCTTGCGCAGAATGCTCCGCACGTGGCTGCGGACCGTGTTGATCGAGACGTACATGGTGCTGGCGATCTCTTCGGTGGTCAGCAGCTCGGCGAGGTACTCCAGCACCTCGTGCTCCTTGCCGCTCAAGGTGGCGGTGACGAACAGCTCGGATCGGGCCTCGCTCGACTGATCGACCGCAAGGTCGCGCTGTGGTCCCGGCGCACGGAGCCACGGGTGACGCCTCATCAGTTCGCCGGTTGGCTGGAGCAGCTTTCGCAGTGGTGGCGGCGCCTCCGAGAACGGACGGCGGAGGTGCTCGGGCGCAGCCAGTCGCAAGGCGCGCTCCACCTGGAGTCCGCTCCGTCCCGGGTCGCCGGTTCTGATCGACTCCGCGGCTTGAACCAGCCAGCTGTCGACCTGCGTCTCCAGAGCTGTGGCCTGCTGCGCGGCCTGAGCCGGCAGCGCGGGACCCTGCTCGCCGGCCTCTGTCGCCGCCCGTTGCAGCACCAGGATCGATTCGACCTGGTCGCGGCCAGAAGAGCGCTCGATGACGGCCATGGCCTCACGCGGCAGCTGCTGGGCCACAAGAATCTTCGCCTCGCCCACGACGAGGGACTGGCCGAGCCACTCGTCACCGTCTGCCCCGTAGCTGTTGGCCGCCGCCCTGAGCTCGGCACGGGCAAGGCCGACATCTCCGCCGGCCCGAAGCACTCTGGCCCGGACCAGGGCCGTGAAGGCGGCGAGAACTCGTGCATCGAGCGTCGGTGCGGCATCCCCGGCGCGATGAAGCAGGTCCCGGGCCGCCGTGAGGTCACCCTGGTCAGCGCTCACCCAAGCCCGGGCCACGATTGCTGCCGGGGGCTGATGGAGGTGAGCCTCGGACTCCGCCATCGCGGTGGCCTGCGCGGCGAGCTCGCCGGCCCGCCGCAGATGTCCCCACACCGCCTCCACCAGCGCGGCCATCCCCAAGAAGTCCGCCAACGCCTCGTGCAGACCGGCTTCGTCGGCGAGAGCGATCGCCTCGGAGAACGCTTCCGAGGCCCCCGCGAAGTCTCCCCGCTGGAGCAGGACCCGGCCTTTGCATCCGGCAACGAGCAACTTCAGCTCCGGAGGCGCGGCGCTCGATCCCACCGATGCCGCTCTGAGGGCCGCTTCGGCGGCAAGTACGGCGTCCAACGCCGAGCTGACATCCGTCCGGAGACTTGCGGAGACCGCTCGCAGCACGGTGATCGCCAACTCGTACGAGAGCGTCCTGGGCCGGCCACTCTGGTCCAAGCTGGTTCGAGCTTTGCTCAGTTCCGCCGCGCAGAGGTCGACATCGAACTCCGTGAGCGCCCATGCGGACCGCACCACTGCGGGACCCGCTCCATCCAGGTCGTCGGGAAGGTCAGCGAACAGCGTCTTCAGTGGCCGCCGGTGGCGCCCGACGAGTAGCTGCCCGAAGCCGAGGTCTTCGACCAGATACCGCGACGCGTCGCCCCACAGCCCAGCCGTGATGGCGTGGCGGACCGCCGCCATACCGTGCCCGTTCTGCGCGAACCAGCCGGCGGCGGTGCCGTGAAGCTGGGAGACCAGAGCCGGTCTCTCGAACAACAGTTGCGCTCGGAGGAACTCACGGAAGAGTGACTGGTAGCTGTAACTGTCGTCGGTCCCGGGAACCCGGTGGATGAACGCATTCCCGTGGGACATGAACTCCAGCGACCTACGGTCGCAGGCCCGACCTGTCAGCGCTTCGGCCAGTGCCGGCCCGAGCTCGTCAACGACGCAGGTCCGGAGCAGGAAGTCCCGCAGCGTGGAGGGCTGAGCCTGCAGCACCTCGGTCATCATGAACGCCGCCACGTTCCCCACATCGCCACGAAAGCCTCGAATGGCCTGTGCGGTATCGGCCTTACCGGCGAGGTTCATCGCCGCGAAGGTCAGGCCCGCCGGCCAGCCATCCGTCTTTGCCCGGAGTTCTGCTACCTCGGCCGGAGCGAGGTCGAGGTTGGCGTGCCGCATCAGGTCGGCAGACTCTGCCGTCGTGAAGGCGAGATCGGCGGCACGAATCTCCGTCAAGGCGCCTGCCAGCCGGTAACGATAGAGCGGCAGCGACGGGTCCGCGCGGGTCAGCAGGACGATCCGTACTCGACCGGCATTGCCCCGGATGAGGCGGTCGAGGCTGTCCCCGAGCTCTGGTGTGAGTGCGACGTCGCTGCAATCGACCACGAGGACCAGCGGCGGACCTTCGGCGCGGGTGGGGCCCCGCCGCTGCAGACCGTCGAGCACGGACTGCAGCAGAGCCTCGGGCTGTTCGCCGGCGGCGTTCATGGTGATGTGCTTGACCGGGCCGGCCCAGGTGTCGAGTGCCCTCCAGGAGACCAGGAGCATCGTCTTTCCGAAGCCCGCGGGCGCACTGACAAGGGTCAGCGGCCGCTGTACCCCCTGGCTCACCAGGTCCAGCAGACGCTGCCGTACCACCGTTTCCCTCAGTATCGCCGACGGTCCCGGCATGGCCGCCTGCTCGTGGTCCCGCCTGGGAATCAGGCGATGTCCACGCTCTCCCCTTGCCTGCTGACCGCCCGGCATTTCCCCTCCCGGCGATTGACTGCAACGACTGTTCGACGGGGCGGGGCACAATGGTTCACACTGCGACAACAGCGTTCGAGCATGCCCTGGGCACGGGGCCGGACCAACTCGCAGGAATCCGAGACGGTGCGACACCGATATTCGTCGGACGTGCCCATGCTGCCGCACGACTGCGGTCGGTAGCTCACCCCCCAGGGATGATGCGGCCTGCCACAGTGGCGCCGGTCGGACGCATGACGCCGAACCGGGTGGATCGATCGGCGGCGAGCTCATCGAGCTCGGTGAACGCCCGGCCCTGAGCCGGTTTCACCCCGGACGGAGGAGGCGAGATCGTACCGGCCCGGGGGATGCTGGCGCTCTGAGTGAGCTCGATGGCGGAATCGGGAACCGGGGCAAAGGATTGAAACGTGAGCGAGACGAAACGGTCGTCCGGCGCGGATGGGTCCGGCACATCGCGTAGCAGAAGTCAGAGTGTCCGGTCGTGCTGCGTCTACCTGGCTGCTACCGCCGGACTTCTCTGCGCGATCGGCAGCTGGGGTCTGGGCGGGGTTGTCATCAGTGTGGTCGTCCTCGCGACGGCGACCGCCGTCGTCGCCTCGTCCATGTGGGGAGGAGACGGGCGGAGCGCGGCACGCAGGATCGCTCGGGTCTCGTTCGCCGCCGGGGTGATGACGCCGGCCGCCGTAGGCCTGATCGCAGTCTTCCAGTTCGCCGGCGTTCTGATCGTGCTGGCATTGGCAGTGACCACGCCCGCCCTCACCTCGCGCGTCCACGCGCGGCGCCAGGCAAAGGAAGGTCCTCCGGTCGCACGGCCGGAGTCGACGGGATCTCGAGCCCCCGTGACGCCGCTCGTGGACGTCTCTGCGGCCGACCCGGCGCGAGAGCTGAGTTCTCTCGACGACGCGGCGTTGTGCCTGGCCTGGCGCCGGAGCTTCCGCCGGCTGGAGACTGCCCACTCGGCGGCGGAACGCTTGTCCATCGTCGAACAACGGCAGCGGTACCTCGACGAGCTCCAGCGGCGATCTCCGCAGGGACTCGCGGCCTGGCTCGCCTCCGGCGCACGAGCCTCCGGCAACCCGCTTCCGTACGTCGACAATGCCCGGCGCCGAGCCAGCTGAGTCGGGGCGCCGTCGGAGCACCGGGCAGTCGAACCGGCCCGCTCGCGCAATCGCGAGCGGGCCGTTTCCTGCCGGTTGATGTGTGGGAGCGGTCAGGTCGTAGCGAGATCGCGACCGTGTACGGCCAGCGCCCAGATGACGAAGATGTCGATGGCGATGATGGTCAGCGCCCAGAACGGGTAGTACGGGATGAAGGTGAAGTTCGCCAGCGCGCTCAGCACCGCCAGGATGATGCCGACCACCCGGGCCCAGGTCTGGCCTGCCATGACCGCGAAGCCGGCCAGCATCACCAGCAGGCCGCCCAGCAGGTGGATCCAGCCCCACGCGGTGGCGTCGAACTGGAACAGGTAGTTGCGGGTGGATACGTAGAACTCGTTCTCGAAGAGTGCCACCAGACCGGAGAAGATCTGGAAGCCTCCGGACATGATCATCATGACGCCGGCGAACAGGACGAACCCGACCGCCCAGCCGCTGGTCTCGTGTGCCTCGCCCGCGGCGTCGTAATGCGATGCTGCTGCACCTTGTGCCACTGTCGTTCACTCCCTTGTGCTCATCCGGAACGCTCCGCCGGCGCGGAGGATGACACCAGGCTGACGAACCGCCTCAGGCCCGGCATCATCCCCTGTGGACGAGGCGGCGCCGGACCTCAGGCCGGGATCAGGCTGAGCGCACGGGCACGTCGGACGGCCTCGTTCCGCCGCGAGACCGCGAGTTTGCGAAGGATGTTGCGGATGTGGGTGCGGACCGTGTTCACCGACACGAACATCTCGGTGGCGATCTCCTCGGTGGTCAGCAGGTCGGACAGATGACCGAGCACCTCGGTCTCCTTCGCCGTGAGCGGTTCGATGTACGGCTCGAGGGGTGGCGGGTGCGTGGCGACGGCCACCGGACTGCTCACTGACGACAGGATCTTGCGGTGGGCATCGATGGCCGATCCGAGCCAGGCGTTGCGATCGGTCAGCTCGGAGTCGGCTTCCAGGAGTCGCCGGACAGCTGTGGGAGCCTCACGGAACGGCCTGCGCAGACCCTCCGGCTCGGCCAGAGACAGCGCCTGGCCGAGCGCGATCCGTGCCCGTTCGGGCTGTCCGCAGTGCAGCTCGTAAGCGACCTCCAGTAGTCGCGCGCCCACGGCGGTGTGCAGCGGAACTGTGTTGCCCTGAGCAAGGATGATCGACACGCATCTCCCGACGCTGGTCCAGTCCTGCTGCCGCAGCCGTGCGTGACCGAGAACGAGGGACCCGACGGCATCGTCAGCCTTACCCAGCTGCTCGATCATCCGCGTCGCCACCTCGGGTTCACCCTGCACGATCCGCAGCGTCGCCGCTTCGATCTGCAGTGGTTCGACGAGCCAGCGGGCGTTGGCGATCGAGTGAGCAGCAGCTCGCTGGAGGAGAGCAATTGCCTCGTCCACCTGTCCGTGGGCGTGGAGGAGGCGGGCCTGCACGATGGCCGACGATGCCTGCAGGAAAGGGTCGTCGCAGATCTCGTCCGAACGCATCGCCGCCTGGACATGCTCACGACCCGCCCGCAGATCGTGGCGGTCGATGCTCACCCGGGCAAGAGCGATCTCGGCCGCCCGCGGGCGATCGTCCGGCAACAGGCCGGATCGTTCGGCGAGAGCCACCGACTGTGACGCCCACTCGACCGCGCGGCGGAGCTCGCCTTGGTAGGAGTCAAGGACGGCCAGATACCCGAGGCACGCCACTGTCAGTGCTTCACATCCCGGAGCGGCCGCGCGCACCGCCGTGATCAGGGCAGCTCGTGCCTCGGCGAGCTTGCCGTCGTGCAGAAGTGCTCTTCCCTTGAAGGCCTGGACCAGTGCAGTCAGCTCGGGGTGTGCCGTGACCTTCTCCGGCTCCTGCGTAGCGAGCTCTTGCTGGGCCAGATCGGCGCGGGCGGCAGTCTGTGGATCGTCGATCAGACCTGATTGCACGGTCTGGATGATGTCGGCCGCCAGCTCGACTGCGTGGTCGTGGGCCGACTCCGGGATCAACGATTCGCAGGCCTGCTTCAGCTCGTCGGCGCAGCGGTCGGTGTCGCGGTCGGCGAGGGCCAGTGCTGCCCTGACCACGCCCGCCGCCGGATCCCCGATGCCGGCAGGCATCTTCCTGAGGTCATGGTCGAGCCCGCTCGTATCGTTGCCCAGCAGGACTTGTCCGATGGCCAGACCGTCGACGACGTACGCCGAGGCATCGGTCCAGGCCCCGACCGCGGCGGCCACACCGACGGCGGAGCCGAGGAACCCGTGGCGGGCGAACCAGTCCGCTGCCTTCTTGTGCAGCCGCCGGCGGCGCGTCGGTGACTCATGTGCGAGCTCGGCGCGCAGGAGGTCACGCAGGAACGGGTGGTAGCGATACCAGCCGGGATGATCCGGCAGCGGCTCGACGAGGACGTTGCCGCCGGCAAGCGACGCGAGCGTGCGCCCGGCGGAACGCCCGCCGAGCTCCTCGATCAGACCGGGCTGGAGCACGTCCACGACACTGGTACGGAGCAACAGAGATCGCACCTGGGCGGACTGCGTCTGCAGCACCTCGGCCATCAGGTACTCGGCGATGTTGCCGCTGTCCCCGGCAAGCTGGGCAACGGCCTCGTCGGGACTGTCGCTGCGCTCCAGGTACATGCTCGCGAAGCGCAGGCCGACCGCCCAGCCTCTGGTGCGCCAGGTCAGTGCGGCGATCGAGTCGCGGCGCATTCTGATGCCGGACAGTCGCACCAGCTGCGACGTCTCCTCCTCGGTGAAGGCGAGGTCTGCCATCCGCACCTCGGCGATCATTTCGGCCAGGCGATAGCGGTGCAGCGGGAGCATCGGATCCACCCGGGTCAGGATCACGACGTGCAGGCGTTCATCGCTGTGCCGCAACAGGAAGTCGATGTCGTTCGACTCCTCCGCGGTGGCGATCTCGTAGCCGTCCAGCACGAGGGTCACCGGCTGTGCCTGCCGGGCCAGCGCGGTGGCGAGCTCGGTGAGCATGCGACAGTGCGCGCCGGCGGTGTCGCCGCGCGTGGCCGGAAGGACCAGGCCCTGACGGCGCAGGGCCTCGTGGACATTCGGCCAGAACACCGTGGCCGGCACGTCCTGCTCCTCGAAGGTGACCCAGGCCGTGCTGTGCCCGGCCGCTTCGCGCTGCGCGGCCCACGCGGCCACCAGCGCGGTCTTCCCGCTGCCGGCCGGAGCGCTCACCAGGGTCATCGGCAATTCGGCGCCCTCGTCCAAACGCTTGATCAGGCGCGGGCGCTCGACGTAGAGTCTCGGGGGTCGCGGGACCGCGAACCTCACCGCCAGGACGGGATCACCGGAGTCGTCGCCGGACAGTACGGCAGGCTGGTCCGTCGTTTTCATCCCCCGACGCCTTTCGTTGTCCCACCCTCGCCATACCCTTACGCGCCCGTGGGTCTGAAGGCATCACCCGCTACGGGTAGTAAACGCGCGGCTCTCCGGCCGCTGAGCAGGGCGGGCCGGCCGATCTCGCGTATCATGCTGCGAAGAGTTGCTGGTCGTGGGGGCTAGAGAGACCGAGCTCTTCGGCGCGGGGGCGATGCGGTCCGGGTACCTCAAGGACTGGCGATCGGCAGCACCCGAGCCTGGGGGAGCGGGCGGTCGACAGGGTCGGGGAGATGTCATCTGCTGGAGCTGAGCGGCTACCGTTCCATGCCTCGTTGCCGGCGGACCACAGTCTGCTGACGACGAAGCTGGCGAGACCACGGGTCCCGTCGACGTACGTCGGGCGCCCGCGGATCGTGGAGCTGCTGGACAACGGCACGCGCAAGCCGCTGACGGTGGTGAGCGCCGGCGCCGGCTGGGGAAAGACCATGGCCACGGCGTCCTGGGCCGCGTCAACGCCTGCCGTCGGGCCGGTGGCCTGGCTCTCCCTCGATGAGAGCGACAACCATCCGCGGCCGTTCTGGTCCTACTTCGTGGCCGCGATCCGCAGTGCTGTCGAGGTTCCCCGCGGCAGTCCGCTGGCCGGCCTCGAGCCGAGACTCGCCAGCGAGGACGACACTCTCCGCCGACTCGTCGCCGGGCTCGCGCGGCTACCGATGCCGGTCGTCATCGTTCTCGACGACTTCCAGCTCATCAACCAGCCGACGGTGCTCTCCGGCCTGTCCGAGTTGCTGCGGCATCCGCCTGCGCAGTTACGGCTGGTGCTGCTGACCAGGGCCGACCCCGCGCTGCCACTGCATCGTCTGAAGCTCAAGGACGATCTGGCCGAGATCCGCGCCCGGGACCTCGCCTTCGGTGTCGCCGAGGCGGTCGCACTGCTCGCGGCGGACGGCGTCGCGGTCGACCCGGACGGGACCCGGCTTCTGGTCGAACGCACGGAAGGATGGCCGGTCGGGCTGCGACTGGCCGCCTTCTTCCTCAAGGGCGACGGGCCGGGCCGGACTCCGGCGGACTTCGCCGGTGACGACCAGGCGGTGACCGACTACCTCGCCGAAGAAGTGTTCGAGAGCCAGCCGCCCGAGCTCCAGCGGTTCCTCTTGTGGACCTCCGTCGCGGAGCGGCTGAGTGGCGGGCTCGCCCAGGTGCTGACCGACGACCCGCGCAGCCGGCGCTACCTGGAGCTGCTCGAGAGGTCGAACGCGTTCGTGGTCGGTCTCGGCTCGGACCGGCAGTGGTACCGGTACCACCCGCTGCTCCGGGAGATGCTCCACCATCGGCTGACCGTCGACGAGCCGCAGATCCTGCCCGAGCTGCAGCGGCGCGCCGCGCTCTGGTTCGCTGCCAACGGGCAGCCGATCGAGGCGCTCCGGCACGCGGCGGAGGCGGCCGATTGGCAACTGCTCGGTCGGCTGTTCGTCACGCACGCCGCGCCGTTGATGGTCTCGGCCGAACGCTCCGCGGTCGTCGCCTTGCTGGCTCGCATCCCCGCCGGGCGCCTCGCGGACGGGGCGGAGCTGGCCGTGTCCGCCGCGGCGATGCGCATGCACGCCGGCCGCTTCCAGGACATGCAACCGCATCTGGAGCTGGCCGCGGCGCAACTGGGCGCGACCAGCCCGGAGTCGAGGATCGGTACCTCCATCGCGATCCACCTGTTCTCGACCGCAGTCGCGCGCCTGCGTGGAGACATCGCCGGCTTGATCACGGCGTCCTCGGAGGCGCTCGAGGAGCTGTCCGGGCCGGGCGTGGCATTGCCGGCGGCCGACCAGTACCGAGCTGTCGCCCTGAGCACACTGGGCACCGGTCTGCTGTGGTCCGGCAACCTCGACGAGGCCGAGGCTCGACTCCGGGAAGGTCTGGAGATCGCCACCGCCACCCGGCTGGAAGCGGCCCGGATCAACACGCTGGCGCATCTGGGGTTCGCGGCAACGCTCTCAGGCAGGCTGCGGGAGGGATTCGCGTACGCCGCCAAGGCCGTTGAACTCGTCGATGCCGGCGGCTGGGAACCGCTCACTCAGGCGGCCACCGCGTATCTGGCGCTCGCGATGGTCCACGTCCAGTGGAACAACCTCGACGAGGCTGAGAGCCTGCTCGCCCAGAGCAGGGCGGCGGCGACCACCGACCGTGCGCCCCGCTATGCGCTGGGCCTGACCCAAGCTCGGCTGGACGCGTCCCTCGGCAAGGTGGATGCGGCGCGCGAGCAGTTGGCACGCCTGCGCCGCGAGGCCGGACCGTGGCGGCCGACGGCCTTCCTCGAACGATGGCGGGCCATCGCCGAGGCCGAGGTCCACCTCGCGGCGGGTGACCCGGGCGCCGCGATGGCAAGGATCGGGACGCCCGCCGACGATCAGCCGCCGTTCGCCCGTGAGCGGGTCTGCCTGGCCGCGGCGCTGCTGGCCGACGGTGCCCCACAGCGGGTCGAAGAGGTCCTTGCCCCGCTTCGTCACCGGACGAACGACCGCAGTGCCGCCGTGGAGGGGTGGCTGCTGACGACCCTGGCGGCCGACAGGTTGCGTGCGGACAACCGCGCCGTCGAGGCGCTCGGCCACGCGGTGGACGCCGCCAGGCAGGAGGGCGTCCGAAGGCCGTTCCTGGTCGTGGACACCGAGCGCCTGCCGCGTCTGCTGACCCGGCTGGAACAGGTGGACCCGGGTGCCACCGGCTTCGTGGACGAACTTCTCGCGGAGATGGGCATGGTCCGGTCCCACGGCGTGCTGGTCGACGCGCCGGCCGAACCGTTGACCGACCGGGAGCTGAGCGTCGTCCGCTACCTCCCGACGATGATGACCAACGCGGAGATCGCGTCGGAGCTCTTCGTCTCCGTGAACACAGTCAAGGCGCACCTCAAGCGGATCTACACGCAAGCTCGGCGTCACCAGCCGCCGGCAGGCTGTTCACCGGGCCCGTGCGCTCGGACTGCTGAACGGATAGCGTCGGCCGATCAAACGTCGACGCTCACCGGGAAGCCGGCCGGCTTGTCAGCGCTGGTTGCCACGATCGTCACAGGGAGGTGTCACGGTGAGCCCGACCATCTTGAGTTCGGAGTCGATCAGGCCGATGGTTCGCACCATCGCGGTCGGCTTCAGCCTGCCCACCCCATCGCCGTGCGGATGGTCGAAGAATACGAGCAGGAACAACAGGAGCGTGATAACCACTGTCACGCTGCCCATCAGGAGGCCCTGCGTCACCGCGCCCTCGGCCGGGTCGGCGAAGAACAGCAGATACCCGAAGATCACCAGGGAGATGATCCCCAGGACGAGCCAGACGGGCGTCGGAATGATCCCCTCCGCGCCGTGCACCCTGTCGATGCGCGCCTGTTCCCGGTGGGCGACCTGATCCATCCACCGGTCGTACGCCGACTGCTCGGTCGCCGTCCGCGGGTTGACGGCCGAGATCGTCCGGAACATCTCCGCTCCCCACGGATTGAGGGAGTTCTTGAGCGTGCCGGTGTTCACGGAATGCCACTCGACCCCGGCCACTGACCGTGCGTAGCACATCAGTTCGCCGGTGAGCTCCGGTCCGGCCTTGCCCGGCATGAACTGGGCCGTCTGGACCTGCTGCGCAACGATCGTCGCCTCGGTCTCGGCGCCGGCCCGCGACTGGTCGTACGACGTGAACGACAAGAAGATGATGAAACCGAGCAGCACCGAGAACCCGGTCGCCAGCACACCGAAGACACCCGAGGCGCGGTCACCGTCGGTGAAGTAGCTGCCCTCCGGCGCCCGCCTGCGCACGAGGAGCATCGCCGTGACGGTGACCGTGGTCACCAAGACCATGACCAGCAGGGCCCAGACGATGTTCATGCGCGCTCGCCCGCTGTCACAGCCGGCTTACTTCGCGGCTTCGGGGACGGCTCCGGCCGGCGGGACGGGACGGGAGGCGGCTGTTGCCTGGCCGGCTCCGACCAGGATCTGAACGGCAGCCAGCAGAACGACCACGAGTGCGAGCGACCAGAGAAGGCGCTCCAGCGAGACGTCGTTGCCCCACAGCAGTACGACGGCGCCCAGCAGGCCAACGGCGACGCGCAGCCACCGGGCGTTGGCCGCGACCCATCGACCTGTGGCGCTGACCGGGCCGACCGCCACAGCTCTGCCGATGCCCTCCAGACCGTTGGCGACGGCAGCGCGCACGGCAGTGCCGAACCTGTTCGGTCCCGCGAACCAGCCGACGGCCACGAGGATCAATCCCAGCCAGAGGAACACTTGCCGGCCGCGGTCCAGGTAGGCGAGCAGCGTGTCGTAGAAGACCGAGCTCGCCGGCCCGAACGTCGTACCCGCCAATGCGTCGATGAACAACTGTCGTCCCACGCTCAGCGCCAGTGTCACCAGCAGCGCATTCGCGGCCAGCAGTACACCGATGATCACGGTCGTCCGCGGACGCCGGCGCGCGAGCACCAGGGCCAGCAGATAGAGACCCGCCACCAGCACGATCAGCCACTGGGCCACCGGGTTCGCGAACGCGTAGATCGTCCGGAGTTGCTTGACCTGGGGCGCTTCCATCAACACGATCTGCTTGTCGGTGTCGGGGACAGGCACGTTCTGCGCGATCGTGAGTCCCCGGTCGACCAGGCGTTGCTTGACCTGGTTGATGACGTCGGAGACATCGAGGACGACCTGTTCACCCTGCAGCGACACGGCGCCGGACTGATCACCCGTCAGCACGCGCTGGAGTGACTGCTGGGCCCTGGTGTTGATGGCGGTCCAGAGGTCGGCGAACTGGTCCGAGGCGAGGAACTCCCGGACCTGGCGGTCGATCAGACTGTTCACCGCCGCCGACAACGGCCCGACCAGTCGCTGCAGCCGCGGCCGGTCAGTGATGACACCGGAGAACGCGTCGTTGAGGATGGCCTCGATGTCGACCTGCTCCTCGATCGCGTCGGTGACCGTCGTCGCGATGGCGTCCTGCACCTCTGGCGAGTTCACCAGTGGGCCGACCGTTTCCACATAGCGCGTGGTGTCGTTCAGCGTGCGTTGTCCCCAGTAGGCGATAGCCGCCGGCGTCGTCAGGACCGCCGCCAGCACCAGGCAGATGACCACCGCGACCGAACGCCCCTTGGACGGCCGCTTCGCCGTGGGCGCTTGAGCGGGCACGCTCTGTTCTGGAACCCCGGACAGCGTGGGGCCTGGGTCAGACATGCTGCGCCTCCTGGCCTGTCGGCTAAGGGATCGATCGTCTCTGCCGCAGCCGAACAGGACCTCACCCTGCGCGGATGAACCGTTCGGACGACCGCACGGGCCGGTCTCTTCCCGGTCGCTTACGCCTGGACGGTGCCCGGGTAGCCGGGGACCTGGCGGCGCTGGGTGTAGCCCGCGCCCCAGTGGACGATGTCGAGGATGCCGGCGATGACGACCCAGAACCAGTCGAACCCGTTCAGGCCGCCGCCGGTGTGGAGGATGACGTACATGAGGGTCGCGAACGGCAGGAAGATGATGCCGAGCAGCGGCCAGAACCATCCGTCGAAGGCGGCGTTCACCAGGTTCGGGCGCGCTATCCACACAATCAACAGAGCGAAGCGCGGAAAAACACCCGCAAGTAAGGCGAACAAGCAGCCCATGTCATTCCTCTCGCGCATTCCTGGTCGGCCCAGGCGGTCGACTTGGATCGTTGCGCGAGCGCCGGCGTTGAGCATCATCCGTGCGGGGTGAATTGATCCGGATGCGGTCCGCCCGCTCAGCGCGGATAGTCCGCCCGGGGTGAGGCAGTCCGCCGGAGTCGGCGGCATCGTGGCGAGAGATATGTCGAACTGCGCGCGGCCCCGGTCGCCCGATCAAGAGGAGAGACCCGTGGGATCTGACAGCAATGCTCCGGTCGACCTGTACATCGCGGCCTACCCGGACGCGAAGGGGGCGCAGGAGGATTGGGACGCCGTCAAGCAGCTCGCTCAGGACGATGTCATCAAGGTCGAAGGGCTGATCCTGGTCAGCCGCGACGCCGACGGCAAGATCAACGTCGACGACGATTTCCACACCGCCCGTAAGGGCGCGGCCTGGGGCGCGGTCGGCGGAGCGGTCATCGGCCTGATCTTCCCGCCCAGCCTGCTGGCCAGTGCGGCGGTCGGTGCCGGCGCGGGCCTGGGTATCGGTGGCCTCAAGTCCCACCGGGAGAAGAAGGCGATCAAGGCCGACGTCGAAGACGTCCTGCCGCTCAACAGTTCGGGAATCGTGGCACTCTTCGAGGAATCGTGGGTCACCGATATCGAGAAGGCGTTGGCGCATGCGGACAAGGTGACCAAGCAGGAGGTCGACGCGGACAGCGCGACGGAGGTCAAGGAGGCCGCCAAGTAGGAGCGAGGAGAAGCCATGCCGCGAATCGGCGTACGTCGATCGGTCCTCGCTCTGCTGGTGACCGTTGTCCTGCTCGTCGTACCGATGGCGTGCGGTGCCGGTTCGACACCGGGTCCGACGAATCCTTCACCGACCGCAGCGCCGCAGGCAACGGGTCAGCCCGCGGCGGATTGCGCTGCCTCATCCGCACTGAAGTCCTCGCTTGAAGACCTGACGAAGGTGAAGCCTTTGCAGGACGGTCTCACCGCGCTGACCACCGCGATCGCGAACGTCAAGAGCAGCCTGGGCGTTGCGGCAGCCTCGGCATCAGCTGCTCTGCAACCCGCCGTCGAGAGCGTCAAGACGGCCTTCGCAGAGTTGGAAACCGCCACGAGTGGCCTGAGCGCGGACACCCTCAAGCAGCAGGCGCCGGAGATCAACACGGCGCTCCAGCAGGTCGGTACGGCGACCTCGGCGTTGGCCACAACGTTGACTCAGAGCTGTCCAGCAGGCTGACCGTCGGCTATCACAAGGAGAGTTGCCATGAAGGACTACCCGTCGATCGCGGATCACGGCCTGATCGGGGACCTGCAGACCGCCGCCCTCGTCAGCACTGACGGCTCGATCGACTGGTTCTGCGCACCCCGCTTCGACTCGCCGAGCGTGTTCGGGGCGCTGCTGGACCACGACAAGGGCGGCCACTTCCGGATCCGGCCGGCCCACGGCATCTTCGACACCAAGCAGATGTATCTCCCGGACACGGCCATCCTCGTCACTCGCTTCCTGACCGAGGCCGGCGTCGGTGAGGTGGTCGACTTCATGCCGGCGACCAGCAGCACGCACGCGACCCAGAACCACCGGATCGTGCGGCTGCTGCGCTGCGTCCGCGGCCGGATGACCTTC
Organism: uncultured Actinomycetota bacterium; assembly: GCA_963820655.1. Classification (GTDB taxonomy): domain Bacteria; phylum Actinomycetota; class Actinomycetes; order Propionibacteriales; family Kribbellaceae; genus Kribbella. The sequence continues at coordinate 123,070 of CAWGAM010000002.1, forward strand.
GACATGGACATCGCACCGCGGTTCGACTACGGGCGCAAGCCTCATCAGTGGCATACGACCGAACACGGCGGTGTCTGCACGAGCGACGGCACCGCGCTGACCTTCCACATCATCCGGGAGCCCGACGACGAGCGTCTCGTCCAGCCGCGGGTGGACGACACCGGGGATGTGCAGGTGTCGTTCACCCTGGAGGCCGGGCAGCAGCGCGGGCTGATGCTCGAGACCGCGGCCGACGGGCCGCCACGGGAGATCCGGGCCGCCGAAGCACAGCAGTTGTTCGACGACACGTCCGGCTTCTGGCGGGACTGGCTGGCGCAGTCCACCTACACAGGTCGCTGGCGGGAGATGCTCGAGCGCTCGGCGATCACGCTGAAGCTGATGACCTACGCACCGAGTGGTGGCCTGGTGGCCGCGCCCACGGCCGCACTGCCGGAGCAGATCGGCGGCGAGCGGAACTGGGACTACCGCTACACGTGGGTCCGGGACGCGTCGTTCTCCATCTACGCGCTGCTTCGGATGGGGTTCACCGAGGAGGCGACCGCCTTCGCGGGCTGGATGCGGGACCGCCTGCAGGAGAAGGCAGGCGGGGCCAGTGGACCGCTGAACATCATGTACCGCGTGGACGGCTCATCCGATCTCGTCGAGGAGAATCTGGACCACTGGGAGGGCTACCGCGGCTCCCGGCCGGTGCACATCGGCAACGGCGCCGCGGATCAGCTGCAGCTGGACATCTACGGCGAAGCACTGGACAGCCTCTATTTCGGTGACCAGCGCGGCCTCACCATGGGCCACGAGGGCTGGCTCGCGGTCCGCGACCTGCTCGACTGGCTCCTCGACAACTGGGACCAGCCCGAGGAGGGCATCTGGGAGACCCGGGGCGGGCGCAAGGACTTCACGTACGGCCGGGTGATGAGCTGGACCGCGTTCGACCGGGCGATCAAGCTCGCCACCAGCCGGTCGCGGCCGGGGCCGCTGGACCGGTGGGTCCGCGCCCGGGACGCGATCTACGACCAGGTGATGGAAAAGGGGTGGGATGCGGAACGCGGTGCCTTCGTGCAGCACTACGGGAGCAAGGTGCTCGACTCGTCCTTGCTGCGGATGCCCATGGTGGAGTTCATCACGCCACAGGATCCGATGTGGCTGTCGACGTTGCGGGCGATGGACTCCGAGCTGGTCACCGACAGCCTCGTCTACCGCTACAACCCCGAGGCGTCGCCGGATGGCCTCCAGGGGTCGGAGGGCACGTTCTCGCTCTGTACCTTCATGTACGTCGACGCACTGGGCAAGGCCGGCCGGATCGATGATGCACGGGTCGCCTTCGAGAAGATGCTCACCTACGCCAACCACCTCGGTCTGTACTCCGAGGAGATCGCCCTGACCGGGGAGCAGATCGGCAACTTCCCCCAGGCGTTCACCCACCTCTCCCTGATCGACGCCGCCATGACCCTGGACGCCAAGCTCGATCGCAAGCAGGGCCTCATCCGCGCAGGGTGAGGCGCAGGCGGGGTGGCGCAGGCCAGCATCCAGATGCGAGCCGCCGCCGATTCCGGTGGCGGCCGACGTGACGAGAGGAGATCCCGGGATGGCTGAGAAAAGGGGCGGGGCGGCGATTGCCGGCTTCGTCGTGTTCGCCGGCGCGATGCTCATGGTGATCGGCCTGATCAACATCTTCCAGGGTTTCATTGCCTTGTTCGACGATGACCGTTTGGTGCTGACGCAAGAGAAGCTCGTCTGGGTCGACGTGACCGGCTTGGGATGGATCCTGATCATCTTCGGCCTGCTCCTGCTGGCTGCCGGCGCCGGGCTGCTCGCGGCGCAGACGTGGGCCAGGATCACGGCCATCGTGCTCGTCTCTCTGCACGCCGTGATTCAGATCCTGTGGTTTGGTGCGTACCCGGTCTGGTCGGTGCTGATGATCGCGCTGGACGCCGTCGTGCTGTTCGCGCTGACCGCCCGGTGGTCCGACGTACGCGAAAGGATCGGCGGGCAGGGCGACGTGCCCTGGAGCGACCAGGATCAAGTCGAACTCTCGGCCCAGGAGGAGCGCAGGCCCTTCATCTGATCAACGGGGCACGGGTTGGTGCGGCGTCGTCGGTAGGCCCGTCGACCCTGAAATGGGGCTCAAACCGCAACCAGGCCAACCAACCCGTCACGATCGGACTTCCTGGACGCCTAGCGGGGATCGCGACACCAAGCCGGGACCGCGGACACCTGATCTGGTGTCCACGGTCCCCACAATCTGTCCGAGGTACCAACCCCCTCGCCCCGAAACCCTCCACGCCACTCAAGCTCTCACCGATCTCACCAACACCGAGAGCAGAGGCGCGTCAATGTGAGGGGTTATCCGGCTCTTCTGTCGTCTCCGTGGGTGCCCAATTCGGGCCACCGCGGGGGCGACCTTGTGCACCAGATCCGTACGCCGAGGCCGTCGCGGTACGGATCTCGTGCACAAAGAGACCCTTGTCGCCTCCCGTTGTGCTTTCTCCGCCCGTACACCAGCGGCCCGCCGCACAACTCGAGTGGATATCCCCTGAATGGGGGGCGCCCTGCGGCCGGACGGGATCGTACTGTAGGTTAGGCAAGCCTAACTGAGGCTGCCCTGTAGACCTCCGTCCGAAGGAACGTCCCGTGTCGCTCACCTCCGCCGCAATCCGGCGCCGCCTGCTCGCCCTGCTCTCGGTCTCGGCTCTCGCCGTGCTCGCCGCGTGCAGCTCCGACAACTCGGCGGAGCCGGCGAGTGCGAGCAGCTCCGCCGCGCTCGACCCGAAGGCGACGATCGTGCTCTACAACGCTCAGCACGACGACGTCGCCAAGGCCTGGGTCGACGCGTTCACCGCGAAGACGGGGGTCAAGGTCGAGATCCGCCAGGGCAGCGACCTGACCATGGCCAACCAGTTGGTGGCCGAAGGCTCCGCCTCACCGGCCGATGTCTTCCTGACCGAGAACTCGCCGGGCATGTCCCTGGTCGAGAACGCCGGGCTCTTCGCGCCGATCGACAAGACCACGCTGGAGCAGGTGCCGAGCGACTACGCGCCGTCGACCGGTCAGTGGGTCGGGATCGCGGCCCGCTCGACGGTACTCGCGTACAACCCGGCCAAGATCACCGAGGCCGAGCTGCCGAAGTCGATCATGGACCTGCAGGACCCGGCGTGGAAGAACCGGTACGGCGCTGCTCCCACGGGCGCGGACTTCCAGGCGATCGTCAGCGCGATGCTCGAGCTGAAGGGTGAGGACGCCACCGCGGCGTGGCTGAAGGCGTTGAAGGCCAACGGCCAGGCCTTCACCGGGAACACGGCCGCGATGAAGGCCGTCAACGCGGGCACGGTCCCGACCGCGGTCATCTACCACTACTACTGGTACGGCGACCAGGCGAAGACCAAGGAGAGCAGCAAGAACGTGCAGCTGCACTTCTTCGGCAACCAGGATCCCGGTGCGTTCGTGAGTCTGTCCGGCGGCGGCGTACTGAAGTCGAGCAAGCATCCCGTCGAGGCACAGGCCCTGGTCAAGTTCATCACCAGCAAGGAGGGCCAGGAGATCCTCGCCAAGGGCACCTCGTTCGAGTACTCCGTGGGCAAGGACGTCGCGTCGAACCCGGCCCTGAAGCCGCTGGCCCAGCTCGATGCGCCGAAGGTGGATGCCTCCAAGCTGAACAGCCAGAAGGTGGTCGAACTGATGACAGCGGCCGGCCTGATCTGAGCCGCCTTCCATGACCACACGGTCCACTCCGGCCGGGACCGGATCGGTAGGCGCAGTGGTGCGGCGACTTCGGTCGCTGCCACCGCTGCGCTTGCTGGCGTTGGCTGTCCCGGTGGCGGTCTTTGCCGCGATTCCACTGATCTTCATCGTCGTCTACTCCGTCGACACGGGATGGAGCAGCATCCGGCCGTTGGTGTTCCGGCCGCTCATCGCAGAGCTCTTGGGGAACACCCTCGCGCTGTGCGCTACCGCCACAGGATGCTGTGTGTTACTCGGCAGCGCCCTCGCGTGGATCGTCGAACGAACGGCTCTACCAGGTCGCACGATCTGGCTTGCGTTCCTCTCGGCACCGCTCGCGATTCCCGCGTTCATCAACAGCTATGCCTGGATCACGGTCCGGCCGGAGCTGGACGGGCTGCTCGCGTCGACCATCGTCACCACGCTGTCGTACTACCCCTTCGTACTCCTCCCGGTGGCTGCGGCCTTGCGAGGGCTCGACCCTGCCCTGGAGGAGTCCGCGCGATCCTTGGGGTCGGGACCGTGGCGTGTCTACTTCCGGATCGTGCTCCCGCAGTTGAGGGTCGCGATCCTTGGCGGCGCGCTCCTGGTGGCTTTGCACCTGCTGGCCGAGTTCGGTGCCATCGAACAGTTGCGGTTCCCGACCTTCACCACCGCGATCATCGCGCAGTACGAGTCGACCTTCGCTTCGACCGCGGCGAACATGCTGGCCGCCGTACTGGTGGTCTGTTGCCTGATCTTCGTCACGCTCGAGGTTCTGCTCCGAGGCCGCGTCCGCACCTCCCGCGTCGGCTCGGGGGCGGCCCGTCGTGCGGTCGCGGTGAGACTGGGCTGGAGGGTGGTGCCGATCGTCGTGGGGCTGCTGGCCGTCCTCGCGCTGGCGATCGGAGTACCGGCGTACAGCGTGGTCTACTGGCTCACGTTCACCTCCGCGGCTGCCTGGCAGCCGGACGTCATACTCCCGGTCCTGTGGTCCACCTTGCGGCTCGGTGCGTACGCCGCGGTGGCGGCCGTCGTGATCGGCTTTCCCGTTGCCTGGCTGGCGGTCCGCTATCGCAGCGCGCTCAGTACGTCGCTGGAGCGCAGTACCTATCTTGCGAGTTCCGTTCCGGGTGTCGTCGTCGGGCTGTCGTTGGTCACGGCATCGATCAGGTACGCCCGCCCGCTCTATCAGACGACGATCCTGGCCGTTGCCGCGTACGTGATGCTGTTCCTGCCGCGGGCGATGGTGAACCTGCGATCGGCCATCGGGCAGGCGCCGCCGGTGCTCGACGAGGTGTCGCGCAGCCTCGGCCAGTCGGCGATGTCGACCTTCCGGCGGGTGACGGTCCCGTTGGCGGCGCCTGGAATCCTTGCCGCCGTTGCTCTGGTGTTCCTTGCCGTGACGACGGAGCTGACCGCGACGTTGCTCCTCGCACCGACCGGCACGCATACGCTCGCGACCGAGTTCTGGTCGGCGACCGCAGAGATCGACTACCCGGGCGCGGCGCCGTTCGCGGTCTGCATGATCGGGTTGTCCTTGCCCGCCGCGTATCTGCTGATGCGCCAGTCCGCCCGAGGAGCCACGCAGTGAGCGCGCTGACAGTGCAGGAGCTGTTCAAGAGGTACGGCGATGTGCGCGTGCTCGACGGTGTGAGCCTCGAGGTCGCACCCGGGTCGACGACGGCGATTCTCGGACCGTCCGGGTGCGGCAAGACGACCCTGCTGCGCTTGGTCGCCGGCTTCGACCGTGCCGACGCCGGCACGATCCTGCTGAACGGCAAGGAGGTCTCCTCGAACCGGCGGGCGTTGCCGCCGGACAAGAGGAACATCGGGTACGTCGCACAGGAAGGGGCGCTGTTCCCGCACCTGACGGTTCGTGGCAATGTCGCTTTCGGGCTGGGGAAAGCTTCCGAGCGCCGCGGACGAGTCGACGAACTGCTCGAACTCGTGAGCCTCGATAGGTCGGTGGCGTCCCGGTATCCGCACGAGCTGTCCGGTGGCCAGCAGCAACGGGTGGCACTCGCGCGTGCGCTGGCGCCGCGGCCGACTCTCGTGCTGCTCGACGAGCCGTTCTCGTCGCTCGACACGGCTCTGCGAGCGGCCACCCGGCAGGCCGTCAGCGACGCGCTCCAGGCCGAAGGCGTCACCACGGTGCTGGTCACCCACGATCAGGCGGAGGCTCTGTCTCTGTCGGATCAGGTCGCGGTGATGGCGAACGGCACCTTTACTCAGGTCGGCGGGCCCGAAACCCTCTATGCCGATCCGGTCGACCTGGACACAGCTCTCCTGCTCGGTCCAGGAAGCTCCATGCCGGGGAAGGTGAGTGGCGAGGTGGCTCACTGTCCACTCGGGATCTTGCGGTTGGCCCGGCCGTTCCCTGACGGCGATGCGACGATCTTCGTCCGGCCTGAGCAACTCGAGGTCGCCGGGGCCGCGGCGTCCGAGGACGACGTGCGTGGCATCGTTCAGGCCAGCGCCTACAGCGGGCCGGAGACCATGGTGACCGTCGAGCTGGCCGACGGGAGTGTTGTCGAGGCGCGGGTCGCGGGCGCCGTGCGGTTTGCCGCGGGGGACCACGTAACGGTCACTGTGCACGGCCCCGTCCACGCCTATCCGCCGGGCTCGATCGTCTCGTTCTGATGCCTCGCCAAGAAGCGTCGGAGTCGCAACGGCATCGCCCGGCTCCGCGGAGCGTTCCCCGCCCGATTCAGCAGGTGGCCCTCCCCGTCCCCAACGGAGCCCGCCCCAACACCACCCGCTCCATTTGATGGGTTGACCCATCAGATGGTGGGTTGCACACCGTGAATCGGGGTGCGCAACCCACCATCTGGTAGGCCAGCCCATGAGACGGCGTACGAACGACGGCGGTCAGGGCTGGTCGCCTCCGCGTGGCTGGGTGGCACCGGGCCGGTGATGTGCTGTGCGTCGTGCTCGCGGGCCGGGGCTCGCGTCGTCGGCTTGCTCGCTCCTGACGTAACGACGTCCGACCGGGCCCGCCGAGATGCCGTGCAGCACAACACTCAGCAGCACGGTGAGACACACGGCGGCGACGGCCCGTTCGACCAACTCGGTCTTGCCGAGCTCTTCGACCGCCAGCAACGCGAACACGACCGAGGCGAGACCGCGGGGGCCGAACCATCCCACGAAGATGACGGTGCGCCGGTCCAGGCCCTTCCTGAGCAGGGACAGGCCGACAGGAACGATGCGGACCACCGTAAGGCTCAGTACGGCGTACGCGAGCAGCGGTAGGTCGAAATTGTGGAAAGCGATCGGAACCAGCGCTGCGCCGAACAGGAACCAGACTGCGAACGCGAGGATCTCACCGACGAGTTCCGGCAACTCGATGATGGTTTCCGCGTCGATGATGTCGTCGTCCAGTCCTGCCCCGAAGGCGATGCCGGCCACGAACGCGGCGATGAAGCCGTTGCTGCTGAGGGCGAGCGCGACGGCGAAGCTGCTGAGAGCGGCGGCAAACGCCCCGACCTGCCGGGCGCCGGTGGTGATCCAGTCGTGGCGGGAGACGAGCGTCAAGAGCTTGGCGCTTCCCAGCCCGACTGCCACGCCGACGATGACGCCGACCGCGAGCTCGAGTAGCGCGCCGCTCCCGTCGGTGGCGGCTTCGCTCTCATGTGCCGTCCCGAGTTCGCTCGCCGCAACGGCGAGCGTGAAGGTGACGATCGGCGTGACGATGCCGTCGTTGAGGCCGCTCTCCACGTTGAGTGCGCGGCGCAGGCGAACGGGTATCCGTTGGTCGTTGATGACCTGTGCGCTGAGAGCGGCGTCGGTCGGGGCGAGGGTGGCGCCGACGAAGCCTGCCAGAGCCCAGGTGAAATCGTCGAAGAGCCAAGCCGCCAGGAGCGAGCCGAGGAGCACCGACAGCGGAAGCCCGATGCCCAGCAGACGCCCGGGCAGGAACATGTCTTGTTTCAGCCTGGAAAGGTTGACCCTGGATGCGTCCGAGAACAGCAACAGGGCGAGGGTCAGCTCCGCCAGCAGATGGACCGACGGGGCATCGACGTCCACGGTGAGGGGTCCCCAGTCCGGGTTCCCCAGGACGAAGCCGGCGACGGTGAAGATCAGTGGACCGGTGATGTTCACCCGGGACAGGAGGCCTGAGGCGACGGCCCACGCCAGGACGAGGAGCGCGAGCACTGCGAACGTGGCCTCTGTCACCGCCCCGCCTCCGTCGTGGACCCGCGTCCAGCGCGGACTGACTCATGTTCACGGTGACAGCCCGCCCTGGTGGGCGCCTCATCCGCCCGAGAGGGTTTCCACTGGTCCGGCGGCACAGATCATCCAGTCTGTGGGATGCCGTCCTGGTGGAGGGGCGGACAGGATGACTGTGGCGTCGTGCCTCGACGCCAAGGATTCTGAGGGCGGGCCAGGCAGGATGTGGGGCGAGTTCCATGAGGAGACGGGTTGCGGCGGCGGTGGCGTTGCTGGTGGGGACGGCGACGATCGTGCTCGGCGTGGTGGTTGCTGTCCGTGAGTTTCCGCGTGGGCTCATTGTGTTGGCCTGTGTGGTGATCGCCGCGGTTGCGGCGTGGTACGGCGTGTTGCGGAGAGGAATCGCGCGCGTGGTGGGGCTGGGCGTGGCCGGTCTGGCGCTCGCCGGCGCACTGGTCCTCGTGATCGTGGAAGGGGATTTCGGCGTCGATCTGCTCGTCGTGGTGGGGCTCTTGATCACGCTGGCAGCGATACGAGCCAGTTTTGCTGCCCACGTGGACCTGCCGCGCGTGGCGCCCCCGGAGCATCCGGTGCTGTTCTACAATCCACTCTCCGGTGGGGGAAAGGCAGAACGCTTCGCACTCGCCAAGGAAGCGCGCGACCGCGGGTACGAGCCGATCGAACTGAAGCGCGGGGACGAGCTCGAAGTCCTCGTCCGCCGCGCGGTCGACCGGGGTGCCGACGGACTCGCGATGGCCGGCGGGGACGGCTCGCAGGCGGTCGTCGCAGCGGTCGCCGCCGAACTCTCGCTGCCCTACGCCTGCATACCCGCCGGCACCCGCAATCACTTCGCGCTCGACCTCGGGGTCGACCGTGACGATGTGGTCGGTGCACTCGACGCCTTCGTCGATGGCGGCGAGCGGCGGGTGGACCTCGCCGAGGTCAACGGCCGGGTGTTCGTCAACAACGTGTCGCTCGGTGTGTACGCCGAGGCGGTACAGCGCTCCGGCTACCGCGCCGCGAAGATCCGGACCATCCTCGACACCGTGCCGGACGCGCTCGGTGCCGGCGGCAGCGATCTCGACATGCGCTGGACCGGCCCAGGCGGTCATGGACATCGCGGGGGTGCTGCCGTGCTCGTGTCGAACAACCGCTACCGCCTCGGTCGTGCGGTCGGCTCCGGCACCCGTCCGCGGCATCGACGACGGCCTACTCGGTATCACCGTGATGGGGGCGCCCGCGGATGGCGGTCAACACGGCCTTCAGCGTCCGCTGCGCGAGTGGTCGGCTCCGTCCTTCGAGGTCGACGCCGATCGGCCCACTGCCTGCCGGCGTCGACGGGGAGGCGCTCATCTTCGATGCTCCGCTGCAGTTTCGCATTCGACCCGGAGTTCTCCGGGTGCGCATCGCGCACCAGCACCCCGGCTCGTCGCCGTCGGCGATGATGCCCGAGGGCGTCCGCGCCGGGCTGGTCGAGCTGGTGCGCATCGCCCTCGGCCGGGATCGGGAATCAGCACAGTCAACCCCAAGGAGACCGTAGTGGATCTGATCGAGGTCAAAGAGAAGGAGTCGTTGAGCCGAGAGGCCGCCGCGGCCCGCTTGCACGCTCTTGCCGACATGCTCGCCAAGGAGAACGACGTCGAGTTCGACCGAGGCGGCCTTCGGGTCAAGGTGCACGTTCCTGACGAGGTACACCTGAAGCTCGAGTTCGAACTCGGGGACGACGGGAGCGAGCTCGAGATCGAGCTCACCTGGTGACGGAAGCCGTTGCATGACCGCCTCGCGGCGCCGTCTCGCCGCCTATGACCGCGCGCTGTACCGGTCGGTGGCGGAGCTGTCCATGCCCGTCCTGGATGAGCCGATCAGGCGAGCGTCCGACTTCGCCAACTTCTCCAAGCCGTGGTTCCTGGTGGCCGGTGGCCTTGCGCTGTTCGGCGGCCCGCGAGGCCGGCTCGCAGCGTTGACGGGGCTGACCGCGATCGGGGCAACCTCCCTGGTGGTGAATCAGCCCATGAAGAAGCTGTCGGGTGAACGCCGGCGGCCCGACCGTGGTCTGCTCGGCGTTCCCGTGCAGCGTTGGGTGCGCATGCCCACCTCGGGATCCTTTCCGTCCGGACACTCCGCGTCCGCCTGCGCCTTCGCCGTCGCCGTCGGAGACGTGCTCCCCGCGCTCCGGCCGGCGCTGCGGGCGGCAGCCTCGGTCGTCGCCTTCTCCCGGGTGTACACGGGCGTGCATTACCCGAGTGACGTCCTGGTCGGGGCGACCTTAGGAGCGCTGGTCGGGCGGTTGGCCGCGAAGTTGGCGCTCCGCCGGTGGCCACCCCCGCCAACCGAATGACAAGGAGCACGCGTCATGACAGTTCCACCCACGCAAGGCGGTGCGACCGCGGTAGACGCCGGTCGGCTGTGGGCCGGAGGTGCGGCCACGGCCGTCGTCGCCGCGCTGATCGCGCTTGTCGGCATCTTGGTCGCCCGCGGCGTGTTCGACGTACCAGTCCTCGCACCTGAAGGCGAGGGCACCTGGGGCGACGCGGACACACCGCTCTACGCGTTGTACTGCGCTCTCGCGGCGCTGCTGGCCACCGGTCTCCTGCATCTGTTGCTGATCTCCACGCCCCGGCCGCTGCAATTCTTCAGCTGGATCATCGGGCTGGCGACAGTGGCGGCCGCAGTTGCCCCGTTCCTCGCCAACGGCTCGACGGCATCGCAGATCGCGACGGGGGTGATCAACCTCGCCGTCGGAATCGCCATCGGCACTCTGCTGAGCGGAGCAGCGCGATCGGCGACGCGGGTCCGTCGTACCAGTCCGTGATCGACCCGCCTCCGGACCGAAGCCCTCGTTCCCGGGCAAAGATCATCCCGGGGAGGTGAGGTCTGTCCCGAGCGCGAACCGAGAGAGTTCGGTCAACGGCGCGTCGCTCCGGAGAAAGGAATTGTCATGTCATTCTGGGACATTCTCTGGTTCATTTTCATCAGCTATGTGTTCGTCGCGTATCTGATGATTCTGTTCTCGATCTTGCGGGACCTCTTCCGCGACCACGACCTTTCGGGTTTCGTGAAGGCGATCTGGCTCATCGCCTTGCTTTTCGTACCTTTCGTGTCCGCACTGGTCTACCTCGTCGCGCGCGGAAAGGGGATGGCGGAGCGTTCGGCCGTCAGCTACCAGACGGCGCAACGCGAGCAGGACGCGTACATCAAGCAGGTCGCCGGCACGACCACGCCGACCGACCAGATCGCCCAGGCCCAGACCATGCTCAACGACGGAACGATCTCGCAGACCGAGTTCGACACCCTGAAGGCAAAGGCACTGGCCGCCTGAGCGCAGAGCCGTCACTGATCGGGGAGTTCCCGTCGATGCGCCACGACCCAGGTCTCAGCCTCCCGCAGCGCTTCCTCGGTCGACTCCCCGACCAGTTCGGTGGCCTCGAAGACGCTGATCGGTTCGGACTCGTCCGGCCGGTCGGTACGACGGAGCAGCTCGGCGACTTCGTGGTCGACGCCGCTGAGGTACAACCGGCCGCCGACGGCTTCCAGGGCAGCGGCGTAGTCGTCCACGACCTTGACGAACGTCGCGCCGACGGCTGTCCGGCCGCGCAGCCGCAGTACGACGGCCGGTGCCTCGGCGCCGGCCGGGTCGGGCAGTCTGACCCGCAGGGTGCGCGCACCGGCGTAGAGCACACTCCCGTAGACGTCGAGGACAGTCGCTCGATGGCTGGGCAGCTTCTTGGGAGCCGGGTGTTCGGTCCACCGGCCATCGCCGACGGGCGTCAGTTCGACGACCTTGAGGTCCATCGCCTCCTGGTTGAGCTGCAGCAGCAGGGAGAGCGACACTCCGATGCCGACCGCGGCCGAGACCGGTAAGACCAGGGTCGCGCAGAAGGTCGTGACCAGCGCGATCTGAGAGGTCGGGCCGGTGCGCAGAATCGTGATGAACTCACCTGGCCGCAGCGACCTGGCGGCCGCATAGACGAGAACGGCCGCCAGCGTGGGCATGGCGACAAGCCCGATCACGCTGGAGAGGGCCGCCAGGATCACGATCATCCACAGACCTGACCAGATCGCCGCCCACCTGCTGCGGCCGCCGACCGTCTGGTTCAGGGCGGTCTGGCCGACCGAGCCGCCCACGGGTAGGCCGCGGAAGAAGCCGGCCGCGATGTTGCCGATGCCCTGGGCAACGAAGTCCCGGTTCGCGTCCGAGGCCGTCCCGTCCCGGTTCGGCGCGGCTTCGGCGACCCCACTGCCCTGGACGAGGACGATCGCCACGACGGCCAAGGCCCCGGTGACCAAGGAGAACGACAGCTGGCTGAGATCCGGCAGTTGCGGCGGCGGGAGACCGCGCGGAATCTCGCCGGTGTCCTCCACGCGCGTCACCGTGTCGGCCCCGGCGATGACTACGCCGACGGTCGGGAGGACCAGCGCCACCAGGGCGCTCACCGATGCCAGCGGGGTCCGGGACAGGCCGACGAGGATGCCGAGCGCGGCGAGCCCCGTCAGTAGCGATGCGACATCGATCCCCGTGGGATGGAACAGCGTGTCCACGGCCTTCGTGAGCGCGAGCTCCCCGGCGGCGGTCGCGCCCGCGAGGCCGGGCAGCTGGTTGAGGATGATGTTGACCGAGATCCCGCTGAGGAAGCCGGTCATGACCGAGTGCGACACGAAGCGGGTGTACCGCCCCAGCCGTGCGATGCCCGCCAGGATCATCACCACACCGGCGATGATCGTCAGCAGGAGCAGGGCTTGCGGCCGGTCGGCGGAGTCCACACCTTCCAGCGCCGATCCCGCGGCCAGGGCCGCAGCCGTGGTCGTGGTGATCACCATCAGCTGGCTGCTCGTCGCCAGCCCGCCGGCGACCGGACCTGCGAAGCTGGCGTACAGCCCATGGATCGGGTTCACACCGATCAATACCGCGGAGGCCATCCCATTGGGAACGCTGCTGATCGCTCCCGGCAGACCGGCGATCACATCCGCGCGGAGGTTCCGGCGCTCCGGCCGGATCGACCGCAACCACCGCAGTACAGGGCGCGCGCTCAACCGGTGCCTCACGCCCGTCTCCTTCCGCGATCGAGCGTCTCCTCACTCGGAGTGCTTGCGAGCCTAAGTGCGCAGTGGCGGCGGCATCTCACCCTGGAAGGACGATGCGGTGCGGGAGATCGGCGCGCATCGTCGTCCCGTGGGGGACAGATGACCAGAGAGGGTGGGCACGATGACGTACAGCGACATGGACTCGCGGGAGCATGTCTCGAGTGGAGCGGTGGGCGGTATCGCGTTCGCCGCGACCATGACGGCCATGATCGGTTCGTTCTCGATTGTCGGCGGGCTCGCCGCGATCTTCGATGACGATTACCTGGTCGTCAACCGGCGTTACGCCTTCGATCTCGACACCACCACGTGGGGATGGATCCATCTGGTGCTGGGGATCGCAATGGTAGCGGTCGGGATCGGTCTCTTCGCCAACAAGCGCTGGGCGGGAATTGTCGGGATCGTCCTCGCCGGACTGATTGCCCTCGACTACTTCTTCTTCATTCCCGTCCAACCGGTGTGGTCCCTGATCGTGATCGCGCTCAGCGTCTGGGTCATCTGGGCCTTGACGCAGGCACGAGGAAGCAGTACCTGATCCCGGCCGGCCCGGTTGTGCATGTGGTGGGTGGCCGGCGTGCTTGTGCATTTGATGGGTAGGCCTACGAGATGGTGGGTTGGTGTACCGGATTCCGGGGCGCGGGCCATCTCGTACGTCAACCCATCAAATGAGGTTCTCCTGCTCGATGTGTGGGTGATCGTCGGCCGGGTGTGCTGGTCGCGTTCGCGGTGACGGTGCCGGGCTCGTGCTGGAGGACGCGTGGCGGTGGGCGTTCTTCGTGGTGGGCTAGGGGTAGAAGGTTCTCGGCAACGGCCTGACCTGGCTGCCGGCGAATGCCGGCGATGCTGGCGATCTTCGGGCGGGCTTGTTCTCCGCGGGTCGGTCCGCCTCTGGTGACCTGGGACAAGTCGTCGTGGGCTGCGACAGGCAATTCCTTGTCCCACCCCACGACTTCCGGTCCCCACCCACGACTTCCGGTCCCCACCCACGACTTCCGGTCCCCACCCACGACTTCCGGTCCCCACCCACCACGTCCGGTCCCCACCCACCACGTCCGGTCCCCGCCCACCGGTTCCGGTCCCCGCCCACCGCTTCTTGTCCGCGCCCACCGGTTCTTGTCCGCGCCCACCGGTTCCGGTCCCCGGCGCCCGCGCTGTGTGTCGGCGAGGACCTGTCCTGAGCGACACATTTCATGGGCTGACCTACGAGATGGTGGGTTGGCACCCCGGAATCCGATACGCCAACCCACCATCTGATGGGCCAGCCCATCAAATGCGAGGATCTGATGGGCCAGCCCATCAAATGCGCAGGCACGCGGGCCGCCTACCACCTGGACGAGTTGCCGAACCGGCGGACAACCACCGTGACGGCCCGCCCGGCAAACCTGTCCGGCCGGTTGTCCCATCGACGACCTACTAGCAATCGGCCGAGCCACCTCACCGGCCAGCGGGCAGCAGGCGGCGGGCAGTGGGCCGCACACCCCGGCACACCGCCGTCTTGAGCAGCAAGCTCGTCTTCGTCGACGGCCCAGAAACTCAACCGGCCCAGCGCGTACACCAGTCCAAGGCCCGTCACACCACCCACACATCAAGCAGAAGAGCCTCAAATGGGTCGCTCCGGGACCGGACGTGGACCGACTCATCGAGGGGGACCCTCAGTTGCGCGCCTCGGCGGGGGGCTCGGCAGGTGACACCGGTTCCGGTTCGGCCGGCGGGTCGGCGTGTTCGGGGAGTTGGTCGCCGGAGATGAGCCCGCCGAGCCAGCGGGTGGAGGGGTCTGCGTCCAGCAGCAGTGCCTTGACCAGCAGCGTCAGCGGGATGGCCAGTACGGCGCCCAGTGGGCCGAGGATCCAGGCCCAGAAGACCAGTGAGAGGAAGCTGAGCGTCGTGGACAGGCCGACCGCATCGCCGACGACCTTCGGCTGGATGATCGACTGGATGATGAAGTTGATGACGCAGTACGCCGCGATCACCCACAGGAAGGTCTCCCAGCCCTGATCCAGCAGGCCCAGTAGCGCGGGCGGGACGACCCCGATGAAGAATCCGACGTTCGGGATGTAGTTGGTGAGGAAGGCGAGCAGGCCCCACAACCACGGCAGCGGGATGTCCAGCAGGTAGAGGACCCCGACGTCGAACAGGGCGACGATCAGACCGAAGACGGTGGCGACGACCAGGTAGCGCGTCGAACCGCGGGCGAAGCCGGTCAGGGCGCCGATGATGTCCGGCCTGATCCGGCCCGCCTCGCGCATCCGGTCCGAGAACTGGGAGGCGTCGAGGCCCATGAAGAACAGAACGATGATGATCAAGGTCAGGTCCGAGAAGACCCCGAGGAATCCGCTCAGCCACCCTTGCACGAAATCGAAGAACTTCCCGAGGTCGACCTTCTGCAACGCGGCCTCGAGCTGGTCGTCGCCCACGCCGAGGTCTGCGAGCCAGCCACGGAAGTTGTCGACCATCTCGGCGAACTTCACCTGATAGGTGGGCAGCAGGCTCGCCAGCTTGGCGACGGAGTAGGCCAGCGCCGCTGCCACTCCCACCAGGAAGACGTACACGACCACGAGTGCGATCAGCGCGGAAAGCCATCCGCTGACTCCTCGCCTGACCAGCAGGCGGCGCAGTGGACTCACCGCGATCGTCAGGACCAGCGCCAGGAAGACGGGTCCGAGAATGTCCGCGAAGCCGCGCACGCCGGCGGCCGTCAGGACCGCGCCAGCGGTCCCGAGCAGGACGACGACTCCGCGCGGCAGCAACGTACCCGGGCTGGCGGAAGCCCTGGCGGCTGAGGGAGCGGCCGCTGCCGGAACCCGGCCGTCGGGGGACTCCGTGGAGCCTGCGGACATCGTCGCAACCTCTCTCTCCGACCCTCCCGGGCTTCGAAGATCGCTCAAATCGTCCTGAGCAGCATCACCCACCCTGGATGAGGCTTCGCCGGCCGCGCTGGTCGGGCAGCCGGGTCATCCGGTCAGGGTGAGGCGGCCGAGCACGCGGCTGCGAGAGGCTGCCAGCGTCACAGCGGCCCTGGGAAGGAAGCGGGATGAGTGACGGACCGGTTGCCGACTCGGCCAAAGCGGGCCAGGAGCGGGAGCCGTCCGACTACGCGGGGGCGATCTACGGGTCCCTGCTGGCGGCGTCGGTGGTGGCCGGTACCGGCCCCGGGCATCAGCCGCCGCAACCTGGCCAGTTGACCGCACTGCTGCTCGCGACCGGCGTGGTCTTCTGGCTGGCCCACGTGTATGCCCACCTGGTCGGAGAGAAATCATCCCGGGCCCTGCCGTCCCTGCAGGAGTTCCGCGTCTGCGCCAAGCGGGAGTGGCCGATCGTGCAGGCCGCCGTACCTCCCGCGGCGGCGGTCGTTATCGGCGCGTTCCTCGGGCTGTCGGACGCCGGCGCTGCCTGGCTGGCGCTCGCGGTGGCGGTCGGGTCTCAGCTGGGATGGGCGCTCTACGTCGCCGCCAAAGCGGGCGCCACCAGGAGCCGCCTGGTCGTGGCGGGCGTGGTCAACCTCATCCTGGGGCTGCTGATCGTTCTGTTGAAGGCCGCCCTGACGCATTGAGGCCGGTACGTCGTCCGCCAAGGGTGACGCGCGGCCGTTCGGTGGGTCCTACTGTCGACCCGCACTCGACGTCCGTCGAGGACCAAGCAGGAGGGGTGGACACAGATGACCGACAACCGCATCGAGTCGCAGGCCGACTCGGGCTGGGCGATGAGCGGAGTCGCCTTCGCCGCCACGATGATGTTGCTGATCGGTGCGTTCCACGTGATCGCCGGCCTCGCCGCGATCCTGAACGACGACTACTTCGTGCTCGTTCGGGGCTATGCGTTCGATCTGGACATCACCGCCTGGGGTTGGATCCACCTGATCCTCGGCCTGGCGATCGTCGCGACCGGCGTCGGTCTGTTCTCCCGGCAGAAGTGGGCGGGTGTGATCGCCGTCTTCCTGGTGGTGCTGAGCGCGATCGACAACTTCTTCTTCATTCCCTATGCAGCCGTTCTGGGCGATTCTGCTGATCGCCCTCGACGTGTGGGTGATCTGGGCACTGACGCGTCCGCGCGCGCTCCGCTCGTGACGATCGGATAGCCGTGTCCACGCCGCTGGTCCGTACCGGCGATCTCGGCCGGATCGTTGCCACGTATGTCACCTCGGTCCTGGCCCTGGCCTTCGCGGCGGCGGTGCTGCCCGGCTTCCGGTTCTCGTCGTTCTCGCAGTTGCTCGCCTCGGCAGCGGCGGCGTTGCTGGTCGGTGCCGTGGTGCGCCCCCTGCTCGTCGCCGCGAGCGCTGCGATCGGCTGGCTCGCGGTCCTTCTGCTGGCGGTGGTCGGACAGGCCGTGATCCTTGCGGTGGCGCTTTCGCTGATCCCGGGCGTCGAGGCCGAGTCGTTCTGGGTCGTGCTCGCCGCTGCCTGGATCGCGGCGGCCGCGACGACGATCGTGGCGTGGCTCTGCACCTCGGGTACGCCGGAAGCCTTCACCGCGGCCCTCGTACGCCGGACCAGGCGACATCGTCAACCGGTCGACGATCCCGAGATTCCCGGCGTCATCTTCATTCAGCTGGACGGCGTGCCCTTCCCGGTACTGCGCTGGCAACTCTCGGCCGCCACCCTGCCGACCGCGGGGCGCTGGATCCGCGACGGCGGCTATCGCCTGGTGGAGTGGACCCCGATCCTGCCGCCCACCACGCCCGCCAGTCAGTTGGGGATCTTGCACGGCCGCATCGACGGCGTACCCGCGTTCCGTTGGTACGACCGGGCCCTGGGGCGGGTGCTGGTGGCCAACCGGGTCGGCGACGCTGCCGAGATCGAGCGCCGCGCCTCCGACGGCCGTGGTCTGTTGGCCGACGGGGGTGTGAGCATCTCCAACCTCTTCAGCGGTGACGCGGAGCGATCGGTCCTGACGATGAGCAAGCTCGAGCTGAAGCGTGGTTCGGCTGACACGCGTCGCCGCGTTGGCTGGTACCTGGCCCGGCCGGACGGGTTCGCTGGCAGCTTCTTCGGGGCGGTCGCGGAGATCGCCCGGGAGAGGTTCGAGGCGCGCCGGCAGCGCCGCCGCGACGTTCAGCCACGGGGACATCGGGGCTGGCTCTTCGCCGGCATGCGGGCGGTGACGAACGTCGTACTGCGGGATCTCAACACAGCCCTGGTGGCCGAGGAGATGATTCGCGGCACGCGGGCCGTGTATGTCGACTACGTCGATTACGACGAGGTGGCCCATCACGCCGGCGCCTTGCGGCCGGAGTCGCTGGCAGCGCTCGACCGGCTCGATCGTGTGCTGGCGTGCCTGGAGGAGGTCGCCGCGGCCGCGCCGCGGCCGTACCGGTTGGTCATCCTGTCCGATCACGGACAGTCCCAGGGCGCGATCTTCGCCGATCGGCACGGAATCGACCTCGCTGAGCTCTGCTCGCAGCTGACCGCGGCACAGGTCGAGGCCGTCGAGGAGTCGGTCGAGGGCTGGGGCCGTGTGAACGGCCTCCTGGCCGACCTGGCAAGTGGTGACACCAGCACGGGGCGGGTTGCCCACGGCGCGGCGCTCCGAACGCAGCGCCGCTCCGCGCCGCCGACGGTCACTACCAGTTCGGAGCTGGTCGTCCTCGGGTCCGGGAACCTCGGTTTGGTGTACGCCGCTCAGGAGCACCGGCTGACGATGGAGGAGATCACCGACCGCTGGCCGGCCCTCATCCCTGGACTGGTGAACCACGACGGGATCAGCTTCGTCGCGGTGATGAGCACCGAGCACGGGCCGCTGGTGGTCGGGCCGTCGGGTGTGCACCGGCTGTCCGACGCGAAGGTGACGGGCGACGACCCGCTGGCGCCGTTCGGGCCGCTGGTCTCGGCAGACCTGCTGAGAGCGGTGTCGATGCCGGAGGCACCTGATCTGTACGTCAACAGTTCGGTCGATCAGGACACGGGCGAGGTCTCCGCGTTCGAAGGTCTCGTCGGCTCTCACGGCGGCCTCGGCGGCTGGCAGGGACGGGCCTTGCTGCTGGCCCCACCCGACCTGGTGATCCCGGACCAGCCGATCCGCGGCGCGGACGAACTCCACCGCGTGCTTGTCGGCTATCTCGAGCAGCTCGGACAGCGCAGCGGGATCTCCCGCGACACCGCGGACGTGTAGCAGCTGCGGTCAGGGGTGGGCGGCCGCCCACGACGTCGGGATGTCCGCACCGCCTTCCTCGGCGGTCCGGCTGCCGAAGCGCACGTAGCCGGCCTGTGGCATGACCTTGCCGGCGACCAGGGCGTGGCCCTGCGAGAAGGTCGGCGCCCGATCGAACAGACCGGCGGGCACGAACGAGAACACCGCCCGCAGGAACTCGAGGTCCGCCGTGGAGTTCATCCGCATCAGCATCAGGTTGTCGCATTGCGACAGCACGTTCTCGTGCACCTTCTGCGGTCGCTGCGTGGACAGCAGCAGATAGAGCCCGAACTTGCGTCCCTCGGCGGCGATCCGGACGGCGTAGTCGGTGGCGAGCGCCGTGACCGCGTCTCTGGGTTCGGCCGGACAGATGTTGTGGGCCTCGTCGATCACGACGAGAACGGGATCCCGGCGGGCTCGCCGGTTCCACAAGGTGGACAGCACCGCCTGCGCGACGACGCTCTGTTCCTCGGGCGAGTCCAGCGATCCGAGGTCGACGACCAGGCACCGCTGGTCGCCGTCCTCCAGCTCCTGGAGCACCGAACCCGCCTGCCCCCGGGCCCAGATCGACCAGTCGAGTACGCCGAGGTTGGCCGCCCGCAGACCGAGTTGCCGACCGCCGGGTGCGTCGGTGGTGAGGAAGTCGCGGAGATCGGTGACCTGGTGGCCGATCTGCTCACTCGCGTCGAGCAAGGCATCCAGCGCCGCGTACTCCTCCCGGTCCGCGATCGGATCCAACTGGAGCAGCGCGGCACGGCCGGCGGGATCGATATCGGCGAGGCGGACCCGGAGCCGGTCGGCGCCCGACCCACGCCGCCGTACGGCGATGCCGCGCGCGGCCTCCGCGTAGCGATCCGCGACTCCGGAGTCGAGCCCGGTCCGGGTCTCGGCCAGCCGGACGTAGTCGGAGTTCGGGTCGAGGATGACCATCCGCAGGCCGGTCTCGACGAGCAACTGTTCGAGCACCAGGCCCAGCGAGTACGTCTTGCCGGACCCGGACTGGCCGCACAGGAACGTGTGCCGGTTGAATCCGCCGGCGTCGAGGGTGGCCGGGACACCGGGCGCGAGCAACTGCTCACCGATCTCGAGTACGGCGCGGGCCGGCCGGCTCTTGATCAGCCAGGCGCGGATCTCGTCCGGCCGCGCAGGACGGATCTCGACGTCGTGGAACGGCGCCGCCAGACCGTCGAGGACGATCCCTTCACCTTGTGCGGTCCGGATGTGGAAGGCGCCCGGGGCAGCCGGCTCGACCTCCGCCGCGTCCACCTGGGCGATCCGGACGGTCAGAACCTGGCCCAGCCGGCCGCCCTGGCCGGTCTCGAGGATGACATGACCGCCGGCCTGGAGCGCGAGGTCGTCCAGGGAGGCCTGGAACTCGAATCGGCTCCCGTCGACGGAGCTCGCGAGCGCGGGCACAGCGCGCTCGATCCGGGCGCGCAGCGCACGGAAGTCGGCCATCGGGTCGCGCGGCACGGTGACCGGCGACAGGACTGGTTCGGACTGGGCAGGCTCCATGCGGCACGTCTATCATCGCCGGTCCGGCCAAGACTCACCCACAGAGGATGAGCAACCCGAGCGGCCAGGAGGCAACACTCGACCGAGAGGTGTCACGATGATCGACCACACTGCCGGGAAGTGGTTCCTGCACCCGCACGAGCGCGGCAATCCCGGCACGGACATCGACCGGATGGGCGACGTGGACGGCTCCTGGGTCGAGGGCAATCTGGTCCGGCCGCTGATCCACGGCGCGACCTACTTCCGTCGGCTGTACGAGGAGTTGTGCGCCCTGCAGCCCGGCGATCGGGTCTATTTCACCGACTGGCGTGGCGATGCCGACGAGTTGCTGCTGCCTGATGGCCCGACGATCGGGACCGTGCTGGCCGATCTGGCCCGATCGGGGGTCGAGGTCAGAGGGCTGCTCTGGCGATCGCACTCGGACCACCTGCAGTTCAACGCGCGGGAGAACCAGCGGCTCGGGACGAAGCTCAACGAGGCCGGCGCCGAGGTGCTGCTCGACCAACGGGTCCGGTGGATGGCCTCGCACCACCAGAAGCTGTTCGCCATCCGGCACAGGGGCCGGCCGGAACTGGATGTGGCGTTCGTCGGCGGCATCGACCTGTCCCACCAGCGCCGTGACGACGGTGAGCACCTGGGGGATCCACAGCAGGCGCCGATGGATCGCCGGTACGGCGATCGCACGCCCTGGCACGATGCGGCGCTGGAACTCCGCGGACCGGTCGTCGGCGATCTGCTCCGCACCTTCGTCGAGCGCTGGGACGATGGTCACCCGCTCGATCGGCGGACGCCGTACCGGATGATCGTGCAATGGCGCGCCCGGATGCCGCGCCATCCGCGGTCGCTGCCGGAGGACTTCCCGGATCCGCCGCCGGCCGGGCCACACGCCGTACAGGTACTGCGAACCTATGCCCACAAGCGTCCCGGCTATCCGTTCGCGCCGCTGGGGGAGCGGAGCATCGCCCGTGCGTACGGCAAGGCCTTCGGCAACGCCCGGCGCCTGATCTACCTGGAGGACCAGTACCTGTGGTCCGAGCTGATCGCGCAGGGGATCCACGACGCCCTGGAGCGGTCGCCCGAGCTCCGCGTGATCGTCGTCGTGCCGCGGTACCCGGACAGCGACGGTGTGGTCAGCGGGCCGCCGGCACGCTTCGGTCAGTTGCGCGCGGTGCGGATGCTGCGGCGGATCGCGCCCGAGCGGGTCGGGATCTACAACCTGGAGAACGCCGAGGGGGCACCGATCTACGTGCACGCGAAGATCTGCATCGTCGACGACGTGTGGTTCACCTGCGGCTCGGACAACTTCAATCGTCGCTCCTGGACCTGTGACAGCGAACTCACCTGCGCCGTCCTCGACCCGACGGTCGAGGACCGGGAGCTCGTTGCCGAGGGCACTCGCCGGCTTCCGCGCGACCTGCGGCTCGAGATGTGGTCGGAGCACCTCGGCCGCACGCGTCGCAGTCTGGCGCCGCTCGACCCGCCGGCCGGCTTCGAGTTGTGGCAGCGAACCGCCGCGGAGCTGGAGGCCTGGCACGCCGGGGGGCGGCAGGGCGCGCGGCCACCCGGACACATCCGCCCGCACGAGCCGCAGCACGTGTCCCGGTTCCAGGCGCTGTGGGCCGAACCGCTGTACAGGTTGATCTACGACCCCGACGGCCGCCCCCGCCGGATGCGCCGGAAGGGGGAGTTCTGACATGAGTGTCGAAGTCGTGTTCTGGTCCGTGGTGTTCGCGCGCTTCGTGCTGCCCTTGTTCATCCCGATGTTCCCGCTGCCGGCGATCATCGCGTGCCTCCTGCTCGACGGTGTCGACCAGACGATCTTCCAGACCTTCGGCTACGACCCGCCGAACTACCAGAGCTACGACAAGGCGATGGATGTCTTCTACCTGTCCATCGCCTACCTGGCGAGCCTGCGAAACTGGACCAACCCGGGGGCGGTCCGGATCAGCCGCTTCCTGTTCTTCTACCGGCAGATCGGTGTGGTGGCCTTCGAGCTCACCGGCGCGCGGTTCCTGCTGCTGTTGTTCCCGAACACCTTCGAGTACTTCTTCATCGCCTACGAGGGGGTTCGTACCCGGCGGAACCCGCTGCGGTACAGCTTCAAGTTCTGGGTGATCGTCGCCGCGGCGATCTGGATCTTCGTCAAGCTGCCGCAGGAGTACTGGATCCACGTCGCGCAGCTGGATCTGACCGACACGATCCGGGACGTCCCGTGGTTCCTCCCGACGCTCATCGTCGCCGTGCTCGCGCTTCTCGCGATCGTGTACTTCGTCGTCCGGCCGCGGCTGAGCCCGGCCGACTGGTCCTGGCGGTTCCGCGCCGATCCGCTGCCCGAGGGAATCGACGAGGCCTCCGAGCGCGCCGCGTACCAGGCCGCACACCGGAAGGTGTTCGACGGGACAACGCTGGAGAAGACGTTCCTGATCGGCTTGATCAGCATCATCTTCGGGGAGGTGCTGCCCGGTGTCGACGCCAGCAGCCTCGAAGTGTTCCTCGGGATCGCGGTCTTCGTGGTGATCAACGCCGCGATCGGCCTGTGGGCGGCGAAGCGCGGCTATTCGTGGAACTCCGCCGCGGCCTCGTTCGGGGTCGTCTTCGCGGTGAACGTCGTACTCGTGGTGCTGGCCGACGTGCTGCTGTCCCGGGGACCGGGCCAGCTGCGCCTGGTGGACGGGTTCTTCTTCGTCTTCCTGTTCAGCATTCTCACCTCCCTCTACGACCGCTACCGCCCGATCGCGGACTATCGCGCCGCCCACTCCGATCGGACAGGAGCCGAGCTCTGACTCGCCCGGACCTCAGGGCGATCACGCGGCGGCTGGAGCACACGTTCCCGGGCCGGTGCGCCGGGTCCTTCCTGGCGCTGAACGGCATCGACCGGGCGATGGTCATCGCCTCGCAGGCGCTGACGGCGCTCGTTCCACTGCTGCTGCTGGTCTCGACACTGGCTCCGGCGAACCGCCGTGACGTCGTCGCGCGGAGCCTGGTCCAGAGGTTCGATCTCAGCGGGAACGCCGCCGAGGCAGTCCAGGAGGTGTTCACCCGGCCGGCGAATGGGTCGAGTATCGGTGCCCTGAGCGTTCTGATCCTGGTGTTCTCGGGAGTGTCGCTCGCCCGCCGGGTGCAGCGGCTGTACCAGGACGCCTGGCAGATCGGGAGTGTCGCGGGCGTTCGTGGCAGGCTCACGACGTTTGTCGGCCTGGGCGCCCTGCTGCTGCAGATCAGCTTGCTGTACCTGGCTCGCTCAGCTGTGCGGGCGATGCCGATGGACTGGCTGCTGAGCATCACGGCGTCGATCCTGACCGGGTTGGTGCTGTGGATCTGCATTCCGTGGCTGCTGCTCGACGGCCGGGTCCCGTGGCGACGGCTGGTGCCCTCTGGAGTGCTGGCGAGCGTCTGCGGCGCCGCCTACAGCAGCGCGTCCACCATCTACATGCCCCGGATGATGGAGACCAACAGCGAGCGGTACGGCCTCTTCGGGGTCACGCTGGCTCTGGTCGGCTGGCTGCTGGCTGTTTCGCTCATCCTGGTCTTCGTGACCGTGGTCGGCGCGGAGTTCGACCGCAGCGAGGGCTGGTTCGCCCGCCGGGTGCGTTCGTGGCTCGGAACAGAGGGTGAGCCCCGGTCGGGCGTTTTCCCCCGCCACGGATGAGGTGACTTCCGGCCGGCCGGGCGCAGGATGGTTGTGTGGGCACATCAGAGCAGTTCGAGAACCCGCCTGACGCGGCGTCGGGGAACCCGCTTGACGCGGGGTCCGCGAACCCGCCTGCCGCGTCGCCGCCGGGCCGGGAAGAAGCGATCCTCGTGCTCGACACGGCGGTCGGGGCGTCCCTGCTGGCAGCGGCTGCCGCGCAGACGGTCGGACGCCGGCTCGCGGGAGCTCTCAGCCCGGTCCGACGCCGGGTCGGGGGAACCCTCGGCCCTGTTGCCGTCGTGATCCTGCGGCCGCCGATGCTGGCGGAGAAGTACCAGGCAGCCACCTGGCTGACTGCTCTTGCCGCGCTCGGTGAGCAAGAACGTGTGCACCTGGAGAGTCAGCTGTCGGCCGCTCTCGATCGGATGGTTCCCGCGGTGGCGGCAGAGGTGCTGAAGCGGCTCGACATGGCCGGGATGGCCGAGGGGATCATCGCGGAGGTCGATCTCGCCGAGATGATCCGGCAGTCCACCGGATCCGTTGCCTCCGACACCGTCCGCGGTGTCCGCATGCAGGGCATCTCCGGCGATGAGACCGTGGGCCGGGTGGTGGCCCGGCTGAGGCTGCGGCGCCGCCGGGCAGAGCCCGAGATGACGCCCACCGAACCATGAGAATCGACGAGCCCGTGTCGATCGTCCCGTCGGAGGCCGAGCCGTACCAGGGACG
The DNA here is from genome assembly GCA_963820655.1 of uncultured Actinomycetota bacterium. GTDB lineage: Bacteria > Actinomycetota > Actinomycetes > Propionibacteriales > Kribbellaceae > Kribbella. Next base: position 148,007 of record CAWGAM010000002.1, read on the forward strand.
ACACGCGGGCCTCGTCAGCCGGTTGGTCGCCGGTGTGATCGACGGGGTCGTGGTGGCGGTAGCGCTGGTGGCAGGCTGGGTGGGTGTCAACGGGCTGAGGTTCCTGATCCATCCACGCACTTTCGAGTTCAGCGAGGCATCGCCGCTGCCGGGCGTGACGACGGGGCTGCTGCTCCTCGTCGGCTACCTCACCGTCGCGTGGTCCCTGACCGGCCGGACCTATGGCTGCCAGGTCATGGGGCTGCGGGTGGTCAGCCGTCGCGGCGGACGGGTGGGGCCGCTCGTCGCGCTGCTCCGGGCCGTCTTCTATGCCGTGTTCCCGATCGGACTGCTGTTGTGCGCCGGCGGCCGCCAGCACCGGTCGGTGCAAGACCTCGTCCTGCGTACGTCGGTCATCTACGACTGGCGACCCCGGCAACCATGATGAGGAGCTGACCCTGGTCGGGAGACTAGGAGTCGGGGCGTGAGGGCAGCAGTCCGAGCTCCCACGCCCGCCGTACGGCCTCGTTCCGGCGGGATGCGCTCAGCTTGCGAAGAACGCTTCGCACATGGCTGCGAACCGTGTTGACGGAGACGTACATGGTGCTGGCGATCTCCTCGGTCGTCAGCAGCTCCGCGAGGTACTCGAGCACCTCGTGTTCCTTGCTCGTCAACGAGACGATGACGACCGACTCGGACCGCGGCATTCCCCAGCGGCCGGCAGCGCGGTCGCGCCCTCTCAACGGACTCGGCGGGCGCAGCCATGGGTGATGTCGCATCAGATCCCCGGTCGGCTGAAGCACCTTCCGCAGCGACGGCGGCGCTTCCGCGAACGGACGGCGGAGCTGCTCCGGGGCAGCCAGCCTGAGGGCGCGTTCCAGACAGAGCCCGCTGCGGCCGGTATCCCCGGTTCTGATCGACTCCGCGGCCTGGAGCAGCCAGCCGTCCACCTGGGTTTCGAGTGGGACGGCGCGATCCGTGGCCCGCGGCGGCTGGGCGGGCCGACGCTGGCCGGCCTCGGCAGCTGCCCGCTGCAGCACCAGGAGCGATCCGACCTGGTCGCGTCCCTCGGACTCCTCGATCACCGTGATGGCCTGCTGCAGCTGGTGTTGTGCCACCAGAAGCTTCGCCTCGTCGACGATCAGGGCCTGGCCGAGCCAGCCGCCCTGCGCGCCGTAGCTGTCATTCGCGGCCCGCAGTTCCGCAGCAGCGAGATCGACGTCGCCGGCGGCCCGCAACAGCCTGGCCCGGATCAGCGCGAGTACGGCCGCGAGAACGCGCGCGTCGTGGGTTGGCGCGGCCTCCGCGGCACGCTGCACCATTTCTTCGGCGCCGGACAGATTGCCCCGGTCGGTATGCACCCAGGCCTCGGCCACGATCGCGGACTGAGGCAGCTGCGCCCCCGACACCGCCAGCGCGGTCGCCTGCGCGACGACCTCGTCGGCTCGCCGCAGATGTCCCCAGACGGCTTCCACCAGCGCGGCCATCCCGAGGAAGTCGGCCAGGGCCTCGTGGGCACCGGCGCCTTCCGCGATGGCAATCCCTTCGGTGAAGGCAGCCAGTGCTGCCGGGAAGTCGCCGCGCTGCAGCAGCACCCGGCCCTTGCAGCCGGCAACCAGCAGCCTCGGTTCCGGATGCGCGGTGGTCGAGTCAGGCGATGCCGCTCTGAGCCGGGCCTCCGCGGTCAGGACGACGCCCAGCCCGGCCTCGGTATCCACCCGGAGGCTCGCGCAGACCGCTTGCAGCACGCTGATGGCCAGCTCGACCGCCTGGCTTCGAGCGGATGCCTGCTGGTCCATCCACGCCCTGGCCTTGCCCAGTTCCGACGTACAGCGGTCGACATCGAACGCGGCCAGCGCCCGGGCGGCTCTCACGACCGCGGGCTCGGAACCGTCCAGATCGTCGGGAAGACCGGCGAACAGCGTTGTCAGTTGCCGACGCTGACGACCGACGAGAACACCGGCGACGTCGAGATCCTCCACCAGGTACCGGGCCGCGTGCTGCCAGTCACCTGCCGTGATGGCGTGGTGAATCGCCGCCAGCGGCCGGCCGTTCTGCGCGAACCAGGCAGCGGCAGCGTGGTGCAGCGCAAGGGCGGCGGTAGGCCCCTCGTACATCAGCTGGGCGCGAAGGAACTCGCGGAACAACGGCTGGTAGGTGTAGGAGTCCGCTGTCTCCGGAACAGGCTGGATGAACGAGTTGCCATGGGAGAGGAACTCCAACGACCGAAGGTCACAAGCGCGCCCGGTCAGGGCTTCGGCGAGCCCCGGCCGGACCTCGTCGACGACGCAGGTCCGGAGCAGGAACTCGCGCAACTCCGGCGGCTGCGCGTCGAGTACCTCGGACATCAGATACGCCGCGACGTTCCCGGCGTCTCCGCGAAATTCCCGGATGACCCGCTCCGAGTCGGACTTCCCGGCCAGGTTCATGGCCGCGAACATCAGGCCGGCGGGCCAGCCGTCGGTCCGGTCCCGGAGCTCGGCGACCTCGGAGTTCGTCAGCTCGAGCTTGTGCCCGCACATCAGCGCCGCGGTCTCGTCCGTCGTGAAGGCCAGGTCAGCGGCGCGGATCTCGGCGATGGTGCCCGCCAGCCGGTAGAGGTGCAGGGGGAGGGGCGGGTCCGACCGCGTCACCAGGACGACGCGGAGGCGGCCGGCGTTGCCGCGGATGAGGCGATGGAGGCTCTGCCCGAACTCCGGCGTCATCGTCACGTCGCCGCAGTCCAGCACGAGGATCAGAACGCCCTGATCGCTGCCGTGCAGCGCGTCGCGGACGGACTCCAGCACAGCCGCAGGTTGATCGCCGCCGACATCCAGGGCGATCCGCCTGACCACGGCCGGGCCCGGATCGAGCGCTGCCCACGCATCGAGCAGCATCGTCTTGCCGAAGCCGGCCGGCGCGCTGACGAGCGTGAGTGGCAGCTGAACGCCGAGGCTCACGCGCTCGACAAGACGAGGCCGCGGCACTGTCCCTGGAGGGATCGCCGTAGTGCCGGCGGTGGCCCTCAGGTGACCGTCGAATGGTGCATCCGGTGAAGTACTGCTTCCGTTGTCCGCCCCTGCGTGCTGATGATCGCTCGGCATAGCCCCTCCTCGCGATATGCGGCATCACTGAACGCTGGGGAGGGCGGTGCGTCGCGTGCGTCGCACGGTTCGAAGAAACCACGGAACAGCCTTTAAAACCAGCGTTTCGTCCGATTGCCGGACATTTTCTCAACGGCGCGGCACCGATTTCATGAACCGGGGCACCAGTTCATCATCAGTTCACCCCACAGGGATGAAGCCGCGGCATCCGACCTTTGCGAGCGTCGAACGCACACGTTGGGGAACGGAGTGGTTTCGATGGTCGACGCGACGTACGAGATCCGCGTGGCCGGCGCCGTACCGGCTCAAGACCTTCGAGATATGGGCGCGGTGACATTGGCGGTCGACCAGGTGAACACGGTGGTCTACAGCATCCCGGACCAGGCCGCGCTCTACGGGCTACTGGCAAGACTCCGGGCCTTGGGCATCGAGGTGGTCGAGGTTCGCCGGATCCTGGACCCTGCCTCCGCATCAACCGAATGGACGGCCATCGACCCGGATGGGGGAGACGATGAACAGCAGTGAGTGCACCAGGTCGTCGTACCAGGTCGTCGTTCGCGGTCAACTGGGTCCGGCCGTTCTCGCCTTCTGCACCCGTCCGCCGACCCACAACGAAACGTCCGGTGTGTTCCAGTTGCGGGTCCGGGACGGCGAGGGCATCGCCGATCTCGCCGCGACGGTCGAGGCGGCGGGCCTGACGATCCTCAGCATCCGGCAGGTGACAGAGGCAGAGACCTGGCCGCCTGCCAGCCTGTCCGCCTGACCTCATCCAGGGCGGGTGATGAATCTGCCGGTCGGCCGCGGCAGTCTGGCGCACAGACCAGGACGCGGGACCGCGAGGATCCTTGTGGAGGGGATGGGAAGTCATGCCAGCTGAAGACGTTCATGGACCGATCGACTACGTACTGCTCGAGTTCACCGGCAACCGGCTGACCGGCCGAGCGGCCGAGGAGCTCGTCAACCTCGTCGAGCGCGGCATCGTCCACGTGTACGACGTCATGCTCGTCGGCAAGGACGCCGAAGGCACGGCCTACGCGGTGGACCTGGCCGAGTCGCCGGATCAGGCCGGCGGCTTCGCGGACCTCGGTGGCGCCCGGTCGGGGATCCTGACCGATGACGACCTCACCGAGGCGGCCCAAGCCATGCAGCCGGGGACCTTGGCGGCGCTGATCGTCTACGAGAACACCTGGGCGATCCCGTTCGTCGCCGCGGCCCTCGAGTCCGGTGGAACGCTGGTCGCCGGTGGGCGCATTCCGGCCGAGGACGTGATGGCCGCGCTCGACGCCGTGGAAACCCTGGAACCGACGAGTTGAGGAGCCTGACATGCCAGGACTGTTGCGAGGAATAGCGCGGACCGCTGTCGTTGCGGGCACCGCGACGGCGGTCAGCGGCCGGGTCCGGCGGCGGCAGGACGACAAGTTCGCCCAGCGCGACGCCGATACGGCAGCCAAGCGCGACGCGGCCTACTACGACGACACCGCGCCGCCGCCTGATGAAGCGCCGCCGGCTGAACCGGCACCGGATGCGACTGCCGAACGCTTGGATCAGCTCAAGACCCTGGGCGAACTGAAGCAGTCGGGTGTTCTGACCGACGCGGAGTTCCAGGCACAGAAGGCCAAGATCCTCGCGGGCTGAATCGCTGACACAGGGCACTTCGGGAAAGCACGCCACCCATCTCCTGACCAGGGGCCCGACAGACAGGAACGGGTGACATGACCGAGGACGCGAGCGCGATTCCGGCCGGGACGAAGGCCAACCCACGGCTTGCCATCCTGCTGGCGATGGCGATGTTCGTGCTCGTCGTCGACACCTCGCTGATGAACGTCTCGATCTCTTCCGTGGTCAAGGATCTGGACACGACGGTCAGCGGGGTCCAGTCCGCGATCGCGCTCGAGGCGCTGGTCTCCGCGGCGTTCATCCTGATCGGAAGCAAGGTCGGTGACCTCATCGGCCGCAAGCGCGCGTACCTGCTGGGACTGTGCGGCTACGCGATCGGCGCCTTGGCGATGTCGCTGGCTCAGAGCCTGACGGCGATCATCATCTTCTGGGCGTTGGTGGGCGGTATCGGGGCGTCCCTGCTGTTGCCCGCCATGCAGTCACTGATCCACGGCAACTTCGAAGGACCGGCGCAGGTGAAGGCCTACGCCCTGGTCGGGGCCGCCGCCGCATTGGCTGCCGCGGTCGGACCACTGCTCGGAGGCTTCATCACCACCTACCTGTCCTGGCGGGTGGCGTTTCTGCTCGAGGTCGTGGTGATCGCGGTCGTGCTCCTCGGCCACGGCATGATCCATGACGTGCCGTACTCGGGCTCCCGGCGGGTGGACGTGGTCGGTGCCGTCCTCTCGGTGCTGGGAATGGGTGGCATCGTGCTGGGCATTCTGGTCTGGCAGGAAGGCGGCGAACTCGTCGGCCTGATCCTGGCCATCGGCGTCGTCGGGCTCGTGGCGTTCGGCTATTGGCTGGTACGGCGCAAGCGCCGGGGCGAGCCGACGCTGATCGACCCGGCCCTGTTCAGCTCCGCCGTCTTCAAGCTGGGCATCTCCCAGCAGATGCTCCAGCAGATCGCGCTGGGCGGCACCATGATCGCGCTGCCGATCTATCTCCAGATGGTTCTGGAGTACAACGCGATGGAGGCCGGCCTCACCCTGGCGCCGCTCTCGCTGAGCATGTTCGGTACGGCGATCCTCGCGGAGAAGAAGGCGGGCGGACGACGCCCGAGCAGCATCATCAGGTGGGGATTCACGCTCTTGACCACGGGCCTGGCGGTGCTGATCCCGATCGTGCCCAGGGCCGACTCCGGCTGGCCCCTCGTCGCGCCGCTGATCCTCGCGGGCGTAGGTCTGGGTCTGCTCGTCTCCCAGCTCAACAACTACACGCTGTCGCCGATCTCTGAGGAGCGTGTCAGCGAGGCGGCCGGCGTGAACTCGGCGGCGGGCTCGTTCGGACTGTCCTTCGGTCTGGCGTTCGCCGGTGCGATCATGCTCGCGACGCTGTCGTTCGCCTTCACCAACGAGGCCGAGTCGAGCACCGTTCTTCAGCCGGGCCAGCAGGAGCAGGTCGCCAACGCGCTGGAAGAAGACGCTGAAGTGATGAGCAACACCGAGCTCGAGAAGGTGCTCGTCAAGCAGCCGCCGGAGGTTCAGGCGGAGATCATCCGGATCAACACGCACGCGAGGCCGATCGCCCTGCAGGTGGCGCTGGGCATTCCGATTCTCGCCGGTCTCGCCGGGCTGGTGAACTCCTTCCGGATGGTCCGCCTGAAGGATCCGCCGACGTCAGGTGAGGTCGCGGCGACGGACTAGGCCCGCCATCCGTATCACTCCCGATGGCTGAGGTTGCTCTGGACGGCACCGAGGAGTGTACGAGCGACCAGCCCGACCAGGACGAGATCACCGAGCATCTGAACCGTCACGATCGCGCGGGCTGCTCCTGATACTGCCACGATGTCGCCGAAGCCGACGGTGGCGAACACGGTCACGGTGAAGTACATCGCATCGAGGCGATTCATCGGCTGGGAGAAGTACGCCGGTTGGCTACGGCCCAGCAGGAAGTACGTCATGGCGAACAGCGCGAGGAACAGAGGCAGTGACGTCGCCAGCGCGCCGATCGCCCTGATGCGGGGGTGCGGCGAGCGGGCGGTCTCGCGGATCTGCCACCCCAGCACGACCGCCACGACGGCAAGCCCGGCGGTCAGGGCTACGACGGCAGCGGCGCCGTCGATGCGCAGGGGCAGGAGGAAATAGCCGGCGATGATGACCGCGGAGACCAGCAGGGAACGCAGCAGCGACCTCGTCGCGAGGCGGCGGAGGCTCCGCGAGGAGAGCTGCAGGTCGTCGATCTGGTCACCGTTCACAGGTCAAGTCAAGCCCGAACGCCGCGCGGTTGGTTCATCCGGCGGGGGTGATGCTGGCCGGATCGCCTCGGGTGTTTGGTGAAACTCTCACGGATCAGAGCCGGATCACGCGACTCGACCACGACCGGAGGGTGGGGCAGCATGAGTGCACGGACCACGATGGCCACGCCATGGACAGCCACACCCACCGCGAACCCGGTCCAGTCCACCAGCGGATCGGCGTACGCCGCCGGTCATCTCGCACCGGCCGAACGGGCCCGTCTCGGGCTGGCAGCACGCGCGACGCTCCCGCCTCGTGACCAGGCCGAACTGGTCCTGCCCAGCAGACGTCCGGATCCGGTCGCACTGTTCGAGGGGCAGGCTCGGTCCCGCGTTCCCGAACTGGTGCCGGTGCGGCACGGCCGCATGATGGTCTCGCCCTTCACCTTCTTCCGGGGCAACGCCCTCGGGATGGCGACCGATCTCGGCGCCGCGCCCGTGTCAGGCCTCGGAGTGCAGCTCTGCGGTGACGCCCACCTGTCGAACTTCGGGATCTTCGGATCTCCCGAACGGCGCCTGCTCTTCGACGTCAACGACTTCGACGAGACCATCCCCGGTCCGTGGGAGTGGGACGTCAAGAGGCTTGCCGTGAGCATCGCGGTCGCCGGGCGGGGCAACGAATTCTCGCGGAAGGAGCGCCGCAAGTGCGTCCTCGAGGCCGTACGGCGCTATCGCGATGCCACCGCGGACTTCGCCACCATGCGAGCGCTGGACGTCTGGTACGCCCGCGCCGACGATCGACGAGCTGCAGGAGACGCTGCGCGGCAAGCTGAACTCGGGCCGGCGCAAGAACTGGGCGCAGGCCAAGGTCAAGGCCTACGGCAGCGGCAGTCTCAAGGCGTTCAGCAAGCTCACCGAGATCACCGATGACGGGGTGCGGATCAAGGCCGACCCGCCGTTGATCGTTCCGATCGGCGAGCTGCTGCCCGACCTCGAGCGCGACGAGCTCGTGACCCAGCTCAGCGGCCTGCTGAACCTGTACCGCCGGTCGCTGCCGCGCGAGCGCCGGGTGCTGTTCGACCAGTTCGAGTTCGTCGACCTGGCCCGCAAGGTGGTCGGCGTGGGCAGCGTCGGCACGCGGTGCTGGGTCGTGCTCCTTCGTGGCCGCGACGATGGCGATCCGCTCTTCCTGCAGGTCAAAGAGGCCGGCGCCTCGGTCCTCAAGAAGCAGGTGCCGTTCGCGCTGCGGCAGCGTTCCGCGCCCCGCAACGAGGGTGAGCGAGTGGTCGTCGGTCAGCGGTTGATGCAGGCGGCGAGCGATATCTTCCTCGGCTGGCAGCGGGTCGAGGGCATCGACGGGCAGACCCGCGACTTCTATGTCCGTCAGTTGAGGGACATGAAGATGTCGGTTCCGGTGGAGACGTTGGACCCGCGGGGCATGACGCTGTACGGCGAGGTCTGCGGCTGGACCCTGGCCAAGGCCCACGCCCGATCCGGCGACCGGATCGCGCTGGCGACGTACCTGAACAGCGACGACGCGTTCCCGGAGGCGATGGTCGAGTACGCCGAGGCGTACGCCGACCAGAACGAACGCGATTACCAGGTGTTCCTGGACGCCATCAAGAGCGGCCGTCTGGAGGCCGCGAGCGGGCTGTAACCGTCGTCAGGCCGGGGCGCTGGGACCTGGACCGTCGGTCGCCACCGGGGGACGCCCGATCAACTCGATCAGGAGAACCGCGAACAGGACGACTGCCGCGGTGACCACGACGACCGAGACGGTCGGCCTTGACCACAGCGTCAGTACGAGCGCGCCGCCGACCACACTGAGGATCAGCAGAAGGCGCTTGTGGGCGAAGGTCCACAGGCCCACGCGGCCAGTGCTCACTCCTCGGGACTCGGCGCTGCCACGCAGCGATCCCAGGCCCTTGGTGAACGCTGCGCGCGTTCGTACGGCGGTCACGGACGGGCCGGTGAAGAAGGCCCCGGCGGCGACGATGAGCGCGAGGACCCCGACGGCGCGCAGGCTGTAGCGCAGGTAGCGGACAAGGGTGTCGAAGATGGCGCCGCCCGCGTCTCTGGAAATCACGTCCGTCGGCAGGGCGTTGAGGTAGAACACGCGGGCGAGGGTCAGCAGGACGCCCAGTGCCAGCATCGCGCCGGCGAATCCCAGCGCGCCCATCAGGAGTGCTCGGCGGTGGTCGCGAGCGATGTACACGCCCAGGGCGAGGAGAACCAGAGAGATGATCGGCAACCAGACGCCGATCGTGTTGAGGAACCGGTAGAGGCCCTGGGCCTTGGTCACGCTGTCGGACTGCACCAGCACGATCGACTTGTTCACCACCGGGATCTTGTCGGCCAGGCCGAAGCCACTGGCCACGAGTCGCTCCTTCACCTGCGCGATGATCGGCGCCAGATTGAGCGTGACGGTGTCGTTCTGTGCGCTGAGCGCGCCGCCTTGCTCACCCTCGAGCAGGCTGACCAGTGATGCGTGTGCGGTCCTGTTCGCCTCCAGCCAGACGGTGGCGAACTGCGGGCTGGCGACGAGGTTGTTGACCTGGGTCCGGACGAAGCCCTCGATGCCGTTGGTGAGCGGTCCGCTGAGCGCCTGGAGGTTGTCGGCGACCCGCGGAGGCAGGCCCTGCTTGGCGATCGCGTCGAGAGTCTGGGTGGTGATCTCCTGCACGTTGACGGCCGTGAGGATCTCGCTGGTGACGGCGTCAGCGATGGTCTTCTGAACCGCCGGGTCGTGCGCCAGCGGTGCGACGGTCTCGAGGTACCGGTCGGTGTCCGAGACCTGCCTGCTCGCCCAGACGGCCGTCGCCGACAAGGGCGCGAGCAGGCAGGCCAGCGTGATGAGCAGCGCGGACGTGGCCGCGCGCCAGGCGCCCCGGCGGGCCGCCGGCGGGCGAGCCTCCGGATGCCGGCCGGCGGCCAGCTCGGTCTCGAGTTCGGCCACCCGCTCGCGCAGGCGCCGTACCTCGTCCTGGGGCTCGCTCATCGCGCGTCCTCCTCCGCTGTTGATGACAGGTCAGACCGCCAGCGCCTTCGCCTTCAGGGTGTCGAACTCCGACTGCGAGATCGTCCCCTTGTCGAGCATCACGCTGGCTTGGGCGATCTGGTCGGCCGGAGTGGCCGAGCCTGCGACCTGCTTGATGTATTCCTCCTGCTGCTGCTGGGCGGCGACGCGGCTGCTGACCGTTCGCTCGTGCCATCCCTTTGCCGCGGACGATGACGTAGACCAGCGCGGTGAGCAGCGGGAAGAAGAGGAGTGCGACAAGCCAGACGGCTTTGACCACTCCTGAGGTCTTGGAGTCGCGGAACAGGTCCGTAATGATCCAGAACAGCATCATCAGGTACGCGACGAACGCGAAGGTGATGATGATGAACCACACAACGTCCCAGAAACTCATTGCAGCGTCCTTTCTCGGAGCGCGAAACGCCTCAGATCAACCCTGGCGGCTCGCGACCAGAGCGTCCTCACCTCTACCGGATGATCTTCGGAGGCCCGATCCGGAGAATCATGTGTGCCTGATCGCACGACCTGAAATAACCGAGGCCGGCCCGCCACCCCCAGTCTCCGGAAGAGAGCAGCGCGACATGGCCGAACGTGCCGTTGACGGACGCCCCGCGGGATCCTTGCGCAGGGTGCTCGTGCCACTCGCCCTGGCGCAGTTCATCTGCAGCTTCGCGGGCTCGAACATGAACGTGATGATCACCGACATCAGCGAGGATCTGGACACCACCGTGCGGGGCGTTCAGACGGCGATCACGCTCTTCCTGCTGGTGATGGCGGCCCTGATGATCCCCGGTGGCAAGTTGACCGACCGGTGGGGACGCAAGCGATGCTTCATGATCGGACTCGTCATCTACGGGATCGGCGCGCTGCTGAGCGCGGTGTCGCCCGGTCTCGGGGTGCTGATTCTCGGCAACTCCATCCTGGAGGGTGTCGGCACGGCCCTGTTGATCCCGCCGGTCTACATCCTGACGACGATGCTCTTCGCGAACACCACGTCGCGGGCGCGAGCCTTCGGGGTGATCAGCGGCATGGGAGGCGTCGGCGCCGCCGCCGGCCCGCTGCTCGGCGGTCTCATCACCACGGCGATCAGCTGGCGGGCGGCCTTCGCCTTCCAGGCCCTGGTCATCGCCGTCATCGTCATCCTGAGCCGCAAGATCAAGGATCCGGTCCCACCGGATCCGACGCGGCCCTTCGACACCGTCGGAGCGATCCTCTCGGCCGCCGGGCTCGTCTGCGTGGTCACCGGAATCCTCCAAGCGGACAACAACCTGTTACTGATGGCGATCCTCATCGTCGTCGGCGCCCTCTTGCTGCTGTGGTTCTTCCTTCATGTTCGCGCCATGGAGGCGCGGGGCGCGGAGCCGCTGCTGTCCACCAGCCTGTTCCGGAACCGCACATCGAACCTCGGCCTCATCACCCAGAACATCCAGTGGATGATCCTGATCGGAACCTCGTTCGTCGTCTCCGCCTATCTCCAAGTCGTTCGCGGCTACAACGCCATCCAGACGGGCGTGATCTTCACCGCGGCCACGGCCGGCATCCTGGTCTCGTCGCTCGCCGCGGAACGACTCGCGAAGCGGCGCCCGCAGCGCACCCTGATCCTGGCGGGCTTCATCACCACGCTGTGCGGGATCGCCCTCCTGCTCGCCATGGTGAACGGCTCACCCAGCCCCTGGGCGTTCGCTCCCGGGCTCCTGTTCATCGGCCTGGGAGTCGGAGTGATGCTGACCCCTTCGGTGAACCTGGTTCAGTCGAGCTTCCCCGACGAGCAGCAGGGCGAGATCTCCGGTCTGTCGCGCAGCATCTCCAACTTGGGCTCATCGCTCGGCACCGCGGTCGCCGGCACGATTCTCGTCGCCGAGCTCGTCGACTGGTCGTACGGTCTCGCGATGGGCACGCTGGCGCTCGTGGGGGTGATCGGATTGATCGTCACGTTCCGCCTGCCCTCCAACCCCGTCGAGAAGGGCGCCTGATCTTGTGTTTCCGGACGGGGATCGTCCGGATCGTGTCCTAGCCTGAGCGTCATGACCAAGACCAAGCCTCTTCGAGCAGGCCGGGTTCACCTACTGCCGCCCCAAGGGCAAGAACCACTGCGTGATGAGTACGACGGTCTCGCCGGCAGGCGACTCTAGATGACAGGGGCCGAGCTCCAGCAAGCGGGCGGCGGCGAGGGCTGGCGGGCTGTCGGGACCGGGGCGAGTGCCTGGTTCGACGCGCCGTCGCAGACGGCAGGTGCGGCGCTGGTTGCCCGGATCGCCGAATTGGCGGGCGGGAACGGCCTGCCGGACGTGGATCTTCGCGCCAGTGGAGTGCGCGTTCGGATCGAGGGTTCTCCGGCTGAGGTGGAGCTTGCCCGCGCGGTCTCGGCGGCGGCTGAGGACCTCGGCTTGGCTGCGGATCCAGCCGCGCTGCAGACCATGCAGCTGGCGATTGATGCCGTTGACAGGCCTTCGGTGATGTCGTTCTGGCGGACTGTGCTCGACTACGAGCCGGTCGGTGACGACGGCCTCGGAGATGCGTTGCGCCGGGATCCGCCGGTCTCGTTCCACCGGCAGGATCCGCCGCGGCCGCTGCGCAATCGGATCCACGTCGACGTCGTTCGGGGGTCCGAAGCGGTGGAGGCAGCGAGAGCCGTCGTCGGGCAGGAGGCGTACGGCGTCTATGAGCTCACGCTCGCCGACGCGGAAGGAAACGAGGTCGACCTGGTCCCGGGCGGTGAGCTCTCGAAGCGGCCGGAGACCGCCGACTGGCGGGTGCTGTTCGGCGCTATGACGTTCTATCCAACCTCCTCGCCCGTGCAGGCAGCCGAGCTCGCCACGACCGTGGCCCGGCTGGCGGACGACGCGGGTGTACCGCTGCTGGTGGACCTGCGGCCGGACGGCGTCACGATCGACGGCGGGAAGGACCAGTGGGAGGAGGACGAGGCCGGGTTCGCGGCTCTGGCCGGCCGGATCCAAACGGCGGCGCACGACCTGGGGCTTTCCGCGGACCCGACCCGCCTGCGCTTCGTGCAACTCGGCATCGACGCCGTCGATGTTCGCGCGGTGCGGTCCTTCTGGACGACCGTGCTCGGCTACCAGCCCGACCCACGGACGCACCTGTCCGACATCTACGATCCGCGTCGACTCAATCCGGTCATCTTCTTCCAGCAGCTGGACGCGTCGGACGAGGAGCGCCGCCGGCAACGCAACCGGATCCACTTCGACCTCGTCGTCCCGGACGACCAGGCCCAAGCCCGCATCGACCTGGCGGTCGCCGCCGGGGGACGCATCCTGGCCGAGCCAACCCTGGGTCGTTGCACCCTCGCCGATCCAGAAGGCAACGAGGTGGACATCGTCACAAGCCCCTAGGCTGCGTCGCCCTTGCCACGAATCGGCGTCTCGGACCAACGGCTGCAGTCGCGGCGAAGACAGCGGTCGCGGCGGCGAGGATGCCGAAGCTCGGGGGCACGTTGGGCACGGTGTAGCTGAGGGCCAGGCCCGCCCACATCTCCAGGACTGCGAGTCCCGCGGCCAAGGCGAGGGCTCGGTAGGGACGGTCGGTAAGACGTTGCGCAGTACCGGCTGGAGCGGCCAGAAGTCCGAGGATCAGCAGAGCGCCGACGGCCTGGGTCGCGACGGCCGCACACGCGCCGGCCAACGCCAGGAAGCCGAAGCCCAGGAGCCGCACCGGTACGCCCCGGGCAGCTGCCACCGCCTCGTCGATCGATGCGAACAGCAACGGCCGGGCGACGGCCACAGTCACCATGCAGACGGCGGCCGCGATGACCGCCGCCGTCACGGCTTGCGAGGCGGACAATCCGAAGATCGACCCGAACAGCACGGTGACCCCGGCGCCGCCGTTCGCTGCGCTGCGGGAGGTGGTGTAGATCGTGAGGAAGAAGACGCCCAGGCCGAGGATCCAGCTGAAGACGGCGCCGATGGCGACGTCATCGGGTCGGCTGCGACGGCCGAGTACGCCGAGCAGCAGCGCAACGCCGATGGTGGCAACAAAGAGCCCCAGTCGCGGATCGAGGCCGAGGGCCAGCGCGGCGAGAGCGCCGGTGAAGGCGACATGGCTGAGCGCATCTCCGGTGAAGACTTGCGCCCGCAGGACCAGGAAGTAGCCGATCAGGCCGGCTGCGGCGGCGATCGCCGTACCAGCGAGCAACGCGTGCTGGAAGAACGCCTGCCCCATCATGCGGTGACCTGGGCAACCGCAAGGCGCGGCAGCCGGCTGCCCGCCAACGCGAGAACGTAGCCGGCGAACGCGAACGTGGCCACGGAGAACCCGATCGGGTACGGCGAGTAGAAGGCAGTGATCAGGCCTACCCAGGTCACAATGAGTGCGAAGAGAACCGAAAGAGCGAGTCCGGCACGTGGACTCGCGGTGAGTGCCTGCGCAGTTGCCGCCGGCATCACCAGGAGGGCGAACACCAGCAGACTGCCGGTGATCTGACTCGCCCCGGCCACCGCGGCCCCGAGAAGCACCAGGAACACCATGCCGAGCAACCGGACCGGAACACCACGCGCGGCCGCGACATCCGGGTCGATGGATGCGAACAGCAACGGACGCCCGATCGCGGCGACCAGCACCAGCATGGCGATCGCCACTGCCAGCAGAACCCAGACCTGAGTCGCGGTGACCCCCAAGAAGCTACCGAAGAGCAACGCGGTCACGCCGCCCAGCAACCCCTTGTAGAGCGCGGTGAACAGGAAGCCGCAGGCAAGCAGGAAGGCCTGGATCGTCCCCGTCAGTGCGGATTCGTCTCCATCGGCGTCCCGCCCGGATCGCGGGATCATCCCGATGACCACGGCCGCGGACACACAGAAGGCGAAGTACCCGTACGACGCGCTGACGCCGACCAGTGTCGCACCGGCCGCACCGGGGAACCCGACCACGGCCAGGGTGTGGCCCGCGAAGCTCTGCCGGCGCAAGACCATGAACCAACCCACCACCGCGGCTGCGACAGCGACGATGGTGCCCGCCCGGAACGCGTTGACCATGAACGGGAACAGCCACATCTGCTGCAGGTCGGTCACCGGGTTCCACGACCAGGGCAGGGCTACGGCCGGCATCATGGGGCGCGCCGGTCCGTGTGCGCAGCGGGTGCATCCGGCTGCCCGACGACGACGAGTCTGCCGTCCGAGGTGCGCAGTACCTCGATCGGTGTGTCGTAGAGCCGCGTCAGAGTCTCAGAAGTGATGACCTGTTCGGGCCGGCCCGCGACGGCGCCACCCTCGGCGAGGTAGACGACACTGTCCAGGCGGGACAGAATCGGGTTGATGTCGTGGGCAACCATCATCACGGTCACCCGCTCCTCCCGGCAGATCCGCCCGATGAGCGCAGCCATCGCGGCCTGGTTCGGCAGGTCGAGGCTGTCGAGCGGCTCGTCGAGCAGCATGCAGCTCGGGACGGCGTACGAGCGCCTGGGCGATCAGCAAACGTTGTTGCTCACCGCCTGAGCACTGCCCGATCGGCCGATGCGCGTAGGCGGAGGCCCCGACCAGTTCGATGACCTCCGCCACGCGGGCGTCTGGCGGCCTTGCGCCGGCGACCTGGCAGTGGGAGACCCCAGCGGTCGCCGTCCCAGCCGAGTCCGACGACGTCGATGCCACGGATCCGCAAGGAGGTGTCGAAGCTGCGCCGTTGCGGGAGGTACCCGATCCGGTCACCGGCCCGCCCGGGTCGCTCGCCCAGCACGCGTACGTCGCCCGCAGCCGCCGGCAGGACGCCGAGCAGCACCTTGATCAGGGTGGACTTGCCGACGCCGTTGGGACCCGAGTACGGCGACGAACTCGCCCGCACGCACGTCCAGGTCGACGCCTGACCACAGGGTACGACCGCCGATCCGTACCGCCGCTCCGCGCAAGGAGACCGTGGCCGGGGTCGTTGCCGCTGACAACCGTGGCGGGTGGGGTCTGACCTGCTGCGCTGGTTGAAGTTGCTCCGCGGTCATTTCGCCGCGGCCTTGGCGAGGGCTTGGTCGATGCCCTCGAGTTGACGGACCTGCCAGTCCTGGAACGAAACACCGGCCGGGGTCGGGGTCTCGGTGACCGTCGCCACCGGGATGCCCTCGGCCTCGGCCTCCTTCACCTGCGCCTGGACGTCCGGCGTGCTGTTCTGGCTGTTGTAGACATAGATCTTGATCTGCTTCCCGGCGATCTGCCGATCGATGAGCGACTTGTCTCGCGCGGTCGGGTCGGTGCCCTCGCTGATGGCGTTGAGGAACGAGTCCGGCGTCAGCATCTTCAGTCCCAGCCCGTCGGCCAGGGGGCTGACGATGGACTCGGAGGCGCCGATCGGCGTACCGGCGTACTTCGCCTTGATGCCGGAGATCAGCTGGTTGTACCGGGCAAGGGTCTTGGTCTCGTACGTCGCCTTCAGCGTGTCGAAGTCCGCGGCGTCGGCCGGGTCGAGCGACTTGTAGTCGGAGCTGATCCTCTCGATCACCGTGTGGACGTCGTCGGGGGAGTACCAGCGATGCGGGTTCCCGCCGGGCTGAACGCCGACGAGGTCGCCGACCTTCAGATCGGTGCGGCCGTCGGTGGGGTTCGCGGACAGCAGTTTGTCCGCCCAGGCGTCGTACCCGATGCCGTTCACGATCGTGTACTGCGCGCCGGCCACGGTCCGTGCGTCGGCGGCGGTCGGTTCGTAGTCGTGCGGATCCGCGTCCGGGTTGCTGATGATGTTGGTGACCTTGACGTGGTCGCCGCCGAGCTGGGACGCGATGCTGCCCCAGAAATTCTCCGCCGCCACCACCTGAATCGTCGTCGTACCACCAGCATTCGTGGACGAATCGGCACCCTGGGTGGAGCAGGCGGCAGCCGACATCAGACCTGCCACTGCCAGACCGCCAAGGGTGAGCCGCGCCAGTCGACGTACGGCGGCGAGGGATGGCACAGCGCTCTTCACGAAAGTCTCCTCGATCGGTCGAGCGTCAGCTCAGATGAAAATGACTTTCATAACCATACGCCTCGGACCGCAGGTCTCAACGGCGGGTCGGAGCCGGCCGGCCGGCGTGGGTCAGCTGTCGGCGAGGCGTTCCATGATTTCGGCTGCTTTGGCGAGGGTTCGGCGTTCGGCGGGGGACGTGTGTTGCTCGATCGCCGCTTCGAGCCAGGCTCCGCGCAGCGCCGGGATGGTCGAGATGAGGTTCTGGCCGGCGGCGGTGATCGAGATCAGCGTCTTGCGGCCGTCGGTGGGGTCCGGTCCGGTGCTGACGAATTCCTCTCGCCGCAGCACCGCGACGGTCTCGGCCATCGACTGGGGACGGACGTGCTCGGCCGCTGCCAGTGCGCTGACCGTCGTCGGCCCGTCCTCGGCGATCCGGCTGAGGGTGGTGATCTGCGACCACGTCCACTGCCGGTCCGCCGGTGCGGACTCGGCCCGCAGCCGGGCGCGCAGCCGGACCATCGCGTGCGGAAGTCGCCGAGCAACGTCGCCGGCCAGCGGTGTCGTCATGGTGGCACCCTACCGCTCCAGAGATAAACAGGCTGCCTGTATAGTTTTAGACAGGAAGCCTGCGCGATCCGATCGTCTCGGGGACGGCCGTCATCGCCACGTCCGAGCTGAAAGACCTCGTCCAGGACTCCTGAGGAGTGATCGCCGGCTCGAGAGCGGAGTACAGATGGCATTGCCGGAGGTGACAGAAGCCGGGGCGCAGGACGAGGGCGGGCGCCGCGGGGCGTTCTCGCGACGGTTCGTCACCCCGTTGTTCATGAGCTCGGCGCTGAACCCGATCAACAGCTCCCTGATCGCGACGGCGTTGGTGCCCATCGCGCATGCGTTGGGTACGTCGGTCGGAGCCACCGCGGTCCTGGTATCGGCGCTGTACCTGGCCAGCTCGATCGCTCAGCCGACCGCCGGGAAGCTCGCCGAGCAGTTCGGACCGCGGCGGATCTTCCTGATCGGCATCGTGCTGGTGCTCGTCGGCGGCATCGTCGGTGGGGCCGGGCAGAACCTGTCGACGCTGACGGTCGCGCGGGTTCTGATCGGGATCGGCACGTCCGCCGGATATCCGGCGGCGATGGTCATCATCCGTCGTCGCGCCGCCTGGGCAGGGATGAATGAGCCGCCCGGTGGAGTTCTCGGCGGTCTGTCCATCGCCGGCACCATCACGGTGGCGATCGGTCCACCGATCGGCGGGGTGCTGGTATCAGCCTTCGGTTGGCGCGCGGCGTTCCTGATCAACGTCCCGGTCACCCTCATCGCCCTCGCGCTGGCGATCGCGTGGATTCCCCAGGACGAGACTCTGGAACGCCGTCCGCCGCGGGAGCTGGCCGGTCTCATCGACATCATCGGAGTCGTTCTGTTCAGTGGCTTGATGAGTTCGCTGCTGGTGTTCCTCTTGTCGCTTCCCACTCCGAACTGGATTCCGCTGGGGATCGCCGTCGCGTTCGGGGCGGCGCTCGTACCGTGGGAGTTGCGTGCGGCCACGCCGTTCATCGACATGCGACTGCTCGTGTCGAACCTGGCGCTGACGCGCACCTACCTGCGCGGCGCACTCACCCTCCTGGCCTTCTACACCGTGCTGTACGGCTTCACACAGTGGCTCGAGGCCGCGCATCACCTGTCTCCCCAGGAGAGCGGACTGGTGTTGCTGCCGATGGGGCTTCTCGCGGCAATCGTGTCGCGGCCGATCTCGGCCCGGAATCTTGTCCGCGGGCCGCTGATCATCGGTGCCGTGAGCCTGCTGCTGGCCTCGGCCGCCATCGCGCTGTTGACCTCGGCAACGCCCGTGCTGCTCCTCGTCGGCGTGACGGTCCTGTTCGCGATCAGCCTGGGTGCGACGAGCGTCAGCAACCAGACCGCCCTGTACCTCCAGGCGCCCGCGGCGCACGTCGGCACTGCGGCCGGGTTGTTCCGGACCTTCAGCTACATCGGCTCCATCGCCTCGTCGATCATCACCGGCGTCGTCTTCCGCCGCGAGGTCACGGACAGCGGCCTGCATCTGGTCGCCGCGATCCTGGCCGGGGTCAGCGTGGTCCTGGTGGCACTGACTGTGCTCGATCGAAGCCTGAAATTCCGAAAGCCCAGGCCGGCATGGCCGGACGCGTCGTCGGAGGCGCGGTAGCAGGCCGGCGTGGTGATCCGAGCGGTGGCCAGGGCCGGACTCGGTGCGTGGCCACTCGCCGGTGGATCCAGGAGGGAACGAGGCGGCCCAGGAGAGTGCGGATGCTGGTGTCGAGGCCGACCAGGCGCACCCCGTCGGGGCTGCAGGCAAGGATGATGTCGGAGAGGCCGACGGGGGTGGACACCGCGGTCGGCCGATGGTGCAGGACGTGATGGGCGAGCCTGACGAGGTGCTCGTCTGCCGGGACGGTTCGAGGTGTGAGGCCGACCGTACCGAGATAGAGATGCCAGTGGCGGATGCCGACGATGCCGGGTTCCGGGACGTAGATCAGCTTGCGTCCGGCGCGGACCAGGGCTCCCTCGATCGCCGGATGGCTGTCCTCGGTGTCCAGTCGTACGACCAGGTCGGCGAGCCGGCCGACCCGCAGGCCCGTCCGGTCGTAGACCGAGCGTCCACGGAGGCCGGCGATCGACACCAACTCGCCGGCGACCGGGCTTGCTGGAAAGACCTGGTTCATGTTCCCGCTCCTCAGGTACGGCGACCGGCGCGGGTGATGGTGGGAGCCACCCGCGCCGGGCCGCGGCCGTCAGTACGTGACGGTCAGATCGTCACGCACCGCCGTGACGCCCGGCGCCGACCATGCGGCGTCGATCGCCTGATCCCGTTCGGCCCAGGAACCGACGGTGCCCTTGACGGTCACGATGCCGTCGGCGGTCGAGACATGCAGGCCCTCGGCGTCGAGAGCGGCATTGCGCTTGAACGCGTTGTTGATGGAATCCTGCACATCCCCGGCGTTCGGCTTCGGGTTGTTGATCTCGATCTCGTCGTACACATCGAGCGCGCCGACGATGTTCGAGGCGACGAACTCCGCTTCGTCGCGCTGGTACTGCCAGTCCACCGAGCCGCTCAGGGTCACGTAGCCGTCCGCCACCTTGGCGTCGACCGTGCCCGGTACCAGGCTGTCGAGCATCAGCGCCTGCAGGACATCACCGCGGATGTCGGCGTCGATGCGCCCCCCGTCGCCCATCAGCCGCACCTTCAGATCGTTGTCGACGTCCAGCACGCCGACGACGCGCTGCGCCGCCTTCTTCGCTTCCCTCTTCTCGCGCAGACTTCCCACGGTGCCGCGCAGTGTGACCGTGCCCGCCTTCACCGTTACCGCGATCGCCTCGCTGTCGACCTTGGGGTCCCAGAACAATTCGTCGCCGACGTTGTCGACCAGATCGCTGTCCCAGCTCATTTCAGTTCCTTTCGTTGGTGTCACCTGTGCTTCCGATCCTCGGTCGGCGGACCCACGCAGACATCGGTGTCACCGCTGACCGGTTGCGGAAATCACGAAGGAGCGTGCGGCGGTGGCTGTGGCGCGTCCTCGCCGCGTGCGAGAGCATCCAGCGCGACGCGCAGCGCGGTGCGCGAGGCGACACCGAGCTTGGGATACAGCCGGTGCAGGTGGGATGCCACCGTCCGGTGGGACAGGAACAGCCGTTCGGCGATCTGCTTGTTGGTCAGCCCGGTCGCGGCCAGATCGGCGATCTGCCGTTCCTGCGCCGTCAGGGGAGAGGCGGGGGTGTCGGCCTGGACGGCGGGCGCAACGCCGGCCGCGCGGAGTTCCTCGCGGACCCGCCGGGCATAGCCTTCGGCGCCGATCCGGTCGAACGTCTCCAGGGCGGCGCGCAGGTACACCCGGGCCAGGGTGGTGTCATGAGTGCGGCGAAGCCATTGTCCGTAGGCGAACTGGACGCGCGCGTGCTCCCACGGAAACCGGGCTGCATCAGGTGTCGACAGGGCTGCCTCGTACAACGCTCCGGCCTCGTCGTCGTCGGCGGCCAAGGCAGCTGCGCCGGCGACGATCAGTGCGATGCGCGGACCGATCCGGTGCAGGCCGGCCTGCTGGGCGGCGGCGACATGGTCGCGGGCTTGGTCGAGGTGACCGGAGCGGACTGCTGCCTCGACCAGGTCGAGCACCACCCACCGGCTCGGAATGCCGGCGCTCGGGGCGCCGGGCGGGGAAATCCGCGCGATCTGGACCAGGGCTTCGTCGAAGTCGCCCTGCCCCAGTGCCGCGAGGCTGCCAGCGGACCGGGCGTACGCCTCCGTCACCCCCATCCCGCGGGACGCTGCCCAGTTCGTGGTCTCGGTCCGGCGGGATCGGGACAGATCCGCGTTGCCGCGCAGCGCCGCGGCCGAGGACAGCAAGGCCCGGATCTGCCCCGCCCAGAAGTGGTAGCCGTAGGTCGCGGCCAGCTCCAGTCCCTCCTGTGCGAGGCGCTCGGCCTCGTCCCACCGCCCGTGGACATAGGAGTTCTGGCAGAGCAGCAGCAGGCCGGGGATGGCCATGGCGATCGCGCCGCCGTCGCGCTCCCGCTCGATCATTCGCGCGATCAGGTAGCGGTAGTCGGACAGGACGTCCATCGCGTTGGCCGCGAAGGCCAGCGGCATCAGCTCCCAGGGCGCCGGGTCGGTGGGCAGCGCCGCGAAGGCCTGAGCCAGGCCGTTCCGGATCGCGGCCGCGGTGTGGGACGGATCGACGTGCGCGTCGTGGCACAGGCGGAACGGGACGACCGCTCCCGGGTCGAACCGCGCCAGCGCCTTGTCGAGAAGCTCCCACGGCTCCGGCCGGAGGGAGTAGAGGCAGACGAGCAGCAACGTGTAGAGAATCCCGTTGTGGTACCGGCGGTCGTCGTTCGCCGTACTGTCGATGTCGTCGAGTGCTCGGGTCAACAGCCGGTAGGCCGCGTCGACATCACCCTCCTGGTTGGTGAGCAGGTGGGCTGTGGTGGCGAACGCCAGCCCGGTCGGCGTGTCCGGCGCCTGGCCGGCGTCAGCCAGCAACCGGGATACCTCGTCGAGCTGACCGGTGATGCCGGCGAGATACGCCGCCTCGATCAGCCGCCGGGACCGGTCGGCCGCGTGCGGGCTGAGCTCAGCGGCCCGGATAAGCACGGTCACCGCCGTGGAGGCCCCGGCCAGGCGCCGGTCGCGGCTCGCCGCCCGGTCCGAACCTTGGTTCGCGGCAGCCGAGGGTTCGCTGCGCTGCCACATCGACAACGCAGCCTCGTCCAAGGCGCGGGCCACCGCTTCGTCCGGGCCGGTGGCGGCCTCGGCCAGATGCCAGGCGCGGCGCTCGGGGGAGCCGGCCATGGCCGTGGCCAGGGCCTGGTGAGCGTCCCGTCGTACGCCTGGCGATGTGTGGTGCACGATGGCCGAGCGGATCAGCGGATGCCGGAACCAGATGCGGCGGCCACCGGCATCGGCATGCACCAGCTCTGCCTCGACTGCGGGGGTGAGATCGTCGACGTCCACCGAGGCCGTCGTCGTTCCACGGATCGCAGCCAGGCTGATGTCCGGCTCCAGAGCCACGTGCAAGAGCACTTGTCTGGTTGTTGCGGGCAGTGTTCGGATCTCTTCGGCGAAGGCTGCCTGCAACCGCCCGGACAGCGGCAGGAAGTCCGGCAGTGGGGCGTGGCCGGAGCGCTGCCGGTCGTCCAGTAACGCCGGCAACTCCCGCAGTGCGAGCGGGTTGCCGGCGGCCTCGGCCAGCATGCGCCGGCGAACCGGCGGCGCCAGACCCGGCCACCGAATATCCAGCAAGGTGATCGCCGACTGCGCGCCGAGCGGCCCGACGACGCGTTCGGGCACCTGGACGTGGTCGAGAAGAGGACACGCACCCGTCCGTGCGGTCGCCAGGAAGGCGACTGGGACATGGCCCAGGCGGCGGGCTGCGAACCCCAGCGCGGTCGCGCTGGCGGGGTCGATCCAGGGAATGTCGTCGACGATCAGCAGCAGTGGCTGTTCGGCGGCGACCCCGCTGAGGAGGTCGAGGACGGCGGTGCCCACCAGCGGATCCGGTGACTGTTCTGGTGCGAGGTCCAGGACCTGCTGGAGGGCTTTGCGGTGCTGCCGGTCGAGCCGGTCCATGCGGTCGCGCAGGGGGTACAGGAGTTGATGCAGTGCCGAGAAACTCAACCCGGCCTCGAACTCCGCGCCGAAAGCGCGCACTACCTGCATTCCGCGGGCTGTTGCCCGTGCTGCCGCGGCGTCCAGCAGTGCAGTCTTGCCGACCCCCCGATCGCCGCGCAGCAGCAGGGCCGGGTGGACCCAGGAATATCGCTCCAGCAGTGCGTCGATCCGCTCCAGTTCGGCCGTGCGCCCCACGAGATCTGACTTCACGTCGTGCGTCCTTTCGCAAATGGTCGTGACCTGATTCCTGCGGAAGGAAGTACGGCCTCTACCAGGATCCGAGCCGTGCGAGCGCCAGTCGATGTATATGCGCACAGCGTTTGGCGGCGTCGGCAGTGCCGGCGAACAGTCGGTACGACCACCAGCAGCCGGTGTCGTCCGCGAGGGCCCGTCTACTGCGAGTTACTGCACGAAAAGCCGAGACCTGAGCATCATCCGCAGATCCCGCCCGGCTGCGCGCTCGTACGGTCGTACGCAGTCCTGTTCGCCAGGAACGAACACAACCCCGACGATTGCGAAAGGCCACCACGGTGAAGAAACTCTCGGAGCAGCTCAGTGACCTGTCCGACCACGCGAAGAAGACCGAGGATGTCGTCGACGCCGCGAGGACGAAGAACCGCGATCGGCTGCAGGCGCAGAAGGCGCAGTTGCAGACTGCCGTCAGCACCGAGCAGACCCGGATCGACGAGCGGGCGACCAAGGCGCAGGCCGACGCGCACTCGAAGTGGGACGACCTCCGAACCGCCGTCGACAGCCACTTCGCCGAACTTCGCACCAAGGGCGAGCAGCGCAAGGCCGAACGCGACTTCAAGCGCGCCGAGGAGCGCGCCGATGACGCCGAGCTGGACGCGTCCGATGCGATTGATTTCGCGATCGACGCCCTTGACTACGCGGAGTACTCCATCGTCAATGCCACCATCGCCCGTGCCGACGCCGACGACCTGATGCCGAAGAGCTGACCGGCAGGCCGCCTTCCAGGCGGCCGACCCGCGCGCCCGGCAGCGAGGCACTGGTTCGCGCCGCGTCCAAGATCTGGCTGATCCTCGACGACTTCACCGACGCGATGGCAGGCGCTTACCGGGACGCGGTGGCCGATCGGATCGTCGCCCAGGAGCCGAGTTGACCGGCTGCCGGCTGAGCGCGCCTCGCGACGTCGCGAAACTCTGTCTGGCCCTCGAGGCCGTACGACAGCAGCCACACTGAGCCTGGCTGCGCGCAAAAAGCCGAGAAGTGGTGCGTCGCGCGCAGACCACGGCGGCCGGTGCTCTCCTACCGTTTCGGCAGGGCATGACCCGCATGCCCACCCGAGAAGGAGCGCACGATGAAGACCATGTTCGAACACCTCCGCAAGCTGGCCGGCTCGATCTTGGCGGTCGAGATCACCAAGAAGGGCCTCGCCCGGCCACTGGTCCGCAAGGGCATTCTCGCTGTCCTGATCGGTTCCGTGGCATTCGCCGGACTCCGCCGTCACCGGGCCCGGCGGAGGTGACCGTCTCAGCGCAATTGGGTCATCGTTGCGTCGGATTGCCGATGTCTGGGCCGTACCCGCCCTCCTAGCGTCGTCTGTGGCGAGCGCATAACGCTCGCGACGATCGACAGGAGGCTCCCATGGCACAACCGTTGCCATTCCATCGGAACAGCTCGCTGCCTGAGTTGTTCGACACCGCGACGATGCCGCCGGACGACCGCCTCCGGCTGCTGCGGATCGCGATGGGCAGCGCTGCGGTGCCGGTCGAGATCCAGCACCACGTCGGTCCCGACGACGTGTCCGCGCGCGGTGCCGGTCGCAGGCTGGGCCGGTTGTCGATCCTCACGGTCACGACGACGCCGTTGACTCTGCGGCGCACGGTACGGCTGGCCCGGGCCGATCCGGAGCCGAGCATCGTCGTCGAGCAGCAGCTGGCCGGCCGGCGATCTGTCGTCCAGTACAACCGGCGGACAGTACTGTCGCCGGGCGATCTCGTCCTGCTCGACGCTCGCCGGCCGTACCTGTCGGCCAGCCTGGAGGGAAGCCACCAGCATTCCATCCGGATCCCCAGGCTGGATCTCGCTCTGACCGACCAGGCCCTCGCCCGCGTCGCCGGGCTGCGGCTCGGCCCACGGAATCCGGTCGCCAACTTCGCGGCGGCGTACCTGACCCGGCTGGTCGGCGATCAGCGGCTGGCCGCCGAGGCGGACCTGGACGTGTTCGAGGCGTCGACGATCGAGCTGATCCGGGCGGTCGTGGCCACCCAGCTCGGCGACGGCGTACTGGCCAGGGAACCGATGGAGAACACGCTCGCGCTGCGGATCCTGGAGTTCGCCCGGCAGCATCTCACCGATCCCGACCTGACCGCGGCGAAGATCGCCAGAGCCCACAACATCTCGGTCCGGCACCTCTACACGACGCTGTCGCGGTCCGGCGTCGTACTGGGTGAATGGATCCGGGTACGCCGGCTGGAGGGGTGCCGGCGTGAGATCGCCAGGAGTGCGGTGACCGGACGGACGATCGCGTCCATCGCCCATGCCTGGGGCTTCGGGGACGCGACGCACTTCAGTCGCACGTTCCGCGAGGCCTTCGGCATGTCACCGCGCGAATGGCGTGCGCTGCACCAGGACAAGCACCGCGCACACCAGACCCAGAATTACGCACTCACAACAAACCCGGCCGACGCAGGCCCGCAGAGCCTCGCGTCGTGATCGGCCACCTCGAACCACTGTCTCCTGACCCTTCACCAACTACGCCCGGAGGTTCCTGATGTTCAAGTCTGTGTCGTCCTCACTGTTATGGCGTGGACTAGTGGCTATCGTGATCGGCGTGATATCGGTCGCCTGGCCGAGTATCACTGTCGGCGCGATCGTGATCCTGTTCGCGGTCTACGCCTTCGTCTCGGCCGTCCTGACCGGAGCCCGAGCGTTCGCCAGCCGCAGCGCCGGTCCCGTGATCGGCTACCTGTTGCTCGCACTGCTCGACATCGTCGCCGGCATCGCCGCTCTGGCGTGGCCCGGCATCACCGCGCTCGTGCTGACGATCTGGATCGCCGCGTGGGCGTTCGTCACCGGCATCGTCGAGGTCGCGATGGCGTTCCGCAGCGGCGAGGACGCCGGAGAGCGGGCCTTGTGGGCACTGACCGGACTGGTCTCGATCGCCCTCGGCATCGTGCTGGCGATCCGGCCCGACATCGGTGCCGTCAGCCTGGCCACCGTGTTCGGTCTGTTCAGCATCGTCTACGGCATCTCCACCCTGGTGCTGTCGGCGCAGCTCCGGAAGTCCGGATCGGCCGCACACAACCTGGCCGAATCGGTCAGCTGAGACACGATGGCCGACGATGAGCGCCGGCGGCTCGCAGAGCCGTCCGGCGCCCTTCCCGAGTGGAACCTGTGGGGTCCGTACCTCAGCGAGCGCCAGTGGGGGACAGTCCGCGAGGACTACAGCGCGGATGGCTCGGCCTGGACGTACCTGCCGCACGACCACGCCAGGTCGCGGGCGTACCGGTGGGGCGAGGACGGCCTGGCGGGTTTCAGCGACCGCGAGCAGCGGCTGTGCCTGGGGATCGCGTTGTGGAACGGGCGTGACCCGATCCTCAAGGAGCGACCGTTCGGTCTGACCGGACCGCAAGGCAACCATGGCGAGGACGTCAAGGACTACTGGTGGTATCTCGACGCGGTCCCCAGCCACGCGTGGAACCGGTGGCGTTACCACTACCCGCAGGCCGAGTTCCCGTACGCCGACCTGGTGGCCGAGAACGGCCGCCGTGGTCGCGACATGCCGGAGTACGAGCTGCTGGACACGGGCGTGTTCGACCAGGACAGGTTCTGGATCGTCGACGTGACCTACGCCAAGGCGAGCCCGACGGACATGCTGATGTCCGTACGGGTCACGAACGCCGGACCGGAGCGGGAGGTGGTGCACGTCCTCCCTACGGCCTGGTTTCGCAACACTTGGACCTGGGTTCCGGACGCGAAGCGACCGAAGCTCGCCGCGAACGGGAACGACGCCGTCGGCATCACCCATCCCGTCCTCGGCGAGCTGGAACTGCTCACCGCACCAGGATCGGACGGGAGCCTGCCGTCGTTGCTGTTCTGCGAGAACGAGACGAACGCCGACCGCCTGTACGGTGTGACCTCCGCGACGCCGTACCCGAAGGACGGCATCAACGATCACCTCGTGTCAGGTGCGTCTACGGTCAACCCCGCACGTACCGGTACCAAAAGCGCTGTCTGGTACCACCTCTCCATCGCCGCCGGCGCCAGCGTCGAGCTCCGTCTGCGGCTGCGGCCCACGGCGTCGAGCTCTGACCCGCGGACGGCCCTCGGCACGGATTTCGACGGGGTCATGGCGGCGCGCCGAGCCGAGGCCGACGACTTCTACGCCGAGCTGACCCCTCCGGCCGCGACCTTCGACGAGGCGATGGTGATGCGCCAGGCCTTCGCCGGCCTGTTGTGGAGTAAGCAGCTCTACGACTACAGCGTTGCCCGCTGGCTCGACGGTGACCCCGGACTGCCGCCACCCCCCGATGCCCGTCGTACCGGCCGCAACGACCGGTGGCGCACCTTCGACGCGTTCGACATCATGTCCATGCCGGACAAATGGGAGTACCCGTGGTTCGCGGCCTGGGATCTGGCCTTTCACTGTGTCGCCCTGGCTCACGTCGATCCCGGGTTCGCGAAGAACCAGCTGCTGCTGGTCTGCCGCGAGTGGTTCCAGCACCCGAACGGCGCCCTGCCGGCGTACGAATGGGACTTCAGCGACGTCAATCCGCCGGTCCAGGCCTGGGCCGCGCTGGAGGTCTTCGCGATCGACGGTGGCCGCGACCTCGACTTCCTCAGCCGGGTGTTCGACAAGCTGCTGGTGAACTTCACCTGGTGGGTCAACCGCGAGGACTCCGAGGGATCCAACGTGTTCGAAGGCGGGTTCCTCGGACTGGACAACATCGGCCCGCTGGACCGGTCGCACCTGCCGGTCGGCGGCCGGCTGGAGCAGGCGGACGCGACCGGATGGATGGCCGGCTATGCGTTGTCGATGGCAACGATCGCGGCGATCCTGTACCGCACCGGTCAGCGGCCGGGACTCGATCTGACGCTCAAGTTCCTCGAGCACTTCGCCGGTATCCGCAACGCCCTGGACCGGCAGGGGCTATGGGATGAGGCCGACGGGCTCTTCTACGACCGCCTCGTGACGCCGAGCGGTGTCGCGGTGCCGGTGAAGGTGCAGTCGATGGCAGGCATCATCCCGATGCTCGCGGCAGCCGTCGTCGACGAGCAGACGCTCGACCGCGCCGTTGCTGTTGGCAAGCAGTTCGCCGGGTTGCTCGACCGGCAGCTGCCGAAGGATCCCGGGCCCCTCGCGACAGCGGGGTTGTTGCGAGGGGCTCAGGGAGACCGGCGCCTCCTGGTCGGGGCCGTCGGCGTGGACCGGGTCACCCGGCTGTTCGGCAGGCTCTTCGATCCGGACGGGTTCTTGTCGCCGTACGGTCTGCGGTCGCTGTCGGCGTACCACCGCGATCACCCTTACACGATTGACGTCGAGGGAGTACGGGCGACCATCGACTACGAGCCCGCCGAGTCCACCACGGCGATGTTCGGCGGGAACTCGAACTGGCGCGGACCGGTGTGGTTCCCGCTGAACTACCTCGCGATCAGCGCACTGCAGCGCTACGCCAAGTTCTTCGGCGACGACTTCACGATCGAGTATCCGACCGGCTCCGGGCAGGAGGTGGCCCTCGACGCTGTGGTCGCCGACCTGTGGGGGAGATTGGCGTCGATCTTCGTTGTCGGCCCAGATCAGCGGCGGCCGTGCTTCGGCTGGGTCGACCGCCTCCAGCAGAGCCCGAACTGGCAGGACAATCTCATGTTCCACGAGTACTTCCACGGCGACAACGGCGCCGGCCTGGGCGCCTCGCACCAGACCGGCTGGACCGGATTGGTTGCCGATGTCATCCGTCGCCGGCACGGGGTCGTGCCGTCCATCGACGACGTCATCCTCCGCCTGCCTGCCGAGGGCGAGCAGCGATGAGCGACCTGACCGTACTGCGATGACATCACCGTCGGCCTGCGGTCGATCGTCGTCCTGCAGGGCCGCACACACGACTGAAGCCGGCTCCTGATGGGCATCAGGAGCCGGCTTTGTCGCACTGCGGATCAGTACGAGACGACCAGCCGATCGTTGACGGTGGTGACACCCGGGGCAGCCCAGGCGGCCGTGAGGGCGGCGTCGTGCTCGGACCACGACCGCACACTGCCGCTGAGGGTCACCGTTCCGTCCGAGGCCGCCACGCTGAGGTTGTCGGCGTCGATCTTGGCGTCCCGCTTGAACGCCTTCTGGATGCCGTCCGAGACCCCGCTGACCGCGCGGCCGTCGCCGCCCACCAGGATCTCGTTGTCGACGCCGGTCACGCTGAGAATGTTGCCGGCGACAAATGCCGCCTCGTCCCGCTGGTACTGCCAGTCGACCGCACCGGTCAAGGTGACGTACCCGTCCTGGACCTTGGCGTCGACCGTGGTCGGGATCAGCGAGTCGAGCTGCATCGCCTGCAGCACATCGCCGCGCAGGTCGGCATCGGCGCGCCGGCTCTCGGTGAGAATCCGTACCGACAGCTCGTTGTCGACGTACACGACTCCGCCGACACGTTCCGCGGCCTTCTTGGCGTCCCGCTTCTGCCGGAAGCTTCCGACGGTACCGCGCAACGTGATCGTTCCGTCCGACGCGGACACCGCGACCTCCTCGCTGTCCACCTTGGGGTCCCAGAACAGTTCGTCCTTGACGTCCAGGGCCAATGCGTCGTCAGTCATTTCTTCTCCTCAGGATCGGTTCGTTCGTGCTCCTGATCGGCACGCTAGTCACGGCCCCGGCGGTCAACTGTGTTCTCTGTGCACGGACCCGTGCTTGCCGTGCCGAGTTGCCCGATCTCTTTGTCTGCTTGGCGATTCCACGCCTACGCTCGATCATGTGATCAGCATCATGATCGTCGACGACCACGCCCTGGTCCGCGCCGGACTCCGCGCGCGGCTGGCCGGCGAGGCCGACATCACCCCCGTCGGAGAGGCGGGGGCCGCGGCCGAGGCGCTGCCGCTCGCGCAGCGGCTCCAGCCGGACCTCATCCTGCTCGACCTGGTCCTGCCGAAGACCAGCGGAGTCGATGTCATCGCACCGCTCAGAAGCGTCGCCGCCGGCGCGAGGATCCTGATGATGTCGGCTCAGGCTTCCGCGAGTTCCGTACGGCGTGCGCTGCTCGCCGGTGCGGCCGGATACATCTCGAAGGGCTCATCGGACCTTGCGCTGATCGGTGCCATTCGCCGGATCTGCGCGGGCGAGACGTATGTCGAACCGTCGCTCGGCGCCCGGCTGGTGATGGGCGACCAGATCACCGCGCTGCAACCCCTGTCGGAGCGTGAGTGCGACGTCCTCTGCCAGTTGGCGCTCGGATACACCAACCAGGAGATCGCGCGGAGTCTGTTCATCTCGGTGCGGACCGTGGACACGCATCGCGCGCACCTGATGCGCAAACTCCAGCTCGGCAGCCGCGCCGAACTGGTCATGTTCGCCCTGGCCCACGGCCTCATCGGCCAGTCCTAGATCGGGAGTTCCCATGACTGCTGAGACCACGGTCGAACTCATGGCCCACCACCGGGTCGCCGACGAGTTGGCGGAACACGCTGCCCGCCTCGCGCGCAGGAACGAGGCTCTCGAGGACCAGTCGGTCCTGATCGCCCACGACCTGAAGTCTCTCTTGATGTGCGCGGTCGACGCGGACGAGCCGCGGGAGATCGTGCAGCGCGCACTCGACCTGGTCGACTCGATTCTCGAGGCGGCACGTGCCGATCAGGCCGACCAGAGTTGTACGCCGATCGCCGACTGTTTGGACCAGGCCGCCGCGGATCTCGGCGGCATGTCCGCCGAGGTAGTGACGAGCGTGAACGGCGACTTCCCGATGCCACCCGAGGCTCTGCGCCTGGTGCTCCGCAATCTGCTGGGAAACGCGGTGGCCGCCGGTGCACAACGCATTCAGGTCCGGGCTCGCGCGTTCGGCGATCGGAGCGTGCTGATCGTCGACAATGACGGCGCCAGGCTCGGTGCAGCGGATCGCTATACGACCGGTGCTCAACTCGGTCTCGCACTCTGCCGCCGGTTGGTGGCGAGATGCGGGGGAGTACTCGAGGTCAGACCAGGCCCGGTCCGCGGCACCCGCGCCATGATCTCCCTGACCGGAGCCGCTGCCCGGTCAGAGCCGCAGTACCAGGTCGGTGTGGCGGGCTGAGGCTGGGTCCACCCCACTCGGGCCACAGCGGCGCAACTTTGTGCACCAGATCCGTACGGCGACGCCGTCGCCGTACGGATCTCGTGCACAAAGTTGACCGATCGCGCCGATAGGTGGCGCCTTCTCCCCTGGTCTGCGAGGGGAGAAGGCATAGCGCGCGAAGAGCGACCCGGCATCACGCGAGCGGTCACCAGGGCCAGGGCATCTCGACACCTTGAAGGTTC
The DNA here is from genome assembly GCA_963820655.1 of uncultured Actinomycetota bacterium. Taxonomy (GTDB): domain Bacteria; phylum Actinomycetota; class Actinomycetes; order Propionibacteriales; family Kribbellaceae; genus Kribbella. The sequence goes on from CAWGAM010000002.1 coordinate 179,393, forward strand.
TGACGCCACCAGGCCCACCAAGCCGTCACGATCCGACTCCCCGGACACCAAGCGGGGACCGCGGACATCTGATCCGGTGTCCACGGTCCCCACCATCTGTCCGAGGTTCCAACCCCGACGACCTCCCAGGCGTTGCTAATGCGTGTCGGCCGAGGTGGGTGACCACTGCAGGAGGAAGCGGAGTCCTTCGTAGGAAGGCGAGTCGGGCTCGGCCGTGTAGGCCACGAGGAACTGGTTGGGGTGGGTGTCGACGGTGAACTGTTGTACGTCGAGGGTCAGCGGGCCGACGACTGGGTGGTTGTAGGTCTTGGTCAGTTGGTGCGGGCCGCGGACCTGGTGGGTGGCCCACCAGGTGCGGAAGTCGGCGTCGCGGATGCTGAGCTCGCCGATCAGGGCGCTGAGGGCCGGGTCGTTGGGGTTGCGGCCGGCTTCCATGCGCAGGACCGCGACGCATTCACGGGCGGCCGGGGCCCAGTCGGCGTACAGGGCTCTGAAGTCCTTGTCGAGGAAGGTCAGCCAGATCAGGTTGCGCTGGGGGCGGGGGAGTGCTTCGAAGTCGGTCAGGAGGGCGACGGCGCCTCGGTTCCAGGCCAGGACGTCCATGGTGCGACTCAGCACCATGGCGGGTACGTCGTACATCGTGTCCAGGAGCTGGCGTAGTTGCGTGGCCACGGCGGCTCGGGCGGGTTGACGCGCGGGGGTGGCTGGTGCAACCTCGGCGACGGTGAACAGGTAGCCACGTTCGTCGGCCGCGAGTTGCAGGGCGTCGGCGAGTGCGTCGAGCACCGGGCGGGAGGCTCGGCGGGTGCGGCCCTGCTCCAGGCGTACGACGTAGTCCACGCTCACGTGGGCGAGCTGGGCCAGCTCCTCGCGGCGGAGGCCGGGAACGCGGCGCAGTCGTCCATCGTCGGGCAGACCCACCTGCTGCGGGTCGAGCGCGGCGCGGCGGGCGCGCAGGAACTCGCCGAGTTCGTTGCTCATGATTCCAGTGTCCACGGGGTCCAAGCTCGGTGCCTGGTACTGGTTTGCCTAGGCAGGACTCTCCCTGGAGCGCGACGTCGTCGGCGGCCACCTTGGAGTCATGAGAACCGATGTGACCTTCCCCAGCGCCGGCCTGCAGCTCGCCGGTCATCTGTACACCCCGGATCACGACGCCGACGGACCGCTTCCGGCGATCGTGGTCGGCCACCCTGGAAGCGGCGTGAAGGAGCAGGCAGCCGGCCTGTACGCGCGCCGATTGGCCGAGCAGGGCTTCATCACCCTCGCATTCGATGCCGCCTACCAGGGCGAGAGCGAGGGCGAGCCGCGGGGTCTGGAGGACCCGGCCCATCGCGTCGAGGACCTCAAGGCAGCGGTGTCGTACCTGACCACCCGGGACGAGGTCGACCCCGACCGGATCGGTGTGCTCGGCATCTGCGCATCCGGCGGGTACAGCCTCGCGGCCGCCGGCACCGATCACCGGGTCAAGGCCGTCGCGACGGTCAGTGCCGTCGACATCGCCCGGCAGTTCCGGATGGGAGCCGACGGCGCCCAAGCGCCGGCCGTCCTGCAGAGCATGCTCGATGCTGCCGCTGCCGCGCGTACGGCGGAAGCTCGTGGTGAGGACGTGCAGACGTTCAACCTCTTCCCAGCGACAGAGAAGGAGGCCCGTCGAGGCGGCCCACACGTGTTCGACGGTTGGCAGTACTACTGCACCCCGCGTGCGATGCACCCACGGTCGGCCAAGGCACTCACGTGGACCAGCGTCGATCACATCGTCACGTTCGACGCGTTCCGCGCGATCGACCTGATCGCACCGCGGCCGCTCTTGATGATCGTGGGGCGCGAGGCCGTCACCTCCTGGATGACCGTCGAGGCCTATCAGCGGGCAGCCGAGCCGAAGGAGTTGTTCTGGATCGACGGCGCCGTACACAACGACTTGTACGACAAGGACGAGTACGTCACTCCCGCGCTGACGAAGCTGACCGAGTTCTACTCGAAGTACCTTCACTGAGGACTGCGTGCAGAGAATTGGTGAGTTGGACCCGGGACTGTACGTCGAGTTTGGCGAAGACGGCGCGGAGATGGGTGCCGACGGTGTTGACGGAGATGCCGAGGACCGAGGCGGCCGACTTGTTGGTGTGACCGGAGGCGATCAGTTTCGCGACGCGTTGCTCGGCATCCGTCAGGGCTTCCCAGCCGGTCGTCGGGCGCGCGGTCGCCAGCTCCCACTTCGTCCGCCGCGCGCCGGCCCGGCGCATGATGGCCTCGACGCCGTCGCGACCGACCCGGTCGCCCATCGCGTGGTACACGTCCCAGGCCCGGTCCAGGTGGGGCAGCGCAGCGTCGCGATCGCCCGATCCGAGCAGCGCCTGTCCGTAGGTGGCGGCGCCGACTGCCTGCAGCGCCGGCCTGGGGCTGGAGGCAAGCACCTCGGCCGACCGGGCGATCAGGGTGAGGTCGTCGTCGGCACGGCCGCGGAGGTTGAGGGCGAGGCCGTCGAAGCTGCTGACGCCGGGGTTGCGTTCGGCGCCCAGTTCGGCGATCTCGACCGCCTGCAGGGCGAACTTCGCCGCGCCGGCCGCGGTCCCGATCTGGTAGAACACCGCCATCCAGCCGGGCCACCAGGGCCAGAAACTGCGTGCCTCGGCCGCACTGTCCAGCAGTGGCCCGAGGATCGCCATTGCACGGCCGAGATCACCCTCGGTCGCCGCGAGCCAGCCTTGCATCAGTGGAATCGCCGGATAGCGGAAGTGCTCGTCCGTATCGGTCACGCTCGATGCCTCGTCGAGCTGCCGGCGCGCACCCTCCAGGTCGCCGCGGGAGAGCAGTACGGCGCTGTGGATCATCATGGCCTCGAGTGCGTGCACACTCGTCCCGAGCTGCCGGCCCAGCTCGATCAGGGTGCGCGCGCCCGCATCGGCGTCGTCGAGCCGGCCGAGGTTGAAGTCCTGCCACAGGTGCGCGTACGCGAGCGCCGGCAGTGCGGCCTCGACCGCCGATTCGCTGTCCTTGCGGGCCTGGTCCAGCAGGATCTGGGCGTGGTCGTAGCGGTCCAGGAGTTGCAGCGAGATGATCTCCTCGGCCAGGTACGACGTTCCGAGCAGCGGCCGCAGGTCGCGGAAGTACTGCAGACTCGCCCGATGCCGGCCCTCGTTCTTGGCCGCCTCACCGCACGCTTGCAGCGCCAGCGTGATCGCGTCCTGGTCATCCACCGCACGAGCTGATGCCAGCGCGATCCGGGCACCTTCGGCGGCCTCCGCGCCGGGGATCATCCGGGTCCGCGCGAGCGCCCGGGCCGCGGTGAGCCGCGCCGCGATCGCGGGCGCCAGCCCAGGCAACCGCAGGACGCGTTCGCAGCGCTCGGTGAGTTCGTCGACCCGGCCACCGAGCCACAACGCCCGGGCGGTGATCGTCTCGATCTGCCCAATGACATCGGCCTCGTCGGCGCGGGCGAGCAGCTGATCGGCGACCGCCAGCGTCTCGGCGACGCGCTGGGTGCGGGCCAGCACCGCCAGGCAGCGTCGGCCGATGTCGAACCACCGATCGTGACTGGGCCGCAAGGTCCCGAACGCGAGCATCGCCAGCTCACCGGCGTCGTCGACGTCGGCCGGCGTGAGCAACTCCGCCGCGGAGATGAGAATCAGCGCACTGCCGAGATCCGCCGGGAATCGCCGCCGCCTTCACATGCGATGCCGCGAGCACCGGTTGCTCGACCAGAAGGTGGTCCGCGATCCGGCGATGAAGCCTCCGGGCGGTCCGGCCGGCGATCGTGGCGTACACGGTCTCGCGGATCAGGTCGTGCTTGAACGCCAGGGTCGCCGCAGTCTCGACGACCAGCCCACTGAGTACTGCGTCGCCGACCAACCGGTGACGCGATGCCGGTGGCAGCTCCGGCTGGAGTACGGCGAGGTCGTCGATCGGCAGCGGCCGTCCGACCACCGCGAGTAGTTCGACGAGGCGGCGTACCGGATCGTCGAGCGCGGAGAGGCGGTGATGGATCGCCGCGGTGAACTCAGCCGGGACCTCGTCGCCTCGATCGTCCGTCCGGGCGATCCCGTCGATGATCTGCACTGCGAGGAACGGGTTGCCGTCGGACGCCGTCAGCAGCTGCTGAGTGTGGCGGCTCGGCATTCGGCCGAGACGGTCATGCGCCATTGCCGCGAGGTCGGGACCGGTCAGCGGGGTCAGCGCCAGGTGGTGGAACCGGACATGGTCCACGGTCGCCAGTTGACGCTCGAGCCGCCGGTCACGGCTGGTGAGCACCCACAAGACCGGCAGGCCGACCAGCCGCGGGATCAGCGACCGCAGCAGGAACAGGCTGACCCGGTCGGCCCAGTGCAGATCGTCGATCGCGATCACCAGTGGAGTGGCCGTGGCGGCCTTCTCCAGGTACGCCGCGATCCGATCGGCCAGCATCAGTGGTTGGGCCCGGCCGAGTTCCTCGTAGTCGTCGGCCGAGACCAAGGGGTCGCGGCCGGACCGCAATGCGGCGATGACCGGCGCGCCGGGGGAGACCTGCTCGATCTCGTCGCACTTGGTCAGGGTGACCCGGAACCGCTGGCTCGTGGCCTGGCGGCAGATCTCCGTGAGTACGGCGGTCTTGCCGATTCCGGCCGCGCCGGTGACGAGCACGACGCCGGACGAGCCGACCGTGCGGACCTGGCGCACCGCGCTGAGCGCACGACTCAGCTGTTCACTGCGTCCGCGCAGCGGTCGGCTCTCGACCATCGTTGTCTCCGCTCACCTCCTGCCATGGAACCAGATCGGTCGAGCGCAGGGACAGCCGTCATCCCGCCAGCGCCCGCTGGATGAAGCCGGCGACCGCGACGGGTTGCGCGATGAACACGGTGTGCGAGCCGCCGATCGTCTCGATCGTCGCTCCCATCCGCTCGGCCATGAACCGGTGCGCGGCCGGCGCGATCGCGTTGTCGTGCTCGGGGATCAGGAACCACGACGGCTTGGTCTTCCACCCGGCCGCGGTCGCGTTCTCGGTGAGGGCCGCCACCGTCAGCGGCCGCTGGGTCACGAACATGGTCGACGCGACGTCGACCGGTACGTCGGCGCAGAACGTCTCCCGGAACTGCCGCTCGACGATGTAGAGATCGGGTCCGCCCGAGCCGCCCGGAGCGTCGTACCGCGTGGGGGCCGACGTCTTGGCGAGCAGCGGCGGCGGGAACGGCTCCTGGACGCTCGCGCAACTCTCACCGACGTCGAGGCCGAAAGCGGCGAGGTAGACCAAGCCGACCACGTTGTCGAGCTCAGCCGACGCCTGGGTGATCAACGCCCCGCCGTACGAGTGGCCGACGAGCAGCACGGGGCCGTCGATCGCCCCGACCACCGCGCCGAGCGCGGCGGCGTCCGACGACAAGCTGCGCAGCGGGTTCGGCGGAGCGACCACCGTGACGCCACCGGCCTGGAGTTCGCGGATCACGCCGGCGAATCCGGATGCGTCCGCGAACGCGCCGTGCACGAGGACAACTGTGGGTGCCATGGGTCCTCCTCAGGTCCCGATCTGGGCGATCTGGGCGCGCGCGGCGGCGACCAGTTCTTCGTTGGTGTTGGCATGGCCCGCGAGACCCCAGCCGCCTTCGGGTGCCTCGGTGAGGAGCACCCAGGTCCGGTCCGCCAGGGTCGGGTCGCCCGCGGCCCCGGCCACCAGTTTGGTGAGCTCGGCGACCACCGCGAGCTGCTTGGCCCGGTCGAGTGCGCCGAAGTTGGTGAGGACCTGGACGCGCACGTAGTTGTTGTCGCCGTCGACATTGGCGAGGCTGTCCGCGTCCAGGTCGTGGACGAACGCGGCGGTGTTCTGCCGGAACATCGGGATGTTGGGGACTTCCTCGATCGTCATCAGCGTTGTTGCGAGGTCGACCGCGAGTTGATGCTTGTCGCCGAACGTTCCGGCGGCGGCGTAGACGTCGATCATCGGCATGTGGGTAGCTCCTTCAGGGTCGTTTCCGAGTCGCCACGAGCCAAACACTCCGCGCCGGGACCCACCATCACCTGAACGCATGAGGTGATCTCATCTGTTTATGTGATGCCCTCCGCGGGCGAGATCACGTTGCATCGGTACTCGACGCATCGTGAAGGAGGCCGCCGTGCACGTGATCGTCCTACCCGGCGGGGGATACGCCGAGCACGCACCGCACGAAGCGGAGCCGATCGTCGACTGGCTCACCGGGCTCGGCCTGGAGTCGAGTGTGTTCCGTTATCCGTTGCAGGTGCGGCATCCCGCTCCGCTCGATGCCCTGCGCGCCGAGATCCGGCGCCGGCGCGAGGCGGGAGCCGACCGGATCGGGCTGGTGGGATTCTCGGCCGGTGGTCATCTTGCCGGACTGGCAGCACTGGCCCCCGGCTCTGGTCGCGCCGAGTCGGTCGACTTCGCCGTACTCGGCTACGCGATCACCTCGATGGAGACCGAGACCTACCGGCCGTCGAGGCTCATCCTGCTCGGCGAGGATGCGTCGCCCGAGCTCCGTCGGTCGACGTCACTGGACGCGCTGGTGACCCCTTCGGCGCCGCCGTTCTTCCTGTGGCACACCGCGGAAGACATCTGGGTGCCTCCGGAGCACACCTATCGATTCGCGACGGCGCTGGCCGCTCATGACGTGCCGCACACGGTGCACGTCTTCGCTCATGGCCCGCACAGTCTCGGCCTGGCCGAGGGCGCCGGCGACGCGTCGAGCTGGACGACTCTCGCGGCGACCTGGATCGCCGAGCAAGTTGATCGCTAGGCGGTCAGGAAGGCGTTCACGTCGCCCGCGAACTCGAGGTGGTGCTGGAAGAGGAAGCCATGCGCGGAGTCGGGGTAGATCTTCACGTCCGCGTGGGGGATGAGACCTGCCAGGAGATACGAGTAGTGCGGCAGGATCATCGGGTCGCTGTCGCCGTTGCTGACGAAGACGGGGACGGTGATCGTGCTCACCCGTTCGAGCAGCGCGTGGTTCGGGATGCCCCAGTCGCAGACGGCGTCGTACTGCGCAAGCCGGGTCGCCCAGGTGGTCTGGTCGTCGCGGTCCGAGGTGCGTGACGCCATCCGGCCGAAGGCCTGCATTCCAGCCTCGCGGCTCGTGCCCGAGTCGGCGTAGAAGACGCCGAGTACGCCTTCGGGAACAGGTTGCGGCCGGCCGACCGCGTCGATCACCTTCGGAGCCCAGCCGTGCATGCCGGCCCCGCCTTGGGGTGCCGATGAGGCCAGGACGAGACGGCGTACGGCGTCCGGCCGGATCAGCGTAATCTCCTGGGCGACGAAGCTGCCCAGCGAGAACCCGAGCACATCGACCTGCTCGAGACCGAGCGCGTCCAGGAACGCCAGCGCGTCGCGGGCCATCTCGGCGACGGTGCGCGGTGTGGCCCCGGTCGACGCGCCGACGCCGGTGTTGTCGACGGCGATGACTCGCCGATCGGCGGCGAGGGCATCGATCAGCGCCGGGTCCCAGTTGTCGAGGTTGCCGCGGAAGTGCTGCAGCAGGACGAGCGGTACGGCGCCGTCGCCGATCTCGCGATAGGCGTACTCGATGCCGTTGCCCGCCATGATCCGCTGGGTCGGGGACTCCGTGTACATGCGATCACCTCTATGGCCGCTGCGTGTCGGCGGCGTAGGTCAACGTGTAGAGATTGCCTCGGTCCGGGTACTTGGCCAGCATCTTCGCGATGATCTCCGCGGCCGAGTCGCTGGCCTCGACGATGGCGTCGAAGTCACTGACGTACTGGCGCGACTCGTCCAAGATCCTGGCCGCATCGTCGTCGGGAGCGGCGGGGTCCTTGTGGCCGGCGATCACGGTCACCGGATGCAGATCCTCGATCGCGTCGAGCGACTCGATCCAGGCCGCTCGCCTCGCCGGGTCGGAGCCGGCCAGCCACATGTGGATCCCGTTGTAGGCCACATCTCCCGCGACGACTGTGTCGAGCTCAGGCACGTGCACGACGGTCGAATGCTCGACGTCACTCTGGCCGATCGCCAAACACTTCAGCGACTGTCCTTCGAGCTGCAGTTCAGCTCCCGGCATCGCGACAGGAACCTGCGGATGCTCGGAGATCTGTCCGGGAAAGTACGAGTTCCACACGGCCATCAGCTTGGCGTCGAGCTGGTCCGCGGCGGCGGGTACGACGTCGGCGAGCGTCACCAACTGTGCGTCGGGGAAGCCGGCGAGGACTGGCTCGAGGCCGAAGAAGTGGTCGGCGTGGCCGTGCGTGACATAGACCGTGGTCAAGCGCTTTCCGGACTGCCGGATCCAGGCCAGCAGCTCATTGCCCTCCGCCAAGGTCATCAGACCGTCGACGAGGATCGCGTCGCTCTCGCCTTCGATCAAGGTCGCCGTACTCGCCGGCCAGGTCGCCTGCGTGCCGGGATCCCAGCTCCTGGTGGCACCGTTGAAAGGCTTGTACGGACTGAGAAACACCTTGAGCCCGATCATCCCCTCATCATGGACCCGCCGCGGTGTCTACACCATCACTCGAACAGGTGAGGGGATCAGTCCTGCATCGGGCGGGTCTCGGTCCAGTCCACGAGGAGTTTGCGTTCCGCGAAGTACCAGGTGCCGTCCTGTTTCACGAACTGGTCCAGGTAGCGGATGGACGCGACCATCAGCGTTCGCCGGCCGTCGTCGCCGACAGTCACGTGATGAGCGATCGTGTAGCTCTCGCCGTCAGCTTGGTTGCCGTTGACAACGACCGTGCTCTGGCCGTTGAAGTGGGTGGTGGCGGCGTACTGGTTGAGATTGTCGAAGACCGGTGCGAGGGCGTCGCGCCCGTGCAGTTCCTGGGTGGGCTCGGCGGACTTGGCGTCCAGGTAGACGACGAAGCGGGTGTCCTCGGTGAACAGAGCCATCTGGCCCTCGGCGTCCCGGCGGTCGGCGCAGTGCGCGTAGGCGTCGAACAGTTCGCGGATGGCGAGGCGGTCGGCGGCTTCTTCGGGGGAGACAGTGCTGTGCGAGCTCATGATTGCTCCTCGGATCTGCTATTTTACAGTTGTAAAATAGCAATCATAGGGCGTCGCGCAAGAGCCGAGGAGCAGTGATGAGCGCTCGACCGGATCCGCGGGCGGCGCGAACAGATCGCGCCCTGGCGGACGCCGTACTGCGGCTTGCTGCCGAGCGACCCGTGTCGCGGATCAGTGTCGCGGAGCTGACCGAGGCGGCCGGCGTGACCCGGCCGACGTTCTACCACCGGTATCGGAGTCCGCTCGGGCTGCTGCTCACGGTGCTGGATGCCGATCTGGCCGAGGTATACCGGCGCGAGGAGTTGTGGCGGGCGGCGGAGCAGCCGGCCGGCGATCAGGCCCTCCGCCGGGCGACGAGCGAGCTGGTCGATCATGTCGCCCGATTCGCCGAGGTGTACCGGCAGACGCTCGAGGACCCGGCGGATCGTGGGGTGTACGAGGCGCTGGTCCGGCACTTCAGTGACTACAGCCTGGCCTTCATGGCACGCTCGACGAACCCGGACCTCCCCGCCGCCGATCGGGAGCTGATGGCGCAGTTCGTCGCCCACGGGTTCGCCGGGGCGATCAAGGCGTGGTTGGCCGACGGGGGACTGAGCAGAGACGATCTCGTGGACGCTGTGGTTGCCTGTGCGCCGGTGTGGTGGCGATGACGGGACGCCCCCGTCGCCACACGATGGCCGTGCTTCGGTGAGCTATTGCCCCGTGAAGAAATGTTGGGGTCGCAACGGCACCGCCCGGCTCCGGGGAGCCTTGCCCGCCCGATTCGGCAGGTACCCTCCCCAACCCCCGACGGAGCGCTCCCCAAACCGGTTTAGGGACGGCACTCGCGGCGACCCGACCCGGGACGCGCCGGCGGCCTGGATCAGCGGGTCGGCCGCGGCAGCCAGCCCGGTCAGCCACCCACGACCCTGAGCACGACGGCCCACATCATTTGAGAGGTCAGCCCGGCGGGGGTGGGTTCGGCCCCAGCCCGCGCCACTTCAGGGGTTGACCCCTGAAGTGGTGGGTTCGGCCCCCAAATTCTCAGGGCGCAACCCACAGGTTCGGGGGTTGACCCCTGAAAATGGGGCTCTTCTGCCCTCGGTGCGGCGGAAATGGGTCGGAGCCTGAGTCGTGTGAAGGGTTTCAGGGCCGAGGGGTTGGCCCCTCGGACAGGTTGTGGGGACCGTGGACACCGGATCAGCTGTCCGAGGTCCCGGCTTGGTGTCCAGGGTCCCCGGCTTGGTGTCCACGGTCCCGGCTTGGTGTCCCGGGGAGTCGGACGGTGACAGGTCCCGACAACGCCCCAGACCATCACCCACACTGAGCCTCATTTGATGGGCTGACGAGATCCCCGAGCTCCCCAAGCTTGATCCGGCCGGCGCTAGAAGATTTCGTAGCCGGGTGTGAGGACCCCGTCCGGGTCGTACCGCTGCTTCGCGGCGTCCAGTTGGCCGAAGGCCGGGCCGAAGTGGTCGCGCCAATCGCTCTTGGACATCGGGAGTGCGCTGACCGGGTACAGGGCGCCGCCGGCAGCCTTGATCCGCTCGTACGCGGCCTTGTTGGCAGCTATGAACCGGTTCGCTTCGTCGGCGTCGTCGGTCGCCGGGATGCGGACGAAGTTGAACGCGTAGCACAGTTCGTCCGTCGGGATCCTCAACAACGGGCTCGAGATCGTCGACCTGCGGATGGGGTTGAGCACGACCTGGCTGAACGGGCCGAGGTCCGTTGCCGGATCGAGCGCAGCCAGTTCGGCGTTGACGACGGGCTCGACCTGGGAGTCGCCGATGAAAGTCATCAGCCACGGGTGCCGGAAGAACCAGGGCCCGTTGGCGCGCAGCGCCGTCTCGATCGGGGCGAACCGGTTGAGGTACTCGAAGAACTCGATCGTCATGGGCTGCCGTTGCGCCGGGTCGTCGGACAGGCCGGCGAGGAGGACACCGTCGTCCGGCGGGTTCTCGTCGACGTACTTCACCGCGTCCAGGCGGAAGGCGAGGCCGCCGCTCGGCGCCGCCGCGATCGCTCCCTGCAGCGAGTCGCACCTCTTGTCAGCCGACAGCAGCCGCACGTCCTTCAGCATCGTTGCCAGGTCCGGATAGCTCAGCATGAATCGGCGCACCGACCGCGGCGCGGCGATGAGCTTGAGCGTCGCCTTGGTGATGACACCGACCTGACCGAGCCCGGCGCGCACCGCGTTGAACAGGTCGGCGTTGTCGTCCGCCGAGCAGGTGAGCTTCTTCCCCTCGCCGGTCACCACCTCCATGGCGATCACGTTGTCGCTCTGCACGCCGTACGCCGAAGTGGTGCCACCGACACCGCCGACGATCAGCGTGCCACCCACCGACAGCTCGATGTACTCGGTGAGCACAGGTGGCGTCCTGCCCCGCGCCAACGTGGCGCGGAGCACATCGCTCCATTTCGCGCCGGCTTCGACGACTACTTGGTCGCCCTCGACCGGCCCGATGTGCCGGAGCGTCGACATGTCGGCCACGATGCCGCCCGGGACTTGCGAGCGACCGTACGTCGAGTGGCGCTGGCCCTGCGGTGCGAACTTGCTGCTCCGCGACGCGGTCCACTGGATCGTCGTGGCCACGTCGTCGGCGGTCCCCGGCAGCAGCACGCCGTCGGGGACGTTGTGCACGATGTGCCCGAAGTCGTCAGCGCTCCCGTTGCGCGTCGCCTCGTCGAAGCGGAGCTCACCCTCGAGCTGCGGGAGCTCCTCTGCCGTGTTGGATGGCATCGGTCATCACCTCCGTCGTCCTAGACACGCTTTACAATCTGAGCACAAATTGTCAAGGGTGATCCGGTCGCTCCGAGGGGGCGTGTCCGACTTCCGGGCGTCGACCCTGATCAGACGAAGGCCGAATGGCCGGTGATGGACTTGCCGACGATGAGGGTGTTCATCTCGCGGGTGCCTTCGTAGGAGTAGATGGCCTCGGCGTCGGCGACGTACCGGCCGACGTTGTGTTCGAGCAGGATGCCGTTGCCGCCGAGCAGTTCGCGGGCGTAGCCGACGGTCTCGCGCATGCGGACGGTGCAGAAGGCCTTCGCCAGCGACGCGTGTTCGTCGTACGCGAGGCCGGCGTCCTGGAGCTGGGAGAGCCGGGTGCAGAGGGTCGCGGACGCGGTCGTGTTCGCGAGCATCTGGACCAGGAGGTCCTGGACGAGTTGGAACGACGCGATCGGCCGGCCGAACTGCTCGCGCTCGTTGGCGTAGGCCAGCGAGTGGCGGTAGGCGCCGCGGGCGCACCCGACCGCCATCCAGGCGACCCCGGCGCGGGTCATCAGCAGTACCTTCGCGGTGTCGCGGAAGGACTGTGCGCCGGCCAGCCGGTTCGCTTCCGGCACCCGGACGCCGTTCAGCGTGATGAGCGCGTTCTGTACGACGCGCAACGCCATCTTGTCCTCGAGCTTCGTGGTCGAGAACCCCGGTGTGTCCTTCTCGACGACGAAGCCCTTCACCTGGCCGTCCTCGACGTCGCGGGCCCAGATCACCGTGAGGTCGGCGAAGGTCGCGTTGCCGATCCACTTCTTCTGGCCGTCCAGCACCCAGGTGTCGCCGTCGCGACGGGCGGTGGTCCGCAGACCACGGGATGCACCGGATCCGACCCCGGGCTCGGTCAGACCGAAGGCGCCGATCTTCTCCAGCCGGGCCATCGCCGGCAGCCAGCGTTCCTTCTGCTCCTCGGAGCCGCACAGGTAGATCGATCCCATCGACAGCCCACTGTGTACGCCGAAGAAGGTGGCGATCGACGGGTCCGCCGTACTGAGCTCCATCGCGATCAGGCCGTCGAGCAGGAAGCTCCGGCCCGGACAGCCGTAGCCCGCTGTACGGCGTACCGACGATCGCCAGATCGCGCATCGCCGGGATCAGTTCGAACGGGAACGCGGCCCGGATCCAGTAGTCGTTGATGATCGGCGTCACCTGCTTGTCGCCGAACTCGCGAACGGCGTGCAGCAGCTCGCGGTCCCGGTCGTCCAGCAGCAGTTCGAGGCCGTAGAAGTCGATCGGGTCGGTGGTCATGGTGGTTCCCCCTCAGCGGGACAGGAAGCGGGTGATGACGGGCACCAGCGCGGATGCCTCGGTGACGAGCTCGACATGCCCGCCGCGGTAGATGTGCAGCTCGGCGTGCGGGATCAGGCGGGCCAGGATCCGGCCGTTGATCACCGGGATGATCGGGTCGTCGTCGCCGGTCAGCACCAGCGTCGGCTGCCGGATCAGGCCGAGGAACGGCAGGCTGGTCCAGAAGGCACCGGCCAGGAGCTGGTAGAGGTAGCCGCGCACGCGATCCGGCCCGCACCTGGTTGCGGAAGACCGGCCTGGATGTCACCGGCGTGCTCCCGGGCGCTTCCGCCGTAGATGGCGCCGGCGATCCCGGCGGCGTACTCGGGATCGCGGAAGCGTCGCGGCGTGATCATCCGCAGCAGGGTGGTCGGCCGTCCGGGCACCATCAGGGCTCCGGTGCCCGTGCTGACCAGGACCAGCCGACGGACGCGGCGCCGGTGCTGGACGGCGAGCTGCTGTGCGAGCGCGCCACCCCACGACAGTCCCGAGTACGTCGACCTCGTCGTACCCGAGCTGTGCCAGCATCCGGTCGACCATCCAGGCGAGTCGGGGGATGCCGTCCGGGAGCAGCCCGACCCGCGAGCCGCCGACGCCGGGTACGTCGAACCGGATCACCGTCGCGGTCGAGCGCGTCGACCACCGGCTGCAGGACCTCGAAGCCGGCGCCGATCCCGCAGCACAGCAGCAGCGGCGTACGCCGCGCGTCGCCCAGCCGCACGTCGTACCGGATCCGTCGTCCCGCGGCGGTCAGCATCTCCACGTCACGTCTCCCGGACGTAGCTGCCGGGAGCGGGCTCGAGCGGCTCCAGCCCGCCACCGCCGAGGTCTGTCCGGTGCGGCCTTCAGCCGGCCGCTGCGCTGGCCCAGCCAGGCGACGTAGTCGGGCCACCACGATCCCTGCTCCGTCGTTGCCGTGCGCAACCACTCGTCCGGGTCCGGCGGGTTGGTCTCGTTGAGCTGGTACGTCGCCTTCGGGTTGCCGGGCGGGTTCACCATCGAGGCGATGTGCCCGGCGGTGGACAACACGAACCGGCTCTCGCCGCCGAGCAGCTGGGTACTGCGGTAACAGGACTGCCAGGGGCAGATGTGGTCGGCGATGCCGGCGATCACGTACGACGGGGTGCCGATCTTGCCGAGGTCGACCGCGGACCCGAGCATCGTCGCCTTACCCGGCTGCGTCAGCGCGTTCGTCATCGCCAGCTCGACGAAGCCACGGTGCAGCGCGGCGGTCATCCGGGTGGTGTCGGCGTTCCAGAACAGGACGTCGAACGCCGCCGGTGGCCGTCCCTGCAGGTAGTTGTTGACCCAGTAGCTCCAGATCAGGTCGGTCGGGCGCAGCCAGGCGAACACCTCGGCGAGCGCCCGGCCGTCCAGGTATCCCTTCGGCTGCCGACGACGCGACGGCCGCCGCGGCGACCCGCTCGTCCAGCGCGGCGGACGCGAGTCCGGCCCGGGTCTGGTCGAGCACCGAGACCGCGAGGGTGAACCCGGCGACGCGGTCGAGCTCACCGCGATCGGCGAGGTGAGCGAGCAGCATCGAGGCCAGGATGCCGCCGGAGCAGGTCGCGAACAGATGGGTGCTCTCGGTGCGGCAGATCCGCTGGACGGCGTCCATCGCGTCGACGATCGCCTGGCCGTAGGTGTCGAGGTCCCAGTCGCGGTGCCGGGCGTCCGGGTTGCGCCACGAGATGGTGAACACCTGCTGGCCCTGCTGCGACGAAGTACTCGACCATGCTCCGGCCGGGTGCCAGGTCGACGACGTAGTACTTGTTGATCACCGGCGGCACGATCAGCAGCGGCACTGTGCGGACCTTCGGGGTCTGCGGGGTGTACTGGATCAGCTCGAGGATCTCGTTGCGGAACACGACCGCGCCCGGGGTCGCCGCGACCGTCGTGCCGACCTCGAACGCCGTCGGCTCGATCATGCTCGGCACCCGCGGTGCCGTGGCCAGGTCGCGGACCAGGTTGCGGGCGCCGGCGACCGAGCTCAGGCCGGCGGTGTCGATCAGCGCCTTCCAGGCCACCGGGTTGACCAGCGGGTTGTTGCTCGGGGCAAGTGCCTCGACGAGGTTGTCGACGACGAAGCGTCATCCGCTGCCGGTCCCGCCACTCCAGGTGCGCGTCCACGGTCAGCGCGCCGGCGGTCTCGGCCGCGGCCAGGTAGGCCTGGACGATCCGGCGCAGCACCGGGTTGTGGGTCCAGGCCGGGTCCGCGAACCGCCGGTCGCGGCGGGACGGTGCCCGGTCGGACTGGCCGATCGCGATCCGGCCGAGTTCGCCGGCCAGGTCGGCGGCACGCCCGGCGACCGTGCGCGGCCGGGCGGCCAGTCCGGTCGCCATCCGGGCCCAGGAGGCGTTCGGCAGCGAACCGGCGCATCGGGCCGATGGCGGCACTGGTGAGCAGCAGGTCGAGCGGCGCGGCGAGTTCGTCGGCGCGGGAGTCGTGGTGCTCATCGCAGCACTCCTTCCGGGACGACGACGTCGCGGCGCTGGATCTTGCCGGTCGGTCCCTTCGGCAGATTGTCGACAATCCACACCGCCCGCGGGTACTTGTACGCCGCGATCCGGGTCTTGACGAAGTCGCGCAGTTCCTCGGGCGTCACCGTCGTACCGGGCTTGAGGGCGACGGCGGCGCCGATCTCCTCGCCGAGGGACGCGTGCGGGATCCCGACCACGGCCGCCTCGGCGACCGCCGGGTGCTCGTAGAGCACCTCCTCGACCTCGCGCGGGTAGACGTTGTAGCCGCCGCGGATGAGCAGGTCCTTCTTGCGGTCGACGATGAAGAAGTAGCCGTCCTCGTCCTGCCGCGCCATGTCGCCGGTGCTCAGCCAGCCGTCGGCGTCGATCGTCGCCGCGGTCGCGTCGGGCTTGTTCCAGTAGCTCTTCATCACGTTGTGGCCGCCGATCTGGATCTCGCCGATCTCACCGGTTGGACCGGCTGCCGCGCGTCGTCCACGACCCGCATCCGCACGCCCTCGATCGGCGTACCGATCGACCCGGGCTTGCGGATCGCGTCCGGGTGGTTGAAGGACGCGACCGGCGAGGTCTCGGACAGCCCGTAGCCCTCCAGGATGATGCAGCCGAACGCCTCCTCGAAGCCGCGCAGCACCTCCACCGGAAGGGCGGCCCCACCGGACACGCAGGTGCGCAGCGTGCTCACGTCGTACTCTTCGCGCTCGGGTACGCCGAGCATGGCGGCGTACATCGTGGGCACGCCCTCGTACACCGTGACGCCGTCGCGGGCGATCACCTCGAGCGCCTTCGCCGGGTCGTAGCGGGGGATGAGCGTCAGGGTCGCGCCGTTGGCGATCGCGGCGTTGAGGCCGCAGGTGAGTCCGAACACGTGGAACAGCGGCAGGCAGCCCATCACGACGTCGTCCGGCCCGATCTGGATCAGTGTCCGGGCGGTGACCGCCTGGTTGGCGTTCAGGCCGGCGTGGGTCAGCTCGGCGCCCTTCGGCCGGCCGGTCGTGCCGGAGGTGTAGAGGATCACCGCCGTGTCGGAACCGTCCCTGCTGACCGGATCGGCCACCGGCTGCGCGGTGCCGAGATCAGGGCGCGGAACTCGCCCGGTGCCACCGGCACGAGCTCGGCTGCCCGCGGCCTTGGCGCCCGCTTCGGCCTCGGCGGCCACCTCGTGCCAGGCGAACAGCACCTTGGCGCGCCGGAGTCGCCGAGGTAGTACTCGACCTCGCGCCGCTTCAGCAGCGGATTCATCGGTACGGCGATGCCGCCGGCCCGGAGGATGCCGTAGAACACGATCGCGAACTCGGGGATGTTCGGCAGCATCAGGCCGACCCGGTCACCGGGCTGCACGCCGTACTCGCGGAGCAGGCTCACCACCCGGGATGCGGCGTCGTCGAGGTCGGCGTAGCGGAGGACGTCGTCGTCCAGCCGGATCGCGGGGTGGTCCGGGTACATGGCCGCGGACTCGGAGAGGTTCAGGCTGAGATTCGTCATCGTGTCGCTCCGGGGTGGTTCGGGGATGTGACTCCACGATGCGTCCGGGGCCGGCCGGCGTCGATGGCGTGCCGGCCAACGTGGTGGGTACACGAGTGTGCCCGCGAACAACGGCCCGGGGCATATGCTCCGAGGGTGAGGACGGAGCGCGTCGGCTCGGCATCCGGCCCGGAGATCGAGGACCTTGTCGGCCGGCTCCGGGCCCGGGCCGACGAGCTGGTCGAGGCCATGGCCACGCAGATCGAGAGCGAGATCGACTTCTACCGCTCCGGCGGACTGGTGTCGCCGGCGAACTGCGGACGTCGTGCCGGGCGAACTTCGACTTCATGCTCGAATCACTGGTCAGCGACCGCTGCGACCCGGTGTCTGCCCGCGAGACCGGACGGCTGCGCGCGGAGCAGGGCGCTCCACTGGCGGACGTGATGGCGGCGTACCGGGTCGGCACGCGGTATCTCTGGGACGAGGTGCTTGCCGATGCCCATCTGGCGCGGATCACCGACCAGGCCCTGGTGCGTGCGTCGAGCCGGCTGTGGCAGATGCAGTCGTCCTACACCGACGCGATGACCGATGCCTACCGCGACGTGCAGTCCCGCCAGATGCTGGCGCAGGACCAGCAGCGCTCGGCCCTGGTCGAAGCGTTGCTCGAGGGCCGGGTGAGCGGCGGCGGCACGCTGTGGGAGGCGGCCGAGCTGCTGCGACTGCCGCACAAGGGACCGTTCGTGGTCGTCGCCGCGGAGGTGCCCGAGGTGGGTCGGCAGGCATTGCCCGCGGCGGAGGAGCGGTTGCGATCCGTCGGTCTCGCCTCCGCGTGGCGGCTGCTGCCCGAGCTGCAGATCGGCGTGGTCGGCGTGCCGCTCGGGCGTCTCGCCGTACTGGTCGACCTGCTGCGCCAGTCCGCGACCGGTCGCGTCGGAGTGAGTCCGGCGTACGACGAACTCGACGAGACCGGGCAGGCGGTGCGGTTCGCGCGGGTCGCGCTGTCGGGCTCGACTCCGGGTGCCCGCGTGGCGCTGTTCGACGAGTCACCGTTGACGATGGCGGCGGTCGCGGCCCCGGACGTGATGCAGTACTTCGTCCGGAAGGTGCTCGGCGGACTCGACGACCTGCCGCCCGACGACCGTGGGGTGCTGCTCGAGACCTTGGCGGTCTGGTCGACGCACCACGGTTCCGCCAGCGAGACCGGTGAGCAGCTCTACTGCCACCCGAACACCGTCCGCCACCGCCTCCGCCGGATCGAGGAACGCACCGGCCGATCCCTCAACGATCCGCATTCGCTCGCCGAGCTGCTCCTCGCCCTCGAAGCCTCCCGGCACAACCCTTAACCGGCCCCTCCGCTCGCTGCGGCGCTACTTCAGGGTCTAGCCGGCTCTTGTGTCGTTTCCGTGGCCACCCAACCGGGCCACGGCGGGGTCGACTTTGTGCACCAGGTCCGTACGCCGAGGTCGTCGCCGTACGGATCTCGTGCACAAAGTGGCCGATCGCAGGGATACCCCTTCACATGCACCGTTCTCCCCTGAAAGTACGAGGGGAGAACGCGCAATCGAGGGGTTAACGCCTCAAGTGGTGGTTGGCCCCGCCCGGGCCATTTGATGGGTTGACCCATCAGATGGTGGGTTGCACACCGTGATTCAGAGTGTGCAACCCACCATCTGGTAGGCCAGCCCATCAAACGGGGCCCCACACATCGAGCAGGGGAGCCCCATTTCAGGCTGCTCTGCTCGATGTGTGGGTGTTGGGGGCGCCGGTCGCAGGAGCGGACCGGGTCCGGTCGCGGACCGGGTCCGGTCGCGGGCGGCCCTGGGTGCCCGGCATCTTGCCGGCTATGTCCGCCACCTGCGGGCCTGGACCTGATCGGTGGAGTCGCCGGAACTGTGGACCGTGGACAGGTACTGGGGACCTGGGGCATGACGTGGTCTATCCGAGGTCCCCAACTGGTGTCCCAGGGTCCCGGCCGCGCCGGTCCGACCACCAGATGGACACAGATCCCGTCACCGGCCCGTCCGGCCCACGCAACCCAGACGGTGTGGCGCAGACTAGGTCTGGCGCGGATCGAGGCTGGTCTGGCGCAAGTGGAGGCTGCTGGGGGTGCAGATCGACAGGAGGTCTCGGCCGACCCCGCCCGCGGCCGGCCGGTCTCACGCCTGAACACCCCGCCCGACCACCACCCGGGACCGACACCTCCTGTCGTCCTGCACATCCCGGGCCGGACAAAGCCAGCGGTGAACGCCGTCACCCTCGACGGGCCGGGCCCGGGCCCAATACCCTCGGCCCGGACGACGCCCCGGCACCCCGGCACCCACGCGCCCACACTGGCCCGCATCGCCCAGACATCCAGCAGTAGAGCCCTTTCAGGGGTTGACCCCTGAGGTGGTGGGTTCGGCCGCCAAATTCTCAGGCGGCAACCCACCAGCTCGCGGGTTGACCCCTGAAAGGGGGCTCCCATCGAGCAGTAGAGCCCCTTACTCGGCGCGGAGGGTGAGGGCCTCCTGCTCGGTGAAGGTCAGCTCGGTGGTGGTGTCGCCGTACCGGATGCGGTGGGTCGTGGAGCTGGACGGGTGGATCCGGGCGTGGTCGAGCCGCCTGTCCTTCCAGGTGATGTCGACGGTGAAGCCGCCCCGGGCGCGCAGTCCTCGGACGGATCCGTTCTGCCAGGTTGTCGGGAGAGCGGGGAGTAGTTCGATCTCGTCACCGTCCGACTGCAGGAGCATCTCGGCGACGGCAGCGGAGCCGCCGGCGTTGCCGTCGAAGGAGTAGATGTTCTGGGCGGCGCCGGCGACACCGCCGACGGAGTAGCTCATCAGGTTGGCCTCGCTGGCGTCGGTGACGAGGCTGGTCACGTGGGCGAGCGCCTTGTCGCCCTGGAGCAGACGGGCGTAGAAGACGGCGAAGTTGGCTTCGACCCACTCGGTCTGCTCCCAGCCGGTTGCGCTCTGGCGTCGTTCGATCGTGACCTCGGCGGCGTGGGCCAGGTCGGGCGTCGTGCGGGGCGTGATCTGCCGCTCGGGGAAGAGCGCGCAGAGGTGGGACGTGTGCCGGTGGGCTGGATCCGCCTCCTCGAAGTCATGGAGCCATTCCTGCAGCTGGCCGTGCCGGCCGATCCGGTACGGCGACAGTCGCGCGCGGGCGGCGGTGATTCGCTCGCGCAGGTCCGGGTCGACGCCGAGCACCTCAGCGGCGGCTGAGCAGTCACGCAGGATCGCCTCGGCGAAGACGCGGTCGATGGTGTTGCCCATGGCAATCGAGCACTGGCTTCCGTCGGGTGCGACGTACCAGTTCTCGGGGGACTCGGACGGTCCGGCGACGAGCCAGCCGTGGTCCGGTTCCTCAGTCAGGTACGACAACAGGAACAGTGCGGCGCCGCGAAGGACCGGGTACGCGACGTCTCGGAGGTACTCGTCGTCGCCGCCGTACTCGTAGTGTTCCCAGAGGTCTACGGCGAGCCAGGCGCCGCCGGTGACATTCAGACCCCAGCCCATCGCGGTGCCCGGAGCCGAGTAGCCCCAGGCGTTCGTCACGGTGTGCGCGACCCAGCCGGGAGCGTCGTACATCTGGGTCGCGGTGGATTGGCCGGTCTCGGCGAGCAGCTGGAGCAGCCGGAACACGGGAGTGTGGCACTCGGCCAGGTTGGTCGGCTCGGCGGCCCAGTAGTTCTGCTGGGTGTTGATGTCGAGGTGGAAGTCGTTGCTCCACGATGCGCTGCTGGCCAGGCCGTCGTTCCAGAGTCCCTGCAGGGCCAGGGGCAACGGGGAGTCTGCGCGGGATCCGGCGACGGTGAGGTACCGCCCGTACTGGAAGTACAAGGCGAGCAGGCCGTCGTCCCGCCCGCCGCGGGCCAGGTCGGTCGCGTCGCCGGTCGGTCGGCAGAGCGTCGACCTCGGTGGCCGCGCCGAGCTCGAGTGAGACCCGCCGCATCAGACCGGCGTGATCGTCGACGTGAGCGGCACGGATCGACGTCGAACCCGGCCGCGGCAGCCGCCGTCATCAGCGTCTCGACCTGCCGGACCGGATCGTCACCCGCCCAGTCGGTCCCGACGGCGATGATCAGTACGGCGACATCGGCGCCGTCGACCTCGAGGGAGTCGGCGTGTGACCGCACAGTTCCGCCCTCGGTCTCGACGTGGACCCGGATCTCGACCGCCGTACCCGTGTCGCCGTCGCTGTGCAGTGACTCGACGGCGCGACCGCTGAAGGCGACGCCGCTTGCCGTACCGGTCGTCTCGCCGGGGATGACCGCACCGTCCAGGCCGACGGTGAAGCTGACCGCTCCGGGCTGATCAGCCGCGATGCGTACGGCGATGACGCCGTGCGGATGGGATGCGAGGACCTCGCGGGTGAACCGCGTACCGCCCTGGTCGTAGGTGACCGACACGATGCCCTGATCGAGGTCGAGAGATCGCTGGTAGCTCTCGGCTCCCCGGTCGGCGAACGTCAGGCGGACGTGCGGTAGGGGCAGGTTCGTGCCGAACGACGCCCGCGTGCCCAGCAGGTGCTCGCCCGCGAGCCGCTGCGCCTGGGCGTGCTCGCCCGCGAACAGCAGCTTGCGAACGGCCGGTAGCTCCTGCCCGGCGGTCGGGCTCAGATCGACGGTCGACGGCCCTCCCGACCAAGCGGTCGACTCGGACAAGTCGATCCGCTCGGTCGGCACTCCGCCGTACACCATGCCGCCCAGGCGGCCGTTGCCGATCGGCAGAGCCTCGAACCAGCGCTCGCCCGGCCGGTCGTACCAGAGGGTGCCGGCCGGGGTGACGGGACGTCCCGGCGCGGTTGCCGGTGTTGCGATCAGCATCGGTCTCCTATTTGCCTTCCGCCAGCAGCGTCCGGCTCTGCTCCTGCATCTTCGGGAAGATGCTCTCATCGGCCTTGTTCGTGAAGTACGACTCGAACTGCGGGATCATCGCGTTGGTCAGCGCCGCACCATTGTTGTACACCGGGCACGGCACGAGCTCACCGCTGGTGAGGTAGTGGTTGAAGACGGAGAAGTCCGCACCCTTGGCGGCCTGCTGATCGGTCAGTGCCTTCATCGACGCGGCGATGGACGGGAAGAGGGACCCGTTGAACTTCGCGGCCGTCGTCTGGCACGCCTCGCTCTCCTGGTACGAAACCCACTTCCAGGTCTGGTCGGGGTGCTTGCTTCCGGCCCAGATGTTGTTGCCGTTGGCATTGGTCATCAGGGCGCGCTTTCCGGTCGTCGCGCCGGCCGGGAGCGGAGCGGTACCGATCTTCGCGCCCTTCAACGCCGCATAGGTGGCGGCCTCCCAGGTGCCGCCGACGACCATCGCGACCTTCCCGGAGCCCAGTTGCTGACTGTTGGCCGTGGTGAACTGGTTCAGCTTGGGGGAGATGCCGTCGTTGGTGAGAGTACGGACGAGCTTGACCGACTGGACCACCATCGGATCGTTGTAGTTGAAGACGGTGGCCCACTGCTGCTTGTCCGGGATGTTGATCCCGTCGTTCGGGATCAGCCAGCCCCAGGCGTTCTGGCCGAACGGGTCACCGGTGGACTCGATGTTGCCGAGGCCGTAGGTCTTGACGGCGCCGCCGTTGAAGCCGGGCTGATCGCCACGCTTGCCCGAACTGTCGACGGCGAGGTGCTTGACCATCTTCCAGAAGGTGCCACCACCGTCGGACGTCCAGTTGAGGGCGGCGACATCCTTGTCGGTGTAGCCGGCCTTGGCGAGGAGATCCTTGTTGTAGTAAAGGGCTCCGGTGGCCCAGTCCATCGGCAGGGCGTACTGCTTGCCGTCCTTGTACTTCCAGCCGTCCGTGCCGATGGCGTACTGCCCGATGTCGAGCTTGTCCTTGGAGATGTAGTCGTCGAGGGGCAGCAGCTGTCCCTGGCCCGCGTAGGACTGCAGGTAGGTCACGCTGTTCATGAACGCGTCGGGGGCGTCACCGGAGACGAATCCCGAGGTCAGCTTGGTGAAGTAGTCGCTGACGTTGTAGTTGGTGATCTTGACCTTGATGGTCGGATTGGCCTTCTCGAAGGCCGGGATGCACTGTTCGTACGCGATCGCCTGATCCGGGGACCAGGTCCACCAGTTGACCGTGGTCGTTTCTGCCGAGTCACCGGAGCCGCCGCCCCCAGAGCAGCCGGCCAGTACTGTGAGGGCCGCCGCCATTGCGGCGGCGGAGCGGACGAGTCGTGTCCTGTTCACCGTGTTCCCCTTTCGGAACGGTCGGGTAGGTGGGCCGGCTACCGGAGTCCGGTGAAGCCGATCGAGTCGACGATGCGTCGGCCGAAGAGCATGAAGATGACGAGCATCGGGAAGGCGGCGACCAGGGCGGCCGCCATCAGGCCGGCGAAGTCCGGCTGGGTCTGCGGCGAGGCCTGCTGGAAGACGCCGAGGGCAACGGTCAGCGGCCTGACGTCGGAGTTGCCGGCGATCATCAGCGGCCAGAAGTAGTCGTTCCAGGCGTTGATGAAGGTCAGCAACGCCAGCGTGGTGAGCGGTCCCTGGCTCATCGGGACGGTGATCCGGAACAGCAGCCGGAGGCGGCCGAGTCCGTCGATGAGCGCCGCGTCCTCGATCTCGGTCGGCAGCCCGAGCATGAACTGGCGCAGGAAGAAGATGCCGAACGCGGAGAACAGCGCCCCCGGCAGGATCAGGCCGGCGAAGGTGTTCGTCAGACCGAGGTCGTGGATCAGGACGAAGTTCGGGAGCAGCGTCATGATGCCCGGAATCATCAGCGCGCTGAGGAACACGCCGAAGACGACGTCCCGGCCCCGCCAGCGCAGCCGGGCGAACGCGTACGCCGCGAGCAGCGAGGAGAACACCACGAGCACCGTCAACGAGGTCGCGTAGATGACCGAGTTCCGCAGATAGAGCCCGAGCTGGATGGTGGCGCCGGAGCCGCCCTCGGCGACGGCCTGTTCGCGGCTCGCCAGTCCGAGGACGCGCTCGAACGGACCGAGGGTGAGATCGACCGGGAGCAGCGACGACGGGTGGTCGATCAACGCGTAGTTGTTCGACAGCGCCGTACGCAGGATCCAGTAGAACGGGAAGATCGTGACGGCGAGGAAGACCGATGAGGTAGATCCAGGCCACGGTCTTGCCGATGGGCGGTCTGCGTCGCTGCGGTGGCAGATCCGGCGGTGCCGGGGCGTGCGTCACCTGGGGGAGTGTGGTCGTCATGGTTGCGCCCTCAGTTCGTGTCGGACTCGTTGGCTCGCAGCAGCCGCATCTGAAGGAAGGTGATGGCCAGCAGCAGCATGAACAGGGCCATCGACATGGTCAGTGCGTAGCCGAAGTCGAACTCGGCGAAGCCCTTGCTGTAGATGTAGAGCGGCAGCACGTTCGAGGCGTTGGCCGGCCCGCCCTTGGTGGTCACGGCGACCAGGTCGAAGACCTGGAACGAGCCGATCACCGTCAGGACGGTCACCAACGCCAGGATCGGACGCAGCAGCGGCAGGGTCAGGTGCGCGAACATCCGCGGCTCGCTCGCGCCGTCCAGCCGGCCGGCCTCGTAGATCTGCGGTGGAATCGTCTGCAGACCGGCGAAGATCAGAATCGCGTTGTAGCCCATCGACTTCCACACCCCGATGCAGGCGAGCGTCGGGATCGCCCACCCCTGGGAGCCGAGGAAGAGGATGTCGTGACCGGTGATCGCCTTGACCACCACGTTGACGATGCCCAGGCCCGGATCGAGCATCCACTGCCACACCAGTGCCGCGACGACGCCCGACACCAGGAACGGCAGCAGCACGAGCCCGCGGACGACGGTCGACCGGGTCAGCCGGTGCATGATGACCGCGGTCGCCAGCGAGACGGCCAGTCCGAGCACTACGGAGAGTACGACGTACTGCACGGTGACGCCGAGCGATTTCCAGAAGACGTCGTCACCGAGAAGACGCCGGTAATTGTCCAGACCGGTCCAGGTCGCCGGCGTCAGGATCCGGAATCTGGTGAAGCTCAGGTAAATCCCGCGGAACACCGGAACGGCGGCGAACACGATGAATCCCACGGTCGCCGGGAGAATGAGGACGAGCGCGAGTTTCCAGTCGGCGTGATGCGCTGGTCCCGTGCTTGGCCGGGGTTTTCTGCGGCGTGACGGCGTGCCGGTGGCAAGGGTCACCACGGTGGACTCCTTCGCGGAACAAATGCGACGAGTCGTTACCAGGAATTACCGCGGGTGAATGCGGTTCGACTCGACGGAATTAACCTCATGGACATTCAGTCACGCGCGCGCTGCCGGTGCAACGACGCATACCGGATGTCAGGTATTCGTCCGGCGAATAGGTCAGGCGGCCGGGATCGGCAGCGTCCCGGCCGGGCGCTCGCGCGGCGAGCACGAGGTCGACGAAGGCCTGCGCGGCCCGGTTGAGCGGACGCTCGGAGTGCCACCAGATGCCGACATCGCGGTAGAGCTGCGGGCTGTCCACCTGGCGCACTTCCAGTCCGTCCGTGCGCACCATCGCCGCGGCGAGGCTGTTGATCAGGCCGATGCCGTGCCCGGCCCGGACCATCGCCGCCAGCGTGGTCGGCTGGTGGGAGACGATGCCCCCGGCCGAGCTCGATCCGGCTCGACTGCATCGCCGACCAGGCCTCGTATCCGAGGCTGGGGTCGCCGAGCGGATCGCCGATGGTGATCATCGGGTGCGCCGCCACGTCCTCGAGGCCGATGGCGTCCGCGGCCAGGATCGGATGGCCGGGCGGCGCCAGGACGACGAACGGCTCGCGCCAGATGCCGCGGTGGATCCAGGCGTGGTCGGCCGGCTCCGGCCGGAGCGGACGGAGCGCGACCGCCGCGCGCCGGTCGGCCAGCCACTCGTCGCTGATCTGGACGTCGCCGTCGAGGACGGCGATCTCGAGCAAGGGGTTGGCGGTTCGCAGCTGCTTCAGGATGCCGGGGAGGAACTCCGAGCTCCCGCTGGCGAAGCTCGCGATGGCCAGCTTCCCGGTGATCGATCCGGCCGTCGCCCGCAGGTCGGAGACCGTGTCGTCCACCTCGGTCACGATCAGCCGGGCCCGGGGGAGCAGCCGTCGGCCGTCGTCGGTCAGGGTCAGCGGACGCATCCGGCGTTCGATCAGGACGCAGCCCAGCGAACGCTCCAGGCTGGCGACCCGCGCCGACACCCGGGGCTGGGACAGGTGCAGCCGGGCGGCCGCGCGGGCGAACCCGCCGGAGTCGACCACTTCGAGCCAGGTGCGGAGCCAGGCCAGCTCGACATCCATCACCGGCTGCCTCCTTTCCGAACGACCAGGTGATTCGGACGCTACCAGCCGGGCCGGATGCGATCGGCAATCGGTATTCGTCGGACGAAACCTCTGCATTCGTACTTCGGCGTTGTCGCGGACTGGTCCGCCATGTCTGAATGGCCGTGAATGTCGTGGCTGAATCACTGTGCGGACGAAGGGGCGTCGAGTGGAACTCGGAATGCCGGACAACGCGCTGGGCCTGCTGTCGCCCGCGCAGACCGACCTGGCGCCGGGCGACGAGGGCAACGTCATCGTCTCGGTCGAGACGTACGCACTCGCCGTACCGCTGGTGCAACCGCTCGCGGATTCGACCGCGGCGCTGAAGTCCTGGATCGTCCCGGTGGTGGAGATCCGGACGGCCGACGGCCGGGTCGGGACCGGGATCTCCGGAGTCCACTCCGGACCGGAGTTGCTGTGTCACGTGATCGACCAGTACTACGCAGCCTGCCCTGGTCGGCGCTTCGTCGGAGGACATCCTCGGCACCTGGAAGCGGCTGTACTGGTTGCCGACGCACTGGATCGGCCGGGCCGGCGTGGTCCACATGGCCTTGTCGATGGTCGACATCGCCCTGTGGGATCTCGCCGCGCAGCGTGCCGGGGTGCCACTGTGGCGCCTGCTCGGTGGCTCGGCCGATCCGATCGAGACGTACAACACCGATGGCGGCTGGCTCAACCTCAGCGTCGCCGAGGTGGTTCGTGATGTCGGTTCGCTGGTCGACCGCGGCTGGCGGCGGGTGAAGATCAAGGTCGGCAAGGCCGATTGGCGTGAGGACGCTGCCAGAGTGCGGGCGGTGCGGAAGGCGATCGGATCCGACATCACGCTGATGGCCGACGCCAACCAGCGCTGGGATCTCGCCACCGCGCAGCGGATCCTGCCGGTCCTGGCCGAAGCTGAGCTGGACTGGATCGAGGAGCCGGTGCACGCCGACGATCTCGGCGCGCACCAACGGCTGCAGGCGGTGGGAACGGTCGACGTCGCGGCGGGGGAGAGCCTGTACACCTACCACGCGTTCGCCGGTTTGATGGCTGCCGACGCCATCCGCGTGGTCCAGGCGGACGTAACCCGGCTCGGCGGGGTGACGGAGTGGCTGCAGGTCGCACACCAGGCGGCGGGGCACGGTCTGCGGCTGGTCCCGCATGCCGGGGACATGATGCAGGTGCATCAGCATCTCGCCGGCGTCGTACTGACCGAGAGTCCGCCGTTGCTGGAGTTCATTCCGTGGACCCAGGACGTCTTCGAGCATCGCAGTGTCGTGAACGACGGGTTTCGCCGAGCGGCCGCAGAGCCCTGGAGCGTCGACAACCGTCGCCAAAGAGGCCCGGGAGAAGTGGCAGCTCAAGGGTGTCGGTGGAAGGACGTCGAATGACTGAGGTCCGGGTCGGCCGCACCGAGTTGTTCGTACCGCGGATCGGACTGGGGACCGCTGCCCTGGGCAACTTCCAGCAGGCGATCAGCGACGCGGACGCCGTGGCCGTGGTCGACCGCGCGATCGAGCGCGGCGTCCGTTACCTCGACACCGCCCCGCTGTACGGTCACGGGCTCGCCGAATCCAGAGTCGGCCAGGCGGTCGCGAAGGTTTCGCGCGACGGGTTGATCATCTCGACCAAGGTTGGCCGGCTGCTTCGCGAAGACGCTCCGCGCGACGAGACGCAGTACCACGACGGTGTCCCGTTCTACCGGGACGTGCCGGCGGTCGGGCCGGTGTGGGACTTCAGCTACGACGGTATTCGCCGGTCGGTGGAGGAGAGCCTGAAACGGACCGGGCTCGACCGGTTCGATGTTCTCCTGCTGCACGATCCGGACCAGCACCTCGCGGCAGCCGCCTCCACCGGGTACGCCGCTCTCCGCGACCTGCGGGCGGAAGGGTTGGTCCAGGCGATCGGAGCCGGCATGAACAACTCGGCTCCCCTCGCCGAACTCGTGCGCTCGTGTGACCTCGACATCGTTCTGCTCGCGGGTCGTTACACGCTGCTGGATCAGTCCTCGCTGTCCGACCTCCTGCCTGCCTGTGAGGCCAAGGGCGTGTCGGTCGTGATCGGCGGTGTCTTCAACAGTGGGGTTCTCGTCGACCCGGCCCCGGGTGCGTCGTTCGACTACATCCCGGCCGGCGACACAGTCCTCGCCAAGGCTGCGGCAATCCGGGAGGTTTGCACGCGGTACGACGTACCCCTGGCTGCGGCGGCACTGCGGTTCCCGCTGGCACATCCGCGGGTGTGCACGGTGCTGGTGGGAGCTCGGACGATCGACGAGCTGGACATGGATCTGGCGCTGTTCGACGCCGAGATCCCGGCCGGCCTGTGGGCCGATCTTCGCCGCGCAGGTCTGCTCGATCCCGACGTACCGACACCGGAGTGAGCCATGCGAATCGACGCACATCACCACTTCTGGGACCCCGCGCGCTATGACTATCCGTGGATGGCCGGTGAGGCCATGGACCCGGTACGGCGAGCGTTCACCCCGGCCGATCTCCGCGGTCCGCTGCACGACGCGGACATCGACGGCACCGTCCTCGTCCAGACCCTCTCCAGCCTCGACGAGACGCGGGAGTTCCTCCAGGTGGCGGCTGACTTCGTCGTCGGCGTCGTCGGCTGGGTCGATCTCACCTCGCCATCGGTGGGCGACGACCTGGACGCATTGCTCGACGGGCCGGGCGGAAGCCGGTTGGCCGGCATCCGGCATCAGGTCCACGACGAGCCCGACCCCGAGTGGCTGCGGCGGGACGACGTACGACGTGGGCTCGCTGCTGTGCGGGATCGCGGGCTGACCTACGACCTACTCGTCCGGGCTCGCGAGATCCCGGCTGCCGCAGATGTCGTTCGGGCGTTTCCAGACCTGCAATTCGTCCTCGATCACGTGGCAAAGCCAAGCATCGCGGCCGGGTTCGATCCCGCCTGGACGGAGCGCATGCCTGGTCTCGCCGCGCTGCCGAACGTCGCCGTGAAGCTGTCGGGCATGGTCACGGAGGCGGATTGGAAGACCTGGACCGCAGCGGACCTGAAACCCTTTGTGGAGAGCGTCGTGGGCTGGTTCGGGCCGGAGCGGCTGCTGTTCGGCTCGGATTGGCCCGTGTGCCTGCTGGCCGGCTCGTACGGCGAGATCGTCGCCGGGCTCGATGGGGCCCTGCCGGCGATGAGCCCGTCCGAGCGCGATCTCCTGTACGGCGGCAACGCAGAGCGGGTGTACCGCCTCTCACGCCCGGCCGGCTGACAACAGGCGCAGGTCGCGGCCGCGCTGGACGGCCGAGGACCGGTCGGTGGCGCCGAGCTTGGCGTAGATGCGACGGATGTGGGTGTTGACGGTGTTCAGGGAGACCGACAGCTCGCGCGGCGATCTCGGGCCGGGTCAGGTTGGTCGGCAGGTAGCGGAGCACGCGGAGCTCGGTCGGGCTGAGGTTCTCGATAGGGACCGGGAGGCGTTGACCGAACTGACGCCGTGGACGGCATCGAGGATGTCGGAGATGAGTGCGGCGTGCGACGTATCGTGCGGCGGCAGCGCGGTCAGCAGCTCCCAGGCCCCGGTCATCACGAACGGCAGGACCAGCCGGTCCGGTTCGGCCAGGTGCAGCGCGCGCTCCACCTCAGCGCGGGCCGCGCGCTCGTCGCCCAGCTCCCGGCAGGCGAGCGCCTCCAGCAGGTGAGCCTCGATCAAGGTGGCGTAGGGGGTGACCGGGGCACGGCCGTCGAGGACGGGCCGCAGTTCGCGGCGGGCGGCGGCGGGATCGTGCTCGGCGAGGCGGATCACCGCGGCCGCGTTGCGGATCTCGCCGGTCGAGGCCAGCTCGTCGTCGACGGCGGCGAGGGTGGCCCGCGCCTCGTCGACAGTCCCGAGGCGGGCCTGGGTGGCGATCGTCCAGCCTGTGACGCGGGGCGTCATGGCGTGCCTTCCGGTGATGCGAGCGCGTGCCTGTTCGGCGGCGACGAGCTCGGCCAAGGCCTCGCGATGCCGCCCGCGGCCCGCCTGGAGGATCGCAGTGATCAGGTGGATGAGGAGGCGGAGGCCGGGCTCTCCGCCGGTCTCGGTCGCGCGCCTGGCGCGCTCCAGCCATTCCTCGCCGTGGTCGAACTCGCCCTCCGAGATGAGGATCCCGGCGAGCGTCGCCTGCGCGGGCGCGATCACCGATTCGGTGTCCCAGCCGTGCCGCGCCGCCTCCTCGATGGCGTTCTCACAATGCTGCCGAGCCAGGGCATAGGACTGGCCGGTGGCGGCGAACCCGAGGTGGGCTAGGCAGGCCACCTCCAGGTATGGTCGCCCGATGTCGCGGGCGAGAGCAGCGCCCTCCATCAGACTCTTCTCGCTCTCCGCCAGCCGCAGCGACCACGCCTGGGTGACACCCAGGTTCAGCAGGGCGATCGCACGCAGGTCGTTGCCCAGGGCCACATCGGCGGTGGACTGGCCGACGGCCGGGGAGGGCAATGCGTCCACCTGCTCGAGCACGCTGACGAAGTGACCGCGAAGCCGCGCCGACAGCAGATCCAGGGTCGCGAGGGCCATCCGCAGCCGATACTGCCGATCGGGTGGCGTCGTCTCGGCGTACGCCCTGACCACGTCAAGGTGCGCGTCGGCCTGGTCGAGGTGGAGCTGGTCGAGATCGGCGATCGCGTGCACCAGGGACAGCCCGGGAGAGTCTTCGCCGATCCGGGCGGGGAATGTGTGCAGCAGCACCGCCACGGTCCCGGCCTGGCCGTCGAGGGTGAGGCTCAGGGCATGGTCGGTGAGCAGCCGGGCCGCCTCGGTCCAGTCACCGGCGGCCTGCAGATGGCGGATGGCGTCGGCGACCTCGCCATGGTCGGCGAACCATCGCGCGGCGATCCGGTGGAGCTCCGGGACCTCTCCGGGGACAGTACGGCGAAGCTCCAGCCGGAGCAGGCCGCTGAACATGTGGTGGTAGCGGAACCAGGTGCGATCGGGGTCGAGTGACACGACGAACGCATTGGCGTCTTCGAGGTCCAGCAGAATGCGTTCCGATCCTCCTCCGCCGGTGAGGAGGTCGGCCAGCTCGCCGTTCACCCGGTCCAGCAGGGAAGTCCGCAGGAGCAGGCGTTGTACGCCTGAGGGCTGCCGGTCCAGCATCTCGGCCATCAGGTACTCGGCCACCGTGCGGTCGCTGCCGGAGAACTCGGCGACGAACCGCTCCGGATCCGGGTGCCCGGCCAGGGACAGGATGGCCAGCCGCAGCCCGGCGGCCCAGCCTTCGGTCCGCTCGTACAGCGTGGTCACCGCCTGGTCGGGCAGCGTGATCCCGGCGGCCGTGAGCAGCTTGCGAGTCTCGCCCTCGGTGAAGAGCAGTTGCGCGGCGCGGATCTCGGCCAGCTCGCCGGCCAGCCGGAGCTGGTGCAGACGCAGCGGGAGGTCGCGGCGGGTGGCCACGACCACGTGGACCTCCGCGGGGAGGTTCGTCAACAGGGCCGTGAGTTGCTCGTTGGCCTCGGCGGAGGTGAGCTCGTGCAGGTCGTCGATGATCAGGACGAAGGGCTTGCCGTACGCCGCGAGCTCGGACAGCACCTTGTCCACCATGGCCTGGCCGTTGAACCCGGGAGCCGGTGACGGTCGGCGCGCCGGTACGGCGCGGACCGCGCCGAGCAGGATGAGCCAGAACAACTGCGCGTCGTGCTGTCCGGGCTTGACCGACAGGAAGGCGATCCGGAGGTCCTGGCGCCGTCGGTCGGCCCACGCGTGCAGCAGCGACGTCTTGCCGCTGCCGGCGGGCGCCGAGATGACCGTCACGCGCTTCTCCGACCGCGTGGTCCAGCGCGGCGAGCAGATCGCGACGATCGATCAGCCCATGCCGCGACGGCGCCATCTTCTCCAGGCACCTGGTCAGCGTACTCGCGGAGATCACTGGAATCAGGTGACGACCTCTCACCGGCCCGGTGACGAAGCTGAACACACCTTGATCGATGCGCAAACGAAACAGAGGGTGAGCATGACTTCGTCGAGTCCAAGCGCGAACGACCTGCCGGACTACGCTCCGGTACCCGAGGCGGCCTTCGGCCCGGCCCTCAACGAGCAGGGGTACTTCGTCGGCCGCGTCGAGCGCAACCTGTTCTGGGTCACCGACGGCACCTACCAGTCGGCGTTCCTCGCGACGCCCGACGGGGTGGTGCTGTTCGACGCCCCGCCGACCATCGGCCACAACCTGCGGCGGGCCGTGGACGAGGTGGCGGCGGCCGAGGGCATCGGCAACACGGTGACCCATCTGGTCTACTCCCACCACCACGCCGACCACGCCGGCGCGGCGAACCTGTTCGGCGACGACATCGTGCGCATCGGGCACGCGGAGACCCGGCGGCTGCTGCTGCGGGACAACGACGCGACCCGGCCCGCCCCGGAGGTCACCTTCGAGGACCGCTACACGCTCGAGGTCGGCGGCGAACGGGTCGAGCTGGCCTACCACGGGCCGAACCACTCGCCGGACAACATCTACATCCACTTCCCGGACCACGACACGCTCATGCTGATCGACATCGTCAACGCGGGCTGGGTACCGATCTACAACCTCAACCTGAGCGAGGACGTGCCCGGGTACATCGGCGCTCCGGACCAGGCCATGGACTACTCGTGGAAGCACTTCATCGGCGGTCATCTCGGCCGGCTGGGCACCCGCGACGACGTGGTCCTGCACCAGCAGTACATCGCCGACATCGTCGACAGCTCGCACGCCGCGCTCGCCTCGGTCGACCCGACCCCCTACTTCATGAAGTACGGCGCGAACGCCTGGGCCGGTGTGGGCGGCTACCTCGACGCCGTCACCGCGGAGGCCGCCGCACCGGTCATCGCCAAGTACACCGGCGTTCTCGCGGCCGCCGACGTACCCGCCTTCACCACCAGCACGACCTTCAGCATCCTCCAGTCGATCCGTCTCGACCTCGGCACCGGATCGCAGGTGCACCCATGAGCGCGCGGGTGGCAATCGTGGTCGGCGCGGGCGGCGAACTCGGCCGGGCGACGGCGCAGAAGCTGGCAGCCGGCGGGTTCACGGTGGTCGGCGTCGACCGGAACGCGGACGGCCTGAAGGAACTGCCGGACGGCATCCGCTACCGAGGTGGGCGACGCGACCGACCCGGCCGTCGCGAAGGAGCTCGTCGACCGGATCGCCGCCGAGGTCGGTCCGCCCGAAGTACTGGTCAACACTCTCGGCACCTACGACCTCGGTGATGCACTCGACGCGACGCCGGAGGATCTGCGGCTCATGATCGACGTCAACGCGGGCACCGCGCTGTGGCTGACCCAGGCGGTGGCGCCGTACATGCGGGACCGAGGTACGGGCGCCATCGTGCATGTGGCCGCCACGCCCGGGCTGGAGCCGACCGCCGGGATGGCGACGTACGGCGTCAGCAAGGCGGCCTTGGTCCATCTCACCCGCGTGCTCGACCTGGAGCTCCGTCCACTCGGGATCCGGGTCAACGCCGTCGCACCAGACATCCTCGACACGGCCAAGAACCGGCCGTACCTCAGCTCCCGAGGCGCTGGCGCACGCGGTCTCACCGGAGGCGGTCGCCGACTCATCGTCTTCCTCGTCAGTGACGCCGCGGCTCCGATCAGCGGGGCCGTCGTGCCGACCTACGGCCCCTGACCGTCCAGCTTCGTCGTACCTCTTGAAAGGTCTGCTCATGTCATCCAGCCCCACCCCGAACCGCCGCTCGTTCCTCGCCCGTGGCGCGGCGCTCGCGGCCGTTCCGGCGCTCGCCACCCTGGCCGGGGGAGTCCTCGCCGAGCCGGCCGCCGCCGCCGACCCGTTGCCCGACTACGCGCCGATTCCGCCGTCCGCGCTCGGCCCGGCGGTCAACGCGCAGGGCTACTTCGTCGGGCGACTGGAGAAGAACCTGTACTGGGTCACCGACGGCACCTACCAGGCGGCGTTCCTGACCACCAAGGACGGCGTGGTGCTGTTCGACGCACCGCCGACCATCGGGCACAACCTGCAGCGCGCGATCGACGAGATCGCGTCCGCCAACGGTGTGTCCAACAAGGTGACGCACATCGTCTACTCGCACCACCACGCCGACCACCTCGGCGCGTCGTCGCTGTTCGGCCGCCACGTGGTCCGGGTCGGCCACACCGAGACGAAGCGACTGCTTGCCCGGGACAACGACCCGACCAGGCCCGTACCCGACGTGACCTTCGAGACCCGCCGCACGCTGCGCGTCGGCGGGGAGCGGATCGACCTGGCCTGGCACGGCACGAACCACACGCCCGACAACATCTACATCCACCTGCCCGAACCACGACACGCTCATGCTGGTCGACATCAACCTGCCCGGCTGGGTGCCGTTCGCCAGCTTCAACATCAACGAGGACGTCCCCGGCTCCATCGCGGCCCCGGCCAAGGCCCTGACCTACCCGTGGAAGCACTACATCGGCGGTCACATGGGCCGGACCGGCACCCGGCAGGACATGGTCGTCTACCAGCAGTACGTCGCCGACCTCATCGACGGCGTCAAGAAGGCACTGGTCGCGGTCGATCCGACCCCGTTCTTCACCAAGTACGGCAACAACAGCTGGGCCGCGGTCAAGACCTACCAGGACGCGCAGGTCGAGTACGCGTCCGCGCCGGTGATCAAGAAGTACACCGGGGTCCTCGCCGCCGCCGACGTCTACACCGCCAGCACCGCGTTCCTGATCCTCGAATCGGTCCGCCTCGACCTCGGCGTCGGCTCGCAGGTCCACCCGTGACGGGAGCGCTCGGCGGATCCTTCGCACTCGGCCCGGTGGCACGTGCACCGGGCCGGGTACGGCGCGATGCAACTCGCCGGCGACGGGGTCTTCGGTCCACCGGGAGACCGCGACGAGGCAGTGCAGGTACTGCGCGCGGCCGTCGAAGCCGGGGTGGACCACATCGACACCGCCCAGTTCTACGGGCCGGGCACGGTGAATCAGCTGATCCGCGAGGCACTGCACCCGTACCCCGACGACCTGGCGATCGTCAGCAAGGTGGGCGCCCGCCGCGACACTGATCCCGCGCATGCTGCGGCAGGGCATCGAGGACAACCTCGCCACGCTCGGCACCCAGCGGCTGGCGGCGGTGAACCTGCGGATCACGGATCCGTCCGAGGTCCCGGGCAGGCAGTTCGACGCTCAGCTCGCGGCTCTGATCAAGGCTCGGGAGGAAGGGCTGATCGACGGCGTCGGACTCAGCAACGTCTCCCGGCTGCACCTGCTGCGCGCGGTCGATCAGACGGAGATCGTCTGCGTGCAGAACCTCTTCAACCTGGCCGATCAGCGGTCCTTCGACGTCCTCACCGAGTGCGAGGCACGCGCGATCGCGTTCGTACCCTTCTGTCCGCTGGGCTTGCCCGGCGAGCAGCGGCACCGGCTGCTCACCGACCCCGGCCTCGCCACGCTCGGCGCACGACTGGGCGCGTCGCCGGCGCAGCTCGCGCTCGCCTGGCTGCTCGATCTCGCCCCGAACATCCTGCTCATCCCAGGCACCCGCACCCGCGCCCACCTCGCCGAGAACCTCGCCGCCGCCGACATCAGGCTCGACGACGCGACCCGCACCGAGCTGACCCGTCACCTTCCCGTCGCGAGAGGCACCGGCGGCCGGTGACGACGCCGCGGCATCGCGCACAGCGCGCCGAGGACCGCGCACAGCGCGCCTAGGATCGCGCCGAGAGTCGCGCCTAGGATCGTTCCACGAAAGGCCCCGGCCTCCCAGGCCCTGGGCACCGTCAGACAACAGTCTGGGGGAGGTATGACCGTCCACATCGTTTTCTGGAGCGTGGTCCTCGCTCGTTTCACGCTGCCACTGTTCATCCCGAAGTATCCGCTGCCCGGGGTCATCGCTTCCCTGGTGCTCGACGCAGCCGACCAGACGATCTTTCAGTCGTTCGGGTTCAATCCGCCGTTCTACCAGAGCTACGACAAGGCGATGGACGTGTTCTACCTGTCCGTGGCCTATACGGCCAGCCTGCGTAACTGGACGAACATGTCGGCGTTCGGCATCAACCGGTTCCTGTTCCTGTACCGGCAGATTGGTGCGGTTGCGTTCGAGCTGAGCGGCCTGCGGTGGCTGTTGCTGGTGTTCCCGAACACTTTCGAGTACTTCTTCATCGCCTATGAGACGGTGCGCACCCGGTGGAACCCGCTGCGTTACGGGTTCAAGTTCTGGCTGAAGGTCGCCGCGGCGATCTGGATCTTCATCAAGCTGCCGCAGGAGTACTGGCTTCACATCGCGGAGCTCGACGTGACCGACACGATCAGGGACGTGCCCTGGTTCGGGCCGGCGCTCGCCACCGCCATCCTCGTGCTGATCGCGATCCTGCTGTTCGTCGTACGCCCCCGGCTGCCGCAGGCGGACTGGTCCTTACGGCTCGCGGCCGATCCACTACCGGCAGCGATCGCCGACGCGAGCGAGCGCGCCGCGTTCCAGGCCAGGCACCGGAAGGTCTTCGACGAGGCGGCGCTGGAGAAGATCCTGCTGATCGGGCTGATCAGTGTGATCTACGGACGGGTCCTGCCGGGGGTCGATGCGAGCAGCCTGCAGATCTTCCTCGGCGTCGCCGTGTTCGCGATCATCAATGCCGCGATCGGGCTGTGGGCGGCGAAGCGAGGTCACTCGTGGCAGTCGGCCGGGGTCTCGTTCCTGGTCGTCTTCGGGACCAACATCATCTTGGTCGGAGTCGCGGCCCTGCTGCTGAGGCGGGGCGAAGGCGGCCTGCAGCTGGACGACACGCTGTTCTTCGTCTTCTTGTTCAGCATTCTGACCATGCTGTACGACCGCTACCGTCCGATCCACGACTATCGCGTCGAGATGGCGAGAGCCGAAGCCACGGCCGGACCATCCACAGCGGGGTGACCGGTCGATCAGGTCTCGGGTTTGAGTAAGTGGTTGTAGGTCATCAAGGCGGTTCGTAGTTCCTTGTAGCCGACGCGGTCGAAGAGAACTGTCATCGTGGTGCCGTCGTAGTGCTCGACCAGGCCGGGGCCGAAGGTGGAGTGCCTGACTCTGCTGCCGACGGGGAAGGGCTGGTCGGCGGGCGGTGCGGCGGTCCGGCCGGCCAGATCGTTGTCGCAGTTGCCGCACGGACCTTCGTAGTGCTCGCCGAAGTAGCTGAGCAGCCACTCGCGGCGGCATCCGGCGTACTCCGCGTACGCCGCCATCATCTCGACGCGGGAGCGGGCGACCTCGCGACGATCGTGCTCGACGGCCGAGGCGGCGGCGACCGCCTTGTCGACGTCGGTGCGGGCGGCCAGGCGGAAGTGGTGACCGACTGACGACCACCCGGGCGTCCGTCAACCGGCCGAGCGCACGTTCGACCCGGGCCGGACCGAGCCCGCTCGCCGCGGCGAGTTCGCCGATGTCCGCCGGATGGTGCTCGTCGATCGCGGTGGCGACGGCGAGGAGGTCCTCGTCGGTCACCCCACCGGAGGCGAAGAATCGGTTGAGCCCCAGGTTGGCGTGGCGGAAGAACAGCTCGATGTCGGCCGGTTCGCCGTCGCGCCCCGCGCGCCCGATCTCCTGGTAGTACGCGTCGATCGAGCCCGGCGCCTCGGCGTGGGTGACCCAGCGGATGCCCGGTTTGTCGATGCCCATCCCGAAGGCGATGGTGGCGACGATGACCCGGTACTGATCGGCGAGGAAACCGTCCTGGACCTCGCGGCGCTGCCGGGCCGACAGACCGGCGTGGTACGCCTGCGCGGACACGCCGGCGTGCTCGAGGTCAGCGGCCAGGTCTTCGGCGTGGTGATGGGTCGCGACGTACACGATGCCCGGTCCGCGCGAGGATCGGACGTGGCTCAGCAGGCGGCGGTTCTTGGTCTCCTCGTCGGCGAAGGCGAAGACCGCGAGATTGAGGTTCGGCCGATCGAATCCGCCGACCACCACGGCCGGGCTGCGCATCTCCAGCCGGTGGACGATCTCCTTGCGCACCGGTGGGGCGGCGGTGGCGGTCAACGCGAGGATCGGTGGCCGCCCCATCGCGCGGATCGCGGCGGCGAGCCGCAGGTAGTCGGGCCGGAAGTCCTGTCCCCACTCGCTGACCAGGTGGGCCTCGTCGACAGCCACCAGCTTGCGGCCGGGACGCCGCGAGCAGGTCGAGTACGTCGGCGTGCGTGAGCTGCTCCGGCGACATGAGCACGAAGCCGGGACGGTTGTTCGCCAGCAGGTCGCGGGCCATCCGGCGACCGGCGTGGTCGCTGGCGTTCAGCTCGGCGACCTCGACGCCTGCGGGGTGTTCAGACAGCGCCCGCAGCTGGTCCCGCTGGAGAGCCACCAACGGGCTCACCACGATGGTCACTCCACCCAGCGCCAACCCGGCGAGCTGATAGATCGCCGTCTTGCCGGTCCCGGTGGCGAGGACGGCGAGGGTGTCCTGTCCCTCGAGCACCGCCTGGACGGACTCCTGCCTGCCCAGGGCGCAGCGCGTCGAATCCGAGTCGCTCACGAGCGAGCCCGGCGATGTCGGAAGAGCCGATCACCCGGACATCATGCCTCACCGGCGCGGAAGGGCTAGG
Source organism: uncultured Actinomycetota bacterium (assembly GCA_963820655.1). Taxonomy (GTDB): domain Bacteria; phylum Actinomycetota; class Actinomycetes; order Propionibacteriales; family Kribbellaceae; genus Kribbella. Next base: position 217,969 of record CAWGAM010000002.1, read on the forward strand.
TCTGCCGGGGGCCTTCCGCCCACTGCCACAAGTAGATGCACGCGAGCGTGCGGTACGGGCGCCAGGGCTCCGCGAGGCGTTCCAGCTCCGCGGGCTTGGGCAGGCCGGGCAGGCCGTACGCCTTCTCGACCATCCGGCGGATCTCCAGGTCGCCGACGGCCAGGACGTCCGGCCGCCGCAGGTGGAAGATCAGGAAGATGTCGGCGGTCCAGCGGCCGATGCCCTTGACCGCGATCAGCTGGGCGGCCACCTCGTCGTCGGGCAGCTCCTGCAGGCGTTCGAGCTCGAGCTCACCCGAGATCACGTGCTCGGCGAGCGAGCGGAGCGAGGCCGTCTTGGCTCGCGACAGCCCGGCGGCCGTACGCAGCTCGTCGGGATCGTCGGCCAGGATCTCCTCCGGTTCCGGCGCACGGCCGCCGAAGCGATCCCGCAGCCGCTGGTAGATCGCGCGGGACGCGATGTTCGAGATGTTCTGGCTGACGATCGCACGGACGAGTACGGCGAAGTGCTCGGACGGCAGGTTCGGGTCGGGCGGCAGCGCCGGGTCGGGCTCCACCGTCAACGGGCCACCGTTCGCCTGCACGACGTCATCGATGATCGCGCCGAGCACTGGGTCCGCCCGCCGCAACTGCTCCTCCGGCGCTTCCTTGGTCCGCCGCATCGTCTCAGTATCCACATCTCACCGGACGTGGTCACGGAGTACTGCCTCGACCTCGTCGAGCTGAGCCAACAGGATGAGCGCCGCCTCATGCCGGGCTCGTGCGTAGACCTCGAGCGATGGGTCGACGGCGTCCGGGTCGTGGAGTGGTTCGGCGAGTGGGTAGGTCGAGGCCAGGGTGTAGGCGCAGCCGACGGCGACGGTGGCGATCAGGTCTTCCGGACGGGCCGCGGGATGTTCCTCGCGGTAAGCGACCAGAAGCTCAGGCAGCCCGGTCATCCACTGGTCACCGAGGACGATCGTCCTGGGATCGCAACCGATCCGAGCGACCTCCCACGACACGTACCGTGCGGCCGGCGGCTGAAAGTCGATCACGCCCGCGACTTCAGCTCCACGCAGCATCAGATTCGGGCTGGCAAGGTCGCCGTGCACGATCTGCTGGGTCAGTTCCGGGAGACGACCGAGAATGACCGCGACCCGGCCCAGCAACGCCCGCTTCTGCTGAGCTGCGTCCAGTGCGAACGACTCGAAGGAGCTCAGCGTGCTGCGGCGCCCGTACTCGCTGATCAGCCGATCCAAAAGGTCCCGCGATCGCTCGACATCGCGCACTCCGCTCGCGTCGACCCGAGCGGGGACTACCGCCGGATGACTCGCGAGCCGCCGGTGCAGCCGACCAAGCACCGCGCCAACAGCTCGCCACCGCTCTCCGGTCAGTCCGCCTTCCGCGGTCTCTGCATTCGCGACGTACTCCCACACAGACATCGCCAGCGACCCGTTGTCCGCAATCAAGTCGTCCGCGCAAGTACGTCGTACGCCGGGAACCGGAACACCTCCCGCCCGCGCGAACTCAGCCAACTCCACGGCAGCCCGCTCCCGTTCAAGCCTGCCGCCATCGCGGTAAACCTTCGCAAACCACCGCCCACCCGACTCCTCGTCGACAACGAAGTTGGTCGTAGCCGTGCCCGCAGCAATCCGCGTGATCTCCGCCGGTTGAAGCCCGTAAGCGCCGACCAGAGCATCGGATACGGCAGCCACCAACCGCCCGTCATCACTCATAGGTGCCTTCCTAGGATGGGGGCATGCGAACGCGAGGCGGTCCGCCGAGCTTGGAGGTCCTGCACGTACCGGATTGCCCGAACCTGCAACCTCTGCTCGATCACCTCAGCCAGGTGACCGACGCGCCCGTGGTGACCCGCGCGGTGAGAACGGACGCAGATGCCGTGCGGTTCGGTATGACGGGCTCGCCCACGCTGCTGGTCGACAGGGTCGATCCGTTTCCCGCGGGCGAGTGCGGTCTGTCCTGTCGCCTGTACCGAGACGAGGCCGGCGGACCCGTCGCCGTACCGTCGCTCCGACAACTCCACGCCGCGATCAACCCACGCTCGACCGGCTGACGTCATGGGAGATGGCGGTTGATCCGGCGCAGGATCGGGCCGATCAACGGTCGCTGGTGCCATCCCCGGGCGATCACACCCTCGCGGAGGCGCCGTACGCCGGTCCGCGCCGTCGTGCCCCACGCCGGCCTGAGCTCGTCCTGGCGCCGACCGGCGCGCTGCTTGATGTCGACGACGCACGCGCTGCAGATACCGACCTCTGGATGAGCGCCCAACCGCACCAACTCGCGCTCGTCGTACTCCCTGGCGCAACACCAACATCGCGCCGACTCGTCCGCAGTGGTCACACACCCATCATGTGCCCGCTTCTTGGAGGAACGTGAGGCGGTTGCCGTCCGGATCCTGGGTGGCGGGGCGGCCGTCGGTTGCGACCAGCGCGAGGTGACCGATGGGTGTGGTTGCGGGGGGCAAGGATTTGTGGAGCTTGACGGCGTCGGCGCCGAGGCGGAACGTGGCTGTACCGGGGGAGTCGACCGGGACGGGCTGCATGCCCAGGTGGGTGCCGTAGAACTCGATGGCCGCGTCCAGGTCGGGTGCGGACAGTGCGATGTGGGACAGACGGCGTACGGGACCTGAAGTGATGGGTGGGATGCGGAACTCCTCCGAGCGCTGCAGGAGTTCGATCCGTACGCCGTTCGGATCGGCAAGGAAGGCGAGTCGGCCCTGGCCGCTGCCCGCGACCCTGGGCGATGAGAGTTCGGCGTACCCCAGCGCGATCAGGCGCGCGTAGTCCGCGTCCAAGTCGTCGGTCATGAAGCCGACGTGGTTCAGCCCGTAGGTGGCGTCCGGATCGGGCTCCTCGTTGTGCAGCAGCTCCACCAGCCCGGTAGCGATCTGAATGTGCACCCGGTTGACGCGACTGCTGGTCATGAACAGCCGGTCGACCACCTCAGCCCCGAGCCCGGTATAGAACGCCAAGCTGGCGTCCAAGTCCTGGATCCGACCACCGACATGGTTCAGCTCGTAGATCACGCGACCACGATAGCAAGCGCTTACCGACAGCGGTCAGACGCGCGTGTTGGTGATCAAGGTTTCGCGGTCGAAGGCTCTGGAGGCAGTTCTCCAGCCGAGGAAGTTGAGGAGGATGAGGGCAGCCGCAGCGGTGACGGCGAGGATGGCAGATGGCTTGATGACGTTCAGGGCTATGAGGGTGGTCACGGCGACCGCCGGGAGGCTGGCGAGCGTTGCGAGTTGCTGAGCCACGCGGACGTCGCTCGAGCGGGTGGAGATGACGATCGCGAGCCAGATCGACCAGCCGGCCAGGAGCGGAGTGAAGAGGAGTTGCGCGAGCAGATCTGACGGCCGGATCAGGGCTGACGCGACGCCGTCTGCGGCAAAGAGCTCGACAGCGATCAAGAACAGGCTGTAGACCGCGTAGGCGACCGCCACGGCCGGCAGGAAGGTGGCCAGTGCCTTGCCGAGCAGCAACTCCTCGGCGCGGATGGGAGTCGTCAACACTGGCTCGAGGGTGCCCTGCTGGCGCTCACCCACCACCGAGTACGCCGCGATCAGCGACGGAACGAGGGCCGGGATGCCGAGCAGGTAGAGCAGCACATGCTCGTGCGCGAGCGGTGCCGAGGCGGCGGGCTGCAGCGCGAAGATGCTGATCAGCGGCTGGACGCTGAAAATCAGCGGGACGATCGCCATCCCCGCGGTGATGGATCGGTTGCGGCGGAACTCACGCAAGTCCTTGCTGAAGATGGCTCGTACCCGCCGCGCGCTGATCGTCATGATCTGTTCTGCACCGTCTCGAGGTAGACGTCCTCGAGTGAGTGGTGCGACTCGCCGATCGACAGTACGTCGGCGCCGGCGGCAACGAGCGCCCGGGTGACAGCTGGGGCGGCGGCTGCCGGATCGGAGACCGCGAGGACGTACGAGGCAGGGCCGTCCGGCTGCCAACCCTCAATGCCTGGCAGACCCTCGAAGACGCGCCCCGGGTCAGCGAGTGGGGCCGCGATCTTGATGGTGAGCGTCTTGGCGAACAGTCGGTCGCGCAGCTCGTCAGGACGGCCGATGGTGCGCAGAGTGGTGTTCAGGATCGCGACGCGATCGCACAGACGCTCGGCCTCTTCCAATCGGTGCGTGGTGAGGAAGATGGTCACGCCGCGCCGCCGGAGATCGTCCACGAGTGCGTGAACATCGCGCGCGGCGACCGGGTCGAGCCCCGAGGTGGGTTCGTCGAGGAACAGCACCTCCGGCTCACTCAGCAGGGCACGCGCCAGCGAGACACGTTGACGGAGGCCCTTCGACAGGGCGCCGCACGTATCGTGGGCGCGGTCGGTCAGATGGACGGCAGCCAAGGCACGCTCGACGCGGTCACCGGGGTGCGGCACCTCGTAGAGATCGGCGAAGCAGTCGAGGTTCTCCTGCACGCTCAGGCGGAGATACAGCCCGGGTGCCTCGGGCATGATCGCGATCCGTTGCCGGATCTGTACGCCGTTCTCCGGTGTCAGCGGGATCCCGGCGACTGTCGCCGTACCCGACGTCGGCGCGATCAGCGTCCCGAGCGTCCGCACCATCGTGGTCTTCCCGGCGCCGTTCGGCCCGAGAAACCCGAACACCTCGCCGTATCCGATCTCGAACGAGACCCCTTCGAACGCAACCCGCTCGCCGAACCGCTTCCCCAACCCCTCGACAGCCAAGGCCCACCCGCCACTCACCGGGCCACCCACGCTCGCCGCCGTCATACTGCGATCATCCCTCGCCCGCACACCCCGGGCGAGGTACGACGACTGAGCGTGGTGTCACCAGGTTTGCTCGGTGGCTCGGAAGAGGAACTCGTTGAGCTAGACCCGGCGAACCTGCCCAGACCGAGCCGCCCGGGTCACCTTTGACCACCAGCTCTCAACTAGAGATACGTCGATCGTCAGTTCTCGAGGTGGGTTTGAAGAAACTCGGTGATCTGGGTGCGCGCGGCTTTGGCCTGCGGTACGAGGTTCGGCATGCTGAGGAACGCGTGACCCGCCCCTGGGTGTTCGGTCAGCTGGGCGGGCGTTCCGGACTCGCGTAGCCGAGCGGCGTACGCACGTCCATGGTCGGCCACCGGGTCCAGCGTCGGCACCACCACGAGCGCCGGGGGCAGACCGCTCAGGTCGTCGGCGTACAGCGGCGACACCGCGCGAGGGTCCGTCCCCTCCGGAACGGCCAACCGGCGGAAGAACTCCATATGCGCCACGGTGAGCGTCGGGGTGTCGGCGTGCTCGCGCATCGAGGGATAGTCGAGGGCCGTCGAGGTCAGGTCGACACAGGGATTCACCAGTACCTGCGCCCGCAATGGAAGACCGGATTTCCTGGCCCGGATCGCGGACAAGGCAGCGACCATCGAGCCGGCGCTCTCTCCGAACACGGCCACTCGCGCCGGATCGACTCCCCACCGCGCAGGGTCCTGTACGACGTTCTGCAGCACATCCCAACCGTCGTCGACGGCTGCCGACAGGGGAGTCTCCGGGTCGATGAGGCGATGCTCGACCGAGACGACCACGGCGGGCAACTGTACGGCGAGGTGGCTGTTGACCCAGTCGCACTGCACCGCCGTACCCACGATTCCGCCGCCGTGCACGTGGAGCACGAGCGGCAGGCCGGCCACGGGGCGGGTCGGCCGGTACACGCGGACCCGGATCACCCGGTCAGGCAGCTCGACCTGCTGCCAGTCGATCGCGGTCCCGCGGTCCGGAAACCCGGTGAACACCCGGAACAGGGGAGAAGACACCTTGCGGTTCTGCGCCTCCCGGAGGCTGACCAGCTCCTCCATCGAGATGGCCTTGTAGTCCGGCTCCTTGCGCAGTCTGTACAGCAGCCGGACGCCCAGCGGCGGTTGCCGCCGCACAGCGGAGGTGACGCTCATCTCTGCTCCTCTAGGTTTCGCTACCAGAAGTATCGATACCGAAAGTAGCATAACTGGCTATGGTGTGACCATGGCCCGAGCAACCACCCCCACCAAACCGCCCGGCCGGCCGCGCGCCAGCGTCGACGCCGTGGTCTTCGCGGCAACGTTGAGCACGATCCACGAACTCGGCTACACGCACGCCACCGTCGACCGCATCGCGGCCGCGGCCGGGATCGCGAAGACCACGATCTACCGGCGCTGGCCGTCCAAGGGCGCGCTGATCACCGCCTGCCTCGTGGACGCCTTCGGCCCGTTGCCGCTGACCGGCGCCAGCCGTGCGGACGACCTGACCGCAGCCGTCCGGTACGGCGCGGCGAAGATCGGCGAACCGGGGATCGCCGCGGCCTTCGCCGGTGTGTTCACCGATGCCATCGGCGATCCGGGCCTGCGCGAACTGCTGTCCACCCAACTGCAGGACCCGTACCGGATCGTGCTCCAGGAGGCGCTGGGCGAATCGGAGCAGCGGGTCCTCTTCTTCATCGACGTCGCGATCGGAACCCTGCTCCATCGGATGGGCATGACCGGTGAGCCGATGGTCGACGCCGACGTGGACGCCCTGGTCGACATGGTCCTCCGCGAACTGCGCTAGCCAAGCCCGCCAAAGCCCCCGGCGTCTGTGAGCCACCCATCCGTGGACACCCTTCGGGGGCCCTTGTGTCGTTTCCATGGTTGCTCGATTCGGGCCACGGCGGGTCCGACTTTGTGCACCAGGTGCGTACGCCGAGGCCGTCGCCGCACGGATCTCGTGCACAAAGATGACCGGTCGCGCTGATGGGTGGCAGCCGGCCAGCAGGACAGGACAGCCGGATATCGCCTGACATTTGAGGGGTTGTCCCCTCAACTGGTGGGTTGCGGACCCAAAATTCGGCGGCCGAACCCACCGCCTTAGGGGTTGACCCCTGAAACGGGGCTGCACTGACCCCGGTGTGGGCGAGATAGGTGGAAGTTGAGTGGTGTGGAGGGTTTCGGGCGAGGGGGCGAGGGGTTGGGACCTTGGACAGGTTGTGGGGACTGTGGACACCGGATCAGATGTCCGCGGTCCCGGCTTGGTGTCCGCGGTCCGGCTTCGTGTCCGCGGTCCCGGCTTCGTGTCCGCGGTCCGGTTTGGTGTCGGGGGTGTCGGATCGTGACGGCTTGGTTGGCCTAGTTGGGTTGGCTGGTGGAGGGCCGGTGCAAAGGCTGACTGGTATCTACCCCGACAAGGCGTTGGTCAGGAGGGCGACGAGGGCCTCGAGTTGGAAGTCGGCGGAGGCCGCCACCTCGTCGTCGGAGCCGTCGAGGGCAGTGGCCGCGAGGCCGGCCTTGGCGTCGATCAGGTCGGCGATCTTGGTGTCGATCGTCTGGGCCGCGATGATCCGCCACGCGGTGACGGGCTCGGCCTGGCCGATGCGGTGGACCCGGTCGATGGCCTGGGTCTGCTCGGCGTTGGTCCAGGAGAGCTCGGCGAGGACGACGTTCGAGGCGACTTGCAGGTTGAGGCCGACGCCGGCGGTGAGGAGTGAGCAGACCGCGATGGAGACGTCCGGGTCGTTGACGAAGGCGTCGATGTTCTTCTGCCGAGTCGTCCGGGACTGGTCGCCGCGGATCGAGGAGAAGCGGATGCCGCGCTCGGTGAAGAGCTCCTCGGCGGTGTCCAGCACCTCGATGTGCCGGGCGAAGAAGACGACCTTGCCGACGCTGTGCGCGAGTTGCGCGGCGTAGTCGGCGGCCAGACCGGCCTTGGCCCGGCCGATGCGACGTACCAGGCTGAACACGTTCTCGCCGGTCTTGGCGTTGTCCCTGTCGGAGCGCTCCCAACCGGCCACGCGGCGGACGAGATCGTGGTCGATGCCGTCGACGGTGCTGCCCGAGGTCCGGGTCGCGAGGGCGGTCTCGTACCGCGCCACGAGGCGGTCGGCGAGTTCGCGTTCGGCGTCGCGGATGGAGCGGCCGACGGCGCCGTCGAGCTCGACGGGCAGATCGGCGATCCGGCGGGCGGGGATGTCGGCCGCGACGTCGACCTTGCGGCGCCGGACGATACCCATGTCGATGACACACGCGCGGGCGGCCGCGGAGAAGCCGGGATCGGCCGGTGTCAGGTCGGTCTCCTCGAGCGACTCCATCAGCTCGGCCCGCGGACCGGTCTCGGAGATCCAGCCGAGGAACTCCCAGATCGCGGTGAAGTCCTCGATGTCGTTGATCAGCGGGGTGCCGGTGAGCGCCATCAGCAACGGCCGCCCGGCGCGGGTCCGGATCCGCTCGGACAGCTGCAGGACGTTGCGCGACCGCTGGGACTTCTTGTTCTTGATGAAGTGCGCCTCGTCGACCACCATGCCGCGGAAGCCGAGATCGCCGAGCCAGCCGACGTGCCGGTCGAGCACCTCGTAGTTCACGATGACGATGTCGGCGAATCCGTCGACCGTCTCACCGTCGCCGTGGATCACGGTGGCCTGCCGCTGCGGTGTCCAGAGGCCGGCCTCGCGGGCCCAGTTGGTCTTCACGACATTCGGTACGACGACGAGCAGCGGGTACGCGTTTGCGGCCCGAGCGGCGAGCAGGGCTTGAGCCGTCTTACCGAGGCCCGGCTCGTCGGCCAGCAGGAACGTCCGGTGGCCGGCAGCGGCGGAGGCGATCAGGCGCGCCTGGTGCGGCATCAGTTCCAGGCCATTCGCCGTACGCAGAGAGGTCGGCTCCGGCAGGGTCTTGCTGGCTGAGGCGGCGGCATGTTCGAACGACCTCAGCAGGGGAGTGATCAGCTCCCAGCCGGCCAGGCGTCCCGGGCGCGCGGGACGGGCCGGAGCCGACGAGAAGTCGGGCGCGAGGAAGGGGTTGGCCAGCTGCCGCTGGACCACAGTCTGCGGCACGACCCGGCGTACGGTCGTGTCGGCCGGAGTCGTCGGCCGGCTGACGGGCTCCTCGCGGGGCGGCTCCTGGCCGGCGGAGATCAGCATCTCGCGCTTGAGTGACGCGGCCGCCTCGGAGATGACCGCGTCCTCGGCCAGCAGGCCGAGGAGGGTGGTCTCGCGGGCGGCGGACTTGGCGAGAATCGTCGCGATGCCGTCGAGTCGCCGCAGTTGCTCGGCTCGATAGGCGTCGCTGGAGCTGTGGTCCGCGTTCACCCGGGCCCGCTCCTCACGCACGAGCAGCGCGACGACCTGGAACTTGGTCCGGATCGACGGCCGCACGTCGGCACGCTCGACCGCCGACTCGACCTCTCGGACGGCGCGAGCGAGCACCGGGAGCAGGCCGTCGGCATCACGGGCGGGTCGACGGCGCTGGGTAGCCGGTCGGGTAGCGCCGGACTGGCGCTGGCCTCGTCGGGCCAAAGAATCCTCCTAGGGACTGCCATGGCCCCCGGCCATGGTGAAACACGCACCGTACGGCGTCCTGCCGTCGACGAGACGCCGTGTGTCCGACAGAGCCCACCGCGAGACTGGCTCAGCCCCTGCGCAGGCGGTCGGTACGTCGATTCCGACGAGACCGGCCAGTGTGCGAGGGACCGATGACCATCAGTCGGTGGCCGTGAGCTCCAGCAGAATGCGCGGCGATCGGCGTCGCCGATGTTCGATGCACTACCAATACTAGCCGCAGTCTGCCAGCCGGATACCCCCGCGCCCCAGGCCGAGTGGTAGTTGCATCACCTATTGGTTGCTTGGCGGCCATCTGGTGTCCTGAGATCGCGCCTAGGTTCCGAGTGTTCCGTCCGACCAGAAAGGCCCGAAATGATCAGGAAAAAGGCCGTCGTGGCCGCCTCCGCCGCGATCACAGTGATCGCCGCGGCGGGGATGGCCTCGGCCGCCGCCAGCGGCGCGTTCTCGTCGGCGCGGGGTTCGGAGGCGCACTCCGCGCCGCATGCGCCGAAGAACGTCATCTTCCTCCTGGGTGACGGCATGGGTACCCAGGAGATCACCGCCGCGCGCTACTACCAGGGGGTCCAGAACAAGCTGAACGTCGACCAGGCCCGGTACACCGGGTTCGACACGACGTGGTCGGTGAAGCCCGCCGCCAAGCCGCCGTACAAGCCGGACTACGACCCGGACTCGGCGTCGACCGGGTCGATGTGGGCGACCGGGAAGAAGACCCTCGACGAGCGGATCTCGCAGGGACCGAGCAGCGCCATCGAGGTACCCGGGACCAACCTCACCACTGTCCTGGAGCTGGCGCAGAGGCGTGGCCTGAAGGTCGGAGACGTCTCGACGGCCGAGATCACCGACGCCACGCCGGCGGTTCTGGCAGCGCACATCTCGCTGCGTGGGTGCCAGGGACCGGCTGACATGACCGCCTGCCCGAAGGAGACGAAGGCCGCGGGCGGCCTGGGTTCGATCGCGGAGCAGCAGGTGGACCACAAGGTCGACGTCCTGCTCGGTGGTGGCCGGGGGCGGTTCGAGCAGACGATCACCGGTGGACCGTTCGCGGGCAACACGGTGGTCGAGCAGGCGCAGAAGCAGGGCCTCCAGTACGTGACCGACGCGGCCGGCCTGAACTCGGTCAAGAGCGGCAAGCCGGTGCTCGGCCTCTTCAACAGCAGCAACATGTCGCTGGAGTGGAGCGGCCCGGCCGCGTCGCTCGGCAAGGGCAACACGCCGGCGGCGTGCAAGGAGAACCAGCGCCCGGCGAACGAGCCGAGCCTGGCGGACATGACCACCAAGGCGATCAAGCTGCTCGAGAACCACAAGGGCTTCTTCCTGCAGGTCGAGGGCGCCTCGATCGACAAGCAGGACCACGCCACGAACGCCTGCGGACAGATCGGTGAGACGGTCGCCTTCGACAAGGCGATCGGGGTCGCACTCAACTACCAGCGCTCCCACCCCGACACGCTGGTGGTCGTCACCGCGGACCACGCCCACACCAGCCAGATCGTCGGCGAGGACGCGACCGGCTCGGGTCTGCCGACCGGCTACTCGACCAACCTGACCACCAAGGACGGTCAGACGCTCAGCATGACCTACGGCACGGCCGGCTTCGGTGGAGACGGCAAGGCCCCGGTCGGTACGCCGCCGAGCCAGCAGCACACGGGTGCCGTCGTACCGGTCTGGGCCCAGGGCCCCGGCGCCGACGCGGTCCTCGGTACGAACGACCACACCGACCTGTTCAAGGTCCTCCAGGGCCGGTGATAACATCGCCGAATGGCGATGACAGCGTCGACTGGTGTCGAGTCCGAAGTAGTCGATGAGGCGGCCGCGCTCTCCGCGGCCGCCTGTCTGTTTCACGGGTTCAGTGACTCGTCCAGGCTGGCGATCGTTCGGCATCTGTCACTGGGGGACCACCGGGTGGTGGATCTGACCGAGCACCTCGGTCTGGCCCAGTCGACCGTCTCGAAGCATCTCGCATGTCTGCGGGACTGCGGTCTGGTCGAGTCCCGGCCGCAGGGTCGCGCGTCGCTGTTCAGCCTCACTCATCCCGAGGCAACCCTCGAGCTCCTCACCGCCGCCGAACGCCTGCTCGGCCTGACCGGGGACGCGGTCGTCCTCTGCCCGAACTACGGCCAAGCGGCGACGTCATGACCGAGCCGCTGCGAATCACCGGCAGCTTGTGGACCACGGATCCAGATCGGCGGCGACGCCTCGGCCGACGAGCGCAGCTGCTGGCCGGTGCGTCGGTCGCCTACAACCTCATCGAGGCCGTCGTCGCCATCAGTGCGGGCCTGGTCGCGGGATCGGTCGCCCTGGTCGGCTTCGGCCTCGACTCGGTCGTCGAGGTCTCCAGCGGCCTGATCATCCTCTGGCAGTTCCGTCACCGGCTGCCCGAGAGCCGCGAGCACCAGGCGCTCCGGCTCCTCGCCTTCTCGTTCTTCGCGCTGGCCGCCTACGTCTGCTTCGAATCGGTACGCGCGCTTGTCACCGGTGCCGATCCCGAGGTGTCCAGAGTCGGAATCGGCCTGGCGATCGCCTCCCTCATCGTGATGCCGTTCCTCTCCTTGGCCCAGCGCCGTACCGGGAAAGCTCTCGGCTCGAACGCCGTCGTCGCTGATTCGACCCAAACCCTGCTCTGCACCTACCTGTCCGCGGTACTCCTCCTCGGCCTGCTCCTGAACGCAACTCTCGGCTGGGGTTGGGCAGACCCGATCGCCGGCCTCGTCATCGCGGCTGTCGCCGTCCGCGAGGGCATCCAAGCCTGGCGCGGCGAGGGCTGCTGCTCACCTGTCGCCGGCGGTGGTGACTCCACTTGCACTGACGGTTGCTGCGATTAGGGTCGCCGCTGACGTCGTACGGCGTACCAACTCGGCGGTTCAGGACAAGCGTGCCTTGGTTCTCGATCGCGATTGACTAGGTTAGGTAAGTGTCGAAGCGTTGGTGGTGGGTCGCGGTCGGAGTCGTGGCCGTCGGCGTCTGGGTCGCGCGCACCAACGACGACCACCCCAAGACCGCGGAGACCGCAATCACCCAGCCGACACCTTCGGCCACGCCCCAGCGGACTCCGAGTACGACGCCCGCCGCGAAGCCGTGGTACGACGACTACGACCCGGCGCACTTCGCCCCGCAGGTCCGTCGGTACGCCGGTCAGGCCGGAATCCATCCACAGTTGCTGATGGCAATCTTGTACAACGAGTCGTACAAGCCGCACGACCCGGAGTTCGAGCGGTCGTGGGCCCGGATCGACTCGAACCCGGCGTTCGGTATCGCGAACATGCATCGGCCGGCGTTCGACGACACGAAACGCGGTCGCGACTTCGCCGGAAGGAAGTGGGAGCAGCTGCCGGACGATCCGGCGCTCGCCATCCAGGCCGCGGCCTGGCACCTGCACGATCTGGCCAGGAGCCTTCCCGACAAGCCAAGCCAGCGGTACAGCAAGGACGAATTGCTTGCCTTGGGCTACAACGCGGGCGCGGGGAACATGCGGGCCTTCGCCAAGGGTGCGAAGGCCGGTACGCAGGCCCAGTCCTACCTCGACCGTCTGCAGGACAACTGGGACAAATCGGCGAAGGCCGTCGGCTGAGCTTTCCTGCATCGGGAAAAGATGAATCCCATCTCTGCCGGAGATACACTTCAGCGTGGAACTCCGGCATCTGCGCCACTTCGTCGCACTCGCGGAGGAGCGCAGCTTCACCCGGGCGGCGGCCCGGGAGCTCATCGTCCAGTCCGGCCTGTCCACGTCCATCCGGGCACTCGAGAAAGACGTCGGCGCACTGCTGTTCGTCCGCGGCACCCGGCCGGTCCGGCTGACCGCCGAAGGAGTGGCTCTTCTTCCGGCGGCCCGGCACGCGCTCGACGCGGCGGACGCTGCTCAGCAGGCGGTCCAGGACGCGCACGGCGTCCTCGCGGGCACGTTGCGGATCGGCGCACTGCAGTCGAGTGGACACCGGCTGCCGGTGTCGACCTGGGTGGCGGAGTTCGCGCTCGCGCATCCCCGGGTGGACATTTCGGTGCAGCAACTGCCGGCGCTGCAGATGGTGGACCTGGTGGCGGACGGACGCCTCGACTGTGCGCTGGTCTCGGTGGACGCGCGTACGGATCTCGAAGTTGTGCCACTCGCCGCGGAACCCATTGCGCTCGCCGCCGCCACCGGCCATCGTCTCGCGCAGGCCGACTCCGTCACGCTCGACCAGCTCAGCGAGGAACGATTCATCGAGCCGCCGGCGCAATGGACCATCCGGCAGGTGGTCGACACCGCGTTCCGTCAGGCCGGGCTGACCCGCCGGATCGCGTGCGAGGTCAACGAATGGATCATGGTGCTCGAGTTGGTCGCGGCCGGGGTCGGCGTCACGCTGGCGCCACTCGGTTTCGACCTCCCGCCGCGCCTTGCCGGAGCCATCACGTTCGTCCCGCTCGCCGGAGTCGAACTGGTCCGGCGGATCGACCTGGTCCTGCCCAGGGGCCACGCGGCGAGCCCGGCGGCTCGACGCTTCCGCGAGTACGTCGTCGGTACGCCGCTCGGATCACGTCCGTAGTGTCGTGGTGAGCAACCGTGAGAAAAGAGGCACTGTGAACGACGATCAGATGGAGTACGCGTCCGTGCTGGCTGTGGCCGACTGGCGGCGGAGGGTGTTCGCTCTGTACGAGGCGGTGCGGGCGGAGAGCAAACCGGCCGACGCGCACGCCCTGTGGCAGGCCGGGCGAGATGAGTTGCTGATGACCCACCCCGCATCGCCCGTGCCAGATCGCGACGCCTACAAGGGCGCTGAGATTGGCAGTTATCAGCCCGAGCTGCGCTTCGAGGTCGCCATCGACACCGAGGTGGAGCCGGTGCGATGGGAGGTGCCTTCGGCAACGGACGGCGTGATTCCCTTCACCCGGGCGGGCGTCCTGCATCTCCCAGCAGTGGGCGACCTGGATGTGTGGTGGCTCGAGTCGTACGGCGGTGGTCTGTTCGTACCGGTCAAGGATTCTCTGGCCGGCAAACGCACGTACGGCGGCGGTCGCTATCTGCTGGACACAGTCAAGGGCGCCGACCTCGGTGGCGACGTCCGAGAAGGCTGGCTCGTCGTCGATCTCAACTTCACCTACAACCCGTCGTGCGCCTACAGCCCACTCTGGACCTGCCCGCTCGCCCCGGCCACCAACACCGTGGCAGCGCCCTTACCAGTAGGCGAACTCACCCTGACCGCCGACTGAGGTGCTACAGGGAGCGGCGGATTTCGGGGAGGACTTCAGTGCGGTAGAGGTTCATCATGTCGATCGAGTGGGGTCCGATGTTGGCGACGTAGATCTCGTCGAAGCCGGCCTCGATGTACGGCGTGAAGGCGTTGAGGTGGACGTCTGCCTTCGGACCGCAGGCGACGGACTGTGCCGTCGACTCCTTGGACACGAGTTGGCTGGCCTGCTCGAAGTGCCGTGGCGACGGCAGCACCTGCGCCAGCTCACCTGGCAGGCCTGAGTTGCCCCAGATCCGATGTGCTTGTTCGACGCCTTCGGCTTCGGTCGGTGCGTAGCTGACCTTGAACCCAGCTTGGGCCGGCTTGTCCCCGCCGCCGTGTTTCCGGAATCGCTGCAGCAACTCGGCGTCCGGCGTCGTGGTGATGTACCCGTCCGCGATCCGCGCCGCGACATCCGTTGCCTCCGGCCCGAATCCGGACATGTAGATCGGCAGCGGCGCCTCCGGCCGGGTGTAGATCCGGGCGGTGTCGACCGTGTAGTGCTTGCCGTGGTGCGAGACGAATCCCTCTTCGGTCCACATCCGCCGCATGATCTCGACCGCTTCCTCGAGCATCTCCAGTCGTACGTCGGCGGTCGGCCAGACGGACCCGAGCACGTGCTCGTTGAGGGCTTCGCCGGTGCCGATGCCGAGGGTGAACCGCCCGTTCAGCAGTACGGCGCTGGTGGCGGCGGCCTGGGCGATGATCGCGGGATGGATCCGCACGGTCGGACAGGTGACGGCCGTCGTCACCGGGAGCTCACAGACCTGGGAGACCGCGCCGATGGTGGACCAGACGAACGCGCTCTGTCCCTGCTCGTCGTTCCACGGATGGAAGTGGTCGCTGATCCAGAGCCCGTCGAACCCGGCCTCCTCGGCCAGTCGCGCCTGCTCGAGCAACTCCGACGGCGTGTACTCCTCGCTGGACAGGAAATACCCGATCTTCACGCAATTCTCCGATCACTCGGTCGTAGCCGCCCCGGTGACCACAGCGGGCAGGTTGAAACCCGCTCGGGAGGCTCCGGCCGACTGCCGGCAACCGGCGCCGATCGGGTGGTGCCAGAGGTTGTTTGCAGGGTTTCGGACGGGGCACCGGACTGCCTGCACGGGGACTTCAGCCGCCGGGGATCTGCCCGGCCCGAGAGATGGGAAGGACCATGGTTCTTCTTCTGTGGATCATCGCTGTGATCCTCGTTGTTTCAGGGATCGTCTCGCTCTTCCGTGGGCAGATGCTGTGGGGCGTTGCTCTGATCGTGATCGGCCTGCTGGTCGGTCCTGGAGGCGTCAGCATCTTCACCTGATCCTCGACCGGATCTGGTCGCCCCCACGCCGCTTCGGCGTGGGGGCGACGCCCTGCTCGCAGTGCCGCGTCGAGCAACGTAGGGGAGATCCGGAGTGCGGTCCGGCGACTCGCCCAGGTGGTGGGCGGTCCGCCTGCTTGCCCATCTGATGGGCTGACCTACGAGATGGTGGGTTGGCGTACCGGAATCGGGGGTGCCAACCCACCATCTCGTAGGTCAACAAATCAGCCGGATATCACCTGAAATTGACCCCTGCGGATGCCACGGGCAGAACGACCTCGATGCTTCTTGGCGAGGCACTCAGGTCAGGAGATCGGCCGCGGCGCGGAGGTCCTTGACGAAGTGGGCGAAGTCGCGCCGGAACTCCTCCGAACGGACCACCGCGGACGGGTGAACGGTTGCGACCGCCGCGCGGCCGTCCGGGAGTTCCACCCGCTCGCCGCGGTGCTCGGTGACCTTGAAGCCGGTGCCGAGGAGCGATCGGGCGGCTACCGCGCCGAGGATGACGACCAGCTCGGGTTTCACCACCGTGAGCTCGCGCTCCAGCCAGGGGTGGCAGGCGACGATGTGGCCGACGGCCGGCGTCTTGTGGATCCTGCGCTTGCCCTGACGTTCGAAGCGGAAGTGCTTGACCGCGTTGGTGAGGTACACCTCCGAGCGGTCGATGCCGGCCTCGGCCAGGGCCTTGTCGAGCAGGCGTCCGGCCGGGCCGACGAACACGTGGCCTTCCTTGTCCTCGACGTCGCCGGGTGTTTCACCGACCAGCATCATGCGGGCTCGGACCGGACCTTCGCCGGGCACGACCTGCTCGGCGTACTCCTGCAGGTCGCACCCACGGCAGTCTGGGAGTGCCGCCCGCAGCTTCCGGATACCGCCGTCCTGCGGGACCCACTGCGTCGCTCCGATGAATTCGTTCATGCGTCAGCCACCTGTCGCGGAGTGTGAGGCGTGGACCGGCTTGGACTGGGCGGAGCGGCGTTGGCGCAGGTAGATGGATCCGCCAACGATCGCGGCGACGGCGAGGAACTCGCTCTGCCAGTTCTGGAAGGACTCGTACCAGAACTGGGACGAGTCCAGGTACTGCCAGGTGGTGACCGCCTGACCGCCATGCAACTGCTGCTCTTCGCTGTACGACGCCGCGCCAGTGACCGCGTGCAGCCAGAACGACATGAGGAACACGAGTCCGAAGGCGATCGCCAGCGAGTTCTCGTACAACCACAGAACGAGCTCTGACCCGTGTCGTACCGGCCAAGGCGCTTCGCGATCGTTGCGGTGATCGCGCGGGTCCTCGTCCTGCGGTGCCGGCTCGTCCAGCGGCCGGGACTCCGCTGACCCCTTCTGGACGAGGTACGCCGTGAGCAGGACGTACATGCCCATCTGCAGGAACTCGGACTCCCAGTTCTCGAACACCGCTTCGCCGAAGGACGACGAACCGACGTACTGCGACAGGCTCTGGGCCGGCTGGCCGTGGTCGGCGAGCTCAGAGTTCTGCTGCGCGTGGCCGGTGAACACGAGACCCAGGAGGAACAGGAAGAACAGCGCCAGGTTGACCGTGAGCAGCGCACGGAGACGAAGCCATCGCATGCTTCACCGGTACCCCGGCTCCAGCCGGTCTCAGCCGCCCTCGGGACCCAGGGCCTCGCGGATGAGGACCAGGGCGAACAGTACGAGGGTCAAGGCGTGGACGACGGTGCACCACAGGCAGATGGCGTCGATCCGGAAGAGTTCGGCCCAGATCAGGTAGAAGACGAAGACCACGCCGACGATGACGGCGGCCAGCCGGAGACGGCCCGGCCAGGGGGACGACGTACGCCAGAGCGGGGGGAGTGAGAGCACCGTCATGCCGGCGAAGAAGCAGAGGCCGAGGAGTGCGACCGGGATGCCGAAGACCTCGGAGTACTGGCTGCTGGTGACTTTGACGCAGTTCACCACCCCGGTGTCGGGGCAGGCGAGCGTGGTGCCGCCGGTGAAGTGCTCATAGGTCAGGTACGACGCGACCGCGAGGCCGGCGATCGACAGGGCCAGGGTGGTCCAGGGGATCCAGCCCAGCCCGGTCGCCGTCTTCTCGGAGCGCTGCGCGGTGCCGCTCACGCTCAGCTCGTCCCGAGCTTGCCGGCCGCGGCCTTGACGGGGGCGGTCGAGCACACGTTCGCCGGCTGGTTGTTGGTCATCGCGCAGATCGCCGCGGTGTAGACATTCGCCGATCCGATGACGGCCTTCGCGATCGGGTTGGACGGGTCCTTCAGCGCGTCCGCGACCTGGGCCTGGGTCTTCCCGGCGAGGATCTCCGGGCTGTACGTCGCACCGGACGACACGAATTTGCCGCCGAGATCGACGAACGGGATCGAGCCGCCGGTCTGCACGTACGGCGGTGCGTTGTAGGTGTCGAAGGTCTTCTGGTCCTCGGCCGTCGGGGTGTCGAGCGGCGTGTACTGGCCGTTGACCTGTTGATTCGTCGTGGTCTCGACCCCGGTGAAGCTGAGGTACTGACTGGTGAAGGTGGCGCCGTGGAACGACAGGGTCGGCGTGTTCGGGAAGACGTCGCTCCCGGAGGAGTGCGTCGTACCGAGGTTGGTGAAGGTCCCGAACCGGGACAGTGCCACGGTGACCGGCCACCGCTCGGCGGCGCAGTACGGGCAGTACTCGGCGCCGATGTAGAGGACCTTCGGCTTGCCGCCGGCCGTCAGGGGCGGGGCGGTGATGGCGGTCGGGGCGGCCTGGACCCCGGCTGTGCCGACGGCGGCGAAGGTCGACTCCGGGACGGAGCTCAGCGCGGTCACGATCTGCGCGTCGGCGACCCCCGACGGTGCGGTCGCGGTGTCCTTGCCGCCACCGGCGAGGCGGATGGCGACCAGGCCGGCGACGATGACGATGACGACCACGACGGCACCGACCGCCAGCAGAAGCCGCCGGCGTCGCTCCGCCCGCTGCTGGGCAGCAAGCTGCGCCGCGATCCGCTCGCGGGCCTGGGCCTTCTGCTCGACACGCCTACTCATGACTCTCCTTCGCTCGCCCCGCCTGATCGCGTACGGCGCCCATCAAGACAACACCTGATTGCCCGCAGAAGTTCCACTCGGTCAGAGCGGTCTGCCTTTCCGTCATCGTGAGATTACAGAGTGTCTCCGGACGGCCCAAACGCGGTGACCATCGGGCGGCGAAAGTGAGGTGCCCGAGTGTCGGCGGGGCCAGCTAGGTTTCCGGGCATGGACTGGCAGCGATGGCATCAGGAATATGACCAGCCGGGGTCCGCGTTGGCGAGGCGGTTGGAGGCGGTTCAGGGACAAGTGCGGACGGCGTTGGACCGCGCGCCGGCAGGTGTGGTGCGGGTGATCAGTCTTTGTGCTGGGCAAGGACGGGACGTATTGGACGTGGTGGCTGAGCATCCGCGGCGTACCGACGTTCGGGCCAGACTGGTCGAGTTGGACGCGGGCCTGTCGTCGTTCGCCAAGGAGAGGGCAGGGGAGCTCGGACTGCTCGACCAAGTGGACATCGTCACCGGAGACGCAGCTCTGATCGATCAGTACGACGCCATGGTGCCGGCGGACGTGGTGTTGGTATGCGGCGTCTTCGGCAACATCTCGGACGAGGACATCGAGGCCACGATCGACTCGTGTCCGCAGCTGTGTCAGACCGGCGCGACGCTCATCTGGACCCGCCACCGCCGCGAGCCCGACCTGGTGCCGCAGATCTGCGACTGGTTCGAGTCCCACGGCTTCGAACGGGAGTGGGTGTCGGAGCCGGACGCCGGGTTCGGTGTCGGAGTCCATCGGTATGCCGGGCGGCCACAGCCGCTCGTCAAGGGAAGGCAGCTGTTCACGTTCGCCCATGGTGGTACCTGAGCGGACGGTGGCCGGGCTACTGCTTGTGCGTCTTCGGGACATCGCTTATGTTACATAGGGGATGTCAGATAGCCTGGAGGTGCGATGCAGGGCACGGACGAGACGGCTCAACGGCTGCTCGGATCTTCTGCGCAGTTGTCCCGCGATCCGCAGACGGAGATCGACTGGGAGGCTCCGATCGGCGACGGCTACGGTCTGTCGCCCGAGTGGAGCACGCTCTACAGCACGCCGTACTGGGACGAGCTGAGCGAGGCGCAGCGGCGGGAGCTGACCCGGCACGAGGCGGCGTCGGTGGCGACGACCGGGATCTGGTTCGAGCTGATCCTGCAGCAGCTGATCCTGCGGGACGTGTACGACAAGCCGCCGGCGAGTGCGGAGTTCCAGTGGGCGCTGACCGAGATCGCCGACGAGTGCCGGCATTCGATCATGTTCGCGCGTGCGACCGGCCGCATGGTCGAGCCGTCGTACCGGCCGGGGTTGCTGGCGCGGGAGCTCGGCCGGGCGTTCAAGACGGTCGCCACCGGCGAGTCGGCGTACGCCGCGATCCTGGTGGCCGAGGAAGTCCTCGACGTGATGCAGCGCGACTGGATGCGGGACCGGCGGGTCGAGCCGCTGGTGCGGCAGGTGAACCACATTCACGTGGTGGAGGAGTCGCGGCACATGGTGTTCGCGCGCGAGGAGACCCGCGAGCGGCTGGCCGGTGCGGGGCGCGGGCGGCGCTGGGTCAGCGCGGTGGTGATCGCGCTCGCGGCGGACATGATCGTGTCGAGCATGGTCGGGCGGGACGTCTACGCCAACGCCGGTCTGGACGCGGACCGGGCACTCGAAGAGGCTCGGCACAACGAACATCACCGGTCGCTGCTGCGGACGAGTTGCGCGAACCTGATGGACTTCCTCGGTTCGGTCGGCCTGCTGACACCGGCGGCGGCCCGGGTGTATCGGCGTACCGGCCTGCTATGACCTACGCGATCTCGGGGGAATGCTGCTCGGACGCCAGTTGTGTCGCCGTGTGTCCGATGAACTGCATTCATCCGTCGCCGGGGGAGCCTGGGTTCGGGTCTGGGGCGAGCCTGTTCATCGATCCGCGGACGTGTATCGACTGTGGTGCGTGTGCCGACACCTGCCCGGTCGACGCGGCACAACCCTCGGACCTGGCTGCCGTCGAGGATGTCGAGCGGAACGCGGCGTACTTCGCCGATCGGGAGCCGCTCGATGGGACGGATCTCGATGCGTGGCAGGCACCGGCGTACCAGACCTGGGGCGGTGGACCGCGGCGTGTGCTCGTCGTCGGTGCCGGGCCGGCCGGGATGTACGCGACGCGTGAGCTGCTGTTGCGAAGTACGGCCGAGGTGACGCTGGTCGATCGGCTCGACCACGTCGGCGGGCTGGTGCGCTTCGGGGTTGCGCCGGATCATCCGCGAACCAAGCAGATCGTCTCCACCTTCGAGCGGATCGCGCGTCATCCACGGGTGCGTTGGCGGCCGCGCACCGACGCGGCTGAGCTCGGGACCGGGTACGACGCGGTGATCCACGCGGTCGGCGCGTATCAGAGCCGGCGGTTGGGGATCCCGGGTGAAGACGCGGCCTGCGCCGCCGATGATTTCGTTGCCTGGTACAACGGTCGCCCGGGTGCGGCCCTGCCGGTCGAGCTGGCCGGTCCCCGAGCCGTTGTCGTCGGCAACGGGAACGTCGCCCTCGACCTGGCCCGGATACTGCTGAGTGACGAAGGTCGCCTGGCGGGTATGGACCTGCCGGACGACGTCCGGCGTACTCTCTCGGGAAGCGGGATCCGCGAGGTGGTGCTGCTCGGTCGACGGGGTCCGGATCAGGCTGCGTACAGCGCCCCGGCGCTCCAGGAGTTGCTGGCCTTCCCGGGCGCCGAGCTGCGGTTCGAGGCCCGCCCGGTCCGGTGGAGCGACGCAGGGCTGGAACTCGACACCGGGGAGACGATTGCTGCGGGCAACCTGTTCACCGCGATCGGATTCGAGGGCCGGCCGGTCGACGGGCTGCCGTTCGACTCCGCGCGTGGTGTCGTGCCGCACGTTCGCGGCGCCGTCGTCGGCCGGCCCGGACACTACGTCGCGGGCTGGATCAAACGCGGTGCCCGCGGCGGGATCGGTGTGAACAAGGTCTGCGCCCAGGAGACCGTGACGACCCTGCTGGCCGCCGGTCCCCGCAGCTGATGGGTTGACCCACCGGACGGTGGGTTCCACACCCTGATTCAGGGCCGCCAACCCGCCATCTGATAGGCCAGCCCATCAAATGGAACACAGGACGGTGGGCCAGCAGCCAATCCATCACCGGGACACGAGCGCCCCCGGCGCCCCATCGGGCTCACGACCCGCCGACCTCC
Source organism: uncultured Actinomycetota bacterium (assembly GCA_963820655.1). GTDB lineage: Bacteria > Actinomycetota > Actinomycetes > Propionibacteriales > Kribbellaceae > Kribbella. The sequence goes on from CAWGAM010000002.1 coordinate 239,950, forward strand.
GAGCCTCGCTTGTCGCGGCACTAGCTCGTCCAGGGGCGCAGCTTCTCCGGGTTGCGGATCGCCCAGATGTTCGTGATCCGGTCATCGGCGATGTCGAACGCGATCACCGTCTCGATGACACCCTCGTTCTCGATCACCAGGCCCGGCTGGCCGTTGACGGACCGCTCCGCCAGCGTGCGGCCGTAGTCCAGGATGGGCAGGCCGGTGAAGTACTGGGCGACATTCGCGCCACCGTGGACCGGCTCGAGCGCGGCGATCACGATGCCGCCACCATCGGCGACGGCCGTGACCTCGGGATCGAGCAGACTGACCAGGGTCGCGATGTCGGTGGCCTCCCAGGCCCGTTTGAACTCGCGAATGAGCTCGGCGCGCCGGGCCGTCGGCGGCGCGGGGGTCTGTGCGTCGCCGATCCGGCGGCGCGCCGAGGTAGCCAGCTGACGGCAGGCCGCGGGGGTCCGGCCGACGATCTCGGCCACTTCGGGGAACGGGTACCGGAAGACGTCGTGCAGGATGAAGGCGACCCGCTCGGCCGGCGTCATCGAATCCAGGACGACGAGGAACGCCATGTTCACGGACTCGTCCAGGGTGACGCGATCGGCCGGGTCCGTACCGGCGTGCCGATCGTCGCTCTCCGGCAGGGGCTCCGGGATCCACTCGCCGACGTAGCGTTCGCGCCGGACCCGGGCCGACCGGAGCAGGTCGAGGCAGATCCGGCTGGCGACCTTCGTCAGCCAGGCGGCGGGAGAGTCGATCGCCTCCTGCTCACGGCTGGACATGGCGTACCAGCGGGCATAGGTGTCCTGGACGACGTCCTCGGCATCGGCCAGCGAGCCGAGCAGCCGGTAGGCGAGGTTGATCAGCTGCCGCCGCTCGCTCATGATCGCGGTCAGGCCCGGATCGAGCTCGTCGTCCCCGGTCATGGTCTTTCCCTTCGTCGGAACCGCCTCTTCCTGGTACGACGAAACGCCGTACCGAAGTGTGAGGTCCTCACAGTCGGGCTGACCGTCTCGTCGTACCGATCATGACTACACAACAGGCAATCGACGAAGCAGACATCCGGGAGCGGATCGATACGCTGGTCGGCGCGATCCACACCGGGGACATGGGGGCCGTGAGGACGATCTTCGCGCCGCATGTCGTCTCGTTCGATCTGGGGACGCCACTGCGGCACCTGGGCGCCGAGGCGAAGTGGAAGAACTGGGAGGAGGTCTTCACGATGTACCGGCTGCCGATCGAGTACGAGGTGCGCGACCTCACGGTGCTCGTCGACGGCGACCTGGCAGTGGTCTACGCCGTCAACCGGATCGGCGGCACAGTGGTCACCGGTGACAAGAACGAGCACTGGGTCCGCTGGACGGCGGCCTGGCAGCGGATCGACGGCCGCTGGCTGATCGTCCACGACCAGGTTTCGGTGCCGATCTACTTCCCGGAGGGGCGCGCGGCGCTGGACCTCACACCCTGAGCCAGGCAGGCCACGGGCGGAGCTCGCCGGCAGCGTCGGCCAAGGCCGTCAGGGCTTCAGGCGTGGTGAGCCGCCGGCTCGGCTGCGCTGCGATCAGCCCTTGCAGACTCTCGGGCAGTTCAGCACCCGCCTCGGCGAGAGTCTGGCCGAGGCTGTAGAGATCCATCGCGACCGAGACCGGCTCGCACGCTTCCTGCTCGGGTGAGGCGTACCCGACGGTTCCGACCGGGTGACCCGGCGGCTGCTCACTTCCGATCCGGCGGGCGCTTCCGAAGTCGATCAGGACCGGACGCGAGTCGCGAAGGACCACGTTGTCCGGCTTCACGTCCAGGTGCGCCAGGCCTCGGCTGTGGAGCGCCATCAGGGCTGGGAGCAGTTGCGCACCGAGCAGCGCGGTCTCTTCGGCGGTCAGTACGCCGTTGTCCTCGATCTCCTCGACCAGCGTCGGACCGTCGACGTACTCGAGCAGGATGTGCGGGATCGGGTCATCGGTGCCGTCGGCCAGCAGACGCGGGACAGCCGGATGGCTGTTGCCCGCGAGGGCGGCGGTCTCCCGGCGGAGAGACTTCAGCGCGCGAGGATGGTCGATCTGATGTGGGCGGGCGGCCTTGAGTACGGCGGGGGACCAGAGTGCGGCCGACCAGACCAGCCAGGTCTCGCAGCGGTTGCCGACGCCGAGACGCTCCAGGGCGAAGGTCCCGCCCGGTAGCTCGCAGCCCTCGGCCCAGTCCCAGACGGCGAGTCCGTCCTCGGCGTCGACAATCATCGATCGGCCTCCAGGGTTGAAGCCTGCCGCCGGCTGAGGGCCGGCGGCAGGCTGGTGGGTCAGCCGCGCGAGCGGCTGCGGGAACGGCTGCGGCTGCGGGAGCGGGACCGGCTACGGGACCGTCCGCGACCGTGGTGCATGACCGGCTTGATGCGGAGCATGGTGGTCACCTCCTTCCAGTGAGTTGGTGTTGGTGCAGGGTGACAACCCGGTCGGCGATGGCCGCCAGGTCGCGATCATGGGTGACGAGCAGAACCGTGCGGTGCGCGGTCGTGGACCGGATGGCCTCGATCACGGAGGCGGCCGAGGCCGGGTCCAGGGATGCGGTCGGCTCGTCCAGCAAGACCATCGGCGCGGACGACACCGCGGCCCGGGCGAGCGCGACGCGACGGCGCTGACCGCCGGACAACCGGACACCGCTCTCGCCCAGCGGTGTGTCGTACCCGAACGGGAGCCGGCCGGTGAACTCGTCCACCAGCGCTGCCCGCCCGGCCGCGATCACTCCCGCGCGGGTTGCGTCCTGATTGCCGAAGGCAATGTTCTCCGAGACGGTCGCGTCCAGCAGCCACGGGTCCTGCGGGACGAACGCGAACCGGTCCCGCAGGCTGCGCTGGTCGCAGTCCCGGACGTCCACTCCGTCGATCAGGATCCGTCCGGCGTCGACGTCGTACAGGCGCAGCAGGAGATGCAGCACCGTGCTCTTGCCGATCCCACTCGGTCCGAGCAGGCAGACGGTCTCGCCGGCCGCGATGTCGAGATCGAAGTGGTCGAGCACCGGCCGCCCGGATTCGTAGCCGAACGAGACCCGCTCGAACCGTACGCCGGACCGCAATGCCGGGGCCGGCCGGGCGTCGTACCGATCCTCGACCGCCTCGTCGCAGTCCAGGACCTCACGGACCCGCGCCGCGCTGGCACCGGCCTTGGCCAGTACGACGGACAGCCGGGTCAGGCCGCGCACGGGGGAGTAGAGGTCTCGCAGGTAGGCGAGTACGACGAGCAGCTGGCCAACCGAGAGTGCTCCGGACAGCACGTGCCGTCCACCGATCACCAGCACCAGCGCGGCGCCGATCGCCAGGACGACATCGGCCATCGGGGTCCAGCGCGCGTCCACGTCGATCGCCCGGAGTTGGACATCGAGTACGGCGCGATTCCGGGTGCCGAAGATCGCATCGGCCCGGTCGTTGCGGCCGAAGGCCTGGACGGCGCGGACGTTCCGCAACAGATCGGTCGTTGCCCCCGCCAACCGTCCCGACTCGGTCCGCGCGTCCTGCTGGGCCGCCCGAATGCGCCTGCGCTGGCGGACTGCCAACGCGGCCAGCACCGGCGCGACCGCCAGGCCGACCAGGGCGAGCTCGGGGTCGAAGGCGAACAACAGCGCTAGTACGGCAGCGAGCATGACCGCATCAGGCAGGAACGAGGTGGTCACCGCGACCACCGCGTCGAGCACTCGGCCGACGTCTGTGGTCAGGCGGGACACCAGCTCGCCGCTGCGCATCCGGTCATGCCACCGCAAGGACCGCGTCATCGTGCGCTGGAACATCGTCGCCCGCAGCGAGGCTCCGATCCGCTCGGCCGCACCCTCGACGATTCTCAGACTCGCCATATCGAGCAACCCGATGATTGCCGACAAGAGGACGCTGCCGAGGGCCGCCAGCCCCAGGACGACCAGCGGGTCGGCTGCCGGGTTCGGGCCGAGGGCGTGGTCGACCGCGAGGGCCAGCGGCCAAGGGCGGACGAGAACCGCGCCGACTCGCAGTACGACGAACCCGGCCGCGGCGGCGAGTGCAGGGAACTGCACTCGGGCGGCAGGCCCGGCGACGGCGAGTGAGAGCGGGAGCTTCATGCCGACAACGGTCGTCGCCGGCCGGTCGGCTTCGGTAGTGCACCTTGGTACTACGACTGTCGTCGGGCTGCCGTCCGGCGTGAGGCAACCCCTACGATCCCAACCATGGTGAAACTGCGACGCTCGCGCCCGGACCGTGGGCCGATCTCGACGGTCGGGCTGCTGGTGCGGTTCACCGCGGCCGGGCTGATCGTACTGCTGTCCCTGGCCGCGCTGATCGCGATCGTGGCCCGTCAGGCGGGCGTGGAGCAGGCACGCGAGTCGGCTCGGCAGGTGACGTACGTGACCGCGCGTGGAGTGGTCGAGCCACGCCTGAACGCGGCCGTCGTGGCCGGACAGCCGGCCGCGTTGCAGGCGTTCGACACGGCGATGCGGAGGTACGTACTGCAGGGTTCGCTGGTGCGGGTGAAGTTGTGGAGTGCCGACGGCCGGATTGTCTACTCCGACGAGCCTCAGCTGATCGGGAAACAGTTCCCGCTGGGCCCGGAAGAGGAGGAGGCCCTGCGGCTGCAGGGGAGCAGCGCGTCCGAGGTGAGCGACCTGAGCCGGCCGGAGAACCGGTTCGAGATCCCGTACAAGAAGTTGCTCGAGGTGTACGTCGGGGTGCGCGGGCCCAATGGGGAAGCCATGCTGTTCGAGGCGTACTTCCAGTACCAGGCGGTGTCCGATGCCGGCAGGGCTGCCTGGCAGCGGTTCGCGCCGCCTGCGTTGGGGGCGTTGCTGGTGCTGGAGCTGGTGCAGATCCCGTTCGCCTGGTCGCTGGCCCGGCGGGTGCAGCGGCAGCAGCGGGAACGGGAGCGGCTGCTGCAGCACGCTGTCGACGCGTCGGACGCCGAGCGTCGACGGATCGCGGGCGAGCTGCACGATGGCGTCGTACAGGAGCTGACCGGGCTCAACTACGCGTTGGATGCGATGCGGCTGGGCAATCCGAGCGACGGGCAGCGAGCCGAGTTGATCGCGGACAGTGCGGGGCGGTTGCGCGCGCAGTATCGGGTCGCTGCGGTCGCTGCTGGTCGACATCTATCCGCCGAACCTTGCCGAGGAAGGACTCACGTCGGCGTTGGCCGAGTTGGCGGCGAGCCTCGAACGGGCCGGGATCGACGTACGGCTCGAGACAGATGGCGCGGAGGATCTGCCGCCTGCCGCCGCGGCGCTGTTGTTCCGGGCCGCGCAGGAGGTCGTGCGGAACGTGGCCGCGCACAGCGGAGCGCGGGAGGTGCTGATCAAGGCGCAGCGGGTGGACGGGCGTGGATTGCTGATTGTCGACGATGACGGGCGCGGATTCGACGAATCGCGACTCGATGAGCGGAGCAGCAACGGGCACCTCGGGCTACGCTCGATCGGCGACCTACTCGCGGAGTCGGGTGGCACGCTGACGGTCCGGGCCGCGCCCGGTCAGGGGACACGGGTGGAAGCCGAGGTGCCGGTGTGATCCGGGTGCTGATTGTCGACGATCATGCGATCGTCCGAACCGGCCTGTCCCAGTTGCTCGGCACCGCGGACGATATCGAGCTGGTCGGGGCCGCGAGTGACGGTGCCGAGGCCGTGACGATGGCGGCGGAGTTGCGGCCGGACGTCGTACTGATGGATCTGTCGATGCCCGGTACCGACGGGATCACGGCGACCGGGCAGATCGTGGCGGCTGATCCCGAGGTGCATGTGCTCGTGCTGACGTCGTTCAGCGATCAGTCCCGGATCCTGGATGCCTTGCAGGCCGGCGCCGAGGGATATCTGCTCAAGCACAGCGAGCCTGAGGTGATCCTGGCCGGGGTGCGGGAGATCGTCGCCGGCGGGTCGCCGCTGGATCCGAAGGCGGCCCGGGTGTTGCTGACGAACCGCCGCAGCCCGGGTCCGGACACCAAGTTGACCGACCGCGAGCAGGAGGTGCTGGACATGGTCGGCGCCGGCTTGCCGAACAAGACGATCGCGCGCCGGCTCGGCATCAGCGAGCGCACGGTCAAGGCGCACCTGACGAACGTGTACCAGCGGCTGGGCGTGACAGACCGCACTCAGGCCGCCCTCTGGGCCCAGCGCCAGCGCCGGGACGACTAGGTACTAGTACCAAGGTCCGATGGCGCCCCGCCGGCAGCTGAGGAGACGATCGAGGCATGGATTCGGAAGACCTGCGCCACCGCCCTGTCGTCCTGCGGACCAGCGGCGACGACGCGGAGCCGCAGCGCCGCCCAGCGCGCTACCTCGCCTGGGTCGGGACCGGCCTGCTGGGCCTGGTCGCGGCGGCCGGTCTGGTCGCCGGCGGTACGGCGGTCTGGTCCGCCTTCGACCCTGGTACGCCGGGCCAGTCGCCGGCGCCGCTGTGGTTCCCGCCACCGGCAACCATCACTCCCCAGAGCTCGAAGGTCACCCCGACCCCCGACGACCACGGCGGCGACCGCACCCCCGATACCAAGTCCAGTTCCGCGCGAACGACCGAGCCCGGCGACGACAAGGGCGGCGATCGCACCGAGCCGACCTCAGGTAAGTCGACGTCGGGGAAGAGCGGCTCGGGCAAGTCCGGCTCGGGGAAGTCGTCCGACGACGGCGCCGGCCACCGCTGAGTCAGCTCACTCGGCAGTGACCTGAGTACCGGCGGTTCCCGCGATCACCATCCGCAGACCGTCAGCGTGACAGCACTCCTGGCGAGTCCGAGCATGAGCGGGCCGTCTGGCGGCGGACTCGGGACTTTTGGCCCTGCGGGTGCCCTCGGATCTCAGGCTGGAATGGATGGCGAGGGAGGCCGGTGGTGGTCGTGCCGGGTTCATCCGAACAGCCACTTCCGGCCACCGTACGCTCCGGCCTTCCTCAGCCTGGCCCGCGGGCCGGAGGCTCAGCTGCGCGGTTCGGCGAGTGGCACGCGCAGTTCGAGGACGGTGCCGTGCGGCTGGCTCATCTCCAACCGCACGGCACCGCCGAGCGCTTCGGCACGCTCCTCGAGGTTGCGGAGCCCGCTTCGGTGGTCTGGGGCGGTGATGCCGACGCCGTTGTCGGTGACTCGAGCGATGACATCCTTGGCGGTCACGGTGACCTCGACGGTCACCGCGCTGGCATGAGCGTGCCGTACGACGTTCGAGAGGGACTCGCGGACCGCGGCCAGGATCTCGGGACGGACCTCCAGCGGTACGACGGTGTCGAGCGGGCCGGTGCAGGTCAGACTGGCCCGGAAGCCGAGCGGTTCGTCGTACTCCAGGACCAGAGTCTGGAGATCGGCTCGGAGCGAGCGGCGAGCCGGGTGGCGGTGCAGTTCGAAGATTGCCGCGCGCAGGTCGCGGATGGTGGAGTCGATGTCCTCGATGGCGCGATTGATGCGTTCCTGGACCTGGGTGCTCACCATCCGGTTGATGCCTTGCAGTTGGAGCCCGGTCGCGAACAAACGCTGGATCACTAGATCGTGCAGATCCCGGGCGATCCGATCACGATCCTCCAGGACGGCGATCATCGACTGGTCCCGCTGGAACTGAGCGCGATCCAGCGCCAGCGTCGCCTGAGCCGCGAACATCCTGAGCAGCTCGCTGCGCTCCTCCATGGTGGCACCACGCTCGGTCGCCACCAGCAACAGTCCGCCCGCCGTGGATGATGCCAGCGGCAACGGGGCGACCAGGGCCGGCCCGAGCGATGCGAGCTCCGGGATGTCGACCACAGTCACCTGGTCGCCGTGCACCACCTGATCCAGGCCGGCGACCCGCTTGCCGACGTAATCCTGGAGTTCCGCGTGCCCGTCGAGCGCCGCGATCACCAGGTCATCCCGGTCGGTCAGCAGGACGGCGCCGACGCGGGCGCCGGAGACCTCGCGAGCCCGGCGGGCAATCAGCCGCAGGGCATCCTGCTGGTCGAAGTCCCCGAGCAGGAGCTGCGTGATCTCGGCGGTCACCCCGTACAGGTGCCGTCTCCGCTCACCGTCGGCCTGATCACTCACGGGGCCACGGTACGGAAGGCCACGGCGATTTGGGAACGCCTCACAGCCGTTGCCGTGGGCATCAACGAGCGGCCCGGCCGCTGACTGACTCGGTGCCGAGCCTGATCAGTGGCCCGTCACACAGCCCCGCCCACACCGGCGCGGTCCGCTCCAGCTCGGCCGCCTCAGCAGCGGGTACGACGGACAAGTGGCCGACCGAGGTCACGGTCCAACCGAGCTGCCGGGTCGGGTCGACGTCGTCCGCTTCGAAGGCGACCACGTCACCACGGTGCGCCGCCCGGAGCCATTCGCGGTCGTCGGAGGCGAACACGATCGTGTCCCGGTCGACCCAGAAGTTCACCAGCCGGACCACCGGCAGGCCGCCCTGGGTGAAGACCAGCCGCCCGACCGGGACCGAGCGCAGCAGCCGGAGGCACTCGCCGGTGTCGAGAATCTCGAGGCCGGCACCGTCGTAGGTTCGCATCACAGCCCCCGCCCTCGGCTTACTCTGAGCGATAGGGGAGTTTCAGGGGGGATGGCATGACGATCAAGGTGTTCCTGCTCGACGATCACGAGGTCGTCCGGCTCGGGCTGCGGCAATTGCTCGAGGGCGAACCGGATATCGAGGTGGTCGGCGAGGCGTCGACCGCGGCGCAGGCGCTCGCCCGGATCCCAGCGCTGCAACCCGGATGTCGCCGTCCTGGACGTCCGGCTGGGCGACGGCGACGGGATCACCGTGTGCAGGGAGATCCGCTCGGCCATGGACCCGCCGCCGGCCTGCCTGATGCTGACCTCGTTCTCCGACGAGGAAGCCTTGTTCAGCGCGATCATGGCGGGTGCGGCCGGCTACCTGCTCAAACAGGTCAGCGGGACAGACCTGGTCGGCGCGGTACGGCGCTTGGCCGCGGGGGAGTCGCTGCTCGACCCGTCGATGACCGACCTGGTCCTGGAGCGGCTGCGGAACCCGGTCGACGTGAGGACGACGACCCCCGGTACCAGTCGCTGACCGAGCAGGAGCGTCGCATCCTCGACGAGATCGCGGTGGGAAAGACCAACCGGCAGATCGCGCAGAGCATGTTCCTGGCCGAGAAGACGGTGAAGAACTACGTCTCCGCCCTGCTGCGCAAGCTCGACATGGAACGCCGGACCGAGGCGGCCGTCTACGCGGTCGAGCGCGCGAAGCGCCGCCCGAAGACCTGATCCAGGACTTTCACCAGGTGCGGATGTGGCGGCCACTGCTGTGCTCCGACTCCTGCGATGCATCGGTATCCGACCCGGACCACGCAGACCCCTCCTGCTGCGCGAGCCCGAGCTGGACCATCCGCACCGACGGGTCTCTCCCCTGCGGAGACCGTGATCGGCCGGACGCTGTCATCGAACGCTCCCTTTCCTGCCACGTGCCTCCCATCCAACAGCGGCGCTGAGCCGGCGGGCAGTGCCGGAGGACCCTTCTCGGCAGGACCGATGGCCCGGTCAGGTGGGGTCTGCGGTGTCGGATCCGGCGGGGTGCCGATCGTCTTGGTGGTGTCGAGTGAGTGAGACTGATCGCAGGAGGTGAGCAGTGAAATACGTGCTGATGTTTGTCGAGACCGAGGCGTACGCGAAGGAGCTCGAGGCGATGGCGCCGGACGAGCGGGAGCGGGCCTATCAGCGGGTGATGCAGTGGTTCGACGACCACCGGGACAAGATCCGGGGTGGGAGCAAGCTGCAGGGCGCGGGGTCCGCGACCACGGTCCGCTTCGACGGCGGCGTACCGATGACCACCGACGGGCCGTTCATGGAGGGCAAAGAGGTCATCTCCGGGTTCAGCGAGATCGAGGTTGCCGATCTGGACGAGGCCCTGCGGATGGTCAAGACCTGGCCGGCCTGCCCGGTCGTCGAGATCCGGCCCATCGATTTTTGAACACGGTCGACTTTTGAACACCGAGGACGAGTTGGCTCGCGCAGTCCGTGATCACGCGGGCCAACTGGCCGGGTCGCTGATGTCGTTGCTCGGCGACTTCTCCGCCGCCGAGGATCTGGTCCAGGACGCGGTCGAGATCGCGCTCCGGCGCTGGCCGGTCGAGGGGATCCCCGAGCGGCCCGATGCCTGGCTGTTCACGGTCGCCCGGCGGCGCGGTCTCGACGTACTGCGAAGGCAACAGAACTATCGGGCGAAGCTGGCCCAACTGCAGTGGCCCGTACAGCCCGCGCCGGACGACCGGCTCCGGCTGATCTTCACCTGCTGTCACCCGGCGCTCGCCCGCGAGGCCCAGATCGCGCTCACACTGCGGGTGGTCTGCGGACTGACGACCGCGCAGATCGCAGCCGCGTTCCTGGCGTCGGAGTCTGCCGTAGCCCAGCGGATCACCCGGGCGAAGCGCAAGATCACCGACGCCGGGATCCCGTACCGCATCCCGCACGACGACGAACTCCCGGAGCGCTTGGGCGAGGTGCTCACCGTCATCTACCTGCTCTTCAACGAGGGCTACCTATCCAGTACGGCCGAGCGCGCACACTCCCGCGACCTGGTCGATGACGCCGAATGGCTCACCGCTCTCCTGCACGGTCTGCTGCCCAATGAGCCCGAGGTCGCCGGCCTGCTCGCCCTGATCCGTCTGCATCGCGCCCGTACGGCGGCCCGCTTCACGACGACCGGCGACCTCGTTCTGCTCGAAGATCAGGACCGCGCCCGGTGGGATCACGCCGCCATCACCGACGCAACGTCTCTGCTGACTCGCACCGCCCGGCGTCATCGCGCTCCCGGTCCCTACCAATTGCAAGCAGCCATCGCCGCGTGCCACAGCGAGGCCTCGACCTGGGCGGAGACGGACTGGGAACAGATCCTCGTCCTCTACGACATGCTCCTGACCTTGCAGCCGACGTCGGTAACTCGCCTGCATCGCGCGATCGCGCTCTCCTACGTGAAAAGCCCTGAGGCCGCGCTCGCCGAACTCGACGGGCTCTCGGCCGAGCTCCAGGCATATCCGTTGTTCCACGCGAGCCAGGCGCAGTTCCTCCGCGACCTCGGTCGCCACGCCGAGGCGCACGCCGCCGATCGACGAGCCGCCGACCTGACCGCCAATCCCGCCCAACTCGGTCTACTGCACGAGCGCCTGGCCCAGTAAGCCCCGGGCCGAGCGCCTCGCCGTGTCCGCCCTGCCTGGGGTGTCGACGCTGCTCGGTGTCAAACGCTCCGCAGCACCGAAACTACGATCCCGAGGATGACCGCGTTGTCGCCGTCGATGATGTCGTACGCCGGGTTCCGCGGCTCCAGGTACACGTGGCCGCTGCGGCGGCGGTAGACCTTCACGGTCGCCTCGTCATCGATCATCGCGGCGACGATCTGGCCCGAGTACGCCTCGGACTGCTGCCGGATCACGACGATGTCGCCGTCGCAGATCGCGGCCTCGATCATCGACTCGCCCCGCACCCGCAGGCCGAACACGGTCCCGCGCCCGGTCAATCCGCGGGGAAGCTGCAGTACGTCGTCCACGTGCTCGACGGCGGAGATCGGCGTACCGGCCGCGATGTCACCGACCACCGGCACCGGCACCGAGTCCTCGGACTCGCGGGCCGCCGGCTCCTGGAGGAACATCCGTACGTCGATCGACCGCGAGACCGACGGGCTCCGGCGGAGGAAGCCCTTGTCCTCCAGGCTGGCCAGGTGCTTGGACACCGACGACGAGGACCGCAGTCCGACCGCGTCACCGAGCTGCCGGCTGCTCGGCGGGTAGCCGTACCGCGTCACCCAGTCCCGGATCACCACCAGGATCCGCTGTTGCCGCTCCGGTAGCGCGGCGGTGTCGAGGTCCCCGAACAGCTCGAGATCAGTCACCACGAGATCCTAGAGCGACCCACCCCGCGGACCCCCGACCGACCCGCCGCAGCCCGCTCCCATTGCGGATGTGTGCAGCTCGACAGGACATGTCCGCCCCAGCCGGGTCGGCCACGTCAGCTCAAGCGTGAATACCTCGATCCGACAACACCCCGGATCGACACGTCCTGTCGAGCCTGCACGCCAACCGACCGCGCGTGGTACCTACACCTACCGCGTGGTGTGGCTGGCTGACGCCGACCACCAGGGGACGCAAACGGCGTCCAAGGTGCTCACGGTCAGCTGAGTTGGTTCAGGCCGGCCGCCACTGTCGGCGGCCGGCCTGACTATCGCCGGAGGCGATGAAGATGATCGGAAACCATCGCTTTTCGTGATGACGTAGGGCTTCTACGGTCAGAGACATGACTTCCGAGAAGCTGTATCCGGTCAACGGTGCCGAGATCTGCGCCGAGACGTTCGGTGATCCCGCCGATCCGGCCGTGCTGCTGATCCACGGGGGTTCGGCGTCGATGCTGTGGTGGGAGAGCGGGTTGTGCGGGAAGCTCGCGGACCGGGGGTGCTACGTGATCCGGTACGACCAGCGCGACACCGGGCGATCGACGTCGTATCCCGTCGGCCGGCCGCCGTACTCGATGCGGGAGCTGGCCGCGGATGCGGTGGGTCTGCTGGATGCCCTGGGCATCGATCGTGCGCACGTGGTCGGGCAGTCGATGTCCGGCGGCACGGCGCTCATACTGGGCGTCGATTATCCGTCGCGGGTGGCGTCGGTGACCTTCGTGTCCACCAGCACAGGCGCCGACGACCTACCGCCGCCGTCGTCATCGATGCCGCGCCCCGAGCGGCCCGACTTCGCCGACCCGGCCGCCGTCGAGGAGTACGTCGTACGGTCGATCGAGGCGGAGTCAGCCGGGTACTACGACGAGGACGCGGCGCGTGACCTGGTACGTCGCGACACGGCGCGGGCCCGGGACTTCGAGGCGTCGCTGACGAACCACTACGCGATGGCGTTCGACGGACCGGTGCGCGGTGGGTTCGGTGAGCTGTCGATGCCCGTGCTGGTGGTCCACGGCGAGCTGGATCCGGTGTTCCCTCTTGCCCACGGCGAAGCGATTCGCGCGGCTGTTCCCGATGGTCGCCTGGTCGTCCTCAAGGGTGCGGGGCACGGGGTGCCGGTCGAGTGCTGGGACGTCTTCGTCGACGCCCTCAGCGACCACACCGCGAGCTCTTGATGCGTTTCGCGGCGTGGGTGCGCGGTTCCCTCACCGCTGAGGACCGGCGCGATCGGTTGGCCGTGGCGCCTGTTCCGGGGACGGCTGCGGGTGTGTAATCGGAGAGATGTGGGTACTCCGCGGCCGCGAGATCGTCCACGGGAGGGCGCATGGCGAGTGTCGGCGAACAGACCGGGATAACTGAACGCACTGGTCCGATCACCGTCGGGCCGGTTCGCCGGCCCCTGGGTACGGTGATCGGACGGCTGCTGTCGACGACCGATCACAAGGTCATCGGTCATCTGTACCTGATCACCTCGTTCGCGTTCTTCCTGATCGGCGGGGTGATGGCGCTGATCATCCGTGCCGAGCTCGCCAAGCCTGGGCTGCAGATCGTGGACGAAGAGGTCTACAACCAGCTCTTCACGATGCACGGCACGATCATGCTCCTGCTCTTCGCGACGCCGCTGTTCGTCGGCTTCGCGAACGTGATCATGCCGGTGCAGATCGGGGCGCCGGACGTCGCGTTCCCGCGGCTGAACATGTTGAGCTACTGGCTGTTCCTGTTCGGCGGGTTGATGACGTTGTCGGCATTCCTGACCCCGGGTGGTGCGGCCGACTTCGGCTGGACGGCGTACTCGCCGCTCACGAACGCGGAACGCTCGCCGAGCGTCGGCGGTGACCTGTGGATCATGGGCCTGTGGATGGCCGGTCTCGGCACGATCCTCGGTGGCGTCAACTTCATCACGACGATCATCACCATGCGCGCCCCGGGGATGACGATGTTCCGGATGCCGATCTTCTGCTGGAACATCCTGGTCACGTCGATCCTGGTGCTGATCGCGTTCCCGATCTTCGCCGCGGCCCTGTTGGTGCTGGAGGCGGATCGGACCCTCGGGGCGCACGTGTTCGATGCGGCGTCCGGTGGTGCCTTGCTGTGGCAGCACCTGTTCTGGTTCTTCGGGCATCCGGAGGTCTACATCATCGCGCTGCCGTTCTTCGGCATCATCACCGAGATCCTGCCGGTGTTCAGCCGCAAGCCCGTCTTCGGCTACATCGGCCTGGTCGCGGCGACGATGGCGATCGGCGCGCTCTCGATCGCGGTGTGGGCGCACCACATGTTCGTCACTGGTGGCGTGAATCTGCCGTTCTTCTCGTTCATGACGTTCCTGATCGCGGTCCCGACCGGGGTGAAGTTCTTCAACTGGATCGGCACGATCTGGGGCGGCTCGGTCTCGTTCGACACGCCGATGCTCTGGTCGCTCGGCTTCCTGGTGACGTTCCTGTTCGGCGGCCTGACGGGCATCATCCTGGCGTCGCCCGCGCTGGACTATCAGTTGAACGACTCGTACTTCGTGGTCGCGCACTTCCATTACGTGGTGTTCGGAACCGTGGTGTTCGCGATGTTCGCCGGGTTCTACTTCTGGTGGCCGAAGATGACCGGGCGGATGCTCGACGAGCGACTGGGGAAGCTGCACTTCTGGTTGCTGTTCATCGGCTTCCACACCACGTTCCTGGTGCAGCACTGGCTCGGTGTCGAGGGGATGCCGCGGCGCTACGCGTCGTACGGCGCGCATGAGGGCTTCACCACGCTGAACGACGTGTCCAGCGTCGGGGCCTTCATTCTCGGTCTGTCGATGCTGCCGTTCTTCTACAACGTCTACAAGTCCCGCCGGTCGCCACTCGTCGGCGTGGACGACCCGTGGGGCTGGGGCCGGTCGCTGGAGTGGGCGACCAGTTCGCCGCCGCCGCGGCACAACTTCGAGAAGCTACCCCGCATTCGCTCCGAGAGCCCCGCCTTCGACATCCATCACCAAGACTTGGCCACGACCACCCGCGCCCAGAACCTCCTCACCCCAGACGAATAGCCGGCCTGAGGGTGTGGACTAGGGGAGTTGGTTGCGGAGGGTGCTGAGCAGGTTGGCGGTTTGGTGGGGTGGGGGACTGGTAGCGGCGAGCAGGTCCAGGGCTTGGGTGTAGGCCTCCACGTCGTCTCGTTTGTCCAGGTAGAGGGCGCTGGTGAGGTGTTCGAGGTAGACGATGTCGGGCAGGTCGTGTTGGGGGAAGCGGAGGAGGGTGAAGGCTCCGCCGGTGGCGGCGTGGCCCGTGCTGTCCAGCGGGATGATCTGAAGAGTGATGTTGGGGCGGTTGACAGCCTCGCTGAGGGCGTCCAGCTGGTCGCGAAGCACCTCGGACCCACCGATCGGGCGGTGCAGGACGGACTCCTCGATCACGGCCCAGAGCTTGAGCGGCGGCTCGCGGTCGAGCGCGCGTTGCCGCCTGGTGCGGAGGGCGACGATGCGCTCCACCTCGTCGTCGGCCCGCGCGTTGCCCGGTGTCAGCCGCGCCACCGCCCGCGCGTAGTCAGCGGTCTGCAGCAACCCGGGCACGAACTGGATCTCGTACGTCCGGATCAGCTCCGCGGCCGCCTCGAGCCCGAGGTAGGCGTCGAACCAGTCCGGCGTGACATCGCCGTACCGGTGCCACCAGCCGGGATCGTTCGCCTCCCGGGCCAGCTGCAGCAGCCGATCCCGCTCGCGCGCGTCGGACACGCCGTACAGGCTGAGCAGATCCTCGACGTCGCGCTCCTTGAAACCGACCCGCCCGAGCTCCAGCCGGCTGATCTTCGACTCCGACCCGCGGATCGCCCACCCGGCGTCCGCGCGGCTGACTCCGGCGCGCTCCCGCAAGCGCCGCAGATGACTGCCCAGCATCATCCGCAACGCCGTCGGCCCCACCACGCCTTGCCCCGCCATGCGCCCAGTCTACAGCATTATCGAACATATGTTCCCCTGCGTTCGAACTCCGGATCAAGGCGCACGGGCATCACCGTGTCGTGCTGGAGTGAATGATCGGCGGCTCAGAGCCTCTGCTCTGCCAGGTTGAGCCAGTGGGTGACGTCCGAGCGGCTGTGGTGCCGGATGGACCAGTCGACCTGGCGCAGGCTCATGTGGGCCCAGAGGGGGCGTAGGACATCGGCAGGAAAGGTGTCCAGTACGGCGTCCAGCTGCTTGGCCACCTCGTCGTCCGGCTGCTTGGCGTGGACGCCGAACCGGAGCGTGACGAGGTCGAGGCGGCGGTCGCCTCGGGCGGCGCCGTCCCAGTCGATGATGCCGGTGATAGTGCCGCCGACGGCCAGAAGGTTGCCGGGGTGGTAGTCGAGGTGCACCGCGTCGACGCCACGCAACAGGCCCGGATGTGCGGCTCCGACGGCGGTCACCCAGGCGTCGAGGCGAGCGGTACGGCGGTCGTGCGCGCGCAGCGGGCCGTGAAGACAGAAGCCTGGACCATCGGCCAGTAGGTAGAGGTCGAGCTCGGGGATGTCTGGGCGGTCCGCCAGGAGGCCGGTCTGCAGGGCGTTGAACGCAACGGCCTGCGCCAGCCTGCGCGCGTCGAGCCGGCGGATAGGTGCTCCGGGCAACAACTGTTGGACGGTGGCTACGGCGGCGCCGATCTGGACGGCGAGCTCGGTCGCGGGGGCCGGGAGCCCCGCGGTGCGGGCGGCTTCGGTGACCGCGAGAGGGCCGACCTCCATCGCGGACAACTGGGTGCCAGGGCGCCACTTGAGGACCGAGCGATGGCCATCAGGCCACCGGACGAAGGCCGCGCCGACCTCGCCACCGGCGCACGGACCCTCGACGATCAGACGTACGCCGGTCTGTTCCTGCACCTGATCGACGACCCGCGAGGCGTCGAGCCGCTCGGCCCGAACCCAGCCGCGGTCACCGTGGTCGGCGCGCTCAGGGCGGTCGGTGGACACGTCCTAGTCGCGCAAGTACTCGGCGCGCCAGCGAAGCACCGTGGGGTCGACCGGGCTGGGGGATTCGCTGAGCTGGATGAGGTGAAGGTCGGGGGCGGTGAAGGAGTCGATGGCGGCGCGGGTGAGGGGCCAGGGTGGACCTTCGATGTCGGCATCGGGCTGGTGGTCGGGACGGGCGGCAGCGATGACGAGGAGGGTGCCGCCGGGGGCCACCAGTTCGGTGACCTGAGTGATCGCGACCGGCTGGACGGGGATCGGCAGAGCCTGAACCGTGTAGATCTCGACGACCAGGTCGAAAGCGCGATGCCACTCGCTCGGTGGTGCGAGGAGGTCGGCGGTCACGTAGTGCGCCCTCGAGTCCGGGTGGTTGCGCCGCGCGGTCTCGATCGCAGTGGGGGAGATGTCGAAGGCGGTGGTGTCGTAGCCGCGGTCGGCGATCCGCTCCGCGTCCCAGCCCGTCCCGGCACCGACGATCAGGGCGGTCTTCCCGACCCCGTGCGGCTGCGCTTCGTCGATCCATTCGATCAGCAGCGGATGCGCCGTACCGCGATCCCACGGCACGACGGCGGCGCCCTCCGACGCCGCCGAGTACAGGTGTTCGAACCAGCCGGTCGGATCGTTGCGGTCCAGCGACTCCCGGGCGATCCGCCGGGACACGACATCTGGATCCTCAGTCATCGGACCCACCTTCCTCCTCGGCGCCGGGGCCCCCGTGGATCGCCCGCACGGCTTGGACCGTATCAACGTCCGCGGGTCGCTTGTCGTCGCGATATCGCAGCACCCGGGCGAACCGCAGCGCCATCCCGGCCGGATACCGCGGCGAGGTCTGCACCCCGTCGAAAGCGATCTCCACCACCACCTCCGGCCGCAGGTAGACGGTCCAGTCGTCCTGGCGCACCGCGAGCTCCTGGAACCGCTCGGTCTGCCACCGCAGCAACTCGTCCGTCAGACCCTTGAACGTCTTCCCGAGCATCACGAACTCGCCGGTCTCCTGCGTCCCGCGCCCCCAGATGCAGGTTGGACAGCCATCCGGTACGACGCCCGTGCCCCCACTCGGCCGCGAGTACGAGCAGGTCGAGCGTGTGCGTCTGCTTGACCTTCACCCATCCGGACCCGCGCCGGCCCGCCTCGTAAGGCACGGTCAGGGACTTCACCATCACCCCTTCGTGGCCCCGCTTCACCGCATCCAGGAAGAAGGTATGCCCGGCGTCCGCATCGGAGGTCACCAGCCGCGGGATCCGCTTCTCCTCCGGGACGAGCTTCGCCAGCCACTCCTGCCGCGCGGCCCCGTCGAGCCCGAGCAGGTCCTGCCCGTCCTGATGCAGGATGTCGAAGAAGTACGGCGTCAACGGCACCGATTCCGGCCCGGTCGCCGCACGAGTCGCCGTCCGCGATCCCGTCACCTGAAACGGCTCTGGTCGCCCGTCCAGCCGTAACGCGATCAGTTCGCCGTCGAGCACGACCTGCTGGGCGTCGAGCGCGAGTACGGCGCTCACCACCTCAGGCACCCGCGTCGTGATGTCATCGAGCGTCCGCGTGTAGACCACGACCTTGTCGCCATCGCGATGCGCCTGGATCCGGATCCCGTCCAGCTTCCACTCGAGCGCGGCCGGCGTACCCGTCTTGGACAAGGCCTCGGCCACGCTGGTCGCGGACTGGGCGAGCATCGGCTGCACCCCACGCCCGACTTCCAGCGCGAACTGCGCCAGCCCCGCCTCACCGTCGGTCAGTACGGCGACCGCAACCGGGGCCGTCGCACCACGCAGCATCGTCGCCGCCCGGATCTTGTCCAGCGGGATCCCAGTGGCCCGTGCGACGGCGTCGACCATCACGCCGTCCAGCGCGCCCTGCCTGAGCTCACCACCCACGAGCTGCCGCAGGAACCGCTGCTCGTCAGCGGTCGCCCGCCCGAACAACGCGTCGACCGCAACCCGCCGCCGGGCCTGCACCCCCGTGCCGCCCATCTCAGCCAGCTCCGCGAACGCCTGGTCGACCTCCTCGACCGTCAGCGACGGCTCGGAGGCGGGCTCCGGCGCGTCCACCAGCGTCCGCCAGCCAACTCCGGTACGACGCTGGCGCAGCTCACCGGACAGGTACGTCACCACGATCTCGGTCTCGGCCGGTTCGGTGGCCTTCGACAACAACCCGGCGATGAACTCGGCCTTCTTCAGGCGCGACCGGGTGCCGGCCAGCGCGGCCGACGTCTCGACCACCTCGGTGAGCAACATGACTCCAGTCTCACCCATCCGACCGACACTTTCGGGGGAAACTTTCGTCACCGCCCGCGCATCGAGGAGTGCAGGACGGCTACCGCACGGGCGCGGTCCCGTCCGACGCCGTCGAGTTCACCCGCATCGGCGGCGGCTGGGACAAGTTCACCTACTTCGAGACGTCGCACTACGACGAGGGAGCGCACCCGGGGTCGGTCGCGCACACCCACTACTACGGCCTGCGGAACGACGGCACGCTGTTCCGCTGGCGGCAGGACAACGGCTGGCGCGCGGACGGTTCGTACCCGGGGTTCGCCGCGGTCAGAACCATGACCCTGATCAGCCAGACCCGGACCTACGACACGTTCCTGGCCAACACTCGCAGCGGCGCGCTCTACACCATCCGGATCCCGATCAGCTCCCCGATGAAGCCGATCGTGAAGCCGGTCCGGACCCGCACCTGGCAGGGCTTCGAGAGCCTGGTCGCCGAGCGGTGCGGTCAGTACGGAGTCCTGCTGCTCGGTATCGACAAGGACTCGAAGTCCGCGTACCTGTACGCCGTCGGCCACGCGAACGGCACGGCGACGGTCATCAACAGCCTCGGCAAAGTACCGTCCACGCTCGACGACCCCGTCTACTTCCGCTGGACCGGTGTCGCCTGGGCGAACCCGCCACTGAACGGGGAGTGACCCAGGTCAGGGAGCCGGCGGCAGGTCGTCGAGGAAGGCTGTCGGCGGCGTGAAGAAGAGATTGCCGGTGACCGCGGTGGAGAAGTCGAGCAGGCGGTCGTGGTTGCCCTCGGGCTCGCCGATGAACATCCGGCGCAGCATCAGCTCGGTGACCGACGGCGTCTTGGCGTACCCGATGAAGTAGGTGCCGAACTCCTGGGTCCCGACGGTGCCGAACGGCATGTTGTCGCGGACGATCTTCAGCTCGTTGCCGTCCTCGTCCTCGATCACGTTCAGCGCGATGTGGGCGTTGCTCGGCTTGACGTCGTCGTCCATCTCGATGTCCTCGAGCTTGGACCGGCCGACCGCGCGTTCCTGCTGCTCGACGGGCAGCGCGTTCCACGCCTTCATGTTGTGCAGGTACTTCTGCACGATCACGTAGCTGCCGCCCGCGAAGTCGGGGTCCTCGTCGCCGATCAGTACGGCGTCCTGGGCCGTGGAGCCGGTGGGGTTCTCGGTGCCGTCGACGAATCCGAGCAGATCGCGCATCTCGAAGTACTTGAACCCGTGTACCTCGTCGACGACCGTGGCGGCGCCGTCGAGGCCGTTCATGACCTGGCTCGCGAGCTCGAAGCACTGGTCCTGGTGGGCGGCGCGGATGTGGAACAGCAGGTCGCCCGGCGTGGAGACCGCGTGGTGCGTGGCGCCCTTGAGTTCGATGAACGGGTGCAGTTCGGCCGGCCGCGGGCCGCTGAACAACCGGTCCCAGACGTCCGACCCGATGCTGGTGACGCAGGACAGGCTGCCGGAGGGCACACGGAAGCCGACGGAGCGGACCAAGGCGCTCATCCGCTCGAGGAGATCGCGGGTTGCCTCCTCGCCGCCTGGCTCGATCGTCACCACCAGAAAGATCGCCGAACCGGTCAATGGCATCAGGACCGACTGCGGCAGCGCCCGCGTCGACGCGGCCGGTCCAGGTGTCGGATCAGTCACCACTGTGCTCTCCCTCCACTCGCGCTTGCCCTGATCTTCTAGAGTCCAGTCATGGACCCGCAACAATCCGGGCCGCCCTCGCAACCGGGCCCATACTCCCAGCCGGGGCAGTACCCGCCGCCCCCGCCCCACCCGCAAGGCGGCTATCCACCCGGCGTCAACCCGCCGCCGGGTTCCTACCCACCCCCGGGCGCGTACCCGCAACCAGGGCGTACCCGCAACCAGGGCCGTACCCACCGCCGGCGCCGTACCCTCCGCCAGGCAGCTACCCTCCGCCAGGCGCCTACCCTCCGCCGGGTCCCCACCCCCAGCAGTGGGGTGCACCGCCGCCGTACCCCGGGCAGTTCGCCTACCGTGAGCCCCGGATCATTCCGGCCCCGGCGGGTACGCCGTACCACCGCCTCGCCCGTACGCCGAAGAACGCGTGGTGGCGCCCGATCGTCGGCACCCTGTTCCTGGGGGTCGGCGTCCTCTTCATCACCGCGGCCGTCCTGGTCGGCTGGGAGATCGTCCACAGCCTGATCACCGGCGAGTTCTCCGAGCCGCAGGGCAACGACATCTTCCCGAGCGACACCGAGAACCTCGCCGTCACGCTGGTCATGCTCGGCATCCTCACGCCGTTCGTGATGTTCACCGCCTGGCTGATCCAGCGCCGGCCGTTCTGGAGCGTCGCGTCCGTCCTGAACCGGATCCGCTGGCGCTGGTTGCTGCTGTGCTGTCTGCCCGCACTCGGCTATGTCGTGCTGTCGTACGGTCTCGGCCTGCTGGTCGAGGTGATCTTCCCCGGCCAGGCCTCCGCGACAGCCGACGAGGGCGGCTCCTGGGTCGGCTTCGGCGCGTTCGTCGTACCCGCGCTGGTGATCATCTGCCTGGTGCCGTTCCAGTCCGCGGCGGAGGAGTTCATCTTCCGCGGCTGGTTCATCCAGGCGGTCGGTGCCTACGGGCCGGACCAGAAGGAAGGTCGGGCCCAATGGGTCCGGACGGTGTTCCGCTCACCGTGGCCCGGGATCGTGGTCGGCGGCGCGGCGTTCGTGGCCGGGCACGGGTACACCGGCTGGGCGATGGTCGACATCTTCCTGTTCGCGGTCACGGTCGGCTGGCTGACCGTCCGGACCGGGGGACTGGAGGCGGGGATCGCACTGCACACGATGAACAACCTGCTCGCCTTCTTGTTGCCGGCGGCAACTGGACAGCTCTCCGGCTGGGACAATCAGGGCGGCGCGCCGTGGACGCTGCTGGTCTCGGACGTCCCCTGCCTGGTGTTCTACGCCGCGGCTGTGGTCTGGCTGGCCCGGCGCCGGCGGATCGCGCGGGTCAGCTGAAAATCAGGCGAGGACGGTCGGCGGGGTCTGGCAGGGTAGCCGCGTGACGAACGAGAAGATCGAAGCCGTCCTGTTCGACTGGGGCGGCACGCTGGCAACCTGGCACGACATCGACCTGTACGCCGCCTGGCGGTCGGTCGCGGCCCTGATCGACGAGGCCCGGGCCGACGAACTGGCGAGCCGGCTCCTCACCGCGGAGAACTCGGTCTGGCAGCGCTCCCGGGACGAGCATCGGAGCAGCACCTTCGAGGAGGTGTGCCTGCTGGCGGACGCCGTGATGACACCGGCCGCGCTGGCCGAGTACGAGCGGCAATGGGACCCGCACACCGAGCTCGAGCCGGACGCCCTCGACACGCTCCGCGCGATCCGGGCCGAGGGTCTGAAGATCGGCGTACTGTCGAACACGATCTGGTCGCGTCAGCGACACGAGGATATCTTCGCGCGGGACGGCGTACTCGACCTGCTCGACGGCGCCGTCTACACCAGCGAGATCCCGTACACGAAGCCGCACCCGGAGGCGTTCCTCGCGGCGATGCGGGCGGTCGGGGTGTCGGACCCGTCCCGGTGCCTGTTCGTCGGTGACCGGCTCTTCGACGACGTCTGGGGCGCACAGAACGTCGGCATGCGGGCCGCGCACGTCCCGCACAGCGCAATCCCGCTCGAGCAGATCGGCCACACCGAGGGCACTCCCGACGCCACGGTCCAGCGCCTGTCCGAGCTCCCGGCCCTGATCGATCAGTGGAACGCAGCCGCCGCCTGACCGCTGACGGTCACAGCCACTTCCCCAGCGACCGCCTCCCGCTCGACCCCGGACCCCCTGCCCATATCCGCGCCGGCCTCCCGCCCTTTGAGGGGTCAACCCCAAAGCCGGTTAGTTAGGTGGGTTGGGTTGGGCAACCCACCACCTCAGGGGTCAACCCCTCGAATGGCGGGTTGGCCGGTGAGAAGGTCGCGCGAGGGCAACCGACCAGGTCAGGGGTTGACCCCTCGAATGGTGGGTTGGCCCGTCAGAATCCGCGGGGGCAACCCATCAGCCTCATGGGTTGACCCCTCAAACGGTGGGTTGGCCCGTCAGAATCCGCGGGCGCAACCCACCACCTCAGGGGTCAACCCCTCGAATGGTGGGTTGGCCGGTGAGAAGGTCGCGCGGGTCCAACCGACCAGGTCAGGGGTCGACCCCTCAAACGGCGGGTTGGCCCGTCAGAATCCGCAGGGGCAACCCATCGCCCTCAGGGGTTGACCCCTCAAGCGGTGGGTTGGCCCGTCAGAATCCGCGGGGGCAACCCACCACCTCTTCAGGGGTTGACCCCTCAAACGCTGGAGTCGCGGTGGGGGGAGTACGGCGAAGGACCCCCGGGCCGGGTTGGCTCGGGGTCCTTCGAGGGGTTTCGGGGGCTCGGGTCAGGCTGCCAGGGTCGGGTCTGCCAGGAGGCGGAGGCGGCCCAGGGCCTCGCGCTCGATCTGACGTACGCGCTCGGCGGAGATGCCGTGCACCGCGCCGATGTCGGCGAGCTTCGCCTGCCGGCCGTCGTGCAGGCCGTACCGGCGCCGGATCACGTCCGCCGACCGCGGGTCGAGCTGGTCGACCAGGCTGAACAGGCCCGAGCGGTCCGACGCGTCGGCGACCAGCTGGTCCGGGCCTGGCGCGGTCTCGGCCGCGATCAGGTCGCCCAGCGAGGTCTCACCCTCGTCGTCGATCGGGTTGTCCAGGCTGATGTGGTCCCGGCCGATCCGGATCAACTCGGTGACCCGCTCGACGTCCAGGTCCAGCTCCGCCGCGATCTCGTCGATCTCCGGCTCCCGCCCGAGCTTGCGCTCGAGTGTGCGCCGCGCGGACCCGATCTGGTTCAGCTGCTCCACCACGTGCACCGGCAGCCGGACCACACGGGCCTGCTGCGCGATACCGCGGGTGATCGCCTGCCGCACCCACCAGGTCGCGTACGTCGAGAACTTGAATCCCTTGCGGTAGTCGAACTTCTCCACCGCCCGGATCAGTCCCGTGTTGCCCTCCTGGACCAGGTCCAGCAGCGGCATCTGGGAACGTCCGTAGCGGCGCGCGATCGACACCACCAATCGGAGGTTCGCGGTCACGAACCGCTGCTGCGCGCGCTGGCCCTCTTCGGCCAGCCACTCCAGCTCGTCCTCCGTCGCATATTTGGGCGCTCCGCCCTTCTTGCGTCCAACCCGCCCCTCGGCCAGCAGTTGCTCCGCCAGGAGACCTGCCTCGACCGTCTCAGCGAGCTCGACTTCTTCCTCTGCGGTCAGCAGGGGCGTACGCGCGATCTCTTCAAGGTAGAGACCAACGCTGTCCTTGCCGTCGATACCGTCGTCCGTGGTGCGGACACGAGCCATGCGAGCCACCGAAACTCCCTTCGTCGTTACATGGAGAGCAACGCTCGAGTGAGGTTCAAGATTCCAGGACCAGTGTGTAAACAGCCTGAACGTTCCCTGAGAGTTCCCGGCTGCGATCCACGCCGGGAAACCGGTGTCCAGCAGCCCTCCGCGACCGCCGCCCGGCTGCCTTTGCCCGGGCAACCCCGAATTCCCGTGAAAACCAAGGGAATTCGGCGCCGTTGTCCAGCGGCACACCGGCCGGCAAACCTGAGAATCTCGCCAGAATCAGCAGCTCTTGGGGCACCGAATGTGCTGCACGACACACCGCATCGGGCACCACCTCAGAGCGTTCCTTCTCCACTGAACAGGAACGCCGCCGGTACCCGCCGTGTTCCCGCCCGAAACGAGGGCTCGGAACCAGTGGATACCGGCGGCGACGTCAGGCCGGCCCGGGACAGTCAGGCCGGGCCAGGACAGTCAGGCCGGCCCGGGAAGGTCAGGCCAGGCCGAGAGTGTCGAGTTCCCAGGCGAGCGAGAAGGCCACCTCGCGCCAGGCGTCGTACCGGCCGCTGCGGCCGCCGTGCCCGGCTTCCATTTCGATTTTCAGCAGTACGTCGACCTCGCCGGTGGCCGTCGTCCGGAGTTTCGCCACCCACTTCGCCGGCTCGACGAAGAACACCCGGGTGTCGTTCAGGCTGGTGATCGCGAGGATGCGCGGATACGCCTGTTCGGTGACGTTCTCGTACGGCGAGTAGGACTTCATGTACTCGTAGACGGCCTTGTCCTGGAGCGGATTACCCCATTCCTCCCACTCGACCACGGTCAGCGGCAAGGACGGGTCCAGGATCGTGGTCAGCGCATCCACGAACGGCACCTCCGCGACGATCCCGCCGAACGCCGTCGGCGCCAGGTTCGCCACCGCGCCCATCAGCAGACCGCCGGCGCTGCCACCCTGCGCGACGATCCGCTCCGGCCGGGTCCAGCCCGCCGCGACCAGGTGCTCGGCCGACGCGATGAAGTCGGTGAACGTGTTCCGCTTGGTCAGCATCTTTCCGTCGTCGTACCAGTGCCGGCCGAGCTCACCCCCGCCCCGCACGTGCGCGATCGCGAACACCACGCCGCGATCGAGCAGCGACAACCGCGGGATCGAGAACCACGGGTCCATCGAGCTCTCGTACGAGCCGTAGCCGTACAGCACGACCGGCGCGTTGCCGTCCTTGGCGACGTCCTTCCGCGCGACGATCGAGATCGGCACCTTCGTGCCGTCCGGCGCGGTCGCCCACTCCCGGTACTGCGTGTATGCGTCCAGGTCCACGCCACCGAGCACCGGCTGCTGCTTCAGCAGTCGACGCTCTCCGGTCGCGACATCCACGTCGTACGTCGAACCTGGCGTGACCAGGGACGTGTAGGCGAAGCGGTACCTGGTGTCGTGCCATTCGTCGTTCCGTCCGGGGACGACGGTGTGGATCGGCTCGTCGAACTCGAGTGCCTCCGGAGCCCCGAAGCCGTCAGGGGTACGACGCATGATCGCCAGCTCGGTGAGCGCGTCGCGGCGGCGATACAGGACCACGTGGTCGGCGAAGGCGTCGGTGCCGAGCAGCCGGCTCGACTCGTCGCCCTGGATCAGCGTCGTCCAGTCGCCGGGGGAGTCGAGGGGGGCCGAGGCCAGCGAGAAGTTGGCTGCGTCCGCGTTGTGCGTGATCAGGAGCTGGTCGCCGGCGTGCTCGACGTCGTACTCGACGCCCTCACGCCGCGGGGCGACCACGACCGGCTGACCGGCGGGGTCGTTGGCGTCCAGCTGCCAGACCTCGCTGGTGAGCTTGCTGCCGAGCGAGATCTGGATCGCCTGCTCGTTGCGGGTCAGGTCGACGCTGACCCAGAACCGCTCGTCCGGCTCCTCCATCACCAAGACGTTGTCCGTCGTACCGAGGGTGTGCCGCCAGACCTGGTACGGGCGCCAGGCGCCGTCGACCTTGGTGTAGAAGATCGTCGAGCCGTCGGCTGACCAGGCCGAGCCGTAGTGCACCTCGGGCAGCTCGTCCGGCAGCAGGTCGCCGGTGCTCAGGTCCTTGATCCGGAGGGTGAATCGTTCGTCGCCCTTGAGGTCGACGGAGTAGGCGAGCAGGCGGCCGTCCGGGGAGATGTCGACGGTCCCGAGCGAGAAGAACTCCGAGTCGCCGGCCACCTCGTTGCCGTCGAGCATCACCTCCTCGCCGGGGATGTCGCCGTCGGTGACCGGCGGTTGATCGCCGTCCACCTTGACGCGGCAGTGCAGGGCGTACTGCTTGCCCTCGATGGTGCGCGAGTAGTACCAGTACCCGCCGCGCCGGTTCGGCACGCTCAGGTCGGTCTGCAGGGTGCGGTCCGAGATCTCCTGGAAGATTGCCTCACGCAACGATTCGAGGTGCGCCGTGCGGGCCTCGGTGTACTCGTTCTCGGCGCGCAGGTACTCCAGTACCTCGTCGTCGGTCTTGTCCCGCAACCACTCGTACTCGTCAACGAACAGATCGCCGTGATGGCGACGCTCGACCGGCTTCCGGGCGGCCACCGGGGGCTTCGAAACTGAGTTCAACTCGGACATGCCGCGAGACTACCCGGCGCGGCTCGGCGCAATCGTGTCAGTACAGCGGACGCGTCCGGTGTCGGAGCTACACGTCGTACGTCGCCACAACCGGGGCGTGGTCGCTCCAGCGTTCGGCGTACGTCGGGGCGCGGTGGATGACGCAGTTGGTGGCCGCGGCGGCCAGGCCGGGTGAGGCGATCTGGTAGTCGATGCGCCAGCCGGCGTCGTTGTCGAAGGCCTTGCCGCGCCAGGACCACCAGGAGTACGGGCCGGGGCCCTCACCGCCGAAGCGGCGGCCGAGGTCGACCCAGCCGGCCTCGAACAGGCGATCCAGCCAGGCGCGCTCGTCGGGCAGGAAGCCGCTCTTCTTCCGGTTCGCCTTCCAGGCCTTCAGATCGACCTCGCGGTGGGCGATGTTCAGGTCGCCGCACATCAGTACGTGCCGACCGTCGGCGCGCAACTCGGCCAGCCGGGCGGTGATGGCGTCCAGGAACGCGTACTTCTCCTCCTGCCGCGGCGGCGTCTCGAACTCACCCGTGAACACGTACGTGCTCACCGCGGTCAGCGTCGTACCGTCCTCCAGGACGACGTCGGCCTCCACCCATCGTCCGCACCCAGTGAACCGCTCCGGCCCGATATCGTCCCGCTGGTCCTTGATCGGCCGCCGGCTGGCGACCGCCACCCCGGCGCGCCCCTTGTGTCCGTCGATCGACGGCTCGGCATGGGCGAGGTTCCAGTCCCCGCCGAGCTGCTCCCGCAGTACGTCGTCGGTCGCGCGGACTTCCTGCATCAACAGCAAGTCCGGATCCGTCTGCTCCAGCCACGGCCCCATCCCACGCCGAAACGCGGCCCTGATCCCATTCACATTCACCGTGGCAACCGTCAGCACGGCAAAACCCTAACGCCCGGCCTGAGATCTGACCGGTGTGGTGCAGATCGACAGGACGTATATGCCCGGCCTCCAGCCCGGCCGACCGGTTTCACGCCTGACCGCCCAGACGCCGCCTCCTCAGTGGAGGTATACGTCCTGTCGGCCTGTACCACCCCGACCAGTCCCATCACGAGTCGCTCAGCCGGTCGTCGTACTGAGGATCGCGTCGAGGGATTGCTCGCAGAGGTGTTCGAGGGCTTCCGCGGAGATCGTCGGGCTGTCGATCCAGGTCAGCAAGGTCTGCTCGACGTACCCCTGCCAGCCGTGACAGGCGAGCTCGACCGTCGGTGTCACCGGGATCCCGCGCTGCGCCACCGCGCTGATCACCCACCGGCTGAAGACCTGCCGCAGCTCGGAGTGCAACGTTCGTACGGCGGGATCGCCGGCGGCTGACATCAGCAGGGTCGCGCGGTAGAGCTGGGGTGCTTCGAGAACCGCGCGGACGAAGGCCCGGATGCCGGAGCGCAACTGCTCGTCCGGGGGAAGGGACGGGTCCGGCGCGGTGCGGAGCATGACCTCCGCGGCAGCCTGTTCGATGACGGCGTACTGGAACTTCTTCTTCGAGCCGAAGTAATGGAACAGGAGTGCGGGGGAGACCTTGGCCTCGGCGGCGACGAGTTCGACGGTCAGCTCACGGTGCGGATCCGCGAGCAACACGCGGCGGGCGGCGCCGAGGATCTGCGCCCGCCGTTCGTCGGGCCGCAGCCGCGCAGACGAGGTCTGGGTCATGGGGCCTCCCGCCCTGGACTGAGGAGCGTAGGGAGCGAAGCGACCGGAGCAACACGCGGCGGGCGGGAGCCAAGGCCCCATGACCCCGCCGGCGCCGAAGGCCCGGCCAAAAGCACAGTCTATTGAGTCATCGGTCAACAAGCACTTACTGTCGAGTATCCACTCGACAAGCTGGAGGTTCAGATGCGCCCGTTGCCCGGTCAAGTCGTCCTCGTCACCGGCGCCTCCCGGGGGATCGGAGCGGCGGTCGCCCGCAAGCTGGCCCGCGAGGGTGCGACGCTCGCCCTGGTCGGTCTGGAGCCGGACGAGCTGAAGAAGGTCGCGGAGGACTGCGGCCCGGACGCCGGCTGGTGGGAGGCAGATGTCACGGACACGGAGTCGCTGCGTACGGCGGTGGAGGCCGTGGCCGAGCGCTACGGCCGGATCGACGTGGTGATGGCGAACGCCGGTATCGCCGCGCCCGGGTTCAGCCGGAGCATGGACCCGACGATGTGGGAGCGCGTCCTCGACGTCGACCTGTACGGCGTCTGGCGCACAGTCCACCTGACCCTGCCGTACCTGCTGGAGAGCAGGGGCTATCTCCTCCTGGTTTCCTCGCTTGCGGCGATCGTGCGCCTACCCGGACTCGGGGCGTACAACGTGGCGAAGGCCGGCGTGGAGGCGATGGGTGACACCCTGCGGCCCGAGTTGAAGCATCTCGGGGTCCGTGTCGGCGTCGCCCACATGACGTTCGTCGACACCGACATGGTGCGGGGAGTGGACGACCACCCGGTGTTCGGCACGATGCGGACCGGCATCCCGCTGGCGAGCAAGGTGTATCCGCTGGACTTCGCCGTGGACAAGTTCGTCGACGGTATCCGGAAACGCTCGCGGACCGTGCATGTGCCTGGTTGGATCGGGGCTATGAAGGTGTTCCGCTGGCTGCTCCCACACGTGATCGAGTTGGGCTCGCGCCTCAGCGTGCCGAAGGCCGACCGGGCCGCGCTCGCCGATATCCAGACCCGCGGCGCCGCCGCGTCGTCCCGCGCCACCGGCGCCGGCGGCACGGCCGACGCGGAGAAGGCTGCGAACAGGTGAGCCGCGCGTACGACGTCGTTCTCCTCGGGGCGAGCGGCTTCACCGGAGCCCTGACCGCGGACTACCTCGCCACGAACGCACCAGCCGAGCTCAGGTGGGCTGTTGCCGGACGCAACCAGGAGAAGCTGGAAGTCTTCGGCAAGGACGTCCTGCACGCGGACGTCACCGACCCGAAGTCCCTGCAGGCCTTGGTCGAATCGACGAAGGTCGTGGCCACCACGGTCGGTCCCTACATCCAGTACGGCGAACCACTGGTGGCGGCCTGTGCGGACGCCGGTACGGACTATCTCGACATCAGCGGCGAGTCCGAGTTCGTCGACCGCATGTACGTCACCTACCACGAGCGCGCCGTCCAGACCGGTGCCCGGATCGTGCACGCGTGCGGCTTCGACTCGATCCCGTACGACCTCGGCGTTCAGTACACCGTCGAGCAACTGCCCGAACGTGTCCCGATCCGGGTCGACGGACTGGTCCGCGTCGGCGGCCGCCCGTCCGGCGGCACGTTCCACACCGCGATCACTGCGATGTCACGGCCGAAGCAGAACCTCGATGCCCACCGCGCCCGCCGCCGGGCCGAGCCACTCCCTGACGGCCGCAAGGCCGGCGCGGTGGCCGGCCGGATTCACCGTCAGCAAGGCTTCTGGGCCGTGCCCTTGCCGACCATCGACCCACAGATCGTCGGCTATTCGGCCCGATTGCTCGACAGCTACGGCCCCGACTTCCGCTACTCGCACTACGCGGCGATGAAGCGGCTCCCGATGGTCGCCGGAGGCATCGGCACCGCCGGCCTCCTGGTCACGGCCGCACAGATCCCGCCGTTGCGGAACGCCTTGCTCAGCAGGCTGAATCCCGGCGACGGTCCGAGCCCGGAGCGCCGCGCGAAGTCCTGGTTCAACGTCCGCTTCGTCGGCCGCGGCGGCGGCAAGCAGGTCATCACCGAGGTCGCCGGTGGCGATCCCGGGTACGACGAGACCGCGAAGATGCTCGGCGAGAGCGCCCTCTGCCTGGCTTTGGACGACCTGCCGAAGACAGCCGGTCAGACCACGACGGCCGCCGCCATGGGCCCGGCGCTGCGTAACCGCCTCATCGCCGCGGGGATGACTTTTGGCACCCTCAGCGTTGACGACTACTAGCCGGGACGGCCCAGAACCTCACCGTGAAGGTGGTCAGGGGTGGCCACTGGACGCCCCGGATTGATCCCGGACTTGTCACCTGGTTGGTGCCGGAACACACCCGCCAGGTGGCAGGCTGGGCACCATGAGGACGCTTCTCAATCTGATCTGGCTGGTGCTGGCCGGGTTCTGGCTCGCGATCGGGTACGCGATCGCCGGCATCATCTGCTGCGTGCTGATCGTGACGATCCCGTTCGGCATCGCGGCGTTCCGGATCGCCGGGTTCACGCTGTGGCCGTTCGGCCGGACGATGGTCGACAAGCCCGGCGCCGGTGCGGGAGCGCTGCTCGGCAACGTGATCTGGATCATCTTCGCCGGCTGGTGGCTCGCGCTCGGTCACCTGACCACGGGCATCGCGCTGTGCCTGACGATCATCGGCATCCCGCTCGGCGTGGCCAACTTCAAGCTGATCCCGATCTCACTGATCCCGCTGGGCAAGGAGATCGTGCCGACCGACCAGCCGTTCGCGGTCCGGTGAGGTCGCTTACCGTCCTCGGTTCGTGCGGCGCGTGGCCGGAGGCCGGTCGCGCGTGCGCCGGTTTTCTGCTCGAGTACGACGGCTTCCGAGTCGTGCTCGATCTCGGGTACGCCGCTCTGCCGCGACTGCTCGAGCACTGCCCGGAGGGTGAGGTCGACGCGGTCGTCGTGACGCACCAGCACCCGGATCACTGTGTCGACGTGAGCGGGCTCGCCCGGGTCAGGTACTACGAAGCACCGGACGCACCGCCCATCCCGTTGCACTGTCCGCCGGGTGTGCTCGACGTACTCCGAGCGCTGGAATCGATCCCGGATCCGGCCGACGTCTTCGACGTGCACGACCTCGCGACGACGCGGGAGCTCGGACCGTTCACGGTCGAGACGGTCGAGTTGCCGCACTACAAGACCAACTTCGGCGTGCGGCTGACCGCGCCGGGTGTGTCGGTCGCCTACACCGGCGACAGCGGCCCGTCGCCGGACCTGCGGAAGCTGGCCGAGGGGACGGATCTGTTCATCTCCGACGCGACGCTGCAGGGTCCGTCACCGGACACGACACCGCGCTACCTCATGACGGCCGGTGAAGCCGGCAGTGGCGCGCGTGGCGCGCAACGGTTGCTGCTGACGCACTTCTGGCCGGGGTCGGACCGGTCGGTATCGGTCGCCGAGGCGGAGCAGGAGTTCGACGGCAAGGTGCTTGCCGCCGAGGAAGGACTCGTGCTCACGCTGTGACCTCATCGAGCGGCGCTGAAGAGCTTGATCATCGCAGCGGGGAAGTTCCAGCAGCCCGGCCACACCGGAACCCTCTGTGACCGGGCTGCCGCTCACTTCGCCTGAGCGACGACCTTGCGCACGTTGGCGATGTCCCCGCAGCCGGAGTCGATCAATCGGGCGCGTTCCTCGGCGAACGCGTCGCCGAGCTTGCGCCGTACCTCTTCGGACACGTCTGTCCGCGCCGGGTTGAGAACGTCCCGCTCCTCCTCGTCCAGGTGATGTGAGAGCGCCTCGGACAACTCGTGCAGCTTCTCGCTGAACTCCTCGCTGTCGGTGTCCTCGACCTCCATCAGGTCAAGCAACGCCTGGTTCCCCTCGTCGTGCTCGCGCTCGGAGTGCTCGACCTCCTCCTGATCGATCGCGTCCTTGTTTCGCAGCGTCGGGTAGACCTTCGCTTCCTCGGCCTCCGCGTGCGCGATCAGCACGGTCGCCAGGTCGGCAAGGACAGCCTCCCGGTCGCTCTGCACGTCACGCAGTTCGCGCAGCGCCTCCTCGAACCAGCGGTGGTCCGCGAGGATGATCTCGACCACCTCGCCGCCCATCGCGGGCAGGATCTTCGGCATCCGTTCCTCCCATCTCCGAGCCCTCCGGTACCCGGTTAACCTGCAGCCATGCCGACTGCCCTGGTTCGACGCCCCAGCCCTCGTCTCGCCGACGGGCTCGTCACGCACATCGAACGAACCCCGGTCGACGCCGAGCTCGCCGTACGCCAATGGCAGCGGTACGTCGACGCACTCGAGGCGACCGGATGGACCACGGTCGAGGTGCCGGCGATCGACGAATGCCCCGATGGCGTCTTCGTCGAGGACACGATGGTCGTGTACGACGACCTCGCCGTGATCGCGCGATCAGGCGCCGACGAGCGTCGCCCGGAAGCCGCAGCCGCGGAGCAGACGGTCGCCAAGCAGGGTTATCGCATCAGCCACATCACCGGGCCCGGGACGCTCGACGGCGGCGACATCCTCAAGATCGGATCGGTCGTGTACGCCGGGCTCGGCGGGCGCACCAACGACGAGGGCATCCGGCAGTTGCGGGAAGCGCTCGCGCCGCTCGGGGCCGACGTACGCGCGGTTCCGGTGCGGAAGGTGCTGCACCTGAAGTCGGCCGTGACCGCGCTGCCCGACGGAACCGTGATCGGGTACGAGCCGCTCGTCGACGACCAGGCGGCGTTCGACAGCTTCCGCCCTGTCCCCGAGGAAGCAGGCTCGCATGTTGTGCTGCTGGGGGAGGACCGGCTGTTGATGGCTGCCTCTGCACCGAAGTCCGCGGCTCTGTTCGAGGAACTCGGCTACACGCCGGTGGTCGTCGACATCAGCGAGTTCGAGAAGCTCGAGGGCTGTGTCACGTGCTTGTCGGTGCGGCTTCGTCGTCTTCCTCCGCCTTGAGGGCGACTTTCGACAGCGCTGGGTCGTCCACGGCGAACGTCCGCACCGGGCCCGGCGGGGTCTGCGCGGTTTCGAACCGGACCGTCACCCGGCCGCGCCCAGAGCCCCACACCCAGCCGTGGCCGTAGTCCGGATGCGCGACGTCCTGACCGGGATAGAACCCGATCCGATCACGCGGGCGCTCCGGCAGTTCGACGACCTCGACCGGGGCGTCGGCGTACTCGCTCTCGGTGAAGAGGTCGTCCTGGATCCAGTCGGCGAGCGACGAGACGCCCACACCGAGCAGGCGGATGCCGCCGCCGATCTCGCTGTCGTCGAGCAGCCGCCGGGCGACCCGGGCGATCACGCGGGCGTCGTCGGTCGGACCGGCCAACGTGGACGAGCGGGTGTGGGTGGTGAAGTCGTGCATGCGTGTCTTCACCGTGACGGTCCGGCCGGAGAGCTGCGCCTTCTGCAGGCGTTCGGAGACGCGGTGGGCCATCCGGTCGCCGATCGCGGCCAGCAGCGAGCGGTCGATGATGTCGGTCTCGAAGGTGTCCTCGACACTGACCGACTTGGTCTCCCGGTCGCTCACCACCGGGCGGTCGTCGGCCGCGATCGCGAGCCGGTAAAGGCTCGAGCCGTGGGCGGAACCGACCTGGCGGATCAACTCGTCCTCGTCGAGCTGCTGCAGGTCCGCGACCGTCCGTACGCCGGCCATGCTCAGCCGCTGCGCCGTCGCCGGACCGACGCCGGGAATCACGGTGACCTGCATCGGCGCGAGGAACTCGGCTTCGGTCCCGGCCGGCACGACGACCACGCCGTCGGGCTTGTCGAGGTCGCTGGCGATCTTCGCGATCAGCTTCGAGGTCCCGGCGCCGACCGACGCGGTGAGGCCGCCGCTGACCTTCCGGATCGCCGCCTTGAGATCATTCGCAATCGCCTCGACGTCGTCGACGGTGAGCCCGGCCAGCCCGGCCGCGGCCAGGTCGATGAACGCCTCGTCCAGCGACAGTGGCTCCACCAACGGCGAGAGTGCTCGCATCTCCGCCATCACCGCGCGGCTGGACTGCCGGTACACCTCGAAGCGAGGACCCAGGTACGCCGCGTGCGGACAGCGGGACCGCGCTTCCGCGGTCGACATCGCGGACCGGACGCCGTACTTGCGGGCCTCGTACGACGCGGTCGACACGACTCCGCGGACGCCGACACCGCCGACGACGACGGGCTTGCCCCGCAGTGACGGCTTGTCCCGCTGCTCGACGGCCGCGAAGAACGCGTCCAGATCGACATGCAGCACCGACGGATCCCCACGCACGGACCCAGTCTCCACGGTGCCACCGACAGTTCCGTGATTGGAT
Source organism: uncultured Actinomycetota bacterium (assembly GCA_963820655.1). Lineage (GTDB taxonomy): Bacteria > Actinomycetota > Actinomycetes > Propionibacteriales > Kribbellaceae > Kribbella. The sequence goes on from CAWGAM010000002.1 coordinate 274,667, forward strand.
CCGAGTATGACGAGCTTCCCTGCGCACTGGGACGACGGCACCGACCCGGCGAGTCCCGAGCATCAGGTCCATTGGTACGACGAGCGCACGGTCATCATCCGGCAGGCGCTGCGGACCAACTTCGAAGGTCCGTTCATCTACCTGTTGCTCGGCAGCGAGCGTGCACTGCTGCTCGACACGGGCACTGGTCACGCCAAGCTACGGCCGGTGGTGGAGGATCTGCTCAGCGGTCAGGATCTGATCGTCGCGCATACCCACGGGCACGGCGACCACGTCGGCGGGGACGCCGAGTTCGACAGTGTGGTCGGCCGGGCTCCGGAGGACGTGGCGACGTACTTCGGGATCGCGGACTGGCCGAACGACGTCGTGCAGTTCGATCTCGGCGACCGGGTGCTCGACATCATCCCCATCCCGGGGCATCACCCGTCGCATATCGCCGTCTACGACCGGGCGACGCGGCTGCTGATCACCGGCGACTCGCTGTACCCGGGCCGGCTGTACGTCTTCGACTGGCCGGCGTTCCGGGCGAGCGTCCGGCGGCTGGCCGACTTCGTTGCCGCGGGCAATCCGGTCGAGTGGATCGTCGGTACCCACATCGAGCTGACCGACCAGCCCGGTCAGGACTACGAGTTGGGGTCGGCCGTGCACCCCGGCGAACACGAGTTGCCGCTCGATCCCGGCGTACTGACCGAGCTCGCGGACGTGCTCGAGGAGGCGGGACCGGAGCCGGTCCGGATCGTGCGCGACCACTTCATCGTGTACCCGGTGTGATCCACCACGCGATTGGGGCGCACATGAGTGGGCACCTTCGGGCACACTGAGGCCATGCTGTAGCGGGAGCCACCAGGGGAGGCCCAGATGGGTGAGGAAGTCGACCGGGTCGAGTTCACGCGGGCGGACCGGACCGCGTTCCGCAATCAGGTGCATCGCAATCTGGACGCTTTCGCGCGGATGCTGCGCGAGAACCGGTTCGCCCCCGAGCGGCCGATGACCGGGATCGAGATCGAGCTGAACCTGGTCGACGAGCAGTGCGACCCGGCGTTCAAGAATTCTGAGGTGCTGAGTGCGATCGAGGACGACGCGTTCCAGACCGAGCTCGGCCAGTTCAACGTCGAGATCAACGTGCCACCCGGCCAGATCGACGGCATCGGCCTGGACACGATGGAGTCGAACATCCGCGACAGCCTGAACGCGGCCGAGGAGAAGGCAGCCCGGACCGGTTCGTCGATGGTGGTTGTCGGCATCCTGCCGACGCTGCTGACCGAGCACATCCATCGCGAGGCACTGAGCACGAACCCGCGGTACGCCCTGCTCAACGATCAGATCTTCGCCGCGCGGGGCGAGGACGTGCAGATCTCCATCGACGGGATCGAGCGGTTGCAGGTGACAGCGGACAGCATCGTGCCCGAGGCCGCGTGTACGTCGACGCAGTTCCATCTGCAGGTGACACCGGAGGCGTTCCCGCGGTACTGGAACGCGGCGCAAGCGATCTCCGGCGTCCAGCTCGCGATCGGTGCGAACTCGCCGTTCCTGTTCGGTAAGGAGCTATTGCGGGAAACGCGCATCGCATTGTTCGAGCAGGCCGCCGACACGCGGACGCACGAGTTGAAGACGCAGGGCGTACGGCCGCGGGTGTGGTTCGGTGAACGGTGGATCACCTCGATCTTCGACCTCTTCGAGGAGAACTCGCGCTACTACCCGGCGCTGCTGCCGGTGACATCGGACGAGGATCCGATCGCCGTACTCGATCGCGGGGACACGCCGGCCCTTTCGGAATTGCGGCTGCACAACGGGACGATCTATCGCTGGAACCGGCCCGTGTACGACGTTGTCCGGGAAAAGCCTCATCTGCGGGTGGAGAATCGCGTGCTGCCGGCCGGGCCGACGGTCGTCGACACGATCGCGAACGGCGCCTTCTACTTCGGTCTGGTGCGGGCGCTCGCCGACGGCGAACGGCCGATCTGGTCGCAGATGTCGTTCAGCGCGGCCGAGGAGAACTTCCACGAGGCGGCCAGGAACGGGATCGACGCCGAGGTGTTCTGGCCAGGGGTCGGTACGGCGCGGGCGACCGAGCTGGTGCTCAGACGCCTGCTGCCGTTGGCATCCCAGGGACTCGAGGCGTGGGGCGTCGACACCGCGGTGCGTGATCGGCTGCTCGGGATCATCGAGCAGCGGTGCCTGACGAACCGCAACGGCGCGTCGTGGCAGGCGGACGAGTTTCATCGACTGTATACAAAGGGATCGCACGGACGGCGGGACGCGTTGCGCGGCATGCTGCGCCGGTACCGCGATCACATGCACGAGAACACGCCTGTGCACGAATGGCCGGTGGACTGAACCGGTTAGCAGTTTCCCGACAACGAAAGACAAGGTTTACGGAACCGAGGTCCCTCAGATGGAACCGCCGCGACCTTGCCCAAGGCAACTGGGTGGACGAGTTCGATAACGACCCGGACTACAGGGGTGGCGCGTTGGGTGACAGCCCTGCAAAGGTGTGGCCACCGGAAGGTTAGAGAGTTTCGTCGCGGGTAGTACTCGGGCACCGGCGTGGCTGCCACCACGGTGGTCCGGCCGGTGGTGGAGTACTACCCGCGCGACGATCAGCCGTCCGTCACGGCCGCGACACAGCTGGTGAAAATCAGCGGATGCCGACCACGGTCGGGAGCAGTATCGTTCGGAACGGGTCGACACGACACCCGGAGGTGAGGCAGGGCGATGACGACCATCGTCGTGGGTTACGTGCCGAAGGCGGAGGGCCGTGCGGCCCTTCGGCGGGCGGCGGAAGAAGCAACGCTTCGGGACGCCAAGCTGGTGGTGGTGAACTCGCACCGGGGTGGACGCAGCTTCGACAGTGATGAGGCAGCGGCGAGTGATGCCGCGCTGACGGAGGTACGGGAACAGCTTGACTCGACCGGCGTGCCCTACGAAGTGCGGCAGCTGGTGCGTGGACTCGACCCGGCGGAGGACCTGGTGGCCGTCGCCGAGCAGGTGCACGCGGAGTTCATCGTGATCGGTCTGCGCCGCAGGTCCCCGGTCGGCAAGCTCATCCTCGGCAGCAACGCCCAACGGGTGCTGCTCGACGCTCCGTGTCCGGTGCTGGCCGTGAAGGCCGAGGAAGGGGAGGACTGAGGTGACTTCGACACGCAGCAAGAAGCTGTGCCTCGCACAGCAGCCCGACGCCGACGAGATGCTGAGCAGAGATCCGTTCGCCCTGCTGGTGGGGATGTTGCTGGACCAGCAGATTCCGATGGAGCGCGCGTTCGCGGGACCGGTCGCGATCGCCAAGCGGATGGACGGCCCGTTCGACCCGGCCACGGTCGCGCACTACGACCCGGACGCGTTCGTGGAGGTGGTGGCCGGCCCCCCGGCCGTGCACCGGTTCCCGACCGCGATGGCCGCCCGGATCCAGACCCTCGCCAAGCACCTGGACGAGGAGTACAGCGGTAACGCCTCGGGGCTCTGGTCCGATGTCAAGTCTGGGGACGACCTGCTGGCCAGGCTGTCGGCCCTGCCGGGGTTCGGCGCGCAGAAGGCGAAGATCTTCGTCGCGCTGCTCGGCAAGCAACTCAAGGTCCGCCCGCGCGGGTGGCGCGAGGCGTCCGAGCCGTACGGCGAGGACGGCGCGTACAAGTCCGTCGCGGACGTGATCGATGTGGCGTCACTGGTGCGGGTGAGGCAGTTCAAGCAGGAACAACAAGTGGTCCGGCAGCGGGTCGTGGCTCGTCCGCTGCGGCAGACCCGCAACGGGTGAGGGCAACAGACGACGCGACGTACGAACGCTGACGCGATCAGGCCTCTACCGGGAGGGATCGCCCGTCCGGTGGAGGCCTGAGCATGTCGTTCGGGGGGTCGCGCGAGGCGCGGGCTTGGTTCGCGGATTACAATGTAGTGTTGCCGCCGCCTGACCAGCGAGCAGCGCACACACAGTCATATCCAGAACGTGGCACCACCAGCACCAACACAACGTCGTACCGCCGTACAAACCCTGCGTCAGACGAGAGGTAATTCGTGTCGTCCAGCTCGTCCGAGAAACTTCCCGCCGAGTCAGCCCGGGCCGTGGCCGCTACCGCCCGCAGCACAGCTCCGAGGACCAGCGCCCGAGTGACCGAGCCCGCTGCCAAGAAGGCGGCCGTGAAGAAGGCCGCGGCCAAGTCTGCCGCCGGCACCAAGGAGGACGGTATCCCCGCGAAGAAGGCCGCTGCCAAGAAGGCCCCGGCGAAGAAGGCCGCTGCTGTTTCCGAGGCGGGTCTGGCGATCGACCCGAAGACCGGCAAGCCCCGCTCGCTGGACGAGGTGGACGAGGCGGACTTCAGCCCCGACGCGGTGAAGCCGCTCGAGAAGGAGCTGACCGAGGACGAGGGCTTCGTCGTCTCCGAGGCCGACGAGACCGACGAGCCCGAGCAGCAGGTGATGGTCGCCGGTGCCACCGCGGACCCGGTCAAGGACTACCTGAAGCAGATCGGCAAGGTCCCACTGCTGAACGCCGAGCAGGAGGTCGAGCTCGCCAAGCGGATCGAGGCCGGCCTGTTCGCCGAGGAGCAGATCGGCGACGAGGCGAACAAGCTGAAGGAGAAGGTCCACGACGAGTACGAGTGGATCTCCGAGGACGGGCGCCGGGCGAAGAACCACCTGCTCGAGGCCAACCTGCGCCTGGTGGTGTCGTTGGCCAAGCGCTACACCGGTCGCGGCATGCTGTTCCTGGACCTGATCCAGGAGGGCAACCTCGGTCTGATCCGTGCGGTGGAGAAGTTCGACTACACCAAGGGCTACAAGTTCTCGACGTACGCCACCTGGTGGATCCGGCAGGCGATCACCCGCGCGATGGCCGACCAGGCCCGGACTATCCGGATCCCGGTGCACATGGTCGAGGTCATCAACAAGCTGGCCCGCGTCCAGCGGCAGATGCTGCAGGACCTCGGTCGCGAACCCACTCCGGAAGAGCTCGCCAAGGAGCTCGACATGACCCCGGAGAAGGTCATCGAGGTGCAGAAGTACGGCCGCGAGCCGATCTCGCTGCACACGCCGCTCGGTGAGGACGGCGACTCCGAGTTCGGCGACCTGATCGAGGACTCCGAGGCGATCGTGCCGGCCGAGGCGGTCTCGTTCACGCTGCTGCAGGAGCAACTGCACGCCGTCTTGGACACGCTGTCCGAGCGCGAGGCCGGCGTGGTCTCGATGCGCTTCGGCCTGACCGACGGCCAGCCGAAGACGCTGGACGAGATCGGCAAGGTGTACGGCGTGACCCGTGAGCGGATCCGGCAGATCGAGTCGAAGACGATGTCGAAGCTGCGTCACCCGTCCCGCTCGCAGGTTCTCCGGGACTACCTGGACTGATGATGGGTCAGGCGATCGCCGGCGTGCTTGCGCTGGTGATGCCTGTCCTCGACACGGCAACTCTGGCCGCCGCCGTTCTCACGGCGGCGGCCTTGCTGTTCACGCTGCTCCTGGTCGCGCGCTCGTCGGCGCCGGCGACCGCTCCGCTCCTCGCGCGGGCGACCTCGGTTCGCGATCGCGCGGAGCAGACCGTTTTCCTGCGGCTGTGTGACCCGGACGACGCCGGGCGGCCTCGTCCACGAGCACCGGGACGGTAGCGCTCTTCCTCGCTACCCGTTCCTTCTCACTCGTGGAGTTCTGCTGTGCCTTCCTTCCTGGAGGCACCGGTCGCCGGTGCCTATCACGTGCTCACATCCCTCGTCGCCGCCATCGAACCGCTCACCGGCAGCTATGCCGCCGTGATCGCGATCGTCCTCTGCACCCTCGCCGTACGCCTGTGTCTTGTCCCGCTCAGCCTGCGGGCCTATCGCGGGTTGCGCGCCCGCGCCGCGCTGATGCCTGAACTGAAGAAGCTCAGTGAGCGCCACCGTGGCAATCCGGAGCGGCTCCAGCGCGAGATCGCCAAGCTGCAGGCGGAGTCGGGTACGACGCTCTTCGCCGGGTTCCTGCCCACGCTCGCGCAACTGCCGTTCTTCTGGCTGATGTACACGCTGTTCTCCCGCGCGGTCGTGGCGGGGGAGTCGAACCAGTTGATCAGCGGCAGCCTCCTCGGCGCACCGCTCGGCCTGCACTGGCCGGTCCTCACCGGCACCCCGGCGTTCCTGATCCTTGCCGTCCTCCTGGCGGTCGCCGCCTGGTTCTCGGCGCGTCTCCAACTCCGTCAACTCGACGAGACGGCAACGCCGTTGTCCCGTACGATCGCCCGGCTACTGCCCTTCGGCACGCTGCTCACCGCAGCCTTCGTCCCACTCGCCGCCGGTCTCTACCTGCTCACCACGACCACCTGGACCGTCGTCGAGCGCACCATCCTGCAGCGCTGACCCGCCCTATCGGCCGGGCCGAGGAGCAATTCGTTGCTCGAGGCCACAGCCTTCTACTGGCGAGACGTGCCGCGGCCGTCGAGGATCCGGGTGGGTCCGCGTGACACCGTTGCCACGCTGCGATTCATTCTGATACGGTCTTTAATAAAGCCGGTTGCATAACAGGTTGGGGCCGATGGACGCTGCACGCGGGGCCGCTCAGGCGGAGCGATCGGCGAACCAAGTCGCCTGTCTGCGCTTCCTGGCCGGCACAGATGAAGCGCAGACGGTCGGCGTCATCAGCGCGGAGACCGGACTGTCGCGACCCACGGTGCATGCCGTTCTCGACGACCTCCTCGAGGCCGGTCTGGTGGTGCCGACCGGTCCGTCGACCGTGGGGCCGGGGCGGCCCGCGCGTGCCTTTCGGTTTGCCCGGGACGCGGGGTTTGTCGCCGGTGCGGACCTCGGCCCGCGCGGGGCGCGAGCGGTCATCTGCGACCTGTCCGGCCAGCGGATGGGCTACGCCGAACTGAAGCCGGACAATGGCGCCGAAGTCTCCCTGATCCAGCGCGCAATCCACGCCGCGGCGGCGGAGAGCTCGATCGATCTCGGGCGACTTCGTGCGGTCGGCGTGGCTCTGCCTGGTGTGATCGAGACGAACGGTCACCTGCGCGCCAGTCTCGCGCTGCCCGACCTGGTCGGCCTGCCGATCGCGGAAACCGTGTCGCAGGACCTGGGCCGTCCGGTTGCCGTCGACAACGACATCAAGCTGGCGGCACTCGCCGAGCAGCGCGGCGGCGCAGGGCGCGGGTACTCCGACGTCGTCTACCTCCAGATCGGGCATCGGCTGTCGGTGTCGATCGTTCTGAACGGAGTCATTCGGCAAGGACGCCACCGCCTCGCCGGGGAGCTCGGAGCGCAGCGAGGCATGCGCTGGACGCGAAATGCGCAGCGAGGGCAATTGATCTGGTCGTCACAGTCGACGAGTGAGGCCGTGCTGGGGGCGGCAGCGGCCGGCGACGCTGACGCCCAGGCGGAGGTCGCGGACTTCTGCGAGCAGATCGCCGGGCGCATCGCCACCGTGTTGCTGGTCGTCGATCCCGAGGTCGTGGTCGTGCGGGGTGGGCTCGCGCAAGACAGTGACGCGCTGCTTCGTCCGCTCGCATCCGCGGTCGAGAAGGAGTTGGTCTTCCCCGAGCGTCCATCCTTCGTCTCGTCGGCCTTGGGCCGTGAGGCGGTGGTGCTCGGCGCGGTCGGCACTGCGTTCGACCAGTTCAGTTCCGACATCTACCGAGTGCACGGCTACCCCAGTCCGTGGACCCGGATCACGCACGACATCCCTCATTCCCTGGAGAGGACCACCAAGTGAAGCTCGGAGTCAGTTCGTACTGCTTCCGCTCCCTCATGACGAGCGGCGAGATGGACCTGATCGCTGTCCTGGACTGGATCGCCGCATCCCCGGCCGGGCACATCGAGATCGCCGCCATGGACGGTGAGTACTACCTGGAGCACGACGACGTCGTCCGCGACGCGGCCAAGCACGCCGAGGAGATCGGCGTACCGATCGTGAACTACCTGGTCAGCGGCGACCTGCGGACGGCCGAGGACAAGGAGATCGACCGCCTCCGCCGGCAGCTGGACGTCGCGCACCGGTTCGGAGCTCGCATCTTCCGGCACGATGTCGCCCCGTGGGCCTGGCGTGAGAAGGACCCGGGGGAGTTCGAGTCGACGTTCGAGCGGGTCGTGGAAGGCTGCCGTACCGTCGCCGATCACGCCGCGGAGCTGGGCATCGTGTCGACGATCGAGAACCACGGCTTCTTCATGAACGGGAGCGACCGGCTGGCCCGGCTCGTCCACGCCGTGGATCGCCCGAACTTCCGGGTCACGCTCGACCTCGGCAACGGACTCTGCGTCGGCGAGGTGCCGGGCAAGACTGCCGCCGGACTGATCGACATCGCGGCCTCCGTGGGCGTGAAGGACTTCCACATCCGCCGATCGGCACCGGAGGGCTGGCTCAAGACGCTGGCCGGGGACTACCTGCTCGGCACGATCGCGGGGCACGGAGATCTGGACCTGGCCGGCCTGCTGGCCCTGGTCAGCACGAAGCCCGAACTTCCGGTGAGCCTCGAGTTCGAGGGCCTGGAGTCGACTCCGAACGCCATCGAGCGTGCGCTCACGAACATCCTCGACCTGGCGGGAGTTGCCTGACATGACGACCCGGATTGCTGTCATCGGTGTGGGCGCCATCGCGACCCAGCACCTGATCTCGTACCAGAAGAACCCACAGGCCGACCTGGTGGCCGTGTGTGACATCGACCGGACACGTGCCAAGGCACGAGCCGACGAGTTCGGCGTTCCCCGGGCGACGGATGTCGTCGACGAGGTGCTGGCCGATCCCGGTGTCGACGCCGTGAGCATCTGCGTGCCGAACCTCGTCCACGCCAAGATCGCAGAGGCGGCGCTGCGAGCCGGCAAGGACGTGCTGGTCGAGAAGCCGATGTCCGTGACGGTCGACGAGGCCGAGGCGCTGGTCCGGGCGACGCAGGAGACCGGGCAGGCCCTGCAGATCGGCTACGTACGGCGCTTCGCCCCGAACGCCCTGGTGACGAAGCGTTTCCTGGACGAGGGCGAGTTCGGCGACATCTACGCCGCGCGGGCGACGATCATCCGTGCCGCCGGCAACCCCGGTGGATGGTTCGGCGACGTCGACATCTCGGGTGGCGGCCCGCTGATCGACCTGGGCGTCCACATCATCGACCTCTGCTGGTACCTGATGGGAATGCCTGCGCCGGTATCGGTCTCGGGCGCGACCTTCTCGCCGCTGGGTGCCCGGGACAACATCCAGCATCTGACCCGGTACCGGGCCGCGTCCGAGACCCGGGTCAACAACGTCGAGGACTACGCGACCGCGCAGATCCGGTTCGAGAACGGCGCGGTTCTTGACGTGGACACGTCGTACTCCCTGCACGCGCGGAACTCGACGAGCGTGAAGATCCACGGCGACAAGGGTGGAGCCGAGATCGAGCCCGAGCTGCTGATGATCACCGAGCGGCACGACACGCTGTTGCACATCCAGCCACAGATCGACTCGCTCGGGTTCGACTTCACGGTCGGCTTCGCCAACCAGATCGATCACTTCCTGCAGATCTGCCGCCGCGAGATCCCGGCCGACGCCACCGCGGAGCAAGGCCTCGAGATGGCCCGCATCCTGACGGCGATCTACGAGTCCGCCCGGATCGGATCCGAGGTGACGATCACGCGGTGACCGGATTCAGCTGCGGGCCAACCGTGCTTCGAGTCCGTCGAGGATGCGGTTGAGCCCGTAGCTGAAGCCGTCTTCGGCGCCGGCTTCGAGGTCGGCGTCGCCGTACGCGGCGTACAGCGCACGCATCCGCGGGTACGGCTCGGCAGCCCGCACCGCGGCCGGCCACACCGTGGCCTGCCAGGCGGCCATATCCTTTCCGCTTCGGTTCAGCTTGCTGATCGTCGCCGCCTCGATCGACGCGATCCCGATGACGAACCCGAGCACGGTCTGGTTGGCCTGATCGGCCTCGATGAGCTCGAAGCCGGCGGTCAGATAGATGCCGAGCATCTCGTCCGAGACGCGCATCAGGTTCGGGCCGAGGTAGTTCATCCCGACGTCGGCCAGGGTCGACGCGACCCAGGGGTGGCGCACGATCATCGATCGCAGGCTGCGCGCGGACACGTCCGCAGCCTCCCGCCACTGCGAGGGATCGGAGACTTCCGGCACCTTGATCTCGCCGTACACCTCGTCGACGACGAGCTCGATCAGCTCCTCCTTGTTCGCGACGTGCCAATAGACGGCGGTAGCGACCGCGCCGAGGGCCGTGCCGAGCCTGCGCATGGTGAGCGCGTCCAGGCCGTCGGCGTCCAGCAACTTGATCGCCTCGCCGACGATCTGCTCCTGGGTCAGCGCGGGCTGCTCTCGCCGGCGGCCGCGCTTCGGCCGGTTCCAGACGGACGTGAATTCCTCGCTCGCCATCGTCAACCTCCTCGTCGGCGCCTACAGTAGCGCAATTGTTGAACGACGTGCAGGACTTGACCAGTGTTCAATTGAGATTGCACACGCGCTGGGTGTCTTCGGAATCGGCGCCGGTCTGGCCCAGCTGGCCGCGACCGCCGCGACGGCCCCGAAGGGACTGCGGAAGAGGCCGTCGTCGTCAGCTGATCAGGGCAGTCGTGATGGAGTCGGCGTGCTGCTCCAGCCAGGTCTGGCGGTGCTTGATCTTGTCGCCGACTCCATCGCTCCACATCCGCTGCCAGCCACCGCCGAGGGTCTCCGCGCGGTACTTCATCGTGTGCCAGGCCCGCACGTTCAATGCGATCGCAAGCTCCATCAGCCGCCGACGGTCTGGATCAGACAAGCCGTAGGCATCCGCGATCAGCCGGCAACGCCGACAGCGATCCAGACCGCGGAAACCAGGGTCGACGTCGGCATCTTCACCAAGCGGCGCCCACCACAGCATCAGGTTGACCAGCTCTCGGGCCCGGCTGACCGGCCGGGCCAGGTCGAAGTCGATCAGGGCGTACGCGCGGCCATCGCGGAAGACCACGTTCTCCGGAGTGACGTCCTGATGCCCGACGAGCTCTGGCGGATCGGCGAGGTCCGGCAGACCGGGCGGCTCGATCGGCGCCGGCAGATCCGTCGGGATCCCGAACCCTTCGACCGCGTCGTCGTACGCCCGGACCAGCCGGGCCAGCGAGATCAGCCGGTCCTCGTCGGCGATCCAGTCAGGGTGCGGGCGACCGGCGACCTCGCCCTCGACGTACGAGAGAACCTGACGCTCGGCCGCGTCGACGCCGAGGAACCGGGGAGCTCCCGTGAACCCGACCGACTCCAGGTGAAGCAGCACGTCGCGGACGAGCTCCGCTCGCTCACCGGGCGGCCGTCGTACCGTGTCGCCAACCCGGACCAATCCTTCGGTCACGTCGCCACCGGTCAGCGGAATCTCTTCACCCTCGTCGATCACAGTCCCGCATTCTGCCGTAGGAACGACCTGTTCACCTGGACGTCACCGAGGGCGCAGACTGTTGGCTCGTGAACGAGCGAAGCGCGTTCACGAGAACGCACAGCGCGCCTGGTGTCTCATCGGCGCCCGAAGCGAAGCGAGGACGTCGATGAGTACCCCCGATCTGGTCCAAGAGCTCGGCTTTCGTGTCCTTGATGAGGAGGACGACGATCCGGTGCTGTTGCGCGCCGACGGTACGCCGGTCGACACCTGGCGGGAGGGTTATCCGTACGGCGAACGGCTGCCGCGGGAGATCTACGACCGGGACAAGCGGTTGCTGCAGATCGAGCTGCTCAAGCTGCAGTACTGGGTGAAGCGGGCGCACCAGAAGGTCGTGATCGTGTTCGAGGGGCGCGACGCGGCCGGCAAGGGCGGCACGATCAAGCGCTTCATGGAGCACCTCAACCCGCGCGGGGCGCGCATCGTCGCGCTGGAGAAGCCGACCGACCGCGAGCAGACCCAGTGGTACTTCCAGCGGTACGTCGAGCACCTGCCGGCCGCGGGGGAGATGGTGCTGTTCGACCGGTCCTGGTACAACCGCGCGTGCGTCGAGCGGGTGATGGGATTCTGTACGCAGGACGAGTACGAGGAGTTCCTGCGGCAGGCGCCGGAGTTCGAGCGGATGCTGGTCCGCTCGGGGATCCTTCTGGTGAAGCTGTGGTTCTCGGTGTCGCAGGCGGAGCAGCAGACCCGCTTCACGATCCGGCAGATCGACCCGGTCCGGCAGTGGAAGCTGTCGCCGACCGACCTCGCGTCGCTGGACAAGTGGGACGACTACACCGAGGCCAAGGAGGCGATGTTCCACTACACGGACACGCCGCACGCGCCCTGGACCGTGGTGAAGAGCAACGACAAGAAGCGCGCCCGGCTCGAGGCCATGCGGCACGTGCTGAGCCTCTACGACTACACCAACAAGGACGTCGAGCTGGTCGGCAGCCCGGACCCGAAGATCCTCGGCCCCGCCGCCCAGGTCCTGGAACACGGCGAGTCGGCCACCCGCGTCTTCCCGGCCCTCTAGCCGTACTCGGTCAGGAGGTCGGCAGCAGACGAAGGTGGGGCGGGCCGTGCAGGTTGTCGTGGCCTGGGACCGGATCTGGTGGCTGGATAACCCCTGAAATGGCCGGTTCTCCGGTTGTTCTGCTGGATGTGTAGGTGGGCGTCGGCCCGGGGCGTGCTGGTCGCGGGAGCCGGTCGTCTGGTCGCGGCCGGATCGACCGGGCGTCGGGGCGGTCTCTGTCCGGGTGCCGCGATGGCGGGTGTTGATGGGTGGGATTCCCGGGTCCGCGGACAGGGACTGGGGACCTTGGACATGACATCGGGTGTCCGAGGTCTCCAGGTGGTGTCCGCTGTTGCGGATCGTGCGCCGGCGTGACCAGCCGGACGGTCGAATCAGTCCGGTCACCGGTGTTCCCCGCGGTGGGGTGCGGGTGGAGACGGGTATTGGTGCAGCTGGCAGGAGGTGTCGGCTCCGGCCGGGTTCTGCCGGCCGGTTGCACGCCTGAGCACGCCACCGGACCGTCGTCCCTGGACAGACACCTCCTGTTCAGCTGCACACCACCGCACCCTCGGCGGCATCGGCGAAACCCAGTCACGCACCCGAACCCCCGGCCCATGCAGGCCATTCTCGGGAGCCCCTGTCCACCCAGGCCGGCTCAAACCACCCACACATCAGTCAAAAGAGCCGGCTGGTCCACGCTGTTTCTTGTTCCAGCCCCCAGAAGCTGACCCATCCCCCGAGAGCGGGCCACCTCCGAGTGCCGTGACCCACCCTCGCCGCCGCAACAGAGCGCCCGCGGCGCTGTCCGGAACAGCCAGGGTCACCTGGCGCACTTTTGTCTCCGGAGACCCACGGTCCCACCAACCCGACGGCCGAATGCGCCTAGCGGTCGTGTCCATCGGCTCGAGGTTCCAGATCTCGCTATTTCACTGCGCCTCGGCGGCGCGGCGCTGCAGGCGGATCGCCGAGATCAGGAAGAAGATCCCGCCGAGAAGCGCGTATCCGGCGACGGTGGTCAGCGAGGCATTCTCCCCGCCGGCCTGCAGGATGAAGGTGGTCCCGGCAATGGCGGAGATCCCGCCGCTGAGAATCATCGCCCACTGGCCGCCGAGCCGGTAGCGCAGGATCGCGACGATCAACTGCACGATGCCCGCCGTGATCGCCCAGACACCCCACACCCGCAGAACGCTCGGGATGCCGGAGGTGACGGCGATGGCCAGTCCAATCGCCGCGAGCAGACTCAGCGCCATGGTGGCGTACAGCGGACCTCGCGGTCGAGCGGTACCCGAGGAACGGAAATCGATCACGGCCGCGGCGACGTCGAAGAGCGGGTAGATCACCAGCAGGGCGACGCTGACTGGAGTGAGAGTCGAAGCGGTGAGCGCCATCAGACCTGCCCAGACGATGGCGAAGCCGAAGCGGACGTAGTACAGGTTTCGCAAACCCTTGGCTGGGCTGGTGACAGCAGCCACAGTGCCGGCATGGATGGAACTTGACATCGGATCCCACTTTCGATGACTGAAGAAGTCGAGCCTGGCAGTTATGACCGCGCCAGGCAGAGAGAACGATCGGTACACCACCAAGGTGTAGACCTCGATGCCGACCATGTCAAGACCGACCGTTCTATCTGCTAGCCTCGAGGCACGATCTCGAAGGGAGCGGCGGATGTCGGAAGCACGAGCGCGACTGCTCAGCAAGGCCAGCGAACTGTTCTACTCCGAAGGGCTGCATTCCGTCGGCATCGACCGCATCATCGCCGCCGCACCGGTGACGCGCGCCACGCTGTACAGGCACTTTCCGAGCAAGGACGACCTGGTCGTCGCCTACCTGACACAAGCCGACGACGCGATCCGCACGCGGGTGAATGCCGCGCGGACTCCGGACGCGTCCCCCGACGACATCATTCGGACGGTCGCCAGGTCCATTGCCGACGACATCCAGAGCCCCGGCTTCCGGGGCTGCGCGTTCCTCAACGCCGCCGCCGAATACCCCGACCCGATCCATCCGGTCCACCAGGCGGTCCTCAGGCACCGACAGTGGTTCCTGGCCACGATCGCCGAGCTCTTCTCGGAAACCGGCAAACCCGATCCGGAACCCGCCGCCCGGCACTTCGTCATGCTGCGAGACGGCGCTATGGCCGCCGGCTGCCTGTCCGATCCGAAAGCCGCCTGCGAGACATTCCTGCGCGGGACCGAAGGACTCCTCGGATACCGCAGCCGTCAGCAACCAGACGTCTAACCCCGGGGGAGTGGGAGGTGGACCGTGAACGTCGCGCCGTGCGGAGCCGTGTCGGTCACGGTGACCCGGCCACCGTGCGCGGCGACCAGGGCGGCGACGATCGACAGGCCGAGGCCGGAGCCGCCGGTGGTGCGGGCGCGCGCCGAATCGGCGCGGTAGAAGCGCTCGAACACCTTGGCCTTCTGTTCGTCGTACAGGCCCGGGCCGGTGTCACCGACCTCGAGGATCGCTTCGCCGTCCCGGGTCCCGACGGAGACGGTGATCGGCGCTTCGAGCGGTGTGTGGTGGAGCGCGTTGCTGACCAGGTTCCCGAGCACTTGGCGCAGGCGGGCCTCGTCACCCTCGACGACCGGCGCCTCCGAGTCCGGCAGGATCTTCAGCGAGATGTTGCGCCCCGGCTGCACAGCCTGGGCGTTGTGGAGGGTGTCGGCGGCGATCGGCAGTAGGTCTACCGACTCCATCTTCAGCGGCCGCTGCTGATCGAGCCTCGCGAGCAGCAGGAGATCGTCGACGAGCAGTCCCATCCGCTTCGCCTCGTCCTCGATCCGTCGCATGGTGTCCGGATCCGTCGTGTCACCGCGCTGCCGGGCAAGCTCCGCGAAACCCCGGATCGACGTCAGCGGCGTCCGCAGCTCGTGCGACGCG
The DNA here is from genome assembly GCA_963820655.1 of uncultured Actinomycetota bacterium. Taxonomy (GTDB): domain Bacteria; phylum Actinomycetota; class Actinomycetes; order Propionibacteriales; family Kribbellaceae; genus Kribbella. The sequence goes on from CAWGAM010000002.1 coordinate 289,870, forward strand.
TCGGCCACGAAGCGGCGCATCCGGTCCTCCGACTCGAGCGCCGCCTCCTCCGACCGCCGAGCGACCTCCTCCGACCGCCGCGCGACCTCCTCCGAGCGCCGCGCCGCGTCCTCGGACCGGCGGGCCGCGAACTCCGACGCGGTCCGCTGCGCGAACGCGTTCTCGATCTGCCCGAGCATCTGGTTCAGCGCGAGCGACAACCGGCCGACCTCGGTCCGGGGATCCCGCTGCGGCACCCGCCGGCTCAGATCACCACCCGCGATCGCGACCGCGGTGTGCTCGACGTCCTCGAGCCCGCGCAGACTTCGGCGTACGACGAAGGTACCGACGCCCGCCAGCAGCACCAGCAGGATCAATCCCGCGGCCGCCTGGATGCCGACCAGCCGCTGGATCGTGTGGTCCATGTCCTTCAGACTCTGGGCGACCATCACCGAGCCGGCGCCGTTGTCCTGCGGTATGGCGACGACTCGCCAGGTCGCGCCGCCGGAGACGGCGTCGACGTTGAACGGCTTCCCGTTCAGCGCCCGGACCTGGTTGAGGTTGAGCGTCGGCAGTTTCGGCAGCGGCTCGGTCTCAGCCAGGCGTGCTCCGACGGGCCCGTTGTCGCTGGTGCCCTCGGAGTCGTTGAACTGCACCACGAACTCACTCGGCAGCGGACGACGCACCGGGCCGCCGGCACCTGGCGGTTGGGGACGCCGGTCGAGCGGGATGTGCTCGAGCTGGGTCGCGGTCTGCTGCAACTGGTCGTCGACGCGGTCGATCAGGTAGCCGCGCATGATCGTGGTGGCCAGGATCCCGGAGGCGACAAGCGCCAGCGCCACCAAGGTCAGCAGGACGACGACGATGGTGACGCGAAGGGGGTACCGGTCGGCGAACCGCCGGTGGGTCAATGGCATCAGTTGGGGCCTCGCGGGGTGCGCAGTACATAGCCGACCCCGCGGACGGTGTGGAGCAGCTTCTGGTCGCCGGTGTCGACCTTGCGGCGCAGGTAGGACATGTATGACTCGACCACACCGGCGTCGCCGGCGAAATCGTAGTTCCAGACCGCGGAGAGGATCTGGCCTTTGGACATCACCCGCTCGGCGTTCTCCAGCAGGCAGCGCAGCAGCTTGAACTCGGTGAGGGACAGCTGGACCGCCTGACCGCTCTTGAACACCTCGTAGCTGTCCTCGTTCAGTTCCAGATCGGCGTACTTCAGTACGGCGGCCTCTGTGGTGGTCTGCTCGCGGTGACCGGACCGGCGCAGCAGTGCCCGCACCCGGGCGACCAGTTCGTCAAGGCTGAACGGCTTGGTGACGTAGTCGTCGCCACCGGTGTGCAGGCCGAGTACCTTGTCCTCGACCGCGTCACGGGCGGTGAGGAACAGCACCGGCACATGCCGGTCCTCACCGCGCAACCGGCGGACCACCTCGAATCCGTCCAGGCCGGGCATCATCACGTCGAGGACGACGAGGTCGGGCTCCACCTCGCGGGCCTTGCGCAGCGCCTCGGCGCCGTGCGTCGCCGTGGTCACGTCGTACCCGGCGAAACGCAGACTCGCGGACAGCAGTTCGACGATGTTCGGCTCGTCGTCGACCACCAGCAGATGCGGACTCATGCCCACAGTGTGCCGCCGAGACCCGTGTGAACCCTGGAAGGTTCCTGGCAATCAGCTGTGAGTTGCCTTGCGGTGATCAGCGTGGCCCATGCTTGAACCCCCACTTCTGGCCGGCCGCGTCGCGGGCGGTGCCGTCGTTGATGGTGGTCGCCGTCGCGGTGTTGTTCGCCACCACGGCACTGACCGTGACCTTGCTGCCGGTCTTGATCGACGAGATGCCGTCGCGGGCCGAGTTCACCAAGGTCTCCGCGGCGACGGTGTAGGTACGGCTGTACCCGTCCTCGCTCTTGACGGTGATCGAGTCCTTGCTGACCGCGGTCACGTCTCCCTGCTGGGTGGCGACGGTCTGGTAGCCGCCGCCGTCCTTCGGGACGACGAACTCGCCGTGCAGCGCCCCGCCCATGCCGAACTGACCGCGATGCCCGAACCCGCCCTTGCCCGGGCCCTGCTCGTTCGACGGAGCTGATGGTGAGGCCGAGGGGGACGGCGTGGGGTCCGCGTTGGTCGCGGCCCAGGCCACTCCGCCGGCGGTGGTGGTCACGGCGACGGCGGCAACCGTGCCGAGGAGCCGCCATCGCTTCTCTGAGAGCTTCATCCTGGTCTACCTTCCGAACTGCGTGCCAGGCTGACCTGGCACTGGCCTTCCCACGCTCCACCGCCGAACTGAGACTGGGCTCCGGTGCGGCTGGGAAAACCCTGGCAATTCAGACCACGAAGAGCACGGCGGCCAGCCAGACCGCCGCGGCCAGCGACGTGCCGATCAGCTCGATCAGGATCGACACCCCGGTTTCTCGCAGCGCGTGCTTGGTCGACGTCCACGCGGCGGTGTGCGTGCGCAGCCGCTGGACCTCGGACAGGTAGACACCGATCGGGAAGCCGACGAACATGCCGACCACCGGGATCACGAAGAACCCGACGATTCCGAGCAGGACGCCGACGAGCATGGACCGGCGGGGCACTCCGGCTTCCCGGAGCCGTCGCTCCGGTACGACGTACTTCACCACCTGACTCGCACCGATCAAGGCCCCGGTGATCGCGAACACGATCCAGCCGGTCGCGCTGTGCGTCAGGATCGCCCAGACCAGGATGGCCGCCAGGCTGAGCAGAGCTCCCGGCAGGATCGGCACGACGATCCCCACGATCCCGACGAAGATCGCGACGCCGACCAGGACGGTCACTCCAGTTTCCACACCGACACTCTGCCGCATAAGCGGGCCTTTAGGGTGGAGGTATGTCCGTATTGATGCCGCGCCTCCGGCGCGGCGGGTCATGGGGCTCAACTCCCGCCCTTCCCTCGTCGCTCCAGTCGCTACGCTCCTTACACTCCTCAGTCCAGGCCGGGAGGCTCCATGACCGGGCTGCACGAACTCGTCACCGCACTCGCTGCTCCCTGGGTGGTCCTGTCGCCGCGATCCGGTCAGCTCACCGGCTCCGGCGCCGAGGGGGTGTACGCCCGCGACCGGCGCGTCCTGTCGCGGCTCAGCGTCACGATCGACGGCCGGGCGCCGATCCCGGTGCACGTCGACGAACGAACGGCGGCCGCTCACCAGTACGTCGCCATGGCCGAAGGACTCGGTGACACCCGCCACGACCCGACCGTGATGCTGTACCGCACCCGGGAGGTCGACAGCCTCGGCATGACCGAGCGGATCACGCTGGTGAACAGCTCCCGGTCGACGATCGAGTGCCGGCTGAATGTTGCCCTAGGCACCGATCTGGCAGGGACGGCCGCGGTCCGCAGCGGAGCGGCCTCCGAGCTCCCGGACCTGACGCCGCTGGCCGGACCGGGGGAACCCGGTCAGCTGCACTGGCAGAGCTCAGGGACGCGCGTGAATGTCGCGGCCGATCCCGGTTTGTCGACGACGCCCCGGCTCGAGCCGGGGGAGGAGTTCACCATCACCCTGCGTGTCACGGCCGACTTCCCGAAGTCCACGACCGGGTTCTCGATCGATCCGCCTGCGGACAGGGCGCCGTACACCGTCGGTCTGACGTGTGACGACAAGCGGGTCGAGCGTTGGCTGCAGCGGTCGCTCGACGATGTGCTCGCACTGCAGTTGGCCGCCGGCGACGATCGCTACCTCGGCGCCGGGCCGCCCTGGTATCTCACCCTCTTCGGCCGCGACTCCCTGATCTCCTCCGGCATGCTGATCCCGGTCGACCCCAAACTGGCCGCCGGTACGCTGCGAGCGCTCGCCGCCTGGCAAGGCACCAAGGTCGACCCGGACTCCGCCGAACAGCCCGGCAAGATCCCGCACGAGCTACGCGCCGAGGTCGCCGACCACGGTGACGGTCTGGTCCTGCCAGCCGCGTACTACGGCACGCACGACGCGACGCAGCTCTGGATCACCACGCTGCACAAGGCCTGGCGCTGGGGCATGCCGGCCAACGAGGTCAGCGAGTTGCTGCCGAACCTCCGTCACGCACTCGGCTGGATGAAGGAGTACGCCGATCCTGACGGCGACGGCTTCCTCGAGTACGTCGACGAGTCCGGTCACGGACTGGCCAACCAGGGCTGGAAGGACTCGGCAGACGCGGTGCAATGGCCGGACGGCACACTCGCGGCCGCGCCCATCGCACTGTGCGAGGTGCAGGGCTACGCATACGCGGCTGCGGTCAAGGGAGCCGAGCTGCTCGAAGCTCATGGTGAGTCCGGCGACGAGTGGCGGGCTTGGGCCGCCGCTTTACAGGAGCGGTTCCGGAGCGCCTTCTGGGTCGACGGGTATCCCGCGATCGCGCTCGACGGCGTCAAAGACCCGGTCCGGGGGCGCGCGTCGAACATGGGCCATCTGCTCGGCACCGGCTTGCTCGACGCGGACGAGGAGCAGGCGGTTGCGGACGTACTGGCCGGCGCGGATCTGAACAGCGGCTTCGGGTTGAGAACGTTGTCCACGGCAATGACTCGGTTCAATCCGCTCGGCTATCACACCGGCAGCGTCTGGCCGCACGACACCGCGATGACGATCCAGGGTCTGTACGCATCCGGTCACGCGGCGGTCGCTTCGTCGTACGTGGACGGTCTGATTCGTGCGGCGGAAGCGTTCGACTATCGGTTGCCCGAGTTGTACGGCGGCCGCGGCACGGACGAGGAGAGCACGCCGACTCCGTACCCGTTGTCCTGCCGGCCACAGGCCTGGGCAGCCGCGTCGGCGGTCGCAGCGGTCGTCGCCGCGCTCGGCATCGAGCCGGATGTCCCTGGCGAGACGCTGATCGTGAATCCGGCGCAGACGCCCTGGCAGACACTCGAACTCAGGGGGCTTCGGCTCGGTGACGAAGTCCTGTCCGTACGCGTCGACGACGGCGTCCTCACTGTCCTGGAAGCGCCTCAGAATGCGCTGATCAGGGCGAACGCCGACAGCCCGACGTAGATTGCGACCCTGCTCCGCCGTACCTGTCGTGTACATGAAGGATGGCGGTCACCCGAGTGGGGTGACCGCCACCGAAGCCTGTATGACTTTGGCGCCGCCGTTGGCGCTTTTAGGAAGCCAGGTCCTTACCGATCTTCGTCCGTGGTGACAGTCGGGGTGGCTTCGAGCCGACCCGTCTCGTCGTGGATCGTGATCGCGATGTTGCGCAGCTTCTCCGCGTGCTCCCGGCCGTGGTGGGCGCAGAACAGAAGCTCCCCACCGCTGGTCAAGGTGACACGGACATAGGCCTGCGCGCCGCAGCGGTCACAACGGTCCGCAGCCGACAGGGTCGAACTCGGGGCGAGTGCTGTAGTCACTTGAGGCCTCATCTCATCTAGTTCCGTACTCACCAGATAGCAACATCCTGACACGCGGATCGCTTCCCGGCTGGGCAGCATGTCCGCATGTGAGACGAACCACCTGTTCCCGTATGACGCATTTTGACGACGAATCGTTTCGGAAGCGGGCGAATTCTTGTTTCCGGCGGGTGTCGGGCGTGTCTACTTTCACTGTGAGCCATGGCGCGGTCACCGTGCGCTGAGGATCGGAGTGTCGTAGACCACTCGCGGATCGAGTCCAGATCGATACCTGCCGAAACACCTACCTCCGGTCGCCGTCCGCATTCCACGCACAGCCCTGCCTGCCACGATTTGGGGGTGCGGCCGCATAGGCTGTGAACATGCGTTCGGAACCGGTCCGGTCCCGGATGTGTGCAAGTGGATTGTGAACCAGTGAAGGAGCCAAGTGGCCGCCCCGACGCCTCGCAGTACCGAGCTCGACCCGACGTACAACGCCCGCAACCTGCTCGTCCTCGAAGGACTCGAGGCGGTCCGGAAGCGCCCCGGCATGTACATCGGGTCCACCGACAGTCGCGGCCTGATGCACTGCCTGTGGGAGATCATCGACAACGCCGTCGACGAGGCCCTGGCCGGGCACGGCGAGCGGATCGACGTCGTGCTCTACAAGGACGGCTCGGTCGAGGTGCGGGACCGTGCTCGCGGCATCCCGGTCGACATCGAGCCGAAGACCAAGCTCAGCGGGGTCGAGGTGGTGTTCACCAAGCTGCACGCCGGTGGCAAGTTCGGCGGCGGGAGCTACAACGCCTCCGGTGGTCTGCACGGTGTCGGCGCCTCGGTGGTGAACGCGCTGTCCGCGCGGATGGACGTCGAGGTCGACCGCGGTGGTGTGGTCTGGACCACGTCGTTCCGGCGCGGGGTCGCCGGTGAGTTCGACGGCGAGGGCGCGAACGCGTCGTTCACTCCGGCGAAGGGGCTGCGCAAGGCCGGCCGGGCGAAGAAGGGCGTCACCGGCACCCGGATCCGCTACTGGGCCGACCGGCAGATCTTCACCCGCGACGCGAGCTTCAACTACGACGAGGTCGTCACCCGGGCGCGGCAGACGTCGTTCCTGGTGCCGGGTCTCGAGCTGGTGATCCGGGACGAGCGTGGCGACGAGATCACCGAGGAGACCTTCAAGCACGACGGCGGCATCAGCGAGTTCTGCGAGTTCCTCGCCACCGATCAGAAGGTGACCGAAGTCATCCGGTTGACCGGGACCGGGCACTTCACCGAGACCGTGCCGATGCTCGACGACGCCGGCCACATGACGCCGACCGATGTCGAGCGCGACTTGGACGTCGACATCGCAGTCCGCTGGGGCGACGGGTACGAGACCGAGGTCCGCTCGTTCGTCAACATCGTGGCAACGCCGAAGGGCGGGACCCATGTGGCCGGTTTCGAGCGCGCGCTGTCGAAGAGCTTCACAAACGCCCTGGACGGGACCCGCCTGCTGAAGAACGGCGAGGAGGTCATCAAGGACGACGTCCTCGAAGGCCTGACGTCGGTGGTGACGGTCCGGTTGGCCGAGCCGCAGTTCGACGGTCAGACCAAGGAGGTGCTCGGCACGCCGGCCGCCTCGCGGATCGTCGCGAAGGTCGTGCAGAGCGAGCTCGAGGCGTTCCTGACCTCGACGAAGCGTGAGAACAAGGCCCAGGCGCGTGCGGTGCTGGAGAAGGTCGTGGCCGCGTCCCGCACGCGCGTGGCCGCTCGTCAGCATCGTGAGCTGCAACGGCGGAAGACCGCGCTGGAGTCGTCGGCACTGCCGGCGAAGCTGGCCGACTGCCGCAGCAACGACGTCGACAAGTCGGAGCTGTTCATCGTCGAGGGTGATTCGGCACTTGGTACGGCGAAGCTGGCGCGCAGCTCGGAGTTCCAGGCGCTGCTGCCGATCCGGGGCAAGATCCTGAACGTACAGAAGGCGTCGGTCGGCGACATGCTGAAGAACGCCGAGTGCGCCTCGATCATCCAGGTCGTCGGTGCCGGGTCCGGCCGGACGTTCGATCTCGAGCAGGTCCGCTACGGCAAGATCATCTTCATGGCCGACGCCGACTCCGACGGCGCCCATATCCGCTGCCTCTTGGCGACGCTGTTCTTCCGCTACATGCGGCCGCTGGTCGATGCCGGTCGCGTCTACACCGCCGTACCGCCGCTGCACCGGTTCGAACTGACGAACCCGAAGAAGGGCCAGGAGAAGTACCTCTACACCTACAGCGACGCGGAGTACCAGCGGAAGACAGCCGAGCTGATGAAGAAGAACGTCCGCTGGAAGGAGCCACCGCAGCGCTACAAGGGCCTCGGTGAGATGGACGCCGACCAGTTGGCGGAGACCACGATGGACCCGCGGCATCGCACGCTGCGCCGGATCACCGTGGACGACGGCGAGGCCGCCGCGAACGTCTTCGACCTGCTGATGGGCAACGAAGTCGCGCCGCGCAAGGAATTCATCGTCCAGGGCGCCTACGAACTGGACGAGAACCGCATCGACGTCTGATGCACGGCTGATTTCGGTCATGGGCGTATTCGCCGTCATTCTCGCTAGCTGACCTAGTCGGGACTTACGCCTCTGTCGACGCTGCCCGCCCGCGCGTAGCGTCGAATGCCTCGATGTCGCTCTGTGCGGCGTCGCTGGGGGCTGGGGGAGTTGGCAGCATGCTCGGACGATGGAGGAGAGTGGCAGGGGTCGCGGTTGGACTCGCGGGCCTCGGGGCGGCGATGGTGGGGGCCACAGCGGCCTCGTCGGCACCCGCGGCATCACCCGGAATTGCGATCCAGCCGGATCTTCCGGAGCCTGGAGATGCTCAGTTCGCTCCGGGGCAGAGCAATGTCGTCCCGCCGGTCGCGCCGCCGGCGAAGGACATCGGGGCGGTCCCGATCCAGTCGGCCGTCGCCGGCACCTATACCTGCACGGGTTTCGGTACGGTCGACGACCAGACGCCGTTGGGCGCCCTGTATCGCGACACCTACGCTTGGGGCCCGTTCGCGCCGGTCAAGGTGGGGAACGGTGGCGGGAACATCAACTGGCGGGTGAATCCCTACAAGAACGCCAGCTGGTACATGTGGTTCCACTCGCTGCGCTGGCTGGGTCAAGGGATAATTGCCGCCGGCAAGGGTGATCTGACCGCGCTGACCCGGGTGAACACGATCGCCTACGACTGGTTCCGGGACAATCCGTATTCGTGGAAAGGCGACGTCGGCGCGTGGGAGTCGACGATGCACCGGACCAACGTGCTGATCTGCCTGCGGCAGGCCATCCTGTCGGGGCTTCAGGTGACGACTTTGCCGACGAGGTATGCCTGGCTGAACACGGCATTGGTGCATCACGCCGCGTTCCTGATCAAGAACTGGAGCGGCGCCTGGAACCACGGCACCGACGAGAGCATCGCCTTGTTCGGTCTGGGCTGCATTCTGAACCGCACCGACTACAAGAACCTGGCCCAGCAGCGGCTGGCGGCCGGCATCACCACGTCGATCGACGCGGAAGGCTCGACGAACGAGCAGTCGACGGCCTACGCGCAGTTCAACTACTCGCTCTGGGGCCGGGCAGCGACCGTGCTGCAGAGCTGCGGCGTGAGTCCGGGAACCACGATCGCGAACCGTCGGGCGTTGATGGCGACCTGGCTGGCACTCGCGACGAACTCGCTCGGCAAGCTACACCAGATCGGCGACTCCGAGGTGGTGGCCACCTATCCCTGGCCGGGTACGCCGATGGAGTACGCCGGCTCGCTGGGCACCAAGGGCAAGGCGCCGGCGAAGCGGGTCGGGATCTACTCGGCCGGCTACATCCTCGGCCGGACCGGCTGGGGCGCCACCCGGGGCTTCACCGGGGAATCGGCGTACAGCATCCGGTTCGGTCCGGCGCGCGCGTTCCACGGGCACAGCGACCACACCAGCATCACGTACACCGCTCGCGGGCGGGACATCGTGGTCGACAGCGGTCATGCCGGGTATCAGAACGACGTCTGGCGGACCTGGGCGAAGGGTCCGACCGCGCACAGCGTGATGACGACTCCGCTGTCGGCGGACCGGGCGGCGGCCACCAAGCTGACCAGGTCGCTCGTGACGGCGAACGCGGACTTCTACGAGTTCGTCGACGTTCCCGGGACGGGGATCAGCCGGGTCCGTGCGGTGCTGGTGCTGAAGGATCCGGATCTGATCGTCACGCTCGACCGCGGATCGTCGAAGTCCGCACAGCAGTTCCAGACCTTGTGGCATCTGCCATCGGATCAGCGGGCGATCGTCTACTCGCGCACCGCCGCGGTGGCGACGGCGCCGGGCGATTCGACCAAGACGATCCTGTTCCAGGTCCCGTACCGGCAGGCCCTGCCGGCTGGAGCGATCTTGATCAAGCAGGCCAAATCGAACCCGATCCAGGGATGGCACTACCGGAACATCTTCACGCGGAAGGCGGCGCCGACGCTGATGTTCGCGCGGTCCGGGTACTCGGCGTCGATCCTGTCGTTCGTCGTCCCGGTGCGTTCAACGGGCTCGGTCACCTACACCACCCGCATGGTGGGGACGACCTTCGTCATCAACCTCAACGTCGCCGGCCAGCGGGTCTCCGTCGGAGTGTCGGCGGGCGGCTCAGTCTTCCGGGTCACCTAGCGGGCGGGCCGGCGCCCAGCAGCAGCTGGGCGCCGGCCAAGTCACCTCAGGGCGTCGGCCAGCGCTTTCGGGCCACCGACCACCGGGATCTCCAGGGAGCTGTGGGCCAGATCGAGAGTCAGCCGCGTGCCGGCGGCGGGGCGGATGGTGAAGTCACGGTCGCTGGACACGACCATGAGCGCGAGCCTGTTCCCGGCCGGTACGACGGTGTCCTTCGGCTGCAGGTCGACGTCCATCCGGTACATCTTGCCCGGCTTGACCGGAGCGTCGACCCAGTCGGAGAGGCGGTTGGCCGGGTCCATCCAGCCACGCGTGAGGATCGTGCCGTTGCCGGTCGGTGGGTAGCTGACCAGCGCGACGGTCAGATTCGCTTTCGACGCGCTGAAGGCGAGCTGCAGCGAGGCCGACGGCGTACCACTGATACGGACGGACTTGGTGAGCGGCGGCGTCTGGTAGATCAGCCGCACGTTCGAGGAGGCGGCGTTCGCCGACGTGATCGCGGCGATCGACGCGTCATCGGTGAGCGTCTCGGTACCCGCACCGGTCGCAACCTTGGTCAAGCCACCGCGTGCCGGTGCTCCCGGAGTGAGATGGAGTCCGGCCTTGGCCGAGGCCGGGTCCGGCCACTCGGCGTACGGGGTCGGGTTGGCGTTGCCGCATACCAGGCTGACCGTCGCGCCGTCGGCCACCTTCTGGCCGGTCCCGGTGGCCACCGCCGACGCCAGTACCAGATGGGTCGAGTCGGGAATCTTCGCTATCAGCCGGGTTGTGGTGGTGATCGTGCCGTCGGCGTTGGTCTGCGGCACCGTCAGGGAGAAGCCGATCCGGAACGGCTTTGTGTCGGCGACCGTCAGCGTCGCCGTGTTCGACTGGTCTCCATTGACCGCGGTCTGGCGAGGCGGACACGAGGCGGCCTCGCGGACGACCCACGACCGCGGCAGCCGCTCGACTCCGTTGGGTACGCCGTACAGGTACCGGGTGAACCAGTAGTTCACCAGCACGTCCGGCGGTGGGCCGCCGTGGCCACCCTGGTGGAAGTAGAACATGTGCGGCACGTGCTGCTTCTTGAGCGCCGCGTAGAACTGCGCCGCGTTCTTCGTCATGACGTTGAAGTCGTTGTTGCCGTGGGCAAGCAAGGTGGCCGCGCGGACGTTGCGCACGTCCTTCATGTAGTTGCGTTCCTGCCAGAAGCTGCTGCGATTCCCGGTGGCGCGGTCGATGTGGTGCTCGATGTCGTCGATCACCGGCTGGCAGATCGTCCGCGCAGCAGTCTCGTCGAGCCGCGAGTACACGACATCGGCCAGGACGTCGAGATCCTCGCCCTGGAAGGCGTTGTTGTTGCCGGACGGGTTGGACGACGAATGCGGTGCCCGCACCATGCCGTTCGCGCGGTAGTAGTCGTACCAGTCGGAGATCGCCGAGATCGGTACGATCGCCTGCAGGCCGGCCACCCCGGTCGTCGCGACGGCCTCCGGCAGGGTGCCGTTGTACGAGGTGCCGATCATGCCGACCTTGCCGGTGGTCCAGCCGGCAACGGCCCGGGTGGAGCCGTCCCTGGTCGTGTACGCCCGTGCGCGACCGTTGAGCCAGTCGATCACCGCCTTCGCGGCCAGCGTCTCGTTCCTCCCGCCCGACGTCGGACAGCCATCGGAGTGGCCCGTGCCCGGTGACTCCGCATGGACGACGGCGAATCCGCGCGGCACCCAGGTCGCCTCGAGGCTGGTGCTGATCACCGGGCTGGTGTCGAAGGCTTTCCAGAACGGCGCTCGCGGCCGGATCGACGGTGGGGAGCCGAGCTCGTGGTCGACGCCCCAGTTGCTGTACTCGTCCGCCGTACCCGCGTAGTAAGGGCTGTCCTCGAAGACGACCGGTACCTTCAGCCCGTCGGTGAGCACTTCGCGCGGCGCCGAGAAGTCGGCGTGGATCCGGTCGGGCACGCCGTCGTGGTCGCTGTCGAACGGCGCCTGGACCCAGACCTCACCGCTGTACCAGTCGGCGGGGTTGGTCGAGAAGACGGCCTGGGCAAGACCGTCGACGAAGGTCGGCGCCACCGGCGTCTGAGCGCCGGTAGCCACGGATCGTGCCGCTGCGGGACTGGCAACTGCCGCGACCACCAGTACGGTCGTCGCGGCAGCGCTCGCCAGAAGTCGGATTTTCATGTCTGGTCCTCTCCGAGCGTTCGCCTGGCAGATCAAACCACTGCATCATGCGGCGGCACTTACCGAAGCGCAACAGCTAAGGCCGCGGAGGTACGGCGAGGATGGTGCCGTCCGGACCGGGTGACAGCCGGCGGCCGTCGACGGAGACCTGGAAGCTGTCGGTCGCGATCGTGACGTCGATGGTGTGGCCGCGGTAGGTGAGGCCGTGCACGTTGATGTTGCCAGCGGCAACGGGTTGGGGGTGGATGGTCAGGGAGCCGTCGGGGTGAGGGCGAATGCCGGCCAGGCCGCCGAGGATGGCCTCGGCGCCGGCGAGGCCCGCGATGATGTTGATGCGGCGACCGGTGGCGGGTGCGCCGGGCCTGTCGGAGTAGTGGTCCTGAGGGAAGTACGGGTAGTGGTCGCCCATCCAGAAGTGGCGGCGCAGCACGTCCCAGGCGAGCTCGGACTCGCCGCGCTCCCACAGTGTGAGGGCGAGTTGGGGGCCTTCGCCGGTGTAGGCGCCGCCGCCGGACCAGTCGATGTCGGCGGTCTCGTAGTGGAGCTCGTCCTCGGCGCTGACGCTGCTGACGCCGTACTCGCCGAGGAACGCACCCGGTCGGAGCTGCTTGATCAGGGCCGCCGCGACCTCGGGAGGGCAGGTTCCGGAACGCAGTACGTCGAAGGCCTGGATCGAGTAGGCGAGTTCGGTGTGACCGTCGGGGTAGCGAGTCCGGAACCAGCCGGCTTCGTCGTCCCAGAGCTGGCGGATCACCTCTTCGCGGATCTGCTGTGCGGACGCTCTGAGGTCGTCGGCCGGCAATGCGGCGCCGGTGAGATCGGACAGTTCAGCGAGGGTTTCGAGGGCCCAGGCACGCTCGGCGTTCGGGCTGGCGACCACGTGCTCCCAGCCGGATCCGCGCATCTCGAGCAGGTTGCTCTGATCGCCGTAGTCACGCAGTACGCCGGTCTGGTCGTCGGGCTGGAATCGCTTGTCGAGTGCGATCAGTACGTCGTACAGCCGGGCGACCACTGTGGGGTCGAGCCGGTGTTCCGCTGCCGCTGCCCGGGTGAGCGCGACGAGGGACCAGCCGCTGTAGGCGTAGGCGACTCCGAGGCCCGTGCCGTCGGGGGCGATCGCGTAGCGGTCGGTGAGGTCGGCATCGAGCAGCGACTCGATGATGTCGATCACGCTGTCTCCCAGCATGAGGCTGAGGAGGTTGGGTGCGTAGCCGCCGGTGTCCCAGGCGTAGGCGCACAGCGCGCCGCCGTCGAGGCCGGAGGTCGCGATGAACGGCTGCGTGACGAAGTCCGGGTGGTCCCACCAGCACACGAGTCCGCTAGCTAGCGAGCGGCGGTAGTACTGCTCCAGCCCGGGGATGTCGGACGTGAGGGTGGGGAGTCTGCCGAGCGCGTGGGTGATGCGGGACTCCCACACGCGCGTGGTGTGCTCGGCGTCGATTGCCGAAGGTGCGTCAGTTGCCGGCGCGACGCCGATCGTGAAGGTGACCTCGCCGTGGGGTTCGAGGATTGCTGTCAGACCTTCGTGCGACAGGGTGACCGGATCACCTGAGCCGGCGGTGGGTGGCACCCAGCCCCAGCCGGAGAGGGCGACGTTGCGCGCTCGGGTTTCGGCCAGCTCCGGTTGGACTGTCACCTGGTGTGTGCTGCCGGAGCGGTTGCGGATCGCGAGGGTGAGGACGTAGCCGGGGGAGCCGTGGCGAGGGGTCAGGGTGGACTCGACGGCGAACGAGGTGAGCAGGCCGTCGGTGTAGTGGTGGTACGTGCCCCCGCGGATCAGGCGGTCGGGACGCCAGGCGCCGCCGGTCGGAAGGATGCCACGGTTGCCGGCTCCCGGGCGTGCCGCGTCGACGATGTGGCGGCCGTCCACCTCGAAGGAGATGGTGAGCCGACCGTCGGCTGCGGCGAGTGGGGGAGAGAACCAACCGGCGACGCCGCACACCGTGCCTGCGAGCTGGCTGACGGTGCCGGTGCCACTGCCGATCCAGATCTCGGCTGGAGGTACGGCGCGGCGCAGGTCGAAGGTGAAGTCGTCGAGGGAGTACGGCGGCATGGGCGGCCTTCCTGGGCAGAACGGTGGCACGGCCGGGACGTGTCGATCCGGCCGGCCGCGGGCAGGGCCGGATGACCGTGCCGGACCGGTCCCGGTAGGTGATCCCGGCCCACGTAGGACCGGTCCAACACGACGCGTCGATGGTGGCACGAAGCCAGTGGGAGGCGCAATGCCTCAAGCGGAAACCGATTGCGCACAGGGTGTTGACGACATACCGGAGCGCTGTTACGTTCCGGTGCACAGCCGTTGGACCAGTCCAACGGATCAAGCCAAGACCGGATCGAAGAGAGGTGGCCGGATGGCGAAGCTGACGATTCGTGACATCGCCGCGCTGTCCGGCTTGTCGAAGTCCACCGTTTCGCTGGTGCTGAACAACAGCCCGAAGGTCGATCCTGCGACCCGGCGGCACGTGCTCGCGGTGATGCGCCGGCATCGGTACGTGCCGAGCTTCGCGGCGACGGCACTGGCCAAGGGGAGTACCCGGCTGATCGGGATGGTCGTGCCCGGCCTGTCCTGGCACATGGTTGCCTCGATCAACATCGGGGTGGCCGCGGTGACCGAGCGGAGCGGGTTCGACATCATCCTCTACACCGCTACCAACGACGGCGACTACGGCTCGCTGATCGATCGGATCCTGACCTCGAGCATGGCGTCCGGCCTGCTCGTGGTCAGCCATGAGCAGTCGCTCGAGCCGCTCGTCCAGCTGCACGAGGAGGGCCTGCCGGTCGTCCTGGTGAACACCATCGACGCCGACGTCGCGCTCCCGTCGGTCACCGCCGGGAACTACGACGGTGCCTTGACGGCGATGGATCATCTGCTGCAGCTGGGCCACGAGCGCATCGCTTGTCTCCAAGGCCGAATGGTGTACCGGTGCTGCCAGGACCGGTACCGCGGCTACCTGGACGCACTACGGACAGCGGGCATCCAGCCCGATCCCGAGCTCACCAAGCCAGGTGACTTCGTGCCCGAGCAGATCCGGTCCCGGGCCCGTGAACTGTTCGCGCTCCCGCCCGATCAACGGCCCACTGCCGTCTTCGCGCACTCCGACGTCACGGCATACGGCGTCATGACCGCCGCGGCCGACGCCGGCCTGCGGGTGCCGGAGGACGTGTCGGTGATCGGCTTCGACGACATCGAATCGGCGGGCCAGATCCGCCCACCGCTGACCACCATCCAGCAACCGTTCGTTGACATGGGCAAGCGAGCAGCCGAGATGCTGCTCGCCGCCATCGGTCCCAACGACGAAGAACCCGACACCGGCGAGGCGGACGACGACGTGGAGTCGTCGACCGAGCTACCTCGCCTGGTGATGCCGACCAGCTTGATCGTCCGGGCGAGTTGCGGGCCGGTGCCCGTGACCAGGTCCCCGCGCGGACGGACGCAAACCACCAAGGCCTGATCCACCGGATCGAGGTCCCGCCCGACCCAGACCGCCCGACCCGGCGCCCGACCCGGCGCCGCCCACCAACAGAGCACGCCGCAGACCCAGGCCGCACGGCCGCCGGGTCATGCGCTGCTGCGCGCCCTCTGGAAGGACCCCGGAGTGATCAGAAAACTGGCCACCGGTGCGACCCTGGCCATCCTTGCCGCGGTAGCGATCCAGCCCATCGCCCGCGCGGACGTAGCCCCCTTCGAGGTGCTGCCGGCCGACCCCGTCGCCAACTTCACCGAGTTCAAGAGCCTCCCGGCCGACGCGACCCAGCAGGTCCCGATCACCGGCAACCCCAACTTCACCAAGGCCCTCGAGATCGCCGTCCCGAATGCCCCGCAGAGTCCGGGCCTGGATGGCGAGTACGAGATCTCACTCGGCGTACCCACCGCCGCTACCGTCACCGAAGGCGATGCGCTCGTAGCGACCCTCTGGGCCCGATCGATCGTGCCGACCCCAGGAGCCACGACCGGTAATGCGCACGTGGTCTTCGAGACGGACGGAAACCCGTTCAAGAAGTCGCTGAATGCTGCCCTGCTCTACGGCTCGGACTGGCAGAAGTTCGAGTTCCCGTTCCGCGCCGCCGTCACGTACACCGCCGGGACGGCCACCGCCGCGCACCTGAACCTCTGGCTCGGGTACGGCGCGCAGAAGTTCCAGATCGCCGGAGTCTCGGTGAAGGACTGGGGGCCTGGAACCCCCACCGGCTACCCGCAAGTGACGTACGACGGCCGTGACGCGAACGCTGCCTGGCGTACGGCGGCCGACGCCCGAATCGACCAATACCGCAAGGGAAACCTGGCCGTCTCGGTCGTCGACCCGGCCGGCAAGCCGATCAGTGGTGCGAATGTGTCCGCCGTCCAGCAGACCAGCGCCTTCAAGTTCGGCGCCGCGTCCGATGGCGCGCGACTGATCGGTGATCCGTCCGGCGGGATCAGCGGGACAGATCTCCAGCAGTACCAGAGCAAGGCCTCGACGCTCTTCAACCAAGGAGCCCTGGGCAACAACCTGAAGTGGAACCACTGGGAGAACCAGACCGAACGCGACACGATCACCATCCCTGCCCTGCAATGGATGCGGGAGCACGGGGTGCGGGTCCGCGGTCACAACCTGATCTGGCCGTCGTGGGGTCTGATGCAGCCAGATGTCGTCAACCTGCAGAACGACCCGGCCGCGCTGCGAGCCCGGATCAACACCCACATCACCGACGAGGCGTCGGCGCTGGCCGGCATCGTCGACGAGTGGGACGTGGTGAACGAGCCGTACTCCGAGCACAACGTGCAGGACATCCTCGGACCGGACGAGATCGCGTCCTGGTTCCGGCTCGCGCACCAGGCCGATCCGAACGCGAAGCTCGCGCTGAACGACTACGGGCTGGTCGAGAACAACGGCTGGGAGAAGCGGCACCGCGACCACGTGTACGACACCGTGCAGTCCTTGAAGGCCTCCGGCGCCCCGATCGACACGGTCGGGTTCGAGAGCCACTTCAATGGGCTGCAGCTGACCTCGCCCGACGATCTGATGACCATTGTCGACCAGTTCGCCGGACTGGGCGTGAAGGTCGCGATCACGGAGTTCGACGTCGACACCGACGACCTGCAGTTGCAGGCGGACTACACCCGCGACTTCATGACCGCGATGTTCTCCAACCCGAACGTCAACCAGATCAGCAACTTCGGCATCTGGGCGAACAACATCTACAACCCGCGCGTCGCGCTCTACAACGCGGACTGGTCGCCCAAGCCGAACGCCTTGGTCTGGGAGGACCTGATCAAGCGCCAGTGGCACACCAGCGTCGCCGGGCAAACTGCGGCTGCGGGGACCTTCGGTACGCGCGGCTTCCTCGGTGACTACCTGGTGACGGTCACCGTGAACGGTGTCTCCAAGCAGGTCAAGGTAGCGATGCCCACTACCGCCGGCGCCTCGGTCAAGGTGATCGTTGACGGTGTTGCCACCACCGTTCGGGCCGATCAGCCGAACCCGATCGGCGACGGCGGCTTCGAGAGCGGCACTCGTGGCTGGACCCCGCTCGGCACCGGCCCCGCGACCGCGGCGAACGCCCACAGCGGTCACACCGCGCTGTCCCTCAGCCCAGGCTCCGGCGCAACGCAGAACATCACCGGCCTGACTCCAGGTACGAGCTACCTGCTGTCCGGCTGGGGTCGTTTGAATGGCGGTGGGACCCAGTGCTACGTGGGTGTCCGTGGCGGCGCCAGCGCTGGTACGCCGACCTTCCAGTACGAGCTCACGTATGCCGACGAACGCGCGTACACGCAGAAGCTCGCAGCGTTCACTCCACCGACCGGGACGAAATGGGTCCAGGCATTCGCGTGGTCCAACCCTGGCTCGACGTCGACGGAGTGCACACTCGACGACCTCGCCATCACGCCGACCGATGGCACGCCACCACCCGCCCAGGGCCCGCCCGCGATAACGCCGTACCTGCCGACGCCTTCGGTGCTCGGGAACGGGACGCTGGAGAACCAATCGAACACCACGGGCTGGTACTGCCTGGGCACCTGCACCCTGAAGAACGCGTCGACGACCCCGCGCACCGGTAGCGGCGACCTGTCAGTGACCGGGCGTGCGGCCGAGTGGGCCGGACCGGCGCAGGGAGTGTCGGTCGCGAACGGTGGTCTGTACGATTCGTCGGCCTCGGTTCGACTGGCGAGCGGCTCGGACACCACCGCGATGGTGAGTCTGAAGCTGACCACCTCGACCGGATCGACCACGATCAGGCTCGGCTCGGCTCCGGTCAGCAGCACCGGCTGGACCCGCATCTCGGCCGCCAACACAAACGTCTCCTGGACCGGCACCTTGACCAAGGCCGAGTGGTGGATCAGCACCACGACCGGCACGGGCGACCTGCTGGTCGACGACGCATCCTTCGCGCCGATGGCCAAAACCGTCAGCGGCGGGAGCACCGGCCCGGAGGAGACCGTGTTCAACCCGGTGCAACCGACAGCGGCGTGCGTCGTGCGCAACAAGGTCGGCAAAACCTACACGGCGTACTTCGGCTACACCAACGCGAACAACTACTACATCCCGGTCCCTGTCGGCAGTGACAACGCCTTCAGTCCAGGACCGTCGGATCGCGGCCAGACCACCCGGTTCCTGCCCTTCCAACGGCCGCGGCGCGTCGCGGTGACCTGGGACGGCAGCCCGCTCACCTGGCGGCTCGGCTCACAGACTCAGACCGCGTCGTCCAAGTCGCCGGCCTGCTCTTAGTACTCACTGGAGGAACGTCATGTCATCACCCATCTCCCGACGGACACTGCTTCGCGGTGCGGCGGCACTGGCCGGTGCCGGGGCGCTCGCCGGCTGCTCCTCGGACAACGACGACGCCGCGGGATCCAAGGCCAAGACCACCATCACCTACTGGGACTGGTACGCCAGCCAGGCCGGTTGGGTGGACAACGAGATCAAGCTGTTCCAGCAGGCCCACCCGAGCGTGGTCGTCAAGAAGACCACGCAGGTCAGCGACAAGTACGCCGACCTCGTGTCGCTGGCGTACCGCAGCAACAACGCACCGGACATCCTGATGGTGCCGAAGAACCCGCAGCTCAGCCAGCAGGTGTCGCAGAGCTGGCTGCTGCCGGTGGACAAGTGGGCGACCACGTCGTGGCAGTCCCGCTTCCCGGAGAACAGCTTCGTCGAGGGAGTGGACGTCTTCGACGGCAAGGTCTACACCGCGCCGTTCGCGGCGCCGGCACCGTCGCTGCAGCTCTACATCCACCACGGCGTCTTCAAGGACGCCGGCCTGACCAACGCCGACGGCAGTGTGAAACTGCCGAAGACCTGGGACGACGTCAGCAGTGCGGCCGACGCCATCGCGTCGAAGAGCGGCGGCAAGGTGGCGCCCTTCGGGTTCGGCAACTCGACGAACACGACCCTGGCCTGGTGGCTCGATCTGTTCGTCCGCGGGGCCGGCTCGCCCGGTGGTGCCGCGGTCGGCGGGATCGACGGGATGGACTACCGGGTCGGCCAGTGGACGTTCGGCACCGACCGCAACTACCTCGACGTGATCAACCTGCTGCTGGAGTGGAAGAACAAGAACTGGTTCTACCCGAACTCGATGAGCATCTCTGACGAGCAGGCCCGGGCGTTCTTCGAGCGGGGCCGGTTCGGGATGACGGTCGGCGGCGTCTGGAACCAGCCGGAGTGGACGAAGCACAAGTTCACCGACTACAGCCTGGTCACCCTGCCCGCGCCGAGCGGTGACCCGAAGGCGCTGTTCTACGGACCGCCCGGGGGCAAGTTCGTCGCGGTGTCGTCGAAGACCCCGCACGCCGATGAGGCGTGGGCCTGGTTCGACTGGCTCTACAGCGAGGACGCGGGGAAGCGCTGGGTCGAGCAGGGCCAGGGCCTGTCGGTCTACGCGAAGAACAACGACCCGAAGGGCGTCACCTTCGCACCCTTCGCCCAGTACGTCGGGATGTCCGGGACGGCCGTGGTCGGTCCGCAGCCGACCATCCGCAATCCGCAGCTGACCAAGCTCGAGCTGCCCGCGGTGAAGCCCGACATCAACGACCTGCTGGCCGGCGTCTACACCGGCCAGGTGAAGGACGTCCAGGGTGCGCTGACGACGCTCACGGACAAGATGAACCAGGCGCTCGGCGACGCGGTGAAGAAGGTGGGTGCCGGAGCGAGTCTGAAGGACTTCGCGTTCGCCGACTGGGATCTGACCAAGCCGTACACGACGAAGCCGGGTGCCTGATGGCGATGACCGCCGTACGGGAGGACGTCGCCACCGGTGCGCCGCCTCCCTCGGTGGCCCGGCGGCGCGCGCGTCGCCGTACCTATCTGTGGTCGTACGTCTATCTGGCACCGATGATGGTGCTCCTGCTGGTGTTCGTGGTGTACCCGATCATCGCGTCACTCGGGTACACGTTCTACCGGTGGAACGGGATCGGCGACCCGTCGGACTTCGTCGGGCTGGGCAACTTCCGCCAGATCGTGCACGACAGCATCTTCTGGCGGTCGCTCGGACACACCTTCGTGTACGCCGCCTTCGTCGTACCGATCCAGCTCATACTGGCGTTGGCCCTCGCACTGGTGCTGAACAGCAAGCGGTTGCGGTTCGCGTCGTTCTACCGGACGTTGTTCTTCCTGCCGGTGGTGACGTCGGCCGCGGTCATCGGCGTGGTGATCCAGCTGCTGGTGTCGAACTTCGGCGACTCGATCAACGACCTGTTCCTGAAGTTGCACCTGATCGACCACCACATCGACTGGCTGGGGGATCCGCACTTCGCGCTGGCGATCATCATCCTGGTCGGGATCTGGCACACGTTCGGCTACAACCTGGTGTACTTCCTGGCCGGTCTGCAGACGATCCCGGACGAACTCTACGAAGCGGCTCGGCTGGACGGCGCCGGTCCGCTGCGGACCTTCCGGTACATCACCATCCCGATGCTGCGGGCGGTCGGCGTGGTGATCGTGATCCTGGCGGTGATCGGGACGTTCCAGATCTTCGACCTGGTGCAGGTGCTGACCAGTGGCGGCCCGTACTTCGCGACCGAGGTCGTGAACACCTACATCTACCACCTGGCGTTCGGCGGGAGTAATGCGAACGCGGTGCAGCCCGACATCGGTCTGGCCTCGGCGGCGTCGTTCATCTACGGCGTCCTGCTGATCGCGTTCTCGGTCGTCCAGGTCTTCGTACTGCGCTCACTCGCGAAGCGGCGGGGGACAGGGGGTCTCGCATGACACGTCGGCGCATGGTGACCGCGATGACGCATATCGCCCTGCTCGTCGCCGGTCTGGCCTGGTTGTACCCACTGTTCTGGGCATTGGGGAGCTCGCTGAAGAGCGATGACGACTTCTTCAGTGAGGGACTCAGTCCACTGCCGTCGCACTTCCTGTGGGCCAACTACCTCGATGCCTGGCGGGAGGCGTCGTTCGGCCGGTACTTCATGAACACAATACTGATCACCGTGGGCACGGTGGTGATCACTTTAGTAGTCACGTCCTGCGCGGGATATGTACTTGCCCGCACACGCTTCCCGGGCCGCGGTTTCTGTCTCGGGCTGGTGTCGGCGACGCTGTTCCTGCCGCACGGCTACACGATCATTCCGGTGTTCGACCTGATGCAACGACTGCATCTGCTGAACAGCCTGTGGTCGGTGATCCTCGTGCAGGCGTCGGGCGGCGTCGTGTTCGGGACGTTCCTGTTCATGGGCTACTTCATGGCCATCGATCGTGAGCTCGAGGACGCGGCCCAGGTGGACGGGGCGAACTTCCACCAGACCTTCGCCCGGATCATGCTCCCGTTGTCCGGGCCGATGCTGGCCACGGTCGGCCTGTTCACCGCGATCTCGGCATGGAACAGCTTCTTCATCCCGCTCGTATTCACCCTGGGGCGGCCCGAACTGCGCACGCTCGCGATCGGCATGTACGCGTTCATCGGGGAGAACTCGACCGAGTGGACGTTGCTGTGCGCGGGAACCGTCATCACGCTCGCGCCGATCATCCTGCTTTTCGTGCTTCTGCAGCGTTTCTTCGTCAACGGCCTGGCCGGCGCGGTCAAGCAATAGGAGGATCTGAATGCCCACCCCTGTGCGGACCGCGATCGTCGGCACCGGCAACCGAGCCCAGCTGTTCACCGAGGGCCTGGCCAAGCGCGACGGGTACGACGTCGTCGCGTTGTGCGACTCGAATTCGGTCCGGATGGCGTTCCACAACCGCATGCTGCTCGCGGCCGGTCGCCGTACGGCGCATCAATGGCCGCCGGCGCGGTTCGACGAGATGCTGCGGGTCGAGCGGATCGAACTGCTGGTGGTCACCAGCGTCGACGCGACCCACGACCGGTACATCGAGGCGGCTCTGCGGACCGGCGTACGCGTGATCAGCGAGAAGCCGATGACGACCGACGCGACCAAAGCACAGAGCATCTTGGACACCGTGCGGGAGACCGGCGGTGAGTTGGCCGTGGCGTACAACTACCGCTTCAATCCGGTGCATCGTCGGGTGCGGGAGTTGTTGGCCGAGGGTGCGATCGGCGACGTTCACTCGGTGCACTTCGAGTGGATGCTCGACGTGTCGCATGGCGCGGACTACTTCCGTCGGTGGCATCGCGACAAGGCGAACTCTGGTGGTCTGATGGTCCACAAGGCCAGCCACCACTTCGATCTGGTGAACTGGTGGCTCGGCGCGGAACCCCGGATCGTCTATGCGCAAGGACAGTTGGCCTTCTACGGGCCTGATCAGCGGCACGGGTACGCGCGGGACTACGTCCGTGCCCATGGATCCGTGGCTGCGCTGGACGATCCGTTTGCCTTGCACTTGGCCGACAACCAGACCTTGCGTGAGCTCTACCTGGACGCGGAAGCGGAGGACGGCTACTACCGCGATCGCAACGTGTTCGCGGCAGGGGTGTCGATCGAGGACGACATGGCGGTGCTGGTGTCCTACGACTCCGGGGCGACCATGACCTATCACCTGACCGCGTACTCACCGGCCGAGGGCTACCGGGTGATGTTCAACGGGTCACGGGGACGGCTCGAACTGAATGTCGAAGAGTCGACATTCACGCTGCCTCACCAGCGGGTGGAATCGGCCAAGGGAGCGGTCCATGGCGACCTGGCCGCGCCGACGGCGGGGCGCACGAGCATCACTGTGCGGCCGCTGTGGTCGCCGCCCGTTGACCACACGGTCGATCACGATCACGCCGGCCACGGCGGTGCTGACTCACGAGTGCTCGCGGCTCTGCTCGACGACTCGCGGACCGAGGGCGCCGACGTGGCGGATGCGCGTCAGGCGGCGTTGGCGTTGGTCACCGGGCTGGCGGCGAACCGCTCCTTCGAGACCGGCCAGCCCGTCCAGACCAAGGACGTACTGGATCTTTGAGTGTGCATCACCACGCTCGGCATGATCAGAAGACTGTTCACACCGAGCGTGGCGGTGAGTAGTTTTCTGGGCCGGTCATCGTTGTGCACGAGATCCGTACGGCGTCGGCCTTCGGGTACGGATCTGGTGCACAAAGTCGATCTCTGCTGTAGCCGGTTTGGCCAGGGTTCGCGCGCCGCGGTGGTGGCACGCTCACCAAGCCGGCGACCCACGAGAGTCAGTTTGTGTACTGGCCAAGGGCCGCGCGGAGGATCGCGTGGGCGCCGGTGACGATGGCCTCACGGTTGGCCTCGTACGTCGGGTCGGTGATCTCGGTCGTGTTGGCCGGGTCGAAGGAGAGCACTGGGACGTGCAGGTGACCGGCCGGAATCGACGGGTCGAGCAGGTCGCGCTGCAAAGTGTTGCGGTAGGCAACCTCATTGGAGAGGTAGCCACCACCAGTGCCCTCCGAGGCGATCGATCCGGGCGTCGGGCCGAGCGGCTGACGGACCGGCTCGGTCTGGCCGGCCGGGATCTCGAGCACCGACGTGTTGACGCGCGTCCGGAACGGCGTCACGTCGGCCTGCGACATCCTCGCCAATGGCAGACTCGACGTGATCCACTCGGGGCCTGGCGGCATGCTGGGGGAGACGACCGGAGCGGAGATCGTGCCGCCGCCCCAGCGGTTGTTGTTGTCGCCGATCGAGCTGACCGAACGACGTCGGCCGTTGAACACCTCGAGATCGAAGATCCCGACCCGTCCTTGACTGGACGTCATGACCAGATCAGCGTGCTGTGGGCCGGGGCGGTAGTGCGGGGCGAGCGCGTCCTCGACCATGTTCTCGTCGAAGTCGGTGTACCGGACCGGGAACACGACGGTCTGGATCTCGTACGTCTTGCCGTTGATCGTCCAGCGCTGCCCGTCCAGCGTGAGCGCGTTCGCTCCGGACGGATTGCCGATCCGGATGTCCGCATCCAGCGTGAACGGGTCGAACCCGGTGACCAGAATCTTCCGTACGCCGGGCGCGAACCGGCTGCTGGTGATGCCGCGCGAGGTGTATTCGAGGGATCGGATCAGTCCGGCCCGTTCCGTCGTACCGATGCCGAAGCTGGGTTGCCATTGCCTGAGCGCTAGGGCCATCGAGAGGCGGGCCCAGTACAAACCGCGGTCGTCGGTGGCGGGCAAGGCGTCGGATCCTGTCGGCGCGTGCTGGGCGCGATGGGTCGCCGTACGCCAGAGGACTTCGCCTTGCGCGTGCACGAGGGCCGCTGCGGCCTGCCGGTTCGGGACCGAGCACAGCAGGCGAGTGAACAGGGCGACCTGGTGGTCGAATCCAGTGCGGCGGAGGATCTCGGCCGGAACCGACGGACCGTCGGCGACGGCGTTGTCGAGACGTTGCTCCTCGACCGTCCCAGGGACGGACCGGTCAAGGCACCCGGTGGCCGGAGGGATGGCGTGGACGGTCGGGGCGCCGGAGAGGACCGTTGTGAGGGCGAGGGCGCCGACGAGCAGGGATCGTGAGAATGAGCTGGGGCGGAGTCTCATAAGGGGTTCCTATCAGATCCCGGCGCAGGTTGAGCACCCCATCGCGCCGGCGGTTCGTGGCGCAGCCCGGCGGAGTGATCGTCTAGGCGGCACTTCGAAGACGGGGAACAGATACCTCGTCCAGACCCGGAGTCACGCGCAGAGCTGGGTGCGAAGGGTTTGGGTGGCCCAATCGAGCCAGCGGTCGTGTGACCAGGCTCGGTCGCGGGTGAAGAGCAGGTAGAGCTCGGGGCTGAGGATGCCGTAGAGGAGGTCGGCAGCCTGGTCTACGGTCACCCCTTTGCGGGCGCCAGGCTTCGCGACGAGTGCGTCCGCGGCCGCGCGTTGGACGACGTACCGGAGGTCTTCGTCCTGCGGCCACAGGGCGGCGACCTCGGGGTCGTTCGCGACGGCCGCCTCGAGGACGCGCATGATCGGCGAGACCCGGGCGAGGACCGCGCTCGATCCCGGGACGTAATCGGCCAGCATCTCCTCGGCCGTGGCGGCGGCCACCGAGTCGGTGAACCAGGGGCGGTCCATCGTGGCGATCGGCTCGCTGTC
Source organism: uncultured Actinomycetota bacterium (assembly GCA_963820655.1). Taxonomy (GTDB): domain Bacteria; phylum Actinomycetota; class Actinomycetes; order Propionibacteriales; family Kribbellaceae; genus Kribbella. Next base: position 315,362 of record CAWGAM010000002.1, read on the forward strand.
GCCGGCGATCGTCACGTCGACCAGTTCCTTGAGCAGCGCGCGCTTGTTGCCGAACACGAAGTAGATCGTCTGCACCGCGACGCCGGCCCGGTCGGCGACGTCCTGCAGGTTGGTCGCGCCGTACCCGTCCGCGACGAACAGCTCGGACGCAGCCTGGATGATGCGCCGCCGGGTCTCCTGCGCTTTCTCCGCCCGACGATTGGGCCGCTTGACAACAGTCATGACTAGAGTCTATCTCTAGATTCGTTCGCTATAAGTCAACTCTAGTGAAAGGTTTCTCATCATGTCGCTCATCGCAGTCACCCGCTTCGAGGCCACGACCGACGACGCCACCGACATCCGCACGCAGCACAACGCACTCGTGGACGCCGTCCGCGCCGCCATCCCAGGCCTGACCGAGGCCCGCCTCGGCCGGCTCGAGAACCAGTGGGTCGGTGTCTGGCGCTGGGAATCGGCCGACGACCTGAAAGCAGCCCGCGACCTCGCCCCGACCCTCGCCGAAACCAGGGCAGCGTTTGCTCTGGTCCGCGAAGGTACGGTCGCCATCGACGAAATCGACGTCATCGACGAGCACTAGGAGTCTGCTGAGTAGGCCGCGTGTCGGGCGGATTGGTGGCTGGTCGGGGCGAGGACAGGGCTTCGACGGCCACATCGGCGAGGTCCGGGTCGTCACTCGCGCGCTGAGGCCGTCGCAGTTCCTGAACACGTCGAGGTATACGGCTAGGAGATTGACCGCAGACGGGGCGGGGGACCTGGGCCGAGCCGCACGGGGACGGGCTGGCCAAGGTGTTGGGACCGGAACTGGTGAGCTCGCCAAGGTGTTGGGACCGGAACTGGTGAACTGGCCAAGGTGTTGGGACCGCAGCTGGTGAACTGGCCAAGGTAGTGGGACCGGACTGGGTGGGCTGGGAGAGGTTGATCTCTTGTCTCTGCACGGCCAGAAGGTGGCCAACCCCGGGGAAACGGTCGTCCGTGCGCCACGGCCACGTGGTCGTCGTGTCGCTCTCGCTCTCTTGGTGGTGGTCACCTGCCGAATCGGCTGGGCAACGCTCACCAAGCTCATCAACTATGCGGCGACGGCATCACCTGACCCGGCTGACGCCCGGCAACCGGTTGTCCGTGTGCCGCGGCCCAATCGTGGCTTCGGAGGATCCGGGTCACCTGGCGCGCATTGGACTCGCTCACCGAGGAGCCGGACGCACTGTGTGCTGGTCTCCACTGCGGGGGCTGGCGGTGTCAGCTCGCGAGACCGGTGTCTGGGGTGAACCGTGGGTGGGCCGCGTGGCGTTGCGCCCGGGCATCGGCGAGGTCGTTGACACCGTCGCTCCCGAGGTCGTTGGCACCGTCGCTGGCTGGGGTCGTGGCGTCGCCCCACGGGTCGATGCCGGCATCAGCGGGCTGCTGGGCAACGCCGGCAGCACCGTCACCGGAGCGGTCGCCCCAGGGATCGAAGTCAGCGACGGGTGGGACCTTCTGGCGGCGAGTGGGTCGCTCGTCGGAGGTGCGTCGCCCCAGGTGAGTCCCGCAGGTGGGCCTGAGCGGCTGGGTGCGTAGGGGCGTCGCCCCAGGGTTGAGTCGGCGCGGTGGACGGCTGGGTACGGCTGGGCGTCGTCAGGTGCGTCGCCCCACGGGTTGAGGTCGGCGGCGGGTGGACGTTGCTGGGTGCGGCTGGGCCGTTCGTCGGAGGCGTCGCCCCAGGGGTTGAGCCGGGCGGCGTCCTCGGGAGTGATCCAGGGTGGATCGGTGTCACGCGGCCAGGCGCGCGCCGACCCGCCGCCCCTTCCGCCCGGTATGGTCGCGCCGGCTGCTCCGCCCGTCGTCGAACTGCCCATGGTTGAACCGGCCGTGGTTGCGCCGGCTGTGGTTGCGCGGGGCCGGGGCTGGTGTTGGGGGTGGTGGTTGGTGGTCGGTATCTGCCGCGGGGGACCGGGTCGGGGGTGGCCCAGGTGGGGCGGGTGACGTGGACGACGCCGTGGGTGATCTGGATGGTCCAGTGGCCGGCGTGCAGGTCGCGGTGACAGCGTTTGCACAGCAGGGCGAGGTTGGTGAGTTTGGTGGCGCCGCCGTCGATCCAGTGGACGACGTGGTGGGCGTCGCAGTAGATCGGTGGGGCGCCGCAGCAGACGCAGCCTTTGTCGCGGGTGATGAGGGCGTTGCGGATCGGGCCGGTGGCGAGTCGGATGGTGGTGCCGACGTCGAGGGGTTGGGAGTCCGAGCCGAGCACGATGGGCAGGATCTGCGCGTCGCAGGCCAGTCGTCGGATGGTGGCCGCGGACAGGGCGTCGCCGTAGATCAGGTGGCCGAGTTTGTCGGCGGTGGCGGCTTTGAGGTCGTTGAAGTCGATGGTGACGGTGATGTGCGCCTTCGGGCCATGCCCGGGAATGAACCCACTGGCCCGTCCCGCACCAGCCGTGCCACCGGTCGCGGCGCCAACGGTCCCGGTCGACGGCCCTGCTGCCGCAGCGGCTGCCGCCGCAGCCGCCGGGTCGGTGCCGGTGGATATCCCTGGCAGCGATGCCGGCGAGGTCGTCGGCAGCGGCCCCGGTGTCGGCGCTGCCAGCAGCACCCGCACCGTCGGCGGCGGTGCTCGCGGAGCTGGTTGGCGCCGTCGCGGTGGCGGTGGGGTTGTTGGCGGTGGTGAGGAGGGTGGTGAGGGCGTCGGCCTGGCGTTTGCTGCGGGGCCGGGGGTCGGGGGCGCCGTCGATGGTCTTGTGGGGTTTGGCGTGGGCGTGGATCAGGGCGCGGAGCAGTTCGGCGTTCTCGTTGGCCAGGTAGCCGCGGAAGTCGACACCCTGGTCGGTGGCCTTCAGCGTCAACGACTCGCGGTCGTAGGCCTTGCGTTCGTCGGGTTCGGGGCCGTCGGTGTCGAGCCGGTTGCGGACCTGCACCCCGGCCTTACGCAGGTCCAGCGGACCGTGGGTACGGCCCAACTCCACCATCTCCCGCTCGGCCACCCGCAGATCGTCGACCGGGACCGTCGCCGGCACTTTCTCTAGTGCGGCCACGATCGCCTCGGCCTGCGCCGGGTGCAGCAGCACCCCACTACCCGCACCGTCCACGCCGCACCGTCCACGCCTGCACCGTCGCCTGCATCGTCCGCGTCCGCACTGTTCTCGGCGGTGCCGTCCTCGTCGGCGGAGTCTGCGGCGGTGTGGTGGGGGTCGGGGTTGGGGAGGGCGGCGGCGACGGCGGGGTACTTGGGCAGGGTGGTGGCGAGGTGGACGTCGCGGCGGGCTTTGGTGGGGTCGATGCGGTAGCGGAAGGTCAGCAGCCTCGCGGTGGTGCCGGCGCCGAGTTCTTGGGCGTAGCCGGTGGTTTCGAGGCCGGCCATCAGGTGCAGGGCGAAGGTCTCCAGCCGGGCGATCTCGGCGAACGCGGCATCCAGCGACGACAGCATCTCGCTGCCGCTCATCGACCAGACCGGCCGTTCCCCGAGGATCTCCATGCCCTTAACTCTAGACACTGCCGCCGACAGTTTCCAAACCCGGAACCCCTTGTTTTCAAGGGGATTCCGCGACCAAGAGTTATCCACAGCAATGCAGGTTGTGGACAACTAGGACACCGCCGCGGAGCGGCTCCCACGGCGGGTCGTAGTCGTCGGCGCCAGCGGCGGTGCGGGACGGGACGGGGACGTCGAGCTCGACGAAGATGGCGGCACCCCCTGCTCACTGAGGCGCGACCTGGTCGGCGATCCCGATCGCTACTGTTGCCTACAGCAACCATGCGAGGATTCGGCGCTCCCCGGGCCTCACACCCTGACGCTGTATCGCGGGCGTCCATCGATCAGGTCCCGCCGGTCGGGCCCGGCTAGGGGCGACGCGGCCGGCGTTCAGCCAGTTCGGAGAAGATCTCCACCAGTTCCGGACGACCGACCGGGCCGACGTGCGGCGCGGCGACGCTGCGAACGTCGGTCGGGTTGTCCGGCGTGAGCCGGTCGGCCTCGGCGATGAAGCGGTCCTGCAGGGCCGGCGGGATGAGTCGGTCGAGGGTGAATCGTACGTAGGTACGGGGAATCCGTCCCCAGGTATGCGCTTCGCCGCGAGCTTCCGCCTGCGGAATAGCGACTGGCTCGTCCGGTTGGAAGTGGTTGAGCAACTGCCGAACCGCATCGTCGCTGAAGTCGCCGGCCAGGCACTGCTTGATGCCGTTGATCAGGTCCGGATCGGCAGTACGCCAGTTGACCCGGGCAACCCCCAGGACCGCCGGATCGCCCGCGACGGCCTTGGTCACCTGGTCGACCAGGCTCTCGCTGTTCTCCGGCGTGGCGAAGTATGCCGCCATGTTCGGCAGGTCCACGCAGCAGTAGGCCGAGACGTAGACGACCCGTTCGAGCAGGTCGGGGACGGCGTTGCCGACTCTGCTCACGGTCACCCCGCCTTGGCTGGCGCCGGTCAGAATCACCGGGCCGTGGCGCCGGGCCCGGCGTACGACGTCGATCACGCGGTCGGCGTAGTCGTCGAGGGTGATGCCTGCCAGTGGCGATGGTTCGGTGGCGAGTGCCCGGATGTCCTGCGGAGCCTGATACGCACGAGGAAAGAAGCCTTCGGTGCCGTGGCCGGGCAGGTCGACGGCGACGCTTCGGTGCCCGCGCAGACTGAGCTCGTTCGTCAGCTCTGTCCACGAGCTCGAGGATGAGTGGGTGCCGTGTACGAAGACGAAGGTCGGCGGTCGCCGGTCGGGCTGTGCAGGCAACTCATGGGTGGTTGTCATCGTCAGTGTTCTCCTGTCGCTCTTGGTTTGCGGGGCGCCCGCCACATCGGCCACAGCGGTGGACTGTCTGCCACCTGGACGGGTGCGCTGTGGTCTTCGAAGCCGTGTCGCAGGTAGAGCGCTCGGCTGCGGGGTGAGCTCGCCTCCAGGTACGCGCCGAGCCCGAGGGCGTCTGCGTGATCCAAACGGTGTCGCAGCATCGCCGAGCCGAGTCCTGTTCCTCGACGTGCGGTGGCCACGCCCATGCAGGGGAGGTAGAGGTGCGGTGCGTCGTCCGGATGCCTTACCGAGAGCGCCTCACCAAGCGCCTGGAGTCGCTCGGTGCCGGCGGACGCCGCCTCTGGCGCGCTGGCATTCGCGCCGTACGGCGGTTGCCCGGCGGCCAGCGTCAGCCAGACCGAAGCACCCTCGCCGTCGCCGATCAGGTCGGCCTCGGCGGCCGGGTGGGCGAGCAGAGGCTGGAAGTAGACCCTGGCCTGAAGGTGAGCTCGCGGCTCTGGTGCGGGGAAGAGCCAGCAGGCGACCGGATCGTGCTCGAACGCCGCAGTCAGGATCGCCTGCACCACCCCGTGGTCGGTACGGGCTGCCCGCCTGACGGTCTGGTGTGACGCGCGATTGGTCATGCGTACACCGTACTCACAACAGATCGAGATCTCTCGTTATCACAGGCGAAAGTGTTCGGGCGACAGCTCAATTGAACTAGTACACTGTGGTCCATGACAGCAGCCTCGGAATCGCCGTACCGGCGGATCGCCGCGGAGATTCGCACCCGGATTCTGACCGGAGACCTACGGCCCGGAGACCGGGCGCCGTCGGTCCGGGAGATCGCACAGCGCTGGGGTGTCGCGATCGCCACTGCGACCAAGGTGATGGCCAGCCTGCGGGACGACGGGCTCGTCGAGACAAAGGTCGGATCCGGCGCCGTGGTCACCGCGCGGCGGCACCGGCGCCAAGCGCCCACCGCGCACGCTCCATCAGCCCGGTCGACGCCCTCCGATCAGGTCCCGGCCGGTGACCAGCCTCCGGCCCGCGATCAGGTTCCGATCCGGGGCCAGGATTCATCCCGCCGCCAGGTGCTGAGCCGCGGGCAGGTCCTCCGTACGGCGATCTCGGTGGCTGACGTGGAAGGCCTGGATGCGGTGTCGATGCGGCGGCTCGCGGTCGAGCTGGGAGTCGGCCCGATGTCGCTGTACCGGCATGTGGCCGGCAAGGACGAGCTGGTGACGCAGATGGTCGACGAGGTCTTCGGGGAACGCGAGCTTCCCGAGCCGGGGCCGGGTGGATGGCGGGCGAAGCTCGAGCTGATCGCGCGGTGGCAGTGGGAGCTGTGCCGGCGGCACTTGTGGCTGCCGGCGGCGATCTCGTTCACCAGGCCGTTGCTGGTGCCTAACCTGACAGCTCAGACCGAATGGACACTGCGTGCCCTCGATGGTTTAGGGCTGCCGATCGAGACCAGTATCCGCGAGGCACTCACGCTGCATGGGCTCGTCATCACCGCCGCCCGCGCGATGGCGGACGAGGTCGAGGCGGAACAGGAGACAGGCGTGAGCCTGGACCGGTGGTGGCTGGATCGGCGCAGGCAAGCCGAGCAGCTCCTCGGGAGTGGCCGCTTTCCCCTCCTCGCAGCCATTCCCGAGGATGCCGTGTCGGACCTGGCCGGACTGTTCGAGTACAGCCTGGCCCGCCACCTCGATGGCTTCGCGGTTCTGGTCGAAGCACACCAGCCCACACGTCACTAGGCGTCGGGGAGCGATCGCGGGAGGCCGAAGGACGGGAGCACGGTGTTCTCGAAGCGGATCATGGCGGAGATCCGGTCGCCGGCGAGGCTGAGGACGTACAGCCCGGTGCCGCGGCGGATACCGTTCGTGCCGCGGAGGTAAGCGCCGAACGCCGGCTGGCCATTGGCTCGGGTCGGAACGAGGTCGAACCTCCGGCCCGCTCCGAATAGGGTGGCGCAGAAACCGGCCACGACGTCACGGCCCTCGTACTCGAACGGCAGCGGCGGCATGGACATGAAGACGTCGTCGGTCAGCAGGGCCAGTAGGCCGTCGATGTCCGCCGACTCCCACGCACTGACGAACTTCGCCACCATCGCGTCCTCGACGGGCGAATCGGCCGCGGGGGGCGGTTCGGTGACCGTCGACTGTCGTCGCTGCAGGCTCACGCGGGCGCGCTTGAGGGCGCTCTTCACCGATTCGACAGTCGTGTCGAGCATGCCGGCCACCTCGGTCGCTCGGAATCCGAGGACGTCGCGCAAGATCAGCACGGCGAGCTGGCGGGGCGGCAGGACCTGGAGCGCGGTCACGAAGGCCAGCGAGATGGATTCGGTCTGCTCGTAGCGGGCTTCCGGGCCGAGCGGCACGGTGATCGCGCCGTCGAGGAGCGTGTCGGGATACGGCTCCAGCCAGACGACTTCGCCGAGCCGGGTCGGTTCGGGCGGTTCGACCCCGGGGATGTCCCATTCCTTGGCCGGGCGCCGGCTGGCCGCGCGCAGCGTACTGAGGCACCGGTTGGTGGCGATCCGGTAGAGCCAGGTGCGAAGCGAGGCGCGCCCCTCGAACCCGCCGAGCCCCTGCCATGCGGCCAGCAACGTGTCTTGGAGGGCATCCTCGGCGTCCTGGAACGATCCGAGCATCCGGTAGCAGTGCACCTGGAGCTCGCGGCGGTGCGGCTCGGTCAACGCCCGGAACGCCTCCTCGTCCCCAGCCCGCGCCCTGCTGATCAGGTCGGCTCTCACCAACTCCACTCCGGCCACCTCTCTCCGTCTTGTCACTTCCATCCTGTACGGACGCCGGCCGAAGGACGAAAGGGGCGGTCGGGCATCGCCCCGTTTCCGGACGACCCGGAGTCTCAATCAGCGGTAGTCGACAACGCGACAAGGGAGAAGCGACATGGGAAAGCTCATCGTCACCGAGAACATCACGCTCGATGGCGTCATCCAGGATCCGACCGGTGAGGAGGGCCTCGGACGCGGTGCCTGGAGCCGGCTGGAGGGCAGGGATCAGGCAGCGTGGGCAGAATTCTTCACCGCTGAGGCGCTGGGCGTCGAGGCAATGCTGCTGGGGCGGCGGACCTACGAGTATTTCGCCGGGCGGTTTCCGTCCCGGACCGGCGTGTGGGCGGAGAGGTTGAACAGCATGCCCAAGTACGTCGTCTCCACCACCCTCGAGGCCGCCGAGTGGAACAACTCGACGGTGCTGAGCGGCGACGTTGTGGACGACGTCTCGAAGCTGAAGGAAACCCTCAGCGGGGACATCGTCGTCTACGCCAGCGGCCGGCTCGTGCCGGCACTGCTGGAGAACGACCTGGTCGACGAACTGCGGCTGATGACGTTCCCGTGCGTACTCGGCGCCGGGGTGAGCTTCTTCGGCAAGACCAGCGAGCAGAAACCCCAGCGGCTCGTCGACAGCCGAACCGTCGGCGACAGCCTTGTCCTCCTCACCTACCAGGCCGTCCGCTGACCATGACGAGCAGGCGGTAGGCGTCAGTCGATCTGGGTGAGTTGGCCGGTGTCGACGTCGTACATGAAGCCGCCGACGAGGATGTCGTCGCCGATCAGCGGGTGTTCGCGGACGGCGGCGACGTCCCGGCGGAGGGCCTCGATCTGGTCGGGGATGACCGGGATCGGCAGGTAACCGGCCGGTTTCCCGGCGGCGGCCTCGACCTTCGCGCGCAGGTCGTCCTCCGACATCGCGGACATCGCGCAGCGGGTGTGCGGGATGATCATGACCCGGCGGACGCCGAGCAGCTGGACGCCGAGGACCAGCCCGGTCAGGGTGATCTCGGTGACCCGGCCGCCCGCGCTGCGCAGCACCTTCGCGTCGCCCGGCTTCAGCCCGAGCATCTCCAGCGGCGGGATGCGGGAGTCCATGCAGGTGACGACGCCGATACCGGCATGGGCGATTCCGTCGAACCCGCCGTAGTGGAAGTCGGCCACGTACTCGGCGTTGGCGGCCAGCAGGTCCTCGAACCCGGTACTCAACGGACCTCACCTGGCTCAGGGGTTCCGGCATGCAGGATCGACATGGCGAAAGGCTCCTTTCCGCAGGACTCCGGACGGGGTGGATCGGCAGGTGCGCTGGTCACCGGCACGGTCCAGGACCGGCCGTCGATGTGCCGTACGGTGACGGCCTCCAGGTCTTCGCCCACGACGCTGAGGGCATCCAGCGCAAGCTCGTCGATGAGACGGCGTACGGCGACCTCCGCGACCTGACCGCGTTTGGTCCAGGTCGACCGGCCGCGCAATCCGGTCAGTACGGTCTCACCCCGACCGGCTGCGTCCAGGACAGCCGCGGCGGTCTCGACGGTGAGATGACCGTGCATGGAGCCCGCCGGCAGGAAGGTCGCGGTCGGCGCGAACCGGTGACCGCCGAGGTGGTTCGCCTCCCAGACCCGGCCCGGCGCGACCTTCGCCAGCGCCGAGACGAGCGGGCGGCCGAGCAGCGCGCAGCACTCGTCCCGCTTGCCGTTCGTGCAGACCAGCACCACCGGCTCGTCGATCGGGGCGAGTGCCGGCAGCGACGCGATCACGGCGGCCTGGTCACCGCGGCCGACCGCGTCGAGGTCGAGCTCCTTCAGCGCGACAGGATCCCCGACACGGCCGCCGAGCAACCACGTCCGCCCAGGCAGGGTCGAAGCGACGTACACCTGGTGTGTGCGCTCGATGGCATCCGGGTGACGGCCGGGGGAGCGGATCAGGCCGAAGCGGACGTCCACCTTCTTGCAGGCCTCGTCGAACGCACCACCGAAGACCGGATCCAGGTGGCTCTGCGTCGGAGCCTTGGCTCCCCACGGTCCGGGCTGCTCGACGACCACCCAGCCCGCCGCCACGACCGCCGTACCGGGAAGGGGCTCGCGCAACTCCCGGCAGAAGGTCGAACACAGACCGGGCCGGCCAGTGGCGTCGGGTCGCTGGGTCACAGCATCACGGTACGCGAGATGAGACGGGTGTCCCTCATGGTGATCACGATCTGTGCAACACGCCATGTCGGCCGAGGAGGAGCACGGCCAGGATGGCGGCCAGGAAGGCGCAGACGGCCGCCCCGGCGAAGATCGCGTGAACTTGTGAAATGGCCGCGTCGCGGAGCGCGTCGAGGAACGGACGGCAGGTGCCGGGGGACTTCGGGCACAACTCGTTCGGGGACGGGATGTCGTCGGCGATCGCGAAGTACCGCCGGAGACCGATGGCGGTCAGGGCTGACACTCCGACCAGCATGCCGACCATCCGCGCGACCACGACCAGTGCGCTGACCAGGCCGTGGCTGTCGGCCGGCGTGGCGCCGAGCATCGCGGTGTTGACCGGCGACAGCGCCAGCCCGAAGCCGAAGCCGCAGAGCAGCAGTACGACGGTCGCCGGCCAGTGATCGAGCGCGGTTCGACTCCAAAAGGCCATCAGCACGAACATGGCACCGGACAACGCCAGCCCGGCACCCGTGATGAGGCCGAGGCCATATCGACGGGTGAGCCAGCCACCGACGATCGCACCGACTGGCAGCGCGATCAGGAACCGCAGCAGCACCAGCGCGGCGGCCAGTTGCCCGCCGCCTTGGGTCGTGCGGGCGAAAACTGGCACGTCGACCAGCGCCGCGATCAGCGCACACCCCACGAGGAAGCTGACCACCAGCGATCCCCAGGCCGGCCGCGCAGTCAGCACACCGCGCGGCACGATGGCCCGCGGCGTACGGCGCTGCCAGACGGCGAAGGCGATCGCGAAGACCGCAGCGGCGACCAGCAGCCACGGACCGGCCGGTGCCATCAGCTCGCGCTCGGGATCGGCGGTCGCGAACGCCAGCACGACACCTGCGAGCGCGAGAGCCAGCAAAACGGCTCCCAGGAGGTCGACCTCGGCCAGCACGGTCCGCATCCGGCCACGGGTCCGCCACAGCACCAGGCCAAGCCAGAGGAGCGCCAGCACCAAGGTGGCGACTCCGATCGGCGTGAGCAGCCGAGAAGACCCGGTGAACGGAACGAACGGCAGGCCCAGAGTCACGCCGGTTGCCAGTCGCTCGGGTGCGGTGAGCGTCAACCCGAGCGCGACGCAGGCGAGGACTCCCACTGCCGCTGACAACGGTGGGCGTCTGGGGCCGCGGAGGAGGAGTGCGAGGACCACAGCGACGGTGAGATTGAGCCAGAAGATGTACCGCCAGTCGGCAACCGCGAGTACGGCCGCGCCCAGCAACGGACCGAGCACCGAGCCGAGCTCCTGCACCGCACCCACAACACCCAGCGGGAGTCCGCGCCGCTCAGCCGGCCAGAGGTCGGCCACCAGCGCCAGGGTGGCCGGGACCAGTCCACCGCCGCCGACGCCCTGAAGAAACCGGCCGATTACCACCAGCGGCAGGTCGTACGCCGTGGCCGTGATCAACGAGCCGACCGCGAACAGCAGCAACGCGGCGACCAGCACCGGCGTCCGCCCGACGACATCCGCGATCCGCCCGATCAACGGCAGCACCGCGATGTACCCGAGCAGGAACCCGGAGATGATCGGCGCCGCCCGCTGCAGTTCGTCCGCCGACAGCCCGACCCCGGCCATCATGTCCGGCAGCGCGAGAACGACGACGTAGGTGTCCGCGGCCGCGAACGCGACGGCGATCGAGGCGAGGGTCAGCCGGGTCCTCGGGCTGCTCACCGGCACCGCGCGGCCGACGGGCGAGTCCTCACTCACGGCTTGGTGATCTCGACCTGTTCGCCGTACTTGTCGAGGGTGATGTCGTAGCTGCTGGTCGCACCGGCGTAGAACGGGCCGGTGATGGTGGCGGAGACCAGTTGATTGGCTTCCTTGTCGATCTTGAAGGTGCTGGGGAAGTCCTGGTCGGCGGGAGCCTTCGGGAAGATGCCCTGGAGCGACTTGCCCTGGACGGAGCCGGTGATCTCGGTGAGCACCTTCGCGCCCTCGCGGCTCTCGCCCGTCACCTTCGGGTCCTTCAGCGTCGGCAGGACCGCTGTCAAGCCCTTCGCCGGGTCGAGCAGGATGGCCGGATCCGGAGCGCCGAGACTGGCCAGCTGCGACGGCGGCAGCTCGATGAAGCCCGGCGTGAACGGGAGCTTCGCGTAGACCTTGCTCCCGACCGCCACCACGTCGGCGTCGATCGGCGAGCCGGCCGCGCGCACGGTCAGCTTGCCCTTGAACGCCGGTGCGTGCGTCGCGACTCCGTCACCACTGGCCAGTGTCTGCGCGTTGTCCGGCAGATCCCGCCCGGTCAGCACGATGTGGACGCTGGCGGCGTCGTCGATCGACTTCTTGGCTGCCGTCAGCATCGCGACCGCATCGTCGGACGGCTGAGCGTCACCCCCGCCAGAGTCCTTCTTGTCGCTGCAGCCCGCCAGCGCAATCACCAGCACCGCGCCGAGCGCGAGCAGTCTCTTCACGGGGGTCAGCCTGCCAGATCAGGAGCGCACGCCGCGATGGGCTGGGCGACCGGTACGCCGGAACCGTCACGCCGCGGGTCGATCGGCGGCAACTCGACCGGAGCACCACTGCTCGCACTAGCCCGAACCGGCGCCGCACCGACGAACCCGAGCAGCAACCCGTCCTCACCCTTCAGCAGCCGCTGGCACCGCACACCACCGGTGCCACGGCCCTTGCCCGGGTACTCGCTGAACGGCGTCACCTTCACCGCGCCGACCTCGGTCCCGGGCAGCGCCGACGACGAGCCTGCGATCGTCACGACCTGCGCCTCGCGACCGGTGTTCACGGCGCCGAAGAAGACGACCTTCGCACCGGCGGTCAACCGGATGCCGGCCATACCACCCGCGGTCCGCCCCTGCGGCCGCACCACGGACGCCGGGAAGTGCAGCAACTGCGCGTCCGACGCGATGAAGCACAGCTCCTCGTCGCCGGTGCTCAGCTCGACCGCGCCGATCACCTCGTCGCCGTCGTTGAGCCGGATGATCTCCCACGAGTCGCGGTTGCTCAGGTGGTCCGGTACGACGCGTTTCACCACGCCACCCGTCGTCCCCAGGGCGACGCCGATGGAGTCGGGATCCATGGTGGTCAGTGCGAGCGCCTTCTCGCCCGGTTCCAGCGACACGAACTCTGCCACCGGCGCGCCACCTTGCAGGTTCGGCGCGTTCGCGGTCGTCGGTACGGCGGGCAGGTCGAGCGACTCGAGCCGGATCAGCCGGCCCGTGCTGGTGATCAGACCGTACTGACCACGCGCCGTGCTCTTCACCGCGGAGACGATCGCGTCGTGCTTCGCGCGGGTGTCACCGGTGCCGAACGGCTCGACGCCGTTCGTCCGGGCGAGCAGGCCGGTCGAGCTCATCAGGATCCAGCACGGGTCGTCGCTGACCTCGAGTGGCACGGCCGCGGTCTTGGTCGCGCCGGACGACTCCAGCAGCACGGTCCGCCGCGGTGTGCCGTAGGTCTTGGCGATCTCGCCCAGCTCGTCCGAGACCGTCTTCCGCAGCAGCGCCTCGTCCTCGAGGATCGCGGTCAGCCGCTCGATCTCGCGCTCGAGCTCGCCCTTCTCGGTCTCCAGTTCGAGCTTGGAGAACTTCGTCAGCCGGCGCAGCGGCATGTCCAGGATGTAGTTGGCCTGCACCTCGGACAGGTCGTAGATCTCGATCAACCGGCCGCGGGCCTCGGCCGCGTCGTCGCTGCCGCGGATGATCTGGATGACCTCGTCGATGTCGAGGATCGCGATCAGCAGGCCGTCGACGATGTGCAGCCGGTCCTGGGCCTTCTTCCGGCGGAACTCGCTGCGCCGGCGGACCACGTCGTACCGGTGCCCGAGGTAGACCTCGAGCAGCTCCTTGAGGCCGAGGGTCCGCGGCTGGCCGTCGACCAGGCAGACGTTGTTGACGTGGAACGCGTCCTCGAGCGGGGTCAGCTTGTACAGCTGCTCCAGCAGCGCCTCGGGGACGAAGCCGTTCTTGACCTCGATCACCAGCTGGGTGCCGTGGGTGCGGTCGGTCAGGTCCTTGACGTCGGCGACGCCCTGCAGCTTCTTCGCCTGGACCAGGGTCTTGATCTTCTCGATCACCTTCTCCGGGCCGACCGCGTACGGCAGCTCGGTGACCACGATGCCCTTGCGGCGCGGGGTGACGTTCTCGATCCGGGCGGTGGCGCGCATCTTGAAGCTGCCGCGACCGGTCGCGTAGGCGTCCTTGATGCCGTCCAGGCCGACGATCTTGCCGCCAGTGGGTAGATCTGGTCCGGGCACGAACCGCATCAGGTCGTCCAGCGCCGCGGTCGGGGTCTTGATCAGGTGCCGCAGCGCCTGGATCACCTCGACCAGGTTGTGCGGCGCCATGTTGGTCGCCATCCCGACCGCGATCCCGGACGCGCCGTTGACCACCAGGTTCGGGAAGGCGGCCGGCAGCACCGACGGCTCTTCCTCCTGGCCGTCGTAGTTCGGCCGGAAATCGACGACGTCCTCGTCCAGGCCCAGCGTCATCGCCATCGCCGGCGGCGCCATCCGGCACTCGGTGTAGCGCATCGCGGCCGGGCCGTCGTCGAGCGAGCCGAAGTTCCCGTGGCCGTCGATCAGCGGGACCCGCATCGACCACGGCTGCGCGGTCCGGACCAGGGCGTCGTAGATCGCGCCGTCGCCGTGCGGGTGGTACTTACCCATCACCTCACCGACGACGCGGGCGCTCTTCACGTGCCCGCGGTCGGGGCGGATGTTGTTCTCCGCCATCGAGAAGAGGATCCGCCGCTGGACCGGTTTCAGCCCGTCCCGCGCGTCCGGCAGCGCCCGGGCGTAGATCACCGAGTAGGCGTACTCCAGGTAGCTGGTGCGCATCTCGTCGGAGACATCGACGTCGAGGATGCGCTCCTCGAAGTCCTCGGGCTCAGCGGTGCTGCTGGTACGGCGTGCCATGCGGGTCTACGTACTCCTCGATCAGACCGGTACGGCGCCGCGACGGTCCGGCGCCGTCCCCATTGTCCCTGGTGAACGGTGATTTCTGTGTACATGGCCACGCCTCCGGCGCGGCGGGGCCACGACCCGCCCGCCCGGCCGGCGAAGCGCCCGATACCGGTCTACTCCACCGCCGCGGACGGCTGCGACCGGCGCAGGATGTACGTCGTCGGGGCCAGAGCGGACCCTACCGCCAGCAGCAGACAGATTCCCGCGATCCCCAGCAGGATCCCCCACGGCACGGTCATGGGCACGTCGCTCACCCCCGACGTCAGCGCGTGCCGGATCAGGATCCCGACCGTCACGGTGATCGCCGTACCGAGCGTGAGTGCGACCACACCGACCAGCGAGGACTCCCAGAGCACCATCCGTCGGATCTGCGCCGGCGTGGCGCCGAGCAGCCGCGAGGTGATGAACTCGTGCCGCCGCTGCAGACTGCCCATCAGGAGGGTGTTGGCGATCGCGATCGCGCTGTAGAGAGCGGCCGGGCCGAGCAGCAGGATGAGCCCGAGTTGGTTCCCCTGACGGATACCGTCGGCCTGATCGGCGTCCCACTCAGTTGCCACTTGGGCGTGCACACCCCGGCGGTCCAGCGTGTCCACCAACGCCGCCGGATCGGTGCCTTCGGCGGGCAGCACGAACTGGCGATCCGGCTGCGCCTTCGGTGCGTGCCGGCGAGCCAGTTCGAGCGGGACGAGGAACGACGGGTTGACGCCGAAGGCATTCGGCACGATCGCGACGATGCGAAGCTTGACGACGGTCCTGTCCAGGAAGGTCATCGGGACCTCGTCGCCGACCTTGTAGTTCTCGAAGCCGGACATTTCCTTGCTGATGGCAACAGCATTGCCCGTCAGCTGCGCGAGATCGCCGGACAGCGGAGTCAGCTCGCGGGTCCGGGCGGCGACGGCCGGATCGATCCCCTCGGCATCCTCGAGTTGCGCGTAGGTCGAGCTGATCCGGACGAACTGAAACGGTACGCCGGCGTCGACCGCGCCGATCCCCGGCACCCCGGCGAGGCTCTCGGATCCGGTCACGACAACAGGCGCGCGGACAGCGTCGCGGATATCCGCGCCGGCGCTGTCGGCGGCGAGACTGAGGCTCAGGACCATCGAGCCGGCGATCGCGGAGATGGACAGGATCGGCGCCGCGAGCGACGCGCTGCGCCGGGGAGCGGCGACCACGTTGCTCCGGGCGAGCCGGCCGGACACGCGGGTCCACGCGACCAGCGGCAGCGCCCACAATCGGCTGATCCACGGCACCACGAGCGGAGCGAGCAATGTCAGGCCGATCACCATCACCATCGGCGTGAACATCGACAGCGGTACGGCGCCCTCACCGGTCGACGGCCGGATCAGCGTCAGCATCATGATCGCACCCGCCAAGAAGAGCAGCCCGAAGACGATCCGCACCGGCCCGATCCGCGGTGGCTCCAATGCCGCCTCCCGCAGCGCGTCGATCGCCCCGACCCGGCCGGCCCGCCGCGCGGCGGATCGCGCGCCGAGCATCGCGACCAGCAGTCCAGCGGCGACCGCGATCGACAGCGGCAGCCAGGGAGACGCCGGCTCGAGCTTCACCGGCGCCAGCTCTGTGTACGACGCCTTCCGCAGGAGCAGGGGCGTCGCCAGTTGGGCGAGGACCGCACCCGTGAGTGATGCCGCGAGAGCAACGACCAACGCCTCGCCGAGAATCATCCGGCGGACCTGTCTCGGCGTCGCGCCGATGAGCCGGATCAGCCCGAGCTCGCGCCGGCGCGACGCGACCGCGAAGGCGAACGTGCTCGCGATGACGAAGATCGTGATGAATCCGGCGAGCGTTCCGACCATGCTGAGTACGGTCTGGAGCCCAACCACATCCGCGTCCGACATCGGCACGCTGACCTGTTCGGGCGACGTACCGTCCCCGCCGAGCGTTGTCACCGTGATGCTCGCGCTGGATGCAGCGCGGTAGGCGATCGTGGCGGCCGTTGCTGTTGCCGCCAGCCCGAGCAGGAACACCCCAACGGCCAGTGCCACGAACGAGCCGGCGTACAGGGAACGGTGGCGGCTGACGGTCCGCCGGCTGAGGTAGAACATCAGCGCTCCAGCTCGCTCATCGCGGCGGCGATCTGGGCCGGCGTACCGCGGTCGAGATGGCCCGCGATCAGGCCGTCGGACAGGAACAGCACACGCTCGGCGTACCCGGCGGTGACCGGGTCGTGGGTGACCATCACCACGGTCTGCCCGACCGTGTCGGTTGCCTCGCGCAACAACGCGAGGATCTGCCGGCTGGTCCCGCTGTCCAGGGCCCCGGTCGGCTCGTCGGCGAAGAAGACCGACGGCCGGGTGACCAGGGCGCGCGCGATGGCGACCCGCTGTTGCTGACCGCCGGACAACTCGGCCGGCCGCCGCTTGGCCTTGCCCTGCAGACCGACCTGGTCCAGCACCCGGTGCACCTCGCCCCGGCGCGGGCGGCGACCGGTCAGCCGCAGCGGGAGCGCCACGTTGTCGTAGACCGTGAGGGAGGGCAGCAGGTTGTAGGCCTGGAAGACGAAGCCCATCTCGGCCCGGCGCAGCTTCGTGAGCGCGACCTCGCTGAGTCCGCTCAGGGTGACACCGCCGAGTACGACGGTGCCGCTGGTCGGCTGGTCGAGTCCGGCGGCGCACTGCAGCAGCGTGGACTTGCCGGAGCCGGACGGACCCATCACGGCCGTGAACGAACCCCGGGCGAAGTGGTAGGTCACACCTCGGAGCGCGTCGACCGCTCCGGCCTTGGAGCGGTAGGTCTTGGTGATGCCGTCCAGCAGCAGAGCCGGCGACACGGTGGGTACGACGCTCGGGTGCGTCGGCGCGGTAGCGGTCATGGTTCCAGCCAACCGTCGTACGCCGCTTCGCACCCGGGCTCACGGGGGAGACCTCGAGTAGCGCGCACGCTACCGTCCGGAGACCGCCCGGCACCTAGGGTTGGTGAAATGGGAAGACCTCTGACCACATGGGCCGCGCTGGCTTCGCCGCGCTTCCTCGTGTCGTCATGGCCTTGGCGCAGCTATGCCTACCTGCTCAGCTCGGTGCCGATCGGCGTACTGACCATCGCGATCCTGATCGTTTACGCGGCGGCCAGCGCGGTCCTGAGCCTGCTGGTGATCGGTGTCCTGATGTGGACGGCGTTCCCGTTGCTCGGGGTGGTGCTCGGCTCGGTCGAGCGCCGGCGGGCGCGGCTCGTGCTGGTCGAGGGAATCAGCAGCCCGCACGCGACGATGCCCGCAGCACTGTCGGTGCGGCAGAAGCTGAAGTTCCGCCGGCGGGAGCAGGGGTCGATGCGTGCGCTCGGGTACGGATTCGTGCTCGGGGTCTTCGTCTGGCCGCTGAGTATCGCGACGGCGGGGCTGAGCACGGCCATCCTGCTGACCACGCTGGCGGCGCCGATCATCGCCGACCGCGATGCGATGGCGATGGGGCCGTGGACGCTGGACACCGCCCCGGAGGGATTCGCCTTCCTGCTCCTGTTCGGGCCGGTGTTCTTCGCGGTCAGCTCGTATCTGCTCGGCGTCGTCGCCGCAGCGGAGGCGTCGCTGGCGAAGGCGATGCTGGGACCTCGGCAGGACGAGCTGCAGCGGAACGTCGCCGAGCTCCGCCGGTCCCGGCTCGATCTGGTCGACGCGTTCGAGACCGAGCGGGCGCGGATCGAGCGGCACCTGCACGACGGCGTACAGCAGCGACTGGTCGGACTCACGATGACGCTCGGGCTGGCCGAGCTCGACCTGGCCGAGGGAGAGGGCCGGCGCCTCGTGGTGAAGGCGCACTCCGAGGCCGAGGCTGCGCTGGCGGATCTGCGCGCGGCAGTCCGTGGGATCCATCCACGCGTCCTCATCGATCATGGGCTGGAAGCCGCCGTACTGGAGGTGGCGGACCGGAGCCCGTTGCCGGTTGTGGTCCAGGTGTCGTTGCCGTCCCGCTTGCCGCCGCCGATCGAGGCGGCGGCGTACTTCGTGGTGAGCGAGGCGCTGGCCAACGTCGCGAAGCACGCCCAGGCGAACAGTTGCGAGGTGGTCGGCTGGGTCGAGCGCGACCAGTTGGTCATCTCGATCACCGACGACGGCATCGGTGGAGCGAAAAACCGGCGCCGGGACCGGACTCACCGGGCTGGTGACCAGGTTGGACGCGTTGGGCGGCACACTCGACGTCGACAGCCCACCCGGTGGGCCGACCCGACTGCGGATGGAGTGCCCGTGCCGACCCGGCGACTGAGCATCGTGCTGGCCGAGGACTCGCTGCTGCTGCGGGAGGGCTTGGCCAGCATCCTGGATCGCGCCGGGCACGAAGTACGCGACACCGTGGGCGATGCGGACACGCTGCTGGCCGTCGTACGCAAGGAGCCCCCGGACGTCGTCATCACCGACGTACGGATGCCGCCGGGACACAGTGACGAGGGGTTGCGCGCGGCTGCCGCGATCCGGGCCGAGCTGCCGTCGATCGGGATCCTGGTGCTGTCCCAGTACGTCGCCGACGCGTACCTCTCGTCGTTGCTCGATACAACGACCGGCGGGATCGGGTACCTGCTGAAGGACCGGGTCGGGCACGTCACGGAGTTCCTCGAGTCACTGGACCGGGTCGCCGACGGCGGAATGGTCGTCGATCCGGAGGTGGTCCGGCAACTGCTCGCGCGGCGTCGCAACGACGGGCCGCTGGCGGCGCTCACTCCGCGCGAGCTCGAGGTGCTCGCGCTGATGGCCGAGGGCCGGGTGAACGCGTCGATCGCCGAGCAGCTCGTGGTCAGCGAGGCCGCGGTCCGCAAACACGTCGGGAACATCTTCGCGAAGCTCCAGCTCGACGACGGCCTGGACCGCCGGGTCTCCGCGGTCCTCACCTACCTCCGCGGCTGACCCCTGTCCGTTGCGTCCGAAGAAGTGTGGCCTATAACCCTCGGATCTTCGGACGTAAATGCTTGGGTGGTGGGGGAAGGTGGAGGCATGGACAGTGATATCCGGAAGATTCTGGCGGATTGCCAGACGTGGGCTGTGGTGGGACTGTCGAACAACACCAGCCGGGCGGCGTACGGCGTGGCGCGGTTCCTGCAGGGGCACGGGAAGCGGATCGTGCCGGTGCACCCGTCGGCCGAGACCGTGCACGGCGAGCAGGGGTACGCGTCGCTCGCGGACATCCCGTTCCCGATCGACTGCGTGGACGTGTTCGTCCGGTCCGAGCTGGCCGGGGACATCGCGGATCAGGCGGTTGGAATCAACGCGAAGGCGGTGTGGTTTCAGCTAGACGTAGTGGATCCGGACGCCTACACACGGACGACGGCGGCAGGCCTGACCATGGTGATGAACCACTGCCCGGTCATCGAGTGGGGACGTCTCGGTCCGTCCTGACAGCTCATCCGAGAGGCCCTGATGATCACGATCGACACCTCGACCGACTTCGGCAAGCGGATCGCGCGGCAGTTGGACGACGAGCGAGTGGTGTGGCTGACCACCGTCGGCAAGTCCGGTACGCCGGCGCCGAACCCGGTGTGGTTCCTCTGGCACGGCGACCAGCTCCTGATCTGCAGTCAGCGGGCCAAGGCCAAGCTGCACAACATCGCCGACCACCCGGAGGTCGCCCTCAACTTCAACGCGACACCCTCCGGAGGGGACGTCGGGGTGTTCTCCGGTACGGCGGTGATCGACGACCAGCCGATCTCCGGTGACGAGCTCGCGGCCTACAACAACAAGTACGCCGACGACATCACCGGGCTCGGGATGACACAGGACCAGTTCCACGCGTCGTACTCGGTCCTGATCCGGATCACCCCGGACAAGCTCCGCGGCTTCTGAATCAGCCGAGGTAGCCCTCGACGGTGTCGGCGGAGCGGGACTGGGCGGCGTCGGGGCTGTCGCCGTACTCGCGCTTGGCGCGGCGCTGGCGGAGCAGGTCCCAGCACTGGTCGAGCTCGACCTCGAGGGACTTCAGGCGAGCGTGCTCGTCGGTGTCGTTGATCTCGCCGGCGGCGTGCTTGGTGCGGAGCTCGTGTTCCTCGGCGACCAGCTCGTCGATCCGGCTCAAGAGGCTCTTGTCATCGGTCATGAGGAAACGGTACGCCCGTCCGGCGATCGCGCCACCCAGGCGTCAGGCTTCCTTGAAGTCGGCCTCGTCGTAGGCGTGCCGGGTCGCCGCGCCGCTGTCCACCTTGGCGGCCTCGTCCGCGCGCAGCTCGACCCGCCGGATCTTGCCGGAGATCGTCTTCGGCAGCTCGGCGAACTCGATCCGCCGGATCCGCTTGTACGGCGCCAGGTGCTCCCGGCAGAACCGCAGGATCTCGCCGGCCAGCTCGCGCGACGGCTCGTACCCGGCGGCCAGGACGACGTACGCCTTGGGCACCGCGAGCCGGACCGGATCGGGCGACGGTACGACGGCTGCCTCGGCGACGGCCGGATGCTCGATCAGCACCGACTCCAGCTCGAACGGCGAGATGCGGTAGTCACTGGCCTTGAACACGTCGTCCGATCGCCCGACGTAGGTGATGTAGCCGTCCTCGTCCCGGCTCGCGACGTCGCCGGTGTGGTAATAACCACCGCGCATGACCTCCTCGGTCAGCTCCCGGGCGTCGCGGTAGCCGCGCATCAGCGGGACCGGCGCGGGCGCGAGCTCGATGCAGATCTCGCCGTCGTCGCCGATCTCGTCGGTGGCCGGGTCGATCAACGCGATCGTGTACCCGGGCAGCGGGCGGCCCATCGACCCGAGCTTGACCGGCTGACCCGGTGGGTTGCCGATCTGGGCGGTCGTCTCGGTCTGGCCGTAGCCGTCCCGGATGGTGATGCCCCAGGCGTTCCGGACCTGCTCGATCACCTCGGGGTTGAGCGGCTCACCGGCCGAGATGCACTCCCGGATCTGGATCTTGACCGCGGACAGGTCGGCCTGGATGAGCATCCGCCACACCGTCGGCGGCGCGCAGAAGGTGGTCACGCCGTACGTCTGCAGGACCTGCAGCATCTTCTCGGCGTCGAAGCGCGTGTAGTTGTAGAGGAAGACGGTGGCTCCGGCGTTCCACGGCGCGAAGACGTTGCTCCAGGAGTGCTTCGCCCAGCCGGGGGAGGAGACGTTCAGGTGGACGTCGCCGGGCTGGAGACCGATCCAGTACATCGTCGAGAGATGGCCGACCGGGTAGCTGACCTGCGTGTGTTCGACCAGCTTGGGCTGACTCGTCGTACCCGAGGTGAAGTACAGCAGCAGCGAGTCGTCGGCCGCGGTGTCGACCTCGGGCACCGGCCCGTCGTAGCTCTCGGCGTCGTCGTAGTGGAGCCAACCGCCCACCTGCGAGCCGATCGCGACGCGGATGCAGTGGTCCGCGATCCCGGCGTACCGTCCGGCCTCCGAACTGCTCGTGACGACCGCCCGGACGCCGCCGCGGGTGATCCGGTCGGCCAGGTCGGCGTCGGTGAGCAGCGTGGTCGCGGGGATCATGACCGCGCCCGCCCGGATGCAGCCGAGCATGACCTCCCAGAGCGGGACGGTGTTGCCGAGCACGATCAGCACCCGATCGCCGGGCTTGAGCCCGGCCTCGGTAAGCCAGCCGGCGACCTTGCGGGACCGCTCGGCCATCTCGGCGTACGTCCGTGAGTTGACCTCGCCGTCCTCCTCGACGATCGTCAGCGCGGCGACCTCCGGCTGCTCGACCGCCAGCGCGTCGAACCAGTCCCGGGCCCAGTTGAACCGGTCGAACGACGGCCAGTTGAAATCCCGGTACGCCGTCTCGTAGTCCTCCCGATGGGCGATCAGGAAGTCCCGCGCCGCACGGAACTCCCGCGTGGCATCCGCCGTACTCTGCTCGGTGCTCATGCCCGCACTATTGCCCACCTGCTACCGATCGGTAAACCGCGCCGCTCCGGAGACGTCAGCCGAGTGCGAGTACGGCGCCTGTGACCACGAGCGGGGTCAGGATCAGGCCGCGCCAGAGGAACGACCACCAGGAGATGTCGACGCGGGCGGCGTCGCAGCGGGCTCGCCACAGCAGCGTGGCCAGTGAACCCCACAGCGTGAGCAGGCAGCCGCAGTTCACTCCGATCAGGAGGGCCATCATGCGGTTCGGATCGCTCGAGGCGACGGGCTCCATCGCCAGGTACGCCGGCAGGTTGTTGAACAAGTTCGCACCGATGGCCGCAGTCGCACTGAGCCGCAGGTCCGAGGTGCTCCCGGCGACCCGGCGGAGCAACTCCTCCAGGCCGTGGTCGGTGAGGAACGCGACGAAGGCGAACAGCACGACCACTCCGACGACCAGCTTCGCCGGGATCAGCGACCACCGCAGCGCGCTCCGCTGCCGGACCGCGAACAGCACGACCAGCACGATGGCGCCCACACTGGCCGGCCAGGCGACCTCGATCCCGGACACGAACGCGGGCCCGAGCAGCACGCAGACGCCCGCCGAGCCCCAGAACAGCACCTTGTCGTCCACCTCCGGAGTCGGCGGTACGACGTACGTCCGGCGCAGGTCACGGTGGAACAGGACGGCCAGCACGGCGACTGTGATCAGGATCGCGGCGATCGCCGGTCGCCAGCTCACCGCGAGGTAGGAGCTGTCCAACTGGCGGAACTGGTGCAGCCCGAGCAGGTTCGTCAGGTTCGACACCGGGAGCAGGAGTGATGCGGTGCCGGCCAGCCAGACGGTGGTGAACGCGAACAGTTTCGGCGGGATGTCGAGCTGCCGGGCCATCGCGAGCACGACGGGGGTCAGCAGGACCGCGCAGGTGTCGAGGGACAGGACGATGGTGAGTCCGGTCGCCAGCGCGACCACGAGGACCCACAACCGCCACACCTGTCCCCGGGCCAGGTGAGCGGCTTCACGGGCCGCGACCTCGAACACCTTGGCTTTGTCGGCCAGCTCGGCGATGACGGTCACAGCGATCAGGAACACCAGCACGGGCGCGATCCGCGCGACCAAAATTCACCACCTCCTGCCAGGGTGTTTGAGTAGGCTGGCGGAGTGACCCAGCCGGACGACGAACCGCAGCAACCGGCCCAGTATTCCCCGCACCGCCCAGCTGGATACCCTTCCGACTTCGAGGCGGACGTCGTACTCCGGGACGGTGCCACCGCGCATCTGCGGCCCATCACGCCCGCCGACGCGGACCTGCTGGTGTCGTTCTACGCCCGGGTGTCCGAGCAGTCGAAGTACTTCCGCTTCTTCGCCCCGTACCCACAACTGTCCGATCGGGACGTGGCGAGGTTCACACAGGTCGACTATCACGACCGGCTGGCGCTGATCGTCACTGTCGGCGACGAGATGATCGGCGTCGGGCGCTACGAGCGGACCGGCCCACGGACGGCGGAGGTCGCGTTCCTGATCGAGGACGCGCACCAAGGCCGCGGCCTCGGGCAGTTGTTGCTCGAGCACCTGGCCCAGGCGGCCCGGGAGAACGGCATCGCCCGGTTCGTCGCCGAGGTGCTGCCGGACAACCGGAAGATGATGACCGTCTTCACCGAGGCGGGGTACAAGGTCGCCCGCGAGTTCGAGGACGGCGTGATCATGGTCGAGTTCGACATCGCGCCGACCGACACGTCGTTCGGGGTGATGCAGGCCCGGGAGCAACGCTCCGAGGCGCTCTCGATCGCGCGGATGCTGACGCCGTCGAGCGTCGCGCTGATCGGTGCGAGCCGGCGTGAGGGCACGATCGGGAACGCACTCCTGCGCAACCTGCGCGACGGTGGTTTCCCGGGTCGGCTGTACGCCGTGAACACCGATACGAAGGCGGACGAGATCGAGGGCGTACCGGCGTACCCGACGATCCGGGAGGTCCAGGACACGGTCGATCTGGCGGTGGTCGCCGTTCGGGCCGAGATGGTGGCCGACGTCATCCTGGACTGCGCGGCCAAGGGTGTGCGCGGGCTGGTCGTGGTGTCGAGCGGGTTCGCCGAGATCGGGGACGAAGGGCGGAAGCGGCAGCGGTACCTGGTCGGCCTGGCGCGGTCGTACGGGATGCGGGTGATCGGGCCGAACGCGCTCGGGGTGATCAACACCGCGCCCGGGGTCTCGCTCAACGCGACGCTCTCACCGGTGATGCCGAGCCAGGGCCGGGTCGCCTTCTTCTGCCAGTCCGGTGCGCTCGGGGTACCGATCCTGGCCGACATGGCCGGGCGTGGCCTCGGGCTGTCGACCTTCGTGTCGGCGGGGAACCGGGCCGACGTCTCGGGCAACGACCTGATGCAGTACTGGTACTCCGACGAGGCGACCGAGGTCGTGCTGCTCTACCTGGAATCGCTCGGCAATCCGCGGAAGTTCAGCCGGGTGGCACGGCGCCTCGCGGGGCGCAAGCCCGTGGTCGCACTGAAGTCGGGCCGGGCCACGCAGGGCGTGCCGGTCGGGCAGATGGTCCGGCGCAGCCAGTTGCCACCGGCAGCCATCGAGTCGTTGTTCCGGCAGAGCGGGCTGATCGGGGTGGACACCACCGGCGAACTGTTCGACGTCGCCCAGTTGCTCGCGCACCAGCCGCTGCCGAAGGGACGCCGGGTCGCGGTGGTCAGCAACTCCGACGCCTTGACGTTGCTCGCGCTGGACACGATGACCGCTTGCGGCCTGGAGGTGGCGGGCGAGCCGCGGAATCTCAGTGCGGACGCGACCGCGTCGGACTTCGGCGCGGCGCTCTCCGAGGTGTTCGCCGACGATCGGGTGCACTCGGTCGTGGTGATCTACACCCCGCCGGTGCAGTCGAACGGCGCCGAGGTCGCGCAGGTCGTGGCCGCGGCGGCCGCGGGGTCGAAGAAGCCGGTCGTGTCGACGTTCCTCGCGTCCCGCAGTGTGCCCGAGGCGCTGCGCGTGCCGGACGCCGTCGGCGGCGCGGCGCGCGGATCGATCCCGTCGTTCCTGAACCCGCAGTACGCCGTCGGCGCCTTGGCGAAGGCGACGCAGTACGGCGAGTGGCGGCGGCGGTCGGACAGCCGGATCCCCGACCTGCCGGATGTGGACACCGCCGGCGCGGAGGACTTCGTCGCGGAGTTCCTGCAACGCCACCCGAACGGCACCGAGCTGGACGACGCCGACCGGCAGCGGCTGCTCAGCTTTTACGGGATCCGGGTGTTGCCGGCGTTCCCGGTGCTGACCGCGGACGAGGCGGTCGCGCGGGCCGCGGAGCTCGGCTTCGAGGTGATCCTGAAGGCGACCGCGGAGCAGTGGCGGATGCGGCCGGACCTGGCCGACATCTGGCGGCACATCCACGACGAGGACGACATGCGCGCGGCGTGGGCGGAGATGACGCAGACCTTCGGCGTCGCGTCGGACCCGGCTCGGGCGCAGTTCGTCGTACAGAAGATGGCCCCGCCTGGGGTGCCGGTCGTGATCTCGGCGTTGGAGGACGTGTCCTTCGGGCCGGTCGTTACGTTCGGCCTGTCCGGTGTCGCCACGGATCTGTTGGGCGACCGCTCGTACCGGATGCCGCCGCTGACGACCCGCGACGCTGCCGAGATGGTCCATGAAGTGCGCGCGGCTCCACTGCTGTACGGCTACCGCGGCTCGGACCCCGTGGACATCCCCGCGATCGAGAACCTGCTGCACCGCGTCTCCCGGTTGACCCTCGACCTGGAAGAAGTCGTGCGGTTGGACCTGCGCTCCGTGCTGGCCGCCGCGCAGGGCGCGACCGTGCTCGACACCAGCATCCGGATCGCCCCGAACGAGAAGCCCCGGCAAGACGCCCCCGCCCGCCGCCTGACCTGACGGCTCACCGCCGCGTGTAGATGCTGTTCTCGCGATCGAGGAGGCGCGCGTCGACCAGTTCGCGCCGGAGAGCAGCGTGGTCCGGGTGCCACCGGTTGAGGATCTCGTTGACCTCCGGCTCGGGATAGCTACGCCCAGGCTCGAAGCCTGCGACCAGGTACTCCAGGACGATCCGGAACTTCTCCGGGAAGGTCGGGAAGTGCGTCAGCCGGCCATCGCGGATGAACGACCTCAGCACCGCGTCCCGGCCGGGATCCGGATCGAGTGGCACCCGCTCGGGACGGCTCTCGCGGACCGCGTCCTTGAACGCCGCCTCATCGGCTTCGAACCCATCGCCGCCGGCAGTGATCAGGCCGCCCTTGGACAACCGCTGCAGGGCCTTGACGACGACCGGCGCGGGGAGTCCGGTGCTGCCGGCAACCTGCTCTGGTGTGGTGGCGCCGAGAACGACCGCGGAGTACGTCCGCAGCCTCGACGGTTCCGCGAGCAGACCACAGAGCTGATCGGCGTTCATGGCTTCCACGCTAGAACGCTCCGCAACGCATTTTCCCCGCACCACCGTCGCCCCGTCCCCCACCATCTGATGGGTAAGCCCATCAGATGCGGGGGAGGGAGAATCGGGGTATGACGATGCAGCCCGGTCCGTACAACGCGATCACCGATGTCCCCGGCGTTCTGGTCGGTCAGGTCGAGCGCGTCGATGCGCCGTACCTGACAGGTACGACGGTGATCCACGTACCGACCACAGCCGTGGCCGGTGTCGACGTCCGCGGTGGTGCACCCGGTACCCGGGAGACGGATCTGCTCGAGCCGGTGAACTCCAATGGCGGCGTGAACGCGATCGTGCTGACCGGCGGCAGCGCGTTCGGGCTGGACACGGCCGGCAGTGTGATGCGCTGGCTCGAGGAGCGCGGTGAGGGCGTCAGGGTCGGGCAGGGCGACAAGGATGTCGTCCCGATCGTGCCGACCGCGGTGATCTTCGACCTCGGCCGGGGCGGCGACTTCCAGGCGCGGCCCGAACCGGACTGGGGCGCCGAAGCGATCGCGGCCGCCACTCACGGTCCGGTTGCCCTAGGCAACCATGGCGCCGGTGCCGGAGCACGCGCCCGGTCGCTGAAGGGCGGCGTCGGCTCGGCCAGCGTCCGGCTGGATGACGGTACGACGGTCGGCGTGCTGGTGATCGTGAACGCGGCCGGCTCGACGGTCGACGCCGACGGCAACCTGTACGGCGCCCGCTACGGTCTCGGCGACGAGTTCACCCACCTGAGGACTCCTACCGAGCCGCCCCCGCCCGCCGCCCCCGGGCCCAACCTGATTCCCGGGCCGTCGATGAACACCGTGATCGCTGTGCTGGCGACCGACGTACCGCTGGACAAGGCCGCGACCCGGCGGATGGCGATGGTCGCCCACGATGGGCTGGCCCGGGCGATCGACTCGACCCACACGCTGGTCGACGGCGACAGCATCTTCGCCTTGTCGACCCGTTCCGACGACCGGCCACGGCTGAGCGTCACGGATCCGACCGCGCTCGGGCAACTGGAAACGGTCTACGCGGCCGGGGCCCGGACGCTGTCCCGCGCGATCGTGCACGCGATGATCAGCGCCGAGTCGGTGCAGACTCCGGCCGGCACCATCCCCAGCTACCGGGACGCGTATCCGTCTGCCTTCCGGACCGACTGACCTACGACCCCGGTCGTACGGGCGATCGCCGAAGGACGGCGGAAGGCTACGGCAAGACCGGTCCGTGGGCCGACGATCCGAGGTGCCGGCCGCGACAGGCTCTGCGGTATGAGCTTCCAGAGTCCCCAACCACAGGTCGTCCTCAGCGGTCACGGCCTGGTCAAGTACTACGGCGACGTCGTCGGCCTGGCCGGGGTGGACGTCGCTGTCCGGTCCGGTGAGGCGCTCGCGGTGATGGGCCCGAGCGGCAACGGCAAGACCACTCTGCTGCACGTCCTGGCCGGCATCCTCACGCCGGACCAGGGCGAGGTACGGCTGGGTGGTGAACGCGTCGACCACCTGAACGACGCCGCCCGCACTGTGCTGCGCCGGCGTCGGCTGGGCTTCGTCTTCCAGGACAACCAGTTGCTCGCCGAACTGCCCGCCGACGAGAACGTTGCCCTGCCGTTGATGGTGGACGGGTTGAGCCGGCGGGACGCGATCGGCCGGGCTCGAATGATGCTCGCCCAGGTCGGGCTTGCCGCCGAGGCTGGGCGACGCCCGGGCGAACTGTCCGGCGGCCAGGCGCAGCGCGTCGCCATCGCGCGCGCCCTGGTCGGTGAGCCGCAGGTGGTGTTCGCCGACGAACCGACCGGTGCTCTCGACGCGACCACCGGCTCCCAGGTGATCGACCTGCTCGTCGGGGCGGCCACGCATCGCGGTGCCGCGGTGGTCGTCGTCACCCACGACAACGCCGTCGCCGCACGCTGCCACCGAGTCTTGCGCATCGTCGACGGCCGGGTGAATGAGTCGTCAGGCACTGCGCCGATGAGCGGATGGGGGACCGGCCGATGAACCCGATGACCGACCTCGGGCTGCAGTTCGTCCGCCGTCCGGGTCCCGGCGGCCGGGCCGCCAACCTCGCCGCGCTCGGCGCGACCGCCGTCGTCGCGCTGCTCGTCACGTTCCTGATCGCCGGATCGCTCGGGCTGGCGCATCGCTCCGACCGGATCGGCTGGCGCAGCGCCGACAAGGCCGACCCGGAGACGGCGATCGGTGCGATCGACCACACCGACGAGACGGTCGACGGTCACCCGATGGTCCGCCTCGACCTCGCGACGCTTCGCCCCAACCAGCTCCCGCCACCGCCCGGTCTCGACCGCACCCCGAAGCCGGGCGAGGTGTTCGTCTCTCCCGAGGTCGCCAAGCACTGGTCCAGCCTGAGCAAGCAGTACGGCGTGGAGAAGCCGACCGGCGTGATCACCGACAAGGGTTTGTCCTCACCGGAGGAGTTCATCGTCATCCATGGTGTCGACTCGCTCCGGCCCGACGACCATCCGCAGTACGTCGGCAGTTGGAACGACGACGTCATGGACAGCCGGATGCTCGGGCTCCTGATCGCCGTGGCCTTCGGCATCATCCTGGTGCTGTTTCCGATCCTGAGTCTGGTCGGCCAGGCCGCTGGCGTCGCTGCGAAGCGCCGCGAGCATCGGCTGGCCGCACTCCGCCTCGCTGGAGCCACCAGGGCTCAGGTGCTGTGGCTGAGCGCGGTGGAGCAGGCAGTACTCGGTCTGGCCGGTGCAGTCATTGGCCTGGTCGGCTACACGCTGCTGAGCCCTTTGATCGCGCGCATCCCACTGGGCGGTGGGCGCTGGTACCTGCACGACATCACGGTGAGCTGGTGGAACGTGCTCGTCGTACTCGCCGCCGTGCCTGTCCTGTCCGTCATCAGCGCGCTGATCGGGCTCGGCCGGGTCAGCATCACCCCGCTGGGCGTCGTACGCGGTCAGACTCGCAAGGGGATCAGTGTGCTGCGGCTGGGGCTGTTGCTGATCGGTCCGATTGTCCTCGCGTACTACGGGATGCAGGCTGCGCTGATTCCGCTGCTGATCGGCATCGGCTTCGCTGCGCTCGCCGTACGGGTGATCGGGCCGTGGGCGGTGCAGGTGATCGGTAAGACGCTGGCGAATCTGGCCATCGGTCCAGTGGCGCTGCTCGCGGGACGGCGGCTGGCGGACGACCCGAAGGGTGCGTTCCGTCCGGTGGCGGCGTTGGTACTGAGCGGATTCGTCACCGGCTTCATCTCGGTGTTCATGCCGTCAGGGGAGGACGACCCGACGTTCCACGATCTGCGCATCGGGGTGGCGCTCCTGCTGGCCTTGGTGTTCATGACCGTGGCTGCGTCGACGGCGGCGGGCGCGGTCGGTACGGCGCTGGATCAGGCGGCGCCGGCCCGCGCGTTGCGGCGATCCGGCGTGCCGCTACAGGTGATCGAACGGTCGGCGCGACTGGCCGCCGTCGTTCCCGTCATCGGGGTCGGACTGCCGGTCGTCGGGTTCGGTGCGCTGTGCGGGCTCGCGCTCAGCGGTGGCAAGGTGATCACGCAGGGGAGTTCCGGCGTACTGCTGCTGATCGGCCAGGTCGTCGCCGGGCTCGTGCTGGTCGCGGTGGCGGGTGCCGCCGGCGCACCGGTCCTGCGGAAGGCGAGTGCGAACTGATCGCGGTCGTCCACAAGGCGAAAACGGCGCGCGCCGCGTCCGTGGCAGGATGTGGGCATGCGTGACCTGAATGCCCCGGAACTCGCGGATGCGTCCGCAGCCCTGCGCGAGGCGATCGACCGGTGCGGCTACTACCCCGATGTCGTGACGGACTCGCTCGCGGTGGCGATCGCGGGCGAGCCGATCCGCGCGTTCATGCTGCAGCACGAGCCGACGTTCGACCGCGACGAAGTCCGGCGGCACATCACGATCCTGGCGCTGACCCCGACCCGGCTGATCGTCGGGCACACCGACGAGCACGCCGCGGACGAACTGATCCGCGCGCCGTACGCGTCGACCTCGACCGAGGCGATCCCGCTGCAGCGGGTGAACGCGGTGGTCGTGAACCGGGTGGTTCCCAACCCGGCCGGCTACGCGTCCGGCAAGTCCGACCCGGCGATCGCCGGCAGCGGTGAGGTCGTGCTCACGATCGGCTGGGGCATGGTGAACCGGATCGATCTCGAGCCGGCCGTCTGCGCCGACCCGAACTGCGAGGCCGACCACGGCTACACCGGGTCCGTCGCGGCCGACGACATCTCGCTGCGGATCAGCGCCGCGGCCGACGGCCCGGCCGGGATCCAGCAGGTGCTCGAGTTCGCGCAGGCGCTCTCGTTCGCCACCAGCCGGTAGTGCTGTGATCGTCCCGGTAGCCCCCCAGTACGGCGGTGGGTCGCTCGCCGACGTACTCCCGTCGGTCGCCGGTGCACTGTCGGTCCCGGGCGAGCAGAACCCGCTCGGCCTCCCGCCTTCGCCGCGGTACGCCGTACTGCTGCTCGACGGACTCGGGTGGAACCTGCTGCACCGGCACGCGGACGTCGCGCCGTACCTGGCCTCGCTGTTGCCGACCGGGCGCAGTCTGACCGTCGGCGTCCCGTCGACGACCGCGGTGAGCCTGACCAGCCTCGGCACCGGGCTGCCACCTGGCGCGCACGGCATCGTCGGCTACACGCTCGATCGTGCCCGGAGACCGGTGCGCTGCTGAACGCCCTGTCCTGGGACGCGCCGGTCGACCCGCGCCGCTGGCAACCGCATGCCGACGGTGTTCGACCGGATCGCCGCTGCCGGTGTTGCCACGCGCAACGTGAGCAAGGCGCGGTTCGACACGTCGGGGCTGACGGCCGCGGCGTTCCGGGGGAGTGCGCACCGCGGTGCCGACACCGTCGAGGACCGGCTGGATGCGACCCGGTTCGCGAGTCGTGAGGGCAGTTCGTCGCTGGTGTACGTGTACGACTCCCAGCTGGACTACACCGGTCACCAGCAAGGCAGTGAGTCGTGGCAGTGGCAGCAAGGAGCTCGCCGCGGCCGACATGTTCGCGCAGCAGGTCCGGTCGGCGCTGCCGCGGGACGCCGTACTGCGTCGTCGTCGCCGACCACGGCATGGTCGACGTGGCACCGGAGCACCGCGTCGACCTCGACGCCGAGCCCGCACTGACCGCCGGCCTGCGACTGATCGGGGGCGAGTCACGCTTCCGGCATCTGTACTGCGTTGACGGTGCGCAGGCCGATGTCACTCGCGACGTACCGCGAGCGGCTGGGCGACCAGGCGCTCGTGCTCAGCCGGGAGGACGCGGTCGCGCGCGGATGGTTCGGTGCGGTCGAGGAGCGGGTCGCGCCGCGGCTCGGCGACGTCATGGTCGCCGCGCTCGGTCCGGTCGCACTGGTCGCGAGCGGGCGGTATCCGCAGGAGGCCGGGCTGATCGGCCTGCACGGTTCGCTCACCGACGACGAGATGCTGATCCCGCTGCTCGTCGACGCCGGTCGCTAGCTCGGACGTCTCGAGCTAGAAGCTCCAGACGTCCCAGAAGAAGCTGGTCTGCGCCGTCTTCGCCTCGCCG
Organism: uncultured Actinomycetota bacterium; assembly: GCA_963820655.1. Classification (GTDB taxonomy): domain Bacteria; phylum Actinomycetota; class Actinomycetes; order Propionibacteriales; family Kribbellaceae; genus Kribbella. The sequence goes on from CAWGAM010000002.1 coordinate 347,624, forward strand.
TCTCGGGCGACCACGGTCACCTTGTACCGCCCGGAGCCCGGGGTGAGTACGCCGGTGATCCAGCCGCGCTCGGTATCGATGCTGAGCCCCGGCGGCAGACCCATCGCGGTGTAGCTGATGTCGCCGGTGCCGCCGGTCCCCTTCATCAGCAGCGGAATCGCCGGGAACTCCGCCGACTCCGAGCTGGTCGGACGGCTCGGTGATCGCGATCGCCCCTTGCGGCTGGGCGGCTCGCGGCACCGACTGCTTCGGCCGCGTCGACCAGCCCTCGCCGTAGAAGGAGTTGTTCGCCCGCCGAGCCGACGCACTCGCCGGCCGCGACCGGCCGGGCAGGCCAGGTCGTTGGCCTGCTGCGGCGAGCCGGGCACGTACCTGCGCCGGGGTCAGCTTCGGATCCACACTGCGCAGCAGCGCCGCGACACCGGCGACGTGCGGCGACGCCATCGACGTACCCTCGAGCAGCTTGTAGCCGCCACCCGGAACGGTCGAGTAGACGCCCTCGCCGGGGGCGGCCAGGTTGATCTTGTTCGCGCCGTAGTTGGAGAACTCCGACTTCAGGCCGGACGAGTCGACCGAGGCCACCACGACCACGTTCGGGCAGTTCGTGCGGCAGGCTGAGGCAGTCGTTGGTGACGGTCCGCGGCGCCGCGGTCGAGTCGTTCGGGCTGCGAGGTGTCGGTGGACTTGTCGGCGAGGTTGTAGTCCTCGTTGCCGGCGGCGGCGACGTTCACCACGCCCTTGGTGTCCGCGTAGGCGACCGACCGCCGGACCGCCTCGGCGATCGCGTCCTGGTCCTGGTCCGTCGGGCAGAGCGAACAGCCACGGGTCGACGTAGTAGCTGTTGTTGGTGACCGAGACACCCTTGTCGGCGGCGAACATGAACGCGCAGACAGTGTTCTCCGGGAAGAACAGTTAGAGTCGGGTTCGGCGACCCGGATCGACGAGATCTTCACGCCGGGCGCGACGCCGATCATGCCGACTTGCCGTTCTTGGCCGCGGCGATGGTGCCGGCTACGTGCGTACCGTGCTCGGCGACCGGCCGCCACGCACCCGGCCGTGGTGTCGGCCTTGCCGTACGCGCAGGAGGCCGACTTGGTGGCGTCGAAGTTCGCCTTCAGGTCCGGGTGCTGGTCGTCGACTCCGGTGTCGAGTACGCCGACGGTGACGCTGCTCGAACCCGGGTTCTTCTGCCCAGGCCCGGTCGGCGCCGATCTGGGTCATGTCGGCGCGGTCGATCTCCGGCGCGATGGTGTGCGGTGCTCGGGGACCGGCGCCGGCGGGAGCGGGTTCGCGGCGTCGGCCGGTAGGTCCGAGGTGCGGGTCGCGCCGACCTTCTGGACCCCGTTCACCGCGCGCATCTTGGTGGCGAAGTCAGCGGCCGCCGAGTGCGCCACGATCACCCCGATCGCGTCGTACGCGGCGTAGACGGTCCCGCCGTTCGCGGTCGACCGCGCCGGTGACCTTGCGGTCTGGCCCGGCGCGGTGATGACGAAGTACGCGCGGAGCCCGGCCTGCGCCCGGACCGGCGTCGCCGCGGCCGGCAGGGTGGCGGTGGCGAGCCGTGCAGACAGGCCAGCGAGGAAGAGGACCAGAGCTTTGCGCACGATCCAGTCAGAACCCGCCCGGAGGCCAGAACCGCAAGCCGACCCGTCCGACACACCCCGAGGTGCGGGGTGATCCGCCGACTTGGCAGGATGTGCGCCCGTGGCTGAGCTGCTCTACTTCACCGGGACCATGGACTGCGGCAAGTCCACGCTGGCGCTGCAGATGGATCACAACCACAAGGCCCGCGGACGGCTCGGGACGGATCTTCACCAGCCACGACCGCGCCGGTGAGTCGATGCTGTCGTCCCGGCTCGGGCTCGACCGCCGAGGCGATCGAGGTGCGTCCCGACTTCGACTTCTGGCAGTACGTCGTGGACGAGCTGACCCACGGCGGCCGGATCGACTACGTGGTCTGCGACGAGGCGCAGTTCTACCAGCCCGAGCAGATCGAGCAGCTCGCCCGGCTGGCCGACGAGCTGCAGATCGACGTGTTCTGCTTCGGCATCCTGACCGACTTCCGCGCCACGCTGTTCCCGGGGTCGGCCCGGTTGGTCGAGCTGGCGGACCGGATGGAACTGCTCCAGGTCGAGGCACTGTGCTGGTGCGGCGAACGCGCCACCCACAACGCCCGTACCGATCGGCGGGGAGATGGTCACCGAGGGCGAGCAGCTGGTGGTCGGGTGACATGGAGACGCGGGACCACGAGATCGCCTACGAGGTGCTCTGCCGCCGGCACCACCGCCGCCACCTCACCGCGGCGCGCGCCCGCGCCACCCTGTCACCCGAGGTTCTCCCGTTCGGAGGCGCCGTATGAGCCCGCTGATTTCCGCGAAGTGCCTCGGCCTCGCTGCGCAGCTGCAGACCGGCCCGTGCTCATCGACATCACCTGGAACCTGGGCCGGTCCGCCCGGCCGGGAGGCGTACGACGCCGGCCACCTACCCGGAGCGCACTTCGTCGACCTGGACACCGAGCTCGCCGGCCCGCCCGGCCCGGCGGCCGCCACCCGTTGCCCGAAGCAACCACCGTGACGGCCACGCTGCGCCGGGCCGGAGTCTCCGCGGACAGCTCTGTGGTCGTCTACGACGCCGCCAACTCGATGGCCGCCGCCCGCGCCTGGTGGATCTTCCGGTACTTCGGACTCGACCGACGTACGCGTCCTCGACGGCGGCCTCGCCGCGTGGCAAGCCGCCGGGGGAGAGGTCACCACCGACGTCCCAGCCGATGGCGCCGGCACCTTCACCGCCACCCCGGGCACCTCCCGATGCTCGACGCCGACGGAGCAGCCGACGTGGCCGCCGTCGGGCGTGCTGCTCGACGCCCGAGCCCCCGAACGCTTCGCCGGCGAGGTCGAACCGATGGACCCGGTCGCCGGCCACATCCCCGGCGCCATCAACGCCCCCACCACCGCCAACGTCGACGAAACCGGCCACTTCCTCCCCGCCGCCGACCTCCGCGAACGCTTCGCCAAACTCGGCGTAGAACCGACCGACCGAGGTAGGCGTCTACTGCGGCTCCGGCGTAACCGCCGCCCACGAAGCCCTGGCCCTGGACATCGCCGGCATCCAGGCCCCCGTCTACATCGGCTCCTGGTCCGAGTGGATCACCGACCCGACCCGCCCGATCGCCACCGGAGCCGACTGACCACGATGGGATCCTGGTCGAACTAGGAGGGATCACTCCCCAAGTAGCCCCTTCTCACCCCGAAATACGAGGGGAGACGGGCCATTGAGGGGATATCCGGCCGTCCGGCTGCCAACCATCGGCGCGATCGGCCACTTTGTGCACGAGGTCCGTACGGCGACGACCTCGGGGTACGGATCCGGTGCACAGAGTCGGCCCCGGGGTGGCCCGATTCCGACTTTGTGCACGAGGTCCGTACGGCGACGACCTCGGGGTACGGATCTGGTGCACAGAGTCGGCCCCGGGGTGGCCCGAATCGGACTTTGTGCACGAGGTCCGTACGGCGACGACCTCGGGGTACGGATCTGGTGCACAGAGTCGGCCCGGGGTCGCCCGACTCCCACTTTGTGCACGAGGTCCGTACGGCGACGACCTCGGGGTACGGATCCGGTGCACAAAGTCGGCCCCGGGATGGCCCGAATCGGGCACCCACGGAAACAAGAGCAGGAAGTACCCCCTGAGGGGTTCAAAACCCGCCAGGATCAGCGAGGCCGTCGGTTAGGTCGACGTACTTACCCTGCTGGCCCGTCCGCGGCTTCGGCTGGAGCGTCAGCACCATCGTGTCCGAGGTCCCATTCACCCCGTCGGCCGCATCTTGTCCGGGCTCCACCACGGCGACCCTTCCCAGTTGTATGCCTCCAGCAACATCTCGGTCAGGAACGTGAAGTCGTCAGCGGTCGCCGGTCGGAGCAGCACGCCGCCATCCTCGCCGACCCAGCTGGTCGTCGCATGCGGTTATTGCGGTCCGGCGACGCCGATCAGGTTGCCTTCCGGGTCGGTGAACTGGCCGACGACCAGCTTTCCCGGGACGCCATCGGGGCCGAAGACGCGGTGGCCGCCGAGGGCTTCGGCCTGGTCCAGCGCGGCGCCGACGTCGTCGACCCCGACGTAGAACAGCGCCTTCGGCTGGTGCCCGGATCCGCCGCCGACGCCGCCGTTCAGTCCGGCGACGCTCGCCTCGACGAAGCCGTACGAGCCCGGTTCGGACACCTGTGCGGAGACTGTGTCGTCGAGCTGGAAGGTCCAGCCGAAGAGATCACGGTAGTACGTGTGCAGGCGGACGGGGTCGGTCCCGATGATCTCGAAGTGCACGACTTGGTTCGGCATGATTCTCCTCCTCGATTGACTGTCACCGGGGACGTCGGAGGCCTTGTGGTGGTCTCGACAGTTCGCGGGCGGATCATGGTCGACATGGGTGCATACGTTGATGCGGGCGGGGTCAGGACGTACTACGAGACGCTGGGGGCCGGTGATCCGGTCGTCCTGCTCCACGGTGGTGTGACGGCCGGTGAGAGCTGGCATGCGCAGAGTCGCGAACTGGCGAAGCACTATCAGGTGGTGATCCCCGATCGCCGCGGACACGGCCGGAGCCCGGACGTCGACGGGCCGGTCACCTTTGAGCTGTTCGCCGCGGACTTCGTCGCGTTCATGGAGGCGCTGGGGCTTGGTCCGGCGTACCTCATCGGCTGGAGCGACGGCGGCAAGGTCGCGGTGAGGGTCGCTCTGAGCCGCCCGGACCTGGTCCGCAAGCTGGTCATGATCGGCACTGAACACACCCGAGCCGGCGGTACGGCGGCCAACGACCAGCTGATGCTGACACCCGAAGGACACGACAGCCTCAGGTCGTTCGGCCGGTCGGAGTACGCGAAGGTGTCTCCAGACGGTCCGGAGCACTTCGACGTCGTCTTCGCCAAGTGGGTTCAGATGTGGAGCACACTTCCCGACCTCGATCTCGCCGAGCTGAAGCACCTTTCGATGCCGGTCCTGCTGATGCAGGGCGACGACGACTGCGTCCGGATCGAGCACGCCGCCGAGGTCGCCCGCGCGATCCCGGATGCCCAGGTCGCCGTCGTACCGGGAGCCTCGCACGGCCTGCCACTGGAGAAGCCCGGGCTGGTCAACAGTCTGCTGTTCGACTTCCTCGCCGACCCGCAACCGCCCAAGTTCATGCCGATGGGCGACCTGAACGGCTGAGCGAAAGCGCTGCGGCAATTGACTCCCTTCTAGGCATTGAATTAGTAACACGCTTGGTTTAACTTACTCGGGACCTGGCCGGTGTGTGGCTCAGAGCACGCCGGCGGCCTCCGGAAACCCGAGGAGTTCCGATGACGAGAGTGAGCAGGTGGGGCGCCGCCCTGGGCGTGGCCGGGCTGGTGCTCGCAGCGGGGTGCGCGAAGGACACGACGCCGTCGTCGTCCGGCGCCGCCGCCGGCGAGATCGACCAGAACGCGCCCGTCACCATCACGATCGGGGACCGCCCGACCCCCGACAAGCCGAACGACCTGAAGGCGTTCAACCAGAAGATCAAAGACTTCACCGCGAAGAACCCGACCATCACGGTGAAGTCGACCGAGACCGCGTGGCAGGCGCAGACCTTCCAGGCCCAGGTGGCCGGCGGCACGCTGCCGACGGTGATGAACATCAGCTTCACCGAGCCGGCCAACATGATCCCGAACAAGCAGCTCCCGGACATCACCGACGAGCTGAAGCTGGTCGACCTGACCAAGGACCTGAACCCGAACGTCCTGAAGATCGTCCAGGACGCCAATGGCCGGATCTACGGCGTACCGACCGACGTGTTCTCGGTCGGCATCGCCTACAACCGGGCGCTGTTCACGCAGGCCGGTCTGGACCCGGACAAGCCGCCGACGACGTGGGACGAGGTCCGCCAGTACGCCAAGCAGATCCATGACAAGACCGGCAAGGCGGGCTACGCGCAGCTGACCACGAACAACACCGGTGGCTGGATGCTGACCACGATGACCTACAGCATGGGCGGCACGGTCGAGAGCCAGGACGGGAAGAAGAGCACGTTCAACGACGCGCCGACGAAGAAGGCGCTGCAACTGCTCAAGGACATGCGCTGGACCGACAACTCGATGGGCAGCCGGTTCCTGTACAACCAGGAGGAGGTCCGCCAGGACTTCGCGGCCGGCAAGATCGGCATGGTCCTGCAGGCGCCGGACGCCTACGACATGAGCGTGAAGCAGTTCGCCATGAAGCCCGCCGACTTCGGTGAGGGCGCGCTGCCGCAGGACGGTGGCCCGCACGGCACGCTGACCGGTGGCTCGCTGAAGATGATCAGCCCGAAGGCGACCAAGAACGAGGTCGTCGCCGCGCTGAAGTGGATCAAGTTCGACCAGTTCGACAAGTACACGACCGAGTCGGTCGCGGTCCAGGACGCCAAGACCACGATCGCCGACAAGGGCTTCGTCGGCCGTCCCGGCATCAGCCCGCTGAGCCAGGAGACGTACGACCAGTTCAACAAGTGGCGTGAGCCGTACGTGAACGTCCCGATCAAGCAGTTCCAGGGCTACATCGACTCGACCACGAGCCTGAAGCTGCTGCCCGAGCCGTCGAACAAGGGCCAGGAGGTCTACTCCCTGCTCGACCCGGTGGTGCAGCAGGTGCTCACCAAGAAGGACGCGGACATCGACAAACTGGTAAGCGACGCCGCCTCGAAGATCGACGCGCGTCTGGCCCGGTAGCCCTATGTCCCTGTTGCGTGCGCCGAAGTCCGGCCGGAGCGTTGCCACCTGGTACCGCTCCGGCGGGCTCAGCGCCATCTTCTTCGCCCTGCCCCTGGTGCTGATCTTCCTGTACTTCTCCTGGGGCCCGATCGTCCGCGGCGTGGTGCTCAGCTTCCAGAAGAACAACCTGGTCCTGCCCGCCGAGTGGGTCGGGATGTCGAACTTCAGTTACGTGCTGACCGATCCGCAGCTCCCGCAGGCGGCGCTCAACACGCTGTACTTCGCCTTCCTCGCACTCCTCTTCGGTTTCCCGGTGCCGTTGTTCCTGGCCGTGTTCATCAGCGAGCTGCGCAAGACCGGCTGGCTCTACAACGTGTTCTCCTACCTGCCGGCCGTCGTACCGCCGGTGGCCGCGATCCTGTTGTGGACGTTCTTCTACGACCCGAGTGGTGCGGGCGTCTTCAACTCGATCCTCGGCTGGTTCGGGCTCGGGCCGTTCGCGTGGCTGAACTCGCAGACCCTGGCGATGCCGGCCATCGTGCTCGAGGCGACCTGGGCCGGCGCGGGTGCCACGTCGATCATCTACCTGGCGGCGCTGACCGGCGTCCGCACGGAGTTGTACGAGGCGGCCGAGCTGGACGGCGCGGGGATCTGGAGCCGGGTCTGGCACGTCACCCTGCCGCAGATCCGCGGAATCATCCTGATCATGATGCTGCTGCAGCTGATCGGGACGTTCCAGGTGTTCACCGAGCCGTTCCTGTTCACCGGCGGCGGCCCGAACAACGCCACCACGACGATCCTGTTGCTGATCTACCGGTACGCCTTCATCAACGGCGACTTCGGTGCCGCGACCGCGCTCAGCGTGCTGCTCGCCGCGGTGCTGTGCGTGCTGTCGCTCGTCTACCACTTCGCCACTCGCCGCTGGAGTACTCCATGAGCTACGAGCGCGGAATCATCTCGACCAAAGACCGGCGGCGCGGCGCGGTCCGTTACGGCCTGCCGACGATCCAGGTGCTGATCTTCATCGGTGTCCTGATCGCCGGCGTCGGCCCGCTGCTCTGGCTGCTCAAGTCCGGCGTCTCGACCAGCCAGGACATCCTCAGCGGCCCGATGCAGCTGTGGCCGTCCGGCATCCAGCTGAAGAACATCCCGGACGCCTGGAACCGCGTCCAGATCGGTTCGTACCTGGGCAACACCGCGATCATCGCGATCGGCTCGATGATCTCGACGCTGTTCGTGTGTACGACGGGAGCGTTCGTACTGAGCATCCTGCGGCCGAAATGGGGACCGATCGTCACCGGTGCCGTGCTCGCGACGCTGTTCCTGCCCGGCGTCATCTCGCTGGTCCCGCTGTACATGACCATCCTCAAGATGCCGCTGCTCGGAATCAGCCTGCAGAACACGTTCTGGGCGGTCTGGCTGCCGCAAGCAGCCGGCGCGTTCAACATCCTGGTGATGAAGCGGTACTTCGACTCGATCCCGCGCGAGCTGATCGAGGCGGCCCGGATCGACGGCGCGAGCAATCTGCGGCTGTTCACCGCGCTGATCCTGCCGCTGTCGAAGCCGATCGTCGGAGTCGTCGCACTACTGACCGTCATCGGATCCTGGAAGGATTACCTCTGGCCGTTGCTGGTGCTGCCCGACCCGCGGCTGCAACCGATCTCGGTCGCGCTGCCCAGAGTGGCCAAGACCACCGAGATCTCATTGCAGATGAGTGCTCTCTTCCTCGCGGTTCTGATACCTGTCGTGCTGTTCTTGTTGTTCCAGAAGCAGTTCCTGAGAGGTGTGGGGATGTCGGGAGGGATCAAGGAGTGAATCCACTCAACGGCCGGCGGGTGCTGGTCACGGGGGCGGCGGGCCGGATCGGGTTGATGACGGTCCAGCATCTGACCGAGCTCGGGGCCCGGGTGACGGCGCTGTCCAACGTCGAGCACCCGGACCTCAAGGCCGACCGGGTCCTGATCGGCGACACCCGCTCCGAGACGGACGTCGCCCGGGCACTCGAGGGCGTCGACTACGTCGTCCATCTGGCGGCACTCGCGCACCCTTCGGCCGGTACGCCGTACGACGTCTACACCATCAACGTCGTCTCGACGTTCAACGTCCTCGCCCAGGCCGGTGCCCTGGGCATCCAACGGGCGGTGATCGCCAGCAGCATCAACGCGACCGGGATCCCGTTCAACCCGCACGAGATCCTGCCGGCGTACTTCCCGTGGGACGAGAAGATCCCGGGCGACGTCGGCGACGCGTACTCGCTGTCGAAGCAGAACGACGAGAACACCGCCCGGATGGCGTGGCGCCGGTGGGGGATCGACGTGGTCGCCTTCCGGTTCCCGCACGTGAACACCACCGAGGTCCTCCAGGCCCAGGCCGACCACGCCCGGCGCGATCCGGTCAGCGGACTGCGGGAGGCGTGGAGCTACCTGGACCTGCGGGACTCGGCGCGGGCGATCGAACTGGGGCTGACGGCACCGTTGTCCGGCGCCCATGTCTTCTTCGTTGCCGCCGGGAACACGCGGGCGCCGTACGAGACCGAGGCGCTACTCGACGCGTTCGCCCCGGACGTGCCGCGGTTGCGGCGGTTCATCGGCCGTGAGGTGCCGATCGATCTGACCGCGGCCCGGACCGTGCTCGGTTTCCAGGCACAGCACGAACTCGACCTACCCACCCTTGATTTGGAGCTTTGAATGCCTTCCACGTTCGACCAGCCCTGGCCGGCCCGCGACGACGTCCGGATCCGCGCCGTGAAGGCGATCGTCACCGCGCCGGAGGGCATCCCGCTGGTGGTGGTGAAGATCGACACCACCGAACCCGGCCTGTACGGGCTCGGGTGCGCGACGTTCACCCAGCGCTGGAAGGCGGTCCAGACGTTCGTCGACGAGCACCTGGCCCGGCTGCTGGTCGGCCGCTACCCCGGGGACATCGGCGACCTGACCCGGCTGGCCGGCTTCTCCGGCTACTGGCGTGGTGGACCGGTGACGAACAACGCGATCTCCGGCATCGACCAGGCGCTGTGGGACATCGCCGGCAAGCGGGCCGGCATGCCGGTGTACGAGCTGCTCGGCGGCAAGGTCCGCGCGGCGGCCGATACCTACATCCACGCCAGCGGCCGGACGATCGAGGACACGATCGACCACGCGCAGAAGCTGATCGCGCAAGGTTGGCGCCACATTCGGCTGCAGGTCTCGACCCCGGGTGGCGGCGGGTACGGCGCTCCGCGGGTGCCGACGCTGTATCCGGATTCGCCGTACCACAACGGCTGGTCCGTGCGGGATTACCTGCGGACGACCCCGGATCTGTTCGCGGAGGCGCGCCGCGCGCTGCCGGACAACGTCGAGCTGTTGCACGACGTGCACTCGCGGCTCACGCCGAAGGAGGCCGTGCTGCTGGCCCGGTCCCTCGAGCCGTACCGGCTGTTCTTCCTGGAAGACGTACTGCCGCCCGAGCACTGGGACCGGCTGCCGGAGGTCCGCGCCGCGTCGCCGGTGCCGGTGGCCGTCGGTGAGCTCACGACGTCGTTCAGCGACGCAGCCCGCCTGATCCGGGACGGCGGGGTCGACTTCATCCGGTCGCACGTGTCCGACATCGGCGGTCTGACGCCGGCGCGGAAGCTCGCCGATCTCGCCGAGATCTGTGGTGTCCGGACCGCATGGCACGGGCCTGGCGACACCTCGCCGATCGGTGCCGCGGCGAACGTCGCGCTCGACGTCAGCTCCGTTGCCTTCGGCATCCAAGAGGGTCATCTCTACAACGAGGCGACGTACGAGGTGTTCCCCGGGACGCTGCGGATCGAGGACGGCTGGCTGCGGCCGAACGACGCGCCTGGCTGGGGCATCGACATCGATCTGGAGGCAGCTGCTGGTTATCCCGCGCAACTGTCCGGACACGACGAGTGGGCAGCCGGCGTACGGCGCATCGACGGTGCGCTCGAAGCACCGTGAACCGGCGCAGTCAGCAGTACGATCGCGGCTAATCGGGAGGAGACGGGGAGGTGGCAATGGACGACTTGGTGGAGGAATCGGAGCTGCAGCGCGCGGGCGCGAACCAGTACGACCTGGGGTCGTTCAACGAGGCCGTGATCATCGAGACGATCCGGCTGGCCGGCATCATCAGCCGGACCGAGATCTCCCGTCGGACCGGACTGACCCAGCAGTCGGTGTCACGGATCCTGCGGATCCTCCTGCAGCAGGGGCTGCTCGTCGAGGAAGCGCAGGAGCGGGCCGAACGGCTCGGCAAGCCACGCACCCCGGTGCGACTGCGCTCGAAAGCGGCTCATGCGGTCGGGATCCACATCGACCCCGAGCTGCTCACGGTCGCTGTCGTCGACCTCGACGGCACGATCGTGCGCCGGGAAACCGTCGATCTGGCCGACGACCTGGAGGCGAACAAGCTGGTCGACCTGGCCGCCGCGACCGTGACCGCGGCGCTCAGCATCAGCCAGATCGACCTCGACTCGATGCTCGGCGTCGGCGTCGCCGTACCCGGGCCGATCGATGCGGACGGCTCGCTGCTCGCACTCCCGCTGCAGCCGGCCTGGCGGGGTCTCAAGATCCGCCAACTGCTGCAGCAGAAGCTCAACTATCCGGTCCTGGTCGAGAAGGACGGTACGGCGGCCGCGATCGGCGAGCGCTGGATCGGCCGCTCGGCCCGGGCCCGCGACTTCGCCTACCTCTATCTCGGGACCGGCGTCGGCAGCGGCCTGATCCTGAACGGCTCCATCTACCGCGGCGGTACGGCGAACGCCGGCGAGTTCGGCCAGATCGCGGCGCTGCGGATGGGGGAGTGGTCGCCCGAGGACGGCCCGCGGATGGTGCCCGAGTGCAATCCGACCGCGTCACTGCCGGTGATCGCGGCCGAGTTCGGGTACGTCGAAACCGACCCGAGCGCGACCGACGAGGCCAAGCGGTACAGGGCCGTCTGCAAGGCGTCAGCCGACGGTGACGAGGCGGCGAGGAGGGCGGTCACCCAGGTCGCGCGGGTGGTGGGGCAGGGCACGGTCGGGCTGGTCGACCTGCTCGACATCGACCTGGTCGTGCTCGGCGGGCCGGCGTTCGGGAAGGAGATCTCGGAGATCTTCCTGGCCGAGATCGGTCGTGCGGTGAACGCGCATCCGGTCGCCCGGGAGACCCGGCCGGTGACGGTCGAGGAGTCGATGCTGCAGACCGACGCGGCTGCGGTCGGCGCCGCGTCGACGATCTTCCACGACGCCTTCACGCCGCGGGTCAGTGGATCCTCGCAGGCACGTAGGCTTCCCAAGTGATCGAACCTCGCTCGCTGACGACCGACGTCGAGCTCCGCATCGCGTCGCTCGACGATGCCCCTGCCTTGGCCGACGCGCAGACCCGCAGCAGGGAACATCTGGGTCCCTGGGATCCCGCGCGAACGGACAGGTGGTTCACTCCGGCCGGACAGGCGGAGCGGTTGACCTCCCAGCTCGAGAGGTACAAGAACGGGCAGGTCGTGCCGTGGGTGCTCGCCGACGGCGACCGAGTCCTGGGCCAGATCACCCTGAGCGATCTGGTGCCTGGGCCGTTCCGCAGCGCGAGCCTCGGATATTGGCTCGCCGTCGACGCGCTCGGCCGTGGTCTGGCGACCCGTGCGGTCGAGGCCGTCGCCGAGATCGCCGACTCCGAGCTCAAACTGCACCGCATCGAGGCGAGCACCCTCACCGGCAACACCGCGTCGCAACGCGTCCTCAACCGCACGGGATTCCGGCAGATCGGCACGGCGCCGACGTATCTGCACATCGCCGGCTACTGGCAGGACTGCAACCTCTACCAGCGCATCCTCAACGACCGCGAGCCCGGCGCCTGACCACCACGTAGCGTCCGAAGAAATGTGGCCCAGAGACCACATTTCTTCGGACGCAAGGCTCAGTTGGGTGGCAGGCGGATGCCGCGGGAGACGTCGACGTCGTCGTAGCGGCCTTCGAGTACGTCGACGAACTTGACCGGGCGTTGCAGGGTCGACGCGATGTAGACCGCCCGGACCGTGGCCAGGGCGTTGATCGCGTCCTGCACGGTGATCGCCGGCTGCTGACCGTCGGCGATCGCTGACAGGATGTCGTCGTACTGCGCCTTGTGGCCGCCGGGCGGACCGACGTCGATCGGGGCGTCGTCCTTCGCACCGTCGACGTTCAGGCGGCTGAGCAAATCGTCCTCCACCTCGGCGCCACCCTGGGTGCCGTGCACCGACAGCCGCGTCCGGCCACCAGGGAAGGCCGCGGTCGTCGCGTGCAGGGTGCCGACGGCGCCGGACTCGAAGGTGATCGTCGCGACCACGGTGTCCTCGACCTCGATCGCGTGATGCGCCGCCCGGAGTGCCTGAGCCTGGATGTTCACCGGCCGGCCCATGAACCACAGCATCAGGTCGACGGTGTGCACGCCCTGGTTCATCAGCGCGCCGCCGCCGTCCAGTTCCCAGGTGCCACGCCAGCCGGCGGAGGCGTAGTACTCGTCGCTGCGCCACCAGGCAACCGTCGCGACCGAGGACGTGAGCTCACCGAACCGGCCCGCGTCGATCGCCTGCTTGATCACCGCGCTGCCCGCGTCGAACCGGTGCTGGCTGATCACCGAGGAGAGAACACCCTGGTTGCCCGCCCGGGTGGCCGCCGCGCCGAGGCGACGGGCCCGGGTCAGATCGACATCGATCGGCTTCTCGATGACGACGTGCTTCTTCTCGTTCAGCGCCTGCTCGGCCAGCTCGGCGTGCGTCCCGCTCGGGGTGCAGATCGCGACCAGCGTGATGTCCGATCCACTCATCGCCGCGGTCAGGTCGTCGTACAGCTTCGGTTCCGGCCGGCCGGCCTCCTTCAGCCGGGCCGCCAGCGCCTCCCGGGCGCCGGCGTCGACATCGACGAGCGCGGTCACGGTCACGTCCGGCCGGGCGGCCAGGGTGTCCGCGTGGGTGCGGCCGATGATGCCGCAGCCCACGATCGCGACCTGCTGCTGGTGTGTGTCAGCCATCTCGCTCCTACTTCGGGGTGAAGTTCGCGGTCAGAACCTGGTCCGTGCTGACGGTCAAGGTGTACGACGGCTCGGTCGAGACCACCGTCCCGTCGACGGTCCAGTTCTGGAAAACGCTATCCGATGTTGGCGTCGCCGTCACGGTGACCTGCGCGCCGACCTCGTAGGTGCCGGGTTCGGACTCGTTGCCGGCGATCTTCGCGCTGCCATCGCCACTGACCTTCACTGAGACGCTGCGCTGGACGACGTTGATCACCATCACGTTGCGTAGCGTGGCCGGGCCGTCGAGGGTGGCGCCGTTGAACCGGGCGAGGTTGGTCGCCTCGACGTCGCCGCTGACCACCTTCACGGTATGACCGTCGGTGCCCAGGTTGTCCGTACCCAGGTTGAACGCGTCCACCTGGCCGGAGTTGACCACGAGCCCGTCGTGGAAGCCGTACGCGAAGACGTTGAGCAAGGTCAGTCCGCGGGCGCCGTCGACGGTGACGATCTTGGCGGTCTTGCGCATGTACTTGTCGATGACGAGCTCGAAGATGCTGCCCTCGTTCATCCAGTACGGCTGCTGGTAGCCGACCCGGGTGACCGCGTTCCCGTTCGACAGCACGCCCTCGATCCGGCCGTTCCGGCCCGCGCCGATCGCGATCGCGTGGTCGAAGAACGCACCGGCAACCTTGCGGACCACGACGTCGTCACCGCTGAGGTCGATCCCGTTCCAGGCGTTCGGGAAGCCGGCGTTGATCACATAGTTCCCGCCGGCGTGACCGCGGACGGCGTACGGGTACGGTACGACGCCGTCGGCCGAGCCGGGGTTGTTCTCGGGGTAGAACACCCGGAGCCCGCGGACGCCCGCACGACTCTGCAAGGTGATCAGCGCCGTGTCGGTGTTCTTCTCGAACGCCTGCAGAACCGTCCCGCCACTCGCGCCACCGAGGTCGCGGTTCGGCACCGCGGACGCGCCGCGCAGCTCGACCTTCGCGGGGACCTTGAGATGCGTGCCGATGCGGTACCACCCGGCGGGCAGGTAGACGATGCCGCCACCCTTGTGCCCCGCCTTGTCGAGCACCTTCTGTACGGCGCTGGTCGCGTCGGCAGCTGGGAGATACCCGACCCCGTGGGGCGCGTTGACGACGTACAAGGACTGCTTCGGCTTGGGCAGCGGCTTCGTCTCGTACGTCGGTGCCGTCCCGGACATCCGGTGCACGATCCCGTCGACCGCGCCGGTCAGTGTGGTGCCGGTGACCTTCACGTAGCCGCGGGCGTTGTTCTGGATCGCGTGGTCGCTGCCCTCGATCCGTCCGCCCGCGAGCGTCATGCCCCAGCGGTCGTCGATGACGTCCACGAGCAGGCCGATGTCAGTACGGCGTACATCCGGCTGGAGGAAGCTTCCGGTGAACTGGGCCCGCTGGCCGGCCACGATGTGGATGCCGACGTGGTAGTCGGTGAGCGTGATCCGGTGGAACTGGTCCCACTCGAGGTCGCCGAGGACCAGTCCGGTGCCGTTCGCGCGGGTCCACGCGTCCAGCGCCGTACGGGCCGGCGGGTGGTAGGCGCTCGGGGCGGACGCCCAGTATGAGTTGCTGAAGGCAACGTTCTCCCAGGTGCCGACGTCGGCACCGTTGTACGCACGGGCGCCCTCGAACAGGGCCGTCCCGCGGACGTTGCGGATCGTGGTCGACTCGTGCACCTGGCCGGAGCTGGGGGCGTTGCCGTGGTCGTTCGGCATCGTGCTGACGCCGATGCCACGGTAGGAGTTGAGCATGGTGACGTCGGAGACGGTCGCCATCATGTAGTTCTCGTTGCCGATCCAGGCGCCGCCGGGGATCTCGAAGGTGTAGTTGTACGGGACCGGGTCGGTGGCGTTCTGGTTCGGGTAGTAGGTGGTGACGCCGAGGACCCCGGCGCTGCCGCCGATCCGGAACAGGCTCGGGCCGCTATCGCCCGACGGCAGATCGGCGACGATCACAGTGCCGTAGTTGGGCGCCTCGCCGTGATCACCTCGGATGGTGCAGAACGCGTGCACCTCGATCGTGTCGGTCACCTTGTACGTGCCGGCGGGCAGCCAGATGGTGCCGCCGCCCGCGTCCTGGCAGGCGTAGATGGCCTGCTGGATCGCCTTGGTGGAATCACGCCGGCCGGTGCGATCAGCGCCGTACTGGTCGCGTCGAAGTCGGCGACCACGCCGTCCTCGGTCGGGTTGGTTGTCTGGACCAGGTGCGGCGTCGGGGTCACGACCGGGGATTGCCTGAGCTCGAGTTCCTTGACGATGAAGGAGTCGGCGCCGGTCATCGCGACCCGGATGTAGCGCGCGGTCGTGGTCGCGAAGCGGGTCTTGCTGATCTGGTTGCCGCCGGGCGAGCCGATCCGGCCGACGCCGGTGAACTTGGTGCCGTCGTTCGAGACCTGGACGGTGTAGTCGGGGGAGTAGGCCTCGGCCCATTCGACGCGAACGTCGTTGACCGGTCGAGGCTTGCCGAGGTCGACCTGCAGCCAGGAGTCGCCCGGGCCGCTCGTCCAGGCGGTGTCGTGGTTGCCGTCGTTGACGTTGGTGACCCCGGTGCCGCCGCTGGCGGTCGCCGTACCGGTTCCGGCGAAGTTGGTGTCGACAGCCGACGCGGTGAAGGCATCCAGCTTCGCCTGCAGGGTCTGCAATGCCGCCTTCACCTGTACGTCGGTCACACCCGGAGTGGCCGCGACGTCGCGGGCCTCGTCGATCGCGGCTCGGAAGGTGGCGCGGCTGCCGGCCGGGTACTGGCCGTCGCGGGTGCCTTCGCGGGCAGCCTTCTCAGTACGCGCGGCCTGGTCGATCAAGTCGAGGAGGCCCTCGGTGACATCGAGCGTGGTCGCGACCTTGGCGACACGGACGGCAGCGACCTTGAGGTCGACCGCGCCGTCGCCGTTGTGGATGCGGAAGTCGCCGCCGTTGGAGCGGTTCGTCATCACCGCGTCGGGCAACGCGAATGTGTACGTCTTCCAGGTCTTCGTGTCGCCGTACTGGACGACTTCGGAGTTCTTGAACTTCTCCGGAATCGTCTCGCCGGGGGAGTCGTAATGCAGGCCGAACTGGCCGTTTCCCTCGTCGAAGTAGTCGATGCTGATCAGCGCCAGGCTGCTGTTGTCGTAGAGGTAGGTGTCGGCGACGTTCATGTAGAAGAAGTTCGTGCCCGGCGCAGGGGCGGCGTGGTCGGTCTGCCAGTACGGGCGACCGTCCTGCACTCCGGTGACGAGGTTCTCGGCGCGGTCGCCGGCGCGAGGGCTGATGCCTTGCTCGATCGGTGACGCACCGAGTTGGACCGAGGCGCCCGCCGTACTGATCCGGAGGCTGGCGATCGTGATGTCAGCGCTGCCGCCGCCGAAGATCCGTACGTCGGCGTCGCCGAGGCGGTTGGTGAATCCGATGTCGGTGAGCCCGAAGACGCCGGTCTTCCACTGCCCGGTGTTGGTCAGCTGGACGTCCGTCGCGTCCGCCTGCGGATTGGCCGCGGCGTCGTACTGGAGCTTGAGCGTGCCGGATCCGGCGTCGAGATAGGTCACCGTCACCAGGACGTCGTCGGTGCCGATCTCGTCGACGTAGTCACGGTCGACGTCGAACTCGAGGTAGCCGGTGTTGGCCGCCTGGTTCGTCTGCCAGTAGGTCCGGCCTTGGTCGGTACCGGTCCGGAGCCCGGCCGGATCGTCGCCGGCCGCGGGCTTCACCCCGAGCGTCGTCGGCGTCGGTCCGAGATCGGTACCGACCCCGCTCGGGTACATCGTGGCGGCGTGCGCCGTTGGTACGGCGAAAACGCTGCTGAGTAGGAGGGCGGGGAGGACGCGCGCGAGCAGGCGTCTGGTCATGCTGAAACCTCCAGGTGGCGGGCCGGAAGTACACGCGACAGCAGGTGCGCCGATAAGTTAAACCAAGCGTGTTACTTATTCAAGAGCCCGGCCCATGGGGGCAGCGAGAGGCCTGGGACGACTGTGATGAAGGCGCCGCGTCCCGCGGCCAGATCCGACCGGGCGGTGTCTACCTGAAGGCGGTGAGGTTGCGGCGCACCCAGTCGGCGAATGTGCTTGCCGGGCGGCCCAGCACCTTCTCGACATCAGGGCTCATTTCCTGCTCGGCCGCGGACGGTGCACCGAGAACGTCGAGGGTTGCCTCGACGACCGGCTCGGGCATGTAGATGAGCATCCGGGCGCGTGCCTCCTCCCGGCTGAGCTCCACGAACTGCACCGGCTCGCCGATGGCTTGTCCGATCACTTCGGCTTGCTGACGGGGCGAGATCGCTGCCGGTCCGGTCAGTGTGTAGATGTTGCCTGCGTGGCCCGGGTCACGCAGTGCGGCCGCGGCGACTTGGGCGATGTCGTCCGGGTCGACGGCCGGGAGCGCTACGTCAGCGAAGGGCGCCGCCATCATCCGTTGGGTCCGGATCGGCTCCGCCCACTGGAGCGCGTTGCTGGCGAAGTTGCCGGGGCGCAGCATGGTCCACTCGAGACCCGATTGGATGACGGCATCCTCGAGGTCCGAGGGGTGGCGCTGGGTGCCGACACCTTGGGAGGACAGCAGGACGACGCGCGGGACGCCGGCCGCCCGGACAACCTCCATGACGTCCTTCATGTTGCCGTTGGCCATGAAGTCGGCGGAAGTCAGCACAAAGACAGCGGCGGCGCCACCGAGCGCGGGCTTCAGTGTCTCAGGCTCGGACAGATCGGCCGCGACGCGTCGTACTCCGTCCGGCGCCGGCGCGATCTGACGGCCTTGCGGCGCGCATGCGTCCGACGTTCCAGCGACCCCGCTCTGCACTCCCACCTGGGCGACGGCGTCCGGCGCCGCGGTGATCCGGCGGGATACGGCCGTCACCTCTTCGCCTGCGGCGGTCAGGGCTTGGACGAGCGGGCGGCCTACGTTTCCGGTTGCTCCGGTGACCACGATCATGTTCTCTCCTCGTTGGGTTTGCGCTGAGGAGGACGCTACTGGCCGTGGGATAGTAGGTACCTAGAGGAAAGTACTGGGTAGGAGGCAGGGTTGTGAGCGAGCACACAGCAGTCGATCCGGTGCAGGCCTGTCCGATCGCGCCGGTCGTCGATCTGGTATTCAGCCGCTGGACGACGCCGATCCTGTGGACCCTGAACGAGTACGGCCGTCAGCGCTTCGTGGAGCTCCAACGGCGGATCGGCGTCATCACGCCGAAGGTCCTGACGCAGCGGCTCCGCCAGTTGGAACGCGACGGCCTGCTCGTGCGCACGTACCACGCGGAGGTCCCGCCACGAGTCGAGTACGAACTCAGCGACTTGGGCCGCAGCCTGGCCCCGCTGTTCCATTCACTCGCCGACTGGTCTCCGAACCTGACCAAGGTCGAGCAAGCCCGCAACCACTTCGACACCCACCAACCCGCCCACCGCCGCCCCTGACCGCCGACCCTTAGCCGGGTGTACGGCGCTCAGCGACCCTAGGCCTGGCCCCGCCGATGCACCCGTAGCCGGCGCCTGAACCAGAGCGCTCCCCATCCACTCTCTGCCCAGAACATTCGAGGGGACAACCGGCTCTTGTGTCGTTTCCCTCGGTGCCCCATTCGAGCCGCAGCGGGTGCGACTTCGGGCACCAGATCCGCACGCCGAGGCCGTCCCCCGTACGGATCTCGCGCACAAAGTCACCGATCCCGACGATGCGTGGCAGCCGGACAGGACGGCCGGATATCCCCTCGGTTTGTGGGTTCTCCCTCGGCACACCAGGGAGAGAGTCCAACAGTCGAGGGGATATCCGGTTCTTCTGCTGGATGTGTGGGTGGGCGTCGGCCCGGGGCGTGCTGGTCGCGGGAGCCGGTCGTCTGGTCGCGGCCGGACGACCGGGCGTCGGGGCGGTCTCTGCTCGGGTGCCGCTGGCGGGTGTTGATGGGTGGGATTCCCGGGTCCGCGGACAGGGACTGGGGACCTTGGACGTGACATCGGGTGTCCGAGGTCCCCAGGTGGTGTCCGCTGTTGCGCGTCATGCGCCGACATGACCACCGGACGGTCGAATCAGTCCGGTCACCGGTGTTCCCCGCGGTGGGGTGCGGGTGGAGACGGGTATTGGTGCACCTGGACAGGAGGTGTCGGCTCCGGTCCGGTTCTGCCGGCCGGTTGCACGCCTGAGCACGCCACCGGACCGTCGCCCGTGGACAGACACCTCCTGTCCAGCTGCACACCACCGCACCCTCGGCGGCACCCAGTCACGCACCCGAACCACCCCCGCCGGCCCAGCCAGACAGGCCAAGCACGGGACCCCTGCCCATCGGGCCGGCTCAAACCACCCACACATCAGTCAGAAGAGCCGGCCAGCCCATCAAATTACGCGAGCGGGCCGCGGGGCTCGGGGTAGAGGGGCCGCGGGGCTCGGGGTAGAGGGGCCGCGGGGCTCGGAGACACAGGGGCCGCGGGGCTCGGGACACAGGGGTGGGTCGGGATCGCTCTGGTTCGTGGTGGTCGGGTGAGGGCTGGGTCAGGCGACGCCGACTAGTTCGCGGGTGGGGGAGTGGAGTTGGTCGAGGAGGGTGAAGAAGTGGGTGGTGGCGTCGGGGAGGCGGAGGAGGCCGGCTTCGTGGTGGTGCCAGCCGAAGAGGAGTTCGCCGTCGATGGTGCGTTCCTCGAGGGGTACGGCGTACCGGCTGAGGGTGACGCGGGTCGGGCCGGTCTGCGGGTGGTGGTCACCGCAGCCGCACTCGGCCGGGATGGTGATGGCGGTGAGGGCGCCGGGGGAGTAGTGGCGGAGGCGGAGCGTGGTGCCGCGGGCGGTGAAGCTGGCGATTGTTGCGTCGGGCAACTCAACCAGCAGCTCGACCGGGACCGCGTGCGAGCCGGGGAGCAGTCGAAGACCGCGAGATGCGAGCAGATCGGCGATGGCCGGGAGATTCATGCGATGTTCCTGTGAGTGCTGTGTCGGCGGGCGGGCCACGGAAAGGGGCAGGGCCTCGTGCGCCGGAGACGGCGCGCGTCAGCGACGACAGCAACAACACAGCATGTGCATGCCGAAGATCATGACAGAGCGCCAACAGTGTGCCAAACACGGTCCGCCATCTGGGATACCCGTCACCAGCGCCCGCCGAGTCGTGGATCGAGGTCACGAAACCGCCCCAGGAGCAGCGACAATCCACGACTCGCCGGTCGACACGGACGGCCCAATACGTACGGCATTGGGCGAGATACCGCCGCCGCGATGCACAGGCCGCGACCGGGGTGACGCAGGAGGTGGGTCAGTCGGCTTTCTTGCCGAACATGATTTCGTCCCAGCTAGGGACGCTGGCGCGCTTGGAACCTCGGCGGGCCGGCTTCTTCTTGGGCTCGGTGGACGTTTCTTCCTGGGCGGCCGGCTCGGCCGGCTGTTCGGTCGGCTGCGGGGCTTCCTGTACCGGGTCCGGCGTCGGCTCGGCGGGAGGAGTCGATCGATCGGCAGTGCGGGCCTCCGCCGGGAGGTCGGCCGGGCGGTCGACGGGGGCGCGGGACTCGGGAGCCTGGCGGACGGGAGCCGGCTCGCGGTCGGGAGTGGCTCGGCGTTCGGTGAACGGATTCTCGGGCGTGCGCGTTCCTGCGGAGGGGCGAAGGAGGCGGCTTCGGCCGGTGGCTGAGATGGACGCTCCACGGCGCGGACTGCTGGACGCAGGGCCGGCGGCTGATCGATGGGTACGTCGATCAGCGTCGGCTCGTCGTCCGGGCTCGGCACCGAGTGGACGCGCCGCGGAGTACGCTCCGGCTCCCGCGGGGTCTCGCGGGAAACCGGCTGGTTTCGACGGGAGATGCTGACGGTGTCTTCGAAACCGGCTTCGTAGCTGTCGGCGCCGTGGTCAGGGGCCAGAGACAGGTCGATGTCGGCGACCGCGGCGAGACGGCGCTCGCCCGGCTGGTGGGTGGGCTGGACCGGCGGGGCCATCACCTGGGCCTGCTCGCCGACCAGCCAACGAGCTTCGTCGTCGTCCGGGACCGCGTACCGACCGGGAGCGTCGTACGCGAACATGGCGATCTTCTCTTCCTTCTGCTCCGCTTCGTCTTCGGCCTCGACGAAGTAGGAGACGCGGACCGCCCAGCGCCCGTCGTCGCGCCGCCACGCGTCCCACTCGGCCGTCGTCGGGTCGACGTGGCGGGTGCGCAGCCGCTCGGTGACCCAGGCGCCGAGGTTGCGGGTCGGGGTTTCAGCACCGGCACGGCGGCGGACGGAGGCACGCTGCGCGAGGCTGGCGATGTGGTCCCGCTCGGCCAGCACCGGGCCGGCGAACGCCATCACGCGTTCCATCGGCATCTGGGCGACGGCGGCGACCGCCTCGGGACTTTCGCCGGCGCGAATACGAGCCTGGATGTCTCGTGGGCGCAGCGCGCTCTCCATTTGAATCTCCAGCTGGCCGAGTCGGGCACGGTCGCCGCGGAGGGCCGCACGCAACCGGTCGTCGACCGGGATGGCGAACTCCTCACCCGTCTCTGCCATCGCCAGGATGATCTGCTTGCCATCCTGGCTCAGACCGACGAGCCTCGCCTCGCGCATTGCCTTTGTTCTCCTGTGCGGTTCTCGACAGTCTCTCCCGGGACGTGCTGCCTGACCAAGACCGGCGCGCCGTGCCGCGCGGTCATTGTGGAGGTTACGTCACGAAATCACATCTTGCCTGGTCACCAGGGTCCTCCTGATCACACCAGCCACAGTAGTCACAACACGGTGTGACCGCGACTCAGATGTCAGTCAGCGAAGGCGGAACGCACCGCAAGAGCACGCTTCAGGTCGTCCACCCGGTCGCCCACCGACCGCCGAATGCCGGCCGCGACGGACTCGTCCGCGAGCAGGTCGGAGGCCCGGTCCACGACCCGCTGCTCGACGGTGTACCGGGGGAACGCGAGCGCCGCGCTCTGCGCAACCACCCAGCCGGATCGCAGCTTCTCGGTGCCGGCGATCTCGGCGAAGTAGCGGTTGACGTACGGCGCGGTGAGCTCGAGCTGGGCCGGATGCCAGAAGCCTTCACACGCGGCGTACAACTCGTAGTTCGCGATCTCGCCGTCCGCCATGATCTGGGTCCACGCCAGCTCCTTGGCCTCGGCCGTCGGCAGCGAGGCGCGGCAGCGGACCGCGTGGACGACGCCCTCCGACGAGGTGTCCCGCTCCAGCTCGGCGTCGATCTCCGCGTTGCCGATCGCACCGAGCCGCGCCAGCCGGCCCGTGACGATCCAGCGCAGGTCCGCATCCATCGCGACCCCTTCGGGTACGCCGTCACCCGCGAGCCAGCCCTTGAGCAGGTCGGCATCGTCGGTGACTCGCGCCAGGCCACGAGTCACGGACAGCTGCACGCTGCTGCCCGCCGGCACGGTCTTCACCCGGGCGGCGAGAACGTCGGCCAGCTGTTCCCGGTACGGCTCGTACGGGAGATACACCCCGAGCAACTGTGCGTTCGCCCAGTTGAGCATCGTGCCGGCCGCGATGTCGCTGCTCTCGGTCGGCAGCAACCCGAGCACTACGTCGAACCCGATCTTCGGATCGAGCTCGGCGTCGGCGATCGAATCCCGCAGGCTGTTCAGTACGACGGCCCGCGTCACGCTGTCCTCGATCTTCGGCAGCACCGACGACAGGTTGGCCAGGCTGTCCGCGTCGAGCCGGATCTTGACCCAGGTGTCGTCGCCCGCGTCCGGGATCACCACCGCGACCGACGGGTCGAGCGCGACCTCTACCTCGTCCGTGTCCAGCAGTACGTCGACCGTCGTACCGTGCCCGTCCGCGTCGTACCCGCCGACGGTCAGCTTGTGCGGTCGTGAAGCCGGGTAGGCCGCGGGCGCCGTCCGGCGCAGCTTGATCCCGGTCGCTGTCCGGGAGGCGCTGATGGTGTCGACACCCGCCGTGCGAAGCCAGCTCTGCGCCCAGTCGTCCAGGCCGACCGCGCCGGCCTCGGTCCACTTCGTGAGCAGGTCGCCGAAGGTCGCGTTGCCGAACTCGTTCGCCCGGATGTGTGCGTTGACGCCGGCCAGGAAAACGTCGTCGCCGAGGTAGGCGGCCAACTGCTTCAGCACCGCCGCGCCCTTGGCGTAGGAGATGCCGTCGAAGTCGTCCAGTGAGGACAGCGCGTCCTTGACCGCGTCGGCGGCGACCGGGTGGGTGGAGGATCGCTGGTCGGCCTGCAGGCCCCACCACTTGCGGATGTAGGCGAAGTCGACCCAGCTGTCCTGGTAGTTCGTCGCCGCGGTCGAGACCCTAAGCGCCATGTACTCCGCGAAGGACTCGTTCAGCCAGAGGTCGTTCCACCACTTCATCGTCACCGTGTCGCCGAACCACTGGTGCGCCATCTCGTGGACGATCGTCCGGGCCCGGCTGCCGCGCTCGGCGTCGGTCGCCGCGGACCGGAACACCATCGAGTCGCGGAAGGTCACGCAGCCCGGGTTCTCCATCGCGCCGGCGTTGAACTCCGGCACGAACGCCTGGTGGTACTCGCCGAACGGGTACCGGTACCCGAACATCCGGTGGTACTCGTCGAAGGACTGCTTGGTGACCGTGAAGATGTCCTCGGCCTCGCGGTCCAGCGCCTCCTTCAGCGACTGCCGCGACACCACGCTGAGCGGGATGCCGTCGTGAGAGTCGGTGATCTGGTGATACGGCCCGGCCACGACGGTGACGAAGTACGTCGACAGCGGCAGCGTCTCGGCCAGCTCCCACCGACCGGGGGAGACCTGGGTGGCGGCGCCGTTGCCGAGCACCAGCCACTCCGGCGGCGCGGTGACCTTCATCCGGTACGGCGCTTTGAGGTCGGGCTGATCGAAGCACGCGAAGATCCGCGGTGCGGCGTCGAGGAACGACATCGCGTAGGTGTAGACGAGACCGTCGGCGGCGTCGACCGCGCGGTGCAGGCCCTCGCCGTCGTGCGAGTACAGCATCGACGCGACCACGACCAGTTCGTTCTCCGGTTGCAGCTCGGTCAGCTCGAGCCGTCCGTCGTTCAGCCCGGCCACGTCGACCGCCGTACCGTTCAGCGTCACCGAGATCAGCTCGTCCGGCTTCACGTCCAGCCAGGTCGCCGGACTCGAGGCCCGGAACCTGATCGTGGTGGTGGATCCGAACGTTCGCTCGCCCTGGGTGAGGTCGAGGTCGACGTCGTACGACTGGACGGAAAGGGCGGCGGCCCGAGTGCGGGCGCCGTCGACGGTGAGACTCGGCATGCTCGCCACTCTATGCGGTCACTAGGCTGAGCACATGGGCGAGCGGAGCGAGGTCATCATCGAGCACAGCGCGGTTTGTGCCTCATCCGCGCCCGGAGCGAAACGAGGACGTGGATGAGTGCCATGGAGTACCGGCAGCTGGGCGACTCGGGTCTGACAGTGAGTACTGGTCGGGCTGGGGTGCAACAACTTCGGGCGGCGGCTGGACGCGGCCCGGACCGTCGCGGTGGTGAACGCCGCGGTCGACGCGGGGATCACGCTGTTCGACACCGCGGACACCTATCACGGCGAGCACGGGTTCAGCGAGGAGCTGCTCGGCAAGGCGCTCGGCGCCCGCCGCGACGAGGTGGTGATCGCGACCAAGTTCGGCGGCGACATGCACGGCGCGAACGGGCCGGACTGGGGGGTCCGCGGCTCCCGCCGGTACATCCGCAAGGCGGTCGAGTCGAGCCTGCGGCGGCTCGGCACCGACTGGATCGACCTCTACCAGCTGCACGTCCCGGACCCGGTCACCCCGATCGAGGAGACTCTCGCGGCCCTGACCGAACTCGTTGCCGAGGGCAAGGTCCGGTACATCGGCAGCTCGCAGTTGGCGGCCTGGCAGGTGGTCGACGCCGACTGGGCCGCGCGGACCGCGGGGCTGGAGCACTTCATCAGCGCCCAGAACCGGTACTCCCTGCTCGACCGCGAGGTCGAGGACGAGCTGGCGCCGGCCTGCGAGCACCTCGGCCTGGGCATCCTGCCGTTCTTCCCGCTCTCCTCGGGCCTGCTCACCGGCAAGTACAAGCGCGGCGCGGAGGCGCCCGACGGCACCCGGCTCGCAACCCAGCCGGAGCGGCTCGCCCGGGCCGACTTCGACCGGATCGAGGCCCTCGAGATGTTCGCGGCCGAGCGGGACCTGAGCCTGGTCGACGTCGCGATCGGCGGCCTGGCCGCGCAGCCGGCGGTCGCGTCGGTGATCGCCGGCGCCACCAGCCCCGAGCAGATCGCGCAGAACGTCGCGGCCGGGATGTGGGACCCGACCGCCGCCGACCTGGCCGCCCTGGACGAACTGTGTTGAATGCCGCGCCTCCGGCGCGGGGGTCATGGGGCTTTGACTCCCGACCTTCCCTCGTCGCTCCAGTCGCTTCGCTCCCTGCGCTCCTCAGTCCAGGTCGGGACGCCCCATGACCCTGATCCTGCTGCCGCCGTCCGAAGGCAAGACCGGACGGTCCCGCGGCCGCGCCGTCGACTTCTCGGCGTTGTCGTTTCCACAGCTCAACCCCGTCCGCGAGCAGGTCCTCGAGACACTGGCCAAGGTCTCCGCGTCCTCCGACGCGTACGACGTACTCGGGGTCGGCACCTCACTGCAGCACGAGGTGGACCGCAACACCCGCTGGCGGACCGAACCGGCCGTGCCCGTGTCAGAGCTGTACTCCGGCGTCCTGTACGACGCTCTCGGCTACGCGACCTTGTCCGCCGGCAGCAAACGCCGGGCCGGGAACCGCCTGCTCATCGTGTCCGCCGCGTGGGGCGCGTTGCGGATGGCCGACCGCGTACCGCCGTACCGGCTGTCCATGGGTACGACGCTGCCCGGCCACGGACCGCTCGCATCGGTGTGGCGCGACCCGCTGGCCGCCGTACTGGCGGAGTCCGACGGTGTGATCGTCGACTGCCGCTCGTCCACGTACGTCGCAGCCTGGCGGCCGACCGGTGACCAAGCAGCCAAGTGGGTCTCGGTGAACGTCGTCCGCGAACGCGACGGCGTCCGCTCGGTCGTGTCCCACAACGCGAAGCACACCCGCGGGTTGGTCGCCCGCCACCTGCTCGAGTCCGGCAAGGACCCCGGTACGCCGAAGGCCCTGCACAAGCTGGTGGGTGAGCGCTGGAACGCCGAGCTGGACCGAGCGGCCGCCGGCTGGACGCTGACCGTGGTGGAGCACGACTGACCGTTCACATGGCTTTCACCGGTGAGTGGTTTCTCACTGCGCGTGATCGGGGAAGGCTGAGGGCAGCACGTCAGGGGGGAACCGCCCTACCCTCGGAGGCCTGACAGATGCGACAGTTCAATACCTTCCCCACCCCACCGCCCCGGTCGATCACTGCTGCCATCACTGCCGTCGCCGCGACCGCAGCGTGGAGCCTCAGCGCCGGACCGGCGTTTGCCTACCCACCGACCCCGCCGTCGGCCAGTACTGCGGCCACGCAGCTGGCGAGCCTCACCGTGAAGACGGAGGGCTCGACGAGCGGCTACAGCCGCGATCTCTTCCCGCACTGGATCAACCAGTCCGGTAGCTGTGACACCCGTGAACAGGTGCTGAAGCGCGACGGGACCGGCGTCACCGTCGACAGCAGTTGCCAGCCGACCGCAGGGCGCTGGTACAGCGTGTACGACGCCACCTATGTGGAGACCTCCTCGGGCGTCGACATCGACCACATCGTGCCGCTGGCCGAGGCGTGGAAGTCTGGCGCGAACGCCTGGACGACGGCTCGCCGTCAGCAGTTCGCCAACGACCTCAGCATCGCGCAGCTGATCGCGGTGTCGGCGTCGAGCAACCGGTCGAAGGGTGACCAGGACCCGTCGGAGTGGCAGCCGACGAACTCGTCGGTGCACTGCATCTACGCACGCGAGTGGATCTGGGTGAAGTACACCTACAGCCTGTCGCTGCAGTCAGCGGAGAAGACGGCCCTGCAGCAGATGCTGTCCGCCTGCTGATCTCATCTGCTTGCGTCCGAAGAAACGAGGGCTATAGGCCACAATTCTTCGGACGTAAGCACGGGAGGATGGTCAGTCGTCGAGGAGTGGCGACTTCGCGCCATGTCCGGGATACGTCAGGGTGCTGTCAGGTGCGATCACCCCTTGATTGGGGTATTCCTGTCCCTGCCGGGCGCGCGCGGACCGGACAGGGGACGCCCGGTCAAGCCTCAACGCGCGCGCCCGCCTCTCTGATGGGACGATGTCACCTACGTGACGCACTGATCCCAGGGAGGCACGATGAGTGACAACACCGCCGCCACACCGGTTACCGGCCAGCGTCCGGAACTCAAACGGGTCATGGGCCCGGGTCTGTTACTCCTCTTCGTGGTCGGCGACATCCTCGGCACCGGCGTCTACGCGCTGACCGGCAAGGTGGCCGGTGAGGTCGGCGGGGCCGTCTGGCTGCCGTTCCTGTGCGCCTTCGTCGTGGCGCTGCTGACCGCGACGAGTTATCTGGAACTCGTCACCAAGTACCCGAAGGCCGGCGGCGCCGCGGTCTACACGCACAAGGCGTTCGGGATCCACTTCCTCACCTTCCTGCTCACCTTCGCGGTGATGTGCTCCGGCCTCACCTCGGCGTCGAGCGCGTCGAAGGCGTTCGCGGCGAACTTCTTCTCCGCCGCCGACATCGACCCCGGCCGCGGCTCGCTGTTGATGATCACTTCACTCGCGTTCATGACCCTGATCGCGCTGGTCAACCTGCGCGGAGTCGGCGAGAGCGTGAAGGCGAACGTCGTCCTGACGCTCGTCGAGCTCAGCGGTCTGCTGATCGTGATCGCGATCGGGGCGTGGGCGATCGGCAGCGGCGACGGCGACACGTCCCGGCTGACCGACTTCAGTACGCCGTCCGGTGAGTCGCCGTTCGGTGCCGTCACCGCGGCGACCGCGCTGGCGTTCTTCGCGATGGTCGGCTTCGAGGACTCGGTCAACATGGCCGAGGAGACCAAGGATCCGGTCAAGATCTTCCCCAAGATCATGCTGATCGGCCTGTGCGCCACGGGTGTCATCTACGTCCTGGTCGCGATCTCGGCGGTCGCCTTGGTGTCGCCCGAGGACCTGAACCAGGGCGCCACCCCGCTGCTCAAGGTCGTCCAGGCCGGCGCTCCCGGCTTCCCGCTCGAGGTGTTCGCGTGGATCACCATGTTCGCGGTCGCCAACTCGGCGCTGATCAACATGCTGATGGCCAGCCGGCTGCTGTACGGCATGTCGCACGAGCAGGTCCTGCCCGGTCCGCTCGGCCGCGTGCTGCACAAGCGGCGGACGCCGTACGTCGCGATCCTGTTCACCACGCTGCTCGCGTTCTTCCTGATCGGGTACGCCGATCTGGCCGCGCTCGGTGGGACCACGGCGTTCCTGCTTCTGTGTGTGTTCGCGGTCGTGAACGTCGCCGTCCTGGTGCTGCGCCGGGATCGGGTGGAGCACAAGCACTTCCGTGCGCCGACCGCGCTGCCGGTGCTGGCCGCCGTGCTGTGCGTCTACCTGGCCAGCCCGCTGTCCGGACGGGCCGGTGCGGACTACAAGATCGCCGGCTGGCTGATGCTGATCGGCGTCGGGCTCTGGGCGATCACCTGGCTGCTGAACAAGTACGTGTTCAAGCGGCACGCCGACTTCGACCCGACCCACCTCGACCAGAGTGGTCCGGTGAACTGACCGGCAGGAACGCCGCGACGAGGACGGTCCCGAGGGCCGCGAGCCCGGTGCCGACCGCGATCCAGCCGAGTGCGGGGGAACCCGCGCCGGCCCCGATCGCGAGGCCGCCGAGCCACGGCCCGACGGTGATGCCGACGTTGAACGCGGAGAAGTTCGTCGCGGTCGCCAAGGTGGGAGCGTCGCCGGCGAGGCTGAAGACGCGTGCGTTGAGGGCCGGATTGGTTGCGAAGCCGAAGCCACCGAGCAGCACGATCACCACGATGGCCACGACGGGATCCGTCGCGGTGACGGCCAGCGCCGCGGAGAGGACGACGAGGCCGGTGAGGCCGACGAAGAGGATGTGGAACGGCAGCGCGTCCGCGGTCCGGCCGCCGAGGGTGATGCCGATGAACGAGCCGAGGCCGTAGAGCGCGAGTACACCGGGCACTGCGCCGGGCACGAGCCCGGGAGCACGTAAACAGCAAGCGGCATGCCGTTCCCCCACCCCAGTCGACGGCGACACCCAGTATCGAAGACATCACTGTCCGCTGTCGCCGCGCCCGATCACGGACTGAGACTTGGACGGATACGGCATCGTTGGGTTATGAGCTTCCAGACTCCGGCTAAGCGAACTGGGCGGACCGTGGACACGGCCCGGGCCGGTGGTGGGCTGAAGCTGCTCGTGGGGCTGGTCGGCTTGATGTGGCTGAGCGAGATCATCGACACCGCGCTGCACGGCAGCCTCGATCAGTACGGGATCATCGCCCGCACTCCACAGGGCCTGGTCGGCATCATCACCGCGCCGTTCCTGCACATGGGCTTCGGTCACCTGATCTCGAACACGCTGCCGCTGGTCACTCTCGGCGCCCTGATCGCCGTCAGTGGTGCGAAACGGTTGTTCGAGGTCACCGCGATCGTCACGGTGATCGGCGGGTTCGGGACCTGGCTGATCTCACCGCCGAACACGATCACGATCGGCGCCAGCGGCCTGGTCTTCGGGTACGCCGCCTACCTGATCACGCGCGGTCTGTTCAACCGGCGGCTCGGCCAGGTGCTGATCGGCGTGGTCGTCGTGCTGGTCTGGGGGAGCGCGCTACTCGGCGGCCTGCTGCCGCAGGACGGAATCTCCTGGCAGGGCCACCTGTTCGGCGGCATCGCCGGCGTCCTCGCCGCCTGGGTCCTGTCCGACGACAAGCAGCTCGACGGCAGGCGGGTCAAGTAAGCGTGCTGGGGTCCGTGTTGGCCCCACAGACGACAACAACCACCCGCTCACCCGCAGCTGGGCGATAGACGCCAGAGCTCAGCGCCGCACATGCCGCTGCGGCACCATGCTCGACGGCCAGGTGGTAATCGTGCCAAAGCTCCTTGCGAGCGGCAACGATCGCGTCCTCTTCGACGAGCAGCGACCGTACGCCGTACTTGCGGGCCGCGGCGAACGCGAGGTCGCCGATCCGTCGGGCGCCGAGTGAGTCGGCGGCGACCCCGCCCACCGATCCGTCCACAGGCTCACCAGCTTCCAGAGCACGGTGGAGCGTCGGCGCCAGTACCGGCTCGACACCGATGACCTGGGCGTTGTCCGCGATGGCCGTCGCGATCCCGGCGATCAGTCCGCCGCCCCCGACCGCAACCAGAACCGTGTCGAACATTCCGGCCTGCTCCAGCAGTTCGAGCCCGACGGTTCCCTGACCGGCCACGACCTCGGGCTGGTCGTACGCGTGCACGAGCAGCGCGCCCGACTCGTCCCGCGCCTCGACGGCAGCGTGATACGCCTCGGCGTACTCGTTCCCGATCTGGACGACGTCGGCGCCGAGGGTGCGGAGCTTGCCGACCTTCGGCGCGGGAGCGTTCTCCGGGACGAAGATCCGAGCCGGTACGCCGAGCTCCCGGGCCGCGTAGGCCGCTGCGAGACCCGCGTTGCCACCGGATGCGGCGACGATGCCCTGGCCGGTCAGTTCACCGCTCTCCTTCGCGGTGAGCAGCCGGTTGAACGCGCCGCGCGGCTTGAAGGATCCGGTGTGCTGGAGCAGTTCGAGCTTGAACGTGAGCCCGGGCGCCACCTCGATCACCGGAGTCCGCCGTACCCGTCCGGCGATCCGCTCGGCCGCCGCCCGCACCTCATCGAGACTTACCGTCATGCCCCAACCCTGCCACGATGGGAGGGAGCCGACTGAAGCGGAGGCGCACGAATGGGTACGTACGACGAGAGCTACCGCCGCAGTCTCACCGATCCCGAAGCGTTCTGGCTCGAGGCGGCCGACGCGATCTCCTGGAACCGGGCGCCGACGCGAGCACTCGACTCCACCAACGCCCCGCTGTACCGCTGGTTCCCGGACGCAGCACTGAACACGTCGTACAACGCACTCGACCGGCACATCGAGGCGGGTCACGGCGACCGGACGGCGCTGATCTATGACTCTCCGGTCACCGGAAAGGGTCGCGAATACACCTACTCGGAACTCCGGGACGAGGTGGCTGTCTTCGCCGGCGCGCTCGCCTCGCTCGGCGTCGGCAAGGGCGATCGGGTGATCGTGTACATGCCGATGGTCCCCGAGGCCGTAGTCGCGATGCTTGCCTGTGCCCGGCTCGGGGCGGTCCACTCCGTGGTGTTCGGCGGGTTCGCCCCGAAGGAACTCGCCGCGCGGATCGACGACGCGACCCCGAAGGTGATCATTGCCGCGTCGGCCGGGATCGAGCCGGCCCGGGTGGTCGAGTACAAGCCCATCATCGACGCCGCCCTCGAACTCGCCCAGCACCAGCCCGACCACACGATCGTCCTGCAGCGCGAAGGCACCCCCGCCAAGCTCGGCGACCACGATCTCGACTGGGCCGCCGTGACAGCCTCGGCTGAGCCCGTCGACCCGGTCGAGGTTCTGGCGACCGATCCGCTCTACATCCTCTACACCTCCGGTACGACGGGAAAGCCGAAGGGCGTGGTCCGGGACAACGGCGGACACGCGGTCGCACTGGCCTGGTCGATGCGAGCCGTCTACGACATCGGGCCGGGCGACGTGTGGTGGACCGCCTCCGACGTCGGCTGGGTCGTCGGCCATTCCTACATCGTCTACGCACCACTCCTGGTCGGCGCGACCACAGTTCTGTACGAGGGCAAGCCGGTCGGCACGCCGGACGCGGGCGCGTTCTGGCGGGTCATCTCCGAGCACGGCGCGAAGGCGCTGTTCACCGCACCGACCGCGATCCGCGCGATCAAGAAGATCGACCCCGAGGCCGCCGAGGCGGCGAAGTACCCGCTGGACACCTTCCGCACGCTGTTCCTCGCCGGGGAGCGGCTCGACCCGGAGACCTATCACTGGGCGCACGAGCATCTCGGCGTACCGGTCGTGGACCACTGGTGGCAGACCGAGACCGGCTGGCCGATCGCGGGCAACCCCCGCGGACTGGAACCACTGCCGACCAAGCCCGGGTCGGCGACGGTTCCGATGCCGGGCTGGGACGTGCAGATCCTTGATTCCGTCGGGAAGGAGCTCCTCCCGAACCAGGAGGGCGCGATCGCGATCAAGCTCCCGCTCCCACCGGGTGCGTTGCCCACCCTGTGGGGCGACGACCAGCGGTACATCGACAACTACCTCAGCCGGTACGACGGCTACTACCTGACCGGCGACTCGGGCTACCGGGACGAGGACGGCTATCTGTTCGTGATGGGCCGCACCGACGACGTGATCAACGTGGCCGGCCACCGCCTGTCCACCGGCAGCATGGAAGCGGTACTCGCGGCGCACCCGGCGGTCGCCGAGTGCGCGGTCATCGGCGTCCACGACCCGCTGAAAGGCCAGCTCCCGCGTGGCCTCGTCGTACTCAAGGCCGGCGTCGACATCCCGGAAGAGGTGCTGCGGGAGGAACTGGTGGCCGCGGTACGACGGGACATCGGGCCGGTGGCGGCGTTCCGGGACGTGTCCGTGGTGGACGGTCTGCCGAAGACCCGGTCCGGGAAGATCCTCCGCAAGACCATGCGCGGCATCGCCGACGGCCGGGACGAACCGGTCCCGTCGACCATCGAGGACCCCGCCGTACTCGACGCCCTACGCCCGATCCTGCGCCACGAGGAAGCCCAGGACCAGCGGACAGGCGACTGACCGGAACTCGTGGAAGTAGGCGTGCCGAGCTCCCACGATCAGCTCGGCCCGCGCATCAGGGATGCGATCGGCGAGCAGTTGCGCGTTGGCGACCGGACTGAAGACATCGTCCGTCCCGTGCAGGATGAGCGTCGGCGCCGCGATGCCGGGCAGGCCGTCCCACGCGTTGTGCTTGTTGCTCGCGACCAGGTGCCGCCCCTTCGCGTACGACGGCATGCTCGGGTCGCCGAGGACCGGATACGGGCCGGGATTCGCGGCCAGCCACGCCGGGGTGTACATGAGGTCGAGCAGCACGCTGTCGGTTCGCTCCGGGTCGGCGAGAGCGCGGCGGATCTCCTGGCTGCGTTCGTACCCGTGGGCCGCGCCGGGTGAGGTGCAGCCGAGGATGAGGCCATCGACGCGGCCGGGATGGTTGATCCCGATCCACTGCGCGACCCGGCCGCCCATCGAGGTGCCGTACACATGCGCTGTGGCAAGCCCCAGCTCGTCGAGCACCGCGACGACATCGTCGGCGAACCCGGGCGTGCTGTAGACCTCGTCGGGCTTGTCGCTGTCCCCGGTCCCACGCCAGTCGAGCGTGATCGTCCGGTACGTCGTCTCGAAGTCGGTGCGGACGGGATCCCACCAGTGGTGATTGTTGGACTGACCGGCGAGCAGAACGAGCGGCTTCCCCTCGCCTCGAACCTGGTAGGCGATCCGGGTCCCGTCTGCGGCTGTTGCGTGTGGCACGGGTGCAGTCTGCCTGATTCGTGAGCGGGTTAGGCTCTGGGTATGCGAGTCGTCATTGCGGGTGGACACGGGCAGATCGCGTTGCGGCTGACGAAGCTGATGGCCGGTGATGGGCACGAAGTCGTCGGGTTGGTGCGCAACCCCGATCATGAGGCCGACGTGGCCGCGGCCGGCGGGCAGGCCGCCGTACTGGACCTCGAGCGGGTCGATGTCGCGGCGGTGGCCGCCGTCCTGGCCGGGGCGGATGTCGCGATCTTCGCGGCCGGCGCCGGGCCGGGCAGCGGGAACGCCCGCAAGGACACGGTCGACCGGGGCGCCGCCGCGCTGTTCGCGCACGCGGCCGAGCAGGCTGGCGTACGACGCCACATCCAGGTCGGATCGATGGGCGCCGACGGGGCCGATGCGCTGACCGACGACGAGACCTTCACCGTCTACCTGAAGGCGAAGTGGGCCGCCGAGGAAGACCTGCGGTCCAGGGACCTCGACTGGACGATCCTGCGTCCCGGTGGGCTGACCAACGAGGCCGGCAACGGTCTGGTGAGGCTGGCCGACAAGACGGGCAACGGCAGCGTCAGCCGCGACAACGTGGCGCTGGTGCTGGCCGGCCTCTGCGACACCCCGGCCGCGATCGGCCGGACCCTCGAGCTGATCGCCGGGGACACCCCGGTGGCCGAGGCGCTGAAGGCTCTCAAGACTCTCTGACGTTGCCGCTGGCAACAGAATGTGACGGTTATGGGCGACTCCCTCCGGCAGGTGCACTTCGAGCGCCTCGCCAACAGCAGCTACCGGGTCCACAACCCGCGGGGTGGCAGCATCGTCGTCGGCTCGGGTGGTGACGAAACCGACTTCACCCCGGTCGAGCTGCTGCTGGCCGCGATCGGCACCTGCTCGGCGATCGACGTCGACGTCGTGGTCAGCCGCCGGGCCGAGCCGACCGAGTTCAGCGGGGTGGTCCGCGGTGACAAGGTCCGCGACCCCGACGAGGGGAACCGGATGGAGAACCTCGCGGTCGAGTTCACCGTTCACTTCCCCGAGGGTGAGGACGGCGACAAGGCGCGCGAGGCGCTGCCGCGGGCGGTGAAGATGTCCCACGACCGGATCTGCACGGTCAGCCGCACGGTGGAGCTCGGCACTCCGATCACCACGACGGTCAACGACGCGGACTGAGGACCTTCCGGATGCGACCGTGAATGGAGTCGACCTGTTCCTGCTCGGTCGCGCACTGATGAAGCTCGGCGAGGACGCGCTGCCCGAGCCACCCGGTGGGGCGGGGAAGTACGCCGGGAGCGCCCGCATGCTCCTGATCGTGGCGAGCGACATCGCGGAGCACCCGGAGAGCGCGGTCGGGGAGATCGCCGCTCGCACCGGCCTCCCGCAGAGCCAGGTCTCCGCCGCGATCGCCCGCCTCAAGGAAGCCGATGCGGTGCAGACGGTTCCGGATCCCGCGGATCGCCGACGTGCGTTGATCAGTCAGACGCCTGCAGTGTCGGACCGGTTGGCCCAGGTCCGGGCGACCGGCATCGATGACGCCCTCGCCACCGCGATCGGTACAGACGACCCAGCTCGAGTCGCCGAGGTGGCCCGGGCCCTCGAGCAACTGGCCCGAGCCCTCCTCCCGGACCGCACCCTCTAACCACACCCGATCAGCCAGACCACCAGTCACCCACACTCCGTGGCCGAGCAACGGGTTTGCGGCAACAGGTCGGGCGCCCGGTCATCGGGTTTGGGGTAATAAAAGTGCAGTGAGTGGCCAGAATGTTCCACAAAGCCATCCGCCCATGAGCCCCGAGCCCGCCGCGCAAGGTGGAGCCAACTCTCGGGGGATCGCCGCCCTCTCGGGGGCTGTGGACAAGAAATTACCTGTGTCTGCCCACCAGTTCCTGTTCTCGGCCCCGACGACGGGTCAGATGGTCAGGAACTCGGTCGGTGGGCGGAGGCGGGTCTTCAGCAGTTGTTCGGTGCGGCGGCTGTCGAGGCGGATGTCCGACGGCGACCCCGGAGTGAACGGCAACGTGTGCGGGTCCAGTCCATCCCGGACCGCGACGAGCCGGCCGAGCTCGAGGCGGTTGAGTGCGTGGGGTCCGGCGACGTGGGCAACTCCGGTGATGTCGGAGGCAAGGAGCTCGAGGAGTGCGGCGGCCAGGTCGGTGACGTGGACCGGGCAGCGGATGTTGCCGGTGAAGAAGGCGCCGGGCTCACCGGCCGCCAACCCGTGCACCAAACGCTCGGTCGACGACCGCCCGTCGTGCCCGACGATGATCGACGTACGCGCGATGACAGCCGACGGAGCGATCGCCCGGACGGCGGTCTCGGCGGCCGCCTTCGCCGCGCCGTACGCCGTCACCGGGCAGGGCGGCTCGTCCTCGTCGTACGGCGCTTCCCGCCCGCCGAACACCACGTCGCTCGAGACGAACACCAACCGCGCATCGCCCGCGGCGACCGCGATGTTGGCTGCTCCATCGGCCGTCGTCGCCCAGTCGTCCTGCTTGAACGCGGCGTGAATGATCCCGTCCGGCCGGACGGTGCGGATCACGTCCAGCACCTCGTCCTGCCGTCGTACGTCGAGCCGCACTCCACCCGGCACGGGCTGGGAGTGGTACGCCGGTATCACGTCGTGGTCGGCCAGCCGGAGCAGCTCGCTGCCGAGTAGCCCAGTGGCCCCAGTAATGAGCAGCCTCACGCCAGCACCCTACGACGCTGCAGGCGCCACCCGGCAGTTCGAGTGCTCCGCTTGACCTCGCCAACGGTCCGCACCTTCCGCGGCGTCATCCACGACTGCGACGGTTTGTGCAGCATCCACCCGTCCCCGATGGTGATCGCCGCATGCTGGACCGCCTGAAGGGTGTCGCGCCAGACGAAGACCGTGCCCGGCGCGTCATCCCGCCCACCCGCCGTTGTGCTCTGCTTCAGCCACTGCTCGAACGGCTCCCGCTGCATCCACACGTCCTCAGCACCATCGACCCCACAGGCCGCCATCACCGTCCCGAAGCAGTTGGGTCCACTGCCGTTCGGGAACGTGCCGGCCAGCTCACGAGCCCGCGGGAGCTCGGCCGGCCAGGTGCGGACCTCCGCGTGCCGGCTCGGTCCTAGGTCCTCGCTCACGATCCGCGGCAGCACGACGCCGGCCGAGTCCCGTAGCACTGACTTCCACCAGACGAACCGATGCCCGTCGGCTTGGCGCCGAACGTCCAGGACGCCCGACCATCGGCGGACCGTCGGGACGGCCGCACGGCCGTGGTTCACCTGGGCGCGGACCAACGCCGCCCGAGTCGCCTTGGGCAGGTCCGAGTACGCCGCTTCGTCCAGCCAACTGACCCGCACAGCCATCCGGTCAACGCCGTACGTGCGATAGGTGTCGCGCTGTTCCTTGGTCGGCTCCCGGTCGTCGTCGACCGGAAGGTCCCACTGGGCCGCCTGCTTCCTGGTGAGGAAGAACGGTTGCTCATCGGGCGCCAGCCAGTCGACCCATCGCTCCAGCAGGTCGGGGGAGACGTCGATGCCCAGGGCGGTCAGCATCCGGCAACGCTCCCATCTTCAGCGGTGTTCGGTCACCGGCTTTTGCGGACCGCGATAGGGCTGGGTCTGGGAGTAGACGAGGTTCGTGGTGGTGCTGCCGAACTCGGTGAGTTCGTTGACGAGCTCCTCCAGGTGCGGCATCGACGCCGCGGCGACCTTCAGCGTGTAGCAGTCGTCGCCCGTGGTGCGCAGGCATTCGAGGATCTCCCGCCGGTCCGCCAACAGGCGGTGCAGCGGCTCATGCTTGTTGCCCGGGTACTTCAGCCGTACGACGGCCAGCACCGGATAGCCGACCTTGGTCAGGTCGACGTCCGCGCGATACGCGGTGATCACCCCGATCGACTCCAGCCGCCGGACCCGCTCGGTGGTCGCGGAGGCGCTCAGGTTCACCCGGCGGCCGAGCTCGGTCAGAGACATCCGGGCATCGTTCTGCAGCTCGGCCAGGATGGCCCAGTCGGTCGGATCGAGACTCTCGGTCATGCCGACAATCTACCGGCGATTCCCCGGCGCAGCCCGCCGTACGCCGGGAGGATTCCCTTCAAACCGACGGCCTGCCTGGATAGCCTGAATCCCGTGGAACTCGGTGTGAACGTCCCGAACTTCGGACCCGGCACGAACCCGGCGCGCCTGCGGCAGTGGGCGCAGGTGGTCGAGGGGCTGGGCTACGACCTGCTGATGGTGTCGGACCACATCGCGATCACGCCTGATGTCGCCGAGCAGTACCCGGCGCCGTTCTTCGAACCGTTCACCACCTTGAGCTGGCTGGCCGGGATCACCCAGCGGGTCCGGCTCGGGACCACCGTGCTGATCGCGCCGTACCGCCACCCGTTGCTGGTGGCAAGGATGGCGGCGAACCTCGATCAGCTCAGCGGCGGCCGGCTCGTCCTCGGTGTCGGGGTCGGCTGGGCCAGTCAGGAGTTCGCAGCGCTCGGCGCCGACTTCACCGAGCGTGGACGCCAGACGGACCATGTGCTGGCCGAGCTGCGGGGCGCCTGGTCGGATGCCGCGGACTTCGGCGCGGGTGAGATCCCGCTCTGGGTCGGTGGGCGCGGTGCGGCCGCAATGCGTCGGGCAGTGCGGTTCGGGGACGCGTGGCATCCGCTCCGGGAGCGGATCGACTGGTTGCGTATGGCAACAGATCAGCTGCGGGCGATCGCTGCCGCGGAGAACCGTCCGGTGCCGGACTTCGCGCCCCGGATCCTGCTGCGGCTGACCCCTTCGCCGCTGCCCGAGGACCACCGGGTCGCGGGCGAGGGCTCGCTCGACCAGGTTCTGACAGACCTCGACGTACTCCGTGAGCTCGGCGCGCGGACCGTCGTCCTGGATCCCTTCACCGGCGACCCGGCCGAGACCGAACGGCCCGAAGCGGCCTGGCAGGCGCTGGCGACGATCGCCGCGCACCGACGACAGGAGACGACGTGACCCCCGAAGAAGAAGGATTCCTCCGCCGCGCGATCGAGCTGGCCGCGGCCGCGCGGA
The DNA here is from genome assembly GCA_963820655.1 of uncultured Actinomycetota bacterium. Lineage (GTDB taxonomy): Bacteria > Actinomycetota > Actinomycetes > Propionibacteriales > Kribbellaceae > Kribbella. Next base: position 386,593 of record CAWGAM010000002.1, read on the forward strand.
AGGCCGGCAACCCGCCGTTCGGCTCGCTGCTGGTCGGACCGGACGGAACCGTTCTCGCCGAGGAGCAGAACTCGACCATCACCGACGCCGACATCAGCTTCCACCCCGAGCTCAAGCTCGCGGTCTGGGCGGCGCGGGAGCTCTCACCTGAGCAAGCCGCGGGCACGACGATGTACACGAGCTGCGAGCCGTGCGGGATGTGCGCCGGCGCCCTCGCCCGCTCAGGTCTCGGCCGGGTCGTCTACGCACTGTCGGGGGAGCAGCTCGGCGGACTCAAGCCCACCGGCGGCTTCCCCGACGTACCTCAGGAAGGTCCGGCTCTGTACGACGAGGCGCGCGTACCGGTCGACGGGTACTACGCGTAGACCCCGTACGCGCGCGTCCTCACACCGGGGAGAGGCAGAGGGTGTACTTGGTGGAGCCGCTCTGATAGACGTACGACGCCTCGGAGCCGGCGAACTGCTCGCACTGGCTGTCGTCGGTCGAGTCGTCCACCTTGCCGACGATCTTGTACTCGGCGTCCGCGGAGCCGCAGTCGACGACCTTCACGTTCGGGTCGCTGGACGTGCCCTTGTTCTGCACGCACTGCCCGACGTCGGCGTTCGAGGTGGAGTTCAGGTTCGCGAAGATGATCAGCGCGATCACCGCGACCGGGATCAGCAGACCGAGGATCACCGGGCGCTGGAAGAGCGGCTTGCCCGGGTTCATCGGCTGACCGGGACCCGGGGAGGGCTCGGGCAGGCTCTTGAACTTCTGCATCGGGCCGATGTTCATCAGCATCGTGATCGGGTTGACGATCGACGACCCGATACCCCACCAGCCCTGCCACAGGCTCTTGGACGTCATGTCCCGCACCGAGGCGATACCGCAGGTGCGGCAGAACGGTCCCTTCAGCTTCAGGAACCGCATCAGGATGATCAGGCCCTGGTGCCCGCGCACGGTCGCGTCGACCGCCGGGAACGCACCACAGAACCGGCATTGCTGCTGACCCTGTGCTGCGAAGGCCTGCTGGCCGTGCGGGAACGCCTGCCCCTGCTGCGGGAAGGACTGCCCGTACGGCGCCTGCGGCTGGAACGGCTGCTGTCCGTACGGCGCCTGCGGCTGGCCGTACTGCTGACCGGGCTGGCCGTACGCCTGGCCCGGCTGCGGTTGGCCGGGCTGACCGCCGTGCCCCTGGCCAGGCTGCTGCGACGGCCCGGGCTGCTGCTGGGGCTGGGCGTACTGCGGGAACTGCTCCGAGGGCGGACCGTAACCGCCCGGCTGACCTGGATAGGGGTTCTGCGGCGGCTGGGGAGGGGATGTGGTCACGGACGTTTCCCTGTAGCTCGATGTCGGAACAAGCTGAACCACCGCACCTTACTCACCCCAGTGGTTCACTCCGGCCTCCGCCCACGGCGCGTGGGCGCTGTGAGCGGTCAGCCGGTCTCGCTGTAGCGGTCGGCGAGTTCGCGGCCGAGGCGGGCGAGCTCGGCCTGGACCGAGGGTGGGTCGACCACATCGATCGAGCCACCCCAGCCGGCCAGGTGCTGGGCGATCATCAGGGGAGTGGGGGCGGTGATCCTGAGCCGGACCCGATCGCCGTCCATCCCGTCGACCTCGCAGTTGCGGCCGAGCCGGTCCTGCATCACCCACACGAACCGCTCGTCCATCAGTACGGTCGCGGTCAGCCCGGAGCGCCGTTCCTCCATCCGGTCGACGATCTCGCTCCACGCGGCGGACAAGTCGAAGTCGGCCGGCCGCTCGAACGACTCGTCGGTCAGCTCGGCGGCCAGGATCCGCTCGACCCGGAACGTCCGCTGCCCCTTCTCGGTCCGCGCGATCAAGTACCAGATGTCGTCCTTGTCCACGAGCCCGAGCGGATCGACCACTCGCTCCGACTGCTCCCGGCCCCGGCCTTGATAGAGCAGTCGCACGCGCAGACGACGTACGACGGCATCCTGCAGCCGACGGACGAGCTCGGGACGCTCCTTCACGTGCTCACCCCAGCGGGCCGTGTCGATCACCACCGCCTCGGCGGCTGCCTGCGCGTGTTCGCGGAAGGTGTCGGGCAGCGCGCGGACCAGCTTGCGGAGCGCCGCCTTCGCGTCCGGGGCGATCGATGCCGCCGGGCCGACCAGGAGGAACAGTGCTTGGGCCTCGGTGGCGGTGAGGCCGCTGAGGTCGGTCCGGGCGCCGCCGATCAGCTGCCAGCCGCCGTTACGTCCGGGCTGCGGGTAGACCGGGATACCCGCGGTCGACAGCGCCTCGAGATCGCGGCGCGCGGTGGCGACGGAGATCTCGAGCTCCCCGGCGACCTCGGCGGCGGTCACCCGACCGCGGGCCTGCATGAGCAGCAGCACCGCTACCAATCGATCTGCCCGCACCTTGTCATCGTCGCAGACAAACCGCTCATCCGGTGAGCACTTAACCGGCCGGCACTTCTTGCGGTGCGTCCTCACCGACGAGGCCGTCGATGGACTCGCGAATCAGGTCCGCGTGGCCGGTGTGCCGCGCGTACTCCTCGATCATGTCCGCCAGCAGCCGGCGCAGATTCGGCGACCGGCCATCCGGCCAGACCAGCTTCCCGACGGTGTCCAGCCCGCCGTTGTCCACGGCCTCCGCCACCGAGGCGCGCGAGCGGGCGACCGCGTCCTGCCACAGTTGCCGGAGTTCCTCGGGGGAGTTGTCGGCGGCGGTGCGCCACTCCCAGTCGGGGTCGGAATCCCAGTCGATCGTGTTCCACGGCTCGCCCGGGTCGCGGCCGTACAACCGGTACGAGAAGATGTCGGCCTCGACCAGGGCGAGGTGCTTGAGGAGACCGCCGAGTGTCATCGTGGACGGACCGAGCCGGGTGTTCAGCCCGGCCGCATCGAGCCCGCCCGTCTTCCACGCGAACGTCCGGCGATTGCGCTCCAGCACGCCCAGCAGCGTCTCGACTTCGTCGCCCGCCGCCGGCAGTTCCATCACGGTGTTCTTGTCCATGCGCGGCACGCTACCCTCGGTTCCGGACGGTTCACTTCCGGAATGGTGGAGGGCCTGTGGCGTACGACGTAAGTCCGACGGCGCGGACGTTGATGGTGCTGGAGCTGATCCAGAACAGCCCGGGGATCACCGCCGATCAACTGGGGGAGAAGCTCGGGGTGTCGGAACGGGCGGCCCGGCGGTACGTCGCGATCCTGCGGGAGGCCGACATCCCGATCGAGTCCGTCCGCGGTCCGTACGGCGGCTATCGGGTCGGTCGCGGGTTGCGGCTGGCACCGCTGATGTTCAGCACCGCCGAGGCGCTCGGCCTGGTGATGGCGGTGCTCGAAGGACCACGCGGCGCCGACGACCCGGTCGAGAACGCACTCGGCAAGATCATCCGGGTCCTGCCCGAACCGATCGCCCGCTCGACCGACGCCATCCGCAAGGTCAGCGCCCGCGGCCCCGACCCCGGCGTCCGCACTCCGGACCCCGAGATCACCGCCGCGCTGGTCTCCCACAGCACCGCCGGCCGCCGCATCGTCATTCACTACCGCCGCCACTACGGCGAGGAATGGCCGATGGACGTCGACCCGTGGGCGGTCGTCGTACGCCGGGGCCGGTGGTATCTGCTCTGCTGGTCACACACCAAGAACTCCCAACGCGTCCTCCGCGTCGACAAGGTCACGAAAGTCGAACCCCGCTCGGAGGCATTCACTGCGCCCGCCGACCTCGACCCGCTGGCCGCCGTCGAGGAACATTTGGCCATGGGCTGGAAATATCCCATCGAAGTCATCGTCGACGCCCCGCGTGACGACGTCGCCCACTGGATCTCCCGCAGCATGGGCCGCCTCGAACCCATCGACGAGACCCACACCCGCCTCCTGGCCAGCACCGACGAGCCCTACTGGTACGCCGGCCAACTGACCTCACTCCCTTTCCCGTACCGCATCCTCCAATCCGCAGAGCTCAAAACCGCCGCCCGGAACATCGCCCACCGCTTGCTGGAGGCAAGTAACAGTGAATGAGCTCGAGTTTGCCGGCGAGATCTGGTTCTGGCGGGGGCCGGCCCCGTGGTATTTCATTACCGTGCCGGACGAGGAATGCGCCTATCTCGAAGCGGAATCGGGGTTCGTGAGTTATGGGTGGGGGATGATTCCGGTCACCGCGGAGATCGGGGACAGCGTGTGGGAGACGTCGTTGTTCCCGAAGGACGGGCGGTACATCGTGCCGGTGAAGGCGGCGGTGCGGCGCGCGCAGGAACTGGACGACGGGGACGTGCCGACCGTGCGGCTGCGGATCCGCACCTGAAACTGTCGGCGGGTTGGTCTAGCGTCCGTCGTACACCCGCGAAACGGAGGGAACGGCATGTCCAAGCTGGCAGATCGGCCGAACACGGCACTCGTGGTGGTCGACGTACAGAACGGCGTCGTCGGAGGCGCGCACGAGCGGGATCAGGTGGTGGCCAACATCAGCACCCTGGTCGGCAAGGCCCGCGCCGGCGGGGTGCCGGTCGTCTGGGTGCAGCACTCGAGCGACAACCTGGTGAAGGGCAGCGACGAGTGGCAACTCGTCCCCGAGCTCAAGCGGGAAGAGTCCGAGCCGCTGGTGCACAAGACCTTCCCGGACTCCTTCGAGGACACCGATCTCGAGGACGTCCTCGCCAAGGCCGGGATCGGCCGAGTGGTCGTCAGCGGCGCCCAGACCGACGAGTGCATCCGCTCCACCATCCACGGCGCCATGGTGCGCGGGTACGACGTGACCCTCGTCGGCGATGCGCACACGACCGAGGACCTCTCCGAGTACGGCGCTCCCACTCCGGACAAGGTGATCGCCCACACCAACCTGTACTGGGAGAACCACGAAGCCCCGGGTCGCACCGCCGCCGTCCAGGACACCGCCGAGGTGACGTTCACCTGAGCCGCTCACTCTCAGCTCTTCGCCACCTCGGCGAGGGCGCCCGGCGCTGCTACGACTGGACCTCCTCGATGTTGTCCAGTACGGCGAGCTGCTCGGGGGAGAGGCGGATCGCACCGGCCGCCAGGTTCTCCTCCAGGTGCCGAGGGTTCGACGTACCAGGAATGGCCAAGACGTGGTCGCCCCGGCTCAACGTCCACGCGAGCCGGATCTGCGCCGGTGTGGCGTTGTGCTGGTCGGCGATCTCCTGAACCGCCTCGTTGCTGGAGACCCCACCGACCTCCCGTGCAGCCGCGGTGAGGGTGAAGTAGGAGACGAAGGCGAGTCCCTGCTCACCACAGGTGCGCAGGATGTCGTCATTCACCCGGCCGTAGCCGACGCCGTACCTGTTCTCCACCGCGACGACCGGCGCGATCTGCTGCGCCTGCGCGAGATGCGTCGCCCGGACACTCGACAGGCCCAGGTGCCGGATCATTCCCTTGGCGCAGAGCTCGGCCAGGACACCGAAATGCTCGGCGACCGACTCCAGACCGAACTGGCGCAGGTAGACGACGTCGAGGGTCTCCACCCCGAGCGCCCGCAGGTTGCCCTCGACCAACGCCGGCAACTCGTCCGGCCGGGCCATCCCTTGCTCGGTCGGCCCGACCTTGGTGGCGACGACGAGATCGTCCGGGTACGGCGCCAGCGCGCGGCGGATGACGTCGTTCGCCCAGTTCAGACCTTCGAACGAGCCCACCGGTCCGCCATCGGCATAGGTCGGATAGAAGTCAGCGGTGTCGAGGTGGTTGACGCCGAGCTCGATCGCCCGGCGCAGCAATGCGACGGCCCGCTCCCGCACCTCCGGCCCGCCGGCGGCGTTCCCCGCGAGTCGCTTCGTCCCGAACCCGATCCGCCGTACCTCGCGGTCCCCGAGCCGCCAGAATTCCGTCGACTTGCTTTCCGGAATTCTTGATGATAAGTTGGATTGTAAGGTCGCATTCTTTTGCGTATTCTGCATTCGGCCAGGATAAATCCCAGGACTGAACTCGTCCACCTTTTCCGCGATCTTTCCGGGTCTTTCGGTACGCTCATCGGGTGGATCTCACCGAACGTCAGCGGGACCTGCTGCAGGAGTGGCTACCGGACGCCGAGGTCGTGACGGACCACAGTTGGGGCCTGGTCGGGACCGTCGTACTCGAGCTTCGTGCCGGCGGCGAGCGCTATATCGCCAAGGCCGGTGACGCGGCCGACCACCACCTCGCGCGGGAGACTCCGCGCCCATCGCACCTGGTTGGCAGCCGTGGACGTCGCGGGGGAGAGCTCCGCAGCTCGTCCGCGCCGATGACGACGCCAAGCTGATCCTCACGCGCTACCTGCCGGGGGAGCTGGTAGAGGGCGCTGAAGCCGAACGGAACCCGGAGACCTATCGCCAGGCCGGCGAACTGCTCGCGGAGTTCCACGGACAATTCGCCGTACCGGACGAAGACTATGAGGCTCGAGAGAATCAGCGGACGCTCGATTATCTTCGTAAGCCGCACACTCTTGCGCCGGAACTCACCGCCAGATTGCGTTCAGAGATTGACTCGTGGCCGACTCCACCGGCCACGTTGGTGCCAACGCACGGCGACTGGCAACCTCGCAATTGGCTGATCCACAACGACGTTGTCGGCGTGATCGACTTCGGCCGGGCGGACCTCCGGCCGGCGTACACGGACTTCGCCCGCTTGGCGGCGCAGCAGTTCCGGTCCAACCCGGCCTTGGAGCCTGCATTCCTGGACGGGTACGGCCCGGATCCGCGCGACCCTGACACCTGGCACCGCGTCCAACTCCGCGAAGCCGTCAACACTGCCGTCTGGGCACACCAGGTGGACGATCCTGCCTTCGAGGCACAGGGCCACCGAATGATCGCAGCGGCCCTGGGAATTCCGTTGTGAAACGAGGCCTGATCAACTGCGCAGCTGGGCGTTGAGGCGTGCTGCTTGTCGCGTGAGGTGGTCGTGTTCGGGAAGGCTGAGCGCCGCTCGGGCAGCTTCGGCGTACAGCCGTGCTGCTGTCACTGGATCACCGTCACGCTCATGCAGGTACGCCGCGACGGCAGCATGTCTGGGCACAGCGGGGTCGACCTCCGCTAGGGCCGCCAGGCCGGCCCGCGCGCCGTCGGCCTCGCCGACCGCGACGGCCCGGTTGAGCTGGACCACCGGGCTATCGGTGAGCTTCGCCAGTTCGTCGTACCACTCGACGATCTGTATCCAGTCGGTCTCCTCGACCGTCCGGGCGTCGGCGTGGAGCGCGGCGATGGCCGCCTGCGCCTGGAACTCGCCCAGGCGGTCGCGGGCGAGGGCTGCCTGCAGTACGCCGACGCCCTCGGCGATCAGGCGGGTGTTCCACAGACCGCGGTCCTGCTCGGCAAGAGGGATGAGCCGGCCGTCGGGACCGGTCCGTGCCGGGCGCCGGGCGTGATGGAGCAGCATGAGCGCGAGCAGACCCGCGACCTCCTCATGATTGATCCTGACCGCCAGTTCCCGCGTGAGCCGGATCGCCTCGCCGGCGAGATCGACGTCGCCGGAGTAGCCCTCGTTGAAGACCAGGTAGAGCACGCGCAGCACCGTGGCGACGTCACCGGGCTCGTTGAACCGGACGCCCGAGACGGTCCGCTTGGCCCGGCTGATCCGCTGGGCCATGGTCGTCTCCGGTACCAGGTAGGCCTGCGCGATCTGACGCGTCGTCAGGCCGCCGACCGCGCGCAGCGTGAGCGCGACGGCCGAAGCCGGCGTCAGAGACGGGTGCGCGCACAAGAAGTACAGCCGCAGCGTGTCGTCTACGGCCTCGCCCGGGCCGGGGATCGGCTCGCCTTCGACGCGTTCCTCGCGATTCCGTCGGGAGGTGTCGGCCCGGGCAGCGTCGATGAACTTGCGCCAGGCAACGGTCACCAGCCAGCCCTTGGGGTCCCGCGGCGGGTCGTCCGGCCATCCGCGCACGGCCTCGACCAAGGCCTCCTGCACGGCATCCTCGGCCGCCGCGAAGTCAGCTCCGCGCCGGACGAGGATGCCGATCACCGCGGGTACCAGGTCCCGCAGCAGCGGCTCGTTCACTCGGTGACCGTGGGCGAGTCGGCCCAGAACGGCCGAACCTCCAACCACTCGTGGATCGGTGTGCCGCCAGGCCCGGGGGCCGCCGACAGCTCGCCCGCCAGCTCTACCGCCCGGTCCCAGGACTCCACGTCGATGATGTACCACCCGGCGATCAAGTCCTTGGTCTCGGCGAACGGCCCGTCGGTCACCGGCGGCTGCCCCTCGCCGTCGTACCGGACGAATGCTCCACCGGGCGCCAACACCTGGACGTCGACGAACTCGCCTGTCTCCTCCAGCCGGGCCTCGAAGTCGCGCATGAACCGCATGTGCGCGTCGACCTCGTCCGGCGTCCACTGGTCCATCGGCGCGAAGTCCACGGCGGGGGCCGGGCCACCCTGGTAGTGCTTGAGCAGCAGGTACTTGGCCATCATGTTCTCCTTACACGTACGGCCCATTGTGGCCGTGTTCACTGCGGGGACGGAGCCGCGAGCAGGTTCTCGACATCGCACCGGAACGTTCGCCGGCGGACTTCACGGCCGCTCAGCCGAGCTGCTCGGCCAGCCCGACGATGATCCCCTCGGGGCCGCGGACGTAGCAGAGCCGGTAGCTGTCCTCGTACTGGGCCAGCTCACCGACGAGTTCGGCGCCGTGAGTGCGCAGGCGGGCAATGACGTCCTCGATGTCGTCGACGGCGAACATGACGCGATGCATGCCTACGGTGTTGTGCGGCGGTTTCTGCGGCGTGGCGGCGATCACCGCGGGGGTGTGGTACTTCGCCAACTCGAGCCGGCTGTGGCCGTCGGGGGTCCGCAGCATCGCGATGTCGCAGCGGACGCCGTCGAGTCCGACGCAGCGGTCCGCAAAAGTGCCCTCGACCTGCCCTTTGCCCTCCACCTCCAGGCCGAGTTCTTCGAAGAACGCAATGGCAGCCTCAAGGTCGTCGAAGACAATGCCGACGTTGTCCATCCGCTGAATCGTCACGCTGGTCCTCCCTCTCCGTCACGCGGCCCATCGCGGCCACTGTGCACCTAGGACGGAGCCGGCGCCGCATTCTCGACAGCCCACAACCACGCCAACCTAATCCACCACGGCAGTAGGTCCGAGTACGGTGCCATACTCGAACACATGTACGACGTGGTCGAAGAGTCATCGTTCGAGGTCGACAGTGATCAAGGCGGCATCGACGGTGTCCTTTGGCGAATGCGATCTGTCGGAGCTGCTCGTCCGCTGGTCCTGCTCGGCCATGGCGGGAGTGGTCACAAGCGCAGCTCGCGGCAGGTGATGCTTGCCCATCGGCTCGCGCGGGCTGGGCTGGCGGTTGCGGCCATCGACGGACCGTTCCATGGCGAGCGGGTCGCGGAGTCACTGGGTACGTCGGATTATCAGCAACTGATCGTCGACAGGGGAGTCGAGCGTGTTCTGGACAGCATGACCGAGGACTGGCTCGCGGCGATCAACGTCGTCAGCCGGTTTCCACGCATCCGGACCGACAGGCTCGGCTATCTCGGCATGTCGATGGCGACAAGGTTCGGCCTGCCGTTGGCGGCCGCGCTCGGCGGGCGCCTGCAGTGCGCGGTGCTGGGCAAGTTCGGGCTCCAGCAGAACGCCGTACTGCATCCCGGGTTGCACACGCCGACGAGGACGATGAGCGACGCGACGCGCGTTGCCGCACCCGTGATGTATCACGTCCAGTGGGACGACGAGATCTTCCCGAGGCCGGGCCAGTTCGACTTGTTCGATGCGCTGGGGTCCTCGGACAAACGCCTGGTTGCCTTCCCCGGACCACATGCGGGCTCCAGCGACGCGATGATCACGACGTGGCGCCGCTTCCTGGCGGACAAGCTCCTGGGAGGGGAGTAATCACTCCACTGTCTACCCCAGCTGGTCGCGGCGGCGCGTCAGGTAGGCGGTCTCGGCGGTGTTGCCGGCCAGTTCGATGGCTTTGTCGTACGCCGCGCGCGACTTCTGACTGTGGCCCAGCCGGCGCAGCAGGTCGGCGCGAGTCGCATGGTAGGCGTGATATCCGGCCAACTTGTCCTCAAGACGGTCGACGGCCGCCAATGCCACCTCCGGACCGTCGAGTTCGGCGACCGCGATGGCTCGGTTGAGAGCGACGATCGGCGTGGGATCGCGGCGGAGGAGTTGGTCGTAGAGGGCGACGATCTGCGACCAGTCGGTGTCGCGTGCGTCGCGGGCGGACGTGTGTACGGCGTTGATCGCTGCGAGGATCTGGTAGCGCCCCGGAGCCACGCGAGAGGCCAGGCGCTCGCGCACCAGCCGATGCCCTTCAGCGATCAGCGCCGCGTCCCAGGCTCCGCGGTCCTGCTCGTCGAGGCTGACCAGTTCGCCGCTCGCGGAAACCCGGGCGGGGCGGCGCGCCTCGGTGAGGATCATCAGCGCCAGCAGCCCGGCCACCTCACCGTCGTCCGGCATCAGGGCACGGATCAGGCGAGTCAGCCGGATCGCCTCGGCGGTCAGGTCGTGACGGACGGGATCGGTGTCCGGGCCGGTCGCCAGGTAGCCCTCGTTGAAGACGAGGAAGAGGACCGCGAGTACGCCGGATACGCGGGCAGGAAGATCCTCCGCGGACGGCACCCGGAAGGGGATGCGAGCCGCCTTGATCTTGGCCTTCGCGCGGGTGATCCGCTGCCCCATCGTGGTCTCCTGCACCAGGAAGGCACGGGCGATCTCAGGCACAGTCAGACCGCCGACCATCCGCAGCGTCAGCGCCATCCGGGTCTCCATCGCGAGTGCCGGGTGACAGCAGGTGAAGATCAGCCGGAGTCGCTCGTCGTCGATGGCGCCGAGAGGCTCGGGCGGGTCGTCGTCGTACACCATCTGAGCCTCCTTCTGCTTGTCGTCGCGCTTGCTCTCGCGCCGGATCCGGTCGATGGCCTTGCGGTTGGCGGTGGTGGTCAGCCAGCCGCCGGGGTTCGGGGGTACGCCGTCGGCCGGCCACCGCTCGACGGCGATCGCGAAAGCCTCTGCCGCCGCCTCCTCGGCGATGTCGAGATCGCCGAAACGCCTGGTCAGAGTGGCGACCACCCGCGCCCATTCTTCGCGGTGGGCGCGGGTGATCGCCCCTTGGACGTCGATAACGCTCACAGGAACGGCCGCACCTCGACCTTCCGATTGCAGGCCTTGGACCCCTCGGCGGCGAGCTTGAGCGCGACGTCGAGGTCGGGGGCCTCGACGACCCAGAAGCCGCCGAGGTACTCCTTGGCCTCGACGAAGGGCCCGTCGGTGAACACCGCCTCCCCACCCCGGTTGTCGATGACGGTGGCCGTTCTGGGGTCCGAGAGGCCGCCGGCGAAGACCCAGTTGCCGTCGGCCACGAGCCGGTCGTTGAACACCTCGGTGGCAGCCAGCTCGTCCGGCGTGCCGGAATTGGTTTTGTCGTCGATCACGGAAACCAGGTACTGCATCTCAGATCATCTCCTGTGATTTGGCACGCCCTCGTGGGCAGCCGCTCACCCCTTCTACGAACTCGTCTGCCTCGATCCGACACCAGGTCCCAGACTTGTTTCAAGCACATTCTGGTACGCCGGTCCGGAGCGATCCGACTCAGACATGCAGGGTGGGGCGGTAGATGAGCTCTTGCGTGTTGCCGTCGAGCGTCCGGCTCTCGATCAGCTCGAGGTCGAAATCGGCCGCACCCTGGAAGATCGGATCCTCTCCGGTCTGACCCGTAATCACCGGGAAGAGCGTCACCTGGACGCGATCGACCAGTCCGGCGGCCATCAGCGCCCGGTTCAACGACAGGCTGCCGTGCGAGCGCAACGGCACCTCGGACTCCTCCTTGAGCCGGGCGATGACGTCGACGGCATCACCGGTCACAACGGTCGCGTCCGGCCAGTCGAGGGGTTCTTCCAGCGTGCTCGACACCACGAATGCCGGCAGGTCCCTCATCCGGGTGACCCATGCGTCGCGCGCCTCGAAGTCCTCGGTGCTCGAGGCCAGCATCTGCGCGTGCGCACGATACGTGTTGGCCCCGAAGACCAGCCGCTGCTCCTGGTCGTACAAGGCGAGTCGGCGGTCGAGCAGTTCCGGGCCCTGCTTGCCCCAGTAGCCGCCCCAGTCGCCGCTGTGGGCGCCGTACCCGTCGAGGCTGGAAAAGACGTCGAAGGTGTAGGTAGCGGTCACGATGTTCTCCTCGAGTGCGTTGATCGGGTGTGGGAGTCACGGCGCCCTGGTGGGGGACACTCACCCCTGCAACGAACATCTCAGCCCCGATCCGACACCACCCTCGAACTTCAGTCCTCGGTGATCATTCGAGGAAGCAAGGAAGCTGCTCGAGCACGGCGATGCTTTCCGGCGGAAACTGGTGCGGGGGATCAACGGAACCCTTCTCGGCAGCACGCAGGTGCCGCTCGATGAAGCGCTGCGTCCGGCTGAGAACGGTGGCGCACTGCGTGGCTGTGATCTGGCCCTGGCTGAGAGCATCACCAAGCTCGTCGAGGTCCAGGACGTGGTAGCGATCAGCACCGGGCGGTATCAGGAAGTCAACATAGAGGTCATGGACGACAAGTCCAGCCTCGGTGAGTTCGACCTCGACCAGGTCGACGTACCACCAACCTTCGACTGGCCCTTCGAACACAACGGGCCTGGTCAACTGGACGCCCTGGTCAAGCAACAGGTAGCTGCGATCGATGGTTGGCCGTCCAGGCACCTGATACTCAGGCAGGATCCGTACGTCGTAGGCGACAACGTCGCAGATCCGCCGGCCGGGACACCACTGACCCGTGCGGTGGAGAACCCGGACCGTGTCCATGGGTGGCGTCGTGGTCACCACGTGACTCTCTCATGACCCACGGCGGGCGGGGAGGAGTCCCGCTCCGACTCCTAGTCTGCGTGCCATGCCTGCCAGAGTTGGCCGTAGACGCGTCCTGCGCTGACGAGTTCGTTGTGGGTGCCGAGCTCGACGAGTTCACCGGCTTCCATGACTGCGATTCTGTCGGCGTCGTGCGCCGTCTGTAGGCGATGGGCGATCGCGATCACTGTGCGGCCCCGGAGCACGGCGGCCAGTGATTGCTCTGTTTGTCGTGCCGTCTTCGGGTCGAGGAGTGCGGTGGCTTCGTCCAGGATCAGGGTGTGGGGATCGGCGAGGACGACTCGTGCCAGTGAGAGTTGCTGGGCGCTGGCGTCGTCGAGGCTGGTGTCCTGGCCGATCTCGGTGTCCAGCCCATGCGGTAGCTCGTCGAACCACACAGCACCGACGGCGTCCAGCGCGGCGTACAACTCCTCGTCCGTCGCGTTCGGTTTTGCGATGAGCAGGTTGGCGCGCAGGGTCTCGTGAAAGATGTGATGATCTTGAGTGATCAGTACGACGTGTTCGCGCAATTGCTCTGGTGGCAGGTCAGCAACTGGCGTACCACCAATGTTCACTGACCCGGTATGAGGGCGGTCCAGGCCGGCGAGAAGACGCGCGAGTGTTGACTTTCCAGCTCCTGAGGTACCGACGATGGCTAAGCGCTCTCCGGGCTGCACCAGCAGGTTGATTCCGTGAAGGACGTCCCGGGCTTCGGTGTAGCTGAAGTGGGCGTTGTCCACTCGGATACGGTCGCCGTTGTCCTGGTCGCCGATCTTCTGGGCCCGCAGGGGTTCCGTTGTGGGGATGTCGTCTAGTCCTTCGACGCGGGCGTAGGAGGCTCCGGCGCCTTGCAGTTGTTCGATCCAGAGCATGAGGGTGTCGAGTGGGCCGACGAGCTGGCGTAGGTACACCGTTGCAGTCACCACGATTCCGAGGCTGACCAGATCGTTGGCGTACAGTGCGCCGCCGATCAGAAGGACTCCGACCACGGGGAGTGCTAACGCGATCTCCGACCAGGGAAACAGCACTGTCCGCAGCCACAAGGCCCAGAGGCGCGCGGACCGGGCTTGAGTGATGGCGGTTTCTGCGGCCTGTGCCCGGCGGTGCTCCAATCCGAGCAGTTCGATCGTACGGGCGCCTTTGGCTGTGCTCGCAACGACATCGGCCAGGTCCGCACCAGATGCTGCGACAGCCAGGTAGGCGGGCCGCGCACGTCGTGCGTACCAGCGCACGGCCGCCCCAACGCCGATCAAGCACGCGAGCCCGCAAAGCCCGAGTCGCAGGTCCAGGACGAGCACAGCGACAATGAGGAACAGAGAGTGGACGATGGCCACGAGAACCTCGGGCACAGCAGATCGCAAGGTGAGCGCCACCAGGGAGGCATCGGTACTCCCGCGGGCGATCAGATCGCCGGTGGGAAGGTGGTCTGCCACTCGTGGGGACAGCGCCAGCGTCCGCCGCAGGAATCGTTCCCGAACACGGGCCGCGGTGCGTTCGCCGAACCGATAGCCGATCTTGAGCGCCCACCACGCCAGCATTGTCTGCACGACGGTGAACAGCAGAGCGCCGAAGGCAAGACGGTCCACCGCGCTGAGCACGTCACCGGAGCCGGCCTGGATCGTGTCGATGATTCGGCCGAGCAGCCACGGACCGATCAAACCTGCCGCAGCGGCAAGCGCGTTGACAAGGATGAGCCCAATGACAGCATTACGGTCTGCGCCCAAGTCGCGTATCGCCGCGGCACGGACTTCGGCGGGACCCGCAACCGCCATCTGCCTACTCATCGGCCATCCCATCCTGGGCGCGGGATACAAGGTCGCGATAGCGGGAATCACTGCGCAGGAGGTCCGCGTGCGTCCCGACTGAGGACGTCTTGCCGTCGGCCAGGACGATGACCTCGTCAGCGCGGTCCAGTACGAGTGGCGACGTCGTCGTGATCACCGTTGTGGTGGCGCGTCTGGCTTCGCGGATCCGGTCGATCATGGCCGCTTCGGTGTTCGCGTCGACCGCGGAGGTCGGGTCGACGGCGAGCAGGACGTCAGGTGTGGAATAGACAGCGCGGGCGAGCCGGATCCGTTGCCGTTGCCCGCCGGAAAGATCACTCCCGCCGGCGGCGATCGCTGCGTCCAGACCGCCGGGCAACGCCTCCACAACATCCTCGGCCACCGCGACGCGGAGCGCCGCACGAATCCTGCCGTCGTCTGGCTCCAGGCGTCCCGCAACAATGTCACGGACCGTGCCGGTGAACACCTCGGCATCGTTGTCGGCGACAACCAACCGGCGCCTGAACTCCTCGGGGGCGACATCGTCGATCCGCAAACCTGCCCACGTCACACCCGCGTCAGAATCGGTACGCAGTTGCCCGAGCCGCTCGATCACTGTGATCGCCTCCGCTGACCGGGCAGCGACCAGCGCTGTCAAAAGGCCGGGACGAACGATCACTCCCGAGTCAGGGTCGGCCAAAGGGCCACAGCCGCGGGGGAGCGGCGCAGGATCGCGATCGTTGTGACGAGCGACCGGCAGGTTGAGCAGGTCGATGATCCGTTGACCGGCCACCCGAGCACGAGCAATGTCACCGCCACCCTCGATGAAAGCCGACACGGGAACGACCAGCACGGCGACGTACCCGTAGACGGCGACAACATCACCGATCGTGATAGCCCCGGTGGCAGCCATCCGCGCCGACAACCACACCACTGCGGCCAGGAACAGTGCCGGCAAACCGGTCGACAATGCCCCAACCCAACTGGCGGGTCCGGCGACCCGGTAGCCGTGGCCCACCAATCCCTGCGACTGCTGTTCGTACCGCTCGGCGACAAACGTCTTCCCGCCAAGGCCATTGAGCACCCGAAGTCCGGCCAGTACGTCGACCAGGCGGGTCGTCAACCGCCCCTGGTGCACGCGGTACTCGCCGCCCGTACGTTCGATGCGCTGCAAGAACGGACCGACTGCGATAGCAAGCAGCGGAACTCCAGCAAGGACCACTGCGGCCAGCAACGGCGAAATGGTGAACAGCACGACCGCAACGACGGCATAGGCGACGACCGCACCAACGCCAGGACCGGTGACAGTCAGCGCCATCGCAACTGTGTTCACATCGGCGATGCCGACCGTCACCACCTCTCCAGCGCTCACCCGCCGCGCCAAAGAGGCCCCCAAGCGGGAGGTATGCCAGACCGTGGCCCGGACTGAGCGGAACGCTGCGTCCATCCGGACCTTGGTCATCGTTCGATGCCGAGCGATCCCCAGCAGCGCGTTCAGCACGCTGACGGCCAGCAATACCAAAGCCCACCTGACCAGGGCGGCGGTGTCGCCTGCGACAAGACCTTCATCAACCGCACGAGACAGCACCCATGGCGGCACTGCCAGGCCGACCATCCAGCAGGTGCCGAACACCGCACCCAACGCGATACGTCGTGTCTGCGATCGAGCAAGCCAGAAGAGGAAGCGGAACGGGCTGGCCAGATCATTGACCGTCGGCGGAGTCCACGTCTCGGTCGTCCTGTCCAGCCACTCGCGAATGGCCGCCACGTGTCGCATCCGCTGCCGTGCACCGTCGCTGGCCATGCAGCAGATCCTCGCAGCATTGCATCATCGTCGATGGATCGGGCCTTCTCGCTGGAGCCGAGGGCAACCAGGCCGTGATAGGCCCGGAGGGAGGGTCCGGCGGATGTTGGGCGGGGCAGCAGGGCGGTGAAAACCACGTGCGCCGTCACGGGCGTTGGGAGTTGAATCCTCGCATGTCGATCACGCTGCAGACCGCGACTGTTGCCTCGTTGGACGAGGTCGCCGAGGCGCTGGCGTCCTGGCAACAGGATGGGGGATCGGTCCAGCTTCATCCGGGTGACCTTGGGTGGAATTGGAGCCTGGGCGCGGAGGCGCTGGCCGGGGCTGTTCGGGTATGGCGTCGTGACCGGCAGATCTTGGCCGTTGGCCTCGTGGACGATGCGGGGTTGATCCGTATGGGCATCGCACCCAGCGTCGATCGAGACGGTCCGTTCGCCGCCCAGCTTCTGGCCGATCTATCGGACCCGGCGCGTGGAGTGCTGCCCGCAGGCAACGCGAGTGTCGAGGCTCGGTCCGGGAGTGCCTTTCGAGAGCTCCTGCGCCAGAGCGGTTGGGTCGCGGACGAGCCGTGGACGCCGCTGCGCCGTCACCTCACCGACAAGGTGGAGGACTGCGACCTCCGGGTCGAGGTCGTCGACACGCACACCGCCCCAGCACGGGTCGCCGTGCAGCAAGCGGCATTCCCGAACTCGACGTTCACCCTCGCGCGCTGGCACACGATGGCCGCGACTTCGCCGTACCGCCAGGCCCGGTGCCTAATCGGTTACGACGCGCACGAGGCCCCGGTCGCCATGGTGACGGTGTGGTCGGCCGGGCACGGACGGCCGGGCCTGCTAGAACCATTGGGTGTGCACCGGGATCACCGCGGCCACGGGTACGGCACCGCCATCTCCCTGGCGGCCGCCGCCGCCCTGCGAGAGATGGGGGCGTCCAGCGCGACCGTGTGCACACCGAGCAGCAACGTCGGCGCCGTAGCGACCTATGCCTCGGCCGGCTTCCGAAAGCTTCCGGACGTCACCGACTTCCGCCGGACGAGCTGACCTCGTCGGCCACACGAAGCCCCGACGGTAAGAGCACTGCACCATGACGAGCTATCCCCTTCTTGATGTGCGCGTCAGTACGCCGACTCTGGAGTTGCGCGGCGCCAGACAACTTGTTGGACGAGCTCTGCCCTTGTCGTGACACGTCAGGTGGCGTGTTGCATCACGGTCTTCGAGGCCCTCCGACTACCGTCGGCGGCATGCCTGACTATGTGCGCGAGCTGCGGAAACACGTTGGTAGTCGGCCGCTGCTGTTGGTTGCTGCGGGTGCGATCGTGAAGGACACCGCAGGCGCCATCCTGTTGCAGCGCAACGCCGAGAGTGGTCAATGGGGCATCCCGGGAGGGGCCTTGGAACTGGGGGAGACCCTCGAGGAGACGGCGAAGCGCGAGTTGTCCGAAGAGACCGGCCTTGTCGCGCACGAGCTGGACCTCTTGGATGTGTACTCCGGTCCAGAGTGGTTCTTGGAGTACCCCAACGGTGACCAGGCGTACGTCGTAGGAGCCACCTTCCTGGTCAGACGCGCCGAGGGCGATGCCAGACCGGATGGGACGGAGTGCAGCGAGCTTGGGTACTTCGCGACAACCGCACTGCCAACCGACATGGATGCCTATAACCGGCGCCTGATCGACCGCTGCCTGGATAAGCTGTAACCGCTCCCGGCGCTAGCAGTCGGTGAGTGGCGCGCTGTGCCAGCGCAAGTCGCTGCCGATCAGCTGTCGCGTCAGAAGCTCATCGGCGTAGCTGGTAATCCGAGCTATCTGACTGCGATCAGTTGGTCGACATGCTCAGCGGTGAGCGGTCGGGCCCTTGGATTCGAGTCGGGATGGGATCGCTCGACGGGGGCTCTTGAAGCGGTCAATTTGTTGGTTTCGTCGCAGCTGAGCATGGCACTCTGGCGATCATGTTGGTACCGAATGAACTGCTGAACCGCCCTGGCTACGCTCCGGTGACTCGCACCCGTTTGGCAGAGGCACTTCGCGGTCTGGGGGTCCACCGTGGTGGAGTGCTGATGGTCCATGCCCGCATGTCCGCGCTCGGCTGGATGACTGGTGGGATGGACGCGATCGTCTGGGCGCTTCGCGACACAGTCGGCCCGGACGGCACCTTGCTCGCCTTCACCGGCTGGGAAGACAGCCCGTATCACGTCTCCTCATGGCCAGCTAGTTGGCAAGCCGCATACCAAGATCAACCCCCCTTCGATCCAGCAGTGTCGGCTGCGCGCCGAGACTTCGGTCGGTTTCCCGAAAGGCTCCGCACGTGGCCAGGCGCTCAGCGGAGCAACCATCCAGAAGTCAGCTTCACCGCACTCGGGCCGGCCGCGCCACACCTGCTCGCCGATCCCAGCGACGAGGACCCGTGGGGTATCGAAGGCCCGCTGGGCCAGTTGGTCGCCGCGGATGGGCAAGTCCTGATGCTCGGCGCACTGTTAAAGACCCTGACGCTTTGCCATCATGCCGAATCAATCGCTCAGGTCGAAGGCAAGCGCTATCACCACTACACGGTGCCGGTCCGAGTCGGCGAAGCAGTGGAGTGGCGGAACTACCGCACCCTCGACACCTTCTACGGAACGCTGCCCTACTGGGACCGAGAAGACCTCAACATCACGTCCTGGGTCGGCACCATGGCAGACCAAGCAGTCGCTGCCGGCGCGACAACCCACGGCAGCGTCGACACCTGCCCCTTGGTCGTAGTCAGCGCGCGCCAAGCGACCGATGCTGTCAAGCAATGGATCGAAGCGAACTTCTAGCAGAAAAAGTTACGACCGCCTCGCCGTACACGGCGAAACAGGCACCGAGCAGATTCAACGCCAACCCGGGGGAGCGTTCACTGGGCCACAACTGGTAAGCCGAGCGATTGGACACCGCTGAGTCGGGCGACACGATCCCGTTCGTCCTACTACGGTTGGGCGGGTGACGATGCGCTTCTCGATCAACATCCCGAACTTCGGTGAGTTCGCCGACGCCCACAGGGTCGCCCAGGTGGCGACCACTGCCGCGTCCGCGACCTCCCGCATCAAGCTGGATCCACAGAGCTTTGGATGAGCTCCTGGGAGGCCGGATGACGAGCGGCCTCGAGCGCCGCGGCTCCGACCTGCTCCGCCCGGTCGGCCCGTGGACGCCGGCTGTGCACGAGTACCTGAAGCACCTCGAGTCCGTCGGCTTCCACGGAGCACCCCAGGTCGTCGGCATCGAGGGAAACCATGAGGTGCTGACGTTCCTGGAAGGCGACGTACTCGCGGATCCGGAGTGGGAGCCGGGGCGCGGTAACCCGCTCCCGGCGTACGCCCGGTCGGACGATGCACTGGCCGCCGTAGGGCAGCTGCTGCGCGACCTGCACGAGGCGTCCCGCGGCTTCCAGCCGGAGCGCACCGGCTACCGCTTCCATCCCCACGCACCCAATCGCAGCGAGATCGTGTCGCACGGCGACCTAGGCCCGTGGAACACCGTCTATCGAGCTGGTGTGCCGGTCGCCTTCATCGACTGGGACGCGACCGGGCCGATCGACCCGCTGCTCGATCTCGCATCCGCCGCCTGGGCGTTCCTGCCGCTGGAGTCCGACCGCCAGCTCACCGAGACCGGCTTCGATCCGCTGCCCGACCTGCCCCACCGGCTCCGGGTGTTTGTCGACGCCTACGGACTCACCGACCGGCCGACGATCATCCCCGCGCTGCAGCAGGCAAAGTTGAAGATGGTCGAGCAGGTGCAGCATTGGCCGATCGACGCGGCTGGAGCTGCCGGCTCGCTGGAGTTTCTCGCCGGTGAACTGCGGTGGCTGGACTCGATCACGCTGGCTCTGCATCGGGCGCTGTAAGGCGCACAGCTTTGCGCATCGCCTCGAGAGCCGCACCTCACAATCATGGTGGGTCAAGTCGAAACGCGCCGAGGCGGGCGCCGATGCGCGGATCGGACCGGTCGACGGTGCGGGCGTAGGTGTGTTCGCGAGCGCGCGTTCGGGGCGGCCTCGCGACGATCCGCCGGCCGTAAGATGCCGTGCATGTGCTGCGCTCATCCCGAAGAGCTGCCGGCCGAGGTCCTGGACGACGTGGCCATCGTGGTCGGGGCAGAGGTCACTCTTCTCAGTCGCCTACCCGGAGGCTTCGATGTGGGTGCCATGCGCATCCAGTTGGCCGGAAAGGCAAATGCAGTGCTCAAAGCATGGCCCCGGGCGCGCCCCAACCAGCTGGACGAGTCGTTGCGAGCCCAGAGAGTGGTCGAGCACATGCGTAGGCGCGGCTATCCCACCCCGACCTGGCTCGGAGTGGGGGCCACATCCACTCATGTATGGCATCTGATGGACTTCGTTGACGCGGCTCCCGCGCCAGAGCTGACCCCGTCCCTCGTTGAGCAGCTGATGGAGATCATCGAACTCCAGGCTGGCCAAGCCTCCGAGCCCTACGACCACTGGTCGTACGCCTGGCGGCTCGCCACCGGTCAGGAATCCGGTCAAGACTTAGCTCCGAGTTTGTCGAGGGCTGTCGCCGGGCTTTCGGGGTATTCCTCCGTGGTGTCGGCCTTGGTCGAGCGCCTGCGGCTCGTGTGTGGCGACGTCCCACCACCACGAGAGGCACCTGACATGGTCCATGCCGATCTCAAGCCCGACAATGTCCTGGTCCGTGACGGAGCGGTGGTGGCGGTCGTGGATATCGGGAACGCAGGTAGTGGCACGCGGGCGACTGATCTCACCACCCTCCAGTGGTACACCTTCCAGGATCCGCTGGACGGTGTCCGAAGGCGGCTGTGGACGAGAATCCTCGACCTGGTCGACTGGGAGGGGGCGGCGGTGCTCGCAGCGACACAGATCCTCGTGACGCTCGAGTTCCCCATCCGTCACGGGCGCCACGATGTCGTTCCAGGGGTGGTCGAGCGCGGCCATCGCGCCCTCGACGAGCTGAACGCGCTTCGCTAACTGTCGCCGGTGGAGATGGTGTGCGAAATGGGGACCTCCGACTGCTATCAGCCGGCATAGCGCGCAACATCCACCTTGAGGCCGAGAATGGCGCACTCCGTGAGTTCGTCGAGCAGCTCCAGTCCCGGGTCGGCGAGCTGCAGGAGCCTCGGAGGTCATGGTTGTACCTGCTGACGGGGCAGCAGTTGCGCCGCCTCGTGATTGAGTCATCTGATGCTACGCAGACTACAAGTTGACATAATGTCGCTTATCGGCGCTCAGATAAAGAACGGGAGTTGCATGCACGAGCTCTGTCGCGGGACGCTGAAGCGGATTGCGCCGCGGCCGGCGACAAAGCGTCGGCCAGCTCCATCCGAGGCTGCGGCTCACCCCAACAACTGGTGCCCAATGCCTAGATCAGTTCCTTGCGCATCAGGGTGATCGGCGTTTCGTAGCGGGTCACGGATCCGTCCGCGGCATCCTGGTCCCACGAGCCGATCTCGCTGCCGCCCACGACGTAGCCCAACCGCTCATACAGAGCGCGCGGCCGCGAGTCGTTGTCGTCCACGCCCAACTCGGCCCAGCGCAGCCCGCGGGCGCGGATCCGCTGCTCCAACGCGCCCATAAGGATCGTGCCGATTCCGCACGAGCGCATTGCCATCTGCACCGACAGCTGCCAAATCGTCGCTGCACCAGGCGGTTTCGTGTAATCGGCCCCGCCGACCGCCACCGGCAGATTGGAGGGCGGGCAGACCGCGAGGTAGTCGACCTCGCCACGGCGGGCGCGTTCTATCGCTTCGGCAACGTACGCGAGATCCGTCACCGTCCCGTACCAGCCGCATGCCGGCAGGTCCTCTTCGGTCAGATCTCGAACGGTCAGCGGCATTACAACCTCGGCCATATCCAGCACCCTGGCCGGCCGGTGTACGCGAGTGCCAGCGATTAACGCGGGACTGCCATCGGCTTCGAGTGCCCCGGTGAGCACTCGCACCCGTTGAACACGAGCCGTTACCAGCAATTCATCGGGAGTTGCGTGCCGAGGTGAACCGGTCGACGGGTCGCGCAGCGATCTACCGACGGCGTGTTCGGGTGGCTGGTCTAATACCCGGATGAAGCCCACCCCTAGCGACGTCTCGCTGTCCGAGGCCTGGCTCAGGTACTTCGCCGGCCGCGGGCACCCGGAGGTCCAGCGCATCGGCGCCGGTGTCGAGGGCATCGTCTACTGTCTGGGCGACGGTCGGGTCGCAAAGGTCTGGAGCCGCCGGCCGGCGGTCGGCTTCGAGCTGATGCGGGAGGTGTACGCCGACATCGCGCAGCACCAACTGCCGTTCTCGACCCCGGAGATCCTCGGCCTCGAACACCACGAGGGCGTTCCGGTGACGTACGAACGTGAACTGCCAGGAACCCCGATGCGGGTCGACTCCGCGCACGCGGCCTACGAGCGCGAACTGCCTACCTCGGAGCTCGACGCGCTACTGGTCGTCCTGCGAGGTCTGGCCTCGGTGCCGGGCACCGAAGCCATGCGCCGGCTGACGGTCCAGGGTGACGACCGTCCACTGTGGCAGGACCACGATTCCTTCCGTACTGCGCTTGCGGCCCTGGTCGCTCGAGCCGCAGCCCGGCACGGCGCTGCCCTGGCTGCACAGGTACCGGAAGTCGAGGCGGGAGTCGAGCGTACGCAGCAGGCGTTGCGTGCGATCCCCCACGGCCCGGTGACAGCGATCCACGGCGATCTCGTCCCACCCAACATCCACCTCGATGCGTCTGGCCGGCCCGTTGCGCTGCTCGACTTCGGCTTCTACACGACCGCGGGCGATCCGGCCTTCGAGGCCGCGGTCACCGCCGCCATCTGGGACATGTACGGACCACACGCCGAGGAGCACACTGCAGAACTCACCCGGATCTTCGCCGACGAACTCGGCTACCCGCCGGCGACCCTCATCGCCTACCAGGCCGCGTACGCGCTCACGACCTACGACCTTTTCGGCCTGGGCGACGACGACGGGCACTTCCGGTGGTGCATCCGACAGCTACGGCGCAACACCGTGTTCAGGGCCTGACCAACGATCCGGGGCGCGCCGGGCGGCCAGCGTTGTCGAGCGGGGTGTGCTGACGGCTGATGATCCGGTGTGGGGATGCCGCGCTGCGGCGCGCTGCGGGAGACCCCGGTTGGCCACCGAGCGTGCCACCACCCGGGAGTGCAGACCGTCGGGCGATGTGCCCAGAGAATGCGGCGGCTGATCTCCGGGAATCCTGCTCGCCTAGGCTCTTGCCGCCGACCCAGATGCGCCACCGAGCAGAACTCCCGTCATTCCAACATCCGGCGGTACCAGTTTTAGCGCGCGAGCTGCATCAGATGCGAGAGCTCGCACCCAGACGACATGACCAATCTCTTGGCGAGTTTGGACAGCGCCGTTTCGCCTGCTGCGGCGTGCGTTTCGTTGCTGGTTAGTCGAGTGGCTGAGCGATTCCGGGGCCAATGCGGGGCAGATCACGGCACGCGGGCCGGCGAAGAGCCAACCGGTCAGCGGGCTCTGCGTGAGGAGCGGGGCCGATCGGGACTGATCGGCTCGATGCGGCGGGCCTGGACGTGCTCGTAGACCATCGTGGTCTGCACGTCGGCGACCTCGCGGCGTTCGGTGAGGCGGTCGATGACGAAGGCGTACACGCTGTCCACGTCCGGGACAGCGATATGGATGAGGAAGTCGTGAGCGCCCGAGGTGACGAACAGGCCGATCACCTCGGGCAGTCGCGCCGCCCACTCGCGGAACCCCTCGATGACCGGGCGGGCCGGAGGCCGGATGCGCACCGAGATGAGCGCCTGCACGGGCCGGCCGGCGGCGTCGAGGTCCAGGACCGCGTGGTAGCCGGTGATGGCGCCCCGCTCGCGGAGCAGCCTGACGCGTTCCAGCGAGGTCGATGGCGAAACCCCGGTCTTGGCCGCCAGGTCACGGTTGGTCTGCCGTGCATCGTTCTGCAGTTCTCTCAGCAGGGCGCGGTCCAGTGGATCAAG
Source organism: uncultured Actinomycetota bacterium (assembly GCA_963820655.1). GTDB lineage: Bacteria > Actinomycetota > Actinomycetes > Propionibacteriales > Kribbellaceae > Kribbella. The sequence goes on from CAWGAM010000002.1 coordinate 410,818, forward strand.
TTCCATGATATCCACCATACGCCGGACGAAGTTCGGCAAGCAGTGGAATGCGTCGGAATCCTGCCTAGTCTTGCCCGTCATGGACGCACGAAAGAATGGTCCGGCCTTCGGCGCGGGGCTGGTGCTGGCGGCTGCGCTGCTGTGGGGCACGGTCGGCCCTGCTCAGGTCCTGGCGGCCAGCCCCATGGCGCCGGCGGCCCTTGGCGGGTGGCGGCTGGTCGTGGGCGGACTGGTCCTGGGCGCGCTCACCGCACGTCGCCCGAAGAAGCTCCGGGCTCTCGCCGCGGGCGCGGTCCTGCGCCCGCTGCTGGTCTGCGCGGTCTCGACGGGCGTCTACCAGGCGGCCTTCCTCTCCTCGGTGTCGCGGACCGGAGCGGCTCTGGCCACGGTGATCGCCCTGGGCACCGCGCCCGCGGCGACCGGCGTGTGCGCCCGATGGGTCACCGGTGAGCGGATGGGCGCCGGCTGGATGGCCAGCACCGTCGCGGCCGTCGTCGGCTGCGCCCTGCTGCTGACACCAGGCAGCGGAGCCCGCGTGGATCCGCTCGGCCTGCTCCTGGCGGTGACCGCGGGTACCTGCTACGGCCTGTACACCGTCTTCGCCAAGCAACTGGTCGCCACCAACCGCGCCGCAGACCTGCCCACGCTCTCCGCGCTCACCCTGCTGCTGGGCTCGCTCCCCTTGCTGCCCTGGATGATCATCGACACCACCCCCCTGCGCGATGGCGCCACCCTCGCCCTGATCGCCTGGCTCGGCCTGGCCACCACCGCCGCCGCGTACTGGCTGTTCACCGCGGGTCTCAGCCGCGTGCGGGCGACCGCGGCCGGGACGCTCAGCCTCGCCGAGCCCTTGGCCGCGGCCCTGATCGGCGTACTACTCCTCCACGAGCACCTCTCGCCCTTGGCGTGGGCCGGCTGCGCACTGATTCTCGCCGGAATGATCACCACGTGCCTGCCCACCATGCCTCGCGGTCGCTCCTCCGCACGAGCGACGGAGCTTCCGTCCGATCGCCGCATCACGTCCGCCGGAGGCCCCGCAAGCCTCCCTCGTGGCGAATGAGATGCGGAGACATCGCCTGAATCCCACACATCTGCCTAGCATCGCTGGATCTGTCCGCATGAGTAGAGAGAGGATTGCCATGTATGTGGTGAACGCGCCTAACGCGACAGTTGGCTTCGCGCCAGAGGAAGTGGACTTCAGTCAGTCCACCCGCCAGGCCCGGCTGAAGTGGGTCGTGATCGTCAACGCCGACCTGCCTCCCGGCCGGGCCGCCAACGCCGCCATCTGCGCCGCCGCCCCCACGGCAGCCGCGGTCCCCGGCCTGCTGGGCATCGATGCCGCCGACGCGGAAGGCACCGTGCACCCAGGCCTGCCCTGGACGGGCTGCTCGGTGCTCGTCGCCGACACCGCCACGCTGCGCACCATCCGCGCCAAGGCGGTATCCCGCACCGACACCTTCGTGGCCGACGTGCCCGCCGCCGCTCAGAGCACCCGCGTCTACAGCGACTTCATCGCAGCCGTGGGCAAGACCCAGACCGAAGACATCGAGTACTGCGCAGTCAGCATCGTCGGCCCCCGCAACCCGGTCGCCAAGATCGTCGGCAAGCTCCCCCTCATGCCCTGAGCCAGGATCAACCCCATCCCGTCAAGACCCACTTGCTCGCCCTGCTGCCAACCTCTCACGCCGCGGCAGGCTGGTCCTCCTCGGCCTAGTCAGCACGCCTCGAGCACGAAGAAGATGAAACTGATGAACCTCGCCGGGTGCGTCAGATCCTGCGGACGCAGTTCGCTCGGCGTGTCCGGGGCGATCGGCGGCTCGCTGACGACCGAGATCCCGAAGCCTGCCGCTGTGAAGGCGTCGGTCATCGCCTGAAGCGGCCGGTGCCAGTTCGTGTAGACGACCGTGCGGCCGGCGTGCTCGGCGTCGTAGGAGAACTCGGCGACGTCGAAGTAGTAGGCGTCGGGGTTCAACGCCGTGAAGAGGATCGGGTGGTTCACCGACAGAATGAGGCGTCCGCCCGCCTTCAGCACCCGGCGGAGTTCTGCGAGCGGCTCGGTCCAGTCCTCCAGATAGTGCAGGACGAGGGAGGCCACGACGTCATCGAATGCGGCGTCGGCGTACGGGAGTGGCTTGGCCAGGTCGGCGACGATCAGGTCGGCGTCCTCCCCTAGCCTTCGGCGGGCCAGTTCGATCATTGCCGTGCTCAGGTCGAAGCCGGTCACGATCGCGCCCCTGTCACGGAGCGCCTCTGACAGCGGACCGGAGCCACAGCCGGCGTCGAGGATGCGACGGCCGGCCACGTCACCAGCAAGGCTCAGCATCGCCGGCCGTTCGTAGTGGCCGTTGAGCAGATTGACCTCGTTGTCCGCGGCGTACGCCTCAGCGAACTCGTCGTAATCGGTCGTCGGCACTGAGCGCTCCTTTTGTCGGCAGGCTCGCACCATCGGTGCGACTGTCAAACACCCGATCAAACAGCAACGGGCCACGTGCTGTCGAGACTCGCCGCGGCATCACGGCTTCCCGGCTCACCACACCCGCAGAGGTTGCATCTGATGCAGAGCGCTGACACTTGGCGCGGGCGGGGCGGGTGCGAAAGACTGCTGCGATGTCTGCTGAGTACGCCGAGAGTGACCAGTTCCGTGGTGCCCGCATCCGGTCGAGTGAGCTCGCCGGGCTCGAGATCCGCGATTGCGAGGTCAGCGGTCTGAAGATCGTCGATTGCTACGGGAGCGATGTCTCCCTCGGCGGCGACTTCGAGCGGCTGGTCGTCAACGACGTCGACGTGACCGCCTACGTCGAGGCCGAGCTCGACCGGCAGCACCCCACGCGGGCACTCGCACGTGACGCCGTCTCCCCCGACGACTACCGGGCTGCTTGGGACGCCATCGAGAGGATGTGGCAGGCAACGCTCGACCGGGCCAGACTGTTGCCCGAGGCAAAGTTACACGAGCAGGTCAACGGCGAGTGGTCGTACGTCGAGACTCAACGACACCTGCTGCACGGCAGCGATGCCTGGCTCGGCAATGCCGTGCTCGAGGAGGAAGCGCCGTATCACCCGTTGGGCTTCCCCACCGGGTGGACGCCGCCCGAGGTGTCGGCGAAGCTCGGCCTCACCATCGAAGCCACCCCGACGCTCGACGAGATCCTGGCGCCGCGGCGCGCCCGCATGGCCACGATGCGGCGTGTCCTCGAGGGGCTCACCGAGGCAGAGCTCGATCGGGTCTGCGGTCGCAAGCCGGCGGACGCGTATCCCGACCAGGAATACGTCGTACGCCGCTGCCTCAAGGTGGTCCTCAAGGAAGAGGCCGAGCATCACCGCTACGCGGTGCGCGACCTCGCCGAGCTCGAGGCCGGTGCCTGAACCGGGTGAGGGCGCTCCCGCTTGGCAACATCGCGCTGGCCACCGGCGTCTGTCACCGGTGTTCAGAGGCACGTCATCTGTGGACGGCATGCCTGGCCTGACACATCAGGGGCAGCACCGTTCTTCTGCCGGGGCTAGCACGGATCACCCGCTGGGACGGCTTTGGCTACTCCCCCGCCACGATCGGGCGGCACGCCATGGGCTCGGCATCGGCCTGCGCGCAGTACGTCGTTGCGATCCGTAAAGTCTGATCGATGCTCAGCGGCGAGAGCAGGCGACGCCGATCGCTCTTGGCGCGGCTATCAGGGGAACTGCTTCCATTGGCCCTCGGAGATGACCTCGACGGTGCCGTCGATCACCTTGATGGCGGTCTGGTCGTCGATCGCGTACGCCGGACCCGCGATCTCGGCCGCCCATCGCTCGGCATCAGCCATGGTGTTCTCCGGCTCGTGACCCAGGTGCGGGAAGATCGAGAAATCGACGACTCCTAGGGTCCTGTCGCCGTTGGGCGGTGTCCACTCGACGAAGTCGTCGCCGATCCGGGGAGTCATCACCATGCTCCCGGCACTCAACCCCACCCATACGGTGTCCTGCAACGAGGGCAAGAGGTCCGCCAGCCCGGACTGCTGCATCCAGTGGCTCAGGTACGTCGCATCGCCGCCGGCCGCCAGCAGGACGTCAGCATCCTGGACCCAAGGCACCCACCGCTCCTTGCCGACGCTCGGCAGCGCTGTCAGCTCGAGTACGCCCAACGACTTCCAGCCCAGGTCAGCCATGGGTAGCGGCGTCCGGCCGGTGATGAAGCGCCAGGCCCCGGCCGGCCCGGACATTGGGTGGGCGTACTGCCCCGTAGGGATGCAGAGGGCATTGGAGTCGGCGATCGGCTTACCCAGCAGGTCGACCAGCGCATCGCGGATGCTCGGGTTCTTGACGCCCGCGGACGTGAGAAGCAGCTTCATGGTGCCCTTTTCCTGAGTTCTGTCGTCGCCCTGCGTCAGAAGCCGTAGTTGGTCTGTCCGAACGGGTCGCCCTTGGCGTGGCCGCGCGCCTTGCCCGGTGTCACCTCAAAGACCACGAGCTGGTTGGCGGAGTCCTTGGAGACCACGGCACCGTCCTGGACGTCGAGCTTCCACCGGCCGTCCCAGCGGCCGCGGTAGAGCTCGGCGACCCGTCGCAGCGAAGCATCGTCGGTCACCGGCACGGCGGTTCCCTCGACGGCCACGTCGAAGCCGTCGTCCCACGCGGTGTCGCCGGCAAGCACGAGCACGTGCGGATTGACCCGAAGGTTGGCGCGCTTCACCTCCGCGCTTCCAGTGTGGAAGTACACCTTCCCGCCATCGACCACTGGGACCACCGGCGTCGCGTGAGGACGGCCGTCGGGCCGTACAGTGACGACCCAGGCGACCTCCGCCGCGGCCAACCTTGCCTCGGCATCGGTCCACGGGACCGGCCCGGCCTTCTCGTCGCTGTAGCGCCGGTCGATGGTCTCGGTAGTCGGCGTCATCACAGCCCCCGAATCTGATTGCAGAGTGAGAGTGGTTTCAGGAAGTTAACACGCCCGGTTGCAAAGTACAATCAGTATTTGTGACAGACGTACGCGATCCGGTGCACCGCTCGGGATGCCCGATCAACCTGGCGATCGAGGTACTGGGCGACCGGTGGTCGCTGGTGGTGCTGCGCGACGTGATGTTCGGTGACCGGCACTACTTCCGCGAGTTGCTGGCCGGCTCGCAGGAAGGGATCGCCTCCAACATCCTTGCCGACCGGCTGCGGCGACTGGTCGCCAACGGGTTGCTGTCGAGGTCGGCTGACAAGACCCACCGGCAGAAGATCCGCTACAGCCTCACCGAGGCGGGCGTGCAGCTCGTGCCGGTGATGGCAGCGCTCGGCTCGTGGGGACGCCGGCACATGCCAGCCAGCCACGAGCTGTCCGTACGCGCCGAGCTGCTCGAGCAGGGTGGGCCCGAGCTGTGGGACCGGTTCATGGACGAGCTGCGCGAGCGGAACCTCGGGATCCCGCGCCCATCGGGGACACGGTCGGTTCTCGCCGAACTGCAGGCGGCGTACGACGCCGCGGTCGAAGAAGCGGGCTAGCTGCACGGCCGCCGGCTTCCTCGACCAGGAGAACCCGCGGCGCGTGATCCCAGATATGGAAGCCCTCGGCAAAGAAGGCATCGATCTCGCCACGAACGAGTTCGACCAGCGGAAGCGGACTCGCCGGTGCGCGGCCACTCGGGTTGGAGACGAGCCCTGGAGTCGTTGTCCAGAGCATCGAGCACGGCATCAGGAGCGTCGACGTCCTACTGAGCTTGAGGCGCCGCGACTCGCTGTCCTCGCGGGGCCAGGACGACTCGAAGGGTGCCGCGACACCAATCTGGCCGAGAACGGTGATCTGGTCGGGGGCCGGGACATTTGATGGGGGGCTGGGACAGGTTATTTCATGTCCCCGCCCCCCATACCCTGTCCCAGCCCACGACTTCAGACCCGATCCGGTCTCTACTGACGCGTCGCCTTCCACACCTCGACACTTGGCCAGGTGGATGCCCATTCGGGTGACACGTACTCGAACTCGGAGTGAGAGTCTGCAGGGGCGACAAACTCGTTGAGTTCGTCGATCAGGAATCCGGATTCTCGGAGCAACTTGATCATCGGCCCGGTCGGTAGCTGGAAGTGGGTGCCACCATCAGGCCGGTCGATCCGCGCGACGTGTGCGTACGGTCGACTCAGGCGGTCGCCCGCAGCCTCCGCATCAGGAGCCGTGCACAGTTCCAAGAGAGTGGAGTTGCGCAGGAAGATCAACTGTCCACCGGCCCGGAGAAGCCGCGCAGCTTCCGGAATCCACAACTTCGGGTCACACCAACTGCTGGCCCCATACTCACTGATCGCAACGTCGAAGCTGTTGTCCGGCAACGGGACGTTCTCGGCGTTGCCGTGGATCAGCGGGAACGCTAGACCGGACTCCTGTTGGAGCGCTTCGGCTGTCGCAAGTTGCTCGGCTGAGTTGTCGATGCCGACCGGACGACCGCCGGCCCGCATCACCCATGCCCCGATGTAGGCAGTCCCGCAGCCCAGGTCGATGACGTCCTTGTCGCTCAGTTCGGGCAGCACGTGCAAGTCGGATTCCGGCGTTGCCCAGATCCCCCAGTGTGGCTCGGCGGCCCATTGCTGCGCTGCCCGGCGCTCGAACCATTCGCTGTATCGGTCATCCCAGATCGTCCGGTTTTGTGCAGCGTGATCTGGCAGTGCCTGGTCATCGGGCATGACTGGCAGTCAAGCGGCGAGACCTGCACGAGCGCAATCGAAATTCCCCGATCCTTCTTGACCGCTGAGGCCCGTTGACTCCCTGATAGCAGTTCCCCGCCGCACACCGTTGCCACTCTGACATCTGCGTGTGTGATAGGCACGCTATGTCTGATAGCAAGCAGTCGACGCTGCGTGGTGGATCAATGATCGATGATGTGCCCGAACGTACGACGGAGCTGCATCGCGTGTTGGCCGAGATCAACCACACTCACGGCACGCACTTCAGCCTGGGGCCCCGCCCGTCCGGCGGAGTGAACGACGTCTGGCTGTTGGATGAGCCCGATGGCGGGCGCGCGGTACTGAAGACCAACGCGGGCACTCTCAAGCATTTGCACACCACAGCTCGTGTGGTCGAGCACCTCCGAGCCCGGGATTACCCGACGCCGCGCTGGCTCTTCACCGGTCAGATTGATGACAGAATCAGCTATCACGTCCAGGAATTCGTTCCTGGCGAACTGGCCGGACGACCTACCGTGGCGCTGGCCCGACAGCTGATCGACCTCGTCGAGCTCAACGCCGGCGTCGATGTCTGGCCGGAGCGCAACCTATCTGCCTGCGTGATCAATGAATTCGAGAGCTGCGTCTCGGACCTGCAGTGCGCTTCACCCGAGATCAACGACGTCGCCCGCCGCTATGAGCGGCTCGTCGCGCAGCTCGGCCGAATCGACTTGCCGGGCGGGGAGTTCGTCCACGGCGACTTCCATTGGGGGAACGTTCTCGTCCACCAGGGCCAGGTGAGCGGCGTCATCGACATCGAGTCCGGTGGCAGCGGCACCCGGGCGATCGACTACGGCCGGCTGCTACGAGACACCTACTTCCCACACCGCCTCCCCGAGCCTGGCGTGCGACAGATGATCCGGCGCGCCGGTGAGGCCGTGGCTGGCCCGAGGTCTTGGCACTCTGTACCAGTGCCGCCACGCTGGACAATCTGCGCTGGCGGGTGCACTGCCGGCACCAGAGGATTCCCGATATGATCCCTGCCTTTCTGCGCCTCGCCGACGACCTCGAACGGAGATGCGCAGAGGAGGGCAGCTCGACCTGAGGAGCTTCACGTGGAAGTGAAACACCGGATGATCGTGTTCGATGCTGCGGACATTGACGCCGAGAGTGCGTTCTGGGCGGGTCTGCTCGGCGGAACGGTGGTTGAAGACGGTACGCGCTGGCGCAACGTTTGGGTCGATGGCGAGTGGCAACTCGGCGTTCAGCTCGCTCCGAATCATGTCCAGCCAGAGTGGCCTGACGGTACGCCGCAGCAAGTCCACTTCGACTTTTACGTCGTTGGCACCGAAGGGCTTGATGCAGCCCACGACGAGGTGATCGGGCTGGGCGGCCGGCTGTTGAAAGCTGCCGATGATCGTACGGCCGCGCGAGGGGTTCAGACCTATGCCGACCCCGCAGGCCATCCCTTCTGCGTCTGCTGGCTCCCCGCCGACTGACCTAATCGCGTTGCGTCGCGCGCCCTGAGCGCCATAGCGTTGCGTTCCTCAGGTAGATCGGAGATGTGAGCAGGATGACTACTCACCTTGTGGCGCTGAGCTTCGCTGCGAACGACCCGCTCAATCTCGCGCGCTTCTGGGGCGGCGTCCTGGGTTGGGAGCTGGCCGACGACTCGCACGAGAGCATCGCGCTCTTGCCGAGCGACGACACTGGGTTCCAGCTCGGGTTTCTTCCGAGCCAGGAGCAGAAGACCCGCCCGAACCAGATCCACTTCGATCTGACGAGCGCGTCCCTCGAGGAGCAGCAGCAGACGGTGGCGAGGGCGCTCGAACTCGGCGGCCGGCATATCGACATCGGTCAACTCCCCGAAGAGGAGCATGTGGTCCTCGCCGACCCCGAAGGCAACGAGTTCTGCGTGATCGAGCCGGGCAACAACTTCCTTGCCGACTGCGGATTCATCGGCGCGCTGTCGAGCGACGGTTCGCAGGAGGTTGGCTACTTCTGGAGCAAGGCACTGGACTGGCCGCTGGTCTGGGACCAGGACCAGGAGACTGCGATCCGTTCGCCGCACGGCGGTCCGAAGATCACCTGGGGCGGTCCGCCACTACGCGCGAAGACCGGGAAAAACCGGCTGCATTTCGACCTCGCTCCCCCTGCCGACGGTGATCAGGAAGCCGAGGTCGAGCGTCTCGTCTCCCTCGGCGCGACGCGAGTCGATACCGCCCGGAGCGAGTCCGGCGCGGTGGCAATGCTCGATCCCGACGGCAACGAGTTCTGTGTACTGACGCCCCGATAGGCCCACGACTATAGGCCGAGTGCCACATCGACGATGTCTGCCCGCGGGGACAGCGACGGCACGTCGGCGAGCGGGATCCACTGCGCGTACGCCGTCGTACCGCCGACCTCCGTCGTCCCGAGCGATCCACCCGTCACCGTCGCCGCGAAGATGATCCGGACAGACTTGTACGGGCGCCTGCCGCGTCTCGAACTCGGCGCAGTGAAGGCATGGACGTCGAGAGGTTCCCCGAGGTCAACCGTGTACCCGGTCTCCTCGAACACCTCCCGAACCACCGCCTGCTGCACCGACTCGTCGAATTCAACGCCACCACCCGGCATCGACCAACAGGCCGGATCGGTCGCATTCCCGACAAACCACGTCAGCAGCACTCGGCCCTCGTCGTCGACAATCCGCGCGTACGCCGCCAACCTCGTGTCGTACTCAGTGAAGTGCACCGCCCGACACTACCTGCACCCGGAGCCTTCACGTTGGTCGTGTCAGCGCCGCGAACCAAGAGCGCCACGACGCTGAACAACTTGCTCAAGGCAACGATCCGGCCACGCCGTACCGCCGCAGGCGCGACGGGTCGGCCCCCCACCTGTACTTCGATCCCTCCGCCTGCTCGGGCCAAGTCCACGAGCCGACCGACCGACACCGCCTCCGGATGAACAAGCGGAGGGGGAGGGCCCGACTGCGGCCTCTCCCCCACCCGAGCTGGCTACTGAACGTCCTGGATCAGGCCGAGAACATTGCCGTCGGGGTCGGTGAAGGTGGCCACCAGGCGACCGCCGCCGACGTCGTTGGGGGCTTGCTTGAGGGTGCCGCCGGCCGCGGTCACCTCGGCGAGCTTGGCCTCGATGTCGGCCACGTGCCAGTACGTGATCGGCGAGGTCATGTCGCTGTTCGGCACCAGGCCGATCTGCTGCCCTTCGGCCTCGAAGCCGACGTAGTACGGCGAGTCCGCCATCGGCTCGATCCCGAGCAGCGCGGCGTACATCGTCTTGGCCTTGTCGAGGTCCGACACCGGGTGCAGAACCGTCTTGATTCCTTGCGTGGAAGTCATTTCTCACTCCGAACTACTGGGCTGAATATCTACTGACTGTCACGCTATGCGGCCCGTGACGGCAGTGCTTCTCGATTCCTGACCGGTTCAGCCGACGTACTCGGACAGGTGCTTCCCGGTCAGGGTGGTGGGCTTCGCGATCAGCTTGGCTGGGGTGCCTTCGAAGACGACCTTGCCGCCGTCGTGACCGGCGCCCGGGCCCAGGTCGATGATCCAGTCGGCGTGCGCCATCACGGCCTGGTGGTGTTCGATGACGATGACCGACTTGCCGGCGTCGACCAGGCGGTCGAGGAGAGCGAGGAGCTGCTCGACGTCGGCGAGGTGGAGGCCGGTCGTGGGCTCGTCGAGGACGAGGATTCCGCCCTGCTCCCCCATGTGTGTCGCCAGCTTGAGCCGCTGCCGCTCTCCCCCGGACAGCGTGGTGAGCGGCTGACCGAGACTCACGTAGCCGAGTCCGACATCCGCCAGGCGATCGAGGACCTTGTGGGCGGCCGGCGTACGCGCGTCGCCGTCGGCGAAGAACTCCTCCGCCTCGGCCACCGGCATCGCGAGCACCTCGGCGATGTTCTTGCCGCCGAAGGTGTACTCGAGCACCGACGCCTGGAACCGCTTGCCCTCGCACTCCTCGCAGGGGGACTCGACGGTCGCCATCACACCGAGCTCCGTGTAGATGACTCCGGCACCTTTGCAGGCCGGGCACGCGCCCTCGGAGTTCGCGCTGAACAGCGCCGGCTTCACGCCGTTCGCCTTCGCGAAGGCCTTCCGGATCGGCTCGAGCAGCCCGGTGTACGTCGCCGGGTTGCTCCGCCGCGAGCCTCGGATCGCCCCCTGGTCGATCGACACCACACCATCGCGGTCGGCGATCGAACCGTGGATCAGCGAGCTCTTGCCCGAGCCCGCCACACCGGTCACCACGGTCAGCACACCGAGCGGTACGTCGACATCGACGTTCTGAAGGTTGTTCGTCGAGGCGCCCCGGATCTCCAGCGCACCCGTCGACGAACGCACCGACGGCTTCAACGTCGCCTTGTCATCCAGGTGCCGCCCAGTGAGCGTCCCGCTGGTCCGCAGCTTGTCGACCGTGCCCTCGAAGACGACCTCGCCACCACCTGAGCCGGCGCCCGGACCGAGGTCGACGACGTGATCGCCGATGACAATGGTCTCCGGCTTGTGCTCCACGACGAGCACGGTGTTGCCCTTGTCGCGCAGCTGGAGCAGGAGCTCGTTCATCCGCTGGATGTCGTGCGGGTGCAGACCGATGGTCGGCTCGTCGAAGACATACGTGACGTCGGTCAGCGACGAGCCGAGGTGCCGGATCATCTTGGCGCGCTGAGCCTCACCGCCGGACAGCGTGCCGGCCGGCCGCTCCAAGGACAGGTAGCCCAGCCCGATATCGACGAACGAGTCGAGCGTGTCGCCCAGCGCCCCGATCAGTGGCGCGACCGAGGGCTCCTTGAGGTCGCGCACCCAGGCGGCCAGGTCGGTGATCTGCATCGTGCACAGGTCGGCGATGTTCTGGCCCTTGATCTTCGACGACAGTGCTTCCTGGCTGAGCCGCGTGCCGCCGCAGTCCGGGCACGTCGTGAACGTGATCGCGCGCTCCACGAAGGCGCGGATGTGCGGCTGCATCGCCTCGACGTCCTTGGACAGGAACGACTTCTGGATCTGCGGGATCAGCCCGGAGTAGGTCAGGTTGATGCCCTCGACCTTGATCTTGGTCGGCTCCCGGTAGAGCAGGTCGTGCAGTTCCTTCTTGGTGTACTTCTTGATCGGCTTGTCCGGGTTGAAGTAGCCGGCGCCGCGGAAGATCCGCCCGTACCAGCCCTCCATGCTGTAACCGGGGATCGTCAGGGCGCCCTCGTTCAGCGACTTGCTGTCGTCGTACAGCGCCGTCAGGTCGAAGTCGGTGACCGAACCCATGCCCTCGCAGCGCGGGCACATGCCGCCGGCGTAGACGGCCTCGCGCACCACCTTCTTCTCGCCCGCGCCCTTGTCGGCGACCATCGACCCGGTCGCCGTCCGCTTCGGGACATTGAACGAGTACGCGGTCGGCGGGCCGACGTGCGGCGTCGCGATCCGGCTGAAGAGGATTCGCAGCATCGCGTTCGCGTCGGTGGCCGTGCCGACCGTGGACCGCGGGTTCGAGCCCATCCGCTCCTGGTCGACGATGATCGCGGTGGTCAGGCCGTCCAGTACGTCGACCTCCGGGCGGGCCAGCGACGGCATGAAACCCTGGACGAACGCGCTGTACGTCTCGTTGATCAGCCGCTGCGACTCGGCGGCGATGGTGCCGAACACCAGCGAGCTCTTGCCCGAGCCGGACACCCCGGTGAAGACCGTCAGCCGGCGCTTCGGGATCTCGACGCTGATGTCCTTCAGGTTGTTGACCCGCGCTCCGGTGACGCGGATCAGGTCGTGGCTGTCGGCAACATGGTCCGCCGGCGGGGCCGACGTCGGGGCCTTGCTCATGGTGTCTCCATCGTCTTCAGGACAGCTCATCGCGTCTGGCTGTCGGGCGGAGCCGGCTGCGCGGTCTCCGTTCGGCACGGGTCGGGGTCGGGGTCGGCTCAGGAAACCTGGTTGATCCGGATGTGGTTGCCGGCCGGATCACGGAACGCACAGTCGCGGATTCCGTACGGCTGGTCGGTCGGCTCCTGGATGACCTCGGCGTCGGTGGCCTGCAGCCGCTCGAAGAGCGCGTCGATGTCCTTGGTCGCCAGCACCAGGGTGGCGTAGGTGCCCTTGGCCATCATCTCGTGGATGGTACGGCGCTCGTCGTCGGTGATCCCCGGGTCGACGGCCGGCGGGGTCAGGACGACCGACGTGTCGGGCTGGTCGGCCGGGCCGACGGTGATCCAGCGCATGCCCTCGTAGCCGACGTCGCCGCGGACCTCCCAGCCGAGGATGTCGCGGTAGAAGGCGATGGCGGCGTCGGGGTCGTTGTGCGGCAGGAAGCTCGAGTGAATCGTGATGTCCATGAGCGTCACGCTACGTGCTGATCGCCGGTGATGCTTCTCGATTCCTGATCGGTCTGGTCACCTGTTTCGCGACGCACGACGGGATGCCGAGGGTCGCGTCGGCCGCGCGCTCCCGGTAGACGCTCGGCGGCATGCCGACCAGTTCGGTGAACCGGGTGCTGAAGGTGCCCAGCGACTGGCAGCCGACCTCGAAGCAGACATCGGTCACGCTCAGGTCGCCGCGGCGCAGCAACGCCATCGCGCGCTCGATCCGCCGGGTCATCAGGTACCCGTACGGCGACTCTCCGTATGCGCGCTTGAACTCACGGCTCAGGTGGCCCGACGACATGTGCGCACCCCGCGCCAGCGCCTCGACGTCCAGCGGCTGCGCGTACTCCCGATCGATCCGATCCTTGACGCGCCGCAACCGCGCCAGGTCAGCCAGGCGCTGCGCGTCGGTCGGACTACCGGTCACCTCTGAAATCCTGCCACGTCCTGCCTAAGAAGTCATACAGGCCTAGGGTGAACCCCGTGCCCGAGTACCCGTTGACGCCGGAGCACCTGGAGTTGGTGCTGGACGGGCTCGGCGAGGTGTGGGGACGGCGGCCCGTCGTCGCCGAGGTGCAGGCCGTCGGTCATGAGTGGGCGCCGGTCAGCCGCGTGAGGTTCGAGGGCGCGCCTCGTACCGTCATCGTGAAGACGACGCGGGTGGATGGCGAGGGGCACGGCGGACCGGCGTACCTCCGGCGTGAGATCGCGGGGCTCAGGATGGCTGCCCGCAGTCGTGTCGCCGCGCAGGTGCTCTGGGCGGATCACGATGCTGGGATCGTTGTGCAGTCCGATCTGGGCAGCTGGCCGACTCTGGAGGAGGTCTTGCTCGGCGATGATCCCGAGCGGGCGGCTGCGGCGATGATCGGGTACGCCGAGACCATCAGTCGTCTGCACGTGTCGACGTTGGGGTGCCGAGCGGAGTACGAGTCGGAGCTGGCCCGGTTCGGCTCGGCCGACGTGAGCACCGATGCGGGATCGGCGATCAGGGCTGTGCGGAGGTGGGACGTCGTCGAGCAGGCGTGTGCGGACCTCGGACTTCCGGACGCCGCGGTCGCCCGCGACGACATCGCCTTCGTGTGCTCGCGGCTGGACGAGCCGGGGGCGTACGGCGCTCTCGTCCACCTCGATCTGAATCCGACGAACGCGCTGGTGACCGACGACGGCGTACGCCTGGTCGACTTCGAGGGCGCCGGCTTCGGCCACATCGGCTTCGATGCGTCGTTCCTGCACTACCCGTTTCCCCACCACAGCCCGAACTGGTCGGTCCTACCGGACCACGTCGTCCAAGCCGCCGACCGCGCGTACCGTGAAGCCCTACCGGCGCAGGTATTCCAGGGCTACGACGAAATGCTCGCCATCGGCGCCGCCGTGGCCCTGGCCAGCCGAGTCATCCGCCTGCCGGTCATCGCCCGCACCGACCAAACCGCGTACGACAGCTGGCGCCGCCGAGCTCAACTCGTCCAGCAGATCTCCGTCTTCACCCGCCTTACCACGCAGGCCCGCGTCCTCCCAGCCCTCACCCAGTGGACGACCGCCCTCGCTACCGCCATCTCCAACCGCTGGGCCGACGCCACCACGCCTCCCCCGCGGGTGTATGCAGCCTTCAGAACCGAAAGGACCCATTCGTGACACGGCGATGTCTGCTCTGGTCGTGAGCTCGGTGGGACCGCAAGTTCTCCGGAAACAAATGTGCGCCCGGAGCCTGTTGCAAAATGGATTTGGACCACTCTGTCCACTCCAACACGCCGTGACCTTCCTTGCCGATGTGGCCTTCCCGCCCCACGGCCACCCTGATTTCAGGGCAGATCAGCACTCGGTCCCCACCGAGCTCGAGCGGTCGGTCATTGTGCAACAGGCTCCCGGTGACCGGGATGTTCCGGAAAGCGGAGGGTTGTGCACCAACTTCCTGACCGAGGACGACTAGCGGCCGGTGGTGCCGTCTATCTGTTCTCGGATGATGTCGGCGTGGCCGGCGTGGCGGGCGGTTTCTTCGATCATGCCGACGATGGCCCAGCGCAGGTCGTGGGTCTTGCCGTTGCGGGTGACGGGAGCATCGGGGTCGCCGATGGTGGCGATGATGTCGTTCGATGCGGCGCAGGCGGCGCGGTAGTCGGAGCGGAGGGCTGTCAGCGTTACCTCGGGATCTACCTGCATCGAGCGCTTGCCAGTCGCCTTGCGGCCGGAGACGATCTGCTCGAACCAGAGGGACTCGGCGAAGGTCAGGTGCTGCACGAGGCCGGCGAGATTGGTGCCGGAGTCGACCGTGCTGCGGCGTGCGTCCGCCTCACTGAGACCGGCCAGCTTCTTCAGCACCCCCGCGCGCAACCCGTCGAGCGCCGCGCGGAGTTGCTCGAGTTCGGTGGTCATGGCTCATTGTCCAGAGCTGCAGGGGCCGACCGTAGCGATGATGCCGCGATGATCCGACACCGGTACCTTGTAGAAGCCGCTGGCGTCGGAGCACCAGCCGGGCTTCACCAGCATGTGGTCGATCCGCCCGAGCAGCGCCGACCAGTTGCCGATCTCCGTCGGCCGGCCCCAACTGTCCAGCATCGCGTCGTCGAGGTGCTTGCTGAGGACCCGATAGTCGCGACCGCGGTCGGTGGTGTTGAGGTCGCCGGTGACCACGACCGGATGGTCGTCGCGCTCGGCGCGCAGCGCGAGCTGCTCGATCAGCCGGTGATGCCCGACAGCCGTCGTCTGGTACGACGCTCCGCGCGAAGTCAACCACGGGCGCGGTACATGCGCCGCGATCAGGTCGAAGTCACCTGACGGTGCCTGAACCCGGAGAACGAAGCCGGGCAGGTTCGGCCCGGGCCGTTCGAGCACCGTCATCGGCCACCGGCTGAAGACGCCGACCGCGGGTCCGGTCCACTCGGCCACGTGCACCGGGTACGACTCGGACAGCCGCGCGGTCAGCGGAGACCCGATCTCGGAGACGACGAGTACGTCGGCGTGCAGCGCGAGCAGGTTGTCGGCTCCATCGAGTTCGCCACTGCCGATGTTCGTTGCTGCGATCCGGACAGCGCGAGCCTTGTCGACGGTGCCGACTCCGTTCGGTATCCATGGCACCACAGTCGCTACGATCCCGACCAGCAGCGTCGACACGGCGAAGACGACCACGGCCGTGTGCCGCCGTCCGAGAATGCCCACGATCAGCGCGGTCGCCAACGTCAGCATCGGCAGCCCGATCGCCAGCGCGTCGGTCACCACACCGAACTGATCGCGCAGCAGGAACCATGCCCATGGCAACAATCCCGCCAGCGCGATCCCGCCGTACCGCCGCACGCGCGACGGTCCGCCGCGCACCTCTACTTCGGCCCCCTGCACCTCGGCTCCCCACCTGCACCCTGATCCCCTCCAGCCAGGCTAAGCCTCCTTCCGGCGGACCGGTACCGACGTCGCGTGAACAAATCGGATCACCGGCGGGCGCCCCAGTTCAGCTACGCGACATTGGCGAGAAGCCGATCACCTGCTGACCGTCACGTTCCGGTGCCGACTGGTAGCGGTCGTAGATCGGTGACGTGACGTGTTGCTGGCTAGACCACATTCTCCCGCGGCAGCTCGACCTCCAGCGGCAGGCTCTTCAGGAAATCGGCCGCGTCGAACATGGCGCCGGCCGACGCCACGCCCGTCCTCCGGATCTCTCCCGCGAGGATCCGTCGTACGGCTTCAACCGCGAGCGGAGCCGAGATCGCGTAGATGTCCTGCCCACGCGCCGTTGCCCGACTCTCGACCCCGTCAGATCGGACCAGCACGTCGACGACGAAGGACTGGTCGGAGCGACCGAGCGCATCGACCGGCGCGGGCGCCGGGGTGTCCGCGTTGGCCAGGTCGCCGGCCGCCTCGACGCTCATGTAGGTGCGGATCTCTGGTACGGCGATGTGGCTCGGGACCGTGACGACGTCGGCCATGGTGAACTCGGCGATCACGCGCCGCGTACCGAGCGGCTCCGGGAACGTCCAGTCTTGCTGGACCGGCTTGTCGTCGTGGTACTGCAGTTCGCCGCCCGTGAATCGCAGGCGACGACCCGCGCGACGATCGTGCGAGATCTGTCCGGCGGCGCGAGTACCTGGGGTCGGGTGCCAGCTGCTCAGGCCATAGGCGACGTGCACCTCGTCGGCGGTGGTCCGCTCCCCCAGCACCGCGGTCGTCAACAGATCGCCGAGTCCACCGTAGAACGCCATCGCGGGAACAACCGGCGTGTCGGCCTTGCCTGTCGATTGTTGACAAATTTGCTTCGATCTCGGCCGCGACATCGACGTACGGGATCCTCGCCCGGCCGGCGGCCTCGATCACCGGCCCCGCAGTCACTGCGAACGGTCCGGCGCAATTGATCACGGCCGGCGGCATTCTTGAGCGCCTCGTCGAGCGAGTGCGGGTCGTCCACCGCCGCCGGGCGGACGTCGATGTCGCCCCACTTCGACGCCAGCGTCTCGAGCGTGGTCGCGTCGCGTCCCGAGATGACGGTCGAGAGGCCGCGCCGCAGCAGCTCTTCGACGACGAAACGGCCCGTGTGTCCGGTCGCTCCGTAGACCACCACTGCACCCATTGTCTTCTCCTCCGATTGTCGACGATCGACACGATGAGTCTCGTCGCACGGCGGCCTCGAGCGTGAGAGTCCGGAACGACACCATGCGTACACTTTCGGACATGCATACCGTCGCGCTGGCGACCGCCGGGCACCTGCTGCACTTCGAGCTCGGGGTCGCGTACGAGATCTTCGGCAACCCGCCGCTCGGTCACGTCGAGGACTGGTACGACGTCGTCCTCTGCGGACCGGGGCCGGTGCAGGTCGGTCCCTTCAGGGTCGAGCCCGACGACGGCCTGGATCGGCTGGCCCGTGCCGACACCGTGATCGTGCCCGCGTGCGCCGATGTCGACGAGCCGCCGCCGGATGAGCTGGTCGAGGCGGTTCGTGAAGCGCACGCGGCGGGTGCTCGGGTGGCGTCGCTGTGTACCGGTGCGTTCGTGCTTGGCGCCGCCGGTCTGCTGGACGGTCGGCGGGCGACCACGCATTGGGGGCACGCCGCGGCGTTGAGCGCACGTTATCCACAGGTCGAGGTGGATCCGGACGTGCTCTACACCGACAACGGGAGCGTGCTGACTTCCGCGGGCAAGGCGGCTGCCCTGGATCTGTGCTTGCACCTGATCCACCTCGACCACGGCGCGACGATCGCGAACACGGTCGCGCGGCGCCTCGTCGTACCGCCGCATCGGGCCGGCGGTCAGGCACAGTTCGTCGCCACTCCGGTGCAGGTCAGCGGCGACCACACGCTCGCCCACCTGCTCGCCTGGGCGCAGGAGCGACTGGACCAGCCGCTGACCGTCACCGACCTGGCCCGCCAGGCGAACACCAGTCCTCGCCACCTGGGCCGGCTGTTCCGCACAGTGACTGGCCAGACGCCACTCCAGTGGTTGCTGACCCAACGCGTACGCCGCGCTCAACAGTTGCTCGAGGCCACCAACGACGGGATCGAGACAGTCGCCGTCGCCACCGGAATGGGTACAGCCACCACCCTCCGCCGCCAGTTCAAACGGGTCGTCGGCGTACCACCCGACAGCTACCGGCGATCCTTCCGCACCGGCTCGTAATCGTCGGCTGCACTGGCGATTGGCTAGTGTGGGCCGCGGATGGGGGTGGTTGGGATGGCGATGTATCCGCGACGGATGCATACCGCGCTGGACACGACCGATGCGCGTGGATTGGCCGAGTTCTACCGGGTGCTGTTGGGGTTGCGGTATCGGGCAGGCGACGAGCCGCCGGCCGACGGTACGGCGGATGACGCCGACTGGCTCGTGCTGGTCGACGACGACGGCAATCGTCAGCTCGCGATTCAGGGCGTGGATGAACTGCCGGCGTCCACCTGGCCGTCCCCCGACGTACCGATGCAGTTGCACATCGACTACGCCGTACCTTCGGTGGACGAGTTGCATCGGCACCGGCAGCGCGCCGAGGATCTCGGCGCCAGGCTCCTCCTCGACCGCACGTCCGAGGATTCCGAGCCGCTCTATGTCCTGGCCGACCCGGCCGGACATCCGTTCTGTCTCCTCGTGGGGGTTATGTGAGCAAGGAAACTGGGTACGCCGACGTCAACGGGCTGCGGATGTACTACGAGATCCACGGCTCGGGTGGGACGCCGTTGCTGCTGTTGCACGGTGGGCTGTTCAACATCGATCTGCAGTACGGCGCACTGCTGCCTGGACTGGCCGAGAAGCGGCAGGTGATCGCGACCGACTTCCAGGCGCACGGGTACACCAATGACATCGACCGTCCGTTGAGCACGGTCGACCTGGCCTCGGACGTGGTCGGGTTGCTGAAGGAGCTCGGCGTACCTCAGGTGGATCTGTTCGGGTTCAGCGTCGGTGGTGCGGTCGCGCTGTACCTGACGATCAAGCATCCGGAGCTGGTCCGGAAGGCGGTCATCTCGTCGGTGTCGTTCAGCACGGACGGCGACCGCGCGGAGAACGCCGAGGCCGTCGGCGAGATGAAGGTGGAGATGATCGCCGGTACCCCGATGGAAGCGGAGTACCTCGCCAAGTCGCCGCACCCCGACCTCGAGCATCTGCAGACCTTGCTCACCAAGCTCGGCGGCTACGACCGCGGCACCGCAGGCTGGACCGACGACGACATCCGCGGCATCGCGGCGCCAACCCTCATGACGGTCGGCGACTGCGACGCCGTCAAACTCGACCACGCCGTCCGCTTCCTCCAGCTCCGCGGCGGCGACGTCAACGGCGACTTCGTCGGCGTCCCCACGTCCCAACTGGCCGTCTTCCCCGGCACCACCCACTTCAACGGCCTCGCCCGCACCAACCTCGTCCACGACGTCGTCACCACCTTCCTCGACGCCGAATAGCTCACCGTGGTGTCGGCAGCCCCGGGGCTTCCACAGCGCCTGACGGCGTTCACCTCCACGGTCGACGACGCCGGCCGAGTGCTGATGGTCCGCCACGAACGCCTCGACGTGGTCCGCTGGGAACTCCCCGGCGGCCACGTCGAGTCCGGCGAGACCACGAGACCGGTGTCCAGATCGACGCGTGGATTGCCTCGTTGCCGAGTGCCACCACCACTGGCGCGACCGCTCAGTTCGCGGGTTGGGAGGCAGGCCCGGACCGCCAGCACTCACCAACGTGCGTTTCCGGCCGAGATCGCGCCTGCGCAGGCGCGGCTGGAGCTGAACAGTCGAGGTTGGTGAGTGCCGGCGGTCCGGGCCACCACGCCGGACGCCACAGCTCACCGAAACCCCGGTGGCACCAACACTTCGGCGACGACGTGGGGGCGTGAACACCAAATGGGGACCGCGGACACGAAATAACTTGTTCAAGGTCCCCACACCTGATCCAGCTCACCACCCAGACCAGGACGCGGGCTGGGCAAGGAGACCATGGCCGGCGCAACTGCGCACGCGCTGGCGGATGAGAAGACGGCGTACGTCGCCAGGCCCTGAGTGCTCTACGAGCTCAGGCGGAAGACTGGCCAGGCAATCTCGGTGCGCCAGGAGGACGGGTCCGGGTTGTCTCGTGGGCCCACTGTGTAGATCTCTTGGACCGGGCCGGCGACGGTCAGGGTGTGGTTGACCGCCCAGGTGGCGAGGCGGCCGTAGGTGACGCCGATGTCGTCGTGGGGGCCGTGGTGGACGGTGGCGGCGAGCTCAACGGCGGGGAGTTCGACCGGACGCACCCGACCGTACGACGGTGCCGCTGCGACCGGGTGGTAGACGAGGACTGTCCCGCGGCCGATGGTAAAGAGGTCGTTGTCATAGTGGCCGCCCGGTGGGCCGAGGCGCTGGGGGCCGGCGACGGCGGAGTCCAGCTCGGCCATCGCGCCGTCGTACCAGGGCAGTACGTCGTCAAGATCGACCACATCGGTGATCCCGGCAACCATCCGCGCCGGGTCGGAACGCAACTCGACCGCCAGCTCGTCAGGATCGGGTTCAAGGAGCCGCTGCAAGGAAGTCACCGCTGCACGGGTCCGGTCGAGTGAGGCCTGCAGCCGGTCGAGGTGCGCAGCGATCAGGTCGGCGCGGGCGTGCGGATCGTCGGTGGCGAGGATCTTGCCGACCTCGGCCAGCGGTACGTCGAGCTCGCGCAGCCGGTGGATCACTTGCGCGGAAGGGATCTGACCGGTCGTGTAGTACCGGTACCCGCTGGACGGATCGATCGACGCCGGCTCGAGCAGACCGCTCTCGTGATACCGGCGCAGCGTCCGCACGCTCAGCTGCGTCGCCTGCGCGAACTCACCAATCGTCAGTCCCCGACTCACCCCGCCACTGTGCACCCTCCCCCTGCGAGAGAGTCAATTCCTTGCCCCTCTCCCACCGGGAGGCACCACGCTGGTCGACATGAACATCTCTATCGATCAACTGCCCACCACGATCACGGCGTACCTGGTCAGCCACACAGCCCGCGATCTCGACGCCGCGATGCGGTGGTACGCCGACGACGCAGAAGTCATCGACGAGGGGAAGCCGTACTACGGCCGCGACGAGATCCGCGCCTGGCTGGGAAGTGCTGCCAGCGAGTACACCTACACCATCGACCTGATCGGCGCACGCCAGGTCGACGACACCACGTATGTCGCCACCCATCACCTCGAGGGCAACTTCCCCGGTGGAACCGTCGACCTCGACTTCACCTTCACCCTCCAGGACGACTTGATCACCAGACTGGTCATAGCCTGACCGTGTGGAGAAGGCACTGGCGGAGTTGCGGGCGTTGATCGTCGGCGCGGTTGGGCGCGAGCACGCGATCGACGGTCTGCTGCTGTCGGTGGTCGAGGCGCCTACGCCGCCGATGTCCTCCTTGGCGACACCGACGTTCGCACTCGTTGCCCAGGGCCGCAAGCGGCTCGCGGTCGGCGACCAGGTCTTCGAGTACGGCGCCGGCGACTACCTCGTCGTGTCCGTGGATCTGCCGGTGACCGGGCATTTCGTCGAGGCATCCAAGGACCAGCCGTGCCTTGGGGTGGGGTTGTCGCTGCGGGCGGATCTGATCGCCTCACTGCTGTTGGATGCGGCGGACAGTCAGGTGCCTGGTGCATCGGTTCAAGGGCTGACCGTCAGCCGCGCGCCGCAGGAGCTCATCGACGCAGTGGTCCGGCTTCTTCGGCTGGTCGACGTACCCGAGGACGCTCGGGTACTCGGGCCACTCGTGGAGCGCGAGATCGTCTGGCGACTGCTGCGCAGTCCTCAGGGCGCTGCGGTCCGCGAGATCGGGCTCGCGGACAGCAGCCTGTCGCACGTCGCGCGGGTGATCC
The DNA here is from genome assembly GCA_963820655.1 of uncultured Actinomycetota bacterium. Lineage (GTDB taxonomy): Bacteria > Actinomycetota > Actinomycetes > Propionibacteriales > Kribbellaceae > Kribbella. The sequence continues at coordinate 433,026 of CAWGAM010000002.1, forward strand.
GCTGGATCCGGGACCACTACACCGAACCGTTCCGGGTCGAGGAGTTGGCCGCGCTGGCCGGGATGAGTACGTCCGCGTTCCACCGGCACTTCCGCACCGTGACGGCGATGACGCCGATCCAGTTCCAGAAGAAGATCCGGTTGCAGGAGGCGCGGCTGCGGCTGGTCGGGCTGGGTGAGGACGTGACGAGCACCGGGTACGCCGTGGGCTACGACAGCCCGTCGCAGTTCAGCCGTGAGTACCGTCGCGAGTTCGGTACGCCGCCCAGCCGTGACACCGGTCTGGTTCGCGAGGAAGCGACGTACCTGACCCTGCCGTGAAGCAGGATCGTGCAAGTGCTGGCGAGCAATGGTCTATCGACTCGTCAACGATCACGCGTCTACTAGAGCTGTACCTGTTGAAGACGCTCTAGGAGATTGACACAATCATGCAAATAGCTGTGATTACCGGCGGGAGTTCCGGCATCGGGCAGAGCGCGGCCTTCGAGGTCGCGAGGCGCGGTGTCGGGGTGATCCTGACCTACCGCGGCAACCGCGACGGAGGCCTCGAGACGGCCGAACGAATCGAGAAGGACGGCGGTACGGCGGTCGCACTGCCACTGGATGTCGGTCGTTCGGAGACCTTCGCCGACTTCAAGACCGCCGTGACCGACGTGCTGCGGCAGTGGGGACGGACGTCGTTCGACTTCCTCGTCAACAACGCGGGCGTCGGGCAGCAGCCGGTGATGTTCGAGGACACGACCGACGAGCTGTTCGACCAGATGCTGCGAATCCACCTCAAGGGCCCGTACTTCCTCACCCAGACCCTGCTGCCGCTGATCGCGGACGGCGGATCGATTGTCTACACCAGCAGCACGTCCGCCCTGGCCGAACACGCGGCCGGAGCCGGGGTACTCGGTGTACGCGAGCATGAAGGGCGCCCAGGTAGTGCTCACCCGCTACCTCGCCAAGGAGCTCAGCGCCCGCGGCATCCGGGTCAACGCCGTCGCTCCCGGCGTGACCCGGACCCGCCTCGGCGACGACGCGTTCGCCCGCTATCCCGAGCTGATCGCGCCGATCGCCGAGCGCACCGCCCTCGGCCGCATCGGCGAACCGGACGACCTCGGCAAGGTGATCGCGTTCCTGCTCTCCCCCGATAGCGCCTGGATCACCGCCCAAACCCTCGAAGCCTCCGGCGGCTACGACCTCTGACCACTCGACTCGACACCCCGGGCAGGGTCGGCGCTCCAGGCGTCACCCCAGGTTGTCGAGCGAGCGGCGCGATAGCTGGAGGACGACTTCGGCACCACGGTCCGTTCACGTGTGCCGGCGGTGGTGCAGAGATCGAGAACCACCTGCCCTTTCCGATGACCGGGTCTGGCGATCACCCTGGCCGATGCGATCTTCGCTGGCGCACGAGTGGCGACGAGGTAGGCGAACTTCTCGTCTTCGTAGTTGCGCGTGCCGTCCTTCAGTGCCCGATGTAGTTCGGTCCGCGGCAGTCGTACGGCGAAGTGGCACCAGTCGGCGGGGACAAGTGGGCACCCCGCCTGATGCGGGCACGGAGCCGCGATCGTCAGACCGTGCTCGATGAGTTGAGCGCGGGCATCGAGGATCCGTCGATGCCCGCGCGGAGTCCCCGGCTCAACGATCACGACGGTGCCGGCGGTCCGAGCCGCTGTGTTGACCAGGTCGCGACAACCCGTGTCGGACAGCTCGTTGAGGACATAGCCGATGGTGATCAGGTCGACCTGGCCGTGCGGGGTCCAGCGGCGAAGGTCGGCCGCCGTCCACGTTGGGTCGACAAGCCGGCCTTTCCTGCCGTCGGCAAGGCGACGACCGAGGCGGATGGCGGCCGGCTCACGTTCGACGATCTCGGTCGTGATCCCCGGCCAGACAGCGGCGGCCGCCCAGGCCGCCGCTCCGGTGCCTCCGCCGAGGTCGAGGTGAGTCGTGAAGGTGCTGACCACGTGTCGATCTGCAGCAAGAAGGGCAGCGTGCAGAGCGCGACACGTCGCCGGCATCCGCACGACGGCGTACGCGAGGCAGTCGAGGTCATCGCGCATCCCAGGTGTGCTGTCGTCGACCCGCTCGCACCGATAGCGCTCCGACAGAGCGGTCACACGGCGGCGCAGGACGTCGTACTGAACACCAGCAAGGACGCGTACGAAGGGCAGCATGCAGTTGTGTGTCCACGAAGGACATGAGGAAGCTCCGGTTCGGTCGGCACGGAGTGCGCCCCGGGCGCACGAGACCCGCGGCCAGACGCCGCGACGCACCAACCGGTCCGGAAAGCTGTCAGACAGCAGCAGAGAAGGAGGGATTGGCGCGGAACCGGATCACCATGCAAGCCATCACGCACCTCCTCGTGTCACACAACAGTTCGTGACTCTACCCAAAGGCGCCTCAGCTCCGCGCCTGGATTTTCAGCGGTCCAGGTAGGTGCAGAGACAGACCTTGTTGCCCTGCGGATCTGCCAGCACGGTGAACGCCGGCGCCTCGGCGTCGTACACCACGGTGCCGCCGACAGCCAGCGCCGCTTCGATCCGGGCAGGGACCACATCAGCTGGAAGCCAGAGGTCGAGATGGAAGCGTTGGCGGGGAGTCTCGTGCGCGTCCGTGCCCTGGAACCACAGATTGGCGATGCGGCCGGCCGGATCGAACACGTCGTTGCCCTCGTGGGCGCTACTGCCCGTGAGTACGGCGGCCCAGAACGGACCGATCGCGGCCAGATCGGCCGTGTCCAGGCCGATCTCGAGCTGAGCGACCGCGGACGGGTCAGACTTCAGGCCGAGGGACTGCGCGATCGCACTGATCTGTCGCGCCAGGTCCACATCGCGTTGCGTCACGTTCGGACCGGCCTCCTCCCTGCCGTCCGGATGCCGCCACAACGCCTCCGGGCTCAGCAGCCGGACGTCAACGAACCTCCCAGTCACGCGGACGTCCGGCTCGTGTCCGACGGCCGCGCAGGCCTCGCCGACGGACTTCGCGAACGTGAGCCCGTCGGCGAACGACTCGACCAGGAAGCACGCGTGCAGCGCCTGGGCAAGCTTGCGCCAGTCCTTCAGCCCCGCCTCCTGGATCGCCCGCCCGCTCAACATGTCCATGTCCAACCCCCAAGAATCGTGGTTCACAAGAGGCTAATGCCGCGCCGAGCACCCTCCCCAAACCGGATTGGGGAGGACTCCGTCGAGGGTTGCCGCCGGCCGGGGATGTGCAGGTCGACGGGAGCGGCCCGGGATGTGCAGGTCGACAGGAGGTGTCGGTCTCGGGGTGGTCGTCGGGCGGGGTGTTCAGGCGTGAGACCGGCCGGCCGGGGGCGGGCCAGGCCGAGACGTCCTGTCGACCTGCACATCCACCGGCCTCCACTTGCGCCATGACCAGCCTCGATCCGCCGTCACACCCCGGTCTGCTCTACACAGTCTGGGCCGCGTGGGCCGGGTGACCGGCACCCGGCCGACAGTTTCAGATCAGGACTTCCTTGCCGTCCTCGACCACGATGTCCCCGGTCCCGAGCGACCCGAACCCGACCTGCCGCAGCGTCAGCGACACCGCGCCCGAGCCGCCCGGCAGCACCTCGCCGTGGGTGATCTTGAAGGTCGACGGTACGGCGCCCGCCTCGAACAACCGCTTCCCCGTCCCCACCACAACCGGGAACTGGATCAGCCGATAGAGATCCACCAAGCCGGCGTCGTGCAGCGTCCGTACGAGCTGCCAGCTCCCGTGCACCTGCAGCTCACGCCCGGGCTGTTCCTTCAGCCGCCGTACCTGCGCCACGATGTCGTCACCACGCAGGACGGTGGTGTCGCCCCACGCCGCGTCCTCGTCGGAGAGCGTGTTGCTGACGACGTACTTCTTCCAGGTGTTCAACGCGGTCGACACGATGTTGTCCGGCTCCACTGTCACCTGCGACCAGAACGTGCGCATCATCTCGAACGTCGACCGCCCGAGCAGGATCGCGTCCGCCTCCCCGAACCACCCGTCGACCGGGTCCAGCTGACCGTCGGCCGCGTGCGGAACCAGCCATCCGCCGTACCCGAACCCGTTGCTGCGGTCCTCGTCCGGCCCGCCCGGACCCTGCATGACACCGTCAAGGCTGACGAAGACGTTGACGCTGAGCTCCATGGTTGTCTCCCAAAGGTAGGTGTGCTCTCACCCAGGCGTCGATCGGCTCCCGCCAGACTCGACACCGAGTACGGCGAGATCCCGCTCGGCGTACATCCGGTGCTCCCATTCCTCGCCCAGAATGCAGCCGAGACACTCGCTGACCTGGTAACTCTTCGACGCCGGATACCCGGGCTCGGTCACCGGCACGGTCATCTCACCGAGCCGCTCGTCCGTCAGCTCCGCGAAGACCGCCCGGACCGTGCCCATCCGGTCGGCCCGCAACGCGAGTACCTCCTCCAACGAGGGTCGTACGGCGCGATCGCGCGGAACGGACGGTTCGTCGTGCATCTCGTCGTGCGGAAGGTCCAGCGGATCCCACGGAGCCGGGTCGCCGAGGACTGCACGCCGTACCCAGGCATCCGTGGCGAAGACCAGGTGCCGCTGCGTCTCGATGAACGACCACTCGCCGTCGACCGACGCGTGCAGCAACTCCGGCGGGAGCTGCCGGGCCCGTTCGAAGGTCTCGCCCCACAGCTGCTCGAGCAGGTCCCACGCCTCCCGGTAACCGTCGGCGTCGGCCGGGCGCATCTTCTCGCGACCGGGGTGACGACGGTTGAGCTCGGCGTCGACCAGCGGTACGACGTCCACACCCCAGACCCGCAGGTTGCGGATCTCACCGTCGATCGAGGCATCGATCATCATGGCGCGAATCGTGGCGCCGTTGAGATTGACGTTGTCGAACCGGGCGCCGCTGAGGTTGATGTCGTGGAACCGGGCGTTGCTGAGGTTCACGTTCTCGAAGGCGGCGCCACCCAGGTTGACGTCGTCGAAACCGGCGCCGTTCAGATCGACGTCGTGGAAGATCGCCTCGCGCAACCGCACCTGGTCGAACCGCGCCCCGCTCAGATTCTCCTGCTTGAACTCGATCATCTGGTCAGCTTGGCGCGAGCCCGTCCTGGGCCACAATGGCGGGAATCGGTGTTCGCGAGAATTCCCGTCACCGCCTACTGATCGAACGGAGCGGCATGTACCGCAGGCTCGTCCTCAAGCTGTCCGGCCAGGCGATCGCCGGTCCGAACGACTTCGGCTTCGACAGCGACCGGCTCACCCACCTGGCCAACGAGGTGATCGCGCTGCACGCCACCGGCATCCAGGTCGCGGTCATCGTCGGCGGCGGCAACGTCTTCCGCGGCAACCGGTCCGAAGAGTGGGGCATCGACCGGGTCGAGGCCGACAACATCGGCATGCTCGGCACCGTCATCAACGCGGTCCTCCTCCGCGGCCGCCTCGCGGCTCTCGGCGCGGACGACGTACATCTGATGACGGCGATCCCGATCAACAACCTGGCCGAGCCGTACATCCGGCTCCGCGCACTGCGGCACCTGGAGAAGGGCTCGATCGTTCTGCTTGCCTGCGGCAACGGACAGCCGTTCACCACCACCGACTACCCGGCCGTCCAGCGCGCCATCGAACTCGGCGCCGACGCCCTCCTGGTCGCCAAGAACGGCACCGACGGCGTGTACGACGCCGACCCGAACAAGCACCCCGACGCCCGCCGCTTCGACCACCTCACCTACCAGGACGTCATCGACCGCGGCCTCGGCGTGATGGACCAGTCCGCCTTCATCCTCGCCCGCGACCACCACCTCCCCCTGCACGTCTTCGACATCGACAGCCCCTCCGCCGCCTCATCCATCACCACCGGCACCCCGATCGGCACCCTGATCAACTGACCAGTTCCCGCGTGCGGCTCGAACCAGTCGCCGCCTGCCGCTGCTCGGCGTACACGGATCGAGGGGCGGCACACCGACGGTGTAGCGCACGACTAAATGGTTTGCGGACGCGGAACGGGGATTGGTGTACTCGTGGGCGTACGAGCAGGTGTCTAGTCAAGGAGTTCTGTCATGCGACCTCGCTTCATGTCTGTCGCGGAAGGAATTGACACCTGTTCAAAGGACATGAAGCTGCGTGAAAGTACTCAACCTTGGGATCCTGGCGCATGTCGACGCCGGTAAGACGAGCCTGACCGAGCGGCTGCTCTACGCCGCCGGGGTCATCGACGAGATCGGTAGCGTCGACGACGGCAGCACCCAGACCGATTCCCTCGCGCTGGAACGCCAGCGCGGTATCACGATCAAGTCGGCGGTCGTGTCGTTCGCGATCGGCGAGGTCGACCCTGTCACGGTCAACCTGATCGACACGCCCGGCCACCCGGACTTCATCGCCGAGGTGGAGCGGGCGCTCAGCGTGCTCGACGGCGCGGTGCTGGTCATCTCGGCCGTCGAGGGCGTCCAGGCGCAGACCCGCGTACTGATGCGGACCCTGCGGCGCCTGAAGATCCCGACCTTGATCTTCGTCAACAAGATTGACCGCCCCGGCGCGCAGTACGACGCCGTACTCAAGTCCATCGCGGACAAGCTGACCCCGGCGATCGTCCCGATGGGCGAGGCCACACGTCTCGGCACCCCCGAGGCGACCTTCACACCCCGGCCGTACGGCGCTCTCCTCGAACTGCTCGCTGACCACGACGACGAACTGCTGCGGAGGTACATCGAGGGCGAGATCGTCGACCACGACACGGTGGGCAAAGCGCTGGCCGAGCAGACGGAGCAAACACTCGTGCACCCGGTCTACTTCGGATCCGCGATCACCGGTGCAGGCACCGAAGCACTGACCGAAGGCATCCGCGAACTGCTCCCCCGGGCCGGCACCAGCGACGGCCCGCTGGACGGAGCGGTGTTCAAGGTGGAGCGCGGTCCGGCCGGCGAGAAGATCGCGTACGTCCGGATCTTCTCGGGTACGGCGCGAGTCCGCGAGCGACTCGGGTTCGGCGCGGGCTCCGACGCGAAGGTTACCGCGCTGCGCATCTTCGGCAACGGCGGCGCGAACCCGGCCACCGAGGTGCGGGCCGGCCAGATCGCGCAGGTGTGGGGCCTCGCGGACGTCCAGATCGGCGACAGACTGAGCGATCAGTGGAACATTTCGGCCACTCCGCGCACATTTGTTTCCCCAAACCCGGTCATGTTCGCTCCGCCGACACTGGAGACGGTGGTGTTTCCGAAGGAGCTCCGGGACAGGGGCAATCTGCGCGTCGCCCTGACCCAACTGGCCGAGCAGGACCCGCTGATCAACCTGCGCCAGGACGACCTCCGCCAGGAGACCTACGTGTCCCTGTACGGCGAGGTGCAGAAGGAGGTCATCGAGACCACCCTGGCGACCGAGTTCGGGATCGAGGTCGGGTTCCGCGAGACGACCACGATTTGCATCGAGCGGCTCAACGGCACCGGCGAGGCGGTCGAGTTCAACAAGAAGGACCCGAACCCGTTCCTCGCCACCGTCGGGCTCCGGCTCGAACCGGCCCCGGTCAACGCCGGCGTCACCTTCGAGCTCGAGGTCGAGCTCGGCTCGATGCCGTACGCGTTCATCAAGGCCGTCGAGGAGACGGTCCGCGAGACGCTCGACCAGGGCGTCCACGGCTGGCAGATCCCCGACGCGCGGGTCGTGATGACGCACTCCGGCTACTCGGCGCGGCAGAGTCACGCCCACGCCGTCTTCGACAAGAGCATGTCGAGCACGGCCGGCGACTTCCGCAACCTGACGCCGCTGGTCCTGATGACCGCGCTCCAGCAGGCCGGTACGACGGTGCACGAGCCGATGCATCGCTTCCGGCTGGAGATCCCGACTGACACGACCCGCGCCGTACTCGCGGCTCTCGCCCGGCTGCGCGCGATCCCGCAGGTGCCGGCGCTGGCCGCGGAAACCTCAACCCTGGAAGGAGAAATCCCCGCGGCCGCCGTCTACGAACTCGAGCAGCAGCTCCCAGCCCTCACCCGCGGTGAAGGCGTGCTGGAGTCCGCGTTCGAGCGCTACCAACCCGTCACCGGTCCGATCCCGGATCGCCCACGCACCGATCACGACCCACTCAACCGGCGGGACTACCTCCTGCACGTCCAACGCCGGGTTTGATGCCGTGGACAACAGTCGCACCAAGCTCGTCGTCGGAGGTGATGCGAGTACTCAGACCCTGCTCTCCCAGTACGGCCGCTGCCAGCGGGGCCTGATGCTCGCTCATCTCCACGAACAGATGTCCGCCGTCAGCAAGCCATTCGGACGCCCCGGCCGCGACCCGGCGCAACGTGGCCAGGCCGTCCGGGCCGCCGTCCAGCGTGACGTGCGGTTCGTACAGTCGAGCCTCAGGCGGCAGGAGCCGGATCTCGTTGGTGGGCACGTACGGCACGTTCGCGAGCAGTACGTCGATGTGCCCTCGGAGGTGATCCGGCAGCGCGGAGAATAGATCGCCCTGATACACCGATCCACGCCACGGCACCAGATTGCGCCGAGCACACCGCACCGCGGCCAGCTCGATATCCGCGGCGTACAACGACACCTGCCGCTCCGCCGCGATCGCCGCACCCAACGCGCCCGACCCACAACCGAGGTCCACGACGACGGCCCCGGGTGTGGTCACCTCGAGCGCCTCGGCCACGAGGAATTCGGTACGGCGACGCGGGATGAAGACACCGGGATCGACAGCGATCCGCAGCCCGCGAAAGGACGCCCAGCCGAGGACGTGTTCGAGCGGCAGCCCGGCGACTCGCTGGTCGACCATCGCGGCCACCTCGGCGGCATCCCGGGCAGTCTCCACGATCAGCGCCGCCTCGTCCTCCGCGAAGACGCATCCGGACGCACGCAACCTCTCGACAACAAGGCCGAGCTCAACAGCTGGAACAGAAGATACAGACACAGAACCCCTTCAACCGAGGCTCCCGCGGTCAGCCTGAAATGCTGACCCCTCGCGGCGGGAGCAACCAACCTGCCTGTCTGGTGATCGGTCCCACCTCCTCAGTCCGTCGTTCTTAGTCCAGGCCACATTACCCGAAAGCGTTCACTCCGGTGAGCTCCGCGGAGATCGTCCACAACCGGGCCGCCGAGGCCGGGTCGATCGCGTACGGCCGGACGCCCGGGGCGTCGTCGGTGGACACCTCGGCGATGTCGCAGTCCTCGCAGAACACGCCGCCGAGCCCGTCGAGCCGCGGCGAGGTCGCGGCCCACACCTCGGTCGCGGCGCCCTGCTCGGGCGTCTTGAACCCTGTGGCCTTCAGGTTGCCGTCCTCGTCGATCCAGCCGAACGCCACCATCTCCTCGCGCGGCAGGTGACGCTGCAGGGGCGTGAGGATCCCGCCCGGGTGCACGGCGAACGCCCGTACGCCGGAATCCTTGCCGAGGGCATCGAGCTGAACGGCGAACAGCACGTCGGCGGTCTTCGCCTGCCCGTACGCCAGCCACTTGTCGTACCCCTGCCGGAACTCCAGGTCGTCCCACCGGATGTCCGAGCGCCGGTGCCCGGTCGACGACAGCGACACGACCCGGCCGCCGCCATCGGCAACGATCGCCGGCCAGAGCCGGTTCACCAGCGCGAAGTGCCCGAGGTGGTTGGTCGCGAACTGCGCCTCCCAGCCCGGCCCGACCCGCGTCTCCGGGCTGGCCATGATCGCCGCGTTGTCGATCATGTAGTCGATCGACCGCCCCGATGCGCGAGGAACCGGTCCGCGAACGCCCGTACGCTCTCCAGCTCGCCCAGGTCCAACTCGTCGACCTCCGCGCCGGAGATCCCGGCCAGCGCCTCGCGGGCGACGTCCGGCCGCCGGGCCGGTACGACGACGTGCGCGCCGGCCTTCGCGAGCGCGCGAGTGACCTCCAGGCCGAGACCGGAATACCCGCCGGTGACGACGGCCAGCTTGCCGGTCAGCTCGATCCCGGCGAGGACATCGTCCGCGGTGCTGTCGTGCCCGAACCCGGAACCGATCTTGTGCTGAGCTGTCATACCTTCGACTCTACGAATTCGAGCAAACTCTAGGTCAAGCGTCGAGGTGCGGGTCCAGCCGCAATGACTCCGCGAGCCGCTGCAGAGCCGGGTTCGGACTGTCCGGACTCCAGCAGGCGTGCAGCGTGACCGAGTGCGCGTCGGCCGCGTCGAGCTCACGGTAGCGGACACCCTCGACCCGCATCGCCATGATCGAGCGCGGGATCAACGCGCAGCCGAGACCGGCCCGGACGAGGGCGAGCATGGTGGGGACTTGAGAGGCCAGCTGGCTGACGGCGTAGCGATCCATGCCGATCATCGCCGCGCAGATGTCGTGCAGGTACTGCGAACCCTCCGGGCTGTAGCCGATGTAATCGTCGGTGGCGTCGGCGAGCGTCACCGGGGTGTCGCCGGTTGCCAGCGGGTGCTCAGCCGGTACGGCGAGCACCAGATCCTCCGAATGCACGAGCACCGACTCGAACTGCGATGGGATCGGTGGCCGGACGAGGCCGATGTCGATCTCCAGGTTCGCCAGCGCCTCGAACTGTGCCGGGCTGACCAGTTCGGTGAGTTCCGACGTCACCGCCGGCGTCCGCTTCCCGACCATGGTGAGGAAGTCCGCGAGTACGGCGTACGCCCCGATGGCGGTGAACGCGATCCGCAGGGTCCCGGTCTGACCGTCGGCGGCCCGACGGGTCGCGTCCGGAGCGATCTCGAGCAGCGCCAGCACGCGACGGGCGTGCTCGAGGAAGACGTCACCGGCCGCGGTCAGCCGCACGCCCCGGCCGGTCCGGTCGAACAGACGGACGTCGAGGGTCCGCTCGAGCCCTTGGATCTGCCGGGTCAACGGCGGCTGGGTCAGGTTCAGCCGCTGCGCGGCCCGGCCGTAATGGAGTTCCTCGGCGACGGCGACGAAACCACGGAGTTGCTGGAGCGACACGTCCATACCGGCACGGTATCGGTTCATGCGCAATCGGGCTTGGACCTGCATAACGGAAAGCGCCTACCGTCGGAACACGCCTGATCGAAGGAGCCCCACGGTGCCGAAACTCGCCGCCCTCTTCACCCCCGATCGCGCCACCGACGTGGTCGACCCCGAGACCCGCCGGCTGCTCGAGGACCGCTTCGACGTCGTCTGGGCGGCGGCCGAGCACGCAGCAGGCCCGGGCTCGCCGGCGCTCGATCCCGCCGCCGTACCAGAGCTGGCCGCCGGTGCCGACGTCCTCCTGACCAGCTGGGGTACGCCGCACCTCGGCAAGGAACTGTGGTCCGACGGCAACGGTCCGAAGGTGGTCGCGCACGCGGCCGGCTCGGTCAAGAACCTCATCGACCCGGTCATCCTCGACCAGGGCGTCGCGGTCTTCTCCGCAGGACCGCGGATCGCGTGGTCGGTCGGCGAGTACTGCCTGGCCGCGATGCTCACCCTGGCCCGCCGGCTCCCCCGCTTCGATCGGAGCGATTCGGCGGGGCGGATGGAAGCAGACCGAGTTCCGCGGCCACGAACTCGCAGGCGCCAAGGTCGGCATCATCGGCGCAAGCAGCACTGCCCGCGCTCTCATCACCCTGCTCAAGCCGTTCGGCTGCGACCTCGCCGTCTACGACCCCTACCTGACTGCCGATCGCGCCGAACAACTCGGCGTACGCACGACAACGCTCGAAGAAGCGGCCAGCAGTCCGTTCCTCACCATCCACGTCCCGAACGTGCCCGAGACGAAGGGCATCATCACCCGCGCGCTGATCGAGCGGCTCCCCGACGGCGCGGTCGTCGTGAACTCGTCCCGCGGCCCGGCCGTCGACCAGCAGGCTCTGCTCGACCACGTGCTCGACGGACGCCTGTACGCCGCCCTGGACGTGTACGACCCGGAGCCGCCGACGTTCGACCCCACGATCCTCGAAGCGCCGAACCTGCTGCTCAGCCCGCACATCGCCGGCGACACCGCCGAGGGACATCTCGCGCTCGCCGGCTACGTAATCGCGGACGTCGTCAAGTGGCTCGACGACGGCACCCGGGGACCGAGCTACGTCGACCCGGCCGTCTGGTCGATCGCGGCCTGAAAGGACGACGACACATGTCCCGCATCATGCAGGTCGAAGTCTTCCCGGTCGCGGTCCCGTTCGCCCGCCGCTTCGTGCTCGGCAGCGGGGCGGTCGGCTCCCCCGGTGACGCGCCGGACCAGGCCGCCGCAGTGGTGTTCGTCAAGCTGACCACCGAGGACGGCGTCGTCGGCTGGGGTGAGCAGCGCGCGCTGCCGAGCTGGAGCTACGAGACCGCCGAGACGATGGCGGTGGTGATCCGGCGGCACCTCGCGCCGATCCTGTTCGAACTCACGCCGTTCGACGTCGAGCTGTTCCACCAGCGGGCCTCGAAGCGGCTCAGTCCTTCGGTCTCGAACGGGTTCCCGTTCGCCCGAGCCGCCGTCGACGTCGCCATGCACGACGCCGCCGGCAAGCTCGCCGGCGTCCCGGTGCACGCCCTGCTCGGCGGCAAGGTGTACGACGAGATCCCGCTGTGCTCGGCAATCGGCGTCGGCGACCCGGACACGGTCCGCGAACACGCGCTCCAGTCCTCGGACTATCCGGCGTACAAGGTCAAGATCGGCGGCGATCTGGACGCGGACACCGCGGCGATCCAGACCGTGGCCGAGGTGGCCGGCGGCAAGCCGTTGTGGCTCGACGCCAATCAGTCCTACCGGCCGAGTGCGCTCAGGCAACTACGGGACCGTACGGCGGACATCCGCACGATCCACTGCATCGAGCAGCCCGTGCCGAGCACCGACACGCTCGCCATGCAACGGCTGCGCGAGCTGATCGACCTGCCGATCGCGATCGACGAAGGCAGCTTCTCCGCGCAGGACCTCGCCCGCGCGATCCGGCTGGAGGCCGCCGACCTGGTCGTGATCAAGGTCTGCAAGTCCGGCGGCCTCCGCAACGCCCTGAAGACCGCCCAGACCGCGCTCGCCGGCGGGCTGGAAATCCTCGCCAGCGGCCTGACCGACTGCGGAGTCGCGTTCGCCGCCGCGCTGCATGTCTTCAGTCAGCTCGAGCTCGCCTTGCCCGCCGAGCTCAACGGGCCGGAGCTGCTGTCCGATCTCTATGTCGAGGGGCTGACCATCACCAAGGCCGTCGCGACGGTCCCCACCGCCCCTGGACTGGGCGTTCAGGTCGACGAGGAGCGGATCCGCGCCGAGTCGATCGACCTGCTCTACCGGTGAGGAGAAGACTATGACGCTGTCCCGCCGCGGCTTTCTCGAGCTGACCGGCCTGGCCGGGCTGGGCCTGGCCGCCGCCGGCTGCTCGTCTGGACCACCCACAGGCTCCGCGACTTGGGCGATGTGGTCGAGCAGCGCTGCGGAGAAGAAGGTCTGGAACGATTTCAGCAAGTACGTCGAGCAACAGCTCGGGGTGAAGTCGGTCCCGACCCTGACCCCGTCGACCAGCTACCCGACCAAGCTCGACCTCCAACTCGTCAGTGGCACGGCCGGCCTGGTGACCGCGCTCAACGGCACGCTGATCCCGACGTACGCCGCCCGTGGCGCGCACCGTCCGCTCGACGATCTCATCGAGGCCGACCCCGATTTCAAGCTCGACGACTTCTACCAGTCGAGTCGCCGGATCTCGAGTTTCAACAACCAGACCTACGCGATCGGCTTCGACGTCGCGCCGACGGTCATGTACTACAACAAGACGCTGCTGCAGAAGCAAGGCATCGAGCTGCCGTCCCGGACCCAGCCGATGCGGTGGGCAACGTTCCGGGAACTGGCGGTCCAGCTCACCAAGCCCGGCGAGCAGTACGGCTTCACCTGCGCACCGGCGATCGACGACCTGGTGTCGTGGATCTACTGCGCGGGCGGCAATGTGATGGACGACGACGCCAGCCGGAGCATTCTTGATGAACCCGAGGCGATGGAGGCGCTGCAGTACGTCATCGACCTGTTCGTCAAGGACAAGGTCACGCCGCCGATCAAGAACCTGGTCACCGAGAGCTCGCTGTCCAACTTCATGGAGGGCAACGTCGCCTTCATGCAGAACGGGCCGTGGCAGGTCGTCAACGTGCGCAAGGCCACGTTCGACTGGGACGTCATCCCGTTCCCGGCCGGTGCCGTCGGCAGCACACCCCGGGTGTCGGGGTCCAGCTTCGCGATTCCGTCGGGGGTGCGCGACGGAGCCGAACTCGACCTCGCGTGGAAGCTGATGAAGACGCTGACCAGCACCGGAGCGCTCGACATCTACGCCAAGGCCGGCCGCAACAACCCGGCCCGGCTGAGCGCGGGCAGCGCGTTCCAGCCGCCGCCGGACAACCTCGGCATCGTCCAGCAGATCCTGGCCGGCAAGGTCGCCGGCGGTCACGCCGTTCGACGTCACCACGAACTGGAACCAGGTCAAGCAGCTGCTCGGCCAGGACCTGCCCCGGACGTTCCTCGGCCAGGTCTCGGTGCGCCGACGCGATCACCGGGCTGACCCCGCGGCTCGACGTACTGATGCGGCAGCACCAGGACAACATCCGCCAAGCCACCGCGAGGAAGGGGTGAGCACGATGGCCGTCGACTACCACCACCGCGCCCGCGCCGACGACCGCCGCACCACCCCGTCCCCGGTCGAAGCCGACCCCACGCTGGCGCAACCGCGAGACACTGACCGCCTGGCTGTTCATCCTGCCCAGCCTGATCGGGTTCCTGATCTTCACCGCCGGACCGGTTGTCGCCGCCGGCGTGATCTCACTGCTCGATTGGAACCTGTTCAGTCGCACCGCGCTGGGCCGGGCTGAACAACTTCGCCCGCCTGGGCCCGGATCCGACGTTCTGGTCGGCGCTGGGCAACACGGCGTACTTCACCTTCGTGAGCGTGCCGCTGACGATCGTGGTCAGCCTCGCGCTGGCGTTGCTGCTGAATCAGGGTCTGCGCCGGGTCGCGGTCTTCCGCTCGCTCCTGCTGTTGCCGTACGCAACGATCACGGTGGCGGTCGCGTTCGTCTGGATCTGGCTCTACATCCCGCACGACGGACTGGTGAACGCCGTGCTCGGAGTGTTCGGCATCAACGGACCGGAGTGGCTGATCTCGGACAACTGGGCGATGCCCGCGCTGATCGCTGATGAGTGTCTGGAAGAGCTTCGGCTTCGGCATGGTCGTGTTCCTCGCCGGGCTGCAGGCGATCCCGCAACAGCTCTACGAGGCCGCTCGCGTAGACGGCAGCTCGCCCGTGGCAGAGCTTCCGGAACGTCACGCTGCCGATGTTGTCGCCGGCCCTGTTCTTCGTGATCGTCACGTCGATGATCGGCTCGTTCCAGGTCTTCGACCAGGCGCTGATCATGACGAACGGCGGACCGGGCACCCGCACCACCACGCTGGTCATGTACATCTACCGGACCGGCTTCGAGAACTACGACCAGGGGTACGCCGCCGCGCAGTCGCTGGTGTTGTTCGCCTTCATCGTGCTGATCACCACGACCCAGTTCCTGTTCCAGCGGAGGTTGGTGCACTATGACAACTGAAGCGCTCCCCCTGGCCTCCAACAAAGCTCTCCAGCGGAAGCTGGTTGTCTTCGCCTGCTTCCTGGTCACCGCCGTCACCCTCATCCCGGTCGTGATGATGGTGCTGGTCGCGTTCCAGTCCGACGCCGAGTCGATGGCGGCCAAGCCGTCGTTCTGGCCGAGCAGCTGGCACCCGGAGAACCTGACCCACGCCTTCGAGCTCGTGCCACTGGGCAAGTACCTGCTGAACACCGTGTACTTCGCGGGCGGCACGACTCTGCTCGAGACAGTGACGGCCGCGCTGGCGGCGTACGCGTTCGCCCGGCTGAACTTCCCCGGCCGCGGCTGGCTGTTCGGCATCTACCTCGCCACGCTGATGATCCCGTCGCAGGTCACCCTGATCCCGCAGTTCGTCCTGGTCGCGAAGCTGCACGGCATCGACACCTGGCCCGGGATGATCCTGCCGCACGCGTTCACCGCACTCGGGGTGTTCCTGCTCCGGCAGTTCTTCCTTGGCATCCCGCGCGACTACGAGGAGGCCGCCCGGCTGGACGGCGCGAACCGGTGGCAGGCGTTCGTCCGCGTGATCGTGCCGTTGGCGGTCCCGGCGATCGCGACGCTGGCCGTCTTCAAGTTCATCAGCCAGTGGAACAACCTGCTCTGGCCGCTGGTCATCTCGAACAGTGACGCCACCCGGACCGCTCGGTCGGGTTGCAGGTGTTCCAGGACACCAACGGCACCCAGTGGAACCTGCTGCTGATGGCCGCCACGGTCACCACGATCCCGTTGATCATCGTGTTCTTCCTGACGCAACGCTGGTTCGTCCGAGGTATCACCATGAGTGGGCTGGGAGGCCGCTGAATGTCCTATTTGTGGTCCGTCTTCACCAAACCCTGGCTCGGGCTGCCCGGCGACGAGCTCGGTCGGCTCGTCGCCGGTCTCGGGTTCGCCGGTGCGGAGGTGCCGGTCCGCGACAGCGCCTACCTGACCCCGGCCACGGCCGAGGCCGAGCTGCCGAAGTTCACCGCGCAGTTACGGGCCGAGGGCATCGAACCGATCAGCGTCGCCAGCGACCTGTCGGAGCGGCGTCTTCGCCGCCTGTGCGGAGGCCGGCGTCCCGATGATCCGGATCATGGCCGAGCTCGGGCCGGACGGGTACGCGGCCTCGGTACGACGCAATCGCAGGCTCCTCGAGGAGGCCGCCGTACTCGCGGACAGGTACGACGTTCAGGTCGGGGTGCAGCCGCATCACGGGCGAGTTCGTGGCGTCGACGCTCGGCGTACTGCAGTTGCTCGACGGGTTGCCTGATCGGTTCAAGCTGGTCTGGGACGCAGCGCACGACGCGCTGGCCGGCGACGATCCCGCGGTGACCCTCGAGCTCGGCGCCGAGCGGCTCGGCATCGTCAACCTGAAGAACGTGCAGTACATCCGGACCGACGGTGTCTGGAAGCCGTACTTCGTCCAGGCCGAGGACGGACTGTCCGATTGGTCCGCGGTGTTCGCCGCTCTGCAGAAGGTGAAGTTCAGCGGCCCGATCTGCCTGACCGGGCAGTACTCCGACCCCGCCGTACCAGTCGAGGACGCGCCTCGAGAAGGATCTCCACGCCGCTGTCACATCCGCGGCGCAGCATCCGTCAAGGGAGTGAAATCACCAACTGACCTTGATGGAGAACCTCCCATGACCACAGCACGGATGACCAACCCCGCAATGATCCTGCCGGACGCCACCAAGGGCATCCAGAACATCTACAAGGCCATCGGGCAGTCCGGGGCATCCGGGACGACGCTCGAACTGGTGCACCTGCGGGCGAGCCAGATCAACGGCTGCGCGCCATGCGTGTTCGGCGGGATCAAGTCGGCGCTGAAGAACGGTGAGACCGACGAGCGGCTGCACCAGGTCGCGGCGTGGCGCGAGTCCGATCTGTTCACCGACGCCGAGCGGGCCGCGCTCGCGCTGACCGAGGCCGCGACCCGGCTGGCGGACCGGCCGGAGGCGGTCACGGACGAGATCTGGGCCGCCGCGGCCGACCACTTCGACGAGAAGGAACTGTCCGCGATCGTTCTGATGATCGCGCTCACCAACATGTTCAACCGGATCAACACCACGGTCCGCGCGCCTGCCGGTGCCACCTGGTAGCCGATAGCGTGGAGCGCCGCATGTCGAGAACGCATCCGGCGCTCCGACGTACTCGGTGAATGGAGGCAGACGATGAAGTACATGCTGCTGATCTACGGGAACACCGAGACCTGGGACGCGCTGCACGAGGAGGGCATCGACCAGGTGCTCGACCAGCACCGGAAGCTCTCCGAGGAACTGAAGGCGAACGGAGAGTTCATCGGTGGGCTCGGACTGACCACCGAGAACGCCCGAGTGGTCCAGGTCAAGGACGGCGCACCGATGGTGACCGACGGTCCGTTCACCGAGGCCAAAGAAGTGCTGGCCGGCTACTACCTGGTCGACTGCAGCCTGGAACGGGCGACCGAGATCGCAGCCGGGTTGCCGGAGGCGCGGTTCTCGCCGATCGAGATCCGCTCGTTCACGGATCCGATGGCGGAGGATTCCTAGGATCGCTGCCGGGTGCGTCGGCAGATTCCTACGGCACTGGACGACTGCTCCAGGGACTTGCCGGCCTCAGCTCGGCGTTGGGACCTGAGACCGGCGAATCATTGACTCAGCTCAGGCGTGTCCGGGTGGGGTTGCTCGATGCGAGGGTGACCCCACCTGACGCAGGCTGATCACCCATCCCTCGGCCACCCTGGACGAACACGGTGGCACCGCGCTCCGGTGCCTTCGCACCAGCGCCGAGTCGCAGCGTGGTGGTCATTCCGTTGCTCAGTCTGAGCACCGCCACGCGTCGCGGCCGTACCGACGAGCTCACCTCGTGGATGCCGGTACACACCGCCGGTTGGATCGCAGCTCGACCGAGTCCTGCGTTGCCGTGACTCCTCACATCACGGCACTGCTCGGCGAGCCTTGTCATCACTGACACACTTCCCCCTTCTTCTCGTTACTACCCCCGAGTGACGGTAGACACGGCCGCCCGTACGACGAGACGACCGCACACTGCCCCGTCCTTCCCGCACCCGGAAACGACGCGGAAGTGATCAGGCAACCCTTGCTGAGAGTGACGGCATAAGCAAGGGATCGTGACCGGAATCCCGCCTTCCGGACCGCTGGACGTGGCGACAAGACTCCGGAGTGTGTCTTTTGGAAACGTATCCGTCAGCGCGTGGTGCTGGCCCGCTCGACGATCCGATGCGGGATCATCACCCGCCGTGGCGCCGCGTCCTGGTCGGCCATCCGCTCGCCGAGCAGGTCGAGCGCCGCCGCGACGAACGCCCGGCGATCGAAATCGACGGTGGTCAGCGGCGGGATGATGAACTGGCTTTCGAGGATGTTGTCGAACCCGGCCACGAGCGTCTGCCCCGGTACGGCGACACCCGCGCTCCATAACGCCGACAGCGCGCCGGAGGCGATCGTGTCGGTGAAACAGAAGAACGCATCGGGCAACTCGTGCTCCGCGAGGTACTTCCCGACCACGGTCGCCGCTCCCTCCGGCCGCCAGCGGTCCAGGCCGATCTCGAGCGAGGGATCGATCGGTACGCCGGCCTCCTCGAGCGCCCGGTGGTAGCCGGCGGTCCGCAACCGGGAGGCCGCCGTACCCGGGGCAACGGCCGAGCCGGCCAGCACGCCGGCGCCACTCGAGCCGCGCGGGACTTCCGGCGTACCGACGGCTGCGATCCGGCGGCAGCCCTGTGCGAGTAGGTGGTTGGTCATGTCCCGGGCGGCGGCGAGGTTGTCGATCGCGACCTGGCTGACCAGGTCCTGATCGACGTCGCCGATCAGGACGAGCGGCGGCAGCGGTCCGGCCGACATGACCGCGCTGTCGCTCAGGTTCACCGGGTTGAGGATCAGGCCGTCGACCAGGTACGCGCGGGCCTTCGACAGCAACTCGAACTCGCGCTTGGGCTCGGCGGCGGTCTGCTCGATCTGCACACCCCAGCCCCGCTCGTGGGCGAGCTCGACGACCAGGTGGACGATCTCCGCGGAGTACGGCCGAAGCAGATCGGGCAAGGCCAATGCGATCATGCCGGTTCGGCCGTTGCGTAGCCCGCGAGCACTCATGTTCGGCACATAGTCGAGCTCGGCCAGCGCACTCTCGACCCGCGCCTTCGTCTCCGGGCGGACGAATACGACCCCGTTGATGACGTTGGACACCGTCTTCGGGGACACTCCAGCCAGCTTGGCGACGTCTTTGACGGTGGCACGCATGCCGCCCATTGTCACACCTGGCCACGTTGTCATGAATTCACCGAGTCGCGAGGGCGCCGCCGTTCACGTGCAGGACCTGGCCGGTGAGGTGCCGGGCGGCCGGCGAGGCCAGGAAGTGGATGGTATCGGCGATGTCTTCCACCTGGCCCTCCCGCTTCGTCATCGTTGCTGCGAGCAACGTCTCGCGGCGTTCGGCGGTCAGGCGCCCTTGGAAGAACTCTGTCTCGGCGGTGAATCCCGGGGCGACCACGTTCGAGGTGATCCCGCGTGGTCCGAGCTCGGCGGCCACGTCCTGGTTCCACAGCGCCAGGGCGGCCTTGGATGCGCCGTACGCGCCAGGACCGCGCGCACCCGCGATCGAGCCCAGATGAACGACTGCGGTGGTGAGGCGCGACGCCAGCGCGGTCGTGGTGAGCACAGCGCTGATCAGGTTGGCTTCCAGGTTGGCCAGCCAGTTCGCCTTCAGTTGATCTAAGCCGCCGTCCGGCCGGCCGAAGTCGGTGTTCCCGCCCGCGTTGTTGACCAGTACGTCGACGTGATCCGGGAGCGAGTCGAGCAGTCGCTCGACCTGCGCCGGGTCGGTCGCATCGCAGACCACTCCCCTGGCCCCGAGGTCGGCCGCGGTCTTCGCCAGCACGTCTTCGCGGCGGCCGGTGATCACCACCTCCTCGCCGTCCGCGCGGAACCGCTCGGCGGTCGCCCGCCCGATCCCGGTCGCTCCCCCGGTCACCACGATCACCCGCGTCATCCTCGAATCCTCACGTTTAGCTCTAAATGTTTAGACCTAAACGTATCATGGTCTCCGTGGCCGATTCCTATCCCCTCGATGCGCCCAGCCCGTATCCCGCCGCGGACATCGCCCGTGCCTGGCAACGGGAGCGGCCCGGTACGCCGACCGACTCGATCGAGATCGTCACTCCCCTGTGGCGGCTGGCCAAGCTGTTCGCCGACGACCGCCGCCGGGTGCTCGCCGATGCCGGAGTGGATCCGGCCACGCTCGACCTGCTCAGCGTGCTGCGCCGGGCGGGAGCGCCGTACGAGGTCAGTACGCGCGAGCTGAGCCGCCGTACCCTCGTCACCGCCGGAGCGATCTCGCAGCGGGTCGCGCGCGCCGAGGAGTCCGGTCTGGTCACGCGCCGGACGGCCGACGACGGCAGCCGGGCGGTGCTCGTCACGCTCACCACCGCCGGCCACGACCTGATCGAGCGGACGGTCGACCAGGTGCTGACGCGCGAGTCCGAACTGGTCGCCTCGCTCTCCCCCACCGGTCGCGCGCAACTGGCCGCCCAACTGCAGGAACTCCTCGACGAGGTCGCCGAGCGGGCCCGAAAGCCTTGGGCTCAGCCTGGCTCTGCGGACTGAATTGCGACAAGGACGCGCAGGTCTTGGCCTAAGGCAACAGTTCGGCGGCCAGCGACTCGATCAGGTCGTGCCAGGCATCGAGGTAGTCCGCGGCGGGGCCGGTCTGGGTGAGCACCAGACGGGCTCCGCCGTTGCCGTCCCGCAGTGCCCAGGTCACCTCGCCGCTGCGCCAGGCGTAGCTCAGCCGCACCGGCGCGTCCACCTCGAGGACCGGCCCGGGTCGATGCCCTTGGCAACGAACCCGGCCGGCGGCGGACTGCCGGCCGCAGCCGTCGCCGCGCCGGTCAGGAGCTGCCCAGACGGCTTCCTTCGGCTGCACCAACTGCCGCTCGAACCGGATCCCACCGTCGTCCGTCACGACGCCTTCGGTCCAGGCCGTACACCTTGACGAAGTGCTCATGCAGTACGGCGTAGTCGCGCTCGGCACCGCCGATCCGCCGAGCAGGCGATCAAGCGCGTCGAAGCACAGCGATCCAGCCGCCGGTGAAGCTCGCCGACCCCGGACGGTCGTCGTACGTCGCGGTGAGCTGCAGCGTGCACCCGTCCGCCGACGGATCCAGCTCCCAGCGGAGCACTTCGACACCCCAGGTGTACTCGAGCAGCCGCGGCGGTTCGTACGCGCGGATCACGCCGCTGTTCTGCAGTCGTCGACGGGCGCGCCCGGATCCTCCTCGAAGGTGAACGTCACGGGCCCGTCCAGCCGCAGGTCGAGCTCGACCGCGGCCGGGAACCACCCGGCCAGCTGGCCCGGCTCGGTGATCGCCCGCCAGACCTTCTCCACCGGATGCCGCAGCTCGCGCTGCATCCGCAGAACGGTCCGGCCGTTCTCGCGTGCTCAAGCGTCTCGGTCATGACTCCATATATACCTGATCCGGAATATACGATCAACCACCGAACCGGGCGAGGTCCGCGAGTTCTGCCGCCAGTGAGGCCGGCTCGGGACAGGCCGAACAGCTCGTAGGAACGATCGGCGTGCTTCCACGAGCCGATCACCCGGCCGGCTTCGACCACAGCCGGCCGCAGCATGCCGCCACCGGGATGGATCTGCTTGCGGAGCTCCGTCGGCCAGCGCCTGCCGCCGATCCTGATACCCGAGCAGGTACGCGTCGAACTCCCCCAGCAGTCGCACGTCGCGGCACCCCGGCAGATCCTCGAGTCGCCGGCCAACTCATCTCCTTCGACGTCGAAAGACATGGTGGCCGCCGCTTGCACCGCCGGCGTGCGATCGGCACCGGCAGACCCGACCAGGTGGCGAAGTCGCGCGCGGTCGCAGGCCCGTACGCCGTCAGATAACGCCGGGCGAACGTCTCGATGTCGCCTTCGAGCACGAGCGGCTTGCCCAGCCAGTCGCTCACCGCGACCCAGGTCTCGTCTCTGTCGTGCCCTGGCCCGTAACACAACCGCCCGAGCAACCCGGTGTGCCGGATCAGCGCATACACCGCCTGCCCCTTCGGCTCCGCGATCAGTCCGGCCTTCACGAGTACGTCGGCCAGCTCGGCGCGTGTGGATGCGCCATGGCTCAGCAGATGCGCTTCGAGACGGTCAGCGGCTTCCGCCCGGATCGGCTCGGTCAGACCGAGTTCGCCGTACCGGCGCTCGGTGTCCTTGATGAGTTTGGGGCCGAGCAGGCCGAGGAGCGGGCCGGCGTCCTCGGTGGCGACGAGTTGGAGCGTGCCACGCATGAACCAGCCACGGACGACGGTCCGGTCGATCTCCTGTGCGTGCGCTACATCGGCGAAGGTGGTCGCGGTCGAGCGGGCTCGGACGGCGTACGCGGCACCGCGCCAGGCCTGCGCCTGGAGTCCCCCCGTCCGGCGTACGACGTCGGCCACCCCTCCGGGGCCGGCCTCGTTCACCGGACGCGCGAGGCAGTTGGCCTGCATTCGGGCCGCCAATAGCCAGTCCACAGACCTCCGCGCCACCCCAGCATGACACCACGAACCGCCCCGTCACGCACCTCGAATGCATCCACACCTGGTAGGTCAGCCCACGAAATCGTGGGTTCACCGACCGGATCCGGCTGGTGAACCACAAGCTGGTGGGTCAGCCCATCAGAGGCGAAGGGCAGCTAAAAGGTCGTTCGGACCAGGTTCGCGTAGTTGGCCTGGCCGGTGACGTTCGGGTGGTAGGACTCGCTGACCGGATTCGACAGGCCGTTGATCCACTCCGGGCTGCCGCAGACGGAGTGGCCGATGAAGGGCGAGGTCGGGTTGACGAAGGTGAAGCCGGCCGCGCTCGCCGACGCGGCGATCTTCGAGTTGAGCAGGTCGGCGGTCGCGTTCAGCCGGGTCATCTCGGCCGGGCTGAAGAAGGTGCCGGCGTTGCAGTCGGTGCCGTTGAACAGCCGCGGGTAGCCGACCACGACGACCCGGGCCGACGCCGCCCGGCTCCTGATCGACGCGTACAGACCGTTCAGCCGGCCGGGCAGCGTGTTGTTGATGATCGCCTGCGCGTTCGCGACGGCGCTCGTACAGTCACCGAGCCAGGACGGCTTGGCGCACTCGGTGATGACCGACGAGAACCCGGCGTCGTTGCCACCGACCTGCACCGACACGAGGTTCGCCGCGCTCGTCACCGAGCTCGAGCTGGTTGGCGGTGACGTCGGCGACGCGGGCTCCGGAGCAGGCGACGAAGGTGAGGTTCGCGCCGATCCGGGCCGCGTCGACGTACGGGTAGGCGCTGACCGACCGCTGACACGAACCGCTGCCGGCGATGTAGGTGCGGGTGCCGACGCCGGAGGCGTACGAGTCACCCAGGGCGACGTAGTTCGGCGCCGCCGCGTGGGCGACCCCGGGACTGAGAAGCATCGCGGCGCCGAGGGCCGCGGCGGAGAGCAGACTGGCGATGGACTTCATGGGGCGGACCGCCTTTGCATGTGCGTGGTGTGGCGACAGAAGCACTCAACGTCACCATCGCCGACTCACGAGTACCACACAAGGGCCTGGTAAGAAGTTCACCGCCAGTTGCCGATTCCGGTAGGCCGAGGTCTCCGGCTAGTCGTTCCACGACGACAGGCCGGGGCCGAGCGGCAGCGGATAGCAGCCGTCAACCAGTTCGACCCGCCCGTCCGCGGGCAGCAGTCCACTCTCCACATAGATGGTGTTCGGGAGCGCGGCCAGCACGTGGATATGTGCGCCACCGCCGTGCGATGCGTACGGCACACCGAACCCGGCCGCCATCAGTCCGATCTCCAAGCAGTCGGTGAGTCCACCGGCCCGCCTCAGATCCGGCTGCACGACACCGACCCCGCCCCGGGCGATCAGATCGCGGAACGCGGCCTGACCGTACCTGTTCTCGCCGGTCGCGATCGGGATGTCCAGCTTGTCGGCCAGCCGGACATGGCTCTCGGTGTCGGCGGCCGGCAACGGCTCCTCGAACCACCGGCACCCGAGCCCCTCGTACGCACGGCCGCGCCGCAGTGCCTCGTCGTACCCGAAGGCCTGATTGGCATCGACCATCAGCGGGGCATCCGGCCCGATCACGGCCCGGACGGCCTTGATTCGCTGGACGATCCTCGCTGAGTGGACCGCCGCCGACCTTCATCTTGACGCCCGCGGAACCCCTGCTCCATCGCCTTGGCCGCCACGGTTTCCAGGCCCGCGACGTCCAGCTCGAGCCAGCCCACCATCGCGTACGTCGGGATGGCGGTCCGCTGCGCTCCCAGCAGCTTCCAGACCGGAACGTCCAGCGACTTGCCGAGGAGATCCCACAACGCCAGATCGATCGCCGAGATCCCGTACGACGACAGCCCCGCCGTGCCCTGGTAGTCGGTGAGCGTCTGCAGCTTCTGCCGGATCCCACGGATCAACGTGGGGTCCTCGCCGACGATCGCAGGGGCCAACTGCTCGGTGATGATCTGGGCCAAGACCGCGGGCGAGCTTGCCACCCGGCCGAAGTACGTCGTGCTGACGCCGCTCACACCTTCGTCGGTGTCGATCCGCACCCGGGTCTGCCCGTTGCGGTCGAGCAGCTGGATCGCGTCGCGAACGGCATGCGCCTTCGGCTCCGACACGACCTCGACACTGATGTCCGTGATCTTCATTGTCACCCCTTGCCTGCGAGGACGTCTTCGACCTTTTGCTTGACGCTGCCCAGCGCTGCCTCGGCGGTCTGCTTGCCGCTCCAGACGTCGTCGAGCACCGGGCGGTAGATGGTCCGGGCCCGTTCGATGTAGCGGCTGAAGTTCTCGTTCACCGCATTGTCGAGCGCCTCGGTGACGAGGGCGAGGTTGGCCGGGCCCTTGTCGTCCGGGCACGAACAGCTTCGACGAGCTCTTGGCGACCGGCATGAAGCCCCGTGATTCCGCCAGCAACTTCGCCGCGTCCGGTCCGGCGCAGTACTTGAGGAAGTCCCAGGCCGCGTCGGGGTCCTTCGACTCCTTCGGGATCGCCAGCACGGTCATCGTGTTCACGGTCGTCCGCCGGACCTTCATCGGCGTCGGGAAGATGTCCCACTTCACCTTGGCGTTGCTGCGCAGATACGGGATGCCGCTGGTCAGCGAGAGCAGCATCGCGACCTTGCCGGTCCCCAGCTGGGCCAGCGCCCAGTTCGGCGTCTGCCGGCCGGCCGTGACGGTGGCGAAGTCGGGGTGGACCTTGTGGACGAGGGCGAGGTCGGCGATCCACTGGACCGCCTCGGCTCCCTGCGGCTCGGCCAGAGTGAAGCGGGTGGCGTCCTTGGAGTAGATCCCGTCGCCGCCGTTGCTGACCGGCCACACGGTCTCCAGCGAGGTGTCCGGGAAGACCAGCGCACCCCAGCGTTCGCCGTTGGGCTTGGTCAGCTTCTTGGCGGCGTCGAGGAAGTCGTCCCAGGTCCAGCCGCTCTTCGCCCAGTCCTTCGGCGGGAGCTCGACGCCGGCTTCGGCGAACGCGTCGGTGTTGCAGTAGATGACACCCGGGTTGGTCATGATCGGCCAGGCCGCGTGCGCGCCGTCTTCCTGCTTCGGGAAGTTGAAGGCGACCGGGAAGTAGTCGTCCGGCTTGATGCCGTCCTTCTCCAGGTACGGCTTCAGGTCGAGCAGGGAGCCCTCCCCGTAGTACCCCTTGACGTAGTCGTCGTTGATCCGGATCACCGTCGGGGCCGCGCCGGACGACAGCACGGTCCGCAGCTTCGTGTCGTAGTCGTCGCCGGGCACGGACTGGATGTCGAGGGTCTTGCTGGCGCCCTTGGCCCAGTTCTCCGCGACCGTGTAGAGCGGCGTGCCGCTGGTGGTGTCCCAGGTCAGGAAGGAGGCGTTGCCGCCACCTCCTCCTCCCCCGCTGCTGTTCCCGCCGCAGGCGGACAGCGGAATGCCGGCCGCGATCGCCCCGGTCGTGAGGCCGAAGGCTTTGAGCACCGACCTTCGAGAAAACTGTTGTGCCGTCATGGTCGTTCCTGTCTGTCAGGGGTCTGAAGTCACGCGGCGCGTGACGGTGTTTCCAGTGCTCGGATGGCGCTCAGTTGGTGCGCAGCTTGGCGATCGCGTCCTCGTCCAGCTCGACGCCCAGCCCGGGCAGTTCCCAGGGCGTGATCTCCCCGTTCACCGGGACGAGCGGGTTCTGCCAGATCGGCACGTCGTCGAGGACCGGGTTGTGCTCGATGTTGTACTCCTGCGGGTACACGCAGGACGGCGTACTGACCCAGAGGTGGGCGTGCGCCGACGTACCGATCGTCTGCTGGGTGTTGTGCACGGTGATCGGCTTGGTGAAGGTGTCCGCGAGTACGGCGATCTTCTTGAACTCGGTGATCCCGCCGCACTTGATGACGTCGGGCTGCAGGATGTCGACCCGGCCCTGCAGGATCAGCTCGCGGAACTGCCAGGTGGTGTACTCCTGCTCCCCGACCGCGATCGGGATGTCGACCGCGTCGGCCAGCCGCCCGTAGGCCGGATAGTCGTGCGCGGCGAGCGGTTCCTCGAAGTGCCAGACCCCGAGGTCCTCCAGCGCGTGTGCCATCTTGATCGCGGTGTGTTCGTAGTACGCGTTGTTGACGTCGACCAGGATCGGGAAGTCGTCCCCGACCAGCTCGCGCACCGCCGTCACGGTCGCGATGGTCTGGTCGAAGCCGTCGTCGTGCATCCACGGCGTCGACGAGTGGATCTTGTACCCGTGGAAGCCCTTCTCCTGGAAGGACTGCGCGCGCTCGGCCTCCTGCTGCGGGGTCATCCCGCGGGCCATCGAGCTGGCGTAGACCTTGGCGCTCTGGCGGTACTTTCCG
The DNA here is from genome assembly GCA_963820655.1 of uncultured Actinomycetota bacterium. GTDB lineage: Bacteria > Actinomycetota > Actinomycetes > Propionibacteriales > Kribbellaceae > Kribbella. The sequence goes on from CAWGAM010000002.1 coordinate 460,213, forward strand.
CCGAGCAGCTTGTAGGTGGGCAGTCCGGCGGCCTTGCCGAGCAGGTCCCACAGTGCGATGTCGATACCGGCGATGGCGTTCAGCTGAGCGCCGCCGGGGCCGAGCTTGTACGGCTTGGTGTACAGCCGGCGCCAGAGCCGCTCGATGTCGGTCGCCTCCTCGCCGACGAGGAGCGGTGCGAGTGCCTGCTCCACCACGCTGTGGGTGACGTGGGCGTTCATCGGGCTGACCTCGCCGACGCCCACCAGGCCCTCGTCGGTGTGGACCTTGAGGATGTGCAGTTTGTCGAGCAGGATGATCGATTCGATCCGGGTGATCCGCATGGTCAACCTTTCAGGCCGGACATCGTGATGCCCTGGACGAAGTACTTCTGGGCCAGCAGGAAGAGCAGGAGCGGCGGCAGGATGGTCAACGTCGCGGCCGCCATCATCAGATTGGTCTGGGTGAAGAACTCACCCTTGAACAGCGCGAGCGCGATCGGCATGGTCTGCAACCGCGTCGAGTTGAGGAAGATCAGGGGTCCGAAGAGGTCGTTCCACGAGCCCATGAAGGTCAGCGCACCGACCGCCGCCAGTGCCGGTTTGACCTGCGGCAGCATGATCCGCCAGAAGGTGCCGAAGGTGGACGCGCCGTCGAGCTTGGCCGCCTCCTCCAGCTCCATCGGTACGCCGCGGAAGGCCTGCCGGAGCAGGAAGGTGCCGAAGACCGGCGTCAGCACGTTCGGTACCCAGAGCGGGTAGTGGGTGTCGATCCAGCCCATCTCGCGGAACAGCATGTACTGCGGGACGAGGTAGACCATGCTCGGGATCATTGCCGTCGACAACAACAAGGCGAAGGCCAGGTTCTTGAAGGCGAAGTTCAGCCGGGCGAAGCCGTAGCCGGCCAGCGATGCGAACAGCAGCAGGAAGCTGACGTTCAGGGCCGCGAGCTTCACGCTGTTCAGGAAGAACGGGAACAACCCGTGCCCGGCCTGGGAGTAGTTGGCCCACTGGAACGTCGACGGCACGAAGGTCGGCGGCGTCTGCAGGACCTCGTTCTCCGGTTTGAGCGACGCACTGATCATCCACAGCAGCGGCATCGCGAACACCACCGCGAAGAACAGCAGCGTGGCGAACACCACGATCCTGCGCGGCAGATGCCGGGGCGGCTTGTTCAGCGGGATTCTGAGCGTCTCAGTTGTCATAGTGCACCCACCGCTTCTCCATCTTCCACTGGACCGCGGTGACGATGCCGACGATCACGAACAGCACCCAGCCCATCGCCGAGGCATAGCCGAGCCGGCCGTGCCCGAAGGCTGCCTCGTAGATGTGGAAGATGAACACCGAGGTGGCGTTGTTCGGCCCGCCGGACGTCATCACGTAGATGATCCCGAACACCTGGAACGACGTGATGAACTGCGTGATCGTGAGGAAGAACAGGCTCGGCGTCAGCAGCGGGAAGACCACCGACCAGAACCGCCGCCAGGCCGACGCGCCGTCCATCGTGGCCGCCTCGATCAGCGAGCTGTCGACGTTCTGCAGACCGGCCAGCAGGATCACCATCGGATAGCCGACGCCCTGCCAGATCGCGACGATGATTACCGCGATCAGGGCGGTCTTGGTGTCGGACAGCCAGGCCGGCCCGTCGATCCCGATCGTCTTCAGGGTCGAGTTGAACAACCCGTTGTCCGGGTCGTAGAGCCAGAACCAGACGAAGCCGATCGCGACCACGTTCGTCACCGCGGGCGAGTAGTACAAGGTCCGGAAGACGCCGATGCCCTTGACCTTCTGGTTGCACAGCACCGCCAGGCCGAGCCCGATGAAGATGGTCAGCACAACCACGACGACGGTGAAGATCGACGTGTTCTTCAGCGACGGCCAGAAGGTGTCATCGGCGGTGAACAGTTCGCGGTAGTTGTCCAGACCAAGGAACGTCGGCTTGTTCAGCCCGGACCAGTTGGTCAGCGACACCACCAGGGACGCCGCGACCGGTGCCAGCTGGAAGAACAGCACCCCGGCGATGACCGGGCCGACGAACAGCCAGCCGGCCAGGTTCTGCCGCTTCGGTTTGACCTTCGCCCGTTTGCGCGCCGGTGGTCCGGCGCCGACTTCCGGAGGATTCAGGGTAGTAGGGAGGACCGCGTTGGCCATCGGTCACACCTCGATCCCGATGTACTTCTCCTCGAGGAACTCGAGGATGCCTTCGGAGCTGCCTTCGCGGCCGAGTCCGGACTGTTTCGTCCCGCCGAACGGCGCCGCCGGATCGCTGAGCACGCCCCGGTTGACCGCGACCATGCCGGCGTCGATCTTCTGCGCGACCGCCAGCGCTTGCGCCGGATCGCCGTACACGTAGGCGATCAGGCCGTAGATGGTGTCGTTCGCCATCGCGATCGCCTCGTCGACGTCGCTGAAGGAGACGATCGCCGTCACCGGTCCGAAGATCTCGATCTGGTTGATCGCGCTGCCGTGCCTTACCTCGGTGAGCACGGTCGGCGGATAGAAGGCACCGACTTCCGACGACTCACCGCCCAGGGCCAGCGTCGCGCCGTCAGCGACCGCCTGGTCGACCAGGCGGGCCACCTTGTCGCGCTCTTCCGGCGAAACCAGGGCGCCGAGCTCGTTCGACCGGTCGGCGCCCGGGCCCATCGTGACGCCCTTCATGGCCGCGGTGATCCGGGCGCCGAACTCCTCGACGAGCGAGTCGTGCACGTAGAACCGGTTGGCCGCCGTACAGGCCGATCCGCCGTTGCGCATCTTCGCGACCATCGCGCCCTCGACGGCAGCGTCCAGGTCGGCACCGGGCAGTACGACGAACGGCGCGTTCCCGCCGAGCTCCATCGACGAGCTGACCACCTGGTCGGCGGCCTCGTGCAACAGCAGGCGTCCGACCTCGGTCGACCCGGTGAAGGAGAGCTTGCGTACGGCGGGATGGTGCAGCATCGCGCTTACTGCCGGACCGGCGGGGATCGGCGTCACCAGGTTGACGACACCCGCCGGCACACCGGCGCGACGGAGTACCTCGACGACGTACGCGGCGGTCAGCGGAGTCTGGCTGGCCGGCTTCAGTACGACCGAACACCCGGCTGCCAGCGCGGGCGCGATCTTGCGGGTCGCCATCGCCGCCGGGAAGTTCCACGGTGTGACCAGGACCGAGACGCCGATCGGGTCGCGCCGGACCACGATCGTCTTGTCGCCCGACGGGGAGAGCCGGAAGTCACCACCGATCCGGACCGCCTCCTCGGCGAACCAGCGGAAGAACTCGGCGGCGTAGGTGGCCTCGCCGAGTGCATCGGCGTACGCCTTGCCGTTCTCGGCGACGATGATCTCGGCGAACTGCTCGCGCTCGGCGGTCAGGATGTCGAAACACGTGCGGAGGATCTCCGAGCGTTGCCTCGGAGGTGTTGCGGCCCAGCCGGCCAGTGCGTCCGCCGCGGCGTCGACCGCGGCCAGACAGTCCGCCTCGGTGGCAGCGGCGAACTGCGCCAGTTCGGAGCCGTCGGCCGGATCGTGGACCGGGAATCGTCGACCGTCAGCGGCCGGCCGCCACTGGCCATCGATGAACAGATCGTGCGGAGAGATCATCTGGTTGTGCTCCAAACGTTCCGGTCAGAAGGGGTTGCCGCGGTCGCCGGCATACGCGGCACGAGTGATCTCGTACAGCGCGTCGACATCCAGGGGACGGGGATTGTTGTCGACCAGCCGGGCCGATTTCAGGCCCATCGACGCGACGTACGACAACTGGTCCTCGGTGAGGCCGAGCTCTTTCAGCGTGGGCGGGATGCCGATCCGGTCCAGCAGTCCCTCGACGGCATTCGATACCGGCCAGCGCCTGCGCCTCGCCGCCGTCGGACGCAGGTACGCCGAAGATGGTCGCGATCTCGGCGAATTCCTGGACCCGGGCGGGTGCGTTGTAGCGCATCACGTACGGGAGCAGGACGCCGACTCCGACACCGTGCGCGGTGTGCGTCAGGGCACCGAGCGGATACTGCAAGGCATGCGCGGCAGCGGTTCCGGCCACTCCCAGCGCGTAGCCGCCGGCGTTGGCGGCCAGCATCACGTCGGAGCGTGCCTGCCGATCGTCCGGCTGCTCGAAGGCCGTGGGCAGCGCGGTGGCGAGCAGCCCGAGACCCCAGCGCGCATACGAGTCACTGATCACGTTCTTGCCGATGAAGACCCGGCCCTCACCGACCGCCGTGGACGGCCGCTGGATCGCGGTGAACGACTCGACCAGATGCGACACCGCGTCGGCGCCGGCGCTGGCCGTCAGTCCAGGCGGACACGTGTAGGTCAGCTCCGGGTCGCAGATCGCCACCGAGGGAACCAGATAGGCCGACGAGATCCCTGCCTTCAGCTCGCGCCGGCCGTCGCTGAGAACGCAGACCGGTGTCACCTCGGACCCGGTCCCTCCGGTCGTCGGTACGGCGACGATCGGCAGGACCGGCCCGGGTACGGCGTTCTCCCCGTAGTACCGGTCGATCGGGCCGCCATGGCTGAGCAACAGCGCGAGGGCCTTGGCGAGGTCGAGGCAGCTGCCGCCGCCGATCCCGATCACCACCTCGATCCCGGCGTACTCCATCGCGCGGTAGCACGCGTCGATGTCGGACGTCGGCAGCTCGGGCGCGGTGTCGGTCCACACGCTGACTTCGAGGCCGTGATCCTTCAGATCGGTGATCAGCTCGGTGAACTCCGCCGAAGCCGCCAGCCGTTCATCCGTGCAGACGAGTGCTTTGCGTCCGTACTCCGCGGCCAGGCCGCCGAGCAGCGCGCGCTGGCCGGCGCCGAAGACGACGGTGCGTGGAGCTCGTTGCACGCCGAACGAGGGGGTGGTGATCGTCATCGTGGCTTGTCCTTGTCTGGTCGGGGCGGGGGTCATTCGGCCAGCACTGCAACGGGGCGGGCTGCCTGGAGAGCGGTCAGCTCACGCCACAGGTCGTCGGCGACCTCGATGCCGTTGGCCACCGACTCCCGGAAGCGGACGCGGGCTCCGTCGCCGGGAACCGCAACCGGCGTCGCTGGGTCCGCGCGTCGGCTGCCGCGGACCTGGTCGAGGTACTCGGAGGCGGAGTGCGCACCACCGCTCAGCAGGATGAACAGGTCGCCCTTGTTGCTGAGACGGTCGTCGTCCAACGTCCCACCAACCGCTGTGCCGTAGGCGGCGCCGGTGAGGAAGGTGATCATCGCACCCAAGCCCAGCCCGAGCCCGTATCCCTTCGGTCCCCCGAACGGCGCGATCGAGCCGCACTTGGCCGCCATCGGGATCGATCGTCGCGTTGCCCTCGGCATCGAGTGCCCAGCCCGGCTCGAGCGGTACGCCGCGGAGCGCGTGGTCGTGGACCTTGCCCATCGAGATCTGCGACGTCGCCATGTCGAGCACCAGCGGATGCGGTTGCGCGGGAACGCCGAGAGCCAAGGGATTCGTGCCGAGGATCGCCTCGGTGCCGCCCCACGGATGGACCAAGGCCTCGCTCGTCGTCATGCCCAGGCAGACCAGACCGCGCTCGGCGATCCGGCCGGCGTAGAAGCCGAGCATGCCGAGGTGGTTGTTGTTCGTGATCGAGCAGACCGCGACACCGTGCCGCTCGGCCGCCGGAACGACAGCCTCCAGGGCGCGGAGCGCGACCACCGGCCCCAGGCCCTGTTCTCCGTCGACGGACAGGTAGCACGGGCTGAGCCATTCGTGTTTGCCGGTGTTCGTCGGGCTCGCCGTACCGTTCGCGAGCCGGCGGAGCAGCCTCGGCAGCCGGAGCAGGCCGTGTGACGGCACCCCCTTCGCCTCGGCGACCAGCAGCAGTTCTGCTTGCTGGGCGGCGGCCGGGGCGGGCACACCTGCGGTGATCAGTAGACGTTCGGCCAGTGACTGCGCTGTTGCGAGATCTGTGTGCACGTCGACCATCCCAGGGTGGATTTTGTCGATTTTTGGCAGGCTAGATCAGATCGGATATGATTTGCAATGGTCTGTGGATACGAATTCACAACATCAGCCGACCAGGCTCCGACCGGACAGGGCAGGCATATGAGCGAGCGCGCTACCGAGCGTCCCGAACGCACCAGGATGAGCGATGTGGTCTACGAGCAGCTGCAGACCCTCCTGCTGGACGGCGTGATCCAGCCCGGCGAGCGGATCCGGGTCGACGTGGTCAGCCGGCAGCTCGGCGTCTCCCAGACCCCGGTCCGGGAGTCGCTGAACCGGCTCGAGGCCGAGGATCTCGTCACCAAAACACATCTGATCGGATATTCCGCCAGCCCCAAACTGACGCCGGAGCGGTTCGAGGACCTCTTCGAGGCGCGCTTCCTGATCGAGCCGTACTGCTCGGGCCTGGCCGCCGGCCGGCACCAGCGGGTCGAGGTCGAGCAGCTCGCCGACATCACCGCCGAGATGCGCGCCCGCTACCAGGCCGGCACGATGTCGTACGGCGCCTTCGCCCGCAAGGACGCCGAGTTCCACCAGGCGATCATCGGAGCCACCGGGAACAGCTACTTCGGGGAGATCTTCGCCAAACTGCACTGCCATCTGCAGCTGTTCCGGTTACTGCGCGACTCCCGCGTGACCGAGGAAGCGCTCGAGGAACACGACCTGATCGTCACCGCGATCCGCCGGCGCGACACCGAGGCCGCGGACCGCGCGATGCACGCCCACCTGACCGCATCCCGCGGCCGCCTGCAGGTCAGCCTTCGAGACGGCCCCCCAGACAGTCGCCGCCACCGCCGCCGCAGCAGCCGACGCAATCGCCGACGAGGCCGGCACCAGCTCCTGACCACGAGGGGAACGAGGGGAGAACCCGTCACCTTGCCGGTTCTCCCCCTCGGAATCTCAGCGGAGACCGACCATTCAGGGGATATGGCCCCAAATGGGGCTCCCCTGCTCGATGCGTGAGGTGATTTCAGGGGATATGGCCCCAAGTGGGCTCCCCTGCTCGACGCGTGAGGTGATTTCAGGGGATATGGCCCCAAATGGGGCTCCTCCGCTCGATGCGTGAGGTGATCTCAGGGCATATCCCTCAAATTGGGCTCCCCTGCTCGACGTCTGGGGTGATTTCAGGTGATATACCCTCAAATGGGGCTCCCCTTGCTCGATGTGTGGCCCCACTTTCAGGGGTCAACCCCTGAGTTGGTGGGTTCGGCCCTCAAATTTTCAGGGGTCAACCCACAATCTCAGGGGTTGACCCCTGAAAATGGGGCCCGATCACCCGCGGCGCGGCAGTACGGGCAAGACCCGGGGCCACTTGAGGGGATATCCGCCTCAGATAGCCTCTTCTCCCCTGTGTGGTCGCGGTGAGAAGAGGAGCAACTTCAGAGGTTATCCGGATGTCCGCTCAAATGGCCCGTCTCTCCCTGTGTGGTCGCGGTGAAAGGGGGCAACCTCAGGGGTTATCCCTGCGACTGCTGGGTTCTTCCCTGGTGTACCGAAGGGAGGACCCACAAGCCGAGAGGATATCCGGCCGTCCTGTCCTGCTGTTCGGGTGCCGCCCATCGGCGCGATCGCTGACTTTGTGCACCAGATCCGTACGGCTACGGCCTCGGCGTACGCATCTGGTGCACAAAGACCCCCGCGCCGGCCCGAATCGGCCACCCACGGAAACGACACAGGCGCGGATAACCCTCGAATGGTCTGTTCTCCCCGGGTCTACCGAGGAAGAACCCACAAACCGAGGGGATATCCGGCCGTCTGTCCAGCCGTCCTGTCCAGCCATCCTGTCCGGCCATTTGGCTGCCATCCATCGTCTCGATCTGTCACTTTGTGCACGAGATCCGTACGGCGACGATCTCGGCGTACGGATCTGGTGCACAAAGTCGCCCCCAACGCTGGCCCGAATTGGGCTCTCACGTGCAACGACGCAAGGGCCGGACGTGGGTGGGGCTTAGCGTTCGGGGCCGGGGACTGAGAGGGGGTCGAAGCCGTAGGGGAGCTCGAGCCGGTGGGCGCTCATCAGCTCGGCGTCGCCGAGCAGGTCCCGGGTCTTGCCGTCGGCAACGATCCGGCCGTCGTCCATCAGCAGACTCCGCTCGCACAGTTGCAGTGCGTACGGCAGGTCGTGGGTGATCATCAGCAGCGTGACGTCCAGCCCGGCCAGGATGTCCGCGAGCTCACGCCGCGCGGCCGGGTCCAGGTTGCTCGACGGCTCGTCGAGGACGAGCACCTCCGGCCGCATCGCCAGCACCGTCGCGACCGCGACCCGCCGTCGCTGGCCGAACGACAGGTGATGCGGCGCGAGGTCGGCCTGGTCCTGCATCCCGACCTGCACCAGCGCCTCGTGCACCCGGTCGTCCAGTTCGGACCCGCGCAGCCCGAGGTTCGCCGGGCCGAACGCGACGTCGTCGCGAACGGTCGGCATGAACAGCTGGTCGTCCGGGTCCTGGAACACCAGCCCGACCTTCCGCCGTACCTCGGACAGGTGTTCGCGATGCAGGCCCTGTCCCGCCGATCTGGATCCGGCCGCTGCCGGTGCCGCCGGCCACCGAGCCGAGGATTCCGTTCAGGTGCAGGACGAGCGTGGTCTTGCCGGCGCCGTTCGGCCCGAGCAGAGCGACCCGCTCGCCGCGCTGGACGGTGAAGTCGACGCCGAACAGCGCCTGCCGGCCGTCGGGATAGGCGAAGACCAGACGCTCGACGTGGATCGCGGGACCGCTCACAAGCCGACCACCCTAGCCGCGACCGCGATCACCACGGCGACCAGGGAGATCGTCATCCCCTGCGAGCCACTGCGCACGCGACGCACCCGCGACACTCAGCAGCGGCATCCGGCCGGTGTAGCCGCGTGACCGCATCGCCAGATGCACCCGCTCGCCCCGCTCGAAGCTTCGCACGAACAGTGCCCCCACTCCCCCGGCGACCGCCTTGAGATGTCCGACCCGGCCGCCGGTGTAGCCGCGTGACTCGCGCGCGATCCGCATCCGGTGCAGGTCGTCCGACACCACACTCAGGTACCGGACCATGAACGACAGGATCGCGACCAGCGTCGACGGCAGCCGCAGCCGCTCGAGCCCGGCCAGCAGCATCGCGCGGTCCCGTGGTCGCCGACAACAGGATCGCCGCGACCACGCCGAGCGTGCCCTTGGCCAGTACGTTCCACGCGCCGAGTACGCCGGACTCCGACAGCTCCACGCCCGAGAACCGTCGACCGTCGGGCCGGTCGCCACGAACGGCAGCAGCAACGCGAACACGATGAACGGCGTCTCCACCGCCAGCCGCCGTGACACCACCGACGCCGGCAGCTTCGCGACGACCACGGCCGCCACGAGCATCACGGCGTACAGGACCGAAGGCCCAGAAGGCGGCCGCGGGGGTGGACACGACGGCGAGCACGAAGACGAACAGGGCGACGATCTTCACCTGCGCCGGGATCCGGTGGATCCGGCTGTCCACCGCTACGAGTAGACCGTCACCGTTCACGATGCCTTGTTCGCGCGCAGCGAGGCCAGCTTGGCGATCGCCAGGCCGACCACGATGGTGACCAGTACGCCGATGATGCCGGCGAGCGCGCCGGACACCTGGGCGTTGCCGATCCCGCTCACGCCGTAGTCGGCCAGCGGGCTGCCCGCGACGGCGGAGTACTTGGCCGCGCTCTCGAAGCCGAGCTTGGCCCCGACGAACTCCAGCCCGTCCGGTTGCGCGCTCGCGAACAGGCTGACCCCACCGGCCACCAGCGAGGGTCAGCGCGATCGCCGACTCCGAGGGACCGTCCGGCCGGCTTGGCCGCGATCGGCTTGTCCGGTGACACCGTGGAGGTGTTGCCGTCGGCATCGACCAGGACCAGGTCCGTGCTGCAGGTGGCGAGCGGCGTACACCAGGTCCGGCCGGGTCGCGACGACCGCGCTCGAGCACGGCGGCGGTGATGACGGCCTCGCCGATCCCGACCAGGATGTGCCAGCCGACCATCGCGGTCGCGAGCTTGCCGAGCGGGATGTCGACCGCGCCACCGATCGCGTACAGCCCGGTGAACGCGAGCGCGGCGACCGGCACCGACACCAGCGCGCCGACGGTCGCCGCCGGGACCACGCTGCCCACCCGCCGCGGCAGGACCTGCAGGAGCGCGCGGGTCAGGAAGTACCCGACCAGCACGGTGATCAGGCCCATCAGCGTGATGTTCGTGCCGAGCGCGGTCAGGCCGCCGTCGGCGAACAGCAGGCCCTGGACCAGCAGCACCGTCGACATCACCAGTACGGCGGTCCACGGGCCGACCAGGGCGGCGGCCAGCGCACCACCGAGCAGGTGCCCGCTGGTCCCCGCGCCGACCGGGAAGTTCACCATCTGCACGGCGAACACGAAGGCCGCGGTCAGGCCGGCCAGCGCCGGACCGGTCTCGCGGATCTCCCGGTTCGCCCGCTGCAGGCTGAAGCCGACCGCGCCGGCCGCGATCAGGCCGGTGGCGATGGACGTCGGCGCGTCGAAGAAGCCGTCAGGAACATGCACACGCACATTCTTGATCTAGTTGCGACCCATTCGCAACAAGCGATCTCACAACTCCTTGAGCGCATCCCCGATCGCCCGGTGGAAGGTCGGGTATGCGTAGATCATCTGTTGCAGAGAGTGAACGGGAACGGCCGCATGCACCGCGACCGCCAGCGCGCTCAGGACCTCGCCGCCCGTCGGGCCCGCGCTGTCGCACCGACCAGGACACCGCGATCGGCGTCGACGACCAGCTTGATGAAGCCCTCGTTGCCGGCCTTGTGGATCCAGCCGCGGGTCGACGCCGGGATCTGGGTCGACCCGGTCTTCACGTCGAGGCCGGCCTCGCGGGCCTGCTTCTCGGTCATCCCGACCGCGCCGATCTCCGGATCGGTGAAGGTCACCCGCGGCATCGCGTGGTAGCTCGCGACCGGCGCGTCCCTCGCTGCCGAGGATGTCGAGCACCGCGATGTTCGCCTGGTACATCGCGTTGTGGGTGAACACGCCGACGCCGGTGACGTCGCCGATCGCCCAGACCCCGTCCGCCGGCCCGGACGTGCTCGTCCACCGCGATCCGGGCCGGACGTCCGGGTCGATCCCGACCTGGTCGAGGCCGAGCGTCTTCATGTCCGATCCGGCGTCCCGTTGCCACCAGCAACTTCTCGCCGGTGACCGTGCTGCCGTCGGCCAGCGTCATCGTGAAGGTGTCGCCGTCGTACCCGATCCGCTGGGCCGGACACCGGTGTGGAAGGTCACGCCGTCGCGCTCCGAGCGCCTCCTGGGCCAGCTCGCCCGACTCCGGCTCCTCCATCGCGAGCACCCGGTCGGCACGCCTCGACCACGGTCACGTCCACCCCGAACCGGGCGAACACCTGGGTCAGCTCCAGCCCGATCGCGCCGCCGCCGAGCACCAGGATCGAGGCCGGCAGCGTGTCCGCCTCGATCGCCTCGCGGTTCGTCCAGTACGGCGTACCGGCGAGCCCGTCGATCGGCGGGATCACCGGGACCGTGCCGGTCGCGATCACGATGCCGCGGGACGCCTCGAACTCCCGGTCGCCGGCCCTGACCGTGCGCGGGCCGGTGATGGTGGCGCGCTCCGCGCAGGAAGGTGACGCCCTTCTTCACCAGCCGGTCGACCGCGACCTGGTCGTTCCAGTTGTCGGTCGCCTCCTCGCGGATCCGCTTGGCCACCGGCGCCCAGTCCGGCTGCGACGGTCGCCGTACCGGCCATGCCGTCGACCCGGCGGGTCTCGGCGATCAGGTTCGCGGCCCGGATCATCATCTTGCTCGGGATGCAGCCCCAGTACGGGCACTCGCCGCCGACCAGCCGCGGCTCGATCCCGACCACGCGTCAGCCCGGCCTCGCGCCAGCCGGCCGGCCGTCTCCTCGCCACCGACGCCGAGCCCGATCACGACCACGTCCACCTGTTCAGCCATGCCGCCAATCTCGCAGACCGGCCGGACCCGGCCAAGTCCCGACCCGGCGCGTCATCGCGCGGTAAGCGATCCGTTCACCGCGAGGTCAGCTGGGTTCACGGTCTCGTCGAGCAGACGCGGAGACTGCGGACAATGAGTCTGCTGTCGATTTCTCCGGTCTCGGCAGACATCAATCTCGAGACGGTCATCGCCGCGATCGCGCTGATCGGCACGGTGGTCGCCTGGCTGGTCGACCGCTACATCCTGCGCCGCAAGCGCCTCGTCTACCGGGTCCAGGTGGACGCGCCGATCGGCGTCTTCCCGGGCGAGGACAAGACGCAGCGGATGGTCGACGTCGAGGTGCGCCACCAGGGCGCCGTGGTGCCGGACCCGAGCATCGTGCTGCTCCGGCTGGACAACGCCGGCGGGATGGACATCGACCCGCACGACATGCACGAGAAGGTCTCGTTCGCCTTCCCGGACCGCAAGATCGTCGGCCTCGAGGTGACCGAGGCCAAGCCCGAGGTCGCTCGGCGAGATGCTGCAGCGCCAGCTCGGTCCCGGAGAACTTCATCGACACCAGCAAGCTGATGCTGCCGCGGATCGCGATCAACCGCGGCGACAGCTTCAAGTTCCTGCTCGTGCTGTCCGGGACGGGCAAGGGCGTCACGCCACTCCGGCTATCTGGCCGGTGGGTCGACCGGTGGTGGGGTCTACCACGAACCGCGGCCGCGCGGTCCGGGTCGCCGTACGTTGATGTTCGGCGCGCTGTCGCTGGTGCTGGTCGGCGCGCTGGTCGCGTTCTTCGTGGTCGACGTGCTGCAGCCGCCGGACAACTGCGTCGCCGGGCCAGCTGCGGATCATCGGCTCGACCGCGGTCGAGCCGACCATGAAGGAGCTCCGGACCGCCTACGCGGCCGACTGCACGCGCGCCGACATCAGCATCGCGGCGAACGGCAGCCGCAGCGGCATCCGGACCCTGAACGAGACCGGCGCGAAGGACGCGGGCGCGGCCGAGCCAGCTGATCGCGATGTCGGACGGACCGGCCGAGGACGCGCCCGACCTCCGGGGCGAGCCGATCGCGGTGGTGGTGTTCGCCGTCGTGATCGAACCGCTCGGCCGGACGTGACCGCGCTGACGTACGGCGCAACTGCGCGACATCTACGCGGGACGGTCACGAACTGGAAGCAGCTCGGCGGCCGCGACCTGCCGATCCGGATGGTGAGCCGGGTCGGCCCCGACTCGGGGTCGCGGCGGATGTTCCGGGAGAAGGTGCTGGCCGGCGACCAGGAGCTGGGGATCTCGTCCGACGACTGCCGCCACGACGACGACCCGGTCGCGAAGCTACCACCGCTGCGAGGTCGGTACGACGGAGGAACTGCTGACCCGGGTGAACGAGATCGACGGCGCGATCGGGTACGCCGAGCTCGGTGGCGCCCGGAAGTACCCGGAGATCACGGTCGCGACGGTCGACAGCGTCGTACCGGATTCGTCGAAGGTCGCGGACGGGACGTACAAGTTCTGGGAGGTCGAGCACGCGTACACCTACAAGGCTCCGGAGGCGGGCTCGCTGACCGGCGGCGTTCCTGGATTACCTCCGCTCGCCCCAGGCGCGACCGGTGCTCGCGCGCAGCGGCCTGGTTCCTTGTGGCGATCTGCCGGCCGGGTTCTGTGGTTAGTCTGCGGGCATGATCGTCATCGCGCACCTCAGCGACATCCATCTCGACGGCTCGGAGGAGGCGCGGTCACGGCTCCGGCGGGTCACGTCGTACCTGGCCGGCTTCTCCCGACCGGTCGACGTCATCCTGGTCGACCGGCGATCTCGCCGACCACGGCCTGCCGGCGGAGTACGCCGAGGTCGCGGCAGAGCTGAGCTCGGACGTGCCGGTACTGATGCTGCCCGGCAACCATGACGTGACCGACCCGCTCCGGGCCGGGCTGACGTCGTACGTCGACTCGCCGGGCGTGGGGCATCCGGTGCATCAGGTCCGGGAGGTCGCCGGCGCGCGGTTCGTCCTGGTCGACAGCACGGTGCCGGGTGAGAACCACGGACTGCTGTCCGACAAGTCGCTCGACTGGCTGGACGGCGTACTGCGGGAACCCTTCAACGGACCGGTGTTCGTGGCGATGCACCATCCGCCGCTCGAGCTCCATCACCCGGTGATGGACCAGTGGATGCTGCGTGATCGCGACGCCCTCGAGACCGTCCTCACCGGCAAACCGATCACCGCCCTGCTCACCGGCCACGTCCACAACGCGATCGTCACCACCTTCGCGGGCCACCCGGTGCTCGGCGCCCCAGGCGTCCGCTCGACGGTCCCCCTGCCGTTCGAGCCACCGACCGCCGACGGCCGACTCGTAGACATCACCGCCCACCCGGGCCTCGCCCTCCACATCCACACTCCCGGGGAGTCTTTGCAGACCGTCTACAGGTTCCCCCAATGAGCGGCGAGCTCGGGCTCCGGCCCATCGCCCGGGTCGAGTCGACACTGACCTCCCGCGCCGACGCTCCGCGCCAAGGCGACGAAGGCGCCCCGGACGCCTGGGTCGTGTTCGACGAGTCAGTGCGGGCGGCGCTCGACGATCTCGCAGTCGGCGACGAGATCATCCTGATCAGCTGGTTCGACCGAGCCGACCGGGACGTTCTCACGGTTCATCCCCGCGGCGACCAGTCACGGCGGCCGACGGGTGTCTTCAGCACCCGCTCCCCCGACCGCCCGAACCCCCTCGGCCTGCACCGCGTCACCGTCCTCGCCACCGACGGCCTGCGGATTCAGGTGAACAACCTCGAGGCCCTCGACGGGACCCCGATCGTGGACGTCAAACCAGTCCTCGGCGATATCACCGACCGCTGACGGCCGGCCAGTGCCTCAAAACGAGACACGCTGCCGGGCACAAGGCGGAATAAAATAGCACATTCGGGATGCGCCCGAAAGGAGTTCGCCATGACTACGATCGACGCCGATTCCCACAGCGCCCAAGAGGTACGCGCCCAACCTGCCGCCGCGGCCGCGCCCGAAGCGGTGACTGGAGACCCGTCCATGATCGGTCTCCCCAGTTTCATCGTGGGATCGGTCGCACTCGGGCTCGTCCTGATCGGCTACGTGTCTGCGGCGTCGGTCGGGGCATCGCTCGCCATCCTCGTCGCGGCCACCGGCCTGGGCCTGGTGATCGCGGCAGTCTGGGCGGCAGCTGTCGGCCAGAGCGCGGTAGCCGGGGTGTTCGGCATCTTCGCCGGGTTCTGGCTCAGTTACGCACTGCTTGTCCTGGGTCTCACCCACAACTGGTTCGCCATCCCCGCCGCGGACGCCATCGACACGCAAGGCCTGTTCCTGATCTCGTGGCTGGTAGTGATCGGGATGCTGACCCTGGCCACACTCCGCCTGCCGGTCGCGTACACGGTGCTGTTCGCCCTGATCGACGTCGCACTGGTGCTGGTCTTGATCGGCACCCAGCAGGAATCGACGGATGTGCTCCGCGTGGCAGGTGTGGTGGTGCTCGTCTTCGCCGCGGTCGGTGTCTACCTGTTCTTCAGCTCGGCTTCGCAGGCGACCGGCGGAAAAGCGCTTCCGCTCGGACCGCCGCTCGTCCATTGAGTGAGCCGCTTCGAGCGGCCCTGGATCAGAAGTTGATCATGTGGCCTTCGAGGCCGTGGAAGGCTTCCTGGAGGGCTTCGCTCAGGGTCGGGTGGGCGTGCACGTTGCGGGCCAGCTCCGTGGCGGTCAGGTCCCACTTCTGGGCCAGGGTCAGCTCGGGCAGCAGTTCGGTGACCTCGGGGCCGATCAGGTGGGCGCCGAGGAGTTCGCCGTACTTGGCGTCGCTGATCACCTTGACGAAGCCGGTCGGGTCGCCCAGGCCGTGCGCCTTGCCGTTCGCGGTGAACGGGAACTTGGCGACCTTGACGTCGAAGCCCTTCTCGCGGGCCTGCTCCTCGGTCCAGCCGAAGCTGGCGATCTGCGGCTGGCAGTACGTCGCGCGCGGGATCATCACGTAGTCGAGCTCCATCGTCTCGGCGCCCGGCGATGGTCTCGGCCGCGATCACGCCCATCGCCTCGGCCGCGTGCGCGAGCATCAGCTTCGCGGTCACGTCGCCGATCGCGAAGATGTGCGGCACGTTGGTGCGGCAGCGGCCGTCGATGTCGATCGCGCCGCGCTCGGTCAGCTGGACGCCGGTCTTGTCCAGGCCGTAGCCGTCGACGCGCGGCTGGAAGCCGATCGCCTGCAGCACCTTGTCGGCCTCCAGGATCTGCTGGTTGCCGTCCTTGCCGGTGACGGTGACCGTCACCTTGTCGCCGGAGTCGTCGATCGAGTCGACCCGGGTGGAGGTGAGCACGTCGACGCCGAGCTTCTTGTACGCGCGTGGCCAGCTCCTTGGAGACCTCGACGTCCTCCAGCGGCGACCATCCGGTCGAGGAACTCGACGATGGTGACCTTCACGCCGTAGTTGTGCAGCACGTAGGCGAACTCGACGCCGATCGCGCCGGCGCCGGCGATGACGATGCGACTCCGGCAGCTCCTCGGTGAGGATCTGCTCCTCGTAGGTCACCACGCGCTCGCTCAGCTGCGGTGCCCGGCAGCAGCTTGGTGGTCGCGCCGGTGGCGATGATGCAGTTGTCGAAGGTGACGGTCTCCGAGTCGCCGTCGTTCAGGCCACGTCGAGCGTGTTCGCGTCGACGAAGCGTGCCCCAGCCGTCGAGCTCGGTGATGTTGTTCTTCTTCATCAGGAAGTGGACGCCCTTGACCCGGCCGTCGGCCACCTTGCGGCTGCGCTGCACCGCGGTCGGGAAGTCGAAGCTGACCTCGCCGCTGATGCCGAAGGTCTTCGCCTCCGCGCGGAAGATGTGCGCCAGCTCGGCGTTGCGCAGCAGCGCCTTGGACGGGATGCAGCCCACGTTCAGGCAGACACCGCCCCAGTACTTCTTCTCGATGACGGCGGTCTTGAGCCCGAGCTGGGCGGCGCGGATCGCCGCGACGTACCCACCCGGACCGGCGCCGAGGACAACAACGTCAAAGTGCGAGGCCATGCCATGAACTTTAGTGGGTCGCACCAGCCATCCGGACCACCGGTACGACGCGGTGCCGCAGGCGTGACCGGGGTCACTGCGCCGGCCCGATCGGGCAGTGTTGCCGACGGGGCCGCCGGCTCAACGGTTACAGTCCGTCTACCTGGGTTCCCTCCAGAGCGTTCGCCGCCTACGCTGGCCCCACGCGGGGGCCGTCTCCCTCCGCGCGCGTGAGGCGAGACGACGATTGGGGCCCGATGGTTCTGGGGAGCCGCCGGGGGCTGCGATTCGCGGCACTCGGCACACTGTTGGCAGTGATCGCGCTGCCGGCGTACGCCGACGACCCCACGCCACCGCCACCCGCCTCCGTCACGGACGTGAACCGGTCGCTCGAAGCAGCTCCAGGCCGAGGCCGCCGCCGTGCAGGCCGACTTCGCCAAGGCGACCATCGCCTACACGAACGCGCTCAAGGCCGCCCAGACCGCCGAGGCCGCCGCGATGAAGGCGGAAGCCGGCGCGACCGTGTCCAAGAGCCAAGGCCGACACCGAGCGCCACCAGCTCGGGCTGCTGACCGCGCAGGCCTACCAACTGGGCATCCCGACGGTGATGGGCACCGAGTCGATGCTGTGGTCGCTCGCCCCGATCGCGGAGAACCTGCAGGAGATCGCCGACCGGCAGACCGCGATCACGCAGCTCGGCAGCACGCAGGTCGCGCAGTACAAGGCCGCGGTGGCCGCCGAGTCCGAATTCGCCAGGACTGAACGCCGATGGCCGCCGGCAAGCGAGCGGCCGCGAACGAGGCGGCTGCCAAGGCGAAGCAGCTCAGCGCCGAGGTGCAGCAGAAGGCCGCCTACGCCGCGTCCGCGATGGCAGGGACAGGCTCGCTGACCTCGACGGCGCCTCCGCAGCTCTCCAAGCAACTGCAACTCGCCCGCAACCAGCAGGCGCTCGACGCGCTGGCAGACCTATCTGACCGAGCTGTCGACCGCGAAGGTCACTCCCCCGGCGGCCGCCGTACTGAAGAACCCGGCCAAGCTCCCGGCCGGCCTCAAGCCGCTCACCAGCCGCGGTGCGCCCGTCGCCGGCGCCGCGTCCGTGGCTGCCGGCGGCCGGACCGTCCGGGTCCTGTCCGCCGAGACGATCCGCGCGGTCAACCGGGCATTCAGTCTGCTCGGCAAGCCGTACGGCGTGGCCGCCACCGGCCCGGACAAGTACGGCTGCCTCGGCGCGGCCCGGGTCGCGTGGCAGCCCTACACGACGCTGCCCAACCTGGTCGGCAAGGTCTACCCGGACTACCAGGCGGTGCCCACGGCCCAGGTCCAGCCCGGCGACCTGCTCGTGATGGGCAGCAAGTCGCTCGGACTCGTTCCACATCGGCGTCGCCCTCGACAGTGGCGAGATGATCGCCGCCGACGAGGCGAAGGGCTCGGTCGTCGTCACCACCGTCCCGGACAACCTGTACGCCGCCCTGCGCCCGACGCTCGGCGCTCCGGTCAAGCCCCAGGTCGCCCCGGTGCCGACCTCCGAGGCGTACGCGTTCCGGTGCGGCAACACGGCGACGTCGTACAACGTCGCCTCCGGCTCCTGGACCTGGCCGCTGGCCGACGGGCACGTACGAGATCGGTACGCCGTTCGGTCAGGCCGGGTCGATGTGGGCGACCGGCTTCCACACCGGGCAGGACTTCCCGGCCGCCGTCGGTACGCCGGTCCGCGCGGTGACGGCCGGCGTCGTCCGGGTCGAGCACCCGGCCTGGGCCGGGAACCTGGTCCGCATCGACCACGGCAACGGCCTGGAGACGCTCTACGCCCACCTGAGCGCGGTCGACGTCACCGACGGGCAACAGGTGACCGCTGGACAGCGGATCGGTGCCGTCGGCACCGAAGGCAACTCGACCGGACCGCACCTGCACTTCGAGGTCCACCTCGGCGGCGATCCGGTCAACCCGATGCCGTTCCTGGCCACCGGCTCCGCGAGTATCGGCTGGGGTGGCTACAGCAACGGCATGATTCCCGCGAGCAAGCTCTGCGGACTCGGCTCCGGCCACCTGCTCCGGTGTGACGCGGCGGCGGCGTACCGGCAACTGGCTGCCGCCTACCGCGCCCACTTCGGCAGGACGCTCTGCATCACCGACTCGTACCGCTCCTACGCCTCCCAGGTCGACCTGTACGCCCGCAAGCCGTCGCTGGCCGCCCTGCCCGGGGACGTCGAACCACGGCTGGGGCGTAGCGGTGGACCTCTGCGGCGGCATCAACAGACTACGGCACCGCGCAGTACCAGTGGATGAAGGCGCACGCGCCCACCTTCGGCTGGGTCCACCCCGCCTGGGCCGACCAGGGCGGCAACCGCGAAGAGCCGTGGCATTGGGAATTCGGGAAACCAGCCAGCGCGTAGGCTTGGAGCGTGGCCGAGCAGAAGAGTCCCGACCGCACGGACGACAACATCACGCTGGACGCTCAGGACGACCGGTGGGAGTGGCGGCGGCGGATTCGGGAGAACCCGAGGAAGCTCCTGATCTACCGCATCGGCGTGGGCGTGCTGGGCGGGATGCTGATCATCGCCGCGCCGTTGACCGGCTGGCTGCCCGGCCCCGGTGGCATCCCCCTGTTCATCGCCGGCCTCGCCGTACTGGCCAGCGAGTTCGAGTGGGCCCAGCGCCTGCTCTATCGGGTGAAGGACTGGGTCAAGGCGCTCACCACCTGGACCGGCAGGCAACCCGCCTGGCTCAAGGCACTCGGCACGGTCGCGCTGTTCGTCTGCGTGATCGTCGCGATCTGGTTTTACCTCGCCGTCCTGGGCGTCCCCGGGTATTTCCCGGATTCCTGGGAGTCATTCCTGCACAAGCTCCCCCTGCTGCGCTGAGTAGTAGTCGGGCAACTCGATCAGGTTGCTCATCTTCTGCGCCATCTTGAGCATCTGGCCGAGGAAGAACCGGTTGTCCAGGATCCGGTTCCGGGCCGTGATCCCGAACCGGGTGGCCGGCGCCATGAACTGGCCCGCCCGGCTCCCGTCCTGGGTGGCCGAGACCGACTTGCGCAGGCGCGCCTCGTACCGATCGAAGGCGGCCCGATAGTCGCCACCCGCCTGCGCCAGCTCTCCCGCCAGGACGTACGCCCCGACGACCGCCGTGCCCGTGCCCAGTGCGCCGAACGTCGCGCCGTACCCAGCGTCTCCGAGCAGGACGATCCGGCCGTCGGACCAGCGGTCCACCTGCGACCCGGCTGATCGAGTCGAAGTACAACTCCGTTGCCGCCGGCAACCCATCGAGCAGTTGGGGTACGTGCCAGCCGAGGCCGGCGAACTGCTCCCGCAGGATCGCCTTCTGCCCGTCCAGATCCCGCCGGTTGTAGCTCAGCTCCGGTGACTTGAACACGAAGAGCGTCTGCGCCAGCGCCGGGTCGCGAGTGTCCACCCCGACACTCGCCAGCTTTCCCGGCACGTTGTACATCAGCGTGTCACCGGTGATGTCGATCGTGTTCGGGACCTCCCACCCGGCGACGTAGTAGCCGAGATGACGCTCGGTCACCCGTGCCGCCGGCCAAGCGAGCCGTCGTACCACCGAATGCATTCCATCCGCGCCGATGACCAGGTCGTACGTCGCCTCCATCCCGCTCTCGAACCGCACGTCTACTCCGCCCGAGTGCTCCCGCAGGCTCGCCATCGAGTCGCCGAACCGGTACGTCGCTGCGCGGCGACTGTGCTCGTACAGGACTCGGGAAAGGTCCGCCCGGAGTACCTCGAGCTCCCCGCCCGCGAACTCCGCGGGCAACCGCATCAGCCGCCGGCCGGATTCGTCGACGAACCGCATCGCGTTGCCGCCGGTCTGAAGCGCGCGCAGGTCCTCCAGCACTCCCATCCGGCGGAGTACTGCCTTGTTCACCTCGCCCCGGAAGTCCACGGCGTACCCGCCCTGCCGCAGCGCCGGCGCGATCTCGACCACGGTGACTTCATGCCCGGCGCGGCCCAGCCAGAGCGCCACCGACGGGCCGGCGACACTCGCACCCGATACCAGAACCTTCATCTCTGCCTCCTGGTTAACTGTGTCCGTCGGACACAATAAAGTGTATGGTAGACACAGTTCAAGCGACCGCGGAAGGGACACCGATGACCGAACTGCTCTGGGGCAAGCAGCAAGCGCCGAGCCGCGGCCCGAAACCGGCGATCACCCTGACCGGGATCGCCGAGGCCGCGATCCGGATCGCGGACGCCGAAGGGCTCGACGCGGTCTCGATGCAGCGCATCGCCGGCGAGCTGCCCGTCACCAAGATGGCGCTCTACCGCTACGTGCCCGGCAAGTCCGAGCTGATCGCGGTGATGAGCGATCTCGCGATGGGCGCGCCGCCCGAGCATCCCGGCCTGCCGTGGCGAGAGGCCTTGTACGTCTGGGCGATGGACCTGTATGAGGGATTCGGCCGGCACCCGTGGCTACTGCAGTCCACCATCGGCCGCCGCCTGCTCGGGCCGAACGAGCTGGCCTGGATGGAGCGCGGCCTCGCGGCCCTCACGGACTCGGGTCTGCGCGGCGGCGAGCAACTCGACTCGATCGTGGTCATCACCAGCCACGTCCGCAACATGGCCCAGCAGTCGATGACGTTCCCGGGCCACAGCGTCGGTCTCACCGAGGCGGAACTGACCCGGTCGCTGGCCGAAATCCTCAGCACCGAGGCCGATCGCTTCCCCAGTTTGGCGGCGGCTCTGCAGTACGACGGCCGGTAGCGAGAACCAGGGTCTCGCGTTCGGCCTCGACCGCATCCTCGACGGTCTCGAGCTGCTGATCACTGCCCGGAAGGACTGATCTTGAGCGAATTGAAACGATGCCGATAGGTCGACGCGCTGAGCCCGTAGTGGGACTTGAACCGGCGGGCGAAGTAGTTCTGATCCGGCCAGCCGACCGACTCGCCGATCCGGCTGATCGGCAGGTCGGTGTGCAGCAGCTGATCGGCCGCGAGCTCGACACGATGCCGGGACAGGTAGGCCATCGGCGGCAGCCCGGTCGCGGACTTGAACAGCCGGACCAGGTACCCCGGCGCGAGGTGCAGCTGCGTGCGCCAAGCTCGGTCAGCGTCCACTGCCTGGCCGGGTCCGCCTCCATCATCCGCATCGCATCCAGTACGGCGGGATGCGTCTGCTCGACCGCGGTCGTCCCGTTCGGCGACCGTCCGCGCGACGCAGCTCAGGTACAGCGACAGCCAGCCGATCGACTGTCAGCCGCGATGCCGGCTCAGCGGCTGGTTGCGCAACTGCCGCAACCCGTCGAGGTGACTCGACGCCTTCCTGCACGTGCGTCCGGATCGAGATGTGTGGTGAGCATGCCGCGGCGCTGCGCCGAGAAGGGACCGGTCCACAACAGGTAGCCCAGTAAGGGATCCTCGCGCGTCCAGGCCAGTTCGCGCCGCACCAGGTCGGCCGAGAAACAGCAGTTGTAGACCTCGAGCGAGCGGCATTCTTCGTACTCGTGCCAGACCCCCGGCCGCAGCAGGATCACGTCGCCGACCTCGAGTCGCTGCCGGCCGGCCAGACTGTGGTGGACGCCCTCGCCACCGATCACCAGCGCGACCTCGAAGAAGCTGTGCGTGTGCAGCGGATGCGTGTCCTCGTGCACGTGCGGACCGGCGTGCACCAGCGTCCCTTCGACGAAGTGCAGCAGCGGTCCCGCGGGTCCTCACCGGCTCGTCGGCCATGCCTCACGATACGGGCCAAGGTGCATTTTGTGCTACCACGAGTGCACTCCGGGCTAGCCCCCGGCGAGTACCAGCCGCAGGATCGGGGAACAGGCGAAACGTCCCTGAACCATCGCAGCCGATCAATCAGTTACAGATCGAGGCGCTTCGCCAGAGCACCTAATGAATCGTTTCACTCGTCCGGTTGGAGACTCATGTCGAACCTCGCCGCACCCACCGCCCTCCGCTTCGAACACCGGACCGACGCCGGTCCCGTCCTGGGTCATCGGCACCGCGACGCCCCGGTTGTCCTGGCAGGTCCCGACAGCGGACGCCGGGTACGCGCAGACGGCGTACGAGGTCGAGATCACCACCGGCACGGCGCAGGTCTACACGGTGCAGTCCCCCGATCAGGTCCTGGTTCCGTGGCCGGGTGACCCGCTCACTTCCCGTGAGTCGGTCGCAGGTCCGGGTGCGCGTGCGCGGAAACGACGACTGGAGCGAGTGGAGCGAACCCGCGACCGTCGAGGCCGGCCTGCTCGGCTGCCGACGACTGGACCGCGCGCTTCGTGAGCCCGCGCGACAACGCGCTACGGCTCCCCGGCTCCCCTGCTCGCCGGTGTCGCCGAGCTGCCGGAGGACATCGTCAAGGCCCGCCTCTACGCGACTGCGCACGGCATCTACGTCCCCGAGCTCAACGGCGAACGGGTCGGCGACGAAGAGCTCGCGCCCGGCTGGACGGCGTACCAGTATCGGCTGCGCTACCAGACGTACGACGTGACCGAGCCTGGTCCGAACCGGCGAGAACAGGCTCGAGTTCCTGGTCGGCAACGGCTGGTACCGCGGCCGGCTCGGCTTCCAGGACCAGAACGGCGCTGTACGGCGACCGGCTCGCCGTGCTCGCCCAGCTCGAGGTCACCACCGCCGACGGCCAGGTCCACACTTTCGGCAGCGACGACACGTGGACCGCCCGCGAGAGCGCGGTCATCGCCGACGACCTGTACGACGGCCAGAGCACGGACCTCCGCCGCATCGCCTGGACGAGCCCACACCGGTCGACGTGCTCGACGCCGACCTCGGCCTGCTCGTCGCGCCCGACGGACCGCCGGTGCGCATCACCGACGTCCTGCCCGCGCTCGAGATCAGCACGTCGCCCTCCGGCAAGACCCTGGTCGACTTCGGCCAGAACCTCGTCGGCCGGGTCCGGCTGAAGGTCCGCGGCGGCGCCGCGGGTGACGAGATCGTCCTGCGGCACGCCGAGGTGCTCGAGAACGGCGAGCTCGGCGTCCGCCCGCTCCGCACCGCCAAGGCCACCGACTCCTACATCCTCGCCGGACCCGACGAGGTCGTCCTCGACTCGCCGCTCACCTTCCACGGCTTCCGGTACGCCGAGGTGACCGGCGTCAGCGATCTACAGACGGACGACCTCGAGGCCGTCGTGGTCGGCTCGCGACCTGCGCGCGGACCGGCTGGTTCGAGTCGTCGCACGAACTGCTCAACCGCTTCCACGAGAACGTGGTCTGGGGCATGCGCGGCAACTTCGTCGACGTACCGACCGACTGCCCGCAGCGCGACGAGCGGCTCGGCTGGACCGGTGACATCCAGGTCTTCTCCCCCACCGCGAGCTTCCTGTTCGACACCGCCGGCTTCCTCACCAACTGGCTGGCCGATCTGGCGGCCGAGCAGCAGAAGGACGGCTCGGTGCCGTTCGTCGTACCGGATGTCCTGCGGCAGCCGTGCACCGGCCACCGCCGCCTGGGGTGACGCGGCAACGATCGTCCCGTGGGTGATCTACGAGCGCACCGGCGACATCGGCCTGCTGGCCCGCCAGCTGCCGAGCATGCGCGCCTGGGTGGACCGGATGGCCGACCTGGCCGGCAACGACCTGCTCTGGTCCGGCGGTTTCCAGTTCGGCGACTGGCTCGACCCGACCGCGCCGCCGGAGAACCCGTTCCGCGCGAAGGCCGACCCGGACGTCATCGCCACCGCGCACCTCGCCCGCTCGGCCGAGGTCGTCGCGCAGGCGGCCGAGGTCGTCGGCGATGCCGACCTGGCCCGCGAGTACGCCGACCTGGCCGCACGCGTCCGGCAGGCGTTCGCCGCGGAGTACACCACCGAGGGCGGCCGCGTACTGAGCGACGCGACGACGACCTACGCGCTCGCGCTGCAGTGGGCGCTGCTGCCGACCGAGAGCCAGCGGCAGCCGCGCCGGCGAGCGCCTCGCCGACCTGGTCCGGACGGCGGGCTTCCGGATCAGCACCGGATTCGTCGGTACGCCGCTGATGGCGGACGCGCTGGCCGATTCCGGACATCCTGACCTCGCATACCGGCTTCTGCTGCAGACAGGCTGCCCCTCTTGGCTGTACTCAGTGACGATGGGCGCGACGACGGTCTGGGAACGCTGGGACAGCATGCTGCCCGACGGCAGCATCAACCCCGGCCAGATGACGTCGTTCAACCACTACGCGCTCGGCGCGGTCGCGGACTGGATGCACCGCCGGGTGGCCGGTCTCGCAGCCGGCGACCCGGGCTACCGCACGATCGTCGTACGGCCGCTGCTGCACCTCGCACCTCACCAGCGCGTCGGCCAAGCACCTCACGCCGTACGGCGAGGCCGCGGTCGTCGTGGAGCGCGGTCGGACGGCAGATCCGGCTCAGCGTGACCGTGCCGGTCGGCTCGCGGGCACAGGTCGCACGTACCTGGCGAGAGCGCAGCCGGTCGAGGTCGGGCACGGCACGCACGAGTGGACCGCCGACGACCCGTACGCCGACGCTGCCGCCGCTGCCCGCCGACGCCACGCATCCGGCAACTCATGGACCACGAGCCCAGCTGGGACGCGGTCGTCGCCGCGGCCGTGGAGACCGGGATCGTCGCCGACGACGCCGAGCTCGCCGCCCGGCTCGAGCGCTACCTCGACCAGCCGGCCGGCCAACTGGTCGAGGCCATCAGCCGCCGGCGGCTTCTCGCCCGCCGCCGAAGCCCTGCAGGCGACTCGAGCTCTGACACACTGCTCCCCTGACTCCACCCCTGCAGTCGAACCATCCCCTTGGAGGTCATGATGACGTTCCGCCCACGCACGAGAGGACTGGCCGTCATCGCGGCCTGCTCGCTCGCCCTGACCGCCTGCAGCGCGGGCAGTCTCGGTTCCAGCGACGACGCGGGCGGCGGCTCGGTCGAGCATCACCTACCTGATCGACAACCAGGACCAGGACGTCAAGGAGGCCGAGCAGCTCGCCAAGGACTTCACCGCCAAGAACGCCGGCATCACCGTCAAGGTGGAGACCCGGCCCGGCCGGCACCGAGGGCGACAACATCGTCAAGACCCGGCTGTCCACCGGCGACATGACCGACGTCTTCGTCTACAACACCGGGTCGCTGTTCCAGGCGATCGCACCGCAGAAGAACCTGCGTCCCGATCAACGACCAGCCGTGGATCGGCGACCTGGACGAGAACTTCAAGAAGACGGTGACCGCCGACGGCCAGGTCTACGGCGCGCCGTCGGGCGGCTTCATGGGCGGCGCGGTCCTCTACAACATCCCGGTCTACACCAAGCTCGGGCTGAAGGTGCCGACGACCTGGGCCGAGTTCATGGCCAACAACGCCAAGATCAAGGCGGCCGGCGATCGCCCCGGTGATCCAGACCTACGGCGAGACCTGGACCTCGCAGCTGTTCGTCCTCGGCGACTTCCACAACGTGTCCGCGGCCGAGCCGGACTTCGCCGACAAGTACACCAAGAACCAGGCCAAGTACGCCACCTCGCCGGCCGCGGTGAAGGGCTTCGAGCACACCGCAGGCAGGTGCACGACGCCGGGCTACGAGAACAAGGACTTCGCCTCGGCCAAGCTCGCCGGACGGTCTCAAGATGCTCGCCCACGGCAAGGGTGCGCACTACCCGATCCTGTCCGGTGTGGTCAGCGACATGGTCGCCACCTACCCCGACGCCGCCAAGGACGTCGGCCTGTTCGCGCTGCCTGGTGACGACGCGAGCAAGAACGGCCTGACCGTGTGGACGCCCGGCGGCGTCTACATCCCGACCACCACCGACGGGCGACAAGCTGGACGCGGCCAAGAAGTTCCTCGCCTTCGTCGCCAGCCCGGACGGCTGCAAGTCGCAGGCCACCGCCGGCGCCCCGACCGGCCCGTACGCGGTCAAGGGCTGCGAGCTGCCGGCCGACGTGCCGCAGGCGATCAAGGACATGCAGCCGTACCTCGACAAGGACGGCGGCGTCCAGCCTGGCGCTGGAGTTCCTGTCGCCGGTCAAGGGCCCGTCGCTGGAGCAGATCACCGTCGAGGTGGGCTCCGGCATCCGCAAGGCCAAGGACGGCGCCGCCCTGTACGACGAGGACGTCAAGAAGCAGGCCCAGCAACTCGGCCTGGCGGGCTGGTGAGGTCCATGGTCGATCCAGTCGCGCGTGCCGACTCCGCACCGGTCGACGTCCAGGCCGGCGGAGGCCCCATGACCGTCACCTCGGCTCGCCGGGTCACGCACTGAGGCAACCCCGGCCGCAGCGGCGGCCGGGGAAGATCTACACGCCGTACTCGTACTGGTTCTACCTGCCGGCCGCGGTCATCTACGGCGTGCTGTTCCTCGTCCCGACGTTCGCGTCGTTCTACTTCAGCCTGACCCGGTGGACGCCTGTTCGAGTCCAAGTTCATCGGCCTGGACAACTTCGTCACGTTCTTCCAGGAGCCGGCCCTGGTCAAGGGCTTCACCAACACGCTGATCTACGCCGTGGTCACCTCCGGCGTCGAAGGTCGTCCTCGGCCTGCTGCTCGCCGTGCTGCTGACGTCGCAGATCGTCGGCCGCGGCTATCTGCGGTCGGTCGTCTTCTTCCCGGTGCTGGTCAGCACCATCGGCGTCGGCCTCATGTTCCGGTGCTGATGAACCCCGAACGCGGGCCTGATCAACGGCGCCCTCGGCGTGATCGGCATCGAGGGACCCGGGCTGGCTGACCGACCCGAAGTGCGCGCTGATGTCGGTCGCGCTGGTCGACGTCTGGAAGGGCGTCGGGCTGGCCACGCTGATCTACATCGCCGGGCATCGTGTCGATTCCCGCGGGAGTACTTCGAGGCCGCCCGGGTCGACGGCGCCGGCGCCGTGGGAGACGTTCCGCCAGATCGTGCTGCCGCTGTGCCCGGCCGGCCACCGTCACCGTGATCATCCTGTCGCTGATCGGCGGCCTGCGGTCGTTCGACCTGATCTGGGCGATGACGCGCGGCGGCCCCGGCTTCACCTCGGACGTGATCGCGTCGGTCATCTACAAGCAGTACCAGGCCGGGTTCTACGGCCTGTCGACGGCCGGCAACGTGGTGCTGTTCCTGGTGGTCACCGCGATCGTGCTGCCGCTGTCACTGGTTCCTGAACCGCAAGGAGGTGGACCTGTGAGCACCGCCGAACTCGTCAACCACAGGCCGGGCCGCAACTACGCTGCTCAGCGCGGTCGCGATCCTGGTCTCGATCGTCGTCTTCGTCGTCCCGTTCGTGTTCATCGTGCTGACCGCGGTGAAGGACCGGCAGCAGGCCGCGCTGCTCGACTTCTCCTGGCCGCACCAGTTCCAGCTTCGTGCAGAACTTCGTCGACGTGGTCCAGGCCCGCGACTACATGCTG
This sequence comes from uncultured Actinomycetota bacterium, assembly GCA_963820655.1. GTDB lineage: Bacteria > Actinomycetota > Actinomycetes > Propionibacteriales > Kribbellaceae > Kribbella. The sequence goes on from CAWGAM010000002.1 coordinate 488,271, forward strand.
GTGATCGCCTTCATCAACAGCACGATCCTGACCGTGGCCAGCGTCGCCGTCATGGTGGTGCTGGCGGCGATGGTCGGGTTCGTGCTGCAGCGCCGCAGGAGCCGGTGGAACCCGTTCATCAACTTCCTGGTGCTGTCCGGGCTGATCATCCCGCCGGCCGTCGTGCCGACGATCTGGGTGCTGCAGAGGCTCGGCCTGTTCCGGACCATGCCCGGGCTGATCCTGATCGAGATCGCGTTCGGGCTGTCGTTCTGCATCCTGCTGTTCCGGGCGTTCATCGCGACGATCCCGCGCGAGCTCGACGAGGCGGCGATCATCGACGGCGCCGGTCCGTTGCGGTTGTTCTTCCGGGTCATCTTCCCGCTGCTGCGATCGGTCATCGTGACCGTCGTCGTGGTCCAGTCGGTCAACGTCTTCAACGACTTCGTGAACCCGCTGTACTTCCTGCCCGGCGACAAGAACGCCACCGTCCAGCTGACCCTCTACAACTTCTCCGAGCCAGTTCAGCACCCAGTACAACCTGCTGTTCATGAACATCCTGCTGATCACCATCCCGCCGCTGATCATGTTCCTGTTCTTCAACCGGCAGATCGTCGCCGGCCTGACCTCCGGCGCCGTCAAGGGCTGACGGTGGACCTGCAGGGCAATGCGTACCGACGGACGGGTAGTAGTCGGGGCCACCCCCATCACCCGCACCCGAGCCGCCGCTCAAACAATCCCAACCGCGCCGGAGCTGATCGATTACTACCCGTCCGTCGGTACACCTGACGCGACGCCTCGATGGACGTGCGGGCTTGCGTACCAGCAGATAACCCTGCGGCTGATTCTCGTAGGGGAGCTCGTGATCGTCGGCGGCGACGGTGTCGTACGAGGCGCGGGTGCTGTCGATCATCATGGTCCGCGACCCTCACCGCCGCCACCGACAGCCAGGTCAGACGCCGGCGTAGTACGGCTCGACCGCGTCGTAGTCGACCGAGCTGTCGGGCTTCATGCCGAGCGCCTCGTAGTGCTTGCGGCGCGCGCGCATGTCGGCCAGCAGGATCGCGCGGGCGTGCACCGCGACCTCGTCGGCGACCTCGGCCGGTACGACGATCACGCCGTCGTCGTCGCAGCCGACCATGTCGCCGGGGCTCACCTGGGTACCGCCGCAGGCGATCGTGGTCTGGGTCTCGACCACCTTGATCCGGCCCGGGATGATCGTGCGGCCGCGGTGCCGCGAGCAGATCGGCGTCCGCTGGGCGGTGATCTCGGCGGTGTCGCGACAGTACCCGTCGGTGACGATCCCGACCGCGCCCCGGCCTTGACCGCGCCCATCCCGTTCTCCGAGCCCCAGAAGCCGACCTCCTTGCCGCCGCCGGCGTCCATCACCACGACGTGGCCGGGCTCGAGGTCGGCCGGCAGCTTGACGTTGCCGGTCTCCTCGAACCAGATCCGGTGCGCCTCGACGATGTCCTGGGTCGACGTCCAGCTTCCACATCGGGCGGTTCGACGGTACGGCGCGGATGGTCGCCGCCTGGCCCCAGAACTTCATCCCGAGCCACAGCGGCCGGACCTCGGGCGACATCAGGCCGATGTCGAAGTACCCGATGCCGTCGAGCGCGTCGGCGACGTCCACCACGCGCAGGTGCTGGTACAGGCTGGACAGATCGTTGGCGTTGGCGGTTTCGGTGCTCTGTCAGGGCTCACTGTCATCAGGACAGACCTTTCGTTGACGGTAGAAGTGAGCGGCGGTGCCACCAAGCACGGCCGCGAGATCGACGGTGGACGATACGGCGCGCTCGACCGCCGAGCGCAAGGCCGCACCACGCGTCCTGGTAGTCGGCCCGCAGCAACACGACGGGCCAGTTGCTCGCGAGCATCAGCCGCTCCGCGCCGAAGCACTCCACCGCCCAAGCCAGATAGCGGTCCACCTCGTCGGGCCAGGCGGCAGAGCGCGGTCAGCAGGTCGATGCCGAGTGACACCTTCAGCGCTACCAGCGGCGACGCGGCGAGCTGCCGCACTCGGTCCGCCCACGGCTCCCACCCGCCGGATGTCGATCGGCGGCCGACCGAGGTGGTCGACGACGATCCGCAGGTCCGGTACGGCGTTCGGCGAGGCGGATCACCGCCGCGGTCTGTGCCGCCGTGACCGGTACGACGTCCCAGCTCACCCCGGCCTCGGCGAGTTCGGTGAACAACTCGACCGAGTCCGGCTTGGTCAGCCAGTCCAGCGGATCCCGGCCGACCAGGCACCGCACTCCCATGGTAAGGACTCCGCCGACCCGCTCGCACTCGGCCCGGGCCGCGGCCGGATCCGCCAGCGGCAGCCAGCCGACGACCGCAGCGACGAACGGCGCCTCCTCGGCGTACTGCGCCAGCCGGTCGTTCTCGGCGGGCTCGTCGACCGACTGGATCAGGACCGTCTCGTCCACCCCCGCCGCGGCGAGCTCCGCTGCGAGGTCGTCCGGCGTGTAGTCCCGCGCGATCGCGCTCGTGCCGGTCGTCGCGCCAGGGCTGGTCCTGCGCCGCCACCCGCCAGAAGTGATGGTGCGCGTCGATCACCGGCATCTCATCGGCCCTCCCACTCGACTCGTCCGGTGCGCCGAGGAACGCCGCGACGCCGGCCCGGAAGTCCTGGCTGCCGTAGACCGACGCCAGTACGTCGTCCGCGTCGGCGCCGGCGCCGTCGCGATCGTCACGCCGCTCGACCTCTTTCAACGACGCCAGCGTGAGCGGCGCATTGCCGGCAGATCAGCGTGCCAGCAGCTCGTCCACCTGCTCGTCGAGCTGACTCCCGGTCGACGACCTCGCTGACCAGACCCGGCCGCCAGCGCTTCCGTTGCCGGGAGCAACCGCGCGGTGAGGACCATCGCCATCGTCCGGCCCGCACCGAGCCGCTGCTGCAGCCGCGCCAGCACGACGCGGCGGCAGCGTGTTCCCCAGCGTCCGCGCGACCGGTGCACCGAAGACCGCGTCGGGCGTCGCGACCACGCAGGTCGCAGCAGGCGGCCAGCGCCAGTCCGGCACCGACCGCCGGGCCTTCAACGATGCCGACCACCGGTACCCGGATCTGCAGCAGACGACGCCAGCACCCGGCCGACCCGGTGCTCGTACTCGACGCCCTGCTCGCCGGTGGTGAAGTCCGCGAACTGCCGGATGTCGGTGCCCGCGGCGAACGCCTCACCACCCGCGCCGCGCAGCGCGACGACCCGGATGCCGGGATCCTCGGCCACGATCGGCCCGGACCTGCTCGCAGGCCGTCGTACATGGGCCAGGTGATCGCGTTGCGCCGTCCGGGGTTGGACAGCCAGAGCGCGCAGGATCGGGCCGTCGCGTTCGACCTCCAGCTCACCAGACGTCATGTCTTCCCGTCCGTCAGGACCTCCGCGGTGTGCTCACCGAGCAGGGGCGGGTGCCGCCGGATGCCGGGCCGGTGTCCGGCTCATCCGCACCGGTGAACCGAGCACCCGCACCCGGCCCTCGACCGGGTGGTCGATCTCCTGGACCATGCCCCGGGCCTGGACGTGCGGATCCTCGTCGAGCACCTGCCGGTAGTCACGGATCGGTCCAGCCGGTACACCGGCCTCGAGCAGCAGGCGCGACCCATTCGTCGGTGGTCGCCGTCGCCAGTCGTCTCCTCCAGCTCCGCGGCCAGTTCGTCGCGGTGTGCCATCCGGTCGGTGTTCGTGACGAAGCGCGGATCGGTCTGCAGCCGCGGTCACCTCGAGTGCCGTGCACAGTCGTTGCCAGAGGCGCTCGTTGTTCGCGCCGAGGGTCAGGTACCCGTCCTTCGTCCGCAGCGCCTGGTAGGGCGCCGACATCCGGTTGGCCGAGCCCAGCGGCTGCGGAACCTCACCGGTCGCCCAGTACTCCGTGGACTCCCAGACCGACATCGCCAGCGCCGACTCGAACAGCGATGTCTCGACGTACTGGCCCTCGCCCGTCGCGCGCCCGGGCGTGGACCGCGGCGACGATGCCGAAGGCGCAGAACATGCCGGCGCCGAGATCCCCGACGGGCAGTCCGCACTTCACCGGTGCTCCGCCCGGCGTACCGGTGATGCTCATGACGCCCGGACATCGCCTGGGCGATCAGGTCGTACCCGGGCCGGTCGGCGTACGGGCCGGTCTGGCCGAAGCCGGAGACGCTGGCGTAGATCAGCCGCGGGTTGAGCCCGGCGAGGGTCTCGTAGTCGACGCCGAGCCGCTTCGTCACGCCCGGGCGGAAGTTCTCCACCACGATGTCGGCCGACCGCACCAGCCGGTGGAACGACGCCAGGTCCTCGGCCGACTTCAGGTCGAGGCAGACGCTGCGCTTGTTCCGGTTCAGGGCGAGGAAGGCGCGGCTGTCCTCGCCGTGGACGGCATACCCCCAGGACCGCCGGGTCTGGTCACCGGCCTCGCGGGTTCTCGATCTTGATCACGTCCGCGCCGAGGTCGGCCAGCAGCATGGTGCAGAACGGTCCCGCCATCACCTGGGTGAGGTCCAGTACCCGCAGTCCGTCCAGAGCGCCCGCCGGCTCGGTCATCAGCCGCCCAGCCCGGCGTTCGCCTCGGTGAAGAACGCAGTCGGCCGCCTGCTGCACCGTCTTCTTGCCGAAGGCGATCTCCTCGTAGGCCCGGGTGAAGGCCGACTCGAAGGTCGCCTGGTAGCCCGGCGGGTAGAGGATCGTCGGCGGCTTCTTCGCCACGATCTGCTGCGTACAGCTCGAGCTCGTGCTTCTTCAGCGCGGGCAGCTGCCGGGTCGTTGAGCTGCGCCTGCAGCACCTTCGTGTTGGTGGCGGCGCCGTTGTCGGACTTGAACACCTTGCCGGCCTCGAGGTCGTTGGTGAAGAAGTCGATGAACGCGGCCGCGGTCGGCACGTTGTCGCAGTTGGTCGGGATCGCGAAGCCCGAGGTGAACATCGCGTTGCCCGAGCCGGTCGGGACCGGACGGCATCGGCAGCGTGGTCAGCTTCTGACCCGCCGGGCTTGGTCGCCAGGGTCGCGGAGGCGGGGTCAGCGCGTTGCCGGGGATGCTGTCGGTCATCAGCCTGCCCTGCGCGATGAAGCCCTGCTCGGCGCCTGTCGGCTCGTCGGCCTGGGCGTCGGCGCTCATCGTGACGCCGGCCTTGCGCAGCTTCTCCCACATCGTCCCAGTACTCGACCAGCGACTCCTTGGTGAAGCCGAGCTTGCCGTCGTCGGTGAACAGCTGCTTGCCGTTGGCCAGCTGGTAGGCGATGAAGTAGTTCGGGCACTCCACCGCGCGCTCCGGCGGCGAAGGTTCCCTGCGGGCAGCTTGGCCTGACGCCCGCGTCATCCAGTCCGTGTACTGCTCCCAGTCGTAGCCCTCGGGTGGCAGACCGACCCCGGCCTGCTGCGCGAGCGTCTCGTTCACGCCGACCGCGTCGTACGCGGCGCCGTACGGGAGGAAGTAGAGCTTGCCGTCCGGGCCGCGGCCGGTGTCGACGACCTCCTTCGGGATGTCGTCGACCTTGATCGCGCCGGACGTCGATCATCGGGTCCAGCGGCAGCAGCACCTTGCGCTTGGTGTAGTCGTTGAGCTGGCGGCCCTGCAGCTGCATGACGCAGGGCAGCGTTTGCTCGACGCCTGGATGTTCAGCTTGTTGAAGTAGTTGCCGAAGTCCGCGTTCTGCCGGTCGATGGTGACGCCAGAGTGCGCCTTGACGAACATGTCGGCGACCGCGTTCGTCTTGGCTGCGCGGTTCGCGCCGCCCCAGAAGGTCAGCTGCAGCTTGCCGGTGACTTCGCCTTTGCCGTCCTGGCCGTCGCCGCCGTCGCCGCCGGTGTCGTCGGTCACCGAGGTGCCGTTGCACCCAGCAACCATCAGCAGCGCGGCGCAAGCCAGGGCCGTCGTACCGAGTCGTGTTCTCATCAGGATCTCCAGGATTACTTGAGGCCGGTGGTCGCGACGCCCTCGATCAGCAGCTTCTGGGCGACCAGGAAGAAGCCGACGATCGGTGCCAGCGCGAGGGTGGACATGGCGAAGAGCGAGCCGTACGCCGACTCTCCCGTCACGTCCAGGAAGGAGTTCAGGCCGAGCGAGACCGTCCAGAGCTCCGGGCGGTTCAGGTAGAGCAGCGGGCCGAGGAAGTCGTTCCAGGTGGCGATGAAGGTGAACAGCGCCGTGGTGCCGAGCGCCGGGAGCGCCAGCGGCATGATGATCCGGCTGAACGTCCGCCAGTGGCCGCACCCGTCGATCCGGGCCGCGTCGTCGAGCTCCCGGGGCAGGGTGCGGATGAACTGCACCATCAGGAAGATGAAGAACGCCTCGGCGCCGAGCCACTTCGGCACCACCAGCGGCAGATAGGTGTTCATCCACGCCAGCTCGTTGAACAGGATGTACTGCGGCACCAGCGTGACGTGGTACGGCAGCAGCATCGTGCCGAGCAGCAGCCCGAACAGCACCCGCTTGAACGGGAACTCCAGCCGGGCGAACGCGTAGGCGGTCAGCGAGCAGGAGAACAGGTTGCCCGGCGATCGACAGCGCGGTGATCGCGATCGAGTTCAGGAAGTACCGCGAGAAGTCGAGCTGCCCCGCGCTCCAGCCGTGCCGGTAGTTGTCCAGGGTGTAGTGCGCGACTCAGCAGACCGAGGCTGTTCATCACCTCGGCCGTCGGCCGGAACGACGCCGCGACCATCCACACCACCGGGTAGAGCATCACCACCAGTACGGCGATCAGCAGCGCGTGCCGGACGAGCGCCGATGACCAGCGGGTTGCGGGTACGGCGCCGGCCGAGCAGCGGGCGCGCGGCGATCGACAGGGTCGTCATCGTTCGTCTCCGTAGTAGACCCAGCGCTTCGCGGTCAGGAAGAGGAAGCCGGTGAAGGCGGCGAGCACGATCACCAGGGCCCAGGCCATCGCGGAGGCGTAGCCCATCTTCAGCTCGGCGAATCCCTGCTGGTACAGGTAGAGCGTGTAGAACAGCGTCGAGTCGGCCGGTCCACCTGATCCGCGGCTGACCACGAACGCACCGGTGAACGCCTGGAACGCGTGGATCGTGTCCAGCAGCAGGTTGAAGAAGATCAGCGGGGTCATCAGCGGCAGCGTGACGCTGAAGAACCGGCGGACCGGTCCGGCACCGTCGACCGCCGCCGCCTCGTGCAACTCCGGCGGGCACCTGCCGCAGCCCGGCCAGGAAGATGATCATCGTCGCGCCGAACGCCCACAGGTTGAGCGTCACGATCGTCCACAGCGCGGTCCCCGGGTTGCCGACCCAGCTGCCGTGGTTGATCCCGAACAGACCAAGCACCTGGTTGACCAGCCCGGTGCCGCCGAAGATCTGCCGCCACAGCACCGCGATCGCGACACTCGCGCCCATCAGCGACGGCAGGTAGAACAGCGCGCGGTAGCCGGAGAGGAACCGGATCCCCTTGTTGAGCAGGAGTGCGAGCACCATCGACACGATCAACAGCAGCGGTACCGACACCGCGACGTACACCAAGGTCACGCGGACCGACGACAGGTAGCGCGGATCCGCGGTGAACATCCGCCGGAAGTTGTCGAGGCCGATCCACCGCGGCGGACTCAGCAGGTCGTAGCTGGTGAAGGAGAGGTAGGCGGAGTACAGCATCGGGACCGAGCGTCAGCAGCAGGATCCCGATCAGCCACGGACTCAGGAACACGTAGGCGGTCAGGCCCTCGCGACCGGTGCGGGAGCTCTTCACGACGCCGCTCCCTTCCGGGCGTGCGCCTCGACCCGCTCTGCCAGATGCTGCGCGAGCAGACCGGCCACCGGGACCTGTACGTCGCAGTCCCGCGCCGCGGCCACGATGTCCCAGAGGTCCTTGCTCCATGGCCGGTCCGCACCGGTGTCCCGGCCTCGTCGTACGCCGCCGCGACCCGGTCGAAGAAGCCCCAGTTCCGGGTGATCCACGACTCGCCCGTGCTGGTCGACACGGCCTCCAGCACGGTCCGCTCGGGTACGTCGTACGCCGCAGCCAGCTCCAGCGCCTCTTGGACTCCGGCGAGGGCGGCGAACATCATCAACTGGTTCGCCAGCTTCACCGCGGCCCCCGCGCCGGCCGGACCCACATGCAGCACTGTCTCCGCGACCGAGTCGAGGACAGGTCGAGCTCGGCCGAGTACGTCGGCCCGTCCGCCGGCCATCACGGTCAGGGACCCGGTCAGCGCCCGCTCCGCTCCCCCACTGACAGGTACGTCGAGGAAGGCAAGGTGCGCCGCTTCCGCCTGTGGGCAAGGCGTTTCGCCGTTGCAGGAAGGATCGTGCTGTGGACCAAGAAGATGGAGTCCGGCGCCAGGCGTGAAGCCAGTTCGCTCACCAGCTCCGTCCACTGCCTCGTCATCCGGCACGGCCAGTGCGATCAGCCGGCAGTCCGCCAGCTCCGCCGGTGCGGCCGCGCGGTCGGCGTCGATGCCCTCCGCTCTCGCGGGGTCCCGGTCGTACACCTTCAGCCTGCCAGCCGTCGCGGACCAGGGTTTGAGCCATCGGACGACCCAGATTGCCGAGGCCGACGAAGGCCACCGGCAGCGAACGATCGATGTCATCGGCCACGGAACGCCTCCAGTTCACCGGGGCTTGTTCGCCGGAACTGCGTCTATGAACTATTGTCTACAATAGATAATCGACGCTGACAAGATCGCAGGTGAGAATGAGCTATGACAGAGCAGCGGTTGCGGTCGCCGAGCCTGGTCCAGCTCGCGGTCGACGCGATCCGGCGGATGATCCTGGCCGGCGAGCTGGCCGAGGGTGAACGGCTGATCGAGGATCGGCTGACCGAGCAACTCGGGTATCAGCCGCCCTCCCCTGCGGGAAGCGTTGCGCGTCCTCGAACAAGAGGGCCTCATCGTCACCCGGCCGCGGCGCGGCTCGACGGTGGCGACGCTGACCGATCAGGACGTGTTCGAGATCCTCACGCTCCGGACCGCGCTCGAGCGGCTCGCGATCGAGCTGGGAGTGCCGGTTCGCCACCCCGATCGGCTCAAGGACGCCCAGGACGCATTGATGGAGATGGAGCAGTGCGCGGCAGCCCAGGATCGAGGCAGTCTGGTCCAGGCCGGGTACCGCTTCCACTCGGCGCTCGTCGCCCTGGCCGGACACCGCCGGCTCCTTGAGGCCTATGCGTCAGCGCAGCAGCAACTGCTCCTCTGCATGGCGCGCAACCTGTATGCGCGCGAGCATTACTACGAAGATCTCCACGAGCATGTCGCGCGACACCGCAAGCTGCTCGACCTGGTCGAGGCCGGCGACCCGGCCGCCGTACTGGCCGAGTTGGCGGTGCACGGCGAGCGGTCCTTCAGCGACCTTCAGAGCAACGCCGGCAAGCGGTCGGCCAGCGACTCGATAGTCCTGCAGCGAGTTGTAGGCGTGGATCGACAGCCGGATGAAGCCGCGGTTGTCGAAGCCGGTCAGGGTGATCTCGGCCTTCAGGTCGCGGGACACGCGCTCCTTGATCGCCTCGCGGGCGGTGAGGTCGACGGTTGACGGGAGCTCGACCAGGCGCATCGTCGGCGTCTGGTGGGCGATCTGCGCGATTCCGGTGCCGAGCGCCTTCGCGATGACCTTCGCGCCCTCGTCGATCATCGCGCTCAGCTGCGTACGGCGTACCGGCCAGTCCAGCTCGTCCAGCACGCGGAGCGACTCGGGCGCCGCGATCCACGGCGCGTAGTCGTAGGTGCCCTGCATGTCGAACCGCTCCGGCAGCCGCTCGTCGTACTCCGACCACGACACGATCAGCGGGAGCGTCTGCCGACCGCCAGCGCTCCGCCACCACGAGACCGGCCGTGGCGCGCGGCGAGGCCGGCCACTTGTGGAAGTTGCCGGTCCAGAAGTCGGCGCCGTCGGCCGCCGGTGCATCGATCAACGCGGGCGCGTGCGCGCCGTCGACCACGACCGGGACACCGCGGGCCTGGCACACGTCGACCAGGGCCGCGACCGGGAAGACCATCGCGGTCGCCGAGCTGATCTGATCCACGACCAGTACGGCGGCGTCGTCCAGGTGGGCCGCGATCAGGGACACCACGGTCTCGTCGTCGGCCTCCAGCGGTACGTCGACCACGACCACCTCGGCCTGGTTGAGCCCGCGCGAACCGCTCGGCGGCGTACCGGACCGCGCCGTACGCGTGGTTGGTCAGCACGATCCGGCTGCCCGCACGGATCGGCAGCGTGGCGAGCGCGACCGTGACGCCGGCACTCGCGTTCGGGACCAGCGCGAACCCGGCCGGGTCGGTCTGCAGGTACGACGCCAAGCTCGAGGCGGCTCGCGGTCAGCCGGGCCGCGACCGAGCGGAACCACGCCATCGGGTTCGCGTCGGTCTCGGTTCGGAGAGCGGCCAGGACCTCTTGGGTCCGCCGCGGCACAGCGCCGTACGAACCATGGTTGAGGTGCAGGACGTCGGGGTCCAGGGTCCAGAGGTCGGGGCGGGGGCTGAGTAGCGTCACGACCCAAACGGTACATACTTCCTGTCGTGTATCCCTACCTCGACCACGACGGGCCGATCGCGATGGCCCATCGGGGCGGCGCACTGCACCCGGACAACATCGGCTACGAGAACTCGATGCACGCGTTCGCAGCACGCGGTCGGACCTCGGGCTACCGGTACCTGGAGACCGACCTGCACGCCACCAGCGACGGGGTCGTGATCGCCTTCCACGACAGCCGGCTGGATCGGGTCACCGACCGGACCGGGGTGATCGCCGAGCTGCCCTGGTCCGAGGTGAGCAAGGCCAGGATCAACGGTCACGAGCCCATCCCGCGGCTGGACGAGCTGCTCGAGCACTTCCCGGACATCAGGTTCAACCTCGACATCAAGGCCGACAACGGGGTGAAGCCGGCAGCCGACGTGCTGCGGGCGGCGAACGCGATCGACCGGGTCTGCGTCTCGTCCTTCTCCCAGTCCCGGGTACGACGGATCCGCCGGGAGCTCGGGCCGACGCCTGTGCACCGGGTTCGGCGAGTGGGAGATCGCGCTGATCACGATTCGCTCCCGTTCGCGCTGACGTCCCGCGGCGCGTGTCTGCAGATCCCCGAGGCGTACGGGCCGCTGCGGGTGCTCACGCCCGGCCTGATCAGACGAGCCCATGCCCGCGGCAAGCAGGTCCACGTCTGGACCGTCGACGATCCGGCCACGATGCACCGGCTGCTCGACGCCGGTGTCGACGGCCTGATCACCGACCGCACCGACCTCCTCCGCGACGTCCTGATCGAACGCGGCCAGTGGGATTGAAGTGTTATCCGCGGGTACGCCGCTTCGTCCCCGCGACCTGACACACTTCCGCGCATGGGACTTCTCTCCGCCCCGGCTGCGGTCGACAAGCGCGAGTACTGGGGCTTCAGCCTGTACGACTGGGCCAACTCCGGCTATGTCACCACCGTCGGCACGGTGCTGTTCGCGCCGTACCTGACCTCGGTCGCCGAGACGGCCGCCTGCGGGTACGCCGGTACGACCGACAGGCCCGTGCAACACCAACCTCGAGGTCCTCGGGCTCGGCATCTCCCCCGGCTCGCTCGCCTTCTACGTCGTCACGGTGGCGACGCTGATCTCGGCGCTGTTCCTGCCGGTGGTCGGCGCGATCGCGGACCGGATGTCGCGCAAGAAGCTGCTGATGTGCGGGTTCGCCTGGGTCGGGCGCGCTGGCCGCCTGCTGCATGGTGTTCGTCGGCGGCGGCCGGTGGGAGCTCGGCGCCGTGCTGCTGTTCGTCGGCAACCTGTGCCTCGGCTCGTCGCTGGTCGTCTACGACTCGATCCTGATCGACATCGCCGCGCCCGGACGAGCGCGACGACGGTCTCCTCCCGCGCCTGGGCGTTCGGCTACCTCGGCGGCTTCATCCTGCTGGCGGTCAACCTCGGCGTGGTCACCGCGCACGACGCGCTCGGGATGAGCCAGGGCACGGCGGTCCGCCTCAGCCTGCTCAGCGCGGGGCTGTGGTGGGGACTGTTCACGTTCATCCCGTTCGCTGCGGCTGCGGAACCGGCCGCCCGACGAGCGTCGTACCGGTGCGCAGCAGGAGCCTGGTCCGGCAGAGCTTCGGGCAGTTGTTCGCGACGCTCAAGCATCTGCGGACCTATCCGATGACGCTGCTCTTCCTGGTCGCGTACCTGTTCTTCAACGACGGGATCCAGACCGTCATCTCGGTCTCGTCGACGTACGGCGAGAAGCAGCTCGGGTTCGAGACCCAGGTGCTGATCGCGACGATCCTGCTGGTGCAGTTCGTCGCGTTCTTCGGCGCGCTCGCGTTCGGCCGGTTCGCCCAGCGGTACGGCAGCCACCGGACGATCATGGGCGGCCTGGTGATCTGGATGCTGATCGTGATCGCCGGATTCCTGCTGCCGGCCCAGCAGATCGTCCCGTTCCTGGCCATGGGCATCGCGATCGGCATCGTCCTCGGCGGCACCCAGGCGCTGTCCCGGTCCGCCTTCAGCCAGCTGATCCCGAAGGGCCGCGAGGCCGAGTACTTCAGCCTCTACCAGGCCGGCGAGCGTGGCACCTCCTGGCTCGGCACCCTGGTCTTCGGGCTGGTCCACCAGATCACCGGCTCCTACCGCCCGGCCATCGTTGCCCTCGGCCTCTTCTTCGTCATCGGCCTGATCCTGCTCACCCGCGTCGACATGCGCCGAGGCATCACCGAAGCCGGCAACACCCAACCCACAGTCGTCTAGCCCACAGTTCCGCGAGTACCCCGCCGGGGGCACATTCCCCGCGGACCCTGCTTCGCCAACCTCGTCGCTGGTCGCCGCCACCCGGCTGCCTCGCTATCCCGCCCGGCGGCCCGGGTCGGGCACTTTGTGCACCAGATCCGTACGCGGCCGGCCCTCGCGTACGGATCTGGTGCACAAAGTCGACGCCCCCGGCGCCACCGGGCTGCCTCGCTACCCGCCGGCTGCCCGGGTCGGGCACTTCGTGCACGAGATCCGTACGCGGCCGGCGTTCGCCCGGATCTGGTGCACAAAGTCGACGTCTGCGGCGCCACCGGGCTGCCTCGCTACCCGCCGGCTGCCCGGGTCGGGCACTTTGTGCACCAGATCCGTACGCCGCCGGCCCTCGCCTACGGATCTGGTGCACAAAGTCGACGCCCCCGGCGCCACCGGGCTGCCTCGCTACCCGGCCCGGCTGCCCGGGTCGGGCACTTGTGCACCAGATCCGTACGCCGCCGGCCCTCGCGTACGGATCTGGTGCACAAAGTCGACGTCTGCGGTGGCCGAAACCGGTTGGCCCAGGGGTGTGGGCTCGATTCCGCGGAGGTGGGACGCTCACCAAGCAGGGCGCGGTCCTGGCCGGTCACGCTCGGATCCGGGCCGGTGGTGAGCTGACGGTGGGGTTGGTGAGTGTCCCAGGTCCGGCGAGCAGCGGCGGCGACCCACACCGGAGCCACCGATCTCTGGGGATCCCCCTGCTGTTGGTCCCTTGTCCCCTGGCACACCAAAAGGAGAAGGCACAACACGAACGGACATCCACTCGCCTGGCAGGGGCTCGGACATCAACGACGTCGTGACACACGCCAACGCGCCGCGCACCAGTGACCGCAGTATGGGGAGGACTCCCGATTCGGGAGGGAAATCCTCCCCAGTCCACCCAGAGGAACCGGAGGCGACACCAACCTCCACCCCTCAGGATGCGGGCGGCCGGGTCATCCGGTCAGGGTGAGCGGTACTAGCCGGGGTGCTGGCCGCGGCGCATGGGACTACTTGGACGGCGTGGCGCGCGGGTTGCGGAAGCCTCCGGCGAAGCTGCCCTGGCGGACGGTGTTGGCGGTGATGCGTGCCGTTCGCGTGGTCTGGCCGCTGACGACGACCTGTTCGCCGGTCTTCAGGTCGGTGGCGGTGCCCTTGGACGGTGATCTCGGTACGTCGGTGTCGCCGGTGAGCTTGACCGTGACATCGCCGTTCTGGGTCTTCACCACGAGCTCGGAACTCGTCGCCGACACGACCGTGCCGATCGCCGCACCGCCCTGACCGCCGCGCCACCCGGCCTGCCCTGGCCCTGCCCTGGCCCTGGCCGTGCCGTTCTGGCCGCGGAAGCCGCCGTACCCGCCGCCGGCCGCGACCGCCGGCCTGCGGCTGGTCGTCGTACTGTCCGAGGCGAAGGCCGCGTGCAGGCCGGCGCCGCCGGCCGAGGCCGATCGCGAGGACGACGATGCCGGCCAGGATCGCCGTTGCCAGCGGCAGGTTGAGGGTCTTCTTCGGCTTCAGTGCCGCGTCGACCTCCTGGTCGGTCGCCGATCTGGGCGAAGTCGTCGGGCGTCTGGTGGGCGTGCTCATCGGCTAGAGCCTCTCTCATCTCGTGTCGTAGTGCGTCGATGGGACGAAGACCGGCGGCTCGGTGCGCCGGCATGCTGCCGAAGAACAGGCCGACCGCCGCGGACACGCCGAGGGCGAGCGCGATCGACGACGGCACCAGCACCGGCTGCACACCGGCCAGCTGGAACCGGCTGACGATCAGGGCGACCGCGACCCCGACGGCGCCGCCGATCAGGCTGAGCAGGGTCGCCTCGATCAGGAACTGGCCGAGGATCGTCGCGCCGCCGCGCGCCGAGCGCCTTGCGGATGCCGATCTCGCGGGTCCGCTCGGTGACGGTGACCAGCATGATGTTGGTGACGCCGATGCCGCCGACGAGCAGGCTGATCGCGGCCACCGTCGCCAGCAGCGCGGTGAAGGTCTCGGCGGTGTCCTGGCTGGTCTGCAGGATCTGCGCCGAGTTGGTGATCCGGAACGGCGAGGTCTGGCTGGCCGGCACCTGGTGCCGTGCGGTCGAGCAACTGCGTGACCTCGGCCTGCGCGGTGTCCACCCGGTCCTTGTCGGCCGCCTGGACGACGATCTGGTTCAGCGCGCCGTACCCGGCCTGGGTCGCCCGCAGCGTGCTGATCGGCACGATCGCGGTCGCGTTCGGATCGGTGAACCCGGTGCTGTCCTTGCTCGCCAGCACTCCCAGGACGACGAAGTCGACCGCGCCGAGCTTGATCGTCTGACCGACCGCGCTCGCGCGGCCGGCCGAACAGCTCGGTGGCGGCCGTCTGCCCGAGCAGGACCACCCGTTGGGAGGTGTCGACGTCCTGCTGGGTGAAGGACTGCCCAGCTGCCGACCGGCGTGTTGGTGGCCGGCAGGTACGTCGGGCGTCGTGCCGATCACCTGGTTGACGGTGTAGCTGGTGTCGCCGTTGGTCGCCGTACCCGAGCTCGTCATCACCGGGGCGACCGCGGCGACGTCGGGAGCGAGCCGCTCGTCGGCGAGCGCGTCGGCGTCCGTCCAGGGTCAGGCTGTACTGCTGGGCCGACGGGCCGGCCTGGCCGCGCGGCGAAGCCGCCGCCACCGCCGGTCGTGGAGACCGTGAGCAGGTTGGTGCCCATCGCCTCCAGCCGGTCCTGCACGGCCTTGCCCGAGCCGTTGCCGACAGCAACCAGCACGATGACCGCGCCGACGCCGATGGCGACACCGAGGACGGTCAGCAGCGAGCGGAGCTTGTTCGCGCTGAGGCCGCGCAGGGCGGCCCCGAACAGGTCGCGAGGTGACATCAGCGGGTCACCTCGTCGGCGACGATCCGGCCGTCGGAGACCTGGATCGAGCCGCCGCGCCCGGGCCGCCACCTCGTGTCTCGTGGGTGATCACCACGACCGTGCGGCCGTCGGCGTTCAGCTCGTCGAACATGCCGAGCACCTCGTCGGTCGAGTGCGCGTCCAGGTTGCCGGTCGGCTCGTCGGCGAGCAGGATCCGCGGCCCGGTGGCCAGCGCGCGGGCGATCGCGACGCGCTGCTGCTGACCGCCGGAGAGCTGGTTCGGCCGGTGGTCGGCGCGGTCGGCCAGCCCGACCAGTTCCAGCGCCCGGCCGAGCCCGCGTGCGCCGCTCGGCCCGGCGCAGATGCGCGTAGGTGAGCGGGAGTTCGACGTTGGCGAGCGCGCTGGTCCGCGGGATCAGGTTGAACGACTGGAAGATGAAGCCGATCTTGCGGCCGCGGACGAGCGCCTGCTGGTCCTCGGTCAGCCGGGCCACGTTGGTCCCGTCCAGCCAGTACTCGCCGCGGCTCGGCACGTCGAGGCAGCCGAGGATGTTCATCAGGGTCGACTTGCCGGATCCGGACGAGCCCATCACCGCGACGTACTCGCCGGCCTCGCACCCGCAGGCGACACCCCGCGGAGGGCGTGCACGGCGGTCTCGCCCGCTGCCGTACGTCTTGGTGACGTCCCGGATCTCGATCAGGGCGTCAGCGGCCACGGTTGGCCCCGCCGCCCGCACCCGCTCCGGCGCGGGGAACTGGCCGCCACCGGACTGCCCTGGCCGAACTGGCCCTGACCGAACTGGCCCTGGCGGCCCTGGCCGGTCTGGTTCGTGGCGCCGCCGATCGCGCCCTGGAGCAGCTCGATCCGGTCGCCCTTCGTTCAGACCGGAGGTGATCTGGGTGAAGCTGTCGCCGCGGACGCCGATCTGCACCTCCCGGGTCCCGCCGCCGTCGGCCATCGTCACGGTGTACGTCGTACCGCTGGTGGCGATCGCCGTGCTCGGGACGTAGAGGGCGTTGGTCGCCTTCGCCGTCTGGACGGTGACGTTGGCGGTCTGGCCGATCCGGGCGTTCGCCGGGAGCTTGGCCAGCGAGAAGGTGGCCGAGTACGAGACGACGCCGTTGGTCGTGGTCGGAGTCGGCGAGACCGACGCCAGTGACGCGGTGAGCGTCGTACCGGGTTCGGCGTTGAGGGTGACGGTGGCGGACTGGCCGGCCTTGATCTTGATCGCGTCCGCCTCCGGCGAACGACGCGACGACCTGGAGTGCCTTCAGGTCGGCGATGTCGACGAAGCCGGAGCCGGACGTGGTCGTCGTACTCGAGGTCGGTCGACGCTGAACCTTGACCTGAGGTCGAGCCTGACCGGTGCCTGACCCTGAGCCGCTGCCCGAGCTGCCCGAGCTGCTCGAGCTGCCGGTCGACCGAACCGACCGAGCCGTTGATCGCGGTGATCGTGCCCGCGATCGGTGCCTTCAGCGTGGTCGCGTCGACCGCGGCCTGGGCGGCCTCGACGTCCTGGTCGGCCTGCTCCTTGTCCGCCTTCGCCCGGGCCAGGCTCGCCTCGGCGTTGCTGACGGCGACCTCCGGGTTCTGGGTCTGGCCTTGGTTCTGAGTCTGCGTCTGCTGCTGGCCGTTGGTGGGCGTCGGGGTCGGCGAGCCCCGCCGCGGCCTCCGCGGCGTCCTCGGCGTCGTCGAGCGATCTCCTCGGCGGCGGTGACCGAGTTGGCCGCCGCGATCTGGTTCTGCTCGGCGATCCGGAGCTGCCGCTCGGCCGCGGCCGGGTCGACCTTCGCGATCGCCGCGCCCTTGGCGACCACCTGCCCGACCTTCACCAGGATCTGCGGTGACCGTGCCGGAGGTCTCGAACTGCGGTGACGCGGTCTGGGAACTCTGCAGGGTGCCGCTGGAACTGACGCTCGCGGTCACCTCGCCGCGGGCCACCGCGACCGTCGGGCGCGTCGCACTCGCGGCCGGCTGAGTCGCGTGCGGAAGAAGAGGAAATAGGCGGTGATGGCGATGACCAGGACGATGGCCACCAGGGCCACATTGAGCGAAGCTGAGGCCACGGAGCTTGTGGCGGGGTAGCACCATGGACGCAGACGCTAGGGAGCGTTTGCTGAGGAACTGATCCTCGATTCCTGGCAACTCGCTGTGAAGTCGGCGCGTCGTACGTCGGACTGTGGTTCGCGACACACCGTGATGTGTGAACGCTCGATGACAGCGGCGTCACGACGGTGCTGTCAGGTGCGTACCTGAGGCTCGGGCATGCCAAAATGGGAATGATCCGGGTCGGCCGACCGTTGGCACGGATGACGAATCTCGGAGGTTTGACATGTCTAATCGCGTACTGCGTGGTTCGGGGCTGGGTGGGGTCAGCTTCGAGGATGACCGCGGCGTCGAGTTCGCGCCGCGCCAGATGATCACGTACGACTGCCCCCGCGGCCACGTGGTCGAGGTGACCATGGCGCACGACGCCGAGGTGCCCGCGGTCTGGGAGTGCCCGCACTGCGGCAGCGAGGCCGCCCGATCCACCGGTGAGAAGCCGGAGCCGAAGCAGGAGAAGCCTGCCCGTACGCACTGGGACATGCTGCGCGAGCGTCGCAGCATCTCGGAGCTCGAGGAGCTGCTGGCCGAGCGGGTCGAGTTGCTCCGCAAGGGCGAGATCGGCCCGGCGCACCTGCACCGGACCAAGCGCACCGCCTGATTCAAGGCCCTGACGGGCTCTCACCGCAATGGCGCGGTGAGGGCCCGTTTTTCATGCCCTGATCTGCCGCCGTCGACTGCTCCGCGTCGGTGGGCTGCGGTGGCGAGGCTTGGCTGGAGGCGGCGTACCACTTCGAGGTGATCGCTGGTCCACAGGATCCGGATGGCTGTCGGGGTCGCTCGGCCGTCGGCGTCGTACAGGTCGCGGCGTACTGCCTCGATCAGTTGAGCCTTGGTCGTGTGGTCGCGCTCGAGAGGCTCCGGCACCAGGCCCTGGCCGTCCAGGGCGTTGGCGAGAGTGGTGTACCACTGCAGAAGCCGGTCCGCCAAGGCGAGTAGAGCGGACTGTGCGGCGGCTCGGTCGTCGGAGGGCGGTTGGCCATCGGCATACCGCTCCCAAAGCTCGAGTACCGCGTCCGCCGCCAAGCGGACTCCGACGACGCCGGTGACCAGGGCTGTCATCTCGCTGAGCGGGACCGGCTTCGCTCCGCGCTCGGCGAGGTAGGTGCGGAAGGCATCGTCCAGCCGGCGGGCTGCGGCCGCTGCCCGGCGGCTGTCCTGTGGTGTGGTCGGGCGGGGCGCGGGAAGGCAACAGGCCACGGCGTACCCGACGACGCCGGCCAGGTATTGCGCACTGGCCACGTATGCCTCCGCCAGCGCCTTCCCGACCGCGGCGGACGCCCCCCGCGGCCAGAACAACAGACCGACGAGCAAGCTCACCGCGCAGCCCAGCGCGATGTCCTCGATCCGGAACAGGATCAGCGACCAGCCTCCAGGCTGAGCGATGCTGAAGAGGATCACCAAGGTGACCGTGAACGCTGCCTGCCCCGTCGCGAACGAGACCGCGGCAGGGACGATGCCGGCGACGAACACCGCGATCGGCAGCAGAATCCACAGCGCCACGGTGTTCTCGCCGATCAGCGCAAGTAGTCCGGCCCCCACGAGCGAACCGACGACCGTGCCGCCGATCGCACGGTAGGCGTTCTGACCGGTGTTGAGCGCGTTGGAGCGAAGCACCGACAATGCTCCGAGAATGACCCAGAAGGCATGCTGGACACCGGTCATGTTCGCGACCCCTACAGCGATCGCAAGCCCGGCCGCGCCGCGGATGCTGTTGTGCAGCCACACCGAGTGCGGCTCGAGGTGCGCAGCGGCGCGTTCTGCCGCGCTGACGATGGGAGCCGTGAGCGACCTCGGTTCGCTACCGAGCAGGCGATCCGTCCAGCTTCGCTGGTCCGCGACCCGCGCGATCTCGACGTTCTGCGCGATCAGCATGACCCCAGACGCAATCTCCTGCGCCCGGAATGACGCGTTGAGACTGCCGAGAAATCCGCCCACGCCGGGCTCCGGCACAGCGTCGTACGTTGACGGCAAGCGGGCCACTGCGCCTTCTTCGAGCGCCGTGACGGCATCGCGAAGCGCCTCTGCCGCGGTGGCCAGTTGGTCCGGGGAGAGCTTCGGATCCTCCAAGAGATCCGCACTGAGATCCAGTACGGTCGCTGCCGCGAAGTGAACCGCGGACGAGTCGGGATCGCTCGCCGCTCCCTGTGCGCTGGCCGGACTTGACTCGCCGAGGATCGCGCTCAACCAGGTGAGTTCGTCGACCAAGCGCACCAGTGCCCTGGACCCTGTGGACAGGCCGGTCGGCCGATAAGGCGTCGCGGTGAAGGTACGCCGCAGCTCGTCGATGAGGGTCGCGGTCTCTCGCGTCTTCAGGGCGCATACCTCGACGGTGTCCCTTGCCTCGGCGCGAAGCTGCATCGCAGCGGCTCGGCAGACTCGTGCGGCCGGCGCCCGGAGCGGATCAACCGCCGCTCTCGGCCAGAGCAGCCAGACGGCGAGGACAGCGGCTGCGGCAGCAAGAGCTATGCCGGCCAGTCGGTCCGGCAGCATCGAGAGCGGCGCGGGCGTCGCCACCGAGAGGATGAACGCGAGCAGCAACGAAGTGCTGGCACCCGCCAGCACCGAGCTGACGACACCAGAGAACAGTACGGCGAAGCCCACGACGACCGTGGCCGAGACGGCCGCCCACGCGGACTGACCCGCGAGTGTGCCGAGAGAAACGAGCACGAGCCACGCCAGCGCGAGCTGAACCTGCGCCCGGATGCGCTGCCCAGTGGTCCCCGAGAAGTCGACCAGCAGCAACATCGCGAACGCGCCGAACGCGGCAAACGTCGCCACCACCGGGGAATCGATGACCACGGCGCAGAACGCGAAGAGCGCCGGCATCACCAGCGCTGTTCTGGCGGCCCGTCGGGTCGCGGCCAGTCCAGGATCCCGGCGCCGCAGCCACGCCGCGACGCGTCTGCCCAGCACCGTCACGCCCATCCCGACCTTCATTCGCTAGGCCCAGAAGCCCGATCGTGCCAGTCTGCTCCACCCGATCGCTCAGGTCACGGCGTGCGCGCCGGGGTCGCTCTCGAAGACTCTCGAAGGCTCTTCGCCTGAGGCGTCAGGGCTTCTGGTCCGGATCGATGACCTCGCCCTGGACCACGTCACCGGAGGACCCTGACGGCCGGGTGGGGCCGGCGCCCGGGATGAAGCCGCCCAGTCCGGCACCGCCGAGGCCGGCACCGCCGAGCTGACCGGCGAGCCGGCGGCCGAAGAACGCGGACATCGCGCGCCTGGCCAGCGGGCGGGTGAACGGCAGTACGAAGAAGAACCCGAAGATGTCCGTGACGAATCCGGGGGTGAGCAGCAAGCGTGCCGCCGACCAGGACGAGGGCCGCGTCGGACAGCTCGCGGCCCGGCATCTTGCCGGACTGGAACGAGGTCTGCAGCGCGTTCCAGGCTCGCCGGCCCTCACGCTTGATCAGCCACGCACCGAGCGCGCTCTCCACGAGCAACAGACCGACCGTCGGCCAGCCGCCGATCACCTGGCCGACCTGGATGATCACGAAGATCTCCACGATCGGCACCACCAGCAGTGCCAGTGCCACGATCCACGGCATGTCCGTACCCCTTCCGGCGAGTCCCCCCAGTGTTGCAAACCGGTTCAGGCCGGGACCTTCTCGCGGCTCGGCGCGGCGGCCGGCGGGGTCTGCGGGCCGTCGTCGGTCCGCCGCGCCGGGCGACCAGCGCGAGCGCGACTGCCCAGGATGCCCAGGCCGGTCAAGATCCACTGCGGCCAGCCGCCGAGTGTGCTGGCCAGCGTATGGCCGTCGCGGACCGGAACCGAGGCGACGTACACGTCGGGGACGAACTGGCCCGACTTGTGCTCGACCGTGCCGTCCGGCCGGATCACGCCGGAGATGCCGCTGGTGGACGCGATCAGCACGGTCCGGCCGGTCTCGATCGCCCGCATCCGGGTGATCGCGAACTGCTGCTCGGGCTGCCCGGTCCCGCCGTACGTCGCGTTGTTCGTCTGCACGACCAGGACCTGCGCGCCGCCCTTGATCACGTCGGACACCACGTTGTCGTAGGCGAGCTCGAAGCAGATCACGTCGCCGTAGGTGACACCCTTGATCGGCATCACGCCCGGGACCTTGCCGGGTGCGGTCTGCCGGCCGATCATCTCGAGCCGCTTGATGTAGGGCAGCAACTGGTCGCGGAACGGGATGTACTCACCGAACGGCACCGGGTGCCGCTTCGCGTAGACGCTGGCCCGGGCCGGTGACCGGATCCCAGACGATGCCGGTGGTCTGCCGCTCGTCCGGGCCGGGGCCCTCGAGTGACGGCGCCGACCAGGATCGGTACGTCGACGGCCTTGACCGCCTCCTCGATGTCGGCCCGGGTCTCGGCGTCCTTGTACGGGTCGATGTCGGTCGAGTTCTCCGGCCAGATCACCACGTCCGGCTTCATCTCGGTGCCGTCCTGCGACCTGCTTCTGCAGGTCGAGGGTCGCGTTCAGGTGGTTGCGGGTGACCGTCCGGGCCCGGCCGAGGAACTCCAGCCCCTTGCCCGGGCACGTTGCCCTGCACCATCGCGGCGGTCACGGTCTTGCCGTTGCCCTCGGTCGACAGCGTGATCAGCGAGCTGCCGAACGACGATCGCCACCCCGGCGACCAGCGCGACGACCCGGAGCCGCAGTCGCGCTCTGCGGCTTCGGAGAACGGCGTAGAGCGAGGACGCCGAGGAAGGCGATGACGAAGCTGAGCCCCGGGATACCGACGAACGCGGCCAGCTTGCCCAGCGGCGAGTCGGAGAAGGCCCACGCGAGCCGGCCCCACGGGAAGCCGCCGAACGGCACCGAGGCGGTCGCGAACTCGGTCGCCACCCACAGGCACGGGATCCACAGCATCCAGAGCTTGCAGCTTGAGCACCTGCGTCGCGAACAGCCCGAAGACGGCGTAGAAGAGCCCTTCGAGAATCGCCAGCGCGATCGCGGCGTCGCCGCCGATCACACTGAGCCAGGGCACCAGGACGGCGTAGTACGTGATGCCGAAGCCGGCACCGATCAGGAAGCCGCCCTTGACCGAGACGCCGTTCAGCGCGGCCAGGAGCAGCGGTATGGCGATGACCGTGAGCCAGGGGTGGTCGTGCGGTTCGAACGCCAGACCGAGCAGGGCACCGGCGGCGACCGCC
The DNA here is from genome assembly GCA_963820655.1 of uncultured Actinomycetota bacterium. Lineage (GTDB taxonomy): Bacteria > Actinomycetota > Actinomycetes > Propionibacteriales > Kribbellaceae > Kribbella. The sequence goes on from CAWGAM010000002.1 coordinate 510,934, forward strand.
GCGAGCAACCCTGGGCAGGATGCCGCCCCAGAGCCTTCAACCGGTCCACGCGGTAACCCCTTCGCCTCACATGCCCGGCGGACGCCGGTCGCACGACCGTACAACGTCCCGGACAGGCAAATGTATCCGGTCAGTAGCCATTCGGCGGCGATCGCGGAACGTAATGGGGTATCAGCAGAGCGCGAGCAGCGGAGGTCTCGAGTGCGGTCACCGCGTCAGCCGGACAAGAGGAAAGAGGCTCGGCGCTCCTTCGGACCAACCGGCGATCCGCTGGCTGCGAACCGTGCGGCTGTTGTCTACTGGGCGCCGAGCCTCTTCCACCTCTGGCCCCGCGGGGGGCTAACCACCGGCGATCTCAGCCCCCGTCGACTCAAGCCTGGCACTGGCCTGGTCAGCGTCGCGGGATCATCCGGTGGCCGAACTTCGTGTGATCCGTTGATGAAACGGGATATGACGACTCCCAAAACGATGCTCGTTCGCGGCGACGGTGTCAACCTCTCCGCGGCTCCTTGAAGCCGTTGTAACACTTTCGCCTGCCCTACCAGGGATAACGAGGGTTCGGTGACCGAGGTCACGTTACAGAGCCGTCTCGGCACTCCATGTAATCGTTACCCAGGGCAACGAACGTCACCGCAACCGGTACGACGACGGTCCCGGTCGCGCGGGTGATCACCAGCGGTTCGGCCAGCACCTCGGCCGCCGACTCGGACAGGTCCGGCCGGCCCCGGCAGACGACGTCGCGACGAACTCGATCTCGCGGCTGCGGTTGCCGACCCGGGTGATCGTTGCCTTCACCTCCACAACGTCACCGGCCCGCAGCGGCTGCAGGAACTGCACGTCCGAGTACGACGCGAACAGGCCCTCGTCGCCGTCGGCCTGGATGCACACCTCGGTCGCCACGTCACCGAACAGTCCGAGCACGTAGGCACCGTCGACCAGGTTCCCGGCGTAGTGCGCGTGGCTGTACGGCACGTAGCGCCGATGCGTCGACGGTCAGACCGATAGTTGCCTTTGGTCATGCAGCTCCTCCTGGCTCGGGGTGTGCTTGCGACGGGTGACGAGTGCATCGACCAGATAGCTGGCCACCTCGCCCGGTGTGGTGCCGCGGCCGAACACCCGGTCCACCCCGAGCTCGCCGGCCATCTGCCTCGGTGAAACGGGGGCCACCGGCAACCAATACCGGCCGGGTCGTCCTCGGCGTACGCCTCGCGGAACGCGGCCGACATCTCCTTGGTGTTCAGCACGTGCGCCTCCCGCTGGGTGACCACCTGCGACACCAGGATCGCGTCCGCCTTCTCCGCCTTGGCCCGCCGGACCAGCTCCGGTACGGCGACCTGGGCGCCGAGGTTGACCACCTTCAGCTCGCGGTAGTACTCCAGGCCCTTCTCCCCCGCGAACCCCTTGATGTTCATGATCGCGTCGATGCCGACGGTGTGCGCGTCGGTCCCGATGCAGGCGCCGACCACGGTGAGCCGGCGGCGCAGACCCTTGCGGATGGCCAGGTTCGCGTCCTTCGGCGACAGCAGCGGGTAGTCCCGCTCGATCACCTCGACCTTGCTGCGTGTCGACCAGGTGGTTCACCGGTCCGTAGACGACGAAGAAGGTGAAGTCCGGACCCATCGCCTTGGCGTGCACGACCATCGCCGGGTCCATCCCCATCTTGTTCGCCAGCTGGATCGCCGCGCCCTCGGCCCGCTTGTCGTGCGGGATCGGCAGCGTGAACGACATCTGCACCATCCCGTCCCCCGTCGTATCGCCGTACGGCCTGATGACGCTCACCGCCGCGTCCCCTTCCTTACGTCCGAAGAAGTGTGGGCTATAGCCCTCGGATCTTCGGACGCTGCTGCTTCGAGCAGTTCGATGGCGGGGTTGTAGTACGCGGCCGAGCGGCTGGCGACGCCGTCGAGGCCGCGGCCGGCGTCCTGTGGGCGCTTCATCAGGCCGAAGGTGCCGTCGCCGATCGCGTTCAGCAGGCCGTCGTCGACGATCCGCTCCAGCAGGTCGACCGACTCGGCCAGCACCTGCCGGGCCCGTTGCGCGATGAAGCCGTCCGGCGCCGGGTGGAAGTCCTCGTGAAGGTTGCCTGCGGCCCCCAGCACGTAGCGGACGTTCTGCAGCGCCAGGTCGCGGTCGGAGATCCACGGCGTCACGACGGCCTCGGTCATCATGCCGACCAGCAGGATGCCCTGACCCGTCATCGCGCCGACCAGGTTGAAGAAGCCGTCCAGCAGGTAGCCGCGGAACACGTCGCCGGTCATGTGCCGGGTCGGCGGCATCCACTTCAGCGGCGCGTCCGGGAACAGCTGCCGGGCCAGCATCGCGTGCGCCAGCTCCAGCCGGAACGAGTCCGGGATCTCCGGGGTGATCTCGAAGGCGTGCCCGAGACCGAGCTGCCAGTCCTCGAGCCCGGCCTCCTTGGCGAAGTACTCGTTCAGCAGCTGCGACACCGTCACCGTGTGCGCGGCCTCGACCGCGTCGGCGGTGGTCAGGTAGTTGTCCTCGCCGGTGTTGATGATGATCCCGGCCCGGGCGTGGATCTGCCGGCTGAACCGCTGGTCGACGAAGGTCCGGATCGGGTTGATGTCGCGGAACAGGATCCCGTACATCGAGTCGTTCAGCATCATGTCCAGCCGCTGCAGCCCGGCCAGCGTCGCGATCTCCGGCATGCACAGTCCGGAGGCGTAGTTGGTCAGCCGGATGTAGCGGCCGAGCTCGCGCGACGACTCGTCCAGCGCGGCCCGCATCAGCCGGAAGTTCTCCTGCGTCGCGTAGGTGCCGGCGAAGCCCTCCCGGGTCGCGCCCTCGGGCACGTAGTCCAGCAGCGACTGCCCGGTCGACCGGATCACCGCGATGATGTCGGCGCCCGCGCGAGCGGCCGCCTGGGCCTGCGGGATGTCCTCGTAGATGTCGCCGGTGGCAACGATCAGGTAGATCCACGGCCGCTGCTCCGGATCACCGTGCCGCTTGATCAGCCGGTCCCGCTCCCGCCGCCGTCCGTCGATCCGCCTCATCCCCGCGGCCGCTGCCTTCCGGGCCGCCGCCCGAGCCCGTACGGCGTCGCGTCCCTCGGGCAGGCGGAACGTCACCGAACCCGACGCCGCCTTCTGCGCGAGGACACCGACAGGTCCTCGGCCTCGCCGCGCACCAGCGCGTCCCACACCGGCAGAGCCAGCCCGTGCTCCAGCCCGACGTCGGCGCGCACCGTGTCGGCGAGCCGGTTCACCCACGGGATCCCCTCGGTGTCGGCGCCGGTCGAGCCCGGCCAGCCGCAGTACGGCTCGCTCGACCGAGACCGTGGTGTGCTGCCGGGCCAGGTTGACGATCGGCCGTCCGGCCTTGCGCGCCAGGCTGCGCGCCTTCCGGACGGTGACCGGATCGAGGTCGAGCTTCTTCACCGCACGCGTCACTGCGACCATCCCTCGGCGTCGTACACGATGCGGCCGCCGACAACGGTCCGCAGACAGGTAGGCACCGGCGTGCCCGTCGCTCAGGTCCGGCAGCACCGGCACTCCGGCGCGCGGGTCCGTCGACCAGGCCGCGACCCGCTGGTCCGGCGTCTGTACGACGAGGTCCGCGTCGCTCTCCCAGATCGCGTACGTCGCCGCCGTACCGGGCGCGAGCACTCCGGCGTCATCGATCCCGGCCGCTCGCCAGCCGCCGCGGGTGTGCGCCGCGAACGCGGCCCGCACAGTGATCCGCTTCGGACTGCTCGTGGTGGAACGCGGCCGCGCGGACGGCCTCCCAGCCACCGAGCTCGGTGACCGGTGAGTCCGACCCGAAGGCCAGTACGACGCCAGCCCGGGCCAGCGAACCGAACGGGTTCATGCCCTGCCACCGGTCGCCGACGCGCTCGGCGTACATGCCGTCCGGGCCACCCCAGAGGCGCGTCGAACATCGGCTGGACGCTGGCGACGACGCCGCACCGCGGCGAGGATGGCGATCGCTGCCTCGTCGACCATCTCGACGTGTTCCAGCCGGTGCCGCGCGGCGACGAGCGCCTGGACGCCGACCTTCTCGGCGGCGAGTTCGAACCCGCGGGCGATGTTGTCGAGCGCCTGGTCGCCGATGCAGTGGAATCCGGCCTGGACGTTCCGCTCGGTGCAGGCGATCACGTGCTCGGCGATCTCCTCAGCCGTCAGGTAGGCGTGACCGCGGTGGTCCGGGCGATCGGCGTACGCATCTCGCAGCGCGGCTGTCCGGGAGCCGAGTGCGCCGTCGGCGTTGAGGTCGCCGGCGAGGCCGGCGAGGCCGTACGTCGCGATGTGCTCGAAGACGCCGGGCTCACCCCAGTAGAGGGTCGCTGCCAGGCCGAGTTCATCGGCGACCTCCCGAACGATCGGCAGTTCCCACACCGGCCCGATGTGCGGCGCGGCCATCTCGTGGAAGGCGCCGATCCCGCGCTTCGCGCCATCGGCCTTCAGCGCGGCCTCGAGCGTCCGTGCGCCGCTGGTCCGGACCGATCAGCTCGCCCAGCGCGTCCCGTACGGCGTGGTGGGCGTCGCGCTCCACCCGGCCGCTCGGGTCGTAGCCGACTCGGGCCTTGCAGCTCGACCGGGACCAGCGACGACGAGATGACGCCGGAGTGACCGTCGACGCGGGACAGGTAGACGCGGCGGCCGTCGGCGGCTCGATCCAGTTCCTCGCGCGGTCGGCGGCCGACCCTCGGGCCACTTCGTCTCGTCCCAGCCGGCGCCGTCGATGACCGCATCCGCCGGGAGCGTCCGCGCGAAGGCCGCGAGACGGTCGAGGGCCTCGGCCAGCGACGTCGTACCGGCGAGGTCGAGGCCGGTCAGCAGGGCGCCGGTCTGCGCGGTGTGGACGTGGGCGTCGACGAAGGCCGGCGTGACCAGCTTGCCGTCGAGGTCGATCACCTCGTCGGCGCCATCGGCGTACGACGCCGCGCCGGTGTCGTCGCCGAGCCAGGTCACCACGCCGTCGTCGAAGGCGATCGCGGTCGCGTGCGGGTCGGCGGGCGAGTAGACGGAACCGTTCGTCAGAAGTGTGCGCACGGGCTAATCCTGCCCCTCCGCCCGAGCCTGCTCTCGAACAGTCCGCGGACACCCGGCTCGGACCGCAGCAGCTCCATCGCGTAGTCCGCGTGACCGGGCACGTACCCGTTGCCGACCAGCATCGTCACGTCGGCGGCGAGGCCCTCGGCACCGAGCGCCGCGGCCGAGAACGACGTCGCCATCGAGAAGAAGATCACCGTGCCGCCGGCGGCCGTCGACAGTACGGCGCCGTGCTCGCAGCCCGGTACGTCGACACAGACGACGGTGATGTCCGCCGGTCCCCCGGCCTCCTCGACCGCCTTCGCCAGCGCCACCGGATCACGGGCGTCGGCGAGCGCGACGACGTCCGCCAGCCCCGCGCCTGAGTGAGCCGGTCCTGCTCCTGCTGGACCGGCACGATGCCGATCGTCCGGGCGGCACCGGCGCGCGGGCGGCGGCCAGTGACAGCGAGCCGCTCTTACCTGCGCCGCCAATTACTGACACGACAGGCTTTGTGCCTTTGTCGACATACTGGCGGACCACGCGGGCGGTCAGCGCGGGTGCGCCACAGACGTCCATCACGGCCAGCGAGAGCTCGGGCTTCAGGTCGTCCGGGAGCTTCGCGACGATCGACCGGGCGAAGAGGATCGCGTGCCCCTCGGCCGGCACCTGCTCGCTGCTGCCCGTCCCACCTCGCGCAGCCCGTCGGTGATCTGCAGCGGCGTCAGCGTCAGCGAGACCAGCGTGGCGACCCGGTCACCCTTCTCGACGCCGAGGGGCGACTCCGGCCCGACCTCGTCGACCACGCCGACGAGCATGCCGCCGGAGCCGGTGACCGGGTTCTGCATCTTGCCGCGGGTCCGCGACGATCTCGAGCACAGCGCGCGCGGATCGCCGTCACCGTCGCCACCGTGCGCCTCGGCCAACTGCCGGTAGGACGCGGCGTCGAGGTTCAGCCGCTCGACCGCGATCCGGACCTCGTCCGGCCAGAGCTCCGGCCGCGCGTCGAGCCGCTCGCGCCGCCTGCGGCAGCACACCGGCGGGCTCGAGCACGCGGTGCAGTCCGACGGTGACCGGGCTGATCGACACGAGGCCTCCTCTGTGGCATGTCAGGCAAAATACTACTGAATACTCGGGCTTGACAGAGGAAATCTTGCGGTGTACTGTTGGATCTGAGGATAAGTTCTATCGCTATCCTCACACGTAGACCGCACCGCCGTCGTGAAGCCCCGGAGGACTCGTGACCGATCTGATCAGCCCGGAGCTGGCCGACTGCCGCACCAGCCGACCGACCAGCCGTACGCGCTACCAGCCGGGCCGAGCTCGTCGAGCCCGACTGGACCCGGATCCCCGGCTGGAAGGACGTCACCGCCGAGGAGTGGCGGTCGGTGCAGTGGCAGCGCTCGCACTGCGTGAAGAACGTGAAGCAGTTGCGCGACGTGATGGGCGACCTGCTCGAGGAGCGGTTGTACGAGGACCTCGCCCGGGACCAGGCCGAGCGGGCGACGATGTCGATGCTGCTGCCCCCGCAGATGCTGAACACGATCGTGCCGAACGGCGCCTCCGACTACACCGAGGCGTTCTACGCGGACTCCGGTCCGCCGCTACATGCTGCCGGTGTTCACGCGACCGGCGCAGCGATTGGCCGTCGCACCCGCACGCGACGCGCGACTCGCTGCACGAACACGAGATGTGGGCCACGGAGGGGTTGACCCACCGCTACCCGACCAAGGTGCTGGCGGAGATCCTGCCGACGTGCCCGCAGTACTGCGGGCACTGCACGCGGATGGACCTGGTCGGGAACTCGACGCCGGTGATCGACAAGCTGAAGTTCATCGTCAAGCCGCAGACGCGGCTCGACGACATGCTCGACTACCTGCGCCGTACGCCGGGCGTCCGGGACGTGGTCGTGTCCGGCGGCGACGTGGCGAACATGCCATGGCCGCGGCTGGAGTCGTTCCTGACCAGCCTGCTGGAGATCGAGAACATCCGCGACATCCGGCTGGCCACCAAGGCGCTGATGGGGATGCCGCAGCACTGGCTGTCGGACGACGTCCGGGCCGGGGTCGAGCGGGTTGCTCGGCTCGGCCGGAAGCGTGGCGTGATGATCGCGATGCACACCCACGTGAACGCGGCCCAGTCGGTGACGCCATTGGTGGCCGAGGCGACGAAGGCGATGTTCGAGGCCGGTCTGCGCGACGTCCGCAACCAGGGTGTGCTGATGCGCGGCGTGAACGACTCGGTGCCGCAGTTGCTCGACCTGTGCTTCGCGCTGCTCGATGGCGCGACGATCACGCCGTACTACTTCTACATGTGCGACATGATCCCGTTCTCCGAGCACTGGCGGGTGTCGGTGAAGGACGCGCAGCACCTGCAGCACGGCATCCTCGGGTACCTCCCGGGCTTCGCGACGCCGCGCATCGTCTGCGACGTCCCGTACGTCGGCAAGCGCTGGGTGCACCAGCTGTCGCGAGTACGACGAGGTCCGCGGCATCTCGTACTGGAAGAAGAACTACCGGACCGGCATCGAGCAGCAGGACCCGGAAGCGCTGAACCGCACCTACGAGTACTACGACCCGATCGACACTCTGCCCGCCGAGGGCCAGGACTGGTGGCAGCAGCACGCCGGCACCTCCCTGGCCGAGGCCGAGAAGCGCGCGGCCGCCTCCCGAGCCGCCGCCGAGTCCCAGAAGCTCCTCGAGATCAACTAACCCCGATCAGCCTTCGGTGCCACGAATGCAGGGGGTGGCACCGGAGGCGTCCTGACGTTGCCCGCTGCAACTTGACGCCCGCCCCGACCTGGTGCGCCGCAGCCTGACCCGCCCACCGCCGCGCCCCACGAGCGGCTTGTCCACCCCACTTTGTGCACCACGTCCGTACACGCGGCCCAGGTTCGTACGGACTGGGTGCACAAAGTCGTTCGCAGGCCGAGGTCGCGGCGGCGGGGCGGGGCCGTGGTGCTCCCATGGCCCGCTAACGTTCCGTCTGGTCAGTCGTCCGGCATGTCTGGGGCATGCCGCGGTCTCGGGAGTCTGTGTGCGGGTTGTCCGCTCTGTTCTTGGTGTCCTGCTTGCTTTGATCGGCCTGCTTGCCGGGCTGGCCGGCGCCGCGGCCGCGTTCTGGCTGATCGGCCCGGACGACACGGTGAAGTCGGGTGACCAACACTTGACCAGCAAGGGCTTGGCGATCGCCAGCTCACCCGATCTCCTGGACCGCCACGGTCCGCTGCTGCACGTCGAGGCCCGGTCCACGAACGGCAAGCCGGTCTTCGTCGGCGTCGCCCGGGACTTCGACGTCGCGAGTTACCTCAAGGGCTTCGCGCACACCTCGCTGGTCCAGGTGGAGTACCCGATCGCTCTCACCACCCAGGAGCAGAAGGGCATCGCCGGTCCGCTCGCCGCACCGGACACGCTCGACTGGTGGGTCGCCAAGGCGAACGGCGCAGGCACGCAGTCGATCGCCTGGCCGATCACCGACGGCCCGTACGACGTGGTGGTCATGACCGCGGACGGGAAGTCCGCCCCCGACGTGCAGGTCAACCTCGGCATCGAGATCCCGCACGCCTTCCTCGCCGCTCTCGGTGTCCTGCTGGCCGGACTGATCTTGATTGCCGTCGGCATCCTCCTGATCCTGGTCCGCCGACGGCGTCCCACCACTCCGCAGCCGGTCTTCACGGCGCCCGGCGTACCGGCGCAGCAGCAGTCGCATCAGCCGGTGGGCCCGCTTCGCCGAGTCGCGGCGGTTGGAGTAGTGGTCGCGCTGGTGAGCAGTTGCTCGGCGGTCCCCGAGCGCGACACCGTCGACAACCTCACCCGTCCCGCGATCACCAACGAGACCGCGGCCGCCGTGATCAAGCACTACAACGAGGTCAACAACGCCGCCAACCGCCGCCGCGACGACAAGCTCATCGCGACGATCGAAGGCGGCAACCTCGTCCGGGAAAGCCAGGCGGGGTACACGATCGACCAGTACGCCAAGGCCAAGCCGACGGGGACATTCACCTACACGAAGCCAGTGATCGGGGCACCGCAGTTCGGCAGCTATCCGATGCGGTTCGTCAGTTCGTCCGGGATCTCCGACAACGCGAAGTACCGCCATCTCGGTCTGTGGGAACGCGAGACCGCCGGCAGCCCCTGGATGATGACCTTCGCCGCCGCCGTGCCGGCAACCGTCAAACTGCCGGACCTGACTGGCATCCGCCCGGCGATCAAGGCCGACGAGACCAAGCTCGCCGTCGCCCCACAGTTCGCGGCAACGAGCCTCGCGACGTACCTGACCGGTGGAGCCGCATCACCTCGTGCCGCGGCCTTCCAGCCGAACGCCGAGATCACGAGCCTGCTTGCAGGCATCGTGAAGAACAAGGTCGAGCACGGGAAGCAGCGCGGATCCACTCGCGGCATCACCGACGTGTTCACGGCCCCGCCGCAGTCACCCGCGTTCGTCACCAAGTCCGGTACGGCGGTGGTGTTCGTCTCGCTCAGCCATGAGTACACGCTGCTGCCGGGGGTGAACTGGCAGTTCTGGTGGGCCGGGATGCCAGAGAACGCATTCAGCCCGGCGGCGGTCAAGTACCAGAGCGGCCTCACCTCGACGACGCTCCACGATGCGGTGCTACTGATCCCGCCGAAGGGCAAGGGCAAGATCCAGGTCGCGTCCTTCGAGTCCCAACTCATCGACGCCGGCGGCTACTGACCGGCGAGATCGGCCAGGTGAATCACCGCGGGGAGTTCGGAGAACGACGAGATCGTCGGGCCGGTCCAGGTCGGGTCGCTGTCGGAGTGTTCCGTCGTACGGATCGCGTACATGCCGAGCGCGGCGGCCGCCTGAAGCTCGTTGTCCCGTCCGTCACCGACGTACACACACGACGGCCGGCGGCACGTCGAGCGCGGTGCAGGCGGCGAGGTAGATCGTCGGATCCGGCTTGGCCGCGCCGACCTGGGTGGAGAACGCCGTGGCATCGAAGTACGGCGGAAGTGGGCTCGCCGGCCATTGGAGTTCGGTGTGGGCGGTGATGTTGCTGACCAGGCCGATCCGCCACCCGGCGGATCGCAGTTCGGCCAAGGTCGCGAGCGTGCCGGCCGGCACGGCGTCCACCAGGCGGCGGGACAGGCCTTGGCGGACCTTCGTTGCCTGCTGCACCTGCTCGTCCGTCGGGTTGCCGCCGGCCCGCCGGGTGATCACCCGCAGGGTGTTCGGCAGGTCGCCGTACGCCCCGGTGAAACGCTCGCGCGAGGTCGCGTCGAACTCACGAGCGAACGCGCCGGGGTCGACACCCAGCACAGCGGCCATCTCTTCGTGGATCGCATCACGCTCGGCCTCGCCGCCGGGTACCAGAGTGCTGAAGAGGTCGCTCAGAAGGGCTCGGCGCATGGGCTCAGAGGGCCGGCGGGCGGCGCTCGTACGGCGTGCTGAGGACGATCGTGGTGGTGGTGGAGACGTTGGCGCGGGCCCGGATGACGGCCAGCAGGTTCTCGAGGGCCGCCGGGGAGGCGACGCGGACGACAGGATGTAGCTGGAGTCGCCGGCGACCGAGTAGCAGGACTCGATCTCGCGGACCTCGCGCAGCCGCTCGGGTGAGTCGTCCGGCTGGGACGGGTCGATCGGGCGGATCGAGATCAGCGCGGTCAGCGGCAGGTCGAGCGCGGTGTGGTCGATGGTTGCCGCGTAGCCCTGGATGATGCCGCGCTGCTCCAGCCGCTTCACCCGCTGATGCACCGCCGACGTGGACAGGCCGGTCGCCTTGCCCAGGTCGGTGAAGCTCATCCTGCCGTCGGTCGCGAGCAGCGCCGACGATCTTGCGATCCAGGTCCTCCACCCTGCGGACCCTACTGCCGCGGCCGCCCCGGCATGAAAGCATCAGCCCCATGGCTGAGATCGGCATTCCGGGACTGGAGCAGCGGCTGATGCTGCTGGACACCGCGTCGCTCTACTTCCGTGCGTTCTTCGGGGTGCCGGACACGATGAAGGCCGCCGACGGTACGCCGACCAACGCGATCCGCGGGCTGCTCGACTTCATCGCCCGGCTGATCGAGAACCACCGGCCGACCCATCTGGTCGCCTGCTGGGACGACAACTGGCGGCCGTCCTGGCGGGTCGCGCTGATCCCGTCGTACAAGGCGCAGCGGGTCGAGTTCGTCACGCCGGGGTGAGCAGGTCGAGGACGTGCCGGACCGGCTGGAGGTGCAGGTGCCGTACATCCGCGCCTGCCTGGAGGCCCTCGGCATCGCGATCGTCGGCGCGCCCGGACCACGAGGCCGACGACGTGATCGGCACGCTGTCCCACCGGCGACGATGCCGGTCGACGTGGTCACCGGCGACCGCGACCTGTTCCAGCTGATCGACGACCGCCGCGGCATCCGCATCGTCTACACCGCGGCGCGAGGGCGTCGGCCGGGCCGAGGTGTACGACGAGAAGGCGCTGCTGGCGAAGTACGACGTCCCCGCCAACCGGTACGCCGACTTCGCCACGCTCCGCGGTGACGCGTCCGACGGCCTGCCCGGGGTGAAGGGCATCGGCGAGAAGACCGCCGCCTCACTCATCACGGCGTACGGCGATCTGGACGCGATCCGGGCGGCGGCGGCCGACCCGAGTACGCCGATGTCGGCGTCGGTGAAGCGGAAGATCCTGGACGCGAGCGACTACCTCGACGTCGCGCCGAAGGTGGTCGCGGTCGCCAAGGACGCGCCGGTCGGCTCGTTCGACGCGACGATGCCGAACGAGGTCAAGGATCCCGGAGCGCTGGCTCGACCTGGTCGAGCTGCTCGAGCTCGGCGGCAGCGCCCAGCGGGTGATGTCCGCGCTCAACCTGGGCCCGAAGGCATGAGCTCGCGACGCGTCGAACTGGCCGAGCGGTTCGGCGACGAGATCGATCACGCTCCGACGGGCGCTGCACCAGGTGCCGGAGTACGACCTCGAGCTGCCGAAGACCCAGGGCCTCATCCTCGACGCGCTCGAGGGTCTCGACCTGGAGATCACCCTCGGCAAGGAGCTGTCCTCGGTGACCGCCGTACTGCGCGGCGGTCGCGGACCCGGTCCGGTCGTCCTGCTGCGCGGCGACATGGACGCGCTGCCGGTGACCGAGCGGGTCGACGTACCGTTCGTGTCCACAGCACCCCGGGATGATGCATGCCTGCGGCCACGACCTGCACGTCGCCGGGCTGGTCGGCGCGGCGAAGATCCTGCACGACCTGCGGGACCGAGCTCGCCGGGCGACGTGGTGTTCATGTTCCAGCCCGGCGAGGAGACCACCGGCGGCGCGCCGATCATGATCCGCGAGGGCGTGCTCGACGCGGCCGGCCGCCGCGTCGACGCGGCGTACTGTCTGCACGTCCAGTCCGCCGGCGATCCGCTCGGGATGTGGAGCAGCAAGCCCGGCCCGTTGATGGCCGCGGCCGACCAGTTGCACGTGCGCGTCGTCGGCGCCGGCGCGCACGGCTCCGACCCGTACCGCGGCAAGGACCCGATCCCGGTGCTCTGCGAGATGGTCGTCGCGCTGCAGACGATGGTGACGCGGCAGTTCGACGTGTTCGACCCGGTCGTGCTCACGGTCGGCCGGATCGCCGGCGGCACGAAGGAGAACATCATCCCGGACGACGCGTTCTTCGACGCGACCGTCCGGACGTTCTCCGCCGAGACCCGCGCCAAGGTGCAGGAGGCCGTCGACGCGGCTGGTCGAGGACCTGGCCGCGGCGCACGGGCTGACGGCCGAGGTGGACTACCGGGTCGGCTACCCGGTGACGGTCAACGACGAGCGCGGAGTACGCAGTTCGCCCGGGCAGGCGATCGTCGACCTCTTCGGCCCCGACCGGTTCCGCGAACGGCCGCACGCCGAGGTGCGGCGCCGAGGACATGTCCTACGTCCTGAACGAGGTCCCCGGTGCCTACGTCAACCTCAGCGCCTGCGGTGCCGCCGACCCGGAGACCGCCGCCGACAACCACTCCCCCTCGGCCGACTTCGACGACTCCATCCTCCCCGACGGCGCCGCCCTGCTCGCCGAACTCGCCGTACGCCGCCTCACCCGGGACGACTAGGAGTGCTCACACCCAGCGCGCACCGCCTTCCACGTGGACTGTCTCGCCAGTGAGAAACGGGTTGGTGAGAGCGAGGAGCGTGGCCGCGGAGACGTCCGCGGGCTGACCGACGCGCCCGGCGGGTACCTTCGCGGCGGTGTTCGCGAAGAGCCGCTCCTTGCCTTCACCGAGCCCGTCCCAGGCCCCCGAGTCGACGATCCCCGGCGAGATGGCGTTCACCCGGATGGGCGCGAGCTCTACTGCCAACGCCGCTGCCAGGAAGCTGACCGCTCCGTTCGCCGCGGCCGTCACCGTCTTCCCTGCGGACGGTCGCCAGGCCACGATGCCTGCCAGGAACACCATCGCGCCGTCCGGCGCCATTCGCGGCGCCAGATGCTTGGCCAGCAACAACGGGCCGAACACCTTTGCATCAAAGGCCCGCAGTACGGCGTCCCGCTCCACTCCCGTCACCGGTCCGTTGGCCGGGGACGCGGCCGAGGAGACGACGTAGTCGACCGCACCGATCTGCTCGGCCAGTTCCCGAATCGATTCCTCATCCCCGAGATCGACGCGAGCCGTCGAGATCTGCCCGGTGTGCTCGCCGAGTTGCGCCGCGGACAGCGCGGATGGGTCGCGACCAGCCATCACGACGGTGGCACCGGCCGCGGCGGCATCCGTGGCGAGCTGGCGAGCGATGCCGGACCGGCCGCCGACGACGAGAAGGGTCTTGCCGTGCATGGTGTCCTCCAGGGTGGTTCCAGTTGTCCTTGCCTCCTCTTCAGCGATCGGTGCCGACAGAAAAATCCCGTCGCGAGATGAAGGTTTCCGGGGAGAGCCATAAGCTGAGCGAATGACAACACTGCGGGCGCTCGAGTGTCTGGTGACCGTGCTCGACTCGGGTTCGATCACCAGGGCGGCAGCGCTGCTGCATCTCTCGCAGCCGGCCCTCTCGCACCAGCTCGCCGGGCTGGAACGCGAACTGGGTACGCCGTTGCTCGAACGGCTGCCCCGGGGCGTTCGCCCGACGATCGCGGGCAGCGCAGTCGCGGCTGACGCTCGCGCGGCCCTGGCTGCGGCCGACAGAGTGATCGCGGTCGGCAGATCAGTTGCCAAGGGCACCGACGGCCGGCTGCGGATCGCCTGCGCGGAGAGCATGACGGCCGGCCTGCTGGCTCCGGTACTGCGGTCGTGGCACCGCCGGTCTCCCGGCATCCAGCTCACCCTGACCGAGCTGACCAGCGCCGACGCCCTCGGCGAACTCGTCGAGACCGGTCAGGCCGATCTCGCGGTCGGTCCGGAGCCGACCCGCTGGAACGGTGGGCTGAGCGTCATCGGCAGGGAGGAGGTCGTCGCGGCGATGAGTCCCGATCACCCACTGGCGACGGCGGACAACCTCACCCTGGACCATCTCGTCGAGCATCCCTTCATCGGTTATCACCCCGACAACGGCATCGATGCCTGGCTGAAGGGCATCTTCGCGGACCACCGTCTCACCCCGCACCCCATCCTGCGCACCCGCCAGACTGTCGCCGCCGCGCAGCTGGCAGCAGCCGGCCTCGGAGTCGCGCTCGTCCCGACAACCGCCTTGCCCGCGACCTACTCGGGCGAGATCCGCCGGCTCGAACCGCAGCTGGCCCGCGATGTCGTCGTACTGACAGCCGCTCACGTTGGACGGCTCATCGCGCGGGCGACATTCGGAGCGCATCCGATCGCGATCGGTGCGCCTCCGACCGTCGTCGCCGGCCGCGATGTCGTCCGACGCGGCCTCCCCGTCGCCAAACAAATCACCGACCGCCTCGCCCAGTGATCCGCTCGCAATGCGCTTCCAGTCATGGGGTCGGGCGTGACCAGTCCAGGGTGGACTCGAGCCAGGACATGAAGGCTGTGTAGTCGACGCTGATCGAGATGACGATCTCCGTGCCGTTGTCGCTGCGGCTCATCCGGGCGATCGAGTCGAGCGCGACCCGCTCCCGCACGAACCGGATGCCTGGCCACAGCGTCGCGGCCGCGAGGGTGAGGCCGTCGTGTTGCATCGAGCCGGGATACCGCTCCATCCAACGATCAGAGTGCGCCCGCAGGATCCTCGCCCACGGCGGTGCGTCAGGCTGCGTCCACTTCTCGTAGATCCGCGACTCGGGCGTGATCTCCATCGCGGGGTTGAACGTCACGTCGTTGACCACGAACGTCGGATGCCACTGCTCGAGCACCGGCAACATGCGGATGATCGCTTCCGGATCCACCCGGAAGTTGTGTTCCGCCCGGGACGGATCGCGGTACTTGAACGCGCCACCCATCTGAGTGACAACCAGCTTCGCAACCAGCTCCGGTCGCTCATCCTGCAGAGCCGCCAGATTCGACAGCGGCCCCATCCCCACCCACCGCACCGGCCCCGGCGTACCCGCACACACCTCCGCCACAGCCTCGACCACGTCCCCACTCTGCTTCGGCACATCCGCCGGGAACAGGTCGTCGACGAAGTACAGGCGACTGTTCCCAAGGTCCGACCCGGCAACCACCTTCACGTCCGCCCGCCCAGCCACGTCCAGCAGATGCCGAACAAACCGCGCCCGCTCCCCGCCGAACTCGTCGCTGGTCACCACCAACGCCAGTTCCGGCACGCTCCGCGCCGCGGCCACCACCGCCACAGTGTCATCGGGATCCCCACCGATGTCCGTATCGATGATCATGGGAGATTCAGTCATGGAGCTATTAGCTCACAGCCGCTCGCGGCGGGTTTGCTGTTATCCACAGGGGAAGGGGACGCCCGGGCGGCGTCCCCTTCCGGTGGCTAGCTGCGTGCTGCGGGGGCGCCTGCCGGGGCCGGGACTGCGGCGGCTTCCTCGTCCACGTCGACGACGGCGCCGCTGAACTGGGCGTTGTAGAGGCGGGCGTAGGCGCCGTCGGCGGCCAGCAGCTCGCTGGTGGTTGCCCTGCTCGACGATCGAGCCGTTCTCCATCACCAGGATCAGGTCCGCGTCGCGGATGGTGGACAGCCGGTGCGCGATCACGAAGCTGGTCCGGTCGGACCGCAGCGCCGCCATCGCCCGCTGGACCAGCACCTCGGTCCGGGTGTCGACCGAGCTGGTCGCCTCGTCCAGGATCAGCAGCTGCGGATCGGCCAGGAACGCCCGGGCGATGGTGAGCAGCTGCTTCTCACCGGCGCTGACGTTGCTGCCCTCCTCGTCGATCACCGTGTCGTACCCGTCCGGCAGGCTGTGCACGAACCGGTCGACGTACGTCGCCTTGGCCGCGGCGAGCATGTCCTCCTCGGTCGCGTCCAGGTTCCCGTAGAGCGATGTTGTCCCGGATGGTGCCGCCGAACAGCCAGGTGTCCTGCAGCACCATGCCGATCCGCGACGCGCAGGTCGTGCCGGGTCAGCTCGGTGATGTCGACGCCGTCGAGCGTGATCCGGCCGCCGTTCAGCTCGTAGAACCGCATGATCAGGTTGACCAGGGTGGTCTTGCCGGCACCGGTCGGGCCGACGATCGCGACCGTCTGGCCGGGTTCGGCGACCAGGCTCAGGTCGGTGATCAGCGGCTTGTCCGGGTCGTACGAGAACGACACGTGCTCGAACTCGACCCGGCCACGCGACGTCCGTGCACCTTCGCCGGCGTCGCGTCGTCCGGCACCTGCTCCGTCGGCGTCCAGTACTTCGAACACCCGCTCGGCCGAGGCGACCCCGGACTGCAGCAGGTTCGCCATCGACGCCACCTGGGTGAGCGGCTGGGTGAACTGCCGGCGAGTACTGGATGAAGGCCTGGACGTCACCCAGCGACATCGTGCCGGACGCCACCCGCAGACCGCCGATCACCGCGATCACCACGTAGTTCAGGTTCCCGATGAACATCATCGACGGCATGATCAGGCCGGAGATGAACTGCGCGCCGAACGCGGCCTGGTACAGCTCCTCGTTCTTCTTCGCGAAGCTCGCCTCGATCTCCTTCTGCCGGCCGAAGACCTTGACCAGCTCGTGGCCGGTGAAGGCCTCCTCGATCTGGCCGTTCAGCGCGCCGGTGTGCCGCCACTGCGCGACGAACCGCGTCTGCGAGCGCTTCGCGATCGCCGCGGTCAGGATCATCGAGATCGGGATGGTGACGAGCGCGATCAGCGCCAGCAGCGGCGAGACCACGAACATCATCGTGACCACGCCGATCACCGTCAGCAGCGAGGTGAGCAGCTGGCTCAGCGTCTGCTGCAGGCTGGTCGAGATGTTGTCGATGTCGTTGGTCACCCGGCTCAGCAGCTCACCGCGCGGCGCGCCGTCGAAGTAGCTCAGCGGCAGCCGGTTCAGCTTGTCCTCGACCTCGGACCGCAGCTCGAAGACCGTCCGCTGCACGACGCCGTTCAGGATGTAGCCCTGCATCCAGGACAGGAAGAACGACGCCGACGTACAGCGCCAGGACCAGCATCAGGACGTTGCGCAGGGCATCGAAGTCGATGCCGACGCCCGGGATCAGGTCGATCCCGCCGAGCAGGTCGGCGAGCCGGCCGTTGCCGGCGGCCCGGGTCTGCTCGATCACCTGCTCCTTGCTCAGCCCGCCCGGCAGCTGCTTGCCGATCGCGCCGGCGAAGATGATGTCGGTGGCCCGGCCGAGGATCTTCGGCCCGAGCACCGACAGCGCGACGCTGCCGATCGCGAGCAGGATCACGCCGCCGACCTGCATCCGGTGCGGGCGCAGCCGGCGCAGCAGCCGCTTCGCCGACGGCCCGAAGTTCATCGACTTGTCGCCGGGGATGCCGCCCGGCGGCCCGAACGCGCGACCGGTCGTCGGCCGCTCGGTCGCCTTGACCGTTCGCCGTACCCCGCGGCCTCGCCGTTGACCGACGGAGCCTGTCCGTTGGAAGCCGCGCGGGCGGCGTCTGGCTTCTCGTCGCTCATGCTGCTTCCTCCGCGGATCGCTGGGACTCGACGATCTCGACGTACGTCGGACAGGTCTCGAGCAGTTCGTCATGCGTGCCGCTTGCCGACGATCGCGCCGTCCTCGAGCACGACGATCTGGTCGGCGTCGATGATGGTGGACACCCGCTGCGCGACGATCACCACGCACGCGTCCGCCGTGACCGGCGCGAGCGCGGCCCGCAGCCGGGCGTCGGTGGACAGGTCGAGCGCCGAGAACGAGTCGTCGAACAGGTAGATCTCCGGTTTGCGGACCAGCGCCCGGGCGATCGCGAGCCGCTGCCGCTGACCACCGGACACGTTCGTGCCGCCCTGCGCGATCGGCGCGTCCAGCCCCTCCGGCCATCGCCTCGACGAAGTCCTTGCCCTGCGCGATCTCCAGCGCCTCCCACAGCTCCTCGTCGGTGGCGTCCGGGTTGCCGTAGCGCAGGTTGCTGGCGACCGTCCCGGAGAACAGGTACGGGCGCTGCGGCACCAGGCCGATCCGCTCCCAGAGCGCGTCCGGCTCGATGTCGCGGACGTCGATGCCGTCCACCAGCACCCGGCCGTCGGTGGCGTCGAACAACCGCGGTACCAGCGACAGCAGCGTCGTCTTGCCGGCGCCGGTGCTGCCGATGATCGCGGTCGTCTGGCCCGGCGACGCGGTGAAGCTGATGTCGCGCAGTACCGGCTCGGCGGCGCCGGGGTACTGGAACGCAGGCGTTCTCGAAGACCAGTTCGCCGCGGCCGACGAAGTCCGTGATCGGGGTGACCGGCGGCCGGACCGACGACTCGGTGTCGAGCACCTCGGTGATCCGGTCCGCGCAGACCGAGGCCCGCGGCACCATGATCATCACGAAGGTCGCCATCATCACCGAGAACAGGATCTGGATCAGGTAGCTCATGAAGGCGGTCAGCGCGCCGACCTGCATCGCCCCGTTCTCCACCCGGGAGGCGCCGAACCACAGCACCGCCGACGGTGGACATGTTCAGGATCAGCATCACCACCGGGAAGACCAGCGCCATCAGCCGGCCGGCCCGGATCGCGGTGTCGGTGAGGTTCGCGTTGGCCTCGCCGAAGCGCTCCACCTCGTGCGGCTCGCGGACGAACGCCCGGACCACCCGGATGCCGGTGATCTGCTCGCGCAGCACCCGGTTCACCCCGTCGATGTTCACCTGCATCTTGCGGAACTGCGGCACCATCCGGCTGGCGATCAGGCCGATCGATGCCGCCAGCAACGGTACGGCGACCGCCACCAGCCAGGACAGCCCGACGTCCTCGCGGACCGCCATGAAGATGCCGCCGACCATGGTGATCGGGGCGGCGACCAGCATCGTGCAGGTCATCACCACCAGCATCTGCACCTGGGTGACGTCGTTGGTGCTGCGCGAGATCAGCGTCGGCGCGCCGAACTGGTTCACCTCGCGGGCGGAGAACTCGCCGACCCGGTGGAAGACCGCGGCCCGGACGTCCCGACCGAACAGCGCTGCCGTCTTGGCGCCGAAGTACACCGCGACGATCGTGCAGATGATCTGCACCAGGCTGACGCCGAGCATCCAGCCGCCGGTGCGCACGATGTAGGCGGTGTCGCCCTTGGCCACGCCGTTGTCGATGATGTCGGCGTTCAGGCTGGGCAGGTAGAGGGAGGCGATCGTCCCGATCAGTTGCAGGACGACGACCATGGACAGGTTGCCGGCGTACGGACGCAGGTACGTACGCAACAGGCGAAGGAGCATCAGTGGTCCCCAGAGTCGTGGATGCGGACACCGTCGAGCGCGAAGTCGACGATCTCCTCGGCGGTCAGCGGCTGACCGCCGGAAATCATTGGGTGGGTGGCGGAGAAGGTGATCAGCCCGATCCGGCGGACGACCTCCTCGGGCGGGTAGCGCAGCTGGTCCTGCGTCCGGCCGGAGCAGGTCGGCGAACGCGGCGTTGGCCAGGTCGGACTGCCGCTTGCGGCGGGCCTCGTCCATCCGGATGGTGTCCTTCCATTCCGGCGGCCGGCGCATCCGCATCGCGAACATCAGCTTGAACACCCCGCGCAGCCGCTCCTGGCCGACCTCGACCGCGGCGATCATCCGCTCCCGCAGCGGCAGCGAGCGGTCGACCCGCTCGAGCGCCCGGATCAGCGTCGGTGGTGTCGAAGGCGGTCGCGATCGCGGCGTCGATCAGCGCGTCCTTGCTGCCGAAGGCCCGGAAGATGGTGCCCTCGGCGACCCCGGCCGCCTCGGCGATCTGCCGGGTGCTCACGTCGGGCCGTGCTCCTCGCAGCAACGGCAGCGTCGCCGCGACGAGCGCGGCGCGCCGTTCGTCGGGCGGCAGTGGGGTCGCTCGTGGACTCACGCGATCGAGACTAACTGAGTGAGTACTCACTCACAAGCTGATTTATGCGGCCGACCGCGCAGCAGCGCGCGATCCCGTCCAGCACCCGTGCCAGGCCGAACTCGAAGCCGTGATCCGAGTCGTACGGCGCGTCGAACTCCTGCGCCGACCGCGGTCCCGACCCGGGAGGCGAGCGGGAACTTCGGCGGCGTCGCCGATCTTGCTCCAGCAGCGGCTCGTGCGCGCAGCCACCACTCCTCGTCGGTGATCCCCGATCGCTGGATCACCTGGCGCGGCCTCGATCGCACTGCGCACCGCGCCGTGGACGTAGCCGTTCACCAGGCGCGACGGCCGCGTCCATCTCGACGTCGGTCAGGCCGATCCCCTCGACCGACGCTCAGCTCGTACTCGTACTTGGCCATCAGGTGCGGGCCGAGCGGCGGCCGGCTGGTCGCGACCTGGAGCAGCCACGGGTGCCGCAGGTAGAGCTCGCGGTTCTCCCGGGCGACCTCGTCGAGCTTGGCCCGCCAGTCGCCGTCCACCTCGCGCCGCGGCAGTTCGCCGTACACGGTGTCGAGCATCATGACGTCGAGCAGTTCGGCCTTGCCGGGGACGTACCGGTAGAGCGTCATCGCGCCGACGCCGAGCTCGTCGGCGACCCGGCGCATCGACATCGCGGCGAGCCCCTCGGCGTCGGCGATCCGCAGCGCCGCCGTCGACGATCCGCTCGACGGTGAGGGCCGGCTTGGGCCCGCGCGTCGGCTGCGACTGCAGTCCCCAGAGCAGTTCGAGGCTCTTCGCCGGGTCGCCGCTCGCCGCTGTACTCCGTGATCATGTGCGCGATTCTCCCGGATTGGCTACACTCGTCCGACTACTTCGTACAGCGTACCCAGTAAAGGCGAGGGGTTGACCTCAAGCAACGTTGAGGTTCTACGGTGTCGGAAACTGTCGGTGGTGTCCGCGAGATCATCGGCACTGTCTCTGACCAACCCAGCAGCCGGAGATCCGCCGTGAGTATGGAAATGACCGCGTGGAACTCGATGTACCACGCGATGCACGCACAGGACGACAAGCGCCCGTTCTCCCGGGCGACGCTGCAAGCGCATCCTCGCCTTCGCGCGGCCGCACCGGCGGCAGCTGATCGCGTTCCTGGTGCTGAGCGTCGGCGCCGCCGTGCTCGCGGTCGCCACCCCGGTGCTGGCCGGGCACGGTGGTCGAACGCGATCGTCGACGGCAAGGCCTTCAGCGTCGTGCTGCAGCTGGCGGTGCTGATCGCGGTCATCGCCGTCGCGGAGGCGGGGCTCAGCCTGCTCACCCGCTGGCTGTCGGCGAGCATCGGTGAGGGGCTGATCCTGGACCTGCGGACGGCGGTGTTCGACCACGTCCAGCGGATGCCGATCGCCTTCTTCACCCGGACCCGGACCGGCGCGCTGGTCTCCCGACTGAACAACGACGTGATCGGCGCGCAGCGGGCGTTCAGCGACACGCTGTCCGGCGTGGTCAGCAACCTGGTGATGCTGGTGCTGACGCTGGTCGTGATGCTCGGGGTGTCCTGGCAGATCACCCTGCTCGCGCTGGTCATCCTGCCGATCTTCGTCGATCCCGGCGCGCCGGATCGGCAGCCGGCTGGCCGGGCTGGAGCGGGAGGCGGCCAACTACAACGCCACCATGAGCACGCAGATGACCGAGCGGTTCTCGGCGCCGGGCGCGACGCTGGTGAAGCTGTTCGGGCGGCCGGTGCGGGAGTCGGCGGAGTTCGCCGATCCGGGCGCGGCGGGTGCGCGACATCGGCGTCCGGACCGCGATGGTGCAGTGGATGTTCGTCACCGCGCTGACGCTGGTCTCGGCGCTGGCGCTCGCCGTGGTCTACGGGCTCGGCGGCTTCTACGCGCTGCGCGATCAGCTCGACGCGGGTGCGGTGGTGTCGATGGCGCTGCTGCTGACCCGGCTGTACTCGCCGCTGACCGCGCTGGCGAGTGCGCGGCTCGAGGTGATGACCGCGCTGGTCAGCTTCGAGCGGGTCTTCGAGGTGCTCGATCTCGAGCCGTTGATCAAGGACAAGCCGGACGCGGGCCGGGTGCCGGACGGGCCGGTGTCGGTGGAGTTCGACAACGTCCGCTTCGCCTACCCGTCGGCGGACAAGGTCTCGCTCGCCTCGCTGGAGGAGGTCGCCAAGCTCGACACCCGCGGCGGCGTCGAGGTGCTGCACGAGCGTGTCGTTCCGCGCCGAGCCGGGGCAGATGGTCGCGCTGGTCGGCTCGTCCGGTGCCGGCAAGTCGACGATCGCGCAGCTCATCCCCCGCCTGTACGACGTCGACTCGGGCGCGGTGCGGCTCGCCGGGGTCGACGTCCGTGACCTGTCGGCGGAGTCGCTGCGGGACACGCTCGGCATGGTCACGCAGGACGGGCACCTCTTCCACGACAGCATCCGGGAGAACCTGCTGCTCGCCCGACCCGAGGCGACCGAGGACGACCTGTGGGACGCGCTGACCCGGGCGCGGCTGGGCGAGCTGATCCGGTCGCTGCCGGATCAGCTGGACACGGTGGTCGGCGAGCGCGGGTACCGGCTGTCGGGTGGTGAGCGGCAGCGGCTGACGATCGCCCGGCTGCTGCTGGCCCAGCCGCGGGTCGTCATCCTGGACGAGGCGACGGCGGCGCTCGACTCGACCTCCGAGGCTGCCGTGCAGGCTGCTCTCGACCGAGGCACTGGCCGGGCGGACGGCGGTGGTGATCGCGCACCGGCTGTCCACGATCCGCGCCGCCGATCTGATCCTGGTGATCGAGGACGGCCGGATCGTCGAGCAGGGCACCCACTCCGAACTGCTCGCCGCCGGCGGCCGCTACGAGGAGCTCTACCGGACCCAGTTCGACCAGCCGGGCACCGAGGTCGAGGCCGGAGGTAGTCACGGTCTGAGTTCGGCTCGGTGGGTCTGCGGACTGGTCGCTGATCGGTTGGGACTAGGAGGGCGTTCGGGTTGGTGGGTACGGGGCGCAGTGGGCTTGGCTGGGTGTGCGGTGGTGTTCAGGCCGGCGGATCCACCACGGGAGGGCCGGGTCGCGTTCTGGGATCCCGACGGTGGGCGAACTCCCTCTTGGCGTCGGTGAACAGACCGAGCTGCGACCTGGTCGTGCGACGCCGGTCAGCTCGCGATCGGTCCGAGCGGTCGAGCTGCCGGTCGCCGAGGCTGTCCCGCTCCTCGGCCGCGCCCGCCAGGCACCCAGCGCCCACCCGTCCGCGGCCTTCTGGGGAGCCGCCGCGCTCGCCGCCCTCCAGCTGGTCGCCCGCGGCACGACTGCTCCCCGGCGTCTCCCCCGCCGGCCACGACGCCTGGCGCGTCGGCCCTCTGGACCCCGCCGACGTCGACCGCCTCCTCGAACCTGGCCGAGGCGATGCCACCGACCGCCCGAGCCCTCCCGCCGTTGCCTCATCCCCGTCGACTGGTGGCGTGCGGCTCCCGGTGGCTGAGGAGCTGGTGCGGGCGTTCGTGGATGCGGTGGCGGATGGGATGCCCCGGTCGCCGGCGGCCGCCAAGGCTCACCGGACCGCGCTGTTCGCGGCGGCCGCGCCACAGCGGGCGGCGCGGTTGCGGTCGTGGGCTGACGAGGTGTCGGTCGGGCTCGACACCGGGGTGCGGATCTCGCTGCGGCATCGAGATGGCCGAGTCGCTCGCCTTCCGTGCTGTGGTGCAGCTGCACAGCCTGAAGGATCCGACGCTGGTGCGCGACGCGTCCGACGTCTGGGCCGAGGACGTCACCGGCTTCGGACCGCGGGCCCGGATCGACGCCACCCTCGCGATCCGGCGGGCCGCCCGGGTCTGGACGCCGTTGGGCCGGTTGCTGGACTCCGCCGTACCGGATCGGATGGAGCTGTCCGACGAGGAGGTCGCCGAGCTGCTGGCCGGCGGCGCGCAGCGGCTGGCTGCTGCCGGCGTGGAGCTGCATTGGCCGCGCAGCCTCGGACGGGCGCTCACCGCCCGGGCGGCGATCACCTCGCCGGACGGACCGCCGAGCGACCTGCCCGGATTCTTCGGCGGCGGACGCGACCCTCGACTTCAGCTGGCAGGTTGCTCTGGGCAATGACCCTGACAGCGAGCCACTGACCGAGGCGGAGATGGACCAGCTGGCCGAGGCGACCCGCCCGGTGGTCCGGCTGCGCGACCAGTGGATGCTGATCGATCCCGACCTGGCTCGCAAGGCGCGCGAGCGCATCCTCAAGCCGGTCACGGCGATCGACGCCCTCGGCGCCGCGCTCACCGGCAGCACCGAGGTCGACGGCCGGCAGGTCACCGGTCACCCCGACCCGCTGGCTGGACGAGCTGCGCGCCCGGATCGCCGATCCGGACCGCGCCGACGAGCCGATCGACGCACCCGCCGCGCTTGCAGGCGACCCTGCGCGACTACCAGCTGCGCGGCCTGCGCTGGCTGGCCCGGATGACCTCGCTCGGCCTCGGCGGCTGCCTCGCCGACGACATGGGCCTCGGCAAGACGATCACGCTCATCTCGCTGCACCTGCACCGCCAGCAGTCGCCCGATACCGCAGGCCCGACGCTCGTCGTCTGTCCCGGCGTCGCTGCTGGGCAACTGGGAGCGGGAGGTCCAGCGGTTCGCGCCCGGGACGCCGGTACGCCGCTTCCACGGTTCGGCGCGGTCGCTCGACGGCGCCGACGACGGGTTTCGTCCTGACGACGTACGGCACCTTGCGGCGGGACGCCGTACGGCTGGCCGCCCATCGGTGGGCGCTGCTCGTCGCCGACGAGGCCCAGCACGTGAAGAACCCGTCGTCCGGTACGGCGAAGGCGCTGCGGACCGTGCCGGCGCAGGCGCGGGTCGCGCTGACCGGCACACCGGTGGAGAACAACCTGTCCGAGCTGTGGGCGATCCTCGACTGGACGACGCCGGGGCTGCTCGGGCGGCTCGGGCACGTTCCGGAGCCGGTGGGCCACGCCGATCGAGGCGGACAAGGACGAGGAGGTCGCCGCAGCGGCTGGCGAAGCTGGTCCGGCCGTTCCTGCTCCGCCGGCGCAAGTCCGATCCCGGCATCGCGCCGGAGCTGCCGCCGAAGACCGAGACCGATCAGCCGGTGTCGCTCACCCGCGAGCAGGCGGTCCTGTACGAGGCGACGGTCCGCGAGCTGATGACCGAGGTGCAGGCCAGCGACCGGATGGCCCGGCGCGGCCTGATCGTCAAGCTGCTGACCGGGCTGAAGCAGATCTGCAACCACCCGGCGCAGTACCTGAAGGAGGCCGACGACGCACGGCTGACCGGGCGCTCCGGCAAGCTCGAACTGCTCGACGAGCTGCTCGAGACGATCGTCGCCGAGGACGGCGCCGTCCTCGTCTTCACGCAGTACGTCGCGATGGCGCGGCTGCTCGAGCGGCACCTGGCCGACCGCGGCATCGGCACGCAGTTCCTGCACGGCGGGACGCCGGTGCGCAAGCGCGAGGAGATGGTCGAGCGGTTCCAGGCGGGCGAGGTGCCGGTGTTCCTGCTGTCGCTGAAGGCGGCCGGCACCGGACTCAACCTGACGCGCGCGGATCACGTCGTGCACTACGACCGCTGGTGGAATCCGGCGGTCGAGGACCAGGCGACCGACCGGGCGTACCGGATCGGCCAGACCCGGCCGGTGCAGGTGCACCGATTGATTGCCGAGGGCACCATCGAGGACCGGATCGCGGCGATGCTCAGCGGCAAACGCGAACTGGCCGACGCCGTCCTGACCGCGGCGAGGCAGCGCTGACCGAACTCTCCGACACCGAGCTCGCCGACCTGGTCGAGCTGCGCGGAGGTGCCCGATGACGCGAGGCACGCGGGTTCCCGGCGTTCGCGGCTCAGCGGCGGAGTACGCGCGGGCGGTCGTGGTGGGCACGGGCCTGGGTGCAGGCGTTGGAGGACACGTCGCTGGATTCGGACCAGCTGCGGAAGGGCCGGCGGTACGCGAACTCCGGGCAGGTCGGGACGATCACCATCAGCCCCGGGCGGATCGCCGCGATGGTCTACTCACCCGACGACACGTACGACGCCGTCGTACAGGTCGATCGAGCTGACCGACGACGAGTGGAGCCGCTTCCTCGATCAGGTCGCGGCGCGCGCCGGGACACATCGCGGCGTTGCTCGACGGCGAGATGCCGCACGACCTGGTCGAGGCTGCCGCCGACGCCGGCGTACCGCTGCTGCCCGGCATCGGCGATCTCGACCCCACCTGCACCTGCGACGGCTGGGAGCTCCCCTGCCAGCACGCCGCCGCCCTCTGCTACCAGGTCGCCTGGCTGCTCGACGACGATCCGTTCGTGCTGCTGCTGCTCCGCGGTCGCTCCCGCGAAGACCTTCTCGACCAACTGCAGACCTCGTCCACAGAGGCAACCGAGCTGGGCTGTCTCGCCGGCGGACGTGCTCGTGACCTCGGTCGGCGGAGCTGCCCGACCTGCCGGAGTTGCCCGGGAAGGTGACGCTCGATGAGTTGGCGGTCAGCGGGATCGAGCCACCACCGGGCTTCACCCCCGCGACCCTTCCCCTGCTGGTCCTCGATGCGTCACGCCGCGCCCGGGCGACTCCTCAGTGCGCTGCTGCACGGTACGCCGGAGCCGCAACCCCTCGACGAGTGGCAGACGCGGTGCGACTGGCCGCCGACTTCCCCGAGCTGACCACGCCGCTGGCCGAGGCGACCGGACGTCCCGAAGCGCTTGCCCTCGGCATCCAAGCCTGGAGGTACGGCGGCGCACCCGGACTCGACGTGCTCGAACACCCTGGACGCCCGACCCGACCGAGATCGCCCGGGCCCGAACCGAACTGCTGGCCGCCGAGCTCACGCTCCACACCGACCACAACCACCTCACTCTCGGCGACACCGTCCAACTCCGCCTGGACCGCCAAGGCCGCTGGCATCCCTACGCGTTGGTCGATGGCGTGTGGACGCCCACCGCGCCCGCGACCACGGATCCGCTCGCCGCCCTCGCCGGCGACTGGTAATTGCCGTGCGCCGAAATCGGCCACCCCACTAAGCTGGCCGCAACTTCGGAGCATCGAGGAGGTGAGTTGATGACCGCGCCAATCCGGCGCTGCGCGACGCCCGGCAGCCGGCCCGATCATCCAACTCACCCTGGGTTCTGGCTGAGAGCCGAACCCCCTCGCCCGAAAGGGACTTCGTTGTCCATTACCTGGAACACCCGCGTCGAGACTCCGGCCGACGTCGACACCATCCGCGACATCACCCTGCAGGCGTTCGGTCGGCAGTTCGAGGTCGACTTCCTCGACGCACTGCGCGCCGACCCGATCGTCTGGCTGCCCGGGCTGTCGATCGTCGCGACCACCCCGGACGACCATCCCATCGCGTACGCGATGCTCACCCGTTGCTACATCGGTGACTCTCCGGTGCTCGCTCTCAGCCCGGTCGCCGTACTCCCGGCGTACCAGAAGCAAGGGGCCGGCAGCGCTTCCGTCACGGCCGCTCTCGCCACTGCTCGTGATCGTGGTGAACAGAGCGTTGTGGTGCTCGGGCACGCTGACTACTACCCGCGGTTCGGGTTCCGGCAGGCGACCGAGTTCGGCGTTCATCACCCGCAGTACGACGGGCCGAACCTGATGGCGCTCGCGTTCGACGGTCACGCCGTACCGGCCGGGCGATCTCATCTATCCGGTCAACACCTGACCCAAGCCTGGGCCGTCGGAGGCCGCAACGGTCCCTCCGACGGCCCAGACGGCAATCGGCCGTGAACGTTCACTACGAAGTACGGCGGGCGGTCGTAAAAGGTTCAGACAAACTCGCCGAATCACTTGCGCATGTGCCTTGTATACATGAAACAGTCGACGAGACCGCCTACTCAGGAGCACGCCATGCCTCGTCGACTTCCGTTCTTACTGAACCGCTCCAGCTCGGAGCAACCGCCGCCGGACGGTGGCCGGAACCGTGGCGGGGTGATCGCGCTGGCGCTCGTCGGGACCGCCTGCTCCCCGGTCGAACCGGCCGGCAACGACACCGGCGGAAGCAGCCCAGTCGGCGACGCGGACAGGACGTGTTCGGCGACGCGGCCGACGCGGCGCAGGTGAAGCAGGGCGGCACGCTGACGGTCGCCCTGTCCGCGGATCCGGACAAGCTCGACCCGACGCTGTCGCGCAGCCTCTACTCGCGGTACGTCTTCCACACGATGTGCGAGAAGCTGTACGACCTCGGCCCGGACGCGAAGATCGTGCCGCAGCTCGCGACCGCGCTGCCGACGATCTCCGCGGACGGCCTGAGCCTCACCATCCCGCTGACGCAGGGCGTGAAGTTCGCCGACGGCGGCACCCTCGACTCGAACGCGGTGAAGATCTCGATCAACCGCGGTCTGACCCTGGCCGGCTCCGGCCGCAAGAGCGAGCTCGGCCCGATCAGCGTCGATCGAGACGCCGGACCCGAACACCGTGGTGATCAAGCTGTCGAAGCCGTTCGCCCCGCTGACCGCGGCGCTGGCCGACCGGGCCGGCATGGTGCTCAGCCCGGCCGCGGTCGCCAAGCTCGGCGCGAACTTCTCCACCGCACCGGTCTGCGTCGGCCCGTTCAAGTTCGCCAGCCGGGTCGCGCAGAACTCGATCAAGGTGGTCAAGGATCCGCTGTACTACGACGCCGCCAAGGTGCACCTGGACGCGATCGAGTACCGGATCATCACCGACTCGAGCATCCGCTCGGCCAACCTGCGCTCCGGTGACGCGCAGGTCGCCGACTCGCTGTCGACCCAGGACGCGCCGTCGCTGCAGAAGGACAGCAGCATGACCGTGCTGCAGTCGCAGTCGCTCGGCTACCAGGGCCTGACGATCAACGTCGGCAACGCGAACGGCATCGGCAACCCGACCAAGCAGCTCGACACCCCGATCGCCAAGGACCCGAAGGTCCGGCAGGCGCTCGACGCTGTCGATCGACCGGGAGGCGCTGGTGAAGTCGATCTTCAACGGGCTGAACACGGTCGCCTGCACGCCGATCTCACCGAAGAGCGAGTTCACCTCGGACGCCGCGCAGGTCTGCCCGCCGCACGACCCCGCGAAGGCCAAGCAGCTGCTGTCCGAGGCCGGCGTCACGACGCCGTACAAGGTCACGATGATCACGTCGAACAACCCCGACAGCCTGCGGCTCGCGCAGGCTCTGCAGGCGATGGTCAAGGAGGGTGGGTTCGAGCTGGTGATCAAGCCGGTCGAGTACGCCTCGCTGCTCGACCAGCAGGACCGCGGTGACTTCGAGCTGCTGCAGCTCGGCTGGTCCGGCCGGGTCGACCCGGACGCGAACATCTTCAACTTCGTCGGCACCGACGGGCAGCCAGAACGTGGCCGGCTACAGCAGCCCCGAGCGTCGGACAAGCTGCTCACCGACGCGCGGCAGTCGACCGACCAGGCCGAGCGGATGAAGCTGTACGGCCAGGTGGTCACCAAGCTGCAGCAGGACGACCCGCTCATCTACCTGTACCGGCAGCGCAACCTGACCGGCGTCTCGCAAGAAGGTCTCGGGCGTCCAGGTCTACCCGGACGGCGTCATCCGCACGGCCTTCGCCGGGTTCGCCAAGTAGGTCGTAGTCGGTACCTGCTCGGCCGGCTCTGGCAGTCGCTGGTGACGTTGCTGCTGGCAACGATCGTGGTCTTCCTCGGCGTCCGCGCGCTGCCGGGCGACCCCGCGCTCGCGCTGGCCGGCGAGGACCGCGATCCCGAGTCGCTGCGGGCGATCCGGGAGCAGTACGGGCTGGACGACTCGCTGCTGGTGCAGTTCTGGCAGTTCGTCAGCCATGCGGCCCGCGGTGATCTCGGTCAGCTCGATCCGGACCGGCGAGCCCGGTCTCGCTCGATGCTCGCGCACCGCGCTGCCGGTGACGATCGAGCTGTCCCTCCTGGCGATCCTCATCGCCAGTGTGCTCGGCGTCGGTGCGGGCGTGGTCGCCGCCGTACGACGGGGACGCCCGGCGGAGTGGGCGGCCAACGCGCTGGCCCTGCTCGGGCTGTCGGTGCCGAACTTCTGGCTCGGCCTGATGGCGATCCTCTACCTGTCGGTGGCGCTCGGCCTGTTTCCGGCGTCCGGGTTCGTCCCGTTCTTCACCGACCCGGTCGACAACCTGCACCACCTGATCCTGCCGGCGCGTGATCCTCGGCACCGGTCTCGCCGCGGTCATCATGCGGCAGACCCGGTCGTCGATGCTCGACGCGCTGTCGGCCGACTACATCCGCACGGCGGAGGCCAAGGGCCTGTCGCCGCGCGCCGTGATCGGCCGGCACGCACTGCGCAACAGCCTGATCGTGGTGGTCACGATCGTCGGCCTGCAACTCGGCGCACTCATCTCCGGCGCCGTCGTGACCGAGCGGATCTTCGCGCTGCCCGGCTTCGGCAAGCTGACCGTCGACGCCGTCTTCCAGCGGGACTACCCGGTGATCCAGGCCGTCGTCCTGGTCACCGCGACGGCGTACATCGTGATCAACCTGCTGGTCGACCTGCTCTACTCGGTCATCGATCCGCGCATCCGGGTGCAGGGGTGATGCCTGATGGCTGTCGCCGACGTCACCGTCGAGGCCGGTACGCCGCTGCGCCGCACCCGCCGCAAGGTCGTACGACGGCTGCTGCGCAATCCGCTCGCGATCACCGGGCTCGTGGTGCTGGCGATCGCGGTGCATGCCTCGCGGTGTTCGCGCCCTGGCTCGCGCCGCACGAGCCGACGCAGACCAACCTCGACCAGGCGTTCGCGCCACCGGGGACGGCCGGGCATCTGCTCGGCACCGACGACCTCGGCCGGGACGTGCTGTCGCGGATCATGTTCGGGCTGCGGGCGTCGCTGCATGTCGGACTGCTCGCGGTCGCCACCTCGCTGGTGATCGGCGTACCGCTCGGGCTGATGGCCGGGTACTTCCGCGCCATCGACGCGCTGATCTCGCGGTTCACCGACCTCGTCCTGGCGTTCCCGTTCCTGATCCTCGCGGTCGGGCTGGCCGCGATCCGCGGCGCCAGCCTCGGCAACGCGGCGATCGCGATCGGCATCGCGCAGATCCCCGGCGTGATCCGGATCGTCCGGTCCGAGACGCTGCGGCTGAAGTCGCTGGACTTCGTCGCGGCCGCGATCGTCGAGGGCGCCAGCGACGCGTGGGTGCTCGGCCGGCACATCCTGCCGAACGCCACCTCGGTGATCATCGTGCAGGCGACGGTCGCGCTGCCGGCCGCGATCCTGGGTGAGGCGGTGCTGTCGTTCCTCGGTCTCGGCATCCAGCCGCCGGCGCCGAGCCTCGGCACGATGCTGTCCGACGCCCAGCAGTTCGCGTCCCGAGCGCCCTGGGCCGCGGTGATGCCCGGCGTCGCGATCATGCTGCTCGCGCTGGCCTTCAACATCGTCGGCGACAGCCTGCGCGACGCCCTCGACCCGAAAGCGAGCCGCCGATGACATCTCCGTGCACCGCACCGGACACGGCTCCTGTCTCCAGGTGACGGACCTGTCGGTCACGTTCCGGACCGAGGACGGGCCGGTGTCCGCGGTCGATCAGCGTCGAGCCTCGAGGTCGGCGACGGCGAGGTACTCGCGGTCGTCGGCGAGTCCGGCTGCGGCAAGAGTGTGACCGCGATGAGCCTGGCCGGCCTGCTCCCCCGCACCGCGACCGTCGACGGCTCGGTCAAGCTGCGACGGCGTCGAGCTGATCGGCGCCGACAAGCGCACGCTGCGGTCGATCCGCGGCCGCGAGATCGCGTACATCTTCCAGGAGCCGATGACGTCGCTGAACCCGGTCTTCACCGTCGGCCACCAGATCGGCGAGGTGCTCCGGATCGCACGATCGGCTGTCCCGCCAGGCCGCGCGCGACCGCGTCGATCGAACTGCTCAAGCTCGTCGGCATCCCGTCCGCCGAACGTCGCGTCGACGACTATCCGCACCAGCTCTCCGGCGGTATGCGCCAGCGCGTGATGATCGCGATGGCCGTCGCCTGCGACCCGAAGGTCCTGATCGCCGACGAGCCGACCACCGCACTCGACGTCACGATCCAGGCCGGCATCCTCGACGTACTGCGGGACCTGCGCGAACGACTCGGCACCAGCATCGTGCTTGATCACCCACGACCTCGGCGTGGTCGCCGACCTCGCCGACCGAGTGGCGGTCATGTACGCCGGACGCGTCGTCGAGACGGCCGAGGTCCATGACCTGTTCGCCAACCCGCAGCACCCGTACACAGCCGGCCTCCTCGGCGCGTCACCAGCCGCCGGCCGTCACGCCGAGACGCACCGGCTCAACGAGATCCCAGGCCTCGTACCGGTGCTCTGACCGAACAGCCCGACGCCTGCACGTTCGCCGACCGCTGCCCCAGAGCACTCGACACCTGTACGACGTCCCAGCCGCACCTGACCGCGGGTCCAGCACCGAGTCGCGTGCTGGAACCCGGTCCGAGAACCAGTGGAGGTCTGATGGACGCGCACGCTCTCGAGGTCGAAGACCTCGTCATGCACTTCGGACCGGTCCGGGCCGTCGACGGTGTGTCACTGCGGATCCGCAAGGGCTCTGTCGTCGCACTGGTCGGCGAGAGCGGCTCCGGCAAGTCGACGGTCGGCCGCTGCATCGTCCGGCTGCTCGAACCGACCGGTGGGACCGTCCGACTCGGCGGATGCCGACATCACGCATCTCAACCGCCGTCAGCTCCGGCCGCACCGGCGAGACGTGTCCATCGTCTTCCAGGACCCGGCCGGCTCGCTGGACCCGCGGCTGTCGGTCGGAGACATCGTCGGCGAGCCACTGCGGCTGATGCGCCGCAAGGACATCCCGAGCAAAGGTCGCCGAGGCGCTGCGCCGCGTCGGACTCCGACCAGAGGTCGCACAGCGCTCACCCCACGAGCTGTCCGGCGGCCAGCGGCAGCGAGTCAGCATCGCCCGCGCACTGATCTCCGAGCCACGTCTACTCGTCGCAGACGAGCCGACGAGCGCACTCGACGTGTCGGTCCAGGCAGCGGTGCTCAACCTGCTCGCGGACCTCCAGCGGGACCTCGGCTTCGCCTGCCTGTTCATCACCCACGACCTGTCTGCCGTCGAGTACCTCGCCGACGAGGTCGCAGTGATGTACCTGGGCCAGCTGGTCGAGCAGGGCCCGCGTGCGCGCATCTTCGGCGCACCGGCTCACCCGTACACCCAGGCGCTGCTCTCGGCGGCGCCCGTACCCGATCCTGACCAAGCAGCGGGCACGCAAGCCGGTTCTGCTCGGTGACGACCTGCCGTCGGCGATCGATCCGCCGCCCGGCTGCCGGTTCCACACCAGGTGCCCGGTCGCGATCGACACATGCCGGACAGTCGTCCCGGAGTCGCGGGTGATCGGAGACGGTGGACACCAGGTGGCGTGTCACCTCGTGAACGACGACGGCACCGGACCAGACGTACGCAGAGTCGAAGAAATACAAGAAGGAGCGACCCGATGACCTTCACTACCCGGCCGACGCTGCGCGGTACGTTCGGGATGGTCTCGTCCACGCACTGGCTGGCCTCGCAGTCGGCGATGCGGATCCTCGAGCTCGGCGGCAACGCCTTCGACGCGGCCGGTGCTGCTGGGTTCGTGCTGCACGTGGTGGAGCCGCACCTCAACGGACCGGGTGGTGAGGTGCCGGCGATCATCGCGACCGCCGACGACCCCACGCCGCGGGTGCTGTGCGGCCAGGGCGTCGCTCCGGCCGGTGCCACGATCGAGCACTACCGCTCACTCGGCTTGACACTCATCCCCGGCTCCGGACCGCTTGCGGCCACCGTGCCGGGTGCTGTCGACGCCTGGCTGCTGCTGCTGCGCGACCACGGCACGCTGCCGCTGCGCGTCGTACTCGAGCCTGCTATCGACTACGCGCGCAACGGTCACCCACTGGTGCCGCGGGTCGGTGACACGGTCGCGACTGTGCAGGATCTGTTCGAGGACCACTGGCCCACGTCGGCAGCGCTGTGGTTGCAGGACGGTCGCCCGCCGACCGGCATGTTCCGCAACGAGGCGTACGCCGCCACGCTCGAGAGGCTGGTGACCGAGGGCGAGGCTGCCGGAGCGGATCGGCAGGCGCAGATCGAGCAGGCGCGGAAGACCTGGCGGGAAGGATTCGTCGCCGAGGCGGTCGACGCCTTCTCCCGGCTGCCGCATCGGGACTCCAGCGGTGCGGACCATGCCGGTCTGATCACTGGCGACGACATGGCTGCCTTCCAGGCGACCTGGGAGGAACCGGCGACGCTCGACTGGAACGGGTACACCGTCGCCAAGACCGGGCCGTGGGGCCAGGGACCGGGTCTGCTGCAGTCGCTCGCCGTACTGGCCGAGCTGGGCGACGTCGACCTGGACAGCGCGGAAGGCGTGCACACGACGGTCGAGGTGATGAAGCTGTCGTATGCCGACCGCGAGGCCTGGTACGGCGACGGCGCCGACGTACCGCTGAAGACGCTGCTCTCCCCCGCGTACGCCGCCGAGCGCGCCAAGCTGATCGGTCCCGACGCGACACGTGAGCTCCGCCCCGGTCGACCGGACGGCCGCCAGCCTGTCTTGCCTTCGATTGCTATCGGCAACGATGCCGGCGATGCGACCACCGGTGAGCCGACTGTGTCGTCCGTCGGGGAGACCCGTGGCGACACGTGTCACGTCGACGTGATCGACCGGTGGGGCAACATCATCTCCGCGACGCCGAGTGGCGGCTGGTTGCAGTCGTCGCCGACGATCCCGGAGCTCGGGTTCTGCCTCGGCAGCCGGGCACAGATGTTCTGGCTCGAGGAAGGGCTGCCTGCCTCGTTGGCGCCGGGCAAGCGTCCGCGCACGACCCTCACGCCGACGCTGGTTCTGCGCGACGGTCAGCCGGTGATGGCCTGTGGGTCGCCTGGCGGAGACCAGCAGGACCAGTGGCAGCTGCTCTTCCTGCTGCGGCACCTCGGCCAGGGGATGGATCTGCAGGAGGCGATCGACGCGCCGGCCTGGCACACGACCGGCTTCCCGTCGTCGTTCTACCCGCGCGCCACCGAGCCCGGTGGTCTGGTGATGGAGAGCCGCCTCGGCACCGCCGTACGCGACGAGCTGGTACGTCGCGGGCACGTCGTGACCGAGGCTGATGCGTGGAGCCTCGGCCGGTTGTGCGCCGTACGCAAGGAGCCTGACGGTGTGCTGGCGGCAGCGGCCAACCCGCGTGGGATGCAGGGTTACGCGGTCGGACGCTGAGTCAGCGCGGCCTTGGCGGCGGCTTCCACGTGTTCGCGCGCCGCGTAGGGTCGCGGCCGCCGGGTCGCGGGCCTCGATGGCTTCGACCAGGCGGATGTGTTCCTCCCACGAGTGCGGTGCGCGCTGGGCGGCACCGACGCGGAAGACCCAGTGGACGTGGTGATACATCGCGGCCGAGATCGACAGCAGCCAACGGTTGCCGCTGACCTCGATGACAGCACGGTGGAAGGCGCTGTTCAGCTCGGCGACCTGGTCGAAGTCCTTCGCATCCGTCGCCGAGCTCGCCTGGTCGAGCAGGCGGCGCAACCGAGCCATGTCCTTCGATGTCGCACGCTCGGCCGCGAGTCCGGCGGCCAGGGTCTCCAGCTGCTCGCGTACGGCGAACAGGTCGCGGACCGCTGTGTCGTCGAGTGTCGCCACCACCGCACCTCGGCGGGGCAGGATCTGGACGAAGCCTTCGGCCTCCACCACGCGCAACGCTTCCCGGACAGGATTACGGGACACTCCGAAGTCGTCCGCGAGCCGAGTCTCGGTCAGCCGCTCGCCTTGCCCGTAGTCGCCGTCGACGATCCGCCGGCGCAGCTCCGCCAGTACCTGCTCGCGTAAAGCCACATGGTCGGCACCGATCGTGCGCACCTCGCCCCCACTCGGCTGCTCCACCCCAAGGCTCCTCTCCCCGCTCGGCGCTTCGCGCCACGGTAGCCGATCGATCGAGCGTCGGCACGTGATCCCGGTGCGGGGTTATGTTGGCGGCTTGAGGCTCAGACTGACTCCCCTGACGGATCCCGACTACCGGCCGTTCAGCCGCCGGATCGCCTGGCTCGCCGCGGACGCCGACGGCAACCCGGTCGGATCCGCATTCCTCCGGCTCAACAGCCGCGAGACCCAGACCCACCTGGCCGAGCTGGAGCTCAACGTCCACCCGGCCGAACGCCGGCGCGGGGCCGGTTCCCAACTGCTCAGTGCGGTCGTCAGTGCCGCCCGGGACCACGAGGTCCGCACACTGCTCGCGGAGGCGATCGCCGACTCCCCCGCCGATCACTTCCTCCAGCACCACGACTTCGCCCTCGGCCTCACGCTCATCTACGCGCGACTCCGGTTGGCCGATGCGAACCCCGCCGTACCCGATGTTCCTGGCTATCGCTTGATCTCCTGGCGAGGCGTCGTACCGGACGAGTTGGCGCAGACGTTCACCGACGCGCGGACCGGGATGAACGACGCGCCATCCGGAGACATCGCGTACGGCGACGATCCGTGGGACGTCGAGCGGACCCAGTACGCCGCACAGGTCATCGAGCAGCGTGGCGACCACCTGATCACCGTGGCAGCCGTCGACGAGTCGAGCAGTGCGATCGTCGGCTTCACCGAACTCGTCGTACCGAGTGATGGCAAGGGCGACGCCCAGCACTACGGCACCGCCGTACTCCCCGGACACCGCGGCCACGGCCTGGCGCTGTGGATGAAGGCCGAGCAAATCCTCCAGACCCGCCGTGACTTCCCCGACCTCGACGCCCTCCTGACCGACACCGTCGACACCAACACCCCGATGCGCCGCATCAACGCCCAGCTCGGCTACCAGCCGACCCACACAACCCACCGCCGCACGCTGGACCTATAGCAAGCCCGGCCAGGCGGCAGAGGGTGAGTAGGCGACTGCGACGTTGAGGCTGGGGCACGGTTCCGATCATCGGGACTTCGACTGCGGCGTTGGTCGAGGGCCTCGGGTGGGATGCCGGTCGCGTTCGTCGCCGAGGACCGCGATCGTGCGGCTGCGAGCCGATGGGGGTCGGTGAGGCGGGTCCATTCATCGGTGAGCTCGGCGCGGACGATGCTGGTGCCGGCTCGGGCCTTCTGGTGGATCAGCCATCGGATCGTGCCGGGTCCAGCGCACATGGGTCCGTCGGCGCAGCGTGTTGCCGCGGGCAAGTGCATCCGGCACCCAGGGCAGCTTCGGTACGGCGAGACACGCAAGGACCGCGTCACACGTGCGCAGCAGCGTGCCGAGGTTGGCGTCGTGCATCGGCCACAAGCGTGCGATCAGCAGGGGTCCCAGCACGTGTCGGACCGGCGGCGGCCTCGGTGCTTGAGTCCTTTGGAATGCGCACCCGGATCCCGCCCATCGAGCGACGGGATCCAACCTCCCGGCAGCATTGCGACACCCATACCGTTGCCGCGATCGATCAAGCCAACCGGATGTGCTGAGCAACACCACGTTCCCCGCCACCCTCGCCGGGACGGCCGCGGGTCAGCTGAACAGGCCATCCAACCCCATAAGTCCCCGAGCCCGACCTGCTCCGGGACAGGTCAACGCCGTACGCGCCGGCAGGCGCAGCACGACAGACAGGGCGACATGCGCAGTACGACGTACAGGTCGACATGCGCAGCATGACGTACAGGTCCACGTGCGCAGCAGGACGTACAGGTCGACATGCGCGGCACACATACAGGACGACGAGTGCGGCGGGGTTGAAGGGCAGCGCGGAGCCTTGGACCTGCGGGCCGGGCAGTGGCTGGCAGCGGTCGGATCGAGACGCGTGTGTGTGCTGGGAGCGTGTCGTGGCTGCGGCTGTTCAGAACCCGGCGCGGTGTTACGCCGCGGTGGTGGTGCCCTGAGGCTCGATGGAGTCAGGCCCGGGGTCTGACATCGGGCGACTGCGTCCCGGGCCGTCGCCGGCAGGGGCGCGCTCATCGGCAGACTCCGAGGCACGGTCAGCCCACGGGTCTGAGATGAGGCGGCCGGATCCCCGGATCGTCGCCAGCAGGGCTGTGCCTGTCGGCGGACTCCGGGACAAGGTCGCCCCACGGGTCGAAGACGCCGGTCGTGTTCATGGAGGGTTTGATGCGGCGATCAACGGATGGCTTTGGATTCACGGGATCGCCCCAGACGTCGAGGCCGGTGCCGGCTGCTGCTTTGCCGACTGCCTTGGCGGGCACATCCCGAGGCCCGTCGCTGGATCCTTCGCCCCAGGGGTCGAGACGTGCCGTGTCTTCGGCGGTCATCCAGGGCGGGTCGCTATCGCGTGGCCAGGCACGGGTGAGGGTGCCGGGCCTGGCTGTGCCAAGTGCAGCCGAACCCGGAGTGGTCGAACCGGTGGGGTGAAGAGTGGTGGTTGGTGGTCGGTATCGGCCGCGGGGGACGGGATCCGGGGTGGCCCAGCTCGGTCGAGCAACGTGGACGACGCCGTTGGTGATCCGGATGGTCCAGTGGCCGGCGTGCAGGTCGCGGTGACACCGTTTGCAGAGCAGCGCGAGGTTGGTGATCTTGGTTTCGCCGCCGTCGATCCAGCTGACGACGTGGTGGGCGTCGCAGTACAGGGGTGGGGCACCGCAGCAGACGCAGCCCTTGTCGCGGGCGATGAGGGCATTGCGGATCGGGCCGGTCGCCAGCCGCACTGCGGTCCCGACGTCCAACGGCTGGGACTGCGAGCCGAGCACGATCGGCAGAATCTGCGCGTCGCAGGCCAGCCGCCGGATCGTGGCCGCGGACAACGCGTCGCCGTAGATCAGATGACCGATCTTGTCCGCGGTGGCCGCCTTCAGGTCGTTGAAATCGATCGTGACGGTGATCTGTGGCCTCGAGCCATGCCGGGGATTGAACCCGCTCGCATAGCCGGCACCACTCCCCGCGCCGGCATCCACACCAGCCCTCGCGCCGGCATCGGTGCCGGCATCCGCGTCAGCCCCTGTACCGGCATCTGTGCTGCCGGCACCGGCGTTGGCCATGGCGCCTGGCGTGTTGGTGGTTCCGGTGGCGGTGGTTCCTGCGGCGCTGATGCCCGCCGTGGTGAGGATGGTGCTGAGGGCGTCGGCCTGGCGCTTGTCACGGCTGCGGGGGTCGAGGGCGCCATCGATCGTTTTGCGGGGTTTGGCGTGGGCGTGGATCAGTGCCCGGAACAGTTCAGCGTTCTCGTTGGCCAAATAGCCAGTGAACGCGACGCCGTTCTCGGCCCTCTTCAACTTCAGCGACTCACGGTCGTAGGCCTTCTGCTCGTCGGGTTCAGGACCATCGGTGTCGAGCCGGTTGCGGATCAAGACACCGGCTTTGCGCAGATCGAGCGGGCAGTGGGTGCGGCCCAGTTCCACCATCTCCCGCTCCGCGACCAACACGTCCTCGGCCGGGATCGTGGACGGAACCTTGTCCAACACCGACACGATCGCCTCGGCCTGCGCCGGGTGCAGCAGCACCCCCATGCCCGCACCGTCCTCGGCCGCGGTGTCGCGTGTCGGTGTCGGTGTCCGTGGAATATGGATCAGGGTCAGGGAGGGCGGCCGCGACCGCCGGGTACTTGGTCAGACTGTTGGCCAAGTGGACGTCGCGGCGGGCTTTGGTGGCGTCGATGCGGTAGCGGAAGGCCAGGAACCGAGCGGTGGTGCCGGCACCGACGTCCTGGGCGTACCCGGTGCTGTCCAAGCCGGCGATGAGGTGCAGGGCGACGGCTTCCAGGCGGGCGATCTCGGCGTACGCGGCATCGAGCGACGACACCATCTCGCCACCGCTCATCGACCAAACCGGCCGCTGTCCGAGAATCTCCATACCCACTACGGTAGACGCCTCCGCCGACAGTTTTCAAACCCGGAAGCCCTTGTTTTCAAGGGATTTTGTTCACAAGAGGTTGTCCACAGCGATCCGGACTTGTGGACAACTCCGCGGGTGAGACGAGCCTTGTGCTACCGCCCAAGCTCACGACTCAGAGCAGTTGCTGGCAGCAACAATGGGTGTCGCACACCGCCGTGGGCCGGAACGACGTAGCGCGGGCGGCGGCTTCGGCGTCGATTCGAACTTGGCGGCCCGAGCGACAGGTTCTGGCGGTCGATCTCGACAGCCGTGACGCCTTGGCTGGTCAGATGCGTGCCACAGCGGGTATCGACACCACCAGTGATGCCGAGTCCGGGTGTCGGTGTCTGTCCGTGACACCGAGACGAAGACTCGGCCTGCCCGTTTGACCCTCATCCGAGATCCGGAGCTTGTGCTCCGGAAGGATGTTCATCATGAGTCCATGAGCACGACGAAGCCGCGGCCTCGTCGTTCGTTCACATCCGAGTTCAAGGTCGAGATCGTCGAGCTGTGCCAGCGTGACGACCGTTGGGTGGGTCAGATCGCGAAGGACTTCGGCAGCGCGATCTTCGACGACAGCCAAGGCTCCTACAACACCCGCCGACGCCACTCCGCCTCGGCTACCTCAGCCCCGCCAGCTTCGGATCTACCCACGCCACCAACCTCGAAGAGCTAGCGTGAAGCGACCCAACACCAGCCCCTGCCCACCGAAACCGGGCGACCCCAAAGTCAGACAGCGGCGGAGACAGGGCGGGACGCTCCCTACAGCGACCGACGCCCACCGTTCTCACTGTGAGCGGCGGACGGCCGGGCCGGTTACTGGCCGAGGATCTTCTGGACTGCTGCCGTCGTGATCGGGTGATAGCCCGGCCGCGCCTTGGCGAACACCTCGGCGGCGAACGGCGCGGTCGGTGCCGGCCAGGGCCTGGTACACCGGGAGAACGAGCTTCATCCGGCCGACGTTGGTGAGGAATTCGGCCAGTTCGGCGTACGACGCCTCGTAGCTGCTGGCGGCAACGATCTGGTACCAGCGTCGCGCGATCTCGCCGTTCGCCGTACCTGTCAGGCCGAAGGCGCGATCGAGCTGCTGCAACAGCAGCGGGCTGAGTACGTCGGGCGCCGCGTCGAGGAACCGCAGCCACTCTTGCGTGGTCCACCGCTCCGCGCCGGCCGGGAGCTCGCCGGTCGTCAACCACCGGTCGCGCGCCTCGTCGACAGCCTGGAAGCGCTCCGACACCGCCCGGCGGGCGAACGACGGGATCCCGGGCTCGTGCAGCCACGCGGACAGCTCGGCCTCCGTCACGACCCCCGGGTGCGGCTCTAGCAGATGCTCCTGAAGGTGCGCGACGAAGTCGTCGCTGTTGATGCTGCGGAACGCGAACCGGTCGAAGTACCCGCGCAGGAACGGATCGAACACCTCGCGCGAGAACCGCTCCTCCAGCCAGGACAGGAACCACGATCCCTTGAGCGGCCCGGTCGACGTCGTCCCGTGGTACTCCGAGCGGTGGTTCAGCCCGGGCAGCTCGACCGCCAGCTCGGCCGGGGTCAGCGGGTCGAGCTTGACGACCGTCGCGTGCTGCTTGATCGCCGTCTCCATCACCGCGAACTCGGTGCCGTAGACCGCTTCGACGATCCGGTTCTCGACGTACGACGTGAAGCCCTCGTTCAGCCAGATGTCGTCCCAGCTGTCCTGCGTGACCAGGTTGCCCGACCAGCTGTGCGCGAGCTCGTGCGCGACCACGCTGACCAGCGA
This sequence comes from uncultured Actinomycetota bacterium, assembly GCA_963820655.1. Lineage (GTDB taxonomy): Bacteria > Actinomycetota > Actinomycetes > Propionibacteriales > Kribbellaceae > Kribbella. The sequence continues at coordinate 552,580 of CAWGAM010000002.1, forward strand.
CTTGTCCCCGATCACCACGGTCGGCGTCGCGAACGTCATCCGCGGGTTCTCCATCCCGCCGTACGGGAACGACGGCGGCAGCACGAGGATGTCGTAGCGACCCCAGCGGTACGGGCCGAAGAGCTCCTCGGTGACCCGCATCATCTCCTCGGTGTCGGCGAACTCGGTCGCCGCCCGGCGGGCCATCTCCGGCTCGGCCCACACTCCGGACCGGTCGCCGATCGGCTCGAACACCAGGTCGCCCGCGGCGATGGCCAGCAGGTACGACGGGATCGGCTCGGGCATCACGACGTCGTACGAGCCGGTCCGGCGGGACGTCGTACCGTTGTCCGCGCTCATCAGGACCATCAGCTCGGGCGGAGCGGTGACGTGGGCGGCGTAGCTGAACCGCACGCTCGGAGTGTCCTGCACCGGCACCCAGCTGCGGGCGTGGATCGCCTGCGACTGGCTGAACATGAACGGCATCACGCCACCCGCCGTCATCGACGGCTCCAGCCACTGCAGACCGGTCGCCGTCGGCGCGGTCCGGTAGCTGACCTTCACCCGGTCGTGCCCCGAGGTGCGGATGGTCAGCGCCGAGCCGAGCTCCTTGTCCGGCACCGCCAGGCTGTACTCCAGCGGCTCCCAGCCGTCGCCCGTCGCGCCCTCGACCGCCACCACGGTCAGGTCACGGGTGTCGAGAACCAGCCGGTCACCGGAGCCCGCCGCCCAGGCCAGCGTGTGCGTGGCGCTGCCGGCCAGTACCTTCGCACCGAAGTCCAGCGCGAGGTCGAGCTCGAGATGGGTGGTCCGAACCAGGGCAGGTTCGGCGTACGAGTGGCGATCGTGCGTCACGGATAACTCCCCGAGTCAGGTGTTCGAGGAACAGTACCCACGGCACAGCCCGAACAGGCGGCCATTCTGAGCCAGCCGCACCATGGTGCCAAAACCCTGGTTTGATCCTGACGCCGGTTGCGAAAACCGGGGTGCCTGCTAGCAGACTGTCACCATGATGTCGCAGGGAAGTCCCGAACTGGCGCTGAAAAGACGGCCGTTCGGGTCGTGGCTGCTCGGGCCGGCCGACCAGAGCACGCGGCTGCTGCGCTTCCGGCTGCAGGTGCTGATGACGACGTTCTCGATCGGGACCAATCTGATCGGTGCGCTGGTCGTCTTCGTGCTGGCCGTCTTCGTGCTGCCCGGGCCTCCCCTGCTCGACCACCTCAAGCTGATCGAGGCGGTCGTCATCCCGCTGTATTTCTTCATCGCGGTGGCGGTGGGCTGCATCTGGAGCACGTGGCTGACCCGGCGTGTGACCCGCTGGGTCGACCAGGAGCGGCCGGCCACCCGCGAGGAGCAGATCGCGACTCTCCAGCTGCCGCTGCGGCTCACGCTGATCGAGGTGCTGCTGTGGCTGGTGGCCGTGGTGATCTTCACGGTGATGACGCTCGTGCTCCAGCCGGAGAACGCCCTGCGGATCGCGGTCACGGTCTTCGACGGCATGATCATCACCTGCGCGGTCTCGTATCTGCTGACCGAGTTCGCGCTCCGGCCGGTCGCGGCCCGGGCGCTGGTCGACTCACCGCCGCCGAGGCGGCTGCTCGCGGCCGGCCTGAAGGCCCGGACGGTGTTCTTCTGGGCGGTGGGCTCCGGGGTTCCCGTGGCCGGGCTGATGCTGGCCGCCGTACTCGCGCTGATCGAGAAGGACGTCTCCCCGACCCGGTTGTCGGTCGTGATCCTTGCCCTGGGCATCGTGGCACTGGGCAACGGCTGGCTGCTCACGATGCTGTCGGCCCGATCGGTGGTCGCGCCGGTCCGCTCCGTGCACACCGCCCTGAGCCTGATCGGCGAAGGGCGGCTCGACGTCAGCATCCCGGTCTTCGACGGCACCGAGCTCGGGTCGCTGCAGGCGGGATTCAACCGGATGGCGGAGGGACTGCGGGAGCGGGAGCGGATCAGAGATCTGTTCGGCCGGTACGTCGGCCCTGACGTCGTCCAGGAGGCGCTGACCAGTGACCACCTCGGTGGTGAGGAGCGGTTCGTCGCGGTGCTGTTCGTCGATCTGGTCGGGTCGACCGAGCTCGCGGTGAACCGGCCGGCGGCCGAGGTGGTCCAGCTGCTCAACCGCTTCTTCGCGATCGTGGTCGACGAGGTGGACCGGCAGGGCGGGTTCGTGAACAAGTTCGCCGGTGATGCCGCCCTGGCGATCTTCGGCGCGCCGGCCGAGCTGCCCGACGCGGCCGGGAGCGCGCTGTGCGCGGGGCGCGAGCTGGCCCGGCGGCTGACCGAGGAGTTGCCGGAGGCAACCGCTGGGATCGGCGTGACGGCGGGGATCGTGGTGGCCGGGACGGTGGGCGACGTACGACGGCACGAGTACACGGTGATCGGCGATCCGGTGAACGAAGCGGCCCGCCTGAGTGAGTTGGCCAAATCGGCACCAGGCCGGCTGATCGCCTCGATGGCCGCGGTCAACAAGTCAGCACCCGCGGAGGCAGGCTACTGGCAGCCCGGCGACCAGGTCATGGTCCGCGGACGTTCGTTGCCGACCCACATCGCTATTCCCCAGTGATCAGTTGGTGGAGGAGCGCCGCCCCGTGCAGCATCGCCTTGGTCTGGCGGTCGTGGGCCGCCCGCCGTTCCGCGATCGCGTCCCGCAACGCCTCGGTGCTTCCTGTACGCCGCAAGCCGTCGATCACGGGCCTGATCTGCTCGAAGTAGTACCGCCCTTGGCGCAGCATGTGGATGACCCTCGCATCCCGCACCTGCTCCGGACCGTACCGCCGGTACTTCGTCCCACGCTCCCGCGTCGGCGCCAGCAAGCCCGCAGCCTCCCAGACCCGCAGGGCCGACGTACGGACACCGAGCCGGTGCGCCAGCTCCCCCACCAGCAGCGACGGCCCGTTCACCGGTGACTCGTCGACGTACTCCGCGGCCATCGCCCCGAGCGCCTCACTCGCGGCATCGGTCGCCAGCCGCTGCTCGTGCAGCGCGGCATGGGCCGCATCCACCAAGCGGTAGGCCAGGGCTTCGTCGCCACTGAGCACAGCCCGCATGATCTCCGTGGCGATCTCGGCCCCGAACCCCGGTGCGAGTGCCCGATAGGTCAGCAACGCGGACAGATGTTCCGGACCGTACTGCCGGTATCCGGTGTCGGACCGCGGTGCCTGTGGCAGGATCCCGGCCGCCTCGTAGTTCCGCACCAACTGGGTCGAGACCCCAGCTCGCCGCGCCAGGTCAACCGGCCGCAGTCCCATCTGGTAGCTCCTTCGAGACTAGCGACCGCCGGAGACGTCGATGGTGGTGCCGGTCATGTACGACGCGCGATCGGAGGCGAGGAACGCGATCACCTCGGCGACCTCTTGCGCCTTCCCGGGACGGCCGAGCGGTGGCGTCGTGCCGAGGCGCTCGAGCCGGCCAGGTTCGTGGATGTCGGTCTCGATCAGGCCCGGGCGGACGCCGAGCACCCGGACGCCCTCCTTCGCGACCTCGTTGGCCAGGCCGATGGTGAGCGCGTCGACCGCCGCCTTGCTCGCGGCATAGTCGACGTACTCGCCGGCCGACCCGAGGACTGCTGCCCGCGACGAGACGTTGACGATCACTCCCCCGGATCCGCCGTACGCCGTCGACATCCGGCGTACCGCGGCACCCGCGACCAGGAAGGCGCTGATGGAGTTGATCCGGAAGACCCGATCGAGCCGCTCGGCGTCGTACTCCGCGACCCGGCCGGACGGGGACACGATGCCGGCATTGTTGATCACGGCACCGATCGGCCCGAGTTCGGCGGTGACGGTGTCGAAGAGCCGCTCGATCTGGTCGGCCTCGAGCACGTCGGCCTGTACGGCGATCGCCCGCCGGCCGAGCTCCGCACACGCCTTCACGACGCGCGCGGCCCCGTCCTCGCGGGTCCGGTAGTTGACGCCGACATCCCACCCGTCGGCCGCGAGCGCGACCGCGGACGCGGCGCCGATCCCTCGACTCCCACCGGTGACCAGAACAACCCCACGCCGTACGTCAGTCATGCCCGTACCCTGTCACGCCGGCATCACTGTGAATTGCAACTGGGTCTCCGAGTCGGTGAATCCGAGTGCGCGATACAGCCGGATCGCGAGGTACTCCGGGTCCGCGACCATCACCAGTGTCCGCGCCCCGCCCTCGGTCAGCCCGTACGTCGACGCGCGGTGGACCAACGTGCTCGCGAGCCCGCGATCGCGGTCAGCCGGGGATGTCTGCACGTTCTGGAAGCGCGCCAGTCCCTTGCCGTCGAACATCAGCCCGAGCGAACTCTGCAACCGATCACCGTCGAAGGCACCGAACCACTTCCCGTGCCCGGCCTCCACCAGCGCCCGCTTCGCCACCAGCTTCCGCCGGGTGAACTCCTCGTAGCCCTCATCGACCACCATCGGCGCGGTCGCGAGGCTCTGCTCAAGCAGCTGATCCCAGTCGTCGTCGCTGCTCAGGAACCGGTACGTCGACTGCTCGTTCGGCCGCCCTGGTGCGACGACCTCGCTCGCGGTCATCACGACGTTCCGCTCGGCGTCGAAACCGGCCGCCGTCAGCTCGTCCTCGGCGCCGATCTCGCCGTCCACGCTGTCGATGCCCAGGGCAACATGCTTCGCGGCGGGGAACTCCTGGTGGAAGGTCTCCAGGCGCGCTTTCGTGTCACCGGGCCCGAACGGCTCGCGGTAGAGCAGGAAGTTCCCCCACCAGAACCCCGGGTTGTCCGGGGTCCGCACCACGACGTACTCGCCGGCGTCGTGGAACACGCTTCCGCTCAGCTCCAGCAGCAACAGGTCGGTCCGGTAGCCCAGGCTCTTGATCTCCACCTGGCCATCCTCCTGCCGGCGTCAATCTCATTCCAGCTTGACATGCAGCCGGATGGCTGCCTATCGTCTTTATGCAGCCATACGGCTGCATGACCTGATCGGAGGGTGATGGACGACGAGGTGTTCCGCGCCCTGGCCGACCCGACCCGACGGCAGTTGCTCGACATGCTCAACGCACGCAACGGACAAACGCTGCGGGAGCTCTGCGCCGGCCTGGACATGGCCCGGCAGTCGGTGAGCAAGCACCTCGCCGTGCTGGAGGCCGCGAACCTCGTCACCACCGTGTGGCGCGGCCGGGAGAAGCTGCACCACCTCAACGCCGAACCGATCAACGCCATCGCGGACCGCTGGATCAACCGGTACGACCGGCGGCGGGTCGAGCTGTTCGCCGATCTCAAAACGGCTTTGGAGGCCGAAACCATGAGCGACAACGACTTCGTCTACACCACCTACATCAAGACCACGCCGGAGCGGCTGTGGCAGGCACTGACCGACCCGAAGTTCACCGAGCAGTACTGGCATGTGCAGCACGAGACCGACTGGAAGGTCGGCTCGGAGATGGTGTGGCATCTGGGTGACGTCGCGATGGCCGGGCCGGGTCAGGTGGTGCTCGAGCATGATCCGTACACGGCGGCTGTCGTTCGCCTGGCACCACATCACGCCCGAGTTCGCCAAGGCGGTCGAGATGGACGACGACCTCTACCAGAAGACCAGCCGCGAGCCGCTGTCGAAGGCCATCTTCGAGCTCGAGCCGGTCGACGACCAGGTCAAGCTGACCGTCATCCACACCGGCTTCGAACCGGGCAGCGCGATCCGCGCCATGGTGGGCGACGGCTGGATCCAGCTGATCTCCGACCTCAAGTCCTTCGTCGAGTCCACGCCAGAACTCGCCAGCACCAAGTAGCCGGCGCGGGACCTCCGGGAGGCGTCAGGCTTAGGGACGTTTGTGGATGAGGAGGGGAAGGACTGCTGCGGCGCCGGCCTCGCGGAGCTTGGCGGCGGCTACAGTGATCGGCCACTGGGACGAGCTTGCGTCGACGAGCAGGAGGACGGTGCGGCCAGTGACGGCTTGGGCGGTGGCGCCATCCACCTCGAGGCCGTCGCGCCAAACCTTCGCCTCCTCCGCCGATGACAGGTCGTCGGTGAAGCCGCTGCGGTCGACCGTCAACTCCGCCTGGTCCAGACGCCCGACGGCGGCGACGTGCTCCGCGATCGCAGCAGTCAGACTGACGGTGACCCGCAGCGGGTAGCGCGACAACGACCTCGGGGCGACTGGACCACGCGCCGCGCCAGCGGGAGAGGGCGGCGACGGCCCCCGACTTCAGCGCTTCGAGTGCTTCGGCGGGAGGTTCGGTGTCGCTGAAGGTGGCGCGCACGACCTCGCGCCACTCCGGAGCGTCGGCGTAGATGAGGCTCCGGCCCGGCTCGGCACCCAGCTCCGGCCGGGATGCGTCCCTTCGCGCCGAACGCACCGCCCGGCCACATCTTCCGTGGCTCCAGCACATGCACCTCGCCGCGCAGCAACCGCGTGATCGTGGCCACCGTCTCGGCCTCCGGCCGCTCCCCGAGCGGATCGGGCAACTCGCCCAGGCACACCGAACACCGCCCGCACGCCTCCGCCGAGGGATCGTCGAGCGACTCCTGCAGAAGTTGCATCAGGCAACGGTCGCCACGCGTGTACGCCCGCATGATGTCCGCCTCGCGGCGCCGGACCGCGACGATCCCGTCGTAGTGCGCGGCGTCGAAGGTCCACTCCGCCCCGGTCCGCACCCAGCCACGCTCGACCCGGTCGACGACCCCGTCCACCGCCAACTGCTTCAGCATCAGCTCCACGCGAGTACGACGCAGTCCGGTCTCGGCCTCGAGCGCCGGAACGGTCGCCGGCTGATCCGGCCCGTACCCGTCCAGACCGCGCAACAGGCGCTGGACGTTCTCCGGGATCGGGATCGTGGCCGTCGCGAAGTAGTCCCACACACCTGCGTCCGCGTCCGACGGCAGCAACGCCACCACCGCATGGTCGATCCCTCGACCGGCACGACCGACCTGCTGGTAGTACGACACCGGCGACGGCGGAGACCCGACATGCACGACGAACCCGAGATCCGGCTTGTCGTACCCCATCCCCAACGCAGATGTCGCGATCAACGCCTTCAACTGGTTGGCGCGCAAAGCATCCTCGAGGCTCTCGCGCTCGCCCGCCTCCAACCCACCCGTGTACGCCGCGACCGGCACATCGCGACCGTGGACCTCCTGAATCACCGCCGCCAGCCGCTGCGCATCAGCGACCGTCAACGTGTAGACGATGCCCGAGCCCGGCAGCTTCGGCAGATGGTCGACCACCCACGCGAACCGATCCAGCGGCGACAACGCATCGACGACTGCCAACTGCAGACTCGATCGCGCCAACGGACCCCGCAGTACCAGCGTCGACTCCCCCAGTTGATGCGCGACGTCTTCCGTCACCCGCGCGTTCGCCGTCGCTGTGGTCGCGAGGACCGGAGTCTTCGGGTTGAGCTGCTGCAGGACGTCGGACACCCGCCGATAGTCCGGCCGGAAGTCGTGACCCCAGTCGGACACCGCGTGCGCCTCGTCGATCACCAGCAGCCCGACCTGCCCAGCCAGCCCATCAAGCACCCGCCGCCCGAAGCCGGGATTCGCCAGCCGCTCCGGCGACACCAGCAGTACGTCGATCGCCCCGGAGCGCAGATCGTGTTCGATACTCGACCACGCGTCGATGTTGTTCGAGTTCAAGGTGGCAGCACGCAGGCCCGCCCGGCTCGCGGCCGCGACCTGATCGCGCATCAACGACAGCAACGGCGACACGACCAGCGTCGGTCCGGCACCCTCGGCTCGTCTGATCGCCGTCGCCGCCCAGTACACCGCAGACTTCCCCCAGCCGGTCGCCTGCACCACGAGCACTCGCGCAGCCGGCTCGCACAGGGCCGCGACGGCGGTCTCCTGATCCGGCCGCAGCCGCGCGCTCTCTCCCGCGATCGCCTGGATCACGCCGCCCGCAATCTTGGCGCGCTCGTCGGTCAGAGTCAGCGTCGCGTTGGTCTCAGCCATGCCCGAAACACTAGACGCCCGCACCCACAGTCCGCTGACCCCAACCGCCACTCTGTGGATAACCCGCCCCGCGACCGCCCCACCCACCCCGCTACCCCTACCGCCCGCGCGGTCTGCTTCGCGCCGGGCAGACCGCCGCGGGCCGGGCAGACCGCGCGGGCCGGGCAGGGCCGCGCGGGCCGGGCAGGCCGCGCGCCGCGCTACTCGGACGCGCTGACGCGTGGACGTCGCGCATTCTTGCGATCGACCACTTCGTGCACCAGATCCGTACGCCAGGGCCGTCGCCGTACGGATCTGGTGCACAAAGTCGACGCCGCCCTCAGACCCGGACCGGGTGGGGAAGGTTCGGGCTCGTCTCGAGGTGGTCGCCAGTCGGCTGAGAGGGAGGTCCCGGAACGCATGGCGCCGGGGGCAATGTGTGCACTGACCACGGCGTGAGGGCGGCGAGTCGGACGCGTAGACGCTGTGGATTCTCGCGATCGGCCACTTCGTGCACCAGATCCGTACGCCGGAGCCGTCGCCGTACGGATCTGGTGCACAAAGTCCGGGTAACCCGTGTTGGGAGGACCCTGGCTTGCTCCGGGATGGTGTCTGTCGGCTGGGACCGGAAGTCCTGGAACGGGCGGCGCGCGGGATGTGGCTGGGCAGGCTTGGCTCAGGCACACTTGCCGGGGTGGCACGGTTCGCCCTCGGCGGTCACCAGTCGCTGCGGGCCTGGACCCTTCGCGGCCAGGGCGTCGTACGGATTGGCTAGGGCGCAGCGGTCGAGCGACAGGCAGCCGCAGCCGACGCAGTCCTTGAAGTCGTCGCGCAGTTGCTCCAGGTGCAGGATCCGGCGGTCGAGCTCGGCCTGCCAGCACTCGGAGATGCGCTCCCAGTCCGCGCGTGTCGGCGTCCGGTTGTCCGGCAGCAAGGCCAGGATCGCGGCCACCTCGGCGAGCGGGATGCCGACCCGCTGCGCGATCCGGATCATCGCCACCCGGCGGAGGGTGTCCCGCCGGTAGCGGCGCTGGTTGCCCGACGTACGGCGGCTCAGGATCAGGTTCTGGCGCTCGTAGAAGTGCAGTGCAGAGATCGCGACGCCACTGCGCTGCGACAACTGTCCGACCGTCAATTCACCCGGCTCGATGTCCATCCGCCCATTCCCTCCAACCTCAACCTAGATCGAGGCTAGCTGAAAGACTCAGGCGGTCACGAGGCGGCGCCGCCCGATGCTCGCGGACATCAGCGCGGCGGCCGCACACAGTCCGCCGGCCAGATACCAGGCGAGGTTGTAACTGCCCTGTGCGTCCCGGATCCATCCGGCACCCGTCGCCGCGAACGCGGCACCGATCTGGTGCGATGCGAACACCCAGCCGAACACGATCGGGCCGTCCACTCCGAACCATTCCCGGCACAACGCTACGGTCGGCGGAACGGTCGCGACCCAGTCCAGCCCGTAGAAGATGACGAACACCCAGACACTCGGCTGAGCCGTCGGACCAAGCAGCGAGGGCAGCACCAGCAGCGACAGCCCCCGAAGCGAGTAGTACGCGATCAGCAGGTAGCGCGGATCCCATCGGTCGGTCAGCCAGCCGGACGCGATCGTCCCGCCGACATCGAACACCCCCACCAGCGCGAGCAACGACGCCGCGGTCGTGGCAGGCATGCCATGGTCATGCGCAGCTGTGACGAAGTGCGTCCCGATCAGCCCGTTCGTCGACGCACCACAGATCGCGAAGCCACCGGCGAGCAGCCAGAACGCGGGCCGACGTGTGGCCGTCCGCAACACCTTCAGCGCCCGCAGTGCACTGCTCCCGCTCGTCTCGACCCGCTGTCCGGCCGTGCTGCCCTCCGGCGCGCCGTACGCTCGCAGACCCACATCACTCGGGTAGTCGCGCAAGAACAGCAGCACCAGCGGTACGACGGCCAGCGCGGTGCCGGCCGCGACCAGTGCGGGGACGCGCCACCCGTAGCGGCCCGCCAAGCTCGCGATGAGCGGCAGGAAGATGAGCTGCCCGGTCGCACCGGCAGCCGTCAGGATCCCGGTGACCAGACCGCGGCGTTGGACGAACCAGCGACCAGTGATCGTCGCGACGAACGTCATGGACATCGATCCGGTGCCGATACCGACCAGGAGACCCCAGCAGAGCAGCAGCTGCCAGGGCGCGGTCATGAAGACGGTCAGTCCACTGCCGAGCGCGATCAGGACGAGCGCTCCGCTGACCACTTGGCGCAGACCCAGCCGGTCCATCAGCGCGGCGGCGAACGGTGAGATCAGGCCATAGAGCAGCAGGTTGATCGACACCGCCGACGAGATCGTCGCATGCGACCAGCCGAACTCTTCGTGCAGCGGATCCAGCAGCACGCCCGGCACCGACCGGAAGCCGGCCGCGCCGATCAACGTCACGAATCCCACCGCGGCGACGGCCCAGGCCAGGTGCACCCGGGTAGCCTTCTTCGTCCCCAGAATCTGCGTCACCCGACCAGCCTGCCGGTTCGATCGGCGTCGAACCAGTGGCCAGAACGCCAGCATGTGTCAAGATATGGCCATGACTGCTTCCAGCACTGTTCGCGGCGAGCGGTACCTGTCCGCGGTCGGTCCGCACCGGATCGCCGTCCTGGCCCTCGCGCCGGTCGTCGGGTTCGACCTGACCATCCCGCCGACGGTGTTCGCGGCGGCCACCCAGGCGGACGGCACTCCGCTGTACGACGTCCGCATCTGTGGACTGGAGATCGCTCCGATCCGGGCGAGCGCCGGCTTCAGCCTGATCCCGGACTATGGTCCCGAGGCGCTGGCCGACGCGGACACCGTCATCATCCCGGGCACGTACATCGCCCAGCCGCGCTACGAGGGCACCCTGCCGGACAACCTGGCCGAGGCGCTCGCGACGATCCGGCCAGGCACCCGGATCGCCTCGATCTGTACGGGCGCCTTCGTCCTCGGCGCGGCCGGGCTCCTCGACGGTCGGCCGGCGACCACGCACTGGCAGCGGGCCGACCTGTTCCGCAGTGTCTATCCACAGGTGAAGCTCGACGAGGACCGGCTCTTCATCGACGACGGCGACATCCTGACGTCCGCAGGGCTCGCGGCGGGCGTGGATCTCTGCCTGCATCTGATCCGCCGCGACTTCGGCAGCGAGGTCGCGAACCGGGCCGCGCGGCACTGCGTCGTACCGCCGTGGCGCGACGGTGGTCAGTCACAGTTCATCGAGCGCGTCGTACCGGAGGAAGGCAGCGAAGGCACCGCGCCGACGCGCGCGTGGGCGCTCGAGCGGCTCGGCCAGGAGCTCAGCCTGCCGACGATGGCCGGGCAGGCACGGATGAGCGTGCGCACCTTCAGCCGGCGTTTCAAGGCCGAGACGGGGCAGTCCCCTGGCACGTGGCTGTTGCAGCAACGCGTGCGCCACGCGTGCCACCTGCTGGAGACGACCGACCTGTCCGTGGACCGCGTCGCCGAGTCGGCCGGCCTTGGTACCGCTGCTTCCCTGCGCCATCACCTCCGTTCGGAGCTCGGGGTCTCTCCCCTCACCTACCGCAAGACCTTCCGCGCGGGCTGAGCCTCAGAGCACGACCAGCTCGTGCGGCTGGTTGTTCATCGACTCGACGCCGTCCTCGGTCACCACCACGATGTCCTCGATCCGCGCACCCCACCGGCCCGGCTGGTAGATGCCCGGCTCGATGCTGAACGCCATCCCTGGCTCCAGCGGCAACCCGTTCCCACTGACAATGTATGGCTCTTCGTGCACGTCGAGCCCGATCCCATGTCCGGTCCTGTGGATAAACAGGTCGCCGAAGCCGGCCGCCGCGATCACGTCCCGCGCCGCGGCATCGACCGACTCCGCGGACACCCCCGGTCGTACTGCGTCCACGGCAGCTTGCTGCGCCTGCTGCAGTACGGCGTACGTCGCGGCGACATCAACGTCACGCGGCTCGCCAACGGCGTACGTGCGCGTCGAGTCCGAGCAGTAGCCCTCGGCAACGGGTCCGCCGATGTCGACGACCACCACGTCGCCCGCCTCGATCACCCGGTCGGACACCGCGTGGTGCGGGCTCGAACCGTTCGGTCCACTGCCGACGATCACGAAGTCGGCCAGCACATGACCTTCCTCGACGATCGCGGCCGCGATATCCGCGCCGACCTCCGCCTCGGTCCGGCCGGGCCGCAGCCACTCGCCGACCCGTGCGTGCACGCGGTCGATCGCCGCGCCGGCCTTGCGCAGCGCCTCGACCTCGGCCGCGTCCTTCCGCATCCGCAGCTCCCGCACGATCGGCCCGGCCAGGACTTGCTCGACCTTCGGCATCGCGTCCCGCACCGCGAGCACATGCAACGCCGGCGTGAAATCGCTCACCGCGACCCGGTCAACGCCGCGCAGCCGATCCGCGGCGACGCCGTACGGGTCGTCGCCATCCACCCACGTGACGACCTCGACGCCGAGTTCCTCCAGCGGTGCGCCGGCGAACCCGGGCGCCTCCAGCTTCGGTACGACGAGCGCCACCGGGCCGTCAGCCGGGATCACCAGCGCGGTCAGCCGCTCGAACGAACCACCCGCCTGACCGATCAGATAGCGCAGGTCGGATCCCGGCGCGATCAGCAGACCAGTTCCGGCGGCCGCCTCGCGGGCGCGCTCCAGCCGGGGACGCAGGACGGAAGCTTCGGGTGCGGGACCTTGAGGTGTGCGACTCGACATGAGCCGACTCTAGAACTGTCGGCGCCGGTTGCTACAACTAGTCCCGCTCGCATCGGGCTCGGCGAAAGGCAACCACGATGACACTGCACCATGTGTCCTACGGCGACGGCGTTCCAGTGCTGGCTCTGCACGGCTGGACCCCTGACCACCGCTTGATGACCGGCTGCCTCGAGCCGATCTTCGCCGACCTGCCCGGCTACCGGCGGCTCTACCCCGACCTGCCCGGCATGGGCCAGAGCCCAGCCGGCGACATCGACAGCACCGACGGCATCCTGGCCGCCGTACGCGCGTTCATCGACGAGCAGATCGGGGCCGAGCCGTTCGTCCTGATCGGCGAATCGTACGGCGGCTACCTCTCGCGCGGGTTGGTCGCGGAGCGGCCGGAGCAGGTTCTCGGCCTCGGCCTGATCTGCCCCGTCGGCACCTTGTTGCACAAGGACCGGATCCTGCCCGAGCACGTCGTACTGCGCACCGAGCCGGGTGTGGTCGAGTCACTGACCGAGGGCGAGGATTTCACCGACCTCGCCGTAGTCCAGACGGCGGCTGCCCTGGCGGCGTACCGCTCCGACGTGGCAACTGGCCTTGCCGTCGCCGATACCGCTGCGCTCGACCGCATCCAGCAGAACTGGGCGTTGTCGATCGAGCCGGAGAGCGGACCCGCCTACCCGGGACCGACGCTGATCGTCTGTGGCAGGCAGGACTCGGTGGTCGGTTACGCGGATCAATACGCGCTGCTCCCGCACTACCCCCGCGCCACCTTCGCCGTCCTCGACGTCGCCGGCCACAACCTGCAGCTCGAGCAGCCCGAGTTGTTCGGTGCCCTGATTCGTGAATGGCTGCAACGCCTGCCATCGGCGGCTACCAGCGGGTAATGTCAGGCGCATGGTGACTGGGAAGCGTCCGATCGGGTGGTCGATGCTCGTCGCGTTGACCAATGGACGGACAGGGATCGCCGACGACCGGCTGACCGCGGCCGTTCGCGGTCAGGTGATCCTGGTGACCGGTGCGTCGTACGGGATCGGCGAGGCGACCGCGCGACGGCTGGCCAGGGCAGGGGCGACAGTCCTGCTCGTGGCGAGGACGGCGGACCAGCTGGACGTTGTGGCCGGCGAGATCCGGGCGGCCGGCGGTACGGCGTTCGTCCATCCGGCGAACCTGGCCGACCCGGCGGCGGTCGAAGAGTTGGCTCGCACGGTGCTGTCCGAGCACGGACGTGTTGACGTGCTGGTCAGCAACGCGGGCAAGTCGATCCGCCGGTCGGTCGCCGACTCGTACCAGCGCTTCCACGACATCGAGCGGACGAACGCGGTCAACTACCTCGGCCCGGCCAAGCTCGTACTCGAACTGCTGCCGTCGATGCGCGAGCGGCGCTCTGGACACATCGTCAACGTCTCGACCGCGGGTGTGCGGACCCCGCCGATGGCGCGGTGGTCGGCGTACCTGGCGTCGAAGAGCGCGTTCGACGTCTGGCTGCGCTGCGTCGCGCAGGAGATCCGTGGCGACGGCGTGACCACCTCGACCGTCTACATGGGCCTGGTGCACACGCGGATGAGCGAGCCGACACCGCTGCTGAACAAGATGCCTGGGCTCACGCCGGAGCAGGCCGCCGATCAGGTCTGTACGGCGGTCGCCGAGCGGCCGAACAACATCACGCCCCCGATGGTCCGCCCGGCCGATGCCCTGGGCAACCTATTGCGGGTCCCGACCGACAGGTTGCTTGAGCGGTACTACCGCAGTACCGGAGGCGGGACCAAGCGAGGTAAGCCATGAGAGGGCCTCGGCCGATCGCGCCGATGCGGCCGCCGGACTGGCTGGTGCAAGGCGCAGCGGAAGTCGGTGGCTTGTCGGTTGCGCTGATCAAGTCAGGCGTCTGGCGGTCTGCGCGACCGTCGCACCTGATCGGCATTGAGCGGGCGCTGCGCACCTGGGGTCAGTCGATGGCCGCGCTCGGTGTGATCGCGGCCATCCGCTATCCCGATCGCGCCGCTGTCATCGACGAGTCCGGCGAGGTCACGTACGCCGAGCTCGACCGTCGCTGCGAGCGGATCGCGGCCGGCCTCTACGACCAGCACCAGATCGTGGCCGGAGGCAAGGTCGCGGTGCTGTGCCGGAACCACCGCGGGTTCCTCGAGGCGACGCTGGCCGCGTCCCGGATCGGCGCGGACGTACTGTTCGTGAACACCGAGTTCGCTCCCCCACAACTGAAAGCGGTCCTCGAGCGACACCGTCCGGATCTCCTCATCCACGACGCCGAGTTCACGCCACCGCCCGGTATCCCGTCCGTCCGCTCCGACCTGGACGACCTCGCCGGATCCACCGCGGCCACGGCCCCGCCGCCGGACTCCCCCGGCCACATCACGGTCCTGACTTCCGGGACGACCGGTACGCCGAAGGCCGCGCCGCGGATGCCGACCGCAGTGGGTCTCGCCGGCCTGACCGGAAGCGCGCTCAATCGGCTCGGCCTCCGGTCCGGTGAGCCGATCGTCATCTGTCCGCCGCTGTTCCATGGGCTCGGCCTGCTCACCTCGATGCTCGCCCTCTTCCTCGGTTCACCCCTCGTGCTGCGGCCACGGTTCGACCCCGCCGCCGTACTCGCGGACGCCGAGGCGACCCGGGCCGGCACGATCCTCGCCGTACCGGTGATGCTGCGGCGGATGCTCGACCTCGGGCCGACCGAGATCGCGAAGCACGACCTGCGATCGCTGCGGGCCGTGATCTCCGGGGCGTCCGCGCTGGGCGCGCCGTTGGCCGAGCGATTCATCGAGCGGTTCGGCCCGGTGCTGTGCGACGCGTACGGGTCGAGCGAGGTCGGCATCGCCACCATCGCGACGTCGGCCGACCTGATCGCGGCGCCCGGGACGGTCGGCCGACCGTGTCTCGGCAGCTCGATCCGGATCCTCGACGACCAGGATCAGCCGGTGCCGACCGGCGAGACCGGGCGGATCTTCGCGGGCGGCGGGCTGGTGTTCGGCGGGTACTCCGACGGCTCGAGCAAGACCATGGTCGACGGCCGGATGAGCACCGGCGATCTCGGCCATCTGGACCGGGCCGGACGACTATTCGTCGACGGTCGCGAAGACGACATGATCGTCTCCGGCGGCGAGAACGTGTACCCGGCCGAGATCGAGGAATGCCTCGCCGCCCATCCCGCAGTCGCCGAGGCAGTCGTCATCGGGGTGCCGGACGACGAGTTCGGTCAGCGCCTGGTCGGGTACGTCGTACTCCGCGAGCCGGCCACCGAGGACGAGCTGATCGCCCACGTCCGCGCGAACCTGGCCCGCTTCAAGACGCCACGCCAGATCGTCATCCTCGACGAGTTCCCCCGCAACGCCACCGGCAAGGTTCTGCGGAACAGACTCAGTCCCCCGTGAACAGGCTGCGGAAGCGGGTCATCCGGTTCAGAGTGTCTTGCTCGTCACCGAAGGACATCGCCAGGGTTTCGGCGCCGGCCTCGGCGAGTTCGTAGGCCGACTGGACGATCGGCTCCGGATCGCCGCTGGACCAGTCGAGCCGGGTGCCGACCCGCACCTGACGTGTGCTCTGCAGGCCAGGTTCTTCGGGCTCGGCAGTCAGGGTGCCGAGCCGTTCTACGGCGGTGGCGAAGGCCGCTGCGTCCAGGCCGAGTCCTTGCCATTCGTCGCCGTACCGGGCGGCTCGGCGAAGAGCGGCGGTCGTCGTGCCGCCGATCATGATCGGGAGGGGCGCACGGGGTTTGGGCTCGAACACCCCGCCCAGATCGTCGCCTTCGAACAGACCGCGGATGATGGCGAGGGAGTCGTGAGTCCGGCGGCCGCGGTCCTCGAACGACGAACCGACCGCTGCGAATTCGGCGGCGTCCCACCCGGCGCCGATCCCGAGGACGAGACGCTCCCCCGACAGCCGATGAAGCGTTGCGGCCTGCTTGGCGACGACGTACGGGCTGCGCATCGGCAGCACCAGCACGGAGGTGCCGAACCGGATCCGGGTTGTCCGCGCGGCCAGGTAGCCGATCGTCACCAGCGGCTCGTACACGCCGCCGTACGTCGGACCGAACTCACCCGGCGGCAGCAGATGATCCGGCAACCACGCCGTGCCGTAGCCGAGTTCCTCCGCGGCCACTGCGAGCTCGACCAAGCGTTCAGGAGGCATTGCCGCGGACTCGTCCGGCAGGACGACCTGGAGTTCCACCATGCGATCGACCCTAGTCGCGGCCGAGGCCGGTGTGTATCGGCGTGGCCGGCTTCTTCCGGACGTGCGCCACTCACCAACTCCCGCGCCCGACCGCTTCCAGTCAGTGGCCGAGCGTGAGCTGCCTGGTCATCGGCTGGTTGGTGAGTGGGCACAGATCCGGCGTGGAGGAGTGAGTGGTGTGGACAGTGATGGGAGAGTGAGGGCGTGAAGATCCTGGTCGGCTATGTGCCAACTCCCGAGGGCGAGGCCGCGTTGACGGCCGCGGCCGCCGAGGCGGCGATGCGGGGGGCGTCCGTCCTGCTGCTCAACACCAGTCGCGGTGACTCCTACATCGACGCCCGCTACGCCAACGCCGACGAGTTGGCCGCCGCCGAGGCCAGGCTGCGCGAGCTCGGCGTCGAGGTGACGATCCAGCAGGGAGCCTCCAGCAGCGACGTGGCCGGCGAACTCCTCAAGGCAGCCGCCGCCGAAGACGTCGGCCTGATCGTCCTGGGCCTTCGCCGCCGCAGCCCCGTGGGCAAACTCATCCTCGGCAGCACCGCCCAAAGGGTCCTCCTCGAATCCCCCGTCCCAGTCCTCGCCGTCAAGGCTCCATCCAGCCACGACTGACGGACGCCCAGGCCATCACAACTGACCTCGTCGCGCCGCCCGCCGCCCAGGGAGCCGTCGGCACTGCGATTGTGATGGGCCGGCGGTCCGCCTCCTCAGTGGGTGGCCCGGGTAATCCGGGTGAGTGGCTGGGGTTGGACGCCTAAACTGGACTGGTTATGCCTGATGCCCGGACCGAGTCGTCGAGTCCCACCCCAGCCACCGGTCCCGTCCAGGACCCCGCCGCGCGCTCCCGTCCCCGCCGCCGACGCGGGCGCAAGCCGTCCGGTACGCCGAGGTCGGGGACGCCCCAAGCCGAGACCGAAACCGCGACAGACGCGCGGAGCACCTCCCACGACCCGACCGCCGACGGCGGGCCGACCGTCAGTGACATGGCGGCTCGGCTTGACGGGTTGATGGGTTATGACCGCGAGCAGCTCGGTCGGCGGCTCGAGCGGGTTCGGACGGCGAAGGACGCGCGGAAGCGGGCCGAGTCCCTCCAGGGCATGATCGGCGCGGTCGAGCAGGCTGAGCGGCGGGTGGAGCAGCGGAGGCTCGCTGTACCGGAGATCACCTATCCGCCGGAGTTGCCGGTCAGTCAGCTGAAGGATGAGATCGGGGCGGCGATCCGGGATCATCAGGTCGTCGTGATCGCCGGCGAGACCGGGTCCGGGAAGACGACGCAGATTCCGAAGATCTGTCTCGAGCTCGGGCGCGGTGTGCAGGGGATGATCGGGCACACCCAGCCGCGGCGACTGGCGGCACGGACGGTGGCGGAGCGGATTGCGGAGGAGCTCGGCACCGAGCTGGGCGAGACGATCGGCTTCGCGGTCCGGTTCACCGACAAGGTCAGCGACCGCTCGCTGGTCAAGGTGATGACCGACGGCATCCTGCTCAACGAACTGCAGCGCGATCGCGACCTGTCCCGGTACGACACGCTCATCATCGACGAGGCGCACGAGCGCAGCCTGAACATCGACTTCATCCTCGGCTACCTCAAGCGTCTCCTCCCTCGCCGTCCCGACCTCAAGGTGATCATCACCTCGGCGACCATCGATCCCGAGCGGTTCGCGGAGCATTTCGCGGACAGCAAAGGCACTCCGGCCCCGATCGTCGAGGTGTCCGGCCGGACCTATCCGGTCGAGGTGCGCTATCGCCCGATCAACGACCCGGACGACCCGAGCACCATCGACCGCGACCAGACGCAGGCGATCCTGGACGCCGTCGACGAACTCTCGCTCGAGGCATCCGGCGACGTACTGGTCTTCCTCAGCGGTGAGCGGGAGATCCGCGACACCGCGGACGCGCTGAACGACAAGTTCGCCGACCAGCGCGGCCGGCCCGGCGCGGTGGAAGTACTGCCGCTGTACGCACGACTGTCCAATGCCGAGCAGCACCGCGTGTTCCAGTCGCACTCCAACCGCCGCATCGTGCTGGCCACCAACGTGGCCGAGACCTCGCTGACCGTGCCGGGCATCAAGTACGTGATCGACCCCGGGACCGCGCGGATCTCGCGCTACAGCCACCGCACGAAGGTCCAGCACCTGCCGATCGAGCCCGTGTCGCAGGCCAGCGCGAACCAGCGCAAGGGGCGTAGCGGCCGGACCAGCGACGGCATCTGCATCCGGTTGTACTCCGAGGAGGACTTCGAGAACCGGCCCGAGTTCACCGAGCCGGAGATCCTGCGCACCAACCTCGCGTCCGTCATCCTGCAGATGACCTCGATCGGCCTCGGCGACATCGCGGCGTTCCCGTTCATCGACGAGCCGGACAAGCGCAGCATCACCGACGGCCTGCAGCTCCTCACCGAACTCGGCGCGATCGAATCCACCAAGGCTGGCGACCGGTATCGCCGGCTCACCCCGATCGGGCGCCAGCTGGCCCAGATCCCGTTGGACCCGCGACTGGCCCGGATGATCGTCGAAGCGGACAAGAACGCCTGCGTCCGTGAGGTGATGGTGATCGCCGCCGCGCTCTCCATCCAGGACCCGCGCGAACGCCCGACCGACGCCGAGGCGCAGGCCCAGCAGGCACACGCCCGCTTCCGCGACCCGAACAGCGACTTCCTCGGGTACCTGAACCTCTGGACCTACCTGAAGAAGCAGCAGAAGGACCTCTCCGGCAACCAGTTCCGGCGGATGTGCCGCAGCGAGTACCTCAACTACCTCCGCGTCCGCGAGTGGCAGGACATCTTCGCCCAGCTCCGTCAGGTCGCGGCCCAGATCGGCGTCACCCTGAACAGCGGCGAGCCGGCCGACCCGCAGAGTGTCCACGTCTCGCTGATGTCCGGGCTGCTGAGCCACATCGGCATGAAGGACCCGGCCAACCAGCACCAGTACATCGGTGCCCGCGGCACCAAGTTCGCGATCTTCCCCGGCTCCGGCCTGTTCAAGAAGCCGCCGCAGTTCGTGATGGCCGCCGAACTGGTGGAGACGTCGCGACTGTGGGCACGGGTGAACGCGAAGATCGAGCCGGAGTGGGCCGAGGATCTCGCCCAGCATTTGATCAAGCGCACGTACTCCGAGCCGCACTGGGAACGCAAGGCCGGTGCCGTGATGGCCTACGAGAAGGTCACCCTGTACGGCGTACCGATCGTTGCCCGGCGCAAGGTCAACTACGGCAAGGTCGACCCGGAGGTGTCGCGCGAACTGTTCATCCGGCACGCACTGGTCGAGGGCGACTGGGACACGCACCACAAGTTCTTCCACGAGAATCGCAAGCTGATCGAGGAGGTCGAGGAGCTGGAGGAACGTACCCGCCGCCGCGACCTACTGGTCGACGACGAGACGCTGTTCGCCTTCTACGACGAACGCATCGGCGCCGAGGTCGTCACCGGAGCGCACTTCGACACCTGGTGGAAGAAGGCCCGCCAGCGTGACCCCGACCTGCTCGACTTCGAGCGGTCGCTGGTGGTCCGCGAGGGTGCCGAGGTGAAGGAGGAGGAGTTCCCGCTGCACTGGACGCAGAACGGGATGACCTTCGACCTCACCTACGCTTTCGAGCCCGGCACCGACGCGGACGGCGTGACCGTCCATATCCCGCTGCTGGTGCTGAACCAGGTCACCGCGGACGGGTTCGAGTGGAGCGTGCCCGGGTTCCGCGAGGAGCTCGTCACGACCCTGATCAAGTCCTTGCCGAAGGCCATCAGGCGGAACATCGTCCCGGCCCCGGACCACGCCCGGCAGGTGCTCCCCCACCTCGATCCGTCGTCAGGTCCGCTCACCGACGCGCTCGCCCGCGAGCTGCGGGAGCTGCGCGGCGTGGTGATCGAGACCGGCGACTGGGACTGGACCCGGGTGCCCGAGCACCTGCGGATGACCTTCCGCGTGGTCGACGACAAGGGCAAGACCGTGGCCGAGAGCAAGGATCTCGCCAAGCTCAAGGAACGCCTGAAGCCGAAGACCACGGCAGCCATCTCCAAGGTCGCCTCGAAGGCGGTCAGCGGGCTCGAGCGGTCCGGCCTGACCGACTGGACCTTCGGCGACCTGCCCCGGAGCTTCTCCGAGCACCGCAACGGCCTCACCGTGGCCGGCTACCCCGCTCTCGTCGATGAGGGCAAGAGCGTCGCGATCCGGCTGCAGGAGACCGAACGCGACCAGGCCGCGGCGATGTGGAACGGCACTCGCCGGCTCCTGCTGCTGACGATGCCATCCGTGATCGACGTCGTCCAGCGGAACCTGACCAACCAGCAGAAGATGACGCTGATGGCAGGCCCGCACCGCAACGTCGGTGAGCTGCTGGACGACGCGATCGCCGCTGCCGTGGACCAACTGATGGCCGCGGCGCACGGCCCGGCGTGGAACCTGACCGCCTTCTCCGTACTGCGCGACGCCGTACGGTCGGAGCTCGCGGACACGGTCCTGGCGATCCTGCGCCAGGTCGAGCAGGTACTGGCGCACGCGCGGACGGTGGACAAGCAGATCTCCCGGGCATCGAGCCCAGCCCTTCTCGCGGCGCTGTCCGACGTGCGCGGCCAACTCGAAGCGCTCGTCCACCCGGGCTTCATCACCGAAACCGGAGCCAAGCGACTGCCGGATCTGATCCGCTACCTGCGCGGGATGGAACAGCGCCTGGACAAGATCGGCGCGAACGCGATGCGCGACCGCTCCGGCATGGCCATCGTCCAGAACCTCACCGACGAGTACCAGAAGCACCTCCGAGCCGTGCCCACCGGCAAGTACCCCAGCCCCGAGCTCCTCGATGTCCGCTGGATGCTCGAAGAACTCCGCATCAGCCTCTTCGCCCAGACCATCGGTACGCCGTACCCGGTCTCGGAGAAGCGCATCCGCAAGGCGCTGGCGCAGAGCTAGGAGTCGAGCAGGCGCCGGCCGTGTTCGTGGACGGCGGCGCGGAGCTCGGGCGGGTCGAGGACTTGGAACGGCCAGTAGACGCGGGCGACCTGGGCGACGAGTGGGCCGAGCTCGTTCGCGGCGATGCGGACCTCGCAGGTCGCCGCGTCGATCGGCTCGACCACTCCTTGGTTCGGCGGTATCACCTTGGCCACGGTGGCGGCATCGGCGTGCACAAGAAGACGGCCGACGATCGCCCACGGCGCCACTCCGGTGCCTTCGGCAATGAGTGCGACCGGGTCGGGTGGGTCGTCGAAGTGGTAGCGCGAGCCGGTGAGCACGGGGTCCGCGATGCGGTCGACTCGGAAGGTACGCCAGGCCTGCCGATCGCGGTCACGGGCGACGAGATACCAGCGGCGGCCGGTGTGCACGATCTGCAGCGGCTCGACGCTGCGCTCGGACTCGGTGCCGCCGTGGGTGCGATAGCGGAACCGGATCCCTTCGACATCGCGACAGCCGGCGGCCAGCGTGACCAGCACCTCGCCGTCGACGGTCGGCAGTTCGCCCTGCGGCAACTGGGTGATGTGTGCGCCGATCGCCGCGACCTGCGCCCGCAACCGGGCGGGCAGCACCTGATGGAGTTTCGTCATCGCGGCGATCGCCGCCTCCTCCACACCCGACACCGTCGTGGTCGTCGCGACGCGCAGGCCGATCGCCACCGCCACGGCTTCCTCGTCCTCGAGCAGCAGCGGTGGAAGCCGTCCGCCGGGACCGAGACGGTAGCCACCACCGATGCCGGTCTCGGCCTCGACCGGGTACCCGAGTGACCTGAGCCGGGCGACGTCGCGGCGTACGGTGCGAGGCGTGACGTCGAGCCTTGCCGCCAGTTCGGCGCCGTCCCACTGCGGGCGCGACTGGAGCAAGGACAGCAGACGGAGCAACCGGGCCGCGGTATCCATGTCGCGATTCTGCCTCGACCTGCGGACCGATCCTGTCCGCAGGTCGTTCTACGGTGACTTCATGACGACGACGCTGACGCAGAACTTGCTGGACCTGTCCGACTTCGCCTGGCAACGGCTGCGCGGACGAGTCGCCGGGCTGACCGACGAGGAGTACTTCTGGGAGCCCTTCGACGGCTGCTGGACGGTCCGGAAGACCGAGGCGGGCTTCGTCGCCGACTCTGCCTGGATCCCACCGCAGCCGCCGCCGTTCACCACTCTGGCGTGGCGGATCGCTCACATCGTCGACATCCTCCAGGCGGATCGCACCGCCACGTGGTTCGGCCATGAACCCGCGGCCGACGATGGCCAACCGCCGGTCCCGGAGTCGGCCGAGGCCGCGCTGGCAGCGCTCGATCACGCGTACGACGTCTGGCGCCGACGGCTCGCCGCACTCAGTCAGGACGACCTCGATCGCCAGATGGGCGAAGTCGCAGGCCAGTATGCCGAGCACGACGGCGCCTCGTTCGCCCTGCACATCCTGGACGAACTCATTCACCATGGCGCGGAGGTGGGCACCGTCCGCGACGTCTACCGCGGACTGCGAGCCGAGGACCCGTTCGCGGCCGCCCTGGCCGGCGAGGTCACACCGGCCGAGCGCCCCGCGCTGCTCGCGGAAGCCGCCGCTGCACAGCGATGGGAGGTCGTTCCGCAACTCGCCGAGCTGGGTTTCGGCATCAACGAGCGGACCGCGGACGGCTCCACCGCGGCGCACCTGGCCGCGGCGACCGGCTCGCTGGACGCACTGCGGTTCCTCGTGGAGCGTGGCGCGGATCTGTCGGTGACGGATCCCCAGTTCGGCGCCGACGTCCTCGGCTGGGCGAAATGGTTCAAGCAGCCGGACGTTGTCCAGTACCTGGAAACGGTGTGATCAGGGCACGAAGGCGCGTTGGGATCGGCGGCGGAACTCGCGCGGTGAGAGTTGGTGTGCAGTGGTGAAGCAGCGGGTGAAGTAGGACTGGCTGGTGAAGCCGCAGCGGGTGGCGATCGTGGCGACCGGGGCGTTCGTTGCTGCTAGCAAAGAAGCGGCGTGTTCCAGGCGGAGGTCGGTGACGAAGGCCGTCGGAGTCACGCCGTAGGCGGAGCGCATCGAGCGGGACAGGTGAGCCGGGCTGACGCCGGCCAGCTCGAGTAGCCGGGGGACGCCGCCGCGGAGGTTGTCCTCGGCGCGCATCGCCGTACATGCCTTCGCCAGCCAGTCCGGTGTGCCCGGACCGGCCGTGTCGTCCGCCGGTCCGAGCAGCTCGAGTAGGTCGATCCAGAACCGGATCAGGTCGTACGGGCCGGGTTTGTCCTGGAAGCGTTCCAGCGCGCGATCGAACACGGCGATCGCCTCGGTCGCGCGGAAGGTGACAGGCCGCCGAGCCGATGCCCAGCTGGCGGTCGGGTTGGTCCGGGTCAGGTCGAGGAACCCCAGCCAGGCCGAGCTCGGGAAGGCCACATTGACGAACTCCAGCCCGTTGGGAGCCGAGCCACGGACGGCGTGCCGGTCGCTGGGCCGGACCAGGACCACGTCCCCGGCCCGCAACTGCTCGACGCCGGTGGGCAGCAGGTGTTCGCCGCTGCCCGAGACAACGCCCATGAACTCGTGGAAGTCCGCATGCGTGTGCAACTCGGTGTCGCGGGCCCGGGCCGGGATCCGCACGCGGGCCGCGTGGTACGGCCGGCCGAACGCGTGCGACTCGAAGCGCAACACCTGGTTCACATCAACAAGCTACAAGTTCGTGTCGGCTGATTGCTAGCTCGTCCCCGGCGGTCTTGTGACCATGAAGGTACGCCGATCAGAGGGGAACTCCATGTTTGAGCGCGACGGCTACGTCATCTTCCGCGACGTGATCGACCAGGAACTGATCAAGGAAGTGAACGATCATGTCGAGTGGTTGCAGGCCCGCCATCCCGACGTCCGGCCGGAGCAACTCGGCCACGTGTACTTGCGCGACGACCCGTTCTGGGTCCGGTTGGTGAGTGACGACCGACTGCTCGACATCGCAGCTCAGTTCGTCGGACCGGACCTGGCGCTGTTCGCATCGCACTACATCTCCAAGCCGCCGTACTCGGGCCAGCCGGTGCTGTGGCACCAGGACGCGGCGTTCTGGCCGCTCGACCCGATGAAGGTCGTGACGCTGTGGCTGGCCGTCGATCACTCGACGCCGGAGAACGGCTGCGTCCGCGTCATCCCGGGCAGCCATCGGTCGGAAGTGGCCGGGATGCGCGACAACACCGAGGTCGAGAGCGTCCTCGGCAAGGAGATCGCGGTCGAGGTCGACGAGTCGGCGGCGGTCGACATGGTGCTGGCGCCCGGTGATGTCGAGGTGCACCACCCGAACATCGTGCACGGAAGCAACGCGAACACCTCACCGAACCGGCGCTGCGGGCTGACCATCCGCTACATCCCGACGTCGACGCGGATCACGGATCCGGAGGTGCCGTACCCGAGCGCCTTCCATCTGCGCGGCGAGCCCGGCGTGAACAGCTACCAGCCGCGTCCCGCGTACGTCGAGGGCCGCCACTTCCCGTTCATCGGAAGCAGCGACTGGGCCTGACACAGCAAAGGCCCGCCCCGGCCGGGTGGCCGGGGCGGGCTGCGTCACTGCCTACTCGAGGCAGATTCTGAACGGGTGTCCCGCGGGGTCGGCGTAGATGCGCCAGCCGCGAGAGTTCTCGGCGGGCGGTGGGTCCAGGGGGTCGAGCGGTTCGGCCCCGAGCGCGACCACGGTGGCGTGGCCGCTCGAAATGTCCTCGACGATCAGGTCGAGGTGGAGATCCTGCGCGTCGGTGCCGGGCCAGGTGGCCGGCACGTACTCCTCCGAGCGCCGGAAGGCCAGCGTCGAGAAGCCGAGCGACGAGCCGGGGCCGGTCAGGCTCCGCCAGTCGTCGTCACCGTTCTCGTCGATGTCCAGCCCCAGCAGCGCCGAGTAGAACTGGGCGAGCTCGAATGGGTCCGGGCAGTCCAGCACCACCGAGCCGAGCCGCCCGGCAGTACTGCCCGGCTGCTCTGCCACCTGCGTCATCTGTCCTCCAGCTTCTGTCTCAGCATCGTGCCTGCCCCTGTCGGGGCAGGACCGGTCAGGCCCGTCTGGTCGGAAGGCCCGGCCGCCTACGATGACAGGTCGGACGGACAGTTCGCATCTTTCGACACGCCTTGTTGACGAGCGGACTACGCTCGGCACCAGGTGCTACCACCCAAATCCTCAGTTAGTGGTAGCGTCTCGGCGCCGTGCACTCAGTTTGCGGATCTTGGCGCGAGTGCCGCAGTCCTCCATCGCGCACCAGCGGCGCGACCCGTTGCGGCTGCGGTCGAGGAACAGGAAGCCACAGCCACCCTCCTCGATCGGACAGGCCCGCAACTGGCGCAGCTCGATCGTCCGCAGCAACTCGACCGCCGCGGCCACCAAGCGGTCCGGAATCAGCAGCGCCGGCGACGTACCGACCTGAAGCTCGGCGACAGCGCCGCCGGGCACCAGCACCGATCGAGCCGCGGCCGCCGACCATCGCAGCGTCAGAAGCTCAAGCGCAGCAGCCACTTCAGCGGATTCGGCGCGCCGGGCCAGCACGGTATACACAGCCTCGCGGATCTCGACCGTCGCATGGAGCGCCTGCTCGGCCATCCCAGCCGCACTGTCCCACGCTGCCGCGACCGCTGTCGCCTCGCTGTCATCGGTCAACCCGATCCGCCGGCTCCAGGCCAGCAGGGCAGCAGGCGCCCGTAGGTAGTCGAACTCGTCGGCCGTACCACCGGGCACGCGGGGCGCGACCGTGTTCACCAAGTCGAGGGCCGGATGGCCACCGACGATCCGGAGTACGTCATTGCGGTTGTCTGCCATGCATGCCATGCTACCACCATAATCACTTTTACTGGAATCGCAGGTGACGTCATGTTCATCACGTCCCGCAAGGCCCGTGCAGCGCTGGTGATGCTCGCTGTCGGCACCTTCTCCTACGTGACCATCGAAGTGCTCCCGATCGGACTGCTGACGGTGATCGCCGCCGATCTGGGCCGCTCACGCTCCGACGTCGGTCTCCTCGTCACCGGGTACGCCGCCGTCGTCGTCCTGACATCGATCCCGCTGGCCAGGCTCACCCTCGGGCTCCCCCGCCGACTCGTCCTCGGCACCACACTCGGCCTGATGGCCGTCGGAGCCGCCATCACGGCGCTGGCACCGACGTACGAGGTTCTCCTCATCGCACGGCTGCTCACGGCGCTCTCACACGCGCTCTTCTGGTCGATCATCTTCCCGATCGCGACCGGATTGTTCCCGCCGGCCGTCCGCGGCCGGGTGGTCGCGAAGATCTCGATCGGCTCAGCGCTCGCTCCCGTGATCGGCATACCGCTCGGCACCTGGCTCGGTGAGCAGTTCGGGTGGCGGATCCCCTTCGCGCTGATGGCGGTGCTCGGGACCGCCACCTCTCTGGGCATCGCGTGCCTGCTGCCCCGGGTCGACGTCCGGGGGTCCGCGTCGGGCCGCGGCAGCGATCCCGATGCTCGCCGGTACGCCGTGCTCATCGCCACCACTGCTCTCGGCGTAGCCGGCTTCTTGACCT
Source organism: uncultured Actinomycetota bacterium (assembly GCA_963820655.1). GTDB lineage: Bacteria > Actinomycetota > Actinomycetes > Propionibacteriales > Kribbellaceae > Kribbella. The sequence goes on from CAWGAM010000002.1 coordinate 579,702, forward strand.
TCAACACCTACGTCGCGCCGTTCCTGCTGGACATCAGCGGCTTCACATCCGATGCACTCGGTCCGATCCTCCTGGCCAGCGGACTGGGCGGCCTGACCGGAACTCTGCTCATCGGCCGGATCCTCGACCAGCATCCGCGGGCCGCGATCGTCCTGCCGCTCGCCCTGATCAGTGCGGCACTGCTCGGCCTCTACTCCCTCGGACACCGGCAGGTACCGGCGGTCCTGCTCGTCGCCACTGCCGGGATGGCCTTCAGCGCGCTGGCGGTCGCCGTCCTGAGCAGAAGTATGCAGGTGGCTCCCGGCAACACAGACCTGGCGTCGGCGGGTATCAGCACCGCGTTCAACATAGGGATCGCGGGAGGTGCGTTGATCGGTAGTGGGCTGCTGGACAGCTCAGGCGTGCGGAGTGTCGCACTTGTCGGCGGCCTGCTCGCGGTCGTAGCTCTGGTGACCATGACCGTCGACCGGCCGGTGCCGGCTCGGCGCGCCGTAGCGATGGGAGAGTGCGAGCATGACGGTCCCGGGCGACAGGTTCGTGAAGAGGCGGCATAACGCGCCCACGGGCTTCTTCGAGGTCGAGGCGGCCGGACTGCGGTGGCTCGCCGTACCCGGTGGGGCGCCGGTCGCAGAGCCGCTCGATGTCTCCCCGAGCCATCTGAGCACGGTCAAGCTCGACATCGCTGCGCCGACCGGTGCAGCAGCCGACGAGTTCGGTCGGCGGCTGGCCGTCACGCATGACGCCGGCGCCAGGCATTTCGGCGTACCACCGGACGACTGGGCCGGCGATGGGTACATCGGGACGATCGGCCTGCCGCACGCACTGGAGCCGCTGAAGTCGTGGGGCGAGTTCTACGCGAACCTGCGGCTGCGGCCGTACCTGCGCGCGGCGTACAACCATGGCTCGATCGATGGGCACCAGCTGCACGCGTTCGAGCAGGTGTGCACCCGTCTGGAGGCAGGGGCGTACGACGACCCGTCCGACCAGCCGAGCCGGATCCATGGTGACCTGTGGTCGGGGAACGTGGTCTGGGCCGCGGATGGCGTGCACCTGATCGACCCAGCCGCCCACGGCGGTCACCGAGAGACGGACCTCGCCATGCTCGGCCTCTTCGGCCTACCAGAGCTCGAACGAGTGCTCCGCGCGTACGACGAAGCACACCCACTCGCCGACGGTTGGCGCGACCGCGTCGGCCTGCACCGCCTGCACCCGCTGCTGACGCATGTCGTGATGTTCGGCGGAAGCTACGTGCCACAGGCGATCGCGATGGCGCACAAATACCGCTGAGACGCTTGCAAGTTCTTGACCCGGGGAGTGAGCGGGCGAACACTTCCGGTCATGAAACGACACCGCCCTCGTCGTCCGCTCATCGGCCTGCTCGCCGCCGCCCTCGTGGCCACGCCGCTGATGACCGCGGGCTCCCCAGCCGCCGCGGGTCCGCCCGGACCTGCCCTGATCCCCAAGCCCTCGTCGCAGCGCATGCTTCCCGGTCAGACCTTCACGCTGCGGTCGTCGACCACTGTCGGCGTGATCGCCAACTCCAAGGAGCGCACCGCCGCCCACAAGGTCGCTGACCAGCTCACCGCTCAACTGCGCCGCACCACCGGCTTCCCACTGCAGGTGAAGCAGGGCGCGGGCACCATCAGCCTCTCCACCAACGGTCCCAGCTCGCTCGGCGCTGAGGGCTACCAGCTGCGCGTGGACCGGTCGGCTGTGGCGGTCACTGCCGCCACACCGCAGGGACTGTTCCGTGGTGTGACCACGCTGCGCCAGTTGCTCCCGGCCAAGGCCGACGCCGCCACTCGCCAGACGGGTCCGTGGCAGATCGCAGGTACTACGATCTCCGACTCACCGCGCTACGCGTACCGCGGTGCCATGCTCGACGTGTCCCGGCACTTCTTCTCAGTCGCCGAGGTGAAGCGCTACATCGACCTCGCGTCGCTCTACAAGCTCAACAAGCTCCATCTGCACCTGGCCGACGACCAGGGCTGGCGGATCCAGGTGGACTCCTGGCCGCGGCTCACGACGTACGGCGGCAGCCTCGAGGTCGGTGGGACACCGGGTGGCCACTACACCAAGGCGGACTTCGCCGAGATCGTCCGGTACGCCGCCGACCGGTTCATGGACGTGATCCCGGAGATCGACACCCCGGGCCACACCAACGCGGCGCTGGCGTCGTACGCGGATCTCAACTGCGACGGAGTGGCGCCGCCGCTCTACACCGGCACCGATGTGGGGTTCAGCTCGCTGTGCGTGGGCAAGGACATCACCTATTCGTTCCTCGACGACGTATTCCGCGAGGTGGCCGAGCAGACCCCGGGCGACGTCGTACACCTCGGTGGGGACGAGGCGCACTCGACCCCGCACTCGGACTACCTCACGTTCGTCCCGAAGGCGGCCGGTCTGGTCGCTCAGCACGGCAAGCGGGTGATGGGGTGGCAGGAGATCGCCGAGACCCCGTTGCCGGCCGGCAGCATCGCGCAGTACTGGGGAACGGACGACGCCCGATCGCAGCAGCTCGCCCGCGACGCCGCTGCCCAAGGGGCGAAGGTGGTGATGTCTCCGGCCAACCGTGCGTACCTGGACATGAAGTACAACGACGACACGCCGTACGGTCAGGATTGGGCCGGTTTGGTGAGCGTGGAGACGGCTTACAGCTGGAACCCGTCGACACTGGTCCCAGATCTCCCTGAGAACGCCGTGGCGGGCGTGGAGGCACCGCTGTGGTCGGAGACCCTCGACAACGTGGACAAGGCCGAGTTCATGGCGTTCCCGCGGCTGCCGGGGATCGCAGAGCTCGGGTGGTCGCAGGCATCCGACTTGAACTGGGCGACGTACAAGGACCGGCTGGCCGGTCAGGGTTCGCGGTGGGACGCCCTCAGCGTCAACTTCTACCGCGCGCCGGAGATCGCCTGGCGTTAGTGCCGCAGGACCCGGTCGAGCAACCACGCGGTGGTCTCGTTCACGTCCTGCTCGGCGACGGTGTGGTGCGTGGCGTCCGCATCTGGGGCGTCACGCACCTCCACCCGGTAGACGTAGCGGTCGGGCTGCGGGCGGCCGGAGCCCAGTTCGGCCGAGTTCAGCGCCTGGACCGCGGCCACGAGCCGATCCGCGTCCGGTTCCGAACTCGTGTCCAGCTCACCGTGGGTCATCAGACCGGCGAAACCACCGCTGCGAGTTACTTTGACAATCAACCAACGTCTCCCTTGGCTCGTGGTGGCTCACGATTGCCCGCCGCGCAACGAATGTCCAGCGCCGCGCGACACGCCGGGAAATTCGATCAGCGGTCTGCGTCCATTACCCGGCGTACCGGTGAATTGTCCTTCGTTGCCATCCCGCGGAGCCGGTGCGCGACCGCGAACCAGCAGGTCGGCGCGGGGTTTCCAGGCTTGGGCGGGTCCTTGCGGACCTGAATCCGGGCGGCCACGGAGCGTGGCGGGCGACGACAATCAGCGACACGTGTTGGTGGCCACCTCTTCCGCGCGGCCCCAGATCGGCTACAGTTATCGCGTTGCACTTTTGGACTCCCACTGACTATCGCTGTGCTGCATGGCCGGTTCTGTCTTCTGGGGCCTTTCGGCGACACGTGGCTCATGAGGTGTGGGTCGCGGTTTGTTACAAGCCATCAAGGAGATAGACACAAATGGCTGTCGGTACTGTCAAGTGGTTCAACGCTGACAAGGGCTTCGGCTTCATCACCCCGGATGACGGTGGCGCGGACGTGTTCGCGCACTACTCGGCCATCCAGACCTCGGGCTTCCGCTCCCTGGACGAGAACCAGCGCGTCGAGTTCGAGATCACGCAGGGCCAGAAGGGCCTTCAGGCGGAGAACATCCGCCCGATCTGATCCTCGGATCAGCCTTCTCGCAATTGAGTGAAGGGGCCGCACACCACACCGGTGTGCGGTCCTTTCGCCGTTCTCCGCCACCTCGGACCGCGTGCGTACTAGCGAAGGCGGGGCATCACCTCGGTGACGATCGTTTCGAGGGTGGCTTCCGAGCCGGCATACACGCCGTCCCGGCGAGGCCAGTGGGTGATGACGTCGGTGAAGCCGAGAGCGGCGGCGCGGCTGACGACGTCCTCGAAGGCGTCGGGGCTGGACAGTGAGTAGCGGGCCGAGTCGAGCGCGAGGTAGCGGTCGAAGGGACGGCCTTCGAGTACGTCGTCCAGGCGGTGGCTGAGGTCGGTGACCGCGGCGAACCAGGTCTCGAAGTCCGGCGACTTCGGACCGGTCGTCACCCAGCCGGCGCCGTACTTGACGGCCAGGCGGAGTGAACGCGGCCCGTTGGCGGCCATGACGAACGGGACCCGCGGCTGCTGCACACACCCGGGCAACGTCCGGCCGTTGCGGGTCTCGAAGTACTCGCCCCGGTAGTCGACGCCATCGGTGGTCAGCAGCTTGTCCAGCAGCTCGACGAACTCCGCGAACCGATCGACCTTCTGCCGTGGGGTCAGGTCCGGCCCGCCCTGGATGGTCGCGTCGAGGCTGCCACCTGAGCCGATGCCGCAGAGGAACCGCCCGTCGGACACGTCGTCGATCGCGAGGATGTCCCGGGTCAGCGCCAGCGGATGCCGGAAGTTCGGCGAGGTCACGAAGGTGCCGAGCTTGATCGTGTTCGTCACCAGCGCGGCCGCCGTGAGCGTGGGGGTGGTCCCGTACCAGGGCGAGTCCTGCAGGCCGCTCCAGGTCAGGTGGTCGTACGTCCACGCGTGGTCGAAGCCGAACTCCTCCGCCCGCCGCCACAACGGCGCGGCGTCCTTCCACCGGTACTCCGGCAGGATCGTGATCCCGAAACGCATGCCCGCACCCTAGCTACGGCGTCCGCCGCGGCCCGCAGCCGGGTGAGCTCCTAGGGAGTTGGGGTCGCGAAGGTGGCCAGCGAACTGGTGCCGAGGCTGCCCAGCCACACCTTGCCGTCCCGCTCGCGTACGCCGGTCGGCATGTGGAAGTTCGGGTGCTTGGCCCGGAGATCGTGGACGAGATTGCCGGCGTCGTCGTACGCCTGGATCTCGATGATGTCGGCGGCCTTCGGCTTCAGCGCGTCGGGGAGGGACCAGACGAGTTTGCGCAGGGCCGGTTGCTTGGGGAGGAGGAAGTCGAGCAGCGCGTTGCGGGGTGAGCCGAGGGCCACCCAGATCAGGCCGTCCGAGCCGCGGGCGATGTTGTCCGGCAAGCCAGGGACCGCGGCCACCAACTCGGGCTCGGCGTTCTCCACCGTGAGGTCGAGCCTGTGGAGGCCGTACGTCGCGGTCTCGGCCCAGAAGAGGGTACGGCGATCGCCGCTGAGCGCAACGCCGTTCGGGAAGGCACGACCGGTCGTCAGCCGGGTGACCTCGCCGTCCGGGGTCAGGCGGTAGACGCTGCCGGTCGCGGAGTGCTCGAGCAGATCCGCCATCCACTCGTCGACGCCGAAGCGGGTGGACGAGTCGGTGAAGTAGATCGTGCCGTCGGGGGTCACGTCCGCGTTGTTGCAGAAGCGCATCGGGCGGCCGTCGATCTCGGACAGCAGGGTCGCGATCCGGCCGTCCTTGTCGAGGGTCAGCAGGCCGCGGTTCGCATCGCAGATCAGTACCTTGCCGTCGGGCAACCACTCGAGGCCGAGCGGGCGTCCGCCCGTGTCGGCGACAGTGGTGATCGTCTTGCCGTCCGCACTCACGCGCAGGATCCGGCCGTCGAGCAGGCCGGTCAGGACGCTGCCGTCGTCGTCGATCAGCGTGTCCTCCGGGCCCTCCCCCGGCAACGCAATCACTTCCACGTCGACGTTCTTCGGGTGCCGCACCGGCGGCGCGGGAGGCGGAGTCCAGCGGACGGGCGCGATCGACGACTTCATGCCGCCGACCCTATCGGCCCCCCGCCGCATCCGCGCGCCGCCTGTGGCTCGTCTGCTGGATGTGCGCCGGCCCTCCAGCCGGGACCCCCTGGGCCGGATTGGGCGCGAACGGTCGCAGCCCGGGCCGATCCACGATCGGTCCGGGCTGTGGCGTCGTACCGCTTAGAAGATGACCTCGCCGCGGGCGCGCCGGGCGCGGAGCTTCTCCAGGGCCTCTTCGAGGATCTCGGCCGCCTCCTGCTCGGAGCGCCGTTCCTTCACGTAGGCCAAGTGAGTCTTGTAGGGCTCGATCTTCGGCGGCGGAGGCGGGTTGTTCACGTCGGTGCTGGTCGGAAGACCGCACCGCGGACAGTCCCAGGCCTCCGGGATGGCCGCCTCGACCGCGAACACCGTCGCGGTCTCGTGCCCGTTCGCACAGAAGAACACGATGCGCTGCCGGGGCGCGGAGTCGCCGCGCTCGGCCTCGCCCATCGGACCGGCACCGACCCGGCTGCCACGAATCGCACTGCCACCACCAGCCACGGGAACCTACTCCCTCAGCCGAGCTTGTAGAGCAGGCCGAGCGCGACGATGGCAGCGAACCAGACCAGACCGATGCCGATCGTGATGCGGTCCAGGTTCCGCTCGGCGACCGAGGAGCCGCCCAGGCTGGACGACACACCGCCACCGAAGAGGTCGGACAGACCGCCACCGCGGCCTTTGTGCAGCAGCACCAGCAGGGTGAGGATCAGGCTGCAGATGATGACGACGATCGAGAAAGCGAGAATCACGAGGAGTAGCCTAACTGAAGGTCCAGGTATCGGCAGATACCGGCGAACTCGTCGGCCTGGAGGCTGGCGCCTCCGACCAGACAGCCATCGACATCCGGTTGGGCCATGATGCCACTTGCGCTGGCCATCTTCACCGATCCACCGTAAAGAATCCGTACCGAGTCGGCCACCGAGGGTGAGACCGTCTCCTCCAGCCGGCCGCGGATCGCCGCGCAGACCTCCTGCGCGTCCTCCGGAGTGGCCACCTCGCCGGTGCCGATCGCCCAGACCGGCTCGTAGGCGATGACGAGCTTCCGTACGTCGTCCTGCTTCAGCCCGGCCAGCGCACCGTCCACCTGGGCCAGCGTGTACTCGACCTGCTCGCCGGCCTTGCGGACCTCGAGGCCCTCGCCGACGCACACGATCGGGATCAGCCCGGCCTCGAGTGCCTTGGCCGCCTTGGCGTTGACCAGTGCGTCGTCCTCGTTGTGGTACTGCCGGCGCTCGGAGTGACCGGCCAGCACGTAGGTGCAGCCGAGCTTGCTCAGCATCGCCGCCGAGATCTCACCGGTGTAGGCGCCCGCGTCGTGGTTCGACACGTCCTGGGCGCCGTACTTGATCTTCATCCGGTCACCGTCGACCAGCGTTTGCACGCTGCGGATGTCGGTGAACGGCGGCAGCACCGCGACCTCGACCCGATCGTAGTCGTGCTTCTTGTCCTGCAGCGTCCACGACAGCTTCTGCAGCAGGTGCACGGCCTCGATGTGGTTGAGGTTCATCTTCCAGTTGCCCGCCATCAACGGCGTACGGGCAGCGTCTGCCATCTGAGTCAGTCCTCTTCCAGTACGGCGAGCCCGGGGAGCTCCTTGCCCTCCAGGTATTCGAGCGACGCCCCACCTCCGGTGGAGATGTGCCCGAACGCGTCGTCCGCGAAGCCTAGCTGGCGCACGGCCGCGGCCGAGTCACCGCCACCGACCACGCTCAGCCCGTCCACCTCGGTCAACGCCTGCGCGACCGCCTTCGTTCCGCCGGCGAACGCGGCCATCTCGAACACGCCCATCGGACCGTTCCAGAACACGGTCTTCGCACCGACGATCTCGGCAGCGAAGGCCTTGCCGGACTCCGGGCCGATGTCCAGGCCGAGCTGGTCGGCCGGGATCGCGTCCGCGGCGACCACGGTGGCCGGCGAGTCGGCCTTGAACTCGGGCGCGACCACGATGTCGGTCGGCAGCACGATCTCGACACCCTTGGCCTTGGCGGTCTCCAGGTACCCCTTGACCGCGTCCAGCTGGTCTTCCTCGAGCAGGCTCTTGCCGACCTCGTGGCCCTGCGCCTTCAGGAAGGTGAAGACCATGCCGCCACCGATCAGCAGCTTGTCGGCCTTGGCCAGCAGGTTGTCGATCACGGCGAGCTTGTCCGACACCTTCGCGCCGCCGAGCACGACGACGTACGGGCGGGCCGGATCCTCGGTCAGCTTCTTCAGTACGTCGACCTCGGCGAGCACCAGGCCACCCGCGGCATGCGGCAGCTTGCGGGCGACGTCGTACACGCTGGCCTGCTTGCGGTGTACGACACCGAAGCCGTCGCTGACGAAGACGTCCGCCAGCGCTGCCAGTTCATCGGCCAGCGAACCCCGCTCGGCGTCGTCCTTGCTCTCCTCGCGCGGGTCGTACCGCACATTCTCGAGCAGCAGGACCTCACCCTCGTCCAGCTCCTGTACGGCGGACTGCGCGCTGTCACCCGTGACGTCGGCGGCGAAGCGCACGGTGATGCCCTCGGGCTGCAACAGCTCGCCGAGTCGCTTGGCCACCGGGGCCAAGGTGAACTCCGGGTTCGGCGTGCCCTTGGGGCGGCCGAGGTGCGCGGTGACGATCACCTTCGCGCCGGCCTTGGCCAGCTTGATCAGCGTCGGCAGCGACGCGCGGATGCGGCCGTCGTCGCCGATCGTCCCGTCCTTGATCGGCACGTTCAGGTCGGAGCGGACCAGCACCCGCAGCCCGGCCAGGTCGCCGAGGTCTTCGATGGTCTTCACAGTTCAGCTTCCTTCAACGAACCGCTAACGTCCGAAGAACCGTGCGCTCCAGGCCACAGTTCTTCGGACGTAACGCGAATGGGGAGACGTCAGAGCGAGGCGCCGACGTAGGTGACGAGGTCGACGAGGCGGTTCGAGTAGCCCCACTCGTTGTCGTACCAGCCGACGACCTTGACCTGGTTGCCGATCACCTTGGTCAGGCCGGAGTCGAAGATGCAGGAGGCCGGGTCGGTGACGATGTCGGTCGAGACGATCTCGTCCGCGGTGTAGGTCAGGTAGCCCTTCAGCGCGCCCTCGGTGGCCGCCGCCTTGTACGCGTCCTTGACCTCGTCGACCGTGACCTCGCGGCCGACGGTGACGGTCAGGTCGGTGGCCGAGCCGGTCGGGACCGGAACGCGCAGCGCGTAGCCGTCCAGCTTGCCCTTCAGCTCCGGCAGCACCAGGCCGATCGCCTTCGCGGCACCGGTCGAGGTCGGCACGATGTTCAGCGCGGCGGCGCGGGCGCGGCGCAGGTCCTTGTGCGGGCCGTCCTGCAGGTTCTGGTCCTGGGTGTACGCGTGGATCGTGGTCATCAGACCCCGCTCGATCGTGAACGCGTCGTTCAGGACCTTGGCCAGCGGGGCGATGCAGTTGGTGGTGCAGGACGCGTTCGAGATCACGGTGTGCTTGTCGGCGTCGTACAGCTCGTGGTTCACGCCCATCACCACGGTCAGGTCCTCGTTCTTCGCCGGGGCGGAGATGATGACCTTCTTGGCGCCGTTGTCGGCGTGGACCTTGGCCTTGGTGGCGTCGGTGAAGAAGCCGGTGGACTCGAGCACCACGTCGGCGCCGACGTCGGACCACTTGAGGTTGGCGGGGTCGCGCTCGGCGAACGCCTTGATCGTGTGACCGCCGACCGTGATGTCCTCGTCGGTCGCGGAGACCTCGCCCGGGAAGCGGCCCAGGATCGAGTCGTACTTCAGCAGGTGAGCGAGGGTGTTGTTGTCGGTCAAGTCGTTGACGGCGACGACCTCGATGTCGGCACCGGACGCCTGCACGGCGCGGAAGAAGTTACGGCCGATCCGGCCGAAGCCGTTGATACCTACGCGTACGGTCACGGGACTGCGTCTCCTCAGAAATAGCATTCGAGCACTGCCGCTACAACCGGAACATTAGCCCAACAGCCCACTAGGCCAACTGGTACCGTCCACAGCAGACCACCACCGGGGCGTCTCCGGCCTCAGACCAGACCACCTGCTGGTACGACGCTTCTGTCCGGGTTCCGGACCGGCGTCGCCTCCGGGGCCGGTCATTTGATGGGTTGACCCCTGAGAGGGTGGGTTGCCCCCTCGGAATTTGGGCACGCAACCCACCATCTGAGGGGTCAGCCCATCAAATGGGTGTCCGCGTGGCGAGATTCGCCTCGGGATTCGGGGCCACCGGCACCGGCGGTTCATCGAGCGTTGCCGGCAGGTTCACCGTCCGGCCCCGCCATCAGGCCGGGTCGAGCATCTCCGGGGTCAGGTTGGCCTCGGTGTTCGGGATGCCGAGGTCGGAGGCGCGCTTGTCGGCCATCGCCAGCAGGCGGCGGATCCGGCCGGCCACGGCGTCCTTGGTGAGGGCCGGCTCGTGCAGCTGGCCGAGCTCCTCGAGGCTGGCCTGCTTGTGCTCCAGCCGCAGCTTGCCCGCCACCTGCAGGTGATCCGGTACGTCGTCGCCGAGAATCTCCAGCGCCCGTTCGACCCGCGCGCCCGCCGCGACCGCAGCGCGGGCGGAGCGGCGCAGGTTCGCGTCGTCGAAGTTGGCCAGCCGGTTCGCGGTCGCTCGGACTTCGCGGCGCATCCGCCGCTCCTCCCAGGCCAGCACCGACTCATGCGCGCCGAGCCGGGTCAGCAGTGCACCGATCGCGTCGCCGTCGCGGATCACGACGCGGTCGACGTTGCGCACCTCGCGGGCCTTCGAGCCGATGCCGAGCCGACGGGCCGCACCGACCAGGGCGAGCGCCGCCTCCGGCCCTGGGCAGGTCACCTCGAGCGAGGACGACCGGCCGGGCTCAGTCAGCGAGCCGTGCGCCAGGAACGCACCGCGCCAGGCCGCCACCGCGTCACACGACGAGCCCGAGACGACCGCCGGCGGGAGGCCGCGCACAGGCCGGCCACGGTTGTCCACCAGGCCGGTCTGCCGCGCCAGCGCATCACCGTCGCGGACGACGCGGACGACGTACTTGGTCTGCTTCCGGATTCCGGACGGGGAGATCACCACGACGTCCGACGGGTGCCCGAAGATCTCGGCGATGTCCTTGCGCAGCCGGCGGGCCGCGGCACCGCTGTCCAGCTCCGCCTCGACGACGATCCGGCCGGACACCAGGTGCAGCCCGCCCGCGAACCGCAGCACGGACGACACCTCGGCCTTGCGGCAACAGGGTTTTGTGACCTGAATACTGGTCAGCTCGGACTTCACCTGTGCTGTCATCGCCATAGAAGGCATCCTCCCACCGCTGTCAAAGACCCTCGGGGGGTCTTACCTCAGTCCAACGCAACGATCTGTGCCCTGTTACGGGGGTCTGCAACCTTTCGAGTTGCTGGTCGCGTTCCATCGGCAGGATTGCGAAGGAGGGGCATGAGAGCACGGGACGAAGCCGAGTTCACCGAGTTCGCCGCGACCACGCTGCGCCGGCTGCGGCGTACGGCGTACTTGATGTGCGGTGACTGGCATCGCGCCGAGGACGCGGCCCAGGACGCCTTGGTGAAGGTCTACCGCCGCTGGAACCACATCAACCGCAGGGACGGCCTCACCGGCTACGCGCACCGGTGCGTGGTCACGGCCGTCCTCGACCAGTCCAGGAAACCGTGGCGCCGCGAACGACTTCACGATCCGGACGAGGGCCAGACCGCGATGCCCGATCTCGCCGGACCGGTCGACGACCGCCTCTTCGTCGTGCAGGCGCTCAGCACGCTTCCGCCCAGCCAGCGGGCCTGCGTCGTCCTGCGGCACTACGCCGACTTCAGCGTCGAACAGACCGCCGACATCCTCGGCATCGGCGTCGGCGGCGTGAAGAGCCAGACCTCCCGCGGACTCGCTCGCCTCCGCGAACTACTCGAGCAGACCGAAAGGAGCGCCTCGTGAGCAACGACATCCAACGCCTGCTGGCCGCGGCCGCCGACGACTCGGACCAGCCGCTGCGCACCGACGTCGGGGACATCGTCGCCCGCGGCCGCCGTTCGGCCCGGAACCGCCGGATCGCCACCGTCACCACCGCGGCCCTCACCACAGCAGCCGTCGTCGGCGGCATCACCACCTGGTCGTCGACCCGGAACGACGGCGCCGAGCCGGCCGGCAAACCGACGAACACCATCACGATGGACGTGAAGACCGGCCGGCTCATCGACGGTGAGACCGGCAAGACGGTCGCGCCGCCGCCTCCGGTCAGCCCGTTGACCGACGCCGAGATTCTCCAGCGCTGCAAGCAGTACGACCGCGAGTACGTCGACTCCATGCGGGAGCGCGGCGCCAACAGCTACGACAAGGCCGGCCCGATCGACGCACGGTGGAAGGTCGTGGTGAAGAGTGGCGACAAGTCCCGCCTGGACGCCATGTTCCTCGCGCCGGACAAGTCGATCGTCTCGACCTGCAGGATGGACGGCCCGGGGAAGCCGTGGACCAACGGCCGCATCAGTACGACCGAGGTCATGCCGATGAGCCGAAACAAGCTGCCACAAGCCGTGGAGAACGGCCTCCGGGTCCCGGTCGATGCGGGTGCCAAGCGCGTGCTGGTGGACCTGACCGGTGACAGCAGTCCCCGCGAAGCCCTGGTCGGTGCCGAAGGATTCTTCACCCTCGGGCACGCCGGTGAGCACAAACGCGTCGCGGTCGACCGCATCAGGGGGTACGACGCCAGCGGCACGAAGGTGTTCGAGTTGGTCAACAAGCCCGTGACCCCACCTGCGGAACCGACGGTGCCGGCGAACGTCGTCGTCAAGACCGCCGAGCCGATCACACCGCAGGTCGTCCTCACCAAGGATCCCCGGACCGGGAAGCCCATCGCTCCCCCGCCGCCCGTCAGTCCGCTGACCGACGAACAGATCACCACCCGGTGCCGCGGCGTCGACGACATCTACTTCAAGGGCGTGGCCAACGGGCCGTCGAGCCCGGACCTCTCCGTGATCAAGGCCGCTGGGCAGGTCACGAAGGATTGGAAGGTCGGGCTCAAGACCGGTACCGGCGACAAGCTCACCGCCGTACTGATCTCGCCGGACCAGCGGTCCTACGCGTGGTGTCACATGTTGGCGCCGACAGCCAAGGGCGCCTACGACTACACGCGGGGCGCAGTGCAGGCCGATGGGAGGTTCGCGGACGGCTTCGAGTTCGGGATGGTGCCGGACGGCGTCGCGCAGCTCGTCGTCGACCTGCCGAAGCAGGGCCCGATCCGCGCGCTGATCTCGAACGGCTTCTACATCTGGGGCCTGACCGGCGGGAACTCCGACATCCAGAACGTTCGGGTGCGTGGGTACGACGCCGGCGGCAAGCAGGTCTACGACGCGAAGAAGAGCGTCGACGCCGACTTCGACTGAAGGGCTACGCGAAGATCTCGCGGTAGACCTTGGCCAGCTTGTCCGGGGCGTGGTGGAGGTGGCGGTCGTCGTCGGCGATGTCGGCGATGACCAGGTCCGCTCCGAGCGATTCCGCCGTACGGCGAAGTGACGCCGGATCGGGCACGTGGCCTTCGTCGGCCAGGACCACGTCGATGCGGAGGTCGGGGGCGTGGGCGGCGAGGACCTCGAGGTGGGTCTCCGGGTGAGAAGCCGTCGGTCTCGCCCTTCTGCTCCCCCAGGTTGAGGGTCAGCAGGCGGCGGGCGCTGGTCTGCTCGAGGGCGCGGGACAGCGCGGGCACCAGCAGGTTCGGGATCACCGAGGTGAACCACGACCCCGGGCCGACGACGACCCAGTCGGCTTCCGCGATGGCCACCAGGGCCTCGGGACAGGCCGGCGGGTCGGCCGGGTCGAGTGCCACGTCGACCACGTGTCCGTTCGGTCGTCGCGACCTCGGCCTGGCCGCGGATCTCGGTGATCGCCTCCGGATGCGCCGGGTCGAGCCCGAGCACGCGCGCGGTGATGTCCAGCGGTACGGCGGACATCGGCAGCACCCGCCCTTGCGCACCGAGCAACCGCGCCACCCAGTCGAGCCCGTCGACGGCCTCGCCGAGCAGCTCCCACAACGCGACGATCAGCAGGTTGCCGACCGCGTGATCGTGCAGCTCGCCGTCGCTGCGGAACCGGTGCTGCAGTACGTCGGCCCACGTCCGGCCCCACTCGTCGTCGCGGCAGAGCGCGGCCAGCGCCATCCGCAGGTCGCCGGGCGGCAGCACGCCGAGCTCACGCCGCAGGCGACCGGACGATCCGCCGTTGTCGGCGACGGTGACGACCGCGGTCAGCTGGTCGGTGACGTGACGAAGTGCGGACAGGGAGGCGGCCAGGCCGTGTCCCCCACCCAGTGCGACGACCCGGGGGGCCCGCGTCACTCCCGCCCCAGATCCCGGTGTACGACCAACGTCGGTGACCCCTTCTCGCGCAGCCTCCGGGCGATCTCCTCGGCCATCGCGACGCTGCGGTGCTTTCCCCCGGTACAGCCGATCGCGACGGTGACGAAGCGCTTGCCCTCGTTCAGGTAGCCGGTCCGCAGGGTGTCCAGCACGTCCACGTAGTTCTGCAGGAACTGCTGGGCCAGCGGGTGGCCGAGCACGAAGTCTGACACAGGCTTGTCCTGCCCGGTCATCGGGCGCAGGTCGGGCTGCCAGTACGGGTTCGGGATGAAGCGCATGTCGGCGACCACGTCGGCGTCCACCGGGATGCCGTACTTGAAGCCGAACGACACCACGGTCGCCCGCAGTTCGGCGTTCTCCTCGTCGCCGAAGGCGTTCACGATCTTCGCGGCGAGCTGGTGGATGTTCATGTTCGAGGTGTCGATGACCAGGTCCGCGCCGGCCCGGATGTCGCCGAGCAGCTCGCGCTCCCGCTGGATGCCGGTCAGCAGCCGGCCCTCGCCCTGCAGCGGGTGCGGCCGGCGGACGCTCTCCTGCCGGCGCACGATCACGTCGTCGGACGCCTCCAGGAACAGCGTCAGCGGCCGGTACCCCTTCAGCCGCAGGTCGTGCAGGGCCGAGCTCAGCTCGTCGAAGAACAGCCCGGTCCGGACGTCGACGACGACCGCGAGCCGCGGCGCCGCGCCGGTGCCGACGACCTGCTCGACGATGCGTGGTCAGGAACATCGGCGGCAGGTTGTCCACGACGAACCAGCCGAGGTCTTCCAGTACGTCGGCGACGGAGCTCCGTCCCGCGCCGGACATCCCGGACACGATGATCAGGTTGCCGCCCGTCGTCGTCCATCAGCTCTCAGTTCTCCCTGGGTCCCCGTCGGCCGCCTTGCTCGACCGCAGTCCGGCCGCGCCGGGACGTCGTCGTCCAGTATCTCGCCCGTGGCGGTGTTCACCGACGGCGCCCGGCCGGTGTCGGCCTTCGTTGCGGCAGCGTTCACCGCCAGTACGACGGACTCCGCCGTACGACGGCCGAAACCGGGCAGCTCGGCCACTTCGTCGACCGTCGCCTGGCGCAACTTCTTCAACGAACCGAAGTGCCGCAGCAGCGTCTTCCGGCGGACCTCACCGAGACCCGGGACCTCGTCCAGGACGCTCTCGACCATCGACTTCGACCGCCGGTTGCGGTGGTGGGTGATGGCGAACCGGTGGGCCTCGTCGCGCAGGCGCTGGAGCAGGTACAGACCCTCGGACGTGCGGGAGAAGATGACCGGGTCCTCCTCGTCCGGGCAGCCACACCTCCTCGAGCCGCTTGGCCAGACCGACGACCGGGATGTCGCCCAGGCCGAGCTCGTCCATCGCCTGGCGCGCGGCCGCGACCTGCGGCGGACCACCGTCGACGACGACCAGTCCAGGCGCATAGGAGAACTTGCGGGCCCGGCCGGTCTCCGGGTCGATCAGGCGCGGCCGACGGGTCCTCGTCCTCCTGCAGCGTGGCCCGCTCGTCGAGCAGCCGCTTGAACCGCCGGGTCAGCACCTCGGCGATCGAGGCGACGTCGTTCTGCCCGTCGACGCCCTTGATCACGAACCGGCGGTACTCGCTCTTGCGCGGCAGGCCGTCCTCGAACACGACCATCGAGGCGACCACCTCGGTGCCCTGCAGGTTCGAGACGTCGTAGCACTCCAGCCGCAGCGGCGCCTCGGGCAGGTCGAGCGCGGCCTGGATCTCCTCGAGCGCCTGGTTGCGGGTGGTCAGATCGCTGGCCCGCTTGGTCTTGTGCATGGTCAGCGTCTGCAGCGCGTTCCGCTCGACCGTCTCCATCAGCGCCTTCTTGTCGCCGCGCTGCGGGACCCGGATCTCCACCCGCGAGCCGCGGAGCTCCGACGAGCCACTCGGTCAGCGCGTCCGCGTCCTCGGGCTCGGTCGGCACCAGGATCTCCCGCGGGATCGCGTCGCCCGAGTCGCCGGCGTACGTCTGCTGGATGAACCGGACGACCAGGTCGCCGGTGGTCGCCGTACCGTCGGCCTTGTCGGCGATGAAGCCGCGCTCACCGCGGATCCGGCCGCCGCGAACGTAGAAGATCTGGACCGCGACCTCGAGCGGGTCCTCGCTCAGCGCGATCACGTCGGTGTCGGTGCCGTCGCCGAGGACGACCGCGTTCTTGGCCAGCGCCTTGTCCAGCGCGGCCAGGTCGTCGCGGATCTTCGCGGCCCGCTCGTACTCGAGCTCGGCCGCGGCCGCCTTCATCTCCTTCTCCAGCCGGCGCACGTACGTCGCGGTCTGGCCGGACAGGAACGCGGCGAAGTCGTCGACGATCTTGCGGTGCTCCTCCTGGCTGACCTGACCGGTGCAGGGCGCGGCGCACTTGCCGATGTAGCCGAGCAGGCAGGGCCGGCCGATCTGGCGGTGCCGGTTGAACACGCCCTTGCTGCACGAGCGCATCGGGAACACCCGGAGCAGCAGGTCGACGGTCTCGCGGATCGCCCAGGCGTGGCTGTACGGGCCGAAGTACCGGACGCCCTTCTTCTTCGGGCCGCGGCCGACCATCACCCGCGGGTAGTCCTCGTTCAGCGTGATGGCGAGCCACGGGTACGACTTGTCGTCGCGGTACTTCACGTTGAAGCGCGGGTCGTACTCCTTGATCCAGGAGTACTCCAGCTGCAGCGACTCGACCTCGCTGGCGACCACGGTCCAGTCGACCTTCGCCGCGGTCGTCACCATCGCCTGGGTCCGCGGGTGCAGGTTGACCAGGTCCTGGAAGTACGACGACAAGCCGGGCCCGCAGGTTCTTCGCCTTGCCGACGTAGATCACCCGCCCGGCGGCGTCGCTGAAGCGGTAGACACCGGGCGAGTCGGGAATCGACCCTGGAGCGGGACGGTACGAGGACGGATCAGCCACTCAACCACCCTAGTTCGGGTTGCCGACAAATGCGGAATTCCGGCAAAGTTTCGTATTGCTACTTCAATGACACACTTGAAGGCATGACTGTTGAAGAGATGGATCGGGTGATCCGCGCGTACGACGGACTCCGGGTGCTCGAAGCACAGGACGATCTGTTCTATCTGTACGACCCGGCCGCCGACCTACCGCCGGAGCGACAGCAGCCGTTCGCCACCATCGTCACCGGCGACCACTATGAGAAAGTCTCCCGGCTGGACGAGCCCGGCGCCTGGCGACTCAACGTCGGCCTGACGAAGGCGACGTACACCTCACTGTTCGGTCCGGTGCCGACCGAGCGCGACGCCGACTGGGTGCTCGACTCCGGCCACGACTACACCGCGCGCGACACCCTCATGCCCCACCCCTTCTACGCCTCCCAGCACTGGGTCTGCATCGTCTCCCTCTCCGACGTCGCTCCCCTGCTGCCCCTGCTCCAGGAGGCGTACGACTTCGCCGTCCGCAAGCACGCCAACTTCCAGGCCCGGCAAACCCAGTGAACGTTGCGGTCGTGTTGCGGCTTGGCACATAAGGCTGGTCTGACCCCC
This sequence comes from uncultured Actinomycetota bacterium, assembly GCA_963820655.1. Lineage (GTDB taxonomy): Bacteria > Actinomycetota > Actinomycetes > Propionibacteriales > Kribbellaceae > Kribbella. The sequence goes on from CAWGAM010000002.1 coordinate 597,312, forward strand.
GGTTGGGATGAGCGCTGCCTCCTAACGTGTGACTCAGGGTAGATGTGCAGGACCTTTGCGTGAGGCAACTGGGCCTTGCGCTGACTCGAGGGAGTTCCGCCCATGTCCCCAATGTTCTGAGGCCGCACCGAATTCGTAGACCGCGGGCCGTACTGGGAGCAGTCGCGGCATCCGCACTCGCCGTCACCGGCATCGTCGCCACCGCGGCCGGCAGCGACCGCGTCGCCAGATCGGCCGCCGTCACCATCCGCGGCGCCGGCAGCCCGACCGCGATCCCCGGCAGCTACATCGTCGTCCTGGCCGGCCAGCGCTCGCAGGCCGCAGACCCGGGCCACCAACGCCGAGCCTCGCCACGCAGCTACGACGTCAAGGTGCGCGACCAGTACGACGCCTCGATCAAGGGCTTCTCGGCGAGCATGACGCGAGGACCAGGCCAAGAAGCTGGCCGCTGACAAGCGGGTCGCGTTCGTCCAGCAGAACCAGAAGATCACCGTCGCCCAGGACGACCCGCCGTGGGGCCTGGACCGGACCGACCAGCGCGACCTGCCGCTGGACAAGAAGTACGAGGCCGTCCACCACCGCGGACAACGTCAACGTCTACGTGATCGACACCGGGATCTATGCCGCACACAAGGACTTCGGCGGCCGCGCCTCGGTCGGCACCGACACCGTCGGCGACGGCCAGAACGGCGTCGACTGCATGGGACACGGCAGCCACGTGGCCGGCACCATCGCCGGTACGACGTACGGCCTGGCCAAGGGCGCCAAGGTCTTCGGCGTCCGGGTGCTCGACTGCACCGGCTCGGGCTCGACCGAGTCCGTGGTCGCCGGGATCGAGTGGGTGACCGAGCCAACGCGACAGAAGCCCGCGGTCGCGAACATGAGCCTCGGCGGCGGCGCCGACGACGCGCTGGACGCGGCGGTGAAGGCCTCGGTCGACTCCGGCGTCACCTACGCGGTTGCTGCCGGCAACGAAAGCTCGGACGCCTGCAGCGGTTCGCCGGCCCGGGAGCCCTCGGCGATCACCGTCGGCGCGACCGACGACCACGGACGCAGAAGGCGACGTTCTCCAACTGCGGCACGTGCGTCGACCTGTTCGCGCCGGGCGTCGACATCGAGTCGGTCGGCATCACCGCGCCGGACGCGACGGCCACGATGAGCGGTACGTCGATGGCCACGCCGCACGTGGCCGGTGGCGTCGCGCTCTACCTGGCCGACGCACCCGGACGCCACGCCGGCCGATGTCGCGACCGCGCTGGTCGGCGCGTCGACGCCGGACAAGGTGGGCGACCCCGGGCACCGGCTCCCCGAACAAGCTGCTCTACGTCGGCAGCGTCGACCCGCGCGCAGCACTGATCGCCAACGTCCGAAGAGAGCCCGGGCCTGATAGGCGGCTCACTTCTTCGGACGTCATGGCTGTCAGGCCGGCTGACGATGTTCGCTGCCGTTCGACGGCGACCTGCGACAGCCGGCAGCGGGGACGGGGCCGGGCCGCTGACGACGCTGCCGTCGGTGAAGTTGTACTTGCTGCCGTGGCAGGGCAGTCGATGGTCTTGTCCTCGACCTTGTCCACGATGCAGCCCTGGTGAGTGCAGACCGCCGTGAAGCCCTTGAACTGCCCGGCGGTCGGCTGGGTCACCACGATCTTCGCGTCGGTGAACACCTTGCCGCCGCCGACCGGGACGTCCGACACCGGTCCGAGCACCGTCCCGGTCGCCGGTGCGTGGACGACGGTGCGCTGGACGACGGTGCGCTGGTCGACGGTGCGGGGCCGACGGATCCGAGGGCGGTGCCGAGGTCGGGTCTGACGCGGGCGCGGAGCTGGACGGAGCGCTGCTGCCCGAGCTCGTTGCCGCTGGAACCACACGCGGCGAGCAGCGGCACGCTGACGCCGGCCAGACCGGCCATCGCGGCACCGCGGAGCACCGTCCGCCGGTCACGCAGAGTGTCGATCGCCCGGGCGAGTTCGTGCCGTGCTGTCGTCGTCGCTCATGAACTGGACCTCCAGGAGCCTGCAGGGAAAGTAGTTGAACGCTTTGCTCTTTCTGTCTACCCGACCCCGCCAATCAGGGGCGCATACCCGATCAAACGACCGGATCGGCTGAGCGGTTCAGTGTTCTGCCGAGTTTCCAGCTAGCACTACCACCCCGGTGAGGCCAGCCTCCTCACCCCACCCGCCGGCCCATGGCGACCTTTGTCGCCTTCAAGTGCAGTTTGAGGGTTTGCGGTGTCAGCTGCGTCTCAGCCGGCAGTGCGGGTGACCGTTTCGACCACGCGGGCGGCCAGGTCCAGCACGGCCCGCCCGGTGCCGGCCTGGAGTTCCTCGCTGTGCAGCGGCCAGGCCTGGGCGACGCGGGTCGTCGTACGGCAGCACGACGACGGTGCGGTGCGCGGAGCGCCGTCGCCACCGAGGCTCGGCGCGGGCTCGATCACGCGCTGCTGCTGTACTCCGGGGCAGCTGTACTGCGCGCCGGGCGGTGCACGATCCGGCTTGCCACTAAGGTCTTCCTCCGCTGGACCAGCCCGCGTTGCGCAGGGGACATCGCACTTCTGACCAACGGACGTGCGAGACACTGTAGTGGTGCACGAGGTCATCGGATGACAGGGACGGACGATTCGACCGTGGTCGAAATGATTGCGGAGTTGGCGCCGATCTGGTTGCCAGGCTGCGTTGTGGACGCTGCAGAGCGGACGGTCGAGGTCGGCTGGGGGCGCGGCGCGCTGCAGATGTCCGCCGTGGTAGGGGTCGGCGAGATCGTCGATCGTTGCCTTCAGCTACCAAAGGAGCGCTGGCCCGAGCAGATCGAGGCCTGGCTGCGGGCAGTCGTCGCCGAGGGTGAGCTCGCCACCGAGGAACACCGGTTCGGCGACGTCGCGGAACGCCAGCGCGCACTCCTTGTCCAGCGCGGCTGGTCGGCCCGGACCGCCGGCCCGGTCGCCGACGCGCTGATACCGTTCGGCGACCACTTCGAGGTCGTGGTGTTCGTCAGGACCGGCCAGGAACTGCGACGGCTGACCGTCGTACGGCGGTCGATGCTCGGGCTCGGCGATCCCGGCGTACCGTCGCCGGTGCGGCTCAGCCTGAACGAGATCGCCGACCTGGTGCCGCAGGAACAGGACGGGATCTCGATCCTCAGCCGCGACAGCGACCCGCTGGTGTCGATGGCGGTCGTGGACCGGGAGAACTTGTTGCCGCAGGCATCTATAGGTGCCGGGGTGCTGATCGGCGTGCCGCGGCTGAGCACGGTCGCCTACTGCTCCGCTGACGCCGGGCAGGCCCGCGCCGACGCACTCGCCGCATGGGTAGCCGACAGCTACCGCGGCGCTCCGGACCAGTGCTCCCCCGACCTGTACTGGCTCCAGGGCGACCAGATGGTCCAGGTTCCGGTGACCCTGGCCACTCCCCCAACCGCCGTACTCCCCGCGGCCCTCAAACCCCAGCCGCGCCGAACCTGGCTTCGCCACCTCTTCGGCAGGTAGCAGGCTACTTCGAGGGTGCCGAAATGCGCAGGATTATCCGGCCGCACGCTTCCTGGCCGGCGCCTTCTTCGCAGCGGCCTTCTTGACGGTCGTCCTCTTCGCCGCTGCGGTCTTCTTCGCCGGCGCCTTCTTGGTGGCTGTCCGCACGGCGGCGGCCTGCTGCTTCGCGCTCGGCTTGGCGGCGCGGCCCTGCGAGGATCTCCGCCAGGAACTCACCCGTGTACGACGCCGGGTTCGGCCGCGACCTCCTCCGGCGTACCCTCCGCAACCAGCGTGCCGCCGCGGCGGCCGCCGTCCGGCCCGAGGTCGATGATCCAGTCCGCGGTCTTGATCACGTCGAGGTTGTGCTCGATCACCAGCACCGAGTTGCCCTTGTCCACCAGGCCGCCGAGCACGCCGAGCAGCTTGCGGATGTCCTCGAAGTGCAGACCGGTCGTCGGCTCGTCCAGCACGTACACCGTCCGGCCGGTCGACCGCTTCTGCAGCTCCGACGCCAGCTTCACCCGCTGCGCCTCACCACCGGACAGCGTCGGCGCGGGCTGCCCGAGCCGGACATAGCCCGAGGCCGACCTCGTTCAGCGTGCGTCAGGTGCCGCGAGATCGCCGGGATCGCGGCGAAGAACTCCGACGCCTCCTCGATCGGCATGTCCAGGACGTCCGCGACCGTCTTGCCCTTGTAGTGCACCTCGAGCGTCTCGCGGTTGTACCGGGCGCCGTGGCACACCTCGCACGGCACGTAGACGTCCGGCAGGAAGTTCATCTCGATCTTCAGCGTGCCGTCACCCGAGCAGGCCTCGCAGCGGCCGCCCTTGACGTTGAAGGAGAACCGGCCCTGCTGGTACCCGCGGACCTTCGCCTCCGGCGTCTCCGCGAACAGCTTGCGGACGTGGTCCCAGACCCCGGTGTACGTCGCCGGGTTGGACCGCGGGGTCCGGCCGATCGGCGACTGGTCGACGTGGATGACCTTGTCGACCAGCTCCATCCCGGAGATCTTCGTGTGCCGGCCGGGCACCGTCGCGGGCGCCGTAGATCTGCCGCGCGAGCGACGTGTAGAGGATGTCGTTGACCAGCGTCGACTTGCCCGAGCCGGACACCCCGGTGACGGCGACGAACACCCCGAGCGGGATGGTCACGTCGATGTCCTGGAGGTTGTTCTGCCGGGCGCCGTACACGGTCAGCTCGCGGCCCTCGGTCAGCGGCCGCCGGACCGGCCGGGATCGGGATCTCCCGGCGGCCGGAGATGTAGGCTGACCGGTGATCGAGTCCGGGTGGTTGCGCAGGTCCTCGACCGTGCCGGAGACGACGACCTGGCCGCCGTGCTCACCGGCACCCGGGCCGATGTCGACCACCCAGTCGGCGTGGTCGATGGTGTCCTCGTCGTGCTCGACGACGATCAGCGTGTTGCCCAGGTCCTTCAGCCGGACCAGGGTGTCGATCAGCCGCCGGTTGTCCCGCTGGTGCAGGCCGATCGACGGCTCGTCGAGCACGTACAGGACGCCGACCAGCCCGGAGCCGATCTGGGTCGCCAGCCGGATCCGCTGCGCCTCGCCGCCGGACAGCGATCCCGCCGGACGGCTCAGCGCCAGGTAGTCCAGGCCGACGTCGAGCAGGAACCGCAGCCGCTCGCCGATCTCCTTCACCACCCGCTCGGCGATCTGCTTCTCCCGCGGCGACAGCTCCATCTGGACCAGGAAGGCGTGCACCTCGTCGATCGACATCGCGCTGATCTCGGCGATGTTCTTGCCGCCGAGGGTGACCGCGAGCGAGATCGGCTTCAGCCGGGCGCCGTTGCAGGCCAGGCACGGCACCTCGCGCATGTACTCCTCGAAGCGCTCCCGGCTGGTGTCGCTGGACGCCTCCGCGTGCCGGCGCTCGACGTACGGGATCACACCCTCGAAGGTGGTGTAGTACGAGCGCTCGCGGCCGTAGCGGTTCTGGTAGGAGACGTGGACCTGCTTGTCGTGCCCGGTCAGCAGCGACTTCTTCGCCTTCGCCGGCAGCTCGCCGAACGGCGTGCTCGTCTTGATCTTCAGGTCCTTGGCCAGCGCCGCCGAGCAGTCGCTCGAAGTACTGCGAGACGTTCGCGCCGGACCACGGCTGGATCGCGCCCTCGTCGAGCGACTTCGACGGGTCCGGGACCAGCAGCTCCGGGTCGACCTCCATCCGGGTGCCGAGACCGGTGCACACCGGGCAGGCGCCGTACGGCGAGTTGAACGAGAACGACCGTGGCTCGAGCTCGTCGATGGCGAGGGGGTGATCGTTCGGGCAGGCGAGCTTCTCGGAGAAGCGGCGCTCGCGGTGCGGGTCGTCCTCCGGCAGGTCGACGAAGTCCAGCACGAGCAGGCCGCTGGCCAGGCCGAGCGCGGTCTCGACCGAGTCGGTCAGCCGCTGCTTGGCCGAGCTCCTTCACCGCGAGCCGGTCGACGACCACCTCGATGTTGTGCTTCTTCTGCTTGTCGAGCTTCGGCGGCTCGGTCAGCTGGATCGTCTCGCCGTCCACCCGGGCCCGGGACAAGCCCTGACCGCTCAGCTGGCGGAACAGGTCGAGGTACTCCCCCTTGCGGCCGCGGACGACCGGCGCGAGCACCTGGAACCGGGTGCCCTCCTCCAGCTCGAGCACCCGGTCGACGATCTGCTGCGGGGTCTGCCGTGCGATCGGCTCGCCGCACTCCGGACAGTGCGGCCGGCCCGCCCGGGCGAACAGCAGCCGGAGGTAGTCGTACACCTCGGTGATCGTGCCGACGGTCGAGCGCGGGTTCCGCGAGGTGGACTTCTGGTCGATCGAGACGGCCGGTGACAGGCCCTCGATGAAGTCGACGTCCGGCTTGTCCATCTGGCCGAGGAACTGCCGCGCGTACGCCGACAGCGACTCGACGTACCGGCGTTGGCCCTCGGCGAAGATCGTGTCGAAGGCCAGGCTGGACTTGCCGGACCCGGACAGTCCGGTGAAGACGATCATGGCGTCCCGCGGCAGGTCGACCGAGACGTCTTTCAAGTTGTGCTCACGCGCTCCACGCACGATCAGACGGTCAGACACAAGCTCACTCTCAGCCGTTCTCGAGGGTATCCAGGGCATGCCCCGTCATGCTAACGACGCTCACCGACAAAAACTTCCGGCGCCGGATCAGGGGCCCGATGGGTGCCTGACGGTGCCGGCCGCTTCGAAAGTATATTCGATCGCGAGCCGTGGTTCGCGCAAGTCGGCCCCGAGATGACCGTACCGTCGACGGGAGTGGAAGGATCGGGGCTCTCACGACTTCCAGGGAGGGCGCATGCCGGAGTACCACGGGAACGTCAAGGTCGGCGGACCGGCCCAGACACACGAGCTGGCCCGGTTGATGATCACCAAGGTCGCGGTCGGGCCGATGGACAACAACGCCTACCTGCTGCGCTGCCGGCAGACCGACGAGCAGGTGCTGATCGACGCGGCCAACGAGGCGGACACACTGCTCAACCTGATCGGCGACGGCGGCCTCGCCCGGGTCATCACCACCCACCGCCACCAGGACCACTGGGAGGCGCTCGCCGAGGTCGTCGCCCGGACCAGCGCCACCACGGTCGCCGGCCGGTACGACGCCGAGGGCATCCCGGTCCCGACCGACCAAATGGTCGACGACGGCGACCACATCGCGGTCGGCGACTGCACCCTGCGCGTCATCCACCTGGTCGGCCACACACCCGGCTCGATCGCCCTCGTGTACGACGACCCGGACGGCGCACCGCACCTGTTCACCGGCGACTCGCTCTTCCCCGGCGGCGTCGGCAACACCCAGGGCGACGCCGAGCGGTTCACGTCGCTGATCAACGACGTCGAGACCAAGCTCTTCGCCGAGCTCCCCGACGAGACCTGGGTCTACCCCGGCCACGGCTCCGACACCACGCTCGGGACCGAGCGTCCGCACCTTTCCGAATGGCGCGAGCGCGGCTGGTGACTCGCGCTAGATCTGCGAGCGGGCTGCTTCGATCTGGGCGCTGATGTTCGCAGCTCCGACCGAAGCCGCCAGCTCCGCCGCCTCGTCAGCCAGCGCACGGGCGTCATCGGCGCGCCCTTGCGCGCTGGCGAGGTAGACGAGGCCGACCAGGTTGGCCGCGACACCTGCCGTGAAGCCGAGGGTACGGCGGAGTGCGGTGGACTCCTCCAGCAAAGCGCGGGCGTCGTCGAAGTCGCCGGCCATGTGAGCCGTGATGCCCAGGTGGCGGAGGGCGTAGGAGAGCGTCAGCTGGTCGCCGGTCTTCCGCGCCAGTTCGCTCGCCGTGGTGAGGAACGGCACGGCGGCCGTGTTGTCGTCGCGGACCACCTGGTAGAAGCACCCGATCCAGAACTGGGCCTCGGCCTCACCCCGCTCATCTCCTGCACCCCGGTACAGCTCGGCCGCCCGCTCGAACGCCGGCAGCTCCTCGGGAGCCTCGACCTGAGTGCCCAGGTAGCGGCCGTGCATGATCCGACCGCGGCCGATCAGCAACTCGGCCTCGACCACGTCCAACTCACGATCAGCCTCCGGCAGTACGTCGTACTCCCCGTTGAAGATCGCCCGCTCGAACAACTCCCTCGCCCGCATCACCTGTTCGTCCACCCGCCAGATCCTAAGCTGTCGCCGTGAACAGCTTCGCCGACTACAACCCCGACGCCGGCCGGCAGGTTCCGGGCACCCCGATCGACACCCGCGCGATGGGCGCCGAGGACCTCGACGCCTGCGCCGGACTGATCGTCTCGCGCACCGGCGGCTCCACCGAAGACCGCCGAGAACGCCTGCTGGCCGACCTCCACGACCCGACCCGCTACTCCGTGGTCGCCTGCGCCGACGGTCAGGTGATCGGCTACGCCGCCGTCATCCACCACGAGGTCTCCCCCGCCGACCCGCCGACCACAGCCCCCACCGGCTACTACCTGGTCGGCCTGATCGTCTCCCCCGACTGGCGCCGCCACGGCATCGGCGAACTCCTCACCACCGACCGCATCCGCTGGACGGCCGAGCGTGCCGACAGCATCTACTACTTCGCCAACCTCGCCAACGGCCCCATCCGCGCCCTCCACGAGCACTTCGGCTTCACCGAGGTCACCCGCGACTTCACCTTCCCGCGCGCGCCCCTCAAACCCGGCACCGGCATTCTCCTGCGCGCCGAATTGGGCTAGCGGTCGGTCAGTTCGGTGGGGTGGGCGATGACGTCTACGAGCGCGTTGTTGCGGATGGCCGTGATTTCGGTGCGCCGAGAGATCGCGTCGGCGAAGAGGAGTCGTTGGAGGGATTGTGCGTCGCGGAGGGGTACGCCGTCGACGGCCAGGACCAGGTCGCCCGGACGGAGGCCGGCGTCCGCGGCGGGGCTCCCGGCGATGACCTCGACGACCCGCAGGGCGGTGCGCTGGTCGAAGCGTTCGGCCAGTGCGGGACGAAGCGGTGCGGGGGTGGTGACGAGACCGAGGTACGCGCGACGGACCCGGCCGTCATGCAGGAGCGAGTAGATGATCCGGCGCGAAGTCTGGTTCATCGGGACGGCCAGGCCGAGACCGATGCCGGCCACCGCGGTGTTGATGCCGATCACCCGGCCGTTGCCGTCGGCAAGTGCTCCACCGGAGTTGCCCGGGTTCAGCGCCGCGTCGGTCTGGATCACGTCCTCGATGATCCGCTGAGCCTGTCCGCTCCGCACCGGCAGCGACCGGCCGAGCGCACTCACCACTCCCGCGGTCACACTCCCGGCCAGCCCCAACGGGTTGCCCACGGCAACCACCAGGTTCCCGACCTTCAGGTGATCCGCGTCGCCGTACTCCGGCGGATCCGGGATCTCCCGGTCGGAGCGCAGGACGGCGAGATCCGACAGCCGGTCGACCCCGATCACCCGGGCCTGGGCCGTCGTACCGTCCGCGAACTCCGCGGTCGCCTGCTCACCGTCGCCGACCACATGCGCGTTCGTCAGCAGGTGGCCGTCGCCGGTCAGTACCACCGCCGAACCCGACGAGTCACCTCGCCGGCTGTGGATCCGCAGGCTCGCGACCCGCGGGATCAGGTTCTCCGCCACACCCGAGACCACTCGGGAGTACGCGTCCAGTACGTCGTCGTCCGTCTCTTCAGCCATCTCAGCCTCCCGATTACAGGATTACACCGCAATCAAACCGAAGCCAGGACGTGAACCGAGCCACAATCCTGACCGATCGGTTGAAAACTGGCCGATCGGTCAGGATGATGGCTGACATGGCAGTCACCACCCCCGCCCGGGAGCGGACCAGGCACGAGATCGTGCGGCAGGCGCTGGACCTGTTCCAGGCCAAGGGCTACAACGCGACGTCACTGCAGGACATCGCGACCGCGGCCGGCTGCTCGAAGGCGACGGTGCTCTACCACTTCAGCGGCAAGCCCGCCGTCCTGGCCGCCGTCCTGGAACCGGCCGCCGCCGACCTGGCCGAGCTCGTCGCGACAGCCGCCACGATGACCCACGCCGAGGCGCAGGAGTTCGCCATCCAGCGCTTCATCGACCTGGCCGTGGTGCACCGCGGCGTCATCGACGTCCTGCACGACGTCATCCCGGTGATCGTGGAAGTGCCCGAGATCGCCGGGCTGGTCGCCGACGGCGTGCGGATGACCGAGTACCTGGCCGGCTCCGACGACCCGGTCGAGCACCACCTGGCCAAGTTCGCCGTCAACGGCCTGCTCGGCGAGTGCCGGCATCCCGGCGAACGGACTGACGAAGAACTGCGAAGACTCTGCGACATCGCACTCCACCGTTTGCTCAGACGCGGTTGATCTGACCCACGCCCGACCGCCGCACCACGATCGTCGGCGGTTCTCCCCTGCCAGTACGCCGTACCGACTCGAACGGACGCTCTACCGATGGCCAATCTGCTGTACCGGCTCGGCCGGTTCTCCTACCAGCGCCGGCGCCTCGTCGCCGCCGTCTGGGCGTTGTTCCTCGTCCTGCTGGGTGTCGGCGCACTGACGCTGGGCGGCAAGACCACGAACACCTTCTCGATCCCGGGCACCGAGTCGCAGCGCGCCCTGGACGCTCTCAAGCAGGAGTTGCCCGCGGCGAGCGGCGCCTCGGCGACGGTCGTCGTGAAGGCACCCGACGGCAAGACGCTCGCCGACCCGACCGTGAAGGCCGCCGTCGGCGCGACCACCGCCAAGGTGGCGAAGGTACCCGAGGTGGTCGCCGCGGTCGATCCGTTCATCAGCAAGGCGATCAGCCCGGACGGCACGACCGGCCTGATCAGCGTGCAATTCGACAAGCCCGCCGACGAGCTCTCCAAGGACAGCACCAAGGCGTACGACGGACTCAGCGGACTGAGCACCGGGGATCTTCAGGTGGTCCCGGGCGGCCAGGTGGTCGGCGGCGTACCCGAAATCGGAGCCACCGAGGTGATCGGCGTCGCCGTCGCGGCCGTCGTACTGGTGGTCACGTTCGGATCGCTGGTCGCGGCCGGGATGACGTTGCTGACAGCGCTGCTCGGCGTACTGGCCGGCATGGCCGGCCTCTTCCTGGTCACTGCGTTCGTGGACGTGTCGTCGACCGCGCCGATCCTGGCGTTGATGCTGGGACTTGCGGTCGGGATCGACTACGCGTTGTTCATCAGCTCGCGGCATCGGACGCAGCTTGCCGAAGGCATGGATCCGAAGGAGTCGGTCGGCCGGGCGACGGCTACCGCGGGGTCCGCGGTGTTGTTCGCCGGCGCGACTGTCGTGATCGCGCTGGCCGGGCTGAGCGTTGTCGGCGTTCCTTTCCTGACCGCGATGGGCTTGGCGGCTGCGGCCACCGTACTCACCGCGGTGCTCGTCGCGCTCACTCTGCTGCCGGCGATGCTCGGCTTCCTCGGGAACCGGGTGCTCCCCCGCAAGATCCGCAAGGCACCGACGGCGGCTCCGGTCAAGCAAGGGTTCGGGTTCCGCTGGGGCCGGCTGGTCACTCGGTTCCGCGTTCCGATCGTTGCCGTCGGCATCATCGGGCTCGGGGTGCTGGCGATCCCGGTCAAGGACATGCAGCTCGCGCTGCCGGACGGCGCCTCGGCCGCGGCCGGCACGAACCAGCGGGTCGCCTACGACCTCACCGCGGCAGCCTTCGGTCCGGGAGCCAACGGTCCGCTTGTCGTCGTCGTGAAGAGCGACAACGCGGCGACATCCGATGCACTGGTCAAGCAGGTACTCGCGAAGTCGCAAGGGCTGAAGGATGTCGTAGCGGCCCAGCCCGGGCCGGGCAGTGCGGACGGATCGACCCGGCTGCTGCAGGTGATCCCCAAGAGCGGACCGGCGAGCGAGCAGACCTCAGAGCTGGTGAAGAACCTGCGGTCCGCGGTGCAGCCGTTGGCCACTGGTGACGCGAGCATCTCGATCACGGGCAATACGGCGGTCGGAGTCGATGTGTCCAACAAGCTGTCCGACGCCTTGCCGATCTACCTGCTGGTCGTCATCGGACTGTCGTTCTTGCTGTTGCTGCTGGCGTTCCGGTCGGTGCTCGTGCCGCTCAAGGCGACGCTCGGATTCGTGCTCACCGTCGGCGCGACGTTCGGGATCACCGTCGCGGTGTTCCAACTGGGGTGGGGTGCGAACCTGCTCGGCGTCGACTCCCCCGGACCGCTGGTCAGCTTCCTGCCGATCATCATGCTGGGCGTGCTGTTCGGGCTGGCGATGGACTACGAGGTGTTCATCGTGTCGCGGGTCCGCGAGGAGTTCGTGCACGGCAAGCGCGCGACCGAGGCGACCATCGAGGGTCTCGGTCACGGCGCCCGGGTGGTGACGGCGGCCGCACTGATCATGGCATCGGTGTTCGCCGGCTTCATCATGGTGCACGACCCGATCATCAAGGCGATCGGCTTCGGCCTCACCGTCGGCGTCCTGATCGACGCCTTCGTCGTCCGCATGACCCTCGTGCCAGCTGTGCTGTCGCTCCTAGGCGATCGTGCCTGGTGGTTCCCGAAGTGGCTCGAGCGCATAACCCCCAAGGTAGACATCGAAGGCGAATCCCTGCGGGTCGGTGAAGAACCCGGGCCGAAGGAACTCGCGAGCGTGCGCTGAGGCGACGCGTGGGGCATCAGCCTGCTGAAGCCCCACCGCAGCAGGCTTGATGCGTCACCCACTCGGTACGGCGCGTACGTCTCGGCATAGATGCGCACCCGCCCGGCCAGCACTGAGCTGGGTATGACGTAGATGCTGCCGTCTCCGAGCACGATGAAGAACAGATCGATCGAGTCCGGATCGTATGGCATCTTGCTTGCTGACTTGTCCAGCACGTACGGCCTCCGCCCGATCTCGACCGACCAGTGACCCCTGCCGTCCTGACGGGCGCAACTCTTCACCTGCACGCGCTGAATGCCCTTACCCGTCGTCACCAGCAGGTCGTACACCTGGGGCTCAACTGGCAGCGCAACCGCACAGCCACGCATCTCGAACCACGCCACGGCCGGCGCGGGCGCCGCAGTTCGCAGCATCTGCGGCTGTGCCGGCTCGTCGAACACTTCACCTGCACTCGACGGCCGATCGGTCGTCCTCAAATGGGCAAAGTCCAGGCCGAGCCGAACAGCATGTCCCTTCATCCGAACGCGGTTCTGCGGGATGTCAGCGACACCGAGGCCGGCTAGAACGTCAGCCCAGCAGGTTGCCCTGAGCAACACCGCACGCAACTGTGGGTCGGACCACTGTCGCTGACCGGTGAAGTGCGACGTGTTCAGGTCGAGACGGGCGGCATGATGCTGGAGCGACCTGATCGTGCCTGCGGACGTCCCTTTCAGTCCCAAGGCGCGTGCAACAGCGCGCCACGACTTGCTGTCCGCTACCGCGTGACGCAATTGGTCGTCTGTCCAGGTTCGCGTATCCCCAGGTGTACCCATGGTGACAACGTAAAGAGGGCCACCGACAAAATCGGTGGCCCTCCTGGGTCGGGCTGACAGGATTTGAACCTGCGATCTTTCGGCCCCCAGCCGAACGCGTTACCAAACTACGCCACAGCCCGAAGCCCGCCTCCGAAGAAGCGAGCGGAGTAAACCTTACCTCATCTGATGGGGTGGTCTTTACCGGGCTGGGTCAGCGCTTCTTGTTCTTTTGGCGGGCCCGGATCTGGACGTGCACGGGGCTGCCGACGAAGCCGAAGTCCTCGCGCAGGCGGCGTTCGATGAAGCGCTGGTACGACGCCTCGATCTGGCCGGAGGTGAAGATCGCGAACGTCGGCGGCATCGTCGTCGCCTGGGTGCCGAACAGGATCTTCGGCTGCTTGCCCGGACCGGACCGGGTGCGGGTGCGCCGCGACCAGGCGGCCGAGGAACGCGTTCAGCTGGCCGGTCGGGACGCGCGTCTGCCAGCCGTCGAGGGCCGCCTCGATCGCCGGCACCAGCTTCTCCATGTGCCGTCCGGTGAGGGCGCTGATGTTCACCCGCGGGGCCCAGCGGAACTGGATCAGATCGCGGTCGATCTCGCGCTCCAGGTAGTACCGCCGGTCCTCGTCGACCAGATCCCACTTGTTGTAGGCGATCACCAGCGCCTTGCCGGCCTCCTCGACCGCGCTCATGATCCGCAGGTCCTGCTCCGTCATCGGCTCGGACGCGTCGATCACGACCACGACCACCTCGGCGCGCTCGATCGCCGCGTTCGTCCGCAGTGAGGCGTAGTACTCGTGCCCCTGGGAGTTCTTGACCTTCCGCCGGATACCAGCGGTGTCGATGAACCGCCACTCCTTGCCGGCCAGCGTGATCAGCTCGTCCACCGGGTCGACCGTCGTACCGGCGACGTCGCTGACGACGACGCGGTCCTCCTTGGCGACCTTGTTCAGCAGGGAGGACTTGCCGACGTTCGGCTTGCCGACGATCGCGACGCGGCGCGGTCCGCCGGTCTCGGCGTCGCGCTCCGGCGGCGCCTCGGGCAGCGCGGCCAGGACGGCGTCCAGCATGTCGCCGGTACCGCGGCCGTGCATCGCGGAGACCGGGAACGGCTCGCCGATACCGAGGCTCCACAGGTTCATCGCCTCTGCCTCGACCCGCTGGTCGTCGACCTTGTTCGCCGCGAGTACGACCGGCTTGCCGGACTTCCGCAGCACCCGGACGACGGCCTCGTCCGCATCCGTGATCCCGACGGTCGCGTCGACCACGAACAGGACCGCGTCGGCCGCGTTGATGGCGACCTCGGCCTGGGCCGCGACCAGGGCCGCCATGCCGACCGCGTCCGGGTCCCAGCCGCCGGTGTCGACGACGGTGAAGCCACGGCCGGCCCAGTTCGCGTCGTACGAGACGCGGTCGCGGGTGACGCCGGGGGTGTCTTCGACGACGGCCTCGCGGCGGCCGATGATGCGGTTGACCAGCGTGGACTTGCCCACGTTCGGCCGGCCGACGATCGCGAGCACAGGCAGCGGCCCAGTGTCCTCGCGGTCGTGCGTAGGCTCGGCGAAGTCGTAGCCGGTGGGCAGGTCAGTCATCAGGGTCCTTCTTGTCTGGCCCGCCCGGGAGGGGGTGGCCGGTGGCTTCGACGGCCGCCCTCACCTGGGCTCGCAGCACGTCGCCGATCTGGTCGGCAACCGCCCGTACGTCGGAATGCCTCCTCGGAAAGGGTACGCGCTCCACCGTGAAGGGCTCGCCATAGACCACGTCGATCGGGCTCCCGGCCGGTGGAAAGCCGTCCACGTCGCCATGCGGCAGCCTGGTCCCCAGCAGTACCACCGGCAGGATCGGCGCGCCCGTCACCATGGCCAGATAGGCCACCCCGAGCCGGATCCGGCTGAAGTCGCCAGGCCCCCGCGTACCCTCCGGGTAGATGTTCAGCACCCGGCCGTCGCGCAGCACCTGGATCGACTGCCGGACCGCGAGGACGTCGTACGCCGACCGGTCGACCGGGATCTGGCCGATCCGGCGCAGGAACTTGCCCTGCACACCGCCGAAGGCCTCGATCTTGCCGAGCTGGTGCAGCATCCGGGGCGAGATCGCCCCGAGCAGCGGCGCGTCGAGCAGGTTCATGTGGTTCGTCGTCATCAGCACCGGACCGGTCCGGGGGAACAGGTCTTCGTGATGAACGGTCAACTTGTACTTGCGCCGGAAGTACGGTTTGGCGACCAAGCGCGCCGGGAGCGCGAGCCGGTACGGCAATGAGCCCAGATCGTCTGTGCGGGGCAGCTCCAGGTGCCCCGTCAGTTCTGTGGTCATGGGGCCTCCTGGCCTGGACTGAGGAGCGGAAGGAGCGCGGCGACTGGAGCGACGAGGGAAGGCCAGGAGTCAAGGCCCCATGACCCGCCGCGCCGGAGGCGCGGCCATGTGCTCTGTCATGACTCCTGGTCGCCGGCGTCCCTATCGGCGGCCTCGGCCTCCTTCGCGAGTCGGCTGATCACGTCGATGACCTCCTCGAGGGACAGATGCGTCGAGTCGATGGTGACCGCGCCGTCGGAAGCGACCAGGAACTCCGACACGGTCGCGTCGTCGGCGTCCCGGCGGACGATCTGGTCCCGGAGTTGCTCGGCTGTCACCGATCCGGCCGCCAGCTCGGCGCCGCGCCGCGCCATCCGGGCTTCCTGGTCGGCGGTGAGCAGCACCTTCAGCTCCGAGTCGGTGGCGACCACGGTGGCGATGTCGCGGCCCTCGACCACGATCCCGCCGGTCGGCTGGGCGGCGTCGATGATCGCGCGCTGCCGCCGGATCAACTCCTTGCGGACGTCCAGGTTGGTGGCGATCTTGGAGACCGTCTCGCTGATCCGCGGCTCCCGGATCGCGACCGTGACGTCGGTCCCGTCGGCGATCACGAACTGGTTCACCGGGTCGGTGCTGATCTCGAGCCGCAGCTCGCGAGCCCGCTGCGCGACCGCCGCGGTGTCGTCCAGATCGAGGCCGTGCTCGAGCGCCGACCAGGTCACCGCCCGGTAGGTCGCTCCGGTGTCCAGGAAGCGCAGCCCCAGCCGGCTGGCGACGCCTCGAGCGGTGCTCGACTTGCCGGAGCCGCTCGGGCCGTCCACAGCGATGATCATGCCCAGAGATTACCTGTGGCCGGGGACAAGCTGGCCACCGCCGGTGGTACGACGGCTAGTGGTGGACGACCCAGCCGCGCTCGGTCAGTACGTCGACCAGTTGGTCGACCGACCCTGGTTTGACCGCAAGCTCGACCTCACCGACCGGACGGCCCGGGCTGTGGTCGATCCGCAGGTCCTCGACGTTCGCACCGGACTCGGCCGCGTCCGCGAACAGCCGGGCCAACTGCCCCGGCCGGTCGGGAATCGTCACCAGAACAGTGACCAGATCGATGTGCGGCGTACCGTGCTTGCCCGGCACCCGGACCGCACCGGCGACGCCCCGGCCGAGGATCGACGTGAGCTCCTCGGTGCCCTCTTCCTTGCCCAAAGCAACGAGCAGGCGATCGAGCTCCTCGCGGATCTGCTCCAGCAGTCCGGTCAGCGCGGTCGAGTTCGCGGACACGATCTGGGTCCACAGCTTCGGGTCGCCGGCCGCGATCCGGGTCACGTCCCGGACACCCTGACCGGACAGCTCGAGATGCGAGCTCGGCGCCTCGGCAAGCGTGCCGGCGGCGAGCGACGACATCAGCTGCGGCAGGTGCGAGACCCGGGCAACCCCGAGGTCGTGATCCTCCACGGACAGCTCGACGGTCCGAGCACCGGCAGCCTCGGCCAGCCGCCGGACCAGCTCGATCGCCTCGGGAGCGCTGGTCTCGTGCGGGGTGATCGCCCAGGTCGCGCCGTCGAACAGGTCCGCGCGGGCGGCCAGCGGCCCGTTCCGCTCGGAGCCTGCCATCGGGTGACCACCGACGTACCGGCTCAGGTCGCCGGTGAGCCTGCGGGCGTCGGCGAGTGGCTTCGACTTCACGCTGGCGGCATCGGTGACGACGGCGTCGGTCTGCTCGAGCTGCTCGGCGATCACCGCGCCGACGTGGTCCGGCGGGACGGCGACCACGACGAGCTGCGGCTCGATCTGGACCAGCCGCGAGCCCGCGCCGATCCGTTCGGCCATCAGGGCAGTGTCCGGATCGGCGTCGACGAGCTCCACGACGACGCCCAACCGCACCAGCGCCAGGCCGATCGACGTACCAATGAGCCCGGCGCCCACGATCCGGACCGGCCCGCGAAGCTCACTCACTGAGCGCCGGTCAAATCGGGGCGGAGAGCGACGGCGCCGTGCAGGTAGACGTGTTGGATCTTCTCGCGGGATCGCGGGGTCTCGGTGTGCACCATCATCCGGACGACTCGCGGCAG
Source organism: uncultured Actinomycetota bacterium (assembly GCA_963820655.1). Taxonomy (GTDB): domain Bacteria; phylum Actinomycetota; class Actinomycetes; order Propionibacteriales; family Kribbellaceae; genus Kribbella. Next base: position 614,946 of record CAWGAM010000002.1, read on the forward strand.
CGCGTGCGGGACGGCAATCTCCTGCATACACATCAGCGGTACGTCGGTGAGCCCGATCTGACGGCCCGCGACGGCCGGAAACTCCGAGTGCAGGTCCGGCGTGACGGTGAACAGGATGCTGATCAGATCCTCGTTCTCCAGATCGTTCGCCTCCAGGACCGCCTTCACCAGCTCCGCGGACCGCTCGAGCAGATGCTCGCGCTCGTCCACGTCGAGCTGGGTGGCACCCCGGATCGCCCGTACCGCCACGTACCCGCCTCCTTAGGTCGTTTCTGATGGTCCCACGCCGTCGCGAGCAGGTGCTCGGTGCGGTGCATCGGCGTGCTGGAGGGAAGGCGTCGATGTGGTTTCATCGTTGCCTTTGCTCCAGTGCGGCGAGGTGCCGTGCCGAGTGCCGCGCAGTAGGCGCGGGACGATCAGACACGACCCTGTCTACCTCCAACCCTAGTGCGTGGTAGTCAGAGGGTGGACAGCCGTCTCGGATTGTGCTTCGGCGGCGTCGACGGCCTGCTCCAGCAGGAGGGCGATCGTCATCGGCCCGACGCCGCCCGGGACCGGTGTGATCAGGCGCGCGACCTGGGCCGCCTCGTCGAAGTCCACGTCGCCGACGTTGCCCTCGTTGTAGCCGGCGTCGACCACGACCGCGCCCGGCTTGAGCCAGTCGCCCCGGACGAAGTTCGGCTTGCCGACCGCGGCCACCACGATGTCCGCGGTCCGGACGATCTCCGGCAGGTCGACGGTCCGCGAGTGCGTGTAGGTGACGGTCGCGTTCGATGCCAGTAGCAACATCCCGACCGGCTTGCCGAGAATCGGGCTGCGGCCGATCACGACCGCGTGCGCTCCGGCGATCGGTACGTCGTACGCCTCGAGCAACCGCATGATGCCGCCGGGCGTCGCGGACCGGAACCCGGGATCGCCGAACGCCATCGCGGCGAACGACCGCATGGTCACACCGTCGACGTCCTTGGCCGGATCGATCGCCTCGAACGCGGCCCGCTCGTCGATCTGCGCGGGCACCGGGTGCTGCAGCAGGATCCCGTGCACGGCCGGGTCGTGGGACAGCTTGGTCAGCTCGGCGACCAGTTCGTCGGTGGTCGTCTCGGCAGGCAGCACGACGCTCCGCGACCCGATCCCGGCCTTCTTGGAGCGGTTCTGCTTCATCCGGACGTAGGTCCCCGACGCGGGGTCATCGCCCACCAGGACGGTCGCCAGACACGGCTGGATCCCGCGCTTCTCCTGCAGGTTCTTCGCCCTGGCGGCCGCCTGAGCCACGATCTCCGCGGCGAGGTCGGTCCCGGTCATCAGTTCAGCGGTCGTCATGCGCGCTCCTTCGGGCGTCGACAACAGGTCGGATGCCCAGGCGCGCGGCGCAGCCGGATCTCCCGGCAGGCCGTTCCCCGGTGGTTATCCACCTCAACGCCAGTTGCGGCCCGTCGTTCAGCCTACGCGATGAACCAGGACCGGCAGGCCTCCAGGCCCGCGACCTCGACCGGGGTCTCCTGCCAGTCCTCCCGGGTGAGGCGAAGCCGGTCGGAGACGACGGGTTTGCCGTGCAGCACGTCGCGGGAGATGCCATCCGGGCGATAGCCGAGCTTGCGGGACACGCCCTGGGAGCCGACGTTGTCCTGGAAGACCTCGGTCAGCGCCGCCTCGGCGTCCAGTCCGGCGAAGGCGAGGTGCAGCAATGCTCTCCGGGCCTCGGTGCCGAACCCCTGACCGTGGTGCTCGAGGCCGAGCCACGACCAGGTCTTGACCTCCCGGAGGATGGCGAAGTCCGTTGCGCGCAGCGCCACGATGCCGATGGGCACGCCGTCGCGGAACACTCCGAGCTGCAGGTCCCAGTTCTGCGGCGTCCAGGACGACAGGTCGTCCCAGTAGCCCTGCAGCACGCTCCGAGCGCGTTCGGCGGGCGGCACCTCGGTCCATGGGGTGAGGAACGGCTGCTCTCCCGGCTGATGAATGCCGGCGGCAGCGACGTCGGCCAGCGCCGCCAGCTCCTCCTCGTCGGGCTGCCGCAGGACAAGCCGCTCGGTGGTGAGTCGCAGGCCACGCAGCGGCCAGTGATCGATCAGCATGCGCTCATTCTTTGCCCTCGGCCACCTGGTCGGCGTCCGCGACGAACTTGTCGGCGACGCCGTCGGCGATGCGGGGGTGGGTGTTGGCGTGCGGAAGGCGGCTGTCGCTGAGCTCGCCGGCCAGCGTGACCAGGTGGTTGATCTGGGCACGACTGGTGGCGATCGCCGAGCTGTTGCCTTCGGCCACTGCTTCGAGAAGGCGGAGGGACTCGCGCAGCGCCTGACCCCAGAGGAAGGACGCGTCGAGCCAGGCACCGGCCTCGTCGGCGAAGGTCGGGTCGGGCACGCCGTCACGGATCGTGGCCGGAGCGTTCTCGATCGCCTCGAGGTACGGCTCGAGGTCCGCGATCGCGTTGGCCAGGTCGCCCGCCTTCCAGGTCTCCCAGAACGCAGCGGTCTTCGCCGCCAGCACCGGCGCGTTCTCCAGATGCAGCTTCCCGTCGTAGGTGGCGAGGTCGGCGAAGACCTCGAGCGCCGCGATCGTCTCCGGATCGCCGTCGGCTCGCTCGGCGATCGCCGCGGTGCCACGAGGCCTGCTCGTCGTACGTCGCCGGGTTCCAGCCGAACTCGGCGAACGAGTAGAGCGCCAGCTTGCTGGCCGCGGCCTGGTTCATCGGGTTCGAGATCACGCCGACCACGTGCTCTGCCAGGCCCGGCTCGCGGTTGCTGTAGTCCGCGAGCAGGAGCCGTCCGTGCGCGTAGTCGTTGACCGGGTAGTTGTCCCAGATCAGGATGTCGTGCCCGAACACAGCCTTCGCCTCGGCCGCTTGTGCGGTCGTGATCGAGTACGGGACGACACCGATCCCGGTCCAGTGCACGACGACCGCGCTGTCCAGCTGCTCCCGCAACGCCTGCTTGTACGGCGACTCGGTCACGTCGTAGTACTCGGTCGGGACCATCTGCAGCGGGGCCAGGTCAGGCTTGGTCACGACCCATTCCCGCTGGATCCGGTTCAGCAGCTCGCTCTGCGCCGATCCGGCCCCGCCACCACCGATGCCGTACTTCTCCTCGTCCTCGGCCGCGTGCCATTTCTCGTACTCGATGTCGTCCAGCGCCACAGTGAAGGCCCGCGCGCCGAGCGCGTAGAGCGCCTCGAACTTCGCGATCAGCGCCCGGAAGTCGGCGTCGTCGGTGTAGCGGATCGAGTTGCCGGGCGAGAGCGCGAAGGTGAAGTCGACCTTGTTCCGCCGGGAGCGGTCGATCAGCTCACCGAGCTCGGCCAGCTTGTCGGCCGGGTACGGGTCGCGCCACTGCTCGCGGTGGTACAGGTCGTCCTTCGGGGCGTACTCGTAGGTGTTCATCCGGTGCGCGCCGAGGTAGTCCAGATGGTCGAGCCGGTCCGCGTGCGACCACGGCGTACCGTAGAAGCCTTCGATCGAGCCGCGGTACCGCATCGTCGGCCAGTCGCGGATCTCGACGCCGTCCAGATGGTTGCCCTGGACAAGCTGTGCGAGCGTCTGCGCGGCGTAGAAGGTCCCATCGGTGTCGACTCCGTCGAGCACGATCTGGTTTCCCCCGACGGCGACGACGTACCCCTCGGCGGGCAGTCCCTCCGCCGGCTCCACACCAAGGGCAGCGGCGCTCGCGCCGAGCCGGACCGTCACGTCCGCTTCCCCGTCAGTGACGGTCTGTACGCCGGCCAGTTCGAGGGCCTCGCGGACGACGCGCTCGGCGTCGGCGTCTGTGGTCGGGCCATGGACCAGCCCGACGCTCTGACCGAGGTCGAACCCGTCCTGACGGCTGATGGTCTGCTGAGGTTCTGGGGTCACGATCCCATCCACTCAGTGCGCGCACCAGCTCGTCAAGCATCTGCACGACAACTGTCAGAGCAGGCCGGCGTGATCCAGGGCGAGGTAGGCCGCGTCGATCCCTGTCATCGCGCCAGGAGTCCGGAGCTCGGTGCGGAAGGCGTCGACGGTCAGCTCGACCGGGACACAGTCCTCGAAATCGTCCAGGGCCTGTTTCCCGTCCGGGCGGCAGCCGCGCGCGATCGCGACGTACTTGCGGAAGGTCGAGGACGCCGACGACCACTGCCAGCCGACCAGGTCGAGCGACTCGCAGGTGTACCCGGTCTCCTCCTCGAGCTCCCGGGCACCGGCCAGCGCCGGGTCCTCGCCCGGCTCGACCAGCCCGCCGGGCAGGTTGGTGACGATCCGGTCAGGTCCGGCCCGGAACATCCGGATCGTCACGATCCGGCCCTCCGGGGTCAGCGGCAGCACGGTGATACCGGCGGAGATCCCGGCCGCTGACTCGGGACCGAGCACGTCCCACTCCGCCTCCCGCCCGTCCGGCAGCCGGTAGCGCCGAAGCGTGACAGTCAGGAACCGGTGAAACCCCGTCTCCTCGGCGAGCAACTCCCAGGGCTGCGGATCCCCGGGCCGAGACGGAGCGGCCGCCGCGGAGTCCGCAGCGGCCGCACCGTCGAGCGACTCGTTCACAGTGGCCGGTTGTCGTCCGGCTCCTCGGGTGGCGCGATGGGTACGTCGTCGTCCGCCGGGGCGTCGTCGGCGGAGGAGGTCGCCGTCGCGTCCTCGGCAGCCTTGTCCTCGGTCTTGTCGGCCTCGACGGGCTCCGACGGGGTCTTGTCCGGGGTGGACTCGGACAGGATGCGCGCGAGGGTCTCCTCGGAGATCCGCTTGAACTTGCGCACCTGCGTCCGGGTCCGGTCCAGGACGGCGACCTCGATCTGGTCCGGGGTCAACTGGCGGACCTCGGTGCCGTCGTGGCCGAGCGCATCCACTGCCAGCCGGAGTGCTCCGGCCAGCGAGATGCCCTCCTTGAAGTGCTCGCCGACGTAGTCCGCGACCTGCTCGGCCGGTCCACCCATCACGGCGTACCCGCGGACGTCCGCGATCGAGCCGTCGTAGGTCAGCCGGTAGATCTGGTCCTCGGCCGTGCTGGCGCCGACCTCGGCGACCAGGATCTCCACCTCGAGCGGCTTCTCACCGCCGGAGGAGAAGATCGCGCCGAGGGTCTGCGCGTACGCGTTGGCCAGCGCCCGGCCGGTGACGTCGCGCCGGTCGTAGGAGTACCCGCGCATGTCGGCCAGTCGGACGCCGGCGATCCGCAGGTTCTCGAACTCGTTGTACCGGCCGACGGCGGCGAACGCCATCCGGTCGTAGATCTCGGCCACCTTGTGCAGCGCGGGCGAGCGGTTCTCCGCGACGAACAGGATGCCGTCGGCGTACTGCAGCGCGATCGCACTGCGGCCCTTGGAGATGCCCTTCCGGGCGAAGTCGGCCCGGTCCCGCATCAGCTGTTCGGGCGAGACGTAGAACGGAACGCTCATCGAAAGTGTCGTCCTCTATCACTCAGTAGTCGATCGGGATCAGGTCAGGGACGCCGAGGCCGGGCCGTCGGGACGGTTGTGCCGCTCGGCCCAGGCCGCGTCGACGATCGCGGCGACCTCGTCCTCCGGCAGCCGCCGATAGCCGTCCGCGGTGACCACACCGACCACCGGGAAGATCCGCCGCAGCATGTCCGGACCGCCGGTCGCCGAGTCGTCGTCGGCGGCGTCGATCAGGGACTGGATGATGGCCGTGACGCAGTCGGTCACGGACATGTCCTCGCGGTAGAGCTTCTTCAGGGCGCCCCGGGCGAACACCGATCCCGAGCCGACGCTGTGGAAGTGGTGCTCCTCGTAGCGCCCGCCGGTCGGGTCGTAGGAGAAGATCCGGCCGCCCTTGATGTCCGGGTCGTAGCCCGCGAACAGCGGCACCACGGTCAGGCCCTGGAGCGCCATCGAGAGGTTGCCCCGGATCAGCGCGCTGAGCCGGTTGGCCTTGCCGTCCAGGCTGAGGGTGGCGCCCTCGAGCTTCTCGTAGTGCTCCAGCTCCACCTGGAACAGCCGGACCATCTCGATCCCGAAACCGGCCGTGCCCGCGAACGCGACCGCCGAGTACTCGTCGGCGGGGAACACCTTCTCGATGTCACGCTGGGCGATGATGTTGCCCATCGTGGCCCGCCGGTCGCCGGCCATCACCACGCCACCGGGGAAGGTGGCGGCGACGATCGTCGTACCGTGCGGGACCTGGTCGGAGAAGTCGGCCGACCCCAGGCTGCGCCGTCCCGGCAGCAGGTCGGGCGCGTGCCCGGCCAGGAAGTCCATGAACGACGAACCACCTGGGGTCATGAAGGCTTCCGGCAACCGGCCGGAGGCATCAAAAGTCATCGAGCGGTTCACTCCCCACCCTTTTGCACGAATCCGCGGACGAACTCCTCGGCGTTCTCCTCGAGCACCTCGTCGATCTCGTCGAGGATCGAGTCGACGTCCTCGTCGAGCCGCTCCTTGCGCTCCTGGACGTCCTCCGACGCCTCGACCTGCTCGACCTCTTCCTCGGTCGACGAACGCTTCGGCTGCTTGTGCTGCTGACCGCCGTCCTTCGCCATGGCCACACACCTCCTAGAACCGCTGGGAGGGTCGCCCAACCGACCCTCACTAGCGACCCTACCCGGCGGCGCCCCCAGTAATGGTGCGAACCAGGTCACTCGCGGTGTCGCATTGGTCAAGAAGTGTCCCGACATGCGCCTTCGTGCCCCGCAACGGGTCCAGCGTCGGGATCCGCTGCAGCGACTCCTTGCCCGGCAGATCGAAGATCACCGAGTCCCACGAGGCAGCCGCCACCTGCGGCGCGTACTGCTGCATGCAGCGGCCGCGGAAGTACGCCCGGGTGTCGGTCGGCGGGTGCGAGACCGCCATCCGGATCTCCTCGTCGGACACCAGCCGCTGCATCCGGCCGGCCTTCACCAACTTGTAGTAAAGACCCTTGTCCGGGCGCAGGTCGGCGTACTGCAGATCGACGAGATGGAGCTTCGAGTCGTCCCAGTCCAGGCCGTCGCGATCGCGGTACGACTGGAGCAGCTTGTACTTCGCCACCCAGTCGAGCTGGTCGGCCAGCTTCATCGGGTCGATGGCCAGCTGGTCGAGGATCTGCTCCCAGCGGTGCAGCACGTCCTTGGTCTGCCGGTCCGCGTCGTCGCCGTACTTGTCCTCGACGTACTTGCGGGCCTGCTCGAGGTACTCGGTCTGCAACTGGACCGCGGTCAGCTTGCGGCCGTCCTTGAGCGTCATCAGGTGCGTACAGGTCGGGTCGTGGCTGACCTCGTGCAGCGCCGTCACCGGGCGGTCCACGCTGAGGTCGTCGGTCAGCCAGCCGTCCTCGATCATCGACAGCACGAGCGACGTCGTCCCGACCTTCAGGTACGTCGAGATCTCGGACAGGTTCGCGTCGCCGATGATGACGTGCAGCCGGCGGTAGCGGTCCGGATTCGCGTGCGGTTCGTCGCGGGTGTTGATGATCGGGCGCTTCAGCGTCGTCTCCAGGCCGACCTCGACCTCGAAGTAGTCGGCGCGCTGGCTGATCTGGAAGCCGTGGGCGGCGCCGTCCTGGCCGATGCCGACCCGGCCGGCGCCGGTGACCACCTGACGGCTCACGAAGAACGGCGTCAGGTGCCGCACGATCGACGCGAACGGGGTGGATCGGCGCATCAGGTAGTTCTCGTGCGAGCCGTACGACGCGCCCTTGTTGTCGGTGTTGTTCTTGTACAGGTTCAGCGGCGGGGCACCGGGGATCTGGCGGGCCTGCCGGGCGCCTTCCATGATCACCAGCTCGCCGGCCTTGTCCCAGACCACGACATCCCGGGGGTTCGTGCACTCGGGCGCGGAGTACTCCGGGTGGGCGTGGTCGACGTACAGCCGGGCGCCGTTGGTCAGGATGACGTTCGCCAGCCCGGTCTCCTCGTCGGTGAGCTGGCTGGAGTCCGCCACCTCCCGGCTCAGGTCGAAGCCGCGCGCGTCCCGCAGCGGGTGCTCCTCGTCGAAGTCCCACCGCGTCTTGCGCGCCAGCGGCTGCGTCTGGGCGTAACCGTTCACCACCTGGCTGGAGGTCAGCATCGGGTTGGCCCCGGGCTGGCCTGGCACCGAGATTCCGAACTCGGTCTCGGTTCCCATGATCCGCCGAACACTCATGCGAACGAGCCTACGCGGTGCCGGCGGGTAAAGGCGTTGCCGTGTCCACAGGGTTACGTGTGAAACTGCGCCAATGGACGAATTGGTGGCGATCCTCGATGAAGACAACCATGTCGCCGGATCGGCACCGCGCTCCCTGATGCGCCGGGACAACCTGCGGCACGCGGCCACCGGCGTACTCGTCCGGAATGCGGCCGGTGACATCTACGTGCACCGCCGTACGCCGACCAAGGACGTCTACCCGGGCCGGTACGACTTCGCCGCCGGTGGCGTTGTCGCGGCCGGTGAGGACCCGTACGACGCCGTGGTCCGGGAGCTGGCCGAGGAGCTGGGAATCACGGGCGCCGAGCTGGTGCGGCTGCCGGAGGGCGACTACGCCGACGACCACACCCGTTACCACGCGTACCTCTACAGCTGTGTCTGGGACGGCCCGCTGAAGCACCAGCCGGAGGAGGTCGAGTGGGGCGACTGGATGACCCCGGCCGACCTCGTCGCCAAGCTGGACGACCCCGCCTGGTCCTTCATGCCCGACACCGCGGCCCTGCTCGGCCCGCTGGTCAGGAGCCTGGCGTGACGATCATTCAGGGCTGGGACAGTCACGCGTGGATCGACGGCCCCTGGATCCACCGCTCGCCCCGCCGCGCCGAGGTCCGTCCCCGCCTCCTGGCCGAGGCCACACTCCTCCCCTGGCTCGCCCCACAGCTCCCTCTGCCCGTCCCCGTTCCGGAGACGACGGAGAACGGCGTACGCCACCTGATGCTGCCCGGCTCGCCCCTCGAAGGCGGCAGTACGGCGCTCGGCCGCGAGCTCGGCGCGTTCCTCAAGGCCCTGCATGCCGTTGACCCGGCGGATGCGGTCGCCCATGGCGCACTGGACGCTGAGACGGCTTTCGCGGAGAAGGCAACGTTCCTCGCGGAATGCCGGGAGCGTGTGGTGCCGCTGCTGCCGGCCGAATACCGGACGCGCGCCCATGAGCTGCTCGATCGCGTGGCGGCCGTGCGGACCACGCTGATCCATTGCGACCTCGGCCCGGAGCACATCCTCGTGACGGACGGGCGGATCACCGGAATCATCGACTGGACCGACGCGGTCATCGGCGACCCCGCGCTGGACCTGTGCTGGCTCCTGAATGACGCGCCGGCCGCGCTGCGCGACGGCGTGGCGGAGACCTACGAACCTACCCCTGAGCTGCGGGAACGGTCCCTCGACTGGTGCAGGCTGGCTCCCTGGTACGGCGTACACCGCGGGCTCCTGCTGGACCTGCCAGAGGATGTTGAGCGCGGCGTGAGGGAGATTCTGACCGGGCTCTGATGCAACCTTCAGGTGCGTGGCCGGTCACTACCCGATGTGAAGATCACCTTGACTGACGATACGGAGCCGGTCATGGCTGCGGGATCCGCAGACGCTGGTTCACCGACCGAACCTGGCCCGGGCTCCGACCCGGAGCTTTGGGAGCGGTTGAGCAACGGGGACCACTTCGCGCTGGGCGAGTTGTTCGACCGCTACGCGGACGACGTACATGCCTTCGCGTTCCGGCGGACCGCCTCCTGGAGTACTGCCGAGGACGTCGTCCAGGCGACGTTCCTGAACACCTGGCGGCGATTCCAGCGCAACCCACCAGGCCCGCTGACCGGGCCTAGCGCTCGCGGCTGGCTGCTGATGGTGGCCAGTAACGAGTGCCGGACCCTCTTCCGTACGGCGAGCCGACTGCGCAGGATTGTGGATCGCCTCCCCGACCCGGCACCCGACCTCGATCATGCCGCCGACGTCGCCCGCCGGCTGGACGACGAGCGCCGCATGTCGGCGATCCGTCGCGCCGTGGCCAAACTCCCCCGGCACGAACGCGAGACTCTCGAGCTCGTGGTCTGGTCCGGTCTCACGATGGCCGAGGCCGCGGACGCGCTCGGCGTACCGGTCGGAACCGTCAAGGCCAGACTGCATCGCACCCGTCGCCGTTTCCCCGACCTGCTGACGCGAGTCGCTCTCAACGAGGAACTCTCATGAACATTCAGCTCGACCCGCCACCCGTCCCCCCGTTGACCTCGTCCCAGCGATCCCGGCTCCGCAACCGGGTGATGGCCAAGTCGCGGCCCACGGGCGACCACTCGACCCGGCGCTGGGTCGCCCCGGTGGCTGCCGTCGGAGCCGTTGCAGCCGTGGTTGCCGGCACGCTCGTCATCACCGGCGAGCCGTCCAGCGACCCCGGAGTTGCCGGCACTCCGGCTCAGAACACCGTCTCGCCCGCGTCGCCGAAGGTCGATCTCGGAGCGGTTCCACGGGGAGACCTGTCCAGCCTCGGCCGCGAGTGCACGTTCCCGGCGGAGAAAGGTACGGTGAGGCTGCTCTGGAGCCGCCACGTGCGAGGTATCACCAAGGACAGCACAGCGTCGGTCGCGGTGGCCGCGAACCCGCCCAGCCGCCACCCCGCTATCGCCAAGCTGGGGTTCAGGGTCTGCATGATGCGCACGCCGGCGTCGGGTCGGCTTGGCGCCGTCGGCATGGTCGGTGTCATCGCCGACAAGGTCTGGACTGGCCGCCCGACGGCCGCGCAAGGCTTGGTGGTGCTCAGCACGAACGACTCTGACCTGACGGCTGACAGCGGCACCCTCCAGTCGTGGACCATCTACCGGGCCCGGCCGGAGATCGCCAGGGTCGAGTCCCGGTACGTATGGCAGGGCAAGGTCGGCGAGTGGACCGAGGGCGTCGTCGACCGGGGCTTCGCCTACACGGAGGTCCAGGCACACGGAAAGTTCACGAACGGCGACCGCCTCAAGCAGGAGATCCGCGCGTTCGACGCCGCCGGCAGGCGAGTACCGGTCAAGCTGTAGCGCGGTCTGGAGGACCTTCTCCGACTCAGCGGCGGCGGGCGGACGTGCGGGCGAAGTTGATGCCGACCAGGCCGGCCCAGCAGACGACGACGCCGATCAGGCCGAGCATGTCGGCCGCGATCGCGGTGATCGGAATCGCGGCGACGATCGAGATGATCGCCAGCGCCAGGCCGCCCGGGTCGGTCTCCCGGCTCGGGTGCCGCGGCCGGGGTGCCGGCTCGGGCAGGCCACCACGCCGCTGGGCGTCCCGCGCGTCGACCTTGTCCAGGAAGCTGTCGATGATCTCGGCTTCGTACTCCGGCCCGAGCTCCTGCCGCGCGGCCACCGCCGCCCGCAGGTCCTTGCGCATATCATCCGTCGCCATACCAGCAAAGTTAAGCCCGGCCCGGCCTCCCCGGAATCAGGGGAAACCCCGGTCGCACCCTTCAGCTGTGCTGGGCTTTCAGGGCGAAGATGCGCGGTACGTCGGCTCCCGCCTGGCCACCCGCTGTGCGATCGCGGCGGCCTCGAGGCGATTGGCCGCGCCGAGTTTCTGCAGGATATGCGACACGTGGACGCCGACCGTCCGGACGCTGATGACCATCGCCTCCGCGATCTCGCGGTTGGTGCAGCCGTGGGACAGCAGCGTCAGCACCTCGGCCTCGCGCGCCGTGAGCCCGAGAGCCTCGTCCAGACCTTCGGCGGGTTCAGCCTCGGCCGGCGGAGGCGCGAGCCGCAGGTGGGCCAGTTCGGCGAGCAACTCGAGCTCTCGCTGTAACGGCTGGGCACCGATGCGGACCGCAACGGCGTAGGCCGAACCAGCCGGAGTGCTCGCATCGGCCCGGGCAGCTCCGACCGTGACCAAGGCCTCCGCCTGGCGCCAGTCACAGTAGGTGGCGAGCGGTGCACGGCCCAGCGGTGCCCAGCGGTCCGCGGCCTCTGCCCACAACTCAGGGCCGGCGACGCCCCGGGCGCGCTGGAATTCTGCCTCGGCCAGCGCTAGCCAGGCGCTGCTGCTCTGCGTCACCGACGCGGCATCCTCGGCAGCGTGACGGGCGACGGCGATCAGTTGGTCCGCGCGGTCGAGCACGCTCCGCTCTGCGTCGGCATCCCGTCGGGTCCTGGCCAACGCGGCAAGGTCTGCCTGTGCCCGCAGCCCCTTTGCACAGAACCACACCCGAAGCTGTGCGGCCTCGATCGAGCCGATCCGTTCCAGGGCGGCGCTCGCGTGGTCCGCGGCGTCGGCCCACCGCCGCTCCCACAACGCGAGTTCGGCCAAGCAGATGTCGTAGATGCCCAGTCCGCGGTCCGGACGCAGGGTCGCGAGCGCGGCGTCGAGGTGCTCCCGGGCGGAGGCGAAGTCGCCGCGGCCGACCTCGAGATCTGCTCGAAGCATCAGCAGCATGTACGGGAAGCTCGCCACGATCGACCGCAACGCGGCCGTGCTCAGCGCATCGGCCTCGTCCCACTCGCCCAGGGCGAACAGCGCCTCGATCAGATTCGAGACCAGTACGGCGCTGTCGATGCCATACCGGTGGATCGCCTCCAGACCTTGCCGGCCGAGCTGGACGGACTCCCGTAGCCGACCGAGCATCGTCAGGGCGTCGGTCAGATTGATGTACGCCCGGACCAGCCCGATCCGGTCACCGTTCTCCTCGGCCAGTCGCAGCGCCTCGCCGAGGTCGGACAGGCCCTCCTCGGTCCGACCCAGATACACCAGGTCGGCGCCACGCACGGTCAGCGCTCGAACCAGAGCCTCGCCGGCACCGGCGTCACGCGCGATGGCCAACGCCTGCTCGGCCAGCCGTGCGGATTCCGCGTGGCGCCAGGCGATCATCAGGCCGCCCGCACGTGAGGCCAGCACGTACGCCCGATCCGACGACGGCTCGGCCGGTACGAGTTCGACCGCTCGCTCGAGCGCGCCGAGTCCGGACCGGCCGGTCTCGTGGAGGTACTGACCCAAGCGCACCTGCAGCAGCGCTGCGCGGCGCCGATCGCGGACTCCGACCAGGTCGATCGCACGCCGGGTGAGCTCGACCGCACGCGGCGCATCGCCGGTGTCGCTGGCGAGCTCGGCGGCCCAGGAACAGATGCCACCCAGATCGGATCCGGCGAGCTCGGCCGCATTCGCGACCGCCGGCCACAGCGAGATCGCCCGTTCCAGGTGGGCCCGAGCCTCGGCCAGACCGGCGACGGCCACCGCCTCGCGGGCAGCGGCGACCGACGCAGCCAGAGCCTCCGCCGCGCGACCCGCGGCCGCCCAGTGCGGTGCCAGCTCGGCCGGCCCGGCCGCTTCACTGCGCGCGAGCTCGTCAGCGAGGTGCTCGTGGATCTCCTCGCGCTCGCCCGGCAGCAGGGTCGCGTACACCGCCTCGGCCAGCAACGCATGCCGGAACCGAAAGCTGCTCGTCGTCGGGTCGGCGACCAGCACGCCGTGCTCGACCGCCTGCCGCAGCGCTGCGCGGACGTCTTGCTCCGGCATCACAGCGACCGCTCGCAGCAGTGAGTATCCGACCTCCCGGCCGGCAGCCGAGGCAATCCGGACGACCGTCCGGGCCTGCTGGTCAAGCCGGCTGACCCGTTGCAGCAAGAGCTCACGCAACCCGCGCGGCAGACCCCCGTCGCCGGCCGCCGCGATCAGTTCCTGCGCGAAGAACGGGTTGCCCTCGGAGCGGACCACGATCGCGTCAACCTTGGCAGCCGCCGCTGGCGGGACGTCGTACGCCGCGACCAGTGCGGCCAGGTCGTCGCGGTCGAGCGGCCCGAGGTCGACAAGCAGAGCCGATCCCGAACGCCGTACTCCGGTGGCGAGCCGGAGCATGCGCTCGGCCGACGACGGCTCATCCGACCGGTATGTCGCCACCAGCAACAGTGGCCGGTCGTCGACGTACTGCGCGAGGTAGACGACGAGATCGAGTGTGGACATGTCTGCCCAGTGCAGGTCTTCGAGGACGAGCAATACCGGCGCCGTCTCCGCGAGGCCCGTGAGCAGACCCAGGGTGTTCTCGAAGACACGGAACTGCTGGCCAGCCGCCCGCGGGAGGCCGCCGACCGGGCGCAGAGCCTGCGCGAACGGCTGGTACGGCAATTCGGTGCCGACCAGGTCGATCGAGCGTCCGAACAGGACCTCGAACCCTGCGTCCCGGGCGCGAGCCGACAGCTCCGAGGTCAGCCGGGTCTTGCCGATGCCCGCTTCCCCCGCGATCAGGACGGTCCCGCCACGGCCGGCCCGGGCGGCGTCCAGCACGCCCCGGAGCGCCTCGAGTTCACGGGCGCGCCCGACGAACACGTCGCTCACGCGAGCCTTCATCTGGTCAGTATCACGCCGCCGTCGCCGGCACGGAACGCGTTCGTAGGTATCCCTTGTCTGCCGAGTACGCATCCGGTGCTGAAGGGATACGTAGCCGGTTCCCGATGCCGACCGTGCCGCAGCGCGGTGACGATCGATTCGACCGACCGAGCCAAGGAGGGGCCATGACAGCAGTCATCGAGCAGCAGGCGACGATCCACACCGTGCAGGGCGGTGGCGGTCTACGCCTGCATGTCCGCGAATGGGGCCGGACGGACGGGCCACCGATCGTGTTCATCCACGGCCTGTCGCAGAGCCATCTGTGCTGGTCGAAGCAGTACGAGAGCGCGCTGGCCGGAGAGTTCCGGCTCGTCGCGTACGACCTGCGCGGCCACGGCATGTCAGACGCACCGCTCGAGCAGGAGCACTACACCGATGCGCGCCTGTGGGCCGACGACCTCGCCGCGGTCATCGAACAGTTGCACCTCGATCGGCCGGTGGTCGTCGGTTGGTCGTACGGCGCATTCGTCATTTGCGACTACGTGCGCGCGTACGGCGAGGATCGGATCGGCGGGATCGACTTCGTCGGCGGCGCGGTCCGGCTCGGTCCGTCGGCGTTCGGCACGCTGATCGGTCCCGGTTTCCTGGACAACTTCCCCGATCTGATCGCCGACGATCTGCCGACCAACATCCGCGGTGCGCGCGGTCTGATCAAGGCTTTCCCGGCCACCCCGTTCGCGGCCGACGACACGGAACTGCTGCTGGCGGCGGCCATGACCGTCCCGGCACGGATCCGGGCCAATCTGGGAGCGCGCGAGATCGACGAGGACAACGTACTGCGAACCCTCACGGTGCCGCTGCTGGTCACCCATGGCCGGGCCGACAGGGTGGTACTCCCCGCGATGGCCGACCACGTGCTGGCCACCTGCCCGACCGCCGAGGCCGCCTGGTACGACGGAGTCGGCCACACGGCGCACCTGGAGCAGCCCGGCCACTTCAACCGTGAATTGGCCGAGCTCAGCCGGCGGGTCGCCGGGTAGGCAGGCTCCTGGAACGCCGAACGGCCGCCGATCAGCCGAGAGGCTGACGAAGGCGGCCGTTCGCCGGGTTCGTTACAGGTACTGACCGGTGTTCGTGGCCGTGTCGATGGAGCGGCCGGGCTCGGTGCCCTGCTTGCCGGAGATGAGCGTCCGGATGTAGACGATCCGTTCGCCCTTCTTGCCGGAGATGCGGGCCCAGTCGTCCGGGTTGGTGGTGTTCGGGAGGTCTTCGTTCTCCTTGAACTCGTCCACACACGCCTGCAGCAGGTGCTGCACCCGCAGACCCTTCTGGTTCTCGTCCAGGTAGGCCTTGATCGCCATCTTCTTGGCCCGGTCGACGATGTTCTGGATCATCGCGCCCGAGTTGAAGTCCTTGAAGTACAGGACCTCCTTGTCGCCGTTGGCGTAGGTGACCTCGAGGAACCGGTTCTCGTCGGCCTCGGTGTACATCCGCTCGACGGTGCGCTGGATCATCCCGTTCACGCACTCGGCCTTGTCGCCGCCGAACTCGCCCAGGTCCTCGGCGTGCAGCGGCAGCGTGGTGGTCAGGTACTTCGAGAAGATGTCCCGGGCGGCCTCGGCGTCCGGCCGCTCGATCTTGATCTTCACGTCCAGCCGGCCGGGTCGCAGAATGGCCGGGTCGATCATGTCCTCACGGTTCGAGGCACCGATGACCAGGACGTTCTCCAGACCCTCGACACCGTCGATCTCGCTCAGCAGCTGGGGGACGATGGTGTTCTCGACATCAGAGGACACTCCGCTTCCGCGGGTACGGAACAGCGAGTCCATCTCGTCGAAGAACACGATCACCGGCATGCCCTCGGAAGCCTTCTCCCGGGCCCGCTGGAAGACCAGCCGGATGTGCCGCTCGGTCTCGCCGACGTACTTGTTCAGCAGCTCCGGGCCCTTGATGTTGAGGAAGAAGGACTTCTGCCCGTCGACCCCGGTCCGCTCGGCCACCTTCTTGGCCAGCGAGTTGGCCACCGCCTTCGCGATCAGCGTCTTGCCACAGCCCGGCGGGCCGTACAGCAGGACGCCCTTCGGCGGCTTGAGCTCGTGCTCGAGGAACAGGTCCTTGTGCAGGTACGGCAGCTCGACCGCGTCCCGGATCTGCTCGATCTGACCGGCCAGGCCACCGATCTGGGTGTAGTCGATGTCCGGGACCTCTTCGAGGATCAGCTCCTCGACCTCGGACTTCGGGATCTTCTCGTAGACATAGCCGGAGCGGGGCTCCAGCAGCAGCGAGTCGCCGGCCCGCAGCGCGATGTCGAGCAGCGGCGAGGCGAGCCGGACGACCCGTTCCTCGTCGGCCTGCGCGATCACCAGCGCCCGCTCGCCGTCGGCCAGCAACTCCTTGAGCATCACCACGTCGCCGACGACCTCGAAGTCACAGGCCTCGACCACGTTGAGTGCTTCGTTCAGCATCAGTTCCTGGCCGAGCCTGAGCCCGTCCAGGTCCACCGACGGGCTGGCCGCGACCCGGAGCTTGCGGCCACCGGTGAACACGTCCAGCGTGTCGTCTTCGTTCCGTCCGAGGAAGGTGCCGAATCCGGACGGCGGTTGGGCCAGCCGGTCGACTTCCTCCTTCAGGGCGATGATCTTCTCTCGCGCCTCCCGCAGCGTGTCGGCCAGCCGCTCGTTCTGAGCGGTGACACTCGCCAAGGAGGCCTGGGTTTCGGACAGTCTGCTTTCGAGCGACCGGCTGTCCGCCGGGTGCTCGAGCAGCCGACGTCGCAACGCCGCGACCTCGGCTTCCAGGTACCGGACCTGGTTACGCAGCTCTGCCGCGGTAGGACTCTCGTCTCCAGCCACGATCATCACCTCACCATGTGGGGCTCGACCCTATGGACCTTACCCAGAAAACCTCACCGGGCAAGCTGAATCCCATCACGTGTCGGTTGCGGATGAATCTGTTGCCTTCGGCATGTCGTCGGATGTCTCGGCCCGGCGCGGCCCCGCGTAGTCGTCGCCGTACGCGCCCGGGGCCGGACGGCGCTTCTTGCGAGGCGCCTGCACCCCGTGCGCCATCCGCCTGGCAGTGACCAGAAAGGCAGTGTGACCTTGCATTCGATGGCCCGGGCGAACCGCGAGACCTTCGACGTGCCAGTCTCGCACCAGCGACTCCCACGCACGCGGCTCGGTGAACTCGCCATGGGCCCTCAGCGTCTCCACAAAGCGGCTCAGCTGCGTCGTGGTGGCCACATAGGCACAGAGGACCCCACCGGGTGAAAGCGCCTCAGCGGCGGCCTCAACGCACTCCCAGGGCGCCAGCATGTCCAGCACGATGCGGTCCACGTCCTGCTCGTTCAGCTTCTCGACCAGGTCGCCGACCTCGAGCCGCCAGGCCGGGTGCTCGGCGCCGAAGAAACCAGTCACGTTCTTGCGCGCAACCTCGGCGAAATCCTCCCGACGCTCGAACGAAATGACCTGCCCGTGGATCCCGACCGCCCGCAACAACGCCGTGGTCAGGGCGCCGGAACCGGCACCGGCCTCGACCACTTTCGCGCCCGGAAAGATGTCGGCCATCGTGACGATCTGCGCGGTGTCCTTCGGGTAGATCACCGCGGCACCCCGCGGCATCGAAACCGAGTAGTCAGCCATCAACGGTCGCAGAGCCAGGTAGTCGACACCGCCCTTGGACTTGATCACCACCGCGTCCGGGCCGTCGATCAGGTCGTCGTGCGCGATCCCGCCCTTGGTGGTGTGGAAGATCTTCCCGCGCTCCAGGAACACCGAGTGCCGCCGCCCCTTGGAGTCCTGCAGGGTGATCCACTCGCCCTCCTGCAACGGGCCGTGATGGACCCCGGAGAACGCCTGGTCAGGAAAGTCACGCAAGTCAGCCATAAGGCGCTCACCTTAACTTTGAGTCACCCGTCAGCAGTAATTCAGCGGCCCGTCAACGCCCTCTGAACGCGCGCTCGATGTCCGCTGTCGCGAGTACGCCGTACACCGCGCCGGCGGCGTCGAGCACCAGGTACTCCGAGGCGGGGTGCTCGCGGATCGTGGCAAGGACCTCCTCGCCGGTGTCGTTGATGCCGATGATGTGGCCCGCGCCGATCCGGGTCGCGACCTCGCTCACCGTGGTCCATGGGCGCTGGTTCGGCGCCACCGCGGCCACCGCGGACTCGGACACCAGCGCATGCGGCTTGCCGTCACCATCGATGACCACGACCGCCCCGGCCTGCGAGTCGCCGGCGAGCCGGACCGCCTCCGAGATCGGCGTACCGGAGTGGACCGCGATCGCGCGGCGGGCCAGCGTGCGGACCTGGAGCGCGGGCAGCTTGCGCCGGAGCCGGGCCTGCATCAGCGACGCGGTGGACCCCATCCAGAGGAACCATCCGACCAGCGCCGCGATGATGAAGTCGATGAAGGACGGTTGCCGGCCCCAGATCTCCTCGATCAGGACGGGAGTCGCCAGCACCAGCAACGCGAGCACCCGGCCGGCCCACGCGGCCACGACGGTGCCGGTGTGCATGTTGCCGGTGAGCTTCCACACTGCTGCCCGCAGCACCCAGCCGCCATCCAGCGGCAGCCCGGGGAGCAGGTTGGTGACGCCGACGATCAGGTTGGCGACGCCGAGCTCCCAGAGCGCGACGTACCCGACGCCCTCGTCGAACGCGCGCGAGCCGAGATAGGCCAGTCCGCCGACGATCAGCGAGGCGACCGGGCCGACCACCGAGACGGCGAATTCCTCGAGCGGTGACTTCCGCTCGCCCTCGATGTGCGTGCCGGCCGCGAAGAAGCCGAGGTTGATCTCCGAGACCGGGATGCCGAACCGCATCGCCATCAGCGCGTGCGCCAGCTCGTGCACCAGGATCGAGAGCGTGAACGCGACCACGAACGCGAACGCGGCGACGTAGCGCCAGCCGCCCGATCTCCGGGAACTGCCGGCCGATGATCGCGGCGAACCCGATCGCCAGCAACACCGCCACCGGCAGCCAGGTGAACCGCATGGTCAGCCGGATCCCGCGGATACGACCGAGCACCCAGGTACCCGGCGGTGGACCGGCGGGCTGGGCGGTGTTCTGAGGATCACGCGGTTCTGGCATCAGCCCAACGCTACTTGGCCCGTGGTGACACCGCGCTACATACCCACCTCACACGCCGACATCAAGTGTGGCGACGTACCCCGAGCTCTCGTCTCCGGTGACCGTCGCGAGCTGATGTACGCCGCCGTCGTCGCCGAAAACGTTGTCATTCTCCAGCGATGTCCGGGCCAGATTCTGCGCGCTGCCGTCGTATCCGTCGGCGGCGTACACCGTCTCGCACACGTCCTTGGGCAGGGCGAGCTGGGAGGTGCGGGTGATCTTCCCGGCCGCCGTTGCGTCGTCCAGGCTCGAGTAGACCTCGAAGTGGATGTGCGGCCAGCGGCCCATGTACGCCGCCGGGAAGATCGTGGTGAAGGTGACCTTGCCGGAGGTGTCTGCCGCCTGAACGCCGCGGAGGTAGTTCTCCTCGGTGGCACCGTCGGAGTACAGGGAGTAGCGCCCTTCTGCGTCGCAGTGCCAGAGGTAGACGGCCGCGCCTTCCAGCGGAGTGTCCTTGTCGGCATCGAGGACGGTGAGCTCGACGGAGAGGGGTACGCCGGTCGCCACGCCGGATGCGGAGCCGAAGGACTTCGTGATGTCGCGCCGGACGATGCCGGACTCGGTCAGCACGTTCGGACCGTTGGAGCCGTCACCCGGAAATGGCCCGCCCGTCTCCGCTGGAATCTCGTCGACGTCGGTGCTCCCGGTCGTCGTACTGGCCGACGGGGCGCTGGCTGACGTAGTGGGCGAGCTGGCGTCGGCGTGCCGGACGTCGTGGTGCCGGACGTCGTTGTGCTCGACGTCGTGGTGCCTGTCGAGTCGGGCGTGTCGTCGGCTGAGCAGCCGGCCACCGCAGCGAGGCCGGTGCCGGCGAAGAGGCCGAGGAACCGGCGGCGGTGCAGCGTGCCGAGGTCGTATTCCAGGCCCAGATCGTGTTCGCGGGGTGGCTTCGGTGCTGGCGTCATACGACCAGCCTGACAACCCGAGCCGATGGTCAGCCGAAAGACCGCTGGGAGTTCGCTGTGAACGGCTTCCTGATCTCATGGCTCGATGTGTGGGTGATCGTCGGCCGCGTGCGCTGGTCGGGATCGGGGGCGATGTCGGGGTGGGCAGGGTCGGGGACGTGCCGAGGCTGGGGCTGCATGGTTCGGGCGGTCCGGCAGGCGTTGTTCTCCGCGGACCGGTCCACATCTGGTGACCTAGGACAGGTCGTGGTGGCCTGAGACAGGCAATGCCATGTCCCACCCCACCGCTTCCTGTCCCACCCCACCGCTTCCTGTCCCAGCCCACCGGCTCTGGTCCACCGGCTCTGGTCCACTGGCCGCGGTCCACCGGGTTCCGATCCCGCCCCGCGCTCTGGATCGGCGCGGACCTGTCCCGAGGCGACCCATCTCATGGGTTGACCCACGAGACGGTGGGTTGGCACCCCGGATTCCGGTAGGCCAACCCACCGTCTCGTAGGTCAGCCCACCAAATGCATAAGCACGCGGGCCGCCGACCGCGTGGGCTTCAGACCGCCGGACAACTACCGCGACGACTGGCTCGGCAAGCCTCTCTCGCCGGGTTGGCACACCGATCACCTCTCGCCGGTTGGCGCACCGATCACCTACTCGTAGCCAGCCAGCACATCAGCGGCCGGCGGGCAGCACATCCCGGCACACCGCTGACCCGAGCATCAAGCTCACCTTCCTCAACGGCTCACGAACCCGACCGGGCCACTGGATGCACCGGTTCAAGGCCCATCACATCCTCCACATCTGAAGGAGGAGTGCAGGTTTTCCACAGACTCGGGTGGTGCGCACGCGAAGTGTCCATGGACTCGCCTAGGGTCTCTGGTATGAGCGTTGCAGCCGAAGTCGATGTGCACGGGCATCCGCGTGGGGCGTTGTCGCCGTCCCGGGCCGCGGACTTCATGAGCTGCCCGTTGAAGTATCGGTTCCGGGTCATCGACCGGCTGCCGGAGAAGCCGTCGCCGGCCGCTGTCCGGGGCACGGTGGTGCACGGGGTGCTGGAGCGGTTGTTCGACCTGCCGCGCGGTCAGCGGACCCTGGAGCATGCGGCCGAGATGCTCGAGCCGCAGTGGAAGCACGTCCTGGAGCTGGAGCCGGAGGTCGCGGAGCTGTTCGCCGAGGACGCGAGCGGCGAGGAGCTGGCGAAGTGGCTGGCCGAGGCACATCAGCTGCTCGGGAAGTACTTCACCCTCGAGGACCCGAACGCACTCGAGCCGGCCGAGCGGGAGCTGTACGTCGAGACCGAGCTGGAGTCGGGCCTGGTACTGCGGGGGTACGTCGACCGCCTGGACGTCGCGCCGACCGGTGAGATCCGCGTGGTCGACTACAAGACCGGCCGGTCGCCGTCGGAGTTCTTCGAGGCCAAGGCGCTGTTCCAGATGAAGTTCTACGCGCTGGTGCTCTGGCGGCTGCGCGGCGTGGTGCCCGCGATGCTCCAGCTCGTCTACCTCGGCAACGGCGAGATCGTCCGCTACGTCCCCGACGAGGCCGATCTCCGCGCCTGTGAACGCAAGGTCTCGGCGCTGTGGCAAGCGATCACCCGGGCCCTCGAGTCCGGCGACTGGCGCCCCAGCCCCGGCCCGCTCTGCGATTGGTGCGACCACAAGGCCATCTGCCCGGCCTGGGGCGGCACACCCCCACCCCTTCCGACCCGCTCGGTGGAGGAAGTGGCGGCCGAGTCCGCCGGTGTGGACCTGGTCGGCGTCGACGGCTGAAGCCAACCACCCGGCCCCGGAGGAACCCTGGGTGGATAGGTTTCGTCGCATGAGTGTGGGCGACACGGCTGCGGTGCGAGCTGTTGGGGTGTGGAAGCGGTACGGCGGCGGGCAGACGCAGATCGACGCGCTCGCGGACGTGACGGCCGACTTCGGGAAGGGCCGGTTCACCGCGATCATGGGTCCCTCGGGATCCGGCAAGTCGACCCTGCTGCATTGTCTGGCCGGGCTGGACAACCCGACCGACGGACAGGTCTTCCTCGGTGACGTCGACCTGACCCGGCTGCCCGAGAAGCAGCTCACGCACCTGCGCCGGGACCGGATCGGGTTCGTGTTCCAGGCGTTCAACCTGGTCCCGACCCTGACCGCGCTCGAGAACATCACGCTCCCCCTCGACCTGGCCGGCCGCAAGCCCGACCAGGACTGGCTGACGACCGTGATCGACACGATCGGCCTGACCGACCGCCTCGGCCACAAGCCGTCCGAGCTGTCCGGCGGCCAGCAGCAGCGGGTCGCCTGCGCCCGCGCACTGGTCTCCCGGCCGGACGTGGTCTTCGCCGACGAGCCGACCGGCAACCTCGACTCGCGCTCGTCGGCCGACGTGCTCGGCTTCCTGCACCGCTCCGTGCGTGACTTCGGCCAGACCGTCGTCATGGTCACCCACGACCCGACCGCCGCGTCGTACGCCGACCGCGTGCTGTTCCTGGCCGACGGAAGGCTGGAGTCCGAGCTGCTCGACCCGTCGGCCGAGACCGTGCTCGACACCATGAAGAAGCTCGACACCGCCGTGGCCGGCTGATGCTCAAGCTCGGCCTCCGCTCGGTCCTCGCGCACCGGCTCCGCTTCGTGCTGTGCACGGTCGCGGTCCTGCTCGGCGTCGCGTTCGCCGGCGGCGCCATGGTCTTCACCGACACCCTCTCAGCCGCCCTGAAGAAGAACTTCACGGCCAGTACGGCGGACATCACCGTCACGCCCGTCACGCCGATCGACGCCGGTACGAACCGGCCCGCGACCTTCCTGTCCACACTGGTCGAGCGCGTCGCCGCCGTACCCGGGGTCGCGAGTGCGAGCCCGCAGCTCCTGGTCAGCGACGTACAGATCCTTGCCCCGGACGGGAAGCCGATGGAGACGTACGGCCTGCCCAGCTTCGGGTCCGCGTGGCCACGGGACGCGCGCACCGCACAGTTCAAACTGATCGACGGCGAGCTGCCCTGGGGTGTGGGCCAGCTCGGCCTCGACCAGTCGACCGCGACCCGTCTGGGCTACGACCTCGGCGACCAGGTCCGGATCGTCACCCCGACCAGAGCGGTCACCGCCAACCTCACCGCGATCACGACGCCCGGTCTGGCCGGGGTCTCGGCCGGCGCGCCTCTGGTCACCTTCGACGCCACGACCGCGCAACTCTTCCTCCTCGGCAAGCCGGGCTGGACGTCGATCAGCGTGGCAGTCAAACCCGGCGCCGATCCCGGCACGGTGAGCAAGGCGATCGGGCAAACCATCGGCGGCTCGGTCAAGGTCCGCACGGCCGCCCAGGTCACGGTCGACGGCGAGAACGACCTCGACCACACGTTCGGCGGCTTCAGCACCGTGCTGGTGATGTTCGCCGGGCTGGCCCTGTTCGTGGGCACCTTCCTGATCGTCAACACGTTCGCGATGGTCGTCGCGCAGCGATCCCGCGAGCTCGCGATGCTCCGGGCGATCGGCGCGTCCCGCGGCCAGGTCACCGGTACGGTCCTGGCCGAGGCGCTCGTCATCGGCGTGATCGGTTCGACCCTCGGTCTGCTGATCGGCATCGGTGTCGCCGCGGGTCTCCGGTTCTTCTACCAGCACCTTCAGATCCAGATCCCCACGGCGCCGATGCAGATCAGCGCGGCCACCGTGATCACGTGCTACCTGATCGGCGTCGGCGTGACGATCGCGGCGGCGTACCCGGCGGCTCGCCGGGCCGGCAGGCTCCCGCCGATCGCGGCGATGCGCGACGACGTGACACTGCCGGAGCGCTCGCTGCTCGTCCGCCTCCTCATCGGTGCGTTCATGCTGCTGATGGCCCTGATGCTGTACCTGATCGGCCTGAACGCCGGTGACCTCCCCGGCGCCGTCCTGATCGGGTTCGCCGCCGCGATCACCGTCCTCGGCGTCGTCATGGTCAGCCCGCTGATCAGCAGGTACGTCGTCCGGGCCTTGATGTGGCCGTTCGGTCGCAACGCCCCGGTGACGCTGGGCCGTCGCAACGCCGAGCGGAATCCGCGGCGGACCTCGGCCACGGCGTCCGCGCTGATGATCTCCGTCGCCCTGATCAGCGGCCTGCTGGTGATCGCCGCGTCAGCGAAGGCCTCGATCGACAAGAGCATCACCAACGAGCTCGGCACGGCGGAGCTCGTCATCACCTCCGACGGCCCGGCCAGCTTCAGCACGCAGGTCGCCGACCGGGTCGCCAAGGTCTCCGGGGTGCAATCGGTTCACCAGGTCCGGCAACAGGCGGGGCAGGTCGGCGACACCGCGGTGCAGGTCAGCGGCATCAGCGACGGGACCCTCGACGGGTCGATCACCACGAAGTTCGACGCCGGCTCCGCGGCCGGACTGCACGACGGCCAGGCCGTCCTCCCCCGCAACCTGGCGAAGACCCTCGGCCTGAGCGTCGGCAAGACCTTCGACCTCACCATGACAACGGGCAAGCACCGCGTCACCGTCGGCGGCATCCTGGCCCCGAACCGCCAACTGAACGCGATCGTCCTCTCGCTCCCGGCGTACGAGTCCGTCGGCGGCACGGCGAGCGACTCGGTGCTGTACGTCGAAGTTGCCCAAGGCACCCAATCGGCGCAGGTCGCGGCCGTGATCCTCGGGCAGCTGAAGGACTATCCGTCGATCCAGGTCCGGGATCAGCAGGCGTACGCCGCCGGCGCGCGCGGACCGGTCAACGGCGCGCTCGCCGCGATCGGACTGCTGCTCGCGCTCGCGATCCTGATCGCGATCCTCGGCATCGTGAACACGCTCGCGCTCGGCGTGGTCGAGCGGACCCGCGAGATCGGCCTGCTCCGGGCGATCGGGATGGACCGCTCGCAGCTGAGCCGGATGCTCCGGGTCGAGTCGATCGCGATCTCGCTGCTCGGCGCGCTGCTCGGGCTCGCGATCGGGGTGCTGTTCGCGGCGTCCATCCAGTCCGCGATGGTCGACAACGGACTGAATGTCCTCGACATCCCGGTGCTCCAACTGGTCGTCGCCGGGCTGGTCGCCGGGATCGTCGGCGTACTCGCTGCGGTCTGGCCATCACGGCGTGCAGCCCGGCTGGATGTCCTGCGGGCGATCGCCACGGAGTGACCTAGAGCCACACGGGTCCATTCGCGAGTAGCCTGCGATTGTGCCGGGCACTGTGCAGTCGATCGAGCGGGCTGCGGCCGTGCTGCGACTGCTGGCCGCCGCTCCCAACGGGCTCGGGGTCGCCGACCTCGGCAACGCGCTCGGGCTGGCGAAGACGACCGTGCACGGCATTCTCCGCACCCTGCACCAGGTCGGCTTCGTCGAGCAGGACCACACCGGCGCGCACTACCGCCTGAGCGACGCCTTCGGCAGGCTCGGCGAGACCTACCTCGATCCGAACGAACTGCGCAGCCGCGCGATCAACTGGGCCGACTCGCTGGCCTCCCGCAGCGGCGAGGTGGTCCGCGTCGGCCGCCTGGTCGAAGGCAAGGTCGTGGTCGTCCACCACGTCTTCCGGCCGGACGACAGCGACCAGGACCTCGACGTCGGTACGACGCTCCCACCGCACGCGACCGCGCTCGGCAAGGCGGTGCTGGCGTTCGACACCAGCGGTGCCGCCCGGCCGCACAAGCTGGAGGCGTACACCACCCGGACGATCACCGACCCGGCCAGGCTGGCCGACGAACTCAGCGCGGTCCGCGCCCGCGAGTGGGCCGGCGAGTTCGAGGAATACATCGTCGAGGTGGCCGGCATCGCCGCTCCGATCCGCGGACTCGGCGGCCTGGTCGTCGGCGCGGTCGGGATGACCGGCCGGGTCGAGCGCATCTGTGACAGCCGCCTGCGGCACCGCGCCGACCTGGTCAGCATGGTCCGCGCCACCGCCGAGGCGATCGGCCGCGACCTGCGGGAGGACACTTGAGGGGTAGACCGCCGGTTCGGCCTCGGACCGGTCGGTCGGCGATCGGGGGTTGGGGAGATGGCTGAGCAGTACGTGGCCGCGGTGGATCAGGGGACGAACTCGACGCGGTGCATCCTGTTCGACCGGCGCGGGCGGTTGGTGTCGGTGGCGCAGCGAGAGCATCCGCAGCTCTTCCCGCGGCCCGGCTGGGTCGAGCACGACGCGGGGGTCATCTGGCACAACGTGACCAGGGTGGTACCGACCGCGATCCGCCAGATCGGCGCCGTGCCGTCGCAGATCGTTGCCATCGGCATCGCCAACCAGCGGGAGACCAGCTTGCTCTGGGACCGCGTCACCGGTCAGCCGATCGGTCACGCGGTGGTCTGGCAGGACACCCGGACCGATGGTCTCGTCGCCGAACTGGCCGGCGACGGTGGACCGGATCGCTACGCAGGATCTGTGTGGCCTGCCGTTGACGACGTACTTCTCGGCGCCGCGGATCAAATGGATGCTCGACCACACGCCCGGTCTGCGGCAGCGGGCCGAGCGCGGCGAGGTGCTGTTCGGCACGATGGAGAGCTGGCTGATCTGGAACTTCACCGGCGGGTCGCGCGGTGGGCTGCACGCCACTGACGTGACGAACGCGAGCCGGACGATGCTGATGAACATCGAGACGCTGCAGTGGGACGACAGTCTGCTGGCAGGCGTTCGACGTGCCGCGAGTGATGCTGCCGGAGATCCGTCCGTCGTCCGGGGTCTTCGCGACCGCGACCGAGGTGCTGCCCGGGGTCCGGATCGGCGCGGCCCTCGGCGATCAGCAGGCCGCGCTGTTCGGGCAGACCTGCTTCAGCGCCGGTGAGGCGAAGTGCACGTACGGCACCGGCTCGTTCCTGCTGATGCACACCGGGCAGGAGATCGTCCGGTCCAAGCACGGCATGCTCACCACCGTCGCGTACCAGATCGGTGACCACCCGGCGTCGTACGCGCTGGAGGGGTCGATGGCGGTCACCGGCTCGCTGGTGCAGTGGTTCCGGGACGGGCTCGGGCATGATCCACACCGCGGCCGAGATCGAGACGCTGGCCCTGACCGTCGAGGACAACGGCGGCGCGTACATCGTGCCCGCGTTCTCCGGCCTGTTCGCACCGCACTGGCGCAGCGAGGCGCGCGGGGTGATCGCCGGGCTGACCGGCTACATCACCAAGGGCCATCTCGCCCGGGCGGTGCTGGAGGCGACCGCGTTCCAGACCCTCGAGGTGGTCGACGCGATGAACGCCGACTCCGGTATCGCGCTGACCGCGTTGAAGGTCGACGGCGGGATGACGGCGAACAATCTGCTGATGCAGTTCCAGGCGGACCTGCTCGACGTACGTGTCGTGCGCCCGATGGTGACCGAGACCGTTTCGCTCGGAGCGGCGTACGCCGCCGGCCTGGCCGTCGGCTACTGGGCCGACCTCGAAGGGCTGCGCAGCAACTGGCATCGCGCCGGTCAGTGGCTGCCGCACATGGATCCGGTTCGCCGGGAGACCGAGTACGCGAACTGGAAGTCCACCGTGCAGCGGACGTTCAACTGGATCCGCCCGGAGGACCAGGTCCTGTAGTCACCCGATCCTCCCCATCAGCAGTTGTCAGGCCGGCGAGACGATGTCCGGCGCCTCGAGGCGGACCTTGTCGGCGGACTCGTCGTCGGGCTGCTCCTGGGAGTCGCGCTCGGACTGGACCCGGCGGAGGTAGACCGACACCTCACGCTCGATCACCGCCTCGTCCCAGCCGAGGATCGGGGCCATCAGTCGCGCGGCCGCCTCGGCGGCGCCGACGCCGCGGTCCCAGGCCTCGATCGAGATCCGGGTCCGCCGGGCCAGGACGTCGTCGAGGTGCCGGGCGCCCTCGGCCTTGGCGCCGTACACGATCTCGGCCTTCAGGTAGTCCTGCGTGCCGGGCAGCTGCTCACCGAGCGACGGGTCCTCCGCGACCAGCGCGAGCACCTCGTCGATCAGCGCGCCGTACCGGTTCAGCAGGTGCTCGATCCGGGCCACGTGCAGGCCGGAGCGTTGCGCGATCAGGTGCCGCTGGTTCCACATCGCGTGGTAGCCGTCGGCGCCGACCAGCGGGATGTTCTTGGTGACGCGACTTCGGCACCCGGCCGTCGAGCGCCGTTCGCGGCCGCGTCGATCGCGTCCTTGGCCATCACCCGGTACGTCGTGTACTTGCCGCCGGCAACAACGACGAGACCCGGCGCGGCATGCGCGACGACGTGCTCGCGGGACAGCTTCGACGTACTCTCCGACTCGCCGGCCAGCAGCGGCCGCAGCCCGGCGTACACGCCCTCGACGTCCTCGCGGGTCAGCGGCGTGGTGAGGACCGCGTTGACGTGGTCGAGCAGGTAGTCGATGTCCTTGCTGGTCGCGGCCGGGTGGGCCTTGTCCAGGTTCCAGTCGGTGTCGGTGGTGCCGATCAGCCAGTGCCGGCCCCACGGGATGATGAACAGCACGGACTTCTCGGTCCGCAGGATCATCCCGGTGCTGGACTGGATCCGGTCCTTCGGGACGACCAGGTGGATGCCCTTCGAGGCGCGCACGTGGTACTGCCCGCGCTCGCCGACCATCGCCTGGGTGTCGTCGGTCCAGACGCCGGTCGCGTTCACGACCTGCTTGGCCCGGACCTCGAACTCGCGCCCGCTCTCCAGGTCCTTCGCCTGCACCCCGGTGACCCGCTCGCCCTGGCGCAGGAAACCGGTCACCTTGACCCGGTTCGCGACGTGAGCGCCGTACGACGCCGCCGTCCGGGCGAGCTCCATCGTGTGCCGGGCGTCGTCGACCTGGGCGTCGTAGTACTGCAGGGCGCCGACCAGGGCGGACTTCTTCAGGCTCGGCACCAGCCGCATCGCGCCGCGGCGGGTCAGGTGCTGGTGGATCGGCAGCCCGGCGCCGTAGCCCGAGCTGACCGCCATGCCGTCGTACAGCGCGACGCCGGCGCCGGCGTAGAACCGCTCCCACCAGCGGTGCTGGAGCGGGTAGAGGAACGGCACCGGCTTGACCAGGTGCGGTGCCAGGCGTTGCAGCAGCAGACCGCGCTCCTGCAACGCCTCGTGCACCAGCCGGAAGTCGAGCATCTCCAGGTAGCGCAGACCGCCGTGCACCAGCTTGCTGGACCGGCTGGAGGTGCCGCTCGCGAAGTCGCGCGCCTCCAGCAGTCCGGTGGTCAGGCCCCGGGTCGCGGCGTCGAGGGCCGAGCCGGTGCCGACCACCCCGCCACCGATCACCAGGACGTCCAGTTCCCGTCCGTCGGCCATCGCGTCGATCGCCTCGGCCCTCGCTTGCGGTGACAGAGCCACTGCGCCCACTGTGCTGTTCCTTCCGATTCCGTTCGTGCTGCCGTACAGCGCCGGACGGCGTCAGTCGACGTCGACCCAGTCCAGGGTGCGCTCGACGGCCTTCTGCCAGCCGGCGTACCCCTTGGCGCGCTGCTCGTCGGTCCACTGCGGCTCCCAGCGCTTGTCCTCGTTCCAGTTCTGCACCAGCTCGTCCGTTGGTCTTCCAGAAGCCCGACCGCCAGGCCGGCCGCGTACGCCGCGCCGAGCGCGGTGGTCTCCGCGACGACCGGCTTGCTCACCGGGACGCCGAGGATGTCGGCCTGCATCTGCATGCAGAGCTCGTTCGCCGTGACGCCGCCGTCGACCTTGAGCACGTCGAGCTTGACGCCCGGAGTCCTTCTCCATCGCGTCGGCGACGTCCTTGCTCTGGTAGCAGATCGCTTCCAGTGTCGCGCGGGCCAGGTGAGCGTTGGTGTTGAACCGCGACAGCCCGACGATCGCCCCGCGGGCGTCGGACCGCCAGTACGGCGCGAACAGGCCGGAGAACGCCGGCACGAAGTACACGCCGCCGTTGTCCTCGACCTGCCGGGCCAGCGTCTCGGTCTCAGCTCGCACCGGAGATGATGCCGAGCTGGTCGCGCAGCCACTGGACCGCCGAACCGGTGACCGCGATCGAACCCTCCAGCGCGTAGACCGGCGCCTCGTCGCCGAACTTGTAGCACATCGTGGTGAGCAGACCGGCCTTCGACCGGACCAGCTCGGTGCCGGTGTTCAGCAGCATGAAGTTGCCGGTGCCGTAGGTGTTCTTGGCCTCGCCCGGGTTGAAGCAGACCTGACCGACGGTCGCGGCCTGCTGGTCGCCGAGGTCACCGGTCAGCGGCACCACGCCGCCGAGCGGGCCGTTCGCCAGCGTCTCGCCGTACGTGTTCGGGTCCGACGACGGCCGGATCTCCGGCAGCATCTGCCGCGGGATGTTGAAGAACGAGATCAGCTCGTCGTCCCAGTCGAGCGTCTCCAGGTTCATCAGCATGGTCCGGCTGGCGTTGGTCACGTCGGTGACGTGCACGCCGCCGTCGGTGCCGCCGGTGAGGTTCCACAGCAGCCAGGTGTCGGTGTTGCCGAAGACGGCGTCACCGGCCTCGGCCGCCGCGCGGACCCCGTCGACGTTCTCCAGGATCCACTGCACCTTGCCGGCCGAGAAGTACGTCGCCGGCGGCAGACCGGCCTTCTGCCGGATCACGTCGCCCTTGCCCTCGCGCTCCAGCGCGGAGGCGATCCGGTCGGTCCGGGTGTCCTGCCAGACGATCGCGTTGTAGTACGGGCCGGCCGGTCTTGCGGTTCCAGACCACGGCCGTCTCGCGCTGGTTGGTGATGCCGAGCGCCGCCAGGTCGCTCGCCTGCAGGCCCTTCGCGTTCAGCGCGGTCTGGATCACCGAGCTGGTGCGCTCCCAGATCTCCACCGGGTTGTGCTCGACCCAGCCGGCCTGCGGCAGGATCTGCTCGTGCTCCAGCTGGTGGATGCCCACCTCGTTGCCGGAGTGGTCGAAGATCATGAATCGGGTGCTCGTGGTGCCCTGGTCGACGGCACCGACGAAGTCAGCCATGGAAAGTCCTCTCCTCACACTGCGCTGTCGGTGCGATGCGTCATGCTGCGGTCTCCTCGTCGGGCACCCGGCCCGGCTCCTCGTCCTCGTCGCCGACCGGCAGGTACCGGCCGACCAGCAGGTCGTAGAGGAACGCGCCGATCAGCGCCGCCGATGATCGGGCCGACGATCGGCACCCAGAAGTACGAGATCCCCGAACTGGTCCTTGAACGCACCGCCCCCGTACCCGGTGATGGCGGACGCCAGCCGCGGACCGAAGTCACGCGCCGGGTTGATCGCGTAGCCCGCGAGCGTGCCCCAGGCCATCCCGATGCCGACGACCAGCAGGCCGATGATGAACGGGCCGAGGTTCGCTGCCGGGCGCGGTGTTGCGCAGGTCGACGATGGCCAGGATCACGAACAGCAGGATCGCGGTACCGATGATCTGGTCGCAGCAGACCGCCCCACATGCCGACGCCGAGGTCCGTGCTGCCGTTGCCCGGCAGGGTGGAGAACACGCCCTGGCTCTTGATGGTCAGGCCGGGGTCGAACTTGTCCAGCGCCTCGGTGTAGTTCCAGCGGACCACCAGCGCCGCCACGAACGCACCGAGGAACTGTGCCACCGATGTACGGCAGCCACCTTGCGCCAGGCGAACCCGCGGAACGCCGCCAGGGCGATCGTCACCGCCGGATTGATGTGGGCGCCGCTCATCCGGGCGGCGACGTACACGCCCATGGTCACGCCGATACCCCAGGCCCATGCGATCGAGTCGTGATCCCCGATGCCACCGGCCACCACTTGGGCCACCACACCCACGCCGAACAGGATCAGGATGAACGTTCCGGCGAACTCCGCGGAACACTCCCCCAGAAGGGTTCTTGCTTTGACCGCTTCGGTCGTAGCCATACCGAGCCTCCCTTCCACGCCGTGACGACCACGGCTGGCTGGAATCTAAGAGCGATCGCGAGGCGGCACAACGCACCTCGTTCGACATTGTCGAACGAGGTCCTCCCGGGTCCCGACGGCGACACACGGTGATCTCGCGGCCGCAAGCAGGTACGCCTTCGGCGCCGGGAACGGCTCTGAAAGAACTCAGCGCCTGACGGATGCCGTCAGGCGCTGGTTGTTCAGTTGGCTTCGGTGTCCGGGCTGGGGGCTGGAGCCACGGGCTTGTCGGACGGCTGGTTCTCCGGGAAGTGGCAGGCGGTCTGGTGGCCGGGAGCCAGCTGCAGCAAGGGTGGCTCGATGGTCTTGCAGATGTCCTGGGCCTTCCAGCAGCGGGTGTGGAAGCGGCAGGCGGGCGGCGGGTTGATCGGGCTGGGGACGTCGCCCTGGAGGCGGATGCGGTCCTGCTTGGCCTTGCGCTTGGTGTCCGGGACCGGGACGGCCGACAGCAGCGCCACCGTGTACGGGTGCATCGGGTTCTCGTACAGGTCGACCCGGTCGGCGAGCTCGACGATCTTGCCGAGGTACATCACCGCGACCCGGTCCGAGACGTGCCGTACGACGGACAGGTCGTGGGCGATCATCACGTAGGTCAGGTCGAACTCGCTCTGCAGGTCCTCCAGCAGGTTCACCACCTGGGCCTGGATCGACACGTCGAGCGCGGACACCGGCTCGTCGGCGACGATCAGCTTCGGCCGGAGCGCGAGCGTCCGGGCGATACCGATCCGCTGCCGCTGACCGCCGGAGAACTCGTGCGGGTAGCGGTTGTAGTGCTCCGGGCTCAGGCCGACCAGCTCGAGCAGGTCCTGCACGGCCTTCTTCGTGCCGCTCTCGGTCTTCACGTTCTGCAGCTTGAACGGCGCGCCGACGATCTTGCCGACCGTGTGCCGCGGGTTCAGCGAGCCGTACGGGTCCTGGAAGATCATCTGGACGTCGCGACGCAGCGGTCGCATCTGGCCCTCGCTGAGGTGGCTGATGTCCCGGCCCTCGAAGACGATCTGGCCCGCGGTCGGCTCGAGCAGCCGGGTGAGCAGCCGGCCGGTGGTCGTCTTGCCGCAGCCGGACTCCCCCACCAGCGAGAGCGTCTCGCCGCGGGTGACGGTGAAGGTCGAGCCCGTCGACGGCCTGGACGGCACCGACCTGGCGCTGCAGCAGGCCCTTGCGGATCGGGAAGTGCTTCACCAGGCCGTTGACCGACAGCAGTTCCTCGCCGAGCGCCGGCTCGGCGATGCCCGGGACAGTGGTTCGGTTCAGTCGTCACAGTCGTCGTCCCGTTCACAGCTTCGGCTTGATGTCGGTCTCCCACGCTCTGCTGGCGCTTCTGCGGGGAGAGGTGGCAGGCGACCAGGTGGCCGTCACCGATGTCCAGCAGCTCAGGCCGCTCGGTCTCGCTGGCGCCGCCGTTCAGGTGCGCGTAGTTGCAGCGCGGGTTGAACGCGCATCCCGGCGGCACGTTGATCAGGCTCGGCGGCGTGCCCTTGATCGGGATCAGCCGCTCGCTGCGCTCCCGGTCGATCCGCGGCATCGAGCCGAGCAGACCCCAGGTGTACGGGTGCTGCGGCCGGTCGAAGATGTCCTCCGCGGTGCCGTACTCGATCGCGCGGCCGGCGTACATCACCTGGATGTCGTCGGCCAGCTCGGCGACCACGCCGAGGTCGTGGGTGATGATGATGACGGCGGAGTTGAACTCACGCTGCAGGTCCCGGATCAGGTCCAGGATCTGCGCCTGCACGGTCACGTCGAGGGCGGTGGTCGGCTCGTCCGCGATCAGCAGGTCGGGGTCGCAGGACAGCGCCATCGCGATCATCGCGCGCTGCCGCATACCGCCGGAGAACTGGTGCGGGTAGGCGTCCACCCGCTTGTCCGGCTGCGGGATGCCGACCCGGTCGAGCATCTCGATCGCGTGCTTGCGCGCGACCTGCTTGCTCACCTCGTTGTGCACCCGGTAGGCCTCGATGATCTGGTGCCCGACGGTGTAGAACGGGTGCATCGCCGACAGCGGGTCCTGGAAGATCATCGCCATCCGCTTGCCGCGGAGCGCGCGGACCTCCTCCGGCGTCGACGTGATCAGGTCCTGGCCGTCGAGGAAGATCTCACCGCTGATCTTGGCGACACGCCGGCTTGTGCAGGCCCATGATCGACAGGCTGGTCACGCTCTTGCCGGAGCCGGACTCGCCCACGATGCCGAGCGTCTTGCCCCGCTCGAGCTTGAACGAGATCCCGTCGACCGACTTGACCACGCCGTCGTCGGTCGGGAAGTGCACCTCGCAGGTCGCGAACGTCGAGGAATGCCTCGCCCCGTGGGATGCGCTGAATGGTGTCTTGCTGGGGTTCGGTCACGAGATCCGCACTCTCGGGTCGACGACGGCGTACAGGAGGTCGACGATCAGGTTCGCCAGCACGATGAAGAACGCGGCGACCAGCGTCACGCCGAGCACCTTGGGCAGGTCGTTGGCGCGCAGCGCGATCGACCGCGTACTGGCCGATGCCGGGCAGCGAGAACGTCGTCTCGGTCAGGATCGCACCGCCGAGCAACAGTCCCAGGTCGAGACCGAAGATGGTCAGGATCGGTGTCAGCGCGGACCGCAGACCGTGCCTCGTCGACCACCGTCCGCTCGGTCAGACCCTTGGCCCGGGCGGTCCGGACGATAGTCCTCGTTCATCGTCTCGAGCATGCCCGCGCGGGTGAGCCGCGCGTACGCCGCGGCGTACAGGAAGGCGAGCGTGATCCACGGGCAGGATCAGGTCGTAGGCCCACTCGAGCGGGTTCGACGCGTCCATCGGGTTCGTGCCGCCCTGCGCGGTCCAGCCCGAGGCCGTAGCTGAAGATCGACAGCGACAGCAGACCGGTGAAGAAGATCGGCAGCGAGACACCGGCCAGCGCCACCGACATCAGTGATCGGTCCAGCACCGACCCGCGTCTGAGCGCCGAGATGACACCGACGCCGACGCCGCTGACCAGCCAGATGACCGCCGCACCGGCGGCCAGCGACAGCGGTCACCGGTATTCGGTCGACCAGGTCCGGCCAGACCGGCTGCTGGGTCAGGAACGAGTAGCCGAAGCACGGCGCCGGGCAGTGCTCGACCGCCGGGCCGTAGTTGTAGTCCTGCCCGACGAACAGGCCCTTCAGCGAAGCGGCCGTACTGCACGTAGAGCGGATCGGTGAAGCCGAGCCGCACCGCGGTCTCGTGGATCTGCTCCGCACCCGCACTCTTGCCGACGTAGCGGGAGGCCAGGTCGTCGGCGCTCGCACCGGCCGAGCTTCGGGACCAGGAAGAAGATCGAGAACGTGACGGCCGTGACGATGAAGAGCAGGACGACTGCTCCGATCACCCGGCGGACCAGATATGCGAACACCGTGCTCGGCGCTGGTGGCCGGTGATCACTGCGATCACCGGCCACCATCAGCCTTCACCTACCTCTGCTGGTGAGTTGCTGGTCAGGGCAGTCGGACCTGACTACTTCAGACCGATGCCGGCGTAGTCGTACATGTCTGAACCGTCGCTGACGAACACGTTGGTCAGGGTGTCCGGACGGTACAGCAGGCCCTTGGCCCAGATGCCCGGCAGGACGGCGGCCTGCTCCATGACCTTCTTGTCGACGTCGACCCAGATCTTCTCGCGCTCGGCCTTGTCGGTCGTCTTCAGGGCCTTGTCGATCAGCTGGTCGACCTCGGGGATCCGGACGCCCAGGTTGGTGTTACCACCGGTGGGCCGGATGACCCGGCTGTCGACGATCTGGCTCAGGAAGCCGAAGCCGTCCGGCCAGTCAGCACCCCAGCTGTAGACGATCATGCCGAGGTTGTTGGCCTTCGCGTAGTCCGGCTTGCCGGCGTACAGCTTGGTGTAGTCGCCGGTCGGGTAGCCCTTCGGGGTCAGCTTGATGCCGACCTTGGCCAGCGACTGCTGCAGCGACTCCGCGACCGCCTTCTCCTTCGGGCGGTCGGCCCGGTAGGCGATGTTGGTGCTGAAGCCGGTCGGCATGACCACACGCCGTGCAGCGACGCCTTGGCCTTGTCGAGGTTGCCGTTCTTGTCGGCCTCGAAGCCGTAGTCGTCGAACTTCTGCGAACCGGTGACCAGCGGCGGCATCAGGTTCGTCGCGATGTCACCACCGATCGGACCGCCGTACGCACGCTGGTAGCCCTCGTGGTCGGCCGCGTACAGGATCGCCTTGCGGCAGTCGATGTTGTCCAGCGGCTTGACCTCGCTGTTGAACACGGTGAAGTTCAGCCGCGGCGACGGGGACGTTGTCGGCGTGCGACTTCAGCTGCGGGTTCGCCAGGATCTTGGCCTGGGTCTCCGCCTGCACACCGGTGCCGGCGATGTCGACATCGAGGTCACCGGCCTGCAGCCGGTTGTCGATGTCCGGGCCGTTCACGTTGTAGCGCGACGGTGATCTTGTCCGGCAGCGCCTTGCGGCCCGAGTTCGGGTCGGTCGTCGGGTCGTACTGGTCGTTGCGGATCAGCGCTCATGACCCTTGTTCGGGTCGTTGCTCTCGAACTTGTACGGGCCGGTCGAGATCGGGTGCAGCTTGTACTTCGCGCCGGTGTCCTTGGCCTGCGGCACCGGGGCCGTGGCCGGCAGCTGGGCGAAGTAGTCGAAGCCGGCGAACGGCTTGTTCAGGTGGAAGACGATGGTGTTAGTCGTCCGGCGTCTCGATCGCCTTGGCGATCCCGGCCATCGTCGGGTCCTTGTAGACGCTGTAGCCCTCCGGCACGTCCAGCAGGAAGTCGTTGAAGTACGTCGGACCGTTCGGCAGGGTCGCCTTGTCCATGGACCGGGCGACGGCGTACTTGACGTCCTTCGGCCGTGACCTCGGTGCCGTCCTCGAACTTGACGCCCTTGCGGATCTTGTAGGTCCAGGTCTTGGCGTCGTCGCTGGGCACACCGGCGGCCTCGGCCAGGTCCGGAACGACCTCCGCGCCCTCCTTGCCGGGAGCCGACTTGAAGACCATCAGCGGCCGGACGTAGTTGCGCACGAGGTTCCAGGACAGGCCGTAGTAGGTGTCACCCGGGTCCAGGGAGTCCCAGTTCTCGGTGATCGCCATCCGGAGCGTGCCGCCCTTTTTGTCGCTCGGGTTGTACGATCCCGGTCGACGGCCGCGTTGTACTCGGCCGTCGTCGAGTTGCCGCCGCCGCCGGACCCGCCGGAGCCGTTGTCGTCGTTGCCCCCGCAAGCCGACCACGGCTCAAGCGCGACGGCCGCACTGACGGCGGTTGCCGTCGTGATGCGATTCCATCTCATCTGTTGTTGCACCCCTTTTTTCGTGAGAGCCAGGCTCCCTGGTTGGAGAGAAGTCCTATCGCGACCGCGGGTCGAGGGCGTCGCGCAAGCCCGTCGCCGAACAGGTTGAAGGCCAGCACCGTGATGAAGATCGCCAGGCCGGGCGGGACCATGTAGAGCGGGTCGACCTGGTACCAGTTCGCGGCGATCGACAGCATGTCGCCCCAGCTGGCCGTCGGCGGCCGGACACCCACGCCCAGGTACGACAGAGCTGCCTCGAACAGCACGTTGGTCGGGATCAGCAGCGTCGCGTAGACCAGGATCGGGGCGATCAGGTTCGGCAGCAGCTCGGTGAACAGGATGTACGGCCGCCGGGCGCCCAGACTGCGGGCGGCGTCGACGAACTCCCGCTCCCGCAGCGACAGGGTCTGGCCGCGGATGATCCGGCCGATGTAGGGCCAGCTGAAGAAGCCGATGATGAAGACGATCAGCGCCACCCGCAGCGAGTCACCGCTCAGCCCGAAGCAGCGAGTCCGGGAGCGCACCGACCAGCGCCAGCGCGAACAGCACCAGCGGGAAGGCCAGGAAGATGTCCATCAGCCGGCTGATCACCGTGTCCACCCACGCCGCCGAAGTAGCCGGCCACGACGCCCGCCACGGTGCCGATCACGACCGACAGCAGCGTGGCCAGGAACGCGATCAGCAGCGAGATCCGGGCGCCGTACACGATCCGGGCGAAGATGTCGCGGCCGTTGACCGGCTCGACCCCGAACGGGTGGTCCCAGCTGATCCCGTTCAGCTTCCCGATCGGCGTCTGCAGCGACGGGTCGACCAGATCCTGGTGGAAGTCGTTCGGCGTGACGCCGACGAGCTTGCAGATCAGCGGGGCGAAGATCGCGACCAGGATCAGGAAGACGACGAAGCACGCCGCCGGCGATGGCGACCTTGTCGCGCTTCAGCCGCATCCAGGAGATCTGCCAGAGCGACCGGCCCTCGATCTTGCCGCACGCCCTCGGCGATCGGCCTCAGGCTGCGGCTGCCGATGAGCCGGGCTCGACGTCGAGTGGCGCTGTCACGCGATGGGTTCCCCTGCCTCAGTCGGTTGAACCAGAACGAAATCCGGTATGGCTGCGGCCTTAACCTGCCGCCATTACTGCCTGGAGTCAAACGCGGAAAGTGCTGCGTTGCCCGATCGTGATGCGACAGGAAATCGTCCCGTATCGTGGACATTCCGCAGTAAACCACGGTGACGTACCCACGGTCGCCGGGGCCTCGCAAACCGTTACTGTCATGGCATCTTTGTGTCATTTCCGCAGTGTTGACAGATGCAGGAACGACAGCGGGTTCGATCGCCGCCGGCACGTTCTCCAGATCCTTGCCCGCGACTACTGTCAGTCGACCCTGCCAGCTCGGGATCACCGGAACCTCGCGGGCCAGCACTCCCTGCAACTGGCCGACCAGGTCGTCGCGCTCGCAGCCCGTTCTGCTCGGTGGTTTCCTGCTCGCAGCAGCTTCGACGCCGCTGCCGAGCGGTAGCCGTTCTGGAACGCTCCGTTGGCGGCGACGAACGGCGCCAGGTAGTCGTCGGCGTCCGGGTAGTCCGGGATCCAGCCCGCCTGGAACAGGTCGTACGCGCCGGCCCGGGCGAGCTGCTGGTACTGCGGCCACTCCGCGCTCCGCAGCGTCACCCGGAACAGCCCCGACGCCTCGAGCTGCCGCTTCAGCTCGATCACCTCGGCCTTCGCACCCGTGCCGTACTGCGTCGGCGTCCAGCCGACCGTCAAGCGCCACCGGTACGGTGATGCCCGCCTTCCTGAGGATCGCCGCGGCCGCCGTCTTGCTCGGCTGCTTGTACTCCGTCTTGAACGCGTCGACCTGCCCGCCGAACCCGGGTGGCACCACCGAGTACAGCGGCGTGACGTGGTCGCCGTACGCCTTCTTGGCGATCGCCGGACGGTCGATCAGCTGCGCGACCGCCTGCCGTACCGCCGGCTGGCGTGCGACCAGGGACTTCATCTGGAAGGCGAAGAACCGGATCGTCCGCGTAGTCGGTGTCGATCACCTGGACGCGGTCCGACTTACGGAGCTTGTCCAGCAGGCTCGGCCCGAAGCCGTGGAAGGCCAGGTCGGCCTTGCCGGTGGTGATCGCCTGGTACAGCGCGGTGGAGTCCTTCAGCAGGCTGATCTCGACCCCGTCGTTCTGCGCGCCGCGCGAACCGTGGTAGCCGGCGAACTTCGCCAGCGTGATCTCCTGGCCGGGCGTGTACGCCGTCATCTGGTACGGGCCGCTGCCGATCGCCTTGGTGCTGAGCAGCTTGTTCGCCGGGTAGGACTCCTCGTCGACGATCGAGCGTGGCGGTCGTGGTCAGCAGGTAGGGCAGCCGGGCGTCCGGGCTCTTCAGATTGAACACCGCGGTCAGGTCGTCCGGCGTACTGACCGACTTCACCGAGGTGAACAGGCCGGCCGCGCCACCCGGCGTCTTCAGCCGGACCATCCGGTCGAAGCTGAACTTCACGTCCGACGAGGTCAGCTCGTGCCCGTTCGGGAAGGTCAGGTGCTCCTTCAGGCTGCAGGTGTACGTCGTCGGCGAGTCGAATTGACAGTCCGCGGCATCCGGCACAGGCGTCGGCTTCCCCGGCAGGATCGTCAGCAGGGTCTGGAACAGGTTCGCCTGCACGGTCCGCGAGCCGACGTCGTACGGGCCGGCCGGATCGAGGGACGTGATCGTGTCGGTGGTCGCGAGCCGCAGCAGCATCAGCTTCGGCGTCGGGTCACCCTGGTGTGGCGCGTTGTCGTCCGGCTCACCGCACGCGGCCAGCGCAACACCCAGCGCGCCCACCGCCGCGGCCGCCGCAACCCGACGCACCCACTCGATCACCAATTCACCCTTCCCCAGCCCGTTACCCCGAACAACAACGCCCCCGAGGGCATCAAGTGACGGTAGCTCCTGAACGGAGCAGGGCGCGCAGGGACTCCGGGGTGAGCGGGCTCGAGGGAGTCGACCACCAGCCGGCGCGGCGCCTCCGGGATCGCCACCCACTGCGGTACGGCGACGACGTACGCGCCGGCCGCCGTTCCGGCCTGGGTCCCGGTGATCGAGTCCTCGATCACGACGCACTGCGCCGGGTCCACACCGAGCTTCGCCGCGGCGGTCAGGTACGGCTCCGGGTGCGGCTTGCCGAGCGTCACCTCGTCGCCGGCGACGATCACCTCGAACGGATTCGGCGGCAGATGCACCGAGCACCGCGTCGATCATCACCCGGTACGACGCCGACACGAGCGCGCACGGTACCTCCTCCTTGCGCAGCGCCTGCAGCAGCTCGACCGCGCCCGGCTGGAACGTCACCTCCTTGCGGAGCGACTCGACCACCTCGGTGAACATCCGGTCCGCCAGCTCGTCCGCGGTGATCACTCCGGCCGGGATCCGCGACATCCAGACCTGCACGGCGTCTCGCAGGTCACTGCCGATCAGCTCGACACAGTCCTCGATCGTCCAGGTCGCGCCGAGCTCGGCCAGCAGCCGCATCTGCACCTCCGCCCAGACCTTCTCGGAGTCGACCAACGTCCCGTCCATGTCCCACAGCACCGCTTGCAGGGGTGGCAACTGCAACTCCTCCGTTGATCTCGGGCGATCGGTTCGCCACCCCATTTTCCCGTGCGCCCCCAAGTCAAGACATGGCGGGGCCGCCGACACGTTCCGCTGGGGGTGAAACCCCGGCCACCGGCCCGCCTCAGCACGTAGGCTGGCAGTCCGGTTTCCGGCGACCCCGCCGGATGGCTACAGAGACGACAGGGGGCCTGCGAGTGGTTGACCTCGCGAACCTGAGGGACCCGGTCGTGATCGCCGCGTTCGAGGGCTGGAACGACGCGGCCGAGGCGGCCACCGGAGCGGTCGACCACCTGATCGACGAGTGGGAGGCGGAGCTCGTCACCGCGATCGACCCTGAGGACTACTACGACTTCCAGGTGAACCGGCCCCAGGTCGGCTTCGACGAGGACGCCGTACGACGGCTGTCGTGGCCGACCACCCGGGTGTACCTGGCCCGGCCCGAGGACACCGACCGGGACGTACTGCTGATCCGCGGCATCGAGCCGAACATGCGCTGGCGGGGCTTCTGCCAGGAGCTGCTCGAGGTCGTCGACGAGTCCAACGCGCAGATCGTCGTCGTGCTCGGCGCCCTGCTCGCGGACTCGCCACACACCCGGCCGATCCCGGTCTCGGCGAGTTCGTCCGACCCGGAGCTGACCGCGTCGTGGGGCCTGGAGCCGTCGACGTACGAGGGCCCGACCGGCATCACCGGTGTCTTCGCCGACCTCTGCGCGACCCTCGGCATCCCGTCGGTGTCGATCTGGTCGGCCATCCCGCACTACATCGCCGGCACCCCGTGCCCGAAGGCGTCACTCGCGCTGCTCGGCAAGGTCGAGGCGCTGCTGGACCTCCAGATCCCCGAGGGCGAGCTGCCCGAGCTGGCCCGAGCCTGGCAGCGCGGCGCCGACGAGCTCAGCGAGGAGGACCCCGAGGTCGCCGAGTACGTGCACTCCCTCGAGGAGCAGCGCGACACCACCGACCTCCCGGAAGCCACCGGCGACGCGATCGCCGCCGAGTTCGAGCGCTACCTCAGGCGACGCAACAAGAACCACCCCGAGTAGCCGATCCGGCCGGTACGCCGTTACGCGATGGACCGGTGTGGCTGGCCAGGCCGCAGATGAGTGTGGCTGGCCGGGCCGCAGACGAGTGTGCTGGCCGGGCCGCAGACGAGTGTGTGGCCGGCCGGGGCCGCAGACGAGTGTGCTGGCCGGGCCGCAGACGAGTGTGTGGCCGGCCGGGCCGCAGACGGCTGTGGTGGTCCAGGCCCGGAACTGGGAGGGTTTTACCCCCATATCGGCACATTTCCCTCCCCAGTCGAGCCCACCCAACCCCGGCGACCTGCGACCCGATCCCCCGGGCCGGGCCCGACGACCACGCATCCTCAGGACGGCCCGCCCCCACCACTTTCAGGGGTCAACCCCCGAGCTTGTGGGTAGACCCCTGAAAATTTGAGGGCCGAACCCACCAACTCAGGGGTTGACCCCTGAAAGTTGGCCTACACATCGAGCAGGGGAACCCCATTTGATGGGCCGGCCACCACTCGATGGCCCGGCTCGAGCGATCACACCCGCCGACGGCAGCGCCGCATCCGATCGGCCTCGACCAATCACCCGAACCCGCAACTCGGGCTACTCCTCCGCGCGGGATCCGCGTAGCTGCGTCCTTCCCTGGTCGGGGTGGTGTGGGTCAAGTGTCGAAGATCCGCGAAGCGGACGCCGAAGGCGCACTTGACGCGCACCACCCCGACTAGCACCATCACGCAGCGGAGCCCGCGAATCCACAGCACCTCGACGGCCAGCGAACCCCAGCACGTCCGACGGGCAACCAACAGCAGCCCTATGGCCAACGAACCGCGGCACCTTCACCGATCCCCGCCCAACCACAGCACCTTCATGGCCAACGAACTACAGCAGCCTTATGGCCAACGAACCACCGCACCTCCACCGACCCCCGCCGCCCAACCATGACACCCTCTACGGCGCAGCCCCGCACGCGACCTCCACGGCGCAGCCCCGCCGCGACCTCCACGGCGCAGCCCCGCACGCGACCTCTGCGGCCCGGCCCTGCTCGCGACCCGACGTACCGCACCTGGGACCACACCCCGAAGCCCCGCCGGCGCACGCCCCGATCGGCGCCAGTGGTGTCGAACTAGCCGACGGTCAGGTCCCGGGTGGCGGTGGTGATGACGTCGTCCAGGACCGCGCGGGACGTGGTCAGGTCGGCGATCATGCGGTCGATCCGGTCGCGTTCGGCGGTCAGTTCGGTGACTAGCTCCGGCGTGGCCTGCTCGTTCGGGCCGCCGTCGGGGTCCCGCATGCAGGGGAGCAGTTCAGCGATCTTCTTGCTGTGCAGGCCGGCCGCGAACAGTTCCTGGATCAGGATCACCCGGTCGATCGCGCGTTCGGCGTACTCGCGCTGTCCACCGGGGGTCCGCTCGGACACCAGCAGCCCGTGCTGCTCGTAGTACCGGAGCGACCGCTCGCTCACGCCTGTCCGGCGGGCCAGTTCGCCCGATCCGCATCGCCGATGCTTCCGCAGGACTTGAACTTGACACTGATGTCAGATTTTACCGTGCAGGTATGACGCTCTTCGACTACAGCCCGATCACCGAACGCCCAAGCCTCAGCTGGCCCGACGGCAAGCGAGTCGCCTTCTATGTCGGCCTCAACCTCGAGCACTTCCTCCCCGACGAGCCGTCGACCAGCATTTGGCCCCTCGACCTCAAGCCCGACCCCCTCAACCACGGCTGGCGTGACTACGGCGCCCGGGTCGGCATCTGGCGCACCATCGACATCCTCGACCGGTATGGCATCCGGGCGAGCGCGTTGCTGAACTCGATGGTTGCCGAGCACAACCCAGAGATCATCAAGGCCGGCGTGGAACGCGACTGGGCCTGGCTCGCGCACGGCAGCACCAACTCGA
Organism: uncultured Actinomycetota bacterium; assembly: GCA_963820655.1. Classification (GTDB taxonomy): domain Bacteria; phylum Actinomycetota; class Actinomycetes; order Propionibacteriales; family Kribbellaceae; genus Kribbella. The sequence goes on from CAWGAM010000002.1 coordinate 658,553, forward strand.
TCCTGCACACCGGCTACGAACCGGACGAGGAACGCACGATCCTCACCGACATCGCCGGCACCATCGAGACTGAGACCGACCGGGGACCGAAGGGCTGGATGGGTCCGGCCCTGACCGAGACCCACAACACTCCACAACTGCTGTCCGAGCTCGGCTTCAGCTACGTGCTCGACTGGACCAACGACGACCAGCCCTACCGGTTGAACGTCCCCGGCATGCTCAGCGTCCCGTACACCGTCGAGCTCAACGACCTCGGCGTGTTCCTCCGCGGCCTGACCGGTCCCGACTTCCTCCAGATGGTCAAGGACCAGTACGACGTACTCCGTGCGGACTCGGAGCACACCGGCCGGGTGATGGCTCTGGCCCTGCATCCGTTCATCATCGGGCAACCGTTCCGCGCGAAGTATCTGGACCTGGCACTGGAGTACATCGCTGCCCAACCGGATGTGTGGCTGACCACGAGCGACGAGATCGCCGCTCACTACCTGACCCAATAACGTCACCGGGAGTGGCCGTCACCAAGGCCCCGGTGACCGGCTAGAGCTTCACTCCGAGGAGGGCGTCGACGGCCTGGGCGACCAGGCGCCGGCGCTTCCGAGTCGTCGCCGTTCGTTCGGACGCCCAGGTGTCCACCGCGGACAGCGCCGCGACCGTGTCCAGGTCGTTGGTGAGAGCCGCGCGTACGGCGTCCACCGCGGCAGCACCGTCCGGACCCGAGCCGCGGCCGATCGCACCACGCCAGACGTCCAGGCGCTCCTGCGCGTCGAGCAGCTCGGACTCCGTCCAGAACCAGTCGGTGCGGTAGTGATGCGCGAGCAGCGCCAGCCGGATCGCCATCGGGTCGGAGCCGGCCTCGACGTTCCTTCGAGACCAGCACGAGGTTGCCCTTGGACTTGGACATCTTCTCGCCGTCCAGGCCGACCATCGCCTGGTGGACATAGGCCCGCGCGAACGGGTACTTCCCGGTCGCCACCTGCGCCCCGCTCGCGGACATCTCGTGGTGCGGGAAGATCAGGTCCGACCCACCGCCCTGGACGTCGAACGTCATCCCGAGATGCTTCAGCGCGATCGCCGAGCACTCCACGTGCCAGCCCGGCCGACCGCGGCCGACGGCCGAGTCCCAGGCCGGCTCCCCCGGCCGCTCGTGCCGCCAGAGCAGGCTGTCCAGCGGGTCGCGCTTGCCTTCGCGATCGGGATCGCCGCCACGTTCGGCGAACAGCTCACGCATCGTCTCGCGGTCGTACCCGGAGACGCTGCCGAACGCCGGGTCCGCCTTCACCGCGAAGTACAGGTCGCCGTCGACCGAGTAGACCGCGCCGGCCCGCTGCAGGTCCTCGATCGCGTTCGACCACCAGGTCGATCGACTCCACGACGCCGATGTAGTGCTGCGGCGGGATCACCCGCAGTGCGGTCATGTCGTCGCGGAACAGCTGGATCTCCTGGTCGCCAGCTCGGTCCAGTCGACTCCGGTCGCGGTCGCCCGCTCGAGCAGCGGGTCGTCGACGTCGGTGATGTTCTGCGTGTAGTGGACGTCGTAGCCCGGCGTCCCGCCAGAGCCGGTTGACCAGGTCGAACGTGACGTACGTCGCAGCATGGCCCATGTGGGTCGCGTCGTACGGCGTGATGCCGCACACGTACATCCGCGCGGTCCCGCCGTCGGCGGGCGGCACCTCGACCGGCCCGTCCGACGCGGTGTCGTAGAGGCGCAGCCGCCGGGCCGGGCCCGGCACGACCGGGATGTCTGGTTTCGTCCACGCCTGCATGGGTTGGAGCTTATCCAGTCCCGAATTCGTCGATGCGACACGGTTCCATTCCCCGGTCCGCGACGCGCTTCGCCGGCACGCACGAGCGTCAGCGTCAACGACGTCAGAAGGCGGGCCAGGGAATCGCCGGCCAGTCGTCGCTCGGCAGCGGGTAGGTGCCCGTCTTCAGCAACGTCGCGCACCGCTCGCGGGTCGCGGTCAGCTCGACCGCGGTGATCAGTTCGCACAACTCCTGGCCGAGTCCACCGGCGAGCTCGTCGGCCAGCCGCCGTACGTCGTCCAGCAGGTCGGCCGGCATCGGTGTCGCCGGCCCAACCCCACAGCACCGTGCGCAGCTTGTCGTCGGCGTTGAAGGTGACGCCGTGGTCGACGCCGTACACCCGGCCGTCACCCGGGTTCAGCACGTGGCCGCCCTTGCGGTCGGCATTGTTGACCACGGCATCGAATACGGCCATCCGCCGCAACGCGTCGTTGTCCGCGTGCACCAGCGTCACCGGGTTGTGCCGGCCGTCGAGCGCGTCGAGTACGCCGACCCATCCCGTCGGCACCCGGCCCTGCGGGACGATGTCGACCAGCTCGGTCTCCCCCGGCCCGAGCTCGGCCTCGTCGATCCACAGCTGCACCATGCCCTCGCCGAGCGGGCCGTCCCGCAGCAGCGTCGGCGGTACGACCGACCAGCCGAGCGCCTCGGAGACGACGTACGCCGCGAACTCGCGCTGAGCCAGCGTGCCGTCGGGGAAGTCCCACAACGGCCGCTCCCCCTGCACGGGCTTGTAGACCACGGTCGCGGTTTCGCCGTCGAGGCTCACCGATCCCTGGAAGGTGCCGTTCGACGCCGCGACGAGCCGTCCGTGCAAGGACAGCTCCCCCTGGGCGAGCAGGTCCGGATCGGTCATTCCGGCAGGTGCCTGCGGTAGCCGTTGGCGCGCGGGCAGATGTGCCCCTCCGGGTCGATCGGCCGGCCGCAGAACGGGCAGCTGGGCCGGCCGGACGCGACCAGCGCGACCGCGCGCCGGGCGAACGCGCGGGCCTGCTCCTCGCTGATCCGGACGATGAACACCTCGGCGTCCTCGGACTCCATCGCGGCCGTGACCGGGTCGGTCTCCTCCAGGTCGGCCTGCTCGACCGCGACGACCGCGAACACCTCGATCACCACCCGCTCGGCGTCGGCCTCCCAGGCCAGCGTCATGGTGCCGGCCCGGAACTCCTCCTCGATCGGCTGCTCCAGCGGGTCGGTGTCGTCCGCCGACGTCGGCGTGGCCGGGTCCCGGTCGAACCGCCGGGCCACCTCGTCCAGCATCACGTCCAGCCGCTCCGCGAGCGCCATCACCTGTTCCTTCTCACAGGCCACCGAGGTCAGCCGGGCACCGGCCCGGGCCTGCAGGAAGAATGTCCGCGCACCGGGTTCCCCGACGGTGCCGGCGACGAACCGATCCGGGTCGTCGTACGAATGCACAACTCGCGCCATGTCAGCTCATGACCCTATTACCGTCCGCCGACCACCGCGTCCGAGGACTGCTGTCTTGCGGTCCCTTCGACTTCGGCTGAGGCTTCGGGATCAGGGAGGCCAGCTCGCTGCCGGAGTCGTTCAGCCGGACCAGGAACGGCCGGGTCGCGGTGTAGGTGATGATCGTGGTCGACGCGGTGTCCACGACGATCCGCTGGAAGGTGTCCAGGTGCTGACCGAGCGCGTCCGCGACGATCGCCTTGATCACGTCGCCGTGCGACACCGCCACCCAGAGCGCGCCGTCGCCGTGGCTCGCGGCCAGCGCCGCGTCGTGCGTCCGGACGGCGTCGACCGCGCGCTGCTGCATCGCCCGCATCGACTCGCCGTTCGGGAACGTCACCGCGGACGGATGCTGCTGCACGACCGCCCACAGCGGGTCCTTCGCCAGGGTGGCGATCTTCTGCCCGGTCCAGTCGCCGTACCCGCACTCGGTCAGCCGCCGATCCGTTGCCGGACGCAACCCTTCGTGGTGTTTCGCGATCGCGGCCGCGGTCTGCTTGCAGCGCTCCAGCGGCGAGGTGACGATCGCGGCCAGCGGCAGCTCGGCCAGCCGCTCGCGCGACCGCCTCGGCCTGCTGCACGCCGGTCTCGTCCAGCTTCACGCCCGGCGTCCGGCCGGCCAGTACGCCGGACGTGTTGGCGGCGCTGCGGCCGTGCCGGACCAGAATCACCGTGGGCATGACCGCACGTTATCCGGTCCGGGCAAGTTTCCGGGTGAACGGCGGTGCGATGATGGTGGGGTGATCGTGGACTGCGGCGTGTACGCCGAGGGCGAACGGCAGGACCTGCCCAGGGACCCCGAGACCGTCGCCCAGGCCATCGACGACAACGGCGAGTGCTTCGGCTGGGTCGGCCTGCACGAACCGACGGACGACGAGATGCGCCGGGTCCAGCAGCTGTTCGACCTGCACGAGCTCGCCGTCGAGGACGCCCTGAAGGCCCACCAGCGCCCCAAGGTCGAGCGGTACGGCGACTCGATCGTCGTCGTACTGCGCACGCTCTGGTACGTCGACGACGAGCGACGCGGTCGAGACCGGCCAGGTCAGCGTCTTCGTCGGCACGCGGTACGTCGTCACCGTCCGGCACGGCGAGGGCGGCGAGCTGGCCACCGCCCGGCACGAACTGGAGGAGCGTGCCTCGATCCTCGGCCACGGCCCGGCCGCCGTGCTGTGGGCGATCTGCGACTCGGTCGTCGACGACTACGAGACGGTCGCCGAGTCGGTCGAGATCGACGTCGACGAGGTCGAGAACTCGGTGTTCTCCCCCGACCGCACCAGCGACGCCGAGCGGATCTACAAGCTCAAGCGCGAGGTGCTCGAGATGCGCCGCGCGGTCCGCCCGCTGCGCGATCCGATGGAGCAGTTCGCCCACGGCGATGTCCCGGGATCAACCCGGAGGCCGCGCCGTTCTTCCGCGACGTCGTCGACCACGTCATCCGCGTCTCCGACCAGACCGAGTCCATCGACACGCTGCTCAGCTCGGCCCTGAACGCCCACCTGGCCCGGGTCTCGGTGCAGCAGAACGACGACATGCGCCGGATCTCGGCCTGGGTCGCGATCGCCGCGGTCCCGACCATGCTGGCCGGCATCTACGGGATGAACTTCGACAACATGCCCGAGCTGCGCTGGCACTACGGCTACTACGCCATCCTCCTCGTGATGATCACCGCCTGCACTCATCATGTACCGCTTCTTCCGCAAGGTCGGCTGGCTCTAAGCCTGGCTCCGTGGACGACCTGCTGCGTTCGCTGCCCCCAGCGGTCCGCCGTCCATGATCTGGGCACCGATTCAGGCCCTCAGCTCGAGGTGTGGGCCATTTTCAGGGGTCAACCCCTCAGTTGGTGGGTTCGGCCCCCAAATTCTCGGGGCGCAACCCACAGGTTCGGGGGTTGACCCCTGAAAATAGGCCCCATCGCCCGCGGCCAGTCCGGGCGAGATCGGCGGCCATTTCAGGGGATCGCCATATCTGGGGATCTCCCCGATCTTGCCCCCTGCCCATAGCCACTGCCGCCATGCCGACGGCCGAGCCATACATCTCGTCGCCTGCACACCCACAGATCCAGCAGGAGAGCCGGAGATCCCTTCAAATTGCAGGGGGTTCGGTCGCCCGATGCGAGCCGCTGCAGGCGCTTCACGGACGGGGGCTACCCGGTCGACTGCCTCGGCTCTCAGGCTAAGTGGCGGTGATCGTGCTGGTCGCCAGGAGGATGACGAGGACGATGCCGAGCAGGATCCGGTAGAAGGCGAAGATCTCGATGCGTGTGGTGGGCGACGAACCGCAGCAGCCAGGCGATCGATGCGTAGGCGACGACGAAGCTGACCACGGTCCCGACCAGCAACGGGACGGCGCCTACGTCGCCGTTCAGCGCGTCCTTGCAGCTCGTAGGCACCCGCACCGACCAGGGCCGGGATGCCGAGCAGGAACGAGATCCTCGTGGCCGCGACCCGTCGCAGGCCACGGAACAGGCCGGCCGAGATCGTCGCGCCCGAACGCGAGATGCCCGGGATCAGCGCCAGACACTGGACCAGGCCCATCACCAGCGCGTCGACGAAGGTGATCTTCTCCAGCGGCCGGGCCTTGCTGCCCAGGCGTTCGGCGGCGACCATCACGAACGACCAGCCGATCAGGGCCGCGGCCACCCACCACAGGCTGCGCAGCGGGCCGGAGATCAGGTCCCGGGCGAGGTAGCCGACGATGACGATCGGGAGCGAGCCGACGATCACGTACCAGCCCATCCGGTGGTCGAAATCGCCGCGGTGCTCGGGCTTGACCAGGCCCCGCACCCAGGCGACGGCGATCCGCTTGATGTCCTTCCAGAAGTACAGGACGACCGCGGCGATCGCGCCGATCTGGATCACCGCGGTGAAGCGCGGTGATCGACGGGTCGTCGATCTGCAGGCCGAGCATCTTCGACACGATGGTCAGGTGGCCGGTACTGGATACGGGCAGGAATTCGGTCAGGCCCTCGACGATGCCGAGGATGATGGCGTCCCAGATCGTCATCAGTACCGACTCCGGCGAGGTCGAGGGCTTCGGCAACCGTGCGCAGGTCGGCGATCCGCTGGTCGACGGTCGGAGGCGAACGGGGTGATCGCGACGGTCGTCGCCCCGGCCTCGGCGTACGCGGTGAGCTTCTCGGCGATCCGCTCCTTGCCGCCGAGCAGCGAGATCGAGTCGAGGAACCCGTGCGGTACGGCGGCCATCGCCTCGCGGTGCTGCTTCGCCAGGTACAGGTCCTGGATCTCCTTCGCCTCGTCGGCGTACCCCATCCGGACGGCGAGCGCGTTGTAGAAGTTCTTCTCCCGGCTGCCCATGCCGCCGATGTAGAGCGCGGCGTACCCGCGGATCGGGTCGGCGCCGGCCTGCGAGGTCGTCGCCGGTCATCGACCGGTACGGACGCGACGACGTCGAAGCCGTCGAGTCCGGCTTGACCAGCCTCGCGGCCGGTCTTGATGTGCTTCAACTGCTCTCCCAGATAGGCGGGGTCGTTGAGGATGCCGAGCCAGCCGTCGGCGATCTCGCCGGCCAGCTCGAGGTTCTTCGGGCCGACCGCGGCCAGGTAGATCGGCACGTGGTCGCGGACCGGCCGGACGGTCAGCTTCAGCGCCTTGCCCGGTCCGTCGGGCAGCGGCAGCGTGAAGTACTTGCCCTCGAACGCGACGGTCTCGCGTCGCAGGGCGGCGTTCACGATGGCAACGTACTCACGCGTCCTGAGCAGCGGCTGAGCGAACCGGACGCCGTGCCAGCCCTCCGACACCTGCGGCCCGGACACGCCGAGGCCGAGCCGGAACCGGCCGTTCGGACAGCCGGTCCAGGGTGGCGGCGGTCATCGCGGTCATCGCCGGGGTCCGGGCCGGGATCTGGAACACCGCCGCGCCGACGTCGATCGTGGTGGTCTGGGCGGCGATCCAGCTGAGCAGCGGTGGCGGCGTCCGAGCCGTACGCCTCCGCGGCCCAGGTGACCGAGAATCCGAGCCGCTCGGCCTCCTTCACCAGCCTCAGATGGTCCAGATGGTCGTCGCCACCGAAGACGAAGCCGATGTTGAGTCCGAGTCGCATGACAGGCGAGCCTAACGAGCCGTTGTCGGTGGGCCGCAATAGGCTCGGCTCATGCAGCAGCGCTATCTCGGTCACAGTGGACTGGCGGTGAGCAGGCTCGGCCTGGGCACCATGTCCTGGGGGCGGGACACCGACGAGCACGAGGCGCGCGAGCAGCTCGCCGCGTTCGTGGCCGCCGGCGGCACGCTGATCGACACGGCCGCGGCGTACGGCGACGGCGACAGCGAGCGACTGATCGGGTCCCTGCTCGGCGACGTGGTGGACCGCGACGACCTGGTGATCGCGACCAAGGCCGGGTTCAGCGTCCGCCGGAGCGAGCGGATCACCGACACCTCGCGCGGTGCCCTGCTGCGCGACCTCGAGGCTTCGCTGCGACGGCTGAACGTCGACCACATCGACCTGTGGCAGCTGCACACCTGGTCGGACGACGTACCGCTGGAGGAGACGCTGTCCGCGCTCGACCACGCGGTGAACTCGGGCAAGGTCCGGTATGTCGGGCGTCTCGAACTACGCGGGCTGGAAGTCGGCCCGGGCCGTCACCTGGCAGCAGGCCTGGCCCGGTCGCGCCGTGCCGGTCTCCAACCAGGTCGAGTACTCACTGCTCGCCCGCGACGCCGAGGCGGACGCGATCCGCGCGGCCGGCGGGCTCGGGATCGGGGTGCTGGCCTGGTCGCCGCTTGGCCGGGGTGTGTTGACTGGGAAGTACCGGACGGGCATCCCGGCGGACTCCCGCGCGGCGTCTCAGCATCTGTCCAGATTCGTCGACCCCTATCTCGACGGCCGCGGTTCGGGCATCGTGGAAGCGGTCGCGCGAGCCGCTGACGGGCTCGGCTGGACCCCGCTCGAGGTGGCGCTCACCTGGGTGCGGGACCGGCCGGGAGTGTCGGCGGCCATCGTCGGGGCCCGGACGGCGATGCAGCTCAAGTCGGTCCTGGGTGTGGAGGAGCTCACGCTCCCGCCCGCGATCGTCGCTGCGCTGGAGGATGTGTCATAGGCAGTTGGAGGTGCGGATGGCCGAATACGAGTTGCAGCAGTTCGAGGTGTCCAGGACGGAGTCGCGCGGCGCGGTCCGCCGGCTACTCACCGAGCACGCCGAGTACGGCGGCTGGGAGCTGGCCCGGCTGAGACGCTATCCCGACGGCACCCGCCGGGTCTGGCTCCGCCGCCGCATCATCCGCGTCATGCGGACCCTTTAGAGGTCGTGCCGGACCCAGACATTGGGTTCGACGTAGACGGCGTGGTCGTGCCGTACGTCGCAGTGCACAGGGACGAGCGCCTGCGGGACGATGACGTCCCCGGTTGTGTCGAAGGGCAGACCGGTCCACGCCCGCCACTCCGCCAGCGAGCCCGCGATCACCATGGACCGGGGCGCCACCTTGACGATCGACGCGCCCGCCCTCACATGCACCCGTAGCCACGGATCTTGTGGCAGACCATCTGGGCGCAGCTGGTCGACGTACTCCGTCATCGGCTGACTTGGGTCGGTCTTGCCGTTCGGGCGGACCGGCGCGAACAGGGTGCTGTGACCCTTGGCCTTCACCGCCGCCCGCATCGCCTTGAGCATCTCGTGCGACAGACCGCGACCCAGGTGCGACGGGCGGATCAGGATCTCCAGCGCGCTCGAGACGTTCGGCTCACGTCCGGTACGCAGGTCGGCGAAGCCCCAGTGCAGGACCCGGTCCCAGCCGCCGGTCGGGAGCTCCGTGCGGTTCTCGTCCGGGAAGACGAACGGGATGCTCCGGCCGTGCGCGACCAGCTCACCGTCCTCGGTCGCCACCACGCACTGGTCGGGGAAGTGCACCGGCACCTGACCCATGAACGCGTTGCCGATCGGGTCGTTGTGCATGAAGTCGGGCCACGCGTCGGCGAACTCGTACATCCGCTCCCGGTACTCGGGCCGCTCGGCCAAGGTGGTGATCACGATCTCGGACATGTCCCGCAGTCTGACACCACCTCAGAACCAGTACCGCGATCAGCGTGGTCAGCGGCCCGGCTCCGGCTGACGACTCCGCGCCACATTGAACTTGTCGTGAACATCGGCGAGCCGCGGCCCGCCGTGCGGCAGACTCGGTCGCATGAACCTGCGGCGGTTGGCGCGTGACCGACGACTGTTGACGGCGTTCTGGGGTACGACGGTGGTGCAGGTGGCGGCCGTTGCCTTCGACGTCAGGATCCTCAAGCAGGCGAGCAAGGCGGCCCTCATGCCCTTGCTGTGGTCATGGTCGCGGACTCAAGACGCACCGCGGCTGCTCCAAGCCGCGCTGCTCGCATCGGCCGCCGGTGATCTGCTCCTGGAGGTTGATCTGCAGCTGGCCGGCATGGTTGCGTTCGGCGCAGCCCACGCCTGCTACCTGGCCGTCTTCCTTGCCAACCCGGCCCAACGATCCTGGCGCGTACTCGCGGCGTACGGCGCTCTGTGGGCAGCCCTGATCGCGGCGCTCTCCCCCGGGCTCGGCGGCCAGCGCGTGCCGGTCGCGGCGTACGCGTTGTTGCTTACGGCAACTGCCATCGCCTCCCGCTGGCACAACCCACGCAGTGGCCTCGGCGGGACGCTCTTCTTCATCTCCGACGCCCTGATCGCCTTGCGCATGTCCGGCCGCGACTTCCGCGGCCGCGGCGCGCTGGTGATGTCGTCTTACGCCATCGGTCAGTACCTGCTCACCTCCGGCGTCACCGCATCGCGACCGGATCCTGACCGGTAGTGGTCATACGCGTTGACGCGTGGTCGGGATCACGATGGGGTGAACCTGTGGCCACCGTGAACGACGTACGAAGCCAGTTCCGGACGCCGCCGCCCGAGGGGCGGCCGATGATGCGATGGTGGTGGTTCGGACCGTCGGTGGACCGGCGTGAGCTCGACCGCCAGTTGCACGCGATGGCTGCGGCCGGGGTGGGTGGGGTCGAGGTCGCCTTCGTCTATCCGATGGGCCCGGTCGACACGCCGTTCGGCTCGGACAAGTTCCTCGACGACGTACGACATGCCGCCAGGACGGCACGCGAGCTGGGGCTGAGGTTCGATCTGACGCTGGGCAGCGGCTGGTCCTTCGGCGGCGGCCACATCGGACCGGACCTGGCCGCCCGGCGACTCTGCTGGGATCGACGGGAGATCGGTCCTGAGGCGTACGACGTACCGGTGGTGGAATCCTGGCCAGGCGACGAACTGGTCGCGGCGTTCGTGGGCGAGGGATCCGCGCCCACGTCGTACGTCGGACTTCCGGTGAGTGACGGCCGGATCCGGGTCCCGCAGGGCAACGGGCCGCGGGAGGTACTGATCGCGTCCTCGCGGTTGACCGGGCAGAACGTGAAGCGAGCCGCAGCGGGCGCGGAAGGGCCGGTGCTCGATCACTACTCCGCGGCCGCGGCGACCGAACACATCAGATGTGTCGCGGAACCGCTGCTGCTGGCGGCCACTCCGGAGCTGGTCGGATCGGTGTTCTGCGACAGCCTGGAGGTCTATCGGGCCGACTGGACGCCTGGTGTGGTCGAGGAGTTCGGCCGTCGACGGGGATACGACTTGCGGCCGCGGCTGTACGAGTTGCTGGTCGACACGACCGGCTCGAGGCAGCTGCGCATCGACTTCCACCGGACGTTGTCGGAGTTGTACGAGGAGAACTTCGTCGCCGTCTTCCAGGCCTGGGCGGCCGCGCACGGGGTGCCGTTCCGGATCCAGAGCTACGGCGAACCGCCGGCGACGCTGAGCAGCTACCGCTTCGCCGACCTCTTCGAGGGCGAGGGCTGGGGATGGACGAGCCTCCCGGAGACGCGCTGGGCGTCGTCGGCCGCGAGCATCCACGGCCGATCGGTCGTCTCGGCGGAGGCCTGGACCTGGGTCCACTCGCCGTCGTTCCGCGCGACCCCACTCGACCTTAAAGGTGAGGCGCACGAGCACTTCCTGTCCGGTGTGAATCAGCTGATCGGACACGGCTGGCCGTACTCGCCGTCCGGCGGTCCCGGGCTCGGCTGGATCTTCTATGCCGCCGGTGCGCTCGACGACCGGAACCCCTGGTGGCCGGTGGCAACGGATCTCTTCGGGTATCTCCACCGCCTGTCCTGGCTGCTGCAGCAGGGAACGCCGGTCCGGCCGGTCAAGGTCTACGTGCCCGCGTCCGACGCGTACGCCGCGATGCGTGGGGACGTCGGCGGTTCGCTGAACCTCTATCGCGCCGTACGCCGGCTGATCGGTGACGACATCCCGCGGATCATCCGGTCGGCGGGACTCGACTTCGATCTGATCGACGATGACGCGATCAGTCTGATCGATCCGGCCATTGTGCCGCTGGTCGTCGTACCCCCGGGGGCGACGATCCCGGAGGAGACCGCGCGCTGGCTCGATGCTGTCGGCGAGGTGGTCAGCGATCCTGCGGCGGCGCTGGCACAGCTGCCAGGACCGAAGGTCACTCCGCACGACGACATCGGCGTCGTCCACAGGCGACTGGACGACGGTGACGTGTACTTCGTCGCGAACACGGGCAACCAGACTCAGACCGTCAGGTTCGACGGGCCGGTGGAGCAGTGGGATCCGTTCACCGGCGCTGTCAAGGCCGTCGATGGAGCAGCGGTGACTTTGCATCCGTACGCGGCGACCGTTCTCGTCCCGGTCGACCAGGGAGCCGATGAGGCCTCTGTGGAAGAGGTAACGCTCGGCTCGACGGGAGGGTCGTGGCTGGTCGACTTCGCCGGCGAGACCACTCCTGTGACCTTCCCGCACCGCTGGGAGGACGACCCCGGACGATCGACGTACTCAGGGTCCGCTTCCTACCAGACGTCGATAGACCTGCCCGATTTCGATGCGACCACGCGGGTGCTGCTCGACTTCGGCGCTGGGGAGGCAGCACCTGCCGAGACCTATCTGCCGGCACACTCCTACCGGGCGATGCTCGTGCCGCCGATCGGAGTCGCCGCCGAGGTCTGGCTCAACGACACCCCGTGCGGCTCTGTCTGGGCGCCGCCGTACCGCGTCGACCTGACGCACGCCGCGAAGCCTGGTCCCAATGCGTTGCGCATCGTCGTCCACAACACCGCGGCCAATGCCTTGGCAGCGGACCATCACCTCGCGCCATTGGTCGAATCCGTCACCGCTCAGTACGGCCGCCGCTTCGACCTCCAGAACGTCGAGCACGCGGCCGATTTCCTGAACTCAGGTCTCCTGAACCCTCCGGCGGTGGTCCTCCAGCATCAGGCCTGATCGAAGAAGCGGTCCAGCACCCGGGAGCCGAACTCCAGGGCGGTCGTGGGCACCCGCTCGTCGATGCCGTGGAACATGCCCATGAAGTCGAGATCGGGCGGCAGCTGCAGCGGCACGAACCCGAAGCAACGGACTCCCAGCCGGCTCCACGACTTGGCGTCCGTACCACCCGACATGAGCAGCGGCGCCGTCCGGCTCTGCGGGTCCTCGGCCGCGAGGCAGGCCTTCATCGCCTCGACCAGGCCGCCGCTGAACTCGGTCTCCAGCGCGATGTCCTCGAACCACCGTCTCGCGCTGCACCTTGTCGCCGAGCAGCTCGTCGATGGTGGCGAAGAACTCGTCCTCGTACCCGGGCAGGAACCGGCCGTCGATGTGCGCCTCGGCGTCGCCCGGGATCACGTTGACCTTGTAGCCGGCGTTCAGCATCGTCGGGTTGGAGCGTGTTGCGGATCGTCGCGCCGAACATCCGGCTGAAGCTGCCCAGCTTCGCCAGCGTCGCGGTCATGTCGTCCGGGTCGAGCTCGATCTCGAGCACGTCCTCCAGCGTCTTCAGGAACTCCCGGACCGTCGGCGTCATCCGCAGCGGCCACTCGTGCTGGCCGATCCGGGTGACCGCCTCGACCAGGTTGGTGACCGCGTTGTCGTTGTTCACCATCGACCCGTGTCCCGCCGTACCGCGGGCCTTGAGCCGCATCCAGTTCATGCCCTTCTCGGCGGTCTCGATCAGGTACAGCCGCAGGTCGTCCTTCACCGTGATCGAGAACCCGCCGACCTCGCCGATCCCCTCGGTGCAGTCGGCAACGGTGTCCGGGTGGTTGTCGATCAGCCACTTGGCGCCGTACACGCCGCCGGCCTCCTCGTCCGCGGTGAAGACCAGCCGCACCGGCCGCCGCGGCTTGACCCCGGCCCGCTGCCGCGCCCGGACCACCGACAGCACCATCGCGTCGAAGTCCTTCATGTCGACCGCGCCGCGACCCCAGACGCACCCGTCGAAGATCTCCCCGGCGAACGGGTCGACCTTCCAGTCCTTCGGATCGGCCGGTACGACGTCCAGGTGACCGTGCACGAGCAGCGGATCGGCCGACTGGTCCTCGCCCTCCCAGTGCGCCACCAGCGTCGCCCGGCCGGGCTCCGACTCGTAGATCGTCGACTCGATCCCGACCTCGTCCAGCTTCGCCGCGACGTACTCCGCGGCCACCCGCTCGCCGTTGCTCTTGCCGTTGCCGTAGTTCGTGGTGTCGATCCGGATCAGCTCGCTGCAGAGCTCCACCACCTCGGCGTCGGGGGTGTACGACGTACGGTCGCTCGGCGTCGGAGAAGTCATGCGGCCCATCCTCCCCCACCTGGCCGCGCCGATCGGACTCAGGTCAGGGTGATCGTGTCGCCGGAGACGGTGATCTGCTTCGGCGGCAGGGGCTTCGGCGCCGGTCCGTTGACCACTGAGCCATCAGCGATCGCGTACTTGCTGCCGTGGCAGTCGCAGTTGATGGTCCCGTCCTCGACCGTCGCGACCGGGCATTGCTGATGGGTGCAGATCGAGCTGAACGCCTTGAACGTGCCCTTGGCCGGCTGCGTGACGACGACCTGACTCGGCGCGAAGATGACCCCGCCGCCGACCGGGATGTCCTCGGTCTTGCCGAGCACGGTGTTCGCCGGCGCGGTGGCCGGCGTGTTCTTGGGTTCGCCGTACGTCGAGCAGCCTGCAACGGCGACAAGGCCGGCGGCGGCTGTGATGACGGTACGACGGCTCGGTTCGGCCATGGGTGATCCCTTCAACGGATGATGCCGAACGTGCTGAAGAACCACAGCGCCGATGTCAGCCACAGTCCGACCAGCGCGGTGAACACGGCGCCGCCGGCGACGGGCAGCAGCCAAGACGGCGCGTCGCTGCGACTGAGCGTGAGCATCTTCGCGACGAACGCGCCGTAGAAGAAGCAGCCGAGCAGCGAGTGGATCAGTACGCGCGGTTCGCCGTACTGGAATCCCAGCGCGTACAGGCAATGCGCGACCACCGGGAGGGTGACCGCGACCGCAACCCGGCCCGACCAGCGGTGGAGCGGCGCGACCCAGGCTCGTCCCGCCAGGCCCTTCAAGTGTCCGAAGAGGGCCAGCGCTGAGACCACCTGAACCACGCCGAGCAGGAGGGCGAGAGTTGCCAGCCAGGCCTTCACCGACTGGAAGCTCGAGAAGCCCGCGATGTTGATCGCGACTCCGGTCGGTTCGTGGACCCGGCCGTAGACACCGAGCGCGACGGCGGCCGCCGCGCCGACCGCGAGCGGGATCGCGATCCTACCCACGTGGTGTACGGGCACCGTCGTCATGTCGCCTCTCACATCTTTTCGTCGCCGGCTCAGAACGTCTCGTCGTCGGCTCAGGTCGTTTTCGTCGTCGGCTCAGAGGGTCTCGTTGCCCGGCTCAGAGGGTCTCGTCGCCGGTGATCGGGCTTGCCGTGACCGGGGCGCCGTCGACGGTGGCCACGCGGCTGACCGGATCGAGTCTTGGGGCCGGCGCCGGCGTGCCGTCGTTGTCGATGCCGACCTGGCTGCCGTCCGGGAGGACGATCCAGCCGATGGTGGTGCTGTTGTTCTTCGTCCGATAGAGGCCGGCCGGTGGGCCGGCCGGGCTGGCCGCGAAGGTCAGGGTGCGGCCACGCAACGTGAACGAGCCGGTTGCCGCCTTTGCGGAAGCGGTGCCGACGAGGCGTTCGCCGGTGCGGGAGCGCAGTGCGAGCTGTACCGCCGTGAAGGTGCCGGTCAGCCAGGCCTCCAGCCTGCGGCCATCGCAGACGTAGGCGACGGCTCGGCCGCCCTTGACCGCAATGGCCAGCGTCGCCTCACGACCCGTTGGTCCGCCCGGTGAAGACAGCCGTCAACTGCGTTGGCGCGGTGGTCGGTGTCGCCGTTGGCGGCGGTTCGGTGGGCTCGGTGGCCGGCGGCTGTGTCGTCGTGGCCGGCGCAGTCGGCGGGGTTGCCGCCACGGTGTCTGCGGGTGCTGGGCTACCGGTTTGTGTGCTGTTGACCACGAGCAGGACAACGAGGCCCACGGCTGTCGCCGCAAGCGTCACCAACGGACTGCGTTGCCCCATCTTGTTGCCCCCCGGAGACGAGGATCCTGCCCGCCGCCCGCCCGGTCAACGGCTCAGCAGATCCCTGTCAGAGCACCTTCAGGCCGTACATCTCCCCCAGCGGGTCGGAGATCAGCTCGATCCTGGCGCCGTCCGGGTCGCGGAAGTAGATCGACGTACCGCTCTCCTCCATGTACTCGACGCCCGCCTCGTCCAGGTTGTGCTTCAGCCGCTCCCACTGATCCGGCTCGACGGAGATCGCCATGTGGTGCAGTCCGCCGAGCACTTCGGCGTACGGGCCGAGGTCGAGACCCGGGAAGTCGAAGAACGCGAGCAGGTTCCCGTTCCCGATGTCGAAGAAGAAATGGTTGGACCCCTCGTAGTCCCGGTTCCCGACGATCTCGGTCAGCGGGAACCCCAGCACACCTTGGTAGAACTTGACGGTGCGCTCGACGTCCGCGGAGAGCAACGCGGTGTGATGCAGCCCCCGCGCGGAGCTGGTCTGGCCCGGTTTCAGGTACGTCGTCCTGATCCGGTCGCGCTCGGCCTCGATCGCGGGCAGGTCGATGTCGGTCATGGTCCCCCTCAGATCCGGAAGAACAGGTTGAGATAGCGGTCCGCGACAGCGCGGTCGCCCCGGATCGTACCTGCGTTGCTCCGGCCGAACGCGGTCAGGACGAAGCTGCCCGGGTCGAACTCGAGGACGGTCGGCAGACCAGTCACCTCCGCCGGCGCGTAATCCATCCCGTCCGGGCCGACCCGCACCAGGGTGTCGCCGGCGTTCGGGCCGCTGGTGATCCGGATGCCGAGCTCGCACGGATCCTTGGCCCCGGTGGTGTACCTCCACAGCACGAACATGAACGGGACGAGCAGATCCGCCGCCTCGCCCGAGAGCCCGTGGGCCCGACCGGTCCCCTGCCGGATGTCCCAGGAGTGGACGCCGTAGTCCATCAGCTGGAACGCGGGGAAGAAGAACGACGGCAGCGGCCCCATGTAGAAGTGCGGGACGTTGAACCCCGTCCACTCCTCCGGTCCGAGCGCGTCGAAGATCTCCATCATCTTGTCGAAGTCCGTACGCAGCCGCTCGACCAGCTCGGCGCGCGGCACCGACCGCAGCGCCAGCGCCTGCGTGTCCACCCGCTCAGCCATCCCCGGCAACCCGTACGCCTCCGGCAGCTCTTGGTCAGCCCGAGCCGCGTCGAAGGCGACGAAGTACGCCTCAGTCGTGTCCGTGATGTGCGCCACCACGTCCCGCACCTGCCAGTGCCCGGCCCCGGTCGGCGCCTCCCAGACGTCGTCGGAGTCCACCATCTCGAAGAACAGCCCGGCCTCCCGCCGCACCACCGCGAGCATCGTCTGCTTGCCCTCGAAGGACATGCCGTTCCAGCCGTTCACGCCCCTCACCTCCCACCCTGAGGCGCTCCTTGAATTGCAAACTACGCTCTCCCCACCCCCTCGTCACCACCCAAGCTGCCCGATGTGAATTCCACGCCTGGAGTTTGCTACTGTTCTCCGGTCGGTACCGCTGCGGCGGTCAGACCACTCGTCCGGGTGGCGGAATAGGCAGACGCGCTAGCTTGAGGTGCTAGTGCCCTTCGCGGGGCGTGGGGGTTCAAGTCCCCCCTCGGACACCGACCTTAACCACATGCGCGGTTGGGTCTATGAAGACCTCGGCCACCCGTTCTCGGTGATCGAAGGTAACGGCCAGATCGAGGGCCTTGTAGAGCTCAGCAAGGTCCCCTCGATCGGCTTGATCAAGAACCTTCCTCATGTCGCCGAGTTCAGCGATCATCTCGCGGAACTCATCTGCAGTCAGCCGTTCTGTGACTTCGACCGCAGCCATCCCAGCCTGGGCGGCGCGCTTGTCAGCAACTGCCGCGTTGTACTGACTCGTCAGCTGCTCCGGATCCCAGCCCGCCTCGAGTGCCCGCTGCAGCCGCGTCATCTCTGCCTCCGCCGCGCCAATCCGACGCCTGAAGCCAGCTTCCGCCACCTCGGCCGGATCCGGGCCATCCTGAGACCCGACCAGGGCCGCCACGGTGCTCTCCAGATTCTGCGGACTGAACAACCCACCGATCCGTCGGTTGACCTCACCGGCCAGGTGATCCTCTCGCAGATAGACCGTCGGCGGATGATCCAGCAACTCCCGAGCACCGGGAACCAAGGTCCGTGCAGCGCAGCGATAGAACACGGCATGAGAACGCTTGGCGCCTTCCATCTTCCGGCCACACTCCGCGTGCCTGATCGCGCCGCGGAACAAGTACGTCGGCACCGCGACCACTCGCGTCCGCTTTGGCGACGATCGGCCGGCACGACTGGCACCCGCTCGCGCCCGCAGCTCCAACTGCACCCGGGTGAAGTCCTCGACCGAGATGATCGCCGGGTGAGCAGGCTCGCGTGACCGGACGACTTTGGCCCGCGGTGACTGCCTGAACCGTACGACGTGGCCAGCCGCAACGTCGTCTGGGTTGAGCAACTCCTCGACCTTCTGCCAACGCCCATAGACCGCAAAGCCCGTGTACCGAGGGTTGTCGAGAATCGCCCTGACCGTCGAAGATTGCCATCCATCGCCAGTTCGATGACGATTCAGGCTCGGCGTATGAGCAGACGGACAAGGAATCCGCTCCAGGTTCAACAGATGCGCGATCGCCTTGTGCCCCACTGCTCACCGCCGCATAGCGAGTGCCTTGCGTCCTCCCGTCTGCCGTTCAGCCCACGCGTAGCGCGATCAGGAGACGCCAGAGAGGCCCAAGATGGAGCGCCCCGCTGGACGAACGATCTTGGCCCTTCTGGTGGCTCCTGATAGGTCCTGACTGGGCTGAGCGGCAGACGGGAAGACGCACCCCGGCCCCCGACCAAAGTGCCGGCCTATTCGGACCCGTCATCCCGGAGTCGTGAGGCCCCGCCGGAGGCACTGCTCTTGGCCGGCGGCCTGTTCCGCCGTCAGCCTGACGTCGATGCGGAATCCCACGTCCGCCTCCAGCGACGAGCGGACCTGATTCGCCGATCCACGTGCGCTCAAGACGTACGCCGGCTCCACCCCGCTCACCCGCGCGTCCGGTCATCCGGTCATCCGGGCGCAGCACCGTCATCACCGCCGACGCATCAAGAACGACCGTCGCCGAACGTGGGGCGACTGGCCGCGGCGGCGCCTGCTGGCAATCCTTCCGCATGGCGGGCCCAGCTGCGGGCTATCCGACCGGCGGCGGCAACTCAGCCGTGATCTGCGTCCCGTTGCCCGGTCGACTGTCGACGCGAATCGAGCCGCCGAGCGCCTCGACGCGGTCCGTGAGGCCGACGAGCCCGGAGCCGCGGGCGGTATCCGCTCCGCCAACGCCATCGTCGCGAACGGACAGCAACAGGCATTGGTCGCGCTGCTCGAGCGAGACGTCGATGCGCGACGCCTGTGAATGCTTGGCCGCGTTGGCAAGAGCCTCTGAGGCGACGAAATAGGCCGCCACTTCGATCGGCTCCGCCACTCGCATGTCGATCATGATCTTGAGGTCGACAGGAATCACGGAACGGCGAGCGAGAGCCCGCAACGCCGGGCCGAGACCACCCACGGAGAGGATCGCCGGGTGAATTCCACGCGAGATCTCCCGAAGATCCTCGACCGCGGCTGCCAAGCCGGTGGCCACGTCGGACAGCCTGGCGCGGAGGTCGTCTCGCTCGGGGGGAAGGTCCGCCTCCGCCGCTCGCACCGCCAATCCAAGCGAGACGAGCCGCTGCTGTGTGCCGTCATGCAGGTTGCGCTCGATCCTGCGGCGAGTCTCGTCCGATGCCGCGACGATGCGACGGCGCGAGGCCGCGAGCTCGGATTTACCTTCCGCGTTCGCAATCGCCGTCGCGATGAGCTCCGTGAACGAAGCGAGGCGCGCCTCGGTACCCGGCGGCATCGGCCCTTCGAGCGACGTAGCCGTCATGACACCCCAGAGATAGCCTTTGACGACGACCGGGCTTCCAACCGCCGACTTGATGCCCGCCTCCTGCGCGGCGTTGCCGATCGGGTCGGTCGCAGCTGAGAAGTCGTCGAGACGAGCGGCCCGGCCCGTCTGGAGCACCATCCACGCGACGTTCGTGCCCTCCGTCGGCCACCGCCTGCCGGCTGGAAAGGCAGCCTCGGTGGTGCTCCACGAAGCGACCGTGGTTACGCTGCCGTCGGGTTCGAAACGCCCCATCGTTGCGCTCCCGGCGGGTAACAGGCGGCCGACCTCCTCGGCGACGGCCTCGAAGAGATCTTGGGGCGATGCCCCTTGTGCCACCAGCGTCGCCACCCGTCGCAGCGCCGCCTGCTCGTCAGCGAGTCGGTGCACCTCGGCGCGCGCCTCGGCGTTGGCGATCGCAGTTGCCATCAGCTTGGTGAACTTGTCGAGACGCGCCTCGCTATCCGGTGGCAACGGCGCTTCGTGGGTCGACCCGGCGCTGATCGCGCCCCACAGTTGCCCTTCCACCACGACAGGAACACCTACTACGGCGCGAACGCCGATCGAGCGCGCAGTCTCGGCGTCCGGCCCGGCCGCCGCCCGGTAGTCGTCGAACCGTGCCGGTCGCCCCGTCCGGAGCACCCGCAAGGCAACGGACTCGCCTTCCAGATGCTGCTGCGAGCCGACCGGGAACGCGTCTGCGCGCCCCGAACCGCCTACGATGACCGCGCTTGTGCCGCTGTCGAAGCGGAGCATCCGAATCTCTTCCGCGCCGAGGAGCCGCCCGACCTCTTCGGCGATCGCGTCGAATACGTTAGCTTCGGGAGCTTCCTGCGCGACGAGCGTCGCGATGCGTTGAAGCGCAACTTGTTCCCACTCGCTGCGGCGTCGCTCGGTGACGTCGCGCCCGATGCCGTACATCACGCGCTCCTCGGGGACGGGCGTGACCGTCCACTCGATCCACTTGTAGGAGCCGTCCTTGCAGACGATTCGGTTCTCGAACGAAACAGCCGTCGCACCTCCCATCACGCGGCGTGCCTGTTCCTCGCTGCGCGCGCGGTCGTCCGGGTGGACGAACTCCATGAACGGCCGCGCGAGCGCCTCGCGCTCGGTATAACCGAGAACCGCCCCGACGGTCGGATTCACACGCTTCCAGTAACCGTCGAATCCGGCGAGGATGACCATCTCCGGAGCGAGCCTGAAGTACCGCTCAACCTCGGGCATCGCCTGCCGCTGCCGGGCCCTCGTCAGGGCGAGCACGCCGACGACGGCGGCGAGCGCCAGCCCGCCGGCAAGCACGAGCACTCCGTCGCGTACGGATTCGATCCGCGTCACCGCGAACCCACCGGCGATCACGGCAATCACGAGCAACACAGCCGCTACGAATCGCAACCGCACGTCGATCCCCTCGATCCAAGGGACCATTGTGCTCCTCGCGACGCCCGGTGAGGAACCTCGTCCTTCCCGCACCACGGGCGATGGTGGCGCCAGGACGTCCTCCTTCGCGTGGCCCCGTCAGTCGTCGGGGTTGTGTTCGTTCCTGGCGACCATTCCTATCAGCCATGCGGGCGGAAGCACTCAATTCGGCATGACAGCGCTGATCGCGGCAGACGCGGACGTCCCACAGCGACCAGGCCTTAGCTCAAACTTCTTCGGCGGGAAGGTCAATGGGGGGTTGGTCGGTAGATGAGCTCTTGGGTGTTGCCGTCGAGCGTCCGGTTCTCGATCAGCTCGAGGGGTCAAGTCGGCCCCACCCTGGAGGATCGGGCGCCCCGCGACCAGCCGCCCCGCTGTAGACCTCGACAGCAGGCTCCCTCCGGCGGCTGGCCGCGGGACGGAAGCGTCGCAGCCTGGGCTACGCAGGCTGCTGGCGACAAGCCGTCCAGGGTCAAGGCTCGGCGCATGCGTAGCCCAGGCTTTGCGAACCGGGCATGGCGCGGTTGCTTCGACCGGCCGGGCTTCTTCGTTCATTCGATGCGCAGCGGTGAGGAGGTCTAGGGCACGACTCCACCCCCGAGGCTTCTCATGTCCAAGCCGCTGGGGAGCCTGGGCGTGAGAACGGGTTGGGTGCTAAGACCTGAAGAACTCGAGCAGGTCGGCGTTGATCACGTCGGCCTGGGTGGTCGGCATGCCGTGCGGGAAATCCTTGTACGTCTTCAGCGTCCCGTTTGGTAGCAGCTCCGCCGACCGTGGCCCCGAGGCGATGTACGGCACGATCTGGTCGTCCTCGCTGTGCATCACCAGCACCGGCAGGGTGATCTTCTTCAGGTCGTCGGTGAAGTCGGTCTGCGAGAAGGCGACGATGCCGTCATATTGGGCTTTCGCCCCGCCCATCATGCCCTGGCGCCACCAGTTGTCGATGATCGCCTCGGAGGACTCCACGCCGGGCCGGTTGAACCCGTAGAACGGTCCCGACGGCAGCGCGCGATAGAACACCGAGCGGTTTGCCGCCAGCTGTGCCTGCAGGTCGTCGAAGACCTCTTTGGGCAGGCCGTCGGGGTTGGCGTCGGTCTTCACCATCAGCGGTGGCACCGCTGCGATCAGCGCGGCCTTGGCGGCCCGGCCTTCGCCGTGCCGGGCAAGGTAGCGCGCGACCTCGCCGCCGCCGGTCGAGTGGCCCACATGGATGGCGTCGTGCAGGTCGAGATGTTCGACGACCGCGGCCAGGTCGTCGGCGTAGTGGTCCATGTCGTGACCGTCGCCGGTCTGGGTGGAGCGGCCGTGACCGCGGCGGTCATGGGCGACGACGCGATACCCCTGCCGCAGGAAGAACAGCATCTGGTTGTCCCAGTCGTCGGCCGACAGCGGCCAACCGTGACTGAACACGATCGGCTGACCGCTTCCCCAGTCCTTGAAGAAGATCTCGACGCCGTCGTTGGTGGTGATTGTTCCCGATGACATGACTTTCCTCCGTGTGCGATGGCTCGCCGTCCGCGCGTCCTCGAGCGTCAGCTGGTGTGCCTTCGATCCTGTGTCGGCCGAACCCGCCCGACATCGGAGAAGCCGCTGATCGGTTGCGGAAATCACGAGGGCACCGGCCGCTGCCGACCAGGCCGCCACCCCTGACGACGTCAGTCCTAGATCGGGCGCGCCGGCCGTTGCGACGGACTTCGGCGTCGTCCCGCGGCTGTACCGCCGACCCGGATCGAACGTGACCGAACTCGGGACCGAGTCGGTCAGCGTGCACATGCGCGGCCGCTCCGACCGCGCCTGCAACGAAGTTCATCTGCGGATCTTGTTCGCCGCTGAGCCGGGAAATGGAAACGGCAATCCGGCAACGCATCGAGTCAGCCCTGTCCACAGGCGTATTGCAGGGTCCGGACGGCGTGACCACTCGGTGGCAGGTCGCGGCGCGCCCGTCGCACGCGGCGGATCATCTCGATCCGGTCGGGGTCGAACCACCACTGTCGGTCCTGGAAGACGGACGGCAGTTTCTCCGCCGCGGCCAGCTGGGTCACGTAGATAGCGGTGAGCCCCAGTCGTTCTGCGCTCTGGTTGGTGTTGAGGTACCCAGGAGGGCCGGCGGGGCGCCGGATCGGCGGCTGGGGTTTCGCGGCCGTGATGGCCGCGAGGTCGGCCGGGTAGATCATCGACTTCGTGCCGGGGACGAGCGGCAGGTGCCCGTCGGCCACGAGCTCGAGGGTGGCCCTGAGCGATCGGCCCAGCCTGTGGGCGGCGTGTTTCAGGGGGATCGGTTCGCCCTTGTCGCGCAGCGCCTCGACCTCCGACAGCAGCAGCGGGCGGCCGTTGTTCGCAGGGCCGTGCCGGGGTAGCCGGCCGAGCGCGATGTACCGGTGGACCTGCGCGGGTTTCTTGCCCAGGACAACGGCTGCTTGCGCGATAGAGATCCGGGGGTCGTCGACCATCCGGGGCTGGCCGAGCAGTGGATCGACCGGCAGTTCGCCCGGGTCCTCGTGCTGATCGGCTGCCATGCACCAAGCCTCACACGAACAAGGTGCCGGCTCAGTGTTCCAGCGCGTTCAGGCGTCGTTGCTCTGTGTCGCGGCGTTTGCGGATGGCGGCGGCGTTGCGGGCGGCCTAGGTGGAACGCGCGTTGCAGTCGCGGGAGTTGTTTGCGGGCGTCGCGGAGGGCTTGGCGGGTCTCCTCGAGTTGGTCGTTGAGCCGGTCGAGGTCGGCTTGCAGGTCGGCGAGCCGGTGCTGGTGTGCGTCGAGCACCCGCTCGGCCTGGTCACGGTCGGTCTCGGCGGCGGCGTAGTCGGATTCGGCCGCGCCGAGGCGTTTCTGCTGCGCGGCGCGGCGTTGCGCGAGGGTCCGGTCGACCTTGGCCCGGCCGGCGGTTGGCGCGGCGGCCCGCTTCGCAGGCTTCGCCGCCGGCGTCTTGGGCGCAGGCTGGGAGCGGCGGACGACGCGGGGCCGCATCGGGGCGAGCTGGGCCGGGTCGCCGTTCTCGTCGACGACGCCGAACCCGACGTGGCGCAGCGCGCTGGTCAGCTGCCCGGTCCGCAACAACTGGGCGGCGCCGGGGTCGACGAGAGCGGCGTCGAGGGTTTCGGTCAGCCGCTCCGCGGTCTGGGCGGTAACACGCCGGCCGCCGGCGGCTCGCTGGCCCGCGACGTGGACGAGGTGGCGGACCAGGTCGTGGCGCTGCCGGGTCAGTTCGCGCCGGCGGTCGCTGTCGGCAGTCAGGTAGGTCTGGCGCAGCTGCTCCCCCAGCTCGGTCAGCGCATGAATACCGTCCGGGTCGGCCCGGACGAGCTGGTTGGCAAGCCACGCGGCGATCGTGGGCTTGCGCAGGGCAACGATCGCTGCCGCGGCCGCCTCGTCACCGCGGTCCCGGACCGCCTTCGCCAGCTGGTTGCGGGCCGCCACGAACTGCTCGGGTGGCAGCCCGTACAGCTCGACGACTGCCGCGTCTATCTCCACGCTTCCACGATCCACGCCCGATCAGCCGCCGCCAACCTCGCCTGCAACGGCGGGCAGGTCGTCGGGTCGCAGGTCCGGGCGCAGCCGCACGTAGCGCATCCCGTGACGGGCCTGGCCGGCCTGGGTTGCGGCGTCGGCGGTTACCTCGGCCACGACGGTTGGTTCGACCTTGGTCAATGGCTTCTTCGAGTCGGGGCCACCCCACCGGTACGACGTGATCTCGTCCGGCCAGGGGTGTCCGTGCCGCGCGGGGGCGAGTACGGCGGCGAGCTGGACCGACTGCTCGGGCTTGAGCGGGACGGTGCGTCCGACCACGACCAGCTCGGCCTCGGCGTTGTAGAGGCCGGCGATGACGACCTCGGGGTGGGTGATCGAGCCCAGCACCCCGCCGACGATGACCTCGCGGGTCTCGCGGTGTTTGACCTTTCATCTGGGTCGTAATGCATGTTGCGCACTGTCGCGCTGAGGTGATTGGTCGGCTTGTGCGCGACACCTTCTCGGCGCTGAGTGGCTGGCAGCGGGCAGGTGTCCAGATTGGGCGTTCGTTCCAACAACAGCTCATGGAGCTGCGACGGCAGCTCGAGGAACGCACCAGGAGCTCGCCGCCGCCCGGGCCGCCAACCGCGAGCTGATGACCCAGCCGTACACCAGACCGACATAGCCGCCCGCACCAGCCACGCACTGCGGCGTTCGGGGCC
Source organism: uncultured Actinomycetota bacterium (assembly GCA_963820655.1). Classification (GTDB taxonomy): domain Bacteria; phylum Actinomycetota; class Actinomycetes; order Propionibacteriales; family Kribbellaceae; genus Kribbella. The sequence continues at coordinate 683,637 of CAWGAM010000002.1, forward strand.
CGCACCGGCCCGGGCGGGCAGATGCTCGACCTCGCCGCGGCATGACTTTGGCTCTATCGTGGCGCGGGTGGACGAAGCCATCGCCGAGCAGATCGAGTACTACCGGGCGCGCGCCGCAGAGTACGACGAGTGGTGGGTCCGTCGAGGGCGGTATGCATTGCCACCCGAGCTGGAGCGGCAGTGGTTCCACGACGTCGCCCAGGCGGAGACAGCGTTGCGAGATTTCGCTGCGACAGGACGGGTGCTCGAGCTGGCCTGCGGCACCGGGCTGTGGACCCGGCACCTGGTCGGACACGCCCAACACGTCACCGCCGTCGACGCCTCACCGGAGGTGATCGAGTACAACCGCGAACGACTCGCCGGGGCACGACTCAACATCGAATACGTAGTGGCTGATCTGTTCGGCTGGCAACCCCCGCCAGCGGCGTATGACGTGGTGATGTTCACCTACTGGCTGTCGCACGTCCCCGACGATCGACTCGCAGAGTTCTGGTCCGGGGTCCGGTCTGCGCTGAAACCTGGCGGCCGAGTCTTCGTCATCGACAGCGCTGCCGGTGGAGTTCCAGCAGATGATCGGGCGGCTTGGCCCTCGCCTCCGCCGTCCGGCGGGCGCCCGGAGCAGCGCCAGCTGGCCGACGGCCGCCAATTCATGGTGCTGAAGCGGTACTGGGGCGTCGACGAGCTCGAGTCCGACCTGCGCTCCCGCGGATGGAGCCCGACGGCGTACACGACCGACAACCAGATGATCCTGGTCGCAACCGCCACCGCCACCGGTCCCGAGCGCCCTGACTGACTGAGTCGCCATCGCGGCAGACTGCAGCAGCGCGGCTAATCCCACTTCGGCTCGATACCGCGACCCGCCCGGCCGCGCCGTGCTTCCCGCAACTCTCCTCCGTCCGCGCGAGCTCAAGGTCCACCGATCCAGATAATCCCTGCTCGTGCACGACACGTGTCGCTCACCGCCACGACACCTCGACTCGGCGCCTGACCTCGGCAGCTGATGCTCGGTCACAAGAGCATCGCCACCACGCAGGGATACGCGGCGGTCTATCCCCAAGACGTGATCCGCCATCACCGCACCTGGATCGGCCAGCGACGGCTCACGCGGCCGAGCGAGGAGTACCGTCGGCCGACGCCCGCGGAGTGGGAAGAGTTCGAAGGGCACTTCGTGAAGCGCAACGTCAGCCTGGCAGCTGCGGCCGGGCCTACGGCACCAACTGCCACCACGAACACGCATGTCTGCGCTGCGCGTTGCTCAGGCCCGACCCGGACCAGATCGACCGGCTTCGCGAGATCATCAACAACCTCCACGCCCGCATCACCGAAGCCGAACAGAACAACTGGCTAGGCGAGGTCGAAGGACTAAAGGTCAGCCTCGCCGGTGCGGAGGAAAAGCTCGAGGAAATGGAACGCCTGACCGCCGACGACAGCCCAGTGCTGCTCGGCCTCCCCACGATCAAGAATGACCGACATGTCCGGCTTCAGTCGGGATCGTTGCGGCTGACGGCATGGCGAAGGCCGGGTCCGCACGGGACCGGCCTTGGCCGTGCTCAGGCGAGGAGGAGGACGGCGATGACGGCCATGACCGCTGCGGTGGCGAAGTGGACGCCGTAAGCGGCCGCGCGGGGTCCCTTGGAGCGCAGGACGATCAGGCCGTCGAAGACGGGCATCACGGTGGCGGCGAGCATGACCCAGCCGGCGAGCGAGGTGGTGCCGAGCGCGGCCACGACCAGGAGCATGAGTCCGGTGCCGACGTCGCGTCCACCTTTCACCGTGAGCCAGTTGTCGAGGACCGGGCCCGGGGCGGTGCCGGGGATGCCGAAGGTGGCGAAGAACTGGGGCTTGAGCATGCCGGTGATGCCCATGGCGACGACGGCGAGTCCGATGAGCGCGGCGAGGGCGGTGGCGATGATGGCGAGCATGGGGGTGGTTCCTTTCGGAAGGATGTGCTACGAAGTCTAGCAATGCTAGGTTCACGTTCAACGATAGGTTATCGGCGACCAGAAATCTATCAGTGCTAGAATCATGTGGTGACTGCCACTGAACGCCGTGAACGGCAACGCGCCGAACGACGCCGGCTGATCATCACCGCCGCCCGCGAACTCGCCGAAGCCGAAGGCTGGGAGACCGTGACCACCCGCAGGCTCGCCGACAAGGTCGAGTACAGCCAACCGGTCCTCTACGGCCACTTCGCGAACATGGAGGCCATCCGCGACGCCGTCGCCATCGAGGGCATCGGCGAGATGGCCGAGCTCCTTCGGGAGGCGCGCTTCGCCGCCCCCGAGCACGAGGCCATCCGCGCGGTCTGCACCGCGTACCTGGAGTTCGCCGCCGCGCACCCGGCCGCATATCAGGCCATGTTCTCCTTGCCGACCAACGTGAAATGGGCCAGCGCCGAGACCCCGGCCTCGCTGCGCGCCGCGTTCAACGAGATCGTGAGCGCGTTCGGCCCGGTCAACGACAGGAACGCGGCCCTCGCCGAGCTGGTCTGGGGTTCGCTCCACGGCATGGCGGTGCTCCTGCGCAGCGGCCGGATCCCGCAGTCCGCGCAGGAGCAGCGCCTCGACCTGCTCGTCGCGCTCTTCGCCAACGCCCCCGCGTAGGGCCGTTCGTATACTGGCGCGCAGGGCATCCCGCATCAGCGAACTGGTCCTCGACTGCGAAGACCCCGAACGGCTCGCCGCGTTCTGGAGCGCCGTCCTCGACTACATCGAACTCGGCCGAGAACCCGCCGGCGGCATCGAGATCGGCCCCGCTTCCGGGTTCGGCGGGCTCCAGCCGACGCTGATCCTCAGCCCCAGCACCGATCCGAAGCCCGGGAAGCTCCCGCTCCACATCGACGTCAACGCGACCGACCGCGACCAGGACGCCGAACTGGAGCGGCTGCTCGCCCTGGGCACCAGGCCCGCCACGGGCGCTTCTGTTGTGGCTACTGGTCGGTCTTCTGGGTCTCGTAGCGCGCTCGCGCCTCGTCGACCTCATCGGTGTTGTCGGCGGCCCAGTCACGTACCTGGGACAGCAGGCCGTACAAGCCTTGCCCGAGCGGGGTCAACTCGTAGTCGACACGTACGGGCACTGTCGGTGTGACCGTACGTTTCACCATCCCGTCGCGCTCGAGCATGCGCAGGGTCTGGGTGAGCATCTTCTGGCTGACACCTGGGATCTCTCGACTGATGTGGCTGTAGCGCATCCCATCGCCGAATGACCCGAGAGTGCACACGGTCAGGCTGACCCACCGATTGCTGATCGTCGAGAGCAACGCCACCGCGGGACAGTCATGCATATACGCCTGGTACGTCCCGGGCTCGATCCGGCCCGCCGGCTTCGCCGTTGTGGTCATCGTCTCTCCTGTCAGGAGTGCAACGCACTAAAAAGTGCCTACTTCCGAATCGATCGTAACCCACCTAGCGTTCGTGGTGTTCGAATTCGCGGATCCGGCCGACGCCCTCGACCGGGCCGCCTGCTTCGCCCGTGCCGACCTGAGCAGGCGGCCGGCCAGGGTCTGCCCAGGGCGACCCACGCAGTGAACCTACGAAGGAAGACAACCATGACCGTCATCGGCTTCATCGGCAGCGGCAACATCGGACAGGCCCTCGCCCGACAGGCGATCGCCTCCGGCCACGACGTCGTGATGAGCAACTCCCGAGGCCCAAACACCCTCAACCGGTTGATCGACGCGCTCGGTCCGAGGGCACGTGCTGCAACCTCCGAACAAGCCGGCGCGGCCGGCGACCTGGTCGTCGTGGCGATCCCATTCCGCAATGTGCTGCAGATTCCGGTGCAACCCCTGGCCGGCAAGATCGTCATCGACGCGAACAACTACTACCCTCCACGTGACGGGCAGGTCCCTGCCATCGACAACGGAGACACCGCGGCAAGCGAAATGCTCGCCGCGCACCTCCCCGCGACTCGCGTCGTCAAGGCCTTCAACGCCATCTCGGCCGCCGACATCATCGAGCACGCCCGCCCGTCAGGCACACCTCACCGACGCGCCATACCGATCGCCGGCGACGACGACCAAGCGAAGCGAACCGTCACCGAATTCATCGACCAGATCGGCTTCGACGTTGTCGACGTCGGATCACTGGTCGACGGTCGAAGCATCGATCCGATGGATGCCTGGAGCCTGGTTCTCGACGCGGACGCACTACGTGCGGCCATGGCCGCACGTAGACAGCACTGACTGAGCGTTTGGCAACGAAGTACGGGCTGAGGCGGCTCTGAGGCCAACGCGACCCGCTCGTGCCGTAGTTCAAAGAACGCCAACCGTCGACGACCCCTCGCCCGCATCGGCACACCACCTTCGACGTCGAAGGCGAGCCCGATGACGTCGCGGAGTTTCTGCAGCAGACTTGTCGCTGGTTGAGCACTCCGAACTTCACGGACCTCGAGCACGAGCGCCGGGTCCTTCGTGCTGAGAGCGCCACGCGGCGCGCCGGGCCGATCGCCCTGCACCTGTTGTGGCGGTACGGCGCGCAAGGTCCTGGTCTGGCCGCTTACGACGAGTACGGGCTGTACACCGCCGATCCGGATCACCTGCAGTCGCTCGCCGCGCAGGCGTTCGCCCGCGGGAACGCGGTACTCGCGCTGACCGGTCCGCCGCCGGCTGGCTTGCGGCTCCCGCTTGCTGACGGCTCGCGGTGGCGTGTCAAGCCTGCGATGCCGTGCGATCAGCCCTTGCCGGCCGGATTCGCCGGGCCAACAGGCTCGGTCGCACTCTCGGGTGTGATGTCGCGGTCGTCTGCGGGCCTGTCGCTGATGCGGGCCCTGCGGCGCGGGCTGGAACGCGGATTCCGGCACGGCGCCGGGGTTGGGTACAGTGGCTGGTCGTCGTACGAGCTGGTGGACGCGGAGAACGCGATGCTCACCGCGGGGATCGACATCCTGCCCGAGGCGCGGCCAACGGTGGTCGCGCAGAGCTTGGCGGTACTCCGTCGGCTGCGGGACCGAGGTCCCGACCCGGCCGACCTGCGCGACGACCTGGACCAGGAGATTCGCCGGATCAAGACGGAGCCAGCCGAGAACTGGATGCCGTATCTGGCCGCCCGCGACGTCTTGTTCGGACGCCCGGTGCAGGACCGTGACCAGCTGGCCGCCGAGGCCGACGCCACTACGGTCCATGACGTCGCGCAGGCGGCGCGAGCGATGTGGAGCAGCCTGCTCCTGTCAGTCGATCCTGACGCCACCACCGATCCGCAGCTGACGTGGCTCGCCGGTCCGCCGCGGACCACCTCCGTGACAACCGGGCAGCGCTTCAAGCCGGCGGGCTGGCCGGTTACCAAGGCGGAGCTGACTGTCGGCCGCAAGGCCGCCCAGATCGAAACTCCATCCGGTGAGACCTCGGCGTCGTACGACGAACTCGCGGCCGTCCTCGCCTATCCGGACGGCGGACGGCAACTCATCCGGCGGGACGGCTACCAGGTGCAGATCGAACCGGCGCACTGGAGGAACGGCCATCAGGCGGTGGCGGTGGTCGACGCGGCGGTCCCGCCGGACCTGTGTGTCACGATGCCGGCCCGCGAGCCCGACGAGATCCCGCGGAGCTCTGTGACGTGGCAGCGCAAGGCGGCGTACCTGCTCAAGAAGCCGGAGCTTTGGGTCGCGGTGATCCTGATCATCGTGGTCGTGCTGGGGGTAGTGAGCGGCATCTCGATGTCGGACATCGCGCCTCGCGGCGCGGTCGCGGTGATCGTCGTCGGCACCATCGTGGCGTTCCGCAATGCAGTCAAGAAGTGAGGTTCCCCGGTCTCCCTTGAGGTGATGAGCTTCAGCTTCGTCTGTGTTTGACGGCGTACATGGCCTGGTCGGCTTGGTGGAGCAGGGCGTCCAGGTCGGTGGAGGCGGGGTGATCGGGACCGTGCCGACACTGGTGGTGACCTTGACATCGATGCCGGGGCCAGGCCATGCGTCCAGACTGCGCCTTCGGGGTGATGATGATGCCAGCCCAGCCCACCTCCGATTTAGTCTCTGGTATCCCGACATGTCTGACGCGGTCGACCCGCCTGGACTGATCGTCGCGCCCGTGGCCGGTCTTGCCGGTACGGCGGGCCGGGTGGCGCTCGTGCGCGGACATGATCCAGCCGGCCTGCGGCCGAGGAACGAGCCGACCGGGGTCGGCGCTGTACAAGAGCCCTCCCCCTCCTGGCGTCTTCATCATGACCCGACGCGCCTGGCCCGCAACCACCCCCCGCCCTCTGCGATGCCTCATCAGCGATGCGGTCGGGACGGCCGCAGCTCAGCCGTCGGACTCGTCGTAGGGCGAGGGCTTGTTGAAGATGACGTACTCGGCGACGATCTGGCCGTTGCGGATGGTCAAGTAATTGCTCATGATCAGCACCTCGGGCAGATTGGCCTTGTCGTAGGTGCCGTCGTAGCGGCCGCGGATGACGATGTCGCCGTAGTGCTCGAGCACCTCGACCGGCTCGATGGTGACCGAGTCGCCCACGAACTCCTTGGCGAAGAACGCGCGCACCGCCTCCTTGCCCCGGATCTCGCGCGAGTTGTCGTTGACATAGGCATCATCGGGGAACGCGTCGACGATCGCGTCGAGATCGAGATCGTTGATGGCCCGCAGGTGGTCGCGCACGACCTGGGGAGCCTCAGCTAGCGTGATGGTCTTCATGGCAACTGTCCTCTCGCATCGGTGATGGGCGGCTCGTCGCGCCCTCGCCCTGATGCTGTCTCCTCCCCTGACGGGAGGCTCAAGTCCCCGGAGACGCTGGACTCTCCAGTACGGGGAGAGTCCAGAATGGACGGGTGAGCATGCTCTCGATCGGCGACTTCGCGCGGGCGACGCATCTGAGTGTCAAGACGCTGCGGTACTACCACGACGCCCACCTGCTCGTGCCGGCCGAGATCGACCCGCATTCGGGCTACCGGCGTTACGACGTCGAACAGATCGGTACTGCTCAGGTCATCCGGCGCTTTCGCAGTCTTGGAATGCCTGTGGACGATGTCCGCGCCGTGCTCCAGGCACCCGATCTTCGGACACGCAACGCCCTGATCGGGCGGCATCTGAGGCGCCTGGAAGACGAGCTCGGCAAGACGCAAGCAGCGGTCGCGGCTCTGCGGGATCTCCTTGATCATCCCTCGCCACAGATGCCTGTCGAGCATCGCTCCGTGCCGCGAATGCGGGTCGCTGCGATCAGTGACGAGGTCGCGTCGGCTGACGTGGGACCCTGGCTTCAGGGAGCTCTCGGTGAGTTGTACGCAACCGTGTCCGCCCAGGGGCTGAGCGTCGCAGGGGTCGTCGGCGGGGTCTACAGCGACGGCCTCTTCGCGGATGAGTCCGGCTCTGCGACCGTGTTTCTTCCCATCACGGCAAGCCTTCGTCCGACAGGCAGAGTCACCGACTCCGAGCTGCCCGCAGTCGACCTCGCCGTCGTGTCACACGACGGCCCGGAGGACGGGATCGACCGCGCCTACGGATCACTGGCGTCCTACGTGTCACGTCACGCGCTGTCGGTCCCCGGTCCCGTTCGCGAGTTCTACCCGGTCAACCGCCATCACACCGCCGACGCCCGCCACTGGCGCACCGAGATCGGCTGGCCCATCTTCCCCACAGGCGACGAGCCCGCCGCGCGTGATTCCTAGACCACGAGCACCGCACCCCCTGCACGAGACCATATCGAGCACCTTGACCGCAGCCCCGAGGCGGTCAGCCAGGCGACTCGCCGCCGCACGCGAGGTAGCGGCCCTCCCTCCCGTGCCCGCGGTCGGGAAGAAGCTCGGCTTCTCCGAGGAACAGATCGACGGCATCCTTGACACCACTTCATGACGGGCGGCCAGCGCACCGCCGGCGGCGTCCTGCGGGCCGTCACGTCCTACGCGCAGACGAAGAGCTGACCGGGGTCACGCTCTCAGTCTGACCCGGCCAGAACACGGACAGAGCTCACCCCTGCAGAACTGACCTCGCGGCGGGTGTCTCCCGGTTTATGGACGTGCGCGCAAGGCGCGGTGTGCTTTGCATCAGCCGGCGATGAGGTCGAACTCGTTGCCCTCGGGGTCGGCGAAGGTGATCCAGCGTGCTTCGCCGCTGATGGTGTTCACGACGGTTGCGCCCAGGTTGATCAGTCGTTCGGATTCGCGGTCGACGTCGGTGGTGATGAGGTCGAGGTGGAGGCGGTTCTTGACCTTCTTGTTTTCGGGTACGTGGTGGAAGGCCAGTCGTGGACCGGCGCTGAAGAGGTCGCCGGGGAGTACGACGGCGTCGTGTGCGTCGGCGCCGTCGGCGACTTGGCGTCCGAGTGCGTCGGCCCAGAACCGAGCGACTTTGGCGGCGTCGTGGGCGTCGTAGCTGAGGCCTAGCACCGTGCTTCTGGTCATGATCGTTTCCTGTTCTGTGCTGTGGTTCGGGGGAGGTGGGTCAGACGGCGGCTCGACCGCCGTCGACGGCGATAGTGGCGCCGGTGATGTAGCCGGCGCGGGGGGAGGCGAGGAAGGCGATCGTCTCGGCGACTTCCTCGGGTTGCGCGGCGCGGTTGAGCAAGGTGGTCTTGGCGAGGGCCTCGGTGCTCTTTGCGCCCTCGGTGTACACCGGGCCAGGCGCGACGGCGTTGACACGCACACCGTTCGCGCCGTACTCGGCCGCCCAGGAGCGCGTCATGGCCGCTAGCGCGGCTTTGGTGGCGCTGTAGGCGGCGCCGCCGGGCAGGCCGACCGTTGCGGCCATGCTCGCCATGTTGATGATGACACCGCCGCCGTTGTCGGCCATCGCCGGTGCCAGCGCGGCGGTGAGCAGGTAGGCGGAGCGGACGTTGCCGTCGAAGAGCCGGTCGTAGGTGTGGATGTCGAGTTCGCTGGTGGGCCCGAACCAGGAGGAGCCGGCGTTGTTGACCAGGATGTCGATTCGACCGACGTCGCCGGCGAGCTGGGCGATCGCAGCCGGGTCGCTCAGGTCGGCAGCCACGAATCGCGCATGGCCGCCTAGCAGTTCGATCTCCTCGACAACCTGGACGCCCCGACGGACGTCCCGGCCGTGCACGAGGACGGTTGCGCCACGAGCGGCGAGCGTGAACGCCGCCGCCTTGCCGATGCCCGATGTTGCCCCGGTGACCAACGCGACCTGACCGGTCAGGTCGGCAGTGGTCGATGCGGTGTTAGCAGTCATGAGGTTCGCCTCCCAAGGCGTTGTTTAGACGAAGTTGTCTAGGTAGCCAAAACGCTAGACCGCCCGGTCTAAATAAGCAACGAGGCGTGCGTCACTTTATTTAGACAGATCCGTCGGTTACGGTAACGGGGTGACCAGACCCGAGCAGCGGCGTAGGACCGCCAAGCAGCGCCTCCTGCAGGCGGCCGACGAGCTGTTCTACAACGAGGGCATCCACGCCGTCGGCATCGACAGGGTCATCGCCCATGCCGGGGTGGCCAAGGGTTCGCTGTACTACTCCTTCGCCGGCAAGGACGACCTGGTCCGCGCCTACCTGACCGAGCGTCACGGGAAATGGGCGGACCGGGTCAGCGCCGGCATCGAGGCGCACACCGATCCGCGCGAGCGGATTCTGGCCGTCTACGACGCGCTGGGCGCCCTGTTCGCCGAGCCCGACTACCGCGGATGCGCCTTCATGAACGCCGTCGCCGAAGCAGCCCCCGACAGCGTCGAGGCCCAGGCGGCGACCACCTTCCGCGACTGGGTGCGCACCTTGTTCCTCGACCTTGCCACCGACGCCGGCGCGGCGGACCCGAAGCAGCTGGCGGAAAGCCTGGTCGTGCTCTACGACGGCGCCGTGACCACTGCACAGATGGACAACGCACCTCGGGCCGCGCAGACCGCACGCCGCACCGCCGATCTCGTCCTCGACAGTGCCGGGATCCGGGCCCCACGCGGCCGCCGCCCGAGGGGCTGACCGGGCATCGCTGTGGTGGAAGCGCACGCCGTGGTCGCGCGAACGGGCGGCGCCTCTGCACGCCTTCCTGTGGACCCAGTCGGGGAGTGCCGGCAACGCGCGCTCCCCGGGATCTCATCAACTGCCTTGGCCGGCTCGAGGTCGACCGGACCGACCAGATCCGCAGGCAGCCGGACCGCGCCCACGTCAGCGCGGCGAGCCGGACTCATCCCCGTCGCGGCCGAACCGCGGCCACACCACCCGGACGATCCGCTTGATCTCCAGGCGCTGATCCCGCTTCGGGCACAACCGGTGGACCGGGGACATCGGCTCCGTGAACGGGGCCGATAGCAACCAACATGTCAACCGCCCGAGTCCCTCCTCTCCGCGGGTCCCTCACCCTCGCGACCAGGAACGACCGGGCACCCGCCCACCCGCTGTGCGGCCTGATCCCCCGCCTCGGGGACCGCTGCCCGCTCCGCGACCAGGTCACGGGGCCGGCACCCGACCCGGCCTCAGCACAGCCGCCGCTACAGCTCCGGCCGCCGATCGTCTCGCCGAAGCTCCCACAGCTGCCGGAGTTGGTGCGGAAGGTGAAGCCTTCGGTGTGGGTCGAGTTGGCGCTCGGTCTGCCTTGGCTGTGGTGGTCAATTGACTGCACCAAACGACCTGACCGAGTTGGTTGGGAGGGCGGGCCTTCGTGATGATCGGCTACGTGGTAACTGGGGCGGTGCCTGGTGCGGTCGGCGTCGACGCCGCAGCGGGAGCGCCACGGGAGTAAACGCAGCGCTTGCTGATCCACCTCGTGTACGAAGGCATCAGCACCGCCTTCCCTACTGATTGGCGCTACCCGCAATTAACCGGTGTGGAGGGAACGCTCCAACGCCAGAGCGAGCCGCTGCTTCCAGGCATCAGCGGTACCTTCGATCCACGGGTACTCGTCCAAGAAATTTCGCCAGTCGACGTCCCAGGCGAGCACCGCCGCCGGTTTGAAGTCCAAGGACTTGAACTCGGGGTCCAGCACCTGCCGGATGAGGGCGAGGGAGACATCGGTCCGCTCGGCCAGCAGCACGGCGTCGTACAGGTCCTTGCCCTGAGGATAGCTGTCCGTCTCCAGCCACAGGATCTTCCAGGCGAGGGAGAGTTCGGGGCCAGCCGTCAGCAGCCAGGCGTCGCCGATCGGCAACCGCTCGGGCTCCATCGGAAGTTTCTCGTTGTAGACGAAGTCGAGCTGGACGGAACCGGTCAGGCCCTCGTGCTCGTACGGGAAGACCAACCGCCGGCCCGGGACCCGTTCGTAGGTCCAGATCTCGTCCCGGGCCACCTCTGCGGCGCGCAGCCCTGGACCCGGGTCCGCGACGACGGCGGCGATCACGTCGTCCAGCAGACCGAGCCCCTCCGCGCTGTCGAAGTCGATGGTGTGCGGGGTGACGATGAAGTCCAGGTCACCCGGCTCCCGGGCCTGGTCCCCGAACCACTCGCGCAGGGTGACGCTGCCACGCAGTACGAGCTTGTCGGCCCAGTCGGAAGCCGCGATCAGCCACAGGAGGTGGTCAATCGCCGCTCGCCTGGTCGCCCGCCACCGTGTGGTCAACTCCGGGTCGTCAAAAGTCGGCTGACCGGCTCGATAGGCCTTCGGATGGTGCTTGAGCGCCGGGTCGAAGGCCGCCCGTTGCCTGACCGAAGGGCCGTCGGGCAACGGCTTGTACGTCGTCGGGTAACCAGCGCTACCCAACGGCGCCGTCCTGGCCGTCTCCTCGTACGGCGAAACCGGCGGCACATAGTGCTCGAACCAGCCGCGGTCGAGCTGGAGGTTGCTGTCATAAGCGACGTATTCCTCCTCGATCTCCAGGATCTCGTGCCCGGCCTCGCGCAACGCGGTCACCATCGCATCGAGCCGGCCCTTCGACGTCGTCCGACCGGCATGGTGGCAGCGCTGGGTCGCGAACCGCTCGTGCCTGCCGTCGTCGCGGTGACGCCGGGCATTCTTCGATAGGCGAGCCTGATGCGGTTCGAGCAAGGAACCGAGCGAGATCAGCGTCCCGGCCTCGGCATCCGGGAGCAGCAACTTCACGTGGTGCTCGAAGTACCGGCCGTCCGCCGCGTCGGCGTCTTCCGCCGGAACTCCCTGGTTCCAGGGCGCGGCCTCGATCTTGATCCGGACCGGGCGGTGGAAACGGCTCTCCTCCTGGGTCTTCGCCGTCCACTCGCGGCTCAGCCTCTCCATCTGTGCCAGGGTTCCGCCGGCCCGCACAGTCACCATCGGCTGCTGCGGCTGTGCACCACGGTCCAGCACGATGTCGCTGAACTTGAGCCCATGCCGCTCGGCGAACGATGCCGCGTCACTGAAGAAAGTGCCGAAGGTTAGGTGGAGCTCGAAGTCGCCAGTGATCTCTTGCACCGGGCTCATTGTGTCAGTCGATCGGGCGTCCTGCAGACGGCTTTCCGGCATCGGGACAATGGAACGGCCGTTGGCAATAAGAAACGATCTCGACCGCCCTCACCAGGCCATCAATCCATTAGTGCAGAGGAGACTGCTCATAACGGTCAGATCCTCCTCTGACGCGTCGTCGATCTGCCCCCCGAATCCCCTTGCCAGTAAGAGCTTTCGCTCATCATCGAACAGCGGTGATCAACCTCAGCCGGAAATCAGCGGTTTCGGGTCGGCCGGTCTTCCGGCTCATACGTTGAGCCTCAGCCGTGTGGTTAATGTGCGTGTCCCCCTCGGACACGTGGGGTTCATGTCCCTCGGGATATCAACCCCGCCTCGCCTCTAGGCGCTTGGTTGTCGCGTTGCCTCTGCCAATCCGTATCCCCTACCGCGGCCGTGTGTTTCGCGGCCGTCAGGCGCCACCAGGCCTCCTCGGTGTCCTTGCGGTGCGACGCCTCGATGGCCACCCGTGCTCACGGCTGCCCGGCCTAGCTGGAGGCCGGCCGGTGAGCCTCGTGGTTCCAATCTCTCCGTACGCCGGAAGGGGTACGAACCCAGAGCGGCACGTCAGGCACTTTCGCCTGCAATGGCCGTCATGTGTGGGGCCGGCAACCGCAGCCGAGGGTCGAAGCGGTGAATGCGCGAGGAACGGCACCTCCTTGACTTCGCACCCACGCAAGCACGTCACATGACTCGCGTCCCATGGCGCTGAGGTGATTCTGTACGGCGTCGACGCGAGCGACCGGCTCATCGTGACGGGATCGGCATCGTGGTGACGTTCGCCGGCGGTTTCGAGCACCTCGACGGGTTGCAGGGAGTCCAGCGTGAGTGGCTGCTCCTGGTGCACCACAGTTTCGAGGTGATGGAGGATGATTCCTTCCCGCGTCCCGGGACGGCCGTCCCCGAAGACCCAGTCAACGGCGCCCGCCGTATCGTCAGCCGTAGGCACCGCACACGAGATTCTGTTCGCACGAGCCGCTCTGCCGGCGACAAGCGATGGGGTGATGCACCGTGGCAACCGTTCGTTACATCGTGAATGACGTCGACGAGTCGATCGCGTTCTACTGCCGGCATCTCGGGTTCGAGGAGCGGATGCACCCGGCACCGCCATTCGCAATGCTGACCAGGGACGACCTGCGGCTGCTGATCGTCTCCCCTGTCGGCGCCGACCAACCAGGCGGAGGCTCGCGACAGCTGCCTGACGGAACCGTGCAGGAGCCAGGCGGCTGGAACCGCTTCGCCCTCGAGGTCGCGGACGTCGAGAGCGTGGTCGAGACTCTACGCAACGACGGCGTGAGATTGCGTACCGATGTCATCACCGGCGTCGGCGGAAAGCAGGCCCTGGTCGAGGACCCGTCGGGCAACCTCATCGAACTGTTCGAGCCGATCATCCCCGAGGCCTACGAGCACCAGACCGGCGGGCCTGCTGAGTAGCCGCACGACACCCTGTGGAAGTGCGTTCCACCAGTTGCCGCAACGCCGGCCCCGGCAACCACGACTCCCCCTCGACCAGCTCCGGATCGATCTCCACCTCGACGCGACTCTCGCCCTGCTCACCGCTGTCAAGGACGGCCTGGTGAGGATGCGGCCACCAACCCGGTCCGCGCACCCACCGGCATAGCGACGACTCCTAGTTGCTGTTGGCAACTGCATCTCACGCCGAGCTTCAACGAACTGATCGATGACACCGGCTCGTCGCAGGTTTGCCTTCCGTACTGCACTCGACAGCGGACCGTGGTACTCGAACAGGCTCGAGCTCGCAGCTGCAAGGGGTGGCAGTAGAGCGCATCGCCATTCACACTCGAAGGAATGGGCTAGTCATCAAGAGCGCCGACACCAACGGTTCAGGGCGCCTATGGCTGTCGCGGAAGGGCAGTACCAGCATGGGAAATCGGATCAGGCAGCAGCCATCGGTCAGAACCCCGCCACCGCTCGACGGCGTAGAAACCACGGGGAGCCCGCATGCGCAATTCCTCGCGACCGAGCACTGGAGTTTGCTGGCCACGCGCAGCATGACGTGGAACGAGATCTTCAGCCGGACCGGCACCTATCTGACCGTCCTCTCGGCCGCCGTCATCGCACTCTCACTGGTGGCGAACGCGTCCGGCTTCGGGCAAAGCTTCCGGACGTTCGCGCTGCTTGTGCTCCCCGTTGTCCTACTTGTCGGCGTGGGAACGTACTTCCGCCTGATCGAGGCGGATATCGAGGACGCCTGGCTGGTGATCGGCATGAACCGGCTGCGGCACGCCTATCTCGAGCTCGCACCGGAACTCGAGCCGTACTTTGTCGCAAGTCACCACGACGACGCGCCCGGGCTGCTGACGACCTACAGCTTTCGCAGCCGGGTCGGCCTGACCCACTGGCTTTCGGGATCTCCCGTCATTGTGGGCATCATCAACGCCGTCGTCACCGGCGTGCTGACCGCGGTGATCTGCGAGACCGCCAACGCTGGGGTCACGCTTCGCACCATCACCGGTGTCCTCGCCACCGTGGCGACCGCGATCTTGCTCGGCATCATCGGTTATCGAAAGGTCCGCGAGGCTATCCGCGATTACCAGCCGCGTTTCCCCAGCTGACTGCCGGGTGGTGGTGTCTCGCTCTCGACCGACTTCAAAGCCATGAGGGCGGAAGATCTGCGGAGCATCGCCGGGCGAGGTGAACAGGTGGTTCGGGCACTCTCGCGCATCACTGCGGAGTCGCGGTCGCCCCGTTGAGGTCGTCGGCCGGATGAATGGCACAGCGACGCTCGGTACCTGAACTGTCACGATTCGGTGACTAGCGTCACGATCCCATGGCGTCCGCACTGCGAGATGCATTAGGTTCCGGGGACCCGGGTGGCCGGGCGGACGGCTGGGGCTGCTATCACCACAAGGGCGGGTGACGAGCGATGACGCTGGGGGTATCCGAGGCACAGTCTCCGGAAGGTGGGCTGTCGGCCGATCACCTGGCCGAGATCGCCGAGGGCACGCAGATCGAGGGCCGGTCGCTCAACCAGATCGCCTGGGGACGGCTGCGCAAGGACAAGGTCGCGATCGTGAGCGCGATCGTCATCCTGCTGATCATCGCGGTGGCGATCTTCGCGCCCCTGATCGTCAAGCTGAACGGGTTCCCGCCGGACCAGTTCAACAAGGTCGACGCGGACGGGAACCCGCTGCTGAATACGCGAGACGGCGGCATCCCGATCGGCGGGCTGTGGGGCAGCGGCACCAGCTCCGAGCATTGGCTCGGCGTAGAGCCGCAGAACGGCCGGGACGTGTTCTCCCGGCTGGTCTACGGCACCCGCGTCTCATTGCTGGTCGCGCTCGGCGGCACGATCATCGCGGTCGTGCTCGGCACCGTGATCGGGATGGTGTCCGCGTACATCGGCGGCTGGATCGACACGGTACTCAGCCGGCTGATGGACATCATGCTGAGCTTCCCGTCGCTGCTGTTCGTGATGGCGCTGACGCCGGTCATCGCCTCGCGCGGCCAGGACCTGTTCGGCATACCGGACGACAACACGCTGCGGATGGGCGTGCTGATGTTCGTGCTCGGCTTCTTCGGCTGGGCCTATCTGGCCCGGATCGTCCGGGGCCAGACTCTGTCGCTGCGCGAGCGGGAGTTCATCGAGGCGGCTCGATCGCTCGGCGCGGGGCCGGCCTACGTGATCTTTCGGCAACTCCTGCCCAACCTGATGCCGACGCTGCTTGTGTACACGACGCTGCTGATCCCGAGCTACATCACCGCGGAGGCCGCGCTGTCGTTCCTGGGCGTCGGAATCAAGGAGCCCACCTCGTCGTGGGGCCGGATGATCGCCGACGCGTCGAACTGGATCGAGAGCAATCCGCTGTACCTGTTCTTCCCGGGGATGGCGCTGTTCATCACGGTGCTGGCCTTCAATCTGCTCGGTGACTCGGTCCGGGACGCTCTCGACCCGCGCGCCGGAAGGGGCTGACCGATGGGCCGCTTCGTGATCCGCCGGCTACTTCAGGCGCTGTTCGTGCTGGCAATCATCAGCGCGATCACGTTCTTCCTGTTCTGGGCCACCCCGGCGAACCCGGCGTTGCTGATCTGCGGAAAGAACTGCAACACCGAGACCGTCCAGCAGGTCAACGCGACGTACGGATTCGACGATCCCCTGATCGTGCAGTACGGCCACTACATGCAGGGCCTGGTCAGCCCGGCCGGACGGACGATCGGGTCGGAGGGCAACGAGCGCAACTGCCCGTGGCCGTGCTTCGGGGAGTCGTACCAGAACGGCATCCCGGTCTGGGACTCGATCAGCGACGCGTTCCCGGCGACATTGTGGCTGGCTACCGGGGCCGCGATCCTCTGGCTGGTTACCGGCGTACTGCTCGGCCTGGTCGCGGCGCTCCGCAAGGGCAAATTCATCGACAAGTTCAGTGTCGGGCTCGCGTTGTTCGGTGTCTCCTTTCCGACGATCGTATTCGGTTACGTGCTGTTGTACCTCTTCATCGTCAAGCTGAATTGGATCCCGTTCCCCGACACGGCGAACTCCGCCTTGTTCACCGTCGGTCCGGTGAAATGGCTGCAGTTCTACATTCTGCCGTGGACCACGCTGGCGCTGGTCTTCGCGGCGCTGTACACCCGGCTCACCAGGGCGAACATGATCGACGCGATGAACGAGGACTACATCCGCACCGCTCGGGCCAAGGGACTCGACGAGCGGACCGTGGTGTTCAAGCACGGCTTGCGGTCCGCGCTGACGCCGATCGTGACCATCTTCGGCCTGGACGTCGGCGGCCTGCTCGGCGGCGCCGTGATCACCGAGCAGATCTTCAGCATCACCGGCCTGGGCAAGCTCTCGATCGACTCGGTGCTCAGCAACGACCTGCCCGCGATCATGGGCGTCGTGCTGTTCGCCGCCATCTTCGTGGTCGTCGCGAACATCATTGTCGACGTCCTGTACGCCGTCATCGACCCGCGCGTGCGGTTGTCCTGATCAGATGAGGTGACGCGGTGACCGAATCCGAGACAGTGGCCGCACAAGTGGCTCCCGGCGCCCGCCGGCCGTTCCTTGAGGTCAAGGACCTGCAGGTGCACTTCCCGACCGACGACGGCCTGGTGAAGGCGGTCAACGGCCTGAGCTTCAGCCTCGAGCGAGGCCAGACTCTCGGCATCGTCGGCGAGTCCGGTTCCGGCAAGAGTGTGTCCAGCCTGGCCATCATGGGCCTGCACAAGGGCAGCCGGGCGAAGGTGACCGGCAAGATCTGGCTGGACGGCGCCGAGCTGGTCGCGATGTCCGTACCCGAGATCCGCCGGCTGCGCGGCCGGCAGGTCGCGATGATCTTCCAGGACCCGCTGTCGGCGATGCACCCGTTCTACCGGATCGGCGACCAGCTGACCGAGGCCTACCTGGTGCACAACGACGCCCCGAAGTCGGTGGCCCAGAAGCGGGCGGTGGAACTGCTCGAGCGGGTCGGCATTCCCTCGCCGGACAAACGGTTCCAGGACTACCCGCACCAGTTCTCCGGCGGAATGCGGCAGCGCGCGATGATCGCGATGGCATTGATGTGTGATCCATCGCTGCTGATCGCCGACGAGCCGACCACAGCCCTCGACGTCACCGTGCAGGCCCAGATCCTCGACCTGATGAAGGATCTGCAGAAGGAGTTCAACTCCGCGATCATCCTGATCACCCACGACCTGGGCGTGGTCGCCCAGATGACCGAGAACGTGGTGGTGATGTACGGCGGACGGGTCGTTGAGGCAGGCAACGTCCGGGACATCTTCCACCGGCCCGAGATGCCCTACACCTGGGGTCTGCTCGGCTCGATCCCGCGCGTGAACCGCACCGGCGCAGCGCGGCTCAAGTCGATCCGCGGCACGCCGCCGTCGCTGATCAACCTGCCCGCGGGATGCCCGTTCCAGCCACGCTGCGACTACCAGAAGCACGTCGAGGGACTGTCTTGCATCGCCGAGTTGCCGGAGCTGCTGCAGATCGACCGGGGCGGGCACATGGTCCGATGCCACATCGAGTCCGGACAGCGCAAGCGGCTGTTCACCGACCAGGTAAGGCCGAGCCTGTGATGGCCGAGGAGCGCCGGTGAGTATGACGACATCCGCAGAGCAGACGAGCGTCACCAGGTCCTCGCGAGGGGAACTGCTACTCGAAGCCACTGGGCTGCAACGATATTTCCCGGTCACCCGGGGCATCATCTTCCAGCAGCAGACCGGAGCGGTGAAGGCGGTCGATGGGATCGATCTGGCCATCCACGCCGGCGAGACGCTCGGAGTGGTCGGCGAGTCCGGATGCGGGAAGACCACGACGGGGCGGCTCGTGACCAGGCTGGACGAACCGACGGGCGGGACACTCACGTTCCTGGGCGAGGACATCACGCATCTGAGCCGGGCCCGGATGCGCCCGTACCGGCGGGACATCCAGATGATCTTCCAGGACCCATTCTCGTCGCTGAATCCGCGGCAGACCATCGGGGCGATCATCGCGGCGCCGTTCGACATCCAGAAGGTGAAAAGCGAAGGCGGCACAAAGAAAGCCGTGCAGACGTTGATGGAGCGGGTCGGACTGAACCCCGAGCACTACAACCGCTACCCGCACGAGTTCTCCGGCGGTCAGCGGCAGCGCATCGGCGTGGCGCGCGCCCTCGCGCTGCGCCCGCGGCTGATCGTCTGCGACGAGCCGGTCTCGGCGCTGGACGTGTCGATCCAGGCCCAGATCGTCAATCTGCTCGAGGATCTGCAGGAGGACTTCGGCCTCGCGTACCTGTTCATCGCGCACGACCTCTCGGTGATCCGGCACATCTCCGACCGGGTCGCGGTGATGTACCTCGGCAAGGTGGTCGAGACGGCCGACCGGGACGAGCTCTACAACCACGCCCGGCACCCGTACACACATGCGCTGCTGTCGGCGGTCCCGGAAGCCGACCCGGACGCAACCGGGCAGCGGGACCGGATCCGGCTGACCGGGGATGTGCCGAGTCCGCTGAACCCACCATCGGGCTGCCGGTTCCGCACCCGGTGCTGGAAGGCGGAGGACATCTGCGCCGATCAGGAGCCGCCACTGTTGCAGATCGGTGCCCCTGGCCATCTTGCGGCCTGTCACTTCCCGGAGGAACGGGATGTGATCTGACAATTATGAACAGCGTTGGGGGTCTGGTTATGCGGCGAATCGGGTCACGATCCGGTCAATCGAAAGGCCTTGCATTGCGCCGCTTGTGAACTCGTGAGTTGATGACCGCGACATGAGGAAGATTACATTCTTGAAACCGCCGAGACCCGGCGGCGCATGTCAATTCTAGAAAGGAACACTGGCCATGGATCACGTCAATCGAACCGGAATGGCGATCGCCACAGCGTTCGGCCTGACCCTGACAGCGGTCGCCTGCGGTGGGGACGACAGCGGCACACCGAGCGGGCAGGACACGGCCGGTGCGAAAGGGGGCACCGTCACCGTCTACCACGTCAGCGACGTTGAGCATCTCGACCCGGCGCGCAACTTCGTCACCGACTCCGGCATGATCGGCAAGCTGATCACCCGGAGCCTGACGGACTACCGGTACGACGCCAAGGCAAAGAAAATCGTGCTGGAGAAGGACCTCGCCGACAGCTACGAGTCCAGCCCGGACTTCAAAACCTGGACCTTCAAGCTGAAGGACGGCCTCAAGTACGAGGACGGCACGCCGATCGTTGCCGCCGACATCAAGTACAACGCCGAGCGTTCGTTCGCCGCCGATATGGCCGAGGGTGCGCCGTACGCGCACGAATACCTCGCCTGCCCGGGTTACAAGGGCCCGTACGTGTCGAACAACAACGGTGGCAAGGGCTGCACCGCGATCGAGGTGCCGGACGAGAAGACGATCGTCTTCAAGCTGAACCGGTCGGTCGCCTCGTTCGACGGCACCGCGAGCATGAAGGTCTTCTCGCCCGTACCGAAGGCCAAGGACACAAGGACAAAGTACGACAACCACCCGGTCGCCTCCGGGCCGTACAAGATCGAGTCCTACACGCGGAAGAAGCAACTGGTGCTGGTCCGCAACGACCAGTGGTCCCAGGCGACGGACCCGCTGCGCGACGCCCGGCCGGACAAGTTCATCTTCAAGTTCGGTGATGCCGAGGCGACGGTCGACCAGCGGCTGATCGCGAACGGTACTGCGGACCAGAGCTCACTCAGCTTCGCGGGTGTGCAGCCGGAGAACATCGCCAAGACGAACCAGGCGAATGTCAAGGACCGCGTGGTCCAGGTCAACGACATCTGCCGCCGGTACATCGCGTTCAACCAGCAGAAGCCGTTGCTGAAGAACCAGAAGCTGCGCGAGGCGCTGTACTACGGCCTGGACCGGACGAGCTACCGCGACGGCCGTGGTGGCGAGCGGCTCTCCGCTGTGGTCGACTCGATCATTCCGCAGGACATGGCGGGCTACAAGCCGGAGGAGAACTTCAAGGTTCCGGCGGAAGGCGACCAGACGAAGGCCAAGCAGTTGCTCACCGAGGCCGGCTACAAGGGCGAGAAGTTGGTCCTGGCCACGGCAGACTCCGGTCTGGCGGTCAAGGCAGCCGAGGCCGCCCAGGCGTCCTGGAAGGCCATCGGGGTCAACGTCGACATCCAGAAGATCCCGGGTGACAACTACTACTCGACGCAGCAGCAGGACTCCGCTGCGGCCGACCTGATCACCGCCGGTTGGTGCTACGACTGGGCGAGCCTGACGACGATCGTGCCGTCCGTGTTGGGACCGGACACCACCGCCCCGAACAAGGCGGCGCAGAACAACTACGGGCGTAGCCAGACCGGCTGGGACAAGATGGCCGAGCTGACGAAGGAGACCGACAAGCAGAAGCTGGAGACCGGCTTGTCCGACCTGTACACGGAGATCATGAAGACGGCCCCGCTGGTGCCGACCGTCCAGGACCTCAACGTGTACGTCGTGGGCTCCAACCTCGACAACGTTGTGGGCGACCCGAACACCGGTGGCTTCCCCGACCTGACCCAGATCGGAGTGAAGAAGGCCGGCTGACAGCTCTACAACCGCGAGGGCGGCGGCCGGCGCCGTCGCCCTCCCAGGTCAGCGGCAGCTCGGGAGAATTGAAGGGAGGCGCGTGTGCCGACTGGTACTGCATCCGGTCGTCGCGGCTACGACTCGTCCGGCCGCAGGGACCAGGCGCGGGTCAGGCGCGCCGCGGCACTTGATGCGTGTCTGGCGTTGTTCCTGGAACGCGGCTTCGAGGCAACCACAATGCACGCGGTGGCAGCGCGAGCGGGGGTCTCAGCGGAAATGCTGTACAAGTCGATCGGCCCCAAGGCCGCGCTCGCGAAAGCGGTGTGGGACGTCACGCTCGCGGGAGATGATGAGCCGCTGGCGATCGCTGACCGCCCCGTGCTGCGCGACATCCTTGCCACCCGGGGCGCTGAGGCAAAACTGGCTGCCTACGCAAGACTCGTGTGCGCGGTGAACGAGCGGCTCGCGCCCTTGGCGGCGGTCCTGCTGGCGGGCGGAT
Organism: uncultured Actinomycetota bacterium; assembly: GCA_963820655.1. Classification (GTDB taxonomy): domain Bacteria; phylum Actinomycetota; class Actinomycetes; order Propionibacteriales; family Kribbellaceae; genus Kribbella. Next base: position 705,345 of record CAWGAM010000002.1, read on the forward strand.
CGGACGCAGCGCAGGTTGTCGCCGAGACCGATGCGGAACGTCTGACCGGGCTGCGTTCCTTCGTGGGTCACCTGGCCACCGAGGGACTGCTCGCCGCAGATGCCGACCCGACGGTAGTAGCCGATGCGTGGTGGGCCTTGACCGGTCCAGATCTGTTCGCTCGTCTCACCAGGGACCGCGGATGGCCCGTCCAGCACTACCAGAACTGGCTCGCGACAATGCTTGAAATATCCGCGACGACCAGTCCACGGAACACAGCAGAAGAGCCGACTCCGAACTGACCTCAAGGTGACGGCGGCGAAGAACCGGTCAGCGCCCGATTCCCCTGCTCAAGTGCGATGGGGGGTCAGCGACGCGACGGCTCGCTCTCGACCTGCTTGAGACCGAATCCATGGTCCTTTCCACCTCGCCACAGGTCGAAACTGCTGCTGGCCGAAGGTTCAGTATTTGCACTGGTGGAGGTCGGCCTGGGGTGACAGGCTGTGCGGGGTGAGAACCTACGGCCAGTACTGCCCGATCGCGCGAGCGTCGGAGCTGTTGGCCGAGCGCTGGTCCTTCATCATCCTGCGCAACATCGTCCTCATCGGCTGCAGGACCTTCAACGAGATTGCCGACGGCGCTCCGGGGTTGTCTCGTGGCCTGCTGTCGAAGCGGTTGCGGGAGTTGGAACGCGCCGGGGTGATCGAGATCCGTCCCAAGCCCACCGGTCCGGGCTCGACCTACGAGCCCACCCAAGCGGGCCGGGAGCTGTCGGAGGTCATGGTGGCTCTGCAGCGCTGGGGATCGCAGTGGGCGGAGCTGACACCCCAGCACGCGCATCCGGGCGTCGTGCTGTGGGGCTGGGTGAGCTGTCACCTCGATCGCGGCCGCCTTCCCCGCCGCCGGGTCCTGGTCCGCTTCGACTACCCCACACTGTCGGGGCCGGGCAGCCGTGGCTGGCTGCTGATCGAGCGCGGTGACGCTGAGATCTGCGAGAAGCACCCCGGCGGGGAAGAAGATCTGGTAGTCGTGGTGAGTGATCCCGTGGCGTTCGCCCGCTGGGATCTCGGAGAGCTCGAATGGGGCGACGCCTTGCGCTGCGGGGCGATCGAGGTTCGTGGCCCACGCGCGCTGGCGCGGGCACTTCCCACGTGGAAACGCCGCGTCGACCCGCTCCAGCGCCCGCCTGCCGCAAGGCAGGTAACCACCGTCGACTGAGACCACCAGGTCGGCGGGGCAGTGCCACCGGTCCGGACCCGGGTTCAGACACTGCACTTCTTGTGCGGTCCTGCGGGCGGCACCATCGAAGCTGCTCGTGTTCTTGACCGAACGGCGGAATGAGGCGTGATGGCCGGAGTGTCCAGCAGGTACCCAGTGGTCGTGATCGGAGCTGGCCAGGCGGGCCTCGCGGTGAGCTACGAGCTGACCGCCGCCGGGATCGATCACGTGGTGCTGGAACGGGCACGGGTTGGCCAAACCTGGCGGGGCCTGTGGGACAGCTTCTGCCTGGTCACGCCGAACTGGACCATGAGCCTGCCGGGCGCTGCCTACACCGGCAACGACCCGGAGGGCTTCGTCCCGCGCGACGAGATCGTCCGATACCTACAGCGGTACGCGTCGAGCTTCGGTGCGCCGGTTCGCGAGGGCGTCCGCGTGGACAGTCTCGAACCCGCACCCAACGGCGAGTTCCTGCTTCGCACCTCGGCCGGCGACTTGCAAGCCGCGTCAGTTGTCGTGTGCACGGGCGCCTACCAGCGACCGCACCGCCCCAAGGTTGCGGCTGGGATCCCGCACGACGTGATGGTGATCGATGCCCAGGACTACCGCAACTCGGCAGCCCTTCCGCTGGGGAACGTCCTCGTCGTAGGAAGCGGTCAGACCGGCTGCCAGCTCTCCGAGGAGCTGCACGAAGCCGGCCGCGAGGTGTTCCTGGCCTGCGGACGGGCGCCGTGGCTGCCGCGGCGTCCCGGCGGCCGCGACATCGTCAGCTGGCTGAACGAGACCACCTTCTTCGACACCCCGCTCAGCGCCCTGCCCTCAGCGGCGGCTCGGCTGGGCGCCAACCTGCTGGTGACCGGACACCGAGGCGGACATGACCTGCACTACCGCACCTTGCAGGCGATGGGTGTACACCTGCTCGGCCACCTGGCCGGGGTCGAAGAACATCGGGCGCACTTCGCCGCTGACCTGGCCGACTCGGTCGCCTTCGGCGATGCCCGCTACGCCGACATCCGCAAGCTGCTCAACAAGGAACTCCCCACCAGGGGGCTCACGGCACCCGATCTGCCCGACCCTCCGCCCTTTCACGCCGACCCGCCGCTGGAGTTGGACCTCAACGGGTTCGGCGTGGTGATCCTCACCTCCGGGTTCCGCCCCGACTACTCCCACTGGATGCGGTTTTCTGCGTTCGACGCCATGGGCTTCCCGCTCACCGACAACGGTGCAAGCACGGTGGTCCCGGGCCTGTTCTTCTGCGGCGTCCACTTCCTGCGCAAGCGCAAGTCCGCGGTGCTGTTCGGCGTCGGCGAGGATGCCGCCATCGTGGCCCAATCGATCGCCCGCAAGCGGTCACAGCACGCCCGTAAGGCATGACGTTCAGTCGCGGCGGGGGACGATGCCGCGGGTCAGGAGGTTGACCAGGTGGTCGGCAGTACCACCGGTGGTCCAGCCGTAGCCGCCGTGGTGGGCGCGTAAGTGGACATAGGTGAGTAACAGCGCATCGGTCAGTGCTACGACGAATCTCGACGGGTCCTCGATCGGTCGCAGACTACCGTCGGTGGCGGCCTGTTCGAGGATCTGGAACCAGGGTCCGAAGTAGTCGAGCTCGACGCCGATCGCGTCCAGGTCCGGTCCATGGAACGCCAGGTCGGTGTGCGCGAGCAGCGGCAGGTTTCGCTCGGCCACCTCGCAGAGTGACCTGAGCGCCATCTCAAGGCGATCAACGCCAGAGCCGGCCATCGTCAGCGGTCGCCACATCAGTTCCTGATAGTCAGCAGCCAGCCTCAATCGCAAGAGCCGTTCGACATTGGCGCGGGTGAGCCCGGCCCGCCAGACCGTCGCGCGAGAGACACCGGCCCGCTCAGCGATCCGGTCGAGACTGAGGGCGCTCCAGCCCTCCTCGTCCAGCAGTTCAGTGGCGACGGCAAGGAGTCTGCTGTCCACTGCCACCCCCGTCGGCCATGGTTGAAACAGTGAGTCTCATGCTACGACGAGCCATGCCGCATCTGGAGAACCTCACCTCGGATCACGAGGTCACACTGCGCTGGGTGGAGACCGACCCGTCGCACCCTGCCGTGGACGTCCTCGTCAGACTGGTCGCCTTGACCGACGACGCCAAGGAGTCCGGGAATCTCTCCGACTTCCTGATGGTGCCCGGACCGGGTGGCACATGGGCCTGGACTTCGAAGCTACCCGGCGACCTGCGGACCGCCTATCAACTCTGCCCGGTTCGCGATCTCTCGCTGCGTGGACCGAAGCCGGACGAGGATCGATGGCTGCAGGTCCTCGCTGCCGGGGTGCCGGATCCGAACGCGTCGGTGGGACTGCCGCCGGGGACGTTGTGGGGCAACCCCGGTCCGGCCTCGATTCTCGAACTTCCTGCTGCGTTGCCGCAGCCCTGGGCAGCCAGACGGCCAGATGTACGGCGGGGACAGCTGACCCGCGTGGAACTCGACGACTCGGTCATCCAGGTATGGACCTCAGATACCGATCGAACGTCAGCGGATCTGCCACTCGTGATCTCCTTCGACGGCAGCTCCTGGGTGCGGCTCGATATCACCGCCACGTTCGCGAATCTGATCGCCGATCGCGTTGTACCGCCTTTCGTTGCCGTCCTGGTCGAATCGATCAACGGTTCCGCCGAGCGCGGGCCGGAGCGGGTCCGCAGCCTGACGCACCCGGATCAGTTCGTCGACTTCGTCCTCGGTGATCTGCTGCCGTACCTGCACATGGCCTACCCGGTCGCCGACGAGCCAAGCCGGACGGTGCTTGCCGGCCAAAGCCTTGGCGGGCTGGCCGCTGCGCGCGTCGCCGCCGCCGCCGAAGATCAGATCGGTTGGGTGATCGGCCAGTCAGCCGCGCTGTGGTGGCCCGGCGATGACGCCGGCGGACTCTCCGGCGCGTCAGTCATCGCTGCCTACGAAGAGCGCACGGCGCGGCGCACGAGGTTCTTCCTTGAGGCCGGCAGCGAGGAGGGCGATCTCCTGACGGCAAACCGCCGATTCCGCGACGTGCTGGTGAAGAGCGGCCACGCAGTCACTTTCCGGGAATACCGCGGTGGCCACGACTACGCCTGCTGGCAGGGAGGCTTGGCAGACGGCATCATCACGGCCCTGCACTGAACGGGTCGACGATCGGCCCGGAACTGCCCTTCGAGATCTCAGGCGTGCCAGAGATGGCGATCGTTGCCGACGGCCCGAAGTTGTTGCTGGACTGCCCGGCCACCTGGTGATACCCGATCGCGTACGACCCGGCCGCGGGGCTCCATGCACTGTAGGCCTTCACCACCGGTTCCTCAGCACTGAGTCGAAGGCGGCCTTACGGGAGCCGGCGTCGAACCACGCGAGTCCAGGCGGTGCAGGTCGCGGCCTGTTGTGGGTGACGCCGGGCAAGAGACTCGGCGACTGACGCCACCCAAGCAGGTGCCACAGGCAACTATCTCTCACGACCGGGCAACCGTGAGCACATTGCCTCAGTGTTGGAGGAGGCCACTGCCGGCACAGCCGGCGATGGCCGAACGCATCAGCGGAGAAGTGGTCATGGTGTAGGTCGTACCGCCACCGGAGCATCGATGCCATGACGGACCTTGTACCAGCCTCACACCCAGCCGTCGCGCCGCCTCCTCACCCATCCGCACCTGGGATCGCCCCGAACCCGTCCCATGATGAGACACCACAGGAAACCCAGTTTCCGGGCATCTCGACCAGGCGACGCCCCACCTCATCCGCCATGCCCCGAAGATCGACCTCAGATCGGGTCCATCCACCCGGCGGCTCAGGGCTGCGCGAGGCTCGACGATCAACCGGCTCATGGCTACCCAGGTACCGACAGCAGCAATTCCCCGAGGACGCCCGAACTTTCGACCCGCGAGGTCAATCCCACCAAGTAGTCGGAGGTGGTGCGACGGCCGTCGCACCACTCCCCAGGACAGGAGCAAAGCGATGCGACAGATCCAGATCCGCCGAAGACCGCTACGAACACTCACCCGCAAGAACACACAGCCGCTCGACCTCCGCACACCATCAGGCCGACCGCTCCCCTTCTGATCCCACCCGCACACCCCGGCAGATTCAAAACCATGAACCTCAGACTGCACATCCACCACGCCTACACCGGCGGCTGGTGCGCCGACATCGACGACGACCACGACCGCCAGCCCGACGACCCGTACTGGTGCGTCGACCAATGGCCAACCCTGCAGGACGCGATCACAGCAGGTTGCCACCAACTGGCCAAGCTATCCGCCATGCTCCACACCAGGCACAAGCTCCCCCGCGTCAGTGGACACCGCGACGGTCTCGCGGTACCACCGCCCGTGCAACTGGCCGCCTGACAAGCGCACGTCGAGTACGCGCGCCAACCGGGTGAACGTCCACTTCGCGACCGGTCTGGTGGAGTCGCAGGCCATGCCGCGATCTCCGCGCCCCAGGGGCCGCCCGAACTGTCCCGGAAACGGGTCATCCGGCCGCGGCGCCGGTGGATGGTCCGATTTTGAGACGGTCCTGCCTGCGGTTCAACACTAATGTCGTTGGCGTCGAGCGATGGACCGGGTGGGTGGGACCGGACCTGTCACCAGGCCAGAGGAGGAACCGGAGATGAAGGCTCTTGTCTATCACGGCCCCGGGAAGAAGGCGTGGGAAGACGTTCCCGATGCAGCCGTCCAGGAACCCACCGACGTGGTGGTGCGGGTGGACACAACGACGATCTGCGGCACAGACCTGCACATCCTGCAGGGCGATGTGGCGGCGGTGACCGACGGCCGTATCCTCGGCCACGAGGCGGTCGGGACGATCACCGAGGTCGGCAGCGCCGTGACAGGATTCCAGGTCGGTGACCGCGTGCTGGTGCCGGCGATCACGAAGTGTGGGCGCTGCGTGTACTGCCAGCGCAACATGCCGTCGCACTGCCAGAGCGTCGGTGGCATCGGCTGGATCTTCGGCCATCTGATCGACGGCACCCAGGCCGAATTGGTCCGCGTGCCCTACGCTGACACGTCGCTGTACGCGGTGCCCGACGGTGTGACCGACCAGCAGGCGATCTTCCTGGCCGACTCCCTGCCCACCGGGTACGAGGTCGGGGTCCTCGCGGGCAACGTCCGCCCGGGTGACACGGTGGCTGTGGTGGGCGCCGGTGCGGTCGGTCTGGCCGCGATCCTGACGACCGGGCTCTGGGGAGCTTCGCAGGTCATCGCCGTCGACACGAACAAGTTCCGGCTGACGAAAGCGCTGGAATTCGGTGCTACCGATGCGGTTCAGGCCGGTCCGGGTACCGTCGCCGATGTCCTCGCGCTCACCGACGGACTCGGCGTCGATGTGTCCATCGAGGCCGTGGGGTACCCCGAGACCCTGCTCACCGCCGCGTCGCTGGTGCGTCCTGGCGGCCACATCGCCAACATCGGTGTGCACGGCACGCCGGTGGACCTGCCCATGCAGGACATGTGGATCCAGAACGTCACGCTGACCATGGGTCTCGTGGACACCGTATCCATCCCGACCCTGCTGAAGATGGTGGCCAGCGGCCGAATCCCATCGGAAAAGATGGGTACCCACACGTTCACTTTCGACGAAATCGCGGAGGCGTACGACGTGTTCAAGAACGCGGCCGCGAACGAGGCCCTCAAGGTCATCATCAGGCCGAACTAGACGGTGGGGCACATATCAGCAGTCGGTGCTGGCGAACTCGCAACCCACTGCGAGGTCTGGGCGTGAAGGCCAGCCTCCACGCCAGCTGAATCGAGGCGCGGTCCGATCCAAATGCGCCGGATGTGTGGTTAGTGTTCAGCCATGGGGAGCAGCGTCTATGTCGCGTCCGTGGAGGGGTCCACCGGAAAGTCCACCGTCGCTCTCGGAGTACTTCAACAGCTGTCGCGTCGGGTCGAACGAGTGGCTGTGTTCCGGCCCATCGTTCGTCCGGACACGGCGACGCACGGTGGTCGTGACTACGTCCTGGACCTTCTGACGGCCCAAGATGCGGTCCAGTTGGCGTACGAGGACTGCCTCGGCGTGTCGTACGACGAGGTGCACGCGGACCCTGAGGCCGCGCTGGACACGATCGTGCAGCGCTACCACGAGGTCGCCGAGCAAGCCGACGCCGTACTTGTCGTCGGAAGCGATTACACCGACGTCGGGCAGTCCGACGGAGTTCTCCTACAACGCCAAGATCGCCGCCAACCTCGGTACGCCGGTCCTGCTCGTGCTCAACGGGTTCCAGCACCGGCCGGATGATCTTCGAGCCATCGCCGACATGGCGCTCGGGGAGCTCCGCGAGAACCATGGTTCGCTCGCGGCATTGGTCGCCAACCGCGTCGCGCCCGCAGTTGCTCGCCGGCACCCTCGCGGCGCTGGCCGGTGCCGGTGGATCGGCGTTCGCTCTCCCGGAGGAGCCGCTGCTGACCCAACCCACGGTCGCCGACCTGCTGGTCCCGGTCAGCGGCCACGTGCTGAGCGGCGACCCTGCCCTGCTGACGCGAGAGGTCACCGGTCTCGTCGTCGCCGGTATGACGATGCCGAACGTGCTCGACCGGTTGTTCGAGGGAGCCGCGGTGGTGACAGCGGCGGACCGCCCAGAGGTGGTGCTCGGGGTTCTGATGGCTCACGCCTCGCTCAACTTCCCGCAGATCTCGCGGTCGTCCTCAACGGTGGCTTCACGTTGCCTGCCCAGGTCCAGCGGCTGATCGACGGCCTCCGGGTCACCCTGCCCATCCTCGAGACCACGCTCGACACCCAGGCCGCGTCGGCAGCGCTGACCGCGGTACGCGGTCGGCTGACGAAGGACTCGCCGCGCAAGGTCGACGCGGCGCTCGCGCTGTTCGACCGGAACGTGGACGGCGAGGCCCTGCTCGATCAGCTGGAGGTCGCCCGCAGCAGCGCGGTGACACCGCTGATGTTCGAGCACCAGCTGATCGACGAAGCAGTTGCCCACCGCAAGCACATCGTCCTGCCGGAAGGTGACGAGGAGCGGATCCTGCGGGCGGCGGACGTACTGCTGCGCCGGGGCGTGGCCGACCTGACCCTGCTCGGGAATCCGGTGCGATCAGCGCGAAGGCGGCATCCCTCGGCGTCGACGTCGCCGCGGCCCGGTCGTCGACCCCGAGCAGGACGATCTCGCTGAGCGGCTGGCCGCGGAACTGCACCGGCTCCGGCAGCATCGCGGCGTCGACCTGGACCGGGCCCGAGAGCTGGTCAAGGACGTCTCCTACTTCGGGACGATGATGGTCCAGCTCGGCCTGGCCGACGGCATGGTGTCCGGCGCGGTGCACACCACGGCCCACACCATCCGGCCGGCGCTCGAAGTCGTCAAGACGGTGCCAGGCGTTTCCGTCGTCTCCTCGGTGTTCTTCATGTGCCTGCAGAACCAGGTCCTGGTGTACGGCGACTGTGCCGTCAACCCCGACCCCACCGCCGAGCAGCTCGCGGACATCGCGATCTCGTCGGCCGCGACAGCACTTGCCTTCGGCATCGAGCCTCGCGTCGCGATGCTGTCGTACTCCACCGGCACCTCAGGCTCGGGAACCGACGTCGAAAAGGTGTCGAAGGCAACTGCCATCATCCGGGAACGAGCGCCGGAGCTTCCGGTCGAGGGACCCATTCAGTACGACGCCGCCATCGACAGCGCGGTGGCGAAGACGAAGCTGCCCGGCTCGTCGGTGGCGGGCAGGGCGACCGTGTTCGTCTTCCCCGATCTCAACACAGGCAACAACACCTACAAGGCGGTGCAGCGCTCGGCGAACGCTGTCGCAGTGGGGCCGGTGTTGCAGGGTCTGCGAAAACCCGTCAACGACCTTTCGCGCGGGGCGACCATACGGGACATCATCAATACCGTCGCGATTACGGCCGTTCAGGCGCAGCAGGGCGGCGGTGGCCGATGAGCGACCACGTCCTGGTGATCAACGCCGGATCCTCATCGCTCAAGTACAGCGTGGTCGACGCCCGGACCGGTGAAGTCGGCCGCCTCCGGCCTGGCCGAACGCATCGGTGAGAGCCAGGCCCACCACGTCCACCGTGGCCCGGACGGTGAAACCGAGACGACTCGGAAGATCCCCACCCACGAGGACGCACTCCGCGGGGCGATCGAGGCCTTCAGGTCGCACGGGCCGTCACTCGCCGATCTCGACCTCGCGGCGGTGGGCCACCGAGTCGTCCACGGAGGCTCCCGGTTCTCCGCGCCGGCACTGGTCGACGACGCACTGATCGCCGAAGTGACCGACCTGGTGCCACTCGCCCCGCTGCACAACCCCGCGAACCTGGAGGGAATCCGAGTCGCCCGTCAACTCTTTCCCGGCCTGCCACAGGTCGCCGTGTTCGACACCGCGTTCCATCAATCCCTCCCTCCGCACGCGTATACCTACGCGGTCCCACTGGCCTGGCTGGAGGACCACGGCGTCCGCCGCTACGGCTTCCATGGCACCTCGCATGCGTTCGTCTCGCACGAGACAGCTCGCCTGCTCGGACGCGATCCGGCAGAGACGAACGTCATCGTGCTCCACCTCGGTAACGGGTGCTCGGCCGCCGCCGTGCGCGCCGGCCAATCGGTGGAGACCTCGATGGGCCTGACTCCGCTCGAGGGGCTCGTGATGGGGACCCGTTCAGGCGATCTCGATCCGGCGATCCCGGCGTACCTGACACGGGAGCTCGGCATGTCCATGGAGGAGATCGACCACGCCCTCAACTCCGCATCAGGACTGAAAGGCCTGGCCGGCGAGAACGACTTCCGTGAACTGTCGCGACTGCGCGCGCAGGGTGACGAACGGGCCGGTCTGGCCTTCAACGTCTACTGCCATCGCATCCGCAAGTACGTCGGCGCCTATTACGCCGTCCTGGGGACAGTCCACGCCGTCGTCTTCACCGCCGGCGTGGGTGAACATTCGGCCGAGGTTCGGGCCGCATCACTGAACGGCCTCGAACGCCTCGGCATCACCCTCGACAACGACCGCAACAACGCACCGCCCACCGGGGCCCGCCGGATCTCCACCGATGACAGCGACGTCGCGGTCTTCGTCGTGCCCACGAACGAGGAATGGCAGATCGCCCGCGAGACCCTCAGCGTCGTACGAACTGCCGAAGGACCTGCCAGGTAGGGACCGATGCCGCTGCCGCCGCGACTGCCCAGGCAGCGGGCCTGAGGATCTCGGCGTTGTCGAGGACGTAGCCGGAGAGGTCGGCTGTGGTCGAAGCGTCGCTGCTCGGAGCAGCCGGCTCTGCGGCTGTCTCGCGCTCGATCCCGATCGGCACCGCGACATCCAATTGGTCGTGGCCCTGTTCCTCGCGATCACTGATCGCCCAGTCCGTGAACGGGGCCGCGAAGCATCGCTTGCACGCGGCCAGTACGTCGTGGGTCGTCGTGACGTGGTGGAACAGCGCGCCGTACGGAACGCCGGAAGGAGCGATACTGCGGACGGACACGGCGGTACCGTCGCCGCCGAGCCGGGCATATCCGGCCGCGATCGCCCGCGCCACATCATCCGGAAACTCCGCATCCGCGAAGGCGGTCCGGATGGCAGCACCGACAGCGATCAGGTCCCTGCCGGCGCGCCAGCGGCGGAGCTCCATCGCGATGTACGGCCGCAGCCGGGCAGACCGGAGGAACTCACGATGGGCGGCCGCTGTGACGGCGAATCCGGTCGCGGTGCGGGTCTGTCCGCGCGAGCTCTTCGGCCTCGTCCCGGCGCTGGTGACTCTCGGGTCGGCGACATGTTCTTCCACCGGCACGAGCCGCACAGGTCGGTTCAGCCATGTGGCGCTGGACTTGTTCATGTCACCCTCCTGGTCGCTTCTCTACAACTCCATTTCAGCCGTCTACCGACCGGGCTCCCAGGGCCGAAGGTCACCGGTCCCGCCGCCGCAGTGCCCAGCCGGGACGTCAGTGCAGCGAGAAGTCCGCGGTCGTCGGCGATCGGGTCCTTCGGCCCTGTAAGGGCGAGGCGTGATGGCGGATCCTGGCTCTGACCTTTCTGCGCACCACATCGCCGAGGGCTGGGCGAGTCGAAACCACAGCCGATCGGACCTAGGGTTGTACAGACGAGCAGTGGCATCGGAAGGAGTCATCGTGAGCGCACAGCGGGTTGGCGCAGCTGCCGATCTCCCGCCAGGCAAAGTGGTCGGCGTCGGGCACTACGCCGTCGGTAACGCCGGCGGGCGCTACTTCGCGGTCACCCGCCGATGTCGCCACCTCGGCGCCGACCTGGCCGGCGGGAGTATCGACGACAACGGGTGCCTGGTCTGCCCCTGGCACCAATCGGCCTACGACGTCGAGACCGGCCGGATGGTCCTCGGACCCCAAGGATTTTACGCCAAGGTGCCCGGCCTGGACTTCGTCTACCGCATGCTCACGCGGATACTCCCACTCGGCCGGACACCAGTGACCGAGCGCGACGGCGAGCTCTACATCGGCGACTGAGCCTGGCTCCACGGCTTCAACGCGCGACGCGCTCACTGTGTTCTGACCATCCCATCGCGCCACCGCAGACAAGGGCGTTGGCAAGCACGTCGGCGACCGACTCCGTGAGATGCCGGCCGTAGCTCGCATCAGGCACCGCTGACAACAAATCGGCGGCTGTCTCCGGGTGCTACCTCTCCCGGTAGGCTAGGTCGTACTGCGCCCATGGATCCCAGTGTTGAGCGCCCTCGTTCGACCCATCGCGCGCGGCTCCGGTCCCGTGCAACCTCTATCGGAGTATCAACCCAGATCTTGCAGCCGTAGTAGGGCGCCATCCTGGGATGCAACGCTTTCGCTGTGCGGCGAGGACTCAAGGATCACTGAACCCGGACGCCACGAATACCTGCTTGCGGCCTGTACACGAAACAACATTGGCCACGTCGGCGTCTATCGAACCTCCCCCGATCACTACTTCGTCGCCCAGTCTGCGGGTCGTTTGCCCGTCGGCGTCGATCAGGGCGATCTCGCCGCCACGGATTGCGACACTCCAGCCTAACGGCCAGGCGACGTCGAGCAATGTGTTCCCGCTGCGGAGAACCAAGCAGTTCGTCGAAGGATCGATCTCGAGGGTCCCCATCTGCCGCGACTGCATCGCGAAGTCCAAAGGTTGACGCTGAACCGTTAAACCGGGGATCAGAAGATCGCTGTCACGGTCGGTGCCGCCAGCGGCGGAATCATTTCGAGGAGTGCCTGAGTTGTCGACCATCACGACCACCACAAGCCTGGAACACCGGTTCGTATCCGACGTTGGTAGCTCGCGACTCTTCCGACACACATGACCGGGCGTCCTTTCGTGAGGGTGCCACCAATGTAGAAGCCTGCAGCTTGCTGCTGATATCGGCAACTGGCGTCCACCCGCGCCCTTCGCAATCCACTGACGATACTGAGGCCGCGATGCTGGCCGTGCGCCACAACGAGCAACGGGAGGCGGCAGGTCACCGGACCGCCTATCACCGTGGGGGGATTTTCGGAGCGAACCACACGCTCCAACGGTCCCGAAGCGGGTCCAAAGCGCAACAACCAGGAGGGCGAGAACACCTTGTAGGTAAGGGAATACGCGCGTCGTCCCGCGTAGGCTATCGATCCCCCTTGGCCCATGGCATGGAAGAGGTCAGGGATCGATCGGGGTGACGCGCAAGATTGCCTGGGGTCTTGACAGGTGCCCGTCAACTGCGGCCAGCTCAGCCACCTTGCGGAGGTGTGCCACAGTTTGGGCATGTTCAGAAGGCGGCGTGCGGAACCGGGCCAGCAGTCGGGCCGCCGCTCGGATCAGGCACAGTCCGGTGAACCGAAAACCGAGATCGTCGGTGTCACTGGCGATCCACGGCATGATGTCGCGAGCGGGGGCACAGGCCTTTATGAATTCTGGACGGCCGACGGTGTTCCCGTGTACCTGCACGACACCACAGTGGTCAGCATCGAGCTGCGACCTCCCGACCGGAGGCTCGTCGTTCGATTCGAGTACGGCGATCCGCAATGGACTCCACCAGAAGCCGCTCAAACGCCGGTCATTGTGATGGAGTTCGACGAGGTCACCATCGCCGAGTGGATACAACGTTCCCGCGCTCAGGACGAGACGCCGGCTGAAGTCAACGGCCAAGTCGAGGACTTTGCCCACTTCGACCGCAACGCATTCAGATTGACCACTTACCAGTTCGACATCCAGTTCACCGCAAGGAAGCTCACTGTCAGGCTGATGACCCGTCAAGCTTGAGCTGCCGTCCGGTTGTAGCTCGGCGCTAGCGTGAGCGTGAGACGGATCCGAGCGCGGAGGACTGTGCATCCAGTTGACACGTCCCCGTCAACCGTGGACACGCCAATCACCGGAAATCGACGGCGGTCTGGTGCGATTACGGGGCGGGGTTCAACGGGCAACATCAGGAGCTAAGTAGCAGCGACGATCGTGCGCGACGCGGCGAATGCCCAAGAATCAAAGTGGTTTCGGGCTCGAAGGAGCAACGTCGAGCACATCAGCCCGATGATCAGCGGGTTGGGGTCCGAGCAGGTCGCTTCCCATCTCATTCGTTGAGCTTCAGCCGTGTGGTTAGTGTGCGTGTCCCCCTCGGACACGGTATTGATCCACGCGGTCGGCCAGCGGGTCGACTTCCACTTCCGCGATCTGCTCCACGTGGTGGTAGGTCAGCGACAGTCGAAGCGACGAGTAGAGCTCGCTGAGTTCCTCGGGTTCGGCCCGATCCGCGCTCGATCTCGCAGTCGTTCCACGTGCTCGGGTGCCACGTCAGCCCTCGGGTGAGATCGGGGTTAGTCGGGGCTGTCCGGTCCGGACAGGACGCGCGCAAGGCAGTCGGTCAGCGCGTCCTCGAGGATGGCATGCAGCCCGGCGCTGTCGACCTCGACTCGACCGACGACTTGGAGTGCGATCAATCCGTGGGCCGTCGCCCAGAGCTGAAGTACGTGCTGTCCGGGCTGGGTGTCTCCTCCGGTGGTGAGCAGACCGATCAGGAGGTCGCCGATGGCCTGACCTTCATCCCAGGTGTCGGCGACTGGTACGCGCACCCCGCCCAGGCCGTACATGAGCTGGTACAGGTCGGGGTCGGCCAAAGCGAAATCGAGGTAGGCATGCGCCGCTCGCCGGGCAGCCATCGCGGCCGTGCCTGAAGCGCCAGTAGTAGGTCCACCGGCCGATCCGGATCCTGTCTGGTCGCCAGCGGTGGCCATGGCATCTCGGAGCCGGGTGAACCCTCCGCGGACCAGGGCCAGCAGGATGTCGTCGCGGCCGGTGAAGTAGCGGTAGGCGAAGTTGGCGGAGTACTCGATCTCGTCGGCGAGCCGGCGCATCGTCACCGCGTCCCACCCATCACGGCGGGCCACGCCCAGCGCGGCGGACAGGATCGTCTCACGCGCCGCGGCCCGTTCCTTTTCCCTGCGCCGCTGCGCCGGCGTCGGCGCGGGCTGCTCCTGCTGGTCGCGGGTCACTGGTTCGCGGCCTCGCCGGTCAGTTGCGCGAAGAACGCCTGTCCGTCGAGCTGGTCCCAATGTTCGACGGCCATGCCGTCGACGACGCGCCAGATGTCGATCGAGTGCATGACTACCGGGAGGCCGGTGGGCTGCAGGCCCATGAACTCGCCTTGGAACGTCGCCCGGTAGGTGAACCGGCCCGCGACCCGGTCGCCGTCAACCATGACGTCGTCCAGGCTCACCTCGGTGTCCGGGAACGCCGCGAACCACAACGTCCAGAATGCCCTGTTCGCCTCGCGCCCGTCCTCGACGAAGTAGTTGTGGTTGACGTAGTCCTCGGTGATAAATCCGTCGACCGCGTCCGCGTCGTGCCCGTTCATCAGATCCGCGAACGCGTGAGCGACGGTCTTCGTGGAGTGCTCTGTGCTGTTCATGATCAACTCTCCAGTTGGTTACGTTGTCACCAGTGTGTACGACGTAACCACAGGAGTCAATGCGGCTGCCCGCGAAGTGAACGAAAGGCCGGGTGGGCGCGGCGAAAGCGAGTCCGTACGTCAGATCGGCAGCGGATCGTAGTTGGCA
Source organism: uncultured Actinomycetota bacterium (assembly GCA_963820655.1). Taxonomy (GTDB): domain Bacteria; phylum Actinomycetota; class Actinomycetes; order Propionibacteriales; family Kribbellaceae; genus Kribbella. The sequence continues at coordinate 720,477 of CAWGAM010000002.1, forward strand.
CCGAACGGGGCGTCCGGCCGTGCGAACTCCCCCATCAGTGCGCGCCTCAGGGGCGTGGTGCGCTCCAGGAACTCGGGGTCGTTGCTGAAACGGTCGGCCATGCGGACCCACGGTGGGCTGTAGACGTAGTGCGTCGTAAATCGGTCGTAGTCGCCATCGTGGCGGAAGGTTCGATGCCAGACGCCGTTGTGGAACACCAGTGCAGCCCCGGCCTCGGCGCACACGACATGGCCGATCGCGATGTCGTCGTTGCTCTCACGGATTGCATCAGGTAGACCGACCCGCGAGCGGTGGCTGCCGGGAATCAGTTCCATGTTGCCCATGCCGGGCGCAGTCTGATCGGTGAGCAGATACGACACGCGAAGCTGAAGCAAGGGAACCGGGAATCCCAGGTCCTTGAAGTCGAAGGCGGACGATCCGTCCTGGTGCCAACGGCCGTTCCCCGCGTGCGCCGGCTGCATGGTGTTCCAGCCCGCCTGCAGCACGAATCGGTCACCGAGCAGACCCTGCACCTTCGGCAGGACGTCAGGATGATCGATGAGCCGCTCGAGAACCGGCTCGCTCTCGTAGGTCCGGCCGATCTGCCCGAACTCGCGGTCGCGGTTCTGGTGCAGACGCTGCGAAACATCGTAGGCCTCGGCGGCCTCGTCCTTTGTCAAGACGTTGGGAATCATGAAGTAGCCCCACGACTCGAAGATGAAGCGGTCAGTGTCGGTCAGCTGACCTTTGTCGACGACGGGATCGAGCATCACTCTGTCCTCTTCTTCATGTTGTTGGAACGGCTTCTCGGATCTGGCATCACAGCGACTGGTGGTCAGCGCACGGCCCGCTTGTCAGCTGCTTCTAGGATTTGGGGGTGGAGCGACTGGAGCGGTCTGGTGGGCGGGGTCTGGAGTATCTGGTTCAGGGGCCCGATGGCGGGCGGCCGTTGGTGATGCATCACGGCACGCCTGGCGTGGCCATGGTGTTCGAGCCTGTGGCCGAGGCGGCTGCTCGATACGGGATGCGGTTTGTTACCCACAGCCGACCGGGGTATCGGGACAGCAGCCCTCAGCCGGGACGGCGGGTGGCTGATGTGGCGGGTGACGTGAGTGCGTTGCTCGACGCGGTGGGAGCTGATGATTTCGTGACCCTCGGCTGGTCGGGTGGTGGGCCACACGCGCTTGCGTGCGCGGCGCTGTTGCCGCAGCGGTGCCGCGGTGCGGCGATCATCGCGGGTGTCGCGCCGTACGACGCAGAAGGGCTCGACTGGCTTGCAGGGATGGGCGCGGAGAACGTCGCCGAGTTCGGGGCGGCGGCGACCGGCGCCGAGGCGCTCGAAGCGTTCCTTGCCGAGGCCGGCAGCGAACTGAGGGACGTCCAGGCTGACGACATCATTTCCGCGTTCGGCGATCTCCTGTCCGCCGTTGACCAGCAGGCCCTTCGCGACGGGCTCGCCGACTACCTGGCCGCGTCGTGCCGTGCCGCAGTCTCGCGCGGGTACGACGGCTGGCGCGACGACGACCTCGCCTTCCTGACCGACTGGGGCATCGATCTGGCGCACATCCGGGTTCCCGTCTCGATCTGGCAAGGCGACCAGGACCGCATGGTCCCAAGAAACCACGGCCGCTGGCTCGGCGAACACATCGCCGGCGCAACCACCCACCTGGTCCCCGGCGAGGGCCACGTGTCGCTGATGAAGAACATCGACACGATCATGGCCACACTCGCACAGGCCTGACCGAAGACCTCGCGACGGTACTGCGGCACAAACCCTGAGCCAAGCGAGATAGCAGTGAAGCAGGAACCCGGACCGTCGCACTAAATCATCGCGCCGCTCCGCGGACAGTCGCCCGCTGCTGGGCTGTCAAGGCCAGGCGCATGGTTTCGAAGGTGTGCTCCTGCGGCGCGGCCGAGGTGGTTCGATCCCGTACGTCGCGAACCAGGTCGGGGTAGTACGTGGTCTCGACCTGTGAGCAGTCGATGTACTGCGTACCTTCCTGATTGACCAGGAAGAGGTGGTCGCCGCCGTCCCGGCCGGCGATGTCGACGTACTTGCGCAACTCGATGTAGCCGTCGGTGCCGAGGATCATCAGGCGGCCGTCGCCCCAGGTCGGCAGACCGGCCGGCGTGTACCAGTCGACCCGGATGTAGCCCTGGGCGTTGTCACTGCGCAGCAGGATCTCACCGAAATCCTGCAGGCCGGGCTCATCGGGGTTGGCGAAGTTCCCCACCGTGCTGGCCACGACCTCGGCGGTCCGTGCGCCGGTGAACCAGAGGAACTGGTCGATCTGGTGGGAGGCGATGTCGGTGAGGATGCCGCCGTACCGGTTCTTGTCGTAGAACCAGTCCGGGCGGCCGGCCCCACCGCCGAGGTGGCCGCGGTCGCCGACGCGATGCGGCCCGATCCCGAGGGTCTGCACCACGGTCCCGATCCGGCCCTCGCGGACGAGCTCACCGGCCTTGATCACGCTGGGCACCTCGAACCGCTCCGAGAACGTCACCGACCAGAACCGCCCGCTCTGGTCGACCGCTTTCGCGATCTCCTCCAGCTGATCGAGACAGACACAGCCGGGCTTGTCGGTCACGACGTCCTTGCCGGCCCGCAACGCCGCGACGGCGATCGGGCCCCGCCGATCCGGTACGGCGGCGGTCACGATCAAGTCGATCCCGTCCCGGCTGACCAGGTCGTCCGGGCTCTCGACCACCGGAACCTCCGGATACCGCTCCCGGACCCGGGTCGCGATCGCGGCCGACGGATCGTCAGTCGCCATCCCGACAAACTCGGCGCCGGCCCCGACGAGGCCCGCGATCTGACCGAAGATATGCGCGTGATCAAGCCCGACAGCGGCGAACCTGACAGCGTGGGTGGAAGTCACCCGTACTCCTCCCGACTCGGCAACGTCTCGACTTCCTCACCCTATGCCAGATTGGCAAACGCTTGCCAACCTCCCGCGAGTCGCCCCCACGGCACTCGACGAACAGGGACCTTGTGGTGCCGCCTCGCATTTCCGAGTAGGCCTGCGAGACGTCGGACGGTTCCTGGGCCTTCTTGGAGTGCTTCAGCCTCGCAGGTGGGCCGCGTCCAAGGCAGCCTGCAGCGAGCGCCGGTACCCGTCCGACGTGAAGGTCGCGCCCGACACAGTGTCGACCTGTGCGCCCTGGGCGGCGATCGCCTCCTGTTCCAGCTTCGGCAGCGCGAACGAACTGATCTCCCGGTCGCTTCCTCCCGACGACGGATAGACCAGCGCGGTCACGGCGACCAGGCGCTGCGCACGGATCGTGATCTGGACCTGCACCGGTCCGTACCGAGTGTCGGCCGACGTGCCGTTCACCGTCGTCACGCCCTTGGCCGTTCCGGTGCTGACGACCCCTGGCGCGGCCGCGGTGGCTGTCGGCGAGTCGGTCCGGTCCGTGCTCGTCGGGTACAGGAAGAGGAGGCCGATCAGTACTCCCGAAGCCCCGATCACCGCCGCGTTGCGCCGCAGCCGCGTTGCATGGCTCCTCATCGTGCACCTACTCCTCTCACCACGAGAACCGCTCCTGATGAAGCTGGTTCGGCGGAAGACCGAGTCCGACGGCCGCCGCGCACACTGCATCCATCCACTGGTCCGGTCCGCACACATAGACGTCGTACTCGCTGATGCCAGGGACGAGCGTCCGCATCACGTCCTCGTCGGTCCCGGCTGCGGCGTTCTCCGGAAGCCACGACTCCCGGTCCCGGACCCGCCGGCCGAGCAGGTAGTGCACCGTGATGCCGCGGCGGCGGGCCAACTGGTCGAGCTCGTCACGGAACACCAGGTCATCGAGATCGTGGGCCCGATACACCAGAACGGCGTCACCCGGTCGATAAGCGAGCTCCTCCAGCAACGCCCGTAGTGGCGTGATGCCGATACCGCAGGCGAACATCGCGAGCTTGCCGGTGACTCGCCGATCGCCGGTCAGCCGGCCGTACGGCCCCTCGAGGGCGACCTTCGTCCCTGGTCGCAGCCCGGCCAGCCGGCTACTTCCGTCACCGGCCGCCTTCGCGGTCACCCGCAGGCGGTCGGGCGCGGGCGAAGCCGACAACGAGTACGGGTGGCCGCGCGACCATCCCGGGCCGTCGAGGAACCGAAGGACGAAGTACTGACCTGCCTGGACCGGCATCCGGTGTAGACCGCGACCTGCCAGCGTGACCGTCACCACTTCAGGACCTTCGCGGACAACCTCCCGGACCGTGAGCCCGTACCGAAGAGTCCGCCAGACCGGGACACCCACGCGGTACACCAGGATCGCCGCGAGTGCGACGGCGTACGCAGACCACCAGTACACCCGCGCCACCGACGATGTCGTGAAGTCCGCGCCGGTCCAGATCTCGTGCGGCACCGACAGCCCCACCCCGACGTACGCATACAGGTGCAGCAGATGCCACGACTCGTACCGCAAGGCCCGGCGAGCCACCCGGACCGAGGTGACGACGACGACCGTCAGCGCGATGGTGCCCGCGACCGCGAGAAGCATTCCGCCGTACGTCGTGACGACGCTCCACGTCTCACGCAGGAAATTGTTGTGATCGCGGAGCGTGTATCCCCCGAGGATCAACCCGATATGGGCCATCAGCAGGTTGAAGGACCAGAAGCCAACCAGCCGGTGCCTGCGCGCCAACTCGTCCTGCCCGTAGCTCCGCTCGATCATCGGTACCCGGGCCATCAGGAACACCTGCACCAGCAACAGGTCCGCGGCCACCAGACCGGACAGCCGGCCGAGCGACGTCAGCAGGTCGGCCGGACCGGCCGTGAGCAGCTGAACGCCTCGCCCGGACAGCCAGAGGACGATCACTACCAACGCGCTGCTCCAGCACGTGACGCCGATGGCGTCACGCCACCAGACCGGCGTACGCCGAGATCGCCGCCGCACATGCGCATGGCGATGCCGGCTCGTCGGCTGCTCGACACCGCGGTCCGTCATACTACGAGAATGCCCGCCGATACCTAGTTTCTCCTTTGAGCGGGCCCTGCGATCGCTGGCAGGACCAGTTCGAACGTCGCGCCGACCTCGCCCGGAGCCAACCGGAAGCACGCCAGATCGGCGTCATCCTCGATCAGCAGGATCCGTTTCACTGTCATCCTGCCTCCGCTTCGCCTGCGAGCCAACCGGTCGTCGCGAACAGGTTGCCGTCAGCAAGGACCCCGAGCCCCTCGTACCCGGGCAGCGCCGCGAGCACCGCCGGCCACTCCTCCCCCGCGACGAACGCGGCCGTCGCAAGGACATCGGCGTACTCCAGCGACGGACCACTCACCGACACCGACAGCCACCGGGTGTCCGCCGGACCGCCGGTCCGTGGGTCATAGAGGTGCGCACCTCTGGCCGCAGTACCGCTCGTCGCCACGGCTCCAGCGGTCCGGGCCACGCTGGCGACCACTCGCCTCGAATCGCGCGGGTCCTGGATTCCGATGGTGAACGGACGCCCGCTCGGGGACAGCACCAGGACGTCGCCACCGGCGTTGAGGCACCAATCCAGGTCGGAGACCTCTCCCAGTCGATCGCCGGCACGCTCGACCGCCCAGCCCTTCACCAGCCCCGACGGATCCCATCCACCGTCGGGCAGGTCGGCATCGAACAGCCCGCCGGTCAGGTCACGGGCTCGGACGCACCGCTCGGCCACCTCATACAGGACCGGATCCACGTCGTCCCAACTCAGCTCACCGCGCGCCAGCAGACTGACCACGCTGTCGCTCCTGTACGGCGAGAACACCCGATCGGCCTCGACCAGCTCCGCAAAGACCTCCCGCACCGCCGCGTCCGCCCGCGCGGACTGGGCCTGCTCCCCGCGGGCGAGAACGCTGACCGGCAGACCCATGATCTGCTCGACCCAGCTCCGCCTCGACACCATGTGGCCACGGTACTTCCGGGCGGCAACGGGACATCGAGCTAAACTCGCGCAGCCTACCGACCAGGCCGTACTCGACAGCGTGCGCAGCGGGAACCAGAACGCCGACAAGTCCGAGGCCTGACCTCGGAGTCCTGGGCGGTCGGGATTGATGCGCCCGGCTGCCCACTCCCCTGTCGGTACACGCCGTACGTCAGCGCCTCAGCAGCAGTGCGACTTCGGCAAGCAGCCGCACTTGTGGACTTCGGTGCTCGCACAGGCGTCAGAAGGCAGCAGGGTCCGACCCAAGCCGGGAATCGTGCGGTTCCCGGCGAACGACTTCAGCGCGGCAGCTGCTTCCTTCGCGTTCTCGCCGGTGACCGACATGCGACCGGCTATCAGGCCGGCGACCAGTGGGGTCGCAAAGGAGGTACCACTCCAGCGACACATCCCGCTGAACGTGCGGACTTCGTTCTCGTGCGGTGGCTCGGTGCAGGTGTAGGTGCCGTTCAGGTAGGCGTTGACGAGGTTCTCCCCCGGCGCGTAGACGTCCACCCAGGAGCCGTAGTTGGAGAAGAGAGCGCGGTTGTGAAGGTCCTCGGCGAGAGCGCCGACCGACAGCGTGTCGGGTGACGCCGCGGGGAAGAAGAACTCACGGTCGCCGTCGTTGCCCGCCGCTGCCACCAGGAGAACGCCTTTGCGCTCGGCGAGGTGTTCCATGAACACCTCGAACGCAAGCAACGTGGAGCCATCGCCCGTCTTGGCACCGGCGGACAGGCTGATCAGGTCCGGGTTCTCACCGAGGCCCTCTTCCAGCTTGCGGACGAGGTCGAAGCCGAACTCCGCCCCGGCTCGGTTGAGATATGCCTTGACCACGATCTCGGCCTGCGGCGCGATGCAGCGCAGAACACCCGCGATGAAGACGCCATGACCGGCGTACGGCCGGATGTTGGTCCCGCTGGAGTACGGATGCTCGTCCTCACCCGTGACACCGGCCAGCCAAGGCTTGTTCGTCGGGGTCCAGCCGACGTCGACGATCAGCACCTTGACGCCGCGACCGTCGCAGTTGCCACCAACCGGAGCCGGAGTGGGCGAGACAGCGGGTTGCACCTCCAGCGGTTCGGTCGCCGGACAGGGACTGACGCTGCAGACATAGACGAGGTCGTCGCATCTGGCCACACCGCGTCCCAGCTGCGCGTCGGCGTACGCGATGTACTTCGACGTCAGGTTGGGACCCGGCGGCAGGACATCGATGTTGAAGTCCGGCGGCGGCTGGAAACGCGTCAGCCCTTCGATTCCGTCGAATGTGTCTTCCGGCCGCTCGCGGCCGAACAACTCGCGGATTCTCGGCAAGTCATGATCGCGAACCAGGAAGCTCCCGGCCCGGTAGATCCGGTTGGCATAACCGACGTCTGCCCAGTCCCCGGGATCGATTTCCACCTCCCCACCAAACTCCTGCTTGATGAGCCGGAGCTGCGCCACCGCACGGGTCACCTTGCGGCCAGGTTCCTCTTGTGCACCATTGTCCGGGTTTTTCTCCGACATCTCGGTCCCCTCGCAAACAGATGATTGGATGTGCTCAATCTCGAAATTGATCTTTCGGCGCTCTCAGATCGGTGGCCGGGGCGGGTCCAGGAGGAGCGCGAGCGTGCGCCGCTGCCGGCTGGGACCGAACGACGACCGAAGCTCACCTAGGGATTGTCGGGAGAGAAACAAGATGACGCTTTTCCACGGCGGATCGGGAAATAGATGCAGATTCCTTCCTGCAGCTGATGCGACTCCGGGGAATCGGGCGGCACGTCAGCCACGCCCGGACCATAGCAGCAACGTCCCTCATAGTCTCGGAGCCAGTTCGCACCGACGCTGATACAAACACCTGAACGTATGTCCCGGCAGGGTCCTCAGAACTCCGTGGCTGCAGAACGTGGAATCTGTTCGGGCGCAGAAGCGGGTGCCACCCAGCCCATGGATCCGCGCGTTGAGCTCACCGTTGGTCCCAATGTGCAGTCATGTTGCGGATACCCCCGCTGCCGCCTTGCACCGCAAGGTGGCCACAAGACACGACCATGAAGGGATCCCCGAGATGAACGCCCGACCGAACATCGTCCTCGTCCACGGCGCATGGGCCGACGGCTCGTGCTGGAGCGGCGTCATCCAGCGCCTGCAGGCCGACGGCTACCAGGTCACCGCACCCCAATTCCCCTTGACCGCGCTGGCCGATGACGTGGCCCGGTTGCGCCAGGTGCTGGATTTTCAGGACGGTCCCGCCATCGTCGCTGGCCACTCGTACGGCGGCCAGGTCATGACAGCCCTGGGAGCGGATGCCCCGAACGTCGCCGGCCTCGTCTACATCGCGGCCTTCGGGCTTGACCAGGGTGAATCGCTGGGCGGGCTGTTGTCGCAGGGACCGGTGACCCCGGCGCTGGCGCACCTGATCACCGACAAGCAGGGCTTCGGCTGGCTGTCCGAGGACGACTTCGTCGATCATTTCGCCTCGGACGTCGATCCGGTCAGGGCGCGAGTGATGTACGCCGTGCAACAGCCGCTGGCCTCGTCCGCGTTCGGGGACGTGATGGGCGTTCCGGCCTGGAAATCGCTGCCGTCCTGGTACCTGGTCGCGGCCGACGACGAGGCGATTCCGCCGGCCGTCGAGCGGCAGTTCGCCGCGCGCATGGGCGCCACAACGGTCGAGATCCCGTCCAGCCACGTCCCGATGGTCTCCCATCCCGGTGACGTGGCCCGGCTCATCGAGACGGCGGCCGAAGCCGTGCGGGCTACGAGCTAGCGGGCGGCAAGGCCCGCTTCGTGGCAGCCGACCTCACCGACCCCGACGAACTGGACCACCTCGTCGACCAGGCGGGCCCGGTGGACGTGCTGGTCAACAACGCCGGCTTTTCCTGGTTCGGGCCGACCGCGGAACTCGACGTACCCACTTTCGATCGACTCTTCGCCGCCAATGTCCGAGCGGCGTACTTCCTGGTCGCTGCGCTCGCGCCGAGTTCAGTCCCTCAGGGATCCGGGTCAATGCCATCGCTCCTGGCCCCGTCCTGACCAGCGGGGCCGCAGCCGACCGGATCGAGGCACTCGGCGCCACGACCCTGCTGGCCCGGCCGGCCCAGCCTGGCGAGATCGCCAGCCTGATCACCTTCCTCGCCTCTCCGGAGGCCAGCTACATCACCGGCGCGATCATTGCCGCCGACGGCGGCCGTACCGCCATCTGACCCTGCCGCCACGCCCTGCGCCACCTGAGCCCGTGCGGTCAATGTCGTCAGGATTGTCGTCCGTCTTGAGCAGGAACGGCAGCAGTCGGGCGACCAGCACAGCCGCCTTGCCCCGCCCCGGGCGGTGAGCTGCCAGGTAGCGGGCCACTTCACCGGTGGTTCTCCCACGAGTGCCCGTTCAGCGCGTAATCGTGCACCAGCACAACGGGAGAACCGGACCCGTGATCCTCGGAGCAGATTCCGCGGCTGAATTCTCCTGCCCGAGAGTGACAAAGCCATGGCGATCCTCGTCGGTCCGTGCGCGTAGTGCCCGGTCTTCACTGTGGCTCAAGGTAGGCGTAGCCGGTATCCGCTGGGTGACTGCACTTTGCGTACTGCGGGCATGCTGGGGCCGCGGTCGTTGTTGACTCCGAGGGATGGCGTTGACGAACGCACTGGCCGAGAGGACAGGCCCATGCCAGACCCCAGTGAACTCCGCGCCCAGAACCCCGCGCCCATCATCGGCCGGGACGCCGAGCTGGCGCGGCTGCACGGACTGGTGAATCCGGTCCCGCGACCAAGCCAGGTCCTGCTGGTCACCGGCGAGGCGGGGATGGGCAAGACCGCGCTGCTGGCGGACGCCGCCGACCGGGCGCGGCTAGCAGGCATGCGGCTATTGGAGGTCACGGGCCGGGAATCGGAGTCCAGACTCGCGTACGCCGGGCTGCATCAACTGCTGCGGCCGGTGCTGTCCCGTACCGCCCGCCTGCCTGGCCGACAGGCGCAGGCCCTGTCCGGGGCGCTCGGCCTCTCCGCGGACGCCGGTGCTCCGGACCCGCTGCTGACCGGGGTGGCCGTGCTCACCCTGCTGTCGGATCTGTCCGAACAGTCCCCGGTCCTGGTGGTCGCCGACGACGCTCACTGGCTGGACCGCAGCTCGCTGGACGCGCTGGCCTTCGCAGGCAGTCGCCTGGACGAAGAGCGGCTGGTGCTGCTGGTGGGCGCCCGCGGCCAGGCCCCGCCTTCCGGCTTTGACCGCGGTTTTCCTGAGCTGCATCTTGAGCCGCTGTCCGCGATAGACGCCGGTCGCCTGCTGGACGCGCAGCCGCGCCCGCCGCGCGGGCGAGCCCGGACGCAGGTGCTCGCACAGGCCGCCGGCAATCCCATGGCGCTGATCGAGCTGGCCAAAGTGGTAGCCGACGATCCCGCGGCCAGCCGCCGATGGGCTGCCGAGCCGCTGCCCCTGACTGACCGGCTGACCGCCGTCCTCAGCTCTCGGTTCGCCACCCTGCCCGAGCCAGTACGGGCCGCACTGCTGCTGGCCGCCGTGGCCGACAGCCCGGACATGAGCGCGGCAGCCAGTCACGGCGCCGGGCCAGATGCGCAGGCCCTCGCGCCGGCCGAGCAACTGGGCCTGATCAAGATCGACCGGACCGGCCTGCGCTTCTCCCATCCCCTGGTCCGCTCCGCGATCTACCACACCGCGCCCTTTGCGCGGCGCGCCGCCGCGCACCGCGAGCTTGCGAGCGCCCTGCACGACCAGCCAGACCGGCGAGCCTGGCACCTGGCCGGCGCGGCCCTGCAACCCGACGAACACGTCGCTGCGCTGCTCGAGGCCACAGCTGCCCAGGCGCAACGCCGTGGCGGGGCCGCCGCCGCCGCTCTGGCTCTGGAACGCGCGGCCGAGCTCAGCCCTGACCCCGGAGATCAGGCACGCCGGCTGGCAGCGGCCGCGTCGGCCGCCGTTCCCACCGGCCAGGGGGATTGGGTGCAGGATCTCGCGATCCGCACCCTCGCTGCCACGGCGGACCCGGAACTGCGGCTGACAGCCCGCCGCGACGCCGGGTGGGCGCTCGCTTGGTCGGGTCGGCGGACCGCCGCGCTGTCGGCGCTCATCTCCGTCGCCGAAGAGGCGTCGTTGCGCGACCAGCCCGCGCTGGCCTGGGACGCTCTCGGGAGTGCAGCCACTGTCGCCTTCCAGTCCGGACTGCCCGCCAGCCGCCAGGCCGTCAGTCGTGCTCTCAGCCTGCTGGAACGCCGAGACCCACCGCCCACCGGCCTGGCTACCGGCGTTGATGTCAACGTGCTGAGACTATGGATACGCGCCAGCGCTGACCCGATCGGGAGCGGAAACCAGTTCGTCCCGTACCTGCGCAAGATCGCCGGCTCGCCGATTGAAGAGCCCTCTGTGTGGCGAACAGCCGCCGCCGCGTGGATCCTGGACGAATCCGACCTGGCGGTCCGCTTGTTGCAAGACGCCATGCAACGGCTCCGGGGTCCCGGCATCCAGGGCACCAGCGGCGGGAGCCTGACTGTGCTCGGGTGGGCATACATCGACACCGGGCGCTGGGACGAGGCGCTCGACGTAGCCGCTGAGGCCGCGAGCATGGCCGAGGCGAATCAGATGGACCTCATTGCCGCGTCCGCTGACGTGATCACCGCCACCGTCCTTGCCCTGCGCGCCGATTCCGGCGCGGCACGCGAGCGTGCGGCCAGGGCCGCTCGCCACCGTCGATCCGGCCGAATGCCTGCTTGTGGCCGCCCGCGCCCAGCGTGCGCTCGGCGTCGCGGCGCTCGCCGACGGCAACTACCTCGAGGCGTTCAATCAGCTCCGCGGACTGTTCAGCGAGGACGGCACTCCCCTGCACAACTACGTGTCGTACCTGGGGGTGGCAGATCTCGCCGCCGCCGCGGTCCGCGCCGACCGGCGGATGGAGGGAAGCGACCTCATCGAGAACGCACTCAGCCACCTCGACGGCAGAGCCTCTGCCCGGCTCGAGCAGCTCAGCGCCCGCGCGCGCGGCATCCTCGCCGGCCCGGACGGGGCCGAAGTCCATTTCGACAAGGCGCTCTCCGACCCCGCCGGCGACCAGTGGCCGTTCGAGCGGGCACAACTTCAGCTCGAGTACGCCGAATGGCTGCGGCGGCGCCGCCGGATCAACGACGCCAAGCCCGTCCTGACGGTAGCCCTGGGAACCTTCCGGCGACTGGGTGCCCGGTCATGGGCGCAGCGGGCGCAAGCGGAGCTGAGAGCGTGCGGGGGTGGCGGTTGCCGGCACGTCGGGCAGACCGCGATGCCCTGGGCGAGCTCACCCCCCAGCAGCGCCAGATCGTCCTCCTGGCCAGCCACGGCCTGACCGACCGCGAGATCGGCGACCGGCTCTTCCTCTCGCCGCGCACGGTCAGCTCCCACCTGTACCGGTCGTACCCCAAGCTCGGTGTAGCCAGCCGCCATCAGCTACGCGACGTCATCGGCGCCGCCGGCACGCCAACGCCACCAGACGAAAGCCCGACTCCTCTCTAGGTTGCCTCGAACAACCACGCCCCTTCGCGCCATCGAAGCCGGGCGTGCCAGGTGCAGTGGACCTACGGATACCGCGCTCCCGCATTCCAGCCGCAGACTCAAAGCGCCTACCAGGAAAGGAGATCTCAGTGAGCATCAACAGAGTCGAGCGGCCGAGCAGGCTACGGCTCATTATCGCGGCTGTCATTCTGGCCATTGCCGGCTTGGTCATCCCGCTCAGCCCGGCCGCGTCGGCCCCTATAGCCGAGGCTACCGCCGCGGGCGACGGCCCGAAGCCCAGCATCGTGCTGGTGCACGGAGCCTGGGCCGACAGCGGTAGCTGGGACGCCGTCACCCAGCGCCTGCAGGCTCGCGGTTACACCGTCTACGCGCTGCCGAATCCACTACGGGGCCTGGCGTACGACCCGGCGTACCTCGCAGATTTCCTGCACACCATCGCCGGTCCCATCGTGCTGGTTGGACACTCGTACGGCGGGGCCGTGATCACCAACGCCGCCACCGGCGACCCGCAGGTCAAAGCCCTGGTTTACGTGGACGCGTTCGCGCCCGCAGAGGGCCAGACCCTCGCCCAGTTGCTCGCCGCCTATCCCGGGTCGTGCGTTGTGCCCGCGAACCTGAACGTGGTCCCGTTCCCTGGCGCCCCCAGCGGCGTGGGCGACGCCTACATCAAGCAGAGCGTGTTCCCCAGCTGCATGGCCAACGGCCTGCCCGCCGCCGCGGCACATGCGCTCGCCGTCACCCAACGGCCAATAGCAACGATCGCGCTGACTCAGAACAGTGGCGTCCCGGCGTGGAAGACGATCCCGTCGTGGGCCGTGGTCGGCACCGCCGACCACGCCATCCCGCTGCCATTGCAGCTCGCCATGGCCAACACAGCGCACGCCCATATCACCAGGGTGGATGCGCCGCACCTAGCCATGATCTCGAATCCCGGTGCCGTGACGGACGTGATCCTGCGCGCTGTCCGGGCGACCTCCTAGCCTTCGCCTGTCGGCACGCCCGTCCTGTGACCGTTGCTGGAAGCAACTAGGCAGAAGGATATCGCGACCGCCCCTCTCCGCACTTCTCGCGATCAGCATCACATTCATCAACAGCATGCCGTCGTCCATCACCTGACCAACCTCGCCGGAAAGGCAAGGAGCCTCTATGACAACCTCAGCAACCATCCCGCACAGCGACATCGCGGCTCCGTCGGGATGGAGCCGGCGACCGAGCCATCGTGTTCATGCACGGCTTTCTCGATGACCAGCACGTCTGGGACCCGGTCATCGCCGAACTGGCGGCGGCCGAGTTCGAGATCGTGCGGTTGGACCTCGCCGGCTTCGGGGATCGCAGCGAGGCAACTGGCCCGTTCACGCTCGACCGGTTCGCTGCAGATCTGTCCGCCGTCGTCGACGCGGTGGACAAGCCGTTCGTGCTCGTCGGCCACAGCATGGCGGCTCCGATCGTCGAGCTGGTCGCCGCGGGCCGTCCCGATCGCGCGCTGGGCCTGGCGCTGGTGTCCCCCATCCCCATGGCTGGAACCCGGTTGCCCGACGAGGCCTTGGAGTTGTTCCGATCGTTGGGCGAGCTCGGGGCCGCGGAGCTATCGGGCCTTCCGTCGGCAGGTGGCGCCGTTGGCCCCCGAAGCCGAGCTGGAACGACTTGGCGCGGTCGCCGCGAGGTTCCGCCCCGAGGTCGTGCGGTCAGTGGCGGACGTGTGGAACAACGGCTACCCCACCAGAGAGCGGCCCAGCGGGTTCGCTGGGCCGGTGCTGATCCTCCGGGGCGCCGATGACCCGTTGCTCACGGCGGAGATCGTCGCCGCCCGAGTCGTGGCCCGATTCGACCCGGCCGGCACGACGGTCACCGGGATCGAGAAATCAGGCCACTGGCCGCATATCGAGCGTCCCTCCGCAGTGGCTGCCGAGATCAATCGATTCCTGGCCGGCAATCTCGCGACCGGAGCCACCGGCGCTGTCGCGAAGCAGGGCTCGATCGACGTCGTCACCTAGCCAACCAGCCGACAGGATGGAGAGTCGAACATGACGGCCGAGTCCGCTCACACGTCTGTGCGTTCGCACGTGACAGCCTCGACCCAGTTCGTGACCGCGAAAGGGATTCGCTACGCCTATCGGCGTTTCGGCGCCGAGAACGGGACGCCGCTGATCTTCCTGCAGCACTTCCGCGGCGGCATGGATCACTGGGATCCGGCGGTCACCGACGGGCTGGCCGCGAACCGCCCCGTCATTCTGTTCAACAACACAGGCGTGGCGAGCTCGAGCGGCGAGACACCAAACAGTGTGGAAGCCCAAGGGGATGATGCAGCCACCTTCGTCGTCGCGCTGGGCCTCAACCAGGTCGACGTTCTGGGCTTCTCGATCGGCGGCTACGTCGCGCAGGCACTGACGCTTCGCCACCCCGCACTAGTGCGCAGGCTCGTTCTCGTCGGGACGAAGCCTCGTGCCGGTGACGACACGGACAGAGATCCCGATGTGAACATCGTGGGCACGAGGCACGACATACCTATCCTCGACGATTTCCAATTTCTGTTTTTCGCGCCGTCACCGAGCAGCCAAGCCGCCGGCGAAAGCTTCTGGAAGCGCCGCCACCAACGAAGCATCGATGCTGATCCACCGACCTCCGCCCAGACCATGGAAGCCCAGGTCGCGGCGATCGTCGACTGGAAACAACCACGCGGTGAGCCTTTCGCTGAGCTGGCGAGGATCACCCAGCCGACTCTGGTGGTCAACGGCAATCGCGACATCATGGTTCCCACCATCAACTCGTACCTTCTCGCCCAACACATCCCCAACGCCGAGCTGATCATCTATCCCGACTCCGGCCACGGCTCTCTGTTCCAGTACCCGGACCTGTTCGTCGCCCACGTCGGCCGCTTCCTTGACGCGGCGGTTGCCTTTACCTGACAAGACCCATTTCTCATCCGAACACGCTGTCGAGCGACTGCTCGACAGACCAACCACCAATGGAGGACAGATGTCTGACGCAAAGACCCTACTCAAGGAATACCTTCGCACCTTCCGTGATCGGGACAAGGCGTCGGAGCTGTTCGCCGAGGACGGCGTCTTCGAGATGCCGTTCTTCGTGTCGTTGGGCCTGCCCAGCCGCTTCGAAGGTCCCGACGGCGTCAAGGACCTCATCGGCACGGTCCTCGAGTTCTACCCCCAGTTCGAGGTCGACCTCGAGGACGTCGTCATTCGTATCGACACCCCGGACCAGGTGTTCGCCGAGTACCACGTTCACACCACAGCCGCGCCGACGGGTCGACTCACCCACCATTTGTTCATGGCCTATCTGGTTGCCAAGA
The DNA here is from genome assembly GCA_963820655.1 of uncultured Actinomycetota bacterium. GTDB lineage: Bacteria > Actinomycetota > Actinomycetes > Propionibacteriales > Kribbellaceae > Kribbella. The sequence continues at coordinate 736,115 of CAWGAM010000002.1, forward strand.
ACGGCAAGATCGCGCTTCTTCGCGAGGGCCTGAACACCGTCGCAGCGGCATCCGCAGTGCTCCCCGGCGGTGCGCACGATCTCCCCGAGCCGACCAACGAAGTACACGCCTTCTGATCCGAAGACAACGTCGCGTGCGGGATGAGATTGCCGGTCATTTCCGCCATGCAGACCTCGCGGTTGCGACAAAGCAGCCGAGCTTCGCTCACACAATCCAGAAGCAGGAGAAGGACATGCCCTTTCTCGTTACTGGCGCGACCGGCAGGACGAGCGCCGGGGTTGTCCGGCACCTTCGGGCCGCGGGTGAAGAAGTGCGCGCCCTGGTCCGTGACAGCGACAAGGCCGAGAAGACGTTCGACGCCCTGGACGGCGTTGAGATCGTCGCCGGCGCCTTCGACGACGAAGCCGTTCTCACGAAGGCGTTCGACGGCGTGGACGTCGCCTTCCTGGCCCTGGGTAGTAGCCCCGACCAGATCCGCTTGGAGAAGGCCATTATCGACGGCGCGGTGCAAGCCCAACTACCGCACTTGGTCAAACTCTCGAGTATCGCAACCAGCCATGACTCCGCACTGTTCGTCGGGCGGCTGCACGCCGAGATCCAGGACCACCTCGTTGCGTCGGGACTGTCCTACACCCTGCTACGTCCCGCCACCTTCGCCAACAACTTGTTGTACGCAGCTCGGTCGGTAGCGGCGGAGAACAGATGGTCCGGCGCCGCGCCCACCGGCCGGGTGGCCTACATCGACATCCGCGACCTGGCCGAGGCGGCCGCTCTGGTGCTCCGCGATCCGGCGCTGCACGGCAGGACCTACGACTTGTCCGGCCCCGATGCGTATACCTTCCCCGAGATCGCTGAGTTGCTGAGCAGCATCCTGGGCCATGGGGTCACGTACCTTCCAGTGTCCCCGGATGACCGTCGTACGGCACTGCTCAGGGACGGCTCCTCGGAATGGTTCGCAGAACTCCTCCTCAGCCTGGAGACCAGCGCTGAGGCAGGCCAGATCGGTACTGTCACCACGACATTGAAGGAACTGCTCGGCCATGAGCCGCGGACCGTGGAGAACTTCCTCATCGAGAACGCGGTCCGGTTCAGAAGTTGATTCTCTTCGCGCCGCCCGGTGAAGACTGCCTAAGGTGCCCCTCGGACAGCGACCCGGTAGGCGGCTCTAGAATCGGCCGCTGAGACCGGAGAAAGGCTGGCCTGGGTGCGCGAGGAGTTGGCAGAGTCGTTACGACAGCTGCGCGATCTGACCGGCCGGAGCCTCCGCGAACTCGCCCGCGACATCAATGCCAGCAGTTCCTCGCTGTCCCGCTACTTCTCCGCTCAGGCCGTGCCGCCCTGGCCGACCGTCGTCGCGCTCTGCAAGGCAGCCGGGCGTGACCCAAGGCCACTGCGTGAGGTGTGGGAGCGCGCCAAGGACGGACCGCAGACGGATCCGCCTGCCACTCCGCCGGTGCGCAACGACCTGCCGGGCGACATCGCCGCCTTCACGGGACGCCAGGCGGAGCTGGACGCCCTGCTTTCTGCCGCGCGGCGCACCTCCGTGGTGGCGATCGACGGCATGGGCGGCGTGGGTAAGTCCGCGTTGGCCGTGCACGCAGCGCATTTGCTCACTGCCGACTTCCCCGGTGGCCAGCTCTACCTCGACCTGCACGGGTTCACTCCAGGCCGCGAGCGGGTCGAGTCCGAGGAGGCGCTGCGGGTGCTGCTGGTGGCGCTCGGAGTGCAACCCGGCAGGATCCCTGACGGGGTCGCCGAGCGGGCCGCGCTGTGGCGGTCGGAGCTGGCGACGCGGCGTGCGATCGTACTGCTGGACAACGCCGCAGACGCTGAGCATGTGCGCGAGCTGCTGCCCGGAGCCGGCCAGACCTTCGTAGTGATCACGAGTCGCCGACGGATGGTGGAACTGGACGGTGTCCAGCCGATCTCGCTGGACGTCCTGCCTGCCCAGGACGCGGCACAGTTGTTCGTCGAGTCCGTGGGCGAGAGCCGCCTCGGTGACGTCGACGAGGTACTGCGCCGGTGCGGGAACCTGCCGCTGGCCATCCGGGTGGCCGCCGCGCGGCTGCGGCACCGGCCTTCCTGGACGGTCGACACCCTGGTGGAACGGCTGCGCGAGGGCGAGTTGGCGGTGTCGGACGTGTTCGAGATGTCGCTGCGGCAGCTCGACTCCGCGCAGCGGCGGATGTTTCGGCTGCTCGGGCTGGTGCCGGGCGAGGACATCGACGCGTACGGCGCGGCCGCCCTGGCCGGGATCCCGCTGGCCAACGCCCGGTCGCTGCTGGAGGACCTGGTCGACGTTCACCTGGTCCAGGAGCCGGCACCCGGCCGGTACCGGATGCACGACCTGCTGCGGCAGACCGCTCGCGCCGACGACGCCGAAGCCGACCCGGTGCCGGCGATCACCCGGCTCGCCGACTACTACTTGAGCGGCATGCTGGCCGTCAAAGAGCTCGCCGGGAGTCTCGTACCGCTGCCGGTGATCGTGACGCAGCGGCCTCTCGCACTACCCGACCTGTCAGCCTTCCACCAGGCCGTCGACTGGATGGACACCGAACTGGCGAACCTCACGGCGACGTTCTCGCTCGCCTTGGAGCTGCGCATCGACGCTCCAGCGGTCGGACTCGCCCAGCTCGCCACGATTACCCACGCGCGACGTGGTGGGGCGGTGCGACTGGGCCGCGCACTCGAGGACAGCATGTCCGCCGCCGAACGGCTCGGCCAGCGCCGTCTGCTCGCCTCGCACCGATACCTGCTGGGCGCCGTGCTGTTGCGCATCGGCCGGCTGGCTGAGGCCGTGCCGGAGCTCGAAGCCGGCCGAGTACTGCTGGCCGCGGAGGGCGACATCGTCGGTGAAGCCCTTGCGCTCCTGCAACTGGCAGAGATCCGGAGGTACACCGCCGACCCCGCCGGCGCCGCCGTACTCCTACGTGAGGCGACGGGGCTTCTGCCGCCGCACGAGGCCGCCACTCGCGTGCAGGTGTGGTGCGGTCTCGGCCGGGCGCTGGTGGAGCTCGGCGAGTACGACGAGGCTCGCGCGGTCGTCGCGGAAGTGCTCGAGGTCGCGCACGGGCTGGACCCGCAGTCGGAGCGCGCGTGCCTGGACGTGCTCGGCCGGGCGGCACTCGCCCAGGGTGACGCCCGGGCCGCTCTCGACCTCGCCGAGCAGTCCGTCGCGCTCAACCGGTCGACGCGCCATCCAGTCTTCGAGGCGACCAGCCTCACGGACACCGCCATTGCCCTGCGGCACCTTGGCCGGGTCGAGGAGGCGTCGGCCCGGTACGCCGAGGCCGCGCGGATCCTTGACCGGGTCGGAGAGCCACATCGGCTGGTGCGCATCAGCCTGCCGTATGCGGAGGCGTGCCTGGTCACCGGCGATGCGGACTCAGCTGCACGGCACTTCGAGACGGCGCTCGGCCTTTCCACCGCGCACGGCATCGACTATCTCGTGGCGGCGTCGCGTGCCGGTCTGGCCCTGGTGTCCTGAGCCTGTCTCAGGCAGACCGCGGGTGTCCCGTCCCGTCCCGGGACAGCCGTACGACGATCGTCGTACGGAGCAATCGCGCAGGTCAGGCCGATCTCGACGCGATGTCCCGCGTCCCGGAAGGACTCGCGTGGATTGTGTCCGACCCGCCACCGCGCCGAGGCTTCTGCCATGCACACGACCTCTTCCCTGCTCGCAGAACTGACTGCGCTGCCCGCCCGGTGGGAAGTGCACGGGACGGTCGCCGCGCCGGCCTCGGCGGTCGCCGAGCTCCTCCTCGCCGTCACAACGGGGCGAGTCGGCGATGACAACCTGCTGGTACTGGCCCGGGCCTCGGCTGCACGGCGGGGAGCGATGACCGTCGTGGCGGGGTCCAGGGCGGCCGGCACCTACCGTGCAGAGCTGGCCGGACAGGTCGAGCCGGTGGAGATCCAGGTCGACGGTTCCAGACTCGCAGTCCAGAGCTGGTATGCCGGCGTGCACGCCGTCACCGCCTGTCCCGAAGGGACCCGGGTGACGCACCGCGTCCACCGCGTCCTACCCGACCACCCCGGGTTCGCGCCCGGAATCGCCGAGATCGGCCTGCGGGCGCGCATGGCGCGTGATCTCAGGCAAGTGCTGGGTGTGATCGCCGATCGGCTCGGATGCTGACGACCGCGCGTCGGTCAGGCCATGTCAGCACGGCGGCTGCCCGGTGTCAGGGCGGCCTTGGATCGTGGCTCTTGTCACCAGTTCGTCCAACGCATCCACATCCATGACCTGCGTCCCCACGACGGGACGCGATAGCGAACCAGGAAGGTACGACATGCCGACTTTCAACACCCCGGAGCCGATTTCCGCAGTTGTGGACATCCCTGCTGGACGCCTCCGGTTCATCGCCGCCGACCGGGCCGACACCGCCGTCGAGATCCTCCCCGCGGATCCCTCGAAGGGCCGCGACGTGACGGTGGCGGAGGATGCCAAGGTCGTGTACGGGGATGGCGTCCTGCGGATCGAGGTCTCAGCGAAGAACCAGTACTTCGGGCCGTCCGGAGCCGTCGCGGTCACGGTGCAGCTGCCGGCCGGCTCCGCGGTCGAGGTGATCGCGGCCAGTGCCGAACTCCGGGCCGTCGGACGGCTCGGAGACGTCGCCGTCAAGAGCGACCACGGCTCGATCGATCTCGAGGACGTCGCGAGCGCCCGCATCACCACTGCCGCCGGTGACGTCTCTGTCGGCCGCCTCAACGGCCCCGCGGAGATTCGCACCAGCAAGGGCGACATCCGGATCGCCGAGGCCGTGCGCGGCGCCGTCGTACTGCGCACCGACGCCGGCGAGGTGGAGGTGGGCGCCGCTGCCGGAGTCTCGGCCACCCTGGATGCCGGCACCTCCAGCGGCCGGATCCACAACGCGCTCAACAACACCGAAGGCGCCGCCGCCCCGCTCACCATCCACGCGACCACCAGCGTCGGCGACATCGTCGCCCGCTCGCTCTGAGAAGGAGTACAACACGATGTCCACCACTGCTACCGGCTTCTCCGCGGCAGGGTTGCGCAGGCTGCACGACGTACTGTCCCGGCATGTCGACTCCGGGAAGATTCCCGGGCTGGTCGCCCTGGTCAGCCGGGGCGACGGTGAGCCGCACGTCGAGACGATCGGGACGATGCGTCACGACGGTGGGCCGGCGATGCGCCGGGACACGATCTTCCGGATGGCCTCGACGTCCAAGCCGGTCTCGGTCTCGGCGGCGATGGTGCTGCTCGACGAGTGCCGGCTGCGGCTGGACGACACTGTGGATCCGTGGCTGCCCGAGCTCGCCGACCGCCAGGTGCTGAAGCGAATTGACGGCCCGCTGGACGACATCGTGCCGGCCCGGCGGCCGATCACCGTCCGGGACGTACTCACGTCCACGTTCGGGCTCGGCATGGACATGACGGTGCTCGGCACGCCGATCATGGCAGCGGTCTTCGAGCAGGGCATCACGCCGAACCTGCCGGAACCGATGCCCGAGCAGGACGAGTGGATGCGCCGGCTCGGCACGCTCCCACTGATGCACCAGCCCGGAGAGCGCTGGCAGTACCAGATCAGCAGCGACCTGCTGGGCGTGCTCGTCTCCAGGGTCGCGGGCCAGTCGTACGACGAGTTCCTCCGCGAACGCATCTTCGGCCCGCTGGGCATGAAAGACACCGGGTTCCACGTGCCTGCGGACCAGCTGCACCGGCTGCCTCCGCTGTACGCCCCCGACCCGCAGACCGGTGAGTTCCACGTCTGGGACGAGGCCGAGGGCGGCCGTCACAGCAGGCCTCCGGCGTTCCAGGGCGGTGGCGGCGGACTGAACTCCACCGTCGACGACTACCACGCCTACTTCCGGATGCTGCTGAACCACGGCCTGCACGGGACCGAGCGGATCCTGTCCCGGCCCGCCGTCGAGCTGATGACCACGAACCGCCTCACGTCCGAGCAACTCGTTGCCCGCGAGGCCATGGGCCGCGACAACGTCCACATCTCGTTCGGTCAGGGGCAGCACGGCGGCTGGGGTTTCGGGATGGCCGTGCGCACCTACCGCGGCGACTACGCGCCCATCGGCCAGTTCGGCTGGGACGGCGGGAGCGGCACCTCGTCGTACGCCGACCCGAGCAACCAGCTCATCGGGCTTCTCCTGACCCAGGTCGGGGCGTCCACACCGGACGCGACGCGACTCCTGCACGACTTCTGGACCACCGTCTACCAGGCACTCGACAACTGACCTTCGCCGGAGAAAACAGCAGGCCGGCCGGACCGCGCAGTACCGCGGCCCAGCCGGCCTCACCTCCCGCCACGTCCCGCGCCGCGTCCACGAGCGGGGCGAGAAAATCGCCGGTAAGGTCTCACCGGAGACGCAGTCAGCTCGGGGTACAAGCTTCCAGGCCGCGTGACACCGTCCTGCACCGGTAAAGGAGTGACGTGAGATTCCCTTTCTTGTCGTCGACAGCCGAGGGGAGACCGGCCGCGGGCCATCGGTCTCGACCTCGCGCTGTCGCCGCGCTGACAATCGGCGCGCTTGTCGCCACCGCTCTGGTCCCACTGGCAGTGGGACAGGCTTCCGCAGGTACATCCATGACCTCTGCTGATGCCACCGAGAGTGTCAACCTCGCCCTCTTGCCGGGTGCGGTTGCCTCCGCCAAGTCCCAACGCACGACTGCACCCGCGGCGACGTACGCGCCGGCCAACGCGACCGACGTGTTCGTGCACAACGGATGGACCTCGAACTACGCGTCGGTCGGCAACGGCTACGACCCGACGCAAGACTGGTTCCAGGTCAAGCTGGCCACGCCCGCCCCGGTCTACGAGGTGTTCAGCCGCTGGACCTCGCCGGGCAAGCCGACGGAGTACGACCTGCAGGTCTCCACGGACGCCGACTGCCAGACCTGGTCGACGGTCGCCCACGTGGTGAATCCGAGCGACAAGGATTCCCAGGTGATCGATCGCAAGGACCCGATCTCCTGCGTCCGGATGCAAGCCCTGGCCACGACTTCCACCGTCGGGTACACGATCAACGAGTTCGAGCTCTGGTCCGGCCCCAAGCCGGCGCCGGTCGTCGGGCAGATCATCCCCGTTCCGGTGAAGCAGACGCCCGGGAGCGGTCAGCCGTGGGAGCTCACGAACAAGTCCCGGATCGTCGTCTCCGGCAACAGCCTCACCGCCTCGGCTGAGGTCCTCGCTGGTTACCTGCGTCCGGCCACCGGGTTCGTCCTCCCCGTGGTGACAGGTTCCGCGACGGCCTCGGACATCGCGCTCAGCCTCGGGTCGGTTTCGGGCCTCCCGGCGGACAAGGCAGCCGAGGGCTACTCGCTCACAGTGTCGGGCGCGGGCGCGAAGATCGTCGCCCCGCAGGCACATGGTTTGTTCAACGGCTTCGCGAGCCTTCGACAGCTGTTGCCGGCAGCAATCAACTCGTCGACCACCGGCGCCGGGCCGTGGACAGCACAGCCCCTCACGGTCCTGGACTACCCGCGCTACGAGCATCGAGGTCTTCAGCTCGACCCGGCCCGCAACTTCATGACCGTCGCCGAGATCCGCTCGATGATCGACCAACTGGCAGCGTTGAAGGGCGACCGGCTGCACCTGCACCTGAGCGACTCCCAGTCGTGGCGCCTGGAGATCAAGGGCTACCCGGCTCTGGATGGCACCGGGTGCAACGGCGCGGCCTGTATCGCGGGCTTCTACACGCAAGAGGACTTCAAGGGACTGGTCAAGTACGCCGCCGACCGGTTCATCGAGATCGTCCCGGAGTTGGAGGGCCCGGCCCACGCCACGGCGGCGGTCAGGTCCTTGGGCGGCGTCGCAGTCATGGGGTGCCAGGGTCAGACCCAGACCGACCGGTTCTGCACGAACCCGAACGATCCCGCGAGTGAGCGGGCGCTCGCCTTCTGGCGTGACGCGATCGCTCAGCTTGCCGCGATCTCTCCCGCACCGATCATCCACATCGGCGGTGACGAGGCCATCGGGATGCCCCACGAGGACTACAAGTGGTGGATCGGGCAGATGGAGACCATCGTCAACAATGCCGGCAAGCGCATGATGGGCTGGAATCCGGCACTCGAGGGATACGCACCGGGCTCGACCTCTATCAACCACTACTGGTCCGACTACACCGGCGGTGGCCCCCCGCTCATCAAGCCGGAGTGGTTCAACCAGGGCCGCGACGTCATCACGACCCCGGAATGGAACTCCTACCTCGACTTCGGGTACGACGGTTCTCCCGGCCGGACGCCGCGGACGGAACTCGACAAGGCCTACTCGTGGGACCCGGAATGGGTGTACGAGAAATACCGGTCCGTCTGGGCGCAACCGGCGTACGGCGGACCGAAGGCCGAGGACATCATCGGCATCGAGGCGCCGATCTGGGGCGAGCAGATGCGTGGGCTGGCCACGAACGAGTTCATGGTCTTCCCCCGACTGGCCGGCATCCTGGAGAAGGCCTGGTCTCCCAAGGTGCTCACCCAGGACTACGACGCGTACGTCCAACGGCTCAGCGTCGCCGGACCTCGATGGGCCTTCGCAGGAGTCAACTACGGCTCCATCGCCCAGGTGAACTGGAGTCCGGAGGCGATGGGCACGGTCGCTCGCTTCGGTGTGGACAGGACCGTGAGCAACGCACCGCTGGGACGTCTGGCTGCCGGCTCGATTCCGCCTGGTGAGTTCACTGCCGCGATCGACTGGGGCGACGGATCTCCGGCCGAGGCAGGCGCTATCGCCGCACGCGACTACGTGGCGAGCCAACGTCAGGGCAGAAGCCTGATGACCGTCAGCGGGAGCCACGTCTACCCGGCGGACGGTACGTATCACGGGACTGTCACCTACAGCCGTCAGGCCCAGACCTGGGTCGTGCCGTTCGTCGCGACCGGCATCCCGCCCTGTACGACGATGGTCACCGGGACGCACCAGGGCCCGATGACCGTGTCCTCGGGCGTCGCGTGCTTCGACGGCGCAACAGTCTCGGGACCCGTCACCGTGGCTGCGGGTGCCGGGCTCTACGCATCCGGGTCGGAGATCCGCGGACCGGTGACGGCGTCCGGGGCAGGCAACGTTCTGCTGTGTGGCACCACCGTATCCGGGCCTCTCAGCGTGACCGGTAGAACCAGGGTCTGGCTCGGCAACAGCAACGGCGAGTGCGCGCCCGCGACGGTCAGGGGTCCGGTGAAGGTCAGCGGTTCGGCGGGTCAGGTGACGATCGACGGCGCCACTATTGCCGGCCCGCTCGTCGTGCAGAACAACACCGGCTCGACGATCGTCTCCGGCAACCACATCAGCGGGCCGTTGTCCTGCACGGGCAACTCCCCCGCGCCGACCAACGCAGGCCAACCCAACTCCGCGTCCGGTCCGAAGTCGGGCCAATGCGCGGGACTCTGACAGCCGGTAGGTGAAGACGGCGGCCCTGCGCACTCGAGAGATGCGCAGGGCCGCCGACTTTCAACGCGCCCGGTGCAGGAAATCGACGACCAGGTCTGTCGTCGCCTGCGGCTGCTCTTCGGTGATCCAGTGCCCGCAATCCGGGATGATCGCATCTTCGACGTTATCGGCGACACACCGGATCACCGCCCCGATCCCAGGGCCGAAGGTAGCTTCGCCACCGAAGGCAAAGACCGGCATCTGAAGTTTGTTGCCCTGCGCAAGGAACTTCCTGTTGTCGGCCGCATCCTGGCTGAACGCCAGGAACTGGGCAAAGCCGGCTCGCATGGCGCCGGGTTGCGCATAGAGCGCTGCGTAGTGCTCGCGCTTCGCTTCATCAAACCGCTTCGGGTCCTGGGACAGTTCGTTCCAGAACCTGTCGAGATAGATGCGCTCGCGGCCGGCAACCAGGCGCTCCATGTCGTGACCACCGAAGCCGAAGTGCCACATGGCCGGATCCTGCCTGATCTGATCCCAGGGTCCGACGCCGGGCAGCGGCGCGTCGATCGCGACCCATCGACTCACGCGCTCGGGGTGGGTGGCGGCAACTGCGAAGCCGACCATGATGCCGACGTCGTGCGTCACCAAGTCGGCCGTACGCACACCCAGGGCATCCATGACGCCCACCACGTCCGCCGCCTGATTCTTCTTGTCGTAGCCGCCATCAGGCTTCGACGAGAGGCCCAACCCACGCAGGTCGGGCACGACCACCAGGTGGTCTTCGATGAGTGCGCTCGCCAGATGACCCCACATGTCGCCCGTTGTGCCGAAGCCGTGCAGCATGACGACCGCCGGACCCTGCCCGCCGACGCGTACGTGGATCTTGGCGCCGTTGGTTTCGATCTCACGCGATTGCATACCGGCCGGGAAGGGGTAGATGCCATCCTGATGTCTGTTGTCGTTCATCGCTTCACTCCGGGTTTGAAGGAACATGGCTCCGACGGCGAGGACGGCCGGGGACTCGAGTTGCGCTCATTTCATCGCCGCTTCGACGATCGCAATGTCCTGCTCCGTCGTTCCGCCGCTGACTCCGACGCCGGCGATCACCTGGCCCTCATTGGTGAGCGGCACGCCGCCGCCCATCGCGGAGTACCTACCGCCGGAGACGGCGAGGAGGGGATAGAGTTCCGCGCCTGGTTGCACGAGGGGGACGAGGTCAGCGGTGCGGATGCCGACGAGCGCGGACGTGTAGGCCTTTCGCTCGGAGAGCTCGAGGGAGAATGCGGGCGCTCCGGTCATGCGGTGGATGAGAACGACGTTGCCGTGGGTGTCGATGACGGTCACCGCGACGGGTACGTTTTGTTTCGAACGACTCGGCCTCGACACGGTCAGCGATTTTCTTCGCGGTGATGAGTAGGTCCATGATCTGTGCTTCCTTTCAGCGGGTGAGATGGCCGTTCGGATTTCAGCGCTCGCTTGAGGCCCAGCTGTCCCACGGAGAATCCGAGTCGATCTTCCGCGTCGCCAGGCTTCTGGAGCCCGTGCTCCAGGAGGGCTTTGATTCTTTCCTGCGCCGCCGGTCGCTTGACGGAGGCCATGCAGGCGTCCCAGCCGGCTCTGATTTCGACGTCGGGCGGCAGGCTGGCTTCGTTGACGAGGCGCTTGGTGTTGGCGATCGCCCACTTGTCGAACGAGGCGATCCGGGTTGCGAGTGCGTCGACGAAATCGTCCAGCTCGGCATCCGGTAGCGCACGGTTCACGTAGCCGAGGAATTCGGCATCGGCACCTCGGATGTCGTCTGCGCTCAGGAGCACTTCGAGGGCGCGTCCCCGTCCCATGACCCGCGGCAATCGCGCCATGGGCCCTCCACCGGCGACGACGCCCACGCCCACCTCGAACTGCGACAAGATCGCCTTCTCTCGGCTCGCGAAGCTCATGTCGCAGGCGAGCGCGAGCTCACTGCCGTTTCCGGTCGCCCGCCCCCGGATCAGCGCGATCGAAACGAACGGGGCGCGCGTCAGGCGCACCAGGACGTCGGGCCATGCCTCGAGGCCGGTCGGACCTTGCGGGATGCTGGTCAGATCCTCGAAGTTCGCGAGGAAGTCGGAGTGATTCAGAAAGAAGCCGTCGACGGCACTTTCGAAGACCACCACCTTCACCTCGGTCGTCGTTCTCGAGCGTCGTGACGATCTCTCGCATCTGCGGAACGAATTCCGGACCCATGAGGTTGAGCGGCGGGTTGTCGAGTACGACTCGACAGTAGGAAGGTGTAACTCGATTGAGCCTGACTTGCGGATCCTTCGTTGCTGAGTTCATCAGAACCTCTCGTGTGCTGGATAAAGACGAATCGTTGCGTTCAGCGCAGCCGAAATACGCGCCGCAGATCCCGTTCCCGGCAGAAGGGGGCCCTACCTGGCGAGGAAAGCGAGAAGGGCTTGGTTGACCTCGTCGGGGTGGGTCCAGGCGATGTTGTGCGGCCCGCCTGCGACGGTCACGACCTCGAGGTCCTTGATCAGGCCGGACAGCCGGGCGGCAGTGGCGGCGTACGGGAGGATTCGGTCGGCGTCGCCGTGGATCAGCAGTGTCGGTACGTCGATCTTGGGCAGGTCGCCGCGGAAATCGGTCAGCCAGGTGTCGACGCAGGCGTAGGCGGCGTACGTGGAAGCGGCGATCGCGACGTTGAAGCTGTTCTGCCAGGCCTGCTCGCTGACTCTGGAGCCGCCGAGCACATCGAGGTTGTAGAAGCTGTCGAGAAAGGCCGCGAGGTAGGCCGGCCGGTCCTTCACGATCGCGGCCTTGATCTCGTCGAACACCGCCCCGTCGACCCCGTCGGGGTTGTCGCCGGCCTTGAGCAGGAACGGCGGGATCGCCCCTATCAGCACGGCCTTGGCAACCCGCGCCGAGCCATAGCTGCTGAGGTAGCGGGTCACCTCGCCGGTGCCCATCGAGAAGCCGCAGAGCACCACGTCATCGACGTCCAGGTGCTGGAGCAGCGCCTCGAGGTCGGCGGCGAAGGTGTCGTAGTCGTAGCCGACCGTGGGCTGGCTGGACTTGCCGAACCCGCGCCGGTCGTACGTGACGACCCGGTATCCGGCCTGCAGCAGTGCTCGCTCCTGCTTCTCCCACGACGCGCCGTTGAGCGGGTAGCCGTGAATCAGCACAACCGGTTGCCCGCACCCGTGGTCCTCGTAGTGGATTTCGATCGGTGCGGTGTTCTCGGTTCCCACGGCGATGCGTGGCATGACAATCTCCTTGTCTGCTGCGTCCTGGGGCCGAAGGCCGGCAAGAAGGCCCGGAAACGGTGCGGTCCGGGCCTTCTTCGATCCGGTATCAGACCCGGCCGGGGTGACGCGTCGTGACCTCTTGGACCAGCCACACATTGCCGTCAGGATCGTTGAACGAGCAGAACGATCCGTAGCTGGCGCGTTCCGGGTCAGGGCCGGGCTGCCGCGCCTCGACAGGGAACGCCGGACCGTGCCACACATCGAGCACCTCGATGCCACGGCCGACGAGTTCCTTGTGGGCCGCCTCGATGTCGGGGACGACCAACGTCGCCTCCGCCGAGCCAGGCTCGGCCGTCGTGAGTCCGAGGCCGAACGTGATCGAGCACCCGGAGCCCGGCGGCGTGAACTGGACGATGCGAAGGCCGTCCATCGGGGCGACGTCGTCGTCGAGCCGCCACCCCAAGCTCTGGTAGAACTGCTTGGACCGATCGACATCGGAGACGGCGATGACATCGACCTCGAGGTGCATTTCGCCCTCGCCGATACCCGCGTTACTACTCGTCATGCTCATGTTCGCTCTCTTTCCGATTCGTGTGCAGTGCCCTCGCCCCCGACACTTCCGTTTCGCCGCGCACCGCGCACCCGGTGAATGCCCCGGTCCATGCCTGGCTCACTCGCCGTCGACCGCAAGCAGAGCGACGCCGGACCTGGGGACGCTATTCGGGCACTGCATCAAGAACCGTGTTGCGCAGTTCCCTGCGTGTACTGACGCCCAGCTTCATGAACACCCTCCCGAGGTGCCACTCGACGGTGCGGGCACTGAGGAAGAGGCGGGTGCCGATTTCCGCGTTGGACAGGCCCTCGCGGGCGAGCCGCGCTATGTGGAACTCCTGAACGGTCAGCTCTTCGGTGGTCTCGACGCTTCGTCGGAGCGCCTTGCCGCCGGCCAGAGCGAGTTCTCGCCGAGCCCGCTCGGCAAAAGCGGTGGCCCCCATCGCAAACAGCGCGTCGTGAGCGGTGCGTAGCTGCTCCCTGGCCTCGACGCGCTGGCCTGCGCGTCGTAGCCACTCGCCGTACAACAGCTGCCCGCGGGCCACCTCCATCCGAAGGCCGGCTCCGTCCAGGTGATGGATCGATTCTCGGTACGACGTGTCAACGTCATGACCACCCTGCAAGGCTCGAAGCCGGGCTTCGATACCCCGCGACCAATCGGTGGGCGTGACACTGGCGCGCTCATACATCCGCTCGAGCGCTGCCTCTACCAGCTTTGTCTCGCCGGTGCGTGAGGCCGCCTCAGCGAGCTCGGAGACAGCCATCAGTTGGTAGCCGCCGACAACGTCGCGGTCGAAGATCTCGCGCGCGGCCAGCACTGCGATGTCATGACGTCCGAGGCCGTTGTTCAGCACGGCACTCGCGTAGTCGGCAAAGGTGACGATCCGCCCCTGGCCCAGTGACCAAGCCTCGCCCCGGACCGCGGCGATGGACTTCGATGCCTGCGTATCGGAGCCGCGGAGGGCAGCGAGGAGCATCGCGGCGTAGCCGACCGGCGGATTACCGGTGATATCGGCAACCATTCGGTCCTCCTCGACCAGCTCGGCGGCCCCGGTCAATTCCCCGGCCAGCAGTTTGTTGGCCGCGAGTACATTGACCGCGAACTGCAGCTGGACAAGCGCGCCGGCGTCACGGGCTCGCCGGACCTGGAGCTCGGCCAGCGCGCGTCCCGTCTCGAAATCCCACAGTTCGGTGGCGAGTATCGCCGTGACGCTGTTGCCGCCCAGCCACAGCAGCCGGCCGACGCCCTCGGCGCCGGCATCGATGCCCTGCACGGCCGCTAGTGCTCGGGCAAGCGGTTCGGCGGCAGTCGCGTGGCCGTCGGTGAATCTGCTGGCCAGCGCGTCGAGAACGCAGTCGACGGGCCGCGCCGCCGCCCCTCGGCGCTGGGATGCGACCCGCGCGGCAGCCGCAACTACTGTCGTCGCGTCGGGCGTGTCCGTCCCGCTGCCCCAGACGGCGGCGGCCAGCGCATCCAGATACGTCTCGCGAGCCAGATCGCGGTCGAGCGACTCGAGGCGCCGGGCGGCGTCCAGGAGGAGTGGCGCGGCTTGGGTGGCTCTCCGCTGGTCGAACATGATCTGTCCGCGCAGGTGCTGCACCTCCGCAGCCCGCATCGCATCGACCGGACCGCCCTCGACCGAGGCCAAGAGGCCCAGGGCAGCATCGAGGGCGCCACCATCGCGCTTGCGCCAAGAGGCGGCGAGCTCGCGTTCAGCCCGCCCGGCCGGATCGGGTGTGAGACTTGCTGCTCGTTCCAGGAGAGCCGCCGCAGCCAGGGGACCGCCGCGAGACTGCGCTCGGGCGGCCGACCGTTCCAGCTCAGCGGCGATCCCTTCGTCCGTCGCCGGCGTTGCCTGGGCTCGGTGCCAGGCCCGCCGGTCGGGATCGACGTCGGCATCGGTGGCCCCGGCCAGAGCGTGATGTATTTCCTGACGCTCTTCAGGGGAGGCGGAGCGGTACGCCGCCGCGCGTACCAAGGGATGGCGGAACACGACCCTGGTACCGAACTTGATCAATCCCGCCGTCTCGGCCGCGTGCGCGGCATTCGCGCCGATCCCCAGCACGCCCGCCGCTCGCCAGAGCAGCGTGGCGTCACCGAGCGGTTCAGCTGCCGCGAGGATGAGCAGACGTCTGGTGTCGTCCGGGAGCGTCGAGAGCCGACGGAGAAAGCCTTGTTCGATGCGACTGGCCAGCGGGACCGGGTTCGATTCCTCGAATCCGTCGGCGAGCTCCGCCGTCGTCCACGCGAGGGGCAACTCGAGCAGCGCCAGCGGGTTGCCGCGGGTCTCAGCGATGATCCGGTCGCGGACGCGGGGATCCACCGGCCCTTTGACCACTGAGTCCAGCAGCGTGCCGGCATCCGCCTCGGTCAGGCCGTTGATCGTCAGCTCGGGCAAGCCGGCGAAATCCTCCTCATCGCTTGGCTCCCGCATCGACACCACAAGCGCTATCCGCTCGGCCACCAGCCGCCGGGCAACGAAAGCAATCGTCTGCGCTGAGACACGGTCCAGCCAGTGCGCGTCGTCGATGAGGCAGATCAGCGGTCGCTGTTCGGCGCGATCGGCCAGCAGGCCAAGCACCGCGAGTCCGACCAGGAACCGGTCCGGTGCTTCCCCACCGGTCAGGCCGAAGGCGGTGCCGAGAGCGGTGCGTTGCGGAGTGGGCAAGCGGTCGAGTCGATCCAGGAACGGCGCGCAGAGCTGATGCAGCCCGGCGTACGCGAGCTCGGTCTCCGCCTCGACGCCGGCCAACCGAGCGATACGGCACCCGGCCGCGTTGGCTTCGACAGTAGTCGAGCAACGCGGTCTTACCCATTCCGGCCTCACCGCGCACGACCAGTACCTGGCTCTGCCCCGCCCGCGCGCCCGAGACCAGACCGTCGAGGGTCGCGCATTCGCTGCGCCTGCCGAGCATCGCAGCCGGCCGATCGTGACGATCACGCATAGGTGAACCACGTCCAGCCGGTGTAGCCCCCGCGGAAACCTGCTTTTTCCGGATGCTCCACAGGGCCAGTGTCAGCGACCCCGAAGACCTGGACCACGACCGAATAACTCTCTGCTGAGAGGCACTGCCTCCTACGCCGGGCGAGTAGCCCGTGGAGAGGTGTCGGCCCGAAGTCCGGCCAGTGCGCCGGACTCTGACAGCCGGTAGGTGAACACGGCGGACCTGCGCAGTCTCGAGCTGCGCAGGGTCGCCGTACCGCTAGCGTCTGTGGCTGAAGGCCATCAGTAACACGGCGAGCGACACCCCGGCTGCGGCGAAGGCAGGTAGCGGCGGCTTGCGCAGTACGTCGCGATCACCGTCGCTGCTGAGCACCGACCAGCGCGACCGAGCCGACAGCGCCGAGCCGACCGAGAGGACCGACCCGCCCGAGAAGGCAGACAGGGTCGAACCGACCGACGCGACCGACAGCGCGGAACCAACTGAGCCGATGCTCAGCACCGACCCCGCCGAGCCGATCGACAGAATCGACCCACGGCTCGCGATCGAGAGAAACGAATCTTCTGACCACAACGACAACCCACCCTTGCCACCCATGCCCGGCATTGTGGCACGCACGCAAGCCGAGGCCTACACCCTCGCGACGGGCGTGACCTAACGTCCTTAGGAAGACGCGTCCGACGACTAGGAGCAGTGATGACCAGTACGGCGCTCACGCCGCAGACGGACCGGGAGGACCTGCAGCGGTTCCAGATGTACATCGGCGGGGAATTCGTCGACGCCCGCTCGGGAGCGACCTTCGACTCGCCCAATCCTTACACCGGCGAGGCCTGGGCGATCGTCCCGGACGGGTCGGCCGCCGACGTCGACCGAGCGGTCCACGCCGCGAGGGACGCTCTCGACGGTCCGTGGGGCAGCATGACGGGCTTCCAGCGGGCCCGACTCCTCCAGCGACTCGGGGACGTCATCGCCGCCAACGCCGAGCGACTGGCCCGGCTCGAGGTCGCCGACTCCGGCAAGCTCTACCGCGAGATGATCGGCCAGATGCGGTACCTACCGGAGTGGTATTACTACTTCTCCGGGCTGGCGGACAAGATCGAGGGCCGCGCGATCCCTTCGGACCGCGACAACTTCTTCGTGTACACGCGGCGCGAGCCGGTCGGTGTCGTCGCAGCGATTACGCCGTGGAACTCGCCACTCCTGCTGATGACCTTCAAACTCGCCACCGCACTCGCGGCCGGCTGCACCTTCGTCGTGAAGCCATCCGAACACTCCCCCGCCTCGACCCTGGCCTTCGCCGAACTCGTTCACGAAGCCGGGATCCCGCCCGGCGTGTTCAACGTCGTCTGCGGGCTGGACCGGTCGGTCGGCGCATCGTTGGCCGGGCATCCCGGCGTCGACAAGGTCGCCTTCACAGGGTCGACCGCGACCGGTGCCGCCGTGGCCCAGGCCGCCGGCGCGAACCTGAACCGCGTGACACTCGAACTCGGCGGCAAGTCCGCTCAGGTGGTGTTCCCCGACGCGGACCTTGCCGCGGTGGCCAATGGCGTCGTCGCCGGTGTCTTCGCCGCGACCGGCCAGACCTGCATGGCCGGATCACGCCTCATCGCGCACGAGAGTGTGCACGACGAACTGGTCAGTCTCATCGTCGAGCGCGCCGACCGGATTCGGCTCGGGGATCCCAACGACGAGGACACCGAGATGGGACCGGCCGCGAACACACCGCAGTACGAGAAGGTGCTCGGTTACCTGGAGACAGCGCGGGAGGAAGGGGCCGTGATCGCTTGTGGTGGGGGCCCCGACCGGGACCACGGCGGCCTCTTCATCCGACCGACCGTACTCACCGGTGTGAGCAAGGAGCACACCGTGGTCCGGGAGGAGATCTTCGGGCCGGTCCTGTCGGTGTACACGTTCCGCGACGAGGACGATGCGCTCCGCCTTGCCAACGACACGGCGTACGGTCTGGCCGGTGCGGTGTGGACGAAGGACGTGCACCGAGCACACCGAGTCGCGGCGCGACTGCGGGCCGGCAACGTCTGGATCAACGCCTACCGAGTTGTCGCACCCAACGTGCCGTTCGGTGGCTTCGGTGCGAGCGGAATCGGCCGTGAGAACGGGATGGACGCGATCCACGAGTACACCGAGGTCAAGTCCGTGTGGGTAGAGCTCACCGGCGCCACCCGCGACCCCTTCAAACTCGGCTGACGAAGAATGTGCTCGTGCCCACGCCGGATTCGCGCGTAGTCTCGGGAAGACGTGAATCGTGCTCTGGGGGGAACAATGAGCCAGCCAGCGACCCAATCCGACTACCCCGACAAGATCGATGCCGCCGTTCTGAAGATCGCCGGTGTCGTCGTGTTGGGCGCCATCATGTCGATCCTCGACATCACCGTGGTCAACGTCGCCTTGCCGACCTTCCAGGACGAGTTCGGCACGCCCAGCAACCCGGTCACCTACTCCCACGTCGCCTGGACGGTCACGGCGTACACGCTCGCGCTCGCGACCGTGATTCCGCTGACCGGATGGGCGGCCGATCGGTTCGGCACCAAGCGGCTCTACATGGCCGCGATCTTCCTCTTCACCGCCGGGTCCGCCCTGTGTGCCACCGCGTCGACCATCAACATGCTGATCGCCTTCCGCGTCCTGCAGGGCCTCGGCGGCGGCATGCTGATGCCGCTGGGCATGATCATCATGACCAGGGCCGCGGGGCCACACCGGATCGGGCGGCTGATGGCCATCCTCGGGGTGCCCATGCTGCTCGGCCCGATCCTGGGACCGATCCTGGGCGGCTGGCTGATCCAGGTGGCGAGCTGGCACTGGATCTTCCTCATCAACGTACCGCTGGGCGCGACCGCGCTGGTCTACGCCTGGTTCGCGCTGGCCAAAGACAGCCCGAAGCGGTCGGAGTCGCTGGACGTCGTCGGAGTGGCGCTGATGTCGCCCGGTCTCGCCTTGTTCCTCTTCGGCATCTCCTCCCTGCCCGCCGAGAACGGTGACTTCAGTGCGCCGCGGGTGTGGGTCTCGATGCTGGTCGGGGTGCTGCTGATGGCGGCATTCGTCTGGCACTCCTTCCGGCCGGAGCACCCGTTGCTCGACCTCCGGTTGTTCCGCAACCGCAACCTCACCGTCTCGATCATCACGATGTTCCTGTTCGCCGCGGCGTTCTTCGGCGGGCTCCTCCTGGTACCCACCTACTTCCAGCAGATCCGCGGCGAGTCCACGCTGCAGGCAGGTCTCCTGGTGGCGCCGCAGGGACTCGGCGCCATGGTGACCATGCCGATCGCCGGAAGGCTCGTGGACAAGGTTCCGGTGGGTCGGATCGTGCCTGTCGGGCTCGGGCTGATCGTCATAGGTATGTTCGGCCTGACCCAGCTCACGGCGACGACGCCGTACCCGCTGATCATCGGCATGCTGGTCGTGATGGGCTTCGGGATGGGCGCGACGATGATGCCGTTGTTCACCTCGGCGCTGAAGACGCTCTCCGGCCCCCAGGTCGCGCGCGGCTCCACCTTGCTCAACATCACCCAGCAGATCGCCTCGTCCTGCGGTGTCGCGACGATGTCGGTCATCCTCACCAATCAGCTCAACAACTCGCCGATCATCCCCGGTACGCAGAACATCCCCGGGCTGGGCGAAGGCCTCCGCGAGACCGAGGCGGCCATCCTGTCCAACACCCGCCCGGTGGCCCTCGCCCTGCTCCACATCGACCCGATCGCGATCGCGCGCGGGCTGGTCGACGCCGCTGCGGCGTTCGCGGACACCTTCTGGGTCGCCTGGGTGCTGGTCGTCCTCACCCTGATACCGGCCCTCATGCTCCCCCGCAAACGCGAGCGGGCCCACCTCGTCGCCGACCGCGACATGCCGCGTGACTCGCGCGGCACCACGACCTCCCCCTAGCGTCCCCTGTTGGGCCTTCGGGAGCAGCCTCGGTGCGATTCCCGGCGGCCGGTCAGTCGCCGCCTTGCTCGATCTTGTCGAGGAGGGCGGCACCGAAGTCCTTCGCCGGCATGTCGGCCACGGACAACAGGGTTGCCGTCCTCTGAATGCCCGGGATCCGCCAGACCTCGTCCATCAGGATCGTCCTCAGCTCGCCGTAGTCCCGGACCCGCATCCGGATCAGGAGGTCGAGCTCTCCGGTGACCAGAGTGACGTCTTCGACCTCCGCCAGTTCCCAGAGTGCGGCCATGATCGCGGCGACGTCATATCCCGGACCCGCTTCGATCGAGAGGAACACGACCTGGCCGTAGCCGACGACCGACCAGTCGACCTGGGCGCTGTACCCGCTGATGACGCCATTGCGCTCCAGCCGCGCCATCCGCTCGCCGACGGTGGGGGCGGACACTCCGAGCATGGTGGCGATCTGGCGCCGCGACGTACGGCAGTCGGCCACCAGGATCTTCAGCAGGGCCAGGTCGATCGCGTCGAGCACGTAGGGTTCGCGCGTCGTCGCGGCCACGTCGCGGACGTGAGCCAGCGAGGACTGATTATCGGCGACCATGCGACTCTCCCCTGCTGATGGCGCTTGCCGTCGAGTGCCCGCCGACGGTTTCGGAGACGAGACGGAGTTGGGTGAAGGCCAGGATGCCTTCGATTCCGCCCTCGTAGCCGTAGCCGGAGTTGCCGAGGCCGCCAAGGGGTACGTCGGGCAGCGACGGAGCCAACTGGTTGATGCCGATGTTCGAGGCGTTCAGCCGCCGGACAACCTCGTCGCGCACGGTCATGCTGTTCGTGAACAGGTACGCCGCGAACGCATAGGGCGCCGCGTTGGCTGCATCGATCGCCTCGTCCACCGTGCTGAACGAGGAGACGGTCGCGATGGGACCGAACGGCTCCTCCGAGAGGATCATGGCCTTGGAGTCCAGCGGGAGTCCGGCGACGACTGTCGGCTCGAAGTAGAACCCGTCACGGCCCGCTTGCTTGCCCCCGGTGGTGATGACGGCCCCTTGGTCGGCAGCATCGCGGGCGAGGCGGACCAAGGCGTCCACGCGTCCCTGATGTGCGACTGCGCCGAGCGTCGCTCCGTCCTCGGTGCCATGCCCAAGGACGTACGACGCCGCCTTGGCCGTGAGCTTGTCGACGAACTCCCGGTAGAGGGACTCGTGAACGAAGTATCTCGAGGGCGCGACACACGACTGGCCGGCGGAACCGAACTTCGCGGCGGCCGTGGTTGCGATGACGTGATCCACGTCGGCGTCATCCATCACCAGCACCGGAGCATGGCCGCCCAACTCCAACACGGTGCGGATCAGATTCGGTGCCGCCTGCGCGGCCAGCGCCTTCCCGACGGCCGTCGACCCGGTGAACGACAACGCCTTGACCGACGAGGACGAGGTCAACTGCTCCGACACCGCCCGCGGATCACCGAAGACCAGATTCAGCACGCCGGCCGGAAGGCCCGCGTCAACCAGCACTTCGACGACAAGTCGCGCCGTCGCCGGAGCGAACTCCGACGCCTTGAACACCACGGTGCAGCCGGCCGCGAGAGCAGCGCCGAGCTTGCGCGTGGCCAGGACCGCCGGGAAGTTCCAGGCCGTGATCACCGCGACCGGGCCGAGCGCAGTCGGGATCGACGTACGCCGCGAACCGGCCACGACGCCCGGGAACATCGTGGCCTGAACTCGGCCGGCCTGCTCGCCGTTCCAGCGCAGCGTCTCCACGGCCCGCGCGATCTCGCCGCGGGCGTCGGCCTCCGTCTTGCCGGTCTCCAGCAGGATCGTCGCCACGGCTTCCTCGGCACGATCCGCGAGCAGGCGTGCAGCACACCGGAGGATGTCGCCTCGACCAGCGGCCGGCGTGGCCGACCAGGCTGCGAACGCGACCTCGGCAGCGGTGATCGCCGCAGCGACCTGGTCGGCGCTGGCCAGCGACACGACACCGATGGTCCGACCGTTGCCTGGGTCAACATTGTCGAGTGTCCCGGCCTTGCCCGCGGTCCACGAGCCGTTGACGAACAGATCCGCACTCATCCGCGCGAGGCCGGTGTCAACGGACATACGACGCTCCGTTCACGTCGATGGTGGTGCCCGTTGCGTGCTTTGCCAGACCAGTCGCCAGGAACGCGATGATGTTGGCAACGTCCTGCGGTTGTGCGACCTCGCCCAGGCCGGTCTGCTCCGCAGCGACTTCGACGCCGACAGTGTCACGGAAGTGCTCGTTCAAGTCGGTGTCCACATACCCAGGAGCGACAGCGAAGGCAGTCACGCCGTGACGGCCGTACTGGCGCGCGATCGTGCGCGTCATCGCGACCACTCCCGCCTTGGCGGCCGCGTAATGCCAGTACTCCGGATCCTCGCCGCGAAACGCAGCGCGCGACGCCAGGTTGATGATGATGCCGCCCCGGTCCAGTCCGGCGTACGCCGTAACCGCCTCGCGGCACAGGATCGCGGGCGCCTTGAGATGCAGGTCGAGCGAGAAGTCCCAGACCTTGAGCCACTCCTCGAGCGGGGCGTCCAGTGGAGCAGGCGGATAGGCGCCGGCATTGTTGACCACCACGTCCACCTGGCCCTTGACGGCCCAAGCGTCGTCCCACAGCTTCTTGACCGCCCCCAGGTCGGTGAGGTCGGCGACGAGCGCCGTGGCGCTGTCACCGAGTTCTTTAGCGAGAGCATCGAGCGCGGATGCTGTGATGTCGTGGATCAGCACGTGCCCACCCTGGGCCACCACCGTGCGAGCAGTCGCCGAGCCGATACCACCACCGGCGCCGGTGATCAGAACAACGCGCCCCTCGAGGCTGGTCACACACACCCTCCTCTTCTCGATCCTGCATCTTCCATCCGTAAGACGGAGATCACCCGACTGTTATCATTCTCCAAGTTCTAAACGTCACTGACCTTACAGTTAGCTGCCCCGAGGAGTCGATCGAATGAGTGGCCTGCGCGTTCTCTTTCTCGGTGGCACCGGAGTCATCAGCTCGGCCTGCTCCTGGCGAGCAGTCGAGGCAGGGCTCGATCTCACGGTCGCCAACCGCGGACAGACCTCGATCCGCCCGCTCCCGCCGGAGGTGAAGCAGATCACCGCCGATGTCGACGACACGGCGTCCTTGGCCGCAGTCGCCGGCCAGGACTTCGATGTCGTGGTCGACTGGGTCGCGTTCACACCCGATCAGGTGCGCGCTCGCACCGACGCACTGCGCGGACACGTCGGCCAGTACGTCTTCATCAGCTCGGCCTCGGCGTACCAGACGCCGCCGGCCCGGCTGCCGATCACCGAGTCGACGCCGTTGCGCAACCCGATCTGGCAGTACTCACGCAACAAGATCGCCTGCGAAGACCTCCTGACCGCGCTGTACCGCGAGGAGGGTTTCCCGATCACGATCGTGCGGCCCTCGCACACCTACGACCGCACTCTCGTCCCGTTCGACGGCGGCTGGACGATCGTCGAACGGATGCGCCGCGGCCAACCTGTCGTGGTGCACGGTGACGGAACCTCCCTGTGGACTCTGACGCACCACCGCGACTTCGCCCGCGGACTGGTTCCGCTCCTCGGCCACCCCCGCACGCTCGGCGATGCCTTCCAGATCACCTCCGACGACGTCCTGACCTGGGACCAGATCGCGCACACGCTGGCCAAGGCGGCCGGGACGTCAGCACAGATCGTTCATGTCCCTTCGGACGCCATCGCCGCCGTACATAAGGGGTGGGGGGACGGTCTCCTGGGTGACAAGACCCACTCGGCGGTCTTCGACAACAGCAAACTCCGCCAGGTCGTCCCGGACTTCGTCGCGACCATTCCCTTCGAAACAGGCGCCCGGGAAATCATCACCTGGTACGACGAGGATCCCGCCCGACGCCGCGTCGACCACAACATCGACGAGGCCATGAACACGCTGGTCGCCCGCTACGCGCGTTGAACTCTTGGCTGTAGACGTACCGCCAGCGAACCCCACCAGGCCAACCAAGCCGTCACGATCCGGCTCCCCAGACAGCATGCCGCGACCCCGGACACCAAGCCGGGACCGCGGACACCTGATCCGGTGCAGCCCCACTTCAGGGGTCAACCCCTGAACTTGTGGGTTGCGGAGGCGGATTCTCGGGGTGCAACCCACAACACCAGGGGTTGACCGGTTCTTCTGTTGGATGTGTGGGTGGGCGTCGGGCCCGGGGCGTGCTGGTCGCGGGATCCGGTCGTCTGGTCGCGGCCGGACGACCGGGCGTCGGGGCGGTCTCTGCTCGGATGCCGCGATGGCGGGTGGTGATGGGCGCGATCTCCGGGTCCGCGGACAGGGACTGGGGACCTTGGACATGACATCAGGTGTCCGAGGTCTCCACGTGGTGTCCGCTGTTGCGCGTCATGCGCCGGCATGACCATCCGACAGACGAATCAGTCCGGTCACCGGTATTCCCCGCCGTGGCGTGCGGGTCGAGACGGAGACTGGTGCAGCTGGACAGGAGGTGTCGGCTCCGGTCCGGGTTCTGCCGGCCGGTTGCACGCCTGAGCACGCCACCGGACCGTCGCCCGTGGACAGACACCTCCTGTCCAGCTGCACACCACCGCCCTCGGCGGCCTCGGCGGCACCCAGTCACGCACCCGAACCACCCCCGCCGGCCCAGGCAGACAGGCCAAGCACGGGAACCCCTGCCCATCGGGCCGGCTCAAACCACCCACACATCAGTCAGAAGAGCCGGTTGACCCCTGCAAATGTTGCGTGGTCTTAGACGGCAGAGGGCCCTGTCGCTCGGTTGAGCAACAGGGCCTCTGAGCCGGTGACACCGGCGCAGGGGGTCGTAGGAACAGCACGCGCGTCTACTTGACCTCTGACTTCATGACGAGCCGGAGTCCGAGGATGGCGGGCAGGACGAGCCACGTTGACGCTGTGACCGCGACATTGGCCCACTGTTCAGCGGAAAGGGTGCCTTCGAACAGCGCGGCCTGGGCGTAGTTGAGGTCCACCCATGGCTGCAGGTCCCGGAACCACTCCTGGCTCGAGGCCAGGATGCCTGCGACGGTGGGCAGCAGGAGCGAGTAGACGAAGTACGCCACCAGCGCCGCCGCCGAGCTGCGGATCAGCATCCCCAGCATGGTGCCGGTCAGCAGACAGAGCAGGCTGCCCAGCACGATGTTCACACCTTCGGCGAGCGACACGTCCCACACCAGGTCCGTCCCGGTGATCGCGGTTCCCACCAGGTTGCCGATCGCTCCGATCACGAAGGCGAACAGCATCGAGGCGATGGCCACGGCGACCGACGAGACGACCTTGGCTGCGACGACCCGGTTCCGGTGCGGGACCAGCGTGAACGTCGTCAGACCAGTGCGCTGGCTCCACTCGCCGGTGATCGACAAGATCGCGATGATCGGCAGGACGACCGTCATCGGGAATCCGATCGCCTTGGCGAAGGTGTAGTAGGTGAGGTCCGCTTCGGGGGCGAACGCGATCGTTCCGATCGTGGTCAGGAGGGCGGTGATGACGATGCTCGCCATCAGCCAGAAGCCGGAACGGGTGTCGAACATCTTGCGCAGCTCGACCTTGATGACTCGCGAGAGGGGCACCGGGTCGACGTCGGCGCGCTGGTCGCGAATGGGGTCGATGACGACGGCGGTCATGCGGCTTTCCTTTCTCGTTGGGTGTCGGCGGTGAGCTGAAGGAACATCTCCTCCAGTCCGCCGTCGGCGGTGCGCAACTCGATGAGAGCCACGCCTGCCTCGTGCGCCACTTGTCCGACCCGCGTCGGGTCCGCGTCGGTACGCAGAGCCCCGTCATCCGAGACGGTGGTGTGGAGACCGGAGCTGTCGAGTGCCCGCTTGAGGGCGTACATGTCTGCGGTACGGGCGACGGTGCCCGCCGACTGCAGGAGCTGCGTCTTCGAGCCCTGGCAGACGATCTTGCCGTTGCCGATCATCACGATGTCATCGGCGATGACCTCGATCTCGCGCAGCAGGTGCGAGGACAGCAGGACGGTTCCTCCCTGGTCCGCGTAGCCGCGGAGCAGGTCCCTCATCCAGCGGATGCCGGCCGGGTCGAGCCCGTTGGCTGGTTCGTCGAGGATGAGCACGGCCGGGACGCCGATCAGGGCGGTGGCGATGCCGAGTCGCTGGCGCATCCCGAGCGAGTAGTTGCCCACCCGCCGGTTCGCCTCGGTTTCGGTGAGGCTGACCAACTCGAGCATCTCGGCGACCCGACGGCCGGGAAGTCCCATCGTCCGCTGCGCGATGGTGAGGATCTCGCGCCCGGTGCGGCCGGCATGCTGGGCCGAAGCATCAAGCATCACGCCGACCTCGCGTCCCGGGTTGGGAAGGTCCGCGAACCTGCGACCGGAGATGGTCGCAGTTCCCGAGGTGGGTGCGGTGAGGCCGACCATCATGCGCATCGAGGTGGACTTGCCGGCCCCGTTCGGCCCCAGGAAGCCGGTCACCCGGCCTGCCGGCGCAACGAAACTGATGTCGTCGACGACGGTGCTGGCGCCGTACTTCTTGGACAGCGATTCGATGGTGATCATGGACGAGCGCCCCCTCGTGTCCAGACCCGCTCTCGGTGGTTCATGGCGTTGCTCCTTGGTGTGGTTGACCGAATGCCTCAACGCTAGGAACGCGGCGGCGTCAGCGCGTCGTCATGAGGTCGCGCTTGAGTCCGACCAGCCGATGAGTGGAGAGTCCTACTCAGGTAGGAGTCGGCGCCCGAGGACCCGGGAGAGCAGAGTCAGCATGCGTCGTCGAGTCGGTCCTCGGGCGGCGTCTCGGACGCGTCGAAGAGGCCTGTCTGGTACGCGAGGACGATCGCCTGTGCACGGTCGCGCAGGTCGAGCTTCTGCAGCAGGCGGGTGACGTGCGTCTTGACCGTCGTGTCGCTGATGAACAGCTCCTGCCCGATCTCGGCGTTGGACAGACCCCGCGTGATCAGGCGGAACACTTCCATCTCCCGGGTGGTCAAGGAGTCCACGGCCTTCGGCGGAGCCTGTCGTTGGAGGCGGGTGAAGTGCTGGATCACCCGTTTGGTGATGGCGGGCGACAGGAGGGCGTCTCCGGCGGCAACGGTTCGCACAGCGGCGATCAGCTGCTCGGGAGGGTCGTCCTTGAGGACGAAGCCGCTCGCCCCGGCTCGCAGCGCTTGGTAGACGTAGTCGTCGAGATCGAAGGTGGTGAGGATCAGGATCCGCGCAGACGCATCGGCCGCCAGGATCCGTCGGGTCGCCTCGAGCCCGTCGAGTTCCGGCATGCGGATGTCCATCAAGATGACGGTCGGGTGGAAGCGGGCTGCCTGGGCGACCGCCTCGAGGCCGTTGCTCCCTTCCGCCACGACCTCCATGTCGGGTTCGTCGGCGAGCAGCAGCCGGAACCCCGCCCGTACCATCGATTGGTCGTCCACCACGAGGACACGGATGGTCATCGGGCGCCGCCGTCCAACGGAAGCTGCGCGCGGAGCACGAAACCGCCGGCACGGGATGCGCCCGCAGTCATGCCCCCGCCGAAGATCCTGACGCGCTCACGGATGCCGACCAGTCCGTGGCCCAGACCAGCGTCGGTGGAAGGGCCGCCGGGGCCGTCGTCACGTACCTCGAGGCGAAGCTCCGTGGCGGAGTAGTGCACCTCCACCTCCGCCTGGCTCGCATTGGCATGCTTGAGGGCGTTGGTGAGCCCCTCCTGCAGGATGCGGTAGGCAGAGAGGTCGAGGCCTGGCGGCAACGCGAACGGCTCACCGCTGATCTCGAGCCGCACGGGCAGCCCCGCAGCCTGAACGTCGGCCACGAGTGAGTCGAGGTTGTCGAGTCCCGGGCGCGGCAGGAGCTCGAGCTCGTCGCCCTCACGTCGCATCGCGTTGAGAAGGCGGCGCATCTCCGCGAGTGCCGTGCGTCCGGCCCGCTCGACGTTCTCCAGCGCCTCCCGATCCTCCGTGTCCGTCTCCGGCATCCGGTGGCGCACAGCCCCCACCTGAAGGACCATCACGCTGACGGCGTGCGCGACGACATCATGGAGTTCGCGCGCGATCCGTCCGCGCTCCTCGGCCACCGCGACACGAGCCGCCGCCTCCCGCTCTCTCTCGGCCCGAGCCGCGCGCTCCTCGGCGGCCTCGGTCTGCTCGGCTCGCTCCCGTAGCGCGAAGCCGACGAGCCAGCCGATCGCGAACAGCACCGGCGTGAAGATGACGTCACCGTTCGCGTGATCCGGGTCGTTGTAGATGACGATCGCCGCGCCGCCGAGCACGATCGCCAGGCCGACCCGTGCCTGCGTGTCGCGGCGCAGGTTGCCGAGCAGCAGGGCAGCACCCATTCCGGCGACGAAGAGCCCGGCCTTGTCGACGATGAGCAGGCCGTCCACGAAGGAAAGCGCCGCACTGAACAGCCAGGTGACCGCTGGTGCCGCGAAGGGGAAGCGGTGTCGCCCGAGCAGGGTGAGAACGATGGCGGCGACCGCGAACACCTCGAACCACAGCATCGGGCCGGTCGGGTGGCCCGGGTCGTCGCGCAACGCCGTACTGATTGCGCTCTCGACCGCCGCAATCACAATCAGGAGGTCGAGACCGTACTTCGAGAAGAACAGCCGCGCTCGGCTCACCTGGTCAACGTACGTCAACACGATCGCTGCCTGCGTCCTACCAAGGTAGGACGGCCGCTCATCGCTTGGTGCCGGCGTGAACAAGGCCTTCCGACGACGCGCTCGGGGGATGCGCGCCCATAGCGTCGTGAGCACGAACACTTACCAGCGACGGAGCTCGACATGACGACATCCGACACCGCTACCCAGGCAGTCCGCATCCCAACCTGGACCCGTGGCACCGTACTGAAGGTGTGGGCAGCGGCCGCACTCCCCATGGGAATCCTCGCCTGGGTCGTCGCGCCCGCCCTGGCGCACACCTTCTCGGGGCCGATGGCCCTTCCACAAGCACTCATCCTGTGCCTCGCGGCCGGATTGATCTGGCAGTTCGTCCTCGTTCTCATCGTCGTACGACGTGAACAGGGCACCTTGCGTTGGCCGGTCGTCAAGGCCGCGTTGTGGCTCAACGCCCCGGTCAGCCCACGGACCGGAAAGCGCAGCAACCGGCTCTGGTGGATGGTCCTGCCGCTGACGGCACTGCTGGCCCTTGAAGAAATGTTGCCGTCACTCCCTACTCCGGTTGCCCGCGACCTCGGTCTCCTCTTCGGGTCTGACAGCGGGCAGGCGTGGATGTCCGGCAACTGGATCTGGTTCGCCCTCCTCGTCATCGTGTTCATCTTCAACACCGCTCTCGGCGAAGAGTTGTTCTTCCGCGGTCTGCTCCTGCCCCGGATGGGGACGTTCGGCCGAGCCGACTGGCTGGCCAACGGCGTGCTTTTCGCCTGCTACCACCTGCACGAGCCGTGGGTGATCCCACAGACGCTCCTGGTCGACACGTTCGCCGAGGCCCTGCCCTCGCGTCGCTGGCGCAGTTCCCTCATCGGAATCGCAGTCCACAGCTCACAAAGCGTCTTCTTCTTCGTGATCGGGCTCGCACTCGTCCTCGGCTGACAACTCGACTGCGGACAGTGTCCTCGCACCACCGGTCTTGACCGCCGCCGGACGGCGGGCGGTGACCTAGAGTGTCTGAATACGCCCGAACGTCGGTGCTGCGGATGCCTCGGGAGGCTCGATGGTGGTCAGCAGGGAGGAAGCGCCGCGAAACTGGGTGCCCGTCGAACACAGGTTCCTCGGACTCGATCGGCGGACATTCAAGGCCGGGTTCAGCGCCCTGGCGGTTGCCTTGCTGCTGATCTACGGCTGGCAGGCGTTGAACGCGGCCATCCCATGGCACAACGAGATCCGGGCCGGACAGGTGCTGGACCTCGGCGGCGGGGCGACGGCCGTACCGCCGGTCGGGTGGCAGCTCGAGCAGGGGACGTTGACCGGCGGGTCCGGGGCAGTTGCGACGAGCTTGCAGGTGCTGCTCGCCTCCGGCGGCGCGACGATCGAAATGGACGGAACGTCGTACGACGGGAGCGCGGCCGGGTTCCTCGACCAGGTGCACCGGTCCGAGGGTGACAAGCCCGGCATCACCGGAGCGCGCGGGACGCTGACCACCGACGCGGGGCTGGTCGGGGTGGTCCAAAGCCGCACCGGGCCCAGCGGCGACGGGATCGACGTGGCGTTCAAGATGGCAGTCGGCACCACGCAAGCCGTCGACTCGGCTCCGGCACTGCTCGTCCGGGTCCGGACCGCCTCCGGCCAATTCGAGCGGTACCAGGACGAGGTCGCGACACTGTTGCGCAGCATCACCCCGGGGGTGGCGTGATGACCGTCGTACCCGAGGAGAAGGCCGCGCAGCTCAGCGCGATCGAGGAGTCAGGCTGGGGTACGCCGTTCCGGTTCCTGCAACCGGACAACGTCGCCTTCTGGGTCTACCTGCTGGGTGTGGCCGGCGGCTCGCTGACGATGCTGCGGTACTTCGGCCCGGGTGCCTCGTTCTACACGCCGGCGCTGGCGGGAGGCGTCGTACTCTTCGGTCTGTACCTCGTGCCTTGGCTGCTGCTTCTGCGCCATCACAACCGTTTCACCGCACAACCGCCCGGCCTGCTGGCGGCCGGCTTCATCTGGGGCGGCATCGCGGCGACGTTCTGGATCGCGCTGCCGGCCAACACGGCGTTGCTGGCGATCTGGGCCAAGGTCGGCGGCACCTCGTTCGCCGCCGACTGGGGAGCCGGGCTGACGGCACCGATCAACGAGGAGTGGGGCAAGGCGATCGGTCTGGTCCTCCTCATCGGCCTTGCGCCACGCCTGGTTCGCAGTGCGTACGACGGATTCATCATCGGAGCGTTCATCGGCCTGGGGTTCCAGGTGTTCGAGGACATCCTGTACGTCTACAACGGTGCGACGCAGCTGTACGGCGTCGACCAGCTGGGCTCGTCGCTACGCGTGTTCGTGGTCCGCGGCGCCGCCGGGATCGTCTCGCACGCGCTGTTCAGCGCGATCTTCTGCGCCGGACTGATGTGGGTCCTCGGCCGGACCCGCGGTGGACGCCATGTGCTCAGAGGCGTGCTGACCATGCTCATGGCGATGGTGTTCCACTTCGCCTGGGACGACATGAGCGCTCTCGGCGGTGGCACGGCCGCCGCTGTCGTGCTGCCGTTCCTGATCGCCGCGATCGAGCTCGTGGCCCTGTTCTACGTCCTGCGGCACGCCGCCGGACAGGAACGCGGCTGGATGCGCGACCTGCTCGGACCCGAGGTCGAGACCGGCGTCGTCGACCCAGCGCTCCTCGACGCGATCAGCGGCCTCCGAAAGGACCGCAAGAAGTACCGCAAGCACCTCCACAGCCGAGCCAAGGCCCGTCACTACCTCGAGGCCGCCCAAGACCTCGCCCGGGAAATCTCCCGGGCCGGCGGCGCCGATACCCCGGCCGTCACCCACGCCCGCAGAGAACTCCTCCGCCTCCGCGGCAAGGACTGACACCCCGACCGAGACATGGCTGCTCACCGCCAGGCTGATGGGAGCAGCCGACGCGGCAAGAGATTGAGGACTCTCACCGCCAGCGCCATCCGCCGTGGCACCCAGACGATTGATCTCTGCGCCCGCACCGCCGCCGCGACCCTCTTGCCCACCCGCGTCGCCGTCGTCGCGAGTGGCGGCTTCGCCTGGTCGGCCGTCATCCGGGTCGCGACGAACCCAGGACGTACGACGAGTACTCGCACGCCGGTGTCAGCGGCCTGCCGAGCGAGCAGGACGGCGGTCGAGTCGGCGAGTTGTTTTCCCAGTGAGTACGCCGCGATCGACTGCCGCGGCCGCACCGCGGCGGCGGACGACAGCAGCACGACCTGCTCAGGTCTGCGCTGCACCAACGCTCGCAGCAGCAGCGAGACCGACAGCCCGTTGACGACGATGCCGTCGGCGAACGACTCCGACGTCATCGCACCGACAGCCACCACAGCGAGGCCGATCGGATGCTCGGCGGAGGCGTGCTCGAGCATCCCGTCGACCTCGTCCGCCCGCAGGTTGGCGTCGTACTCCGCGGTCGTCACCGAGTAGCCCAGGTCGCGGAGCTTCTCCGCGTTCCACCAGAGCTCGCCGCTCGGCCGGCCCGCCAGAACAACGCGGCGCGGAGGTGGACCGAGGAGCTCGGTGAGGACGGCCATACCGATCTCGGACGAACCACCGACGA
Organism: uncultured Actinomycetota bacterium; assembly: GCA_963820655.1. Taxonomy (GTDB): domain Bacteria; phylum Actinomycetota; class Actinomycetes; order Propionibacteriales; family Kribbellaceae; genus Kribbella. The sequence continues at coordinate 768,205 of CAWGAM010000002.1, forward strand.
GTAGAGCGGCTCCCGGCCGTCATCGCACCAGTCCCAGGCGCTCGGCCAGAGCAGACGTCCAGCGACGTCCGGGATCGAGTCGGGCTTGGGTTCGTCGCCAGGTCTCGAGCCGTGGATACATCGTCGGGATGAGACGCGGATCGGTGAGCACGTCCTTCGCCAGATAGACGCGGCCGCCGGCGGCGGCGACCATCTTGTCGATCGGCCGCAGGATCTCCGGGTCACGCAGCCAGCGGGCGGGCAGATCGACGGCGAGCGTCCACCCGGGGATCGGGAACGACAGCGGTCCCGCGGTGCCGAATCCGAGGTTCTTGAGGGTGGCGAGAGCCGGCGTCATCCGATGCGCGACGAGGAAGGTCAGGACCTTACGGAGCACCGACACCTCGCCTCGCGGGAACAGCGAACTGGTACTGGATCAGACCTGCACGCCCAAAGGCAGCAGGCCACAACTCTGCCCGGTCCAAGGGGCAGAGCGCAGAGTGCAGAGGCACGAGCTGTGCGTTGCCGGACCGGCTCAGGTGCCATCGGGCGGTCGAGGCGGCGACGATCGTTGCCTTCGACACCACTCCCGGTCCGGGCAGGGAGCGCCCGGCTCTTCGGGCCGGATGATCTCGGCGCTCCGGGAAGGGCGGTACGACGGCCGGCAGCTCCCTCGTTGTCGATGGCCGGAACTCGTCGACGATCCCCCGTCCCAGGCTGTCGCCTGCGGCATGCCCGTCCAGCCAGGCAATGACATGGTGATTCGGATCGGCCTCCTGGCGGTCAGCGAGGCTACGCAGTACCGAGACGGTCTGGTCGAGGGATCGTGTTCGGAGTCGATTCCGTAGTGCCCAGCCGGTCTCGATGTGCTGCAGCTGGATCGCCGCTTGCAGGATGACCCCGGTCAGGCCCATCCCACCGATCGTCGCCCAGAACCCGTCCGGATCACCTCCGGCAGACAGTTGGGTCACGATCCCGTCCGAACGCAGCAGGGCGAGCCAGAGGACATGCTGACCGAACGAACCTGCGCCGGGATGGTTCTTGCCGTGGACATCACAGCCGATGGCACCGCCGACGGTGATCTGCTCCGTGCCGGGCACGACGGGCAACATCCACCCGAGCGGCAGGGTCTGCTCGATGATGTCCTTGAGCAAGGCGCCGGCCTCGACCACGATCACGCCGTTGCTCTGGTCGAACGAGATGATGCGGTCGCGGCCCGTCATGTCCAGGACGATGCCGTGCTCAGGCAGCGCAGCGTCGCCATAGCTCTTTCCCGCGCCGCGGACGGTGATTCTCTTTTCGGCGAGGACCAGGTCGAACAACCCACCGTCGGAGGTCGGCCGCCGCACCTGAGTCTGCCGGTGAGTCGTGCGTCCCCACCCAGTCAGTTCGGTGGTGCTGGAGTCTTCGGGGGTCATGATGCCGACGCTAGAGGCAAGGCACTGAGAGAGACCTGAGTCCGGTACGCCGCAACATGCTGCGCGACGACGTGTCCCCAGGTCATCGCTGGGTCAGTCGTGTAGTTGTGATCCTGCATACGTGACAGGAGGGCAGGGCTGGTGAGCAACGCGGCCGCTGCCTCGGCCATCTGCGCGTCATTGTCGACCAGGTACCCCTCGACCCCGTGGCGGATGAACTCGCCGACTCCACCCGATGCCATCGCGATCACCGGCAGTCCAGCACACCTTGCTTCGAGGGCCGCGACCCCGAACGATTCCAGCTCGGCCGGCGCCAGGTAGATATCCGCGGTGGCATAGAGCTGCTGAATCTCGAAGCGGGTCAGGCGTCCTGGAAGGTCGACCCAGCTCGTCAGACCGAGGCCGCGCGCCTCCGCCGCTACCGCTCTTGCTTGCGGGCCCGCGCCGACTACCACCGCCCGCACAGTGGTGCCGGCCGGCACGATCTCGCGGATCCGCGCCAATGCTCGCAAGAGCGCAAGCGGGCGTTTGCGTCGGGCCAGCCGCATGGTGCTCACGATCGTCAGTGGATCGCTCTGCTGCCTCGGCTGTCGCCAGTGCTGAGGATCGACTCCGTTGTGCAGCACGTCGACCGACCCGTTCGGCAATGACCGGTGCAGTCTGTCTGCCACGACTCCACTCACCGCGGTCCACTTCGCCTCACCGATATAGCGGTCGATCTGCGCCATCGGCCATGGCATCGATGCGTTGGGCAACGAGTGCATGGTGATGATCGGCGCCACCGCGTGGCGGGCGGCCTGCCAGGACAGCGGAGAGAACAAGGAGGTGTGTGCGTGGACGACGTCGAAGGAGTAGAGCGCATGCCTGAGCGTGTCGATCGCAGTTGGCAACGGAATGCCGGCAACCGACGGCAGGCGTACGACGGGCACATCACCCGCCGCGGACAGCCCGTCAGTAGTGGTGAACACCGTGACCGCATGGCCGGCGCGAGACAGCTGGACGGCGAGATCGTGGACCTGCAGTTCGATTCCGCCCAGTCTCGGCAGGTAACAGTCACTGACCAGTGCGATCCTCATCCGCTGACCGCACCCACATCAGCCGCATTGCGCCGGACTCGATGCTGGCTTCCCAGCCAGCCCACAAGCAGGACACCGCCGACCGGGATCTCCATCAGGTAGGTGAAACCGCGGAACAGCAGGAAGCCGGCCGCGACGCCGGCGGGGGCGCCGCCCAGGGCGACCAGAGCCGCGGTGGTCCCGACCTCGACCACACCGGCCGCTCCTGGCGTGATCGGGACCAGCGTGAGCAGTCGCTCGACGGCGAGAGCGGTGAACAGGACCGGTAGACCGAGGGAGATTCCGAGTACGTGGAAGCACAGCCACAGCAGGACCAGTTGGAGTGCGAGGTAGGCGACCATGCCGGACGTCATCGGCCGCCAGCCGTGGCGCAGTACCCGCAGGACCGACCGACGCAGCTCCGGGATGCGGCCCGCCAGCCGGCCACGCTTGCGGCGGAGGAGCTTGTCCAGTGCGGTGCCGATGCCAGCGGCAACCTTTTCGTCGGCGAGCATCCAGACGACCGCCACCACAGCGAGGGGCACAGGGACAAAGACCAGGCTCACCGCACCGAACGCCGATGCGCTGTGCAGAATCGGCACGAGGGCGAGCGCGACGGCGATGACACCGAGTTTGGAGACGAGGTTCAGCAGGGTCGTGACGGCGAGGAAGCCGCCGAACGCGGCCCGGCTGAAGCCCCAACGACGTACCATCGCGAAGTTCAGCCCGGTGCCGGCCGCGCCGCCGAGCGGGAGGACGTTCGCGACCGCGCTGCCGGTCAGGCTCAGCGTGAGGCCGCGGCGTTTCGTCAGTCCTGGCAGGGACGCGGCCAGGACGAACGAGTGTGCCCACAGCCCGGCGATCCAGACAATCGCGAGGACGACGAGCGCGCCGGCGGAGACCCGGCCGAGAATGACGCCGACCTCGGCCCACGTCGCCCCTACAGCTCGCGGTAGCAACACCACCAGTGCAGCGGTCGCGAGCCCACTGAGCACCGATGTCGCCACCCGTCGCCAACTCGCCTTGGCCACCTGCTTCCTCCGTCCGTTGCCTTCGTTGCCAGCTCTCTTGAGGTCAAGACTGGAAGGCAGGCGCTGAGAGGGTGCTGAGAGCAACTGGGTCGGGTTGCGGTGGCGTGCGATGCTCGCATCATGGCCTTCACACTGGTCGCTTTCCACGCGCATCCGGACGACGAGGCGCTGCTGATGGGCGGCACGTTGGCCCGGCTCGCCGCGGAAGGGCATCGCGTCGTGCTAGCGGTCGCCACCGATGGCGAGGCCGGCGCGGCCGCTTCGTCGTTCCGGTCGGCTGGACGGCTGGCGTCGTACCGGCGGGATGAGCTGGAACAGTCTGCGGCGGCGTTGGGGTGTGCGCGAGTCGTGCGGTTCGGGTTCCCTGACTCGGGGTCGTCGGGCCTGGTGGCGGACGGCACGTTCAGCCGTCTGGCGGTCGAGGAGGCGGCGGCACCGTTGACCGAGCTGCTGCGGGCGGAGCGGGCCGACGCGCTGACGATCTACGACCCGGCCGGCGGGTATGGGCATCCGGACCACAAGCAAGTACATGCGGCCGGTGTCGTACGCCGCCGCACGGGCCGGTACGCCGTTGGTGCTGGAGGCAACGATCGACCGGCGACTGATCCGCCGGCTGGTGCGGGTCGTCGAGGCGATTCCCGGCGTACTGCCGGAGGTGCGGGCAGCTGACTACGACCGCGCGTACTCCCCCGCGTCGGCGATCACCCACTGTGTCGACGTACGCGCGTATGCCGACCAGAAGCGGCAGTCGTTCCGGGCGCACGCCAGCCAGGCGAGCTCGGACGGCGGCGCGCGGACGCTCGGTCTGCTACTCAAGTTGCCGCCGTGGCTGTACCGGCGCGTGCTCGGGCGGGAGTGGTACGTCGAACACGGCCGAACCCCGGGTAGTCGGCTCGACGACGTGTTCGCGACGCTCCGGTGATGGGCTCTCAGCGGATTCTCAGCGGGCGGGGGCGAGACTGAGACCCATGCGGGTGCTGATGGTGGAGGACGAGATCCTGCTTGCCGACACAGTCCGTCGAGGCCTCACCGACGCCGGATTCGTGGTCGAGTTGGTACACGACGGCCAGGACGCGGTCTGGGCGGCCACAGAGCACAGCTACGACGTCATCGTGCTCGACATCATGCTGCCCAAGCTGAACGGGTACAAAGTGCTCGAACAACTCCGGGAACGCGGTGTGTGGACGCCGGTACTGATGCTGACCGCGAAAGACGGCGAGTACGACCAGACCGATGCCTTCGACCTCGGCGCGGACGACTACCTCACCAAACCGTTCAGCTTCCTCGTCCTGATCGCCCGATTGCGGGCGCTGATCCGCCGCGGCGGTCCGGAGCGGCCGGTGGTGCTCACCGCCGGCGACCTGGTGCTCGATCCGGCCCGGCGTCGAGTCGAACGGGCCGGCCAGGAGATCACGCTCACGCCGCGGGAGTACGGCCTGCTCGAGTTCCTGATCCGCCACCGCGGCGACACCGTCAGCAAACCCGAGATCCTCGCCGGCGTCTGGGACCCCGCCTTCGACGGCGATCCCAACGTGGTCGAGGTCTACATCCGCTACCTCCGCCTCAAGATCGACACCCCGTACGCCCGCCACTCCATCGAAACCATCCGCGGTATGGGCTACCGCCTCGACCCCGAGGGCGGCTGACCGTGACCGAACCTCGGATCCTTGGTCGCCGCTCCGAACAGCTCGAGCACCCGCCTGCTGTTGTGCACCTGTTCGCCGGCTTGCTGATCACCGTGTTCACGGCCTTATTGCTCTGGCGCGTCACCAAGCGCCTGCGGCCATCCGTCCTGCTCCTGGCCGCGGTCGCCGGCTCCGGCGCTCTGACCTACGCCGTGAAACTGCTGGTCGCCCGCCATCGGCCAGGCCGCAGCTATGTGCTCGGCAGCATCGACACGAGCTATTCGTTCCCCTCAGGCCACACCCTGGATTCGACAGCGTTCCTCCTGGCGCTGGCAGGTCTGCTGTGGATGAGCGGTGCCCGGTTGGTGTTGCGGATCGGGGGCGGCCTGATCGCCGTACTGCTGAGTGCGGGGATCGGACTCAGCAGGCTCTATCTCGGATATCACTGGGCAACCGATGTACTTGCTGGGTGGCTGCTCGCCATCACGTGGCTCAGCGTCCTGGCAACTTGTGCATACCTGACGCGTGACCTGCGACTATGGCCACTGAGAACACTTGATCGCACGTGACCGTTCCCGTCTCGAAACGAGCGCGACCGGTGTCGGCCTGGCGCAGGCCGATCCTCGGACTGCGCCGTGCCAGCGTGCGGAGCAGGTCCACCGCCGCGGCGGTGATCGTGGTTGCCGTAGCGATGGCGCTCGGGGCCGCCGTACTGCTCCTCCTCCTGCAACGCGCGCTCATCACCGGGGTGTCCGATGCCGCCGATGCGCGAGCGACCGAGGTCGCCAACCAGATCGCCGACGAAGGCATCTCCGGGTTGTCCGCGGATCTCGCGAACACCACCCGCCAGACCCAGTTGGTCCAGGTGCTGGATCCATCCGGTCAGGTTCTCGCTGCCTCCTCAGGGCGAGTGGACACGAAGGCACTGACTGGTCTCCGTCCCGCGCCCGGCGTACTCGAGCGGGCGGAGGTCGGAGAGATGCCGCTGCTCGACGACGACCACTCGTACCTCATCGTCGCGCAGGGAGCCTCGTACGGCGGGCAGCAGTACGTCGTCGTGATCGCATCGTCGATCCAGACGCAGCGGGACACGGTCGCCACGGTCGCGAAGTACTTGCTGGTTGGGTACCCGGTGCTGCTGATCGTCGTCGGGGTGGCCGGATGGCTCCTGGCCGGTCAGGCACTCAGACCGGTTGAGCGGATCCGGTCCCGTGTGCAGGGAATCGGCGCCACTGACCTCTCGCAGCGAGTTCCGGTGCCGGCGACGCAGGACGAGATCGCGCGGCTCGCGACCACCATGAATCAGATGCTCGACCGGTTGGAGGCGGGGCAGGCGACACAGCGGCGGTTCGTGTCGGATGCAAGTCACGAGCTCCGATCGCCCCTCGCCACCCTCACAGCAGCGCTGGAGGTGGTCGACGCCGACACCACCGGACAGGCCTGGCGTGAGTTGCATCAAGTGATGGGGGGCGAGGCCGAGCGGATGCGTCGGTTGGTCGAGGATCTGCTCCTGCTCGCCAGAGCCGACGACGCCGGCCTCCGCATGCAGCAGACCGATGTCGATCTCGACGACTTGGTCGCGGCCGAGATCCAGCGGCTCCGCAGCTCAGCCCCTGACATCGCCGTAACGGGAGATGTTCATCCCGTCCGCGTGGTCGGCGATCCAGCCCGGCTGAGCCAGTTGCTCCGCAACCTCGTCGACAACGCCGCCCGAGCCGCCCACACCACCGTCCGCCTCACCGCGGGAGACAAGAACGGTTCAGCCGTCATCACCGTGGAAGACGACGGCGACGGCATCCCCGAGGCCGAGCGCCACCGCGTCTTCGAACGCTTCGTCCGCCTCGACACGAGCCGGGCCCGCGCCAGCGGCGGCTCCGGTCTCGGCCTCTCCATCGTTCTGGAGATCACCAAGGCCCATCACGGCACCATCACGCTCACCCCCTCCCCCACCGGCGGCACCATTGCCACCGTGGCCATCCCCGACCACGGCTGACGTCTTCGGCGCCTCAGGCCAGATACAGGCCGGCCCCCACCAGCACAGCCCAGCAGAGACCCGCAACCACGAGGACCCGGTCGCGGAACAGTTCGTGCTCGGGGAGTTCACCGCGTCCGGTAGACACCAAGAGGCCGTAGCGGAGGAGGCAGGTCAGGAAGGGCAAGAAGGACACCACCAGCAGCTGTCGGAACACGTCATGGCCGAGGTACTGGAATGCCCAGAGCCCGTAAGACATGACAGTCCCCAGCATTGCGACAGTGGTGAGCTGGTCGAGCCAGGCAGAGGAGTAAGCAGCCAGCACCGGCCTGCTCCGCGCGTCCGCCGTCGAGGAGGTCCGTTCGGCGCGCCGCTTTCCGGCCACCAGGAAGAGTGCCCCGAACAGTGAGACCAGCAGGAACCAGTTCGATACCGGCACCTGGGAGGCCGCCGCGCCGGCCGCCGCACGCAGCACGAATCCCAGGGCGACAAGCACCACGTCCACCACCGCGACGTGCTTGAACCCGAACACGTACAGGAGTTGCGCGGTCAAGTACGCCAATCCGAGTGCGAAGCGTCGGCAGGCCTACCTGCGCGGCGACGGCGAGGCCCGCCAGTCCCGCGGACGCGCCCCAAACCAACGCGACAGTCGGACTCAGCGCACCCGACGCGACAGGACGATACTGCTTGCGCGGGTGACGGCGATCGTCGGGGGCGTCGCGTACGTCGTTCGCCGCGTACACCGCGATCGAGAGCATCGTGAACGCGACAGCAGCAACTGCCGCACGGAGAAGCACCTGAGGGTGATCGATCACCCCGGCGGCCGCGGGCGCAGCGAAGAGCATGACTGCCTTGTGCCACTGCTGCGGCCTGCTCAGTCTCAGCAGTGATCTGCTGCGACCAATCTTCAGGGCAGCGTCCGGCCGATCCTGGACTTCGGTCATCGGGCGACCACTGAGAAATAGTCACGTTGATCATCGACCAGATAGCGGTCCGACGGCGAGGTCATCGAGTCCAGCAGACGTTCGCTGCTGATCTGACCGTTGCTCTGCGGGTATTCGAGGTCAAAGCTGACCATGGCGGCGTGAATGTCCAGCTCCATACCTTCCTGGATCCCGGCCTGCTGCATCGCGGCGGCAAGGCTGCCAAGCGTCAGACCCTGCCCGGCGACGTAGATGAGGTTGCCTCTGGCATCGGTGCCGAGGCCGGAGCGCCAGGTGTACTGGAACTGACTTCTCACGCTGCCCCACCGGCCGTTGGCATTGGCCGTCAGACCGTTCACGATCCTGCCGCCCACGATCACCGGATCGAGATTCTGCCGCACAGCGACGACGTCCGGCCCCATCCGTACGGTCTTGTTCCACTCACCGATCCGTACAACTCCGCTCCTGTCGATGACCGCAGAGGCCCGGCCGTCCACGAGGGGTACTGCGTGCGACTCAGTGGTCCACCAACCGCCATGCGAGTCACGCATCTTGAAGCCGGCGTTGAAGGTGGCGACCAGATTCTTCCGATCCTTCGCCGGCACCGAGTAGCCGTCCCGGGAGGGCATTCCGACGACAGGCTCCCTGGTCCCCGGCATGAGCCGCACCCGGTCCGCCGTCTGCGGGATCAGCGCCGCCGCAACTGTCACCGGTAGGTGGGCGCTGTCAGGGCGGAACCAACTCGTCCACAAGAGAGTGCTGCCATTCTTTCCCTGCCGCGCAGGAGTCCATTCACCCTCTCGTGGCAGTGGCGGCGTCTCCGGAAGACGCTTGATCGTCGGGAGTTGCGATGCCTTGCCAGGCGAGTAGCTGCCATGTGCGAACGTCGGAATGTCCTGGGGCTGTCCAGCAGTCGGAGGCGCTTGACGGGAGTACTTCCACGTCTCGATCGTGTCGATCACACCTCCGGCGCCATGGTCGCGGATCCACTCGACGGTTCGAACTGCGAAGGTTGCGTTTCCCGGATAGAGCAGCGCTCGGACATAGGACACCATCGGGACCACAAGGACGAGGCAGGCACCCAGTGCGATCCAGCGTCGTCGGCGCCGCCTCTTGGCTTTGTCAGCTGGTGTTCTGGACTTCATGAAGCCAGTAGACCGGCGACCCGCTGAGAGGAACCGGAGAGATCAGATCAGTGGTTTCCCGAGCAGCGGCCGCCTGCTCGGCGTGGCACTAGAAGGCCACCGCTGAGAAGAACCTGACTGGCTTGGCGGCGGACTTCCTCAGCGGAATCTCAGCGAGTACCGGCGACACTGGGAGTTTGGCGATTGATACTCGACGCACAAGGCGGCTGAATGACAGCGGACAAGGACAAGGTGACCCATCACCGGTACGGCGTACTCGTCGCGAGCGCGGTCGTAGTGGTGGCCGGGACGCTCGGGCTGATCGGCTTGGCCGACGCCGCGACCGAGTCCGACGGGCTGGCCGCGTTCGATCCCGAACTGACGACTGCAGCAGTGTCGCATCGGACCCCCGTTCTCACCGCTGTCGCTCGAGGGCTGACCTTCATCGGCAACCCCCCGGTCCTCATCACCCTGACGGTGGTCACGGCGTTGATCTTGTGGCGGTGGACCCGGACTCTGCGAACTCCGGCGGTGCTGTTGCTGGCGATGATCGGTTCATCAATCTTGTCGAGCGGACTGAAGAACCTGATCGGGCGCGCACGACCGGACGTCACGGTCGTCCTGGGTCCGGTCTCGAACACCTTCGCGTTCCCGTCCGGCCACGCTCTGAACTCGACGGTCTTCTTCGTCACCGTGGCCGCACTGGTCTGGCCGAGAATCCGGTCGCTCAGGTATCGGATCGCGATCCTCGCCGTCGCGGTGGTGTTGAGCATCGGCATCGGCCTGAGCCGCGTCTACCTCGGTTACCACTGGGCTACCGACGTACTGGCCGGATGGACCGTCGCGGTGGTCTGGCTGGTGATCGTCCTGAACGTTGCCTACTTCGTCCTCAAGCGCGGCAACCGGCCAGGTCAGCAGCCCACTGACGTTGCCACAGGCAATGGATAATGGCGGTGAGCTCACCGATGAGATCTGGCTTCAGGCCGGGCTGCACCGGCTGATCGACGGCTCGCGGCACGCCGCGCGTCCGCTGCGCCAAGTCGGGTGATGATGACCGCGGTAGTGGCGCCGAGGACGGCGGCGATGATCAGGCCGGCGAGGCGGTGGAAGACTCCGGCGCCCCAGAAGTCTTGGAGTACGAAGGCGTTGATGTTGGTCATGCCGCTGCGTGCGAAGTCGTCATAGAGGCCCTCGGCGCGCCAGACCCGCTCGATCGCCGCGCTGGTCCGGAACGAGTAGTAACTGAGCAGGACGACCGGGTACCACGTGAGGTATTCGGTGATCATGGCGTACACGGCCGCGGTGACGCCGGCTCGAACGGAACGTTCGCGCGTCGAGGCGATCGCGGCGGCGACCACGGTGGTGGTGATCAGGCCGGCGTCGATGATCCAGTCGATGGTCCCGCTCGCCTCCGTGACGGCGGAACCGAAGTACTCGGCGACCACCTCCACGCAGTACAGCCCGCCGGCGACCCGGCCGGCTGGCACCGAGCGTGACCCGCCGCCTGATCGCGGAGTTCGCCCGGCAACGGCCCCCTTCCCCGGCCAAGACCGTTGCCCTCAGCAACCTGACGCCCCGCGAGGTGGAAGTCATCGCACTGATCGCCCAGGGGCCTGTCCAACCCCGGAGATCGCCACCCGCCTGACGGTCAGCCACGAGACCGTCAAGACCCACGTCAGCCGCCTTCTCGCCAAACTCCGCCTCTGCGACCGCACCCAGGTTGTAATAGCCGCCTACGAGTCCGGCTTCATCACTCCCGGCACCCCACGCCCGTGAACTCCTCCAGTGCAAGGCAACCCGACCGTCGGCGGGGCCGCGTTCAGCCGTCGATCGCGCTGCTGGTGTTGGGGTGGGTGAGCCCCAGGTCGTAGGCGAGGATGACGGCCTGGATCCGGTCCCGGGCGCGGATCTTGGACAGTACGCGGCCGACGTGGGTTTTGACGGTGGACTCCGACAGGGTCAACCGCTCCGCGATCTCCGCGTTGGTCCAACCGCGGCCGACGGCGACCAGGATTTCCCGTTCGCGGTCGGTCAGGCTTCGCAGTTCCGGGCTGTCCTGAGGCTCGCGGGTACGGCCGGGAAGATAGTGGCCATAGGCATCCAGCAGCCGTCGGGTCAGAGCCGGCGCGATGATCGCGTCTCCGGCCGCGACCGCGCGGATACCCGCCAGCAGTTCTTCCGGCCGGGCATCTTTGAGCAGGAAGCCGCTGGCCCCTGCTCGCAGCGCGGCGTGGGCGTACTCGTCGAGGTCGAATGTCGTTAGCACGAGGACCCGCGACCGGCCTCCGGTGGCGACGATGCGACGGGTTGCCTCGATGCCGTCCATGCCTGGCATCCGCACGTCCATCAGGACCACATCGGGGCGGAGCTCGGCCGCCTGGCGAACAGCCTCCGAACCGGTCGCAGCCTCGCCGGCAACCGCGGTGTCGGGTACGGACTCCAGCAGCATCCGGAAGCCGAGCCTCTGCAAGGGCTGGTCATCCACGATGAGCACCGTGATCATCGGTCACCTTCGGGTGGATCGGTGGGCGGATCGAGTTCGAGTTCGGCCTGGAGCGTCCAGCCCCCGCCGGGCACCGGACCGGCAAGCACGCTCCCGCCGTACATGGCCGCGCGTTCTTTCATTCCGACCAGGCCGTGCCCCTCGCCGATCGACCGTTCCGGCCGCCTGCGGCCGGTGGGCGGACCCGAATCCTGCACCCGGATCTGTAACTGGTGCTCAGCGATGTTCAACCACACCTCGGCCTGCGTCTTCGGTCCGGCGTGCTTGAGGGTGTTCGTCAGCGCTTCCTGCACGATGCGGTACGCCGTGAGCTGGATGCCACGATCCATCGCGTCCACGTCACCGGTCGTCCGGTAGATGATCGCCGGGCCTGCAGCTCGGGTCCGGCGACACAAACTGTCGATGTCGGCGATGCTCGGTTGTGGGCTGAACTGCGGTGCGTCCTGCCGTTCTCGCAATGCTCCCAGCATCCGGCGCAGCTCCCCCAGCGCCTGGCGCCCGGTCTCCGCGATCAGCCCGAGCGCCTCAGCCGCGCGACCCGGCGTGGCGCCGGCAGCATAGGCGCCGCCATCAGCGAGCGTGATCATGACCGACAGATTGTGGCCGACGATGTCGTGCATCTCGCGAGCTACCCGAGCGCGCTCAGCAGCCGCGGCGAGCTTGATTCTTTGGTCGCGTTCGACCTCCAGCCGCGCGGCCCGTTCTCGAAGTCCCGCGAGCTGAGAACGCCGGATTCGCACCGCCAAGCCGAGGGCTGTTGCCGCAGTGACAGCGCAGACCAGGAAGAACAATCCCTCTGCTGCCGACATGACGGCGGAGACGCGGATCGCTACCACCGTCAGGACGACCGCGACGATGCCGGTCGCAGCGAGCAGGCTGCGCAGCCGCCCGTGCAACGTCAAGCTGTACAACGCGATCAGGAGAGCGATGTCGGCACGCAGCCACGCGCTCTGGGACCACTGGATCAAGAACACCACCGCGATGACACCGAAGGCTAGGAACGGCGCGCGCCGCCGCCACAACAGCGGCAGTATCAGTCCAGCTTGCAGAGCCAGCATCGCGGCCGGCGGCAACGGCGAGAAGGTGCCGGCGAGCTCCTTCGGGCCGCTGTCGCCTCTGACCAGGTCAGGTAGGCAGAACAGCACGAACGTGATGACGACGATGCCGGTGTCCAGCACCCAAGGATGCTGCGCATCCCCCTGCCGCAGCCGCTGCGCGAGCCGGGTCATTCGGACGACCAGGGGATGACTCCAGAGCGGATCCAGCTCGGCGGCGCTCGGCCCGCCCAGGGCAGGATCCGCGGCAGACGCGGGGTTGACGGTCACAGGTGTCACCCCTCCATTGTGTGCCGACACCGAAATCGTCACCGCCGTCTTCAGGCGTCCGAGCGGGCCAGCCGCCAAGCCGCTCCTGCCAAGGCCAGGGCCGTCCAGGCAAGGAAGACCACCAGTCCGACCGCCGGCGTCAGCGTGTGCGCCTGGTGATGCAAGTCGAACATCGATTGGCCGGCGACGCTGGGCAGGTACGGCTGAATCGCCTGACTCCACGACTTCGGAAGCAGCGAGATCAATCCGGGAATCAGCATCAGGGACGCGACCAGTACCGCGATGCCACCGGCCACCGATCGCAGCAAGGCACCCAGAGCTGCGCCGATCACGCCGACCAGGGCCAGGTAGAGGGCAGCGCCCAGAAGGCTGCGTACTACGCCCGTACTCGAAAGAGTCAGGGCCGCCTGTGTGCCGGAGACGATGCTGCTGCCGACGAGGAAGGTGACAAATACCCCCACCACGCTGAGGACGAGCGCGACCAGGCCGAACACGGCAGACTTGGACCAGAGCACCGGAAGCCGGCGGGGAACAGCCGCCAAGGTCGATCGGATGGTGCCGGTGGAGTACTCACCGGCCGTGACCAGCACTCCCAGTACACCTAGTGCCAGTTGTGCGATGGGTACGCCGAACAGCGACAGGCTGAGTGCTGTCGCGTCGGCGAAGTCGGGGTCCAGCTGGCGTCCAGAGGTGACGCTGCTCTTGTAGCGTGCCGCGGCGATGATCCCGAAGGCGACCAGGAACAGCAGTGCCAATGCCAACGTGATCCAGCTGGAGCGAAGAGACCACAGCTTGGACCATTCGCTGCGCAGCACGCGTCGCCCGGTCACCCGGTACGGCGGTCGTGTCGCAGGCGTGGCGTCTCCCGAGGATGGCCGGACCGACGTGGTGACGCTCATGCCGCACTCCTGGTGATCTCGGTGGTCCCGTGGTACTCGACAGAATCCTTCGTGAGTTCCATGAACGCCTCTTCCAGGGAGACTCTCTTGGCCGTGAGCTCAAACAGCGCGATATCCGCCTCGGCGGCCTTGAGCCCGATCGAGCGGGCCGTCAGGCCGGTCACTTGCAGTTCCTCCGAACCTGTCCGTCCGGTGATCTCGACGCCTGGACCGGCCAGGACCTCCCGCAGACGTGCCGGGTCGGCGCTGGCAACGGTCACTGAGCTGCCATCGGCTTGGCGAACCAACTCCTCCACAGTGGTGTCAGCCAGCAGCCGACCACGCCCCACGATGATCAGATGGTCAGCCACCAGGGCCATCTCGGTCATCAGATGCGACGAAACGAAGACCGTCCGGCCTTCAGCCGCCAGGCCGATGAGCAGGTTCCGGATCCACAGCACCCCCTCCGGGTCCAAGCCGTTGACCGGCTCGTCCAGCATCACGGTGGCAGGGTCACCGAGGAGAGCAGCGGCGATGCCAAGCCGTTGGCCCATTCCGAGCGAGAACGCGCCGGCACGCTTCTTGGCCACGGACTCGATGCCGGTCATTTCGATCACCTCGTTCACCCGTCGGCGCGGGATGCCGTGGGTGTAGGCCTGCGCCATCAGGTGGTCGAAAGCGGACCGACCCGGATGGATGGATTTCGCCTCCAGCAGCGCGCCGACTTCCTGCAGGGGTGCGGAGTGTTCGCGGTAGGGGCGTCCGTTGACGGTGACCGTCCCGCTGCTCGGGCTGTCCAGACCGATGATCATCCTCATGGTCGTGGACTTTCCGGCCCCGTTGGGACCGAGGAATCCCGTCACCGTCCCGGGTCTGACGGTGAAGTCGAGCCGATCCACGGCCGTCGTCTCGCCATACCGCTTGGTCAGTTGGTGCGCCTCGATCATCGCGTCTGTTCCCTCGATTACGGGCTCCGGGTGCCCCGGCCGCCTCGTTGTCAACGCTAGGAGGATGACAACGGGGCACCCGTGGTACCAGCGAATGATTTAACACCGAGGCGTCGTACCGTGGTACCACCCGCCGGCCCTCGCCATCGTCGCGAGACGGGACTGAGAGGACGCTGAGAGCCGATCGCCCATCGTTGGTCTGGGTCGGTACCGTGCGCGCCATGGCCAGAGTCGCTGTCTGCGAGGACGACCGGGGGCTGCGGGGGCTGCTGCGGCGAACCCTGGAGGGCGACGGACACTCGGTCGTTGCCGCGGCCAACGGCTCCGATCTTCTTGCCCGGCTCGACCCGGCCCCTCAGATCGTGATCCTCGACATCGGCCTGCCCGACGCCGACGGCCGGGACGTCTGCCTGCCTCGGCTATCGATGGGACTGACCGGCCTCCGGGGCCGGATCGTCTCGCTCGCGATCCTGACCGCGACACTGGTCGTCGCCGTACTCGTGGTACTCAGCCATGTCCTGCTCACCCGAGCGACCGACGCAGATACTCGAACACTGGCGCGAACACGGGCCGAAGCTGTCGCGGGGACCGTCCAAGTTCACAACGGAACAGTCAGGCTCGTCGAGGGCACCGGCGATGCCTTCGACACGGTCGCCTGGGTCTATGCCGACGGTCGTCTCATCGACGGAGTTCTGCACTCCACCTCGGCCGGGGTCGTCGACAAGCTGGGCAGATCCGGCCGGGACGAGTTCGTGACGACGGGTCGCTACCCGCTCTACGCCGTACCACTGCCGGTGCAGGGGCACCGGGTCACCATCGTCGTGACCGTGGACCTCGCGCCGTACGAAAACTCGGAGCAGCGCAGCCTACTGATGTCACTCGTGCTCGGCGCTCTCGCCATCGTGCTCGCAGGCTTCGTCGCCTACCTTGGCGTCAGCAGGGCATTGCGCGTCGTCCATCAGATGTCCGCGATGGCCGACGTGTGGGGGGAGATCACGACCCGGTCCGCCGCTACGGCCTGGGGCCGGCTCGTGACGAGTTCGGCGAGCTGGCCCAAACCTTCGATCGGCTCCTCGGCCGGGTCTCGGACACCATCGCCGACGAGCGGCGGCTGACCGACGAGATCGCCCACGAGCTGCGGACACCGATGACCGTATTGCGTGGCGAGGCCCAACTGGCCGAGCTCTCGGGAACACAGGTCGACCCGCAACTCGTCCTCGCCGAGACGGACCGGCTCAGCACCGCGGTGAGTGCGATCCTCGATGCCGCCCGGTCTCGCCTGCGCGGAGAGGCGAGCTGCCGGTTGGCTGCGGTCCTGCGACAGGTTGCCGAGGGCCGCGAGGTGAAGATCGACGCCCCACGCGATCTCGAGGTGGCCGTCCCCGCCGACGTGGTGGCGGCCGTCTTGGCACCCCTGCTCGACAACGCCACCCGCCACGCGAGGACGACTGCTTCCCTCGAGGCAGAGGCAGTCGGCGACAGCGTCCTCGTCCATGTCCTCGACGACGGGCCCGGCTTCCGACCGGACGATCTCGAACGCGTGTTCGCCCCGGTCACAGCGGCACGGACGGGCACGGGCTCGGCCTCGCCGTGGTCCGTCGGATCGCGACCGCAACCGGCCTCGGCGTACGGGCGGTGGCCGACGGCCGCGGACACGTCGAGGTTCGGTTCCCGCGGGCCTGACGGCAGTCAGGTTGCGTGCAGGTGCTTCGAGCAAGCGTGGCCCGCATGACAACCAATACCGCGTCCCGTACAGCCGCACCCCGGGTGCTGCTGAACAAGGTGCCCGAGGTCACTCTCTGGTTCTGGCTCATCAAGATCCTCTGCACCACTGTCGGCGAGAGCTTCGCCGACTGGATCAATATGCAGCTGGGCGTCGGAATCATCGCCACCGCGGTCATCTTCAGCGTGGTCTTCGCCGTAGTCCTGGGCTGGCAGCTGAGCACGTCCCGGTACAAGCCGGCCGCCTACTGGCTCACCGTGGTGGTCGTCAGCGTCACCGGCACGCTCTACACCGATATCCTCACCGACCAGCTCGGCGTGCCGCTGTGGATCAGTACCTCTGTGTTCGCCCTGGCTCTTGCTGTCATGTTCGGCATCTGGTGGGCGCGCGAACGCACGCTCTCGATCCACAGCATCGTCACCCGGCCCCGCGAGAGCTTCTACTGGCCGGCCGTCCTCGTCACCTTCGCGCTCGGCACCGCGAGCGGCGACTGGACCCTCGAGCTGACCGGCTGGAGCCCTGACGTGTCGGTTCTCCTTCCTCTCGCCCTGATCGCGATCATCGTCGGCTGCTGGAGACTGGGCGCGAATCCTGTCCTGGCCTTCTGGCTGGTGTACATCCTCACCCGTCCGCTGGGCGCGAACCTGGGCGACTGGCTGGCCGCGCCCAAGGTTCCCGACCAAGGCCTTGGTCTCGGAACGCTGGTCACCAGCATCATCTTCCTGAGCGCGATCCTGGCGACGGTCGTCTACCTGACCTTCACCAAGACCGACGTCATCGAGGGGCACCAGCACCGCGAACGAACGGCGAAGTACCACCAGCCGCGCCGCGAGTGGCCACTCGTCGGCGTCATGACCGCGGCCGCCGTTGCCGCCGGCATCCTCCTGAACTGGGCGTCCGCGCAGCCGCACGCGAACGCTGCCGCCGAGAAGGAAGGCCCGAACCCGGCCGCGGCGAACGTGCACCTGAGCTCGGCGGAGGGGACAGCGCATTTCCCGAAGGCCGACGTCGCGCAGTTCCGTACCCTGGTCCGCAGTATGGACGCTGACCTCGCCAAGGGCGACCAGGCCGGGCTGAACAACGCCGTCGACGCCTACGAGAAAGCCTGGGACGACGACCAAGGCAAACTCGAACCGCTCGACGGGAAGGCCTGGGGCTTCATCGACAGCCAGAACGACGCGCTGTTCACGTCGGTCCGCGACACCAAGGATGCGGCCGCCGAGAAGCAGGCGGTCCAGGCACTGCTCAAGACGCTGGGCTGATCTGGCCAGGTGCCGTTCCCGGGGCAATTCCCGGGAACGGCGCTTTCGTCACGGCGGCGCCGGCTGTCAGCGGAAGACGCCGGTGTGACCGAGCGAGTAGCGGCCCGGCTGCGGGAAAATGGCGAGTCCGTGCGGCCCACTGCCCACCTTGATCCGGGCGAGCAGCTTGCCGTCCTGGAGCCGGATCGCGTACACGACGCCGTGATACCGGCCCGAGACCCACAGCACGGACCCGTCCGGCGAGACCCCACCCATGTCCGGACTGCCGCCACCGGGGATGCGCCACTTCGCGACCACCCGTCGGGTGGCGAAGTCGAGCAATGAGATCGAGCCCTCGTCGCGGTTGGTGACGATGAGCCGCCTCGAGTCCCGGGTCACGTAGAGACCATGCGCACCCTTGCCGGTCGGCACGAAGGCGCGGACGGCGAACGGCTGCGGGGCTACCACCCACACACCGTTGCTCATCATGTCCGCAACGTAATAGAACCGGCCGTCCGGTGCGAGCTTCACGTCCTGCGGCATCGGAGCGGGCATCATGCGTCGTTGCGGCAGCCGCAGGACCTGCAAGATCTTCTCCGCGGCGGTGTCGACCAGCAAGAGCTGTCCGGAGAACTCGCACGACACCACGAAGGTCCGCCCGTCGGCGGCGAAGTCGGCATGGTTCACCCCGGCACACGGCACCGGAACCGACTTCTGCGCGCCCATCGTGTGGGGATCGAGGAACACCAGCCGCCTGTCGGCCGACGCCATCACCACCGCGTGTTTCCCGTCAGGCGTGAAGTAGAGGTTGTAGGGATCATGGACCGCCACCGGGCGGCCGGGCAGTCCCGTGACCGGGTTGATCGGGGTCAGGCTGTTGCCGAGGTCGTTGTTCACCCACAGGACGCGCAGATCCCACGACGGTACGACGTGCTGCGGCTGCCGACCGGTCGGGAAGGTCCGGATCACGCGGTACGTCCGGGGATCGATCTCGGTGACCGTGTTGCTGCCGCTGTTGGGGACGTAGATCCGTACCGGCACCCGTCGTACCGAGGCGGCGAACCGGCCGGGACGGTCGGCCGCCCAGACATCGGTGGGCGACAGTGGAGCCGGCATCCCCGGCAGGAGCTGAGGGTTGGTAGTCGGCTTGGCGGGGCCCGTCGGCGGCGTCTGCGTGACAATCGGCGTCGGACCACTGCCGGTGGTGGGACTGGTGGTGGCGCTGGGACTGCCGGTGCACGCGGTTACGAGCAGCAGCATCGCCGCTCCCAGCGGCGGACGGCGTGGAACTCGGTGCTTCATGTCAGGGGTTTGGTCAGGGTGACCGGCTGGAGTCGCTTGGTGGACAGTCGGTCGAGGATTCGGGGCAGCGCGGCGATGGTGACCTGCTGGCCGAGGTGAAGACTGACGATCGCCCCCGGCCGGACCCCGTCGAGCACGGCCTGGACGACAGTGTCCGCCGATGGGTCCTGCCAGTCCAGCCCATCGACGTCGTACGAGACACACGTGTCGTAGCCGGATGCGGCAGCCGCCGACCGGATCAGCGGCGTCGTCCGCTGCGTCCCGGAGGCGCGGAACCAGCGGCCCGAGAAGTTCGCCGTACGGCGAAGCACCGCGGCGCAGTCACCGACCTCGCGGTGCGCGTCGGCCGAGCTCAGGGTGCGCATCGGCTTGTGATGCATGGTGTGGTTGCCCAGGTCATGCCCGCCGCGCAGGATCCGTGCGGCCATCTCGGGGTGACTGGCCAGCCAGGTCCCAATCGCGAGCACACTGATCCGGGCGCGCGGGACTTCGACCAGGGCGAGCAGCCGGTCGGCGAGGGCCGGATCGCCGTTGCCATGGAACGTCAACGCCACCTTACGAACTGAGCGCGGTCCATGACCCACCTCGATTGCCGAGGACCGCACCGACTTGCCCGGCTGACTCGGTTGGACGGGCGATGCTGCCGGTGCCTGCGTCCGGTTAGTGGACGGGGGGTGAGGTGCCGCCAGGAGCAGTGCTCGCCTGCTCCAGGGACGAGCAGCCGGCGCCACCTATGGCCAGAATTGTCGAACGCAGAACGGTCCGCCGATCCAAGGGCATACCTCGAAGCGAGCGAAGGCAACACCAAAGGAAGGCAAAACGTGTCAGCCAATCCCTAGGTGCCAGTGGCGCCGTCCAGCCGACCCAAGGTGATCGGTCTCATGGTGATGATGGGGGCGCAACGTCGAAATGCGTGACCGTGGCCTCCCGGTCGAGCAGGTACTCATCGTCTTCCGGGTAGTACTTGGCGTGATCTATGTCGTCGCCGGCGAAGGCGCGGATCTGATCCAGGTCGCTCCACCAGCTCAGCGTGATGATCTCGGTCCGGCCGTCGCCGAGATCGCGGGTGAGCAGTTGAGCTCCCTCATTCCCCGGCGTACGCCGATAACCCGCCATGCCGGTGCGCTCCACGATCTCGACGTACTCGACCGCCTTCTCGGTGGGCACCCATCCCCGCCACATGCGCGCAATCATGCAGCCAACCTACGCCCAAGGTCCCGTGGCCGCCTCGAACACAATCAGCAGCCCCGGCCTGGCTGAGCGGGCGCTACTTGCTGATCAGCGGCAGCGCTGGGAAGGTGTGGTCCTGCCAGATCAGGCGGGAGGGCTCTTCCGGGTAGGCGGTGACAGCCGGCCGGGTGTCGAAGAGCTGAACGAGGCGTTGATCGGCGTCGTACGCGGGCCAGCCCGGGTCGCCGTGGGCGGCGAACGCCGTCCATGCGGCGCGCATCCGGGCGGACAGGGCCTCTGCCTCCGGCGAGGGTGTTTCGCCGATCAGCATGGCCGGCTGGCCGCGGTCCAGGTTGCCGAAGACGAGCGGTACGTCGAGGCCGTGGCAGGCGCCGAGGACGCCGCCCATGCCCGGAGCCGGCCAGGTCAGCTCGTAGACGTGCGCCCGGCCGCCGGCGGCCGCCTGGGCCTCGGCGAGGTGGAGCGACGGCATGCGGAACAGCCAGTCGGAGTGGACCAGTTCGTACAGCTCGTCCGGGCCCGCCGCCGGGAAGGCGTCACGGTAGCGGCGCGCGCCGTCCGGGCCGGGGGCGAAGACATCGAGGGCGGTCGCCGCCTGCTCCTCGCTCACCTCGCCGAGCAGACCGTCGATGGCGGTGAACAGGCGCTGCTCGTCGCGGGTGTGGCCGACGAGGAGTTCGATGTCGCGGCCGGCGCCGTCGGCCAGGGCCTGCCACGGCGTGACCGGCAGGACGTCGCCGTCGACGACGGGCGAGAACGGGATCGATCGGTGCGCGGGCTGGCCCCAGCGTCGCGCCCACTGGTCCATCTTGGCGCCGACCGCGTCAGCGGCGGCGGACAGCTGGCGCGGGGCAACGCCGGACAGGTCGGCCACCGTGGGCCGCAGCCCCAGCTCGGCGGCGCAGGCGGCGGCGATGTCCGCGGCGAGCTCCGGCGAGAAGAACGTGCCCGGCACGCTCTGCGCGACGGCCCGGCGGAACAGCCCGGCCGCACCGGTCCATCGCCAGCAGCGCGGCGACCGATCCGCCGCCCGCCGACTCGCCGAAGACCGTGACCCGGTCAGGGTCGCCGCCGAAGGCCCGGATGTTGTCGCGCACCCACTCGAGAGCGGCGACCTGGTCGAGCAGACCCCGGTTGGCAGGCGCCCCTTCGATCTGCGCGAAGCCCTCGACACCCACGCGGTAGTTGAACGTCACCACGACGACGCCGCCGTCCCGCGCGAGCCGGCCACCGTCGTACTCGGGGAGGCCGGACATGCCGATCACGTAGCCGCCGCCCTGGATCCACACCATCACCGGCAGCCCGGCGCCCGGGTCGGGTTCGGGCGACCAGACGTTGACCGTCAGCCAGTCGTCGCCCGCCGCGTCCTGCGACAGCGCGTCCATGCCGAAATGCCCGCCCTGCGGGGGCGGCGGACCGTACGACGACGGCCTCCCGCACCCCGCTCCAGCCCCGCACCGGCCGCGGCGCGGCGAAGCGCAACGCGCCGACCGGCGGCTCGGCGAACGGGATGCCGCGGAAGACCGCCACACCCGCCTCCCGACTGCCGCGCAGCCTCCCGGCCGCCGCGCGGACCTCGGGCCGGGACCCGGATGGCCTGGACTCGGCAGTTGTCACCACTACTTCCTCTCAAGGAGGAGACGGCCCCTGACCCTCCGGATCATCCACCGCGGTCGGATGCCACGCCAACGATTTAAGGACGACTCGGACTACTAGAGCCGGGCTGTGTCTGCAGGGAAACGCCGGACAACGAGCCAAGGGGGCGGTCGGCGAGCGACCCCTTTGCAGACGTCACGGTGTCTACCTCAATGGCACCGCGCGCACCAGCGCGCCTGATTCCACCAGGAGGAACCGTGTCCATCGACTCGTACACCGTCATCCGCGAGCTCACCGACCGAGCCGCTATCACCGAGATTCTGTACACCTACGCCCGGCTCGTCGACGAGCGGGATTTCGCTGCCGTAGCCAACGTGTTCACCGACGACTGCCTGGCCGAGTACGGCGTTCGCGAGACCGACACCCTGCACTCGTCGACAGCCGTCGTCGACTGGCTCACGCGCCAGCTCATCGACGGCACGACAACCAGCCATCACATCTCGAACGTGCAGATCAGCTTCCCCGACGCGGATCACGCCGAAACGACGTCCTACGTCCACGCATGGCACGGCGCACCGGGCGCGCCGGTCGATCCAGTCGTTCTGGCCCGCTATGTCGACAGCCTCGAGCGCACGCCGACCGGCTGGCGCATCGCCCACCGACGAATGCTCGCGCACGGCCTGATCGGATTCCCGGAAGGCATTGTGCGGCCGCTCTCGCGCATGCCGTGACCGGCGGAGGCGGGAGGTCGATCTCGGCCGGACCGGGGACGCCGCTTGCAGCTTGAGGTCATGCTCGAGGTGCCGCTGCCCCACCTACCGCGACACGAGGCGAAGATCCTGGTGGACAACACACATCAGGTAGGCCCGCCATGGAATGCGGTACGTGTACGGCGCGGTTGAGCGGCAGCGGAAACCCCTGAGGTCGGTAACGGCACGGTTGAGCGGCAGCGGAAGTCCCCTGACGTCGGTACGGCGCGGTGGAGGGCCGCCGGAAGTCCCTGAGGTCTGTACAGCACGGTTGAGCGGCAGCTGGAAGCCCTGAGGTCGGCCGACCTCAGGTGGCCAGCAGCATCGGCCGGATCGAGAATGTGTCTGCTCGCCATCAGCCGTCCGGCGGGCCATCCGCGGCGCGCGGCCATGGTGTGCCGGTGGCGCCCCCGGACCGCGACCGAGACCGTATCGGATGGTTCGGAACCCCGCTGCGCCTACGCCGCAGTGGAGGACGTGGTGGTGGTTGCGGTGGCATGAGACTCTGTGGAATCAGCCCAGGGATCGAACCCACCGGTGGGTAGGAGCGGCGGTCCCGATTCCTGCGTCGACTCCTGATCCCGGTGCTTCTCGTGGTCAAGGGTGTGGGTCGGCCGTTCGTCATGGGCGTCGCCCCAGGGGTCGACGTCGGCGGTATGTGGACGCGTCTGGGCACGGGTGGGTTGTTCGTCAGAGGCATCGCCCCACGGGTCGACGTCGGCGGCCGGTGGACGCGTCGAGCGACGGCTGGGCTGTACGTCAGAAGCGTCGCCCCACGGGTTGAGGTCGGCGGCCGGTGGACGCGTCGAGCGGCGGCTGGGCTGTACGTCAGAGGCGTCGCCCCACGGGTCGAGGTCACCGGCGGGCGGACGCGTCGGGCGACGGCTGGGCCGTTCGTCAGGTGCGTCGCCCCAGGGGTTGAGCCGGGCGGCGTCCTCGGGGGTGATCCAGGGCGGGTCGGTGTCGCGAGGCCAGGCGCGCGTCGACCCGCCGCCCGTTCCGCCCCTGGTCGCGCCGGCTGTTCCGCGCGTAGTCGAACCGCCCGTGGTTGAACCGGCTGTTCCGCGCGTGGTTGAACCGGCCGTGGTTGAACCGGCTGCGGTGCGGCCGGAGTCGAGGGTAGTGGTTGGCGGTCGGTATCTGCCGCGGGGAACCGGGTCAGGGGTAGCCCAAGTGGGTCGGGTGACGTGGACGATGCCGTGGGTGATGCGGATGGTCCAGTGGCCGGCGTGCAGGTCGCGGTGGCAGCGTTTGCAGAGCAGGGCGAGGTTGGTGAGTTTGGTGGCGCCGCCGTCGATCCAGTGGACGACGTGGTGGGCGTCGCAATAGATGGGTGGGGCGCCGCAGCAGACGCAGCCTTTGTCGCGGGTGATGAGGGCGTTGCGGATCGGGCCGGTGGCGAGTCGGATGGTGGTGCCGACGTCGAGGGGTTGGGAGTCCGAGCCGAGCACGACGGGCAGGATCTGCGCGTCGCACGCGAGGCGTCGGATGGTGGCCGCGGACAGCGCGTCGCCGTAGATCAGGTGGCCGAGTTTGTCGGCGGTGGCGGCCTTGAGGTCGTTGAAGTCGATGGTGACGGTGATGTGCGCCTTCGGGCCATGCCCGGGAATGAACCCACTGGCCCGTCCCGCACCGGCCGCGCCGCCGCCGGTCCCGGTCGACGCACCAACGGTGCCGCCCGCGGACTCGGTCGACGCCCCGGCGGCCGCAGCAGCCGCCGAGCGCGTGGCGCTGGCGGCTGCCGGGTCGGTGGCGGTGGATGTGCCTGGCAGGGTGCCGGCGAGATCGTCGGCAGCGGTCCCAGTGTCGGCGCTGCCAGCAGCACCCGCGCCGGCGGCGGTGCGCGCGGAGCCGGTGGCGGCGGTCGCGGTCGCGGTGGGGTTGTTGGCGGTGGTGAGCAGGGTGGTGAGGGCGTCGGCCTGGCGTTTGCTGCGGGGCCGGGGGTCGAGCGCGCCGTCGATGGTCTTGTGGGGTTTGGCGTGGGCATCGATCAGGGTGCGGAGCAGTTCGGCGTTCTCGTTGGCCAGGTAGCCACGGAAGTCGACACCCTGGTCGGTGGCCTTCAGCGTCAACGACTCACGGTCGTAGGCCTTGCTGTTCCGTCGGTTCGGGGCCGTCGGTGTCGAGCCGGTTGCGTACCTGCACCCCGGCCTTGCGCAGGTCCAGCGGACCATGCGTACGGCCCAATTCCACCATCTCCCGCTCGGCCACCCGCAGATCGTCGACCGGGACCGTCGCCGGCACTTTCTCCAGTGCGGCCACGATCGCCTCGGCCTGCGCCGGGTGCAGCAGCACCCCACTACCCGCACCGTCCACGCCTGCACCGTCCACGCCTGCACCGTCGCCTGCATCGTCCGCGTCCGCACTGTTCTCGGCGGTGCCGTCCTCGTCGGCGGAGTCTGCGGCGGTGTGGTGGGGGTCGGGGTTGGGGAGGGCGGCGGCGACGGCGGGGTACTTGGGCAGGGTGGTGGCGAGGTGGACGTCGCGGCGGGCTTTGGTGGGGTCGATGCGGTAGCGGAAGGTCAGCAGCCGGGCGGTGGTGCCGGCGCCGAGTTCTTGGGCGTAGCCGGTGGTTTCGAGGCCGGCCATCAGGTGCAGGGCGTAGGTTTCCAGGCGAGCGATCTCGGCGAACGCGGCATCGAGCGACGACAGCATTTCGCTGCCGCTCATCGACCACACCGGCCGTTCCCCGAGGATCTCCATGCCCTAACTCTAGACACTGCCGCCGACAGTTTCCAACTCGGAACGCCCTTGTTTTCAAGGGATTCTGCGACCAGGAGTTATCCACAACGACGCAGACTTGTGGACGGACACTCGGGTGAGGCGAGTCGTCGTGCTATGGCCAGAACGCACGACTCCGCGCCCGTTGCTACTAGCAACAATGATCGAGGCACCGACGCGAGCGCACAATGACGCTGCGTGAACGGCGGGTGGTGGACCTGCCCCACTCACCAAGCTCCGTCGATCACCACTGCTCGGCCGACGGCTGAGCGTGGGCCGCACGGATTGCAAGTGCTTAGTCAGTGACCCACGTCCGGCCCAAACGTGCGACGACTCGAGCCAGACCTGCCGACTGTTGGCTCAGCTCCTGCCGTCCCGGGGTTGATGCACCCTCGGTTATGTGTGAGCGACCGGTTGGTCGTCACGGGTTTGTGCATAGTAGTCGGCCTCGGCTTCGGCGGGTGGGCGTCGGTCGAGGCGGTGCATGAGCCGGCTGGTGTTGTACCAGTGGACCCAGTCGGCGGTGATGGCCTCGACGTTGCTGAGGCCGGTCAGTGGTCCGCGGCGGAAGGGTGAGTCGTCGCGGATGCATTCGGTCTTGTATAGCCCGATAGTGGTCTCGGCGAGCGCGTTGTCGTAGGCGTCGCCGACGGTCCCGATCGAACGGGTCTATCCCGTGGAGTTGCAGGGTCTCGGTGAAGTGCACAGATGTATATTGCGACCCGGCGTCGGAGTGGTGAATCGTCTTGTTTTGCAGGGGATTTCCCTGCCTGGCGCGGAGTGTCGCGGCTTGGCGCGATGGCGCGTTCGACGAACGTGGTGTGCTTGGACGGTCGAGCACTCCCAGCCGACGATCAGCCCGGCGAAGGCGTCGATCGACGAACGCGTGTAGGCAGAACGCCCGGCCGGCAGTCCGGACGTAGGTGAAGTCGGCGACCAGCGAGCCGGTTCGGAGCCTCGACGCGCGAACTGGCGGTTGACCAGGTCCGGCGCCCGGGTCGCGGCCGGATCCGGGATCGTGGTGCGGACCTTCTTGGCCCTGGTGGCACCGCGCCAGCCGTTCGCGCGCATCACCCGCTCGACGGTGCACCGGGCCACCTCGATACCCTGACGCGGTTGAGGTGGGCCCACATCTTCAACGACCCGTACAGCGACTCCGGTGCGGCGCCGGCCGTGCTCGTCGGGCTCGTAGTACCCGGCCAGCACGCTCGGTGACCGTGGTGTCCCACAGGGCCCGTTTCGACGGCGCCCGCGCCGGCCCAGGCGTAGTAGGTTCTCGGGGCGATCTGGCAGCCATGCGCACTCAGCGCACGGCAGATCGGAGCGACCCCGAACCGAGCCTTGTGCTCGGCGATGAACCGGCAGATCACCGCTGTCGCGGGTCGCTCTCCCGCGCGAAGAAACTGGTCGCGGCCTTCAAGATCTCGACCGTGCGTTCCAGCTCGGCGTTCTTCCGCTTCAACTCACGGATCTCCCGCGCCGACTCCGACGTCACCCCATCGCTCTCGACCGGCGTCGACCTGCGCCTGGCGGACCCAGCGGCGCAGACGTCTCGGTCGTCATCCCCAACCGGGCAGACACCGCCTGGATCGCCGCCCACTCAGAGTCGTAGTCGTGAACATGCTCGGTGACCAGACGAACCGCCTTGGCCCGGGTCTGCTCGTCGTACTTGCTCGGCATGGATGCCACCTTCCCAACGAAGGAGGTGTGCATCAAACCCGGGGTGGTTCAACCTGACGAGCAGGGCCACCGGGAGGTCTTCCAGTAACTCGTGGATCCGGGCTGCTCCGCTACCCATCTCGTGGCCGGTCAAACACATTCCTCCACAGACCACTCGGCAGCACCACCGCGCTGCCACCCCAACCTCCGAGACGCGCCCGCGAGGTGACGAGCAACTTCTCGTCCGGCTTGGCCCGTCGGCAACATCGACGTCGATCTCGTTGTTGTCGGCGGCTGAGTGCGGCAGGATCGCAGCATGTCGTCGCGTCACATCGCTGTTCCCGTCATCGGCGCTCCGCCTCACCGGCCACGCGCATGACCATCGAGCTCCGTCGCGCGACCGAGGACGACCCCGACGCACTTGTCGAAGTGTTCCTCCGCTGCCAGCACGAAAGCTATGCCCACCACCAGGGCTGGGCCGAGGACGGAACCACTCGCAGCACGGAGAAGTTCGGCGAGCTCGAGCGTCCGCTGACCAAGGAGCAGCATGGATGGTCCAGTCGTGACTGACCTCCAGGCAGCCGCGGCGCGCTTGGTCACCGACGGAGGTGCCGAGGCTCCCCCAGGCGTCGTCCTGGGGATCAGCACTCCGGGCATCAAGGCGACCGCCAGTGCCGGTTACCGAACCGTCCGGTGGAACGACGACGTACGGCACGGGGTGTCGGCAATGACCGTCGAGACCCATCACGATCTCGCCTCGGTCACCAAGGTCGTCGGCACCACGACGGCGCTGATCCGGCTGGTGTCGGCGGGCCTGGTCGACCTCGACTCCGCCGTACGACGCTATCTGCCGAACTTCACCGGTGACGCAACCGTGCGGGATCTCCTTCTCCATCGAGCCGGCCTCTGGGAGTGGTACCCCCTCTACATCACTCCCCGCCAGGTGGAGGAGGTCCCGCTGCGGTACGAACCTCGCGCCGGTCGTCACTACTCCGACCTCGGCTTCATCCTGCTCGGACGGGTCATCGCAAGGGCCTTCGGCGGCGACCTGGCGCGGGCCGTGGCCGAACTGGTCACCACCCCGCTCGAGCTGACCGCCACACGCTTCGCGCATCCGGCCGGCGAGACGGTCGCGACCGGCGCTCGCGACGATCGGGTCGAGATGACGATGCTCGACACGGGGCAGCCCTACCCGGTGCCACACCGCAGCACCGAGTTCGCCGGCTGGCGACACCGCCCGATCCACGGACAAGTTGCCGATGGCAACGCGTACCATGCCTTCGCCGGCGTCGCCGGCCACGCCGGCCTCTTCTCGACCCTGCCCGACCTCCTTCGCTGGGCCACAGCGCTGGCCGACTACGAAGAGCATGATGCCCTCTGGCGGCCGGAGACCGCTCGTGAATTCTTCGAGGCGGGACCGGACAAGTCACAAGCGTTAGGCTTCCGGCGCTACCGTCTCGACCTGTCCGACGAGACCGTCACGGTGCTCGGTCACCCCGGGTACGTCGGGTGCGCAGCCGGATTCATGCCGGGCCGAGGCATCGGCGTCGCCTTGGCGAGCAACCGACTGCTGGTCGACGGTTCCCCGGTTGCCACCGAGTCACTGTTCGCCGAGTTGCTGACCACGACCGGGCGCCTGCTTCGGGAAGTTGCCCGATGACCAAGCACCCGACGTGGCCATACGTCGGGGCCGGGCGGCGGAGGGAGGGTCAGCGGCTACCGGTGCTCCGCTCGGTGGCCAGATGGATCAGCGACTCGGCGACCGTCGCGCAGCGTTCTTCCGCATGAGATCGTGCTGGTCCGGCGTACCTCAGCAGGGCCGAGGCGGTGATCGGATCCGCTCTGACCTCGATCAGGCACCCTCCAGGTCTCGGCTGCACCCGGATCGTCAACCGGATCCAGCCGCCCAATCCACTGCGCAGACGGAGAACCAGCTCCTGAGGCGGCCGCCACGACTCGACCACCGCCACGGTCAGGTGGCGGTCGTAGGCGTGTCTGCCATGCGGTTCCCGATCCGTGTCCTTCCGGACAACGCCACCGGTTTTCGGCCATCTCGGGTCGGCGTGGACAGGAGCCGGGACCCCGACCATCCAGTCTCCGAACAGCTCGGCATCCGCGACAACCGCCATCACAGCGTCGGCGTCGACCGCGCCGAACCGCCATGCCATCACCATCGAAGAACTCTCTGTCCGCCCGACCTCCGACTGCTTGTCTATCAGTCGCGCGGGCCCAATGCGACCACATGCGGCCACGTCACGCAATCTTCACCTGGTTGCCCCACGCAACATTGTGCCACCACCGGAAGCTGCCGGAACCCTGGTCCCACAGTCAGGTCGACGGTGCCGGCCCTCGGACGCGGTAACACCCGCAGGGCATCACAGAGACCGAATCAGGTCTTGGACGCGAGCTCGCTCGCCCGACCACAGTGGGAGCATGAACGACGGCGCGGGGAAACCTGGGATGAACCGCAAGGCGGTGCTGTGGTCGAAGTCCGGCCGCGAGCGCGGTGAGCGGCCCGTGCTGGTGATGCTGCACGGCTGGAGCTACGACGAGACACATCTGTATCGCCGGCTCACACCACGGCTCCCGGAGGAGCTCGTGGTCGCGTCGGTCCGGGCGCGGATCCCGGAAGCAGGCGGGTACGCCTGGTTCCCCAGCAAAGGAAACCCGATCGGCGACCCGCGGCCCGAGGTGGCGAACGCTGCGACCGAAGACGTGCTGGCGTGGACGAGCACCCTCGACGCGCCGTCGATCGGGCTGCTTGGATTCTCCCAAGGTGGTGCGATGGTGCATCAGCTGATGCGGCACGCTCCGGAGCGCTTTGCCTACGGCGTGAGTCTGGCCGGGTTCGTCGTCCGCGATCACGAACCCGGCGACACGACCTTGGCCGCGGTCCGGCCTCCGGTCTACTGGGGTCGCGGCGAGGACGACTGGGTCATTCCGAACGACGCTGTCGAGCGCACCGAACGCTGGCTGAAAGAGCACGCGACCGCGGAGATCCAGGTCTACCCGGGCCTGGGCCACGACGTCGCCGGACGAGAGATCGACGACCTGGTGGCGTTCGTCGTCGACCAGCTCGCCGTCGAGCGCGGTCGCTAGTTTCCGTCGGGCGTGTGCTCGGAGGCGGCGTCCAGAGGGTTCGCGGCCATCCTGGAGCTGAGGCCGGACTGCACTGCGCGTGCGGCAGAACTGCCGGTCTTCCGCTCAGCCTGAGCCTGGAAGCAAGCGAGGAACTCGTCAGCGAGCCCGAGCCGCGGGTGCTGCTGGAGTACTTCGGCCCGGAAGGCAGGACTGAAGTCGTCGAGGTTCTTCCCCGCGATGTCCAACGCCGCCGCCCGCGACAGCAGATGACCCTCAGGATCGTCAGCCACGTCCAGGTCGGGCCACATGTGCCTGACGATGACTTCGCCGAGGCGTTCGCGGCGCTCGCTCGGCCAGCCGGCACCGGCTGCGAACACCCTGGCGACATGGCCGCCGGCCACCTCGAACGAAATGGTGTGACTGTCGAACTCCGGCGCCAGACTGATGTCGTGGAACATCGCGGCCACGAACAGCAGTTCGGCGTCGTACTGGATCCCCTGCTGCCTGCCGTACGCAGCCGCCCACACGTAGACACGGCGCGAATGGCTCAGCAAGGCGGGCGACAGGTAGGCCGAGGCCACCTCCAAGGCCGCCGACGAGGCAGCCGTGTCAGGAACCACGAGGTCGTTCATGCTTCGACGGTACGGCGCGGAAGGCCCGCACCGCTGGTCCAATCCGACGGCACGACGATGGGCCATCCACCGCAGAAGCGGCCCACCGACTACGGCTCCAAGTGGCCCACCGACGAGGGACCACAAGTGCGTACCGTCGAAGGAGAACCAGCACACGACCACAGCAAAGGATCTTCATGCGTGCCATCACTGCCCGGGACCGCGAGGCCGACGGCTACGGGCTGTCCCTGAGCGAGCTGCCCTACCCCCACGCCGCCGAGAACGACGTCATCGTGCAGGTCCACGCCGCGGGCTTCCTTCGAGGCGAGCCGGACTGGCCGGGGACCTGGATCGACCGCGCCGGCCGCGACCGCACGCCAAGCGTCCTCGGCCATGAACTGTCCGGTGTAGTCGTCGAGCTCGGCTACGGCACCACCGGTCTCACGGTCGGCCAGCGAGTCTTCGGGCTGACCGACTGGCGCCGCAACGGTTCGCTCGCCGAGTACGCCGCCGTGGAGGCCCGCAACCTGGCCCCGCTCCCCGCCGACGTCGACCATATCGCCGGGGCCGCTCTGCCGATGCCCGGTCTGACGGCTTGGCAGGCCCTGTTCGACCATGCTCACCTGCAAGCCGGCCAAACCGTCCTCATCCACGGCGCCGGCGGCTCCGTCGGCTCGGTCGCCGTACAACTGGCCCGCGAGACCGGAGCCCGCATCATCGGCACCGGCCGGGCTTCCGACCGGGATCTGGCCGGCACCCTGGGCGTCCACGAGTTCCTCGACCTGGACGGCGACCGCCTCGAGGACGCCGGCGAGGTCGACGTGGTGTTCGACGTGATCGGTGGCGAGATCCGCGACCGCTCCACCGCGCTGTTGCGCCCCGGCGGCACCCTCGTCACTGTCGCCGATCCGCCGACCATCCATCCCCGCGACGGCCGGGCAATCTTCTTCGTCGTCGAGCCCGACCGCGAACAGTCCGCGCAGCTGGCCGCTCGCCTCCGCGATGGCCGGCTCACACCCCTCGTCAACACGGTCAGCCCCCTGCCCGACGCCGTCGCCGCCTTCTCCCCCGACGGACGCGCCCGCGGCAGAACGATCATCCAGGTGACCGCGGACTGACGTTCGACAGTTTGTCGGCGTACGCCGGTAGTCTCCTGGGCCGTGGACGTTCGCGAGCGTATTCAGGAACTTGCTGATCAGATCGTGGTCATGCGCGATGCCTATTACCGGGGTTCGCCGGTCGTGGCCGACGCGGAGTACGACGCGATCGAGGACGAGCTGCGGACACTGATCGACGCCAACCCGGAGCTGGCGCCCGACCCGAATCCGCTGGAGCAGGTGGGTGCGCCCGCGGTGCTGCACGCGCCCATCCGGCACTCGCGGCCGATGCTGTCACTGGAGAAGGCGACCCGCCCCGAACAGGTCGAGGCCTTCTTCAGCCGGTTTCCCGGCCAGTCGGTGGTAGTCATGCCGAAGCTGGACGGTCTCTCACTGGCCCTGGTCTACGAGAACGGGCAACTGGCACGAGCGATCACCCGCGGCGACGGGACGACCGGCGATGACGTGACCCCGCTGGTTCGAGCACTCGCTGACGGAGTCCCGGTCCGGCTCGACGTACCGGGTCGCATCGAGGTCCGCGGCGAGGCGGTCATGTTGCGCTCCACCTTCGTCGCCTACAACGTCGCGCACCCCGACAAGCCCCTGATCAACCCGAGGGGCGCCGCCGCCGGCACCTTGCGCGCCAAGGACCCGGCCACCGTCGCCGAACGACGCCTGCAGTTCCTCGCCTTCGACCTGCTCAGCGACGCCGACAACGCCGACTCCGACCTCGAGCGCGCGCTGCAGACGATGGGATTCACCGTCGCCGACATGCGGCATTGCGACCGACGCCGCTGCGGCGCAGGCGGTGATCACCACGATCGAGCAGCAACGCAACGACCTCGACTACGACCTGGACGGCGCCGTACTGCGGTTGGCCGATCGCGACGCCTTCGCCGCCGCCGGCACCCGGTCCAGCTCGCCGCGCGGCGCACTTGGCGTTCAAGTTCGCCGCCGAGGAGAAGACCACCGTGCTGACCGACGTGGTCTGGGACGTCGGCAAGACCGGCAAGATCGCGCCGGTCGCCTGGCTGGAGCCCGTCTTCGTCGGCGGTACGACGGTCACTCGCGCGACGCTGGCCAACCAGGAAGTGATCCGCGCCCGCGGCATCAAGATCGGCGACACGGTCCTGGTACGCCGCGCCGGCGACGTGATCCCGTTCGTCGCCGGCGTACTCGACGCCTCCAAGCGCACGGGTGCGGAGCGAGACATCGTGCCGCCGATCGGTCTGCCCGTCATGCGAGCAGACCCTGATCGAGCAAGGCAACAGCCGCGAACTGTTCTGCACCAACGTTGCCTGCCCCGCCCAGACCGTACGGCGACTGATCCACTGGGCGTCCCGGGCGGCCGCCGACATCGACGCGATCGGCGGAGTCTGGATCGAACGGCTGGCCGAGGCCGGGATCCTGGAACACCCATCGGACTTCTACCGGCTGACCAAGGAAGGGCTGCTGGAGTTCGACCGCATCGGCGAGATCTCGGCCGCCCGCATGATCGACTCGATCGACGCAAGCCGCCAGGTCGGCCTCCGCCGAGCACTGATCGGCCTCGCGATCCCGATGGCCTCCGAAGGCACCGCAGCCAGACTGTGCCGAGCGGGATTCGCCTCCCTGGAAGAGGTCGCCGACGCAGGCGTCGATGGCCTCGTCGCCGTAGAGGACATCGGTCCGAAGGTCGCCGCCTCGCTGATCGAGCACCTCACCCGGCTGCGGCCCGAGCTCGAACGGCTCCGTGCAGCCGGCG
Organism: uncultured Actinomycetota bacterium; assembly: GCA_963820655.1. Classification (GTDB taxonomy): domain Bacteria; phylum Actinomycetota; class Actinomycetes; order Propionibacteriales; family Kribbellaceae; genus Kribbella. The sequence continues at coordinate 801,700 of CAWGAM010000002.1, forward strand.
TCTCGCTCGACGTACGCGAGGAAGACCTCCCACCGGTCGTCGCAGCCGGTGCGCCGCTGGCCGGCAAGACAGTGGTCGTCACCGGCGCCATCAGCGACCCACGCTCCGGCGAGAAGGTCGCACGCCCTGCCTTCCAGCGCCTCTGCGAGAAGGCCGGCGCCACCATCGCCTCGTCGGTCTCGGCCAGCACCGACATGCTGATCACCGGCGCCGACGTCGGCGCCGCCAAACTCGCCAAGGCCGAAAAGCTCGGCGTCACCGTCGTCGACCAGTCCGAGATCTGGCAACAACTCCAAGCCGCCGACCTCCTCAGCCACTGACCCCAGCAGACCATGACGCACACCGCAGGAATGAGCACCGGACCTGACCTACGACGAGGACCCGCAGCTGGCCTGATCGAGTTCTGATCCGCGGCTCGACCGTCCACGTCACAAGCGCCGTCGTCCACGACAGCGCCGCCCTCATTCGCCGCGCTGGATGGTTTCGCTCTGTTTGCGGAGGAACCGGATCGCAGGTTCGGTCCGGGCCAGCTCGGCAGCCCGAGCGTAGGCCTCCACGGCCTCCGCCCGTCGCCCGAGTCGGTGCAGCATCGAACCGCGGGCGGCGTGCCAGGGGTGGTAGCCGGCCAATTCGTCCGCGATCTCGTCGAGCAGGCTCAGACCGTCACCCGGCCCATCGGTCTCGGCGACGGCGACAGCTCGGTTCAGCGCCACGACGGGTGTCGGCATGACCGCGATCAACCGGTCGTAGAACCGGACGATCGAAGGCCAGTTCGTGTCCTCGTAGCGGACTGCCGTGCAATGCAACGCCTGGATCGCGGCTTGCAGTTGGAACGGTCCGAGCCGGCGTCGCCGCAGGCACGCCAGCACGAGCGCCTGCCCCTCGGTGATCAAGGTGCGATCCCACAGCGACCGATCCTGGTCTTTCAGCAGCACCACGTCGCCGTTACCCGCCCTGGCCGGCACACGCGCATCGCTGAGCAGCATCAGGGCCAGCAAGCCCGCTACCTCTGGTTCGGCCGGTATGAGGTCGACCAGAAGCCGAGTCAACCGAATCGCCTCCGCCCGCAAATCGCGGCGCCTTACGTCGTCCGCGCCCGCGTTGTAGACCAGGTACAGCACGGAGAGCACCGCCCGCAGCCGGCTCGGCAGTTCGGCGTCGTCGGGCACCCGATAGGGGATGCCCGCGGCCTTGATCTTGTACTTCGCGCGCACCAGGCGTTTGGCTATGGTCTCTTCGCTCACCAGGAACGCCGATGCCACCTCCGATGGGGTGAGTCCCGCGATGAGGCGAAGGGTGAGCGCGACCTGGTGCTCGACCCGGATGGCAGGGTGGCAGCAGGTGAAGACGAGCCGCAACTGGTCGTCGCGCAGAGGCTCTGACATCTCCAGGTCGACGGCGGATTCACCTCGGAGCAGGTCGGACGCGAGTCCCTCGGTCAACTCGCGTCCGCGCCGGTTCCGGCGTACGACGTCGACGGCCCGGTTCCGCGCCGTCGTGACGATCCAGCCGGCGGGATTGTCCGGGACACCGTCACTGGGCCACCGATCCACAGCGGTCACGAAAGCATCCTGTACGGCGTCCTCGGCCAGCGTGATGTCACCGAATACCCGGACCAGGGTGGCCACGGCCTGTCCGTGCGCCGCACGGAATGCCCGCTCGACGTCGTCCATCCACCACCTCCGTCAGTGGCCGGCCTGCAGGCGTCCGGTGGCCCGGAACGGCCGCACCTCGATGTCGTGATTGATGGCCTCCACCACCTTCTCCGCCCACACCAGGGCGGCGTCGAGGTCCTCGGCATTGATGACGTAGAAGCCGCCGATGTGCTCTTTCGCCTCCACGAAGGGTCCGTCGGTGGTGACCTTGTCGAGGCCGGTACCACCCCTCACGACGCTGGTCGCGTCGGGGCCGTGCAGTGCGCCTCCGAACACGAACGCGCCGGACCGGTCCATCTCCTCCTCAAGTGCGATCACCCGGCCCATGAAGGCCTGCATCTCCTCCGGCGTCGACGGCGCACCTGTGACGCTCCCCTCGACCTCGTACACCGATAGCAGGTACTGATTCATCTGAACTCCTCCAGTCCGCGGAGCTATCAGGCTCCGACCTACTGACGAACGCCAGAGGTCTTCATCAGGACAGCTCAGGGTCTGAGGATGTCATTTTTGTCCCTGGCCGCGTCTAGCCTGCGGACATGAACCGAATCGACCGTCTGTACGCCCTCGTCGAGGAGCTGCGTGCGGCGGGGCCAAGGGGCCGGACGGCGCGGCAGTTGGCCGGCCGCTTCGAGATCAGTGTCAGGACCGTCGAGCGCGACCTGAGCGCGCTCGGCCAGGCCGGTGTCCCGCTCGCGACCAAGCAAGGACGCACCGGTGGCTACACGCTCGACCGATCGATGACCCTGCCGCCGCTCAACTTCACGTCACGCGAGGCGACGGCGGTTGCCGTGGCGCTGAGCCGTACCGACCACGTGCTGTTCGCCCGCGACGCCCGGAGCGCGTTGCAGAAGATCGTGGCCGCCATGCCGGAGCGCGCTCTCGAGGAGGCGCGCACGGCCGCCACAAAGGTCAGGCTGCTCGTCCACCCGGTGCCGCATCCTGATGCGGAGATCGCCGAGAAGATCTGGCAGGCTGTGCGCGACAACCACGTCCTGCGCATCGCTTACATCGACGTCGGCGCCGTCGAGACCGAGCGGGAGGTCGAGCCGCAGCACGTCGTCGTCGGGCCCAACGGCTCCTATCTCACTGCCTGGTGCCACCTCAGACACGACGATCGGGTCTTCCGCATGGATCGCATCACGTGGGCCGAGCGGACAGCGACACTGCCGCGCCCGCGGCACGCGACCCCCGAGCTGAAGGTCGACGGCCACGAGACGAAGCTACCGGAATCCGCGCTGCGTCCCGAAGATCTTCTGCCGAACACCGACATAGGGGTGTCGCGAGTCCCTGCGACGGTGGGTTCAGCCCGCCGTCGCGGCGGGTGATCCGCACGACGAAGGAGACACTCATGAACGCCCCAGCTCCCGGCACCCTCGCCTGGTTCGAGGTCGCCACCAGCGACCCCGACGGCGCCCAGAAGTTCTACGGCAGCCTCTTCGACTGGACCTTCGACGCAGACGGCCCGGCCACCGCCGGCGGCCTGGACTATCGCAACATCAAAGCCTCCGGAGCCGCCGAACCGATGGGCGGCATCTTCGGCACGAGTGGGCAGGTGCCCGATCACGCGGTGTTCTACATCCTCGTCGCCGACGTCGAGGCCACCTGCGCCGACGCCGCCCAGCTCGGTGGCACGGTGGTGAGCAAGCACCTCGACCCAGGCCCGGGCGCCCCGGCGTTCGCCTACCTGCGCGACCCGTCGGGCAACCAGTTCGGGGTCTTCACCCCGCCGCCGGCCTGATGGCACGAGACGCCAAGCAGCACGTCCCCGCCGGACCGGTCCGGCGGGAACGACGCCCGTGACCTCTATGACCAGCTCACCGACGACCTGCTCTACGACCCCGCCATCGGCCGGTCCACGATGATGGGCTACCCGTGCATACGGCTCGCCGGCCGCTTCCTCGCCTCGTACGACGACAAGGCCGGCCAACTGGTCGTGAAACTGCCGAGCGAGCGAGTCGCCGAACTCCTGAGGGCCGGAACCGGCGACCAGTTCGCCCCCGCCGGCAAGGTCTTCCGCGAGTGGATCGCGATTCCGGCGATCGATCGCCGGCTCTGGCAAAGCCTGCTCGCCGAGGCTGTCGACTTCGCACGAAGGACTCTCAGCGAGCAGCCATGATCCCCCGCCGTGGCGCCGTGGCCCGGTCGCCGGTCAGTTGTTCTCATCCGAAGTAGCCGCCCAGTGAATCCGGCGATGGTGCGGCGTCACGGCAGTCAACAGCTCGTGCGACGCGCCCGCGTCACGATGCGTGACATCACACCGCCTCAGTCGGTCAGCGGTTCCCTGCAGGAACAGGACCGCGAAATCATGGATCGCTTCATGTGCGCCTGGCATCGGTATGACTTCGACATCCTCGCCGCGATGCTCCGCGAAGACGCGATCCTTCGTTATGCCGTTGCCTCGTCGCCGATGCTTCCCCTCGGCTTCCACGCGCCGCTGCGGTTCACCCAGCCCGACGACGCTGCCGAGCGACGTCGACGGGTACTTCAAGTCGGTCGAGCCGACATTCCTGAACACACCCGCGGACGGCCCGTACACCATGACCTAGACGATCGGCAGCTGGAACCAGATCAGCTGGCCGCAGGAACTGCAGGTCGAGTACGACCCGGAGGTGGGCAACCGTCGCGACACCGCTCAGACACCGGCAGCACCTACGGCGACAGCGTGCCGGGCACGGAGCAGCCAGGGGACGACAGACGGCGGCTGAATGATCGCCCGTCAAGGGATGGGGAGCTCAGAGGAAAGCGACATGAAATGGCCTTCCGGGCTGGTCCAGCGGTGGAGCGGCGGACCCGACGCCGAGCGGGGGGGTGCTCAAGACGCCAGGTCCGCCGGTCTAGTGGGGTCGCTCCGCGACAACGGCGTGCATGCTCCCGCGCAGCTTGAGGCGGCCCGTCATCGCCTGGCGTCCGCCGAGCCACCGCGATCCGGGGTTCATGCTGCCTTACCCGATACGGCCGACTGAGCCAGCAGGTACCACGCGGCACTGTTCGGCGGGAGCTTGTCTCCGGCTTCCTGGTGGCTCGCCAGCAGTAGCTCGCCGTCCACCGGCGCGGAGACGACCCGCGACGAGCAGTTGACGACGCAGCCGAAGCCGTCGCCGCGGGTGAATGCCAGCACGCCCGGTTCGGTCTCCAACCACTGGAACTCGTCCGAGGCCAGTGCGGGAAGTCGCCGCCGCAACGCGAGTACCTCGCGGTAGAGGTGCAGCATCGACTCGCCAGAGCTCAGCTGGCGGTCCACGGCGTGATCAGCGAACCAGTCGGGCTGTGGTAGCCACGCATCGGCGGGTGAGAATCCGAAGCCGTGCTGGGACGCGGTCCATGGCAGTGGGACCCGGCAGCCGTCTCGGCCGCGCCGAGCGCCTTGGGTGCGGTGGAACATCGGGTCGGACAACAGCTCGACCGGGAGGTCCGTGACCTCGGGTAGGCCGAGCTCCTCACCTTGGTAGACATACGCCGAGCCCGGCAGTGCGAGCATCAGCAACGCGGCCGCCCGCGCCCGGACGGTGCCGAGATCGACGTCGCCGGCGTCGAGGCCGGGTGCGCCGCCGCCGTACCGGGTCACCGACCGGGGCATGTCGTGGTTGTTCAGCACCCAGGCGACCGACGAGCCGGAGCCCGCGATCGTGCCCAGGCCGCGATCCACCACGTCGTACAGAGTCTGGTCGTCCCAATTGGCCCGCAGAAACTCGAAGTAGAAGCTCTGGTGCAGCTCGTCCGGGCGTTGGTACAGCGCGAGCTGTTCGGCGTCCAGCACGCCGACCTCGCCGATCAGCACACGTTCGCGGCCGGTCGCGGCGGTGTATTCCTCGGCGATGGTCCGCCACCGGCGCCACACCTCGATGCACCTCGGGCTGGTTCCACGCGTAAGGATTGAGCGGGTCGCCGGTGAGCTCGTCGTCCATGGCGTTCTCGTGGTCGGGCAACCCGTCGGCCTTGTGGAGCCCGTGCGCCACGTCGATCCGGATCCCGTCCACGCCGCGCTCGAACCAGAACTGCAGCACCTGGTCGAAGTACGCCGCGACGTCAGGATGCCGCCAGTTGAAGTCGGCCTGCTCGGGCGCGAAGCTGTGGAGGTACCACTGGCCGAGTGTTCCGTCCGGTTCGGTGACCCGCTGCCAGGCCGATCCGCCGAAGATGGACCGCCAGTTGTTCGGCGGCAGGTCGCCGTACTCGCCGGTGCCGTCGGCGAAGTGGAACCGCTCGCGTTCCGGGCTTCCCGGGCCGGCGGCCAGCGCCGCGACGAACCACTGGTGCTCGATCGAGCAGTGGTTCGGGACGATGTCGATGAGCACCCTGAGGTCTAGCCGGTGCGCGTCGCACACCAGCCGGTCGAAGGATTCGAGCGTGCCGTACTCGGGCTGCACCCCGAAGTAGTCGGACACGTCATACCCATGGTCGTGCTGCGGTGACGGGTAGAACGGGTTGAGCCAGATGCCGTCGACGCCGAGGCTCCGCAGGTACGGCAGTCTGGCGCGGACACCGGCCAGATCACCGACGCCGTCGCCGTCGGAGTCCTGGAAGCTTCGCAGGTAGATCTGGTAGATCACGGCGTTCCCCCACCAGCCCGACCGGTGCCAGGTGCTTGCATCGGTGGGTAGCGTGACGCTGTCGAGGGCGTGCTCGGCCGCGCCTGGCAAGACTGCCTTCGCGATGCGTGCCATCGACTATCACTCCCTCGGTCGCCAGTGAATGGCGATCCTGCAACCACCATCGCCCGGCGGCTCGCTCAGGTCTTCACCACCAGCGCCCAAACCCGCTTCCTGCCAGCGGGAATCCCGGGAGTCCGCTGATGGGTACCTGCGCTCGGCACATCCTCTGGAGTACTTGGCCGACAGATGCCGCGGTGGCGACGGACCGAAGTACCTGACCGCGGCCGCGGGCGTCGCCGCGGGGAAGGATCGATCAGCTCTCGCGCACGACGTCTCGCGCGTTCTTGTCGTCGCGCAACCCGGTGTACCGCGGATGCCGGAGCAGGCCGTCCCGGGTCCACTCGGTGAACCCGATCTGCGCCACGAGCCGCGGTTCGACCCAGTGCACGTCCCGCTCACGAACTCGTCCACGGGTGAACGGGGACTGCTCCCGCTCCAGGCTCTGCATGCGCGCGTAGAGGTCGTTGAGCACCGAGGCGTTGAAACCCGTACCGACCTTCCCGGCATAGACGAAATCGTCACCGTCGAAGTAGCCGACGAGCAACGCGCCGAAGTCGATCCGGGAGCCCTTCGGTGCGGTGTAGCCGCCGATCACCAGTTCCTGGTCACGCACGCATTTGAACTTCAGCCAGTCGCGCGACCGACCGGCGACGTACGGCGAATCGGCGCGCTTGGCGATCACGCCCTCGTCACCTCGCGCGCATGCCTTGCGGAACTCCTCCTCACCCGTGGTGTTGCGGTGCGCCGTGAACCGCAGCGGATCGGCGAAATGGACGGCGTCGCGGAGCAACCGCTTGCGCTCCCGCAACGGCAAGCCCCGAACGTCGTACCCGTCGAGATGCAGCACATCGAAAACGTAGTAGTAGACGGCGATGCCGGTCGCTCTTGCGGCGGCAGGATCGGTCAGCCCCAAGCGGCCTTGAAGGCGCTCGAAGCTGGTCCGTCGACCGACGAACGCGACGACCTCGCCATCGAGCACCGCAGCGACGTCGCACTCGCTCGCCACCGCCTCGGCGATCTCGGGGTAGGTGCCTTCGAGCGGCTTGTCGTTACGCGTGCGCAGTCGCACCTCGCCCGACGCCGTACGGAACGCCAAGCACCGTACGCCGTCCCACTTCCGCTCGAATATCCACTCCGGATCGGAGAAACGCTCGTCTGTCAGCGTGGCCAGCATCGCACTCGCCGACGTGGGCATCGGCTGCGGCCGGCGATCGTCGGTCGGCATCACTCGTCCTCCAGCGGACTGCGGTAGGGGTCACGGAGCGTGAGGTTCTCCAGGTGGTGAGCAGGGCGTCCGGTTCATCATCCGAAAATACGCCCAGAGAACCTCTCCTCCGAGACCTTGAATGCGTAGGGCTCCAGATCCTTGAAGTACGCCTCGACCATCTGCGTCGGCTCAGGAACGGCGTCGGGCGGCGGCTGCGCGCGGGCCGTCTACCAGGGGCGTGGTGGGCCGGCCGATCAGGTGGAGCAACTGGCCGGTCGCTTCCTGAGGACGCCGAGATGGCAGACCGGGGCTTGGCCGGCAGCTACGGCTCCTGTGGATCAGTCCTCGATCGGACATCTGCCACAATCAGGTCTTTCAATCACCGCGCGGGTAAGCCCAGCACCGCCTTGGCGAACGCGGTTGGCGCCTCCTGCGGCACGTTGTGGCCGATGCCCGGCAGCGAGCGGATCTCGCAGGGTCCGGTGAAGTGCTGGCCATGGTCGAGGCCGGCCGGACCGGTCACGCCGTCGGCCTCGCTGACGAGGATGATCGTGGGGACGGCGATCTTCGGTAGCGCGGCGAGCGCGGCCTCCAGCGGCTGGTAGCGGGGATCACCTTCGGCCAGGCCGTAGCGGTGGCGGTACGAGTGGATCACCACGTCGACGAAGTCCGGGTTGTGCAGGCTGGGCGCGGTGGCGGGGTAGGCGGCAGCGGAGGCGGTCCAGGCCGGCGACCAGTCGCGCCAGAGTAGGGCGCACAGCTCATCGCGGTTGCGGGTCAGGCCGCGTCGGCCGCGCTCGGAGTGGAAGTAGTACTGGTACCAGAGTTTCTGTTCGATCTCGGCAGGCGCGGGTGCGCCGGAATTCGCGATGTCCTGGATCGCGTAGCCGCCGCAGGTGACCAGGCCCGTGATGCGCTCCGGCCACAGGGCTGCGGCGATACACGCGGCCCGGCCGCCCCAGTCGTAGCCCGCGACGACGGCCCGGTCGATCTCCAGCGCGTCCATGAAGTCCAGGAGGTCCTGGCCGATCGCCGCCTGCTGCCCGGAGCGCGGCGTCCGGGCATCGCGGAACCTCGTTGGGCCGTAGCCGCGCAGGTAGGGGGCGAGGACGTACCGGCCGTTCGCCGCGAGTTCAGCTGCCACATCGTCGTACGCGCGTACATCGTAGGGGAAGCCGTGCAGGAGGATCACCGGAACGCCGTCCACGCTCGGCTCGCCGGCCGCCTCGTAGCCGATCTCGAGCACGCGGGCCATCACACTGGCCTGGATGGGGAAGCTCATGACCACATCGTCGCACCGGGGTCCGACACCGATAGTCCTCGTCACGGATGGCCCGCCATCAGACTGCTCTCCTCTCTTCCGGTGTCTTCTTCGGCGGCACGCTCGATCGCCTTGGTCAGGGAAGACACCTTGGGCGGCGGCCCCAAAACGTCCGTCATTTGTTCGCCGACGGTTCGAGTTCCCGGGCGTCGGTGTCCACGTCTTCCGCGTCCCCGGTCGCCTTCCGGTCCTGGTGGCCCAGCCACCAGGCGGCGTGCCCGATCAGCGCGGTCAGGCTCGGGGTGAAGAACATCGCCATCACGAACGCGGCGACGACGATGCCGAAGGAGACGGCGAAACCCATCTCGGTCAGCAGCGAGCGCCTTCGTGCCGGGCGGGGCGTCGGCGTGCGCGATGTCGCGGACGTCGCCAACCGCGCGGATCGCCTCGTCGGCGACCGCTGACATGACGACCGGCTGCTCCCCGGCCCGGAGCTGACGCCAGGTTCCGACTCCCTAGGACCCCTCGGCGCCAGGGATAGGGAGGAATTCCGATGTGCGGGTCCGCCTCAGTCGAGCAGATTCGGGGTGTCGGCAGGGATCGGCAGACACGAGGAGCACTGGATGTTCACGAACGACTCGGTCACGGCGGACCCCACCGGACGGCCTCGCGTCCTCGTGATCGGCGGCAAGCTCACGCATGTGCGCAAGGCCCGGGAACTCGGCCTGGACGTGGTTCACGCCCAGTTCCCGGATGCCTATGACCGCGGCCACTGGCCGTACGTCGATCAGGCGCTGCTGCTCGATTACGGCGACCTCGACCGGCTCCTGCCGCTGGTACGGGCGTTGCACGAGGCGTACCCGTTCCAGGTGGCCGTGTCGCTGTCCGAGCTCGGGCTGCTGCCGACGGCGCGGATCAACGAGATGCTCGGCCTCCCCGGCGAGTCCGTCGCCACCGTGGAACTGCTGCTGGACAAGTGGCGGATGCGCCGGCACCTGGCCGCGACGGGCATCAGTCCGGTGGCCGCCGCCGTCGGCCGTTCCGCGCGAGACCTTCGGGAGTTCGTGCAGGTGCAGGGGCTTCCGATCATCGTCAAGCCGATCCGCGAATCGGGCAGCCTGGGAGTGTTCTCCATCCGCGACCGGGCCGACGTGGACGCCGTCGCCGAACGATACCGGTCCCTCGACGACGGGCATTGGGCCGTCGGGGATCTGTCCGATGCCGAATCCTTCGAGGAGTTCCTGATGGAGGAGTTCCTCGACGGTCCGGAGATCAGCGTGGAGACCCTGTCCTTCGACGGCCGGCATGTGGTCGTCGCGGTGACCGACAAAGAGACAGGCGGCCCGGGCTTCGTCGAGCTCGGACATTCGCAGCCCAGCGGCGTCTCGGCCGAGACGCTGCGCGAGGTCACGCGATTGGTGACGGAGTTCCTGGACGCTGTGGGGCTGTGCAACGGTCCAGGGCACACCGAGGTCAAGCTGACCTCGCGCGGCCCGCGGATCGTCGAGTCGCACAACCGCATCGGCGGTGACCGGATCAACGAGCTGGCCGAGACTGTCTACGGCGTCGATATGGAGCGCTACGCGCTGGGCGCCAGGTTCGGCCTGGTGGAGCCGTTGACCACGTCGCCCGAACCTCAGGGCGGAGCGGCCGTCCGGTTCCTCACACCGGAGCCCGGACGCGTCGTACAGGTGACCGGCGTCGACGCAGTACGCGCGGACCCGGCGTACGTCGATCTCCAGCTGGAGGTGGAGCCGGGCGACGACGTACCACCGCTGACCTGGAACGAGGACAAGGTCGGTCATGTCATCGCCCGCGGCGCCACCGCCGCCGAAGCGATCGCCAACGGCAGGCGGCTGGCCGCGGCGATCCACGTGCGCACCGAACCCTTCGCGTGAGCACCGCGCAGCCGGACCGGTCGGGCGTCGACGAGCCGCGATTCCGCGACGCGCTGCGCAGCCTGCCCGGCCGGGTGTGGATCGTCAGCCTCGGCATCCTGGTCAACCGGGTCGGCAACTTCCTGCCCGTGTTCATCGTGCTCTACCTGACCGGGCGCGGCTATTCCGCCGGTGCCGCGGGGCTGGTGCTGGGCGTCTCCGGTCTGGGCAACGTGCTCGGCAACGCCATCGGCGGCTACCTCGCCGACAAGATCGGCCGGCGATGGACGATCGTGCTGTCCGCCGTGCCCACCGCCGCGCTGACGGCGAGCGTGCCATCGCTCGGATCGTTGCCGACCATCGTCGCGGTGGTCGGTCTCATCGGCGTGACGTCGCAGATCTACCGGCCGGCCGCGGCCGCGGTGTTGCTCGACTCCGTGGCGACCAACCAGCAACGGCTCGCCGCCTTCGCGGTGTTCCGGTTCGCGATGAATATCGGCGCTGCCCTGGGCGGCGTCATCGGCGGTGTGCTGGCCAGTACCTCCTACGTGGAGCTCTTCCTGGGCAATGCCGCCGCGTGCCTGCTGTTCGGCGTGGTCGTGGCGGTGCTGCTGCGGGACGCGCCGCAGCCGAGGTCCGACCAGTACGACGCGGACACGCGGGCGGACCGGGCGGTCGGGTACCGTCAGGCTCTCACCGACCGCGCCCTGGTGCGATTCCTGCTGATGACCGTGGTCGGCGAGTTCGTCTACATCCAGTCCACGGTCGGCCTGCCTCTGCACGTGACCGACGTGGGTCTGAGCGCGCGCGACTTCGGTCTCCTGATCGGCCTCAACGGTCTGGTGGTGTTGGTGCTGGAGCTGCCCACCACCGGCGCGGTCTCCCGGTACCGGCCGGAGTACGTACTTGCTATCGGCAACCTGTTGATCGGAGCCGGTCTCGCGTTGACCGGATTCATGAACGGCATGGTCCTACTGTCGGCAACGGTGCTGCTGTGGACGCTCGGCGAGATGATGTCCAGCTCCGTCGCCATGGCCTACCTGGGAAGTCTGACGCCGCCGCGGATGGCCGGGCGCTACCAGGGCTTGTACGGCGGCGCGTACACGATCGGTACGGGCGCCGGACCACTCATCGGCGGCGCCGTGTACGCGATCGGCCCGTGGGCGCTGTGGGCCTTGGTCGGCGCGGCCGGGCTGCTGGCCGCGCAGCTCTGTCTGCCTCGCCAGGCATCGACTCTGGCCGAACCTGACTCCTGACCTGAGGCATCGGCTGATCGGAGCGACACAACGCACCTGGTGCCAGATCAGGTCAATGCTCCGCGGTGAAGTCGGCGAGGATCTCGGCGATGAACGGTTGGGCATCGCGCACCGCGGCTGGATTGCGGGTCCGGTAGTAAGGGATCGCGATCATTTCCAGGGACAGGACCCAGCCGCGGGCACGGGCCCAGGTTGCCTGCCCGATCTCCATCGCGTCACGAAAGGCCCGACGTGAGTCGCCCTCGAACAAGTACCAGGCGGCCAAAAGATCACCTGCTGGGTCGGCGGCCCACGAAGTACCGAAGTCGATGATCGCAGAAAGCTTGCCGTCGGCCACCAGTACGTTGCCCGACATGAGGTCGCCGTGGATCCACCTGGGCGGACCGTCCCAGGTGTCCGCTGCCAGCGACGCCTCCCACGCGGCAAGCACGAGTCCGGTATCGAACTCGTCACGCAACTCGTCCAGCGCCTCGCGGAAGAGCGCGTCACGCGGCGCCAGCGGCGTACCGCGACTGAACGGATCATCCGGCGGAACTGGCGCGCCAGTGGTGTCGACCGTCTGCAGGCAGCGAACGAACTCGGCAAGCTCGCGCGCCGCGGCCATCGGGTCGACAAGCTGATCCAGCTGGAAGGGCTCGCCCTCCCGCCACCGGTACACGCCCCAGCTGAAGGGGTAGTCCTCGCCAGGCGTCCCGAGAGCCAGCGGCTCGGGAACGGCAAGTGGAAGGTGAGGGGACAGGCGCGGCATCCAGGTCAGGTCCTTCTCCACCTGCCCCTGCGTCCGCTCGGTACGAGGCAGCCGGACAGCCAGGTCAGCACCGACGCGAAACGTCACGTTGTCCGTGCCGGACGATGCGACGACCTGAACCGGAGCACCGGCCCACTTCGGGAACTGCTCGGCCAGCAGACGCGTCACCAACGACTCGTCGATGTCCACCTCGTCATCGTGCAGCTTGGCGACCTTAGACATGGGAACCGAGTTTCACACCCACCCCGGCAACGGTCAATCGACTTCCACGGACGGACCGAAGATCAGGAGCTCTCTCGCCGTCGGCGTTGTTCGCTCGCCAGGTAGGTAGCCACGGCAAGTCCTGTCAGGACTGTGAAGGCGAGCGGAAAGGCCTTGTCCCGGCCCTGCGAGCCTCCGAGTGACGTATACCCGAGGACCCCGACGCCGACAGATGCCAGCAGCGTGAGTGCAACGTTCAGCGGTACCGCCGCGCGGACCGCCCGGACCCACTCGCGCCAACCGGAAGGCTGAAACACTTGGCGCAGGGTGGACAGCCAGCGCAGGTACAAGTCGTACCAACGGGCCGGCGAGCTCTGAGACGCATCCACCACGCCGTAGGCGACCGCCCACAAGGCACCGCCCAAGCCTGCCGCCACCCGCCCCGCGCTGTCAGAAGGCAGCGCGTCTGTCACACCCAGGAAATACAGCCAATCGAACAGCCACTGCATCACCAACAGACTGAGAACGACCGCGGTGGCCAGGAACAGCAGCAACCCCAGCCACCACTGGGTCTGCCGGACCCGAGGCGAAGCCGGCACTGCCTTCCCCCAGTCGGGAGACAGAACTGCCGGCAGACTCGCCGGGCGTCCCGCCGGGACCGAGGCTGCGGGCTCGGTCTCCGTTGGCGATCTGGCCAGGACGATCGTGCCGGCGACGTCGAACTCCCACTTGCGCGGATTCTGCAGGCGAGGTTGCCCGGCGAGCTGGCGGCGTGTGTACTCATAGATGTCGTCGACCGAGACCAGGCCGTCACCGTCGATGTCGGCGGCACCGGTCTGCAGCCCGCGGGTCACGCTGGCTGTGAAGATCGACGGCGTGGCGCCCCCGACCAGATTGTCCCCCTCGAAGGCGTACTGCGTCGCATCGGACGCCGTCAGCACCACCAGACCGCGCGCATCGAAGTGATCCGAGGTATGAACAGAAGGGTCGGCCTTGACCGACAGGCCCCTCGCGAATGCGCCGCTGTAGCAGCAGTCCAGCAACAGGACCTTGCAGCGCGATCGACAGGCGAACAAGACGTCGTTGACGAACCCCGCCGAAACTCCCGTCGAGCGCAGCCGATCGCGCCGGGTGTCGCGTGCGGCGAAGTAGAGCCGACCCTGCTCGTCCTTCAGTCCGTGGCACGACAGGTACAGCAGTAGCAGGTCACCACGGTCGCGTTCGGCCGTGAAGTCCTCGATGGCCTGGAGGATCTCCCCGGACGGCGCATCCAGGATCGAAGAGACCGCAAAACCTCCGATCGCCGGGTCGGCCAGCACGCCGGCCAGCGCGGCGGCGTCGTGTGCGGGCGACACCAGCTGGGCAAGGCCCTGGTCCTCGTACGCAGACGTGGCCACGATGAGCGCGAGCCGTCGCGTGACACCATCGCCCTCCGCCATCCGCCCGCCCCCGGCACTGATCGACTGTTCCCGCTCACGCCAAGCCTCGCTGAGAACGCCCGCTTCCTCAACAACCTGGCCCAGGGTGCGCACCGCACGGCCGGGGTGTGCTCTGTTTGTCAGTCAGTGCTGTGGGTCGCCACGGCTCGGACCGGCGGGAGCGCGGGCGGTTGGGTCGGGTCGCCGGTTGGAACCATCCGCCGTACTGCCTCTGGCATCGCGCCAACCGTGAAGGCGTGGACGGCTGGCCCGACGGACACGGTGACGAACGACGCAACGGTCGGAACCTCGGCGGGCAGCGGAAGAACGTACTCCCCCGAATCGAAGTGGGAGTCAATGACGCGCATCGAGGTGCTCGTCGGTTCGGGTGGCGTGAACGAGGTGCCCCACCAAGCGTCGACGACTACTTGGGACGGCTCCTGCAGGGTGAGTTGCACCGTCCTGTTCGTCGTGTCATATGCCACGCCGTTGTCGTCTCGGGCGGTCGACGTGACGCCCTCGACCTGGGCGGCAATCAGGCCGGCGATTCCGGCGAGTCCCTGGACGAAGGTGACGTGGCCGTTGCCCTTGGAGATCTCTTCGCTGAGGTACTGCTTGGTGTCAGACGGAACCATTCCCCCGAATACGACCACATCGATGCTCGCGGTGTCGTACTCCGTCAGCACCTCGTCGAACTGGTTCGTCGCATCTGCGTGGAAGCCTTTGCTCCGCAGGATGTCGGCAGCGCCGAGAATCACGCTCGGGCTCCTGCCGATGACCAGAACCCGTTCGGGTCCGCTGGTGGTTGGACGGTCCATGAGCTGATCTCCTCAAGAGCTTCAGTGTTGGTACGGCCAACATAGCAAGTGTTGGCCGAGCCAACAACTGGTACCGTCTACCCATGCCGATGGATCAGCCGCCGGGCCGTACTCCCGCCCGCGTCAAGGATCGTCCGACCTGGCTCATCAGCCGGACCTTCGCTCGGTCGTCGGGTCTCCTTGCCGCCGGGTTCGAGTCGCACGGCCGCGGACTTCGCAGTTACCACTACCGCCTGCTGGCCGCACTCGACGAGTGGGGGCCGGCGAGCCAGGCTGACCTGGGCCGTGGGACCGGGATCGATCGCAGTGACGTCACGGCCGCGCTGTCCGAGCTCGAGTCACGCCGACTCGTCGAGCGGTCTGTCGACCCCAACCACAAGCGTCGCAACATCGTCACCATCACCCCGGCGGGGGTCGAACAACTCCTGGAACTCGACAACGTCATCGATGGTGTTCAGGAGGAGGTTCTGAAACCACTGACCAACGCGCAGCGGCGTCAGTTCATCGCCTTGATGGTGAAGCTTCTCGCATCCGAGCAGGGGTCGCCGACGAGATAACCGGCTCTGGTGTCGTTCCCGTGGGTGCTCAATTCGGGCCACAGCGGGGGTCGACTTTATGCACCAGATCCGTACGCCGAGGCCGTCGCCGTACGGATCTCGTGCACAAAGATGACATGCATGGACTGCCTCGGCAGCGGGGCCCCGATCGACCGGTACCGATCGACCGGATCGACCGGTACCGGTCCCGCCCGGCGCTCTGGCTCCGCGCGGACCCGTCCCGAGCGACCCCATCTCATGGGTTCACCTACGAGATGGTGGGTTGGCACCCCGGACTCCGATACGCCAATCCACCATCTGATGGGTCAGCCCATCAAAGGGCGGCGAGCGGGCCGCCTACCACCCCGACGAGTTGTGGAACCGCCGGACAACCACCGCGACGACTGGCCCGGCAGACCTGTGTGGCCGGTCGCCTCACCGATCACCTATTAGTAACCGGCCAGCCACCACATCACCGGCCAGCAGGCACGCCCCGGCACACCGCTGTCGCGAGCACCAAGGCCGCGCGAGCAGTTATCCACAGGTTGCGAAGACGTCAGTTCCGGCCGTCCGAAAACTCATATGTTTCTGGGCAAAGGAGGTGCTCGATGAGTGCTTGCACAGGAAAGGACGGCCGTCCGACTGGCCGTGAAGACGAACGACGCCGCGAGGCGACGGACCGGGACGACCCGGATCCGGTGTTGACGCCACTGACCAGGACCCAGGCCGCTCGACTGGTACGTCTGGCCGAGAGCGCGGTCCGCGAGCGCGGGCTGTCGATGCAGTACGACGGCGCGGGCGCGCTGGTGCGGGTCGGAAGCGACGGCCTTCCGGTCGAGAACGATATGGTCGCGGGTCTCGCGAATCTCGCTCGGACTGTCGCCACGTTGCCGCGGCAGCAGTGGCGCTCGGCAGTCGCCGCGCATTTCGATCAGATGAGCCCGGACGTGCCGCCGATCCCGGACGACCTCGAGAGCGAGCTCTACCTTCGATTGGTGAGCGCGGCAACGATCAACCCCGCGTGGGCTGAGCAAGTGCCCGAGTTCGTCCCCGGCGTGCTCACCGTGCCGGCCACCTACACCGGTCGCGCCGTGGCGATGCACTTCAATACCGACAGGCTCGGCGTGTCCGCGGCGGAAGCCGCCCGGATGGGGGTGGCGAACCTACGCCGACTTCAGGACGACGTCGAGCGCATCGAGTACGAGGGAGCCGAAATCGCCGCAGTGACCGGCAGCATGTTCACCGCATCGCGGGCACTGGTTCTCGACACCGTGCTGCGCGAGTCGTTGCAGGTCGAAAACCCTCCGTTCGGTTGCCTCGTCGCGATGCCGGACCGCGACATGCTGCTCGTCCACGTGCTGCGAGATGAAACGGTGGTGACCGTCCTGGAAATGCTGGCCAGAATCGTCCCGACTCTGTTCGGCAGTCGGCCGGGTCCGGTCAGCCCGCATGTCTACTACGTGCGCGACCACGAGTGGCAACAGGTGACCGATCACAGCACCGGCGAGGTGCGTGTGCAGACCGTCGGTGCACTCTTCGACGTCATGCAAAGTCTCGGCGTCGGCTAACCGCTGGGGGGAGGGCCTCGAAGCCGTTGACGACGTGTGCCGGACCGGCGCGGATCAGCGTCTCGCGCGGAGCGTCTGGGCGAGTTCGTCCAGGGCTGGGAGCGCGTCGATGATCGTCTGGGCCGACGTGTCCGGGAGCTGATCGAGGCAGGCGCCGATCGCCTCCGTGCGGAGCAGCTTGACGCGTTCATGCAACTGCCGACCCGCGTCGGTCGCCTCGACCCGGACCGCACGCAGGTCGTCCGGGTTCGGGTCGCGCTGGATCAGCCCGAGCTCCGTGAGCCGGCCGACCACCCGGGAGAGCATCGTAGGGTTGAGTCCCTCGAGCTGCGCCAGCTCGGTCAGGCCGAGCGGACCACGGAACGTGATCAGGCCGAGCACGGAGGCCTGGGTCGGTGTCAGGCCCTCGTCGGTCGCCGTGGCGTTGAGCTCCCGCGCCAGCTTGGAGATCACCCCACGGAGCTTGCTCAACGTCTCGGTGTCAGTCATGTCACCCCTTTATTGCCTGCCAGCAAGCAATGTAGTCTCTTCGTCGATGGAACCGTCGAGTACACCCTCAGTCATCGCCGAGCCGGCGGCGGACGAACCGCTGGCTCACCGGCGGCTCGTGTTCGGCATCGTCGCAATCGCCCTGTTGATGGCCTCGATCGATCAGACCATAGTGGCCACGGCGCTCAACGCCATCCGCGGCGACCTGAACGCTCCGCTGACCTGGAGCGGCTGGACGATCACGATCTACGCGCTCGGCCAGATTATTGTCATGCCGCTGGCCGGCCGGCTCGGAGACCAGTTCGGGCGCAAGAAGGTCTTCCTGGGCGCCGCCGCTGTCTTCACCATCGCCTCGCTGTGCTGCAGTCTGGCCGACAACATCTACCTCCTGGTGGTGTTCCGCGGCCTCCAGGCGATCGGCGGCGGCGCGTTCATGCCGACCGCCACCGGCATCGTCGCCGAACAGTTCGGTCGCAACCGGGACCGGGCGATCGGCATGTTCACCTCGATCTTCCCGATCGGCGGCATCATCGGCCCGATCATCGGCGGCATCATCGTCACCTACTGGTCCTGGCGCGAGATCTTCGTCGTGAACATCCCGATCGGTGTGCTGTTGATCGCGCTGGGCCTGCGTTTCATCCCGAGCAGCGCACCGAAGGCCGCCGCCCGGGTGGACGGAATCGGCGCCCTGCTGCTGGCGCTGACCATGCTCTTCGGCATGTACGGCATCAGCTCACTCGGCGGCAGCGGCGCGGAGCCGACCGATCCACTGTTCATCGCGGCGATCGTGATCGCCCTGACGCTCGGCTTCCTGTTCGTCCGGCACGCGAACCGGTACGCCGATCCGTTCATCCCGATCAGCCTGCTGCGCGGCCGCGGCTTCGGGGCGATGAACACGATCAACTTCCTCTTCGGCGCAGCCATGCTGGGCTTCGGCGCCCTCGTCCCGCTGTATGCCGAATCGCGGTACGGCATCCCGCCTCTCCAGGCCGGGACGTTGCTCACGGCAAGGGCTGTCGGGATGATCCTCGTCGCCGGTCTGGCGGTGTTCGCCCTTCGCCGAACCGGCTATCGGGCGCCGATGATCGGCGGCTTCGTGCTGGTCGCGGCCGGGATGACGGTCATGTCGCTGCCACCGCACGGACTCACGCCGTACGCCTGGCTGGCGATGGCCGCGGGCATCACCGGCATCGGGATGGGCCTGTCCATCCCCGCCTCGAACAACGCCAGCCTGCAACTGGCCCCCGACCAGATCTCCGCGATCGCCGGATTGCGCGGAATGTTCCGTCAGTCCGGAGGGATCGTCGCCGTCTCGATCACCACGACGATCCTGACCCACTCCGCGAACAGCGGTACTGCCCAGGCTTACAGCTTCGTCGTCTTCGCCGCCATCCTGGTGCTGATGATCCCCCTCACCCTGCTGGTTCCCGACCATCGCGGGACCTGGTAGCTCACCCGTCGAACATCGCGAAGAGGGTGTTGAGACCTTCCGCCAGGAGCGGGTGCGTGAAGATCGCGTCCGCCATGGCGGTGTACGTGAGCTTGCCCAGCATGGCGACCTGGATCATGGTCATGATCTCGCCGCCTTCACTGCCGAGGACCGCGCAGCCCAGGATCTGCCCACTGTCCGCGTCGACGACGGCCTTCATGAAGCCGCGGGTCTCCCCCGTCTCGAGCGCCCGGATGACAGCGTTCATCGGGAGCTTCGCCACCCGGATCGCCCGTCCCTGTGCTCTGGCCTGGCGCTCGGTCAGGCCGACACGGCCGAGCTGCGGGTCGATGAACATCGCGTACGGGACGATCCGGTCCCGCGTGCTCACCTTCTCGTGCCGGATCAGGTTGGCGTGCAGTACGCGGTAATCGTCGTACGAAAGGTGGGTGAAGGCCGGGCCGCCCTTGACGTCCCCCATCGCATAGACGCCGGGGACACTGGTCTCGAGGTACTCGTCGACCTCGATGTAGCCGCGGTCATCGAGCCTGATGCCGCCAACCTCAGCGGTGAGTGCCTCAGTATTCGGAGTACGGCCGATGGCCGACAGCAGATGCGAGCCTTCGAGCTGTCGCTCACCGTCCTCCGTACGCACGGTCAGCCGCAGGCCGCCGTCGACCGGCTCAACCTGGACCGGCGTCGACGAGGTCAGGACCGCGATCCCGTCGTCACGCAAGATCGTGGCGACCTCGTCCGAGACGTCCTCGTCCTCCATCATCATCAGGCGCGCGGCGCTCTGGATGATGGTGACCTCGCTGCCGAACCGGCGGAACATCTGCCCGAATTCCAGCCCGATATAGCCGCCACCGAGGATGATCAGGTGCTCCGGGAGCTCGTCCAGCTCCATGATCGACGTCGAATCGAGCACGCGAACGTCGTCCGCGCCGGTGATCGCCAGCGGCTTGGGCCGGCCGCCCGTGTCGATGACGACGACCGGCGCGCTGAGCTGCCGTGTTCCGCCGTTCGTCAGAGCGATCTCGACCGCGTTCGGCCCGGTGAAATGGGCCTCGCCTTCGAGCAGGTCAAGCCCGTCCTGAGCTAGCCGGCTCGCGTAGTTCTCCCGCGCGCCGGCGACCATGGCCCGCTTGCGCTGGCGCACAGTGGCCAGGTCCACCGATACCGGCCCCGTCCGTACGCCGTACTCTGCACCGCGGCGCGCCTGATAGGCGAGGCGCGCGCTGGCGACCATCGTCTTGGTCGGGGTGCACCCCTTGTTGACGCAGACGCCGCCCAGTTGGTCACGCTCGACGAGCGCCACCTTCTGACCGGCCTTCGCCAGCTCGACAGGGAGGAACCGGCCGCCCTGACTGGTCCCGATGACGATCGCGTCGTAGTGCTCATCGGCCATTGCATTCTCCTGTCATCACGAACGCCCAACAGGGCCCGCTTCCTGAAGTAACGCCGTACTGCCGGCACAGCCGCCGCCGGACAGCCTTCACCAGCTCGGCCTCGAGCGAGATCGCCCAAGGTGCTAAAGATCGAGGCTAGGACCAGTGCGGCGGGCGGGTCAGCCGGGGTGGGAGCGTCGTACCGGCGTCGCCGCGTGCCCCGTTGATCTGCATCTGGGTCAGGAAGATGCTCCGGGCGAGGTCAGAGCCGCGCAGGTCGGTGTCCCGGAGCTCGGCGCCGATGAGGTCGGCAGCCGTCAGATCGGTCAGACGCAGGTCCGCTGTGGTCAGGTAGGCGCTGCGCAGGTCCGCGCCGCGCAGATCGGCGCCCCGCATGTCCGCGCCGGTGAGATCCGCGCCGCGCAGATCCGCGCCGGCGAAGTCCGCGCCGATGAGATCTGGGCCGGTGAGATCCGGGCCGGCGAGATCCGGGGCGCCGAGGTCCTGGCCGCGACGGTTCGTCGGTGTGGGCGAGACGCCGGCACGGACGAGTTCGCTGGTCCGTAGCAGCAGGTCGTTGACATATGAGCGGTGGGCGAGCACGTCGAGCTCCGCGAGCGACTCCGGGCTGCCGAGGGTCAGGCGTTCGGTACGGTCGACCGCACGCTTGAGCTCACTGTGGAGGGGGCGTGCCAGCACCAGCGCCTCGGTCAGGTACCAGAGCAGCTCGTGCAGCAGCCGTACCACTGCGAACACCTCGAACATCTGCGCGCCCGAGTCCGCCGCCTGCCGCCAGTCTCGGCCGCCGTAGGTCACCTGAGTGACCTTCTGGCCGGCGCCGAAGCAGTCGTACACGGTGCAACCGGGGAAACCACCGTCCCGCAGCCGCGCGTGGATGCCGCAGCGGAAGTCGTGCTTCAGGTTCGGGCACGGTTCACCGGCCGGCTTGTCGATGGCGAAGTCGTCGGACGCGGTCAGCGTGAGCGCCACACAGCACAGGCCCGGCGCATTGCGCACAATCAGCGCGCAGATCCGGGCGTCGTACGGGCTGGTCGGTTCCGGTCATGTCCCTAACGAGGCTAGGGCGTGCGGCCGCAAGTCGCATCAGTTGCGCCGGGCGGGTCGTCGCGTCTGCGCAACTCCCTCATCAGCTCTCGCGCCAACGAGGCAGCCGTTGGATGCCCGGAGTCGATGGCGAGTTGGTAGGCCCGCTCCGCGCCGACGAGGTCGCCCTGATCCTCACGAAGCACCCCGAGGTTGAACGCCGCCTTCGGGGCCATGTCGGCGTGCCCGGAATCGATCACCAGCTGGAAAGCCAGCTCGGCCGCGGCGAAGTCCGACCTACCGTGACAGAGCACCCCGAGGTTGACCCCCGCCTGCGGGGCCTGGTCGGCGTGCCCGGAGTCGAGCACCAGTTGGTAGGCCCTCTCCGCCCCGGCGAGGTCTTCCCGCCCCTCGCGGAGGATTCCAAGGTTGACTGCCGCCTTCGGGGCTTGGTCAGCGTGCCCGGAGTCGATGGCCAACTGCAGTGCCTCTTCTGCTCCGGCGAAGTCGCCCCTGCCCTCGCGGAGGACCCCGAGGTTGACGGCCGCCATCGGGGCCATGTCCACGTGCCCGGAGTCGATCGCCACCTGATAGGCCCGCTCGGCTCCGGCGAAGTCGCCCCGGCCCTCACAGAGCAAGCCCAGGTTGACCGCCGCCTTCGGGGCCTGGTCGGCGTGACCGGAGTCGATCGCCAGCCCATAAGCCCGCGCCGCCCCGTCCTGATCGTCACGGAGTACGCCGAGGTTGACCGCAGCCATCGGGGCCATGTCCACATGCCCGGACTCGATCGCCAACTGGAGCGCTCGCTCCGCCCCGGCGAAGTCGCCCCTCCCCTCACACAGAACTCCAAGGTTGACCGCCGCCTTCGGGGCCTGGTCGGCGTGGCCGGAGTCGATCACCAGCTGATAGGCCAGCTCCGCTCCGGCGAAGTCGCCCCGATCCTCACGGAGAACCCCGAGGTTGAACGCCGCTTGTGGTGCCCGGTCGGCGTGCCCAGACTCGATCACCAATTGCAGGGCGCGCTCCGCCCCGCCGCCATCGTCCCAACCATGCTCGCCCGACTTCGTCACGGCGGCCCCCTGCCCCCCGACGCGACCCGCTTCGCGCCATTCTTGACACGGTACAGAAGATCCGAAGGAATGACGTCAAGAAGGGAGCGCGATGATGCCCGATTCCGCCAGCTCTGGGAACGGACCGCTACCGGACGGAGTGGTCACCAAGGTTGCCGCCGGAACGGTGGCGGAGGTGACCACGAGATTCCGCCAGATCCTCGACGCCAAGGGCGTCACGGTGTTCGCTGTCATCGATCAGGCAGCCGCGGCTCGCGCGGCCGGTCTCAACCTGCGCGACACGATCTTGGTCATCTTCGGCAACCCCGCCGCCGGAACGCCCGTCATGGCAGCCGCTCCGCTGGCCGCACTGGACCTACCCCTGAAGGTGCTCATCTGGGATGACACAGGGACGACACGGATCGCCTACTACTCCCCCGAGAGCATCGCCGAACGATACCGACTCCACCCCGAAACCGCCGTCGGTCTAGCCGCGATCCACCCACTCACCGACGCCCTCACCGCACCGCGACAGACAGGCTAGTCCGCTCCAGGCGGTGTCGCGTTGCCCTGCCCGCCCGGCGATGGAGGACCTGTCGTCGGACTGCTCGGCGCGGGGGTGTCGGTTGGCGGCGGGCTTGAGGTTCCTGTCGAAGGTGCCTGAGTCGGGACGCTGGGCGTGGGGCTGCTCTGGGTGGGCGCGCTCGGCGACGGCGTACTCGTCGAGGTAGTGCCAGGGGATGTGGGGCGCGGCGTCACTTGCTGAGAGGGGACCTGGGACGGCTGAGCCGAAGTGGTCGGGTTGGCCTGACTCGCAGTACCGGACTCGGTCGGGCCGGTCGTGGGTGCGGTTGTCGTCTCGGCCGGTTTCGGCCCCGGCGTACTGGAACTGCTGCCCGGTTGAGGACCGACGTCGGTCGTCGGGGGCAATCTCGTCTCGTTGTTGTTGAGCAAGACGACGGCCAGCACAGCCGCTGCCGTCGCGAGGACGGCGATCGCTCCGGCCACAAGCCTCTTCTTTCGCAGCCCGTCGGACGGCTCCGGCGTCTCGGTCGCGATGCTCGGGTCGGTGCCTCCGTCGGCGTCCAGAGCCTCAGTAGCGGCAACGGCCACGACGGTGCCGAGGTCAGCTCCGAGCGGCTGAGCACGCAACGCGCCGGCCGCGATCTCGGCGGCGGACGGGCGGTCAGCGGCCTCCTTGGCGAGCATCTGGAGCAGAACGGTCTCGAACGGTCCACTGAGCTCGGGGCGGATCAGACTAGGAGGTGCCGGAGCAACATCGACGTGCTGGTAAAGAATCGCCGTCGGGACTTCGGCCTGGAACGGCGGCTGACCGGTGACCAGTTGGTAGAGCACGCAACCCAGCGAGTACACGTCCGAGGCCTTGCCGCCCTGCTCGCCTTTGGCTCGCTCGGGCGCGATGTAGTGCGTACTGCCGATGATCTGGCCGGTCGCGGTCAGCGTGGTCGTCCCATCGCCGGGAAGGTGAGCGATACCGAAGTCCGCGACCTTGACGGTCCCGTCCGCCGCCAGCAACAGGTTGCCCGGTTTCACGTCCCGATGGACGACATCCTCCCGATGCGCCGCGGCCAGGCCCGCGGCGGCCTGTTCGACGATGTCGATCGCACGATCTTTCGGCAGTGGTCCATGCTCGGCGAGCTCCTCGGCGACACTCCGGCCCTCGACCAGCTCCATCACCAGGAAGAACCCGTCGCCGTGCTGACCGAAGTCGTAGACGGACACGACGTGTGGATCGCTCAGCATCGCGGCGGCTCGCGCCTCGCGATGGAATCGCTCGGCTGCTCTCGAATCGAGACCGGATGGCAAGCAGCAACTTGACCGCGACCAGACGTCCCAGTTGTTCATCAGTGGCGCGGAAGACCTCTCCCATGCCGCCCCGCCCGATAGAGGGACCCAGCCTGTATCGCTTCACAACCAGCACTCGACCACGGTACCCAGTGCCTCCGCGCCCAACCTGACCCGTCCGCACGGCTGTGGCCAGGGGTGAGTTCCGTCTCTTCTGCGGGGTGGCGCGCGAAACCATAACGAGGTTATGCATAATGGAGTTATGCAATCGGATGCCACCGGCGCTGAGCTGGTCGTCGTGCTCGAGCACCTCGTGACGTTCATCCGGCAGGTCTCGACCGCCGGTGGGCTCAGCGTGCCGGCCTCGTCCACCCTGAACCGCCTCGGACGTGACGGACCCCACGGGCTGACGGAACTGGCCAACGCCCAGGGCGTGTCGCAGCCAGGGATGACTCAGCTGATCACCCGGATGGAGCGCGAAGGCCTGGTACGCCGCACCGCGAACAGCGACGACCGCCGCGCCGTGCTGGTGGAGGCGACCGCCGCCGGCCTCGAACTCCTCGAGCGCCGGCGCGCGGAGCGCACCGACGCCCTGCAGCACATGCTCGACCGCCTCGATCCGCAGGATCGGGCCGCTATCGCCGCAGCACTGCCCGCGCTCGCCCGGCTCATCGAGTCCCGGACGTCCGACTGACTGCGCGCATCGACAAACACCACCTTCAGGAGAACCTGCACATGTCCGCATCACATGGCTCGGCCCCGAGTCCGTTCAAGCAGCCGCGTGCCGTCTGGGCGGTGGCGTTCGCCTGTGTCGTCTCGTTCATGGGCATCGGGCTCGTCGATCCGATCCTGCCCGCGCTGGCCGGCAGCCTGCACGCCACGCCGAGCCAGGTGTCGCTGCTGTTCACCAGCTACCTGGTCGTGACCGCGGTCGCGATGCTGGGGGTCGGCTGGGTCTCCAGCCGGATCGGCGCCAAGCTCACACTGATCGTCGGCCTGATCCTCATCGTCGCGTTCGCCGCGCTCGCCGGCACCTCGAACACGATCGGCGGCATCGTCGGTTTCCGGGCCGGCTGGGGCCTGGGCAACGCCCTGTTCATCGCGACCAGCCTCGCCGTCATCGTGGCCTCGGCCAGCGGCGGCTTCGCCGGGGCGATCATCCTGTACGAGACGGCGCTGGGTCTCGGCATCGCGGTCGGCCCGCTGCTCGGCGGCGAGCTCGGCAGCATCAGCTGGCGCGGGCCGTTCTTCGGGGTCGCGGCGCTGATGTTCATCGCCCTGATCGCGACCATCGCGTTCGTCCCGTCGCTGCCGAAACCAGAGCACAAGACATCGTTGTCCGCGCCGCTCAAGGCGCTGCGCCACCGTGGCCTGCTGACCATGGGCATCATGGCGCTGCTCTACAACTGGGGATTCTTCACCATGCTCGGCTACGCGCCGTACCCGATGGAACTCAACGCCCACAAGCTCGGCCTGGTCTTCACCGGCTGGGGCCTGCTGGTCGCCGGCTTCAGCGTGTTCTTCGCACCGCGGCTGCAGGCGCGCTTCGGCACCGCGCCGGTGCTCTACGTCAACCTGTTCTGCCTCGGCATCGTCATGGCCGTGATCGCGGTCGGCGTGAACACTCCGGCGGCGGTCATCGTCGCGGTCATCGTCAGTGGTGCGTTCATCGGCATCAACAACACGTTGACCACCCAGGCGGTCATGCTCGTCTCGCCGGTGGAGCGGCCGGTCGCCTCCTCGGCGTACGGTTTCGTCCGGTTCATCGGCGGCGGCCTCGCGCCGTTCGCCGCCGGCAAGCTCGCCGACGCCACCAACCTCAGCGTCCCCTTCTACCTCGGCGGCGTCGCCTTCCTGCTGGCCATCGTCGTTCTCGCCTCCGGCCACAAGTTGGTCGCCGCGGCCGAGAAGGGCGGGGTCGAGGGCGAGACGGTGTGCCCGAGCCTGCAGCCGGTCGGGGCCGCACCGACCGCGGGGTCCCAACCTGTCATCGTTGCCGTCGGCGCCACCGAAGACGCCGCCGAGATCGTCGACGCGGCCGCGCTGATCGCCCGCGACGTCGGCCGCCCGTTGGAGGTTGTCCACGTCCGCGAGACCGCCGTCGTCGAGGAACAGGCCATCGACGCCGAGGACGCCGAGGACGCACACTCCGCGGTCCTGGGCCACCTCGACCGGCTGTTCGCCCAGGGCATCGCCGCCACCGGTCAGGTGCTCACCAGTGTCGGCGACCATGCCGCTGCGGGCCGGGTCCTCGCTCAGCACGCAGACGACGTCGACGCGCGCGCCATCGCGATCGGGCGGTCGCCGCGCGGGTCGGGCGCCCAGTTCGCCGACGGCAGCTTCACCGCCGCGGTGACCCACGGCGTAGCCCGGAGTGTCGTCCTGGTTGAACCCGGCAAAGCGCCGTACCCGGTGACAGCCTGACAACCGAGTCGCTGCAGACCGATCAGGTCTGGATCACTCGCTGACGCCTCGGCTCAGCATCACGGCGGCGATGAACGTGCGGAACAGTTGGAGAGGGTCGTCGTCGCGGATGGCGACGACCTTCTCGTCTCGTTGCTCGACGCCCCGAAGTGCGCAGGCCAGCTCCGCGAGCGCGCGGTTGTGGAACCTGACGGTCAGCTCGGCCGGCAGGGTGATGCTCGGCAGTTGGAAGGTGGACAGCCGGGCCAGCGCGCGTTGCGCGGCTTCCCGGATCAGGTCACGTGCGACTTCCGGATGCAGGGACACAGCGGCGTTGTGCGAGACCGACTCCTTGACGACGACCGCCTCGACATCGGGACAGAACGGCTTCGCCTCGTCGATCGTCACCCGGTCGCCCGAGACGAGGACCACCGGAACCCCGTGGGCGAGCGCTACCAGCGCATTCACCCCTGCCTCGCCGGAGATCACGCCGTTGAGGCGGACTTCGGCGATGGCCCGGGGGTTGTACGTGTGGTACAGCACTGACGACGTCGAGTTCGCCGATCCATGGTACGAGACGAAGAAGGCCGCGTCGAAGGAGTCATCGAGGCCTTGCATCATGTACAGCGGCTTGTGCCGGCCGGACAGGTAGAGCGCGCGGCCGTGCAGCTCGTCCGGGCGAAGGTTCTGCATCGTCGAGTGTGAGTCGTTGACCAGGAACTCGGTCGCGCCGGCAGCGCGGGCACCGTCGATCGCGGCGTTGACCTCCGCCTGCAGTTGCCCTCGGTAGTACTCGTACTCCGGACTCGGACCGCGGACCTGACTCCAGTCGACGACCCCGGCGGTTCCCTCCATGTCTGTTGACAGGAAAACCTTCACAGCTGACTCCTCTTCCGGATTTCCGGCTCGGCGGATCAGTCGGTGAACGCGTTGCGCATCGACACCAGCTCGATGCCCCGCTCTTCGATCGCCTTGCGGATCTCGGGGTCGGTCACGATGGCCTGGTCCGAGAGCCGGTACTCCTCGGCCCACCGGTAGGTCTCGGTGCCGGGCGCGGTCAGCGCCTCGAGCTCCGGCTCCGCGATGGCGCAGTGCGTGACCAACAGGTGTACGCCGGGCGTCAGTCCGTCGATGTGGGCGAGCACCCACGGCTTCTTGGCTGCCGCGTCCCGGTCGCTCAGAGTCTCGATCGACGCGAACCGCTGCGACTCGACCGGGCCGTAGATGTACGGCTTGCCGGCCGCAGCCGAGACCTCGGCGTACGCCTCCGGGACGGAGTCGCCCATATGGACATCCAGGTAGTCGATAGCGAGCCCCTCCGCGGCGAACTTCGCCACCTGGGCGGACAGCTCACGGACGGCGTCGGCATGGGTGACCGAGGCCCGCGCCTCGGCGACCGTCCGGAGGAACGTTCCATCGTCACCGACAAGCGAGGGTCCATCGGTCAGCGGCCGCCACCGCAGAAAATCCCACTCGCAGGTCAGGGTCTGATGTACGCCGAGCGGAATCCCGGTCTCGCGCGCCAGCGCCGCGGCCCCGGTGAACCACGGACACGCCGCCATGGTGGAGGCCTGCGTCAGGATCCCCTCCCGAAACGCCTGCACTGTGCCGACGTTGACGGCATGACACATGCCGAAGTCGTCGCCTTGAACGATCAGACGGATATCACCAGCCACGTGCACTCCTCAGATCAGCCGAACGAACCGGAGACGACCGTACCTCGGGTCGATGGCCGGCGGGTGCTGATCCTGTCGTCAGGCGCGGTCGGCGGCCAGCTCCGCGGCGATGCGTTCACCGATCGTCAGGCACGCGGTGGCGGCCGGGGACGGGGCGTTCAGGACGTGCAGCGTGCGGCCGTCGCGGAGGAACAGGAAGTCGTCGACGAGCTTGCCGTCGCGCGTCACGGCTTGTGCACGCACGCCCGCGCCTGAGCGCCGTACGTCCGAGACTCGCAACTCGGGCAGCATCCGCTGGGCCTCCCGTACGAGCGCCCGGCCGGTGAGTGAGCGCATCACTTCCTTGGCGCCCGTCTTGCCGTACCGCCGTGCGAGACGCCACGAGCCTCGGTAGGTCAAGGACTCCCACAGGTCCCGAGCGACGATCTTCGACCAGGAATAGCCCTCCCGGGCCAGGGCCGGTACGGCGTTCGGCCCGATGTGGACGGTGCCTTCGATGCCGCGGGTGAGGTGAACACCGAGGAACGGCAGCTCGGGGTCGGGCACCGGATAGACCAGACCCTTCACCAGATAGTCGCGCTCCGGGACGATCTCGCTGAACTCACCGCGGAACGGGAGGATGCGGACACCGGGCTCGAGCCCGGAGGCGCGCGCGAGCCGGTCGCTGTGCAAGCCGGCGCAGACGGCGACACGATCCGCCTCGATCACGTCGGCCGTCGTCCGCACCCGGACGACGGAGCCCGCGTTCTCGATCGACGTCACGGTTACCCCGGTGCGGATCTCGCCGCCGGCCGCGCGGACGTCATCGGCCAACGCGGCGGCCACGAGCTTGAAGTCGATGCGCCCGGTGGAATCGACCGCCAGGGCACCTTTCACGCGCAGGTGCGGTTCGCGCTCCGCGACCTCGCCGAGCGTCAGCCGACGGACCGGGACGCCGTTCTCCTGGCCGAGGCCGAACAGCCGGTCGAGCTGCGGCAACTCGGCTTCTGTCGTCGCGACGACGAGCTTCCCGGGGATCTCCACCGGGATGCCCTTCTCCTCGCAGTACTCCTTCAGCGCCGCTCCCCCGGCCACGGCCAATCGCGCCTTCAGGGATCCGGGCTTGTAGTACAGCCCGGAATGCACAACCCCCGAGTTGTGCCCGGTCTGGTGCGCCGCGACCGATCCTTCCTTCTCCAGTACGACGACCGGCGTACCGGGATCGAGCCGCTGCAGAGCCCTCGCCACGGACAGACCGACGATCCCACCGCCGACCACGACCGAAGATCTCACCACCGATCCCACCGACCCTCCCTGTGCCCGTCCTGCCCCTGGCCTGTGTAAAGAGCCGACACGGGTGTCCATAAATACAGTCCCGGCAGTCGAACGCATCATCAACCGGGGTCGGCATAGGTTGGAAGGAGTCGCTGATCAAGGAGAGCTGATATGGACATCGGTATCGGTCTGCCGTCCACGATTCCCGGCATTCCCGGCCGGCTGATCCTGGACTGGTCCCGGGCCGCCGAGCAGGCCGGGTTCTCGACCCTCGGGACGCTCGACCGCATCGTGTACGGCAATCTCGAGACAGTGCCGACACTCGCGGCCGCGGCGGCGGTGACCGAGCGGATCGGCCTCACGACGGCCATCATGATCGGCCCGTACCGGGGCAACGGTGCGTTGCTGGCCAAGCAACTGGCCACCGTGGATCGCATCTCCGACGGCCGGTTGACGGTCGGCATCGCCGTGGGATCGCGCCCGGACGACTTCGAGGCGACAGCGTCGCCGTACGCCGAGCGCGGGAAGGCGTTCGACGCCCAACTCGCCGAGATGCGCGCGGTGTGGGCCGGTGAGCCGAGGGGGTACGCCGGTCCGATCGGCCCGGCCCCGGTGCGGCCCGGTGGTCCCCCGCTGCTCATCGGCGGTGGGTCTGCCGCCGCCTTCCGCCGGATGACCGAGTACGGCGCAGGCTGGATCCTCGGCGCCGGCGGCCCGGACGCATTCGCCGCGGCCGCGGATACGGCCAGGGCAGCCTGGCGCGGTGCGGGACGTGACGGTGAGCCGCGCCTGGCCGCGATCGGGTACGTGAGTCTCGGCGATGACGCCGAGGGCCACGCACGGCGGTATCTCAGCGACTACTACAGCTTCGCCGGTGAGTACTTGGACCGGATCGTGGCCAGCGCCCTCACCACGCGCCAGACAGTTGCCGACACTGTGGCCGGCTTCGTTGCAGCGGGCTGCGACGAGCTGATCCTGTTCCCGGCCAACCCGGACCTCCAGCAGATCGAACTGATCGCCGAAGCGACCGGGTTGAGCTGAAGGCCACCCCGCCCGCAACGGGTGATCCAAGTGGCTCGTCTGACTGATGTGTGGGTGGTTCGAGTCGGCCTGATGGGTGCGGGTGCCGTGGATGGCCTGTCTGTCTGGGCCGCGGGTTCGGGTGTGTGACTGGGGTTTCGCCGATGCCGCTGCGAGGGCGGTGTCTGTCCAGCTGCACCAGTCTCGGTGACGACTGGACCGGTAGGTCAGGATGCGGGCTGGAAGAGTTCGATCAGGTTCCCGGCTGGGTCTGCCAGGAGGATCTGGCGACCGCCTGGGCCTGAGACCACAGCGCTGCGGAAGGACAGACCGTCGGCGCGTAAGCGCTCGATCTCGCCATCCAGATCGTCGACGATCAGGTGAATGCGATTACGACCCGCGCCGGCCGCATCCTTGGGAGTCGCGCGAGCTCCGGAACTGGCCGGTCCGGACAGCAACAATCGCAAGTGTCCGGCCGTCACCTCGGCGAAAGCAGGTACGGCGTTGCGCCCCAGGCTGAAGTCGAGATGTTCGGTGTAGAAGTCGACCGCCACTTGGACGTCGTCGACTATGTAGCGCACACTGGCGAACTCCGTTGTCGCCATGACGAGCCTCCTCAGGTCTCGAGGGCAAGGACAGGCAGTAGGTAGCGAATGCGCGTGTCGATCTCCGCGGCAATCCGCTGAAAGACCGAGTAGCCGGCGTTTCCTGGGTCGGGGATGCTCCAGTGCGTACGACGCGACTTGTCGCCGAATTCGGGGCACACCTCACGGACCTTGTCGCACAAGGTGATCACGTGATCGAACCGGCGTCCAGTCAGCGTGTCCAGACTCCGCGGCTCTCGGTGGCCGACGCCAACGCCGTACTGCTCCTCGAGCACCCGGACGGCGTGCGGATGGAAGGCCGGCCTCGGCGAGCTGCCCCCACTCGTCACCTTCACCCGGCCGGCAGTGTGGTGACGGAGCAGCGCCTCCGCGATCGGCGAGCGTGCGCTGTTGCCGGTGCAGGCGAACAACACTGATGCCCTTCCCGGCCCAGCAGTCTCCCGCCGTGTCAGCTCCAACGCCGGATGCATGGCCGCACCAGTACCGGTCAGCCCGCGGGCGCAGTGATCGAGATCCAGGTGGTAGTAGCTGTCCCGGCCGTCGAACGTACTGCGCGTCGAAGTGACCAGCCCGTCGCGTCGCAGCAGGCGCAGGTGGTACGACACCAGGTTCTGCGGCTCGCCGACCAGGCCGACCAGCTCCCGCACGCGCAGGTCGCTCCCGGCCAGCTCGGTCACCAGCCGCCAGCGCAACGGGTGCGCAAGCAGCCGGACGAACGACGGTGGCTCCGCCGGAACTGAAGGCGCCATAGCTCCGGACGATACATCAATCCAGTTTGATGTATAACCCAGTCCCCCAGCGAACACATCATCAATTGCAGACGAGGCGCACATCGGCTGATCCTCCAACAATGGCAGTGGCACATCACCGCTTCTGGGAGGACCGCGTGACGACACAGCCTCAGACGTCCGGAGTAGAGCGCGAACGGATGGCAGGCGACCGGCCGGGATCGCAGCGGAGCGACTGGAACCTCTGGGGTCCGTACCTCAGCGAGCGTCAGTGGGGCACGGTGCGGGAGGACTACAGCGCCGACGGCGAGGCGTGGAGCTACCTCCCGCACGACCACGCCCGCGCCACGGCGTACCGGTGGGGCGAGGACGGACTGGCCGGGTTCAGCGACATCGAGCAACGGCTGTGCCTCGGGCTGGCGTTGTGGAACGGGCGCGACCCGATCCTCAAGGAGCGGCCGTTCGGGTTGACCGGCGCTGAGGCGAACCACGGCGAGGACGTGAAGGACTACTGGTGGTACCTCGACGCCGTGCCCAGCCACGCCTGGAACCGCTGGCGCTACCACTACCCGCAGGCGTGCGTTCCCGTACGAAGACCTGCGAGTCGAGAACGGCAGACGCGGCAAGCACGATCCGGAGTACGAACTGCTCGACACCGGCGCGTTCGACGAGGATCGGTACTGGATCGTCGAGGTGCACTACGCCAAGGCGAACCCGACCGACCTGCTGATGACGATCCAGGTCACGAACGCCGGTCCCGACCCGGAGACGCTCCACGTCCTGCCGACGGCCTGGTTCCGCAACACCTGGTCGTGGGAGCTCGGGCGCTCCACGACCCGAGCTCGCCGCGACCGGTGATACGAGCGTGCGCGTCTCGCACCCGTCCCTGGGCGAGCTGGAACTACTGGCCGCGCCGGGTCCGGACGGGACCTCACCGGAGCTCTGCTGTTCTGCGAGAACGAGACCAACACCGAGCGCCTGTACGGCGCTTCCGGGTCGACGCCGTACCCCAAGGACGGGATCAACGACCACGTCGTGACGGGTGCGTCCACCGTCGATCCCGACCCGGCGCGGTACCAAGTGCGCGGCCTGGTACCGCGTCGACGTCGCGCCGGGTGCCACCGTCGAGCTGCGGTTGCGGCTGCGTCCGGCCGGATCAGGCGCCGACTCCGCGACCGCGCTCGGCCCGGACTACGAGGAGGTCATCGACGACCCGCCGGGCGGAGGCTGACGAGTTCTACGCCGATCTCACCCCGGCGGCCGCCTCGGCCGACGAGGCGATGGTGATGCGGCAGGCGTTCGCCGGGATGTTGTGGAGCAAGCAGCTCTACTACTACGACGTCGCCCGCTGGCTCGACGGCGACCCGGGACAGCCGGTGCCGCCGGCCTCGCGGCACACCGGGCGCAACTCCCGATGGCGCACCTTCAACGCCTTCGACGTGATGTCGATGCCGGACAAGTGGGAGTACCCCTGGTTCGCCTCCTGGGACCTCGCCTTCCACTGCATCGCGCTCGCCCACGTCGATCCGGAGTTCGCCAAGGATCAGCTGCTGCTGGTGTGTCGCGAGTGGTTCCAGCACCCGAACGGCGCCCTGCCGGCGTACGAGTGGGACTTCGGCGACGTCAACCCGCCGGTGCAGGCCTGCGCGGCGCTCGAGGTGTTCGCCATCGACGGCGGGCGCGACCTCGACTTCCTCAGCCGGATCTTCGACAAGCTGCTGGTCAACTTCACCTGGTGGGTCAACCGGGAGGACGCCGACGGGTCGAACCTGTTCGAGGGCGGGTTCCTCGGGCTGGACAACATCGGCCCGCTCGACCGTTCGCACCTGCCGGTCGGCGGGACGCTCGAGCAGTCCGACGCCACCGGCTGGATGGCCACGTACGCGCTGGGGATGACGACGATCGCGGCGATCCTGAACCGGACCGGACACCGGCCCGCGCGCGACCTGGTCCACAAGTTCCTCGAGCACTTCGCCGCGATCCGCACCGCGATGGCGCAGCAGGGGATGTGGGACGAGACCGACGGCCTGTTCTACGACCGGATCGCCACCCCCGGCGGCGGCGTCGTGCCGGTGAAGGTGCATTCGATGGTCGGCATCATCCCGATGCTGGCGGTCGCGCGTGATCGACGACCAGATGCTCGGCGGACGCTGTTGCCCCGGGCAAGCAGTTCGCCGAGTTCCTCGATCGCGCAGGGGCTGCGCGACCGCGAGAGCCTGGCGGAGGCCGGCGTACTGCGGGGCGAGGCCGGACAGCAGCGGCTGCTGATGGGCGTCGTCGGGGTCGACCAGGTCACTGCGGCTGTTCGGCAAGCTGTTCGACCCCGACGAGTTCCTGTCGCCGTACGGACTGCGCTCGATCTCCGCGTTCCACCGCGACCACCCGTACACCCTCGAGGTCGAGGGGATCCGCGCCACGGTGGACTACGAACCGGCCGAGTCGACCACTGACATGTTCGGCGGCAACTCGAACTGGCGCGGGCCGATCTGGTTCCCGCTGAACTTCCTCGCGGCCACCGCCGTGCAGCGCTACCACCGCTTCTTCGGCGACGACCTGACGATCGAGTACCCCACCGGATCGGGCAACCGGCTCACTCTCGACGCCGTCGCCGACGATCTGTTCGCCCGGCTGGTCTCGATCTTCCTCGTCGGCCCGGACGGCCGCCGGCCCTGCTTCGGCGGGGTCGACCGGCTGCAGCACGACCCGAACTGGAAGGACAACCTCGATGTTCAGCGAGTACTTCCACGGCGACAACGCGGCCGGTCTGGGCGCCTCGCACCAGACCGGCTGGACCGGGATCGTGGCCGATCTGATCCGGCGCAGGCACGGGTCGGTGCAGTCCATCGGGGACGTCCTCCGCACGATGGGCGGACCGTCATGACCGCGCAGGTCTCGATCGCGCCGGCACTGCCCGGGGCCGCCGCTCCGCTCGGCGCGACCCCCGGGCCCGACGGCACGAACTTCGCCGTCGCGTCGGCCGCCGATGGCGTGCTCGCTGTGCCTGTTCGACTCCGACGGCACCGAGACCCAGATCCCGCTGCAGGAGCGCGATGGCGACATCTGGCACGGGTTCCTGCCCGGCGTACGGCCCGGCCAGGCCTACGGTTACCGGGCGACCGGACCGTACGACGCGCAGCGAGGTCTGCGGTACAACCCGTCGAAGCTGCTGCTCGATCCCTACGCGAGGGCCGTCGACGGCGAGGTACGGTTCGGGCCGGAGCTGCTCGGCTACGCGGTCGACGATGTCGAGGCCCCGAGCACGCTGGACTCGGCCGGACACGTCCCCCGCAGCCTGGTGGTCGACACCTCCTTCGCCTGGAGTGACCGTCCCCGGCCGGCCTACTCCTACGCCGACACGATCATCTACGAGCTCCACGTCAAAGGCTTCACGGCTGCGCACCCCGCCGTACCGAAGGAGCTGCGGGGTACGTACGCCGGGCTCGCCCACGACGCCGCGGTCGCCCATCTCGTCGACCTCGGGGTGACCGCTGTGGAACTGCTGCCGGTGCACCAGAGCGTGCCCGAGGGTTTCCTGGTCGCAGCGCGGCCTGACCAACTACTGGGGCTACAACACCATCGGGTACTTCGCGCCGCACGCCGGCTACTCCGCCGCGGTCCGGGCCGGTCGGCCCGGCGAACAGGTCGCCGAGTTCCAGGCGATGGTCGACACCCTGCACGGCGCCGGTCTCGAGGTCATCCTCGACGTGGTCTTCAACCACACCGCCGAAGGAAATCACCTCGGCCCGACGCTGTGCCATCGCGGACTGCACAACCCGGCGTACTACCGGCTGGACCCCGACGACCCGCGGCTGCTACGTCGACACGACCGGTACCGGCAACTCGCTGAACGCGGACAGTCCGGTCAGCCTGCAGCTGATCATGGACTCCCTGCGCTACTGGCTGACCGAGATGCGGGTCGACGGCTTCCGCTTCGACCTGGCGCCGACGCTGGCGCGTGAGGACGGCGGCTTCGACCGGATGGCGGCGTTCTTCGACCTGGTCGCGCAGGACCCGGTGGTCTCCCGCGCCAAGCTCATCGCCGAGCCGTGGGACGTCGGACAGGCCGACAGCTACGACCTCGGCCAGTTCCCGCCGCTGTGGAGCGAGTGGAACGGCCGGTACCGCGACGTGATGCGCGACTTCTGGCGCAGCCACGACGGCCTGATCGGCGAGTTCGCCGCCCGCCTCAGCGGGTCGTCCGACCTGTTCTCCGCGGCCGGCCGGCGTCCTACCGCTTCGGTCAACCTGATCACGGTTCACGACGGCTTCACGCTCACCGATCTCGTCTCGTACGACACCAAGCACAACGAGGCCAACGGCGAGGCGAACGCCGACGGCAGCAACGACAACCGCTCCTGGAACTGCGGGGTCGAGGGGCCTAGCACCGATCAGGATGTCCTGGACCTACGAGCCAGGCAGAGCCGGGCCATGCTCACCACGCTGATGCTGTCGTTCGGCGTACCGATGCTCCTGGGCGGCGACGAGCTCGGCCGTACCCAGCAGGGCAACAACAACGCGTACTGCCAGGACAACGCGATCAGCTGGTTCGACTGGTCCGCACCGGACAAGGAGTTGACGGCCTTCACCAAGAAGCTCATCGCGCTGCGCCGGGCCCACCCGGTGTTCCGGCGGCGCCGGTTCCTCACCGGCGTGGAGGCCGGCGAGTTGCGCTGGTACACGCCCGAGTGGCACGGAGATGAGTCAGGCGGACTGGGCCGACCCGGGCGCGCGGAGCGTCGCGCTCTACCTCGACGGGGACGACGATCCCGATCGGGCCGCGGACGGAACGCTGCTGGTCGATGACGACTTCCTGCTCCTGGTCAACGCCTGGTGGGAGCCGCTGGACTTCGTCGTACCCGCGACCGAGACCGGCAAGACGTGGACCCGGGAGATCGACACCTACGACCCCAGTGGCACCGCATCGCCGGACCAGATCGCAGCCGGCGACCACGTCCCGGTCAACCCTCGCTCCATCGTCCTCCTGCACGGACGGTGATCCGACGCGATCAGCCTCACTGACGTCGTCTGGCTCCTGCCGCGGCCGCGACCAGTCCGATCACGATGATGATCGGACCGGCCACTGCCCAGAAGTTGCTTCCACTCATCGCGCTGCCACCGATGACGTTGGTGCCCTGCAGCGTGAACAGCAGGCCTATGACTGCTACTACCAGGCCGACGACGACCCACACTGGTCTCTTCATCGTGTTGGCTCCTTCCCTGCTACTTGTCATGAACGGATGAGTTCCGCTGCTCGCTCGGCGATCGCGTAGACGGTTGCGTTGGTGTTGGCGGAGATCGGCGACGGCATCACCGAGGCGTCGGCGACTCTCACGTTGCGGATGCCGTGAACGTACAGGCTGGTGTCGACCACGGACCGTTCATCGACGCCGATGGCGCAGGTCCCGGCGTAGTGCGAGTAGCTTCGGAGGTTGGTCCTGACGTACCTCCGCAGGTCCTCGGTGTCGAGCACATCCGGCCCGGGCAACGCCTCACCTCCGCACCAGGGCGACAGCGCCGGCTCGGCAGCGATGTCGCGGGCGATGCGCAGTCCGGCAACCACGATGTCGATGTCACGCTGGTCGGTGTAGTACGCCGGATCGATCACCGGACGGGCAGCGGGATCGCTGCTCGCCAGCCGAACGGAACCGCGACTGTACGGCGCCATCAGCGAGACCGTGATCGTGTAGCCCTGGCCCATGTCAGGGCCAGGCAGCGAGTCCGCGCGCAGCGGAGCATCGACGAACATGAGTTGCACATCGGGGCCGTGGGCGCCGATACCGGTGCTCAGCAGACCCTGGACCTCCCCATGGTTGTTGACCCCGGGCGGCACCGGCTGGGCCGATTGGTAGACGAGGCCGCACATCGGGTGGTCGTGCAGGTTCGCGCCGACGCCGGGCAGGTCCATGACAACCTCGATCCCGAGGTCCTTCAGCTGGTCCGCCGGCCCGATGCCGGACAGCATCAGGAGTTGCGGCGTACCGATGGTGCCCGCGGTCAGCACGACCTGGCCCGTGCAGTCGGCGACGAACGTCTCGCCGCCGACGCGGTACTCGACTCCCCGGCAGCCGTCGTCGTCGATCAGCAGCCGATCGACCAGCGCGTCGGTGACCACCTCGAGGTTCGGCCGGTCGAGGATCGGGCTGAGATAGGCATCCGCCGCGCTCTGGCGCCGGCCGTCGACGATGCTCAGGTCACACCACCCGAAGCCCTCCTCCAGGCCACCGCTGATGTCCCGCGCTATCGGATAGCCGGCTTGACCGGCTGCCTCCAGCCCAGCCTCGGCCACGGGATGCCGCTGAACGGCAGGACCAGGTGTGAGCGGACCATCGACACCGCGCAGTGCGGGATCGCGACCTTCGGTGTGTTCGCTGCGTTTGAAGGCGGGCAACAAGTCGTCGAATCCCCACCCCTTCGCACCGGCCGAGACCCAGCCGTCATAGCTGTCCCGATGCCCGCGCACGAAGTTCATCGCGTTGATGGACGAGGAGCCGCCCAATCCGCGGCCGCGCGGCCAGGCCACGCGAGCGCCAGTGGCTTGCTGAGGCACGGTTTGATCGGCCCAATCGGCCGCAGACCCCATCAGAGCCGGCCAGGCCGGCGGCACAGCCATCGCCTCCAAGGCCTCCCCACCACCCGCCTCCAGGAGCAGCACGCGTACGCCGTCCTCCGACAACCGAGCTGCCAGCACGCAACCCGCCGTACCAGCGCCCACCACGACATACTCGTAACTACGCATTTGCGGCTCCTACGGTTCGGGCCGCTGGTCCCCGGGCGCCCCCACCCGGGGACCAGCGAGTTTGTCAGCGGGCGGTCAGGATGCCCAGCAGCCCGTGCTGCTCGTTGTCGATTCCAGCGCTGAACCAGATCGCGTTCGGTCCGCCGGCGACGGCGTCACCGGTCACCAGGGCCCAGAGTCGATCGTTCCTGATGACGTGACCCTTGGTGTCGGTGAGGGTGCCCACGAACCGGTCGGTGCGTGGGCTGTAGGCGTGGATCGTCCCGTCGCCGAAGTTACCGACGAGCAGGTCGCCGGAGAACTTGCCGAACTGCTGCGGTGCGATGTCCAGACCCCACGGTGAGTTCAGGGCGCCGGCGGAGGCGACCCGCTGCTCGTGCGTGCCACTGGTCGTGAACCGGTCGACGAAGCCGTGACCAGCGCCGTCCGCGGTCATCTGCTTGGCGGCGTCCTGCTTCGCGAAGGTCACGTAGACAGAGTTGCCGAGGACCTGGACGTTGAAGGGCGCGTAGCCGCGGGGCAGGAACCGGTCATGGAACAGACCGGCCGCGTTGATCTTGTGGAACGACGAGTTGAAGACGTCGACGGTGCCGTTGTGGAAATTGGCCGCCAGCAGCAGCGGACCGGACGGAGTCGACACCTCGGTGAGGCCGGTGTAGATGGCGCCGCGAGTGGTGGCGACCGTCTTCGCCTGAGTGCCGGCCGCGCCGTTCCAGGCCGCGATCGTTCCACCGACCGTGGCGAAGAGGAAGTTGGCCGGCGCGTTGGTGCCCGGCACGACGAAACCGGAGGTTGCGCTGTTGGCGGTCTGGCCGGTGACCGGGCCGCCGGGCACCTTGACCACCAGCGGCTTGCCGGCGGGCGCGGCCACGACCGGGCTCCCCTTGACGGCACCGGAGTACAGCGTCGAGACGCCCGTACCGGCGTCGGACGCCCAGATCGGCGTATCGGCGCCATGGGACAGCCCCCACGGGTTCACCAGGTTCGGGTCGGTCAACTGGGCCCTCCCCGGCTGGTCGGACACCAGGTTCGTCTGGGTGACGCCATGCGCGGGAACCGGATCGTGGGGGTGCTTGAACGTCGTCGCGGAAGCGGATCCGGTTGCCATCAGCGCAGCCGAGGTGACGGCGGCAGCGGTGGCAATCAGTCCGGGAAGTCGCTTTGCGATCATCGTGCGGTTTCTCCTTCGGGTTGGTCCGGCCGAGATGCCGGTTGATTGAATTCTCAACCGTCAGGCAGCCCTCGGTGAATCCCCCACCTGGGGGATCACCGCATCAGTCCGACACCAGTGCCATCAGCTCGGCGCGGCCCTGGACACCGAGCTTGGCGAAGATCGCTTTGACGTGGTCGTGCAGGGTGTTCACCGAGATGTGCAGCCGCGCGGCGATCTCGTCGGTCCGCGGGCCGCTGATCAGGAGCTCGGCCACCTCACGCTGACGCGCGCTGAGTGCGTGCAAACGCAGCACCAGCGAGGTGAACGCCGGTCGCGGAGCCTGCATCAGGGTGACCGTCACCTGCGCGCCGGCGTTCGGCGCACCGTGCATCCGCCCGCCCTGGGCCAGCAGCCAGCGACCGTCGGCCAAGCGCACGCGGGCCCACGCGCGGTCCCGCAGGCCCGCGCCGATCGCCACCGAGTACAGCGTCGAGGTGGCATCGCCCGGCATCAGCGCCATCAGCCGGTGCGCCTCCGCGGTCGCCGACACGATCCGGCTCTGGGCGTCGAAGGCCACCACCCCGGGGACCAGGAACGCGGCGCCCGGCCCCGGCCGCCGCGACAGACTCCGCCGCAAGCCGTCGGCGATCTCGTCGGCGACCGAAGCCAGGAATGCTCGCTCGACCGGATCGAAGTCCCGGGCACCGAGCTCCCGGTAGATCGCGCCGTGCCCCCAGGTCGACCCGCCGGAACGCAGCATCACCCGCAGGCCGTCGCCGATCCCGGCCGGGCGAAGGATCTGCTGAATGCGCGGACTGCCCGCCACGGTCGCCGCGTCGAGCTCGCTCACCGCCACGACGGGCACCGCCCGCCGCGCAAGCTCCGCAAGCTTGTGCACATCGTCCTGCTCCAACTCGTTGCGCCACAGGGCGCGATCGAGCTCAGCCGGCTTCTTGCCGACGAGCGTTCCGCTGGAGAGCATCGTGTCCGGATCCAGCGTCATCCAGCCGGACACGTCGTGCGGAACAGTGCGGCGAACGACGGCCGAAACCTCGTGCAGGAAATCCTGCGGATCGAGGCTGCTGCGGCCCACCCTGTGCAGCGTTTCCTGAGCACTGGCGGCAGCCGTGGTGGAAAGCATCGCTCAGTTGCCGGCGGGGGTGGTGATCTTCTTGCCGTTGGCACCGACAACCCACCAGATCCCGCCGAAGGCCTGACCGGTCGCCTGGCCCGCCTTGGTGTCGCTGGCGAAGTAGTAGAGCGGCGACCCGGCAATGGTGACCTGCTTGGTGCCGTCCGTGCGAGCCACCGTCCCCACCAGCGAGGCGGATATCCCGCTCACCGTCGGTGTACCGGTGCCGGCCAGCAGCGGTGGCCAGGTCGTCGCGCACGAGCCGTAGCAGTTCGACTTCGGCGGCTTCGCCGTGTCCATGTCGTACACGTACAGCGTGCGACCGGTGCCGTCGACAACTATCTTGCCGAGGTTGCCGACCGTGGCCGTGGACAGCGAGGCCGTGCCCGAGGTGGCCGACGCCGGTGGGCTGCTGGGTGCGCTGCTGGGTGCGCTGGGTGTGCTCTGCGGGACGCTGGACGAGGCACTGCTGTTGCTGTTGCAAGCAGTCAGGGCAGCCAGTCCGACCACGGCCGTGCCGACAACGAAGGCAATGCGTTTCATCTCGGGCTTCTCCTTGATTTCTTGACCAGTTGACACCTCCCACACGACGGGTTACAACGACTAGGTTCACGAACGGCGAGGAGTTTGCGGTTCGCCCCCACCGCGGATGCCTGCTAGCTGGTAGACAGCCGCATCGATGCGGTGAGCAGGGCGGGCGCGGAGTTCGGCGAGTCGTTTCCGCGGCTTGCCGCGACGGCAATCAGGCCGGCGACCACCACGCTGCAGATGACGAGCAGGGCGACGACCAGACCGATCCGGACTCTGCGTCGCGGCTCGCCGTGGCCGACAGGGTACTCTTCGTCACCGTCGAGCTCGGGTCCCCAGCCGAAGGGCGCGAACGGTGGATCGCCACCAGGCATCCCCGGCAGCGGGTGACTGCCATAGGACGGCATCGATCCGTCGGGCACCGCCGGCCGCGGCTCCTGCGGCGCCCCCACCCAGTCTTGATCCGGCAACGTCGTACCTCTCCCTCAGCACCTGTGGGCCACTCCCCAGTCCCCCGCAGCAGGTGTGAAACGAATGTACGACGCGGAGCCGATTCTGTCGTGTGTGGTTGCTGGGGGCAACCGACGGTCAGCAGCCGGTGATGGATGACTTCCTTTCTGCGACCTATCCGGGCGGCGGCCGGTGCCGAACGCAAGGTGGCCTGACGTTGCGATCCAGATCACAGCGACTGTGGGCCGGCTGCCGGCGTCCGCCGGTGGTCCAGGCCAAGGGAGGAAGAGTCATGAGTGACGCCACACGCCGCGGATTCCTGGTGTTCGCGGGCGCGGGAACCGCAGCGGCGGTCGGCGCGGTCGCAGCACCGAAGATCTTCGGCGACCGGTCCGAGGAGACCGCGACGCAGCTGGAGCCGGCCGAGCTGGCCGACGCCGAGTCGTTCGTCGTTCACGTCAAGGACGTGAAGGCGGGACAGCTGGCGATCCTGGTCGGCCAGCGTGAGGTCCTGGTCACCGATCGCGAGCTCGCCGCACGCCTGGCGGGCAAGACCACGCCTGACCTCCGGGTCATTCCACGGGCGCCGTACTGCGTCGGCCCCGACACCCGTTCGATCCCTTGCAGTGGAGGAACCTGTCATGTCTTCGCATCGCGAGGCGCCGGAGATCTCGAAGGACCCGGTCGCCGACAACACCGATGTCTACGCCTTCGTCTCCCCGGACAAGCCGGACACGGTCACGATCATCGCCAACTTCATCCCGTTCCAGAACCCGTACGGCGGCCCGAACTTCTACGAGTTCGGCGACGACGTGCTCTACCAGATCCACGTCTCCAACAGCGGCACCGGCCGGGCCGACATCAGCTACCAGTTCCGCTTCCGCGCCGTGATCCGGAACAAGAAGACGTTCCTGTACAACACCGGCCCGATCACCTCGATCAAGGACACGAACTGGAACCGGCCGCAGTTCTACTCGGTCACCCGCGTCCAGAACGGCCGATCCCGGATCCTCGCTCGTGATCTGGCCGCGCCGCCGGTCAACGTCGGCGTCCGCAGTACGCCGAACTACGCCAAGCTCGGCCGCCAGGCGCATCCACACCATCGGCCGCAACCGCCAGGTGTTCGCCGGCCAGCGCGCCGACGGCTTCTTCGCCGACCTCGGCAGCATCTTCGACCTCGGCACGTTGCGGCCGTTCCAGATGGCTCACCTGATCCCGTCCGCGGCCGCGATGGGCGTGAACGGGCTGCAGGGATCGAACGTGCACACCATCGCGATCCAGGTCCCGATCAGCGATCTGACCCGGGACGGCAGGACACCCAAGGACGTGCTGGACGCCGAAGTCCGTCATCGGTGTCTACGCAACCGCCAGCCGTCAGGAGTCCCGGATCCTCGACAACGGTCGCTCGATCTGGCACGGCCCCTACCGGCAGGTCTCGCGACTGGGCAACCCGCTGTTCAACGAGGTCATCGTGCCGATGGCCGAGAAGGACAAGTGGAACAGCCTGCGCCCCGAAGCGACGACAAGGCCTTCGCCAAGTACGTCACCAAGCCGGAACTCGCCGGACTGCTTCCGGTGCTCTACCCGGGCGTGTTCCCGAGGCTGGCGGCGTACAAGAAGCCGCGCGCCGACCTGGCCGCGATCCTGCTGACCGGAATCCCGAAGGGCGTCGTCCCCGGCTTCCAGAACAACACCGGCCCGGTCCAGGCCGACATGCTGCGGCTCAATGTCGCCGTACCGCCGTCGAAGTCACCGAACCCGCTCGGGCTGGTGGCAGGCGACGCGGCCGGCTTCCCCAACGGACGCAGGGTCTTCGACGACGTCGTCACCGTCGAACTCCGCGCGGTCGCCGGACTCACGATCCCG
Organism: uncultured Actinomycetota bacterium; assembly: GCA_963820655.1. GTDB lineage: Bacteria > Actinomycetota > Actinomycetes > Propionibacteriales > Kribbellaceae > Kribbella. Next base: position 845,653 of record CAWGAM010000002.1, read on the forward strand.
CTGGTCGACCCGGCCTTCAAGCCCGACGACGCGGCCGGCGCGATCAAGGACGGTACGTCGAACACGAACTCCGACTATCTGACCTGGTTCCCGTACCTCGGTACGCCGGCGGGCGGCTACTCGTCCACGCCGGGCATGCCCGCAGTGTCATGACCAGGCCGCTCACGAACGCCGAGGAGAATCCCCATGCGGGCAAGGGCTCCTCGGTCCTGCTCGACATCGGCGACGGCGTCGGCGCGATCATCATCACCACGCACGCGCACCTGCAAGACGCCGAGATCGAACGCCGCTCGGTCGGCGGGCCTACCGAACCACCCCACGCGCACGAACACGACGAGCCCACTCACGGTCATGGACACGGCCACGGGCACGGGGGCCGTCGTTTTCCGCACGTAGCGGTGGTTCCGCGGCCGGCGCCCGATGGACAGACCATCCACTCAGCCGTCTTCTTCGACGTCCCGGAAGGCCGCTACGACCTCGCCGTACTGCCGGCCGGACCCGTCCAACTCACCGTCGATGTTGTCGGCGGCCAGGTCACCGAGGCAACCTGGCCACACCTGTGACAACGCAGCTGCCGCTGGGTGTCGTGCACCCAGCGGCAGCTCGAGTTCTAGGTGGTCGGGACGACGCGGATCCAGCCGTCGAGGACGAGGGTGGGCTTCATGCCGACCGACAGGTAGAGGCCGAGGGCCGGGGTGGGGTTGTTCGTGTCGACGTGCAGGATCGTGCCGACGCGTCCGCTAGCCGCATCGAGGGCGAACGCGTCGCGGAGCAGGAACCGTGCCAGTCCCCGCCCGCGGAACTCCTCGAGCACGCCGAGCATGGCGATGTGGCCGCAGTTCTCGGCCTCGACGTACTTGTCGTCGCACACGCGGACCGCGACCGCTCGCCCATCCACCTCGAGCACGGTGAGCTGGGACCAGTCGAAGCTCGCCTGGGCCTCATGTGCCTCGACCCACTCGTCGTGCGGGCGGGCGACGAAGCCGAACTGGCCGCGGAAGCTGTCGATGATGACCTCGTGAGCAGCCCAGCGACTGGCGTCGTCGAACGTGCCGCGGCGGACCACGATGCCTGCGGGCACCTCCGGAGCGGCGACGTCTCCGCTGTGGTCGATCACCATCCGGTGGTACGTCGTACCAGCAGTGAAGTCATGGTCTGACAACAGCGCATGGAGTGCTTCGTCGGCGCGGTACGTGTAGGTATCGACAGTGATCTCGGCGTGGCCGCCTTCGCGCCCCATCTCGCGGGCGCGGCGCAGGGCCTGCTCGAACAGCCAATCCGCCACTGCCGGGTGCTGCGAGACCACGTCGAGCTCGATCGCCTGCCGGTCGCCCTTGGCGAACGCGCATGCGTACCCGGCCGGCCGGCCGTTCTCACCGAGCACGAGCCAGCCGTCGGTCCCGCGATCGAATCCGGGCTCGACGATGCTGTCGGCGACCTGGTCCAGTGTGCAGTCGGCGAACCCGATCATCGCCGTGTTGTAGGCCGACAGCAGGTCGAACAATGCCTCGGCATCGGCCGGCTCAGGTGACCGAACGGTGTATTCGTCCGGCAGTACGACACTGGTCGTCACGACTTACACCTCACCTTCAACCGAGTGTGCGCGACGAAGTCCCCGGCGTCGTTCAAGACCTCTACCAGGTAGCTCCCGTTGGCGGTGATGCCGTGGAACTCGACGCTGCCGACACCACGGGGCGCCAGGTACACCGGCAAGGCTTCTTGGTACTCGCCACGTGACACCCTCACCTCGAAGCCGACATCTGTCCGGGTCCGGTTGCGCAACGTGACGACGACGATGGCACCATTCGAGCCATGACACGTGAACCGCGGCCTCTGCAGGACCGGCTGCCGGACCGAAACGGTAGATGACATGACCGAGACGTGCTCGGCTTTGTGGGCTGACGCGGGTGTACTACCCACGAGGACCACACCTGTCGCCATCATTGCGGTAACTGCGAGACCTGCAAGTGCGGTGCGGATAGATCGGCGGCGATGAACAGAACGCGTGCTGTGAAGAGACTTCACTGTGCCCCCCTTGGACATCTGTTAGATGCGCCCAGGTGCCGCAAAGTTCTGTAAGGACGCTAGCGCCGCCCCGAGCAACGTTTCGCGCGCCACCTGATGGGTTGACCCCCGAAAGGGTGGGTTGCGGACCCAGAATTCGAGGGGGCAACCCACAACATGAGGGGTTGACCCCTGAAACGGCGTGGGTCGTCGTGCTCGGGTGAGAGGTGGCCGCAACGCGTCAGGGGTCGGGAGTGGATTCCTGACGGAAGGCTTCGACGGCGGTGGGGAGCGTGTAGAACACACGCTCGGGGCCGAGGCGGTCGAGGAAGCCCGAAGCCTCGAGGTCGTCCCGCAGTTCTTGTTTGACTCTGGCCATCGCCAGGACGATGCCGCGACCGGTCAGCTCCTCGCGGAGAGAGTCGAGGGCGTCGATGGCGGTGATGTCGATCTCGACATTCGCCTCGGCGTTCAGCAGAAGCCAGCGGACCGGGGCTTCGGCGGCGTCGACGGCGGCGAGGGCGCGGCGGCGGAAGTCTTCGGCGTTGGCGAAGAACAGTGGTGAGTCGTAGCGGTACACGACCAGGCCGGGGACGGGACGCGCGTCGGGATAGTCGTCGATGTCGTGCATCCCGGGGATGCCGGGCACGTAGCCGAGAATGCCGTCGTGCGGACGGGCCACTCTGCGCAGTACGTCGAGCACCGACAGCGCGACCGCGACGAGTACGCCGGACAGGACGTCCAGAGCGATCACACCGACAGTCGTCGCCAAAGCCAGCAACAGTTCAGTGGTGCGGAAGCCGGCGATCCGCCGGAACTCGGCCAGGTCGATCAGCCGCAGAGCCGCGAAGACCACGAGCGCGCCCAGCGCCGGGATCGGGAACGTCGACAGCAGCGGGCCGGCGAACAGCAGGGTGGCCACGATCACCGCCGCGGTCACCAACGAGTACACCTGGCTCTTCGCGCCGGCCGCCTCGGCGACCGCGGTCCGGCTGCCGCTACTGCTGATCGGGAACCCGCGCACCAACCCCGCGGACAGGTTCCCCAGCCCGAGAACGAGCAACTCGCGACCAGGATCGATCGTCTCGTGACTACGGGCCGCGAACGCCCGTCCGGTCAGCACGGTGTCGGTGTAGCCGACCAACGCGACACCCAACGCCGGCAGCGCAAGCAACCGGATGTCTTCACCCGTCAGCGGCGGCAGGTGCGGCACCGGGAGACCGCTCGGTACCTCCCCTACGAGTGCCACTCCCTTGTCCGCAAGCCCAGCTGCCCAGGTCACCAACGCGGCCAGCGCCACCACGATCAGCGGCCCGGGGAGCCGAGGCGTCCAGTGCGCGATCGCGAGCAACAGCGCCAATGAGCTGACCGACAACACCACAGGAGCCAACTGCCACTCGCCGAACAACCGGATCGCCGACACCACCTCGGCCGGCGGTGAGTCGCCATCCACCGGGGCTCCGGTCAGGCGCCCGAGCTGGCCGGTCATCATGATCACCGCGATACCGGCCAGGTAGCCGACCAGCACCGGCTTGGACAGCAGGTCCGCCAAGAAACCCGAGCCGCGCCAGCCACCCCACCACACAGATCGCGCCGACCAACAGCGCCAGTACGGCGGCCAGCACCGCATAACGAGCCGGATCACCAGCAGCCAGCGGACCGATCGCAGTCGCAGTCAGCAGCGCCGTGGTCGACTCCGGACCGAGCGACAGCAACCGAGACGACCCGAGCAGGAAGTACAGCACCAGAGGTGCCAGCGCGGCCCACAATCCGGTCACCGCCGGCAACCCGGCCAGCTCCGAGTAGGCCATCACCTGCGGCACGAAGTACGCCGCCACCGTGACACCCGCGATCACGTCCGACCGCAGCCAGCCCCTGCGATAGGTGCGGAGGACAGCGATGCCGGGAGCAGACAACGACCAGCCGGCCACCGCACACCTCCTCTCGCAGCCCTTTACTGCTCACAGTGTCCGTGGAGTCAGGGACTTTCGGCCCTACTGCGGCACCGTGCCGCAGACGATCGTGAGTTTGTCCACAGTAGGAGGCCCCGATGAGTATGCAGCACAGGTTCGACCACTCTCGGCTCGAGATCGTCAGCCCGGCCGAGTGCCTGCGCCTGCTCGATTCGGTGCCGCTCGGGCGGCTCGTCTACACGTACGGCGGCCTCCCCGCCGTCCGGCTGGTCAACTTCGTCGTGGACGACGACACGATCGTGTTCAGCACCGGAACAGGTGAAAAGCTCCGGGCCGCGGAGCGGGGTGATGTGGTCGCCTTCGAGGCCGATCACGTGGACACCGAGCGTCACCTCGGGTGGACCGTGACCGCCGTCGGGCATCTGTCCGTTGTCTCCCCGGAGGAGTCCGCGGAGCTCCGCCGTACGTTGCCGTTGCATTCGTGGTTGCCGATGGACGACCCACAGCTGATCCGGCTCGGGATCGAGTCCGTCCACGGCCGCCGTCTGGCCCCGTGGGCGCAGCGCCCCCGGTCCGGGAATTCACACCGACGGTAACCATTTCGAGTACCTTGGACCCGTGGCCGAAGGCTCGCGGGCGGAGCAGGGGCAGCTGGGACGAGGGGGCGCTGGAGTTCGCCGGGTTGTCCCGGGTACGTCTCGATGCCCTCCTCCAGGAACTGCTCGGCCGTGTCGACGAGATCATGGACACCCAGGAGCGGCTCCGCGCCCTGCTCGACGCGGTCGTCGGCATCGGCGCCGACCTCGACCTGAACAGCACGCTGGACCGGATCGTCACCGCCGCCTGCGAACTGGCCGGCGCCCGGTACGGCGCTCTCGGTGTGGTCGGCCCGGACGGCAAACGGCTCGTCCGCTTCATCACCCACGGCGTCACCGAGCGAGGAGATCGCCGCGATCGGCCCGTATCCCGAGGGGCACGGCATCCTGGGTCTGCTGATCGAGCACCCCGAACCGATCCGCCTGCACGAGCTCGCCGAACATCCCCGGTCGTACGGCTTCCCGGCGAACCACCCGCCGATGAAGAGCTTCCTCGGCGTACCGATCCGGACCCGCGAGCACGCCTTCGGCAATCTGTACCTGACCGAGAAGACCGGCGGCGCCGACTTCACCGAGGACGACGAGCGTGCGGTCACCGCACTCGCCGTTGCCGCCGGGGTCGTGATCGACAACGCCCGGCTGTACGCCGACACCGAGCAGCGCCGGCGCTGGCACGAGGTCACCGCCGAGATCACCCAGCTGATGCTCGGCGAGTTCGAGCCCGAGCAGGCGCTCCAGCTGATCGTGCAACGATCCCGCGAAGTCTCCGGAGCACAGGTCGCGGCAGTGCTGCTCGCCGAGGACACCGACCTGGTCGTACGCGCCGTCGACGGTCCACCGGAGTACCGACGCTTCCTCGGCCACCATGTCCGGACCGACCTTCCGGTGCTCGGCAGCGCTACCACCAGGGCCGAGCAGGTGGTGATCGAGGATCTTGCCCAGTTGCTGAAGGACGCCGGCCGACTGACCGAGTTCCCCGAAGCGGCCAATCTCGGGCGGACGACGATGGCACCGCTGCCGGCCGGCAGCACCGGCACCGGCGGCCTGCTCGTGATCGCCATGGAACGAAGGATCGAACCCGTGGGTGTCCGAGGGTGCGGACCTGGTTCGGATGTTCGCCGGACAGGCCACCCTTGCCCTGGAACGCGCCCAAGCGCAACGCGACCGCGACATGCTCGCCGTGCTCGAGGACCGCGACCGGATCGCCAGGGACCTGCACGACGTAGTGATCCAGCGGCTCTTCGCCACCGGCCTGCAACTCCAAGGTATGCATCGGCTGGCCCGCCCGGAACACCAGCAACGCATCAGCCGGGCGGTCGACGACATCGACACGACCATCCACGACCTCCGCGCCGCGATCTTCGAGCTCCAGCAGACGCCCGGCACCAGCTCGCTGCGCGGTGACCTCCAGGCGATGGTCGCGGAATACACCGACCCGCTCGGGTTCCGGCCCCAGCTGATCTGCACCGGCCCGATCGACACCGTCGTACCGGATGCCGTCGGGCCGCAGATCCTTGCCACCGTCAGGGAGTCGCTGTCGAACATCGTCCGCCACGCCCACGCGTCGCAGGCGACCGTCGAAGTCGCAGTCGGCGCTGGTGACGTGGTGGCCCGGATCTCTGACGACGGCGTCGGCATCGCGCCAGGCGACCGCAGAAGCGGTCTACGCAACCTGACCGAGCGGGCTCAGGCTCTCGGCGGAACCGTCCAGATCACCGGCAACGAACCCCACGGCACCGTGGTCGAGCTCCGGGCGCCGACCGGCGACTGACTGACCGCCGAACGGCCTCCCGGGTCGGGACTCTTGCCCGCAGCGCCAACCCCTTCCCAGGCGCAACGTTGAAGTATCACCAGTGGGAGGAGCCACCGATGTCTGACCAGCAATTGCCTGCGGACCACGTCGACCTTTTGCTCGGAGCGGCCATTGCCGCGCCCAGCATGCACAACACCCAGCCCTGGCGGTTCGAGGTGGACGGTCACGTCATCGACCTCTTCCTCGACGGCTCGCGCACGTTGCCGGCCGAGGACCCCACCGGCCGGGCGATGCGGATCGCGGCCGGTGCCGCGACCTTCAACCTGCGCTGTGCGGCCGCCTCGCTGGGATACGGCACCTGGCTCGGCCTCGCGCCGTACCCGGGAGAGCCCGACCTACTGGCTCGGATCGTCATCCAACCCACGAGCACACCGGACGACGAGCTGGCCGGCCTTGCCGCGCAGATCCCGCGTCGGCACACCGACCGCCGCCCCTCCGACAGCACGCCGTTGGCCGAGCAGACCCGCATCAAGCTGATGCTTGCGGCGTACGCCGAAGGCGCCGAACTGACCTGGCTCGGCGAACCTGAGGTGAACACCGTGCTCGGCCTGGTGCTCGACACCGACCTGCGCGAGATCGGCGACTGGCATCGCCGCGCCGAGCGCGCCCACTGGGTCGGCGGTGAACGCAGCACCGAAGGTATCCCCAGCTCGGCGCTCGGACCGCGATCCACCACCTACCCGGGAGCCGTTCGCGAGATGGCCACCCGGCCCGTCGACCACCTGCGCGAGCAGAGCGCGTTCGAGGCACACCCCGATCTCGCCGTCCTGTCCACCGAGCGCGACGAGCCGACCGACCAGGTCGGGGCAGGCGCCGCCCTGGAACGGGTGCTGCTGACCGCGACCCGGGAAGGCGTCAGCGCGTCGTTCCTCAATCAGCCGCTCGAGTTCGAGGACCTGCGTCGCACGGTTCAGGACCTCACGCTGCGGCCGGGACACGCCCACATGGTCATCCGCTTCGGCCACAGCCGACCCGGCACCGGCACGACCGCCCGCCGGTCGATCGCCGACTTCCTTCCCAGAACTCTCCAGGACATCTGACCAGATCCTTCGCCCAGTGGAGCGCTGACCGCCGAGTTGGCCGCAGCGCAACACTGGAGATGGCGGTCGTTGTGGCCGCTCAAGTGAAGGAAGTGCAGCATGACCCTGATTCTGATCATTATCGCTGTCGTGATCCTGATCGGACTGGCGTTGTCGGTCCGGATCGTCACGCAGTACGAGCTGGGGGTGCTCTTCCGGCTGGGGAAGGTCAAGGCGGTGAGGAACCCCGGGCTGACGCTGATCGTGCCGCTGGTCGACGTCTTGCGGAAGGTGTCGATGCGGATCGTCACGATGCCGATCCAGTCGCAGGGCATCATCACCCGGGACAACGTCAGCGTCGATGTGTCGGCCGTCGCCTACTACCGCGTCGTCGACGCGGAGAAGTCGGTGGTGGCGATCGAGAACGTCGAGGCCGCGATCAACCAGATCGCCCAGACGACACTGCGCAAGGTCGTCGGCCAGCACACGCTGGACGAGACGCTGTCGGAGACCGACGCCATCAATGTCAGCATCCGCGAGATCCTGGACGCGGCGACGGTTGAGTGGGGTGTGGTGGTGACCCTCGTCGAGTTGAAGGACATCCAGCTGCCCGACAGCATGAAGCGGGCGATGGCGCGTCAGGCCGAGGCCGAGCGGGAGAAGCGCGCGAAGATCATCTCCGCCGAGGGTGAGGCCCTCGCGGCCGCCGCACTCGGAGACGCATCCGACACCATGATGGCGCACCCGCTCGCGTTGCAGTTGCGCAACTTGCAGAGCCTGGTCGAGATCGGTGTCGACAAGAACACCACGGTCGTGTTCCCGGCACCGCTGATGAGCACGATCGGCGAGCTCGGCTCCTTCCTGAGCAGGGAAGCGGCAGCCGCGGGTCCGGCCGCCAAGACGACGCCCGGTGCGGCGCCTGTCCCAGCGGCCAACGGCTCGCCCGTTCCCGCGCCTGTCCCGAAGACCAACGGCTCGTCCGTCAGCGCTGGAAAGTAGGCGTTTCGCGGACCCACCAGGGCGGCGCCGGCGGCTGCGGTCGTCGGCTTCGCCGAGGGTGGGTCCGCCGTACGTGCTGCTCGCTGATCACAAGCCGTTCGTACGCATGCGGCGGGCGTGCCAGTCGGGTTCGGGGGCTGTGGGCGTGAGGCGCATTCTGACGTCGACCGCGAAGGCGCCGGAGGGTCCGGCGATCAGGGGGTTGATGTCGAGTTCGGCCAGTTCGGGGAGCAGCTCGGCGAGCCAGGCGATGCGGTGGATGACGTCCAGGACGGCCTCCTGGTCGGCGGCCTGGGCGCCGCGGTAGCCGGCCAGCAGTGGTGCGCAGCGCAATGAGTGCACCATGTCGGTGGCATCCAGGTCCGTGAGCGGCAGTCCTCGCCACTGACGGTCAGCCAGCAAGTCGGTCAGGATCCCGCCGCTACCGGCCATCAGCAGCGGGCCGAACAGGCGGTCCCGCACCACGCCGATCACCAACTCCGTGCCACTTGGCGCCATCGCCTGGACCACAACGTGAGGGTCCCCGGCTGCCGCAGTGACCTCGTCGTACGCCGTACCCAGTTGCACCGAGTTGGCCAGTCCCACGCGGACACCGCCGATGTCGGTCTTGTGCAGTACGCCGGGCGCAGCGGTCTTCAGCGCGACCGGGTAGCCCGCCGACTCGGCCGCCGCGATCGCGTCAGCGCGACTCGACGCGGTCAGAACCGGAATCGCCGGCACCCCAGCGCATTGCAGGAGCTGACCGGCGTGCAGCGGCTCCAACCAGCCACCGTCCGGACTGTGCTCGAGGAACCCGCGGATCACGGATTTCGCTCCGACGGCATCGACCCGACCCAGCTCCGGTACGACGCCTTGCGGCCGGGACCGCCACTCGGCGTACCGGACGGCGTGGGCCACCGCGCGTACGGCGCTCTCCGGGAACGGGAACACGGGCAGGCGGCGACCGTCCGCGAGCGCAACCTCCGGCGCGGCGTGGATCGAACCGACACAGTTCACGACGATCGGCAGCTCGGCTCCGGTCGCGGCGGCCGCAATGGCGTCGTACATGTCGACGACCTTGCCGGCGCGGGTCGCGGCATAGCAGACCAGCACGGTGTCGACCTCGCGGCTGTCGACGATGAACTTCAAGGCTTGCGCGAGGCTCGTTGGTGACGCGGCCGCGCCGAGGTCGACGGGATTCCCGCTCCCCACCGCACCGATCGCGGCCAACTCACGCTGAACGGTCTGGCTCAGCTCCGGCAGGTCGAGGCCGAGCCGTCCGGCCGCATCCGCCGCGAGTACTCCGGCACCACCTGCGTTGCCGACGACGGCCAGTCGACGTCCTCCCGGCAGCGGCCGGACCGCGAGCACCCGGGCCGTCTCCACGAGTTCCTCGACGGTGTCCATCCGCAGTACCCCGGACTGTGCGAACAGCGCGTCCACCGCGGTGTCCGGCGTCGCCGCCGCGGCGGTGTGCGAGACACCGGCGCGCCGGCCACCCACCGAGCGGCCGCCCTTGACGACCAGGATCGGCTTCGTCCGGCCGACCAGCCGGGCCAGCCCGCCGAACTTGCGCGGGTTCCCGAACGACTCCAGATACAGTCCGATCACCTCGGTCCGCGGATCGCCCCACCAGTGCAGCAGCAGATCGTTGCCGCTGACATCGACTTTGTTGCCCAGCGAGACGAACTCGGAGATCCCGAGTCCGGTCCGGCCGGCCTGGTCGAGAACCGCGACGCCGACGGCGCCGGACTGGGCCGCGATCGCCAGCGTTCCGGGCATCGGTGACACGTCGGCGAAGGTCGCGTTCAGGCTGATCGCCGGATCGGTGTTCACCAGCCCGAGGCAGTTCGGGCCGATCAGCCGGATGCTGTGCCGGCGGGCGACCTCGAGGATCTCCCGCTGCGCCTCGCGCCCGGCGGTCCCGAGCTCGGAGAACCCCGCGGTCACGATCACCGCTCCCCCGACGCCCTTGGCGCCGCATTCGGTCAGTACCTCCCGCACCTGCCCGGCCGGGACCGCGATCACGACGAGATCGACCACACCGGGCACATCGAGGACCGACGGGTACGACGGCAGGTCCGCGACCCGCCCGGCGTGCGGATTGACGGCGTACACGGGTCCGGAGAAGTTGCCCTTGACAATGTTCATCAGTACCTCGTGGCCGATCCCGCCAGGGGTCCGGCCGGCTCCGATCACCGCCACCCCGCGAGGGGAGAACAGCCGGTGCAACGAACGGTCTCCGGCCGCCCGCTCGCGGTCGGCCATCCGCTCCAGCGTCGAGGGCCGGTACGCCGTGTCCAGGACCAGCTCGACGACCCCGCTGTCGAGCTTGTGGACCTGTTCGAAACCAGAGCCGGCGAACACACGAAGCATCCCGGCGTTCTCTACCAGCGTGTCGGCCCGCAGCCGGAGAACTCCGTTCTCCCGGGCCACCGCGGCGAGCTGCTCCAGGAGCAGCGTGCCGATCCCCCGCCGGTGTACCGAATCCTCGAGCAGGAAGGCCATCTCGGCTTCGCCGGTGCGCAGCGGTTCGTAGCTGGCCACGCCCACCAGCTGACCGCCGTACTCGGCCACCAACGCGACATGCCCGTCGTGGGCTGTGGTCAGATGGTGCGTCTGCTCATCGGCCGCCGATCGGTTGATCCCGAAGAACCGGAGATAGATCGACCGGTCCGACACCCGCAGGTTCATCGCCTGGAGCGCCGGCTCGTCGTCCTCCCGGAGCGGACGGATCCGCACCACCGACCCATCCGAGGCCAGCACATCCCATCCCGCACCCGGCCGTCCGCCAACCTGCTCGATCGTCGTCATGACGTCTCCTTCCGAGACCCCTCCAGCTCACCGCTCAACGGCACGCCGGGCCAGAGCCGATGGGTGCGCCCCGGGCAGGACCTTTGGCACTGCTGTACGTCGTCCCTGGCTGATGTGCTGGAGGTGACCTGAAGGAGGTCTCGATGACCAGGAAAGTATTGGTTGCCTATGCCAGCAAGATGGGTGCGACCACCGGTATCGCGGAGGCCATCGGCGACGAACTGCGCGAGCACGGGCACGAGGTCGACGTACTCGACGTCGCCGAGGTCCGGACCATCGAGCCGTACGACGCCGTCGTGCTCGGCAGTGCGATCTACATCCGCCGCTGGCGGCGCGAGGCCGTGCAGTTCCTGCGGAAGAACGTCGACGAGCTGCGCACGCGGCAGGTCTGGCTCTTCCACAGCGGCCCGGTCGGCCCCGACAAGGACCATGACCAGGAGATGCCTCCCGCCGTACGCCACCTCGCGCGCGACATCGGGGCCACTCCCGCGGTCACCTTCGCCGGCCGGCTCGAACCCGCCACCGCCAAGGGCTTCCTCGCCCGCCGCCTCGCCGCCGGCAACCTGTCCGGAGACTCCCGCGACTGGATCAAGATCCGCGCCTGGGCCGCCGACATCAGCGCTGCCATCTCCGCCACCCAACGCAGCACCTGGCACCGCCCACCGGCCAACCACCCCGCCGGTCAGTTCCTCGGCTGACGGGCTTAAGGTGACGGTCGGTCGGTCCGAGCCACCGGCGCTGCGCGTCGGCGCGGACCTGGTCCCGACCGACCCATCTCATGGGCTGACCTACCAGATGGTGCGTTAGCACCCCGGAATCCGGCACGCCAACCCACCATCTCGTACGCCCACCCACCGAATGGGCGCGAGCGGGCCGCGCCCGGCGCTGTGTGTCGGCGCGGCCCTGTCCCGAGCGACCCATCTCATGGGCTGACCTACCAGATGGCGGGTTAGCACCCCGGAATCCGGCACGCCAACCCACCATCTGGTAGGCCAGCCGGCTCTTCTGACTGATGTGTGAGTGGTTTGAGCCGGCCCGATGGGCAGGGGTTCCCGTGCTTGGCCTGTCTGCCTGGGCCGGCGGGGGTGGTTCGGGTGCGTGACTGGGTTTCGCCGATGCCGCCGAGGGTGCGGTGGTGTGCAGCTGGACAGGAGGTGTCTGTCCACGGGCGACGGTCCGGTGGCGTGCTCAGGCGTGCAACCGGCCGGCAGAACCCGGCCGGAGCCGACACCTCCTGTCCAGCTGCACCAATACCCGTCTCCACCCGCACCCCACCGCGGGGAACACCGGTGACCGGACTGATTCGACCGTCGGTGGTCATGCCGGCGCACGACCCGCAACAGCGGACACCACCTGGAGACCTCGGACACCCGATGTCACGTCCAAGGTCCCCAGTCCCTGTCCGCGGACCCGGAGATCGCGCCCATCAACACCCGCAGCGGCATCCGAGCAGAGACCGCCCCGACGCCCGGTCGTCCGGCCGCGACCAGACGACCGGATCCCGCGACCAGCACGCCCCGGGCCGACGCCCACCCACACATCCAGCAGAAGAACCGGCCAGCCCATCAAATGCGCAGGCCCGGTTCCCGAGGTAGGTCAGGTCGCGATCTACGACTGCGGGTTCTTGTTCGCGTGTTCGATCGCGAAGACGGCGGCCTCGGTGCGGCGTTCGACGTTGAGTTTGCGCAGCAGTGAGGAGACGTAGTTCTTGACGGTCTTCTCCGCCAGGAAGAGGGACTGGGCGATCTGGCGGTTGGTCTTGCCTTCGGCGATCTCGGCCAGGATGCGGCGTTCCTGTTCGGTCAGGGCGGCGTACCTGGGGTCTTCCTCGGCGACCGGGTGACGCAGGCGTTCCAGGACTTTCACCGTCATCGTCGGGTCCAGGAGCGATTCGCCGGCGGCGATGCGTCGTACCGCGTCGATCAGGGCGTCGCCATGGATCTGCTTCAGCAAGTAGCCCGCCGCCCCGGCCATGATCGCGGTGAAGAGTGCCTGGTCGTCGGAGTACGACGTGAGCATCAGGCAGGCCGGAGGGTTCTCCATCGACGAGCGGATCTCGCGGCAGACAGTGATGCCGTCGCCGTCGGGCAGCCGGACGTCCAGGACAGCGACATCGGGGCGTACGGCGGGGATCCGTGCGATCGCCTCCGCGGCGGTCGAGGCGTCACCGACGACATCGATGTCAGGCTCCGCGTCGAGCAGCTGGTGCAGTCCCAGCCGGACCACCTCGTGGTCGTCCAGCAGGAACACCTTGATCGCCATCACCGTCTCCTTCGGATCCACCCGCCGTACGGCACCGTCCGGCAAGCGCTCATAGCAGCGTCTCGTGTCCGGCCCGGTATCCGCCAGAGCCAACGGTCCCGCCCCAGGCGGGACCTTCGGCGTCACCGTGCAGCAGCCGTCTGGTCACCGTCAGTACACCGGTGCGACGAGTTCGACTACATCGTGGTCACCGCAGCCAGGGGTTCCGGCGGACGACGTCGAGACGGCTCCACGACCGGCCGAGGCCCCACACGTTGCCAGCGGCAACAAGCGCCAGGACGACGAGGGTGATGGCACCGAGGATGTGATCGTCGATCACGGGGTTGGTCTGCGGAGGCAGGTTCGCCGACCACATCAGCAGGTACAGCAGCGTGCCGCTGACGGCGGCGATCCGCAGCCCGATGCCCAGCGTCAGCGCGAGACCGATGCCGGCCAGGGCGATCATGAACAGCGGATTGACCCACCAGTGGCCGACCAGCGAGTGGTAGAAGTCGGCCATCGGGCCGGTAGTGCCCTTGCCCAGGAAGCCGGCGGTCGGGTCGCCACCGTCGATCCAGCCCTTGCCGGGCTTGGTCGCGTAGCCGAGGCCGAACAACTTGTCGACGAAGGCCCACAGGAACGTGAGTCCGAACGCGATCCGCAGTACGGCGAGCGCACGCCCGGCCATCGGGGTGATGACCTGGTGTCGATCGGTGCCGGGCTGCATCGTGGGAGTCGGTAGGTGGTTCCGGTGCGGCGTGGTGGTCATGATGTGTCCCTTTCACTCGATTCCTATGCCTCGATCCTGGGATCTCTCGCCCGTGCCGGTCAGGGCCGTTGTCACCCCACCACCGCAAGCCGAACGACCCGTCAGCTCGGGACTCTTGCCGCTGGGCACCGCCCGCCATCCGGCCTAGGCTGAAACCGGACAGGGAGGCCAAGATGTCGACACAACCCACCTCGATCGTGGTCGGGTACGACGGCTCGCCGGCCAGCCAGAACGCGCTGCGCTGGGCCGCTGCCGAAGCCGTCCGGGAGCTGACACCGCTCCGGATCGTCGAAGCATTCGAGCTCATCATCACCTCGCGCCCGGCGCCCGGACAGGTCGTACCGCTCGAAGCCTTGCGGACAGCGCGGGAGAAGGGACTCGAAGCAGTTGCCGAGGGCATCCGCCTACAGCACCCCGGGCTGCAGGTCGAGACGAGCCTGGTGGGCGGATCCCCCGTGCCGGCCTTGCTCGAAGAGGCTCAGCATGCCCGGCTCGTCGTCCTGGGATCACGCGGTATCGGGGGCTGGAGCGGGCTCATGGTCGGATCCGTCGCGGTCCAGGTCACCACCCACGCCCAGTGCCCGGTGGTGGTCATCCCTAGCGACCTTCGAGCGCACGCCCACGATGGGCCGACCGTGGTCGTCGGCGTCGACGGATCCAAGGCATCGGCGAAGGCGATCGACTTCGCGTTCGACCAGGCCGAGGCACTCCACGCGCGGGTCGTCGCTGTCCACACCTGGACCTCCCCGTTCCTCACCTACGGCGAAGGCGCATCAAGGCGGCGGCTCGACGCGCAGAAGATCGAGGAGGAGGCGAAGGTGCTCGTCGCCGAATCCGTCGCCGGAGCAGCCGCAGAGCATCCCGATGTGCAGTGGACGACAGAACTGGTCAGCGGCTCCGCGGCGCAGGCGCTGCTTCGCCGCTCCGAATCCGCCGATCTGGTGGTCGTCGGCTCCCGCGGCAGGGGAGGCTTCACCGGCCTCCTCCTCGGCTCAGTCAGCCAAAGCGTTCTGCATCACACGGAGTCCCCCCTTGCCATCGTCCGCTGATCCGATCAGGGCTTCTCCTGCCGGCGGACGATCGCGACGGGCGAGTCGGCGTGGTGCAGGAGGCTCTGGCTGACGGATCCGAGCAGCAGACCCCTGACTCCGCCGCGGCCGCGGGAACCGACGACCACCAGGGACGCTGTTGCCGACAGCTCGATGAGCTCCGCACTCGCCCGGCCTTCGATCACCGAGGCGCGCGCCTCCACGGCGGGGTACTTCTCCCGGTACGACGCGAGGCTCTCGGCCAGCCCGTTCTCCAGCAGCTGGTGTGTGCTCTCGATCGACTCGCCGTGCTGCTCCTGCGGCTGCCAGCAGTGCACCACCATCAGTGGCTGACCGGTCCGGGCCGCCTCCTCGTAGGCCAGTCCCACGGCCTCGTCCGACTCCGGCGAACCGTCCGCGCCCACGACCACCGGGCCGGTACGACGCTCGCCGCGCACCACGACCACCGGACACGGCGCGCTGGCCGAGACCGACGACGCTACCGAGCCGAGGACAACGGCCGACATCTTGTTGCGCGACCGGGTGCCGACGACCACCATCTCGGCGTCCGGCGCCTCCGCGAGGATCGCGCTGGCCGGATCGGAGTTCGCCAGCCACCCGGATGCACCCTCGTCCCCGAGATGGTCCCGCGCGTACTTGACCGCGGAGTCGAGCTCGGCCTGGTACAGGTCCAGCGGAATCGGCGGCGGGACATATCCCTCGACACCGAGAGCCGGCCACTGGTTGAGTTCGTCCATATACGCCCGGACCACCCGGACCGCAGACCCGCGCCCGTCGGCGGCGTCGACAGCCCAGCGCAGGGCGATCTGGCTCTCCGGTGTCTCGTCGACGCCCACGAGGATGTACTTCTTCATCGCTTGTTCCCTTCACCGAGTCGGGTGTGCGGAGTCGAAGGTCCCGCCTCTTGCTGCCGGTCGACTGTCTGAGGTCAACACTACGAGCGTCCGGTCGCCGGACCCGATCGGCCAGGTGGGTCAGCGGTACCCGAGACCGGTTCGGGCTGTCCGGAGCGGCGCAGATGCGAGATGGTTCAGGGATGAGTGGTGCGAAGAAGCGGTTGAAGAAGAAGGTGTACGAGCGGGAGTTGCTGCGGCTGCAGGCCGAACTGGTGAAGCTGCAGGAATGGGTCCGCGTGGAAGGCGCCCGGGTGGTGGTGGTCTTCGAGGGCCGGGACGCCGCCGGGAAGGGCAGCACGATCAAACGGGTGACCGAGTTCCTCAACCCGCGGGTCGCGCAGATCGTGGCACTGCCGGCGCCGACCGAGCGCGAGCGGTCGCAGTGGTACTTCCAGCGGTACGTCGACCATCTGCCGGCCGCCGGCCAGATCGTGCTGTTCGACCGCAGCTGGTACAACCGGGCCGGCGTCGAGCGGGTGATGGGCTTCTGCACCAACCAGGAGTACGCCCGTTTCCTGCACCAGTCCCCGATCTTCGAGCGGCTCCTGATCGAGGACGGCGTACTGCTGCGCAAGTACTGGTTCTCGGTCAGCGACAGCGAGCAGGAGAACCGCTTCCGCCGACGCCTCGACGACCCGATGCGACGCTGGAAACTCTCCCCGATGGACCTGGAGTCGGTCACCCGCTGGGAGGACTACTCCCGCGCCAAGGACGAGATGTTCGTCCACACCGACATCCCCGAGGCCCCCTGGTACGTCGTCGAGAGCGAGGACAAGCGCTCGGCGCGGATCAACATGATCGCCCACCTGCTCTCGACCGATCCCGTACTACGAAGTCCAGCGACCATCGCTCGAGCTGCCACCCCGCCCACCGTCGCAGGGCTACGAACGTCCACCCCGCGAGATGCAGACCCAGGTCCCCGACCACGCGGCCAAGCTCGCCCGCTGAGAGTGCCCGGCGGCTCTCCTATCCGGCTCGGTAGAGGGAGCCGCCGCCTGAGATGGCGATCGAGGCGTGCCGGCCGCCGACGTTGAGGTTGACGATGAACGTCGTGCCCGACCAGCGGGTGGTGTAGGTGACCGCGCCGGTGGAGCGGACGGGAACGACGAACGACAGGATCGACGCGGTCTTGCCCGAGCGTGCCAGCATCAGGGTCGGCGCGGACTTGCGGACGTAGCTGGTCGGGTAGTACCAGCCCTGGATCGGGTTCGTCTGGGCCTGCTTGATCAGGGTCGCACCGGCCGGGAGTACCTGCCGGAACGGGACCTGGAACACGATCGTCTTGGTCGAGTCACCCGGCGCCATCGCCACCGCGGTGGTCCGCGAGTACGACGGTCGCCTTCTGGTCCGGCGGCAGATGCCACAGCGTCTGGAACGCCTGCGCGGTCTTCGCCGACGCACGATCCCAGGTGACCAGCAGGTCCGGATCCTTCAGCACCAGCACCGAACGCACCCGGCTGATCCCGGCCCCCGGAGCGTCGGTGAACTGATACGTCTCCGCGTTCGCCTTCACCAGGGCCGCGGTCAGCCTCGTCGCCGGGTTCAGGTTCGCCGACAGCGGCGTCGTCAGCACACTGTGCGCCGACGGACTCACCACCCAGGTCCGATACGCCCCGGCGGTGTAGGCCGCGTACCCGCCGTCGATGATGATCTCCCGGCCACGGGCCGTGTAGGTGATGCTGGTGTGGTCGAAGTGCCCATGAAACGCCCGCCCCGGACCGAACCGGATGCTGTACGCCGACTCACCCGCAAACCCCCGGGCCGCATCGGTCCCCCAACCCGTCCGGCCGAACACGTAGCCGTTGGAGTAGATCCCGACCCGCCACAGCGGCACCGTACCCTTCGTGCCCAGCGACCCGGCATACTCCATCGGCGTCCCCACCCACGGATACGTCGCCTGGACCTCGGTATCACCCAACTGGTGCAGTTTCCCGAGCGAGTTCGTCGCCAACGTCAACCACTTGGCCAGCAACGCCCGCCGGGTCGCGATCGTCGTACCGGGATTGACGCCACAGTTCTGCAGCACCGTCATCGCCCGGCCCCACAGCGAATAGTTGAACGCCGCATACCCGGTCGACTGCTCGTTCGTCGAGCCCTGCGCGTCGATCGACGTCGTGATGCCGGCCCCCAACCGCTTCACGGCGAGGTTCTTGTAGTCGGCCCGGTTCAGCGTGCAGCCGACCCCGAACAGTGCGATGCTCTCGTCGGTGCCGTGGTTCCACGCCCCGCTCCAATAGTTGGTGAGGAACCTCGCGTGACTCAGCAGCGCCGTGTCCAGCCAGGCGTACCGGGTCGGCAGCGTGGTCACCTGCAGCCCGGACAAGATGGCCTGCCGCAAGCAGATCAGCACGTTCGTCCGGTGCATCGTCGACTCCCACGCCCCGACGTTGCCCTTCCACGAGTACGGATTGTCCCGGTACCAGTCGTAGGCGATCGTGTTCACCCGGGTCAACGCGGCCAGGTCGCCCTGGCTCGCCGCGATGATGCCCTTCCCCAGCCAACGCAACGAGTGGAACCACATGTACCAACTCGCGTTCTTGTACGGATTCGCCGCCCAATTGATGTTCCCGCCGCCGTTGCCGACCACCACCGGCGCATACGGACCCCAGGCGAACTTGTCCTTGTACAGATTCGCCAACGGGTTCGTCGCATCGATCCCACTGAACCCCGAGCAAGCGTAGAACGGTGCCGCCAGCGACTGGACCTTGCTCGTCCCGATATCGGTGGCCGGCGGCGCGGTCGGGGGTACGACGTTGCTTGCGCCTGGAACGAACTCCGCTTCCCCCGGCTCCGGCAGCGCCGGCAGGATCGTGAGGCCCGGCGGGGCCGCCGGTGCTCCCGTGGCTCCGGTCACCGCCACCGCCCCCAACACCACAACCGCAATCGCCGCAGCCACACCGGCCGTGCTCCGGACTCTCATCAGACTGTCCCCCGCCCCCAGCGCCACCGGACAGCAGCGATGCATCGAGCGTCCGCATGGTCGCGGTCGCCCGCCAGGGCCGAAAGTCCCGATCCGCCCGGGAAGTTGCCCAAAGCCCCCGGTCAGCTGCGCAGGTCGCCGGACGTGGAGCTAGGGTGCACGCCCCACGGCGAGGGTGACAGCTCGGGTGATGCCTTCGGCGTCCAGGCCGTGCGCATGAAGGAGGTCCGCGCGCTCCCCCGCTGCGACGAACTCCCCGGGTAACCCGAGCGTGACGAGCTCCGGGCGTGACGCCGTACGCCGGAGTGCCCGTGCGAGCGCGTCTCCGAATCCACCGGGCCCCGTGTTGTCCTCGATCGTCACCACCAACCGGTGCTCGCCCGCGAACCGGACGAGCTCGGGATCGACGGGGATGATCCACCGGGGATCGACGACGGTCGCCTGGATTCCCAGCTCACGGAGTCGGCGCGATGCCTCCACCGCCGCCGCTGCCAGCGGACCAACAGGCACCAGCAGCACCTCGGGCTGCTCGGCGGCGAGCACCTCCGGTCGGTTGTCGGTCAGCAGTTCGGCCGCACCGATGGTGCCGGTGGCAAGCAGCCCCGCACCGGTCCGTCCGCGCGGGAACCGAAGCATGGTGGGGCCGGCCTGGTGATCGACGCAGGCACGCAGCAGCAGCCGCAGTTGCTGGGCGTCCCGAGGTGCCGCGACCCGCATGCCGGGCACCAGTCCGCAGCAGAGCCAGATCCCACATTCCGTGGTGGGACGGACCGTCCGGACCGGTGATGCCGGAGCGGTCGAGAACAAAGGTGATCGGCGCCCGGTGCAGCGCCGCATCCATCAGTACCTGGTCGAACGCGCGGTTGAGGAAGGTCGAGTAGATCGCGACCACGGGATGCAGGCCTGCGGTCGCGAGCCCGACCGCCGACGTCACCGCATGCTGCTCGGCGATGCCGACGTCGAACACCCGCTCGGGATACGCGGCAAGCCATCGGAAACAGCCCGGTCGGCCGGACCATCGCCGCTGTCACTGCGACCACGTCCGCCCGCTCGTCCGCGATCGCCACCAATTCCTTCGCCGAACACATCCGTCCAGGCGGCTCCGCGAACCTGGCTCGTGGCGCCATCGGCGCGGGCCGGGTTGACCGTGTGGTGGTGGTCGGCGTCGTCGAGCTCGGCGGGAGCGTGGCCGGCGCCTTTGCGGGTCAGGCAGTGCACCACGACCGGGTGCTGGAGCAGGGCGGCAGTCCGCAACGCCGCCTCCACGGCCAAGGTGTCGTGACCGTCGACCGGGCCGAGGTACGCGAGGCCGAGCTGCTCGAAGACGTTGCCCCGCGCCGTCCCTGACCGCAGCGCCCGCAGCTGGACGGCCAGCGATCCGACGGTCGATTCGTACGATCGCCCGTTGTCGTTGAGCACGATGACGACCGGCCGGTCCGGCGCGGCCGCGATGTTGTTGAGCGCCTCCCAGCACATCCCACCGGTCATCGCACCGTCGCCGACGACGGCGACGACCCGCCGCTCGAGCGAGCCGGTGAGCTGAAACCCCTTGGCCAGGCCGTCGGCGTACGAGAGCGCGGTCGAGGCGTGCGAGTTCTCGATCACGTCGTGCTCGCTCTCGGCCCGGCTCGGGTAGCCCGACAGCCCTCCCGCCTGGCGCAGGGTGTCGAACTGACCGAGCCGGCCGGTGAGCATCTTGTGGACGTAGGTCTGGTGCCCGGTGTCCCAGACGATCACGTCCCGCGGCGAGGTGAAGACCCGGTGCAGCGCGATCGTCAGCTCGACGACGCCGAGATTCGGCCCGAGGTGCCCGCCCGTCCGCGTGACCTGGCGGACGAGCTCGCGCACGGATCTCGTCGGCGAGCCCACGCAGCGTCGGCCGCCGGCAACCGCCGGAGATCGGCCGGTGAAGCCAGGGCGTCCAGCAGCGACGTACTCGGGAGGGGGCGCTCGTCGACGTCCGGAGCGCTCATGATCCGACCGCTGCGCGGATGGTCTCCCGCAGCGACCCCATCGTCGCCACCACCGCCGTCGGCTCGTAGCCGCAGTGCGCCATGCAGTTCGCACACCGCGGATCCTTGCCCCGGCCGTACGCGTTCCAGTCCGTGTCCTCGATCAGTTCCTTGTACGTGCCGACGTACCCGTCCTCCATCAGGTAGCACGGCCGCTGCCAGCCCTTGAGCGAGTACGACGGGATCGCCCACGCCGTGCAGGCGAAGTCGACCTTGCCCTCGAGGAAGTCCAGGAACAGCGGCGAGTGGTTCAGCCGCCACTTCTTCCGGCGGCCACCGGCGAACGCCTTCGCGAACAGCTGCCGGGTCTCCTCGGGACCGAGCCAGTGCTCCTGGTCCGGCGCCTTCTCGTACGCGAACGCCGGGCGAGATCTGCATGTTGTCGACGCCGAGGTCGTCGTTGAGATAGTCCAGTACGTCGATCACGTCCTGCGGCGAGTCCGTGTCGAAGAACGTGGTGTTGGTCATCACCCGGAACCCGGCCGCCTGGGCCTGCTTGATCGCGTCGACCGCCTCGTCGAAGCACGCCGTCCTTGCAGACCGATGCGTCGTGGCGCTCACGCAACCCGTCGATGTGGACCATCCACGCGAAGTTGCGGTGCGGCTTGAACTTGTGCAGGTGCTTGGGTAGCAGCACTGCGTTGGTACACAGGAAGACGATCTTCCCGCGCGCCAGCAGTTGCCGGACGATCTCGTCGATCTGCTTGTGCATCAACGGCTCGCCGCCGGCGATCGACACCATCGGGGCGCCGCTCTCCTCGATCGCGGCGACCGCCTGCTCGACCGGCATCCGCTGCTTGAGGACCGAGGCGGGATGCTGGATCTTTCCGCAGCCGGCACAGGCCAGATTGCACGCGAACAAAGGCTCGAGCTCGACCAGCAGTGCGAACTTCTCCCGTCGCAGCAGCTTCTGCTTGAGCAGATAACCACCGAGGCGGATCGACTGACGCAGTGGCATCGCCACGGTCAGCTCACCTCCCTGGGCAGGGTGAATCGGATGTCCTCGTCGACGACCGTGGTCTCGGTGACCGCGACCCGGCCGAGGCCGGACAGACAACGGACCAGATCGTCGACGAGCTGGGGTGGTGCGGATGCTCCGGCGGTGACGCCGATCCGGCGTACGCCGTGCAGCCAGTGCAGGTCGACGGCGCTCGCGTCGTCGACAAGGTACGCCGGGGTTCCCTCGGCCGCGGCGACCTCCGCGAGCCGGTGGGAGTTGGAGGAGTTCGCCGATCCCAGCACGAGCACGAGATCGGCGTCTCGGGCGACGGCACGGACCGCCTGCTGACGGTTCGTGGTGGCGTAGCAGATGTCATCGCTGCGCGGAGCGCTCAGCGCGGGGAACCGGTCACGGAGAACGGTCGCCGTCTGCTCGGCCTCGTCGACGGCGAGGGTGGTCTGCATGACGTAGGAGACTCGCCGCGGATCGGCGACGCTCACCCGCCCGGCCTCGTCCGGATCGGCCACCACGACCACCTGGCCGGGTGCCTCACCGTGGGTGCCGACGACCTCCTCATGGTCGCGGTGACCGATCAGGAAGACGGTATTGCCGCGAGCAACAAAGCGTCGGACCTCGCTGTGCACCTTGGCGACCAGCGGGCAGGTGGCGTCGATCACCCGGAGGTTGCGTGCCGCGGCGTCGGTCCGAACCTGCGGCGAGACGCCATGCGCGGCGAGCACGGTGACGCTGCCCTCGGGGATCTCCGCGACCTCCTCGACGAAGACCGCGCCGCGGTGCTCCAGGTCACGGACGACGTGGCTGTTGTGCACGATCTGCCGGCGTACGTAGACCGGCGGCCCGAACTTCACCAGTGCACGTTCGACGATCTCGATGGCGCGCTCGACGCCCGCGCAGAAGGACCGCGGGCCCGCGAGGGCGACCTCACGATCGCCGGTCGCGGCGGCCCACGCGTCGATGACCGGCGCGGCGCGTCGCAAGGCCCACAAGGCTTTCGGCCCGCGAACCAGCGTCCCCGGACGCAGCAGGCGATGGTCCGGCGTGTCGACGACAGCGCGGATCACGGCCGCCTGGCCCGGAGGTACGGCGGCGGCCACCAGGGCCGACTCGGTGTCGGCCACGAGAGCACCGGTCGCTCCGAGCGTACGGCGGGCGTCCGGCGCGTCGACGATCCGCCTGGTCGTCACGATCGGCCCGTGGTGCACCCGCAGGCCGGCCCGCTGCAACGCGCCGACAAGGAACGGCGATGCGTGGCTGGGAAGGGGCTCGGCGTCACCCCGGATCTCGTCCGCGACGACCAGGTCGCCGGGCCGGAGCTCGTTGCCAAGAGCACCGGCCACCCCGGCGACCAGTACTGGCTGCTCACCAGTGTGCTCAAGGGTCGATGAGCGTCCGGTGTGGACGACGTCGACCGTGAGCCGGTCGCGGAGTGCGAGCCATTCGGACCACAGCGGCGTACTGACGATTCCGGTCATCGGCTGCTCCGCGTGACGTAGCGGCCGAGCGCCCAGATCGGGAAGACGAGCCGGTAGATCTCGTAGTTGATGTAGAAGTCGCCCGGAAAGCCGGTGCCGGTGTAGAGCTCCTCGTCCCAGCCGCCGTCAGCTCGCTGGGTGCGGGCGAGATACTCGACGCCTCTATCGACGGCGGCCGAGTCGTCGCCGGCGGCAAGCAGAGCGAGCAGCGCCCACGCGGTCTGCGAAGCGGTCGAGTCACCCCGGCCGATCCAGGCCGGATCGTCGTACGAACGCAAGTCCTCACCCCAGCCGCCGTCGTCGTTCTGGTGAGCCTTCAGCCAGCGCGAGGCGGCCTGTACGGCGGGCGCGTCGGCGGGTATCCCGGCCGCAATCAGAGCCGGGACGACAGCGCCGGTGCCGTAGACGTGATTGGCACCCCAGCGGCCGAACCACGACCCGTCGGCCTCCTGCGCATCGAGCAGCCACCGTACGCCCCGACGGCACGGCTCCTCGTCGGTGCGACCCTCGGCGGCGAGCATCTCGACCACGTGAGCGGTGACGTCGGCCGACGGTGGATCGATGACGGCGCCGAAGTCGCAGAAGGGCAAGGCGTTCGCCAGCGTGTGGGTGTTGTCGGCGTCGAACGCCCCCCACCCTCCGTCGCGCGACTGCATCCCGGTCGTCCACACCACCGCACGATCGATCACCGCCCGCACCCGCGCGAGATCCGGATGATCCACCCGGCGTAGGGCGAGCACGATCTCGGCGGTGTCGTCGGTGTCCGGATAGTTGTCGTTGGCAAATTCGAAGGCCCATCCGCCAGGCGGCAGCTCAGGACGACGCACCTGCCAGTCACCACCGGCCAGGATCTGTTTGTCCAGCAACCAGTCGGTCGCGTTGAGGACGGCCGGATCGTCCGCCGGCACGCCAGCGTCCAGCAACGCCGCGAGAGCGAGTCCGGTATCCCACACGGGCGACTGGCACGCCTCCAGCCAGCGCACAGATCCCTCGGACGACGACGCATGGACCGTGAAGCCGTCGAGTCCATCGATTCCGGCGCGCATCGCAGGATGTTCGAGCGGATAGCCCATCTCGTGCAGCGCGATCAGCGAATAGACCCACGGCGGCTGGATGCCGCCCCAGCCACCATCGGCTTCCTGACGCGCCAGGATCCAGTCGGCGGCGCGGCGCATGGCCTTCTGCCGCAGGCTTTTGAGTGGGTGGCGACGGTACCTGTGCAGCACGGGGTCGAGGCGCTGGAAGAACCCGGCGATGCTGTACGCAGGTTGGCGTGGCGGCGGTGATACCCCGGTCTTCAGCTCGGCGATGCCGAAATCCACCGGATGCACGGGCTGCAGGGCGCTGACGATGGTGAGCGGCACGATCGTCTGCCGAGCCCAGCAACCCCAGTTGTAGATGTTGAGCGGCGCCCACGCCGGCAGATACATGAGCTCCGGCGGCAGCGCGGGACAGTCGTCCCAACTCCACAATCCGAACAACGCGAGCCACATGTGGGTGAACACGCGAGCGCGCTCGACCCCGCCCTCGGACCGGACGAACTCGGCAGCCCTGCGCAGGTGTGGTGCATCGGGCTGATCGCCGGCGAAGCGCAGGGCGACCCACGCCTCGACCGTGGTCGACAGGTCGCCCGGCCCGCCGTGGAAGTTCGCCCACGAACCGTCAGGCCGTTGCTGGGAACGAATCCAGCGGGCGGTCTCCTCGTTCGTCTGCGGCGTGGCGATGCCGAGGAACTCCCGGAGCATCAGGTCCTCGGCGTCCATCGTCACGTTGGTGGCGAGCAGGCCCTTCCACCACCCGTCCTCGTGCTGCCGCCCGCGCAGGTGTTCCACGGCCGCATCAAGGGTTGTCCTCGCGGCGACCGTCGTACCAACTACTGGATCGAGGCGCTCGCCTGCCGTCATGACTGCCTCTCGATCACGAACCGGGCGATCTCACCGAGCCGGTTCCGGGCGTGCCGTCGAGCCCTGCCTGGTCGAGAGCCTGCTCGGCCAGGGCGATCCGATCCTGCGCCTCCGCAACGGCCCAGTCGCGACCACCGGAACGCTCGATCAGGCTGGCGGCGTACCGGAGCTCGTCGTCCGTCGGAGTGCCGTCACGGCTCAGCCAGGCGGCCAGCTCCCGCCCGGCCTCGCCTCCGTGATCGAGCGACCAGGTGACGGGCAAGGTCTTCTTGCGCGCGATCAGGTCGGAGAACACCGGCTTGCCCGTGACCGCCGGCGATCCCCAGATCCCGAGCAGGTCGTCGACGAGCTGGAACGCCATCCCCAGCTCGGCACCGAACCTGGACAGGCTCGACACGACCGGCTGCGACGCGCCGACCAGGATCGCCGCCGATCGCGGCGCTGACCCCGAGCAGCGCTCCGGTCTTGCCGGCCGCCATGTCGAGGCACTCGTCCAGCTTGACGTCGTTGCGTTGTTCGAAGGCCAGGTCGAGCACCTGCCCACGGATCAGCTCCCGAGTCGCGATCGCCAGCGCCTTTCCGGCCGCTTGCCCGTCCGAGCGAATCGCCCTCGGTCAACACCTCGTGGGCAAGGGACAGGAGCGCATCGCCCGCCAGTACGGCGGTCGCGTCGCCCCAGACCGCCCACACGGTCCGGCGATGGCGGCGTTCGGTGTCGCGATCCATCAGATCGTCGTGCAGCAAGGAGAAGTTGTGGACGAGCTCGACCGCGACCGCGCCCGGCAACCCCGGTTCGGGACTGCCGCGTGACCGCTTCGGCGGCGAGGAGGGCGAGTGCGGGCCGCAGGGTCTTGCCCGGGTTCGCGTCGGTCGGCGTACCGTGCTCGTCGGACCAGCCGAGGTGGTACGAGACGACCAGCCGGGTGAACGGATCGAGGCGCTCGACGGCCTGGCGCAGGGCTGGTGCGACCAGGCCGCGACTGCGGTCGAGGGTTTCCGCGGTGATCGTCATGCCACTGCCTCCCGGCGTCGTCAGCGGGGCGCCGTTGGAGCAGCGCGGCCACTGCGGCCTCTCCGCTGCGGACGGCGCCCTCCATGGTTGCGGGCCAGCCGGTATCGGTCCACGCACCGGCCAGGTAGAGACCGGGCAGCGCCGTACGCGCTGATGCACGCAGGCCGGCGGTGCCCGGCCGCTGCCGGAAGGTGGCTTGCCGCTCCCGGGTGACGAAGAACTCCAGCACGCGCGTATCGGTGGTGATCCGCAGCAGCCGCTCCAGGTGCGGCAGCAAGCGGTCACGCAACTCGGTGACCGGTGCGTCGATCGAGGTCGTCCGCCGCCGACAGCGACACCGCGATGTACTGGCCCTCGGTCGAGTCCGGCCTGATGGGTGCGGTCGAACACCCATTGCAGCGGGCTGTCGACGGCCGCGACGAACGGCTCGTCGAGCACGACCCGGTCGTAGATGACGTGAAGGTTGACGATCGGCGTACTGCCCAGCTCCTCCGCCCACCCCGACTCCAGCTCGACCGCTCGTGCCGGCGCGAGCGCCTCCGCGGCCGACGGCGGAACCGCCAGTACGACGTCGTCGAAGGCTTCACCGTCAACAGTCCAACCGTCGCCGGTCGGCACGACCTCACGGACCTTGGACCGAGTTCGCACAGTTACGCCCGCCGCTGCCAGCGCACGCGACGCCGCGTCGCCGTGCAACTCCTGCAGCGGCACGAGCGACCAGCCGATGTCGGCCGCCGGCGGCGGACTCCAGCAGGCCGAGCTGGAAGACCGTCGCGGCCAGTGCCAGGGACGCTCGCTCGGCCGGGGCATTCAGCGTCGCGATGCCGATGAGGTCCCAGACGGTCTCGATGGCCCGCTGATCCTGACCGTGCGCGGTGAGCCAGTCGCCGAAGGACCGGCGGTCGACCTCGGGATCGGTGCGATCCACCCGACCGAGCGCCAGCGCCGCGCGTACCACACGCGCCCGGGCCGCCGGGCTCAACCACCGATAGCGCGCCAAGGTCGACCCCAGGTGGAGAGGCGCGGGCAGTCCCGTACGGCGAAGTCGCCCGCCTCGCCGGATCGAGTTCACTGCGAACCGGTACGTCGAGCCGGTCCTGCACGGTCACCCGGTCAGCGACACCCAGCCGCTCCAGAAAGCCCTGGTACGCCGTGCAGCACCGAAGGAACACGTGTTGGCCGTTGTCGATCCACAGCCCGTCGCGCTGGAACGAATGAGTGAGACCACCGAGCCGAGGCCGTGCCTCGAACAACGTGACCGCAAAGCCTTCGTCGGCGCATCGCAGAGCCGCGGTGAGGCCCGCGAGGCCGCCTCCGACCACCCCGACGCGCCGGGCGGTCACCGCCGCCCTCCTCCGGCCAGGGCGCTCACGGCGACGCGGGCCTTCTGGGCGACGCTGAGCGACAACCGCTGGTCGTAGACGAGAACCGGATCGGCGGCGATGCGACCCAGCAGATGCTGATAGATGCCGGCCATCGCCCGGCAGCACGCCGCGCTGCGCCGGTCGAGGTGCGGGACGAGCCGCAGGCCGAGCGAGTACCAGTCGCCCGCGCGTCCGGCGGCGTACCGGATGTAGGCGGCGAGCCGGCCGGCCGGGTCCTCCAGCGTGCCGAGGTCGTCGACGCGCAGCTCCACGCCGTACTGCTCGAGCTCGTCCTGCGGGAGGTAGATGCGGTCGTTGCCGAGGTCCTCGCGGATGTCGCGCAGGATGTTGGTCTGCTGCAGGGCGATCCCGAGTTGGTCGGCGTACAGAGGACGTCCTCGGGTCGGTGGTGCTGCTCCCGAAGATCGACAGGCACAGGCGGCCGACCGATCCGGCGACGTGACGGCAGTACACGACGAGCTCGTCGAAGTCGGCGATCCGGACATCGCCCAGATCCATCTGGACACCGTCGATGAGCTCCTCGAACGCGCCGAGCGGCACCGGGAACCGGCGGGCCGCATCGTTCACCGCGACCAGCACCGGGTCGCTGCTGTCGTCCAGCCTGCCCAGATCCTTGCGAACCCCGGCGAGGGCCGTCTCCTTGTCCGCGGTCGCATGGTCGCCGTCACCGATGTCGTCGATCCGGCGCGCGAGCGCGTAGACCGCACAGAGCGCGGACCGTTTGGACGGCGGCAGCAGGCGGATGCCGTAGTAGAAGTTGCCGGCCTCAGTTCGGGTGATCTGCTCACACGTGGCGTACGCCTGCTCGATCGTGCTCATCGCACCGACCGCCGGCTCGCCAGCAGGCCGACGACCCTGATCGCCGTGGTGCGCCGCGACGGCCGGGCGGACCGGCCGAGCACATCGCCATCGGTCTGCCGCAGCGCCGACACAGTGGCCTGTCCGCCGGCCACGAAACCGGCCACGCTGATTCGTCCCCATCCCTGTAGTTGCCGCACGATCGCCGTCCCTTCACCGAGCAGGCCGGCGGCCCGCTCGATCTCGAACCGCATCAACTCACGAAGCTGTGGACCTGCGCTCTCCTGATCCAGGTCATATTCACTAACCCCGTACCGCCGGAGATCTTCCCGCGGGACGTACACGCGACCGGCCCGACGGTCCTCACCGACGTCCTGCCAGTGCTCGAGCAGCTGCAACGCGGTGCACACCTGGTCGGATCGCGCGATGGTCTCCGGCGTCGCCTGGCCGAAGACCTCCAGCACCATCCGGCCAACCGGTTCGGCGGACAGGGTGCAGTACTGGTGGAGGTCGTCGAAGGTCTCGTACCGCGACACCACCTGGTCCTGCAGGTTCGCCTCGATCAGCCGTTCGAACGGCTCCGCCGACATCGCCCGGTCGCGCACAGTCGGGGCCAGCCGCTGGAGTACGGCGTCCGACGGCTGACCGCCCGACCAGATCGTGCCGAGATCCGTGGCCAGCTCGTGCAGCCGGGCGGTCCGGTCACCGGTGTACGCGTCCCCGATCTCGTCGACCATCCGGGCGTAGCCGTAGATCGCGTGCAGGTGGTCACGGTGCCGACGCGGCAGGACCCGCAGCGCGACGGGGAAGTTCTCGGCGTTCTCGCGGGTGCGGAACGCGTCCTCGCCGGTTGACGAGGAAGATCGGTGCGGCCGGGGGCGCGAGCGGGCCATATCAGCAATCTTCGGTCCGTCCCGATCGCCAGGTCTGCGGCGGTCAGAGTGATTCCTGGACCTGAAAATTGTCACCGCCGTACAATCCGAAGCGCGGGCTCGACGTTCGGAAGCGCGCGAACGGCCAAAAAACGACATCGGCGCGACAGTGCGAGGGAGCACGGCGAAACAGACGATGACCACGGACGCGGAGCAGGGCCGGGCGGAACTGGAGCTTGCCCTCGACAGCCGGCTGCCGGAGCTGATCGCCGACGTGCGGGACCTGCTCGCCGACGGCTGGCCCGAGTACGCCGCCTTCCTCGACCACAATCCGGACGGAATGCACCAGGCCGCCGAGCTGTTCGTCCACCGGCTCCTCGACATGGCCGAGCACGGCCGGTCGGCGTCCCGGATCGACCGGCTCGAAGGCGCGCAGACGATCCAGATCGTCTTCGAGCAGATCGGCCGCCGTCAGTGGCACGCCGGCGCGGACCTCACCCGCCTGCTCACCGCCTACCAGCTCGGCGCACGCACCGCCTGGCGGCACGTCTCGGCCACCGCGCTGGCCCTCGAGGTCCGGCCGGATGTCCTGGCGGCGCTCGCCGAAGCCGTGTTCGATTTCATCAACCAGCTCTCGTCGGCGTCCGCGCGCGGCTACGTCCTGGAGCAGGGCGAGGACGCCTCGGCCCGGGAACGCAGCCGCGAGGAGCTGGCCGAGCTGCTGCTGTCCGATCGCTCGAGCATGACCGCGATCCGGGAGGCAGCCACCCGGGCCAACTGGCCGATCCCCGCGACCGGGGCCGTCGTCCTGGTGGACGCGAACGCCGATGTCGCCCGGCGGGTGCTGTCCCACGTGGACTCGGGGTCCCTGCCGGTGCGGCACGAACACATGTCCGGCGCCATCGTCCCCGATCCCGGCCTGCCGGGCCGCCGGGATCAGCTCCGCCGCGCGCTCCGGGGGGCCAACGCGGTGGTCGGCCACACCGTGCGCGCTCGAGGCCCTGCCGCGAAGCGTCGCGATCGCGCAGATCGCCGTACGACTCAAGCAGCAGGGCATTCTCTCCGACGACCCGGTGTTCGCCGACGAGCATCTCGACACGATCATCGTCCATCGCGACGAGCGGCTGGTGGGATCGCTGCGCGAGCAGTTGCTCGCGCCGCTCGACGACCTCCCGGCCGGAGCCCGGGCACGGCTGATCGAGACCCTCACCGCGTGGCTGCGGCACATGGGCGACCGGACGGCGATCGCCGAGGAACTGCACATCCACCCGCAGACCGTGCGCTACCGGGTCGCCCAGCTGCGCGAACGGTTCGGCGATCAGCTGGACTCGCCACGGTCACGCGCGCGACTCTTCCTCGCGCTCGTCTGGCCGATCCGGTGAGACGTTCAGGACCTGCTGCATCCGTGCGGCGAGGACGCCGGCGTCGAGGACCGCCGGATCAGTGGCCAGACCGATCCCGAGCGTGCCGGTCCAGCTCAGGGCGCCCGCCGCGAGCGGGGACCCGGGCGCCAGCGGCAGGATCGGGTAGACGGTCGCGATCGTGATTCCGTCCATCGACAGGGGCTCGATCGGGCCGGGCATGTTGGAGACGATGGCGTGGAAGAAGCGACGCCCGTAGACGGACCGCGCGAACCACCCGGCCGCGGGCTCGGGCAACGCCCGCAACCCGGTCGCCATCACGAACCTCGAGGCCACTGCCCGGCTCGGCGTCCGGAGCCGTGCCGTCCGCCGGCTGATCTCGGTGACGAGCTCATCGAACGGGCGGCCGTCCAGCGGTACGTCGACCATCACGGCCGCGGTCGCGTTGCGTCTCCGCCGCTGAACTGGAGTCGCGCACCATCAGCGGCACCGCGACCCGCATCCGGCCGCGAAGGCGGGTGGCGACCTCGGGATGGGTAGCGGCGACCGCGTCGGCGACCAGGCCGAGAACGAGATCGGTCACCCGCACGCCCCGGCTGGTGGCGGCACGTCGTACGGCGGCCAGCTCGAGATCCGCGATGGCGAACTCCCGCCGCGCGGACGCGAGCGCCGGGACGCGCACCCGCTCCGCCGTCGGTGGCCAGCTGGGCCAGCCCGGCGACGGTTGCTCCAAGCAACTGTGCGCGACCGGGCGCGGCACTACGGACGCCGGGCAGCTCGATCCGTGGGCGAAACAGGTTCAGCGCCTGGATCACGGTGCCGATGCCGTCCGCAACAGCATGGTGCAGGAGCAGGATCATCGCCGAAACTCCTGGCTCCACCTCGCGGACCATCACGATTCGCCACATCGGGCGGTCCCGGGGCATCGGGGTCTCGGCCAACTCGGCGACGATCCGCCGTGCGCCGGCCAGGCCGTCCGGCGAGCGGCGTTCGCTGATGTGCCACGACCAGTCGATCTCGGCGACGTCGACCCACCGCTGCCGGCGCCAGCGCGACGGCGGCGCCAGCCGCTGCCGGAACCGCGGCAGCCCGTCGAGTTCGCCCTTCACCAGCTCGCGTCACGCGCTCGATCGACAGACGCCTCGCCATCGCTCGGCTCGAACATGACCAGCCCACCGACATGCTGCGGCGCCGCGTCGGTCTCGACGTGCAGGAAGAAGGCATCACTCGACGGCACGACCACGCCATGTTCATAGCACAAGCGGTCGGTCAGCCCGACCGGACCGACTCTCCGAAGCGGATAGCAAGCCGCCGGAAGGCGGCTGGAAACACCGCCCGTACGACGGCGGCGAGCCGGATCCAGCGCGGGATCCACGTCTCCGCCCGGTCCTGCTCGATGGCCAGCACGACGGCTCGCGCGACGGTCTCAGGCTTCACCGGCCGGGGCAGGCGCCGGTCGTACGCACGACCTCGCGTGGAGAAGAAGCCGGTGTCGACCACCCCGGGAACGACGACGCCGACGTGGACGCCTGTGCCTGCCAGCTCCAGCCGCAGACTCTCCGCGAACGCGTCCAGGCCCGCCTTCGCCGCCGCGTAAACCGCCTCCCCCGCAACGCCGGTCCGCCCGGCGACCGAGGTCACCAGCAGCAGACAGCCGGTACGACGCTCGATCATCCCCGGCAACAGCAACCGAGCCAGTCGGATCGTGGCGACGAGATCCACGGTGACCAGATCCACGATCTCAGGGTCGCTCATCTCCACGAACGGCCCGGACCATCCGATGCCGGCGTTCGCGACCAGCACGTCCACCCGTCCATGCGCCGCCAGCGCCTGCCCGGCGAGAGCCGGTACGGCGTCGTACTCACTCAGATCGGCCTGCACAGCGACGCCGTGGACCTGATCCGCGACGTCCTGAGTGCGCCGCAGGTCGCGCCCGTGCACCACGACCGCTGCCCCGGCCACCGCGAGCTCGGCACAAACAGCCCGCCCGATCCCGGCCGATCCACCGGTCACCAACACCACCGCGCCGCCCAGGTCCACTAGCTGGGGTCGGCGTCGTGGTGCTCGGCGTTCCTGGCCTCGATAGCCTTCACGGTGCCCTCGAAGGACTTGGTCAGGACGCGTTTGCCGACGGACCCGGCGAGGAGTCCGATCAGCCGCCCCTTGAGGTTCTTGCCCTCACGGACGACCGTGACGTTCACCAGGGTCGTCCCGTCAGGCTGCCGGGTGAAGTCGTAGGTGTGGCCGGACCGCCCGCCCCAGGTGTTGGAGTCGGTGGTGGTGAGGACGACGTGGTCGGGGTTGGACCAGTCGTAGCGCAGGCGTTCCCAGATGCCGCTGGAGCCTTCGGTGACGTCGGCTTCGTGATCGCCACGGGAGTGGACGACGAGGTAGTCGTCGGCGCTGTTGCCGAAGAGTTTCGAACGACCTGGGCCGAAGTCGGTGAGCGCGTCGACGAACTGCTCAGGTGTCGAGGTCGTGGTCGCGTGTGCGTGAATCGTGGACATGCGTACTCCTGACTACTTCCTGCGGACAAGTGCGCCGGCCAACGCGGCGAGTGGACGGACTGCTCTGATGATCGTGCACCTCGATTCTGGCGACGAGGTCGCCTGTCAGCCGAACGTGAAGGCGTACGCCTGGGCGCCGGCCTGCTGGAAGGCGATCTCGAAGGTGTGGTCGGTGACCGGACCGGCCTGACGAATGAGCTGGTAGAGCCCGGGCCGGTCGAGTAATCCGTTGCCCTCAGCATCTACATCGGTCCCCGGTGCGGCACTCGGCGGCAGCCCGTCGATCCGTACCTGGAACGGGATGCGACTGCCCGGCGTGGCCGGCGCCATCACCATGTTCACGTCGCGGGCGTGGAAGCGGTTGCTGATCACGCCGTCGCCCTGGTTGAGTACGGCAGCCTGCCGGGTGACGGTCCAGTCCCCCGCCAGGGCCCAATGGTTCAGCCGTAGTTCGGGTGGAGCGACGTACGGATCACCAGCGCCGTCGGGTGCGGCGAAGTTCTCGGTGCGGTCAGAGCCCAGGTAGTTCTCCGGAGACCGCAGGTCGGTCCAGTCAGCGGCGACCTCGACACCCGTCGGATCGACCCGGACGAAGTCGGTCCTGAACCCGCTGGCGCCGGCCTCGGTCAGCAGCCGCTGGATCATCGTCTCCGACTGCTCGTACTCGCCCTCGCCGAACTGGTGATGACGGACCTGTCCCTGGATGTCGACGAAGTACAGCGCCGGCCAGTAGTGGTTGTCGAACGACGTCCAGATGTCGTAGTCGTTGTCCACCGCGACCGGATACCCGACCTCGAGTTCCTCGACCGCGCGGCGCACGTTGCCGAGATCGTGCTCGAAGTCGAACTCGGGTGTGTGTACGCCGATCAGGACCAGTCCATATCCGCCGTACTTGTCGAGCCAGGCTCGGCGATACGGCAGCGTACGGAGCCAGTTGATGCAGGTATAGGTCCAGAAATCGACCAGTACGACGCGACCGCGCAGCTCGGCCGCGGTCAGCGGTGGAGAGTTCAACCACGCGGTCGCCAGGCCGAGCCCGGCCGTTTCGTTCATGATGCCCCCCTCCGTCCGCGTCACCACGTGGCCAGAACTTTCACTGTAGACCCGGCAACGACGCCTGCACGACAGTCCCTGGCCCGCTCCCGTAGACCACTGGACCAGGGACTTCCCCAGGGGCGACCGCCTCGTTCGGAGCGCATCGTCGTAGACATCCACCAACTCGTAGGGAGCGGGACATCATGAACAGCACTCTCGTGGCCCGGCTGGCGACCGTACCGGGCCTGGTTCGCCCCGGGACATCGCATTGGGACATGAAGACCCGGCTTCCGTTGCACCCGCTGTCCGTCGAGACCGCGTACGGCGATCCGCGGTTGCTGCACGATCTTGCCGAACCCGGCGCGACGTTCGCCGAGCGCCTCGGCGTCGAGGTCATCGTCGGCGCCGAAACCGGAGGTATCCCGCTCGCGGCCGCCGTCGCGTTGGCTGCCGACCTGCCGTTCGCGTTCGTGCGGAAGCCCGGCTACGTGGGACACGAAGACCATGAACCGACTGTTCGCGGCGCGACGGTCAAGGGCCGTCGGGTCCTCCTGGTCGACGACGCGGTCTCGCAGGGCACCGCACTCGAAGGCTTCGCGAGCGAACTGCGCGCCGAAGGCGCCATTCTGGTCGCGGCCTTCACCGTGGTCGATATGCGTGACGTCGCCGGCTCGGTGACCCCGACGGCCACGAGGCTCCCCATCGAGTCGATCGGCACCTACCTCCAGGTCTTGGACAGTGCGACCCAACAGGGCGTGCTCGACCCCGCGGTCCATCGACTCGCGGTCGACGAACTCACCAATCACTGGACCGACGACGACCCGCGCTGGGCGCTCCTCGACAACGGCCACCGCGCTGCCTCGTAGCGAGACGCCGCGCGGCGGCTCAGTCGCGCAGTTGCCGGCGGGACGCGACGCCGAGCTTGGCGAAGATCTTGCTCAGATGCCATTCGACCGTGCGCGGGCTGATGAACAGCCGGCTCGCGATCTCGGCGTTCGACAATTCCTCGCGAGCCATCCGGGCGATCTGCGTCTCCTGCGCGGTGAGCTGGCTCGAGGTCGCGTCACGGCGCTTGCGGACGGTCTGACCGGTGGTGCCGAGTTCCCAGGCAGTCCGCGCCGCGAAGCTCTCCATGCCCATCGCGGTGAACATCGCGTGCGCGGTGCGCAACTGCTCACGGGCATCATCGCGCCGGTTACGCCGGCGCAGCCATTCCCCGTAGTGGAGATGGCTGCGGGCCAGCTCACCTCGGATACGGGTGCGGGCCAGGCGGTCGATCGCCTCGCAATAGTAGGTCTCGGCGGCCTCGGTGTCGTTGACCAGCGCCTGACAGCGTGCCTGCAGACCAAGCGCCCAGTCCGTTGCGGTCGCTTGCGTCAACTCGGTGAGGCGCTCGAGTGCGTCGTACGCCAGTTCCTTTCGTCCGGCGCAGACAGCGGCCGTGACGAGCTCGACGAGTAGGCCCCAGGTCAGGAATCCCAACTCCTGCCGCTGCTCGGCGGCCCGCCGCGCCGCAACAAGCGCCTCGTCATACTGGCCGAGGCTGTTGCACAGCAGTGCCTTCGTCCACCCGGCGGTGATCGGCCCGACCCCCTCCCCCCGGCGTTTCGCGTCGGCGCCGGTGGCTGCGATCAGTTCCGCTGTCTTGGCTTCCTGCCCCTGCCAGGCGGCGAGGAGCAGGGCCGCATAGGCCGGCGGGCGGATGCCGGTCCCTTCCGAGACAGCGCGGAGTTGCTCGAGCATCGAGCCGGCCGCGGCCAGGTCGCCGGCGAGGATCTGCACCACGATGACGTTGATCAAGGCCACGGGCAGTGTGGCCAGCGCGCCGGAGTCCCGCGCAAGGTGGACGAAACGGTTCGCCAGAGCGTCCGCGGCTTCGTCGTCGCAAAGGTCCAAGCACATAGCGCTCGCGTACCAGAGCCATCGCAGTCCTTCCTCGGACAGGTCGGGACTCCGGAACGCCCGGACGGCCTCCTTGAGCATCGGTACGCCGGCTGCGTATCCGTCGGTGTACCGGGCAGCAAGGCCGGCGAGCAGCAGATCGGGCGCGCGTACGGGCGCTCCCGGCGCGGGCGCCGCGCGAGCGGCCTCCGCCACGACCCGCAGGCTGGCGGCACTGCTCGGGTCGGCCACGTACCAGGCCGCGCGGACCGCGTCGAGATAGGTGTCGCGGGCCACGCGGCGGTCCAGCGGCTGCATTCGCACCGCTGCCTTGAGCAGGAGGGACGGGGTGTCCCGGCCGCGATCGGCAGTGAAGGCGATACGGGCGCGCAACAGATCGACCTCAGCACGTTCGAGCGGAGTCAGTGGGCCGGCCTCCGCCCGGGCAAGTGTCTGCAGCGATGCCTCGGGCATGCCGGATTGGTGGGCAGCCTGTGCGGCGGCGAGGAGTCGTTGCCCGCGCCGTGCCGGGTCCGGTGACAGGTCGGCTGCGCGCTCGAAGAACGCCGCTGCGGCCGCCGGGCCACCTCGTGCCTGAGCCCTTCCAGCGCAGTGGTCCAGCTCGGCGGCGACCTCTTCATCTTGTCCCACGGCTGCCTGGGCACGATGCCAGGCGCGTCGGTCCGGATCAGCGTCCGGATTCGTGACCTGCGCCAGCGCCCGGTGGGCATTGCGCCGATCCTCCGCGGTGGCTGCGAGGTAGATGGCCGAACGTAGGAGCGGATGCCGGAATGTCACCCGGGAGCCGAACTGCACCAGCCCCGCCTCCGCCTCCCGCGTCACGAGGTCGGTGTCCACGCCGATACCGAGCTGATCGACCGCGCGCCAGACCAGGACCGGATCGCCCACCGGTTCCGCGGCGGCGACCAGCAGCACCTGCCGTGTCGTCGGCGACAACGTGGCGATCTGCCGCCGGAAGCTCTCCTCGATCCGGCGCGGCAGCGCAGCCGAGCTGAGCAGCCCGAATCCGCCGGCCAGTTCGGCCGGCGTGAATCCGCGCGGCAGCTCCAGCAACGCCAACGGGTTGCCCTGGCTCTCGGCGATGATCCGGTCGAGCACCGAGTCGTCGACCGGACCGGGAAACGCCAGCGCCAGCAACTCCCGGGCGTGCTCGTCCGGCAGGCCGGTGACCCTTACCTCTGCCAGGCCCGCCAGCTCCGGCACTTCGGCTTCCGTGGCGCCCGCGCGGACAGCCAGGATCAGCGCGACCGATTCCGCTCCCAGGCGTCTGGCCGCGAACCCGAGCACCTGCGCCGAGGCTCGGTCGAGCCACTGCGCGTCGTCGATCAGGCAGAGCAGCGGCCGCTCACGTGCGACCTCGGCGAACAGACCCAGGACCGCCAGGCCCAGCATGAACCGATCCGGCGGGCTCCCGATACTGAGACCGAATGCTTTGCTCAACGCTTCGCGCTGCGGACCGGGCAGCCGCGGCAACTGCTCCAGCATCGGCGCACAGACCTGATGCAAGGCAGCGAAGGCGAGTTCCGACTCGGCCTCGATGCCGGCCGCTCGCACCACGTGCCAGCCGGCGGCCTGTCCGGCGACGTACTCCAGCAGCGCGGTCTTGCCGATGCCGGCATCTCCACGGAGCACCAGCGCCCGGCTCCCGCCCCAGCGCAGGTCGGCGACGAGGCGGTCCAGCACCTCCCGCTCGCTGCGCCTATCCAGCAGCACGGCACCTCACCCGAACAGCGTCCCACTACCCAGCAGACGCGCTCGGCCCGGGTGCTGGAAACTACGGCTCACTCAGGCCGAGTCAGGGCGTTCCGTCGAACGCGTCGCGAAGCTTGGGCAGGAACGAAGCGAGGTGGTTCATCTCGGCCGCGCAGTGGTGCAGGAGTCCGACTCCGAGCAGTTCGAGGTTCGGCTCACCAGCGGGCGCGCGTCCGGCCGGCGGTTGGGCCACCGACGCGGGCGGCAGGTCGAGGTGCTGGGGGTAGTTCAGGAAGAACCGGCTGCGCATCTCCGAGCCCGACTCGGTCGCACGGACCTGGTGGACGATCCATCCGAAGGCGGCAGGCGCGATGCTCGGGCCGACCCGGCCGACGATGACCGTCTCGCCGACCGGGATCTGGTCGAAGCCCATCCGGGCGGGATCCATGAAGCGGATCGCCAGCGGCGTCAGGTGACCACCGACGTACTCGTCGACGTACGAGACGTTGCCGATGTAGCGCTGCCGGTCGGTGAGGTCGCGGTCGCGGCTGCGCGGCTGGCCGACCGCGCTGAACTGGTGCGCGTCCGGATGCCAGAGCTTGTACCGGGCGGACTCGCTGCTGTGCCAGCCGATCCACCAGTCCCACATCTCACCGGTCACGCCGGGCATGTCGGTCAGGATCGAGACCTCGATCGTGCCGTCGTCGAGGATCGTCCAGCCGGTCTCCATCGCGTGGTGGCCGGGCCGGGTGAGCATGCGGACCGCATCGGAGGGGCCGTAGCCGTATTCGGTGGGAGCCATGCCCGCCAGCAGCGCCTCGCCCACGTGCGGCTGCACCGGCAGGGTGCGCTCGCTGAAGAACTCGGCGTACGGCTGGGCGCGGTCCGCCTCCCGGTAGCCCAGATAGCGCGACTCGGCTCTGGTAGGTCGGAGGGACCGGCGCCAGGTCGGCCCCGCTGATCTCGTAGGTAGTAGACCATGCTTCAACTGTACTGTATAGTACAGTTAGCGCAGGGCGAGTTCGTGCGATCCTGCTCACCTGAGAGGCGGGAAGACGGATGAAGACAGCTCCGGCGACAGAACGCGGCCGGCGTACCCGTGACAGCGATCGTGACCGCGGCGGCCGAGCTCATGCACCAGCATGGCCTGGCCGGGCCGTCGATCGACGACGTACTGGCGGCCAGCGGCACGGGCAAGTCGCAGCTCTACCACTACTTCGACAATCGCCAGGACCTGGCGGCCGCAGTGCTGTACCACCAGTTCGATCGCGTGATGGAAGCCCAGCCGGCACTCCAGGATCCGGATCTGCGCCGATCTTCGAGCCTGGCGCGACCAGGTACTGGCGGCCCACCGCCGCAGCGGGTACGGGATGTGTCCGCTCGGCGCCTTCGTCGGTCAGGTCGACGACGAACCCGAGCTGAGCACCATCCTCGCCGAGCTGTTCGATCGCTGGGCGAGATGCCTGGCCGACCTGGTCGCGCGCGCCCGCGACGAGGGCCGCGTGCGCTCGGACATCGATCCCGAAGACGCAGGGCGCATGCTGCTCGCCGCACTGGAGGGCGGCACCATCCTGGCTCACCTCCATCGGCGCCCGGCCGCCCTGGAGCGCTCCCTGGACGCCGCGATCGCGGTACTGACCTCTACCGATTCCCGCCAGCCCGACTGACCTGAACTGGCACTGCGGTTCGAGCCGTTCACTATCTCCGGCAGAGATGGAAACCATCTCATCCAGGTCCACAAAGTCTGGTATGGGCCCTCGCACGCCAGCAGTTCCTTATCGAGTGGAAACACCATTCCCTTGCGAGAGGTCTGCTGCACAATGAGTACTGCTACATATTCGTCCCGCGCTGCCGTCACGAGCAGCGGAAGGCATCTGGCCGGATTCTGGTTCGTGGCCGCCGCGTTCCTGACCTTGATGGCGTTCGGCACCGTCCCAACCCCGCTCTGGCCGATCTACCAGGTCCGGGACCACTTCGGCGCCACGACGGTGACGGTTGCCTTCGCGGTCTTGGTCGTCGGCGCAGCCGCCAGTTTCCGGCTGCTCGGTCACCTGTCCGATCGGCTCGGCCGACGCCGGGTGATCATCCCTGGACTGCTGGTCGCGGTACTCGCTGATGCGGTGCTGGCCTTGTGGCCCGGCCTCGGCGGCCTGATCATCGGCCGGGTGCTGACAGGCGTGGCTATCGGCCTGATCGCGTCGACGGCGACTGCCTACCTCACCGATCTGTACCACGAGGCGCGGCCCGAGGGCGTCGGATCCGCGGTTCCCGCGCTGGTCGCGACCGCCGTGAATCTCGGTGGTCTGGCACTCGGCCCGCTGGCCGCCGGAGTCTTGGCCCAATGGGCTCCCGCTCCGCTACGTACGCCGTACATCATCTTCGGAGCGTTGATGGTGGCACTCCTCCTCCTGGTGCTGGCCAGCCCCGAGACCATCGACACCGAGGCGGCGGGTCAGGACCGGCCGGTGCGCTTCGCGCTGCGTCCGGGTCAGGGCGCCGTCTTCGGGGCAGCCGCGGCCGTCGGGTTCTTCGCCTTCGCCGTGATGGGGTTGTTCTCCTCGCTCGGCGCGATCATCGTGCGCGGCGAGTTGGGCATCACGTCGTACTTCATCGCCGGTCTGGCGCCGTTCGCCGCCTTCGCCGCGTCGGCGATCGCGCAACTCGCGCTCGGCAAGGTCGCGCAGTCGACGGTGCTCTTGATCGGGGCGCTGCTCTTCCCGATCGGACTGGCGCTGACCGCGGTTTCGCTCTACCAGCCGACGCTCTGGCTCGCGCTCACCTCCGCGGCTCTCGCTGGCGGAGGGGCCGGGCTGCTCTTCAAGAGCGCAGTCACCCAGGCCGCGATCGCCGCCGTACCGGCCTCCCGCGCCGGTGTGCTGGCCACCTTCTTCATCCTTGCCTACCTGGGCATGGGTCTGCCGTCGATCGCGTTCAG
This sequence comes from uncultured Actinomycetota bacterium, assembly GCA_963820655.1. Lineage (GTDB taxonomy): Bacteria > Actinomycetota > Actinomycetes > Propionibacteriales > Kribbellaceae > Kribbella. The sequence goes on from CAWGAM010000002.1 coordinate 886,513, forward strand.
CCTGGTGATCCAGCACGTGGCACTGCGGCCGTCGATGATCGGGTTCGCCAGTGTCCTGTCGATCGGCGCGATCGTCGCCATCGTCATCGCCCGGCGATCGGCCGGCCACGTCGGGGCCGGCCGCCGGCTGCAGGTCGAGACGAGCTAACCGGGCGCCAGTATGACCAGGCAGCGGATGCGGCCGTCAAGGACTGCCGCACCTGAGTGCCCTGGGCAACAGTGATCCGCCCTGCTTCGTGTTTTCCGCAACCGCTCCGAGGTTGCCCGGATGGTCCCCGAAGGATGCACAGGCGACGATCGAGGCTATGTCGTCAGAGACCGTGGCCGATGGCCTGTGGAAGATGCTCTCGAGCGCCGGAGTCACTCGATGCTACGGGGTGGTGGGTGACGCCCTGAACCCGGTGATGGACGCGATGCGACGCCACGGCGGAGTCGAGTTCGTCCATGTCCGCAACGAGGAGTACGGCGTCTTCGCCGCGGTGGCCGAAGCCCGCCTGACGGGTCGGCCGGTCGTGGTGTGCGGCACCGCTGGTCCCGGTGTCGTCCACCTGATCAATGGTCTGCTCGACGCCCGCAGGGAGCGCGTGCCGATCATCGTGCTCGCGGGCGACACCGAGACGGCCTTGGTGGATACGGAGACGGTGGAGGAGCTCAACCCGTACCAGTTCTTCGCCTCGGCCGCCGTGTACATCGGCCGCTTGGTCAACCCGCGCCAGTTGCGTCCGGTGGTCACCTCAGCGGTCGCGGCCGCCCTCACCCAGGGCGGCCCGGCCGTGCTCGCGGTGCCCGGTGATGTCGCGGCCGCGCACCACGACGAGGACCACGTCGACCTTCCGGTCTCCCGCCCGCTTCGACCGGCAGCCGCCGACGCGGACCTCGATCAGATGGCGGAAATCATCAACGACGCGGACTCGGTCGCGATCTTCGGCGGTTTCGGCTGCGCCGACGCACACAGCGAGGTACGGGGACTGGCGCAGTTGCTGAAGGCACCGGTCGGCTACTCGCTCAAAGGCAAACAGTTCCTCGAGCATGACAACCCGAATGCCGTCGGCATGACGGGCTTGCTCGGGTACGGCGGGTGCCACCACGCGGTCAATCACGCAGATGTTCTGCTGCTCCTCGGAACCGACTTCCCCTTCACCAACTTCATGCCGCAAGGTCACGTGAAGGTGATCCAGGTCGATCTCGATCCGAGCCGCCTCGGGCGTCGTACGCCGGTGGACCTTGCCGTCGCCGGAGACGTCGGGAAGACCGTCGAGGCGCTGCTCCCCCGGCTGGCCGCCAAGACCGGCGACCACCTGCTCACGTCGTCTCTCAAGGAAACGGCTCGGTGGCACAAGCGGCTACAGCACTACGTCGAGTCCGGTCCACACACCAAGCCCATCCGGCCCGAGTACCTCGCCGCCACCCTCAGCGATCTCGCCGCCGACGACGCACTCTTCTTCGCTGACACCGGGACCGCGGTCATCTGGGCCGCTCGGCACATCACCTACGGACCGCACCGCCGGCTGTTCGGCTCGTTCTCCTGGGCCTCGATGGCGAACGCCTCACCCAACGCCTTCGGTGCGCAGATGGCGTTTCGCGGACGGCAGACGATCGCCCTCTGTGGCGACGGCGGCTTCACGATGGGAGCACTGGGCGATCTTCTCACCGAGGTGGAGCACGGCGCGCAGGTCGTGCACGTCGTACTGAACAACGGCGGACTCGACTTCGTCCGGATCGAACAGCAGGAAGCCGGCTACGTTCCGATCGGCACCGACTTCGTCAACCCCGACTTCGCCAAGGTGGCGGAGGCGCTCGGGGCCAGAGGCATCCGTCTGGAAGATCCGGGCGATGTCCGCGAGGGTCTCCAGGAGGCGTTGCATCACCAGGGCGGTCCGGTCGTCGTCGACGCGGTCGTCGATCCGTACGCCCTGGCCCTGCCGTCGCACGTGCCCGCTAAGACAGCGATGGGCTTCACCCTCAGCATGGCTCGCCAGGTCTGGGCGGGACATGCCGACGACGTTTTCACCACCGCCGAACGCAACACAAAGCTGATCTGACGCCTGCTGAGGCCACCGCTACCGGTGTCGTTCTGGGGGTAATAGGCGTCGGGCCAACTGGAGGATGAGGGACTGTGGTGGTTGCCAGACGCTCGGGTCGTCGGGTGACAAAGCGTAGGTGAGGGCTCCGTCGTCGATGCACTCGAGCAAGCCTGGGTCCGCGAGTTCGTGGGCCGACCACTCGTAGATCTGTTGCAGCCGCGGGACGATCACTCCGTAGTCCAGAAGGCGACCGAGGCCGAGCTCGTTGCGGAGATAGAACCGGACCTCCTCGCGGAGGGGATACTCGTCCGGCAGCACTCGCGACAGCTGAAGGAAGATGCCGGCCATGCCCAGCCTCGGGTCACCGAGCATCGGGGCGAGCGGACGAAGCCAGCCCAGCGCGATCCGGGGCGCCGCGACCAGAGCGTGGGTGTAGAGCACGCGGCACAGTACGACGTTCATGAAGAAGCGCTCGGCGACGGTCTCTGTCTCAGCCAGCGCGCGGTGCTCCAGGTAGCCGGCGATCACGCTTCCGTTGTGTGCGCGCCACCAAGCCCTGGCGGTCGGGTACTGCGCGAACGACAACCAGAACTCGACCGTGCGCGACGAGGCCGAGCCGGACAGGTCCCCGCTCAACGCCACGGCCTCACAGCCGTCCCGAAGGACGCGCTCATTCACCGCCCGCCACCACGGACTCCCCGGGCGATCACTGAACGGTGGCTGCAAGACACCGCGCCGCAACTCCCACTGCATCGCCGACATCGCCGCCCGGCGATAGGGCAGATGCCGAGGCGCCTTCCCGAACGGACCGTAGTAGCAGCGCTGCATCACAGCGAGCCGGCCGGGCGGGTCATCACGTACGGCGGCAACCTGCTGCTCGGCCCAAGCAGCCGCCGTCATGCCACCTCTCACCGGTCAGAGCAGCACTGGGAGCAGGTGAAGGATCGGCTTTCCAAGAGCACCAAGCCAGGTGGCGAGCGTGTGCAGCGGTTGGACGAGAGCTGAGCCGGCCGTCGCCAGCGAACCGGCGGCGAGAAGGAGACGGGTCAACCGCTCGAGCGCCGGCGCAACCCGGGACGGAACGGGTTGTGGCTGGCGCACACCTGCCTCGATCTCGGTGACTTCAGCTTCCGCCGAGGCCGCCGTGGCGTGGTCGAGAGGAGTGACCTCGAGACCGGCCCGCAGGTCGATCACCGCCTGCCGGGCTGCCTCCGGCGTTACCAGGATGCCGTGCTGGCCCCCGGTGATGTGCTGATCGCCCGCCACATTGTTGATGTTGCCGGCATTCTGATTGCCGATGTTGAACGTCATCTCAACTCATCTCGCTGTGCTCTGTACTGCGGTGGCGGCGGAGGAGGCAGCTGGCGATCGACCCGCTTCCGTCGCGACGTCGCGACGATGTGCAGCACGATCCCGATGATGATCAGCAGTCCGCCGACGGCGTTGATCACACTGCCGAGTGCGGCCACGAGGAACCCGCGGAGATCGTCCGGCGTCGGCGGCGTGGAACTGCCCCAGAATTCGACGATCAGGCCGAAGAAGCTGTAACCCCCGGCCAGCGCGATGCCCAGTCCGGCCACGAACACACCGAGGCCGATCCAGATCAGCCAGCGTGCCTTCGTCCTGGTCGCCGCAATCTCGCGGAAGAAGTTCTCCCGCTGCTGAATGACCTGCTGGGAATACGAGTTGTACTGATCGCGTCCGACGTTGTTGATCGCGTGCGCTCGTTGTTCGGCGATCTCGTAATTCACCGCCGGCGGCGGCACCCGCCCGCTGCTCCGTGGACGCTGCAAATCGCCATCCGAATAGCGAAGCTGAAGCTCCGCGAAAGCGACACGATCCCCCCGCTGGAGCTGCCGGGGGGCGGTGACGAGCTCGCCGTTCACGAAGGTGCCGGCGGATGAGCCCAGGTCCTCCACGTAGTCGGCACCCGCCCGCTGCCACAGTGCGGCATGAGTACGACTGATGCGCGGGTCCTCAAATCGCACATCGCACGTCGGCAGCCGCCCGACCGTCAGGTGATCTCCGGTCAGATTGATGCGCCGCCCCTCATCCGAACCCGCGGTCTCCACTACGAGGTACGGCGTTCGTCCGCCCGCTGTGTGTGTCATAGCAGCTCCCCGAGGCGATGCAAGGCACTCGCCCAACAGCAAACCACCAGACTCCGGCATCGGCAATGGAACCCGGAGAGCCCTGTTCCTCGAGTTAAAACGGTTGAACGCGTATCACGCAGCGCACGCTCTGCATCCGTACAGCTGAAGGCGCGCTGTGCGCGGAGGGGGAGCACCACCATGTACCTGCCACCGGTCCTGCGTCCGCTGGCTGTCGAGGGGCCTGTCACCCCGGCCGTCCAGCGCATCGCTGAGGCTCCGTTCTCTGTGGTTCGCGGGGTGCCGGGTTCGTACGCCGCCGAACGATTGGCCGGAGTGGTCGACAGCTGGCAGCGGCTGAACGACTGCGTCTGGCTGCGCGCCCACGACATCAACCGGACGGACCTGGCGCAGTCTCTCGCCGCCGCCTGCAAGCATCGCTGGGCACCCGGAGAGCCGGCGCACCGAACCACGCGGCCGCCTCCGCCCCGACTCGGCGAGGAGATTCACAGGGCACCCGAAGGCGCGGTCATCGTGCTGGAACTCGGGGGCCGGGCGACCTCGGGGGTCACCCGGCTGATCAAGGCGATGCGGCCGGCCATGACCGACCGCGGAGTCAGGATGGTGGTGGTCGCCGAGAGCCGATTTCATCCGCCGGTCGGCCGCGGTCCGGACTGCGTCGTACCGGCCTCCGACCTCGTCGACAGTGCTGCTCTCGAGGAGTACTCGCCCGCCCGGAATCGGGACCTGTTGCTGCGGTACGCCGGAAGGCACGCGGCCGTGCTCGACGACGTAGTGGCGGCCGCACGGTTGTGGTCACAGGACGCCGTGGACGAAGCCCTCAGATCCTCATATGGCCTATCGTCCTTGCTCGGCCGGCTCACCACAGCACTGCTCGACCAACTGACGCCAGATCAGCGCAACGCCCTACAGGTTGCCCTGACGGTCGGCTACTGGCACCCACAAATGGGCACTCGCCCGGTTGCGTCCGAGCAACTTCGACCCTGGTTGGTACCCATGGAGCAGCAGTGGGGCTGGCTGCGCCCAATCTGGGCGTCATCCCTTCGGAGAGAGCTGACTCGGCCGATCGCTACCAATCAACGCCGGTTCGGCAGCTACCGACGTACGCCGGCTGTCGGTGCCGCGTCCCCCGAGAGCCACGACCGGCGGAGCTCGCACCAAGGCATGCTGCAGGCGCGACTGTTCGGGTCCCTCGAGGTGCGCGTCGATGGCACGCCCGTCCCGTCATGGCATGGCCAGCGAGGTACGAGCGTGCTTCGGTACCTGCTCTACCGCCGGCACCACGCCTGCGCGAGGGACGAGCTGCTCGAGGAGTTCTGGCGTGACGTCCCGAACGCCGCCGCGCGCAACCGGCTGCAGGTAGCGGTCAGCGGACTGCGCCGAGCGTTCCTCGACGTGACGGCACTCAACGTCGTGGAGTACGCCGACGGCGGGTACCGGATCAATCCGGAACTTCTCGTCGAGGTCGACGTCGAGGCCTTCGAACGAGGACTGCGCGCCGCCGAGGCGGCCGATCGGGCCTACGATCAGCAAGAGGCCAGAACGGCGTACCAGCACGCGATTGCGCACTACCGTGGCGATTTCGCCGCCGACGCCCCCTTCGAGCAATGGACCTTGCTGCCGCGTGAAAGCCTGCGAATCAAGCTGGTCGACGCCCTCGACCGACTCAGCCGCATCGAACTGACCGACCACCGGACCGACGACTGCATCGCCACAGCACACCGCATGCTCGCCATCGACCCGTGCCGTGAGGACGCCCATCGCCTGTTGATGCGCTGCTACGCCGACCAGGGAAGGACCTACCAGGCCCTGCGGCAGTACGAGTTCTGCAGCCGGATCCTCGAAGCCAGGATCGATGCCGGCCCGGCGCCCGACACCATCAGGCTGTACGACGCGATCCGGAACAGCTCGGGCTGACGAGGAACTCCGCTGTGCCGCGCCGAGCGACGTTGGGGATGCCATCGGGGTTGGTGGACCGCGACCTCGATTGTGGAGAAGCGCTACCACCTGGTGCTCGCGGTGTCCTTCGCGCTACGCGAGTGCCAGCGCCGGAGGCCGGCTGGTCGGCGCAGGCAGGTTCACCTCGAGCCGCAATTGCAGGCTGTGGATCCCGCTGGGCAGCTCGACCGCCGGGAACGTCAGCGCAACTTCGCGTGCCTGTTTTCCGGTCCCGGTATGTTTGCCCACCGCGCTCCAGCCCCCGTTGTTGCCGCCGGCCCCGAACCGGCGAGCGGCAAGCGTGGCCCGATACCCGAAGTCACCCCCGGCCGCGCTGGTGTTCCTGACCACGAGGTTGATGTCGCGGCTCGATCCGCCGATCGCTTTGCCGGCGTCGAGAACGACGACATGATGCGAGGCCTGCGGCTCCCCCGGCGCCGCATCCCGTCGGCGCCTCGATGGTGAGACGCGCTGCGGCTTCTCCTGGCGCGGGGCCGGTTCCGCCCGAACCCCGCCGTACTCCAGCATGAAGTCGACCAGTCGGGTCGGCGTCCAGCCGGCCCAGGTCTGCTCGGTCATCGTGCGGACATGCGTCAACTCGGTGCGCTGTGGCTCATCCTCAGCCGTCAGCGCGATCCGTACGACGAACGCCTCGAGACGCTCGGCGCCCGGAAGGCGGGGGTCAGCCTCCTGCTCCCCCGCCTCGGCACCCCGTGCTGCCACGACATGGGCGACGTCCCGTAACGTCTCCCCCTCGCCGTGAACCGCCGCCAGCGCGGTTGCGGCGGCGGCCAATGCCTCCCAGGTGTAGACGCCCGACTCGTGCAGGCGGGCCTCGGTAGCCGGACCGATGCCCTTCAGATCACGGAAACTCGCGAGCGACTGGCTCATTGGCTCCACCTCCCGAAGGGACCGGTCCGCCGGTCAGTTCGGGTCCTCGACCTGAATGATCGGACCCTCGTTGAACCCGGTCATGTCGAACCCGGGAGCTCCCAGGTTGCTGTTCAGGAAGACCGCGATCACCAGCTTGTAGATCCCGCTGACCTGGCTGCCCGGGTCGCCTTCGTCCAGCGCGTCCGGCGGAACGCTGACCGTGACGGAATAGTCCGAGACGTTCGGGTCGGCGGCCACGCTGTCGTCGCGGGCCAGCAGGATTTCCGGGCCACCGCCGATGGACTCGGCGAACACCTGGACGTTCCAGTTGCCGCCGAGCGCCTGCAGCCACAACTTCCGGAGCAGACCGGTGATCGTCCACTCCACTCTGATGTCGAACGACTCGTTCCGAGCCAGGACGTGGTTGCCGACCTCGAACGGCGGGAACGTGTTGGTCGGGTCGATGACCACCACCGTCGTGACGTTGCCCTCGATCAGGCCGGGAATGTTGGGGTCGAACTGCTGCATGACAACTCCCTCGAGTATGTGGACGGCCCAGGATGGATCCGCCTCACGCCAGAGCGTGCCGCACAGCACTGAGCCGGCGGCCACAGCACCGCTGAGCGCCGGCACTCAGCCTTCGCTAAGGGGAAAAGCGCAGGTCAACTAGCGATTCCACCGGATATCTCGAACCCCGGCGTACCGCCGGAGTGCAGGGCGAAGAAGTCGCCCCGCTCCAGCACCGTGAGCCCTCCCGATCGCTTGAGCACCAAGCGACGACCGCACCCCTCGTGCGGGCAGACAAACAGCAGTTCCGCCCCATTGTCCGCCTCGAGAACCATCCGGTGGTGGGCATTCATACCTGTACCTCCTCAGCACGGTGTCACCTGCCAGCCACTGACTACCGACGCAACACATTACCCAGTGGAACGCGTAGGAATCCCCGCACGGGGCACCGGGGATGCAGTCCACATCTTCTCCGGGGAAAGAGGGTCGTGACCGAGTTGTTCGCTGAAATCAACGGCCATCGAGTCGCCGAGCTGTCGCGGGTGACACCTCAGGGGCGCGCCAGGGCGGTCCCGGTCTGTCTCGCTTGCGGTGCGCATTTCAGCGACCGGCTCGAGATCGGGCGCACGTCCTGCCCGGCCGCCGGCGAGGTGCACGGCCACGACCTCATCAGCGACGTGGGACTCGGACTCTTGTACTGCAGACGCTGCCCACTGGTGGCCTACGACCTGAACGACGTCGCCACCGAGCCGATCTGCCCCATGCCCCTGCAGTCGTGGACATCTCCTCAAGCGCCTCGAGTCGAGAAGTGAAGCGGATGGAGCGAAGCGAGGCGGCTGCGACCCGCGTTCAGGGTGATCGGCGGTCGCTGTTCGACCGGTTCGTACAGGCGGCTTACCTACGGGTCAGCCAGGCGCCGTTCTTCTTCCTCTGCGTCGGCATCGTCGTTGTCTGGCTGGCCAGCCTGCCGCTCTGGGCCGATCTGAAAGCCTGGCAGACCGCGATCCACACGGTGGCCAGTCTCGTCACCCTGCTCCTGCTGGTCCTGCTGGAGAACGCCGCCCGCCGGGCCGAGGAAGCGTCCCAGGAGAAGCTCAACGTGATCGCCGAGGCCTTGGCCGAGTTGATGACATCCCACACCCGCACAGATCCAGACCTCGAGGAAGCCACCCAGAAGCTCCGCGACGCGATCGGCCTGGAAGGCCGCCACTAGCCGTCAGCGGGTGCACGAGATCTCCGTCAGGCACGTTGTCCGGTGCCGTGGATGCCGTACTGGTCGATGAGGGCCAGTTCAGCCTCGGTCAGCGGCGGGAAGTCCAGAGCGGCGACGTTGTGATCCAGCTGGCTCGTCGAGCTCGCTCCGATCAAGGCGGTGGTGATCTCGGGCTGACGCAGCACCCATTGCAGGGCCAGTTGCGCCAGGGACTGACCGCGATCCCGGGCGATCCCGTTCAGGGCGGTGGCGCGCTCGCGATAGACGTCGTCGATCTGCGCAGGCGAGAGGAACGTGCTGTTGGCCGCTCGCGCGCCGACCGGGATCCTGCCGTCGAGGTACTTGTCAGTCAGGAGGCCCTGGGCCAAAGGGCTGTAGGCAACAAGCCCGAACCCGTCCGCCGCGGCGACCTTGAGCAGCCCGGTGAGCTCCGGCTCTCGGTCGAAGATCGAGTACCTCGGTTGGTGAACCAGCAGCGGTACGCCGGCCGCACGCAACAGCTCGGCCGCCTCGTGGGCCTGCCCGGCCGGGTAGTTCGACACTCCGACGTACAGTGCCTTCCCCTGCTGCACCGCGCTCACCAACGCACCGACCGTCTCCTCCAGCGGAGTCGAGGGATCTGCTCGGTGGTGATAGAAGATGTCGACGTACTCCGTGCCGAGGTCGCGCAGACTGTGATCCAGCGAGGACAGCAACGACTTGCGCGAGCCACCTTGCAGATAGGGGCTCGGACCGATCGGATTGCCCGCCTTCGTGGTCAGGACCAGCTCGTCCCGGTACGGCGCCAGATCCGTCCGCACCACCTGCCCGAGAAACTTCTCCGCAGCGCGGAACGGCGGACCATACCGGTTGGCGTTGTCGAAATGGGTGATCCCCAGCTCGAACGCATGCAGCACGATCTCCCGCTGCGTCTCGAACGGATAGTCGGCCCCGAACTTCTGCCACAACCCCAGCGACAGCGCCGGCAGATCAAGCCCGGACCGCCCGGCCCTCCGGTACTGCGAGCGCTGATAGCGGTCGTCGGCCGCACGATAGGTCGTCACCCCACCGATTCTCCCCGACGTCTACCCCTCAGTAGACAGTGTCCGCGATACGAGCCGCCTCACCGGAAGAGGTCTAGGCCGTTGCCGATCATGACGGTGGCCAGCACGGTCAGGAGGACCACGGTGATCGTGTTCAGGTTGGTCAGGAGCCACGTCTCGATGGCTTTCAGGGTGGGGGCCGACTTGTCTGGCCCGACGATCGCGACTGCAAGCAGCGGGGCCAGGACCGTCAGCGAGGCCACCACGACGAAGATGGCCACGGCGATGATGGTGGGGCCGGGAGCCAGGCCGGCGCCACCGATGTAGCTGCCCGCGCTGACGACGAGCGGGAGGTTCTTGATATTCGCCAGGGCTGCGCCTGCGCCCGCCAGGATCAGGGCGGGTGCGGACAGCGTGGCGATCCGGTCGACGATTGCCGGGCGGGGTGGAGGCGCATCGGGGGCCGGACGCTTGCGCCAGTACCGGACGGCCAGTACTGCGAACAGGACGCCGACCGCGAGTTGGACGACATCGACGCCGTCACGCGCTGCCTCAGCGTCCTGCTCCGCGACGGTGTCCGTGAGCCACGCGATGAGTCCGACGGCGATCGCCAAGGCGCCGACCCAGCCCGTTGCGAAGCTCAGCCCGGCACGAACCGGCCGCCTGGACATCAGCACCAGCACGATGCAGACCATCGGCACCGGGCTCAGGGCGATCGCCATCGCTTGCGGAAGGACCGCACCGACCACGGGCCACAATCTCACCACTCCTTCGTGAGCTCACCGGGGATCGTAGCCCCTCGCTCACGAATCGTCCGGCGGCCGGGCCGGAGGGACCTGCATGACCTCGAGGATGTCCACACCCAGCATGTCCAGGTGGTTGAGGATGCCCGCCAGCGCCGCCTGGTCGGCAAGGTATCCGTGCAGCACGGTTTGCGCAGGCTCTGAATCGGCCGCGAGGGAGGGGAACGCGTCCGTCAGGTCACGCGACAAGGTTCCCTTCACCCGGATGACGTAATGCCCCATCGGAACGCCCCTCTCACGGCCCACGACACGACTCTGCGGCCCCCGGCGCCGGGAAGCATCACCCTTACCGGACGACGAGCCGCCGGACCGACGAGCTGCCAGGCGCCCGGGACGGCCGTCCAGCCTGCCGTTGTGGTGCCGGCCCGTGGTGGGGAATCACCCGGATCAGGTGAGCTGCCGGACCCGGACCGACCCTATTCTCAGGATGGCGACGGGAGCGTCGAGCACGACCTGCCATCGGTGCGCTCCGACTACTGAGCGGGCCCGAGGAGGTCGAGATGGTCCAGGCTGACGGCGAACCGCCGATGCCCGCACCCACATCCCCGACTGGTCGAGGCCGTCCGTTGTATCTGGGGATCGCGGGCGGCGTGATCATCGGTGCGCTCATCACCGCGCTGATCTTCGTCCTCGTCCAGCGCGACGGAAGTACCGCCGGCGCGTCGTCGACCAGCAGCACGGATTCCAGTACGGCGATGTGCGCCGCGATCCCGCTAGCGAACCAGGTCCTGCCGTCGATCGTGACCATCTCGGCGCGCCGCGGCGCCCAGGCCGGCACCGGGTCGGGGCAGGTCTTCAAAGAAGGCGGTTACATCCTCACCAACGACCATGTCATCTCAGTCGCCGCGGGTGGGGGCGACGTCTCGGTGCAGTACAGCGACGGCCACAGCTCCGACGCCGAGATCGTCGGTCGTGATCCCAGCACGGACCTCGCGGTGCTCAAGGCCGCCGATGCCGCGAAGGGGTATCCCGTGATCGGCCTCGGGTCATCGGCATCGGTGCAGGTCGGCCAGCCCGTCGTCGCCCTCGGCGCCCCGCTCGGACTCGCCAGTACAGTCACGTCCGGCATTGTCAGCGCACTGGATCGGTACGTACCGGTGCCAGGTGACGGCGTGACCCACCATCTGATCGGCGCCATCCAGACCGACGCGGCCATCAACCCCGGCAACAGCGGAGGCGCCCTGGTCGACTGCTCGGGCCGGCTGGTCGGAGTCAACGCGGCGATCGCCACGGTGCCGAATGCCTCCGGGGTCAGCGGCGGTGGAAGTGTCGGCCTCGGCTTCGCGATCCCGATCGACCTGGCGAAACCGATCGCCGACCAACTCATCAGCACCGGGCAGCCGGGTCACCCGACCACCGGCCTGCAGGTCCAGGAGATCCCGCCCGAGATCGCCAAGGCCGCGGGCACTCCGACCGGGCTCTTCGTACTCGCGGTCGACGCCGGCGGCCCGGCCGCGAAGGCTGGGCTGAAGCCGGGCGACATCATCACCGAGGTCGACAACGCACCCGCCGTCAGCAGTGAGCAGATCGTGGTCGCGACCCTGACCCGCAAGGTCGGAGACACCCTCGAGCTGACGTACCTGCGGGCCGGTACCCCGGCCACCACCACCCTCACCCTGGGCGCCCCGTAGGGCTTCGGCGTTCGCCACGTCAGAACGGCCAGACCAGCGGGACGATCACCAGGGCCGTGAGCAGCCACCAGGCCATCACGACGAGGCCGAGCTTCCAGTAGTCACCGAAGCGGTAGCCCGCGGGACTCATGATCATCATGTTCGCGGGCGTCGAGATGGGGGTGAGCAGCGATGCCGCTCCGGCGACCGCGATGAGCATCAGGACCGGCTTGACGGAGGTCCCGGTCCCCTGGGCCGCCGCGACCGCGATCGGCGCGACGATCAGCACCGTCGCGGTGTTGCTGACCATCTGCCCGAGAGCGGCGGTGAGAGCGAAGAGTGCCAGCAGCAGCAAGTACGGCCGGCCCGGCCCGATCGCGTCGATGATCAGGTCGGCGATCCGGTCCGCGCCGCCGCTGGACTGGATCGCGGCCGACAACGGGATCAGGGCGCCGATCAGTACGACGATCTGCCAGGAGATCGCGCGATACGCCTGGGACGGTCCGACGACCTTCGTCAGCACCATCGCGGTCGCGGCGAGCAGACCCGCCATCGCGGGCGGGACCGCGCCGGTCGCGAGCAGCACGACCATCGCAGCGAGAATGGCGACGGCGACCGATGCCTTCGGCCCCCAAGGTACGGCTTGCCGCCGCACGAGTTCCGGTGAGTCGACGAGCAGGACATCCCGGTCCTTGGTGAGCTCGTCGAGTGCCGCCCACGGACCGTGCACGAGGATCGCATCGCCCTCGGCCAGTTCCGTGCGCCGGTTGCCACGGTCCTTGCCCATCCGCTGTACGGCGATGATGACGAGGTCACGTCCACGGTGCATTCCGGGGAACACGGTCTCGCCGACGAGGGACGACCTCGGTGGGATGACGACCTCGACCACACCGGCTTCACGCGTCATGAGGTCGTCGACCGGCGTCGGCGCCATGCTGACCGTGAGCAACGAGTCGGCGGTCAGGCTACTCACCTGCTCCGGCGGACCGGTCACCACCAAGACGTCACCGACATCGATGGCCGCGTCCGCGCGGTACTGTCCCTGCCCGTCCTGCGCGCCGACGATCAGCACGCCCGGATACGGCGTGAGGTCGAGGTCGCCGACTCCTCGTCCGAGCAATGGCGAGAGCTCAGGCACGCGCAGCCGGTAGAAGCCGTCGGCCAGGGCGTAGTGAACGTCGAGCGTCTGAGCGTGAACGGCGAAGTCGACGGCCGGATGCGCGGGCCGCGCGGCCGGCAGCAGTCTGGGGCCGAGGAGCACCGAGATCGCGATGGTGCCGATGACGAGCGGGACACCGACCACCGCGAAGGAGAAGAAGGGAAAGGGGCCCGCACCGGCATCGCTGGCCGCCTCGGACACGATGATGTTGACGGGCGTGCCGGTCAGCATCAACAGGGAACCGGCGCTGCCCGCGAAGGTCAGCGGCATCAGCATTCGCGAGGGCGGTTCACCGATCCGCACGGCCAGCATGACCACCAGTGGCAGCAGAGCCGCCACTGCGCCGTTGAGCGTGATCAGGGCGGCCAACACGGCACACAGACCGGTGACGGCGATCAGCAGCCGGCTCCGGGTCGTTCCGGCGTACCTGACGATCGCCTGACCCGCCCAGGCGGTCACACCGGTGGAGTCGATGCCCTCGCTCACCACGAACAGCGTCGCGATGAAGATCACGACCGGGTCGCCGAAGCCCGCGAGTACGGCGGTGAAGTCCAGAACGCCGGTGGCCCACAGGGCCAGGGCGACCAGCACCGCGACGACGTCGACAGGCAGCTTGTTCCACACGAACAAGGCGACGGCGAGCCCGAGGATGATCAGGCTCACCGTGCCGTCATCCATGGCACCCCCTACCCAAGGTGCACCGGTGCGCCCGGGCCCCACGGGATCCCGATGACGTACCAGAGGACGTAGAAGAGTGTCCACGTGACCAGGACGATGCCGGTGTACGGCAGCATCATCGACACCACGGTGCCCATACCGGCCTTCTTCCGGTACTTCTGGCAGACGAGCACGATGAACGGCAGGTAGACCATCAGCGGAGTGATCACGTTGGCCGGTCCGTCGCCGACCCGGTAGGCCGCGATCACGGTCTGCGGCGCGATGCCGAGCCGGTAGAAGAGCGGGATGAAGATCGGTGCCAGGATCGCCCACTTCGGGATCACACCGGGCATGATCAGGTCGATGATCAGGACGAGCAGGATGAAGCCGATCAGCAACGGCAGGGCGCCGATGTCGGCTCGCTCGAGCAGGTCCGCCAGACCGGTCGCGGCCAGTGTCGAGATGTTCGTGTAGTTGAAGTAGGCAATGAACTGGGCGATCAGCAGCATCAGGAAGATCAGTCCGCCGAGTCCGTTGAACGTCTTCACGATCGCGTTGATGACGTTCGTGCTGCCGGTCAGGGACGTCGAACCCCGGCCGTACCCGAGGCCGGCCGCGAGGAACAGCATCGAGATGATGAAGAGCAGACTGCTCATGAACGGCGAGTTTCCGAAGATCTCGCCGGTGTCGGGGTTGCGCAGCGGCGCGCCCGGGATGAACGTCAGCGCCGAGACGATGGCGACGGCGACCAGCAGGTAGTAGACCGACCAGCGCAGTCCGCGCGACTCCAGTGCCATCTCCTCGTCGGTGGGCTGGTGATCGGCCGGCGCGTCGGACGGGGCCTCGGACGCGTCGTACCTGCCGAGCCTGGGTTCGAGCAGGCGCTCGGTGATCACCGTCATCACCACGGCGCAGAACAGCGTCGAGGCGATGCTGAAGTAGAGGTTCTGCGTGACGTTGAGGTGTACGTCGGGGGCGACCAGCGCGATCGTCTCGTTCGTGACCTCGGTGATGATGCCGTCGGCCGGGGTGATCAGGATGTTCACGAAGAAGGCCGCGCTGACCCCGGCGTACGCCGCCGCGATACCGGCCAGCGGATGTCGCCCGAGCGAGGCGAACGCGGCCGCACCCAACGGAATCAGGACGAGATAGCCGGCGTCGGACGCAACGCTGGAGATGCCGCCGAGCAGGACGATGATGAAGGTGATCGCGCCCTTCGGCGCGACTTTGACCATCTTGCGAATCAGGGCCGCGATCAGGCCCGCTTCCTCGGCGACGCCGACCCCGATCATCGCGACCAGGATGACGGCGACGACACCGAAGTCGTTGAAGTTCTGGACGGCCGTGGTGAACATGAAGCGGATGCCGTCGCCGTCCAGCAGGCTCTCGGCGGTGATCGTCTCGTGGCGCACCTCGAACTCGGGCACGGGCGGCGGCGGGGGTGCGTCGTTGCCGGGGACGCTGGTTCCCCCCGGGTACTCGGGCGCGACCTGGACCGTCGCCGGCTCGGCGACCTCGGTGGTCACGCTCGTCCCGGTCCAGGCCAGGATCTGGGAGACGACGATGACGAGGACGATGAGCCCCAGGAAGATCAGGGCCGGGTGCGGAACCTTGTTGCCGACCCGCTCGATGCCGTCGAGAACCCGCTGCATGCCGCCCTTCTTGACCGGCTTCTCCGGGGCCGCCTTGGCGCTCATCGCGTCGCCGCGCCGGTGCCGGCGTCCGCGGGGCGGGCGAACTCGAGCGCGAACTCGATCAGCAACTTGGTGCCGAAGCCGGTCGCGCCCTTGTTCCGCCAGGTTCTCGGCGCCGGGAGTTGCGCCGTGCCCGCGATGTCGACGTGGGCCCACGGCCGGCCGTCGACGAACTCCTCGAGGAACAGCGCGGCGGTGATGGATCCCGCGTTCACGCCGCCCATGTTGGTGAGGTCCGCGATCGAGGAGTCCAGCTGAGACCGGTACGACCTGTGCAGCGGAAGCTCCCAGACGGGTTCGTCCACGACGTCACCCGCGCGCCTGAGCTGCTCAACCACTCCCGAGTTGTTGCCCATGACACCGGCGATCTCGACGCCGAACGTCCGCAGACAGGCGCCGGTCAGGGTGGCGATGTCGACGATCGCATCGACCGGCTCTTCGGTGGCCAGCGCCAGTGCGTCGGCCATCACGAGACGTCCCTCCGCATCGGTGTTCAGTACCTCGACCGTCGTACCGTTGCGCATCCTCAACACGTCACCGAGCTTCATGGCCGACCCCGACGGCATGTTGTCGGTGCACATCAGATATCCGGTCACAGCCGCCGTACATCCCAAGGCCCGCAAGGCCGTCATCGAGGCGAGCACGGCCGCGGCGCCGGTCATGTCGTTCTTCATCTGCGCATGCGACTCGTCGCTCGGCTTGAGGCTGATCCCGCCGGAGTCGTACATGACGCCCTTACCGATCAGGGCGATCCGGCCGGTCGGCTCGTCGGGCGTGTACCGGAGCCGGATCATCCGGGGCGGCTCCACACTCCCCCGGTTGACTCCGAGCAGACCCCCGCAGCCGAGCTCGATCAGCTGGTCCTTGTCGAACACCTCGACCTCGAGACCGGCGGGCGGACCGACCTCCAGGGCGACCTCGGCCATCCGGGCCGCGGACAAGGTGGTGGCCGGGCAGTTGGCCAGATCGCGGCCGAGGCAGTACGCCTCGGCGATGATGCGACCGCGCTCGACGCCGCGCGCAACCTCTTCGGCGTCCTCGTCGGGCGCCACCACGAGCAGCGATTCGAGCGGTGCACGGTCGGCATCCCGGCCGACGAAGTACCGCCAGCGAGCCAGCAGCACCCCTTCGGTCACCGCCTGGGCGTATTCGGCCCGGGAGATCCCCAGGTCCCGCGACGGGATCTCGATCGCGAGCCGCTTGTGCCACGGGACGGCGCGGGCGAACTCCGCGGCCAGATCGCGTGCGAGCGTGGCGTCGATCCGGTCGGGTGCACCGATCCCGACGGCGACGCGGACGGGGCCGTTCGCCCGGGTTCGAACCAGTGTCTGGCCGCGCTCGCCGGTGAACCCGGCCGAGGCCAGGCCGGCCGCGTCCGTGCCGAGCTCGTCCGGAGGTTCGGTGCCAAGGGCAACCGGTACGGCGAGCGCGTCCGCCTCTCCCTCTGCCTGCTTCAGCGACGCGACCCCGACTGGTATCCGGTGCCGGGTCGAAGGAATCGGATCGAAGTCGACGGGGGACGTGTTCACGAGATCTCCTCTCGTGGGTCGCGCGCGACCGCAGCGCGCCGGACGCCCCATATCTCATCAATCAGCTGAGCCTGCCGTCCTCCTCCTAATAGGGTGAGGTGCCGGATGACATCAGCCGGAAGACTGTCCGCCGACGTGCGTCAGGCCGACAGTCCGGGCCACCCGAAGGGCCGCGGACCGCTTTTCCACGCCCAGCTTGCGATAGAGCGACATCAGGTGGGTCTTGACGGTGTTCTCGGTGATGTACAGCGACTGGGCGATCTCGGCGTACGAGCTGCCGAGCGCGAGCTGGTCGAGCACGTCCGCCTCGCGGGCCGTCAGCCGGATCCGGGCGCCGTTCACCACTGCGTCGAGGCGGCGGGGCGGCGGGGCGGGCGCGTCCATCCTGGTCCGCGCCAGCAGCGTCATGCCGCCGGAGTCATCCCCCGCGGTCAGGTAGCCGGACAGCTTCTCGAGCGCAAGGGCCGCGAACGGATGCGGGTTCGGGCCTTCGAGGTGCCTGCGCAGCTGGTCGAGGAACACCGGTTCGCCACCGGCCGGGACGAACGCATGCAGGATTCGCTGCGGAGCCACCCGGTTCAAGGTGTCCACCAGCGAGACATCGGCAGCGGGCACATCGCCGATACGGACCAGCAGGACGGTCCGGAACGCGGCCGCGGCGGATGCGATCGGCGGGTACGGATACGGGTCCGGCCGGTCGAGCACCTGATCGATCTTTGCCACGGTTGCTTGTGGATCACCCTCGCCGATCGACAGTATCGCCCGGAGCAGCTCGGCCACAGCCGCGTTCCCGGTCCGGTCGAGCTCCCTGAGCTGCGCCCCGACACCGGCCTGGTCCCCGAGCAGGACCGCCAGCCGGACCCGCAGCAGCGCCAGGTCCCGGGACAGGAACGACGGCAACGGCCCGGCGGCCGCAGGATCGCTGGTGAGTGCGGTCAATGCCTCGTCGAGGCGACCGGCCTCGATCAGGAGCTCCGATCGCAAGATCGCGCGCAACGCGGTGATCACGGTGTCCGAGTCGGCCACGTCGGTCGCGACCACGAGCTGGTGCCAATGCCACGCACTGTCGAGATCCAGCTGGCTCATGGCCGCGAACCCCATCACCAGGTGGGCCCGGACGGCGTACTCCTGCGGTAGCCCTTGCTCACCGACCACGTCGAGAGCGGCCTGCGCCGACTGGGCCGCGTTCTGCAGCTGGCCGCGCGCGTACTGAACGACGGCCCGGTGTGCCAGACCACCCGCGACAAGGTTGGCATGGCCCACCATCCTGGCCGTGACGAGCGCCTCGTCCAGATGGCTGAGCGCGGCGTCGAGTTCGTCGGCCCAGGTCTCTGCCGCCGCGAGCTCGATGAGCAACCAGGCCAGCCGTTCGGGCGCGAGTACGGCGCGGTGGCCGCCCTCACCCTCGGTCGGATCCAGCGACAGCAGGGATCTCGCCCGGCCGATCGCGGCGTGGACGTCGTACCAGCCATAGCGGGATTCCCACAGCCGCAGCAGGACCGCGTCCGCCTGCACCGCGTCGTCGTCGGGTGTCACCGGCTGATGCTCTTTCGCGCCGGCCAGGTCGTCGGCCGACGCCGCGTCCATGACTGCTCCGGCGACATCACCGGAGACGCGTCGCAGCAGTCCGCGGACGCCGATCAGGTGCGGGTGCGCATCGAGGTAGCCGTCCGGAAGGGTCTCGAAGCCGGCCGAGACCAGCCCGAGGTCGCCGGCGGCGAGGATCTCCGGCCCGTGACCGAGCAGGATGCGGGCGACCAAGGCCGGGTCGTCGGCGCCCAGTGCGTTCCGCAGGGCGGTCCCGCCGTCGCCGCGGTTCTCGTAGTACAGCGCCGACCGGCGGTGCGCCGCGACGACGATCCGCGCGTCCTCGGCACTGCCGGCGGCCCGTCGGCGGAGCAACTCGGCGAGCAATGGGTGGTACCGATAGAGCGGTTCGCTGCGCGGGCCATCGGCGTACGCCGTCACCAGCAGTCCGTTGCCGGCGAGATCCTCGAGCATGTCACCGGCGTCCGCGTCGCCGCTCAGCACCACCGCCAGGCGTGCGGTCACCGAGGTGGCTCCGAAGGTACTCAGCAGCATCGCCTGCACCCGGGCGTCGAGCGTGCTCAAGCTCTCACCGAGGAGCAGGTCGAGCACCGGCCGCTGACTGACGAGGGGCCACACCGCGGCGCCGGATGTGGCGAAGGTCCGGGCCGCGAGCACCAGCGCGGCCGCCCAGCCCTCCGTTTGTTGCTGGAACAACGAAATGTCTGTCGCCGTGGCATTCTCGGCATGCGCCTGCACGAGTGCGGTGGCCTCGGCGTCGGTGAAGCGCAAGTCCCCCGATCGCAGGGTCAGCGCCATCCCCCGCAGCTCCAGCTCGGGCACCGGCAGTGGAAGGTCGTACCGAGTGGCCAGCACGAGCCGGACGGCGTGCGGCGACTTCTTCAGTACCTGGGACACCTTCGCGACGTCGGCCGCCGGCAGCAGGTGAGCGTCGTCGACGACGATCGGATCCGGAGGTCTGCGCGGGTCGGCGTCGACGGCTTCGTCGAGGATCTCGCCCAGCGCGCCGGGCAACTGTCCGGTGACCCAGACCACGGACTCGCCCGCCTGCTTTCGACGCTCCACCCAGTCCGACAGCAGGACCGTCTTGCCGGTCCCGGCCGGCGCGATCAGCATGGTCAGCGGTGCGCGCGCACCGAGATCGAGAGCCGAATGCAGCCGCTCACGCGTCACCAGCGTCAACGGTGGCCGCGGGACAATGCCACCGGCCGCGCGCTGGAATTCCTCGCGCGCTTGGTCTGGCGTCGGGGTGATCACCCTCGTCCGCCCTCCCCTGGCCGACGTGTCCTGCTCTGCGGTGTGTTCGCTCCTGCGTTCGCTCGCTGGTCCCTAAAACGAGACTAACCGGTCCATGACGATTGCGGCAGGGTCCTTTCACCCTCTCAGCGGGCGTCGCGCTTGGCCTGGCGGCGCGCGCCGGTGGACCGCGTGGAGGCGTCCTTCTTCAATCCACCCGTCGTCTTGGTCGCCCGCGCCCTGGTGCGCGCCTGCGGCTTCGGCTCATCGACGGCGCGCATCGCCGGAGCGCCGACGCCGGACTTGGCTGACCGCGCAGCTTCGATCCGCTCGCTCCGCAGCTGCATCGACGCGCGGTTGGCTGACACGGCAACTTCCCGGCTCACTCGTGCCAGTGCCGACTCGAACAGCTCCGCCTTGTCGCGATCCCGCTGGTTCCTGGGGTAGGACTTTCCCCGGCCACCTGTCTGCGCGACGGCGGCGCTCGCGGCGCGCCGATAGTTCTTCACGTACTTGGTCCGAGCCCGCCGGATCCGCTGATGCAGGTCCAGGAGTTCGTCCTCGTCCAGAACCTTCAGCGCGTCCCGGTCGGTCTCCCCGACCAGCAGGCGTTCGGCATCCGTCAACGAGTTCAGCAAGCCTTGGTTCATCACACTCTCCTCCCCGCCAACGGCAGACTACGTGAGCAGACTCAGCCCTGGTAGAACCGAAGCTGCCCGATTACGCTTGAAACAGGGCTGGGTGGCTGGCGGCGGAGGGGCGTGGACCCGTGCTCTAACGGGGTTTCTCCCGGGGGATCTGATGACGTGGGTGCTCGACCTTGGCATGGGTTCACGTACCAAGGCGATCGCGCGCGCGATCTGCGGCGCGCATCCGGATCTGCGGATGGTGACGTCTCCCGAACCAGGCGAACTCACCGGCGTCGTCGTGTGCTCGACCTTCTCCCGCGATCTTGAACAGACGCTGGCGACGGCGGCGTCGTCCAACGCTCATGTGATCGTCGTGTCCGAAGCCGGACATACCCTCGAGCCCTGGTCGCTGCTGGCGTGCGGCGCGACGGACCTGATGATCTGGGACGGCGACCCCCGACCGATCCAGGCCCGCATCGAGCGGCTGATCGAGGTGGAGAACGTGGTCGAGTCCCCGCCGGTGGCCGACGTGATCAGGGGTACCAGCCCAGCCTTGCGACACGCCTTGCGCGACCTGGTCACGGCGGCCAAGTTCGGCGGCGGACCGATCCTGATCACCGGCGAGACCGGCACCGGGAAGGAACTGGCCGCGAAAGTGGCGCACGCGGTGAGCGCATCCGGCCGGTCCGGACATCTCGTGGTGGTGGACTGCACGACCATCGTCCCCACGCTGTCGGGCTCGGAGTTGTTCGGCCATGAACGGGGAGCATTCACGGGCGCGGTAAGTGTGCGGACCGGCGCGTGCGCGGCCGCCAACGGCGGGACGTTGATGCTCGACGAAGTGGGCGAGCTCCCCCTCGAGCTGCAGCCGGAACTGCTGCGCGTGGTGCAGGAGGGCATGTACAAGCGGGTCGGTGCCGACACCTGGCAGCACACGAGTTTCCGGCTGATCTGTGCCACCAACCGCGTCCTCGAGGACGACGTCACGGCCGGTCGGTTCCGGGCCGACTTCTACTACCGGATCGCCGCGTACTCCGTGCAGCTGCCGCCACTGCGGGACCGGCCCGGCGATCTGATCCCGCTGTTCCGCAGCTTCGTGTCCGAGGCCCAAGGGCAGGCTGAACCGGCCGAGGTCACACCCGAGGTGGAGGTCGCGTTGCGGCGGCGGGACTACCCCGGCAACCTCCGGGACCTCCGCCAGCTCGCCCATCGGGTGGCGTCGCGGCATGTCGGTCCCGGCCCGGTCACTCCAGGGGATCTCCCACCCTCGGATCGCCCGTCGGCCGCAGCCAGTACGACGGACAGCCGGGCGCCGACCCTGATGGACTCGATCCGCCAGCAGCTGCGCCAGGGCATGACGCTCAAGGAACTGCGCGACCACGTCGCCGACCTGGCGGTGACAGCGGCGATCGAGGAATCCGGCGGCAGCATCCGCGCGGCAGCAGCCCGGCTGGGCGTCACCGACCGCGCGCTGCAGCTCCGCCGCGCGAAACGCCGTACCTAGGCGGCCTCCCAGGCCATCGCCTCCAGCTCCGACGCCAGCTCGGCGTACAACGGATCCCGCAGCTCGTGCGCCAGCTCCCGGTAGAACTCGGCGAGCTCGGTGTAGGTCATGTCCGGGCCGGGTCGGGGACCGCCGCCCATCGTCCACTTCCGCTGCGGAGTCGCCAGCGCGACCTCCAGTTTCACCCGCTGCTGGACGACAGGCTCGACCGCCCAGCCGAAGGCGGGCGCGTGGTCCACCGGCGGGTGACTCATCGTCGGTTCCAGTTTGGTGTAGCCCAGGTAGTGCCACTTCCCAGGCTGGTTGTACGCCGCGACCGTGGGTTTCGGCTTGGCGTTCACCACCACCGCGTAGACCCGCAGGTACTTCGCCGTGCCCTTGCTGAGCGGATTGCCGCGGGCGTCGGTCCCCACGTAGGTCGCGAGCACCCCGCTCTGGAGGTTGGCGTTCGCCAGTCGGGCGCCGAGCTGAGCCAGGCCGGAGCGGATCCCGGAGAGCGTGTGCGGCTTGATCTCCACGTACCCAGGCGTGCTCAGAGTCAGGCTCTGCCTCGGCGAGACTGCGGGCGGAAGGAAGCTGGTCGCCCAGTTCCGGACCTCGGACTCCTGCGGTGTGATGGTCATCGTTCGTACCTCCGGTTCTGGGTGGCCGCTCGATCGGGCGACGGACGGGCCGAGCGGCGGGCGGTCCGGGTCAGTCGCAGGAGGTTGCCGCCGAGTACCAGGGCGGCCTCCGCGGGCGGCAGGTGCAGGGCATGGATCTTGCTGATCTCCACCGCGGGATGGAGGAAGGGACCGTCGGAGCCGAACAGCACCTTGTCCGGGCCGGCGCGTCGTACCGCAGCGAGCCAGTACGTCGAAGTAGCGCACACCCGCGGTGTCGGTGAAGAGGTTCGGCAGCCGGACGAGTTGGTCGACGAAGGCGATCTGGGCCTTCCAGTCGTCGGAGAACGACGACAGGTGCGGGATGATCCAGGCGACGTCCGGGTACGACGTCGCTGCCATCTCCACCGTGGCGGTGTCGCCGGCCGGGTCGTACAGGATCGGCAGGCTCCGGCGCAGCGCGACCTCGGCGATCTCACGGGTGATCCGGCCGTCACGCCAGTGGACCTTGATGCCGCACGCACCCCACGCTCGCGCCTCGTCCACCATGGCACCGATCCGGCCCCGATCGGTGACCGGATTGACGAACGCGAAGCCGAGGTAGCGGCGTGGCTCGGCGGTCACCATCGCGCCCACCGCCTTGTTGGCGGAGCGGTAGTCCGAGGTGAGCGGAGCCAGCAGCACCGTCATGTCGATGCCCGCCTCCCTGGCCCGCACGCGATAGCTGTCGAGCGACGCGTCGGTGTCCCACGGACCGGTGAGCCCGTCGCCGAGGCCGGCGTGGCAGTGCGAGTCGATGACCGGAGGGCGTCTCATGCCGCACCGCGTCGTACGGCGACCACTCGCAGGGCAGCGGTGAGTCGCTCGAGATCGGCAGGCGAGTGATCGGCACGCACCAGGACGGTGAGCATGACACCGCGCCGGCACCGTGACTGCTGCAGCACTGCGCGGATGCCGGCCGACTGGAGGTGCGACCACCAGCTCTGAGCCTCTGATCCCGGCAAAGGGATGCTCACAACCGGGAACGGCAGGCCGTTGACCGACAGCCCGATGTCACGGAGACGGTTGCGCAGGCGCAGTACCTGCCGTTGCAGCCGGGTACGGCGAGCGCGGTTGTCCTTCGCGTCCTGCAGAGCCGTGCTCGCAGCCGCCAGGTCGGCAGCCGAGGGCGGACTGCTGTGCACCCGGTTGCCGCCCCGCTCCGCCAGTCGCCGGATCGTCGAAGAGTCGCCGGTGGTCACCGCCAACGGCGCCCCGCAGGCCTTGGCCAACGACGCGACCCAGACGATTGCCGTGTGGTCCAGTCCGCACCATCCCGGCGTACCGCTGCCGTCACCGAACACCTCACCGGGCCGTTTGTTGCCGAGGACACCGAAGGCCAGCGAGTCGTCGACGATCAGTGCGCCGCCCGTAGCGTGGGCAAGTCGCTGCAACTCCGGCAGCGGCGCCGCCCGGTTGCAGCCAGGGCACCACCCGTCAGTCAGCACGAACAGCCGTCGCCCGGGCTCGGGGACGATCGACCCGGGCCGGTGGTGCCGATACTTGCGCACCACGGCGCCGTTGGCTGCTGCCCGCAACGCCGCCCACTCGGCGAGCGAGTAGGCCGCCGCGTCGATCGCCACGAGGTCGCCGCGTTGCGGGATCATCCCCATCACGTCCATCAGCGCGTGCAAGGCGGAACGCCCGACCACGCCGGCCTGCGCACCTTGCGCTGCCGCGACGGTGGCAGCGATCCGGTGCGCAGCGGGCGCCTCGTGGAGCACCGCGGGTACGCCGGTCGTGAGCGAGGCCCATGGTGGCAGCGAGGTGCTGCCGTGGTGCAGGCCGAGGAACAACGACGACGTGAAGTCGAGCCTCGGGTCCGGTGCGACATGTCCGGTCACGCTCGGCGGATTTGCCGCGCGCCGCGGCGAGCCAGTAGGACCGAGGGCATGGTGGCATCGACCGTGGTCGCCAGATCGACTCCGGTGACGGTCCGGTAGGCGTGGATGTAGCGCTGGATCTCGTTGCGCCACGTCAGTGCCCAGTTCGCGGCGTCCTCGCGGGTCCGGCTCGACTCGTTCCAGCGCCCATGCCGGATCGAGAGCAGGATCTGCTCACCGTGGACGGCCAACTCGAAGAAGTGCGTGATGCTGGCCTCGGGCCACCCCTGGATGCTCTTCATCGTGTCGACCCGGTCCATCCAGTCCTCCTCGTACGGGACCATGGTCGGCCCGCCGAGGAACTCCCGCATCTCCGGCTGGGCGAGGATCCACTGCATCGTCAGCATCTCCGCGCGCGCCACCAGCGGAAGGTCGGCGAACTGGTTGTGCGCCCCGTGCGCCAGTACGAGATGAACCTCGCGCAGGCTGCTCAGCAACGGGAACGCGTCCGCGTCGACGGTCTTGTCGTCCCTTTCTTTGTAGAACTCGTGCGCCGCGTGCAGCAGGGCGTGGAAGCCCTCGAGGAACTGCGTCCGCCGATCCACCATCGTGTACGGCGGTGGCACCGCACGCCCGACCAAGGGCAGGCCGTACTGCACCATGTACTCAGCTGCACGCCGGCGAACCGTGAGACGACTCTGCTCGTCCTCGGTGAATCCCCAGAGCAGGTTGCGCAATGGCAGCAGCGGGTTCAGGTCGAACCGGGCCAGAGCGTCGTACTGCGGCCCGATCCGGCGGTTCTGGAACCGGGCGAGGATGTGGTTCATCGTCTGCACCAGGCCGCCCTCCTCGTGCCAGTAGTTCCAGATCAGCTCGACGAACGGCACGTTCGGCAACGGGAACTGCGCGGCGGGTCCGCCGCCGGCCCTGGCCGCCACACCCTGGTCGTTCCGGAACGGGACGTCGGAGGCGAAGCGCAGGAACGGCTGCGCCAGGTCGTCGCGCTCGCTGCTCACGTAGGACCGCTCGAGCCCGCCGGCCACGGTTCCCGGCGAGATCTCGTCCTTGAGCAGCCTCCGCTTCTCGATCGCGCGCAGCGGGTCGGCGGCGGCCTCGACGAAGGTCTCGGCGGCCCGGAAGAGCCGGCGGTAGGCGTCCGTGCCGAACCACTCCGGTCCGGACAGACCGGTGAGCTTGGGCTCGACGAACTCGTGGAACTCCTCGAACCGCAGTTGCTGGGTGAGTTCGCGGATGAAGCTCCAGAGCACCTCGTCGTCGCTCTGCGGCGGATCGCCCGCCACCAGAGCGACCGTCTGGGTCGGCACCTGCGCAACCGCCGCGGCGAGCACCGGAATGACGACCTGCGGGTCGCCCTCGAACGGGCCGTCCTTTCCCCTGGTGATCGTCAGTGTCTTGTTTCCTTCGACTCCGAAGAGCACCTCGGGTTCGAAGTCCAGGCCGCGCCGCATGCGGCGGGTCTCCCCGGTGCCGAAGGGGTTGACCTCGTCGGCCGCCACGGTGAGTCGGAAGGTGTAGTCGCCCGGGTCGTCGGTGTCCTCCAGCAAGAGCTGCAGAACGGCCCGCTGGCCGGCCCGGATGGGATCCGGTGTCCACGAAACTTGCACGGTCGTGTCCTTTCAATCGTTCTTCATGACGCCCGTCGCGCGGACGGGGCGTGGAGGTTGCCGGGTGGCCGTTGGATGACGTCGAGACTGCTGCGGACCGCCCACGCCTGGAGCAGGGCCGACAGCAGGCGGCTCTCCGCCTCCGGGCTGATCAGGCCGGCCGCCTTGGCCTGGCCGATGACTGCGAACACCAGCGACGGCGGCTGGCGCGACATCACCGCGATGTCGCCGGCCCATTCATGGTGCAGCTGGACCAGCCGGGCCGGATGGCGTTCGCGGGCCGGCCAGATGTCGCCGAGCCGGTGACCACGCAGGGCGGGCGAACGATGCGCGAGCAGCAGCCGGACGAAGTCCGGGATCGCCGCCTCGAGCCGCTCCAGCTCGGTACGACGGCCGGCCGGCAGATCGCGGGTCGGGTAGAGCTGCTTCCAGGTGTGCCGCATCGCGGCCCACTGCGGATGTGGGTAGATCGCCTCGCCGATGGTCGCGCTGACCAGGACGCGGAGGTACGGCACCGGATGCGGGTCGCTGCCGGACGGCCGGAAGACGAAGAAGGCCGGCAGGCTGACGACGGCGAGCAGGCCGATGGTGGACGTGATCCCGAGCTTCCCGACCGACCAGCAGTCGGCGACGATCTCGCTGATCCACTTGTCCCAGGTCGGCCAGCAACCCTGCGGGTCCTTTCGCGCGGCCTGGGCGAGGTCGATGCGCAACGACTCCACCAGCCCGAGCTGCGCGGCTCCCTGATGTCCCACCTCGTGCACCAGTGAGCTGGCGATGCCGCTGCCCACCATGCGCTCCCTGGGGACGCGGATGATCGCGACCGGGTTCGACCCGCCACCGGGCAACCGCGTGCGGGCACGACGAATCGCGGCGCCAGGCCCCCGGGCCAGGTAGCACACCGCGGGCACCTGCTCGTAGCCTTCGAGGTCGAGCCGGAGCGCATCCCGGGCCAGGACGTCGAGGCCGGACAGCCACACGCCGGTCTCGTGCTCGCTGCGCTGGGTGATCACCTCGGTGAACAGATCGAACTGGGACAGTACGTCGTTGAAGCCCAGCCGGATCAGCACGAAGCGCCGCTGCTGCTCGGCCGCGCCGGCCTGCCGACCCTGGCGACGCAGCCAGTCGAGGTAACCGTGGACCTTCTCCCGAAGGCGGCCACGGCTCGCGTGCAGGAAGCGCTCGATGATCAGCTGCGCGTCGTACGGAAGTGCCGCGGCAGGCACCATCGTCTCGTGCAGCGCGAAGGGCCGCACCTGGTCCAGACGGGCCAGCAGCCCTCGAGCCTCATGCTCGAGCAGGCGAGTCGCGAAGCCTCCGGGATCGACCATCGGAACCCCTCAGACGCCGAGGACGACGATGCGCGCACCCCGGCGGACCCAACGCCCGGACATCGCCCGCGACCCGTTGCTGCTGGGCGGACGGGCCGAGGCCTCGCCCTCGCCTTCGCCGGACTCGTAGCCGTCGCCCTGCCACCACTGATCGGGCTCGCCGCCGTAGCCACCGCCGGAGTAGTCGTCGCCACCGCCGTACCACGGCACCGGCTCGGCGTACTGCCACGGCGGGCGGGACCGGCCACCGCCGTACGACCGCCGGCGTGAGCGCCAAGGAGACATGCGCTGGTCCGAGCCGAGCAGGCTGGGCGCATAACGCCGGGCGGCGCTGATGCCGGCCGCACGAACGGCGGCTCGGGTCGGGATGTTCTGCGGTGCCCGCGCGGCGTTGGAGTACGCACCGCGAGCGAAGCGGACGTAGCGGCTGGCGGCCTCCCACTCGGCCTCGACCTCGCCCATCGCCTCGGCTTCCTGCGCCTCGAGCAGGCCACCTGCCATCGATCCCAGCTTGGCGCCGATCGCGGTGCCGGCCCCCGGCATCACCAGCGACCCGAGCGCTCCGCCGACCATCGGCAACGCCGTCTTGGCGACGTTCTTGAGTACGCCGCCCAGCGCCTTGCCGATCGGCGACTTGATGAACTTCGACGCGCCCTTCATCACGCTGCTGGCCAGTTTGCCGAGGAACTGGTCCAGCTCCGCCTCGGTGGTGATCTCCAGCAGTTCCTGAACGAGTTCGGTCTCCAGCGTTTCCGCTTCGCTCTCGTACGCCTCGCCCGATTCCCACTCGGATTCGGCCTCACCAGGAAACTCGTAGCTCTCCCCCGGGATCTCAAATGCCTCGTACATGCCGGTGTCCCTTCTACCTTGGCTGTGTCACGCGTCGAAGAGGATGATTCGGTTGCCGCGACGGATCCAGCGGCCTTCCGCGCCGCGAGCACCGCCTGCGGCTGCTTGGGCTCCTTGGGCTCCCTGGGCTCCCACCAGTCCGGGCAGATGCCGCTGCGCCGCGGCGATGGCAGCCCGCTGGGCGGCCACTGCGGGCGGCACGTTCGGAGGCGCCTGCGCCGCTCGCCGGGCCGTCTCGTCCGCGAACCGGACGAAAGCGCGCGCGACCTCGTACTCGCGGTCTTCGGCCGACAGACCCTCGGTTTGCAGCCCGAGCTCCAGCTTGCCGCCGAGCCACTGCCCGGCGCGCTGGCCGATCGCGCCACCACCCCGCCCAGGGGCCACGGCAGCCCCCACCGCCTGCCCCAGCTGTGGCAGCGCCTGCTTGGCGGCCGATTTGAGGATCCCGCCGACCGCCCGGCCGGCGTCGGATCCGGCGAAGCCGCGGGCCGCTGAGATCGCACCGCTGATCAGGCTGCCGAGGAAGCGATCGAGCTCGGCCTCCGTCGTGACTTCCAGCAGCTCCGAGGCCAGCGCCAGTTCGCTTTCCGACGCCTCACCGAACTCCTGGTACTCGTACTGCTCACCCTCGCCGAAGCCTTCGGACTCGAACAGCGCCCGGTCGATGTCGTGCATGGATATCTCCCTCTCCGCGTGGTCTCACCCCACCTACTGCACAATTCGTGCCAACTCGGTGGAGCGCACGCAGGGGCGCGCACCCGAAGCGCCCTTCGCGCCGGACGGTCCCGAGGGGACCGCGGACCGAAGTCAGGTTCGGCGGAGCCCGCCCGCGGCGATGCCCAGCTCGGCGCGATACTTCGCCACCGTCCGGCGCGCGACAGTGTGTCCACTGTCCGCCAGTGCCCGGCACAACCGGGCATCGCTGATCCGGCCGGCCGCCGCCAGCTCCGCGATCCGCGCCTTGATCGCCACCGCGCCGCCGAGCAGGTCGGCGAGAGCGACGACCTGGCCGTCCGGGTGGCGCAGCAGCTTGCCGGCGACGCACCGACTGACCGTGGAGGGATGCAGCCCGAGCTCGATGGCGACGTCGGTCCTGGTGAGCGGGACGTGCCCCGCCGGGCCGCGCTCGAGGTATCCGGCCTGACGATCGACCAGGTACGTCGCCACCCGCCGCAACACACTGCCCCGGGTGTCGAGTTGGCGGAGCAGCTCTCGGGCAGCCCGTTCGTGTTCGCCGAGCCAAGCCGCGGCTTCGGAGTCGGCCCGTACGGCGGGCGTCACCTCGGCCACGCGCAGACCGAACCAGTCGCTGTCGGGAACCTCGACCTCGAAGACCCCCGGACGGGTGCGATAGACAAAGACGTCTGGAATCCCTGACGATTCCCCCCACCGCTCCGGCACCTCGACGACAGCGACGGGCCGCAGCCCGGCCCGGACGAGCTGGAACGCTCCTTCGGCCTCGTACGGCGAGATCCGAAGCGCTCGGGCGACGTTCGCCGTGTCGCCCGACGCGACGTCCTCGAGGTGATCCCGGACCAGATCGACGATCCAAGGCTCGGCCGCACCGGCCGACACGAGTCCGCGGGCCTGGGCGAGCAACAGGTCGATGACGGACGTCTCCGCGACGCCGACCGGTCCCGCCGCCTTGATCGCCCGTACCGCTTCGGCGACCGCTTGCGGTGCAAGGCCGTGCGCCGTTGCGATCTCGCCTGGTTCGGCGTCGAGCAGCCCACGTCTGGTGAGGTGCGCGATCACGACCGGGAGCACCTCTCGACAGTCGGATCGGATCTCACACGCGGCTGCCGCCTCCAAGGTGTCGAAGGGCATGACGGCTGGATCGCGGTCGGCGTATCGCGATACCCCGGAGCACCGCGGGCAACTGTCCGACGTGCGGTGGCGGCCGCACCCCGGGCAGGCAGAGCCGGGCGCTCGCTCCAGCATCGGGTTGTCGGTGAGTGCTCGCTCCACGGTGCCGGCCAGAGCGTCGTACCCGAGCGGCAACAAGTGCAGCGAAAGGAGCAGGCCGGGTACAGCCCGAAGCTCGCCCCGGACCCCCAACTCCAGCCCCACCGTGGGTCTGGCCGACCCTGTCCCCACCTGTCAACAGTAGTACGCCGTCAGCTGACCGGCTGGCGCCAGATCGCGACGCTCAGGCAGGCGAGCGCGACGTACTCGCGCTGATGGCCGAGGGCCGCCGCACTGCAAGGAGCTGGTTGACGTCCGGATGACAGGATCAACCAGCGCGGACGGTGCTGGGGCGGATAAGGTTTCGGCAACTGTCTTGCACAACTAGGTGGGGGCTGATGCTGGACCGGTCCGAGTCCGCGCTGCGCATCGTCGTCCGGTCGCGGTTCTACCGTTCGGCGTTCCTGTCCTTGTTGATCGCGGGCATCGGGTTGTCGGCCGCGACTCCGCAACTGACCCTGTTCTTGGTTCGAGACCTCGGTACACCCCTGCCCGTGGCCGGGTTGTACTACGTCACCAATCTGGCCGCGCCGGTGGCCGGCTTCGCGGTGGGCCGGTGGTCGGACCGCACCAGTGATCGACTGCTCTGGTTCCGGCTGTGCTCGGTGATCGGGGGTGCCGGTTGGCTGGCCATGGCGGCCTCGAACACCGTGTGGCTCCCGTTCGTCATCAGCACCGTCGCGCTGAGCGTGTCCGGTGGGTCCATGGCGCAGTTGTTCGCGGCCTCCCGGGACGAACTGAGCCGGCACCCGACCAAAGCCGAGAACCGGGTGATCGCGACCATCCGGATGGCCTTCACCGTCGGCTGGATCCTCGGACCAGTGCTGGGAAGCTGGTTCGGCGGTGTCTTCGGGCTTCGAGCGCTGTTGGTCGCAACGGCTGTTTGTGTGTTCGCGCAAATGATCCCGCTCGGACGCCAGCGGGTGGAGCGCTACCAGGACCCGGCGCTCGCCCCGCGGCCCGAGACCCGGCCACGACTCGACCACATGATGCCGTTGCTGGTCTTCACCGGCATCTGCGTTCTGGGCATGACCGGCGACACGATCAAGTTCGGCTACCTGCCCATCTACATGGCCGAACAGCTGCACGTCTCCGACTCCATGCGCGGTGCGGTGATCGGAATCCAGCCACTGCTGGAACTCCTGATGCTGCCGGCCGTGGCCCGGCTGGCCGACCGTTACGGACCACTACGGATCATGACCGTGGGCGCCGCGATGGGCCTGGCCGGAAACATCGCGTACGCGACCAGCAGTTCGGTCAGCGGACTGTTCCTCGGACAAGCACTGACCGCCGGCCTCTGGGCCTGCGTCGGAGCGCTCGGAGTATCGATCGCTCAGCAGCTCTACCCCGAAGGCGTCGGCACCGCGTCCGGCATCTTCCTCAGTTCCATCCCCCTCGGCTCCGCTGTCGGCGGCACGATCGGCGGCATCGGCGTCGCAGTCATCGGCCTCCCCCACGTCTTCTTCGTCCCGGCCTTCCTGACCACCCTCGCCATGATCGCCTTCGTCCTGCTCACCGCCCGTCTCAGCCACCGCCTGGGGGTCAGCTGACGAAGGTGATTGCGGGCCCGCTCCCCCTGCCCCCTCCGGAGAGGGGCGGGCCCGCAATCGGACGGTGGGTGGCGGATCAGGCCACACTCAGTCGACGCAGGCGGCGACGGCGCAGTTCGCGCAGGGTCGATCGCTTGCGTCGGATCAGGGCAGTCAGTCGATCGACATCAGCGGTGCCGCGGGCCGCGCGCAGCTCAGCCTCGACGGCGTGAAGGGCGACGATCAATTCGCGAACGGTGCTGGTGTCGTGATCGCGCATAGAAGCCTCGGCAGGTCGAAAGAGCTCGGCGCCCGACTGTCTGAGGCTGAACCACTATGACCGCTGGAAGCGCTTGGAGCAACCCCTCTGTCCGAACAAACTCGCCAACCCTGGACTGGGCCGCCGAGCGGTGCTACCCAGGAAGGGTCAGGAGTGCACGTGACCGATCGCCGCAAGCTGTCGAGTGTCGGGCCGGCACCGCAAGACGATCAGGCGGGGCCGGACCAACTCGCCCATGTGCTGAGTGAACTGGCCCGGGACCTGCATCACGCCGACGATCCCGATGACGTACTGCGCGAGGTCGTGCAGGCCGCGATGGATCTCGTCCTCGGGGCAGAGGCCGGTTCCGTCACGGCTCTCGTCGGCGGTAAGCGCGTCGAACACAAGGCGGAGTCGGGCACGCTGCCGGCTCAGGTCGACGCCGTGATGTCGCAATTCGACGAGGGCCCGTGTCTGGACGCTTTGCTGCAGCACCGGATCATCCGGGTCGACGACATGCGCAGAGAGGTGCGCTGGCCGCGATTCGCTCCGCGCGCGGCCGAGCTGGGAGCCCTCAGCGTGCTGGCGTTTCCCATGTTCGTGAAAGACGACAGCCTCTCTGCGCTCAACCTGTACGCCTCCGAGCCTGACGCATTCACCGACGAGTCCGAGCACGTCGGCAGGTTGCTCGCCGCCCATGCGGCCATCGCCTACTCAGGCGCACAACGGGAAGAGAACCTGCTCGCCGCGATCGAAACCCGCGACCTGATCGGCCAGGGGGTCGGACTGCTGATGGAGCGCTACTCGATCAGCTCCAACCGCTCCTTCGACACGCTGGTCCGCTTCAGCCGCCAGACCAACCGCAAACTCCGTGACGTCGCCGCCGAGCTCATCCGCGACGCCGAAGCCGGTGCCCGTAAGTAGACGTCTCAGCGGTAGCGGCGGGACTGGTTGGCGGCTTTGGACTCACCCGGCTGCCAGGCGGCGATCCAGGGGCCGGTGCCTTCGGACGGGTCGATCACACCGTCCTCGAGCCAGGTGTACCTGCCGTCCAGCACCCGATCCGCCAG
Organism: uncultured Actinomycetota bacterium; assembly: GCA_963820655.1. Classification (GTDB taxonomy): domain Bacteria; phylum Actinomycetota; class Actinomycetes; order Propionibacteriales; family Kribbellaceae; genus Kribbella. Next base: position 919,662 of record CAWGAM010000002.1, read on the forward strand.
GCGCCGGTCGCCGTCGTCGGTGTTCGTCCACAGCTGGTCGAACAGGCGCTCCACCCGCAACCGCGCCTGCTCGCAGAACGCCCCGGCCAGCTCGTACGCCGCCTCGCCGCGGACCGGATCGTCGGTCCGCAGCATCTCGGCCCGCGAGCAACACGCCGCCATCGCGAACAACTCCGCGCCGATGTCCACGATCCGGCCGAGGAACCCCTGCCGGTACTCGAGCTTGGCCTGCCACCGGCTCATCCCGTAGAACGTCTGCCGGGCGAGCCGGCGGGCCGCGCGCTCGACGTACCGGAGCTGGTTCGCGAGCGACCCGAACTCGGCGTACGACGTGGGCACGGATCCCTTGCCGACGGCAAGCTGCGGCAGCCACTTGGCGTAGAACCCGCCGGCCTTCACCGCGGCTCTGGCCTTGGCCCGCAGGTCGGCGTCGGCCGAGGCGAGGTCGCCGGCCGCGGCCAGGTGAGCGTCGACCGCCTCCCGCGCGATCAGCAGATGCATGATCTCGGTCGAGCCTTCGAAGATTCGATTGATCCGGAGGTCCCGCAAGATCTGCTCCGCCGGTACGGCGCGCTCACCGCGGGCGGCGAGCGAGTCGGCGGTCTCGTACCCCCGTCCGCCACGGATCTGCACCAGCTCGTCGGCAACCGTCCAGGCCATCTCACTCGACCACAACTTGGCCAGCGCGGCCTCGATCCGGATGTCCTTGCTCCCAGCGTCGGCCAGTTGGGCCGACAGGTCGACCATCGCTTCGAGCGCGAACGTCGTCGCCGCGATGAACGAGAGCTTCTCCGCCACTGCCGCGTGTTTGCCGACCGGACGACCCCATTGGACCCGTTCGGATGACCATTCGCGGGCGATCTTGAGGCACCACTTGGCGCCTGCCGCGCAGAGAGCGGGGATGGAGAGCCGGCCGGTGTTCAACGTCGTCAGGGCGATCCGCAGCCCCTGGCCCTCCCGGCCCAGCCGGTTCGCGGCCGGCACCCGGACCTGATGGAAGCGGGTCACGCCGTTCTCGATCCCCCGCAAACCCATGAAGGCATTGCGGTTCTCCACCGTGATGCCCGGCGAGTCGGCCTCGACCACGAACGCGCTGATGCCGCCCCGCTGACCGTCGTGCTCGGGAACCCGGGCCATTACCACGACCAGTTCGGCGATCACGCCGTTCGTGGTCCACAGCTTCACACCGTCCAGCAGGTACGCCTCGCCGTCGTCGGTCGGAGTCGCCGTCGACGCCATCCGGGCCGGGTCGGAACCGACATCCGGCTCGGTGAGCAGGAATGCCGTCACCGCCCCACCGGCACAGCGCGGCAGGAATCGTTGTTTCTGCTCCTCGGTGCCGAACTGTTTCACCGGCTCCGGTACGCCGATCGACTGGTGCGCGGACACCAGCGCACCGAGGCTCGGGTGCACCGACCCGATCAGCATCAACGCACGTCCGTAGTACGACATCGGCAGCCCGAGTCCGCCGTACTCGGTCGGGATCTTCAGGCCGAACACGCCCAGGTCGGCGAATCCGCGCAGGTACTCGTCCGGGACGCGCGCCTCGCGTTCGATCAGTAGGCCGTCGAGCGTCTCGCAGTACGCCGTGAGCCTGCTGAGGAACTCCTCCCCGCGGACGGCGTCATCGACCGTGGCTCGTGGATGCGGATGGATCAGCGACAGATCGAAGTCCCCCAGATACAACTGCTTGGCGAAACTCGGCCGCACCCACTCGGTCTCCCGCGCCGCCTCGGCGGTCTCCCGGGCTTCCCGCTCACCGACATCCCGCACTAGCCGCTGGTCCGCGCTCACGCCGCACCCCTTACTCCGAAGTAGCCACCACTGAGCCGGTACCCGCACACCGTTCTTCCACACGCTGACGCCAATGGACCCCACCCCCCTTTGGGTCGGGGTGGGGTCCTCGCAGTGACTGCTGTCAGTCCTTGAAGGCGTCCTTGGCCTTCTCGCCGGCCTGCTTCAGGTCCGCTTTCGTCTTCTCGGCCTGGCCCTCGGCCTGCAGGTCGCGATCGTCGGTCGCGTCGCCTGTCATCTCCTTGGCCTTGCCCTTGGCGGCATCGGCCATGTTCTTCATCTTGTCTCCGACACCCATCAGCGTCTCCTTTGCGGGTTCGGGGTATCCAACGCCGTCCGGGTGCCCGCGATCCCGGGTTCCATGCACACCGGCCGGGCGGCACGACCGGACGGAACTGTCCGGTTTCTGTAACAACAACCGCTTCCCACCCGATGGGTAGGTAGAAGGCCCGGCGTTCAGAGCTGCAGCGCCGTCCACTTCGTCTGTTCGATCCGAGCCACGTGGGGGACGTCGGCTGGGATCAGCACGCTACGACGCTGGGCGGAGGGCTACGACCATGTGCGAGACGACACAGCGCCTGCTCGCCCTGCTGCGCATCGTGGAGGGCGGCCCGGCCCGGTTCGACGCGCTCGGCGACGACGCCGTACTCGACGCCTGGTTCGGATCCCACTCCCGCCTGGCCGGCTCCATCCCACCGCTCGAGCCCCACCAGGACGCACCACAAGCCGCATCCCTGTAATCGCGTGAGCGCTATTCGGCCTTGGTACGGCGTCGCGCGCCGCGCTCGACGTTCGTGTCGTGCTGGTCCGGAGCCGCCGACTTCGGAGCCGGGCAGACCGGTCCGCGACGGATCGGTCCCCCGCCGAGCCGTCGGCTCTTCCACTGCTTCTCGTCGTAGTCGTAGTAGGTATCGACCCCACCCACGGCCATCGTTTCTCCAGGCAACCCGAATCACCCCTTCGGCTGCTGACTGCCCAACAGACCCCACCGAGGCCCAGCTTGCCACCGCCTCGCCCCGAACCGAAGCCCGATAGCGCTGGATTTAGCTCTGTCACAGAGATATTTTGAGAGGTGTGGCTGCGGATCTCGATGAGTTGGCGGAGGTGCTGACCGGGGTTCAGCGGTTGATGCGCCGGCGACTTCGCGCCGGATTCAGCGGCCAGCGGTTGCACGGCGCACAGGTGGAGTTGCTGAGGCTCGTTCGCGAGCAGCCCGGCGTGCGGATCTCGGCGGCGGCCGCGGCGCTCAGCCTGGCGGGCAACACCGTGTCGACGTTGGTCAATCAACTCGTCGCCGCCGATCTGCTCCGGCGCGAGGTGGCTCAGGACGACCGGCGGGCCGGCCTGCTGTATCTCACGCCGGCGGCCGTACGGCGGCTGGACCAATGGCAGGAGCGGCGACGAGCGCTCGTCCATGAGCAGGTCGAGCGGCTGTCCGACGAGGACCAGACCGCACTGGCCTCGGCGGTGCCTGCCCTGCGCAGGCTGGCGCAGGGACTGCGAGAGGAAGAGGAAACATGAGTTCGGAAGCGGTTGTCTGCACTGGCCTGGACTACGCGTTCGGCTCCCATCGGGCGGTCAAGGAGGTCGACCTGTCGGTGGGCTCCGGCGAGGTCTTCGGTCTGCTCGGTCCCAATGGAGCCGGCAAGACCACGACGATCCGGGCCATCACCACCTTGCTGCCAGTGCCGACCGGCATGGTGCAGGTGTTCGGACTCGACGTCGCCGACGAGAAGATGGCGGTCCGAAGATCACTCGGGTACGTCCCGCAAGCACTGTCCGCGGATTCCAGCCTCACCGGCCGCGAGAACGTCAGCCTGTTCGCCCGCGTGTTCGACGTCCCGCGCCGCGAACGCGGCCCGCGAGTGGCGGCGGCACTCGACGCCGTCGGCCTGGCTGACTCCGCCGATCGGCTGGCCGGAACGTACTCCGGCGGCATGGTGCGCCGGCTCGAGCTCGCCCAGGCCCTGGTCAGCGCGCCGCGGTTGCTCGTCCTCGACGAACCCACCATCGGCTTGGACCCGATCGCCCGTACCGGCGTCTGGGACCGCATCACCGAGCTGCGCGACGCCACCGGCATGACGGTGCTGGTAACCACGCACTACATGGACGAGGCAGATCAGCACTGCGATCACGTCGCCCTCATGCATGGTGGCGAGATTCGCGCCGTCGGCACACCCGAGGAGCTCAAGGACCAGGTCGCATCCGCTCGCGGCGACGACTCGAAGCCGTCACTCGAAGACGTCTTCCGGCATTTCGTCGGCAGTGGACTCGACGAGTCCCACGATCAGACAGAGAGGTTCCGCGATGTCCGACGCACCCGCCGTACCGCATCCCGTGTCGGCTGACCCTGATCACGAGCTGCTGCTGACACCGCCGCGGCCACGGGCCGGAGCGCGCGTCTGGTTCGCCCGGGTCGGCGCCATGTGCATCGTCGAGCTGCAGAAGCTCCGGCACGACCGGACCGAGCTGTACACCCGCGCGATCCAGCCCGCTCTGTGGCTGCTGATCTTCGGGGAGACCTTCACCCGGATCAGGGCCATCCCCTCCGGCAACGTCCCGTACCTCGACTTCCTCGCGCCGGGCATCATCGCCCAGTCGGCCATGTTCATCGCGATCTTCTACGGCATCCAGATCATCTGGGAGCGCGATGCCGGCGTACTGACGAAACTGCTCGTCACACCCACTCCGCGGGCGGCGCTCATCACCGGCAAGGCGTTCGCGGCCGGGGTCAAGGCGGTCGTGCAAGCGGTGGTCGTGATCGTGCTGGCCGCGCTGCTCGGGGTGTCGATGACGTGGAATCCGCTCCGGCTGCTCGGCGTGGTCGCGGCCGTGCTGCTGGGTGCGGCGTTCTTCTCCTGCCTGTCGATCACGATCGCCGGGATCGTGCTGACCCGGGACCGCCTGATGGGGATCGGCCAGGCGATCACGATGCCGCTGTTCTTCGCGTCCAACGCCCTCTATCCCATCGCCATCATGCCGGCCTGGCTGCGGACGATCAGCACGGTCAATCCGCTGAGCTACCAGGTCAACGCCCTCCGCGGACTCCTGCTCGGCACCCCGTCGAACCTGTGGCTGGACTTCTCGATCCTCATCGTCGCCGCTGCCGCCGGCATCACCGCCGCCTCGTCCCTCCTGGGCCGCCTGGCCCGCTGACGCGCTGACGCGCGGACGTCGTGGGATTGTGAGGCCATGAGCATCGAGATTCGCCCGGCTGCGGTGTTCGAGGATGTTCGTGCCGTCCTCGGTCCGAAGTCGCCCGGGGCCAATGTCTGCTGGTGCCTGAGCTACCGGATCCCGTCCAAGCTGAACAACGAACTCCGCGGTCCGGCTCGAGGTGAGTACGTCGCTGAGCTGTGCCGAGCCGAGCCCGCTCCGGGCGTGCTCGCGTACGACGGCGACACCCCGGTCGGATGGGCCGCGGTCGCGCCACGCTCGGAGACCTCGTTCGCCCGCAACCGCAAGATCCCGACCGTCGACGATCTGCAGGTCTGGTCGTTGTGGTGCATCCGCGTACGCCCTGGACACCGCAAGAGCGGCATCTCGCACACCCTCATCGACGGCGCGGTCGAGTTCGCGCGTGACCACGGCGCCCCGGCGATCGAGGCGTACCCCCTCGACAACGGCGACGCCAAGGTCGATCTGACGATGGCGTACGCCGGACTCCGGAAGAACTTCGAGCGCGCCGGCTTCAGCAAAGCCGCCGACACCACCTCCGTCCTGGCCGGCCATCCCCGGATCCTTATGCGCCTCGACCTGCGCGGTGACCGCTGACCTTCGAGGTCGGCAGCCGGCCCGCCTTGGCGTGGCCGGTCAGCTCGTCACCGGCGATGGTGACGTCGAAGGTGAGATTGAGGCGCATCGGTTTGCGGATGGCCTGCGCCCAGGTCAACCGGTCGCCGTCCAGCACCAGGTCGGTCAGGTTCACCTCATCGCCGTGCTTCTCGTCCTTGGCGACCCCGCGCAGCGAACCGTCCACGGTCGACAGTTCGAGTACGGCGTACTGCTTGCCGATCGGGGTGTCGATGACGAGCCGCCAGGTTCCGATCACAGACGTCACGCTCGGACCCCCATAGCTCCGACGGGCCGCCACACCGTGCCCCGGCGCTCGTGCGCGATGAGCTTCTCGACCGCGATCGCCACCTGTGGACCGAGTTCGCGCTCGAGCAGGTACAGCCCCAGGTCGAGTCCCGAGGTGACCGACGAGGCGCTGACCAGGTCCCCGTCGTCGACTACGCGGACGTCGAGCATTTGCACTCCAGTAGCCGCCAACAGGTCGAGTCCCAACTGGTGTGTGGTCGCCGGGCGACCCTCGATCAGCCCGGCCATCGCGAGAATCATCGACCCGCCGCAGACCGTGGCCACGGTGACTCCGTCGCGGTCCAGAGCTTCCTTGAGGAGCACGGGCAGTTCGGTGTCCAACGTGCGCCCGAGCAACACCGGGATGCTGTCCTCGGCGGGTTCACCGCCCTCCGGATCAGGCAGGCTGCCCAGTGCACCCGGCACGACGATGAGGTCCGCTTGCTGCGGGTCCAGCTTCTGGGTCGCCCGCAGGGACAGCATGTCCAGGCCGCTCGGCACCTCGCGTGGACCTTCGGCCGAAACCAGTTGCACCTGCACGCCCCGGTCGGTCACGAGAGCGGCGGCGCTGAGCACTTCGTAGGGAGCGATGACGTCCAGTGGGTCGAACCCGTCGAACAACACGACTTGAGTGAGCATGGCGCCACGCTAAACACGGCAGCGCCTGTCCGGGGAGTGGCCAGATTGCCAGCTTTCAACGGGTTCTCGCCAAATCGTCTCTACAGTTGGTGCCATGCACACCGTGGCGATCCTCGCGCTGGACCACGTCATTCCTTTCGATCTGGCCACTCCGCTCGAGGTGTTCACCCGGACCCGGTTGCCCGACGGCCGTACGCCGTACCGCGTGCACGTCTGCGGCGCCACGCCGACCGTCGACGCCGGCGCGTTCACTCTTACCCCGCCGCGGGGCCTCGACCTCCTGGCAGAGGCGGACACGATCATCCTGCCCGGTCGCAGCGAGTTCCCGCCCGTTCCCGGGAACGTCCTCGACGCGCTGCGCCGAGCCGCAGCAGCCGGCACTCGCATCGCGACGATCTGCACCGGCGCCTTCATCCTGGCCGAGACGGGCCTGCTGGACGGACTTCGCGCGACCACACATTGGATGGCCACCGACGAACTGGCCGCCCGGCATCCCGGACTCACGGTCGATCCGGACGTGCTCTACGTGGACAACGGCCAGTTCCTCACCTCGGCCGGCGCCGCGGCCGGCCTGGACCTGTGCCTGCACATGATCCGCAGCGACCACGGCTCGGCAGTGGCCGCCGACGCCGCGCGGCTGTCGGTGATGGCCCTGGAACGCGAGGGCGGACAAGCACAGTTCATCGTTCACGACCTACCGCCGACCCCGCGAGGTTCGGAACTGGAATCCGTCCTGCGCTGGCTGGAAGAGAACTGCGCGCGCGAGCTGACCCTTGAGGAGATTGCGGCTTATGCCGGCATGAGCGTGCGTACCCTCAACCGCCGCTTCCGCGAACAGACGGGCACCACACCGCTGCAATGGTTGCTTCGAGCCCGCATCCGGCGGGCCCAGCACCTGTTGGAGGCCACCGGACATTCGGTGGACCGGATCGCCACGCAGGTCGGATTCGGCTCCCCCACAGCCTTCCGCGACCGCTTCCGCCGAGTGGTCGGCACCACTCCCCAGACCTACCGAAACAGCTTCGCGACCCCCTAAGACCAGCCGTGGCCAGACCCGGTTGCGGCATGGTATTCCTGCCAACCGAATGTGGATGACGTCGTCGGACGTCGTGGTTTCGGTCGGGGCTCAACTTCTGTCGGGCCGGCCCGAGCCTTTCGCCACGCTGGCAGCAACCGTCGGGGGAAATGCCCATGCCATGTATCTGCGACGGGGTTGGTACATCGTCGCCCGGTTCCGCGACGAGCCGAGGCTTTCAATCCATGGACGATGAGAGTCAGGCGAGTACCGAGGAAGTGCGGCGACGAGTTGCGTGAGCCGGCCATACGGATGGCGGTGGACGCGCGCACAGGACCCGGCAACGAGGTCGGGGCGGTGAGGCAGACCTGATCTGGGAGGTCGACGGCCTTGAGGTCTGCGGTGCGCGCAAGATCCACGCCGAGCTCGATCGAGGGGCATCGTCGCCTGCTGCATCGTGGAACGTCTCACGCACGCCGAGAGCCCGGCGAGGGATCACCCGTCCGAAGACCCGCGAGACCACCCCAGTCGCAGGGCGCTCACACACCACGTCCGGCCGACCTGGCGCAGCGATAGTTCGTCGCCGACGCACCCAACCAGCTTTGGGCGGCAGACCTGACCTCTATCCGTACCAACTCCGGATCTCAGCGTTCGCGCGCGTGCGCGTCAAGCAGGGTCTACGCCACGTTCGTCCTCGACGTGTTCTCCCGCCTGGTCGTGGGCCGCCGAGTCTCGACCAGCCCGCGCACCGACCTGACTCTGGACGCCCTCGACATGGACTGTGGGCACGGCAGTGGGCCGGCGATGATCTGACCGGGCTGATTCATCGCAGCGACTGCGGGTGCAATACCGAGCTGTCCACTACACCGAGCGGCTCGCCGCGGCCCAGGCCGAGGCCGAGGCCGGCGCCTTCCCCTTCGTCGACTACCGCAGCGACTCCCAGGACACGCGATGGCCGAGGTCGACGCCTTTCGCCTCCGTCGCAGCCCCGGCGACTCCACCGATGACGCGATGTCCGGGGCATTCAACCGGCTGTTCAGGGCCGAGCTGATCCGCAACGCGGCCACCCGGCCAAGCGGAGGCTGGAAGTCCGTCAGCGACTTCGGGATCGCCCTCGCCGAGTACGTCGACTGCTTCAATCACGGACGCCTACGCGGCGAGATCGAGCACGTCCCACTCGCCGAGCAGTGCGAACACGGGAGGCCTGCTCGAGCACGTCGAGCGGATTGTCGATCAGGCGATGGCCGGCTGTTCGCGGGCTTCTCCTTGGCTACCGGCACCGCCCTGGCCTAGTCCGGGTCGGGGTGCACTCGGTGGGTGCCGGTGGGGTCGACGTGGAAGGTGAGGCCGTGGGGTGTGGTCCATTCCAGCGTCTTGCGGTCGAGGCGCCGGACGGTCCAGCCGCGGGCGTGGGTCTTCACCCGGTGACCGAACCGGCCCAGCGGCGCGAGATTGTCGGTGCTGGTCTGTCCGGGTGGGCCGAGCGGGTCGTAGGGCTGGAGGTGGTCCAGGTCCATGGTGCGGCGGGTCTCTTGGCTGCCGAACGGGAACACCTCGACCGGATGGACGAGCTTCACGCGTTCGCGGATCCGGTCGGGGATCTCGTAGGCGTCGACACTGACCGCGTCGTGCAAGTCGATGACCGGCTTGACCGTGTACGGGCCATGGCCAACCAGCTCGGCCAACTGGTCGGCCAGCAGTGGACCGAGGCCTTCCACCCGGAGCACGCCCATGCCGGTGGCCAGGGTCTGGTCGGTGAGATGGACATAGATCTCGGTCTGCCCCGGACGTAGCCGCCCGCTACTGGCGCCGGTGCGGGTGCCGCGGCCGGTGGTGGGGTTGGTGTAGGCGTCGTGTCTGATCCGGGCCAGGCGCGCGTGCAGGGCGCGTTGGGCGGCGGCGTCCATTGGTTCGCCGTCCTCGGCGTCGGGGTCGCTGCGCAGGGCGGGATCGAAGGGGTCGAAGGATTCGATCGGCACGGTGCCTGGGGTGTCGGGCGGGTCGGGAAGGTCGCCGGTGCTGGGGTGGGGCGCGTCGCGGTCGGCCTCGTCGTCCGGGCCGGGCTCGTCCCACTCGCTGCCCCGGTCGCTGGCTGGGTCGGCGAGCGGGTCCTCGTCGTCCCGCCAGGAACCGGATCCCGTGCCAGGGTTGGCGGCAGCGCGCCTCCGCGCGGCGGACGCGGCGGGGTCGATCGGGTGATCGAGTTCGCCGGCCTCGCGGCGCCCGCGGTCCGGAGTGGCGGTACCCGGGCCGGTGATGTCCGGGGCGCCAGTGGTGTTGGAGGCAGCATCCGGGGCGGTGGCCGTTCCCGGGGCGGTGGCAGTGCCCGGGGTGGCTGGGCTGGTTGGGGTGGTGGTGCGGTGGTGGTGGCGGGCTTGGGTGAGGAGTTCTTCGGTGTAGCGGGCGTCGGCGATGATGCCGACCGCGTCCGCCCGCCGGTGCTGCACCGGACGGGTATCCCCGAACGTCTTCAGGGCCTCGGCGATGGCGGCGATGGTGGCGTCGTGGCGGATCACCGCACCGGCGGGGGCCTTGATGTAGATCGACTTGTTGCCGTGGCCGTCGGAGCGCCCGATGAACACGCCGCGTTCGCGGGCCTTCTGTTCAGCCTCGGCCCGGGCACCGTCGGGGTCGGCGTGGATCTTGGCCGCGCGGATGATCTTGTCCAGCCGGTACGGGGTGATCGAGTCCAGGAGTTGCGCGACCCGCTGGTCGACGGCGCGGGCGGCGTCCTCGGGCAGCTTCAGGCAGGCGGCGGCGAGTTGCCGCGCCTTCCACGGTGTCGCCTCGCCGGCCTGGACCCGGGCCCAGGTGAACGGGAACCGGTGCCGCAACGCCAACGCCTGGCCCAGATAGTCCGCGGCGACCCGCGGGGAGATCCCGAGCACCACCGCGAATTCGGCGATCGCGAATTCGGCGATCTCCGGGCAGCCTTCGCCGCCGAGCACGACGGCGCGTTCGCGGCCGTCGCAGGTGCGGCGGCCGGGGCGGGTCGGGCAGACCGAGGGGTGGAACCGGTCGGCGTAGACCTGGGCGTGCTCGAGCCGCCGGGCGTCGATCCGCCTGGCCTCGGCGTCGTGGTCGGCGGCCGATTCCAGCAGGTCGGCGGTCGACAGCGTCGCCAGATCTCCCTCGAACATGTGTTCGATTCTATCCACCGACACCGGCCTGGAGCAAATCCACCAGGACCCCGAAAGCCCTTATCCACAACGGGAAACATCACACGCGAACGCACAGCCGATGCTGATAGCACTCCTCACCTCATCGGACCGTTCAGCGAGGTGCTGGTTGCCTGAATGCCCGCCGATCAGATCTGATCGGCGGGGCGAGGTCTGCGGTGCTTGCGTGCAGACCAGCGACCTGCACACCGCCATCCGGGACCGGCAGCAACTCACCGGCGCCGGCACCGACTCATCGGGATCGGCACCAACTCATCGGCACCGGCACCAACTCATCGGCACCGGCACCGACTCATCGCCACCGACTCATCGGCACCGGCACCAACTCATCGGCAGCGGCACCAACGCAGCCGACAGCTACCCCTGCGGAGGCGCCTTTCGGACGTTCATTCGTTCGCCCGGTCGTCCAAAGATGCTCAGGATCTCCGCCGGCTCACTGCCCGTGCTCCCGAACCAATGCGGCACCTGAGTGCTGAACTCGGCCACCTCGCCAGGCCCGAGCACCCAGTCCTGGTCGCCCAGAATCAGACGCATATGGCCGGACAGCACGTAGATCCACTCATGCCCATCGTGGGCCCGCAGATCTGGCGTGACCTTGCTGGTCGGGATGACGATCTTCCAGGCCTGCGTGCCGTCGGGCTGTTGGGTCAGCGGGATCACCGTCCTGCCTTTGACCTGACCAGGCTTGAACTGGACGCGCGGATCGCCTTCCGCCGGCGCCGCGACGAGGACATCCAGCGGCACCCGATAGGCATGCGACAACGTCAGGAGCAGTTCCAGCGTGGGCCGCCGCTGTCCGGTCTCGAGCCGCGACATCGTGCTCTTCGAGATGCCGGTCGCCTTCGCAACCTCGGTGAGCGTCATCCGGCGTTGCGTGCGGAGTCCCTTGAGCCGGCCGCCGACCCGACCGAGCACTGCGGCGATCTCCGCCCCTGAGTTGTCCTGCACGATCCTCATCTGACGCGCATTTCCCACAAACAGCAACCTCTGTAGGTGAATAGCCCGCGCTGTCCCACTCTTGGGGCATGAGCTCACGAATCAAGACCATCGAACCGCGCGGGCCAACCGCTGTCGACGACGGGCTGTCGACTCGCCGTCTCAACGTGATGCGCTTCGGCTACGCCTTCATGGGAGTGGGACTGGTGATCGTCAAGTGGCCTCTCCTCCAGAACGCTCATTCGGTGCCGGTGACGGAAGGGGTCGTCACCTGCCTGCTGACGGCTATGTCCCTGCTGGCGTTCCTCGGCCTCAGATACCCCGTCCGGATGCTCCCGATCCTGCTGTTCGAGGTGACCTGGAAGCTCATCTGGATCGGTACGGTCGGGATCCCTCAACTGGTCGCCGGCGACCTGAACGCCGCATCGCGCGAGGTGCTGTTCAACTGCTCCTTCGTCGTCGTCATCCTCGCCGTCATCCCCTGGCGATACACCTGGACGCGTTACGCCCGAACCCCCGGGGATGCCTGGCGCTGACCACCTGCCCCCGCAGGCTGGGTGATCTGGAACCTCTGACAGCCCCAGATCTCCCAGCTCACGAGGTACGGCGTAAGCCCTATTTCGCGACCGTGTAGCGGATCATGTCGCTTCGCAGTACGTCGCCCGAGACCTTCACGATGCGCAGAGTGTGCTGCCCGTCCTTCAGGCCGGTACTGGGTGAACACCTGCCGCGTCGTGACGCGGGCCTCGTTGTGGAGGTTCACCCGGCTTCACGAGCTTGCCGTCGATGTAGACGTCGGCTTCGCCCTGATCCGGGCCGAGCGCCGTGATCCAGTCGACGCCGGTGCCCTGGAAGGCGAAGTTGATCGCCGCGCCGTTCACTGTCGTGGAGTGCACGTCGTCGCGGTAGTCACCACGGAAGCTGAAGTCCAGCTTCGTGGTACCGGTCGGCTGGGCCGCGAGGTACGCCTTCTTGATGGTCACGACCTTGCCGTCGACGGTGTAGTCGGTGCCCTTGACGAGGTCCTTGCCGCCGTTCGCGATCGCGACCAGCTCACCGGGGTCGCGCCCGATCTCGGTGCTGACATCGGCCTGAGCCGACTTGTCGAAGGCCGCCGTGCCCGGGTTCAGCAGGCTCTCCTGCCGCACGACCAGCTTGTCGACCAGCATGAACTGTCCCGACTTCTTCACGCCGCGGATCGTGTGGCTGCCGTTCGGCAGGTCCGAGATGCTGTACACCACCTGCTGCGCCGAGCGCGCATCGGCGTGGGTGTCCACGGTCGCCTTCAAGGCACCGTCGACGTAGATCTCGACCTCACCCTGCGAGGGGTCCTTCTCCGTCACGTAGTCGACGCCGTTGCCGACGAAGCTGTACGAGAAGGCGTCGCCGTTGGTCTCCGTGTACTGCACGTCGTCCTGATAGTCACCGAGCCCGCGGCCCGTACTCCGGCTCCACGAACCCGTGTAGACGATCCCCGGGTCGTCGTTGTTCAGCTCGACAGTCCGTACGCCGGAGGTGGCCGCCTTCGGCAGCCGCGGGGGTCCCCGAGTCCGTCACCGTGACCGTCAGCGGCTCCGAGACCGCCGGAACCTCGTTGTTGCCGTTGCGCTGCCAGGCACCGTCGTACGAGACCCGCAGATCGTCGTCGTTGACGCGGATCGCCGACTTCTTCTGCGGCGTGACCTTGAACAGCCGGACACCGTGCGGGGGCACGGTCGCCGCGGTGTAGCTGGACGCGAACTGTCCCAGGTCCTTCCTCGCCCACAGGTCGCGCACCTTCGCGGAGCCGTCCAGACCGAGGTCCGCGAAGTTCGCCGTCATGTCGGCCTCGGTGGTCCCGAGGTTGAACATCGCAACGGTGTACGAGCTGTCCGCGTTGAGCGAGTACCACACCTGCCGGTTGGTCTTGGTCGACACCGGCTGCGCGGGACGCCCGGCCTGGTTGACCGCGATCACCTCGGGGTTCGTGAGCAGTTCCAGCGCCGTACGAGTCGAGCTTGGTCATGTCGTTGCCGATGTAGAACGGAGCGGCGGAGACCGCCCACAGCGTTGCCGCCGTACGGCGCTCGTCCTTCGTCAGGCCGTCCATCGTGCCGTTGCCGACATTCAGGGAGTCGAGGTCGTTCCAGCCACCCGGCCCACCGTGGCGCCACCAGTCCGCCACCTTGGGGAAGAGCCGCGAGATGTTCGGCCAGGCCGTCAGCGCCTCACCCGGGCAGTAGCACTCGACGTCCCAGTCGACCCGCCATCCGTTCGCCCACTGCTTCCAGTAGTCCGCGTAGTTGATGTCGAGCGCCCAGGAGAGCTCGAGCCAGATCTTGTGCCGGGCGAGCGCCTGCGACCAGCCCTTGACCTCGTCGCGGGCGTCGAGCGAGAGATCGTTCTTGCCGGAGCCCGGCGTCACGCTGTCGAACTTCAGGAAGTCGACGCCCCACGAGGCGAAGAGATCGGCGATCGAGTCGATGTACGCCTGGGCGCACGGGTTCGTCATGTCGATGCGGTACCCGAAGCCCCAGTAGTCCCCCTGCTGCAGCGGCTGCTTGGCCAGGTCCCCCGTCGTACATCCCGGGTGGCCGTAGACGGGAAGGTTGGCGTCCATCATCGCCTTCGAGATGCCCGGGATGCTGTAGAGCCCGACCTTCTGGCCGTTCGCGTGGATGTGGTCGATCACGGCCTGCAGACCGTTCGGGTACAGCTTCGTACTCGGCACGGGCCGGCCGTACTCGTCGGTGCCGCCGTTCCAGGCCGCGTCGATGTTGATGTACTTGTACCCGTACGGCTGGAGCTTCTTGTGCATCGCATCCGACTGGGCCATGATCTGGGCCGCCGAGATCCAGTTGCCGCCGTCGTTCGAGTACACCTGCATGCTGTAACTGCTCCAGCCCATGTAGGGCTTCTGCGCCGCCTCCCCCGCCGGCCCGAGCGACGGGCTCGCCGCCGCGGTGACGGTCGCCGGAGTGCTGATGCTCGCCGCGCGGCAGTGCTCGTCGTCGTGCTGACTCCGCGCGGCCCTCGCGGCGGCCCACTCGCGCCAGGTACGGCGGACGATGTCGCAGCCACGCCGGCCGGGAGCAGCGCGCCGACGGCGACGAGCGCGACTATGCCTCGCATCGCCTTCTTTCGAAGGGATCTGGTCATGAGCGGTGACCTCTCTGACGATCTGACAGCCGCGACCCCTGGTGCGCGCGCGGTCTTCGGCACACGACTCCCAGGGACACGGATCCGATAGGATATTGGAGCCTTTACTTAACTCTGTCAAGATTTCAGGACACCCGGACCGGAATTGACAGATTATGTCCAGTCTGTAAAGTGAGCCCATGACGTCGACACGACCTGGGACAGACAGCGGCGGCGGACCGGAGCGAGTGCTCGGTGTGGCCCTGGAAGCGTTCGGGCGCTACGGATTCCGCAAGACTTCGATGGAGGATGTGGCGCGATCGGCCGGCGTCTCCCGACAAGGCCTGTACCTGCACTACGCCAACAAGGAAGCGCTGTTCCGGGCCGCGGTCCGCCAGGAGCTGGACGCCGCGCTGGACGAGGCAACCCAGCGCCTGAACGAGGAAGGCGTCGGGTTGGACCAGCGGGTCGTGGCCGCGCTCGACGCGTGGCTGGGGCGCTACGTGGGCTCGATGCTGGCGAGCGACATCTCGAACATGCTGGAGAATCCCGCGGCTCAGCTCCGGGACATCGTCGAGGCGTCCATCGGCGCTTTCGACGCCCAGCTCGCTGCCGCGATCGCCGCGGCGACATCCGCGACCGACCGCAGGCGGCTGCGCGTGACACCCGAAGAGGTCGCCACAGTGCTGCACACCGTCGCGCAAGGCTCGAAATACCTGTCACGTTCGCGGGAGGAATTCCTGGCCAGGGCGACCGCCGCCACCCACCTGGTGCTCGCAGGCCTCAACACCACCAAGGAACGTCGATGACGGAGGAGCAGCGAAATGTCAGAACTTCGGGAGATGTCTGGCCGGAACACTAGCGGCTCGGGCCCGGATGTCGAGCTTCCGCAGGTACATCTGCGGATCAACGGCAAGAAGGTGTTACCCAGGTCCGGGGAGACCTGGGAGCATGTGAATCCAGTGACCGGTCAGGTCGACGCGACGATCCCGCTGGCCGATGGCGCCGCGGTTGACGATGCCGTCCGCGATGCACATGCGGCGTTCGACCATTGGCGGCGTACTCCCCCGTCCCGTCGGCGAGAGCTGCTGTTGAAGCTGGCTGACCTGATCGAGCAGCACAGCGACGAGATCGTTCGGGTGGGCACGGCTGAGAACGGCCGCCCGGCGCGATCCGGGTCGGCCCTTGCGGCGCAGGCCGCTGATTGGACCCGCTACTACGCCGGCTGGGCCGACAAGATCATCGGTGACGTCACCGGTAGCCCGCAACAAGACGGCGAGCTCGGCTACACCCTGCCTCAGCCGTACGGCGTGATCGCACTGGTCGTCACCTGGAACGCCCCGCTGATGTCGATCGCGATGAAGGCGCCGGCGGCGTTGGCGGCCGGCAACACCATCGTGATCAAGCCGAGTGAGCTGACACCGTTCACCGGAGAACTGCTGATGGATCTGATCGAGGAGGCGGGGTTCCCGCCGGGTGTCGTCAACGTGCTCCCGGGCACCGCCGACGCCGGAAATCGGCTGGTCACTCACCCGCTGGTCAAGAAGGTCAGCTTCACCGGCGGCCTCCCGACAGCGACGAAGATCCTCACCGCCTGCGCCGAGACCGCCAAGCCCGTGGTGATGGAACTCGGCGGCAAGTCGGCGAACATCGTTCTCGAAGACGCCAACCTGGATGCCGCCTGCGCCTTCAACATGGGCGCGGCCTTCGGCGGCCTCGCCGGCCAGGGGTGCGGTCTACCGACGCGGATGCTGGTGCACGACTCCATCCATGACGAGGTCGTAGCCAGGGTTCGTACGCTCGTCGACACCATCAAGGTCGGCGATCCCACAGCTCCCACGACGGGGTACGGCCCGGTCATCAGCCAGGGCGCGGCGGACCGGATCATGGGGATGATCGAGCGCGCCGTGGCCGACGGCGCGACTCTCGTGGCCGGTGGCCGGCGGATGGACAGGCCGGGCTACTACATCGAGCCGACGGTCCTGACGAATGTGGACCCGTCGTCCGAGATCGCGCAGATCGAGGTGTTCGGTCCCGTCGTGGCGATCACCACGTTCTCCACGGACGAGGAGGCGATCGAGATCGCCAACAGCACGCGCTACGGCTTGTCGTCGTACATCCAGACGAAGGATCTGACCCGGGCGCACCGGATCGCCTCCGAGCTGGAGACCGGCGAGGTGCTGATCAACGGAGCGCCGAGCCTGGCCGTGCACCGACCGTTCGGCGGCATCGGGATCAGCGGAGTCGGCAAGGAGGGCGGTCGCGCCGGCTTCGAGGAGTTCCTGCGCGTGAAGAGCGTCGCCATCTCGATCCACTAGACCGGGAGGCGCCCAACCCGGGTAGAACTGAGGTAGCCCAGCAGCGACCATGACAAGGGAGCCCCAGTGACCCGACGCCTGCGCATCGACGATCTCCCGGAGTTCGCCGTACCGGAACAACCCGCGCTGTCGCCCGACGGCGAACAGATCGTCTACGTACTGCGAACCAGCGACCTCGAGCAGGACGCCAACCTCCGCAGCCTGTGGCGGGTCCCGGCCGACGGGGGCCGGGCCAGGCAGTTGACTCGCGGCAAGGCCGACACCTCACCGGCCTGGTCTCCCGACGGCACGCAGATCGCCTTCCTCCGCGCCGAGGACGGCCCCGCGCAGATCTGGTTGCTACCGGCAACTGGTGGTGAGCCCGAGCAGCTCACCAAGCTCCCACTGGGCGCGGGTGCTCCGATCTGGAGCCCGGACGGTACGACGCTGGCCTTCGGAGCACCCGTGGACACGTCCGCCGCGGCGGACGAGGACGACGAGACCCGCGAGCGGCGCGCCAAAGCACCGGTGGTCATGGACCGGATCGACTACCAGGCAGACGGCACCGGGTTGCTGCGCACCAAGCGCAAGCACCTGCACGTGGTCGACCTCGGCACGAAGAACTGCCGCCAGGTCACCGAAGGCGACTGGCACGCAGGAGATCCGGCCTGGTCCCCCGACAGCACCAAGCTCGCGTTCTCGGCGGGCATGGCTCCGGACGCAGACCTCACCTTTCACTCCGGCGCATACTTCATCGACATCATTGCGGAGAAGGCCACGCCCAAACTGGTCGGGCTTGCCGAGGATGTGGCCGGACCGGCGATCTGGACAGCGGACGGCACCTCGCTCCTGGTCGTTGCCAACCGCAACACGCCGACCGGACACGCCGGTCTGCTGCGCGTCCCGCTGGACGGCGGCGAGATCACCGACCTGTCCGCATCCCTCGATCGCAACGTGATGCCGGGCGGACCGGCGTACCCGGGGGCCCTGCCTGTCGTCTTCGAGGACGGTGCGAAGGTGCTGTTCTGCGTCCGCGACCGCGGCTGCTCGCAGCTGTACTCCGTCGCCCTCGACGGTGGCACCCCTGAACTGGTGATCGGTGGTCCGGGCCAGAACGTGTCGGGCGCATCCGTTGCCGGCGGTTCGGCCGCGATCGTCTTGTCGACACCCACGTCGTACGGCGAGATCGCGACCATCGATCTGTCCTCCGGCGCCGTCACGGTCGCCACCGATCATGGCGCGAACCTGGCCGAGATCGAGCTGTTCCCGCGGGTGGAGCGGGAGTTCACGATCTCCGACGGCACGGTCGTGTCGGGCTGGCTGATCCGTGACCCGCTGGCCGTCACCCGGCAGCCGCTGCTGCTCGACATCCACGGCGGACCGCACAACGCGTGGAACGGCGGAGCCGACGAGGTCCACCTCTACCACCAGGAGCTCGTGGCCAAGGGCTGGTCCGTGCTGCTGCTCAACCCACGGGCCAGCGACGGGTACGGCGAAGAGTTCTTCACCGCGGCCGTGTCGGGCTGGGGTGTTGCCGATGCCAGGGACTTCCTCGAACCGCTCGACGAACTCGTTGCCGAAGGCATCGCCGACGCCGGGCGGCTGGCCGTGACCGGCTACAGCTACGGCGGCTTCATGACCTGCTATCTGACCAGCCGCGACGACAGGTTCGCCGCCGCGGTCGCGGGTGGCGTCGTCAGCGACCTGACCAGCATGGCGGGCACCTCCGACATCGGCCACTACCTCAGCACGCTCGAACTCGGCGGACTCCCCTGGGTCAAGCCGGACCGCTACGACGCCATGTCGCCGATCAAGAAGGTCGACCAGGTCCGGACACCGACGCTCGTCCTGCACGGCGCCGACGACGTACGCTGCCCGGTCGGCCAAGCACAGCAGTGGCACACCGCACTCCGCGAACAGGGCGTTCCGACGCGGCTGGTGCTCTACCCCGAAGCGAGCCACCTGTTCATCATCGAGGGACGCCCATCACACCGGCTCGACTTCAACCGGCGTACCGCCGAATGGATCGAGCGGTACGCCGACTGAGGTGAGTGGCTATTCGCCGAAGAGGTCGTCGAAGTCCAGGGTCGCCCAGCGGAAGTAGAGCGGCGCATCGAAGGTGCCCGGGACTTTGCCGATGCTGCGGATGACCGTGGACACCCCCTGGGCGTGGCCTACGGCGTACAGGTACGCCGTCTTGGTGTCCTTGTCGATGCCGACCAACAGGGTGCCCTGCGTTCCGCACTTCTCCGCGACGAGCGACTCGAAACCCTGCCAGGTCGATCCGCGGACCGTCTTGACCACTGGCTTCATCGGTGCGGTCGTCGGGATGTGGATGGTGTAGAGCGCACCACCCCTGGTGTTCGCCAGGAAGGTGTCGTAGGTCCGCGTCTTGCTGATCAGAACCATCGACTTCACCGCGGCGAACCCTGGCGCGGTCGCCGCGTTCCGCCAGACGCCTTGGTTGTCACGGGTCCACCGGACCAGCACTCCGTCGCTGCGCAGTCCGTACTCGTGCGTCCGGGAGAAGCTGCCGCCGACCGGCGCGTAGCGCGACTCGTGCAAGGCGACGAAGGAGTCCCAGCCACCGCCGATCCTGTGTAGGAAGACCGAGTCGGGATCGACGTCGCCGCCGCCTAGGGTGTCGTATCCACTGCGGTACAGCGCCGAACCGATGACCACGTAGCCGAACACCCTGACCCCGCCGGGAGTGGGTTCGTGGACCATGGCAGTGCTGAGCCGCGGCTGTCCGTCGGGGTAAAGGTCACGAGCCACCACACCGACACCCTGGTTCGTGGGTGGCGACGTCGCGACGAGGCCCTGCCCCTGTGTGTCGCCTGTCGCCGACACAGATCCCAGGGCCAATTGGCACTGCGCCGACGTCGCACTCGGCGTAGCGGCGGTCCCCGGCTTTCCGATCGCTGTTCCAGGCAACAGACCCGCCGTCAGGACGGCCGCACCCAGTACCCCCATCGCTTTCGATCTGTTCCTCATCGAAGCCCCACCCCTCAGTTACCACGCTAGATGCGCAGGGCGACTCGAAAGTTGCGGTACCTCAGATGATGAAGCGGTCGCCGGGGCGCACGATCCGGAGCCAGCGGCAACCGTAGGGCGCGAGATCGAGGGACAGGAGGCCGTCCTCACCGACGTCGGTCGTACCTTCGCAGAGCAGATCGACCGCACGGAGACCGACGCCGGCACCGGCCACCGCCAGGGTGATCCGGGCGGGTTCGGCCGCGAAGTTGTGGACGGCAACGATCGTGCCGTTCTCGTGATCCGAGCGATGGGCGAACACCGACGGAGCTTCGGATTCGAGAATCGTGCACTCTCCCCAGGACAGCTCAGGACACTCTCGATAGCGCTGGATGAGGAGCTTCATCCAGTTGAGCAGCGAGTCCGGATCGCGCCGCTGGTCCACGACGTTGACATGCTCCGGCCCGTACTCGCCCGGCACGAGCGGTGTGGCCAGCTCGTCCGGATCGGCAGTCGAGAAGCCGCCGTTCGTGTCGGCCGTCCACTGCATCGGCGTACGCACCGCGCTGCGTCCTTCGACGGCGAGGTTCTCCCCCATGCCGATCTCCTCGCCGTAGAACAGCACCGGCGTCCCGGGCAGCGAGAACAGCAGGCTGTAGACCATCCTGAGCCGAGCCGGGTCGTTGCCCAGCATCGGTGGCAGCCGCCGGCGCAGTCCGCGGCCGTAGAGCTGCATGTCCTCGTCCGGGCCGAACGTGTCGAAGACTTCCTGGCGCTCCTTGTCGGAGAGCTTGTCCAGCGTGAGCTCGTCGTGGTTTCGCACGAAGGTGCCCCACTGTGCCTCCTCCGGTGGCTTCGGACGGGCTCGCAACGACTTCACCAGTTCGGCCGGATCGTGGCGCGCCAAGGACAGATAGAGCCGTTGCATCCCGATGAAGTCGAAGCACATCGTCAGCTCGTCGCCGTCCTCGTCCCCGAAGAACCGTCGTACGTCCTCAAACGGCAGGTTGACCTCGCCGAGCAGGATCGACTGCCCGTGCCGCCGGTCCACGAACGCGCGCAGGTCGCGCAGGTAGTCGTGCGGGTCCGGCAGCTCGGCCGCGTCCAGCGCCCCGGCCGTGTCCAGCAGGAACGGTACGGCGTCCACCCGGAACCCGGACAGCCCGAGCTCGAGCCAGAAGCCGATCACCCGCTGGATCTCCTCACGCACCTCCGCATTGGCGATGTCGAGATCCGGCTGATGCTTGTAGAACCGGTGCAGGTAGTACTGCCCGGCCTTCTCGTCGTACTGCCACAGACTGTCCTCCTGGTCCGGGAAGACGATGCCCTCGTGCGCATCCGCCGGCGGCTCGTCCCGCCAGACGTACCAGCCCCGGTACGGCGACTGCCGCGAAGCCCGCGCGCTCTGGAACCACGGGTGCTGGTTGGAGGTGTGGTTGACGACCAGATCGGCGATCACCCGGATGCCACGATCTCGGGCGAGCGTGATCAGCTCCACCACGTCACCATGCGTCCCCAACCGCGGATCGACCCCGTAGAAATCGGTGATGTCGTACCCGTCGTCGCGGTCCGGCGTCGGATAGAACGGCATCAGCCACAAGCAGGTCACACCGAGCTCGGCCAGGTGGTCGATCCGCTGGCTGACGCCGCGCAGATCGCCGCGGCCGTCGCCGTCGGTGTCGAAGAACGCCTCGACGTCGAGGCAGTAGATCACCGCGTTCTTCCACCAGATGTCAGCAGTCTCTGTCAGGCGCATGTCCTCCCCGTGCCCACCGGCATGCGTCCCCCGGCTGTTCACGGAACGTCAATCCGTAGGCACGTAACGTATGTGCGGTCGTGGGGGTGACCTGTCATCGTCGACTCGTGGTTTCCGCCCCGAGGTCCCGCCGCACGCCGGCCGGACCTGACGTTCCTGAAGGAGCGATGCATGCCCGAATCCGCCCCGCCTCCGCCACGCCGGCGTCGAGCCAAGCGCCTGCTCGGCGTAGTGCTCGGCACCACCGCGCTGATGGTCACCTCCGCCGCAGCCGCGTACGCCGCCCCGCCGCCCAACCTCCCGCAGAACGCGAACGGCTACGAGCAGTCGTTCTCGCCGGCCTACGACTACGACACCGACGGCTGCTACGCCACGCCGGCCATCGGCGCCGACGGCACGCTCAACCCCGGCCTCAACCCGACCGGCGCCGTGAACGGCAACTGCCGGGACCAGTCCGACCTCGACAACTCCCAGACGTATGCCCGCTCGAAGTGCAACAACGGGTGGTGTGCGGTCGTGTACGCCAGCTACTTCGAGAAGGACCAGGCCGTGCCCGGCAGCAGCCTCGGTGGCCACCGGCACGACTTCGAACACGTCATCTCCTGGATCAACCAGTCGACCAACCAGGTCGAGTACGTGACCACCACGCAGCACGCGAGCCAGGTGACCTACGCGAGGTCGCAGGTGCGCTTCGACGGATCGCACCCGAAGGTCGTCTACCACAAGGACGGCGCGAGTACGCACTTCTTCCGGCTTGCCAACAGCAACGACGAGCCGCCGGAGAACCACTACCACACCTGGCGCTACCCGCCGCTGGTCGGCTGGGACGGCTGGCCCGGCACCTCGCTGCGTGACCAGCTGATGAACGCCGACTTCGGCTCCGCCACCATCAAGATCACCGACAAGGACAACCGCTTCGTGTCCCTGCTCACCAACTCCAAGCCGGCCGGAATCCCGTTCGACCCCGCGGCCTGACCAGCTCAGGCCGAGCCGCGCGCCGGCCGGGGCGTGGTGAGTGACTCGGCGACCAGGTCGATCATCGCCGCGTGCCGCCGGACCGCGGTGTCGGCCTTGCCGAGGGCAACGATATCGAGGAACACCCGGCTGACGACGAGTTCCGCGGCGGTCCGCACCCGGACCGGATCGGCGATGAGGTCGTCGGCGCCGCTCAGTACGTCGGCGACCGTGGCGGTCGCCTCGGCGAACAGCTCCGCGGCTCGGGCGGCGATCTCCGGACGGGCCTGAGCCTCACTGAAGACGATGATCCGGGCCGCGCGGTTGTGCTCCAGTTCTTCTGCCATGACGGCGACGACGGCCCGCAGTCGCCCGCGAACGGAGTGGCCCCGCGTCGCGGACCGGAGTACCTGACTGGGCGTCGGCCGTTCGTGCACGATGGCGAGCAGCAGATCCTGTTTGGTAGCGAAGTGGTAGAACACCAGGCCGGACGGTACGCCGGCCTCGTGAGCGATCCGGGCTGTCGACGTCGCGTCGTACCCGTGCTCGGCGAACAGACGCTCCGCGGTCTCGATGATGACCTGACGCTTGGTGCTCCGCGCCGCGGCCTGCGCGGTCACGGTCTGCTCCGTTCGGCGGCGGGCCGGGACTCCCCTTTCAGGTTCGCGGCTGCCCTGGCGGCGCGCCGAAGCTCCTTGAACACGTAGTCCGGCACGCGCAGACCTTGCCGGTGGGCCCACAGCAAATCGTGCTCGACCCGCCCGACCTGGCGGGCGTAGTGCTGCAGATCCGGATCGCCGCCGGTGCTCATGCCCAGCGCGCCCATCAACTGACCGAACTCAGCCCGCTGCCGCCTGTTGTAGACCCCGACCGGTTCGAACGTCCGCCGCCGCAGCGTGCGGACCAGCCACCGCTGCCAGGCGCCCAACTGCGACCAGAGATCGCGAGCGGCCATCTGGTAATAGGCGAAATGCCCGGGCTCCTGCCGACGGATCGGCGCGACCACGGTGGCGGCGACGGCCCGTTCGCCGAGCTCGACCAGGCCGGCGTGGAGCTTGTTGTAGGCGAGCACCGCCGACCGTTCGGTGGTCAGTCCGGTCAGGTAGTAGAGCATCCGGCTCACGTCCTGTACGCCGGGCACCCGGCCGAGGGCTCCGAGCAGCTTGAGCTTGAAGGCCACGTCGGTCAGATTGGGTTCCGTGGGCGGGAGACCGGCCAGCACCTGAAGCCGATCGAGGATCAGGCCGTGATGCGTCTCCTGCGGGAGCCACACATCGGCGTAGAAGTGCCGATCGACCTCCGGCGGATCGGGTATCAGGAGGTTGAGCTCGATGACGTTCCGCTCGACCTCGAGCTCGACCCGCGACATGAAGTTCAGCACCGATCCGAACCGCTCGGCCAGCAGGCCGGGGCGGTGCATGGTGTAGTCGGCGCTGTCGAGCGGGATCGGCGGGTGTTCCTCGCCCAACCGATCGACATGCTCGGCAAGTCTCGAATCCTCGCGTCGGCGTCCCCTCCGACGAGTCGCAGTCACATCCGTCAGCGCCATCCGCGGCACCTCGCTCTATTGACAGGGATGTCCGATCGATCCCCCTACCCGATCGTAACAAAATGACTGACTGATCAGTCAGTCAAACCCTGTGACCTCGCCGACAACCCGGCGACCGGTATTAGACTTGCGGCGTGCCGTGGGTGCCTGAGTTGTTCAGTGCGCCGGCCCTGGAGCGCCTGCTGGAGAAGCGGCGGCGGGCCGAGCTGCTGACTGTGCCGTTCTTCTACGGGTTGACGGCCGGCGAGCTCGACGCCTTGATCGACTCGTTCGCGGATGAGCCGGTCGTGCACGACCCGGTCCGGGGACGGATCCGGGGTGTCCCGGAGTTCGAGGCCTTCGTCACCGAGATGAAGGGCTGGCTCGCGGAGCACAACGTCTCGATCGAGAACGTCGAGCACGTCATCCTCCCGGCCCGCGGCTTCGAGGAGGTGATCCTGCACCTCCACAGCGAGAGCGGCCCGGTCGATCTTCCCGTCGCGATTGTCGCCGATCGCGGCCGGAGAGGGCGGATCCAGGAGCTGCGGATCTACTACAGCGGCTGGCAACTGACCGGGAGCCACGTCAACCGCCCGCCGCTGCTGCAGCCCAACCCCACGCTGCGTCCGCCCGACTACGTGGCCGGCTACCTCAGTGCGCTCGCGGCCGGCGATGTGGATGCGATCGTCAACGCCTTCGAACCCGACGGGTACGCACGGGAGCCCGCCGGCGGACCGTACATCCACCAAGGTCCCGAGCAGCTGCGAGCCTTTTACGAGCATTGGTGCTCCAACGATGGCGGCGTTCCGTTGGAGCGCTGTGCGCTGATCGAAGGCGAAGGCACCTGTGTACTGGAGTACAACATCGTGCAGTGGGGCGGAACGAAACTCCCCCCACAGGCCGGTGTCGCGGTCTTCACCCGGGGTGCTCGGCGGCAAGCTGGCCGCCGCCCGGATGTACGACGACGCCGAACCGCCACTCACCCGTCAGCCGTCTCAGTAGGACTCGACCGCGTAGACGGACCCTCCGTTCGCCTTCACGTGACGGCACAGGTGCTGCAGATCGTTGAGGAAGTCGACCAGGTCGCCGGCCTCCGCGGAGCCGACGTCTTGAGCCCATGGGCCGGCCAGGTCGGCGAGTTCGCTCTGGTCACGCTCGGCGATCGCGGTGACCAGGGAGGCCCCGAGCCGGGTGATCCCTCCGGTCACGGTGGTCGCCACCGATTGCTGCTCGGTCTGTTCGCTCGCCAGGTCGTTCAGCGACTTGCCCCAGATCAACTCGATCAAGGAGTTGAACGCGTCGCCGTCGGCCGCGATGTCACTGGTCAGCGTCTCGTCGCCCGACGGAGCATTCTTCAGCGCAGCAGCGGCCGCGTGGTCGTCGACCGCCGTGAAATAGATGGTCATGTGCTCATGATGCTGGATCTCATCGCCGGATGGCACCTATGAGATCGACAGTTGTGGGACGGTGACAGGAGTGTCGCCGGAGAAGGGACTGTCGATCATGGACGGAGACGCCAAGCAGCGGGTCAAGGACGCGCTGATCGCCCAGGCCGAAGCCGAGCTTCGGACGTCGAGCGCGGACGTCGCTGAACACGACTCCGCGGCCCAGCTGGACCAAGACGTAGCGGACACGGTCGACGATCTGTCCCAGTCCGACCAGGCAGGTGACCTGGGCGGGCTGCTCGACGATGTCCAGGACCGGCAGAAGGCGACCCTGACCCGGATCGAGAATCTCGACTTCGGCGTCAAGGACGCGGTGGCACCCGGGGCGCTCGTCGGCTTCGACGGCGCTCGCTACGTGGTCGGTGTCGTGGCAGCGGCGTTCGACTGCGATGGCGTTACCTACGAAGGCCTGTCGGTCGATTCACCGATCTACGCCTCGCTCAAGGGACTCCAACTCGGCGACACGTTCAGCTTCGCCGGCCACGAACACCGCATCGAGTTCCTCGCCTGATCGTCAGGTCAGTACGACGCTGGACTCCGAGGTGAGGGCCAGGAACGTCAGCGACTCCTGAAGGTAGAGCTCGACCTGCTCGGAGTCGTGCGACAGGTACCCGATGGACAGGTCCTGGCCGAGGTGCAGCTCATAGTCCCCGCCCCGGATCGACACCAGCAGGGCGCCGTCCAGAGCGGGCGCCCAGATGATCTCGCCATCGTGCAGCAGCCGGGCGAGATGATCGCGGATCGGGTAACCGTGGTCGGTGGTCTCCGCGACGGCCGTGTACAGGTCTGCGGAGAGCAGCAGGCTGTACGGTCCGTCGACGCCGGCGAGCCGCAGTGCCCGCAGGCCCTGGGCGACGGTGTCCGGAAGGTTCCGCGCGTCCTCTGGCAGCGGCAGTGCGTCATTCGAGCTGCTGGGCGAGAGTCCGAGGATCCCGGCCGGGTCGGAGCCGTGGAAGACCAGGCTGTCCTCGGCGAACGCAATCTGCTTGGCCGCGTCCTTGACCGGCTGCCAGTCGGAGTCCTTCGCGCCGCGCTCGACGTCGTCGACAGCCCGCCTGGTGACGGCGAACGGCACCCGCAGCTCGATCACCGGCTGGGCCAGGCGGCGTCGCGCGATCACGCCGTCGGCCGGAAACTCCACGGCCTCGAGATGCCCCGTACCGACCGCGGCCAGTCCCGGTCCGGACGGGCCGACCAGGTCGACCACCCGGCGCCCCGCGACGTCGCGGGTGAAGGTACGCCGGGCCTCCTGCTCGATCTCGACCCACGCGGCGTCGGAGACCGGCGCAAGCTCGCGGTGCAGGTTGTTCGTCATGTGCGACTCCTTCTGAGGCTGCCGATCCCCAGCGAGCCGTCCGGGCTCGACGGAAGGCCGGGGTGAGTCGTGGCCGCGGCGGGTGCCGCGGCCGGTGCGGTCAGGGGCGGGTTCTCGAGGAAGTCCGCGGCCGGCACGAAGAACAGTGTGCCGGTGAGCGCGGTCGAGAAGTCGAGGATCCGGTCGTGGTTCCCGGGCGGGTCGCCGATGAACATGTTGCGCAGCATCCGCTCGATCACGCCCGGCGCGGCGGCGTACCCGATGAAGTAGGTGCCGAACTCCCCCGCGCTCAGCTCGCCGAAGACCATGTTCTCGCGGACGATCTGCCGCTGCGTGCCGTCGGCGTCGACGATCGTGGTGAGCGCGACGTGCGAGTCGGCCGGCTTGACCGCGTCGGGCAGCTCGATGTCGCCGAGCTTCGACCGGCCCATCGCGCGTTCCTGCGCCGCGACCGGCAGCGCCTGCCACGCATCGAGATCGTGCAGGTACTTCTGCACGACCACGTAGCTGCCACCGGCGTACGACGGATCCTCGGAGCCGACCGTCACGGCGGCGACCGCGGCCGGACCGACCGGGTTCTCGGTGCCGTCGACGAAACCGAGCACATCGCGCTCGCCCAGGTACCGGAATCCGTGGACCTCGTCGACGATCTCGACGTGACCGGCGAGCCTGGCCAGCAGTCTGCGGGCCAGCTCGAAGCACAGATCGATGCGCTGGGCGCGCAGGTGGAACAACAGGTCGCCGGGCGTCGCCGGCGCGGTGTGCCGGGCGCCGGTCACTGCCTGGAACGGATGCAGACCGGCCGGCTGCGGCAACCGGTAGAGCCGGCCCCACACGGACGCGCCGATGCCGACCACGCAGCTGAGCTCATCGTGAGGTGCCTTGAAGCCGACCGAGCGAGTCAGCGCAGCCACATCAGCCAGGACGGCGCCGACAGCTTTCTCGGCCCCCGGACGCACGGTGAGGACCAGGAAGATCGCTGCCTTCGGCGGCTGCCCGAGAACCTCCTGCGCCCGAACCTCCCGCGCCATGCAACCCCCTGCCAGTCGTGACCCGGCTCCGTCGACCGCCAGCCTATCGCCACGCCGCCACGGTCGGTCAGAGGACGTAGAAGCCGGTGATTGCGGTGGGGAGGATGCCGGCGATGAGCCAGAGGGACAGGACGGAGCGCCGGAAGATGGCAAGTACGCCGGCGACGGTGAGCAATCCGATGACGCCGGACATGATCCACAAGCCGACGCCTTTGCCGTAGTCGGTGTTGGCGACGCTGATGCTGTAGACGGCGAGCGTGATGGCGGGGACGCTGCCCACGTGGATGAGGATGACGGACGCGACCCATCGCTGGACGGTCTCGATGTTCATGGCTTTTCTTTGGCGCCTTGGCCGGATTCCTGCGCTCACGTCCACAGCGTACACGAACGATTAGTACCCTAACTATTCGCACGGTGTGAGACGTTGGCCTCATTCGCGGCGCCGATCACCCGGGTCAGCACCTGGTGCAGGTGCTGCAGCTCGGAGACCTCCATTCCCAGCCGGCTCACGATCGCGGCGGGGATCTTCTCGGCTTCGGTGCGCAACCGCCAGCCCGCCGGGGTGAGCGTGACCGCGAGCGAGCGCTCGTCGGCCCGCGCGCGCGGACGCTCGACGTACCCAGTGGTCTCGAGGCGTTTGAGCAGCGGGGACAAGGTGGCGGGCTCCAGTTGGAGCAGGCGGCCGAGCTCCTTGACCGAGAGCGGCGCGTACTGCCACAGCGCCAGCATCACCAGGTACTGCGGATGGGTCAGCCCCATCGGCTCCAGCAGCGGGCGGTAAACCGCGATCACGCTGCGCGAGGCGACCGCCAGGGCGAAGCACACCTGGTTCTCCAGCTCGAGCGGGTCGGCGATGTCCTCGAGCGGACCTCCCTGCGACGTCATAGGACCAGGCTATACCGCTAACCATTAGGGCGCTCAGCAAGTCACCACAGCAGATGCCCATCCAGGGGATATCCGGCTCTCCTGCTGGATCTGTGGGTGTGATCCGGCGGCGTGATGTCTGGCTCAGCCGCCTTCGGCACGGCGGGCTGCGGCTGTGGGTTGCCGTGGGCGTTGCCGCGCCGTCGACCGGACCTGCACCACTCACCAAGCAGCGCAATGCCAGAGAGGCCCCGCTCGGCCGCGAACACTCGACGGCTGACGGACCGGGTTGGTGAGTGCGCCACGTCCGCCCACCCCGGCGGCAACCGACAGAACACGGCCGACTGGCAGGACACGAAGGAGGCGAACGAACCACCCACGGAAACGACAGAAGAGCATGATATGACGGCGGCGAAGTACCTGATCGATGCCGGAGGCAACGTTCGGTCGATCAGGTTCGGCACGTTGACCCGAACAAGACGATTGCCTTCGGCATCAACCCCGCCCAGCCCGACGACACCTGCAGTCGCGGTGGCAACCGGGCCGTCGGCACCCGGGAGCGTGACGTCCACCCAAAGTTCCCAGCCGCGCCTCCAGGTCCAGGCGGGATCTCCGCCTTCACTTTCAGTTTCGGCTGAGTCACCCCAGACTCGGTCCATGACGGTGATCACGGCCGCGGGGCTGCGGAAGTCCTATGGACAGCACGAGGCGGTGTGTGGCATCGACCTTAAGGTCGAGGGCGGGGAGATCTTCGCCTTCCTCGGCCCGAACGGCGCCGGCAAGACGACGACCGTCGAGATCATCGAGGGTTACCGGACCGCGACTGACGGCAAGGTCCAGGTGCTCGGAGCCGACCCCGCCCACGCGGACGGCGAGTGGCGCGCCCGCATCGGTGTCATGCTGCAGACCTGGCAGGTCGAGCCCGCTCTGACCGTGCGTGAGTCACTGAGGCAGTTCGCGGGCTACTATCCGCGGCCGCTCCCGGTCGAGGAGGTGGTCGAGCTTGTCGGTCTCGAAGAGCACGGCAACACACGCGCCGGCCGGCTGTCCGGCGGTCAGCAGCGCCGCCTGGACCTGGGCATCGCTCTGGTCGGAGACCCTGAACTGCTGTTCCTCGACGAGCCCACGACCGGCTTCGATCCGGCGGCCCGGCGCAGGGCATGGCGAGTCATCGCCGCGCTGCGGGATGCGGGCAAGACCGTGCTGCTGACCACTCATTACCTGGACGAGGCGCAGGCGCTCGCCGACCGGGTCGCGATCCTGATGCACGGCCGGATCATGGCCGAGGGCTCACCGGCCGCCCTGGTGGCCGGCCGCGCGACCCGGATCACCTTCAGACTCCCCCGCGGCGTCGAGTTCCCCGCGCTTCCGCTGTCCGAGCGGTTCGATGCCGTCGTCACCGACGGCCGGATCGAGCTGCGCACGCACGCGCCGCTACCGCTCGTCCACGCTCTCACTGCCTGGGCCGTGCAGAGTCGACTCGACCTCGCCGACTTCCAGGTACGTCGTCCCACCCTCGAGGACGTCTACCTCGACCTCACCACAGCACGTCAGGCCCAGCCGTGAGTACGGCGAACCTCGTGCGCCACCAGGTCCGCTACGACTGGAAGACGTTCTGGCGGAGCCCGAGCACGGTCTTCTTCGCCTTCGTCTTGCCGATCATGTTCCTGATCATCTTCGTCACCGTGTTCGGCAACGAGCGGATGGAGCTCGCCGACGGACAGCTGGTCAGGGGCTCGACCTACTACCTGCCGGCGATCGTGACCCTCGGGCTGGTCCAGACGACCTTCACCAACCTCACCGTGTCACTCACCGCCTCCCGCGAACGAGGCCTGCTGAAACGGCTCCGCACCACGCCGCTTCCGACCTGGACGTACATGGCCGGCCGGATCATCACGTCGGCGGCCGCGGCGATCCTGCTGGTCGTCGTACTCGTGGCGATCGGGAGTGTCCTGTACGGCGTCGCCGTACCGACCACCACCGTCGCGGCCGGGCTGCTCGCACTCGTCGTCGGCACCTTCACCTTCTCGGCGCTCGCGTTCGCCGTGTCCACAGCGATCCCGTCACACGACGCGGCGGTGCCGATCACGAACGCGATCACCCTCCCGCTGTACTTCATCTCGGGAATCTTCATCCCCCAGGAGCTCATCCCGCCCCACGTCCGCGCGGTCGCGGAGGTCTTCCCGGTGAAGCCGCTCTACGACGCGTTCCTGACCGTCTTCGACCCGGCAACCACCGACGTCGGGCTCGAACTCGCCGACCTCGGGATCGTCGCCGCGTGGGGTCTGGCGGCCACGATCATCGGTACGGCGACCTTCCGCTGGGCACCGCGCACAGGCTGAATCACCGTGGCCGGCGGGCCTCGAGGATGGCCATCCGGGTCGGGGTGTCGATGACGCGGGTCAGGCGCAGGCCGGCGGCGTCGAAGAGGGCGGCGTACTCGGCTTGCGTGCGTTCGCGGCCACCTGGCAGGACCAGCATGTTCAGGTCGGAGAACGCCGCGACGACCTCGTAGCCCGGCCGATCGAGCACGAGTTCGATCACGAGTACGACGCCGTCCGGGTTCAGCGCTGTGGCGCAGTTGCGGAGGATCTCGACGCAGCGGTCGTCCGGCCAGTCGTGCAGGATCGACTTGAGGAGGTACGCGTCAGCAGCCGGCAGCGACTCGAAGAAACTTCCCACCACCGCGGACCACCTGGACTCCACCGCGCTCGACTTCGGCTCCTTCGCAACCACATGCGGAAGGTCGAAGACGGTGCCGGTGAGGTGTTCGTGGCGAGCCAGGACTGCCTCCAGCAAGGCGCCCTGACCTCCGCCGACGTCGACGACATTGCGGAGCCCGGAGAAGTCATAGGCTTCCGCGACCGCACCCGCGACGGACCAACTGAGCGCGGCCATGTTGTCGTTGAAGATGGCGTTCTGCTTCGGGTCGCCCTGCCGATGCGTCCACACGTCCTCACCATGCAGGTCCTGGAACGCATTCTCGCCGGTCCGAATGCTGTGACCGAGATGCCCCCAGGCCGCCCACAGCGCGGGATCCTGAAGCGTCCGGGCCAATGGGCGCAGGCTGCCCGGCCGGTCGGACAGCAGACCCTCCCCCAGGGACGTGTTCTCGATCAACCCGTCCTGCTCGGCGTACACACCAAGTGCGACCAGAGCCCGCAGCAACCGGCCCAGGCTGTCCTCATCCACCTGCACCGCGGCAGCCAGCTCACCGACCGTGCGCGGCCCGCCGGCCAACTCGTCCGACAACCCGAGCTCAGCCGCAACACTGAGCGCCGCGGAAACACGAAAACCTGTCACCATCGCCTGCAGACCACCCGGGTTGCTCATGTGCCGATCATCCACGCGACCGACCACGAGCGACAGGCGCCGGCCCCGTGCTGGACTTTCGGGGGCTTGCGCAGTTCCCTGGAGAGGTGGATTCCGTCGACCGGTGGCTGCATCGCCGACACGGGGAGTTCCTCGAAGGTGGAGGCCGGCACGTGCGGGGCCTTGTCGCGGCCTCATGGGGGCGATCGATCGCGGCCGGGCTGCAGTCCGACGCCGCGGCTCCGTTCGCCTTCGAGGCCGACGAGCTGGCGGCGTACCGGGCCGAGCATCCACTCTCCGCGGTGTTCCCGATGCTGTACGACGTACTGGGCCGGGCCGCCGAGGACAGTGACTACGTGATGGCGGTCGGCGATAGCGATGGCCGGTTGCTGTGGGTGTGCGGACGTCCCGAGGCGCTGCGTGCCGCGGATGGCATCAACTTCACCGAGGGCGCGTGGTGGGCCGAGCGGCAGGTCGGTACCAACGCGCTCGGCACGTCCCTGGAGGTCTCCGGCTCGGTGCAGATCCGGTCCGCGGAGCACTTCACCCTCCTGGTGCAGCCCTGGTCATGCGCAGCCGCCCCGATCTACGACCCGGAGACCCAGCGAGTGCTTGGCGTCGTCGACATCACCGGCACCGCCGACGCCAGCTCACCCCAGTCGCTGACGATGGTGCGGGCCGCGGCCCGGATGGCCGAGGCCGAGCTGGGGCGGCTGATGATTCTTCGCAAGTTCATGGGCGACTCGACCCGCCGGATGCGGATCTCGGCCCTGGCGCGGCCGGACGCCGAGGTGCGCATCGACGGCCGCGACCTCCGGCTCAGCCGACGGCACAGCGACATCGTCGTCCTGCTGGCCGAACACCCGGAGGGCCTGAGCGCCGAGGAGCTGTCGGACGCGCTCTACGGCGAGGACGATCACCGCTCCTCGCTCCGGGGCGAGGTCACTCGGCTGCGTGCCCTCCTCGGCGCCGACATCGTCGAGTCGCGTCCCTACCGCCTGCACCCGGACATCTCCGCGGACTGGCTCGAGACCGCCGACGACCTCGACTCCCACCTGTTGTCGTCGGCCCTGCGTCGCTACGTCGGGCCGTTGCTGCCGCAGTCCGACGCGCCCGGCGTGGTGGCCTCCCGGAACCGGCTCGAGAACCGGATCCGGGCCGCTGTCCTGCAGACGTACGACGTGGACCTGGTCGCGGCGTGGACCCGCTCGTACGCCGGAGTCAACGACCTGGCCGCGTGGGAACGCCAGCTGACGCTGATGTCACCGACCTCTCCGCTGTGGTCCGCGGCCCAGTCCGAAGTACGCCGTCTGCGCGCCGACTACGGACTGGGCTCAGCCGCGACCGAGGGCTGAAATACTCAGAAGGTCCGGATCGCGATCTCGGCCGGAGCCGCGAGCAGACGGTCGATCTCGTCGTCGAGCTTGACCAGGGTGACCGAGGCGCCGGCCATGTCGAGGGACGTGCAGTACTCCCCGACATAGTTGCGCCGGATGTTGATTCCCCGGTCGGTGAGCACCTGGTGAGCGTGACCGTAGAGCAGGTAGAGCTCGCTGATCGGCGTTCCGCCCAGCCCGTTGATCATCAGCGCGACGTCGTCACCGGTCTCGTAGGGCAGGTCGGACCGGACGGCCTCGAGCATCTGGTCGATGATCGCGTCGGCCGGCGCGAGCTTCTCCCGGCTGCGGCCCGGCTCACCGTGGATGCCGACCCCCATCTCCATTTCGTCAGGGCCGAGGTCGAAGAGCGGCGAGCCTTTGGCCGGCGGCGTACACGCGGTGAGCGCCATCCCCATCGTCCGGGTGACCGAGTTGACCTTCTCCCCGATCCGGACGAGCTCGTCGAGGTCCGCGCCTTGCTCGGAGGCCGCGCCGACCGCCTTCATCACGAAGAAGTTGCCGGCCACCCCACGCCGGCCGACCGTGTACGTCGAGTCCTTGACCGCGACGTCGTCGTCGATGATCAGCGTGCGGACGTTCAGCCCGTCGGCCTGACTCATCTCCTGCGACATGTCGAAGGCCATCCGGTCACCGGTGTAGTTGTTGACCAGCAGCAGCACGCCCTTCTCGGATGCGAGCAGCTTGGTGGTCTCGTACACGTAGTCCATCGGCGGGGCCGCGAAGACGTCGCCCGGACAGGCCGCGTCCAGCATGCCTTTGCCAACCGTCATGACGTGGGCCGGCTCATGTCCGGACCCCGAGCCCTGAATCACCGAGACCTTGTTGTTGTTCGGCGCATCCGTCCGCATGATCAGGTTGTACTCCGGCACGTACCGCAGCGTGTCGGGATTGGCCAACGCGATGCCCCGCAGCATCTCCGGCACGTAGTTCTTCGGATCGTTGACGAACTTCTTCATCGGGACTCCCTTGTCTTCCAGACCTGTGCGATCTGCTCGATGATCACGGCGACGGCGGTGGCCCCGGCGTCGACCGATCCACGGCTTCGCTCGCCCGTGTAGGCGGCTCGGCCTCGCTTCGCGACCAGTTCCGCGGTCGCGTCGGCGGCTGCCCGGGTCACCACCGCCGCCCGGTCGAGAACCTCGTCACTGCTCAGCCCGGCGGCGACCGACTCCTCGATCGAATCCGTCATCGGGACCAGCGCGTCGAGCAGGGTCTTGTCCCCCAGCTCGGCGCCGCCGCGCGCCATGATGCCCGCGATGGCCGACCGCAGCATCGCCACGACGGCCGTCCCGTCCAGGGAGGTGGTCGCACCGGCCGTCATCCCCGCGCGCATGAACCCGGTCCCCCAGATCGGTCCCGAGGTCCCACCGATCCGGGACGTCACCAGCATCCCGACCCTCTTCAGGAACGTCCCGATGTCGGTCCGGTCGAGTTCGCCGTACTGCGCCTGCAGCTTCTCGAAGCCGCGGGCCAGTGAGTACCCGAAGTCCCCGTCGCCGACCACCGAGTCCAGGTCGCCGAAGTACTTCTCGTTGTCGAGGCAGGTGGTGATGATCGTGGTCATGACGAGGTCGACCTCGCCCCAGCTGTCCGTCATGTCTGACCTCCTTGGGTGTCGTGCGGTGGCATGCCGGCCAGGCGGGAGAGATCGGTGAGGCCGAGCGCGTCGACCGGCCGCACTCCCCACGGGTCCGCGAGTACCTCGAGCCGCTCGCCGTCTGGATCACCCAGACTGCTGACGACCAGGGCCGCTTCGGTGAAGTCCTCGTCCCGGGTGTAACCGCTGACGGTGATCACCGTCGCCAGCCCGGCTCCGAGGGCGGCGAGCAGTCCGTTGCGCGAGTCCTCGATCACGAGCGTCTCGGCGGGAACCAGCCCGAGCTCATCGACAGTCAACTGGTAGACCGCCGGATCGGGCTTCTTGCGCGGTACGACGTCGCCCGCGAACACCGGGATGGTGGCCGCGACCTCGTCACCGACCGCACCGGCGAGAACGGCACGGACCGACGGTTCCGCCGACGTCGACGCCACCGCTACGGTCCATCCCTCCCGCAGTGCGTCGGTGATCACCCGTCGTACGCCGGGACGCGGTGGGATGACCCCGGCGGCGACCAAGTCGGTGAAGGTCTTCGTCTTGGCTTTGTGCCACGTCGCCACGACCTCGGCGCGGTCCTCGGCCGTCTCCGGGGATCCGGCCGCCCGCCAGACGTCCGGGTTGTCCAGCAGGGTGGCCAGGCGTTCCTTGCCGCCACCGATGCGGAGCATGCGGCCGTAGTCCTCGACCGACCATCGCACCGGGAGGCCGAACTGCTCGAAGGTCGCGTTGAACGCCGGCAGGTGTCCGTCGCGTTCGGTGTCGCCCAGTACGCCGTCGCAGTCGAAGATGAGTGCGGTCATGCGTGACCGCCGCTGCCGAAGATCTCGATGTGCTCAGCGGCCATGGCTTTGACGGCCGCGTGGATGTCGCGGAACAACGACGGCGGATCCCACTTGTCCGTGGCCCGGGCCTGCTCGAGGTGCTTGAGCGACGACGTCATGTACGCGACCTTGAGCGCGGTGGAGATGTTGACCTTCGCGCAGCCCCGGCCGATCAGGTCCTGGAACTGCTCTCGGGTCAGACCCGAGCCGCCGTGCAGCGCCATCGGGACGCCGGTGGCCGTCACCAGGTCGGTGATCCGCTGGTAGTCGAGGTCGGGTGCGGAGTGATAGATGCCGTGGGCATTGCCGATCGCGGGTGCGAAGACGTCGACCCCGGTCATCTCGACGAACCGGGTGGCGATGTCCAGGGACTGTCGCTTGGACTCCGTGTCGGAACCCACGCCGTCCTCGACTCCGGTGATCCCCTCGATCTCGCCTTCGACATTGGCGCCGTACCCCTTGGCCTCGGCGACGACCTCGATGGTCTGGCGCTGGTTCTCCTCGACCGGGAGCGCGGACGCGTCGAAGAGGACGGAGTTCCAGCCCGCCGCCAGGCAGGAGCTGATCACGTCGCGCTCGGGACAGTGGTCGAGGTGGAGAGCGACCGGTACGGGGACCGGCGCGACGGTCGCGTCGAACATCGCCTTGAGTACGTCGCGGCCGACCGACTTCACGGTCTTCACGGAGGTCTGGACGATCAGCGGCGACCGCAGCTCGACCGCGGCGTCGACGACCGCCCGCAGGCTGAGCTCGTCCACCACATTGATGGCCGGGACCCCGTAGCCCTTCGCCAGTGCCTCGTCGACCAGGTCCTTCAGCCGTGCGACAGGCATGATCTCCCCTCTCCGCGGCCGGAAGACCGCTCGGTGTCAGCCTGCCTCCCCGAACGCTGCAAGAGTGCTGCACCTCGCATCAGTTGATCCCGGGGTGCGAGCTACGCTCGGTGACGTGGCAATGGCTTCGCTCCGGGTGGCAATCGCGGATGACGACGTACTACTGCGTGAGGGCCTTGCGAGCCTGCTCGAGCGGTCCGGATTCGACGTTGTCGGTCAGATCGGCGACGGCCCCGGACTGCTGGCGCTGGTCCGGCAGGAACTTCCGGATCTCGTCATCATCGACATCCGGATGCCGCCGGGTCACTCGCTCGAGGGGCTGAAGGCGGCGCAGGCGATCCGTCGGGAGCGCCCGCAGACGGCCATCCTGCTGCTGTCCTCGTACGTCGAGGTCGAGCACGCGATGCAGATCCTCGCCAGTGGGCACGGCATCGGCTACCTGCTCAAAAGCCGGGTCACGGATGTGGAAGAGTTCATCGCGAACCTGCACCGGATCGCCCGGGGTGGCTCG
Organism: uncultured Actinomycetota bacterium; assembly: GCA_963820655.1. Classification (GTDB taxonomy): domain Bacteria; phylum Actinomycetota; class Actinomycetes; order Propionibacteriales; family Kribbellaceae; genus Kribbella. Next base: position 957,059 of record CAWGAM010000002.1, read on the forward strand.
GTGGTCGATCCGGCGCTGGTGAAGGAACTGGTCGATGCCCGCCATCGGCACGACCCACTCGCCGGGCTGACCGAACGCGAGCGGGAGGTACTGGCGCTCGTCGCCGAAGGCCGCTCGAATGCCGGGATCAGCCGGCAACTCTGGGTCACCGAAGGGACGGTGGAGAAACATGTCCGCAGCATCCTCACGAAGCTCCGACTGCCGGAGGCCGAGGACGATCACCGGCGCGTCCTGGCGGTTCTCACCTACCTGGGCGACCGGTAACACTCCGTTATGGTCAGCCGCTATCGGCGATCGCGTCGCAAGTGTGCAGCTAGCCGGAATGCGATCGGCGTACCGCTCTGAGATGCTGTGGCAGTGCTTCGCTGCCTGATCGTCGACGACAGCGCCCGCTTCATCGAGGTCGCGCGGGCGCTGCTGCAGTCTGACGGCATCTCGGTGGTCGGTACGGCGTCGAACGGCGCGGAGGCGCTGAGCCTCGTCCCCGAACTGCGGCCGGACGTGACGCTGGTCGACATCGACCTCGGCCCCGAGAGCGGGTTGAAACTGACCCGGCTGCTCGCGGATCAGGCCGACGGGGCGCCGACTCCGATGATGATTCTGATCTCCACCCATTCCGAGCAGGACTACGCCGACCTGATCGCGGCCAGTCCTGCCATCGGGTTCCTCCCGAAGACTGCCTTGTCCGGCGCTGCCATCCGAGGGACCCTCGATGGTGTCGGCGAAACCTGAGCAATCCAGCCTGACCGTCCGCACGATGATCGCAAGCGGCCTGCTCGCGGTGGTGGTCGGCGCGACGTTCGGGGTGCTGCTGTCCTCGGTGGCACAGCTGCGGCAGATGGAGCACCGGGCCCAGGACTCCGAGAACGTTCTGGTGGCCGCCAACCGGCTGGAGCGGCTGGTCGTCGACATGGAGATCCGGTGAGCGCGGGTTTCTGCTGACCGGGTCCGACCAGTTCCTGCAGCCGTGGACCGCGGCGCGGGCGGCGTTCCCACAGCAGGCCGCCACACTGGAGGACCTCGTCGCGGGAAACGTCGAGCAGCACGACCGGGCCGTGCGCATCACCCAGGCCGGCAATTCCTATCTGACGGACTACTCCGAGCCGCTGATCGCCGCCGCCCAACGGAATCGGAGCTCGGTCGACGTCCTGGCCGCGACCGAGGAGGGCAAGCAACTGACCGACGCGATGCGAACCCAGTTCGATCAGCTCATCGCGGCCGAGGACCAACTCGCCACCGCACGGCAGGACAAGGCCGACGACGTGGCCCACCGCGCGATCGTCGCCGCCGCCGCCGGGCTGACCGGCTCGATCCTGCTCGGCATGCTCTTCACCTGGTACCTGAACCGGCGAATCCTCCGACCGGTACGCCGTACCGCCGCCATGGCCGGCCGAATCGCGGCCGGCGACCTGCAGGCCCGAGTGCCCGGCGAGGGCGTGGGCGAGATCGGCGTACTCCAGCGCAGCTTCAACACCATGGCCGCGGCAGTCGAGCAAGGACGGCGGGAGCTGGCCAGTTCGCGGGTCCGGCTCGTCGCGGCCGCGGACCGGGCCCGGCAACGGATCGAGCGCGACCTGCACGACGGCGTCCAGCAACGGCTGGTGTCACTTGCCTTGCAGCTGCGGGCCGGCGAGACGGCAGTTCCGCCTGATCAGCCGGAGGTCCGCGCCCAACTCGGCAACGCCGCCAAAGAACTCACCATCATCCTCGACGAGCTGCGCGAGCTGTCCCGGGGAATCCACCCGGCGATCCTCACCGAGGGCGGCCTCGCTCCGGCCCTGAAGGCACTCGCCCGCCGCTGCCCGGTCCCGTCCGAAGCGACCGTCGACGTACCGGGCCGGCTGGCCGAGCCGGTCGAGGTCTGCGCGTACTACGTCGTGTCCGAGGCGCTCGCCAACACCGCCAAGCACGCCGGCGCATCGTCGGTGTGGATCGACGCCCGGGTCAGCGACCGGCGCCTGTGCGTGTCAGTACGCGACAACGGCTCCGGCGGTGCAACGCCCGATCGCGGGTCAGGCCTGACCGGGCTGGTGGACCGAGTCGAGGCGCTCGATGGCACGATCTCGGTAACCAGCCCGGTCGGCGTGGGGACCACGCTGCTGGTCCACCTTCCGCTCGATTCTCATGACCAGCCGCGTCCGGCATGATCGTCGCCGCTCACGCCCGCTGCCGGCGGACGACCGCGTCGAAGCCCGCGGCGATCAGGAGTACAGCGCCGGTGACGACCCACTCGTAGCCGGCCGAGTTCGCACCCTGGATCAGGTCGCTCATCCCGTTGATGATGACCGCCACGACCAAGCCGCCGAGAACCGCGTCGATGATCCGGCCGTGCCCACCGAACAGTGAAGTGCCGCCGATCACCGCAGCACCGACGGCCAGCAACAGCGTGTTGCCCGCCCCCGCGTTCGACTGAACCGACTGCAGCAACGAGGCCGCGATCATGCCGGAGACGGCTGCCATGCCGGAGCAGATCACGAACACCGAGATCCGGACCCGGGACACGACGATGCCCGCGCGCCGCGACGCCTCGTCGTTACCGCCGACGGCGTACACGTGACGTCCGTACTGCGTGCGGCGGAGGACGAAGTTCCACACCACGAACAGGATCACCAGCAGTACGACGACCCACGGCATGCCCTGCGCCTTGTTGTTGAAGAACGCGTTGGTGGACACGTTGCGGTTGACGCCCATCTCGTACGTGAACACCGCACCGATGATGGCCAGTACGACGACCTTCGCCGCGATCACGGTGAAGGGCGGCCGGGAGAGTCCGGAACGTTGGCGCCCGAGCGCGTCGTTGACCTTGATCGCGGCGTATCCGACCACGAACAGCGCCAGCAGGACCCACCCGAGCCAGAGGGGAAGGAAGCTGTTCTCCAGCTTGATCAGCGGCGAGTTGTCGGGAAGGATCACCGACCCCTGGCCGCCGATGAGGATCAGGGTGACGCCCTGGAACGCCAGGAACGTCGCCAGCGTGATGACGAACGACGGGATGCCGATCCGGGCGCGCAGCCAGCCCATGCCGAAGCCGATGAGCATGCCGACGACCAGACCGACGATCAGCGCCAGCCACCACGGCGCCCCGTGCCGCAGAATCAGCACAGCCGTGATGGCCGAGCACAGCCCACCGGTCGTGCCGGCGGACAGGTCGATCTCTCCGAGCAGCAGCACGAAGACGAGGCCCATCGCCATCACGATGATCGGCGCCGCCTGGATCACCAGCGCCTCGAGGTTGTAGGCGCTCAGGAAGCCCTGATGCACGAAGGAGAAGACGGCGGTGATGACGACAAGGCCGACCAGCGCGGGAATGGAGCCGAGCTCGCCGCCGCGCACGCGGCCGAAGTAGTCCTTGATGTAGGCACCCAGCGCGCCCAGTCCCTCGCTCGGCGCGTCCGGCCCAGGCCTGTTCTGCTTGACGAGGTTGTCGGTCTGCGCGCTCATACCGCGGCTCCGGTCGATTCTTCGGGCGACAGTCCAAGGTCACCTGAGCGGCCCGCCGTCATCAGCTCGACCACCTGCGTCTGGGTCACGTCCTTGCGTCTGACCTGGTCCGCCATCCGGCCCAGGTAGAGTACGCCGATCGAGTCGGACACCTTCATCACGTCATTCATGTTGTGCGACACCAGGATCACGGCGACTCCCTGCTCGGCCAGCCGGCGGACCAGCTCGAGAACCTGCTCGGTCTGGACGACGCCGAGTGCCGCGGTCGGCTCGTCCAGGATGACGATCTTCGACTGCCAGAGCACCGACTTGGCGATCGCCACGGTCTGGCGCTGGCCGCCGGACAGACTGGCCACGCGCTGGCGTACCGATCGGACCGTGCGGACGGACAGCGTGTCCAGCGCCTGTCGCGCCAGCTTCTCCATCGAGTTCTCGTCGAGCGTCCGCAGCCGGGTGACCTCCTCGCGGCCGAGGAACATGTTCTGGACGATGTCGAGGTTGTCGGCCAGCGCGAGGTCCTGGTAGACGATCTCGACCCCGAGCAGTGCGGCCTCCCGTGGTCCGGGGACCTCGCGGGGGGTGCCGTCGAAGATCAGCTCCCCCGCGTCGATCTGATGGATGCCGCCGATGCATTTGACCAGGGTCGACTTCCCAGCCCCGTTGTCTCCGACCAGGGCGGTCACCTCCCCGGCGTTCGCGGTGAAGTTCACCGACGACAACACGTGGACCGGACCGAAGGACTTGTCGACGCCCCGCAGCTCCAAGGTGGGAGTGGACGTCATGGCATCTTGATGCCGTTGGCCTCGCACAGTTGCACGAGCGCGGGGGTGGGGCAGACGGCCTGGGCGGTCACGTAGCCATCGGTCACAGGCAGGGCCACGTTCGCCTTGGTGATCACGGTCGGGTCGGCCAGGTACGCGGGGACCTCGCGGCCGTTCGTCGGGTCCTTGACGGTCGTCGGCGCGGTCGGCTTCTGACCCGACAGGATCTGCGCGGCCAGCTTGACGGCCACGTCCGCCTCACCGGCGACCGGCTTGTAGATGGTGAAGGCCTGCGTACCGGCCATGATGTTGTCGAGTCCACCGGCGGTGGCGTCCTGACCGGAGACCGCGACCTTGCCCGCGAGGCCCTGGGCCTTGAGCACGTTGACCACCGACTGCGCCATGGTGTCGTTGGCAACCATCACCGCGTTGATGTTCGGGTGCTGGCCCAGCATCGTGGTGAACACGGTCTGAGCGGTGGCGGCGTCCCAGTTGCCGGTCTGGTCGGCGAGCTTGGTCCAGCCTTGCTGCTTCGAGAGTACGGAGTTGTAGCCCTGCGCGAACTGGAGCGCGTTGTTGTCGGTCGGCGCACCGTCGATCTCGACGTAGTTGACGGCGGGCTTGCCCTTCACCTGTGCGGCCTGGGTCAGCGCGGTGCCTTGGTCCTCACCGACCTTCACGTTGTCGTACGACACGTAGTACGACGCCGTGCCGCCGGCGGTCAGCCGGTCGTAGTCGATCGTGACGACGTTGTGCTGCTTGGCCAGGGCCTGGATCGCCTTGCCGGAACCCGAGTCCAGGTTCACGAGCATCAGGACGCCGACGCCTTGGTTGATCAGGGCCTGCGCCTGCGACTGCTGCGTGGTCGCGCTGCCGTTGGCGTTGTCGATGTAGCAGGTGAGCTTGTTCGCGGCGCATTGCTTGCGGAGCTCGTTGGGGTCGGCGGAGACCCAGCGCGGCGACGTGGCCGTGTCGGGCAGCAGGACGCCGACCTTCGTGTTTGCGGGCGGGGCGCTACTCGACGAGGACGGGGTGCTGTTGTTGCTACAGGCGGCCAGTCCGGCCGCCGCGGCGACGACGACTCCCGACATCGCCACGGCCCGACGGAGTACGCGTAAAGAGGAAGCCTTCATACTGGGTAACGATCGACCGAACCGCGTCCCAGATCATCCCGGCAGGCGCCCATCTCGCCCCACCAGCTAGCGGGGGTCGCACCGTACCGGAGAACTGCAAGACCGTTCTACTGCGAGCTTCCCGCTGCCCGCTTGATCAGCTCGGCCACCGCCTGTGGTTGCGACACGTAGATCGCGTGACTGCCGGCGACCTCGACGACCGTCGCGCCGGCCCGCTCGGACATGGCCCGCTGTGATCCGCGACGCGAACAGGGATTGCAAGCGCCTACTGAGTGGAGGAGACGAGGTTGGAGTTCCGCCGGGACGATGGCCGCTGAGAGCGATCGGCATCTCGAGCAGTGCCGGCGGATTGCCTTGCGCATCGTGGAGGAGACGCTGCCGGACCCGCGGCGACAACGAGGGAAACCGATCGTCGACCAGCGCGGCGGCCGCCTCGTCCGTGAGCGTCGGCAGCTCGAGCTCCGCCAGGCCGCCGCGATCGAAGAAGCTGACCTCGTCGGACCGGAAGGCGGCCAGGAACCCGACCCGGCTGCCGGCCAAGCGGCAGGCGACGAACCCCAGTACGACGGCGCTGACGCGATCCAGCCACGGCATGTCGTCGACGATCACCATCAGCGGGCCGTCCGCAGCCGCTTCCGTCAGCAGGGCGAGCATGGCGTTCGAAACCGTCAACTGATCCGGCGGCGTCCGGTCATGAAGCCCGACCGCGGCCTCCAGCGCCCGGCGGTACCGGTCGCTCAGCCGCGGGAGGACATCGACCAGCGGATGGACCACCTGGTGCAGCCCCGCGAAACTCATGTCCGCTTCGAACTCGACGCCGGCAGCCCGCAACACCCGAGTTCCCTGCGCCGACGCTCGTACCGCGGCGGCATCGAGGAGCACCGACTTGCCCACGCCGGCATCGCCGGTGATGAGCAGAACCCCGCCATTGACAGCTGCTGATGCGACGAACGCGTCCAACTGCTCGAGCTCGGTGTCCCGGCCGAACAGTTTCTCAGCGGGTCCCCCACCAGTCACAGCACCGAACTCTACTCTCGCTCGATGCGCGCTTCAGCGGACCTTTTGGGTGAGATGGACGCGGAGGAAATCAACAACACGATCCATGAGTTCGGTGCTGGTCCAGAGCTGTGGATGGTCAGACAGCTCACCGTGCCCGCCGCCCTTGAGGACGTACCGAGTGCTCTCCACTCCGGCTGCTCGCAGTGCCTGGTGCAGGCGCGCCGTCTGGCTTGGCGAGATGATGCGGTCGTCATCGCCGTGCAGGAGCAGGAAAGGCGGCGTTTCCGCGGTGACGCGGCTGGCCGGATCGGCCTGGTTCATCTCTTCGGGATGATCCGCCGGCGACCGGCCCGGCCCCAGGATGTACGCCGGTAGGGCGGACTTGGGACTCGTGTACGCGGCGACGGTCTCCGGGTCGAATCCTGCCGAGACTTCGGCGAGGTTCGACGCGCCGAAGAAGTCGACGACGGCGTTGAGCTTGTTGTCGGGCTCGGTCGCGGCCATGGAGGCCATGTAGCCGCCCGCCGATTCACCCCAGACCGCGACCCGGTCCGGATCGATGCCGTACTCGGTGGCCTGGTCGCGCAGGAACTCCAGCGCGGTGGCGACGTCGATGAGCCCGTCACGGTAGGTGGCGCCGACGCTGGTGGTGCGGTAGTCGATGCTGGCCACCACGAACCCGGCGTCCGCGATGTAGCGGCGCTGTTTGGCCGCCATCATCCGGCGCGCGGACACGAAGCCGCCACCGGGCAGGTAGAGCACCAGCGGGTGCGGCCCCGGTCCCTCCGGGGTCAGGATGTCCATCCGCAGTTTGCGCGAGTGGTCGGCGTACGCAATGCCCTTGGTCGAGTGGCTGCTGCGGCCCGGCCTGATCTGGGCACTGGCATCCGGTTCGATGACGATGCTGTCCGGGTCGTTGTCGGGGGCGGCGATGGTGGACATGCGGATCGGCTGACCGCGCAGCGCCGCGAGGGCGGTGATGAGCCGCATGGTGAGGTTCACGTCAGTGTCCTTTCGACGAGTGGCCGCCAGGGCCGCGCCGAGAGGATGCACAGAGCCATGACGCTCGGAGTGTCTCAACCATGGAAAGAAGGTAACCGATGGAGGTGATCGGGCCGCTGAACCTCCTCGCGACCGTCCACGTCGACATCCGGCCACCACAGCACCACGCCGACCCGACCCACCGTCGCCCCGGGCATCTCGCGAGGGACCGGTCCACGCTCGTCGTTCGCGCCCTCGGACCTCCAGATCCACTGCCCCGATTACGGACCCAGCGCCTTCTGACGCGGCGCTAGGAGTCTGCTGAATAGCCCCCGTGTCGGGCGGGTTGGTGGCCGGTCGGATCGGGACATGTCTTCGCCGGCCACATCGGCCAGGCCCGGATCGTCACGTGCGCGCTGAAGCCGTCACAGTTCCTGAACGCATAGCGGTACACGGCCAGGAGATTGAACGCGGACAGGCCGGGGGGCCTGGGCAGAGCCGCGCGGACAGGCTGGCCGGGGTGTTGGGACCGGAACTGGTGAGCTGGCCAAGGGCGTTGGGACCGGTACTCGCGGGCTGGCCAAGGTGTCGGGACCGGAACTGATGGGCTGGGCAGGTGATCTCTTGTCTCAGCACGTCAGAAGGTGGCCAACCCTCCGGGGAGTCGGTTGTTCGTGCGCCGCGGCCCCATTGTGGTGTCGGAGGGTTCGGGTCGCCTGGCGCACTTTCGATCACTCAGCGAGGAGCCGTGCGGTACTGCGTGCTGGTCTCAACTGCGGGGCTGGCGGTGTCAGCTCGCGAGACCGGTGTCTGGGGTGAACCGTGAGTGGGCCGCGTGGCGTTGCGCCCGGGCATCGGCGAGGTCGTTGACACCGTCGCTCCCGAGGTCGTTGGCACCGTCGCTGGCTGGGGTCGTGGCGTCGCCCCACGGGTCGATGCCGGCATCAGCGGGCTGCTGGGCAACGCCGGCAGCACCGTCACCGGAGCGGTCGCCCCAGGGATCGAAGTCAGCGACGGGTGGGACCTTCTGGCGGCGAGTGGGTCGCTCATCGGAGGCGTCGCCCCAGGGGTCGAGGTCGGCCGCGGGTGGACGCGGCTGGGTACGGGTGGGCTGTTCGTCGGAGGTGTCGCCCCAGGGGTTGAAGTCACCGCCAGGTGGGACCTTCTGGCAGCGGCTGGGCCGCTCGTCAGGTGCGTCGCCCCACGGGTTGAGGTCGGCGGCGGGTGGACGTGGCTGGGTACGGCTGTGCCGTTCGTCAGGTGCGTCGCCCCAGGGGTTGAGCCGGGCGGCGTCCTCGGGAGTGATCCAGGGTGGATCGGTGTCACGCGGCCAGGCACGCGCCGACGCCGCCCGCAGTGTGTCACGCCGGCCGCTCCGCCCGACGTCGGCGGCGACCGGCGTTCGCGGGCGTGGTTGGGCCGGGTTGGGGGTGGTGGTTGGTGGTCGGTATCTGCCGCGGGGGACCGGGTCGGGGGTGGCCCAGCCCGGTCGAGTGACGTGGACGATGCCGTCGGTGATCTGGATGGTCCAGTGGCCGGCGTGCAGGTCGCGGTGGCAGCGTTTGCACAGGAGGGCGAGGTTGGTGAGTTTGGTGGCGCCGCCGTCGATCCAGTGGACGACGTGGTGGGCGTCGCAGTAGATCGGTGGGGCGCCGCAGCAGACGCAGCCCTTGTCGCGGGTGATGAGGGCGTTGCGGATCGGGCCGGTGGCGAGTCGGATGGTGGTGCCGACGTCGAGGGGTTGGGAGTCCGAGCCGAGCACGATCGGCAGGATCTGCGCATCGCACGCGAGGCGTCGGATCGTGGCTGCGGACAGGGCGTCGCCGTAGATCAGGTGGCCGAGTTTGTCGGCGGTGGCGGCTTTGAGGTCGTTGAAGTCGATGGTGACGGTGATGTGCGCCTTCGGGCCATGCCCGGGAATGAACCCACTGGCCCGTCCCGCACCGGCCGCGCCGCCGCCGGCCCCGGTCGACGTACCAGTGGTACCGCCGGCGGTCCCGGTCGACGCCCCGGCGGCCGCAGCAGCCGCCGAGCTCGTGGCGCTGGCGGCCGCCGCGTCGGTGCCGGCGCATACCCCTGGCAGGGTGCCGGCGAGGTCGGCGGCGGCGGCCCCGGCGTCGGGGCTGCCGGCCGCAGCCGCGCCGGCGGCGGTGCCCGCGGAACCGGCCGTGGGACCGGTGGTAGCCGTCGCGGTGGCGGTGGGGTTGTTGGCGGTGGTGAGCAGGGTGGTGAGGGCGTCGGCCTGGCGCTTGTCACGGCTGCGGGGGTCGAGGGCGCCATCGATCGTTTTGCGGGGTTTGGCGTGGGCGTGGATCAGGGCCCGGAACAGTTCGGCGTTCTCGTTGGCCAGATAGCCAGTGAACGCGACACCGTTCTCGGCCCCTTTCAACTTCAGCGACTCACGGTCGTACGCCTTCTGTTCCTTCGGCTCGGGGCCATCGGTATCGAGCCGGTTGCGGACCTGCACCCCGGCCTTACGCAGGTCCAGCGGACCGTGAGTGCGACCCAACTCCACCATCTCCCGCTCGGCCACCTGCAGATCGTCGACCGGGACGGTGGCCGGCACCTTCTCTAATGCGGCCACGATCGCCTCGGCCTGCGCCGGGTGCAGCAGCACCCCGGCGCCCGCACCGTCCGCGCCTGCACCGCTCGCTCGCCGGCTACCGTCTTCGTCCGCGCCCGCACTGTCCGCGCCGGTCTCGTCTTCGTCGGCGGTGGCCGCGGCGGTGTGGTGGGGGTCGGGGTTGGGCAGGGCGGCGGCGACGGCGGGGTACTTGGGCAGGGTGGTGGCGAGGTGGACGTCGCGGCGGGCTTTGGCTGCGTCGATGCGGTAGCGGAAGGTCAGCAGCCGGGCGGTGGTGCCGGCGCCGAGTTCTTGGGCGTAGCCGGTGGTTTCGAGGCCGGCCATCAGGTGCAGGGCGAAGGTTTCCAGCCGGGCGATCTCGGCGAACGCGGCATCCAGAGACGACAGCATCTCGCTGCCGCTCATCGACCAGACCGGCCGTTCCCCGAGGATCTCCATGCCCCCAACTCTAGACACTGCCACGGACAGTTTCCAAACCCGGAACCCCCTTATTTTCAAGGGACTTCAGCCATCAAGCAGGTTATCCACAGTGGCGCGGGTTGTGGACAACCAGCACACCGCGTCAGAGTAGGTCGTGATCGCGGGCGTAGACAGCCGCGGCGGTGCGGGACGGGGACGTCGAGCTCGACGAAGATGTTGGTGAGATGACGTGCACCGTCTGCTCGCTGAGCACGACCTGGCCAGCGATCCCGATGCTACTGTTGCCTACAGCAAGCAAGTGGAGCTCGGGGTGCCTGGCTCACCCGCGGCAACCGGCGCCTCCCCGACCGAGAACCGAGAAGAACAGCTGCCTCCACCACCGCGCCGCTGCGCTCAACCTACGCCGACTCCTCACCCCCGGACTCACCGTCCAGAACCCAACCTGGCCTGGACAGACCCAGCCCCGCCCACCGGCCTATTCCCGTCCACCAACCCCAGGACGATTGCACGCGGACAGCACAACCCACTTCCCGCCCCAGACTGCTGACTCAAACTCGCCGCCCGACGACCTTCACGGCGTTCCGCCCCGCCGCCCACGCCATCACCCGCACCGAAAGACGCCTTGTTCAGCAGTCTCCTAGCGAGCGAGGAAGCCGGCCGCGTACCGGATGAACTCCTGATTGAACTGAAAGTGCGATCCGTGGTTGGAATCCGGGAAGAGGATCAGCTCTGCATCCGGCAGGTTCTGCTGCAGGATGTAGGAGTTGACCGTCGGGACGACGATGTCATTGTTGCCGTTGACAACGAGCGTCGGCCTCGCGAGTTTCTCGAGGTAGTCGAAGCTGCCACGCGCGGCGGTCCCCCACGCGCGGGCGGCCGCGAGATGAGCGGCCACTGTGGCGTCCGCGACCGGGACGTCCCTATCCTCCATCCGAGCTCGGATGCGGTCCAGGAACAGGCGCCCGGCAGTCTGGCTCGACTCCGACGGCGAGAAGAAGATCGGCAGCCACATCAGATCCTGTGGGTCGTAGGTCTGGGTGAACAGCGCTGCGACGTCCGGCGCGAGGCCGCCCATGCCGTCGCCGCCTCGTGGACCCGTGCCCACGAGAATCAGCCGCCGGACGAGCTCGGGTCGATCGACGGCGAGCTGCTGGGCGACGTAGCCGCCCATCGAGAAGCCGAGGAGGTCCACGTACTCGAGGCCGAGAGCGTCGATCAGCGAGGCTGCATCCCGTGCCATTCCGGCTACGGTGTCGGGCGCCGTACCAGTGCTCAGTCCGACGCCGGCGTTGTCGGTGAGGATGACCTCGCGGTCGACGGCGAGTGCGTCGGTGATCGCCGGGTCGTAGTTGTCGAGGTTGCCCATGAAGTGCTGCAGAAAGACGATCGGCGTACCGGTCGGGTTGCCGAAGCGCCGATAGGCGAAGCGAATCCCGTTGGCCTCGACGAACTGTGTCGGCGCGGTGTTGTGCGTGTGCATAGCTGAGTCCTTCGGTCGTCGTCAGTGGGCGGAGTGGCCGCCGTCGACGTTGAGGATGTGGCCGGTGATGTACGACGCCCGGTCCGAGGCGATGTAGACGATCGCGTCGGCGACCTCCTCCGGGAGGCCGAGACGCCGCAGCGGAACCTCCGTCACCAGAGCCGCCTTGTTCTCAGGGGTGCCGGTGAAGCGGGTGAGCATGCCGGTGTCGGTGGGCCCGGGCGCTACGCCGTTCACGCGGATCCCGGAAGCGGCGACCTCCAGCGCCACCGACTTGGTGATGCCTTCGACCGCGTGCTTGCTGCCCACATAGACGGCCGCACCGGCCGCACCCTCGTGCCCGTAGGTCGAGGAGATGTTGATGATGCTTCCGGCACCTTGTCCCTGCATCACCCGGACCTCGTGCTTCACGCTCAGGATCACGCCGAGAACATTCGTGTCGAACGTATCGGCGTACGTGTCCGCGCTTTGTTCCGTGATCGGGCTGGGGCGGCCTTCGGTGCCGGCGTTGTTCACCGCGACGTCGACACGGCCGAACAGTTCGACCGTCCGGTCGACCAGGGCACGGACCTCGTCGTCCCTGCGGACATCGGCGTTGACGAACTCGGCCTCCGCGCCGAGCGAGCGGAGCTCCTCGGCGAGTACCTTGCCGGCCTTGTCGCGCCGGCCGGCCACGACCACGTTCGCGCCCTTCTTCGCGAACGCGACGGCGCTGGCGCGGCCGATGCCGGTGAGGCCCCCGGTGATCAGAATGACCTGCTTGTCGGGCATAGCTTCGACTCCTATGAGGTATGACGTGAGAGGTATGGAAGACACTTCCGAAGTTAGGTGCATCTAGGTGAATTGAAAAAGACTTTGTACGGTGGGGGCATACCTCACATGCATGGGAGCGCGATGGAGCTGCGACACCTCCGGTACCTCGTGGCCGTCGCCGAGGCCGGCAGTCTTACCGAGGCGGCCCAGCGGCGCCTGCACACGTCGCAGCCGTCACTCAGCCGGCAGATCCGCGACCTGGAGAAGGAGGTCGGGGTCGAGCTGCTCTCGCGCAGTGTGCACGGGGTCGAGCTGACTCCCGCGGGCCAGGGCTTCATCGATCACGCTCGCCAGGCGCTGATGCATGTCGATGCCGCCGTCGAAGCCGCCCGGAAGGCGGCGCAGCCGGTGCGGAACACACTGGCCATCGGCTTCCAGACCGGGCACGAGATGAACTGGTTGCCGTCGGCAATGAGGGTGCTGCACGACGAACTGGCGAACATCGAGGTCACGGTCGTCAGCGACTACTCCCCCGACCTCGCGGAGGCGCTGGCCCGCGGCCGGCTGGACCTGGCCTTCCTGCGCGTGGAGCCGAGCTACGACCTCGAGTACGTCGTGGTGGACCGCGAGCCACTCATGGTTCTGATGCCGAGCGACCACCGCCTCACCGTGCGGGACGCCATACGCCCGCAGGACTTCGTCGGCGAGATCTTCATCGGCGGTTCGAAGAAGGCGACCGTGCTGCACGCCGTCACCGAGGAGTACTTCCGTGGCGTCGGGCTCGACATTCCACTGGACCACGGCGTCGACAACATGGCGATGGTGATGTCCCTGGTCGCCTCCACCCGCGGCCTGGCGCTGATGCCGGCGTACGCGAGGAACCTTCTACCCGCGTCCGTCGTCAGCCGCCCGCTCGACGGCACGGCGCCGACGATCGAGATCGCGGTGGGCTACAGCCGGTCGAACACCTCGCCGACCCTCAAGCTGTTCCTGTCCCGCCTCCCCGAACTGGTCGCGTGATCGCTACCGGACCCGGGGCCGGGCCAGTGTGTCCCCCTGGTGCAACCCGTGGCCTGCCGAGAGACCGTGAGAACACGAACAACACGGGCATGGTCTTGGAGGCATCGCATGAAGCTCTTCCGTGGATCGCAGCGGGCGAGTGCCACGTCGCAGGCAGTTGTCACCCGGACCTCACCCCAGACGGGTCCGGACAACGGGCCGGTCATCGTGCTGGTCGACAATCCTCGCGCCGACGCGGACACGCTCGACTGGGCCGCGGCCGAGGCTGCTGCCCGAGGCTCCGAGCTCCGGATCGTGCACGCGTTCCGCTGGCCGCACCTGCTCGACCCGTTCGGCAATCTGACCGTGGATCTGCGGGCTCGAGGCACCGCTGAAGCGGTTGTCGTCGCGGCCGGGCGGCGCGCCCGCCGGATCGCGTCGTCGCTGCGCATCACGACCTGGGTGTATCCGGGCCCGGCCGCGGCCGCGCTGGTCAGCGAGGCCCGTAAGGCCGGCCGGGCGCTCGTCGTGGTCGGCCACGACCGCCGGTCCGGCCGGCTCGAACGGTCGCTGACCCGACGGGTGGCTCGTCGTACGACGGCCTCCGTCGCCGTGATCGGATTGTCGGACCGGGCGGACGTCGGCCCGTCGTTGGGCCGGGTCGTCGTCGGCGTCACCGACAGCAATCCACAGCAGGCGCTGGGGTTCGCCTTCCAGGCCGCGCGGCGTCGGGGCACCGGCGTGACGATCGTCGACGCCACGACCTGGGGCCGGGGCCTCGAGGACGTGGTGCGGAGCTGGCAGATGGCGTATCCCGGGATCGACGTACGGTGGCGCTGCGCGCTCGGGCCGGCCGACGGTGCCGTGCTGGCCGAGTCGGCCGCGGCTGCCCTGACCGTCCTCGGGCCGGACCGGCACGCGCGGCTCCGCGCCTCGGCGTCGGAGAACGTCCTGCGGCTCGCCCGTGGCCCGGTGGTCATGGTCGGAACCGGAACCGTCTGAGCGTCGCGCCGTTGCGCCGTGGCCGCCTCGGATGCAAGCCTGTTTCGGTGGGAGATCGTGGACTGCTGCTGCGCGGTCGGGGGCGGGAGACCGCAGTACTGAACGGGTTGCTCAACGCCGCGCGGACGGGCCGGAGCGAGGTCCTGGTCCTGCGCGGCGAGCCCGGTGTCGGCAAGTCGGCGTTGCTCGACGCGCTCGTCGCCAGCAGCCAGCTCCTGCCAGGTCGCTCGCGCCGCCGGGGTCGAGTCCGAGATGGAGCTCGCCTTCGCCGGACTCCATCAGCTCTGCCAGCCGTTCCTGGACCGGATCGACCGCCTCCCACGTCCGCAGCACGAGGCCCTCGGTACGGCGTTCGGCCTACTGACCGGACCGGCGCCGGACCGGTTCCTCGTCGGCCTGGCCGTCCTGAACCTGCTGTCCGACGCCGCCAGCCAGCGGCCAGTGCTGTGCATCGTCGACGACGCACAGTGGCTCGACCGGGTGTCCGCGCAGGTGCTGGCGTTCGTCGCCCGGCGCCTGGCGGCCGAGTCGGTGGTGATGGTCTTCGCTGTCCGGGACGGCGATCGAGCACGAATTGACCGGACTCACCGAACTCGAGATCCGTGGCCTGGACGACGACAGATGCGCGGGCGTTGCTGGATTCGGTCCTCCCGGGGCCGATCGACCCGCGCGTCCGGGACCGGATCGTGGCCGAGACGCGCGGCAACCCGCTGGCCCTGCTCGAGCTGCCACGGGCCTGGACGCCGACGGAGCTCGCGGACGGCTTCAGCCTGGGCCCGCTGGCCAGCCGGATCGAAGAGGGCTTCGTACGGCGGCTCGAGGTATTGCCGGCCGACACCCGGCTGCTCCTGCTGACCGCGGCCGCGGAACCACTCGGTGACGCGACCCTGCTCTGGCGCGCGGCGGAACGACTCGGGCTGGGCGCCGACCCGGCCGCCGGCAGCGATCGAGTCGGGACTGATCAGCTTCGGCCAGCACGTCCGGTTCCGGCATCCGCTGGTGCGCTCGGCGGCGTACCGGATGGCTTCGCCACAGGAGCGGCACGCCGTGCATCGGCACTGGCGGACGTGACCGATCCTGACACTCGACCGGACCGGCGGGCGTGGCATCGCGCCCAGGCGACGGCCCGGCCGGACGAGGAGGTGGCCGCGCGAGCTCGAGAGCTCGGCCCTGCGGGCGCAGGGCTGCGGCGGTCTCGTCGCGGCCGCCGACGTTCCTCGAGCGTTCGGCGGAGCTGACGCCCGAGCCGGCCCGCCGCGCCGAGCGGGCGCTGGCGGCCGCGGCGGCCAAGCGCAGCTCCGGCGCCCTGGACGCGGCACTGAGCCTGCTCGGCGGAGCCGCGGCAGGACCGCCGGATGCCGTCCGGGCCGCCGAGATCGAGCGGCTGCGCGGACAGATCGCCTTCGACCAAGGGCACGCGCGCGACGCTGCCCGCCTGCTGCTCAGCGCCGCCAGGCAACTCGACCCGCACGACCCCGACCGGGCGCGGGTGACCTACCTCGAGGCGATGGCGGCAGCGATGTGGGCCAGCGGGCCGGAGGCTCCGGACATCCTGGCCTTCGCGGCAGCCGCGGCTCCTCCCCCGGCCGACTCCGACCCGCCGGCCGACCTCCTGCTCCAGGCACTCGCGCTGCGCATCACCCGCGGATACGCGGCCGCCGCGCCGCAGCTGACCAAGGCTCTCGACCAGCGCCCGCCGAGACGGACATCGGCGCCGACGACGTCGGCAGCTGGCTCTGGCTCGCCGGGAACCGGGCCGGCGGCATCGTCGCGATCGAGGTCTGGGACTTCGACACCGCCCTCGAACTCGCCGTCCGGCAGGACCGGATGGCTCGGGAGACCGGTGCGCTCGTGCAACTGCAGTTCGCGCTCAACTTCCGCGCCAACCTCGCTGTGCCTGACCGGCGACCTGACCGCGGTGGCCGGCCTGGTCGAGGAGGACCGCCAGATCGCGGCCGCGACCGGGAACCCGCAGCTCGGGTACGGCGGCATGATGCTCGAGGCCTTCCGCGGCAACGAGACGACGGCGACCCAGCTGATCGACGCGACCATCCGGCGAGGCGACCGCGCGGGAACAGGGCCGGATGGCGGTCTTCGCGACGTACGCGAGCTCGGTCCTGCACAACGGCCTCGGCCGGTACGAGGTCGCGCGGGACGCCGCGCTGCGCGTCTTCGAGCAGGACGTCTTCGGGTACGGCGTACTGGTCGTCGGCGAACTGGCCGAGGCGGCGTCCCGCACCGGCGACACCAAGCTCGTCGAGTCCACCCTCGGCCTGGCTGACCGAACGCACCACCGCCACCCCGACCGACTGGGGCCGCGGCATGGAGGCGCGCGTCCGGGCCCTGCTCGAGCGCGGACGAGGACGCCTACCGCGCGTCGATCGAGCACCTGAGCCGGACCAATCTGCGCGTCGAGACAGCCCGGGCGCATCTCTTGTACGGCGAGTGGCTGCGGCGCGAGGGACGTCGCGTCGACGCCCGCGAACAGCTGCGGACCGCTCACGAACATGCTGGTCGAGATGGGACTCGAGGCCTTCGCCGAGCGCGCCCGCCACGAACTGCTCGCCACCGGCGAGACGGTCCGCAAACGCTCAGCCGGACACGCTCAACGACCTCACCGCGCAGGAGGCGCAGATCGCCGGGCTGGCCCGGGACGGCCTGACCAACCCCGAGATCGCGGCCCAGCTGTTCATCAGCCCCCGCACGGTGGAGTGGCATCTGCGCAAGACGTTCTCCAAGCTCGGCATCACCTCGCGCCGGCAGCTCCGCGGCGCGCTCGCCCGCTCGGCCTGACAGGCAGCCGCACCGGGTGAGATCTCCCGGTGCCGGAACGGGCACGCTGTCGTGTCGTTGCGCGATCCCGACGGCAATCAGTGGCTGCTGGTGGACGACGTACAACTGGGTCGTTGAGTTCTGCGGGCTGGTGCCGCTTACTGTGGCCAGGAGGTTGCGATGCCCGCACTCGACGCGTTCTCTCACATCTCGCTGACCGTGACCGATCCGGAGCGCAGTGCCGACTTCTACAACCGGGTGCTCGGGACGGAGACCGTGTTCTCGACCGACGGTGCCGGCGGACGTCTCCTGATCGTGGCTCGACCCGGGATGATGATCGCGCTCCGCGACCATCCCGAGGCGAACGACAAGAGCTTCGACCCGGGCCGGATCGGTCTGGACCACGTCGCGTTCCTGGTGCCGTCGCGGGCGCGAGCTGGAAGCCTGGCAGACCAGCCTGACCGCCGCCGGGGTGGTCTGTTCGACCATCGAGGCGAGTCCGTTCGGGCTGCACCTGAACCTGAAAGATCCCGACGACATCGCCGTCGAGCTGTTCGTCTCGCAACCGGCCTGAGCCGGACGCACCAGCCGACCGGAGCGTGACGGCTCCGGTCGGCTTGCTGTCTGGGGTGGTTCAGCGAGCGGCTCGCTCGATCACCTTCGTCACCGTCGTGGGCTGGGACAACATGACCAGGTGGGAAGCGCCGTTGACCTCGACGATCTTCGCGCCGGCCCGGTTGGCCATGAAGCGCTCGGCGGCCGGGGCGATCGCGTGGTCACCGGTCGGGATGACGGCGTACTTCGGCAGTGCGGCCGGGGCGGTCCGCTCGATCGGCTCGGTGAAGGCCGAGGCCGCGACCGGACGCTGGGCGGCGACGAACGACGTCGGCCTGGCGGGCCGGGATGTCCGCGGCGAAGACCGCGCGGGCGGTCTCGGGCTTGACCGCGAGGTCGACCCCACCGGGATAGGGGATCACGTGGTGGTGTCCGGACCGAGATCGCTGCCCGGGAACTGCGAGTTCAGCGCACCGAGCGTCTCACCGGCCTGCGGGATGAACGCGGCCACGTAGACGAGCGACTTCACCCCGGGTGTGTCGGCCAGCTCGCTGACCAGCGCACCGCCGTACGAGTGCCCGACGAGCACCTTCGGACCGGGGATGGTCGCGAGGACGCCGCTCAGGTACGACGTGTCGGACGCGATGCCCCGCAGTGGCACGGCCGGAGCGACGACCGTTGTAGCCGTCACTTCTGCAGCCGGCCGGTCACCTCGGACCAGCTGTTGCCGTCGGCGTACGCCCCGTGCAGCAGGACGATCGTCGGCTTCTCCTTGGCCTGCGCGCCCACCGTGGCTTGTGCGGTCGTCGCGCCGGTCACCAACAGGGCGCCGCCGAGTGCGGCCAGAACGACGTTGCGGCTGAGGCCCTTGGCCTTGCGGATCAGGTTCATCATGATGCTCACGCCTCTACCTTGTTGTTGCGGGCCTCGATGGCCTTCACGGAGTTGTCGAACGGCTTGCCCAGGACGCGCTTGCCGAACACGCCCAGCACGATGCCGAGCAGACGGCCCTTGGCGTTCTTGCCCTCGCGCACGATCTTGACGTCGATGTCGGTCCGTCCGTCGGCCCGGCGGTGGAAGGTGTAGGTGTGACCGGACGCGCCGCCCCAGAGGTTGGAGTCGGTGGTGGTGAGGACGACGTGGTTCGGGTCGCTCCAGTCGTAGTGCAGGCGTTCCCAGCTGCCGGCCGTGCCCTCGGTGACGTCGGCGTACCCGGGCCCCTGGTCGTGGACCTTCAGGTAGTTGTCACTGCTGTTCGCGAAGAGCTTCGCGCGGCCCGGGCCGAAGTCGGTCAGACCGTCGATGAACTGCTCGGGGGTCGAGCTGGTGGTCTCGGTGAAGTGGATGGTGGACATGGTGTGTGCTTCCGTTTCTCGAGGGAATCCCTTGCCGGGCTTCCACTGCCTCCACTGTTCGTCCACGGGAATCCGGTCACACCCGTGGATCTCCCTGGTGTCACCGAGGCCCGCACGCGGGACCGTAGGAGGTGGAACAACCCCAACTTGAGGAGGGCCTGAAATGAGCGCCATGAATGTTCCGGCCGGCGCGACCAGCCGGGACGCCACGCACACCTTGTTCGCCCAGACGATGCAGTACGTCGCCACCACCACCGCGCTGTTCGCCCTCGGGGCCTATCTCGGTCGCAACCTGCACGGCGCCATCGGGATCATCGCCTTCATCGCCGCCTTCGGGGCCCTGATCGGGATGCAGTTCGCCGTCCGCCGATCGGTCGGCGCGGCGGTCGCACTGCTCAGCGCGTTCGGTCTGCTGATCGGGTTGGCGGTCGCACCGACTCTCGCGTTCTACGCTTCGGTCGATCCGACGGCGCTCTGGGAGGCCGGTGGCGCGACGGCGCTGTTCGTCGCCGGTTTCGGTGCCGCCGGGTACGCCACCCGGCGGGATCTGTCCGCTATCGCCCGGATCGCGTCGTGGGCACTGATCGCACTGATCGTCTTCGGCATCGTCCTGATCTTCGTGCAGATCCCGGGCGGCGCGCTGATCTACTCGATCGCCGGCCTGCTGATCTTCGCCGCCTTGGTCGCCTTCGACTTCCAGCGGTTGCGGCGATCCACCGACCTCGCGTCCGCGCCACTGATGGCGGCGTCGATCTTCCTCGACATCCTCAACGTCTTCCTGCTCTTCCTCCAGCTCTTCAGCCGGTCGAGCGAGTGATGAGGCGCTGAGAGGTCCAGGGTCTTTCACTGGTGCGAGGTGCGCCAGTACGCGCGATGGTAGGTAGGTAGCAACCACAATGCGGAGGGGTCACCATGAGTACGACGGATGCCAAGGACAACACCAACTCGGTGCCGCAGCTCGGCACGTTCGACCAGAAGGTCGAGGTCATCGTCATTCCGGTGTCGGACGTCGACCGATCGAGGGAGTTCTACCAGGGCCTCGGCTGGCGACTGGACGTCACACCGCCCGGCGTCGTCCAGCTCACTCCGCCGGGATCGTGGGCCTCGGTCCAGTTCGGCGGCACGCTCACCTCGGCGACGCCCGGCTCTGCCAAGGCGTACCTGGTCGTGACCGACATCGTCGCTGCCCGGGACGCATTGATCGCCGCCGGTGTCGACGTCGACGAGATCTCGCACATCGGACCGAACGGCGTCGAGCCCGGGCCCGACCCGGATCGGGGCACGTACCGCTCGCGGGCCACCTTCAGCGATCCGGACGGCAACGTCTGGCTGATGCAGGAGGTCACCGGCCGGCTCCCCGGCCGCGTCGACGTAGGCATCACGTCGTACACCTCGGTCAGCGACCTGAAGGCCGCACTGGTCCGGGCCGCGACCGCCCACGGCGAGCACGAGAAGCGCACCGGCGAGGCGGACGCCAACTGGCCCGACTGGTACGCCGCCTACATGGTCGCCGAGAACGCCGGCACCGAACTGCCACTCTGAGGACTCCCCATGAGCGACGAACTGCAGGGCCAGACCGTCGTAGTGATCGGCGGCAGCGCCGGCATCGGCCTGGAGACCGCGCGACGGGCTCGCGCGGCAGGAGCCACCGTGATCCTCGCCGGCCGCGATCCCGAGCGGTTGAAGAACGCGGCAGCCGACGTGGACGCCACGAGTGTCGCGGCGTTCGATGCCAACGACTCGATCGAACTGGAGAGCTTCTTCGCCGGCCTCGCCGGACCGATCGACCACGTGATGGTCACGGCCGGCGGTCCGTACTACGCCGCACTGGCCGACATCAACTTCGAGGAGGCCCGGCGGGCGCTCCAGGAACATCCGATGCTGATGGTCGGCGTGGCCCGGTTCGCGAGCGCCAAGGTCCGGCCGGGCGGCAGCCTGACCTTCATGGGCGGCACCGGCGGGCGCAGGCCGGACCGCGGGATCGGGATCACCTCGGCGATGACCGTGGCGCTGCCGGCGCTCACCGCCAGCCTGGCCCTCGAGGTCGCACCGGTGCGCATCAACCTGATCGCTGCCGGCTTCGTCGACACCCCACTGTCGGCGTCGCTCCTCGGTGACCAGCTGGACGCGCGCCGTACCGAACTGCGGACGACGCTTCCGATCGGCCGGGTCGTCCAGCCGGACGACGTCGCCGCGCTCGCGGTGCACCTGATGACCAACACCGCCCTGACCGGGGCGACGTACGACATCGACGGCGGCCAGAGCCTACTCGCACGATGAAAGGCCATTCATGCGATCCGACATCACGCCCGGAAGCACCTTCCCGGACTACGAGCTCCCCGACCACACCGAAGTACCGCGCAAGCTCAGCGAACTGCAGGGTGACGATCCGCTGATCCTCACCCTCGCCCGCGGGCACTACTGCCCGAAGGAACACCAGCAGCACCGGGAACTCGCCGAGTTCTACCCGAAGATCGCCGTCGCCTACACGCAGATCGTCACGATCGCCACCGACGACCATCACACCCTGCAGGAGTTCCGGTCCGCGGTCGGGGCGCAATGGCCGTTCCTGTCCGATCCCGGCCGGATCGTCCAGAAGGATCTCGACATCCAGGAGTACACCGACCCGGTGAACGACCCGATGATCCCGCACACGCTCGTCCTCAAGCCGGGACTCGTCGTCCACAGCATCTACAACGGCTACTGGTTCTGGGGCCGGCCGTCGCTGAGCGACCTCTGGAGCGACCTGCGCGAGGCGAGCCGCGAGGCCCGCCCGGACTGGGATCTCAGCAAGCCGGGTCTCCGCGAGGCCTGGAATGCCGGCGACGTGTCGGCGTTCCACGGCTGGGACACGAAGCCACCGGCGACCAACTGACACCGACGGCCTGTGGTTCCTTCGCTTGCTCCCCAGAGGTGATTGAGTAGGGCGATGGATGCTCAGTACGGACCGCACCGGTTCTCAGGTGGCGGCGAAGAGACCGATGCCTATCGCGGTCAGGAGTTCCGGGTCGCCGACCTGCGCGACGCCCGTTTCACCGACTGCGATCTGTCCGGGGTCAAGATCGTCGACGGCTGTCTCATGGACGTCGACATCTCCGGCTATGTCGAGCGCCTCGTCGTCAACGGCGTCGACGTGACCGAGTACGTCGACGCCGAGCTCGATCGCCGGCACCCCGAGCGCGTGCAACTGCGCGAGATCCAGGACGCCGACGGGTTCCGCGCGATGTGGGACACCGTCGAGCGGCTCTGGTCCGAGGCTCTCGCGCGCGCCGAACGCCTGCCCGAGTCTGCCCGGCAGGAGCGCGTCGACGGCGAATGGTCGTTCGTCGAGACTCTCCGCCACCTGATCTTCATCACGGATGCCTGGTTCGCCCGCACCGTCCTCGACCAGGAACGTCCCTACCACCCGCTCGGCGTGGCCCAGTCCTGGTACGCCGACAAGGATGCCGTTGCCCTCGGCATCGACCTCGAGGCGACTCCGTCGTACGCGGAAGTCCGCGAGGTCCTCATCGATCGGATGGCGCTGGTACGCCGGACGATCGCCGAGCTCACCGACTCCGGCCTCGGCCGCGCCTGCGGTCGCACCCCGGCCCCCGGGTACCCCGAGGAGCCTCGCGCAGTCGCCGAGTGCCTCGCGGTCCTGATGGAGGAAGCCGTCGAGCACTACCGCTTCGCCGTCCGCGATCTCTCCGTACTCGAAGCCCGCTGACCGCATACTCCTGCGCTCACCGGGCACCGGAGGTGCAGGACGACTCGGGCTCTCGGGGGTCTGAGCCGTCCACGGTTCCCGGTGTTGACGACAACAGCACCGGGGACCACCCATGCATCACCTCTGTTCGGACAACGGCGCCGGCGACGGGTACGGCGCGTCCGGAAGACCGAGGTTGCGCCAGACGAAGCGCGGAACGCGGGCCAGGAAGCCGCGGAGGAAGAGTGAGCTGTGGGCGATGGCCGGCTGACTGTGCTCGCCTGCTGAGAACCACGCCCAGTCGTCGGCGATCCGGAACGACGCCGGTGGGTTCGCCATCAGGTACTCCATCTGCCGTGGATGGATGACGTCGTACGCGAACTTGGTGTCCTGCGCGCTGACCGCGAACTGGTCGTTGAAGGCCTCGCTCTCGAAGCTGATCCCGCGGCCGAACCCGCGGCGCGCGACCTGGATCCACGGCATCCGGGCCGGCAACTGGAACCCGAGGATCGGCTCGCTGTGGTTCTCGACCACAGTCCGGGTGTGAGTCCGGCCCTCGCTGTCGGTGGAGGTCTCGGTCCGGGTGGTCTTCCAGTGATGCGTGAACGCGACGAACGGCGGCCCGTCGCCATCGCGGCCCCGGACAACTTCACTGGTGCGGTGATCGTGGCCGGCGCGGGTTACCGGGGTGAGTTGCAGCAGGCTGTCGTCGACATCGATCCAGTACCAATCCGGGTGCTGGTAGAACGTGAGCCGCGGCGGCCGCTCCGGCTGGATCCACCCATCCAGCGGAGCGGCGTCGATTGCTGCGGCGACTGTCGCGAGCCGCTCCAACCACGGACCGAGGAGATCGACGTCCTTGCGCGGGGGGTCCAGCACCACCAGTTGGTCGGTGTCGACGCTCAGGTTCACACCGGTCTGGCTCGCGGCCATCGCGTTCAGCCGCTCACACAGCTGCGGAGTCAGCGCCGCCGCGGCGAACGCCGCGTCCAGCGCACCGATCTGCCAGCCCGGGCCGAGCTGCGCCGGCGACGGCACCCCGGTCGCCAGGACGCCGTACCGCGGTTCCGTCTCGCCACCGGTGATCCACAGCTCCGGAAGCCGACGGGACAGACTGACCATGCCGACCCAGCCCGACCAGTGTTCGGTGGCGTACTCGATCACCTGGAACGGCCTGCCACCACTGGTCAATCCAGTGATCTGATCGTCGGGCCGCCGCCGAAAGCCGAGCCCGAACGGCGGATTGCCAAGCCTGGCGACCGCATCGAACGTCGGGCTGTTCACAAACGTCCAGCCGCGTTCCCGCAGCGATCGGATGTACTGCTGCCGACGGACGAGCGCGACGATCCCCCACACGATCCCGGCCGCGACGAGCAGCACAAGGATCAGTACGACGACCTCCGATCCACCCATCTCCACCTCCTCCCGGAGAAAGCTACCGGCTGAGGGGGTTCGGAAGCGGCCGCGCGTGGACGATGTGAAGGCGGCTGACGGCTCGGGTGAGGATGACGTAGAGGCGGTGCAGACCGCGGGGTTCGGCGGCGACGATAGCGGCCGGTTCGGCGACGATGACGGCGTCGAACTCGAGACCCTTCGCGAGGGTGGCCGGTACGCAGACCAGCCGGACGGTGTCCATCTCGTCCTCGGTCTCGCCGAGGAGGGCCGGCTGGAGGCCGGCGGCGGCCAGCACGTCGCGGAGGTGCGAGATCTGCCCGTCGGCGGCGATCAGCGCGACCGAGCCTTCGCCGGCAAGCGCGGTCTTGCAGGCGGCGACGACCGCGTCCGGGAAGGACAGCTCGTCGGTCTCGTCGATGGCCAAGGCGTCGGCCACCGTCCGGACGCCGCTCGGGATGCCCAGGGTGGGAGCGATCTGCGGCAGCAGCCTCGCCGCGAAGTCGATGATCTGGGCCGGGACGCGGAAACCGCGGTCGAGCTCGGCCACGACGGCGTCCGGCTTGTCGAGGTGACCGAGGACCAGGTCCCACGAACCGGCGGCCCACGCGGTCGTTGCCTGGGCCAGGTCGCCGAGCACCGTGGCCGAGCCGGTGCGGCACCGGCGGCCGAGCGCGCGCAGCTGCATGGCCGAGAGGTCCTGCGCCTCGTCCAGGACCAGATGCCCGAGTGAGCCGGTACGGCGTTCGATCAGGTCCTCGAGTTCGTCGAGGAGCACGGTGTCGGCGAACGACCACTTCGCCGACTTCCACGACCGCGCGCGGCTTGGGCCACAAGAGCGCCGTACGCTCGTCCTCCGTCAAGACGCCGGCCGCCTGCGCCAGGAAATCGGCATCCGACAGCAGCCGGTGCAGGATCTGCTCGGGTACGACGCGGGGCCACACGGCGTCGATCAGCTCCTTCACGGGCTTCGAGCGGGCCACCGCGTTCTGCACGCGGTCATCCGGCGACTCGGCGCGCTGCTCCATCCGGACCAGGACGAGATGTGCGATCCGCTGAGCCAGGGCGTTGCGACCCGGCGCGTACCTGGTCGACTCACGCAGGTCGGAGACGATGTCGACCACCTCGTAGTCGTGCACGCGATAACGCCGAGAGCCCTTGCTGTAAAGGATTCCGTCGGTCGGCGTACCGACGTACGACCACAACGCCCGGCGCAACACCTCCACCATCCGCGCATCACCCTTGACCCGCGCGGCCTCGGCTTCGTCCACTGCCGCCGCGGGCCGGCTGATCAGCTCCTCGATGATGATCTGCCGTACGTCGACCTCGCCGAGCGCCGGCAGGACCTTGCGGATATACGACAGGAAGGAGCGGTTCGGTCCGACGATCACGACACCGCCGCGACTCAGCCGTTCCCGTTCGGTGTAGAGCAGGTAGGCCACGCGGTGCAGGCCGACGGCAGTCTTGCCGGTGCCTGGTGCGCCCTGTACGCAGACGGACGGATGCAGTGACGCCCGGACGAGGTCGTCCTGCTCCGGCTGGATCGTGGCGACGATGTCGCGCATCGGCCCGGTGCGCGGGCGCTCGATCTCGGCGCGCAGGAAGGCATCGGCCTGATCGGTCTCGACAGTCCCGGTCAGCGGCTCGTCCTCGAAGCCGGTCAGGTCGGCGGCGTCGGAGAACCCGTACCGACGGCGCATCAGGACCCGCTGCCGGTCGCTGCGGGTCGCGCGGTAGAACGGCACCGACACGCGCGCTCGCCAGTCGATGACCAACGGGACACCGCCGCCGTCGTGCACGTGCCGGCGACCGATGTGGATCTTCTGGTCCAGATCCTGGATGGTCCCGGCCTCGTAGTCGAGCCGCCCGAAGAACAACGGCACGTCGGGGAGGTCGAGCAAAGCCTGCGTGCGCTGCAGCTTGGCGCGCTCGCTGGCCTCGTTGGTGAAGCGTTCGTCGTTGTCCTCGCCGCCGATCAGCGGGACGTCCCGCGCCTCCACCTCCTGGTGCATGCGGGCGAGCGCGGCGCGCGCGGTGGCGAGAAAGGCGCGTTCGGTCTCGAGTTCTGGTTCGGCCATCGGAGAGAGCCTCGAATCGTGGAGAGCTTCGGATGGGGGACGAGCAGCAGGGTCCCGCCCCGGAGCACAACCATCCGGTTCGATTCGATCCCGAAAAAGACAGATCGGCGACGCTACCAGCGGCCTCGACGGGCCGCCACCGAATTAACGCAACCAGCTCGGGATGTACTGGTCGTCCCGCGGAAACTCCGCGAGATCGGCGGCGTAGATGCCCGCGTCGACAGGGATCGACCAGTCGGGTTCGTGGTCGTAGTCGAAGTCGGTGGAGAAGTGCCCGTCCGCGGTCACGGTGATGACGGCGGTCAGCCAGGCGCCCTTCCCGGGCTGGTACATCTGCTGCCGCAGAGTCTCGAAGAAGTTCTCCAGCCCCTCGGGCAGCGACTCGAGCTGCGTCGGCTCACCATCCGGCCCGACCACAGTGGCATCCAGTTCGGCGTACGGCGCGGTGGCCCGGTAGACCGCGGTCACTTCGCGCCACCCCGAGGGCAGCTCGGCCGTCAAGGCCCGGGCGATCGCGTCGATGGTGCCGATCTCGCTCATTCTCGTCCCCGGGCCGCCTGCGGTTTGGTCTCCTTGAAGATACGCCGTGGGGATCGCGTGCCCTCGTGCCGGTCGACGACGGTCCGGGCCGATGGCCGACGCGACGTTCCGTCCGGGTGCCGGACATCGATGGCGGCGTGCACCGGGATCCCGGCCGCCCGCAACGCCTGCCAGCTCTCTTCCATCCGGCGCCAGTTGTCACTGCCCTTCACCGCGCGGTTCTGCTCCCGCGATTGCGCGGTCAGATTGATCGTCTCGCCGGGACCGTCGAACACGGTCGCGAAGACATGACCGCCGTCGTCGGTGGGCTGCCGATCGGCCTCCCCCGCCTCCAGCTGGGCATCCAGGTTGCGGCGTTCCTCGTTCTCCTTCGACGGCAGCCAGCCGAGCCACCCCTCAGCGTGGGTGACCCGGCCGGCTGTGTCCGTCGCGTACAGGTAGCGGTCGTCGACCACGTAGACCGACGACGGCTCCGGGGCCATCAGGTTGTCGTTCCACTGATCCGCCCGTCCCGACGTTTCCTTGCGGACGGGCAGATCGGCGTACTTCTCCGGCACCTGGACGACGTCGTCAGGGCCGTAGCCGACCGCCCGGACGTCGGCCGGATCGGCAGGTTGCTCGATCCGGGTCGACGCCCGGCGCGGTCGGTCGGTCATAGCAGTGTCAGCCGTCGTTCTCCGCTGACGGGATGACAGCACCCGGCACGTCGGCCGGAGCGACGATCTTGTCCTCGCCCGGGTACGGCTTGGACCAGTCGTGCGCCTCGTACCAGTCGAAGTGGTTCATCTGCGCCGGGTTCGCGAAGTCGGCCCTGGCGTTCGGACCGGTGGTCCGCTGCTGCGCCTTCCACTTGTCCCACGTCGCCGCCATCGCCTTCTGGTCGGCCGGCACGACAGCCTTCGGCGCCGGTGCGGCGTTCGGGTTCTGCGCCGCCGGGACGTCCGCGCCACAGGGCGGCAGCGTGGCCAGACCCGCGGTCAGCGAGGTCCGGTTCGGCAGCGCCGTGAACGGCGTGAAGTCGGGCTTCGACGTGAACGCGGTCGCCATCGGGGTGGCCGCGCTGTCCTTCTGGTTCATCGGCTTGATCCCGAGGATCTGCTCGATCGTCCGGATCATCGTGATCTGCGTGTAGTACCGGCTGTCGACGGCGCCGTGCTGGGCGTACGGGCTGATGATCTGGATCGGCGCCCGGTGACCGTCGATGTGGTCGAGACCGGCCTGGGAGTCGTCCTCGACGATGAAGATCGCCGAGTCCTTCCAGTACTTGCTGTGCGAGATCTCGTCCACGATCTGGCCGGTCGCGAGGTCGTTGTCGGCGACCTGAGCGGCTCCGTTCGGCGGGCCACCGGTGTGGTCGTTGGAGAGCCAGAACATGTTCAGGTTGGCCGGCCCGGTCTTCTCGAAGTCACGCTTCCAGATCTGGGTCTTGTAGACATCCGGCACGTCGGTGTCGAACAGCGGGAAGCCGGGCACCGACACGGCGTTGAGCGACGGGATCGCCGAGCCGGTCTTGATCGGATAGGCGGTGTCCTGTCCGGTCCCGACCATGGTCTTGGTGTCGCAGTACAGGTTCTGCCAGGTCGCTCCGGCCGGCTTCTGCTCGATCGACTGGAACTCGCCGAAGTCCTTGACGGTCTTGCCGGCCGCCTGTGCACCGGTCCAGATGAAGCCGCTCTTCTGGTGGCCGAGCGCGTCGTTCTCGGTGTCGTAGCTGCGCAGGTACTCACCGGCCGAGGACTCGGTGTACTCCGGGTTGTCGGCCTGCATCAGCCAGTTGTGACCCTCGGCGGAGTTCGTGCCGATGTCGTAGGTGTTGTCGTACAGCCCGAACTGCTTGGCCATCGCGTGCTGGTTCGGCGTCACGTTCTCGCCGTACTGCGCCAGCGCCGGGTCGCCGTTGCCCTCCGGGATGTCGCCGTACAGCTGGTCGTAGGTCCGGTTCTCCTTGACGATCAGGAACACGTGCTTGATCGTCGACGGGTCACCGAGCTTCGCCGGAACCGGCACCGGCTTGCGGTGGCCCTTGTCCGTGGCGACCTGGGCCGAGCCCTTGGTCCAGCCGTTCTGCTCGAAGACGACGCCGGTGCTCTTCTGGATGGCGTGGTCGTCGGGCAGCGTGAACTTGGTCAGGCTCGACGTCGTGTCGTGCGTACCGTGGCCGGCCGCCGTCGTCTCCCGGCGGGCGTCGACACCACGGGTGTTCGACACCACGATGTCCTTGCCGACGGTCGCGATCTCCGCCGGGAAGTAGTCGGTCGGGAGCAGGCCGACGTAGCTGACCGGCTCCAGCGGGTTCTTGTACTTGTAGACGGCGACCGCGTTGGCCCGGCCGAGCGTCACCAGCAGGTGACCGTCGTCGGTGAGCGTCACGCCGTTCGGGCTCGTAACCCACCGAGGCCTCCGGCCACGGCTGGGTGGCGATGGTCTGGACGACCTTGCCGCGCCTGGTGTCGATGACCGACACGTTGTTGGTGGCGGTGTTGGTGACGAACACGGCGCCGTTCTTGGCGTACACCGCGGTCGGGTGCAGGCCGACGTCGATGCTCGCGGCCGCGGCGGTCGGCTTCGCCAGGTCGATCACGCTGACCGTACCGGTCGTGGTGGCCGCGGTGACCTGGGAGGCCACCACCTGGGTGCCGTACGAGTTGATCGTGGGGTCACCGGGCTTGGCCGGGCGGCCGCCCTCGTTGCTGACGTACAGCTTGCTGCCGACGATGACCATGTCACGCGGCGCGTTGCCGATGGCCCAGCTCTGCGTGATAGTGCCGGTGGCGGTGTCGATCGCGACCACGCGGTTCTGGCCGTTCACCGCGGAGTACACGGTGGAGCCGTCCGGCGAGAACACAGCCTCACCGACGAGCGCGTGCTTCGAGCCGTGCGGCTGCGATGGTGACGAACGTCGGGTTGGCGAGCGAGCCGTCCGGGTTCACCGTGAACTTGCGGTAGCCGTCGGTCTGGCCCAGCCACAGCTGCGAGCCGTCGGGCGAGTACGTCGGGCCTTCCTGGCCGATGTCGTTGCCCGGGATCTTCAGGTCGGCAGCGGCGTTGTTGCCGACGTACTGCTGGACCTTCCAGTTCTTCAGGTCGATGATCGCGAGCGCCATCCCGCCGTCGGTCACGGAGGCGGCCATGTGGCTGCCGTCCGGGCTGACCGCGGACGACATGATCTTGCCCTTCTGGAGGAGAAGGCGGTCGCCGAGCGGCTTGATGTACTGGTCGGCGGATACGACCTGGCCCTTGTCGGTGACCTGACCGACCTGGTCGTCACCGAATTGGTGCGTCGATGCAACTGCAGTGCCGGCAAGGGCCACGGCGGCGGCGGTGGTACCTGCCGCGACCAGTGGTATCCGGCGGCGAAGAAGGGTGGTGAGGCCCTTCTCGTCACGCCTGCGGCGGCGTGTTACCTGCATGGGGTTATCCCTTCGAGGTGGACGGAAGCAGTTCGATGTTGCCGTCGAACTGCCACAGTGGGTTCGGTTCGTCGCCTGCCGGCGTCCGGACCAGGAAGAAGCCGTTGACTTCCTTCGGTCCGTCCCCGTCGGCGACGTACCGACCGAGTGGGTTGATGTCGAGTTGGTAGATGGCCGAACCGGCCGCCTCGACACCGGGGATGTGCCAGCTCACGACGCAACGCCAGTCGTTGCCGGGACCGACGGCGGCGACCTGGTCGCCGCCCTTGGTGCACGCGGCCGAGGACTGCAGTTGCTCCTCGGTGACGTCGGGCCGGTTGAGCTGCTTGGTCTGCAAGCGATAGAGGTGTGCGAACGAGGTGGCGACCGACCGCTGCACCTTGTCCTGGTCGATCCCGGAGCCGACCTCCGGTCACCGGGGTCAGCACCGCGGCGGTGAGGCCGAACAGTACGACGAGCGGCAGCAGGCCGGCGGTGATCGCCAGGCGGCCGGACCCGTCGTGGGTCGGGTTGGTGAAGTCACGCCGTACGAAGAGGAAGTAGGCCAGGGCGGTCGCGACCACGACCCAGACGAGACTGACCGCGATGCCGATCAGGAGCGGCCCGAGTTGTGCCGGGCTGGTGAACAGGCCGTTCCAGCTGATGAAGGCGTAGCCGGGCAGTGCGTAGCGGATGGCGACCGGGACCGGAAGCTGCTGAACGATCTGCATCGCCAAGGCGACCACAGCCGGCAGCAGCAGACCCATCGGCGACCGGCCCAACGCGACGGACCCGAGCAGGCCGATCGCGGCGAGGGCCAGGGTCGGGGCGAGTGCGCAGGCCCAGGCGAGCAGGACCATTCCGGCGGCGTCGCCCGGCGACAGCAGGTGGCCGTCGAGCCCGATCAGGGATCGGTTGCCGATGACCGCGAGTCCGCCGAGCGTGCTCGAGCAGACCAGCCCGAGCACGAGCACCATGATCACCGTCAGGCTGGCGAGTGCCTTCGACACGAAGATCCGTCGCGGCGACCGAACCGCGACCAGGAGATGCCGCCAGGTGCCGAGCCGGTCCTCGGACGCGAACACGTCGCCGGCGATCAGCGAGGTCAGCAGCGGGAGCGCCCACGAGCCGGAGAATCCGAGGATCACCAGCGGGCCGGCCCACCCGGTGGCATGCATCCAGCGGCCGAAGAGGGTGTCGACCGGAAGCGACGCCTGCTGGCTGATCACCGCGACGAACAGCGCCGGCGCGAGCCAGCACGCGACGATCACCAGGCGAACGCGCCACTGCGAGAGCAACTTGACCGACTCGAAGCGGTAGGCGCGCGGGACCGAGACGCTGCGGGCGACGGGAGCCGCAGGTTGCTTGGTGGCTTCGGCGACGGTGGCTGTCACTGGTCGGACTCCTGCTGTTCGGTGAGGTCGAGGAACGCGGCTTCGAGTGGCGACACCACCGGTGCGAGCTCGCGCACCGCGACGCCCGCGAGTACGAGCCCCTTGACGAGCTCGTCCATGGCCGGGACCGGCGCGGACACCACCAGTTCCTCGGCGCCCCGCCGTACGCCGCTGTCGTCGACGACCCGGATCCCGGTGGTCTCACCGGCCAGCCGGCGGGCGGCGTCGGCGTCGGACGTGAGGAGCCGGTAGTCGAGTTCGCGGTTCTCGGACGCCAGCTTGGTCAGCGGACCGGAGAAGGCGACCCGTCCGGTGGACAGGATGGTGACCTCGTCGCAGAGCGCCTCGACGTCGTCCATCCGGTGGCTCGACAGCACCACGGCAGTCCCGTCGGCAGCGAGCCGAGTCAGTACGCCGTACACATGCTTCTTGCCGACGGGGTCGAGGCCGTTGGACGGCTCGTCGAGCACCAGCAGCCGGGGCTTGGTGAGGAGCGCGGCGGCGAGGCCGAGGCGCTGGCGCATGCCGAGGGAGAAACCACGGACCCGGTCGTCGGCGACGTCGGTGAGGCCGACCTGGTCGAGCGCGTCGTCGATGCCCATCGTCGGTGCGTCGCCGCGGAGAGCGGCCAGGGCGGCGAGGTTCTGCTTAGCCGTCAATGACGGATAGAGACCCGGGCCGTCGACGAAACCGGCGACTCCCTCGGACACGGCGAGCGCCCGGCCGACCGGCGTACCGAGGATCTCCAGGCGGCCGCTGTCGGCGACAGCCAGACCCAGCAGCAGGCCGAGCAAGGTCGTCTTTCCCGCGCCGTTCGGCCCGACCAATCCGTGCAGCTGTCCCTGCGCCACATCCAGATCGATGCCGTCGAGTGCGATCACCTCGCCGAAACTCTTGGTGATCCCTCGAGCGCGGACTGCGATATCTGAGTCCATGGTTACCTTTCTTCCCAACCTCAAGGAATTTAGGCATCGGATCACCAAGCGCACAGCGTCACCGAGTTGAACGTTCCACAAACGGCAAACGACCGGTGAACGCACGCTTCTCAGCCAGTTCTCAGCGACCTGAGAACCCAGCCGGAACTCAGCGGTAGGCGCGGGCCTGGAGTTCGAAGAGTTCGGCGTAGCGGCCGCCGGCCACGAGGAGGTCTTCGTGAGTGCCGACCTCCTCGACGCGACCGTTGTGCAGGACAACGATCAGGTCGGCCATGCGGACGGTCGAGAACCGGTGGGAGACCAGGACGGTGATGCCTCCTGTCTCGGTGGCCGCGATCCGGGCGGCTGCGGCGTACTGCTCGTAGAGCCGGTGCTCCGCCTCGGGGTCGAGCGCCGCGGTCGGCTCGTCGAGGAGGAGCAGGAGCGGGCGTTCGCGCATGAAGGCCCGGGCCAGGGCGAGCCGCTGCCACTGGCCGCCGGACAGCTCGACGCCGTCGGTGAACTTCTTGCCCAGCTGCGTGTCCAGCCCGCGCGGCAGCCCGGCCACCACCGACTCCGCGTCGCCCCGGGCGACGGCCGCGCGTAAGGCGGTCTCGTCGTCCGCCCGGGCGACGTCGCCGATCCCGATGACCTGACGCGCCGTCAGCTCGAACTTCACGAAGTCCTGGAAACCCGCCGACAGCTGTGACCGCCAGCCGTCGGGCGACATCGTCGCCAGGTCCACACCGTCGACCAGGATGCTCCCCGTCGTCGGGTCGTACATCCGCGCGAGCAGCTTGACCACCGTCGTCTTGCCGGCGCCGTTCTCCCCCACCAACGCCACCGCCGATCCCGCGGGCAGGCTGAGATCGATGGCGCTCAGTACGGCGGATTCCGAGCCAGGATAGGAGAATCCGACGTTCCGCAACTCGATGCCGGACGTGAGCCGGGCCGGCGCCGGCGTGATGCTCGTCTGCCAGGCGTTCTCCTTCGCGTACTCGCGCAACCAGTCGTACCGGCTGAAACTCCGCACCACCTCGCCGACCCAGTAGACGTTCTGCGCGATCCCACCGGTCATCTGATCCACCTGCGGCGCCAGCAACAGCACGAGTACGACGTCGCCCGCGGTCTGCTGCCCGTTCCGGGCCCGGGCGACCACCCACACGACGGCCGCGGCGTACGCGAGACCGAAGACCAGGCGCACCGCGCCGTCGACCTTCCCGCCCCACCGCGCCGCCGCGACCCGGCGCCGGAACCGCTCCGTCTGCAGCGAGAAGATCTTGTCCAGCAGGACTTTCCCGAGCCCGAACACGCGCAGCTCCAGCCCTGTCCGTGGATCCTTCGCGACCTCGATCAACCGATCGACCAGGCGCTCCTGGGGCAGTGAGTCCTCCCACGCCTTCTGCTGCCGGGTGCTGCTCAGGTACGCCGACCAGATCCGCGTCGCACCGAGCAACGGCAGAATCAGCAACAACGGATGCACCGAGCCGAGCAGCGTGAGCACGGTCGCCGTGTTGGTCACCGTCGCGAACACCCAGAGCAGCACCTCGGCACCGACGCCCATCCGCCACGCGCGTTCGCGGACCAGCTCCAGCCGGTCGGCCACGTCGGGTCGCTCGTGATGCGTCAACCCTGGAATGCCCGTCGTCACGTCCAGCAGATCGGCGTGCACGCGGCCGGCCATGCGTTCCTGTGCGGTGTCCTGCAGCGGCCAGCCCACGACGTCGGCCACGAACGAGATCGCGAG
Source organism: uncultured Actinomycetota bacterium (assembly GCA_963820655.1). Classification (GTDB taxonomy): domain Bacteria; phylum Actinomycetota; class Actinomycetes; order Propionibacteriales; family Kribbellaceae; genus Kribbella. The sequence goes on from CAWGAM010000002.1 coordinate 991,436, forward strand.
ACCGCCGATGATGATGCCGATGCCCAGGGCAATCGTGCTGGACTGGTCCGCCGCGATCCCGTCGACGAGCCGGCTGACGCCGTACGTCTGCAAGGGCGCCGTGATCGCCCGCGCCGCGACGAGGACTGCGGACATCGTCATCAGCCCCGGCGCGGCCCGGAACGACGTCGCCAGCCACAGCCAGAGGATCCGCAGACTACGCATCGACGGGCTCGCTCTCCGGGTCTTCCGGCGCGGTCACGTACCGCTCGGCCTGCAGACGGAACATCGCGGCGTACGTCCCGCCTTGGTCGAGCAGCTGTTCGTGCGTTCCGTCCTCGACGATCCGCCCGTCGGCCAGCACGCAGATCCGGTGGGCGTTGCGGACGACCGAGAACCGGTGGGAGATGATCAACGACGCCACCCCCGACGTGAGCTCGAGGTACCGCTCGACCAGCTCGGCCTCGGCCCGAACGTCGAGCGCTGCCGCCGGCTCGTCCAGCACGAGCACCCCGGCCCCGGCATGTACGGCGAACAGGGCCCGGGCCAGCGCGATCCGTTGCCACTCCCCGCCGGACAGGTCGACGCCGCCATCGAAGGTCTTGTCGAGCACGGTGTCCCAGCCGTCCGGCAGACCGCGCACGACCTCGTCGATGCCCGACTCGCGCGCGACCCTGGCGAGCGTGATGTCGTCGTCGGCCCGCTCGACCGCGCCGAACACGACGTTGTCAGTGACCGACAGGGGGAACCGCAGGAAGTCCTGCACGATCGCGGCGATCCGCCGTTGCCAATCGGCCAGGTCCAGCTCCGCGAGGTCCACACCGTCGACCGTGATCCGGCCCGTGGTCGGCCGGTACGCGCCACCGAGCAGCTTCACCAACGTGGACTTGCCGGCACCGTTGATGCCGACGAGCGCGAGCGCTTCGTGCGCGTGAAGGGTGAGGTCGAGGTCGCGCAGTACGTCGACATCCGAGCCGGGATACCGGAAGCTCACGTTCTCGAAACGGATCTCCCGCGCCGGCATCGTCTCGACGCGATGCCGACTGACCGCGGCCGGCTCGGGGTGGCGCTCGGCGATCGTGCCGGGCAGTTCCTTCATCGCCCGGTACGCCGACAATCCGCGGCGTACCTGCACAACGCCGTACCCGTTGCTCGCCACCCCGATGGCCAGGATCGCCGGGACGGTCGTCGCGACCTGGGTCAGCGGCAGGTCGCCGTCGACCGCGGCCCGGCCGACCAGCAGGATCGCGAGCCCGTTCGCGGCCAGGTGCAGACCGCCGGTCAGTATCGACCACTTCACGTTCTTGCCGCGCCGGTCCCAGACTGCGCGAAAACCCGCGGTCCATTCGCGGACGTACCGTTGGACCAGCCAATCGTGCAGTCCGAAGACGCGGAGCTCCTTGGGCGCATCGCGCATGCCGAGGTCGAACAGGTAGTTCGCTCGCCGCTGCTCCTCGGTGTTGCCCCACCACACGTCGATCTCGCGCTCGATCAGGCGGCCGCCGTACCACTCCAGCAAGGCGGTCACCGCGACCAGCATCCCGGCGACCCACCAGGAGAACATCACGCCGACGATCACCGCGGAGCCGACCAGCGTGACCCGGCTGGCGAGCAGCCAGGGCAGATTCGCCAAGCCCTGCGCGAGATGGAAGCCGCCCTTGCCCTTCGCCCGTTCCTGCACATCGAGCACCTCGGCGTCCTCGAGATGCGCGACCCGCCGCGGGCTGAGCAACGGCTCGGTGATGCCGGTGCCGATCTCCCGGACCAGCGCCGCGTCCATGATCAGCGACGCCACCCGGTGGATCGCGGGCGTCAGACTCTCCAGGACGAACACAGTCAGCAGCGCCCCGAGCAGCCAACTGAACGCGGCCATCGACATCGCGCCCGGGGCATCGTCGATCACACCTGGAACAGCCCCGACCACCTGACCGGTGAGCAACGTGACCGCCATACCCAGCACCGAGCCGAGAACAGCGAGACCCATCGTCAGAGCGGTGCTCGCAGGTGCAACCCGCAATGCGTACCGCAGCAGAGTCAACACCCAACCGACCGTAACGGCGGCCACCGACAAAAGCACTCGAGTTTCGGTCAGCCCCGCAATCGCCGGGCTTACCCTCATCTCAACGACGTCGAACGGGATGAGGTGTGATGGCCGGCCCTCTCGTCGAGACCAAGCTCTACCGCCCAAGGAGTCGCCAGGGCCTGGTGCCACGGCCGCGTCTCGACGAACGCCTGCTGCGAAAGGAAGGTACCGGGCTCACGCTGGTGTCGGCCCCGGCCGGCTTCGGCAAGACGACGCTGGTCTCCACCTGGCCGGCCGAGCGAGCAGCTTGGGTCTCGCTGGAGGAGAGCGACCAGGACCCCATCACCTTCTGGACCTACGTCCTGACCGCGCTGGAGCGCGCGGCACCGGGTGTCGCCGAGGGTGCTCTCGTGGTGCTGCAGTTGAGTCCGACGCCGATCGAGACGATCCTCGCCGGCGTCCTCAACGAGCTCAGCGTGCTCCCGGATGATGTGGACCTCGTCCTCGACGACTATCACCTCGCCGACGGCCTGGAGATCAGCCGAGGGATGACCTATCTGCTCGATCATCTCCCGCCCCAGCTGCACCTGCTGATCAGCACCAGGGCCGACCCCGCGCTCCCGCTGTCCCGCCTGCGCGCTCGCGGCGAGCTCGTCGAGGTCCGCGCCGCCGACCTGCGCTTCACGCTCGACGAGGTGGGCGCTTATCTCAACGACGTGACCGGGCTGGGTCTGGACGCGGCAGCCATCGCAACGCTCGAAGAACGCACCGAGGGCTGGATCGCCGCCCTCGGGCTGGCGGCATTGTCGTTGCACGGCCGCAGCGACGCGGCCGGGTTCATCGACGGCTTCGCGGGAGACGATCGGTACGTCGTCGACTACCTCGTCGACGAGGTGCTCGACCGCCAGCCCGAGAACGTACGCCGGTTCCTACTCGAGACATCCGTGGTCGATCGGCTGACCGGCTCACTCTGCGACGCGGTGACCGGACAGCCCGGGGGCAAGGCGATGCTCGAGTCACTCGAGCGCCAGAACCTGTTCGTCGTACCGCTTGACGACCACCGGGAGTGGTACCGCTACCACCATCTCTTCGCCGACGTCCTGCGGACTCATCTGCTCGCGGAACGCGGCGAGGTCGCGGAGCTGCACCGACGCGCCGGCCAGTGGTACGCCGACGCCGGGGACACTGTGGCGGCCGTACGGCACGCTGTCGCCGCCGGTGACGTCGACCGTGCTGCCGACCTGGTCGAGCTTGCTGTCCCGGAGTTGCAGCGGGAGCGGCAGGAAGCCACCATCCGGAGCTGGCTGGACAACATACCCGACGATCTCGTCCGGAGACGACCTGTTCTCGCGATCGGATTCGTCGGAGCCTTGATGGCGAGCAACGACTTCCACGGGATCGAGGAACGGCTCCAGGACGTCGAGCGACAGCTGGCCGGACCCGCCGACGCACTCGTGGTCGTCGATCGCGGTGAGCTCGAGCGTCTGCCCAGCGCGATCGAGACGTACCGGGCTGCGCTCTCACTCATTGGCGGCGATCCGGCCGGCACGATCGAGCACGCCGGGCTCGCGCTCCAGCGCGCCGTCGACGGTGACCACCTCACCACCTCGGCGGCGTCGGCCTTGTCCGGCCTCGCGTCCTGGGCCGGCGGGGATCTCGAGGCCGCGCATCGCGGCTACAGCGCTGCCGTCCTGGGTCTGGAACGGATCGGGCACATCTCCGACGTACTCGGCTGCTCGATCACCCTGGCCGACCTCGAGATCACCCGAGGCCGGCTCCGGCAGGCGCAGACGACGCTCGAACGAGCCCTCGAGCTCGCCGGCCACGAAAGCCCCGGCCTGCGCGGGACGTCCGACATGTACGTCGGGTTGAGCCAACTCGCCTGGGAGCGGAACGACCTCGACGCCGCCGGCGACTATCTGCGCCGCAGCGAAGATCTGGGCGCGCGGGCCGAGCTCCCGCAGAACCCGTACCGGTGGCGGGTCGCGATGGCCCGGATCCGCGCGGCCGAAGGGGATCTCGACGGAGCGCTGGAGCTGCTGGATGCGGCCATCCGGGTGTATGTCGGCGACTTCTCACCGAATGTCCGTCCGATCGCCGCCCTCCGGACCCGGCTGCTGATCGCACGGGGAGATCTCTCCGCAGCGCAGGACTGGGCCCAGGACCTGTCGGCCGATGATGAGCTGTCGTACCTGCGCGAGTACGAGTACGTGACGCTGGCCAGGTTCCTGCTCGCCCAGCACCGGGACGCCGGACGGCTCCTCGAACGGTTGCGGGCTGCCACCGAGGCAGGCGGCAGGACCGGCACCCTGATCGAGATCCTGGTCCTTCAGTCCCTCGCCGCCCGCGATCCGGCCGCCCTGGAACGAGCGCTGACCCTCGCCGAGCCCGAGGGGTATGTTCGCGTGTTCATCGCCGAAGGGTCACCGATGGTGGCGCTGCTGGCGACTCTGCACCGGCGCCGACCCGAGTGGGCCTACCTTCGCACGCTCCTCGAGGCAGCTCGCCGGCCCGCTGGCATGAGCAGACCGGCCACCCGGGAGGGACTCCTGGACCCGCTCAGCGATCGCGAGTTGGACGTCCTTCGATTGCTCGCGAGCGAACTCGACGGTCCTTCGATCGCACGGGAACTCGTGGTGTCGCTGAACACCGTGCGGACCCACACGAAGCACATCTACACCAAGCTCGACGTCAACAACCGGCGTACCGCGGTCCGGCGGGCCTATCAGCTCAACCTGCTCACCCGCTGAAGATCACCACATGATGTGATGCGCGGTCATCAGGCCCGCTCGTAGCTTGCGGCTATGAACCACGACTCAGCCTGGTACGAAATCCGCCTTCAGGGGCGACTCGACCCACGGTGGGCCTCCTGGTTCGACGGCATGACGCTCACCGACCGCACCGACGGCACCACCGTCATTCACGGCCTCGTGGCCGACCAGGCAGCCCTGCACGGCCTGCTCCAGCGACTTCGCGATCTCGGCCTGCCGTTGCTCTCGGTCGACCGGGTAACTCACAAACCAGGAGACTGACATGACCATCACCGCATCGACCCCGACCGCCACCGCCGGCTCCGCCGATCCGACCAGGAACCACGTCCGCGCCGCCGGCATCTTCTACCTGGTGACCTTCGCCGCGTCGATCCCGGCGCTGATTCTGATCCAGCCGGTGCTGAACGACGGCTACATCATCGGCGCCGGACAGGACACCCGGGTGCTGTGGGGCTGCCTCCTCGATTTCGTCAATGCCCTCGCCTGCATCGGCTGCGCCGTCGCCCTCTTCCCCGTGCTGAAGCGTCACAACGAGTCTCTGGCCCTCGGGTACGTCACCTCCCGCATGCTCGAGGCCGCCGTCATCATGATCGGGGTCGTCAGCCTCCTCGCCGTCGTCACGCTGCGGCAAGATCTCGCCGGCGCTCCCGGCACCGACCCCGCGGGGCTCGCCACCACCGGTCAGGCACTGGTCGCGGTCCGCGACTGGACCTTCCTCTTCGGTCCTGGCTTCATGGCCGCCTTCAACGCCCTGCTCCTCGGCACCCTGTTGTACAGGGCCCGCCTGGTCCCGCGGTTCATCCCCGCCATGGGTCTCGTCGGCGCACCGCTGCTGCTCACCGCCAGCGTCCTCACCGTCCTCGGACACAACACCCAGCTGTCCGGATGGTCGGCGGTCGCGACCCTGCCCATCGCCGCCTGGGAGCTCTCGCTCGGCGTCTACATGATGGTCAAGGGCTTCAAGACCACCGCGGTCGCCAAGAGTGAAGTCGTCTGAACACAGCCACCCCGCCGGACAGTTGCTTTTGGCAACTGTCCGGCTTCCATGTATCGCCACAGTCCTGTCAGGACAATGATTCGAGCCGCAGGCGGAGCAACTCCTTGAGCGGCATGGATTCGCCGTCCCGGGCGCCCTGGCCGACGGCGAGCGGTGGGTCGGACGGAAGAACGCGAACCCCCGCCAGGCGTGATTTCAGGCTGGCCGGGACGCCGAGGATGTAGAAGTTCCCGTCGACATCAACACCCAGTGAGCGGTTGCGACGGAGGTACCAGCCGATGACATCAGTCCGATAGCTCGCTCCTGACCCCACCACCTGAGCTCGCAGCGGCTCGGGCTCGACGCCGCGCGCCGTCATCTCCCGGACGAAGCCCACGAGCATCTCCCGCGCCTGCGCCGCCTCGCCGGCCTTCCGGCGCTCCAGCGCGGCAGCCTGAGCCGCAGCCGCTTCCCGCCGCTCATCCCGCCAGCTCGCCTGATCACCCACCCCGCCAGCCTAGATGGCGGAGGCAGAGCTCCGGCCGACCAGGTGTTGCCAGGTTCGGTCGAGGCCGGCCGCGATGCAGCCGGCGACGACCGTCTCGGTTCCCAACACGCTTGCCTTCACCTCGGGTACGACCGGCGCGAGCAGGCGGACCTGGTTGACGACGGCTTCGAGAAAGCCGGGAGCCTGGCCGATGCCGCCACCCAGCACGATCAACTCGGGGTCGACGACCGTGATGACGGTGCACACTGCCTTCGCCACCAGGAGCGCCTCCTCGGCGACCACCTCGGCCGCGACCGCATCGCCGCGCTCCGCTGCCGCGAACACCTTCTCGGCCGACGACGCCCCGCGCACGCCGGCCCGTCGCGCCGCTCGGACCACGGCCGCCGCCGAGGCCGATGCATCGAAGCCACCGCGCTTGCGAGCATCCCGTGGATCGCTACCGCTGCCCTCGGTGAACGGCAGATAGCCGATCTCGCCGGCCACACCGTGCGAACCATGCCGGAGCTTGCCGTCCAGTACCAGCCCCATCCCGATCCCCGTGCCGACCGAGACGAACGCGAAGCTGTCGACGTCACGACCATGGCCATGCACCCGCTCCGCCAGCGCGGCTGCGTCCACGTCGTTCTCGATCATCAACGACGGCCCGAACCGATCACGCAGCGCGGCCAGCGTCGCCGGCGAGTCCCACCCCGACAGTCGCCCGGTCAAGGTCAGCGCGTCGAGCCGGGCGTCGTACACACCGGGGCTGCCGATCACGGTCTGGGTCAGCTGCCCGGCCGTGATCCCCGCATCGCCCGCGAGCGTTACCGCCAGATCCGAGAGCTCCTGGATCCGGGCCATCGCGTCTGCGGCCTTGGTACGCACGTTCAACCGGCAGCGAATATTCCCCGCCAGGTCGGCGATCGCGCCACGCAGGAACTCCCGCCCGACATCGAGACCGAGCACGAACCCGGCCTCCGGCCGCACCTCGTACAGGCGTGCCGCCGGCCCGGGCACACCTGTCCGCTGACCGTTCGCGTGCACCAGCCCGGCGCGCTCGATCGCGGTCAGCGCCGCGGACACGGTCGGCTTGGACAGACCGGACAGCTGGGCCAGTTCGGTCCGCGATACCGGTCCGGACCGCCTGACGTGTTCCAGCAGCACCTGCTCATTGATCGCGCGGATCAGTTGCGGGCGCGCCGCGGAGGCACCTCCGGCGACTACCGTCACGTCGACCCCCTTGCGTCCATAACGCTTCGAACAGCAGTCACAGTTAGCCCTTGTGCCAACGGTGATTGTTAAGTTAGTTTCCTATCGATTCTATTGGTCGGCACGAGGAGTTGCCAGTCCATGATTCGTACGCCGGTTGTCCTCGGACTCGACTTCGGTGGAACCAAGATCGCCGTTGCCGTCGGCGACTTGTCCGGCCGGCGTCTCGGTGTCACGAAGCTCGAGACTCTGGCCGAGGCCGGAGCCGAGGCGGCGATGGCTCGCGGCCTGGCCGCGGCCCACGAGCTGCTCGCGGACGTCGCGCCCGGCCAGGAGCTCGCCGGGGTCGGCGCGGCCACCCTCGGCATCCCGTACGACGACCGGGTCGAACTCGCGCCCACCTTTCCCGGCTGGGGCGAACTCCCGTTCGGACAGTTGGTTCGGGACGCCTTCCCCGACATCCCTGTCCGGCTCGGCACCGACGTGAAGGCGGCCGCCGCGGCCGAGCTGCGGTGGGGCGCGCTGGCCGACTGCGATCCGGGCCTCTATCTCAACCTCGGCACCGGTCTCGCGACCGCGATCGTTGCCGGCGGCACCGTCATCTCCGGGGCGCACGGCGCGTCCGGCGAGATCGGCTACAACCTGCGGTCGGCCGCGGACGCTTGGATCAGTGCGGATGAGCGCACCATCCTGGAACATGTCGTCAGCGGTCAGGCACTCGAGACAACCGGCAGCGCCCGCTTGGGTAAGCCGGTCACGGCGGCCGATGTCTTCGCGATGGCATCGAACCAACCGGACGCCGCCGTACTCACGGAGGAGTTCAATCGCGAACTGGCGATGCACGTCGTCAACCTGGCGATCGCCATCGACCCGGCCCGGGTCGTCGTCGGTGGCGGACTGGTCGGAGCGTGGGACCGGATCGCCCCTGAGCTGCGCCGGGCACTCGACGCGGCAGTCCCCTTTCCACCGGAGCTGACAGTGGCCCGATTCCCTTCGGACGCGCCGCTGGTGGGGGCACTCGCCCTCGGTGTCGAGGCCGCGGGTGCGGTTCTCGGTGCGGAGGCATTCGCATGACCATGAGTTCGAGGAGCGAAAGGCAGAGACGATGAGGGGCATCAAACGTATCGCGGTCGCCGCGGTGGCGGTCGGCCTACTGGCCGCCGCGGGGTGTGGCGGCGGTGACAAGCCGATCGGGAGTGCGACGTCCAGCAACCCGTCGTCTTCGGCGAGCAACGGCACAGGGCAGTTCAAGAAGGGCGGCACCGTCACGATCGCCAACGTGGGCGGTCAGACCTGGCCGTGCCAGTTCAACCCGTTCAACCCGGCGGTCAACCAGCAGGCACTCGGCTTCGTCTACGAGCCCCTGACCTTCGTCAACGTGCTGAAGGCCGGCGCCACCACGCCCATGCTGGCCACCGACTTCACCTGGTCGCCGGCCAAGGACTCGATCGTCTTCACGATCCGCGACGGCGTGAAGTGGAGCGACGGGCAGCCGTTCAGCGCCGACGACGTCGTCTACACCTTCAACCTGATGAAGCAGCAGCCGGCCCTGGACCTCTACGCGCTGTGGACCGGTGCCGGGCTGACCAGCGTCACCGCGGCCGGCAACAAGGTCACGATGAAGTTCAAGGGGGCGGCCGAGCCGTACTTCTTCAACTTCGCCAACCAGGTCGGCATCGTGCCCAAGCACATCTGGTCCACCGGTGAGGCCGCGTCCAAGCCGGCCACCTGGCCGAACACGAAGCCGGTCGGCACCGGCGCATTCACGGTCGAGTCCTGCACCAGCAACAACATCTCCTATGTTGCCAACGGCAGCTACTGGCAGCCGGGCAAGCCGTACGTGGCGAAGGTCCAGTACCCGGCGTACCTGGACAACAACCCGGCCAACCTCGACCTGGCCAGCGGCAAGGCGCAGTGGGGCGGTCAGTACATCCCGAACATCGACAACTTCTACAAGTCGAAGTCGCCGGAGAACAACTACTGGTTCCCGCCGACCGCGAACGTGGCGATCGTCCCGAACCTCGACCCGTCACACAAGGCCACCAGCAACCTGGCCGTCCGGCAGGCGATCGCGTACGCGCTCGACCGGGAGCAGATCTCGAAGATCGGTGAGAGTGGCTACCAGCCGGCCGCGAACCAGACCGGGGTCGTCACGCCGACCTTCGACAAGTACTTCGACAAGGACGCGCTGACGGCCGCCGGGTACGACAAGCCGAACCCGGACAAGGCCAAGCAACTGCTGCAGAGCGCCGGGTACTCGTCGTCCAACCCGCTCAAGCTCAGCGTCATCACGGTCACCGGCTACACCGACTGGGACGCCTCGCTCGCGGTCGTCAAGCAGCAGCTTGCCGCGGTCGGGATCGAGCTGAGCATCCAGGACCTGCAGCAGCAGTCGTACAACCAGAAGCTCTTCGGCGGTGACTACGACCTGGCGTACTCCAGCCAGTCCGGCGGACCTACGCCGTACTACGAGCTGCGGCAACTGCTGTACTCGAAGAACTCCGCGCCGATCGGCAAGCAGGCCAGCAGCAACTACGAGCGCTACCTCAACCCCGCGGTCGACAAGCTCTTCGACCAGTACGCGAGTGCCGACCCGGACACCCAGGTCAAGCTGATCAAGCAGATCTCGGGGTACATGATCAAGGACGTGCCGATCATCCCGACCACCGAGTCGGTCGACTGGTACCAGTACAACACCAAGGACCTCGAGGGCTGGCCGACGCAGGACAACCCGTACGCCCAGCCGGCGCCGTACAACATCCCCGACGTCGGTCAGGTGCTGACCAACCTGTACTCGAAGTCGGCCCAGAAGTAGGTCTGGAGTAAAGGAGATCCGTCCGTGAGAGTGAGCACGAGGAGCTGGTTGTCGTGCGGTACCTGATCCGTCGTCTCGGGTTCTTCGTGATCACTCTCTGGGCGGCGATGACGCTGAACTTCTTCATCCCGCGGTTGATGCCGGGCAGCCCCGAAGAGGCGCTGCGGGAGCGGTTGAGCAAGGGCGGCTCGGTCGTCTCGCCGGAGCAGTTGCGGGCCGTGCTGGCCGAGTTCGGCTTCGATCCGGACAAGAACATCGTGCTCCAGTACGGCGAGTACCTGAAGGCGATGGTCACCGGGCACTGGGGCGTGTCGATCGGCAGCAGCCTCGGTGTCCCGGTGACCACCCTGATCGGCGACGCGTTGCCGTGGACCATCGGTCTCGTCGGCATCGCGACCATCATGGCGTTCCTCGTCGGCACCTTCATCGGCACCATCGCCGGCTGGCGGCGCGGCGGCCTGATCGACGGGATCGTGCCGCCGGTCTTCATCGTCACCTCGGCGCTGCCGTACTTCCTGGTCGCGCTGGTGCTCATCTCGCTCTTCGCGATCGGCGACAATCCGGTGCTGCCCAACGACTTCAACTACGAGCAAGGGTTGACGCCCGGGTTCAACGGACCGTTCATCGGCAGCGTCCTGCAGCACGGAATCCTGCCGGCAGCCACCATCCTGATCACCGCGATCGGCGGCTGGATCCTCACCATGCGCAACAACATGCTCAACACGCTGGCCGAGGACTACGTCCGGATGGCCCGGGCCAAGGGCATCCCGAACCGGAAGATCATGTTCGGGTACGCGGGCCGGAACGCGTTCCTGCCCAACCTGTCCGGGTTCGCGATGTCGCTCGGCTTCGTCATCTCCGGCACGATCCTGGTCGAGTACGTGTTCAACTACCCCGGCCTGGGTTACATGTTCTACAACGCCACGGTCAGCACCGACTACCCGTTGCTGCAGGCCCTGTTCCTGCTGGTCACGCTGGCCGTGCTGATCTGTGTCCTGCTCTGCGACTTCGCGGTGTTCCTGCTCGACCCGCGAGCCCGGACGAAGGGGTAAACGCCAGTGAGTGAGCGAAGCGAAGTCACCATCCGGCAGAGCTGCTTATCGCGCTTATCGGCGCCCGGAGCGAAGCGAGGACGTCGATGAGTGCGATCGTCACCGGCGCCGCGGCGCCGGCAGCACCGAGCGCGACCCGCCGTCCCCGCGGCGGCCTGTTCCGGGCCATCCTGCACAACCGCAAGGCCATGCTCGGCGCGGCTCTGCTCCTCCTCTTCATCCTGCTCGCCGCGTTCCCGCACCTGTTCGTCCCCTGGCTGCACGGCGATCCCCGCGCGATCGGCGACCTGCCGCTGGAGCACCCGTCCGGCAAGCACTGGCTCGGCACCACGGGCCTCGGTCAGGACGTGTACGCCGAGCTGATCTACAGCACCCGCGAGTCACTGATCATCGCGATCGTCGTGGGACTCGGCGCGACCATCCTGTCCGTCATCATCGGTGTCTCGGCCGCCTATCTCGGCGGATTCGCCGACGACGGGCTGTCGATGCTGACCGACATCTTCCTGGTGCTGCCGACGTTCCCGCTGATCATCGTGCTGGCGACGTACGCCGGTAAGGGCAACCTGACCGTGATCATCATCGTGCTGATTGTGACCGGTTGGTCGTACGGCGCGCGACAGATGCGCGCGCAGGCGATGTCCCTGCGCAACCGGGACTTCCTCGAGTCGGCCCGCGTCCGCGGCGAGCGATCGTCGTACATCATCGTGTTCGAGATGCTGCCGACGATGATCTCGCTGATCGTCGCGAACTTCCTCGGCGCCGCGCTGTACGCCGTGCTCACCGCGGCCGGCCTGCAGTTCCTCGGGCTCGGCGATCCCAACTCGCTGAGCTGGGGCACCATGCTCTACTGGGCCCAGAACCAGGGCGCCCTGGTCAACGGCCTGCCCGTGTGGGCACTCGCACCGGGTGTGGCGGTCGCGCTGCTCGGTGTTTCGTTCGCCCTGCTCAACTACGCGTTCGACGAGATCAGCAACCCCGCGCTGCGGCCGGTTCGGAGGCGACGTGCCAAGTAACATCGAGGGCAAGCCAATTCTCGAGGTCCGCGATCTCACCGTCGAGTACGACACCGGCGACCGTCCGGTCGTCGCGGTCGAAGCGGTGGATCTCGACGTCCACGCCGGTGAGTTCGTCGGTGTGGTCGGCGAGTCGGGCTGCGGCAAGTCGACGCTGTTGTTCGCCATCGCCCAATTGCTGAGCTCGCCGGCCGCCATCACCGGCGGAAGCGTGCGGTTCCAGGGCGAGAACCTGGTCGCCATGAGCGAGCGGAAGCTGGCCGCGTTGCGCTGGCGTGACTACTCCGTGGTCATGCAGAGCGCGATGAACGCCCTCAACCCGGTGACCAGCATCGGCGCTCAGTTCCACGACGCGATCATGGCGCACGACGAACCGGTAGCCGACGAGCGCCCGGCCGAGGTCCTGCGACTGGTCGGCATCGACCCGATCCACCTGAAGAGCTTTCCGCATCAGCTCAGCGGCGGGATGCGGCAACGGGCGATGATCGCGATGGCACTGCTCTTCACCCCCGACCTCATCATCATGGACGAGCCGACCTCCGCCCTCGACGTGGTGGCTCAGCGGTCCCTGATGGTGCAGATCAAGGAGCTGCAGCAGCAGCTCGGTTTCGCGGTCGTGTTCGTCACCCACGACATGTCGCTGATCAGCCACTTCTCCGACCAGCTCATGGTGATGTACGCCGGCCAGGTGGTCGAATTCGGCGCGACGCGGGCAGTCTTCGACCATCCAGAGCATCCGTACAGCGCCGGGCTGCTCGACGCGTTCCCGTCGATCCGCGGCCCGAAGGTGCCGCTGACCGGGATTCCCGGCGCCCCGCCGAACCTCGCCGACCCGCCGAGCGGATGCCGCTTCCAGCCGCGCTGCCCGAAGGCGTTTGAGGACTGTCCCAAGATCGCGCCCGAGCTCTACCAGGTCGGACCCGTACAGGCTCGTTGCCTCCTGCACGCTCCCGGCCAGAGGCAGGCAGACGAACCCCTTCGGGAGGCGACATCATGACTGTGCTTTTGGCCGGGCCTCCGGCGCCGGCGCGGTCATGGGGCCTTGGCTCCCAGCCTCCCCTCGTCGCTCCGGTCGCTTCGCTCCCTACGCTCCTCAGTCCAGGCCGGGAGGCCCCATGACCGCGGTGAACGTCGACCACAGCGCCTCGACCGACGCGGAGGAGGCGCCGCTGCTCGAGACCAAGAAGCTGAGTCGCCATTTCCGGGTCGGCCGCGGGCTGTCCCCGAAGATGCTGCACGCCGTCGACGATGTCGACCTCACCATCGGCCGGCAGGAGATCGTCGCGCTCGCCGGCGAGAGCGGCAGCGGCAAGAGCACCATCGCCCGGCTGCTCGCGGGCGTCTACAAACCGACGAGCGGTGAGATCTACTACCAGGGCCGGGCGATGTCGAGCCTGGGGTCGCGACGAGACCAGTTGTCCTACCGGGGCGACGTACCGATGGTGTTCCAGGACCCGTTCAGCTCGCTCAACCCCGCCTTCCGCGTCTCCCACGGCCTCCTTCGCAGCCTCAAGCTGCACCGCCGGGACCTGACGAAAGCGCAGCGGATCGAGGAAGCCGAGCGAGTCATCGAGGCGGTCGGACTGACGCCGGCCGGCGACGTCATGCAGCGGTACCCCTATGAGCTCAGCGGCGGTCAGCGGCAGCGCATCGGGTTCGCCCAGGCGCTGGCACACAAACCCAAGCTGATCCTGGCCGACGAGCCGGTCTCCATGCTCGATGTGTCGATCCGCATCGGGCTGCTCAACCTGATGGCAGAGCTGCGGCGAACCGAGGGCGTGTCGTTCCTCTACATCACCCACGACATCGCGAGCGCACGGTACGTCGCGGACCGGCTGATGATCATGTACGCCGGTCACATCGTGGAGTCCGGCCCGGCCGAGTCGGTGCTGGCCAACCCCAAGCACCCGTACACGGACCTTCTGCTCGGTGCGGTGCCGGATCCCCGGGCGCCCCTGAGTGCGGTTGTGGAAGGCGATACCGGCGAGCCGCCGAGGGTGATCGACCCGACCCCTGGCTGCCGGTTCCGCTGGCGCTGCCCGCTCGTCGTCGACAAGTGCCACTCGGTCACACCGGTCCTCAGCCGCCTCGGCGAGGACCACGACGCCGCCTGCCACGTCGCCGAACCCGATGCCGGCTTCTCCGTGAATTGACGGCTGTCCGACGGTTCCATCCGATGGTTAATTGTTCGACGCTGATCGAACACTGATCGAGGGTAGTTCCCTGACTGTCGAACAACGCCGGGGGTCGTCGCGCTCGCGCTCATCGCTGCCTTCATGGTCTTCGTCGACGGCAGCTTTACGAGGTGACAGCCACCGGGGTACGGCGAACGACCGCACCGATCGTGGTCACGAGGAGGGCGACCGTACTGCTGGCGGAAGCGACGATCACGCAGGTGATGAAGCTGGTGGTTGGGAGCCAAGTGGTCTGGTCCGGACGCAACCTTTTGAAGACACAACGCGTCTTTCATCATGACGAAGCCGGCCGGGGGGATCCGGGGTAGGCCGATACTGGGGGTACTGGGGTGGCTGCGCAGCGGAGCCGGCGATGGGGCAGCACTGTGGCACTGACCGTCGTGTGCGTGCTGGTGTGTGCGGTCGCATTCGCCGGTGCGATCACCGTGCTGATGCCGGGCGACCGGCAGCGCGGTACGACGGTTGCCGCCGGGCCGCTCAGCCCGACCCCGAGCCTCCCGACCCCGAGCGACCCGATCCCAGCGGTCGACACCCCGGCGTCTCCCCCGCCGTCGACGCCGGTGGCCGTGACCGGGACCTACCCGTGCACCGGGTACAGCGGCATCGAGTCGAGGGTGCCGGTGCGGATGGTCTTGCAGGACACGTTCGTCTGGGGCGACGATCCGCCGTACCGCGTCGGCGACGGCTCAGGCGACGTCAACTGGCGATCCGACCCGTACCACAAGCCGAGCTGGTACATGTGGCTGCATTCGCTGCGCTGGCTGGGCCAGGGCATCGAGGCCGCCACGCGAGGCGACCGCAAGGCACTCACGCATGTGGTGGCCATCATTCACGACTGGGTGCGCGACAACCCGTACTCGTGGAAGGGCGACGTCGGCGCCTGGGAGGCCACGATGCACCGCACCAACGTGCTGATCTGTGCTCGCCAGGCCGTGCTCACCGGACTACATGTCCGTTCACTACCCTCGCAGTACGCATGGCTCGACCAGGCACTGCTCGATCACGCAAAGTTCATGACCGAGAACTGGGGCGGGCCGTCAAACCACGGCACGGACGAGAGCATCGCCCTGTTCGGCGTCGGTTGCACGCTCAAGCGGGCGGATCTCAAGAGTCTCGCCCGGGATCGCCTGACCGAGGCCATCACGACAGCGATCGACCCGCAGGGCTCGACGAACGAGCAGTCGGTCGGGTACGCGATGTTCAACTACCTGCTGTGGGGCCGCGCGACCACGGCACTGCAGCGCTGCGGCGCCGATCCTGGACCGGTCATCGACCAGCGACGCCGGGTGCTGGCGGAGTGGCTCGCACTCGCCACCAAGTCCACCGGCGAACTCCAGCAGGTCGGCGACGCCGTCCGCCAGAAGCCCCAGGGCGCCACCGGTACCGCCTTGGAGTACGCCGCCACGCTCGGCCTGCACGGGACGAAACCGACCCGGCGGACCGCGGTCTTCGACGCCGGCTACGTCTTCGGGCGGACCGGATGGGGCGAGACCCGGCCGTTCGCGCAGGAGTCGACGTACAGCATCCGCTTCGGTCCGGGCCGCCGGTACCACGGGCACGACGACCACATGTCGATCACCTACAGCTCGCACGGCCGGGACATCCTGATCGATCCGGGCCATTCCGGGTACCAGCTCGACAAGTGGCAGGCCTGGACCAAGAGCCAGGCGGCCCACAATGTGATGACGATCCCGTCGGCAACCACGGCCTCGGTGGACACTCGGCTGGTCCGGGCGGCGCTGGCACCGACGTGGGAGTACTACACGCTCACCGACACCCCGGCGCCGGCGGTGAACCGGACCCGGGACGTCTTGGTGCTCAAGGATCCCGACCTGATCGTCACCTTGGACCGTGGGCAGTCGGCCACCGATCAGCGGTTCGAGACGTTGTGGCACCTGGCACCGGACCAGAAGGTCTCGGTCCAGTCGGCGACCACAGCGGTTGCCGCCAAGCCTGGCGATCGTACGAAGACCTACCTGCTGCAGATCCCTTACCGACAGCAGTTGCCCGCCGGTGCCATCACCGTCGCGCAAGGCCTGCAAGACCCGGTTCAGGGCTGGTACTTCCCGGACATCTTCCACCGGCAGCCGGCACCGGTGGTCAAGTTCAACCGGAACGGGACGAGCGCCTCGATCCTGTCCGCCGTCGTACCGGCCGGGGCCGGCGAGACGGTTGCCTTCAGCACCCGCACCGTCGGAACGATGTTCTTCGTCGACCTCACCGTCGGCCAGCGGAAGACGACCATCCGAGTGCTCCCGGACGGACGCCTGACCCGGATCCACTGACCCCAACCGGCACGCGGTTGCCCTGCAGATCACGCTAACAACCGTCCGCTGCGCGTGCATCTTGCTTCCTGACCGGTCACAGGACGACGGGCTGTGCTGTCCTATGGGTGGTGGGACTGAAGACGGCGTACAGGAGGTTGGGATGAGTGGGCATCCGGCGGCGCGGGATCATTGCCTCAGTCCGACGCGGGCGGTGGATCGGCCGACTGGCGGGGCGCGGTACGGGCGGATGTTCCCAGGGCTGGAGCCGTTGGGCACCGACCCGAAGTTGCTGATGCGGGCGGGTGGTGACGGCGGGATCTGCGACGCCGCCGCGGTGCTCGACCTGAGCAGCGCCGGCGACGACGCGACCGATGCGGCCGGGTGGCCGTTCTTCGGGCAACTGATCGCGCACGACCTCACCGCGGACCGCTCCCCTCTCATGGGTGGCGTCGATCCCGAGGCGTTGCGGAACGCGCGGTCGCCGAAGCTCAACCTGGAATTCGTCTATTCGGACGGCCCGATCGGCTCGCCGTACCTGTTCGATCTCGACGATCCGGCGAAGTTCCTGCTCAGCCCGGACGGGTACGACGTACCGCGGAACCGGCAGGGTGTGGCGATGATCGGCGACCCGCGCAACGACGTGCATCTGTTTTCGCTGACTCTGCATGTCGCGCTGCTGCGTGCACACAATCGGATCGTCGACAATCTGCGGGCGAACGGCGTACCCGAGAGCGACGTCTTCGACCAGGCCCGGGTCACTCTCACATGGCATTACCAGTGGATCGTGGTCCACGATTTCCTGCCGCGGCTGGTCGGACCGGACCTGGTCGAGGAGGTTCTCGCGAAGGGCGGCCGGTGGTTCGCTCCGGAGCCGATGAAGGCGTACATCCCACTGGAGTTCGCCGACGCGGCCTACCGTTACGGCCACGGCCAGATCCGGCACACGTACCGGCTCGTCGAGGGTGGACCGGAGCTGCCGCTCTTCCCCGACCTGGTCGGCTTCGGGCCGCAGCCCGCCGGTCGGCGGCTGGACCTCACGCAGGTCTTCGACGTACCCGGCCATCCAGCCGCGCAACGCGCGAAGCGCCTCGACGGCCGGCTCGCCGCCAGCCTCATCGGTCTGCCCGAGCAGGTCACCGGCGCGGTCGATAGCGACGCCTACCGATCCCTAGCAGTCCGCGACCTGCTGCGCGGGGACACCACCGGGCTGCCGAGCGGTGAGTCGCTCGCCACGTTCATGGGCGTACCGGCACTCACCCTGGACATCTGGTCTGACGGCACTCCGTTGTGGTTCTACATCCTGAAGGAATCCGAGCACCTCGGCGACGGCGATCGGCTCGGCCCAGTAGGCGGCCGGATCGTGGCGGAGGTCCTGATCGGCCTGCTCCGCGCCGACACTGCCAGCTACTTGAGCCTCGAGCCGGACTGGGAACCGACCCTGCCCGCCCTTGGCCCGACCTTCGACCTGACCGACCTGCTCATCCCTGGCGACGCGAACTGAGCTCACCTGGGCTGACCTGCCCCGACCTGACCGCGGTAGCACGGGCCGCGGACGCGAAGGCATCGCGCGGACGCTGGACCGAGGCGAGCGAGACGATGTCGCGGCCGTAGAAGACGGCGGCCAGCCAGATGGAGAACACCCGTACCTTGCGGTCCCAGGTCGGGACCGCCAGGACGTGGTAGCCGCGGTGCATCAGCCACGCGAGGCAGACCCTTGATCACGATCCGCGGTACTGGAAGATGCCCTGCGCCCAGTCCCAGCGTCGCGACAGCACCGAGGCTGTGGTGGACGTAGTTCTTCGGCTCGCGTCCACGCAGGGTCCGCGACCAGGTTCTTCGCCAGCAGCTTCCCCTGCCGTACGGCGTTCTGCGCGTTCGGCACCGTGAACGCGCCCGGGGTCGGCGAGGCGAGGTCCGGAACCGCCGCGTCGTCGCCGGCCGCCCAGGCATCGGGCAGCGGGTCCGCGTCTCGGTGCCGACCCGGAGATCGGCCCGGACCTGGAACAGGCCGCGCTCGGTCTGACGGGAGGTCGGTGTGGTTGCGGACCAGCCGGGTCGCGGCGTTGCCGGCCGTCCAGACGATCAGCTCCGAGTCGAACTCGGTACCGTCGGACAGCACCACATGACCGTCCGCTGGCCGACTCCACCGTGGAGTTCAGGTGGACCTGCGCACCGCGACGCTCGAGCATGCGAGACCACCCACTGCGCCGGGCCGATCGCTGACCTCGGGCAGGATCCGGTCGGCTCGCCTCGACCAGGTGGAAGGCGAGGTCGCGCTGCGGACAGCTCGGGGTACGACTTGAGCAAGGCGGTCGGCGAGCGACAAGCAGTTCGCCGAACCCTTCGACTCCGGAGAAGCCGCCGCCCACGAAGGTGACTGTCAGCAGGCGTTGCCGCTGCGGACCGGGCCTCGAGGCACGGACGCCTGGTCGAAGGCGGTCAGCAGCCGATCCCGGATCGCGACCGCCTCCTCGACGTGCTTCATCCCGATCGCCCGCTCGGCCACACCGGGGATGGCGAACGTCCGGGTCACCGCGCCGGCGGTCACCACGATGATGTCGTACGTCGAGCTCGAAGTCGGGCCCCTGCGGTCGGGCGGACCGTGACCTTCCGCTGGGCGTGCTCGATCGCGGTCACCGAGCCGGCGACGATGCTGGGTCCGGCGCAGGTTGCGCCGCAGCGAGACGGCGGCGTGCCGAGCCTCGATCGATCCCGACACCACCTCGGGCAGGAACGGCTGATACGTCATGTACGGCCGCGGGTCGACCACGACCACCTCGGCCTCGCCGCGCGCGAAGCTTCTTCTCGAGCCTCCACGCCGTGTAGAAACCGGCGTACCCGCCACCGACCACCAGGATCCTTCGCACGGGCAACCTCCTCTGCGTCGAGACTCTGTCAGGTAAGACAATCCGGCCGGGCGGATTGTGACGTATCAGGTCGTGTCCGGTGGTCCCGCGCCGTAGCGAGCAGGTGCTCGGTGCGGCGAGGTGCCGTGCCGAGTGCCGCGCAGCAGGCGAGGGATCACCGGACACGACCTTCAGGGCGGAGCTGCCGCCGGGAGGTGATCCCGAGCTTGGTGAAGACCTTGCGGAGATGCCATTCGACCGTGTGCTGGCTGAGGAACATCTGGGCACCGATCTCGGCATTGGTCAGGCCGGAGCCGGCGAGCTCGGCGATGTGCGCCTCCTGCGCGGTCAGCGTGTCGCTGGCGCGGCCCGCGCGCTCGCCGACCGCCTCACCGGTGGCCGCGAGTTCGCGGCGTCGCGCGGTCGGCGAAGGCGTCGGCGCCGGCCGCGGAGAACATGTCGTACGCCGTCCGCAGCTGGACCCGCGCGTCCTGCCGCCGGCCCTCCCGGCGGAGCCATTCGCCGTACAGCAGGTGTGCCCGGGCGAGGTCCATCCGGATCCGGGTCCGGCCGAGACGCTCGATGGCTTCCTGGTAGCCGGACTCCGCCGCCCGCCCGTCGCCAGCAGGGCGTTCGATCGAGCGAGCACGCCGAGCGCCCAGTCGGTGCCGCTGGCCTGCGTCAGCTCGCTCAGCCGGTCGAAGCCGTCGGCCGCCAGCTCGCGGCCGGCCGCTGCGGACCGCCGACTCGATCAGCTCCGGCAGCGCCCAGCTGGCGACGCCGAGTTCGGTCGGATCCGCGGTCGCCGCCTGAGCCGCCGCCAGCGCCTCCTGGTACCTGGCGAGGCCGTTCATGAGCACGGCGTTCGCCCAGTGAGCGATCGACATCCCGCCGCCTTCGCCCCGCGCCGTGACCTCGTCCGTGGTCGCGGCGATCAGCGGAGTGGCCTCGTCCAGCCCGGCCACGCCAGGACGGCCAGGCGATCGCGCCGTACGGCGCCAGGCCGACTCCCGGTCGCGTCGGAGATCGTCCGGATCTCGGCGACCAGCGAGGCAGCCGCCCGAGATCTCGCCGGCGAACAGGTGCAGGATGAGCCGGGAGTTCAGCACGAGCGGGAGCTCGGTGAGGTCGCCCAGCTCACGGGCGATCCGCACGTGCCGTGCGGTGAGGACGTCCCAGTGCTCGTCGTCCCAGAGGTCGACGGCGGTCACGCGATGCCAGCCACAGCCAGCGCAGGTCGCCCGGATCCGGGCCCGGTCCTGGTCCGGCGAACGCCCGACCGCCTCCCTGGCCAGCGGCACCGCCGCCGGGTAGCCGTCGGTGAACGAGACCGCCATGCGCCTTCGAGCAGGAGGTCGTGCTTGCGGCGGTAGGTCCGGCCGGGCGCCGCGCGGGCGGCTCGCGCCACGTCGGCCTGCGGGGAGCCGGGGGCGAGCCGCCCGGCGAACATCGCGGCCGACGATCGCGTCGAGGTAGGTGTCGCGGGCCAGGTCGAGATCGAGCGGTTCGAGCCGGCGGGCGGCCTCCAGGAGCAGCGGCGGCGCGCTCGACGCCGTGACCGGACGCGAACGCGACCTGCGCCCGGAAGAGATTCACGCGCGCCTGGTGCAGGTCGTCCGCCGGTCCATTCGTCGGCGGTGACGAGCAGTTTCGACGCGGTCTCGAAGGCGCCGGCCCGCAGGGTGGCCTGGGCGGCGGCCAGGGCGCGGATCGCGCGCGTCGGCCGGGTCCGGGGTCAGCTCGGTCGCCCGTTGCAGGAACGCGGCCGCGGCCGCGACACCGCCGCGGCGCTGGGCCCGGTCGGCGGAGCTGACCAGTTCGGCGGCGACGTCCTCGTCCGGGCCGTCCGCTCCGTGGGCGCGGTGCCAGGCGCGCCGGTCGGGATCGAGGTCCGGGTCGATCGCCTCGGCGAGGGCCTGATGGACTCGCCGGCGGTCGGCCGACAGCCGCCGCCCGGTACGTCGCCGACCGCACCAGCGGATGCCGGAACCGGACCCGCGCACCGAGCTCGATCAGACCGGCCGCCTCGGCAGGCGCGGCCGCGCTCGACCGGGACATCCAGGATCGCCAGCGCCCGGAGCAGCAGCGGTACGTCGCCGACCGGCTCGGCGGCGGCGGTCAGCAGCAACCGCTGGGTGTGCGGCGGCAGCGACTGCACCCGTCGGGCGAAGTTCTGCTCGATCTGGCTCGCCAGCGGGCGGGCATCCGGCCGCTCGAACCCACCGGCCAGCTCGGCCGCGGTCAGCCCTCGCGGCAGCTCCAGCAGGGCCAGCGGATTGCCCCTGGTCTCCGCCACGATCCGGTCCCGGACGTGTTCGTCCAGCCGCCCGGGGACGACGGCATCGAGCAGGGCCGCGGCGTCGACGTCCGCCAGGCCGCCGACCACCAGCTCCGGGAAGCCTCGCCACTCGGGCCCGGTCACCGGCTCCCGTACGCCGAACACCACGCCGATGCGGTCGGCGAACAGCCGCCGGCCGACGAAGGTCAGCGCCTGGGCCGAGGCCTGATCCAGCCACTGCGCGTCGTCGATCGACGCACAGCAGCGGCTGGCTGTCGGAGGCGCCTCGACAGCAGGCTCAGCGCGGCCGCGCCGACCAGGAACCGGTCCGGCGGCCCGCCGAACTCCAGGCCGAACGCGACTGCCAGGGCATCACGCTGCGGACGGCGGCAGGTTGTCCGGCGAGGTCCAGCATCGGAGCACACAACTGGTGCAGACCGGCGAACGGGAGCTCCATCTCGGACTCGACCCCGGCCGCCCGCGCGACCCGGCACCCGTCGGCCTGTCCGACCAGGTACTCGAGCAGAGCCGACTTCCCGATGCCCGCCTCACCACGGACGATCAGCACCTGACCCTCGCCGGAGCGCACGTCGGACACCAGACCGATCCAGCCGAGCGCACTCCGTGCGTCGCCCGCGAAGCTTGGGCGCCGGCCGCACTCATCGCCATGGCTCCACCACCCCTCATCAGAGGCTAGAGCCGAACATCCGGTCCGCGGTAGAACCCGCCGGTGTCGCAATAGCGTCAGAAGCGTCGGACCGGCAGTCTCAGCAGGTCGCCGGCAGCGTGCGCAAGCCTACGGGTGCACCCCAAACCCTGTGGGGCTGGGGCTTCGGGCGCCGGATCAGCCGGCTGCCTGGTCGAGGTCGGCGTTGAGGAGTTGCTCGAGGTCGGCCAGTTCGCCGGCCCGCGAGGCCGAGACCAGGGCGTGCCGGAGCCGGCGGTGCGCGCCCGGGCTGACCGGATGACACCGGTCGGCGGACAGCCGGTCCCGGGCCCGCTTCACCAACTGCCGCGCGTTGGGCGCGCCGATCCGCAGCGTCTCCGCGATCTGCCGATACGGGTACTCGAAGCCTTCCCGCAGTACATAGGTGGCCCGCTCGGCCGGCGACAGCCGCTCCAGCAGCAGCCGGACGGCGTCATCGAATGCCTCCTGCTGCTCCACCAGCGTCTGCGGATCGACCCCGCCCGCCACACTCTCCTCGGGCAACCAGGGCCCGACGGGCAGCTCGTGCCGCCGTCGCGCCGACTGCACCACGTTGATCGCGAGCCGGCTGACCGTGGTCGCCAGGAACGCCCCCGGATCCGCAACGGCCGCCCGGTCGGTCCGCTGCCACCGCACCCACACCTCCTGCACCAGCTCCTCGGCCTCATGCGGATTGCCGACAATCCGACAGGCGATCCGGAACAACCGCGGTCGCACCCGCACGAATTCATCCAAACCAGCTGCCGATGTACTCACGATCCGACTCCTCGACCTGGGGGCTCATCCCAGCGTCGTCGCAGAACCGCGGTCGGCGCGCCCTGGAAGATTCGTGGTCGAGTGCGTAGTCCCCCACGGAGTCCGTAGTCGACTCCGTGGGGGACTGGCCGGGTCAGGCGGACAGGGCGTCGCGGATTGCGGCGGTGACCGGGTCGGGGGCCGAGACGCTGAGGGCGTGCGAGGCGCCGGAGACTTCGCGCGTGTCCTTCGCGCCGGCGCGCTCGGCCATGAACCGGTGCAGCGCCACCGGGATGTTGAGGTCCTCGTCGCTGAAGACGAACCAGGACGGGATCGTCTTCCAGGCCGGTGACGCGGTCGCCAGGTTGGCCGTGAGTGCGACGTCGCTGGCCGGCCGCTGGGTCGCGGCCATCAGCGCTGCCTGGCCGGCCGGGACGTCGGCGCAGAACTGGTGGTTGAAGAGCTCGGGCTTGATTCGCAGATCGTTGCCGCCGGTGCTGACGGGGTAGGCATCGAGCGCCTCCCCAAGCGTGCTGCCGGGGAACTTGGCGGACAGTTCGAAGGCGCTCTCCCCCTGCTCCGGCGCGAACGCACACACGTACACCAACGCCTTCACCGCGTCGTTCTGCGCGGCCGCCTCGGTGATCACCATGCCGCCGTACGAATGGCCCACCAGTACGACGGGCCTGCCGATGCCGGCGATGACGTCGCGCACGTACGCGGCGTCACCGGGGAGGCTGCGCAACGGGTTCGCGACCGCGACGCTCTCGATCGACTGCGCCGACAGCCGCTCGACGACTCCGTTCCAGCTGGCGGACTCGGCGAACGCGCCATGGACCAGCACGACAACCGGACTCTGTTCACTCACGGGGTACTCCTTCTCTCGGGTCACCAAGAAGGACCGGACAGCACACGAGGTTGTGACGAGCGAGACAGTCACAGATCGCCACCGTGATCTGTCCTAGGTAGTGAGTACGCCGGCAGCCGACAAGGAGATCCGATGAGTATCGCCGAACAGCAGATCGCCACCTCCGTCCTGGTGATCGGCACCGGTGGTGCCGGCCTGCGGGCCGCGATCGAGCTGGCCGAGCAGGGCGTCGAGGTGCTCGCCCTGGGCAAACGTCCGCGCGCGGACGCGCACACCTCGCTCGCCGCCGGCGGGATCAACGCGGCGCTCGCCACGATGGACCCGGAGGACACCTGGCAGCAGCACGCCGCCGACACGTTGCAGGAGAGCTACCTGCTGGCGAATCCGATCACGGTCCGGATCGTCACCGAGGGCGCGGCCCGCGGCATCGCCGACCTGGAGAGCTACGGCATGCCGTTCGCCCGCGAGGCGGACGGCCGGATCTCGCAGCGGTTCTTCGGCGCGCACACCTACCGGCGGACCGCGTTCGCGGGCGACTACACCGGCCTCGAGATCCAGCGGACCCTGATCAACCGCGCGGTCCAGCTCGGCGTCCCGATCCTCGACACCGTCTACGTGACGCGCATCCTCGTCCGGGACAACGCCGTGTTCGGCGCCTACGGATTCGACCTGACCACCGGGCGGCGCTACGTGATCCACGCCGACGCGGTGATCCTCGCCGCGGGCGGTCACACCCGGATCTGGCGCCGTACGTCGTCCCGACGCGACGAGAACACCGGTGACTCCTTCCGCCTCGCGGTCCTGGCCGGCGGCCGGATCCGCGATCCCGAACTCGTCCAGTTCCACCCGTCCGGCCTGATCGAACCCGAGAACGCCGCCGGCACGCTGGTCTCCGAGGCCGCCCGCGGCGAGGGCGGCCAACTGCGCAACGCCCTCGGCGAGCGGTTCATGACGCGGTACGACGCCGAGCGGATGGAACTGTCCACCCGGGACCGGGTCGCGCTCGCCGAGTACACGGAGATCAAGGAAGGCCGCGGTACGCCGAACGGCGGGGTCTGGCTCGACGTGTCGCACCTCCCGCGGGAGACGATCATGCGCCGGCTGCCGCGGGTCTACCAGACCCTGCTCGAACTCCAGATGCTCGACATCACCAAGCAGCCGATCGAGATCGCACCGACCGCGCACTACTCGATGGGCGGCGTGTGGGTCCGGCCCGAGGACCACGGCACCGGTATCGACGGGCTGTACGCGATCGGCGAGGCGGCCAGCGGCTTGCACGGTGCGAACCGGCTCGGCGGCAACTCGCTGATCGAGCTCCTCGTCTTCGGCCGGATCGTGGCCGAGGAAGCAGCGAAGTACTCGATCGGCCGGCAATCGCAGCAGCGATCCGCGGAGGCGGTCGCCGAAGCACGGGCGGAGGTCGATGCGCTGCTGGCGAATGACGGTCCGGAGAACGTCCGCGCCCTGCAGCGGGCTCTGCGCGACACGATGACATCCCGGGCCGGCGTCGTACGCGACGAGACCGGACTGCTGGCCGGCCTGTCGGAGCTCGCGGAGATCGAGGACCGGATGACGAGGATGGGCGTCCACCCAGACATCGCCGGCTTCCAGGACCTGGCCCACGCCTTCGACCTCAAGGCGTCCGCGCTGGCCGCCCGCGCAACCCTCGACGCGGCCCTCGAACGCCGCGAGACCCGCGGCTGCCACAACCGCTCGGACTACCCCGACCTCGACGAATCCCTGCAGGTCAACCTCGTCTGGTCCGGCCCCGGATCGATCGAGCGCGAGGCGATCCCACCGATCCCGGACGAGTTCCGCACCCTCATGCGCCGACGTCTCCTCCGACGGCAAGCTGGTCGAGTGACTCTCAGGCGTGAAGGAGCTTGAGGAGCAGCGACAGCGGTGGCCAGCCGGAGCGGCCCCGGCGGGTGACCGTGTGGGCTCGCATCCGGGGTTCTGGGTCGTAGAGGCGACGGAGGGAGATGCCGGGGGTTTTCGGGTAGTCGGCGAACAGCAGGGCGACGCCTAGGCCGGCGAGGATCATCTCCTGGACGAGCTGGAGGCTGTCGGCGCGGTGGGTGATGCGGGGCTCGAAGCCGGCCAGTGCGGCGAGGGTACGGACGACCTGCTCGTCTCCGCTGTCGCGCGAGTTGACGATCCAGTCGCTGTCGGCGAAGGCCGCGAGTACGTCCGCGGCCGGTCCCGTCGTACGCCGGGACCGCGACGGCACCGCCAGACTCCAGGCACGCTCCCACAGCGGGGTCGCCGACAACGCGGGATCGTGCGCTGCGGGAGCCAGGTTGTAGTCGTAGCTCACCACGAGGTCGACCTGGTCCCGCTCGAGCATGGCCAGGGCCTCGAATGGTTCCTGCTCCTGAATCTCCAGGCGCACTGCCGGATGATCGGCGGCCAATTGGTGTACGACGGGCAGCAGGGTGTCGCGGATCACGGTGTGGAACGCGGCCACGCGAACCGTCCCGGCCGGCTTGGCGGATGGGTCGAGATCGGTGCGCGCCGCCTCATGAGCGGCCAGGATGTGTACGGCGTGACCGGCGAGCCGGCGACCGGCCGGGGTGAGCCGGACCCGGCGGCCATCGGGCTCGATCAGCGGCGTACCGACTTCCTTGGCCAGTGCGGCGATCTGCTGCGAGACGGTCGACGTGGTCACGCCGAGAGTCTCCGAGACCGCGTGCATCGAGCCCTGTCGTGACAGCGCCAGCAACAACTCGAGACGGCGTACGTCCATGCGGTTATTGTTCAATGATCCCGAACGATCTGTCCACGATTCTCACGTGGACGCGAACGGAATCGCAGGCTTCACTGGAGTCATGAGTACGCGTGACAGCCGCACCGGAGTGGCCTTCGCCGTCTTGTCGATGACGATGGTCCAACTCGGCCTCGCCACGTCCGTCGGCCTCTTCGACCAGATCGGGCCCGAGGGCGCGGCCTGGTTGCGGTTGGCCTGCGCAGGGCTGATCGTGCTGGTGCTGTTCCGCCCTCGTCCCAGCTCGTTCGACCGCCATTCGTTCCTGGCCGCGATCGGTCTCGGCGTCGCGACCGGTGGAGTGACGCTGCTGTTCATGGCTGCTGTGGCACGACTCCCGCTCGGCACCGCGAGCGCGCTCGAGTTCCTCGGCCCGCTGACCGTCGCCGTACTGCGCAGCCGCGGCCGGCTGATCTGGCCCGGGCTCGCCTTCGTCGGAGTCATCCTGCTGACCCAGCCGTGGCACGGTTCGGTCGACGGCGTCGGCGTACTGTTCGCACTCGGCGCGGCCGTGTGCTGGGCGGCGTACATCCTGCTCACCCAGCACGTCGGCGACAACGTCTCCGGCCTGCAGGGCATGGGCGTATCCCTCCCGGTCGCCGCCCTGGTCGCGACTGTGGTCGCCGGCCCGAGCACGATCCCGGTGATGACCTGGCAGCTCGTCGCCATCGGGTTCGGCCTCGCGCTGCTGCTACCGGTGGTGCCGTTCAGCCTGGAGTACCTCGCCCTCCGCCGCCTCGACGCCGGCGTCTTCGGCACCCTGATGAGCCTCGAACCAGCCCTCGCCCTCCTCATCGGCTGGCTCCTCCTGAGCCAGTCCCCCGGCCTCCTGCAGGCCTTCGGCATCGCCTGCGTCGTCCTCGCCGGCATGGGCGCGGAGCGCGCCCACAGTCGACGTCTAGTCGCGCCCCAGCCGGCCGAGCCGGCTGCCGTAGTCGCCGATCAACATCAGCGACAGACCCTCAGCCATCAGGACTGCCCCTGACAACCCGCTGCCGTCAATGGGTCGCCGGGGAGGGCCTACAACCCCAGACCACGCCCGCACCTCCATCAGCTGACATTTCACGGGATTTCCGGCAGCTTGATGTGTGGGTGCTGGTCTGGAGGGCATGGTCAGGATCTGGCGACCTGAGACAGGTCGTCGTGGGCTGAGACAGGCAATTCCTTGTCCCACCCCACCACTTCCGGGTCCCCGCCCACCACTTCCGGTCCCCGCCGACCACTTCCGGGTCCCCGCCCACCGGTTCTTGTCCCCGCCCACCGGTTCCGATCCCCCGGTTCCGATCCCCGCCCCGCACTGTGTGTCGGCGCGGCCCCGTCCCGAGCGACCCCATCTCATAGGTTGACCTACGAGATGGTGGGTTGGCACCCCGGAATCCGATACGCCAACCCACCATCTGATGGGTCAGCCCATCAAAGGGCGCGAGCACGCGGCCGCCTACCACCTGGACGAGTTGCCGAACCGGCCGACAACCACCCTGACGGCCTGCCCGGCAATCCGGTCTGGCCGGTCGTCTCATCGACGACCTACTAGCAACCGGCCCAGCCACCACCTCACCGGGCAGCAGGCAGGAGGCAGGAGCACATCCCAGTACACCGCCGTCTTGAGCAGCAAGCTCGTCTTCGTCGACGGCCCAGAAACTCAACCGGCCCAGCGCGTGCACCAGTCCAAGGCCCGTCACACCACCCACACATCAAGCTGAAAAGCCGGACTTCCCCTGAACTGGACGGTTGCCCCTCGAATCTGGGGCCAACCCACCACCGCGGGGTTATCCGGCTGTTGTGTCGTTTCCGTGCGTACCCAATCGGCCCGCAGCGGGGGGCGACCTTGTGCACCAGATCCGTACGCCGTGATCGTCGCCGTACGGATCTCGTGCACAAAGTGATAGATCGCGACGATGCCGGACGGCCGGACGGCCGGACAGGCGGGCGGCTGTCCCATGAAATGGCGTCGGGCTAGGCGGCGGTTTCGGCCGCGGCTTCGGCGGTGGCGCGGGACTCGGCTAGCTGCTTGCCGCGGGGAGACTCCGGGAAGCGCTCGAGGAGGGTGCGGACCTCGTCGGCGGCGACGTTCGCGCCGAACATTTCGGTGTGGGGCTCCAGGCGGACACCCTCGGACAGCGGCCCGGCGATGACTGGGTCGAAGCCCAGCGCGTTCACGATCTCGGCAACCTGAGCGACGTCGGCCCTTGAGCCGGCGATGGCGATGGCTTTGCGGTCGGGAGATCCGGCCGGGCGGGCGCCGTCTTCCAGGTCGTGGTAGCCCATGTGGTTGAAGGCCTTCACCACCCGCGACTCCGGCAGGAAGTCCTGGATGATCTCGCTCGACGATGTCTGCGGATCGGTCAGGTCGTCGCGGACGCCGTCGACCTCCCACCAGTAGTTCATCGCGTCGATCACGAGCTTCCCGCGCAACGCGTCGGCCGGGATGCTGCGGTACTTGCCGAGCGGCAGCGCCAGGATCACGACATCGGCTTCCGCGACGGCCTCGGCCGCGGTGGTCGCAATCGCACCAGGCGTCAGGATCTCGACGACCAGCGCGATCTTCGACGCCTCGCCGGACCCCGCGATCAGCACCCGGTACCCGGCCGCGACCGCGAGCCGCGCGAGGACCGTGCCGACCTTCCCGGCGCCAAGGATGGCGATCGTCATCACTTCTCCTGTTCAGCCAGAATCTCGCGGACCATCGGGATCACCTTGGTGCCGTACAGCTCGACCGTCTTCAGCCGGGCGCTGATCGGCAGCGGCCCACCGGAGTAGATCAGGTCGAACCGCCCGACGCCCAAGGTCTTGATGGCCCCGGCGATCCGGCGGGCGACCGTCTCGGGCGAGCCGACGTACATCGAGCCGTGCTGCACCTCGGACTCGAATTCCTCGCGTTTGAGCGGCGGCCAGCCACGCAGCGCGCCGATCCGGTCCCGCATCACCTTGTAGGGCGCGTAGTAGATCTCCTTGGCCTGCTCGTCGGTGTCGGCGATGAAGCCCGGCGAGTGCATGCCAACCGGCTGCGCGGTCGCACCGAACTGGTCGGCCGCCTTCCGGTACAGATCCAGGTACGGCGCGAATCGGTCCGGCGCACCGCCGATGATCGCGAGCATGAGCGGCAGCCCGTAGTACGCCGTACGCACGACGGACTGTGGGGATCCGCCGACCCCGACCCAGGTCTTCAGGTGGCCGGACTCGGTCTTCGGGAAGACGTCGGCGTTCTCCAGCGCGGCGCGGGTCGTCCCGCTCCAGGTGACCGGCTTCTCCTTGAGCAGCTGGCTGAACAGTTGCAACTTCTCCTCGAAGAGGACGTCGTAGTCGGCCAGGTCGTAGCCGAACAGTGGGAAGGACTCGGTGAACGAGCCGCGACCGAGGATCACCTCGGCCCGTCCGTTCGACAGGGCGTCCACGGTCGAGAAGCGCTGGAACACCCGGACCGGGTCGTCCGAGCTCAGCACCGTCACACCGGATCCGAGCTTGATCCGCGAGGTCCGCGTCGCGATCCCGGCCAGCACGGTCTCCGGTGTGGAGATCGAGAACTCCGGCCGGTGGTGCTCACCGAGCGCGATCGCGTCCACGCCGAGGTCGTCGGCGAGGACCGCTTCCTCGAGTACCTGCCGGATCGCCGCCGCGGCCGTCACCGGTGCACCGTCGTCACCCACCGGGATATCCCCGAACGTGTCGAGTCCGAACTCGAGGCCGTCCATCTCCTGCTCCCATCTGTGTCGCCGCATCAAATACTAGGGTTGACATGTCAACGCGACTGCACCCGGGCCGCATTCCCGGACGGGGAGGCTATAGTCGAAGCAACCACATGGTTGCAATGCTACTGCCGGAGGACCCATGGGCTTTCCCGATCGCACCGAGCGCCTGATCGCGCCCGAGGCCGAGGCGATCGCGGAACACGTCTTCGTCGCCCTCGCCGACCCGAGTCGACGCAACATCCTGGCAACACTCGCCGCGGGCGGGCCGGCCACGGCGACCGACCTGGCCGACCGGCTGCCGATCACCCGCCAGGCGATCGCCAAGCACCTCAGCCTGCTGTCCGAGGCCGGTCTGGTGACCGCCGAGCACGGCGAGCGCCGCCGCGTCCGCTACCGCCTGCGCTCGGCCCCGATGCAGGTCGCCCAGCAGTTCCTTGCGGCGATGGCACGCGACTGGGACCGCAACCTCGACGCGCTGCGCACCCATCTCGACAGCTGACCTCACAGCCAGTGCCGGAGCTTGTCCGGGTTGAGCACGATCCACACCGCCGTGACCTTCGAGCCTGTGACGCTCAGACTCACCACGGCCACAGTCTGCCCGCCCCTGCGCAGTACGACGCCGGCCTGGCCGTTCACTGCTTCGACCGTCAGCGCGGTACCAGGCTCGACACTCAGCAGATCGGTGACGCAACGAGCGGCCTCATCCGCGCCCCGCACCGGACGCAGCGCGGCCGCGACCTTGCCGCCGCCGTCGCTGACTACGACCGCCTCCGGGGCAAGGACGCTCCGGACCGCGCCGACACTGCCCGCGCTGCAGGCCGTCGCGAATCGGCGGACGACCGACTCGTCGCCCCGCCTCAGTCGGAAGCTCACGTCTCCTCCAACTGGGTCAGGCGGGTATGGCGGTGAGCTTCGCGGGGTTCATCATCCACAGCACTTGATCGATCCCGTCGGCCGACGCGGTGACCGTGAGTACGGCGAAGACCTCGCCATCGCGCTGGAGTAGCGCGACCGACCTGCCGTTCGCCGTACCCAACTCCACCTCGACGCCGGCCCAGAAGCGTTCGGCGAAAGCCCTGTGGTACTTCGCCACCCGCAGCGCGCCGACGACCGGGAAGCGCGACGCCCGGGCCGCGCCGCCGCCGTCGGAGTAGCTGATCGCGTCCCTGGCCAGCAGCCCTTCGAGCGCCGCGAGGTCACCCGACCGCGCCGCGGCGACGAACGCCGTGAGCAACGTCCGCTGCTGGCTCCCACTGATCTCGGTACGGCGCTCGGCCCGGATGCGCTTGCGGGCCCGGCTGACGAGCTGCCGCACCGCCCCTTCGGTCGACTGCAGGATGGCGGCGAGCTCGTCGTACGGATAGTCGAACGCTTCGCGCAGGATGTACGCCGCTCGTTCGGTGGGTGAGAGTCGTTCGAGCACGAGGAGGACCGCGAAGCTCAACGCCTCCGCGCGCTCGGCGCCCAACGTCGGGTCGGCACTGGTGTCGACCGGCTCGGGCAGCCACGGGCCGATGTAGGTCTCGCGACGAGCGCGCGCGGACTGGCTCGCGTTGATCGCGAGCCTGGTCACCGCGGTCGACAGGTAGGCCACCGGGCTGAGCACCGCACTGCGATCGGCGGCCTGCCAGCGCAACCAGACCTCCTGCACCAGATCCTCGGCCTCGCTGTGACTGCCCAGCATCCGGTAAGCGATCCCCATCAGGCGCGGACGCACCTCGTTGAAGATCGCGACCGCCTCATCGAGGTCGTCCGCCATCCGCACCACCTCTCTGTCAGCCCGAGGATACGGTCGAGCCGGGATCGCGACCGTCGTCGCCCTCGAGCGCCTCGATCGCGCCGCGGAGACTCTGCAGCTCGATCGCTTCCTCCTGAGCTTCGACCGGGTCGAGCAGCCAGTTGATCGGCGAGCCGGGGTCGTCCTCGTCGGGTGCGCCCGCCGCATTCAGCTCGATGTCGGCGTCGACCTCCACCTCGAGGTCGCGCAGGGACGGATCGTCTGTCATCTGGGTCACTTTCCAAGAGATTGGGCGGCGTACCACTCGTCGTAGTGCAGCTCGCCGAGCGTGGCCTCGCCGATCGGCACCAGGCTGCGCTCGGTCAGTTCCGAACCGAAGTAGCGGGCGTGCGTGTCGGGCACCACCTCGCGGGAGTCGTTGCGCTGGGCAAGCGCCTTGCGGAAGAACTCGTCCATCCGGTACTCGTCCGGCCCGGCGATGTCCATCCGCGCGTTCAGCGGCTCGCCGACGGCGGTCCGGCCGAGGAACCGGGCCACGTCGTCGCCCGCGATCGGCTGCCACGCAACCGGCGCGATGTGCACCTCGTTACCCTCGGTCGCCTCGTCCGCGATCGAGCCGACGAACTCGAAGAACTGGGTGGCGTGCACCAATGAGTACGGGATGCCGGAGGACTTGATCAGCTCCTCCTGGGCGATCTTGGCCGCGAAGTACGCGTTCTCCGGCATCCGCTCGGTGCCGACGATCGAGATGCCGACGTGGTGCCGGACACCGGCCTCGGCCTCCGCCGCGAGCACATTGCCGGTCGACGTCTTGAAGAAGTCCATCACCGCCTTGGCCTCGAACGACGGCGAGTTGGCCACGTCGATCACGGCATCCGCGCCCTGCAGAACGTTCGCCAGACCCTCGCCGGTCAGGGTGTTCACGCCGGTGCTCGGCGCGGCCGGAACCGCCTCGTGCCCGTGCTCCCCGAGCTTGGCCACCAGCTTCGATCCGATCAGGCCGGTGCCGCCGATCACGACGATCTTCATCGCAGAACCCCTTCGTTGCCGACGGCATCCGTTGCCGCCCGGTTACCAGATAAGACAGGGCACCCTTCCCGCTTGTGACAGCCGGTCCGAAGAGACTCCAGTCACAATGGGGTGCGCTGTGCTGTCTGATGGAGTGACCGTCCGTGCCCACCGAAGGGAATCGCCGTGCCCGATGCCGCACCGGCCAGGATCCGGATCCGGGTGCCGATGACCGCCCGGCCGATCGACGAGCCGCACCGGGCCTCCAGCCCGCTCGAGCTGCTGTTCGACCTCACCTTCGTGGTCGCGGTTGCCGCGGCCACCGTGCAGTTCGCGCACACCATCGCCGACGGTCACGCCGCGGACGGCCTGATCCCGTTCCTGCAGGTGTTCTTCGCGATCTGGTGGGCGTGGATGAACTTCACCTGGTTCGCGTCCTCGTACGACACCGACGACGTCACCTACCGGGTGTTGACCATGGTGCAGATGGCCGGCGTCCTCGTGCTCGCCGCGGGGGTCACGGCGGCGGCCGACCACGAGGACTACGGGCTGATCACGATCGGTTACTTCATCATGCGGGTCGGGCTCATCACGCTGTGGCTGCGGGCGAGCATCGAGGATCCGGCCTCTCGCCGTACGGCGCGCCGCTACGCCATCGGGATCGGGGTCCTGCAGATCGGCTGGTTCGGGCGCCTGTACCTGGCCGAGTCCGGCGTACTCTCGAACGACGCTCTGGTCGCCGTGTTCGTGGCCTTGGCGATCCTCGAGCTGGCCGTGCCCCGCTGGGCCGAGCGGACCCAGACGACCAACTGGCACCCCCACCACATCGCGGAACGGTACGGACTGTTCACGATCATCCTGCTGGGCGAGGCAGTCCTGGCCTCGTCGAACGCCGTACGAGGTGCTGTCGAGGAGACCGAGGCCAGCGCCGAGCTGATCACGGTCGCGGTCAGTGGTCTCGTGATCCTGTTCGCACTGTGGTGGTTGTACTTCCTCCACCCCGCCGGCCCGGGACTGGTCGACCGCCGGGAAGCTTCGTACCGGTGGGGCTACGGCCACTACGGCATCTTCGCCTCGCTGGCCGCACTCGGGGCCGGCCTGGAGGTCGCCGTCGAGCAGACCGGGCACGAGCTGCACCTCTCACCGACCGGCGTGAGCTACGCCGTGGCGATTCCGGTCGCCGCCTATGTCGGGCTGCTGTGGGGCGTGCACCGGTTCATCTCGGGTCCGTCACGGGTTCATCTGGGCACCGCGGTCTGCGGCGTCGCGGTCGTCTTGCTCCTCCCCCTCGCGACTGCGTGGATCGGCACCGCGGCCGACCTCGCTCTGTTGGCGGCGACCTGCGTGGCGCTGGTCTGCGTCGCCTTGTGGATCGAGGCCCTTAAGCAGTGAGGCCGGAGAGCGTGGTGAGGGTGGATCGGATGACGTCCGCGAAGCCGACGCCGTCCGGCCCGGCGATCCAGCGCTCGAACGCCACCCGGAAGACCGCGACACCGGTCTAGACCGCGAGGGCATCGAGTTCCGCGCGATCGCCGAGGCCATCGGACGTCGTCTCGACCTGCCGGCCCGCTCGGTCACGCCCGAGCAGGCACCCGAGTACATCGGTTTCCTGGCACCGTTCGCCGGCATCGACAACCCGACGTCCGCCGCCCGGACCAGCGAGTTGCTCGACTGGCACCCGACGTACCCGGGCCTGCTCGAGGAACTGGCCGAGGACTTCTACTACCGGACCGCCTAACAGCGCGTGATCGGGGTTTGCGGTAATAAAAGTGCAGTGAGTGGCAGCGATGTTCCACAAAGCGGCAGGCTTCGTGGCTGGGCGGCCGGGGATGTCCGCAGTCAACCGGCCTACACCTTGAGAACCGGGGCGATGGTCTTCGTTCGGGATCCTTCGTAGGCGGCCAAGAGGATGCCGAGTACGGCGATGCCCTCGTCCTCGGTGTGGAGCGGACGGGTCTTGCCGAGTAGCGAATCCGCGAAGTGCCCGATCTCGGCAATGAAGGTGTCGACCGGCTCCAGTTCGAACGTCTCGGTCTCGCCCGACCGGAGCCGGTACGACAGCGAGGTGCCGTCACTGTGGAGTGAGCCGAGCTCTCCGACGGCCGAGAAGCGCTCGGTCGAGGCGGCCGGCTGGTAGGCCCAACTCGTCACCATCTGGCCGACGACGCCGTTGTCGAACCTGATCAGAACCTGCGCGGAGTCCTCGCCCTCCATGAACTTCAATCGGTGCGTGGAGAGCATCGCCGTGGCCTCGACCGGCAGACCGCCGGCCAGGTGGAGCATGAGATAAGTGGGGTGGTACCCGGTGTCGATGAGCTCGCCACCACCACTCGTTTTGGCGCTCGCCCGCCAGCCCATCGAGCTCGGGTCGAAGTTGTTGTAGAAGCTGTCGGTCGTCCGTACCTCGTAGACCGTGCCGATCGTCCCGGCGTCCAGCAGCTCCTTCGCCTTCGCCACGGACGGCATGAACAGCTGGTTGTGCGCGCACATCAGTGTCACGCCATGATCGTTCACCGCCGACCGAACGTCCGCAGCCTCATCCGCGCTGAGGCACAGCGGCTTCTCACACAGGATGTGCTTTCCGGCCTCGGCGGCCGCGACGATCGCGTCCCGGTGCAGGTGGTGCGGCAGGCAGATGTCGACCGCGTCGACGTCTTCCGTCGCGAGCAGCTCGCGATAGTCCGTGTACGGCGTGGCACCCAGCTCCTCGCCACGCGCGGCAGCCGTCTGCTCGACCGCGTCGGCGACCGCGGTGATGCCGATCTTGCCGGCGTGCGCGCGATAACCCTTGATGTGGGCGGACGCGATCCCACCGCCGCCGATGAGTCCGACCTTGATCTGTGGCATGAAGTCTCCTCAGCTCTGGTACGCGATCGACTTGCCCTGCTCGGCGGCCGCGTTGGCGGCCACCACCAGCCGGGTCAGCTCGACAGCGCGGGCGATGTTGTCATCGGCCCGGGTGTCGTCGTTGATGTGGTCGACCCACTGCGCGAATGGCTCCTTGCTGTGCTCCGGTACCGCTACCTGCTCACCGTTCACCGTCAGGACGTTGCCGTCGTCGGTGTAGGTGAGCGTGCCCTCGGTCCCGAAGAGCTCGATCGTGAACGGGTTCCGGCTCGCGAAGCCCGCCTCGATCACACCGATCTTCTGATCGCCGTACCCGACGACCACGACCGCGTTGTCCTCGAGGCCGCGTTCGGCGATCGAGCGGTACGTCGCACTGACGGTGTCCGGCGTTGCACCGAGGAACAGCTGCGTCAGGTACACGGGGTGGCAGCCGAGGTCGGTCAGCGCGCCGCCGATCGCGGTCGTCGGCTCGAAGAACCGCTGCGGCAACCAGCCTGCGACACCGTCCCGCGGAATCGCGCCGTCGTGGGAGAGCCGGACCCGGCCGTAGGTCAGCGTCCCCAGGCTCCCGCTGTCGATGACCTCGCGGATCGCCTGCGTGTAGCCGTGCGCGAGCCGCGGCAGCGAGACCGTCAGCTTCACACCGGCGGCGTCAGTCGCGGCGATGATCTCCTCGGCCTCGGCCACCGTCGGCGCGAGCACCTTCTCGGTGAAGATGTGCTTGCCGGCTCGCGCCGCCGTCAGCATCAGGTCGCGATGTTCGTTGGTGGGAGTGGTGATCACGACCCCGTCGAGGTCGTCGCGGGCCAGCAGGGCATCGAGATCGCCGGTGAACTCCACGCCGAACTGGTCGGCCGCGTCCTGACCGCGCTCGGCGTCGGCGTCCCAGACGGCGACCAGCTCCGTACCCGGATGCTGTTGCGCCTGCCTCGAGTAGTCGCCCGCGTGCACATGCCAGAAACTCAGGGTCGCGATCTTGAGCGGTGTGGACACCATGGTCCTCCTCGGTGGGAACGTTTCGGATCGACCGCCGGTCAACCGTACAACGTTGTCATGGCCCACGAGCAGGTCCCGGCGAGCCCGCACACCCGAAGTGCGCAGACCAGTCGGCCACCGCCCTATAGTTATCAGGGAGTCCAGCATTATGTGACCTGAAGGGGTTGCGATGAGCGAGGAGCCGGCCGGCGGTGACCTGTCCCGGCTTCGGCAACTGAACGCCGTCTCCGTGCTGCGGACGCTCCGCGCCGACCAGCCCCTCACCCTGACCGAGTTGTCGAAGCGGACCGGCCTGTCCCGGGCATCGACCGAGGACGTTGCGCGCGACCTGCTCGGCCGCGGCTGGGTGACCGAGGCGGCCCCGGCCGCGGGCTCCATCGGCCGGCCGGCCCGTCGCTACCGGTTCCACGCCGAGGCCGGCCGGCTGCTCGGCGTCGACATCGGCGGCCACAAGATCCTTGCCCTGGTCACCGATCTCGAAGGCGTGGTCCTGAACCAGGCCCGGATCACCGTCTCCCCCGAGCTCGGCCGCCGCGAACGCCTGGCCGCGCTGGACCGGTGCGTAACCACCGCCCTGGCCGGCGCCGGAGCCAAGACCGGCCAGATCTGGTCGACCGGCGTCGCGACCACCGGTCTCGTCGACGGCACCGGCAAAGTGATGCTGTCGGACTCACTGCCCGAGTGGACCGGAGTCGACCTGGCCGCTCACGTACGCCGCCTCGTCCCCGGGCCGGTGCGGGTGGAGAACGACTGCAAGCTCGCCGCGCTGGCCGAGACCTGGCAGGGGGTCGCCCGATACGCCAAGGACGTGGTGTTCCTGCTGGCCGGTCTGCGCACCGGCGCCGGTCTGATCATCGACGGGAAGCTGCATCGCGGCTTCGCCAACTGGTCGGGCGAGATCGGCGCACTGCCCGCGGCCGGCTGGCTCCGGGCGCCGCAGCACCTCCGCGAGTGGCTCGGCTCCGGCGACGAGGTCGAGCGCGTCTTCCTGGCCGCCCGGGACGGCAACCGGGAAGCGATCCGCGCGGTCCGCGGCTACGTCCGTGACATCGCGGTCGGCGCCTCCGCGCTGGTCCTCACCCTCGACCCGGAGTTGGTCGTCATCGGCGGCGGTTTCTCCCGATCCGCCGACGTGCTGGTCGAGCCGCTCCGCCGCGAACTGGACCGCTGGTGCCTGCGCACTCCGGAGATCCGGATCTCGGCGTTCGCCGACGAAGGCGTGGCCCTCGGCGCCGTCCGGCTGGCCGTCGAACAGGTCGAGTCCACCCTGTACGACGGCCTGAGACCTTGACATAGTTTTCCTGGACTCCATGATTATTCCTATCGCTCCGCCCAGCGAGAGGAAGAGACAAACCCATGAGACGCCTTGCCGCAGGTCTCGCCTCGATCGGCCTGCTGTTACCGACGACCCAGGTCGCGATGGCCCACAACACCCCACCGACCACGACCCGGACCTACGCGACCACCGATGCCGTGATCGCCAACCAGGAACGCGGCTTCTACCACCACACCGAGACGCACTACCGGGCCGACGGCACCGGCTATGTGCCACTCGACCTCACCACGCTGCGCAACTTCCGGACCCAGGAGAACATCACCCAGATCCTGCGGTTGTTCTACCTGGAGAAGTTCTCCAAGCAGGACGTGATCGACAAGCACTATCTCGACCTGGTCCGCGCGGACTTCCGCACCGCTCGCGCCGCCGGCGTCAAGATGATCGTCCGCTTCGCGTACGCCTTACCCGGCGACGGCTGGCCGCCGCCGACGCCGTACGGCGACGCGCCGGTGGCGCGCGTGGTCAAGCAGATCCAGCAACTCACCCCGATCCTGCGCGAGAACTCCGACATGATCGCGGTCGTCCAGGCCGGGTTCGTCGGGCTGTGGGGTGAGGGCTACTACACCGACTACTTCTCCGATCCGCAGGACCCGAGCGTGGTCACGGACCAGAACTGGGCCGACCGCAAGGCCGTCATCATGGCCGAGCTGAAGGCGCTCCCGAAGGACCGGATGATCCAGGTGCGGACGCCGTACATGAAGCAACGCATGCTCGGCGTACCGACCGGGACCGCGGGCGCGCTGACCGCGGAGCAGGCGTACGACGGTTCGCCGTTGGCGCGGGTCGGTCACCACAACGACTGTTTC
Organism: uncultured Actinomycetota bacterium; assembly: GCA_963820655.1. Taxonomy (GTDB): domain Bacteria; phylum Actinomycetota; class Actinomycetes; order Propionibacteriales; family Kribbellaceae; genus Kribbella. Next base: position 1,030,840 of record CAWGAM010000002.1, read on the forward strand.
CTGGCCAGCCCCGACGACTTCGGCACCTATCTGAGTGACCCGATCGAGCTCGACAAGGATTTCGTTGCCCAGGACACCAATTACCTGCCCGAGGGTGGCGAGACGTGTGGCGTCGACGCACCGCGCTCGGAGTGGCCGTCGGCCTCAGCCGAGATGGCGAGACTGCACTTCTCGTTCCTGAACATCGAATACCACCCGGACGTGCTGGCGAGCTGGGGTGACAACCTCACCATCGCCAAGCAGAAGCTCGGTTATCGGTTCGCTCTCGTGAACGGTTCGTTCACGAGCAACGCGAGGCCGCACGGCGATGTCCGGGTCAACCTGCAGATCCGCAACGACGGTTGGGCCGCTCCGTACAACCCACGCCAGGTGCAGCTGATCTTCCAGAGCGACAAGCACACCTACAAGGTCGACCTGCCCGCCGACCCGAGGCGGTGGGGCGCCGGTACGACGACCAGCCTCGACTGGAAGGTCGACGCACCACCGGTCCCGGGCAAGTACCGCCTGCTGCTGAACATCGCGGACCCGGCTCCGCTGTTGCATTCGCAGGCTCGGCTACCAGGCTCCACCGAGACGTACAACGCGGCATACGCGCTCCGTCTCGCCAACACGGGAACCTGGCAGCCGGCCACCGGCTTCAACGACCTGGGTCAGACAGTCACGGTCAGCCGATAGAGTACAAGTTGCTGTCGGCAACCGTTAGGCGGCCGAGTAGCGGTGCGCCTCCAGCGCGAGCAGGAGTTCGGCGACCGCGCGCGGATCGCTCAGCGAGCGGCCGGTGCGCTGCTCGATGCGGCGAAGACGGTAGCGGACGGTGTTGGGGTGGCAGTAGAGATGGGTAGCCGCCTCGACCGCCGAGCCGTTGTGGGTGGACCAGGCGGCAAGCGTGTCGAGCAGTACGTCGCAATAGTCCTGCGGCATGCCCTCCAGCCCACCGAGCACGACCTGAACGACGCCACGGCGCGCAGCCGGATCCGCGATCGCGACCATGGTCAACGGCGACCGGCCGAACGCGGCGACCGGCGCCGCTGTGGTGGCCGCGCCGAGCGCGATCCGCGCCAGCCGGACGGCATGCTGGCTGTCGTCGACCGCATCGAACAACGGACTGATGCCGACGCCACCGGTCGCAACTCGCTCGAGCAGCTCGATGACCCGCGGCAGGCTCCTCGGGCGAAGCGAGAGGACACCCAGGTGTATGCCGGGCAACTCCTGCCACACCGAAGCGACACCGAGTGTTAGCAGGCGTTCCTCGACCCGCGGCACGTCCAGCGGCGGCTCGGCAATGACGGCCAGGAAACTTCCGCCGACCGGCAGCGCATCGACCAGTTGCCGCAGGCTACCGTTCGCGAAGGTTGTCATCGCAGGCTCGCCAAGGCCGCGCGGGCGGCGTTGTAGCCGCACATCCCGTGCGCACCCGCACCGGGCGGGGTCGCCGCCGAGCACAGGAACACCCCAGGTACGCCGAGCCCGTACGGATTCAGCGTGGCGCGCGGCCGGAAGATCAGTTGGCGCCCGGTGTTGGCACCGTTGACCACGTCACCCCCGATGTAGTTCGCGTTGTGCTCCTCCAACTGGGCCGTCGTCTGGACGCACCGGGCCACGATCAGATCGCGGAAACCGGGAGCGAACCGTTCGATCTGCGACTCGATCAGCAGCGTCGCATCGCCCCCGAAACCGGCGGGTACGTGCGCATAGGCGTACAGCGGCCGAAGGTTGCCCTCGGCACGGGACGGATCCGCGAGGTACTGCTGTCCGACCAGCAGATACGGCCGGTCCGGCATCCGGCCCGACACCACCTGCTGTTCGGCGCGCGCCAGCTCCGCGTAGTCGCCGATGACGTGGACGGTGCCGGCCCGGCGGGCTGCCTCGTGCGTCCACGGCACCTCACCGGACAGCGCGAAGTCGACCTTGAACAGGCCCGGCCCGTGCCGGAAGCGTTGCAACGCCCGGCGGATCCTCGACGGCATCGCCTCCCCCACGATCCGTACGGCGGCGCTCGGCGTGAGGTCCAGCAGGATGAGGTCAGCGTCGCCGACCTCATCGAGCGACTCGACCCGCACATTGGTCTCGACCTTGCCGCCGTACTCCTCGAGGGCAGCGATCATCGCTCGGCTGATCGCCGCCGATCCTCCTTCGGCGACGGGCCATCCGTACGCGTGTGCCGCCGTACCGAGCGCCACCCCGATCGCCGACGAGAACGGAGCCGACAGCGGCTGCAACGCATGCGCCGCGACGCCCCCGAACAGCGCTCGCGCCTCATCCGTCGACCAGCCCCTGGCGAGCACCGACGCCGGCGCGGCGGACAGCGCGCCGAACCGCGTCATCGCAAACGGATGCGACGGCACCCGGACGACGGGCTGCAGGAAATCAGAGGTGATCCGGTCGAACTGCTCGGTCAGTGGACCGAAGACCTGGCGCCACCGGCGACCGTCGCGCCCCAGCGACGCAACGGTCTCGTCGACCGATCGCACCACCGCGGCACCCCGGCCGCCATCGAGCGGATGCGCGTACTGCACCTCCGGCCACCGCCAGGTCAGGCCGAACCGCGCCAGATCGACGGACCGGGAGAAGGGGGTGTCGACGGCCAGGGGGTGGAACGCGGAACACTCGTCGTGGATCAGGCCGGGCAGTGTGAGCTCGCTGCTGCGGGTGCCACCGCCGGGGCGGTCGGCGGCCTCCAGCACTTCGACGTCCACCCCGGCCTTGGCCAGCGTGACTGCGGCGGCCAGGCCGTTCGGCCCACTCCCGACGACGACTGCCCTGGTCATGATCCGGCCCCCGCGATGTCCGAAGTCGGCGGAGCGACCGGCTCGGGCTGGTCCGCCGTACGCAGCCGCGGGTAGCTGACGCGTTGGTAGCCGTCCAGGCGCCACTCGACCCTCAGCGTGATCGGCCCGTTCGGCAGCCAGGGCTGCTCGGCGACGGCGTCGGCGACCTGGTACGTCCCGCGCTCGACGATCCCGAGGGCCGCGTCGATCACCATGTACCGCTGGTAGTTCTTGTTCACCGGCTGCGACTCGATCCAGGCCACGATGAACTCACCCGGCTCGAAGCCGCAGCGCTTCTGGATCGAGGCGATGAACCTGTGGTCGTGCAGGTGTCCGTCGCCGAAGTTGAAGCCGACGATGCAGTTCGTCATGAACTCAGCTTCGCGGATCGCGTAGTGGTTGAGGTCGTCGCCGAGCTGATCGATCAGGATCGAGTTCAGCGCCCGGCCCTGACTGTGCAGCGCGCGCCAGCCCATCACCTGGTAGAGCGCGAGTTCCGCGGCGTCGCGGCTGCCGAGCAGTTCGGTGACCTGGTCGACGACCATCGGCGCCGGCTTCACCAGCCGCTCGTTCAGCCGCTGCTCCGCACCCGGGGCGAGTGCCCAGGTCGCCGACGCCCAGTTCCCGGCGTACTGGCGCATCGACGGCAGGAACGACACCAGGTCGGGCCTGAGGTTGCCGAGCACCGGGAAGAACAGCAGCGCGGCGACCGTCACCACGAGCAGCCACGGCGTCATGTCGGCCAGGCCGAACCCGTCCCAGTTGGGGTTGCCGATGAACAGGAACCCGGCCGCGAAGGCGAACAGGATGTTCCACTCCAGCGGTACGGCCAGCGGGAAGGTCGAGGTGATGAACAGGTGGAAGCAGATCATCACCACGGCGGCGACGATGGTCACCGTCTTGTTGGTGGAGAACAGCAGCGTCAGCGGAACGACGATCTCGACGAACGTACCGCCGACGTGGGCGAGCAGGTTGCCGGCGTGCGACGGCCGCAGGTCATCCGGGAACTTCCGGTAGTTGATCCGCTTCATCGCCTTGAACGGGACCCATGGCGTATTGCTGACCATCGGCGGTACGACCATGCCGAAATGCTTGCCGAACTTCGAGAAGCCGGCCCCGACCCACACCACGACGATCAGCAGCTTGAGCGCGACGATCATGTCGACTGCGCCGTACAGCGAGAAGAACACGATCGCGGGCAGATACTGCTCGCCGCGGGCCTGCAGGAAGAACACCTTGTCCCGCAGGCCGAGCGCGATCAGCAGCACACCGAGGATCCCCATCAGCACCGGAGACACCCGGCCGCCGGTGAAGCCGTGCGCGGTCAGCCCCGCGTCGTCGACCGATGGCAGGACCAACGACAACACCAGGGTGACGATGATCGCGAGGTACAGGGCGACGTCCACCGGCGTACGGCGATCGCCGTCGGTCAGCGGGACCTTGCCGGGCCACGGTGGTTCGCGGATCGTGTCCACCCGGCCGTACGTGCGCCAGCCGCCGGTGAACGGCTTGAAGTGGCCGGCCAGCGGGCCCCAGGATCCGGCCACGCCGAGCACCTCGAGCAGCACGGTCCAGAGGATGAACTTCTGGTAGAGCACCGGCTCGGTCCAGAACCCGCCCGGGTGGAACGGGTCGAAGCCCGAGGTGAGGGTGCCGACCAGGTAGCCGCCGACAATGTAGAGGAACAGCAGCTTGACCACGTAGATGACGTGGAAGATCTTCGGTGACCCGAAGCCGTTCTCGCCCCAGTAGCGGGAGAGGATCTTGATCCGCTCCAGGTAGGGCAGGTCGTAGACCTTGTCCGGTTCCACCGGGGGAACCGAGGGTTTGGTGAATCCCATGGCAGTGCTCCTTGTCGGTTCAGGGGTGGAGGGTCTGGCGCAGGGTCGGCTTGTCGAACTTGCCGAGCGGGTTCTTCGGGATCGTGTCGACCACGTGGATCGCGACGGGGACCTTGATCTTGGTGAGCTTGGTCCGGCAGAGCTCGAGCAGCTCGTCGACCACGATGATCCGGTCCGGGTACGGCGCGACCACGGCCACCGGGACTTCGCCGTACACCGGGTGCGCGACGCCGACGACGGCGGCCTCGAGGACGGCGGAGTGACCGTGCAGGACGGTCTCGATCTCCTTGGGGTAGATGTTCTCGCCGCCGCGGATGATCATGTCCTTGATCCGGTCGACGATCCGCAGGTACCCGTCCGGGTCGAGGATGCCGACGTCGCCGGTGTGCAGCCAGCCGTCGCCGAGCGCGTCGGCGGTCGCCTCCGGCCGGTTCAGGTAGCCCTGCATCACGTTGGCGCCCTGGATCACGACCTCGCCGCGCTCCCCCGTCGGCACCAGCGTGCCGTCCGGCGCCATGATCGCCACCCGCTGTCCGGGCAATGCCACCCCGACGGTTCCCGCCTTGCGTTCGCCGTCGACGGGGTTGGCCGTCGACGCGCAGGTGCCCTCGGTCAGGCCGTAGCCCTCGATGAGTCCGATCCCGTAGCGCTTCTCGGTCGCGGCCAGCAGTTCCACCGAGGCGGGCGCCGCGCCGCAGATCGCGAACCGGATCGAGGACGTGTCGGCGACGACGTCGTCGGGCTGCGAGACCAGGTGCGAGTAGATCGTCGGCACGGCCGAGAAGTACGTCGGCCGGTACTTCGCGATCGCGGCCAGGAACTCCACCGGCTGGAACCGTTGCAGCACCGTGAGCTGACCGCCGGCCGCGATCGGGGTGAGGAAGCTGATGCAGATCGCGTTCACGTGGAACAGCGGCAGGATCAGCAGGCAGTGGTCCTGCTCGGTGATCTTGAGGTGTTCGGCCATCATGGCGGCCATCGCGCCGATGTTGCTGTGGCTGAGCATGACGCCCTTCGGCCGGCCGGTCGAGCCGCTGGTGTAGATCAGCAGCGCCAGGTCCCCGGGTTCGGTGGCCGGAGCGGACAGGGACCGGTCGCCGCGGCGGGTACGGCGTAGATCGTCCACCGCGATGCTCGGGCGGCCGCCGTTCGGTGCGTCCGGGCCGGCATTGACCACGACGGCGGCGCCGGCGTCGATGATCTGGTAGTCGGCCTCGTGCGCGGTGAACATCGGGTTGATCGGGGTCGCGACGGCGCCCAGGCGCCACGCGGCGACCAGCGCCACGAGCAGTTCGACGCGATTCGGCAGCATCACCGCGATCACCGAGCCCGGTCCGACGCCGTACCCGGCGAGTTGCTCGGCGACGGCATCGGCCCAGGCGCCGAACTCGGCGTAGGTCAGGTCATGGTCCGCGTCGCGAACGGCAGGGCGGTCGTCGTACGCCGCCGGCCGCCGCCACGGGAGATAGTCGAGATTGGTCACGGTGTCCTCCACTCTTGTTGCCCACGACAGTAGAAATTCGCGGCCCACCGGGCACTGTGCGCGGGACACGAAGCTCGGCACGCGGTTCGTGCTCGCGAGCTGACAGCCGCGGCAACCGGGCGCACAATCGGAGCGGGAGAACGGAGATGCCGTGACTCGTGACACGCGGAACGAGACGGCGGTCGCCCGCGTGACGGCGCTCGCCACCCTGATGGGCACCGAGCTGCCGGCGCTGACCAAGACGCTGCACAAGGTGCTGGCCGACTCGATCGAGGATCTGCAGGGTGATCAGCTGATCGTCGAACTGCTGGGCGCGAGCATCCAGAGCAATCTCGAGACGGTCGCGCACATCCTGCAGTACGACGTCGACGTCGACGAGGTCGCCACCCCGTTCGCCGCCGAGGAGTACGCGCGCCGGCTGGCCCAGCGCGGGGTCGCGCCGATCGCGCTGGTCCGGGCCTATCGACTCGGTCAGCAACAGGTGCTGGACTGGGCCTTCGACGAACTCGGGCGGGACGCCGACGCGACCGTCGCGCTCGCCGCCGGCCTGATCATCGTGGACACGACCTTCCGCTACATCGACCGGATCTCCGAGCAGGTGGTGACCGCGTACGAGTCCGAGCGGGTGCGCTGGCTGACGAACCGCAACACGGTCCGCAAGGCGATGATCGAGGAGCTGCTCCGCGGCGAGGCGATCGACCTGGCCGCGGCCGAGGGCGCGCTCAGCTACCGGCTCCGGCAGAACCACGTCGGGGTCGTGCTCTGGGGCACGCCGGGATCCGCCGGCGACGAGAACCTTCGCCAGCTCGAGCGCCTGCTGCACCAGGCGGCCACCGAGGCTGGTTGCTCAGGGCAACCGCTGTTCGTGCCGCGGGACCGGTCCACCGGGTGGGGCTGGATCCCGCTCGGCCGGGGCCGCCCGGCGATCACCGTGGCCGGCGACCAGGACGGGGACCACTGGATCGCGGTCGGCTCGCCCGCGGCCGGGGCGGACGGGTTCCGGGTCACCCACCTGGAGGCGCTGCGGGCTCAACAGGTGGCGCTGGCGGCACGGGACCGCGCGCACCAGGTCACGACGTTCGCCGATCCACAGGTCCGGACGGCGGCGATGATGGCCGCCGATCCCGAGGGCACCCGGCGGCTGGTACGGAACGCGCTGGGGCCGTTGGCGGCCGATACCGAGGCCGCCGATCGGCTCCGGGAGACGTTGCTGGTGTTCCTGGCCGAGAAGGGCAGTTATCTGGCCACCGCGGAACGGATCCATCTGCACAAGAACACCGTGAAATACCGGGTCGACAAGGCACTGGAGGAACGCGGCCGGCCGCTGGACGACGAGCGCCTGGAACTCGAGCTGGCACTCGTCGCCTGCCGCTGGCTGGCCGGTTCGGTGCTGATGCCTGCCGCACCCTGACGTCAGCCGTGCTGCTTGGCGAGCAGCCGCAGCCCGACCATCGGGACACTGAGGGCGATGACGAGAACGGGGATGAGAAGAAAGGCGATCATCGGAGTTTCCTTTCGGTGTCGCCGGGCTGGGGTTCCGGCTGGTACACCTAGATTCGCCTTTCCGGGCCGTCCCGTTCCTGGCCCGGCGACCCGAACTTCCGGCCGGTCACTGTGCCGGCCGCACAAACGTCAGGTACGGGCGTCGTGCGGGATGCCGGCGGCGGCGTAGACGTCGGCCTCGTCGAGGGTCTCGTGCTGCGAGGAGTTGCTCGACGATGGCGTCGAGGCGGTCGCGGTTCTCGCGGAGCAGGCGCCTGGCTTCCTGGTAGCACTCGTCGATGATGCGGCGGACCTCTTCGTCGACGGTGTTGAGCAGCTCGTCGGAGACGCCGGCCATGCGCGGGTCGCCCTCGGCCGGCAGGACGGAGACCGGGCCGACGGCCTCGGACATGCCCCAGCGGCCGACCATCGAGCGGGCGATCCGGGTCGCGCTCTCCAGGTCGCTCTCGGCGCCGGTGGTGACCACGTCGAACACCTCCTGTTCGGCCGCCATGCCGCCGAGCGCGCCGATGATGCGGCCGCGCAGGTAGTCCGCGTCGTAGCCGTAGCGGTCCGTCTCCGGCGTGGACAGCGTGACGCCCAGCGCGCGTCCGCGCGGGATGATCGACACCTTGCGCACCGGGTCGGCGCCGGGCTGGATCATGCCGAGCAGCGCGTGACCGCCTTCGTGGTACGCGGTGCGGCGCCGCTCCTCCTCGCGGCATGACGACGTTGCGCGCGGTGCCGAGCTGGACCTTCTCCAGCGCGTCGGTCAGGTCGCGCTGGCCGATCTCGCGACCGGCCCCGGCGGGCGGCGAGCAGCGCGGCCTCGTTGACCAGGTTGGCCAGATCGGCGCCGGTCATGCCGGGCGTGGACGCGGGCCATGCGCGCCGAGGTCGACGTCCGCGGCCGAGCGGCTTACCTCGCGCGTGGCACCTCGAGGATCTCGACGCGGCCCTTCTGGTCCGGCGCGTGCACGATGATCGTGCGGTCGAACCGGCCGGGCCGCAGCAGCGCCGGGTCGAGCACGTCGGCGCGGTTGGTGGCGGCCAGCACGATGACGCCCTCGGTGCCGGAGAAGCCGTCCATCTCGGTCAGGATCTGGTTCAGCGTCTGCTCGCGCTCGTCGTGCCCGCCGATCGAGCGGCGCACCGCCGCGGGCGCGGCCGATGGTGTCGATCTCGTCGATGAAGATGATCGCCGGCGCGACCTTGCGCGCCTCCGCGAACAGCTCGCGCACGCGGCTCGCGCCGACGCCGACGATCATCTCGATGAACTCCGAGGCGCTGGCGCGAGAAGAACGGCACGCCGGCCTCGCCGGCGGTCGCGCGGGCCAGCAGCGTCTTGCCGGTGCCCGGCGCCCCGGCGAGCAGCACGCCCTTGGGCGCGCGGGCGCCGAGCCGCCGGTACTTGTCCGGGTCCTTCAGGATAGTCGACGACCTCGTTGATCTCGGCCTCGACCTCGTCGATGCCGGCGACGTCGTCGAAGGTGACGCGCACGCGTCTCGGGATCGACCGGCTTCTTCTGCCCGCCGCCGAGCAGACCGCTCAGCCCGCCCGCGGCCGCGCGTTGCTGGCGCCGGAACAGCCAGATGTAGAAGCCGACCAGCAGCAGGATCGGCGCGAACGAGATCAGCAGGTTCGACAGCACGCCGCGCTGCTGGATCACCGGCGTGGCGCGGACGGTCGCGCCGCTCTTCTGCCAGCTCGGCGAGCAGATCGTCGTTCGCGAACGTCGGCCGCTCGGTGGTGAACTTCGTGTACGTCGCGTCGGTCTTGCCCGGGATCGGCGCGGCCTCCTTGAGCGCGCCCTCGATGGTGTCGCCGCGGGCGAACACCTCGGCGACGTTGCCCTTCTGCACCTGCGTCGTGAACTCGGTGTACGCGATCGTCTGCTCACTACTGGACATCTGGTCCTGCAGCGAGGTCAGCAGGAACAGCACCAGGTACCCACCGGCGATCCAGGCCACCCACCGCACCCACCGCGGCCGCCGCGGCCGGTCCGCGTCGCCGTGACCGGCCGGCATCCCCTCTGTCCGCCACGGCTTGTGCGGATGCCGTTGCGATCCGTTGTCCTGCTCGCCCTGCTCGCCCCGCTCGCCCCGCTCCGGCGTGGACTGCTCCTGCGGCGGCTGATCCTTCTCACTCATGCTGGACTCCGCTGGGTGACCTGCCCGCGCCCTGGTCACGCGGCCTCAGCCCAACATAGGACCCCACCGGAAATTTGCCGAGCGCCGACGCCGCTCCGGGCTAGATGGTGAGGACGAGACGACCGTCGGTGCTGCCGGTCGATTGGCGGTGCCAGGCGGTGGCGATATCGGCGAGGCTGACGGTCTCGTACGCGACCGCGATGGCCCCGGCGGCGGCGTGTTGCAGTACGGCGGTCAGGGCATCGCGGCGTTGATCCGGGGTGATGGCGTTGTTCGTGTAGCCGAGGACACTCGTCGTACGGCTGCGGAGTACCGATGAGGAGAACGTCGCCTCGTCACCGGATGCGCCACCGAGGTTGACCAGGCGACCCTGAGTGGCGAGGACCCGCGAGGCCGCGGTGGCCGCGACGCCGAAGACGGGGTCGATGACGACGTCGACGGCGCCGGACGTCGCGGCTGTCAGCCGGGCGGTGAGTGCGTCCACATCGGAGCCTGAGGCAACTACTTCGTCGGCGCCGGCCGCCATGGCGCGATCGCGCGCGGCGTCCGATCGGCAGACGGCGACGACGCGGGTGGCGCCGAGAACGCGGGCCGCGCCGATCGCGACCTGGCCGACCGCCCCGCCACCACCGAGCACGAGCACCTGCTCCCCCGGTTTCAGCTGAGCTCGCCAGGTGAGTGACATCCAGGCCGCCACCCCGGAGAGCCCGAGTGCGGCAACCTCCGTGTCCGGGACCGGCGTGTCCAGCACAATCAGGTCGGCGTCCGGTACGGCGCTTCGCTCGGCGAAACTGCCGTCACCCGCGGCCATCCCGGCCGAGGTCGCGAAGAACACCTTCGTCCCGGGCGGCACCGCTTCGGACTGCTCGACCACACCGACCCCCTGCACGCCGGGCACGTACGGCACGGCCGGTGCGCCGAAGTACGACGTACCGGACGCGCACAGCAGGTCGAGCGGTACGACGGGTGCGGCGGTGACGCGGACGACGGAGTACCCGGCGGACGGCACCGGATCCGGATGGTCGGCGTGGGACGGCGGTTGGCCGTGGGTGTGCAGGACGGCTGCTCGCACGAGCTTCTCCCGAGGTCAGGTGGCGATGTCGGGATAGGGCAGCGTGAGGTGCTCCATGCGCCCGTGCCGTAGGCCATCTGGTATTCCAGCGGCCCGTGGTCCCGTTCGAACATCGCGATGAACAGGGTCAGGGTCAGGAACGGATGCGCGCCCATCCCGAACAGCGCGACATGATCGTGTTCGCGCAGCGCCCGGCGCTCCTCGTCGGTGAAGGCCAGCCAGGTCGACTTCTCCGCGCCCGTGCAGTTGAGGATCTGGTTGGCCATCTCCTGCTCCCACCAGCTCACCGTGCCGGCCGGGTCGTCGCGGTAGCGCTCGACCAGCTCCGGGTCGCGGTCGACGGTGTAGAGGAACTTGTCCAGCAGGTACTTGCTCATGCCGCGCACTCCGTTCGGGTACCAGGTGAAGTAGGCCTCCATGGTGTGGAACAGGTCGAGCGTGTCGACGTGATCGGCCTTCGCGCCCTCGCCGGCCACGCCCATCATCAGCATGAAGTCCATGAACCCGTGGGTCGCGTTGCCCGGCAGGTGCAGGCTGTCCAGCGTCACCTCGGCCAGGCAGCCGTCGAGGTCGCCGGTGGCGATCCACTCCACCGCCTTGCGGTCGAACTCCGGATCCGGACCGTGCGGGCCGAACTGCCGCGGTCCGCCGAGCTCCAGCGACAGGTGACCGGTGCCGATGATCGCCACCCGCAGGTCCGACGGCCAGCGTCTCCACCAGCTCCCGGATCGTCCGGCCGAGCTCGACGAACCGCCGCGGCTGCGGCATCGGCGGCGCGAAGATGTTGGTGTAGATCGGCACGATCGGCAGGTCGGCCTGCGGGCGCAGCGTGATGATCGGGCAGGTGATGCTGTGGTCGATCCGCAGTTCGTTGCTGAAGGCCAGGTCGAAGTCGGCGTCCAGCCCGTTCCGCAGGATGTGCGCGGCCAGATCCTCCTGCCCCGGCAGCGTCATCCGCGGCAGCCCGAACTCGCGCTCCTCGTTGTAGAAGTTCGCGTCGAAGTACGGCGCCTTGCCGACCAGGAACTGCGGCATGTTGTCCAGCCAGAGCTGATGGAAGTGATCACTGCCGACCATCACCAGCACGTCCGGCCGGGCCCGGGTCAGGGTCTCCCGGAACGCGCTCGATCTTCGCCACCCACTCGTCGGCGAACGGCGGCCGGTCGGCTCCGGTCGCGGTACTCGCCCGGTAGTAGAACGGGTGGTGGGTGGAGGCGATCACCGCGGCGACTGGTGGCCATGTGGTCCTCCTTCAGCTTCTCGTCGGATCGACGTAGACGGCATTGCCGTCGACGGTGCGGTAGACGTCCATGCCGATCGGCCGGCGGCGCTCCTCGGCGAGCTGACCGAGCAGCCCGGCAGCCCGGGCCAGCAGGGCGAAGCCGCGCAGCAGCTCGACCGGCAGCCCGAGATCGGCCAGCGCGGCGCCGCACACGCCGGCGCCGTTCAGCGGCAGCCGGCGGCCGAGGACCTGCTCGTGCACCCGGCCGATCGCCTCGAACAGCCGCAGGTGCGGTCCGCGCAGGCCTTCCTCCTCGGCGATCCTGATCAGGACCGGCGTCCGCGGATCCTGGACCTTGTGCACCGGATGCCCGAGGCCGGGCACGAAGCGGCCGCGCCTCGCGCGTCGCGCGTGACGGTCTCCAGCGCGAGCGCGTCCCAGCCCGCGTCGTCGGTCGGCAGGTCATCCGGCGCCCGGCCAGGGCCTCGTGCAGGTACATCCCGCAGTCCTCGGTCACCCCGAGGAAGCGGGAGCCGCCGCCGAGCAGGCCGGCCGCCAGCGCGCCCTGCAGCGAGTCCGGCGCGGACAGGTAGGTCAGCCGGGCCGCGATGGCGGTCGGGGTGAAGCCGTGATCGGCCAGGGCGACCAGCACGGCCTCGAAGACCCGCATCTCGCGACGGCGTCGGTCGGCGCAGCGCGACCAGCCAGAAGGCCAGCTCGCCGAAGCCGACCTTGCCCATCAGGTCGTCGGTCGAGGTCCTGGCCGAGCAGCCGGATGTGGTCGGCGTCGGAGGTGCCCAGCGAGGTGGGGAACTCCGGCACGGCTCCGGTCATCGCTCTTCATACCGAGGCTCTCCAGCCAGGCCCGGATCTCGGCGCCGTGCTCGTCCAGCTCCGGCGGCGGCAGCCGGTAGCCGCCGCGCTCTCGGAGAAGCGTGATCGGGTTGCGCACGGTGGGCATCGACGCCCGTCGGACCGACCTCGACCACCGGGTCGAGGCCGATCTCCTCGGCGAAGGCCACGCCGCCGTCGATGGTGTTGATCGGGCCGCACGGCACGCCCGGCGGCGATGATGTCGCGGAACCACTCCATGCTTGGTCCGGGTCTGCAGCCGCTCGACCAGCAGCGGCCGCAGCTCGTCCCGGTTGGCGGTCCGGTCCTGGTTGTGGGCGAAGCGCGGGTCGTCGGCCAGCTCCGGGCACGCCCGAGGACCTCGCACAGCTGGCGGAACTGGCCGTCGTTGCCGGCGGTGATGATCAGGTCGCCGTCGGCGCAGGGCAGCGGCTCGTACGGGAACAGGCTCGGGTGGCTGTTGCCCATCCGGAGCGGCACGACGCCGCCGGCGACGTACGCGCTGGAGTGGTTGACCAGGCCGGACAGCGCGGAGGACAGCAGGTTGACCTCGACGTGCTGACCGCGGCCGGTCTCGTGCCGCTTGTGCAGCGCGGACAGCACGCCGATGGTGGCGTGCAGCCCGGCCATCACGTCGAAGACCGAGATCCCGGCCCGGTACGGCGGCCCGTCCGGGTCGCCGGTCAGGCTCATCAGCCCGGAGATCGCCTGCACGATCAGGTCGTAGCCGGGCAGCGCCGCGCCCTTCGGGCCGCTGCCGAAGCCGCTGATCGAGGCGTAGATGATCTTGGGATTGCGCGGCGGCGACGGTCTCGTAGTCCAGCCCGAACCGGGCCAGCCCGCCCGGCCGGAAGTTCTCGATCACGATGTCGGCCCGGCGGGCCAGCTCCCGGGCCGCGGCCGGCGTCGGCCGGGTCCGGCGAAGTCGAGCACGATCGAGCGCTTGTTGCGGTTGACGCCCAGGTAGTAGGTCGCGACGCCGTCGCGGACCGGCGGCTGCCAGGTCCGGGTGTCGTCGCCGCCGGGCCCCTCGACCTTGATCACCTCGGCGCCGAGGTCGGCCAGCAGCATGGTCGCGTACGGGCCGGCCAGGATGCGGGAGAAGTCGGCGACCAGCAGCCCGGCCAGCGGCCCGTCGCTCACGCACCGAACCTCACCGCGCCGTCCGTCACGGACACATGTCCGCAGGTTCTGACCGCCTCAGTCTCGATCGCCGCATCAGGCCGTCTGTCAACCGCCGGCGCGAGCCCTTGACAGGCCGCGCGGACGCTTCGCAGAGTGACCGTATCGCCGTCGATGACCGCCATACGGACGTATGTCCGCGGCACTTCTCGAGGAGGAGAACATGCCACTGCCGAGACACCGGTGCCGGGCCGGCCGGTGCTGCTGCGCGGCGGCACGGTGCTCACCATGGACGACAACCACACGGTGCTGACCGACGCCGACGTGCTGGTGGTCGACGACCGGATCGCCGCCGTCGGGCCGGGCGCTCGAGGCGCCGCCCGGGCACCCAGGAGATCGACGCCACCGGCGGCATCGTGATGCCCGGCATGATCGACACCCACCGGCACATGTGGCAGACCGCGATGCGCGGCTACGGCGCCGACTGGACGCTGACGCAGTACTTCGTCTGGTACTACCTCGAGCACGGCAAGACCTTCCGGCCCGAGGACATCTACGCCGGCAACCTGCTCGGCGCTATCGAGGCGATCGACGCCGGCGTGACCACCACCGTCGACTGGTCCCACGGGCTGCAGACGCGTCGACCACGCCGCGGCGGCCGTCGACGCGCTGCAGGCGGTGCCCGGCCCGGTTCGTGCTGGCGTACGGCAACATCCAGGCCGGGCCCGTGGGAGTGGACCGCCGCAGCCGGAGGTCCGGCGCGTTCCTGGAGGACCGCCGGACGCGCGCCGACGACCGGCTCGGGCTCCAGCTCGCCTTCGACGTCACCGGCGACCCGTCGTTCCCGGAGCGGGCCGCGTTCGAGGTGGCCCGCGACCTCGGGCTGCCGGTGACCACGCACGCCGGGGTGTGGGGCGCCACCAACGACGACGGCATCCGGCTGATGCACGAGAACGGCTTCATGACCCCGGAGACCGTCTACGTGCACGCCGCCACGCTGAGCCACCGACTCCTACCTGCGGATCGCGGCCAGCGGCGGCTCGATCTCGGTGTCGACGGAGTCCGAGCAGAGCGCCGGCCAGGGCTACCCGCCCACCTGGCAGGTCCGTCGCTACGACATCCCGGTGTCGCTGTCGATGGACACCAGCGTGTGGTGGAGCGGCGACCTGTTCTCGCGCGATGCGCGCGACGCTCGGCGCCGACCGGGCCCGCGAGCACCTCGAGGCCCACGTGACGGGCGACACGGTGACCCACAGCCACCTGCGCGCCGAGCACGTGGTCGACTGGGCCACCCGCGGCGGCGCGCAGGCGCTCGGCCGCGACGACCTCGGCAGCCTCGAGCCCGGGCAAGAAGGCCGACCTGGTCCTGATCAAGAACGACGACTCGCCGGTGTCGTTCCCGCTGCTCAACCCGTACGGCCACGTGGCGTTCCAGGCCCAGCGCGGCGACGTGCACACGGTGATCATCGACGGCCGGATCGTCAAGACGCGACACCAGCTGGTCGGGGTCGACCTGGCCAAGGCCGTCGCCGCGCCGTCGAGGCGACCGTCGACTACCTGCGCTCGGCGCTGGGCGAGGACGGCGTGGCAGGCGGGATGCACCCGGACCTGCCGGAGGACGACAAGGTGCTGGACAACCCGTACACCTACACCGAGTACAAGTCCGCGGCGACCCGCGAGGCCCGCGGCATCGATCTTCGGCGACCCGGCGTCGTAGGCTCGGGCGGAACATTGTCGCTGGACGACAGGGAGGCAGGGAAGCGATGGCCGGACGCGGAGCGGGTCCCGACTTCGTCGAGGCGCTGGCTCGCGGGCTCGACGTGCTGGCCTGCTTCGACGCCGACCACCGCACCATGACCCTGAGCGAGGTGGCGACCGCGGCCGGCCTGGCCCGGCCGACCGCCCGCCGGCTGCTGCTGACCCTGGCGGAGCTCGGCTACGTCCGCATCGGTCGACGGCACCTTCACGCTGACCCCGAAGGTGCTGACCCTCGGCATGGCCTACGTCGCGTCGCTCGGTCTGTGGGACATCGCCCGGCCGCACCTGGAGGCCCTGGTCGCCCGCACCGGCGAGTCGTCGTCGATGGCCCAGCTCGACGGCTCCGACATCGTCTACGTCGCCCGGGTCTCGGTGCCCAAGATCATCGCGCTGCGGGTCGACATCGGCACCCGCTTCCCGGCCGCCCAGACCTCGCAGGGCAAGGTGCTGCTCGCCGCGCTCTCCGCCGCCGACCTGGCCGACGTCCTCGCGCAGCCGAGCCGGTCCGGCCTGCCGCCGTACATCGGACGGACCGCGGAGCAGCTGCGCGACGAGCTGACCGGGTCCGGGCCCAGGGCTGGGCGCTGGCCGACGAGGAACTCGCCCCCGGCGTCCGTTCGGTGGCCGCCCCGGTCCGCGACGGCACCGGCACGGTCCGCGCCGCGATGAACGTCACCGTGCACGCCGCCGAGACCTCGACCGAGACGCTCCTGCAGGACCACCTGCCGCTGCTGCTGCCGCACCGCGGGCGACGTCAGCGGCGACTGGGCGCTCTGGCAGTCCCGCCCGCACGTCGAGCTCGACCAGCCCGGCCGCGAAACCTCGGCCTGATCGGGTCAGGGCGTGATCCAGCCGGTCAGGATGGTGGTGCCGGAACCGGTGCTGCAGACGAGGCGGTAGGGGGCGGTCGGGACCGGGCGGAGGGTGAAGAAGCCGAGGTCGTCGATCGCGGCGGTGGCGAGGGTGCCGCCGTCGTCGCGGGCGCTGATCGTGCCGGCTTCGGGTGGATCGAGCTGGCCGAGGACGCCGTCTCGCGTCAGCTCGATCTCGATCGTCCAGCCGTCGGAGGCGAACGTCAGCGATCGCAGGGTCGCGCTCTCCGAACGGATCGGCACCGGTTCCAGGGAATCCCAGGCCGAGTCGTAGGTGAGCGCGGCCAGTTCGGCGTCGATGGTGCGCCAGACGAAGGCCGCCTTGCCGGCCTCGACGAACGCCTGCGGCACTTCTTCGGCCGTGGTCAGTGCGTCCCGCAGGGCTTCGAGCAGCTCGTCGTCACTCCAGTCGAGATCCATCGCGTCGCTCAGCTCCTCGTCTCTTCCGGTCCCCCGGCGACCAGCAGCGCCAACGCGGGGGTACGGCGCAACCGGGCCAGGCACCGGGCCCGGTTGGGGCCGATGCTGCCGATGGGGAGGTGCAGTTGCCGGCTGATCTCGTCGTACGCCGCCGGCGGGTCCTGCGTGAGCAAGGCAAGCAGCGCCTGGCAGCGTTGCGACAGTTGGCGGAACGCGGCCCGGATCACCGCCCGGCGTTCGTGCCGGAGCACTTCCTCCTCCGCGATCGCCGGTTCGACGACGTCCGTGGAGTCCGCCGGGTCGACAGGCTCGACCCGACTCGTCGCACGCAGCAGCCGGAAGCATTCGCGCTGGGTCGTCGTGGCGATCCAGCCCGGCAGGGCCGCGGGTTCGCGCAGACCTGGCAGGTGTTCGACCAGCCGCAGCCAGACGCTCTGCCCGACGTCGTCGGTGTCCGCGGCTGCCAACCGGTACCGGTGGCAGACGGACCAGACGAGTGGCGCGTAGCGCTCCACCAGTTCGTCCCAGGCCTCTTTGTCGCCGTCCCTGGCCCGGGTGACCAGAGCGACGACAGTCGGGTCGTCCCGCATGTCATCCCCCTTTCCACGCCGGATCGCTTACCTTACGGAGCAGATCGGGCGCGAGTTGATACATGATGCTCAGGCCCCGAGGGCGACGAACGACCCCCCGGCGGCGACAGCCACCGGGTCGTCGGGCGCAGCAGTCCGGGCCGCGGCGAAAGCGGCGGCGAGCGACTGACCCGCTCGCAGGTTGTCGTGCAGCGCGGTCATCAACGGCACGGTCGCCGGATCGTTCACCGGTACGACGCTCGCCAGGATGCCGGCCGCCCCCAGCGGAATCAGACTGCTGCTCAACCCCAGCAACTCATCAGCCCCGACCGGCTTCGCGAGCCCGGAATCACAACTCGACAACACCAGCCGGTACGGCGCCCGCCGCAGCCGCTCGAAGTCGTACACGGTCAACGGCCCGTCATCGAGCCGCAGCGAGGAGAACAGCGGGCTGTCCGACCGGAACGTGCCGTGCGCGGCGATGTGCGCGATCCACGCTCCATCGAGCTCACGCAACACCTTCTCCGCGGTCGCATCGCCGTTCGCCAGCACTGTCGCATCCGGATAGCGCTCCGCCAGCCGCATCACCTCGGCCCGGCCCGCCGACAGCCCGGGACCGAGCACCAGGACTACGCGCCGATCGGACGGCGGTCGCAGCCGGCGCGCCCGCAACCAGGTCGCGGCGGACGGGACGACGTTCACCGGGCGATCAGCCAGCGAAGGCAGCAGTCCCCACGGCAGTGCCTGCAGCCGGCCCGGCGGCACCATGACCACCGGCCGATCACCGAGCAACTCCTGCGCGGGCCCGAGGATCGCAGCGCCCAGCCGCGCGCCGAGCACCTCGAGGGAAGGACCACGCTGCGACCGGCCGTGGGCCAGCCAACGCAACCGGAACCGCGACCGCTCGACCTCGACCGCCGCCGTGGCCACCGGCCCGACAGCGTGCCGGCTGACCTTGCCGTCCCGGACCACGACGGCATGCAGTACGTCGTCGACCTCGATCAACTCAACCAGTACGGTCTCGCCCAACGCCCCGACCAGCTCTTCAAGGTCGAAGCGCGGCGTGGACCCACGCAACGGCTGACCGTGAGCCCGATGGGACCGCTCGCGCACCGCCTTCTCCAGCCGTCGCCGCTCTCGATCCAGAGGCACCGTCCGACCTTCGAGATCCAGGCGCCGTACGACGTCTCGCAGCGCAGCGAGATCGCGGACCAGTTGCTCGTCATCCGGCGGTCGCACCGGCGGAACGGTGAGCGCAGTGGCCCGCCACCGTTCGCCCCACACCAGCAGGCTTCTCGCGTCATCGCGCCGCAGCGCATCACGCAACGCCAACTCCGCAAGCTCCGCGCCATGACCGGTCGCCAGGGCGCGAAGCTCGGTGGCGCCCATCGTCAGCCGATGGTCGTCCAGGGCGTCGAGGCCACGCGCACAAGCGGTCAGCATGCCGCGGACATCGGCGCGGGCCTCCGATCGCAACGCCTTGCCGAGCCAGGCCGCGCTCCGAGCGAGTGGCGGCGCGTCCTTGCTGCGCCGCGCGGCCAGCTCCAGCTGGCGGTCCGCGATCCGCGATCGTCCGTCAGCCAGCGCCAGCCGGCCGGCGAGCAGGTGTGCGGCCGACGCTTCGGAGGCACCGAGAGCATCGAGTCGACGCGCCACTTGATTCACCCGGCGCAGCAGTCGCGGACCGGTCTCACCCGACTGATAGCGAGCCTCCAGCTGAACCATCGCCGAGCGGACCGACCACCATTCGCGGTGTTGCGCGGAGAACAGTCGCCGAGCCCGATCCGCGCGCTCCCGCGCGGCGTCGAGGTCGCCGGTCGCAAGAGCCGCGGTCGCCGCCGCGAACCACATTTCGCCGCGCTTGGTCGCCGTACCGCCCTCGGCTTCCATCCGGACGATGGCCTGATCCATCTCGGCCAGTGCTTCGGTGCCGAGCCCGGCCGCGAGCAGGACGCCGCACCGGTCGATGGCGAGGTCGGGCCACGCCACCCCGACCGCCGCGAACCGCCGTCCGGCTTCGTCCAGATATCCCAGCGCCGCCGGCAGGTCGCCCCGGGAGAACGCGACCAATCCCCTGTTCTGGCGGGCTTCGGCGTACTCGAACTCCTGACCGGTGGCGGCGTACAGGCGCTCGGCGACCGCGAAGTCGGCGTCCGCCCGCTTGGTCCCGCCGAGGGCGAGCTGGATGAAGCCCCGGTAGTTCCGCGACCGCGCCTCCCAGACCTGATCACCGGAGCGACGCAAGCGCGTGATCGCCGACCGCAGATCGTCCATCGCCTCGCGATGCCGGCCCAGCACGAGCAATACGTCGGCCCGCCGCAACAACACGCGCCCGTTCAGAGCACCCCGGCTGAGGACGACGGCACGGTCGAGGTTCGCCAGGGCCTCCCGGCTCCGGCCGGCCCGGCCCAGGGTCGCGCCGAGGGTGGCGAGGACATCTGCCTCGCGCTCGGGGAGGCCGGAGTGCTCGGCGAGCCTCAACGCGGTCCGCAGCTCGCGGATCGCCGTGGCGCTGTCGCCGAGTTGGCGGAACCCGATGCCGGCGGCCTGGTGGGCAACGGAGGCGACAGCGGCCGAGGGGTCATCGGACAGCAACGATCGCGCCGCAGCGATCGCGTCATGGGGGCGCGACAATGCGAGCGGCAGCAAAGATTCCGGTGCAACCGCCGTCTCGACACTCCCCGCGGCCGTCGGCACTCTGAAATGATAACGGCTGGCCGCACTATTTTATCGATCCAGGGGAAAAGCAGAAAATGGCCCAGCAGGAAAATAGCAGGACCGTCCTGGTGCGCGACGAAGATCTCACCCGGGTCGTCGAGCGCGGTCGGTCGACGCCTGCGCGTCACCCGGAAGGAGCACTGGCCCGACAGCCGGCAGAACGCGTCGGTGGCTGAAGGCGAGCAGGGCGTTGGCTGCCTGCTTGGGGCGTTCGCCGGTCAATGACATTCGGGCGGCGATCAGGCCCGCGACCAACGGAGTGGCGAATGAGGTGCCGCTCCATTGCGCCATACCGGCGTAGTCGCGGAACTGGCCCGCGTTCGGCCGTTCGGTGCATTTGTAGCGCCCGGTCAGAAACGCGTTCACGAGATTCTCGCCCGGTGCGTAGACGTCGACCCAACTGCCGTAGTTGCTGAACGACGCACGGCTGGTTCCGTCGGCGGCCAGTGCTCCCACCGACACGGCTTCGGGGTAGGCGGCCGGCCAGAACCGCTGGTCGGTAGCGTCGTTGCCGGCCGCGGCGACGAGGACCGGGTCGTCCGCGCTGCCCCGCCTCGGCCGGGTGAACGTGTCGAGAGCCATCGACGGTACGTCGAACCGCGTCGTCGAGCCGGCCGAGAGACTGATGATGTCCGGATTCTCGGCCATCACCTCGTCCAGTCGATCGGCCAGATCCGCCTCGAACACCGCACCCGCTGTGTCGAAGTAGCTCTTCACCACCACCTCGGCCTGCGGTGCGATCGCGCGGACGACGCCCGCGATGAAGGTTCCGTGACCGGCGTACGGGCGGATCAGCTTGGTCACCGGGTCGAAGGCCACTTCGGGGTCGCCGCTCACGCCGTTCAGCCAGGGTGCACTCGGTGCCGGGGTCCAGCCGACGTCCAGGACGACCACCTTGACGCCGTGGCCGTCGGCCTTGCCCACCTCGGCCAGAAAGGGATCAGGGAGCGCGCCTTCAGGCACCTCCTCGGGTTCCGTCGCGGGACAGGGACTGACGCTACAGACGTAGAACAGGTGTTCCGGCGTGACATGGCCGCGGCCGAACCGTCTGTCGGCATGCGCCAGGAGACGTTGGACCGGACGTGAAGCCGTCGCCGTCCGGGGCGTCGGCCGGTACGGCGTCCGGCAGGTCGAGCCGGGTGACGCCGAGGCTGCTGCGCCGAGCGTTTCCACCGCCGAAGAGATCGACCGCTCGGGGAGCGTCGTGATCCCTGACCAGCACGCCCCTGGACCGGTAGATGGCGTTCACCCCGGCGGTGCGCCAGTTCGGCGGATCGATCTCGATCTCGTCGCCGAATTCGGCCAGAATCAGCTCGACCTGGTCTTCGAATTTATCGTTTGAATCACCGTCCGGACGGTTGTTGCCGCCGCCCGAGTTGTTGCCCTCCGGCATCTTCTTCCCCCCTCGATGATCACTGGCAGGTACATCCCGGCCAGTGATCATTCACTGTGCCGATAAACCAGGGTGCGTGTCGAGGTGACGGCGGCGCCGGAGGATCTGCTGACGTTGGACGCACTGGCCTCACTCGGCCTGGGCTGACCATCGGGGACGCGCGCTGACGCGATGCGAGTCTCCGGCCTGACCACCGGATCCGCCCCGCACCGCGTCAGCCCTCCCCTGTAGCGACCTCATGCTGTCCTTCCCCCTTGGGACAACTCCGAGGCGTCCCCCATTTGTGCGGAGTCACGAATGCGCAACGGTGATACACCTTTCTCCGCGGACTTTCCGGACGTATCTGGAGCCGGTCCTCGCGACTCCGCAAGACAACAGGAACTTCCCGGGGGAGATCACAGTGGCCACCATGGATCTGACGTCCGCGCAGACCGCGGACAGCGTCCGGCCCACCAAGCCGGCCAAGGCGCGACGGCGCGACAAGCCCGGCACGTCTGCGATGACACCGTCCCTGCGGCGACTGACCGGCATGGTGAACGCGTTCGAAGGACTGATCGCCTTCGTCTGGCTGGTCGCGTCGTACGGACTCGCCGAACGGCTGGTCGCCGCGCAGGAAGCGGCGCCCACCGGCACTGTCGCGACGCGATCGCTGCGCTGGTGGGGCCTGGACATCCCACTGACGTTGAACATGAGCCTGCTCATCGTCGGCGCGGCGGCCGGTGCGGTCGGTGCGGTCGTCCAGCAAGGGCTGGCGTTCGCGCAGTACGCCCGTTACGACCGACTGAAGAACGGTCAGGTCTGGTGGTACGTGCTGTTCCCGGTGTGGGCCGCGCTGCTGGGCGCGGTAGTCGTGGTTGCCGTCAACACCGGGCTGATCAGCATCGGCGACGAGACCACGTCGACCGCGGGCGTCACGGTCCTGGTCACGATGGGCGCGTTGGCCGGCCTGTTCACCAACCAGGCCCTGCGACGGCTCCGGCCGATCCTCGGTGGGCCGACGAGCACCGAACCGATCGAGGATCAGCCGCCGACGGGCGGCTGAGGGTTCTCGCAGAGGAACGGCGGGCGGTGGTCGCCGGAGTGGTACTGGTACCGCTTGCCGGCGACTTCGAGGATGGTGCGGGTGCCGGGGATGAGGGCCTGGGTGTAGCGCATGCCCGGCTCCGGGCAGCCGAGACTGCCGTCCGGCCAGGTGACCTCGTCCGAGCTGACCACGGTCACCTGACCCGGATCGACGCCGAGCCGGCCGGCCAGCGTGGCCTTCGCCTGCTCGACCGGATCCGCCGGCAGCGTCGGCGGCTCCGGGGGCTCCGTGGGCCGGGAAGACGGCGGAGTCGTGGGCCGAGTCGTGGGTTGGGACGTCGGCTCGGGCGTCTGTGCACTGCTGGGCGCCATCGACGGTTCCCCTCCCGCTCCGGATTCATTGCCACATGCAACCAACAGGACGGCCGCCGCGACGGCCGCTACGCTTACTCTGCGCATCCCGATCACCTCCCACAGTAGACGCCGTACGCCGCCCGTTCGTTGCACCCTCTTTACGAGGGAGTTGTTCAGGTGGTGTTTGCCAAGTGTCAGCCGGGCAGGTGAAGGATCTCGACTCTCGGGGACCGTCACTGCAAGGAGATGTCATGTCAGTTGCACGTCGTTCCGTCCTGCGGGGTGCCGCCGTCGGCGCCGCCGGTGTCGGATTCACCACCGTCGGCGCCGTACCGTCGCTCGCTGAGGCCGCCCCGGCGTCGCACCACGGTGCGTTCCCACAGCACCGCCCGTTCCCGCCGCTCCTGGACGACCCGAAGGGTCTCCTCGCGCTGCCGGCCGGATTCAAGTACCGGATCGTCACCCAGGCCGGCCAGACCAAGCTCAAGAGCGGTCAGTTCACGCCGACGCTGCACGACGGCACCGCGGTCTTCAAGGGTGGCAAGCACGACACCTACCTGCTGATCCAGAACCATGAGATCGGCGCCAACGACCCGCTCGGCGTACCGCAGATCGAGGGCACCGTCTACGACTCCGGCGTCGGCTCGGCCGGCGGCTGCACGGTCATCTCGGTCGACCGGGACGGCAAGAACCTCGGCGAGTGGGTCGGCATCTCCGGCACCATCACCAACTGCGCCGGCGGCCCGACGCCGTGGGGCACCTGGATGACGTGCGAGGAGACCGAGAGCAAGGCCAACGGGACCACCCGGCTGAAGGACCACGGCTACGTCTTCGAGGTCTGGGGCGACGGCAAGACCGCGCACCCGGTGCCGCTGAAGGCGCTCGGCCGGTACGCGCACGAGGCCCTCGCGATCGACGAGGACCGCACCCACATCTACCTGTCCGAGGACGCCTCCGGCCCGAACGGGACCTTCTACCGCTGGTCGGCACCGCGCGGCTACAAGCTCCGTCCGGACAGCTGGCGGGACCTGCAGAACAAGAACTTCGGCACCCTCGAGGCGCTGGCCATCCTCGGTGACGACGGCAAGCCGATCCCGGACGTCGCGTACCTGACCTCGGCCCAGCTGCTCCGGCCGTTCCGGGTCACCTGGGTGCCGGTGCCCGACCGGGACGGCGCCACGGTGTCGGTCCGCAACCAGTTCACCGACGGCCAGATCACCCGCGGAAAGAAGTTCGAGGGCGTCTACGGCACCCGCGACGGCGTGTACGTCGTGAACTCGTTCGCCGAGGGCGGCACCGCCGACCTGCCGGCCGACGGCGTGCCGCACGACGGCATGGTCTGGTTCTACAACTACGACGCCCAGACCATCCAGCTGGTCACCTACTTCCCGGAGAACGCGGCCGCGCTCTCGCTGGACTCGAAGTACCAGGACCTCAACTTCGACGGCCCGGACAACGTCACCGTCACCCCGTGGGGTTCGCTGATCCTCGCCGAGGACGGCAACGCCGCCAGCCACGTCCTCAGCGCGACCCCGGGTGGTCCGACGTACGCGATCGCCCGCAACATGCTGAACGACTCCGAGTTCACCGGCCCGACGTTCTCCGCCGACGGCAAGGTGCTCTTCGTCAACATCCAGACCCCCGGGATCACGCTGGCGATCACCGGCCCCTGGCGCGACTACCTCGGCTGAGTGCGGTCAGTAGGGTGAGCGGCCGGTCATCGGGGCCGACGCGCACCTCGTTCATCAGATAGGAGTAGGCGGTCTCCCGGCTCGGCCACGCGCCGTGCCGGGAGCCGCCTGCTCCTGCGTGGCCGAAGGTGTCGGCAGGGTCGCCGAGCCGGGCGTCCGGGGTCCGGAGTTCGAAGCCGGCGCCGTAGGCCATCTCGCTCCCCCACGGCTCGATCCCGCGCCGGATCTCCCGGCGTCCGAGCTCGACCGTCTCCGGTGCCAGGACGCGTACGCCGTCCACCTCGCCGAGGAGTGACGCGTAGAAGCGCGCCATCCCGCGAGCCGTCGCGAAACCGCCGACGGCGGCCAGGCCGGCACTGCGGTATTCGAAGCTGTTCCAGATCTTGTCGGCACCGGGCACCAGCAGCGGGTTCCGATTCAGCTTGAAGAGCAGATCCGATTCCGGCTGGTCCACGAGCACACCGTCTGCCGCGACCATCGTGGCCGCTCGCCACTGCAGTTCCTCCAGCAGCCCGATCCACACGTCCAGACCGAACGGTTCGGCGTACTCCTCGGCGAAGTACCGGCTCACGGTCCGGCCGTCGACCCGTCGTACCAGCTCGTCGACCAGCCAGCCCCAGGTGATCGCGTGGTACATGAACGCGGCCCGCGGATCCGTCGCCGGCGCCTGCCCGGCCAGGTGTGCGGCCATCGCGTCATGGTCGAGGAGATCGGCGTACCCGGCTTCGACCCACGGCAGGCGCGCCTGATGCGAAAGCACCTCGGCGATCGTGACGTCGGCCTTGCCCTTGGCCGCGAAGGCAGGCCAGTAGCGACTGAGCGGATCGTCGAGCGACACTTGGCCGCGCTGCACCAGCAGCAGGACGCAGGCGGACGCGAGCCCCTTGGTCCCGGAGAACATCAGCTGGATGGTGTCGCGGTCCCAGGCTCGACCGGTCTCGCGATCCGCCGTCCCGCCCCACAGATCGACCACCAGCTCGCCGTACTGATAGGCCGCGAAGGCCGCGCCCAGCTCGGCGCGGTCGGTGAAGTTCCGCTCGAACGCCTCGGCCACGTGCCCGAATCCTGCCGCTGTCCAGCCATCGATCATGGCAGGATAGTACCGATCGTTCTTATCTTGCGCCAGGGGTAGATGACACCGATCGGTATTCTGGTCGGCAGGAGGTGGTGCGGCATGCCGGTCAAAGCTGGAGAGCGACTGGATCCCGAAGCGACGAAGGCGCGGATCCTCAAGGCGGCGGCGGAGGTGTTCACCCGGCGCGGCATCCACGCGGCCGGGATCAACGAGGTGGTCGAGGCGGCCGGCGCGTCCAAACTCACCATCTACAAGAACTTCGGCTCCAAGGACGGCCTGGTCGAGGCGGTGCTGGCCGATCGCACCCGACGCGTCCGCGCCTGGCACAACGACGCGGTCGAACAGGCCGACACAGGCCGGGACAAGATCCTGGCCGTCTTCGATCTGGTCGCGAGTTGGTACGCCGAAGCCGATTTCCGCGGCTGCGCGATGATGAACGCGGCCACCGAGGACCGCGGCCAGGACGGCGCGCCGCAACGACTCGCCCAGGACCATCTGACCTTCTACCGCGACCTGTTCCGCCGGCTGCTCACCGAAGCCGGTGCTCGTGACCCCAAGACCACCGCCCGGCAGTTGGTCGTCGTACTGGAAGGCGCGACCCTCATCAGCGCCGTCGATCGGGATCCCGGCCTCGGCGCGGAGGCACGCGTCATCGTGGAGACACTGCTCGACGCGACCTGAGGAACACCAGGCACACCAGCACACAAGCCGTGGCGGAACCAGCGGCGAGCAAGAACGCGGCCGGGAATCCGAGCCACTCCGCGGCCAGACCACCCAACGGGCCCGCCACCATCACGCCGAGATCCCAGAACGACGTCATGACTCCCATCGACACCCCGGGCCGCAATCCCTGCACCCGATCGAGGGTCATCGACACACAGGCCGGATAGATCAATGACAATCCGAGGCCGGCCAGCGCGGTGAACACCAGCGCACTCACCGGACCGCGAGCAGCCGCGATCCCAACCAGGGCGACGATCTCGATCAGGACAGTCAACGCGGCCACCGCGCGACCGCCGTACCGATCGACCAACGGGCTGCCCGCGAACCGGACCACCAGGAAGGCCGCCGCGAAGACGGCAAGCGCGACCTGGTCGACCGCGATGCCGTCGGCACGCAGGCGCAGGACCAGCAACGCCGCGACCGTGCCGTAGCAGTACGCCGCCAGCCCGATGGTTGCTCCTGGCAATGGTACGCCGACCGGCACCAGATCGCGGACCCGGCGGATACGGACCAGCGGCTCGATCCGGCCGGGATCGGCACGGGTTGTCGACACCAGGATTGTCGACAACAGGGCGAGGCCCACGACGGTCCACCAGACCCGGTCGCCCACCAGCGACGCGATCACCGGTCCACCGGCCAGCCCACCCCACATCGACAGCCCGAACCACCCCGCCAACCGCCCACGCCGCCCCATCCGCGCGCCGGCCAGCACCCACGGCAACGCGGCCGAGAACAACGCCGCCTCTCCCGCGCCCATCACCAACCGCGCAAGCAGCAGCACGACCAGATCGGGGGCAACCAGTTGCCCAAGGCCACCAACAGCCATCAGCACTCCCCCGGCCAGTACGACGGGACGCGACCAGCCGGCATCCGCCAGCCACCCCGCGAACGGACGACCGCACGCCGCAGCCAGGAACGCGATCCCGACCGCGGTCCCGCTCGCCGGCGCACTCCCGCCGAACTTCTCCGGCACGTACGAGGGCAAGGCCTGCAACGCCGCGCCGAACGCGAGGTACCCGCACAGCACCGCCACCCACAACCGCCGGACCGGAACACCCATGACAGAAATAGTACCGATCGTTCTTATCTCATCGTCAAGGCCGCCGGCCGCCGCGGCGCTGACCCGGCGACAACGCCGATGCGCGGACGTAGCATCGAACGAAGCGTTCCTTGTTCCAGGGGTGGGTTCTCGCAGGGCGCCGAAGGGGGCTTCGCAGTGAGTGACTCGCGGACGTATCCGAAAGAGCAGATCCGGTTCGCCGTCGTTCTCAACGGCGG
The DNA here is from genome assembly GCA_963820655.1 of uncultured Actinomycetota bacterium. GTDB lineage: Bacteria > Actinomycetota > Actinomycetes > Propionibacteriales > Kribbellaceae > Kribbella. Next base: position 1,058,707 of record CAWGAM010000002.1, read on the forward strand.
CGTCAGCCTGGCCGTCTGGATGGGCGGCGTGGTGCACGAGATCAATGCCCTGACCCGCGGCAACGGCGCCTACGGCCTGCTGCTCGGCATGCTGGACCTGACCGCCCGGGCCGACGTGATCGCCGGTACGTCGGCCGGCGGGATCAACGGCGCCGCGCTCGCCCTCGGCCAGGCGAACAAGCTCGCCGACGTGTCGCTGTTGCGCGACCTGTGGGCCGAGCAAGGCCGGATGGACAGCCTGCTGCAGCAGCCGTTCCGCGGCTCGCCGGCCTCGCTCCTGCGCGGCGACGACTACTTCCTGCCCAAGCTGCAGGACGCGTTCAAGCGGCTGATCACGCCCTGGGAGCAGAACCCGGCCGACGACCGGCCGGTGGATCTCACCATCACCACCACCCTGCTCAACGGAGCCCGGACTGTGTCGGTGGACTCGCTCGGCCAGCAGCTCCCGCAGCGCCAGCACGAGGGACAGTTCTGCTTCCGGCGTGGCGCCCCGTCGGACGACGGCGAGGACGACTTCGATCCCGGTGACGATCCCGACCTGGTGGCGGCCCGGCTCGCTCTGGCCGCGCGGTGCTCGGCCGGCTTCCCGCTGGCGTTCGAGCCGTGCTTCGTCCCGGCCGTTGCCAGCCGCAACGACAATCAGAGTACGGCGACCTGGGACGTACCCCGCTCCCAGCGCGACATCTCCCAGCCGAACCGCCGGCCCGACCTCGGGAAGTACGTGTCCTGGCGCGACGCCGGCCCGGCCGATCAGGTCCCGGCGGATCGATCCCGGTACGCCGTCGACGGCGGCGTACTCGAGAACACACCGACCCAGCGGGCGCTCGACGCGATCAGCCGGATGCCGGCCGGCGGCCTCGTCCACCGCGTGATGCTGATGGTGTACCCGCACGCGCCCACCAATGACATCGATCCGCCCGACGCCGCGGACAGCCCGCCCGACGTCACCGGCACACTCGGTGGTCTGCTCGGCGCGCTGATGAGTCAGAGCAGCCGGACGTTCGTCGACGAGGTGGAGAACTTCAACCGGGCCAGCGCTTCCCGCCGTGGCACCCGGCACGACGTACTGCAGACCGCGTCCGGCCCGATCAGCCTGCAGGCGTTGTCCGCCGCGATCTTCGACAACTACCGGCAGCTGCGGATCCGGCGGGCCGCCCGCGATCTGGCCAAAAGCTTCACCCCGCCGACGAACTGGTCGTACGAACGCATCCGGCAAGCCGCCGAGGATGCCCAGCAGACCTGGCTCGGGACCGAACCACTCCCCTACGTGCCGGCCGGCTCCCTCGCGGAGGTTCCACCCGTTCCTCCTTCGCCCTGGACCTGGGGTGTGACGGCGGCGATCGACATCGCCGAGTCCGCCATCGACCTGCTCGACCGGCTGATCGGCGTGGCCCGGTCCCAGGACGCGGCCGCCACCTGCGCGGCGTCGCGCTCCACGACCTGCGCCGCGCAGGAGCGGCTGCGGGAGGTCCGGGCCGGCACCGATGACATCTGGACGACGAACGACATCCTGGCGAGGCTGCAACCGAGCGCCGAGTACTGGCGCGTGCGGCTGGCCTTCTACGCGCAAACGATGCTCGGCGCCGACCCTGTCCTCCTCGACGAGCGCGGCCAGGCGATCCCCGGCCGGCTCGAGGCCGCGGTGGCCAAGCTCAGGGACTTCGAGCTGGGCGATGTCAACCGCAGAGTCTCCGCGGTCGAGCTGGACACCGTTGCCGGCATCCTCCGTCAGGCGAGCACCGGTGGAGAGTTGGGCCGCGTGGCCGGCCGGGCCGTCGGCTTGGTGATGGATGCGGTCGCGCGCGTACTCGGCCAACTGGCCGAGCTCGGCGACGACTCCCTCGATGTCACCGGGCTCCGTCCCTGGCGGTCGTTGTTCGCCGGCACCGACGACCCTGGCGATGTCTTCGAGCGCCTGCTCTGGCTGCACGTCGCCACCTGGACGATCGCGGACGAGTCGCCGACCGAGGCGAGCCTCCCGGTCGATCTGGTCCAGGTCTCGCTGCGGACCGCGAACGACTTCGCCGTCTACTCGACCACGCCCGACGACAAGGTCGGCGGGCTGTCGCTGCGTCGGTTCGGCGGCTTCCTCAAGCGCTCGTGGCGGATGAACGACTGGACCTGGGGCCGGATCGACGCCGCGACGATGCTGTGCCAGATCATCTTGTCGCCGCAGCGGATCCAGCGCCTCATCACCGTCCGGGGCGACCTCCAGCCGGACAAGACGCAGGCGCGCCTGGCCGCCGAGTCGTTCGTGCGAAACCTGGTGCGAACACTCTTCGGCAACGAGCCGGCGATGCTGAACCGGCTCCGGCAGGAGGCCGTCGACGAACTCGTGCCCTTGTACGTGCGCGGCGCGACCGGCAGCCAACTGCCATCGAGTCTGCCCAAGCTGGCGGCGATCGCGGCCTGGGCACTCCACCTCGGCATCGCCACGAAGGAACTGCCGGCGATCGCGGCCGCGGTGAAGGCCGACCGTATCGACCGGGCCAACCGGTACTCCCGCGGCGAGTTGTTCGTCGATCAGTACGACGACCTGCTCGGGAAACTGCAGAGCACCCGCGACGACCAGCGGCTGGACGCCGAGACGACCGAACTCGGCCGGCAGGCCCTCGATGCGCTCGACCGCGCGGGCATCGGGCGCGAGCCGATCTCCGAGGAGGGCCGCAGCGACCAGTTGATCCGCACCGCGACCACCGCGGCCAGCGTCGCGGTGACCGTTGCGGACAGCCCCCGGTCCGGCCTGTCCGCGATCAAGCCGGTCACCCGGACCCTCCGCGGCGGGATGCTGTTTCCGTACTGGACGGTCCTGGGCCTGGCGTCGAGCGGTCCGATCGCCCGGTTCCTCGCACTCTGGCTGCTCGGCTCCGGCGCCGTACTGCTCGCCCTTCCGTTGCTCGGCGTACTGCACGGCTGGGCGGCCGCGCCGGCGACGGCGATCGGTGTCGGCGCCCTGCTGACCGCGTTCGGCTTCGCGGCGCTGCGCACCGGCACGCTCCTGCACGGCATCGTCCTGCTCACCCCGGTCATCCCACTCATCGCGCTGGCCGCGGAACGCTGGCACAACCGACCCCAGGACGACGGCCAGGCCGTTGCCCTCGGCACCCTCGGCACGATCCTCGCCCTCGCGCTCACGCTGACTCTGCTCGGCAGCCTGCCGGCGAATCTGGGCACTCCGCTCGCGAGCCTGGGCAACGCGCTCGATCGGACCGCGCAACGCTACACCGCACGGTACGGCCCGGATTTCGTCGCGCAGGCTCCGCAGTTCAGGCGCAGGTGGCAGACCTTGGTGAGCTGGTTGTCGTTCACCGTGGCCAAGATCGGGATCGTCGTCCTCGCGGTCGTCCTCGTCATTGCCGGCGCCCGCTGGGCCGACGACCGGGTCGCCTCGTGGCAGACCCACCACGTGCTGCTGGTGCTGATCGCCGTTGCCCTCGCGCTGATCGCCTGGGTGCTCGGCTTCCTGGCCGGGTGGTCCTACCGGTTGTGGTCCGAAGCCGGTGGGGCGTGGACGACGCGTCCGGTCAACCTGCCCACCGCGACCGCCGCGACCTGGTCGGTGATCTACGGGACGATCTTCCTCGCCGTCGCCACCTGGGTGATCTGGCATTGGCCGCAGCCCTCCGGGTGGGCCTGGCGGGCCGCGCTGATCACGTCGGTCGTCTTCGCTTTGTCCTTGCTGTACGTCGTACCGGCCGTGGTACTCATCCGGTCACGCCGCGCCCTCGGACGCCAACTGATCGGCGATGCCCAGGAAGCCGTCATCACCTGGCCGCAGCCGGTCGACGCGGCGCCCGCTGCCGAACGCAGCCAGCAGCACGCGGCCGCCGTCATCGATCTGCTCCACCGCCGGCAAGTGGCCTACAGATGTCTCGTACGAGCCAAACGCCCCCGCCGCGATGACACCTCCGACAGCCGGCCGAAGTGGGTCGTGACGTATGTGATCGGCTTCAAACGCCCACAGGTTTCCGAACTGGTCCTTACCCGCGCGGGCACGAAGCTCAGCACCCGGGTGACCAGCCGACTCAAACAGAACGCCGCAGCTCCAGGTGCAGGGTGAGTTGCTTGGGTCAGAAGACGACGGTCCAGCCGGACGGGTTGGCTTGGTCCGCGGTGTAGGCGACGCCGTGGATCTTGAGGCCGGTGTTGTCGAGGAGGGTGATCTCGCCGCCCTTGTTGCCCAGCTGGACGGTCGGTGGCAGGTGGACGAGGAGCGTCGTGCCGGGATCGAGAACGCCCGCCGGGACCGGGCCGACGTGCAGGGCGCGATCGACCAGGTGCCAGCCGGTGAGGTCGACCGGATCGGGTGAGGCGTTCAGCAGGGTGACCGTTTCGGCTTCGGGTGCGGGACCGACCGGGTTGATCAGCGCGGCGACGATCCGCACCGGCTCGGCGCCGAACTCCTCGACCGGTGCGTCGACGAGCGTGTGACCGGTCTTGTCGTCGGTGTGCCACGACTGACTCTGGAACGCCAGGAAGATGCCCACCCAGCGCTGCTGATCCGGCAACGCGATGATCAACGCGCCGTCCTGCCAGACCCCGTCATCCTTGCGGAACGTGCCGACGTTCCCCTGATTCATGTGGATGTCGTGGACCCCGTTGCCGGGCCGGAAGCCGAAGATCTTGTCCGGTACGCCGTCCTCCGGTCCCCACCGCTCGCCGAACGCGTACACGACCGCCGCCGGCTCCCGGATCGCCCGCTGCACCTGGTCGTCGAGCAGATCGGCCAGATCGTTGCCCGGTCCCGCTACATCCGCGGGCAGCGGCCGCAGCAGCGTGCGATCGAAGAGCGTCTGCCGCACGTAGTCCAGGTTCACCCCGGCAGGCCCGGCGTCGAGCCGATGCCACCCCGGCGCGAGACCGGTGAGCTGCGCGGTGACCGGATGCCGGAAGTCGTCGTCGACCCGATAGAGCAGCTCCGACGGGTACTCCTGCGACTTCACGTTCACCGCGATCCGGTAGTTCACCCCGTCCGGATCCTCCAGCCGGACCTGGTAGTGCGGAGTGTCCGACCCACCTTCGCGGCGCGCGTCGACCGCTCGGCCGACCAGTACGCCGTACGACGTCAACGGCATGGTGTCCCCCTCTGATTCTCTATGACTTTAGGAGACCCGTGCGTCCGCAGTGATACAGCCAGGCGGGCATCGTGTTGGATGGGCGGCATGGATGAGCTGCGCGATGCTGAAGTGGCGATCAAGGCGGCCGAGGCGGGAGCGGCTGTGGCCCGGGAGAAGTTCGGCGGCGCGCTGACACGGTATGCCAAGTCGCCGACCGACTTCGCCACCGAGGCGGATCTCGAAGCGGAGCGGGCCATTCTCGGGATCATCCACGCCGCCCGTCCCGACGACGCCGTGATCGGCGAGGAGTACGGCGCCAGTGGGGAGGCGGAGCGCACCTGGTTGGTGGACCCGCTGTGCGGCACGCTCAACTTCGCCGCCCAGAACCCGTTGTTTTCGGTGAATGTCGCACTGCAGAGCCCGACCGGGGACGTTGCCGCTGTCGCTCAACCGCTCACCGGTGAGATCTTCTGGACCGACGGAACCACGGTCTTCATTCGCCATGACGGTGTCGACACCCCCGCCGTACCCTCCGCAACCTCACGCCTCATCGACATCGACATCGACGGGCCGCCGTACGTCCAGCTGCTGACCGACCAGGATCTCCGCGCAGCTTTCGCACTCCGCGTCTTCTCCACCACGCTTGCCCTGGCCTGGGTCGCCGTCGGCCGCCAGGCCGGATACGTCACCGACGTCTCCCTGCGCGCCAACGTCCACTTCACCGCCGGCACCATCCTCTGCCGAGCGGCCGGTGCCACCACCACCGACTTCCACGGCAACCCTCTCCACACGACCCCTGGCCTCGTCGCCGCCGCCACGCCCGAGACCCACCAGCAACTCCTCGAGCTCATCGGGCCACACGTGACTGCTTGAGTCAGCGGGATTCGAGGAGGGCTTTCAGGCGGGTGAGGTCCTTGGTGTTGGCGCGGCGCATCGCGGCCGCCATGATCGGCGCGGCGACACCGGCGAATCCTGACGGCTCGCCCTGGTTGCGGAGAGTCATCCGGGTGGCCGCACCAACCACTGGTGACCACTCATAGCTGGTCTCCATCGGGAACGGCCCCTGCGCGGTCCGCATCACCAGCCGCTGATACGGAATCAGCTCGGTAATCTCGTAGGTGTAGGTAAGCCTCCGGCCGAGGAAGTGCGCGACGAAGTCCAGCCGCGACCCGACCGCGACCGGCGGCTCGGTCTGCCACTGGACCGACTCGATGTTGGCGTACCACTCGGGTGCATTGGACGGATCCACGACGTACTCAGCGACGACGCGCACCGGCCGATCGATCACGATCTCGGTCAACACCGCGACAGCCATCGCTCCTCCTCTGAGGCGACCGTACGCCGTTCTGTCGGTGGGAGTGGGTAGGAAAGAAGGATGAGATGCGGAGTGATCCTTCCAGGTGGGACGGCGGTTGAGCAGCTCGAACAGGCGATGCTCGCCGAGGAGGCTGGGTGGGACGGCGTGTTCGTGTGGGAGGCGGCGTACGGCGTCGATGCCTGGGGACTGCTGACGGCGATCGCTGCCCGGACGGAGCGGATCCGGCTCGGTACGATGCTGACTCCGCTGCCGTGGCGGCGGCCGTGGAAGGTCGCGAGCCAGGTCGTGACGCTGGATCAGGTGTCGTCCGGCCGGGCGACGTTGGCCGTTGGGGTCGGTGCCATCGAGACCGATCTGCCGCTCACGGGTGAAGAGCTGGAGCTGCGGACCCGGGCGGCGATGATGGACGAGGGCATCGATCTGATTCGTGAGCTGTGGGCCGGACGCTCCAGCTATCACGGCGAACACTACGACTACGAGTGCACCCGCGACGACCTCGCGCAGGTGGGTCGGCCGGTGCAGGAGCGGATCCCGATCTGGGTGGTCGGCGCCTGGCCGCGACCGAAGTCGATGCGGCGTGTTCTCCGGTGCGACGGCGTACTGCCGCAGTACCCACCGGGCCAGGACTCACCCGAGGAGCTCCGCAAGCTCCGCTCATGGCTGACTGCCCAGGGCGGCTCGCCCGAACTGGACGTGATCGCCGAGGGCGAAACCCCCGCCGACGACCCGGTTGCCGCCTCCGCCCTCGTCAAACCCTGGTCAGACGCAGGCGCCACCTGGTGGCTCGAAACCCGGTGGGAGATGCCCCACCACTCCCCCGAACGCATGCACCAAGTCCGCACCCGCCTAACCGCCGGTCCCCCGACCCCCTAACCATCAGCCAGACCATCTCCTCACAGCAGGCCACCACCACTCTCTGGCCACCCCGCCCTCACGCCCGCCCCGCCCTCACGCCCGAGGCAACCTCCACGCCCGCGCGCTCTACTACCCCCGCTCTCACGCCCGAGGCAACCACCACGCCCGCGCGCTCTACCCGCCCTCACGCCCGCCTGCCCTCACGCCCGAGGCAACCACCACGCCCGCGCGCTCTACCACCCCGCCCTCACGCCCGAGGCAATCTGAGCAGGAGAGCCCCTTTCAGGGGTCAACCCCCGAGCTTGTGGGTTGCCCCTGAGAATTTGGGGGCCGAACCCACCAACTCAGGGGTTGACCCCTGAAAATGGCGGGTTCGGCCGCCGAATTTTGGGTCCGCAACCAGCCAGTTGAGGGGATATCCGGCTCTTGTGTCGTTTCCGTGGGTACTCAATCGGGCCACAGCGGGGGTCGACTTTGTGCACCAGATCCGTACGCCGAGATCGTCGCCGTACGGATCTCGTGCACAAAGTGGCCGATCGCCACGATGGCGCCGGACGGCCGGACACGATGGCCAGATATCCGGCTCTTGTGTCGTTTCCGCGGGTGCCCAATTCGGGCCACAGGAGGGGGCGACTTTGTGCACCAGATCCGTACGCCGAGGCCGTCGCCGTACGGATCTCGTGCACAAAGTGGCCGATGGCGCCGATGGGTGGCAGCCGGCAGGCCGGACAGCCGGACAGGACGGCCGGATATCCCCTCGGCTTGCGGGTTCTCCCTCGGTACACCAGGGGAGAACCACCAGTCGCAGAGATATCCCTTCAAATGCACCGGCGGGCTCCCCTGAAATACGAGGGGAGGACAGGCAAATCGAGGGGTTATCCGTCGATATGGCCCGTTCTCCCCTCGGAACACCGGGGGGAGAACCGCCGGGTGACTTCAACGGATATCCCGTCAAATACACCAGCAATTCGACGGGTTATCCCCTCGGATGGTGGGTTTCCCCCTGAAAATCTGAGGGGGGCAACCGGCAAGTTGCGGGGTTATCCGCTCGAATGAACAGGTGGGCCTGAGCTGTCGCGGATGATCAGTAGAACGGGTCCGCGCGCACCGGGACGGCGAATCCGCGGGTGGCGCGCGGTGGTGTGGGGTTAGCGGAAGTCGCGGGAGGGGGTTTTGGCGGCCAGGGGGAGGCGTTGGAGGTGGTCGGCGGAGAGGTTGGTGACTTCGCCGGCGCGTTCTACCCGGCCGCGGATGATGAGGGCGCCGGCGTTGCGGGCGACGGCGGCGTGGCGGTGCCAGACTATTGACCGGACTAACTTCCGACACACCGGCTTCTCATTGGTATGGCGGTAGGGCGCCCTTGTAGGACTGTCCTCTTCGATCCGAGGAGGCGTGTGGTCCGGTGGCTGAGGGTTCCGAGCGTGATCTGGGCTCTGTTCGGTTGCCCCGCTGGGGACGGGTAGTGGCAGCCGATGGCGTTGTCCCGTGGCTTGTGGTTGGTCCGAACGGCCGGCCGGTACTGCCGATCCGAACGTTCTTGAGGGACTTCGCGGCGCGAGGCAATCGGCCCTGGAGTGTGCGCAGCTATGCCTACGCGCTGCTGCGGTGGTGGCGGTGGCTGCAGGTTTGTGAGACGGACTGGGACAAGGCGACGCCGGCCGAGGTCAGGGAGTACGTGTTGTGGCTTGGGCAAGCATCGAAGCCGAGGAACTCGTACCGAACCGCCTCGGTCGCGACGGCGGGAACGGTGAATCCTGTTACTCGGAAGCGGTACCTGGATGATCGGTACCGGGCTCGGACAGTCCGGCACAGCAATGCGGTCCTTCGCAGCTTCTATGACTTCTGGATCGACGCCGGCGGCGGCCCGCTGATCAACCCGGTACGTCGACTGCGCCCAAAGGACCGGCGTCCGGACGAGCACCACAACCCGCTGGAGCCGTTTCGGGCCGAAGGGCGGCTGCTCTACAACCCGAAGATCGCGAAGAGTCAGCCGCGGGCGATGTCCGATGAGCAATGGCGCGATCTGTTCGCTGCACTGAGCTCGAACCGCGATCGGGCGATTCTCGCGCTGGCTGTCTCCAACGCTGCTCGGGCCTCGGAGATACTCGGCCTGCGTGGCGTCGACCTGGATTGGGGCGACCAACTGGTGAGGGTGACACGGAAGGGATCCAGGGCCGAGCAATGGCTGCCTGCAAGCCGTGACGCATTCGTCTGGATCCGGCTCTACCTCGATGACCTGGGAAACCTCGATCTGACCGGGCCTCTGTGGTGGACTCTGCGTCGCCGAGATCGAGGTGACGGGCTGCAGCGTCAGCCGATGAACTACGAAGCTCTTCGCGCGGTCTTCAGGAGAGCGAACGCCGCCTTGGGCACGAACTGGTCGATGCACGACCTTCGGCACACTTGCTCGTTGCGCATGGCGCGCGACGAGTCTCTGTCGCTACGTGATGTTCAGACGATCCTGGGCCACGCCCACCTGAGCACCACCGCGGACGTCTACATGATCGAGGACGAGGCCACAGTGATCCGTCGAGTCGCTCAGCACTTGGTCGATCTCGACAACCGGCGCCAGCACCCACCAGCGCCTGTTGCCGACGGCTACGACGCAACCGATCTGACGATCCTGTTCGGCGGCGAGATCCAGTGACCGCTCAGCCTCAGCAAGTTTTCGAAGAAGGATCCCGCCAGAGCGTTTCCGAGTCCGCAGCTCAGCCCTTGGAACACAGCTCCTACGTGGTCGATCACTCGCATCTGATCACGCGTCCGCTGACCGCTCCGCATGACGGTCTGTCGGTCGACGAGATCGTGGCCCTGTTGCCGACGCTGCCTGACTGGCCAGCAGCTGACCAGTTGGTCGGTCCGAGCGGTAAGGCTGAACGTGCGGCCGCGGAGCGGCGACAGAACGGGATCACGAGGATCCTGGAATGGTTGCTCACTTATCCAGGCAGCGGTTGGCAGGAACGTTGGCTCAACGCCGGCGCGGACAGCCTGGACTGGCTCAACGATCTCGGACCCGACGACGTGCGCGCTGCCTCGACCAAGCGCAACGAGCTCACCGCCGGTCTGTCGTGCTTGATGCTGCTGCGGGTCGTGATCGTCAGCTACGAATGTCTCACTCGGTACAAGTCCGGAGTCTTCCTCGGCAAGGTGCGTCAGGCGCTGCGGCCGGACTTGTTTGATCGTGTCGAGCGGGCCGGCCTCGGCCGCGGTCTCGACCCCAAGAACCTGGTCCAGCCGATGGCAATGCTCAGCAAGCTCGTTCTGCAGACCGGACGTGATCTCGACCAGTTGACACCTGACGATCTGCTGGCGATGTATTCGTGGGGGCTTAGCCGCCGCACCGGTCGGGGATCCCTCGGCCTGCACAACGCCTGGGAAATGCTCAGCGTTCTCGGCGTTACCCAGGCAGGAACCACGCTGCGCAATGCCGCTTTCCAAAGCCAGAAATCGTCTCGCGAACTCGTCGACGACTACGGCATCAAGTGCCTCGAGATCCGCGATGTCCTGGCCCGCTACCTCGACGAGCGCCGGCCTTCCTACGACTACGTCAGCCTGCGAGACACAGCCGGCATCTTGGCCGGGCGCTTCTGGGCCGACCTCGAAAAACACCACCCAGGCATCAACAGTCTGCAGCTCCCGAAGCCAGTGATCACCGCCTGGAAGGAACGGATCGCTCATGTGGTCCTCAACGACGGAACCGTACGGGAACGCCGAGACCACCTGCGCATCCTCAGTCGAGTCCGCGCCTTCTATCTCGACATCGCCCAATGGGCACTGGAAGATCCCAGCTGGGTTCCATGGGCCCTCCCGAGCCCAATCACCCGACGCGACACCGAAGGATTCACCAAGCTCAAGAAGGCCCGGCAGGCGAAGATGCACCAACGGATCCGTGAACGCCTGCCTCACCTCTCGATCCTGACCGACAGCACCGAGCAACGACGGGCCCTGCATTCGGCCTTGCTCCTGGCCGCGCGCTCAACACCCGTCGGCGACACCTTCAGCCACGACGGGGTTCGCTACCAGCGGGCCGCTTGGAAGTCGAGCGACCGTACCCTCGCTCCACAGAACATCCGCGTCACCAATCTCTCCTCGGGCGAGACCTTCGACCTGACTCGCCGCGAAGACCAATGCTTCTGGTCCTGGGCGATCATCGAAACGCTGCGCCACACCGGCGTCCGGGTCGAAGAACTGCTGGAGATCACCCACCTGGCTCTGGTCTCCTACCGCCTGCCCGACACCGGCGAACTCGTGCCACTGCTGCAGATCGCGCCCTCAAAGTCGAACGAGGAACGACTACTGCTCATCGGCCCCGAGCTGGCCAGCGTCCTGGCAACCATCATCACCCGACTCCGCGAAGCCAACAACGGGACGATCCAGCTCGTCAGCCGCTACGACACCTACGAACGTCACCGCGTCGCCACCGCTCCCACATCTGTTCCAACGCACCTGGGGCGGACGCGCCCAAGTCATCAGCGCCACCACCGTCAACAAACTGATCCGCAAAGCAATCGGCCGCAGCCGACCTACGCGACGCCACCGGCGAACTCCTCGGCACCACCGCCCACGACTTCCGGCGCATGTTCGTCACCGAGGCCGTCACCGACGGACTACCGGTCCACATCGCCGCTCGACTTCTCGGCCACGCATCGCTCGACACCACCCAGGCCTACCTCGCCGTCTTCCAAGACGACCTCATCCGCGTCCTACCGGACATTCCTCGACCAACGACGCTCCGCCCGACCCGCCGACGAATACCGCGAACCCACCGCCGAGGAATGGAACGAGTTCCAGCAACACTTCCGAACTCCGCAAACTCGAACTCGGCACCTGCGGCCGCCCCTACGGCACCCCCTGCAGCCACGAACACGCCTGCATCCGCTGCCCCATGCTCCGCGTCGACCCCCGCCAACGCGACCGCCTACTCGCCATCACCGCCAACCTCACCGACCGCATCGCCGAAGCCAAAATCAACGGCTGGCTCGGCGAAGTCCAAGGCCTCAACACAAGTCTCCAGGCGGCCCAGGACAAACTCGCCGGCCTGAACAAGTCCAGTACCGTCTCGAGCCCCACTGTCGGCCTGGGCATGCCAGTCATCCGGGGCAATTGAGTCGATGATCCGGCTACTCAGCTGGCCCGGGGCAGCGGACCTCCGCAAAGTGTCCGAACCATCAACTACCGTGTTTGGTGCTGGACGGCGCTTAGGGCCCCGATGAGCCCTCCTGGAGGAACCCGGCCACTGTTCAATCGCACGATTGGTCCCCCAAATGGCGTCCCCTGTCATCCGCGTCTACGAACTCGCCAAGGAACTCGCAGTGCCATCGAGTCGGGTTCTGGCCTGGCTCAGATCCCGCGGTGTCAATCTCGTCAGCGCGTCCAGCCAAGTTGGCCCAGAACAAGCGAAGCTGGTCCGCGCGCAGTTCTCCCAGCAGCGGCCACGGCAAGCGTCTGTCCGGCCGAACCCATTCTCCCGCTCGGCCAGCAGGCCGCTGACTGCCGAAGAACAGGAAATCGCTCAGGTCGCGCGCAACCTCGGTATCCCGCCCGAGGCACTCTTGCCCAGCACGAAGCCGACGACGGGCCGACTGTCATCCGACCGCAGCATCCAACGAACCCCGGCAAATCGACGACTGGCTCCAGAATCTGATCGATGACGAGGAGAAGCGTGAATGGATCCGGGTTGGTCTGGGTCCAGACGACGGTCGTCTTGCAAGACGGTGCAAGGACGAGGGACTGCAACCAGAAGATCTACAGCTTCGTGTCGATGGTGTGATCGCTGCTGTCCGAATTCAGGGCGGAGAGTCAGTCGCTTCCGTCCGGAGCCGCATCGTCGAGACCAAGAGGCGGCTCGGCGAGTCCGCCTGAGCCTTCATGAGATTCGGCCGGCGTCAGACGTTCTCGCCAGACACCGGTCCAATGGACGAGCCGGTGCAGCTTCTCAACCTGGCCGCGCATCACTGTCTCGTTGGCCTCGATGGTCGCAGCACCGGTGTCGGGATCGGCGCTTGCCTCGGCAGAGCGTGGATATCGAACTCCCCACCAGAGAGCCTCAGTCAGCGATACCCAAACGCTGTGAGCAACTCCGTGCCTCTCTTCCACCGCTGAACGACACTCAGCTAGGTGGGCCAAGAGATCCCCCCCCCCCCCGATATAGCGACGGAACCCGATCGGGGAGCGACACAAGCCGTTCCAACTTTGCCAACTGCCGACGTTCGCTCTCCCTTCCCCACTTGATCAGAGCGCGGCGATACGCCATGACGGCGCCCCTGCTCCTCGAGCGGCACGTCGGGGTCTACCTGAGGGAAACCCCCATGCTTGACCAGCAGCAGCAACTCGACCAGCGCACTTTCTAGCTCAGCAGTCCCAACTACTACGCACCCAACGAGTTCATAGAAGGCGGGAGGGAGATCGTTCTGACTCACGGCATCCAGCAAAGCACCGGCCGATCCGCTCCATGTAGCGCGCTGCCCACCCAGTGGAAATAGGCTGAACTGAAGTCGCGGTCAGTGACCACGAGCCTCCCCGGGGCATCCTTCGCGGAACCATCGGAGGGCCCCACACACGTGTCGACAACACGTCTCCGGTGCTCCAAAACCAACTGAACGTCGATGTGTGATGCGACATACTGTGCTGATGCGATCGACGTTCACTGGCATAGACGATTTGCACGAGTCGCCGCGTGTCGCGGTGGTGATCGACGTCATGCGTGCCTTCACCGTCGCTGCCTGGGCGTTCGCGAAAGGTGCGGAGCGCATCATCTTCGCCGAAAGCCTTGATGATGCACGCGAACTGAAAGCGCGCCAGCCGGACTGGCTGACACTGCAGGACGGCGCCCCACTGCCGGGGTTTGATCTGGTGAACTCGCCTGCACTCGTCAAGTCCGCCGACCTGGACGGTCGAGTCATCGTTCAGAAGTCGACCGCCGGCACCGTCGGAGCCCTCGCAGCGGCGAATTCGGAAGTCTTGTTGTGTGCCAGCTTCGTCGTCGCGGCCGCGACCGCGGACTACCTGCTCGACCATGGCACCGACGCCGCGACCTTCGTCGTGACCGGCGAGGGGGGACAGGCGGAGGAGGATCTGGCCTGCGCCGAGTACATCGCATCGAGAATCAGCCTGAAGGCCGAGCGACCCGACCGCTATCTCGACCGGGCCCGGGAATCCACCGCGGCACAGAAGCTGACTGCGCGTGCGATGCGTGGAGGCAACGGCGTCGATCCTGCCGATGTCGGGCTGTGCGTCGAACCGGATCGCTTCACCTTCGCGATGCGGGCTACCGTCGAAGACGCCCGCCTCGTCCTGCGGCCGGTGCTCCCGGCGTCAGCGCACGCCCGCGGCACGCTCGGCTGAGCGCTGCAACTTCATGCAATCTTGGGATATCCGTTGACGCGACCAGACTTGGCGAAGCTAAACTGGTTTATTTGACGTTGGCCATCCGAAATTCAGACGGGCACGCGACCAACCTCCACCGCCCTGCGAACTTTTCCACAAACTGACGTCCGAATCGTGGACCCAAGGTAGCCCTCGGGTTAACAGACGGTTTACCGTTGTCGCGATCTGCGACCATGCTCGGAAAACTGATACTGGAGAGTCATCGATGTTCACGGTTACCTATGGTGGCGGCCAAGTCGTCGTGGAAGATATCGACGACGAAGCTCGGCGAAGGCTCAACCGGGAACTTCATCCATACTTTCTGATCAGTGACGACACGCCGAATTTGGACGCGCCAATTCTCGGTCGGGTGTATCTCCGCCCAGAACTCAATGCGCCTCAGGACGCCGCATGGCGCCCACTGCTGTTGCACAGCGGGAGCCACGACTACGACCTCCGTCGAGCACGAGTCGCGACCACCGCAGGCAAGCGGTGGATCGATTCGTACGACACCGGCTCGTTGATCGTGTCGGACACGGGCAACCGAACAGTTCACGTCCACAACGCCGACCTGCGCAAGGGTGCCATCGACGTTCGCAGGGTCGTTCGGGACGGAATTTTCCTTCCCTGGCTCGAGTCTCAGGGCGCAGTGACCGTCCACTCGGCCGCAGTAACGAACGCGCTGGGCGAATCCGCACTCGTCGTGGGCGATCGCGGCGCTGGCAAAACGAGCGTATTCATGGCGGGTCTGGTAGCGGGCGGCAGCGCCCTGTCATGTGAACGATCGATCATCCTGCCGACTCCCGACGGGCCGGTCGCGCTCGCGTGCCCCGAGAACGTCAGCATCTTCAGCGGCACGCTTCGCCATTTTCCGGAGACCAAGGATCTTGCCTTGGGTAATGTCGACAAGCGGGAATGGGACCGGGAAAGCAAGATCCGGGTTGCCTGGCAGGATCTGTTCTCCCGTTTTGATGTGGCACCGCTGACGACAGCGAGTCCAATAACTGGCGTAGTGTTTCCACGATATTCTGCAGATTCAAGCATGTTCGAGCGCGTTTCCGGTCAGGATTCCTGGTTCCGGCTACTGGACCAAACTGTCACAAATCGTGATGTCAACCGTCCGAATTGGTTGGACTGGTATCAGCCGAACCACACCGCCGAAACTCTTGATCGCCTCGCGCAGGTGCCCGCCGTCCGCGGTACCTGGAGCGACAGAGCGTCTGCATATGAATTGACTCGGAGACCTTTCGATTAGATATCAATTCCTGGGGTGAGGATGGTAAAGCGTGTCTGACCTGAGTTCGTTGGCAACCGTCTGGTCTCCCGAGCAGTGGCGGCAACAGCCGATCTCGCAGGAGGTGGTCTGGCCGGACGTTGCCGCTGCCGGCGAAGTCATCCGGCAGTTGGCCAAGAAGCCGCCGCTGATATTCGCCGGGGAGGCCCGCCGCCTGGAGACCCGCCTCGCAGCGGTTGCGCAGGGGGAGGCCGTGGCTCTGATTGCCGGAGACTGCGCAGAGCATTTCGATCGACTCTCGGCGGATCGTATCCGGGACCAACTCCGGCTGCTGCTGCAGATGTCACTGATCTTGTCGACCGGCCTGGGTCTGCCAACGGTCAAGATCGGCCGACTGGCGGGGCAATTCGCCAAACCGCGCTCCTCTCTCGTGGAGCGCACCGGTGACCACGACGTCGACGCATTTCGCGGTCACCTGATCAACAGCGAGTTCGCGGATCCCGTCAGCCGGAAGCCGGACCCGACCAGACTTCTCGAAGGATACTCGTACTCGGCGGCCTGCCTGAATCTCGTCCGCGCTTTCCTCTCCGGAGGTTTTGCAGACCTGACCGAAATCCATCAATGGAACACGAGTGTATGGCAGAGTACACGCGCCGGTAAGCACTACGAGGCGCTCGCAGCAAGGGTCGACGACTCGCTCAGGCTCCTTAGAGCACTTTCCTTCGACCCCGTACGTCAAGGATCCGATGCAATGAACGAGTTCTACACAGCCCATGAGGCCCTGGTTCTTGACTATGAGTCGAGCCTGACTCGCAGGGATTCGTTGACCGGCCGGTGGTACGACTGTTCGGCGCATCTTCTGTGGCTCGGAGAGCGGACCCGTTCGCTCGACGGCGCTCATGTCGACTTCGTCCGCGGTATCGCCAACCCCGTCGGCGTGAAACTGGGGCCGACTGCGAGTGCAGATGACGTCGCCGCCCTTCTCGAGACCCTGGATCCCAAGCAGACACCAGGCAGGCTGACGCTCATGTTCAGGCTCGGCGTCGACCATATCGAGGAGGTGCTTCCGCGACTTCTCGAGCCGGTTCGAACCCGACAGGTCAAGCCGGTGTTGATGGTTGATCCGATGCACGGCAACACCAGGGCGACGCAGGGCGGGCGCAAGACGCGCGACCTCGCAAGCGTGATCCGGGAGACGCTCACCTTCCGGCGCATCGTCACCGCGGCCGGTCTCTTCGCCGGCGGCATACATCTCGAAACCACACCGGAAGACGTCACCGAATGTGTCGGTTTGGATCTGCCGGAAGCCGAGGAGGGGTTTCTCAGCAGGCGATACGAGTCGCTGTGTGACCCGCGGTTGAACGGTGCCCAGAGTCTTGAGTTCGCCAGCGCGGTAGCGGTCGCCCACATGGAGAACTGACGATGCCGCCTGGAAGACCCGCGAGCACGGACAGTTGGCAAGAACTCGTGGACCGGATCGCGGAGTTGGCCGCGCTCACTTTCGCAGAAGCCGTCAAGCCGGCGCGGTTGACGGCCGTGGAATCGATCACCAGCTTCGTGTTCGCTGACCACAACCGGACAGTCTTCGCGAAGTCCAGCTTACTCGGACGGTCCCAGGCCTCCATATGGGAGCTGCTACGGCAAGAGACAAGCGTCGACAGCCTGATGCAGAGGCACGGCGACTGGGCTCTGAACGGGGCTTGGTGGAACCGCGAGGTAGCGCCGTTACTGACGCTGCGATGGCTCGCTCCCACTGTCGCACCGGCCGAGTTCATGGTTCATCGAGGGTGGCTCGTCACCCGACGCGCCCAAGGAAGCGATGTCTTGAGCTTCAAGCACCCTCAAGAGCCATGGCCTTGGCAGCGCCTGATTCATGCCGGCATGACCATCTGGTCCCATCGCGCCGGCAGTGGCCCTGCAGGTATCTGCCCGTCAGTCGAAGAACTCCGCAGACGAGTCGTCGACCCGAATTCCTTACAACAGGACCTCTCGTGGATTGACGATGGACAGAACCTGCACCTGGCCGGTGAGGAGTTGCTCCAGCTTGCCGAGCGCTGCGCCGCTGATCGAGAGGCGAGATGGATTCATGGTGATTTGAAACCGGAGCATGTCTTCATCTCGCCGCAGGAACAGGTGACCATGATCGACCCACGAACCTCGCCCGGGGTCCCCGAGGCAGACATCGCGAAGCTCATTGGCCGCGATGCCATCGCGGGCTCGGACGCAGCGATGCATGTGGCGGAGATTGACAGGGCGCTGACGTCCGTCGGCGGTGGTTTCCGTCTGGACTGGCAACTCACCAGCATCCTCGTTCTGATCGACGCCCTGAACTGCCTCATCGGCAACGCGCGCTACTCCAGGAGGTTCGTGGACTCCGCCAAGTCGTGGTCGCGAGAGCGGTTGAGCGCCCTATACATCAAGCTCGGGCGGGCTCTGCGGGCACCCCGAGACCTCGAATTCGTGCTTGCGGAACTGCGGCTCGGCGAGGAGGTACTTGCTCGGTGATATCCCCTCGCAGCGAAGCCCCAGAGCCGTTCGTGGAGATCTCAGACGAACTACTGCAGGCAGCAACAACAATCCTGGTCCGTAGCGGTATGGCACAGGGCGTCGCCGATCTGGTCGTCGAGGATCTCGTGGCCAATGACCACGACGGTTACCCTACGCACGGCATCACTCGGGTCATCGAGTACGCGACGAAGGTCCGTACCGGACTGATCCAGGCGGATGCGACACCGTCGTTGGTCAACCGTCCAGACAATGGGGGGCTGCTTGTCGAGGGAGGGTTTGCGCCTGGCGCCGTCGTTCGGCGATTCGTTGTGGCCGAACTGATCAAACGTCTGGAGAGTCAGCCGAGCATCACGGCGCACGTAGCGCACAGTGGGCATCTCGGCCGTATCGGCGGCCTCTGTAAGGAGATCGCGCTGTCCGGCTACTTCAGTCTGATCTTCGCGAACGGAGGGGGCGGGGCTCTCAAAGTGGCACCTCCGGGTGGCGTTGAGCCGAGGCTGGCGACGAATCCGATCGCATTCGGTTGCCCGATGCCCGACGGTGCTCCGATGGTTGTCGACGTGTCTACGTCGGCGACGACCGACGGGGCGGTAAAGCTGGCACGTGGCGAAGCCGACCGCGTTCCTGAGGGAAGGCTCGGGTCGGTTGGGAAACTCGATCTGGCGGGGCAAGGCTGGTGGATCCTGCCGCTTGGCGGTCTTGATGCCGGGCACAAGGGATTCGCATTGTCCCTTGTGGTCGAGGTACTCGCCGGCGTCCTGGCCGGCCAACACTTCTCGACGCCGGGTCGCCAGTCCAACGGCAATGCCGCATTCATCATCGCGTTCTCCCCATCAATCTTCGGCCGGTCAGGTGAGGCGGTCGCGATGGACCTGCTCAGACTCGAGGCTTTCGTAACCGGTTGCCCGACCGGCCCGGGCGACGCAATCCGGCTTCCGGGCCGCGGCACACAGCGTGATGAGCGACCGATGGTTCAGCTCAGCGTCGCCCGTGCGATCTATGACTTCGCCCATCGCGAGCAGGTCGCATGAGGGACCGTCGCGTCGCCGTGGCCATCATGAGCCATCCGGCCAGACAGCCATTGGCTGCTCGACTTCATGCCTCCGTCGGCAAGTCCGTCGACTGCAGCGTCGTTTGGGACCCTTCCCCACATCTCCGGCCCTCCGCCGCTCGAACCGCAGCCGTTGCCTGGGAGCGTGTCAGCCGATCCGGCGCGAACTACGGTTGTGTCGTGCAAGACGACCTCCATCTGCCGGGTCACTGGCTGGACCAGGTCGAGCGGATACTTCCGGGGCCGGACGAGGGCTGCTTGCTCTTCACGAAATGGTCAGGCAAGTCAGCACAGGCGAATCGGTTGGCTGTTCTGCAGGGTGCGTCCTCGTCGGAGGTCGTCGCCGGTGACCTGCAGGCAGCGGCCGTGATACTTCCAACAGCACAGGCCAGGCTGTTCACGGAGCACCTTCAACGAATCGTCGCGGACGGCGGCGACAGGGACTCCGAAGCGCTAGTGAAGTTCGCGGCGCAGAACCAGGTTCGGATGCATGTTGCCGCCCCGTGCCTAGCCGAACACGACTTGTTCGAGACCGAGAGCGTGATGTCAGGCGGTTGGCTGAAGCCGCTACGACGTGCCGCGACGTTCTCCGACGTCCCGCTCAACGGTGATGTGTCGGGATTCGCGGTTCCTGAGTTCTTTCCCTATCTGAGTTCGAAAGATCTCCGAGCGCACGTTGCGGATTCTCGAACCGGCGAGAACATCGAGCCTCTGATCAGCAGGTATCGACGAGCCGGAGTCGCCCATGCCGAGATAACGAGCGACTTCCGGGTGTTCCTTGATTCA
The DNA here is from genome assembly GCA_963820655.1 of uncultured Actinomycetota bacterium. GTDB lineage: Bacteria > Actinomycetota > Actinomycetes > Propionibacteriales > Kribbellaceae > Kribbella. The sequence goes on from CAWGAM010000002.1 coordinate 1,078,881, forward strand.
TCGCACGGGGCCCGATTCGCGACCTTGCCACTCTCGTTGGGTGTCGTGTTCGATGCCTGGCTCTGCGCCTGCGCGATGAGCGCTTTCGCATCGGACGCCGAGGACGAGACAGCTGTGGAACTGGCCGCGGCGACCCTCGTTCCAGGCGCCGCGCACCGTGTCCTCACGAAAGCTGCCACGACAGCTTCCATCGATGCGTCCAAGGCGCTGGCCGAGATGATTCTCGACCCGCCGCAATGGTCGAAGTCCGACTGGGCGGGTGACGTGCGATGACGCTTGTCGCCGCCGGAACGGTGATCGTTCGCGGACAGGCAACTGGTTGCGATGTCCTGCTTGTGCACAGGCCAAGCCGAGAAGACTGGTCGTTCCCTAAAGGACTGACGGACGATGGAGAAGATCTGGTTGCCTGCGCACGGCGTGAGACGTTCGAGGAGACCGGTTTTGTGGTCGAGCCGCTCGGAGGACCACGCCCATTCGACTACGTAAAGGCCCATCCAAACGGCCGCCGTAGCCCGAAGAGAGTCTGGTTGTGGCTCGCCGAGATCGTCGATGGCAACGGCATCCCAATCGATCCAGAGGTCGACACCCATCAATGGTTCTCCGTACGCGAGGCCACGCAGCGGGTCTCAGCCGGCTGGTGCACAGCGGTCCTGGCGGCGTTGCCCGCGTGGCGGGCCACCGTCGGTCGGAGAACGGGATCGGTATCGTGACCGCGTCCGATGTCGTTGTGGTCGACCATATTTCAAAGTCCTTCGACCTGCCGGTCCGGAGGACAGGCAGGTTCGGCGGCCTCCGGACATTCTTCTCGACCCAGCGCGTGCAGAAGCCGGCCGTCCAGGACATCAGCTTCACTATCGGGCAGGGCGAGGTAGTTGGGTATCTCGGTCCGAACGGCGCCGGCAAGTCGACCACGATCAAGATCCTCACCGGGATTCTCCTCCCGACGGCTGGTGACGTGCGGGTCTGTGGGCTGAACCCCTGGCAGGACCGAAAGCGCAACGCTCAACAGATAGGAGCCGTTTTCGGGCAACGAAGTCTGTTGTGGTGGGACCTACCGCTGCAGGAATCGTTCGATCTCGTGGCTCGCCTCTACCGCATCGCCCCGGCCGTGTACCGCAGGAGGCTCGACGCCTTCATCGATCTGTTGGATGTCGGCAACCTGCTCAGCGCGCCCGTCCGAACATTGTCGCTCGGCCAGCGAATGCGGGGGGACCTGATTGCAGCGATGCTGCACCAGCCACGCGTGCTCTATCTCGACGAACCTACGGTCGGTTTGGACGTCGTCGCCAAGCGCCGGATCCGTGAGTTCGTAGCCAGCCTGGCCGCCAGCGGTGACACGACGGTCATGCTCACTACGCACGACCTCGACGATGTCGAGGCTTTGTGTGGACGAATCTTGGTCATCGATCACGGCAGGCTGCTCTACGACGGGGACGTCGGCACCTTGCGTGATCGCTATGCCCGCTACAAGGATCTGCTGGTCACACTTGCCTCGACTGTGCCGATCGAGGTCGAGGGCGCCACAGTGGTCAAGCGCGATGACCGGGTGTCGACGGTCAGGTTCGATCCTGCTGTCTTCCGCACACATGAGCTGATCGCGGTCATCAGCAACCGGTACGACGTCACCGACATCAGCGTGGCGGAACCTGACCTCGAAGAGGTTATCCACACCATCTACACAGCGCCGAGCTCGTCATGACCGTCAGCAGTCCGACGAGTGGGCCACTCGCGCCTGCGATCGGAATGATGCGCATCGGTCTCCTCACCGTCTGGGCTTCCCGTAGCGACGTCTTCGTAGGACTCACCGGGCTCGTCCTGCGGGTCTACCTGCTCACGTTGCTCTGGGCCTCCGTTTTCGGCGAGGCCACCAGCCAAAGCGGCAGATCGCTGACGGTCACGACGACGTACGTCGCCCTGAGCGCAACTCATCTCTTTGTGTTCGGTCCCCTCCAGCACACACCATTGCCCCAACGAATCGCCGACGGGAGGGTGGTCGGTGACTTCCTACGTCCAATCGGTGTCATGACCCAAGCCGTTTATACTCAAGCCGGAGCAAGTGCAGCGTTCATCGTCCCAGGCGCTGTCGCCTTCACCGTGTTCTCAGCGGCAGGCCTAGCGGCACCGTCTGATGGGCCGATGCGACTGGTTGCCTACTCCGTGAGTGTCATCCTGGCGTTCGTTTTGACACAGTTTCTGAATCTCCTGGCCGGGATGTTGACATTCTGGACATTGGAAACCGCCGGGCCCTTCGCCCTCTACCGAATCTTCAGCCAGCTGCTTTCGGGCGCGCTGGTTCCGCTCTGGCTCATGCCGGATTGGCTGCATACGATCTGTAGGTGGCTGCCTTTCCAGGCACAGAGCTTTACGCCCGCAGGCATCTACTCCGGCGCGATCGACGGGCATGACGTTCCGATTTCCTTGCTGATACAGGCTGGCTGGATCGCTGGGCTTCTCGGACTCACCTCGGTGATCTGGCGCGTCGCTGTACGTCGACTGGTCGTGCACGGTGGCTGACCTCCGTCGGATGGCCGATGCTGTGCAGGACTACTGGACACTGCTGCGCGCCGGCTTCCGAGCCGAGCTCCAGAACCGGAGTAACTTCCTCATATCGACACTGTCCGGAGTCGCGTTCCAGGGCCTGCAGCTCGTCTTTCTCAACATATTGATCGGCCGTTTCGGCGACCTGGGCGGCTGGCCGCCTGGTCACATCTACTTTCTCTGCGGCATGCGTCTGGTCTCGCACGGTCTCATGATTATGCCATTCGGCGAACTCGTCCAGATTGATCGCCTCGCACAAGAAGGCTGGATCGACGCCTACCTGGTTCGTCCCGTCAATTTGCTCATCCAGCTTCTAACGCGTAGATTCAAGATCACAACTGTCGGTGATCTATTGCTGGGCTTTACGGTCCTGGCGATCTCGTCACGACACGTCGGCATCGGTTGGTCCCCAGCCCAGGTGGTCTTCCTCACGGTTGCTGTGATATCTGGCGCACTGATCGAGGGAGCTGTCCAGCTTGCCGTCAGTGCAGCCACTTTTCGTCTGGGATCGACTAGGTCCCTTCGCATCATGGTCGATGGTCTGTTCAACACGTTCGGACCGATTCCCCAGCATGTCTTCGGACAACAGGTGGCTTTGTTGACCACATTCGTCCTTCCGATCGGCTTGGTGTCCTACCTCCCCTGCGCAGTCCTCCTCGGTCATACACGCGACCTTCCGGTACCCGCCTGGCTCGCCGTCGTTAGCCCGCTGCTAGGGCCGCTCGCACTGGCCGTGGCCCACCGCGCCTTCGCAAGTGAGGCCCGGCGGTACTCAAGTGCCGGCGGTTGACCAGTCCGCCGAGGTCCGCACACATGGTCAGGTCAGTACGGCGTCATCCGCGATCTCGACGATGGGTCCGCATTCATCGATTGCCACCGCCCGGTTTTGCTTGAGTTGGTTGCGCCCGCACGCGACGGCGTAACGCTGTTTGTAGTGCTCGTGTCGAAGGCTGGTGGACGCCACCGCCGGAGGCTTTGCTTAACGCCAATCCCGCGACGCTGATCGCATCGCGATCGGCAAACGCTCGATCTTCTCGGCAGCCAGATTAGTCACGCCCTGCGAGCGTTCGACCCGCCCGCTGATGATCAGCGCCGCGCTTGAGATGATCGTTCGCTTATTCCGGATAAAGCAGCCGACGGTGATGACGATGTTGACCATGCCGGTCTCGTCTTCGAGGTTCATGAAGGTGACGCCGGAGGCGGTGGCCGGGCGTTGCCGGTGGGTGACGACGCCGGCGACCCGGACCCGGGTGCCGTCGGCGGCCTCGCGGAGCTCGGTCGGCGGACAGGATGCCTTCGGCGCGGAGTTGGTCGCGGACGTGCTGCGATCGGGTGGCTGGTCGGTGGTGATGCCGGTGGACCACAGGTCGGCCATGTCGGTCTCGATGTCGGTCATCCCGGGCAGCATCGGCGGCGGCCCGGCGGCGGTGACGCCGGCGAGCTGGCCGGGGCGTTCCTCGGCGGCCCGGCCGGCTTCCCACAACGCCTGCCGCCGGTCGAGCCCGAAGCAGTCGAACGCCCCGGCGGTCGCCAGCGCCTCGACCTGCGCGCGCGGTGAGCCCGGTACGGCGGACCAGGTCGGCCATGTCGGCGTACGGCCCGTCCGCGCTCGCGCTCCTCGACGATCTGCTCGGCGCCCTTGTCCCCGATCGTCTTCACCTCGGCCAGCCCGAGCCGGACCGCGAACGCGCCGTCGCGGCGATGGACGGTGGTGTCGAACGGCGCGCTTCGGGTCGAACGGCCCGACCGGCGGCTGCGGATCGCCCAGACAGCCGGTCGATCCCGGTCGGCGCCGGTGAGCTCCTGGCCGTCGACCAGGTGCTCGAGCTCGGCGTCGACCCCGGAGCAGCTGCAGGTCGGGGCGGCGTACCTCGACGCCGTGCCGGCGGGCGTCGGCGACCAGGGACTGCGGTGAGTAGAACCCCATCGGCTGGGCCCGCAGCAGCGCGGCCAGGAACGCGGCCGGGTAGTGCAGCCGCAACCAGGTGCTGGAGTAGACCAGCAGGGCGAAGCTGATCGAGTGGGACTCGGCGAACCCGAAGTTCGCGAAGGCCTCGATCTTGTCGTAGATCTCGTCCGCCGGTGTCGCCGGTGATCCCGTTGCGCGGCCATCCCGTCGTACAGCTTGCTGCTTCAGCGACGAGATCTTCTCGATGCCGCGTTTGGAGCCCATCGCGCGGCGCAGCAGGTCGGCCTCGTCGCCGTCGATCCCGCCGACCGCCATCGCCATCTGCATCAGCTGCTCCTGGAACAGCGGCACGCCCATGGTCCGCTCCAGCACCGGCTCGCAGCGTCGGGTGCAGGTAGGTGACCGGCTCCTCCCCGGTCCTGCGGCGGATGTACGGATGCACCGCGCCGCCCTGGATCGGGCCGGGCCGGATCAGCGCGATCTCGGTGACCAGGTCGTAGAAGCTGCCGCGGCCGCAACCGCGGCAGGGTCGCCATCTGGGCCCGGGACTCGACCTGGAACACCCCGACCGAGTCGGCCCGGCACAGCTGGTCGTAGACGCCGGGCTCCTCCTTCGGGATCGTGTGCAGCTCCCAGCTCTCGCCGAGCCGTCTCGCGGACCAGTGTCGATCGCGTACTGCAGCGCGGCGAGCATGCCCGAGCCCGAGCAGGTCGAACTTCACCAGCCCCATCCAGGCGCAGTCGTCCTTGTCCCACTGCAGCACGGTCCGGTTCTCCATCCGGGCGTGCTCGATCGGCACCACCTCGCCCACCGGCCGCTCGGTCAGCACCATCCCGCCGGAGTGGATCCCCAGGTGCCGCGGGAACTTCAGCAGCTCCTCGGCCATCGCCACCACCGGCGCCGGGATGTCGTGGTCGGTCGAGGTGATCTCCGGCGCCCCAGCGCGTCGACCTGCTTCGACCAGGCGTCCTGCTGCCCGACCGAGTAGCCGAGCGCCTTGGCCATGTCCCGGACCGCGGACTTCGGCCGGTAGGTGATCACGTTGGCGACCTGGGCGGCGTTGCGGCGGCCGTACTTGCCGTAGACGTACTGGATCACCTCCTCGCGGCGGTCGGAGTCGAAGTCGACGTCGATGTCCGGCTCCTCGGTCCCGGGTCGAGGCGAGGAACCGCTCGAACGGCAGGTCGTACAGGATGCTGTCGACCGCGGTGATCCCGAGCGCGTAGCAGACCGCCGAGTTCGCCGCCGATCCGCGGCCCTGGCAGAGGATCCCTTGCGTCGGGCGAACGCGACGATGTCGTGCGACGATCAGGAAGTAGCCCGGGAAGTCGCGTCTCGTCGATGACGGCCAGCTCGCGCTCGAGCCGCTCGTACGCGTCCGGCCGCTCCGCGCGGGTGCCGTACCGCTGCGGCGGCGCCCTCCAGGGTCAGGTGCCGCAGCCAGGACATCGGGGTGTGCCCGGCCGGCACGTCCTGCTTCGGCAGCCTCGGTTTCGCCCGCGCGCAGGTCGAACGCCAACTGGTCGGCCAGCTCGCACCGACCGCGCGACCGCGCCGTCGTACCGGCGGAACCGGGCCGCCATCTCCGTCCCCCGACCGCAGGAACGCCGTCCCGGCCGGCGGCAGCCAGCCGTCCATCTCGTCCAGGTCCCGCCGGGCCCGGACCGCGGCCATCGCGGCGGCCAGCTTGTGCCGCGCCGGGGTGCGCGTAGTGCACGTTGTTCGTGGCAACCATCGGCAGCCCGGCGTCGGCGGCCAGGTCGGCCAGGACGTCGTTGTCGGTCGAGTCGGTCGGCAGCCGGTGGTCGATCAGCTCCACCACCACCCGGTCCTTGCCGAACAGCGCGATCAGCCGGTCCAGCTCGCGCGCCGCGGCGGCCGGACCGTCGGCCGTGACCGACCGAGCTCGCAGCGCCTGCCGGACCAGGCCCTTGCGGCAGCCGGTCAGGATCAGCCAGTGATCGCGGCCGCGCGCGGCCAGGTCCTCCAGGTCGTAGACCGGGCGGCCCTTCTCCCCACCGGCCAGCTGCGCCTCGGTGATCGCGCCGGCCAGCCGGTGGTACCCCTCCTGCCCCTCGGCCAGCACCAGCAGGTGGCTGCCCTCGGGATCGGCCACACCGTTCTGCGGGCCGGTCAGGTCCGAGCGACAGCTCCGCGCCGAACACCGTCGGCAGCGTCGTACGCCGCGGCGGTCTCGGCGAACCGGGCCGCGCCGTAGAACCCGTCGTGATCGGTCAGCGCCAGCGCGTGCAGCCCGAGCCGGACCGCCTCCTCGACCAGGTCCTCCGGCGAGGAGGCGCCGTCGAGGAAGCTGAAGTTCGAGTGGCACGTGCAGCTCGGCGTACGGCACCACCGGTCCGTCCGGCCGGCGCGGCTTGTCGTCCGGCGGCACGTACGGCGCCGCGGTGCTGCGACCAGGCCGGGCTGTCACCGCCGTCGGCCGTCGACCGGCCGGCCACCGTGGCTGCCCGGCCGGGACCGGTCCGACAGCTTCCGCTCCAGCTCCGACCACGGGATCGGCGGATTGTTGTAGCCCACGCGCCACCTCCCCGATCATCCTCGCAGGCATCTCCCGGCAAGCCTCAGGAACATACTAGAACATGCGTTCGATGCCGTGAAATGGTTGGCCGATGCGGCGGCCGGCTTGGTATCGTGCCGTGGTCCGTGACATCACGCCTGGAGGTGAGACCCATGAACGCTGTAGCGCAGTGGGTGCTCTCCCCCTCGTGGTCACGGGCGGGCGGTTGACGTAGGTGTCGCCGGGAGCGCCTCGAGAAGTTCGGCACTCCCGAAAGGAACACCTATGAACTCTTTGCCTTTCAGTCCACGGCGTGGTGCTCACGCCGTGACGATCTCCCGGGTCGCGGAGAATCAGTGGCACGCGGTGGAGAACGACCTGGTCGTCGGCCGCGGCCATGCGACGCGGCGACTCGACGGCCGGACCTTCGTCAGCATCGACACGTGGCGCGCCGCCGTCTTCGACCGGCTCGCCGACGCGATGCTGGCCGACCAGTCGGCACCGCTGTACACGGTGGTCGACGAGACCGACCGTGACCTGGCGGCCGGCTGGGAACGCGCCGGGTTCACGAGTTGGCGCCGCGAGCGGGAATTCGTCGTACCCACCGATCCGCGGATCACCGGGCTCACCTCGACGCCTCTGCAGCCAGGGGTGATCATCAAGACGGCCGGTGAGGTGGCCGAGGGGCCGCTTCGCGAGCTGGACCACGCGATTCGCACCGAGGTCCGGGCCACTGTCGGCTGGCAGACGATGCCGGCGGAAGTGCTGCCCTGGCAAGGCGGGACGACGCCGATCGACCCGTCGAAGTACACGATCGCCGAGCGGCACGATCAGTACGTCGGGCTGGTCCGGCTGGCGACGATGACTCGTCAGCCGCGGATCGGGCTGATCGCGGTCCGGGCCGGCGAGCGACGTCACGGGATCGCCCGCGCTCTGCTCAGCCAGGCGCTGGCCGATCTGCACCGCGCCGGGATCGAAACGGCCTCGGCCGAGGTCAACGAAACCAACGAGGCCGCGATGGCGCTGTTCGAGAGTTTCGGCGCCCGCCGGACGGGCAGCAATCTGGAACTGGTCCACGAGCAGGGAAAGGCCTGACGATGCCCAGAACCGCAGGTGGCATCGAAGTCGAAGGCACCGTCATCGAGTGCCTCCGCAACGCCAACTTCCGGGTCGAACTCACCAACGGCCACCAGGTCCTCGCCCACATCAGCGGAAAGATCCGGAAGAACTACATCAAAATCCTCCCCGAGGACCGCGTCCTGGTGGAGCTCAGCCCCTACGACCTGACCCGAGGCCGAATCATCTTCCGCTACCGAACCTGACCCCACCGCCACCGCGCTCGGCAGCCCTCTCCCGGCTGCCGAGCGCGGAGTGTCGTAACCCATCGCACACACCCCCTCTCGACATCAAGACTAGAACATATGTTCGAGGAGAGGATAATCTGAAAACATGCTTGGTCGGTTCACGGTGCGCCCGTCCGACGACGGATCGAACAGATTCGGCGTCTGGGACGGCGCGGTCAACGGGTGGCGTGCGATCGATATCGACACCGAGACGGAGGCCCATCGGATAGCCAGTGATCTCGACGTCCAGTACGACGCTCACGGCCCACGCCCGGCCGACGCCGTACGGCGGGTGGAACCGGCTCAACCGGTGCAGCGCGCGCAGTGGCAGAACGGCGAGCTCGACGTCTGGATCCGCGACAACGGCGAATGGCTCGGCCGCGTCCGCGACAAGGACGGCCACATCACCTGGATCCCCGGCACCGAGCTCCGCCCTCTCTAGCGCTACCCGATCGAGACCGGGGCCTACGCTCAGGGAGATACCGGATGCTTCGGAGAGGTACGGTTCGACGGTGCCTGACGATGTTCTCGACGACTTCCTCCGCGCGGATCGGGAGCGGAGCCTGGGCGTGTACGGGATCCACCTGTACCGCGAAGGCATGCCGCCGATCGAGCGTCGAGTTCGATCCGATGACCGGGTGAACCTCTACTCGATCGCGAAGACGTTCACCTCGGTTGCGGTGGGGCTCGCGGAGGCCGAGGGACGCCTCAGCCTCGACGACCGGCTCCTCGATCACTTCCCCGAACTCCGGACGACGGCCGCGGACGGCGTCGAGGACGTCACCTTGCGCCAACTCATGACCATGACGAGCGGCACCAGCCACGAGTGGTTCGCCGACGAGCGTATCGACGCCCCGGACCTGCTGCAGGAGATCGCCGCCGCGCCGCTCGACGCCGTCCCCGGGAGCCGGTTCGCCTACACCGGCTCGGGCGTCTATGCGGTCAGCCGAGTTGTCGAGCGGGCCACCGGCGCCGACGTGCGTTCCTATCTCCTGCCGCGCCTGTTCGCACCGCTGGACCTGCACAACCCGCCGTGGCACACCTGTCCACGCGGCTATCCGTTCGCTGAAAGCGACCTCTTCCTTCGCACCGAGGAGCTCGCCCGCTTCGCCCGGTTGCTGCTGCAAGGAGGTGAATGGAAGGGCGTACAGGTCCTGCCGGCGACCTACGTCGAACGGATGCCTGCCGAACGCGTCGACACAAGCAGTCTCGACTGGGGCGAGCGGTTCACCCTCGGCTACGGGCTGGGCGTCTGGATCGACCGAGCCGGCGTCTACCGGATGGACGGCCGCTACGGCCAATACGCTCTCATCAGCCCCGAGACACGGACCACCGTCACGGTCACCGCACACTCGGAAGCGGAGGCCGACCTCCTCGAAGCGATCCACGAGCTGATCCTCGACCGGCTGAAGTAACCTCGCGCCGCGCCCCGGTGCGAGAGTCCGGAGATGAGCCGCGCTGGCCCGTTCCGCGCACGGAACGTGGGTGCCACACTCCGAAAGGGTGGGGTGGCTCGAGGGGAGGCACCATGGCGATGACGCTGCAGCAACTGTTCCGCCGCAAGCCGGTTCCGGAGATGGCGCAGGAGAGCGGATCCGACTCCGGCCAGAGCGAGCTTGTCCGCACGATCGGACTGTTCCAGCTCTCCATGTTCGGTATCGGTGCGACCATCGGCACCGGTATCTTCTTCGTCCTCGCGCAGGCCGTGCCGGTCGCGGGACCGGCCGTCATCTGGTCGTTCGTGATCGCCGGTGTGGTGGCCGGGCTGACCGCGATCTGCTACGCCGAACTGGCCAGTGCGGTCCCGGTCTCGGGTTCGTCGTACTCGTATGCCTACGCGACGCTGGGCGAGCTGCCGGCGATCGGGGTGGCCGCCTGCCTGCTGCTGGAGTACGGCGTGTCCGCTGCCGCCGTCGCGGTCGGCTGGTCGCAGTACCTGAACGAGCTCTTCGACAACATCTTCGGCTTCCAGATTCCCGACAGCCTGTCGCAGGCGCCCGAGCAGGGCGGCGTGTTCAACCTGCCCGCCGTCATCCTGGTCACGCTCTGCACACTGCTGCTGATCCGTGGCGCGAGTGAGTCGGCCACGACCAACGCGGTGATGGTGTGCATCAAGATCGGCGTGCTGCTGCTGTTCATCGTCCTCGGGCTGAAGGGCTGGAACTCCGACAACCTCTCGAACTTCGCCCCCTTCGGTCTGAGCGGGATCACCTCGGCGGCCGGCATCATCTTCTTCTCCTACATCGGCCTCGACGCGGTGTCGACCGCCGGTGAGGAAGTGAAGAACCCGCGGCGGACGATGCCGATGGCGATCCTGATCGCGCTCGTCACGGTCACCGGGCTCTACATCGTGGTCACGCTGGTCGCGGTCGCCGCCCAGCCGGCCGGCGACTTCGAGGACCAGGAGGCTGGTCTGTCGGCGATCCTGGAGAAGGTGACCGGATCGACCTGGCCGGCCTCCGTGCTCGCCGCCGGTGCGGTCATCTCGATCTTCAGCGTCACCCTGATCGTCATCTACGGCCAGACCCGGATCCTGTTCGCGATGGCCCGCGACGGGATGATTCCGGAGCTCTTCCACACGGTGAATCCGCGCACCCACACCCCGGTGCCGAACACGATCATCGTCGCCGTGGTGATCGCCTTGCTGGCCGGGCTGATCCCGATCAACTTCCTGGCCGAGATGACGAGTATCGGCACACTGGTCGCGTTCCTGGTGGTGTCGGTCGGTGTGATCGTGCTGCGCCGTACCCATCCTGATCTACCGCGCGGCTTCAAGGTGCCGGGGTATCCGGTCACGCCGATCCTGTCGATCGCCGGATGCCTCTGGATCATCAAGGACCTGCGTGCGGTGACGATCTGGGTGTTCCTGATCTGGCTGGCGGTCGCCCTGACCTTCTACTTCTTCTACGGCTTCCGGCACTCGCACCTCGGCCGGCACGAGCACGTCGGGCTGATCCATGACGAGGACGGACCGCAGCCATGACGATGATCGTCGGCTACGGCTCCGACGAGCGGGGCAAGGCGGCCCTGCACCTGGCGGCGATGCTGGCCCGGTCGGCGCACGACAATCTGATCGTCTGCAGCGTCGTACCGGCGCCGTGGACGCCGGGGATGGCCCGGGTGGACGGCGAGTACCGGGACTACCTCACGCAGACCGCGGATCAGGCGCTCGAGCGGGCTCGGAGCTTCCTGCCGGGTGACGTGCCGACGGCGTACATCCGCCACGGCGCGCGGTCAGCGCCGGCCGGTCTGCTCGAGATCGCCGAAGAGCACGACGCCTGGCTGATCGTGCTCGGTTCGTCGTCGGCCGGCGTGTTCGGTCACATCGCGCTCGGCAGTGTCACCGATCGGCTGCTGCACAGCTCGCATGTCCCGCTCGCCCTGGCCACCCGCGGATTCAGGGGTCCGGCCGATCTGACCGTAGCGCGGGTGACCGCGGCCTTCGGCGGTACCGAGAGCTCCGAAGACCTGGTCCTGGCGGCGGCCAAGATCAGCGCCGAGGTCGGCGCGTCGCTGCGGATCGCGACCTTCGCCGTGTGGTCCCGGCCGGCGTACACGACCAGGCTGGGCACCGAGCCCGAAGACCTGGTGATGGACGAATGGCGGGCCGAGCTGGAGAAGTCCGTGACCACCACGCTCGCGCAGGTGAAGGACCTGCCCGAGCGCCCGCGCACGGTCGACACCGTGATCGGGTCCGGCCCGACCTGGGCCGAGGCGATCGACGACGTCGGCTGGGATCCCGGCGATGTCCTCGTGGTCGGATCCAGCGACCTCGGGCCGGTCGCACGCGTGTTCCTCGGCTCCCGGGCGACCAAGATCCTCCGCCACTCCCCCGTCCCGGTCCTGGTCGTCCCCCGCAACCGCGCCGAGAAACTGGCGCGGACCGGGCCGTGAGCGACCTGACCTGCTGCGAGGTGTGCCGCTGAAGCGTTTGATGGACCTTGCCTGCCGCTAGCTTGTCGGTACTTCAGCTGTCCAACGACAAGGGGTGAGGTCATGGTGTTCGGCAGGAAGAAGAGTGGGCGGGACGTTCCGCACGGCGACAAGATGACATCGAAGCAGGCCAAGACGGCCACCGGCTCCGGGGGTGGTGTGCGGGGCGACGGCAAGATCGTCAACCCCAGGGGAAAGGTGATCGGGAGCGTCGCCGGCCGCAAGCTCAAGGCCCGGAACCAGAACGACGTCTAGGCTCAGCGCGGACTAACCGCGGCCTCGGCCGTTGCCGTTGCCGTTCCCGTTCCCGTTGCTCGACCGCGGGGTTGTGACCGCCGGCGGCGTGGCGTTGCCGACCATCTTGCGCGGCGGGGCGACGAAACGCCTGACCGGCAGGCCGTCCAGGGCGCCCTGCATCGCGGTCTGCCACAGCGGACCCGCCGTACCCGAACCGGTTGGGTCGCGGATGTCTATGCCGTCCAGGGTGTGCCCGAACATCAGGTTCGTGTACGGGAGGCTCGCGTCGGCGACCACTGCGGCGGCGGCCAGGTTCGGCGTGTAGCCGGCGAACCAGACGGCGAGGTTCTGCTGGATGGTGCCGGTCTTGCCGGCCATGTTCCGGGTGCCGAACCGCAGGCGGCCACCGGTCCCGCCCGGCATCATGACCTGGCTGAGCACGTAGTTGACGCCGTCGGCGACCGCCCGCGGGATGGCCTGCCTGCACCGGATGCCCGGGCTGGGAACGAACTTGCCGGAGTTGTCCCGCACCGACGTGACGAGCAGCGGAATACAGTACTTGCCGCGGGCCGCGAAGGTCGCGTAGGCGTTCGACAGCATCAGCGGTGTCACGTAACCGACGCCCAGGGTCATCGAGATCACCTGGTCGAGCGGTCGCATCGTCTGCGCGTTGTACATTCCGAGCTTGGACGCCATCCTGCCGATCGCGCACAGGCCGACGCGCTGGGACAGTTGCAGGAAGTACGTGTTGGTCGAGAACCGGGCGGCGTCGACCATCGTCAGGTCGCCACCCCGGGTCGAGTTCTGCGGCCGGTAGTCCCGATCGCGGGTCCAGCCCTTGCAGGTGCGGAACCGCACCCCGCTGAGATTGATCTGCTGCGGCGAATTGATCCGGGTGCTCATCGGAAGGCCCTGCTGCAGGGCCGCCGCGATCGTGAACGCCTTCATCGTCGAGCCGTTCTGGAACCCGCCGAACCCGCCGGGGTAGGACTTCTCCACGTTGTAGTTGTAATTCGTGTGGTTGCGCCCGTTGCCGTACGGCTTGCTCTGCACCATCGCTTTCACCAGGCCGGTCCCCGGCTCGACGATCGTGATCGCCGCGATCGAGGTGTCGGTGCGCCTGCTGTGGGCGTCGATCGACGCCTGCGCGGCCGCCTGGCGCTCCGGGTCGATCGAGGTCCGGATCACCAGCCCGCCGGTCTTCAGGTAGTGGTCGCGGTCCTTCACGGTCTCGCCCAGAGCCGGGTTCTCCAGCATCTTGGCGACAACGTAGTCGCAGTAGAACGGGTACCGCGAGTTGGCGCAGCCGTTCGCCACCGGTGCGACCTTCTTCGGGTCGATGACCGCGGCCCTCAGCGCCTGGTTCGCCTGGTGCAGCGAGATCACCCCGAGCTCGAGCATCCGCTTGATCACGACATCCCGGCGGGCCTTCGACCGGCTCAGGTCGTTGGTCGGGTCGTAGCCGGTCGGGTTCTTGACCAGGCCCGCGAGCAGCGCGGCCTGCGGCAGTGTGAGCTTGGCGGCCGAGGTGCGGAAGTAGTGCTGGGCCGCGACCTGGACGCCGTACGTGCCGTCGCCGAAGTTGACCAGGTTCAGGTAGCGCTCGAGGATCTCGTCCTTGGTCAGCTCGCTCTCGACCGCGACCGCGTACCGCAGCTCGGTCAGCTTGCGCTGGTAGGAGACCGCGGTGGCCGCCTTGACCTCGGCAGGGGTCCGTGCTTTGTTCAGCAGACTCAGCTTCACGTACTGCTGGGTGATGCTCGAGCCGCCCTGCTGCACCTCGCCCTCGGTCTGGTTGCGCACCATCGCGCGGAGCGTGCCCTTCAGGTCGAGCGCACCGTGGTCGTAGAACCGGGAGTCCTCGATCGCGATGATCGCCTTCTGCATGATCGGGCTGATCTTGCTCAGCGGCACCGGCACGCGGTTCTGCTCGTACAGGGTCGCGATCAGCGTGCCGTCCGCCGCGAGGATCCGGCTCCGGACGGCGACCGGATCGACCTCGAGCTCCCGGGGCAGGTCCTGCACGCTCTCCGCCACCTGCTGGGAGCCACGCCCGGCGAAGCCGGCGAACGGAACCGCCAGCCCGGCCGCCAGCGCGCCCGACAGCACGCTGACCCCGATGAACGTGATCAACGATCGAGCCTTGTTGCGACCGCCCCTCTCGGTGCGCATACCTCCAGGCTAGGCCAGCGATCAAACTCCCGGTACCCCGGAGATGATTGCCTCGATCAACTTTGGTCGCAATTCGGGCGCAGTGATCACCGCATCGACCGATCCGACGTCGACCGCGCGCCGAATGTCGTGCACCCGATCGAACCCGGCCGCCACCTCGCCGAGTTTCTCGGCCCGTACGGCGGTTCGCACCTCGTCCAGCTCGGTCGCGAGCGCCGCCCGCTCGGCGCCGGTCGCGTCCCGGACCCGCTCGGCCAGCGACGCGACGCGAGCGTCGGCCGCGGTCCGCGCGTCGACCTCACCGGCGAACACGACCGCCGCCGCCGGTGCGCCGCCGATCACCGAGGCGTACGAACCCTCCACCGCGAGGACGGTCATCGACGGGTTCAGCGCCTTCGAGAAGACCACGAACGCGCCACCGTGGTAGCGGGACACGACGCAGAACACGATCGGGCCGTCGAAGTTCACGATCGCCCGGCCGATCTCAGCGCCGTACTCGAGCTGCAGGTTCCGCATCGAGTCGGGCGACCCGTCGAAACCGGACAGGTTCGCCAGTACGACGAGCGGACGGTTCCCGCTGGCGGCGTTGATCGCGCGCGCGACCTTCTTCGACGACCGCGGGAACAGCGTGCCGGCCGTGTAGGTGTCCGGTCCGTCGGCAGGCGGGAAACCATGCCGCGGCACCGTCTTGGACTCGATCCCGATCAGGCAGACCGGGAACCCACCGAGCCGCGCGTCCTGCACCACCGCGGTGTCCGCGTCGGCCATTCCGGCCCAGCGCTCGAGCACCTGATGGTCCTGGTCGGTGACGGCCCGCATCAGCGTGCGGATGTCGAACGCCTTCTTGCGATCCGGGTTCGTCGCCGCGGAGAAGATCTCGCCGACCGTGCTTGAAGTCGCTGTCCGGCACGTTGTGCGGGTACGTCGTGACGTCGCGATCGACCGGGTCCGACGTCTCGGCCCGCCGTGGACCGCTCTCCCCCGGGACGACGTACGAGTGGTCGTAGTGCGCCATCAGTACGTCCCGGGCACCCTTGAGGTCGGGCGCCCAGTACTGCGCCTCGCCGTTCGGGCCCATCACCCGGTCGTACCCGCCGATGCCGAAGTTGTCCTCGGCCGAGACCCCGCCGGAGAAGTCGAGCGATTGCTTCCCGGTCAGCACCATCGCGCTGTCCGGGGTCATCACCAGGATGCCCTTGGTGTGCATCAGCATCGTCGCCTCGGCGTTCCAGTACGGCTGCGCGCCGACGTTGATGCCGGCCACGACGATGTTGATCTCGCCGCCGTCCTGGGTGAACTCGACGATCCGCTTCAGCGCCTTCGCGACCCAGTCCATGTTCTCGGTGCCGGAGTCCATCGAGATCCGGGCACCGGCGGACAGCGAGTACCACTCGACCGGAACGCGCATCCGTTCGGCCAGGTCGAGGGCCGCGATGATCCGGGAACACTCCCGCTCCGCGACCGCGCCGAGCGCCTTGGTCGGGTCGCCGCTGAGCGCGACCCGGGTGACACCTTCCGGGTGCCGCGAGGTCGGCGTACTGACGACGCCGAGCGATGATGCCGGCCTTGTTCAGGCCGCGCGGCCGGTCGACCGGGACCAGCGCGCCGGTGTCGTCCAGGTCGTACTCGACGAAGGAGCCGCCCGCACCGGCCACCATGCCGCTGACCTCGTAGGGGTAGATCGTGTTGCGGCGGCGGGACCGCTGCACCTTCTGGGCGTAGTCGTCGAGCGGCATCAGCCGTCCGGTCGGTGGCTGCTCCACCGACGTGACCACGCCCGCGCCGGGCTGGTAGTAGAACCGCGCCGCGACCGGGTTGATCGCTGCCGTCCGGTGCCGCGACCCGGCCCTGGACGAGGACCTCCTCGATCCCGGCGCCGGCCGTCAGCGGGGCGATGTTGCGCTGCAGGGCGGTGACCTCGTCGACCTGGGCGTCGACCACCGGCCAGATGTGCACCCAGACGTGGTTCATGTCGAGCTTCGCCCCGGCCGCGCCGCGGTCGGTGCGGGCCCGGCGGATCGCCTCCAGGCAGTTCGCGATCGCCCGCTCCGCGTGCGGCAGCGAGGTGACCTGCCCGTCCTCGTCGCGGACCACGGCGAACTGGCGGACCTGGGCCAGCGCGACGAGGCGCTGGTCGGCCTCGTTCTCGCGCGCGACGCAGTGGTACAGGAGGACATCTTCGGGTCCTTCGAGCCGGGTGATGCGGAAGTCGCGCAGCCGCCACAGGTTCAGTCGCCGGCCGACCATCGGGTGGACGCCGCGGACGTTGTCGTCCTCGGTCACCGAGCCGCCGGCCGGGCGGTAGGTGAAGTACGAGACCGGCCGGTCCTGACCGGGTGCGATCGCCACCGAGAGCCGGCGTACCCGCTGGGCGATCGGCAGGTCGGCGACCATCCGGCGGAACAGGTCGGACGCCTCCTGCTGCGACTCCGGCAGGTCCGGTCCGTAGAGGTAGAGCTCGACCACGGCCTCGTGCCCGGCCGGGCGGGCGTCGATCTGCGCGGTCAGCGCCCGGGCCAGCCCGCTGTCCGGCTCGGCGAGCTCGGCCACCGTGCCGACCGTGGTGACCAGGTGGCTCGGCCGGTCGTCGATCGTGTAGTCGGCCGTCGCGAACGGCCGCCCGTCCAGCGCGAACTCGCGCAGGTCGTGCAGCTCGTACTCGCGGTAGTGCCGCCGGATCAGCACCTCGAGCATCGGCTCGCGCTCACCCCAGCCGCGCTCCAGCCGCTGCGCGAGGAAGCGGACGATCGGCTCCGGGATCGCGGCCAGCGCGTCGATCCGCTCCTGCCGGTCCGGTGCCTCGGGGTGCGCGGTGAGGTCCGCGACCTCGTCGCCGACCCCGGCCAGGATCGAGGCCCGCTCGGCGTCGACCAGCGGCTGGTCGAACCACCGGAACCGCACGCTCCGGGCCAGGTCACCGACCACCGGGAAGCGCAGCTGTGTGGCCAGGACGAGCCGGTCCAGCAAGTCGTGTGCGCGACTCGTCCAGCGGCGCCGCTGGACACGGCTCGGCGATCCAGCGCTGCAGCACCGACGTCACCAGCAGCGACGTCCGGAGTCGAACGCTGCTGGGCCAGGAAGATCCGGAACACCGCCTCCTCCAGCTCGGTGCTGCGCTCCAGCTCGGTCACGCCGTAGTGGCCGAGCACCCGAGCCAGCCGGGCACGGAATTCGGCCGACAGGTCACCCCGCTCGGGGTCGAGGCTCTGCAGGTAGGTGTGGAAGTGCTCGCGCGGGCTGTGCACCCGGTTCTCGGTGCTGGTATCCTCCCCGGCCGGCCGGTTGCGGCTCAGCTCGGCGAAGTCCGCGAACACCTTCAGCAGCTCGATCTCGGCGACGACCGGCGCCCCAGATGTCGCAGCGAGCTCGGACCGCGCGGCCAGGTACGCGGCCAGCGTGCCGCCCTCGTCCTGCGGGTCGATGTCGAACCCGAGCAGCATGCTGCGCAGGTCGTCCAGACCTCGCTCGACCCGCTCGGCCGCGGACTTCTCCCCGCTCCCGTTCGGCAGGTCCAGCTGTACGCCGTTCTCCGTCGGCGCGAGCCTCCTCGGCACCGGCGTCGTCCGCCGACCGGCTCCAGCCGGAGCAGCGGCGCCCCGGTCTCCACCTGGCTGCCGGTGGCGACCAGCAGCTCCTTCACGGTCGCCTTGAACGGCGCGTACAGCACCGTCTCCATCTTCATGCTCTCCAGCACGAGCACCGGCGCACCGGCCTCGACCTCGGCACCGCTCTGCGACCGGCGTCGCGACCACGAGGGCCGGCGCGGGAGAACGCAGTACGCCGCCCTCGTCCCGGCTGACGCGGTGCGTCACACCGTCCACCTCGACCAGATGGACCGGCCCGTGCGTCGCGGTCACCAGCCGGAACCGCTGCCCGCCGACGACGAGCCGGCTCGTGTAGTCGTCCAGGCGTTCCAGCTCGGCGTCGACCACCTTGAGGTGATCGTTGCCGGAGCCGACGCCGACCCGGAACCGATCCGGCCCGATCCGCGCCACGGTCACCCGGTAGCTCGACGCCGCGCAGCTTCAGGTCGATCGCGCGGCCCACCTCGTGCTGCACCTGCGGCCGGCCGCCGTGGGCGGTCTCCAGCAACCGCGTCCGCTCGACCTGCTCGGCGTCCTCGTAGCCCTCGATCGCGGCCGCGACCAGCGCGACACCGGAGTGCCGGTGCGACGACCAGCCGGCCCTCGCCGCGGACCCGGTCGATCCAGCCGGTGTCGGCGCTGCCGTCGATCACCTCGGGCTGGTCGAGCAGTTCGAGGATGAAGCTCTTGTTGGTCGCGCCGCCCTCGATCAGCACCGTGGTCGAGCGGACCGCCCGGCGCAGCCGCGCCAGCGCCTCGTCGCGGGTCCGGCCGTAGCCGATGATCTTCGCGATCATCGAGTCGAAGTCGGCCGGGATGCTGTCCCCCGCGCTGACGCCGGTGTCCACCCGGATACCAGGTCCGGAGGGCAGGTCGAGTACGGCGATCCGCCCCGGCGACGGCGCGAAGTCGCGGTCCGGGTCCTCGGCGTTCAGCCGGGCCTCGACGGCATGACCGCTCTCGATCGGCTTCGTGCCTTCCAGCCGGCCGCCGGCGGCGATGTGCAACTGGGCCTTCACCAGGTCGACCCCGGTGGTCAGCTCGGTGATCGGGTGCTCGACCTGGAGCCGGGTGTTCACCTCGAGGA
Organism: uncultured Actinomycetota bacterium; assembly: GCA_963820655.1. Classification (GTDB taxonomy): domain Bacteria; phylum Actinomycetota; class Actinomycetes; order Propionibacteriales; family Kribbellaceae; genus Kribbella. The sequence continues at coordinate 1,098,203 of CAWGAM010000002.1, forward strand.
AGGCGAAGGTCTTCTCGCCCGGGTGGTACAGGAACTCCACGGTGGCCGCGCCGCGGTAGCCGACCGCGAGCGCCAGCCGCTCGGCCGACGCCTTCAGGTCGTCGACCTGGGCTGCGGACAGCAACGGCGACGCGGACTCCTCGATGACCTTCTGATTGCGGCGCTGCACCGAGCAGTCGCGTACGCCGAGCGCCCACGCACTCCCCTGGCCGTCGGCGATCACCTGCACCTCGACGTGCCGGGCACCGGTGACCAGACGCTCCAGGAACACCACGCCGTTGCCGAACGCACGGGCCGCCTCCTCGCTGGTCCGCGCGTACGCATCGGTCAGCTCGTCGGCGGACCGGACCACCCGGATGCCGCGGCCACCGCCGCCGGCCGTTGCCTTGAGCATCAATGGGTAGCCGATCGTCCCGGCCGCCTGCAACGCAGCCTCCAGCGACTCGACCGGCCCGCGGCTCCAGGGCGCGACCGGTACACCGACCTCCTCGGCGATCAGCTTGGACCCGATCTTGTCGCCGAGCTTGCGCATCGCCTCGGGCGACGGCCCGATGAAGGTGACGCCGATCCGCTCGCACAGCTCCGCGAACGCCGGGTCCTCGGCAACGAAACCCCAGCCGACCCAGGCCGCGTCGGCCTTCGTCTCCCGCAGGGCACGCTCCAGGACGGCGAGGTCCAGGTACGGGCGCGCCGACGCCGGGCCGAGCGGGTAGGTGATGTCCGCCTCGCGCACGAACGTGGCGGTCCGCTCACCGTCGGTGTACAGCGCGATCGTCTCGATCTGCTCACCGCCTTCGGCGTTGACCTCCCGGACCGCGTTGATCAGCCGCATGGCGGCCTCACCGCGGTTCACCACTGCGATACGCTTGAACATCGACCGCCTCCGTGTCTCACCCTTTTGTACAGTTGGGCTGTGCCGTCTTTCTGGCCAACTGCTGGCACAGGTTTTCAGTCCGGCACCGTTGCCGTCGAGTCGGGTCCCCTCAATGACCCTCGCAGCAGCAAAACTGACGGGAGTTCAAGACTTCGGGAGGGTGTCGTCATGGGTGGATTGGTCGAGCGGCTTCGGGGCGAGGTGGCCGGGCCGGTGCTGGAGCCCGGGGACGAAGGTTTCGCGGAGGAACTCGCCGGATTCAACACGGCGGTTGTGCACAGTCCGGACGTCGCGGTCGGGATCACGAGTGAGGCGGATGCCGTGGCGGTGGTTCGGGCGGCGGCAGAGACCGGTACGCCGGTCCGCGTGCTGGCGACCGGGCACGGAGTACCGATCCCCATCACCGACGGCATCCTGATCACCACCTCCCGGCTGTCAGGCGTCAGCGTCGACCCGGACGAGAAGATGGCGCACATCAACGCCGGCTGTGCGTGGGCCGAGGTCGTCACAGCCGCGGGTGAGCACGGGCTCGCCCCGATCACCGGCGCGTCCGACGTGGTCGGTTGCATCGGCTACACGCTCGGCGGTGGCCTGGGGCCGCTGGCCCGGACCTACGGCTTCTCGTCCGACTGGGCCCGCGGCTTCCGTGTGGTCACCGCAGCGGGCGAGGTCGTGACCGCCACAGCGACCGAGCATCCCGACCTGTTCTGGGCACTGCGCGGTGGCAAGGGCGGACTTCGGCATCGTCACGTCGATGGACTTCGCGCTGGTCGAGCTGACCACCCTGTACGGCGGATCCGTCTTCTTCGACTCCGAACACATCGCACCCGTGCTGACCGCGTGGGCCGAATGGACCAAGACGCTGCCCGAGGCCGCGAACTCGTCGGTGGTGATCCTCCGGCTGCCGCCGCTCGACTTCATCCCCGAGCCACTCCGCGGCAAGACAGTTCTCAATGTCCGCTTCGCCTTCGTCGGAGATGTTGCCGAGGGCAAGCAGCTGTTCCAGCCGATCCGGGACGCCGGGACGACGCTCATCGACGCGGTCGGCGAGATGCCGGCCACCGACATCGCGCTCATCCACAACGACCCGAAGAACCCGACCGCGTCGTGGGATCGCGGTCTGATGCTGACCGACCTCGGCTCCGACTTCGTCGAGGCGTTCCTTGACGTAGCCGGTCCGGACCGGCAACTGCCCCTGGTCGCGATCGAGCTCCGGCATCTCGGTGGGGCGACCCAACGCGACGTACCGGAAGGCAGTGCGGTCGGCGGTCGTGGTGGGGCCGCCAGTCTGGTGATGATCGGCGTACCCGATCCGAGCCTCTTCGAGCAGGTGCTGCCGGCAACGGTCGACGGCGTCCTGGCCAAGCTGGGTCCGTGGATCTCCCCCGAGACCACGGTCAACTTCGCCGGCGTCTTCGCCCTGCCCGGTTCCTACCAGGCGTCCTGGCCGGCCGACACGTTCACCCGGCTCGCCGAGGTCCGCGCGACGTACGACCCGGAAAGGCTCTTCCCGTACGGTCCCGCTCCCGCGCAACCCCAGCCGTAGCCCGCCCCTGCGGGGTCTCGGCCTGGGCGGACGTGGGGCACTCACCAACCCGGTCGGTCAGCTGCCGACTGGTCGTGGCCGTGCGGGGTATCTGTGGCATCGCGCTGGTTGGTGAGTGGTGCAGGTCCGGTCAGCGGCCCGGCATCGCCACACCCGCCACCGCCGCCGGGGCGGGGTGTCGCGGACTTCCAGGCCATCACAATCGCCGAGACGCGGCGATCGTCCGTGGCAGGCCTTCGTCCTGGCCTCGTTGTGATGGCCTGGCGATCCGGTCGACGGCTCCTTAATGGACGTATACGTCCATCTGCACATGCGGTGCGCCTGCGGATCCGGGGTCAGTCCCGCCAGGAGTGTTGCGGTTCGTAGCCGAGCAGCCGGCGTGCCTTGTCGATGGACAGGAGCGTCTCGTTCGGGCCGAACGAACGCTTCACCGGCACACCGGGGAACACCTCGGCGAGCAGTTCCTCGTTGGGCCGGGACATGACCGTGTCGGCGTTGGCCACGATGAACACGTCCGTCCCGGTCACACCGTACTCGAGCGCCTTGCGCACCGCCTGGGCGCCGTCGCGCGCGTCGATGTAGCTCCAGAGGTTCCACTTGCGCGCCCGCGCGTCGGCGTTGAAGGACGGGAACCGCACGTAGTCCTCGGGATACATCACGTTCGAGAACCGCAGGCCGATCAGCTTGAGGTCCGGATGCCACCGGCACAGCTGCCGGGCCAGCTCCTCCTCGAGCGTCTTCACCAGCGAGTATGTGCTGTTCGGTCGCGGTGGGTAGTCCTCGTCCACCGGCACGTACGGCGGGAACTCGTCGAAGGGCAACCCGAGCACGGTCTCGCTCGACGCCCAGACGATGTTCCGGACGCCGGCCCGCAATGCCGCCGAGAACACGTTGTAGGTGGCCGTCATGTTGTTCTGGAACGTCGCCGCGTTCGGACGCAATCCAGGCGCCGGGATCGCGGCCAGATGCACCACCGCGTCGACCCCGTCGTGCCGGTCGTCGATCCCGGCGATCGCCTCGTACGTCTGGCCGAAGTCGGTCAGGTCCAGTCGCGTCGACACCACATCGGTCCGTGCCGGTGGGGCCTGGTCGAGGGCGACCACATCCCAGCCGTGATCCGTCAGGTGATCGACCACCGCCCGGCCGAGCTTCCCGCTACTCCCGGTCACCGCAACCCGCCTTGCTTCGCTCACCCCGAGATCATCGCACTAAGGTGATGGTGCCCAGGCTGGAAGGATGAATAGTGAGACTTGCTGGTCGGATGGACCGGTTGGGGACCGAGTCGGCGTTCGAGGTGCTGGCGAAGGCCAAGGCGCTGGAGGCGGCCGGTCGGGAGGTCGTGCACCTCGAGATCGGGGAGCCGGACTTCGACACCCCGGCGCACGTCATCGCCGCCGGGCAGCAGGCCCTGGACAAGGGCTTTACGCACTACGTGCCGGCGCCGGGCATTCCGGAGTTGCGGACCGCAGTGACGGAGTTCCTCGAGCGCACCGGGCGGATGACGACCACGCCGGACCGGGTGCTGATCACGCCGGGCGCCAAGCCCATCATGTTCTTCACGATCATGGCGTTGTGTGAGGAAGGCGACGAGGTCCTCTACCCCGACCCCGGTTTCCCGATGTACGCGTCGATCGCCGCGTTCGCCGGCGCGAAGCCGGTTCCGGTACCGCTGCGTGAGGAGAACGGGTTCGTCATCGACCCCGATGAATTGCGGTCGCTCGTCACGGACCGGACCAAGCTGCTGATCCTCAACTCCCCGCACAACCCGTGCGGCAGCGCGTCGACACCCGAGCAACTGCGGGCGATCGCCGAGATCGCGATCGAGCACGACCTCGTCGTCCTCAGCGACGAGGTCTACTGGGCGCTCCGGTACGACGGCGAGCACCACAGCGTGCTCGACCTCGACGGGATGGCCGAACGGACCATTCTTCTCGACGGCTGGTCCAAGACGTTCGCGATGACCGGCTGGCGGCTGGGCTTCGGGGTGTTCCCGGAGCCCCTGGTCGAGCCGGTGACCCGCCTGCTGATCAACTCGGTCTCGTGTACGTCGGCCTTCAGTCAGTACGCCGCCATCGCGGCCCTCGAAGGCCCGTGGGACGACGTCGACCGGATGCTCGAGGCCTTCCGCGAACGCCGCGAGGTCATCGTCTCCGGCCTGAACGCCGTACCGGGCGTCTCGTGCGTCGAGCCGGGTGGTGCGTTCTACGCGTTCCCCAATATCAGTGAGCTCGGCCTGTCCGCGGCGACGCTGGCCGATCGCCTGCTCGACGAAGCCGGCGTGGCCTGCCTCCCCGGCACTTCCTTCGGCGTGTACGGCGAAGACCACCTCCGCTTCTCGTACGCGAACTCGGTCGAGAACATCCGCCGCGCCCTGACCGCCTTCGAGGAACTCGTCAACGGCTGAAGGCCCGATCACTGTGGCACAGTGGGCGGATCATGAATCAGCATGGGCATACGCATCGGCTGGATCTTGAGGATGCTTCGATCCGGGACTGGGATGCGACGGTTGTCGGGGTGGATCCGGAGCGCGGGATCGTGCTCGATCGGTCTGCGTTCTATCCGGGTGGGGGCGGACAGCCGCCGGATGCGGGTGTGCTGCTGTGGGGCGGCGTACAGACCCGGATTCTCGGCACAGTCAGGGGTGACGATCTCTATCTGGTGCCGCACGAGGACGATCCGGTGCCGCCGGTCGGGACCGCCGTCCGCGGTGCGCTCGACGACCAGCGTCGTACCGATCTGATGCGGACGCACTCCGGTCTGCATGTGCTGACCGGAGTGGTGTTTCGCGACTACGGCGCACTCGTGACGGGCGGGAACATGGAGCCGCTGACCGCCCGGATGGATTTCGACCTGTCCGAGGTGCCGCCGGACTTCAAGGACCGCGTCGCCGAGGCGGTGAACGCGGAGATCCGGACCGACCGCCGGATCACCGTGAGCAATCTGCCCCGGGACGAGGCGTTCGCGATCCCGGACATCATCCGCACCGCCACGAACCTGCTGCCACCCGACATCGAGGTCGTGCGCATCGTCGACATCGCCGGTCTGGACACCCAGGCCGACGGCGGCACGCACGTCGCCTCGACGGCGATGATCGGCCGGATGGACGTGGTCAAGATGGAGAGCAAGGGCCGGGGCTTCCGCCGCCTCCGCGTCCGCTTCAGCTGAACCGGTCGGTCAGGAGCGCGCCTTCTTCTTCAGCTCTGCTTCTTGCTTGCGGACCTCCGCCTGGGTGGCACGTTCGTGCTGCAGCCAGTCCGGGTTCTCGTCCCGGATGGCTTCGATGTCGTCCGTGGTCAGCGCCTCGGTGATGCCGGCCCGGGCCAGGCCGCTGATCGAGACGCCGAGCCTGGCCGCCACGACCGAGCGCGGGTGCGGTCCGGTCCGGCGGAGCTCACTCAACCACTCGGGCGGGTCCGCCTGCAGTGCGTTCAGTTCATCGCGCGACACGACGCCCTCCTGGAACTCCGCAGGGGTGGCCGGGAGGTACACGTCCAGCTTCTTCGCCGCCGTCGCGGGCTTCATCGTCTGGGGTGTCTTGCGCGCTGTCATGGCAGCAGCGTAGTCCGTGCACTGATCACGCCCGGTAACCTGACAGCCGTGACCGGACAATCCTCCTTCCGGCTGGGCTACGTGCCCGGCGTGACACCCGCCAAGTGGGTGCGGATCTGGACGGAGCGGTTGCCCCGGGTCAAGCTCGACCTGATCCAGGTCGCCGCCGCCGACGCGCCTGCGCTGGTCCGCGGCGGCGAGGCCGATGCCGTCCTGCTCCGGTTGCCGATCGACCGCGACGGCCTGCACGCCATCCCCTTGTACGTCGAGCAGACGGTGGTCGTGGTCCCGAAGGACCACGTGGTCACGGCGGCCGACGAGGTGACCACCGCGGACCTGGCCGACGATCTCATGCTGCATCCGCTGGACGACGTACTCGGCTGGGATCGCCCACCGGGGCGGCTCGTCGACGAGCGGCCGGCCAGCACCGCGGACGCGGTCGCGTTGGTTGCCATGGGCACCGGGTTGGTCGTCGTGCCGCAGTCATTGGCCAGGCTGCACCACCGCAAGGACCTCACCTACCGGCCGCTCACCGACGCGCCGGAGTCGCAGGTCGCACTGATTTGGCCGGAGGACGACCCCTCCGAGCTGGTGGAGCAGTTCATCGGCATCGTCCGCGGCCGGACGGTCAACAGCACCCGCGGCCCGGCTCCGGCCAAGGCGACGGTCAAGAAACCGGCCAGGGAAACAGCCAAGAAGACCGGCAAGCAGGCTCCCGCCGGCGGCCGGCGTAAACCGTCGCGCCGCCGCTAGTATTCGATTGAGGCCTCAACTACCATGGGCTCATGGCGATCTTCCGGTTGAATCACGCGGTGCTGTACGTCCGGGACGTGGCCGAGAGCGTCGCGTTCTACCGGGATGTGCTCGGCTTCGGCTACACCGAGGGCGGCGACGCGATCCCGGGTGCCGCGTTCCTCCGGGCGCCGGGGTCGACCAACGACCACGACCTCGGGCTGTTCCAGCTCGGAGCCGAGGCCGGGCCGTCCGGAGCGGGCCGGTCGACGGTCGGGCTCTACCACCTCGCCTGGGAGGTGGACACGCTCGGCGACCTCGAGGATCTGTCCGCGACGCTGAGCGAGCACGGCGCACTGGTCGGGGCGTCGGACCACGGTACGACGAAGTCGCTGTACGGCAAGGACCCGAACGGGCTGGAGTTCGAGATCGTCTGGATCATCCCGGCGGACCTGCTCACCGACGCGGATCGGGAGAAGGCCGGCGTCGGGCGGCTGGACCTGGCCGCCGAGGTCGCCAAGTACGGCCGGGAAGCCCGCAGCGGCGTCGGTATCTCCCGCACCCTCGCCTGATCCGGAGGTCCTACATAGGCGCCTCGATGTGGCCGAGCTGGACCATGATCGTCGTGCTGTCGTAGTAGAACGCGCCTTCCTGCGACTTGCCGTCCTGCCAGCGGAGCAGCTCACAGCAGGGCAGATCCAACTCCTGCCCGGTCGCCGGCAGCCCGCCGAGCGGACCGTCGTTGGTCCCGCGGGCCGTGAACCGCGAGATGGTCCAGTCGCCGGAGTCGAGGTACGTCGCGTCGGTGACACGCGCGTCCGAGAACGCCGACTTCCAGCCGGCCAGCCACGCGGTCATCTCTTCCTTGCCCTTCATCGTCATGCCCCGGCCGTAGTCGGTGAAGACGATGTCCGGACCCACGTACACGGCCGTCTGCTCGGCGCCCTCGTCGCTCATCGCCTGGTGCGCGGCGCGGTGGAGCTCCACATTGGACATGATTCAACCCCCTTGTTTTCTTGCCCTCCTGAGCCCACCGTCCTCGTCCCGACAGGTCATCGCAAGGGCCCGGAACACCCCACTACCTAGGGGGTTCGAGAGGCTGCGGTACGCATCCCGGTGAGGTGCTCGGCGATGCGGAGAGACCCGGCGAGGACGGTCAGAACCGGGTTCACTCCCCCATTCGTCACGTGCACCGAGGCATCGGCGATCCACACGTTGTCGTGGCCCCAGACGCGCCCGTACGGATCGGTGACCGACCGCGCCGGGTCGTCACCCATCCGGCACGTCCCCGCCTGATGCTGCCCACTGCTGGCCCGACCGAGCGTGCCGACCTCACCGACAGCAGTCCGGACAGCACCGGCCTCCTCCAGCCACTGCCGGGCCTTCGCACTCATGAAGCCGTGCGCCCGCACATCCTCCGGATGGATCGACCCGCTGATCACCACCACCGGGTTCCCGAAGCGGTCGACGACCCGAGGATCGACCCGGACCCGCGAGTCCGCCGACGAGACCTCCTGGATCGGCCCGACCACTCGCAGCATCCGCCGCGCCTCACGCCGCATCGCCGCCTTCCCGGCCGCCCCGGCGCGCGGGATCAGCCCGGCACCGGCCAGATAGTCGTACGTCGCAGCCGGCGTCGGCACGAATTCGTTGGCCAGCATCCCGCCGCCCACGATCCCGTCGTTGCCATGCCGGAAGTCGCAGGTCGCGATCGACGCCCCCGGTCCGACCAGGTCCATCACCTCGTCGTCGAACAGTCCGACCGCTCCGGAGTACACATGCGACTGCAGGTGTCGTCCGACCTGATCCTGGTTGTTGCCGAGGCCGTTCGGCTCGCGCTCGTGTGCGCTGTTCAGCAACAACCGGGGCGTCTCGGAGGCACCCGCGGCAACCACCACCTCCGCGCATGCCACGGTCCGCCGCCAGACCCCGCCGTACCCGTCGTCGGCGACCAGTGCGACGCCGGTGACCCGGCCGGACTGGTCGGTGACCAGACGCTCGGCCGTTGTCTCGGTGACCAGGGTGCAGCGACCAGTGGCCAGTGCGGCCGGCAATGCCGTGTTGTGAGTGCCCGCCTTCGCCTCAACCGGGCAAGCGAAGCCGACGCACTGCCCGCACCGCACGCAGCCGGCCCGCCCTTGGTAGTCCACCGAGTTGATCAGCAGCGGTACGTCGACAGTCCCCCAACCCAACCGATCCGCGGCGGCAGCAAGACGCTGAGCCGGACCAGTCCGCGGCAATGGCGGCATCGGCAGCGGGATCGACCGCGGCTCGTGCCACGGATCCACTCCGCCACCACTCACGCCGAACCGTTGCTCGGCCAACGAGTAGTACGGCTCCAGGTCGTCGTACGTGATCGGCCAGTCCGCCAGCGCGCTGCCCGTCGGGTACGCCGTACGTCGTGGCCATCGTGAAGTCGCGTGGGACGAACCGCCACGCCTGCGCGCCGTACACCCGCGTGCCACCGCCGACCGTGAAGGCGTTGTTGCCCCAGCCACCGTCCGGCGGCAGAACCCGAGCCGGTACGCCGTCGACCACAGCGACCCGTGGCCGTCCGTGCGGATCGGGGTCGGTCACGGCCGGCAGCCCAGCCACCGACCGTGGGTTCCGAAGATGGTCATGCGTCAGCGACGCCGTGGTCGGGTAGCGCCCGGTCTCCACCACCAGCACCGACCGCCCGGACTCGGCCAGCACCTGCGCCGCCGCTCCCCCGCCCGCACCCGAACCGATCACGACACAGTCATAGCGATCCGCCAACGCCGACCGCGGCGTGATCGCCAGGTCCGTCTGAACCGTCGCGAAGTCGGCCCGTCTGCCAGACCGACCATCGCCCACGCCAGGCGGCTCCGCGTAGTACCCCTGCAGCACCAGCCGCACGAGCCACGCACCGTCGCCGTCCGCGAGCACCGCCTCGAGGTCCGGTTCTGGCCCGGCCACCTCCAGCGCCCGCTCCACCCGCTCACGCCAGTCCGGCCGATCGAGGGTCAACACCCGCTCGATGAACGCCACCGCACCGGCCTCCGCCGCCGACGGGAAGTCATCCGCCGGTACGGCGACCTCCGCCAGCCGTTCAAGTATCAGCCGCTGCTGCTCAGACAATCGCACGGTCCAACCCAATCAGACGTAGCCTTGCCTGTCCTGGGCGACCGGTCGACGCCGGCTACACCGCGACCTGCCGAGTTTGTACTTGCGGGTCCATTTTGGCCGAGCAACGCTGTCCGCATGGCATTTGATCACTACTACCTGCTCGGCCGGTCCGGACTGCGCGTCAGCCGGCTGGCGCTGGGCACGATGAACTTCGGCACCGGCGGCTTCCACGCCGCGTACGGCAAGACCGAGGACGAGGCGCGGGCCGATCTTCCGGCGCGTACGTCGATGCCGGCGGCAACTTCATCGACACGGCCGACTTCTACACCGCGGGCGAGAGCGAGACGATCCTCGGCACGCTGATCGCGGAGACCGGGATCCGCGAGCGGATGGTGCTCACCACCAAGTTCACCAACAGCGTCGACCCCGGCGACCCGAACGCGGGCGGCAACGGCCGCAAGCACATGATCCGGGCGGTCGACGACTCGCTGCGCCGGCTCGGCACCGACTACGTCGACCTGTTCCTGCTGCACACCTGGGACCGGATCACCCCGGTCGAGGAGGTCCTGCGCACGTTCGACGACCTCACCCGCGCCGGCAAGATCCGGTACGCCGGCCTGTCCGACGTGCCGGCCTGGTACGCCGCTCGCGCACAGACCCTCGCGGAGGCGCACGCGATGACGCCGATGGTCAACCTGCAACTGCCGTACTCGTTGGTCGAGCGGACGATCGAGACCGAGCACGTCCCGGTCGGACAGCAACTGGGCCTCGGGGTCACGGCGTGGAGTCCGCTCGGCGGTGGATTCCTGACCGGCAAGTACCGGCGGGACGACGCGAGCAGGCGTGGCCGGCGACGGTCGGCTCACCGGCGATGGCGCGCCGGTGCGGACGTGGACCGATCGGCACTGGGAGCTGTTGAAGACGCTGGAAGCTGTGGCGGACAAGCTCGGCGTGACGATGGCCCAGGTCGCGGTCAACTGGGTCGCGACCCAGCCCGGGATCGCTTCGGCCATCGTCGGCGCGAGCAGCCCCGAGCAGCTGCGAGGCCAGCATGGCAGCTCTCGACTTCGAGCTGCCGGACGAGCTCCGGACCGCACTCGACGAGGCCAGCGCCGTACCTCCGCGAGTCGGTCTACCGGATGTTCACACCGGAGTACCAAGGCTGGTTGGTCAACGCCGGGGCCAAGGTCGGCGACAAGCCGACCGGCTACCGCCCGCCCGTGCTCAATTGGAGCTGAGCGCGCAGGTAGTCCAGGCAGAGATCCAGGGCGTACTCGAGGTGCTTGCCCGGAGCCGCTCGACATCAGGATGGCGACACCTCCCTGGATCGCGGCGATCAGGGCTGCGGAGGCGCGGGCGGGATCCACGTCGGAGCGGATCTCGCCCGCGGCCTTCATCTCTTCGATGCCGGCCTGGATCCGCAGCTGCCATTGAGCCAGCAGCTTGGCGGTCACCGCCTGGGCGGCCGGGGTGTGCCGGCCGATCTCGGTGATCAGCACACCGAGCGGGCAGTTCACGCCCTGGCGCCGGTACTTCTCGACGACGACGTCACGCCACTCCCGCCAGGCGTCCCACGTCGTCAACTGCCCGAGGTGCGGCTGTTGATCCTCGAGTACTTGGTCGGCCTCGCGCTCGGCCACCGCGAACAGCAACTGCTCCTTGCCATCCGGGAAGTAGTGGAACAACTGGCTCTTTCCCGTCCGGCTCCGCCGCCCGACGTCGTCCAGCGTCACCGCGCCGACCCCACGCTCCCGGATCTCGGCCGCAGCCGCCGCCACGATCCGCTCCGCGCGTCGCCACACCCTTCGCCGTCAGCACACCTTGCGATTGTACTGGTCAGTCCAGGACCGGATGCGGACGGTACGGCGCCTCCAGCCGAGCCCGCTCGTCCGCACTGAGAGTGAAGTTAGCGGCCGCGACCGCATCCTCGACGTGCTGGGTCTTGGTGGCACCGACGATCGGAGCCGTCACGCCAGGCGAATCCAGCAGCCAAGCCAGTGCGACCTGAGCAGGCGGCACTTCCCGCTCCAAGGCGACCGCACGGACGGCGTCCACCACCGCGAGGTCGTTCTCGCCGTACAGGTCGTCGGCGACCGGGTCCGTGCCGGATCTCGCCGTACCTCCGGTCCGGGCGAGCAGGCCGCGGGCCAGTGGGCTGTACGGAATGACGCCGACGCCCTGATCGACGCAGAGCGGGATCATCTCGCGCTCTTCCTCGCGGTAGACCAGGTTGTAGTGGTTCTGCATCGAGACGAACGGAATCGGCGCCACCCGCTGAGCCTTCGCGAACTGCCAGGCGAACATGCTGGACGCGCCGAGGTACCGCGCCTTGCCCGCGCGGACGACGTCGGCCAGCGCCTCCATCGTCTCTTCGATCGGAGTCTCGTCGTCCCATCGGTGGATCTGGTAGAGGTCGACGTACTCCGTGCCGAGCCGGCGGAGCGACGCGTCGATCGCGTCCAGGATGTGCTTGCGGGACAGGCCGCGATCGTTCGGACCCGGGCCGGTCGGGTAGTAGACCTTCGTCGCCAGCACGTAGTCCTCACGCCGGCCGAAGAACTTCCCCAGCAACCGCCCGGTCAGCTCTTCCCCGGTCCCCTTGGAGTAGGCGTCGGCGGTGTCGAAGAACGTCACGCCGGCCTCGACCGCCCGCCGGACGATCGGCTCCGCGGCCTCCTCACCGAGATGCCACTCCCGCGCCCCACCGGTGCCGAAGCTCATCATCCCCAGGCAGATCCGCGAGACCCGCAGACCGGTCGCCCCGAGCCGGACCTGCTCCATCTCAGTGCCGCCCTTCGTTCAGCTCGGCCAGCTTCCCGAACACCCGCTTCGGCGTCCACTCGCCGTCCTCGCCGACCGCGACCAGCCCGTACGACGACAGGTCGAGATCGTGCTGTGGGTCGTCGGGACGGTGGGTCAGCTCGTAGCCCGCGAAGCTGAACCAGAACGCGGCCGCGAGCTCGATCCGCTCGAATTCCTCGACGAGCTCCAGCAGGTACTCCACTTGTTCCTCCTCGTCACGCTCGTAGGTGCCCTTGATCGCCGGCGGGTCGACACTCCGGTCGACGATCATCCAGCCCGACCCGCCGCGATCGGCCGCACCGCGGTACGCGCAGCAGCCGAACTCGGTGACCGCCACCGGCTTGCCCCACTTGAACCGGGACTGCAGCTCATCGGAGAAGTTCGCCCGGTTCGCCGCGTCGCGGTAGGCGTCGATGCTGACGATGTCGAACAGCTCCCAGTTCACGTCCTCCCACATCCCGGCGGCGTACGTGATCCGGCCGCCGAAGACCCCACGGGCCGCCGTCACCAGCTGCTGCTGGACCTCGCCCCAGCGCGCCAGCCCGGCGTACAGCTGCGCCATCTTCGCCTGATCGGTCCAGGTGGCCGGATCGGCCATCGTCGAAAGCCGCTCCCCGAGGTCTCGCCTGGCACGAATCCCTTGCAGAACACGGACAGCTCGCAGCCCAGCACCAGTACGACGTCGCCGCGGCCGGACTGCCGGAGCGTCTCCGCCCGCGCGCCGCAGTCGGCCAGGAAGGCGATGAACTCGTCCGGTTCCAGATCCATCGGAACCGGCGAGAACCACAGGTCGAGCCCGGCCTCGAGGGCCGCCTCCCCCGCGATCACCAGCCGGTCCGGGTCGTTGCCCGACACGCGGACCGCCGGGGCGTGCAGGTCGTTCGCGATGATCCGCAGCTCGTCCCGGACCGTGCCGGCGTCGAACCGCGTGCGGGTACTGCGGCCGTCGTACCGCAGGCCGGTGTCGTAGTTCACCCCAACAGGACGCATGCCCAGCAGCGTAGCAACCAATCTCATACTCGGTACATCTTTTTATCGGGTATGGCAGGACCTATCCTGACGCCTGTGGACCAGCACGCACCGCACGGCCGCCGGGAGCGGAAGAAGGCCGAGCTCCGGACCCGGATCTCCGAGGTCGCCACCGCGCTCTTCCTGGAGCGTGGGTTCGACGACGTGTCGGTGTCGGAGATCGCCGAGGCCGCCGACGTCGCCCGGCCGACCGTGTTCGCGCACTTCGCCCGCAAGGAGGACCTGCTCTTCGACCGCTACCCCGAGGCGGAGGCCCTGGTCGTTGCCGCGGTCAACGACCGGCCGGCCGGGACGTCCGCGGTCGCCGCGCTGTCCGACCTGCTGATCGGGCTGGCCGACGAGGGCCATCCGTTGGCGGCGATGCGCAGCGGGTTCGTCAGGTTCTGGGAGCTGGTCGGCTCGTCCCGCGCCCTGCAGTCCCGGGCTCGTGAGTTGCTCGACCACCTGGAGCAGGCGATCGCCGGTGCCATGGAAAGCACCGGCGTGCCCGAACCTCGCCTGACCGCGGCCCTCACGGTCGCCGCGTACCGCACCGTGCACCTGGAGTCGGTACGACGACTCCTCGCCGGCGAGGACGCCGACCTGGTCGCCGCGGATCACCGCGACCGAATCAGCAGCGCCCTCGCCCTTGCCGACATCTCACCGCACGGCACGGCGCGGCAGATCTGACCGGCGGAACCACGCGATCACGGCAGCCACGAGCAGCAAGCCCAGCGGGACCATCGGCGACGCACCGAGCACGAACACATTGGTGATCACCGCACCAACCATCAGACCAGCCAGGCCGACCGCCGCCAGCCCACACAGCCGCGGCACCAGCAGTCCAAGCGCCCCGGCAATCTCGAGTGTGCCGACCAGATAGCGCAGCCACTGCCCTGCACCGATCTGCGCGAACATGTCGACCATCACCGGACTCCCCGACAACTTCTGCAGCCCAGCTCCCACGAACGGTGCGGCCAGCGCAACCTGAAGCACCCACAACGCCACCGTTCCCGGCCGGACCGTCCTGCGCATCGTGACCGACGTACTCATGACTTCCTCCTTCGTCGTTTCCTGGTACGACGAAGGTCCCGCCGGCCGCCCGCGGTCGGCATCCGTGCCGGCCACGGATCCACCACGGAACGGTCTCCGTGGTTACGTCAGGTAGGCGGCGATGGTACGGGCGCAGTCGATCGACTCGGTGTGGGAGGTGTCGACCTCGACGTCGTACTTCACGCCCTCGTGGACGATCAGCGCCTGCGAGGCGGCCATGCCGACGGACCGGTCACCGCGGGCGATCTCACGACCCGCCGCGATCTCGGGCGAGCACCGCACGCCGACCCAGAGAGTCCCCACAGTTCCGATCGCGTTCCGCCAGCGTTGCTGCGACGCCGCGCCGCCGAGGAAGACATCGTCGACGATCACCCGCGCGCCCGCCCGGCACATCTCGATGATCCCGCTCATCCACGCCGCCTCGAGCCGGCGGAACGCCGGCCCGACGATCACCTCGCCGTTCGGGCCGAAGTCGATCCCGTCGTCCGACGCCTGCATCGCGGCCGGCAGCGCGTCGACGAAACCGTCCACGCCGAACGCGAGCCACGGCTCGTCCAGCACCGCCTGCAGACACCGCACGATCCCGGTCTTCCCGGAGCTGGATCCACCGTTGATGATCATCAAGCGAGCCGTCACGGCGGCAAGGCTAACTCAGGCCGCGACGGTCAGCTTCTCGTTTTCCGTGGCTGCGGCGGCGCGCTCCCGGCGAGCCAGGACGAGGAACGGCAGCGCGAGTAGCTGGATGACGGCGGTCAGCACGTACGCCGGGCCGTAGCCCCAGACGTCCGCGGAGCGACCGAGCGCCGGCTGGATCACCACACCGCCGGCGGAGCCGAGCAGATTGTCCGACGACAGGACGGTCGCCCGCTGAGCCGACGGGATGTGGCTGTTCAGGTACGCCTGCCGGACCGGAGACATCGCGGCGAACATCGTGCCCCACACCATCAACAGCCCGAGAGCGGCCCAGAACGACGTCACCAGACCGATCAGCGCGATCACGGCCCCCGAGGCGGCGATGGCGACGACCAGAATCAGGATCCGGTCCCGGAAGATCCGGGCCACGTACGACGCCGAGGCGCCACCCACGATCTGCGCACCGGCGACGATCCCGGCGGACAGCCCGGCGATCGCATAGGAATCGGCGTGGCCGTACAACTGGAGCAGATACGGCTGCGCGGCGTAGAAGCCGTACACGCTGGCCCCGGCCGTGAATGGGCCGGCGAGCATCAGCCACCGGACCGGCGGGTTCATCAGCCCGTGCCGCAGCGAGGCCCGCAGGATCCCGCCCATCTCGGCGCGCACCGAGACCCGCGGCTTCGGGGTGAAGCCGATGTCCCGCATCGCCCGCCACGCCACCGCGAACGTCACCACGAGCAGGATCGCGCGAGCGACGTACGGAACGCCGAGGTTCGTCACCTGCGCCAGCAGGCCGCCACCGATCGAGCCGGCCATCATCGCGATCCCGCTCGCCATCTGTCCCTTGGCGAAGGCCGCGTCGAGCGACCCGCGGTAGCCGGTCGCGTGCAGCGCGTCCACCAACCAGGCCTCGGTCGCACCGCTGAAGAAGGTGAAGCCGAACCCGAGCAGCGCCGACACCACTGCCCAGGCCGCGAACGGCGCGTGGGTCTGCCACAGCAGCAGGTAGAGCAACGTGGACCCGAACAAGGTGACCGTCCCGAGCAGGTACGACGTACGCCGTCCGACCGTGTCCGCCACGACTCCCGTGGGGACCTCGAACAACACCATGCCCACGGTGAAGAACGCGTTCGCGGCGAATGCCTGCCCGATGCTCAGGCCCGCGTCGAGCAGGAACAGGGTGTTGATCCCCCAGATCATCGACGACGCGCCGGTCGACACGACGACCAGCGTGATGTAGGTCCGCAGTACCCGCTCCGGTGTCATCCCGGCACCTCCTCCGTAGTCACCGGGTACGTCGGATTCGCCCGCCGCGTCTCGACATGACTGCCTCCAGGGCGCTGTATCGTCCGGTCCCGTGACGGATCACCAGCAGACGGACACCGCGCAGCGCCCGAACGTCCAGGACACGGTCAGGCTCGCGGTCGTGGTCGGCGCGCTCGGGGTCGTGTTCGGCGACATCGGGACCAGCCCGATCTACACGTTGCAGACCGTGTTCAACCCGGCTGACCCGCACCCGGTGCCGGTCAGCGACGACAACGTCTTCGGCGTGGTCTCGCTGATCTTCTGGTCGGTGATGATCATCGTCACGGTCACCTACGTCCTGCTGGCGATGCGCGCCGACAACGACGGCGAGGGCGGCATCATGGCCCTCATCACGCAGGTCCGCCGCTACGGCGCACAGCCGAGCCGCCGCCGGACCGCGGTCGTGCTGGCGTCGGTGGGCATCTTCGGCGCGTCGCTGTTCTTCGGCGACAGCATGATCACCCCGGCCATCTCGGTCCTGTCGGCGGTCGAGGGCCTCAAGGTCGTCCAGCCGTCCCTGGACGACTACGTCGTACCGATCACCGCGGTGATCATCATCGTGCTGTTCCTGGTCCAGCGCCGCGGCACCGAGACGATCGGCCGGGTCTTCGGGCCGGTGATGATCGCCTGGTTCGTCGTCATCGGCGCCTGCGGCATCACCGGGATCGTCGATCATCCGGGCATCCTCAAGGCGCTGTCACCGACGTACGCGATCGGCTTCCTGTTCGGGCACTTCCACATCGCGTTCTTCGCCCTGGCCGCGATCGTGCTCGCGGTCACCGGCGCCGAGGCACTGTACGCCGACATGGGCCATTTCGGCCGCCGGGCGATCACCCGCGGCTGGCTGCTCCTCGTCCTCCCGGCCTGCACGCTCAGCTATATGGGCCAGGGTGCGCTGATCCTCAAGGACGAGGCCAACATCAGCAGCCCGTTCTTCCTGCTCGTGCCCGACTGGGGCCGGCTGCCACTGGTCCTGCTCGCGACCGCGGCCACCGTGATCGCTTCGCAGGCAGTGATCACCGGCGCGTACTCCGTCGCCTCACAGGCCGCCCAGCTCGGCTACCTGCCCCGGCTCCGGATCCAGCACACCTCGGCGACCACGATCGGCCAGATCTACGTCCCGTGGATCAACTGGCTGCTGCTGGTCTCGGTGCTGACGCTGATCTTCGCGTTCCGCAGCTCGGCCGCGCTGGCCTACGCGTTCGGCATGGCGGTCACCGGGACGATCACGATCATGACGCTGCTGTTCTTCTACGTGGCCCACTACCGGTGGAACATCCCGAAGTGGCTGATCATCGCGGGCGCCATCCCGCTGCTCGCGGTCGACCTGCTGTTCGTCGCCGCCAACCTCACCAAGCTCGCCCACGGAGCGTGGCTTCCGCTGCTGATCGCGATCACCGCGTTCACGATCATGACCACCTGGCAACGCGGCCGCGCGATCGTCAGCGCCGAGCGCGAACGCTCCGAGGGCCCGCTGCGGAAGTTCGTCGACGAGCTCCGCTCCGGTGACCTGAGGGCCACCACGGTTCCCGGGACGGCGATCTTCCTCAACCGCGGCAGCACGACCGCACCGCTGGCCCTGCGGGCCAACGTCGAGCACAACCAGGTCCGGCACGAGCACGTCGTGATCGTGTCGATCGAGACCGAGCAGGTGCCGCGCGTCGCCGCGGACCAGCGGGCCGTCGTCGACGACCTCGGGTACGGCGACGACGGGATCACCCATGTCACCGTGAACTTCGGCTACATGGAGACGCCCGACGTACCCGCCGCCCTGGCCACGCTCGATCCGGCCGCCACCGAGGGCCCGATCGACCTGGACAACGCCTCCTACTTCCTGTCCAAGATCGAACTCCGCGCGGGCGAGGCCGACACGATGGCCACCTGGCGTAAGCACCTGTTCGTCGCCACCTCCCACATCACCGCCGACGCGGCCGAGTTCTTCAACCTCCCCCGCGACCGCACCGTCATCATCGGAGCCCAGATCGAGGTGTAGGACACCCGATTCGTTCAAGCGCCGCGCGTCGAGCTGCCATAGCGTCGACTCATGGACGACCTGATCGGGCCTGAGCACGAGCTGTACGACGTACTGCGGGTCCCGGCGCACCTGCGCTACCGGGATGCCCGGCCCAAGGCGATCGCCCGGTGCGCGTCGGTCGAGGACGTGATCCGGTCGCTCGCATACGCCCGCGAGGCCGGGTTGCACGTTGTGCCTCGGGGTGGCGGGCACTGCTTCGCCGGACGGTCGTCGACCGACGGGCTCGTGCTCGACCTGTCGCCGCTCAACGCCATCTCCGTCGTCGGCGACCTCGCGACCATCGGCGCCGGCGCACGGTTGGCCGAGGTGTACGACGTACTCCACCGGCACCGACTGACCATCCCAGCCGGTTGCGGACCGACTGTGGGGATCGCCGGTCTCACGCTCGGCGGCGGGCTTGGCTTGCTCGGTCGCCGCTACGGCCTGACCTGCGACCGACTCGTCGCTGCCACCGTTGTCCTTGCGGATGGCAGTGTGGTGACGTGCGACGAGCAGCGTGAGGCGGATCTGTTCTGGGCGCTACGCGGGTCGGGCGGCGGTCAGTTCGGCGTCGTCACGTCCTTGGTGTTCGCCGCCGTACCGTCGCCGGCCGCCACTCGCTTCGTCCTCGGCTGGCCGCGTGACCGCGCGGCCGACGTCATCGCTGTGTGGCAGGAACTGGGCTCCAGACGCGGCGGACGACATCACCGCCAGCCTCACCGTCACGCCGACGGAGGTCAGAGTCTTCGGCGCCGCTTTGCAACCACAATTGCTTGGTGAGCTTGCCGACCTGAAGCCCGACGTGGACATCCGCGACGGTCTCAGCTGGCCGGAGCTCAAGCGCAGCCTCTCCTGGGAAGACTCAACCGACGCGTTCGCCGGCAAGTCTGAATTCTTCCGGCGCTCGCTGCCGGAAGACACCATCGCGGAGCTCCTCACCCAGGGCTGTGAGCTCAACTTCACTCCGATGGGCGGCGCCTACAACCGCGTCCCCGCCGACGCGACCGCGTTCGTCCACCGCGACGAGCGTTTCCTGCTGGAACATACGGGCACCGACACCGAGCGGGTACGCCGTTCCTGGACCACAGCTCACCCGCATGCCTCCGGCCGCGTCTACCCGAACTTCCCCGATCCCGAGCTCACCGACTGGGCCGAGGCCTACCACGGTCCCAACCACGCACGTCTCAGCGCGATCAAGCACCACTACGACCCCGACCGCGTGTTCCACTTCCCGCAGTCCCTCTGAGCGAGCGGAGCTATCAGATGATCGTGCTCTACATGTCCATGTCCCTCGACGGATTCGTCGTCGGCCCCGACGACAGTAAGGACGAGCCGATGGGCCGCGGTGGCTTCCGGCTGTTCAACTGGCTCGACGACCGCGACTCCGACGGCCCGAGCGGTCAGGTGTACAAGGAGGCGCTGTCCACCGGCGCGGTCATCGCGGGCCGGCGTACGTTCGAGCACGCCGATCGGTGGCAGGGGGACCACCATGACGGAGTGCCGATCTACATCCTCACGCATCACGTGGACGCAGACGACGTACCTCCGGGCAGCGCCAGTTTCGTCACCGATGTCGCCGAGTGTGCGGCGCTGGCGAAGGCGGCCGCGGGTGACCGCAACGTCCTGGTCCACGGAGCAGGTGCCGCGCAAGCCCTACTGCGTGCGGGGTTGCTGGATGAGCTGGAGCTGCACGTCGTCAACGTCCTGCTCGGCCAGGGCCGGCGACTGTTCGACAACCTCCCGGCGGAGAACATCGAACTCGAGCCGGTCCGTCAACTCGTCGACCGCGACGTGACCCACCTGCACTACCGCGTGGTGCGTTAGAGCCAAGGCGGCAGCGGCTCCGCCGGTCTCCCATCCGCGGCAAGCACGCCGTCGTACGACCGCCCGGCGAGGTACGCCGCAACCTCCGGCAGCGGACCCGTGACCTCGGGTACGTCGCCACGCTTGGCGCGGATGTCGGCGGACAAAGCCTCGAGGAAGTCGGTCGGGAGGTCCGCGAAGGTCACGCCCGTGCCGAGGTCGACCGCGTGGATCATGACCTCCCGGCTCCGCAGCCACGGGGTCTCGGTCGCGGGGATCTCCTTGCCCTGGGCCGTGAGCACCGGCCGCTGCCACTGCTCCTCCGTCAGCTCGGCCGTCGCGTCCGCGAGCACCCGCGCGGACTCGTCGAACCAGGTGAGCAACTCGTCGGCCGGTCGCAGCGCGGCCGCGTCGATGTCCGCGCCTCGCTGCTCGGGCGAGGAGTACATCCGCCGCTCCTCGCCGGTCTTCGCCCAGTGGACGAGGTTGCCGATCGCCTCCGCGTTGAGCGACAGATGAGCCGCGACGTGCTTGCGGGTCCACCCCGGCAGCAGCGACGGTCCGTCCAGCTCCACGAGCGCTTCCCGGCACAGCGCCGTACCCTCGGCAACCCACTCCTGAGACCGCATCAGCTCGCTCATGGTCGAAACGTAGCGGACCTCTGGCCGCCGGCGTACGGCGCGGGTTCTTGCAGCGATGCGGTGATCTGGTGAAACTGAGCCGAACGAAGAGGGGGCACAAAATGGTGACGACGATCGGGGTGGTCGGCCCGTCGGATCTGGTCACCTCCAGCAGCCGGATCGTGGGGGCGCTGCGTGGGGTGGAAGTCGTCCCGCTGAAGTACCGGCGCGAGACCGACACGCCGAAGGTGATGGCCGCAGCGCCGCCGAGCGTCGATGCCTGGCTGTTCACCGGTGTGATCCCCTACCAACTCGCCGCCGCGCACGACCTACTGGACCGCCCGGCCGCCCACGTCGAGTACACCGGCGCCACGCTGATGCGCGCGCTGGTCCAGTTGCTCCGCGATGGCCGCGACGTCACCTCTATGAGCATCGACGTACTGGACGATGCCCAAGTCCGCGAGACGTTCGACGAGGTCGGGTTGCCGACCCGCGGGATCCGCGTGCTGCCGTATCACCCGGGACTCAGCTCCGACGACGTGATCGCATTCCACCGCAAGGCCGGTGCGACGGTCGCGATCACCTGCCTGCGATCGGCGTACGAGAGGCTCCGGACCGAGCAGACCACCCTCCGGCTGGCGCCTTCGGTCTACTCGGTGCGGGCGGCGGTGAACAGTCTGCTGCTCGTCCACGACGCATTACGCAGTGACGATGCGCAGATCGCCCTCGGCCTGGTCGAGATCGCCGCGGCCGGCGAGAGCGCGCTCAGGCGGGAGGCCGGTTCGCTCGGCGGCAGTGTCATCCGGTACGACGACAAGCGGTATCTGCTCGTGACCACGCGCGGACCGCTCGAGCAGGTGACCGCGGCGTTCACCGAACTGGCCATGCTGACCAGGCTCAAGGAGCAGTTCGGACCGGTACGGATCGGCTTCGGCATCGGCGGCTCCGGGACCGAGACGGAGGCCCTGGCCCGGCGGGCACTCGGCCGGGCGAGGATGGCCGGCCGGACCGCGGCCGCGGTCTCACTGCGCAACGACATCGACCTGATCCTGGTCGGCGGCGCGGCACCACGGGCGCAGCAGCGCTCGAAACTGCAGTTGCTCGCCCAGCGCGCCGGGCTGTCCAAGGCGACGCTCGAGCGCCTGCAGGAGCTCGTGCACGCGGCGCCGGGGGCCGGGGTGACGACGAGGACAGTCGCCGATTACCTCGGTATCCAGCCGCGGACCGCCCGACGGGTTCTGAACCGGCTGGAACGCGCTGGGCTCGCCGACGCCACCGGCACCCAACTCGGCAACGGCAGCGGCCGCCCGCTGGTCGTCTACCGCGTGCACCTGTGAGATCCCCGCCTTGTTGACGCGCTGGACCACGCCCAGGTAATTTCAGCCATGACCGTAATTCCGCCCGCCGCGTCCCGGGAGGCCTTGTGGACAAGCGAATCGACCGGGGGCTGATCAGTACTGCCGGAGCGGGGTCTACTGTGAGACGAAGTTCGACGGGAAGCCGAACCACCCCGGACCGTTGCCGTGAGCAACATCAACTCCCGGAGGATTTGTGATGACCAGCAGCCCGCTCGCCCGCGACGGCGGCGCCCCGGTGCGTACGTCCCCGCTGCCGTCGGTGATGGATGCCAGCGGCCGGCGCTTCGGCGACGACGAGGTCAAGGCCGTCGAGCGGGTGCTCCGCAGCGGGATGTTGTCCGCGACCTGGGGCACCGAGGTGCCGGCACTCGAACTGGAGTTCGCGGATCTGCTCGGCGCGGGGTACGCGGTCGCGTGCAGCTCGGGTACGGCGGCTTTGCACCTGGCGGTGGCCGCGGTCGACCCGGAGCCGGGCGACGAGATCATCACCACGCCGATCAGCGACATGGGCACTGTGTTCCCGATCATGATGCAGAACGCCGTACCCGTGTTCGCCGATGTGGACCCGATCACCGGAAACCTCGACCCGGCCGCGGTCGCCGCCGCCATCACGCCGCGAACCAAGGCCGTGATCGTCGTACACCTGTTCGGCAAGCCGGCGCCGGTGCGGGAGTTGCGGGAGCTCTGCGATCAGCACGGGATCCTTCTGATCGAGGACTGCGCGCAGGCCTATCTCGCCCCGGTCGGCGACACGTTCGTCGGACGGATCGGGCATATCGGCTGCTTCAGCCTGCAGCAGACCAAACACATCAGCGCTGGCGACGGCGGGCTGGCCGTGACCGACGACGCCGCGCGGGCACGGCGGATGCGGCTGTTCGCGGACAAGGGCTGGCCGCGCGACACCGACGAGCGGACGTACCTGTTCCTGTCTCTCAACTACCGCATGACCGAGCTGGTCGCGTCGGTGACCCGGGCGCAGTTGACGCGACTGCGGGGCGTTGTGGCAGATCGCCGTACGGCGGCTGCCCGGGCGTCGGCCGGGATCGCGGACCTGGCCGGGATCACGGCTCCTCCGGACGGCGGCGATCACGTCTACTGGCAGTACCCGTTGATCCTCTCGCCTTCGGCCGGCGAGTTGCACGAGTGGGCTGCCGCGCTCACCGCTGAGGGTGTACCGGCGAACGGTGGGTATCTGACCGGCCCGCTGTACGCCGCACCGGCCGTCCGGGAGCGGATTACGTACGGGCAGTCCGGCTTTCCCCTGCAGGACGTCTCGTATCCGGTCGGCCTGTGTCCCAACGCCGAGGAGCTGATCAACAGCCGGCTCCTGGTCCTGCCCTGGAACGAGAACTACACCGAACCCGATGTCGACGACATCGTCGCGGCGATCCGCAAGGTCCACAGCGCACTGGCCCAGGAGGCCCGATGACCGTGTTGAATGCCGCGCCTCCGGCGCGGAGGTCATGGGGCTTTGACTCCCGGCCTTTCCTCGTCGCTCCGCTCCTCAGTCCAGGCCGGGAGGCCCCATGACCGACACTCCCCTGCTGCTCGATTGCGACGTACTGGTCGGGCACGACGTGACGACCGGTCGCTGGGGTCGGGCCGAGACGGTGCAGGAGGTGTTCAAGGCCACCGGCATCTCCGGTGGGGTCGTGTCCTCGTTGCGGGCTGTGCACTTCGACGTACCGTCCGGAAACGACGAGGCCCGCCGGGTTGCCGATGGCAACGGGTGGTCGCTGTGCCCGGTGCTGGACCTGCGCGATCCGCTCGGCGCCGAGCGGGAACTCGAGCGGCAACTGTCCGCGGATTCACGGCCGCGAGCGATTCGGCTGGCGCCGACCGCGCAGAACGTCGAGCCCGGGTTCGCTTCCTTCGGCCACGTGGTGAAGCTGCTGGTTGAGGCCGGCCTGACGATCCTCGTCGAGGGCGACGTACGGCGGGTGGGTCCGGCGCTGCGTGGTCTCGGGGCGCGGGTGGTCTTCCTGGACACGCACTTCTACTTCCTCGGCGACTTCGTGATCCTGGCCCGCGCGGAGCCGGGCTTCTACACCTCCACCCGGATGCTCACCGGTCCGGACTCCCTGGAGATCGTCGCCGGTGAGGTCGGTGCGGAACGCTTGGTGCTCGGCTGCCGTACGCCGTTCCACGAAACGCACTCGGTGGTCCGCCGACTGCTGACGTCCAGGCTCACCCCGGCCGAGGTCGCCCAGACCGGCAGTACGAACCTGACCACCCTGCTGGAGGCGTCATGCTGATCGACGTACACGCCCACTGGGGACCGTGGTTCTTCTCCATGGATGTAGGCCCGATCGACGTCAACATCGAGCTGATGGACCGGTTCGGCATCGACATCCAGTTGGTCTCCGCGATCGAGGCCATCGTGTACGACGCCCCCGTCGGCAACCGATCCCTCGCGGCACAACTGCCCGCCGACTCGCGGCTGCGCGGGATGCTCGTGGTCGACCCCCGCCGCCTCGACGAGGCCAAAACCGATCTGCGCGAACTGCTGGCCGGGGATGGCCGGACGCATTGGGTCGGGGCGAAGATCCACACCGAGTACAGCCGGACGCCGATCGACTCCCCCGCGATGCAGGCCGCGCTCGAGCTCACCACGGAGTACGGGCTGCCGACGCTCGTCCACACCTGGGCCGGCAACGTCGTCGACCTGGCCGACGTCGCGGCCCGCATCCCCGACGCCCGGGTGATCGCCGGCCACATGGGCGCCCCCGGCTGGCCCCTCGTCCCCGAGGCCGCATCCCGCTCCGACCGCATCTGGTTCGAGCCCTGCTGGTCAGCCCCCGACGCCAACCGCATCCGCTGGATCCTCGACCAGATCGGCCCGTCCCGCCTCATGTTCGGCACCGACGCCACCCTGATCGACCCTTCGGTCGCGATCGGCGCCTTCGAAGCCGCCAACCTCACCCCCACCGAACACGAAGCCATCATGTGGCACAACGCCACCACCCTCTTCGCCCTCTAACACCCCGCCCCGCTCACCCGACCCCGCCCCGCTCACCCGACCCCGCCCCGCCGGGCGGCCCTCCATCTCGGGGGCATCCCCTCACCTGGACGATCCCCAGACCCGAGGACCCCAACGCTCCGGCCGCGCGCCCCGTCCTCCCCACTTTCAGGGGTCAACCCCTCAAGTGGTTGGTTGCCCCCTGGTAATTCGAGGGCGCAACCCACCTGCTCACGGGTTGACCCCTCAAAGGGGGGACCGGCAGGCGGGCGGTGAGGCGGGCAAGTCGACGGGCAACCCTCACCTCCCGGTAGGGCTGGCCCCAGACCTGAGAACGCAACGCTCCAGGGCCGGCCCCGTCCTCCCCACTTTCAGGGGTCAACCCCTCGAGTGGTTGGTTGCCCCCTGGTAATTCGAGGGCGCAACCCACCTGCTCACGGGTTGACCCCTCAAAGGGGGGACCGGCGGGCGGGCGATGAGGCGGGCAAGTCGACGGGCAACCTCCCCTCCCGGTAGGGCTGGCCCTCAGACCTGAGAACGCAACGCCCCACGCCCGCCCCGTCCTCCCCACTTTCAGGGGTCAACCCCTCAAGTGGTTGGTTGCCCCCTGGAAATTTGGGAGCCGATCCCACCACCTCAGGGGTCAACCCCTCAAGTGGTTGGTTGCCCCCTGGAAATTTGGGGGCCGAACCCACCACCTCAGGGGTTGACCCCTCAAAGGGGGACCGACGGATGGGCGGTGAGGCGGGCGGGCGCGGCCGGTAGGCGGTGAGTGGGCGGTGAGTGGGCGGTGAGTGGGTGAGTCGAAGGGCGACCGCCACGTCAGGGGCGGGGTCGGGCTGCGGGTTAGGCGGTGCCGGGGTGGTTGGGGGCCAGGAAGACGACGATGTCGTGTTCGGGGCCTCGGGTTTCTGGTTCTGTCCAGCCGATGCGGTGGTAGAAGGCGATCGTGGCGTGGGCCTGGTTCCAGGTCAGGAGCCAGGCGCGTGGGTGTTCCGCGGTGGCCAGCGACAGCAGGTGGCGGCCGAGGCCGGTACCGCGGGCGCGCTCGATCACTCCGAGCTCGTCGATCTCGAAGGCGCCGATCAGCAGTTCTCTCACCTGCTCCGACCCCAGCCGGTCGAGCACGCTCCCGTACGCGCGGTCCGCGCGGAACGGGGCCGGCGTCGTCCAGCCGCTCACGAACCCGGCGATCCGCCCGTCCTCCGACCGCTCGATCCAGGCCCGGAACCCGTCCCGCAGCGCATCGCCTTCCAGCCGCTTGCGGAAGGAGCGCCGCGTCTGCTCGGGATCCCGGTGATCCCACGGTGGCGCGGTGAACACCTCGACGTACGCCTCCGTCAGTTCATCCGCGATCCCGAGCACGTTCGCCCCATACGTCTGCACGGCCTCAACGTATCCGCAGCCAGGACGCCGCGGCTGGATCCGGCCGCGGCACTCACCTCGCGGCCGGTCGACCAGCCCGACATCGGTCAGCGCGGCCGGTCAGCACGACATCGGTCAGCGCGGCCGGTCAGCACGACATCGGTCAGCCCGACCGCGATCAGGCCGACCACGATCAGCCCGGCGTCGATCAGCCCGGCGCTGGGCTGATCGCAGGTTTGGCACCCGCGGGGACTGCGGCGGGGGTAGGCAGCGCAGGGAGGGCCGCAGGCGTTGCTAGCGCGGCCGGCGCCGAGGCGATCGACTCCAGCTCGGTGCGGAACTGCGGCAGCATCCAGCGGAACGGCTGATCCAGGACGCGGGCGATGGTTGCCTCGTCGACGCGGAGCAGGCCGCCGATCCGGGTGAGTGCGTCCGGTTCGTCGGTCGCGGCGTACAGGAGATGGACGACCTCGTGCCGGTGCGCGAACACGGCCAGCGCGGCGGCGGCCAATCCTGCGTCGATTTCAGGCGGACTGGTGATTTCCCCGTTAACTGTCACGACACCATCAACCCGTCAGAGGTCCGGTCGGTTACGTGTCAGTCGATTCACTGCCCTCGGACTACGACTCAGCTCGGCAGCCAGGACACCTTGCCGAGGAGGTAGGTGGCGCCGATCAGGGCGGCGGTGTCGATCAGGGTGTGAGCCACGATGAACGGCATGATCCGGCCCCAGCGGCGGTAGAGGTAGGTGAAGATCACGCCCATGATCACGTTGCCGGCGAAGCCGCCGAGGCCCTGGTAGAGGTGGTACGAGCCACGGACGAGCGCGCTCGTGGCGGTGGCGCGGCGGACGGACCAGCCCAGTTGGTCCAGGCGGTGGTTCAGGTAGCCGAGGACGATGACTTCCTCGAGTACGGCGTTCTGCGCGGACACCGCGACCAGGATCGGGATGCGCCACCAGTAGTCGGGCAGCTGGGACGGGTCGACGGTCAGGTTCGCGCCGGTGGCGTGTGCACCAATGTAGAAGAGCAGGCCGGCGCCTCCGATGCAGGCGGCGACCGCCGTCCCGCGGCCGAGGTCGCGCAGGCGATCACGGAGGTCGAAGCCAAGCGTCCGCAGTGACTCACCACCACGCATCAGGAAATGCCCAACGAGCGCGACCGGCACCAGCGCGGTCAGCACCGCGTAGATCTGCCAGGTCAGATCCAGCCAAGGCCGCCCCGGAGCCCGCGACCCCACAATCACCGCAGTCTGCCCGCTGATCGGCTTCGCCGAGGTCAACACCCCCGCAAACGAAATGATCGCTGCCACCCCGGAAGCGCCCAGAGACAGCGCCAGCACCAACCAGACCTCCCGCGTGATCACCCGCCGGCTAACCCCAGCCGGCGTCACGGGAGAGGCCGGATCGCGGAGGTCGGCGCCGACGGCAGAGGCGCCGGCGTGTGCCGGATCGCCGGGGTTGGTGCCGACTGACATCTCGCCGGCCGGGCGCGGCCCGGTCGGTGACGGATCGCCGGGGTTGGTACCGGCCGGTGACGGAGAGCCGGGTGGCTCGAGCTCGGCGGATTCGTCGGCGGATCTCGTCATGCGACCACTATCCCCCGCCGGTCCAGGGACCGGAGCAGGACGGTCACGTCCGACCTTGAGGCCAGAATGGGCGGGTGGCTGGATCGTGGTGGTCGATCGTGGCGGGTGTTGCCGCCGGCATCGTGCTGTTGTGGACGGCATTAATCGTGGCGCTGTGGTTCGTCCGGCCCGACGAACTGCGGATCCGGGACGCGCTGCGGCTCCTGCCAGACCTGGTGCGGCTGCTGCGACGCTTGGCGGCTGATCGGACACTGCCTCGTGGGGTGCGGATCCGGCTGTGGCTCCTGCTGGTCTACCTCGCCTTGCCGATCGACCTGGTGCCCGACTTCATCCCCGTGATCGGGTACGCCGACGATGCGGTCATCGTCGCATTCGCGCTCCGTTCGGTGACCCGACGGGCCGGGCCTGCGGCGTTGGAGCGGCACTGGCCCGGTACGCCGGACGGCCTGGCTGCCGTACGACGCCTCTCTGGTCTCCCTGCAGGCCGCTGAGACGTGCTCAGCGAACTGCCCACCCTGCTCGCCGCGTCGGCGGCCGCGTTCGTGTTGGCTGCGTTGTCGGCGGTCGCCGGGTTCGGCGGCGGCGTACTCCTGCTGCCCGTGTTCACCGCACTGTTCGGTTTCCGCGTCGCGGTGCCGATGCTGACCCTGACCCAGCTGTCCAGCAACGCCTCCCGGGCCTGGCTGAACCGGCACGAACTCCGCTGGCCGCTGATCGGCTGGTTCGCCCTCGGCGCCGTGCCCTGCGCGGTCGCCGGCGGCATCCTGCTCACGCATGCCCCGCTCGGCCCTCTGAAACGGCTGCTCGGGGTGTTCCTGATCGCCGTGGTGGTCTGGCGGCGGTTCAATCCACATCCCCGCAAGCCCGCCGATCCGGCGTTTGCCGTAGTCGGCGCGGCGTCCGGGCTCGGCTCAGCGCTGCTCGGCTCCGTCGGCCCACTCACGGCACCGTTCTTCCTGGCCTACGGCCTCACCCGCGCCGCCTACATCGGGACCGAAGCCGCGAGCGCTCTGACCTTGCACCTCACGAAGATCGCCACCTACGGAGCCGGCGACCTTCTGACCCGCCAGGTCCTGCTGTACGGCATCGCCCTCACCCCGGCGACCCTGCTCGGCGCCTGGACCGGCAAGCAGATCGTCGGTCGCATCAGCGATCGCGTCTTCGTCCTGCTCGTCGAGCTCGGCCTGCTCGGCGCCGGAGCGCTCTTCCTCATCGGGCTCTGAGCCGGCACGCCCCGGGTCAGGGGCGCAGGAGGTGGATGAGCTGGTCGAGGAGGTCGGCGGGGTCGGCTTCCAACTCGAACTGGGACTGGATCTGGAGGCCGTCGGCGAGGGCGATCACGAGGGTGGCGACCGTCGCGGGGTCGGCCGTCGGGTCCAGCGTCCCCGCGGATTGACGGGCTCGGACGGACTCGGCGAGGGCCTCGCGGAGGCGCGCGTACCGGTCGACGAAGTAGGTGTGGGACGTGTGCTGGGGGTCGCCGGCCTCGGCGGAGAAGGTTGAGTAGAGCTGGACGAGGCCAGGTACGTCGCCGTTGTGCCGGATGATCGCGCTCAGCTTGTCGATCAGATCGCTCTGGTCGAACCGCTCGAGATCCGCCTCGTCCCGGGCCCGGAGGACCGCCTCGAACAGCTTCTCCTTGGAGCCGAAGTAGTGCAGCAGCCCGGCCTCGCTCAGCCCGACCGCGGCGGCGAGCTCCCGGGTCGAGGTCTTCTGATACCCGTGCCGGGCGATCACCTCGAGCGCCGCCCGCAGGATCTCCTCCCGCTTGGCGACCCCCTTCGCATACGGACCTCTGGAAGCCATACCCAAAACCTAGCACTACTCGGTTTTCGCGCGTACAGTCATCCGCATGAACTTCGCGGACCTGCTCAGCCGGCTCACCCTCGAGGAAAAGGTCCGGATCCTGACCGGACAGGACTTCTGGTCCACCCATCCACTGCCCGGGATCGGCCTGCGCTCGATGGTCCTGTCCGACGGCCCGAGCGGCGTCCGCGGCCCGGTCTGGGACGAGCGCGACCCGTCGCTCAATCTCCCGTCGGCGACCGCGCTCTCGTCGTCCTGGGACCTCGACATCGCGCATCGGTACGGCGTCGTCTCCGCCCTCGAGGCCCGTCGCAAGAACGTCGACGTCGTCCTCGGCCCGACGATCAATCTCCACCGATCCCCACTCGGCGGACGGCACTTCGAGGCGTTCAGCGAGGACCCGGTCCTCACCGCCGACCTCGCTGCCGCGTACGTCGCCGGCGTCCAGGAACTCGGTGTCGGCGCCACCCCCAAGCACTACGTCGCCAACGACTTCGAGACCGAGCGCTTCACCGCGGACGTGATCGTGAGCGAACGCACCCTCCGCGAGGTGTACCTGCTGGCCTTCGAGAAGGCGGTCACCGAATCCAAGGCGTGGCTCGTGATGAGCGCGTACAACTCGATCAACGGCGTCACCGCCTCGGAGAACGATCTGCTCGAGACACCGCTCAACACCGACTGGGGTTTCGACGGGGTCGTGGTGAGCGACTGGACCGCCGTACGCAGCGTGGAGAGTGCCAAACACTCACAGGACCTGGCGATGCCTGGCCCGGTCGGCGCGTGGGGCGACGCGCTCGTCGAGGCCGTGCGGTCCGGCGAGGTCAAGGAGGACGCGATCGACCGGAAGGTGCTGCGCCTGCTCGCGCTGGCCGCCCGGGTCGGTGCGCTCGAAGGCTTCGAGAAGCCGGCCGACGTACCGCAGGTCGACGGCGTCGCCTTCACCCGCACCGCGGCCGCCGAAGGCTCGGTGCTGCTGACCAACAAGGACGAACTCCCCTGGCGCGCCGACGCGCTGCAGCGCATGGCGGTCATCGGCCACAACGCCCGCGACGCTCGTACCCAGGGCGGCGGTAGTGCAACAGTCATCCCGTCGTCCGTGGTCTCTCCGCTCGACGGACTGCGCGCAGCACTCCCGAACGCGGAGGTCACCTACTCGATCGGCGCAGTTGTCCAGGAAGGCGTCGCGGAGTTGCCGCCGGCCACGATGACCAACCCGGTGACCGGCGAGCCCGGCGCCCGCGTGCGCTTCCTGGCCGAGGACGGCACCGAACTGTTCACCGAGAACCGGTTCTCCAGCGCACTCGTCTACCTCGGTGGGAACGCGCCGATCAGTGACACCGCGATCTTCGAGTTCCGCACCACCTACACTCCGACCGAGACCGGCGACATCCTGCTCGGCTTCGCCTCCATCGGCCGTGGCCGCATCTTTGCCGACGGCAACCTGCTGCACGAGGAGGCCGCCGTACCGGTCGGCACGGATCTGGGTGCCGCGCTGCTGTCGCCGCCGTCGATCTCGACCCCGCTGGTAGTGACCGCCGGCCGGCCGATCGACGTCCGCGTGGAGCTCGAACTCCCCGAGCGTGAGGGCGGGATGAGCAACGCGCTGAGCATCACCGTCGGCGTCGAGCCGGACCGCTCGGACCCAGAGGCGCTGATCGACGAAGCCGTCGCAGCTGCCCGTACGGCGGATGTCGCGGTCGTGGTGGTCGGCACCAACTCGAAGGTCGAGTCCGAAGGCTACGACCGTACGACGCTCGCACTTCCGGGCCGGCAGGACGACCTGGTCCGGGCCGTGGTCGCGGCGAACCCTCGCACGGTCGTGGTCGTCAATGCGGGCTCACCGGTCCTGCTCCCCTGGCGTGACGACGTCGCGGCCTTGCTGGTGACTTACTTCGGCGGCCAGGAGTACGGCAACGCGCTGGCCGACGTACTGCTCGGCGTCGTCGAGCCCGGCGGCCGCCTCCCGACCACCTGGCCCCGCGCCGAGGCCGACGTACCGGTCATCGACGTCACGCCACGCGACGGCGTCGTACGGTACGACGAGGGCGTGCACATCGGCTACCGCGCCTGGCTTCGGGCCGGCACCGAGCCCGCGTTCGGCTTCGGCCACGGCCTCGGCTACACCACCTGGGAGCTCTCCGACCTCCGCGCCAACGACCCGACGTCCGTCGCGCTGACCGTCCGCAACACCGGAGAGCGCGCCGGCAAACACGTCATCCAGGTGTACGCCGAACGCCCGGAATCCACCGTGGACCGCCCGGTCCGCTGGCTGGCCGGATTCGCCGTCGTACGCCTCGGGGCCGGCCAGGCCCGTGAGGTGACGGTGCAACTGCACGACCGCACCTTCGAGCACTGGGACAACGGCTGGACCACCGAATCTGGTGCCTTCACTCTCCGAGCCGGCTCGTCTGTGTCGGATCTGCCGCTCTCGACCGAGCTGCAGATCCGCTAGCTGCCCGGCTGGATGAGCCTGGCTCGGACTGGTTCGACGCCGGTCGTCGTACGACGCGACGGCCGGTGTCGGACTGCCAGTAGAGGACCGAGCGGCCGGACCGGCGTCGTTCGAGCAAGCCTCGGAGCCGGCGAGGATCCCGGTGACCTCGGCGGCGCCGGCCATCACCGCCTTCGCCACCGCTTCGCTGCTGGCTTCCGCGGTCCTCACCCGCCCGCTGGCGCGGGTGATGACCCCCGGCGCGTGGTTAGGCTCGCCGCATGGAAGTAGTGCGGCTGCGGAAGGTCTCCAAACGGTTCGGCCGCCGGGAGATCCTGGCTGACGTCGACCTGCGCGTCAACGCGGGTGAGCTGCTCGCACTGGTCGGAGCCAACGGCTCGGGCAAGTCCACTGTGCTCAAACTGATGGTCGGCCTGTCCCGTCCGTCCGCGGGCACGGTCCGACGGAACGCGCGGGTCGTGAGCTATGTGCCGGACGTGTTCGCGTCGCACGATCGCTTGTCGGCTTCGGCGTACCTCCGGCACATGGGACGGATCCGCGGCCTGAGCGCCCGGGTGGCCCGGGACCGGGCCAGCGAACTACTGGATCGGCTCGCACTGTCTGGTGGCGCGGACACCCCGATGCGGAAGTTGTCCAAGGGCAACGCGCAGAAGGTCGCGCTGGCGCAGGCATTGCTCGACCCGCCGCAACTCCTCGTCCTCGACGAGCCCTGGTCCGGACTCGACGCCACTGCCCACGCGACCCTGCGCGAGCTCCTCACGGAGACGGCCGGGCAGGGCGCTGCGGTCGCCTTCACCGAACACTCCGAACTGGTCGTCCGCTCCACCGCGACCAGAGTCTGCGAGCTCCGCAACGGTCAGCTTCATGCCACCGATGGCAGTCCGCCGGCGACGCTGACCGAGATCTCTCTGATCGCCGGCGCAGCGATCGATTGGTCCCAGCAGCCGGACGTGCTCGAGGTACGTCGCCACGACACCGGCGTCACGTTGATGCTGCCGACCGGCCGCCACGACGCGGCCTTGCTGACCGCACTGAACCACGGCTGGTCGGTCACCGCGGTCCGGCAGGTGAAGACCGAGTGACCGCGCTCTACCGCTACCTCATGGCCAGCGTCCTGCTCTCCCAGCGCTACCTCCCACCGACGCTGATCTTCCTCGCCGCGATGGCCGTCGGTACGACGTCCGACAACGGACCACTCCAGTCGTCGTACGCGTTCTGCGTCCTCGCCATGCTCGTCTGCACGACTTGGCTGACGGTGAGCATCGTGAACCACGAGGACCCGACCCAGCACAAGATCACGCTCGTGACGATCGGAAGCTCGCTGCGCGTCCTGGTGATCACGGTCACCGTCGTCCTGACCTGGTGCGTACCGCTTGTCGTGGTCGGCATCATCTACCCGATCGTCACCGGAAAGCACGTCGTCACCGCCGGCGATCTCGTGGTCGGCGCAGCGGCTCAGGTCGGTGCCGCGATGATCGGCATCGCGATCGGTCTGCTCTGTTCGCGCCTGGTCATCCCGCGGATCGGCATCGCCATGCTGACAGCGGCCGCCGCGATCCTCGCCGTACTGCTGCTCCGCTGGATCTCCCCGATCCGCCCGCTGATGACTTTGCTGTCCGACGGCCGCACACCAGGCGGCACCGCCGTACCGCTCACGCTCCTGACCGCTGTGGCCGCGGCCATCTTGATCGCGGCCGTCTTCGCGACGAGGACCCTGGCGGACCGCAGGGACTGAGTCAGGACGCGGCGACGGACGAGGAATAGTGGATCGGCGCCGCCGAGCCGCGGATGATCAGGCTGGTGGCCAGCTCGACGTGGTGCGACGAGACCTTCTCGCCCGCGGCGAGTTGGAGTGCCGTCCGGAGGGCGACCGCACCCATCTCGCGGAGCGGCTGCTTCACGGTGGTGAGTGGTGGCGAAGCGAGCCGGGCCACCTCGGTGTCGTCGAAGCCCACGACGCTGAGCTCCTCGGGGACACGCAGGCCGCGCGCCCGCGCCGCCTCGAGGACGCCGAGCGCCACCTCGTCGCTGCCGGCGAAGATCGCGGACGGCCGGTTCGGCAGATCGAGGAGCGCCGAGCCGCCGGCGAGGCCGTCGTCGTACAGGAAGTCCCGCAGCCAGACGTAGTCCGTGGGGACGGCGACGCCGACCGCCTCCATCGCACTGCGGAAGCCGCTGATCCGGGCCTGGTTGCATGCCGAGGTCGGCGGTCCGCCGACGTAGCCGATCCGCCGGTGCCCGAGCGACAGCAGGTACTGGGCCGCGGCCATGCCACCGGCGAAGTTGGTCGAGCCGACGCTGGTCACGTACGGCTGCGGGATGTTCGCCGGGTCGACCACCACGAGTGGGAGCCGAGCGCGGGACAGCGCGGCCAGGTCGGCATCGGACAGTTCGCTGGTGATGCCGATCGCCGCGCGGCGGCCGCTGCCGATCAGATCCCGGATCCACCGGGCCGCCCGGCCGGCGCTCGAGGTCTGTGGGTGTCGCGGATGCGCGTTGAGGACGACGTCGATGCCGGCCACCCGGCCCGCCTCGACCACGCCCTGGATCACCTCGACCGAGTACGCGTTGACGACACCCTGGTAGAACAGCTCGACGGTGTCCCGCTCGGTCGGGTCGGGCCGGCGGCCGACGTACCCGTGCTTTTCCAGGATCTCCTGCACCCGCGCCCGGGTGACCGGCGAGACGTCACTGCGACCGTTCAGCACCTTGGAGACCGTGGCGACCGAGACACCGGCGGTGCCGGCCACCGTCGCCAGGGTGACGCGACCCTTCAGACGTGTCATCTCACCCTCCTCTGGGATCCTGGACCGTCACCGGCGTCGTCAGGACGCGCTGATGCCCGACAACCCTCACATCACCGGTGATCCGGACGAAGCCGCGACACGGCAGGTCCTGTGACGACGTGCCCAACATCACTTCGAAGTCTCCGGGCTCGACGATCCGCCGCAGGTCCGGACCCGTGTACGCCGTCCGATCCGCGTGCACGCGGAAGGTCACGTCGGCTGCGGCCCCTGGATCCAACGACACCCGCGCGAACCCGGTCAGCAGCTTCAACGGCCGCGCGACCCGCGCCACCACGTCACGCAGATACAGCTGGACGACCTCGTCACCGCCGCGCTCGCCGGTGTTCCGCACCCGCACTGTCGCGGTGAACTCGCCGTCGTTGGCGATCTCGCCCGCACTCAGCCGCAGGTCCTCCACCGCGAAGCTCGTGTACGACGCTCCGTACCCGAAGGGGAAGAGTGGCCGCACCTCGAGACCGCTGATGCCCGCACTCTCCACGCTGCCGAGGGCCGGCTGCAGGTACGTACCGGGCTGCCCACCGACGTGCCGCGGGATCTGCACCGGCAGCTTGCCGCTCGGCACGATCCGCCCACTGAGTACGCCGGCGATCGCGCCGGCACCCTCCTGGCCCGGAATGAAGGCCTGGACCAGACCGGCGACCCGATCCGCGATCCCGCCCAGCGCGTACGGACGACCCGAGACCACCACGACGACGACCGGCGTGCCGGTGCCGAGCAGCGCGTCGAGCAGATCGGCCTGTACGCCGGGCAGCCGCAGATCCTCGGCGTCACAGCCTTCGCCCGAGCTGCCGTGACCGAACAGCCCGGAAAGGTCGCCGACGTACGCGACGCACAGGTCTGCGTCGCGTGCCGCCTCGACGGCCGCCGTGAACCCGGACCGATCCTCGCCCATGACCTCGCATCCCTTCAGGTACGCGAGATCCAGGTCCGGCAGTTCGTTGCGCAGGGCATCGACCGGGGTGATGACCTGGATGCCCAGATCGCGGTCCGGGTACCGCGGCAGGACGTGGTTCGGGAACGAGTAGCACCCCATCATCGTGCGCGCATCGCCGGCGCACGGGCCGACCACCGCGACCTTCTTCAGGTCGCGCGACAGCGGCAACGCCGAGCCGGCGTCGAGCAGCACGACCGACTTCTCGGCGAGCTCCCGCGCGATCGCCCGGTTCTCGGTCGAGTCGAGGTCGACCGCCATCGGCACGGACCGAACCCTCGGGAGTCCAGTCCGGATCGAGCAGACCGAGCTCGACCTTCTGCAGCAGCAGTCGCCGGGCCGCGCGATCGATCAGGTCCTCGGAGACCTCCCCCGACTTGACCTTGTCGAGCAGACCGGCGAAGCCGATCGTGTCCGGCAGTTCGACATCGGTGCCGGCGGTCAGCGCCACCACACCCGCATCGGCGTCGTCCGCGGCGACCCGATGCATGGACGCGAGGAACGGCACCGCCCAGTAGTCCGACACAACGGTGCCGCCGAAGCCCCACTCGTCGCGCAGTACGTCGGTGAACAGCCAGGGATCCGCACTCGCGGGCAGCCCGTCGATGTCGGCGTACGAACTCATCACCGACTGCCGCGCCGGCCGTCGCGATCGCGGTCTCGAACGTCGGCAGGATGATGTCGAGCAACTCGCGCCGGCCCATCGACACCGGCCCGTGGTTGCGCCCGGCCCGGGACGCCGAGTACCCGGCGAAATGCTTCAGCGTCGCCAGCACGCCGGCACTCTGCAGCCCCCGGACGTACGCCGAACCGAGCATCGCGACCAGATACGGATCCTCGCCGATCGTCTCTTCGACGCGACCCCAGCGGTAGTCGCGGACGACGTCCAGCACCGGCGACAACCCTTGGTGCACGCCGACCGCGGCCATGTCTCGCCCGATCGCGGCCGCCATCCGCTCGACCAGTCCGGGATCGAAGGTCGCACCCCACGCGATCGAGGCCGGATAGACGGTCGCGCCGTACGTCGTGAAGCCGGTCAGGCACTCCTCGTGGACCAGTGCCGGGACACCGAGCCGGGAGTCCGTCGAGGACGACCTGATGCTGACGGATCAGCTCGGCCACCCCTGCCTCGACCGTCAGCGGGACGCTGCCCCAGACCCGGGTGAGATGACCGAGACCGTGCGCGGCTCGCCTCCGCCAGCGACAGCGATCCGCCGGCCGCGAACACGTCCTCCATCGGCGCGACGTTGATCGTCTCCTCGGCTGGGGAGCTCGTGGTCGGCCATGTCGTTGCCGGCCCAGCGACTGCCGAGCTGCGCGATCTTCTCGTCCAGCGTCATCGCCTGCAGCAGCAGGTCGGCGCGCTTCTCGGCCGCCAGCGCGGGGTGAGCAGGGGAGTCGGACGGGGTCGCACGGCCCGGCGGAGTCGGAGGTGGACAAGAAATTCTCCCTTAATCTGTAACCTTCGCCGTGACAAAGTATCGAAAACTTTTCGAAGATTTGGCTCCCACC
Source organism: uncultured Actinomycetota bacterium (assembly GCA_963820655.1). GTDB lineage: Bacteria > Actinomycetota > Actinomycetes > Propionibacteriales > Kribbellaceae > Kribbella. The sequence continues at coordinate 1,136,009 of CAWGAM010000002.1, forward strand.
GCTCGTCGTCACGGTCGTTCGGCAGATCTGTGGATCGCCTGTGACAGCAGGCGAATCCGTGACCTCACTGTGACCCCAAACTGTCACTAGTTCAAGTCTTGACAGCAGAATCTCCGAAACCTACGTTACGAAACATAGTCTTAATCGAGGTGCTTGCGTGTCTCTCTGGGGCACCCCGCAACCATGCGCCGTGGAGCGGTCCGCGGCATGGAGTACGGAGATCACAGTGGATCCCATGACGACATCTCGGCGTACGTTCCTCGGCCTGGTCGGCGGCGGCGCGCTCGCGGCCGGCCTCGCGGCCTGCGGCACTTCCGGCCCGACAGAGCACCGGCGGCTCCACGGGTGGCGCGGCGGCCGGCAGCGGTGCGACATCGTACTGGTTCCTGACCGGCCAGCCACAGCAGGCCATCCGGGAAGCTCAGGTCAAGCGGTTCAACGACGCGAACTCGGGCACCCAGATCAAGACGACCGAGTTCCAGAACGACGCGTACAAGCAGAAGATCAAGACCGCCATCGGCGCCGGCCAGGGCCCGACGCTGATCTGGGGCTGGGGCGGCGGCGGCCTGAAGAGCTACGTCGACGCCAACCAGGTCGAGGACCTGACCTCGTGGTTCGGCGAGAACGCGACGCTGAAGGACTCGATCTTCCCGTCCGCCTTCGGCGCGGCGACCGTCGGCGGCAAGATCTACGCGATGCCGGTCGAGACCACCACGCCGATCGTGCTGTTCTACGACAAGCGGTCGTTCGAGAAGGTCGGCGCCGAGCCGCCGAAGTCGTGGGGCGACATCATGGACCTGGTGCCGAAGTTCAACGGCCCGGGCATCGCGCCGTTCTCGCTCGGCGGCCAGTCGCGCTGGACCAACATGATGTGGCTGGAGTTCCTGTTCGACCGGATCGGCGGCGCCGAGGTCTTCCAGAACATCTTCGACGGCAAGCCGAACAGCTGGTCCGACCCGTCCGCGCTGAAGGCGCTCGACGAGATGCAGAAGCTGATCAAGGCGAACGGTTTCATCAAGGGCTTCTCCTCGATCACCGCCGACTCCAACGCCGACCAGGCGCTGCTGTTCACCGGCAAGGCCGCGATGATGCTGCACGGCGCCTGGACCTACGGCAACATGAAGGCCTCCGGCGGCGACTTCGTCACCGGCGGGCACCTCGGCTACATGAACTTCCCGCCGGTCGACGGCGGCAAGGGCGACCCGAGCGACACCGTCGGCAACCCGGGCCAGTACCTGTCGATCTCGTCGAAGGCCACCGACGGCGAGAAGGAGACCGCGAAGAAGTTCCTGGCCAACAACACCCTGGACGACGCCTCGGTCGACGCGTGGGTCAAGTCCGGCAACATCGCCGGTCGCCAAGAGCTCCAAGGACAAGCTCTCCTCGATCACCGACAAGAACGACTCCGAGTGGCTGAACTTCGTCTACGACACCTCGGCCAACGCGAAGAACTTCGCCCAGTCGTGGGACCAGGCGCTCAGCCCGACCGCCGCCGAGACGCTGCTCGACAACATCGCCAAGCTGTTCCAGCTGTCGATCTCCCCGCAGCAGTTCGCCGACAACATGAACGCGGTGATCGGGAAGTGACTCTCTTGAACTGCCGCGCCTCCGGCGCGGCGGGTCATGGGGCCCTTGGCTCCCGGCCTTCCCTCGTCGCTCCGGTCGCTGCGCTCCCTGCGCTCCTCAGTCCAGGCCGGGAGGGCCCCATGACCCGGCTCTCTGCGCTCCTCAGTCAAGGCCGGAGGCTCCATGACCGCGACCGCTCCGCCCGTCGCACTGCCGGCCGTGGCTCGCAAATCCCGCGCCGGCTCGTCCGGCGTCGGGCGGAGCGGTCCGGTCGCCTGGATGGTCCTGCCCGCCCTGGTGATGTTCATCGTGTTCGGCGTCGTCCCGCTGGTCGGCGTGCTGGTGCTGAGCTTCACCCAGTGGGACGGCCTCGGCCCGATCAACCCGGCCGGCGTGTCGAACTGGCGCGTCGGTCGCTCAGGATCCGGGGCTGTACGCACGCGCTCTGGGTGACCTTCGAGATCATGATCCTGTCCTGGGCTGGTCCAGACCCCGATGAGCCTGCTGCTCGGGGTGTTCCTGGCCGGCCGGCAGCGGTACCGCGGCTTCCTCGCCGTCCTGTTCTTCATCCCGCTGCTGCTCAGCTCGGCGGCGATCGCGATCACCTACAAGGCGCTGCTCGACCCGAACTTCGGCCTCGGCGCCCGGGCTGCACCTCGAGTTCCTGACCCAGGACTGGCTCGGCAAGGCGAACCTCGCCATCGCGGTGATCATCTTCATCGTGTCCTGGCAGTTCATCCCGTTCCACTCGCTCATCTACCAAGGCGGCGTCCGGCAGATCCCGACCTCGATGTACGAGGCCGCCGTCGATCGACGGCGCCGGGCGGGTGCGGCAGTTCTTCAGCATCACGGTGCCGCAACTGAAGTACACGATCATCACGTCGTCGACGCTGATGGTGGTCGGGTCGCTGACCTTCTTCGACCTGATCTTCGTCCTGACCGCCGGTGGACCGGGCGACTCGACCCGGGTGCTCGCGCTGCTCATGTACCAGCAGGGGTTCCAGGCGAACCAGATGGGTCTGGCCAGCGTGATCGCGGTCGTCATGTCGTCCTGATCGGCCTCGCTCCTCGCGCTGCTGCTGCGCAGGCTCGGCGGCAGCACGACGGCCAGCCAGATGGAAGGAATGTGACATGGCGGTGGCGACCAGCGAGACGCGGGCGACGACGCAGCCGGCCGGCGGTCGCGTGGCGGCTGTCCCGGTCGGGCGCAAGCTGCTCCGGATGAACTGGCTCGGCGGGTCGGCGGGCTGGCTGTGGCTCGTGGTCGTGATGGTCCCGCTGTACTGGATCGTCGTCACCAGCTTCAAGGACCAGACCGCGTACTTCACCCACAACCCGCTCTCGCTGCCGACGGAGCCGACGCTCGACGAACTACCGGCTGGTGATCGAGTCCGACTTCCCGCGGTACTTCCTGAACAGCGTGATCGTTGCCGCCGGCACCGTGATCCCGGCGGTCGCGATCGCGTTCATGGCGGCGTACGCGATCGTCCGCGGCGCCGGCAGCCGGTTCCTCGGCGCTGACGAACGGGTTGTTCCTGATGGGGCTGGCGATCCCGCTGCAGGCGACGATCATCCCGGTCTACCTGCTGATCATCAAGATGCACCTGTACGACAGCCTGCTGGCGCTCATCCTGCCGTCGATCGCGTTCGCGATCCCGCTGTCGGTGCTGGTGCTGACCAACTTCATCCGCGACGTGCCGAAGGAACTGTTCGAGTCGATGCGGGTCGACGGCGCCACCGAGTGGGGACATGCTGCGGACGCTCGCGCTGCCGCTCACCCGGCCCGCCCTCGTCACCGTCGGCATCTACAACGGCCTCGCGGTCTGGAACGGCTTCCTGCTTCCGCTGATCCTGACCCAGAGCCCCGACAAGCGCACGCTTCCGCTGGCGCTGTGGACCTTCCAGGGTCAGTTCAGCGTGAACGTCCCGGCGGTCCTGGCCTCGGTCGTGCTCACCACGCTGCCGATCGTCATCCTGTACGCCATCGGCCGTCGCCAACTGCTCAGCGGCCTGACCGCCGGCTTCAGCAAGTAACGGCAACCGCCGGCTGTGCCAGTGCCACTCCCCCGGCGGCGTGTAGATCACGTCGCCGGGGCGGATCACGGTGACCTCTTCGAGGGAGAACAGTCATGACCACCTGGACAGCCGACGAACTCCGGCGGATCGGCGACGCGACCGAACTCGGCGTCTCCTCGGTCCGGGAGGACGGCACGCTCCGCCCGTACGTGACGATCTGGGTGGTCCGGGTCGGCGACGACATCTACATCCGGTCCATGACCAGCACCGGCACCCCTTGGTACCGCCGCGCGAAGGCCAGCGGGATCGGCCGCGTCAGGGCCGGCGGCATCGAACGGGACGTCACGTTCGGCGAGGCCGCCGCGGACGTCCACGCCAGTATCGACGCCGCGTACCACACCAAGTACGACCGCTACGGGCCCGGCCCGGTGGACCCCGTGGTCGGCCCAGGCGCAGCGCAGGTGACCCTCCGCCTCCTCCCCCGCGACTGACCGAAGGAACAGCTGGTGGAATACACACGTCTGGGCAACTCAGGGCTCAAGGTCAGCCGGATCGCGTTGGGATGTATGAGTTTCGGCGACACCTCGCGGGGTTTCAGCGAGTGGGCTCTGGACGACGCGGCGGCCGAGCCGATCTTCCGGCAGGCGGTCGAGCTCGGCATCACGTTCTGGGACACCGCCAACGTGTACGGGTTCGGCAGCTCCGAGGAGATCGTCGGACGGGCGATCACCAGGTACAGCCGCCGCGATGACGTCGTACTGGCCACCAAGGTGTACTTCCGGATGAACGACGGGCCGGGCGGATTCGGCCTGTCGCGTAAGGCGATCATGGAGCAGATCGACGCCTCGCTGACCCGGCTGGGCACCGAGTACGTCGACCTGTACCAGATCCACCGGTTCGATCCGGACGTCCCGGTCGAGGAGACGATGGAAGCGCTGCACGACGTCGTCAAGGCCGGCAAGGCGCGGTACCTCGGCGCGTCGTCGATGTACGCCTGGCAGTTCGCGAAGCTGCAGCACACGGCCGACCTGCACGGATGGACGCGGTTCGTCTCGATGCAGAACCAGTACAGCCTCATGCAGCGCGAAGAAGAACGCGAGATGTTCGGGCTGCTGGCCGACCAGGGGGTCGGCAGCATCCCGTGGAGCCCACTCGCCAAGGGCCGCCTGACCAGGCCGTGGGGCACGCAGACACACCGCGGGGACACAGATCCCCTCGTCGGTCAGCGCTTCCTCGCCGCGAGCGATGAGCCCATCGCCGACGCCGTCCAGGCGATCGCCGAGTCCCGCGGCATCCCGATGGCGCAGGTCGCACTCGCCTGGGTCCTGCACAACCCGGTGGTCTCCGCCCCCATCGTCGGCCCCACCAAACCCAACCATCTGGCCGACGCCGTCGCGGCCCTCGACGTCACCCTGACGCCGGACGAGCTCACCACCCTGGAATCGGCGTACACACCACGCCAGCCAACCGGCTACTGACTCCGGAACGGTCGGCGCACGGTGAGCGGACCATCACGATCGGTGAGATCGCCGCGCAGATGTGTAAAGACCGTAACGAAAAGGCTCCCGGAAATCCTTGTCCTGCCGTAATCTGCCGAACCATGCACAGAGGCGAGCGGGCTCGACGGCCCAACGTCGTTCAGTCGGTGTTCGTTTTCCTCGTGGTGAGTGCGCTGGCGGGAGCTCTGGTCGCCGGTCTGGCCCTCCCGCTGGCCGGCCTGGCAGGGGTGACCACGGCCAAGGCCCACGACACCGTGCAGTACCTGCCCCAGGACCTGAAGACGTCGCCGCTGGCGCAGAAGACCATCATCCAGGCGGCGGACGGCACGACGATCGCCACGCTGTACCAGGAGAACCGGACGCCGGTCACGCTGAAGCAGATCAGCCCGATCATGCTTCAGGCGATCGTGGCGATCGAGGACGACCGGTTCTACCAGCACGGCGCACTGGACGCGAAGGGCACGCTGCGCGCCATGTTGCGCAACCAGTCGTCGGGCGGCGTCCAGCAGGGTGGCTCCAGCATCACCCAGCAGTACGTGAAGCTGACCCTGATCAACAAGGCCCGCACGCCGGAGGAAGTGAAGGCGGCCACCGCCGAGACGTACGAGCGCAAGATCGCCGAACTGCGCTACGCCATCGCAGTCGAGAAGCAGTTCTCCAAGGACGAGATCCTCAACCGGTACCTGAACCTGGCGTTCTTCGGCGATCGCTCGTACGGCATCGACGCCGCGGCCATGCACTACTACGGCGTGCACGCGGCCAAGCTGACGCTGCCGCAGGCGGCGATGCTGGCCGGCATGGTGAAGAACCCGACCGGCTACGACCCGATCGACAGTCCAAAGCGAGCCAAAGAACGCCGCGACGTCGTCCTGCGCCGGATGCAGGAGCTCAACATCATCACGGCCAAGCAGGCCGCGGACGCGATCAAGACGCCGGTGATCAACCCGGCCAAGGTCATCAACGTGCCCAGCGGCTGCGCGAACTCCAAGTACCCGTTCTACTGCGACTACGTCGTGGCCCAGCTCAAAGCGAACACGGCGTTCGGCAAGACCCCTGAAGAGGCGGAGAACTACATCGAGACCGCGGGCCTGGTGATCCGCACCTCGCTCGACCCGAAGATCCAGGCGGCGGCCGAAACCTCGATCAAGAAGCACTCCAAGCCCTCCGACCAGGCGGTCGCGGCGATCACGATGGTTGAGCCCGGCACCGGCCTGGTGAAGGCGATGGCGCAGAGCCGCGGCTACGGCAGCAAGAAGGGCCAGACGTCGTACAACTACAACGTCGAGAAGTCCTACCCCGGTGGGTACGGAGGCTTCCAGAACGGCTCGACGATGAAGGCACTCACCATCGCCGCCGCGATCAGCAAGGGCGTGCCGCTCACCTACCGGATCAACTCACCGCAGAGCATCAACCTGGGCGGCAAGAAGTTCAGCACCTGCAGCGGTACGACGTCCCAGGACGAGTACAACCCGAGCAACTCGACCAAGACGATCGCCGACCCGTCGATGATCGACGCGGCCCGGGCCTCGACCAACACCTACTTCCTGCAACTGTCGGAGCAGATCGGTCTGTGCCCGATCGCCACCATCGCCTCGAAGCTCGGCATGTACGACGCGCAGACGATGAAGCCGCTGGATCAGGTGGTGTCGTTCACGCTCGGCTCCGCGGGTCTGATCACGCCGCTGATGCTGTCCAACGCGTACGCGACGTTCGCGGCCCGCGGGATGTACTGCAAGCCGCAGATCATCACCTCGATCTCGAACAAGGGCAAGACCGTTCCCACGCCAGGTCCGAACTGCCACCGGGCGCTCTCGCCGACGGTCGCGGACGGCGTCAACTACGTGCTGAACAAGGTGATGGAGCCGGGCGGCACCGGCGGCAAGCTGAAGTTCGGCAGGAGCGACCTGGCCGGCAAGACCGGTACGACGCAGGAGAACCACAGCGTCTGGTTCGCGGGCTACTCGGCCAAGCTCGCGGCCGCATCGGTGGTGGCCGACGCCACTCCGAAGTACACGAACCTGATCGGACAGACGCTCAACGGCAAGAAGATGCGTGATGCATCTGGCTCCGGGACCGCGGGACCGATCTGGGAGACCGCGATGCAGCTTGGGCTGAAGGGACTGCCGAGCAGCAAGTTCGTCCAGCCGGACGACAAGACGATCCGCGGTGATGTGAAGGACCTGCCGTACCTGAAGGGCCTGACCCCGGTGGACGCCACGGCCAAGCTGCTGTCGATGGGCTTCAAGGCCGCGATCTCACCGACGCCGGTCGACTCCGACGCCCCCGCCGGCACGGTCGCCTACACCACGCCACGCCAGGAGGACGGTGCGCCCGCGGGTGCGACGGTGACGCTGGTCCTGTCCAACGGCAGCAAGGCCCCGCCGACCATTCCCCCGCCGCCGATCACGCCGCCGCCACCTGGTACGCCGCCGACGATCCAGCCGCCACCCGGGCTCCCGAGTTGCCCGCCGTGGGACCCGAAGTTCCCGAAGTGCGGTCGCGGCGGCCGCTGACCACTCCCTGTTTCTGCGCACGGTCGGGTGATCACTAGGCTGGGGTCCACCACCTAGCACTGTGAAAGGACTCCCCCAGTGAGTGTCGAAGAGCTGACCGCCCAGCGTGATCGTGCCCGCCAGGACTATGAGGCGTTGGTGGCCAAGGGGCTGAAGCTGGATCTGACGCGGGGGAAGCCTTCGCCGCGGCAACTGGATGCGGCCGATGGGGTGCTTGGGCTCGAGGGGGAACCGGTCGGGGCGGATGGGTCCGACCTGCGGAACTACGGTGGGCTGAACGGGCTGCCCGAGTTGCGGGCGATCTTCGCCGAGGATCTGCAGGTGCCGGTCGAGCAGTTGCTGGCGGCCGGGAACTCGAGTCTCGAGTTGATGCACGACGCGGTCGTGTTCGCGCTGCTGGGGAAGGTGCCGGGGGCCGAACAGCGGTGGGCCGATGTGGACGGGCTCGCGTTCCTGTGCCCGGTGCCGGGGTACGACCGGCACTTCGGCATCTGCGAGCGGTTCGGGATCCGGATGATCCCGGTGCCGATGACTCCTGAGGGTCCGGACATGGATGTCGTCGAGCGGCTGGTCGCCGAGGACGCCCGGATCAAGGGCATCTGGTGCGTGCCGAAGTACAGCAACCCCGACGGCACGGTCTACTCCGACGAGACGGTCCGGCGGCTCGCCGCGATGGAGACGGCCGCGCCCGACTTCCGGATCTTCTGGGACAACGCGTACGCCGTACATCACCTGACCGACTCGCCCGCCGAGATCGCCGACGTACTCGCGTTGTGCGCCGAGAACGGCCACCCGGATCGGGCGTTCGTGTTCGGGTCCAGCTCGAAGATCACGTTCGCCGGGGCCGGGGTCGCGTTCTTCGGGTCCTCGCCGGCCAACCTCGAGTGGTGGCTGAGCCACACGGTCAAGCGGAGCATCGGGCCGGACAAGATCAACCAGCTCCGGCACGCACAGTTCCTCCGCGACGCCGACGGGCTGCACGCGCACATGCGGACGCTGGCCGAGGTGATCCGGCCCAAGTTCGACGTGGTCGACAAGATCCTCACCGCCGAGCTCGGCGGCACCGAACTGGCCACGTGGACGAACCCGGCCGGCGGCTACTTCATCAGCCTGCAGGTTCCGGAGGGCTGCGCCCGCGAGGTCGTCGCCAAGGCCAAGGCCGCCGGCATCGCCATCACCCCGGCCGGCGCCACCCACCCGTATGGCGACGACCCCACCGACCAGACCATCCGCATCGCCCCCACCTTCCCCGAACTCCCCGAGGTAGAAGCCGCCATCACCGGCCTCGCCACCTGCGTCCGCCTCGTCGCCACCGAAAAGCTCCTCGCCGACCAGGCCGGCTGAGCCGCTCCAACTCGAGGCGATCTCCGGCCGTGCTGCTGGATCTGTGGGCGTCGGCACTGCGGGTTGCGGGTGTGTTGGTTGTCTGTGGGGACGAGGGACTGTGGTCTCGCGGGCTCCGCTGCCCGAGCGTGTCGGATGGTGCCGTTCGCCAGGATCTTGCTGAGGTGCCGGGAGTGCGCGGGACGAGGTGCTCGGAGTGTGCCGGGCGGGTGGTGTGAGTGGACTGGGGAGGGAACTGTCGCCTGGTGCAGCTTTCTTTCCCCACCGCTGTGAGAGGCCCGGGTGCAGGTTTCTTTCCCCGCCGTTGTGGGAGGCGGGGGTTGGGGACTGGTCAGGTCCGGTGGAGGCGGTGGTGGGGAGAGAATTCGCCGTCGCCCGGTGCAGGTTTCTTTCCCCGCCGTTGTGAGACGGGGGTCGGGACCGGCCGGGTCCGGTGGAGGCGGTGGTGGGGAGAGAATTCGCCCGGTGCAGGTTTGTTTCCCCGGCCCCTGTGAGACGGGAGTCGAGACCGGCCAGGTCCGGCGGAGCTGGCGGTGGGGAAACAATCCCCTGCTGCCTACGGGGTGGTGAAATCCTCCCCAGACTGGCCCAGGGTCGGGCGCACCGCCGGCCCCGCGCACAGGTCCTCGCCGCAGGGCAGGGCTCAGTTCGCCACGGTCGGGTGGCTCCGATCTCCCTCAGCTCACCTCGACGGTCCGGGTGGCCTCGATCTCGCTCAGGCCAGCGAGCCCAAGCGGACCACGGCCCACACATCGGGCATTTGAGCGAATTTCCCCCGAAATGGCCCCTTCTCCCCTCGAATCTGGAGGGGAGAAGGGACAACCTGACGGGTTATCCGGCTCGTCTGACTGATGTGTGGGTTTGAGCCGGCCTGGTAGGCGCAGGTTCTGCTGGGGCACGCCGTTGGCGGGCAGTTCGACAGGAGGTGTCGGTCCACGGGTGGTGGTCGGGCGGCGTGCTCGGCGTGAAACCGGCCGGCGGGGCCGGACCTGAGCCGACACCTCCTGTCCGTCTGCACCAGCTACCACCCTCCACCGCACGCCTCCGCACGCCAGGGAATGCGGTGGCTGGCTCGACGCAGCCCGGACCACTGGGTCCTGGGACCAGCACGCCCGGGCCGACGCCCGCCCACCTCCAGTGCCGGAGATGGTGATCCCCTCGAATTAGGAGGGGAAAGGGGCGCCTGAGCGGTTATCCCCTCAGATTGCTGCGGAGGCAGCGGTGGTGGTGGTGACGGTGGGTAGCTCGAAGATCAGGCAGGTGGAGGTGGCGTGGGCGAGCAGCGTTCCGCGCTCGTCGAAGAGGCGGGATTCGGCGACTGCGGTGCGGCGGCCTCGGCTGATGATGTTGCCTTCGCAGCGGAGTAGGCCGGAGTTGATCGTGACCGGCTTGATGAAGCGGGTCATCAGGTCGAGCGAGGTGTAGCCGACGCCGGCCGGCAGCGTCGAGTGCACGGTGCAGCCGGCCGCGGTGTCCAGGAGCGTTGCGATGATCCCGCCGTGGACCGTGCCGAGCGGGTTGTAGTGGAACTCGGCCGCCGGCATGAACACCGCGACCCGGCCCTCGTCGGCCTCGATCTCGGTGGCGCCGACCAGCTGCAGGATCGGCGGTGCGGGGATCTCACCGTCCCGCATGGCCTGCAGCATCTCCAGCCCGGACGTGGTCCCGATCTCCGCCGCCGTCAGTGCCGGATCGGTCCACGAGAAGGTCCGGCTGCGCTCCACCGGGTCGGCCGCGGGTACCTGCTGCTGAGTCTCCGTCATAGATCGAGCCTCACATCACACCGCTGGGTCTGTCAACGAGACTTAGCCCTCACTGCGATGGGCCAATACCTGGCGGCGACGAAGGCTCACCTCTCGCCGTCGAGCACCACGACTGCGGTGCAGCCGTGCACACCGAGCCGGGCACGCCATCACCTCGCCGTCGAGCACCACGACCGCGGTGCAGCCGTGCACACCGAGCCGGGCACGCCATCACCTCGCCGTCGAGCACCACGACCGCGGTGCAGCCGTGCACACCGAGCCGGGCACGCCATCACCTCGCCGTCGAGCACCACGACCGCGGTTCAGCCGTCGACACCGAGCTCCGCTGCGAGTCCGGGCATGCCATCACCTCACCGCGCAACGCCGTGCCGCGACCCCGTCCCGGTACGCGGCGCCGCCCAGCACAAGCGCGTGAAGTCGCCGTACATGCGTGTGAAGCAGAAAGGTTTCGGGGTCCGCTGTTCTCGCGCACGCTGCCCTCGCTAGGCTGCGTCCCGGGGAGGATGAGTGAGGCAGTTCAACGCACCATCGGATTGGCCGGATCTACCAACGCCTGGGTGGCGTCCACCGCGACGCTGGCGACCGCCGGCATCCTGGCCGGCCGCACCGGACGGATGGTCGTTCTGGGTCGACGAGCACGGGCGGGCGGTCCGCGGTCCGTTCGGAAGGTACGGCGGGCCGAGCCGGCTCAAGGCCGGCGTGATCGTGGTGGTCCCGGTCGCGCTGATGACGCTCGTGCTGGTCAACCCGCTGAAAACCGACGATTCCGCGAGTACGGCGCCTGCTCGTCGCGCCGGCGACGACACGAGTCACCGCACCGGCGACCCAGGCACCCACGCGCCGGACCGAGAAGCCGACTCGGCTGGCGGAGCGGTCCCCGACGTCCACGCCGGAGCCGGTCGAGACCCGCACCCCGGCCGAACCGACCGCGACCGTCGTGCCGTCACCGACTGTCGAGCCGACACCGATTCCAACACCGGCACCGACCGTCGTACCGACGCCAGCTCCGAAGACCACCGCCACAGCTGTCACGGTCGTGGTCTACAAGAACTGCGCGGAGGCGCGCGCCGCCGGTAAGGCGCCGCTCCACAGGGGCGAACCCGGCTACTCGACGGAGCTGGATCGCAATGGTGACGGCGTTGCCTGTGAGCGCGGCAACTCCTGACGGATGCCCTCGCTCCACAGTTCCTGCGTCTGACTGATCCAGAAGGCGGCGAACAGCACGATGAGTGTGCCTTCGATCCATAGAACGGCGTGATCCCAGCCGAAGGCCTTCCGCCACAAGAACATCGCGAACGGTGCGATCACCATTGCCAGCGCGATCACCGAGTACCGGTTCGCGGGCGAGTGCGCGGCCGCGTGCTTGCGCTGCTTGCGACGGAACTGTTCGGCGTTCAGCAGCACGACCGCCACGATGCACACGAACATCACGATCGCGGCCGCGTAGTGGGCATGCCCGATGAAACCGGCCCGGTCGGCGAAGAACCAGACCATACCGCCACCGAAGATCAGCGCTGCGACGCCCAAGCCGACGACGTACATCGGCGTCCACCGATCGGGGTTCGCCAGCCGGTCCCGGATGATGAAGATCGCGGCCACCACCAGACAGGGTGCACCGACGACGAACAGCGCGAGCATGTTGTTGGCGACGTTCGCCGCGGCGTCACCGGTTGCCACCGGCACCGAATGGCAGGTGCCCCGCCCGGGCGTCGGGACGAGCGCGACACCGGGCGCGAGGATGCCCGCGACGTTGAGCAGGATGTCCTCGGGTTCGGTGTTGCCCTTCAGCACCACCATGCACACGCCGATCGTGATCAGCGAACCGACGAAGATCGCGCGAACCGGTGTGTAGTAGTAGGCGCTGATCGACGTCTGCAAGCAATGCGGATCGGTCTTGGACCACTCGATCACCAGCGAGGCGCCGAGCAGCACGATCATCGCGATCATCGCCATCCGCAGATAGCGATAGGACTTGATGGAGTAACCACCGGGCACGGGCATCGTCGGCCCCCTCGACACGAGCTCCCCTACATCACGCAGTATGCGCGCGCGGCGGGCCACCCGGCAGCCCGAGCGACCCCACCGGCGTGTCAGACGCTCCTACAATCTGATCGATTGAGGTAGACCATGCCGTGCCGTGTCGGCTGACGACGAGAACTACGGGCGTTGATGAACTATGGCGACGGGGTGGGTGGTGTGATGGAGGACGCCTCGGGCGGTGGAGCCCAGGAGGTGTTCGGCGATGCGGGAGCGGGGGCGGCCGCCGACCGCGAGGAGTTGGGGGTTGAGGTCTTCGGCGGCGGCGAGGAGGCCTTCGACGGCGTGGCCCTGGTGGACTTCGTGGGTGATCTCGACGCCGGGGCGTTTGGTGCGCCACTCCTCGACGAGCTCGGCGCCTCGGGCGTCGGCCATGTCGTGCCACTGGTCGATGTCTTCCGTGGAGGCGGGCTGGTCGGTGGCGACGGCCCAGGGGAAGTCCCAGACCAGGACGAGGGTGAGCGGTACGCCGTGCGCGGCGGCGTGGTCCGCGGCGAACTCGACGGCCGGTTGGTCGGGCTCGGACTCGAGCCAGTCGACGCCGACCAGGACCGGGTCGCTGCGATGCTCCTGCTGCTGCCAGCCGCTCGGTACGACGACCACCGGGCCGCGACCGCGGTTGCCGACTGCGTCGGAGGTGGAGCCGATGAGGAGGTCGGCGAAGACGCCGTGCCCGCGCCGGCCGAGCACCAGCATCGCCGCGGTCTCAGTGAGGTCGACCAGCACGTCCTCCGGCTTCCCGACCTGTAGGTCGACGCCGAGGTCCAGTTCGGTGTCGATTCCCGCCAGGTACGGGCGCACGTCGTCGACCACCCGGGCGGCCGCCTTGTCGACCCTCACCGGGACGACCGTGACCCCGTCGAACCGCTCCGGAGCGTAGGTGTCGCTGTAGCGCCTCGGCTCCTCGACCACGTGGATCGCGCGCAGCGGCCGCTCCTGGAGCAGTGCCTCGTTCACCCCCCAGTCGAGTGCATGGCTGCGCTGCCACGCGGCGTCGATTCCCACAATGATCACGTCGTCGGCCATCTGCGGCCCCCTTTCCCGATGCTGTGATTGTGCGCCTCCCCCGCGCCGATTCCATCCCCGGGCTCGGTGGTTGTGGAAACACCGGGCTCGGTGACGCAGGGGAAACCCGCGGTGTCGACACGGCCTGAAAAGGGCATGCTGACGGGCAAATCCCGATCCGGGATCCGCCCTCACCGATCGGATACCGCCCGTGTCCAACCTCCGGAAATCTCGTCTTGCCCTCCGGCTGATCGCCGTACTCGTCGCTGTCTCGGTGCCTTCGCTGGCCCTCGCATCGCCGAGTGCGACCGCTCCGCCGGATCCCGCCAACGCCTGGCAGTACACGCACTGGCCGCAGAAGCAGCCGTGGCAGGAGTCCGGCCAGGACCAGCGGATCGCCACCACCACATCCAAGGGTCTGCCCGGTCCGATCGACCCGCAGAACTGGGAGAACCCGGACCACATGACGTGGGCCGACTACGAGAAGCCGCCCGGGACCGAACTGGGCCGACCCCGCGACAGAAGGGCTCGGTCCGCACCTTCAAGGGCGCGCTCGTGCTGGTCGACTACCCGAACCAGCCCTTCGTCATCACCCAGCCGAAGGGCTCGACCCCGTTCGGCAACCCGAGCGCCGAGGCGAACGGCGTACCGCGGGACCAGGTCGCCGAGTTCTACCGGACTTCCTCAACACGCCGGGCACGCTGAACCGCGGGCACACCATCCACGAGTACTGGATGGAGGACTCCGGCGGCCGGTACGGCGTCGACCTGACCGTCGTTCGGCCCGTACCAGATGCCCGGCAAGTCGCACGAGTACGCGATGGAGTTCCAGGGCGGCACCGCCTGCCCGGCCGGCGACAACTGCAACAAGAACATCCGCACCGACGGCCGCGCCGCCTGGGTCGCCGACGTCGGGTCCCGAGGTACCGGCCGGGTTCGACTTCGTCTTCTTCCTGAGCGCCGGCCAGGACGAGTCGTCCACCTGGCAGGAGTTCGGGATGATGAAGTTCCCGACCAAGGAGGACGTCAGCGACGACTTCGGCCCGCCGGACCCGAACCTGCCGAACTGGTCGGACACCCGGTACGTCGACTGGACCTCCTGGGCCGCCGGTGCGTCGATCTGGCCGAACGCCGGCGGCGGTTCGTCCACGCAGGCCGAGAGCTCGGGCATGGCCGTCTTCGCGCACGAGCTGAGCCACATCCTGGGCATCGGCGACAACTACAACAACCCGTACGGCGTACCGGCCCGGCGCGCGTACACCGGGATCTGGGAGATGCTCAGCCGCGGCAGTTTCAACGGACCCGGCGGACCGCACAGCCGGTGGATGATCCCGGCGACCGGTGGCGCCTCGATGGGCGCGCAACACATGCTGCGCAACAAGATCAAGCTGGAGATGGTCGACGAGCAGAACGTCCTGCGGTTGTCGCGCGAGGCGCTCGGCGACGTCCGGCGTGGTGATCGCCGACGTCACCGCGCGGACCGCGCAACCGGGACCGAAGGGGCTGTCCGGCGTCAACATCGCAGCTCGGCGGTACCGGCGATCTCGCGCCGGCGTGCAACGTCACCACCGACCCGCTGTGCGACGGCCGCGGCTACAACAACTACACGGTCGAGGTCGTCGACCGGATGGGCACGGACTCGTTCACGCCCGACTCCGGCGTACTGCTGGCCAAGACCAAGAACCAGGACCAGGCACCGTTCGAGTGGGTCGTCGACGCGAACCCGCAGGACATCGAGATGACCGACTACGTGCTGCCCGACGGCACCAAGGTCCCGATCACGATCGGCGACTACCGCCAACTGTCGGACGCGCTGTTCCACGCCGGCACGAACTCGGGCAGCGAGTACGAGTACATCGACACCGCCAACCGGCTGCACTTCTACATCACCAACGTGCCGCCGCGATCACGCCGGCGTGCTGTCGTACACGGTCGCGATCCGCTCGCTCGACGGCTCCGGCCCGCAGAAGCGCGGCGTCCGCGTGCCTGCCGACCGTCGGCCAAGCCGGCGTCCAGCGGTGTGCACCACCTGCAACTTCCCACTCACCAACACCGGCAAGCCCGGCACCGCAGGCCGAGCACCCCGAGGACGTCACGCCGTACCTGAAGCGGCGACGTCTACCGCGTCTCCGCCAAGGTGAACGGCACGGACTGGTCCATCTCCCTCCCGAACGCCCTCACCACCGCGAACGCCGGCCAACACGTCACCGTCCCCGTCTACACCAAGCCCGGCACCGCCCCACTCGCGCAAGATCACTCTCACCGCCACATCCGAAAGCGACCCCACGAAGAAGTCCACGGCCACCTGCATCGCCGTCAAGCGGTAAGCAGCTCAGTCAGCGCGTCGGGCGTCCACCCTGTGCGGACGCCCGGCGCCGCCTGCAAGTACTCGACAATCTGCTGCGTGTTCCACCCGTGTGCTTCGGTCAGGCCGGTCGCGATCCAGCGGAGGTACGGCGCTGTGGGGGCAGCCGGCTCGAGATCGGCCACTGTGTCATGCGTGACGGTGAACATCGGTAGTCCGTCGTGCTCGCCCAGGCGGACGACGGTCTCGTAGCGGCCGGGGCCCATCGTGTGGACCGTGTCGACGTCGGGCAGGAGGGCGGCCAGCTCGCGGGCGAACCCGCCGCCTGGTTCCCGGCGCATCTCCTGAGCGGCGACATCTCCCAGTTGGTCCGGCGTCAGCAGGTAGGCGCGGCCGGCAACGCACCCTGCCGCCGCGGGGTCGTAGAAGGCCGAGCCGCCACCCCAGACGCGTGACTTGCCGCCGAAGACGAGGCCGCCTGGTACCTGGACGCCGACGATGCGCTGAGGGTCGCTGGGGTCGCGGCAGCCCTCGTACACGCGTGCGCCACCGGCAGGGCGGCCGCCGGCCAGGTAGCACCGGAAGCGGTCGAGGGCGAGGTTCGAACCATAGGCGACGTACCAGACTCGATCCATCGCACCTCTCAGCTCGGCAGCGGCTGCTCCACGAAGGCCTGCTCCGCCTCCGCCAGCACAATGCGGGAAGCATCACGGTACCGGCGATCGGCCTCCTCCGGCGTGTTCCCCACAGCGGTCAGCCCGAGCCGGCCGCATTCGGTCAGACAGCTGATCATGTGGAACACGATGCCCACCTGCCGCGACTGATCGAAGTGCAGCCCGTGCCGCACCACGATGTCGAACACATCGGCCGGCGCCAAACCCTTGAGCAGCTCCGATTCGAGGTGATCCGTCGCGACCAGATGCTTCTCCTGACCCAGTGACGTGACGAACAGCGCGGTCCGTGGGTCGTACCTCCCGTCGGTCAGGTACTGCAGCGTGAGGAACGGGTGCGTCGTCCCGCCCTTGCGCAGGTTCAGTTCGATCGCGTACGGCGTCCAGCCGCCGGCTGCATCGCGCACCACGACGAAGTCGATCGCGAACCGCCCGAGCGCACCCAGGGCCGCCAACCGCCGGCCGATCGGCGCGGCATGCTCGGTGATCATCCGCGCGTACTCCGGTGCTGCCGGGAACACGCACCCCAGGTAGCTTTGGCCACTCGCACCGCCGAGCAACTGGTCGTGCGTGGACAAGAGCTCGACCCTACCGCCGGGCACCACCCGGAGCTGAACGCTCGGACTGCGCAGTTCGTCACCGACGATCCGCTCCTCGACGATCCCGCCGTTCTCCGCGAACTTGGCGACGTACACCTCGAACGGGGTCGTCACGGACTCCAGCTCCATCTCGCGCAGCCGCTTCATCACCTCGTCCCGCTCCTCCGCCGAACCAGGCGCCGGCAGCCCTTTCAGCCGCACGACCGCGTTGCCATCGCCGGACACGCCCTCGTTGAGCTTCACGATCGCGCTGTCCATCGCGGGCCGCTCGGCACGCATCCCGACCAGCGCGTCGGCGAGCTCGTCGAGGCTGTGCAGGTTCTCCACCCCGAGCGGATGGGGTACGCCGACCTCCGCGAACAACTGCCGGCAGCCCGGACTTCGACCCGAGTGGTGCCAGCCGCGGATCCGCGGCGTACATGGGGATCCCGAGGCTGATCGCGACATCGCGTTCGAGCTCGGTCGTGTTGTAGGGAATCAGGTGCGACCGGAACGGGTTCGGGATCAGGGCGGCGATCCGGTGCAGCAGCCGTGGCCGGGCCAGCAGCTTCTCGCTGAGCGAGATCGGCGTCGCGTCGTTGACCGGGATCAGCGACAACCGGGCGCGCGCATGGCTCGGGATCACGCCAGGCAGCAGGGACAGGTAGTACTCGATGATCTCGGGCGCGATCGGCATCGAGGTCACGTAGACCATCCGCAGCCGCGGTTCCCGCAACAGGATGAGCAGGAACAGGAACCGCTCCTCGTAGGCCTGCATGGCCGTCCCGGAGCCGGCGCTCGGTCTTGTCCAGCGTGATCGACGGTATGACGACCACCGACTCGTCCTCGTAGTTGAGCCGCATCGCCTCCCACACCCCGGCCATCCGCGCCTGCAGCTCGTCGAAGCGGCGATACCGCTCGTCCTCGGTCAGGGCCGACAGCCCACGGGCCGCCTCGCCCGGAGCGGTCCACAGGTCGCCGGTCATGACGCGACCCGCGAGTTGTCGAGACCACGAATGCTGTACGCGTGCACGGTCCGGCTGAAGCCACGCACCTCGCGGAGTCCGGCGTCCTCGCCGATCACCACGTCACCGGCGGCGGTGTAGACCCGTTCGGTGACCAGGATCTGCCACGGTTCCGCGTCGGCGCACAGCCGCGCCGCCAGGTTGGTCACGCTCCCGATCGCCGCGTAGTCGAGCCGTCCGTCGAAGCCGATCGTGCCGAGCGTCGCGTATCCCTGGGCGATCCCGATCCCGAGCCCGAGGTCGTGCCCGCGCCGGCTCCAGCGTCTCGGCCAGTCCGCGGACCCGGGTCCGCATCGCGACACTCATCCGCACTGCCCGCAGCGGGCCGTCCTCGCAGCGCACCGGGTCGTTGAAGAACACCATCAGGCCGTCGCCCGCGAAGCGCTCCAGGGTTCCCTCGAACCGGAAGATCAGGTCGCCGAGCGCGTGGTGGTACTCCTCCAGCACGCCCATCACCTCCTCCGGCTCGCTCGCCTCCGCGAACGTGGTGAACCCGCGCAGGTCGCAGAAGACCACGACGATCTCGCGCCGGTGGCTGGCCAGGAACGACTCGTCGCCGGAGTCCACGATCAGCTCGGCCAGTTGCGGGCTGAGGAACCGGCGCAACCGGCCCATCCGCTGCAGCTGCGACACCTGGCTCTCGACCCGCGACTCCAGTTCCTGGTTCCACGCGGTCAGCTCGGCGGCCTGGCGTTTGATCGTGTCCTGGTACCGCTTGATCCGGGCCAGCGACGCCACCCGGGCCAGCAGCTCGCTCTGGTTGACCGGCTTGGTCAGGAAGTCGTCCGCGCCGGCCTCGAGCGCCTTCACCTTCTGCTCGTCGCCGCTGGCCGTCACCATCACGACCGGCAGGTACGCCGTGTCCACCTGGTCCCGGATCCGGCGGCACACCTCGTAGCCGTCCATCCCCGGCATCAGGATGTCGAGCAGGACGAGATCGATGTCCTCGGCACCGATCAGCTCCAGCGCCTGTTCCCCCGAGGACGCGGTCAGTACGTCGTACCCACGCGGACTGAGGATCGCCTCCAGCAACCGGACGTTCGGCGGCTGGTCGTCGACCACGAGCACCTTCGTCATGTCGCACCCCTCCAGCCGGAGGAAGTCCCTGACCTGCTGCGGCAGCCGGCGCACGCTGATCGGCTTCTCGACGTACCCGGTGAAGCCGGAGTCGAAGCGCGTTCTGCCGGTCGTGGTCCATCGCGAACGCCGTCACCGCGACCACCGGTACGCGCGTGAGTCCGCTCGCCGGCCCGGATCCGGCGCAGGGCCTCGGCGCCGTCGATGCCGGGCAGTTGCAGGTCCATCAGGATCAGGTCCGGCGTCCTCCGAGGCCGCCAGCCGGACGCCGTCCTCGCCCGAGGTCGCCTCGATCACCTCGTACCCGGAGAACTGCAGCACGTCCCTGACCAGCTTGAGGTTCTTCGGGTTGTCCTCGACCACCAGGATCCGGCCTGAGCTCATCGATCCTCCCCCTCGTCGGTTGGCACGGCTCCCGACTGCCCGCAGGGCGTGGAGCAACGCGTCCCGGCTGACCGGTTTGACCAGATAGGCGGCGGCACCGAGCGCGGCACCCGCGAGCCTGTTCGTCGACGATCGACACGACGATCACCGGGATACCCCAGGTCTCCGGCTCTGCCTTCAGCGCCTGCAGCACCGCCCACCCGTCGATCCCCGGCAGCCGGATGTCCAGCAGTACGGCCGCCGGCCGCACCCGGCGTACGGCGTCCAGCCCGGACTGACCGTCCCCGGCCACCGTGACGCGCAGCGCGGCCCCGGACAGGTACGCGGTCATCAGGTCGAGCGACGGCCGGTCGTCCTCGATGACGACGACGTCGCCCGACTGTCCTGGCCGGGTCCGGCCGCTGTTCCGTTCTCCCTGCTGCGCAAGCGAGAATCCGAACGTGCTGCCGACCCCGACCTCGCTCTCCAGCCACATCCGGCCGCCGAGCAGCTCGACGATCCGGCGCGACAGGGTCAGGCCGAGTCCGGTGCCCTCCTCCTGCGACGGTCCGCGGCCGCCCTGCTGGAACGACTCGAAGATCCGCTCCCGATCCTCCGGCGGTACGCCGATCGACCGGTGTCGGTCACGGCGATGTGCGACCTCGGCTCCGGACCGGGTGGCGCTGACCACCACCGAGCCGCCGTCGCCGGTGAACTTCACCGCGTTGGTCATCAGGTTCAGCACCACCTGCTTCAGCCGCAGCTCGTCGGCGTACACCTCGTCGACACCAGGCCCGACCTCGACCCGCAGCTCGATGCCGTGCGCGGTCGCCCGCTCGCGCAGCATCGCCGCGGTGTTGTCGAGCAGCCGCGTGCAGCGCGAAGGTCGTGTACTCCAGCTCCATCCGGCCGGCCTCGACCTTGGACAGGTCGAGGATCTCGTTCAGCAGCTCGAGCAGATGCTTGCCCGAGCCGTGGATGTCGCGCAGGTACTCCTCCTGGCGTTCGTTGAGCTCGCCGAACATCCGCTCCAGCAGTACTTCGGAGAAGCCGAGCACGGCGTTGAGCGGCGTCCGCAGCTCGTGCGACATGCTGGCCAGGAACTCGGACTTGTGCCGGCTGGCCACCTCGAGCTCGGCGCTGCGCTGCGTCAGCTCGCGATACAGCTGGGCGTTCAGCAGCGCGAGCGCCGACTGATCGGCGAACATCTCGAGCAGCGTCAGCGTCTCGGCCGAGAACTCACCGGGCCGCTTGCGGCGCACGACCAGCGAGCCGATGATCTGTCCCTCGCGCAGCAGCGGTACGGCGACCAGCGAACGCCAGCCGGCTTCGTAGAGCACTGCCAGATGTGGATCGAGTTCGACCGTGCCGAGGTCGGGCACCGCCAGCGGCCGGCCGAGCTTGGCCGCGCGACCGACCAGGGTCTCGTCGAGGTGGATGCGGGTCGCCCGCAGCCGTTCGATCACGCTCGGGTCGGTCTGAGTAGACACTGCGGACCAGGAAGCATCGCTCGTCCTCGTCGTACTCCATGATCGAGCCGCCGTCGGTCGCCGAGATCCGGACCGCGTGCTTGGCGATGGTCGACAGCACCTTGGCGACGTCGAGGCTGGAGTTGACCGCCTCGCCGACCTCGCGCAGCGCCTCCAGCTCACCGACCTTGTGGGCCAGCTCAGCGCCGCGAGCCTCGAGTTGCTGGACCAGCTTCACGCTGTTCACCGCCATCGCCGCCTGGCCGGCGAACGCGGTCACGAGGTTCTGCTCCCGCTCGTCGAACGGGCTGACCTCGTTGCGCCAGACCGCCAGCGCTCCGACGACCTCGTCGTCGACGAGCATCGGCGCGCCCATCGTGGTCCGGAAACCTGCCACCCGTTGCAAGTCCTGACGGTCGTAGTCCGGATCGGCCAGCACGTCGTCGATCTGCTGGGTGGTGCGATCCAGACCGACCCGACCGATCAGCGTCGCCGCGGTCCATCGGGATCGGATGCTCGCTGGATGTAGCGGATCGACTCCGCCGACATGCCGACTGCCTTGATGAGTCGGTAGTAGCCGTCCTCGAACAGATAGAGCTGAGCGGCCTGCGAGCGGCAGAGCCGGCGAGCGCTCTCGACGATGGTGGTGAGGACGGCGTCCGGGTCGCCGGCCGAGCGGCCGACCGCGGAGAGTACTTCGTTGGCCGCGGCGAACTGGTCGGTCAAGGCCGCGAGCTGCTCTTGGAGCCGCTGGCGCTCCACCTCTGTTCCGGCGCCGCCGGCGAGCGCCCGCCCACCCATCGCAGCCCTCCCCCAACCCCCAGGCCGCGCGCTAGTTCAGTCTCCCGCCGAATGTCGCGGAGGGCAATCGCCGCCTGGTGATCGAACTACTGCTTCAGCGTTCAGAACAGATTGAAAATCACCGCGAACGAACAGCAGAGTTCATCTTCCGGGTGTTAATCGTTCAGACTAGGGTGCCTGCGTCGCAGTGCTGGTGTTCAAGACTCCATCCGCCCCACCGCCTGTCAGGAGACCCGTCATGCCAGACATCAATCGCCGGAGGTTCCTGCAGCTCGCCGGCGCGCACCGCCGCGTTCGCCGCGATGCCGAACAGCATCGAGCAGGCCGCCGCGATCCCGGCGCATCGCCGGTCCGGCGACATCAGGACGTCGAGCACATCGTCGTCCTGATGCAGGAGAACCGTTCCTTCGACCACTACTTCGGCACGCTGCAGCGGCGTCCGCGGCTTCGGCGACCCGCGCCCGGTGACGCTGCCGAGCGGCAAGTCGGTCTGGCACCAGTCGGACGGCACCAAGGACGATCCTGCCCTTCCACCCGGACGCCGACGACCTCGGCCTGCAGTTCCTCCAGGACCTCGCGCACAGCTGGCCCGACGGCCACCAGGCGTACAACAACGGCAAGTACGACAAGTGGGTGCCCGGCCAAGACCGCCGACGACGATGGCGTACCTGACCCGCGAGGACATCCCGTTCCACTACGCGCTCGCCGACACGTTCACCATCTGCGACGCCTACCACTGCTCGTTCATCGGCTCCACCGACCCGAACCGCTACTACATGTGGACCGGCTACACCGGCAACGACGGCACCGGCGGCGGCCCGGTCCTCGGCAACGACGAGGTCGGCTACGGCTGGACGACGTACCCGGAGCGGCTGGAGCAGGCCGGCGTCTCCTGGAAGATCTACCAGGACATCGGCGACGGCCTGGACGCGGCCGGCACCTGGGGCTGGATCGACGACGCCTACCGCGGCAACTACGGCGACAACTCGCTGCTGTACTTCAACACAGTACCGCAACGCCCAGCCCGGCAACCCGCTGTACGACAAGGCCCGCACCGGCACCGAACGCCAAGGCGGGCGACGGCTTCTTCGACCAGCCTGACGCGCCGACGTGAAGGCCGGCAAGCTGCCCGCAGGTCTCCTGGATCGCCGCGCCCGAGGCCTTCACCGAGCACCCGAACTGGCCCGCCAACTACGGCGCCTGGTACATCTCCCAGGTCCTCGACGCGCTCACCTCCGAACCCCGAGGTGTGGAGCAAGACCGCGCTGTTCATCACGTACGACGAGAACGACGGCTTCTTCGACCACGTCGTACCGCCGTACCCGCCGACCTCCGCGGCGCAGGGCCTGTCCACCGTCGACGTCGCGCCCGACCTCTACCCGGGCGACAGCGAGCTACGCGGCCGGGCCCGTACGGTCTCGGCCAGCGCGTCCCGATGCTCGTCGTCTCGCCCGTGGAGCACCGGCGGCTACGTCTGCTCCGAGATCTTCGACCACACCTCGATCATCCGGTTCATGGAGCACCGCTTCGGCGTGCACGAGCCCAACATCTCGCCCTGGCGCCGGGCGATCTGCGGCGACCTCACCTCGGCCTTCGACTTCGGCCGCGACGGACACCCGGCCCGGCCGCCCTGCCCGGACACCGACGGCGTACGAGCCGCCGGACAACGACCGGCACCCGGACTACGTGCCGACCCCGCCCGCGGCCGGCAGTCCTGCCCAAGCAGGAGCGCGGCTCCCGGCCGACCCGGCCGCTGCCGCTACGCACCGCTCGTCGACGGCGGCGGACGCCGCGACCGGCAAGTTCACGCTCGACCTTCAGCTCCGGCGACCGACGCCGGCGCCGCAGTTCCTGGTCACCTCCGGCGAACCGCACCGACGGCCCCTGGACCTACACGACCGAGGCCGGCAAGACGCATCTCCGACACCTGGAACACCGACGTACTCCAACGGCGTCGTACGACCTGACGGTGCACGGCCCGAACGGCTTCCTGCGCACCTTCAAGGGCAAGCCCGACAGCCGGCCCCGAGGTCACCGCCCGCCACAACGCCCACACCGGCAACGTCGACCTCACCCTGACCAACCCGGCACCGCCCGCCGACGTCACCATCACCAACGCCTACGGCGGCAAGCCCAAGCGGCTCAAGGTCCGCCGGCGGCAACGACCACCCACACCGTCGACCTGCCACCACCAGCCGCTGGTACGACGTCTCGGTCGTCATCCGACTCGGACGCCGTCGTTCCTCCGCCGCTTCGCCGGCCACGTCGAAACCGGCACCCCCGGCGTCAGCGACCCAGCCATCAAGACCATCTGACCGCACGCTCACCCCGAGGTTGGGGCCAGTGGCCGGAGCCCGCGCCACTGGCCCGAACCAGTTCAGGGGTTAGCCGGCTCTTCGGCTGGATCTGTGGGGGTGGTCCAGCGGCGCGATGGGTGGCTCAGCGTATTCGGCACGGCGGCTGTGGCTGTGGGCTGTTTGTGGATCCGGTCGGTGGGCGGACTGGGGAGGGAAATGTCTACGGGGGTGAAATCCTCCCCAGACCGGCCCGGGGCCGGGCGCAAACCCACACCGAGCACGGTACCCGCGTTAGGGAAGGTCCAGCTCACCTGGACGGTCGGAGTGGCCTCGATCTTTCCTCGGGCCAGCGAACCCAACCAGACCACGACCCCACACCTCGAGCATTTGAGCAGATATCCCCAGAAAATGCCCCGGTCCCCCTCGAATTACGAGGGGAGAAAGGCTACCTGAAGGATATCCCTTCAAATGACCCCCACAAACCGAGTGGATATCCGGCCGTCCCTGTCCGGCTGACCTGTCCTGCCGCCCGGCTGCCACCCATCGGCCCGATCGGCCACTTTGTGCACGAGATCCGTACGGCGACGGCCTCGGCGTACGCATCTGGTGCATGAAGTCGCCCTGCGGTGGCCCGAATCGGTCACCCACGAACGACACGAGAGCTGGTTAAACCCTGAATTGGTGGGTTCGGGCCCGCCGGGTCCATTTCACGGGTCAACGGCCTGGCCATTTCATGGGTTAACCCCTGAAATGGTGCTTTCGGCCCCAAGCCCGCGCCATTTCAGGAGTCAACGGCCAGCGCCATTTCAGGAGTCAACGGCCCGGGCCATTTGAGGGGTTAACCCCCGAAATGGTGGGTTGGCCCCCAGCCAGGGCCATTTCACGGGCCAACGGCCCGGCCATTTCAAGGGTTAACCCCTGAAACGGTGGGTTCGGCCCCCAAATTCTCAGGGGGCAACCCACAATCTCGGGGGTTGGCCCCTGAAACGGGACTCGTCTGCCCTCGGTGTGGGCGAGATGGGTGAGCGCTTGAGTGGTGGGAAGGGTTTCGGAGTGAGGGGTTGGGACCTTGGACAGGTTATGGGGACCGTGGACACCGGATCAGCTGTCCGCGGTCCCGGCTTGTTGTCCGCGGTCCCGGCTAGGTGTCCACGGTCCCGGTCTGGTGTCCGCGGTCCGGCTTGGTGTGCGGGAGGTCGGGTCGTGGTCGCTCAGAGGATCGGGGCTTCCGGCTTGGTCGCGTCGGCGGGGGTGTTGTCGTCGGCGTGGGCGAGTTCGTCGACCTGGATGCGGGTGGTCCAGCGGTTGTCGGGGTCGGGTTGGGGGATGGAGTCGAGCAGGAGTTCGGGTGTACGGGTGGGATGGCTCGTGCATCACGGTGGAGACCGGGCCGCGTTCGACGATCTGGCCCTTGGTGATGACCATGACCTCGCCGCCCAGGTAGTAGACGGTCGACAGGTCGTGGGTGATGAAGAGCGTCGTCATCCCGTGTTCGCGCTGGAAGTCGAGCAGGATGTCCAGGAACATGCTTGCGGATCTGGGCGTCCAGCATCGACACCGGCTCGTCGGCGATGACGAACGCCGGACGCAGCATGTGGATCCGGGCCAGCATGATGCGCTGCCGCTGACCACCGGACAGCTGGTGCGGATACCGGCCGAGCACGTTCTCCGGCTCGAGCCGGACCGCGCGCAGCGACTCCTCGATCAGCGCCAGCCCAGCTCGACCGCGTGGAGGCCAGCCCGAACTTCTTCACCGCCTTCCAGAGCACGCGATCGACCCGGTAGAAGGGGTTGAAGATCGCGTACGGGTCCTGGAAGACGGGCTGCACGTCGCGCCGGTACTCGTCGTACTCGGCGCGGGTCAGCTTGAAGATGTCCTTGCCGCCGTACGTGACCGTGCCGGACGTCGGCTTCTGCAGACCGAGGACGTTCCGCGCGATCGTGCTCTTCCCGCTGCCGCTCTGACCGACGAGGCTGACCACCTGCGGCGGGTCGACGCGGCGAGCGTGAAGCTCACGTCGTCCACCGCGGTCAGGTATCCGCCGGCCGCACCGCGGGCGTGGAATCGTTGCTGTACGCCACGAAGTTCGATCACCTTCCGACGTCACGACGCCCTCCGTCCCGAGTCGTGGGATCGACTCGATCAACTGCCGGGTGTAGGCGTGCCGCGGATTCTTGAAGACCTGACGTACGTCGCCGACCTCGACCAGCTCGGCCGTCGTACATCACCGCGACCCGGTCGGCCAGTTGCGCGTGCACACCCATGTCGTGCGAGATCACCATCAGCGTGACGCCGAAGTCGGTGCGCAGGTCGGCCAGCGTCTGCAGGATCACCCGCTGGATCGTCACGTCCAGCGCGGTGGTCGGCTCGTCCGCGATCACCAGGTCGGGTTCGAGCGCGACCGCGATCGCCATCAGCACGCGCTGCTTCATCCCGCCGGACAGCTCGTGCGGGTACATCCGGGCGACCCGCGGCTCCAGCCCGACCTGTGCCAGCAGCCGCGGGATCAACTCGGACAGCGAGTCCCTGCCGGCCCGGCGCGTGCTCCAGGATCACGTCCTTGAACTGGTCGCGCACCCGCATCACCGGGTTGAGCGAGCTCATCGACCCCTGCGGCAGGTACGACAACGCGCGACCACCGCAGCACCCGGAGCTCCTCGCCGTCCACCTTGAGCAGATCCACCGGCGATCGTCCGGCCGGATGGAAGATCACCGAGCCGGCCGTCACCTTGCCCGGCGGTTTCAGCAGCCGGAGCAGCGCGACCGCGAGCGTGCTCTTCCCGCTGCCGGACTCCCCTGCGATACCGAGGATCTCGCCCCGCCGAACGGACAGATCGAGACCGCGTACCGCTTGCACGTCGCCGCGGTTGGTCGAGTAGGTGACGTCGAGACCCTGACACTTCCAGCACGGCTGCTCACTCACCGGCCACTCCTCTCAGCCGCGGGTTGTAGACCTCTTCCAACCCGATGTTGACCATGTTCAGCGCCGCGAACAGCAAGCGTCAGCAACACGATCGGTACGACGAACATCGGCCAGGCGCCCAGCGTCAGCGCGCCGGTGTTGATCGCGTTGAAGATGATCTGCCCGAGGTCGATCACGCCACCCGGCCCGAGCCCGATCACCTCCAGACCGACCAGCCCGAAGATCGCGCCGAGCGCCGACGACGCGAACCCGACCCCGATGAACGGCAGCAGGTTCGGCAGCAACTCGGTGACGATGATCTCGAGGTC
Organism: uncultured Actinomycetota bacterium; assembly: GCA_963820655.1. Taxonomy (GTDB): domain Bacteria; phylum Actinomycetota; class Actinomycetes; order Propionibacteriales; family Kribbellaceae; genus Kribbella. The sequence goes on from CAWGAM010000002.1 coordinate 1,163,569, forward strand.
ACGGGCCTTGCTCACCCGGGCCAGATCGACGTACGGGCGCGACCGCAGGCTGAGCACCTGCGACCGGATCGTCTTGGCCGCGAACGGCCAGGCGAAGATCGAGATCATCACGCCGACCTGGAACAGACTGACGTTCTTCGCGTACGCCGACAGCGCGATCAGCAACGGGAACGTCGGGATCACCAGCAGGATCCCGGTGAACGTCGACAGCACCCCGTCGATCCAGCCGCCCTTGTAGCCGGCCACGAACGCCACGATCACACCGACCACGGTCGAGATGATCCCGGCGATCGCGCCGATCTGGAGCGAGACCGCGAGCGCGCTCACCACCATCGCGAACACGTCCCGGCCGAACTGGTCGGTGCCGAGCAGGTGGCCGGGCCCCGGCACCAGCCAGCGTTCGTACGCCGCCAGCTCGAGCGGATCGGTCGAGCCACCGATCGCTTTGACGATCAGCGGACTCAGCAGCGCCACGAGCACCATGAGCGACGAGGATCACGAGACCGGTCGCCAGCCGCCGGCTGTGCCGGATCGTCCGGAGAACTGCCTTCAGAAGTCTCATCGTCATCACTTCCAGTACTTGACGCGAGGGTCAAGCAACGGGAGCAGGAGGTCCAGGATCAGGACGGCGGTCAGCACCGAGAAGATCGCGATGTTCGTCACCCCGAGGATCGTGTTGAAGTCGAGCTGCTGGATCGCCGTGACGAGCGTCGTCCCGAGACCCGGATAGTTGAACAGCTGCTCGACCAGCACGTTGCCGTTGAAGATGAAGCCGAGCGAGATGCCGAACGCGGTGATCTGCGGCAGGTAGCAGTTCCGCAGCGCGTAGCGGGTCAGGATCCGCCAGCCCTTCAGGCCCTTGGCCTCGGCGTACACCAGGTAGTCCTCGCCGAGTACCGGCACCATCAGCATCCGGGTGGACAGGATCCAGCTGAACGTCCCGATCAGCACGATCGACAGCCCCGGCAGCAGGCCGTACTTCAGCACGCTGCCGATGAAGTCCAGATTGATCCCCGGGCTCGATCCGCGAGTCGTACGCCGATCTGGCCGGCAGCATCCCGAGTGAGTAGGCGAAGATGTAGACCAGGATCAGCGCGACGAAGAAGTACGGCACGTGCGACAGCGCGATCGACAGGTTGGTCGCGATCGACGACCCGAGCTTGCCGCGCCGCCAGCCGGCGATCGCGCCGATGACGATGCCGAACACCCAGGCCAGCACGGCGGAGATCCCGAGCAGACCGATGGTCCAGGGCAACGCCCGCAGGATCACGTCCTGGGCCGGCGTCGGATAGTTGATCAGCGACGGGCCCAGGTCGCCGTGCAGGACCAGCTTCTCCATGTACTTGAGGTACTGGGAGAAGAGGTTGCCGTCGAGGCCGAACTCGTGCTGGTACCGGGCGATGATCTCGGCGCTGGCCTGCTGGTTGTAGACGTAGTTCTGCTGCAGGGTCTGGATCAGCGTCTGGATCGGGTCACCGGGCATCAGCCGGAAGAAGAAGAACGCGATGGTGAGCGCGCCCCACAGCTCGACCAGGTAGAGCCCGAACCGTCGGATCGCGTACGCCGCGAGCGGATGCCGGGACAGCCAGGCCCGCACCCCCGTCGAGGGTGCGGTGTCCTGCGGCTTGTCGACGGCAACGACTGGCGGCGCTTCCGCCGTCACGCCGGACCCTTCTGCCCGGTGGCCTTGATCTTGCCGAGCACGAAGATGAAGTGCGGCCACCAGTTCAGCGGCACCTCGTAGAGGTCGTCGTCGGTCGGCCAGCCGGTCCAGAACGCCGTGTTGAAGTACGACGGGTAGCCGGTCTGGATCACCGACAGCAACGGCAGCTGCTGGAAGTAGATCTCCAGCGCCTTGTCGAGCAGCGGCTTGGCCTCCGGAGACTCGGGTCGAGCTGGGCCAGCTGCGCCGACATCGCGTCGAACTCGGCGTTCCGGAACCGCATCTTGTTCTTCTGGGCGGCGTTCTTGCCGATCGGCTGCGCCTTGCTGCTCTCCCAGTCGGAGTACAGCTGCTCGGGGTCGATCGCGAAGCCGGCCCAGTTCGAGTCGATGTCGTACTCACCGCGCTGGAACTTCTCGTCGTGCACGCTGCCGGCCAGGCTGCGCAGGGTGGCCGGTACGCCGACCTTGGCGAGGTCCGTCTTCAGCACGTTCGCCATCGCGTACTCGGGTCCGTCGACCGGCGAGGCCGTGATGATCTCGAGGTTGATCTGCTTGCCCTTGTACACGCGCTTGCCGGCGGCGTTCTTCGGCGCGATCTCGTCGAGCAGCTCGGTCGCCTTGTCCAGGTTGAACTCGAACTTGTACTTGTTCGCCAGCTCGTCGTTCTTCCACTTGTCGTTGGTCGGGTAGTCCGCCCACGGGTACTCGGCCGGCGGCACCTCGATCGGCCAGATCGACTTGCCGATCTTCTCCCGGTCCAGGCAGTAGTTGATCGCCCAGCGCATCTTCGGCTCCGAGATCACGCCCCGGGCCGGATCGCAGTTCAGCCACATCACCCGCGGGTTCGGGTCGTGGAACTGGGTGGTGACCAGATTCGGGTAGCCCGGTGTTGCGCAACTGCTTGGCGTGCTGCTCGTCGATCGAGCCGACGTCGAACTCGGCGCGCTCGAACGCCAGCGACGGCCTGGTCGAGCTGCTTCGAGGTGCTCTGGAAGACCGACGTACTGCGGCTTGACGTCGAGCTTGTCCTTGTTCCAGTAGTTCGGGTCCTTCTCCCAGACGAACATCTTCTGGTTCCGGATCGCCTGCTTCAGCTTGTACGGGCCGGACCGGACCGGCGGGTTGTCCTTGTACTTCGTCGGGTCCTGCGCCTTCCAGATGTGCTCGGGCATCAGGTTGATCGGCGCGCCGGCGATCGCGGCGATGAAGTTGTAGTGCAGCCGCGGCGTCGGCTTGAGCAGCTTGACGACCGCGGTGTGCGTCGTCGGTGACCTCGACGTCCTTCACGAACTCCTTCAGGTCACCGCCGCCGCCGAACAGGTCCGGCCGGTCCTTCAGCAGCATCACGGTGAACTTGAAGTCGTTCGCGCCCAGCGGCTTGCCGTCGTTCCAGTGGGCCTTCGGATCGAACTTCATGGTCAGCTCGGTGTGGCTCGTCGTTGTACTTGTACTCCGTCGCCAGCCACGGCGTCAGCTTGCCGGTGGCGAAGCTGAGGAAGAACATCGGCTCGGTGGCCAGCTCCACGCCGGCGCCGCTCGGCGAGCCGTTCGGGATCATCCCGTTGAAGCTGTCGAAGACGGTGTACTCGACCTGGCCGACGATGACCGACTGGTCCCGCGGGACCGGGATGTTGGCCTTGCCGATCTGGATCGACTTGGTGGCGACGGGTTTGTCGTTGGCGGGCTTGTCGGAGTACGAGCCGCCACCGCCGGAGCAGGCCGCCAGGAAGCCGGTCAACGCGGCCGCGGCACCTCCTCCGACCAGGCTTCGCCGACTCAACTGATAGCGGACGACCTCTGCGACATCTTCGAACTGCGGGCGCGGCCCTTCGTTCATGTCTGGCACCGTGTTCATGACGAAAGTCACCTCCGTTTCTGTTGCGCGGACAGGCTGGTTACCGAGCGAAAGGTGTGTCGGACTATAAGTAGCGATGACAACGTTGGCAAGAGTTCGATTGCCACGTTGGAAACACGAGGTCATATCCGCAGATCAGTCGATATACCAACCTCTGACAACGATGTTTTGCTCTGTGTGACCAGCCGCGGTGCAGGTCTCGTCGTACGCCGCCCTCCGTCGTCACACGTCGCGTCACACGGTGACCGTCTTGGATCGATCCAGGTGGCCAGATCCGGCCACCGAAGTGACAGTGACCTCCAGGGGGAGACAGACATGACGAGTACGGCCGTGGACTTCGAGGCAATCAAGGACAAGCAGCGAGCCGGGTGGCAGACCGGGGACTACCCGCGGGTCGGCAACACGTTGCAGATCATCGCCGAACTCCTGGTCGAGGCCGCCGACGTACGGGCCGGGCAGCAAGCCCTCGACGTCGCGTGCGGTCAGGGCAACGCGGCACTGGCGGCGGCCCGGCGCTTCGCCGAGGCGACCGGTGTCGACTACGCGGCCAACCTGCTGGCGCAGGGTCGCGAACGGGCCGCGGCCGAACACCTTCCGGTCACCTTCACCGAAGGCGACGCGGAGAAGCTGCCGGTCCCGGACCAATCGTTCGACCTCGCACTGAGCACGGTCGGCGTGATGTTCGCGCCCGACCACCAGCGCGCGGCGGACGAACTGGTTCGGGTCGTCAAGCCGGGCGGCAAGATCGCGCTGGCGAGCTGGACGCCGGCCGGGATGATCGGTCAGCTGTTCAAGACGGTGTCGAAGTGGGCGCCGCCGCCGGCCGGGACGCAGTCGCCGACGCTGTGGGGTACCGAGGAGCATCTGATCGAACTGTTCGGTGACCGGGTCGAGTGGACGGCGCTGACCAAGCGTGAGTACGTGTTCCGGTATCACTCGCCGAAGCACTTCGCCGAGTGGTTCATGGACTTCTACGGGCCGATCACCCGCCTGGCCGGGTCGTTGGACGGCGAGGACTACCGACACTTCGCCACGGATCTGGCTGACGTACCGCGAGCGTTCGACTACGCGGACGACGGCACGGTCGCGGCGCGCGCGGAGTACCTGGAGGCGGTCGGCGTACGGCGCTGACACGGTTGACACCCCGGGCGACACTGGAGGTCTCACGGGAGGGGGTGAGATCTGTGCCGCTGATCCGATTGCTCGGACCGCCGGTGGTCGAGAAGCCGGGTCGTCAGCCGCGGGGGAAGAAGGCTTGGGGCCTGCTCGGGTATGTCGTGCTGTCCGAGCGGCCGCCGAGCCGGCGCCGGCTCGCCGAACTGTTCTTCGCCGATGCCGAGGATCCGCTGGGCGCACTGCGCTGGACGCTGGCCGAGCTCCGCCGGGCGATCGGCGTACCGGAGCTGTTGACCGGCGATCCGGTGGTGGCGGCGCTCCGACGGCACCACAGTGGACGTCCTGCGGTTGGACGACTCCTTGCTGACGTCAGGCGAACTTCTGGAGGGTGTGGAGCTGGAGTCGTGTCCCGAGTTCGAGTCGTGGTTGCTGGTCGAGCGGCGGCGGATCTCGGGCGAGATCGAGGCACGGCTTCGGCAACACGCGATCGGCTTGCTGGCCAGCGGGCAAGCTGCCGGCGGCGATTCCCTTCGCGGCCAAGGCGGTGGCCGTCAATCCGCTCGAGCAAGGCAACCACGAGCTGCTCATCCGGAGCCTGGCACAGTCGGGAGACCAGGCCGGCGCGCTCCGGCAAGTCGCGTTGTGTGCGGACCTGTTCCGGAGCGAACTGGGAGTCGAGGTGACGGAATCCTTGCGCGAGGCCGCCTTGGTCGGGACCCAGCCAGGCCCACCGCTCAGCAGTCGCGCGGCGGCCGTGAGCCAGCTCCAGGCCGGACGCGCCGCACTGGTGGCCGGCGCGGTCGACGCCGGCATTCTTTGCCTACGGCAAGCAGCTGCGGTGGCAGTGCAGTGCAAGGACAAGACGTTGCTGGCGCGTGCGCTCGCAGCCCTCGGCGGCGCGCTCGTGCACGCGATCCGCGGCCATGACGAGGAGGGCGCGATCATCCTGCAACGAGGCGCTCCTCATCGCCGATCAGGCCGGTGAGCGAGCGACCGCGGTGCTCGCAATGCGCGAACTCGGATTCATCGAAGTGCAGGCCGGTCGGCGTGGCACCGCCGACGAGTGGCTGAGCAAGGCCCAGGCGGTGGCCGAGACCGACGCGGAGCAGGCCGCGATCCTCGGCGTCCGCGGGATGAACTCGTCCGACCGGTCCGACTATGCGCTCGCGTTCGAGCAGCTGCACGCATCGGTCGAGCTCGCCGCCCGGTGCGGCGATCGCCGCCAGCAGGCGTGGTCGTTGTCACTTGTCGGGCGTGCGCATCTGCTGCGTTCGGAGCACAGCCAGGCCGCGGCCGCGCTGGCCGAGACGCTCGACCTGGTGCGGCAGGAACGCTGGATCGCCTTCCAGCCTTGGCCGCAAGCGCTCGCCGCCGAGCTCGACCTGTACGCCGGGAAGCTCGACACGGCCTTCGACGGTTTCGAGGAAGCGTGGGCCTTGGGCTGCCAGCTCGGCGATCCTTGCTGGGAAGGCATGGCCGGCCGGGGCCTCGCCCTGCTGAACGCCCGGCGAGGCGACTACCCCGCCGCCACGAAGTGGCTCGACGTCGCCCTGACCCGGGCCAGCTCCGAGCCGGACCGCTACCAATGGGTCCATGCACACGTGCTGGACGCCGCGATCGACGCGGCCCTGGATCGATCCGAAACCGACCGCGCGCTGACCTTGACCACCCGACTCTCCGCCCTGGCCGCGCGCTGTGACCTGCGCGAACTCCTGGTCCACGCCCAGCTCCACCTCGGCCGCCTGGGCGATTCGGGGGCCGCGGCCTCCGCCCAGTCCCTCAGCACAGCGATCGACAACCCCGCGCTGCATTCAGTCGAAGGAGGCGTCGATCAGGAGTTCTGAGCTGCGGTCGGGTTCGTTGAGGACCGCGCGGATCACGTGGCGCTGGTCCCAGCGGCCGCTCGACCACGCCAGTGCCTTCGCCAGGCCGTCGAACGTCGCCGCGTGCGGAGCACCGTCGTCGTCCACCCACCACGACACCTCGACGCCGTCGACCGTGAGCTCCTCGTGCTCCCACCAGGTCGCCGGCACCTCCGGCACCAGCTCCCGCACGATCGCCGGCACGTCGGCCGCCGTCCCCGCGCCGTCGATCTTGCCCTCGGCAACTTCCTGCGCCATCGGTACGTCGAGCAGGTCGCTCAGCCCGTCCGCCGCCGCACCCGGACGCGACCACGAAACCGCCCAGATCCTCACGCTGCAACCACATCGGGCCATCGACGACCACCGCCGCGACCGGCCTCGGCGACCCGGGTCAGCCGTCGTCCGCCGAGCACCCGGACCTGCTCCGGCGCATCGCCCGGGAACAGCCGACAGCGTGCCGAGCTGACTCCACAGCCGCAGCAGATCGCGCTCTCTTCGACCTCCCGCTCCGGGATCCGCGAGACGTTCCAGCAGCAGCCTGACGCCGTCCGCGTCGAGATCGCCGACCTCGCGGACCAGGCCGACCGCGGTCCGCACCTCCGGGTCGAGCCGCGGCCGTCCACTCCGGCGCCTCGTCCAGGAAGGTCGCCAGCACCGGATCGGCGTCCGGATCGGCCCGGCCGGCCAGCGGTTCGCCGTCCTCCAGCAGAACGCGGTCGTCGGATCCACCAGGCCGTGTACGACGGTACGCCGAGGGGCACGGTCATCCGGCCCGACGACGCGGACCGGGTGACCAGCGCGCGGCGCAGCTCCGGGGACGATCCGAGCAGTTCGAGGACGCGCGGCCAGGCGTCGTCGGTGATCCAGTCGAGGTCGCGGACCGCCGTCGAGCTCGCCGACGGTCGCGCCGTACCGCGAACCGTCCGGTGCGACGTCGTACGCCCAGTCCTCGATGCCGTCGAGGTCGGCCAGCGCTTCGGGCAACTCGTCGAGCGCGACGTCCGAGGCCGTCACGACGCCGAGGAGTCGCGAGTACGCCGACGGCCTCCAGCGCCGCCTGTCCGTAGCGGTCGAGCAGCGCCCGGTCGATCGGCGCGACCTCCTCGTCGTCGAGCACCGCCTCGGCAGCGGAGCCGGGGATGACCAGCGCGTTCGCCGGGACCAGTTCGCCGTCGGCGTCGCGGAGGACGAGGTCGGACAGCCACCACAGGCCCTTCGGCCTGGGACGGGTCGGCGGCGACCAGCGCTGAGGACCGCGTCGGCGATCGGCGTCCGGATCGTCTGCTTCGGCGGAGTGCTCGACGGCAGTCCGTACGGCGCTGTCCTCGAGCAACGACCGCGGAGTCGCCGGGAGCGCTCCCAGCCGTTCGAGCGACTCGTGCACCGCCTCCGGGTGAACCACCCGTACGCCGTACTCACCGAAGGTCGCCAGGACGTCGGTCGGGCAGCTCGCGGCCCGGCAGCAGCAACCCGCGGACCCCGCGGACGAGCCGGCCGTCGGCCAGCGGGACCGGCAGGGTGCCGAGGGCCTCCCGCAGCAACGGATCCGTGACCATGCCGGAGAGCGACGCGTAGACGCTGCCCGCCACCACTCGGGCGATTCGTCGCCGCCACCGCGCCGAGCTGGTCGACGAGGTCGGCCAGGTCGAGCCGCCGTACTCCGAGCGCGTCCAAGGCGATCCGGTCCTGCCGGTCGGACCGCACGAGCCCGCGCACGATCGGCGCGAGCACGGCATTGAACGCATCGTCCGCACCGTCGACCACGACCGCATCCCGGCGGCTCGGCAGCAAGGTCCCGTCCTCGACCGCCCGCGAGCATCGGCGTACCGGGCAGCACGGCCAGACGATCTCGTCCCTGAGCGCCCGGTCGAACGCCCCCGCCGCCAGCCCGGTCGGCACCAGCGGCAGCACGTCCGCCCCGTCCTCGGCCCGGCTCCGCAGCAGCTCGGCGTACGCCGCCGCCGCCTCCTGCACCAGCCGATCGGTCAAGCGGCCCCTGCGCCACGTGCCGCCGCGTCGGATCCAGCGGAAACGTTGCCAACAGCAACGCGGGCAGCGACAGCGGTTCCTCGGTCGGCGTCGGCGCCTGCACAACGTCCGCGGAGAGCTCGATGGCCTGGTCACGTGGGAGCGCCCAGAGCACCGACCAGCTACGGGCGGGAGCGTTCCTCGGTCGGCCGGTCCGCGAGCAAGTTGCTCTCTTTCGCGATCGTCGAAGATGCCGGCGGCGCGCTGCACGTGCCAGCGCGGACTCCGCATCGGCGAGCACCCGCCTGCACCGTCGACGTCTCGATCTCGATCCGCTCGAGGCCGGGGAGCGCCAGCAGCAGCGCATCATCGGCCTCCTCGAGCAGGCGGCGGACGAGTTCGGCCGCCGCGTCGTCGCGCAGCGGCAGGATGACGGCAGTGTCGTAGCCCTCCGGCGGTTCGCCCTCGGCCGTCGAACGGGAGGCGCAACACCGGCACCTGCCCGTCCCGCCGGCGTACCTCGGTCGTCGAGCCCGGCCGACCCCAGCCCGCGCGACCGCGGCCGCGGTGTCCGCCTGGGAGAACCGGACGCCACCGGTCCGCGACAAGATCACCGGCTCGTCGGTCACCGCCAGCACGGCCGAGAACCCGACTCCGAACCGCCCGACCGCTCTCCGCGTCGTCCCGCTTCGCCGACGCCCGCAAGCGTCGCGAGCGACTCGACGCCCTCGGCCGACAACGGCGTACCGGTGTTCGCGACGACCAGCGTGCTGCCGCGGAACGAGAACAGCACCCGCCCCGGAACCCCCGCCCGAGCGGCCGCATCCGCGGCGTTCTGGGCGAGCTCGACCACGACCCGGTCGAGGTACCCGCCGAGCGCCAGGTCCTCCTCGGCGTTCGCGTCCTCCCGGAACCGCACCGGCGCCGCCGACCACCCGGCCAGCACCCGCTCACGAATCCCCGCCGTCCCGAACACGTCGTCACTCACCGGTGAGTATGCCCCAACGCCATCAGCCTCACGGTTATCGTGGTCCGGTGATCTCACCCGGCAGCAGGTACGTCGCCCTTGGCAGCTCGTTCGCGGCCGGTCCGGGAATCGACCCGATCGTGGACGCTCCGGCGGGCCGATCGGGGAACAACTACGCGCACCTGGTTGCCGCGGAGCTCGGCCTGGAACTGACCGACGTCACCTACTCCGGCGCAACCACCGCGAACGTGCTCGACACCCAGCAGGACGAGGCCGCCCCGCAGCTCGAGGCCGTCACCCCGGAGACGGCGCTCGTCACGATCACCGTCGGCGGCAACGATCTGGACTACGTCGGGACCTTCATCCGCGGCAGCTTCCTCAACTTCCTGGCCAAGCCGGCCACCATCCTCGGCCGGCGCTTCGCGAACCGGATCCGGGCCCGGGTCAGCTACCTCAAGGACGACGCGGCGTACCAGGCCGTCACGGACTCCCTGATCGCCGTGGTCGAGCGAGTCCGGGAGCGCGCGCCGAACGCCCGCGTCGTCCTCGTCGATTACCTCACCCTCGTCGGCCCCAGCACCCGTCCGCGTCGCGACGTACCGCTGAACGAGGAACAACTGCCCAGCGTCGCCATGATGGCCGACGGACTCGCCGCAGCTTTCGCGAAGGCCGCGGCCAGTACGGGCGCCGACCTGATCACGGCCTCGGCCGGGAGCCGCGACCACGCCATCGGCTCACCCGAGCCGTGGACCACCGGGTTCACGCTGCGCCCACCCAGCTTGGGTGGCTTCGTGCCCTACCACCCCACCGCGGCCGGCATGCGAGCCGTCGCCGACCTGATCGTGCAAACGCTCCGAACATGACCGAAAAGGTGCGCCAGGCAACGGAATCGGACGTCGATGCGGCCGTCCAGACCCTGACCCAGGCGTTCGAGGACTACCCGATGACCCGCGCCGGGATCGACCCGGACGACTATCTCGCCCGGCTGTCGCAGTACAACCGCCACTTCCTCACCGGCGTCGGACTGCGCGCACGGTCGCGTCTGGGTCACCGACGATGTCAGCGCCGTCGCCATCTGGACGACGCCGGCCACTCCCCCGGATGCGTTCACCCAGCACGCCGATACCTTCAACGAACTGGCCGGATCACGCGCGGCCGTCGCCGCGGAGTACGGCCAGGCGATGGGCATCTTCCGCCCGCGCACCCCGCTCTGGCTCCTCGCCATCCTCGGCGTCGCCCCCGACCGGCAGCACCAGGGCCTCGGCCGAGCGGTTGTCGCGCCCGGCCTGGCCGCCGCGGACCGCGACCACCTGCCGGCTTTCGTCGAGACTCAGGAACCCGCGAACCTCGCGTTCTACGAGTCATTGGGCTTCACCACCATCGCCGAGCTGCAACTCCCCCACGACGGCCCGATGCACTACGCCCTCTACCGCCCACCCACCTGAGTCACGGGGTGTGGACGTACGGCGTGGTGGTGGTGACCGCGAGGAAGCCGAGGCGCTGCAGGATCGGGGAACTGTCGTCGGAGGCGTCGACGTGGAGGTATTTGTAGCCGAGCTCCACCGCGCGGGCGGCGCGAACTGCGACGAGGGCCTTGTAGATGCCCTTGCCACGCCACTCAGCGAGCGTGGAACCGCCCCAGAGACCGGTGAACTCGGTGCCCTTCTTGTAGACCGCCCATGCTGCGGACACGACCTCGCCGTCCGCCTCGGCCACGAAGATCTCGGTCAGTCCGGTCGCGTGGCGCCGTACCAAGTCGTCCGTGAGCCAGGACCAGTCGTCGTTCCAGACGGTCGACTCCATCGCCGCGATGCGCTCGAAGTCGGCACGTTCGTCGACAAGGCGGATGCTGATGCCATCGACGGACTCCCGCCCACGCAGCCGCTCGACGATGTCCGCGCTCTCCGCGACGAGGACGGTCTCCTGCTCCTCAGGTTCGAACCCGGCCGCGCGCAGCCGCTCCGGCAGATCCGCCGGCTGGTCGTGGCCGCGTAGCTTCCACTCGACCGACTGGCCCAAGGCCTTGAAGAAGTCCCGCTGCCGGCCGATCAGCGCGTCGACCTCGGCGCCGTCGAGCCCGTCCAGCGACCGGTAGCTGACGAACCCACGGTTCGGGTACTCGACCCGGATCACCGGCCCGTCCATGCTCGTCGGCACGTCCGCACTCTCGCTCGTCCCGCGCAACTGGTCGTCGTACACCGCCAGCAACTGCCGGGCCTGGTCACTCTTCGCATCGGTCACGGGGGGACTCTGACACGACTCCGCCGAGTCCGCCCTGCATTTCACGCTGCTGGAACCTTCTCGGCTCACCGGGTGGCGATCTTCGCTACTCCCTGCAACCGGCTCCGCCACCATCCGTGAGTACGCACCGGCGGCCGACGCTCTTCTCCGGGTCGGCCGCGTCCGACCCGCTCACTCAGGCGGTGCTCGTTCTTCGGCCGTTTGTCACCGGCGACGTGACTCAGCGACACCATCAAGTTCAGCGGTTCCATCTGTCCGTCCTCCGATCCCGAGCACCCCTTCCGGGTGCCTACATCCAGAGGTCGGAGCAGAGGACGCGATCTTGACATCCCGCCCGGAGTCGGGCCTGGATCGATCGACGGGCCAGGCGGGCCTCGGCGGTCACCGGTGGAGCTGGGTGATCAGCGTTGGAGCTGGGTGATCAGCGTTGGAGCTGGGTGATCAGCGTCGGAGCTGAGCCAGGCGAGCCGGCGGAGCTCCGCCGATCCGGCGTCAGCCCGCGGAGCCCGGGGGGGTCAACCGGCGGAGCTGGGTGATCGGCCGGCAGAGCTCGGTGATCGGCCGGCGGGGCTCTCAGTGGGCAGGAGCAGGCGGCGGAGAAGGGCTTCGAGGCGGATGCGGTCGCGGGGAGGGAGGTTGTGGATCAGGTCGTGTTCGACGCCCTGGATCTCGCCGATTCCGCGCTCCCAGATGGCGTGTCCGGCCGGCGTCAGGGTTGCGACCACCTTGCGCCGATCGTCACGATCATGCGACCGCTCGACGTACCCCCGGCGCTCGAGCGCATCCAGCCGATTGGTCAGTGCCGCCGCCGACATCCCCAACTGCTTGGCGAGCTCCCCTGGCGTCGCCCGGTACGGCGTGCCTCCGCGTCGGAGCATGTGCAGCGTCTTGAACTCCCACCACTGCATCCCGAACTCCGCCAACACAGCGTCCCGATGCCGGTCCAGGTACCCCGCCAGCGCCTGGAGCCGGACCGCGATGCCCTCGACCCGGCGATCGAGCTCCGGCCACTCCTCGGACCAGAGGTCGACATGGTCATCCACCCAATCCTTCACCCGTCTAACTTTTCATCCACTGAAGGTTAGTTGTCAAATATTTCGACGTCGAAATACTCTGCCGCCATCAATCCACTCACCTCGTGAGGACCGACCATGGCTCAGCTCTCCGTCGACGCCGTCATCAGCGCCGCCACCCACCTCCAGCGCGCCGCTCAGTGGACGGCCGCCACGAACCTCCTCTGCACGACCAGCACCGACGACCCCGCCGAGCGTCGCGCCCTCGCGCTGTCCCTCGCCGAGGTCGCTGTCGACCAGGACTTCGCCCAGAAGACCGACAACGCCGCCGATGCGCTGACCGCCGCCACACAAGCGGTCACAACGTTGCCCGACGCAACAATCACCTGGGACATCGAGATGCTCCGGCTACGCAAGGACTACGGTACAGAACTCTTCCGCGAGGCCGAGGCCGACCCCGAGGACCACCAGGGCCGGGCCGACCTGAAGGAAGGCGACGGACAGGCCGCGATCGACCCAGCGGACGGCGACGAGGCCGCGATCGACCCAGCGGACGGCGACGAGGCCGCGATCGACCCAGCGGACCGCGAAGGTGAGATCCGCCAGAAGGGGCGTGGCCGGACTGTCGCTGCGGGTCTGGGGCAGTGGGCCGATCGTTTGCAGGACCAGGCTCCTGACGACGCCCGGCGCGGTATGGCTTCCTTCTACGCGGGCCTCATCGCCGACAACCTCCACGGCAAATCCGAGGACGCCTTCGCCTACTACACGACTGCTCTCGAGCTCGGCGAGCGCAGCGGGGACGACCTCCTCTCCTCGCTCGCCCTCCGCCACCTGGGTGACCATGCCCACACGGCCGGCGACCTCAAACTCGCCCGCCAGCAGTGGGAACGCTCCACCGAGCTCCGCCAGAAGGTCGGCCACCTGTTCGGCGCACTCGCCCAGCAAGCACTGCTCTCCGTACTGCTCCGCGACGAAGGCGACCCGGCCGGCTCCCGCGCATTGGCGACCGAAGTCAACCGCTGGTCCCGCCAGCTCGACTTCCCCCACCTCACCGCCCAGACCACCGACCTTGCTGGTCAGAGTTGATGCTGTGGGCATCTGCCTCACTCGACGGCCTCGAGTGGGGCTTTCTGCTTGATGTGTGGGTGATGGTCTGGGGCGCTCCACCAGCCAACCCCACCAGCCGTCACGATCCGACGGCCCGGACACCAAGTCGGGACCGCGGACACCTGATCCGGTGTCCACGGTCCCCACAACCTGTCCGAGGTTGCAACCCCTCGTCCCGAGACCCTCCACACCACTCAAACTCTCACCCATTCCGCCCGCACAAGGGGCAGAGGAGCCTCAGGTGAGGGGTAGGCCGAATTCGGCCGGCACACCAGGGCTGTAGGCGAGGTGATCGGGCGGCCGACCCGGGGCGGTCAGCCCTACGGAGGTGAGAATGCCGTCGGCATCCAACGCCGTGAGCTGAGCGGTGTAGAGGATCCAGGGTGGATGGTGGTTGGGGAGATACCAGGTGCGCCCGGCGCGGTGGGTGTGCAGCCCCCAACGGGCGGTGAGGAAGTGCTCCAGAGGACCTGGTTCGAGTCGTGGGCCGACCTCGACGCCGATGGTCGCGCTCGCCCGGACGCCGGGCCATCGGAGCGTTGAGCGGTACGTGTGACGAAGGCCGTCGCGGGTGTGCGTCATGTGGGCCCACCGATACGGCAGGCCGAACACAGTCCGCGCAGCGGTCACGACGGCCAAGCGGTTGGCGTCAAGACTGAGGAAGACGACGCCACGCCGGCCGGCGGCGTCGACGGAGTACAGGCGGACGTTCGTCTCCAGGAACGTGCCCACATAAGGTACGGCGGGACCGTACGGCAGCCCGGTGTCGACCATCCGGAACGGCACGAGGCCGACGTACGTGCGTCCCTCGAAGGTGTCCGGGCGCGTGCCTGGCGGGAAGAAGTGCGCGACGTAAGCCGGGTCGACGGCCCAGTGCAGGAAGGTCAGGTCGAGCCACCGCTGCCGCAGGATCCGCGGCCGCCGCAACTCCGGCGCCGCCGGCCAGATCGCGTCCACCGGTCAGTCGGCGGTCGGCTGGACCTCGCAGGTCGGTCGGCCGTCGTTCAAGGCGCAGACGATGTACGGCGTACTGCCGTCCTCGGCGGGCCGCCACGGCATGACGGCGTCTCCGCTCAGCAGCGCGTCGAGTGTCTGCAGCTCCGCATCACGCTGCTCCGTGTGATGCCGATAGCCGGCCGCACCGAGTGCCAGCGCGATCGCCATCCCGAGGAGGTTCACCTCGGTCGGCCCCTGCGGCGCGACCGAACCCTCCACAGGCTCAAGCTTGATGCCGTGATCCGGGACCTCGACGATCCGCGCGACGTATCTGCCAGCAGTCATGCCACCGAGACTAGCGCCAGAGGTCAGCCACTGTCCGCTACTGCCCCTAGTGTGCGTGGTATGGCGTTCACCGAGTTTCGGGCAGAGGTTCCGCAGAGCGAGCTGGACGAGTTGCGGCGGCGACTCGACGCGACCAGGTGGCCGGATCAGCTAGCGGGCGTGGAATGGTCGTACGGCGTCGAGCTCGGGCGGCTGCACGAGGTGGCGGACGTCTGGCGAACGTCGTACGACTGGAGACGATTCGAGGACCGGCTCAATACTTACCCGCAGTATCTGACCGAGATCGACGGGGAGCAGGTGCACTTCATCCACGTGCGCCGGGGCGGGATGCCGTTGCTGCTGATGCACGGCTGGCCGGGAGCGGGCAGTGACTTCCTCGATCTGATCGAGCCGCTCGAGCAGGACTTCGATCTCGTCATCCCGTCGATGCCCGGGTTCGGGTTCTCCGGACCGACGACCGCGACCGGCTGGGGTGTCCAACGGATCGCCAAAGCCTGGGTCACGCTGATGGAGCAGCTGGGCTACGACCGGTACGGCGTCCACGGGTACGACTGGGGTGGGCGGATCGCCCCGGCGCTCGCGCGGCTGGTGCCTGACCGGATCATCGGACTGCACCTCGACGGCTTCGTGGCGTTCCCCAAGGGCGAGGAGCTGACCGAAGCCGAGGAGAAGCGACTCGGCGGACTCGACCGCTGGCAGTCCGAGCGATCCGGGTACGCCGCGATCCAGGGAAGCCGGCCGCAGACCCTGGCGTACGCACTGGTCGACTCCCCCGTCGGCCAGCTCGCCTGGAACCTCGAGTGGTACGACGACTACGGCCACCGGATCGGTGCCATCGGCAACGACAAGATCCTGGACTCGGTCACCCTCACCTGGTTGACGCGGACGGCGGGATCCTCGGGCCGGATCTACCGCGAGGGGCAGGACTCATGGTCCGCCGAGGTCGAGTACTGCCCGGTGCCGACCGGTCTCGCGGTCTTTCCCGGTGACTCCACCGTCCGCAGTCTCGTCGAGCGTGAGCTCAACGTCGTTCACCACAACGAGTTCGACCGCGGCGGCCACTTCGCGGCGCTGGAGGCCCCCGAGCTCGTGATCGGGGACCTCCAGGACTTCTTCGGCAAGCTCTAGGACGAGAACGCCGCGTCGAAGGAGGCGGTGGGCGGGTCGAACGCCAGCGAGCGGACGAACTGGACGGCTTCGGCAGCGCCCACCAGGCGGTCCATACCGGCGTCTTCCCATTCCACCGAGATCGGGCCCTCGTACCCGATCGTGTTCAGCATCCGGAAGCAGGCCTCCCACGGGACGTCGCCGTGGCCGGTGGACACGAAGTCCCAGCCGCGGCGCGGGTCGCCCCAGGCGAGGTGCGAGCCCATCCGGCCGTTGCGGCCGTTGCCGACCTGGCGCTTCGCGTCCTTGCAGTCGACGTGGTAGATCCGGTCCTTGAAGTCCCACAGGAAGCCGACCGGATCCAGGTCCTGCCAGACGAAGTGGGACGGATCCCAGTTCAGCCCGAACGTCGCGCGATGCCCGATCGCCTCGAGGGTGGCCGTCGTCGACCAGTAGTCATAGGCGATCTCGGACGGGTGCACCTCATGCGCGAACCGGACCCCGACCTCGTCGAACACATCGAGGATCGGGTTCCACCGGTCGGCGAAGTCCCGGTACCCGGCCTCGATCATGGCCGGCGGGACCGGCGGGAACATCGCAACCGTCTTCCAGATCGACGATCCGGTGAAGCCGACGACGACGTCCACCCCGAGCGCCCGAGCGGCGCGGGCTGTCGTCTTCATCTCCTCGGCCGCGCGCTGCCGGACGCCTTCGGGGTCGCCGTCGCCCCAGATGTGTGCCGGCAGGATCGCCTCGTGCCGCTGGTCGATCGGGTCGTCGCAGACCGCCTGCCCGAGCAGGTGGTTCGAGATCGTCCAGACCTTGAGGTTGTGCTTCTCGAGGATGTCGAGGCGGTCGCGCACGTACGCCTCGTCCTCGGCGGCACGCCGTACGTCGAGATGGTCACCCCAGCAGGCGATCTCCAACCCTTCGTACCCCCACGACGACGCCAGCCGAGCCACCTCCTCGAACGGCAGGTCGGCCCACTGGCCGGTGAACAACGTGATCGGTCGAGCCATGTCCTCTTCTCCTTGGTCGAACAACTTCTTCTGGTACGTCGTCCAGCCGGGGCGAGCTGTCCAGCGAAGGGGTGTCCCCGGCGGCGCCTGGAGCGCGGGGCGGCGCCGGGGACGGCCGTCGTGGGAGCCGCGCTGCCAAGTGCCCGGGATGGGGCCGAACCAGCCGGGGCGGCGGCAGGTGTAGGGGTGCGATCTCCCACGACGACGTCATCAGGCCAACCGGGATTTCAGGTCTTGGCCGACTGCGGTGAGCAGGGTCCGCGCGGGTACATCAGTGACCGTGCGGGCCCTCGAGATGAACAGGTCGAGCGCGACGGCCGCGACCAGCCGGCGGGTTGCGCGTTGGGCGATGCCGAGCTGGACCTTCATCACCGTGGCGGTTGCCAACGGCACCTTTCCGGCCAGCCGGTAGCGGTCGACCAGCTTGACCGCCTCGGCGTACGACGTGGTGACGGTGAACGGGACCGTTGTCGTCGACTTGTTGCCGGCCAGGTCCGTGGCGTTGGCCGTCAACAAGTGCGCGCCGAGGCCCAGGGCCGCCCCGTCGACGGTGCCGGCGGGTGACAGTGGCCGACCATCAACTGCGAGCGTCACCCCACCTGGGCCGGACAACGCATCCGCCGCGGTGGCGCTGACCGAGGCAATCGTCGCTACCCCGAGAGAACCGCCGGGCGACAGGCCGGAGACCGCGGCGGTCGGTGGTGTGCTGTCGATCTTGACCGTCGTCGATGCCGGCTGGGACACATTGCCTGCCGTGTCGGACGCTCGGACCTGCACGGTGTGTGTCCCGTCGGCCGACAACGACACCGGTGCCGTGTACTCGGACCAGTCGCCGTCTCCGACCTTCTGCTCCACGTACACCTGACCGCCCTGGTCATCCGTCGCCATCGCGGTGGCAACGACCGGTCCGGTCCACCACCCGGCCTGACCGGACGGAGTCGACGGGTTCAGGGACAGGCTGACCGCTGGGGCGACCGTGTCCCGGACCAGGGCGAAGTAGTCGAACTTCGCGGTCTTCGACGCCGTCTGGTCCACTCCGAACGCGTAGACACCGAACGACGCCGACCCGAGTGCCGCATTCGTCACCGGCGGCAACGCGGTCCACGCCAAGCCGTCGGCGCTGTACGAGCCGGTGAAGGTTGTCCCGCTCTTCGCCAACCGCAGATACCAAACACCACTGGCCGGAGCCGGCGCGTTCGGCTGCGGCGACTGCACCACGTCTCCAACCTCGCTCCGCAGCTCCAGCCCACGTGTCACCGCGGACCCCGCCGCGTTGGTTGTGAGGTAGTCGAGCTTCACGTAGTTGGCATCGTCGGCGTACACCATCAACCCGGCCTGCTGGAATGCCTCATCGAACGACGACGCATCGACCTTGGTCTCGATCGTCCAGTCCCCGTCCGGCGCCGGCTGCAACATCAGGTTCTTCGGGTTTGTCGCCGTACCGCCGTAGATGTCGCCCTTGCTCGTGTCGATCTCGAGCCCGCCACCGGCCACCCGATAGGCGGCAGGATCCGGGCGTACGACGTCGGACCAGCGGCACGCGTCCAGCGTCGTACCGGCGAACTCGTCCTCGGGTGCCGGCTGCTCGGCGGTGTCGTCCGGCGTGATCGTGAAGTAGTCGAACGATGCCGTGATCGGCAGCGCCTCGGTCCGGTTGGCCAGGCCGAACAGCCCGATCCGCGGATTCGTGATCCCGGCCAACTGCTTGGTCTCCGGCATCTCGGTGAAGGTCGCGCCGTCAGCACTGTACGCAGCCTTCAGCGACGCACCATCCGACGTGAACCGCACCCACACCGTGTCCGGGTACGCGGCGCCGAGGTTGGCCGTGTTCGATGCGGCGACCTCGTTCGGTACGCCGGCCTCCTCCCGAATGAACTGGAAGATCCGATCGGCCGCTGACGCAGCACCCGTGGACCGGGCCTGCAGAACCATCTTCGCGTAGTTGTCGTCATCGCCGTACACGATCAAACCGGCCTGCTGATAGGCCAATCGGGCCGGCAGGGTGACCTTTGCGGTCGCCTGCCAAGCGCCAGTCGGTAGCGGCTGCAAGACGATGTTCGGCGTGTCTGTATTCCCGGTGCCGTAGATGTCGGTCGCGGTCAACGGGATCGACAGCTTGCCATCGGCAACCGACAACTCCTGGTTGCCTCGGACAACCGAAGACCACCGGCCGCTGTCCAGGGAAGCGCCGTCGAATCCATCCGACCGACCGGTCAGACAAGTCGGCAGTGACGGCGAATCGACGGTGATCACGGCCTTCGCCGTCCCCGCCGCACCCCGCGCGTCCGTGACCGTGGCAGTGGCCGAGAAAGTCCCGGCCGCCGTGTAGGTGTGGCTGACCGCTGCGCCCGTCGCAGTGGCACCGTCGCCGAAGCTCCAGGCGTAGGACAAGGGCAGATCGCCCTCGGGATCGGTCGAGGCCGCGGTGAAGTCGACCTTCAACGGAGCCTTGCCCTGAGCAACGGACGCCGTCACGGTCACGGCCGGGCGCTGGTTCTCCGTCACTCCCTTGCCGATGAACTTCACCCAGTTGACGTTGAGCTGCCCGGTCGTCTTCACGAAGTACAACGGCCCGCTCGTCAGCGATGCCCCACTGACCGGAGCAGTGAAGTCGCCGTACGTCTGCCACCCACCAGTCGGGGTCACCTGGATCGTCGCCACCACCGGACCGTCGGTCGGCGATCCCTGCCGGACCTGCACGGTTGCACCCGTCTCCGGCGACGCGGCCCGCAACTGGATCTGGTCGATGCCCGTCAGGTTGGTCGGCTTCCAGCCCCACCAGTCGCCGTCCTCGATGAACCCGATGTTCTTCCCACCGCCGGCGGTGTCACCGGTGTCCTCCACCTGCACGCCAGGCGCTGATCCCGGCCCGCCGGTCTCATTGAAGTACTCCGCCTCCCGCGTCTTCGGCTGGAGCTGGACCACCTTCTGCGTGGTGATCTTGCCGGTCCCCGGCGCACCCTTGTCCGTGTACGTCACGGTGACGATGCCGAAGATGTTCGCGCCGACATGCCCCTGGTCACCGGGCAGCGGGAAGGTCCCCTCACACCCGTGGTACTGCTCATAAGGATGTGCGTGCTCGTCGTGCCCGAGCGCCGGCTGGGTGATCACGTCGTTGCAGTCGACCACGCCGTCCTCGGGATCGGTGACCGTCACCTTGTAGTGGATCGTGTCGCCGAAGTCGAAGAACCCTCCGTCGACCGGCGCCTCCACGGTGATCATTGGTGCGGTGTTCCCGGCCGTGATGGTCCGGTTCGACACCGCCGTACGTCCGTCCGGATCGCTCACCGTCAGCCGCGCGCTGAAGACGCCGGCCGCGGCGTAGGTGTACGACGGCTTGGCCTCGGTGCTGTCCGTCGTACCGTTCCCGTCGAAGTCCCACGCGAGCGTCACCGGCTGCCCGTCCGGATCACGCGACCCGGTCGAGTCGAAGGCGACCGTCAAGGGCACCGGCCCTGATGTCTTGTCCGAGGTGAACTGTGCGATCGGCGCCCGATTCCCTTGCACGTAGTCGATCCGGTAGATCCCGGAGTCGGCATTGTTGCCGCCGAACCCGCTCCCCCACTCGATCACGTACAGGGCGCCGTCCGGTCCGAACTGCAGAGCGTGCGGCCGGATGAAGTTCAGCGTCTGCAGCATCCGGGATACGTCGGCCACGCCTGCGCGGTCGTCCTTGAGCTGCACCGAGAACAGCCGGCTGTCGTTCCAGTCCGCCCACACGGCCTTGCCGTCGAAGTACGCCGGCCACTTGCGATCCGACGTACTCGCGGCGTCGTACTTGTACGCGCCACTCGTCATCGGCGCGCCACTGCCACCGATCTCAGGCACACCGGACGTCGACTTGCCCATCCACATCGTCGCCGGGATGGCCGCCGGCAACTGGGTGATGCCGGTGTTGTTCGGCGACTCGTTGACGGGCGCGTTGCAGTTGAACGTCGCCCCCGACGTACCGGTCGCGAAGTCGTAGTCGTTGTACGGCGTGTTCGCGCCCACGCAGTACGGCCAGCCGTAGAAACCGGGCTTGTCGAGGATGTTCCACTCGACCCGCCCGTCCGGACCACGTGTCGGCGAGACCGCACCCGCGTCCGGCCCGTAGTCGGCGACGAACAGGTGGTTCGTGGTCGGGTCGATCCCGATCCGGAACGGATTGCGGAAGCCCATCGCGTAGATCTCCGGCCGCGTCTTCGCCGTTCCCGGCGCGAAGAGGTTCCCGGCCGGAATCGTGTACGAGCCGTCCGCCTCCGGGTGAATGCGGAGGACCTTCCCGTTCAGGGCGTTGCTGTTGGCCGCACTCCGCTGCGAGTCCCAGGCAGCGCGCCCGGGCCGTTCGTCCAGCGGCGCGTACCCGTCGGAATCGAACGGATTGCTGTTGTCGCCGGTGGCAACGAAAAGGTTGCCGTTGCCATCGAACTCCAGCGCACCGCCGGCATGGCAACACTGCTCCCGCTGCGTGTCGATCCGCAGGACCTGCTTCTCGCTCGCGAGGTCAAGCGTGTCACCAGTCACCTTGAAGCGCGAGACCCGGTCGAAAGGCTCGGCGGCCGCCGGGGAGTAGTAGAGATAGATGAAGCCGTTCGACGCGAACGCCGGATCCAGAGCGATCCCGAGCAGACCGAACTCCTGGCCGGTGTAGACATCCAGCGTCGCCGCGGTCACCACAGACCCGTCGGTCTTGATGATCTTGACCGCGCCGTTCCGGTCGATGTAGAACACCCGGCCGTCGTCGGCGATCGACAGCTCCATCGGGTTCGACGTGTCGTCGTCCAGCGTCACCTTCTGGTAGCTGTCGCTGAGCGACGCACCACAGTCCGCCGGCTCGCACACCGGCCGCCGTCTTGATTCCTCCGAGCAGCAGCTTCCGGAAGGTCGGATCGGCGTACGACTCGATGGTGTGGCCCATGCCCGTGTACCAGGCGCGGCCGCCGTCGTAGTCCTGGCACCACGTGATCGGGTGCTCCGGTCCCATGTTCCCGCCCGTGTACGACGTTTCGTCGAGTGAGGCGAGCACGTGGACCTTGCCGCGCGGGTTCGTGCGGTAGTTGTACCACTCGTCCGTCCGCGGCCAGATTGTCGGCGCATCGGCGGTCGACGGGTGCGCGTGGTCCTCCACCTTCACCGTCGCATCCGGCGTACCGGCGGGGTGGCTGTCGAAGTAGCTACCGACGAGCTGGCCGTACCAGGGCCAGTCGTACTCGGTGTCCGACGCGGCGTGGATACCGGCGTACCCGCCGCCGGCCCGGATGTACCGCTCGAACGCGGCCTGCTGGTCCGCGTTCAGGACATCGCCGGTCGTGGACAACCAGATGACGACCTCGTACTTCGCCAGCTCGGTGTCGTTGAACATGGACGCGTCCTCGGTCGCGGTGACCGTGAAGTTGTTCGCCGCGGCCAGTTCGGTGATGGCCTGGATCCCGGCCGGGATCGAGTCGTGCCGGAACCCGGCCGTCTTGCTGAAGATGAGTGCGTTGAAGGTCTCGTCGCCGTGCCCCGGGTGAGCCCGGGCCGGCAAGGCGATCGTCAGGGACGCGATCAGGGCGAGCACGAGCGCACACACCAGTGTGCCGTGCCTGCGTAGCTGGATCATGCGGAGCTCCTCATGGGTCGGATAAGGTGCGCGCTCCATCGGTCGGGGCGGTAAGACCCCAGCTACTACAAGTCCCGTGCTCTGCCCTGCGCGGGAGTCACAACAACTGGATCAGCGAACGCCGAGCAAGTGCTCCAACGCCAGCTGGTCCAGCTTCTCGAACCCGAGACCGCGCTCGGCCAGCGCTTCCCGGTCGTACTTCTCGTTGCGGAGATCGGCCAGGGTCTCCCCTTCGGCCAGGGTCGGCACGGACAGTTCGGCGACGCGGGCCTCCGCCAGCGCCTCGGCCACCTCCGGGTCGGCCCGGAAAGCGGCCACCTTCTCCCGCAGGATCAGGTAGTTCCGCATACAAGCACGCGCGGTCTCCCACACGCCTACCTCGTTCTCGGTCCGCGGCGGCTTGTAGTCGAAGTGGACGTAGCCGTCGTACCCGGGCCGGCCCGCGGACCCCTGCAGTACGTCGACCGTCCAGAAGGCCTCCCGCAGGTTACCGGCCCCGAACCGCAGGTCCTGGTCGAACCGCGGACCGTGCTGCCCGTTGAGGTCGATGTGGTACAGCTTCCCGTGCCACAGCGCCTGCGCGATGCCGTGCGCGTAGTTGAGGCTGGCCATCTGCTCGTGCCCGACCTCGGGGTTGATCCCGACCAGCTCCGGGTCCGCGAGATCGTTGATGAAGGCAATCGCGTGCCCGATCGACGGCAGCAGGATGTCACCGCGCGGTTCGTTCGGCTTCGGCTCGATCGCGAACCGGATGTTGTAGCCCTGCTCGCGCACGTAGGCACAGAGCAGGTCCATCGACTCCTTGTACCGGTCGAGCGCGGCCCGCACGTCCTTCGAGCCGCCCGACTCCGCACCTTCACGACCGCCCCACAGCACGTACGTCGTCGCGCCGAGCTCGGCCGCGAGGTCGACGTTGCGGAGCACCTTCGCCAAGGCGTACCGCCGGATCTGGCGATCGTTGGCGGTCAGGCCGCCGTCCTTGAAGACCGGGTGGCTGAACAGGTTCGTGGTCATCATCTCGACGCCCAGGCCGGTGTCGGCCAGCGCCTTGGTGAACCGCTGGAGCACCTGCCCGCGGGTGGCGTCGTCGGGTACGACGTCGTCGTCGTGGAACGTGACCGCCGCGGCGCCCAGTTCCGCGAGCTTCTCGACCGCGTGGACCGGGTCCATCGCCGGGCGGACCGCCGTACCGAAGACGTCGACGCCTTGCCAGCCGACGGTCCACAGACCGAAGGAGAACTTGTCGTCCTTGGTCGGGGTAAAG
Source organism: uncultured Actinomycetota bacterium (assembly GCA_963820655.1). Classification (GTDB taxonomy): domain Bacteria; phylum Actinomycetota; class Actinomycetes; order Propionibacteriales; family Kribbellaceae; genus Kribbella. The sequence continues at coordinate 1,187,618 of CAWGAM010000002.1, forward strand.
CCATTCATGCGGGAATCTCCTGCCATTGTCTGGATGTCGAACTGGCCTCGATCGCGGCCAGCACCCGCTGGACGCGCAGCCCGTCGGCGAACGACGGCGCCGGATCGACTCCTTCGGCGATCGCGGTGACCAGGTCGACGACCTGATGGGTGAACCCGTGTTCGTAGCCGAGCAGGTGGCCGGGCGGCCACCACGCGGCGACGTACGGGTGGGCGGGTTCGGTGACGAGGATCCGCCGGAAGCCGGCGGTCCTCGAGTCTTCGGTGGCGTCGTAGAAATGCAGGAGGTTCATGTCCTCGAAATCGAAGGCGAGGCTGCCGTCGCTGCCGTTGATCTCGATCCGGATGGCGTTCTTCCGCCCGGTCGCGAACCGGGTCGCCTCGAAGACGCCGAGCGCACCTGAGCGGAAATGCGCCAGGAAGACCGCGGCGTCGTCGACCGTGACCGGTCCGCGTTCGGTCCCCGCCGTACCGGCCAGGCCGGAGTGCTCGGCCGCGACCGGCCGCTCCGTGACGAACGTCTCCAGCTGACCGCTCACCTCGGCGATGTTGTCGCCGGTGATGTACTGCGTCAGGTCGATGATGTGGGCGCCGATGTCGCCGAGCGCGCCCGACCCGGCCTTCTCCTTGTCCAGCCGCCAGGACAGCGGCGCCTCCGGGTCGGCGATCCAGTCCTGCAGGTACTGCGCCCGGACGTGCCGGATGGTGCCGAGCTTGCCCTCGGCAACGAGCTGGCGAGCCAGCCCGATCGCCGGCACCCGGCGGTAGGTGAACCCGACCATCGACCTGATCCCCCGCGCCGCCGCGGCCTCCGCCGCGGCGGTCATCGCCTCCGCCTCCGCGACCGTGTTCGCCAGCGGCTTCTCGCACAGCACGTGCTTGCCCGCCTCCAGCGCGGCGATCGCGATCTCGGCGTGGCTGTCGCCCGGCGTGCACACGTCGATCAGCTGGACGTCGTCGCGGCCGAGCAGCTTGCGCCAGTCGGTCTCGGTCTCCTTCCAGCCGAGCTTCACCGCGGCCGCCTGAAGCGCCTCGGCGTTGCGGCCGCAGAGCACGTTCAGCTCGGGGTTCAGCGGCAGGTCGAAGAAGCGCGGGGCGCTCCGCCAGGCCTGCGAGTGGGCCGCGCCCATGAACGCGTAGCCGATCAGGCCGATGCCCAGGTTCGTCATTACTCTCCTCTTCGCTCTTCAGCTCTCGAATGCCGTGGGCAGGTACTGGTCCACGTTGTCCTTCGTCACCACCGGCGCGTACAGCTGGACGGTGCGCGGCACCTCGACCTCCACCAGGTCGCCGACGGCCTTCTTCTGCACCAGCAGCCGGGCCAGCCGGATGCCGTCCGCGCCCTGCGTGGACGGGTAGATGACGGTGGCCTTCAGCAACGAGTTGCCGGACTTGATGTCCCGCATCACGTTCGCCGAACCGGCCCCGCCGACGACGAAGAACTCCTTGCGGCCGGAGTTCTTGATCGCGGCCATCACGCCGACACCCTGGTCGTCGTCGTGGTTCCAGATCGCGTCGATCTTCGGCGCCGCCTGGAGCAGGTTCGCGGCGGCCTTCTCACCGGACTCGACGGTGAACTCGGCGGCGACCCGGTTGTTCACCTTCAGGCCGCAGTCGGCCAGCGCCTCCTTGAAGCCGCGGCTGCGGTCCTGGGTCAGCGGCAGCGAGTCGATCCCGGCGATCTCCGCGACCACCGCGTCCTTCTTGCCGTTCAGCTGCTGGCAGATGTACGTGCCGGCCGACACACCCATCCCGTGGTTGTCGCCGAGCACGGTCGTACGCGCGGCGAACGGGCTGTCGAACTCACGGTCCACGTTCACCACCGTAATACCGGCCTCCATCGCCTTGATCGCCACCGGGGTGAGCGCCGCGCCGTCGAACGGCAGCAGCACGATCGCGTCCACCTTCTGGTTGATGAACGTCTCCACCTGGCTGATCTGCAGGTTGACGTCGTTGGTGCCTTCGGCGACGAGCAGCTCCACGTCGGGGTACTTCTTCGCCTCCGCCTGGGTCGACTTGGTGATCGAACCCATCCAGCCGTGGTCGGCGGCCGGCGCGGAGAAGCCGATCCGCACCTTCTTGCCGGGTTGTTCGTTCGTGCCCTGGGCCGCCTGGGTGGCGGCGGGCTCGGTCTTCTCGGCTTCGGGGGTGTTGCTGGTGCACGCGGCCAGCGCGATGACGCCCAGGCCGGCAATAGCTGTGCCGATCAGTGTTCGGGAACGTGCGGACATCTTTGTCCTCCTTCTGTTATGAGCTGCTGGTGCGGGCCAGCCGCTGCTGGAGAAGGACGGCGATCACGATGATCAGGCCCTTCGCCACCGACTGGGCGGAGATGCTGAGGTTGTTCAGGGTGAAGACGTTGTTCAGGGTGGTGAAGATCAGTACGCCGAACACCGTGCCGACGATCGTGCCGCGGCCGCCGGACAGCAGCGTGCCGCCGATCACGACGGCCGCGATCGCATCGAGTTCGTACAACTGACCATGGGTCGAGCTGCCGGTCGTCGTCCGGGCCATCAGCATGACCGCGGCGATCCCGCAGCACAGCCCGCACAGGACGTAGAGGGCGACGGTGTGGCGTTGCACCTTGATACCGGCCAGCCGGGCCGCCTCGGCGTTGCCACCGACGGCGAAGGTCCGGCGGCCGAAGGTGGTCCGGTTCAGCAGCACCCAGCCGGCCGCGGCGACCAGCAGGAAGATCCACACCAGCACCGGTACGCCGATCAGCGTGCCGCCGAAGAAGTCCACGAACGAGTTCACCGAGATGATCTGCGTCTTCCGGTCCGAGATGATCTCGGCCAGACCGCGGGCCGCCGCCAGCATCGCCAGCGTCGCGATGAACGGCACCACCTTGCCGTAGGCGATCAGCAGCCCGTTGACCAGGCCACACGCGGAGCCGACCACCAGCGCCGTGGTGACCATCAGGATCCAGTGGTAGTCCGTGGCCAGTTGCTGGGTGGCCAGCGTGGTCGCCCAGACCGAGGACAGCGCGACCATCGCGCCGACGGACAGGTCGATACCACCTCCGGTGATCACGAACGTCATGCCGATGCTGACCACACCGATCACCGCGGCCAGCCGCAGGATCGTCAGCACGTTGGCCCCGGTGGCGAACGTGTCCCCCGCGGTGATCACACCGACGATGCAGAGCACCACAAGCGCCACCACCAGACCGAGGTTGCGTCCCATGCCGGTCCTGAGCAGATTGGTGGACCGTCTTGGCGCCGCAGGCGGCGTAACAGTCGCTTGAGTGGACGCGGTCCCCTCAGGCGGTCGTGCAATGTCCTCACTCACTACACGGCACTTCCTTCCATCACCAGGTCGAGCACCTGGTGTTCGTCGATCTCTTGCGCGGGCCCGATGTGGACGGCTCGCCCCTCCCGCAGTACGACGACCCGGTCGGCCAGACCGAGCACTTCCTCGACCTCGCTGGAGACCAGCACGATCGCGACACCGTTGGCGGCCAGCTTGCGAATCAACGCGTAGATCTCCGACCGCGCGCCCACGTCGACGCCACGCGTCGGCTCGTCGAGCAGCAGCACGCGGCAGTCCCGCAGCAGCCACCGGGCCAGCACGACCTTCTGCTGGTTGCCGCCGGACAGGTTGCGTACCGGTTGCTCCACCCCGGTCGGGCGGACGTCCAGTGCCCTGGTGAGCTCGGCGGCGGCCTCCCGCTCGGCCCGTCTGTTCAGGAATCCCCCGCTGGCGAACCGCTGCAGGGTGGAGACCGTGATGTTCTTGTAAACGGCCTCGTCCAGCAGCAGCGCTTGGCTCTTCCGCTCCTCCGGCGCCAGCCCGACCCCGGCCTTCACGGCCGCCTGTACTCGACCCGGCCGTAACTCCACGCCGTTCACCTTGACCGATCCGGTCGCGGCCCGGCGTGCGCCGTACAGGGTCTCGAGTACTTCGGAACGCCCCGAGCCGACGAGTCCGGCCAGGCCGACGACCTCACCCGCCCGGACGGTGAACCCGATCCCGGCGAACTCGCCCGGCCTGGTCAGGTCGTCCACTTCCAGTACGACGGGCGCCGTACTGACGACCTCCTGGCGGGGCGGGAAGACGTACTCGATCGAGCGGCCGGTCATCAGCCGGATGAGTTCCTTGGTGGGCGTCTCGCGGGCGTCGAGGCCGGTGGCCACAGTGGCGCCGTCCTTGAGCACGGTGACGCGGTCACCGATCTCGCGGATCTCCTCGAGACGGTGCGAGATGTAGACGACGGCCACGCCGCGCGCGGTGAGACCGCGGATGACCCGGAACAGGTTGCCGACCTCTTCGGGATCGAGGACCGCGGACGGCTCGTCCATCACGATCAGGTGGGCGTCCCGCGACAGCGCCCGGGCCATGCTCACGACCTGCTGCCCGGCGGCCGGCAAGGAACCGACCGTCCGGTGGACCGGGATCTCGCCGTGGCCGAGGCCCTGCAGGATCTCGCGGGTCCGGGTCGTCGCCTCATGCCGGCGGCTGAAGCCGTAGCGGGCCGGCTCATGCCCCAGGAAGATGTTCTCGGCAACGGTCAGGTCGGGAACGAGGTCGAGTTCCTGGTAGATCGCCGCGATCCCGCGCTGGATCGCCGCGGTCGGGCTGTTGAGCTGGACCTCTTCGCCGTTGATGTGGATCGTGCCGGCGTCGGGCTGATGGGCGCCGGTCAGCACGCGGATCAACGTGGACTTGCCGGCGCCGTTCTGGCCGAGCAGGCAGTGCACCTCGCCGGCGCGGACGTCCAGGTCGACCCCGTCGAGCGCCCGTACGCCGGGGAACTCCTTGACGATGCCGGTCATTGCGAGCAGCTCGGTCATGGGGCCTCCCGGCCTGGACTGAGGAGCGGAGGGAGCGAAGCGACTGGAGCGACGAGGGAAGGCCGGGAGGCAAAGCCCCATGACCCCCGCACCGGAGGCGCGGCATTCAACACGGTCATTGCGCGACTCCTGTCTCGGTCCGGCCGATCACGGTCGGATCGACGAAGACCTGGTCGAGCGAGATCTGGGCGCCACCGCGCACCGCCGCGGCGAAGCCGAGGTCGGACCGGACCACCCGGCAACCGCCGCCGTCCGGGGCGATCACGCGCTCGCGGATCGCCTTCTCCAGTGGCTCTCTCAGCCACGGCCCGAGGACGGCGAAGTAGCCGCCGAGCACGAGCACGTCCGGGTTCAGGATGTTCACCAGGATCGCTCCCCCAATCCCCAGCCAGATGCCGACGTCCTTCAGCGCGCTCAGCGTCCGCGCGTCCCCTGCTTCGGCGCGCCGGGTGATCCCGGCCAGCCGTTGCTCCACGTCCAGGGACGGATCCCGGACCGGATCGTCCCGATCCGTTGCCTTGTGCAACAGTGCGGTCAGCCCGACGACCGTCTCCCAGCAGCCGGTCCGGCCACAGCCGCAGGTCCGGCCGGGCGGCGCGACCGGCATGTGCCCGACCTCGCCGCTGTAGCCGCGCCCGCCGCGCAGCAAATGCCCGTTGGACACCATCCCGCCGCCGACACCGACAGCACCCGTCAGCAGCACCAGGTCGTGCACCTGCTCGGTCTGACCCGATTCGGTCCCACGCAGCTCCGAGTACGCCGCCAGCGCCGCGAGGTTCGCCTCGTTGTCGACGTGCAGCGGGTACGACGCTTCGCCGAGCCGCGACCGCATCTCCTGGGTCACCGAGACCTCGGTCCAACCCAGGTTCGGCGCCAGCTTCAGGTCGCCGGTGTCACCTTGGACCAGGCCGGGTACGGCGAGCGTCACGCCGGCGAGCTGTCCACGGCGCGCGTCCACAGCCGCCACCGCTTCCCTGACCAGGTCCGCCAACCGGTCGAGCGTCGTACCCGGGTCGAGGTGGGCGACGTCGACCGGAACGCGCTTCTCGAGGACGACGTCGCCGGCCAGGTCGAGGGCGGCGACGGCGAGGTAGTCGACATTGATCTCGGCGCCGACGCCGCAGACGCTGGTGCCGTCGAGCTCGACGAGCTGGCCGGGTCGGCCGAGGGCGCGGGTGGAGTCGGCCGGGCCTTCGCGCAGCAGTCCGCGCTCGACGAGCTCGGCGACCAGGCTGCTGACGGTGGCCTTGTTCAGGCCGGTGTCGGCGGCGATCCGGGCGCGGGATCGCGGACCGAGGTCGCGTACGTGCCGCAGCACCACGGAGAGGTTGTTGCGCCGGAGCGAGACGTGATCGCCGGCAACGCCCCGGTCGCCCGGGCGACGGCCGTCACTCAACGCCATCTGGCACCCCCTCCAGACTTTGTCTGTTGAAGCAACAAACTAAGTTCGCGCGGGAAAGGCGTCAAGGCCTCACCAGGATCGTCTTTTTGCAAGGCCTCGTCCGGGTTTTGCGACCCACCACTTGCTCCGGCGTGCGCACTCTTTGTACGCTCGGCGACGCGTTCTGTGATGAGAACAGCCCCGCAGTCCTGCCCGCCCCCACCAGGAGCCTGCACATGACACTCACCCGCCGTACCCTCCTTGCCGCCACCGCCGCCACAACCGCCACGGCCGTCCTCGGCCGGACGCAGTTCGCCTCCGCCGCCAGCCCGCCCGGTGACGTGGTCGGCAAGGTCACCGTTGGCTACCAGGGCTGGTTCGCCTGCGCTGGAGACGGCGCGCCGATCAACGGGTGGTGGCACTGGAGCAACAACTGGGGTCAGCCGCCGTCGCCGACCAACAACGCGATCGCGAGCTGGCCGGACGTCCGCGACTACAGCGCGACGTACCAGACGGCGTACTCGAATCTCGGCAACGGACAGCCCGCGCGACTGTTCTCGTCGTACGACCAGCAGACCGTGAACACGCACTTCCAGTGGATGCAGCAGAACGGGTGCGACACGGCCGCGCTGCAGCGGTTCAACCCGACCGGCGGTGAGGGACCGACCCGCGACGCGATGGCCGCCAAGGTCCGGCAGGCCGCGGAGCAGTACGACCGGAAGTTCTACATCATGTACGACGCCACCGGCTGGACGAACATGCAGTCGGAGATGAAGGCCGACTGGACGTCGAAGATGAGTGCCTACACGGCCTCACCGGCGTACGCGCGGCAGAACGGCAAGCCGGTGGTGTGCATCTGGGGCTTCGGCTTCGACGAGGCGAACAAGGCGTTCCCGGCGTCGGTCTGCCTGGACGTCGTGAACTGGTTCAAGGACCAGGGGTGCTACCTGATCGGCGGCGTACCGACACATTGGCTGCCGGGGAACGAGGACTCGCGGCCGGGCTATCTGGACGTGTATCACGCGTTCAACATGCTGTCGCCGTGGATGGTCGGGCGGATCAGTGACGTCGCCGGCGCGGATCACTACTACAACAACGTGAATCAGCAGGACCAGGCTGACTGCGACGCGCACGGCATCGACTACCAGCCGTGCGTCATCCCGGGCGATCTGCAGTCCGGGCACCGGGCGCACGGCGAGCTGATGTGGCGGCAGTTCTACAACCTCACGCGGGTTGGCGTGCAGGGCCTCTACATCTCGATGTTCGACGAGTACAACGAGGGCAACCAGATCGCGAAGACCGCCGAGAGCGGTGCGTGGGTGCCGGCCGGCTCGGGGATCCGCGCGCTGGACGAGGACGGTACGGCGTGTTCCTCGGACTACTACCTGCGGTTGACCGATGACGGCGGGCGGATGTTCAAGGGGCAGGCGCCGGTGACGTCGGTCCGGCCGACGGTCCCGATGCCGATCCAGGGCAGCGGTGGCGTCGTGTTCTACGAGCACGTCGACTACGGCGGCGCGGCCGGCACTGTACTTGCCAAGGGCAACTACACTCGCGCCCAGCTGCAAGCGGCCGCAGTGCAGGACAACTGGGCTTCGTCGGTCCGGGTGCCGGCCGGATGGTCGGTAACGATGTACGCCGAGGACAACTTCGGCGGGCAGTCGTGGACGCGCACGTCCGACACGCCGAACTTCATCGCGCTCTCACCGAACGCGAACGACCAGCTGACGTCCTGCCAGATCTCCTAGGACGCCCCAAAAAGGCTCCTGTGCTCGATGTGTGGGGCGAGTTGCGGGGTTATCCGCTCCCGTTGTGCCTTCTCCGCTCGTACACCAAGCGAGAAGGCACAACTCGAGTGGATATCCGGCTGTTCTGACGTATCCGTGGGTGGTTGGTTGGTCTCCTTCGCGTCGCGGGTAGTCGGCGGTGTTGTGTCGGTGGTCGCCGGGGGTGGGGAGGATCTCGTCCCGGATCGGGTGGGCAGATCCTCCCCAGGCCTGGCCCGGCCGGCCCGCGGGTCTCGGCCTGGGCGGACGTGGCGCACTCACTAACCCGGTCCGTCAGCCGCCGAGTGCTCGCGGCCGAGCGGAGCCTGTCTGGCATCGCGTTGCTTGGTGAGTGGTGCAGGTCCGGTCAGGCGGCGCATCGCCGAACCCGCCACACCCGCCGGGCCGGGTATGGCGGACTTCCAGGCCATCACAATCACCCAGACGCCGCGATCGTCCGCGGGAGGCCGTCGCGCTCGCCTCGTTGTGATGGCCTGGCGGTCCCGGCCGACGGCACGCGAAACACCCACGGAACGGACAAGACAGGCGGATATCCGGCCGTCCTGTCCGGCCGTCCTGCTGCCACCCGTCGCGATCGGTCACCTTGTGCACGAGATCCGTACGGCGACGACGTCGGCGTACGCATCTGGTGCACAAGGTCGGCCCCTGTGGCCCGAATTGGCCACCCACGGACACGACAGAAGAGCCGGATACCCCCGCCACCTCAGGGGTCAACCCCTGACGTGGTGGGTTCGGCCGGTGCATGCGGGGTGCCAACCCACAAGCTGAGGGGCTAGCCCCTCAAAAGAGCTCCATGCTGTCGGCGGCGGCGCTGATGACGGGGTTGTCCAGGTAGAGGCGGCAGGCGATCGCGTGGCCGGTGCAGGTGAGGAGCGCCGGGCCGGCCGCATCGACCACCCGATACGCGACCGGGTGCTGGCAGCGCTCGAGCGCACCCTCGTTCGCGTGCTCGCAGCCGAGGATGTGACAGGTGACGGTCTCGCCGACGTTCATCAGGGTGAGGCCGTGCTCGGGACAGACACCCCAGCCGACGCCGCAGGCCTGGCCTTCGTTCGCCGCCAGGCGGACCAGCTTGCCGGCGGTGACCTCCAGCTCGCTCGCGATCGTGCGGAAGGTGCTCGCGGCCTGGTCGAGGTCCTGACGGAACCGGCGTAGTTCGACGGTTTCGGGCATGCCGCGGGTAGCGGCCTGCAGGTTCTCGGACAGGGCCATCGCGGCGACCGCGATCTCGTCGACCCGGACAGGCGTGTTGAACTGGCCCAGCGTCGTACCGTTCGGAACCCTCGGGCGATCGCGGACCTCCTTGGTCCAGTCGCTGCGTGGCGTCCCGTTCTGGCCCTGAGCCTGGTCCTCGCCCTGGCCCGGATCGGTCTCCGGCCCGGATTGGTCTGGCCTGGATTGGTCTGGCCTGGATTCTGGCCCTGATCCAACGGGATCTCGGCGAGTTGCTGATCGGCCTGCCAGCCGGTGCCGGCCTGGTCGCCCGCCGGAACCTGTCCGAGCCGTGCTTCCGGTTGCGGACCGTGACCATTGGTCCCGTTCGCGGCCGCGGTCCCGTTCACCGGGACTCGCCTCTCCTGCGCTGTCCGCCCGTTCATACAGCCTCACTCGTCATATGCCTGGCCATCGCCATGCGCGCCCCCTGATATGCCTCCGGTGGCCGATCGTGCCATGCCTGCGGCGCTTGAGAGAAGAGGAACTGCCCGCGCGTCACCCACCGCGCCCCCGCGCTTGCACACCGCAACAATTCACCCCAGATACAGCCAGGTTCCCCCACTCAGCGTCCGCTGAATCACACGCTCTGCATTCCTCAACATGGCTTTAACATTTCCCCACCGACCGTCACCGGTGTACATCATTGCGTAGCGGCGAGCTGCTCCCGGAGGAACTCGACCGTCCGGATCCGGGCCTGGAAGGCCGAGTTCGGCGGGTTCTCCCGCAGCTCCCGGGTGAGCACCGCGTGAGCGCTCCGGCCGTACCCGTCCGGGTTGCCCGGCGCGGAGTCGAGCTCGATCACCTCGAACGCGTCGCCCAGCTGCGCTCGCAACGTCGTGAACCGCTCGGCCGGCGCTGCCCGGTCCCCGCTGAACCGCAACCCCAGCACGCACAGCCCGTCATTGCGGGCCCGCTCCTTGACGACCTCGAGCTCGGCCTGGGACAGGCCCGGATCGCGTCGCCGTCGCGCCGACACCGGGAACGGGACCGACGGCTGGCTCAGCACCGGCGCGTTCACCACGTCCTCGACTGCCGTCGCGAGCGCGAACCCACCGGTGAAGCACATCCCGATCACGCCGACCCCGCGTCCCGGCGTTCGAGCGGCCAGTTCCTTCGCGACGGCGCGCAGGTACCTCGTGATCGGGCGCTCAGCGTTGACCGCGAAGGCCCGGAACTCCTTCGCGACACACATCCTGGCGACGATGCCCAGGGCGTAGCCGGTGGTTTCGGGGCGTCCCGGCGTACCGAAGGGTGAGGGGATCACGACGGTGAACCCTTCGGCGACGAGATGCTCGCCGAAGCGCTGCACCTCCGGCGTAAGGCCGGGGATCTCCGGGATCAGCACGACACCCGGCCCTGCGCCCTTCTCGAAGCAGTCGTAGGTCAGGCCGGCGCCGGTGAAGGGCCCCCGCTTCCAGCTGGCCAGGTCGGGGCTCGCTGCCGCAGTCATGGCGCAAGCTTAAAGTGCGCAACTGGCAACAACCTGTCGTCCCGGTCGGATGCCTCGGTCCGCCGGATCATCTCCTCCCGGAGGTCGTCGCGGAATTGCAGCTTTTGACACCTGATCCTGCAAGCAGCGCGAACCAGACCTCTGACATACTCCGGGCGACTTATCACTCTGAGACCCTTGGGGGGGTCCCCTTGTCCATCCGCCCTGCCCACCTTCTGCGCCTGGGCTTACCTGCCGCCCTCGTCGCAGGCGGGCTGGTCGTCCTGACCAGCTCATCCGGTTCCGCGGCACAGCCGGGCCCGTACCGGCCGCCTTTGACCGCTCACCACACCGCCGCGAAGGCCGAGTTCGAGCCGAACGCGGTGATGGTGAAGTTCAAGCCGAAGGCCACCTCCTCCGCGCGCAAGGCCGCGGTCTCCAAGTTCCGCGCCACCGCCGAGGACTCGGTCTCGTCGGACGTCGTCAAGCTCACCGGCGACCTCCCGGCCCCGGACCTGCTGAAGAAGGTCAAGGCCGACCCGACGGTCGAGCTCGCCTCGCTGAACTACAAGCGCCAACTCTCGGCCGTCCCGAACGACGAGTTCTACGGCACCGATCAGAAGACCTACCTGAACACCGTCCGGGTTCCGCAGGCCTGGGACTTGTCCAAGTCGACCGGTAGCCAGATCGTCGCCGTCCTGGACACCGGCGTCGACGCCGGTCACCCCGACCTCGTCGGTCACCTGGTGACCGGATACAACGCCACCTCGCCGAACCGTGGGCCGATCGACGACAACGGTCACGGCACCATGACACTCGGCATCATCGCTGCCAGTGCCAACAACGCTGCCGGCGTCGCCGGCGTCGGCTGGTCCACCAAGGCGATGCCGGTGAAGGTCCTCGACGCCAACGGCTCCGGGTACGACGTCGACATCGCCGAGGGCATCGACTGGGCCGTCGCCCACGGTGCCAAGGTCATCAACATGTCGCTCGGCGGGCCGGACGACAACGTGGTCCTGCACGACGCGGTGAAGCGGGCCGTGGCCAAGGGCGTCGTCGTGGTCGCGGCGGCCGGCAACGACGGCACCGCGGACCTCCAGTTCCCCGCGTCGTACCCCGAGGTCATCGCGGTCGCGGCGACCAACGCCGGCGGCGTCCTGACGGACTTCAGCTCGTACGGCGACTGGGTCGACATCGCCGCCCCGGGCTGGGACATCCTCAGCACCGGCGCGCGCTCGCTGACCCCGCCCGGCTTCCTGCCGTACTGGTACTGCACCGGCACCTCCTGCTCCGCGCCGATCGTCGCGGGCGTGGCCGCGCTGGTGAAGAACAAGTGGCCGACGTTCACTCCGGCCCAGGTCGCCACCCGGCTCAAGGTCCTGGCCCGCGACGCCGGACCGCGCGGGAACGACCCGTACTACGGCGCCGGCATCCTCGATGCGTACGCCGCTCTCGGCGGCAAGTGGACCACGGACTTCCCGGTCAACGCGGCGGACGGCAACGACCAGCCCGAGCGGGCGATCGCGACGTCAACCGATACCGGCTCGATCAGCTCGACGATCGCCGTCGAAGGTGACGTCGACTGGTACGAGGTGACATCGTCGGAGGCGCGGAACCTCAAGGTGTCGCTGACCGGGCCTCAGTTCAACTGCGCCTTCTCCTCGAACTTCGGGCCGCGGGTGGACGTGTACAACGGCAGCCTGCTGTCGCTGGGCGGTGCCGTGAACCCGTACCCGACGACGCCGATCGACCCGAACACCGGCTGCAACCAACCGGTGTCGCTGACCGCGACCACGAACGTCAGCGTGCAGGCCGGCAGCACGTTCATTGCGGTGCGCAACGACAACGGGTCGCGGGACACGCGGGCGTACACGCTGAACATCAGCGAAGCGGGTGCCGGTGAGACGCCTTCGGGGACCGCGTACCCAGTGCAGGACGCACTTCCGGCCGATCTGTCGACGACCGCGGCAGTGTCGGCGAAGCCTTCGGTCAAGTTCGCGCGTGACGTGGTCGCGAACAGCGTGTCGGCCTCGACTGTCCGGCTGGTCAACGGCACGAGCGGCTCCACGGTCGGCGCGACCGTCGCGTACGACGCGACGAGCAGGAACGCCGTGATCACTCCGACCGTGCCGCTGCTCGACAACACGTCGTACCGGATCGTCGTCAGCGGTGTGCAGGAGGCCGGTGGTGCCGCGTTGACGCCGTTCACCAGCGTGTTCGCGACGGCCGACACCGCGCCGCAGCCGGTGGGGACGTTCGACGCGAGTGGGGCCTACCTGGCCGCGAACCTCTCGTGGAAGGTGCCGGCCACCACCGACTTCGATCAGGTCATCGTGCGGCGGAACGCCGGCAGCAAGGCGCCGACGATCACCACCGGGACCCTGGTGTACGCCGGGGCCGGGTCCGCGGTGAAGAACACCGGGTTGGCGCAGGGAACGACGTACACCTACGCGGCCTGGGTCAAGGACCGCAGTGGCAAGGCCAGTCCGATCGCGACCACGCAGTTGCTCGGCATGAAGTCAGGGATCGCCTTGACGTCGACGCTGATCAACTACGGCGGATCGATCACGATCAAGGGCAGCACGCTGCGGATCGACAACTTGGTGTACGCCGGGCTGCCGGTCAACATCTACGTGCGGCCGAAGAACGTGACGACGTTCAAGTTGCTGGCGGCGCTGAAGACATCGTCGACCGGGACGCTCAGCTACGTGTACAAGCCGGCCGCGTCGTCGGTGATCATGCTGACCTTCCCCGGCAACGGCGACCTGATGGGGACCCGGACTCCGGACGTCACCGTGCAGGTGGCGCCGACGATGTCGGCGACACTGGCGCCGGCGGCGATCCGGCTCGGCCAGGCCACCGCGTTCAGCGGGTACGTCGCGCCGGCGCACGCCGGGAAGCCGGTCTACCTGCAGCAGTACGGGAACAAGGTGTGGAAGTCGCTCGCCTCGGTGAAGCTGAGCTCGTCGGGCAAGTACGCGTTCGGCATCAAGCCTGCGATCCGCGGCCAGATCGCCTACCGGGTCTGGTTCCCGGCTGACGCGGACCACGCGCAGGCGTTCACCGCGAACAAGATCCTGACCGTCAGCTGACAACGCCCGTCAGGCACGCCCGGTGAAGGACCGGGCGTGCCTGGTCGGCTTGCAGCAAGCTGCAATCCACGTCTCCGTTCGGTCTCGCAGTCTTGACTTAGCTCCTGAGCGGGCTTGTAGTGTCCTGGCCGCTGCGTTGGCGAAAGGCCAACGCGGCCAGGCGATGGAACGTTCGAATTCAAATCCTGTGAGGGCGGGTACCGCACCTCACGGCTGTTTATTCTGTGGGGGCCTGAACACCGTGAAGCCAAAACGCCGGCATGTCCTGATGGCCGGAGCGGCGGCGGCGGTCGCGACCGTCGCGTCCGCCGAGAGCTCGTCCGCCGCCGATCTGTACGGATCCGGCCAGCTCGGCGACTGGACGATCCTCAGCCGGGCGATCGCGACCGACGCAACGATCAAGTACGTCCGCGACAACGACGGCGTCTACATGTTCGGGGACAGCATCTCCGTGCAGGACGGCAAGGCGCTGGCGTCTGCGCTGATCAGCCGCACCGGCAAGAGCATTGCCGTGCACAACTGGTCGGGACGGCCGACGGCGCCGGCGGTCGACGCACTGCAGAGCTGGGCGATCAAGTACGGTCTGCCGCGGCGGATCCTGATGGCAACCGGTACGAACGACATCTTCAACCCGCCGGTCTTCGCCGCCCAGGTCGACCGCGCGATGAAGATCGCCGGTTCGGGCCGGACCGTCTTCTGGGTCAACGTCCAGATCGCCCGGACCGCCAAGTCGGCAGCGATCCAGCTCGCCGACCAGCGCAACGGCGCGTGGATCAACTCGCAGCTGTCCGACGCGCAGAAGAAGTATCCGAACCTGCGGATCGTGCGGTGGGCCGAGGCTCTTGCGGCCAAACCGTCGAACCTCGCGACGTACCTGCGTGAAGGGGTGCACACCTCTGTCCCGGCCGGCCAGACCGCGCGCAACAGTCTCATCCTCCAGGCTCTGATGACGCCCTAAGGCGCGTAGTGCTGGACTGCGCCGCCTCTGGAGAGGTCTACGAGGGTGTGGGCCAGGGCCTGGGCGTCGGCGCGGACTTCGGGTAGATCAATGGTGGTCAGCTCACGGTTGCGGACGACAACCTTGCCGTCGACGAGGACTGTGACGACGTCGGAGGGCCGAACCGAGTAGACGAGGGCTGCTCGCGGGTCGTGGAGCGGCTGGTTGTGTGGGCCGGACAGGTCGACGAGGGTGATGTCGGCCTGTCGGTCCGGTTCGAGGACGCCGATGCGGTCCGCGAGGCCGGCTGCGGCGGCACTGCCGCGGGTCGCTAGACGGAGGGTGTCGGACAAGGTCATCCACTCGGCGTCATGTTCGCGCTGCTTCTGGGTGAGGGCGACCATGCGGAGCGATTCCCAGACGTCGAGCGTGTTGTGGACGGCTGCTCCGTCGGTGCCGACGCCGACTCGCACGCCGACGGACTGGAGACCCTTGATCGGGGTTACCTCGCCCATCGCGAGCTTGAGGTACACCTTGGGGCAACTGGCTACCGTGGCGCGATCGGCGTACCGCTCGAGGATCGGCAGGTCGGACTCGCGGATGCCGCAACCGTGGGCGATCAGGGCGCCGGCCTCCAGTACGCCGGTGCGCTCGAGGACCTGTATCGGTGTCACCCCGTGCTTGTCCACCGACGACTGGGTTTGGTCGTCGGTCTCCGCGGCGTGCAGGTGGATGCGGAACCCTTCGGCTTGGGCGATCTCCGCCGTACGACGGAGGTCGTCGTCAGACACTGTGTACGTCGCGTGGGGTCCGAGGCTGGCGGTGATCCGGGAGTCGAGGGTGCGGAGGTCGCGGGCGGTGGCGACGGCGGCGTCGATGGCCTCCTGGCCGGCGGATGAGAAGTAGGTGGGCGCCAGGTCGGCGCGGATGCCGGACTCGACGGCTGCGGCCGCGATCTGATCGGCGTGGAAGTAGTGGTCCACGAACGTCGTGACGCCGGCCAGCAGCATCTCCGCACACGCCAGCCGCGCACCCACGCGGACCCGCTCCGGCGTCAGATTCACCTCCATCGGCCAGATGCGCTGATTGAACCAGTCGTCGATCGACAGATCCTCGGCCGCACCCCGCATCATCACCATCGGGCTGTGCGTGTGTGAGTTGATCAGCCCGGGCACCGCCACCAGCCCGGTCCCGTCGATCACCTCCCACTCCCCCGATGGAGGAACGGTCGGGGTGATCGCGCTGATCCGTCCGCCGTCGACCTGGATGTCCTGAGCCTCGTCGACCCGGCACTCATCCGACTCGGGCACGACCAGCACCGACACGTTGCGAATCAGCAGTCGAGACATTCGTCCTCCGGTCGGGTCGCTGGTCATCCGGCAGTCTCGTGGACGGGCGGGCCATCGCGCGCCGGATCGACGGCTTCGGGGTGTTGTCACCATTCTGATCACCCGCTGCGCATGATGGCCGGTTGTCGACCGACTGGGAGAATCGGTACTCCGGCCACCCGCGGTTGCCTGCGTGCGGCCGGCCGATGATGGGGGCGGGGGCGGCGATGTCCACGAACCAACTCCTCTTGGGGATCGGGCTCGTCCTCGTGCTGGCCGTTGGCTCACAGCTCGTCGCGCGCGTTCTGCGCGTTCCCGCGCTCGTCGTGCTTCTCCCGGTGGGATTCGTCGCCGGCATCGCGACGAACGATGTGCATCCGGACAACCTGCTGGGCGCGCTGTACCAGCCGTTCGTCTCGGTTGCCGTCGGCGTGATCTTGTTCGAAGCGGGCCTGAGGCTGTCGATCGAGGAGGTCGTCCCCAGGGTTCGCTCGGCGGTCGTGCGCCTGGTGGTCGGAGGCTCGCTCATCACCTGGGTGGCCGTGGCGGCCACCGTGATCCTGCTGTACGACGACATCGGCACTCCCGTAGCGGTACTGATCGGGGCGATCCTCGTCGTGTCGGGTCCGACTGTTGTCCTGCCACTGCTCGCGTTCATCCGCCCCGTCCGCGACGTCCGGTCCCTGCTGAAGTGGGAGGGCACGCTCGTCGATCCGATCGGCGCGCTGCTCGGTGTGCTGGTCTTCGCGGGAGTGAACTCGGGCGACGGCTGGCAGCTCGGGTCCATGCTGGTCGACCTCGGCGTCGGCGCGGGCGTGGCCGTCGTCAGCGCTTCAACGCTATGGCTCCTGCTCCGCGGACTCCAGCGCAGTGCGCCGCGGATGGTCGTCCCGGTCACCTTGATGGTCGTGGTGGCCGCCGTCGTTGCGGCCGACCTGATCCGCGAAGACACGGGTCTGGCCGCGGCCCTCCTGATGGGGATCGCCCTCGGCAACCAACGCAGGATCGACATCAGCTTCTCGCTGTACGAGTTCGAGGACACGCTCGTCCAACTGCTCGTCGGGCTGTTGTTCGTTCTCGTCGCGGCTTCGGTCTCCCCCGCCGAGGTGCGATCGGTGATGCCGCAGGCGCTCGTACTCGTCGCCGTGATGATCCTGATCATTCGGCCCGTCGTCGTGGCACTGACGACACTGCGCACGTCCTTCGGCCGGGGCGAGCGAGCTTTCATCGCATGGATGGCGCCACGCGGCATCGTCGCAGGGGCAACGGCGTCCGCGTTCGGTCCGCAGCTGGCGGAGAAAGGGATCGCGGGCGCGAACAGCATCCTCCCGATCGTGTTCGTGGCGATCTTCGGCACAGTCGTGGTCTACGGGCTCACGGCCGCGCCGGTGGCACGGATGCTCGGAGTGGCCGGAGCGGGTCGCGGTCTGGTGCTCATCGTCAGCGGTCATCCGTGGGCGCGCGAGATCGCGGCAGCCCTCGACCGGTCCGGCGTGGCGGTGCGCATGTGGGTCGGGCTTCCCGATCAACAGACCGCGGCTCGCGACGCCGGCCTTCGGGCCGATCGCGGGCGGATCATGGTCGACGCGGTCAGCCGTGAGGCGGAGCTCGAGGAGGTCACCGAGGCCCTGCTGCTCACGAGCAGCGACGACTTCAATACCCTCGGCGCCGCCGAACTTCGCGAGCAGCTCGGCCACGGGCACGTCTTTCGCGTCGCTCCACACCCCGACGCGCCGGACCTGCTGCCACCGTTGAGAGAGATCGGCATCCTCGGCAGTCGGTGGCTCACGTTCGCCGAGCTCGACGACCAGTTCGCAGCCGGTGCGCGCATCGAGAGTCGGAGTGCAGACCACGTCCTGCACACCGGCGGGCCTCCGAGCGAAGTGCCGCTGTTCGCCGTCACCAGCGATGGCAGACTGAGCGTCGCGGCCGACGGCCACTCGCCCAAGATCCGGTCCGGCGACACGGTGATCGTCTTAGCTCTGGTTGGTCCACCCAACCCGGCGGCGCGACAGTGAGGCAGTCAGCGAATCTGTGGCGACCGCGTCAGTGACATCGAGGAGATCCACTGAACAATTCCCGAGCTTAAGGGAACCCCTGTTCGAATCTCGGGTATGGTGGGGCCATGGGTGCTGATCTTCAGGGCTCGTTGCTGGATGCGTTCGAGGATCCTGCGCTGGGCTCATTGGACGGGCTCGGGCGGACCGAGCTCGGGCGCGGTGCGTGGATCGATGTGTTGCCGGGGTGGTTGACCGGGGCGGATCAGGTGTACGAGCGGCTGGCGCGGGACGTGCCGTGGCAGGCGGAGCGCCGGCAGATGTACGACCGGGTCGTCGACGTACCGCGGTTGCTCTGCTTCTACGGGGAGAACGAGGATCTGCCGTTGCCGATCCTGGATGAGGCTCGGGACGCGCTCAGCGCGCGCTACGCGGACGAGTTGGGCGAGCCGTTCCAGACGGCGGGGTTGTGCTTCTACCGCGACGGCCGGGACAGCGTCGCGTGGCACGGCGACCGGATCGGGCGTGGGAACCGCGAAGACACGATGGTGGCGATCCTCTCTGTGGGTGAGGCGCGGGTGCTCGCGTTGCGTCCGCGGCCCGGTGGTAGCGCCTCGGGGCCGGTGGGGTCGACGGTGCGCTATCCGCTCGGGCATGGCGATCTGATCGTGATGGGTGGCTCGTGTCAGCGCACCTGGGAGCATGCGATCCCCAAGGCGTCGGGGCGGGTCGGTCCGCGGATCAGCATCCAGTTCCGCCCGCGCGGCGTGCGCTGAGGTCGGGTCAGGCGGCCGCTTGGGTTCGCACCGCCGGTCGGTAGATGTGGGCGGCGGAGGCTATGTAGAAGCCGAGGAGGCGGACTTCCGCGGCTTCGCAGATGTGGGTCGCGGCCTCGGCCCATTCGGTGTCGAGGTCGGGCCAGAAGGCAGGCCCGGGGCGCCCCAGGGCCAGGATGAGAGCAGCGCCCGGCGCGGTCCGCAGCGCAGGGATGATCGGGCTGAGGGCCGTGTTGCACACGTCGTCGGTCCGCAGGGACGGCTCGAGGTCCTCGAACTCGGACGGAAGGTCGATGGCGACCGTGGCGATGTAGCGGTCGTCGGGGTCGCACAGCACGGCGGTGAACGTGCCGCGCTGACGCTCGCCGAGACTGACCATCAGGTCGACGACGTCAGTGGCGAGCGCGGGGTCGGAGAGCGGTTGAGTGGTCCAGGTCGGTGCCAGGTTTTGGAAGCTCATACTCAACAAAGTGCCGTGATTCCGACCCCGGAACTGAGTTATCCACAGGCCAATGTGGCCCATTATCTGAGGGCCGAAGTGGACCTGCCTGCTGGGCCGCCACGCTCCTAAGCTCGAGGCACACCGAGCCGAGGGAGACCCCGATGAGCATCACCACCGACCGCGTCCGCAGCCGGCGGACCCGCGGGCGCACCGGCATCCTGCCGCCGGCGGGAACGGCCCGGGACCTGGCGATGGCGCAACTGGCCAACTCGGTGGGCGACGGAGCGTTCGTCGTCACGTCGGCGTTGTTCTTCACGCGCGTGGTCGGACTCTCCACGGCGCAGGTCGGCCTCGGGCTGACGATCGCCTGGCTGGTCGGCTTCCTGACCGGCGTGCCGCTGGGCAATCTCGCCGATCGGAAGGGCGCCCGCGGGATCGCCGTGGTGCTGGCCTTGACCACGGCAGTCTCGGTCGGGTCCTTCCTGTTCGTGCGGAGCTTCCCGCTGTTTCTGCTCGCGGCAATCGCGTACGCGATCAGCCAGACCGGGCTGACCGCCGCGCGTCAGGCGCTGCTCGCGGGACTGGTCCAGCCGGCCGAGCGCACCCGGATCCGGGCGTTCCTCCAGTCCACGGTCAACGCCGGACTCGCGGTCGGGGCTCTGCTCGGCGGTATCGCGCTCCGCTTCGACACCTCCGCGGCGTACCTGACAGTGTTCGCGATCGACGCGCTCAGCTTCCTGATCGCGGCCCGCCTGATCCACCGCGTCCCGCCGGTTGCGGTCAGCACGCGGGTCAAGGGCGAGCCGCGTCTCGCCGTACTGCGGGATCGTCCGTACGCCGTCCTGGCGCTGCTGAACGCGATCATGCTGCTGTTCATGCCGCTGATCAGCCTCGTCGGCCCGCTGTGGATCGTGACCCGGACCAACGCACCCAGCTGGGTCGTCGCATCGCTGATGGTCGTCAACACGCTCGGAGTCACGGTCTTCCAGGTCCGCATCGCCAAGAGCGTCCACAGACCTCCACACGGCCACCCGCTCGGTCCGGTACGCCGGAGTCGCCATGCTCGCCGCTTGCGGGGTGTTCGCCATCTCCGCCGCGAAGATGAACGCTGCGACCGCCGCCGTCGTACTGGTGCTCGCCGCCGCCCTCCTGACACTCGGAGAGATGAAGCTGGCGTCCGGCGCGTGGGAGATCAGCTTCGGACTCGCACCGGCGGACAAGCAGGGTCAGTACCAAGGCTTCTTCGGCACCGGTCCCGCAATCGCCCGCATGCTCGGCCCGGCGCTGCTCACGACCGTCGTCCTCGGCTGGGGTCCGATCGGCTGGATCGCCGTCGGCGCACTGTTCCTGGGGACCAGTTGCGCAACTGGTCCCGCCGTACGATGGGCGGCACGGACGAGGGCCGTCAACGAGGGACGGCCGGTAGAGGGGAACGCCGCCTGATGGACATCCCCGGACTGGTTGAGATCACGTCGCTACGACGAACTGCGGGAAGTGGTCCCGCAGCCGCTGGCAGCCGCGGCCGGCAAGGCCCGCAAGGAGCTGCACGACCTGGACAGGCAGTGGCTGGCCGCGTCACCGTTCTGCCTGATCGCCACCTCCGCCGCCGACGGCAGCTGCGACGTCTCCCCCAAGGGCGACCCGGCCGGGTTCACCAAGGTCTTCGACGACAGCACGATCGCCATCCCGGAGCGGGCCGGCAACCGGCGGGTCGACGGCTTCACCAACATCCTCACCAACCCGCACGTCGGACTGATCTACTTCATCCCGGGCCGCGGCGACACGCTGCGGATCAACGGCCGGGCCCGGATCGTCAGGGAAGCGCCGTTCTTCGACGACATGATCGTCAAGGGGAACCGCCCGCAGCTGGCCTTGCTGGTGGAGATCGAGGAGATCTTCCACCACTGCTCGAAGGCGTTCCTGCGCTCGCAGCTGTGGAAGCCCGAGACCTGGGAGCCGGACGCGATGCCGAGCCGCGCGAAGATCTCCAAGGCGCTGGAGCGCCAGGATACCGACCTGGCCGAGCTCGAGCAGTACTACGGCACGGCGTACGAGGAGAAGATCTACCAGGTCAAGTACTGAGTACCGCGCAGGGCGCAGATCGGAGATACTCCGTGGCGACGATGACACCGGCCGGTGGGCCTCTACGGTTTCGTAGTGTGACCACGACTGAGCCGATCGCCGAACCCACCCTCGGGGCCCGGGTGCGCCGGCTCGCGCTGCCGCTGTTCATGGCCGTTTTCGTGGTCGTCGGATCGTTCGGAGCGGCCAACGGTCAGCCGGATCGCCGCCCCGCCGACTGGTTCATGGTGCTGCTGCTCCTGATCGGCGTCGGTGTCGCTCTACTGGCTCCGGACCCATCCGGTTCCGGTGCTGTGGGCAACCGTCGTCGTCGACGCTCGTCTACATGCTGATGCAGTACCCGTGGGGCCCGGTCGATCTTCGCGTTCGTCATCGCCGTCTTCACGACCATCCGGCTCGGGCATCGACTGGCCGGGCTGGTCGGCACTCGCCGGCCTGTACGTCGGGCACGTCGGTCGGGCGGATGGTGCTCGGCATCAACGAGGACGGCGTCTACCAGATCCTCCTCGTCGGCGCCTGTTTCGTCGTCCTGGGGTTCGTGGCCGAGCTGTTCCGCGCACACCGCGACCGCGTGATGGCGGCGGCCCGGACCCGGAAGGAGGCGGAGCTGCGCCGGGCCGGTGAGGAGCGGCTGCGGATCGCGCAGGAGCTGCACGACGTCGTGGCGCACCACATCTCGCTGATCAACGTGCAGGCAGCGGCCGCGCTGCACCTGGTCGACCGGCAGCCCGAGCAGGCTGGTCCGGCGCTGTCGGCGATCAAGGACGCCAGCAAGGAGGCACTGGTCGAGCTGCGGTCGATCGTCGGCGATCCTGCGGCAGTCGGACGAGTCGGCGCCCCGGCAGCCGGTCGCCGGGCTCGATCGGCTCGAGCACCTGGTCAGCCGGACGTCGATGGCCGGGCTGGAGGTGCACACGATCGTCCACGGCGACCCGCAGCCGTTGCCGACCGGCCTGGACCGCGCGGCGTTCCGCATCATCCAGGAGTCGCTGACCAACATCGTCCGGCACGCCAACGCGACCGCCGCGACCGTCCGGATCCAGTACGGCGACCAAGCGCTCGTACTGCAGGTGGACGACGACGGTCAGTCGCTCGACCGGTCCGCCGAAGGAGGGCAACGGCATCATCGGCATGCGCGAACGAGCCACCGCCCTCGGCGGCACCCTCACCGCCACCCGCACCCCCACCGGCGGCCTACGGATCATCGCGCACCTACCGCTGCCCGAACGGTCAGGGCAGGCGGACGTGAGACGGGTTGAGGTCGGCGACCCGGGAGACGCCGAGCAGGGCCATGGTCCGGCGGACCTCCTTGGTGAGGATTTCGGCCGCCCGGGCGACCCCGCGTTCACCGCCGGCCATCAGGCCGTAGAGGTAGGCGCGGCCGACCAGGCAAGCGTCCGCACCCAGGGCGAGTGGCGGCGACGATGTCCGCGCCGCTCATGATGCCCGTGTCGAGGTAGATCTCGGCGTCGGTGCCGACCGCCTTGCGGACATCGGGCAGGATGCGCAGCGGCGTCGGCGCCCGGTCGAGCTGGCGGCCGCCGTGGTTCGACAGCACGATCGCGTCGGCGCCCGCGTCGACCACCCGGCGGGCGTCGTCGACGGTCTGGATGCCCTTGACGATCAGCGGCCCGGCCCAGATCGACCGCAGCCAGTTCAGGTCCTCGATCGTCATCGTCGGGTCGAACAGCTTGTCCAGCAGCTCGGCGACGGTGCCGTCCCAGGTCGACAGCGAGGCGAACGTCAGCGGCCGCGTGGTCAGCAGGTTGGCCCACCAGGCCGGGTGCAGTCGACGCGTCCAGCACGGTCTTGGCGGTCAGCGACGGCGGGATGGTGAAGCCGTTCCGTACGTCGCGCAGCCGCGCACCGGCGACCGGTACGTCGACCGTCAGCATCAGCGCCTCGTACCCCGCGGCGGCCGATCGCTTGACCAGGTCCTCCCCCGAGTCGCGGTCCTTCCACACGTACAGCTGGAACCACTTCCGCGCGTCCGGCGCGGCGGCCGCGACGTCCTCGATCGAGGTGGTGCCCATCGTGGACAGCGCGTACGGGATGCCGATCTGCTCGGCGACCTTGACGACCGCGCTCTCGCCCTCGTGGTTCATCATCCGGGTGAATCCGGTCGGCGCGAACGCGAACGGCAGCTCCGAGCGACCGCCCAGGATCGACGTCCCGAGGTCGATCTCGGACGACGTCGCGCAGGATCGACGGCTGCAGCTCCATCTCGGCGAACAGCCGGCGAGCGCGGCTGCAGGCTGATCTCCGCCTCGGCCGCGCCGTCGGTGTAGTCGAACACCGACCGCGGCGTCCGGCGCTTGGCGATCGCCCGCAGGTCCGGCGATGGTGAGCGCCTTCTCGAGCCGGCGGTCGGTCGGGTTCGCCGTGATCGGCTTCGGCCGCAGCAGCGGCTTCAGCTCGGACCAGCGGGGCAGCTGTCGATCGGTCATCAGGACTCCGGAACGGCCGGCGGAGATCGGCCCCGGTACGGCGAACCGCCGCGCCTGATCTGTGGTCGGACCACAGCATAGCCTGTGGTCCGACCACACAGGTAGAGTCGTCGCACCGGGTGAAGAACTACGAGCTGGTGCTGCACCGGGTCGAGGCCGACCTGGCGGCGGGGCGGCTGCGGATCGGCGGGCGGCTGCCGGGCGAGCGGGTGCTGGCCGAGCAGCTCGGGATCAGCCGGCCCTCGGTCCGGGAGGCGGTCCGGGTGCTCGAGGCGATGGGCGTGGTCCGGACCGCGACCGGATCCGGGCCGGACGCCGGTGCGGTGATCGTGGCGGAGCCGGTGTCGCCGCTGACCGCCGTACTGCGGTTGCATCTGGCAACGAATCACCTGCCGATGGGCGACGTCGTACAGACCCGCGTCCTGCTGGAGTCCTGGGCGGCCCGCGAGGCGGCCGGGCGGCAGGTCGGCGCCGGTGAGCTCAAGGTCGCCGAGGAGCTGCTCGACCGGATGGACGCTCACCGGCTTGTCACCCGAGGAGTTCCATCTGCTCGACGCGGAGTTCCACGTCGCGCTGTCGGTGCTGGCCGGGAACGTGCTGATCGCGGCGGTGATGTCGTCGCTGCGGTCGGCGATCCACGGCGTACGTGCTGGCCGCCGTACCGAATCTGCCCGACTGGGAGGCGACCGCGCTCGGACTGCGGGCCGAACACCGGGCGATCCTGGAAGCTATGCGGACCGGTGAGCCGGATCGCGCGGCCGAGTTGGTGACCGCGCATATCCGTGGCTTCTACCAGGCTGCTCAGCTCCAACTGCCTTAGCAGCGTTCGGGGGCGGACAGCGCGGTACGGCGGAATCCGACGATCACCACAGCTCCGACGACGAGGTGGAGCGAGGCGAGGCCGAGCTTGGCACCGAGGCCGATGCCGTTGAAGACCGGGCTGCTGAGGGACGTGATGCAGGTGATCCCGGCCACGACCGTCCAGACCGTGCGGGCATTGATCGTACGGCGCTCCAGGATGGCGAGGAGGCCCCAGGCGGCGAACGCTATGGCTGCCGACGCGAAGAAGACCGAGGCGGCGCCGATGTGCATCCGGCCGCCCTGCTGAGCGTCCAGGGTGAGGCCGGCGAGCGGCGACAGGATCGCCCACACGGCAAGCGCGGCGGCGACGGTGACGCCGACGACGGCCAGCCGGCTGCGGCCGGGCACCCGGATAGGCCTGCGGTCGGCCGAGTCTGACGCGGGTGTGCAGCAGTCGGGCCGGGTCGCCGCTGGGTGCCCTGGGCGGTTGGGCGAGTGCGGTTGGTTGCCATGTGTGCGTCTCCAGACGTGGTGTGTTGTGCGGTCTACGGTGGCGGAGGTCGGCGGTTGGTGGCATCGGTCTGGTGGCTGGGCTGGGGTGGGCTGAAGTCGGTGCGGCATCGACTTTGGTTGGTGGTGGCTGATGCGTCAGGGACCTAGGGTCGGCGGCATGGAGAGTTGTTTGCCGACACGGCGGCGCAATCGGGCCGCCGAGGTGTCGGGCATCGCCGCGATCGGGTTGCTGTCGGCACTGACGATCGTCGGCCGGATGTCCGACCCGGCCCACCACAAGTGGCTTGCGCTGGACATCGTGGTCGGGATCATCGCGTGCGGGCTGCTGCTGGTGTTGCCGCGCCGCCCGGTGCCGACAGCGATCGCGCTCGGGGTGCTGGCCGCCGTCTCCCCTGCGGCGACGCCGCCGTCGACGGCCGCGACGCTGACCATCGCGCTGCGGTTCCCGTTGCGAACCGCGGCCCCCGTCGCGCTGCTTCCAGGCCACGGCACACCTCGTCCAAGGTCTGTTGTGGCCGATCGGCAATCTTCCGTTCCTGTGGTTCGCGGTGCTCGACTTCGCCGTCCACGCGGCGCTGCTCGGCTGGGGTCAATGGATTCAGGCCCGGCAGCAGCTCCTGTCGACTCGCTGCGGGAACGGGCCCACCGGGCCGAGGCCGAGCAGGGCCGCCGGGTCGCCGAGGCGCGGACGCTCGAACGGACCCAGATGGCCCGCGAGATGCACGACGTACTGGCTCATCGGCTGTCCCTGCTGGCCACCTACGCCGGTGCGCTCGAGTACCGCCCGGACTCGTCGCCCGAGCAGCTCGCCAAGGCCGCCGGCGTGATCCGCACCGGGGTGCACCAGGCGCTCGACGAGCTGCGCGAGGTGATCAGCGTGCTGCGCGACACCGAGATCGACGAACTGCCCGGGCGGCCGGCCGCAGCCGACCTTCGGCGATCTCCGCGCGCTGGTCGAGGAGTCCCGGGAGGCCGGCACCGACGATCTCGTACGACGAGCGCGTCGCCGAGCCGCGTCGTTGCCGCCGGCAACCGGACGGACGGCGTACCGGGTCGTGCAGGAAGGACTCACCAACGCGCGCAAGCACGCGGCCGGGCATCCGGTCACGCTGACGGTGGCCGGGCGGCCGGGCGATGGGCTGCGGATCGAGCTCACCAACCCGGCGCTCCAACGGACGTACCGCTCACTCCCGGCAGCGGGACCGGGCTGGTCGGGCTGACCGAGCGGGTGCAGCTCGCCGGCGGCACGCTGGACCACGGGCGGGTGCCCGGTGGCGGCTTCCGGCTCGCAGGCCTCGCTACCGTGGCCCGCATGAGCCGAGCGACGGCGGGACCATCCGGGTACTGGTGGTGGACGACGACGCGCTGGTCCGGGCCGAGCCTGGAGATGATGCTCGACGGCGACGAACGGGATCGCCGTGGTCGGCCAGGCCGCCGACGGCGACGAGGTACCGGCCGCGGTCGACGCGCACTTCCCGGACCTCGTGCTGATGGACCTGCGGATGCCGCGGGTGGACGGGATCGTCGCGACCCGGCGGGTCCGGGCCCGGACCAATCCGCCGGAGGTCGTCGTGCTGACCACGTTCGACACCGACGAGAACGTGCTGCACGCGCTCCGCGCCGGGGCGAGCGGGTTCCTGCTGAAGGACACGCCACCCGCCCAGATCGTCGACGCGGTCCGGCGGGTGGCGGCAGGCGACCCGATCCTCTCGCCCGGCGATCACCCGGCGCCTGATGGACCGGCGGCGACCGCAGGCCGACGCGCACACGCAGCGCGCAGGAGTCGCTCTGGCGACTGTCAGCCCGCGCGAGTACGACGTGATGCTCGCGGTCGCCCAGGGCAAGGCGAACGCGCGAGATCGCGGCCGAGCTCTACATGAGCGTCGCGACGGTGAAGGCGCACATCTCGCACATCCTCACCAAGCTCGAGCTCGGGAACCGCACCCAGATCGCGCTCCTCGCCCACGACGCCGGCCTCGCCTGATCGACTGCCCGTGGGTTAGCGTGTCCGCATGATCCGGGTGCTGCTGGCGGACGACCAGGCGTTGGTGCGGGCCGGGTTCCGCTCGTTGCTGAACGCCGAGGACGACATCACCGTGATCGGCGAGGTGGCCGACGGCGCGGAGGCGGTGACGGTGGCGCGGGCCGAGAAGCCGGATGTGGTGCTGATGGACATCCGGATGCCCGGCACCGACGGGCTCGAGGCGACCCGGCAGATCGGCGCCGACGCGGAGCCTCGCCGACGTGCACGTCGTGATCCTGACGACGTTCGACCTGGACGAGTACGTCTTCGAGGCGTTGCGGGTCGGGGCCAGCGGATTCCTGGTGAAGGACACCGAGCCGGTCGAGCTGCTGCAGGCGGTGCGGGTGGTCGCTCGTGGCGACGCGCTGCTCTCCCCCGGCGTCACCCGCCGGCTGGTCGCCGAGTTCGCGACGCGCAGCCGGCAACCCCACGCCAGCAAGGAACTCGACGTCCTCACCGAGCGCGAGAAGGAGATCGTCGCCCTGGTCGGCGAGGGCCTGTCGAACGACGAGATCGCCGAGCGCCTGGTGCTCAGCCCGGCCACCGCCAAGACCCACGTCAGCCGCGCGATGGTGAAGCTCGGCGTCCGCGACCGGGCCCAGCTCGTGGTCGTCGCCTACCAGACCGGCCTCGTCCGCCCGGCTGGCTCGGCTGATCCTGCGGTCCGGCGGACGCGGTCGGCGTACTCCCGGCGGGGTAGCGGCGGTCACTCCCGCAGGCCGACGCGGCAGAGCCGGCCTCGACCGGCAGTCTCGGGGTATGAACGAAACAGCTGCTCCGCTGGTCGAGGTCACGGGCCTGACGAAACGCTACGGCGACACCCTCGCGGTCGACGGTGTCGATCTGACGGTCCTGCCCGGGGAGGTCTACGGATTCCTCGGTCCGAACGGTGCCGGCAAGACCACGACGCTGCGGATCCTGACCGGGCTGATCGCGCCGACCAGCGGGTCGTCCGGGTGCTCGGCGGATCGCCCCGGCCAGGCCGAGGTGCTCGGCCCGGACCGGGTCGATGATCGAGTCGCCCGCGTTCTACCCGTACCTGTCCGGCCTGGACAACCTGCGGCTGCTGGCCGAGTACGCCGAGGTGCCGCGGCACGCGGATCGACGAAGTACTCGGAGCTGGTCGATCTGGCTGATCGCGCGCGGGACCGCTTCTCGACGTACTCGCTGGGGATGAAGCAACGGCTCGGCGTCGCAGCGGCGCTGCTGAAGGATCCGGAGCTGGTGATCCTGGACGAGCCGACCAACGGGCTCGACCCGGCCGGGATGCGCGACATGCGCCGGCTGATCCGCGAGCTCGGCTCCGACGGCCGGACCGTGCTGCTGTCCAGCCACCTGCTCGGCGAGGTCCAGCAGATCTGCGACCGGGTCGGCATCATCAACCACGGCCGGATGGTTGCCGAGCACAACGTCGAGGAACTGCGCGGCGAGCAGGAACTGGTCGTCCGGCGCCGCGCCGCGCGAGACGCGCGCAGACGGTCCTCACCGACTTTCTCGGCGCCGGACACGGTGCACCTGTACGACGACACGCTGCGCGTGAAGGTGGATCCGGACCGGGCGGCCGAGGTGAACCGCGTCCTGGTCGAGGCCGGGATCGCGGTGTCCGAACTGCGCAGCACCGAACGAGCGCTCGAGGACGTGTTCTTCGAGCTCACCACCACGCGAAGGAGAAGGACTCGATGTCGGGTAGCTACCGCGCGGAGCTGCTCAAGCTCCGCAAGCGATCGGCGGTCTGGGTGCTGTTCGGCGCCGGCCTGGTGCTGAGCCTGATCTTCGGCTACCTGCTGCCGTACCTGGGCTACGCGACCGGCGACGACAACCCGCAGACCGACGGCATCCCGCGCGCCGAGGTGCTGCGCGGCATGTTGCCGGAGACGCGTGCTGGACAACACGATCGGCGGCTTTCCCGGTCTTCGCGGGCGCGCTCGCCCTGGTGCTCGGCGCGATCGTGATCGGCGGCGAGTACACCTGGGGCACGCTGAAGACGATCCTCACCCAGCGGCCCGGTCGCGGCGCCGTACTGGCCGTCGCAGTTCCTCGCGCTGGTCACCATGATCGCGGTCTGGGTGCTCGGCATCTTCGCCGCCTGCGCCCTGTGCAGCATCGGCGATCGCTGCGGCCGAGGGCGGCGCCGATGAACTGGCCCGGGTCCGGTCGACCTGCTGCAAGGTGCTGGCCGGCGGCTGGCTGGTGCTGATGATGTGGTGCCTGGCCGGCGCGGTCCTGGCCGTTGCCTTCCGCAACGTCGCGCTGCCGATCGGCCTCGGCGTGGTCTGGATCCTCGGGATCGAGACGCTGCTGGCCGGCGTCGTCAGCAGCCTGCTGCCGGATCTGGAGTTCTTGTCCAACGCCTTGCCGGGCACGAACGCGGGCTCGCTGGTCTTCAGCGTCACCGGCATGGCGGCCGCCGACGCACCGCCCGGCGTTCGCGACGCCGTCGGCGGAGGGCGCGCCCTCCTGACCTTGCTGGGCTACTGCGCGATCTTCGCCGTACTGGCCGCTTGGACGCAGCCGCCGCCGCGACGTCACCTGATCCCGGCGTGGACCAGGGCCAGTTCGCAGAACATCGCGTTCGCCCAGGAGAACCACTCGCGGGTGAAGTACGTCGGGTCGTCGACAGTGGAACGACTCGTGCATCTGGCCGGTGCCGCCGGTGGTGTCGCGGAGGAGCTCCAGCAGCCGCTGGCGCTCGTCCGCCGACGTACTCGTCAATCCCTGCACAGCAAGGGCGATCGGCCACACGTGGTTCGGCGGCGTGTGCGGGCTGCCGATGCCGGCGGCGTGCGAACCGCTGTAGTAGAACGGGTTCTCCGGGCTCAGCAGCAGCCGCACGAGTCGCCAGGTACGTCGGATCGTCGGCGGCGGCGTACCCGGTCAGCGGGATGCGACAGCAGGCTCGGCATGTTGGCGTCGTCCATCAGCAGCGCGCTCCCAGCGCCGTCGACCTCGTAGGCGTAGACGCGACCGCGTTCCGGGTGGTCGACCGTACCGTGCCGGGCGATGCCGTCGTCGATGTCGGCCTTCAGCTCCTTCGCCCGCGCGGCCAGCGACTCGTCGTCCAGCACCTCGGCCGCGATCGCCTGCAGATAGCCGAGCACCAGCGGACGCGAACATGTTGCCGGGCACGTTGAACCCGAGCTCGGTCGCGTCGTCACTCGGCCGGAAGGCGCTCCACGACATCCCGGTCGGCCGGGTCAGCCGGCCACGCCCCTCCCGGACCAGCGTGTCCGACGGCACGGTCGTCGTGCCGCTGGAACCGGTACGGCGATCGCGCCTCGTGATCCTGCTCGACCGTCCACAGGTCGATGATCGCCGAGGCCGCGGCCCGGAACCGCTCGTCGATCACGTCCGCCCGCCCGGTGATCCGCCACAGCCGGTAGGCCAGCTCGAGCGGGAAGCACAGCGAGTCGATCTCGTACTTGCGCTCCCACACCCACGGCGACATCTCGGTCTCGTCGGTGGTGTGGCCCGCGCCGTTCGCCTCGCGGTTGAACGCGTTCGCGTACGGGTCGAGGACGACGTACTCCAGCTGCCGGTGCAGCACGCCGATCAGCACGTCCTGCAAGCCGGGGTCGTCCTTGCACAGCAGCAGGTACGGCCGGAGCTGGGCGGCGGAGTCGCGCAGCCACATCGCCGGGATGTCGCCGGTGAGCACGAACGTCGGTCCCGTCCGGCAGCCGCTCGGCGACCGCGGGCAGGTTCTCCGCCATCGAGCGCCGGAACATCTCCGCGATCACCTCGTCGCCGGTCGCCCGCCGGACCTCGTCGGTGGCGCGGGCCAGGACCTCGGGATCGATCATCAACACAGTCACCTTTCAGCGACCACGAGTTCGCGGCCTCTCCGGCAGACGAGCACCGAGGGGTTCGGCGAGAAGGTCTGGTCGAGGACCAGGCTGGCCGCGCCGATCGCGCCGACGTCCGCGCCGAGCGCCGTACCGGCGACCTCGAACGGGTGCACCGAGCGGACCAGGAAGCGCTCGTCCAGCGCGGTCCGGACCGCATCGCCGAAGAACGGCGCGAGCTGCTCCCAGTGCGGTCCGCCGAACACCACCCGCTCCAGGTCGAGCAGGTTCGCGATGTCCTCGACCACCTTGGCGATCCGCTCGGCCAGCGGCTACGACGATCTCCCGAGCCGACGCCCGGGCCGCCTCGGCGGCCAGCGAGCACAGCTCGGCGAAGGCCACGTCGACCGCCTGCCGGTCGTCGAGATCGATGCCCTGGGCAAGTACTCCGGCCTGGACCGCCTGCTGGACCAGGTAGCGCGGCTGGCTCGTCTCGCCGACGCAGCCGCGCCGTCCGCAGCGAGCAGAGCCGGGCCGTCGGGGTCGACGATGACGTGACCGATCTCGCCGACGTTGCTGGACGCACCGCGGACCACCTCGTCACCGAGCACCAGGCCGGCCCCGACCCCGGTGCCGAGGTAGAAGAACACGAAGCTGCCGCGCCATTCGGACCGCCGGCCCACTTCTCGGCCGACGCGGCGGCGGTCACGTCCTTGTCGAGCAGCACCGGCAGCCCGGTCCGCTCGCGCAGCTCGTCGCGCAACGGGACCAGGTGCCACGCGGACAGGTTCGGCGGATCGACGACGACGCCGCGCTCCACGTCGAT
Organism: uncultured Actinomycetota bacterium; assembly: GCA_963820655.1. Classification (GTDB taxonomy): domain Bacteria; phylum Actinomycetota; class Actinomycetes; order Propionibacteriales; family Kribbellaceae; genus Kribbella. The sequence continues at coordinate 1,219,268 of CAWGAM010000002.1, forward strand.
CGGCCCTGGCGCGGCGATCCCGACGCCGATCACCCGATCCCGCGGCGCCCCGGACCTCGACGATCACGTCCTCGATCGTCGCTGCGATCCCGTCGATCAGTACGTCGGGATCGTCGGCGTACGGCGTGTCCGACGCGACGGCGCGCGACCACCTCACCGGTCAGGTCGAGCACGCACCACCGTCACGACCGCCGGGTCCAGGTGAACGCCGACGGCGTACTGGCCGGTGGGTTCGAGCTCGAGCAGCGTGCGCGGCTTGCCGAGGCCGGTGCTGCTTCTGCCGTCCGGCTTCGCGGACGAGGCCGGCGTCGAGCAGGCGGCGGGTGATGTTGGAGATCGCCTGACCGGACAGACCGGTTGCTGTCGGCGAGCTCGACCCGGCTGCAGTTGCTCGCTGCGCGCGGATCGCGTCCAGCACGACGGCGTCGTTGAAACCGCCGACACGATCCAGGTTCGTGCCCCGGCGTACAGTCACGACTCCCCCAGGCTCATTCGACTCTTTGCCACCGCGGCGGTCATGCGCCCATCGGGTCCGCGCCCCACGGCACGCGACCAGTCGTAGTGGATGGTCTCGCGCGCCGGATCGCCAGGAGTTCGGCGTGGTGTTCACCAGCCAGTCCAGCGGCTCGATCCCGGACGCGTCGCCACCACTGAGCGCCAACCGTATACCGTCGCTCAACGCGCGGTCCGACTGCTCCGTCCGTGCTTGCTGGATCGATCGACAAGAACAGCGCCGTACCCGACCGTGCGACCAGCTCCAGGAACCGCTGGTTCAGCTCCCACGGCGTCTGCGGCGTACACGGGACGCAGTCGGCGTCGACGGCGAAGAACCGGTTGTGCTGCGGCAACCGGAACGCGAGCGTGTTGACGCCCATCTTCCGGGTCCGCTCCCAGTCCCGGCCGGACGTGTCGTCACCGGTCCGCTGGACGTCGACCAGCCCGGCCGCGAGGTGGCCGACGGTGTTGCACCCGATCAGTACGACGTCCTCCGCGGCCGCCCGGATCTCGCGATAGAACGCGAGCACGATCTCCGCCGTCGTCCGGGACGGATCGTGGAGCTGCCAGCCGTCGCCGGTCAGTCGCGCACCCATCGCGGGTCCGAACCGGCCGAAGACGTCGTACGTGCTGAAGTCGTGCTTGACCAGCTCGAAGCCCCAGTCCTTGAACCGCTGCAGATCGGCCCGGACCAGGTCGAGGACCTCCGGGTACGACGGATCGAGCGCGCGACCGGGCTTGTCGTGCGGTCCGGGACGACCCCAGGGACCAGGCTCACGAACCAGGAGCGGGCGGAACCACAGACCCGGCCGCGCCCCGATCGCCGTGATCGCGGCGGCCGTGCCGGCCATGTCGTCGAAGACTCCGGGTGTACCGACGTCCCACGGACCACCCGACGCGATGCCGCCCGGGTACCAGCCGTCGTCGACGACGCTGAACGGCTTGACCGGGTGACCGTCGGCGAGCTCGACGATGGTCGTGGCGTCCTTCAGGACCGCCTTCTCGTCGAAGTTCTCGCCGTACGCGTAGTACCAGTTGTTCGCCCCGACCACCGGCGCGGGCTCAGGTCGCGCCGGTAGCCGGGAGCTCATGGTGGCGACCGCCGAATGCAGGGTCTGCCAGGGTGTGCCCGCGTCCTCGAACCACCGGACGGTCGCGGCGGTCAGGGTCCGGCCGTTCAGGTGGGTCGGGCCGCCGCCGTTGCGGAGGTCGAGCCAGAGCGTGAAGCCATCGCCGTCGACGGTCCACGAGCAGAACGCGTTCGGTTGCACATCCACGCCGGCGCCGGTCGTCGTACCCGTCTGTGGGTCGTGCGCGAGGAAGTACCACGGCAGGAGTCGCTCGGGTTGCTGGTGCCGCCACTGCAGGTCGCCGTACGAGCGTTCCCAGGCGTCGCCGAGGATCAGCGCGTCGGCGGGGAGCGGTTCGGACCAGCGGAGCGCGACGCGCGAGATCGTCGCGGCGGTGACGTCGATGGCGCCGTCGGACCAGCTGACCTCGATGCCGGCGGCCGACCAGGTGGTACCGGTCCGGACCGTGGTGGTCAGCCCGTCCGAGAGGTCTGCCTGGACGAAAACAGCGCTCGGTTCGTCTCACCTGACTCCCTCGGCGGCGAATTTCCCCACAGACTTTAGTTAATGCTCGGAAGAAGCGTCAAGACTGTCCACCGCCTCGACGAGACGGTCGACATCGGACTGGTCGGTGTACGGCGCGAGGCCGACGCGGACGGCTCCGGCCGGCACCCAGACCGAGGTGCCGAGACGGCCTCGTAGGCGTAGAACGAGCCGGCCGGCGCGTTGACGCCCGGCTCGGCGAGGCGCTCAGCCACCGCCGGCCGGCGTCGTGGCCGTCGACGGCGAAGAGCAGAGTCGGCGTACGACGTGCCGCGTGGCCGTAGAGGGTGACGCCGGGGATCGCGGCGAGCCGGCACTCCAGGTCGTCGCGCAGGTTGTCCTCGTACTCCTCGACGCAGCTGCAGCGAGCTCAGCAGCCGCTCGCGCCGGGTCGCGCCGGTGCCACCGAGACCGGCCAGGAAGTCGACGGCGGCGGTGGTCCCGGCGAGCAGCTCGTACGGCAGGGTGCCCGAGCTCGAACCGCTCCGGCACGACGTCCGTCGCCGGGAGCAGCTTGTCCGGCCGGAGCGTCTCGAGCAGCTCGGGCGACGCGGTCGAGCACCCCGCAGGTGCGGCCCGAAGAACTTGTACGGCGAGCAGGCGTAGAAGTCGGCGTACGTCGCATCGACCGGGGCGTGCGCGGTCAGGTGCACACCGTCGACGTACAGCAGCGCGCCGGCCTCGTGGACCTGATCGGCGATCGCGGCCGACGTCCGGACGGGTGCCGATGCAGGTTGGATGCGCCGGTGACGGCGACCAGCCGGGTGCGGTCGGACAGGAGCGGCGCGATGTCGTCGAGCTCGGACGTCGCGGTGTCGAAGCCGAGCCAGCGGACCGTCGCACCGACCGCCTCGGCGGCCTGCACCCACGGGCGGACGTTCGCGTCGTGGTCGAGCCGGGTCACGATGACCTCGTCGCCGGGCCCCCAGGTCTTGGCGAGCGTCCGGGAGAAGTCGTACGTCAGCTGGGTCATGCTCCGGCCGAAGACGATGCCGCCCGGGTCCGTGCCGAGCAGGTCGGCCATCGCCTCGCGCGCGCCGACGACGATCTCGTCGGCCCGGCGCTCGGCGGCCGTCAGCTGACCGCGGTTGGCCAGCGCCGACGTCATCGTGGCGGCCGACCGCGTCGGCGACCACCTGCGGGGTCTGCGAACCGCCCGGACCGTCGAAATGCGCCGCCCCCTCGTCGAGCGCGGGGAACTGCTTGCGGACAGCAACGACATCGAAGATCACCCATGACCGTCATCCTCTCCCGGCGACCGCGTCCGCTGCCATCGGTTGTCCATTTCTCACCAGGCTGCCCGATCCCGGGCAAATCGTGCCAGATTGTCGGTCGGTAGTGCAGGATGTCAGGAGTGAGCACCATGACGACTACTGACAAGGCCGTCCCGTCCAGGCCTGGCTTCCGACGATGCTGACCCTGGCCGCGATCTGGGGTTGCAGCTTCCTGTTCATCTCCGTCGGCGTCCGGGAACTGCATCCGGCTCTACCTCGCGCTCGGGCGGGTGATCGCCGGCTGCGCTCGTCCTGCTGGTCATCCTGGCGGTCAAGCGCGAGTCGCTGCCCCGGCGACCCGCGGCTCTGGGCTGCACTCGTTCGTGCTCGGCGCGATCGGCTCGGCGATCCCGTGGACGCTGTTCGGGTACGGCGAGCAGCGGATTCCGTCCCTCCTGGCGGGGATCTGGAACGGCATCACCCCGCTGGTCGTGCTGCCGATCGCGGTGCTGATCTTCCGGACCGAGACGTTCTCGCTGCAGCGGGTGCTCGGGCTGCTGGTCGGGTTCGCCGGCATGCTCGTCGTACTCGGCGCGTGGAACGTCGCACGGCGGTGCCGACCTGACCGGCCAGGTGCTGTGCATGCTCGCGGCCGGTCTGCTACGGCTTCGCGATTCCCTACCAGAAGCGGTTCATCGCCGGCACGCACGTTGTCCGGTACGGCGTTGTCCGCCAGCCTGTTGCTCTGCGCAACGGTCCAGCTCGCGGTGGTCGCGCCGATCGTGACCCGGCGAGGCGCCGCCGGCGCCGTGGTCGCTGTCGATCGAGGTGGTCGGCAGTGTGCTCGCGCTCGGTGCGCTCGGCAGCGGGCTCGCGTTCGTGCTCAGCCTGCGCAACATCCGGCTGATCGGCGCCAGCCGGTCGTCGATGGTGACCTACCTGATGCCGATCTTCTCGATCATCGTCGGCGTGATCGTGCTGGACGAGCACATCACCTGGTACCAGCCGGTCGGCGCGCTGATCGTCCTGCTCGGTGTCGCGGTCTCGCAAGGACTGGTGGGCTCACTGCGGCGCAAGTCGATCGGCGCGGCCGAGGTCCCTGCAACGACCTGAGCCGCGCCCGGAACGTTGGGGTCCTGGCGGGTCGCCCGGGCCGAGGGTATTGGGGGCCCTTCGCCCTGGCCGAGGGTGTTGGGGCCCTTCGCGCGGGTAAGTGGAGGTGACGGCCTTCGCCGGTGCCGTCGTGGGCGGGCCGGGACGTGCAGGTCGACAGGATGTGTCGGTGCAGGGGTGGTGGTCGGGCGAGGTGATCAGGCGTGAGACCGGTCGGCCGGACCGGGGGCAGGGCCGACACGTCCTGTTGACCTGCACCCCCACCGGCCTCCACTTCATGCCCGGCACCCGTAGCCCACGACCGGATCCGGGTCTCACTCCTGCGACCAGCACCCCGGGCCCACCCAACACCCACACAGCGAGCAGACCCACGACTGGATCCGGCCTCTCCTACGACCAGCACACCCCGCGGCCGCCCAACACCCGCTCAGCGAGCAGAACAGCGCCCCATTTCAGGCTCTCCTGCCCGATGTGTGGGTGATTGTCGGCCCCGTTTCAGGGGTCAACCCCTGATGTTGTGGGTTGCACCCCGACAATTTGCCTCCGCAACCCACCAGCCGAGGGGTTGACCCCTGAAAGGTCGCTACCGCGGCGAGCAGAGGAGCCCCCCATTTCAGGCTCTCCTACCCGATGTGTGGGTGATTATCGGCCCCGTTTCAGGGGTCAACCCCTGATGTTGTGGGTTGCACCCCGACAATTTGCCTCCGCAACCCACCAGCCGAGGGGTTGACCCCTGAAAGGTCGCTACCGCGGCGAGCAGAGGAGCCCCCGATTTCAGGCTCTCCTGCTCGACGTGTGGGTGACTGTCGGCCCCGTTTCAGGGGTCAACCCCTGATGTTGTGGGTTGCACCCCGAGAATCTGCCTACGCAACCCACCAGCTCACTGGTTAGCCCATCAAATGGCGGACGGCACGGTGGCCAGGCGGGCGGTCGGCGCGGCACTTCGCAATCGGGCGCGCGATCCGCCGACCCGATGACCAACCTGCTCTTCGACGCCGCGCGGTGACCTCCCCCAACGTCGCGCGGCCGGTGCGAACTGGGGATCGGCGTTGTTCGTCCCGTACAGCGCCGGAGGTTGGGGACGGCGGCGACCACGACGGCGACCAGGGCCAGCAGAGTCCCGGCGACGACCGGGAACGTGACCGGCTTGTCCGCGGCCGGGACGAAGAGGTCGATGAACAGGCTGGCGATCAGCTGACCGGCGATCGTCCCCAGACCGAGCACGAACACGCCGACCACCCGGACGACGGCCGCGGCCGCGCTGATGAAGATCACGCCGCACGCGCCACCGAAGTACAGCCAGGGCTCGCTCGGCAGGCTGCTGCGGCGCGCCCCGCAGCGGCGAGGTCGACGAGGAAGACCACCAGCAAGCGCGGCGAAGCCGACCAGGAAGTTGACCACGCCGGCCGCGATCGCGCCGTACGCGTCCGGCGAGGCAGTGCGGGCGACCCGTCCGTTGATGGCCTGCTGGACCGCGGTGACCGATGCCGCCCAGCGCCGGCAGTACGGCGAGCAGCAGGCCGGCCGGGTGGTTCAGCTGGTCCGACACCGCGAGTACGACGGCCACCAGCGCCACGACGCGCACCGACGACGCGCAGCGGTGGTGTACGGCTGCGGACCGGCCGGGCCGAAGCCGAGGCGGTCGACGACCAGACTGCTGACCGCCTGCCCCGCGACGACCGCCACGGTGAAGACCGCGACGCCGATCACGGACACGGTGATCGACTGGGTGGCGACCAGGAAGGCGCCGGCGAGTCCCCCGATGCACTGCCACCAGCGGAGCGCCGCCGTGCGCCGCGCACCGGCGTCGCGGATCGCCTCGCCAGACGTTGCCGAGCGAGCGCGCGGACCGCGGGGATGCAGCGCCGTACCGATCAGCAGGATGAGCAGGCCGGTGCCGAACGAGATCAGCGCGGCCGCGACGCCGTCGCCGAGGACATCGCCGAGTTCGCCGTTGATCCGGGACTGGATCGCGACCAGCATCCCGATGCCGAAGGCGGCCGTCAGCCCGACGATCTGGTGATGCTGCCGAGCCGACGCGGGCGGGCGGGTCGCGGTCGTTGTCACCTCACCATCATGACCGTTCGCCGCATTGCACCTGACAGCGGTCCACTTCCTATGACCGGCGGATCAGCGCCAGGTACATCGCGTCCGTGCCGTGCAGGTGCGGCCACAGCTGCACGTCGGGACCGTCGCCGAGGTCCGGCACGCCCGGGAACAGCGCGCGCGCGTCCTCGAGCGCGGCGTCGCCCCGCTTGCCCAGTACGGCGTCGACCACGGCGCGGGTCTCGTCGGGGTGCGGCGAGCAGGTGACGTACGCCACCACGCCGCCCGGGCGGACCGAGGTGATCGCCGAGTCGAGCAGATCCTCCTGGAGCGGTCGCAGTTCCTCGACGTCCTCCGGCGTACGACGCCAGCGGGCTTCCGGGCGCCGGCGGAGCGCTCCCAGCCCGCTGCACGGCACGTCGGCCAGCACCCGGTCGAACGACCCTGCCGGCCAGGTCGGCTTGGTCCCGTCGCCGACCAGCACCTGGTGGTCGCCCGGAATCGCCCGCAGGTTGGATCGGACCAGGTCGGCGCGGTGCTTGAGCGGCTCGACCGCGGTCAGTCGGCCGTCGCGCTGATGCACGAGCGCGGCGAGCAGAGCGGACTTCCCGCCCGGCCCGGCGCAGAGGTCGAGCCAGTTGGCGTCCGATCCTTCGAGCGGAGCCGCGGCCAGCGCGACGCGCGACCAGTTGCGAGCCCTCGTCCTGCACTCCGGCCCGACCGGTGGCCACCGCTTCGATCCGGCCGGGATCGCCACCACCCTGCAGCACGGCCGCGTACGGCGACCAGTGAGCCGCGGGTAGCACCGGCCTCGACCAGCTCATCCACATCAGCAAGCCCGGGCCGAGCCACCAACGTCACCCGAGGCGGCTCGTTGTCGGCGTCGAGCAGCGTGAGCCTCGTCGAGGTCGCTGTGCCGAGGGCGACTCCGGTCGAACGCCTCGATCACCCAGCGGGGATGGGCCTTCGCGATCGCCAGGTAGCCGAAGCGGTCCTCCTCGACCGACGGCGCGACCGTGGCGATCCACTGGTCGAGGGTGCGTTGGCTGATCTTGCGGAGGACGGCGTTGACCAGGCCGCTGCGCTTCTGGCCGATCTCGGCGCGGGTGAGCGTGACCATCTCGTTGACCGCGGCGTACGAGTCGACGCGCATCCGCAGCAGCTGGTGCGTGCCGAGGCGGAGCAGGTCGAGCAGTTCGGGGTCGAGGTCCGTCGAGTGGGCGGGACACGCTGCGGGCGAGGAACGCGTCGTACGTGCCCTGCCAGCGCAGCGTGCCGTGCACCAGCTCGGTGCAGAACGCGGCGTCGCGGCCGCCGAGGCGGTGGCTCGCGGAGTGCCTTGTTGAGGGCGAGGTTCGCGTAGCCGTCCTCGGCGTTGACCTGCCGGATCACCTGGTACGCGACCCGGCGGACCCGGTCCGGGCGGCGCTGCGGCGCCCGATTGCGCGGCGTACCGGTCTGTCGACGCGTCGACTGGCTCCCAGGCGGTCGTCGTCGGTGAGGCGGACACCACGGGCCCAGTCGGCGGCGGCCATCGGCTTCTTGCCCTGCGGCTGAACCGTCACCAGCTCGACCGCCTTGCTGCCGGTGCCGACCTTCACGCTCGACTTGGTCGCCTGCAGCTCACCAGGCTTCAGCTCCTCGTCGGTCCGCCGCACGGCGAGCACCTTCAACCGCTCGCCGCGGAACGTCGTCCACGCGCCCGGCGCCGGGTTGCAGCCGCGCACCAGCCGATCCACCCGCTGGGCCGGCGCGGTCAGATCCAGCTCGGCGTCCTCGACGGTGATCTTCGGCGCCAGCGTGACGCCGTCGGCCGGCTGCTCGCGAGCCTCCAGTACGCCGGCCTCGATCCCGTCCAGCGTGTCGACCAGCAGCTTCGCGCCGGACTCGGCCAGCCGCGTCAGCAGGTCGCCGGCGGTGTCCGCGGGACCGATCGGCTCGGTCAGTACGCCGTACACCGGGCCGGCGTCGAGCGCCTTGACGATCCGGAACGTGCTCGCACCGGTCACGTCGTCACCGGCGATGATCGAGTGCTGCACCGGCGCAGCTCCACGCCAGGCGGGCAGCACCGAGAAGTGCAGGTTGATCCAGCCGTGCGGCGGGATGTCCAGCGCCGCCTGCGGCAACAGCCCGCCGTACGCGACGACCGGGCAGCAGTCCGGAGCGATCTCGGTCAGCCGAGCCAGGAACTCCGGGTCGCCGGGGCTTGACCGGCTTGAGGATCTCGATCGCCGAGCTCCTCGGCGTACTGCGGCGACCGGCGAGGCGACCAGCTTGCGGCCACGGCCGGCCGGAGCGTCCGGACGGGTGACGACGGCGACCAGTTCGTGGCGGCTGGCAACGATCGCCTTGAGCGCGGTGACCGCGGGCTCCGGCGTACCGGCGAAGACGACTCTCACAGGCCGAATCCGTTCGTCGGGTGCGGCGAGACCTTGAGTTGCGGCGGACCGCCGAGGCCGGACCACTCCGCCTCCCGGATCGCCTTCATCGCCGGCCTTGCGGGTCTCGGTGTCGAGCCGGTCGACGAACAGGACGCCGTCCAGGTGGTCGGTCTCGTGCTGGATGCAGCGGGCGAGCAGGTCCGAGCCCTCGATCACCACCGGGTCGCCGTACATGTTGAAGCCCTTGGCGACGACCGACAGGGCCCGGCGGCAGTCGAAGGTGAGGCCGGGGATGGAGAGGCAGCCCTCCGGGCCGAACTGCTCGTCCGCGGACAGCGTCAGCTCCGGGTTGACCAGGTGCCCGAGCTCGCCCTCGACGTGGTAGGTGAAGACGCGCAGGCCGACCCCGATCTGCGGCGCGGCCAGGCCGGATCCGGGCGCGTCCTGCATGGTGTCGGTGAGGTCGGCGACCAGGCGGCGCAGCTCGGCGTCGAAGTCGACGACCGGCTCGGCCTTCGTGGTCAGGACGGGGTCGCCGAACAGGCGGATGGGTTGGACCGACACAGAGTCTCCACAGCTTTCCACGGATCGGGGCCTGCCAAGTCTAGTTGCCCGCGGGCGGTGGTTCAGGTGGCAGGGCCTCTCCACATTGTTGCCACAAGCACGTACTGTGGTCACAGGCGTACCTACAGTCACTGTCGTCACACGCCCAACGGGAGACCCAATGCCCACAGCAGCACGGGGGCAATTCTGATCCTCCTAGGTGCGCTGCTTGCACATGCGCCGGACCAGCAAGAACGTCGTGGTCCGGCACACCCCGGCGGCTGGGTTCGTCGCGCAGTCCCCCGTCGTGATCGACGACCACTGGGCGCTGATCGAGGACATCAGGTCGGACGGACCCGACCCGCAGATCAGGCTCTTCCGCTACGACCTCACCACCGGCCACCGGGCCGTCCCGACCGGACTCCCCCAGATCTCCGAGCCCGAGATCGGCGCGTACGACGGAACCTTCGCCTACAGCTCGACCGACGCGAAGAACCGCTCCTGCCTGATCGTCGCCGACCTCGGGACCCTGCAATCGCGCACCGTCACCTGCGTCGCCGACCCTGGCTACCTCGCCGATCCGGTGGTGTCGGCCGACGCCGTCACCTTCAGCGAGATCACCGCACCGGAGACCACCCGCCGCTGCAAGCGCCTCCTCACCGCGTCGCTGACCGCCGGCCCTGCCCTGCCGGTGCCGGCGGCAACGAACTGCATCCAGTGGAGCGGCGTACCTCTCGGGCAGGCCGACGTACACGGAAGCGATCTCCGCGACGGTTGCCTAGCGTCGCGCGTGACGGATCTTCAACCGTCCGAAGCCCATCGACCCGGAGATCCGGATCCGCACCCCGCCGGAGCCGGACTGCCGCCGGGTCTTGTAGTGCGAGTCCTTCCACCCCGTGTTCAGGTCCTCGAGGTCGACGATCGCGTCGCGAGGGACGATGATCGTGGCCCTGCCTGTACCGAGTTGCAGCTCGAGGTCGACCGCCCGCTGCTCGAAGATCGCCCGGGACAGGTCCAGGCGCACCCGTCCGAAGGCGGACTCGACCTTGAGGTTGCGGGGAACCCGCCAGACGCCGCGCCGCTTGATCCGTCCCGCGGCGGCGGAAATCGTGGAGGTGGTACCCGGACGCTCCGCCGGGAGCGACGCCAGCGCCGCCTCGATCTCGTGGTGGGTCGTGGCGGACAGGACCTGGTCCAGGCGCTCGTCCAACTCGTCGTTCGAGATGTGCCCTTGGGTGAAAGCGTCCTGTACGCGCTGAACGGCCGTGTCGCGGTCGTCTTCCCTGATCGGCGACGGGCGGTTTTCCGGCAAAGAGGTCACCGTTGCACTCTAGAGGGTTGATTCCCTGAACGACGTCAGTGGTCGTAGCCGCTCTGGACGGGTGTCCCCGGGCAGAATGAAGGGCCCGGGTGCGAGGATCCCAGCGAGCTGACACCCCAGCCCCAGAAAGGACACCATGAACGCCCTGCAGAAGTTCTCCCTCGAGGGCAAGGTCGCTCTCGTCACCGGCGGCAGCCGGGGCCTTGGACGTGCGATGGCCGAAGCGCTCGGCGATGCGGGTGCGGCGGTAGCGGTCACAGCACGCACGCTCGCTTCGGCCCAAGCCGCCGCCGAGGAGTTGAGCGGGCTTGGCATTCGCGCGTACGGCGTACAGCTCGAAGTGTCCGATGTCGAGGACGTCGAGCGTGCGGTCGAGCAGGTGAGCACCGAGTTCGGTGAGATCGACGTGTTGCTCAACAACGCCGGCATCGGCGTCGCCGGCCGGGCCTTCGAGACGCCCGATACCGCCTGGCATGAGGTGTTCTCCACCAACGTCGACGGCGTCTGGTACTGCAGTCGCGCGGTCGGACGCCGGATGGCGGAGCGGGGTGGAGGCACGATCGTCAACGTCGGTTCCATGTCGGCCGAGATCGTCAACCAGCCCCGCTGGCAGGCGTCATACCTCTCGTCCAAGGCCGCCGTCCATCAATTGACCAAGGCGTTGGCGGCCGAGTGGGCGCCGCACGGGATCCGCGTGAACGCGATGGCGCCGGGATACTTCCTCACCGAGATGTCGCCCGTCGACCAGCCGGAATTCAAACAGTGGTGCGTCGATCCCGCCGCCATGAAGCGCTACGGGTTGCCGCCCGAGCTGGGGCCGGTGGCGATCTTCCTGGCGAGCGAGGCGTCCAGCTTCATGACCGGCTCGATTGTCACGGTCGACGGGGGCTTCACCTTGTTCTGAGCACGCCCGCACTACCTTCCTGAAGGGTCTTTCATGGTAACCATTGGGATCGTCGGCGCCGGACTGCGCGGAAGGCTGTTCGCCGAAGCTCTCCGGGCGCAGCCGGACGTCACTGTCGTCGGCCTCGCGGAGCCCTCGGCCAAGGTGGCCGAGGAAGCGAGGGCCGCCACGGGTCTACCCGTCACCGCGTCGCACCCCGAGTTGCTCGAGGCATTCGATCCGGACGCGGTGATCGTGGCGACCCCTGACTTCGCCCACCGCCAGATCGCCGTCGAGGTGGCCGAGGCCGGTAAGCATCTGCTGATCGAGAAGCCGGTCGCCACCACCCTGGACGACGCCCGTGCCATCGCCGCGGCGGTTCACCGCTCGGGCGTTCGATGCCTCGTCGGCTTCGAGAACCGCTGGAACCCGCACGTGGTGCAGGCCAAAGCGGCGATGGCGTCCGGGAGCCTTGGCGAGCCGATCACGGCCTCGGCCACCCTGAGCAACTCCTTCTTCGTGCCGACCACCATGCTGTCGTGGGCGGCTCAGTCGTCGCCGGCCTGGTTCCTCATGCCGCACACCGTCGACCTCGTGCTGTGGCTCACCGGCAGGGAGCCCGTTTCGGTGAGCGCGGTGGGATCGCGTGGTGTCCTCGCCCAGCGCGGCATCGACACCTGGGACGTCGTACATGCACTGCTCACCTTTGACGACGGATCGACGGCGACGCTCTCATCGGCGTGGACGCTCCCGGACGCCGGTGACGGCATCGTCGACTTCCGGTTCCAGGTGATCGGCACCAAAGGGTCGGTGACCGCGGATCTGTCGCATCAGGGCCTGACCGTGGTGAGCGACAAGTACCGGTCGGCGTGGCCGGTTTCCGGTCGGATCGGACGGTCACAGGTCGGCCCCGCCGTGTGGATGGTTCAGGACTTCGCGGCGGGACTCGTCGACGGCGGCGATCTCGGGCCGGGTATCGACCACGGCGTACTGGTCACGCAGATCATCTGCGCGATCGAGGACTCGATCAGCACCGGACGGACCGTGGACCTGAGCGTTCCAGGCGCCCAGGCCACAGGTCGCGCCTAGACGTCGAGCCCGCGGGTGCGGAGCTGGTCGCGCAGGTCGGCCCCGCTGGTGAAAACTTCGGCGTCGAGGCCGACCGTGCGGGCGCCGTCGACGTTGTACTCCTTGTCGTCGGTGTAGAACGTGCGGGCGGGGTCGAGGCCGAAGCGATCGATCAGGATGCGGTAGATCTTCTCGTCCGGCTTGACGGTCTGCTCGACGCCGGAGACGACCTCGCCGGCGAAGTGGGTCAGGATCGGGAACGCGTCCTTCGCGACCTCCCACTTCTCCGCCGAGAAGTTGGTCAGCGCGTACGTCGGGATGCCCAGCGCAAGCAGTTCGGTCAGGACTGCGGCGGTGTCCTCGAACACGCCCTTGACCATCTTGAGCCAGCCGGTGTCGTAGGCCTCGATCCACTCGGAGTGCTCGGGATGCAGGCTGGTGAGCTCGGCGATCGCCTCGGCCCACGGGCGGCCCTCGTCCTGCTTGTGGTTCCAGGCCGGAGTGGTCACGTTGGTCAGGAAGTGCGTCCGCTCCTGCTCGTCGGGAATCAGGTCGGCGTACAGGTAGTCCGGACTCCAGTCCAGCAGCACCCCGCCGATGTCGAACACCACCACGTCGATCGTCCGCTCAGTCATACCGCAACCCTACGAGACCCGATCAGCTCATGCGGTCGCCGCGTTCGCCGCGGCCCGAGCGTGCAGTGCCGGAGCCAGCGAGTACTGCCCGATGAAGATCACCACGCCGAGCAGGGCGCAGCCGATCCAGGTGACGGTCGGGCCGAAGTGTTCGAGGGCGTTGGTCCCGGCCAGCGGCCCGATCACCGTGCCGACGCCGAAGGACATCCCGGACAGGCCCATGTAGCGACCGCGCAGGTCGACCGGAGCGAGGTCGGCGAACACCGCCCCGATCACCGCCGCGAACCCGATCTCGCCGATCGTCCACACCACCACCGACAGCCCGTAACCCCACCAGCTGTGCACGACCGCGCCGAGCCCGAACCCGAGGCCGACGACCAGCATCGACGCGGCCAGCAGCTTCGGCCGGTCGATCTTCGACGAGCCGATCTGCCGAGGAACGGCTGGATCAGCACGATCACCACCCCGTTCAGCGCGATCACCAGCCCGTACGTCGACGACGGCAGGCCGTCGGCTGCCATCGCCAGCGGCAGCGTCGAGTAGCCCTGGAAGTAGATGGTCGCGTAGCCGATCTGGATCAGGATCATCAGCAGGAAGACGGTGTCGCGCAGAGCCACCGGCAGCAGCGGCCGACGGGGCGTGCCCTCGTCCAGCGCCGGGCGGCTCTCCGGCACCATCGCCCAGATCACCAGCGCCGCGACCACCGACGTACCGGCGTTCAGCCAGAACAGCAGGCCGTAGCCGATGCGACGCCAGCACCCCGGCGCTCACGGTGGAGACGGAGAAGCCGAGGTTGATCGCCCAGAACAGCAGGCCGTACGCGCGGACGCGCTCACCCGGTTGGAGCAGGTCGGCCACGGTCGCCTGCACCGCCGGGCCGGAACAGGTCGCCGAGCAGGCCGACCAGGAAGGCCGCCACCCAGATCATCACCATCGACCGGGCCGAGCCGAGCAGGATCAGCGCGGCGGCGGTGCCGAAGAAGCCGATCAGCATGGTCCGGCGGCGTCCGATCCGGTCGGACAGCCAGCCGCCGACCAGCTGCGACAGCCACCGAACCCGCACCGACCGCAGCCGCCACGGCACCCGCCGTACCGGCGGAGAGGTGACGGTCCTGGGTCAGGTAGAGGACGAGGAACGGCTGCACGAAGCTGCCGAGCCGGTTGACCAATTGGCAGACCCACAGCGCCCAGAAGGCCCGGGGAAGCCGGCGGAGCGGGCGCTCGCGGCGGCGACGGTCATCGTCATGGGACAACTCTCGGAAGCCACCCCGCGACTGTCGACGATTAGGCACAGGACTAATCGAGATCAGGCGTTAGAGTGCTGGACGTGATCACGATCAGGCTGAACACCGACGACGTGAGCCGGATCCGGTTCGCGCTGTCGCCGGTCTGGGAGACCGTGACCAGCGTGCGGGCGCTGAGCAACAACACCGCGCGCAGCGTGCACGGGCCGTGGCTGCAGAAGGTCCGGCCGATCATCGACGGCCAGGACCTGACGTTGCTGAAGGCACTCATTCCGTCGTTCGGCTACATCCCGGACTTCATCACGCCGGCGCCGCCGCGGCGGTCGACCAGCTTCGAGTCCGGCCTGGCCGCGATCGCGGCGACGCCGCACACCTCGTGGTCGAACGAGATCGGCAAGCTGCACCGGAGAACCCGCACCCGCTGCTGCCGGACCTGATCGCCGACCCGGCCAAGGCACTCGACCAGATCACCTCGGCCCTGCGAGAGCGTACTGGCGGCGCGCGCTCGAGCCGGACTGGCGGCGGATGCGCGCGCTGCTCCAGGAGGATCTGGCCTTCCGGCTGGACGAGTTGGCCGAGCGGCGGGATCGAGCGGCTGTTCCGCAACCTGCATCCGTCGGTGCGGTTCAGCGGCGATCGGATCGAGATCGATCGGCCGTTCGCGCTGCGACGGTGAACCGCTGGCCGGGCAGGGCTTGCTGCTGGTGCCGTGCGTGTTCACCTGGCCGGCCGCGCTGCCGGTGACCGCGGCGCCGCACGTGCCGACCATCACCTACCCGCCGCGCGGTCTCGGGCGGTTGTGGGAGGACCGGCAGGACACCGACCGACTCACCGCTCGCCGACCTGGTCGGGCGGACCCGGGCGGCGATCGTGGGTCACCTGGACCTGCCGATGTCGACGACGCATCTGGCCCACCAGCTCGGAGTGTCGGCGCCGACGTTGAGCGTCCACCTGAGCATCCTGCGCAACGCCGGCGTGGTCGACTCCCGCCGCGACGGCCGGGCCGTGCTCTACTACCGCACCGTCTCTGGGCACCAACTGCTGACCGCATCCACTCGGCCTGGCCATCGACGGCGCTGACCATCAGCCGAAGCTTGGCGGGTCTACCTGGACCCGGACCGAGCCGGGATTCTTCTTCGCGCTGCGGGCCGACTGCGCGTCCTTCAACGCGCGCGACCAAGGCTGAGCCGGCGCGCGGGGAGTCCGCACGACGGCTCGCAACGGCCTCGTCGTCGACGTCCACCGGTCCCAGGACCTCCAAACCGGCAGTTGCGGGCAGCAGCTGCGCGCAGCCGGGCGAGCAGGTCGGTGACGGCCTCGGACGGGCCGGTGAGTTCGGCCAGTTTGGCGGCCGGGGGCAAGGCGAGCGGTCCGGCGTTCCTCGATCTCGCGGGCCGCGAAGCCTTCGGGACTCCAGCGGACGACCGCCTGCAGCGGCAAGGCGGACGGTTCGCCGACCAGGATCACCGCGCCGGTCGAGCCGCGGACCAAGCGCCGCCGCGTTGAACCACCGCCGTACCGCCTCCTCCGGCGCACGCAGATCCGGGCGGGCGAGCAGCAGCCAGGTGTCGAGCAGCAGGGCCGCGCTGTAGCCGCCTTCGGCGACCGGCTCGGCTCCCGGCGTGCTGACGATCAACGCCGGCTTGTCCGACACGATGTCGAGCACGTTGTCGCCGCCCGACGTACGGACGACGACCCCGGGAAACGCCCGGCCCAACTCCTCCGCCGTACGACGAGCACCGACGACCGCGGCGCGCATCCGGGTGTCACCGCACTCCGGGCAGCGGTGGTCCGCCGCCGGCCGACCGCACACGCTGCAACTCGGCCGGCCCGGATCCACCGGTACGGCGCAACGTCCCGCCGCAGGTCGAGCATCGCGACGGCGCCCGGCAGGTCTGACAGACCAGGCTCGGCAGATACCCGGCCCGCGGCACCTGGACCAGCACCGGCCCGGAGCGCAGACCCTCACGGGCGATCTCGAACGCCCGGTGCGGCAGCCGCGCCGCCCGAGCCGCCGGATCACGGGCCAGATCGGTGTCCGACTCCCCCGCGATGTGCACGGCCGGAGCGGCCGCCCGGATCACCGCCCGGTCCGCGATCAGTTCGCGTGCCCAGCCCGGACTCCAGCAGCGCGGCCGTCTCCGCCGACCGCGCGAACCCACCGAGCAGCGCCGCGCACTTCTGCCGGTGAGCCCGGAGCAGCAGGACTTCTCGCGCATGCGGATACGGCGCGCGTGGCTCGGCGTACGAGTCGTCGCCGTCGTCCCACAACGCGACCAGCCCGAGGTCCGCCACCGGCGCGAACGCGGCCGCCCGGGTCCCGATCACCACCCGCGCGCAGCCGCGCAGCGCCGCGAGGAACGCCCGGTACCGAGCGGTCGGCCCGAGGTCCGCCGAGAGCGTGACGAACCCGTCTCGGCCCGAGCACCGCGGTACAGGCCGCCGCCAGCCGCTCGAGATCGCGCGCGTCCGGCGCCAGCAGCAACGCGCCCCGACCCGACGCCGCACAGACCGCCGCGGCCTGCGCGAACGCGAGCGCCCAATCGGCCCCCGGTACGGCGGTCCAGATCGCGCGCGGTGCCTCCGACCGGCGCGATCGCGTCGAGGAAGCCCGACCGGGTACGGCGACCACTCGGAGCGCGACGTGGACCGGCGGCGGCGGCGCGGGCTGGTCGCAGCGCAGCGGCTCGGCCTCGACCTTCGCGTGCCGGGGCGGGACGGCCAGCCGGGTGACGTCCGCGAAGACCCCGGCGTACCGGTCGGCGACGGCGCGGCAGAGGTCGGCGATCTCCGGAGTCAGCACCTGCTCGGGCGAGACGACCTTGCGGATCCGGGCCAGCTTGCCGTCGTGGTCGGAGGACTCCAGCCGCTCGAGCACGAACCCGTCCAGATCCTTGCCCGCGAAGCGGACCTTCACCCGTACGCCGGGCTGGGCCGCCTCGGCCAGGTCGTCGGGCACGAGGTAGTCGAACGGCCGGTCGAGATGCGGCAACGAGACGTCGACCGCGATCCGGGCAACCGGCAGCGTCGACGGTGATCCCGGCCGGCTCCTTGGTCCGCGAACGTCCGAACCGTGTCCCGCAGCAGCGTCAGCTGCTCCGGTGAGTCCCCGTTCGATGTCACCGGGGAACTCTAGTCCGGCCGGGCCGACAGTCGCGGGCCTGAGCACTGCGACGCTCCGCCTGGTGCCGGACAACGTCAAGCTGCTTGACCGCGGCCTTCAGGGCCTCGACGCGGTCGGTGCGCTCCCAGGTGAAGTCTTCGCCGGTGCGGCCGAAGTGGCCGTTGCGCGGCGGTCTGGGCGTAGATCGGCCGGAGCAGGTCCAGGTCGCGGATGATCGCGGCCGGGCGCAGGTCGAACACCTCGCGCACGGCGTCGGCTGATCTTGTCCACCGGCACGGTCTCGGTGCCGAACGTGTCGACGTAGAAGCCGACCGGCGCGGCCTTGCCGATCGCGTAGGCGACCTGGCACTCGACCGCGGTCCGCGAGCCCGGCGGCGACGATGTTCTTCGCCACCCAGCGCATCGCGTACGCCGCCGACCGGTCCACCTTGGACGGGTCCTTGCCGGAGAACGCGCCACCACCGTGGCGCGCCATGCCGCCGTAGGTGTCGATGATGATCTTGCGGCCGGTCAGCCCGGCGTCACCCATCGGGCCGCCGATCTCGAACCGGCCGGTCGGGTTCACCAGCAGCGTGTAGTCGGTCGAGTCGATGTCGAACTGCTCGAGCACCGGGTCGACCACGTGCTTCTTGATGTCCGGCGTCAGCATCGAGTCGAGGCTGATGTCGGCCGCGTGCTGGCTGGACACCACCACGGTGTCGATCCGGACCGCCTTGTCACCGTCGTACTCGACCGTGACCTGGGTCTTGCCGTCCGGGCGCAGGTAGGCCATCGTGCCGTCCTTGCGGACCTCGGACAGCCGCTCGGACAGCCGGTGCGCGATGGTGATCGGCAGCGGCATCAGCTCGGGCGTCTCGTTCGACGCGTAGCCGAACATCAGTCCCTGGTCGCCCGCCCCCTGCAGGTCCAGCTCGTCCTTCGGACGCGTCCGAGCGCGTCTCGTACGCCGTGTCGACGCCCTGCGCGATGTCCGGCGACTGGCTGCCGATGGCGACCGTGACACCACAGGACGCGCCGTCGAAGCCCTTCAGCGACGAGTCGTAGCCGATCTCCAGGATGCGGCTCCGCACGATGCCCGGGGATGTCGACGTACGCCGTCGTGGTGACCTCGCCCGCGACGACGACCAGACCGGTGGTGACCAGGGTCTCGACCGCGACGCGGCTCTTCGGGTCCTCGGCCAGCAGGGCATCGAGGATGGAGTCGCTGATCTGGTCAGCGATCTTGTCCGGGTGACCCTCGGTCACCGACTCGGACGTGAAAAGGCGCCGTGCCACGGTTCTCCCTCGGATTCCTCTTGTGCCGCGCGGCCGAGACCGCGCGATCCCCCCATGCACCGGCGGTTGACGATGCATCTGGGAAGTATGCCAGCAGATTTCCCCGGAGTCCCGGTGACGCTCCGAATTCGTCCGCTATCCGAGACTCGCGACCATATATTGGACACGCAGGCCCAGGTTCAGGCGTGCGGACCGACCGCCACATCGCCCACGGTGAGCGATGGTGCGCAGCCGAGGATCGCAGCCAACCGGTCCACCTCGGCGTCCAGCAGCTTGCGTCGGCGGCGGTTCAGAGTGGTGAGTGCCTCGACGGTGACGTGCAGTGTCCGGCCGGACCTTCTTCTGGTGCCAGACTCCAGCGACGATGCCGTCGATCAGCAGCAGCGGGTAGTTGCCGGCCTGTCCACGCGCCGTGCTCGGGTCGAAGGCCTTGCCCGGGAAGAGCAGTTCCCTCGGATAGCTGCCGACACCGTACGCGTCGAAGTACGGCAGCAGCCGTACGCCGTCCGCGCGCTCGTCCGGCAATGTCGTCGCCCGGCGCAAGCCAGGCCGGTCTGGCCGTCCAGCTCGACCTGCGGGAGGTCGTCGAAGTACGGCTTCGACGAAGGTCGGCGTCGTGCTTGAGCCAGCGGGCGAACTGCTGCGGCGTCGCCGGGCCGTAAGCGACAGAGGTAGCGGTGCAGGAGCTCGGTGAGCGCCTTCTCGCCGGCAGCGGCTCGAAGCGGCTTGATGCGGTGCGGATTGGAGTACGTCGTGATGCGGCCGCGGGTCGGGCCGTAGCAGAGAACACCGGCGTTCGCCGCCTCCGGGATCACCTGGCGCCAGCGCGGCCAGTAGCCTTGGAACGCCGGCATGACCAGATCACCGGCCCACGCGCCCGTACGCCGCTACCACCTCGACTCGTCAGCTCGTCGACGGTCAGGTCGTCGTCCGCCAGCGCCTCACCGATCGCGGCGATCACCTCCGCGGTCTGGTCCGGGCGTCATCCGCATCACCTCAGGCGCCTGGGCGCCCCGCGGCAACGCGGACAGCGCACCGGTCCACAACGGCAGGTCGTCGAGCGGCAGCAGGTGCACGGTCCCCCGCGGCCCGAACGTCTTCACCAGTCCGTCCGCCCGTTGCACGCTCTCCCGCGTCGCCCCCGCCACCCGGAGCGCCACCGACAACTCCCCCGCCGCCAGTATCTGCGCATGCGCTCCGCACATCGCCCGTACGGCGTCAACCGCCGTCACAGCCGGCTCGGTCAGGTAATGCCGCCGCATCCGCCGGGCCACAACGGCCTGCCAGGTGATCTCCATACGCCCAACGCTAGAGCCCAAAGCGGACAGTTCCTGACCTCTTCGAGAGGACGGGTGCAGCTCGACAGGAAGTGCCGGTCCGGGGTGCCCTCGGGTCGAGCCGTTCACGCCTGAAGCCCGCCCGGCCGGCCGAGCCGGAGCGGACACCTCCTGTCGACCTGCACGCCCAGGGCTAGCTCCAGTGGGTGGCGACCAGGTTCCAGATGACGCCGGCGAGGGCGTCCTTGCAGCCGGAGGGGACCGGGAGGGCGTTGCCGTCGCGGTCGAGGATGACGGCCTCGTTGTTGTCGCTGCCGAAGACCTTGCCGCCGGAGACGTCGTTCACGACGAGCAGGTCGCAGCCCTTGCGCTCGAGCTTGGCGCGGCCCAGCTCGAGCACACTGTGCTCGGCGTCGCCGGTCTCGGCGGCGAAGCCGACGATCACCTGGTCGGCGCGGGCGCGGTCGTGGGAGATCGGTCTGCAGGATGTCCGGGTTCTGCACCAGGTTGACCGCGGGCACCGAGCCGTCGGCGGTCTTCTTGATCTTGTGCTCGGCGACGTCGGCCGGGCGGAAGTCGGCCGGGGCCGCCGCCATCACGATCGCGTCGGCGTCCGCGCGCGCGGCCGGTGATCTCGTCGTACAGGTCGCGGGTGCGACGTCACCGGGACGACCTGGACGCCGGCCGGGTCGGGCAGCTCGGAGTTGGCCGCGACCAGCGTGACCTTGGCGCCACGGGCGGCCGCGATCCGGGCGAGTGCGTAGCCCTGTTTGCCGGACGAGGAGTTGCCGAGGTACCGGACCGGGTCGAGGTGCTCGCGCGTACCGCCGGCGCTGATCAGGACGTGCTTGCCGGTCAGATCGGCGACCGACTGGCCGGCGGCGCGGGCGGCCTCGTCGGCGAGCATCAGCTGGCTGATCGCGAAGATCTCGGACGGCTCGGGTAGCCGTCCACGACCGGTGTCGGCGCCGGTGAGCCGGCCGACGGCCGGGTCGAGCACGGTGATACCGCGGGACCGCAGGGTCGCGACGTTCGCCTGGGTGGCGGGGTGCTCCCACATCTCGGTGTGCATCGCGGCCGCGAACAGGATCGGGCAACGGGCGGTGAG
Organism: uncultured Actinomycetota bacterium; assembly: GCA_963820655.1. Classification (GTDB taxonomy): domain Bacteria; phylum Actinomycetota; class Actinomycetes; order Propionibacteriales; family Kribbellaceae; genus Kribbella. Next base: position 1,240,608 of record CAWGAM010000002.1, read on the forward strand.
CAGCGTGTTGGTGAGCAGGTCGTCGGCCAGGCCGTGGGCGGCCTTGGCGATCAGGTTGGCCGTCGCCGGAGCGACCACGACGAGCTCGGCGCGCCTTGCCGATCCGGACGTGCGGGACCTCTTGCACGTCGTCGAACGGGTCGGCGGTCACCGGCTGACCGGACAGCGCCGCCCAGGTCGCCGCGCCGACGAACTCCAGCGCGGCCGCGGTCGGCACCACCCGCACGCTGTGACCGGACTCGGTCAGCCGCCGGAGCAGATCACAGACCTTGTACGCCGCGATCCCGCCACCGACCCCCAGCACCACATTTGGCCTGGCTCTGGGTACGACGACAGCCCCCGGGCCTGCTGCGGCTCCGGGGGATTCACCGGTTGCGGACATCTCCGTGGACTCCGTTCCCGGTCGTCGGGTGCGGACTACTCGGACTTCTCCGCCGCGGCGGCTTCCGCCTCGGCCTCAGGGTCGATGTCGGTGCAGGTCAGCACGCCCTCGTTGATCTCGCGCATCGCGATCGACAGCGGCTTCTCCTGGACGTGCGTCTCGACCAGCGGCCCGACGTACTCCAGCAGGCCCTCGCCGAGCTGGGAGTAGTAGGCGTTGATCTGCCGCGCCCGCTTGGCCGAGTACAGCACCAGCTTGTACTTGGAGTCGGTGTGGGTGAGCAGGTCGTCGATCGGCGGAGAGGTGATGCCGATGGCGACAGGCTGGTTGTTGCCAGACAAGGTCAGCTCTTTCCAGAGATGTTGGGTGATCGGATCAACTTTACCAACTGATCAGCGGCTTCCCGAACCGACGCGTTCACGATGGTCACGTCGAACTCCTTCTCGGCCGCCAGCTCGAGCGTCGCGGTCTCCAGCCGGCGCTCCCGCTCCTGCGGCCGTTTCGGTCCCGCGACCGACGAGACGGCGTACCAGCTCGTCCCAGCTCGGCGGGGCGAGGAAGACGAACTGCGCCTCCGGCATCGTCTCGCGGACCTGGCGGGCGCCCTGCAGGTCGATCTCCAGCAGCGCGGGCCGGCCCTCGGCGAGCTTGGCGAGCACCGGCTGCTTCGGCGTACCGTACCGGGCCGCCTTGTGCACGACAGCCCACTCGAGCAGCTCACCGTCGGCGATCATCCGGTCGAACTCGGCATCGGACACGAACAGATAGTGCACACCGTGCACCTCGTTCGGCCGCGGCTTGCGGGTCGTCGCCGAGACGGAGATCCAGATGTCCGGGAACCGCTCGCGGATGTCCGCGGCGACCGTCCCCTTCCCGACCGCGGTCGGCCCCGCCAGCACGGTCAGCCGCGCGGGACTGCCGCCGGCCGCTGGTCCGCCCGTCGCCGGATCGTTCGTCGTGTTCTTCGGGTGCGTGGTCATCGTCACACCAGTGTCCAACGAACCGGTCAGGGTTTCGGTTCGGCTCACTCGGCGAATTCGCGCTCGAGCGCGGCGATCTGGTTCGTGCCGAGGCCGCGCACCCGCCGCGTCTCCGAGATCCCCGCGCGCTCCATGATCTGCTGGGCGCGGACCTTGCCGACGCCGGGGATGCACTGCAGCAGCGCGCTCACCCGCATCTTGCCGATCACGTCGTTCTTCTGCCCCTCGTGGAGCACCTCCGTCGGAGACGCGCCCGAATGCCGGATCCGGTTCTTGATCTCGGCTCGCTCACGCCGCGCGGCCGCGGCCTTGTCCAGAGCCGCCGCTCGCTGCTCCGGGGTCAAAGAAGGAAGTGGCACCGTCTCACCTGTCCCGTTGTATGGCTTCGCAAGGGAACCTAACACGGGCCCAGCCCCGCACCGGCGCTGGCTGAGCGGAGTCGGGGATTGGAACGATCAGACGGTCAGTTCAGGGCGGGAACGTCGACCTTGCAGGAGTCCTTGGCGTGGCTGGTGATGGCCTTGTACGCCGTCATCACGCCGCCGGTCTCCTTGCTCAGCCGGGCCAGCTCGACCCGGTCCGAGCCTGCCTTCTGGGCCTTCTCGGCGAACGCCACCACGACGCCCCAGTCGTCCTTCACCCCGTCGGGTGCGGAGTCCTGCAGCTTCTTCGCGTCGTCGAGGATCTTCACGTAGTCGGCCGGCTTCTGCGGGTCGACGTTCACCGCTCCGGCGGCGTACTTGGCCAGATCGACGCAGTAGGCCTGTTCATCGGTGCAGGCGGTCAGCGTGGCGGCACCGGCGATCACGGTCAGGGCGAGGGCGAATGTGCGCTTCATCGCCTCGACGCTACCGGCGGTCACCAAACCATCCGAAACGAATACTTTCCGCAGCTTCATCGACACGACAGGACGGCGGGGACGGCCGCCGCGAGGGCCGCCACCTTGCGCATTCCGTTCCTTACTGTGTCGCGCGGGAAGACCGTCGCTCCCCGTCCGCCGATACCCTTCCGAACGGTGGGGTCAATGGCGCGGCCGGCATGCCGTGAACAACCTCGCACCGGCCGACTGGAACAGGGCTGTGATCTGCCGCGTCGTTCGAGCCCCCATCAGGTACGACGTCCCGCCGTACGCCGATCGAGATCGCCACAGCATTGGCGGTCACGATCACCGCGATCGCCAGCCAGTCGACAGGAACCAGGTGCTGGTCGAGGACGACGAGCCCGACCAGGGCCGCGAGGACCGGGTTGACGCTCATGAACACCCCGAAGAACTGGGCCGGCACCCGCCGCAGCGTGAGCAGATCGACGAGGAACGGCACGGCGCTCGACAGCACGCCGGCAACCAACGCGTACGCCGCAGCCGCGAGCGTCGGCGGGTGATGCCACAGCACGACCACGCCGACCGGGACATAGACGAGCGCCGACACCCCCGCCGCCGCGGCCGACCCCGTGGCTCCCGGCAACTCCCGTCCGATTACCCGGTTGAGCAGGATGTAGCAGGCCCAGCAGACCGCAGCCAGCAAGCCGAGCCCCACACCCAGGTAGTCCGTCGTAGCCTGCGGCCGCGTCAGCAAGACCACAGCAGGCGCGGCCGCCAGCGCACACAACAGGTCGAGCAGCCGTCGCGATCCGAGCAGCGCAACCGCCAGCGGCCCGAGAAACTCCAGCGTCACCGCCAGCCCGAGCCCGATCCGGTCGATCGCCGTGTACAGCGACACGTTCATCACCGCGAACACAGCCGCCAGCGCCAGCACCGCCCGCCACTGCCGCGCCGTGATGGACCGCAGCCGAGGCCGCCCGACCGCCAAGAGCACAGCCCCCGCCATCCACTGCCGAATCGCCACCACGCCGACCGGTCCGATCACCGGGAACGCAAGCGCGGCCACCGATGCACCCACCTGATTCGAGAGCCCGCTCCCGAGCATCATCAGTACCCCACCCAGCCTGCCTCTGCGCATGCTCCGAGAGTCAGGCCGGGCACGTCATCCACAAAATGCATCGGTGAGGTGATCTATACGCTGGAGTTATGGATCTCGAGCTCAGGCAGCTGCGGTGTCTGGTCGCGATCGTGGATGCGGGGACGTTCACCGACGCGGCGATCGAGTTGGGGGTGTCGCAGGCGGCTGTATCGCGCGCTGTGATCGCGCTGGAGCGAGAGCTGGGGGTGCGGTTGTTGTACCGGACCAGTCGGTCGGTGACGCCGACGACCGCTGGAGTGCGGGTGCTGGCGCGGGCGAGGCAGGTGCTCGCCGAAGTCGACGAATTGGTGAGCGAGGCGACGAGCGGTCATTCGCGGTTGCGCATCGGGCATGCGTGGTCGGCGTTGGGACGGTTGACCGGCGGAGTTCCAGCGGAGGTGGGCCGGCGAGCATCCGGGCATCGAGTTGCAGCTGATCCGGACCAACACGGCGACGGGCGGCCTGGCGGAAGGACTGTGTGATCTCGCGGTGGTGCGGACGCACATCGACCTCCGCCGATTCGCGCACGTCACGGTGGCTCAGGAGCCGCGGTACGCCGCGTTGCCCGCGGACGACCAACTGGCCAGGAAGCGAACGCTCACGCTCGACCAGCTGCGCGACCGCACGCTGTCGATCGACCGCCGGACCGGGAGCACGACCGTGGACCTCTGGCCGGAGGAGGCGCGTCCGAAGATCGAGTACACCCACGACGTCGACGACTGGCTGGCCGCGATCGCCTCCGGGCGCTGCGTGGGTGTGACACCGCAGGCGACGACGACGCAGTACCGCCGCGACGGCGTCGTCTATCGTCCACTCCGGGACGCGCCGCCGGTCGACGTACACCTGATCTGGCACCGCCAGGATCCACACCCCGCCACCCAGGCGGCCGTCGCCCTGCTGACCAGCCTCTATCAGGAGTCGAGGAACCCGACCAGCTGACGGCGGTCCTTCACACCCCACAAGGCGTCGCGGATCTGTTCGATCCCGCCGACGGGCCAGCGCTCGGCAATTCGCCGTACGTCCGGATCCTCGATCCCAGCCGCGAGCGCTGCCAGGAAGTCGCCCCAGACCACCTTGAACGGCCGGCCGCACATCTGCTCGATCCCGAGCTCCACCGGCGCCGTGATCTCCAACCGGTTGTGGAGCTCCCCGACCGCCCGGTACGCCGCCATCAGCGCCTCCTCACGCTCTTGCCAGGTCTCGGCTCGCAGTGCCTCGCGCAGGAGCGGCCCGATCGACGGACCACAGGACAGGCGGCTGAACGCCGTACCGAACCATTTCCGGTACGGCGCGTACTCGCGCTCCATCAGGAAGCACAGCCGCATCAGGTCCTGGACGAGTTGAGCACCGATCACTGCCGAGCCGAGTTCATCGCCGACATATCCGGATCGGCCGACGAGATTCATCTCCGGATGGACCCGCCACCAGGTCGCGATCTGCAAATACAGCCACACATCGCGCGGGTAGTAATCCAGCCGATCACGGACCGTCTGCAGCCCGATCTCGTCGTGGAAGACCGCGCCGGCGGTGAACATCCGCAGATTCTGCTCAGGAAACGTCAGCCAGTCGCGGACCGTGAGTTCCTCATCCGGATCGAATCCCAGTTGCGCCTGGAAGTACTCGCGGAGCGTGTGCACCTCGACCAGCGTCGTTCGCCCCTCGAACTCGTCCGGCACCTCGGGCTGGAGCGTGTCGCCGGCGCGGACGAACAGCAGCGCCCGCGGCTCCCAGTTGTGGTCCCCCGACATCTCGTCGTCGAACCCGAGAACCTCCGACCCCCGCCCCATCAACGCCGCACTGTGCGGTACGCCGGGATCCAGAACCGGCCGCACCACTTCCTGATAGAACCGCCGGCTCAACTCCTGCCCGGAAACAAAATCAGCGTACATGCCACAGAAGATCGCACGTCCCGGCCGCGGAATTCAAGAAAAAACACCAAATGGCGCGAAATTGCTCGCGCCATTTGGTAAATCAAATTCTACCGGTTTGCACCGGCCTTTGTCAGTAGCCCAGGACCGTCCGGAACGCGTCGTTGGCCCGATCGGCCGCATCCTGCAGAGCGGCAGCCGACGGACCCGCGCCGAGGATCTCCCGCGAGCTCGCCGGTACGACGTTCCGCACCGCCGACCCGAAGACCTTGACCAGCCCGTCCGCGGTACCGCCCTGGGCGCCGAGCCCCGGCGCGAGCAGCGGGCCACGGATGTCGAGGTTCTCGTCGGTCGACGCGATCGTCGCGCCGACGACGGCACCGAAGGACCCCAGGCCGTCGGAGTCCGCGTTCAGCACGAACGCAGACCGTCTAGCACCGCACCCGCGACAGTCGGTCCGTCGGCCGTCCGCGCGGACTGGAACTGCGGCCCCTCGGGATTCGACGTCAGCGCGAGTACGAACAGCCCGGCCCCGGACTCCCGGGCCACGTCGATGGCCGGCTGCAGCGATCCGAACCCGAGGTACGGGCTGACCGTCAGCGCGTCGCACGCCAGCGGCCCCTTCTCGGCCAGGTACGCCGACGCGTAGCCGGCCATGGTCGACCCGATGTCACCGCGCTTCGCGTCGATGATCACCAGCGCGCCGGCGTCCCGGAGCCGGATCGTCGCCTGCTCGAGTACGGCGATCCCGGCCGACCCGAAGCGCTCGAAGAACGCGGACTGCGGTTTGAACACCGCGACCCGATCGGCCAGCGCGTCCACGACGCCGTACGTGAAGGACGCGAGACCCTCCGGGGTGTCCGGCAGACCCCACGCATCCAGCAGGTGGGCGTGCGGGTCGATCCCGACGCAGAGCGGACCGCGAGAGTCCATCGCGGCCCGCAGCCGGGCGCCGAAGGGTTCGTTGCTCATGGTCAAGCTCCTCGGTTGATACGGCGGATCAGGCCCGGACCGCGGTAGATCAGTCCGGTGTAGACCTGGACGAGGCTGGCGCCGGCGTCGAACAGCCGGGTCGCGTCGGCGGTTCGAGGATGCCGCCGACCCCGATGATCGGCAGCGCTCCCCCGGTCTCCGCGTGGATGTGGGCGACCGTCTTGGCGGCGATCTCGGTCAGCGGCCGCCCGGACAGCCCGCCGGTCTCCGCAGCCAGCGGATCGACCGGCCACGGCCGAGCGATCGATGGTGGTGTTGGTGGCGATGATCCCGGCCACCCCGACCTCGGTGCAGACCCCGAGCAGCTCGTCGATGGCGGACGGCGTCAGGTCCGGCGCGATCTTCACCAGGATCGGCTTCCCACCGAGCCCGCCGACGCTCAAAGCGCAGTGCCTCGGCGTGCAGGGCGGTCAGCAGTTCACGCAGGTGCCCGGCGTCCTGCAGCGACCGCAGCCCGGGTGTGTTCGGCGAACTCACGTTGACCGCGAAGTAGTCGCCGTACGGATAGAGCCGTCGCAGCGAGGTCACGTAGTCCTCGACCGCGTCCTCGAGCGGGGTCACCTTCGACTTCCCGATGCGAGATCCCCAGCGGGTAGCCGAGCGACCCGTACGCCGCCAACCGCGCGGCCAGCGCCTCGGAGCCGAGGTTGTTGAACCCCATCCGGTTGATCACGGCCTCGTTCTCGACCAGCCGGAACAACCGCGGCTGCGCGTTGCCCGGCTGCGGGTGCGCGGTGACCGTGCCGACCTCGACGAACCCGAACCCGAGCGCCGGCCAGGCCGGCAACGCGATCCCGTTCTTGTCCATCCCGGCCGCCAGACCGACCGGCGCTCGGGAACCGCACGCCGAAGACCGTCCGCGGCCGAGCCCGGTCTGCCGAAACCGGGACAACAGCCCGACCGCACCGGGGACGCGCCCCAGCCGGCGCAGCCCGTGCAGCGTCTGCTCGTGCGCGACCTCCGCGTCGCCCTTCCCCAGCCGGTACAGGACCGGCCGGACGACCCGCCATACATCGGCGTCACGCTCACCGCGGATCCTCGGCACCCAGTCCTGCAGCGACCGGACGCCGATGTCCCCGGCCCGCTGCGCCTCGATCCCCTGGACGGCGGCCGCCAGCCCCTGCACCGTGGTGATGCACGGGATGTTGCGCGCCACCGCCGCGCTGCGGATCTCGTAGCCGTCCAGCCGCGGCGACGCCGCCCTTGGTGATCCCGATCGGCGTGTTGACGATCAGGTTCAGCTCACCGTCCTGGACCATCTGCACGATCGTCGGCTCACCGTTCGGGCCCGGGACCCTGGCTGCTCTTGCGGACCGTGACCGCCTCGACCCCGTTGCGCCGCAGCACGTCCGCCGTACCTTCGGTCGCGTAGATCTGGAAGCCCGAGATCCGCCAGCCGCTTGACCGGGAAGATCATGTGCCGCTTGTCCCGGTTGGCCACCGACACGAACACCTTGCCGGAGCTCGGCAGCGGCTGCGACGCCCCGGCCTGCGACTTGGCGAACGCGGTCCCGAAGGTGTCGTCGATGCCCATCACCTCGCCGGTCGACCGCATCTCCGGCCCGAGCACGGTGTCGACCGACGCGCCGTCGATGGTCCGGAACCGGTTGAACGGCATCACGGCCTCCTTCACCGCGATCGGCGTCGAGGTCGGCAGCGTGCCACCGTCACCGGTGGCCGGCAGCATGCCCTCGGCCCGCAATTCCGAGATGGTCGCCCCGAGCATCACCCGGGCCGCCGCCTTCGCCAGCGGTGTGGCGGTCGCCTTCGACACGAACGGCACCGTCCGCGACGCCCGCGGGTTCGCCTCCAGCACGTAGAGCACGTCACCGGCCAGCGCGTACTGCACGTTCAGCAGCCCCCGTACGCCGACGCCGCGCGCGATCGCCTCGGTCGACTTCCGGATCTTCTCGATGTCGGCATTCCCGAGCGTGATCGGCGGCAGCGCGCAGGACGAGTCGCCCGAGTGCACCCCGGCCTCCTCGATGTGCTCCATCACGCCGCCGAGGAACAACTCGTCGCCGTCGAACAGCCCGTCCACGTCGATCTCGACCGCGTCGTCCAGGAACCGGTCGATCAGCACCGGGTGCTCGAACGCGCTCGACCACCGCCGAGCCGCTCCAGTGCGGCGCTCAGCTCGGCCGTCGCTGTAGACGATCTCCATCCCGCGACCACCCAGCACGTACGACGGCCGCACGAGCACCGGGAAGCCGATCTCCTCGGCGATCACGCTGCGCCTCTTCGGCCGACATCGCCGTACCGTGCTTCGGCGCGGGCAGCGCCGCGTCCGCGAGCACCTTGCCGAACGCACCTCGCTCCTCGGCCAGGTGGATGGCCTCGGGCGACGTCCCGACGATCGGTACGCCGGCATCCGCGAGCCGCTGCGCCAGGCCGAGCGGCGTCTGACCACCCAGCTGCACGATCACCCCGGCGACCGGGCCGGCCTGCAGCTCGGCGTACACGATCTCGAGCACGTCCTCACAGGTGAGCGGCTCGAAGTACAGCCGGTCGGAGGTGTCGTAGTCGGTCGAGACCGTCTCCGGGTTGCAGTTCACCATCACCGTGCAGTAGCCGGCCTCGCGCAGCGCCATCGACGCGTGCACACAGGAGTAGTCGAACTCGATCCCCTGCCCGATCCGGTTCGGCCCCGAGCCGAGGATCAGCACCGCCGGCTCGTCGCGCGGTGCGACCTCCGTCTCCTCGTCGTACGACGAGTAGTGGTACGGCGTCTCGGCCGCGAACTCGGCCGCGCAGGTGTCGACCGTCTTGTAGACCGGCCGGATCCCGAGCGCCTGCCGGACACCGCGGACGACGTCCTCGGTCAGCCCGCGGATCTCGGCCAGCTGCAGATCCGAGAACCCGTGCCGCTTGGCCAGCGTAGATCACCTCAGGCGTCAGCCGGGGCGCGGCCGCGATCTGCAGCGCGGTCTCGTGGATCAGGTAGAGCTGGTCCACGAACCACGGGTCGATCTTGGTCGCGTCGAAGATCTGCTCCGGCGTCGCGCCCGCGCGGATCGCGTCCATGATGGTGCGCAGCCGGCCGTCGTGCGGCGTCTTGATTGCCTCCAGCAACGGCTCCAGCTCGGTCGCCGGCGACCCGGCCCAGGAGAACCGGGCTTCCGGCTTCTCCAGCGAGCGCAGCGCCTTCTGCAGCGCCTCGGTGTAGTTGCGGCCGATCGCCATCGCCTCGCCGACGCTCTTCATGTGCGTGGTCAGGGTGGCGTCCGCGGCCGGGAACTTCTCGAACGCGAACCGCGGCACCTTCACCACCACGTAGTCCAGCGTCGGCTCGAAGCTGGCCGGCGTCTGCCGGGTGATGTCGTTCGGGATCTCGTCCAGGGTGTAGCCGATGGCGACCTTGGCCGCGATCTTGGCGATCGGGAAGCCGGTCGCCTTCGACGCCAGCGCGGACGACCGCGACACCCGCGGGTTCATCTCGATCACGATCAGCCGGCCGTCCGCCGGGTCCACCGCGAACTGGATGTTGCAGCCGCCGGTGTCGACGCCGACCTCGCGGATGATGCCGATGGCAAGGTCCCGCATCACCTGGTACTCGCGGTCGGTCAGCGTCATCGCCGGCGCGACCGTGACCGAGTCGCCGGTGTGCACGCCCATCGGGTCGACGTTCTCGATCGAGCAGATGATCACGACGTTGTCGGCCTTGTCGCGCATCACCTCCAGCTCGTACTCCTTCCAGCCGAGGATCGACTCCTCGATCAGCACCTCGGTGGTCGGGCTGGCGTGCAGTCCGGCGCCGGCGATCCGGCGCAGGTCCGGCTCGTCGTACGCCATCCCGGAGCCGACGCCGCCCATCGTGAACGACGGCCGCACCACCAGCGGGTAGCCGAGCTCGTCGGCGGCGCCCAGCACGTCGTCGAGGGTGTGACAGATCCGCGACCGCGCGACCTCCGCGCCGAGCTTCTCGACGATCGTGCTTGAACGACTCGCCGGTTCTCGCCGCGCTGGATCGCGTCGACGGAGGCGCCGATCAGCTCGACGCCGTACTTCTCCAGCACGCCGTTGTCGTGCAGGGCGATCGCCGCGTTCAGCGCGGTCTGGCCGCCGAGGGTGGCGAGCAGCGCGTTCGGCCGCTCCTTCTCGATCACCTTCTCGACGAACTCCGGCGTGATCGGCTCGACGTAGGTCGCGTCGGCGAACTCCGGGTCGGTCATGATCGTGGCCGGGTTGGAGTTCACCAGGACGACCCGGAAGCCCTCCTCGCGCAGCACCCGGCAGGCCTGGGTGCCGGAGTAGTCGAACTCGCAGGCCTGGCCGATCACGATCGGGCCGGAGCCGATCACCAGCACCGACTCGATGTCTGTACGACGCGGCATCAGGCTCCGCCCCTCCATCAGCTCGACGAACCGGTCGAACAGGTACGCCGAGTCGTGCGGACCGGCCGCCGCCTCCGGGTGGTACTGCACGGAGAAGGCCAGCACCCGGCCGTCCCGACCGGTCAGCCGCAGTCCCTCGACCACGTTGTCGTTCAGGGACACGTGACTGACCTCGGCCGTCCCGTACGGCGTCTCGACCGTCTCCTCGATCGGCGCGTCCACAGCGAACCCGTGGTTCTGCGCGGTGATCTCCACCTTGCCGGTGGCCCGGTCGAGCACCGGCTGGTTGATCCCGCGGTGCCCGTACTTCAGCTTGAACGTGCCGAGTCCGAGCGCCCGGCCGAACACCTGGTTGCCGAAGCAGATCCCGAAGTACGGCGTGTTCCGCTCGAGCAGCTGCTTGAGCAGCGTCGTCGGGTGCTCGGTGGTCTCCGGGTCGCCCGGACCGTTGCTCATGAAGATGCCGTCCGGGTTGACCGCGAGTACCTCGTCCAGCGTCGCGGTGGCCGGCAGCACGTGCACCTCGATGCCGCGCTCGGCCATCCGCTTCGGCGTCATCGACTTGATCCCGAGGTCGAGCGCCACGACCGTGAACCGCTTGTCCCCTTCGGCCGGTACGACGTACGGCTCGGCCGTCGTGACCTCCGTCGGCCAGGTCGGCGCCGGTCATCGGCGGCTGCTCGCAGCACCTTCTCGAGCAGCGCGGCCGGGTCGAGGACCTCGGTCGAGATCCCGGCCCGCATCGCGCCGCGCTCGCGCAGGTGCCGGGTCAGGGCGCGGGTGTCGATGCCGGAGATGCCGACGATGCCCTGCGCCTTCAGCTGGTCGTCGAGAGACTCGCGGGATCGCCAGTTGGACGGCACCCGGGCGGGGTCGCGGACGACGTACCCGGCGACCCAGATCCTGCTGGACTCGTCGTCCTCGTCGTTCACTCCGGTGTTGCCGATGTGCGGCGCGGTCTGGGTGACGATCTGCCGGTGGTACGACGGGTCGGTCAGCGTCTCCTGGTAGCCGGTCATGCCGGTGGTGAACACCGCCTCGCCGAACGTCTCGCCGGTCGCCCCGTACGACGTACCGGCGAAGGCGCGGCCGTCCTCCAGGACCAGCAATGCGGGCTGGCTCATGTCTGCTCGACTCCGATCAGGGTCGCGATGGATTCGGTCAAGGGGGCGGTGTCGGCCTTGCGGCGCGGCCGGAAGCCGGTGTCCAGCGCGCGGCCGTCGTGGTTCCAGGTGACCACCACCAGGCCGGACTTCTCCGCGGTCACCTTGCCGGCGATGCCACGGTCGGTCCGAACGCCGGTCAGGTGGTCCACCGGGATGAACACATCCGCCGCGCCCTGCCGGTGGAAGATCAGGCCGGCCTCGCTGACGGCCAGGTCCGCGATACTGCGGACGCCCAGTTCGTGCACGGCGATCCGGTCCATCCAGTCGCCGGCCGTCGTCGTCGCGACGTACACACCCTCGATGCCCCGCGTCTTGTCGTCGGCCGGCACCTCGGGCAGCGGCGCCAGGTCGGCCTGCCGGGACTGGCGGTTCCGCCAGCCCCGGTACATGCCGAAGTAGGCCGCCGCGATGACCAGCAGCGTGCCGACAATGCCGAGGAACGCCTTCACCGGGCCAGCTTCCCGTCCAGGACGGTCGGCGTACCCCGCGCAGGAACGTCGCGACCACCTTGCCCGGCAGCGTCATCCCGTCGAACGGCGTGTTCCGCGACAGCGACGCCGACTCCGTCGGCACGACGGTCCGCTCGGCCGCCGGGTCGACCAGGACGAGGTTGGCCGGGGCACCGGCCGCGAGCGGCCGGCCGTGGTCGCCGACCTGGCCGATCGCCGCCGGCCGGTAGCTCATCCGGTCGGCCACATCGGCCCAGGTCATCAGCTTGGTGTCGACCATCGCGTGCTGGACCACACGACAGCGCGGTCTCCAGACCGATCATGCCGAACGCCGGCCGCGCTCCACTCACAGTCCTTGTCCTCGACCGGGTGCGGCGCGTGGTCGGTGGCGACGATGTCGATCGTCCCGTCGGCCAGGCCCTCGCGGACCGCCTCGACGTCCTCCTTGGTCCGCAGCGGCGGGTTCACCTTGTAGACCGGGTTGTAGGAGGCGGCCAGGTCCTCGGTCAGCAGCAGGTGGTGCGGGGTCACCTCGGCGGTCACGTCGAGCCCGCGCTGCTTCGCCGCCCGGACGATCTCGACCGAGCCCTTGGTGGACAGGTGGCAGATGTGCAGCTTCGAGCCGACGTGCGCGTTCAGCAGGATGTCGCGGGCGATGATCGACTCCTCGGCGACACTCGGCCAGCCGGTCAGGCCGAGGACGCCGGACAGCGCGCCCTCGTTCATCTGCGCGCCCTGGGTGAGCCGCGGCTCCTGCGCGTGCTGGGCGATCACGCCGCCGAAGGCCTTCACGTACTCCAGCGCGCGGCGCATCAGCGCGGCGTCCCAGACGCACATGCCGTCGTCGGAGAACACCCGCACCCGGGCCGCTGAGTCCGCCATCGCGCCGAGCTCCGCGAGCTGCGTGCCCTTCAGGCCCGACGGTGACCGCGCCGACCGGGTAGACGTCGCGTACCCGGCCTCGCGACCGAGACGCCAGACCTGCTCGACCACGCCGGCGGTGTCGGCGACCGGGTCGGTGTTGGCCATCGCGTGTACGGCGGTGAACCCACCGAGCGCCGCGGCCCGGGTGCCGGTGAGCACGGTCTCGGCGTCCTCCCGGCCGGGCTCGCGCAGGTGCGTGTGCAGGTCGACCAGCCCGGGCAGCGCGATCAGCCCGTGCGCGTCGATCGTCTCGACGTCCTCCGGGCGTGTCGAGGTTGGTGCCGACAGCAACGATCTCGCCGTTGTCGATCAGCAGGTCCGCCACCTCACCGCCGACGATGCTCGCTCCGGTGATCAGGTACGGCGGTCATGCGGTGGTCTCCTCCAGTGCTGCTCGTGTCAGCGGTTTCTCGGTGTTCGGCTGCCTGAGAGCAGCAGGTAGAGCACGGCCATCCGGATGGCCACGCCGTTGGTGACCTGTTCGACGATCACCGAGCGGGTCGAGTCGGCGACGTCGGCGCTGATCTCCATCCCGCGGTTCATCGGGCCGGGGTGCAGCACGATCGCCTCGTCCGGCAGTTGCGCCATCCGGTGCACGTCGAGGCCGTAGCGGCGGGTGTACTCGCGGGCGCTCGGGAAGAACGCGTCGTTCATCCGCTCCCGCTGGACCCGCAGCATCATCACCGCGTCGCTCTTCGGCAGCGTCGCATCCAGGTCGTACGACGTGGCGCACGGCCAGGTCGTCATGTCGACCGGGAGCAGCGTCGGCGGCGCCACCACGGTGACCTCGGCGCCGAGCGTCGAGAGCAGCAGCACATTCGACCGCGCGACCCGGGAGTGCAGGACGTCGCCGACGATGGTGATCCGGCGGCCGTCCAGCGAGCCGAGGTGCCGGCGCATCGTGAACGCGTCGAGCAGCGCCTGGGTCGGGTGCTCGTGGGTGCCGTCGCCGGCGTTGACCACCGAGCCGGTCATCCAGCCCGAGGTGGCGAGCAGGTGCGGCGCGCCGGACGAGCCGTGCCGGCAGACGACGCCGTCGGCTCCCATCGCCTGCAGCGTGAGCGCGGTGTCCTTGAGGCTCTCGCCCTTGCTCACGCTGGAGCCCTTGGCGGAGAAGTTGATCACGTCGGCCGACAGCCGCTTGGCCGCCGCCTCGAACGAGATCCGGGTCCGGGTCGAGTCCTCGAAGAACAGGTTCACCACGGTCCGGCCGCGCAGGGCCGGCAGCTTCTTGATCGGCCGGTCGGCCAGCGACCGCATCTCCTCGGCGGTGTCCAGGATCAGGTTCGCCTCGTCCGGCTCAGATCCCCCGCACTCAGCAGATGCCGCATCACGCCTTCGCCCTCGCTGTCGTCTTGTCTGCGATCAGGACGGCGTCGGCGCCGTCGTACTCGGTCAGGTGGACGGTGACCCGCTCGACCAGGGAGGTGGGCAGGTTCTTGCCGACGTAGTCGGCGCGAATCGGCAGTTCGCGGTGGCCGCGGTCGACCAGGACGGCGAGCTGGACGGCCCGCGGGCGGCCGATGTCGCCGATCGCGTCGAGCGCGGCGCGGATGGTGCGGCCGGAGAACAGCACGTCGTCGACCAGTACGACGACCTTGCCGTCGATGCCGCCGGCCGGGATGTCGGTGTGTTCCAGGCGCGCGGGCGGTTTGAGGCCGATGTCGTCGCGGTACATCGTCACGTCGAGTGACCCTGTCGGCACGCTCTGCCCCTCGACCGCCGCGATCCGGGCGGAGATGCGGGCGGCCAGGCCGACGCCTCGGGTGGGGATGCCGAGCAGGACGACGGGGTCGGCACCGCGGTTGCGCTCGAGGATCTCGTGCGCGATCCGGGTCAGTGCCCGGGAAATGTCGGAAGCGTCCAGGACCGTGCGCGGCGCCGCGTTGGCGGACGCAGCGCGGGTCTGTGGGCAGGGTTCATCGCTACCGTTCCTCCTTTCCCGCCTCTCTGGACGGGTCTTTAAAGGACGTTCGGACCGCTTGACATGGTATCGGATGTGACACGCCGTCTTGACTCTGGCCTCTGGCCCGGAATATTGTTACTCTGTGTAACCGAGGGGGGTCTTGGTAAACCGTTTGGCCGACCGGCCCGTTCCGGCGGGCCGGACATGACGAAACTAGTCGGAGGGAAGAACCAGCGTGCCTAGCGAATACGCGAAGACACTGGGTGGCAAGTTACGCGCCATCCGCCAGCAGCAAGGTTTGTCGCTGCACGGCGTGGAAGAGAAGTCCAAGGGTCGCTGGAAGGCGGTCGTCGTCGGCTCGTACGAGCGCGGCGATCGAGCCGTCACGGTCCAGAAGCTCGCGGAGCTCGCCGATTTCTACGGCGTGCCGATCCGTGAGTTGCTGCCTGGTTCCGCCAGCGCGGCCGCCGCGGCTGCCGCTCCGCCCCGGTTGATCCTCGACCTGGAGGCCCTGCAACACCTCGACGCGAGCGAGGCCGGTCCGCTGACGCGGTACGCGGCCACGATCCAGGCTCAGCGCGGGGACTACAACGGCAAGGTGTTGTCGATCCGTCAGGACGACATGCGCACCCTCGCCGTGATCTACGACGAGTCGCCGACGACTCTGACCGAGCGCTTCATCTCCTGGGGAGTTCTGAACCCGGAGGCGAAGGGCGACGTCGAGGAGTCCGAGGAGCAGCCGGCGCCTGACGCCGGACGGAGGCAGCAGAGACGGTCGGGGCTCGTAGCAGCTGGCCCGCGGCCGCCCGCCCTCGCACGAGGACAAGAACCACACCTCGCACACAGCAGGACAGCACAGGCCGGGGCCGTTCCCCCCGCGCCGACACCACGGGGACGTCAGCCCGGCCCGAGACCGTACCGAGGCGGTTCCGGGTCCTGATTTCCGGAGGGCTCGCCCCGTTCGCTCCTCGGCCTGAAAGTCCTCAGACGCCCGAGGGTGGGCTTCAGCTGCAGCAGTCGGGCCAGCAGGCCGTTGACGAACGCCGGCGACTCGTCGGTGGACAGGTCGCGCGCCAGCGCGACCGCCTCGCTCACCGCGACCACGTCCGGCACCTGGTCGTCGAACAGCAGCTCGTAGATCCCGATCCGCAGGATGTTCCGGTCGACGGCCGGCATCCGGTCCAGCGACCAGCCCACCGAGTGGGTGCTCCAGCAGGTCGTCGATCACGTCGATGTGCTCCGCGACACCCTCGACCAGCGCCACGGTGAACTCGTTCACCGGCGGATCGTTGTCAGCCACCCGGTCGGCCAGGGTGCCGCCGACCGGCAGACCCCTGACCTCGGACTCGTACAGCACGTCCAGTGCGCGCTTGCGGGCCTTGCTACGGGCAGACATGTTCTGTTGTCAGCTCTCTCGGAGCCTCAGGAGGTGACGCGGCCGAGGTAGTCCCCGGTGCGGGTGTCGACCTTGACCTTCTCGCCGGTGGTCAGGAACAGCGGGACCTGAATGGTGTAGCCGGTCTCCAGCTTGGCCGGCTTGGTGCCACCGGTGGACCGGTCGCCCTGCAGGCCGGGCTCGGTGTACTCGACTGGAGCTCGACCGAGGCCGGGAGCTCGACGTACAGCGGGAGGTCGTCGTGCACCGCGACGATGGCGTCCTGGTTCTCCAGCAGGAAGTGGACGGCGTCGCCGACCACCTCGGGCGTGATGCTGCAGCTGGTCGTAGGTGGCGCTGTCCATGAAGACGTAGGAGCCGAGCCGTCGTTGTACAGGTAGGTCATGTCGCGCTTGTCGACGTTGGCCACCTCGACCTTGACGTCGGCGTTGAAGGTCTTGTCGACCACCTTGCCGGACAGCACGTTCTTCAGCTTCGTCCGCATCACGGCACCGCCCTTGCCGGGCTTGTGGTGCTGGAACCAGACGACGGACCACAGCTGCCCGTCCAGGTCGAGCACCATGCCGTTCTTGAGGTCGTTCGTCGTTGCCACGCGGGTAGCCCTTCGAAAGTCGATCAGCGGTACACCGGATTGTAGCGGTCACCTACCGCGCTTCCTCCGATTCCGCGGCCCGCGGGGACAGGCGAGCGGCCCCGGCGACCCGACTACGCTGGCAGTTCCCTAGGCACCGACGGAGGCACCGATGGCCGAGTTCGCGATCTTCATCATGATCATGATCGTGCTCAGCGCTGATCGCGAAGGCGCGAGCAGCAGTCGGCGAAGTCCGCCGGTTCGTCCGAACGCCGCGGGTGCAGAAGCTGATCGAGCGGATGCAGGCACAGCAGGGCAATCAGCCGACCGAGCTCCACGGCCAGTTCACCCACGCGGCCGGCCAGAGTGATCAATCGGGCACCGCACCGGGCAGCCAGCAGGTGGCCGCCGCGCTCCAGCAGCATCTGCAGGCGGGCCGCCAGTGGCGGCATCTCGGCGAGCGGACGTCACCCGGCCAGTCCAACCAAACGCCGGTCCAATCGGCGCCTCAGTCAGCCGCAGTACCAGCCGGCGGCCACGTGGCTGCCATCGAATCGGCCGCCGCACGGTCACCGCCCGCCGCAGAACAACCTGCCGACGCCGAAACAGGACCTCGACACCCGGGTGCGCGAGCTGATGCGCACCGGCCAACGAGGTCGGCGCGATCCGGCTGCTGTGCGACGAGCGGGACATGGGCATCCTCGACGCGCAGGAGTACGCCCGCGCCTTGGTCGCGCCGACCGGCACCGAAGCCGGCCTCGGCGCAGCCCGCGGGCGCTGCGCTCGGAACCGGACGAGGAGGAGTCCCGGTACGTCGGTTCGGCCGCGTTCGCCGAGTCGATCTTCGACCTCGACCGCGAGGAGAACGTCTGGGCCAGCGGCTGGGTCGACAACCCTGAGCCCGAGGACCGCTCCGACATCGACGAGCTCTGGCAGACGGTCCGCAACCCACCGCGCCCCGGAGATCACACCGCCCAGTTGACGGTGATGTGGCTGTGCCGCCGGGCGATGTGGAAGCCCGGCGGAAGCTCCTCGCCGGAGTTGCGTGCGCCTGGAAGGACGGTCCCGGACCACGCCGGTGACGGACGTCCCAGATCCGCAGCTGGCCGACCATCCGATCGGTCAGGTCATGCGGCGTCCGGACCATGTCCGATGCACCCCAGCTCGATGAACGAGGCAGGAGCGCGTCGAGCCGACGAGACGTCAGGTAGGCCACGCTGTCGCGGGTCGCCACGGCCGCGGCTCCCCACCGCGGCGTCGGCGCGACGACGCCGCGGTCGCTTCACCGGACAGAACGCAGTACCCGGGCAAGCGTCGATCGCGAGCCAGAGATTCAGATCGGAGCATCGGCTCCTCGCGGTTCACCACCACGCCGACCAGACCTGCTCCGCGCGGCTGATCCAGTACGCCGTCGTACGGATGCGCCGTCGACCTCCTGATCCTCGTCGAAGCTGACGCCCACCTTGTCGCCCGTGATCGGGACCAACCGCTCGTAGTTCGCGCCGGCGCCCTGCATGCACACGAATCCGCACAACGCCGTCGACCGGCTCTCCAGGTGCGCGTCGACCCGGTCGAACGCGATCGACCGCGTCTGCCCGCGCACCCGCAGCGGTACGACGATCCGCCCGCCAGGCCGAAGCTGGTCGATCCAGGCCGTGGCGATGTCCCACGCCGTCACCGTCACCACGATCCGGTCGTACGGCGCGCTGACTCCGGCGCACCGAACTCGCCGTCCGCTCGCAGCCACCCGGACATCGTCGTACCCGGCCTGGTCGAGCAACTGTCCGCGCCCGGTCGGTGACCTCCGGGTCGATGTCGACCGTGGTCACGGATCCCTTCGGCCCGGCGAGCTCCCGCAGCAGTGCGGCGTTGTAGCCGCCGGACCCGATCTCCAGTACCCGGTCACCGGGCCGGATGCCGGTCTGCTCGAGCATCAGCGCGACGATGCTCGGCTGCGACACCGAACTGATCGCGATTCCGGCCTCGTTCCGCTTCATCAGTACGACGTCGTCGGCGTACGCGATATCGAGCGGTGCCTGCGGGACGAACAGATGCCGCGGCACCGTCCGGAACGCGGCCGCCACCCGCTCGTCGTGGATGGTGCCCTCGGCAACCAAATGCCGGGTGAGGGCCGCACGCAACGACTCCGCCTGAGCCGAGTCGTTGACGAGGGCAGCCATGACAGTCAGTCCGTCTTGTCCCCGAGCGATTCCAGCAGCGCCCGCAGCGTGGCCAGGACGTCGAAGGATGCCCGGTCGAGGTCGTGCAGGGCGAAGTTCCGCCGTAGTTCGCCGTCGAGTTGGCTCAGCCGGCTCAACCGGCCGATGGCGCCGACCGGCGACGCGTGCAGGTCGGGCCGCTGCTCGCTCCATTGCGCGAGCACCAGATCGACGTGATCTGCCATTTGCCCAGCTTAGTCCCAGATTGCTTAGGGGTGAGGGATTGGAAGTTGCTTAGCCTTGCGGCGGCACCCCGGGCCCGTGGGGGTTGGGGAGGATTTCTGCCGCCCTGATCGGGTGTAAAACCCTCCCCAGACTGGTCCGTTGGCCGGCCGGTGGGTGGTGGACTAGATGAGGCCTTCGCGGAGGGCGTAGGCGACCGCGTGCGAGCGGTTCTTCAGTTGCAGGCGGCTGGTCACGTCGTGGAGGACGTTCTTCACCGTCCGCTCCGAGTAGGACAGCTCGCGGGCGATCTCCTGAGTGTCCTTGCCGTCGGCCACCAGTCGCAGTACCTGCGTCTCGCGGTCGGACAGCCCGGTGTGGGACAGCCCGCGCGGTGCCAGACGTGCCGCTGCTCCGCGATACCTGACCGAGCAACCGGCCCAGCAGATCCGGAGGCAGGCTGCCGTCGCCCGCGGCAGCGGCCTGCAGAAGGTGGACGATGCGGTCGGCCGTCGCCTCGGTACGCCGAAGTACGCCCGGACACCCCCAGTTCGACCGCGGTCATCAGCGCGTCGTCGTCGATCGTGCTGCCGATCAGCACGATCCGGCGACACCCCCGTTGCGTGGCCGCCCGAAGAACCTGGACGGCTCCCGCGTCCAGCGAGTCGACGGCGACCAACGCGACCACCGGCGGGACGGTGCGCTGGTCGGGCGACTGCGCTGCTGCAGCGCCGCCAGGTCGGCGTCACTGATCAGCGCGATCTCCGGCCGCTGCCTGAGCGCGTGCACCAGCCCGAACTGCGACAGCGGGTCCAGCGCCTTCACCCAGACAGGTATACGTTCATGCGTCGTCATCCTTGTCACTCCCCCAGAGCGTTGATGAACGGAACGGATCGCATCCGTAGCCACACGAACCCCCAAATCGTCGATTCCGATCGATCCCGCGAACCTTCAGACCAGTGACGGCCGGTAGCACGACCCACCACCTAGAGTGAATCACGCATTTCACCCGCGTTCAGCTCCGATCTCTCAGTCCGGCGGCTGAAACACGCCCGACCGGTCCGCGGAAGCGGCCCACATCCTGCCTACGATGCCCAAAAGGGCACGTTTGTTATTCCGGCAGCGTGGTGAGGGCGCGCAGCGCCAGCCGGTAGGAGTCGAGGCCGAAGCCGGCGATGGTGCCGGTGGCCACGCCGGCGACGACGCTGGTGTGGCGGAACTCCTCGCGGGCGGCCGGGTTGGTGAGGTGAATCTCGATCAGCGGAGCGGTCCGCTGGGCGCAGGCATCGCGGAGCGAGTACGAGTAGTGGGTGAACGCGGCCGGGTTCAGCACCACCGGGATCTGCGCGTCGGCCGCCTCGTGCAACCAGCCGACCAGCTCGGCCTCGTCGTCGGTCTGCCGCACCTCGACCTCCAGCCCGAGCTCAGCGCCGGTCTTCTCGCACTCCGCGACCAGGTCGGCGAACGTCGTCGACCCGTACTTCTCCGGCTCCCGAGATCCCAGCCGCCCCAGGTTCGGCCCGTTCAGCACCAGCACCCGCCTGCTCACATCAGTCACCCCACCCACCCTAGAGCCCAGCGGCCAGGGAGTTGTAGGCGGTGACCGCCTCGGCGCGAGCCGTCGGGTAGTAGATCGGAGGCCGCGGTCCCGGAGCTCATGGCCTGCCAGTTGCGGCGAGCTGAGGACCTGATGGACCGAGATCAGGCAGGCTGCCGTGATCTCGGCGCGGAGGTTATTGCCCAGGGCAACCGCAAGGGCCTGCTGGTCGCCGGCGACGAACTGCGCGAGCCGGGTCTCGAGCGCCGGAGTGGTGAAGACGAGTTTGCTGTAGGCGAGCACAGCGGGGTGGTCGTTCAGCCCGGTGACCGGATCCCGGCGGTCCAGTCCATCGAGGAAGTGGTCGCGGAGGGCCTCGATCGGGGGTGCTGCCGGAGGCATCGACCACTCTGGCGGCTTCGTGCTGGTGGTCGGCGATGCGGTGCAGGACGAGGTCCTGCTTGGTCGGGAAGTACTTGAAGAGGGTGGGTTTGGAGACGTTCGCGGCCGCGGCGATGTCGGTGACCGAGACCTCGTCGAAGCCGCGCTCGAGGAACAGCGTGATCGCCGCCTCGGAGAGGGCGTCGTGAGTCTGCTGCTTCTTGCGGGCACGGAGTCCGGTCACAGCGTCATGTTAACCTAGGCAAAAGATTGACCGGGTTAATCTTTGGAGTGTGATGCGGGAACTGGACGGGGAGCGCGAGTACGCCGGCCGGTGCCGGGAGGCGCTGCGGCGGATGGTGGCGGGCGCGCGGGAGAACGTTGTCGTCGGCGAGGACACCTGGGGCGATCGGTACACGGCCGAACGGCTCGGCTACTACCTCAAGACCCTCGCGCGGGACCTGGGCGAGGAGGGCGACAACCCGCCGTTCTTCGGCCTGATCCGGTACGGCGCGGAGCCTGCCGCCGGGGAACACCGTCGACAGACCTACTACCTCGGCCGCCGGCACATCTCGGATGCGATCGGCCGCCCGCCGATGGTGATCGACTGGCGAGCGCCCGTGTCGACCGCCTTCTACCAAGCCTCCGCCGTGGATCCGCAAGGGATTCAGACCCGGCGCCGCTTCGGCTGGTCCGCCAACACCCTGACCAGCTTCGAGGACGAGCACCTGACTGCGGGTGCGCCTTCGGGCGCCAGCGATCTGGTACGGCGGGAGATCGAGCGGGCCCGGGTCGGGCCGATGCGGGACATCGTGGCGACGATCCAACCGGAGCAGGACGCATTGGTGCGGACCGAGCTAGAGGTGTCCGTCTGCGTGCAAGGCGCACCGGGCACCGGGAAGACAGCCGTCGGGCTACACCGGGCGGCCTATCTCCTCTACGCACACCGGTCGCGGCTGAGGCGGACCGGCGTACTCGTGCTCGGACCCAACCGCGCCTTCCTGCACTACATCTCGGCCGTCCTGCCGACGCTCGGTGAAGTGGACGTCGAGCAGACGACCGTCGAGGAGATGCTGGGAGGCACGATCCGGAGCATCGACGAGCCGGAGGTGGCCGCGATCAAGCACGATCCGCGGATGGCCGACGTACTGCGGAACGCGGTGTACGGGCGCATCGGCCGGCCGGAGCAGGCAGTGGTCGTCGCGGACGGGTCGTACAGGTGGCGGGTCAATCAGCACGAGTTCGAGGAGATGGTGGCCGAGGCTCGGGCCGATGCGACGGCCTACCTGCTCGGCCGCGAGCGACTGATCGCGCGGATCGTCGCCGCGCTGCAGCGGCAAGCGGAAGCGCGCGGCCAGACCTGCAACGGCATCTGGGTACGACGGATGGAACGGGCCGCGAAGCCGGCCGTCGACGCAGTGTGGCCGATCGTCAGGGCCGATGAGGCCCTGGCCGAGCTGCTCAGCGATCCCGAGCAACTGGCGGCCGCCGGCATCCTCAGCACGGAAGAGCAACGGGCCATTGCCTGGCCACGACCGCGCAAGGCCAAGAGCGCGCGCTGGACCGCCGCCGACGCCGTCCTGCTCGACGAACTGAGTGCCCTCCTCGAACGCGGCCCGACGTACGGCCACGTGATCGTCGACGAGGCGCAGGACCTCTCCCCCATGCAATGCCGCGCGATCGCGCGCCGCAGCGAACACAGCTCGATCACCGTGCTCGGCGACTTGGCCCAAGGTACGACGACGTGGGCAGCAACAGACTGGTCAACGCAACTCGGTCACCTCGGGAAGCCGACAGCGGAGGTCATCGCCCTGACCACGGGCTACCGAGTTCCGGCGGCGGTCGTGGAGATCGCGAACCGACTGCTCGCACCGCTCAACGTCTCCGTGCCACCCACTACCTCGTTCCGCTCCGACGGGCAGCTGACCATCACGCGAGTCGACGATCTCCCGTCAGCCTGCGTGACCGTCGTACGAGCCGGACTCGACCACGAAGGCTCGATCGGGGTGATCGCCGCGGACCACCACATCGCGAGTCTCGCCGACGCGCTCAAGACAGCCGGGATCGAGTCAGTTCCTCCGGCGGGCGACGGCCGGGTGGCCGTCGTACCGGCGAGCCTGGCCAAGGGCCTCGAGTACGACCACGTGATCGCGATCGAGCCGGCCGACATCGTCGCCGCCGAGCCCCGTGGCATGAACCGCCTCTACGTCATCCTGACCAGAGCGGTCTCTCGGCTCGACGTCCTGCACATTCGAGACCTGCCGAGCGAACTCACGGGCTGACTGCCGGACTCTCCCCGGTATGAGTCCACGACTGCTGGGGGTTGCGATGCCGAACGGTCCGGGCCAGGCGGTGATCACCGACCGCGAGCTCTGGGACCGCCTCCGGCTCGCGGACGACCAGGCGTTGGCCGAGCTGTTCCACCGGCACAGCGACGCCGTCTACAACTTCGCGTTCCGGCGTACGGCGTCCTGGTCGCAGGCCGAGGATGTCGTCCAGGCGACGTTCACCGCGGTCTGGCGGAGAGCGCGGGCGGGCCGCATCGACCAGCTCTCTCTCGACTCCGCGCGTCCACTGCTGCTGGTGATGGCCGGGCACGAGTGCGGCAACGTCCTCCGCTCGTCGCGCCGGCAGGACGCGCTGCGGAGCCGGATCGAGCTGATCGACGCGGCCGGTACGGCGGTGCCGGACCACTCGTCGGTCACCGCGGCACGGGTCGACGACGAGCGGGCGATGAGCGACATCCGCCGGGTCCTGGACAAACTCCCGGTCAAACAACGCGAAGTCGTCGAACTGGTGGTCTGGTCGGAGTGCTCGATGGCCGAGGCGGCTCGTGCCCTCGGCGTACCGGAAGGAACGGTCAAGTCCCGGTTGGCCAGGGCTCGCGGCAGCCTGGCCGGCCTCCTCGATCTCGGCAGTACGGAGGGCCTCGCATGATCACCAAGCTCCCGGCCGACCGGCCGCTCCCGCACCAGCAGGAGATCCTCGAACGCGTCCTGGCCGACGATGTCACTCCGGTACGCCGTCGCGCCTGGTTGATCCCGGTCGGCGCAGCCGCGTCCATCGCCGTGATCGCCGGTGGGGTCCTGGTCGTCACCAGCGGCCACGACAAGGCTCAGCCGGGACCGGCGCCCCACAACACGGCCTCGACGGCGACGCCGACGCGGCGGATTCCATCGGCACTGCCCGACGTCCACATCAACGTCGGCCCACTCACCGCCGCGCAGAGGACAGCTGCCGCCCAGACCTGTGTGGACGGGATGGAGAACCACAACACCGCGACCGAGCTCGGGCACGGGTTGAAGGTGATGACCTGGGGTGGTGGAGCGCCGACGACCACGATCGCGTTCACCGCCGATCCGCAGGGACTGCGCTACGGCTGCGAGGGCACCGGCACGGCGATGACCCAGGCGCTCGTCGGCGGCGACCCGGCCGCCGCGGCCAGGCAGAAGGCCGTGGTCGACCCGCCGGACGCGACCCATCCGGCCGCTCCGGCCGAAGGCATGGCGTGGTACGCCTTCGTCGACTTCGACCGGAAGCCGGATCTGCTGGCCGGTGAAGGCTGGTACCGGGTCGACGACCGCGTCGCCAGCATGCGGCAGCGCTGGATCGTCCGCGGCAAGCCCGGTCCGTGGTACGTCGCAGAAGCGGTCGACGGACTGGTATTTCTCCGGTCCTGGAACCAGTCGGCCGCGCTGAAGCTCGGCGAGGAGGTCCGGGTCGAGACCCAGGTCCTCGACCACAACGGCCGGCTCCTCGACGCCCCCGCCTCCATCAAAGGCGGCGGCGGTCTCACCCCCAGCCCCGGCACGACCCGCGTCGACCGGGGCAAGGTCGTCCGGCTCGGCACCTTGGTCGAGCTCGACTTCCACTAGCTCCAGGGTGCGCCCGGGCCGCCCATGCGGCCGGCGTACGGGGTGCCCTGCAGCAGCTCGCCGCGGTAGACCGGCTTGTCGGTGAAAGCCGAGGCGTAGATGGCGGCGGCGAGTTCGACGGTGTTGCGGGACTCGGCGAGCGTGACCGGTGCTGGGGTGCCGGCGGTCAGCGCGTCGAGGACCGTTGCCAGCTGGGCAGCGTGCCCGCTCGGTACATCGGGCAGCTCGGTGGACCAGGCCTCGGCGACCGCGTCGTGGCCGGGTCCTGGCGTGACCGTCCAGTCCGGATTCTTGTAGCCGTACAGGTGTTCCAGCTCGACCGTCGCGTTCTCGTAGTCGAACCGGAGCTGGGACGTCTGCCGCGGCGACACGAGGGAGTTGACGATCGACGCGACCGCACCGTTCTCGAAGGTGACCAGCGCCATCGACACGTCCTCGGTCTGCGTCGGCCGCGCCTGCCGGGCGGCGAGCGCGGTCACCTTCTGCCACGGTCCGAGGATCGACAGCAGCAAGTCGTACTGGTGGATCCCGTGCCCCATCGTCGGCCCGCCGCCCTCGACCTCGAAGGTCCCCCGCCACGGCACGGCGAAGTACGCGTCGTCGCGATACCAAACGGTGTTGCACAAGGCAACCAACGGCCGGCCCAGTACGCCGTCGTCCACGAGCCGGCGGAGCCGCACCGCGCCGGATCCGAAGCGATGCTGGAAGATGCACGCGACCTGAGCCGACGACGCGCGCTCGGCTTCGAGCAACACGTCGAGTTCGTCGAGCGACAACGTCGGCGGCTTCTCGACCAGTACGTCGACGCCGGCGGCCAGGCTCTCCGCGGCCAACGGTACGTGCGAGTTGGGCGGCGTACACAGATGGATCAGGTCGACGCCGCCGGCCGCGAGGAGCTCGGTCAGGCTCGGATACACCGTGGGGACGTCCCACTTGGTCGCGAACTCCTTGGCCCGGTCGAGGTCGACGTCGACCCCGGCGACCAGCTCGGCGCGGTCGGGCAGCGACGTGATCGCTCGGGCGTGGGAGTTGGCGATGCCGCCGGTTCCGACGATCGCGATCCGGTACTTGCTGTCAGACATGCAGGTCCCTTCAGGTCGGAAAGCCCTTTCCAAGCATCCTGAAGGGGTTTGCACCGATGTACAAGGCCCCGTCCGGCAGGTGACCGCTTCCGGCCAACAGCACCCTCAGCAAGTGGGTCAGCTGATCTCGGCGTAGGCCGCGACGAGCAGGCTCGGGTCCGGGGCCTCGAGGATCGTCGGCCTGGCCAGCGCGTCGAGGATGACGAAGCGGAGCCGGTCGGCGCGGGTCTTCTTGTCGAGCTTCATCGCGTCCTGGAGCTGCGGCCAGGCGTCGGCCCGGTAGCCGACCGGCAGGCCGAGGGATTCGAGTACGGCGCGATGGCGGTCGGCGGTCGCGTCGTCGAGGCGGCCGGCCGCGCGGGCCAGTTCGGCGACGAAGATCATGCCGATGCTGATCGCGGCACCGTGGCGCCACTTGTACCGCTCGACCCGCTCGATCGCGTGGCCGAGCGTGTGCCCGTAGTTCAGCGCCTCGCGGCCGATCGGTCCCCCGGCGGCGGTGGTCCGCTCGCGCAGGTCGGCGCCGACCGTGTCGGCCTTCACCTGGATCGCCCGGGCGATCAGTTCCTCGGTGGCGTCGTACGACGGACTCGACGGCGCCGGCCGGGTCCTTCTCGACCAGGTCGAGGATCACCGGGTCGGCGATGAACCCGCACTTCACGACCTCAGCCAGACCGCTGACGTAGTCATTGCGCGGCAGGGTCTCCAGCGCGGCCAGGTCGCACAGCACGCCGGCCGGCTCCCAGAACGCGCCGACCAGGTTCTTGCCCTCGGCGGTGTTGATTCCGGTCTTGCCACCGACGGCCGCGTCGACCATGCCGAGCAGAGTGGTCGGGATGTGCACGACCTTGACCCCGCGCAGCCAGGTCGCGGCGACGAAGCCGGCCAGGTCGGTCGTCGTACCGCCGCCGACACGAGACGATCGCGTCGGACCGGGTGAAGCCGGCCTGGCCGAGGACCGACCAGCAGTACGCCAGCACCTCGGCGGTCTTGGCCTCCTCGGCGTCCGGGATCTCGATCGCGTGCGCGGTGTACCCGGCGGCGGTCAGGTCGTCGCGGATCGCGTCGCCGCTGGTCCGCAGCGCCCGCGGGTGGATCACCGCGACCCGCTGCACGCCATCGCCGAGCAGCGCCGGGCAGCTCACCGAGCAGATTGTTGCCGATGACAACGTCGTACGGCGCGGCCGCGTCGACCCGGATCCGGCGGGCGCCATCGGTCATCCGCGGGTCATCCGAGCTGCTCCAGGATCTCGTCGGCGATCTCCTCCGGGCGTCCGGCCGTCCGTGGTCACGGTCAGCTTGGCGACCTCGACGTACAGCGGGCGGCGGGCTTCCATCAGGTTCTTCAGCTGGGTGCGGACGTTGCCGAGCAGCAGCGGCCGGGCGACGCCGAGGCCGACCCGCTTGGCCGCTTCGCCGAGGCTGACGTCGAGGAAGACCACGTTGTGCCCGGCCAGATCCGCCCGGGTGTCCGGGTCGAGGATCGCGCCACCGCCGAGCGACAGCACCGTCGTCCGGAGTCAGCCAGCGCGGCCACGATCGCGGCCCGCTCGAGCGCGCGGAAGTGCGCCTCGCCCGAGTCGACGAAGATGTCGGAGATCGGCTTGCCCGCCGCGGTCTCGACATCGGTATCGGTGTCGCGGTGCGTCGTGCCGCAGCCGCTCGGCCAGCAGTGCGGCGATGGTCGACTTGCCCGAACCGGGCGGGCCGACCAGGACGACGACAGGACTCACTGCTCGGCCCACTCCCGCGGTGCGATCGTCGTCGGCAGATTCGCCAGGTACGACTTGTGGTTGCGCGAGGTCTCCGCCACCGAGTCGCCGCCGAACTTCTCCAGCGACGACATCGGCCAGCACCAGCGCCACCATCGCCTCGGCGACGATGCCGGCGGCCGGTACGGCGCAGACGTCGGAGCGCTGGTGATGCGCCGCCGCGGCCTCGCCGGTGGTGGTGTCGATCGTGCGCAGCGCCCGCGGCACGGTGGCGATCGGCTTCATCGCGGCCCGCACCCGCAGCGTCTCGCCGGTGCTCATGCCGCCCTCGGTGCCACCCGAGCGGCCGCTGGCCCGGCGTACCGTCACCGTCCTCGGCGACGATCTCGTCGTGCGCCTGCGATCCCGGCGTACGGGCCAGCTCGAACCCGTCGCCGAGCTCGACGCCCTTGATCGCCTGGATGCCCATCAGCGCACCGGCCAGCTTGGAGTCCAGCCGCCGGTCCCAGTGCACGTAGCTGCCGAGGCCCGGCGGGAGCCCGTCCACGACGACCTCGACGACGCCGCCGAGCGTGTCGCCGGCCTTCTGCGCGGCGTCGATCTCGGCGACCATCGCCTTGCTCGCGTCCGCGTCCAGGCAGCGCACCGGATCCGCGTCCAGCTTCGCGACAGTCGGCGTTCGTCGGGATCGACGCCGTACGGCGCCTTGACCGTGCCGAGCTCGACCACGTGGCTGACGATCGTCACGCCGTACGCCTGCTTGAGGAACCGGGCCGCGACCTCACCGAGGGCGACCCGGGCCGCGGTCTCGCGGGCACTCGCGCGCTCGAGCACCGGACGGGCCTCGTCGAAGCCGTACTTCTGCATGCCGGCCAGGTCGGCGTGACCGGGCCGCGGGCGGGTCAGCGGCGCGTTCCGGGCCAGGTCGGCCAGCACGCCGGGTCGACCGGGTCCGCGGTCATCACCTGCTCCCACTTCGGCCACTCGGTGTTGCCGACCTGGATCGCGACCGGGCTACCGAGCGACAGCCCGTGCCGGAACCCGCCGATGAACGTCACCTCGTCCCGCTCGAACTTCATCCGGGCACCCCGGCCATAGCCGAGACGACGACGAGCAAGGGCGTCGGCCACGTCATCCGTGGTGACCGAGACCCCTGCGGGAAGACCTTCGAGTACGGCGACGAGCGCTTGTCCGTGCGACTCGCCGGCGGTGAGCCAGCGCAGCATGCCACGATTCTTTCACGCCCGTCCCAACCCGCAGACGCCGGTCTCACTCGCCGAAGGGATCGAGCAGCCGCACACCGGTCCGCTCGACGTCGGCGGCGTTGCGAGTGACGAAGGTCCAGTCGTGTGGCGAGCGCGGCTGGCACCACCGTCGCGGTGTGCAGGTCGACAGGTAGTAGTCCTGCCTGGCCCGGTCAAGCACGCTCGGTCCGCCTGGGGATTCGGTCGATCGGGGTACTACTACCTGTCGATCTGTACGCGCTGGCCCGGCACTAGGGTTCTGACATGACTCGGGCGGCGGAAGAGACGTGGCGGGCGCGAGTTCGCGGGTGTCTGCTGGGCGGCGCGATCGGGGACGCGCTGGGTGGACCCGTGGAGTTCCAGGACGGTCGGTCGATCATGGCCGAGCACCCGGATCGGCTCCGGACCTTCGTCCCCGGCCCGGCCGGCTGGCCACCGGGGACGATCACCGACGACACCCAGATGACGCTGTTCACCGTCGAGGGGCTGATCCGGGCCGAGCGTCCGGACCGATCGCGGGCTCGGCTTCACGGTGGCGGTGGTGCAGCACGCGTACGACCGCTGGCTGGACACGCAGACCCAGCCCGGGCCGAGTGGCGAGCGGGACGGCTGGCTGCAGGCCGAGCAGTGGCTCTACGCCCGGCGTGCGCCCGGCAACACCTGCCTCAGCGCGCTGAGCGAGGCCCGCAAGGGTGAGTCCAGCATCCCGCAGTTCGGTGCGGAGGCCGATGAACGACTCCAAGGGCTGTGGCGGGGTGATGCGGGTCGCGCCGTTCGGTCTGCTGCCGGCCAGGTATCCGACTCGACTGGGTCTTCGACTCTGCCGCGACCGCCGCCGGCTATACCCACGGCCACCCGACCGGCAAGCTCGCGTCCGGCGCCCTGGCCGCGATCATCCACGAGATCTGCGGCGGCGCCACTCTCGACGCAGCCCTCGACACCGCCACCGCACTGCTCGCCCAGCGCCCAGACCACGACAGAGACCAGTACGACGCTCGCCTTCGCACGCCACCTGGCCGCCACAGCGACCGGACACGGACCGGTGACGGTAGAGCGACTGGGGGGCGGCTGGGTCGCGGAGGAAGCACTGGCGATCGCTGTCTACTGCGCCCTCGCCTACCCCGAGCCCGAGCAGTTCCTGGACGCTCTCGCGCTGGCGGTGACGCACACCGGCGACAGCGACTCCACCGGCGCCATCTGCGGGAACATCCTGGGCGCCCTCCACGGTGAGACCGCTCTGCCCCCAGAGCTCGTCTTCACCGTCGAGGGCCGTCCTGTCATCCTCCAGCTGGCCGACGACTTCGCGCTGGAGTTCACCACGGCGGAGCGGTTGCATGGCGACTACGGCCCACACACCGCCTGGACCACCCGCTACCCGGGCTGGTGACTACAGCGGCTCGATGGAGAGCTTGTGGTGGAAGACGTTGCGCGGGTCCCAGGTGGACTTGATCTGCCGCAGCCGCGGGTAGTTGCCCTGGTAGTAGAGGTCGTGCCACGGCACCCCTGACTTGTTGTACGCCGGATCCGCCAGATCCACGTCCGGGTAGTTGATGTACGAGCCCGCATTGATCGCGTTCGGCACCGGCACCCCGCCGGTGTCGCGGTAGATGGAGGCGTACGCCTGCCGGGTCCAGGCCAGGTGCTTGTCGTCCTCGCTCGCATCGGCCCAGCTGACCGTCATGACCATCTTGGCGACGACGTCGCGTTGCGCCGTCGCGGTCGCGTCGGGCTTGACCGTGTTGACCTTCCCGCCGTACGGGATCAGCAGGATCGACGTCTCCGCGGCCGTGTTCGACGAGTCGGTCAGCACCCCGTGGATGGTCTCGAGCTGCGTGTCGGTGTACCCCTTGCGCAGGTACCCGGCCTTCCACTTGTTCCGGGTCGTGCCGACCGAGCCCGGGATCGATCGCAGGTACGTCGTCAGCAGGAAAGGCGACGCGGGATACTCCAGCACCTGCGGCTTCGGGTCCAGTCCTTCGAGCATCGCCGCGTGGAACGCCTTGAACAGTTCCGGCGCGTTCGGCACGGACGCATCCAGCTGATTCGACATCAGGAAGTTGCCCACCGCCGACGGCGTGAGGATGAACGGGCTGTACAGACTCGCGTACGGCGAATCCGGCGTGTTGTGCTTCTCGAAGAAGTCGAAGAAGTTCCGCACCGCCCGGACGAACCCGGCCTTGCCGATCGTCTTCCAGTCGTACACGATCGCGCTCGACAGCAGCGCGGCGGGTGCCTTGGGCAACAACTCCGATGGCTCCCGGCCGGTTGCGCCGTTGGTACGCATCAGATACCGGGTGACCAGACCGAAGTTCCCGCCGCCACCACCGGTGTGCGCCCACCACAGATCCTTGTGCGCGTTGTCCCGGGTCGCGATCACCGCCCGAGCCCGACCGTGCACGTCCACGACGACCACCTCTACCCCGTACAAGTGGTCGACCACGGATCCGTACTTCCGCGACAGCGGCCCGTACCCGCCGCCACTGAAGTGACCGCCGACCCCGACGCCGAGGCAGCCGCCGCCGGGCACAGTCACGCCCCAGCCGTAGAACAAGTCCTTGTAGACCTTCTCGATCGTCGCGCCCACGCCGACCGAGAAGGCCCGGTAGCGCGCGTCGAAGGTCACCTCATCGCACGTCGACATGTCCAGCAGGACTTTGACGTCGCCGTTGTCCACGAAGTCCTCGAAGCAGTGCCCACCGCTGCGGACGGCGAGCTGCTTGCCGGACCGGACGGCCTCCTGGACCGCCTGAACCGCATCCTCGGTCGAGCGGATCACCCGTGCGTACTCGGGTCGTCCGGTGAACCGCTTGTTCTGTCCACGCTGCACGAGATCGAGGTACCGCGCGTCCGTCGGCCCGATCATCTGACCGATGACGGGTGCGGTCGCGGCGGACGCCGTACCGGGTACGGCGAGTGCGGCGCCGGCGACGGCGGTCCCGGCCAACAGACCTCGACGACTGACTGGCATGTCTTCCCTCCCGGGAGATCGATTGCTTCGACCCTAGGAAGACCTGTCGGTCACTCGCGTCCGCCGTCAGGGTGAGCCCAGGAGTCCCCTATCCGATGTACAACCGCTCGAGCGGTGCACCCAGAAGGACCCCCGCCAACGCACCCACCAGCATGAACGGCCCGAACGGGACCATCTGCTTGCGCGTCATCACCTTCCCCACGATCAGCCCGATCCCGACGATCGCGCCGAGGAAGAATCCGCCGTACAGGCCACTGGCGAACTGCCCCCAGCCCAGCCAGCCGAGCGCCAGCCCGAGCAGCCCGGACAGCCGTACGTCGCCGAACCCCACACCGCGCGGAAACGCGAACCAGAGCACATAGAACACCGCGAACCCGATCGCCCCCGCGATCACCGCCCGCCACAACGACCCCCACTCCCCCGACACCACCGCCGCACCGAGCAGGGCAAGCCCCACGACGAGGTACGACGGCCAGATGATCACCGACGGGAGATACCGCGTCCGAGCGTCGATGTACCCGAGCACGGACCCGGCGACGGCCAGCAACAACCACGCCGGCAGGACGGGATCCGTCCCGAGCATCAAGCCCAGCAATCCCCCGGACACCGCCGCCAGGCCGCCACACCAGTACGCCGCCCGCCGACCGGCCAGCGTGGCGTACGGGATCTTC
The DNA here is from genome assembly GCA_963820655.1 of uncultured Actinomycetota bacterium. Classification (GTDB taxonomy): domain Bacteria; phylum Actinomycetota; class Actinomycetes; order Propionibacteriales; family Kribbellaceae; genus Kribbella. Next base: position 1,273,386 of record CAWGAM010000002.1, read on the forward strand.
GTCTCGCCTTCCTCCAGCACCGGCTCGGGAATGCGCCGCATCAGCAACGGCCCGAGGAAGTACGCCGCGACGCCGCAGAAGACGACGCCGATCCCGGCGGCGAGCAACGCGTTGTCGGCTGGCACGATCCAGGAGCCTAGACGATTTCCGGCTGCTCTCACGCCGGCCCTGTGGATGAACGCCGTACGAGCACCCGGGCGATCACGGCGGGAGACTATCTAGGTCAGGGTGTAAGCGGTGTGGAAGAAGCTGGTCGGGTCGTACTTCTTCTTGACCGTCTGCAGACGCGGCAGGCTCGTGCCGTAGTAGGTGCTGACCGAGCGACCGGCCTCGAGGTAGTTCACGTAGCCGCCGGCCGAGTACTTCGCGACCGCGCGGTGCCCGTTGGTGATGAAGGTCTGCGCGGGTTTGAGCTGCGCGGTGGTCGGGTGCGCGGACTGTGCCGGCGTACCACTGGATCACGCCGAGCGCCGTCCGCCACGGCCAGGACGAGCCGCCGGCCGGCTGCTTGGCCGCCTGCCCGCCGAGCGGGTCGATGATCGCCGACGCCGGTGTCCTGGCTCGCGCCGCCGCCTTCACCGCGCCGATCATCGCGGTGATCGTGGCCGCGTCCATCGGGCCTTGGAGTACGTCGGAACCGGCCAGGAACCCGGTTCGCGGGCTGGTCGTGCCGCCGCCGAGGTACACGACCGCCTCCATCGGCGTCTTGACGGTGATCGAACTGCTGGAGGCCCTGACCCCGACGAACGACTGCAGTTGTGCGGCCGCCGCCGACGCGTTGCCGGTGGTGGAGATGCCGAGCACGTGGACCGACAGCGTTCCGTTGCTGTTGGCATCGATGTGCAGGTTGCCCCAGGAGGTGATCGGCGCGGACTGCGCGAACCGCTGCCAGCCACGGATGACGGCCGGCCGCCTGCGCCTCGGTCCACGTCAGGCGTGAAGAACCCGATGTTCGCCGCCGGAATCGTCGCGAACCGGAACGAGGTGACGACGCCGAGGTTCCCGCCGCCGCCGCCCCGGAGCGCCCAGAAGAGGTCCGAGTCTGCGGACGCACTGACAGTGTGCGATGCGCCGTCGGCGGTGACCACGCCCATCGAGAGCGATCCGGTCGCAGGTCAGTCCGAAGGCGCGGGTGTGGATGCCCATCGCCGCCGCCCAGCGCGAGCCCGGCGACGCCGACGGTCGGGCAGGTGCCCGTCGGCAGCGAACGCCCGTACTTGTCGAGGAACACGTGGACGTCGTACAGGCGGGCGCCGGCGCCGACGGTCAGGACGCCGTTCGAGTAGCTCATCGCGTCGAGCGCGCCGACGTCGACCATCATGCCCTTGCTGATGGTGGATGCGCCGACGTACGAGTGACCGCCGCTCTTCGGCACGCAGCACCAGCTTGTTCGCGCGGGCGAACTCGATCGCTTTCTGCACATCGGCGGTGGCCGCGGCCTTCACCACGGCGGCGGGCTGGACCGAGTCCCAGCGCGGGTTGAACAGCTGGTGTGAGGCCGCGTAGCCGGCGGACGCGGGCAGGTAGAGCCGGCCCTTCAGCGAGCGGGCGAAGCTGTTCCAGTTCGGCACGGCCGCGGACGCACTCGGTGGGTCTCGGCCGGAGCGGACGGGGTGACGGACTCCGTCGAGCGTCGACGACGGCGTCGTTCGGGTCGCGGACGGCGCGGACGTCGTCGGCGTACCGGACGCACTCGGGCTGCTCGTCGTCGGACTGACCGTCGCGTCCGGATCGTTCGTGTCCGAGCAACCGGCCAACGAGACAACGGCGACGGCACCGCCGACTTTCAGCACAGTACGGCGGTCAAGCTGACTCACGATCATCGAGCTCCTCACGAGCGGCGGCCCTCATGGCCGCCAGAGGTGCGGGCGACCTTCCGGTCATCATCTCCACCTGGAGGGTCGCCTGATGCACAAGCAGATCAAGACCGTTCAACAGCTCGGTACCGATCCGGTGCGCCGCGATCGCGAGCTTGGTCGGCCACGGGTGGTAGGCCACGTCGAACACCACCGGCGCGACCTGCCGCGAAGTGCTCGGCCCAAGGGTCGACGGCACCGCCGGGCAGCGTCGAGACGCACAGGTCGAACCCGCCGATCTGCTCGACCTGCGAGAAGTCCGCGACCGAGGTGCGCAGCCCGAGCTCGGCCGCCAGGTCCAGCAGCCGCTCGGCCTTCGGCGATGTCCCGGACGACGACGGTCACCTCGGTGACCTGCATCCCGCGCAGCGCGGCCAGCGTGGACGCCGCGGTCGCCCCACCACCCAGCACGACGGCCGTGTTCGGCGGCGGTGATGCCGCGCTCGGCGAAGGCGTTCACCAGCCCGGGTACGTCGGTGTTGTGCGCCGACCGCGATCCGTCCGGCTCGAACAGCATCGTGTTCGCCGCACCGATCAGCTCCGCGACCGGATCGACGGTGTCGACCAGGTCGAGCGCCACGCGCTTCAGCGGCATCGTCAGCGACAGCCCGCGGACATCGTCGCCGAGGGTCGCCACGAACCCGCGAAGCTCGTCCTCGCTCGACCTCGAACGCGTCGTACCGCCAGTCCAGGCCGAGCGCGGCGTACGCGGCCCGGTGCATCGCCGGCGACAGCGAGTGCGCGATCGGCGAACCGAGCACAGCACAGCGCGGTCATCAGCAGCGGCCCGTGTGGGCCGAGCACCACGCCTGCAGCTTCTTCACGTTCGCCAGGTGCTCCTCCGCCGTACTCGCGAACGCGGTCTCACCGGTGTCGAGGTTGACCAGGGTGAAGTACAGCCAGCTGACCCCTGCGCCGGGTTGAGCGCCGCCCGCAGCGTGTCCTTGGTCGGCGAGTTGATCGGCGTCGGCGGCAGGCCCGGGTTCTTGTAGGTGTTGTACGGCGAGTGCCATCTCGCGCTGCTCGGGCGTGGTGAACACCTCGCCGTCCTTGCCGACGACGTAGTGGATGGTCGAGTCCATCTGCAGCTTCATCCCGACCCGCAGCCGGTTGTAGATCACCCGGGCCACCTTGGCGTAGTCCTGCGGCCGGTTGGTCTCGGCGCCGATGATGCTGGCCACGATCACCGCCTGGTACGGGTCCAGCTTCTTGCGCTGTGCGGTCTTGACCAGGTCCAGCTCGGCCGCGTGCTTCGCGTACTGCGCCGTCATCAGCTTCAGGATCGTGTACGCCGTCGCACCCTTCGGCACGTCGTACGTGCCCGGGTACAGGAAGCCCTCGGCGTTGTTGTGCGCGTACGACGGCAGCCCGAGCGACGCCGGCTTCCCCAGCGCGCCGCGGCGGCGCCGGCCGGCAGCTTGCAGCTTCGACTTCTGCAGGGTCTCGCTGACCTCGGCCTTGGTCAGGCCGGCCCGGAAGCTGATCCGGGTGACGCAGGATCGGACTTCGGCCGTGTTCAGCATCAGCTCGAGCGCGGCCTTGGCGGACATCTGCTTGCGCAGCGTGTAGGTGCGCGGCCTGGATCTGCCGCGACCGCGGATCGTCGCGGGCGACCCGCTCGAACGCCCGGGCGCTCTTGACGACGTCCTTCTTCTCCAGCGTGTCCGCGATCGACTGCGGTCGCTCTGACCCTGGGTGATCTCGACGATCACCGCGCCGGTCCCGGGGCCGTCGTAGTCCGGGGCGGCGAAGACCTTCTCGATCGCGTCCTTGCCCTTGCCGAAACCGATCACGGCGCCTGCCGATCAGCGCGCCCACCACGAGCAGCGAGATCAGGCCGGCGAAGCAGCCGAACGCACGCCGGCGCCCGCGCCTTGCGCCGGTTCGCCCGGCGCTCGGCCCGGCTGTCCGGCGCGTAGCCCGAGCCCGGCGCCGAGGTCCTCGCTCTCGTTCAGGTCGTTCGTCCACCGATGATCCGTTCACAGGGGCCTCCCGGGTGGGTCGCCGGTCTCCCGCTCGAGGTCGAGCGCATGTTGCAGAATCACGACCGCCGCGGCCTGGTCGACCACGGCCCGCCGCTTGGAACCCTTCTTTCCCCGTTCCCGCAGCATCCGTTCGGCGGTGACCGTGGTGAACCGCTCGTCCACCAGCCGCACCGTCGTACTCCGCGCTGCCCTCCTGCACCTTCGCTCTCACCAGCTCCGCCGTCTTCGCGGATCTTCACCGCGGCCGGCCCCTCGCCCCCGGACAGCGAGCGGGGCAGCCCGACCACGATCTCGAACGCCTCCAGTTCGGCGACGAGTGCAGCGATCCTATCCAGATCACCAGGCCCTCGGCGGACCGTCTCCACCGGCGTGGCCAGGATTCCGTGCGGATCGCTGCTGGCGACGCCGATCCGGGCGTCGCCGATATCCAGCGCGAGGCGCACTCCGTCCTGCGTCATCAGCCAGGTGACGAGTTGGCCGATGGTGTGCTCGACCGCGGCCAGCGCGTCCTCGGACACCGCTCGGGTCCGTGCCGCCACCCTGCGCGACATCGTCCTTGCCACCGCCGCGGCCGCCCAGCTTCTCGGCCGCGACCCGGACCAGGTCACCGGCCTTCAGCCGCCACTCGCGCGCGGTGTCGTTGAGCGCGATCACCACGCCGGGCTTGCCGTCGTTCACGCTCGAGTACGGCGACCACGGCCGGCCGGTCGGCCGTCATCCGGCCGCGCACGTCGAGGGCCAGCTTGCGCAGGTCCCCGCCGTTCACGCCGTCGGGCGCCCGGTGACCGACGTACTGCGACGCCGAAGACGTCCTTCGGGTTGCTGCGCCAGCTCCGCCGCGGCCGCCAGCACCTGGCCGGCCCGCATCCGCTCGAGCTCCTTCTCGGCGGCGCGCAGCCGCTCGGCCAGATCGGCGACCTTCGCGGGCAGCTCCTCCGGCCGGGTCTTCAGGTTCTCGCTGAGCAGCCGCACCAGCGCTCGCTCGCGGCCCAGGTAGTGCAGCGCCTCCATGCCGACGAACGCCTCGAGCCGGCGGACACCCGCACCGACCGACGACTCGCCGGTCACGGTCAGCGCACCGACCTGCGACGAGTGCTTCACGTGCGTGCCACCGCAGAGCTCGCGGGACCACGGCCCGCCGATCTCGACGACGCGGACCTGCTCGTCGTACGTCTCGCCGAACAGCGCCAGCGCACCCCACTCCCGGGCCTCTGGCAGCGACATGTACTGCGCCGACACCGGCAGGTCCTGACGGACGGCGAGGTTCGCGACCTCTTCGATCTCGGACTGCGGGTCGCCTGGTCCAGCGCCGACGACCAGGCGAAGTCGAGCCGCAGGTAGCCGGGCTTGTTGTACGAACCGCTCTGCAGCGCGTTCGGGCCGAGCACCTGGCGCAGCGCGGCGTGGACGACGTGCGTGCCGGAGTGCGCCTGGCAGGCCGAGACCCGCCACTCGTGGTCGACCTCGGCGTGCACGTCCGAGCCCGGGCTGGAGGACACCCTCGAGCACCTCGACCTTGTGCACGATCAGGCCCTTGACCGGGCGCTGGACGTCGAGCACCTTCAGCTTGACGCCGTCGGCGACGATCAGGCCCTCGTCGGCGATCTGGCCACCGGACTCGGCGTAGAACGGGGTCTTCTCCAGCACGACCTCGACGGTCTCGCCCTGCTCGGCGGCCGGCGCGACCACGCCGTCCTTGAGCAGACCGCGGACCTGCGAGTCGGTCGCGAGCTCCTGGTAGCCGGTGAACTCGGTGACGCCCTTCTCGCGCAGCTCCCGGTAGCCCGAGGTGTCCGCGTGACCGGCCTTCTTCGCCCGGGCGTCCGCCTTGGCCCGCTCGCGCTGCTCCTTCATCAGGGACTTGAAGCCCTCGGTGTCCACCTGCAGGCCCTGCTCGGCGGCCATCTCGATGGTCAGGTCGATCGGGAAGCCGTACGTGTCGTGCAGCTGGAACGCCTGCGCGCCGGCCGAGCTGGTGGCGCACCGCCGGCCTTGGTCTCGCGCACGGCGACGTCGAAGATGCTCGTCCCGGCCGTGAGGGTACGGCGGAACGCCTCCTCCTCGGCGTACGCGACCTGGCTGATCCGGCCGAAGTCGGACTCCAGCTCGGGGTACGACTTCTTCATCTGCTCCAGGCTGACCGGCAGCAGCTCGACCAGGCTCGGGTCCTCGTAGCCGAGCAGGCGCATCGAGCGGATCGCCCGGCGGAGCAGCCGGCGCAGCACGTAGCCGCCCTGCTCGTTGCCCGGGGTGACGCCGTCGCCGATCAGCATCAGCGCGCTGCGGACGTGGTCCGCGACCACCCGGAAGCGCACGTCGTCGACGTGGTCGGCGCCGTACTTGCGGCCGCTCAGCTCCGACGCCCGCTCGATCACCGGGTAGATCTCGTCGATCTCGTACATGTTGTCGACGCCCTGCAGCAGGTACGCGACCCGCTCCAGGCCGAGGCCGGTGTCGATGTTCTTCTTCGGCAGCTCGCCGAGGATCGGGTAGCCCTCCTTGCCGCCGCCCTCACCGCGGATGTTCTGCATGAAGACGAGGTTCCAGAACTCCAGGTAGCGGTCGCCCGCCTCCCAGTCCCGGTCGGCGCCGAACTCCGGGCCGCGGTCGATCAGGATCTCCGAGCACGGACCGCACGGACCGGGGATGCCCATCGACCAGAAGTTGTCCTTCATGCCGAGCCGGACGATCCGGTCGTCGGGCAGCCCGGCGACCCGCTTCCAGATGTCGATCGCCTCGTCGTCCTCGTAGTACACCGAGGCGTACAGGACCGACTCGTCGAAGCCGTAGCCGCCGTCGCTCTGCGACCTGGTGACCAGGTCCCAGGCGTACTCGATCGCCTTCTCCTTGAAGTAGTCGCCGAAGGAGAAGTTGCCGTTCATCTGGAAGAACGTGCCGTGCCGGGTGGTCTTGCCGACCTCCTCGATGTCGAGGGTCCGGACACACTTCTGCACGCTGGTGGCCCGCGCGGTACGGCGGCGTCTGCTGGCCGACGAAGTACGGCACGAACTGGGCCATGCCGGCCGACGTTGAACAGCAGGTTCGGGTCCGGCGACGGCAGCGGTGCGCTCGGCACCACGGTGTGGCCCGCGGTCCTCGAAGTACTGCAGGAACCGCCGCCTGATCTCACTGGTTTCCATGGGTGTTACCGGTAGTCCTCACGCTGTGGGTCGGTTGTGGGTGCTGTAGGCTGGCGCTGTTGTGTCGATGCCGAGGGCGTCGCGCAGTTCGGTCTCCCGCTCGGCCATGCCCTCGCCGGACCTCGTCGCCGAAGTGCCGGATCGCGCTGGCGAGCTTGCGCCGCGGACTCCTGCAGGCTCTCCGGCGCGAGCACCTGGGCCCGCTTCTTCAGCCGGGTGACGGCGTACACGCCGACCGGCGTCCCGATGATCGAACCAGATGATCCGCTTCACCGGACGCCCCGCTTCCGCGCCTTCCGCTCGGCCTTCATCTCGTCCTTCACCCGGCGGGCTCACGTCCTTGCGCTGGCTCTCACCGAGCGCGCGACGGACGCCGTAGCGTGAACGCGGCCGCCTTCACCAGCGGGCCACCGGCGGTCGCCGCGAACAGCGACGTCAGCGCGGCCGCGTTGGTGGTCACGGTGGTCGCGTTGTCGGTGATGGTGTCCACCTTGGCCAGCTGGGCGTTGGTGGTCGCCACCGTCGTGGTCACCTCGCCGAGCAGCGGGATGTCTCGAGTCGGAGACGCCCTTGACCATGATCCGGGTCTCGTCGAACACCTTGCCGAGCTTCAGGATCGGATAGGCCAGCAGGCCTACCAGGATGAGCAGTGCGCAGGCCGCTATCAGCCCCGCGACTTCACCGACGCTCATGGAAACGATCCACCTTCCCGTTGCGACCTCGTGGACCGCCTGACCTTATCGCGCGGTCCAGGCGCACTCCGCTCCAGGACACCATCCCGCACATCACAGTCCCTCACCAAACCGCGACTGCACGTCACCCCATGGCAACGGTCAGGAGCTGCCGTTCTCGCAGGCGACACCGTCGCCGTTGTGGTCCAGCGCTGTCGAGTAGCCCGGATCACCGCGGTACAGGGGCGCCTTGCCGGCTGCCCGGACCTCGGCGCAGTCCTTGTACACCACCGTTGGGTTGCTGGGGGACGGATCCGCCGTGGTGGGTGTGGACGGGCTCGGTGACGGCGCTGCCGTGGTGGTGGGCGCAGTCGGACTCGGTGACGGCGCTGTCGTCGTGGGCGCGGTCGGACTCGGGGACGGCTTTGCGGTGGTGAGGCTCGCGGTCGGCGAGGGCACCGTCGCCGGAGTCGACGCGGGCGGCTTGGATGACGGCCGCGCCGGCGATGTCGGAGCAGCCGAAGGCCGCTGTGCCGCTGATGTCGCGGCGGGTGACCACGGTGGCGTCGGCGAGCTCGGCGTGGCCGAGGGCTGCGCCGACGGGAACCAGCTCGTAGCGGGAACCGACGGCTTCCGCACCGGAACCGATGGCGCCGGAACCGATGACTGCTGGACCGATGGGCGCGGAACCGATGTCCGCTGCCCCGACCGCGTCACACCCGACGTCCTCTGGACCGGCGGCACCTGCGCGCTCGGCTCGGTCACCGCGCTCGTGTTCTGAGGTGGCTGGGTGGTCGCCGAGTCGTGTGCCCCGAACGGAACGAAGAACAAGAAGCCGGCCAGCGCGAGCACGACCACCGCCGCTGCGCTCACCTTCAGAACCGACAGCCGCCGGCGGCTGTGCCGTGGACCGGAGGTCCGGGTATGTCTGCCTAGGTTGAACTGCCTCAACGTCGAACCCTTCACCCCCAGGCCGAGAGGCAGCCTACCCATTCGAGCGCTTCAATCGAAACTCACGGTGAGTGCCTGAACGGTCCCGTCGGGTGCCCATGCCAGCTGCATCGTTCCGGTGCCTCCACCGGCCCACCGGAACCGCGCGGCCTGATCGCCCGCTTCGAGCAGGCTCATGGTTTCGGTCGGCGGGTTCTCGCGGTACGCCTGGGCGATCGCCGTACGGCCTTCGAAGGGACCGGCCGGAACGCCGACGAAGGCCATCGTGGCGTCCTCGGCGAAGCGATGGGCGAAGGTGTCCCAGTCACCGCCGGTGACCGCGTCGTTGAACGCGTCGACGTGATCGCTGGTGCGGCTCATTTACGGTCCCTGAGGATCTTGCGGATGTTGGCGAGGCGGTCGGCGTACGCCGCCTCACCGCCGCGGCGGGTGGGTTTGTAGTACTCGGTGCCGTCGATGACGTCCGGGGCGTACTGCTGCGGGACGATGCCGCGCGGATCGTCGTGGGAGTACTGGTACGACGAGCCGTGGCCGATCTTCTTGGCTCCGGCGTAGTGGGCGTCGCGCAGGTGTGGTGGGACCGGGCCGACCTTGCCGGCCTTCACGTCCGCGATGGCCGCGTCGACGGCCATGATGACGGCGTTGGACTTCGGCGCCAGGGCGAGCGCGACGACGGCCTGGGCGAGGTTGATCCGCGCCTCGGGCATGCCGATCAACTGGACCGCCTCGGCCGCGGCGACCGCGACACCGAGGGCGGTCGGGTCGCCCATGCCGATGTCCTCGCTGGCGGAGATCACCAGCCGGCGGGCGATGAACCGTGGATCCTCGCCGGCCTCGATCATCCGGGCCAGGTAGTGCATCGCCGCGTCCACGTCCGAGCCCCGGATCGACTTGATCATCGCCGATGCGACGTCGTAGTGCTGATCCCCGGCCCGGTCGTACCGCACGGCGGCCCGGTCGACGGCCGTCTCCAGCGTCTCCAGGTCGATGACCGCCGGCCCGGTGTCGTCAGTCTGCTTCGCGCGGGCGCCGCCGGCCGGCCGCCTCCAGGTAGGTCAGCGCGCGCCGGGCGTCTCCCCCGGCCATCCGGAGCAGGTGCGCCCGGGAGTCCTCGGCCAGCTCGAACTCCCCGTTCAGGCCGCGCTCGTCGGTCAGCGCCCGGTCAAGCAGGACGGCGATGTCGTCGTCGGTGAGCGATTCCAGCGTCAGCAGCAGCGATCGGGACAGCAGCGGGGAGATGACCGAGAAGAACGGGTTCTCGGTGGTCGCGGCAACGAGCGTCACCCAGCGGTTCTCCACACCCGGCAGGAGCGCGTCCTGCTGAGCCTTCGTGAACCGGTGCACCTCGTCGATGAACAGCACGGTCTCGACCGTCCCGGTCCCGGCCGGGCCAGATCCCGCCGCGCGCCGTCGATCACCTGCCGGACGTCCTTCACGCCCGCGGTGACCGCCGACAACTCGACGAACTTCCGGTTGGTCTGGTGGGACACGACCGCCGCGATCGTCGTCTTCCCGGTCCCGGGAGGTCCCCACAGCAGGAGCGACATCGGCTGGTCACCCTCGACCAACCGGCGCAGCGGTGATCCCGGCGCCAGCAGGTGCTGCTGCCCCACGAGCTCGTCCAGACTTCGCGGTCGCATCCGGACCGCCAGCGGAGCCGCCGTGTGGTCCGCATCAGCCAGGCTGCCACCGCCACGAGCAGGAGCAGGCGCACCCGGCAGATCGAACAGACCATCACTCACGTCACGAGCCTAACCAACCGCACCGACATTGCTGAACTTGGTCAAGCCCCCTCCGGCGACCGCCAGCGGCGTCAGCGTTGACGCACCGGAGGTGGAGTGGCGCCGGCCGGGCGGCGCGGGCCGAAGACCATGTGCCAGGTCCCGCTGCGGCGGAGCAGCACCTGCGTCGGGATCTGCAGCACCACGATGGTCACCACCGTGATCACCGGGTCCGTCGCCGGTACGACGGAGATCGGCAGAGTGTAGGAGACAACGATCCGTACGACGGCGTCCACGACCGCCGCGATCCCCCAGCACACCGTGATCCACTTCCAGGCGTCCCGGAACCGCGCGTTCGCGTCCCACAGCTCGTCCATCACAGCCGCCCGCCGCGACATGATCGCGCGGGTGATCGTGTAGCAGAGCGGCTGCGGATGCCGCAGCGACCACAACGTGATCCCCGCGAACGGCAGGCTGATCCAGGCGTTGCGGACCAGCAGCAGGCGCGCGTCCCCGCCGAGGACCGCGACGACCGCGCTCCCCACCATGCTGAGGACCACAGCCATCCCGACCAGGTCGGTACGGCGGCGCCGCGCGATGGAGACACCGGAACTGATCAGACCCGGGACTGTCCCGGCGAGCAGAGCGGTCAGATCGCTCGTACCGAGGTACCGCAGGCCGTAAAAGAGCGCCAGCGGAAGGGCAATGTCGACGACGAGAAGCCAGGGACCGTTCTGCATGCGCGGCATGGCCCGAGACTCGCCCACCAGGCCGCCGACCGGCATCCAGCCGACGGCTGGTACCTGTTAGACCAAAGTCGAACCCCAAGCCTGGATCCGCGGAGGGCAGCGGCTCTGGCCCCCTCAGCCTGCGGCGAACCGATCACCCTGACCCTCGAGAGCCCAAACTCCCCTGCGACTTTCATGGGGCTCTCTGCTCGAGGTGTGGGCTGATTTGAGGGGTCGGCCCATCAGCCTGTGGGTCAACACCCCGCATGCACCGGCCGAACCGCCCTGACACCCGCTCCGAGGGCACTGCTGCTCCCGCCACTTTCAGGGGTCAACCCCTGAGGAGGTGGGTTCGGCCCCCAAAATCTCTGGGGGCAACCCACACGCTCGGGGGTTGACCCCCTGAAACGGCGCCCCTCTGCTCGATTGAAATGGGGCTCCTCTGCTCGATGTGGGGTGATTTGAGGAGTCAGCCCGTCAGCTTGTGGGTTAACACCCCGCATGCGCCGGCCGAACCGCCCTGACGGCCGCCCCGAGGCACCGCTGCTCCCGCCATTTTCAGGGGTCAACCCCTGAGGAGGTGGGTTCGGCCCCCAAATTTCCAGGGGGCAACCCACACGCTCGGGGGTTGACCCCTGAAACGGGGGCTCCTCTGGCCTCGGTGTAGGGCGATTTGAGGGTCAGCCCGTCAGCTTGTGGGCCAACACCCCGCATGCACCGGCCGAACCGCCCTGACACCCGCCCCGAGGCACCGCTGCACCCGCCATTTTCAGGGGTCAACCCCTGAGGAGGTGGGTTCGGCCCCCAAATTTCCAGGGGGCAACCCACACGCTCGGGGGTTGACCCCTGAAACGGGGGCTCCTCTGGCCTCGGTGTGAGTGATGCGTGAGATTTTGAGTGGTGTCGAGGGCCTCGGGGTGAGGGGTTGGGACCTTGGACAGGTTGTGGGGACCGTGGACACCGGATCAGGTGTCCACGGTCCCGGCCCGGTGTCCACGGTCCCGGCCCGGTGTCCACGGTCCCGGCCTGGTGTGCGCGGTCCCGACAGGTGTCCGGGGAGTCGGACCGTGACCGGTTGGTTGGTCGCTTGGAGTTCGCTGCTGGAGGGCCGCCGCGCCAGTTGGCGTCGGCGGATGCGGCGGGCCGTCCAGAGTCGAAGCCTCAGACCTTCTTGCCGGACTGGTCCTCCCCCTCGGCTTCGCCCTCGTCATCGGCGTCGCGGAGCTCCTCCGGAAGCTCGTCCTCCGCGGCGCCGAGCTCCTCCGACAGTTCATCCTCGGCGGCTGACTCGCGGAGTTCCTCGGGAAGGTCCCCGTCGTCATCGCGGAGCTCCTCCGGGAGGTCTTCCTCGTCGAATTCCTCGGGGAGGATCTCCTCGGACTCGGCCACCGATTCGGGCTTGATGGCGTTGCGGAGGCGGCCGAGGATGCGGTCGGCTTCGGTGCCGAAGGGGTTGTCGTTGACGAGGTAGGTCCAGGTGGCGGTCGGACGCGGGATGCCGCTGGCTTCCTCGTCCAGGCCGTCGGCGGTGATCTCCGCGGTCTGGAAGGTCTCGACCGCGTCGGTCCAGGAATCCGCGATCAGCGTGTCGAACGACGCGATCGCCGACTTGTTGAACTCGTCGATCGGCTTCAGGTGCACGATGCCGCCGGACAGCGACCGCAGGTGGATCCCCTCACGCAGATCCGCCAGGTACGCCAGGTGGTCCGTCCACCGCCGGTCCAGGTGATCCAGCGCGATCCGCCGGGCCGCCTCCTTCACCACGTCCTCGCCGACCTCGTCGACCAGTTCGTCGTACCGCTCCTTGGCACGCTCGGCCAGCTCGTCGGCCGCCAGATCGTCGATCAGCACCTTCTCCCGGGTGTCGAGCAGGATCGCGCGCTGCTGACCGGTCAGCCGGTGGTACGACCACGTCGTCCGGTGCAGCTCGGCGTTCGCGCCGTCGGCCACCCGCTGGGCGTGCTCGAGTACGCCGAGCGACTTCCGATCCGTGAGCCGGCCGCTCTCGTCCGGATGCGGCCGCAGCCCGGACGAAACGGAGTACCGCGTGACGAGCTCGTCGGCGAGGCTGGCGAAGAACAGCGAACCGCCCGGGTCGCCCTGCCGTCCGGCGCGTCCACGCAGCTGGTCGTCCAGCCGGCGGGAGGCGTGCAGACCGGTCCCGACCACGTAGAGGCCACCGAGCTCGATGGCCTTCTCCTTGTCGTGCGACTCGTCCCGGCCGCCCAGCCGGATGTCCGTACCGCGGCCCGCCATCTGCGTCGACACGGTCACCGTCCCCGGCACGCCGGCCTCGGCGATGATCGCCGCCTCCTCCGCGTCGTTCTTCGCGTTCAGCACGACGTGCGTGATCTCGGCGGCCTCGAGCCGGTCGCTCAGCTGCTCCGACTCCTCGACGCTGTGCGTGCCGATCAGGATCGGCCGACCGGTCTCGTGCACCTCGGCGATGTGCTCGACCAGGGCCACGTTCTTCTGCTCGACGGTCAGGTACAGCCGGTCCTGATCGTCCTTGCGGATGTTCGGCTTGTTCGGCGGGACGACGGCCACGTCGACCTCGTAGAACTCCTGCAGCGACTCCCCGACGACGACCGCCGTACCGGTCATGCCGCACAGGGTCTTGTAGTCCTTGACCAGCGCCTGCACGGTGATGCTGTCCAGCACCTCACCGGAGTCGCTGACCGGCACGGCCTCCTTCGCCTCGACGGCGGCCTGCAGACCGTCGGGCCAGCGCTGCAGCTTGGCGATCCGGCCGCGGTTGTTGTTGATCAGACTGACCTTGCCGTCGCGGACCAGGTAGTCGACGTCCCTGCGCAGCAGCACCTCGGCGTGCAGCGCGACGTTGATCTGGGTCAGCCGGTCGAGGTTGTCGTCCTCGTACAGATTGATCCCGCCGAGCGTCTCCTCGACCTTGTCGGTGCCCTTGTCGGTCAGCGCGACCGTCCGGCCGTCGCCGTCGATCTCGTAGTCCACGCCCGCGCGCAGCGTCCGGACCAGCTGGACCACGTCGTCGTCCAGTTCCTCGGTCCGGGTCGCACCGGCCAGCACCAGCGGCACCCGGGCCTCGTCGATCAGCACCGAGTCGGCCTCGTCCACGAGCGCCACATCCGGCTCGGCTGTGACCCGGTCGGCGACGTCGGTGACGAGCCGGTCGCGCAGTACGTCGAACCCGATCTCGCTCACCGGGGCATAGCAGACATCCGCCTGGTACGCCGTACGCCGTTCCTCCGGGGTGGACGCCTGGCCGATGTACGACACGCTGACGCCGAGCAGGTCGTAGACCGGACCCATCCACTCCGCGTCGCGGCGGGCCAGGTAGTCGTTCACCGCGAGCACATGGACCTTGCGGCCACCGACGGCGTACCCGGCGGCGGCGAACGCACCGGCCAGCGTCTTGCCCTCACCAGTGGCCATCTCGACCACCCGCCCCTGCAGCATCGCCAGCGCGCCGACGACCTGGCCGTCGAACGCCCGCTCGCCGATCGTCCGCTTGGCCGCGTCCCGCGCCAGGGCGAGGAACTCGATCTGCTCGTCCTCGTGCAGGCCGCCGGTGGTGCGCAGCTCCGCGACCGCCTCGGTGAGCTCCTCGTCGGTCAGGGCCAGGACCGATTCCTCCGCCTCACCGACCAGCTGGGTGAGCCGCTCGTACGGGCCGAGATCGATCGAGCCGGGGCGCTGCAGCAGCCGGCGAAAGCGAGACGCGATTTTCAGGGCCATGATCCGGAAACGTACAGCGTCGGACTGTCGTTCCGCGCGTCAGGTCAGGGTGTCCACTCGTACGGCGTGGTGACCGTGACGGCATGGAGTCCCAGCTTCTGCAGGATCGGGCGGGAGTCGTCGGATGCGTCGACCCGGAGGAACTCGTACCCACGCTCCTTCGCCAGCCGGGCCCGATGCACCAGCAGCGCGCTGTACAGCCCCTGCCGCCGCCACTCCGGCAACGTTCCGCCACCCCACAGGCTGGCGAACCCGGTCCCCGGGTGGAACCGGACCCACGCGGCCGCAGACCGCCGGCCCGTCCGGCCCCTTCAGTGCATCCTCGACCAGGAACACCGACAACCGGTCCGGGAACATCCGTGCCTCGCCCGCCAGCCGCTCCGCGATCCGATCCAGCCCGTTGTGCCACAACGTGTCCGTGAGTACGGCGATCCGCCGGTAGTCGGCCGGGCCATCGGCCTCCCGCAACCGCACCTTCGAGGGCAGCGCGGACGGCCGCTCCAGGATCCGGTCCACCTCGCCGAGGATCAGCGTCTCCGGCTCCTCCCGGCTGAACCCGGCCCGGAGCAGCCGCTCACCGAGGTCGGCGGGTTCGTCGTACGCGTACGTCTTCCATTCGAAGGGCAGCCCGCGGTCACGGAAGAACGCCACCTGCGCCGCGATCACCGCATCCGGGTCGTCGCCCAGGCCGCGTGGCGTCTCGACGAACCCGGCCCCGTCCGGCCCGTCGTCGTACGAGCGATGCACCAGGCCGTCGTGCTCCTGCTTCCAGCCGGGGATGGCGTCGGCGTCCGGCAACCGGATCCGGCGGTGGAACACGTCGAGCAACTCCTCAGGTGTCACCCGCACATAGTGCCCGATCGACTACCTGAAATCACCAGGCTCGAAAGCCAACCAGTTGGTCACTGGTCTCGTCCAAGTTGGTGTCCTCATAGAGGGGGGAACAACATCATGAACATCCACAACATCACCCATAAGACGATCCTTGCCGCCGTCGCCATCATGGCGATCCCGGCGGCCGCGATCGCCGCGCCGACCCTGGTCGGCTCATCCTCCGCCCCCCGCGCCGCCTCGACCGCTACCGTCGCGGCCGCATCCTGCCCGAGCGGCTGGGGATCGTTGCCCGAGACAAACAGCCGGATGACGTCGGCACCAGTCACGAACGTCCGCACCGGGCGGCATGCGTGCTTCGATCGGATCGTCGTCGACGTGCACGGCAAAGCGGCCGGGTACAACGTCCGCTACGTCAACAACGTCTACACGGACGGCGCCGGCTTCCTCGTGCCGCTCCGCGGTGGCGCGAAACTGGAGATCGTCGTCCGAGCCCCGGCGTACGACGACAACGGGAAGGGCACGTACCGGCCGAAGAACGGCCATGAGTTGACCAACGTCGCCGGCTACAAGACGTTCCGCCAGGTTGCCGCCGCGGGCAGCTTCGAGGGACAGACGACGATCGGCGTCGGCGTCCGTGCCAGGCTCCCGTTCCGCGTCTACACGCTGGCCGGTCCGGGCTCGGACACCCGCCTGGTGATCGACGTCGCGCACACCTGGTAAGTCCCACCCCGCGGTCGCCCGGTTCCCCGCCGGGCGACCGCTTTCGCCTTCTACAGCACGCGGTTGAGCAGGTCGAAGAAGGTGTTGCCGAGTACCAGTTCGTACGGATCGCCCAGCATCGGCGCGAGCTCCGCGATATCCGACGGGGTCCACGACCAGGCGTTGATCCCGCCCGAGATGAAGAGCGGGCTCGCGCCGTCCCACTGCGCGACCCGGGCGTCCAGCGCGGCCTTGTACTCCGCGGCCTTGCCGGGTGCACCCCACTGCCCGACGATCGGCAGACCGCCCTGGCGGACTGCCAGCAGATCGCCGCTCCCAGGTCTGCATGATCCCCTTCAGCGGCGTGTACTTCGCGAACCCGCTGGCGATCTCCTCCGACAGCAGCACCCACTTGTCGTTCTCGCGATGGCTGTATGAGTAGACCAGGTCCATCCCGGTCCGACGCAGTACCGAGCCGGTCAGCTTCAGGTACTGCGTGAACTGGTCGGCGGACCCACGACCCCGGGTACGTGTAACCCGCACCCGACGGTCCGCAGACCAGCAGGTCGTTGGCCGTCGCGGTCCGCTGGAAGTGGCTGAACAACCCCGGACCGGTCTCGGCGAGCAGCGGACTGATGGTCCAGTTGACCGGGGCCTCGCCACGCTTCGGGTCGTCCCACAGGTCGCGCATGTGCCGCTGGCAGTACTGGATGTTGTCGCCCTCGCCGAAGGTCAGTGTCACGTAGACCTTGTTCTTCGGCTTGGTGATCCGCCGTACCGGCCGGACCTTGTCCGAGATCGGCGCGGTGAACCCGGAGTGCACGGTGCCGTTCATGTAGAAGTCGGCCGCGATCACCGGCGAACCGCCCTTGCGTGGCGAGATCGACGCCGTCTCCACTCACCGGCGACGTCATTGGAGAACCAGCCCATGTACGGCGCCAGCGTGGGCCACTTGGCGAAGTGCTCGATCAGCAGATCGCCCGTCTCGCCGCCCGGCGGCAGCCAGCTCACCAGGGCCTTGGTGGCCACCACGTAGTCGCGGAAGTACGGGAACGGCTCGATCCGGGTCGGCGCGGTGTCGGTGGCGGTGACCAGGTACTGGTTCCACATCGTCCACGGTGACGACGAGGGACGTCGTACCGGCCGGCGGGTCGAAGCGGTAGATGAAGTAGCCACCACCGTCGCTGAAACGGTTGGCCTCGCCACCGATCGAGGAGTTGACGCCGTCGAACAGGTACGGCGCTTCTTCCGGCGTGCCCGGCAGGAAGTGGGCGATCTCGGTACCGTTCGCCTTCACCGAGACCGCCGACGACCGACGGACCCCAGCCGTCGTCGCCGAACGAGTCCTGGAACCGGACGAACACGGCCTCCTGGCCGAGCTTGGCCGATACGTCGAGGTCGTAGCTGCCACGGTTGGACGAGTCGCGGATCTGCTCGGTTTCGCGGGCGATCTCCTGCCAGACCACGTTCTCCACCTGCGACCACCATGGTCGGCGGCAGTCCGGCGAGCAACTGGTGGGTGACGCGCGGGAACAGGTTGTCGAGCTGCCACCGGTAGGTCTTCACCCGGTCGTCGTCGAACATCCCGCGCAGGTCCTTCACGATTCGCAGACCGTGCGCCTTGGCCTGGTCGGCATCGGCGACGACCGCGTTCTCGAGGCCGGCCAGCGTGGTGGCGACGTTGAGCGAATCGGGTACGGCGGGGTCGTGCACGATCGCGCCGCGGACCCGGTTCCGGTACTTGGCCACCAGGTCGAGCGGGTTCGGCGTACCGGGTGGTCGGCAGGTGCATGTCGGCCAGCCACTTGGCGTCCGGCGTACTCATCGGCCGGTGTCGTAGAGGAAGTAGAGCTCGGGCTGGGTGCGGTTGACGACGCCTTGCAACGTGGTCAGCAGCGTCTGGTCGCCGCCGCTGAGTTTGCTGACGTCGCCGTAGTGCAGGTGTTTCGGGCGACCGAAGGCCGGCAGCAGCCGGGCGGAGCTGCCGGACGTCGATGAGGTGGCAGCCTGCGCGTTCGGTGCGAGGGCCGGAAGCAACCCGATCCCACCCGCCGTCACCGCGCCGCTGCCCGCCAGGAACGTACGTCTCGAGACCATCGTGACCACTCCCTGTCGTTGACATCGATGTCAAATCAGCGGGGAGATTAGCAACGCCACGACAGCGTGTACATAGCTCGTTACAGCGTTGACGAAGGTATTTTGGAATCGTTTCCGAGGCAAGGCCCGGTACCCGGTTTCCACGCGTACCGACGAACGGGTAGTAGTGCCGAGATCGAGCGGCTGCCGAGGGTCGCCGACGCCTGACTGCTGAAGGCGAGCCCCACTACCACCCGTTCTTCGGTACAGGCACAGTTACCAGGCGCGGTGCAGGACCTCGGTCGCCTCGGCCAGGCTGATCCCGGCCCGGCGGGCGGCCCGGGCGAACGCGGTCGCCGCCGCTTGGGTCTCCTCGTCGTCCACCCGGCTGCGCGACGCCAGGACGAAGGTGCCGTTCCGCCCGCGCGTCTCGACCAGTCGATCCGCCTCGAGCTCTTTGTACGCCCGCGCGACCGTGTTCACCGCGAGCCCCAGGTCCAGGGACAGCTGGCGGACGGTGGGCAGGCGCGTCCCGCGCGCGAGTTCGCCGGCGCGGATCAATGCCTCGAGCTGGGACCGGACCTGCTCGTACGGCGGCGTCGCGCCGACCGGATCGACTGAGATGTCCATCGGGTCAGCATGGCGCATGCATCAGGCGAAGTCCTCCGCGGTGTAAGGCTTCTGCTCGACCAAGACGAGCCAGTTGCCCGAGTTGTCACGCAGTACGGCCTCCACGCCGTACGGGCGATCGGACGGCTCCTGGATGTACTCGACGCCCTTGGCGACGAACTCGTCGAAGGTCTTGTGGCAGTCGTCGGTGGCGAGGCCGACGCCGTGCATCGATCCCTTCGCCATGATCCGGCGGATCGATTCCGCGGACTCCTCGTCCATCGGCGGGCCGGGCAGCATCAGCGCCAGCTCGAGTTCGGGATGGTCGGCCTGGTGCACGGTGCACCAGCGGAAGTCCTCGCTCAGCGGTGATGTCCTCCCCCAGCACGAAGCCCGAGCTTGTCGGTGTAGAAGGCCTTCGCTGCGTCGATGTCGTTGACGTAGACCGTGACCAGACTGACGTTGGTGATCATTGTTCCTCCTCATCGTTGGTACGACGGTAGGTCTCACGAGCACCCGGTTGCTTCTCCGGAATTGCGGAGTTCAGTCCGAGCATGAACACGAAGCAGCCCGGGATCCGCGCGCCGGACTGCGTCCGCTGGTACGCCGTCGGCGCTCATCCCGACCAGTTCGGTGAACCGCTGCGAGAACGACCCCAGGCTGCTGTACCCCACCAACCCGCACACCTCGGTCACGGTCAAGTTCGTGGCCCGTAGCAGATCAGTCGCCCGCTCGATCCGCCGCCGGGTGACGTACTGCATCGGCGTCTCGCCGTACTCGGCTGTGAAACACCGCAGGAAGTGGTACTTCGACACCCCCG
Source organism: uncultured Actinomycetota bacterium (assembly GCA_963820655.1). Classification (GTDB taxonomy): domain Bacteria; phylum Actinomycetota; class Actinomycetes; order Propionibacteriales; family Kribbellaceae; genus Kribbella. The sequence goes on from CAWGAM010000002.1 coordinate 1,293,190, forward strand.
CGGCCGCCGCCAGCCCAGCCAGGTCGAGCGGCTCGGCATAGTTGCGATCGGCAACATCCCGGGCACGCCGCAGATGCCCCAGCAACTCAACCGGTACGCCCACCCGTCGAGCCTAGTCCCCGCGCAGGAACGACTCCACGACCGCGACGTACCGCTCCGGCTCCTCGACATTCGGCAGGTGGCTGGAGTCCTCGAAGACCTCCCAGCGAGCCCCCGGGATCAGGTCCGCGTACGGCGCCACGCACACCGGCTGCGCTTCGTCGTACGCGCCCGAGATGACGAGCGTCGGTACGGCGATCTCCGGCAGCCGGTCGACGATCGTCCAGTCCTTCAGGCTGCCGACCACATGGAACTCACTCGGCCCGTTCATCGTGTGGTAGACGGTCGGGTCCGCGTCGATCGACGCGAACGCCGCCGCCACCTCGGGCGGGTTCGGCACCACCCGGCAGACGTGCCGGTCGTAGAACACCTTCATCGCGGCCACGTACTCCGGCGAGTCGGTCGTCTCCGCCTCCTCATGCTTGCGCAGCGTCTCCTGGACCTCCGGCGGCAGCCCGGCGCCGGAGGGACGCCGCCGCTTCGAGCCACAACGGCATCGACGCCGGCGAGTTGGAGATCACCAGTCGCTTCAGACCGGCAGGACGTCGTACGGCGTGCTCCGCCGACAGCATGCCGCCCCACGACTGCCCGAGCAGGTGATAGCCGTCCGCGATCCCCAGCTCTTCCAGCAGGTTGTCCAGCTCGGCCAGAAACAGGTCGACCGTCCAGTACGACGGGTCCGCGTCCTGGAGGTGGGTCGAGTTTCCGCACCCGAGCTGGTCGTAGTGGATCACTGGTCTGTCCCTGGCCATCGCGGTCAACGACAGCAGGTACTCGTGCGTCGCACCGGGACCGCCGTGAGCGACGACCAGTGGTGTGACTCCCCTGCTCAGGTCACCGGTGATCCGGTACCAGGTCTCGCCGTCGGAGAACGGCACTCGCCCTTTGCTCGTCGACGGCAGGATCTCGTAGGTCATCGCGGGTCCCGGTCTCAACCCTTCTGGTCGTCCTTCTTCTCCGGCTTGGCGTCGACGCCGGCCTCCTTGCGCTGCTCCGGGGTGATCGGCGCCGGCGCCGCCGGTCAGCGGGTCGAACCCGCCGCCGGACTTCGGGAACGCGATCACGTCGCGGATCGACTCGGTGCCGGCCAGCAGGGCGGTGATCCGGTCCCAGCCGAACGCGATCCCGCCGTGCGGCGGCGCGCCGAACTTGAACGCGTCGAGCAGGAAGCCGAACTTCTCGGTCGCCTCCTCGTCGGTCAGGCCCATCACCTTGAAGACCCGCTTCTGCACGTCCTCGCGGTGGATACGGATCGACCCGCCACCGATCTCGTTGCCGTTGCAGACGATGTCGTACGCGTACGCCAGCGCGTTGCCCGGGTCGGTGTCGAAGGTCTCCAGCGAGTCCGGCTTCGGCGACGTGAACGCGTGGTGCACGGCGGTCCAGGCGCCCGAACCGACCGCGACGTCACCGGCGGCGGTCGCCTCGTCGGCCGGCTCGAACAGCGGCGCGTCGACGACCCACACGAACGACCAGGCCGACTCGTCGATCAGCCCACCACGACGGCCGATCTCCAGCCGGGCCGCGCCCAGCAGCGCCCGCGACGACTTGACCGGCACCGGCGGCGAAGAAGATGCAGTCCCCCGGCTTCGCACCGACGTGGTCGGCCAGCCCGGCGCGCTCCTCCTCGGACAGGTTCTTGGCGACCGGCCCACCGAGCTCGCCGTCCTGCCCGACCAGCACGTACGCCAGACCGCGCGCGCCGCGCTGCTTGGCCCAGTCCTGCCACGCGTCCAGCTGCTTGCGCGGCTGGTCCGCACCACCCGGCATCACGACGGCACCGACGTACGGCGCCTGGAACACCCGGAACGGCGTGTTCTTGAAGTACTCGGTGCACTCGACCAGCTCGAGGCCCATCCGCAGGTCCGGCTTGTCGCTGCCGAACCGCGCCATCGCCTCGGCGTACGTCATCCGCTGGATCGGCGTCTGGACGTCGTACCCGACGAGCTTCCAGAGCGCGGCCAGGACCTCCTCGGACAGCGCGATGATGTCGTCCTGGTCGACGAAGCTCATCTCGATGTCGAGCTGGGTGAACTCCGGCTGCCGGTCGGCGCGGAAGTCCTCGTCGCGGTAGCAGCGCGCGATCTGGAAGTACCGCTCCATCCCGGCCACCATCAGCAGCTGCTTGAACAGCTGCGGCGACTGCGGCAGCGCGTACCAGGAGCCCGGCCGCAGGCGGGCCGGCACCAGGAAGTCGCGCGCGCCCTCCGGCGTCGACTTGGTCAGCGTCGGCGTCTCGATCTCGACGAAGTCGTGGCCGTCCGAGCACCTCGCGGGCCGCCTTGTTCACCTTGCTGCGCAGGCGGAGCGCCGAGCCCGGGCCCTGCCGGCGCAGGTCGAGGTACCGGTACTTGAGCCGGACCTCCTCGTTCACCGGCGTCGCGTGGTGCTCCTCGACCGGGAACGGCAGCGGGGCCGCCTCGTTCAGGACCTCGACCTCGGTCGGCGATGACCTCGATCTCGCCGGTCGGCAGGTTCGGGTTCGCGTTGCCCTCCGGGCGGGGCGCGACCTCGCCGACGATCTTCAGGCAGTACTCCGCGCGCAGCTCGTGCGCGGCCTCCTCGTCCCGGATGACGACCTGGACGCGTGCCGCTGGAGTCGCGCAGGTCGATGAACGCCACGCCGCCGTGATCGCGCCGCCGCGCCACCCAGCCCGCCAGAGTGACGGTCTGGCCGGCGTGCTCGGCGCGCAACGAGCCTGCGGAATGGGTACGGATCACGAGTTCTCCTGAGTGGTGTCGATGCTGCGGTCGTACGTCGTGCCGCCGGCGGCGTCCAGGTGGCCGGGTCGACCGGCACCTGGTCGCCGCTGCGGATGTCCTTCACTTTCGGGGCCGTTCTCGGTGCTGAACCAGCACGAACGGGATCCCGCGCCGGTCCGCGAACTTGATCTGCTTGCCGAACTTCGCCGCCGCCGGCGCCACCTCGACCGGGATCCCCCGCTGCCGCAGCGCGGCCGCCGTCCGCATCGCGTCGGCCCGGTCCTCCTCGGCGTTCAACGCGACCAGTACGGCGGTCGGCGTACTGCGGCTGCCCTTCAGCAGGCCCTGGCCGACCAGCCGGTGCACCAGCCGGGACACACCGATCGAGATCCCGACGCCGGGGTACGTCGTCTTGCCGTCGGAGGCGAGCGAGTCGTACCGGCCACCGCCAGCCGACCGAGCCGAACGACTCCTGGCCGACCAGGTAGATCTCGTAGACCGCGCCGGTGTAGTAGTCCAGGCCGCGGGCGATCCGCAGGTCGGCCATCAGCAGACCGGGCGCGTGCTCGTCGGCCGCGGCCATCACCTGGCTCAGCTGCTCGAGGCCCTCGTCCAGGATCTGGTGCTCGACGCCGAGCGCCCGGACCTGGTCGACGAACGACGTGTCCGTGCTGGAGATGTCCGCCAGCTGCACCGCGAGCCGCGCCTGCTTGTCGGTGCGCACCGGCCTCGACCAGCCGCTCGACCACCTTCTCCGGGCCGATCTTGTCGATCTTGTCGACGATCCGCAGCACGCGTGGTCACGTCGTCCAGGCCGAGGCCGCGGTAGAAGCCCTCGGGGATCTTGCGGTTGTTCACCTTGATCACGAACTCCGGCACCGGCAGCTTGCGCAGCGCGTCCGCGATCACCAGCGGCAGCTCGACCTCGTAGTGGGTCGGCAGCTCACCGCTGTCGACGATGTCGATGTCGGCCTGGGTGAACTCGCGGTACCGGCCCTCCTGCGGGCGCTCACCGCGCCAGACCTTCTGGATCTGGTAGCGGCGGAACGGGAAGGCCAGCTTGCCGCTGTGCTCCAGCACGTAGCGGGCGAACGGCACGGTCAGGTCGAAGTGCAGCCCGAGCGGCCGCGTCCTCGTCGGCTGCCGGCGGCAAGCCGGCGTACGCCGTAGATCTCCTTGTCGGCGTCCTCGCCCTGGTTGGACAGGCGCTCGACCGGCTCGACCGCACGCGTCTCGATCGACGCGAAACCGTGCAGCTCGAACGTCTCCCGGATCACGTCGAGGAACTGCTGCTCGACGATCCGGTCCGACGGAAGGAATTCGGGGAACCCGCTGATCGGGGTCACCTTGCTCATATCTGCGGTATCTCCAGGTCCTGCAAGTAGGGGTTGGTCGCCTTCTCCCGGCCGATCGTGGTCTGGCCACCATGACCCGGCAGCACGACGATCTCGTCGCGCATCGGCAGGATCTTGGTGGCCAACGTATGCAGCATGGTCGGATGGTCGCCGCCCGGCAGATCCGTCCGGCCGATCGACCCGGCGAACAACACGTCACCGGAGAAAAGAACCGCGGGCACGTCTTCCGGCCCGTCGTACGGCGTGGTGAACGTGACCGAGCCCCGGGTGTGTCCAGGAGTGTGGTCGACGGTGAAGTGCAGGCCCGCCAGCTCGAGGCTCAGGCCGTCCTTGAGCTCGGCGACGTCGTCCGGCTCGGCGAACGTCGTGCGTCGCCGCCGAGCAGCATCCGGGCCGATCTCCGGGCTGATCCCGGCCATCGGGTCGGCCAGCAGGTACCGGTCGTCCGGGTGGATCCAGGCGGTGGCGTCGTACGTCCCGCAGACCGGGAGTACGGAGAACATGTGGTCGATGTGACCGTGAGTGAGCAGCACCGCGACCGGCTTGAGCTTGTTCTCCCGGACGACCTCTTCGACGCCCGGCGGTCGGCGTCCTGACCGGGGTCGATGACGATGCACTCCGCGCCCTGGCCGGTGGCGACGACGTAGCAGTTCGTACCCCACGAACCCGCGGGGAACCCGGCGATGAGCACGACAGACCTTCCTGAAACGGTTCCGGACCACCCAAGGCTACCGGTGTACGGGCGGTCGCGATGTCGAACCGGATTGTGACCGCAACCCCGTTGCGTCACGGCTGGGAGTTTGTGATTGTTCAGGGATAAGCGTCGGGAGAGCGCCCGACGCGCCCAGGGCGGACCCTGTTCGCGCGGATGAACCGGGGACTGACCAGAATGGGCACGAGCGCAGTGCATACCGCCGGAAGGGGCGAGTTGTGGCCGAGGAGAGCTGGGGCCGGGTAGCAGAGGACGGAACGGTCTTCGTACGGACCAAGGACGGTGAACGAGCGGTCGGCCAGTGGCCGGACGCGAACCCGGAGGAGGCCCTCGCCTTCTACACCCGCCGGTACGACGCGCTGGCCTTCGAGGTGGAACTGCTGGAGCAGCGGGTCGCAGGCGGGCACCGTGTCCCCCGACGACGCCCGCGCCGCGGTGAAGAAGGTGACCAGCTCGATCGACGAGGCCCAGGCGGTCGGCGACCTCGACGGCCTGCGGGCCCGGCTGGAGGCGCTCACCCCGCTGGTCGCCCAGCAGCGCGAGAAGCGCAAGGCCGAGCGCGCCGCCAAGGTCGAGGAGGCCCGCTCCGCCAAGACCAAGATCGCCACCGAGGCCGAGACGATCGCCGCCGGCACCGACTGGCGGCACGGCGTCACCCGGCTGCGCGAACTGCTCGACGAGTGGAAGGCACTCCCCCGGCTCGACAAGTCCAGCGACGACGAGCTGTGGCACCGGTTCTCGTCCGCGCGGACGACGTACACCCGGCACCGCAAGCAGCACTTCGCCGAGCTGTCCTCCAAGCGTGACGAGGCCGCTGTGGTGAAGGAGCGGCTGGCCGCCGAGGCCGAGACGCTCGTCGTCGTCCACCGACTGGGGTCCGACGTCCGGCCGCTTCCGCGACCTGATGCGCCAGTGGAAGGCCGCCGGCCCGGCGCCGCGCGAGGTCGACGACAAGCTGTGGGCCCGGTTCCGCAGCCGCCCAGGACACCTTCTTCGGCGCCCGCGACGCCGTCCAGGCCGAGGAGAACGCCGAGCAGGCGCCGAACCTCGCAGGCCAAGGAGGCGCTGCTGGTCGAGATCGAGGCCATCCTCCCGGTCAACGACGCCAAGGCGGCCCGCGAGCAGCTCCGCGACCTGCTCGACCGCTGGGACGCCGATCGGCAAGGTCCCGCGCGACTCGATGCGCGCCATCGACGGCCGCCTGCGCGCCGTCGAGCAGGCCGTCAAGTCCGCCGAGGACGAGGTCTGGAACCGCAGCAACCCCGAGGCCCGCGCCCGCGCCGAGGCCACGGTCAAGCAGCTCCAGTCCCTGATCGCCGACCTCGAGAAGCAGGCCGCCAAGGCACGAGGCCCAGGGCAACGCCCGCAAGGCCAACGAGGCCCGCGAAGCCATCGAAGCCCGCCGAGAATGGCTGACCCAGGCCCAGAACGCCCTCACCGACTTCAGCTGACAGTCAGGTCTGGAAGCCGGCGTGCACGTGGTCGTGGTGGGTCTGGTCGGAGAAGAACGCCGTACCTGACAGCTGATATGGCCCGCCGACGTTGTAGGAGCCGAGCGACTCCGCGGCCCGCATGTACGACGTGATCAGCGACCGTGAGGTGCTCGGGGCAACGACCGCGTGACCGTCGATCTGCCAGGTGTCGAACGCACGCCCGCGCGGGTGATCGCTGGGCCGGTCGGTGCCGAAGACGTTCAGCGGATGACCGGAGCGAATCACGCTGACCCCGATCCGGTACGTCTTGGCCAGCTGCAGCATCGTGGTGAGCACGCTGTCATGCACCTGCCCCGACCGGATGTCGGCCGCCGATGCGGGCGGCAACGCGATCTGCTTACTCGCCAGCACCTGCCGCGCCGCCGCCGACAGCCGCGAGGTCGCCGAACCAGGCTGGGCTGGATGAGTCGACGTCACCCGCCAACTCCCCCGCGACTTGGTCAGCCGTACGTCGACCGTCGTACCACCGCTGACGACCCGGCCACCGCTGATCGTGTACACCCGGCAAGGCACGAGCACGCTGGCCGAGTCGCTCAGGATCCCGCCGTACTGCGCGTCGATCACCTCAACCGCAGACCGCGTGCCAGACGCGCTGTAACAGCTTCACGACCGCCGCCACCGCCACACGCTTCGCCTCCGGTTGGATCTCCCCCGATCCAGGTATCCACGCCCGCACCGAAGGAAGTGCGACGGTGGGACGAGGGCGCGGCGCCGTCGGTGTGCCCGGTGCAGTCGGCGTCCGCGCCGGGCTCGAGGTGACCGAGCTACTCGGCTTGCTGTCCGCGGAGGATCCGCTGCAGCCGGCCAGCAAACCAGCACCTGCGATCAGCAGACCGCGGCGCCCGACCGCGCCCGAAACCACCGGACCTACTGGGTGACTCGGTAGACGTCGAAGACGCCCTCGACCGAGCGGACGGCCTTGAGGACATGGCCCAGATGGGTCGGGTCGCCCATCTCGAAGGTGAAGCGGGACTTGGCGATCCGGTCGCGGGTCGTGGTCAGGGCCGCCGACAGGATGTTCACGTGGTAGTCGGACAGCACCCGGGTGATGTCCGAGAGCAGCCGCGCCCGGTCCAGCGCCTCGACCTGGATCGCGACCAGGAAGACGGACTGGGCGGTCGGGGCCCACTCGACCTCGACGATGCGCTCCGGCTGGGTCTGCAGGTTCTCGACGTTGGCGCAGTCGGCGCGGTGCACCGAGACGCCCGGCACCGCGGGTGATCCAGCCGATGATCTCGTCGCCCGGCACCGGCGTACAGCACCGGGCCAGCTTCGACAGGACGTCCGTCGTGCCCTTGACGATGACACCGGCGTCGCCGCGAGCGGTCCGCTTGCGGCGCTCGCGACGTGGCCGGCAGCCGCACGCCCTCGGCCAGGTCCTCGGCCGCGCCCTCCTCACCGCCGTACGTCTCGATCAGACGCCGTACGACGGCCTGGGCGCTGACGTGGCTCTCGCCGACCGCGGCGTACAGGCCGGTGACGTCCGGGTAGCGCAGGGAGTTCGCGACCGCGGTCAGGGTCTCGTGCGACAGCAGGCGCTGCAGCGGCAGGCCCTCCTTGCGGAGCTGCTTGGCGATCGCGTCCTTGCCGTGCTCGATCGCCTCGTCGCGGCGTTCCTTGGTGAACCAGTGCTTGATCTTGTTCCGCGCGCGCGGGCTCTTGACGAAGGTGAGCCAGTCGCGCGACGGACCCGCGCCCTGCGCCTTCGAGGTGAAGACCTCGACGACGTCGCCGTTCTCGAGGGTGCTCTCCAGCGGCACGAGCCGGCCGTTCACCCGGGCGCCGATACAGCGGTGCCCGACCTCGGTGTGGATCGCGTAGGCGAAGTCGACCGGCGACGATCCGGTCGGCAGCGACATCACGTCACCGCGCGGGGTGAAGACGTAGACCTCGGAGTTGTTGATCTCGAACCGCAGCGAGTCGAGGAACTCCGACGGGTCGGAGGTCTCCCGCTGCCAGTCGACCAGCTGCCGCACCCACGGCATGTCGTTCGGGCCGCCGATCTCGGTGGTCGGCGGCGCACCCACCTCGGGCGGCGCGGCGAGGTCGGGTCCTCCTTGTACTTCCAGTGCGCGGCGATGCCGTACTCCGCCCGGCGGTGCATCGAGAACGACCGGATCTGCAGCTCCACCGGCTTGCCCTGCGGGCCGATCACGGTGGTGTGCAGCGACTGGTACATGTTGAACTTCGGCATCGCGATGTAGTCCTTGAACCGGCCGGGCACCGGGTTCCACCGCGCGTGCAGCACGCCGAGCGCCGCGTAGCAGTCCCGGACCGACTCGACCAGCACGCGGATGCCGACCAGGTCGTAGATGTCGCCGAACTCGCGGCCGCGGACGATCATCTTCTGGTAGATCGAGTAGTAGTGCTTCGGCCGGCCGGTGACGGTCGCCTTCACCTTGGCCGCGCGCAGGTCCTCGTGCACCTGGTCGATCACGGAGGCGAGGTACTCGTCGCGGGACGGCGCGCGCTCGGCGACCAGCCGGACGATCTCGTCGTACACCTTCGGGTGCAGGGTCGAGAAGGACAGGTCCTCGAGCTCCCACTTGATCGTGTTCATACCGAGCCGGTGGGCCAGCGGGGCGTAGATCTCCAGCGTCTCGCGGGCGATCCGCTCCTGCTTCTCCTGCCGCAGGAAGCCCGAGCGTGCGCATGTTGTGCAGCCGGTCGGCGAGCTTGATCACCAGCACCCGGATGTCCTTGGCCATCGCGACGACCATCTTGCGGATGGTCTCGGCCTGCGCGGACTCGCCGTACTTGACCTTGTCCAGCTTGGTGACGCCGTCGACCAGCATGGCGATCTCTTCGCCGAAGTCGCGGGTCAGCTCGTCGACCGTGTACGGCGTGTCCTCGACGGTGTCGTGCAGCAGCGCGGCACACAGGGTCGGCGCGGTCATACCGAGCTCGGCCAGGATGGTGGCGACCGCGAGCGGGTGGGTGATGTACGCGTCACCGCTCTTGCGGAGCTGGCCGGTGTGGTACTTCTCCGCGGTCCGGTAGGCGCGCTCGATCATGCCGAGGTCGGCCTTCGGGTGGGTCGCGCGGACGACCCGGAACAGCGGCTCCAGCATCGGCGCCCGGTTCGGGTGCCGGGTGCCGCCGAGGCGGGCGAGCCGGGCGCGGACCCGGGCCGGCGCGATCCGGGGCGGTTGGGCGGCAGGCGGCGGGACACGGGAGGCCGGGCGCACCGGTGCGGGCGCGCGCGGAGGCTCCTGCGGTACCACGTCCGGCACCGCTGATGTCATCGCCGGGTCTTCGCCCACGTTGTGTCCCTCCGCCGACAGACCACCAGTCTAGGGGGAAGCCGTCCAACGAGGCAGAAACGCCCTGTGGACAACACGCCGGGTGGGCGAGCGGATTGATTCAGACCGTGACGAGGGCGGTCAACTGCTCGTCCCGGCGAGCCGCTCGCGGCCCGGCAGGAAGGACAGCTCCAGCAGCACCGCCGTCCCGACGACCTCGGCGCCGCAGCGGCGGATCAGCCGCAGACAGGCCTCGACGCGTGCCACCGGTGGCGAGGACGTCGTCGATCACCAGCACCCGGTCACCCGGCGTGAACGCGTCCTGGTGCACCTCGATGGTCGCCTCGCCGTACTCCAGCGCGTACGACTCCTCGTACGTCGCCGCCGGCAGCTTCCCCTTCTTCCGCACCGGGACGAACCCGGCGCCGAGGGCGAGCGCGACCGGGGCGGCCAGGATGAAGCCGCGCGCCTCGATCCCGACCACCTTGTCGACCACCGGGTTGCCGTCGTCGTCCGTGCCCGGACTGCGGCCAGCGCCTCGACCACCTGGGCGAAGCCGCTGTGATCGGCCAGCAGCGGGGTGATGTCCTTGAACACCACCCCCGGCTGCGGGTAGTCCGGGATGTCGCGGATGCCGTCGTTCAGGACCTGCTCGAGCGACCGCATCACTTACCGCGCTTCGACCGCGGCTTGCGCGTCGGCTGCGGCCGTCCCGCGCCGCGGTCGCCTTCATCGGGCGGGCCGCCGGCGTCGGCGCCGTACCTGCCGGCCGGTCCTGCTTGCGCGGCGCGTCCTGGCGACCGACCGCGCGGCGCCGCACCGCGACCGGCACCCGCGCCCGCGGTCGCCGCACCGCGACCGGAGCAGCCGCAGCGGCGCCGCCTGGGCCCGCTTGGCCAGTGACCCGGCGGCGCAGCGCCTGCATGCCCGGCTCGCGCTCCTTGAACGTGGCCAGCAGCGCCGGCGCGATGAAGATCGAGGAGTACGCACCGACGGCGATACCGACGAACAGCGCGAGCGACAGGTCCTTCAGCGGACCGGTCCCGAGCACGACGGTGCCGACGACCAGGATCGACCCGACCGGCAGCAGCGCGATCAGGGTGGTGTTGATCGACCGGACGATGGTCTGGTTGACGGCCAGGTTGGTCGCGTCGCAGTAGGTGTAGCGGTTCGACCCGGTGATGCCGCGGGTGTTCTCCCGCACCTTGTCGAACACCACGACCGTGTCGTACAGCGAGTAACCGAGGATCGTCAGTACGCCGATCACGGTGGCCGGCGTGACGTCGAAACCGATCAGCGCGTAGACGCCGACGGTGATCAGTGACGTCGTGGATCAGCGCGATGATCGCGGCCATCGAGGCCTTGGGTTCTCGGAAGTAGGCCCAGATCACCAGGAACACCAGGACCGACGAACACGACCAGCGCGCAGGATCGCCTTGTTCGCGATCTGCTGACCCCAGGAGGCGCCGATCTGCTGCGATGTCACCTGGTCGACCGGGACCCCGGCCTCCTTGGCGATCGCGGCGCGGACCTTGGTGATGTCGTCCTGCGCCAGCGGCTTGGTCTGCACCCGCACCTTGTCGGAGCCGACGGTGGTGACGATCGGGTCGCCCAGGTCCTTGGCGTTGGTCGCCTTCACCACGTCGGTGAAGTCGTCGACCGTGCTGCCGGTGACCTTGACGTTCGCCTGGTACTCGACGCCGCCCTTGAACTCGATGCCGAGCGCCAGGCCGCGGGTGAACAACCCGATCAGCGACATCGCGATCAGCACCAGGGAGACGGTGAACCAGAGCTTGCGCTTGCCGATGAAGTCGTAGGAGACCTCACCGCGGTGCAGCTTGGCACCGAGTTGTCCGAGCTTCGACATCAGACCTCCCCTCCCACCGGCTTGCGCGTCGATCGGCGTCTTGCGCCGGCCGCGCCGTCGGTTTCATCTGACCAGGCAGCCGCTCGACGCCGAGATGCTCGGGATCCAGACCGGACAGCTTGTGGCCGTGACCGAAGAAGTCGGTCCGGGCCAGCAGCGTGACGATCGGCTTGGTGAAGATGAACACGACGAGCAGGTCGATCAGGGTGGTCAGGCCGAGCGTGAACGCGAAGCCGCTTGACGCTGCCGATCGCCAGGATGTAGAGCACCACCGCGGCGAGCAGCGAGATCGAGTCGGCCGCGATGATCGTGTGCTTGGCCCGGGCCCAGCCGGTCTCCACCGACGACCGCAGGCTGCGGCCCTCCCGGACCTCGTCCCGGAGTCGTTCGAAGTAGATGACGAACGAGTCCGCGGTGATACCGATCGCCACGATCAGACCGGCGATACCGGCCAGGGTCAGGGTGAAGCCCGATCGCCTTGCCGAGCAGCACGACGGACGCGTACGTCAGGACGCCGGCCACCGCCAGCGACATCACCACGACGATCCCCAGACCGCGGTAGTACAGGAAGCGAGAACAGGACGACCAGGCCGAGGCCGATGAGACCGGCCCAGATGCCCGCGGACAGCTGGTCGCCACCGAGCTGCGGCGACATCGTCTCGACCGAGGAGATGTCGAACGAGACCGGCAGCGCGCCGTACTTCAGCACGTTCGCCAGGTCCCGCGCCTCGGCCTCGGTGAAGGTACCGGTGATCTGCGCCTGACCACCCGGGATCGGGCTGCTCGACGCTCGGGGTCGAGATGGTCTCGCCGTCCAGCACGATCGCGAACAGGTTCTGGCCCTGGCCGCGCTGCGGAGATGTTCGTGGTGGCCTTGAGGAACTTGTCGCCGCCCTCGCCGGTGAACTTCAGGTTCACCTGCCACTGGAAGCCGCCCTGCGGGATGCCGGCGCTGGCGTCGGCCAGGTCGGTGCCCTTCAGGATCGCCGGGCCGAGCAGGTACTTGGTACTGCCGCTCGCGGTCGCAGGAGAACAGCGGCTTGTTCGGGTCCTCGGTCTGCGGCTTGTCACCGCACTTGAACGCCGCGAACGCGGCCTGCGTCGCCGCGTCCGGGGTGTACTGCAGCGGGTCGCCGGTGTTCGCCGGCGGCGACGGCGGCGTGGCGGCCGGAGTACTCGGCTTCGCGGTCGGCGCGTGCTCGGCTTCGGAGTCGGCGTGGCGTCAGCGAGCACACTGCTCCAGGCCCGGCCGTTCGGCGTCGTGCTCGGCTTGACCGTGCTGCTGGGCTTGACCGTCGTACTGGGCTTCGGCGTCGTACTGGGCTTCGGCGTGGTGACGGCTTCGGCGTCCCGGTCGGCGGCGGCGGTCGGTGTCGGCGCCGGCGCGAGCCGGCCTGGGCGTCGTACACGATCCGGAAGTAGAGCAGGGCGGTCTGGCCGACCTGCTTCACCAGCGCGTCCTGCGTGGCACCCGGGACGGCCACGTTGATGTGGTTCGCCCCGGAGGTGGTGATGTCGGCCTCGCGCGACACCCGCACCGTTGACCCGCTGCGAGATGATGTTCTTCGCCTCGTTCAGCTGGTCGGCGGTCACCGAGCCGCCGCCGGCCAGCGACTTGCGCGGTCAGCGTGATGGTGGTGCCACCGCGCAGGTCCAGGCCGAGCTTGGGCTTCCAGGTCTTGGTGAGCGCCATGATCCCGAACAGCAGGACCAGCGATGACCCCCAGGACGATCAGGAGCCGCCCGGGGCGGGATGTCGTCGTCGTTGCCACGTCAGATTCAACCTTTGCGCTTCTGGGCGCGCCGCATCGTCTGTGGACGCCGGGCGCCGCGCAGGCCGTTAGGACGGAGAATCAGTTCTCGGTGTGCGTCGGCGGCAGCTTCGGCGCGTCCTGCACCTTGCCGTCGGCCTTGTCCTTGCCGGCGTCCGGTACGTCGACGGTGTCCTTGGCGGCTCCTCGTCGATCGACCGGCTCGTCCGCGTCGGCGGTCCTCGTCACGGCGTCGCGTCGGCCGTGCTCGTCGGCGGCGTCGTCGTCCGGGATGACCCGGCCGATCGCCGCCTTGACGACCTGCACCAGGACGCCGTCGGAGATCTCCAGCGTGACGTACTCGTCGTCGATCTCCTCGACGATGCCGACCAGGCCGCTGGTGGTGATCACCTTGGTGCCCGGGGCGAGCGCGGCGACCGTGTCGCGCCTGGCGCTGCGCGCTGCTTGCGCTGGGTGCGGCTCATGAACCAGATCATCCCGACGATCAGGATCAGCGGCAGCAGCAGCGTGAAGCCGGAGCCACCCCGGAGGAGGCCATCGGTACGGCGATCAGTTCCATCGGGACTCAGAATCCTTCGTCGATCGGGAGTACGGGCATCCGGCACGCTCTGCTCAAGCGCGCAGGTCGCAGCGGAATGACCTGAGGTCAGGCCACCGGGGAGTCTAACCCTGAGCGGCAACAAGTACCTCATGACACCGGGTCACGTTTGCGTTACTCGGGTCCTCTTCATCGTCGTCGGTGTCGAACAGCGTGTCCGCGAAGGTCGCGCCCTTCGGGACCGTCAGCCCGAGGTGCCGCCAGGCCGCCGGCGTGGCGACGCGGCCGCGCGGCGTACGGGCCAGATAGCCGGACCGGACCAGGAATGGCTCGGCCACTTCCTCCACGGTCTCACGTTCTTCGCCGACCGCAACCGCCAGCGTGGAAAGACCGACCGGTCCGCCGCCGAATCGGCGGCACAACGCGTCCAGGACGGACCGGTCGAGCCGGTCCAGGCCCATCTTGTCGACCTCGTACAGCTCCAGCGCCGCCTTCGACAGCGCGAGCGTGACGATGCCGTCGGCCCGTACCTCGGCGTAGTCGCGGACCCGGCGGAGCAGCCGGTTCGCGATCCGCGGCGTACCGCGGGACCGGGACGCGATCTCGGCCGCCGCCCTCCGGGGTGATGTCGACCTCGAGCAGGGCGGCCGAGCGGTTCACGATCTTCTCCAGCTCGGCGGCGTCGTAGAACTCCAGGTGACCGGTGAACCCGAACCGGTCCCGCAGCGGTCCCGGCAGCAGTCCGGCCCGCGTGGTCGCGCCGACCAGCGTGAACGGCGGGATCTCCAGCGGGATCGCGGTCGCACCGGGTCCCTTGCCGACGATCACGTCGACCCGGAAGTCCTCCATCGCCATGTAGAGCAGTTCCTCGGCGGGCCGGGACATCCGGTGGATCTCGTCGAGGAACAGCACCTCGCCCTCGTTCAGCCCGGACAGGATCGCGGCCAGGTCGCCGGCGTGCTGGATCGCCGGACCGCTGGTCACCCGCAGCGGCGCGGACAGCTCGCTGGCGATGATCATGGCCAGCGTGGTCTTGCCCAGCCCGGGCGGCCCGGACAGCAGCACGTGATCCGGCGCCCGGTTGCGCCCGCGGGCAGCGTGCAGGACCAGCTCGAGCTGCTCGCTGACCCGGCGCTGACCGCCGAACTCGGCCAGCGTGCGCGGCCGGAGGGCGGACTCGATCTTGCGTTCCTCGAGATCCGCCGCGTCCGCGGACACCAGCGGCCGGACGTTGTCCTCCATGGCTTACGCCTTCGACAGCGCGCGCAGCGCGGCGCGGAGCAGGTCGGGCACGGACGGTTCGGCGTTGTCGGCGGCGAGCGGCGAGACCGCGATGACGGCGTCCTCGGCGTCGCGGGCCGACCAGCCGAGGCCGACCAGACCGGCGTGCACCTGCTCGCGCCAGGCCTCGTGCGTCTGCAGCGGCCGACCGGTCACCGTCTTCGACGGCGCGCCGATCTTGTCCTTCAGCTCCAGCACGATCCGCTGCGCGCCCTTCTTGCCGATGCCGGGAACCTTCACCAGCATGGCGAGATCCTCGGTGCGCGACGGCCTGCCGGAGCTGGTCCGGGCTCAGCACCGCGAGCGCCGCCTGCGCCAGCCTCGGCCCGACCCCGGAGGCCGTCTGCAGCAACTCGAACAGCTCCTTCTCGTCGTCGTCCGAGAAGCCGTACAGCGTCAGCGAGTCCTCCCGCACCACCATCGAGGTGGCGACCCGGGCCTCCTGCCCGGGCCGCAGTCCCGCCAGCGTGCCCGGGATGGCAGAACACCTGCAGCCCGACTCCCCCGACCTCGATCACGGCACTGTCCACCCCGATCGCCGCCACCGGGCCCGCGCACGAACGCGATCATCTCTTGCCTTCCTGTGCTGCCACCGCGGCCCGCAACCGCGCCACCTGCAGGCGGGATTGGGCCTGGGCCAACGCCTCGAGGTTCGCCCGGCTCCCGGCCGCTTCTGCAACCTGCTCGTCACGCCGCCGCGCCAGACGTGGCAGATCGCCAGCGCCAGCGCGTCCGCGGCGTCGGCCGGGGTCGGACGCTCGGCCAGCTTGAGGATCCGGGTGACCATCGTGGTCACCTGCTCCTTGCCGGCCCGGCCCGATCCGGTGACAGCGGCCTTCACCTCACTCGGGGTGTGCAGCGCGACCGGCAGACCACGCCGCGCGGCGACCACCATCGCCACTCCGGACGCCTGCGCCGTGCCCATCACCGTCCGCACGTTCTGCTGCGCGAACACCCGCTCGACCGCGACCGCGTCCGGCCGGTGCTCGGTGATCCACTCCTCCAGCTCGGCCTCGATCCGGACCAGCCGCCTGGCCACGTCCAGGTCGGCCGGCGTCCGGATCACTCCGACGGCGACCAGCGTCGGCGGCCTGCCCGGCGTGCCCTCGACGATGCCGAGGCCGCACCGGGTCAGCCCCGGGTCGACGCCGAGCACGCGCATGGACCACCTCCGAACGTTTGTTCGACAACCCTAGTCGGCGGCCGCCGGACAGCCGGAAATCGACGCGCCGGATCAGAAGTAGTCGAGCATGTACGACGCCGGCCCCGCGAAGGCCGCCTCGATGGCCGCATCCGTCGCAATCGATCCACCCGATGACCAATCCCGCTGCCCGCAGCGCGGCGAGCGACGTACCGCCGTACAGAGCAGCCAGTCCCCGCGGGCCGAGGCGCAGCGGATCACCGAGCCGGTTGCGCCGGTGTGAGCTGCCCGGACCCGTCGGCGACCGACAGGTGCCAGTCCCCGCTGTTCTCCGGTAGCTCGGGGTCGTCGATGCGCACGTCGACCTCCAGTACGGCGCCCGCCGCGAACCCACGTGCGCGATCGCGTCCGGGGCGTCGAGCAGCCGCAGCATCCACCGCTGGATCTCGGCCGACTTCGTCGGCCTCGTGCTCGACCAGGAAGTGGATCGGGTCGCCCGGCGGGATGTAGGCGTGCACCGTCTTGGCGATCGACGAGCCGGAGCCGACCGTCGCCCACAGCGCCCGTGCGGTCTGCTCGGATCCGGCGATCAACTCGTCGACCGCGCAGGTCCTCGTCGCCCGCCCAGTTGTAGACGACGAAGCCGTCCTCGGCGAGGTAACGCGATGTTGTCCTCGTCCGCGAGCCACTCCTCGATCTCGTCGAGCGGCCAGATCAGCGGACCGTTCGCCCGCCGCGACGCGTTCGACCCGGCTCGCCAGTCGAGGAACCGCCGGGCGTCGTCAGGACCGGCCCTGCGGATACTCACGTCCTTACCGCCAAGCCGGCGCAGATCCGCCGACGGGAAGGAGAACTTGTACCGGGACGCCGCCGAACTCGTACCCGAGGTGCCGGTAGATCACGGTGGTCGCCGGGTACAGCGCGGACAGCGGGAAGCCCTTCTCAACGGCTGCGCCGCAGCACCCCGCGCATCAGCTTGCTGCCGACACCACGACCGCGGTACTCCGGTGACACGACCACGCCGGCCACGCCCGCCATCGGGACCGTGCCGGCCGCCCCACCACTGCTCGAAGTTCCAGAACCGGGCCGCCGCGACGATCTCGTCCCCGTCGGCGACCCCGACGTACCGCCCGTCCTCGAGGAACTTGACGGCGTACTTCCACCACTCGTCCCGGGCCCCCGACGCCATCGCCCCGAACGACTGCCTCCGAACCCGCAACACCTCGTCGAGATGGTCCTCGGTGATATCCACCAACCGCAACGCATCAGTCACGCCGCCGACCCTACGACGTGGGCCGGTCCGACACCCACAGGTGGATCGTGCCTTCGACAACCACCGTGCCGTCGTCGCGCATGGCCTTGACCTTCACGGGCACGTCCGGCCCCGCCGTCCACGCGTCCGGATCCGTCTCCGCCGTAGCAGGTCAGATCAGACGTGGACTTGGCGAGGTAGGCCACCTCCATCCCCTTGGGCAGCCACCGTTTGCCACTCGGAATCGTCGCCTCGGCCAACGCCCCCATGGCCGCCTCCAAGCCGTTGCACACGGCAATCGCATGCACGGTCCCGATGTGGTTCTGCACCGCCCGCCGCTTCGGCAGCACCAGCGCCGCGTAGTTCGGGACTCACCTGCACGAACCGCGGCCGGATCGACCGGAAGTACGGCGCCTTCCACGTGAACGCTCGCGAAAACACCCGCTCCCCACCCGGCACCGTCCGCAACCGCTCCCACATCCCCAACACCTGACTCGCCATGCGCGAATGTTACCCGCGAGTCACTTACCCGTCGAGCACCGGAAAGCACCGGAGAGCCGGCTACGGACGTCGCTTTGCGGCGGCTGCACTCTGCAACTCCTTGCAGCGGGGAGCGAGGTTGCCCTCGGCCGGCGCGAGGTCGAGGTCGGAGACACCGCCGGCCGCCTGCGGGCCTTTCGCCTATGCCTGCGGGCCGGTCGCCAGCGGGTGGCAGGGCTGGGAGCATTCGGCGAGAGAACCTCCCAGGACACCGGATTGGAGGTCACCAGCAGGTCGCCCCTGGCAGGCACAGGAGTTAGAAACCGCGGGCCGGCGGCTCGGTTGGCGGATCCGGCCGCGGACGCCGCCCCTGGCGGGCACAGGAGTTAGAAACCGCGGGCCGGCGACTCGGTTGGCGGATCCGGCGGCGGACGCGTACTGGTCACGTGAGCGAAGGCATCGGCGGAACAGTTGCCCGCAGCTACATAGCTACAGGTAACGGACGAGCTCAACGAGATGCCCCGCCCACGGGCCGCAACATGACGAAGCTGGGCCGCAGCATGATCAGCGCGCAGGACGAATCCAGATGCGCGCCCGGCTTGTCACACGCAGCCGTGGATGAGCCAGAGGACTACTCGAGAGGCGTCGCGGCAGCCGACCAATCCCGTCGGCCGATCGCCTTCACCATGTGACCGGTCGGCGTCCCGCAGGCGAAGGCGGTGACCTGTCAGCCCGTTAGCTCTGCGTCTGCCTGGCACCAACACACCACCCCTCGACTGCGCCTTCGCTGATCCCCGTGCGTCACGCGTGCGCGCCCCACTCCTGTGTCGACGACAGCTGAATACTGACCTGTGCGCGACCGCCAGCCGATTGACGTTCGGCGGCCGTTGACACCCCGAAGGCGACCAGAGGAATGGTCAACGCGACGCGGCGACCTTCACTCGGAGGCGGTGTCTCGCCGCCGTCGAGACCACCATTGACGTGGCGCGCACCCGTGCGCCATCTGATCAGATCGGGCAGTCGGGTTCGGGACGGTTGACCCTGATCGTGCCGGTGGGGGTGACGTGGAAGGTGAAGCCGTGGGGCGTGGTCCATTCCAGCGTCTTGGGGTCGAGGCGCCGGACGGTCCAGCCGCGGGCGTGGGTCTTCACCCGGTGACCGAACCGGCCCAGCGGCGCGAGGTTGTCGGTGCTGGTCTGGCCGGGTGGCCCGAGCGGGTCGTAGGGCTCGACGTGGTCCAGGTCCATCGTGCGGCGGGTCTCTTGGCTGCCGAACGGGAACACCTCGACCGGATGGACGAGCTTGACCCGTTCACGGATCCGGTCCGGGATCTCGTAGGCGTCGACACTCACCGCGTCGTGCAAGTCGATGACCGGCTTCACCGTGTACGGGCCATGGCCAACCAGTTCAGCCAACTGGTCGGCCAGCACAGGACCGAGGCCTTCCACCCGGAGCACGCCCATGCCGGTGGCCAGGGTCTGGTCGGTGAGATGGACATAGATCTCGGTCTGTCCCGGACGTAGCCGCCCGCTACTGGCGCCGGCGTGCGGGTGCCGCGGCCGGTGGTGGGGTTGGTGTAGGCGTCGTGTCTGATCCGGGCCAGGCGCGCGTGCAGGGCGCGTTGGGCGGCGGCGTCCAGCGGTTCACCGGCGTCGGGGTCGCTGCGCAGGGCGGGATCGAAGGGGTCGAAGGATTCGATCGGCACGGTGTCTGGGGTGTCGAGCGGGTCGGGAAGGTCGCTGATGCTGGGGTGGGGTGCGTCGCGGACGGCCTCGTCGTCCGGGCCGGGCTCGTCCCACTCACTGGCTGGGCCGTCCCACTCACTGGCCCAGTCACTGGCCGGGCCGCTGGCTGGGGCGTCGAGCAGGTCCTCGTCGCCCCGCCAGGAACCGGATCCCGTGCCAGGGTTGGCGGCGGCGCGTCGCGCAGCGGAGGCGCCGGGCTGGGTGGTGGCGGTGGGGTGGTCGGGCTCGGCTGGGTGGTCGATCGGACCGTGGGTCGGGCTGGTGTTGCGGCTGGTTGCGTGACGGCCATGGTCGCCGGCCTCGGGCTTCCCGGCGTCCGGAGCCGTGGTCCCCGGAGCAGTGGTGCCCGGCGCAGTGACGTCCGGGGCAGTGGCGTCCGGGGCGCCGGTGGTATCCGAGGCGGCGGCAGCTGTGGCTGCGCTGGTGGGGCGGTGGCGGCGGGCCTGGGTGAGGAGTTCTTCGGTGTAGCGGGCGTCGGCGATGATGCCGACCGCGTCCGCCCGCCGATGCTGCACCGGGCGGGTGTCGCCGAACGTCTTCAACGCCTCGGCGATCGCGGCGATGGTCGCGTCGTGGCGGATCACCGCACCGGCGGGGGCCTTGATGTAGATCGACTTGTTGCCGTGGCCGTCGGAACGCCCGATGAACACGCCGCGTTCGCGGGCCTTCTCCTCAGCCTCGGCCCGGGCACCGTCGGGGTCGGCGTGGATCTTCGCCGCGCGGATGATCTTGTCCAGCCGGTACGGGGTGATCGAGTCCAGGAGTTGCGCGACCCGCTGGTCGACGGCGCGGGCGGCGTCCTCGGGCAGCCTCACACAGGCGGCGGCGAGTTGCCGCGCCTTCCACGGCGTCGCCTCACCGGCCTGGACCCGGGCCCAGGTGAACGGGAACCGGTGCCGCAACGCCAACGCCTGCCCCAGATAGTCCGCCGCGACCCGCGGCGAGATCCCGAGCACCACCGCGAACTCCGCGATCGCGAACTCGGCGATCTCCGGGCAGCCCTCGCCGCCGAGCACGACGGCGCGTTCGCGGCCGTCGCAGGTGCGGCGGCCGGGGCGGGTCGGGCAGACCGACGGGTGGAACCGGTCGGCGTAGACCTGGGCGTGCTCGAGCCGCCGGGCGTCGATCCGCCTCGCCTCGGCGTCGTGGTCGGCGGCCGACTCCAGCAGGTCGGCGGTCGACAGCGTCGCCAGATCTCCCTCGAACATGTGTTCGATTCTATCCACCGACACTGGCCCGGAGCAAATCCACCAGGACCCCGAAAGCCCTTATCCACAACGGGAAACATCACACAGCGACGAAGTGGTCGAGTGGATATACAACGAGTTCTAGCCCAACAAGCGCCGGCCGATCAGGCCCCGGACAGCCGTCGGCCGAGTCGGTCCCGTCCAGCCGGTGGCCGAGTCGGTCCCGTCCAGCCGGTGGCCGAGTCGGATTGCAGTGTTGGTTCGGTCGGAGTTAGCGTGCCGTCCGGCCGGTGGCCGAGTCGGAATTGCAGCGTTGGCTCGGTCGGAGTGAGGGTGCCGTCCCCGGGCGGGTCCTCGATCGCCCAGATGAGTGGCGCCGGCCTCGTGTTTGTCGGCTGCGTCCGGCGATCGAGGACATCTGGACTTCTTGTTCGACTTCTACCGCGGTGTGGGACGACGGCGACATCATGCATACGTTCGACGAGAACTGGCTGGTCTGGCGGTACGACGTCGGCGGGTACGCGCGGGACAACCAGGAGCTGTCACCGGACCTGTGGCACTGGTATTCGTTCTCGTGTTCCTGCCGGGCCGACATCTTCCCGTTCGCTGAGGCGATGACGCGACACACTGGTGAGGTCGAGGTCTATCACCTCGGGCAGTAGGCCCGGTCTGGGGACGCACGGGATGCAGCGCTGGGCGGAGAGAGACCCGCTGCGGGACCGAGCCGGACCCGCATGCACTGTCCATCGGCCCCCGACTGGAGTGGTCGCAGTACTGCCGCCTCGTCAACGCCACCCGCGCGGAGCAGACCGCCGAGCGTGGAGCGTACTTCGGCAACCTCATCCCGCGCCAAGCCGACCGCGTACGCCTGGACCGGGACGACCTGGCCGCGCCGGCGTGGAAGGTCGTTCCACACCGGCGACGGCGACGCCCGAACCTGCCTTGGTCGTCCGAAGGGGTGAAGTCGACGCTCAGCACGACGGCGTCGTACGGCCCGGTCGCCACTCAAACCTTGGCACGCATCGGCGACCAGATTTGATCCCTGAGGTCAGCCGACCTTGGCCATGATCTCGTCCGACACGTCGAAGTTGGCGTAGACGTTCTGGACGTCGTCGCTGTCCTCGAGGGCGTCGATCAGGCGGAAGATCTTGCCCGCGCCGTCGGCGTCGAGCTCGACCGTCATCGAGGGGACGAACTGGACGTCGGCGGAGTCGTAGTCGATGCCGGCGTCCTGCAGCGCCGTCCGGGCCGGGACCAGGTCGGTGGCCTCGGTGACGACCTCCCAGGACTCGCCGAGGTCGTTCACCTCATCGGCGCCGGCCTCGAGCACGGCCTCCATCACGTCGTCCTCGGACAGCGACTGGCCGTCCTGGTCCTTGTCGACGACGATGACGCCCTTGCGGTTGAACAGGTAGGCGACCGAGTTCGGGTCGGCCAGCGAGCCGCCGTTGCGGGTCATCGCCGTACGGACGTCGGCGGCGGCCCGGTTGCGGTTGTCGGTGAGGCACTCGACCAGCATCGCGACGCCGTTCGGGCCGTAGCCCTCGTACATGATCGTCTGGTACTCCGCGCCACCGGCCTCGGCGCCGGAGCCGCGCTTGACCGCGCGGTCGATGTTGTCGTTCGGGACCGAGGACTTCTTCGCCTTCTGGATGGCGTCGTACAGGGTCGGATTCCCGCCAGGGTCGCCACCGCCCATCCGGGCGGCCACCTCGATGTTCTTGATCAGCTTCGCGAAGAGCTTGCCGCGCTTCGCGTCGACGACGGCCTTCTTGTGCTTCGTGGTGGCCCACTTGGAGTGGCCTGACATGGCGAACCCAACCCTTCTTACCGCTGCAACTGACTCAGAGGCTGCGGACCAGCTCGGCGAAGTAGCCGTGCAGCCTGGCGTCGCCGGCCATCTCCGGATGGAACGACGTGGCCAGCAGCCGATCGTGGCGAACCGCGACGATCCTACCCGTGGCCGGGCCCGACCTCACCGTCGAGAGTACCTCCACGTCCTGCCCGACCCGCTCCACCCACGGTGCCCGGATGAACACAGCGTGGTACGGCGTCTCGAACGCGGCGAACTCGAGGTCCGCCTCGAACGAATCCACCTGCCGCCCGAACGCGTTCCGGCGTACGGTCACGTCCAGTCCGCCGAGCGTCTCCTGGCCCTCGATCCCGCCGCTGATCTCGTTC
Source organism: uncultured Actinomycetota bacterium (assembly GCA_963820655.1). GTDB lineage: Bacteria > Actinomycetota > Actinomycetes > Propionibacteriales > Kribbellaceae > Kribbella. The sequence continues at coordinate 1,316,238 of CAWGAM010000002.1, forward strand.
GCCAGCATGATCATCCCGGCGCAGGTGCCGAACGCCGGCATGCCGTCCGCGATCCGCTTCTGCAACGGCTCGAACAGCTCGAACGCGCGGGCCAGCTTGTCCATCGTGGTCGACTCGCCGCCGGGCAGCACCATCGCGTCCACCTGCTCCAGCTCGGACGGACGGCGTACCGGCCGGGCCTCGACACCGACCTCGGTCAGCATGGCCAGGTGCTCGCGCACGTTCCCCTGCAGCGCGAACACGCCGATCACGGGCTTGCTCACTGCGTCTCCTTTCACAGGTTCACCCTGCGCTGCCAGTCGAGGGTGACCTCGATCCGGCCTTCGTCGAACACGGCCGGGAGGTTGCTCTCGTTCAGCAACGCGAGCACGTCCTCGAGCAGCGGTTCGCCGGGCGCCACGTTGGCGGTGTCGGGGTGCCAGAGCTTGAGCTCGAGCATGCCGAAGTCGACCGCGTGCCAGACGTCGGTGTCGGTGAAGAACACCAGTCCCCTGGGGTCCGTCGCCGCCTCCAGCGCCTGCCTCGCCGCGTGGTGGTCCGAGGTGTAGCGGACCACGACCAGGCCGAATTCCTGGAGCTCGGCCAGCACGGCGTCCAGCCGATCTGGATCGGTGGTCGGCGGCCAGGTGGCGGCCTCCGCGTCGAGGTCCATCACGGCCTCGCCGATCAGTAGCGGTACCAACGCGGCCGGCTCCATCGACGGCGCGTCCTCCTGGACCGCCTCCGTCAATGCGGCCGTGATGGCGGCGTTGTCGGCGTACCCGGACCGGACCAGGACGCGGGCCAGTCCCCGCAGCTCCCGGGCGGTCCGTTCGTCCACCGACTGCAGGTTGCTGGTCACCTGTCCAGGCTACTTCACGCCTCCGGCGGTCACGGAGACCTGCAACTGACGCTGGAAGATGATGTAGACGACCAGAACCGGCACCACAGTGATCACCACGGCCGCGAACAAGGCACCGAAGTCCACCGCATAGCCGGCTTGCGATGCGAACGAGGCCATGCCCTGCGAGAGCACGTAGTTCTTCGAGTCGGTGTTCAGGGCAACGGGTAGCAGGAACTGGTTCCACAACCCCAGGAAGTTGAAGATGGCGACCGACGCCATCCCCGGCCGCGCCATCGGCAACATCACCGAGAAGAACGTGCGCCACTCACCTGCCCCGTCGATCTGCGCCGCCTCGTAGATCTCGCCCGGCAGCGCCTTGAAGAAGCTGTGCAGGAAGAAGACGGTGAACGGCAGCGCGAACGCGACGTAGGTGATGATCAACCCAGGCAGGGTGTTGAGCAGCGCGAGGTTCTTCAGCACGAAGAACAGCGGCACGATCGCCAGGAAGACCGGGAACGTCAGCCCGGCCAGCATGGAGTAGTAGATCAGCCGGTTGCCGCGGAACGAGAACCTGGCCAGCACGTACGCGCACATCGCACCCAGGATCATCACGAGCACCAGCGCGGAGCCCACGACGACCACCGTGTTCGCGAAGTAGCGACCGATGCCGGCCGTCGTCCAGGCGTTGGCGTAGTTGCTCGAATTGCAGCTTGCCCGGCAGCGACAGTGGGTTGCCCAGGATCTCCTGCGTCGTCTTGAACGAGGACAGCAGCGTCCACAGCAGCGGCAGGATCACCAACAGCGACCACAGGATCAGCGCGATGTGGGCGGTCGTGGCAACGCGCTTGCCCTCTTGGGCCTGCTTGTCGGGCGCGCGGGACTCGGCGACGAATTCGGCCCGGTCGGCGGTGGTTGTCATCGGCTTACCTTCACCTTCCGCTCACGTCCGCCGGTCAGGGCGTTCACCAGGAAGACCACGAGCGCGAACAGCAGCGTCACTGCGGCCAGGACCACGCCCATCGCCGTCGAGTAACCGAACTGCCCCTTGGTGAAGGCCGTGGTGAACAGTTGCTGGGGCATGACCAGCGTCGAGTTCTGCGGGCCGCCGCCGGGGTTCAGCGCCTGCATGTAGACGAAGGCGTCGAGGGCGGCGATGCCGAGATAGATGTACGCCGTCTGCACGTTGTCCCGGATCAGCGGCACCGTCAGGAACACCGCGGTACGGAACCGGCCGGCGCCGTCGATCCGGGCAGCCTCGAACACCTCGGGGTCGATGCCCCGGATGGCCGCGATGAACAGCACCATGTAGAAGCCGACGAAGCCCCAGATCATCACGAACATCGACACCGGCATGGCGGTTCGCGCGTCACCGAGCCACGCGTAGTTCTCGAACTGGTGCAGCCCGATCTTCGACAGCACCGCGTCCAGCACGCCCGAGCCCGGCGTGAACACCTGTGCCCAGATCAGTCCGATCACGATCGCGGGGATCACGTACGGGAAGAACGAGACGATCCGGTAGAAGCCGGAGTTGCGCAGTCCGCGGACGGTCCCGGTGCCCGAGCCGCCGATCGTCACCAGCGTGGCAAGGGTCAGCGCCAGCACGATCGTCACCAGCGGCACGACGATCGCGAGCTCGATGTTGTTGCGCACGGCCTTCAGGAAGATGTCGTCGTGAAACAGCTTGACGTAGTTGTCGAAGCCGACGAAGTTCATCCCCGAGCTGAACCCTGACCAGTCGGTCAGCGAGTAGTACAGCGCCTGCACGAACGGAGAGATCACGAAGATCACGAAGATCGCCAGCGGCAGGCCGAGGAACACGACCATGAAGCTGACCCGGTCGAAGGTCAGCGGCCGGCGGCGCCGCCGGGCGGCGGACCGCTTGGGTCCGCCGCCCGGCACGACATCTTGCGTCATGGTCACTTGGTGACCGGGATCTTCTTGACGGAGCTGTCGTTCCGCACCTTGTCCGTGATCTGCTGCAGGCCCTTCGTCAGGCCCGCCGCGTCGATCTGGCCGGACAGGAACGAGTTCCAGACCACGAGCTGGTCCGTGTTCATGCCGTACAGGCCGACGACCTGGTAGTCGAAGATGTTGGTACCGGCCGCGTCCAGCATCGCGCTCTGCGACTGCAGCGCGGTCGAACCGAAGCCGTCCGCGGGAACCAGACCCTTGACGATCGTCGGCGCCAGCCGCGTCTTGGCGAAGTTGGTCGCCGCCTCCTTGGACAGCATGGCCCGCAGGAGCTCCTTGCCGCCGGCGACGTTCTTGCCCTTCGACGGGACGATGAACGGCTCACCGGCCGCGCTGCGCAGCGACTCGTACGGCAGCTTCGGGCTGTCGGTGAGCGTCGGCTCCGGGATCCCCTTCATCTCGAACCCGCTCTTGGTGGCCTTCTTCATCTCGTTCTCGATCCAGGAACCCGACGGGTACAGGATCGCCTGCTGGTCGTTGCTCCACTTCGCCTGCGCGGCGGTGAACTGGGTACCGGCGCCGCCGGGGACGAAGTAGCCGTTCTTGACCATGGTCTCCATGGCCTTGAAGACGCCCTGGAGCTGCGGCAGCGACCAGCAGTTCTCCTTGAGGTTCTCCAGCGCCAGCCGGACCTCGTCGCCACCCTCCTTGATCGCGGAGTCGACGGCCAGGGTGTGGTAGTAGGTCGCGGCTTCCTTGCCCCAGACGAACAGGTACTTGCCCTTCGCCTTGGCCTTGGCGCCGAGGTCGAGCAGCGCGTCGTAGGTCTTCGGCGGCTCCCAGCTGTTCTCCTTGAACAGGCTGTCGGAGTACCACAGGCCGTAGAGGGTGAGCACGTAGTTCATCGCGACGAACTTGCCGTCGAAGGTGCCCGGGTTCTTGGCGCCGGGGTACAGGGTGTCGGCGATCTTCGTGCCCTCGTAGTTGTTGGCCTCGAAGACGTCGTCCAGCGTCGTCAGCTGGTCCAGGATCGTGTTGAAGCCGATCTGGTTCGCGCCGGAGTTGTCGATCAGGTCCGGCGGGTTGCCGCCGACGAAGCGCGGCTGCAGCTGCTGGGCGATCTGCGTGGACGGAGAAACCTTGACCGTCGAGCCCGACGTGCTTCTGCTGAACGATGTTGGCCGCGAACGTCACGTAGTCGTAGCCGTAGCCACCGTTGAAGATCACCGCGTCAACGGACGATTTGTCCGCCATGCCGAACGGGTTGTCCGCACTCTTCGCACCGCCCTGCTGGGAGGTGTTGCTGTCGTCGCCACTGGCCGCGCAGCTGGCGAGCGCGCCACCCAGGGGAAGCACCGCGGCCGCCGCCAGACTCCCCCGCAGGAGACTCCGTCGTCCGATCATGCTGGTCTTGCTCATGTGGTCCTGCCTCTTCTCGCTAGATTCCCGACGGTGCTGATGACACCTGCCCCTTGTGGTGAGCGTCCCCCGTTCCGCAGCCAGCCAGCGCTCGTCACGGCTCGTTGCCCACGTTCCAGCCGCACGATATTGGCAGCAGGGCGCACTCCGACGCACTGCTGCCCGGGGTGATTACGCATTGTCTTGACTAAAGTCGTGCGACGTCAAGCCTCGCCACGGCGAGTCCCGTACCCAACAACCGGCGGCCGACCTGCCCGAACGACTTCTGCAACGCACGCCCCCACGGTTGCCGTCCTTCACCAGGACCGCGACCGACGCACCCGATCCGATCCCATTTCGTGACCTCAAGGTGACCGATGAGACGAAGCGAGCCGGTGGATAGCTCGGTTCACTGGCGAGGTTTCAGTCGCTTGGTCGGGATGGCGGTGAGTGGATCTTCCGGCCACGGATGGCGGGGGTAGCGGGCTCGCAGGTCGGCTCGGACCTGGGGATAGCCCTGCTTCCAGAATGAGGCGAGGTCACTCGTGATCGCGACCGGGCGCCGTGCGGGCGACAGTAGGTGCAGAACGACTGGGACACGACCGTCCGCGACGACTGGAGTGGCAGTCCAGCCGAATACTTCCTGCAGCTTCACTGCGAGGACCGGTGGCTCGACACCGTCGTACGCGAGTCGCACCTCGGAGCCCGATGGGACCTGGAGCCGTTCCGGTGCGAGTTCGCCGAACCGGGTTGCTGCCGGCCATGGCAGTAGTCGCCGGAGCGCCGAAGCCACGTCGATGTGGGCAAGATCGCGCGAGCCTCGCACCGAGGCGAGCTCGGTACCCAGCCATTCGTCGAGATCGGCCAGGAGTGCCTCGTCGTCGACCGCAGGCCACGGGGCTCCGAGGTGGGCGTGGCAGAACGCGAGCCGCTCCCGCAAGGCGAGTGCGGCCTCCGACCAGCGCAGTACGGACAGACCGCTGCGCCGGATACCGTCGCGGACGGCCGCTTGGACGAGCAGCGGGTCGGGCTTTGCCAGCGGGACGTCGTTGAGCACGATCGCGCCGAGTGCCTCGACGCGCCGCGTCACGATCCGGCCGTCGTCCCAGCGGATCTGGTCGGTGGTCGAGACGAGGTCGCCGGCGATGTCTCGCGCGGTCTGCTCATCGATCGGCGCCGCGGAACGGATCCTGGCGTCGGCGCGACCGGGTGCCCGGTCGGCAACCGCGATCGCCAGCCAGGTCGTGGTCCGCAACGGCGATTGCGGATCCAGCGCAGCACCCGTACCACCAGACATCTGGTACGTCGCCGAGTCGACCCCCCGGACTCGCGCAATCCGATCCGGATACGCCAGCCCCACCACAATCCCCACCGCAAGATCATCCGGTACGACGGCGCGTCCCCCGACCAGCCGGCCACCGCCGCTGCCGCCTCCATCTCCACCAGCGGGTCGCAGGTCCGGCCTCGGCCAAGGCGCTTCGTTTCTTCTCGCCAGCGGGCCGTGGCTCCGCGGTCCTCGCCACGGCGGAGGGCTCGCCAGCGGGCCGGCAGATCGTCGCCGAAGTCGCGGCCGGAGTCGTCCGAGAGCATCGCGACGACCTCGCGGGCCCGGTCGGCGCCGACCCGCGGCGTCCCGTCCAGCAACGCACGAGCCAACCGAGGATGCGCCCCGATCGCCGCCATCCGCCGTCCCCGCTCGGTGATCCGGCCGTCGTCGTCAATGGCATCGAGGCGGCGCAGCAACTCGGTGGCCGCGGTCATCGCCACCACCGGCGGCGCCTCGAGCAAGGTCAGACCGTCACCAGCCAGGCGCACCCCACGCCGCGAGGTCGAGGGCGAAGGCCGCCAGATCGGCGATCGCGATCTCCGGCGCCGCGATGATCGTCGAGATGCGAGTGGTCGGTGGCAGACCAGCACCGATAGACCCGGCCAGGCGCCTCCCGCCCGGCGCGACCCGCTCGCTGGTCGGCCGACGATTTCGAAACCCGGCAGGTGACCAACGCACCGAGGCCACGGGACTGATCGGTCCGCGGCTCCCGGGCAAGACCCGAGTCGACCACAACCCTGACCCCGGGCACAGTCAGCGAACTCTCCGCGACCGACGTCGTGACCACGATCCGACGAGTGGCGGCCGACGCCAACGCGCGGTCCTGTTCAGCCCTGGACTGGCGACCGAACAACGGCAGGACATTCTGACCGGCCAACCGGCGAGTCACACCGTTGATCTCGGCCTCCCCCGGGACGAACACGAGGATGTCGCCGTCGTTCTCGGTCAGTGCACGCCGGACGACGGCCGCAACGTGGTCCAGCAGGCGCGGATCGACCCGCCCGACCGGGAAGCAGCGGCACGGGGACCGGTGGTGGTGCCCACTCGATCGCCACGTCGAACAGCGCGGCAGACGCGGTGATCACGGGCGCCGGACCATCCGAGCCCAAGGCGCGACTCAACCTGATCGTGTCCGCCGTGGCCGAGGTCGCAACGATCGCCAGGTCTTCCCGAAGATTCGCCCGGATGTCGACGCAGAACGCGAGCAGCAGATCGGCATCGAGGTGCCGCTCGTGGCACTCGTCGATCACAATCGCGGCGACACCCGGCAGCTCCGGGTTCTGCTGCAGACGCCGTACCAGGAGCCCTGTCGTCACCACCTCGACACGGAGTTCTTTGCCGCCGCTGCGTTCACCGCGCATCGCGTAGCCGATCCGCTGCCCGAGCGGTTCGCCGACCAGCATCGCCAGCCGGGTCGCAGCCGCGCGGGTTGCCATCCTTCGCGGCTCGGCGACGATGATCGTGCCCCCGAGCGCGTCGCCCAGCGCAAGCGGCAACAGCGAGGTCTTCCCCGATCCAGGCGGCGCGACCAACACCGCAGTACCGCGCGACCGCACCGCATCGACCGTGGCAGGCAGAACCGCCCGGACAGGCAGATCCGCCCCTGGCACCGACGATTCAGGCAGCAACACGCCCCGACGCTAACCGACCACCGCCTTGTGGCTCACGCCGCCGGGGCCTGTCTACCAGCCTTACCAGCCGCGCTCGGCGAGCCGGTGCGGCTGCGGGATCTCGTCGACGTTGATGCCGACCATGGCCTCGCCCAGCCCGCGGGAGACCTTGGCGATCACGTCGGGGTCGTCGTAGAACGTGGTGGCCTTGACGATCGCCTCGGCGCGCTGGGCCGGGTTGCCGGACTTGAAGATGCCGGAGCCGACGAACACACCCTCGGCGCCGAGCTGCATCATCATCGCGGCGTCGGCCGGGGTGGCGATCCCACCGGCGGTGAACAGCACGACGGGAAGCTTGCCGAGCGCAGCGACCTCCTTGACCAGCTCGTACGGCGCCTGCAGCTCCTTGGCGGCCACGTACAGCTCGTCCTCGGGCAGGTTCTGCAGCCTGCGGAGCTCCTGGCGGATCTGGCGCATGTGGGTGGTCGCGTTGGACACGTCCCCGGTGCCGGCCTCGCCCTTGGAGCGGATCATCGCCGCACCCTCGGTGATCCGGCGCAGCGCCTCGCCCAGGTTGGTCGCGCCGCAGACGAACGGCACGGTGAACTGCCACTTGTCGATGTGGTTCGCGTAGTCGGCCGGGGTGAGCACCTCGGACTCGTCGATGTAGTCGACCCCGAGGCTCTGCAGCACCTGCGCCTCGACGAAGTGACCGATCCGGGCCTTGGCCATCACCGGGATCGACACGGCGCCGATGATCGAGTCGATCATGTCCGGGTCGCTCATCCGGGAGACGCCGCCCTGCGCGCGGATGTCGGCCGGAACCCGCTCCAGCGCCATCACCGCGACCGCACCGGCGTCCTCGGCGATCTTGGCCTGCTCCGCGGTGACGACGTCCATGATCACGCCGCCCTTGAGCATCTCGGCCATGCCGCGCTTGACCTTCGCGGTACCGGTCTGCGGGGCTCTGGTTCTCCGTCACTGCATCCTCCTGGTCGTGTGGCACACCTCCAGGTTAGGTCGCCCAGGGCACCGATCCTCAGTCCACCTCGGATCAAGTGGACTGAGCCAGTGGCATCACCGAGGCGAGCGACCACCAGGCGCAGCGTGGCGGGTGGGGCGGTGAACGGGAATCCGGATGTGTCGCCGGTCGGTGCCGTCCGGCGTGAACAGGTCGCCGGCACCCAGCAGCAGGCCGTGTTCACGGGCCGCCTCCAGCACCCGGCGCGCTCTGGTCTCCGTCAGCTCCAGCCACAGCGTCATGCCACCGGTCGGCGTGGGCCAGGCCACACCGTCGAGCGTCCTGAGCCCGGTCTCCAGCGCCGCCAGGTTGGCCCGCAGCCGGGTCCGGCGCCGGCTGATCACCTGTCGAGCCGGTCGACGATCGCCTGGGCCAGGAGGTCGTCCAGCGCACTGGGCGACGCCACGCTGAGCTGTGCGGCGGTGTTGATGCGCCGTCTGAGCTGCTTGCCGGTTCTGACCCAGCCGACACGCAGTCCGCCCCAGACTGTCTTCGAGAGCGATCCAACACTCACAGTGCGCGGGTAGCGACTCAGTGGTTCGGCCTGCTCCCCGCTCGGCGAGCCACAGCGGCCGCATGGTCTCGTCGCTGATCAGTGCAGCGCCGTACCGCCGAGCGATCTCGACTACCGCCGTACGACGGTCAGCCGGAAGGCTGAGGCCGGTCGGGTTGTGGTTGTCCGCCTGCAGGTAGATGACCTTGGGCCGGTGCCGTCGGCAGAGGTGGGTGAGCTGATCGGTGTCCCAGACGCCGGCCGGCCAGCCGGCCACGTCCAGGCGGTGTTTGCGGAGCAGGTCGAAGGCAGCCGGGTACGTCGGGGTCTCGGTGATCGCTACGCCCGGTCCGAGGTCCAGACCGGCCAGTGCGGCGTTCAGACCGGCTGCTGCACCTACGGTCAGCGTCAGCTGGTCCGGCTCGGTCGGTACGCCCTCCATGGTCAGCCGCTCGGCTAGCGCCGTACGGAGCTCGAGCGACCCACCCGGCGGCGGACCGTCGCCGCCCATGGCCTGCGGCAGGCCGTCCTGCGACGATCTGCGCAGCCACCTCCGCGACGTCGTGCGGTGCGGCGGTCGTCGCGAAGCGCAGGTCCAGCACCGGCTGGTCCCCGGCGGTCACCGTCGACGCCGGGCGCGATCGGGTCCAGCAGCCGGTCGATCGGCCGGACGACGCGTCCCGGAGCCGCGCTTGGTCTCCAGTACGCCGTCCGCCCGCAAGTGATCCAGCGCCCGTACGACGGTCACGCGGCTGAGCCCGAGTCGCTCGGCCAGCACCCGCTCCGAGGGCAGCCTGCGACCCGATCGACAGATCCCCTCGCTCGATCCGGCGCAGCACGAGCGCCTCGACCTGCTCGGTCTTCGTCCCGTCCACCGGATCCAGATCCCCCGCCCGCCACATAAGTCCAGTCTCCCACCAGTGGCCTGGCTCGACTTTGTGCACCAGATCCGCACCGGCGGGCCATCAAAGTGCGGATCCGGTGCACAAAGTGGGGTTGCGGGAAGTGTCGGCGGGGGGTGTGAGGATTGGGGGGTGGATGAGCGGTGGGCGATTGCGGCCGAGGAGGGTGGCGGGGCGGTGCTCGTCGCCCTGCATCCGGACGGGCAGCCTGCCGGTGAGGTGCGTGCACGAGCCGGATCTGGCGGCGGCGGTCGCTTCGCGTCCGCAGGTGACGCGGTGGGTGTGGCGGTCGATCGGCGGAGATCTACCCGCGGTTGCTGGCGAGCGGCGTACGGGTGGAGCGCTGCTACGACATCGAGAACAGCGAAGGCCTGCTGCTCGGTCACGAGGGTCGGCTCGGTGAGCCACGATCGGCCGCGGCCGCCTGGGCGCGGTTGAGCGGTCAGCCGGTGCCGCCGGATCCGCCGCTGCGGGCCGTCGTACCAGGCGAGCAGTCGTCGCTGTTCGAGATCCAGGAGGAGCCGGTCGCGTTCGAGGCGCTGCTGCGGGTGTACGCCGACCAACTCCGACGGCACCAGGCTGACGGAGTACCCGGACCGGATGCGGTTGCTCACGGCATCGGAGTCGTCGGGGATGCTGATCGCCGCCGAGATGGATCGCGCCGGGCTGCCGTGGAGCGCGTCGGCGCATCGCGACGCTGCTGACGCGAACTGCTCGGCGAGCGCTTCGGCGGGACTGGGGAGCCGCGACGGCTGACCGAGCTCGCCGACCAGGTGTCAGAGGCGTTCGGGCGACGGGTGCGACCGGATCTGCCGGCCGACGTACTGAAGGCGTTCAAGCAGGCCGGGTACCAGCTGAAGTCGACCCGGCGCTGGGAGCTGGAGACGATCGACCATCCGGCGGTCGCGCCACTGATCGAGTACAAGAAGCTCTATCGCATCTACACCGCGAACGGCTGGTCCTGGCTGCACGACTGGGTCCACGACGGCCGCTTCCGGCCCGGCTTCGTCCCGGGCGGGACGGTGTCCGGCCGCTGGGTCACGAACGGCGGTGGCGGCCTCCAGATCCCGAAGGTCATCCGCCGAGCGGTCGTCGCCGATCCCGGATGGCGTCTGGTGGTCGCCGACGCTTCCCAGCTCGAGCCGCGGATCCTCGCCGCGATCTCCCGCGACCCGGCGTTGATGGAGGTCGCCAGCGATCGCCGGCGACCTCTACAAGGCCGTCTCGGACAAGGCGTTCTCCGGTGACCGCGCGATGGCCAAGCTCGCCGTACTCGGCGCCATCTACGGCCAGACGTCCGGCGACGGGCTGAAGAACCTCGCCATGCTCCGCAAGCGATTCCCGCAGGCAGTCGCGTACGTCGACGATGCCGCGCGAGCCGGCGAGGAAGGCCGCCTGGTCCGCACCTGGCTCGGCCGCACCTGCCCACCGTCCGGCACTCCCCTGGACGCCGCAATGCTCGAAGGCCCACCGGCGGACGAGCCCCAGACCGACGCCCGCCACGCCAGAGCCCGGGGCCGCTTCACCCGCAACTTCGTCGTCCAGGGCAGCGCCGCCGACTGGGCGCTGCTGATGCTCGCCGCCCTCCGCCAGTCGATCGACCGACCTCAAAGCCGAGCTCGTCTTCTTCCAGCACGACGAGGTCATCGTCCACTGCCCCGCCGAGGAAGCCCCGGCGTCACCGAAGCCATCCAATCCGCGAGCAACCTCGCCGGCACCCTCACCTTCGGCGCCACTCCGACCAACTTCGCCTTCACCACCGCCACCGTCGAGAGCTACGCCGACGCCAAGTAGCTCAAAGCCTGGTGGGTAAGGCGAGGTCGGCGAAAGTGGTGATCTCGAACGCGGTCATTTCGGCGACCAGGACGCGTTCGGCGGCATCGTGATGCGGACGTCCTCGTGCATCAGGGCCGCGAGAGCGACGGGATCGCCGGCCGCCCAGCATCCGGTAGCAGTGCACGCGCAGCTCGTGCCGGTACCGCTCGGCCTCCTCCTCGAAGGTCAACTGCCGTCCTCCAGTTCGATCGTGCACGGCATCGGTGCGTGACCGGCCAGGTGGAACCAGGTCACCAGGCGCCGTTGGCGCAGGTCGCGCGTCGACACCACGATGTCGTTGTGGAAGCGGCGTGCCAGCTGGACCCGCCGCACCGCCAGGCTCAGCTCGCCGGCCCACGGTTCCTTATCGGTGCCGGTGGCATGGATCGCACGGGTCAGCGCCGACTCCGCCTGCTCACGCGTCTCCAGTGACGCGGTCCGGGCCCGATGCGCCGCGTCGAGCAGGAGCAAGGACGATGCGGGGTCGAGGATGCCGGTGCCGGCCAGCTCGGCCACCAGGGCGGAGCGCCGGGCCAGTTCGGTCTCCAGGGAGGCGCGGGCGATCTCGACCCGGTGGTGCAGGCGATCCAGCCGGCCCGCGGTCCAGCTCGCGTACGCGCCCAACAGCAGCACCACGACGCAGACCGCGAGCAGCGCCCAGGACACCTTCACAGCACCATTCGATCATCGATTACGGAGCGCTGACGGTCACGCGCTCGAGGGTAGGTCGATCTGGAAGGCGCAGCCGCCGTCGACGTTGCGTGACGGCGATGCTGCCGTCGTGGGATTCGACGACGCCGCGGGCGATCGCGAGGCCGAGGCCGCCGCCACTCGGCCGGACGTCGGCTCGGGGTGCGTTGTGCGTCGCCGCGCCAGCCGATGTCGAAGACCCGGTCGCAGGTCGTCGCTCGGGATGCCGCCGCAGCCGTCGGTGACGGCGAGGCGGACTCGGCCGTCGGACTCGCGGTCGACGGCCAGCGTGACCGTTCCGCCGGGTTCGGTGTGGCGGATCGCGTTGCCGACCAGGTTGGTCACCGCGCGGGTCAGCTCGTCCGGATCGCCTTGTACGGCGAGCCGATCGTCGTCCGTCGGCGTCGACACCGCCAGCCGCACACCCGGACGACCGCGCGTGCTCACCGTTCTCCCCCGCCACGTCCTCCGCCAGCTCCCGCAGACTGACCGCGGACCGCCGCCGCGGCGGCGGCGCGCGCCGACAACCGGGACAGCTCGAAGAGATCGTCCACCAGCCCGGTCATCCGGTCGACCGTCGCGCGCATCTGCCGCAGCGCCGCCGGGTACGTCGTCGATCACGCCGTCCTCGAGTCCCTCGGACAGCGGCCCGCAACCCGGCGAGCGGCGTCCGAAGGTCGTGGGACATGAAGGCGACCAGCTCCCGCCGGCTGGCCTCCAGCGCACGCTCGCGTTCGTGCGACGCGGCCAGCTTGCTGCCGCGTCATCTCCAGCTCGTCCGTCAGCGCCGCCAGCTCAGCCGGCACCGTCGCCGTCGACGCGCAGCCGGCAGCGCTCGTACGACGTACCGAGGTGGCGCAACCGCCGTCCCACATCGCGCGAGCCGGTGCTGATCCAGTGCCCGAGCAGCACCGACATCGCCAGTCCGAGCAGGGCCGAGAACGCCAGGGTCCACAGCACCACCAGCGAGTCGTGCGCGGAGATGAACATCGCCCGCACGCTCTGCAGTACGGCGGCCAGCGCGGCCGCCATCGGCACCAGCGCCGCCACGATCATCGTGATCCGCAACGACCGACGCCGGAACTGCCACAGGATCGCGGCCCCGATCGCCGCCACCACCAGCGTCCACAGCGGTGGTCAGCGCGAGGATCGTGAGCGTGTCGCGGTTCATCCGGCACTCACTGACGAAGCGATAGCCCGTCCGCGGCACGGTCAGCACCAGCTGGGGATCGGACGGATCGACCTCGATCTTCTCCCGCAACCGGCGGACGTGGACGGTCACCGTCGACGAGTCGCCGAAGTCCCAGCCCCAGACGCGACGCAGCAGCTCGGCCTTGGTGTACGCCTTGCCCGGATGCGACACCAGGAACGTCAGCAGATCGAACTCGCGATGCGTCAGCGACAGCTCAGCCCCGTCGCAGAGAAGGCACGCCGCGCGGCCGTGTCGATCGTGACCGGACCGGCGCTCAGCTTGGTCGGCGTCAGGTCCAGCCCGGCCAGCCGCTCCTCGCGCCGCAGCATCGCCTGCACCCGCAGCGTGAGCTCACGCGGGCTGAACGGCTTGACCACGTAGTCGTCCGCGCCGACCTCGAGCCCGACCAGCCGGTCCTCCTCCTCGCCGCGCGCGGACAGCATGATCACCGCGGCCCCGTCGTCGGCCGCGCGCATCCGGCGCAGCACCTCCAGCCCGGACAGGCCGGGCAGCATCACGTCCAGTACGACGACCGAGGGCTTCCACTGCTGCCAGACCTCGACCGCCGCCGACACCGTCCGCGACCACGCGGGCGTCGTACCCGGCCTTGGTCAGGTACGCCGAGACGACGTTCGACACGGTCGGGTCGTCGTCCACCACGAGCACACGAGTAGCCACGGTCAGAGCGTAGATCTTCCGGCCGGAGCCCAGCCCGGTCCGCCCCGCAACGACGACCGCCGTAAGCGAGCCGTAGCCGCGTTCGGCCTCCGGCATCGGCCGATCGTTCTACCACCCCGATCGTCCTCCGCAGCTCCACCGGCCGCCGCTCCACCCCGTTGCCCTGGGCAAAAGTAGGAACCCACGCCGTGCTCCGCCACGCCTCCGCCGCCGGCCTGCACCCCACCGAGGACTGGCGAGCCGGCCACCGAGCCGTCCTCACCCTCCGCCGAACCACACCCGCCCGAACCACCCCTGCCCGGACCGCCTGATGCCCCACCCCACCGCCCCACCCAACCTGATGCCCCACCCAACCCGGCCCCCGCCGCCCCCGCGCCCGGCCGACCTCCGGCCCCACTTCAGGGGTCAACCCCGGAGCTTGTGGGTTGCGGAGGCGGAATTCGGCTCCGCAACCCACAACACCAGGGGTTGACCCCTCAAAATGTGAGGGGATAGCTGGCTCATGTGTCGTTTCCGTGGGTACCCAATCGGGCCACCGCGGGGGTCGACTTTGTGCACCAGATCCGTACGTCGAGATCGTCGCCGTACGGATCTCGTGCACAAAGCGACCGATCGCGACGATGGGTGGCGGCCGGACAGCTGGAGTGCTCGCCGTCGCGCTCACCTGGTTACTGACGGTAGGCAGTCCCCGATGGGCCGCTCTGTGGGGTTTGTCACCGATCGTCGCAGCGCCGCCGCGCACGTCGACGTCGTCGCTGCGCTCCTGATCACGGCCGCGGTTGTCACCACCACCCGACGACCGAAGCTCGCCGCGTCCTCCTCGGCGCCGCCGCCGGCGCGAGGCTCCGGCCGCTTCTGCTGCTGCCGGGCGGAAACCCTTAGTTGCCGTTGGCGCCTTCGTCACGTCGTACCTGCCCTACCTACTTGCCGCCGGCATCTTGCGTGCCCGGCTACCTGACCCAGGAGCGCTTCGACGACGGCAGGCTCCAGGTCGGCGATTCTCGCGCTCCTGCTGCCTTCTGAGGCCCGTCAGCTCGCCCCAGCAGTACTCGCGGTCGCCCTGGCCGCACTCGCCTTCCACCGGACGAAGTACGAGCCGATCGCCGTCACGTGCTGCTGGCTGTACGGCGCCGCACTCCTCGTCGCCACCCCCACCTACCCGTGGTACGGCCTCCTCCTGATCGCGCTCGCGGCCCTCGCGCGACCGGCCCGAGTGGCTCGCCGTACCGCTGGCGTCGTACCTGGCCTACGCGAGCTTCGAGCACGACACCCGGCAACGCCTGATCCACCTGACCGCGCGCTGTCGTCGCCATCACACTCCGTCACCGGGTGAACCACCAAAGCCGTTTGACGCGGCGCACATCGCCTGCCAACACTGATCGGCGTGACGAAACGCATCGCCCTCGCGACGTCGGCCGAGCAGGCTGAGTTGCACGAACACGACCTCCCGCTCGTCGACGCGCTCCGCGCCGCCGGCCTCGACCCGGTGGCCGAGGTCTGGACCGACCCGTCGGTCGACTGGTCCGCGTACGACGCGATCCTGCTGCGCTCGGTGTGGGACTACCACCTCCGGTACGACGAGTTCACCGAATGGCTCGCCCAGGTCGACAAGGCCGGCGTACCGGTGCTCAACGACGCCGACCTGGTCCGCTGGAACGGCGACAAGCGCTACCTGCTCGAGCTCCGTGAGCGCGGCGTCGGCGATCGTGCCGTCCCAGGTCGCCGCGGGCGCGGTCTGCGCGAGGTCGTCGCCGGCCTCAACGACCAGGAGATCGTCGTCAAGCCGACGGTGAGCGCGAGCGCCACGCACACGATCCGCGGTCGTCGCCGGGCTCTCCGGAGCTCAGCCAGGCGATGGACGACCTCCCGGACACCGTCTACCTGGTGCAGCCGTTCCAGCCCGAGATCCAGACCGACGGCGAGTGGTCGCTGATCTTCATCGACGGCGACTTCAGCCACGCTGTCGTGCAAGCGCCCGGTCGCTGGTGACTACCGGGTCCAGGAGGATGTTCGGCGGCGTCGCGACCGCTGACCGAGCCGTCGCCCGACGTCCTGGACGGCGCCCGTGCGGTCCTGACCTCGGCCGGCATCCGGCCCGCTCTACGCCCGCGTCGACGGCCTCGTCGTCAACGGCCGCTTCCTCCTGATGGAGCTCGAACTGATCGAGCCCTACCTGTTCCTCCCCCAGTCCCCGGAGGCGTCACCGAGAAACTCGCTCCGCGGTCGCTGCCCGCATCTGCCAGCGAACCAATAGAGTCGGCGGCATGCCGACGCTCGAGGACATCCGCCAGGCCGCCGCTCAGCTCCGAAGGGCCGGATCCACCGCACGCCGATCCTGACCTCGACCGCGCTGGACGAGCGCTTCGAGGGCACGCTGCCTGCTCAAGGCCGAGCTGTTCCAGAAGACCGGCAGCTTCAAGGTCCGCGGCCTGCTCACCAAGCTCCTCCGGCTCAGCGCCGGAGGAGCGCGAGCGCGGTGTCGATCACCGTCTCGGCAGGGAACGCGGCCGGCGCGCTCGCCTGGGCCGCGCGGGACGCCGGCGTCCCGGCGACCGTGGTGATGGCGACGACCGCCGTACCGGCGAAGATCGACGCGGCCCGCGGGTACGGCGCCACCGTCGAACTCGTCGAGGGCGACCTGATGGCGCAGTACGAGCGGATCCGGGACGAGCGGAAGCTGACCGGCGTCCACCCGTTCGACGACGAGGACGTGATCACCGGTCACGGCAGCCTCGGCCTGGAGCTGCTCGAGGATCGCCCGGACATCGACACCGTGCTCGTCCCGGTGGGCGGCGGCGGACTGATCTCGGGCGTCGCGCTGGCGGTCAAGCTGGTGAAGCCGGAGATCCGCGTGATCGGCATCGAGCCCGAGCAGGCCGACGTGGTCAGCCGCAGCCTCGCGGCCGGCGAACCGCAGAAGCTCCCGACTGCCCGATCGATCGCCGACGGCCTGGCCGCGCCGGTCTGCGGCACGCGCAACTTCCCGCTCATCCAGCAGTACGTCGACGACGTCGTCCGAGTCAGTGAAGACGCGCTCCTGGAAGCGACCCGACTGGTCATGTCCCGCACCAAGCTCGCCCTCGAACCGGCCGCGGCGGCACCCTTCGCGGCGCTGCTCGAAGGCAGAATCCAGCTGCAGGGCATCGACCGCCGCCGTCGTCAGCGGCGGCAACCTCGACGTCGTCGAAGCTGATGCTCTAGACAGGCGCCAACCGGGTCACGTGGCGCCGGAGCTCGACCCCGTCACTCGGGGTCGTCGACCAGATCGCCCTGGCGGACCGGGTCGTTCTCCGGCAGCAGGATGTCGCGCGCCACCACCAGCATCAGCCAGAGCGTGCCGGCCATCCGCACGATCACCGAGAACCAGTAGATCCGGTCCGGGCTGGTCCGGGTTCCCGGGCGCCAGGAACTGGGCCAGATGCAGCCACACCAGCATCCAGTAGAAGCACTCGCAGGCCTGCCAGATCAGCCAGTCCCGCAACCGCGGCCGGGCCAGCGCCACCAGCGGCAGCAGCCACAGCACGTACTGCGGTGAGTACACCTTGTTGATCAGCAGGAACGCCGCCACCACCAGGAACGCCAGCTGGGCGAACCGCGGCGGCCGCGGCGCCATCAGGCCGAGGATCGCGATCGACAGGCAGAGCCCGGCGAAGATCACGATGTTCAGCTGGTTGACGTCCGCGACCTCGTGTTTGGCCAGCTTCAGGACGTACCAGATCGAGCCGTAGTCGCTCTCGCGCTGGTCGTTGAAGGTCCAGAACGACATCCACTCGTTCTTCGCCAGCAGGTAGATCGGCGCGTTCACCAGACGCCCAGGTGACGACTCGCGGCCACCGTCGCCTGGAACCACGGCCACAGCTTGCGGCCGCGCAGGCACACGATCAGCAGCGGCCCGAGCAGCAGGAACGGGTAGAACTTCGCCGCCGTGCCCGAGCCCGAGCAGGATGCCGAACCAGATCGGTTTACCCCGCGACCAGGCGAACATCGCACCGGCCGTGAGCGCGACCGCGAACAGGTCCCAGTTGATCGTCGACGTCAGCGCCAGCACCGGCGCGGCGGCGACGTACAGGGCGTCCAGCGGCTGCCCACGCGGCCGCGCCGGGACGTGACTCGACCCCGCGCGCGGTGGCGACGGTCAGACCGACGATGAGCAGTGCGCAGAGGAACAGCATCACCACGTTGACGACGAAGAAGACGCCCGCGGTGTCGCGCTTCTGCTCGACGGTCAGGTCCTTCTTCGGGTCGCCGGTGATCACCCAGGTGATCTGCGCCGCGACCTCCATGAAGCCGCCGGTCAGCACCGGGTACTCGAGGACCGGGTAGTTGCCGGTGTCCAGGAACGGCCGGTTGCCCTCGGCGAAGCCGCGCTCCTGGTACAGGAAGCCGATGTCGGAGTAGCACAGCGCCTTGAACGGCCGCCAGCTCTGCCGGTCCCAGCCGGCCTCCATGCACGGCGCCTTCTGCAGTACGCCGAGCCCGAAGGTGATCGTGCACACCGCGAGCGCGATCCGCAGCGGCGTCCACCAGGACGAGCTGAGCCGGGCGAACCGCCCGGTCGGCCCACCGAGCCCAACGGTCAGCCCGGCGACGGCCGGATCGACCTCCGACGGCGTCTGCCGGTCCTGCGCGTCCTGGGTACGTGGTCCGGTCACGGTGGGCATCATCTCCTATCGGCTCACCTGGCGACCAGGAGAGGTTACCCACCCGCGCCTGGACCAGTCCGGAAACAGGCCGCGCGCGCCGCCATCCAGTGCCGCCCGCAGACCGCATCAGGACGACCGGCGCCGCGAACGATCAGTCGGTCATGAACGCTCGGAGTACCTTCACGCCCTCCTCGCCAGGCGGCAACCAGCGGGTGCCGGCGACGGCTTCGGCGATGACGGGGTCCGTGACGAACACGGCGCCGTCGTACGCCCGGACCCGGCGCCGGAGTTGCTGACGATCACCGCGACCGTAGACGACCACGCCGTGCTTGATCCTGCCTGCGGAAAGTAATGGCAGGTTGGCGGCGAGGTCTTCGCTGCCGAGGACGGACTGCCAGTCCTCCATCAGGAGATGGGTGATCCCGTCCAGGTCGGCCGGAGCCAAGCGCCGGCGCACGATCTCGGCTTCATCGATCGCCCGTGACCATTCGATCGCCGCCTTCGACCCGATCGGCCCGATCACGAGTCTCGGGCGGACGGTGCCGCTTGCCGAGCCGACCGCGACGGGCGGTGCGCCGACGAGGTCGGCGTACAGGGTGCGGAGATGACCGGCCTGGGCCTCCCAGGACATCTGCTGCCGCAACCCTGGATCCGCTGTCCGTTCGCGGTACGACCTCGGGTCGAGGAGGACGCGGGACACCGCGGCGGCGAAGTCGTCCGGGTCCTCCGCTGCGAAGACCTCGCCGACGCCGGTCTTGCCGACGAACTCCTCCAGGGTGGGCATGTCGCTGGTCACCACCGGCAGGCCGGCGAAGGTGTACTCGAAGACCTTGTTCGGCAGGGCCATCTCGTGGCTCGGGTACCGCAGGATCGGGATCAACCCGATGTCCGCGGTCCGCAGGAAGCTCAGCACGTCGCTCGGCGCGACCGGGTCGAGGTAGTGCACCCGATCCTCGACCCGCAGCGACGCGGCGAGCTCACGCAGTTCGTCAACCGGCTTCGTGGCGATGCTGGGCACGCAGACGACGGCCAGATGGACGCCTTGCAGCCGAGGCAGCGCGGCGATCGCCGTTTCGACCCCGCGAGCACGCGTCACCCCGCCGCTGTAGACCAGCAGCGGTACGTCGACGGGGAGGCCGGCAGCTGCGCGGACATCGGTGATCTCGTTGCCTTCCGCAACCAACTGGGGACTGTTGATCACCACCGTCGGCTCGCGGTCCAACCGGTACCGTCTCTGCAGCGTACGTGCGATCGCCGGACTGACCGTGACGACCCGGTCGGCGGTACGGATGAACTCGCGCTCGTGTTGTGCCCAGGCCGCGATCATCCGCGGAGTCCGGCCGCCGTACTGCGACAGGCCGGGTACGAACTCGTGTGCGTCGTACACCACCTTGATGGTCCGGCCGCGCAGCGCCGCCCGGCCCGCGGCGCGCGACGCGACCCCGATGACGTGCATGTCGTGTGCGTGCACGGCATCCGGCCGCAACTGGTCCAGGAGTTCCCCGAAGACCGCCTCGTAGTCGTAAGCCTCGGGAATGACCGAACGCCAGCTGACCGGCCGGCTCTTGGCCTGCAGCCATCCGTCCCACCACTGCCAGAACTCGACTGCTCTGCGGGCTTCGTACTCGGCCGCCCAGGTGCGGAACGACGAGGCCACCTGGGACGACCGCCATCGCCGGTGCTTGAGTGACCGGAGCACTGTGCCGGCCAGGTAGGTCAGCGGACCGATAGCCTTCGCCCGGCGATTGGCCAGCGCCCGTCCGGACTCCGCCTTCAGATCCGCCAGCCGGGCGGCGACTCGGGCTGCCTGCGCCGGCGCCGGCTGGATGGTGACCATCCGGCGGGTGCGCCGCAGCCGGCGGCGCCGCTGCCGCTCGTCCCGCAGCACGAACCGGCCGGGCAGCCGGATCATCACGACACCGCCCTCGATCGTGTCGATGGCGAGCCGGCCCGACGCCGAAACGCCCAGCAACGTGACCCGGTAGCCCGCCTCCCCCAAGGCAATGGCTTCCTTCAGTACGCGAGTGTCGTTGGCGACGTCGTTGGCAACGACCATGACGACATGCGAAACGCGCACATCCCCTCCTGCATTCGTGAGATCTCGGCACTTGACGAAGCGTGACGAGCTCACGGGGAGGTGCACGGTTCAGCCCTATAATCGTCTGGACCGGAAAAACGTTACGGGCTTCCTCATCGGGTGGCTCGAGACGGCGTGGTTCACCGGTCTGCGTCACTTGAGCGCCGCGACCGTCGGGCTGATCGGGCCTCGAGTGGAGCGCGAGCGGCGTCAGGGCGTGGTCGCGAGGCGTCTCTAACCCGGCCCGGCGAACTCGTGCTGGATTTCCTGTCGTCCCTGGTCGTTGGCCTGGAGTCCGTCGACGCCGACGTGTACTCCGCGGCCAACGACTGGATGGCGGAGAACCGCTGGTCGGTGCAGTCCTTGCGATCAGGCGGCGTACCACGGAATGTGCGCGATCCGCACCATCCGGTCTCGAAGAGCCGGCACGCCATGACCAGCACCGACTCGTGGTCGACCGGTGAGCGACTGCCCATGGGAGTCCTCGTCGGCGCGTCACCGACTTCGGCATCGGCTACTTCAAGTTCGACAACGACACGATGACCGGCCCCGGCACCGACAAGGGTGGTACGTCGCTCGGCCAAGGACTACTCGAACACCAGCGGGCGCTGCTCGACTGGCTCGACGCGGTCCAGGCGCGGCACCCCGAGCTGCTGATCGAGAACTGCGCGTCCGGAGCGATGCGGATGGACTACGCGATGCTGTCCCGACTACATCTGCAGACCACCTCGGACCAGCAGCACCCGTTGCTCTACGCAACAATCACTGCTGCCGCCCCGCCCGCGGTCCTGCCCGAACAGGCCGGCCATTGGGCCTACCCGATCACCGGCACCTCGCGTGAGGAGTTCACGCTCGCCCTGGCGAACGGCATCCTCGGCCGCCTCTACCTCTCCGGCCACCTCAACCAGATGACCGCCGCCGAGCGCGACCTGGTTCGATCCGCGGTCGCGGCGCATCGCGTCGTACTCGAAGATCTCGAAACCCTGGTCCCGCACTGGCCGCTCGGATTGCCATCCTGGGACGACGAATGGGTCGTCCTCGGCCTCGGCAACTACCTTGGCGTCTGGCACCGCACCCCCGGCCCATCCGAAATCACCGTCGCACTCCCCCAGGCAACGATCACACCCGACTTCCCCACGGACGCCAACGGCTGGACTTACAGCTGGTCAAAGGACTGCCTTACTGTCCGCACAGACGTCCCTGAGCCGTCCGCGCGGATCATTCAGGTGGGAGCTGAGCACGGCTGAGGCGACGCTCAGGTGAGGGGGCTCTCAGCGGATTCTCAGCGGGCGGCGGTGAGACTGGGGCCATGCGGGTGCTGATGGTGGAGGACGAGGTCCGGCTTGCTGACACAGTCCGTCGTGGCCTCACCGACGCCGGATTCGTGGTCGAGTTGGTGCACGACGGCCAGGACGCGGTGTGGGCGGCCACAGAGCACAGCTACGACGTGATCGTGCTCGACATCATGTTGCCGAAGCTGAACGGGTACAAAGTGCTCGAGCAACTGCGGGAGCGGGGTGTGTGGACGCCGGTGCTGATGCTGACCGCGAAAGACGGCGAGTACGACCAGACCGATGCCTTCGACCTCGGCGCGGACGACTACCTGACCAAACCGTTCAGCTTCCTCGTCCTGATCGCCCGGTTGCGGGCGCTGATCCGCCGTGGCGGTCCGGAGCGGCCGGTGGTGCTGACCGCCGGCGACCTGGTGCTCGATCCGGCCCGGCGTCGAGTCGAACGGGCCGGCCAGGAGATCGCGCTCACCCCCCGGGAGTACGGCCTGCTCGAGTTCCTGATCCGCCATCGCGGCGACACCGTCAGCAAACCCGAGATCCTCGCCGGCGTCTGGGATCCCGCCTTCGACGGCGACCCCAACGTGGTCGAGGTCTACATCCGCTACCTCCGCCTCAAGATCGACACCCCGTTCGCCCGCCACTCCATCGAAACCATCCGCGGCATGGGCTACCGCCTCAACCCCGAAGGCGGCTGACCAAGTTGCGGCCGGCAACTGCTGCGTACGTCGCTCGTGCCCCGGGAGGATGATGGGGTGCGGAGGCCTCGGCTGCCGGGAAGGAGCGGTCCGTTGTCCGCGTGGCGGAAGGTCGGCGTCGGATTGCGGCGTGCCAGTGTGCGAAGCAGGTCGACCGCGGCGGCGGTGATCGTCGTCGCCGTGGCGATGGCGCTCGGGGCCGCCGTACTGTTGCTCCTCCTGCAGCGCGCGCTGATCACCAACGTGTCCGACGCCGCCGACGGACGGGTGGCCGACGTGACCAGCCAGGTGACCGAGGAAGGTACGGCGGGACTCGCGCAGGACCTGACCGAGAACACCCGGCCGGGCCAGGTGGTCCAGGTGCTGGACGCGTCCGGGCGGGTGGTTGCCGCTTCGTCGGCGCGGGTCGACAGCACGCCGCTGACGGACCTGCGTCCCGCGACCGGGGTACTCGTCCGGGCCGAGGTCGGTGACATGCCGCTGCTCGACGACGACCATGCGTACCTGATCGTCGCGGAGGGAGCGTC
The DNA here is from genome assembly GCA_963820655.1 of uncultured Actinomycetota bacterium. Lineage (GTDB taxonomy): Bacteria > Actinomycetota > Actinomycetes > Propionibacteriales > Kribbellaceae > Kribbella. The sequence continues at coordinate 1,339,332 of CAWGAM010000002.1, forward strand.
GTACGGCGACCAGAGCTACATCGTGGTCGTCGCGTCGTCGGTCCAGACCCAACGGGACACGGTGACCACGGTGATGAAGTACCTGCTCGTCGGGTTCCCGGTGCTGCTGATCGTGGTCGGGGTCGCGGGCTGGCTGATGGTCGGGCAGGCGCTCAGGCCGGTGGAGCGGATCCGGGCGCGGGTGCAGGGAATCGGATCGGGGGATCTGACCGAGCGGGTCCCGGTGCCGGCGACCCGGGACGAGATCGCGCGGCTCGCGGCGACCATGAACGAGATGCTCGATCGGCTCCAGACCGGGCAGGCCACGCAGCGGCGGTTCGTGTCCGATGCGAGTCATGAACTGCGGTCGCCGTTGGCCACGTTGACCGCGGCGTTGGAGGTCGTGGAAGCGGACTCGACCGGGCAGGCTTGGCAGGAACTGCATCCGGTGATGGAGGCCGAGACCGAGCGGATGCGGCGTCTGGTCGAGGATCTGCTCCTGCTGGCGAAGGCCGACGACACCGGGCTACGGATGCAGCGGACGGACGTCGACCTCGACGACCTGGTCGCGGCGGAGATCCAGCGGTTGCGGAGTTCCGCACCCGGCCTCACGGTGACAGGCGAGGTTCACCCGGTCCGCGTCGTCGGCGATCCGGCCCGGCTCAGTCAGGTCCTCAGGAACCTGGTCGACAACGCCGCCCGCGCCGCCCACACCACCGTCCACATCACGGCGGCCGAACAGAACGGGTCGGCCGTGATCACCGTGGCCGACGACGGTGACGGCATCCCCGAGGCCGAGCGCCTCCGCGTCTTCGAACGCTTCGTCCGCCTGGACACCAGCCGGGCCCGCGCCAGCGGCGGCTCCGGCCTGGGCCTGTCCATAGCGCTCGAAATCACCCGAGCCCATGAGGGCACCATCACCCTCACGCCCTCCCCGAACGGCGGCACCACCGCCACCATCACCCTGCCCCGCTGACCCCGGACCGGAAACACCCCGGCATGGCCCGACGGTTCATCCCGCCGTTTCAGACTCTTGTGGCTTGATGTGTGGATGAGGTGGCGGGCCTTGAACGGGTGGAGCCGGTGGCCCGCTCGCCCCGTTTCATGGGTGGACCTGCGAGATGGTGGGTTGCCGTACCGGATTCCGGGGCGCCAACCCACCATCTGGTAGGTAGCCCATGAAATGGGCCACTCAGGACCTGTCCGCGCCGACACACAGCGCCGGGCGGAGACCGGAACCGGTGGGCTGGGACAAGAAGCGGTGGGCCGGGACACGAACCGGTGGGCCGGGACAAGAACCGGTGGGCCGGGACAAGAACCGGTGGGCCGGGACAAGAACCGGTGGGCCGGGACAAGAAGCGGTGGGCCGGGACACGAACCGGTGGGCTGGGACCGGTACCGGTGGGGTGGGACAAGAAATAGCCTGTCTCAGCCCACCACGGCCTGTCCCAGGTCACCAGACGTGGACCGACGCGCGCAGCACAAGCCCGCCGCAACCGCAGGCCCAGGCTCGGCCCCCTCCACCCTGCCCACCCCGACATCGTCCCCATCCCGACATCGTCCCCATCCCGACATCGTCCCCATCCCGACATTGTCTCCATCCCGACCGGCACACCCGGCCGACGATGACCCGCACATCGCGCAGTAGAGCCAATGGAGCTCCCCTGCTCGATGTGTGGCCCCTCTTTCAGGGGTCAACCCCTGAGTTGGTGGGTTTGGCCCTCAAATTCTCAGGGGCCAACCCACAAGCTCGGGGGTTGACCCCTTGAAATGGGTCTGGGGTGCGGGGGGGTGAACTGGGAGGCGTTGGTCGAGGGCCGGCTACTCGATTCACGCAGCAGGTTGGAGAACCTGAGGTGAGGGGTGGTGCGGGCGGGCGGTCCGGGGCCAAGCTGGGGGTGACCCGGGCGACGGGTGGTCGTCGCCCCTTCCAGCGACGAGGAGAGACTGATGAACGGTGAGAGCGGGTGGGTCCGGTGAAGGCCACGCAGGGTGACCAGGTAGTTGTGGAAGGCAACCACCTGTCGTCGCACCGGCGGCAGGGGGAGATCGTCGAGGTGCACGATCCGGACGGCGCCCCGCCGTACCTGGTGCACTGGAGTGACACCGACAGCGAGTCCCTGTTCTGCCCCGGCCCGGATGCGCACATCATCCACGCGCAGTGACACTGATCTAGAGAATCCGGTTGCCGGTCGACCTGGCATCGAGCAGGATCGCCACCATGACGCAGCCGGACACGCAACGCCCCATCGCCCTCGTCACCGGCGTCGGCCGCACCGTCGGCATCGGCGCCGGGATCGCCCGCCGGCTCGCGGAGTCCGGGTGGGACATCGCGTTCACCTACTGGACGGCGTACGACGAACGCATGGACTGGGGCGTCGAATCAGGGGCGACGGCCGAGATCGCCAAGGAGCTGAGCGAACTCGGCGCGACCGCGGTCCCGATCGAGGCGGACCTGGTTGACCCGGCGGCGCCGGAGCGGATCTTCGCCGCGGCCGAGGAGCGCCTGGGCAGAGTCACGGCCTTGGTGATGTGTCACTGTGAGTCGGTCAACTCCGGTCTCCTCGACACGAGCATCGAGAGCTTCGACCGCCACTTCGCCGTGAACGCGCGGGCGACCTGGTTGCTGATCCGTGAGTACGGACGCCGCTTCACCGGGCCGCACGGCACCGGCCGGATCGTCGCGCTCACCAGCGATCACACGGTCGGGAATCTTCCGTACGGCGCGAGCAAGGGCGCCCTGGACCGGATCACGCTCGCGGCCGCGCACGAGCTGTCACACCTGGGCATCAGCGCGAACGTGATCAACCCCGGCCCGATCGACACCGGCTGGATGAGCGACGAGATCCGAGTCGCCGGCACCCGGCAAACCCCGCTCGGCCGCCTCGGTACGCCGGAGGACACCTCGAACCTGGTCGACTTCCTCTGCTCGCCCCGAGGCGGGTGGATCAACGGCCAGCTCCTCCTGAGCAACGGCGGCTTCGCCTGACCCTCAAGCCCTGGCCGTTGCCTTCGGCATCTAACCCCAGCGTACTCGAGGCGATCAGGCTCCGGTGACCCCGTCGATCAGTTCGCGCAGGATGTCGGCGTGGCCGCCGTACGAACCAAGCTCTCCACCCGCGGACTGTAGGGACGAACGGGTCCACTCTGGTCGTCGGAGCCGTTGCCGGTCCCGGTGCCAATGACCGGCGTCACATCATGAACAGGAGCTCCAGGTCGAGCCATTGGGCGAGGTCGCGGAGTTCGCGCTGGACGGCGGTGCTCAGCGACTTCGAGAACGGCGCGTCCTCGTGGATCGCATCGACGCGGAACACGCCGGCCTTACGATCCGACGTGGCGTCGACCTTCCCGACCAGGCGGTCGCCGTGCAGGATCGGGAGCGCGAAGTAGCCCCACCTCCGTTTGGCGACCGGTTTGTACATCTCCAGCTGGTAGTCGAACTCGAAGAGCTCGGTCAGTCGCTTGCGGTCGTACACCAACCGGTCCAGTGGCGAGACAAGCGCCGTACGCCCGGAGAAGGGCTGGCCGAGCAGCTCCGGGTCGACGCGCCATTCACCCCGGACACCCTCGACGACGGCTCGCTCCCCCGCCGCGCCGGCGTCGAGCGGCTCGCCCGGGCACTGGGGGCCCTTGACCCGCAGGATGCCGAATGAGCGCAGTCGCTGTTCGTCGCGGATCTGCCGGGCCTTCTCGACCGGGACCACCGGCTCATCGGGGTACACGCGCGAAGCCAGGTCCCACAGGCGGTCGCGACCGTCGCGGCTGGCGATCGCCACCTCGCCGCGCTGGATCATGAACTCGAGCAGCTGCGAGACGTTCCGGTTGTTGGTCCAGCCGGACGACTTCCACGGCAGCACACAGGTGTCCGGCAGCTCGCGCATGACCAGCGGGCCGTCCTGGCGCAGGCGTTCGAGGATGTCGAGCCGGCAGCCCTCGTTCGCCTGCACCCAATCGCGGCAGTACTCCTGCCAGTCGAGCAGCTCGCCGTTCGCCTGCGTCCGCGGCCACTCCGCCATCTCTGCCCGGAACAGCGCCAGACTCTCGGGCGGCCGGACGAATCCCCGCAGCTCGAGCAGCTCCTGCGTCGCGAGCGCGTCCGCCAACTCGGTCGCGTCGTACGACGATCCGAGCCGGCTCCACGCCACCAGATCAGCGTTCGGGGCAACGTGGGCAGTCTGATCCAACTGCAGCACGTTGAGCCCTTCGACCAGCTCGAACAGCCCCGCAGGCCGCTCGCTGGTCAGCAGCTGCGCCCGGACCGCAAGGCGCCGCGCGTCCCGCCGAGAGAGCTGGTGAACAGTCACGCTCCGAGACTAGGACACGCCCCGGACAGCTTGCAGCGGGTCACCGAAGGTTCGGCAGATCGTTGCGTCCGCGATTGCCGGAATCCCGCTCAGGGCGACTCTTGGCGGGGCAGGACACGTTGTCCAGCTACTGCGCGTGATGCACACTGAAGGTGAACCGAGCAGGTGGGGACCGGGGAGCTCGGGGTTGCGGGGGGATCATGATGGCTGTACGTAGTCGGGCGCTCGTGTCCAGTGCTGTGCTCATCCTGGCGGTTGCCGGCTGTTCGAGTGAGGAGGGCGCGGACACCGCGGACGGGGGCACGACGATCGTGCCGACTCCGTCGATCATCATCCCGACGACTCAGCCGACGCTCAAGGCGGCCGCGGACTGCTCGAAGTCCATCCAGCCACTTCCACCGGAATCCGAGATGGACGGCGTGGAGCTGCAGGCCAGCACCGACCCGACCCGTACGTCGTTGCTGCTCAAGAACACCGGCAGCCTGTCCGTCATCGTCGTACCGGACGAGGGCTTCACGAGCCGGCTGGTCGCGGCGCCGTCGGTGAATCCGACCGATCAGGCGTCGAAGTCCGCGCTGGCCGCCGTTTCCAGCAGCGGCAGCCTGGGCCGGAACCTCGAACTGCCGGCGTACATCCCGAAATCACAGGTCTTCATCGTGCCGCCGCAGTGGGCGGTCTGCGCGCTCACCGACGATGTCCACCGAGCCGCCGGCGCGCGGTACCTGCGGGACCAGGCGTCGAGTGCGGAGTACTTCGTGGCGAAGGGGCTGGCCGACCAACTGCTCACGCGCATCAATCCGAACAAGGCCAAGCCGACGCTGATCAGCTGCGCGAAGAGCACGTCGATGCTGCTGAAGGAACATCCCGAGCTGCGGGGCGTCCAGCTGTATGCCGAGATCCTCGGTGCCGAGTCCGACTGCCGAGCCAGCTACAAGGCCCTGCTCGGCAATGACGAGCGAGCCACCCAGCGAACCGGCAGCGCGGTCCTGAACCAGCTGGAGCGAACCCCGCAGCTGCTGGAGAACACGAAGCTCTTCGAAGCGCTCGCCCGCGGCTGACCAGGGTCCACTCCGGGTGCGATCAGGGTGAACTCCACTGCACCGGACCCCGTCGGGGCGGGACACTGGAAGCAGAATCCCTGAGCATTCGGAGGACACAAGACATGATCGGCTTCATCGTCGCCGGACTCATCATCGGAGCGCTGGCGCGGCTCTTCACGCCCGGCAAGCAGAAGCTCGGTCTGCTCGCCACACTGCTGCTCGGACTGGCCGGCTCCGTGATCGGCGGCACGGTCGCGAACCTGCTCGGCACCGGCGGCATCTTCGAGCTGAACGTGCTCGGCTTCATCGTCGCCGTGATCGCCTCGGTGATGCTGGTCGGCACCGCGGAGTCGCTCTCGGCCCGCAAGAGGCAGTCAATCACCAAGCGCTGAGCCGCTCAACCGGCCCGCTCGTCGCTCGCCATCGCCGCCCGCGGTTCGCGGCCGAGTGGCTGCGGCGGGCGGGGCAGCAGCGGCGTCCGCTTCTCCAGCGTCCGGATCACCGGCCGGTCCGCGGTGACGGTGATCTCCTCGCCGGCATGCCGGATCGACACCTGAGCATCCTCGCCGTCATGCACCGAGTACTTCACCGATACGGGATCGATCTCCACCTTCAACCGGGCACCGCGCCAGCGGATCGTGAAATTCAGCCCGGCCAGGCCCTGCGGCAGGGCGGGATCGAAACACAGCCAGCCATCCCGATCTCGCAGGCCACCGAAGCCGGCCACCAGAGCACTCCAGGCGCCACCCAGCGACGCCATGTGCAAGCCGTCGCCGGTGTTGTGGTGCAGGTCGCGCATGTCGATCAGGGCCGCCTCGTAGGCGTAGTCGTAGGCAAGGTCCAGGTGACCGACCTCGGCCGCCATCACGGCCTGCACACAGGCGGACAACGACGAGTCCCGCACCGTCAGCCGCTCGTAGTAGTCGAAGTTCCGCGCCTTCTCCTCCGGCGTGAACGCTTCGCCACACCAGTACATCGCCAGCGTCAGGTCAGCCTGCTTGACCACCTGCATCCGATACAGCTCGAAGTACGCGGCGTGCAGCATGAGCGGGTACTTGTCCTTGTACGCCTCGAAGTCCCAGACAGCGTGCCCGGTGAAACCCTCCGACTGCGGGTGTACGCCGAGATCCTCGTCGTACGGCACATACACGGCGGCGGCCGCGTCACGCCAGGCGGCCTCCTCCTCCGCGTCGACACCGAGCTCCCGGGCCGTGATCGGGAGCCGGGCCGCGGTCTCCGCCGCGGAGCGAAGGTTGCGTGCCGCCATCAGGTTGGTGAAGACGTTGTCATCGGCAACAGCGCTGTACTCGTCCGGGCCGGTCACACCGGGCAGGTGCCAGCGGCCGTTGCGGTCATGGTGGCCCAGTGAGATCCACAAGCGGGCCGTCTCGACCAGCAGTTCCAGCCCGACCTCCTCGAGGAACTGGTCGTCGGCGGTGGCCCGGTGGTACCGCATCACCGCCTCGGCGATGTCCGCGTTGATGTGGAAGGCCGCCGTACCGGCAGGCCAGTAGCCGGAGCACTCCTGGCCCCGGATCGTCCGCCACGGGAACGCCGCACCACCCAGCCCGAGCAACTCGGCTCGCTCTCGGGCCAGACCGAGGATCGAATGCCGCCAGCGCAACGCGTCGGCGGCGGCGCCGGGCATCGTGTAGGTCAGCACCGGCAGGACGAATCCCTCGGTGTCCCAGAACGTGTGCCCGTCGTACCCGGCACCGGTCAGCCCCTTCGACGGGATCGCCCGCCGCTCCGCCCGGGCGCCGGACTGCAGGATGTGGAACAGCGCGAACCGCACCGCCTGCTGCAACTCGGGATGACCCTGCGACCTCGACATCGGCGCCGTCCCAGAAGTCGTCCAGGAACTCGATCTGCTGCGCGGTGAGCCCGTCCCAACCGGAGAAGCGCGCACTCGCCAGGGCGGCCGCGACCTGGTCCCGGACGGCGGTCTCCGACCGCAGACTGGACCAGCCGTAGGCCAGGTACTTGACCACTCGCAGGCTCTGCCCCGGCTGGAGCTGGCAGATCACCGTCCCCCGGGCCCAGTCCTCCCTGACGTCCCGATCCATCGCGTAGCGGGCCGACGTGTCCACCTCGTGCGTCATCGCGGCGGCCATCAACTGCCGGCTGCGGGTCGTTCGGTGGATCAGAACGACGCCGTTCTCCCCGCCGTCGTGGCTGACCGGCTTCAACGGATTGTCCAGTACGGCGGCCACCCGCGGGTCGTCGGACAGCTTCGGCTGGGTCTCGTTCGCGACCAGCTCGGACTGGAGCACGAACCGTGCGGGCTGGTCCACGGGCTCGACGATGTACTCGATCGCGGCGACGGCCCGCTGGGTCAGCGACACCAGCCGGCGTGTGCGTGACCTTGATCCGCTTGCCACCCGGCGAGGTCCAGTCGACGTCCCGCTGCAGGATGCCGGTGCGGAAGTCCAGCGACCGCTCGTGTTTGCTCAGGTAGCCGTAGCGGACGTCGAACGGCGAGTCGTCCACCAGCAACCGGATCAGCTTGCCGTTGGTGACATCGACCAGGGTCTGACCGGACTCGGGGTAGCCGTACCCGGCTTCGGCGTACGGGAGCGGGCGCTGCTCGTAGAACGAGTTCAGGTAGGTGCCGGGGATCGCGTACGGCTCGCCTTCGTCGAGGTTGCCGCGCAGGCCGATGTGACCGTTCGACAAGGCGAACAGCGACTCCGCCTGGGCCAGCCGGTCGAGCGCGAGCCGGGTCTCCCGCAACCGCCACGGCTCGATCGGATGATGCCCGCGGTCGATCATTCGCCCTCCAGCAGTTCGGCCAGGTCGCGGACCACGACGTCGGCACCGTGGATCTTCAGCTCGTCGGCTTGTCCGACACGGTCTACACCAATGACATGTCCGAAGTGTCCGGCCCGGCCGGCCGACACGCCGGCCAGCGCGTCCTCGAACACGGCCGCCGCGGACGGATCGACCCCGAAGCCCTTGGCCGCTGCCAGGAACGTATCCGGTGCCGGCTTCCCGCGCAGCCCTTCGGTCCGGATCGTCACACCGTCGACGACCTGCTCGATGTACTGCGCGAGTCCGGTGACATCCAGGACTTCGCGGGTGTTCGCACTCGAGGACACCACGGCGCGCCGGAGTCCGGCCCGCTCGGCGGCCTGCAGGTAGCGCCGGGAGCCCTCGAACACCCGCACACCCTCGGTCCGGATCCGCCGCTGAACGGCCAGGTTCTTCCGGTTCCCGAGGCCGTTCACCGTCATCGCCGTCGGCGGATCGTCCGGCGTACCGTCGGGCAGCTTGATCCCCCGGGCCGCCAGGAAGTCGCGCACCCCGTCGGGCCGTGGCTTGCCGTCGACGTAGGCGTCGTACTCGACCCTCGCATCGAACGGCACGAACGGGATCCCCTGCTGCGCCGCGTACGCGCGGAGGAACTCGTCGAACATCTCTTTCCACGCGGCAGCGTGGACGGCAGCGGTGTCGGTGAGCACACCATCCAGGTCGAACAAGCAGGCCCGGATCCCCGAGGGCAGTCCCAGCATGCCTCCAGACTATGTCGTCAACCGGTCCGGCAAACCAAAGGCGGGGAAACGCGAGTAGCCGAAGGTCATGATCTCGACCACCTTGCCGTCGCTGATCCGCAGGACGTCGAGCTTGAACGCCCGAAACACCGTGTCCCCCGGCCGGAGCAGGTACGACGCCGCGGCCGGCAACCGGTTCGCCGAGGTCGGCACCAGCCGCCACTCGCCGTCCCGTTCCGGCCCGAACGCGCGCTGGAAGAGCGGACGGCACGCTTCGAGCCCGACGAACGACATCCCGTCCGGCGGCATCGAGATCCGCAGCTCCTCGGCCGCGATCGCAGCGGCCGCTACGGCGTCACACCGCTGGTGCGCGTCGATGAACCGATCCAGCAGGTCCCTCTCCTCCGCGGTCGGCCGCGGCGCGCTCCAGTCGGTACGGCGAGCCGGCAGGCGTTGCTGCATCGTCGCCCGGGCCCGCTGCAACGCGCTGTTCGCCGCGGCCACGCTGGTCTCGAGGAGTACGGCGGTGTCCGCGGCCGACCAGCCGAGTACGTCGCGGGTGATCAGCGCCGCCCGCTGCCGGGCCGGCAACTGCTGCAGCGCGACCAGGAACGCCAGCTCGATCGTCTCCCGGTCCACCGCGACCGCGTCCGGCTGGTCGGTCGGTGGCGCGATCTCGTCGAGCAACCGGTCCGGGTACGGCTGCAACCACACCATCTCCCCGGGCGACGCCGTACGCCGGGTGTGCCGTCGTACGACGTCCAAGCACACGTTGGTCGCGATCCGGTACAACCACGCCCGGAAGTACGTCCGCCCGTCGTACCCGTCCCGTCCACGCCATGCCCGCAGCAGGGTCTCCTGGACGGCGTCCTCCGCGTCGTCGAAGGACGCCAGCATCCGGTAGCAGTGCACATGCAGCTCGCGCCGGTACTGCCCGGCGAGGTCGGCGAACGCGGACTCATCACCCGCGAACGCCGCCTCTTCCAGAGTGGTCACTAGGGCACCATCCTTGCTGTCATGGGGCCTCCCGACCTGGACTGAGGAGCGCAGGGAGCGAAGCGACTGGAGCGACGAGGGAAGGGCGGGAGTAAAAGCCCCATGACCCCCGCGCCGAAGGCGCGGCCATGTGCACGGCTCACTTCTTGGCCTTTCCCACCTCCTGGACGGTCCAGCCGTTGCCGTCCGGGTCCTCGAAGCTGAGGAAGGTCTCGTAGTCGGCCCGGTTCGGGCTCACGCCGGTCTGCTGCCCCTCGGCGGTGAAGTGGAACGGCTCGCCGACGGCGACGCCCCGCTCGACCAGCTCGGCCCGGGCCGCTTCGATGTCGTTCACCACCAGGTGCGTGCCCTGGTAGGTGCCGGGCGCCGCCTTGGTCAGCCCGGTGCCGATCGTGATCGAGCAGGCCGACCCAGGCGGGGTCAGCTGCACGACCCGGAACGCGTCCCCCGCGCTGTGGTCGACGTCCTCGTGGAACCCGAGTTGCTCGGTGTAGAACTTCTTCGCCCGGTCCACGTCCGATACCGGGACGATGACGAGTTCGAGCTTCCAGTCCATGTGCGGCCTCCCGCGGTCGGGTCGGTCTCAGTCTGACCGACGCTGTTGACCGTGTAACGCCGCCCGGGCCAGAAACTCATCGGTTCGCCGATGACTCCTTCGAGCTGAAGATGTTCGCGAACCAGTCGAGCTGGGCGAGCTGCTGGTAGGTCTGGCCGCCCTCGTGCTCGTTGTAGCTGTAGACCTCGATGTCCTTGGCGGCTGCGCCGTACGAGTTGAAGGCGGCGAACACGGTCGACGGCGGGCAGATCGCGTCCATCAAGGCGACGGAGAACAGCGCGGGAGCCGTGGCCAGCCGGCCGAGGTTGACGCCGTCGAAGTAGCTCAGCGTCCGCAGCGCCGCGTCGACGTCCTGGCGGAACCCCTTCAGGTACCGGGTGATCTCGCCGTACGGATCCTTGTCGGTGATCTGCAGCGCGCGCTGGAAGTGGCACAGGAACGGTACGTCGGGGGCGCAGCCGAGCAACTCGATCCCGGCCAGTCCGGCGAGTCCGGCTGCCGCGATCGAGATGCCACCGCCCTGGCTGGCGCCGGTGACGATGATCTTGTCCGGGTCGACGAACGGAGAGGTGCGGGCGGCCTCGAGGGCGCGGACCGCGTCGATGAAGACGCGGCGGTAGTAGTACGTCTCCGGGTCGGTGATGCCCGCGGTCATGAAGCCCGGGGTGTGGTTGAGACCGGCGTACGCGCTGTCGTCCGCCGTACCGCTGCCGCCGCCGGCGCTGTAGCCCTGGCCGCGGGTGTCCATCACGAAGTGGGCGTAGCCGGCCTGCGCCCAGAGGTTCGTGGCGTGCGGGAATCCACGGCCGCCTGAGTAGCCGAAGTACTGCACGACCGTCGGCAGCGGACCGGTGGCACCGGCCGGCACGTGCAGCCAGCCCTTGACCGGCGCACCGCCGAAGCCGGCGAACGTGACGTCGTAGGTGTCGATCACGGCGAGTTTGTTGTCGATCGCGGTGAAGGATGCGGACAGATCCTCGGCGCGCGCCTTCTCGATCGAGCGGCGCCAGAAATCGACCAGGTCGGCGGGTGCGGCCACCTCGGGCCGGTATTCGCGGAGCTTGTCGAGAGAAAGATCGAACATGGCCATGAGCAACAAACCTACGTCAGGCCGAGCCGGCTCGGTCAACGGTGTCCACCTAGTGAGGCAGCACCTGGTCCAGTTGGCTGCGGGACGTGATGCCGAGCTTCGGGAACACCTTGCGCAGGTGGTATTGGACCGTGCGCGCGCTGATGAACAGGCGGGTGGCGATCTCGGGGTTGGAGAGGCCGTCGCGCGCCATCCGGGCGATCTGGGCCTCCTGGGCGGTCAGTTCACTCTGGGCCGGGACGACGCGCTTGCGGACCGTCCCACCGGCGGCCTGCAGTTCGCGCCGCGCACGCTCGGCGAAGCCGGCCATCCCCATCGCCTCGAACCTTTCGTGAGCCGACTTCAGGGATTCGCGAGCATCGGTACGACGTCGTTCGCGGCGCAGCCATTCGCCGTAGAGCAGATGGGCGCGGGCGAGGTCGACCTTGAGCCGGGTCTTCTCCAGGTGCGCGATCGCGTCTCGGTAGAGGCGCTCGGCTGTGTCACCGGCACTGAGCAGCGCCTGGCATCGGGCGTGCACCCCGAGAGCCCAGTCGGTGCCGGTCGCAGCCGCCATCTCACCGAGCCTCTGGCCGGCGCGGTGCGCGGTGTCGATCGCGCCGGTCCGCACCGCGGCCTCGACCAGCTCACTCTGCGCGAGCATCATCGACAGTGCGTCACGGGGATCCTCGAGGGCTCGTCCCGCCGCGTCGGCCGCGTCCTGGTACCGGCCGAGACCGTTGCCGAGCACGGCGATCGCCCACTCGGCGAACACGATCCCGATCCCCTCGCCGCGCCGGCTCCCGTCCCGTTTGGTGGCCTCGACCAGCGCGAGGGTCTCGGACCGATCGCCGCGGAAGGCGGCCAGCGCCAGCCGGCCGTACGGAGCGAGCTTGCCGCCGGTCGCCTCGTTCGCCGCCTGAACCTCGTCGGTCAACGTGGCCGCAGCGGCCAGATCCCCCGCGAACACGGCCACGTAGGCGAGTGAGGTCAGCGCTAGGGCGACGTTGCTGAGGACTCCGGTCTCACGGGCGAGCTGTACATGCCGTCTGGACAGTTGCTCCCAGCGATCCGCGTCCCAGAGCCGCAGCGCCGACGTGGCCGCCATCCACAGCAGCTGCAACTCTTCCTCGACGCTGACGTCGGTGCCGAACTCGGCCAGGGCCTTGTGCAGCAGCTGCGCTCCCTCCGCGTACCCGTCCAGGTAATACAGGGCGGTGCCGTCGAGGAGGAGGTCGGAGGATCGCTCCTGGGCTGGACGCGGCGCGGCCGCAGCCGCGCGGGCCACGTCGATCACGTCCCCGCCCGGAGTGGCCAAGCCGCTGGCGAAGATCGCGGCCGAGAGGGCGTCCAGGTACGTCGCCCGCGACAGCGCGACGTCGATGGTCTCCAGCCGCTTGGCTGCCTTGAGCATCAGCTGCGGCGCGTCGTTGCCACGGTTGGTGACGAACGCGAGTTGCGCGTGGACCAGGTCGGCGCGGGCGCGCTGCAGGTCGGTGAGCGGCTCCGCCTCGGCCATGGTCAGCAGGTCGGCGGCCGAGTCGAAAGCACCGGCCTGGATCTCGGCCTGTGCGGCCGCAAGCGCCCGCTCGCCTCGCTTCGCCGGGTCGAGGGTCAGTTCGGCCGAGCGCTGCAGGAAGGCGGCGGTCGCGGAGAAACCACTCCGGGCCTGCGCTCTCGCGGCCGACTGTTCGAGCTCCGCGGCGACCTCCTCGTCAGGTCCGGCGGCGGCCTGCGCCCGGTGCCAGGCCCGCCGATCCGGATGGGCATCGGCGTGGATCACCTCGGCCAGCGCCTTGTGGACCTGACGCCGTTCGGTGGCCGACGCCGAGCGGTAGGCCGCCGACCGCACGAGTGGGTGCCGGAACCGGATCCGGGTCGCGAACTCCGCCAGTCCGGCATCGATCGCGGGCGCGGCCGCCTCCGGACCGATCCCGAGTCGTGCGGCCGCACGGAGTACCAGGGCGTCGTCGCCGGACGGGTCGGCCGCGGCGAGCACCAGCAGTCGCCGGGTCTCGTCCGGCATAGCGGTAACCCGGCGTACGAAACTCTCCTCGATGCTGCCGGCCCCCGGCAGTCCGAAACCGCCGGCCAACTGCGCCGGGGTCAACCCCCGTGGCAGCTCCAGGAGTGCAAGTGGGTTGCCGTGCGCCTCGGCGACCAACTGATCCCGCACCTGGGCGTCGATCGGTCCGGCCAGTACGGCGTCCAGCAGTTGGCGCGCGTCGGCGTCGGACAGACCGTGGATCGGGAGCTCCGGTACACCCGCGAGGAACGGACCGACCTCTCGCGTCGCGAAGATCAGGCCGACGGACTCGGCGCCGAGCCGGCGCGCCACGAAGGCGAGGATCTGCGCCGAGCACCGATCGAGCCACTGCTGGTCGTCGACCAGGCACACCAGCGGCTGCCGCTCCGCGGCCTCGGACAGCAGGCTCAGTACCGCCAGTCCGATCAGGAACATGTCCGGCGGCGGGCCGGCGCGGATGCCGAACACGGTCCGCAGCGCCTCGGACTGCGGGGCCGGCAGCCGCCCGAGGAGATCCAGCGCCGGCGCACACAACTGGTGCAGACCGGCGAACACCAGTTCCATCTCCGACTGCATGGCAGCGACCCGCGTCACCCGGCAGTCGCGCGCCTGTCCGGCGAGGTATTCGAGCAGTGCGGTCTTGCCGACCCCGGCTTCCCCGTGCAGCACCAGCGCGCGGCTCTCCCCGGACCGCACCGCCCCGATCACCTGGTCGAGGACGCCGCATTCCGCGTGGCGACCGGTCAGTTCCACGGCGTGCCGCCACCCGAGCAGATCCGCGGGCCCATGCACGGACTCACGCTATCCCGTGCCGACGCCTGAGGTGATGGCCAGCCACTGGCGGATGCCGACCCACAAAGCCTTGCCGCACGCTCATCTGGTACCTGCCGGCCGTCCGGATACCTGGTGCGGCCGTTCGTATTCCGTCATCGCTGGATCGCTCGGAAGGAGCTCGTATGACGCTGAAGGACAAGACCGTGCTCGTCGTGGGCCGCGGCGGCGGGATCGCCCGCGCGGTGACGACGGCCGCCCGCGAGGCCGGGGCACAGGTCATCACCGCGGGCCGCAGCCAGGAGAAGCTTGCCGACGCGTACGCCGACGAGCCAAGGATCAGCACCGAGTACGTCGATCTCACCGACGAGGCCTCGATCGCGGCACTCGGCGAACGGATCGGCAACCTCGACCACATCGTCTCGACCGCCTCGGCCCGGGCCCGCGGGAAGATCGCCGACCTGGACCGGGACGCGGTCCGGCTGTCGTTCGACACGAAGGTGATCGGTCCGCTGATGCTGGCCAAGCACCTCGCGCCGCGCATCAACGAGGGCGGATCGATCACGATCTTCTCCGGCGTCGCCGCGGCCAAGATCGCGGTCGGCACTCTCGCGGTCGCGATCACCAACGGTGCGGCCGACGTACTGGCGCGGTCACTCGCGCTGGAGCTCGCACCGATCCGGGTGAACGCCGTCTCGCCCGGGGTGATCGACACCGGCGCGTGGGACGCGCTCGGCGACGAGCGCAAAGCGGACTACTTCCGCGAGATGATCACGCGCAATCCGGCCCGGCGGATCGGCACTGCCGACAACATCGCGGAGGCCGTGCTGCTCGCGATGACCAACACCTTCCTGACTGGTACGACGCTGCGCATCGACGGCGGCGAACCACTGAGCTGAGCGGAGTTGTGTGATGGGACTTTCCTGGCAGCAAGGGCCGCTCGCCACGGGCGCGATCGGCCGATTCCTGGTTCCGGACAAGCTGCCCGAGCGACTGTTGTTCGCGGAGCCGCTGCGCCGGCGGATGCGGGTCCGGTTCGGCGACACCTGGATCGCCGACAGTGAGGACGTCGTACTGCTGCATGAGCCGGCGCGGTATCCGGTCGCGTACTTCCCGCTGGGCGACGTCGTGGCCGACGTACTTTCGGCCGAGGAGCGTACGACGAAGCACAAGGATCTCGGCGCCACGGCGTGGTTCACCGTGAGCGCGGCCGGCAACAGCAAGGGTCGCGCGGCGTGGCAGCACATCGAACTGCCGGACCATGCGAGTGAGTTGAAGGGGCGGGTCGCGTTCGCGTGGCGGGCGATGGACGCGTTCTACGAGGAGGACGAGCGGATCGTCGGTCACGCCGCCGACGCCTACCACCGGATCGACATCCGGCAGACCAGCCGTCATCTCGTCGTCCGTGCCGGCGATCGGGTCGTCGCCGACTCCTCGCGCCCGCTGGCGCTCTACGAGTCCGGGTTCGCGCCGCGGTGGTACGTACCGCGCGACGACGTGGACGAGGCCGCATTGACACCGGTCGAAGCTGAGACGTTCTGTCCTTACAAGGGGTTGTGCAGCTACTACGACATCGGCGAGGCTCGCGGTGCGGCCTGGGGATACGAGGACGCGTGGACCGAGGTACGGCGGATCTCCGGGATGGTCTCGTTCGAGCCGGACAAGGTCGAGGTCGAACTTGACGGCCGGCGACTGCGGCTCGAGCCCGGCCAGAGCGTGGTCTCGCACGGCATCGACCGCGACCTGACCGTGGAGGAACTCTCGGGATGACAAGTGCCAGCCTGTTGTCGGTGAACGTCGGTCTGCCGCAGAACGTCTCGTGGAACGGCAAGACCGTCTACACCGGCGTCTGGAAGCGACCGGTCAAGGGACCGGTGATGGCCCGGCGGCTGAACCTGGACGGGGACGGACAGGGCGACACCGCCGGCCACGGCGGTGAGCAGCGCGCGGTGCTGGTCTACCAGATCCAGTCGTACGGCTACTGGTTGGAGCATTTCGGTCGCGACGACTTCGTGTACGGGCAGTTCGGCGAGAACCTGACGGTCGACGGGTTGCCGGACAACGAGGTGTGCATCGGGGATCGGTACCGGATCGGCGAGGCCGAGTTCGAGGTGACTCAGCCGCGGGTCACCTGCTATCGGGTCGGTCTGCGGATGGGTGAGCCGGAGCTGCCGGCGCTGCTGGTCAGCCATCACCGACCGGGGTTCTACTGCCGGGTGATCACAGAAGGCCACGTCGAGGCCGGCGACGCGATCGTCAAGACGAGGACCGGCCCGGGCGCGCTGAGCATTGTCGACACCGACGCCCTGCTCTATCTGCCCGACCGTGACATCGAAGCGGTACGACGTGCGCTGCAGATTCCGGCGCTGAGCCCTGGCTGGCAGGGCTCGTTCCGCGAACTCCTGGATGCCGCGCGCAGCTCTGGCACGTTCACCGCCGTGGGGACGTCAGAGGCGGGGCCACCGGCTTGGGACGGCTTCCGCCCGCTGCGGGTGACCGACGTCGTTCCCGAGACGGCGACTGTCTCGTCGATCGTGCTCTCCGCAGCGGACGGTATGGACCTGCCTGCCGCGCGGCCCGGTCAGTACCTGACGTTCCGGCTGCCAGATGCCGGTCAGCCGGTCCCGGTACGCAGCTATTCGCTGTCGTCCACCCCCGGGGCCGGCAGCTACCGGATCAGCGTCAAACACGAGCCGCACGGGATCGCGAGCGGCTGGCTGACCAGCCGGTTGACGGCCGGAGCCGTGCTGGAGGTCGCCGCGCCACGTGGTGAGTTCGTGCTCGAAGATGGGACGGGCCCCGTCGTACTCCTTTCGGCCGGGATCGGGGTCACTCCGGTGATGGCGATGCTGCATTGGCTGGCAGCAGAGCGCAGTACGCGCGACGTCTGGTGGATCCACACCGCTCGCGAACCATCCGAGGCTCCGCTCGCCGCCGAGGCGCAGGAACTGCTCGGATCGATGACCAACAGCCATGAGCACCTGTACTACAGCTCGGCCGGCGGCCGCCTCACCAAGGACCAGTTGGTCGACCTGGACCTGCCCGTCGACGCGACGGCGTACATCTGTGGCCCAGCCTCCTTCATGACTGACATGCGCGAGGCGCTGACCGCTGCCGGCGTGACCCGGATCCACACCGAGCTGTTCGGCGCGCTGCCGTCGACCAACCCCGGCATCGTCGACCAGACCGTCCGTCCGCCGCACCAGCCCGCCGAACCCGGCAACGGGCCTCTGGTCACCTTCGCCCGCAGCGGCATCTCGACGCCGAGTGCGGATGGCAGCCTCCTCGACCTGGCCGAGGCCTGCGACGTCCCGACGCGCTGGAGCTGCCGCACCGGCATCTGCCACACCTGCGTGACACCACTGCTGTCCGGCGAGGTCACCTACTCCCCCACCCCGGTGGAGCTGCCGCCGGACGGCCAGACCCTGATCTGCTGCACCCGTCCGACCACTGATCTTGTTCTGGATATGTGATGGATTACAGAGCTCGAAGTCATCACCCTGCCCGTTCGCGATGTCGACGCGGCGCTGGCGTTCTACACCTCGCTCGGCTTCACCGTCGACGTGGACTATCACCCGCGCGACGGCTTCCGTGTCGTCCAGGTGACGCCGCCCGGGTCCGCCTGCTCGATCCAGTTCGGTGCGGGGCTGACCGACGCGTCGCCGGGATCGGCTCGCGCCAACTATCTCGTCGTACCCGACATCGAGGCCGCGCACGCGGAGTTGGTTGCCCGTGGCATCAAGGTCGGCGACATCCGGCACAAGGAGCCGATCGACACCTGGGCCGGAGACTTCGCGCCCGGGCCCGATCCGGAACGCCGCGCGTACGCCAGCCTGGCCGACTTCGCGGATCCCGACGGCAACACCTGGACGCTGCAGGAGATCCGCGACCGATGACCGGGCTCGACCCGAGCGGGATGTCATCAACAACCACCGCCACGACGGGCCGCAGGGCCTCCCGACGCTGACAGCGGCCATTCAGCAGGCAATGGTTGTTGCCTAGCGCAACTGATAACTGCCCGCCGGCCCGGCGACCGTGGCGGTGAGTGCTGCCTCGCCGCGGTCGACGGAGAGGTCGAGACCGAGCGCTCGCAGTACGGCGTTCACCGCATCCGGCCGCGGGTGCGTCGCGGTGAAGTCGACGAGGTCGACTGTCGGTAGACCGGATGCGGCCGGGTGCCGGCTCTCGCCCCAGTCGATCAGGAACGGCACGATCCCGTCGTACGGCGCCGGGTCGATCATGGTCAGCCGCCAGCTCAGCGTGTCCCCGGCCGGCGTAGTCCGGCTCATCGACTGGATCGCTCCGAGATCGCAACCCTTCGCGGCGGCCGCTGCCACCGCGGACTCCAGGTCGCGCGGGTGAACCGCCCAGGTCACCAGCCGCGAGCCGGTCAGCTCACCCAGCCCGAACGGCATCGCGCCGGGCTCCACCGGCCGCTCGACATCGGGCCCGATGATCTCCAGGTACGACGTCGGCCCGAAACCGGCCAGGTAGTTCCGGGTGCCGCGTCCGACGTGTCGCCCGCCGTCGACCGGCTGCACTCCGGTCGCCGCGGTGAACTCCGCCACCGTGGTGTCCAGGTCGTGGGTCGCGAGCACGAGGTGGTCCAGCAACGGTTCTGGCATAGGTCTCAGGTTATGCGAGGTCGATGCCGAAGCCGGGCCGGTCCGACAGGATGAGATGACCGTCATCCAGGGTGTAGCTATCGGTGCCTTCGGTGTACCCGGGCACACCTTCGACGATCGGGATGTTGCCCAGGCCGGCCGCGAGGTGAGCGGCGTACAGAGTCTTGAGCGGATCGCCCCAAGCGTGCGGTGACGCTTCCGTCGAGGCTTCGACAAGCCGAGGCATCGTCCGTCGCCACGCAGTGAGGCCGTGGCCGACGACGTCCATCAACGCGACGTCCAGAAGCCCTTCCTGCGCCAGCTTCAGGATGTGCTCCTCGTCGGGGTCGAACTCGCCGTCCGCGATCTTCGGGCCCGAGGTGCCGAGCAGCTCGCGCAGGAAACGGAAGTCCTCCCAGCGCTCGGCGAACGGTTCCTCGATCCAGTAGAGCCGGCAGTCGCCGACCGCACCGAGGTACGTCGTCAACGTGTTCGCGGTGTAGCCGTCGTTCGGGTCCACCAGGATGTCGGCGTCCGGGTACAGCTCGCGGGCCAGCCGGGTCACCTCGATGTCCCGCTCGAGTCCGGCCCGCGGATCCATCCACCGGTAGCCGCGTCCCAGCTTCAGCTTGAAATCCCGGAACCCGAACTCATGATCCTGCTGGAGATTCGCCCGGATCACCTCGATCCCGGTCGGCGAATCGAGATCGTCGAAGTAGATGCCACCGCTGTAGCAACGGACTCGCGGCGTGCCCGCGGACCCGAGCATCGCGTAGACCGGCACCTCCAGGATCCGCGCCGCCAGATCGTGCAGCGGATAGTCGAGGAACTCGGCCGCCGGCTCGATCACGCCGCGCTCCGGATCGATCAGCTCGGCCAGATTCCGGCCCACGAGTCGCCCCGGATCCCCGTCGTACAACGGAAGTCCCCAACCTCCGGCTCCGCGATCCGTCTCCACGACGTACGCCGTCGCGGTCCCGCCACTCCCGTGATCACCGCGGAACGAGTTGCGCCCGACGGGCCGGAGGTACCGGTAGCCGATCTCGGCCGTCGTGACAGAGCTGATGACGTGCCGCGAGAGAGTCATCGGTCAACGATAGACACTCGCGAGTCGACGATAGGCGCCCGGACTACTGAGTACGTCGGTGTTGTCGGCGAACTGATCGATCGATCCGATCAGCCCGAGCCTCGTCAGCCGCGGATCGGTCACCGTACTCAGGCACGCCTCGACGAACCGCTCAGCTCCCAGGACCATCGCCGGTCGATCGAAATACGGCCGCGGTGACGGATCGATGGTCTCCGTGATCCCCAAGGCGTTGTGTCGACGGCCGACCAGCTCGTACGCGGTGATCAGGGCGCGTTCCCGCTGGCTCAGGTCATCGGCGGCGACCGCATCCGCCAAGGCGTGGTCAAGCCCATCCACCTGCCCCAACCGGGCGAACGCCGTACCGAGCCATTTCGTGTACGGCGCATAGGTCCGCGACTGCAGCAACGCCAGCCGCATCACGTCGCGGACCAGTCGGGCGGCCACGACCCGCGACCCCAGTTCGTCGCCGACCTCGTGCGTGCGTTGAACAAACGCCTCTTCCTGCGCGATCCGAGACCACTGGCACGCCAGCAACCATCGCCATACCTCATCCGGATACCACTCCAACGCATCACGAACCGCGCCGAGCCGCCCATCGTCGGCGTACACCCGTCCGGCGACCACCCCGAGAAACTGTTGCTGCGGAGTCACTAGCCAGTCATCGAGGCCTATCCCTTGCGTGGCATCAAATCCCAAGTGCCCGCGCAGCCAGTCCCCCAGCGTCGCAACCGTCACATGATGCTCCGGCTCCTGCCCGTCCCATCCGAACCGCACAGCGAAACCCTGGTACTCCTCCGGCAGCCCAGCATCCACGAGCCCCCGAACCCGCTCAACCTCCGCCGCATCCACCAGCACGACCACGCGCGGCCCCCACCCGTGATCGGTCGACCGCTCGGTGTCGTACCCGAGCACGTCCGACCCCCACCCCAGCAACCCCGCCGCATACCCGATCTCGCCGACCAGCGGCGCAATCACCTCACTGTGGAACCCAACCCCCAGCTCCGCCGCACCCCGAAACCCCGCCACCTCAGGCATCCCGCCGTAGTACTGCCCACAGGCCCCAGCCCGCTGGCGAAGTGACCGCAGACCACGTGCCCCGCGACCACGACGAAGGACGCAGCGCGAGGTCCAGCGAAGCCTGCTGACCAGCCGCTGCCTCTGTCCGGACCGGCTTACCCTCCTCGGCCACGACCACCCGAGTCAGCTCCCTGATCTCACCCACCAGCGCCACCTCTCTCCCGATCCTCGTCCGTCTAGAGTGTCGCCGGTGATGAGTGTTTCGCATGTGGTTTGGGACTGGAACGGGACCCTGCTGGATGACAACCAGGTGGTGTTGGCCGCGGTCAACGAGGTGTGTGCCGGGTTTGGCCGGGCGGAGCTGAGCTGGTCCGAGTGGCAGGCGGCGTACGCGCGGCCGATGCGGGTCTCGTACGAGCAGATCCTGACCCGCGTGCTCGACGAGGAAGAGTGGGCTCGCGTCGACAAGCTCTACCACGAGCGGTACGACGCACTCCTGCACACCTGTGGTCTCGCACCGGGCGTGACGGATGCGTTGCGGCAGTGGAACGAGAGCGGGCGCACCCAGTCGCTGCTCTCGATGTGGTTCCACACCCGGCTCACGCCGACCATCGAACACTTCGGCCTGACGCACTACTTCACTCGTATCGACGGCCTGGCCGGCGAGGTCGGCGGCGGCTCGAAAGCCGCCAGCCTCATCCGCCACCTCGAGGCCCAGAACCTCAACCCGGCCGGCGTCGTCCTGATCGGCGATGTGGTCGACGACGCCCTCGCGGCGCAGTCCGCCGGCGCCCACTGCATCCTCGTCACCACCGGCGCCATGGCCCGCACCGCCCTTGAATCCACCGGCGCCCCGGTCACGAACTCCATCGCCGAAGCCCTTCGTCTCCTCCAGCCCTGACAACCTCCTCACCTCGCGGCCACCAACAGGAACGAGTCGGGTTGAAGGAGACCCGGGATGGCTGGTGAGGGCATGATGGAGCTATGGAGGACATCGGTCGGCTGGGGGCTTCAACTGGTGAATGGCCAGCGGAGCTGGATGGGCAAGCGCGCGGTCGCGTGGCGGAGACGTTCGCGCAGTTGGCGCTGGAGATGCACGAGGCAGACGGCTTGGACGAGACCGTTGAGGCGGTCGTCCAGTTCGCGCTGCAGGCGTTGAACTGCAGCTATGCCGGAGTTGCGCTGTACACCCGCGGCGGGCAGCCCGAGGTTCCCGCGGTGACGGACCCGGTCGTCGCGGAGATCTACCAGTTCCAGATGAAGGGCGAGGACGGTCCCCTCTTCGCGACGATGCGCGACCGGTCGACCGTGCTGGTCCGCGACACCACGACCGACGGCCGCTGGCCCGAGTGGGCGGCAAAGGTCACCGCGCTCGGAGTCCGCAGCGTGCTCGACGTACCGCTGACTCTGGGTGACGCATCGTCGCCGACTGTCGGCGTACTCGGCCTGTACAGCCCTGAGCCGAACGCCTTCGACGCCGACGACGACGCGATCGCCCACATCCTGGCCCGGCACGCCACCGTCGCGCTCGCGACGGCCCGGCACGAGCAGACGATGGCGGCCGCGGTCGATGCCCGCAAGCTGGTCGGTCAGGCGATGGGGATCCTGATGGAGCGGTACGCCGTGGACGGCGACCGCGCGTTCGCCATCCTGAAGCGCTATTCGCAAGACACGAACACCAAGCTCCGCGACGTCGCCCAGCAACTGATCGACACCCGTAAGCTCCCCCGCTGAGCCCACTACCGCCCGACGGCTCGCGCGAGCTCAGCCTTGTTCATCGTCGAGCGGCCTTTGATGTTCTTCTGCTTCGCCTCGTTGTACAGCTGTGCCTTGGTCCGGCCCTTCGACCCGCTGTGCGAACGCAGCCCGCCACGGCGGCTCGACGACATGTCATGCGTGGAGCTACGGCTCTTCTCCTTCGACTCACCCGACCGCGCCCGCTCCTTGTTCACCGTGCGCGCGGCGATCTCCTCCGCCGTGTCCTCACTCCGGCCGCGCTTCTTCAGCCCGGCCTTGATGTGCTCGTACTGCCGCTCCCGCTTCGGACTCGATCCTGCCGGCATGGTCTGCTCCTTTCCCGTGCGGAGCCGGTACCCGGAGCCCATGCGGCACAATCCCCGGTTCTACGCCGGTGCGTGCTCCTTGAGGATCGTCATGAAGGCGCGCATCCAGGTCGGGTGGTCCGGCCAGGCCCGCCCGGAGACGACGTTGCCGTCGACGACCGCGTCGCCGTCGACCCACTCCGCTCCCGCGGCCCGGATGTCCAGCGCCAGGGCCGGGTAGGCCGAGGTCTTGCGCCCGTTGAGGACACCGGCTGCCGCAGCGAGGAGCGGTCCGTGACAGAGCTGGGCCACGGGCTTCGCTTCGCCGTAGAAGTGCTGAACGATCCGCTGGACGTCCGCGTCGTTGCGGATGTACTCCGGCGCCCGCCCACCAGGAATCACCACGGCCACGTACTGGGACGGATCCACGTCGGCGAACGCGACGTCGGCCTGCCAGGTGTGCCCCGGCTTCTCGGTGTACGTGTCGAACCCGTCCACGAAGTCGTGCACCACGAACTGCAGCTTCTTCACCTCGGGCGCGGCGATGTCTACGTCGTACCCTTCCTCGAGCAGCCGCTGGTAGGGGTAGAACACCTCCAGGTCCTCGGCAGCGTCACCTGTCAGAATCAGCACCTTCGCCATCACGCCATCTCCTTCCCAGCCTCCGTGACCACCCCCGCCAGCCTCCTCCGCCCCCGAACACGGGTCAAGGGTCGCCAGGAGCGGCCAGCGGCCGGGTCTACTTCCGCTCGGCTACCCCCTCGACGAGTTCAGCGAGCTCGCGATCGAAGCGGGACTGGTCCTCGCCGAAGGGCATGTGGCCCACACCGTCGTACCAGGACGGTCTGGCGGTCTTGCAGACGTCGAGAACGTGCTCGGCCATCGACGGCAGCACGATCCTGTCCGAACGTCCGTGGGTCACCAGCACGGGCACGGAGAGCCTGGCCAGCACGTCGTCGCCGTCGATCTCACGGGAGATCAAGGCTCCCCTGACCTCAGGAGGAACCACCATGTTCCACGCCAGCGCCGCGCTCCAGTCGTCCGGGTCGAGTGGCTCGGCCGTGCAGACGTCGAGGAAGCGCCGGATGGCGGCGATGTTCGTGGCCAGGTCGGGCAGGCTGGCATCCGGTGCGTTCCCGAGGAAACCGGGACCGATGTGGTCGAAGGTGGGCGGCTTCAGCCAAACGGCGGCCCCGACCAGATTGACGCCACCGATCCGGTCCTCGCCGTACGCGCGGACGTAGTCGGAGACGATGAACCCGCCGTAGGACCAGGCGACCAGCACGGGTCGATCCAGGCCCAACTGATCGATGACCGCGGCGAGGTCGTCCGCCCACAACTGCGGGTCGCGATAGCTTTCAGCGTCCAACGGCTTCTCGGACATGCCGTGGCCCCGGTTGTCGAACGCGACGAGACGAAACTCCTCGGCGAGCCGGCCTTCCACCTGCCGCGCCCAGCACACGTGACTGGCCGACCATCCGTGAATGAAGAGAATCGGACGCCCTTGCCGGTTTCCCCATTCCCGGGCGTGCAGCCTGACCCCTCCCCCGCCGCGGACGTCGTACGTCGCTGTCGGCTCGGCAAGAACCGCCGACGCCCTGTCGGACATAACCGTGTGAGTCATCGAATGCCTCCCTCGAACTGCCCGGGGACCCGGGCGCCTGTCCTGATACCTGTGAAGGTAGGCAGCGGCAGGAGTCGCCGGCATCGGAGCCAGCACGCAATGCCAGGGAGGCCGATTGGCGGTCTACACGCAGCGGCGACCGGCCGGATCAGGTACGCCGTGCCTCGGAGAACCTGGCCGCCGCGGCCGCGCGTCCCGCTTTGCCGGAGACACGCAGCTTGACGTACGTGTTCGTCAGATGACGCTCCACGGTCCGGACGCTGAGGCTCAGCCGCTCGGCAATCGCCTCGTTGGTCAGTCCCGCCGCGACGAGCTCGAGGACGTCCAGCTCCCGCGGGCTGAGCTCCTCGACTCCCGGCCGGGCGGTCGCCCGCGTCGTCCCGAGGAAGTCACGAAGCTCCGCGACGAAGCTCGCCCACGCGGGTTCGTCCGACAACAGGATGTGGTTCGCCGATTCCACAAGGACCAACCGCGCTTCGGGTACCAAGGTGGCGAGCAGCCGACCCTCATCGACCGGAACGACCCGATCCCCCAGCCCGTGCACGACCAGCGTCCTGGTCCGCACGCGCGCCGCGAGGTCGACCACGTTGAGGCGGCCGCGCGCGTTGTAGATGCGGACCGCCGTCGCGGCCGAGGTGGAGTGGCGCTGGAGGTCGTCGTACCACCCCATCTGCTCGGCCGTGCCGGCCGGAAGGAACAACATGCTGAACAGGTGGCGGAAGGTGGGATCGGGAGTGGTCCAGCCGGCGGCGATCGCGGCGACCAGCGCGTCCTGCAGCCGGCGCTCGCTCGCTCCGCGAAGTGCCCGGCCGCGCGCGTAGCCCCCGTAGAGGACGAGGTGGGTGAGCCGCTCGGGATGACGGGCCGCGTACGCGACCGCGACGGCCGCACCGGTCGAGACGCCGACCAGCGCGAACCGGTCGAGACCGGCAGCGTCGACCACGGTCTCGACATCGGCCACCCAGGCATCGAGCGAAATGTCGTCGACGTCGCGATCCGAGAGCCCGCATCCGCGCTCGTCGTACCGGACGAGGGTGTGACCGTCCCCGAGAGCGTCGTGCCAGTGCCGCCACACCGGGCTCTCCCAATCGAACTCCAAGTGGGTCATCCAAGTTGCCACTCTGACGATCGGCGGACCGTTGCCGGAGACGGCGTACGCCAGTTTCACCGCATCCGGCGCCGCGCAGTAGCCGACCCTCTGGCTCACCTCATGATCGTACCGAGCCTGCTTCTGACTTGGCGGGCTCTGCTCCGAACGCTGCGAACTGACGTTCGAGGGTCTTGGCGAGACCGGAGCGCCACGCCTCCGCCAAGGGCTCGGACAGGGGATCGGGGAAGATGTCCTCGTCCCCGTTCTCCACGCCGTCGAGGACGGCTCGCGCGACGGACTCCACAGGGGCCTTCGGGATGTCGGTCTTTGGGGCCATGTCGGTGTCGACGGGGCCGGCCAGGACGGCATGGACCGCCACGCCTCGTCCGGCCAAGGCCGCGCGCAGCGCTTGTGTGAGAGAGAACGCGGCGGCTTTGGAGATCGAGTACGTCGGATCGAACGGTACGGACGCCAGGGCCGCCAGCGAGAGTACGTTGACGATGGTTCCCCGGGAACGAGTCAGCAGCGGCAGGAACGCCTGGGTCGTGTCATAGCTGCCGTAGAGGTTGACGGCGAGGTGCTGCTCGAGGGCGGCACGGACGCTGAGGTCCGCGTAAAGCCCCACGCCGGCGTTGTTGATCAGGATGTCGAGAGACTCGACACTCTCGACGGCCGCCTTGATCTGCGTCGCGTCGGTCACGTCCAGGGTCAGGGGCGTGACGCGCTCATCCGGGTGGGTCAAGGGTTGGCGCGTACCGGCGTACACCCGACTTGCGCCTCTTCTCAGGGCTTCCTCGACCAGGGCCTGTCCGATACCGCGATTGGCACCGGTTACCAGCACTGTCTTGGCTGCGACTGTCATGCACCGTCTCCTAGCTGATGAATTCGAACTGTCGACGATGTAGACAGCGCGGCGTCGCGAAATTGGTCGCGTACTGACCGCCCAGTTCGCGGCTCGGCCGGTGTCGATACTGGTGAGCGAGACGAGACAGCTGAGGTGGAGTGGTGAGAACCGATCTGATGATCAAGGCACGGGCCGGCGACGGCGCCGCGTTCCAGGAGCTGACCGAGCCCTACCGTCGAGAGCTACTGGTGCACTGCTACCGGATGCTCGGATCCTTCCAGGATGCCGAGGACGCCCTGCAGGACGCGCTGCTGGCCGCCTGGCAGGGCCTCGGAGGATTCGAGGGACGCGCGTCGATCCGCACCTGGCTGTACCGGATCGCCACCAATCGGTGCCTCAACGCGCTGCGCTCGGCCAAGCGACGCCAGGCCAAGGAGTGGGATGTGCCCGAGGTTGATCCGCCCGAGCCGACCGGGCTCAACGAAGTCGTCTGGCTCGAGCCTTATCCCGACGCCCTCCTCGAGGGTGCTGTCGACGTACCGCTCGGCCCCGAGGCACGCTACGAACAGACCGAGGCCCTCTCGCTGGCCTTCGTGACCGCGCTGCAGGTCCTGCCCGCTCGCCAGCGCGCCGTGCTCATCTTGCGTGAGGTACTCGGATACCACGCCGACGAGGTGGCCGACATGCTCGACTCGACCGTCCACTCGGTCAACAGCGCCCTCAAACGGGCCCGCACCACCCTGCAGCGCCGTCTGCCTCCGGCCGGCGAGCACGAACCGGCTCCAGCCCCGGACTCGCCCGCCGAGCAGGCGCTCGTGGCGAAGTTCGTCCGCGCGTACGGCGCCGGCGACGTCGACGCGGTGGTCGCCTTGCTCACCGAGGACGTGCGCGTCTCGATGCCACCGATCCCGCTCGAATACCACGGACTCGACGCCGTGTCCCGCTTCTACGCCAGCATCATCAGCCACCGCAGGTACGACCTCGTGCCGACGCGGGCGAACGGCCAGGTGGCGTTCGGGACCTACCTCTACGCCCCCGTCGACGGCATCCGCCACGGGACCGGTCTCCTCGTCCTCACCCTCACCGGCGACCGGATCAGCGCCCTGACCCGCTTCGACAACAGCGTCCTTCCCTCGTTCGGTCTGCCGCGTTCGCTCCCGGGTCCGGGGCGGTCCAACTGATGAGACAGTCCTGCGGCAGGATGCGAAATGGTTAAGTTGGTCTATCGGATCTAGGAGGCCGCGATGAGCGTCACCGACGAGTTGCTCGCCAATGCCGAGCAGTATGCGGCGAACTTCGACAAGGGCGACCTCCCGATGCCGCCCGCCAAGCACGTCGCGGTGGTCGCCTGCATGGACGCACGGCTCAACCCGTACGGCCTGCTCGGCCTGTCCGAAGGCGATGCGCACGTGATCCGGAACGCCGGCGGCGTCATCACCGCCGACGAACGACGCAGCCTCGCGATCAGTCAGCGCCTGCTCGGCACCACCGAGATCATCCTCATCCACCACACCGACTGCGGGATGCTGACCTTCACCGACGACGAGTTCAAGGCCGCGATCCAGGCCGAGACCGGACTCAAGCCGGACTGGGCCGCCGAGGCGTTCTCCGACGTGGACGCGGATGTCCGGCAGTCGCTGCAGCGAATCGCCGCCGATCCGTTCATCCCGGTCAAGGACTCGGTCCGCGGTTTCGTCTACGAGGTCGAGACCGGACGCCTGCGCGAAGTCACGAACTGACCCACACGGCCGTCGGCTGTGGTCACGCGGTGCCGCTCACTGACCGTGGTGCGATGACGAACTTCACCCGCACCTGGCTCCGCCCTCCGAACCAGGGATAGGGGCCGTCCAGGTACTTCTTGGCCAGACTCTCGATGTGATCGGCCGCGCCGTCGTTCGTGATTTCCACAACCTCGCCGCGCACCTGGAAGTACTGCGACGGGTTCGCCGGATCGAACACGGTGACGGCGACCCGCGGATCACGACGGACGTTTCTCGTCTTCACATGGCCTTCCACACTGTTGATGATGATGTGCTCGCCGTCCGTATCCACCCAGGTCTGGGTGAGTTGCGGCGACCCATCCGGCATCAGCGTGGCGACATAGCAGGTACTTGGGCGGCGCAGCAGCGTCAAGAGTCGATCTGACAGGTGCACGGAGCTCTCTTTCGCGATCGGGTGGCATGGCTCTGCGGGCCGGCAGACGAGCGCATGCCTGTTGTGTCTGCGACCAGATTGTGCTCCTCGAAGGCGTACTACTCACCGCCGCCCCGATGTCCGGTCCCGCGCCGGCCGACTAGGACTGCTGGTCGTCGGACGTTCGTCCGGTTGTCATCCGGGACTCGGCGGCAAGCTACATCGCGGTCCGACGGTGGCAGAGCGCCGAACGGTCGGCGCTTTCAGCACGTGGAAGTGAGGCGCTCCCCGCGGCCGGCGCGACCTTCGTGGCCGGCAAGATCGACGCGATCGCGGCCAACCCCGAGGTCGGCGGCGGCCTGCCCATCGGGCTGGGCTTCCGGGTGCCGTGCGTCATCGTCTCGCCGTGGACGACCGGCGGCTACGTCTTCTCCGAGACCTCCGACCACACCTCACAGCTGCGCTTCCTGGAGCGGCTCACCGGCGTGAAGGAGACCAACCTCAGCGGCTGGCGCCGCGACACGGTCAGCGACCTGACCGGCGCGTTCCGGTTCGGCGACACCAAGCACGCGCCGACCCTGCCCGACACCACCGGCCAGTACAACCTGGCGCAGTACCAAGCCTCCCAACTCCCGCTGCCAACCATCCCGGGCAGCGACCAGACACCCCCAACCCAGGAACGCGGCCACCGCCCGCACGTGGGCTGACCCCGCGGAGTAGCCCACCGCGCCCCCCCGTGGGCTACTACCTCGGCTGTCATTCGCGATTGAGTTGCCGCAGGTTCGTCCGGGCAACGTCGAGGACCGCGCTGGCGTCGCCGTTGAGCACAGTCCTGCTGGCCCACAGTGTGAATCCGGCCGCCTGGTCGAGGGTGATCTTGGGTGGAATCGCAACCTCCTGCCGCAAGGTCCGTACGTCGACCAACGCCGGACCCGGGTGCGCGAACGCGTCCCGGAGCGCGCCCTCCAGTTGGCGGTGCTTGTCCACGCGGACGCCGTGGATCCCCACCGCACGGGCCACCTCCGCGAAGTCGGGATTCTCCAGATCGGTCCCGTAGTTCACGATCCCGTCGGCCTTCATCTCCAGTTCGACGAAACCCAGCGCGCCGTTGTCGAGTACGACGATCTTCACCGGCAGCTGCAGCTGGCGCAGGGTCAGCAGCTCACCCATCAGCATCGCGAGACCGCCGTCGCCGGAGAAGGCGACGACCTGCCGATCCGGGAACGCCGTCTGGACTCCCATGGCCTGGGGCAACGCGTTGGCCATCGTGCCGTGAGTGAACGAGCCGATCAGGCGACGCCGCCCGTTCATGCGGAAATACCGCGCCGCCCACAAGGTCGGCGTACCCACATCGGGCAGCAGTACGGCGTCGTCCGCGGCGAGCCGGTCGACCGCGGCGGCGACCGCCTGGGGATGGAGAGGCCCCGACCCGCGCCCGGGTTTCGCGAGCTTGTCGAAGCGCCGGCGGGTCCGTTGATAATGCGCCGTCATCGTCCGCAGATGGCGCTCGTCCAGGTGGTCCTTCAGGAGTGGGAGCAGGGCCGCCACCGTGTCCTTGACGGTCCCCACGAGCGGTACGTCGACCGGTACCCGACGCCCGATCTGCTCACCGCGGACGTCGACCTGCACGATCCGCGCGTCGTCGGGGTAGAACGGGACGTACGGGAAGTCGGTGCCGAGCATCAGCAACGCGTCGCAGTGCTCCATCGCGCGGTACCCGGAGACGAACCCGAGCAGGCCGGTCATGCCCACGTCGTACGGATTGTCGTACTCCACGAACTCCTTGCCCCGCAGCGCGTGCACGACCGGCGCCTTCAGCCGTTCGGCGATCCTGACGACCTCGTGGTGCGCACCCTCGCACCCGGCGCCGGCCAGGATCGTGACCGCGCCGGCGACGTTCAGTACGCCGGCCGCAGCCGCAAGATCCGCGTCACCCGGAACGACCCTGGTGGAGGTCGGCAGAACGGCATGGACCGCCCCGCGCGGTGTCTGCGCCATGAAGACCTCCCCCGGTATGACGACCACCGCGACCCCGCGCCGTTCGAGCGCGGTCCGCATCGCCACCCGCAGGATGCGCGGGAACTGCTCGGGGACGCTCACCATCTCCGCGTAGACACTGCACTCGCGGAACAGCTCCTGCGGATGGGTCTCCTGGAAGTAGCCGCTGCCGATCTCCGTCAACGGGATGTGCGCGGCGACCGCCAGCACGGGGACCCGGCTGCGCTGCGCCTCGAAGAGTCCGTTGATCAGGTGCAGGTTCCCAGGTCCGCAACTGGCGGCGCACACCGCCAGGTCGCCGGTGGTGGCGGCCTCCCCCGCCGCGGCCAGCGCGGCGGCCTCCTCGTGGCGCACGTGCTGCCAGGCCAACTCGCCGTCGCGGCGCAGCGCGTCGGTCAGCCCGTTCAGCGAATCGCCGGGCAACCCGTAGATCCGGTGGACGCCGGACGCCTTGAGCGTGGCGATGAGCAGATCGGCCACGGTTCTCGGGCCGGAATCGGACGCCGCGACCCGCGAGTGCCGCCTGGACGGATCGGCGGTCATCGCCGCGGCCTCTTCACGAGGCGCGACAAACTGAACGCGGCAGCGGTGGTCAGTCCGTAGACGAGGTGCGCGCCGAGGTCCTTGCCCAGGACCTTGTAGTTGTACTTCCAGATCGGCTGGTAGAGCTTGGCTGCCGGCAGTACGACGTACCCGGTCCCCCAGACGCCCGCGCCGAACGGGATGCCGTACCAGACATGCGGTGTGGGCACCGATCCGGCGAGAACGCCGTACGGCGCACCGTTGGCGATCCCGTACCCCCAGTGCATGATGTTGTTGACCAAGGCCGCTCGCTTGTCGGGCAGCGCACGCTGGAACAAGCCCTTCGAACAGCCGCTTCCCGACGAGTGCGGGAGCCGCAGCCTGGTCCCAGGCGTGGATGTCGGCAGAGAACTCCCAGCGCGCGAACCCGGTCTTCCCACCGCTCGCGCGGTACTCGCCGTACTGCAGCAGGTCCATCGCGAGGGTGCCCACACCTCCGGCGGCCAGCCCGCGGACGACAGCTCCCAGCGGTGTCAGTCGATTGCTCTTCGTCATCAGAATCTCCATCCCGGGCTGTCACGCCGAGCCAGTCGGCCCGCGCAGGGTGCTGTGGGTTGGTTCCAACAATGCCCGCGCAGCAGCCGCCTTGCCCACGGGTGACGTCGTTTCATGGCGAGATCCTGGGCATTCATCTGGGGTTTCCGCCGCGGCGGACGCCGGGCAGGACGACCCGGATGATCACGACCACGACCACGACGGATCGGTTCTGCGGGGCGTGTTCCGGACCGAGCCGTCAGGGCTTCCAGACCCAGGACGACCGGTCGTACAGAATCCTGAAACCGGCCCGCCGCAGGTTGTCCAGCGATGGATTCTGCCGGCCCTCAGCAGGTTTGCCCGTCTCCGCGGCGACCCACTGGCACCCGGCCTCTAGCGCATCCTGCACGCGCAAGGCGATCAGCGCCGACTGAACTCCACGACCGCGGTACTCCGGCAGAGTCGACGCGCTCACGCACTCGCCTATCTCCCCCTCGACGTACAGCCCGGCCGTCGCGACCAGTTTGTCCCCGTCCCAGGCGGCGTACGGCTGGAAGTCCGGTACGTCGCACAGTGCGGCGAGCATCTCGGTCAGCAAGCCATCCGGATCGGGCATCTCGAAGGCGAGGATCTGGACGTCGGCCCACGCCCGGACAGCAGCCTCGTCCGCGGGATCCACCGGACCGACGCGCAGCGAGGTCTTGGCCGGCTCCACCGGGGCGGTGTCCCGGATCAACTTGACCACCGTCCCACCTGGTGCGAGCCCATAGGTCTCCCGGATCTCGTCCCAGTCGGCCGGCAGTACGTCCGGCGGCAAGTGGAGGTTCGCCGACGCGGTCCCGGCCTCGCGGTAGAAGTCGACGACCTGTCCGATCAGCTGCGCGGTCACCGGCTGGTCGAACCCGAACCCCTGCGCCCTCGACCAGTAGTGCGACGGATCGTTGCGCACCGAGATGGCGACCCCCCGCCCGAACCGGCGGCCCGTGATCCCCAGCCGCGCGCGAAGGGACGGCTCGATCGTCGTCATGCCGAACATGAGATGTGTTTCAACACTCTCGGCCAGTTCCGCGAGACTCATACCCGGCAGCCTAGCCAACCAACGGCAATACTTGCCTGAGGCAACGAATCGCGATCAGGCCGTGCGCTGTCTCATCAGGCGCCCCAGTCCTCCGGCCGGGAGGTATGAACAGTTCGCTCATGCTTGCCGTGTCACGGCCGGCCACGGTATCCAGAAGCCGCCCCGGGTTGCCAGCACGGCCTCTTCCTCGGCCGCAGAGCTCTGGGATCGCTTGTCATCCACGATGGTCAACGTTCGATCGCCTCCTCAGGTGACGTCGCGCGACGCCACGAATCCAGTTCAGCGAGTTGCCTCTTTTTGCAACGTACCTCGCCGGGAGGATGGTTTGATCAAGACGACGTCGACCAGGGTCCTGGAGACCGTCAATCGGCTATCAATCGGCAGGCCATGAACTATCGACCCTCGTGGATGCGCAGGCCGACGGAGGATTCGCATCCTCCTGGTAGCGGCCGACAGGATCTCCTGCGGCAACTGCCGGGGTGTCGACACCCGGCAGTTGCCGCAGCCGCCCGGTGCAGGGCGGTCAGATCCGAGAAGCCGGCTCGGGCGTTCAGCGCCGCGCGGAGGTGTTCCGGCCGGTCACCGTGGATGCGACGACGACCAGAACAGCAGAGATCGCGATAGCCACGATCCAGCGCACCCAGTCGACGCCCGGGCTGCCATTACCGCCGAACGCGGTGTAGACGAACCATCCGATGATCACCCCGCCGATTCCGCACAGAATGGTGAGCCAGATCGGGATGTTGTCCTTGTCGCCCGGCGCGACGAACTTACCGAGCAGGCCGATGATGATGCCGGCGACGATGACTCCGATGATCTCCATGGTTCCGTTCCTCCTGTAGCTCCACATCGCTGAGGTGATGACCGCAGCCACCAGCCTGTGCCCAAGCCATAAACGGCTCTCCTGCTCGCCGTGTGGGTGATCGTCGCCTCGGTCTGCTGGTCGGGATCGGGGGCGCGGACCCGTCCCGAGCGACCCATTTCATGGGCTGACCTACCAGATGGCGGGTTATCACCCCGCAATCCGGCACGCCAACCCACCATCTGGTAGGCCAGCCGGCTCTTCTGACTGATGTGTGAGTGGTTTGAGCCGGCCCGATGGGCAGGGGTCCCATGCTTGGCCTGTCTGCCTGGGCCGGCGGGGGTGGTTCGGGTGCGTGACTGGGTTACGCCGATGCCGCTGAAGGGGCGGTGGTGTGCAGCTGGACAGGAGGTGTCTGTCCACGGGCGACGGTCCGGTGGCGTGCTCAGGCGTGCAACCGGCCGGCAGAACCCGGCCGGAGCCGACACCTCCTGTCCAGCTGCACCAATACTCGTCTCCACCCGCACCCCACCGGTGACTGGACTGATTCGACCGTCCGGTGGTTATGCGGTGCACGGCCCGCAACCGCGGACACCACCTGGGGACCTCGGACACCTGATGTCATGTCCAAGGTCCCCAGTCCTTGTCCGCGGACCCGGAGATCGCGCCCATCAACACCCGCCATCGCGGCACCCGAGCAGAGACCGCCCGGACGCCCGCTCGTCCGGCCGCGACCAGACGACCGGATCCCGCGACCAGCACGCCCGGGCCGACGCCAACCCGCCATCTAATGGGTCAGCCCATCAGATGCGGCTTCGGGCGGTCACTGGTTGCCCAGGGCGGTGGCGAGCTCACGGCGCGACGAGATGCCCAGCTTGCCGAAGACCTTCCTCAGGTGCCATTCGACGGTACGTGGGCTGAGGAACAGCGCCGCCGCGATCTCCGGGTTGGATCGCCCGGCCACAGCCTGCCGGACGATCTGCGACTCCTGCGAGGTCAGCTGCTCGGGCACGCCCAGCGTCCGCTTGCGCACGGTCTCGCCGGTAGCGGCCAGTTCCCGCCTGGCCCGCTCGGCGAACGCCTCCGCGCCCATCGCGGTGAGCGCGGCATGCGCCGTACGCAGCTCGGTGCGGGCTTGACCGCGGTGGTTCCCCCGGCGCAGCCATTCGCCGTACAGCAGCCGGGCCCGCGCCTCCATCAGCGTGAGCTTGCCCCGACCGAACTGCTCGATCGCCGCGCGATAACGGTCGTCGACCTGCTGCACCGGTCCGGCGAGCGCGTCGGCGAGCATCCGCGCGCCGAGGGCCCACGGCGTGCCGGACGAGGTCCACTCGACGAGGCTGTCCCGGGCCTGCGCGGCCAACGCCACCTCGCCGGCCCGGGCCGCCGCCTCGACGAGCTCGCTGAGCGTCCACCCGTGCGCGGTCAGATCCGGGTACACGACCGCCCGCCGGGCCGCCTCCAACGCGGCCGGGTAGTTGCCGAGCCCGTTGTACAGCACGGCCCTGGTGTATCCGGCCACACCGATCAGCCGGCCCATACCGCGTTGCTCAGCGTCTCGCTCCATGGCCGCGACCTGTTCAAGGGTCTCTCGCTCCCGCCCCTGGTACGCCGACATCACGACCCCGGTGACCATGTACGTCGCGAGGCCCGTGGCCTGGCCGGCTACCGCCGCCTCGTCGAGCGCATCCCATGCGTCTGCGGACCGGCCCGCGAACATCAGAGCAGCCGCTCGGTACGACAGCGCGGCCGGAAGGATCGACAGCGTGCCGGTCGCCCGAGCGAAGCGGACGCCCCGCTCGGTGATCCGCAACCACGCCTCGAGGTCGCACAACTCCATAGCAGCCATCGCGGCCAGCCAGAGCAGTCCGAGGTCGTCGCTGTCGGCGAACGAGCTGAGGGCCGCGGACAGCAACGGCACGGCTGGGCCGGCCCCGTCGAGGCTCCAGGCGATGAGACCGCGCAGGAAGAGTCCGTCCATGTCCTCGCCGGGAGGCACCCGGCGGGCCGCCTCGGCGGCTCGCCGCAGCCCGCTTTCGTCGAGCCGGCCCGCCCACATGGCCGCGCCCAGCGCCGCGAGATAGGTCTCCCGTGCCGCGGCTGGGTCGAGATCCGTGAGGCGTGCGGCGGCGGCGAGAAGGGGCGGTCCGGTGTCGACGCCGGGGTTGAGCATGAACGAAAGCTGGGCTCGGAGCCGGGCCACGTCGGCCCGCTGCAACGCATCGAGTGGTCCGAGTTCGGCGATCGCGAGCAGGTCGTGCACCCGGGCCGGCGAGCCCGCTTCGAGCTGAGCCCGCGCCGCGGCCAGCGCACGCCCGGCACGCCGTTTCGGGTCGGGAGTCAGCGCAGCGGCACGTTCCAGGAATGAGGCAGCCGCCGAGCGACCGCCGCGGGCCTGCGCTCGATCGGCCGATCGGGCGAGCTCGCTCGCGACCTCTTCGTCCGGCCCGACC
Organism: uncultured Actinomycetota bacterium; assembly: GCA_963820655.1. Lineage (GTDB taxonomy): Bacteria > Actinomycetota > Actinomycetes > Propionibacteriales > Kribbellaceae > Kribbella. Next base: position 1,375,392 of record CAWGAM010000002.1, read on the forward strand.
GCCGCGTGGGCCCGATGCCAGGCATGCCGATCCGGATCCTGCTGCGGGTCGATGGCTTCGGCGAGCGCGGCATGAACCTCCCGCACATCACTGACGTCGGCCGCCCGCCAAGCGGCCGAGCGCACCAGCGAGTGCCGGAACCGCACCCGGGTGCCCAGCTCGATGAGGCCTGCGGCCTCGGCCGGTACGGCGGCATCCGGTTCGATGCCCAATCGCTGGAGCGCCCGCCACAGCAGCGGCGCATCGCCGACCGGTTCGACGGCCGCGGTCAGTAGGAGTTTGCGGGTGCTGTCCGGCAACGCTCCGATCCGGCGCTGGAAACCCTCCTCGACCCGGCTAGCCACGGTAGTACCGCCGTACCCGCCGAAGCCGAACGCCAGCTCCGCCGGCGTCAGCCCGCGCGGCAACTCGAGCAGGGCCAGCGGGTTGCCGCGGGTCTCCGCCACGATCCGAGCCCGCACGCGAGGGTCTACCGGCCCGGACAGCACTGAGTCCAGCAACGCCTGCGCCTCCGCGTCGGGCAGCCCACGCACCGGCAGCTCGGGCAGGCCACCCAGCATCTCTTGTTCGTCCGGGCTCCGCTGGTCTTCGCCCGAGGTGCGGGCGGCGAAGACCAGCGCTACCGACTCGGCGCCCAAACGGCGCGCGACGAACGTCAAGATCAGCCTGGAGTGCCGATCCAGCCACTGCGTATCGTCGACCAGGCAGACCAGCGGCCGTTCCTCCGCCGCCTCGGCGAACAAGCCGAGGACGGCCATGCCGAGCAACAGCTGTCCTGGCGGGCTCCCCGCGCTGAGCCCGAAAGCGGTGGACAGCGCATCCTGCTGCGCCTGCGGCAGCCGACTGATGTACGGCAGCAGCGGTGCACACAGGAGTTGCAGGGCCGAGTAGGCCAGCTCGGATTCCTGTTCCACTCCAGCGGCGCGGACGATCCGGTACGTCGACGCTTGCTCGGCAACGTAGTCGAGCAAGGCGGTCTTGCCGGCACCTCCCTCGCCGTGCAGGACCAACACCCGGCTCTGTCCGGCAGCGACCTCGCGGAGCAGACGATCCAGCACATCCCGCTCACGGCGCCGACCGATCAGCTCGGATCCCACAGTGTTACCAAGCACGCTTCTCTCCTGGCTGGGTGGGCACCGGCCGTGGCTGGTGGGTTCAGTGGTCGGTCGAGGTGGTGACGTCGGCCCACCGGGCGGCTTCCTCGGCCCGGGACCTGGAGGCCTTGTCGGCCAGCTCGAGGGCGTCCTTGCCGAGCAGGAGCCGCAGGGGTGGCTCGTCCGCTGCGACGATGCCGACGATCGCGCGGGCTGCCTTGGCCGGATCACCGGGCTGGGTGCCGTCGGTCTCGGCGCGGTACCGGTTGATCTGGCCGACGGTGGACTCGTAGTCCTCGCCGACCTGGCTCAGTGTCATCGAGGAGCCGCCCCAGTCGGTGCGGAAGCCGCCGGGCTCGATGATCGTCACTTTGACGCCGAACGGTTTCACCTCGTTGTTCAGTACCTCGGAGAATCCTTCGACGGCGAACTTCGCGGTCTGATAGGCGCCCATGCCGGGCGTGCCGCCGGCCCGGCCGCCGATCGAGGAGAACTGCAGGAAGTGGCCGTTGCGCTGCTTGCGGAACACCGGCAGCGCGGCCCGGGTGACGTTGACGACGCCGTACAGGTTGGTTTCGATCTGGGCGCGGAAGTCGTCCTCGGCCATCTCCTCGATCGGGGCGCTGTTGGCGTAGCCGGCGTTGTTCGCGACGACGTCCAGGCCGCCGAAGACGTCCACCGCGGCCTGTACGGCTGATCGCGCGGCCGCGGCGTCGGTGACGTCGAGGGCGACGGCGTGGATGGCTTCGCCGTACTCCTTGACCAGGTCGTCGAGCTGCCCCGGACGGCGAGCAGTGGCCAGGACGCGGTCCCCGTTGTCGAGTGCCGCTGTGGTCAGTGCGCGACCGAGGCCTCGCGAGCTGCCGGTGATCAGCCAGGTTTTACTCATCATGTCTCCAGTGGTGTCGAGAAGTGGGCGCAGTGGATGCGTCGAGTCGCTGGGTGTCAGAGAACCGCGGGTCCGCTGTCGGGGTAGTCGGTCGAGAGGGCCAGTTCCTTGCCCGCCTCGAACTCGCGCTGCAAGGCCTCGAGCTTCACGGCGATCCGGCGGTAGGCGTCGCTGCCGAGCGGAACCCAGTGCGGCGGGTCGTCCGAGGTGACGACCTCGTAGACGGCCTTCGCGGCTCGCTGGGGATCGCCGGGGAACATCTCCGGCGTCAGAGATCCCATCATCTGGCGGAAGGCGCCGGCGGTCGCCGCGTAGGCGTCGATCGGCTGACCCGACAGCAGGGTGCGCTGCTCGATGCCGGTCCGGAAGGAACCGGGCTGGATCACGACCGCCCGGAGTCCGAGCGGCTCGATCTCCTGCCACAGCGCCTCGGTCAGGCCTTCCAGGGCGAACTTGCTCGCCGAGTACAGGCCGTTGGCGGGCAGACTGGCCAGGCCGTCCATCGACGAGATGTTGACGATCGTGCCGCGCCCGCGTTCCCGCATGCCGGGCAGGACCAGGCGCATCAGGGCGAGCGGGGCGAAGAAGTTGACCTCGAAGACCGCCCGGTAGTCGCTCTCGTCCTGCTCCTCGATCGCACCGACGAAGTCGATGCCCGCGTTGTTCACCAGGACGTCGATGCCGCCGAACTGTCCCTCGACCCGGCTGACGACCTTGGCCCGCTGCTCGGCGTTCGTCACGTCGAGGGCGAGGACCGTCGCGTTGCCGGGGTACTTCGCCGCCAGATCGGCCATCGGCTCCAGCCGCCGGGAGGTGAGAACAACCTTCTCGCCCCGCTCCAGCACTTCCTCGGCCAGTGCGTGACCCAGTCCGCTCGACACTCCGGTGATGAACCACAAGCCCATGTCCGACCGCCTCCTTCGATTGAATTCCTGTCACAAGACTGTAGCAGTTAAGATTCTAATTGACGCATCGCTGAGGCGGCAGGACGAATTACCGTCACACGCGGTAGGTTGGTCGGGTGAGAGCTGATGCAGCACGGAACCTCGAGAAGATCCTGAGCACCGCCGCGCGGCTGCTCGCTGCTGATCCGAGCGCGAGCATGGTGAAGATCGCCGCCGAGGCGGACCTGGATCGCCGTACCCTCTACCGTCAGTTCGAGTCTCGCGAGGCACTGCTCGCCGCGATCTACACAGCGCGCTACGACGCCGTCGATGTCGCCTTCGAGAACGCCCGGCTGACCGAGGCCCCGGTGGCGGTGGCGCTGCACCGCTACGTCGAGGGCATCATCGACGCCACTCGTCAGTGGCCGGTGGCGTTCGAGCGAATGATCGCCGACCCCCCGACCGCGACCCGTCGCGAGCAACTCGGCGAACGGCTCGACGCCTTCATTCGCCGGGCCGTCGACGAAGGACTGTTCCGCGCCGACCTGCCCGACGGGTGGATCGAGGCCCTGCTGCGCCAGGTCATCCGGGTCGCCGCCGAAGACGTCCCCCAGATCAAGGCCGCCCAGGCGGCCGACCTCGCAGTCGCCGCCCTCCTCCACGGCGTCGGCCAGTCCTGACCGAAGGTATTTCACGGTGCCGACCGGGACGCCCAGCCGCTGGCGACATCCGCATGTGCGCATGTGACGACGTACCGCTGTTGCGCCGTCGGCATGGAGCGGCGGCCCCGGATCGTGATCCGGGGCCGCCGCGTTGGTGCGGATGAGTCAGGCGCTGACGCAGCGGTAGTTCGCGGCCGAGTCGGTGTCGCCGTGGCCGGTGTAGCGGGCCACCATCGGATAGCGGCAGATGTTGCGGGTGGTCGTGCCGTTTACCGACGTTGCCGGCAGGGTGGTCGGAGCGCCACCCTTCTCCACCCAATTGACCAAGGCGTTGAGGTCGGCACCTGGATTGACCAGAGGACCGGTGCTGTACAGCTTGGATCCGCAGTGGTCCACGCCGGGCAACAGGAACAGGCGATAGAAGTCGTCAACGCGCTTGGTGCCGCCGAAAACGGCGTTCACCTGGTCGCGATAGTGGACCGTGCCCCGGGTCGGGATCAGCTGATCGGACTGGCCGTGCCAGGTCAGCAGCTTGCCGCCGGCTTTGGCGAACTTCGACAAGTTGGGGTTGTTGTCGGCGATGACAGCGTCGTACTGCCTGGTCGCCGAGTTGAACAGCTGCTCGAACGACTTGTAGGTCAGCTTGGTGCTGTCGAACGACGGGTTCTTCGTCACGAAATACTTCGCCCAGAGGTCAGGCACCGCGAATGGTTTGTTGTAGACCGCGATGAAGCTGAAGGTCGAGCCCTTGTTCTGGCCGTACCAGAGCTTCTTTCCGGACGGCGTGGTCGGGCCGGCCCAGATCTTGTTGACCGCGTCGGCGAGCGCCTTGCTGATCGTGAGCTCTTTGCCGTCGCACAGAACCTTGGTGCCGATCAGGCGGCGGGCGTCCCACGTGCACTTCTGCGGATTGTCGATGACGCCGTCCTTGACCCCGTCGAGGCGGTCGCAGGCGGCGACCGCGGCGGTGTTGAAGGCGTCCAGTTCACAATCAGTCGGCGCGAGCTTCTCCTCGTTGAAGACCGCCTGCGACCAGAGGGTGGCGATCTCGAACCGGTTCCAGTCGACCGCGGGTGCGTTCGCCAGGATGCCCTGGAAGTCGTTGGGGTACTGCTCGGCCTCGGCGTACCCCTGTCGGCCGCCGGTCGAGCAGCCGGTGAAGTACGAGTAGCTCGCGGCATGCTGGTAGAACTTTGCGGTCACGTCCTTGCCGATGACCGCCATGTCGTGCACCGAGCGCGACGCGAAATTGGTGAGCAGGCCGGTGTTGACCGTGCCGTCCGCGGTGAGCCCCCAGCTGGCGTCCTGGCCGCCCTTGACGCCGGCATCGGTGGCGGCGCCGACGTACCCGCCCTTGACCGCGCTGATCAGCGGAACGCTCTGGTCGCTGACGTCCCCGGCGGAGTAGCCGCTGCCGCCGGTGGCCTGGAAACGTCCGTTCCACTTCTTCGGGTCCTGTGGGAGCGAGACCTTGATCGTGACGGTGTCATTCGCGCCCGGGTGGGTCACCACGACCTTCAGATCGCACCAGGCCGGTACGTCGATGATCGGGTCGACCGGCGGGAACGCAGACGGGAAAGTGAAGTTGCCGCCGGCCTTGGCCACCGCGTCGACCGACACCACCTTGGTGCCAGAAGGCGCGGAGACGGGGACGGAGGCACAGGTTGTAGCGGCGGTGGTGTCGCTGTCGCGGGCCGCGGCGCTTGAGGCCACGGGCAGGATGACTGCGGCAGCTGGGACCGCCGCAGTCATCAGAATGATCAGGGTTCGCTTCATGCCCGGAATCCTGACCCGGCGGAGACCGGCCTCACGCCAGGGCGAAGCACTGGGGCACACCCTGGCCGACGACCAGGGCGGTGCCCACGATGAGCGCAGATGGATGACACTCATCCGACGTAGCCACCATGGATGGACCGTCCTCGCGATGCTGACCCGGTGAGTCAGCGCGGGTCGTCGCGGTCGATGTTCCACTGCCTCGAGACGGCGGTGATCCAGCCGTCGTCGTCCGGCAGCGGCAGGACCGAGAACCGCGTGATCACCCGCTGGCCGCCGTCGGCGTCGCCGTAGAGCAGGTCGATCGTGAACGCGACCCGATCCGTGACGACACGTTGGGCCCGGCGAAAGAGCTCCTCCCGCGGGTCACGGTAGGTGCCCTGCCAGAACCCGATCTCCTGCGGCGCGATGTAGATGTCGCGGGTGAGGCGGTGGAACTCGTCCAGCGACGGGGCCGGCGTCACGCCGAGCTCCCGCTCCTCGAAGAACCGCCAGCCGTTGAGGATGGCAAGTCCGGTGCCGACGTTGCGCAGCGAGATCGTGAGATAGACGGCGTCATGCGCCGCCTCGGCGGTGGCCCGGCCACCCTTCACCGTGACCCAGTGGTCGTCGACGAACCCGATCTTCTGGTCATCGTCGAGGAGTCGGGAGCTCACCAACAGCGGCCGGATCGCCGCCAGCAGGCTGCGCTCGGTGAGCTGCGTCGACCGGTTCCCGGAGCGAACCGCCGCAAAGGTGGCGAGAGCGAGGACCAGCGTCCCGACAGCGGTGCCCAGCTCGGCGAGGGTGGTGACCTCCATCGGACCATCCTCGCCGATGACGGCGACGTCAGCCAGAAAGGTCCTTTTCCAACTTCTGAGCAGTTCGTGCGTCTTAATGTCTTTAGCGCGGTGAAGACGATGGCGTTGCTGAGTCGAACGCTGCGGCAACTACGGCACGGTCGTCCTCGGCATCGACAAGGACACCAAGATCGGCTACCTGTACGCCGTTGGCCACGCCAACGGAACCGCTTGATCCAAGGGGGCACAGGCGCTTCATGGTGTTCGTCCAGTTGAGTTTGCGAAACCGCCGGCCGACGCTGTGGTCGTCCCGCGTACGTTCGAATACGCTGCGGTGATGGGTGGATCGACCTGGCGGGATGTCGAGGAGCTGACGGCGCGGATGCCTGACGCCATGCTCGGACAGGCCCACGAAGGCTCGCCAGCCTATTACTCGGGCCGCCATGTGTTCGCGAGGCTTCGGTTGGACGAGCAAGACCGCGAGATCGTCCAGCTGTGGAGTGGTGATATGGGCCTCGCCGACGCCCTCGCGGACCGGCGCACGACGTTCCCGGTCATCCAGATCTTCCGGTTCCGGGTCTCGGCCTGGGCGTATCTCGACCAGCTCGGTCGGCATGAACTCGCGGAGCTACTGCTGGATTCCTATCGCATCCGAGGCGGTCGTCGCCGCGCCGAGCGGGTGGACGAAGACGCCTACTTCGGTCAGCCGTCTCCGCATGACGGCGCCTGACGACAGGCCCAACCGTCCAGCCGCGTCGACCACAACGAGTGCCTGGCATCAACGGAGAGAACGGGTTCGGCGTCCGCCGCGACGATGTGTGGGCACTCGATGCACTGGAGTGACGGGCCGTAACCGCGGGAGAAAGAGCAGCGGGTCGGTCTCGGCATGCGGATCGCTGCGAAGATAACGCTGCGACTCACCGTCAACGACCTGTACCTGCAGCCCGCGCGTCCCATCCGGCTGCCGCACATAGGCACGGCCCTCGACCCTGTCGAGCCAGCGGATGAAATCCTCGGCCGAACTCTCCTCTGGCCCGCCGTAGTCACCCTCGAACCGAACGCCGGCAATGCTCCGGAGGTCCTCGCCCCCGTCCACGAGAGCGATCGCGGTAATCAACACCGTTCGATAACTCGCCAAGCTGACCACGGTCCAGCCCACCTTTCTCAGGCCGATCTTGGCACCCGCTCAACTGGCTGCGGAAGGGTTCGAGCACCGGGCAGAGCTCGCCATCGCAGCTGTCTGGGCTGAACAGCTGCCGAACATTGGCGAGGTAGGCGACAGCCGCGGCGGCTATTTCAGCTCGGCGGACGTCTTCCCGAGCAGCCTTCGAGCGACGATCAGTTGCTGGATCTGCTGGGTGCCCTCGAAGATGTCCAGGATTTTGGAATCTCGGGACCACTTTTCGAGGAGTTCGTGTTCCGAGTACCCGAGGGTGCTGGTCAGTTCTATGCAGCGGAGGGTGATCTCGTTGGCGGCACGGCCGGCCTTGGCCTTGGCCATCGACGCTTGGAGGGAGTTCGGTCTCCCGTTGTCGGCCATCCAGGCGGCCTGGAGGGTCAGCAGGTAGGCGGCTTCCCAGTCGGCTTCCATCTGAAGGTACGACGCGGCCGCGGCAGGCTGCCGGTGGACGGGGTGGTCGTAGTCGACCTCGACGCCCGCCTCGGCCAGCAACGAACGCGTGAGTTCGAGGGACGCGCGGGCGCAGCCGACCGCCATAGCGGCGACCGACGGGCGGGTGTTGTCGAAGGTCTGCATGACGCCCGCAAACCCCTTGTCGGCATCGATGTCGGGCGATCCGAGCAGGTTCTCCCGAGGTACGCGGCAGTTCTCGACACGGATCGTAGCGGTGTCGGACGAACGGATGCCGAGCTTGTCTTCGAGCCGCTCCACCGTCAGTCCGGGCGTGTCCTTCATGACCACGAAAGACTTGATCGCGGCACGACCCAACGAGCGATCCAGAGTCGCCCACACCACCACGGCATCACACCGCCCACCAGCGGTCACGAAGATCTTCTCGCCGTCCAGCACGTACGAATCCCCATCCAGGCGCGCCGTCGTCTGGATCTTCGCCGAATCCGACCCACACCCGGGCTCGGTAATCGCCATCGCCGCCCACACGCCGTCGAACCGACGCAACTGTTCCTCGGAGGCGACGGACGCGATCGCCGAGTTCCCGAGCCCCTGGCGCGGCATCGACAGCAGCAGCCCGACGTCGCCCCAGCACATCTCCATGATCGACAACACCGACGACAGGTTCGATCCGTTCACGACACCTTCACCGGCGTCCGCAGTACGGCGTACGCCGGAAGCGCCGGCGCCAGAACCGGTGCCCGAGGCCCCTAATCCGTCCACCATCGCGGCCAGCAGGTCCAGCTCGACCGGGTACTCGTGCTCGGCCAGGTCGTAGCGGCGCGAGTTCGGCCGCAGCATCTCGGCCGCGACCTGGTGCGCCTGGTTGATCAACGCACGGAACTTCCGAGGCGTCTCCAGGTTGATCATCAGACCAGCACCGCACCTTCCATCACGCCGATCGCCCGCAGATCGCGGTACCACCGTTCCACCGGATGCTCCTTCACGAACCCGTGCCCACCGAGCAGCTGTACGCCGTCCGTCCCGATCTGCATGCCCTTGTCGGTACACAGCCGCCGCGCCAGCGCGACCTCGCGAGCGAACGAAAGCCCTTGCTCAGCACGCGATCCGGCCCGGTACGTGACCAGCCGCATCCCCTCCAGCTCGATCCCGATGTTCGCCACCATGAAGGCCACCGACTGCCGATGACTGATCGGCTCGCCAAAGGCAGTCCGCTCATTCACGTACGGCGTGACGTAGTCGAGCACAGCCTTCGCCGTACCGAGGGACAACGCGCACCACCCGAGCCGCGACAGCCGGACGCACTCGGCATAGTCCTCGAACGTCCCCAACTGCATCGCCGGCACGTCCTCCAGGATCACCCGGCTCAGCGACGCCGCCCGCAACCCCATGGCCGGCTCGGCCTCGATGGTCACGCCAGGGTGATCCGACTCGACCAGGAACAGGGCCGGCCCCTGGTCTTCCCCCTGCGCCGCGATCACGAACAGCTCCGACGAGGCACCGAGCGGCACCAGCGACTTCACACCGTTCAACCGGCCGCCGGCCCAACGAGTCTGCACAACAAAGGGATCGAACAACGGCCGCGGTTCCAGGATCGCCAGCGCCGCGGCCGGTACGGACGAACCCGTGAAGGCCGGCAGGTACGTCGCCTGCTGTGTCTCATCGCCCCACAACGAGATCGCCGTGCTCACGGCCGCCGGCGCCAGGCACGCGACCGCCTGGCCCATGTCGCCATGCGCCATCGCCTCGGCCACAAGTACGCCGGTCATCGCGGACCGCTCGGTCACGATGCCGCCGAGCTCCTCCGGTACCTCGATCAGGCTCAGCCCGAGCTCGGCGGACGACGACAGCACGTCGGCGTCAGTAGCACAGGCCGTGTCCGCAGTCGTGGCAGCAGGACGCAGTACCTCCGCGGCGAACTCGCGCACGACCTCGACGACCATCTGCTGGTCCTCGGTCGGCGTGAGATCGAACTTCCCGGTCCCGCGCGCCGCCGGCAACCGCGACGGCGCCGCGAGCTTCGACGCGGCGGCGAAACGACGTGTCAACGCTCCCGCGGTCCGGAAGCCGGTCTTGGTCGCCTCGAACACTACTCGCTCGGTCTGTTTGCGCAGGCCGAACCGGTCGATCGCCCGCGACTTCGCCAGCCGGTTCAGCAGGGCGACCCCGACTCCGATCGCGTCCCGCCGCCCGCGCGTCCGCTCCTGAAGGCTCATACGCGCTACTGTAAACCGAAGTTACAACTCGGGTCACGCCCACACGTGCGACTGGGGTGTCGCCCAGCGCACCGTCTCCAACAGCTCTGTCCACGCCGCGATCCATAAGGCTGGCAGGGCGTCAACACCTAACCGGCGACGCGGTCCGCCTTGGCGGTCAAGTAGCGGCGTTCGGGCAGGCTCGTCGTACGGCGGGCCGCGGCGAGGTAATGCTCATGCGCCTTCGCCGACTCCCCCGCCCGCTCATAGAGATGCGCCCGTACGGCGTCCAACCGGTGCGTCTCGGTGATGTTCTTGTCGTCGTCGAGCGTGGCCAGCAGGTCGAGCCCGGCCTGCGGTCCCTCGACCTGGGCGAGCGCGATGGCGCGGTTGAGCGTCACCATCGGGTTCGGCGCGAGCTTCTCCAGCAGCACGTACAACGACAGGATCTGCGGCCAGTCGGTCTCCTCGGCACTCGGCGCCTCCGCATGGATCGCCGCGATCGCCGCCTGGAGCTGGTACGGACCGACAGCGCCGCGCGCCAGCGTGGTCAGGATCAGCGCGGCACCTTCCTCGATCTGCTCGCGGTCCCACAGCGTGCGGTCCTGGTCGTCGATCGGGACCAGGCCGCCGTCTGCCGTGGTTCGCGCCCGCCGCCGGGAATCCGTCAGCAGCATCAACGCCAGCAGACCCGCCACCTCGCCGTCGTCCGGCAGCGCCGAACGCAGCATCCGCGTCAGCCGGATCGCCTCGGCGGTCAGCTCGACCCGCTGCAGTTCCTCGCCCGAACTCGCGGTGTAACCCTCGTTGAAAATCAGATACAGCACCTGAAGCACGACGCGCAGCCGCTCGGCGCGCTCCTCCGCCGGCGGCATCACGAACCGGCTGCCGGCCGCCTTGATGCTCTTCTTCGCCCGGCTGATCCGCGGCGCCATCGTTGCCTCCGGCACCATGAAGGCCCGGGCGATCTCGGCCGTGGTCAGACCGCCGACCGCGCGCAACGTGAGCGCGACCTGCGACGCCGGCGTGACGGCCGGATGGCAGCACAAGAAGAGCAGGGTCAACGTGTCGTCGGCATCCGGCGGCGCATCCACATCGGCGCCCGGAGCAACCAACTCCTCCGGCCCGGCCATCGCCGCGACCGAGTCCTCCCGCCGCCGCCGCGCGTTCTCACTCCGGAACTGGTCTGTCAGCCGCCGGGTCGCGACCGTGATCAACCAGCCCCGCGGATTCGCCGGTACCCCGTCGGCCGGCCACTGCGTCGCAGCCGCCAGCAATGCCTCCTGTACGGCGTCCTCGCACAGATCGAACTGCCCGTACCGCCGGGCCAGAAAGCCCAGCACCTGGGGCGCAAGCTCCCGCAACAGTCCCTCAAGACGTGCCCCGTCGCTCACCTGCCACCCCTTTCGCCAACCATCCCTGCACCCTACGCGTAGGACCAGCCGGTCCACCCGTCCGCGTGGATCGCGATCACCGGTCCACGCGGCGGATCCTCGGCGTACTGCGGATACTTCGCCACCAGCAACTGAACCGCCGCCGACTCGGCCGTCAGCACCCGCGCGACCCCGTCCACCCGTACCCACCACAGATGCGCCCAGTCCTCGTCGTACTCGTCCACCAGAACCGCGACCCGCTCGTTCTCCGCGATGTTGCGCAACCGCTTCAAAGCAGTCGTCGTCTTCGGCTTCTGATCGATCCCGATGAACACCTCGTCCCCGTGCACCGCATACGTCACAGGTACGACGTGCGGCCGCAGATCCGCCCCCACCGTCGCCAACCGTCCGATCCGCGCAGCAGCCACCCGAGCTCGACAGGTCGCCTCATCCAGTCTCACCCTCCGACCCTAACCACCCCACCCTCCACGGTGCCCTTCCCGCCCCAACCACCCCATCCCCACCGCTCCCCTCCCACCCCCTGCCGCTCCCCTCCCCTCGCCCACCTTCCCGCGCCGGCCCTCCCGTCATTCGAGCGGATATCCGGCCGTCCTGCCCGGCTGACCTTCCCGGCTGACCTTCCCGGCTGACCTTCCCGGCTGACCTGCCCGTCCGTCCGGCTGCCACCGGGCGTCGCGATCGGCCACTTTGTGCACGAGATCCGCACGGCGACGGCCTCGGCGTACGGATCTGGTGCACAAAGTCGGCCCCCCACTGCGGCCCGCAGTGGGGACCCACGGAAACGACACAAGAGCCGGATATCCGGCCGTTGGTCCGCGACCCATCGTCGCGATCGGTCACCTTGTGCACGAGATCCGTACGGCGACGACCTCGGCGTACGGATCTGGTGCACAAAGTCACCCTCCGCAGTCGCCCGAAGTGGGCACCCACGGAAACGACACAAGAGGCGGGATGACAGCCGCCAACGCTCCCCTCAGGCCCCGGCCACCCTTCCCCGCGCCCACCTCCCGTCATTCGAGGGGTCAACCCCGGAACCGGTGGGTTGGCCCCTCAGATTCTCAGGGGGCAACCCACCACCCGAGGGGTTAGCCCCTCAAATTGTCCGCCGCCGAGGGTCGGTCCGCGGCCGACACCCGTATCCGCGGTCGTGTCCGTGGCCAACGCACGTCTCCGCTGGCCACGCTCGTGTCTGCCGTTGGCCGCGTCAGCGTTGGAGGTGGCGGAGGGTGGCGGTGGGGAGGGTGCGGGTGAGGGGGCCGAGGAGGGAGGCGTCGCGGAGGGCGGTGCGGGCAGCGAGGTGGCCGCAGGCGCCGTGAACGCCGCCGCCGGGGTGGATGGCGGAGCTGCCGAGGTACAGGCCGGTGATGAAGGTGCGCGCGCTGCCGAGGCCGATGGTCGGCCGGAAGACGAGTTGCTGGTGGAGTTGCATGGTGCCGCCGCCGACGGCGCCGTGGCCCAGCGCGGCGTTGCCTGACTCAAGGGCCGAGGGGCGCTGCAGATCGCGGGAGATGATCAGGTCGGTGAAGCCGGGGGCGAAGCGTTCGATGGTGCGTTCCATCCGGTTGGCCAGCTTGCCCGCCGATTCGTCGTCCGCGACGCCGCGCGGCAGATGGGAGTACGCCCACACCGCTTCGGTCCCCGAGGGTGAGCGGGTCGGGTCGGACTTCGTGGTCTGGCCGATCAGCAGGAACGGCTGCGACGGCAACCTGCCGGTGTCGAGGTCAGCGGAGAGGTGGACCAGTTCGTCGGCGGTCCCGCCCAGATGGACCACGCCGGCCGATCGCGCCTCGAAGGATTTCCAAGGGACCGGGCCACTCAGCCGGAAGTTCAGCTTGACCGTCGGATAGTCCCACTCGAACCGCTCGTCCAGATCACGCCGCAGCCCGGCCGGGATCGTTGCATCTGGCAACAAGGAGCGATAGAGCACCGGCGCGGACGTGTCCGCGATGACGGCCCGGGTGACGGCGACGGTCTCGCCCGACGTCGCGCGTACGCCGGTTACTCGTCCGGAGGACACGTCGATCCCGCTGACCGGCGTACCGGAGACGAGCAGGGCGCCGGCGCGCTCGGCGCGGCGGACCAAGGCTCCGGACATCGACGACGACCCGCCGGCGGCTACTGGGAAGCCGACGTCTTGGGCCAGCATCGCGAGCAGCCAGCCCATCGTGCCGCTGACGCTGCCCGACAGCGGCGAGTCGGCGTGCAGGGCGTTGCCCGCGAGCACGGCCGCGCCGCGCTGGCCGGCGAACAGCTCCTTGCCCATCCGGTGCATCGGCATCGCCATGAACCGGGCGAACCGCAGCAGCTCCCCCGCCGACCCCAACTTGCGCGCGAGCTTGATCCCCGGCACGACCGGCGGCCACGAGGTGAGCAGCGCCTTCAGCAGCGGCTCACGGATCGCGACGTACTGCTGGTAGAGCCGCAACCATGCGTCACCGTCGGCCGGGTGATCGACGCCGATCGACTTCGCCGTGTCCTCTGGATCGGGGTGGACCGCGACCGACGCACCGTCCTCCGCGTCGAGCAGATGCACCAGCGGCAGCGGCGCGTGCGCCCACTTCAGCCCGAACTTCTCCAGCTCCAGCGCCCGAATCACCGGCGACGCCAGGCCCAGTGGATAGTTCGAACTGAAACGATCACTGATCCAGCCGTCGTCCTCCGTCGACCGGACCGCACCGCCGAAGGTCTCGGCGGCCTCCAGCACCAGCACGTCCCAGCCCGCGTCGGCCAGGGCGATCGCGCTCACCAGCCCGTTCGGCCCCGACCCGATCACCACGGCATCAACACTGCGCGGCAGCATGCCTATGACCTTAGCTTGATCTCACGCATCAAGGTGGTCACCTCACGGGCGCGGCCCACCATGGCCGGATCGACCATCCGGCCGTCCGACAACACGATGACACCGCCCTCCGAGGCCCCGGCCTTCTCAACTGCGGCGAGCAAAGCCTCCGCATCGGCCACCTGTACGGCGGTCGGCGTGAAGCACTCGACGATCGTCGCCAGCTGCCGCGGATGGATCGCCGTACGACCGACGAAGCCGAGCGCGCGCCCTTCCAGCGACGTCTCCCGCAACCCGTCGAGATCGTTCACGTGCGGGTACACCGACATCATCGGCGCGCCCAGACCGGCCGCCCGCGACGCCGACACCAGCCGTCCGCGGGCCCACGCGAGTCCCCCCGGCCCGTCCACCCCCAACGCACTGGACAGATCCGCCTCACCCAGCGCGATCGCGACGACCCGCGGATCCGCCGTGGCGATCTCGAACGCCTTCTCCAGTCCGAGTGGCGACTCGATCAGCGCGGTGATCCTTGCCGACGGCACCTGTTCTAGCACCGCGTGCACATCGGCCGCGCCCTCCACCTTCGGCAACCGGATCCGCACCGACGGTACGGCGGCCACCGCGGCCAGATCGTCCTCGATCCACGGCGTCCCCGGCGCGTTCACCCGGACCTCCACGGATCTCTGTGCGTTCGCGGCGATCCAGGCGACCGCCCAGCCGCGCGCGTCCGCCTTGTCGTCGATGGGTACGGCGTCCTCCAGATCGAACACCACCAGATCGGGGCCCGCGGCAACCGCCTTCGCGAACCGGTCCGGCCGGTTGGCCGGAACATACAGTGCCGTCAGCACTTAGCGCCCCCTCCAGGCGAGAATCTTCAGACCACGCCGGCGGACCGCAACGCTGCGAGCTGCTCGGGCGTGACACCGATCTCGGCGAGCACCTCGTCGGTGTTCGCGCCATGCGGCCCCCCGGCCCACCGAATCGACCCCGGCGATTCGGACAGCCGGAACAGCACGTTCTGCATCTGCACGGGACCGCCGAGCTCGTCGTCGTCCACGGCCACGATCGTGCCGAGGGCGGCGTACTGCGGATCGGTCATGATGCCGCGGATGTCGTGCACCGGGCCGACCGCGGCCTCGGCCTTCTCGAACTCGGCCATCACCTCGTCCAGCGGCCGCACCGCGATCCAGGACCCGACCGCCTCGTCCAGCTCATCGGCGTGCTGGGCCCGTTCGCGCCCGGTCGCGAACCACGGCTGCGCGACCAGATCCGCCCGGCCGACCAGCGTCACGACCCGCTCGGCGATGCTCTGCGAGCTGGTCGACACCGCGACCCAGCGACCGTCCGCAGTCTGGTAGACATTGCGCGGAGCGTTGTTCGACGAGCGGTTCCCGAGCCGCGGCTGGACGTACCCGGTCTGCTGGTACGCCGTGATCCCGCCACCGAGCATCATCAGAATCGGCTCGATGATCGCCATGTCGATCACCTGGCCCTCGCCCGACCGATCACGCTCGCGCAACGCGACCAGGACGGCGTACGCCGTCGCCAGCGCGGTGATCCCGTCCGCCAGCCCGAACGGCGGCAGCGTCGGCGGGCCGTCCGGCTCACCGGTGACCGCCGCGAACCCGCTCATCGCCTCCGCCAGTGACCCGAACCCGGGCCGGCTCGACCACGGCCCGACCTGACCGAACGCGGTCACGCGCGCGATCACCAGCCGCGGGTTCGCCTCGAGCAGCACATCCGGACCGAGTCCCCAGCGCTCGAGCGTCCCCGGCCGGAAGTTCTCAACAAGCACATCGTGAGAACGCACCAGCTCGAGGAACACGTCGCGTCCGCGGGACAGGTCGAGGGTCGCGAGCCGCTTGTTCCGGCCGAGGGTCTTGAACCACAACCCGATGCCGTCCTTCGACGCGCCGTGCGTCCGGGCGGCGTCCGGCCGGGACGGATGCTCGATCTTCGTCACGTCGGCCCCGAAGTCACCGAGGAACGTCGCCGCCAGCGGTCCCGCGAACAGCGTCGCCGCCTCGAGTACCTTCACACCGTCAAGTGGAGCAGGCCTCATCCCGCACACCTGAAGCCGATGGTCTCGGAGCGATCGAGACCACCACCGGTCAGCACCAGCTTGAAGCTCACGTCCGGCTCCTGCGGCCCGCCGTCGGCGTACCAATCGGAGCCCTCGGCAACATAGTGCGAACCGCCCTTGAGAATGCAGAACCGGCTGCGCCCGTCCCGGTGCTCGCTCTCGGTCAGGTTCCACACCAGTGGCTCGCCGCGGGTGAAACCTTCCTCGAGAGCGGCGACCTGCCACTCGTCCTCGGTCGGCAACCGCCCGCCCCGCCAGGCCGCGTACGCCCGCGCGTCCGGAAGATCGACGTACGTCACCGGATGGTCCTCGGTCCCGGCGACGGGCGCACCATCCGCCCAGTGCTCGAGGAATCGGTTGGCCACAAGCGGCCGATATCCGGTCGCCGACAGGAACTCGGCGTACTGCGCGTTGGTCACCTCGGTGATCGCGACGGAGATCCCCGGCAGCGACACCTCACGCTTGACCGTCCGGATGTCGTGCAGCCGTGGCGGCAGCGGCTTCCACTCCTCCACGTACGGCGCCTGGTCGTACAACCCGGTCTCGCGCCGCCGATGCCGGACGGTCAGCTCCCGCTCCCCCGCCGGTACGACGACAACCGGGCCGATCGAGGCATCACCCGAAACTGCCGGAACCGGGACCCGCTCGGCCGGAGCCATCGGGAACGCGGAGTCCTTGACGTGCGGTCGCGGCATCGTGCCCAGCCGGCGCGCGGTCGCCCGGCAGGACGCGCCGGCGGTCGCGCCGACGCGGATGATCCCAGCGACGCCGCGGCCCGGCACGACCAGGTGAACGCCGTCGTCGTCCGAGGTGATCGGTACCCCCGACGTCACGTCGTACCAGTCGCCGACCTGATCCTCCGAGCGCAGCACGATGCCGTCGAAGTCCTCCTCGGCGCGGTTGATCAGCGTCCAGAAGGTGATGTCGGCCAGGTCGAACCGCGAAGCGTAGACACCGTGGTCCCGGGCCTTGTCCGGGATCTCGGGAGTGAGCTGGATCCAGTCGCCGTTGATCAGCACCGGTGCGAACGCGCGTTGCGCGGCGACCATCCGGCGCAGCGTCGCCCGGTCGCGGGCATTCCAGCCGACCCAGGCGGAGAACACCGACTCCCAGACCAGCATGCCGACGCCGTTGATCCAGGCCGACTGCAGCTCGTCGCTGTGGTCGCGGTTCCACCGGCGGGTGTGGTGCATCATGTGCCGGCGCTCGAACAGGTGCGCGCGCAGGACACCCGGCATGTGCGTGTCGGCGAACCACTGCGCCCAGGACAGCGCGTGATCCCCGATCCTTGCCATCGGCAACCGTGACTCACCCTCGAGCGCGATCGCCGGATTCGCCCTGCGTACCGCGCGGGTGAAGGCCGGATCGCCTTCCCTCAAGGTGTCCAGGAAGACACCGTCGACGTCGTACTCGGTCACCAGCGCGGCGAACTCGTCGGCGTCGGAGCGCGCGGACCGGCGGGTGCCGACATCCCACGGGTTGTAGTCGAAGAACACCTTCAGTCCGAGCCGGTGCAGGTCGTCGATCAACGAACGCAGCCCCGGCACGTCCCGGTAGAAGTCGAACTGGTTACGCGAGTCGATCCCGATCACCGGATACGCATGCCACAGCACGACCGCGTCGTACCCGCCGAAGTCGTCGACACCGTGCTGGACGAAGTTGTCCGGGGTGAACTTCCCGGTCGCCACGTCGTACAGCTGGTCGTCCCAGAGCCACACGAGCGCCACCGAGTACGCCGTCTGGGTCCATTCCCGGCTGCGCTGATCCTTCCCCCGCCCCTCCGCCCCGGTCGGGGGGACGTCGTAGTGCGAGCCGTCGTACGGCGAGCGCTCGTACGCACTGGCGAGCCACTCGGCGAGTCTGGCCCGCCATCGCGGCAGGTCGGACGGGTCATCCGGCGCGCCGAGGATCTTGGCGTCGTCCAGAAAGGACGGGTCGACCCGGAGGCCTAGATCCACCATGGCGGGTAGGTCGATCGGCCGCGGCTCGAGCGGGTTCACAGGTACACCTCCGCATAACGCGCGTCGATTGCATCCCCGTGAGGCACCGAGGGAATCGCCCCCGCCGCCTGAACACTCAATGAAGCAGCAACGGTAGCGCGTCGGACCGCATTCGTCAGGTCGCTGGCCGTGATCGAGTCGGTAGCGGACACGGCGGCCAACGTTGCCGCCAGCACACCGCAGAACGTGTCCCCGGCGGCCGTGGTGTCGACGACCTCGACCGGTACGCCGGGAACCTCGATCTCGTCGTCACCGCGGGTCAGAATCACGGCGCCGGCCGCACCCAGCGTGACGACCGCGGCGGGCACCTTCTTCAGCAGCGCGGATCGGTCCGCGCCGGCGATCGCCTCGGCCTCGGTCTCGTTCACCACCAACAGGTCGACGTCGGCCAGCAGTTCGTCCGGCAACTCGGCGGCCGGGGCCGCGTTGAGGATGAAGTACGAGCTCGCCGCGGCCGCGGCCTGGACGGTCGGGAACGGGATCTCCAGTTGAGAAAGAACGATTTTCGCTGCCCGGACCACGGACGCGGCCGCCTCGGACAAGGTCAGCTCGCCGTTCGCACCGGGCGCGACGACGATCGAGTTCTCCCCGCTGTGATCGACCGTGATGATCGCCGTACCGGTCGGGGTGCTCGTCGACGAGACCAGCGACAGGTCGACGCCGGAGCTGCCGAGAGCCTCCCGCAGCAGCGCACCGCCGTCGTCGGCACCGAGTGCGGCGACCATCGCTGTGCGTGCGCCCGCCCGCGCGGAGGCGACCGCCTGGTTGGCGCCCTTGCCGCCCGGCCCGCGGGTCATCACTCCCGCGAGCACCGTTTCGCCGGGGCGCGGGATCCGCTGGACCGGCAACACCAGGTCCACGTTCGCGCTGCCCACGACGACAACATCAGGCTCCACCCCGAGCCACCTCCACAGTCCTTCGTGCCAGTTCGGTGATCGCGATCTGGTCCATCCCCGGCAGGCTCGTGGCCATCCGGTTGTCAAGTGGTGTGGACCACTCTGCCGGAACCCCGCGCACTGCGCCAAACACCGCACCGACGGTCGCGCCGACCGAGTCCGTGTCCCAGCCGCCCATCACCGAGCGACCGATTGCGGTGGCGAAGTCCGGGGCGGTGAGGGCGTAGGCCGCGAGTGCGGTGTTGTTCACCGCGTGCACCCAGTGCAGGTCGCCGTACTCCGCGTGCAGAGCGTCGAGCGCGTCGTCGAGCTCGAGGTCCTCCAGGGCCAGCCCGAACCGGGCCGCCCGCGCGATCGCCCCGTCGGCGTCGACCACGTCAAGTCCGGCGACGACCACTTCGCGCGGCGAGTCCAGCACCAAGGCGGCGGCTGACATCGCGGCGACCCACAGCGCGCCGTCGACACCGGCACCGGTGTGACTCAGCCGGGCATCGACCAAGGCGACCCGGGCGGCGGCGGTTCGGTCGCCGGGATGCGCCCAGCCGTAGGCGTCGGTCCGGATCTGTGCGCCGATCCACTCCCGGAACGGGTTGCCGACCAGGGCAGCCCGGGCGGGTTCGACGCCGTCGAGAAGGTTGCGGTAGACAACACGCTCAGCGGTGAACACCCGACCAGCCGGAAGGTCGTTCAGCCAGGCCTGCGCAACGTCCTCCGTGGTCAGCTCCGACCCGTGGCGCTCGAGCAGTTGCAGCGCCAGGATCGCGAAGTTCAGGTCGTCGTCCTCGGGCATCCCGTCGATGACCTCGCGCAGGCTGGTCGGCTTCGACCGTCTGTTCCACGGCCACCGCTGCTGCACCTCGTCCGGTACGCCGATCGCGGTGATGTACTGCGTCAGCGGCCACTGGCCGGACGTCTCCAGGATCTCCCGGATGCCCTCGCGCGGGATCTTCTCCACCGGCTTTCCGAGCAAGTTCCCGGCGGCCCGGCCGAGCCAAGCGTTGAGCGTCCGCTGCTCGAGGTCCACCGGCCGGCCGAGCAACGGCAGGCCGGGGATCTCCGGCTCATGCCAGGCCGCCGTCCGCGCGTCCAGCTCATCGAGCAACTCCCTGGCCAGGGCTCGCAGCTCAGGTGACGCCGGCTCGTCGGTGGCGCCCGACGCCGGGGCGTCCGTCGTACCGCCGGCGGTCAGCCAGCGCGCCTCGACGTCGGTGACATCGACACCTTCGGACCGGGATTGGACCAGTTGGTGCGGCAGCAGATCCTCCGGCTGCACCCAGGACAGTCTCATCGGGCTTGTTCCTTCCCCTGTCCGGCCGAGCATCTCATGGCGTACGGCTAGTGACATTGTCAGACCAGTGCGTTCAACGCGGCCACGCGCGTGCCCACCGCTCGGCGTCGGCCGCACGGAGGTCCACGGCGACCGAAGCCATCACCCGGCCCGGCTGCTCGAGATCGGTCTTGCTCGCCGCGGCGACATCGGCCGCCCAGTCCTCCGGTACGCCGTTCAGGCCGCTGAGCGCTCCGGTGATCGCGCCCGCCATCGACGCGATCGAGTCCGCGTCCCGGCCGTAGTTCGTGCCGCCGAGGACTGCCCGGCGTACATCTCCCTCGGACACGAGCACGAAGCCGAGAGCCACCGGCAGCTCCTCGATCGCCTTCGTCCGGCTCGGCCGCCGGGCATCCATCGACTGGTCGCGATAGTCCGGGCCGACCGTGTCGTAGGGCCCGATCGCCTTGCGCAGCAGCGGAATCGCCTGCTCCCAGTCGGTCACGCCGTCCGCCGCCTCGGCCACCGCCTCGACGGCCCCCCGGGTGCCGTCCTTGGCCAGGGCCAGCGCCGCGCCGACCGCCGAGGTCGCCGTTGCCCCCGGCGCCATCGCGGCGGCGACGGCGGCCGCGAACACGCCGGCCGCCTCCCGCCCGTAGCTCGACTGATGCGCACCCGCCAGGTCGATCGCCTCGGCGTACGCCCCGCCGGGTCACCCGCGTTGGCGATGCCGACCGGCGCCATGTACATCGCCGCGCCGCAGTTGACGATGTTGCCGACGCCGGCCTCCCGCGGATCGACGTGACCGTAGTGCAGCCGGGCGACCAGCCACTTCTCGGCCAGGAAGACCCGCTGCAGCAGCAGCGCCTCGGTCTCCAACTCGGGCACCCACCGGCGCCCGGTCAGCATCTTCGGGACCAGCGACTCGGCGATCGCGTACGCATCCAGGTGGGTACGGCGTTCGTCGTACACCTCGACCAGCGCGTGCGTCATCAACGTGTCGTCGGTGATGTGGCCGTCGCCCTTGTGGTACGGCGCGATCGGTCGCGCGGTGCGCCAGTCGCTCGTACCACGGACCGACGATGCCGGTCACCCAGCCGCCGTGCCGCTCCCGGATCGCCTCCGGGGTCCAGCCCTCGACGGCTCCACCGATCGCGTCACCGACCGCGGAACCGACGAGGGCACCTGCCGACTTCTGTTTCCAGCGCAGTGCTGGTTCCTTCCGGCGTCACTGGTTGACCTGACCCCATCCATCGCTCAGTTTCTTGCCCAGCGTCGCGAGGTCGGTCTTGTTCGCCAGGTACTCCTGGAGGGCCGGCGTCGCGATCTGATCCTTCCACTTCGGATAGTTCTCGACGCTCTGGAACGGCGCCTTGGTCAGATCCGCACCACTCGCGAGCGTCTGCTGCCCAGCCGTCCTTGCCGCCGGTCGTCTTGAGGATCGCGTCCCGGGCCGCCTGGGTGGTCGGGATCAGCCAGTCGCCCTGCCCGACAGCGGCCAGGTTCTCGGCCTTCATGAAGTAGTCGATGAACTGTGCGGACTGCTTGATGTGCTTGCCCTCGGCCGGCACGGACAGCGTCTGCGGGTTCGCGGCCTGCTTGCGTGCCGGTGCCCTTCAGCGGCGGCAGCACCTCCCACTGGAAGCCCTTCGGCGCCTCTTCGAGGATCTGCTGTGCGGCGTAGTTGCCGCCGACAATCATCGCGGTCTTGCCGGCGTAGAACGCGGGCAGTACGTCGGAACCGCTCTGGGTCAGCGAGGTCGGGTCGATCGACTTGTCGTCGTACGCCATCGCGTGGATCCGCTTCGGCACCTCGAGCTCGGGATCACCGATCTTCGCCGTCGCGTCCCGGCCGGTGCCCTCGAAGAACTGCGCGTCGAAGTTCATGCCCAGGTTCAGCACGGTCGCGGTCGGGCTCTTCAGGCCCCAGCCGAGGCCGTACTTGCCGCCGGCCGTCAGCTTCTTCGCGTCCGCGGCCAGGTCGTCCCAGCTGAGCGAGTCACCGGTCGCCGTGATCCCGGCCTGCTTGAGCAGCGTCGAGTTCGCGAACACGACGTACGACTGCAGCAGCGTCGGAGCGGCGTACACCTTGCCGTCGTTCGAGACCGTGTCCCAGACGCCCTGCGAGACGGCGTCCTTGGTCTCCTGGCTCAGGTACGGCGAGAGGTCCGCAAGGTAACCCTGGTTGATGAAGCCGGTGATGTCGGCGGACTCGTCGTGGATGATGTCCGGCGCGGTCCCGCCCTGGAACTGGGTGACCAGCTGGTCGTGCACCGAGTCCCAGCTGCCCTGGACGTACTCGACCTGGATGTTCGGGTTGGCGGCGTTCCAGTCCGCGACGATCTTCTTGGTCGCGGCGACGGTGGTCTTCTGGAAGGCGAGGCTCTGGAACTTCAGCGTCACCTTCTCCGCCGACGATCCGGAGTCGCCGGAGCTGTTGTCACTGTTGCTCCCACACGCCGCAAGCGTCACCAGGGCGCCTGCCGCGAGCAACGCGGTCATTGCTTTCTTCATTGCATCTCCTCAGGGGGTTTCTAACCCTTGACTGCGCCGCTGAGCAGGCCGGAGGTCAACCGGCGCTGCAGGAAGGCGAAGAACACCAGGCTTGGGACAGTGGCCAGGACGGACGCGGCGGCCAGCGGACCGAACTGGACCTGGCCCTCGGCCCCGACGAAGCGGGCGAGAACCAGCGGCAGGGTCTTGAGCTCGGGATCCTGGAGCAGGACCAGAGCGAAGAAGAACTCGTTCCACGCCGAGATGAAGGTGAACATCGCGGTCGCGATCAGCCCGGGCCGCAGCAACGGCATCACGATCGACACGATGGTCCGGACCCGGCTCGCGCCGTCCACCGACGCGGCCTCCTCCAGCTCGCGCGGTACGGCGGCGACGTACCCCTGCAGCATCCACAACGCGAACGGCAGCGACCAGACCATGTAGACGATCACCACCCCGGGGATCGTGTTGGTCAGGTGCAGCGGCCGCAGGATCATGAACAGCGGGATGACGATCAGGATCACCGGGAACACCTGGCTGACCAGGATCCAGCCGTTCGTGACCGGCCGCAGCCGGCTGCGGAACCGGGCCAGCGCGTACGAGACCGGCAGCGACACGACCAGCACCAGGATCGTGGTGAAGATCGAGATCTGCAGGCTGTTGCCGAGGCCCCGGATCAGGCCCTGCTCGTTGAGCGCGTCGCTGTAGTTGGAGAAGTCGACGTTCTTCGGCAGCAGGGACGGCGTGATACTCGCGAACTCCTGGGGCGACTTCAGCGAGCTGGAGATCAGCCAGAGCAGCGGGAAGCCGAGAAAGATCAGGTAGCAGACGACGGCGACGTACTGCAGGGCGCGAGCGGCCGGCCGGGTTCTCATGCTTCGCTCCTCAGCCGGTTCCGGAGGTAGAAGGCGAGGAACACGATGATGATCACGACCATCACGTCGCCCATCGCGGCGGCCATGCCGAAGTTCCCGTACCGGAAGGCCTCGTTGTAGGCGAACAGCATCGGCAGCATCGTCTTGCCGCCCGGACCGCCGGCGGTCAGCACGTAGACCAGGCCGAACGAGTTGAAGTTCCAGATCAGGTCCAGGCTGGTGATCGCGACGATCACGGTCCGCAGCTGCGGCAGCGTGATGTTCCAGAACTGGCTCCACGCGCTCGCGCCGTCGACCGCGGCCGCCTCGTACAGCGAGCGGTCGATGCCCTGCAGACCGGCCAGCAGAGTCACTGTCGTCATCGGCATGCCGACCCAGATGCCGACCACGATCACCGCCGGCAGCGCCGTACTGAAGTCGCCGAGGAAGTTGATCGGGTGGTCGGTGAGGTGCAGGTTCTGCAGGATCTCGTTGACCGGGCCGTTGGTCGGGTGCAGCAGCAGGCGCCACATGATCGCCACCACCACCGGCGGCATCGCCCACGGGATCAGGGCGATCGTACGGGCGACGCCGCGGAACTTGATGGTCGTGTTGAGCAGCAGGGCCAGGCCGAGCGCGGCGACGAACTGCAGGATCGTGACCGACAGGGTCCAGATGATGCCGATCCGGAACGAGTCCCAGAACAGGCCGTTGTGCAGCAGCTTGGAGAAGTTGTCGAAGCCGACGAAGTTGGTGTCGACGTTGAGCCCGGCGCGCGCGTCGGTGAACCCGAGCGCGATGCCGCGGATCAGCGGGTAGACGCTGAGCAGCAGGACCGGCAGCAGCGCGGGCAGGAAGAGAAAGATCGCCTCCCGATTCTGCTTCGGCCTACCGGTCGGCTTTCTGACCGGGGTGGGCGCCGGAGCCGTCACGGTCGCGGTCATGGGGCCTCCCGGCCTGGACTGAGGAGCGCAGGGAGCGCAGCGACCGGAGCGACGAGGGAAGGCCGGGAGCCAAGGCCCCATGACCCCCGCGCCGGAGGCGCGGCATTCAACACGGTCATGGAGTGGACCTCCGCACGCTCAGCGATGGCTGTACGACGATTCGCCGCGGCGTCCGGCTGCTGTCCTCGATCCTTGCCAACAGCAACTCAGCCGCCCGGCGGCCACGTTCGGCCGACCCGAGGTTGACACTCGTCAGCGGCGGGAAGCACTGCTCGGCGAGTTCGCTGTCGTCCATCCCGATCACCGCCACGTCGTTCGGAACGTCTAGTCCGTAGGCGGCGAGCTCGTGCATGACTCCGACGGCGAGCAGGTCGTTGGCGCAGACCACCGCGTCGGGACCGCGTTTCTTGAACAGCTTCTTCCCCGCTTCGCGTCCGGCGGCGAAGGTGAAGTCGGCGGCTTCGATCTCCCCTGCCGACTGCAGCTTGAACTCCTTCAGCGCATCGGCGAAGCCCTTCGCGCGAGCCGTGCCGGGCACCGTGTCCGCAGGTCCGTTGACGAACGCGATGTCCTCGCGTCCTTTGGCCGGTCAGGTGTTCAACCGCCAGCAGGATGCCCTTCGGAGAGTTGGCGCGGACCGTGTCGACGCCGGCCTTGGCGGGGACGTTACCGGCGACGACCACCGGCACCTCGCACTCGCGGATCGACTTGATCAGATCCTCGTCGACGCGCAGCGGGCTGATCACCAGGCCGTCGGCGTACCCGCGCGCCATCCCGCGCACCAGCGCGACCTCGTCCACCACATCCGACCCGGTCGTCGTCACCACCAGCCGATAGCCGGCCGCGGACACGACCTCCTCGACCGCCCGCATCATCGTCACGTACACCGGATTGCCGACGTCGGCGACCGCCAGCGTCAACTGGAACGTCCGCCCCACCTTCAACGACCGCGCCCGCGAATCCGGCACATACCCGAGCTCCTGGACCGCCCGCCGCACCCGCTCAGCCATCTCCTCGGTCGCAGGCAGACCGTTCAGTACGCGCGACACCGACGCCACCGAGACCCCCGCCGCCCGAGCCACCTCAGCGATCGTCGGACGACTCACGCCGACCTCCTGTAATCGTTCTTGTAATCGTTTACAGGCAAGACCATAGGGCGCTACTCGCTACGCGTCAACACCCGCCCGGACGACGTCGGGCCGAAGCCGCACCGCGACCCGCGCGGCCCATCCCGCCGCACCGAGGGCCTGGCTGACTCGACTTTGTGCACGACGTCCGTACGGATCCACTGCCAGAACGCGGACTGGGCGCACAAAGTCCGCCGTCGCCGGACCTGGCGGCCGCCTAGGGGTGGGTCGGTGCGGTGAGGGGCGGGCCGATGACGCCTGGTGGAACGTCGCCGTCGAAGGTCAGATCGACTCAGGTACCCGATCGGTAGAGGAGCCAGGCGTCCGCCATCCGTTGGGACTGGCCGGGAGTCACCGGAAGCGCTACTCGTCCTGGTCGTCGGCGCCGGGGCGTTCGGCCCAGGGGGTTTCCTTGGCGGGGCGGACGACGATGAGCTTGTCGCCGGCGGCGAGGACGGACACGTTGGCGTCGTAGTAGCGGTGGACCTTGCCGTCGCGGACGACGGACACGACCCGGTCCGGGACCGCGGACGGGGGCTTGCCGACCTCGCGGCCGAGCACCGGGCGTTCGGCGACTTCGAGGCCCTCGCCGTACGTGAGCAGGTCCTCCATCACCTCGCCGAGGTTCGGGCTGACCGCGGACAGGCCGAGCAGCCGCCCGACCGCCTCGGACGAGGTGACGACCGCGTCGGCGCCGCTCTGGCGGAGCAGCGGGACGTTGTCCTCCTCGCGGACCGCGACCACGATGTGGGCTTTCGCGTTCAACTGCCGGACCGCCAGGGTGACGAGGACCGCCGCGTCGTCGCGGTCCGTCGTCACGATCACCTCGCGCGCGGTCATCACCTCGGCCCGGCGCAGCACCGTCCGGTTCGTGGCGTCGCCGTGGAACGCGGCCACCTGATCGTTGCCCGCGTCACCGATCGCCTGGGCCCGCGGGTCGATCACCACGATGCTCTCGCGCTTCACCCCATTGCTGATCAGCGTCTGGACGGCGGACCGTCCCTTGGTGCCGTAGCCGACGACGACGACGTGATCCTTCATGCGCTTCCTCCATCGCGTGTCCCGCATGATCCGGCGACCCTCGTTGGCCAGGACTTCCAGTGTCGTGCCGACCAGTACCACGAGGAAGGCGATCCGCAGTGGCGTGACGATGAAGGCGTTCACCAACCGGGCAGCGGGCGTCACCGGCGTGATGTCGCCGTACCCGGTGGTGGTGAGCGTGACGGTCGCGTAATAGATGCTGTCGATCAGGTCGACGTGACCGTCATAGTTGTCCCGGTAGCCGTCACGGTCGACCACCACGATGAGCACCATCACGGTCAGCAACCCCAGCGCGATCAGGATGCGGCTGAAGAGCTGATAGAGCGGCGAGCGCGTGCTCGCGGGCAGGTTGACCAGCAGACCGTGTGGATTGCGACCGTTGGGAAGGGGTGGCACGGTTCTGACGATATTGCACCGGCGGCCGATCCACCGCATGCGACAGGCTCCGGTCGGACAGCGCGACGGTGACCATCAGGTTGTCACCGTCCCGCACCACCCTGGACCGCATCCGCAGCCGCTCGAGCGTGCGCAGCATCGCGTGGTTCTCCGGCTGCACCATGCACACGACCCGGTCGGCGCCGAGCACTCGCGCCTCACCGACCACCTGGCGCAGCAGCCGGAGTCCCAGGCCGTGTCCCTGCCAGCCGTCCTCGACGAGTACGGCGACCTCCATCGTCGTACTCCCGAGCTCGTCCCACGGGGCGGCCGTCGCCATCCCGATCACGGCGTCACCGATCGACGCGACGATCGACACCCCACCGGCCGGTGCGGACAGGTGCCGGGCAGTCCTGGTGGTCAGCTTCGGCATCGGCACGTGGTACCGCCTGGTGCGGCTCTCGTACGAGCACCGCTCGTGCATCGCCACCACGGCCTCGGCGTCCTCGACGGTCGCCTTCCGCAACTCGGGTACGGCGCTGCCGGGGCGCGGGCCTTCGACCACGGACTCGTGGGACCGCTCGGCGAGCCGGCCGGCGATCTCCACGAGCGCGTCGGCCCGGGCCCACTCGGCCGGCGTGTACTCCTCGAACCCCTGCAGGTTGCCGAGCTCCTCGTCGACCGACACCGGGTCGTCGATCAGTCGCAGTACGGCGCGCAGATAGCGGGTGGGCGCATCACTGAGTACGTCGGCCTGACACGGGCGGACCGTCGTACGGCCGCAACCGGCTTCGGCGGCGAGCGCTGCCAGGTTGTCCGCGGTCCAGCCGACCCCGGCGTTGACCACCAGCTCGTCGACGGCGCCGGTCTCGGCGGTGAACACCTCCAGATGGAGGATGTTGATGTCGTCCGCACCGCACCGTGCAGCGAGTTCGGCCAGCGCACCGGGCCGGTCGGCGAGTTCGGTCCTGATCTTCCAGAGCATGCGGACGCCCTCCCTCGTGGAAACGTGCTTCCACTCTGCGTGCCGCCTGTTGCCCCACCGGGTCCGGAATGTTACGCCCGCGTCAACCTTCCCACCCGCCCGCGCCAGCCATCCCGACCGCCCACACGCCTGCCGGCCACGCGCTCACCCGCGACCGTACGCACCCCGCCGCGACCATTTCAGGGTCTCCTGCTCGATTTGTGGGTGATAGTCGGTCGGGCTTGTTCTCCGCGGGTCGGTCCGCGTCTGGTGACCTGGGACAAGTCGTCGTGGGCCGAGACAGGCAATTCCTTGTCCCACCCCACCACTTCCGGGTCCCCACCCACCACTTCCGGTCCCCGCCCACCGGTTCTTGTCCCCGCCCACCGGTCTCCCGTCCCCGCCCACCACTTCCGGTCCCCGGCCCGCGCTGTGTGTCGGCGCGGATCCGTCCCGAGCGACCCCATTTCATGGGTTGACCTACCAGATGGTGGGTTGGCACCCCGGACTCCAATACGCCAACCCACCATCTGATGGGTCAGCCCATTAAAGGGCGCGAGGACGCGGCCGCCTACCACCTGGACGAGTTGCCGAACCGGCGGGCAACCACCCTGACGGCCTGCCCGGCAATCCGGTCTGGCCGGCTACCTCACCGATGTGGGACCTGGCAGGGAAAGGTGGCTGGGTCAGCGGTGGCGGATCTTGGGGAGGTGGGGGGTGAGTTTGGGTTTGCGGCCGGCGAGGACGACGGCTGATTCGCGGTTGTCCAGGTCGGCGTGGCGGAGGAGGTCCGGGTACGACGTGGGTGGCACCGGCGGGTAGGTGGTGACGATGGCGTCGCCGGAGAAGACGAAGAAGATCGCCTGGCCTTCCTTGATGACCTTGAGCAAGGAACCGTCGCGGACGGTGAGGGCGTGCTCGAGCGCCTTCTTCTTGGCCGAGCGCTTCGCGAGCGCGGCCTGGAGCGCTTGCTGGGCCGGTTCCCGGCCGTGCTTGACCGCCTCGACCACCAGCGGGCCGTAGCGCACGCTGTACTTGATCAAGTTCTTGGCCAGCTTGCCATTGGCCTTCGCAGCACCTGCCATATACCGAGGGTACTGACGC
Organism: uncultured Actinomycetota bacterium; assembly: GCA_963820655.1. Lineage (GTDB taxonomy): Bacteria > Actinomycetota > Actinomycetes > Propionibacteriales > Kribbellaceae > Kribbella. Next base: position 1,404,580 of record CAWGAM010000002.1, read on the forward strand.
ATGCGTCGACACGCCGGTCGGCGGCGATGCTGAACACCGTGCACCTGGCCGACCAGCAGCGGACTTCTCCTCAGTCGGCGGCGCTTCGGGTCTCGGAGAATGCCTCGAGGAATCGCCTGACGTGGGGTAACTGTCCGGGATCGATGGTGTGCCCGCCGGGGAAGGTCCGGACCTCGACGTCTGCGCCGCGCTCGCGGAGCCGGGCGGCCAGTGTCTGGGTCTGATCGGACGTCGCCATCGGGTCCCGGTCGCCGTTCACGATCAGCACCCGTTTGCCGGTGAGGACCTCGCCGGGCTCGTCCTGCTGGAACGGCACCATCGCGGCCAGCAGTACCGCCCGGCGCAGCGCCTCCGGGTGCCGCAGGAGCAGCGCGGACGCGATGTTCGCGCCGTTCGAGAACCCGATCGCCACCCAGGATCCGGGCGTCACGCTCGTACTGCTGCTCGGCCGCGGCGAGGAACGCGGCGAGCTCATCGGTACGCGCCCGCAGATCGTCCTCGTCGAACACACCCTCGCGGAGCCTGCGGAAGAACCGGGGCATCCCGTTCTCCAGTACGGTCCCGCGCGGCGCCAGGACCGGCGCGTCTGGGATCAGGTGCTCCCGCAGTCCCAGCAGGTCGTACTCGTTCCCGCCGGTGCCGTGCAGCAGCAACAGCGGCGGACTACCCGTCCCGAATTCCCAGACGTGCGGCCGCTGCAGAACAGGGTCCATCAACCCGCTGCTTCCGGATCCGGCGCCGCAGGCATCCGGAGGGCCGGCAGCGTCGCCTCGATCTGCTCGCGGTCCGGTTCGAGCCAGGGCGGCAGCTTGAGGTGGCGGCCGAGCTCCAGCAGCGGCTCGTCCACGGTGAAACCGGGCTGGTCGGTCGCGATCTCGAGCAGAACACCGCCCGGCTCCCGGAAGTAGATCGAGGTGAAGTACTGCCGGTCGAGGATCTCGGTGACCTGGATCCCGGCCTCGAGCAGCTCGAGGCGCCATCTGGCCTGCGTCTCCCCGTCCGGTGCCCGGAACGCGACATGGTGCACCGTGCCGGCCGCCTGCAGTCCCCGATCGTCATTGCTGGGAATGGACGTCCACGGCAGTGCCGTCCTCACCACCGGTCATCACGAATCGGGTCCGGTCGGTGGTGTTGTGGGCGTACTCCATGCTCAGCAGGCCGGCGAGCATCTCGGCGGTCGGGTCCAGCTGTTGCTCGGTCATGGTGATCGAGTACAGGCCACGGATCGCGTCCTCGGCCGGTACGGCGGCCGCGCCGTCCCACCCTGATCGTGAATCGCCGTCGGAGGCGACCAACTCGATCACCAGCCCGTCCGGATCGCGGAGCCGCAGCACGTCCTCGTCCGAGCGGGCCACCGGGTCGTCCGCGTCCACGCCGAGCTCCTTCAGCCGCCGCTGCCACCAGCCGACGGCGTCCGGCGGAATGCTGAAGGCCGTCGCCGTCGTCAGACCGGTCCCCTGCCGGCCGCCCCGGACGCCTGGCCAGGGGAAGAAGGTCAGCAAGGTGGACGGCCGTCCCGACTCGTCTCCGTAGTAGAGGTGGTAGGTGTCCGGCGCGTCGAAGTTGACGGTCCGTTTGACCAGCCGCAACCCCAGCACGGTGGTGTAGAAATCGACGTTCCGCTGCGGGTCCTCGGCAATCGCCGTGACGTGGTGCAGCCCGTGCGGTGCAACGCTGAGTTCCGGCATCGTGGACACCTCTCGTATGGCCGGCAGACGCTCCTCTCTTTCGATGATGAACCTGACCGGATCGCCCGGGAAGCCCCTGCGGATTCGGTGGCTGGAGTCCAGTGCGGACCCAGACTCGGGGATCACGTCCCAGGTCGGGCACGGAGCCGGAAACCTCGGTCGGCGTGCGAGGGTTGGTCAGGTCAGGCACCATAGACGCCGTGACGAGCCCCAATCCGCGCCGGCCGATCCTGCCCGGCAACAAGCTGTTCGAGTCGCTGCCCGGCGCCGCCGATCCGGCTGCCGTCACCGAGGTCGCACACCGGACGGCCGAACTGCTGGTGCGTGGCGTCCGCAACTCCGAGGATGCGGAGGTCCACGCCCGGGTGGTCAAGCTGGCCGACGACTACGGCCTGGACGAACTCGCCGAACTGTGGTCCGACTCGCCGTCGGATTCGCTGCCTGGCGCGTTGTGGCGGCTGTACCTGCTGCGCTCGTGGGTGCACTCCAACGCCGAAGAGGTCTCCCGGGAGTTCGCGGCGGGTCGGAAGTACGCCGAAGTGCACGCGGTGGTCGCGGGTGTCGCCGAGCCGCCGGGTCCGACCGAGGTCCGGGACATGGTCGACGCCGTACTGCGGGGTGTCGCGACCGGAGATTTCGCGACCACCCTGGACCGGGCGGCCGCCTTCGCGCGGATCGTCGCGACCGGCCGGGCGCATCTCGCCGACGACGGTCACGACCGGGTGCTGTCGGCCTCGAAGCTCGTCGAAATGGCGGATCAGCTGCAGACCGCGGCACGCGCCGAACGCGCCGGGCAACTCTGGTAGTTGCGCGTCCCGGCTTCGGGTGCTATGGCATCTTGAAGCCCGAGATCCCAACAGGACAAGGGGTTTGAGCACCGGTTATACTGTTCGAGGTGTCGGGCCGGTGCAAGCCCCGGGTCCCAAAATTAGCCGCTACGAGCGGCCACGCGCCGTGAGGCGCTTCCCGGTCCGACGCCACTACATCAGCTGAGAGAGCGCCCCCGACCGACCAGGCCGGGAGCGCTTCAGCGGCCTTGGTGCCGAGATCGATCACCGGAGCCTGGGTCCAGGTTGCGCCGGCGTCGTACGACGTCCAGACCCGAGCCGGGCCGGCAAGGTTGCCAGCGGCAACAAGGAACAGGACTCCCGACGATGCGCGTTGATCCGGTCGACCGCGGCCGCCATCGGGTCGCAGCGCGCCGACGTACGGAAAAGCTCCGGTCGACGGTCTTCTTGACGAGTCACGCCGATCAAGGCTTTACGTGCCCGCTGCCTGGGGAGAACCACCTTCGGGACGGTTGACGGGTAGTCCATCGCAAAACCGCCAGCGAATCAGGCACCAGTCCTGGCAAGATTGCGACAATTCGCCTAACCGCCAGGGTTCGGCCGCCGCACCGTCGTCTGCTGGGAGGCATCGTGCTCGACGTGCTCGGACTGGATGACTCCGAAGAACTCGCGTACCGCGCACTCGTCGAGGTGCCGTCGTACGACGCCACCGAGCTCGCGACCCGGCTCGGCCGGCACCCGGTCGAGGCAGCCCGCGCTCTGACCGCGCTGGAGACGCTCGGTCTGGCCGCGCGGTCCAGCAGCGGCACCGATCGGTACGTCGCCTCACCACCGTCGGTCGCACTCGCGGCACTGGCCGTGCAACGCGAGGAGGCGTTGCGGCGGGCTCAACGCGAGATCGAGTCGCTGGCCGAGGTCTACCGGGGTACGGACACCGAGCGGTCAGCCAGTGACGTCGTGGACGTCGTCCGCGGAGCCAAGGCGGTCGGCCAGCGGTTCGCGCAGCTGCAGATGTCGGCGCGCGAAGAGGTGCTCGGATTCGTCAAGGCGGAGATCGCAGTCGTGCCGCCGGAGGACAACAAGGAGGAAGACGCGGCGGTCACCCGAGGAGTGCGCTACCGCGTGATGATCGAGCGGAGCGCCTTCGACCGGCCCGGGTTCTTCGCTGCCGCATCTGACTCATTGAAGGCCGGTGAAGAGGTCCGTGTGGTGCAGGAGCTGCCGATGCGGTTGCTGATCGTGGACCGCCGGATCGCCTTGGTACCACTGCTGTCCGGGGCCGGTGGCAGCATCGGCGCGCTGATCGTGCACAGCAGCGGCATGCTCGACGCACTGCTCGCGCTCTTCGACCGGGTCTGGCGTGACGGTCTCCCGCTCGTCCTCGGCACGAACGGCATGGCCGAAGGCCCGACTCACGGCCTACCGGAGCTGGACGCCCGCATCCTCGGTCTCCTCCTCGCCGGCCTCACCGACCAGGCCGTCGCCAACCAGCTGAACCTCTCCATGCGCACGGTCCAGCGACGAGTCCGCGCTCTGATGGACCTGGTCTCCGCCGACACCCGCCTCCAACTCGGCTTCCACGCCGCCCACCGGGGCTGGATCTGACGCGGTCAGGGTCGATCCGGGGAAAACCCCCTATCGATACAGGCCAAACGCGAGCAGACTCGGTGGAAGTTGCAGACCGGTCTTCTGGGGGGCCGCTGATCAGCCAGGGAGGGCGATCGGCAATGGAGGGGACAGTTACTGATGTCATCGAGGTCGTGGACGCGAAGGACCTCGTCCGCGTCTACGGCGAGGGGGACACGGCGGTTCAGGCGCTGCGCGGCGTGGACGTGCAGATCGAGCCCGGGCAGCTCACGGCGGTGATGGGACCGTCCGGTTCGGGCAAGTCGACGCTGATGCACATCCTGGCCGGCCTGGATCGCCCGACGTCGGGCTCGGTCCGGATCGACGGCATCGAGATCACCACGCTCGGCGACGACGCGCTGACCAAGCTCCGCCGCCAGCACATCGGCTTCATCTTCCAGTTCTTCAACCTGCTGCCGATGCTGACCGCCCGCGACAACATCCTGCTGCCGCTGACGATCGCCGGCGAGAAGCCGGATCACGGAGTTCTTCGACGACCTGGTCGAGCGGGTCGGTCTCGCCGACCGGCTCGAGCACCGGCCGGCCGAACTGTCCGGCGGCCAGCAGCAGCGGGTCGCGATCGCGCGGGCGCTGGTGTCGCGGCCGACGGTGGTGTTCGCCGACGAGCCGACCGGCAACCTCGACTCCCGGACCAGCGGCGAGATCCTGAAGCTGATGCGGGCGTCGGTCGACGAGTACGGCCAGACCACGGTGATGGTGACCCACGACGCCAAGGCGGCCGCGATGGCCGACCGGGTGCTCTACCTGGCCGACGGCGAGATCGTGAAGGAGACCGGCCGGTCCAGCCAGCACGAGATCCTGCAGATCATCGACACGCTGGACCTGCAGTGATCCGGTTCGCGCTACAGGGCCTGCTCGGCCCGCAAGCTCCGGACGGCGCTGACCGCGATCGGCGTCGTCCTCGGCGTGGCGCTGGTCTCGGGCACCTATGTGCTGACCGACTCGATCTCGTCCGCCTTCGACTCGATCTTCACCGAGAACTACAAGAACACCGACGCGGCGATCACCGGCAAGACCGCGTTCGACGCGAGCGACGACGGGCACCGGTGACGCGCACCACCGTTCGACGCCGTGCCTGCTCCCGAAGGTCCAGGCGCTGCCCGAGGTCGGGGCGGCCGACGGCGCGGTCGCCGGCGAGGCGCAGCTGATCGGCAAGGACGGCAAGGCCGATCGTCTTCGGCGGCGCGCCGAACCTCGGCTTCAGCGTCAATCCCGACGCGGCCGCAGTTCAACTCGCTCGCCCTGGTCAGCGGCGCCTGGCCGGCCGCCGGACGAGGTCGTGATCGACACCAAGACCGCCAAGGAGAAGGGATTCGCGGCCGGCGACACGATCGGTGTCCAGGCGCGTGGTGCCGGTCCAGCGGATGCGGATCTCCGGACTGGTCGAGTTCGGCGCGGTGTCGTCGATCGGCGGCGCGACGCTGGCCGGGTTCGACCTGCCGACGGCGCAGCGGCTGTTCGACAAGACCGGCAAGCTCGACCAGATCCTGATCGCCGAAGAAGGACGGGACTCACGAGCAGCAACTGCGTCGACGCGGTCCGGCAGATCCTGCCGGCCGGCACCCAGGTCCGCACCGCCGACGACCAGGCCAACGAGGACGCCGACGGCACCAGTCGGCTTCCTCGACTTCTTCCGGACGTTCCTGCTGGTGTTCGGCGGGATCGCGTTGTTCGTCGGCTCGTTCGTGATCGCGAACTCGCTGTCGATCACGATCGCTCAGCGGACCCGCGAGTTCGCCACCCTGCGCACGCTCGGCGCCTCGCGCCGCCAGGTCCTCGGCTCGGTGGTGCTCGAAGCACTGGTGACCGGACTCGTCGCCGCGGTCGCCGGATTGTTCCTCGGACTCGGCATCGCCACCGGGTTGTTCAAGCTCTTCGATGCGGTCGGGCTTCACGCTGCCCAACAACGGACTGGTGTTCCGGACCCGCACGATCGTTGTCGCGCTGCTCGTCGGCGTACTGGTCACCGTTGCTGGCCAGCCTGCGACCGGCCTGGCGAGCGACCCGGGTGCCACCGATCGCGGCGGTCCGGGAAGGCGCGACGCTCGCCCCGGGCCGGTTCAACCGGTTCCGGCCGGTCGGTGCCGCGCTGCTCGCGGTCGCCGGCATCGCGCTGGTGGTCGTCGGATTGTTCGTCGACGGGCTCAGCACGACCACGCGTGCTGGCGCTCGCTGGCGGTCGGGGTGCTGCTGATCTTCATCGGCATCGCCCTGTTCTCTGCACGGTTGGTGCGACCGCTGGCGGCGGTGTCGGATCCGATCGCGCGCTGGTCGGTCGTCGTTCTGACCGTGCTGGCCTGGCCGTTCTTCTCGTTGCCGTACTGGTTGCTACGCCGTGGCTTCTGGGGCCCGGGGCACGGTCGCCGTACGGCGGGTTCGTGCTCGGCGCAGTGCTCAACCCGGTGCTGCTGGTGATCGTGGCGCTGATGGCCGTACGACGCCGGTCAGCTCGTGGCAGCCCGAGTGGCCCGCGGACTTCCCCGGCGTACTCGCGGACGGGCCGGCGACCAGATCGGCGGGCAGAACAGCCGGCGCGATCCACACCGGACGGCGTCGACCGCGGCGGCGCTGATGATCGGGCTGGCGCTGGTCACGCTGGTCGCGACGCTGGGCGCGGGCATCATCAGGCCGTTCGAGGACGCGGTCGACAGGATCTTCAGCGGCGACTACGCGATCACCGCGCAGAACAACTTCAGCCCGCTGCCGCCGACGGTCGCGGCGGCGGTCGCGGCCGTGCCGGGGGTGCGAGGCGATCTCCAGCGTGCGTGGTGGGCAGGCGCAGGCGTTCGACGAGACGATCATCGATCACCGCGGTCGACACCCAGGCGCCGGACGGTGCTCACCTTCGACTGGAAGAACGGATCGCAGGCCGTCCTCGGCGAACTGGGCGCCGACGGCGCCATCGTCGACGCCGACTACGCCGACGAAGCACAATCTGCAGCTCGGGTCGCGGTTCCCGATGCAGACCGTCGGCGGCACGGACGCTCAACCTGCACGGTGCGCGGCATCTTCCAGCCGCCGGCCGGGTGGTTCGCCGTTCGGCAACGTGACGATCTCGACGACCACGTTCGACGCGACCAACCCGCAGCCGCAGAACCTGTACACCTTCGTCAGCATGCAGGGCGGCGTCACCGACGCGAACACCGCGGCCCTGACGCAGCGCGCTGAGCTCGTTCCCGAACGCGAAGGCGCAGACCCGCGACGAGTTCAAGAAGGCCCAGTCCGACGGCATCAAGAGCATCTGCTGAACGTCCTCTACGTGCTGCTCGCGCTGTCGGTGCTGGTCAGCCTGTTCGGCATCGTCAACACGCTGGTGCTGACCGTCTTCGAGCGGACCCGCGAGCTCGGCATGCTGCGCGCGATCGGGCTGACCCGACGGCAGGTGAAGCGGATGATCCGGCAGGAGAGCGTGATCACCGCGCTGATCGGCGCGGTGATCGGGATCGTCCTCGGCCTCGGCCTGGCCTCGCTGCTGGCCGCCCGGCTGGACGAGGTCAGCTTCACCGTCCCGGTCGGCCAACTGATCATCTTCGCCGTCGTCTCGGTCGTGGTCGGCATCTTCGCCGCGATCTGGCCGGCCCGCCGAGCGGCCCGCTGAATCCGCTGGAGGCCCTGCAGTACGAGTAGTTCTGCAGAGGAGGTCCAACCCTCTGCGGTGGCTCGGTCACGGCGAGTCGAGCGGTCTGGGAGATCAGCTCGTTCCGTAGTCGACCGGCGACACCGGCGGTCACCGGTCGGCCTCTTTCTCGGCTACCTTCACGAGGGCCACAGGTACTCCTGCGGCGGCGGAGCCATCGGCCGAGCAGCCCGCCCTCGCCCGCCCGACGAAAGGGATCCCCTCATGCGCCGCCTCCCCCGCGCGCTGCTTCCGCTTGCCCGCCCTGCCGGCCTGCTCGGCCAGCGCTGCTGTCCGGCCGCCCCGGCCGCCGCCGACCGCGGCCGCGACTTCGACATCCAGGCCCACCGTGGCGGCCTCGGCCTCACCGTCGAGAGCACGATCGCCTCGTTCTCCCACGGCCTCGAGCTCGGCGTCAGCACGCTCGAGCTGGACGTCCAGATCACCCAGGACGGCTACGCGGTCGTCACCCACGACCGCCAGGTCACCGGCGCCAAGTGCAAGGACACCGCGCCCTACACGCCCGGCGACCCGGAGTACCCGTACGTCGGCAAGTTCATCAACACGCTGACGCCTCAAGCAGGTCAAGCAACTCGACTGCGGCTCGCTGCCGCAGGCCGGGCTTCCCCGGCCAGACGCCCGACCCGGGCGCCCGGATGCCGGAGCTGCGCGACGTCTTCGACCTGGTCCACCGCTTCCACGCGAACGGCGTGAAGCTGAACATCGAGACCAAGGTCGAAGCCGGTGCGCCGTCCGAGACGGCACCGCGCGAGCAGTTCGTCCAGGTGGTCGCGCGGGAGATCCGGAAGGCCCGGCATCGGCCGCCAGGTGACGATCCAGAGCTTCGACTGGGGCTCGCTGATGCGGATGCACCAGGTCGCGCCGGAACTGCCGCTGGTCGCGCTGACGAACTTCGACTTCCTGCAGACCGGCCAGCCGGGCAAGTCGCCGTGGCTCGGCGGGATCGACATCGACGACTTCGGCGGCGACCTGGTCAAGGCGGTCAAGTCCTTCGGCGCCGATCGGCGATCTCCCCGGTGCACGGGTTCCCGCAGGACGGCAAGGTCACCGACCCGTCGTACCGGCCGTACGTCACCGAGCGACATGGTGAAGTCGGCCCACAAGGCCGGGCATGAAGGTCGTGCCGTGGACGGTCGACGACCCGGCCACCATGCAGTCGCTGATCGACAAGGGTGTCGACGGGATCATCACCGACTACCCGGACCGCGTGCGGACGTCGCCCGCGCGGACGGCTTCCGGCTGCCCAAGGCGTACGACGCTCCCGCCGTCCGGGCGCTGCCGTCGAGCTCACGCGCACAACGACTACGACCACCGGCGGCCGCTGCAGGACGCGCTCGACCGTGGCTTCAACAGCGTCGAGGCGGACGTCTGGCTGATCGACGGTGAGCTGCGGGTCGCGCATGACCTGGACGACGCCGTACCCGGCCGGAACCTGGAGAGCCTGTACCTGCAGCCGCTGGCCGACCGGGTCCGGGAGAACCACGGGCGAGGTCTACAAGCATGGACGCGACTTCCAGTTGCTGATCGACATCAAGAGCGACGGCCCGTCGACGTACGCGGCGATCGACAAGGCGCTGCAGAAGTACCGCGGGCATCAGCACGGTCTTCGTCAACGGGCGGGCGCTGCAGCGGCGCGGTGACGTCGGTGATCAGCGGCAACCGGCCGCTCGACGTACTGAAGGCGCAGAAGATCCGGTACGCCGGGTACGACGGCCGGCTCGGTCCGACCTGCAGCTCGGAGATGCCGGCGTCGCTGATGCCGCTGGTGAGCGACAACTGGTCCAACAACTTCACCTGGCGCGGTCTCGGCCCGATGCCGGCGGCCGAGCAGGCCAAGCTGCACGACATCGTGGTGACGGCCCACCACGCCGGCTACCGGGTGCGGTTCTGGGAGACGCCGGACACGCCGGGTGCCGCTCGTGAGGCGGTGTGGCGCGAGCTGGTCGCGGCAGGCGTCGACCACCTCAACACCGACGACCTGCACGGCCTGGAGGACTTCCTCGCGCGGCTAGGGCGTGACTTCCGTGAGGGCGACGACGTCTTCGCCCTCACGGAAGGCCTTGCGCTGCTTGACCGCGCCGTTGCCGTCCGCCAGAGGCACGCTGAAGTCCGTCGTCACACCAGGTCCGACTCGTCGAGCTCCTGCAGCGCAGGCTCCACGTGCCGCCGCAGGTGCTCGATCACCTCGGTCATCGGCAGTCGGTTCGGCGCGTGAGGACGTCCAGCCCGTTGCCGGTGACAGCCGTCGCGCGCGGCCAGCCAGTACGCGGCCCGCAGTACCTCAGGCTCCAGGGTCGGGCCCTTCGAGCCGTCCTCGCGAGCGCTGTCATCACCAGCGCGCGGATCAGTGTGGCGAGCAGTACGGTCTCGTCGATGGTGAGTGGGACGTCGCTGACCCGCACCTCCACCGTCGGCAGGTGCGTGGACGGCCGGATGTCCCAATAGACCATCCGCTCGTCGATGATGCGTGCCCGCCGCCAGATGCATCGCCACCAGCGCGTCGTAGTGCTCGACCGACTCGAAGTACGGCGGTGGACCGGCAGCACGGCCAGCGGGTCGTCATCAGCGACCGCCAGCTCGCGAAGCCGGTGTCTGTGTCCAGGTAGATCGGCGAGTTCGCGGTGAGGGCCAGCAGTGCCGGCAGCCAGGGCCGCAGGTGGTTGCTGACCCTGATGGCTGCCTCCCTGTCCGGCACGTCGACATGGACGTGACAGCCGCAGACACCCTGCTCCCGGGCCAGCAGCCCCTACCGCGCGGCCATCTCCTGGTAGCGCGGCTTCTTCGTGATCAGCTGCGCGGCCTCGCCCTGCGGCGGTACGCCGATCGCCAGCAGCCGGGCGCCCTCCTCGGCAGCGGCCTCTGGCCAGCCTGGAGCGCATGTCTGACAAGTGCGCCGCGGAGCTCGGTCAGCGGTCTCGCAGACCGGGGAGTTGATCTCCACCTGGCCCGGGTCAGCTCGAGCTCGACGTCGAGATCTCGGCACGTCCGCGACGACGGCCTTGCTCCGCGGCAGCGGACGACCGGTGGCGGACACCAGCAGGAGCTCTTCCTCGACGCCGATCGACGGATGCGCTCACCCTCGGGCCGGTACCCGGCGACAAACCGGTGGCGCTAGGCTCTGCGGCGTGAGCCTGCCGATCGTCACCGCGACCCGGTACGTGCTGCCGTTGCGCGAGGGCGGTTCGCTGCCCGGTGTTGTCGAAGGCAACGATCTCGGCACCTACGTGCTCAAGTTCCACGGCGCCGGCCAGGGCCCGAAGGCGCTGGTCGCCGAGATCATCGTCGGCGAGCTGTTCCGCCGGCTCGGCCTGCGGGTGCCGGAGCTGAAGCTGATGGAGCTCGACCCGGCGATCGGCAAGTCCGAGCCGGACTACGAGATCCAGGAACTGCTGATCCGCAGCGCCGGCCTGAACCTGGCCGTCGACTTCCTGCCCGGCTCCTTCGGGTACGACGGCTCCAGCGGCAACCCGGACGACGCCACGGGATGGCCCGGATCCTCTGGCTGGACGCGTTCGTCGCCAACGTGGACCGGTCCTGGCGCAACACGAACCTGCTGGTCTGGCACAAGGACCTCTGGCTGATCGACCACGGAGCCGCGTTGTACTTCCACCACTCCTGGATGTCCGCGGAGAAGTTCACCGCCCTCCCGTACGACGCCGCCGACCACGTGTTCTCCGATCGCGGCGCCCGCGCGTACCGGCGGTCGACGCGGAGCTGGCGGCGGCGATCACCCCGGAGTTGCTGACCGAGGTGATCGGGCTGGTGCCCGACGAGTGGATCGACGACGGGGATCGAGAGCGGTACCTCGGCCATCTGCTCGCGCGGCTCGCCAACCGGTCCGCCTGGCTGCCGGGGGGTGCCCGGTGACGCGTGCGTGAACCTGGTGCCGTTCGACTACGTGATCCTGCGGGCAGCGCCGCGGATCCAGCGCGGCGAGTTCGTCAACGTCGGCGCGGTGCTGTACTGCCGGGCGCATGGACTTCCTCGGCGCGGCCTGGGACGTCGAACCGACCCGGCTGAAGAGCGCTCGACCCAGCGGTCGACGTGGACGTGGTGTGCGCGTCGCTGGAGCACATCCGGGCGATCTGTGCCGGTGACCCGGACGGTGGCCCGGCTGCGGCGACCCGGATCGGCGAGCGCTTCCGGTGGCTCGCCGCGCCCCGCAGTACGGTCGTACACCCCGGACCGATCCACAGCGGCCTCACCAACGACCCCGCCGCGGACCTGGACCGGCTGCTCGACGCCTTCGTCCGTTAGGCCAGCGCTGCCGACACCACCTCGCGGGCCTGGGCGAAGACCTGCTCGAGGTGGTCGGCGCCCTTGAAGGACTCGCCGTAGATCTTGTAGAGGTCCTCGGTGCCGGACGGCCGCGCCGCGAACCACGCCGACTCGGTGGTGACCTTCAGTCCACCGATCGGCGCGCCGTTGCCCGGCGCACTCGTCATCCGGTCCACGATCGGCTCGCCGGCCAGCTCGGTCGCCGTGACCGCGTCGGCCGACAGCGCGGCCAGCTTGGCCTTCTGCTCGCGCGTGGCCGGCGCGTCCACCCGCGAGTACGCCGAGGCGCCGAACCGCTCGACCAGCTTGGCGTGCGCCTGCGACGGTGTCTCACCGGTCACTGCGGTGATCTCACTCGCCAGCAGCGCCAGCAGGATCCCGTCCTTGTCGGTGGTCCACACCGTGCCGTCGAAGCGCAGGAAGCTCGCTCCGGCCGACTCCTCGCCGCCGAAGCCGACCGAGCCGTCGATCAGGCCGGGTACGAACCACTTGAAGCCGACCGGCACCTCCCACAGCCGTCGGCCGAGGTCCGCGACCACCCGGTCGATCAGCGACGACGACACCAGCGTCTTGCCGACCGCGACCTCCGGACCCCACTGGCGGTTGGCGAACAGGTAGGAGATCGCCGCGGCCAGGTAGTGGTTCGGGTTCATCAGTCCGGCGTCCGGCGTGACGATGCCGTGCCGGTCCGCGTCCGCGTCGTTGCCCGTGGCCAGGTCGTACCGGTCTCTCTGCGCGACCAGCGAGGCCATCGCGTACGGCGAGGAGCAGTCCATCCGGATCTTGCCGTCGTGGTCCAGCGTCATGAACGACCAGGTCGGGTCGATCCGATCGGGTTCACCACGGTCAGGTCGAGCCGGTGCCGCTCGGCGATCGCGGCCCAGTAGTCCACGCTCGCGCCGCCGAGCGGGTCCGCGCCGATCCGGACGCCGGCGGTGCGGATCGCGTCCAGGTTGAGCACCGAGGGCAGGTCGTCGACGTAGTGACCGAGGAAGTCGTACTCCCCCGCCTGCTGACCGGGCCGCCTCGAACGGCTTCCGCCGTACCTCGCGGTTGCCGCCGGCGATCAGCTCGTTCGCCCGGGACGCGATCCAGCCGGTCGCGTCGGAGTCGGCCGGGCCGCCGTGCGGCGGGTTGTACTTGATGCCGCCGTCCCGCGGCGGGTTGTGCGACGGCGTGATGACGATGCCGTCGGCACCGGCGCCGGCACCGCGGTTGAGCCGCAGGATCGCGTGCGACACGCCAGGGGTCGGCGTCAGCCGGTCCGCGCTGTCCACCAGGGTCTGTACGTCGTTGCCCGGCGAGTACCTCGAGCACGGTGCGCCAGGCCGGCTCGGACAGGCCGTGGCTGTCCCGGCCGACCAGCAGCGGGCCAGTGGTACCTTCACCCGCGCGGTACTCGCAGATCGCCTGGGTGATGGCCAGGATGTGCGCCTCGTTGAAGGCACCGTCGAGGCTCGAGCCGCGGTGGCCCGACGTACCGAAGACGACCTTCTGGGCGGGGTTCTCGACGTCCGGCGTGATCTCGTCGTACGCCGCGAGCAGCGCGTCGATGTCGACGAGGTCCTCGGGCTGAGCGGGCTGGCCTGCGCGTGGGTGCATGATGCACATGCAACAAGCCTCGGCGTCAGATCACAACTCCCGGGGGCCGTGTCTCAGCTCGGGTACGGCGTGAGCAGTTGATCGACCGGGGCGTAGTCGTCGGTGAGCACCGGCGCGTCGCCGACGAAATCCGTCAACGTGGTCGCCGCACCTCGCAGGCCCGGTGCCGGCGCCGCGCTGCGATCGCCGCCGACGTCGATCGGCCGGTCCGACGCGACCAGGACGAAGTTGCCGCCGGTCCGCCCGGTCGAGCTCGTCCGTCCTGGCGATCACGGCGACGTGCGGGAACTCCGCCTGCAGGGTCTTGACCTCGGCCTTGGCGAACAGAGCCTGTGGCCCGTAGTCGATCACGTTGACCAGGTAGACGCCGTCCGGCCGCAGCACCCGGCGGACGTCGGCGACCAGCTCGCGCGTGGTCAGGTGCCACGGCACGGACACCCCGCCGAAGGCGTCCATGATGATCAGGTCCTGGCTGTCGGTCGGCTCGGACCGTACTCCGAGCCGGCCGTCGCGGACCTGCAGGTCGAGATCCGGACCGGTCCGGCACTCCGAGCTCTGTCTTGTCCAGGTCGATCACGCCGGCGTCGATCTCGTACACCTTGTTCTTGCTGCCCGGCCGGGTCGCGGTCAGGTAGCGCGGCATGGTCAGGCCGCCACCACCGATGTGCAGCGCGTCCAGCGGCTGGCGGGCCGGCCAACTGCCGTCGATCGCGGCGGCGAAGTTCTTGGTGTACTCGAACTCCAGGTAGGTCGGGTCGTTCAGATCGACGTACGAGTGCCTGAGCTGGTCCAGGTAGAGCGTCCGTCCGCCCTCGCGGTTGGGGTCCGCCGACCACACGGGCGCAGTGGTATGCCGTCTCGACCTCACAAGGCCGCGGCGCGACCAGAGTCAGCGTGGCACCGACCAGTGCGAGCGCCACTGGCTTCACAGCCGCTCGAGCACCTCGCAGTACGACGGTCAGCACGGCGCCGGCGACTACCAGCAGCCCGCCGAGGCACAGCACGATCGTGCTGATCGGGACGTTCGCCACGAATACGAACCCGGTCAGCACCGTGCCCACGATCGCGCCGACCGTCGCGTAGGCGGACAGCCGGCCGACCACGGTGCCGGTCTCGGCCAGAGTCGCCAGCCGCAGCTTGGTCACCATCGGCGTCACGGCCGCGAGCAGTGACGGCCGGTGCGAACAGCGTCACCGCCAGCACCAGGAACACCGTAGTTGCTCGCGCCCCCGCGGAGCGCCTCACCGGTCCAGCGGACGACCGGGAGGATCAGCATCACCAGTGCGCCGGCGAACAGGAAAAGCGGGCCCAGCGTCCGGCTCGGCGGGACCGCGTCGGCGAACCGCCCGCCCATCGCGGCACCGGTCGCGATCGCGGCCAGCGCGACGCCGATGACCGCGGTGTTCGTCTCGAGCGTCAGCCCGATGTACGGCGCCACGAGCCGCAGCGAGACGAGTTCCAGCACCATCACCGCAGCCGAACTGCCGAAGGCCAGCGCGATGGCCAACCTCTGCCCGACCGGTCCAGCTTCACCGTTGCCCACCGCGTCACCCTATCGGTCTGTCGATCCGGCCCTTCTTTGTTCGTCATGCTTCGCAAAGGAGGTAGTCATGGAATCGTCGACCAGTGCCGACCTGTACCACGCGAGCCGGGAGCGGGTGATCGCCGCGGTCCGCGGACTCGATCCGGCCGACCTGAAGCGGCAGGTGCCGGCCTGCCCGGACTGGACCGTGCACAACCTGATCTCTCATCTCGCCGGTGTCGCGACCGACTTCGCCGCCGGGAACATCGACGGCGCACCCTTGCCACCGTGGACCGCGGTCCAGGTGAATGCGCGACGCGCACTGCCGATCGACGCCGTACTCGAGGAGTGGGTGTCGGCCGGACCGGCGCTGGAGCAAGTGGTCGTGGCCGGTACGGCGTCCCACCCGCTCGTCTGCAACCCGTGGGTCGACTCGGGAACGCACGAGGCGGATCTGCACGGAGCGCTCGGGATCGGGCGACCACCCGCGGAGCTGTGGCTCGTGACCCTGGACTGGGTGCTGCCGGAGCCGGAGACGTCGGAGGACGTGCAGGGATCGCTCTCGATCATCACGCCGGACGGGACCTACCAGCTCGGCACGGGATCGCCGGTCGCCGAGGTGCGGACGACGTCGTACGAGCTCTTCCGGGGCTTGTTCGGACGGCGGACTCCCGAGCAGATCCAGGCGTGGAACTGGGCGACGCCCGAGCACGCCGCGATGTGGAGCGTGGAGCTGCCTCGGTTGCCACAGACCTCGATGCCGCTGACCGACTGACCGGGGTCAGTGCTCGTCCAGGCGAGCGATCAGGGTCTTGGGAGCGATCTGCCGGTACGCGCCCTCGACCAGGTCCTCGAAGTGATCCCAGTCGACCTCGACGTCCAGGTACACGCCGAGCCAGCCGCGATGACCGACGTACGGCGGCCGGAAGAAGTGCTCGGGATCGCCCTCGACCAGCGACTCCTGGACGCCCGGCGGTGCCGCCATCCAGACCGCGACCCGGTCGTCATGGTGCTGATCGGCGTACATCACGAACACCGACTTGTCGCGCACGAACCAGGTCGGCTCGCCGTGACTCGGCCGCTCGGTCGCCTCGGGCATCGCCAGGCACACGCCGCGCACACGTTCCAGGACGTCCATCGACCTAGTGTCGCGGACCCCGGGACGACAAGCAGTGCCACGGCATTGAGTCGATTGTGACCCAGGTCACAGTTACCACGGTGCGTGTTGTGACGTTACACGGTCAGTGCCGCGTCCAAGAGGAGGTTCGGACACCATGCGCATTCGAAACCTGGCGGTGATCGCCACGCTGATCCCGGTTCTGATGCTCGCCGGCTGCGGTACCGACGACCGCGTCCGACGTTGCTGCGTCGGCTCCGGGCGCCAAGAAGGCGTCCAACACGGCCTCGACCGACGAGGTGGCCGGACAGGCCGCCGCAGACGACCCGGTGGTGAATGCGTACTACGAGCTACCGCATCGCGCTCGACCAGATGATGCGCAGCGGTGGCAGCAAGACGAAGCAACTCACGCCGGTGATGACGCCGAGGCTGTTCCAGTCGATCGGCGTCGCAGGCGAAGTACTACCGCACCAAGAAGCTCCACAACACCGGCGCTACCACGGTCGTGTGGGCCAAGCGAACCCTGGCGTCGAACGGCGTCGTCGTCAGCGCCTGCTACGACACGTCCGCAGCCCGCACCGTCGACGCCAAGGGCCGCGCGGTCCTGCCGGCGTCCACTCCGACCCGCTGGCTGGACCAGATGCGCGTCCAGCAGGTCCAGGGCCGCTGGATCGTCGACGGCGGCACTACCGCTCCCATCGCCTGCTGATCAGCGATGGCGGACCATCTGCTGCAGGAGACCCTCGACCGCGCCACGCAGGTCCGCGTCGTGTTCTGGACCCGACCACACGACCACACAGCCCCTGTCGCCGAGCCTGCTGGCGATCAGTTCGCGGGCCGGCGTGGGATCACCTTGGTTGAGTACGACGACCAGCCGCCGGCCGTCTCGCTGCAGCCGGTCCAGCAGCGGCGGCAGCGTCGACCCGCGGAACACCCCGGGGTCGCTCTTCACCTTCGTCTCGACCATCACCCCGCGCCCGCGCACCACCAGCAGGAAATCGGCCCGGTCCCGGGTGAACTCACGATCGTGGTAGATCCGCGCCTTCGGCCACAGCCGCTGCAGGGCGGCGTCCACGTCGGCGTCGTACCGCGCCGCCAGCCGGCTGACCCGCGAACTCGTCCCGCGCGGCCGGAACATCTCCGGCGTACGCCATCCACCGCGCCGGCGCCCGAACAGCGGCAACAACCAGCGCCTCAATCTCGTGTCGATCATCGGCGGACCCCTCGACCTAGCCGGCACTCACCGCGAGTCTGCCCAGGTCGCTCCCCCGGAACCCCGAACACTCCCGATCGTGATCCCACTGCCACAAACCCGACGTACGCCGGCAATCGACACGATCCCCGCGGCTGCCGGCGGGCAGCCGCGGGATGACACTTTGCCCCTCGGGCAGCACCCGAAGGATCTGTTCAGGTGTTCTTGATCGCGGAGACCTCGATCTCCAGGGTGACCTTCTCGCTGACCAGGACGCCGCCGCCCTCGAGCGCCGCGTTCCAGCTGACGCCGAAGTCCTTGCGGTTGATCACCACGGAACCCTCGAGCCCGACCCGCTGGTTGCCGAACGGGTCGACCGCCGCCCCGGTGAACTCGAACGGGATCTCGACCGGCTTCGTCACCCCGCGGACGGTCAGGTCCCCGGACACCAGGAACTCCGCGTCGCCCGGTCTGCTTGATCGCCGGTCGACACGAACGTGATCTCCGGCGTGGTTGTCCATGTCGAGGAAGTCGTTGCTGCGGAGGTGCTCGTCGCGCTGGCTGTTCCGCGTGTTGATGCTCTTGGCCTGGATCGTGACCGTCCCGGACGACTTCTCCGGGTTCTCCCCGTCGAGGTGGATCGAGCCCTCGAACTCGTCGAACGACCCCCGCACCTTCGTCACCATCGCGTGCCGGGCGACGAAACCGACCCGGCTGTGCGCGGTGTCGATCGTGTAGTCGCCGGACAGTGCGGCGTACTCGTTGGCCATGACCTGACTCCTCCAGAGAGAGTAGTTGAATTTTTCACAGTCTACCCCTCACCCATCCGCAACCGAAGTCCGCCCCGGGCGTCCGGCGGATCCGGCCGACGTCCCAGGACCGGCCGAGAACGGAGGTCGGCCGAGGACGGGTGTGGGTCGGCGCAGTGGAAGGTGCTCCGCAAGTCCGGGCCCGGACTACGCCGACGCTGACGGTTGCCTGCAGCAACGGGTTATTCGGTTGCGAGGGTCCGCTGCAGCGGGTGTCATGGTGGTCGAAGGATCGGAGAACCGTCGTGGAACCGCTCAGCGCCGATGAGATCAGGCGTTCGTTCGTCAACTCGTCCAAGAGCCAGCTCAAGGCGATGACGCTGCCGCCGAGGTTCACCGAACTCCCCTGGGAGTCGCTGGACTACCTCGGCTGGCGCGACCCGAAGGCGCCCAACCGCGGCTATCTGGTGGTACGGCGGGATGCCGGTGTGACCGGGATCGCGGTGAACACCCAGGCCTCGGGCACCCCGCGCCGCGGCGCCGGGCTGTGCGACCTGTGCAACACGGCACACCACCTGACCGACGTCGCCCTCTTCGCCGCGCGCCGGGCCGGCTCGGCGGGTCGGGCGGGCAACACGGTCGGCATGTACATCTGCGCGGACCTGGCCTGTTCGCTGTACGTCCGCGGCCTGCGCGAACTCGACGTACCACAAGGTGAAACCGCCCCGCCAGAGGTGCGGGCCGGGCGGCTCGCCGGACGTCTTGACGCTTTTGTACATCGCGTGCTTGGGTGACGGTCGCGACGGGCACCGGGACACTACTCTGGAGGCGAGTACACCGGCCCGCGCGGGCGAAACGGAGAGCGAGTCGCGATGACCGAGTTCAGAATCACCCATGAGATCCACAAGGTTCGCCCGGACATCCGCGAGGAGCTCACCGCCACCACCATCGAGGCGATCAACGAGACCAGCTCGCGGTCGGCCGAGGACGCCGCTCTCGTCCTGCGCCACAAACTCGCCGAGATCGGCGTCCACATGAGCGAAGCGGCCTGCCTGGCCGCCATCGAACGCATCCGCTCCGGCAAACAACTCCGCTTCGAGATCGAACGCGAAACCGAGGACGCCGAGGACTGAGGCCGACGGTCCCTCAGACCTGCACAGTTCCCGGCGTCCCGATCTCCAGCCAGGTCAGACCCGTGCTCGCCGCCGAGAACGCGGATTCGATGCCGGCGCGACCTTGCCTGAAGTGACTCCAGCCCTCGTAGTGGACCGGGATCACCGTGCGCGGCCGCATCGGCGAACACAGCTCCACCCCGTCGTGACCGGTCATCGTGTACCGAAGCGGCCCGCTGATCCCGAACTGCACCGCGCCGAGGTGCAGCAGCACGGTGCCCACGTCGAACCGGGTGCCGACCTGCCGGATCCCGTCGTACAGCACGGAGTCTCCGGAGATCCACAGCGCGCCGTGCTCCTGCCCCGGCCAGCGCAACGCGAAGCCGATCACCTCGCCGGTGATCTGGCGGCTGAGCGGCGGCCCGTGCCGGCAAGGCGTTGCGGTGACCTCGAGCGGCGGTCGGTCAGGGTGCCGCAGCGTGTGAACCGACCACGGCGCCAGACCGATCGACCCGCCCCCGAGCCGTGCGGCCCCAACCGCGGTCGTGACAACGGTGCCGACGCTCGGCAGCAGAGCGCGGCCGGCGTCGTCCAGGTTGTCCGCGTGCTGATCGTGAGTCAGCAGTACGGCGTCGATCGGCGGCAACTCGTCGACCGCGATCGCCGGCCCGGTCAGTTTGTTCGAGCCCGAGCCCCAGCCGAAGGCGTAGTGCCGTCCCGGCGGATCGAAGGTCGGGTCGGTCAGCAGCCGCCACCCGTCGACCTCGATCAACGTGGTCGGGCCGCCGATGTGGGTGATTCGCGCTTGGCTCACGAGTGCTTCACGGCCCAGTCAAGGACCTCGTCCGCGATCTTCTCCCATCCTTCCTGTGCCGGCAGCAGATGCGCGTAGCCGTCGTACTCGCGGATCTCGGTGATGGTCTGCGACTTGTAGTGCTTGGCGTTGGAGCGCTGCACGTCCGGCGGCATGATGTGGTCCTCGGAGCCGGACACGAACAGCAGCGGCGCGCGTGAGTCGTTGTGGTAGTCGACCCAGGTGTCCTGGTGACCGGGCTGGAAGTTCGCCAGCACGCTCCCCCAGAGGATCCCGCCGTTCGCGGGGATCGCGTAGCGCTCGTACAGCGCCCGCGCCTCCTCCTCGCCGAACGTGTTCGTGAACGCGTACTTCCACTCGTCGTACGACAGCGGGATCGCCTTGTGCCGGTTCGCCGGGCTCTTCAGTACCGGGAACGTCGACTTCACCTGCGAGAACGGAACCACCCGGACGCCCTCGGTCGGCGCCGAGTTCAGCGCCACCCCGGCGGCTCCGAAGCCGTGGTCGAGCAGGATCTGCGTGAACGCTCCGCCGGCCGAGTGCCCCATGATGATCGGCGGCGTGTCCAGCTCGCGGATCACCGACTCCAGGTGCTCGATGATCTCCGGCACGGTCACCTTCATGATCGGGCCCGGGTCGGCGTTCAGCGCCTCCACCTCGACCTCGAAACCCGGGTACCCCGGCGCCAGCACGCGGAACCCGCGCGCCTCGTAGTGCGTGATCCAGTGCTCCCAGCTCCGTGGCGTCACCCAGAAACCGTGCACCAGTACGACAGTGTCAGCAGGCATGATCGCGTCCCCTTCCGTCCGGGATCTTGGCCGAAACATAGCTGTCCGTACGTCGTGCTCCGTAGGATGTGCCTGCACGGATCTGGGCTGTGTCTGCACAGTTCGCCCACCAGATTCCAGGGGTGGAGGGGGTGGGGCATGGCCGTGCTGCTCGACACCGCCGCACTGCCGCGGCGGGACCGGGCTGAGGCGTTCTACGCCGCGATGATGTCGGCGAGCGTGCCGTCACGCGTCGAGCACGAGGATCCGGACGGCGATGTGCACGCCCGGATGGACTTCTGGCAACTCGGTACGCCGGACCTGTTCCGCAACGAGGGATCCGGGCTGCGCCTGGTCCGGACGCCGAAACACGTCCGGATCGGAGGTCCGGAGCGGCTGGCCCTCGCCGTCCAGGTGATCGGGTCGGGCGTCTTCAGCCAGGGTGGCGTCGATCAGCGCGTCCGCACCGGCGAGCTGATGCTGGTCGATCTGACCGCGCCGTACGACTTCTCCTGGAGTAGGCAGGGTGCGTCGCAGGCCTTCCAGATCGACCACGCCGACCTCGGACTGAGCGTCGAATCGGTCCGCGCGGTCGCTCAGCGCTTGCCGAGCAGCCCGCTCTACGACCTCGTGCTGCACCATCTCACCGTGCTGCCGAACATCCTCGAGTCGATGCACGACACACCGGCCGCCAATCTGGTCGGCACGGCGACCACACAACTCGTCCGCGCGCTGCTGACCTCCGCAGCGGACCACGACACTCAGCCTCCGGCGATGACCGACGTACTGTTCGCTCGCATCACCTGGTATGCACGCCGCCATCTCACCGATCCGGAGCTCAGCCCGAGCCACCTCGCGGCGGAGCACAACATCTCGCTCCGCTACCTGTACAAGCTGTTCGCCGAGCACCACGTGAGCCTCGAGCAGTGGCTGATCACCGAGCGCCTCAAGGGCGCCGCTCGTCAGCTCGCCGGACCGGCAAGCAAGCATCGCCCCATCGCTGCGATCGCGGCCGGCTGGGGGTTCCCCGACGCAGCTCACTTCACCCGGCGGTTCCGCAGGTACTACGGCATGACGCCGCAGGAGTGGCGCCGGCGATAGTTCCTCGCCAGGAGATGCCGGGGTCGCAACGGCCATCACGGGCCACCGAAACCACTCCAATCTCGGCTCCCACCACCCCGAGCGCAGCGGCCCGCGCGATTTGATGGGCTCGCCCATCAGATGGTGGGTTGCAGACCGTGAATCAGGGTGTGTAACCCACCATCTGGTACGCCAGCCCATCAAATGGCGCGCGAGACAACCCCGGGACCACGCCGGCGGCACCGAGCCCCAGGGCACCTCGACACCTCGACGCCTCGACATCTCAAGGTTCTGACGCCACCAGGCCCGCGCGGCGCGGCACTCCGCCATCGGGTTCGCGGTCTGCCAGCCCCGATGACCTCTCCACCGTTGCTTGGCGCCTGCGATAGCTTCAGGCTGTCGTCGGGACGAGGTGTTCCGGGGTGAGCAGGGCGGTCAGGGTCAGGCCGGCTTCGGTCAGTGGGGTCGGGGTGGTGGGGTTGCGGTTGATGACGCACAGGGCGTGGCTGATCTCGGCACCCAGAGCGCGGAGTTCGTTGGTGGAGAGGACGATCTGACCGCCGGTGGTGACCACGTCCTCGACGATCGTGACCCGCCGACCGGCAGCGTCGGCACCCTCGGCCAGGCGGCGCGTCCCGTACGGCTTGGCCTGCTTGCGGACGAACGCGCACGGCAGCCCGGTACGCCGCCCGAGCGCGGTGACCACCGGGATCCCGCCCATCTCCAGCCCGGCCAGCACCTCGGTGTCGGCCGGCACCAGCGGCACCATCGCCTCCGCGATCGCATCCAGCAAGCACCGGATCCGCCTCGAAGCGGTACTTGTCGAAGTACTCGTTCGTCGTCTGCCCCGACCGCAGGACAAACTCCCCCGTCAGATGAGCAGTCGCATAGATCCGCCGCCCCAACTCTTCACGTTCCACGCCCGCACCCTAACCCGCCTTCCGCGTGTCCTCGGCGGGCAGGAAGCGGCGGAAGTCTTCCGTGGAGATGATCGGGATCGTTCAGCTCGCGGGCGGCCCGTGCCTTGACCGACAGGCTGTCCACGTCGGCGGCGACGAGGAACGTCGTGTCCGGCCGGACCACCTCCTGCGGTACGAACCCGGCCGCCACCGCCCGGTCCCACCAGACCTCGCGCGGCTCGACCATGTCGCCGGTGAACACCATCGTGCTCCCCGCGCGGGAACCCTCGCGCACCAGGACGCGCCGGTACGACGTACCGCCCGCCGCTCGCCCGCAGCAGTGCCTCGTCCACATCGGAAGCCCGATGCCCGAGCATCACCGCCACCCGGTCCAGATCGCTCCGCTGCTCGGCGCTGATCTCACCCATCGGCCCACGACGCCTCCGCCAGCGCGGACACGTAGTACCGATGCAGCTCGTGCACCTGCGAGCCGCGTCAGACCCGAGATCGGTCGCGACCTGCACGAGCTGATCGGCGTCGGCCGCGGTGATCTCGCGATTGGCCAGGATCACGTCGAGCAGCGACGAGGTACGAGTCGGCCTGCGGCGGCTCCGGAACGCGCGGCAACTGGTCGACGAGCCGGCTCATCCAGCCATGCCGACCACCGGCATGCACCGGCCGCACGGTCGGCGGAACGTCCGCTCCGAGGCAACGCCGGCCACCGCAACCGGCTGACCTCGTCGTACGCCCATTGCCACGGCGGCGGTGACGGGAAACGCCTGCAAATACTGGCCGAACAGCTCAGCGGTCGCCCGCGTGTCGGCCAGCGCCGAGTGCCAGCCCTCGATCGAGATCCCCGCAGCCGCGCAACAGGCACCGAGCGTCCGCTTCGCGCCGGGGTAGAGATAGCCGGCCAGCGCCATCGTGCACATCGACCGCTCGGTGATCAGCGGTACAGCGACGCCCGAGCCGGGCGAACTCCGCCCGCAGGAACCCGAGATCGAATTCGACGTTGTGCCCGACAACCATCCGCCCCGCGAGCAGCTCACCCAACTGCCGCGCGACATCGCGCGAACTCCGGCGCCGCCAGCACGTCGGCGGTCAGGATCCCGTGGATGTGCTGCGGACCGAGATCGCGCTGCGGATTCAGCAGCGTCACCCACTCGTGCTCGACCTGCCCGCGCGCGTCCAGCAGCACGACGGCGACCTCGATCACCCGGTGCCGTTGACTCGGCAGCAGGCCGGTCGTCTCGGTGTCGATGACGGCATACATCCGCGGGCCTCCTCCGGCTTGATGACCGACTGGAACAACCCAATCACACGTCACCGACAGTTTCCGCTCACGGTCAGCGACCCTCACACGTCGGGGATGTCGACCGCGATCTCTTCGCCGAGCCGGGCGCCGTGGGACAGCTGGAGTTCGTCGCCGCTCCAGAAGCGTCCCGGGTCGTACCAGTTCGGCCGCCGCCCGTGCAGCAGCCCCATCTCCTCGTACGTCACCGCGACCACCTCGGCGCAGTACGCCGACTCCAGCTCGAGGTCCCGCGATCCGCGCCGGATCGCCGGGACCCGGCCGCGCACCCACCGCGACGCCAGGCGAGCGGTCGACGGGAACGGCGTACCGTCCAGCCGCGCGACGGACCGCAGTACGGCGTCCTCCATCTCCCGCGTGACCGGGTGGTCGAGCTGCCGCAGCCAGGCCCGCTGGCCGTACCTGCGCGCCCACACCAGCACCGCGTCCCGCAGGTCGTGCAACTGCACACCGCGGTGGTGGGTCCCGGTCCACACGTCTGGCAGCGACCGGCCCAGCTCGGCGTGCCACATCAGCGGCGGCAGATCCTCGATCACGATCGCCATGCCGACGTGGTTGACCGGGCTGTTCGTCGTCAGCTGGATGGCCCGATCGGCGGCCTTCTCACCGCGGAACAGCCAAATGTCACCTGTTCGTGTCAGTTCCGTAGCGTCATCCAGTGAAATCCGGCTGTCCACATCGCTAGGTTAGTCCGTCATGAAGGCATGGAAGGTCGTAGGACTTGCGGGGCTCGTCGGCGTGGCCGCGACGGGCGTGGTGATCGCGCGGGGCGAGCGGAAGCGTCGCGCCTACACGCCCGAAGAGGTCCGCGACCGGCTCAAGACCCGGGTCAAGGAAGCAGCGAACGCCTGACCCCAGGTACGACGCTCAGCCGGTCGTGGGGGAACGCCGTAGCTCGGTGGTACGGCGTCGATCCCGCACGACCGGCCCGAGTCGTTGTCGGCCGCAACCGCCTCAAAGGTTGTGAAGAGCAACTTCTTCGAGGCGGCCCGTGGTGATGGTCGCGGTCTGGTAGGTGCAGTACGGCTGCCGGCGCCGATCCGTCGGCGACCCTGGGTTCAGCAGCCGCAGTCCACCGCGAGTCGTCGTGTCCCACGGGATGTGACTGTGGCCGAACACGAGCAGGTCCACCCCCGGATAGTCCTTCTCGCACCGCTCCTCGCGCCCCTTCGCCGGCCCGGTCTCGTGCACGACGGCGACCGACAGCCCGTCGAGCGTCACCCGTGCGACCTCCGGCAATCGCGCCCGCAGCTGCGGACCGTCGTTGTTGCCCCAGCACCCGACCAACCGCACCGCCCGAGCCTCCAACTCGTCCAGCAGTCCGACGTTCACCCAGTCCCCGGCGTGGATGACCACATCGGCACGCTCGACCGCTTCCCACACGGGCTCAGGCAGCTTCTTCGCCCGTACCGGCAGATGAGTATCCGAGATCAGCAGCAACCGCATCCGCCTACTCTCTACGGCTGCAGCGACTCGATCAACTCCTTCTCCTTCGCGGGGCTGAGGCCGGCGCGCCGCTCCCGGTCCAGCCCGAGCTCCCGCTCCCAGGCCAGCGTGTCGACCAGGAACTCCCGCCGCGACCGGTGCGTCAGCCCGGCCGCGCGCGCCGCCGCGCCGCTGCGGGACGACCAGCCCTCGTACCCAGGCTCGGTCAACCACATCGCCAACGAATCCGGCCCCATGTACTGCTCGACCTTCTGCTCCTCCAGCCACTCCGGCGGCGCGAGCACGACCGGACCGGTGTGACCGCCGACCTCGCGCACGAGGTCGATCCACTCCCCGAACGGCACCACCGGCCCAACGGCATCGAACGTGCCGGTCCGCCCCTCCGCCGCACAGTCGAGCAGCCATGCGGCGAGATCACGTACGTCGACCACGGAGGTCGAGAGGTCAGGCGTGTCCGGCACCAGCATCGGCTCCTCCGGCGCGCGAGCCGCCCGCGCCACCCACGCCCCGGCCCGATCGCTCTTGTCGCCCGGACCACCGATCAGCCCGGCCCGCGCGATCACCAGCCGATCCCCCACCACCTCGCGCGATGCCAGCTCGCTGGCGACCTTCGCCTCGCCGTACAGCTCCCGGTCGACCACGTCCAGCTCCGTCGGCTCCCGCAGTACGGCGGACTCGTCGGCACCCGGCGTGTCGAACTTCTCGTACGCATTGCCCGACGACACGTAGGTCCAATGCCTCGCCCGCGCTCCGAAAGCCGCCAGGGCGCCGCGCACGAACCCCGGCTGCCAGGACACCTCGAAGACCGCATCCCAGTCCTGTCTGCGGTACAGCGTCGTACGCGTCCGGGCGGCTGCGATCGGCCGCGATCAAGGTGGCACCGTCCGCGACCGCGCCGCTCTCGCCACGGGCGACGCAGGTGACGGAATGCCCACGCGCCACCGCCTGCGTCGCGATCTCACGACCGAGCCACGCCGTCCCACCGAGGATCAGAATCTCCATGCCGGCAAGCCAAGCAGGCCTCGCCGACAAAACCCAGACACCTCTGCCCAGGGCAGAATCAACACCCTGTGATCCGCCGCCAGCGTCAGGTCACCGTAATCCTCCAGCCCTTGCGGCGCAGGCAGTCCAGGCGCAGTGTCGGCAGCAGGAGGCACCCTCGATGGGTGCCGTGGGCAAGGGGGAGAAATGGCTGGTTTCGTTCAGATCATCGAGTACCGGACGTCGAAGCCGGACGAGATCGCGGCGCTGATGGAGAACTTCCAGAAGACACGGATGGCAGCGGGCGACGGTCCGTCACCGACGCGCGCGATCACCTGCGCGGACCGGGACGAGCCGGGGCGCTACTTCTCCGTCGTCGAGTTCGCCTCGTACGACGAGGCGATGGAGAACTCCAAGCGGGCCGACACGACCGAGTTCTCGGCCAAGATGATGGAGCTGTGCGACGGACCGGGCGCGTTCTACAACCTCGATCTGGTCCAGATCGCGGATTACCGCTGACCTGGCGGCTCGGCCCCACTCGGACGTTCGAGGGGTCAACCCCTCAGTGTGTGGGTTGCGGAACCATAATTTGCCTCCGCAACCCACCACCTGAGGGGTCGACCCCTCAAACGTCTCGACTGAGCCCGAAGAGTGACCGGTGCCGTTGAGGGAGGTTCGGCCCCGATCAGCCCGGGTCCGTGGCGCCGGACCCGGGCCGGCTCATCGGAACACCCGGTACGACGTCCACCCGGCCGGCGGCGCACCGCCGTACGAACCGAGATCGCGGTCGCTGTGCAGAGGGTCGGGATCCTGTGGCTCGGGGGCGGAGTGCAGATCCGGCCACGGTCGGGGTGAGAGGGTTTCGCGGGGTGGCAGCTTCAGGTCGGGATCGGGGCCAGGGTCCGAGTCGATCCACTCGACCTCGGTGGCCCCGCCGTGACCGTGGATGGCGACGACGGACTCGATCCCGTCCCAGACGGTCGTGGTCGGATAGTCGCCGTACCAACGGAGCGCGACGGCCCCGTCGGTGAACTGCACGCCCTCGGCGACAGGACCGGTACCGCTGACACCGGAGACGTCATGGTGGCGAATCAGCCGGAAGCGACGGGCGCTCATTTCGGCGCTACCTCAGCCGCTCGCCCGGCAAGGAGCGATCCGGGTTGTCAGCCATCTCACTGCACCCGGCGCCCGGTCGAGCCAGTTCCCATCAGCGACCTCGAAGAACAAACCTTCACGGCAATCACTTCCACTTCCCTGTGGGGATGGGTTCACAGGTAGTGACGGACCCCCGCGCCTTTCATGACGCGACTTCCGCCCGGCTTTTCCGCGTGGGTTGGCATGCCCGACGGTGGGTTGGCAAACGCCCGGCGGGCCCGCACCTGCGACGTTTGAGGGGTCGACCCCTCAGGGGGTGGGTTGCGGAGGCAAATTATGGTTCCGCAACCCACACACTGCGGGGTTGACCCCTCAAAGGTGGGCGTTAGGACGGCACTTTCGGGGGCGCAGGCGGCGGCCGTCACGAGCCGACTGGCACCGCCGAACCGGTCAGCGCCGAGACGCCCGGCGGGCCCGCACCTGCGACGTTTGAGGGGTCGACCCCTCAGAGTGGTGGGTTGCGGAGGCAAATTATGGTTCCGCAACCCACACGCTGAGGGGTTGACCCCTCAAAGGGGGACGGCAGGCCGGCACGTTCGGGGGCGGGTCGTCACGAGCCGACCTCCGGCAGTTCGAGGTCGACCACGATGGGTTGCGGGCGATCGTCGTCGGGGTAGTCGAAGGTGGCTTCTACTCGATCGGGGGCGATGGTGAGGGTGGCGTGTTGCCATTGCTGGTCGGCCGACTCGGCCATGGCGGCGAGGAGGTTCTTCACCGGCTCGGTGAGGTCTACGGCTATTTCGAAGTCCTGGAGGATGCGCTCCTCGCGCTTCTCGTTCTCCTTCTGGTCGCGCTCGTCGACGATCACCTCGCCGGTCTCGGCGACCACGATCTCGACCTCCAGAGGTTCCTCCGGGAGGTCACGCTGCTCCTCGTCCTTCTCGCGTTGTTTGCGGAACTTTTCGAAGGCTTTGCGGGCCACCGTGATGAGCGGGGGTTCGTTGTCTTCGGCAACTTCGAGGTCTTCGAAGGTGGCGGTCAGGCGCTTGGTGCGGCCTCGGGAATCTCGTTCGGCGATGTCGCCGGTGCCGCCGGTTGTTTTGTTGCGGTCGGCGGAGTTGGCTGAGGGGCGGCTGAAAGTGGAGCCGTCGCCGATCAGGCGTTCGGTCCAGGCCCGGGCCTTTGGTGGCGCCATCGAGAGGTAGTGGGCGGCGGCCTCGCAGGCGCGGGCGGCGGCGTCGAGCTGCTGGGCGGCGACGGTTGCCTGGCCGTGAGAGGCCATCAGAGCGACCTGGGCGTTCTCGCGGCAGCGGGCGGCGGTGCGTTGCAGGTGGGCGACCACCTGCGGCACGTCGTCGAGGCAATCCACCAGGCCCCGAGCGACCCGCTGCAGCTCCGAGGGCATGGGTCAGATCTGGTCGGCGTAGCTCTTGCATCCGGCCGACGCGATCTCCAGGGCCTCGGCGGCCTGTTCGACCGCCTTGCCGGCCGCGTCCAGGATCTCGGTGATGTCCCGGTCGACGCCGGTCGCCGTACCGGCGATCAGGCTCTCCACGAGCTGGCTGTTCTGGGTGAAGCGCAGCTTGAACCCGGCCAGGCCGCCCGCTGCCTGCTTGGCCTCCATCGAGACCTGGTGCAACTGTTCCTTGAGCCGCTGTACGTCGGACACCTAACCCACTCCCAAACTAGTTGCGCTTCTTCGGCAGCACGATCGCCGTACCGGAGACGATCACGGGTACGGCGATCGCGAGCCACCACGGCAGACCGGCCGCCATCGCCGCGACGACCGCTACCGCACCAGCCCAGCCCCACCACCGCGCGCCGGGCAACCGTGGCAGGCCGAGCGCCCGCGACGCGGCCAGCATGGTGACGGCGGCGAGTGCGGCGGCCTCGACTCCGGCGAGGAACGACCCGCTCACCACCCACACCACCACGAACCCGACGAGCACCAAGGCCGCGCTGATGGTACGACGCTTCCGTCGCTCCTGCTCGGCCCGGGCCGCCGCACGGACCTCTTCCAACTGCTCGACGGTGTCACTGAGCTGTTTGGTGATCCCGGCCGCGACGGTCTCGATGTCGTTCAGTACGCGGATCTCAGGCAGCGCGTGGTTCGCCCGCTTCCCCTCGGCCGGCAGTCCGGCCCGCTGCAGACTCGCAGCGGCCTTCTCGGCCAGTGCGTTCAGCCGGAGCTCCAACTGCCGTCCGCGTTCGGCCATGGCGTCGGCCTCCGCCATCGCACTGGCCTCAGCCTTCGACCTGTGCGCCGTCAGCCGGTCCTGCGCCTGCTGCGCGTCCGCACGGGCTCCCGCGATCGTCCGCAGCGCCCGTGCGTACTCGGACCACTCCTGCTCTTCCGTTTTCATCGCCGTACCAACTCCACCGCGCGATCCACCTCGTCGGACCGCAGTGCGGCAAACGGTACGACGACCTGCGCCTCCGGATGTAGTCCGTCCCACAGCAGCCCCCGGTGTGGTTCCGAGGCCCACCGCACCAGCGGACCGCACACCGCGCGTACGCCGTCCTGCGGATGCCGGAGGAACAGATGGGTCGCGACGTTGCGCACGCCCGTACCCAAGGTGCTCGGTGCACACATGCAGCCGGTTCCACCAGCCGAAGGTGATCAGCCCCTGCGCGGGTCCATCACGCACGATGTCCTGCAGCGCGTTCGCCGGGCTCTCGAAGAACCCCTCGGCGTGCAGCTGCATCCGAGGCACCCCATGGAACCCGAACCCGAGCAGATAGGTCCCACCAGCCTGCCCGTTGCGTACGGCGTCCCGCAGCGAGAACAACCGGGGCACGATGTCGACGTGCTTGTCGACCGTCTCGACCTCGCAGCCGAGCTGCCGCAGCGTCTGCACCAGCGCATCCTTGCCCTCAGCAACAGCTGGCGACGAGTCGGTCCCGTCCATGAAGATGAACCGCGGCGGATCCACAGCCGCGGCCGCCGTCGACAACGCGAGCCCACTCAGTACGCCGAGCGCGTCGGGCGGACCGTCACCGAGCACGAGTACGCCGGCCCCCGGTTCGGGTCGTACTTCGACCTGGACGGGCTCCTCCGTCACCGCGATCGGCAACCCGGTCCACGGCTGCCCCAGCTCGGGCTGCACCGCGGCCGCCGTGTCCGTCAACCGGGCCGGCTCGGCCAGGTGGAAGATCCGCGGCGGGTGCGTCGCCGGACCCGCTCGATGCCACAACTCGCGCCGCAGCTCGTCCAGCACCGCCTTGTCCGCGAAGCTGACCAGCACGTGCTGGTTGTCGTCCGGCGAGCCGAAGTTCGCGTTCAGCACCGCCTCGCCGCGGAACTGCAGCTCGGCCGCCGCCGTGTTTCCGCTCCGCAGGATCGCCTGCGAGTCGGCCGGCGTCGTCTTCAGCGCGATCCGGTACGGCACCTGCCCGAAGATCGAGTCCCGCCGCGTCGCCAGCCGCTTGACGCCCTCGATCGTCTGCGTCGCCAGTACGACGTGAACGCCGTACGCGCGTCCCAGCCGGACCAACCGCTCCAGCAGCTTGGCCGCCTCGTCCGCAAGCTCGTCGTCGTCCTCGAGCAGCACCTGGAACTCGTCCAGGACGACCAGGATCCGCGGCGGCCGATCGGGGCCTGGGGCAAGCTCCGCGATGTCGGCGACGTTGCCGTGCGACTTGAAGATCTCGCTGCGTCGTGCCAGTTCGTCCGACAGGTGCCGCAGTACGGCGAGACCGAATGCGCGATCGCTGTGCACGCCCAGCACGCGCACCTGCGGCAGCCAGTGCTCCCGCTCCCCCGCCGGACCGAGCGCCGAGAACTCGACGCCATGCTTGAAGTCGAGCAGGTACATCTCCAGATCGGCCGGGTCGTACCGCGCGGCGAGACCGTGGATCATCACGAGCAGCAGGTTCGACTTGCCCTGACCGACGGCGCCGCCGACGAGGACGTGCGGGAGCGCCGGGTTGCCGCTGCGCAACCGCACCAGCGCCGGCGTGCGATCGTCGTACCCGATCACCGTGCCGATCTC
Organism: uncultured Actinomycetota bacterium; assembly: GCA_963820655.1. Lineage (GTDB taxonomy): Bacteria > Actinomycetota > Actinomycetes > Propionibacteriales > Kribbellaceae > Kribbella. The sequence goes on from CAWGAM010000002.1 coordinate 1,436,298, forward strand.
GTCCGTGACCGGTTGCCACCAGGTCGAGCGGTCCGGCAGGGTGCGCTCGAAGTCGATGGTCGGGAGTACGGCGATCTCCGCGAGCTCGGCCACCACGTCACAGATGCCGGCGGCGATGTTCGCGTCGAACGGCGGATCCAGCTTCGCCGGTACGCCGGGCAGTTGCGCGATCTCGACCTGTTCGTTGGTGATGGCAACGGGATTGAGGAGATCGAGCAACTGCTTGGCGTCGACGTCGAGCTCGGGGGACGTCGACGGGTCGTGGTGGACCAGGAAGCAGATGCCGCGCTCGGCCGGCGGTCGCGGCCAGCCGGAGCAGGTCGCGCTGGGCGAGCGTGTCGATCCCGGCCGGGTAGTCGAACAGGACGACCAGCCGGTACGGATCGGTGACCCGCCCGGTCTCCCGGATCAGGTCCTCGAACCGCTGGTGCCCGAGCTGCGCCTGCCGGCTGGCACGCAGCGACGAGACGTCGACCAGCCCGGACAGCACGGTGTGCAACTGCTCCGCGGTGTGTGTTGCCCTGGGCACCAATTGCGGGTACTTCGTGGTCAGGTGACCGAGCAGACCCCATCATGCCGGTCAGCCGCGGGTCGAACGCGTCGATCCTGAGCCGGAAGGGTTCGGCGGCCGCGACCAGCCGCAACGCCACGCTCTGCAGGAGTCTGCGGGCGGATTCGTTGCGATCCGCCGTCACCTTCCAGCCGTTCGTGCGCAGCAGCGGCGCGACAACCGGCGTACCGGCATCCAGCTCACCGACCCGCACGTACGACGGGATACCCGCGCCGACCAGTTGACGCGAACGCCAGCGAGCGTCGTTCGGCGGAATCGCGGCCAGACCGGGCGCGAGCCGGTCCGCGAGCAGGCGGGCCGTCGGCTCGGCGGTGGACAGCGCCTCGGCGGTCTTGGCGTCGACGAGCGCGCGGCGACTCGCGCCGGGCGATCGCGGTCTGCTCCTGCAGTTGACGATGCAGCTGCACGGCCCGCTGGTGCTCGCCGTACGTCAGCCGGCGGGCGTTGTCCAGCAACTGCCCGAGCGCGTGTTGGAGACCGCGGATCCGCGCTTCCAGGAGCTCCGGTGCTGATTCTGTCGTCCGCGCGGAGCGCGAAGCCGGTCCGGGCGTACTTCCCCCGTCAGGCTTCTCCGTCACGAGCACCGTCCTTCCACACTTGCCCCGCGACAAGACCACTCTGATTGCCTGGGGTAACCATGTCACACCAGTCAGTCCCAGTCGTCACTCCAGTCATCAGCAGTCTCACGCATCGTCAGTCTGGGAGCGACGATTTCCAGCTCGTAGCCGTCCGTCGTTGTGCAGGAAGGCGGCGTAATGCTGCGGCCCGCCGGCGTACGGGTGCCGGTCGGCGAACATCAGTGTCCAGCCGTGCCGCGCGGCCTCGGCGACGATCGCGTCGACCTCGGCGCGGCCGGCCGCGTTCAGGGCCAGGTGGTTCATCCCGGGCCGGAGCCGGTCGTGCGTCGTCGGCCGACATCGCCGGGCTCTGCTCGACCACGATGTAGCTGCCGTCGGGGGCCGCCCAGGTCATGCCACCGGGCCAGCCGTCACCGTCCTTCCAGCCCAGCCGATCGAGGACCCAGCCCCAGCTCGTTCAGCGCCCGGGACAGGTCCGGGACCCAGATCTCGACGTGATGCACCGCAGCGACCATCGGAGCATTATCTGTGCTCGTCGAAACTGGTTCGACACCGCCATCGAGACCAGCCCCGAGAGCACCAGCCAGACCAGCGCCGCGACCAGCCACGGCCACCACTCGCGGCTCTGCGCGGCCTCGGCCACTGCCTTGCCGAACAGGCCGCCGGCGGGCGCGAAGACGAGCACGAGCAACACCCGCGCGATCGCCGTCTCCCTGGTCATTTCTTCATTGTCCGAGCCGATCGCGACCCCTGCAGCAACCTTGGCGTTTCGCGCCCCGTCACCTTTCTGTCCGTGGCAGGGTTTACCGTCTGCGGTGACAGTCGATGCAGATCGGGGGTTGCACGGTGAGTACCACCCGGATCGAGACGCACGGCGTACGGAGCGGCCGCGCTCGAGTGCCTGCGTGCCGTCGTCGCGCGGCTGAAGGCCGACGATCCGATGAAGCCCGTCACCCTGCTGCTGCCGAACAACCTGGCCGGCGTCATCGCCCGCCGTCACCTCGCCCGCATCGGGCATCGCCGGCCTGTACCTGGCCACCTTCGCGCGACTGGCCGAGCAGCTCGCGGCCGGAGTCGCTGGCTCCGCGCCGGCCCGCGACCCGGCCGATCGTGGCGGCGACCTGGCGGACGGCGCTGTCGAAGGCGCCCGGGGTCTTCGAGGAGGTCGCCGAGCATCCGTCGACCATCCAAGCGCTTGCCTCAGCCCACCGCGAGCTGCGCGACCTCACCGACCCCGCCCTCGACAAGGTCGCCGCGCGCCTCGACGCTCGGCCCCGACCTGGTCCGCCTGCACCGCCACGTCACCGCCGAACTCGGCGCGCGACTGGTACGACGAGACCGACCTCCTCCGGGCCGCGGCGTCGCGCCTCGCGGCCGAGCCCGGCTGTCGCCGGAGCTCGGCGCGCTCGTCCTCTATCTCCCGCAGGAGCTCACCCAGGCGGAGGCCGCCTTCGTCGAGGCGCTCGGCACCGCCGCGGCCGATCTCACGGTGATCGTCGGCCTGACCGACGTACGACGCGCCGACCGGGCCGTCCGGCGGTCGCTCGAACGGATCGGGATCGACCTGCCGACGTCGATCTCGAAGAACTACCCGGTCGCGACCGAGGTGCTCAACGCGTCCGACGCCGACGACGAGGTCCGGTGCGTCGTCCGCGATGTCGTCGCGTCGCTCGAGCACACCCCGGCACACCGGATCGCCGTGCTGTACTCGGCCGCGCTCGCCGTACGCGCGACTGCTGCACGAGCACCTCGCCGCCGCGCGGATCGAGGTCAACGGCCCAGGCACGCGACCGGTGCACGAGCGCGCGATCGCCCGGACCCTGCTCGAGGTGCTCGCGCTCGTCGATCAGGATCTGCCGCGCGCCGACGTGTTCCGCGCGCTGGCGAACGCGCCGACGCGCGACTTCACCGGCGAGCGGATCCCGGTGCCGCAGTGGGAGCGCATGTCCCGGGCCGCCGGTGTGGTTCGGGGCGACGACTGGGATACGCGGCTCGCGCGGTACGCCGAGGCTGAGCGTCGTACCGCGGATCAGGAGGAGGCGGCGGAGGATCCACGGCCGGCCGCGGTCCGGCGCGCGCAGTACAACGCCGCGACTGCCGAGCGGTTGCATGCGTTTGCTTCGGAGCTTCGTCGCCGGCTTGAGCGCGGCCGCCGTGCTTGGAGACCTGGTCCGAGCTGGCCGACGCCGTGCTGCAGCTCTTCCAGGATCTGCTCGGCGACTACTCGTCGCTGCCGGTCGAGGAGCAGTACGCCGCGGTCGCGGTCGAGGGCTCGTTGAAGGGCTGTCCACGTTGGACGAGCTCGGTACGCCGGCCAGCCTGACCGTACTGCGCGACGTACTGGATCTGGAGCTGCAGCAGTCGCTCCCCCGGGTCGGGACGTTCGGCACCGGTGTACTGGTGGCACCGCTGTCCGCGAGCGTCGGGTTGTCGGCGGACATCGTGTACGTCGTCGGCCTGTCGGAGGACCTCTATCCGGGGCGCGTGCACGAGGACGCGCTGCTCCCCCATCGGGTCCGGGAGGCGGCCGCGCCCGAGCTGGCGTCGTTCCGGGATCGGCTCGACGAGAAGCAGCGGCATCTGCTGGTCGCGTTCTCGGCCGGGTCGCGGAAGGTGGTGGCGTCGTTCCCGCGCGGCGACCTGCGTCGGTCGTCGCGGCGACTGCCGACCCGCTGGTTGCTCGGGACGCTGCGCGAGTTGACCGGTGATCATGCCGCTGGCCGCGACGCAGTGGGACCAGGCCGACGTACGGCGACCGGCTGCTGACCTCGGCGTCGTACGCCGGATCGTTGACGACGGCAACCATGCCGGCGACCGAGCAGGAGTGGCAGGTCCGGGCGGCGACGGCGCGGCTGTGGCTCGACGACGCGGTGGTGGTCCGCGCGCGCGAGCTGTTGCGCGGGCGCGGGAGCAATGCGTTCACCCGCTTCGACGGGAATCTGTCCGGGGTGTCGGGGCTGCCGGACTACGCGCGTCGAGGATCGGATCGCGTCGCCGACGTCGCTGGAGTCGTATGCGACCTGCCCGCATGCGTACTTCGTCGAGCGGCTGCTGCAGGTGGAGCCGCTCGAGGCGCCCGAGGATCTGCTCGTGATCTCGCCGATGCAGGTCGGGAATCTGATCCACAACAGCCTGGACGCCTTCGTGTCGCGGTTGGCCGGTTCGCTGCCGGCGTACGGCGAGCCGTGGACGGCCGAGCAACGGTCGTTGCTGCTGGCGATCGGGGCGGATCTGGCCGACCGGTTCGAGGCGGAGGGGCTGACCGGACATCCGCGGTTGTGGCAGCGCGAGCGGCTGCGGATCCTCGGCGACCTGATGGTGCTGCTCGACCGACGACGACCGGTGGCGGGCCGAGCGGGACGCGTCGGTGGTGGCGAGCGAGCTGCGGTTCGGGTTCGACGGCGAGCCGCCGGTGGAGATCCCGGTACCGTCGGGCGGGTGCTGCTGCGCGGCTCGGCCGACAAGGTCGACCTCGGCGCGGGACGGGACGATCTACGTCACCGACGTGAAGACCGGCGGCTTCTCGCGGTACGAGGCGATCGAGTCCGATCCGGTCGCCGGCGGGACGAAGCTGCAGCTGCCCGGTCTACGCGTACGCCGCGCGCGCCCGGCTGGGCGAGCCGTCCACACCGGTCGAGGCGTCGTACTGGTTCGTCCGGCGCGGCGGGAAGCGGATCCCGGTGCCGCTGACCCCCGAGGTCGAGGCCCGGTACGTCGAGACGCTCGACGTGATCGTGTCGTCGATCGCGGCCGGGCACTTCCCGCCGAAGGCGCCCGAGGTGCCGGACTTCCTGTGGGTGCAGTGCCCGTACTGCAACCCGGACGGGATCGGCCACAGCGAGGTGCGGGCGCGGTGGGAGCGGAAGCGGCACGATCCGACGCTGGAGCGGCTGGTGCGGTTGATCGATCCGGTGCGTGTTCGAGGAGGCCGGCGATGAGTGAGCAGCTGCTGGACGAGCGGCGCGGGAGCGGATCCGGTCCGACACGTCGGTCGACGCTGTTCGTCGAGGCCGGCGCCGGGTCCGGCAAGACGCATGCGCTGGTCGACCGGGTGACCACGCTGGTCCTGCGGGACGGCGTACCGCTGCGGACGATCGCGGCCGTGACCTTCACCGAGAAGGCCGGCGCCGAGCTGCGGGATCGGTTGCGGGTCGAGTTCGAGAAGGCGCGGAAGGGGCCGGCGCCGGGCGCTGGCGGACGCGGCGCTCGACGACCTGGACTCCGCCTCGATCGGGACGTTGCACTCGTTCGCGCAGCAGTTGCTGCTCGCCCATCCGATCGAGGCCGGGCTGCCGCCGCTGATCGACGTACTGGACGAGGTCGGCTCGTCGGTCGCCTTCGAGGAGCGCTGGTCGGAGTTGCAGCAGCAGTTGCTGGACGACGACTCGATCGCGGAGCCGTTGCTGCTGGCGATGGCGGTCGGGGTCGAGCTGAAGCACCTGCGGTCGCTGGCGCGGCTGTTCGGGAACGACTGGGACCTGATCGCCGAGCGCGTGCTGGTCGATCCGCCCGAGCTGGTCGTCGATGCCCGACCTGACCGGGCTGATCGCGGCGGCCGCGCAGATCGGCGGCGGTGGCGGAGTCGTGCCGTCGATCCCGACGACCGGCTGCTGCCGAAGGTGCAGCAGATCCGTGAGCTCGGGGTGATGCTCGACGCGGCCACCGACCAGGAGACGCAGCTGGCGATCCTGCAGACGTTGCGCGGGCTGAAGGTCGGCCGGATCGGGCGCAAGGAGAACTGGCCGGACATCAGCCAAGGTCCGCGGCGACTGCGCCGAGGTGGTCGAGGTCGCCGGGTCGCTGGTCGAGCTGCTCCTGGATGCTTGCCTTCGGCATCTTTCGCACTGGATCGCCGAGCGGGTGCTGGAGTCGGCCGAGCTGCGGCGGGCCGAGGGGCGGCTCGAGTTCCACGACCTGCTCGTGCTGGCCCGCGACCTGCTGCGGCGGGACGCAGTCGGTGCGGTCGGCGCTGCAGGAGCGGTTCGAGCGGCTGCTGCTGGACGAGTTCCAGGACACCGACCCGATCCAGATCGAGCTGGCGGTGCGGATCGCCGGTGGTGCCGAGGCGGACGCCGAGGACTGGCGCGACGTCGAGGTCCCGGCGGGGCGGCTCTTCGTGGTCGGCGACCCGAAGCAGTCGATCTACCGCTTCCGCCGGGCCAACATCGCGACGTACCTGACCGCCCAGGACCTCCTCGGCGAGACGGTCGCCCTGACCACCAACTTCCGGACGGTGCCGCCGATCCTGCGACTGGATCAACACGGTGTTCGGGACGCTGATCCAGCCCCAGGAAGCCGCCCAACCGTCGTACCAGGCCCTGTCCCTCACCGCACCGGCCCATCCAGCGGCCGGCCTCGACGCCGCGCACGTCGCGCTCTGGTCACCGTCCGCGGGCCTGCGCTCGCCGCGACCTCAGCACCGTCCGCCGGTCAGCGGGGACCAGCTCTCACTGCTCGGCGAGCTCCGACGACGACCTCGCGACTCGTCGACGACCTGCTCTGCCCGGCGGACCTCGACTCCGCCGGCTCCGGCGATCAGCTCGGCGACCTCGCCACGGTCCTGCCGTTCCGCCGCTCCGGCGACGGCCACCGTCCTCCGCGGATGCGTCGCCGACCTGACTCGCCGAGGCCTCCGACGAGACCAGCCTCGGGTCCCGCGGTCACGATCCTCGGCGCCGAGCCGCACGACGACCTGCCCCGCGCGCAGGCGTCCGTCCTCCGCGAGCGCGAGGCCGCTGACGTCGCCGCTGTCATCGAGCAGGCGCTGCCGCGACGGCTGGCAGGTGTACGACGACCAGCACCGACGGCTGGCGACCCGCGGAGGCCGGCGACATCGCCGTACTGGTTCCCGCCCGCACGTCGCTGCCCTTCCTCGAGGACGCCCTCGACCGCGCCGACATCCCGTACCGCGCCGAGGCCAGCTCGCTCGTCTACCAGACCGCCGAGGTCCGCGACCTGCTCGCCTGCGCCCGCGCCCTCGGCGACCCGAGCGACCAGCTCGCGCTCGTCACCACCCTGCGCTCGCCGCTGTTCGGCTGCGGCGACGACGACCTGTTCGTCTGGAAGCGCTCCGGCGGCTCGTTCAACCTGACCGCGCCCATCCCCGACGCACTGCTGACCCACCCGGTCGGCGAGGCGATGGCGTGGCTGCTGGCGCACCTACAAGGCCGCCCGCTGGCTGACCCCGAGCGAAGTGCTCGGCGAAGATCGTCGCCGACCGCCGAATGCTCGAGGTCGCCGCGATCGGCCCGCGGGCCCGCGACGCCTGGCGCCGGGTCCGCTTCGTCGTCGACCAGGCGCGGGCGTGGTCCGAGGTGGAGCACGGCGGCCTGCGTTCGTACCTCGCCTGGGCCGCCCACCAAGGCGAAGAGGCCTCGCGCGTCGCCGAGGCGGTGCTGCCCGAGACCGACGCGGACGCCGTCCGCGTGATGACGATCCACGCCGCCAAGGGCCTGGAGTTCCCGATCGTCATCCTGTCCGGCATGACCGCCGCGCCGAACCGCCAGCGCGGCGTCCAGGTGCTCTGGCCGCCCGACGGCGGGTACGCGGTGAAGCTCAAGGCCTCGGTGCAGACCGAGGACTTCGACCTCGTCCAACCGGTCGACGAGCAGATGGACGACTACGAACGCCGCCGCCTCCTGTACGTCGCCGCCACCCGCGCGCGCGACCACCTCGTCGTCTCGCTGCACCGCTCCGGCAACCGCCGCCACTCCAGCAACGCCGAGCTCCTCGCCTCCGCCGGCGGCGTCGAGGCGCCGCACGCCACGCTCTTCACCAGCCCGCCTCGGCCGTCGAGCGCGAGCCACGGCCGCCGGCCGACGTCACCCCGCCGATCACCCGCTCCGACTGGGACGTCCCGCGTCACCGCCGCCCGGTCCGGCCAGCCGCCGGCGCGTCCGCCCAGAGCGCCTCCGGCCTGGAAGGCACCGGCCCGGATGTCGCCCTGGCCGACGAGCCGATCCCGGCACCGCCAAGGCTCCCCGCGACGTCGAGCTCCCGCCCTGGTCGAAGGGCCGCTACGGCACCGCGATCGGCCGTGCCGTCCACGGCGTGCTGCAGGTCGTCGACCTGTCGCACCGGCGCCGGCCTCGACGCCGCCGTCTCCGCCCAGTGCCTCGCCGAGGGCGTCCTCGAGTACGCCGATGTCGTCACCGCTCTGGTCCGTTCCGCCCTCGCGCTCCGACGTGGTCGCAGCGGGCCGCCGCCCGCGAACACTGGCGCGAGTCGTACGTCGGCACCGTCGCAACCCGACGGCACCGTCCTCGAGGGCTTCGTCGACCTCATCTACCGCGAGGACGACGGCCGCCTCGTCATCGTCGACTACAAGACCGACGCCATCCCCGCGGCCGCCCTGGACAGCCGGGTCGCCTACTACGCGCCCCAACTCCAGGCCTACTCCACCATGCTCCCCAACACCGCGCCGCCCGTCCTCCTCTTCCTCAACCCGACAAGCGCGGTCGAACGCCGTCTCTAGGCAACGAGTCGGACAAGTCGTGAATGATCAAGACGACCCGAGCCCCCTGCCAGCTGCGCTGCGGGCTGGTGCCGATCGGGGAGGGTCTCGGCTCTGCGGATCCGGCACAGCCGGCCCGGGGTGTGCAGGCCGACAGGAGGTGTCGGTCCAGGGGTGCTGGTCGGGCGGGGTGTTCAGGCGTGAGAGCGGCCGACCGGGCCGGGGCCGGGTCGACACCTCCTGTCGTCCTTGCACCTTTACCGGCTTCCACCGGTCACAGCCAGATGCCGAACACCCAGGGCTGGTCGCCGCGCAAACCCCAATGGTCGCCTCCGCTCAGTTGATGATCTGTCACTGAGAGTCAATGGAGATCAGGACCATCGGGAGTGGATGGTTACAGGTTGTGGATAACGGGAAGTGACCCTGCCGTGTGGATGAGCGGGCGGTCGCCTACGATCTGCGGAAACAGAGTTGCGAACGTTCGGATGATGGTCCGGCGGCTGGCGGGTCTGCCACGAAGAGTGTGAGGGTGTGGCTCATGAACATCGGTAGTCGGAAGATCGTCGTTGACGAGGCAATCGCGCAGTTGCGGCTGTACGCCGAGACGAACGGCGCGGTGCTGCGGTACTACGACGGTCTGCCCGGGATGACGAACGTCGGCGGCTCCGATCCCGACCAGGTCACGCTCGAGGATCTGGCCCGGACGATGGTGATCGGCGTCCGACCTGCGGGCGCTGGACATCCCGTGGCTGCTCGAGGTGGAGGCGGAGAAGGAGTTCGCCGCGATCCCGGTCGACGCGCGGCTGGAGGACGCGGCGCCCGGGACAGCGACCTGTTCGAGGCGGCGATGGCGCTGGACGAGAAGTTCACCGGCCACCGCGGCTTCGGCCACGCGAAGAAGTCGAAGCTGCTGCACCTGAAGCGGCCGTACCTCTACCCGGTCAGCGACAGCTTCATCCGGATGACCTACGGCACGGCGTCGGCCGGTGCGGAGTTCCTCACCGCGGTGCACCGCGACCTGGTCAACCCGGCCAACGTGCGCGACTTCAAGCTGCTGCAGGTCCGCCTGATCGCCGAGCCGGCCACCTCGGCCGCCCGCCTGCTGGCCGAGGTCCCCACCCTCCGCCTGCTCGACATCCTGGCCTCACTCCTGGGCGAGGCGAAGTAGCCGCTAAATCGACCCCGAGCCGCGCCAGCGGCTCCACCAGCTCGCGCTCCTCGTAGGACAGGTGTGAGAGCAGCGTGTCGTCCAGCAGGTCGACCGCTGCGCGCAGGCCGTCGATGGAACCTGAGCCGTCGACCAGCGCGACCAGCGCCTTGTCGACGCCTTCCAGTACGTCGTGGATGATGAGGTGCTCCTCCTGCAGCCGGTCCACGACTGGCACCAGCGCCGGATCGGCGCGCCGCAGGTGCGGGAACAGCGATGCGTCTTCGATGCGAGTGGTGAGTGGTCACCAGCCGGCAGTAGGACTCGCAGTACGCGCCGAGCGTCCAGTTGTTCTGCCGCATGGTCATGGTGTTGATGTGCGAGCGCGCCTGGCCGACACCGATCGACCCGGCGGCCACCTGCTCGACCAGGTCGCGGATCTGCTCGAGCTCGGCACGCAGATGGTCGTGTACGTCGATCAGATGCTGACCCGACGACAGTTGGTGCGGCGTATACGTGCGCGCTCGGGTCGAGCGCCGGACCGGTGGGTCGCTCCGACTCATCCAGCAGCTGTACGGCGCTCCGTCGTACAGCCGGAGGTGGAGTCGGTACGACGCTGAAGCCCGCCAGCCCGACTCAGTCGAGGCTGAGGCGACTCGAGCGACCGCGGCACCCGAGCGCGCAGCCTCCACGGCCTCGCGGACGCCGGCGGCGACCTCGGCGAAGCGGCGGATGTCGTCCGGGTCGTCGGAGCCGAGGATGTACGTGCTCATGCCCTCGCCCAGCGTCAGCTCGGCGAGCTGGTCGATCCACAGCTCCTCCGGCCCCTGCAGGAACCCACCGCGCCCATCGAACCGCCCGGACAGGTTGTAGAGCCGTCGTACCGACGGCCGGGTCGCGCCCGGCCTCGACAGCGGCCTCGTCGATGATCTTGTTCATCTCAGCGAGCTGGTCCGGGCCGGCGTACGCACTGCTCGGCAGCCAGCCGTCGGCGAGCCGTCCGGTGACCGCAAGCATGCGGGGCTTGTAGGCACCCAGCCAGATCTCGCACGTCGTGGGCAGGCTCCGGGCCACGCTTGGCGCCGGACACGGTGTAGTGCTTGCCGGCCAGCCGAATGCCGCCGCCGCTCCGGCGTCCAGACCTCGCGCATGATCGCGATGGCCTCTTCCAGCGCGGTGATGCTCTGCCCCGTGCGTCAGCCGCGGGCCGGCGTTGGCCGCGACCGCGTCCAGGAAGCCACCGGCGCCGAGACCGAGCTCCACGCGGCCACCGGTGATCAGGTCCAGCGTGGCGACGCTGCGGGCCAGCACGACGGGCTGACGCAGCGGCAGGTTGGCGACGTTGGTCGCGACCTTCACGCGCTGGGTCTGCGCGGCGACGACGGACAGCAGGGTCCAGGCGTCCATCAGGCGCGGCTGGTACGGGTGGTCCTGGAAGGTGACGAGGTCGAGCCCGACCTGCTCGGTCAGCTGCGCCAGCGCGATCACCCGGGCCGGGTTGTCGACCGCCGGGGTCAGGAACGTGCCGAAGACCAGCTCGTGGCCGTAGTCCATGGTCCACCTTCACCTGTCGATTGCTCGACCGGCCAAACTACTTCGCTGGACGAATAATCTCAAGCACAGAACATCTGCTGGCGACACAGGCATGCTAGCCAGTCAGCAGTCCGAAGGCTTGCTGCGGGGCGAGGGCGGCACCGGTAGGTCGCGGGCCGGCTCGTAGGCGTCCTCACCCAGCGCGGCTCGAGCGGCCGACGCGGCTCGGTCGTGAGATCACCGGACTCGGCTGGAGGCGACCAGGTAGCTCTCACTGCGCCGCGGGTACGCGCCGCCGCGCCGAGAAGCGGTGCAGCGACGGTCTTGTCGGGTAGGCAGGCAGCGATGCCTTCCAGAGCCCAGCACATGCCTGCGCAGGGACTCGTACTCCTCGGAGATCCGGAAGGCCTCCAGGTGCAGCTCGAGAGCTGCGGCAGAGCTCACCACGGAGCTCCATCACGTACGCCGAGCTCCTCCAGGACCATCGACAGGTAGAGCACCGGCTCGCTCCTGCCGACGCGCCGCATCGACCAGCGGCTTGCAGGCGTCTCCGCAGCCTCCAGAGACCGCCAGTACGCCGGGCCGCGAAGCCCAGCACGATCTCCGCCAGGGCCTGAGTCGACCGCTGGCCTTGCTCGGTCGCCAAGCGCAGTGCGCGCTCGCCGTGCGCCCGAGCCACGCTCGTAGTCGCCCTGCCTGCATCGACAGTCCAGCCGAGCATCCCCAGCGCGCCGGCGACCTCTGGCCACAGCCCGAGCTCCTCAGCCATCTGCAGCGCTCTCGCGATGCAGCCGCGCCGCCTCGTCGAAGTCGCCGATGAGCTCCGCGTGGGCGCCGAGCCAACTGGTCGCCTGCAGCAGACCCCACCGATCACCCAGCGACCGGAAGATCCGCGCACTCTCCGATGCATCGGCATACAAGCGCCTCGCAGGTCCGCCCGCACGTGCGCGTGCTTTGCACGCGCCACGAGTACCGCAGCCACGCCCCACTGGTCGCCGTCCGCCTCGAAGCTCTTCAGCGCGCGCTCCAGCAGCGCCAGGCAGGTCACGAGGTCGCCCGACGTCGCTGCCGGTGAAGGCGATCCACCACTAGCCCTCGAGCGTCGGCCGCATCGACCCACCGGTCCCGCTCCGCCGCCGCGTCACTGTCACCCTGCAGGTACATGAACCCGACTCGCCAAGCACTGAGCCCGACTGGAACCGGGCACAGCCTCCAGCGACCGCAGCGCCTCAGCAGACCGCCCACGCAGGAACCAGTACCAAGCCAGCGCATCCACCAGCCGCTCAGCCAGATCCAGCTGCTCAGTGGCGACAGCCCGATCCAGTGCGGTCCGCAGATTCGCCAGCAGTCCTCGTCGAGCCGCTGCAACCACCTGCTCTGCTCACCACCGTACAGTGCGGCCGAGCCGTCTCGGCAAGTGACGTGTAGTACGACGAGATGGCGCTGCCGCACCGACTCCAACTCACCCGCCGCACGCAGCTTGTCCGACGCAGTACGCCGCCACAGACTCCAGCAGCCGGTACCGCGGCCCGTCCGCCCCTTGCACGGGTACGACGAGCGACCGGTCCACGAGCCGAACCAGCACATCGAGAACGTCCGGCTCCTCACAGCACACACCGCTCGCGGCCTCCGCAGTACAGCCATCCGCATGTACGGCGAGCCGCCGCAGCACGGACTGCTCGTCCGGAGCGAGCAGCTCCCAGCTCCAGTCGATCATCGCCAGCAGAGTCTGCTGACGCGGTGCGGCACCTCGGTGCCCGGTCGCCAGCAGCCGGAAGCGGTCATCGAGTCGTGCCACGAGTCCACGGACTCCCAGGGCACGCACCCGGGTCGCGGCGAGCTCCAGCGCCAGTGGGATCCCGTCAAGCCGCCGGCAGAGCACCGACACGTCGGCAGCCGTCTCCGCGGACAGAGTGAACCCGCGTGAAGCAGCCGGCTGCGCGAGTCACGAACAGCTGGACCGCACTGCACTCGGCGAGCGCGTCCATGTCCAAGGAAGCCGCGACGGGCACGTCAAGCGGCGGCACACTCCACACAACCTCACCGGCAAGGCCCAGCGGCTCACGACTCGTTGCCAGCACCCGCAGACCCGGTGCGGCCGCCAGCAGCCGGTCGGTCAGCTCAGCAACCTCCGCGACCACGTGCTCGCAGTTGTCCAGGACCAGCAGTCGAGAGCCCATGACTGCCGCCAGCCGGTCGACCACGCCATCACTCAGAGCCAGTGGAGTCCCGAAGATCCAGTGCGGCCTGCACGGCGTCCGTCAGCGAGCTGCTGACCGACAGAGCATCGGGTGTGACCGCTGCCAGCTCGACCAGTACGACGCCGTCAGGGAACCGGTCCGCCACCTCGGCGGCTGCGGCAAGCGCCAGCCGCGTCTTACCTACTCCCCCAGGCCCAGTCAGCGTCACGAGTCGTGCGGAGGACAAACATGAGCTGATGTCGGCCAACGCCTCGGCGCGGCCGATGAGGTCGGTGAGTTGCGCCGGCAGGTTGCTGCGGGCATGGGCAGGTCTTGCGTGAGGATCGACTGGTGGAGGGCGACGAGCTCCGGACTGGGATCCAGGCCGAGGTCGTCCAGGCAGGAGGCGGCGCAGCTGTTCGTAGCTGTCCAGTGCCTCGCTCTGGCGACCGCTGCGGTAGAGCGCCTTCATGTGTGCAGGCCCGGAGCCGCTCTCGCAGCGGGTGCGGAGGTGACGAGGTCGGCCAGCTCGCTGACTGGGTAGTCACCTGAGTTGATCCGCTCCTCGTGCCACGTCTCGAGAGCGGTCAGCCGCTGCTCGCTCAGTCGGGCTATGGCTGTCTCGACGAACGCTTCGTCGGCGAAGTCGGCGTACGCCGGGCCACGCCACAACGCCAGCGCCTGCATCGAGCTCGCCCGGCCCCAACTCGGTCGGCGAACTCCAGAGCGTCGTACGACGAGCTGTCGACCGTGAGTGAGTAGCCGGCCGGGCCGGACTTGACCAGTGCGCGGCTGCCGGGCTCGGCGTCCTCGAAGGCGCGGCGGAGTTGCGAGACCTTGGCCGACAGCGTGCCGGACGGGTTGCCGGGCAGGTCTGAGCCCCAGAGGTCGTCGATCAGTCGGTCCGCCGGCACCGGGCGGCCCTCGTGGACCAGGAGGTCGGCCAGCAGCGCGCGGACCTTCAGCCCCTGGATGACCACGGCTCGATCCCGCGTCCGTCCAGGCTGTGACCGGTCCGAGCACCCCGAAGCGCATGGCCGCACCCTATCATTCCGATCCGACGGCTCGGCGCCACGCGACCGGAAAGAAACCGTAAACGGCTTCCGGCAGAGTCTGTTAGCACCGGAGAAGGAGGCAGGACGATGCGACTGGCAGTGATCATCGGCAGCACCCGCAACGGGCGGTTCGGTCCGACCGTGGCGCACTGGTTCGCCGCAGCAGGCGGCCAAGCAGTTCCGACGTCGACCTGGTCGACCTGGCCACCGCGAACCTGCCGACCACACTGCCCGACACCGACGACGAGACGCCGGCGGAGGTCGCCGTACTGGCTCCGAGGCTGGCAGCTGCGGATGCGTTCGCAGTGGTGACACCGGAGTACAACAGCAGCTTCCCGGCACCGCTGAAGACCGCACTGGACTGGTACTACGAGGAGTGGCACGCCAAGCCGGTCGCGATCGTCAGCTACGGCCGGGAGACCGGTGGGCTGTACGCCACGGCGCAACTGCGGCAGGTCTTCACCGAACTGCAGGCCGTCACCATCCGCAACACGGTCGCACTGCCCTGCTACTGGGAGCAGTTCACCGCGGACGGCGGCTGGCCACGTCCGTCCGCCGGCTACGAGGCGGCAGCCAAGATCATGCTCGACCAGCTCGTCTGGTGGGCCCGAGCGCTCCGGGACGCGCGCACCAAGCGTCCTTACCACCACTGAGAAAGAAGGATAGTAACCATGAGGAAGCTGATCGAGTCCACCTTCATGACCCTGAACGGCGCCATCGACAACCCGCAGCACTGGAGCCCGCCGTACTGGGACGACGAGCACGCCGCCTACACGCAGGCGCTGATGGAGGACGTCGAGGCGCAGGTGCTCGGCCGGGTCACCTACGAAGGCTTCGCCGAGGCCTGGTCGCAGCGCGGCGGCGACCCGTTCACGGACAACTTCAACGCGATGCCGAAGTACGTCGCCTCCCGCACGCTCACCGAGATGGACCTGGAACGCCCAGCCGCTGCGAGGGCGACGCCGCCGAGGCGGTCCGCCGGCTCAAGGCAGGAGGACGGTGGCGACCTGATCAAGTACGGCACCGGCGACGTTCTCGAAGACCCTGCTGGAGAACAAGCTGGTCGACGAGTACCACTTCTGGATCTTCCCGGTGCTGGCCGGCGGCGACAGCATGTTCGACGGCTCGGGATCGACATCACGCACCTCGATCTGCTCGGCTCGACCACCTTCAAGTCCGGCATCGTCGTACACAAGCTGGCCCCGAAGGCCTGAGCACCGCGTCACCGACAGCGTCCGGCCGGTCACCGAACAAGGTGATCGGCTGGACGCTTGTCTGCGCATGCGGTGGGTACCGGTGCGCCTTCGGGGATGTGAGGCGGCGCTGGGGACCGCCAGCCAAGGACTCTCGCGATCGGTGACGCCCGATCGCAGGTCCGCACAGCAATCGGACTGGAGGTCTGATGGGTACCGTCCTGGCCATCGTCATCATCGTCATCGTCCTGCTCGCGGCGGCCGCGCTGCTTCTTCGTGTACCGGCGCAGACGGTCGGAGCAACTGCACCAGCGGTTCGGCCCGGAGTACGAGCGCACTCTCGAGGACTCGGGCGATCGACGCAGCGCCGAGCGCGAACTGCGTGGGCGTGAGCGCCGGCGTGTCGAAGCTCGACATCGTCCCGCTGAGCCACGAGTCCGCCGAGCATGTACCGCGCACGAGTGGACCCAGATCCAGCAGAGCTTCGTCGACCGTCCCGGGACGGCAGTCGCCGACGCCGATCAGCTCGTACTGCGGATGATGCGCGAGACCGGGTACCCGGTCGACGAGTTCGACCAGCGGGTCAACGACATCTCGGTCGACCACCCGCGAGGTCGCCGCGCACTACCGCGACGCACACCGGGTCGCGGTCGCCCAGGCCCACGGTGAGGCCGACACGGAGGAACTCCGCCAAGCCGTCACCGCCTACCGCGCCCTGGTCGACGCCCTGCTGGCCGACGGCGACGGCGTGAGCGGACACCACCACACCCAACCGACAGACGCGAAGGAGCAAGCATGACCAGGCACACTGACGGTCGCCTCGACCCGACGATGGACGACGACCGCCTCATGACCGGCACGGACCGCACCGACACCGATCTGACCGACCGCACCGACGCCGACTCTGACCGACCGTACTGACGCCGACGGACTGACCGACCGTACGACGGACGACGCGGCTGGACGACCGTACGACGGACGAGCGGACTGGACGACCGGACGGCGGACGAATCTCGGGGTGGCTCAGCGGTGGAGGAGCCGCTGGTGGATCCCGACGCGGTGGTCGACTTCCGGGCCCGCTGGGAGGTCATCCAGCAAGGCTTCGTCGACGATCCGCGCAACGCGGTCAGCGAGGCGGACAAGCTGGTCGACGATCTGCTCAAGCGCCTCTCCGACACCTTCGACCGGCAGCACCAGGACCTGGAGAAGCAGTGGTCCGACGGAGAGCCGTCGACCGAGGACCTGCGCTCCGCCCTGCAGCGCTACCGCGCCTTCTTCCAGCGCCTGCTGACCCTCTGACCCTCTGCCCCCACCGAACGCCAGACCGCACGGCCCGTACGGCGAACCGTCGTACGGGCCGTGCGGTTTGTTGCCTAGGGCATGATGTTCTGGTTCAGGTGGAAGAGGTTGCCCGGGTCGTACTTGCGCTTCACCTCGACCAGCCGGTCGTAGTTCTGCCTTGTAGTTGTCGCGGATCCGGCCCTGGTCGTCGTCGGCCATGAAGTTGATGTACCCGCCCGCCTCGGAGTGCGGCGACACGTCGTCGTAGTACGAGCGAACCCACTCGATCCCGGCCTCGTTCTGCGCCGGGTCCGGCCACATGCCGGCGATCACGGTGGCGAAGTTCGCGTCCCGGTAGGCGAACGCGGTCGCGTCCGGCGTGCACCCGGTGGCAGGCGCCGTCGATCGGATAGATGTGCACGGTCGAGTTCACCGCCGGCAGCCCGGGCGCGTGCCGCAGGTGGGCCCGGATCGCCTCGTCGGTGAGCTCGGTGACGAAGTTCGCCTTCCAGTAGTGCTGCAGCCCCGGCGGGACGAGCGGGTCGAACATGCTGTTCAGCGCCGGATACGGCATCGTCCCGACGCTCTCGGCGACCACCGGCGCGAACTCGCGGAACCGCGAGATCTCCGTCTCGCCCCGATCCGGATCGCCCGCCCAGCAACCGACGATGAGCGCGAACACCTCGCCGTGCCGGTCCTGCGGGATGAACGGCAGCGGCGGCGCGATCTGGAACGCCGGGAAGCCGCCGAGCTGCTCCGGCGCGTCCCCGATCATGTCCCGGAACCCGCGAGACGACGGCTGCCGCGTCGGACATCTCGAACAGCATCGGTCCGCCGTAGATCGTCGACACCGGCGCCAGCTGGAACTCCAGCGCGGTCACCACACCGAAGTTGCCACCGCCACCGCGCAGCGCCCAGAACAGGTCCTCGTGCTCCTTCTCGCTGGCGATCAGGAACTGCCCGTCCGCGGTCACCACGTCGGCCGAGATCAGGTTGTCGCAGGACAGCCCGAGACCGCGATCCAGGTACCCGATCCCGCCGCCGAGCGTGAGCCCGCCGACACCGGTGGTCGAGATGATGCCGCCGGTCGTCGCCAGCCCGAAGGCGTGCGTGGCTGCGTTGAAGTCGCCCCAGGTCGCGCCGCCGCCGGCCCGCGCGGTCCGGCTGACCGGGTTCACCCGGACGTTGCGCATCCCGCTCAGGTCGGCGACAACGCCATCGTCGACCGGTGCCGAACCCGGGCACGCTGTGCGATCCGCCGCGGACCGCCAGGTCCAGCTGGTTCGTCCGCGCGATAGTCCACAGCGGCCATCACGTCGCCGGCGTTCTCGCACCGCACCACGACCTGCGGCCGCTTGTCGTGCATCGCGTTGTGGACGCGACGTGCCTCGTCGTACCCCTCGTCACCTTCGGTGAAGATCTGCCCTCTGGTGCGTTCCCTCAAGTCGTCGATCGTGCTCATGTCGGCTCCCCGGCCCATCGTCCGTCGCAGATCGGCGCGCGTACGACGCACGCCGCGCAGACCGGTCGCCACCGTCGAGCGCAGCGCGAACCTCACCCCAGAGAGCGTCTGAACCCCCGACGGGCGGCCGATCCTCCCCCAGACCTCGCCCGTTCCAACCCCGACACTCTCGCGCGGCCCCCCGATTCGTCAATGCCTAAATTTGCCGCCCGACGTCAAGGCCGGTCCGACTGCTCCTGCAGGGTGGTGAGTAGCCGGCCCTGGGCCCGTTCGAGGTGGTAGGCGAGGTGCTCGGCGGCGGCGTCGGGGCTGCCGTCCTCGATGGCCCTGAGGATGGCGGCGTGCTCCTCGGCCACGGTCGCCGGCGCGGCCTTGCGGTGGGCCTGGTACTGGCCCATCGTCAGGTGGACCTCACCGATGATCAGTTCGTGCATCCGGGACAGCCGCCGGCTGCCGACCGCGGTGACGAGGGCGGTGTGGAAGGCGATGTCCGCGTCGACCTGGTTCTCGAACAGGCGGTCGCGGGCGGCGTACTCGATCGCCACCTGGGCCCGGGCCGCCTCGGCCGGCACCTGACCGGTCACGGCCAGCGCGGACACCGCGGCCTTCTCGATCGTCATCCGGCTGAAGAACAGGTCCCGGATCTCGGCCTGGTCGAGCACCGGGACGACGGCCGTCTTGTGCGCGGTGCGGCGCAGCAGGCCGAGCTGCGGTGAGCCGCTCCAGCGCCGCCTTCGCGGTCGGCCGGGCCACGTCGTACTCGGTGGCCAGCCGAACCTCGGTGAGCTTCTCGCCCTGCGGGATCTCGCCGTTCACGATCCGCTTGCGAACCGACTCGTACAGTGCGTCGGTCAGCGAGGACGGCCCGAGCTCCAGGCGCGCTTCGGTACTCACGGCACCCCCTGTGGAATCAACTGGTCTGGCAAGTGTACGGGCCAGGCACTCAGTAGCCGGCACTCTTGTCGACCACGTTGCGCAAAGGTTCGCCGGCGACGAAACGGCGGAGGTTGTCGGCCACGATCTCCTGGCTGCGCCGCCTCGTACCGGTGCTGGTTGCCCCGTTGTGTGGTGTGACGATGACGTTCGGCAGCGACCAGAACGGGCTGTCCGACGGCAATGGTTCGACGCCGTGTGCGTCGAGCCCGGCGCCCGCGATCTGTCCGGTCCGCAACGCTTCCAGCAACGCCTCGTCGTCTGCGATCCCGCCGCGCGAGATGCAGATGAAGTACGCCGACGGCTTCATCCGCGCGAACGCGTCCCGGCCGAACTGCCCGATCGTCGAGGGTGTGCGCGGTGCCGTGACGACGACGAAGTCCGACTCCGTCAGCAATCGGTCGAGGTCGCACAGCTCGTCGACGTACGGCGATGGTTGCTCGGGACGCCGTCGTACACCGAGGACCCGCATGTGGAACGCCTTGGCCTTGAGCGCGAGGTCGAGTCCGGAGTTGCCGAGACCGTAGATGCCGACCGTGAGGCCGGCCAGCTCGCTGTGCAGGAAGTGGTCCCAGCGGCGCTCCGCCTGGGCACGCATCCAGCGCGGCACGTCGCGGTTCAGCATGAGCATCAGCAGCATCGAGTGCTCGGCCAGCGAGATTCCGCCGTTCCCGGCACTGGACGTCAGCACCACGGACGACGCGAGCATCTCGGGTGACAGGTCGGCGTCGACGCCCGCCGACGGGCTGTGCACCCACCGCAGCCGCGGCGCCTTCGCCAGCACCGCCGGCGGCACCCGCCCGATCACCGCCTCCAGCTCGCCGAAGACGTCCGAGGCGTCGTCCAGGGAGTCGACGAACCGGACCTCCGCTCCCCCGGCCGCCTCCATCAGCATCGGTGATTCTTTGCCGACGACAACAATCATCATTTCACTCCCGTGGTGGATAGGAAGAAGTCGTTCCAGGTCCAGAGCCTCACGCGTCACCCCAATCGACGTGCACGACCTCGAGCAAGCCGGCGGTCGGGATGACGATCTCGGCCCGGCCGTCGGCGATCGTCGGCTCGACGTCAACCCCGGCGACGAGCAGGCGCACCTTCAGGGGCTTTGCGGGTACGGCGATCGACACGGTCTGCGGTGGCAGCGGGAGGGTCTCGCGAATCGGGCCGCGCATCGCCATCGGGTTCGTGAGGTTGACCAGGGCAACGGCCACGACCGGTCTCACCACGGTGAACGGCGACGTCGACCAGCCCGGCGCCTTCGACGGTCACCTCGGGCGCCTTGCCGAGCGCCCAGCCGACCGCGTTCGCGATCAGCCGGCCGTGGTCGGACTGCAGTGCTTCCCAGAAGATCGCGCCGAGGTTGAACGGGAAGTAGACGGTCCGGCCGCCGTTCGCGTTCTCGGTGCAGACCACCGCCGGCCGGTCCGGGGCCTCCCGCGAGTACACCTCCTCCATCGGCAGGTCCGGGAAGTCGGGAATGAACCGGAACGGAATCACTCCATCCGCTTCGACTCCGAGGATGTGGGTGCCGCCAATGATCCGGGTCGTGCCCTCGAAGCCGGCGATTCAGCGGATGCTCGTCCATCAGCGCGATGTAGTTGTTCTTCACCGGGCGACTCGCGCTCGGTCAGCCGAATCCCCAGTACGTCGCCGAGCCCGAAATCCACCCGCGCTTCGCCATGTTCGTCGTACAAGGAGCTCTGGTACGACGCCACGAGTGAGCCACCACCCGCGACGTACTCACGCAGGACCACGCACTGCTCGTCGCTGAGTTGCTCGGCGTTCGCGAGGACGATCACCTTGAACGGGCTGAGCCGCTCCGCCGACAGGAGCTGATCGGAGACGAACTCGAACGGGACCCGCGCCTCGACGAGCGCATGGTAGAAGCCGTCCTCGTGGTCCTGGTCGCCGGCGCGGAGCTGACCTGTACGGGTCGGGTCGAGGAGAGCGACCTCGGCGGTGATCCGCAGATTCTTCAGTACCGGCTCGACGGTCGCGTGCAGGTTGAACGCCTCGACGATCGGCTGCACCCAGCGGTGATCCGAAATGCTCGCGTTGAACTTGGTGAACCAGGGCAGCGCACCGTGCGCGAACCCGTCGACGATCCAGGTCTTCGTTTCCTCGGCCGGCGCGACCGAGTCCTTCCAGCGGTACTGTGTGCTCGGGCCCGACCGAGGTGATCAGGCGGACCGGCCGGTCGGGGAAGACGCCGCGGTTGCGCTTGCCGTTGCGGCCCGCTGCCCACGGCGCCTCGGTCCCGGAGCGGCCCTGCTTGTCGATGATGAACAGCGGCGCGAGCGGTTCGGCCAGGTCGCGGTCCAGGTCCCGAGCGGCGAGCGCACCGAGGTTCGGGATGAACCGCGCGTGCGGCCGGATGTCGCGGACGGCCTGGTCCCAGATGCCGACGAGTTCACTGAGCCGTCGGCGACGCCAGGCGACGTACTCCGGCCAGCCCTCGGCGTACTCGGCGGCGGGGAGCTCGAGGCCGGTATCGTCCCGGAAAGACCGCTGGGCGCCCTCGCTGTACGAGATGCCGTAGTACCCCTCCCAGCGGTTGGCGAAGACCGCGTCGACGTCGTACTCGCGGACGATCTCGCGGATCACCTCGGTGACGAACTCGCGGTGGTACGGCGTGAACGCACAGGTCAGCCAGATGCCGGGGTACGCCCAGTGCTCGATCGGGTTGCCGTCGCGGTCACGCGCGAGCCACTCGGGATGCGCCGCGGCGGCGTCGGCGTGGATCGCGTGCGGGTCGACGCGGGCCATCACGCTCATGCCGAGCTTGCGGGCGCCGTCGACGAGTGTGCCGAACGGGTCGGTGTCGCCGAGGTACTTGCTGCGGTGGTGGTACTCGAGCTGGGTCGGGTAGTAGGCGACGTAGCCGCCGGCGCTGATGCAGGTCGCGTTGGACTTGCTGTCGCGCATCAGCTGCAGCCAGAAATCCGCGTCGAAGTGCTCGGGATCGTCCTCGGCCAACGTGATCTGGGCCCAGCGAGTCGCCGCCAACGGCCAGTCCGGATCGGAATCGACTGCTGGGGCGTGCTGCTCGGGCTCGGTGTGCATCGCGCCTCCGTCGGGTCCAATGATTGTCAGACAAGAGTGCACGCCTGGCAAGCGCGGATGTCAGTCTCTGGGACACGCACGGCGGCCACCTCGGGTGTTAGAGAGTGGCGTTTGCGACGGTGCGGAGGGCGTCGGCGACGGCCGCTACGGCTGGGGTTTGAGTGCGGCGGGTGAGGAGGAAGACCTCGCGGCCGACGGAGCCTTCGGCTGGTAGGCAGACGGCGACGCCGGGGGCGCCTTTGCCGAGGACGAGATCGGGGAGGAGTGCGCCGGCGCCGGTCGTGCGGACCAGTTCGAGCAGGATGAGGAAGTCGTCGGAGCTGTAGCGCAGGTCCGGTTCGAAGCCACCGAGCTCGCGGCATACCCGCACCTGCATCTCACGGTGGCCCGTTCCTGGTTGGCAGCAGGCCCACGCCATATCGGCCAGGCGCGCGATCGGCACTCGCTCGGCGGTGGCCTCGGGGTGGTCGGCGGGGAGCACCACCCGGATCTGTTCACGCAGCAAGGGCTCGCGATGCAGGTCTGCGTGGACGGCGCGGGGCTGACCGTCGTACTCGTCACCGACTACCACGTCCAACTGCTGGAGTCGTAAGGCCGGCGCGGCCTGCTCGACCTCGGCTTCGGTCGCCTCGAGCCGGATGTCGGGGTGGGTTGCGGCCAGAGCTCGTACCGCCGGCGCCACGATGCGCAGGAACGCGGACTGGAAGGACGCGACGCGGACCACGCCGGCCACTCGTCCAGCCGCAACCGAGGCCAGCTCGGCCTCGGCGGCCTCAACGCCTTCCAGCAACGTCGAGGCGTGCCGCACCAGAACCTGCCCCGCCGCGGTCAGCCGGACGTTCCGCCCGATCCGCTCCAGCAGTGGGGTCCCGGCTTCTCGCTCCAGCACCGCCAACTGCTGCGAGATGGCGCTCGGGGTGTAGCCCAGGGATCGCGCGGCACCGTGGACGGTGCCGCGGTCGTGGACTTCGCGGAGTAGGCGGAGCCGGTGCAGGTCCAGCATCTGTTCAGAATAGCTACACAGTCCTGTCCATGAAGCCGCGATGGACGTGAACAATCGACTGCCCCGACCATCGATGTCGTGGGCGCCCTCTTCTGTTTGCTTTCCGCCGCCGGGTTTGGGGCGATGGCTGTGTTCGGCAAGTTGTCCTATGACGCAGGTGTGTCGGTGGATGCGCTGCTGCTGGTCCGCTTCGGCCTGGCCGGCGGAGTCTTGCTGATCGTCGCGTTGGCACGCGGTGCATTGCGCAACCTTCCCCGCCGCGCCGTGCTGGTCGGGCTGGGGATGGGTGTGTTCGGCTACGCGGCGCAGGCCGGCCTCTACTTCTCTGCGTTGGCCAGGATCGACGCGTCGCTGGTCGCGCTGATCCTGTACGTCTATCCGGTCCTGGTGATGGCCGTGGCCGTCGTACTGGGGCGGGAGCGCGCGTCGCGGCGGCGGGTGTGGGCGCTGGGGATGGCGTTGGCCGGGATCGGGTTGGTGCTCAGCGGGGCGATGTCAGGGCGATTCGACGTGGCGGGCGTGCTGCTGGCGTTGGGGGCGGCGATTGTCTACACGGCGTACATCCTGGTTGGTGACCGGGCGACTGGTGATGTGCCGCCGCTCGCGCTCACCGCGCTGGTGTGCATTGGGGCGTTCAGCACCTTCCTTGTCGCTGGGCTGTTTCGGGGTGGCGTTGGGCTGTTGCTCGGTGGCGTCGGGCCGTTTCGGGGCGGGGCCGAGTTCGACTTCGCTCCGAAGGGGTGGCTGTGGCTGGGGGCGCTGGCCATCGTGAGCACGGTCGCGGCGATCCTGTTGTTCTTCGCCGGGATGGCGCGGGTCGGGCCGTCAGTGGCGTCGATCCTGTCCATCCTCGAGCCGGTCGTGACCGTGGTCGCGGCGGCCGTGGTGTTCGGTGAGCAACTCACCCCAACCCAGTGGTTCGGCGGCGCGTTGGTGTTGTCCGCCGTACTGATCGTGCAATGGCCGAGCCGGATCCCTGCGGCCTCACGGCGCCCTGCTGCCATCAGCAGTTAGTCAGACGGCTCTACACGTTGGGGCTTCGGCGAGGGCTGAGTTGGCTCGTGCTGCCGCGTTGAGGTTCCTCGGTGCCTGCGACCAGGCGGCGACCCACATCTCCTGTGCATGTTCCGCGCCGAAGTCTCCCGCTGCGTGCTGGGCCATCATCGCCAAGTGGTTGGCCCAGTCGGTCGCGGCCGCCCGGTCGGCGGTGGCCGCCGCGTCGAGGGTCGTCAGTCGTTTCCTGCACGCCACTGCCGTACTGCCCGACAACTTCGCGCAGCCGCCCGCGGAACTCGCCTGCGCGGTGAGGGCTGTATTCAGCGCGGCGATATCTCCCGGTCCGGCGAGTCGGGTCCGCTTCCAGATCGCTTTTGTCGTCTCCTCAGGATTCTTGCCACTCAGCAAATCGGTCCGGGCTTGGACGTGTTCACGCCAATGCCCGGCAGCCGTCCGGGCCGCGGCCACCACTGCCTCAGTCGTCCGGATCTCCATGGCACACGCAACTGCCGGACTCGCACCGTTGTGCACCGTCGGCGAACTCGTTGTGGGCAAAGAATGGCTCGCATCGTGTGCAGGATGGCTCGCGCTCTGTGCGGGTTGGCCGGACGGCTTGTCCGCCGACCCGAGTTGGGCGATCGCCACCCCCGCCGCGACGGACACCGCGGCGACCACGCCGACAGCGAGCAGCAGCGGTCGGTGGCTCCGATGAATTGCCCGTTTGGCTCGAGACATTTTTCAAGCCCCCACCGTGAAGAATCGTCCGGCCCAAAATGCTGCCACGCCAATCACCAAAGCGCGAACAATTCACGGTACGCGACAGTAATCCTGCATTCTGTGCGACGTCTTGAATTACCCCATGGATCCGGTTGCGCACAGTGAGCGCTTGATCGTTGCCTGATCTTTCGCCCGGTTTCGCCGGGTACGGCGGCAGACTGGAAGACATGGACCGGCGGATGGCGTTTGCGGGAGTCGTCGCGTTCGTGTCGACGGCCGCCGTTGCTTGCAGCGCCGACGACGCGGCACCCCCTGCGCCGGCATCGAGCGTGACCTCCTCGACCCCAGCAACGCCATCCGCCTCGTCCCCCGCCCCGTCCGCACCCTCGACCGCCGCTCCCACCACACCCGGTGCCACGACGCCCAGCCGCACACCGACGGCCGCCCCGCATCCCGTGTCGCTGCAGGCGTTGATGACGAAGAAGTACAACGGCGGCAACCTGCGCCTCGGCCGCGTGCTGGCGCGCAATTCCGCGTACACCCGGTACTACGTCACGTACACGAGCGGATTGTTGACAATCTCCGGGATCATGAACGTCCCGACCACCCCAGGACCGCATCCGGCCCTCGTCCTGAACCACGGCCACATCGACCCGGCCATCTACACCAACGGCCGCGGCCTGATGCGGGAGCAGGACTACCTCGCCAGGCGTGGGTACGTCGTCCTGCACACGGACTACCGCAACCACGCGCAATCGTCAGACGATCCACGGTCCGAACTCGATCTGCGGCTCGGCTACACCGAGGACGTCATCAACGCGGTCCACGCCTTACGGACCTCGCCGTACGTCGATCCCGAGCGGATCGGAATGCTCGGCCGGTCGATGGGCGGCGGGATCACGTACAACGTGCTCGTCGCGCAACCCGGTCTGGTGAAGGCCGCGGTCGTGTTCGCGCCGGTGAGCTCGGACGCCGTCGACAACTTCAACCGCTGGATCCGGAACGAGCGCCCGATCGCGACCACGATCCTGCGCACGTACGGCGAACCGGCGCGCAACCCGACGTTCTGGCGGAACATGTCCGCGGTGAACTTCTTCGACCGCGTCACCGAACCAGTGCTGATCCACCACGGCGAGTCCGACTCGACCTGCCCGATCGCCTGGTCCCGCGAAACCCTGGCCGCGCTCAAGGCCGCCGGGAAGAACGCGACCATGTACACCTACCCCGGCGAGGAACACGCCTTCGGCCCGCTGTGGCCGACCTCGATGGCCCGCACCGTCACCTTCCTCAAACAGCACGGCCTCTAGACAGTGCGCCGCTTGATCGCACTGACTGCGCCCGAGCCGACGTCGACCGCGATCCGGGGCGAGCTCGGCAAAGGCCCACGCCTGAAGCGTCTGTACAGCGGGCCGAGTGGTCAGCTGGTAGAGGATGGCGGCCTGGCGCTCGGTGTTCGGCTCGGTCGGGTGCTTCAGCCGGAAGTTGCATCGAGTGCCGACGCCGGGCTCGTCCGGCACCTGTGTCACGGTCATCTGGTCTCCCCTTCAGTACGCCGACACTGACGCTGCGTCAGGGAAGGCTGGGGGTCGTAGCCTCGGACACCAACAGGGGGTCTGGGGCACCAGACCGGATGTCCGAGGTCTCGAGAAGGTGTCCGAGGACCCGGGTTCGGCGCCCAGGTCCCGGGTTCGGCGCCCAGGTCCCGGGTTCGGCGCCCAGGCTCCGGGTTCGGCGCCGCGGGCTGCGGGTGCGGCGCTGCGATGTTCGATTGGCCGACGATGTGGATCGGCTCACAGTCCGACCAGCAGGTGTCGCGGGGTACCGACGGACGGGTAGTGGTCGGCGTCAATGCCACCAGTCCTAGCCAGGGTCCGCGTGATCGGCCCCAGCCGCGCTGGCGCGGATCGACTACTACCCGTCGGTCGGTACGACCGGCCCTCACCGACAGCCCCCGCAGTCCCCGCCCCCGATCTGGTGAGTCAGCCCACCAGATCGGGGGTTGGCCACCCGGAATCTGGTTGGCCAACCCACCTTCTCGTGGGCTGACCAATCAGCCGCGCACCGTGCCATCGCCATCGCGGCCCGCCCTGCCATCGCCATCGCGGCCCGCGGAGCCGCTCAGAACCCCAACCCTTCGCCCCACCGCCCCAGCGCCGGACGAGCCCCCCGAAGGCCCTTCCCAGGACGCCGCCCTTCAGGGCAAGCGCTGCCATTCGTCGTTGCTCATCCGGAGGATCGCCAACCCCACCGCAGCGAACCCGGCTGCCTGCAGACCCCAACCGATGAGATCCAGCGTGTGATTGGGTACGACGATCGCCGCAACGAAATGGATCGGCTGCGACACCATCACCGCTACCGCGGCCCACCGCCCGACGATCTGCGACCGCCACATCGCGAACCCCAACACGATCGTCCCGACTACGTGCCCGAAGACGAAGATTGCGCCGGCCAGATTCATCGATCCGTGCGTCACGTCGACCGCCTTGGCGATCGACGCCGGGTCCAGCCCCGCCGTTCCCGCCGACCAGGTGAACAGGTCACTGGATGCCGTCCACGGCAGCGACAGATACCCCGGTACGACGAGGAACAACGCGATCGCGGTCAGCCACGGAGCCCGCCGACGAGTGAGGTGGCCGACCGCGTAGGCCCCGGGAACCAAGGTGAGGATCCCGATGTACCCGAGCCAGATCACCAGTGAACTGCGATCCAGATTGTCGACAATCTTATTGACGATCGTCGACACGTCGTCGGTCGTGTCGTACGGCAGGAAGTACCGCAGCAACGCGATCGCGGCCGGCCCGATCGGCAGGATCAGCGCCGCGACCCACCGCGACACCGGTCGTACGTCGGCGTGCGTCGTACGCGTCATCGTCTGCGTCATCGCGCACCCACCAGCTCGCGGGACGGCAGGAGCACCGCCACGACGCCGAAGACCGTTGCCGCGACTCCGAATCCCGCGCCTGCCACCGCAGCAGCCGGCACATCAGAGACGAAGAACGCAGGTACCGCGAGCAGCGCCGACGCGATCCGCAGTGTGATCAGCGGAGCCAGCGCCCACCGCTTCCCCTGCCAGGCGAAGGCGAGGAGCACCAGGCTGACCAGCCCGACCACGGACCCGCCGACTGCGATGACCATCGGCGGGTGCTCCCCATCCGTCATCAACGGCCCGAACAGGTCCACCACCGACAGCAGCCCGAGCACGATCAGACCAGCCTTGTTCATCCGAGACATCTTGCTTACCCCCTCGTCGGTTTCTTGAGGGCTCCACCGTCGCGGCTCGCCCCGGTACGGCGCCTGGGCGCGGAATCCCAACGGATCAGGCAGTTCCCCGGCCATCGCGGGATCGGATTCCCGAGACGCCGGGACACTTCCGGGAGCACACTGCGGGTATGAACGCAGCCGCGGGCGCACCGGAACCGGCCCTCAGCCCAGCCACGGCCGCGCCCGAATCGACCGCCGGCTCGGCGTCGGCGCGCCGGAATCGGCATCCGGCTCAGCGGTGAGCGCTCCCGAATCGACCGCCTGCTCAGGTGTGGGCGCGCCGGAATCGGCATCCGGCTCAGCGGTGAGCGCGACCGAATCGGCATCCGACTCCGCATCGGACGCGCCGGAATCGGCCGCCGGCTCAGCTGCGGGCGCGCCGGGATCGGCCTCTGACTCAGCTGCAGGCGCAACCGAATCGGCATCCGGCCCAGCCGCGGGCGCGAACGAATCGGCATCCGGTTCAGCTGCAGGCCCGGAACGGCGCAGTTCTCGTGCCGGTCGGCAGTGGATCGCGGGCGGTCTCGGCGCGTTCGCCGTCGCGGAGGTGATCGCGGGGCTCGTGTTCGCCGCAATGGTCGGCTGGGGCTGGCACGATCTGGTGGACACGTTCGTGGTGACGAACGGGCTGATGGGACTCACGTTCGGACTGTGCGGCGTGGTGATCGCCTGGCACCGGCCGTCGAACCCGATCGGCTGGCTGTTCATCGCCGACGGCATCGGCCACGCGACGACCGCGATGGCCGCGCCGCTCGGTCAGCAACTTGTCGACTCCGGCGCCCCGATCGTCGCGCAGCGCCTGACCGTCACGGTGTTCCTCTGGTCGTGGCCCTGGTCGATCGCGTTGTTCCTCCCACTGTCCCTGCTGCTCTTCCCGACCGGCCGACTCCTCTCACCGCGCTGGCGCTGGCCGACGATCGCCGTCGTCGCCACCTCACCACTGTTCGTCCTGGAAATGGCGACCGACGGCGCCCCGCCCACTGCCGACGTACCCCCGGGCTACCTCACCATCTCGTCGTACGACGCCTTCCAGCCGCTGTGGACCGCCACCGAGCTCCGCAACCTGCTCGCGCTACTGCTGGCCATCACCTCTCTCGCTCATCAGATACCACCGCGCCGACGAAATGGGCCGTCGGCAACTCCTGTGGTTGCTGTTGGCGTCCGTCATCGCAATCCTCTTCGTCACCCCGTGGGCGTTCATCGCCGGGACGCCGACCCTTGTCCTGCTGGCGATTCCGCTCATCCCGGTATCCGTCGCGGTCGCGATCGTGCGCTACCAACTGCTCGACATCCGGCTGGTCGTGTCGCGGGCGCTGACCTGGGCGCTGCTGTCGTTGGTTGCCATCGGCGCCTATGCCGCACTGGTCGGGCTCCTCGACTCACTCATCGCATCCCAGGTCGGACGGTCCGCCGCGGTCACGGTGTTCGTCGCCCTGATCATCGCGCCGGTGTACCCACGCCTCCAGCTCCTGGTCGACCGAGCCCTGTACGGCGATCGCCACGACCCCGCCCGGGTCGCGTCCCGCGTCGGCGAACAACTGTCCGCCGGCCTGCCGGGTGTGGTCGCCGCGATCCGCTCTGCCCTCCGCCTCCCGTACGTCGCGCTGATTGTCGACAATCAGATCGTCGCCGAAGCCGGCACTCCCCCAGCCGCCGACGCCTCGCACACCGGCGGACCGCTATCCGGCGTACCGCACTCCGCCGCACCGCACTCCGCCGCACCGCACTCCGCCGCACCGCACTCCGCCGCACCGCACTCCGCCGCACCGCACTCCGCCGCACCGCAGTCGGCCGCACCTCCTATCGTCGGATCGCAGACAGTCGGATCGCAGACAGTCGGATCGCAGACCGCCGCACCGCAGTCGCGTCGGATCGCAGACCGCCGCACCGCAGTCGGCCGGATCGCAGACCGCCGTACCGCGGACCGTCGGGTCACACGCGGTCGGATCGCCGGTCGTCGTCGTGCGGCTGGACCTCGAGTACGGCGGTCAGGTCGTCGGCTCGCTCGAGATCGGAGTGCGTTCGGGCGAGTCCGGGCTGTCGTCGGCGGACCGCAATGTGCTCGCGCTGGTCGCCGTACCGCTTGCTGTTGCCGTACACGCGACCCGCCTGTCGACCGAACTGCAGTCGTCACGCGAGAAGCTCGTCTCCGCGCGCGAAGAGGAACGCCGCCGGCTCCGCCGCGACCTCCACGACGGCCTCGGCCCGACGCTGACCGGCGTCGCGTTCACCGCCGACGCGGCCGCCAACCTTGTCACGATCGATGCGGCCCGAGCGCACGAGCTCCTCGCCACCCTGCGCTCCGACACGCGCACCGCGATTGCCGACGTACGTCGTCTTGTCGACGATCTGCGACCACCTGCGCTGGACGAGCTCGGCCTGGTCGGCGCGCTGCGGCAGCGCGCCGACCAACTGTCGTTCCGCGCGGACGGCGCATCCATCCAGGTCGACGTGTCGGCCGACGGGTTGCCGGTACTGCCCGCGGCGCTGGAGGTCGCGGCGTATCGCATCGCGACCGAGGCGCTCACGAACGTCGTACGGCACTCTCGGGCGACGCTCCGCCGTACTAGCGTTGCGCTGTGGTACCGACCTGGAGATCGAAGTGAGCGACGACGGTCCGCCGAACGGGGCTTGGCGTCCCGGCGTCGGTCTGCATGCGATGCGGGAGCGTGCGGCCGAACTGGGTGGGAAGTTCGACGCCGGCCCGACACCGCGCGGCGGGGTCGTTCACGCGACTTTTCCCTTGGAGCATGGATGATTCGCGTAGTGCTGGCCGATGATCATCCGGTCGTACGGGCGGGCCTGGCGGCACTCCTCACCTCGCTGGACGGTATCGAGGTGGTCGGCGTCGCGGCGACCGGGCGAGAGGCGGTTCGTGAGGTGATCACGGTACGCCCGGATGTCGCCGTACTCGATCTGCAGATGCCGGACCTCGACGGTTTCGCGGCGACGCGTGAACTGGCGCGTTCGGCGCCGGACGTCGCCGTCCTCGTGTTGACAATGTTCGAGGACGACGATTCGGTCTTCGCCGCCATGCGGGCCGGCGCTCGCGGCTACTTGGTGAAAGGCGCCGAACAGGAGGAGATCGCCCGGGCGATCCAGGCGGTCGCCGCCGGCGAGGCGATCTTCGGGCCGGGCGTCGCGCGGCGCGTGCTCGGCTTCTTCTCCGCACCACCGCCCGCGGCCGAACCGTTCCCGGAGCTCACCACGCGCGAACGCCAGATCCTCGACCTGCTCGCCGCGGGCCTGTCCAACACCGCCATCGCCGACCGCCTCGACCTCGCGTCGAAGACAGTCGCCAACAACGTCTCCGCCATCTTCACCAAACTCGGCATCGCCGACCGCTCCGCCGCCATAGTCCAGGCCCGCAACGCCGGCCTGGGCACGGATGGTCGATCGCGTTGAGGTAGCGGGTGCCAATGGTTTCGAGGTGAGTGAGCAGCGCGGGTGGGCCGTCGACGTGGAGGTCGAGGCCGAGCCGGCCCTCCGCCTGGAGCGGGGGCCGGCCAGGTTTGGGGTAAGAAGTTGGCGCTCATTGACGATTTCTTACCCCAAAGCACCATCGGCGGCGTCGTCGCGGACACGCGACGCTCAGCGGATCGCGTTGAGGTAGCGGGTGCCGATGGTTTCGAGGTGAGTGAGCAGCGCGGGTGGGCCGTCGACGTGGAAGTCGAGGCCGAGCATGCCGATGTAGACGGCGATCGATCTCGAGCGATGTCGGCGCCGGTGACCAGGACGCAGGTGCTCGTCGTCGACCGACTCGACGACGCCGACGGCGGCGTGGATCCGGGACAGCACCTCCTCGGCCGGAGGCGAACACCGTGATCCGGGCGTGCACCTTCCACCCGGTCGTCGCGACGTCGCGCAGTACGAAGTCGGTGTAGTCGTCCGCCGCGCATCGGGCGCGGCTGATAGCGGCGACCTGTCGCCATCCGCAACGACATCCAGTCGACGCGGTAGGTGTCGCCACTCGCCGGCCTCGTCGCGCGCGACGAGGTACCAGTACCGCTGCCAGCTCACCAACCGGTACGGCTCGACCAGGATCGGCAGGTCGGCTCCGTGCCCGACCCGGCGCCACGCATCGCCGCTCCGGTAGGCATCGGTAGTCGAACCGCAGGTAGTGCTCGTCGCGGATGCAGGCCGCGATCGCGGTCAGCGTCGCCGGGTCGACCTCGGGATCCTCGACGTTCGAGCCGGTGTTGTCCGGGCCCTTCGACATCGCCGTGTGGATCGCGTTCACCTGGCGGCTGGAGCCGATGCGGCAGCACCTGCTCGAGCTTCGCCAACGCCCGCGCGACTGCTCTCCTCGATCCCGGCGACGCCGGCGCCGGTCCGCAGACCGACCGCGACCGCGACCGCTTCCTCGTCGTCCAGCAGCAGCGGCGGCAGCTTCGCACCGACGCCGAGCTGGTAGTGGCCGGCCGGCCCGCGGTCGCGTCGACCGGGTAGCCGAGCTCGCGCAGCCGGTCGATGTCGTTGCGGATCGTCCGCGTGCTGACCTCGAGCCGCTCGGCCAGCTCGGTGCCGGTCCAGGCCGGCCGGGACTGCAGCAGCGCCAGCAGAGAGAGCAACCGCGACGAGGTTTCCAGCATGCTGAAAATCGTCGTCACAATTAGGAACGTAATGTTCCTATATGGCTTCTACGTGTGAAGCCATGACCAACAACACGACCCCGCAGCATCCGCCCCTTCACCGTCGACATCGCCCAGGCCGACCTCGACGATCTGCTCGCCCGCCTCGCGCGGCACCCGGCTGCCCGAGCCCGCTCCCGGCGACGACTGGGACTACGGCACCCCGAACCACTACCTCCGCGAGATGGTCGACCACTGGCAGAACGGGTTCGACTGGCGCGCGCAGGAGGCGCGGATGAACGAGTTCCCGCACTACCTGACCGAGATCGACGGCCAGACCGTCCACTTCATCCACGTACCGTCCGGTCGAGGCCGACGCGACTCCGCTGCTGCTGGTCCACACCTACCCGGGCTCGTTCGTCGACTTCCTCGACATGATCGGCCCGCTGACCGACCCGGTCGCGCACGGCGGCCGCGCCGAGGACGCGTTCTCGGTCGTCGTCCCGTCGATCCCCGGCTTCGGCTTCAGCACGCCGCTCGTCGAGCCGCGGCTGGACGATGGCCCGGGTCGCCCGCACCTTCGACACGCTGATGCGCCGCCTCGGCTACGACTCGCTACGGCTCGCACGGCAGCGACGGCGGCGCGATGGTCTCCCGCGAACTCGGCCTGCTGAACCCGCCGGGCTTCCTCGGCCTGCACGTGCTGCAGCTGTTCTCGTTCCCGTCGGGCGACCCGGCCGAGTTCGAGAAGTTCACGCCGGAGGACTACGCGGCGCTGGAGCACCTGGAGTGGTTCCAGTCGGTCGGCGGCTACAACGCGATCAACGCGACCCGCCCGCAGACCGTCGCCGTCGGCATCTCCGACTCACCGGTCGGCCAGCTGGCCTGGAACGAGCTCTTCAACAGCTTCGGCAACGGCACCAGCCTGGTCACCCCGGACCAGATCCTGACCGAGGTCTCGCTGTACTGGTTCACCAACACGTCGGCCGCGGCCGGTCGCTACCACTACGAGGAGGCGCACGCCGGCACCGAGCCGGCCGTCAACGCACGCACCGACCGGCGTCGCGGTCTTCGCCGACGACTTCAAGACGATCCGCCCGCTCGCCGAGCGCGACAACACCAACATCGTCCACTGGAGCGAACTTCGAGGACGGCGGCCACTACGCCTCGCTCGAACGCCCCGACGACGCTGACCGCCGACCTCCGCACCTTCTTCCGCAACCAGCGCTCACAGTGAAAGCGGACCTGAGCCACTCACCAAGTCCCCCACCTCGGCGACTACCGGGCAGCGCGGACCGTGAGTGGCTCAGGTCAGGTGACGTTGGTGAGTGGCGGAGGTCCGGCCATCCGCCCTCGATCTGCGCCAGGCCCGCCGTACGACGATCGCCGTACGACGTGATCCCGCGGCGCAGGTGGCCCGGAGTGCTTGCGCACCCCGGGCTCCTGTGGGCTCCGCCCTTCTGGAGGGACGTCCGGGCAGAGCTTTCTTCTCCGGGTCGACCTCAGGCGCTGTGCTGTTGCCGCCACCAGGTCCGGTGCAGCCGGGCGCCATAGTGGCAACGATCCGCGCCGTGACAGCAACGAACAGCCCGCTGAGCGAGGTGTTCCCGAATCCTGCACCGGCCCACCGGCCGGCACTCCACCGAAGACCTCATCGCATTTCCCCCTCGGAGATCCCCATCCCTGGCCCGCCCCTCGAACCAGGCGGTCTCCTCGCGGCAGGGTCGCGCGTTTCCTCCACGCAACACCATGCGTCGTACGCCCCCCGGCGCCCTCCGCACCGGCTCCCCGCCAGCCGCGTCGCCAGAATCCCTGTACCGAAGTTACGCCCGCCCCGCCCACCGGACAACGTCTGGTTTTGCGTTCAAACGGGTGACTGAAGTTACTTTCCCTGCTGCCGAGTCAGGAACGCCTCGAGCAACCCGGCCCGCTCGTCGAACGTCGGTCGCTCCATCTCGATCGAGTCGTCTCCCAGCGTCACGATGACCTTCCCCGGACTCTTCCGCCGCTGAATCCAGTCGCGCAGTACGGCGACCAACGTCGGCACCACTCCACCAGCCCCAACCAACGCCACGGCGATCGCCAGAGACCCATCATCTTGCGCCAACCCGCCAGGCTGCTCCACGACATCCTGCGTAGGCAATCCCTCCTCGGCCAGCTCCTTCCGCAACTGCCGAACAGCCTTCAAACACCGCTTCTCATCCAACTGCTGATCAGGGATGACCCGAACCTCAACCCAGTGCCCTTCACCCATCCCGCCATCTCCCGTCAGTTGCCCAAGGCCCCCTGTGGATAACTCCGCTTGTGGTCGGCGCGCTGCCCCTATTCTCATGAAGAAACCCGCCCCAGCGGAAGGACAAACCATGGACTCCGAGGAAACCGCGTATCTCCTCCCCGACGGAGAGCGCGTCTGGGTCATCAAAACCCCCACCGCGGCCGAACTCCTCCCCCACATGCTCGAACGGTTCCGTTTCGGCCACTCGGATCCGCTCATCTTCGGAGACGCCGGCCAGCCGGAAGGCGTCGTCGTCCCCTTCGAACTCTGGCGCGCCCTCGACACCCGCATCTTCGACGAAGACGGCTTCGACACGACGTACGCCATCGCACGCGCCCGCCTGGCCGATCCCAGCCCTTCGATTCCCTTGGAACGGGTCGCCGCCGAGCACGGCTGGGACCTCGACGAGCCATTAGACGATTCGGAGTTCCGTACGCCGAAGTGAGGCAGGTCGCCTGTGGATAAGCCAGATCACGGCGAGCGCCCAACTCCTATTCTGATGAGGTCGCTCGACCAACCGGAAGGACAACCATGGACTCCGACGAAACGCCGTACCTTCTCCCTGATGGGGAACGCGTTTGGGTGCTGTCCACCTCGGCGGCTTCGAAGAACCTGCCCGACGTCCTGAACCTGTTCCGCTCCGGTCAGGCCGAGCCCCTCATCTTCGGCGACGCCGGCCAGCCCGAGGGCGTCGTCGTTCCGTGGGAGGTCTGGCGCAAACTCGACGCGCTCGCCGCCGACGAAGACGGCTTCGACCACGCCTACGAGATCGCCCGCCAGCGCCTCGCGGACCCGCAGCCGTCGATTCCACTCGAGGAGGCTGCCGCCCAGATCGGGTGGGATCTCGACGAAGACATCGACGACTCCGACTTCAAGCCGCGATGACGCAGTACCGCCTCGTCCTCCTGCCGGAGGTCATGCAACGACTCGCGGCTCTGAGCCATGCCGCCAAGACGCAGGGGCCTGGCGGCCTGCGTACGCGAGAGTTCCACGCGCTGCAGGTTGGTCTTCGTGCGCTCGCCGATGGTCGGGAAGAGGAGTTCGACGGCAAGCGCCTCAGCCATCGCCGGCACGACCTCAGCGACTGTGCGGAGATCAAGCTCGCAGTCGTTCCCGAGACCCGCCACAACATCGAGCTCGGCCCATCCCACCGACTCATTTACCGCGAGTTCGAGCCGGAGGACGGCGGACCGCCGTACCGACAAGTTGTCGCATTCGCACACCGTGGCGCCGACCGCCCTTTTGAGGAGGCGGCGGCCCGCCTAGGCCGCCAGGCCGGCGTACGCCTGCGCAGATTCCAAGCCGCCACCGACCTCTCACATACCGTGCGCCGCCGCCGCCCGATCCGCCAACCGCTCCCGCCCGACCTCCGTGCCGCCGCTCGTCGCAGCCGGCGACGTCGCGCCCGCCCGCGGAGCCGTCACCACCCGGCCGACCGGCCAGAAGCGATCAGACGCACCGCGCCGAAACGGGCCACCAGGCCGCGCGCTGTGACCGGGATCAGACCAGGTCAGGCGCGAGCCAGAGCTGGTCGACTGGTAGGAGTTCCACCGACTGCGGTGGGCGCAGGAAGCCGGCTGCCAGGATCGCCTCGACTGTGTCGAGGTAGTCCTTCGAGCTCGTCAACGCCTCTGCGGTAGCCAGGTCCTGCCAGAACGTGACCGCCGCCCGGCCGTCCTTGATCCGCACGAAGAACACGGCTCGACACCCCGGCTGTCTCCGGAACATCGGCAACGACCGGTCCACCGCGAACGCGTCGTACTCCTCGGCCCGGCTCTCGTCCAGCCCGGTTCGCCAGATCCGCGCAATCATCCGCCACTCCCTCCGCCCGGTTTCAGCCTAGACCGCCCACGTCAGGGCCGAGGAAGATTCGGCATCGCTGCCCACGAACCGTCCGGCCCCTCGTTGTGGAACGCGAGCAACACCCACGCACCATCACGATCCCGCACCAGGCGCCCGACGTACAGACAATCGCCTGGCCCGGCCCCGAGGGGCCTGGGGGCCTCATGCCAGACGTGTCACCCGCCGGCGGCCCGGTGGTAGCGATCACCGAGCTCTCGAACTGCGGCCGCCAGCTCTGGGGCATCCAGTACGTCGAAGTCCGCATCCATCAGGCCCAACCACAGAGCCAACTGATGCGGATCGTCCGAGCCCAGCTCGACAACGCATGCGTTCTCGTCGATCACTTCGGGCTCGATCGGAATCGGCATCCGATTCTTCACGTACTCCGCCGACGCGAACACCTTCACCCGAGCCCGGTACTGCCACGACGCCTCCCCCACAGACCGCCGTACGAACTCCGCCACATCCTCCTCAGGCAACTCCCGCGGCACAAACCGAGCCCCATTGGGCGTCCTGACGTTCATCCGATCCACCCGGAACGTCCGCCACCCCTCCCGCCCGTTGTCCCAAGCAACCAAATACCATCGCCGCCCCCAAGCCACCAACCGATGCGGCTCTGCTGTCCGCGGCGGCCGTACGTCGTCCTGCTGATTGGCCTCACCACCACGCGGCTCATCACCCCACACCCCACCAGACCCACCGGCATAGTCGAACCGCAACCGCTCCCGATCCCGAACCGCCCCCGCGATCGCCGTCAACACCTCAGCATCAACCCGAGGCCCACCTCCACCCACCGCCACGGTCGCCCCGGCAAGCGCCCGCACCCGCTGCCGCAACCGTCCCGGCAAAACCTGCTCCAACTTCACCAACGCCCTCACGGACGTCTCCTCAATCCCCGCCACTCCCCCAGCCGCTGCAGTCCGCAACCCAACCGCGACGGCCACCGCCTCCTCGTCATCTAGCAACAAGGGAGGCAACTCACCACCAGCACCCAACCGATACCCACCCGCCACCCCGGACCGAGCCTCGACGGGGTACCCAAGTGACCTCAACCGCTCAACATCAGTCCTGAGCGTCCGCGTCGACACCCCCAGCCGCTCCGCGAGCTCACTCCCCGACCAGTCCCGCCGTACCTGCAACAACGACAACAACCGCAACAACCGCGCCGAGGTCTCCAACATCGCCCAATCGTCCCACCAATCGCGGCGGGGAATCTTCCGCGGTAGGCACCGCTGATCCGGATCCTGGTCACACCACATGCAGCTTGGTACCGGGTGGAAGCGCCCAAGTACCGGAATCGAGCCGTCGGAGGCATCTGCGCGCCCAGCCAGCGCAAGCCATCCGCGGCTGTCGCGGAGTGGCTCATCCCGGTCATGTAACGCTGAGCCACCGCTCACCGATGTGATGGCGGAGGGGGACTCATGGGGAGGGACTTATTTCTTGGGGACGCCCGGGGGCATCGCCGCGCAGTCAGGTTGCTATCAATGCGTCCGGAGACGGGAGCTTTGTGCTTCCGACGGCGTACCAGCGATGGCAACAACTGCTTGAGCGGGAATTCTTCGAAAGCCGAGGGAACCAGCCGGTAGTGATGTTCGTGGACCGCGACGAGATTCAGCAGATTGCAGACGAAGGCGAGGATGGCCTCCGGTCACTCGCCGACGCCGTGAGACAGTTCGTCGACATCGAGCGCGGCGCCTACATGTTTAAGCAGGTCATGCTGGCGCAGGTGGCTTGGAACAGCGGAGGTAGGCAGGAGCCACCCCCAACGCTGCCAGTGCTCGCACTGAGCGTATTGGCCGCCTCCGACATGCACAGTGATATTTCGGGCGCAAGCCACAACTATTACATCCGGTTGGCACGTGCGCTACTACCCGACGGCACAGGCGAGCAAATAGAGACATTGCGCATCAACTTGCGCGAACGCGGAGCATTTGCCTCCGTCTCCTTGATGTGGCAGAGAGTCCACCAATGGATGACTGAGCAGGAAGGTGCCTTCGGTATCTCGACCATCCGCGAGCATCCAGAGCGGACCCGGATTGGTTATCCGCTGTCGCAGGCGCTAGTGAGGAGGAGTGACCGCTCTGCACTCACCCGGTTCTTCGATCGAATGAACCTGATCAGCGCAGGCGTACCTGGACGAGAGTCGCTACTCAACCTGCTGAAGGTCTGGACTCATCGGCGCCGCCAGGGACTCAGCGACCGGTTCGTCGAGGCCTTAGACGATCCGAAGCTCGAGACAATCCTCGGACCGCTCGTTCACAGCCTCGCCGTCGCGTGGGATGGCAGCGTCATCACTAGCGACGGCCTGCGCCGCCTTGAGATACGGCTGGCTATAGACCTTGACCGAGCCAACGCGTGGTGGGTCATCCCCGCTGCCCGCGATACACCCAGCGACGTCCTGTCTGGCAAGGTCGATGGCAGAGAGTTCAGCGTCCGAATCAGCCAAGATCCGCACAGCTCAATGTTTCGGGCCGACGGTCTGCCACCGGTAACGGCTACCGCTCTTGCCGGAGGCTTCGGAGCACGCCGGAAGATCTTCTGTTGCTGAGTTCCAGCCATCAAAGCTCCTCATCATGATTGACGATGCCGACGCTGGCGGTTGGACGTCAGTTGACGCAGTGCAGGCATATGAGGACCACGTTTTCGTGGCGTCGCCCGAGGTATCCGCTGCCGTCGATCGTGCCCTAGCCATAGCGGCCGACAGCGGGTGGAGAAAGCTGCCGCCGCGAGTCGCGAGCCAGGCGCTCAATGGTTACACCATTTACTACGGTGTCCGGTTCTCCGATCCAAAAGCGCTCGATGCTGCGCTAAAGGCCTTGCCTGGTACGGTCGCAGCCAGCATCCGGCTTGGCACGACGGCGCGACCTCGGCTTGTCTACGGATTGCCACTGTTTCGCGGCATCAGCCACGGGACTTACCTGGCTGGCGGCGAGCCCGATCTCGAGCTCCCCGTCGGAGTGGAGCCACGTGACGTCCTCGTGGTGCTCGACCAGTCGCGATCGCAGAAGTTTCGAGCGTCGAATCTTCCCAATCCCATTCAGCAAGTTTGGTCCCTATGACGAGGGATCCCACAGCATCACAGCAGACGGCGAAGCACTGACGTTTCATGTCAGCCACGGGGCAGGGAATGACTTTCAGCCCTCCGGCGCCGGAAGTCTTGCGTGGTCAGGAGGAGTGCTGCAAGATCGCACGGCGCCCGCAGACGTCTGTGGCGCGATTACCTCATCTGAGGACCCGGCAGACGACGTACTGGTGCGGCGAGGCGCGCAGGAGAACTGGCTGGTTGAGCGCACGGGACGGATGTCCAGGTTAAGGAGCCGGCCCTGCCCAGCTTTCTGCCGAACGCAAGCTTTATGTACTTCGAAGTCAGTCGTGACCTGGGAGTGTGGTTGCTGCAGAAGCGCTGCAATGGATGGCAGGTACTTCGTCTGCGCGCTGTTGAGCCGACCTTTCAATCGCTCACGGCCGAGGATCGCATGCGTTGGGCCGCGGTTGTCGAATCAATTCGGGTTGCAGATCCGGTCTGGAGGCTCTACGTCGAGGCATGGGAGCGGCTCAGTGGACGCTGACCTACTACTGACCTGGATGAGCGAAACAGGGTCTGGCGACATCCGTGATCTCCGTGATCGAGTCATGTGGGCCGCACGCGCTGCTGACCGAAACCCTAAACCGCACGACTCGGGCAAGTGGCTGCGGGATGTCTCCTCGCTAGGACATGCTGAGATCGATTGGGAGAGAGGGCGATGGGCAGTCGCTCCGGCTGCCGGCGTCCTCCTGCCAGGCACTGGTGGAACCGCTGTTCTTTGTGGGAGTCGGCGCATGGGCGCGGTGGAGCGGCTAAGCGAACTGAACGTGTCAGTACACCTTGAGCGGCCCCCCGCTCCCTACGAGGCTCCCCTACCTGCGCCAAGTTCGGTCTTTGTACAGGCGGACTCGATCGCTGAGCTGCGAGGAGCATTTGCGGAGATCGGCATACGCTACGGCGGCTACGGCGGCGACCACATAGCAGCAGCATTACGCCAAATCGATCTAGGTGCCCCGGCAGCGCCACCGGCACGGGGAGAGCCTGTCGAGTGCCTCGCACCTACGACCGCGAACTTGCGCTTCAGCCCCGGTCTCCCCTCCGGCGACGGGCTTTGTCGCATCTCTGTCCTGGGGCGTCCCAGCTATATATACCGCTCAGTCGGCAGATGGTTTCACATCGATCGCGCAGAGGGGATTCTCTACGAGCTCGCTGCCCGAGGAGTAAGCGTTCTCAGATGGCGCCATGACCGCACCAGTGGACACATGGAAATCGGCACGGTGTTCGTTGACCTGGGCGCACCACTGCCGCCGTTACAGGATCGGACGCTAGTGCTCTGCAGCGGGCTACCACTCGAATTCGGCAAGAACGCGCAGACTTCCATTTACCGCAACGTTCCCAGGGAGATCGCAAGCCTTGTGGCAACGTCTACCCGCCAACGGCTCGTTGTCATCACCTGACTTGACCAGAGAGTGAAAAATGAATCCTGCTGAAGCCGACGAACGCCGCGGCTTGGATGTCAACGCCACGTTCGAACGACTCCGCGACGCATACTTCCGGTACTACGACACTCCGTTTGGGCTTGCAGACGATCGCCTTCAGTGGGAACGACGCGAGCTATTTAACCGAGACAATGGCGCCTATCGCCTCCCACTCATAGAGCTGAGGCCGGACTACGCGACAGCGCCGCGAGCCCTAGCACAGTCCATCGAACAGTGTGGAACGCCCTCGGAGCTCGCGGACTTTGCCGAATGCGGGCTCATTCCAGCAGGTCGCCCGCTTTACCTCCACCAGGAACGTGCGCTGGTCGCCGGGCTAAGCGCCGGCAGAAACATGATTGTGACTGCGGGCACAGGCTCCGGGAAGACAGAGTCCTTTCTGTTGCCGGTACTGGGCTCACTCCTCGAGGAGTCACGCGGATGGGATGGCGGACGCGCTCCCCACGAGCCGTGGTGGCGACATCGCCGGCCGGGGTTCGAATCGCAGCGCGCCGGAGAGACCGGGCGTCCCAGCGCCGTTCGGGCCCTTGTCCTCTACCCGATGAACGCACTAGTTGATGACCAATTGATGCGGATGCGGCGTGCGCTGGACAGCGATGCCACACGGGCCTGGCTCGACGCGAACCGACGGGGCCATCGCTTCTACTTCGGCCGGTACACGGGGGCAACCCCTGTGACGGGTAGCCGCGCGATTCAGAGCAACGTCGAACGCCTCCGCCAAGTGCTCATTGCCACTGAGGAACGCGCACTGCAAGCGGCCGAGCTCGCGGCGGCTGCCGACAACGACGATGTCCAATATTTTGTGCCCCGTCTCGATGGTGCCGAGATGCGTTCCCGTTGGGACATGGCCGACGCGCCTCCGGATGTGCTGGTCACCAACTACTCGATGCTCAACGTCATGCTGCTCCGGGAGCGTGACGACCACTACTTTGAGTCGACGCGCGCCTGGCTCGACGCCAGCGAGATCACACCGCTTCACCATCGTCGTCGACGAGCTCCATATGTATCGCGGCACGGCAGGCACGGAAGTCGCCTACCTGCTGCGCAACCTGAAACAACGCCTGGGCCTGACGAATCGGCCGGACCAACTTCGGATTCTGGCCGCGTCAGCCTCGATCGACGCGGAGAGGGACAAGAACTACCTAGAGCAATTTTTCGGTGTAGCCGCAGATTCTTTCGAGTTTGTCGAGGGCAGGTTGGCCATGCCAGCTGCCGCCACTGCCGGAACATCGGCCGCAGCCACCGCGATCCTGACGTCCGACGGCCCAGGGCCGCGAGGTGGCGCGCAAGAACGGGCTCATGGACACGCTGCGCCGGGCCTTTGTGGACCGCGAGGGTGGCAAAGAGTCGGTCAAGGCACAGCCGCTGCACGAACTGGCAGCGCGGGTCTTTCCGGACGTCAACCCGGGGGTTCGGGAGGCGGCGCTCGGCAAGATGCTGTCTGCTGTGGCATCCGACGCCCGAGATGCAGACCCTAAGCTGCGCGCACATTACTTCTTCCGCAACATACCGGGCGTATGGGCCTGTTGCGACCCAGCTTGCTCGGTTGCCCCGAGAGGTGACAGCGCCCCGCGGCCGGTCGGACGCCTCTACCGCGAACCAGCCACCCGCTGTGAGTGTGGCTCGAGGGTTTTGGAGCTGCTTTATTGCCAGAACTGTGGTGATGTCATGCTTGGTGGATACGCACCCGAGGGTGCGCCTCAGGAAAAGCGTCTCGACACGCTGCTTCTCGCAGATGCACCAGAGCTGGCGAAACTGCCTGATCGGGTGCGCCTGGAACGGACCGCCTCGAACTATGTCGTGTACTGGCCGAATCCCGTTGCGAACCTCGATGCGGTTGATCACACAGATTGGACGCGCGATTCTGAACGCGTCCGATACTCGTTTCGCCGAAGCGAGCTGACGCCTGTCACCGGTGCAATGCGCAACACAGGAACACAAGCCGTGCATACCGGTTGGACATTCCACGCTGTCGTGCCGGCAGCGCAACGGACCCGGCGTGATCCCGCACTGATCAGCCCATTCCCGACACAATGCCCATCGTGCGGAGACGACTGGGAGATCCAGTACGGCCCTGGCGGCAAGCGTCTGCCCCATACTGATCCGCTGACACAACGTTCGCCGATCCGCACTATGCGCACCGGTTTTGAGAAGATCAACCAGGTACTTACCACGGAGCTGGCTTCGGATCTTTCGAGTGACGATCGAAAACTGATTCTGTTCACAGACAGCCGCCAAGATGCCGCTAAACTGTCTTCCGGACTTGGCTTGCGCCACTACCAAGACCTTTTGCGATTGCTGCTGCACGAACAGATGACATCAACCGATGACGTCTCCGACGATGTCGCTATCGCCAAAAGGCATTACATGCACCGGGAGCGGACTCCGGAGTCGTGGGCGGCCATCGAGCGTCTCGAACGGCGAGACGTAGTCTTATTCCGGCGGCTCTGCGATATTTGGGACGAACGCCCCGGCGCTAACCCAGATGACGGACCGCGGTTGATCGGTCGGCTTGGCAAGGGGCCAACGATCGAGGGCCTGTCGGGAACGATCGGGAACCAACTCCTAAGCCTCGGGATCAATCCCGGCGGGCCGCACGCAAGCCTGGAAGACACGTCCCGT
Source organism: uncultured Actinomycetota bacterium (assembly GCA_963820655.1). Lineage (GTDB taxonomy): Bacteria > Actinomycetota > Actinomycetes > Propionibacteriales > Kribbellaceae > Kribbella. The sequence continues at coordinate 1,480,555 of CAWGAM010000002.1, forward strand.
GGCCACAGGAAGCCGGGTGCGCGACGATGGACGAGCGTGTACGACTGGGCGACGATGCCGCCATCTCCCCGGGCGAATATGTCTGCGGACCAGATTGCGCTGCAGGCTGACATCAATGGCTCGCTGGTCAAGGAGATTCTCGAGGGGCTGTTCTCCGGCGCTGGTCGTGACTTTGAGTCGCTCGGCCTAGGTTGGCTAGCCCTCAGTGACGACGACGATCTCGATTGAGATCTCACCCACGAGTGACCTCGCTTACGTCCGCGCTAGCCTCAGAGTGCTTGCTGACACCAGGCGCTTTTATCAACTGCGGAGCCCGCGGCCAGATGCTCCGCGCCAGCTGAAGAACTTCTGGCGCACCATCGAGGCCTCAGGCGGTCCCAGCGAGGCTCACCTCGCTACAACCTTCGCTGACCGTTGTGGCGAGGCGGTGCGCGACTATCTCATCGATCCGAGCCGCGTTGTGCTCCGTCAAGGCGGCGACTTCGGCTGGGAGTGCGGCAAGTGCGGACGACTGCACCTAAGCCGGGGTTGTGGCCTCTGTACCCACTGTGGTCGGCCACTCCTCGAGCCGACCAGCCGGACCACCGCCGAGCTTGACTACTACGGCTGGAGGGCAACCCGGCATGCCGGACGGTTCCGCCTGAACTGTGAGGAGCTGACTGGGCAGACCGGCCGAATCGAGGCGCAAGGCCGCCAGGCCAGGTTCCAAGGTGTCTTCCTCGACTCTGGCGCGAATGCCGAGGTGCCGGCAGCGGACGGCATTGATCTGTTGAGCGTCACTACGACAATGGAGGCGGGCGTCGACATCGGCGCGCTATCGGCGGTCGTACTCGGCAACATGCCACCAACTCGCTTCAACTATCAGCAGCGAGTAGGCCGCGCCGGGCGCCGGGGCACGCCTGTCGCTATTGCCCTCACAGTCTGCCGAGGGCGCAGCCATGACGAATACTACTTCGACCAGCCCGAACGTATTACGAACGATCCGACGCCGGAGCCCTACCTTGCCGTCGATCGGCGAGAGATCCTCGCGCGCTCCCTACGGGCAGAAGTCTTGCGCCTGGCGATGCGCAGTGTGGGACATAGCATCGCCGAATGCGGCGGGTCGTACGACCCGACCGTCAACGTGCACGGTGCCTTTGGAACGGTCAACAACTGGCCGACGGCGCGACCACACCTCGAGAAGTGGCTGAAGGACAACGCAGGTACCGTCCACCATTTGGCCGCGATATTCGCCGATCGAACTCCGCTTGAGGTCGACGCTTCGACGCTGGCGGATAACTGCGTCGGAGAGCTACCTGAATTGATCGAGAGCACGAGCGGCGCAGGCACAGTCGGACATGATGAGCTGAGCCAGCGTCTGGCGGAGCATGGTGTCCTGCCAATGTTTGGATTCCCGACGAGTGTGCGCTACCTGTACCTAGAGCGTCCGCAACGCTCCTACCCATGGCCCCCTCCATGTCATCGACCGAGACCTGGCGATGGCCGTCAGCCAGTTCGCGCCGATGAGTGAGGTGGTGCGTGACCGTCGAGTCCACACCGCCATAGGCGTGACCGCATTCGAGCCCTTCAGCCGCCGGCCGCATGCCACCGCAGATGCACTTGGCCATGACCGGACGATCCATCTGTGTCGGTCTTGTTCATACTTGTCAGACGAGGCCGTGATGGACGCGGCTGTGTGCCCCCAGTGCGGCTCGGGGCCAGAATTGTTTGCACGGATGTCCTTGCGGGAGCCGCTCGGTTTCCGGTCAGCGCGGCCCAGGGACTTTGACGGCAGTTTTTCGTGGTCGCCCCGAGCGATGGCTGCCCGGGCGAGAGCGGATCTTGCCTCCCTTCGAAAGCAGAACGTGGGCGCCGCCGTCGCCTATTCTGGACCCGGCCGACGCTTCGTGATCAACGACAACGGCGGCAGGCTGTTCCGATTCAAGGCGGCCGCGCCCGGCGCTCCAGACTGGGGCGGCTACGTGGCCGTCGAAGCCGTTGAGAAGCAGCTAGTACCCGAATACGCGGTCACAGGCGAGCCGTTCGATGTGGCGCTTGGCGCTGTGCAGCCTACTGATTTCTTGTTTCTCGGGCCCCAGCACGGGACTATTCCCAGCGAAGGCTTGAGACTCAACTTTGCTGCCGGTATGCAGCCTTGTGGTGCGCCAGATCTCGCAGACGGCCGTCGCGCAGCCTGGTACTCGTTTGCCTTCCTCCTCCGCAAGGTCGCCGCGGCGAAGCTCGATATCGAGCCGCTTGAACTAGCTGCAGGCATCTTCGCAGGACTATCCAATGGTGAGCCAGCTCCCTATGCGTTCATCGCAGACACGTTGGAGAATGGCGCTGGCTTCTCGACCCACTTAGGCCGCAGCGAGGTTCTGCCGACACTTCTGCAAGATGTCAACAAATATCTCGAAAGGATGAGCGAACCGGAGCACGCCACCGAATGCTCCGCCTCCTGTTACCGCTGCCTGCGCGACTATGGCAACATGGCGTACCACGCCCTTCTCGACTGGCGACTAGCGAGCGATTTGCTCGCCGTCCTCCAGCACGGGCGTCTTGCAATCAACACGCCCCGACTCGATCGCGCACTCGAGGTCTGGACTCGCGGATTCGGCGGTAAAATGCTCCCAGGCATTGTTGGCGCCGCTCGGTTCCTGCACCCGCGGCTAGGCGACCATGTGCTCATCGTGCGACACCCGCTTGAAACTTCCGAAACGGGCTTTATGACTGACCGGCTAGCGGAGACCATCCGCCAGGTGGAGAGCAGCGCTCCGGAGAGGGTCGGCGTGATATTCGTGGATGACCTGACCCTCGACCGCGACCCGGGGCGTGTCTTCCAGCTGTGCGAAGCCGCCCAGGCCCGGTTCAGTGACTCCGGCACAGACGGCTCCGCCGATGCCGACACGATCGCAGCGCCAGCTCTGGTTCATTCGTTGGCCGGCGACCATCATCAGCTGCATGGCTCGCGAATCTACGCGAGTCGGCGCGTAACCATGCTATGCAGACCCGGCCCGGCGGACCGCTGTGGCAGTCACCGAAGCCCGTGACTGCCAACGTGCCGCCCTTGGGCCAGATACGCAACGTCAATAGGGCCACTAGTGTCGTGGGCCGTCAATTTGCATGGAGAATTCCACGAATTAACGACTCACGACACTAGCTGATACCGAGAATACCCTTCAACTCACGCTCGGGCATGAGCGAATGCTTCTCTTCTGCGCATTGTTAAATACGATTCGAGGCACGAAGGAGAGATTCAACGTGAGGGATCGGAGACGGTAAGTATCAATACCTGATGCGCCTCCTGGACTGATATCGAATCCGAGTTCTCGAAGCTCACGAAGACGCCTCTCGGAATGCACCGAGTCACGGGTTGGAATCCGAAGCAGACCAGCGGGCACCTCAGTGTCGAGCCGTTGCAGCAGTATCTGGAATAGCTTCTCGTGAACTCTCGATCCATATGGAACAGTCAAATATTGACCTGGCACCCTGCCTGCATAGTCATCAGCTATGGCCGTCGCTATGTCGTCTCGAAGTCGATGGAACTCGACACAAGGCCCTGACAACTCCATATCGAGGCGAGCCTCCATCACTTCAGCAACTATCCGCTTGCTATAGACATACAGGTCAAGGACATCTTGCGCTGATCCGCCCGATTCCAGTGAATCTGCAAGCTCCCTGATCGCAAGGACCGCGCCAGGACGTAGTTGATCCCAGCGATCTTCCGATTTCTGTGCGATCTGATGCCATCCCCAACTCCTCAGCCGTCGACCTAGTTACTAAGGATCACCTGACAAACCGCAACGGCCAAAGTTTACAGCCGATCCATGAATTGCCGACACCCAGACAACATTAACCTACACCTGGCTGATCGGGACGCCCAAACCCGGTCGCGCTGCCATGCTGATGCGCCAAGCGAAGCAAGCGCTGCCTGTCCATTGGCGGGCTGACCTCAAGTATCTTCGCGAACCACGGGGCGACATACATCGAAAGATACGGGAACTCCCCCATCTTCAGAATAGTGCTGGCCAGCACCCAACTCGCCCCAATACCCGCCTCCTCCCGCCGAACGGCCTGAAGGTCGAACAGCGGCTCGCCATCGCCCGTGTCCCGCATCCCAAGATCCCGAGTCATTCCAATTAGCCACCACTGGAACAATCGGTCAGAAGGGCGTCCTATCGCTTGCCGGGTAGTTCTGCTAGATAGCTCCGCTGCATAATAGGCCGCGGCGACAAGAGCTTCCGGCGGACCAATCTGGCCAAGCTCTCTTGGTGACAGGAAGACTTCTTCATCGCGCCCGGGATCAGGAGGGCGATTAACCTCGTCTATCGAACTGCTAGCAATATCCGCGCCCAGATATTCTTTGATATCAGCATAGAATTCAGCGGTCTCCGAAATGAGAATTTGCCCTCTGGTCCGGAGCCGGAACTCGTCGATGAGATACGGCCAAGGCTGCTTCTTTCGACCGAAGTCCTCGTCCTGATACCAATCGACTTTTGTGTCACCCGACACGAAGATAACTTTGGGATCGGAAAGCGTCTGCGCAAACTCGACGATCTCCTCCCAAACTAAGAAGTCTCCTGCCGCGAGAAGGTCCGTCTCTTTTCCAAGGTCTGAGAAACCAGGAGGTATTCGATTGGGATACCGAAACCTTATGGCACGCTCCACCCTGAGGCGCAGAGCATCCTCATCTACGGGCGCGCCGATCCTGTCGCCAAATAGGTCGGCGATCGTGATCAGAAGCTCGTCAGCGCCGCTCATGAACGCACCAGGGCCGATGTCGTGCTCATCTTTGATCACCTTCGCGCGTTCCTTCAGTGTTGTCTTCCATTGTCCGACAACTTCATCGAACACTTTGCGGTTCATCTGTTCGTCAATCTCGCCGAGACCGTCCGGTCCCGCGTAGCTGACCATCAGGCTCTTTATCTGCCTCACAGCTCCGTCTATCTGCTTCCAAGCAGAGCCGAACGCGTTATCTATGTCACGAGGAACGCGCGAAAGAGCTTCATTTCGCCTCTTAATGACCCCAGCGCGGCCGCGCACGAACTCCAGGCCAACCTGATGAGGCAGCCAAAGCCGACCAGAAACGGATTGTAGTGCAGTTAGCAGCTGCCGTCGCGTTGTCGGCGTGTATTGATAGAGATCGAGGAGCACGTTGGCGTCTGGAACGATGACAGCACTGGGGTAGTACTGCCGCTTTACGGCGTCGCCCGCACCATATGCAGGCTCGATCCATGCATCAAACTGGCGCAACAGGGGCGCCGGGTCTCCATCGGTGTTTTGTTCTGGCATTCTCTCACCTACGCTGCTAGTTCCTTTGGCCCAGGCTATCCGAGGAACGCAGGTGGGTCATGCCTGCCAGTCGGCGAGCTCAGCGCGACAAATCGTTCGCCGGCGACGCCGTCGGTGGGTCGACACCTTTCGATAGCGATCGCACAGCGGCCAGGCAGGTTGACGATTGGGAGTACCTCTGTCCGATAGACACGCGAATCACTCGCTCGGCGACGATTGCGATGCGTCACCGACGACTGCGCCGAGGTGTGCGGATGGCAGGTGCCGCGAACGTCTTCCTTGGCGAGGTCCCTGGCTAACGGACTAGTCTCTCCGCCATGACCGATGCTCCGCTGCCAGGTATGCCTTTCCATGGTCCGGATCCGGATCCGGATCCGGAGCGTGATGAAGTGGTTGGCGCCTTCAGAGTCGCAGATCCGGATGGCACACGGGCGGCCGGTGTGCTCCGGGCGACGTATGACCAGCTGTACGACGGACAGCACACCGGGCGGTTCCAATGGGATCAGCTATTCAAGACCGAGAAGACGCACTACGGGACGCTGCTCGAGATCAACCTGCGGCGCGAGTTCGACGATGTCATTGATGACACCGTCGAAGGTCGCTCTCTCGACTACTCGATCAGCGGACACGACGTCGACTGCAAGTTCTCTCAGAGCTTTGGCGGGTGGATGCTGCCACCGGAGTGCTTCGGGCAGCTGCTGTTGGTGGCATGGGCGGACGACCGGCGTGGGACCTGGAGTCTTGGAATCGTTAGGGCGACAGACGCTAACCGCCGAACGAGTGTGAATCGTGATGGCAAGACTCAGCTGAGCCTCAAGGGCCGGGAGCAGATCGCTTGGCTGCACTTCGAGGCTGATCTACCGCCTAACGTACTTCTTGGCCTCGACTCAGTCACTCTTGAGAAGGTCCTTGCTCCGAGGTCAGGGCAAGCACGAGTGACCGAGCTAATGCGGCTGGTAAGGCAGCGCCGGATTGGGCGGAACACGATCGCAACGTTGGCGCAGCAAGACGACTACATGGCGCGGCTCCGAGACAACGGAAACGGAGCACGGACCACACTCCGGCGCGAAGGCTACCTGATCCCTGGCGGTGACTATGAGGCTCATCGCGCCGTGGCCAGGCGCCTCGGGGTAGCGGTGCCTGCACCTGGCGAGATCGTCAGCTTCAGGGTCGTCCCCTCCACCCCAGATCAGCCCTGGACAATCGAACTAGACGGGAGGCACTGGCGTTTGGCACGTGATGATGAACAGGTGACGGAACCCGCACCGAGGCTCCCAGACGTCCGCAAGGGACGGGAACGGATCTCGGTCGGCAACGCCGCGACACATCCGATCGTCCCGATCGAGATGAAGCCTGAGGCATAGCATCCACAGCGGATGACGCGCCGGAGCATCGAGCGCCGATGACACACCAGGGGGATGGGAGACGGCAAACCTCGTGGATACTCCTACATCGCCGGGACGGTCGCGGAATATGCAAGCGATCCGACGGGCGAATACGAAGCCTGAGGTCGAGCTCCGTTCGGCTCTGCACCGGTGTGGTTATCGTTTCCGGAAGGATCTCAGTATCTACACCTCATCGCGTAGAGTTCGGCCGGACATCGTCTTCACTGCGCGCAAAGTTGCGGTATTCATCGATGGCTGCTTCTGGCACTCCTGTCCCGAGCACGGGCGTCAGCCGTCGGTGAACTCGCAGTACTGGTCGCCCAAGCTGCTGCGCAACGTTGAAAGAGACCGGCTCGCCGACGCCGCTCTGCGGGATGACGGCTGGGCCGTGGTCCGCATCTGGGAACACGAGCTACTTGTTGATGCCGTCCGAAGGGTCGCGACTGCCCTCAACGAGGAGAGCGACTAGCTCACCTTGGACCGCATCTGGGCCAGATATTCGTGGCGGATGTGGTTGTCCTGGCCGATGAAGGCCCGGAAGGTACCTAGCTTGTAGGTGGCCTCGCCTGATGCCGACTCGCCCTCGTGCATGTCGAAGTCGCGCGTCAGATGCTTAAGTTGGATCTTGACCTCCTCAGGAGTGAGCGAGCCCTTGATTCGCTCGTAGATCTGGTCAGTCGTGAGCGGCGCGTCAGCTCGCCGCAGGATTCGGTAGACCTCGTTGTGAGTTGCTGTCTCGGTCTGAACTCGCGGCTCGCCTTCGTGATTCAGTGCAGCGACGATCTGCCGACCGATCGCCTTGGCAACCGGAGGGGGAAATGCGTTGCCGACCTGACGGTACTTGGAGGTCTTCCGGCCGGCAAACAACCACTTCTTCTCGTCCCAGCCTTGTAGCCGTGCAACCATCTCGACCGTCAACTTGGGGTTGTGCCCCTTCGGCGTACCAGCAGGCGGGGCCTCGTCTGCGACGCCCAGCCCGTCGACACCCATCTCCGCCCAGGCACGCTTGGCACGGGTAGGTCCCAGATCGGCACCGCCATGTTTCTTTGATCCGCCAACGATGGTGGGAGCGATCCGATCGGCACGGCTTGCCCAGTGATTGGCGTGCTTCCAGCCATTCTTGGCCATGAGGTCCACCAGCTCTTCACCGACGGTTCGCTGAACCGGCTTGGCCTCAGGCCAGCTGAAGTACGGCGCATCGTCCTTGCTGAGTGCCACCAGCACGAAGCGCGGCCGCAGCTGTGGAACACCGAAGTCCGAGGCCTGAAGCAAGCGCCAGTCCGCGACGTACCCCAGTTCATTGAGGCGGTCGAGAACATGCTGCCTGTATGCCGAGAACCTCGGTGCCGACAGGCCCCGAACATTTTCGAGCATGAGCGCCCGCGGCCGCATGATTCCGCAGAGCTCAACAGCCCACGCGAAGAGGTCCCGCTCGTCGTTCGCGCCGAGCTGCTTGCCGGCGATTGAGAAGGGAGGGCAAGGAACGCCACCGGCCAGCAGGTCGATGTTGCGGAACTCTGCCGGATCCCAGACCTCTGGGTCGGCGACATCACCCACACGCACGTCCCAGTCTGGCCGGTTGAGCTTCAAAGTCTCTGCCGCTCTGGGATCGAGCTCAACCGCCAGAGCATGATCAAACCCAGCGAGCTCAAGTCCGAGTGCCTGGCCGCCGGCACCAGCGCAGATCTCTACTACCCGCAATGAATTCACGAGACCTCCCCCATGTTTCGAACATTTGTTCGAGTGTAGAGATGGGCATCGGGCGAGGTCAAATCCGTCGATTGGTCTGTGGCAAGCGTCCGAGCGGCGCAGACGCGGCCCAGATCTCGGGCCCTACGCTGCATCGTCTCGGCGCATCTCATGCCGACGGTTTCCGCTCTGCCAAGGGATCGAACAGGCAGAGCTTAGCGTTCGCGCATCATGACCCGTAGGACGCCCGCCGGCCCAGGCGCAACTACTTTCCGAACATGGCTCAACACAGTCCTCAGCACACCTGTTCGCCCGGCGCAGATGATGGGGGTTGAAGCAAGGAGTGCAGTCGGCCAAGCCTCCATTGCAAGTCATCCAACCTCCCACTCGGGGCTTCTGAGGTCTAGCCTGGATCCTCGACCGGGAGGGATGGATGTGCCGGCTACTGGGATCTTCTTGAGGGTTGGGGACGAACTCGCGTTGCTCCAGGAGACACCGTACGACTCAGAGGAGCTCTTGCAGGTCGCGCTGGCGAAGTACCCAGCGGTGATTGCGGGGCCGACGACCGAGGGCGATGGTGAGGCGCGGCTCTTGCTTGTCAGCCGTGAGATGGGTGTGCCGACCGCGGAACAAGGTCCGGCGAACTTCAGCCTTGACCACTTGTTCATCGACCACGAGTGCGTTCCTGTGCTGGTCGAAGTGAAGCGGTCGTCTGACACGCGGATACGCCGAGAGGTGGTCGGGCAAATGCTCGACTACGCGGCCAACGCGGTGAAGCACTGGCCACTCTCGCTTATCAGACAGGCGCTTGAGACTCGAGCGACGCAGGAGAACACGGCAGTCGAGGCAATGTTGGCTGAACTGCGGCCAGGACTGGAGCCGGAGGACTTCTGGAAATCTGTCGAGTCCAATCTGATCTCGGGTCGGATCCGGATGATCTTCGTGGCCGATGCGCTCCCTCCGGAGCTGGTTCGTCTGATCGAGTTCCTGAACGAGCAGATGAATCCGGCCGAGGTCCTCGGCGTCGAGCTTCGCCAGTTTGTTGGAGGCACGTCAGTCGCCTACGTCCCTCGGGTGGTTGGGAGGACGACGGCCGCTATCGGTGCCAAGAATCCGAGTGGACGTCAGTGGACGCAGGACTCATTCCTCGAAGCGACACGTGCCCGCTGCAGTACGCCGGAGGTCGCGTTGGTGGAGAGGCTACTCGCAGATGTCGAAGCACGCGGAGTCAAGCTGTCGTGGGGCAGAGGAGCGACTCCCGGCGTCGGCGGTTGGTACAACGTCGACGGACATCCGACTGCGGCCTGGGTGCTAAACATCAATTCGGACAGCCGTACCAGCAAGGCCTATCTCGTGTTCTACTTCGGCGACATCATCGAACGAGAAGTTCCCGATCGGATCGAGGCCGCAGCGACGCATCTGGAAGAGATCAGTGCTCTGAAGCACAAGATCGCCGAGGCACGCTCAGCCGGCTGGAGGAAGTACCCCTCGATCCGCCTGGTCGATGTAGTCTCGGACCCTCGAGCCACCGAGACCGTCTTTGAAGCGATCACGGAGTTGATCGACCGCTGACGCGGCGTTTGCCGCACGAGCCGGCGCCTTGCATCCCGGATCGTCGTCTGGCCAAAGCTGCGGCGAAAGTTGACCGTGCTCGAGAGGTCACGCGCCCCTCGCGTCCAAGAAGGGCTCGCGATCGCGAGGTCCGTGCGGTCAGGGTCACGCCGCGTCCACAGGTCCCGGTAGGTGGGTGACTTGATTCCGAGTTGGCCTTAGCGGGTTAGGTCGGCGGTGAATTGGTAGGCGTCGCCTCGGTAGTGGTTGGTGCCGGAGAGGAGGGGTACGGCGTCTCGGCCGACGGCTACCTCGGTGGCTACGAGGATGGCTCCGCCGGTGGGGAGGTTGAGGAGGGTGGCGAGGGTGTCGTCGGCGTTCTGGGCCTGCACGGTGTAGCGGGAGTACGAGAACTCGATGCCGTGCGCCGAGAAGAGCTGGTACAGCGACGCGTCTGTTAGGTCGACGGTGGTTAGCCAAGGCGCGATGGCGACCGGAATGACCAGGTCCTCGACGGTGACCGGCCGGCCGTCCATGCCTCTGAGCCGGCGGATCGCGACGACGGGGGTCGTAGGTGCGAGGTGGAGCCGATGCGCCTCGTCGAGAGTGGCCGGCGCGCTCGCGGCGGTCGAGAAGCTCCGAGCTGGGCCGGAACCCCAGGTCGTGAGCCATCTCCGTGAAGGACTGGAGTCGGCTCGGCGGTTCGCGGAGTACGAGGTCGCGCACGTACCAGCCTCGTTGTGGTGAAGGGACGATGAGCCCTTCGTCGGATGCGGCCTGGAAGCCGGCCCGTACGGTCATGCGGCTGAGGCCGGTCTCAAGCGCGAACTGCCGCTCGCTCGGCAGGCGGCTTCCGCTCGGGTATCGCCCGCTGACGACCCCCTCGAGGATCCGTTTCTTGACGCGCTCGACCGCGGGCTCCCCTACTGTCACGGCGGCAACTATACCAGTTGAGCGGACGCAACCACGAGCAAGCCACGCCAAAAATAAGCCGAAACCGCCGACCCAAGACTCCGCAAGAAGCAACTGGTTGGGACTGGCATAACTGGTTTCAGAGTCGTAGGGTGGCCGGAAAGTCACGAGGACGAAGGAGTCACGATGGTCAGCAGGCGGACGGTGTTGAAGTCGGGAGCAGCGCTCGGCCTGTTCACGGTGGCTGGTTGCGCCCCACAGGGCAGCAAGGCGAGCAGCGCTCCGACCACGCCCGCCAACTCGATCGATGTCGCCAAGGCCGGCACGGTGACGCTGTCGATGCTCGACTGGTGGTCCGGTGACGCTGCCCAGTGGGTGACCAACGCGGTGAAGGCGTACCAGCAGAAGTACCCGAACGTGACGATCAAGCGCACGTCCGTCGACTGGGGTCAGCTGACCCAGACGGCCAATCTGCGGTTGAAGGAGAAGACCCCGCCGGACATCATCACGGTCAACAACGGATGGCAGTCCCTGGGCACGTTGGCCAAGGCAGGCCTGGTCATGAACCTGGACGGCTACTCGAAGTCCTTCAGCTGGAATGACTTCCCGAGCACGATTCTGCGGCAGACCCAGTTCACCCCTGACGGCAAGCAAATGGGCACCGGGTCGCTGTTCGCCACACCGGTCTCCAGCTCGTCGTTGATCGGTCTCTACTACAACAAGACGGTCCTGGACCGCACTAGGCGTGACGGCGCCCACGGACCTCGCGTCCTTCGAGGTCGCGTGCGAGAAGGCCAAGGCCGCGGGCGTTGTGCCGATCGGCTACGGGTCCCAGGACAAGGGGTCGTCGACGGCGATCCTGCTCGCCCTGCAGGACTTGTTCGGCGATCAGAAGAAGATCAACGACTTCGTCTACTCGACGGGGTCGGTCACGGCCGGCGACATCGGGATGTCGGAGGCGGCGGAGCGGCTCAAGTCGTACCAGGACAAGGGCTGGCTCACGCCGAACCATGCAGGCATCCAGTACGCCGACGCGGTCGACGCGTTCCTCAAAGGGAAGTCCGCCTTCCGGTTCGAGTACACGGGAACGCTGGCCTTCAAGGGCACCCAGAAGCAGGAGTACGGGTACACGCAACTCCCCCAGGTCAACGGCGGGAAGGTCGTCGGTACGGGCGCATCAACCGCCGTCGCGCTCGGCTCGAAGTGCGCGCACCCGGATGTTGCCGCCTCGTTCCTCGACTTCCTCGCCGGCCCGCAGACCGCGCAGTACGTCGTCGAGAACGGTCTCCTGCCGCTGCTCCACGACGTCAAGGCACCATCGGACAACCCTGAGTTCGGCACGGAGATCGCCGGTCAGCGGTCGCTGGACAAGGACAACGGATACGTCCCGTACTTCGACTGGTCCACTCCCTCGATGCTGGACACGCTCGGCGGTCAGGTCCAGCTGCTGCTCGCCGGCCGGACCGCACCTGACGGGCTGGTCAAGGCTGTTCAGGCTGACTACGACAAGTTCCAGGACGGACGATGACCGTACAGACCTCTCGTCTGGCGGTCGGCGCGAAACCGAGGGTGCGAGCCGTCTCGAGACAGGCCCGGAGACGGCGTTGGATCGGGCTGCTCTACCTGTCCCCCGCACTCTTGCTGTACGGCGCGATCGTCCTCGTACCGCTGCTCCAGACCGTGAACTACTCCTTCTACAAGTGGGACGGGGTCAGCGAGCCGACCTGGATCGGACTGCAGAACTACCTCGAGTTCGGACGCGACCCGCGGATGGCGGCTGCCTTCCTGCACGTGCTGGTGCTGATCGTGATGTTCGGCCTGATACCGCTCGGGCTCGGGCTGATCAGCGCGGCCTTGCTCAGCAGGGCGAAGATCCGCGGCGAGGGCATCTACCGCTGGTTCCTCTTTCTCCCGCAGGTGTTGACGAGTGTCGTGGTGGCCATCATCTGGAAGCGCATCTACGCGCCCGACGGCCCCTTGAACGGCGTACTGCGCTTGGTGGGTTTGGACAGCCTCACCCGCAACTGGCTCGGTGACTTCACCTGGGCCCTCCCGTCGCTCGGCATGATCGGCGTCTGGGGCGGCTTCGGCTTCACCATGGTGCTGTTCCTCGCCGGCATCCTCGCCATCCCGGACGAGCTCTACGAGGCCGCGCGGTTGGACGGCTCGACGCGGTGGCAGGAGTTCAGGCTGATCACCCTGCCCAGCCTGCGCGGACAGATGGCCATCGCACTGACCCTGACCATCACCGGCGCGCTGCGGACCTTCGACATGGTCTACATCACGACCCAGGGCGGCCCCGGGACGGCCACGACGACGCCGGCGCTTCTCCTGTACCAATTGGCCTTCGTCAACCCTGATGTGGGCAAGGCCTCTGCGACTGGTGTGGTCCTGGCCGTCCTGTGCCTCGGTATCGCGGTCGGCATCACGCGGATGATGGAGAACAAAGACCGATGATCTCCAGGTACGAGCGTCTGTCGAACTATGTGATCGTCATCGCGCTGACGGTCGGGGTGCTCTTCCCCGTTGCGTGGTTCTTCCTGACATCCCTCAGCCCCAACACCTCAGGCGCACTGGACCTCTCCAGGATCTCGTGGGGCAACTTCGGGGCGGCCTGGCATGACGGGAACCTCGCCCACTCGATGTACGCGTCCCTGGTCATCACGGTGAGCGCTGTGGCCGGACAGACGGTGCTCGCGATCCTGTCCGGGTATGCGTTCGGCGTCCTCGGGGTGGTCGGCGAGCGGTTCCTCTTCCCGATGGTCCTGCTGGGGATGATGGTCTCGACCGAAGTGATCGTCATTCCGCTGTACTACGAGTTCGAGCGCATCGGACTCACCAACTCCTGGCTGGGACTGGTCATCATTCAGCTCGGGATGGGGGTTCCGTTCGGGACCTACTGGATGCGGGCGACGTTCCGAGCGCTCCCCCGCTCGGTGATGGACTCCGCTGCTGTCGACGGTGCGGGAGTGTGGAGCACGTTGTGGCGCATCCTCGTCCCGATGGCTCGTCCTGCAGTCCTCACCTTGGTCCTGCTGTCGTTCATGTGGACCTGGAACGACTTCTTCCTGTCACTGATCTTCCTTGGAGACCCCGAGAAGCAGACCGCGACCGTTGCCTTGGGCGCCTTCCAGGGCCGGCACGTGCTGCAGGTCAACCTGATGGCAGCCGGCTCGCTGATCGTGTCGCTGCCGGTCGTGGCTCTCTATCTGTTCTTCCAGCGTGAGTTCATCAGCGGCGTCATGGCCGGCGCAGTCAAGGAGTGACGTGGCGACGCCTATCACCGTGATGTCCTCCGCCGCCGAGATCGGCGAGGTCGTGGCGCAGCAGATTCTCGAACGGCTCGCCGCTGCGGATCGGTACGTCGTCGGCTTTCCGGCCGGTCGCAGTGCGACTCCGGTGGCCGCTGCCTTGAATCGGCTAGCGCATCAACAAGCCGTCCGCGTGGACGGCCTGCAGGTCGTGATGATGGATGAGTACGTCACGGGGCACGCCGGACAGTGGAAGCTTTTGTCCCCGCAGACACCGCACAGCTGCATCGGATGGGCCCAGCGAAATCTGTTGGCGCCGCTCAAAGACCTCGGCCTTCGTCCGGCCAGCCTGATCGCCCCCGACCCCAACGAGCCCGAAGCCCTCGAGCGGGAAGTCCTAGCTCTGGGTGGCATCGATCTCTTCCTGCTCGCCAGCGGTCAGGGCGACGGCCACGTCGCCCTGAATGGTCCGGGTACGCCGCTGAACGCGCCCACCCGGGTCGTGCAGTTGCCCGAGTCAACGCGCCGGGACAACGTATCCACGTTCCCGAATCTGCAGTCGCTCGCGGACGTTCCGACGTACGGCGTCACGATCGGTACGGCGGAACTGGCCGAGCTCTCGCATTCCGTCGTGATGCTCCTCTGGGGACCGAACAAGGCGTACGCCTTCGACCGTATCCGCCGCGCAGACAGTTACGACCCGATGTGGCCGGCAACGATCGTGCACGACTGCCGCAACGCCCTCATCTACGCGGATGAGCAAGCCGCACACAAGTCAGAACGAGAAGGGGTCTCATAAGACATGGCTCGAATCAAGATGGCCTACATCGGCGGAGGATCCTCCAGAGCGGCCGGCACCATGGCCTCGTTCTTGTGGCACGGGCCGGAGTTCGCGGGTTCGGAAGTGGTGCTCATCGACAAGGATCCGGAGCGCCTGGAGATCGTCCGCCGGATCGCCACGAAGCTTGCTGCCGAGGGCGGTCACAACATCAGCGTCTCCGCGACCACGGACCAGCGAGCCGGCTTGGCTGACGTCGACGCCGTACTGACCAGCTTCCGTCCCGGCAACTTCGCCGCCCGCGCCCTTGATGAACGCATTCCGATCAAGCACGGCGTCATCGGGCAGGAGACCCAAGGGCCTGGTGGGTTCTTCATGGCGTTGCGCTCGATCAACGACATGCGCAGCATCACCGATGACTTGCAGGCCGTTGCCCCGGGCGCGGTGATCTTCAACTACACCAACCCGGTCAACATCGTGTCCCAGGCTGTCGCGGACTACACGTCCATCCCCATCTACTCGATGTGCGAGGGACCGATCGTGTTCCCGCCCGTGGTCCTCAGGGCGGCGGGGCTCGATCCCGATCGCGCCAAGGTCACCATGGCCGGCGTGAACCACAACTGCTGGAGCTACGAGCACCTGTACGACGGCGAAGACGTCATGCCGTTGCTCGAAGCGGCGTGGGAAGAGCGCAAGAACGACCCCACTCTCGATGAGAACTCGAAGCGGGCGCTGCACCTCGCCGTGGTCATGCAGTCCATTCCGTCGGACTACTTCAACTATTACTACTTCCGGAACGAGGTGTTCAGGGAGCAGCAGGCCGCGCCTCGAACCCGTTCGGAAGTGATCATGAACGCCGTTCCCGGGTACTGGGATCACTACCGCGAACAGGCCGAATCCAGCCATCCCCACCTCGATCCCGCACGGTCGCGCGGCGGGATCCACGAGCTCGAGCTGGCCATCGACGTCATGAGCGCCTACTACAACGACACGGGTGCACGTCTGCCCGTCAACCTTCCGAACGCCGACGGAGCGCTCCCGGGCTTCGATGCGGAGACTGTCGTCGAGGTCTACTGCACCGTGAACCGGAAAGGCTGCCACATCGACCCGCAACAGCCGCTACCGCTTGCCGTTCGGGGCATCACGCGCCAGCTCGCCGACTACCAGATGCTGGCGGCGAAGGCTGCCTGGGAGGGCACCCGGGCCGACGCCATCCGGGCGCTCGTCGCGAATCCTCTCGTGCCCGACCTGTCGGTCGCCGAGCCGTTGTACGACGAGATGGCCGCGGCGCATGCGGCGTACCTGCCTGAAAGACTTCTTGCGTGAGCGACGTCTTTCTCGCCGTCGACGCCGGCAACACCAAGACCTGGGCGGGCCTGACGACGGCCGACGGTGACCTCATCGGTCTCGCCCGGGGCGGCGTCGGCGACATCTACGCGCCGGCCGGGGCGGATGCGGCCAAGGCCGTCGTACTGCGCCTCGTCGGCGACGTACTCGACTCCGCGGGCATCGGCCCGTCCGACGTCAGGCATGCCGCCTTCCGGTTGGCGGGTGTCGACTGGCCCGCCGACTCGCGATTCTGGACCGCGGCGCTGGGGGATCTCTTCGACGAAGGATCCTTCAGCGTCAAGAACGACGGTTTCGCCCTGATTCGGTGTGGCCGGCTCGATGGGCAGGGCATCTCCGTCGTACTGGGCACGGGGGCCGCGCTGGCCGGCAGGGGTCCGGTGAAGGAGTGGGCGCTGTCGTGGTGGCTGCAGCACCCGCTCGGCGGCGCCGGCCTGGTGAGCGAGGCGTTGCGAGCGGTGTATCTGTCTCAGCTCGGGATGGCTGAGTCGACAAAGCTGGCCGCCGTACTTCCGCCCCTGTTCGGTGCATCGACCCCTGAGGAGATGCTCGAGACCACCACCATGCGGGGCAACGCGTTGACTTTCGCGGCTCTGGCCTCGCACGCCCCGTCGGTCCTGGCACTGATCGATGACGACCCTGTTGTGGCCGAGCTGGTCGATACGCAGACGGAACGCATCGCCGACTACATCCTCAGCCTCGCTCGCAGCTGTGGACTGGCCGATCCTGTCACGGTGGTTGTCGGCGGTGGTCTCGTCCGAGAGCCGCATGCGCCTCTGTTCGCGGCCCTCCGCCGTACGTGCGAGCGTCGCAATCTGGACCTCGACCTTCAGCACACTCAGGAGCCCGCGCTCGTGGGGGCGCTGCTGGATGCAATCGCTGAAGGTGGGGCCAACCCGACCGAGACGGTGCGGAGCAGATTGACTCAGAAGCTCAGGTGATGACACTGTCCTGATTCTTTTGTTTGAAGTGTTGGCGCTGGCAGGCGAGGGTGGGGGTATGGACTTCACTCATCTTGGGCGTACTGGTTTACGGTTAGTCGAATCGTGTTGGGGACGATGAACTTCGGTCCTCACACCGAGGTGGAGGACTCGCACGCGATCATGAACGCGGCGCATGAGAAGGGCATCAACTTCTTCGATACGGCCAACGGGTACGGGCGGGCCATCTACCCGGGCCGCACCGAGGAGATCATCGGCGAGTGGTTCGCGAAGGACCCTGCGAACCGCGAGAAGACGGTGCTCGCCACCAAGGTCTACGGCGACATGGGCGACGGGTGGCCGAACGAGGGCAAGCTGTCGGCGCTCAACATCCGGCGGGCGCTCGACGCGTCGCCTGAAGCGGCTGCAGACGGACTATATCGACCTGTACCAGTTCCACCACGTCGACCGCGCGACGCCGTGGGACGAGATCTGGCAGGCGATGGAGGTCGCGGTCACAGCAGGGCAAGATCCTGTACGCCGGGTCGCAGCAACTTCGCGGGCTGGCACATCGCCCAGGCCCAGGCGGCCGCCGAGAAGCGCAACTACATCGGCCTGGTCAGCGAGCAGTCGATCTACAACCTGCTCGTTCGGGACGTCGAGCGCGAAGTTCTGCCGGCGGCGCAGGAGTACGGCCTCGGCGTGATCCCGTGGTCGCCGCTGCAGGGCGGTCTGCTCGGTGGCGTCATCCGCAAGGAGAACGAGGGTGTACGTCGCCTCGAAGGTCGCGCCAAGGAGACGCTGGAGAAGCTGCGGCCGCAGATCGAGCAGTACGAGGCGTTCGCGGATGAGCTCGGCCACGAGCCGGGCGACGTCGCACTCGCCTGGCTGCTCGCACCAGCCGGCCGTGACCGGCCCGATCGTCGGCCCGCGCACGATGGAGCAGCTCGAGTCCGCCGTACGCGCGGTCGACGTCAAGCTCGACGACAAGGCACTCGCCAAGCTCGACGAGATCTTCCCCGGCTACAAGACCTCCCCGGAGGACTACGCCTGGTAAAGGAATCGGTGCGCATCGCCCGTACGCATCCTCATCGGCGTACGGGCGATGCGCCGCCCTGAATAGCTCGTCTGCGGTGAGAGCCATGGTGGGTTTGGGCTTGAGACCCCATGCTGAGACCACTGGATTGCCCCGTTGGGGCGATCTGTCAGCAGGCTGGATGGGTTGGGGGCAGTGCCGTGGATGAGCGGACGAGGGTTGTGGATACGCCGGACGGCCGGAAGTTGGGTGTGTGCGTCTGGGGGGATCCGGACGGCGCTCCGATGTTCTGGTTGCATGGCACGCCGGGGAGCCGGTTTCTGCGCGAGCCGGGTGACGGGTACGTGCGCAACCACCTGCGGGTGTTCACCTACGACCGGCCCGGCTATGGGTTGTCGACGCGCGCGCCGGGTCGGCGTGGGGCGGACGCAGCGGCCGATATTCGGGCGATCGCGGACGCGTTCGGGCTGGAGCAGTTCGGGGTCGCGGGTGTCTCGGGCGGATCCTCGCCGGCGTTGGCTGCCGCTGCCCTGCTGCCAGACCGGGTGAGCCGCTGCGCGACCGTGGTCGGGTCAGCCCCCTTCACCGCCGAGGGACTCGACTTCTATGACGGCATGGACGAGTACGCCCGGCACATTTGGCTGCACGCCGTGCTGGGCGAAGCGGCCGTGAATGCCGATTGGCGAGAGCTGATGGACTGGGTGAAGTCCGGTATGCCTGAGCTGGAGGTTCCGAAGGACGACTGGGCGATGCTGATGGAAGCATTCGATGAGTCCAGTCGGCAGGGTTCAGCCGGGTACGTCGACGATTGCCTGTCGGACGCTCGTGATTGGGGGCTCACCGTCGATGATGTCCAGGCGCCGACACGCATCATGCTGGCGCGCGACGACACCTCGGTACCCGCCGCACATGGGGAATGGCTCGTGCGGCACATACCCGACGCCGAGCTGATCTGGGTGGACGGCGGCCACTTCGGTCCCAGGCATGAGCCCGAAATGCAGCTGTTGACCTGGGTCGGCCACGGCACGTCGCCGTGAGGACTATGTCATCGATCAGTCTGTGCTGGTCCAGGTGCGCAGTGCGGCCCTCGCGAACGTCACGCCTTGCGGTGTGGGTTTGGCGGACCGGCGGTGGCTGCCTGGCTCGTCGATGAAGGCTCCGAGCCGGTCCAGTACGGCCTCGGTGTCCCAGGCCGCTCGGCCGGCCATCGATGGCGTCATCGGCGTTCCATCGATGCTCCTCCAGCCGATCGCGGCGAGCAGCTCCGCGACGGTCCTCTCCGGCGTCATCGGTGGATCGCGCGGCGAGAGTGGCCAAGAGGATGAGCCCGGCTTGGGTTTCGCAGGCGTCCTTGGAGGCCGGTGGCATCCGTTCGGCCAGGTGCCACCACAGTGCGAGCGGATCATTGCGGACGGCACGTCCCGCGCTTTGTAGGTAGAGTGTTCCGCGGTGCTTCCGAAGCAGACCCATGGCCTGTGCCGATTCTCGCAGGTGCCAGGACGGGCATGGTCTGGATCTCTCGATTGCCCTTGCCGATCCATTCTTCGCCCAGTCCGAGTTCGGCCATGGCGGCTTCCACGTGGACGGGCGGCAGGTAGCCGGCGCCGGTCAGTTTGATGCCGTCATCCCCGACGCGGTCGAGCAGCCAGCTGTACGGCGAGACCATCCGCGCCGCGGTATCGGCGTCGATATCGATCGAGGCGTCCAGGTCCGCGTCGTCGATCATCTGCTCGAACAGGTTCTCGTGAGCCGTGGAGCGGATCGCGCGATGGACGAGTCCGCCAAGCGGTCCGGGAAGATCCGGTGCAGCCGTCGCTGAGACCGGCCAGCGTCTCGTTGATCTCCTCGAGGTCGAACGGGGTGGGCGCGTAATCGCCGGGGTCGGCGTCATCGCCATACATGCGGGCATAGTCGGAGACCGCCTCGGCATGCTCTGGATGGCGCGGGATCGAGGGCGGCGGTGATCAGCTCGTAGCCATAGACCCCGCCACAGTCCTCACTCGGGCCAGGACCTCGGCCGTCGATGCAGACAGCCTTGGCAGCGGAGTCGTCCCGGGGCTGCACGGCTTCGAGCTTGATGACGTGCATCCAGTCGTCGCCGAAGTCGTACAGGTAGAACAGCTTGTCGCCCGGCTTCGCGAGTACCTCGTCGAGGCGTACGTCCTCTTCGGGCACGCCAGTCTTGCCCTCGTCGGCTTCGAACGGACAGAGGTAGTGCTCGGCTCAGACGGTGGTAGTAGTCCTTGCCCGAGGCGAACTCGTGCAAGTGGCTGTCGGTCCAGCCGAACGCGATCTGGATGATTTCGTGGACCTCGTTCAAGAACAGGTCAGAGGCGAGCTCCAGCCGCCGCCACAGCGGGGGCTTGGTCCCCGTGAGATCGACGCGCACCTGGTAGGTGACCACGTCGTCACGACGAGCTCGCCGCCGCGAGGGCGGTGGCGTCTGGCCGAACGGATCCACCCCGGGCATCGCGGCACCCAGCAGCTGCGGAAGCAGTCTGCTGCAGCTCGTCGGAGCCCTTGCCGGCAATGACCGCCTTGAACTGCTCCAGCAACTCAGCCTGGCTGACCGAAGACAGCTGAGGATCGTGGTTGCTGCGCCATGCGGAAACGCTACCGCCTCCTTGTGACGTGGCTGGCGGGGAGTACGGCGTACGGAGACGTAGGCTCGCGTCGCTGGGTGCCCGGCGGTCGTCGTACTGCCGGATCAGTGTGGCGAGCCTGCAGTATGCGTAGCGGTGGTGGGGAGCATGCCGATGAGGGCGTCGGCGGCGAGGGAGGCGGCGGTGCCGGTGGGGACTGCTACTGAGACCTGCCAGTCGGAGGCGCTGCCGGGCATGAGGCCGACGGTGATGTGGTCGCCTCGTTTGGCGGCGATGCGTTCTGGGACCAGGGCTACGCCGAGGTTGTGGGCGACCAGGGCCAGGAGGGTGTGTACGTCGTTGACCTCGATGGTGACGGGGTGAGCGACGCCGGCGGTGGTGAAGGCTCGGTCGGAGATGGCGCGGGCGCCCCAGGTGGGGTCGAAGTCGACGAACGACTCGCCGATGAGGTCGTCGAGCGAGACCGCGGTCGCCTTGGCGAGGCGGTGGTCGGGGGCGCAGACGAGGACCATCGACTCCCGTGGAGAGCGGGCGCAGGTCCAGGCCGTCGACCTGGTCGCCGTCGGTGGCGACGAAGGCTACGTCGAGGCGACCGGACGCCAACTCGTCGAGCATCGGGGTGGAGCCGCCCTGCCGGACCTCGATCTCGACACCCGGGTAGGCGGAGCGGAACTTGGCAAGCAGGGCCGGTACGTCGACCACTCCGAGGCACTGCTCGAGGCCGACGGTGAGGTGACCGCGCAGCAGACCCTGGACCGCGGCGACGGCGTCCTTGGCTGCCTCGGCGGAGGCGAGCGTACGACGTCCTTCGCACAGGAGGGCTCGGCCGGCCTCGGTGAGCTCGACGCTGCGGGTGTTGCGGACGAAGAGGGAGGCGCGAAGCTCGCGTTCGAGGGCCCGGATCGAGGCGGACAGGCCGGACTGGGAGATCGACATCGCCTCGGCCGCCCGCGTGAAGTGCTTCTGCTCGGCCACCGCCACGAAGTGTTCCAAGTGCCTCAGCTCCATGACTCAGAACTCTAGTCGATCGAATCAAAACGATTCACCTGTCCCGCATGTTGGCGACGCGGACGAAGTTCGACTGGGGAGGGTTTCGGCCCGATTCGGGGGCAAAGCCCTCCCCGAACTCGCGATGCCGCCCGGGGACCCGCGTGGGTGGGGCTGGGGGTTGAGATCGGTAGGGTGTTGCGCATGGCGGATGAGGAGTTTCGGGTTGAGGTTGTGCTTGGGGATGACGAGCACCGATTCACGTTTTGGGACCGGTTGCGGGCGTTGGATCTGGACAACGACGCGGAGAAGCGGCTCGGGAGTCAGGTGACCGTGACCCGGGACGGGAATCGGATGCTGCTCTATACGCACACCCTCGAGGACGCGCAGGAGGCGGAGCGGACGGCCAAGGACCTCGTTGCCGGGGACAAACTGGAGGCCGAGTACACGGTGACGCGATGGAATCCGGCTGAGCAGGAGTGGACGGACCCAAGTGTGCCGGTGGGTGAGCATGACGCGGCGAGCGATGCGGCAAAGAACGCCAGCATGGAGGTGCCTGATCAGCGGTACGTGGTGATGGAGGCCTACAAGCCGCAGTTCCTTCGGGACCTGGGTCTCTGAGCTCCACTGAGCCTGAGCCGCATGCGCATCGAACTCCGGCCTGTGGGTGAAGAGGATCTGGGCCTGTGGTCGACAACGGTTCGGTGACGGGATCAGGCAACGGCACGTCCGCGGAACCCTCGGAGCACTAATCTCGGCGGGTCGCTACCGGCTCACACGGCGTGGTTCTGCGACTCTGAAAAGTGCTCGAGGGAGAGGGGAATCGTGTCTCGTCGACGTGGTCTCGTTGCCGGTGCCGTCGTACTGTCGTTCGTCCTCGTCGGTTGTTCCGACGTGGCCGCGAGCGAGACGACTCCCTCCCCCAGTACGTCGACGTCCAGTACGCCGTCCGCGAGTAAGCCGACCGCGGCTCCAACGACCGCCAAGCCAACCCCGGTGAAGCCGAAGGTGAAGCAGAAGCCGCAGTACTACGCGCTGCGGGTGGAGCGCCAGCTGGACAAGCTCGGGTACCCGGTCGGCGACGTCGACGGTGACATCACCGTGCGCGCGAAGCAGGCGCTGTGCGCGTGGCGCGAGACCCACGGCATGCCGGTCAGCCGCGACGGCCTCACCCTGAACGACGCGTATTCAGTGCTCAACGCAACCACGCGGCCGGCACCGACCCGCGAGCCCGGCATCTACGTGAACAAGACCTGCCAGATCCTGTACCAAATCGTCGGGAAGACCATCAAGCGGATCGTCTGGGTCTCGACCGGCGGGCCCGGGTACGAGACGCCGAACCGCACCGGCAAGGTCTGGCGCAAGTGGGCCGGCGCGCACGAGAGCAGCCTGTACGACGACGCGTTCATGTACGACTCCCTCTACTTCCTCCGCGACCGCCCCGGCATCGCCCTGCACGGCTCGCGCGTGAACTCCCTGATCAAGCCCTACCCCGACAGCCACCGCTGCGTCCGCGTCCTGCGTCCCGAGATCCACCAGATCTTCGCCGACACCCCGATCGGCACCAAGGTCCAGGTCTACGGCGAGTACGAAGCGGTGTAAGGCGAGTCCGCGAACGGCGGCAGCTGGTGCCGACAAGTCGGCATTGAGCCGCAGACCTGCTCCACGAGCCGTGTCAAGGCACGAGTGCTCACTGTGCGCGATATGCCTGCGGCCTGGAGCGGCAAGGTCGTTCCAGGCCGACCGGATGTTCCGGAGAGCGGCAAGCTCGAGCGGCCGAGCACCAGCTGGGGAGTGCGACAAGAAATAACGGCTCTCCGGTCGTGTCGGTGTTTCCCGCACTGTCGACCGGATCGCCAGGCCATCGCAACGGGGCGAGCGCGAAGGCCTCCCCGCGTGCAGTCGCAGCGTCTCGGTGATTGTGATGGCCTGGAAGTCCGTCACATCCGGCCCCGCGGCGTCGGGTTGGGCGATGCCAGGCCGCGGATCGGACCCGCACCACTCACCAAGCAGCGCGATAGCTGAGATGCCACGCTCGGCCGGGAGCAGTCAGCGGCTGATGGACCAGGTTGGTGAGTGCGCCAGGTCCGCCCAGGTCGAGACCCGGTGGGTGGGCAGCTCGGGCCAGGTTGGGGACGATCACCTCCCCGATCCGCACGTGGTGCAGGTCGACAGGACCTGTCGACGCGACCCGGCCGGTCGCACGCTCCGAATCTCCTGACCGAGTACACCTAGTTGTGCGGGTCGTGGAGCCGTTCCAGGTGGGGGCGCGGGCTGCCGTCGTACGGGTTTGGGGGGAGGCCGGTGAGGAGCTCCGGCAGGTGGAAGGCGGGGAACAGGCTCAGGTCGAAGAAGGCGATGGCGTGGATGATGCCGGCTGCCGTCAGGGTGAGTACCTGGATCTGGAAGGCCCGGTGGATGTTGTCGACCGGGTCGCGCATGTAGACGGCGAACGCGGGTTGGCGGTTCGCCTTGATCGGGATCAGGACCTGATCGCCGGGACCCTTGGCCGGGCAGTGGGTTGAGATGAGGCGGCCGATATTGCGTGCGCCCCGGAACCACGATGTGAACGGCGGCATCTCCCAGATCGCGTCGTCCGCGAAGAACGTGACGATCGTGGGTACGTCGTACTGCTCGAAGGCAGCCTGGTAGCGGCTGAGGAGCTCGGGCTGGTGGACCTGATGGCCGCGCTCAGGGCGGAGGTTGGCTCTGGCCTGTGGGAGATCGACCGGGCCGAGCAGGCCGGTGATCCGATCCGGGGACCACTGCTCGAGGTCGTACAGGATCAGCGCCGCACGCTCGTGGGCGGGTAGGCGTTGGAGCGCGGCGATAAGCGCCAGATCGACGAGGTTCCCGTCCGCGAGCTCGTCGGGGAACGGTTCGAGCCAGAGCACCTCCGACCGCTGATGGAGTTCGCCCTCGGCGTCGTCGCTCGCGGCGGCCAGGTCGGTGGGGAGGGGACGGGTGCCGGCGCGCTCCAGGCACTCGCGAGTCGCGGCCTCGTACGTCGCGCTGCCGCCGGCGACCTCGACCGCCTCGGTGATAGAGCCGAGCATCCGATAGCAGTGCGAGATCAAGCCGCGCTGGACTGGATCAGCGCGACCGGGCAGCTCGCCGGAGCCGTTCATCGGACCAAGACCTCACCTCATCGGCCAGTCTCGCCGCTCCGTCTGCTGGCTGTCGAGGTATCCGGCCAGGGCAAGTGCGCCCAGGTCCTGGTGATGCGGTACGGCGAGCTGCGCCCCGATCGGGAGGCCCGACGTCGACCATCCGACGTTCACGGTGGTCGCGGGGTGGGCGGACATGTTGTACGGCACGGTGAAGCCGATGTGCTCGAAGGGCTTCGACGGGTCGTCCGTCGGATACGCGAGCTCGGCCGGGAACGCGGTGATCGGCGCCACCGGGGACAAGATGACGTCGTACGACGTGAACACTGCGGTGACCGCGGATGCCATAGCGCCCATCTGGCTGTAGCCGTGGAAGACGTCGAAGCCGGACAGCTCGCCGGCCGTCGACACCCAGGAACGGATCTGTGGAAGCACCTTCGCACGGCGGCTCTCGGGCAGGGCCGCGACGTCCGCCGCGGAGCGTACTCGCCAGAAGCGGTCCAACCCGTCGAGCATCTCGCGGGTGATGATCGGGCCGATCGGCTCGACGATCGCGCCGGCCTTCTCCAGTACGGCGGCCGCCGACGAGACGGCCGCGGTCACCTCGGGATCGACCGGCAGACCGACGCCGGCGTCCAGCAGTAACGCCACCCGGAGGCCCGAGACGCTGATCTCGTAGCCGTCAGACGCAGCAGGAAGAGAGGTGTGGTCGCGCGGGTCGTAGCCGGACATGACGGACAACGCCAGCGCGGCGTCCCCCGCCGTACGTGTGAGAGGTCCGATCGCCCGGCCGGGGTAAGGATTGCCGACCGCGACTCGGCCGTGCGTAGGTTTGAGGCCGACGAGGCCGCACCACCCCGCGGGCAATCGGATCGAACCGCCGATGTCGGTGCCGATGTGGAGCGGCCCGTACCCCGCCGCCGCAGCCGCCGCGGCGCCGGCGCTCGAACCGCCGGCCGTCTTCGACAGGTCCCACGGGTTGCGCGTCAGCTGATGGAAGGTCGACACGCCTGACGAGAGCATCCCGTACTCCGGCATCGTCGTCTTGCTGAAGATCACCGCTCCGGCGGCCCGCGAGGCGTGCTGCGGCCGGCGCGTCCTCGGTGGCCGGGACCAGGTCGGTCGCCGCGGTGCCTTGCGGGACCGGGGTGCCGCGGGTGGCGATGTTCTCCTTGACGGTGACCGGTACGCCGTCCAGCGCACCGGCGACGCCCTCACGCCAGCGGCGCTCCGACTCCTGCGCCGCGGCGCGGGCACCGTCTGGGTCGAGCGCGTAGGTGGCGCAGATCTGTGGTTCGAGCTGTTCGACCCGTGCGAGCACGTCCTCGATCACCTCGACAGGTGAGACGGACCCGTCGCGGTACTTCGAGAGCAGGTCGGTCGCGGTCAGATCGGCGAGACTCATACAGGCTCCTCAGGTCGGAATCGAAGCGGGCCGTCACAGGTGGGTGGGTCGAATCGGCTGTCTCAGTTCGGTGGGTCGAAGCGGGCCGTCACGGTTGGGCGAGTCGACGCGGTCGCCTCAGTTCGGTGGGGTCGAAGCGGGCCGGTCACGGTTGGGTGAGTCGACACGGCCGTCTCAGTTCGGTGGATCGAAGCGGCCGTCCACAGCAGTCCAGCCGCCGTCGACCGCGAGGACGCTGCCGGTGACGAAGCTGGCGGCGTCGGAGGCGAGGTAGACGACAGCGCCGGCCAGTTCACTTGGCTGGGCCCAGCGACCGAGCGCGCCCTTCTGCGCATAGGCGTCGTACCAGGCCTGATTCGCCTTGATCTGAGCGGTGAGGGGTGTCTCGACGACGCCGGGAGCGATCGCGTTGGCGCGGACGCCGTACGGTCCGAGTTCGGCGGCCGCGGTCCGGAGGAGTTGGACGAGGCCGGCTTTGGTTGCCGCGTACACCGATTGCCCGGGCTCGACCGTCGTACCGCGGATCGAGCTGAACCCGATGATGCTCCCGCTCCCCCGCGCCGCCATTTCCTTGCCGAAGGCACGGATCAGCTGGAACGACGCCCGCAGGTTGAGCGACACCACCCGATCGAAGTCCTCGGTGGTGTAATCCAGGATCCGCTTCCGCACGTTCGTCGCCGCGGTGAACACCAGCACGTCAACCGGCCCAAGCTCGTCCACCGCCCGCTCGATCGCCGCGTCGTCCAGCACGTCCAGCTCGTACGCCGTGAGCCCACCAGCGGCCCCGGACACCGCCGATCCGCCGCCGTGCATGGATCCGCCGGGCGTGGATTCGGCGGGCCTGGACTCGGCTGGCCCGGACTCGGCAGGCTCGGACTCGACGGGCCTGGACTCGGCGGACCTGGACTCGGCGGACCTGGACTCGGCGCGCTGGTAGTTGCCGCGAGCCACCGTCTCCTCGGCGGCCGGGAGGTCCCGATCGGCGCAGGTCACCCGCGCACCGTGAGCCGCCAGGGCCAGCGCGCTCTCGCGACCAATCCCGCTGCCCGCGCCAACCACCACCGCGTGCCTCCCGTCAACCCGAAACAACCTCGCGTAGTCCGTCACGTGCTCACCTCTCTCGTGATTTGTCCACTTTGTGCACCAGATCCGCAGGATCGACCGCCCAGGACGCGGATCCGGTGCACAAAGTCGACCGGATCGCCGGTCCGCGGGTGCCGTCGGGCGTCGGGGCGGGCGGAGCCGGACGATGGCGCGGGGGCGAGGCCGGGCGCGGGCAATCTGACCACTTTGTGCACCAGATCCGCACGATCGACCGCCCCGCACGCGGATCCGGCGCACAAAGTCGACCGGATCGCCGGATCCGCGGGCGCCGTCGGGCGTCGGCGCGGGCGCGGAGCCGGACGTGGGCGCGGGGGCGAGGCCGGGCGCGGGCGATCTGTCCACTTTGTGCACCAGATCCGCAGGATCGACCGCCCCGGACGCGGATCCGGTGCACAAAGTCGACCGGATCGCCGGATCCGCCGGTCGCGGGCGCCGTCGGGCGTCGGCGCGGGCGCGGAGCCGGACGTGGGCGCGGGGGCGAGGCCGGGCGCGGGCGATCTGTCCACTTTGTGCACCAGATCCGCAGGATCGACCGCCCCGCACGCGGATCCGGTGCACAAAGTCGACCGGATCGCCGATCCGCAGGTGGACGCGGGCGTCGAGGCGAGCGCGGAGCCGGACGGGAGCGCCGGGGCGAAGCCGGGCGCGGGCAATCTGCCCACTTTGTGCACCAGATCCGCAGGATCGACCGCCCCGCACGCGGATCCGGCGCACAAAGTCGACCGGATCGCCGATCCGCAGGCGTCGTCGGGCGTCGAAGCGGACGCGGGGGCGGGCGTCGCGGTGCGCGTGCGGCCGGGTGTGGGGCTGGCGTTGGGTCATGGGCGGGGGCGGATGATGGCCATCCGGGTTGTGGTTAGTTCCTCGATCGCGAACCGCGGGCCTTCGCGGCCGATGCCGGAGTCCTTGACCCCGCCGTACGGCATCACGTCGGAGCGGAATCCCGGCACCTCGTTGATCACCACTCCGCCGACCTCGAGCCGATCGATCGCGGTGAAGGCGGCGTCGAGCGACGACGTGAAGACGCTGGCATGCAGGCCGTACCGCGACTCGTTCACCAACTCGAAGGCGGCCGAGAGGTCCGGCACCGACCGTACGGCGATCACCGGGCCGAAGATCTCTTCGTCCCAGGCGAGCTGACCGGATGGCACCTCGGTCAGTACGGTCGGCCCGAGTACGTCGCCTGTCGACGCGTAGGCGATCGAGGCGCCCGCGTGGACCGACTCCTCGATCCACGCGCGGACGCGGGCGGTGGAGTTGGGATCGATGAGGGCGGACACCCGGGTCAACGGATCGCGGGGGTCGCCCACGACGACCGTCGGGAGGCGTGCGCCGAGTCGCTCGAGCAGGGCGTCGCGGATGGAGTCGACGGCGATGACTCGCTGGACCGAGATGCAGGCCTGGCCTGAGGCGTAGTACCCGCCTCGGACGATGGCATCCGCGGCCGCGTCGAGGTCGGCGTCCTCAGCGACGACAAGAGCGGAGTTGGAACCCAGTTCGAGCAGCACCTTCGTCGGCGCGGCGTCCCGCGCGATCTGGTGGCCGACCGCCGCCGAGCCGGTGAAGGAGACGGCGCCGATCCGGGGGTCGGTGGTCAGGGTCGCGCCTACGTCGGCTCCCCCGGTGATCAACTGGAGAGCGCTCTCTGGCGCTCCTGCTTCGAGCAGGGCGGAGCGCATGAGGTGGACCAGCCAGAGAGTGGCAAGTGGAGTCTGCGGTGCAGGCTTGATGATGATCGGGCAGCCGGCCGCGAACGCCGGCGCAATCTTGTGTGCCGCGAGCAGCAACGGATAGTTGAATCCGGTGATGCCGACGACCACCCCGATCGGCTTACGCACCCAGAACCCGAGCAACCCATCACCGCTCGGCAACAGATCCAGGGGCACCGTCTCGCCGTGCAGCCGGGCCACCTCCTCGACCGACGTTTCCAGCGTGAGCAGTGTGCGATCGATCTCGACCCGGCAGTCGACCAGCGGTTTCCCGGTCTCGAGCACGAGCAGGTCGACAAACTCATCACGCGAGGCCGAGACGGCCGAATGCACGCTCTGCAAGACTTTCCGGCGCAGGTACGACGGCAATCGCCCGACCGTCTCGCGGACGGCGAGGGCGTGGTCGAGTGCCTGCTGGGCCAGCTCGACGGTTCCGACTGGTGCGTCGGCCACGGTCGAACCGTCGTACGGGAAGATGACCGGAGCGGTCGAGGGAGGCTCGACCCAAGACTCACCGATCGGCAGGCCGGTTGGGAACTTCATGCGGGTTCTCCCCTCGTCGCGAGCAGGTCGGAAGTCGTTGCCCCGGACAACGCACGCGGCAGGGTCGGGATGGCCGAGACGAGGCGCTGGGTGTACGGATGCTGGGGGTTGGCGTACACGTCGCCGGTGAAGCCTGTCTCGACGATCTGGCCGGCGTGCATCACGGCGACGCGGTCGCAGACGTGCTTGACCACGGACAGGTCGTGAGAGACGAACACCAAGGTCAGGTTGAGTTCGTCGACCAGGTCCGAGATGAGGTTGAGGACCTGGGCGCGGACGGAGACGTCGAGAGCGCTCACCGGCTCGTCGGCGACCAGGATGCGCGGGCGTGGGGCGAGAGCGCGGGCGATCGAGATGCGCTGGCGCTGGCCGCCGGAGAACTGATGCGGGTACCGATCCCCCGCGTCCGCCGACAGCCCGACCGCCTCGAGCAACTCGCGGACGCGCTCTCCCGAGGCCGGATGCCCTTGAACGACAAGAGGTTCGGCGATGATGTCGCGGACCCGCATCCGCGGATCGAGAGAGCTCATCGGGTCCTGGAAGACGAGCTGGAGGTTCTCGCGGACGAACCGCAGCCGGCGTTCGGGCAGGCGGGTGATGTCGGTGCCCTCGATGATCACGTGCCCCGAGGTGGCCTGGTCGAGGGCAGCGATGAGTCGGAGAAGGGTCGACTTGCCGCAGCCGGATTCGCCGACGATGCCGAAGCGCTCTCCCTCCTTCACTTCCAGGCTCACCCCACGCAACGCGTGAACGACGGGGGCCGGACGGAACAAGGACGTTCGCGGCCGGGGGTAGTCGCGGACCAGGTCGACGACCTGGATGACGGGCTCCGCCTCGGGGTTGGGCGCAGCCGGCGCATGCTCGCGGGAGGACTCAGGCATGAGCATCTCCTGAGCGATCGGAGACCGGGTGGTGAGCGTCTCCTGCCGGATGGTGGCAGGCGAAGCCGTCAGCTGGAGTACCGGACCACGCGGGCGTCGTGGCGCAGATGTCGGTGGCGTACCGGCAGCGGGTGCGGAAGACGCAGCCGGACGGGAACTGGCCGGCCGGCGGAACATTGCCCGGAATCGTGGTCAGCCGACGCTCCGCCGTGTCGAGATCGGACGCGGCCAGCAGCCCCTCGGTGTACCGATGACGCGGCCGCGTGAACACCTCACCGACCGGCCCGGACTCGACCACGCGCCCGCCGTACATGACCAGTACCCGCTCACAGACGGTCGCCACGACGGCGAGGTCGTGCGTGATGAACAGCAGTGCCGACGACCGAGCGACCACACCCTTGACGATGAGGTCGAGGACGAGCGCCTGTACGGTGACATCCAAAGCGGTCGTCGGCTCATCGCAGATCAACAGGGCAGGATCGTTGGCCAGGGCAAGCGCTAGTACGACTCGTTGCCGCTGGCCCCCGGACAGCTGATGTGGGTACGCCCGCAAAGTCTCCACAGGCAACTGAACCCGTTCCAGCAGCTCGGCCGCGGCGGCTCGGGCGGCCCCACGGCCCGGCTGGGTGTGATGGATCAGCATGGCCTCGGCAATCTGGTCGCCGATCCGCATCGTCGGGTTGAGCGCGGTCATCGGCTCCTGGAAGACCATCGACAGCCGAAGGCCGCGGATCCGCGACATCCGGCGTTCGTCGGCACCGATCAGCTCATGGTCGACTCCAGTCAGCCGTACCGAGCCGGAGGCGACCACGTCCTCTGGCAGCAACCCGAGCAGGCTCAGCGCCGTCAGCGACTTACCCGACCCGGACTCCCCGATCAGCCCGACCCGCTCCCCCGGTCCCACCGTCAGGTCCACATCGGACACCAGGGCCTTGTCCCGCACCGTCACAGTCAGCCCACGAACGCTCAGGACGTCGTCCTTCATCGCCGGTCCTCCAGCTTCGGATCGAACCGGTCCCGCAGGCCGTCGCCCAACAGGTTGAAGCCCAGTACGGCGATCGCGATCGCGACGCCCGGGAAGATCGCCAGCCGCGGCGCGCTGAACAGGAACTCCTGGCTCTCCTGCAACATCCGCCCCCACGACGGCGTCGGCGGCGGTGTGCCGTACCCGAGAAACGACAGCGCCGCCTCGGCCAGCACCGCGATCGCGAACGACACCGACGCCTGTACGGTGATCAGGCTGCTCACGTTCGGCAGCACATGCCGCACCGCGATCGGCCATGGTCGCCGTCCGGCCGCCCGGGCCGCGAGGACGTACTCGGTCCGCATCACCTGCAGCGCCCCGCTCCGGATCACCCGCGCAAACCCGGGCACCGAAGCGATGCCGATGGCAATCATCGCGGTCAGCGTGCTGGCACCGAAGACCGCCCCGAACATGATGGCCAGCAATAACGCCGGAAACGCGAGCAGCAGGTCGTTCGCACGCATGATGAACTCGCTGGGCCACCGCCGAACCATCGCCGCGAGGATTCCCAGCGGTACGCCGATCACCGCCGCCACGCCCACTGCGACCACACCGACGAACAACGTGGTCCGCGACCCGACCATGATCTGGCTCAGCACGTCCCGCCCGAACTTGTCGGTCCCGAACCAGTGCTGCCACGAGGGCTCCTGCAACCGCCCGGCCGGGTTCACCAGGGTCGCGTCGTACGGCGTCCAGACGAACGAGACCAGTGCCATCAGCACGATGATCCCGACGATCACGCCGCCGGCGACCAGACTCGGATTCAGCCGCCTCATCGCGCCTCCGTCCGCAGTCGTGGATCGAGAGCGACGTACAGCAGATCGACGAAGAAGTTGACCAGCAGTACGGCGATGACGAGGACCATCACCACGTCCTGGACGAGGAGCAGGTCGCGGTTCGACACACCGTCGAGCAACAGACTGCCCAGACCCGGTATGACGAACACCCGCTCGACGACGACTGCACCGATCAGCAACGTCGTGAGCTGCAGACCAAGCACAGTCACCACCGGGACGGCCGCGTTGCGGAGGCCGTGCCGCCACAGCGCCGGGAACGGACGCAGTCCCTTGGCCCGCGCAGTACGCAGATAGTCCTCACGCAGGACGTCGAGCACTGCACTACGCACGTACCGGGTGAGGACCGCGCCCTGCACCAGACCAAGTGCCAGGGCAGGCAGGATCAGCTGCTTCACGAACATGCCCGGATCCTGCGCGGGCGGGGTCCAGCCGTTGGCCGGAAGCCAGCCGAGCTTCACCGCGAACAGCATGATCAACAGGATCCCCGCCAGGAACGCCGGTACGGCGACGCCCAGCTGGGACAGCCCGGACAACGCCAGCCCGGAGACCTTGCTGTGCCGCGCGGCCATGATCGTCCCGGCCGGCACCGCGATGACCAGCGCGATGATCATGCCGGCGACGACCAGCCACAGCGTCACCTGCAGCCGGTCGAACGACCTGCGGTCCGATCGGCACCTTCGAGACGTACGACGTACCCAGGTCGCCGTGCAGCAGTCCGCCGAGCCAGTCGAAGTACTGCGCCGGCAACGACCGGTCGAGACCGAACTGGCGACGCAGCTCGGCCACGGCCTCGTCGGACGCGTTGACCCCGAGCGCGACCCGGGCCGGGTCGCCCGGCAGTACGGCCATGAATGCGAACACCAGCACCGAGCTCACCGCTAGGCTGATCAGAAGCACAGCGGTGCGCTCGAGCAGGCGAAGGATCATCGGGAGAGCTTGGAGAGGTCGAAGTTCTCGGTGATCGCGTTCTGCGGCAGGCCGTTGATGTTCTTGTCCGCGACGATGAGGTTCGGCAGCAGGAACAGCCAGTCGCCCGCGGCCTGCTCGGACAACCGCCGCGCCGCCTTCTTCATGTTGTCGACCTGGGCCGCCTCGTCACCCGCATCCGCCGCGGCCAGGTAGCCCTGGAGCGTCGGGTCGTCGTACCGGGTGTAGTACTTCGCGTTGAACACCGCACCCAGGTCACGCGGCTCGACGTGCGCGATGATCGACATGTCGTAGTCGGCGTTCTTGAAGACCGTGGTCAGCCACGCCGCCGGGAACTCGAGCTGGTCGATCTGCACCTTCAGCCCGGCCTGCTCCAGCTGGCTCTTCACCACCTGGCCGCAGGAAGTTGCGTACGGCAACGTCGGCAGCCGGAGCCGGAGCGTCTTGCCGGCCGCACCGGATGCCTGCAGCAACGACTTCGCCTTGGCCAGGTCGTACGGCGCGATGCCGGTGAGGTCCTCGTACCACGGGTCGGTCGGCGGGACCATGCTGCCGATCAGCTTGCCGCGCCCGGCGAAGCACGTGTCCAGCAAGGCCTTGTGATCGATTGCCTGCCGAATCGCCTGGCGGGTGCGGATGTCTTTGAAGACCGGCCGCGAGTTGTTGAACGACAGCAGCACCTCGCCGTTCGTGGTCCCCTCGATCACCTGGTACTTGTCGTTGCTGGTGAACTGACTGAGCGCCTCGGGCGCCTGGACCGTGGTGATCACGTTGATGGTCCCGGTGAGCAGCGCGTTGTTCAGCGCGGTCGGGTCCTTGAAGTACTTCAGCGTGATCTGGTTGAAGAACGGCTTGCTGCCCCAGTACGCGTCGTTGCGCTGCAGCACGATCGAGTCGCCGCGGTTCCATTTCGAGAACTTGTACGGCCCGGTGCCGATCGGCTGGGTGGCCAGTGCGCTCACGCCGGTCTCGGAGAACATCGCGCCGATCCGGGTCGTCATCCGGAACAGCCAGTCGTTGCTCGGCTTGCGTCAGCGTCACCTGGAGCTGCGTCGGCGACAACGCCTTCGCGCCGGAGACGACGTCCATCGCGGCCTTCAGCGACGTGGTCCAGGCGCGTCTTGACCCGGTTGATGCTGAACACCGCGTCGGCCGCGGTGAACGGCTTGTCGCTGGTGAACTTCGCGTTGTCGACCAGGTCGAACGTGTAGGTCTTGCGGTCCGGGGAGACGGTCCACGACTTCGCCAGCGACGGCACGATCTTGCCGGAGTCGTCCTGCTTGACCAGGGTCTCGTACACGTTGCCGAGCAGCACCTGCGGGATCGCGGCGCCGTCGGTGGTGGTGAAGTCGAGGCTGGCCGGCTCCGCGACCAGGCCGAGCGACAGCGACTGATCACCTCCCGGCGAGCTGCCGGACGTCGTACTCGAACCGGCTGAGCAGGCGGTCAGGGCCAGAAGTGCCGCAGCAGCGACCGCAACCGCACGGGTCGGAATGAACCTCACGCGAACTCCTCCATGCCTCGAGCTGTCGCCGCATTCTGACGATCCCAGGCCGGCCGCGCGACCGCGACCACGCCGTACGGCGGACTTCGCCGTCCAGCTGTGACTGGTCCGACCAGTGGACTAGGTATCAGTGGGCCACTAGGTTTGTCGCACCACACGGCTCTGTCAAGACGATTGGGGGCGCATCGGATGACGAGGGGTCCGCAGTTCCAGCCGGTGCAGACGGTCCGCGCGTACCAGCGGATCGTCGAGCAGGTCGAGGAGGCGCTCGCCCGGGGAGATCTCGCGCCAGGTCAGCGGCTGCCGAGCGAGCGCGAGCTGGTCGCGCAGTTCGAGGTGAGCCGGTCCACCGTGCGCGAGGCGCTGCGGGTGCTGGAGAGCAATGGGATGGTCCGGTCCCGGCCCGGTGACCCGAACGGGCCGGAGATCCTGCCGTTCTCCCAGGCCGCGCTCCGCAAACAGCTGGTCCGGCTGGCCCGGGTCGACGAGTTGACCCTGAGCGAGCTGATCGGGTTCCGGATGATCATGGACGGCGCCGCGATCCAGGTCGCGTCCCGGCTGCGGACCGCGGAGCAGCTCACCGAGATGGACGAGACACTGGTCGCCCTGCGTGCCGCGATCGACGTCGACTTCGCCGCGTTCAGCGAGGCGGACCTCGCGTTCCACGACGTGATCGCACGGGTCAGCCGCAACTCGCTGATCCAGACCTGCAACGAGGTCGTCCGCGGCGTCGTCCTCAGCCTGATCTCGGACAAGATCGCGCACGCGCCGAACAGCCGCGCCCTGATGCTGGAATCGCTGCAGCACCACGCCGAGGTGGTCGACGCGATCCGCTCCGGCGACGGCCACGCGGCGGCCCGGATCGCCCGGCAGAACATGTACGACTACTACGCCGGGTACGTGCCCGAACCCGAACAGGAAACGCTCCGGGCTCTCATCGACGACTAGCGGCTGTCGTGGCATCCTGACGGGATCGGTTCACAGCAGTGGGGGGCACGGTGTGAACAAACCGGCGATTCTCAGCGTCGACGACGACCCGATGGTCTCGGCGGCGATCTCCCGCGACCTGCGCCGGCGGTACGGCGACGACTACTTCGTGGTGAAGGCGACATCGGGCGCCCAGGCGCTCGCCGCGGTCACCAAACTCGCCTTGCGTAACCAGCCGATCGCGCTGATCGCGACCGACCAGCGGATGCCCGGGATGACCGGCATCGAACTGCTCGAGCAGGCCCGTGAGCACGCACCGGGCGCGAAGTACCTCCTGCTCACCGCGTACGCCGATACCGACGTCGCGATCAGGGCGATCAATGACATCGGCCTGGACTACTACCTGCTCAAGCCCTGGGACCCGCCCGAGGATCAGCTCTTCCCCGTCGTCGACGACCTGCTCGGGGACTGGCGACAGGCCAATCCCGTGCACACGTCCGACCTCCGCATCGTCGGCAACCGCTGGTCGGACCGGGCGCATGACATCAAGACGTTCCTGGCGCGCAACCACGTGCCCTACGACTGGTACGACGTCGAGCGCGACGCCGAGGGTCAACGGCTGCGCGACCTCGCCGCCGCGACCGACAGCGACCTGCCGTTGGTCCTGGTGCCT
This sequence comes from uncultured Actinomycetota bacterium, assembly GCA_963820655.1. GTDB lineage: Bacteria > Actinomycetota > Actinomycetes > Propionibacteriales > Kribbellaceae > Kribbella. Next base: position 1,516,886 of record CAWGAM010000002.1, read on the forward strand.
GACGGGGACACCCTCCGCTCGCCGTCCACTGTCGATCTCGCCTCCGCGCTCGGTCTGCGAACCCGGGCCGAGCAGCCGCTGTACGACGTCTGCATCGTCGGCGGTGGACCCGCCGGCCTGGCGGCCGGTGTCTATGCGGCGTCCGAGGGCTTGAGCACCGTGATCGTCGAGCGTGAGGCGCCTGGTGGACAGGCCGGGTTGAGCGCGGCGATCGAGAACTACCTCGGGTTCCCGCGCGGGCTGACCGGCTCGGACCTGGCCCAGCGCGCGGTCGCCCAAGCATCCCGGTTCGGTGCGGAGATGGTGCTCGCCCGATCGGTTGCCGGACTCGAGACCCGCGGACCGGTGCACGCCGTACTGCTCGAAGGATCCGGTGAGATCGAGGCCCGCGCGCTGATCGTCGCGACCGGCGTCTCGTACCGCAGCCTCGATGTCGCCGGCCTCGGCGACCTCACCGGTCGCGGCGTGTACTACGGCGCGACCGCCAGCGAAGCCAGTCAGGTCCAGGACGAGGAGGTGTACGTCGTCGGCGCGGCGAACTCGGCCGGTCAGGCGGCGCTCAACCTCGCCCGCTACGCGAAACGGGTGGTCCTGCTGGTCCGCGGGGACACGCTCGAGCACTCGATGTCGAGGTACCTGATCGACAAGATCACCAAGGTTGCGACCATCGAGGTCCGGTGCCGGACCGAGGTGGTCGGCTGCCGCGGCGACGGTCATCTCGAGGCACTGACGCTGGCCGACGGATCGTCCGGCCGGGTCGAGGAAGTCGAGACCGGCTGGCTGTTCGTCTTCGTCGGCGCCTCTCCGCGGACCGAGTGGCTCGGCGAGTCCGTACTGCGTGATGACAAGGGTTTCGTCGTCACCGGGCCGGACCTGATCGCCCTCGACCGCTGGGCTCTGCCCGGCCGCCGTACGCCTTGGAAACGAGCCTGCCGGGTGTGTTCGCGGCCGGTGATGTCCGGCTCGACTCGATGAAACGGGTCGCGTCCGCCGTCGGCGAGGGCGCGATGTCGATCTATCTCGTCCACCGCTACTTGGCGAGCGCCTCTGATGAACGCCGACGACCTGCGCGGCATCGCCCTCTTCGCCGGATTGACCGATGCGCAGCTGGACGAGCTGATCGACGGCAGCATCGAGGTACCGATCGAGCCGGGCCGCGACCTGTTCCACGAGGGCGAGCCGGCCGACTTCTGGTGGGTGCTCATCGACGGCGCGATCGCGCTGCACCGCAGGATCGGCCGCGAGGACACCGTGATGGGCAAGATCGACGTCGCGGGCCGCTGGGCCGGCGGGTTCCGGGCCTGGGACGAGCACGGCGTCTACCTCGCCAGCGGGCGCGGGCTCACCGAAGGCCGGGTGCTGCGGGTGCCCGCGGAGGTGCTGCGCGATCGGATCGACGCCTGGTTCCCGCTCGGCGGGCATCTGATCAAGGGCGTGTACGGGACCGCACGGGCGATCGAGTCGACGGCCCGGCAGCGAGATGCACTGGTCACGCTCGGGACACTGGCGGCCGGGCTGGCACACGAGATCAACAACCCGGCCGCGGCCGCCACGCGCTCGGTCAGCGCCCTCGACACGGCCTGCGTTTCGTTGCTCTCGGCACTGAGGCAGCTCGCGGAGGGCGATGACGGCCGCCCAGTTCAGCGCGCTCGACGAGTTGCGCCTCGAGCTCGGCGTCCGGCACTGCCGCACCGGATCCGGTCGATCTCGCCGACCACGAGAACACCATCTCGGACTGGCTGGCCGACCACGGCATCGAGCAGGACTGGTTGATCGCACCACCGCTGGCCGCGGCCGGAGCCCGCGTCGAGTGGTGCGATCGTGCGGCCGTCGTACTGGGCGACGCTCTCGAACCCGGGTTGGAGTGGGTCGCGAGCACGCTCTCGGCGGCGACCTTGCTGGGCGAGGTGAAGGAGTCGACCCGACGCATCACGGAGCTCGTCGCGGCCGTCCGCTCGTACTCGCAGATGGACCGCGGCTCGATCCAGACGATCGACGTGACCGAGGGCATCGAGAGCACGCTGGTGATGCTCGGGCACAAGCTCCGCGACGGGGTCGAGGTGATCCGGGCGTACGGCGCTGACGTCCCGCGGATCGACGCGTACGCCGGCGAACTCAACCAGGTGTGGACGAACCTGATCGACAACGCGGTCGACGCGATGGAGCGGCGCCGGGACGTTGCGGATCAGCACCCGGACCGACGGCGACCGGATCGTCGTCGAGTTCACCGACACCGGACCCGGCATGCCGCCGGAGGTCGCGACCCGCGCGTTCGAGCCGTTCTACACGACGAAGGACGTCGGCAAGGGCACCGGTCTCGGACTCGACATCGCCCAACGGATCGTCGCCGAACACCACGGCGGGACGATCACCATCAGTTCACGTCCTGGCGAGACGACGTCTGCGGTGCGGCTGCCCCGTCAGCCGATCGGTTGACCTGTACCGAACGACAGGAGGTTGTGGCAGTGCGTGCCGTCGCCCGGGAGCCGCGCCCACTCCTGATGGTGACGACCTCCTGTCGTTCGGAACCCATCCCCCTCAGGTGTCGTGTTCGAGGATCCGTACCCGCGGAACCTTCAGGATCTTGCGGGCCTTCGTGGTCCAGTCGGAGCAGAGGAAGCTGGCCGCGGTCTCGGGCCAGGCGACCACCACGACTTCGTGGCCCTGGGTGCTCTTGACCAGCGACATCAGGGCCAGCAGCATCTCGCCGTGCGTGATGGAGACGTTGACCGGGTAGCGACTCGCATCGCGGAGCCGGTGCGAACTGTGTTCGATCACCGAGGCCAGATCGACGGCCGGGTCGGCGAGGGGCCGACGATGCTCGCCTCGCGGCCACCGTTGGGCTGACGCGTGCTGAGGGGCGGTCGCGGAGCCGACCACAGGCGCGGAGCCGTCGAGGCCGGCCACATCCGCGAAGGTCGAGCCCAGCAACGCCATCGGTCCACCGAATCCGCTCTCCGGATGGCTGGAGACGAGGAGGTGATAGTCCACGAGTTCTTCGCGCCTTGCATGCAGGGCGGCAACGCGGCGCGCGTCGCCCTCGCTCATCTCCCGCTCGATGAGCACCACCACGTCGTACGTCATGCGTGGCTCCCTTCGCTGTCTCTTCCGTTGTACTCCTGCTCCGCAGCGCACCAAAGCACGCGACCCCGCCAGCGTCACGGAAATGTCATTCTGTTCTCAGGCTCTTGGCGACTTGCGACCGAGATCGCGGCTGCGGCTGTGCACTCAGCCGGGCAGCGGCGCGTGGGCTCTGGTGTCCGGAGCCAGCACGGCCAGGAGGTGCGGAGCGTCGATCAGCGTGTGGCTGGCGAGGGTCGAGGAGATGCGGGTGCAGGGCGTAGATCTCGGCACCTGAGCGTACGGCGATGTCGCCGGTGAGGACCGCGGCGAAGTCGGACCGGTTGGCTGCGTCCTCGTCCCAGCCGCGGTCCGGCTCCAGCCGCGCGGTGAGTCGGCGCGCGAACGTCACGAGGTCTTCGGTGGGGTCGCGGACGTAGCCGACCACGGACCCATCGGCACACCGTACGACGATCTCGTCCGCGCGAGCGGCCGCGTGCCAGCAGCAGATCTCCCACAGGCTCACCCGGTCGCCGGAGCCATGCACTTCCTCGAGCGTCGCGGCCATCAGCGCCAGGTGACCGCCGTACTCGCAGGATGTTGTGGCCATAGCCCGCTGCGCTGAGGTTGACGTCGTACCAGCGCAGCTCCTTCGTCAGGAGGTCGACGCCGAACGGCAGCAGGATCTTCGCCGGGCCCGGTCAGGTCGAACCGCTCCTCGACCGCCGCCGGGTCGAACAAGCCGTTCGGCTGCCGCATCACTCCGACGAAACCGCGCTCGAGCTCGTCGAACGGCACGTTGTTGTAGCTGAAGACCACCGGCAGCACGTACCGGCCGCCGACTCGTCGCACAGCCCGCAGGTCGAGATCCACGAACTCCGTCGACCCGTCGGGAGACGGCGCCGACGTCAGGTCGCCCGAGTGCACCAGCGCATCCTGGTCGAACCGAAGTCGCGTGTAGTCACACAGTCCGACGAAACCCCACTCCTCGTCGAACACCACGACCGACAGGTCTAGATCGACCCGCCGTCGGTCGGCTCGACCCAGTGCAGGAACAGCCGCAACAGCTCGTCCGGCGGGATCGGAACCGCACTGCCCCGCGTCATCCGGAGCAACGTCGACGAGGCAGCCCCGCTCCGAACCAGGGGCAGCCAGCCGGGTCAGCTCCTCGTCCAGGAACACCCGGCGCCACCGCGGCAGATCCGTTGCCCGACGCAACATTTCTCCGATCAGTACGCCGGACAGCGCGGCGGTCAGCTCGGTCGGCAACGGCTCGCGCTCGTCCAGCGACGTCCAGATCCGCGTCGTCCCGCCACGCGGGAAGAACAACCGGAGGTCGCCCGGCGGCGTGCGGACCTGACCGAGCGCCGCCGTGATCACCACCGGCGAGACGTCCGAGACCGCGGTCGTCAGCGCATCGACGAGCGCACCGTGCTGATCCGACGGCAGGACCCGCGCCAACTGCACGAGTCGCCGCACCAGGTCTCCCGGCCGCTGACGCAACAGGTCGAGCGCGTGCTCCGGTCGCTCGGACGCGAAGGCGCCCTCGACTCGCGACGCAAACGTGCTCGTGGCGAGCCGCCTGCCGTCCAACCGGACAAACGGATGCCGCGCCGCTTCGCCGGCCACAGCTCGCCCGGCCGGGGTCGCCCAAGTCCAGCTCGGTACGACGGACGATGGTGAACGCCAGCGCGGCCACGGATACCGGGACGCGAACTCGAACGGGTGCAGGTTCTCCGCGATCCGCTTCCAGGCCCGCTCGTGCCGGAGCATGTCCTCGATCAGCGTCTCGGCCGGCAGCCGGTCGAGCCGCTCCAGCACCAGCCGTCGCGTTGCCCGAGGCAACGACTTCCGCCGGGCCGGCGGCGTCCGCAACCCGGGATCGGCGTCCATCAGCGCGTAGAGCAGCCGCAGTACGTCGGTCGCCGTACTGGCGCGATCGATCAGCTCCGGGACGTCGTCGAGGAAGTGCGCGATGACGAGCGCGCGCGTCTCCCGGACCGGAATGTCGTCGGGCAGCCAGGACGGATCGGCACCGGCGAGCAGCACCAGCAGGTCGGCACGATCCGCGGCCGACAGCGGCGACCGTCGTACCAGCAGCGCCTCGACGGTCTGGCGGCCGAATCGGCCGTCGCGAGTGAGAGCAGGCGAAGGCGATCGGAACGCACGTGCGCCGGTTGCACTTCGTCGAACGACGGCTTCAGGAACGGGTCGTTCGGGTCGATCCGGCGCAGGCACAGCGGACAGGCGCTGAGGTCCGAACCGTCCCAGCAGGTCCGGCAGACCAGATGTGCGCAGGGTGAGACGGCGTGCACCGACTTCGCGTCGCCGCACAGCACGCACGGCTGCTCAGGCTCCTGCAGCAAGCCGCGCGAAGACCCGGTTGATGTAGAAGGTCTCGGTGTTGCCGGGAACGCTCTCCGGGAAGCCGCGGAACAGCGGCACGTGCTCGGTGGTCGTGACCCGGACTCGGCGTCGAGCAGGTCGAGCAGCGCGTGGCCGAAGCCGGCGAGCGCGGGCGCCGACAGGGCGGCGCAGTGCCGGTACAGACCGACGGACAGCAGGAAGCCTCGCTGGATCAGGTCGGCCTGCAATGCGGACAGTCCGGACTGGATGGTCAGCGGACGACGAAGCCATTGCCAGGCGGAACGTCGGACCGGCGGGGTGAGGGTGGTCGGCGTCGACGAGCCGCCGACGGCGCAGCAGGACAGCGGCCTGCGCTTCGGCAGGCGTCCCCAGGTCCGGCATCGCGTCTCCTCCCCAGGGGTGTGGACGAAGGCGCCAGGGGCGGAGAGCGAACGCGCTACATGGCCTGGTGAAGGAGAAGGAAGCACGTCCAGGAGCCGCCCCTGGCACTGAGAACGCTACCGGGCACCACGGACATTTTTCCGTCCCCACCCCGCCGACGCGGTCAGGCAGGTTTTCCGGCCCCGGACAAAGAAGAGCTCCGGTAGCAGGGTCGGGGCCGCCCCGCCCAGACCCCGCTACCGGAGATCTCCAGAGTAGAACGTTCACCCAAACCACGCACAACCGGGTGCCCGATGTGGCACTGATGCGCCGCGAACAAACCTTTGAACCATGCCCCATCCGGCGGAGGGAAACCCTTTCAGTCACAGCCAGGATGTGTTGCACCACGGAATGTGGTTAAGGTCGTAGGCATGGTGGGTGGGGTCATCGAGCGTGCGCGCTGGCGAGACGTGTTCGGGCACGCCGAGTTCAGGGCGCTTTTCCTGGCCGGAGTTCTGTCTGTCGCGGGCGACCAACTGGCCCGCGTGGCGCTGTCGGTTCTGGTCTTCGATCGCACCGACTCCGCCGGACTGACTGCGCTGACCTACGCCCTCACGTACGTGCCAGACCTGCTCTTCGGGCCGCTCCTGGCCGGGTTCGCCGACCGGTATCCGCGCCGTACTGTGATGATCGTCACCGACCTCGCGCGCGCGGTTCTCGTTGCAGCCATGGCGATCCAGGCGTTGCCGCTGGTGGTGGTGATCCTGCTCCTGGTCGCTCTGCAGGCGTTCGGCTCGCCCTTCAACGCCGCACGAGCAGCCACACTCCCCGCCGTACTCCCGGGAGATCACTACGTCCTGGGCAAGGCCGCCAACGACATGGTCGTGCAGTTCAGCCAGGTCCTCGGCTTCGGCACCGGTGGCTTGGTCGTGGTCGCCGTCGGGACGTCAGGCGGCCTCCTGCTGGACTCTGCCACGTTCCTGCTGTCCGCGGTGCTGGTGGCGGTCGGCGTACGACGCCGCTCCGGTGCCCGCCCGTGACACTGATGCGCCACCGACCTCCTACTTCAAAGACCTGGCCTCCGGCATCTCACTGGTCGCCCGTACGCCGAAACTCCGCGCACTGGTGATCCTGGCGACGATCGCCGGCTTCTACGTGACCGTGGAGGGCCTGGCGGTCCCCTACGCGCACGAGATCGGTCAGGGCACGACAGCCGCCGGACTCCTGCTGGCTGCCAGCCCGGCCGGCGCAGTCGCCGGCATGTGGCTGATCACCCTGTGGTCACCTGAGCGCCGGATGAAGCTCCTGGGGCCGTTGGCGATGCTGGCGTGCGCTCCATTGATCGTTTGCTTCTGGGCGCCAGGTCTCGTGCCGACAGTGGTGCTGTGGGCAGTGTCGGGCCTTGCCTCGGCGTACCACCTGCCGACCAGTGCGGCGTTCGTCCAGGCGGTGCCGGACGCGCAGCGAGGACAGGCGTTCGGAGTCGCCAGCACGGCCCTGAAGAGCAGTCAGGGCCTGGGCATCCTGCTCGCGGGCCTGATCGCCAACGAGTCCTCGCCGTCGGTCGCACTGGGCGTCATGGGCGGCTGCAGGCACGATCGCCGCCCTGGCGGCGGGCGCCGCCTGGTCACGCGCCCGCCGGTCCCGGGCCGGCACCGCCGAGAACGGTGCCGGATGGGTGGCCGGAGATTCAGGGGAGAATAACTCCGGACACGCAGCGTAAAATGTCGGTAAAGAAATTCCGGGGGCTACCCGCGGGTCACCATTCGTTGCCGCCGAGGAACCACTCGTTACCGGATCCACCGGAACGGCGGAACCACTCGTTGCCACTCTGCGTGAACCACTCGTTTCCACCGCGGAACCACTCGTTCCCGCCCTGGAACCACTCGTTACCGGTGCCGGTGAACCACTCGTTTCCGCCCTGGAACCACTCGTTACCGGTGCTGATCTTCGACATGGTGCTGATCCTTCCTTCGCCATCCGTCAGATGGATTTGATGCGGGTCGGGGATGACCTCGCGTGAACAAGCAGTTACTATTCAGGAATAGCCGTTCAGGTCTATCCGTGTGAGGCCACCATGATTCTGATCGGTCGGAGCCGGTGGGTGCCACCCCGCCGACTGGAAGCTCTGGTCGTTGCCGCGTCCCGCGCTGAGCTATGTGCTCGGCGTCGACGCTGTTGCAGTCATCATCACCACCTTGGCTGTGGCCTCGACGGTGTCCGGCGCCAGGACCGGCGTCAGACCGTCCGAGTGGGCCGCGTTCGCCGTGCTGGCGGCCGCCTCGGTGCTTCACCTGGAGTCTGCCCGCGGAATCGAGCGCCGACGCGAAATGGCGGCGAATACCTCGCCGTACACGAACCTGAAGAGCCTGTGGGTGTTCGCCGGTCTGCTGCTGCTCCCGCTCAGCCTGGTCGTCGGACTGATCGTCGTCTCGTACGGATACTCATGGATCCGGGTCTACGGCCGGACCATCGCCCACCGCAAGGTGTTCTCTGCCAGCACGTTCCTCCTGGCCAGTGCCGCGGCCGCCGCGGTGCTCCGGGCCGGCGGTCTGCTGGCCGAGCCGCGGGTGCCGACCGGGCCCTGGACGCTGCTGGTCGTGGTGGCTGCGGCGACCACCTGGTGGCTGGTCAACTTCGCGCTGGTGATCGGCGCGATCCTGCTGTCGTCCCCGGATGCCACCGCACGTGGCGCACTGGGTGATCTGGCCGACCAGCTCGTCGTGGTCGCCGGTCTCGGCCTCGGTGTGGCGGTGGCCGCGCTGCAGGCGTCGTACCCGTGGGTGGTGCCGATCCTCATGGTGACGGTGCTGACGCTGCACCGCGATCTGCTGCTTCCGCAGTTCCAGCGGGCCGCGGGGACCGACGTCAAGACCGGCCTGGCCACCCCGGCGTACTGGGCCAATGCTGTACCGGTAGAGCTCGCTCGGGCCGAGACACTGCGCAGCACGGTGGGTCTGCTGATGCTGGACCTGGACAAGTTCAAGGAAATCAACGACACGTACGGCCACCCGGCCGGCGACCAGGCGCTCCGCGCGGTCGGCGAGAGCGTCCGCGCAGAGGTCCGGCAAGGCGATCTGGTCGCGCGCGTCGGTGGAGACGAGCTGGCGGTGCTGCTGCCTGGCGCCTCGGAGACCGAGGTACTGGAAGTGGCTGAGCGGATTCGCGACCGGCTCAGCGCCCTGAGCGTGTCGGTCGACACCACGACAGCCACCAGCGCGGTGATCTCCGGCGTGCCGGCCTCGTTCGGCGCGGCCGTGTACCCCGACGTCGCGAACACCATGGACCAGCTCGTACTCGCGGCCGACAACGCGCTGCTGAGCGCCAAGCGGGACGGGCGGAACCGGATCGTCACTGCCCGGCCCAACCCGCCCGCTGTCACCGACCACGCGGATCAGCCGGTCAGCGACTGACTCTGATCAGCGCCTTGCCGCGCAGCGTGCGGTTCTCCAGTGCCGTGTGCGCGTCGGCCACGTGGTCGAGGTCGTAGACCTGGTCGATCACCGGGACGAGATCACCGGCGACAGCTCTGGCGATCACCTCGGCGCCGGTGACTGTCGTGGTGGCTGTGTCGGCGCGGAGGTCGGTGATCCCCTTGACCGTGATCCCGCGGCGCTGCCGCCTCGGCCGGGTCGTAGGCCGCGAAGCCTCCGCTCGGGGCGCCGTGGGCGGAGAACCAGCCGCCGTCCTCGACCACTGTGAACGCGGTCGCGCCGAGCTGACCGCCGGCGCCTTCGAAGACGATCGTCGGCACCCTCGCCGTTCGTCGCCTCCAGCACCAGCTTCTCCCAGCCCGGCTTGCCGTAGTCGATCACCACGTCGGCACCTTGTGCTCTTGCTGAGGTCGAGCTTCTCCTGACTGCGAGCGGCCGCGATGACGTGTGCACCGGCTTGGTGCGCGAGCTGGAGCGAGGAGCAGGCCCATGCCGCCCGCGGAGGCAGTGATCAGCACGTCCTTGCCCTGCAGCGGTGGCGCCAGTTCCTCGAGCATCAGGGCGGTGAAACCGTCGCCGAAGACTGCGACCGCGGTCTCGAGGTCCAGCTCGGCGGGCACTTCGACAAGGTCAGCCGCGGTTGCGATGGCGAGCTCGGCATGGGCGCCGAAGCCGAACGCGCGGCCGAGGACGGTCTTGCCGATCCACTCCTCGGGTACGCCGGAGCCGACCGCGCGTACCCGTCCGACGAGCGAACCTCCTGGCACGTAAGGCGGTGTCACGTCGAAGAAGCTGCTGTGCTGTCCCCGCCGGATGGCTGTCTCGACGAAGATGACGTCGGCGACCTTGACCTCGACCAGGACCTGGCCGGCGGCGGGCACCGGGTCGGGCCAGTCCTGGGTCCTGATCACGTCCGGGCCGCCGAACTCGGTCACCACTGCTGCGCGCATGTCTGCTCCCTCATCGTTCGTGGATCTCGAGCCTGCAACCTCAATATTGGTTCAGGTCAACTCCGGCGGTTGTCCACAGGCTCGGTGTGACAGGCGGAAAGTTGTCGGTGGTTCGGCGTACTGTGCAGGTCATGTTCGACGCCGTCTTCGTCCCCGCCGACCCGCCGCGCGCGGGCCGGTTGGCGTTGTACGGCGACCTCGCGGCGGCCGGTGAGGTCGCCGACGGGACGGTGGATCTCGTGCTGCCCAAGGGGTCGGCGGTGCGCCGGACCACGGTGCCGGCGCAGGTTGCTGCGGATCGACGAGGTTCTCGGCCGACTGGGTCGGACGGCTCGGTGAGCTGGGAGGCGTGGCGGGCGGCGGCCCTCGCCGGTCTGGGGTTGATCGGGCGCGGCCGCCTCGTGCCGGATCGCAGTCCTAGCGGGTACGGCGCTTGGCGGGTGGCGCCGCTGGATCCGCTGGACCGGGGCTGGTTGCGGAATCTCGGTGCGGCGATGCCGGCGTACGCACATGCACTGCCGATCGAGGGGACGCGACCGGTGCGGCTGGTCGATCCGGAGCAGCTCGTGCGGGCGTTCTGGGATGCGCTCGCGGACACGCTGGTGCGGACGCCGGCCGCTGGTGTCGCCGTACGGGCCGGGGCGGCGCCGTTCGCGTCGTGGGAGCCGGTCGAGCTGAGCGGGACCGACCGCGCTGGCTGGACGAGACCGCCTTGAGCGAGGAGGCCGGGGCGCGGCTGGTGCTGCGGATCGAGCCGCCGTCCGAGGCGGTCGACCGGACTTCCGGGCCGTGCTGCAGTTGCGCAGCGGGGTGGATCCGAGCCTGCTGGTGGATGTCGTCAGGACGTGTGGAGTGCACCGGCCGCCGTACTCGCTGCTCTTGGCGAGCGGGCGGAGACCGATCTGCTGCTGGCGTTGCGACGTGGGGCTCGGGTCTGGCCGCCGCTGGGTGCGGCGTTGCGGGATGCGGCGCCGGCGGAGGTCGCGGTCGACGACGTGGCTCTGGAGGAGTTGGCCGAGGGCAGCACGGCGTTGGAGGGCGCCGGGATCGAGGTGCTCTGGCCGACCGAGCTGTTCGCGGGTGAGTTGGCTGTGCGTGGCACGGTCGGCGACGCCGACTCCGGGTGCGGTGACCGGGCCGGACTTCAGCTTGACCGACCTGGTGGCGTTCCGATGGCGGCCGACGCTGGACGGGCAGGAGCTGACCGAGCAGGAGGTCGCGGCGCTTGCGGAGGCGAAGCGGCCGATGATCCGGATGCGTGGGCGCTGGGTGCGGGTCGACCACGACCTGGTCGCGGAAGCTGCGGCGCGGCGGCACGCGGAAGCTGACCGGCGCGGAGGCGCTCGGCGCGGCGTTGACCGGGTCGATCGAGGTCGACGGTGAGCTGGTCGCGTTCGACGCCGAACGGGTCGCTGGCTGTCGATGCTGGCGCGGTTGCGGGCGGCCGAGGAGCCTGCGCCGTTCGTGGAGCCGTCCGGGTTGCAGGCGACGTTGCGCGACTACCAGCGGCGCGGTGTCGCGTGGATGGCGCAGCTCGCGGATCTCGGCCTGGGTGGCTGTCTCGCGGACGACATGGGTCTGGGCAAGACGATCCAGGTGATCGCGCTGCATCTTCAGCTGCTGGGACGCGGTCGCGGGCCGACGTTGGTGGTGTGCCCGTCGACGTTGCTCGGGACGTGGGAGCGCGAGTTCGCCCGGTTCGCGCCGGACGTGCCGACGCGGCGTTACCACGGAGCCGGCCGGACACTGAGCGATCTGGCTCCGGACGAGGTCGTGCTGACGACCTACGGCGTGGTGCGGCAGGACCATCGGGTGCTGGGCGAGGTGTTCTGGGGGCTCGCGGTCGCGGACGAGGCGCAGCACGCGAAGAATCCCTTGTCGCGAACGGCGCGTGCGTTGAGGACGTTGCCGTCGGCAACGAGGATCGCGTTGACCGGGACGCCGGTGGAGAACCGGTTGTCGGAGCTGTGGTCGATCCTGGACTGGGCGGCGCCCGGGTTGCTGGGGACGCTGGATCGGTTCCGGCACGATGTCGCCGTACCGGTGGAGCGGTATCACGACGAGGAGGCGACCGCTCGGCTTGCGCGGGTGACGCGGCCGTTCCTGTTGCGGCGGAAGAAGAGCGACCCGGGGATCGCGCCGGAGTTGCCGCAGAAGTCCGAGCACGATGTCGTCGTACCGCTGACGGCCGAGCAGGCGACGCTGTACCAGGCCGTTGCGCAAGGAGACGCTGGCGAAGATCGAGTCGGCGGAGGGGATCGCGCGGCGCGGGCTGGTGCTCAGCCTGCTGACGCAGTTGAAGCAGGTGTGCAACCACCCGGCGCAGTTCCTGCACGAGCCGGGTCCGCTGGAGCGACGCTCGGGCAAGCTCGCCGCGCTGGACGAGCTGCTCGACGTGATCCTGGCCGAGGGCGAGTCGGTGCTGATCTTCAGCCAGTACGTCGAGATGTGCCGGCTGATCGAGGCACACCTGGCGGCGCGGCAGGTCAAGACGTTGTTCCTGCACGGCGGGATCGGGGTGCGGAAGCGGGAGCAACTGGTCGCGCAGTTCCAGGCCGGCGAGGCGCAGGTGTTCCTGCTGTCGCTGAAGGCCGGCGGGGTCGGGTTGACGCTGACGCGGGCGACCCACGTGGTGCACTACGACCGCTGGTGGAACCCGGCCGTCGAGGACCAGGCGACCGACCGCGCGTACCGGATCGGGCAGGACCGGCCGGTCCAGGTGCACCGCCTGGTCACCGAGAACACGTTGGAAGACCGGATCTCCACAGTCATCGCCGCCAAACGCGACCTCGCCGACGCGGTGGTCGGCTCGGGCGAGGCATGGCTGAGCGAGCTGTCCGACGCCGAGCTGACCGAGCTCGTCGAGCTATCCACCACGCCGGTGCAAGTCCGGGTCGGCGAGCGCCGCACAACCCTTCTGCGTCGGCCGCATGTCACCGGGTGGTGGAGGATCCTCGCCGCGGTGGAGGTGAGCTGGATGAGTGAGCGGATGCCGTGGCAGGGGTGGCGACGGACCGGAGAGGATGCTGGGTTGCCGGCGGCCAAGGGGCCAGGGCAGCCGACGGCCGTTCGGGGCGACGTGGTGGGGCCGGGCGTGGCTGGAGGCGCTGGAGCACCGGGCTCGGCTGGATCCCGAATCGGTTGTCGCGCGGACGCTCGTACGCACGTCGCGGGAGTGTGCTGGAGCTGACGGTCGCCCCAGGCGAGGTCGAGGCAGTCGTGCAGGGCAGCCGCGTCACGCCGTACCAGGTGACGGTCCGGATCCGCGCGTTCATCGACCACCGAGTGGGACGCCGTACTCGACGTGGTCTCGGCGCAGATCGGCCGCGTCGCGGCATTGCTCGACGGCGAGCTGCCGCCCGAAGTCGTCGACGACGTCCATGCAGCGGGGCTGGACGTACTGCCCGGACCGGGTGAGGTCCTGACCAACTGCAGTTGCCCGGACTTCGCCGTACCGTGCAAACACTCCGCCGCCGTCTGCTACCTGATCGCCGACGCCCTGGACGACGATCCTTTCGCCTCGCTACTCCTCCGCGGCCGCCGCAAGGACGAGCTCCTCTCCGCCCTCCGCTCCCGCCGCTCAGGTCCGGCCGCCAACACGCCTGCCCGCACTCCCGCTCCGAAGGCATCCCCGCCATCGCCGCCTTCGCCCGTGAAGGCGGACCTGGTGCTGCGGGGCCGGTTCCAGTGCCCGTTCCACCGAGGCCGATGGGGGCGCCCGGTGTGCCGGCGGCTGTGCGGGTGCTGGACCCACCACGGTCCTCGGGTGTCGACGTACGCGACCTCGTCGCCCTGGCGACCGACGCGGCTCGGCGAGCCTGGGAGATCGCCTCCGGCGACGGTGATGGTGGTCTCGGTCTGACCTTCGACGAGGACCTCGCCCGCCGAGCGGCCTTGGTCCTCGGTACGCCGGAGCTCGCCGACCTCGCGCACCGAGCCGGCGTACCAGCCCGCCGACTCACCAGCTGGGCCGTCGCCTGGCGCGAGGGCGGGCCCGGCGGCCTGGCAGTCACAGTCGACGAACCAACCGACGTCGACCCCGAGCCCTCGCCGAAGCCCTCGAGGCCCTCCCGTTCGCCACGATCCAGGCCAACCGAGTCACGGCCGGCAAAACCCAACTCCGGCTAGGCGCCGACGGCCTCTGGTACCGGTTCGACCAACACTTCAACGACTGGACCCTGACCCGACCACCCTCCCCGGACCCCCGCGATCTGTTGCAGGACTAGCCCCGGGCGGCGACGAACGCCTGGGTCAGGCGGGTGATGACGTCGTACGGGATCGGGTCCTTGAGCGGGAACTTGAGGGTGCCTTTGCCCGAGCGGTACGGCTCGATCGCGGTCGCGCAGGGCCTCGTCGAGGGGCGGGATCGGGTAGAGGGAGATGTGCTCCTTCCAACCGCTGAAGTAGAGCAGCGATTTGCCGTCGAGGGTGATCGTGGGGATCTGGTAGCTGATCTTCTCCCCCGCCCCGGGCACGACCGCGTGGATGGTACGCCGTACCTCCTCCAGCACCTCGTGGACTTCCACTGGGAACGAGCTGATGTACTCATCCACGCTCTCGAACCTTTGCTCCGCCACGCCGCCATCCTCGCCACCCGCACGTCAGCCAGCAAGCCCGCGCGAGCTCACCGAGTCGTGGATCGCGGCGGCGGCATCGGGGTGACTCCGCCAGTTGAGGGGTTGGCAGGGTTCGGCCGTCAACTTCTGCGGGGTCAACGCACCACCGATGGGCTGACCCGTGAAACGCGTGCTGTGCATTTGGTGGGCTGACCTACGAGATGGTGGGTTGCCGTACCGGATTCCGGGGTGCCAACCCACCATCTGGTGGGTCAGCCCATGAAATGGGGCCGCTTGGGACGGGGCCGCGCCGACATTCAGCGCCACACTCGAGCAGGACAGCCTGAGATGCGGGGCGACGCAGCCCGGTGCGATGAGCTACCCGACGTTGCTTGACGCCGCGCTAGCTGCGACGACGGAGGCATGTGTGGGTTTCGAGGGCGGCGATCAGGTGGGCGGCGATCTTGGCGTGGCCGGCGACGGAGGGGTGGACGCGGTCGGTGCAGTCGGCCTCGGTGATCCAGCCGGTGGAGTCGATGCAGACGAGGTTCGGGTCGTCGAGGGACTTGACCGCGGCCTGGATCGTCTCGGCATGCTTGCCGCTGAACGGGGTGAGCGCCACGATCGTGCGTCCCCGGGTACGCCGACCGCACCCGCGTG
Source organism: uncultured Actinomycetota bacterium (assembly GCA_963820655.1). Classification (GTDB taxonomy): domain Bacteria; phylum Actinomycetota; class Actinomycetes; order Propionibacteriales; family Kribbellaceae; genus Kribbella. Next base: position 1,532,273 of record CAWGAM010000002.1, read on the forward strand.
ACGTAGTCGGCGTACTCGCTCCGGCTCCAGCGTCTCGTCGTTCACGCCGAGGTTGATCACGACCACGTCGGGCGCCTCGACCCGCTCGGCGCGGCGACCCGGCGAAGTTCCAGCCGAACGACTCCACGCCCGGCCGGGACGTCGCCGTTGCCCGGCCGGCTGATGCCCTGCCGCCCGAAGCCGACCTGGTACGACGTCGCTCCGAACGCCCGCGCGGTCAGATACGCGTACGACGTCGTACCGTCGGCGCCCTCCGACTCGGGGTGCGAACTGAGCGATCGCACGCCCTGCGTGATCGAGTCGCCGTAGAACTCGAGCCGCGGACCGCCCGGTCGCCCGCTCAGCCGCAACCGCGAGTTCACGTCGAGCACGAGACCCGGCGAACACGACCGCGCACTCGAACGGCGGCTTCCACCGGTTGACGTGCTCGTTCACGTCCTTGACCACGATCTCGACCTGGTGACGGCCGGTCGGCGCGGACAGTTCGATCACCGGGTCCTCGATCAGGTGGAGCTCCGGCTCACCGTCGTCGACCGTGATCCACAGGTGCGGCGCGATGGTGAGACCGTCCGTGTCGAACAGGAGCTGGACCCGTTCGCCCGCGAACGAGAACGAGATCCGCGAGCCGGAGTTGACGGTGATCGCCACTCCGGGCTCGTGACCCCATTGGCCTTCCAGGACGATGCGCGGATCTGACGGGGCGACGACCTCGCCTGGCTCGAACGGCACGGGCACTCCTTGTTCATCGGTGGCGGTGTCATTCTGCCTGGCCGGTCACCAGCCTTCCTTCCGAGCCCGCGCTTCGAACAGGAGGATGCCGGCCGACAGCGCGACGTTGAGCGAATCCGCCTGGCCGAGCATCGGGATCGACACCGCGCCGAAGCCCTGCTCGTGCCACTCGCGCGACAAGCCCGCACCCTCCGAGCCGACCACGAACGCCGTCGGGCCGTCGTACGGCGGAACTCGGTAGGTACCCGTGGCCGCCGGGTCGGCGAGGTGGACGCGGAAGCCGTGACCGCGCAGCCACGCCGCCGCTGCCGCGATGTCGTCGAACTCCAGCACCGGCGTCGACAGGACAGTCCCGCGACTGGCGGAGTACACGGCCGGGTGGCTCGGGCGGGCGCGTCGGCTGGTGAGGACGAGGCAATCGGCGTTGGCCGCGTCGGCGGTACGAATCAGGGTGCCGAGGTTCCCGGCGTACTCGACTCCATCGGCGACGAGCACCAGTGACTCGTTGGTGAACCGGAATGCTTGAGGTGTCCATTCCGGCAGCCTGGCGATCGAGATCAGCCCGTCGGAGCGGGTCTTGCGGGACAGGCGGGCGAGCAGCTTCTCCGAGATGCGGTACACCTCCGCGGCCCGTTCCGCGATCCGGTGTACGGCGTACGTCGTACTGGCCTCGGGGCACCAGAAGAAGGTGTCGATCGGGGTCGGGGTGGCGAGCAGGCGGTCGTGTTCCCAGCTGCCTTCGACCATGATCCGGCCGGGTGAGGCGTCCTTGCGAACAGTCAGCAGGTCGCGGACGCGGGGGTGTTGCGCGCCGATCGAGCGCGCGTCATGCACGGTCATGTGCAGAGCTCCGGAAAGGAGAGAATCAGCAAGCGCGCCGGGGACCCTGTGTTGGGTCCACACCGGCGTGGCGAACGCCCGAAGGCGCCGTGGGTCTAGACGCGGTCTACCTGGACCGCATCAGCCAAGGATTCTCTTCACGTATCGGATGGTAGGCGGGCGCGTCGGCGACCGTCATCCGGTTTTCCACAGGCGCGCCGCGGGCCGTCCTCTGTAGTTGTCCACAGGTCCCCGGCAGCCCGGTTTTGGTCTGTCGGTGCCGGTGGTTAGAGTCCTTTTCTCTGGTAGCCCGGTCGCTATCACACGGGAGGGAGTACGGATGGACGCGACATTGCTGGACGCCGAGGCCGAGGCGGCCGTACTGCGCGTCTACCGTCAGGTGTTCGCGGTGCTCGCCCGCGAGGCCGGCGCGATGATCGTCGACCCCGATCTGCTGGATGTGGATCAGGCGATCCTGGACGCGTTCGCCGAGGCCGGGAGCGACGGGCTCACGGTCGAGCAGGCGACGCTGGCCTGCCGGGCCTATCCGCGTGACGTGATCGTCCGGCGCTTCGACGTACTACGGCAGTACGGCGCGATCACCAAACTCGTCGACCGGCCGAACGAGTTGCGTCACCGGGCCGCGTTCGCGCCGTACGTGATGCTGATGTTCCTGCGCCGGATGTCGGTGCAGGGCGGCCAGGCGGAGCTGCATCAGTTGCTCACGCTGGAGGCGCACAGCGTCAGCGACCCACAGGCGACCGCAGAGCAGGGCCAGGCTTCGATCGAACGGCTGACGAAGGTGTTCCGGCTGCTCGGGAACGAGCTCGCGATCCTGGTCTCGACCAGCACGACCGCCCAGCTGCGGGAGAACGCGCAGCTCGCCTGGGGTAACGAGCGGCTGATCGAGCAGGCGGAGAAGGTACATCGGATCGTGCTGGACCGGTGGCCGGCGCTGCATCGCGCGTGCACGTCGCTGCGGATGTCGCTGGCAGCGTATGCGGATGCTGTGCAGCTGGCCGCTGGGCGGTTGGTGGAGAGAGCGGGTACGACGCGCGCACTCGGGCTGCTGCCGATCGAGACGTGGCTGACGTTCACGCGAAGCAGTGAGCCAGAGGTGCTGGCCGGCGTACTGGACGGGTTGCTGTTCGACGCGGCTGCGCCGGACTTCTCGCCTCAGACGATGGTCGAGGCGGTCGAGACAGGACGCCGTACGGGGACTGCCCGAATGGCGCCGCCGCGACCGACTGCGGACGCCGAGGCGCCGGAGTCGGCGGCCGCGACGGATCGGGAAGAGCTGCGCGCGGAGGCCGAGCGGGTGCTGGCTGGAAGGTCGTCAGTGGATATCGTCGAGGTCGTCGACGACGCCGGCGACTGGATCACGGCGCGCCGGGTCCTGGCGGAGCTGACCGCGGCACATCTGCATGACGAGCTCGAGTACGAGCTGGTGTGGTCGGACGGTATGCGAATCGACCCCGCAGCCGGGACGCCGTGGGCGACCGAGGGCGTGTTCCGGCGGGTGACCCGATGAGTACGCCGTCGTCGGAAGCTCTGGAGCGGCGGCTCTACAACGCGTTGTGGTGGGCGAAGGTGCAATCCGCCGGCCCGCTCGAGGTCGAGCCGGACACACCCGCCGTCGCCGGCCTGACCCGAGCAGCATCACCGGACGGTTCGACGGTCTGGCTCGTGCCCACGCTGCCATCAGGCGCCGGTCACACAGTCCTGGACGAGCTCGACACTCCCCCGGTCGCCGTCGAGCAGCCGAACGAGACCGCCCGCGTGCTCGCGATCTGCGTCGCCTGCTGCTGGACCGACCGCAGCGGCCCCGCCTGGCCCGGCTCGACCGGCACGCTCGCCCAGGTCAGATCCATGTACGCCGGCCTGCGCGGCCGCTCCGAACAGTCCAGCGACCTGACCCTCATCATCGGCAGCCTCCGCCGCCTCCACGCGACCCACTGGCTCCTCTGGAACGAGAAGGCCGGCGAAGTCCGCCTAGGCCCCCGAGTCATCACCTGGTCCTCCACCGACCAAGCCACCCTCCGAGACCTCTGCCGCCACCTCCCCGATCCACCCGTTCCAACGCCTACCGCCTCGGTGGATGAGCGGCGTACGGAGGTGGGAGATGACTGAGCAGCACGTGTTGTTCGATCCGCTGTTGCAGGACCTGAGTGATCGGGCGCGGGACGAGGTCCTGGCTGCGTTCAGTGCGGTGCAGTACGCCGCTCACCCTGTGGCCGAGGTGCAGTTGGCCGGCCTGCGGGACGTGACGCTTCGTCGGCATGTCCAGAAGATGCTGAAGCTCATCGGTCGGACGCTGGTCCACGTCGACGGGACGCACTGGACGTCCGGGTACGCCGACGACATCGCCGAGACGCTGACCGCCCAGGGCTGGCAGCCGTTGTCTGTCATCGACCGCGCGGTGCTGGTCCTCGTACTCATCCACTCGGTCGCGATCCCCCGGAGCGAAGGGATCCTGACCGGCGACAGCTGGAAATCCGCCCGCCCCACGACGGTCGACGAGTTGCGTACGACCAGGATCAGCGGCGAAGAGCGACGCCTCGCCCTCCAGCGCCTCCGCGCCGCCGGCCTGATCCAACTCTCCGGTGACCACTCAGGCGGGCCTAGCTACATCCCCGGTCCGCAGCTCCAGCGACTCACCCCGGCCGCCCGCCGCCGGCTCCAAGATCAACTCATCCTCGCCGCCGCGCCCGCCAGCCCCATCGCCGAAGCAATCCGAGCCCGCAACGGCTCCCCCAGCAACGACAGCACCACCATGGAAGAAGGAGTCGCGTGAGCGAGGTCATCGTCGAGGGCAATGCATCTCGTGTCTCATCCGCATCCGCGGCGAAGCGAGGACGTGGATGAGCGGCGCGGTGGAGGACGGTCCGTTCGACATCCTCGGGTCCAAGGTGCTGCTCGGCGTACAGGTCGTCGACCTGTCGCGCCTCTCCACGCACCCGATCCCGATGGTCGGTCAGGGTCTCGTCACGGTCGCCGGCCAAGGCCCGACCGACTCCAACGGCGCCGGCAAGTCGTCGTGGATCGCGGCGCTCAGCCTGCTGCACGCGGACGACCAGTGGCGCCTGACGAGCGGCGCTCCCGGCGCGGCCGAGCTGCTGTTCACCGCCGAAGCCGCCGGCCAAGAGGGCAACTGGTCCAACGTCGACCGCGGCTACATCATCGGTGTGTTCTCCGACCCCGAGCTGACCGACCTCGCCGAGATCGAGGCGGCCGCGATCACCGTGTGGATCCGGATCAACCGCAAGGCGTCGTACATCGACCTGCGCTGGAAGAACGGCCTGCACGTCCCGTACGGCGCGACCGAGGCCGAGCGTGCCGCCGGCGCCGACGCGCTGTGGGCCGCGCTGCCGCACTCGAACGGCCGCACCGACTTCCACGCCAACAAGCTGTCCACGGTTCTGTACGGCGGTCAGGTCCGGTGCGTCTCGTTCCTGTCGACATCGGTGCGGTCGAGCCCGACGGCCAACCTCCTCGCCGAGCCGCTCAACGAGCTGGGCCCGGCGCGCATCTTCAACGCGATCGCCACTCTCACCGGCCTCGACCACGAGCTCGAGCAGGAGCAGGCGCACCGATCCGCCGAGCACACGCAGCGCGAGGCGACCAAGCAGGCGACGGCCGACCTGCAGCGTTGGGAGCAGGAGATGGCGGCCGTCGAGGCCGGCATCCAGCAGCGCGCCGCGGCCCGGGACGCACTCGCCGCGGCGAAGGAATCCTGGCAGGCCCGTTGCGCCCGGCATCTGATCGACGGCGCGGCGCGGAACGACGAGATCCTGCAGGAGCTCGCCGCCCTCGGCGAACGCGTGGCCGAGCAGGACGCGCGACGCGAGGCCGTCGACACCGAGATCGATGCCTTCGGCAACGAGGAGGTCCTGCTGCGGGACGTCCGGCTGACGCGGCAGGAGCGCGACAAGCTGGACGCGCGCGACCGTGAGCTCGATCTGGCACAGCGTTCGGTGCGGGAGCAGCTGGAGCGGCTCGGGCAGGAGCATCGCCGGCTGCTGGATGCGGGGCGTTCCGCGGATGGGCGTGACCTGGCGGCTGCGGCCGGGGAGCAGGCCGAGGCACGCACTGTCCTCGAGGAACACATCGGCCGGGATCACGCGGCCCGGTCCGCGGTCGACCACGCGACGGCCGAGCTGCGGGAGGCCGAGAGCGGTCAAACCGTGTCGGCGCCGCAGCAGCAGGTCCTGGAGAACGCGGGCATCGAGTGCGGTGCGCTCACCGACATCACTGAGCTGCCGTCCTCCGACCGAGCCGAGTGGGAGCCGCGACTCGCCCCGTACCGCGAGGCCGTCGTCATCGACGCCGGTGACACGGCGGTCGCGTCGACAGCGCTGGCCGATGCCGGGTACGCCGGATTCCTGCTGGTACTCGCGAATCGGCCGGGTGCCACGCCCAACGGCCGACGGAGCGGGCCGAAGTCCGCCGACAAGCGGTTCACGCTGGATGCCTTCTTCACAGCGATCGGCGAGCGCGCGACCAAGGACACCATCGACGATGCTGCCGGCGTCGTCGCGGTCGGACAGTTCGACGAACCGCTGACCGGCCGGACCGCGCGGATCAACGCCGCCCGCCGTCGGCTCGAAGCCACGGTGGAGGCCCGAGCCGTCGCATCCGCGGCGCTGGAGCAGGCCCGATCCCGGGTCGACCAGGCAGAGCGCCGTACGGCGGCCGCCCGCGCGCTCGGCGACGCCGAGTCGGTGCAGGAGCAGATTCTCGCGCTCCGCGAGACGATCGACCGGCACGAGACCGACCGTGATTCGCTCGCGCCGCAACTCCAAGCCGCCAAGGAGTCCGCCGAAACCGCCGCCGGGCAGCAGCTCGTCCGGGACGAACGCCTCAAGAACCTGGAGGCAACCCGCCGCGACCACGACCGGATCCTCGACGACCTGACCGGTCGCCGGCTGACGCTGCTCGAGGAGCAGACCTCGCTCGACCTGACGACCCGGACCACGGCCTGGGGCGGGACGCCCGCGGAGGCCGAGGAGTTCATCCTCGGTCTACCTGACGACGCACAACGCCGTACGACGGCCGACTGGAACCACCAGGCCTGCACGCAGCTCGACGACGTCATCCGCCGCTGCTTCCCGAACGCGCGCTCGCGCGAGGAGATCCCGACCGAGCTCTGGGAGATCCTGAACGGCCCGGACGGCTGGACGAACGGCACGCTCGGCGCCCGCGTCGGCCTGGTCCCGGCGCTGCAACGGACGCTCAGCAGTCATCTCGCACAACACGAGACGTTCGACAGCCTGCAGCAACGGCAGATCGCCGGCCAGCGGGCCGAGCGGAACGCCGCCCTCGAGCGCGCCCGCGAGGGCCTGGACGAGGCCGAGAGCACCGCCCGCGCCCACCGCGCATCCCTTGCCGACGGCATCAAGGCGCGGCTTCGCCTCGTCTCCCAGGAGTTCGATCGGCTCGACCAGCAGTACGGCGGGTATGGCGCGAAGCTCGAGTTCCCCGAACCCGACCCGCCGGCCGAGCCCGACAAGCCGTGGCGCTGGACGGTCACGCCGAAGTGGCGGCGCTCGGAGGGCGGGCCGTTCTCCGCGTTCAACGTGAAGGGCAACACGGCCCAGATGGACGAGAAGGCGGTCAAGCTGGTGTGTGCGGCGGCGCTCGCCGGTGGTTCGGACCGGCCGCTGCTGCTGATCCTCGACGAACTGGGGCGCAACCTCGGCTCCCAGCACCGCCGCGAGGCAGTCGCGCTGTTCGAGCAGATCGGTCGCGACCGCAACATCACGGTCATCGGCGCCCTGCAGGACGACATGGAGCGCTACGCCCTGTCCTCGTCCCGCCTGTACGTCAAGCTCCGCCGAAGCTCCGACACGATGCCGTACAACCAGGCACCCGTCGTCAAGGGCAACGAACACTACGCCGCCCGGGTGGAGCTCCTCCGCGACTGGCTGACGTCCTACCGCGGCCCGACCCCGACGCTTGAGCTTCCATCACCGACCCTCACATCTTGACACCCGTCCAGACTTTGGCTGTGTGGTTACCAAAATCGGACCCCGGTGCTGACCCCCGAACCAGTGGTGCCTCAAACTAGTTCGGTGACTGATCGAGAGGACCGCCACAATCGCTCACACCGGGTAGGCGGAGCTCTGGTCAACCACTCGACCATCGGCGTACCGTCTCAGGTCCGGCCGTCTCACGATCGGAGGGCGTGAATGGCATCTTGGCTGCTCCGCGCCCAGTGGACCCATCGTGACGAGTCCGTCGAGCACCGCGCGCTGCGCGTGGGCCGCACGCTGACCGCGGTCGCCGTGGCGTTCCCCGACGTACTCAACTGGACCCAGGACGAGCGCTGGGGCTACCACGTCCTCGAGGCCGACAGCTCGACCCCACTCCAGGAGATGGTCGAGGCCACCACCAAGGTCCTCGCGAACGGCTCCAGCACCACCCGTCTGCATCTGCAGAGCACCGGCGAGCTGCCCTGGCTGTTCGACCTCTCGGTGGGCGGCACACTCACCACAGTCTCCGACCAGCTCACCCTGCACTGGAGTGATGAGGACGCACTCGCCCAGTCCGAGCGGTTCGCCCAGGTCCTCCGCGCGGTCGTGACGATCTGGGAGCCCCAGTGGGCCAGCATCGCCGACACCGAGCTCGCCGCCGCGGCCGGAGTGTTCCGCCGTGGGATCCCGATGATGGGCTGGCTCACGTACGTCCGCGGCCTCGTGGCCGGTGCCCACGGCATCGACATCACGCTGACCCCGTTCGAGCGCGGCACGTTGCTCCAGGCCCCGGTCGCGCCGGCCGACCTCACCCCGGTCCACATCTGCGCCGCCGCCGCTTTGGTCGGCATCGCCCCCGAGGAGTGACCGACCTACTCGGTCACCACGGTCTGCCGATCCCATCGCGCCAGCTCCGCGGCACTCGGCACGTGGAACGCGGCGTTGTACTCCTCCAGCTCCTCACGAGTGATCGAGAACGTCCCCGCCGGCAGCGCCGCATTGCGTGCCGCGATCCGCTCCCACAACGTATCCACCGGCAGATCCAGTACGACGATCTCCGCCAGCGCACCCAGCTCCTGGGCCCGCGTCCGGAACAATTCGCGCTCGACCTCAGACCAGCAGCCGTAGTCCAGAACTACGTCGACGCCCAGCGGCAACACTCTTGCCGCGACCTTCCAGATGAGCTCCGACTCCAACACCCAGCGGCGCCCGTCGACCTCGTTGATCCCGAACAACGCGTCCATCCACTCATCCGGCGTGAACCGCACCGCGTCCCGCTCAGCCTCCAGACGCCGAGCAACCGTCGTCTTCCCCGCGCCCGGCAGCCCAACCAACAAGACCATCACCGCATGTGCCATACCTAGACCCTGTCCGAAACCTTCAAGACACGGCAAACCGACGCGAGCGACGATCGACACATGTCACCCACTCGAGCCGCCACAGCCTCAGAGCTGACAGCTCTGATGAATGTCGGACAAGCCGTAGCCCGCCACCTGGAGCGCGCCGGCATCACCAACATCAGCCAATTGGCCGGCCGCGACCCCGTCGACATCTACGAGACCATCTGCGCCATCGACGGCCGCCGCCAAGACCCGTGCCTCCTGGACACCATCATGTCGGCCGTAGACCAGGCCAACGGCAACCCAGCCCGCCCCTGGTGGACCTACACTCCTACCCGCAAACAACTCCTCCAATAGACGCTCGTGGAGGGGAGGGCCTGATCAGGGCGGGCGCGAGAGAAAGATCTGGGAAAATGTTAAGGGCCACCCCGGTGTGGGTGGCCCTTAACAGTGTGAATGTCCGGCGACGTCCTACTCTCCCACGACCTCCCGGTCGCAGTACCATCGGCGCTGTCGGGCTTAACTTCCAGGTTCGGAATGGAGACTGGGTGTTTCCCCGACGCTATGGTCACCGTAACTCTATAGAAATATCAACCAACCACACTGCAGTCACAACAACCCCGTCGCGGGGTGTCGGTGGTTGCTGGGGGTTGACCGTATTCCGGGAACCGTATAGTGGACGCGAGTATCTCTTCTTACGCAGCGCAGTTCTGTTGACCACACCATGAGTGGTGTTGAGACAAGCCCTCGGCCTATTAGTACCAGTCAGCTCCACACCTTGCGGTGCTTCCACTTCTGGCCTATCAACCCAGTGGTCTACTGGGGGCCTTACCCGATTAACTCGGTGGGAGACCTCATCTTGAAGCGTGCTTCCCGCTTAGATGCTTTCAGCGGTTATCACTCCCGAACGTAGCCAACCAGCCGTGCTCCTGGCGGAACAACTGGCACACCAGAGGTTCGTCCACCCCGGTCCTCTCGTACTAGGGGCAGCCCTTCTCAAGTCTCCTGCGCGCGCAGCGGATAGGGACCGAACTGTCTCACGACGTTCTAAACCCAGCTCGCGTGCCGCTTTAATGGGCGAACAGCCCAACCCTTGGGACCTACTCCAGCCCCAGGATGCGACGAGCCGACATCGAGGTGCCAAACCATCCCGTCGATATGGACTCTTGGGGAAGATCAGCCTGTTATCCCCGGGGTACCTTTTATCCGTTGAGCGACGGTGCTCCCACATGCCACCGCCGGATCACTAGTTCCGACTTTCGTCCCTGCTCGACATGTCTGTCTCACAGTCAAGCTCCCTTGTGCACTTACACTCGACACCTGATTGCCAACCAGGCTGAGGGAACCTTTGAGCGCCTCCGTTACCTTTTAGGAGGCGACCGCCCCAGTCAAACTACCCACCAGGCACTGTCCCTGATCCGGATAACGGACCGAAGTTAGACAGCCAGAACAACCAGAGTGGTATTTCAACGATGACTCCACCCGAACTGGCGTCCGAGCTTCACAGTCTCCCACCTATCCTACACAAGTTGTACCGACCACCAATACCAAGTTGTAGTAAAGGTCCCGGGGTCTTTCCGTCCTGCTGCGCGTAACGAGCATCTTTACTCGTAATGCAATTTCGCCGAGTCCATGGTTGAGACAGCGCCCAAGTCGTTACGCCATTCGTGCAGGTCGGAACTTACCCGACAAGGAATTTCGCTACCTTAGGATGGTTATAGTTACCACCGCCGTTTACTGGCGCTTAAGTTCAAAGCTTCGCCGGCCGAAACCGAGCTAACCTGTCCCCTTAACGTTCCAGCACCGGGCAGGCGTCAGTCCGTATACATCGAATTACTTCTTCGCACGGACCTGTGTTTTTAGTAAACAGTCGCTTGGGCCTGGTCTCTGCGGCCATCAACGCTTCCACGAGCAAGTCGATGTAACGGATCCGGCCCCCCTTCTCCCGAAGTTACGGGGGCATTTTGCCGAGTTCCTTAACCATGGTTCACTCGATCGCCTTGGTATTCTCTACCTGATCACCTGTGTCGGTTTGGGGTACGGGCGGCTCTAACACTCACTACGAAGTTTTTCTCGGCAGCATGGGATCATCCACTTCCCCTAAACGGGTCCGCCTCGGCTCTCAGGCTATGTGAGACACGGATTTGCCTATGCCTCGCCCTACCACCTTGCCCGCGGATCAGCTTGCGCCTACCATCGCCGCGGTTGGACTACCCTCCTGCGTCACTCCTCAGTGCACCTAATACCACCTCGGGTCGACCAACTCCACCCCTCCGTCCGAAGACATCAAGGCTTCATTGTCTTAGCATCAGCAGGTTCGGTCGGGTCGTGTTAATGCCGGTACGGGAATATCAACCCGTTGTCCATCGACTACGCCTGTCGGCCTCGCCTTAGGTCCCGACTTACCCAGGGCAGATTAGCTTGACCCTGGAACCCTTGATCATTCGGCGGACGGGTTTCTCACCCGTCATTCGCTACTCATGCCTGCATTCTCACTCGTGCAGCATCCACAACTAGATCACTCTGCTGCTTCACACGCTGCACGACGCTCCCCTACCCATCCACACACCTGGACCAGAACAAGTCCGAGCCGGGTACAAGTGTGAATGCCACAGCTTCGGCGGATTGCTTGAGCCCCGCTACATTGTCGGCGCGGAATCACTTGACCAGTGAGCTATTACGCACTCTTTCAAGGGTGGCTGCTTCTAAGCCAACCTCCTGGTTGTCTGGGCAACTCCACATCCTTTTCCACTTAGCAATCGCTTAGGGGCCTTAGCTGGTGATCTGGGCTGTTTCCCTCTCGACTACGGAGCTTATCCCCCGCAGTCTCACTGCCGCGCTCTCACTTACCGGCATTCGGAGTTTGGCTGATTTCGGTAAGCCGGTAAGCCCCCTAGACCATCCAGTGCTCTACCTCCGGTAAGAAACACGCGACGCTGCACCTATATGCATTTCGGGGAGAACCAGCTATCACGGAGTTTGATTGGCCTTTCACCCCTATCCACAGGTCATCCCCCAGGTTTTCAACCCTGGTGGGTTCGGTCCTCCACGCGGTCTTACCCGCGCTTCAACCTGCCCATGGATAGATCACTCCGCTTCGGGTCTAGAGCATGCGACTAAAACGCCCTATTCAGACTCGCTTTCGCTACGGCTACCCCACACGGGTTAACCTCGCCACACACCACTAACTCGCAGGCTCATTCTTCAAAAGGCACGCCGTCACACCCCACAAGGAAGCGCTCCGACGGATTGTAGGCAACCGGTTTCAGGTACTATTTCACTCCCCTCCCGGGGTACTTTTCATCTTTCCCTCACGGTACTAGTCCGCTATCGGTCACCAAGAAGTATTTAGGCTTAGCGGGTGGTCCCGCCAGATTCACACGGGATTTCAAGAGTCCCGTGCTACTTGGGAAAACACTCGGAAGTCACTGTCTTACGCCTACGGGGCTATTACCCACTACGGCTCAACATTCCAGAAGATTCGACTTCAACAATGATTTATAACTCCCCGACCCCACGGCATCAAGGTCTGAATGCTCCCACAACCCCATATACGCAACGCACGCCGGCTATCACACGCACATGGTTTAGCCTCATCCGCTTTCGCTCGCCACTACTCACGGAATCACTATTGTTTTCTCTTCCTGCGGGTACTGAGATGTTTCACTTCCCCGCGTTCCCTCCAGAACCCTATGTGTTCAGGCACTGGTAACTGGCTTTAGAATGCCAGCTGGGTTTCCCCATTCGGACACCCCCGGATCACAGCTTGGTTGCCAACTCCCCGGGGCTTATCGCAGGCTCCTACGTCCTTCATCGGCTCTTGGTGCCAAGACATCCACCGATTGCCCTTAGTAGCTTGTCACACAACAAAAAGCAAAAATTACGCTACAAAGAGATGCTCGCGTCCACTATACAGTTCTCAAAATACGGGCAGGAATACCAGCCTGAAACCACCACTTACCAGCAGAACCACCAACCCCAGGGAAACAACACACCCAGCATCAGCAACCCCACCAGCAGTTTGGTGAAAGCCGGCCCCAGCCACCCACCACACCAATCCGCAACGATCAGTGTGGCAAGTGACCCAGAAAAACCAGTCCAACCTGTCTCCAACGAGACCCGGCCCGATTCCTCAGGACCCAACAGCGCGCCTCGGCCTTTCACTCGATCCTCACTCACGTTCCACACTTCCTCTCCGAAGAGAATCAGCAGTACTAGCGAGCTCAGACAAGATCCCGGCCTAATGGTCAATGTTCCACAGTCCGAAGCACCGTCGCCCTGGAACGAACGCCCAGGAAACGACGAGTAGACACCAAACCCCTTACGGGAACCTGGCGTCAATGCTCCTTAGAAAGGAGGTGATCCAGCCGCACCTTCCGGTACGGCTACCTTGTTACGACTTCGTCCTAATCGCCAGCCCCACCTTCGACGGCTCCCTCCCACAAGGGGTTAGGCCACCGGCTTCGGGTGTTGCCGACTTTCATGACGTGACGGGCGGTGTGTACAAGGCCCGGGAACGTATTCACCGCAGCGTTGCTGATCTGCGATTACTAGCGACTCCGACTTCATGGGGTCGAGTTGCAGACCCCAATCCGAACTGAGACCGGCTTTTTGGGATTCGCTCCACTTTGCAGTTTCGCAGCCCTTTGTACCGGCCATTGTAGCATGCGTGAAGCCCTGGACATAAGGGGCATGATGACTTGACGTCATCCCCACCTTCCTCCGAGTTGACCCCGGCAGTCTCCTATGAGTCCCCACCATAACGTGCTGGCAACATAGGACGAGGGTTGCGCTCGTTGCGGGACTTAACCCAACATCTCACGACACGAGCTGACGACAGCCATGCACCACCTGTATAGGACCCTTACGGACCCCCCATCTCTGGAGGATTTCCCTATATGTCAAACCCAGGTAAGGTTCTTCGCGTTGCATCGAATTAATCCGCATGCTCCGCCGCTTGTGCGGGCCCCCGTCAATTCCTTTGAGTTTTAGCCTTGCGGCCGTACTCCCCAGGCGGGGCGCTTAATGCGTTAGCTGCGGCACGGAGGACGTGGAATGTCCCCCACACCTAGCGCCCAACGTTTACGGCGTGGACTACCAGGGTATCTAATCCTGTTCGCTACCCACGCTTTCGCTCCTCAGCGTCAGGTAAGGCCCAGAGAGCCGCCTTCGCCACCGGTGTTCTTCCTGATATCTGCGCATTCCACCGCTACACCAGGAGTTCCGCTCTCCCCTGCCTACCTCTAGTCTGCCCGTATCGGAAGCAGGCTCGGAGTTAAGCTCCGAGTTTTCACTCCCGACGCGACGAACCGCCTACGAGCCCTTTACGCCCAATAATTCCGGACAACGCTCGGACCCTACGTATTACCGCGGCTGCTGGCACGTAGTTGGCCGGTCCTTCTTCTGCAGGTACCGTCACTCTCGCTTCGTCCCTGCTGAAAGAGGTTTACAACCCGAAGGCCGTCATCCCTCACGCGGCGTTGCTGCGTCAGACTTTCGTCCATTGCGCAATATTCCCCACTGCTGCCTCCCGTAGGAGTCTGGGCCGTGTCTCAGTCCCAGTGTGGCCGGTCGCCCTCTCAGGCCGGCTACCCGTCGACGCCTTGGTAGGCCATTACCCCACCAACAAGCTGATAGGCCGCGAGCCCATCCCCAACCGCCAGAACTTTCAACCCCCCACCATGAAGCAGGAAGTGATATCCGGTATTAGACCCCGTTTCCGAGGCTTATCCCAAAGTTGAGGGTAGGTTACTCACGTGTTACTCACCCGTTCGCCGCTCGTGTACCCCCGAAAGGGCCTTACCGCTCGACTTGCATGTGTTAAGCACGCCGCCAGCGTTCGTCCTGAGCCAGGATCAAACTCTCCGTTGAAATCTATATGTCAACCACAACCCCAAAAGAGCCGCAGAAAACAGACTAACAAAAAGCGATCCTCTGAACATCAGAAACAAAATCAAACTGACTTTGAATCCAGAAACAATCTTCAAAGGAATCCGACACAGAACAACAGACAACCCACCACCCAAAACCCCACAAAAGGACCCAGGTAGAAAGACACCCAATGCCTGTGAACGGGATAAAACAAATTTCGGCATTGACTTTCGGCACGCTGTTGAGTTCTCAAGAATCGGACGCACACCGCGCTTCATAC
Source organism: uncultured Actinomycetota bacterium (assembly GCA_963820655.1). Classification (GTDB taxonomy): domain Bacteria; phylum Actinomycetota; class Actinomycetes; order Propionibacteriales; family Kribbellaceae; genus Kribbella. The sequence goes on from CAWGAM010000002.1 coordinate 1,547,284, forward strand.
TTTCGTTTGAAGCTCCGGGGCAACTCGCCCAACTTTACTGTTTCGTCCGGGGCCGGTCAAATCGGCCTCTTTCGTCCCAGTCCCCCTGCGCGACTCAGTGACCGAAACCCGCCGAGGCGTGTTTCGGCTTCCAAGACCTTCAGGGAGTTTGTCGGAGCTGCCGGCCGCTTTCGCGTCCTGCGCCTCGCTCCAACAAGAAGAACATTACTGACATTCGCGGTGCAGATGCAAATCGGGGTCCCGGACCCTGTCCGGGCTCCCTGCAAGCTGCCCTCGGCACCGGTGATCCGGCACCAAGACGAAGCAGTGGTCGTCCCTCTGGTCACATCACTCACTCGCGTCTCCGCGAGCGACAACCTCCATGATGCCGTACCGCACAAGCAGTTTTCACGGGCCATCCACAGCCCATGCACACCGTCGTACAGCCGCTCCCGGCACATCCGTCGTACCAGGAACAGACAGGGTGGGAGCCGGTCAGCCGACTCCCACCTGTCATGTACCGCACCGCCCAGCAGACGCCTCTCGGCGAGTGGCCGCTCGTAGCGGCTGAAGTTGAGGCCCGGGGTCATGAAACCGAGCGGCATCAGGTGTAACCGGGCCACCCCGGCACCTATTCCCGAGTGCAGGTGAGCTCGGCACGTTGCTGGTGGAAGACCAAGCCGCCCTCGCGTAGCTCGAGCTCGGTGTCTGTACCTGTCGCGAACACGGTCGCCGACCGCGCCGAGAATCGCAGCGGCTGCTGCCCGTCGAACGTCACCTCGAGTCCGCTCCGCCACCGCTCGACGGTGAACTGCATCCTGCCGTCCAATCGGTACACGCCGACCAACTCCGCCAGTACGTCGTCAGCCGGCAGATCCGGTAGCGCGACGTCCTGCGGGTACCCCTCCCAGCCGTACGCTGAGGCAGCTGCGGCGAACGCCCTCAGCACCAGCCGGTAGCCGCGGTCCGCGTTGGTCATCACGACCGCGCCTTGTCCGGTGTCGCGATACGCCAGCAGGTGACAGCGGAACCCTGCGTTGCCACCGCCATGCCCGAAGCGCTGGCCACTGTCGTCAAGGAAGAATCCAAGCCCCAGATGATCCAGCCCACCGATCTGCGCGCTTGCGGCGATCTGGGGCGTCAGCATCTCTCGGGCGAGCTCCGGCGAGAGCAGTGCGTCGTCGGCGTCGGCGTACATCCGCTGGATACCGATGGCCAACTTGGCGAGGTCCGTCGGCGTCGTCCAGAGCCCAGCGGCGGCCAGCTCCGGATAGGCGTGCCACCGGCCGTCGAACGGGCGGCCGAGCTCGTCGTGCGCGGTCGCGGCTCTCCGGTGGAGTTCTGGTGGCAGCGGCTGTGCGTAGTCACTGTCAGACATGCCGAGTGGTTCCAGCACGAGCTCACGGACCAGCTGCCGGAACGGCGTGCCCGTTACGTCCTCGAGTAGCTGCTGCAGGACCATCGTCCCGCCTCCGGCGTACCTGAACTGCGTCCCCGGGACGAGATCGACGCGTACGCCGAAGGTGTTGGCCGGTCGCACGCCATCGAGGATCTGCACCGTCGATCGGCAGCGCATCATCGTGGCGATACCCGGGGAACCCATGCACCGTCAGCCCGGCGCTGTGGCTGGCCAACTGCCGCAACGTCACCACCGGTTGCCAGGAACCTGTCGGCGGGACCTGCCATGACGTGAGCTTCCGGTTCACGTCCTCGTCGAGGTCGAGCAGACCGCGATCGACCAGCCTGAGCATCGCCAGTACGGCGACCGGCTTGCTGATCGACGCCGCCTGGAACAAGGTGTCACGCCTGACCGCCACAGACCCGCCGGCTTCCACCAGACCGGCCGTCCCGGTCTGGTGGACCTCACCGTCCTCGATCACGGCCCAGCTCGCGCCAGGCACGTTGAACTCCTCGAGATCCGCCTCGATCCCGATCGCGCAGAACGTCCACGTTCCCTCCCTCGGCTCCGTGGTTCAGAGCCTCCGGGAGGGAACGGTACGGCGGACGTGGTTCGCGCGAGCGGGTTTACCTCGACGGCTCAGGTGCGTCGCAGTCGATCTTCGGATTGGCACCGATGTAGTTGAGCGGGCCTGCGACGATCGTGACCAGCGTCGTGCCCACCTTGGCGCACGTCGCGCTGGATCCCGCGAAGTAGTTCCGCTGCGCGGCGGCCGCCAGGCCGATGAGCAGCCAGATGACAACGACGATCATGATGGTGCGGGAACGAGTCGTAGAGGCTCTACGAGTGCGCATATCCACCTCCTGGGTTGGGCGCACCCCCGTGTGGACCGTCCCACCGGTGCCCGCCGCAGCCCTGGCGGAAACTCAGATCTCGCGGAACTCGTAGTACGGCTTGATGTGCTCGTTGACGTACGCGCCGATGCTCGGTGCGGCGAGGAGGGCGGCGTACGTCGGCTGCGGCACTTCGTAGTACCGGTAGGTGTAGCCGTTGACGTACTCGAGCTCCAGCGTGCCGTCGGACCAGCCGACCGAGCGCACACTCGACGAGTTCACCGGGCGTCGCCTCATCCGCAGCTCCTCTCGGTACGACGTGCTGCGCCGTCAGTCTGCACCCGTCCATCAGTGCGCCGGTGATCGCTCCGGATTTTCGGACTCGAGGCGTGCCAGCGCGCGGGCCAGATCGCCGAGAGCCGCGTTGAGCTGGGTCAGCACCGAATGGTCGAGCGGTATTCGGCGTTGATCCAGGCCCAGGTTGGCCGCGAATCTGACCCGGGCTTCGGGCGAGGCCTGATTGAGTGAGGTGTCGAGAGCATCCTGGAGGTGCGGACTGGGCACCATCTCCGGTCGCTCACGCCACTTGGTGACCGTGCGTGGTGAGATGCCGAGCTGGTCGGCGAACGCCTCGTTGGTCAACCGCAGTGCCGTACGCAAGGCGTGTGCGTGCCGGCCGGTCCATTCTTCGATGACTGTCATCGGATTCGCTCCTTGCGTGTCGATCACTCCCTGCAAGGAGGATATGGCGATCGAGTGACCCTCGGAGGGCAGAATTTCTGCCCTGTGGATACCGGTTGAGTTCCTGGTGAGGCCGGCGAACCACGGGTTGACTTCTGCGCATGGACGAGATCAGCGGTAGAACCGCGACGCTGCTGCGGACCCCGCGACGGCGTCATCTGAAAGTCGCGAACAAGTCCGGGCCACGCTGCTTCGAGCTGGTCCGTCACCTCGACGTCTCCGGCATCAGCGGTACGGGCGTCGTCGCGGAAGGAGTCGAGTGGTCCGACGGGACGGTCGCGCTGCATTGGGGCGGTCGTTATCCGACGACCACGGTCTGGCCGGACGGTGTCGACGCCCTCCTCAGCATCCACGGTCACAACGGCGCGACGACCATTCGCTGGCTGGACGAATGATCATGCGCATCCGATCCCGGTGGGGCGGGCCCACCCTGCAGCCGGCCCGCCTCACCGGCCTACTCCGAAAAGAACTGCTCGCGGTGCGTTTTGGACGGCTTCCCCCGTCCCCACACCATCCAGGTCACCGGCAACCCAGACCACGGACGCGCCACACGACGTGCCCACGAAAAGTCTCACATGCCTAACCCAAAGTAGTCGCCGACCGCGTGTCGGCCACCAGCCCGCGAATTGCAGTACCGCGGGCAGTCCCCTCGGACCGCGGGGAACACAGCTCCTGGCACCCGGCCGGCATCCCTCCACACGGCCGGGTGCCAGGGCGGGGCTAGCCGGTGAGGGAGCGGAGGGCTCGGCGAGAGGGGGTCAGGAGGACGGGTTTGTAGGGGCAGCGGGCATCCGTGAGGGTTTCGTAGGCGCGGATGGCTCGGTTGGCGGCGTCCCAGCCTTGTTCGGCGGGGGTCCGGCCGAGGCCGCGGTTGCGGACCAGGGCGCCGTAGAAGGCGGAGCAGAAGACGGTCGCCTCGTACCAGCCGATGACCGTGCTGGTGCCGATGTAGGTGATGTCGTCCTGGAGGCAGTCCCGGATGGCGCGCTGCCATTTGCCGATGCCGGTCTTGCAGCCGTCGGCGATGACCACGCCGCTCGCGATCCCCCACTGCCGGTCCAGAAACCACTCCGCGAGCGACCGCAGCGAAACCTGGGTCTGGCCGTCGGTGGACAGGAAGGAGGGCTCCTCGCTGTGGTCACCGTGTGCCATCACGTGCAGGACCGTCGACGGGGTGGTCAGGGCGGAGAAGGCGGTCTCGTGGTCGCGCGAGCGGATGAAGTTCACGTCGATCACCGGCTGATCCCAGCCGGCGTTGATGTTCCCGGTGATGCCCTGGACGAAGGACATCGACGCGTCGAAGGAGCTGTCCAGACCGAGGTCCACCAGAGTGATCAGCCGATTCTTCATTCGCCCATCCCTCCCACGCGTTGCGAGCCCTGCCGAACCATGATGAACCACGGATCCGACAGTTCGCGCGCGGTCTGCCGCGGCTGAGACTGCCCACCCGGACCGTACGACGTACGACGGGACGGGCGCGGCCTCGAGCGATGGGCGCGGACCGTGATCGACGTACGGTGGCGGGGCAGCGCTTGCCGAAGGAGGAGACGGATGAGCCAGGTTCCGACAGTCACGTTGAGTCACGGAGCTGTGATGCCACGGGTCGGGTTGGGGACGTCGCCGATGAACGACGCGGACGTGGAACGGGCGGTGAGCGTGGCGCTCGAGCTCGGGTATCGGCTGGTCGACACGGCGGAGAACTATCGGAACGAGGTCGGCGTCGGGCGGGCGCTGCGGGCCGTGCCTCGGGACGACGTGTTCGTGACGTCGAAGTTCAACAAGCGGTGGCACAGCGTCGACGGTGCCCGGACGGCCTTCGAGGCGAGCGCGGAGAAGCTCGGCGTGGAGTATCTGGACCTCCTGCTGATCCACTGGCCGAACCCGGCGCAGGACCGGTACGTCGACGCATGGCGCGGGCTGATCGCGTTGCGGGAGGCGGGTCTGGTGCGGGCGATCGGTACGTCGAACTTCAAGCCCGCGCACCTGCAGCGGTTGATCGACGAGACCGGTGAGGCGCCGGAGGTGAACCAGGTTCAGCTGAGTCCGGTCTGGGCGAAGGCGGCCGAGCGCGAGTTCCATGCGGCTCACGGGATCGTCACCGAAGCGTGGAGTCCGCTCGGGAGGGGGACTGAGCTGCTGAGTCATCCGGCCGTCCAGGAGGTCGCGAAGGCGCACGGGGCGACACCGGGTCAGGTAGTACTGCGATGGGAGACGCAGCAGGACGTGGTCCCGATCCCGAAGTCGAGCGACCGTGGGCGACTCGAGGCAGAACCTGGCGATCTTCGACTTCGACCTGACCGACGCTGAGCTGGCCGCACTCTCAGCGCTCGACGGCACCGCCAAACCCGCCGCCGACTCGGACCGCGCCGGCCACTGAGGCGTCGTCTCAGCGGGTCCGGACCGCCTTGCCGGACGCAACGGCACCCGTGAGGTACGGGCTCACCAGTTCCCGGAACAGCTCGCTGGGTTCCAGCCCGAGCTCTCGGTTCAGCATGGCGTGGAACTTCTGGTAATGCTTGACGGCCTCGACGAGATCACCGTTGTCCAGGTGGGTCTGAACAATGGTGCGATGCGCGCTCTCGTGCAGGGGCTCGATGCTGATCGCGGCCCGGGCGGCCTGCAGCGCCTCATGACAGCGCTGTTGCAGCCGGCGTCGGGTCGCGAGAGCATCAAGCGCGCCCAGGCGCAGGTACTGCAGACGTTCGCGTGCGGCGAGAACCCAGTCGTCGTACCATCCGGGCAGCAGCTCCGCGGAATGCAGCACGGCGATCGCCGCGTCCTCGCTGCCGCGCTCCGGGTCGCGGATCAGCGACTCGGCACAATCCAGGAAGCGGTGGACGTCCACGACGACCTCGTCGGCCAGCGCGAGCGATGAATCGCCGATCTCCAGCAGCGGCGGTACGCCGATGTGCCGGTGCCGCAGTCGCCACAGAACCGCGCGGAGACGGCCGGCCGCGACCGAGTCGATGCAGTCCGGCCACAAGGTCGCGGCGGCGTGGGTCCGCGCACACCGGCCGTTGAGGGCCAGCAGCGCAATCAGGTGCTGGGGACCGGACGGAAGCTCGATCTGTTCCGCCGACGCGGCCCGGGGTTCGGCGGCGGTGAGTCGCCAGTCACCGAGCAGGTGGAGCTGGAGGTCGCACCTCCATACTGTCCACATCGCACGGCCCCCTCAGCGAGGCGATGGCGCGCACGTCTGGCGAGCCTGCCCCCGGTGTGTTGCCCGCAGTTCTCCCCGCTGTGCGTGACGGCCGAACCACCAAACGCCACGCACTCCCTGAACCATTGGTCAGGAAATGGCCGATGTCAAGCCTAACCCGCCGATGTCGCTCCGCCGGTTCGCCCGGCGAACTCCTCGAGCCAGGCCCGGACCTCTCCGTAAACGGCCTCCGGCGACGTCACCACCGTGGTCGTCTCGGCTTCGGCGCCGAGGTCGGGCCGCTGGGTGATGCGGGCTCTGAGGCCGCCGGCGCCGGCCGTCTCCCGCCAGACCCGGATGACCAGTGCCGCGGCCTCCGGCCGCTCCCCGGACTGCGCTTGATCGCTCATGTTCCACTCCCCCGCGGACGGACGGAGCCGCTCCCTCGGACCGGACGGAAGCGGACTACCGGAAGACCCACGATGAAGCAACGATCCCCGATGTAGGCGGTTACGTCGACCACCGCCTTCCTGACAACGCTGTGACAACGCCGGGACAACGCTGTGACAACGCAATGAGCATGCGACCCGGACTCCACTGGCACTGAGCACCGACACAGGGCGAGGGGGTGACTCATGAACGAGAAACTGACGGCGGTCGAACTTGACCTGGAGGAGATCCAGGTACTGCCGGAGCGGGAGGCGCTGGGTTCCTTCAACTGGGCGAACGTCTACGCATCCAACACAGCGGTCGCACTGAACGCGGCGTCGCACTTCTCCGTGGCCAAGGCCGCGGCGATCCAGACGATCGTGATCAAGCAGCACTAGCCCGGCGAATCGGGCGTGCGGGCGGTGACAGCCGAATGCGCCGTCCGCACGCCGCAGAACTGAGGGGGTTTCGATGACGGATCTCGGCAGGATCTCCAGCACGGAGGTCGCAGGCCAGTCGGCCGAGCTGCTGCCCACGCGCGAGGCGCTGGCACTGATCAACATCACCAACATCACTGCTGTCAACCTGGCGATCGCCGTGAACGCGGGGACGATCGGGTCGACCGCGGCTGCCGTCGCACTGCAGCATGTGGCTGCGTTCCAGCGCTAGCTGTGCCGGCGCACGGAACGGGCGGGGGGCCCGCGCCCCCCGCATCGCCCGGAAGCCCGCATGGTGACGACGACAGCAGGCGGCACCCGCACAGTCCCGCTGCACGGCGGCCCCAGGCCGAACCGGGCAGCCGGCGTACGCCTGCTCGGACGGTACGAGGGCTCCGGATTCCGTGACGAGCGCTACCTGGTCGAGCGGGCCGACCGGCAGATGGTGTTGCTGACCAAACTGCTCTACCTGATCGTCGAGAACGCCGACGGGCGGGCGTCCACAGATCTGCTGGCCGACAGGGTGAGCCGCGCGTACGGTCACCGACTCGATTCCGACGATCTAGTCCACCTCATCCACGAAAAGCTCGGGCCGTCGGGACTGGTCGCACTCTGGAACGGCGCGCCGGTCGGACAACGCAAAGCCGATCCCCTGTTGGCGTTGAGCGTCCGGGGCGTCCTTGTGCCGGCCAGTGCGGTTCGCCTGATCGGGCGCACCCTCGCGCCGCTGTTCCACCGTCCAGTCATCCTCGCGGTTCTGGCAGGGGCGATCGCGTTCGACGTGTGGGTGGTGACCACCCTGCCCGCCAGTGCCGTGTTCGCCTCCCTGGTCGAGCCCACCGGTGTGCTCGCCGTCCTGGTGCTGTTGCTAATGGCAACGCTCTTCCACGAGTTCGGTCATGCGGCCGGCTGCAGCTACGGCGGCGCCAAGCCGGGACCGATCGGCGTCGGCATCTACTTGTGGATCCCTGCCTTCTACACGAACGTGACCAGCGCGTACCGGCTCAACCGCGCGGGCCGGCTGCGGACCGATCTGGGCGGCGTCTATTTCAACTCGGTCTTCATCGTGGTCGCGGCCACGATGTATCTGTGGAGCGGATGGGCGCCCCTGCTCACGGTCATTGCCCTGTCCCACCTGGAGATCATCCAGCAACTGCTGCCGGTGGTCCGCTTCGACGGGTACTACATTCTCGGCGACCTGGCCGGTGTGCCGAACCTCTTCGGGCACGTACGCCCCATCGTGCGAAGCCTTCTCCCAGGTCGTCGCGGCGATTCCGGGGCGGGGCAGCTCCGGCTCCGCACTCGCGTGGTGGTCACGACCTGGGTGCTGGTGACGGTCCCCGTCCTACTCATCGGCGTGGTACTTCTCACCTGGAACGCTCCCAGCTACCTCGCGAACTTCTGGGACCGCTCGGGTGACTTGTGGGCCGGTGCACGCACGCTCCTGGCGGCCGGACAGGTCGGTGCCGCGATCCTCATGCTGCTCTCGCTGCTGGCAATCGCCCTCCCCATCGTCGGCCTCAGTGTCGTCCTGGTCAGATCTGTTCTCCACGTCGTACGGGCGGTTCGAGCCCGGCAGACCCCATCGTCGCCGGCCGAGGAGGAACCGATGGATGCAATCAATGGGGCTCTGGACGAGCCGCCGAGCGCTGCTGTGTTCACCGAGGACAAGATGCTCCGTCGACGGGTCCCCCCGTCGCAGCACGGCTGGCGTCACGGGCTGTACTACGTCTCGAGCGGCAGGATCAACGTCGGCCCCAGTCTGGCCGAGCAACGCGAACAAGAGCGGATCGCGCGCGTCCGTACGACGTTGAAGGGTCCCCGCCGCGTGGTCACCCTGAGCCGCAAGGGCGGCGCCGGGAAGACCACCACGACGCTGATGCTGGGCCACACGCTCGCCACGCACCGCGGAGACCGCGTTGTCGCGCTCGACGCCAACCCTGACGCGGGCTCACTGATCTATCGGGTCCGGCGGGAGTCGCCGGCCACGGTGACCAACCTGCTGGGTGAGCGCGACCTCATCACCAAGTACGCCGATCTCCGCGCGTACACCTCGCAAGCACCGAGCCGGCTCGAGGTGATCGCGTCCGACGACGACCCGACCATCAGCCAGGCCCTGGGCGACCGGGACTACCGCAACGTGCTCGACCTGCTCACCCAGCACTACAACCTGATCCTCGTCGACACCGGGACCGGCATCCTGGACAACGCCATCCAGGGCATCCTGCGGGAGGCCGATCAGATCGTCGTGGTGATGCCGCCCGCGCTCGACGGTGCCCGGGTCGCCGCCGGGACGCTGGACTGGCTCGATCAGCACGGGCACGCGGACCTGGTGGCGTCCGCCGTCGCGGTGATCAACACGACCAGGGGCAGGCCACGCTGGGTCCAGCTCGACGAGATCGAGAACCACTTCTCCGCCCGCTGCGCCGGCACGGTCCGGATCCCATGGGACCCGGCGCTGGACAGCGGTGCCGCCGTCGACCTCGACGACCTGCGCTCCGCCACCCGCGACGCCTATCTGGAACTCGCCGAACTGGTCGCCGGGGGGTTCACCGCGAACCGCTGGAGTCCCGTCTCGGTGGCTGACCCATCCCTGAGAGTCAAAGGAGTGTCATGACCATTTCCCGGCGGCTCGAAGCGATCCTGGTGATCGCGTCCCTCGTCACGGGTGCGACAGGCACCGCGAGCATGCTCACGTTCCGGAAAGGCCAGGACTTCGACCTGGTCGCGTCCGCCAACCCGGGGGCGACAGGTAGTTCAGACACTGACCGGACCGCCATGTTCGAACGCGCACGGGGCAAGCGGGCTCAGGCTGACGCCGTGGCGAGTGCCACGGCCACGTGCAACTCGTGCACAGGCACCGCGGCCGCCGTACAGGTCATCTATGTCAACAAGGCCAAGAAGGGTACGGCGGACAACGTGGCCACCGCGTGGTCGAGCTGCAGCAACTGCAGAGCGACCAGCGTCTCGGTGCAGGTCGTCGTAGTCCGACCCGGTACGACGCTCACCACGCCGGAACCGGGCACTAGCGGTCAACGTGGCGTGCGCAGGCTGTACGACCGCGGCGATCGCGGTGCAGTTCGTGGTCGTCACCAATAAGCACCGCGCGTTCTCGCGCCAGGGCCGGCAGCAGTTGGAGGCGCTCGCGCATGAACTGGAGGGTCAGCTCTCGACCCGCACCAAGGCGGCTCGGCTCTCGGCGACGAAGAACAAGAGCGAGCTGACCGATATCCAAGCGCTGGTTCAGAAGGAACTGAAGCCGACCAGTGTGAAGCCACAGTTCACCGTCAAGACCGGGTGACGGGAGGTCCCCATGTCTGTCCGCCGATGGACGACCCTTGCGATCGCACTGCTGGTCTCGCTGCTGCTGACCGGTTGCGAACCGCCCAAGACCACGTCCAGCACCGGCGGCAAGGGGAAGACGACGACCACGACGACCACCACGACGAAGACGGGTGCCAGCGTGCGGATCACCGCGTCGAAGAAGACCTGCTGGGCGGGCCGGGTCGGCGCCACGAGCAAGAAGGGCTGTGGATCCGCCAGCTTCCAGGTCAAGGCCTCGAACGGCGCCTACACCGTCAACCTGCACAAGACCAAGGGCGCCGACGGCCTCAGCGTCGTACTCGTTGTCAAGGGCAAGAAGGTCGACAGCGGCCGGATCAGCAGCAGCTCCAGCGTCGTCGCGATCAGCTATGCAAGCAGCTGACCGCGACGCGCTGGGGTAGGAGCTAATGACGGCTGGTGCGGAGTCCCCAGCCGAAGGGGTACAGCGGGTGGTAGTTCCGGTCCCCGATGTTGATCGGCTCCTGGTCGGCACTGCGTGGCCAGGTGTGGGAGAGCTTGCCCGTGAACGGGCGGTTGCCGAACAGTACGTCGGCTACGCCTTCGCCTTGTGAGCCGGGCAGCCAGGACGCGACCAGGGAGTCGATCGTGGCGAGCTGCGCAGCCGGGATGACCTGCGGGCGGCCGGAGACGACCAGCACCACGCACTTGGCGATCGCCCCACACACCTTGTCGACGACCGCGCGGTCCACCGGTTGCAGATCCAGGCTCTTCGGTTCACGCAGCACTCCGCCGTCCTCGGGATCGAAGCCCCACTGCGGACCACCGACGTCGCCGAAGCCCTCCGAGTAAGGAGTCTCGCCGACGACCACGACAGCCACGTCATTACCCGCCGTCGGCGCCGAACCGTCCTTGCTGTAGGTGACGTCGGCCCGCGGAGCGACCTGCCGGATGCCGTCGAGGATGGTGTTGCCCGGTATCCGGTGCTGTCCTGAGGCGCCCTGCCAGCTGAGCGTCCAGCCGCCCGCCTGGTTCCCGATGTCGTCGGCGTTGCGGCCGGCGACGTACATCTTCGCGTTCTTCTTCAACGGCAGCACGCCGCCGGAGTTCTTCAGCAGCACCTGCGACTTGGCGACTGCCTCACGCGCGAGCGCCCGGTGCTGCGCCGAGCCGACCTCGGCGAGGTGTGTGCGGTCCGTGTAGGGCTTCTCGAACAGACCGAGCTCGAACTTCTTGGTCAGGATCCGCCGTACGGCGTCGTCGATCCGCGCCTGCGACACTCGGCCGGCCCGTACCTCGTCGAGCAGCGTGGTCTCGAAGGGCAGGGACGAGTTCGGCTCCATGAACATGTCGATGCCGGCGTTGACCCCGGTCCGGACCTGGGTCGCCCAGTCTCCCGGGAGCTGGTGGATCCCCTCCCAGTCGGAGATGACGAAGCCGTCGAACCCGAGCTTGCCCTTCAGGACGTCGGTGATGAGTTCACGGTTCGCGTGCATCTTGATCGGATTGCCGACGCCGTCCTCGGTCCAGTCGATGCTGGAGAAGGACGGCATCACGGTGCCGACGTCGTACGCGCGTACGGCGGGAAGGTACGGCGCGAGGTCGATGCCGCGCGAAGTCGCTGCGGTTCGTGACGGTCACGCCCTGGTCGATCGTGTAGTCACCGGCCGCGGATCCGAACTCGGTGTCACCGTCACCCGCGTAGTGCTTGGCGCTCGCGAGGACCCGATCGGGGTCGTCAGAGGTTCTTCGCCCTGGAATCCCTCGATCGCCGACGCGTACCGGGTGACCAGCGAGGGGCTCTCCGAGAAGCTCTCGTAGGTCCGACCCCACCGGGTGTCGCGAGCGACGCAGACACACGGCGCGAACGCCCACTGCGGTCCGGTGGCACGGGTCTCCTCGGCCACCACATGCTCGATCCGCTCGACCAGCTGGGGATCCCAGGTCGATCCGAGTCCGATGTTGTGCGGGAAGACCGTGGCACCCAGCAGGTTTCCGTGGCCGTGCACCGAGTCGACGCCGTACAGGATCGGGATCTGCAGGCGGGTCTGCAAGGCGGCAGCCTGGAACCTGTCGACCATGTCCGCCCAGGCTTGCGGCGTGTTGGGCGTCGGCACCGAGCCGCCGCCGGACAGTACCGAGCCGAGTCGCCAAGTGGTGACCAGCGTCGCGTCGTTCGTGACGGCGCCGCGCTCGGCCTGGGTCATCTGACCGACCTTCTCCTCCAGCGTCATCCGGCGCAGCAGGTCCGCGACCCGCGCCCGGACCGGAAGGTGAGCGTTGAGGTAGGCCTGCCCGCTGTTGTGGACCAGCGGGCGGCCCGAAGCATCGACGGAGTACGGCGTCCGGTCGGGGGCGGCGCCCGAGGACGGGACGGAGACCAGTGCCAGCACCAGGACGACGGCAACGAACGCGGCCCAGGCGCGATGAGGTGAAGTACTCAAACGCATGACGTTCTCCTTGGGCGAGAAAGGAGTGGAGCGCTCTCTCCGTCACCCTCCGGCGATCAACACGTCACGTCAAGGAGTCGCCGCACCTCATGCGCTGAACGGCCCTGTCTATTTGCGGGCGATGTAATACGCGTTGAAGGCGTCGGCCTCGACGTGGGTGACGTCGACGGAGGTGAAGCCGGCGTCGGTGAGCATCTGGCAGGCCTTCTGCTCGCCCCAGACAGTGCCGAGTCCGTCGCCGCCGAGGGACAGCGAGACCGTCATGCAGTGCATGGTCGACAGCCCGTAGAGGAATGTGGCGAACGGGTTGTCCAGGTTGTCCTCGAGGTTGCTCGACGCCTGGATGTCGACCATCAGGAACACCCCACCGGGCCGCAGCGACTCCGCGATACCGGCGAGAACCTGCGCCGGATGCACTTGGTCGTGGATCGCGTCGAAGGCGGTGACCAGGTCGAATCGCGCGTGCTCCCCCAGTTCGGCAGCATCCCGTACGACGAACTCCGCGTTCGTCCAGTCCCAACGAAGCGGCCTCGGCCCGGCCGGCCGCGATGCCCTCCGCGGAGAAGTCGAATCCGACGCACCGGCTCCGTGGATAGGCGGCGGCGATCAGGTTGATCGCGTGCCCGCTACCGCAGCCGACGTCGGCGACGTCGATGCCGTCCTGGAGCCGAGCAGGCAGACCAGGCACGAGCGGCAGGGTCGACGTCGAGCAGCGCCGCGTCGAAGACGGCGCCGCTGTCCTCGGCCATCAGGCGATGGAACTCCTTGTACTCCGAGTAAGGAACGCCACCGCCGTGACGGAAGCATTCGACCAGCGACGATTCGACGCCGGCGAGCAGCACGAGGAACTGGGTGGCCGCGGCCACGTTGTCCGGTCCGGCCGCGCGGGTCAGGAACGCGGCATGCTCCCGCGGCAGCCAGTACGTCCGATCCTGGGCGTCGTACACCACGACACCGCGCAACGGTCATCCCGCCGAGCCACTCGCGCACGTAGCGCTCCTGCAGGCCGGCTGCGCCAGCGACCTCATGGCTGGTGGCGGGCGGCAGTTCTGCGAGTGTGTCGAAGAGGCCGACCTGGTGACCGATGCTCATCAGCAGCGCGAGGGCGCCGTGATTCAGTACGTCGCCCATCTGCTGCCCGAAGGCCTCAAGCCGGCTGGTGTCCGGCGTTGTCTCACTCATGGTGATCTCCTTCTCGCCCGTCGGCAGCATCGCACCGGGAGATCGCGAGGAGAATCGGTGAACTCACCTATTCGTCCAGTCGGGCGAGGTAGGCGGCGGCCTCGGTGCGGTTCCGTACGCCGAGCTTGGACAGGATGCCGGCCACGTGGTGCTCGACGGTACGGCGGCAGATGACGCGCTGCGGCCCCCGGGGAAAGTGGGAAGTTCCCGGGGGCCGTGGCGCTTTCAGCTGGGGTCAGCTGCAGCCGGAGGTGCTGCCGCAGCCTTCGCAGACGTAGCAGGAACCGCTGGGGCGCATCTTGGTGCCGCAGGTGAAGCAGAGCGGTGCGTCGACCGAGGTGCCGGTGATGAGTTCGAACATCTCGGCGGTGGTGCGGACCTCGGCCGGTCGATCGGCTTGGCCGCGGCGGCGTCGACCGAGGCGTCGGCTCGGCCTTCTCCGCGACCGGCTCGACCGCCTTCAGGGACTCGGCCTCGGACACCTCGACCGGAGCCGGCTCGTAGGAACCGGTGTCGAGCTGCCGGGACCGCTCGTCCGCGGTGTAGATGCCCAGGGCGGCCCGCTCGTCGAAGGGCAGGTAGTCCAGGGCCAGGCGGCGGAAGATGTAGTCCATGATCGACTGCGCCATCCGGACGTCCGGGTCGTCGGTCAGACCGGCCGGCTCGAACTTCAGGTTGGTGAACTTCTGGACGTAGGTCTCCAGCGGTACGCCGTGCTGCAGCGCGATCGAGATCGCGATCGAGAAGGCGTCCATCACACCGGCCAGGGTCGAACCCTGCTTGCCCATCTTCAGGAAGACCTCGCCCAGACCGTCGTCCGGGTAGGAGCCGGCCGTCATGTAGCCCTCGGCGCCACCGACGCGTGAACGAGGTGGTGCGCGACGGCCGCGACTTCGGCAGGCGCTTGCGGGTCGGCCGGTACTCGATGACCTTCTCGACGACCGGCTCGGCCGTCCAGCGGCGGCCGCGCTGCGCCTTCGTCGCCTTCGCGTCGGACAGCGGCTGGCCGACCTTGCAGTTGTCGCGGTAGACGGCGAGCGCCTTCAGGCCGAGCTTCCAGCCCTGGAAGTAGACGTCGGCGATCTCCTCGACCGTCGCGGTCTCCGGCAGGTTGACCGTCTTCGAGATCGCGCCGGACAGGAACGGCTGTGCCGCCGCCATCATCCGGACGTGGCCCATCGGCTTGATGGCCCGCTCGCCCATCGCGGTGTCGAAGATCTCGTAGTGCTCCGGTCTTCAGGCCCGGGCGCGTCGACGACGTGACCGTGCTCGGCGATGTACTCGACGATCGCCTCGATCGTCTCCTCGGTGTAGCCGTACTGACGCAGCGCCCGCGGAACCGTCTGGTTGACGATCTGCATCGAGCCGCCGCCGACCAGCTTCTTGAACTTGACCAGCGAGAAGTCCGGCTCGATGCCGGTGGTGTCGCAGTCCATCATGAAGCCGATGGTGCCGGTCGGCGCGAGCACCGAGGCCTGCGCGTTGCGCCAGCCGTTCTTGGCACCGATCTTCAGCACGCCGTCCCACGCCGCGGTGGCGTGCTTCTGGACGTCCTTGTCGATCTCGTGCACGGTCCGGATCGCGTCGTTGGCCGCGGCGTGCTTGCGCATCACCCGGGTGTGCGCGTCCTTGTTCCGCTCGAAGCCGTCGTACGGGCCGACGACACCGGCCAGCTCGGCCGAGCGCTTGTACGACGTACCGGTCATCAGCGAGGTGATAGCGCCCGCCAGTGCGCGACCACCGTCGGAGTCGTACGCGTGACCGGTTGCCATCAGCAGCGCACCGAGGTTGGCGTAGCCGATGCCGAGCTGCCGGTAGGCGCGGGTGGTGTCGCCGATCGCCTCGGTCGGGAAGTCGGCGAAGCAGATCGAGATGTCCATCGCGGTGATGATCAGCTCGACGGCCTTGACGAACTTCTCCGAGTCGAACAGGTCGTCGTCGCGGAGGAACTTCATCAGGTTCAGCGACGCCAGGTTGCAGGACGAGTTGTCCAGGTGCATGTACTCCGAGCACGGGTTGGACGCGGTGATCCGGCCCGTCTCCGGGGTGGTGTGCCAGTCGTTGATGGTGTCGTCGTACTGCAGGCCCGGGTCGGCGCAGGCCCACGCGGCCTGGCGAGATCTTGTCGAACAGCTCGCGGGCGTCGACGGTCTCGATCACCGAGTTGTCGAGCCGCGCCCGCAGCCCGAAGTCGCCCTTCTCCTCGACCGCGCGCATGAACTCGTCGGTGACCCGGACCGAGTTGTTCGCGTTCTGGTACTGCACCGAGGTGATGTCGCGGCCGCCGAGGTCCATGTCGAACCCGGCGTCGCGCAGGACGCGGATCTTGTCCTCCTCGCGCATCTTGGTCTCGACGAACTCCTCGATGTCCGGGTGGTCGACGTCCAGCACGACCATCTTGGCCGCGCGCCGGGTGGCGCCGCCGGACTTGATCGTGCCGGCCGAGGCGTCCGCACCGCGCATGAAGCAGACCGGGCCGGAGGCGGTGCCGCCGGAGGACTGCAGCAGCTCCTTGGACGAGCGGATCCGGGACAGGTTCAGGCCGGCACCGGAGCCGCCCTTGAAGATCAGGCCCTCTTCCTTGTACCAGTTCAGGATCGAGTCCATCGAGTCGTCGACGGCGAGGATGAAGCAGGCCGACACCTGCTGCGGCGACGCGGTCCCGACGTTGAACCAGACCGGCGAGTTGAAGCTGAAGTACTGGTGCAGCAGCATCCAGGTGAGCTCGTGCTCGAACACCTCGGCGTCGGCCGGGGTGGCGAAGTAGCCGTAGCTCCTCACCGGCCTTGCGGTAGGTCTTCACGACCCGGTCGAGCAGCTGCTTGAGGCTCCACTCGCGGTTGTCGTGGCCGACCGCGCCGCGGAAGTACTTGGTGGTGACGATGGTGGACGCGTTCACGCTCCAGTAGTCGGGGAACTCGACCCCGCGCTGCTCGAAGACGGTCTCACCGGTCTTCCAGTTCTGCTGTACGACGTCGCGGCGCTCCCACGTCACCTCGTCGTACGGGTGCACTCCCTCGGTCGTGAAGATGCGCTCGATGGTGAGTCCCGCGGGCGCGTTCTTCCGCCCGCGGAACCCGGCCGCCGACCTCTTGGTCGACCCCGAGTGGCCGGTCACCGTCTCTGTCATGGTTGCTCCTCGCCCTGTGTCTGCACTGCCGCGGTCTGTCGGGACCGCCCCGTTGAGTGCTGCGGTAACGCCGTACCGCTACGTCGTGCTGTGTCCCCGATTTATGTCTGCTGGGTCGGCTTCAGCGGGCGCGGCTCGGTGCCCTCAGGCTCCTTCTCCGCCCGCAGCAGCGCGATCTCCGTCTCGAAGTCGTCGGCCGACTCGAACTGCCGGTAGACGCTCGCGAACCGCAGGTAGGCGACCTCGTCCAGCTCCCGCAGCGGCCCGAGGATGGCCAGGCCGACCTCGTGCGCGGGCACCTCCGGCGAGCCGCTCGCCTTGAGCGCGTCCTCGACCTGCTGGCCCAGCCGGGCCAGTGCGTCCATGTCCACGGGCCGGCCCTTGCAGGCCTTGCCGACACCGTTGATGACCTTCTCCCGGCTGAACGGCTCGGTCGCGCCGGAGCGCTTCACGACCGTGAGCTGCATCTGCTCGACGGTGGTGAACCGCTTCTCGCAGACCGGGCACTGCCGGCGGCGGCGGATCGCTCCGCCGTCCTCGGCGACCCGGCTGTCGACCACCCGGGAGTCGACGTGCCGGCAGTACGGACAGTGCACGACGAACCACTCCTCCCGTGAGGACCGCCCGGCGGCGCTGGCGGACGCTTCTGTGGATCAGCCTGGGGACAACTTGTGTATGACCTGTGTGTAACTAACCACTACCTGTGGAAGACTTACACCCGTGTAACTACTACATCTAGGGATGCTACGATCGCTGCGCCGACAGTTTGCAAGAACGATCGAATCTCGCGCGCGTCTCCTTGTTTCAACACCCGCGCGACCCGGTGTAGTCCCGCGTGGCGCCACCGGAACGGGCCTCGAGGAGGCGCAGACTACGGTCTCGCGACCGGCTCCCCGGACGGCAGGCAGAAGTCGAAATCGCAGCCTCGATCCGCTCCCAGAACGTGGTCACGGAACAACCGTCGGTAACCGGTGAGCCGCGGGTCGGCGAAGCCGGAGCGCGGGAGCGGCTCGGCGGGTCTCAAGCTCTTCGGGCGGGACCAGCAGATCGAGCCGCGCTTCGGACACCGACAGACGGATCCGGTCGCCGGTGCGGACCAGGGCCAACGGTCCGCCGAGAGCGGCTTCCGGAGTGACGTGCAGAACGATGGTCCCGTACGCCGTACCACTCATCCGAGCGTCGGAGATGCGGACCATGTCCCGGACGCCACGGCGAGCCAGTTTGGCGGGGATCGGGAGGTAGCCGGCCTCGGGCATACCGGCACCGAGCGGACCGGCGTTCTGGAGGACCAGGACGTCAGTGGGCTCCACGTCCAGGTCTGGGTCGTCGATCCGGGCCGCCAGGTCTTCCAACGAAGTGAAGACCACAGCACGGCCGGTCGTCTCGAAGAGAGCCGGGTCGGCGGCAGACCGCTTGATCAGCGCACCAGATGGCGCCAGCGACCCGCTCAGCCACACCAGTCCGCCCTTCGGCCGACTCGGCGCGCTCAGCGGCCGTACGACGTCCCGGTCCACCCACGCCGGTCCCGCACCGAGCCGCTCCCCCAGCGTCTCGCCGGTGACCGTCAGCACGGACAGGTCCAGGAGCTCCCGCAGTTCATGCAGTACGGCGGGGAGGCCGCCAGACGCATGAAGATCCTCCATGTAGTGCGCACCGGTCGGCTTCAACTCCACCAGTACCGGCGTGGTCTCGCTCAGCTCGTTCAACTCCGCTGGATCGATTCGGCAGTCCAAGCCGTCCAGCCATCGCGGTCAGGTGGATCAGCGCGTTCGTGGATCCGCCGATGGCGAGCAACACCCGCAGAGCGTTGCGAATCGAGGCTGCCGTGACGATCTGGTCCGGCGTACGGCCAGCCGTGGCGATAGACACCGCCGCGACACCTGTCGCCTCTCCGATCCGTAAGCGGTCGGCATGCACCGCCGGCGCGGCCGCACTGTCAGGTAGCGCCATGCCCAGCGCCTCCACGAGGCACGCCATCGTCGACGCGGTCCCCATGACCGCACAGGTCCCGGCTGTCGTCGCCAGGTTCCGCTCCACGCGACCGATCTCGTCCTCCGGCACCTCACCGGCCCGGTAGCGCGCCCAGAACCGCCGGCAGTCGGTGCACGCGCCCAATCGCTCGCCTTGGTACCGACCTGTCGACATCGGACCCGTGACGAGCTGGATCGCCGGGCGGCCGGCCGAGAACGCGCCCATCAGCTGCGCCGGCACGGTCTTGTCACAGCCACCGACGAGCACGACCCCATCCATCGGCTGCGCCCGGACGAGTTCCTCGACGTCCATCGCCATCAGGTTGCGGTAGACCATCGCGGTCGGTTCGAGAAAGCTCTCTCCCAGCGAGATCGTCGGGAACTCCATCGGCAGTCCGCCGGCCGCGATGATGCCGCGGACGACTGACTTCACCAACTCCGGCTGTTGCCGATGACACGGGTTGAAGTCACTGGCCGAGGTGGCGATCCCGATCACCGGCCGCTCCAGCGACTCCGGCGACCGCCCGCTCGCGTGCAGGAAGGCGCGCCGCAGATACCGCGAGAACTCCGGATCCCCGTAGCTCACCAGACCGCGGTAGATGCCGGTCACGACACTCCAGGCGTGTTCCGCAGGTGCTCGGCCACCAACCGCAGCATGCTCTCCGGCGGTACGGCGGCCGGCGCCCGGACGGCGTCGTACGCGATCAAACCCCGCCGGACGAGACTGTGCTTGCGCAGACCGAGCGCAATCCCGGCCTGGAACTCGAAGTTGACCAGCGGAAGGTAGTCCCGCCACACCTCACGAGCAGCGTCGAAGCCACCATCCTGGTACGCCGCAACACAGGCGATCAGGCCCTCCGGAACGGAGAAGCCGGTCATCGCGCCGGCCGCGCCGACGGCGAGTTCGTCGAGCAGGCAGGTGCCGCCGAGACCACCGAAGATCGGGACATCGAGTCCGGCCGCCAACTCTGCGACCGCGGGCGGGCTCGGGGACGACTCGGACTTCACCGCGACGGCGGACGGCACGTTGCGGACGGCGGCGATCAGATCGGCGGTGGCGATCCGGATGCCGGTGATCACTGGGTAGTCCTGGACCACGATGGGACATTCGGTGCGCTCGGCAACAGCGTTCAGGTGGTTGCCGAGGGCACTCGGATCACTGGAGTTCACCTGAACCATCAGTGCGGCGAGGCGGTCACCGACCACCGGCAGCACGTTCGCGGCCTCGGTGCACACGTCGTCGAGCTCCAGCGCGCTGATCCCAACAACAAGAGGCAGTCCAGACGACGCGACGACCGTCTCCACCACCGTACGCCGTTCAGCCGGGGTCAACCGAGCGGATTCGCCGAAGACGCCGAGCACGGTCAGCCCAGTGGCACCGATCGACTCGTAGTGCCGGACCTCTCGGGCCAGGGAGTCCGTGTCGACGGCCGAGCCGTCCTCCGTCAGCGGAGTCGCCAGCACACCCCACACGCCGGGATCCAGAGTCATGCCGCTCCCTTCTTGAGCACGACGAGACTAAGCGCCGGTACTGGCAGGTCCAATGGCATCGTGAAACCGCCGTCGATCTCGACGGCCACATCGTCGGCGAATCGCTCGAGACCTTGCCGAGCGGTGATGGCGGCGAGTTGTTCGGGCGTCGGGTCCTGGGGTGCACCGAGGTCCTGCCAGATCGTGTGGCTGTTGCTGTGGTTGTGGTCGATCCGGAAGTGCTGGACCGTCCACGGGCCGGAATCCAACCCGGTCACCTCGAGGTCGACGCGGGCCGTGGCCGTGTCAGCGGCGTACTGGTCGTCGGTGTGGCGCCAGATCAGGATCGTGATGGCGTCGTCGTCGGTGCCGGCGATGACGTCGATCTCCTCAGGGAGACCGTTGCCCAGGGCATTGATGTCGGAGGTGTCCGCGGACTGGTCCGAGCCGGCGGCCAGGCGGCGGTGACCGAGGCGGGCGAAGGCGCGGTAGGCGTTCATCAGCGGCTTCTCGATGCCGGCGGCGGTGACGAAGCTCCGGGTGCCCTCGAAGTACCGTTCGCCCTCCATCGAGAAGCTCCACGTGGTTGCCTCGTGCACCTTCGCGGTGTGCTGCGCGTTGAGGTCGAGCACCTTCTTCATCAGCTTGGCCTGGAACACCGGGAAGTACTCGTTGTTGCGGTAGGCAAAGTTCGCGTTGTCGTAGATCCCCCAGTGCGCCGGGACCGACGCGTCGCACTCGTCCACGATCACCGGCTTCCCGGCGTACTGCGGGAACTCCTCGATGACAGCCAGCGCGCGGTCGATCTCGCGGAGCATCTTCGGGGTCGACGGCGACTGCTGCTCCGGCGCCGGCGCGCCGATCGGACCGTAGGTGCGCCACGGGGTGAAGTGCGCGCCCTTGGTGTGGAAGGACACGAAGTCGACGGGCAGGTCGCGGTCGGCACAGGCTTGGAGGAAGCCGCGTAGGAAGTCGGCGCCACCACCGGTGACCGCCGGGCCGCCGACCTTTGCTTCCGGATAGACACTGCGGATCGCTTTGACAGTCACGTCGTACAGGTCGTGGAACTGTTCCGGCGTCCCTCGCCAGTAGGAGATATCCGGCTCGTTCCACAGTTCCCAGAGCCAGTGCTGGACCTCGTCGGCGCCGTACCGCTCCAAAGCGTGTTCGACGAGTGCCGCGACCAGTCCGCCCCACTTGGCGTAGTCGTTCGGTGGATAGGACCACCAGCCGGCCTCATAGCCGCTGTACTGACTCGGGCTGCCCTCGAAGGCGAAGTCCGTCTTCGCCTCCTCTGGTACGAGCGCCAGCGGGGTGAAGGCGAGCTCGACCAGCGGATGGTGGCCGGCGCCGACGATCGTGTCGTACGTGAGGTCGGCGATCGTGAAGTCGTAGTACGGCTTGCCGTCCGCGTCCTCGTGGTACACGTTGCCGCTGCCCCAGTGCGGCAGACCGAGCCCGGTGCCGCTGTTGAAGATGTTGTGCGGCCGGACGTGGTACGGCGTCTCCGCGAAGCCGTCGATGGTCCGCAGGGTCCGGCGCCCCTGCGGTGTGTAGGTCCAGTTGATCTCGTCGTACCCGAGGCTGGCCCACGGGCGGTCCAGTACGCCGAGGTCGCGCGTGGCGTCGACGATGACGTGGGCCTGGCGGATCGGTGTGGCGTCGGGGTCGGACGGGGCATACGGGAGTCGCTGGACGGCGTCCTGAGTCATGTCGGCCTTTCGGTCCGGTGCTGCTCATGGCACGAGCGCTGTATCGATAAACAGCTCCGGGTCAGCCTACTTGCGCCTCGTCAAGAAAGGTCGGCGTCGCAACGGCATCACCCGGCACCGGGGAGCGTTCCCCACCCAGTTCGACGAGTAACCCTCCCCAACCCGCAACGCAGCCGTCCCCAAACCGGTGGGGTGGCGACTCCCCCGACCACGCGATCCGGGACACACTGGCCGCCTCGATGAGCAGACCCGGCCGCCCGATCCGGGGCGCACGGGCCGCCTCGACCAGCAGGCCCGGCCGCTGGCACCAGTCCAGTCACGGCACCCACCGCCCCGAGCACGATGGCCCACATTTGATGGGTTGACCGGCTCTTCTGACTGATGTGTGGGTGGTTTGAGCCTGCCCGATGGGCAGGGGTTCCCGTGCTTGGCCTGTCTGCCTGGGCCGGCGGGGGTGGTTCGGGTGCGTGACTGGGTTCGCCGTGCCGCCGAGGGTGCGGTGGTGTGCAGCTGGACAGGAGGTGTGCTGTCCGAGCACGGGCGACGTCCCGTCGCATTCTCGACAGGCGTCAATCTCAACACAGTTAGCAGAAGCTCCGGACATTGACCTGATCGCGATGATCGACATAGGCGCGAAGATGCCGGTTCGTGGAGCTGCTTCAGAGCCCGCAAACGTGCTGGATCTGCGCGGATTGTGTACGATGTCGCTCGCTGCCCGTGAGCGCTGATGACTCCAGCAGGATCAGCGGCGTGGTCCGCGGCAGGCGCCGCGGACAACCATGGCCGGCGAGAACGCCGCCGGCCGGCCGACCTGTCACCGCAACTTCGTCGCCCGGCGCCGAACCTGCTGTAGGTGGCCGACTCACCTCGTCGCGACCCGGACCGACACGGGCAACGTCGGATGTGACCGGACTGATTCGGTCCCGCCGGACGCCGGCGGAGGCCCGCAACCGCGATGACCACCACGCTGGAGACCTCGGACACCCGATGTCATGTGCCGCCGAAGAGTCGGCATCTCCGCCGGACCGGGCTGGTCCACCACACCGACGCCGCTCGCAACACCCGCCATCGCGGCATCCGAACGCCCAGAGACCGCCCCGACGCCCGGTCGTCCGGCCGCGACCAGACGACCGGATCCCGCGACCAGCACGCCCCGAGCCCACGCCCACCCAACACATCCAGCAGAAGAACCGGTTGACCCATCAGATGGTGGGTTGCACACCGTGAATCAGAGTGTGCAACCCACCATCTGGTAGGCCAGCCCACCAAAAGGCGCGCGAAGCGACCCGCGAGCAGCCAGCGGTCACCAGGCCAAGGGGACGTCGACAGCTCGAGGTGCTGACGCCACCAAGCGATGCGAACGCCGCCCGAGCCGGCGATGAACTGATCGCCAACTCCGGATGGAACCCGGCATGCGTGAGGATGGCGGCATGAAGCCGGTGATTCTCGATGTCGACACGGGACTGGACGACGCCTGTGCCCTGCTGCTCGCCGCTCGGCACCCCGAGCTCGACCTGAAGGCGGTGACCTGCGTCGGCGGCAACGTCGGACTGGACGACGTGGTGATCAACACGCTGACCGTGCTGGAGGCTGCCGGGCGGTCCGACGTTCCGGTTGCTCGTGGCGCCGCCCTGCCCCTGCTCCAGCCAGTACGAACCGCCGCCCACATCCACGGCGTCGACGGGCTCGGCGATCTCGACTGGCCGCGATCCACTCGTAGGACGGACTCCCGGCATGCGGTCGAGCTACTTCGCGACGTACTGCGGGATGCCGCGGCGACCGGCGACCTGGTGACACTCATCCCGTTGGCACCGATGACGAACATCGCCTTGCTGCTGCGCACGTACCCCGAGGCGGCCGCGGGACTGCGCGAGATCGTGTTCATGGGCGGCGCCGCCGGGATCGGGAACGCGACCGCGTCGGCGGAGTTCAACATCTGGACCGACCCGGAGGCGGCCGCGATCGTGCTCACTGCCGCCGGCGAGCTCGGCATTCCGGTGACGATGTACGGGCTGGACGTCTTCTACGACGTCGTGGTCACGCTGGAGCAGGCCCGCGGGCTGGGCGGATCGCCGTCGGCAGAGCTGGCGCGGAAGCTGATCGAGAAGCGGAGCGAGCTCTACCAGTCCGACGGGGCGAGCATCGGTGACGGCGGCGCGGTGTGTGCGGTGATCGATCCGTCGGGGCTGACGACTCAGCGCTTCCCGCTGCGGGTCGAGCTGTCGGGGAGCTGGTCGCGGGGTCGCACGATCGTCGACACGCGGAAGCGGCCCGCGGATCTCACGCAGCGATCCACACGGGCCGTCGTCGACCGCCGTACAGGTGGCGACTGCTGTGGACGGTGCTCGCTATGTCAGAGCTGTGGCTGGACACGGTCAAGTAGCCAAGTCTTGGAGGCGGACGCGAACGCCTTCCATGAAGAGGTCGAGGCCGTCACTGAAGAGATCCGTGGTGTCGGATGACTCGGCGACCACGGCAGCCAGGGTCCAACGGGCGCTCACCTCGAAGATGTGGCGCGCCTGAGGCCCGGGTACGCCGAGGTCGACGAGCGACTGGATCTGCGCGCGTACCAACTCGGCCCGTGAGCCCTCGCCTTGATCGCGGTCGGGCGTGGCCTTCGACTGGATCAAGCCGGCCAGCCCGGGGTGTTCGGCGTAGAACCCTCGCAACTCCAGCGCGCCCGCCTTGGTGACGGCGATCCACTCGTCGACGCTGCCGAGCTTCTCGTACGCCGTGCTGTCCGCGGCGAACTGGTCGAACGCGTTCCGGGCGACCAGGTCGAGCAGCTCGGCCTTGTTGTGGACATGGTGGTACAGCGACGGGGCGCGGACCTGCAGGCGCTCGGCCACGGAGCGCATGGTGAGACCGTCGACACCACTGGCTCGGATGACGGCCAGTGCGGCGTCGGTGATCGCGGCGATGGAGATCCCGGCCGCCGCATGGGAGGACGGGTCGCGTCTGGTCACGAAACCTCGTTGTCGACTCTCGGGGTGAACGGTACTGTCTAACGACATTAGACAGCCTACTCGAGGACGGCGCCGTGTCTGGATTGCACCCCACCTATCCGCTGCGAACCGAGCGACTCGAGCTGCGCCCGCATCGGATGGAGGACCTGGACGACCTGCTCGCGTTCCACTCGCGGCCGGAGGTGGTGCGCTACACGCCCTGGCCGGTGCGGGATCGCGAGGAGACCCGCGTCGCCCTCGAGACGAAGCTGGACCAGGGCGAGTTGACCGAGCCGGGTCAGTGGCTGGTGCTCGCGATCGAGCTCCGCGAGACGGGCACCGTGATCGGCGAGGTACTGCTGAAGTGGGCCAGCGAGGCCGACCGTCAGGGCGAGATCGGCTTTGCTCTGCACACCGACTACCAGGGCAAGGGCCTCGCCGCTGAGGCTGCGCGCGAGGTGCTGCGGCTCGGGTTCGAGGACCTCGGGCTGCACCGGATCGTCGCGATCCTGGATGACCGCAACACCGCCTCGGCTCGCCTGCTCGAGCGGCTCGGGATGCGGCGCGGAGGCGCACCTCATCCACGCACTCCACTTCAAGGGCGAATGGGCCAGTGAGTACGTCTACGCGCTCCTCGAGGACGAGTGGCGCGCGGCCCAAGCCTGAGCTGACCACTCCCAGGGAGGTTGTTTACTGGGACCGAGGTGGGTGCGATGGGGATCGACAACCAGATCTACGACCGGATGGGTGGCGGCTGGTGGGACGAGGACAGCCCACTGAACACGCTGAGCGGCAGCTTCACGCCTGGGCGTTTCACGTACTTCCGCGGCGTACTGCGTCGTACCGGGCGCGATCCAGCCGGCCTGCGAGCGGTCGACATCGGGTGCGGGGGCGGATTCCTGGCCGAGGAGTTCGCACGACTCGGATGCCGGGTTGTCGGTATCGATCCCTCCGAGGTCTCGGTCAGGACCGCGCGACGGCATGCGGAGTCGTCCGGATTGAGTATCGGGTACGTCGTGGCTGCGGGTGAGCGGCTGCCTTTGGCGGACGAGAGCGTTGACCTCGCCTACTGCTGTGACGTGCTCGAACATGTGTCGCACCTGGATCGCGTCATCGAGGAGACGATGCGCGTACTCAAACCTGGCGGACTCTATCTGTTCGACACCATCAACCGAACCCGCGCGTCGAAACTCGTGGCCGTCAAACTGCTGCAGGACTGGCGACTGACGCGGGTCATCGACACCGACCTGCACTCCTGGGCCATGTTCATCAAGCCGGCGGAACTGGAGGAGATCCTGCACGGGAACGGACTACGCCTCGATGAGATCACCGGGCTGGGCCCGCGCGCGAACAAGGCCTCACTCCTGTGGAACTTCAGCCGCGCCCGCCGCGGTCGGATCACCTTCGGTCGCTTCAGCCAACTGATGGACGTCGGCCAGGTGAAGGGCACCGCCGTGTCCTACATGGGCTTCGCCACCAAGGCCGGCTGATCACCGCGCGATCGGGATCTGGAGGGTCTGGCCGGGAACGACGTCGGCCGGGCTCGAGAGCTTGTTGAGGTCGGCGATCTTCTCGACGACGGTGCCCGGATCCTGGGTCGGATTGGTGTCCTGGGCGATGGACCACAGGGTCTGGCCCGGCGCCGACCTGCACCGGAACCGTGTGGGAGAAGTGCGGGCCGGGCTCGAGAACGCCGGCGACCCGGAGGCCGAGAACGGCGATCGCGGATCCGAAGACGATCACGGAGATCGCGGTCAGGAGCATGCGGCCGCGTCGGGTGAGCCGCAGAGCGGGCGCCTCGACCTCTCGCCGGCGGCCGTCGATCGCATGACGGCTACCGGTCGCGCGGCGGCCATCAGTCGCATGGCGGCCATCGGTCGCGTGGCGGCCGAGGATCGTCGCCGGAGCAGGCGCGCACCGGCAGCGGCTCGGTGGTGGTGCCGGCGATCCTGGGCCGGCGGCGCGGGGTCCCACTCGGGGACGGCGCGACCTCAGGCGCCTGGCGGCCAACCAGTGCATCTGCCGCGAGAGCCGTTGTGCTCATCGGATCCTCCAGACCTCGTTCAGACCACGTCCTGCGCTGTCGATCTCTGTCTACCGGCCGCCTCCGACAGTTTCCTTGCGGACCCTGCCACCGCGCCGGTCGAGTTCCTTGCGGACCCCGCCACCGCCCGGTCAAACTTGAAGGCCTCCGGCCGTCCCGAACACTTGTTCGATCGAACGCCTGTACGAATGATTAACCGACAAGCACCCGCTGCGCAACCATTTCCCACCGGACACGCCCGGGAAATTCCCACCGCCCGGCCGGCTCGCGCGCCTCTTATAACCCGACACACGAACAAACGTGCGAACCGACACGCCTTCGAACAGATGTTTGAAGAATCTCAGGATTCGGTCTACGGTCGTGTCAGTCGAGCAAGCTGTGGCCGGTGTACGACCGCCGGCCCGACCCGAGGAGCAATCACCGATGGCCAGGACGCCGAGCGGTTCCAGCAAGGACGAGCGCCGCGCCGCGGATTCCGGCGCGCCGGCGGACCAGACCGTGACCGAGCTGCCCGACGGCCCGGCCGACGCGACCGGCCTGACGCCGCGTCAGCGCCGCGTGCTGGACGTCATCCGCGATTCGGTCGACCGCCGCGGCTACCCGCCGTCGATGCGGGAGATCGGCGAGCGGGTCGGCCTGACCAGCTCGTCGTCGGTGTCGCACCAGCTGCGCGTGCTGGAGCAGAAGGGTCTGCTCCGCCGCGATCCCGAACCGCCCGAGGGCGATCGAGGTCCGCTATCCCGGCGAGGTCGACGCCGCCGCGCGCCGGTCGGCGCTCGGTTCGGTGCGGCAGACGTCGTACGACGAGACCGGTGCGGGCGATGTGCACGCGGCCGCGGCGTACGTGCCGGTGGTCGGCCGGATCGCCGCCGGTGGGCCGATCCTGGCCGAGCAGGAGATCGAAGAGGTCTTCCCGTTGCCCAAGGCAATGGTCGGCGAGGGCACGCTGTTCATGCTGCGGGTCAAGGGTGAGTCGATGATCGAGGCGGCGATCTGCGACGGCGACTGGGTGGTGGTGCGGCAGCAGCCGACCGCGGAGAACGGCGACATCGTCGCTGCGATGATCGACGGCGAGGCGACGGTGAAGACGTTCAAGAAGACCAAGACCGAGATCCTGCTGCTGCCACACAACCCCGCCTTCGAGCCGATCGACGGCAAGGACGCGATCATTCTCGGAAAGGTCGTAACAGTTCTGCGCCGTGTCTGACATCTCAGACGGCGCGCGAAGTCGGGCGTGTCGTGTCAGCATTGAGTCATGACGACTGTCTATGACTTCAGCGCCCGGCGGATCGAAGGCAATGAACAGTCTCTTGCCGATTTCCGCGACCAGGTGCTCCTGGTGGTGAACACGGCCTCGCAGTGCAGCCAGACCCCGCAGTACACCGGCCTTCAGAAGCTCTACAAGGCGTACCGCAGACAGGGCTTCTCGGTGCTTGGCTTCCCCTGCGACCAGTTCGGCCACCAGGAGCCAGGTGACGAGAACGAGATCGCGAACTTCTGTTCGACGATCTATCACGTCACGTTCCCGATGTTCGCCAAGATCGATGTCAACGGGTCGAAGACGCTTCCGCTGTACAACTGGCTGAAGCGTGAGCAGGGCGGCCTGCTCGGCGGACGGATCAAGTGGAACTTCACCAAGTTCCTGATCGGCCGCGACGGTGGGGTGATCGCGCGCTACGCGCCGACCCACTCGCCGGAGAAACTGGCCGACAAGATCGAGGCTGCGCTCGCGATCCCCGCGCCAGTCCCGGGAAACGAACGACTGACTCACCGCGCGCAGCGTCGGTGGAATCGTTGCCGCGCGCAACAGTCGTCAAGGGCACCAGACTTCGTCTTGGCATTGCCTGAAAGCTCCGGATTTCTGAGACACCTGAACATCGGCCGTCGCAGCGCTGCAGCATTCGCTCCGCATTCCGAACATTTGCAACAGGTCAGCCGTGGTCCGGCCTTTCCGCCGGCCGGCACGAGAGCATTCGCGTGCATTCGCACGATCGCCCCTCGGCAGGCGTCAGACGAGGACTGATTCCGGGTTGATGTCGAGGCGGAGGCCGCGCCAGACGGGGTGGCGGAGGCGGCCATCGGCGGCCCAGCCGGAGTAGGTGACTTCGGCGACCAGCGCGGGGTCCAGCCAGTGGGCGCGCGCGGCGGTCGGGGTGGGGATGGTGGACGGGTCGAAGGGTGGGTCGGTCGATCTCCAGGCCCGCGAGTTCGGCGCTGAGCAGGTCCAGGGTGGCGAAGTCGAGGCCGGAGCCGACCTTGCCGATCAGGACGAGCTCGCCACCCGGCTCGGTGTAGGCGCCGCAGTAGAACGAGCCGATCTTCCCGGTCGCGGTTGCCCTCCCCCGGATGCCAGCCGCAGAGGATCACGTCGCGGGTCTGCACCGGCTTGACCTTGACCCAGTCGCGCGCTCCGGCGCCCGGCCAGGTAGCGCGACTTCCGGCGCTTCGCGACCACACCCTCGAGCCCGGTCGACGCGGACAACTCCAGCGCCGCGTCGCCGTCGTCGTACGCGGGCGGTATCTCCCAGAACGGGTCGCCGATCTCCAGCGAGTCCAGCAGCCCGCGACGATCGTCGTACGTTGCCTCTAGCAACCACTTGCCGTCGAAGCGGAGCACGTCGAAGAGCCGCACCGAGACCGGGCACCTCGGTGATCAGCTGCGCGAGGTGGCGCGGATCGCGGACGTGCATCCGCCGCTGCAGCAGGCCGAACGACGGGGCCCCGTTCTCGTCCAGGGTGACGATCTCGCCATCCAGTACGGCGGGCAGCCGCAGGCCCGGCGCCTCGGCCAGGCCGATCAGCTCGGGATATCCGCCGGACACGTCGCGGCTGTTCCGCGACCACAGCCGGCAGACGCCGTCGTCCACCTCGGCGATGACGCGGATGCCGTCCCACTTCATCTCGTACGACCAGCCCGGCTCCCGACGGCATCTCCCCCAGCGCCGCCATCATCGGCAGCACCGGCGGACCGGTCACCGGGACTCATGATCGACTGCAATCGCTTCAGGGCACCGAGCACCTTCTCACGATCGGCGGTCGGCCACATCGGCGGCAAGGAGGCGCGCAGGAAGCGCGCCGTACCGCTGCGGTGACGATGCGGGGGTCGAGGATCGCGACCACACCGCGGTCGGTGCTGCGGCGGATCAGCCGGCCGGTGCCCTGCGCGAGCAGCAGCGCGGCGTGGGTCGCGGCGACCGCCATGAACCCGTTCCCACCGGCCTCGTCGACGGCACGCTGGCGGGCGGCCATCAGCGGCTCGTCCGGTCGCGGGAACGGAACCCGGTCGATGATCACCAGGTTGCAGGTCGAGCCCGGTACGTCGATGCCCTGCCAGAGCGAGAGCGTCCCGAACAGCGAGGTCTCCGGGTCGTCGACGAACTCCCGCGACAACTCCCCCAGTTGCGCGTCGCCCTGGCACAGCACCTTCAGGTCGGTCGCCTCGCGGACCGCGGCCGTCGCCGCCTCGGCCGCCCGGCGGGACGAGAACAGACCCGAGCGTCCGGCCACCCGCGGCGGTGATCAGGTCGATGATCTCGTCGAACTGCTTCTGGCCGAGCCCGTCGCGGTGCGGCGGCGGCAGGTGCTTGGCGACGTACAGGATCGCCTGCTTCTCGTACTCGAACGGCGAACCGACGTCGAGGCCACGCCACGGCAGCGGGCCGGTCTCCGACTCGTAGTCGAGCTCCGGCATCTCGTCGTCGTCGTCGAGCTTGTCCGACGGGCGCAGACCGACCTGCCGGGCGATCGCGTCGAAGTCGCCGCCGAGGCGTCAGCGTCGCCGAGGTGAGCACGACGGTCCGGTCCTTGAGCACCAGCTCGCGCAGCAGCCCGGCGACGGTGAGCGGGGCGATCCGCAGCTCGCGGCCGAAGCGGTCGCGGTCGACCATCCAGACGACGTCGAGGTCGCTCAGCGCGGCGACCCGCTCGGCGACGTCGAAGATCTCCTTGACCGCGCCCTTCGACTGCCGCTTGGCGCCGTCCGGGTCGTCGTCCTTGTCGTCGGACTTCTTGTTGAGGTCGGAGTACAGCGCGCGGGCGGCGTCGCGGACCAGCGCGGCCGCCTCGAGCACCAGGCCGTTCGAGGCCTCGATCCGGCCTTCGCGGGTCCCGTCCAGCGCGGCGCGCAGCGCGTCGGAGGCGTCGATCAGGTCGTCGGCCTTGTCGTCGTCGACGAACCGGCGGGACCGCTTGGCGGCGCGCTCGACCATCTGCGGGGAGAGCTCGTCACCCGCGGCGCCGGTGACCCGGGCCGGCAGCTCGTGCGCCTCGTCGACGATGACGACGTCGTGCTCGGGCAGGACGGTGCGGTTCTCGAAGGCGTCGATCGACAGCAGCGCGTGGTTCGTGATGACGATGTCGGCCTTGCGGGCCTGCTCCTTCGCCTTCTCCGCGAAGCACTCCTCGCCGTACGGGCATTTCTGCGCGCCGAGGCACTCGCGGGCAGCGATCGCGACCTGCTGCCAGGCCTGGTACTGGTGCGAGGGCGCGTGGTCGCGGTCGCCGGCCTCGCCGTCGAGCAGCTGCTGCTCGGCCCAGTCGCGCAGCTCGAGCACCTGCTGGCCGACCTGGCCGGGCGGCGGGACGTCGATGAGCATGCCGTCGTCGTCCGGTGCGCCCTCGCGGATCCGGTGCAGGCAGGCGTAGTTGTTGCGGCCCTTCTGGATCGCGTACGACGGTCTGCGCGGGCAGGAGCTTCTCGGTCGCGTCGAGCAGCGCCGGCACGTCGCGGTCGACCAGCTGGGACTGGAGCGTCAGGGTCGCGGTGGAGACGACGACGCGGCGGTCCTCGATCGCGTGCAGGAGCGCGGGGACGAGGTAGCCGAGCGACTTACCCGGTGCCGGTGCCGGCTTGGACCAGCAGGTGGGAGCCGTCGTGCATCGAGGCGTTCGACCGCCTCGGCCATCTCCACCTGACCGGGCCGGGTCTGACCATCGATCCCGGAGACCGCGGCTTCGAGCAGTTCGCGTACGTCGACACCCACCGCCATCACCCTAGCCCGCGCGGACGGACAGATTTCCGATCACGGCGGGCCGAGGGCTGTGGACAACCGGCAGCTCGTACGCGCGTGGCCGTCAGACGACGGCGCCGCGGTCGGGTTGGGCGTCTCGGTCCACCTGCGGCTCGCTTCGGGCGCGGCGGCGGGGCCGGGTAGCGCTTCTCCAGTTCGACCAGCGAGCGGCGCCGCGGTCAGGTTGGACGAGTAGGTGCCGACCAGGATGCCCAGCAGCAGCGCCAGGGCGAAGTCGGCGAGGGAGTCGCCGCCGAGGAACGAGCAACGCCGGCGAGGATGAAGAGCGTGCTGATTCCGGTGTTGATGGTCCGGGGCAGCACGTTGACGATCGCGGTGTCGACGACCGGGCCGAGGTTCTCGGTGGACGCGGGCGTTGCGGGTCTCGCGGATCCGGTCGAAGACGACCACCGAGTCGTTCACGGTGTAACCGATGATCGTCAGCATCGCGGCCAGGAAGATGCCGTCGATCGGTTTGCCGGTCCAGGCGAAGACGCCGACCACGACCGCGACGTTCTGCACCAGCGCCAGTACGGCGCCCGCGCCGAAGGTCCAGCGGAAGCGCACGGCCAGATACAGCAACTGGGCCAGCAGCGCGACACCGAGCGCGATCAGCGCCTTGTTGCGCAGCTCGTTGCCGAGCGACGGGCCGATGCTCTCGTTGCGGACCAGCTCGGTGCCGCCGCCGATCCGGGAGATCGACTCGCGGATCTTCTCCGCCTCGTCGTCGCTGATCGTGCCGGTCCGGACGGTGATGTCGTCGGCGCCGGAGGCCTGGACCACCGCGTTCGGGTACCCGGCCTCGGCGACCGCCGCCCGGGCCTGGTCCGGCGTGATCTGCTGCGCCGTGCTCACCTCGAGCAGCCGGCCGCCGGTGAACTCGATGCCGAGGTTCAGCCCGCGGACCGACGACCCCGGCGACGCTGACGACGATCGCCACCGCGGTGATCACCAGCCAGCGCCGGCTGTGCTTCATCAGCGTGCGGACGCTGCGCCTCCAGCCAGATCCGGACCCGGCCGTGGCCGGCGATACCGCTGATGCCCGGGCGGTTCAGCACGAACTTGCGGGAGACGACGAACTCGGCCAGCACCCGGGTGACGACCAGCGCGGACAGCATCGAGGCGATCACACCGATGCTCAGGGTGACGCCGAAGCCGCGGACCGGTCCGGCGGCCAGGAAGAACAGCAGCCCGGCGGCGAGCAGGGTGGTGATGTTGGAGTCGGCGATGGCGGACAGCGCGTTCTGGAAGCCGCTGCGCAGCGATCGGCGCAGCCCGTCGGTCCGGCCGCCGATGTAGTCCTCACGGGCTCGTTCGAAGACCAGCACGTTCGCGTCGACCGCCATACCGATGGCCAGCACGAAACCGGCCAGACCCGGCAGGGTCAGGGTCGCGCCGAGCGCGGTCAGCGCGGCGTACGACATGCCGGCGTAGGCGATCAGGCCGAGGACGGCCATCAGGCCGACGAGGCGGTAGACGATGATGATGAACGAGCGCGGTCAGCGCGACGCCGATGATGCGCGGCCAGCGCGCTGGCCTGGATCGCGTCCTTGCCGAGCGACGGGCCGACCGTGCGCTGGTCGATCACCTCGACCGGCACCGGCAGCGAGCCGCCCTCGATCAGCGCGGCCAGGTCCTTGGCCTCGTCCTCGGTGAAGGTGCCGGTGATCGTGCTGGTGCCGCCGGCGATGCCGGTGTTGCAGAGCTGGCTGCCGCCGTTCGGGTCGACCTGCGGCGCGGTGATCACCTCGTTGTCGAGCACGATCGCGACCCGGCGCTGCGGCGTGTCGACCGGCTCGCAGGCGGCCTTGCCGGTGATGTTCGGCCCAGATCTTGCCGCCGTCGCCCTTGAAGTCCATCTGGACGAACCAGCCCTGCGGCGACCTGCTGCGGGTCGAGCACGACCGTCGGCGCCGCTGACCAGCTCACCGGTCATCGCCGGCTTGGCCAGCCGCAGCACGCCCGGCGCCGTCGTCGCTGGGCAGGTACAGCTCACCGGCGGCCGGCTTGGCGGGCTTCGCGGCGACCTGGTCGAGCACCTCGTGGAAGGTCAGCTGGGCGGTCTTGCCGATCACCTTCGGCGGCCTCGCGCGGGTCCTGCACGCCGGGCAGCTCGACGATGATCCGGTGCTCGCCCTGCCGGGTCACGCTCGGCTCGCTGACGCCGAGCGCGTCGATCCGGCGGCGCAGCACCTCGAGTCGCCTTGTCGGTGGTCTCCTTGTTCGCCTTCACCGTCGGCGAGTCGCTTCGCCTCCAGCACGATCTGCGTCCCGCCGCGCAGGTCGAGGCCGAGCTCGGGCCGGGCGGTCAGGACGACGTACGTCGACGCCGCCAGGACGAGGAACGCGAACAACGCGCGGACCAGGGACGACCGGTTCACAGACATCCTCCGGAGATGGGCACCCGCGGTGCGGATGTCGTGACAGAGAGCACTCACGGCCAGCGTGAACGCACAGTGTACGAAGACCATTCAAGCGGTACGTCGAACAATTGCGACAAGCGACCAGGTCGCGACTGTAACGGGCTACTCGGCGGTGTCTGATCCCGTGCTCGATGGCGTAGCGGACCAGCTCGGCCCGGTTGTGCAGCTGCAGCTTCCGCAGCGTGTTCTGCACGTGGTTCTCCACTGTCCGGTGCGACAGCACGAGCCGGGTGGCGATCTGCCGGGCGGTCAGCCCGCGCGCGACGAGCCGGAGCACCTCTGTCTCCCGCTCGGTCAGCTGCGGCACCTCAGGCCCGCGCCCCGAGCCGCCGGTACTCCCCCAGCAGCAGCCCGGCCAGTCCGGCGCTGAAGACGGCATCGCCCTCGGCAGTACGCCGTACTGCGTCGTCGAACTCGTCCAGCGACGCCGACTTCACCAGATAGCCCGGACGCGCCGTTCTTCACAGCAGCCAGTACGTCGGCCTGCTCGGCGCTGGCCGACAACACCAGCACCCGGGTGTCCGGCAGCGCGGTCGGTGATCTCCCGGGTGGCGTCGACGCCGGAGCCGTCGCCGAGCTGCAGGTCCATCACCACCACGTCCGGCCGGGTCGCCAGGGCGATCCGGATCGCGCGCCGGCCACGTCCGACGCGGTCGCGCAGACGTCGTACCCGCGGCTGCCCAGATCGCGGGCGACGCCCTCGCGCCACATCGGATGGTCGTCGACGATCATCACCCGGTCGTCATGCGCTTGCTCACCTTCATCTCCCACTCGGTACCTTCGCCCGGTGCGGTCCGGACCGTGACGCTGCCGCCGAGATCGGTGATCCGGCCGCGGATCGACTGGCTCACGCCCAGGTGCCCGTCGACCCGGGCCTGCTCGAGCCGGGCCGGCGTCGTACCGGCACCATCGTCGCGGATCGACAGCAGCACCTCGTCGCCGAGGTCCTCGACCACCACCCAGCTGCGCGCCTCCGGGCCGGCGTGCTTGGCCACGTTGCTCAGCGCCTCCTTGACCGCGGCAACCAGTTCGGTCGCGGTTGCGGCCGGCAGCAGCACCTGCCCGGCCGGTACGACGACGTCCACCCGAGGTCGTGGCCAACGGCAACAACAGCACGCACAGGTCGAGCCGGCCGCCGTCGCCAGCGGTCGGCCGGGTCGACATCAAGGTGCGCAGGGCAACTTCCTGCTCGGCGGCCAGCTCGGCCAGCTCGACCGCCTCGCCGCCGATCGCGGTACCGCGCCGCTGCACCTGGGCCAGCACCTGCAGTACGCCGTCGTGGATCGACCGGCTGAGCCGCAGCCGCTCGGCGGTCGCGCTCTCGGCGGCGATCGCCTCCCGGAGCCGGCGTTGCGCCCGCCGCATCGTGGTCGAGCGGCGTACCCGACGACCAGGCCCGCGACCAGCAGCAGCTGCACGGTGTGCGAGGATCGCCGACGCGTTGTCGACGCCGCGGAGCGAGAGCAGCGCGAGGCTGATCGTCGCGGCGCCGAGCAGGCCGCCGTCGCGGCCGCGGGAGATCGCCAGCGCGAGCACCGGTCCGGCCGCCCAGACCGAGGTCAGCACGGAGGCGCCGCCGCGGATGTGCGACCAGCGGCTGGGCCAGCAGGGTGGCGTACATGCAGCCGACGGTGACGATCAGGTCGGCGAAGGCGAGCCGGGTGTTGCGACGTCCCCAGTGCCGGCTGTAGCCGATCGAGGCGATCACGGTCCAGACGCCCATGACCGCCAGCAGGAGCGATGGCGCCGGACGGGCCGCGACGATGCCGTCCCAGCGGGTCCAGACGCCGAAGCAGGCGAACAGCCCAGGTGATCACCCGGAAGACGACCAGCGCGCGCCACAGCGGCAGCAGCAGGTCGCGTCTCGAGTCAGCCACGCTGCCAGCCCGGCGTGCGGTGAGCGTCCATGTCGCGACAGTGTGCCGCACTCCCCGGGCCGCGACGCTGCGTCGTCGTACTCCAGTGCGCTGAGTGGTCCTACCAGGTGCGTGCAGCGCATGTTTCCCCGCTGCTTGCGGAAATTTCTGCCGAACCACTTCAGCACCGCGGATTTTCCCCGTACTGTCGCGCAAAGTACACGCTCGGGGGAGCGCGAGTCACGCCACGTCACCACGCGCGGCGGACCTCTGACGAGCATGGAGGGAAACGTGCGCAAAGTATCTGCCGGGCTGTTCAGCCTGGCACTGGCGGCGACGATCGGCCTGAGCTTCGGCCTCGTCCGGCGACGCCGCCGCACCGCCCCGGGACGCCGGCACCGCCCCGGCCGCGAGCGAGCGCGAGCAGCCGGCGTCCGGACGAGCTGCCCAGCCCGCTGGAGGACAAGCGCCGGGAGCTGCGTGAGGAGGCCCTGACCAAGGTGCTGAACGGCACGGCCAAGGCCGAGAAGCGCGGCGCCAGCACCGTGGTGAAGGTCGGCAGCAAGGCCGACGGCCGGCGCCAAGGGCGTCAAGAACGCCACAGGGCCAAGGTCGACCAGTACGTCGAGCTGACCCGGGAGAAGACCGACCGGATCTTCGTCGTGCTGGCCGAGTTCGGCAACGAGCGGCACCCGGACTACCCCGACCAGGACACCGACCCCGCGCATCCCCGGCCCGGCGACCTTCGACGGCCCGCTGCACAACGCGATCCCGGAGCCGGACCGGTCGGTGGACAACTCGACCGTCTGGCAGGCCGAACTACAACCGGCAGCACTTCCAGGACCTGTACTTCGGCACCGGCGCGAACTCGGTGAAGAAGTACTACGAGAAGCAGTCGTCGGGCCGCTACAGCGTCGACGGCGAGGTCACCGACTGGGTCAAGGTGCAAGTACAACGAGGCCCGCTACGGCCGGTCCAACGGCTTCCCGTGCGCCGGCAACGTCTGCAGCAACACCTGGAACCTGGTCCAGGACGCGGTGAACCAGTGGGTCGCCGACCAGAAGGCGGCCGGCCGGACCACGGCGCAGATCACGGCCGAGCTGAAGACGTTCGACCAGTGGGACCGCTACGACTTCGACGGTGACGGCAACTTCAACGAGCCCGACGGCTACATCGACCACTTCCAGATCGTGCACGCCGGCGGCGACCAGGCCGACGGTGACCCGCAGCAGGGTGAGGACGCGATCTGGTCGCACCGCTGGTACGGTCCAGGCATCCGCCGGGCGGCCCCGCCGAACAACCCGGTCGGCGGCACCCAGATCGGCGACACCGGCCTGTGGGTCGGCGACTACACGATCCAGCCGGAGAACGGCGGCATCAGCGTCTTCGCGCACGAGTACGGCCACGACCTCGGTCTGCCGGACCACTACGACACCTCCGGCGCGCCGGTCGAGAACGGCGTCAACTGGTGGACGCTCATGGCGCAGAGCCGGGTCGGCGCGCCGCAGCGACGGCGGCATCGGCGAGCGGCGGCCGACCTCAGCGCCTGGGACAAGCTGCAGCTCGGCTGGCTGGACTACGAGATCGTCGCAGGCCGGCCAGAACCGGACCTCGAGCTCGGCCCGCACGAGTACAACTCGACCAAGGCCCAGGGCCTGGTCGTGGTCACTGCCGAAGAAGCAGGTCACCAGCCGAGCTCGTCGCCACCGGCAGCCGGCACGCAAGTCCTGGTGGAGCGGCAAGGGCAACGACTTCACCCACACGATGAACCGCCAGGTGACCCTGCCGGCCGGCGCCGCGTCCGCTGACCTTCCAGGCCAACTGGGACATCGAGGACTGCGGTCACGACCGCGTGTGACTACGCCTATGTCGAGGTGAACGACGGCACCGGCTACAAGCCGATCGCCGGCAACATCACCAAGGCGGCCGAGGGCAACGGCATCGACGGCAAGCCAGCGACGGCTGGGTGCCGGCGACGTTCGACCTGTCGGCGTACGCCGGCAAGACGATCGGCCTGCGGTTCCGCTACACCACCGACCCGGCGGCCGGTGGCAAGGGCTTCTTCGCCGACGCGATCAAGGTGACCTCGGGCGCGACCACGCTGGTCGACGTCCGGTGCGGAGGCCACGCCGGAGGGCTGGACGCTGAACGGGTTCAGCTCGGCCGGCGCGACCATGACCACGCTGTACGACAACTACTACCTCGCCTCGCACATCAACTACGTCGTCCTACGACCAGTACCTGAAGACCGGCCCGTACAACTTCGGCTTGGGCCAGCACGCAAGCCGGACAAGGTCGAGCACTTCCCGTACCAGGACGGTCTGCTGCTCTGGTACTGGGACACCTCGCAGGAGCGACAACAACACCAACGAGCACCCCGGTGAGGGTCTGGTCCTGCCGATCGACGCCACCCGGTCCCGATCAACCGTCTCGACGGCCAGATCTGGCGTCCGCGGGTCGCCGGCTACGACGCGCCGTTCGGTCTGGAGAAGGCCGACTCGTTCACCCTGCACGTGAACGGGCAGGCCAGCTACATCCGCGGCCAGGACGGCTGTCTCCGACGTTCAACGACAGCAAGCAGTACTGGTACGCCGGAGCAGCCGCAGACCGGCGTCAAGGTGCCGAACAACGGCGTCAACATCAAGGTCCTCGTCGCGCAACGGCACGACCATGAAGGTCCAGGTCTCCACCCGCAAGTGACACCCTGAGCAGGACAAGGAACAGCCCCCGAGGCCCAAACCTCGGGGGCTGTTCTCTTGTAGGTTACTGAGCCGCTGCCACCTGGTACGGCGTCAGGTCGCCGGCCAGGTCGGCGTGGACGCGGGCGGTGAGGCGGGTGCCGTCGGCGGTGTGCTCGAGCTGGTCGACCGAGCCCTCGGAGTGGATCCGGGAGACCAGGTCGCCGCGGTCGTACGGGAGCAGGAGGTCGACGGCTACGTCCGGCTGAGGCAGGGACGCCTCGACCAGGGACTTGAGCTTGTCGATGCCTTCGCCGGTGCGGGCCGAGACGACGATCGCGCGCGGCTCGCGGTGCAGGATCGGGGCCAGCGCGATCGGGTCGGCCAGGTCGCCCTTGTTGATCACGATGATCTCCGGGACGTCCGATCGCGCCGATCTCGACCGAGCACCTCGCGGACCGCCTGGATCTGGGCCAGCGGGTCCGGGTGCGAACCGTCGACCACGTGCAGCAGCAGGTCCGCGTCCGCGACCTCCTCCAGCGTCGAGCGGAACGCCTCGACGATGTCGTGCGGCAGGTGCCGGACGAACCCGACGGTGTCGGTGAACGTGTACACGCGGCCGTCGGACGTCGTCGTACGCCGGGTGGTCGGGTCCAGGGTCGCGAACAGCGCGTTCTCGACCAGGACACCGGCACCGGTGATCTTGTTCAGCAGCGAGGACTTGCCGGCGTTGGTGTAGCCGGCGATCGCGACCGAGGGGATCGAATGCCGGCGGCGCTCCTGCCGCATCGTCGACCGGGTGCCCTTCATGTCCTTCAGCTCGCGCGCGCAGCTTGGAGATCTTGGTGTTGATCCGGCGCCGGTCGGTCTCGATCTTGGTCTCACCGGGACCACGGCCACCGATACCGCCACCGGCCGCACCGACGCGTCCACCGGCCTGGCGGGACAGGTTCCCACCCCAACCACGCAGGCGCTGCTTCATGTACTGCAGCTGGGCCAGCTCGACCTGGGCCTTGCCTTCCTTGCTCTTCGCGTGCTGGGCGAAGATGTCCAGGATCAGCGCGGTCCGGTCGACCACCTTGACCTTGAGCTTGTCCTCCAGGTTGCGCAGCTGGGCGGGCGCCAGCTCGCCGTCGGCGATCACCGTGTCGGCGCCGAGCGACGCGACCAGGTTGCGCAGGTCGGTGCACCTTGCCGCTACCGATGAAGGTCGCGGCGTCCGGCTTCTTGCGCCGCTGGATCACGCCGTCGAGCACCTCGGAGCCGGCGGTCTCGGCGAGCAGCTTCAGCTCGGCCAGCGAGTTCTCGGCGTCCTCGGCGCTGCCGTCGGTCCAGACGCCGACCAGCAGCACGCGCTCGAGCAGCAGCTTGCGGTACTCGACCTCGCTGATGTCGCGTCAGCTCGGTCGACATACCCACCACGCGCCGCAGCGCCTGGCGTTCCTCGAGCTCCAGGCCCTCGGTGTTCGGTTCTCGGTCCGAAGTCTGTGTCTTCCGCGTGACCCGTCGACGAATCGCCTGAGCATCGTCCTGGATCAGGTCGAGGTCGACGTCGGTGGTCTCGTCGTATGCGTTCGAATGGGTCGTCATATACCTTCCATCGTGGCACGGGCCACCAGTACAGGCGACCCGATTAACCACGTCAACGCCCCACGCGGCAGCCTGAATTCCCCTTCAGGCGCGTTCAGGCAGCACCAGGCCCGATCGAACTCCCCGCGAGCGTGGACGACGGCCGGTCCGGTCAGCTCCAGATGGTTGTCCTCACGCCACGTGACGCGTGACCGCACCGCCCGGTACGCCGACCCGGTACGTGACCGGGAGCTCCTGCCGGGCGGCCCGCGCGGCCGCCACGGCCACGGCACACGTCCCGGTCCCGCAGGACCGCGTCTCCCCCGAGCCTCGCTCGTGCACCCGCATCTCGACCTCGTTCGGACCCCGGCGGACGACGAACTCCACGTTCACGCCGTGCGGGAAGCGCCTCCGCCGGGCGACCAGGTGGGCTGGTCGACAGAGGTCGACCGGGCTCGCGCAGGTCGTCGACGAAGGCGACGGCGTGCGGGTTGCCCATGTCCACGTGCACGGCCGGCCACTGGTGGCCGTTCGCCTCGACGACGATGCCCGCCGGACCGGGCAGCACGGGCTCGCCCATGTCCACGGTGAGCGTGCCGTCGTCGTTCAGCACGACCTCCTTGACGCCGGCGCGGGTGCCGACCCGGACGGGCTTGTCCCCGGCCAGGCCGGCTTCGGCCAGGTACCGGACGAACACGCGGATGCCGTTGCCGCACATCTCCGCGATCGACCCGTCCGCGTTGCGGTAGTCCATGAACCAGTCGCCGCCGTCCTCGACGTACGACTGCTTGCGCGCCCTCGATCACCCGCAGTACGCCGTCCGCCCCGATCCCGGCGTGCCGGTCGCAGAGGAACCGCACCAGCTCGGCGTCGAGATCCCCGTGGATCGACCCGTCGGGGTCGGGCAGCAGCACGAAGTCGTTCTCCGTGCCATGCCCCTTCAGCCAGGAAAACGGTGCTCATGAGGAAGATCGTACGGTGTGCCCCATGGAGCTGATCGCCTACTTCTGGGAGCAGGAGGACGCCGAGGCGGTGGCCGCCCGGCTGGGCGGGCGACGTCAGGCGCGGGCGCTTCCACGGCGAGGACGACGACGAGGACCACCCGTGGGTCGTCGTACTGCGGGACGTGGACCCGCAGCGACCTGGACGAGTTGCTGGCCGAGTACGACGGCTGGCTCGAGACGACTGGGGACGAGCAGGCGGCGGCGCCTCCCCCGTTGCCGAGCGAACCCAAACGCTTCAAGAAGGCCTGAGGACGCGCCCCGGCCGGTTGCCGGTCGGTACGCCGTCGCGCAGCACCGGCTCACCGGCGACCAGGACGTGCTCGATCGCCGACGGACAACTGCCACGGATCGTCGTACGTCGACCGGTCGCGCGATCCGCGTCCGGATCCAGTACGACGAGGTCCGCGACGGCACCGGGTTTGACCACACCGCGGTCGGTCGAGGCCGAGCCGGGACGCGGGTAGCGAGGTCATCCGGCGGACCGCCTCGGGCAGGGTGAGCACGGCCTGAGTCGCGCGACGTACCGGCCGAGGACCCGCGGGAAGGTCCCGAAGCTGCGCGGGTGCGGGTGACCGTCGACCGGTGGCGCGGAGGATCCAGCCGTCGCTCGCGACGCTCGTCCACGGGTGACGCAGTACGGTGACCACGTCGTCCTCGCTCATCCCGTGGTTGACGACGCTGACCGCGGCCTGGTGGTGCTCCAGGATCCGCAGGCACGATCTCCGCGCCGTCCACACCGTCGCGCCGGGCGATCTCCGCGAGGCTCAGGCCGCGACAGTCCTGGTAGCGGCCGGGCGGCAGCGACGCGATCACGACGTCGTCCGGATCGAGGACGCCCGCTCCCGCACCGCGTCCAGCGACCCGCTGCGCGTTCGGCCGGTGTCGCCGAGCCGGGCCAGCAGGCCGCAGTACCGCCGTCCATCGCCCAGGTCGGCAGCCTGGAGGTGAGGGTGGTGCTGGAGGCCGTGTACGGGATAGACGTCGCAGGCGACATCGAGACCGTCCGCGCGGGCCTGGTCGAGGCGTTCGAGCGCGGCCGTGACCATCCCGTGGTTCGCTGGCCCCATGGCCTTCAGGTGCGAGACCTCCAGCCGGGCA
The DNA here is from genome assembly GCA_963820655.1 of uncultured Actinomycetota bacterium. GTDB lineage: Bacteria > Actinomycetota > Actinomycetes > Propionibacteriales > Kribbellaceae > Kribbella. The sequence continues at coordinate 1,590,063 of CAWGAM010000002.1, forward strand.
CCGCCGGCCCGGGCGGCCGCGATCGCCTCGTCGAGGGCTTCGAGCAGCCGCGGCGCCTTCGTTGCGGATGTGCGTCGAGTAGAGCAGGCCGCACTCCGCCGCCGTCGCCACCAGTGCGGCGACCTCGGACGGCTCGGCATACGTGCCCGGCGCGTAGATCAGGCCGGTCGAGAAGCCGACCGCACCCTGCTCGGCGGCTTCCCGCAGCAGCGTCCTGCATCTGCGCGAGCTCGGCCGGGGACGGCGCACGCTCGGCGCCGCCCAGGACCGCGAGCCGGAGCGCCGAGTGACCGACCTGCAAGGCGATGTTGATCGCCAGGCCGGGTCCAACGTGTCCGCGAACCCCGTCGACGTCCTGCCAGGACCAGCGTGCTCCGGGGCCAGGAACGCCGTACCGGCTCGCATCTGGTCCAGGTCGGTGATCGGGAACGGCGACCAGCCGCAGTTCCCGGTGACCAGGGTGGTGACGCCCTGGTACAGCTGGGTGAGCGGCGTCCGGGCTCGCCTCCAACGAGAAGTCCGCATGCGAGTGAAGATCGATGAAGCCCGGTGCCACGATGTTGCCCGTGGCATCGATCACCTCGGCGTCCGGAGGGCGGTCCGCCGGGCGGCAGCACGCCGGCGATCCGTCCGCCGTCGACCAGGACGGTCGCGGCCACCGCTCCGCAGCCGGTGCCGTCGACGACCAGGCCACCGGTCAGCGCCGTGGTCATGCGAACCAGGTCCTGTTCTGGTCAGAGGGACAGGGTCGGCGACGGTGTTCGCCGCGATCAGGTCGCGTGTCGACGCGTGGCCGAGACCCGATTGCCTTCGGCACCTGGACGACGCCCGGACGGCGACGACCGGCGGGGTCGACGACGTCGCGGGCGTAGTACTTCTCCGAGGCCGACACATCCGATGGGAGGGTGAAGCCGGGCAGGCTGGAGAGCGCGACGTTGGCGGCCCGGCCGATGCCGAACTCGTGCATGCCGCCGCACCAGACCGGCGATCCCGGCCTGCTGCGCCCGATCGTGCGCGGCCCGGGCGGCGGTCAGCCCGCCCATCCGCGACACCTTGATGTTGAGCACCCGCAGCGCCTCGAGCGACAGCGCGGTCTCCAGGTCGTCGAGCGTCTCCACGCTCTCGTCCAGGCAGACCGGGGTCGCCAGCGTGCCGCTGCAGCCGGGCGTGGGCGAGCAGGTCCCGCGGCGCGAACGGCTGCTCGATCATCGTCAGCCCGAACTCGTCGAGCGCCCGCAGCGCGGTCAGGTGCTGGCTCGACTCGATATAGATGCCGTTGGCATCGACATGCAGATCGAGGTCCGGGTACTCGGCGCGGACCGCGCGGACCGGTTCGACGTCCCAGCCGGGCGCGATCTTCAGCTTCACCCGCGGATAGCCCGGCGTCGACCTGCCGCCCGACCTCGGTGAGCAGCTCGTCGATCGTCGGCTCGATCCCGAGCGACACGCCGGCGACGACCTCGGCCCGGGTCCCGCCGAGCGCCTGCGGCCAGCGGGACGCCGCGCACCGTCGACCACAGCACCCAGGCGGCGACGTCGACTCCGGCCTTGGCGAACTGGTTGCCGCGCACCTTCGCCCACAACCGCGACACCTGCTCGGGTCGCTCCCACTCCTGCCCGAGCACGGCCGGGAAGCAGGTAGTGCTCGGCGATGTGCCAGCACGACTCGACCGTCTCCGGCGCGTAGTACGGGTCGGACGGCGAGGCGATCTCGCCCCAGCCGATCGCGCCGGAGGCGTCCTCCAGCTCGACCAGGATGTGGTCCAGGTACGGTCTTGCGGTGCGAGCTGGTGCGGAACGCGTGCACGAGCGGCAGCCGGACCCGGTGCAGTCGGGCGGCGGTGACGCGCACGGGAATCCCTTCCGGTCAGTCGACGACATACAGCCCGAGCTCGGTGTTCAGCCGGTCGCGTTCGCCGAGTCGCCGCCGGGCACCCTTCGCGCTCGCCGTGGTCAGGGTCGCCAGCACGTGCAGCGACGGACGCCACCACCGTCGGCGAGTCGACGTACGACGCGCTGCCGGTCGCGACGTAGATGCACTGGTCCGCGATCTTCGCCAGCGGCGCGTCGTCGAAGTCGGTGATCGCGACGAGTTCGCCACCGGCCTCGACGAACCGGCGCGCGATCTCGACGGTGTCGCGGCGGTAGCGGCGCAACGAGAACGCCACCATCAGGTCGCTCGAGCGGACGTCGGACAGGACGTCGACGCCGCGCACGACCGTGCCGTCGATCAGCGTGACCTGGGACAGGCCGGCGCTGAGGTCGAAGGCGAGCAGGGACGCGTACGAGAACGACTTGCCGAGCCGACGATGAAGCGCCGCCGGGCAGCGACGATCCGGGCCGCGGCCTGCGCGATCGAGTCGTCGGCGAGGATCAGGTCGAGCGCTTCGGCGATCGAGGCGCGCTCCTGCTCGACCACGCGCTGCTGCAGCAGCGTCGACGACGGCGCTTGCAGGCGGGCGTCGTACCGCCCGTGCGGGCTGGACAGCTCGCGGTTGTCGGCCGAGATCCGTCCGGCATCGACCACCGGCCGCGAGGTCCTTGCCGAGCAGTTCGCCGAACGGCGACCGCACCGCGCGGCGGACCTGGTCGGCGACCTGCCGGGCGGGTCGCCTCGAGGTCGGGAAATCGGCCGGGATCGCGAGCCACGTCGGCCGTGCGGCACGCCCCGGTCATCCGACCCAGCCCGGGACAGCGACTGCCTCGGTGCGGCCTCGGCGCTCGGCTCCCGGGCAGGTCCCACTCGACGACGACGCGGTCGGTGCCCGGGGTGCCGTACATGTCGGGGTCGAACCAGCGGCCGCGGGCGCCGAGGACGTCGAGGTTGAAGTGCGCGTTGCGGGTCTGGAACGGGTCGTAGCTCCACCGCATCTGGGTCATGCCGTGGCTGAGGGCAACCTCTCGCTGTGCCTGCTTGAGCAGCCGGCCCAGACCGCGGCCCTGCTGTTCGGCGGCGACCACGGCGATCTGCGAGTAGTGGTAGAAGCCGCGCCGTCCGTGCCACAGAAGCCGTAGGCGAAGGCGACGAGCCGATCGGTCGGTCGTCCAGTACGCCGACGACCGAGCCACCGTTGCCACCAGTGCACCGAGCAGGCGCGGGTTCAGGCCGTAGCTCGGGGTGCTGGTAGCCGAAGACCTCACGGTACAGCGCCGCGGCCTCGGCGTACTGCGCCGGGGTGGTGAGGTGACGGTCGGAGCCAGCGCCTGCAGCGGCTCGTCCACCTCAAAGATACGTAACGAATCTTGTCCTGGTCAGTAGAACATGCCCTGCCGATCTGTCAAGGAAGTCAAGTCGATCCGACCGCTGATGATGATACGTTGACTATCCATGGGACGATGCAGCAGGCGGCTGCCGGCGGACGCGACGCTCGGCGATCGAGACACGCGCACGAGACGCTGACGGCGATCAGCGCACTGAATGCGTTCGCCGACCGTCTCGTCGCCCGGTACGCCGAGCTCGGCGGCACCGCACGCCGCGTGCCGATCGCCAACCGGCGACCACGTGGTCGCCGACTTCCCCGGCCGAGGACCGCGCGACCGGCGACGCGCCGCTGCTCTTCCTCGGGCACCACGACACGGTCTGGCCGGTCGGGCAACTCGCGACGCGATGCCCTGGCGCGAACAGGACGGCGTCGTCCACGGGCCCGGCGTCTTCGACATGAAGGGCGGACTGGTCGTCCTGGAGACCGCGCTCGAGCAGGTCGCCGAGCGGCTCGATCATCGTCCGGTGCGCGTCGTCGTGGTCGCCGACGAGGAGATCGGTTCACCCTCGGCCCGCGATCTCGTGACGGCCGAGTCGGCCGGGGTCGTTCGCCGTCTTCGGACTCGAACCACCGCACCCGAACGGCGAGCTGAAGACGTCGCGCCGGGGCAGCAGCCGGGTCCGGATCGAGGTCACCGGCCGGGAGGCGCATGCAGCTCTCGACCCCGAGAGCGGCGTCTCCGCGATCGACGAGCTGGTCGACCAGCTGATCGCGGTACGTGCCGTGGTCGCCGGGTACGACGACGTGTTGTGCAACGTCGGCACCATCACCGGCGGCGGGCGGACGAACGTCGTACCGGGGTCGCCTCGGCCGACATCGGCTTCCGCTTCGTCGATCCGGAGACCGAGCGGGCCGTGCTCGACTGCGCGTGACCGGATTGCGAACCGGTGCGTACGGACGCCAAGCTGCGAGGTGCGCGGTGATGTCGAATCGCCCGGCCTGGCAGCCGTCAGGCCGGCGACCGAGCGCCTGCTCGGCAGGTCGTCGCGGCCGGGCGGTCCGTCGGTCAGGAGGTCGGCGGTGCGGCGGCGATCAGGTGCCGCCGACACGCAATCTGACCGGCTGGCTCGGCGTCCCGAGCCTGGACGGCTTCGGGCCGGTGGGTCAAGGCGCCCACGCCGTCCACGAGCAGGTGGTCGCAGCGACTCTGGCCGAACGCGCCGCCCTGGTCGCCGCGATCATCACCTCGCTCTAGTCGCACAAGCCCCTCGCGTCCGAAGATCGGTGGCCCATAGCCCTCAGATCTTCGGACGCAACGGGGTGGCTCTCAGGGCCGGACCGTGCCGGCGGATCCGCCGCCTCGGCGCGTCGGCTCGGCGGCCGCCAGGATACGCGCCGCCGGGCAGGAACTCGAGCGCCGCGACCGCCCCGATCTCGGCGGCCGAGGTCCGGGCGTCACCCGCCGGCGTGAAGCGTGTGACCGTAGCGGCATCAGCGCCGCACCGTAGGCGTCGATGAACGACTGGTTCGGCGGTGACGGTCGGTGGTGTTGCGCTGCGACGCGCGCGGTGCGGCGATCGCCTCCGGCAGGGTCATGTCGCGGTCGAGCCGGTTCGTCAGCGTCTGCAGCACCGTCGTGATGATGGTCGAGCCACCCGGCGAACCGAGCGCCAGGAACGGCTTGCCGTGCCGCAGCACGATCGTCGGCGACATCGAGGACCGCGGCCGCTTGCCGCGGCTCGATCCGGTTCGGGTCGGCCGGGTCGTAGACCGCGGAGAAGTCGGTCAGCTCGTTGTTCAGCAGGAAGCCGCGCCCGGGCACGGTGATGCCGCTGCCGCCGGTCTGCTCGATGGTCAGCGTGTAGGACACCACGTTGCCCCACTTGTCCGCCGCGACCAGGTGCGTCGTCGACAGCCCTTCGGTGTCCGGCCGCTGCGTCGTCGCGGCACCTTGCGGCACACGGCGTAGTACGAACCATCCGGCGATCCGGCCGGCACCGGCTTCGATCGCGGCCTGCGCCGGATCGATCAGGCAGGACCGCTCGGCCCCGAAGCCCGCGCGACAGCAGTTCCTTCGTCGGCACGTCGACGTACTTCGGGTCACCGACGTACGCCGCCCGGTCGGCGAACGCCAGCGCGGACGCCTCGAGGTAGGTGTGCAGCGCCTGCGGTGGTCGACTGCTCGACAGGTGCAGTCGGTTGCGAGGATGTTCAGCGCCTCGCCCATCGTCGTTCCGCCGGACGACGACGGCGCCATGCCGTAGACGTCCAGCCCGTCGTACCGAACCTTGGTCGGCTCGCGATCGATCACCTTGTACGCCGCCAGGTCCTTCGTGGTCAGGTAGCCCGGCATCACCGGCAGGGTGGTCGTCGCGGTCTTCGGCGGGGTCTTCACCACCGCGGCGATCTCGCTGGCGAGCTCGCCCTTGTAGAACGCCGACGGGCCCTTCTTGCCGAGCATTCGTAGGTGTCGGCGAGTTCGGGGTTCTTGAACACCGAGCCGACCTGCGGGCGCGTCACCGCCCGGCAGGAACAGTTTCGCGGTCGGCACGATCGCCGCGAAGCGCGCCTTGTTGTCCAGCGTCTGGATGCGGAACGTCTGATCGACGACGAAGCCGCGGTCGGCCAGTTCGCCGGCCGGCGGAGCGCCTTGTCCAAGTGACAGCGAACCCCACGGTCGCAGGGCCGAGTCCCAGGTCGCCAGCGTGCCCGGAATACCGACCGACACACCGGATGTGACGAGCTCGGGGGTGAAGTTGTACGGCTTGCCCGTCGCCGGGTCGATGAACGCGTCGGACGGCATCGTCGCGGGTGCGGTCTCGCGGCCGTCGATCGTGAACACCTTGTGTTTCTTGGCGTTGTAGTAGACGAAGTACCCGCCACCGCCGACTCCGGCGGAGTACGGCTCGGTCACACCGAGAGCGGCGGCCGTGGCGACCGCGGCGTCGACCGCGTTGCCGCCGCGCCGCAGTACGACGAGGCCGACATTGGTTGCGTCCGGGTCGACCGAGACGACCGCGCCGCCGAACCCGATCGCGGTCGGATGCCTGACCGGACTCTGGGCCGGATTCTGGGCCGGCGGACTCGCGACCGCTCCGCTCGCACTCAGACCGGACAGCACAAGGGCACCAGCAGACAGGGATGCGACCAGCTTCTTCACCAGTTCTCCCGCGGGGCGTCGGCGACAAGGTCAAGCCCTTGCCTATCCCACGGTGAGGCTTGGCGCCACTTCTGGCGCGTCCTGGCACTTGATGGTGCAGGAGTCCATGAAGCGGCGGAGTTCGTCGTCGGGCCAGTCGACGGTGCCGGTCGGGAGCTCGACCAGCAGCCACTGGTCGGCGAGCTTCACCTGGCCGCTCAGCCGGCCGTTGAGAGTACCGATGTGGAACGTCTTGCCGGCCCCGTCGGTGACCCGGACCGACATCAGACTGCTCGCCTGCGGGACCGCCTGCACCACGATCTTGGTGGCGGTGTCCGCGGTCCGCATTTCCGGCTGCGAGAGTACGACGCGGGTGCCGGTGATCGGGGACTCTGCGGTCCAGCCCTTCGGCGCGAGCGAGCAGTCGATCGTGTTCCAGGCCTGCTGGTTGGCCACCAGTTCGACCACGGATGCGCCGAACATCGACATCGTCTCGCCACCCTTGGCGGGAGCGGGCTCGAGGACGTTGCGGGAGTCGTCGCGGCGGCGTCTCCGGCTCACCTGATCCGCCCGCGACCTCGGCGCGTCGCCGGTGCCCCACCACTTCACCTGGTTGCCGATCGCGAGGACGGCGGCCGACACGGCGGCCACGCACAGCACACCGGTGACGCGGCGGCGTCGCTTGATCCGGCGCAGCGCGCGCCGGCCCCGGGCGACGTCCGCCTCGATGTCCGCGTCCGGCACCCCATCGGCCGCACGGTCCGCGAACCCCTCCAACAGTCTCTTGACCTCGTCCACTAGCCCGTATCCTCCCCGCCCAGCCGCCCCGGTCGGTTCATCAGCTACTCCCCGTCGTACGGTCCGTTTCCTCGGTCATCAGTTCCTTCAGACGCTTCAGCGCCTTCGCCGTCTGGCTCTTCACGGTCCCCTCCGTGCAGTCCAGGATCCGCGCGCACGTCGCCACATCGAGATCCTGGAAGTACCGCAGTACCAGGACGGCCCGCTGCCGCGGCGCGAGATCCAGCAACGCCCCGCGGACGGCCAGGGTGTCCACCGGGTCCGCCTCGTCGGTCAGCCGCGGCTCGAGCGTCTCCGCGGTCACCACCTCGGGGTGGCGGCCGGCGCGGCGGCGCTCGTCCAGGAACGCGTTGACCAGGATGCGGTGCGCATAAGGGCCGGCGCCTTCGTGCTTGATCCGGTGCCAGTGCACGAACACCCGCGTGCACGCGGTCTGGACCAGATCTTCGGCGGTGTGCACGTCTCCCGCGGTGAGCAGGAGCGCCGTCCTCATCAGTCGGGTGCGGTCCGCGAGCAGGTACTCGCGGAACTCGGCCTCACGGTCACCCCCTCGCATCGACGGCCCCTGCGTCAGGCCTTGGGCCTTCTTCCACCCCGACTACGCCGCCGGGTGCCGCCCGGTTGCCTTCGGCCAATAAAGGATGTCTGAGCACTTCGAGTGCCTTCTCCAGCAGATCGGGGTCGTCGTAGCGCAGCCAAGTGATCCGTGGGTCCTTACGGAACCACGAGTCCTGCCGGCGCGCGAACCGGCGCGTGGCCTGCGCGGTCCGCTCCCGCGCCTCCACCTCGTCGATCTCACCGTTCAGCAACGCGATCACCTGCGAGTACCCGAGCGCCCGGTTGGCCGTCTTTCCCTCAATCAAACCCTTGTTCAGCAGACCTCGCACCTCGTCCACGAAGCCGGTGTCGAACATCCGGTCCACCCGCCGCCCGATCCGCTCGTCCAGCTCCGGCCGCGGTATGTCGAGACCGAGCTGGATCGCACCCGGATAGACGTACCGATGCTCGGGCAACGTCGCGATGTACGGACCGCCGGTGATCTCGACGACCTCGAGCGCCCGGACGATCCGCCGGCCGTTGCTGGGCAGGATCTGCGCGGCGGCCTTCGGGTCGATCTCGGCGAGGCGTCGATGAAGTGCTCCGGACCCTTCTTTCTCGAGCTCGGCTTCCAGCCGCGCACGGACGGCGGGATCGGTACCGGGGAAGGTGAAGTCGTCGAGGATCGCGCGGATGTACAACGCGGAACCACCAGCCAGCACTGGGACACGTGCCGCGGCTGACGCAGTCGTCGATCGCGGACCGGGCGAGCTGCTGGAACTCGGCCACGGTTGCAGTCTCGGTGACGTCGAGGATGTCGAGCAGGTGATGCGGTACGCCGTCGCGTTCCGTCGTACTGATCTTCGCCGTACCGATGTCCATGCCGCGGTAGACCTGCATGGCGTCCGCGTTCACCACCTCGCCGCCGAGGCGCTTGCACAGGGCAACGGACAGGTCGGACTTGCCGGCCGCGGTGGGGCCGACGACCGCGACGACGAGTGGTTCGGCCATCACTCCAGTCTGACAGGGTTCTTTCCTTCCCCGCCCCACCGCCCCGGTCAGGGTTCTTTCCTTCCCCGCCCCACCGCCCCGGTCAGGGTTCTTTCCTTCCCCGCCCCACCGCCCCGGTCAGGGTCGTTATGAAGAGTCCGCCAAGAGGGCCGGACCGGCCTTGTGGATGACCCGGAAAGTTCGGTAAGAACACTGCAGATAGCAGTACACCTACGGGAGGAAACCAGTGTCGAATCCGTTCGAGGAAGAGTCCGACGCGGCCAAGGAGAACTTGGGCCTGGGGGACAACGCCGATGAGTTCAAGGCCGCGAAGAGTGGCGGCGACGTCGAACTCAAGCGCAGTGGCGGCGATGTCGAGTTCAGTGGTGGTGACGTAGAGGTCGGAGATTCCGGCGGTGACGTCGAGTCCACTGGCGACGAGAGTGAAGACAGCGGTGGTGACGTAGAGTCAGAGCCGTCGGGCGACGGAGTCTGAGTCTAAGTTCGAGTCTGGGCCCGTCCGCATGGCGCTCGCGGAGATCCCACGGTTCCGGCGTACCAGGTGCGAAGATCACCGCAAGCTGTCTGTCAGCACTTAACTACGCAGGAATGGGAGCCCCGAGATGGGCATCTTCGACAGGTTCAAAGGTAAAGGCGAGGCGCTGAAGGAAAAGGCCGGCGACCTGGTCGACCAGCACGGCGACAAGGTCGGCGAGGGCCTCGACAAGGCCGGTGCCTTCGTCGACGAGAAGACGGGCGGCAAGTACGGCGACAAGATCGACAAGGGTGTCGACAAGGCCAAAGAGGGCCTGGACGGCCTCGACGGCCAGAACGACGACATCCCCGACGGCCCGAACAAGCCCGCCTGAGCACCACCCTTCGAAGGGCCGCGAGCCAACGCTTGCGGCCCTTCGTCACGTCCGAGGGGATAAGCCCCTCAGTCGACGTGAGACCGTACGCCGGACCTGTAGTCGTCGATCTGTCGCATCATCGAAGGATGGATATCAAGACTCGCCAGCCCGTCGAAGTCGAACCAGCCGACGTCGCTCGCCTCGTCATTGATCGTGGGTTCCCCATCGATCGGCCGGCCGATGAGCGTGATCTCGAACTCCTGACGGATCTCGCCATCGGAGTACCTGATGACGTGACCTGGATCTGAGTAGATCCCGAGCAGGTCAGCCACCTCCGCCGTTATTCCCGTCTCCTCGAAGCACTCCCTCACCGCGCACGTGCTGGGAGTCTCGCCGATGTCCTGAACCCCGCCCGGCAGCGCCCACTGCCCGGTGTCCCGCCGCCGCTGCAGCAGCAACTCGCCTCCGTCATTGACGACCAGCATGTTGCAGGCGGGAATCAAGGTGTTCGGCGTCGGAGCCTCCGGGTCGCCGTAGTACTCGGTGCGGGCCATCAAGAACCTCCAGAATCAACAACACAGAGAGACTGCCCATTGGGGAGCACTCCACGTTATTTGAATCAGCCGATCCTTGGGCGGACGGTCTGGCGGGCGGTTTCCAGGAAGTCCGGGAGGGCGGTGCTGGTGCTGTCGGAGGACCAGGCGAGTTGGAGCGTTATCTCGTGGCCGGTGATGGGGACGAAGCGGACGCCGTCCAGGGAAGTAGCCGCCCACCACGGCATCACCATCCTGGCTCCGCCACCTCAGCCGTAAGAGCCGTGACCGGGCTCCGGCCCGCACCGCTGGGTCGCGGCCTTCCTCCACCGTTTCAGGGGTCGACCCCGGAGTCGGTGGGTTGCGGACCAATAATCTGCCTCCGCAACCCACCACATGAGGGGTTGACCCCTCAAACAGGATCGTCGGGGGGGCGGGAACGCGACCCGGCCTGGCCGGGCCCGCTTCCAAGAGGTTCAGGCATCCGTGCGCGTGAAGGTCACATGCACGACCCCACTCGGCGAGGAGACGGACTCGATGGCGTAGCTCTTCTCGAGGCCCTCGAGTCCGTCCCAGAGGCGAACTCCGCGGCCGAGCAGGATCGGGACCACAACCGTGTGCAGGTTGTCGATCAGCCCGGCGGCAAGGAAGTCGCGGATCACGGTCGCGCCTCCTCCGATGCGCACATCCTGGCCATCGGCGGCCTCGCGGGCCGCGTCGAGAGCCTCGGCGGGCGGGGCGTCGATGAAGTGGAATGTCGTGCCGCCCTCCATCTCCATCGACGGGCGCGGGTGATGGGTGAGCACGAAGACCGGCGTATGGAACGGCGGGTTGGGACCCCAAGCGCCCTGCCAGTCCGGATCGGCGTGCCATCCGGGGTGGCCGAACTTCCCTGCACCCATGATCTCGGCGCCGATCCCCGAATCGTTCCGGCGGGCGAAGACGTCGTCGACGCCGCGGCTACCGCCGGGCTCCCACCACCGAGTGGCGAACATCCATTCGTGCAGCCGCTCCCCGGCGTGACCGAAGTGGTCGTCTCTGCTCTGTCCCTCACCGACGCCGAAACCGTCGAGTGAGATGGAGAAGTTGTGGACGCGGACAACTGACATGCTGACACTCCTTCGATGGCGGGCGCCGCCGTTCGGCGCCGTCACGAGAGGGTCGGAGTCATCCAGCTCGTCTTGACCTCACCCCCCGGAACGAGTGCGCGGGAGGGTGCGACGACAAGACTTGCCCCAGCGGGGTTGTCTGGGCCGACTCAGCTATGCAGCATGGGCCGGTAGATGAGCTCTTGGGTGCGGCCGTCTAGCGTTCGGCTCTCGAGCAGCTCGAGGTCGAAGTCGGCTGCACCCTGGAAGATCGGGTCCACTCCGGTCTGACCGGTGATCACCGGGAAGATCGTCACCTGGACGCGGTCGACCAGGCCGGCGGCCATCAGCGCCCGGTTCAACGACACGCTGCCGACTGAACGCAACGGCACGTCGGACTCCTCCTTGAGCCGTGCGACGACGTCGACGGCGTCGCCGCTCGCAAGCGTCGCGTTCGACCAGTCGAGCGGTCCGTGCAGCGTGGTCGACACCACCGTGGTCGGCAGGCTCATCATCCGGGTGTTCACCGGGTCGTCCACCTTGGCCTCCTCGGCGCTCGGGCCGAGCACCTCCAAGAATTGCCGATAGGTGTTCGCCCCGAGCACGATCCGCTGCTCCTGTTCGTACAGGGCCAGGCGGCGATCGAGGAACTCAGGGCCTTGCTTGCCCCAGTAGCCACCCCAGTCGCCGCCCTCGCCGTACGAGCCGAAGCCGTCGAGGCTGCAGAAGATGTCGAAGGTATAGGTGGCGATCATGGATGCTCTCCTCTGGTTGGGCGCCCTCGTGGGCAGCCTTTCACTCTGCTACGAACACCTCGACCCCACCGCGTGGCTGCAGTGTGTCGGCGGGGGTTATTAGGGTTCGGGGTATGGATCGGTTTCGGGTGGTTCCGGCGGCGTACGTCGTACTTCGGCGAGGGGATGAGGTGTTGATGATGCTGCGGACCAACACCGGCTATATGGATGGGTATTGGGCCGTGCCGGCCGGGCATGTGGAGCTGGGGGAATCGGCGGTTGCGGCCGCGGTTCGGGAGGTGCGGGAAGAAGTTGGGGTGGAGATCGATCCAGCTGACCTGGTTCCGCTGACTGCGATGCATCGGACCGGAGGCAATGGGGATCCCATCGATGAGCGGGTGGACTTCTTCTTCACTACGTCTCGCTGGACCGGGGAGCCGCGGCTGATGGAGCCGGACAAGGCGGCCGGTCTTGATTGGTTCGCCCTGGACAAGCTTCCTGATCCGGTGGTTCCGCACGAGGCTCGGGTGCTGGCCGGTCTTGATGGTGATGGGCTCCCCGCGGTGATCGCGCACGGTTTCAGCTGAGCCGGCCTCGCGTCTCGCGGAGGGTTCTTCTGGCGTTCACCGTCCGATGGGGTCAGCGGCTCTAGAGTTCCTGCGGTGTCAGAGGAACTCGTGGAGGCGGCGATGGCGCAGCAGGACGACGGGACGAGCCGGCGGCGGCTCTTGCAGGCAGGGGCGCTCGGGGCGGGTGCGGTAATCGCACCCGGTGTTCTCAGCGCCGGGAACGCCACGGCAGCAACCGCGAGTACGGCGACCAGCGGGCGGATCGACACGGAGCACCCGCGGTTCACGGTGGCTGTGGTGCCGGATACGCAGTACCAGTTCGATCAGGATCGGGGGGACCCGGCGCCGCTGACTGCGAGCTTCGAGTATCTGATCCAGCAGCGGTCGGCGGAGAACATCGTCTTCATCGCGCACCTCGGCGACGTGGTGGAGAACGCGCTCGCGTCGGAGTTCGAGCAGGCGGACCCCGTTTTCAAGATCCTCGACCGGGCCCGGTTCCCGTACAGCGTGCTGGCCGGCAACCACGACATCGACGGGTCCAAGGACGATACGCGCGGCGACTCGCCGTACCTGCACACCTTCGGACCACAGCGGTTCCGCCGCATGTCGACGTACGGCGGATCGACCCCGAACGGCTACAACTCGTACCACGTGTTCCGTGCGGCCGGGCAGCAGTGGTTGCTACTGGCAATGGACTGGCGGCCGTCCGACGCCAGCTTCGCGTGGGCCCGGCAAGTGATCGCGGCGCACCCACGGATGCCCGTGATCCTCACCATCCACGAGCTGGTGAACGCCGACCACGGCAACCCGGTGGCCTACTTCACTGATCACGGCACCCGGGTCTGGGATCAGCTCGTGAATGGCAACGACCAGATCTTCCTCACCCTGAACGGCCACTACTGGCCGCCCGGCCGGGTGGTCCGGAAGAATGCCGCCGGCAACGACGTGCACCTGCACATCACCAACTACCAGGACCGGTTCTACGGCGGTTCGGGCATGATCCGGCTCTACCACTTCGACCTGGCCCGGAACACCATCGATGTAGAGACCTTCGCGCCGTGGATCCTCGACCAGGACCCGGCCCGGCGCAACGAGCTGGCCGAGGGTGACATCGAGCTGACCGACGACACCAACCGGTTCAGCATCCCGATCAACTTCGACGAGCGGTTCGGCGGGTTCGCTCCGGTCCCGGTCCGCCCGGCCCGGCCCGCCCCTCAACTCGTCATCCCTGGCACAGCGGCGTACTGGCGCTTCGACGGGCCGGTCACGGACCAGGTAACCGACCAGTCGGGCAAGGGCAACCACCTGACCCGCATGCAGCTCGGCGGCGACACCCTGCAGGGTTCACCGGAGTACCACCCGGACCAGCCGGGGCACGCCAGCTGGCTCTTCCCTGGCGGCAAGAACCCGGCGCGCGGCGGCTACCTGAAGACGGCGGACAACGCACCGCTGAACGCGATGACATTCCGCGGCGGCTACACGATCGAGGCGTTCGTGAAACTCTCCGACGACGGTCAGGACCACTCGTGGGAGGGCCTCCTGTGCCGGCTGGGAACCGGACGCGACGCAGGCAAGACCGGCAGCGACCCAGACGAGCCGGTAGTGAAGCTCGGCTTCTCCGGCGGCCTGCAGGTCCAGTGGGCCGTGTACCCCGAGGACCGCAACGACACCTTCACGAACTGGGGGCACGAGCAGGTCGCGGGCCGCTGGTTCCACCTCGCGATCGTGAACGACGGCCCGCACAGCACCGTGTACGTCGACTCGTCCGAACTGCTCCGTAATCCGGCAACCCCGTCGAACGGACTGGCGACGGCCGGGAAGCCGTGGTTGGTGGGCGCGGGCCACTACGCCAACGAGATTGATCAGGGATTCGCCGGCCACATCGGCGAGGTCCGGATCGTCAGTCGCGCGCTGAAGCCGTCAGAGTTCCTGAACGCGTAGAGGGGTAGACGGCCAGGAGATTCACCGCCGACGGGCCGGGCGACCCTGGGCGGAGCCGCGCGGGGACGGGCCGGCCAGGTGTTGGGACCGCAGCTGGTCGGCGGCCAAGGTGTTGGGATGGGAACTGCTGGGCTCGCCAAGGTGTTGGGGACCGCAACTCGTGAGCTCGCCAACGTGTTGGGACCGCAACTCGTGAGCTCGCCAACGTGTTCGGACCGCAACTGGTGAGCTGGGACAAGTGATCTCTTGTCACAGCACGCCAGAAGGTGGCCAAACCCCGGGGAAACTGTCGTCCGTGCGCCACGGCCACGTGGTCGTCGTGTCAGTCATGGTCGCTCTAGCCTCTCTTGGTGGTGATTACCTGCCGAATCGGGTGGGCAACGCTCACCAAGCGCATCAACTCTGCGGCGACGGCATCAGCTGGCCCGGGCGAGGGCCCGGGAACCGGTTGCCTGTGCGTCACGGCCGAATACTGCTTTCGGACGATGGGGGGTCACCTGGCGCACATTGGACTCGCTCACCGAGGAGCCGTGCGGCACTGCGTGCTGGTCTGCCACTGCGGGGGCTGGCGGTGTCAGCTCGCGAGACCGGTGTCCGGGGTGAACCGTGGGTGGGCCGCGTGGCGTTGTGCCCGGGCATCGGCAAGATCGTTGATACCTTCGCTGCCTGGAGTCGTGGCTTCGCCCCACGGGTCGATCCGTGCATCAGCCGACTGCTGGGCAACGCCGGCAGCACCGTCACCTGAAGGGTCGCCCCAGGGATCGAAGTCACCGCCGGGTGGGAGCTTCTGGCGGCGAGTTGGCCGTTCGTCAGGTGCGTCGCCCCAGGGGTCGAGGTCGGCGGCGGGTGGACGCGTCGGGGTACTGCCGGGTTGTTCGTCAGGTGCGTCGCCCCAGGGGTTGAGGTCGGCGGCCGGTGGACGCGTCGGGGTACGGCTGGGCCGCTCGTCAGGTGCGTCGCCCCACGGGTTGAGGTCGGCGGCCGGTGGACGCGCCGGGGTACGGCTGGGCCGCTCGTCAGGTGCGTCGCCCCACGGGTTGAGGTCGGCGGCCGGTGGACGCGCCGGGGTACGGCTGGGCCGTTCGTCAGGTGCGTCGCCCCACGGGTTGAGGTCGGCGGCCGGTGGACGCGCCGGGGTACGGCTGGGCCGTTCGTCAGGTGCGTCGC
This sequence comes from uncultured Actinomycetota bacterium, assembly GCA_963820655.1. Lineage (GTDB taxonomy): Bacteria > Actinomycetota > Actinomycetes > Propionibacteriales > Kribbellaceae > Kribbella. The sequence goes on from CAWGAM010000002.1 coordinate 1,605,613, forward strand.
CCCAGGGGTTGAGCCGGGCGGCGTCCCCGGGAGTGATCCAAGGCGGATCGGTGTCACGCGGCCAGACGCGCGCCGACCCGCCGACTGTGGTCGCGTCCGCTGTTCCGCGCGTGATCGGGCCGGTCGTGGTTGGGCCGGAGTTGGTGGTGGTTGGTGGTCGGTATCTGCCGCGGGGGACCGGGTCGGGGGTGGCCCAGGTGGGGCGGGTGACGTGGACGACGCCGTGGGTGATGCGGATGGTCCAGTGGCCGGCGTGGAGGTCGCGGTGGCAGCGTTTGCAGAGCAGGACCAGGTTGGTGAGTTTGGTGGCGCCGCCGTCGATCCAGTGGACGACGTGGTGGGCGTCGCAGTAGATGGGTGGGGCGCCGCAGCACACGCAGCCCTTGTCGCGGGTGATGAGGGCGTTGCGGATCGGGCCGGTGGCGAGTCGGATGGTGGTGCCGACGTCGAGGGGTTGGGAGTCCGAGCCGAGCACGACGGGCAGGATCTGCGCGTCGCAGGCTAGTCGTCGGATGGTGGCCGCGGACAGGGCGTCGCCGTAGATCAGGTGGCCGAGTTTGTCGGCGGTGGCGGCCTTGAGGTCGTTGAAGTCGATGGTGACGGTGATGTGCGCCTTCGGTCCATGCCCGGGAATGAACCCGCTGGCCCGTCCGGCACCGGCCGTGCCGCCGGCGGAAGCGGTCGACGCACCGGTGGTACCGCCGGCGGTCGCGGTCGACGGCCCAGCTGCCGCGGCAGCCGCCGGGCTCGTGGCGCCGGCGGCTGCCGGGTCGATGTCGGTGGATATCCCTGGCAGGGTGCCGGCGAGATCGTCGGCAGCGGCCCCGGTGTCGGCGCGGTGCCGGGGCAGCCCCGCAGCCGCGCCGGCGGTGCGCGCGGACCGGCGGCGGCGGTCGCGGTCGCGGTGGGGTTGTTGGCGGTGGTGAGCAGGGTGGTGAGGGCGTCGGCCTGGCGTTTGCTGCGGGGCCGGGGATCCAGCGCGCCGTCGATGGTCTTGTGGGGTTTGGCGTGGGCATCGATCAGGGTACGGAGCAGTTCGGCGTTCTCGTTGGCCAGGTAGCCACGAAAGTCGACACCCTGGTCGGTGGCCTTCAGCGTCAACGACTCGCGGTCGTAGGCCTTGCGTTCGTCGGGTTCGGGGCCGTCGGTGTCGAGCCGGTTGCGGACCTGCACCCCGGCCTTACGCAGGTCCAGCGGACCGTGGGTACGGCCCAACTCCACCATCTCCCGCTCGGCCACCCGCAGATCATCGACCGGGACCGTCGCCGGCACCTTCTCTAGTGCGGCCACGATCGCCTCAGCCTGCGCCGGGTGCAGCAGCACCCCACTACCCGCACCGTCCACGCCTGCACCGTCCACTCCTGCACCGTCGCCTGCATCGTCCGCGTCCGCACTGTTCTCGGCGGTGCCGTCCTCGTCGGCGGAGTCTGCGGCGGTGTGGTGGGGGTCGGGGTTGGGGAGGGCGGCGGCGACGGCGGGGTACTTGGGCAGGGTGGTGGCGAGGTGGACGTCGCGGCGGGCTTTGGTGGGGTCGATGCGGTAGCGGAAGGTCAGCAGCCGGGCGGTGGTGCCGGCGCCGAGTTCTTGGGCGTAGCCGGTGGTTTCGAGGCCGGCCATCAGGTGCAGGGCGAAGGTTTCCAGCCGGGCGATCTCGGCGAACGCGGCATCGAGCGACGACAGCATTTCGCTGCCGCTCATCGACCACACTGGTCGTTCCCCGAGGATCTCCATGCCCCAACTCTAGACATGGCCGCCGACAGTTTCCAACCCGGAACGCCCTTATTTTCAAGGGATTTCGCGACCACGAGTTATCCACAGCGGCGCGGGTTGTGGACAACTCTTGAGGGAGATCCGGGGGTGAAAGTCGCGCGGGAGCCTCGTGGCCGGGCTCGTCATCGTGATGGCCGTGCTTCACCGGGCGCGGATGCTCGGACCAAGTGTTGCTGATGGCAACCGTGTGGCCGACCCATTGGTGAGATGACAGGTACCCTGCTCACTGCAGCATGACCTGGTCAGCGATCTCAACGTTACCGTTGCATTTAGCAACCAAACATCGCAGCCAAGCGGACATCGTCAAGGTCATCTCCAGCACCCCGCGGCGGGCCGATGGTGCTGCGGGGTGAGGTTGGGGAGGACCTCGGCCGGGTCTGGGGAGGATGTTGTCCCCGAATCGGGCAGCAATTCTCCCCACACTGGTATGGCATCCCCGGGATATCGAAGGCCTGCTGCCTCTCACTCCGGCGTCTTGAGATCCGGGGCCTTGAGGCAGCACCTGGGATAGCCCGAACACGTTCTAACCCGGCGAACCCCTCACCGAAGAAGACGACCTATCGACTGCATGGTCAAGTACCAGCTGATCGAGCGCTACCGGTCGCACAACAACCTCGACCCTGGGGCTCAGGCGCCCCGGCCTCACATCCTGGCGCTGTACCCCACGAGACCCCAGCACCCACACGCCGCGCACCCACCCATGTGCCACCGACCTGCTGGTCCAGTACGCCTAGAGATGCTCGCGGATCAACGCTTCCTGCGCGGGCAGCAGTGCCAGCTCCGCGGGGGTCAGCGTCGGGTTGTTGCCGCGGGCACGGAGTGCGGCCGGCAGGCCGGGCGTCGGGTCGATCGAGTTCGCAAGGTAGGTGGCCAGCGCCTCGCGCACGAGTGGGGTGAGCTCTGCGTAGGCGGGGTCGAGGGCGACCTGGGCGCAGATGATCGCGGTCATCGCGATGTCGAACTCAGGCGTGCCTTCCTCGGCGTTGCGCCAGTCGATGACGACCGGGCCGTTGTCGGTGGCGATCACGTTGAGCGGATGCAGGTCGCCGTGGACCACGACCCGGCCCGGGGTGCCGCTTGGTGCGGGGATCGCGTGGAGCCGGCGGTGGAGGTCGGCGTGGATCTCGCCGAGTTGGGTGCCGCTGAGATCACCGGCGTTGGCCGCGTCGGCGAGGGTCGGACCGTTCAGTCGCTGGATCACCATGTCCGGACCCGCAACCTCACGGACGGCCGGAACTGGGTAGTCGTACTTCGCGACGTGACGCATGAAGTCTGCCTCGTCCCGCACCGGATATCCGTTGCGGTACCGGCGCAGCACCCACTGATCGTCGATCGCGTAAATGTCCGCATCCCGTCCGAAAGCGAACGGCTCGGCGCCAGGGGGAAGGAGAGAGGACGGCCCCCCGGCCGGCTGGTCGGTCACCCGACCTGGCAGCCGCCGGCTGCCGGTTCCATGGGCTTGGCGCCGATTGATGGCATGCCCAACATCACGCCAGGCGTGGCGGCCGGGGCGTCCTGCGCCCGCTCCCAGGCGTCGCCTGCGCGAGTACGGCGTACTGCGCCGAAGACGTCCGCGACCAGGTGGTGCGGTGCGCCGTAGGTGACCTCGACCGTGGCCACGTCGCCCGGACGCGGCGCCTCGACACCCTCGGGCAATGCGAAGTGGACGAGGCGGTTGTCGCGGGCGCGCCCGCTGAGCCGATGGGTGGCGGCGTCCTTGCGCCCCTCCCCCTCGGCGACGAGCACCTCGAGCGACCGGCCGACGATCGCCTTGTTCTCTTCCCAGGCCATGTCGTCCTGCAGTGCGACCAGACGCTCGTACCGCTCCTGGACGACGTCGCGCGGGACCTGATCCTCCATCGACTCCGCCGGCGTACCGGGACGCTTGGAGTACTGGAACGTGAACGCACCCGCGAACCGCGCCTGCCGGACCACGTCGAGCGTGCCCTCGAAGTCCTCCTCGGTCTCCCCCGGGAAGCCGACGATGATGTCGGTGGTGATCGCCGCCTCCGGCATCGCCGCGCGAACGTCCTCGATGATGCGAAGGTACCGATCACGTCGGTACGAGCGCCGCATGGCCTTCAGAACCCGGTCGGAACCGGACTGTAGCGGCATGTGCAGCGAGGGCATCACGTTCGGCGTCTCGGCCATCGCCTCGATCACGTCCGCGGTGAAGTCGCGCGGGTGCGGCGACGTGAACCGGACCCGCTCCAGACCGTCGATCCCGCCGCAGGCCCGCAGCAGCTTCGAGAACGCGTAGCGGTCGCCGAACTCGACGCCGTACGAGTTCACGTTCTGGCCCAGCAGGGTCACCTCGAGTACGCCCTCGGCGACCAGCGCCTCGACCTCGGCGAGGACGTCGCCCGGACGCCGGTCCTTCTCCCGGCCGCGCAGCGCCGGGACGATGCAGAACGTGCAGGTGTTGTTGCAGCCGACGCTCACCGACACCCAGGCCGAGTACGGCGATTCGCGCCGGGTCGGCAGCGTGGACGGGAACACCTCGAGCGACTCGAGGATCTCGACCTGCGACTCCTGCTCCACCCGGGCGCGCTCCAGGAGCACCGGCAGCGAGCCGATGTTGTGTGTCCCGAAGACCACGTCGACCCACGGCGCCTTGCGCACGATCGACGCCTTGTCCTTCTGCGCCAGGCAGCCGCCGACAGCGATCTGCAGGTCGGGCTTGCGAGCCTTCACCGGCGCCAGGTGGCCGAGGTTGCCGTACAGCTTGTTGTCGGCGTTCTCCCGGACCGCGCAGGTGTTGAAGACGACCACATCGGCCTGGTCGCCCTCGGGCGCGCGGACATAGCCCGCGTCCTCCAGCAGGCCGCGCAGCCGCTCGGAGTCGTGGACGTTCATCTGGCACCCGTAGGTGCGGACCTCATAAGTACGCATGACAGCCACCAAGAGTACGTGCCGGGGTAGACAAATCCCTACCGGGGATCGGCACCTTGCACCCCCTGACCGGGGCGAGCCCCCAGACAATAGTGAGGGGCATGAACAGTTCTCGTCGTCAGTTCCTTGCCCGTACCGCCGCCGGGGCCGCTGTGCTTGCGGGAGGCTCCTTCACCCCCGGCTCGGCAACTGCGGTGGTCAAAGCCGGCCAGCATCACCGCCCTCACCAACGCGACCGTCATCGACGTCGCCACCGGCCGCCGGGATCGAAGCCAGACCGTGCTGATCAGCGGCGACCGGATCATCGGCGTCGGCCGCCACCTCCCGGTCCCGCGCGGCGCTGTCGAGGTCGACCTGACCGGCAAGTTCGTCATCCCCGGACTCGCCGACATGCACGCCCACAGCCTCGGCGACGAGCGGGTCTCTCCCCCGCTCTACCTGGCGAACGGCCTCACGATGATCCGCGAGATGGCCGGCACCAACCCGCAGCTGTACGCCTGGCGCGACCAGATCGAGACCGGCACCCTGCTCGGTCCGCGGATGGTCGTCGCGAGCCAGATCATCGACGGCGATCCGACCCTGTGGGACCCGAACCTGCTGCAGGTGCTCGTGGTGAACGACGAGTCCGGCGCTCGGGCCGCCGTCCGTCAGGTCAAGTCCGAGGGCGCCGACTTCGTCAAGGTGTACTCGCGGCTGAGCACGACGGCGTACCGGGCGATCCTGGACGAGGCCCGCACGCTGGGGCTGACCGTCCATGGCCACGGGCCCGACAGCCTCACCGCGAAAGAGGTCAGCAACGCCGGACAGCGCAGCATCGAGCACATCCACTCGCTCGGGCTCGCCGTCTCCACCCGCGAGGCCGACGTACGGCGGATGGTGCGCGAGATCAGCGTGAAGACCGGCGACTACAACGCCTGGTTCCGGCAGATGCACCCGATCGAGTGGATTGCGGCGCATACCTTCAGCCAGGCCCGCGCGGCCGATGTGTTCGGCACACTGCGGCGCAACCGGACCCGGGTCACGCCGACACTCACCATGCACCGCGTTCTCGACATGCCCGACTACACGGCGATGGACCCGGCCCTCTCGAAGTACGTGGGCGCGGGCGAGATCGCTGTCTACGACTACGCGCTCGAAACCCTGTACGCCGCCAACCGGACCGCCGAGGAGATCTCGCACCAGCACCAGATGTGGGCCTGGCGGCAGCGGTTCGTCCGCGAACTGTTCGCCCACGAGGTCCCGATCCTGGCCGGCACCGACACAGGTACGCCGTACTCCGTCCCTGGCTTCGCCCTGCACGACGAGCTCGAGCACCTGGTGAACGCGGGCGCGACTTCACGTCAGGCCCTGTACGCCGCCACCGTCGAGCCCGCCAAGTTCCTCGGGCTGGCGGCGGACCTCGGTACGGTGGAACCACGCAAGATCGCGGACCTCGTCGTACTGGATGCGGACCCGCTGAAGGACATCCGGAACACCCGGAAGATCCACTCCGTCGTCACCCGCGGCCGGGTCATCTCGCCGGCGCAGCGGCAGCGGATGCTCGCGGACGTGGAAGCCGCCGTCAAGGAGCCGCCTGCGGCGACGGCACTCGCTGCCGGAGGCTGCTGCGGCGGCCGACCGAGCCACTGACGAGCCTGCCCTCCCGGACCGGAGACCGCCGGCTGCCGGTCCGGGAGAGCTTGCCCAGTCTGGGAAGGGACCGGGAGAGCTTGCCCGGTCCGGGAAGGGACCGGGACGGCTCCCACGCGGGCGGCCAGCGTGCCGACGTCGTGCTCACCGCAACTCGCCAGTGCGACCAGGTGCAGCCGGACCGGCGCCGGCAACAACCCGAAGGTCCGCGCCGCGGTGGCGAGCTGTGGCGCGGTCGGCTGGTGCCGTCGGTTGCCCATGGCACGCTCCTGTCAGTAGATGTTGGACGGCCGGACCATGCCCTCGGCGAGGTCGCCGAAGCCGGGCGCCATGATCGCGCCGGGGTTGCCGAGGATCTCCTCGACGACGGCGGTCTCGGTGGTGATCAGCAGCGCCGCGATCGAGGCCGCGCTCTCCAGCGCCGCCCGGGTGACCTTGAGCGGGTCGATCACCGCGTCGCTCGAACATGTCGCGCGTAGTGGCCGGTGAGCGCGTTGAAGCCATGTCCGACGCGGCAGCTCGGCGACCTCGCTCGACGACCTCGTCGCCGTCGTACCCGGCGTTGATCGCGATCCACCGCAGCGGTTCCGGCAACGCTCGCCGTACCACCTCGCGGCCGATCGCCTCGTCGCCGGTCAGCTCGAGCTGCGACAGCGCGTCCTGCGCCTGCACCAGCGCGGTCCCACCGCCGGCCACGACGCCTTCCTCGAGCGCCGCCCGGGTCGCGGCGAGCGAGTCCTCGACCCGCAGCATCCGCTCCTTCAGCTCGACGCTGGTCGCGCCGCCGACCCGGATCACCGCGACCTTGCCGGCCAGCCGCGCCATCCGCAGCTGCAGGCTGTCCTGGTCGGCGTCGATCTTGGCCCGCTCGAACTGCTTCTCCAGCTGGGCGATCCGCGCCTCCACCAGCGACGCGTCCCCGTGCCCACCGACGATCGTGGTGCTGTTCTCGGTGATCGTGATCCGGTCACAGGACCCGAGGTGCTCCCGGTTCACGTCGGTGCAGCTCCAGCCCGGTGTCCTTCGCGATCACCGAACCGCCGAGCGCGGTCGCGAGATCCTCGAGCTCGGCGATCCGGCGGTGGCCGAAGCCGGGCGCCCGGACGACGACCGACTGCATCGTGTTGTGCATGTTGCCGCCGACCAGCAGTTGCAGGGCCGGCCCGTCGACGTCCTCGGCGAGGACGACCAGCGGCCGGTCCGCGCGCTTGGCCACCTCGACGGTCGGCATGATCTCCTGCACCTGGGTGATCTTCTTGTTCGTCAGCAGGATCACCGGGTTGTCGTAGACGGTCTCCATCCGCTCCCGGTCGGTGACCATGTACGCCGAGATGTAGCCGTGGTCGAACTCGATGCCGTCGACCACCTCCACCGACATCCCGAGCGTGTCCGACTCCTCGGTGGTGACGACGCCGTTGCGCCCGACCCAGTCGACCGCGTCGGCGATCACCGCGCCGATCGCCTCGTCGTCGCTGGCCGCCAGGGTCGCGATGTGCTCCAGGTCGTCCCGGCCGCCGACCTCGGCCGCCCGAGCCGCGCAGCGTCTCGATCACCACCGGCGACGGTCTGCTCGATCCCGCGCCGTACCCGCATCGGGTTGGCGCCGGCGTCGACCGCGCGCAGTCCCTCGCGGACCATCGCCTGGGCCAGCACGGTGGCCGTGGTGGTGCCGTCGCCGACGACACCGTTGGTCTTCATCGCCACTTCCTTGACGAGCTGGGCGCCCATGTTGGCGAAGGGGTCGCGCAGCTGGATCTCGCGGGCGATGGTGACGCCGTCGTTGGTGATCGTCGGCGGGCCGGTCAGCTTCTCCAGGACCGCGTTGCGGCCTTTCGGCCCGAGCGTCACCTTGATCGCGTCCGCCAGGGCGTTCACCCCGGACTCGAGCAGCCGTCGTGCGTCGATGTTGAACCGCAGTTCCTTGGCCATTGGTCAGTCTACCTTTCGTACGAGATCAGGGGATGAGGATCGCCCGGCCGCGGACCCGGCCGTGGTCGAGGTCGTCGAGCGCCTGCTGGAATTCGTCGAGCGGGTACTTCGTGGTGTGCAGCGCGACCTTGCCCTGGGCCGCGAGCACCATCAGGTCCTGCAGGTCGTTGTAGGAACCGACCAGGTTGCCGATGAAGTTGATCTCGGTGGAGATGACGTCGATGGTCGGGACGTCGAGGTTCTCGCCGTACCCGACGACGTAGTAGTTGCCGGCCCGGCGCAGCATCGCGACCCCGTCGGCGGTCGCGCCGCCCTCGCCGACGAAGTCGACGACGGCCTCGGCGCCGTTGCCGCCGGTCAGCTCCAGGACCTGCTCGACCTGGGTGCCGTCGGCAACGATCCCGTGGTCCGCGCCGATCTCCACGGCGAGCTCGACCGCGGCCGGGTTGCGGTCGACGACGACCACGGTCGCGGCCGAGATCGCCTTCAGCACCTGGATCCCGATGTGGCCGAGCCCGCCGGCGCCGATCATCACGCAGACGTTCCCCGGCCGGAGCGCCCGCGCCGCCTTGGCCGCCGCGTGGTACGCCGTCAGGCCGGCGTCGGCGAGCGCCGCGACATCGGCCGGCTCGAGCGCGTCGTCGATCCGTACGACGCTCCGGGCCGTGGTGCGCAGGTACTCGGCGTACCCGCCGTCGGTGTCGATGCCGGGGAACTGGCTGGTCTCGCAGTGCACGTCGTCACCGGACCGGCAGGCCCGGCACAGCCCGCAGGTGATCAGCGGGTGCAGGATCACCTTGTCGCCGACCTGGCCACGTTGGTGACGGCGTCGCCGACCGCGTGCACCCAGCCGGCGTTCTCGTGGCCGATCGTGTACGGGAGCTGCACGCCGCTCTTCTCCGCCCACTGGCCTTCGAGAATGTGGAGGTCGGTCCGGCAGACGCCGGCGCCGCCGATCCGGACGATGACGTCGAGCGGCCCCTGATCTGCGGCTCGGGTATGTCGGTCAGCTGCAGCTTCGTGTGGTAGCCGACGACCTGGACGGCCCTCATGACGCTCCTCCTCGTGTTGGTGATGCGGGTGGCACGCCCGGCTCGCTCGTCGTACCGGGTGGCCAGCAGGCCGCGGCAGAAGTGCGCGTTGCCCTCGATGGAGATCCGGACCGCCTTCGCGAAGCGCAGCCGCAGCGGTACCGCCTCGGGCGGCATCGGCTCGCCGTCGTCGTCGACGACCACCAGATCGTCCGGGCGGATGCCGAGCCCGATGTCGGTCCGGCGCCGCAGCAGCGCCTCCTTGTGCGGGCCGCCGGGGAGCTCGCCGAGCGTGAGCCGGTGCAGCTCGTCGACGGTCCGGCCGGTGCGTCCTGAGCAGCGCCATCACGCACCGCTCCATCGCCGCCGTGTGCGCCTTGCGCTGGAAGATCCGGCGCAGCTCGTCCAGGCTCTCCTCGGCCTCGGACCCGAAGGTGCCGACGTAGCCGGCGTCCGCGGCCAGGCCGGCGTTGATCTTGGCCGAGTCGTGGTGATCGTCGAGCAGGACCGGTCACCTGCCCGACGCCCGCGGCACCCGCGCAGGGCGTCGCTGGGCGTCGGAGGCCATCAGGTAGGCGAAGTTCGGCGCGCAGAACGAGGTCGGCAGCCGGAGGTGCACGGTCACCCCGGCGTCGTCGATCCGGATCGACCGGACGAAGCCGAGATCGGTGATCGGCTCGTCCAGCTCGGGGTCGACGACGGTCGCCAGCGCCGCCATCGACCTGCCGCTCCAGCTCCGTGCCAGGCCGTCTTCCGAGCAGCGGCGACCGCGGTCATGACGCCACGGCTTCCTTCGCGCCGGCCGCCACCTCGACGCCGGTCGTCACCGGCCGTCGGTGGGCAGCCGGAGCTCCTCGGGAACGTCGAGGTCGTACAGCGCCGCCGCGTTCAGCCCGAGGATCTTCTTCTTCTGCTCGACCGTGATCGGCGCGTACTCGGTCAGGTCCGCGGGGATCTGGAAGTCGACGAACTTCTCGATCAGCCACTTCGGCGTCCAGATCGCGTAGTCGCTGGAGAACAGGATCTTGTCCTCGCCGATCCAGTAGAGGAGCTCGCCGATGATCTGCGCGAAGTACCCGGGCCGGGTGTGGATGAACGGCATCGCCACCGCCAGGCCGCCGTACACGTTGGACTCCTGGGTGGCGATCCAGCAGAAGTCCTCCAGCCGCGGCAGGCCGACGTGCTCGACGATGAAGTTCAGCTCGGGGTAGTCGGTCGCCACCTTGTCGATGTCGGCGACGTCGAAGGCGTCGCGGTCCAGCGGCCGGATCGTGGGGCCCTTGTGCACGTGGATGTTCTTGATGCCGAGCTCGAGGCACTCCTCGAGGTAGCGCCGCGACCACGGGTCGTCGAGCTTGTAGCCGCGGGAGTCGCCGTGCCACTCGGCGGTGTAGAGCTTGACGCCCTGCAGGTTCATCCGCGCGGCGTCCTTGCGCAGCTGCTCGAGCCCGGCCTCCCCGTGCCGCGGGTCGCAGGCGTGGTTGTAGGTGAGCTTGCCGGGGTTCGCCCGCGTCAGCGCGAAGGCTTCCTCGGTCTGCCCGAACCCGTTGCTTGTAGAAGTCGCTCAGGATCGCCGGCTGGAAGATCGCGTGGTCGACGTACCCGTCCTCGAACAGGTCCTTCAGCAGCCGTTTGCCGCCGTAGTACGTGTAGGTGTCGTAGTCCCACACGACCTCTTCGGGGCTGAGGTTCTTGTGGTAGTCGTAGAAGCAGTCGATGAACTGCTTGCCGTGGATGTTCTTCTGGTTCGACGCGCGGCCGTCCCACAGGGCGATGTGGGCGTCGACGATGTAGTACTTCTCACCGTTCTTCTCGTACATGCCGGCCTCACTTCGCTGGTGAGGTCGAAGCCGATGTACTCGGCGGCGTCCTCGGGGCTGGCGAACAGGATGGTCTTGTCGTCGAGGTGCACCATCCGGCCGTAGTGGGTGGAGCTGATCTCCTCGAAGACCGAGCCGTCGAACTCCGAGCCGAGCGCGTCGGTCAGCTCGTCGTAGTCGAAGTTGAGCAGGCCGACGCCGTCGACCCGGATCATCGACGGGTACTCGGTCAGCTCGACGCCCGTCCTTGGCGCCCATCACCTCGGCGACGACCCGGCCGATCGGGGTGTTCATCAGGGTCACGCCGCACTTGTTGGAGAACTCGGTCGTCCGATCCGAACTGCATGCTCACTGGTCCAGCTCCTTCGGAGATGTCGAGCCCGAGGTCCTCGAGCAGGGAACGGAACTTCTGCTTGGCCGCGTCCAGGCTCGACCGCGAAGGTGACGGACTTCTCGGCCGGCTGCGACCAGATCGGCTGCAGCGCGTGCGCGGCGTCGAGGCAGCGCGGCACCCAGGTCGCCAGCCACTCGCCGAACAGCGCCTTGTTGGTCTCGCCGAACTCGTCGTCCCGGGTCAGCAACCGGAACAGGTTGCGGGTGTAGCCGAGGTCGCGGTCGTAGTCGTGCTCGCCGGTGCCGACGATGGTCGGGGTGATGTAGTCGCCGTTGCGGGCGGCGATCTGCATCACCAGCTCGCTGCGGAACAGCGATCCGACCAGCTGCTCGAAGACGATGTTGGTGGCGAACAGCAGCTCGCACCAGTCGCCGACGGCGGTCAGCCGCTCGACCACCTCGCGGGTCGGCTGCCACTCCGGGGCGGACTTCCAGACCTCCTTGTGGGCGGCGCCGTCGAACGGTACGTCGGCCTCGGACAGGTCGAGGTTGAACAGGGCGAGGTCCTGGGCGAAGCGCATCTTGTGGGCCGCGTTGACGGCGACCGCGGTGTTGATCATGTTCGTCGGACCGGACCGCTGGATGCTGGTGAAGACGTGCAGGGCCAGGCCGTTCTCGGCGTGCATCCAGGCGCCGAGGTTGCGTTCGATGAACTTCAGCCAGGCCGGGTTCCAGCCGTCGTACGCGCGGGCCCGCTTGGCGTTGGCCAGGCACAGGTCGACCTGCCGGACGACCGCGGAGTTGTTCCGGTAGATCGTCTGGTTCCACTCCTCGTTCGGGTCGAGGAAGGCGTGCCAGTTCGACGACTTCGCGGCCGTCCACTCCTTCGGGTAGCCGCCGGGGCCGTCGCCGAAGCCGTAGATCCAGCCCTGGCTCAGGTGCCGCTCCGGGTCCGGCTGGACGTCGACGGTGACGTCCTCGTACATCGTCGCGCGCAGCTTGGCCGGCTTGTAGTAGTTGTAGGTGCGGCTCTGCGAGCTCGGGAACTCCAGCGCGCCGGCCTCGGAGTCGGTGAACTCGATCTTCGGGAAGCTGCGCTGTTTCGGGTGCTGTCGTCTCGCGCCATCTCTCAGTACTCCTGTCGGTCACTCGGTCACGGGACTGGTGAACTTGTCGTAGAAGACCTGGTCCTTCGGCACGTTGCTTGCCTCCAGCAACGTCAGGGCGGCGTCGACCATCGGCGGCGGGCCGCACAGGTAGACCTCGCTGCGGTGCAGCTCCGCCTCGCGTCGTTCGACGACGTCGGTGACGTTGCCCTGCTCGACCCGCTAGACCGTCAGCGCCGTCCATCGACTCGGACAGGCAGGCGACGAACTCGAAGTCGGTCAGGTCCGCACCGAGCTCCTGGATCTCGTCGAGGTAGAACAGGTCGGCCGCGGTCCGGGCGCCGTAGTAGAAGCGGACCGGGCGGTTGCTGCCGGTCTCCCGCAGGTGCCGCAGGATGGACAGGATCGGTGCCATCCCGGCCCCGCCGCCGACGCAGACCACCGGCAGCACGTGGCCGTCCTTCAGCGTGAACGAGCCGTACGGCCCGGTCAGCGACAGCTCGTCGCCGACCGCGAGCTCGCCGTCGAGCAGGGCCGAGAACTGGCCACCCGGGTACTTCTTGATCAGGAACTCGATCTCGTCCGGCGTCGACTGGGTCGTCGCCATCGAGAACGACCGGTGGTCGTCGGTGCCGGGGATGGTGATGTCGGCGTACTGGCCCGGCTTGAACTCGAAGGCCGTGCTCGGTCTTCAGCCGCAGCGAGACGATGTCCCGGGTGACCGGCTCGATCGCGGTGACCCGGGCCGCCACGGTCTGGATCGGGATGCCGCCGAGCAGTTCGTCCTCGTCGAAGTTGAGCAGCTCGATCGTGCAGTCGCTGTAGCGCGTGCGCCCGGCACAGCAGCACGTAGCCCTCGTCGACCTCGGCGTCGTTGCAGGCGAAGGTCGAGTAGCGCTCCATCTGCAGGTCGCCGTCGAGGATGTAGGACTTGCAGGCGGAGCACTGCCCCTCCTTGCAGCCGTGCATCAGGTGGATGCCCTGCCGGAACGCGGCGTCGAGGATCTTGTCGTCCTCGGTGACCTCCATCTCGATGTCGACCGGTTCGAAGCGGATCCGGTGGGTGTCGGCCACGTCGGCCTCCTCAGGCTGGGGTGGTACGGCTGGTGGCGCCGGCGCTGTCCACGCCGCCACCAGCCGGGTCGGGTAGGTCAGGCGGCCCGGGTGCCGTTCGCCTTGTACGCCGCCACGTGGGCCTCGCGCTCGGCGTCGGACATCTCGTTCAGCAGCACGTTCGGGCTCATGAAGGTGTTGCCGCGGACGTCGTCGAGGGTCCACATCTTCTTCGGGTCGTCCAGGTCCAGGTGCGGCTGGCCGATCAGGGTCTTGCCGTCGTCACGGACGTACCCGAGGTCCTGGACGATGTCGGCCAGGTCCTTGTTGTGGTGCAGGGTCTCCCACTCGCGGAACCCGGTGAGCCGGCCCATGTTCGGCGTCGGCCGGCCCTCGTACTCGCCGCGGAACGCGACGGCGTCGGTCCAGTAGCAGGTCTCCGAGCAGTAGGTGCGCCACTGGTCGTCGACCTTCTCGGTCACCATGTCCTCGCGGATCAGGCACGGCACCATGCAGGTCCAGCAGCGGTGCGGGTACTGGTACCCGACCTCCTCGAAGGCGATCGGCTTGTTCTTGCCGGGGTAGGCGAGCCGGTTGTAGTTCTCCCACCACTTGCCGTACTTCGAGTACCAGCCCGGGTACTTCTCCTCGAACCACTCGAAGTCCGTGTCGGTCATCGCGTCGATCCGCCAGTAGTTCACCGGCCAGCCGGTGGCGAAGAACCGCGCCACCTCGTGCACGTAGCCCTTGTCGACGATCCGCTTCCACGCCTCCTCGACCAGGTCGTGCGGAATCGTCAGGCCGTACTTCTCCAGCGGCAGCAGGTAGCTGCGGTAGTAGTCGTCGTAGATCCAGCGGCGCCACATCTCCGCGTAGCTCTCCCGGTCCTTGCGGCGGTCCTTCGTGCCGTACTCGATGAAGGTGCCGATCGCGGCGTCCACGACGCAGTGGTTGTTCCACCACGCGTACCGCAGGTCGCGCTCGAGCAGCGGCCGGTTGCGCTCGTCGGCCAGTGCCATCAGCAGGATCGAGTAGCCGTTGCTGATGTGCCGCGACTCGTCGGACTGCACCGAGTGGAAGACGGTCGGCAGCAGGTAGTCGCCGTTGGCGGCGGCCTCGTCCGGCATCGCGACGAACAGCGTGTTGGTGAACGCCGTCTCCGCGACCACGGTCAGGTAGATGTTCGCGGCGGTGATCGCGTCACCGGTGATGAACCCCTCGCCGAACTGCCGGCCGATGGTGCCCGCGTAGTTGTTCGCGAACGCCTTCTCGGTCATGTCGAACCCGGCCGGGTCGATGTAGTTGTTCATGTACAGGCTTCTTGAGGTTCATCTGGATCGTCGAGTGCCGGACCTCGTCGATCATCTGCACCGCGAGCCCGTTGTGGATCTCCGGGTTCGGCACCGCGTCGATCGCCATCGGCATCGCCCGGGCCGCGGAGATCTCCGGGAACGGGATGATCGACAGGAACAGCTTCTGCCACTCCAGCCAGCGCTGCTGCACCTGGCGGAACATGTTGCCGCGGATGGCACCGTCCATGGCGCCGTACACGCGGTTGTCCTTCTCCTCCTCCATCGGGAAGTAGGACCGCATGATCTGCTTCAGCGGGTCCTTCTTCGGCGCCTTCTCGAACGTGTAGTCGGTGCCGAACCGGGTCGCCGGGGTCGCGAACGTCGGCTCCCACGACAGCTCGGTGATCTTGGCGTGCGCCTTGGTGAGACTCTGCCTACTCAATGTCTGCCTCCATGATCGGGAGCCGGCTCTCGCCCGGCTCCTGCGGTACGGCGGGCTGCGTTAAACAGGGATGAAAGCCGTCCGGATGGCGTGTTCGTGTCTCAATGTGAGATGGCGGTCACATCTGAGGCCGCTACCTTTGAACGTGTTCCGCTGGTGACGGACGTGAAGGAGGCGGCCATGGGCACCTCGATGCCGGTCCGCGACTCGATCCGGGTGTCGTGGGAGCGTTCACACGCGTCCAGGGTGGACGTGGACCGCCCGGCCCCGACGTACTTCGACCGGATCGACCAGGAGACCACGCTGATGCGGGCGGCCCGGCCGGTCATCGACGCGCTGTCGTCGGAGCTCACCAACGAGCCGGTCTGCATCATCCTCACCGACGGCAAGGGGGTCGTCCTCGACCGCCGCGGCGGCGACCCCTCCCTGCTCCGGCGGCTGGACTCCGTCGACCTCGCGCCGGGGTTCCAGTACGCCGAGTCCGAGGTCGGGACCAACGGGATCGGTACGGCGCTCGAGGTCGGCGGGCCGATCCTGGTCGACGGGGCCGAGCACTACAACGACAAGCTGCGGATGTTCTCCTGCGCCGGGGCGCCGATCACCCATCCGGTCACCGGCGGCCTGCTCGGCGTACTGGACATCACCACCCAGGCCAGCAACTCGAACTCGATCCTGCTGTCGTTCGCCAAGCTCGCGGCCCGGCGGATCCACGAACGGGTCGTCGAGGAGGCGAACGCGCTCGACCACGCGCTGCTGAGCGACTACTACGCCGCCTGCCGGCACAGTGGCGGCCCGGTGCTCGCGCTCGGCGACGAGGTGTTCATGATGAACGCCTACACGCAGGCACGGTTCGACGCCATCGACCAGGCCGCGCTGATCGACCGCACCCGCGACGCGCGGGGCGGCACGAAGCCGCTGGTGATCCTGACCGACCTGCCCAGCGGGACGACCGCCCGGCTCGCCTACCGGCCGACCTTCGTCGGCCACACCCTGGCCGGCGGCGTCATCCAGATCAAGGAGCAACGGCCGCCTGCCCGCAGTCAGCAGGTCGCCCGCGTCCCCTTGGTCCCTGGGACGATCGGGTCCAGTGCGGCCTGGCAGCACGTCACCCAGGAGATGCTGGACGCGTGCCGCCGGTCCGAGTGGCTGATCGCCGACGGCGAACCGGGGGCGGGCAAGCTGTCCCTGCTGCGCGCGGTCCGCCGGCACGTGTCACCTGAGCGCCGGCTGGCCGTTCTCGATCCCGCGGTGACGGGCGACGACCTGCCGGCCGAGGCACGGGCGGAGCTGGAGTCCGGTTCCGACCTGATCATCCGGCGGGCCAACCTCCTGACCGGCGAGGTCCTCTACGGCCTCACCGACGTACTGCAGAACGTCCGCGACGGCGCGATCGCCGGGGACGCCTGGGTCGCGCTCACGTCGCCCGCGGACCGGTCCGAGATCGCCGACCAACTGCTGGCCTTCTTTCCCAGGACCGTCGAGGTACCGCCGCTGCGGCATCACCTCGAAGACATTCCGGCACTGGTCCGGGCGCTGCTGGCGAAGGCCGGCGTCAGCGACCTGACATTGTCCACCACGACGATGAACCAGTTGATGCGGCTGCCGTGGGCCGGCAACATCACCCACCTGCGCGCCGTACTCACCGCGGTCGCCAGGCGACGCCGCTCCGGAGTCGTCGAACTGGCCGACCTGCCCC
Source organism: uncultured Actinomycetota bacterium (assembly GCA_963820655.1). Taxonomy (GTDB): domain Bacteria; phylum Actinomycetota; class Actinomycetes; order Propionibacteriales; family Kribbellaceae; genus Kribbella. Next base: position 1,622,606 of record CAWGAM010000002.1, read on the forward strand.
CCGAGTGCCGAGCGACGACCCGTCGGCAGCTGACCCCGATCGAAGCGCTGGAGCGGGACGCGATCGTCGACGCGATGTCGATGTACGACGGTGACAAGCAGGCCGCGGCCGCCGCGCTGGGGATGTCGCGGGCGACCATCTACCGCAAGATCCGCGACTACGGAATCGTCACCTGACGGGGCACAGCTGATCGGGTTCGCAGGTGCCTGCACAGTAACGACCAGCCACGAGCAGTCCGTGACCGGATAGTCACGGACTGTGTCCGTATATTGCAGATCGTTACCACCGTGGAACCACTCAGCGCTGCGACCGCACCCTAGCCTCCGCTAGGTTTCGGCCATGAGCGATTCCGGGACCTTGACGAAAACCGGTCTGGTGGCGCTGACCGGGGTCAACAAACATTTCGGCGACCTGCACGTCCTGAAGGACATCAACCTGTCCATCGCCAAGGGCGAGGTCGTCGTGGTGATCGGTCCGTCCGGGTCCGGAAAGTCGACGCTCTGCCGCGCGATCAACCGGCTGGAACCGATCGACAACGGCACCATCACGCTGGACGGCCAGCCGCTGCCCAGCGAGGGCAAGGCGCTGGCCAAGCTGCGCGCCGACGTCGGCATGGTGTTCCAGTCGTTCAACCTGTTCGCGCACAAGACGATCCTGCAGAACATCACCCTCGGCCCGACCAAGGTGCGCGGTCTGTCCAAGGCCGAAGCGGACGAGAAGGCCCGGGCCCTGCTGGACCGGGTCGGCGTCGCGGCGCAGGCCGAGAAGTACCCGGCGCAGTTGTCCGGTGGACAGCAGCAACGGGTCGCGATCGCCCGCGCCCTGGCGATGGATCCGAAGGTGATGTTGTTCGACGAGCCGACCTCGGCGCTGGACCCCGAGATGATCAAAGAGGTCCTCGACGTGATGGTCGACCTGGCCGGGCAGAGCATGACGATGATCGTGGTCACCCACGAGATGGGCTTCGCCCGCCGGGCCGCCAACCGGGTCGTCTTCATGGCCGACGGTCAGATCGTCGAGGAGGCCGAGCCGGAGAGGTTCTTCACCGATCCGCAGACCAAGCGGGCGCAGGACTTCCTCTCGAAGATCCTCACCCACTGACCCCGCGCCACTCCCAGCGCAGTACCGAACAACGGAGGAAATGACAATGCGACAGCGAATCATCGCTGCCCTCGGCATCGCGGGCCTGGCTGCGACCGGACTGGTCGCTTGCGGCGACGACTCGAGCTCCGACTCGGTCGCGGGCTCCAGCGGTGGCGAGAAGGTCACCATCGGCATCAAGTTCGACCAGCCCGGTATCGGCCTGAAGGAAGGCGCGAACTACACCGGCATGGACGTCGACGTCGCGAGGTACGTCGCCAAGGAGCTCGGCTACAACGAGGACATCACGTTCAAGGAGTCCCCGTCGGCCCAGCGCGAGACGCTGCTGGCCAACGGCCAGGTCAAGATGATCTTCGCGAGCTACTCGATCACCGACGCCCGCAAGGAGAAGGTCTCCTTCGCCGGCCCGTACCTGACCGCCGGTCAGGACCTGCTGGTCAAGGCCGACAGCGACATCACCGGTCCGGACTCGCTGAACGGCAAGAAGCTGTGTTCGGTGACCGGCTCCACGTCGGCGCAGAAGGTCAAGGACAAGTTCGCCAAGACCGTGCAGCTGCAGGAGTACGACACCTACTCCAAGTGCGTCGAGGCCCTCGGCGCCGGCGCGATCGACGCGCTCACCACCGACAACACCATCCTGGCCGGCTACGCCTCGCAGGCCGCCAACCAGGGCAAGTTCAAGGTGGTCGGCGAGACGTTCTCGACCGAGCGGTACGGCGTCGGCCTGAAGAAGGGCGACACCGAGACCTGCACCAAGGTCAACGACGCGCTGAAGAAGATGGTCGACTCCGGCGAGTGGCAGAAGGCCTTCGACAAGAACCTGGGCTCGTCCGGGCTGAAGCTCGACCCGGCGACGAACCCGCCGAAGACCTTCGACGCCTGCGCCTGATCTGACACCGCCGGGGAGGGGCCGTTCGCGGTCCCTCCCCGGCGTGCTGATCTCCACCTCGTTCCCAGCAGGAGAAACATGAACGTGATTACGGAGTTCTTCGTCGAGTACGACGGTCTGCAGGCCTTCCGTACGACGATCTACCTCACGCTGCTGTCGGCGTTGTTCGCGCTCGTGATCGGCACCGTGGTGGCGGTGATGCGGGTCTCCCCCGTCCGGGTGCTGCAGCTGATCGGCACCGGCTACGTGAACGTCGTGCGGAACACACCGCTGACCCTGGTCATCGTGTTCTGCAACCTCGGGCTGTTCCTGCAGCTCGGCGTCTCGCTGGCGAACAAGGACTCCAACACCTTCATCACCGACAACAACTTCCGGCTCGCCGTCCTCGGCCTGTCGGTCTACCACGCGTCGTTCGTGGCCGAGGCGATCCGCAGCGGTGTGAACACGGTGCCGCTGGGCCAGGCCGAGGCGGCCCGGGCGATCGGCCTGCCGTTCCTGAAGACGCTGCGGTACGTCGTCCTCCCGCAGGCGTTCCGTGGCGCGATCGCCCCGCTGGGCAACGTGCTGATCGCCCTGACCAAGAACTCGACGGTCGCCTCCGTCATCGGCGTCACCGAGGCGTCCGCGGTGATGAAGGTGATGATGGAGAACCGGCCCGACGTGATCTTCGCGGTGTTCGGCATCTTCGCGATCGGCTTCGTCATCCTGACCCTGCCGGTCGGCGTGCTGTTCACCTCGATGTCCAAGCGGCTGGCGGTGAAGCGATGAGCAACAGCAGCAGCGTTCTGTTCGACGCGCCCGGCCCGCGGGCCAAGCGCCTGTACGCCGCCATCGGTGTGGGCAGCATCGTCATCCTGCTGCTCGTCCTGTGGTTCGTCATCGACAAGTTCAACGAGAAGGGGCAGCTCACCGCGGCGAAGTGGCAGCCGTTCCTGACCGGTGAGATCTGGACCGAATACCTGATCCCCGGCTTGATCGGCACGCTGACCGCGGCCGCCATCTCGGTCGTCCTGGCGCTGGTCTTCGGGACGCTGCTGGGGGTCGGAAGGCTCTCGCTCGCGGCCTGGATCCGGTGGCCCTGCAGCGTGATCGTCGAGTTCTTCCGCTCGGTGCCGGTGCTGCTGATGATGCTGTTCACCTACGCCCTGTACGCCAACTACGAGCTGTTCCCACCGGACCGGCTCGCGCTGGCTGCCGTCGTCACCGGCCTCACGCTGTACAACGGCGCAGTGGTCGCCGAACTCGTCCGTTCCGGCGTGTACTCGCTGCCGAAGGGACAGAGCGAGGCAGCCATGGCGATCGGCCTGACCAGCTCGAAGACGATGCGGCTGATCTTGTTGCCGCAGGCCATCACCGCGATGCTGCCCGCGATCGTCGGCCAGCTGGTGGTGATCCTCAAGGACACCGCGCTGGGCTACATCATCACGTACGAGGAACTGCTCCGGAAGGCGGAGCAGATCGGCAACTACAAGTCGAACCTGCTGCCGGCACTGATCGTCGTGGGCGCGATCTTCGTGATCCTGAACTACCTGCTCAGCGTGCTCGCCCTGCGGGTCGAGGCCCTCACGCGGCGTCGCGGCCGCTCCGCCGGCGGACCCATCGCCCCCGATCAGATCGACCAGACCGCGGTCGCCACCGCAGCGGCCGGAGCCATCCCACCGGTCTGACGAAGGAAGAGCCCCTCCTCGTGGAGGGGCTCTTCTCGGGTCAGCGGAGGGTGTTGAAGGAGTCCCGGATGATGTCGAGGGCTTCGGCGGTTTCTTCTTCGGTCAGCGTCATCGGTGGGGCCATCCGGAGGACGTTGCCGTAGAGGCCGCCCTTGCCGACCAGGAGGCCGCGGTTCTTGGTCTCCTGCTGGAGTTTGGCGGTGGTGGCGGCGTCGGGGCTGTTGTCGTCCGGCTTGACGATCTCGGCGGCCAGCATCAGGCCCTTGCCGCGAACGTCGCCGAGCTCGGGGAACTCCTCGGAGATCCCGCGCAGCCCATCGGCCAGCTGGGCGCCGCGCTTGGCCGCGTTCGCCTGCAGGTCGTGGTCGAGCAGGTAGTCGATGGTCGCCTTCGCCGCGCTGGTGGAGATCGGGTTGCCACCGAACGTGGACAGCGAGTTCGCGTTGATGCTGTCCATCAGGTCGGCCCGCGCGACCACACCGCCGATCGCGAAGCCGTTGCCGAGCCCCTTCGCGAACGTCATCGCATCGGGTACGACGCCGTGCGCCTGGATGCCCCAGAAGTGCTCACCGGTCCGGCCCCACCCGGTCTGCACCTCGTCGGAGATGAACAGGATCCCGTACTCGTCGAGCACCTCCTTGAAGGCGCCGTACAACCCGTCCGGCGGTGACGAGAACCCGCCGACGCCCTGGATCGGCTCGGCGATCAGGCAGGCGACATCGCCGGCGGTGGTGGTCTCGATGACGTTGCGCAGGTCGTCGGCGCAGACCTTGATGTAGTCCGCGTCGGGCAGGTCGCGGAACGGGCTGCGATACCGGTACGCGCCCTGCACGTACTGCACGTTCACCGGCGACAGGCTGCTCGCGGACCAGCCGCGGTTGCCGGTGATGGCGACCGTACCGAAGCCGCGGCCGTGGTAGGAGTTGCGCATCGCCAGCACCTGGTTGGAGCGGCGGTTCTGGGTGGCGAGCATCAGGGCCGCCTCGTTCGCCTCGGTGCCGGAGTTGGCGAAGAAGACCTTGGCGTTCGGGATGCCGGACAACGCGGCGATCTGCTCGGCCAGCTCGATCTGCTTGCGGATCAGGTACACCGTCGAGGTGTGCGCGATCCCGGTGCTGAGCTGCTCACGTACCGCGTCGGAGATCTCCGCGATGTCGTAACCGATCGCGTTGGTCAGGATGCCGGCGAAGAAGTCGAGGTAGCTCGCACCCTCACCGTCGGTGACCCGGCGGCCGGAACCCTGCACGATCTCGATCGGCTCCTCGTAGTACAACGCGAGCCAATCCGGCATGACGGCCTTGTGACGCTCCCAGAGCTCCGCATGTGTCATGCCTAAGCATTACCTCATTACCCAGCCTCCTCATAGTCGGCTTCTCTGCCGGTTAGGGTGCTCTGCGTGACGATGCCGAGCATTCCGCATGTGGACATCGAGTCCCTGGCGCACTTCGACCAGCTCGTGGCCGCCGGAGCCACCTCGATGGACGGCTGGCGGGTGCAGTCGGTCGATCTGACCGGCCGGACGGCGGAGCTCCTCGGTCTGAGCCCGATGGGCGCCCTCTTCCTCGGCTGCGTGCTGGAGGAGAAGGCAGACACCTGGATCCGCGACGGCGGCGGACTCGTCTTCCCGGCGATCCCGTCGCTGCCCTTCGACGCCTACCGCGGCACGCTGTACGACGCCGAGGAGTTGTACGCCGGCCTGGACCGCGGATACGACGCCACACCGGACGCCCGGATCTACGCCTGGTCCCGGCAGCACGACGAGAAGGGCGACACCAGCCGGACCCTGGCGGCGGCCCTGCACGACCACGCCATCGGCGATGCGCTCTCAGAGTTGCCTGACGAGCGCCAGTGGATCGGTGTGATGGGCGGACACGGGATCGCTCGCGGCAGTACGACGTACCGCTCGGCGGTCATGCTCGGACGGGGGCTGGCCCAGGCGGGTCTGACTGTGGTCACCGGCGGCGGTCCTGGTGCGATGGAGGCGGCGAACCTGGGGGCCTCGCTGTCTGGATACGACTCGGATGTCGTCGACCGGGCTCTGGCGGCGCTGGCCGTCGTACCGTCGTTCAAGCCGTCTGTGGCCGCGTGGGCCGCTGCGGGGCTCGACGTACGACGTGAGTTCCCTGGCGACGGTGGTGTGTCGGTTCCGACCTGGTTCTACGGGCACGAGCCGCCGAACGTGTTCGCGTCGGCCATCGCGAAGTACTTCTCCAACGCTCAGCGTGAGGACGTCCTGCTCAGCCGGGCGCGCGGCGGCATCATCTACCTGCCGGGTGCGGCCGGCACGGTGCAGGAGGTCTTCCAGGCGGTCACGCCGAACTACTACGGCGATCCGGCCACTCAGATCCCACTCATCCTCGTCGACGTACAGCACTGGACCGTGAAGCTCCCGGTCTGGCCCCTTCTCCAGTCCCTGGCCACCAGCGGCTCCATGACCACCTCGGTCCACCTCGTCGACACCATCGAAGAAGCAACCGCCGTGATCAGCTGACACTCACGCCGGCAAGCGCCTTGTCGTGATCAAGACCTCGATATCAGGTTCCTTATATCAGGCAATTGATATAAGGTTCCTGGTAAGCACACGCTCTGGAGGCAACCATGACGACGTACCCCGCGGCCGGATCGCTTCGACCCACCCGGACGGAGACCCGCAGTGTCCGGGCCGGCTCTGCCGGATCGGTCGAGGTGACACTCCAGGACCGTGATCGCACCCGGCCGTTCCTGCTCCTGCACGGCGGTGGAGGTGTGGCGACGATGGCCGGCTTCGCCGACCTGCTCGCCGAGCGCACACACTCCCGGGTGTCTGCTGCCGACCCACCCCGGCTTCGGCGGTACGCCGAAGCCCGACGGGCTGACCAACGTGGCCGAGCTGGCCCGGGTGTACGTCGCGATGCTGGACGAGCTCGATCTCACCGATGTGACCGTGATCGGCAACTCGTTCGGCGGCTGGCTGGCCGCCGAGATCGCGCTGCAGCACAGCCCGCGCGTCAGCGGCGCGGTGATCGTCGACGGGATCGGCATCGAGGTCCCCGGGCACCCGCTCACCGACGTCAGCGGACTGTCCGCCGCCGAGCTCCGCGCGTTCTCCTTCCACGATCCGAGCAAGGCCCCCGTCCCGCCGGCCGGGACCACCGGGCCAAGTCCCGACGTACTGGCACTCATCGGCTACACCGGCCCGGCCATGCTCGATCCGACGCTCGCCAAGCGACTCGGTGAGGTCGATATCCCGGTCCACGTCCTGTGGGGCGAGAGCGACGGCATCGCCGATCCGGAGTACGGCCGGGCGTTCGCCGCCGCGATCCCGCTCTCGACGTTCACGCTGCTCCCCCGTACCGGTCACCTGCCGCAGCTGGAGACACCCGAAGAGCTGTTGGGCGCACTGCTCGACCTCGGCGCTCCCACCCAAGGAGAACCGGCATGAGCACCTCGTTGATCGTGACCAGGATCGGGCACGCCTGCCAGCTGATCGAGATCGGTGGCATCCGGGTCCTGACCGATCCATGGTTCACCCAGACCGCGACGTACTACCAAGGCGAGCCGGTCGTCGCGACCGTCGAGACGTTGGGCCGCATCGACGCGCTCGTGATCAGCCACGAGCACTACGACCATTGCGATCTCGACGCGCTTGTCTCGGCCGGCTTCGACCTGGACACCCCGCTGATCGGACCCGGCACCGTCGCGACCATCGCACGGGCCAAGGGATTCCGTGACGTCCGCGTCGTCGAAGCGTGGGAGGCGGCAACCGTCGGCGAGCTGACTGTGACCGCAACACCGGGCAAGCACGGCGTCCACGAGGTCACCTTCGTCCTCCAGGCCGGCGGACGCACCGTCTTCTTCGGCGGCGACTCTCTGCCGGTCCCCGAACTGGACACGATCCCAGAGCGGTTCGGCCCCGTAGACCTGGCCATCCTGGCGACGAACGGCCTCTGCATCCGCCCGATGAACCTGCAACAGGTGGTGATGGACGCTGAGGAAGCCGCCGCTCTGACGGCCACACTCAGGCCGACCCTCGCCGTACCCCACCACTACGCCTTCCACAGCGGCCGGCTCGGCGACCAGATGATCACCAAGGCCGACAACGACCCGCGCCACTACGCAAACGCGGTTACGCGCCTCGCCCCGGACGTCGAGGTCCGCCTGGTCCTGCCCGGAACCGTGGTGACGGTCCCATGACCGACGACCACCGCGAGTTCATGCCCGAGGTCGGCACTGACCTCCCACCCGGCGAGCGGCCGATGGTCGCCGTCGTCCGGGCCGCCGGCGGCCACGAGCAGCAGCTCGCCGCCGCTATCGCGACCCTCACCACCGCGGTGCGCGCCGAACCGGGCTGTCTGGAGTTCCGATCGTTCCGGGAGGTCGCGAACCCCGGCATCTTCCACCTGTACGAGATCTACGCCGACACTGAAGCGTTCCGGACCCATCTGACCACCGACCACGTGGCAGAGTTCTTCGGCGAACTCGCCCAGCACAGCACCACAGACGCCGGCGCCTTGGTCCAGCTCGTCGAACTCAGCTGAGGAGGACGTCACGGCGCATGACCCAGGTTTGTCGGTCGCGTGGTCTACCGTGCCCGGCATGACGAACTTCGTGTTGGTGCCAGGGGCGTGGCTCGGCGGCTGGGCGTGGGACGCGGTGGCCGCGACGCTGCGCGCTGAGGGGCACGGGGTGTATCCGGTGACGCTGAGCGGAGTCGCCGAGCGCCATGGTCCGGACGCCGGTCAGCAGGAGCATGTCGAGGACGTCGTGGCGGTGATCGAGGACAACGACCTCCGGGACGTCGTGCTCGTGGGCCACAGCTACTCCGGGATCCCGGTCGGTCAGGCGGCGGGGCGGATCGGCGATCGGCTGCTCCGGGTGGTGTACGTCGACTCGAACATCCCGACGGACGGGAAGTCGTTCGTCGACGGCTGGTCCGCCGAGGGCCGCGCCTGGGTAGCCGACCAGCTGGCCGCGTCCGGAGGTTTCTGGCCACCGCTGACCGCCGAGGACTACGCCGACCAGGATCTCTCCGCCGACGCCATCGCCCTGATCGTCTCCCGCAGTACGCCGCACCCCGGCCGCGCGATCTCCGAGCCGGCGCACCTGGTCCGCCCTCTGGCCGATCTGCCCACGACCTACATCAAATGCCTGATGGACGGCGCCACGCCGTCATCCGACGTCGCGGAGCAACTGAAGTCCCCGGCCTGGGACCTCGTCGAGCTCCCCACCGGCCACTGGCCGATGTTCTCCCAGCCCGCCGCCCTGGCGAAGCTCCTCAGCGCTTGTTGACCTGCTCCACCGCCGGATCTGCTGGAGTATCCGAGCGCCAGGGTGCCCGCCAGTCCGGCGCGTCCCAGGCCTCACAGCCGTAGATCCGCTCGCGGGCCACCTTGTCGCCACGGAACTCGAGCAGTTGAACGCCGTACATCCAGGGACCGTCGTCATAGTTCGCGTCCACCTCGACCACGACCAGATCCTGCCGTGCGGTGATCCGCCGGACCCGGAAACCCACCTTGGCCGGGTACTGACGACGCCACTCCCTGAAGTTGTCCACGCCCTCGAATCGTTCACCTGACTGCGGAAACTCCAGCACGGCGTCGACATGGTAGATCTCGTGAGCGCGGTCAACGTCCACGCCCACGACCTCGAAGTACCGTCTCACCGCCTCGACGTGCGGGTTCGGCTGCTCGGACATCACACCTCCTGCGTCTGTTCGCTCTTCAGTCTCTACGCAGTGTGGAGGGCAGCTGGTCCCGCTCAGGCCTTGTTGGCAGCGGCGAGTTGGCCGCAGGCGCCGTCGATCTCCTGGCCGCGGGTGTCGCGGACGGTGGTGGGGATGCCGCCGGCCTCGAGGCGGCGGACGAACTCGCGCTCGTCGGCCGGGTCGGAGGCGGTCCACTTCGAGCCGGGCGTCGGGTTCAGCGGGATCAGGTTCACGTGCACCCAGCCCCAGTCGCCGCGGGCCCGCAGCTTCTCCGCCAGCAGGTCGGCCCGCCAGGCGTGGTCGTTGATGTCGCGGATCATCGCGTACTCGATCGAGACCCGGCGCTTGGTCTGCCGCGCGTACGCCCAGGCAGCGTCGAGCACCTCGTCGACCTTCCAGCGGTTGTTGATCGGCACGAGCTCGTCGCGCAGTTCGTCGTCCGGCGCGTGCAGCGACAGCGGCGAGCGTGACCGGGATCCCCTCGGTCGCGAGCTGGTTGATCCGCGGCACGAGCCCGACCGTCGACACGGTCACGCCACGCGCCGAGATCCCGAGACCCGTCCGGCGACGGATCCGTGAACCGCCGGACCGCGCCGATCACGGCCTTGTAGTTGGCCATCGGCTCGCCCATGCCCATGAACACGATGTTGCTGACCCGGCCCGGTCCGCCGGCGATCTCGCCGCGGGACAGCGCCCGCGCACCGTCGACGACCTGCTCGACGATCTCGGCGGTGCGTCATGTTGCGCGTCAGCCCGGCCTGACCGGTCGCGCAGAACGGGCACGCCATCCCGCACCCCGCCTGCGACGACACGCACATGGTGGCGCGGTCCGGATAGCGCATCAGGACGGATTCGACCAGCGAACCGTCGAGCAGCTTCCACAGCGTCTTGCGGGTCGTGCCCGTTGTCGCACTCCATGTCCCGCACCCGGGTCAGCAGCGGCGGCATCAGGTCGGCCACCAGCTTGTCCCGGGTCGCGGCCGGCAGATCGGTCATCTCGGCCGGGTCGGACACCAGCCGGGAGAAGTAGTGGTTCGACAGCTGCTTCGCCCGGAACGCGGGCTCCCCCAGCGCGGCGACCGCCGTACGACGCTCCTCCCCGGTGAGGTCGGCCAGGTGCCGCGGCGGCTTCTTGGCACGGCGCGGCTCATCGAAAACAAGAGGAAGGGAGGTAGTCATAACCGACCTATTGTCGCCCGCCGACGCAACGCCTTCACAAATTCACATCCCCCACGTGCCCAGGATCACAGGCCGCGCATCACCGATCGCCCCGCGGACCGGCCGGCTCGTCGGCCGGTTCCTTGCGATCCGAGTGACCGAGCTTGCGATCCGGAGCGATCCGGTCACGCACCAGCTGCTTCAGCGTCGGGATCTCGGCGAACCCGCCCTCAGCCTTCCGCGACCACAGCGTCTCCCCGTCGAGCCGTGACGTCGAAGACGCCGCCGGTGCCCGGGACCAGCGCGACCTCCCCGAGCTCCTTCGGAAACGTGGTCAGCAACTCCTGCGCGGTCCACGCCGCCCGCATCAGCCACCGGCACTGCGTGCAGTACTCGATCTCCAACCGCGGCTCCCTCGTCACCCGTTCAGTATCGCGGACCCGGCGCCGTCCACCGTCCCCACCCAGCCAGAACCGACTTTGTGCACCAGATCCGCGCGGTAGGCGGCCGTCGTACGGATCTGGTGCACAAAGTGAGCCGGGCGCGGCCGTCAGGCCGAGTAGCCCTTCGGGGGGATGAGGGTGGCGAGCTGGTTGAAGGTGAGCCAGTACGTCGCCGTCGGGCCGAAGCCGGCCGGGTCGGCGATCAGCACGGTCGTGTCGCTGGAGTCGTACCCGATCACGGTGAAGTAGTGGTAGATCGTGTAGTTCGGGTAGCCCGGCGGGTGGTTGTTGGCCGGGGCAACGATGTTCGCGACGATCGGGTAGTTGTTGTCGATGTCGAGGATGACGTCGCGCCAGAGCAGGTCCCGCTGCGCCTGGGTGGGCGGGTCGTTCGGCATCTCCTTGGTCTCGTACCAGCCGGTGCCGACGTGGTTGTTCAGTACGCGGGTGACCTGGCCGATCCAGTCGGTGCCGTTGGTGGTGGTCGGCGAGCTCGTTGGCCAGCTGCTGCTGGCTCGGCGGCGAGATCCGCGCCGACAGCGCGATCCGGGTCGCGGCCGGGCCGCACCAGTAGCCGGTCTGCTGGTACTGGAAGTCGATGTTCAGCGTCTTGACGGCCTGCGTCGGAGTAGCCGAGCGACGGCACGTTCTTGGCCGCCGCGGCGGCACTCGGCGGAGACGATCGCGGTGGTGGCGGGCGGCCACCGCCGGGGTGGATGCCATCGGCAGTACGGCGGCGGCGACGAGGGTCAGACCACCAAGGGCGGCCTTGATCTGTTGACTTGTCATGTCAGCTCCTCGACTCACAAGGGACGACCGGGGCGGGTCGTCCTCTGTTTGATGCGACACACTTGCGAACAGGTGAGTGAGAAAATCACCAACCTTTCGATCCGGGTCGAAGGGTCAGGCTGCCGCCTGCTCGACCGGCTCGATGATCTCCCGGACCAGCCAGCGCACGGCCCGCTCGGGATACGGCCTCGGTAGCGACAGCACGATGTGATCGAACCCCAGTCCGACGGCCTTTCGCACGATCGCGCGCGTCGACGCCGGGTCGTCGTACGAGACGATCTGCTGCAGCGACCGGCTGATCGTGGCCGCGGTCGCGGCCGATCCCCGCGCACTCCGCGTCAAGCCGGCGTACCCGGTCCTCGAGGACGTCGAAGTCGGTGTGCGGCGGGCCGCTGATGTTCCAGATCGTCGGCGTACTCCGCGATCAGCCGCATCATCCGGTTGCCCCAGCCGCCGATCAGCAGCGGCGGACCGGGGCGCTGGATCGGCTTCGGCTCGTTCCGGTTCTCTTCGAGCGTGTAGTACCGGCCGTGGAAGTCGAAGACGTCCTGCGTCCACATCCCGCGCAGGATCTCGATCGTCTCGCGCAGCCGATCCACGCCCTCCCCCGGCGGTACGAGCGTCAGCCCGTACGCCGCGTACTCCGCGATGGCCGGATTCGGTCCGGCGATGCCGCTCAGGCCGGCGGCTGATGCGTACCGCCGGCGCCGAGCCCCATGACGAGCCGGCCGCCGGAGATCACGTCCAGCGTGCTGGCGATCTTGCCGAGCACCGCCGGTGGGCGGATCCGGTTGCTGGTGACGAGCAGACCGAGGCGGAGCCGGGTGGTCTGGGCGGCGAGCGCGGTGAGCAGCGTCCAGCCTTCCAGTACGTCGCCGTCCTTCGGGCCGACCAGTGGCAGAAAGTGGTCCCACAGCCAGGCGTCGCGGAGCTGCGGCACCTCGTCGGCCTCCAGCCAGACGCGCTGGATGTCGGCGTACGGGACATGCATCGGGGTGGTCTTCAGACCGAAGGTCAGTTCCATAATCGTCAGGGTAACTGATGATCAGCTCTCCTGACGATCAGGTACCCGGTAGATTTCGCCGTATGGTGTCGGACCGGCTGGGGTATCTGCTCAAACACGTCCTCGCGCGGCTGACCGAGGCGCAGACCAAGGCGCTGGCACCGCACGGGCTGAACGGCCGCGATCTGGCCGTGCTGTCCGCGGTCGCGTCCGGGGAGCCGCTGTCGCAGCTCGAGGTCGCTGCCCGGCTCCGGGTCGACCGGACCTCGATCGGCGACCTGCTGGACGGCCTGGAGGAGCGCGGGCTGGTCGAGCGCCGGCGTAGCGCTGAGGACCGGCGTCGCAACGTCGTCGTGCTGACCGCTGAGGGCGAGAGCACCTTCAAGGCGGCCGAGCGGATCCGGCTCGAGGTGAGAACGCGAGTTCCTCGCTCCCCTGCGCGACGGCGACCGTTTTCGCGCGGACCTGCGAGATCTTCTCGGGGAATGAGGCCTCTGCCGCAGCCGTTGGACTGTGCATCATGGCTGCTCTCTCCGGCGTTCCGTTGTCTGTCCTGGACCGCTCGCGGACGCGAGTAGGTGAGACTGAGGCCGAGACGCTGCGTGCGACCGTCGAGCTGGCTCGGCAGGTCGAAGAGCTTGGCTACAAGCGGTTCTGGGTGTCAGAGCACCACAGCGTGCCCGGCGTGGTCGGTTCGGCTCCGACGGTCCTCGCGGCTGCGGTCGCCGCCCGACACCCGGCAGATCCGTGTCGGCACAGGCGGTGTGATGCTGCCGAACCACCGGCCTCTCGTGGTGGCCGAGCAATTCGGAGTGCTGGAGTCGCTGTACCCGGGCCGGATCGACATGGGCCTCGGCCGATCGGTCGGCTTCACGAACGGCATCCGCCGGGCGCTGGGTGTCGACAAGGATGCGGCTGAGGACTTCGCCGCGCAGGTCCGTGAGCTCCTCGGCTACCTCGCCGGCACGCAGCAGAACCAAGTCCATGCACGCCGCCCGGCGAAGGCCTGCGCATCCCGCCGTTCATCCTCGCTGTCGGAGAAGGTGCACTCCTCGCTGCCTCCCTAGGCCTTCCGCTGGTCATCGCCGGTGTGCGCGGTGAGTCAGAGCTGCTTCAACTGCTCGACCGCTATCGCACTGCGTTCGAACCGTCCGCCTGGGCTCCACGGCCGTACGTCGTACTCGCGGTGACTGCCGCGGTTGCGGAGACCACGGAGGAGGCTCGGCAGCTACTGCTGCCTGAGGCGTGGGCCAGCGCGTACTCGCGCACCCGTGGAGTCTTCCCACCTTTGGAGCCGGCGGTGGCAGCGCGACATGACGTCCAAGCAGCGAGAGTTCTTCGAGCAGTCGCTCCGAGGCCAGATCTACGGCACACCTGACGAAGTCGACGCAGCACTCGGCGGTCTCGTACACCGTACCGCCGCGGACGAAGTGTTGATCACCACGAACACCTACGACCGGGCCGACCTGTTGGCGTCGTACGCCGCTCTCGCGGAGCTGGCGCTACCGGTTGATGCGCGCCTCTAGGCGCTTGCGGATCCCGGGCCACTCGTCGGCCAGGATCGAGAACACCACGGTGTCGCGGAACGAGCCGTCCGCCAGACGCTTGTGCCGACGCAGCACACCCTCGCGGGTCGCGCCGAGCTTGGCGATGGCCGCCTGCGACCGGGTGTTCGTGGACCCGGTCTGGATCTTCACCCGGCCGAATCCGCAGTCATCGAAGGCGTGCTGGAGCAGCAGGAGCTTGGCCGCCGGGTTCACCGCCGTACCCCAGACCGCCGGCGCGTAGCCGGTCCAGCCGAGGTGGATGCTCTCGTTGGGTACGTCGACATCGCCGAGACCCGACGTACCGACGACGGTGCCCGCGGCGCCAAGGGGGCTGTCGGCGACCAATCGGACCACGTACGCGCAGCGGCTCGCCGTACACCGGATCCACTGGGTCCGCATCGCTTCCGCATCGGCCGGCATTCCGGCGAGCCCGCCCTCGAATCCGGCGGCGTACACCTGCTCGTTGCCGATCGCGGCGTACAGCTCCTCGATGTCGCTGTCCCGCAGCCGGTCCAGCCGCACGACGTCGCCCAGCAGGGGCCGTCCGTCCGGCGCGACCGTCATGGCTGCACCAGCAGATGCAGCAGCAGCCAGACCGCGGGCGCCGTGGCCAGCAACGAGTCCAGCCGATCCATCACACCGCCGTGCCCGGGCAGCAGGTTGGACATGTCCTTGATGCCGAGGTCGCGCTTGATCATCGACTCGCCGAGGTCGCCGACCGTCGCGGTCAGGACGGCGATCGCACCGACGATCGCGCCGGCCCACCAGTTCCCGTCGAGCAGCCAGACGACCGAGCCGATGCCGGCCCCGATACATGCCAGCACCGAGCCGGCGAAGCCCTCCCAGGACTTCTTCGGGCTGATCGTCGGCGCCATCGGATGCTTGCCGAACAGGACACCCGCCGCGTATCCGCCGACGTCACTGGCGACCACGACCAGGAAGAACGTGACCACCCGCTCGGCGCCCGTCCGCGGGCTGGGCCAGCAGAATCGCGAAGCCGGCCAGCAGCGGCACGTAGCCGATCAGGAACACACCGGCCGAGGCGTCGCGGACGAAGCCGATCGAGCCGCCCGGCATCCGCCAGAAGATCGTCCCGAGCACGGTGAGCGCGAGCGCGACCAGCAGCGCCATCGGTCCGCCGAAGTACGCCGCCACCAGCATCGCCGCCGTACCGGCGAACAGCGGGATCCGCGGATGACCGCCCCGCCGGTGCGCAGGGCCTTGATCATCTCGTCGACGGCCACCAGCACGGCGGCCAGCACCAGGACGACGAACAGCACCTTCTGCCAGTACAGCGATCCGAGGATCAGCGCGCCGAGGCCGACACCCACCGCGATGGCCGCAGGCAGGTTCCGCCCGGCGCGACTCGGGTCGTCGGGCGTACTCGTCGACGCCCATCACACCTCGAGCAGTTCGGCTTCCTTGTGCTTGAGCAGGTCGTCGATCGAGTCGACGTACTTCTTCGTCAACCCGTCGAGCCGCTTCTCAGCACTCTTGCCCTCGTCCTCGCCCGCATCGCCGTCCTTGACGGTCTTGTGCACCTGGTCCATCGCGTGCCGGCGGATGTTGCGCACCGAGACCTTGGCTTCCTCGGCCTTGGTCTTGGCGACCTTGATGTACTCCTTGCGCCGCTCCTCGGTCAGCTGCGGCATCACCACCCGGATCACCGCGCCGTCGTTGCCCGGGTTCACGCCCAGGTCCGAGTCGCGGATCGCCTTCTCGATCGCGGTCATCGAACTCTTGTCGTACGGCGAGATCAGCACGGTCCGGGGCTCGGGGACCTGGAAACCGGCCAGCTGCTGCAGCGGCGTCGGGCTGCCGTAGTAGTCGGCCAGGATGCCCGCGAACATCTGCGGGTGCGCCCGGCCGGTGCGGATCGCGGCGAAGTCGTCCTTCGCGACCTCCACGGCCTTCGCCATCTTCTGCTCGGCTTCGCGGAGAGCTTGGTCGATCACGACATTCCTCGCTTCCTCAGGGCCGCCTCGGCGCGGCCACTCCGACTCGCAACCCTACGAACGCAGGTTTACCAGATAACGGACATCCAGCCCGTGTCGAACGATCCTAGTGCACGGGCGGCGTACCTGGGCTACGGCCGGCGGAAACGACGGTGCCGATCTTCTCGCCGTGGACGACGCGGGCGATGTTGCCCTCCTCGAGACCGAAGATCACGATCGGCAGCGCGTTGTCGCGGGCCAGGCTGATCGCGGTCGCGTCGGCCACCCGCAGGCCGCGGGCGAGGAAGTCGTCGTACGACAGCTGGTCGAACTTGACCGCGTCCGGGTTCTTCTTCGGATCGGAGTCGTACACCCCGTCCACACCCTGCTTGCCCATCAGCAGCGCCTCGGCGCCGATCTCCAGCGCGCGCTGGGCGGCGACCGTGTCGGTGGAGAAGTACGGCATGCCGGAGCCGGCGCCGAAGATCACCACGCGGCCCTTCTCCAGATGCCGCTCGGCCTTGCGCGGGATGTACGGCTCGGCGACCTGGCCCATCGTGATGGCGGTCTGCACCCGGGTCTCGATGCCGATCTTCTCCAGGAAGTCCTGCAGCGCCAGGCAGTTCATCACCGTGCCCAGCATGCCCATGTAGTCGGCCCGGTTGCGCTCCATCCCGCGCTGCTGCAACTCGGCACCGCGGAAGAAGTTGCCGCCGCCGACCACCACGGCGACCTGGACACCGGCCCGGACCACCTCGGCGATCTGCTTGGCGATCGAGTTCACCACGTCGGGATCGACGCCGAGCTTGCCGCCGCCGAACACCTCACCCGACAGCTTCAGCAGCACGCGGTGGTAGGCCGGAGCCAACGGCGAAGAGGCCGGACTCGTCTCGGTACCCAGGGTTTCCGTCACGATTCCGGCCTCCTCGTCGATGAAGAACTGTAGCTGTTCCTGCGATCAGGCGCCGACCTCGAAGCGGGCGAACCGCTTCACGGTCACACCGGCCTCGTCGAGCACAGCCTTCACGGTCTTCTTGCTCTCCTGGACCGACGCCTGCTCGAGCAGCACGACGTCCTTGAAGAACCCGTTCACCCGGCCCTCGACGATCTTCGGCAGGGCCTGCTCCGGCTTGCCCTCCTCGCGGGCGGTCGCCTCGGCGATCCGCCGCTCGTTCTCGACCGTCTCGGCCGGGACCTCGTCGCGGGTGGTGTAGAGCGGGCGCATCGCGGCGGCCTGCATGGCGGCGCCGCGGGCGGCCTCGACGTTGTCGCCCTCGAACTCGACCAGGACGCCGACCTGGGCCGGCAGGTCCGCGGCACGCTTGTGCATGTACGCCGCGACCTGGCCGTCGAACACGGCCACCTTGCCGAGCTCGAGCTTCTCGCCGATGACCGCGGCCAGGGCCTCGATGTTCTCGGCGACGCGTCTTGCCGTCGGTCAGCTTCTCGTTCAGCAGGCCCTCGACGTCGCCGACCTTGCTCGCGGCGGCGTGCGCGACGATGTCGGCGGCGAGCTGCTGGAACTGCTCGTTCTTGGCGACGAAGTCGGTCTCGCAGTTCAGCTGGACCAGCGCGTTCTCCGCGGCGGCCACCAGGCCGTTGGTGGCGGACCGCTCGGCGCCACGCTTGGCGGCCTTGGCCGCGCCATGGATGCGCAGCTCCTCGATCGCCTTCTCGAAGTCGCCGTCGGTGGTCTCGAGCGCCTTCTTCGCGTCCATCATGCCCGCGCCGGTGGTGTCGCGGAGCTTCTTCACGTCAGCGGCGGTGTAGTTCGCCATTCCTCGTTCTCTCGTCTTGTCGATGCGGCTGGATGGGCGGGGCAGGCCCGGTTCCGGACCTTGCGACGCAGCGGGGTGCCGCCCGGCGGGACCGGGCGGCATCCGTGGCTGTCAGGCCTCGTCGGCCTTCGGGGTCTCCTCGGCCTTCGCCTCGGACTCGGTCCCCTCGACCACGACGGCGTCGGTCGCGATCGGCTCGGTCAGCACGTCGGCGGCCTCCGCGGCGGGGGCCTCAGCAGCCGGAGCCTCAGCCTCGGCGGCAGGGGCCTCGGCGGCGGGGGCCTCAGCCTCAGCGGCAGGGGCCTCGGCGGCGGGGGCCTCAGCTTCGGCGGCCGGGGCGTCGGCTGCCTTGGCGTCAGCGGCCTTGGCGGCGCCGTTCTGGCTCTCCAGCAGCTCGCGCTCCCAGGCGGCCAGCGGCTCCTCGGCACCCAGCTCCTCGCCGGCCGCGGCGGCGCCCTGGCCACCACGCGACATCAGACCGTCGGCAACGGCGTCGGCGACCACGCGGGTCAGCAGGCCGACCGAGCGGATCGCGTCGTCGTTGCCCGGGATCGGGAAGTCGACCTCGTCCGGGTCGCAGTTGGTGTCCAGGATGCCGATGATCGGCAGCTTCAGCTTGCGCGCCTCGTCGACCGCGAGGTGCTCCTTCTTGGTGTCCACGATCCACACGGCGGCCGGAACCCGGGCCATGTCGCGGATACCGCCGAGGGTCTTCAGCAGCTTGTCGTGCTCGCGCCGCTTCTGCAGCAGCTCCTTCTTCGTGACACCGGAGGCCGCGACGTCGTCGAAGTCGATCAGCTCCAGCTCCTTGAGCCGCTGGAGCCGCTTGTTCACGGTCTGGAAGTTGGTGAGCATGCCGCCCAGCCAGCGCTGGTTCACGTACGGCATGCCGACCCGGGTCGCCTGCTCGGCGATGGCTTCCTGGGCCTGCTTCTTGGTGCCGACGAACAGGATCGCGCCGCCGGAGGCGACCGTGCTCCGAACGAACTCGTAGGCGCGGTCGATGTACGACAGCGACTGCTGCAGGTCGATGATGTAGATGCCGTTGCGCTCGGTGAGGATGTAGCGCTTCATCTTCGGGTTCCAGCGCCGGGTCTGGTGCCCGAAGTGCACGCCGCTCTCAAGGAGCTGCTTCATGGTCACGACGGCCATGAGGGTGATTCCTCCTGTCGCGCCCGGTTGCTCGCCCGGGCGCTGTTCTCGGTTGTCTCGCGCCGAACCGGGTGGTCCGCCGCTCCTGATGCCCGTCGCACGAACCCACCCGGGAGGTCCCGGGACCGAGGGAAACGCGCAGTTGTGTGCGGGCATGCGTAGTCGTCCCACTTACAGGGGACGCCACCAAAAGTGTACGGGACCCGCCCCACCGAAGGCGAACCGGCCGCCGGTTATCCACAGCCCTCGAACTCACCGTCCGCAACCACCCGTCACGACGGCATGTTCCAGGGTATGAAGCTCATCCTCCTGGCCCTCACCGCCACCCTCCTCACCCTCACCACCGCGCCCCTCGCCGAGGCGGCACCCCCGGCCGCCGGCTGGCCCCTCCACCCACGACCTGAAGTCGTGCGCGGCTTCGAGCTACCGGCGAAAGCCTGGCTTCCCGGCCACCGAGGCGTCGATCTGGCCGGCTCCCCCGGCCAACCCGTCCTGGCAGCCACCGCCGGCACGATCACGTACGCCGGTCCACTCGCGGGACGCGGCGTGGTCACGGTCTCGGCCGGCCCCCGCCGTACTACCTACGAGCCGGTCGTCCCGGCGGTGGCCGTGGGCGCGACCGTCACCGTGGGCGCCCTCATCGGCCACCTCTCCGCCGCCGGATCGCACTGCGCACCCGCGACCTGCCTGCACTGGGGCCTCATTCAGGGCAAGCAGTACCTGAACCCGCTCACGCTGATCCCCGACCGCCCGGTCCGCCTCCTTCCGCTCGGCACGGACCCGCCGTCCCAGGTGGCAGCACCTCCACCTCAACCAAGCCCGCGCGCCGAACGTGTCAGTGCGCCGGCGGGCTCATCGCCGGCCGGGGAGCGGACAGCCGCCGCCATCGTCGTAACGACAGCAGCGCTGACGCTGGGCGCCGGACTGCTGATCAGACGGCACTAGGCGGGCAGATTGAGCTGCCACGACACCCCGAACCGATCGTTGACCCACCCGAACTTCCGGCTGAACCCGTACTCCCCGAGCGGCATGAGCTCTCCGCCCTTCTCGGACAGTGCGGCGTACAACCGGTCGAGCTCGGCCTCGTCCGCACAGTCGACGAACAGCGACACCGATGGAGTGAAGGTGAACTGATGCTTCACGAAGCTGTCGCTGCACATGAACCGCCGGCCCGCCAGCGTGAACACGGCGGTCATCACCGAGCCCTCGGGGCCGGGGCCTTCCGCACCGTACCGAGTGATCGAGACGACCTCGGCGTCGTCGAAGAGCGACAGGTAGAAGTTCATCGCCTCCTCGGCCCCGCCCTCGAACATCAGGAACGTGCTGATCTCCTGCCCAGCCATCAAAACCCTCCAGTAGTCTCGACTTATATAAGTCGTCACTGTAGCAATGGCCGAGCCCCAGTGCGAGCCCCGGTGCGAGCCTCAGCTGCCGGGAACGCGGGCCTGCCAGGCGTCCTCGTCGCGGGAGCGGCGTTCGACGCCGGCCGGGAGCTTGTTCTTGGCGAGGTCGATCAGCGTGGTGTGCTCGAGCACGTCGCGCAGGCTGGCGCGGGCCGCGATCCAGACCCGCTGCAGGACGACTGCCCGCTCGTTGTAGGCGACGCTCTCGGGCCGGACTCCGGAGATGCTCACGATCGGCCCGTCCACCGCGCGCATCACATCGGCGACCGAGATCTCGTTCGGATCGACGGCCAGCCGCCATCCGCCGGACTGCCCGCGCTGGCTCACCAGAATGCCGGCGCGCCGGAGGTCGGCGAGGATGCCCTGCAGGAAGCCGTGCGGAATCCCCTGCGCGCGGCTGAGCTCCTCAGCCGATACCACCGAGGGGTTGTTCGCCACCCAGCGCTGAGTGATCTCGATCAGCGCCCGCAACGCATAGTCAGACTTCGCCGAAACCCGCATGTCCCGCAGTCTGCCCCATCGCCCTGCCACCGCGCCGCATCCACGCCCCGTCCCGGCCGCGGATCAGGCTCGCGGATGCGCCTGTTCGTAGGCCTTCCGGAGCCGGTCGGTCGAGACATGGGTGTAGATCTGCGTGGTCGCCAGCGACGCATGCCCCAGGAGTTCCTGGACACTGCGAAGGTCGGCGCCACCTTCGAGCAGATGGGTCGCGGCCGTATGCCGGAGACCGTGCGGCGACAGATCCGGCGCGTCGACGACGGCGATCCGCTCGTGGACGAGACGTCGTACCGCTCGTTGATCGATCCGGCCGCCGCGAGCTCCCAGAAAGACCGCCGGACCGCTGCCCTGCCGGACCATTTGCGGGCGGGCCTCGTCCAGCCAGCGACGAAGTACCTCGGCGGCCGGGACGCCGTACGGGACGGAGCGTTCCTTGCGCCCCTTCCCGAAGACCCGGACAACGCGACGCGACGGGTCGAGGTCGTCGATGTCGAGGGCGCAGAGCTCGCCGACGCGGATACCGGTCGCGTACAGCAGTTCCATGATCGCCAGATCGCGCAGCCCGACCGGACTACCGTCGTCCGCGGCCACTGCGGCGGCATCCAGCACGGCTCGGGTGTCGGCCTGGCCCAGGACGCCGGGCAGGCTCTTGTGCGGCCGCGGACTCGCCAGCAACGCACCCGGATCCGTGCTGATCCGGCCGGTCCGCTGCGCCCACGCGGTGAAGACACGCGCGGCCGTGGCCCGGCGCGACAGCGTGCTGCGCGCCTTCCCGAGACTCTGCTGCTTGGCCAGCCAGGATCGCAATCCGCGAATGTCGAGGCCCTCGAGATCATCGTGACCGAGCCGAATCAAATGATCGAGTAAATCGGCGACGTCTCCGATGTACGCTCTCACCGAATGAGTGCTGAGGTCCCTCTCCGCCGTCAGATGCCGTTCGTAGTCAGCCAGTAACGCAGCGAAACCCTCCGGCCAGGAGGGGTTCCCACTGACCTCGTCCGGCGTCATGCCTCGACGATGCGCGAGCCGGCCCGGCATCGCAAGCCACCGCGCGGGGGACGAGGAGAGGAGGGTCTGGTCGATAGCCCGACGGTCGGCTACTGTTCGGCCGATTGCCCTAGTAGCAACGGAGGCACCCCTGACCATGGCCCCCTCAGCGAACGGACAGACCGTAGGCCGGCGCCTGCCGGTTGAGTCTGCGTTCACTCGAGTCGAGGACGCACGGCACCGTCTGCCGCGCTTGTTCGGTCGTCGCGACCTGGTTGTACTTGGCCTGGGCGTGATGATCGGGTCCGGCATCTTCAGCATCAGCGGTAACCAGGCGGCCACGGTCGCCGGCCCGGCCGTGATCATCTCGTTCGTCATCGCGGCGATCGTCTGCGTGCTGGCTGCGGCCTGCTACGCCGAACTGTCGTCCACCATCCCTGTTTCGGGTAGCGCGTACACCTTCAGCTATGTGACCTTCGGCGAGATGTGGGCCTGGCTGGTCGGCTGGGCGCTCGTACTGGAACTCGTCACCGCAGCCGCCATCGTCGCCCGCGTCTGGTCGGCGTACTTCCTGGCCACCTTGGACGGATTCGGCGTGACGCTGCCGACCGGCGTGGCCAAGTTCTTCGGCCCGGACGCCGAGGTCAACCTCGTCGCCCCGGTGTTGCTGCTGGTCCTGACCGCGCTGATCGTGACCGGCACCAAGCTGTCGTCTCGGGTGCTGACGGTCGTGGTGATCGCGAAGGTCGCCGTGATCCTGCTGGTCGTGGTCGTCGGCGCCGCGCACATCAACATGGACAACTACCACCCGTTCGTGCCGATGGCCCGGGCCGCGCCCGCGGCCGCCAGTCCGACCTTGCTCGGCTGGATCCTGGACTCCTCGTTCGGCTCGTTCGGCATCATGGGCATCTTCACCGCGGCCAGCTCGATCGTGTTCGCCTACATCGGGTTCGACCTGATCGCGACCGCGTCCGAGGACGCCCGCAGCCCGCGCAAGACGGTTCCGCAGGGCATGCTGCTCGGCGTCGGCGCCGTCACGATCCTCTACATCGCGATGGCCGTCGTACTGGTCGGAATGCGCCCGTACGGCACGCTGGGCGGTAGCGCACCGGTCTCGGAAGCGATGGCCGCGGTCGGTGTCGGCTGGGCCGCGAAGGTGGTCAACCTGGGCGCTTTGCTGGC
This sequence comes from uncultured Actinomycetota bacterium, assembly GCA_963820655.1. Classification (GTDB taxonomy): domain Bacteria; phylum Actinomycetota; class Actinomycetes; order Propionibacteriales; family Kribbellaceae; genus Kribbella. The sequence goes on from CAWGAM010000002.1 coordinate 1,645,820, forward strand.
GCTGATGACAGTGATCATGGTCGTCCTGATCGCGCAGAGCCGCGTGCTGTTCAACATGGGCCGCGACGGTCTCCTGCCGAAGAGCCTCGGCCGAGTCAGCCGGGTGTACTCCTCCCCCGCCCGCGCGGCGGCTGCCGCCGGACTCGCAGCCCTGGCACTGACGCTGTATCCGAAGGTGCTGGAGCTGGAAGAGCTGCTGGTCATCGGTGCCCTGTTCTGCTTCGCGTTCTGTGCGATCGGCGTACTGACCCTGCGCCGCTCCGAGCCGAACCTGGAGCGCGGCTTCCGGGTCCCGATGGTGCCACTGATCCCGCTGCTGTCGCTGGCCGCGACGCTGTGGCTGATGCTCAACCTGAAGACGAGCACCTGGACGAAGTTCGGCATCTGGATGGCGATCGGGCTGGCGATCTACGGCCTGTACGGGCGCTGGCACAGCCGGCTGGCGAACGAGGACAGCTGGGACTACGACATCGGCGACACGGATCCGGGGACCGGCGGCCTGCAGGCGATCCGGCCCGAGCCGGACCCCCGGCCGAACGAACTGCGCGCGATCCGTACGCCGCCGCACGAGCAGCACAAACCGACGCGCGGCAAGCACATGCGGAACTGACACCGTCGCGGCGGTTGTGCTCAGCAACGGCGTCTCCGGCAACGTTGTCGGCGGCCGCGTTGTCCACAGGCGAAAAGTGAGGTCCGAAATCGTGGCCTGATCCCGGCATGTTCTTAGCCGGAGGTGGTCACCGATGCGGACCAAGAACGTAGTCGGGCGGTACGGCGAGGATCTCGCCGCGAGGTATCTCACGTCGCACGGTTTCGCCGTGCTCGAGCGCAACTGGCGCTGCGAGCTCGGCGAGATCGACATCGTCGCGAGAGAAGGCGACGCACTCGTCGTCTGTGAGGTGAAGACGCGCCGCGGGCTGAACTACGGCAGCCCGCTCGAGTCGATCACCTACCGGAAGCTGACCACGCTCCGGAAGCTGGCCGGCCGCTGGGTGCAGACCCACGACCTCAGACCCGCGGCGATCCGGATCGACATCATCGCGGTCCTCTTCGACCGGAACACGCCGCCGAGCGTCGACCACGTGCGGGGTGTGGCCTGATGGCGCTCGCACGGACGTGGTCGGTGGCTCTGGTCGGCCTGGAGGGGCATCTGGTCGAGGTCGAGGCAGACATCGCCCAAGGCCTGCCGAAGACGACCCTGATCGGTCTTCCGGACACGTCGCTGTCCGAAGCCCGCGACCGAGTCCGCGCCGCGGTCGTCAACAGCGGCGAGCGATTCCCCGATCGCAAGGTCACCATCGGACTCTCACCGGCCACGCTGCCCAAGACCGGTTCTCACTACGATGTCGCGATCGCCCTCGCCCTGCTCACAGCGGCCGGGGTGGTCGACCCCGGCGCACTCCGGCAGACGGCGATCATCGGCGAGCTGGGACTCGACGGCCGGGTCCGGGAGGTCCGTGGCGCGCTCGCGATGACGCTGGCCGCGGCCCGCGCCAACTTCGAGCGCATCGTCGTCCCCGAGCTGAACTCGGGCGAAGCCCGCTTGGTCCCCGGCATCGAGGTGTACGGCGTACGGTCGCTGCGGCAGGTGCTCGCGCTGTTGCGCGGGACCGAGGTTCCGGACGAGGCACCACCACGCGCCGAGCCGCGGCTGCTGTCCGAGTCGCTGACCCGGGTTCCTCAGGTCGATCTCGACGACGTCATCGGCCAGCGCGAGGGTCGGCGGGCGATCGAGGCCGCGGCGGCCGGTGGGCATCATCTGCTCCTGCACGGGCCGCCGGGATCCGGCAAGACGATGCTGGCAGAACGGCTCGCTGGACTGATGCCCGACTTGAGCACCGACGACTCGCTCGAGGTGTCGGCGGTGCATTCGCTGGCCGGGCTGCTGACCAGCGACGCCGAGCTCGTCGTCCGTCCGCCGTTCATCGCGCCCCACCACACGGCCTCGCTGTCGAGCCTCGTCGGCGGCGGCTCGGGGATGCCGCGGCCGGGTGCCATCAGCTGCGCGCACCGCGGGGTTCTCTTCATCGACGAGGCCCCCGAGATGCATCCACTCACCCTCGATACGCTGCGGCAGCCGCTCGAGGCCGGGTACATCGAGGTGCACCGGTCGGCCGCGGTGGCCAAATTCCCGGCACGCTTCATGCTTGTGCTAGCGGCCAATCCATGTCCCTGCGGGCTGTCCGGGACGAACCAGGGGATCTGCACCTGCACCCCGCAAGTGCTGGCGCGGTACCGGCAACGGATCAGCGGCCCGATCAAGGACCGGCTCGACATCCAGCGCCAGATCCTGCCTGCCGCACGCACGATCAGCGACGAGAAGCCAGAGTCGACCGCAGTTGTCGCCGCCCGGGTCAAGTCGGCCCGCGAGCGCCAAGGGCATCGCTACCGCGACACCGGCTGGATCCTCAACAGCGAGGTCCCCGGTCCGGTTCTGCGGCGCGACTACCCGCTCGACGGCGCCGGCCACAAACTCCTCGAGGACCTCTACGCCGCGGGCCGCATCACGGCCCGCGGGTTCGACCGCGTCGTCCGCCTGGCCTGGACCTTGGCGGACCTGGAGGGCATCGCCCAACCCACCGTCGATCTGACCCACCAGGCCTTCCAGCTCCGCACCGGCGACCCCCTGACCGACCTCTCCGACACCCGCCCCCTCAAAGGAATCCTGACATGAACTCCACTTGCGCCCCCACGACTAACGACGTCACGACTGGCCCGAGCCTCCCGCTCAAAACTCCTCCGCCACCCAGCAGACCGGGTCGTGCGGGAGTTGGAGGGGATGACGACGGGGAGCGGCTCGCGCGGGTTGGGTTATCCCGGGTGGTGGAGCCTGGGGATCTGGCAGCGCTCAAGGCGTTTGCCGGGTTGGGCGCGCAGGAGATCTGGGAAATGCTCCAGCAGAACGCTCCTGGGATGGAGCGATGGTCCACGCGACTGGCTGAGGCCGAGCCGGAGCGAGACCTGGAGCGCGCGAGCGCGGCGGGAGCGCGGTTCGTGATTCCTGGGGATGACGAGTGGCCGGAGCAGGTGGAGATTCTCGCGGAGGCCGGCCAACTGACCCGCCGGGCGGGCGTGCCCTTCGGACTCTGGGTCCGTGGCCCGGCGCATCTGCGGCGCGCACTCAGCCGGGCCGTCGCGATGGTCGGTGCCCGCGCGTGTTCGTCGTACGGCGAGCATGTGGCGGCGGAGCTGTCCTCGGGCCTGGCGGACAACGGAGTCACCGTGGTGTCTGGAGGCGCTTTCGGGATCGACGCAGCGGCTCACCGGGGCGCGATCGCGGCCTCCGGGCTGACCGTGGCGGTGCTGGCGTGCGGGGTCGATGTCAGCTATCCGAAGAGCAACTCGGCCCTGTTCAGCCGCATCGTCGAGGAAGGTCTGGTGGTGAGTGAGCTGCCGCCGGGATGCTCACCGACGAGGTTGCGGTTCTTGTCCCGCAACCGACTGATCGCCGCCGGTACGCTCGGCACGGTCGTGATCGAGGCCGCCGTACGCAGCGGTGCCCTCAACAGCGCCGGGTGGGCCGATCAATGCGGTCGCGCAGTCCTCGCCGTTCCAGGCCCGATCACGTCGCGGATGTCCGAAGGCAGCCACCTCCTGGTCCGCGAACGAGACGCCGTACTCGTCACGAACGTTGCCGACATCATCGAGGCGATCTCGCCGCTGGGCACGCGCCTCACGCCGTACCCCCACGCCCCCAAGAATCCGACCGACGACCTGGACCACGACCTCCGCCGCACCCTCGACGCCGTCCCTCTCATCCATCCCGCCCCTGCCGACCGGATAGCGACGACCGCGGGTCTGGACCTTCCCACCACTCAGACCTGCCTAGAGACCCTCGCAGACCTACTCCTCATCGAACACGACGACTCCGGCTGGCGCCTGACCCCAACCACCCCACCAGCAGACCCGAGCCCGGCCACCTAGCGTGCGGGTAGTCGGGAGGGCGGTCAGCGGCCGAAGTCGGAATCCTTCGGGACTTCCAGGTCGGACTTGGCGAGTTCTTCGATGTTGACGTCGCGGAAGGTGACGACCTTGGCGTTCTTGACGAAGCGGGCGGAGCGGTACACATCCCAGACCCAGGCGTCGGCCATCGTCACCTCGAAGTACACGTCGCCGCCCTCGGTGCGGACCTTCAGGTCTACCGCGTTGCACAGGTAGAAGCGCCGTTCGGTCTCCACGACGTACTTGAAGATCCCGACGACGTCCTTGTACTCCCGATAGAGCTGTAGCTCCATATCGGTTTCGTACTTCTCGAGGTCGTCAGCGCTCACGCCTCCACCTCGCTAGCGCTCGGTGCCGGCATGAGCGCTAAGGCGGCTGTGTTGTTTGTTCGCTCGCTCATCGGCTCTCCACTCCGGTGGGACTGGTCACATTCTGTCCCATATCGGGCCGCAGACTGCGGCGGACATTCTCGAACCGCCGTCGATGTTGTGGGCACGGGCCGTATTCGTCCAGTGTCGCCTGGTGCTCAGGCGTGCAGTAGCCCTTGTGAATCCCGAAACCGTACTGCGGGTACACCTTGTCCCAGTGCTCCATCACCCGGTCCCGTGTCACCTTGGCGATCACGGAGGCCGCGGCGATACACGCCGCTACGCGGTCACCCTTCCAGATCGCGAGGCCCGGTACGTCGAGACCGTCGACACCGAAGCCGTCGGTCAGCACGTACGACGGGCGTACGTCGAGGCGGAAGAGCGCCCGGCGGAGGGCTTCGACGTTGGCGACATGCATGCCGAGGCGGTCGCACTCGGTGGACTCGATGGAGACGACCGACCAGGCGAGGGCCCGCTTGCGGATCTCCTCGTAGCAGCGGTCGCGGGCCTTGGCGGTGAGGAGCTTGGAGTCGGCGAGTTCGGGGATCTGACCGCGCTTGCCCTCCGGCAGGATCACGGCGGCAGCGACCAGCGGGCCGGCGCAGGGTCCGCGGCCGGCCTCGTCCACACCGGCGATCGGGTCCAGCCCGACGCGACGCAGTGCCCGCTCGTACCCGTACAACCCGGCATCCCGCCGTACTGTGCTCCCCCGCGGCAACTCACTCATCCAGCCCTCCGCATCACACACCCACCCTAGGCAGCCGCACCGACCGACCCCGAAGCAGGTCCGCTTGAGGTACGACGGCGGCCGGAGAGCCAGGCTGGAACTCTCGGGGCTGGGGTACGTCGGGTGCTGCCGGGGCCGGTGGGCGACGGGTTAGAGGCACCGGGGTTCTCTCACTTGGGGGGTGGGGTGAGTGAGATCGAGGGTTTGCTGGGCGGTGGGCCGGGGGCCGGGACGGCTTTGAAAGTGTCGGGAACGCCGAGTTTGCCCCAGCGGCCGGCGGGCCAGACGATCATGATCGCGCGGCCGGTGATCTTGTCCATCGGCACGAAGGCGGCGTCGCCCTGGTTGCCGCCGTTGGCGTCGGTGTCCTGCAAGTGGACGCGGGAGTCCCCGGACGCGGACCGATGGTCACCCATCACGAACACGCGACCGGCCGGGACAGTGACCTGGAACTCCATCTGCGACGGCGCGTCCCCCGGATACAGGTAGCTCTTCTCGTCGAGCGGCTGACCGTTGACCAGGAGCCGGCCCTTGGAGTCGCAGCAGGCGACCTTGTCCCCCGGCATGCCGATCAGGCGCTTGATCAGGTGACCGTGGCTGGAGTCCGGCAGCAGGCCGACCACCTCGAAGAACCGGCCGATCGAGCCGCGCTTCTGACCGCTCTCCTCCGGGCCGAGCCAGCCGCCCGGATCCTCGAAGACGACCACGTCGCCACGCTTCACGTCGGTGAGCTTCTCGACCACGACCCGGTCGCCGACCAGCAGGGTGTTCTCCATCGACTCGCTCGGGATGATGAACATCTGCCCGACGAACGCCCGCAGGATCGACGAGACGATCAGGGCTCCGACCACGATCAGCACGAACTCGCGGGCGGCCGCCCCGAAGCCCGAGCGATGGGCGGGAGGTTTGGCGTCCGTCGTCTTGGTCGGTGTATCGGTCACTTCTTCAGCCCCGGCTTCTTGAAGGTTTCCGGAGGACGCAGCATCGTCATCCGGTCAGACGGCCAGATTACGCAACAGGCCCGGCCAACCACGTTCTTGACCGGCACGAATCCGCCGCCGGGGCCGCCCATATGGGCACGGGAGTCGGCGGACTCAGCACGATTGTCCCCCATCACCCACAGATCGCCTGGCGGCACCACCACGTTGAAGGGCAGCTCCGACGGTTTGGCGTCCTTGAGCAGGTACTCGCGCTCGTCCAGCGGGATGCCGTTCACGGTGATCCGGCCGGCCTTGTCGCAGCAGACGACCTTGTCGCCGCCGATGCCGATGACCCGCTTGACCAGGTGGCCCTCGCCGCTGCGCGGCAGGATGCCGACGAACTCACCGACCTTGCGGAACGGGCCGGGCTCGGCCTGCTCCTCGTCCAGCCAGTTGGCGGGGTCCCTGAAGACGACGATGTCGCCGCGGTCGACGTCGCGGTGCAGGTAGCTGATCTTCTCGGCCAGGATCCGGTCGTCCTTGGTCAGGGTGTCGTACATCGACTCCGACGGGACGTAGAACGCTTCCGCGACGAACAGCCGCAGCACCACGGTGATCACGAGTGCGAGCACCGTCACGGTGGTCATCTCGACAAGCAGGCTGAGCAGCGGATTCCGCTGCTTCAGCCTACGGTGACGTCCCTTGCTGCGACGTGCCCTCCTGGGATCGGGGCGAGGGCGAGCGCGAGTCGCAGTGCTCGGCGCCATAGGTGACCGTCGTCGCTAGCAGACGATCAGGAGGCCGGGACGTCCCGCTTCTCCTTGATCTTGGCTGCCTTGCCGCGCAGTTCGCGCAGGTAGTAGAGCTTGGCCCGGCGGACGTCACCGCGGGTCACGACCTCGACCTTGTCGACGATCGGGGTGTGCAGCGGGAAGGTCCGCTCAACGCCGACACCGAAGCTGACCTTGCGGACCGTGAAGGTCTCCTGCAGGCCACCACCCTGGCGCCGGATCACGACACCCTGGAACACCTGGACGCGGGACCGGTTGCCCTCGACGACCTTGACGTGCACCTTGACGGTGTCACCGGGACGGAAGCCCGGGATGTCGTCGCGCTTGCTCTCGTTGTCAAGCTCGTTCAGGATGTTGCTCATCAGGTGTCTCTTCCTCGCGCGTGCCACAGGTCACCCACGAATCTCGGTGGTGATGAAGTCATCAGAAGCTCTGCATATTTGCACAGCTCATCGCGTGCCGGTCGGTGGTCACCCCCTGTGGCAGGAGCACCGAAGGGCAGCAACGAGCAATCTTGCCACACCGCCCCAGCGGAACCGAAATCAGCGCCGCTTGCGACGCTTCGTGAGCACAACCAGCTCGACCTTCGCCGTTTGCTGCTGCCGTCGTGCCTCACGGTAACCGGCTTTCTGGTACAGGCCGAGGTTGCGGTCACTCTCCGCGCCGGTGTCGAGCTCGTACGACGTGACGTCGGCCGGCGCGAGTCGTTCCGCGACCCGCAGGAGCCGGGCGCCCAGGCCACGGCCCTGCCAGTCCGGCGCGACGATGAGCCGCCCGATGTGGCCCACCGAGCCGTCCACGGTCAGCTGGACCGAGCCGACGATCCTGGTGCCCGCGACTGCCTTCAGTACGCCGCCCTGCTTGAGCCGCGCAACACCCGCTGCCGGGTCCTCGGCGAGCGGCGGGATGGTCAGGTCGTCGTAGATCCGCGCCTCCGAGAGGAACGCGGCCAGCTGCAGCGTATAGATCTCCCCCGCGTCCTCCTCGGTTGCCGGTAGCAACCGAACCTGCGAGGCCGCGTCGTCCTTGCCCGCGACCGCGTCGCCCCAGGCCGCGAGCAGATCGGGCCGGCGCTCCGCAGTACGCCGTACGGACTCCTCGTGGCGCCAGTCCGCGATCAGGCCGTGGTTACCCGAAAGCAGTACGTCGGGTACCTCGTACCCGCGCCAGCTCGGGGGTTTCGTGTAGACCGGATACTCGAGCAGGCCGTCGCCGGAGTGCGACTCCTCGGCCAGGGACTCCGGGTTGCCGATCACACCGGGCAGGAGACGAGCCACTGCCTCGACCATGACGAGTACGGCGACCTCACCGCCGTTGAGAACGTAATCGCCGATGGACACCTCGTCGACGCGCATCCGCTCACCGGCGTACGACGCGACGCGTGCGTCGATGCCCTCGTAGCGGCCGCAGGCGAAAGCGAGCCATGGCTCAGCTGCGAGCTCGTAGGCGAGCTCCTGGGTGAACGGGCGGCCGGCAGGCGTCGGGACGATCAGTCTGGGCTGTGTGGGGCCGTCAACCGGAGCGATGGCGTCAAGCGCTTCTCCCCACGGCTGTGGCTTCATCACCATGCCCGCGCCACCGCCGGACGGGGTGTCGTCGACGGTTCGGTGCCGGTCGTAGGTCCAGTCGCGCAGATCGTGCAGGTGGATGTCCAGGAGGCCGCTCTTGGCCGCCTTGCCGACCAGGGAGACATCGAGCGCGGCCAGGTACTCCGGGAAGATCGTGACGACGTCCAGCCTCATCGGTGCCTCACTCCGGTCCTGGCTCGGTCGGGACGACCTCAGCGCCCTCCGGGTCCAGCAGACCGGGCCGGTCGGCCACGACGACGTACCGCTTGTCCACGTTGATCTCCGGGACCAGCTCCTCGACCAGCGGCACGAGTACGGCGTTGCCCGCGGGGCGGCGGATCTCCAGGAGGTCCTGCGAGGGCAGGTGCACGACGTCGATGACCTCGCCGGCCTCGACACCGTCGTCGGTGCGGACGGCCAGGCCGATCAGCTCGCGGTCGTAGTACTCCTCCGGGTCCTCGGGGCGCTCGTCCTCGGGGACGTCGGACTGCACGTACAGGTTCCGCAGCTGCTCGGCCGCGGTCCGGTCCGGCACGCCGGCGAACTTCACCAGTAGCCGCCCGCTGTGCCACCTGCTCGCCTCCACGGTCAGCGTCCGCGGAACCTTCGAGTCCGTGACCAGGGTCGCCCCCGCGGCGAACCGCCGATCCGGCTCGTCGGTCCGGACGTCCACCCCGACGTCGCCCTTGATCCCATGCGCCCGGCCGATCCGCCCGACAGTTACCAACACCCGCACAAACCTTTCTGCTCTACCAATTTCACCGAGGATATGGCGAAGGGCCGCATCCGGGTGGATGCGGCCCTCCAGGAAGTGCTTCGAGTCAGCGGCGCGGGCGCCGGTTGAGCTCGTCGACGAAGTCGATGCGGAGCGAGGACTCGGAACTGAGAGCGCCGACGACGGTACGGATGGCGGTGGCGGTGCGGCCGTTGCGGCCGATCACCTTGCCGATGTCGTCGGGATTGACGTGCACCTCGAGGGTGCGGCCACGCCGCAGGTTCCGGGACCGGACGCTGACGTCGTCCGGGTTGTCCACGATGCCTCGGACCAGGTGCTCGAGCGCCTCGGTCTCCATCATCGTCAGGCCTTGGCGTCGTCGGCCGGCGCGGCCTCGGCAGCGGCCTCGGCCGGAGCCTCAGCAGCCTCGGCCTTCGGCGCCTCGGCCGCCTTCTTCGGCTCCTCGGCGGCCTTCGGCGCGTCGTCCTTCGCGGTGTCGTCAGCCTTCGCGGCCGTCTTCTTGGCCGCGGTCTTCTTGGCGGTGACGGCCTCGGTCTTCAGCGTGCCGTGCGCCTCGGCCAGGGCCTCGTTGAAGATCTCCTGCTTGTCCCGCTTCGGCTCCTTGACCCGCAGCGGGGCCGGAGCGTCCTCACCCCGGAACTTCTGCCAGTCGCCGGAGGCCTTGAAGATCGCCTCGACGGCTTCGGTCGGCTGCGCGCCGACGCCCAGCCAGTACTGCGCCCGGTCCGACTCGACGTGGATGAACGACGGCTCGGTCTTCGGGTTGTACTTGCCGATCTCCTCGATGGCGCGGCCGTCACGCTTGGTGCGGGCGTCCATCACGACGATGCGGTAGTGCGGCGCACGCTTCTTGCCGATGCGCTTCAAACGGATCTTGACTGCCACGTTTGTGGGGTCTCCCTTGGAATTACTGTCTGGGTGAGCAGCACAACGTCGTGGGGACAACGGGTGACCACTCGAATGGGCCGGCCAGGACGTGGAGTTAGAGGGCTGCACAAAACCTGGACGGACTCAGCAGGCCATTGTGCCAGATCCCGCCCTGCCCAACCAATTCGGTGTCAAGCCCGGAATCTGGCGAGGTCTGGCAACTGCTGGGCGTAGGCGTCGAGAAGGTTCCGGGCGACGGTCACCGAGTCGATCAAAGGATGCCAGGCGAAGGCGCGCAAGGCGGCATCCCGCGACCCGGAGGCCGCGGCCTCGATCGTGGACCGCTCGACCGCCTTGACCGAGCAGACCAGGCCGGCCTGGTGGTCTGTGAGCTGGGACACCGTGACCGGCAGGGCACCGTTGGCGTCGACTGTGCACGGGATCTCGACCACAGCGTCGTCGTCCAGATGACGCAGCACGCCACGGTTCCGGACGTTCAGGATCAGCGAGGCCCGCTCGTTGTGGGCGATCGCCCGCATCAACGACAGCGCGACCTGCTCATACCCCCCGGCCGCCATGTCGCGCTCGTCGCGCTCCCCCGCGTCGGCGATCTCGCGGCTCTCCACCATGTACGTCGACTCACGCTCGGCCCGGGTCTTCTGCCACAGCTCGAGCGCCTGCTCCGGGTGCCGCTCGGTCTCGGCGTAGAACGCGTCCTGCTGCTCCAGCAGGAACGCTCCCCGCGTCTGCCGCACACCCTGTACAGCGGCCAGCGTCTCGCGCGCGAAGTAGTAGTAATGCAAGTACTCGTTCGGGACGGAGCCCAGCGACCGCAGCCAGTCCGCCCCGAACAGCCGCCCCTCCTCGAACGACGCCAGCGCATCGCTCGACTCCAGCAGCGCAGGCAGCCGATCCACCCCACCCGACCGCAGACCGCGCAGCCAGCCCAGGTGATTCAGCCCCGCGTAGTCGTAGAACGCGGTCGACGGATCCACCCCGAGCGCCAGCGCCGCACGTCGACCCAGTCCGGACGGTGAGTCACAGATCCCGATCACCCGGTCCCCCAGGTACGGAATCATCGCCTCCGTCACCATCCCGGCCGGGTTGGTGAAGTTGATGACCCACGCCTCGGGCGCGACCGCCGCGATCCGCTGGGCGATCCCCACGGCGACCGGCAGCGTACGCAGCCCGTAGGCGATCCCACCCGCGCCGACCGTCTCCTGCCCGAGTACGCCGAGATCCAGCGCGACCCGCTCGTCGATGGTCCGCCCTTCCAGACCACCGACCCGGATCGCCGAGAACACGAAGTCCGTGCCCCGTAGAGCGTCGTCCAGATCGGTTGTCTCAGTCACGACTGGCGCGTCAGCTCCTCCGGCGGCCTGTTGACGCAGCACGGCACCGATCGACGCCAGCCGGGTCCGGTCCGTGTCGAACAGCACGACCGACGTGATCCGGCCGGGGCCGCGATCTCCCAGCAACGCCTGATAGACGAGCGGCACGCGGAATCCCCCGCCGCCCAGGATGGTCAGTTTCACGCAAGCACCACCTGCACCCCTGCCTCAGTCAGTTGGGCCCGGGTCGCCTCGTCGGCGCCGGGCTCGGTCACCACCATGAACAGTTCGCCCGGCTCACACACCCGCGCAACGCCGTGCCCCGGGAACTTCGTCCCGTCCGCGAGCAGCACCACCCGGTCGGCGGCCTGGATCATCGCCCGCTTCACCGGCACCTCGATCATCGTGCTGTCCATCACCCGCCCGTCCGGCCGGACCCCACTGGTCCCGAGGAACAACCAGTCGACATGGATCTGCCGCAGGCTGTCCTCGGTCAGGTACCCGACCAGCGACCGGTAGCTCCGCCGGACGAACCCGCCGAGCACGATCAGCTCGATCTGCTCATCGTTCTCGAGCTCTTCCAGTACGGCGAGATTGCTCGTCACCACCGTCAACGAGCGGCCGTGCAGGTGCTGGGCGACCCGGAGGGCAGTGGTCCCGATGTCGAGCAGCACCGACTCGCCGTCGCTCACCAACTCCGCGGCCCGCCGTGCGATCCGGTCCTTCTCCTCGGCGTGTACGGCGTTCACGTCCGCGAACGGCTCGTCTCCGCCGTCAACCGCGAGCGCGCCACCGTAGACCCGGGTGAGCCGGCCCTCGGTGTGCAACTGCTCGAGGTCGCGGCGGATCGTCGCCTCACTGACCCCCAGGGTCGCGGCGAGCACCTTCACGCCTCCGGCCCCGTCGGCCCGGAGCGCGCGGACGATCTGATCCTGTCGCTGCTTCGGCAACACGGCACGACCGTATCACGCAAACTCTGTCATTTTCAGTCAATGTGATGAGCAGGTATTGCGGATCTTGCGCAGTAGCTCCAAGATTCATGCACGAGTTTGATCGCCCCTGCAGGAGTGTGCTGCGCATGCCTGAGCTCGACGTCATGGTGTCCGGCCTGGTCTTCCAGGACCTGGTGCTCGGACTGCCGACAACGCCCCGTCCGGGCACCGAGGTCTGGGCCACCGATTCGCACGAGAGCCCCGGTGGCATCGCCAACTTCGCTGTCGCGCTTGCGCGCCTCGGTCTGCGGACCGGGCTGGCGGCAGCGTTCGGCGCCGACAGCGATGGCGACCAGGTCTGGGCCGGCCTGATGGACGAAGGCATCGATCTGACTCTCTCCCGCAAGCTCGCCGGCTGGCGGACCCCACTGACGGTGGCCCTTGCCTACGCAGGAGATCGGGCGCTGGTCACCCGGGGTACCCCTCCCCCGCTGTCGGCCGACGAGCTGATCATCACGCCGCCGGCCGCCCGAGCCGTCGCCGCCCACATCGGCCCCTGGCCGAACGAGTGGCTCGCGAAGGCGAAGGCGGCCGGCAGCGTGGTGTTCGCAGACGTCGGGTGGGACCCGTCGGAGCAGTGGGACCCTGCAGTGCTCGATCAGCTCGAGCACTGCGACGTGTTCTTGCCGAACGCCGGTGAGGCGATGAACTACACCCGGACGGGCAGTCCGGAGCAGGCGCTCGACCGGCTGGCGGAACTGGTGCCGCTGGTCGTCGTGTCGAACGGCGCCGCCGGAGCCCTCGCGATCGACGCCGGTACTGGCGAGAGAGTCGCCGTACCGGCGTATCCAGTCTCGGCGGCGGACACCACCGGGGCGGGTGATGTGTTCGCCGCCGGCTTCATCGCCGCCACGCTGTGGGAGCTGCCACTGGAGCAGCGCCTGCGGTTCGCCGCACTCACCGCGGCACTGTCGGTCACCCGGCTCGGCGGCGCCGACGCGGCACCCCGCTGGGCGGACCTGGCGGCCTGGCAGGCGGACCACCCCGAAGACCAACACCTCCATGCGCTGATCAGCGCCCACTCAGGAAGGTAGAACCCATGGAGCTCTCACGTCGGACGCTGCTCGGGGGCTTCACGGCCGTGCTTGGCGGATCCCTCGTCGGCTGTTCGTCCGGGATGGACACCGGGACGACGACGAAGAAGAACACCACGACCGAGCTGACGTTGTGGTGCTGGCCGGGCGGTCTGGGCAAGTCGGTGATCGACGACACGATCGCGCACTTCCCCGACCCGAAGATCAAGTACTCCGAGATCGGCGGCGACTTCAAGCAGAAGCTGGTCACCACCTTCAACGGCGGTACGTCGATCCCGGACATCACCGGCCTCAAGGGCGAGGACATCGCCTCGATGCTGCCGCAGGCCGAGCGGTTCGTGGACCTGAAGACGGTCGGCGCGGACTCGATCCTCGGCGACTACCTGGACTGGAAGGTCAAGGCGGCCACCACGCTGGACGGCAAGGTGATCGGCCTGCCGATCGACGTCGGCCCGACCGCGCTGTATTACCGCGAGGACGTCTTCGCGGCGGGCGGATTGCCGAGCGACCCGGCCAAGGTGGCCGAGCAGCTGAAGACCTGGGACGACTTCTTCGCCGCGGGTGTCGAGCTGAAGAAGGCGAATCCGAAGGCGCCGCTCGTCTGGGACGCCACCGACCTGTACGACATGGTCGTCGGACAGGGCACCGAGCGGTACATCTCCCAGGACAACACCTTCATCGGCGACCAGGACCACATCCGCAAAGCCTGGGACACCTCGGTCAAGGCGATGACGCTGAAGATCGACGGCAAGACGCCGAGCGGCAGCCCGGACTGGAACGCCGGCCTCGACCAGGGCACGATCCCGGCGCACATCGGTGCCGCCTGGGTGGCACTCGACATCAAGTCCGCGGTGAAGACCAGCATCGGCAAGTGGCGGCTCGCCGCGACACCGAGCGGCCCGGCGAACTTCGGCGGCTCGTTCCTCGCGATCACCAAGAACGCGGCCGACCCGCAGAAGGCGTTCGAGGTGATCAAGTACATGCTGAGCCCGGACAACGAGGCCAAGGCCTTCGCCGACGCCCAGATCTTCCCCTCGGCCCCGGCTGCGTACGACAAGCCGCAGTTGAAGGCGGCCGACCCGTTCTTCGGCGGCCAGGTGCCGATCGACACCTTCGGCCCGGCCGCCAAGGCCATTCCGGTGGCGTACCAGAGCCCCTTCGACGACGCTGTCGCGGCGCCGTTCCACGACGAGCTCAAGACCGTCCAGACCGGCTCCAAGACCTCCGACGCCGCATGGGCCTCCGCAGTCTCGAAGGCGAAGGCGATCGCCAAGCGACAGGGAGTCCAGTGACTGTATCGATGCCACGCCTCCGGCGCGGCGGGTCATGGGGCTGTAACTCCCGGCCTTCCCTCGTCGCTTCAGTCGCTTCGCTCCCTACGCTCCTCAGTCCAGGCCGGGAGGCCCCATGACCGGAACGGCGACAGCGCCGGCCACGACACCGCGCCGCTGACCGGATCCCCTGCTGGTCGGCGGCGCGGGCGCCGGGTCTGGTCGTACTGGCGGTTCTACCTGGCGCTGTCGCCGTTCTACATCCTGTTCGCGGTCTTCGGGCTGTACCCGATGCTGTCCACGATCGTGCTGGCGTTCCAGCGCTGGGACGGCCTGAGCGCCCGCCGGTTCACCGGCCTGGACAACTTCCGGTTCCTGGTCGCGGACCCGACGTTCTGGCAGGCGTTGGAGAACACTGTCGTCCTGTTCCTGATGTCGACGATCCCGACGCTGGCCATCGCCCTGGTACTCGCGGTGATGCTGCAGTCCGCCGTACGGTTCACGAACGTCTACCGGATCGCCTACTTCATCCCGAACGTCACCTCGCTGGTCGCGATGGCGATCTTCTTCAGCTCAGTCTTCAGTACGAACTTCGGCCTGGTGAATGCCGGGTTCCGGGCGCTCGGTATTCCCGAGCAGGACTGGCTCGGCCAGCCCTGGGGGATCAAGATCGCGATCTCCACGATGATCGTGTGGCAGTGGGTCGGGTACAACACACTGATCTACCTGGCCGGCCTGCAGGCGATCCCGAAGGAGCAGTACGAAGCGGCCAAGGTCGACGGCGCCGGCGCGGTGCGGACGTTCTTCTCGATCACACTGCCGCAGCTGCGACCGGTCGTGTTGTTCACCGTGGTCATCTCGACCATCGGCGGACTGCAGACCTTCACCGAGCCGCAGGTGATGGTCGGCAACAGCGGCGGCACCGGGCAGAGCGGTATGACCGTCGTCCTGTTCTTCTACCGGGCCGCGTTCCTGGACAACGACTACGGCTACGCGGCCGCGATCGCGCTGAGCATCTTCCTGCTCGTGTTGTTGTTCACGGCAATCAACTGGCGGATCTTCCGGGGAAGAGGAGAGGACCGATGACGCGCTACCGGTTGCGGGGCATCGCGCTGCACGCCGTACTCGTGGTCGCCCTGCTGGTGTTCATGTTCCCGTTCGTGTGGACGATCATCATGGCGTCGAACAGCACGGCGGACATCTACCGGTTCCCGCCGAAGTTCACCTTCGGGTCGCAGTTCGACGACAACGTCCGGCAGGTGCTGGCGAACGTGGCGTTCTTCCAGTCGATGGCGAACACCGCGGTCGTGGCGATCTCGACCACGCTGCTGGTGCTGTTCTTCGATTCGCTGGCCGCGTTCACCTTCGCCAAGTTCCGGTTCCCCGGGCAGAGGGCCTTGTTCGTCCTGCTGCTGGCGACCATGCTGCTGCCTGCGCAACTGGCCGCCGTACCGCAGTTCCAGACGATGGCTCTGCTCGGCTGGGTCGGTTCGCTGAAGGCGTTGATCATCCCCGGGGCGGCGAACGCGTTCGGCATCTTCTGGATGCGTCAGTACTTCCAGAACTCGATCCATGACGAACTGGTCGAGGCTGCGACGCTGGACGGCTGCGGGTTCCTCGGCACGTACTGGCATGTCGCCCTGCCGTCGGCCCGGCCGGCGCTGGCGTTTCTCGGCATCTTCACCTTCGTCGCGTCCTGGAACGACTACATGTGGCCGCTGATCGTGCTGACCAATCCCGACCACCTGACCTTGCAGGTGGCGCTGTCCACGCTGAACCGGTCCCACGGTGTCGACTACAGCATGGTGATGACCGGTGCGCTGATGGCCATGGTGCCGCTGGTGATCGTCTTCGCGATCTTCGCCCGCCAGTTCATCAAGGGTGCGACGGAGGGCGCCGTACGCGGCTAGGCACCGCTCAACTCATCAGTCCGCGCCACTGTGACGTCGTACGAAGGCGTCGACGAGTTCCTGCTGCGTGCGATCGCTGGCGCCGGTCAGCTCGATCACGTCCCCGTCGATCGACAGCTTCACCGACCGCCCGCCGCCGGCGCTACGCAGCCACTCGCGGACCACGGCGACGACCGCTCCGACCACCTGCAGGCCGGGCGCCAGCGAGACCGACAGGACGCCCGCGAGCGCGGCGAGGCCGCCCCGCGTCCCCTCCGGCGCAGCACCCTCGTGATAGGGCTCGACCGACTCGACGTCAAGGGTCAGCAACTCCTGCCGCAGCAGCAACGCCAGCTCCTCGAGGCGCGCCTCGTCGGACCCCTCCTCGACCACCCCTACGCGAACCTCCGCGTCCATGACCCCTCCCCCATCCCCAGGCCGCGCGTCGATGCTTCAACCATGCTCCTGCGGCGTCGCGGCGACAAGGCATCAGCTGCGGCTAGGCTTCGGGAACTGGAGCAGGTGGAGTTGCGTCGGAGGGGCGTCATGGTGGGCAAGCGGGGACGCGTGATCGGCCGGATCGCACCGGGGATCGTCGGTGAGGTGATGCTGCCGGTCCGGGGTGCCACCGAGGCCTTCTACGCTTACCCGGCGACCGACGAGGTGATCGAGGTGGGTACGCAGGTGGTGGTGGTCGACTTCGACCCGCCGCGCACCGTGTACGTCGCTCGCGCCATCTGATTCCCTGTTCCTCTGAATTTGCACAGCCCCTGGAGGGGAAATGCTCTGGACCTACCTGATCGTCGGTGCCGTCGCACTCGTGGTCCTTCTCATCCTGTTCCGGATGGTCTGGCGGGTGGCGGAGCCGAACGAGGCCCTGATCATCTCCGGCCTCGGCGCGCACTCGAGCTCCGGAGCAGGTCAACGAGACGCTCGGCTTCAAGATCGTGGTCGGTCGCGGCACCGCCGTACTGCCCGGCTTCCAGACCGTACGGCGGCTGCCGCTCGGACATCCGCGCGACGCCGCTGACCGTCACCTGCGTGTCCAGCCAGGGCATCCCGCTGCACATCAAGGGCGTCACGGCGTACAAGGTCGGTGACGACTACGGCTCGATCGCGAACGCGGCCCGGCGGTTCCTGGAGCAGAGCGACGAGCAGGTGATGAGCACGATCCACGAGCTGTTCGCGGGTCACCTGCGCGCGATCGTCGGCTCGACCACGGTCGAGGAGATGCTGCACGACCGGGAGACGCTGACCACGAACATCCGCGGCTCGCTGGCCGGCGACATGGAGAAGCTCGGCCTGGTGGTCGACTCGCTGCAGATCCAGGAGATCGACGACGAGTCCGGCTACATCAAGAACCTGGGCCGCCCGCAGGCCGCCGCGGTCGAGGCCGCGGCCCGGATCGCGCAGGCCGAGCGGGACCGGGAGGCGACCGAGCGCGAGCAGGTCGCCGTCGCCGCGAAGGCCGCGGCCGTCCGGCAGAGCTCGATCGCGCAGGCCGGGTACCAGGCCGAGGTCGACCAGGCGAAGTCGAAGGCGTCGCAGTCCGGCCCGCTGGCCGAGGCGCTGGCCCGGCAGGAGGTCGTGGTCGCCGAGACGGAGACCGCGAAGCTGAACGCGTCGCTGGCCGAGAAGCAGCTCGAGTCGACGGTGCTGAAGCCGGCCGACGCCGAGGCGTACAAGCAGCGCACGCTGGCCCAGGCCACCCGTGACGCCCAGATCGCGGCCGCCGAGGCGCAGGCCCGGGAGGTCCAGCTGCGCGGTGAGGCGCAGGCCAAGGCGACCGAGCTGACCGGTAAGGCCGAGGCCGCCGCGGTCCAGGCGAAGGCGATGGCCGAGGCGGCCGGTATCAAGGCCCGCGCCGAGGCGCTGGCGACGAACACCGACGCCGTCGTCGCGCAGCAGTTGGCCGAGGCGTACCCGGAGATCGTCCGGCGCGGCGGCATCGTCGTTCGAGAAGGTCGGCAACATGGTCGTCCTGAACGGTGCCCAGGGCATCGAAGACACCCTGGTGAAGACCATCACCATGGGTGGCTCCGGCTTCGCCCTGGCCAAGCAGCTGATCGACTCGCTGGCCAGCAAGAAGGACGAGAAGCCCCTCCTGGAGTCCGTCCCCGACGAAACGGCGTAACGACGCTCCCTAACGTCCGAAGATCTGAGGCCTATAGCGCTCGGTTCTGATCGGACCGTTGCCGGTTCAGAGCCCGAGATGGGCGAGTACGGCGAGGACGCGGCGGTGACCGGAATCGGTCGGGCGGCAGCTCGAGCTTGAGGAAGACGTTGCCGACGTGCTTGTGCACGGCGCCTTCGGTGATCACCAGCTTCTCGGCGATCGCGGCGTTGCCGAGTCCCTCCGCCATCAGCGCGAGCACCTCGCGCTCGCGTGGCGTCAGCCGATCCAGCGGGTTGCTCCGCTTGCACCATCAGCTGGCTGACCACTTCCGGGTCGAGCACGGTGCCACCCGCGGCCACCCGGCGTACCGCCTCGAGGAACTCGTCGACCCGGGACACCCGGTCCTTCAGCAGGTAGCCGACGCCTTCGCTGCCGGCGGCGAGGAGCTCGGCCGCGTAGACCTCCTCGACGTACTGCGAGAAGACGAGGACGGGGAGGCCGGGCCGGACCCGGCGGGCCTCGATCGCGGCGCGGAGGCCCTCGTCGGTGAAGGTCGGCGGGAGCCGTACGTCGACCACCGTGATGTCCGGGCTCGTGCTCGCGCGACCGCCTGCGCGAACTCGTCGGCGTCGCCGGCGATCGCGGCGACCTCGAAGCCGGAGTTGCCCAGCAGCAGGCTGAGGCCCTCGGCGAGGATCGGGTTGTCCTCGAGGATCATTACTCGCACGGCAGGATCACCTCGATCGTGGTGGGCCCACCGATGGGGCTCCGCAGCTCCAGCTGCCCGTCGATCGCCTGCACCCGGTGCACCATGCCATGCAGGCCGCTCCCCCGGCCCAGCAGGTCGGACTGCTCGCTGATCCGCGCTCCACCGATGCCGTCGTCGGTGATCGCCAGGTAGAGCTCAGGACCACGCCGTTCCAGCAGTACGTCGACGTGCCCGGCCGCCGAGTGCTTGGTGACATTGGTGAGCGACTCGGCGACGACGAAGTACGCAGCGGCTTCGACCGGGGCCGGGCACCTGCCCGAGCTCGCCGATCCGGAGTTCGACCGGCATCGGGCAGCGAGCGCAGAGTGCCGAGACCGCACCGGCCAGACCGCGGTCCGCGAGGATCGGCGGGTACATGGTCCGCAGTACGCCGCGCAGCTCGGTCATCGCCTGCTCGGCGCCGTCACGGGCGTCGTCGAGCAGCTTGGCGGCCTTCTCCGGGTCGTCGGCCATGGTCTGCTTGGCGATGCCGATCCGCATCGCCAGTGACACCAGCTGCGCCTGGGTGCCGTCGTGCAGGTCGCGCTCGATCCGGCGCAGCTCGGCACCGTGCGAGTCGACCGCGCCGGCGCGGTCCGGGTCAGCTCCTCGACCCGCTGCTGCAAGCCGCGCGGTCTCCAACTCGGCCTGACTCGGTGCGAGCAGCTGCCGTACCGCTCGAGCGTGCCCGCGGGCCACGGCCGGTGCGACCCAGCCCAGGAAGCCCAGAGCTGACTGCGACCTGCAGCGGGCCGAGTGTCAAAGCCTCCAACCAGCTGTCGACGTCGAGACCCATCAGGCTGGACTGGCCCGAGGTGAACTCCCACAGGACCATGCTGAGCGAGTGCCGAGGGGATTCCGCTCACCGAGATCACCCCGATGATCAGTTCGGGGATCATGACCAGCGGCCCGAGCAAGAGCCACAGGCTGCGCTTGAACGACTTGTCCCGGAACAGGGTCACGACGTCGCCCGGCTTGCGCGGAGCGGCCGGCGGCAGCGGCGGATCCTGCGCCAGACCGAGGTACCCCGTCGCGTTGTAGCGCTCGTTGTTCGCGAGCCGGACCAGGCTTGCGGTGACGCCCGGGAAGCGCCCAGCCGACCAGCAGGCTGATCGGCAGGGCGGCCAGCAGCACCATGGCCTTCAGAGAGCGAACCACCAGGTATCCACTGGCGCGAAGGCCCCGGAACCAGAATCTTGGTCAACATGTCTCAATCCTCCGGCAACCTACCGCCGCCGTCGGTACAGCAGGCTCTACTGTTCCTGCTGGCGTGAGCTGGAGCAGGCCCGGAATGCCCCGGGCCTGCTCCAGCCGCTCAGGTGCACTCAGGTACGCCCGGGAGCTTGGCGTTCGGGTCGTCGATGTAGATGTTGGTCATGTAGCCGCCCTGGTCGCGCAGCTTCGCCCACCAGTTGTTCGTGGTGCCTTCGGCCGTGACCGGATCGCCCTGCACCTGGCAGGTGACGAACACCTGGGTCGGGCCGGGCAGCTCGGTGACGATCGAGGCGGTCAGGCTCGGCGCGGACCGGACCCGGACCCCGCTGCCGTAGGTGGTGAAGTTGTACTCCGGCGGGTTCGGGTTCCCGCCGTTCACCAGCTGCATGTAGTAGGTCCAGTTCCAGTTCGGACCCGGGTCGGTGTGGGTCTGGTTCGGCATCTCGACGTGGCCCTTGATGTGGGCCCGGTCCTTCGGGATGCCCCGGCGGTCGGCGATGTTGCGGGTCAGCGCGGCCGACGAGCGGTACATCGCGTCGGTGAACCAGGACGGGTCGTCGACGAAGCCCTCGTGCTCGATGCCGATCGTGTAACCGGTTCTCGGTGCCCACGTGCCAGGCGGTGTCCTTCTCGGCCACCATCTGGGTGACCTGACCGTCGCTCGACCGGATGACGTAGTGCGAGCTCACCTGCGCGGACGGGTTCTTGAACCAGCTGATGGTGCCGGCGTACGACCCTTGCGTCACGTGGATGACGATGGTCGAGATGGTCTGCGGTCCGGCCGGCCCGGTAGTTGCAGGTGCAGGCCGGGTCCCAGATCGCGCCCGGGTAGTCGACGGCCTGGATCGAGGCCTTCGTCCGGGTGCCGAGCGGGGCGACCTTGGCGTAGGCGCCGAGATCCGGGACAACCTTCTGCGGTGCGGTGGTGACTCCGGCCGCGTGGACACCGGTGCCGATGATCCGGTACACCTCGTCGGTGTAGAGCCGGGCGGTCGGGCCGTCGGCGGAGTGCGAGTACTTCGCGACCACGCCGTACCACTTGCCGAGGTTCTTGCGGTCCGTGCCAGCTCCGGCCTGGTCGGCATAGGAATCGAGCACGGCTGCGGCGCCGAGGATGTTCGAGGCGTTGTCCTTGGCAAGCTTCTCCACCGGCAGGCCGGTCAGCTTGGTTGCCTCGGACATCGTCTTGTTCTGGTTGTTGCTGACCAGGTGCATCACGCCGTAGCCGTTGGCCTGGCTGGGCTGACCGTCGTGACCGTCGAGGTGCGACTCGGCGAACCCGACGCCGACGAGCACTTCACGCGGTACGTCGTACTTCGCGGCAGCGGCCTGGAAAGCGGACGAGAGGACCGGCCGGCCGGCGGGTCGGGTTGGCTCGGCCGCGTTGCTCGGCAGGGCGCTCAGTGCGAGCGCGCCGGCCGCCGCGACGGCAAGGAGTGTGGACAGTTTGGGTACTCGGGCGGTTTTCCCCATCGGGCGGTTCCTTCCCTGTCTGGTCCGCCGAGGGGCGTCGGCGGTCCCGGGTGCCACGCTAAGGCAAATTCTTCCGCCGGAACCAGAGTTTGGGTGAACTTTTCCCGTCACGGCATGAATTCGGCCGATGACAGGATCACGTCACCACTCGACCGCGCAGGACGATCAGCAGCGGGTGGGTCAGGACGGCCGGGTTGGCCCGTGGGTCCTCGTCGTACACGACGAGGTCGGCCGGATCGCCAGGCCTCAGCTCGCTGGGAGCGCCGAGCCACTCGCGCGCACCCCACGACCCGGCGGCCAGCGCCTGCTCCCCCGACATCCCGATGTCGGTCAAGGCCTGGATCTCCTGCGCCACCAGGCCATGTCCGAGTACGCCGCCCGCGTCGGTCCCGGCGTACACCGGTACGCCGGCCTCGTAGGCGTCCCGCAACCGGTCCAGGCGGCGGTCGTAGAGGTCGCGCATGTGGGCCGAGTACACCGGGAACTTGGCGGCGGCCTGATCGGCGTACTGCGGGAAGTTCTCCAGCTGGATCAGCGTCGGGACCACCGCGACGCCATGCTCGGCCATCCGGTCGAGCATGTCCGGCAGCAGGCCGGTGCCGTGCTCGATGCAGTCGATGCCGGCGGCAAGCAGATCCGGAAGGGCGTGCTCGCCGAAGACATGAGCGGTGACCCGGGCGCCCAACTCATGGGCGCGGGCGATGGCTGCGTTCAGTGCCTCGGCCGGCCAGCACGGGGTGAGGTCGCCGGCGTCCCGGTCGATCCAGTCGCCGACCAGCTTGACCCAGCCGTCACCGCGGCGGGCCTCCTGCTCGACGTACGCGACCAGCTCGTCCGGCTCGATCTCCCAGCCGTAGTCGCGGATGTACCGCTTCGAACGGGCGATGTGCCGGCCGGCCCGGATGATCTTCGGCAGGTCCTCGCGCTCGTCGATCCAGCGGGTGTCCGCGGCCGAACCGGCATCCCGGACCAGCAGCGCGCCGGCCGCGCGGTCGGCCATCGCCTGTTCCTCCTGGGTGTCCCGGTCGACGGCGCCGTGCTGGTCGAGGCCGATGTGGCAGTGCGCGTCGACCAGGCCGGGCAGGATCCAGCCACCGGTGTGCACGGTGCTGACATCACCAGCGGTAGGCCGGTCGACGACCAGCCCACCGCTGAGGTGAAGCTCCTGCTGCTCACCGGCCGGCAGCACCGTGCCGACGAGCCTGAGTACGCCGGACGACCGGGGCGGTGGGCCGGGGAAGGAATCCAACTCGGTCATGCTGCCGACCGTATCCGGCGGTCTGTCACCTGTGCGAGCCGCCGCCCGGCGTGCAGGTCGGGGTGGTCGGGTCGTTGCTCGCGCACGGCGTACCGGACGGGGTGTCTGTCGGCGTCGGCGTGGGAGTCGGCGTCGGGGTCGGCGTGGGCGTCGGAGTCGGCGTGGGCGTCTTGGTCGGCGGCTGCGTCGGCCGGGTCGGCGGACGCGTCGGCCTGTGCGTCGGCGTGGTGGTCGGCGTCTCGATCGGATCTGCCGCTGTCGGCTCGCCGACCGGAGTGGACGGCCGCCTCGTCGGCGTCGGCATGGTCGGCGTGGTGGTGTTGACCGGGATGTCCGGCACCTCGCGCGGGTCGACCGTGCGCTCGGCGTTGCCGACCGACCTCGGCACCGACAGGCTGCCCTTGTCGTTCGGGATCAGGACCGCGTTCTTGCTGTAGACCCGCATCCACTTCAGCACGGTGGCGACGAAGTCCTTGGAGTGCTGGTACCGCAGCAGGGCGGCGACCAGGTCGCGCGGCTGCTTCAGGTCGTCGCCCTCGGCGCACAGGACCACGGCCACCGTGGTGACGGCGTCGTACGCGTTGTTGGGGTTGCGGTAGCCGTCGCCGTTGCCGTCGGCTCCGAACTCGTCCCACACCTGCGGGATGATCTGCATCGGCCCGACCGCACGGTCCCAGGTCAGGTCGCCGTCGTACCGGCCCTTGTCGGAGTCGGTGATCCGGACAGTGCCGCTACGGCCGTTCAGCACCGGGCCGAGGATCCTGCCCCGGGTGGTGCCGGCCACGTCGACCCGGCCACCGCTGGCGTGGTCGGACTCGACCTTGCCGATGCCGGCCAGCAACGGCCAGGTCAGCCCACAGTTCGGCCGGACCACGGCGAGGTTCGCGGTGGCGCGGCGGTAGGCGGGGAAGACCCCGCGCGGGATGCCGTTGACGGCACCCGGCCGCCCGGGCCGGACGACGGACCTGCCGTCGGTCGCCCCCTGCACGGGGACGTCGGCGCGGGCGGGCTGGTCGGATCCGAGCCGGCCGTCCACTCCGGGACGCTGCGGCACGATCATCGTCAGTTCGTCGAACTCACCGCTGTTCAGCCCGGCCCCAGGCGATGGGGCGACCGGGCTGTCCGCCACGAGCGAGCCGGAGGCACCGGCCCCGCCCGAGGCGATTGTCACGACGGCCCCGACCAGGAGCGGGGCGGTGCACAGTGACGCGATGATGATTTTGACCCGACGGTTACCACTACGGGTTAGGCGCATAGTCCCCTCAACGACCAATACGCCAGAAAGTTACATCAAGACGACGCAAAGTTACCTGACCCGCCAACACGGCGGGAACGGGCACCCACAGGCGGTCGCCGAGCGTGGATCCGCGCGGTGAGAGGTGCGCGGGACGGAGGTAATCTGCCCGGTTACCCCTGCCTGATAGCCCGATATCCCGGCTGGTTCAGTTGGCCGGCTGAGGCGCCTTCTGCGGGGTGGACTCGGAGCTCGGGTCCCCCTGCGGCGTCGTGGTGACGCACGGCTCCGGAGTCGGGGTGGCCGTGGGGGTCGGCGTCGCGGTCGGTGGTCCCGTCGGCGTCGGCGTACACGTCGGTGTAGGCGTCGGCGTGGGAGTCGGGGTCGGCGTCGGCGTGGGGGTTGGCGTCGGCGTCGGCGTGGGAGTCGGCGTCGGGGTACTGGTCGGAGGCGTCGACGTCGGCGGTGTGGTCGGCGGCTTCGGCGATGTCGGCGTCGTGGTCGGCGGCTTCGATGTCGGCGTCGAAGTCGTCGGGGTGGCCGGCCTGTTGGTCGGCACCGGCGTGCTCGGACGACCCGCGGTCGGCCGCGTCGTCGGCTGAACCGTCGGCGTCGTGGTGGGCGTCGTCGCCGTGGTCGTCGTGGTCGCGGTCCGGGTCGGGTTGTTGGTCTCGTCGACGTTGCCGTTGTCGTCCGTCGGCGGGGTGATCACGCCTTGCGTGTCCGGGATCGTCACGGTCTGTTGGCTGTACGACTGCATCCACCGAAGCACGGTCGACACGTAGTCCATCGAGTGGTTGTACCGCAGCACCGCCTGCACCAGACCCTGCGGATCGGCCAGGTTCCCACCGCCGGCGCACAGGTAGTCGCCTGCCGCCCGCGCCGCGTCGAACACGTTGTGCGGGTCCTTGACGCCGTCACCGTTGCCGTCCGCGCCGAACGTATTCCACGTCCCCGGGATGAACTGCATCGGACCGACCGCTCGGTCCCAGCTCGCGTCGCCGTCGTACACACCCTGGTCGGTGTCCGCGATCGCGGCCATCCCCGGGCCGCCGTTGAGGACGGGACCGAGGATCTTGCCGCGGGTGTTCCCGTTCGGCTCGACCTTGCCGCCGCTGGCGTGCGCGGACTCGACCTTGCCGATGCCGGCCAGCAGTGGCCAGGTCAGGTGACAGCCGGGCATCGAGAGCGCGAGATCGTTCGCAGCCTTCTGGTACGCCGCCAGCACCGTGCCCGGGATGCCGGACGTGTCACCGGTGATCCCCGGAATCGGTTGCACCGGGCCTGTCGTCGTACCGGTGATCGGCACCTGGACGGTCGACTTCTCCTGCGTCGGAAGGCTGCCGTCGGCACCGGGCTGCTTCGGGACGCTGTTGGCCAGGTCGTTGAAGACCGCGTCCTCGCGCGGCG
This sequence comes from uncultured Actinomycetota bacterium, assembly GCA_963820655.1. Classification (GTDB taxonomy): domain Bacteria; phylum Actinomycetota; class Actinomycetes; order Propionibacteriales; family Kribbellaceae; genus Kribbella. The sequence continues at coordinate 1,671,710 of CAWGAM010000002.1, forward strand.
CGGCCAGCGCATGCGCGTCGACGATGAACGTGTTCGAGGTGACACCGCCGACGACGAAGACGGCGACCATCGCGGTGGGCGGAGCCAAGCAGACCCAGGTGGCGGTCAACTTCCCCCGCCAGGTGTCCAGGTTCTTGAACTGCTGCCTCATCCGAACAACCGTCCTTCGGCGCATTCCGCAGTGGTGTTTCCTTCGGGCGTACGGTCGATCTTAGCCGTCGCCGGGTCGTGGGCAACCGGTAACGGCGGGCCACTTCATGCAGTGACCGGGTGCCCAACGGCAATCCACTCCGTGGCCACAGAGAGTTCACGGGGACGTCGAGCGCCGGGCCCGCCGACGTACGCCGGGAGGCCCGATCAGAGGTTGGCCCGATCGGGCAGCGCAGTACCGGGTCCGGCGCTACTTGTCGTCGCCGAGCAGCTTCTTCAGGTCGTCCGGGAGCTCGAAATCGCCGGCGTTCTGGCCACCGCCGAACGCGGCCGGCAGCTGACCCGGCTGCGGGACCGACGGCTGGGGGTTGCCCTGATTCGCCCGCTTGGCCGGGTTGCCCGAGCCGCGCTTCTTGCCCTTCTTCGCCTGCTGCTTGGCCTTCCGCGCACCGCCGGCCCCCGGACCCGGCATGCCCGGCATCCCGGGCATCCCCGGCATGCCCTTGCCGGACGCCATCGCGGACATCATCTTCCGTGCCTCGAAGAACCGCTCGACCAGCCCGCTGACGGTCGCGACCTCGGTGCCCGAGCCCTTCGCGATCCGGGCCCGGCGGGAGCCGTTGATGATGTTCGGATCGGTCCGCTCGGCCGGCGTCATCGAGTGGATGACCGCCTCGATCCGGTCGATCTCGCGCTCGTCGAAGTTCTCCAGCTGGTCCTTGAACTGGTTCGCGCCGGGCAGCATGCCGAAGATCTTGGTCAGCGGGCCCATCTTGCGAACCGACTGCATCTGGGCGAGGAAGTCGTCCAGGGTGAAGTCCTTGCCGCCCCGCTTCTGCAGCTTGGCCGCGGTCTTGGCGGCCTCCTCGGCGTCGAAGCTGCGCTCGGCCTGCTCGATCAGGCTCATCACGTCGCCCATGCCGAGGATGCGCGACGCCATCCGGTCGGGGTGGAAGACGTCGAAGTCCTCGAGCTTCTCGCCGTTCGACGCGAACATCACCTGGCGGCCGGTCACCTGCGCGATCGACAGCGCGGCACCACCGCGAGCGTCACCGTCCAGCTTGGTCAGCACAACACCGTCGAAACCGACACCGTCTTCGAACGCCCGTGCCGTCGTCACCGCGTCCTGGCCGATCATCGCGTCGACGACGAACAGCACCTCGTCCGGCTGCACCGCGTCGCGGATGTCGGCGGCCTGCTTCATCATGTCCTCGTCGATGCCGAGCCGGCCGGCCGTGTCGACGATCACCACGCTGTACTGCTTCGCCCGCGCCTCGTCCATCGACCTGCGGGCGACGTCCACCGGGTCGCCGACGCCGTTGCCCGGCTCGGGCGCGAACACCGGTACGCCGGCGCGGTCGCCGACCACCTGCAGCTGGGTGACCGCGTTCGGCCGCTGGAGGTCCGCCGCGACCAGCATCGGCGTCTGGTGCTGGGTCTCCTTCAGCCACTTGGCCAACTTGCCGGCCAGGGTGGTCTTACCGGCACCCTGCAGACCGGCGAGCATGATCACCGTCGGCGGCCGCTTCGCCATCCGCAGCTCGCGGGTCTCGCCACCGAGGATGTTGACCAGTTCCTCGTTGACGATCTTGATCACCTGCTGCGCCGGGTTCAGCCCGCCGCGCACCTCGGCTCCGCTGGCCCGCTCGCGGACCGCCGCGATGAACTCCCGCACCACCGGCAGCGCGACATCCGCCTCCAGCAACGCGATCCGGATCTCCCGGGCGGTCGCGTCGATATCGGCATCAGTCAGCTTGCCCTTGCCCCGCAGAGTCTTGAACGCGGTGGAGAGCCGATCGGAAAGCGTGTCGAACACGAGAAACAGTCCGTTTCCTCGAAGCCATGAACTCCCCGAGTCTACCGGCCCCCCAACCTGTGGATAACTCCCACGCTCTCACCCGGCTCGAGGGGTAGGTGGGCTTGCCGGCGGTTATGGTGCTGGGGACGGTTGAGTCGTGGGAAGGTGCCGGATGGGGACCGAGCGGTCGGCGGAGATGGTTGCGGCGTTGCGGGTGCTGGAGTCGGCCGACTTCGAGCAAGGGACCAGGGAAGAACGTCTGGCCGCGTTCGCGCGGGCCCGGCAGGAGATCTGGGCGATCGCGGATCGGGCCGGAGCCGACAGCACCGCGATTCGGGCCCTGACGCGAGGGCTGGAGTCGTCGGAACAGTTGCTGGCCGACGGCGCACCCTGGGATGAGCCGCCGGCTGCCGGCGGCTGACCGTGGCCGACAGCGAGGACATGGTCCGGGTCGATCCGTCGTCGAAGACGTATCAGGAATTCGCCCGTCTCTACCGGATCGCCCAGGAGCTGCGCCCCGGTGGTGCGAACGGCTGGAACGGCGAGTTGTACGCCCGCAGCGACGCCAAGTGGGGCGGTCTGGCCACGGACGGCTCGATCCGGCTGAACCAGCGCCTGGTCCTCGACCAGCTCACCGGCGGTGCACCGAGCGCCGACCCGCAGGCCCAGGCGCAGGCACTGGCGACGGTGCTGCACGAGTCCAAGCACACCCGTTCGCCGATGGACGCCAAGAACGAGCCGAACGCCGTACGGGCCGGCACCTCGATCGCATTGAACGAGGCATTCGTCGAGATCAGCACGATCGACGACTTCAGGGACTTCGCGGACCAGGCCGGGTACAGCGGTGTGCCCGATCCCGAGCCTGAGTACCAAGGCGCGGTGCACGCCGGCAACGAGTTGCTGAACCGCGCGACGACCTCGGCGCAGGAGCGCCGGCAACTGGTCCACACCGCGGTGGACCAGCCGACCGCCATGGGGTGGGACGTCGTTGCCGACAGCATCGTCCGCAACGAACTGGCGGACGTGGTGCCGCCGGATCCGGAGCACCAGCAGGCCGCCCGCGCACATCTGGTCAACCAGATGTCGATCCCCGAGTGGCAGGGCGTCCAGGACCGGCCAGGCCGCGGCGACATGGTGGCCCGGCTGACGGTGGAGGGCACCGATCGGGCGGTCGGTCAGCTCCGGGACCACTACCGGCAGAACCCGGGCGAGCCTTACCCGGCGAAGGTGCCCAACCCGGCCGCTGCGGCCTCCGCGGAAATGCGGAACGGTGAGCGGCAGCGGTCCATCACCACCGCGGTCGGGGCTCAGCACCAGCCGGCTGGTCGCGCCGAGGCGGTGGACCTCGCCAAGTTGCCTCCGCCGGATGCCGCTGCTCGAGTCTCGGCCGGGGCCGGACAAGGCGATGCGATGCGGTTCCTGCGGGATCAGGCGCCGGCTGCCCGGGCGACCGAACGCCGGCCGGACCTCGGGGACGGATCCCGGGGCGCGGGAGCTCCGGCAGGTGCGGCGGTCAGCCGGCCGGCCGCAGATCGGGGCGCGTCGCCGACCGACCTGGGACGCAAGTAGCGCCGCTTGGGCCACATCCGTTGACAACAGGGGTTCGCGACGGCCAGCATCTAACCGGCTGATGAGGTTCTACAGGTTATGAGGTTGGCGTGGGGCGAAGTCGGGTGGTGGTGGACGGGCCGTCCAACCTGGGCTTGCGGGCACCGGTGGTGGGGGCGGTGCCGGGGTGCTACAAGTTGGCAGGGGCGATCAGGGATCAGGGATTCTTGGGGCGGATCGGGTCGGAGGATGCCGGGTGTGTGACGCCGCCTCGGTATGACCGGGCGGGGTGGAAGCCGGGGGACGGAGTGTTCAACGCGCCGCAGATGGCGTCGTACACGGTGAAGCTGGCGGATCGGGTGGGCAAGCTGTTCGACGAAGGACAGTTCGTGGTGTTGCTAGGAGGTGAGTGCAGCAACCTGCTCGGGCCGGCGTTGGCGATGAAGCGACGGGGGCGATACGGAGTGGCGTATCTCGACGGCCACTCGGACTTCCGGACCGTCGACAACGCGCCGTACGTCGGGGCCGCGGGAGGCGAGGCGCTCGCACTCACTCACCGGGCGCGGGCAGGCGGATCTCACGAACCTTGAGGACCTCGGCCCTTACACGCAGGACGCCGACGCAGCGCTTCTCGGGATCCGGGCAGATGACGAGTACGTCGGGGACGTTGAGAGGGCCGGGATTCCGGTGTGGCCGGCGCTGACGATCGCAGCGGATCCCCCGAAGGCGGCGGCTCAGGTGCTCGAGCACCTGCAGCGAGACGAGCTCGACGGGTTCTGGGTGCATCTGGATGTGGACATCCTCGACGCCGCGGTGATGCCCGCAGTCGACAGTCCCGATCCGGGCGGCATCGACCATGCCCAGCTCCAGGCCCTGCTGCGACCCCTGCTGGCCTCCCCCACGTGTGTCGGGATCGACATCGGCATCTACGACCCGGATCTCGACCCCGACGGCATCTACGCGGCCGAACTCACCGACACGTTGGTGGCGTCCTTCAGCTGACCCAGACCAGCCCCTGGCCATGCGCCTCGGCCCGGCCGAGGACCTGCCGCTTCCCGCCCGGCCACGTGTGCAGGTCGACCAGGACCTCGTACGACGTTCCCTGCCGCTGCGGTTCGAGCCGGAGACGTGCCAACGGCGCAGACCCGGAAGCCTGCGAACCAAGCTCCGTCAGCCGATCGTCCACAGCTTCCCGATCGTCCTGACTCAAGTACTGCCACATGATCGAGTGCCACACCACGGTCACGTGTCCCGGCGACAGCTCGAGCCCGTTCACGAACGAGACGGCGTTCTCCCGTCGTACGTCGGCCGGCACCTGCCGAGCGATCGCCAGCGCACCACGTAACCGCTCGAGCCGCTCAGCCATGTCGGGCCAGACGTACGACGTGACCGTACGAGCACCCTCTTCGGTCAGCGGGTTCACCGGCGCGATGTCGCAGCCCACCCGCTCCGCGATCCGCAGCGGCGCCGGCTTCAAAGACCGCCCGGACCACGCCGACTCGAACACCACTGGACTGTCCGCCGGCCCGTACGACGTCCCGTCCGCGACATAGCGGAACTGGTCAGCCCGCAGATTGAGCCCGGCACTCGCCCCGATCTCGAACAGCCGCACCGGCAACGGCACAGTCTCGACCAGCTGGAGCAGACCGCCGTAGAGCGCTGCCGCCCGGCCCACCTCGTTCGTCTGCGGCGGCTGAGTCAGCAACGACCGCAGTTCCCCGGGCCGCGACTCCAGGACCTGCGCGAACGCCTCCCACCCCAGCACGGGATCCCACACCCCACCGACGCTCGGGTAGAACGCGGCGAGCTCCGGTGCCTCTCCCGCCAGCACCAGCCCGTGCACAGCGCCGAGCAACCGCAGTCCGATCGCGTCACCGAACGAACGGCCCTCATAGCCCGCCAGTACCTCACCGGACGGGCCGCCCACCTCGTAGTCGTCCACGATCAGCCGAAGCAGTTCGGCGTACATCGGGGACCCTAGATCCTCGCAAGCGACGGCCTGGCGCTGAAGAGCCTCTACGACATGCACACAGCCGAGACTAGAAGGTCAGACGATCCAGAACCGACTTTGCCGTCGTACGCGCGTCCTCGTTCTCGAGCGGCGAGCCATGGCGGTCCGTGAGGTAGAAGACGTCCACACACTCGGCACCCAGCGTGCTGACGTGTGCAGAGCGGATGTCAGCACCCGTCGAAGCTATGGCCGCCGTGACGTCGTACAGCAGACCCGGTCGGTCATGTGCCCGCACCTGCAGGACTGTGGCCGTCTCCGAAGCGCCAGGCAGCAGATCCACCCGGCTGGCCACCCGCTGCTTCATCGCCGACGAGTCGCGCGCGACCAAGCGCCGTACCAGATCGGTGTCGTCCCGCAGCGCCACCGCAAGCCGGTCACGCAGCCGCACCGGGTCAGGCGGCGACCCAGCCACCGTCCACTGCGAGATACCCAGCCCTTCAACAGATGTGATGACCGCGGACCGCACAGCGAGCCGCTCCACAGCCAGTACGGCGGCAACAGTCGACAGCGTGCCCACCTGGTCAGGTACGGCGACGTTGACGCGCACGTCGCCGTGATGGTCGGTCACTGTGACACCCAGCCGCCCTACGCCGACCACCTGGTGCAACACCGGTACCGGGATCGGTGGGGCGTCGGTCCACATGCCCTCCCCTCCCCCGGACAGTTCACCGCGGACCCGCCGGCACAGCTCACCGACCAGACGCATCCGCCAGGGCGACGACGCAGCCGGACCCGCCGCCCGCGCATCGGCGTACGTGAGAGCCTCCAGCAGGTCGAGCGTTTCCGTGTCGCGGACGATGCCGACGACCAGATCCACAGTCATCGGGTCATCGAGATCCCGGCGGGTGGCGACCTGGGCGAGCATGAGGTGCTGCCGGACCAGCAGCGCGATCCTGTCCGCATCCGCCTCGCTGAAGCCGATCCGCCGAGCCACCTTCCCAGCGATGACCGCACCGGTGACACTGTGGTCGCCCTCGACCGCCTTCCCGAGGTCATGGAGCAGTGCAGCGACCAGCAACAGGTCAGGCCGCCGAACATCCCGCACCATCTTCGAAGCCTCGACACAGGTCTCGAGCAAGTGCCGGTCGACGGTGAAGCGATGGATCGCCGACTGCGGCGGCCGGAACCGCACCGTGTCCCACTCGGGCAGGATCCGCGAGATGTACCCGGCCTGGTCCAAGGCCTCCCACACTTCGAGCAGTCCGCTGCCCGCACCCAGCAAAGCGCAGAGCAGCCGCCTCGCCTCGCCGGGCCAGGGCTCTGGCAGCGCCATGGCGCTATTGGCCAACCGCCCGCACACAGCAGGCGACAGAACGAGCTCACGATCGGCAGCGACCGCAGCGGCCCGCAGCCCGAGTACGGCGTCCCGCTCCGGCCGCGCATCGGGCATCAGCACGACTTCACCCTCGTGCTGACCGACCCCTTCGTCGAGTGCCAGCAGCAACGGCCCACCGGTCCGCTGCCGACGCCTGGACCGCGCCGGCTTGGTCATCAGGCTCTCGACCCGCCGCCACGACACATCACAGACGTGCGCGAGCGTGCGGCCGGTCGAGTACACGTGCCGGAGCAACTCGTCCCGCCCGGACAGACCGAGCCCGGTTGCGACCTCACCGGCCAGGTCGGCCACCAGTCTGTCGGTGGAACGACCGGCGACCGTGTGCAGTTCGTCGCGGATGTTCAGCAGGTCCAGCCGCGCCCGCTCCACGACCGGATGCGGTACGTCGACCAACCACGAGGCCACCAACGCGCGCAGTACGACGGCATCGCGCAGACCGCCGTACGCCTCCTTCAGGTCGGGCTCGGCGAGGTGGGCGAGCTCTCCGACGGTCGAGGCTCGGTCCCGGCACGCCTGCGCCAAGCCAGGCAGCCTGGAGCGAGCAGTACGCCGCCAGTCCGCCATCAGCACGGACCGCAGCTGCAGTGTGAGGTGCGAGTCCCCCGCGACGTGACGCGCGTCCAGTAGGCCGAGCGCGACACGAACGTCATCGGCTGCGGCCTGCCGGGCCTCCGCGATCGTCCGGACACTGTGGTCCAGCTTGGTCCGCGAGTCCCACAGCGGATACCAGATCTGTGCTGCCAGCTCGTCCACCCGTGGGTACCCCTCGACGTGCACGAGCATCACGTCGAGATCGCTGTACGGCGAGAGCTCCTCCCGGCCGTAGCCGCCGACCGCGACCAGCGCGACGCCCTCGGTAGGTACACCGAGGGCGTCACAGGCCTTGGAGAGGAGCAGGTACAGCAGCGCGTCGGCCTCCTCGGCACGAGCGCGCCGCTGTTCTGCTCGGTTCACCATCTAGAGGGCGTCTCCGTCCAGTTCGCCGGTCCGGACCCGGACGATGCTCTCGACCGGGGTGACCCAGACCTTGCCGTCGCCGATCTTGCCGGTCTGCGCCGCCTTGACGATCACGTCCACCACGTCCGCGCTGTCGCCGTCCTCGACGACGACCTCGAGCTTCACCTTCGGGACCAGGTCCACCTCGTACTCCGCACCGCGGTAGACCTCGGTGTGGCCCTTCTGCCGGCCGTAACCGCTCGCCTCGGTGACCGTCATGCCGGTGACGCCGAACGTCTCCAGCGCGGCCCGGACGTCCTCCAGCTTGTGCGGCTTGACCACCGCGGTGACCAGCTTCATGCGTTAGCACCTTCCTTCTCGGACGTCTCGGTGGTCCCATTGTCGGTCCCGGCCGCTGCCGGCGCGGGTCGGGCGGACAGTGCGCCACGCATGCCGGCCGCACCGAGGAAGTCGTACGCCGTCTCGGCGTGCTCCACCTGGTCGACACCGGTGACCTCGTCGTCCTCCGTGACCCGGAAGCCGATGGTCTTGTCGATGACCTTGCCCAGGATGAAGGCGATCGTGAAGGAGTAGACGGCGACCACCAGGTTGGCCAGCGCCTGCTTGCCCAGCTGCGAGGCACCACCGCCGTAGAAGAGGCCGTTGACACCCGACGGGGCCGCCGCCGTACCGAGGAAGCCGATGGCGAGCGAGCCGAACAGACCGCCGACCAGGTGCACGCCGACCACGTCGAGGGAGTCGTCGAAGCCGAACTTGTACTTCAGCGAGACCGCGAAGGCGCAGATCGCACCGGCCAGCACGCCGAGGATGATCGCACCGATCGGGGTGACCGCACCACAGGACGGGGTGATCGCGACCAGGCCGGCGACCGCGCCGGACGCCATTCCCAGCGTGGTGGCCTTGCCGTGCCGGATCCGCTCGACGATCAGCCAGCCGATCACCGCTGCGGCAGTGGCGGTCGCGGTGTTCACGAAGGTGACAGCGGCGGTGGTGCCGGCGCTCAGCGCGGAGCCCGCGTTGAAGCCGAACCAGCCGAACCACAGCAGACCGGCGCCGAGGATGACCAGCGGCAAGCTGTGCGGCCGCATCGGGTCCTTCTTCCAGCCGATCCGCCGGCCGAGCACGATCGCCAGCGCCAGTGCGGCAGCACCGGCGTTCACGTGCACCGCCGTACCGCCGGCGAAGTCGATCGCCCCGAGTTTGTCGCCGATCCAGCCGCCGTTGCCGTCGTTCAGGTACCAGACCGAGTGCGCGACCGGGAAGTACACCAGGCACGTCCAGCCGACGACGAACGCGATCCAGCCACGGAAGCTGGCGCGGTCGGCGATGGCACCCGAGATCAGCGCCGGCGTGATGATCGCGAACATCAACTGGAAGGCGACGAAGGCGAGCGTCGGGATCGACCCGCTGACCGCATCCGGCGACATCAGGCCCTTCAGGCCGACTTCGGAGAAGTCGCCGATCACGTGCCCGGTGTCACCGGTGAAGGTCAGGGAGTACCCGACCACCACCCACAAAATGGTCACGACGGCGATGGTGATGAAACTCATCATCATCATGTTCAGCACGCTCTTCATGCGCACCATGCCGCCGTAGAAGAAAGCCAGGCCTGGTGTCATCAGCATCACCAGGGCGGCGCTAGCCAAGACCCAGGCGGTATCGCCGGCGTTGATCTCCATCAACGTCATCCCTTCCATCGATCTGGGGGTGGCCGGCGTCCTCAGTCGGGAGACTCCACAACGCCGGGGAGCCCGCACTCGGCCACACCGCAAACGGTGTCGGCGCGCCGTTTCAGCCGATCGGTCCGTTTGTTTCAGGCATGTGACAAAGCGGCCTCCCAGGTGACATCGAGGTGACATCGGCCAAGGTGTGGCACTCTGGCCTGGACCACACGGGCCCGCAGCCGCGCCACTGCACCCGTCCGACCTGGGGACGAGAAATGGAGACGAACCACGATGTGAGGCCGCGCCGCGGCCGACCACGGGATCCCGACGCCGAGCCGAGGATCCGCCAATACGCCCTCCAGCTGCTGATGGAGCGTGGGTTCGACGGGATGACAGTCGACGATGTCGCCGAGGCCGCAGGAGTCGGCAAGGCGACGATCTATCGCCGCTGGGCGAGCAAGGAACTCCTCGCCAACGACGCGATGGCCGACCTGTTCGACCAGGAGATCCCGGATGCCGACACCGGCTCGATCGCCGGTGATCTGCGCGAGGTCTACCGCTTCGCCTTGAGTTTCGTGAACAGTGAAAGGGGACTTGCACTGATCCGCCTCGCGGTCTCGGAGGCGAACCGTGATGGTCGGTCCGCAGCGATCTACCAAGAGTTCCTGCAGCGCCGGATCGCGCTCACCAGGGACTCGCTGGAGCGGGCCCGGGACCGGGGCGAGCCGATTCGGAGCACCGCGGACCCGGCCCTGATGGTCGAGTGGCTCGCCGGGGTGTTCGTGGTCCGTGCACTGACCGGGCAGCCGATGCCGGTGCCCGACGACACGGACCGCCTGGTGAACATCACCCTGCGGGCGATCATGAAGGACGGTTCACGGCCGGATGCCTGGTCCGACAGCAAGACCGTCCACTCCGAGTTCGGTGACTCGCCGCACTCTGCCTGAGTACAGGTCCCAGGCCAAGACCCAGCCTCGGACCTCCAGCAGCGGAGTGTTGTCGCCGTACCAGCCGAGTACGGCGCAACAGCCCGGCTCACGCACGTACGCGCGGTCGGCCACGGGGCGTGGTGGCGTCCTCGGCGGCCCGGAGATCGGTTCACCCAGCACCAAGAGGCGGCTGGGCACCCTCCGCAGGAGAGAGATCGCCGCCACGACCTGGGGTTGCGAGACCTTCGTCGGGACTTCGGGCAGATCGTTGGCGATGAAGAGCCGCGCAGCCGTGCTGCTCGTCGAGAAGGTCTGCCCCACCCAGGACCGAACAGGCAGCGACAGAGCGCTGTCCTCGACCCACTCTCCACTGACCGTGTACCGCAGCACAGCGCCCGTATCCAGCCGGAACGGAGCTGTGATCGCATCGGGGTCCTGGGCACCGTTGACCTTGACCAGTGGTCCCTCGCCGAACCCGCCCTCGCCAACGAGGACGCGATAGGCCACACCAGGTCCGCTGACGAGTACGCGCTGCTCGTCACTGAGCCAGGACACACTGCGGACGTCGTCGGTCGGCAGAGCGTAGTGGCTGATCTCCGCTGTCCCGGCGTCGACGGTCACCAGCTCCCCCGGCTGCGGGAACGCGGCGATCCGGCCGTCGGGCGACACTGCTCCCGGGCTCAACGGCGAACCGGTCGCGATCGCCACCAACGGCACGCTGGCGTGGGCCCACGAGGAATCGGCACCGAGCAGCAGCGGCTCGTAGATGCCGTCATGCCTTTCCAGCACAACAGCGGCGATCCGGTCTATCGGGTGCTCAGCGAGCGGTCGTGCGTTGTCCGGCAACTGCAGGCGGTCGCCGAGCGGCGTCTCGAGCCTGTCCAGGAACCGCTCGCTACCGGACGGCGGAGCCACCCAGTAGTCGATCCCGGCGATCTGTCCGGCCGGTGTGAGGTTGTCAGGCGAGTTGGTGGGCGGAGTGGTCGGCGGGACGAGCTCGGCGTTGTTGCCGGAGCTGACTCCGAACCCGATCGCGGCGATGACGGCAACGAGGACCACGACCAGCAGTCCGACGAGGACACTGCGGCGCCGGCGGCGCCGGATGGCGACACCCTCGGCCCAGGCCGCGTCCGCCAGGTCCGGCTCTGGTAGCCGACCGGCAGCCTGGGAGAGCAGCGGCTGGACGTCCTCGCGCCTCACCGCGACCCTCCTTCCTCCACGTCATGCCGGTCCCCCGCGCCGAGGGCCCGGTTGAACCGGCTGAAGGCAGTCAGGCCGTGCGCGTGCGCCGCCGTGTACGACATGCCGAGCAGTTCGGCCACCTCGAACTCGGTGAGCTCCTCCAGATGCAGCAGTACGAACACCGTGCGCTGCACCGGCGTCAGCTCGGCGAGCGCGAGCTTGACCGGGTCGTCCTCGTCCGGGAACGCCTTCACCCGGTTCCACCGCGCCAGGGCCGGTTGGTACAGCACCCGCTGGACGAACGCGTCCGGGTCGTCCACCCTGGTCCAGCGCAGCGACAACCGCGTGAAGGCGCGCAGCAGCGCCTCCTCGGCTCGCTCCGGATCGCCGTACACGAGGTACGCCGTCCGGAGCCATCTGCCCTGCCGCGCATCGACGTACGAGGCGAACTCCGGGTCGACCGTGTCGCGCATCCACCCTCCCGCCTCTATTCAACTCCTCAACTACTCCGGGCTGCTACCGCCAGACGGGTCTCTTCGGTGATCAGATCGAAGTTGATACCGGCGCCTGCCATCAGGCCGGCGGCCGCTGACGGCATCACCTGGGCCTTGGGGTCGGTCAGATTGCCGGCGGCGAAGACGCCCGGCACCTGTGTGGCCCCCATCGCGTCTACCTGGACGGCGGTGCCGATCAGGATCCCGTTGGACTCCAGGACGCTCGCCTCGACGCCCAGCTCGGCCAGGAAGTCCGCACGTGCACGCAGGGTGGTCTGGACGGCAAGAGCCTGCCGCGGGATGACCTTGCCGCTCTCGAGCCGGACCCCGGTGAGCTTGCCGTCCTCCACCTCGAGCTGCTCGACCTTCCCTGGTACGACGGCGATTCCGCGCGCCGCGAGCTCCTCCCACTGCTCGTCAGTCAACTCCGGTGCCGTGTGCAGGAACAGCGTGACGTCCTCACTCAACTGCCGGAACAGCTGCACCTGGTGCAGCGCCATCACACTGGTCGCCAATACGCCGATGGCCTGGTCCTGGACCTCCCAGCCGTGGCAATACGGGCAGTGCAACACGTCCTTGCCCCACTGCTCGGCGAGCCCGGGTACGTCGGGCAGTACGTCGGCCAGCCCGGTCGTCACCAGCAGTCGCCTGCCCTCGTACGTCGTACCGTCCGCAAGCCCGACCGTGAAGTCGCCGTCCCGGCGGGCCGTGGTCACGGTGCCGCTGACGATCTCACCGCCGTACCCGATGACCTCCTGACGGCCGATCGCGGTCAGCTCGCTCGGTGGGATCCCATCCCGGGTCAGGTAGTTGTGCACACCCTCGGCCGGCGCGTTGCGGGGCGTGGCGTCGTCGATCACCAGCACCGAGCGGCGGGACCGCGCCAGCGCCAGCGCCCCACTCAGCCCGGCGGCTCCCCCGCCGACCACGATCACGTCGTACTTCTTCATCTCCGGCTCCTCTCGCTGATGGTTCGAGGATCCGTGATGGTTTTCGATTTCGACAACTTTGTTTGCCACAATGGCAACATGGACACTCTCGACGACGTTCTCGAAGCGGTCGGGCCACGCTTGCGCGCGCTGCGGATCGAGCGCGGCACGACGCTGGCCCAGCTGTCCGAGTCGACCGGGATCTCGGTGAGCACGCTGTCCCGGCTGGAGTCCGGCCAGCGGCGACCGACACTCGAACTGCTGCTGCCACTCGCGCGCGCCCATCAGGTGCAGCTGGACGAACTGGTGGACGCTCCGCCGACCGGCGACCCGCGGATCCACGCGACGCCGATCAGGCACCGGGCCGGCTCGGTCGTCGTCCCGTTGACCCGGCGGCCGGGCGGCGTACAGGCGTTCAAGCAGATCCTGCCGGAGGGCTACCCCGGCAATGACGTGGAACAGAAGACGCACGAGGGCTACGACTGGATCTATGTGCTGTCCGGACGGATCCGGCTGAGACTTGGCGACCAGGACTTCGTGCTGACCGAGGGCGAGGTGGCCGAGTTCGACACAAGGGTGCCGCACTGGTTCGGCAACCCCGGTCCGGGACCGGCCGAGGCGCTGTGCCTCTACGGACCGCAGGGCGAGCGGATGCACGTCCGGGCGCGCACCCGGTAGCCAGTAGGCTGCGGCGGTCTGTCAGGCGGTCCGTGACTGAGGAGGAACTGGTAGTGAGCATCGCGTTGTTCACCCTGGGCGGCACCATCGCCATGGCCCGCGGCCACCGGCTGACCGGCGAGGACCTCGCGGCCGCCGTCCCCGGGCTGTCCGAGCTCGGCCGGCCGGTCGAGATCCAGGACATCGAGTCGGTGCCCAGCTCCAACCTGACCGCGGCGAAGATGCTCGAAGTCGTCGACGCCGCATCGAAGGCCGTTGCTGCCGGAGCCACCGGTGTCGTGGTCACTCAAGGCACCGACACTCTGGAAGAGACCGCCTTCCTGGTCGACCAGATCTGGCCACACCCGCAGCCGTTCGTGCTCACCGGCGCGATGCGCAATCCCACTCTGGCCGGTCCGGACGGCCCGGCGAACCTCTTGGCCGCCCTCCGCGTCGCCTGCTCCCCCGCGGCCCGCGACCTCGGCGCACTGGTGGTGTTCAACGACGAGATCCACGCGGCCCGGTGGGTCCGCAAGACACACAGCACGAGTACGGCGACCTTCGTCTCCCCCAACACCGGTCCGATCGGCCACGTGGTCGAGGACCGGGTTCGCGTCCTCACGCGCCCACTGCGCCTTGACGGCGTACAGGGCAGTACCGAGCCGGCAGAGCTCGATGCGACCCGGGTGGCGCTCTACACCGTCACGATGGACGACGACGGGCTACTGCTGCAGGGGTTGGCGGACACCCACCAGGGTCTGGTTGTCGCCGCGTTCGGCGTCGGGCACGTGCCCGCTAGGCTCGCGCCGGTGCTCGGCGACCTGGCCGCGGTGATGCCGGTGGTCCTGACCTCGCGGACCGGCGCCGGCTCGGTCCTGCGCGACACCTATCGGTCGGCGGGGTCGGAGTCCGACCTGTTGCAGCGCGGCCTGATCGACGGCGGCTTCCTCGACCCGTACAAGGCGCGCGTGCTCCTTCGGTTGCTGCTCGCAACAAATGAGGATCCGGACGAGATCATCGCCGCCTTCGCGCAGTACCACTAGTAACTTCCTTGGGCGGCCTTCCCGAACGGACTGGGCAGTCTCTAATACCCCGGCTCGGAGCAGCTAAACCGGTCGTCACGAACATCGGACAGATCGTGGTAATTCCGTGGCTCCACCTTGACCTCGGGGCCGGACAATGCTCGGATCGTCAGGCTCGGGGACCGATTTTCGAGGGTTGGGAGATGGTTGCGCCGTGGTCGAACAGACACAGGCCGGCACGACGGGGGACAGCGATTACGAGGCGGTCGGCGGAGGTCCGGCGATCGCCTCGGTGGTAGATCTCTTCTACCGCAATGTTCTCAGTGATGCGCAGTTGTCCGGCTACTTCGCGGACACCGATCTGGCCCGGCTGAAGCGGCACCAGGTGCAACTCGTCTCCCAGGTGATGGGCGGCCCGGTCGCGTACGACGGCCCGGCCCTGGCCGACGCGCACAGGGGCCGCGGCATCACCAGTGACGACTTCGGCAAGGTGGTCGTGCACCTGGTCGCGGCCCTGGAGGCGCACGAGGTACCCGCCGACATCACCGGGCGGGTGGTGACAGCACTGGGCGCCACCCAGGACGACATCGTCAGCCCGAACTGACCCCGGGGATGGACCCGGCTGCACTGAAGAACAGCTGGGCACTCGTCGCCAAGGCCGGCGACGAGGTTCCGCTGTTCTTCTACTCCCATTTGTTCCTGTCCCATCCCGAGGTCCGGGAGATGTTCCCGGTCTCGATGGCCGCCCAGCGCGACAAGCTGGTCGGCGCTCTCGGCGCCGTGGTCAGCAACGCCACCCAACTCGACCAGGTGGTGCCGTTCCTGCAACAGCTCGGCCGCGACCATCGACGGTTCGCCGTGGTGGCCGAGCACTACTCCGCGGTCGGTGCGTCCCTGCTCGCGACGTTGCAGCACTTCCTGGGTGCGGCCTGGACGTCCGAGCTGGCCGCCGAGTGGGCCGAGGCGTACGGCCTGGTCGCGACCGTCATGGTCCAGGCCGCCGAGGACTCGGCCGAGCACTCCCCCGCGTGGTGGCCCGGCGAGGTCCTCGGGGTGGACCGACGCACGATGGACGTGACGATCGTGCAGATCCACCCGGAGCAGCCGCTCGAGTACCGGCCGGGTCAGTCCGTGGCGATGGAGATTCCCTACCGGCCGCGGCGCTGGCGCTACTACAGCCCGGCCAACGCACCACGCAGTGACGGGTCCTTCGAGCTGCACATCGGTCTGGTCCCCGGCGGCCAGGTCAGCGGCCCCGCGGTCCGGTCCCTCCGGCGCGGTGACGCGGTCCGCATCGGCGCTCCGGTCGGCGACACGCTCAAACTGCCGGAGGACGACGGCCGGGACCTCGTGATGATCGCCGGCGGCACCGGGCTGGCGCCGTTCCGGGCCATGCTCGAGCAGTTGGACCGGCGGACGCCACCGAGCCAGGTCCCGCGGGTGCATCTGTTCCACGGGGCCCGGATGCCGTGGAACCTCTACGAGCACAAGCAGCTGACCAATCTCACCCAGCGGCCGTGGTTCAACTACACCCCCGTCGTGTCCGACGACACGTCGTACCCTGGGCACCGTGGGCAGGTAGGCGCGATCGCGGCCGCTCAGGGGCCGTGGCCGAACCGCACCACCCTGGTGTGCGGCTCACCCGCCATGGTCCGGCACACCGTCGCCGAGCTCACCGAAGCGGGTGTGCCGGCGACCGACATCCATACCGAAACCTTGGGGATCACGACCTCGGCAGGGAGTCAGCAGTGACGCGCCAAGACCCGTTCGCCAGGAGACCGGCCCAGTCGCCGCACGCGATCCGGAACCAGACCTTCGGCACCCGCCGCAAGGGCCTCGACCAGAGCGAAGTGACGGCATACCTGGGCGAACTGGCCGACCAGATCGAGTACGCCGACGCGGACCGGGCGGAACTGCGGGCCGAAGTCGAGCGGCTGCGCAACAGTACGCCGGATGCGGATCAGCGGGCTCACATCACCGCGCACGCGGTCGGACTGCTCAGCCAGGCACAGCAGATCTCGGACAACCTGGTGGCCGAGGCGGAGCAGTACGCCAAGGATCTGGTCGAGTCTGCTCGCACCCAGCAGCGGGACGCGCTGGCCCAAGCCAAGGAGTCGGTGGAATCGGCGGTCAAGCACATGCCGCCGACTGATGCCCCGGTGGCCGATCTGGAGTACGTCCAGACCTTCACCCGAGTGGCTCATGTGCAACTCCGGTCCGTCCTCGATGCCCTGGCGGAGCAGGTCGATCGGCTAGGCAAGTTGCCGCAGGTGCAGCCCGACGCGAGTACGAAGGAAGCGACTCCCCACGAGGAGGTCCTGTGGTGGACGGACCTGTCCGCCGCTGCCGACAACGCCGTACTGGACACCCGGTCCGCGGCCGGCCACCGCCGGCCTATTTGATCCGCGGGAGCGCGGCTGACTTCCTGGTGAGGTAGTCGCGCTCCGGCAGACCCACGTCCACGTGCCTCAGTCGAGTAGGGCGTCGACGAACTGTTCAGGGTCGAAGGGGGCCAGGTCGTCGGGTCCTTCGCCGAGGCCGACGAGCTTGACCGGTACGCCGAGCTCACGCTGCACCGCGATCACGATGCCGCCCTTCGCCGTACCGTCCAGCTTCGTCAGGACCAGGCCGGTGACGTTGATGACCTCGGCGAACACGCGCGCCTGGGTGAGTCCGTTCTGGCCGGTGGTGGCGTCGATGACGAGCAGCACCTCGTCCACCTCGGCGGTCTTCTCGATCACCCGCTTCACTTTGCCGAGCTCGTCCATCAGTCCGGTCTTGGTGTGCAGGCGGCCGGCGGTGTCGACCAGTACGACGTCCGCCTCTTCCTCGATGCCTTCCTTGACCGAGTCGAACGCGATGCTGGCCGGGTCGCCGCCCTCAGGCCCGCGTACCGTCCGCACACCGACCCGCTCACCCCAGGTCTGCAGCTGGTCCGCGGCCGCGGCCCGGAACGTGTCCGCCGCGCCCAGCACGACGTGCTTGTCCTCGGCTACCAGTACTCGCGCCAGCTTGCCGACCGTGGTCGTCTTGCCGGTGCCGTTGACGCCGACCACCAGGACGACAGCCGGCTGCGAATCCTTGCGGCTCACCTTGAGGGTCCGGTCCAGCGACGGGTTGACCAGGGCGATCAGCTCCTCGCGAAGGATCTCCCGGGCCTGGTCGCCGCTCACGCCTTCCACCCGCATCCGGGTCCGCAGCTTCTCCACCAGCTCCTGCGTGGGTGCCACACCGACGTCCGCGGTGATCAGCGTGGTCTCGATGTCCTCCCACGCCTCTTCGTCCAGCTTGTCCCGCGACAGCAGTGCGAGCAGGCCCTTGCCGAGCGAGCCCTGCGACCGCGCCAGCCGGGCGCGGAGCCGGACCAGCCGTCCCTGCGCGGACTCCGGCTTGTCGATCGTCGAGACCGGGGCCTCCGGCAGCTCAGTGTCCTCCAGCGTCCGGGTCGGCGTGTCCCGCGGCTCCTCGGCGTCCTCGCCGACCTTCGGCTCTGGCTCCTCGTCGGCCTTCGGCTCTGCCTCGACCTTCGGCTCCGCGGTCTCGAGCGGCGCCGGCTGGGGGGCCGGGGGGAGCTCAGACTTCCGCCGCCGGGTGACGACGAGCCCGGTGGTACCGGCGACCACAACGACCGCGATCACCACGATGATGGCGATCAGAGCCTGGTCCGTGAGCAGAGTGACGAGCTGTGGGTTCAACACGGTTCCCCATCTTGACAGACGCCCGGCCCGCCACCCGCATTCGTCACGTCAAGCACACCAGCTGTCGCGGTACGTGATCCGGAACCAGTTCGGGCCGGTGAGTGAGGAGAACGACCGTCCGGCGATCAGCCGCGGCGAACAGGTCCGCCAGCAGCGCGCGACCGGTCTCCTCGTCCAGGTGTTCGGTCGGCTCGTCCAGCACGAGTACGTCGCGGTCAGCCAGGAGGAGCCGGGCAAAGGCGAGTCGCTGCCGCTCGCCGCCCGACAGCCGGGCGCCGTGCTCGCCGACCATGGTGTCGAGCCCGTCCGGAAGCTGTTCGACGAACACTCCCAGCCGTGCGCGGTAGAGCGCCTTCCAGAGCTGCAGGTCGCTAGCGCCCGGCTTCGCGAGCAGCAGGTTCTCCCGGATGCTCGTGTCGAACACATGACTCTCCTGCGTCAACAGACCCACCACGGACCGCACCTGGTCGCCGTCGAGCCGTGCGAGGTCGACACCGTCCAGGAGCACCTCTCCGCCTCGTGGCTCGAGGAATCGCAGCAGCACCGCCGCAAGCGTGCTCTTCCCCGAACCACTCGGCCCAGTGATCACCACCCGGCTCCCGGCCGGCATGTCAAGGCTCAACCCGTCCAGTACGTCGCTCGCGTCGTACCCGACCCGCAGCAGCTTCACTTCGAGGTCGCGCCCGGTTGGGAGCGGTACCGGGTCTGTTGGCTCGGTCACCGGCTCTGGGCTGTCTACGAGCTCTTGGACTCTGCCGAGGGACGCCCGTACCCGGATGGCGAGCTGTGCGGCTGCCGGGATCCCTCCGAGTACGTCGGCCAGCGCGAGTGGGGTCAGTACCAGTACGGCGAACACCGCGCCGGTGATGTGCGCAGTACTGCCGAGCACCAGGCCCGCCACACTCGCACCGCCGACACAGAGGACGAGTAGTGCGCTGCCGAGACCGGCGCTCCAGGCGGAACGACGCTCTGCTGCGGCCAGTCTGGCGTCGCTCCTGCTGAAAGCGTCCAGCACGTCGTCGATCGCGTTGAAGGCGACCACATCACCAGCGGTCAGCAGCGTCTCGGTGGACGCGGCCGCGACCTCGCCGCGTGCTCCAGCGATCTTCTGCTCGGCGCGTTCTGCGGTCTTGGCCGTCAGCCACGGCACGAGCGTGCAGGCAACGAGGACGGCCACTGCCACGGCGGCGCCGGCTGCGGGGAGCAGGACCGCGAGCAGCGCGACGGTCGCGGTGGCTGTCACCGCGGCGACCGCGACCGGCAATACGACCCGCAACCAGAGGTCGAGCACCGCATCGACGTCCAGCACAAGCCGAGCCAGCAGATCTCCCTTGCGGCGCGAGGTCAGCCCACCCGGCGCCAGCCGCTCCAGCCGCCCGGTGATCCGAGCCCGGGTCGCCCCCAACACCCGGTACGCCGCGTCATGCCCCACCAACCGTTCGAGGTAGCGGAACACACCACGCCCAACTCCGAACGCCCGCACAGCCACAATCGGCACCAGCAAGATCAACACCGGCGGCTGGGCTGCAGCCGTGGTGATCAACCAGGCAGAGGTGGCGAGCAGAGCCACGGCCGACCCCGCAGCGGCAACTCCCAAGAGCAACGCGAGCACAAGCCGCCCCCAGACCCGCCCCTCCGGGCGCACAAGCCCCCACCAACCCCGGCTCATGCGTGCACCAGCTCTCGGGCTCCTACGGTGACTGTTCTGTCGGCTGCGGCGATGAGTCCGGGACGGTGCGCAACCATCAGGACCGTCCGCCCGCTCGCCCGCAGCCCGGTGACGACTGCGGCCTCCGCGTCCGCGTCCAGGCCCGCGGTCGGCTCGTCCAGTAGTAGGACCGGCGCGTCCGTGATAAGCGCGCGAGCCAGCGCCACCCGGCGCTGCTGACCACCCGACAGCAACTGCCCCTGCTCGCCCACCGGCTTGTCCAGCTCCAGCTCACTCGCCCCGGCAGCGATCAGGGCCAGTCGCACCTCATCGTCTGGCGCATCCGGTCGACCGAGTCGGACGTTGTCTGCGACCGTGCCCAGCCGCAGGCCCGGACGCTGCGGCACCCAGGCGAACTGCCGCCTCCACACCGTCGGTTCGAACTCGTCTGCCGCGCTGCCACCGACAACGACCACACCGTGCTCTGGCTCGACGAATCCGAGCAACACCGACAGCACAGTCGACTTCCCTGCACCACTCGGACCAGTGAGGGCAACTACCTCACCTGGCCGGAGTTCCAGGTCGAAGCCCTGCAGCGCCGGCTCCTCGCGACCCGGGTAGCGCACTGTCACGTCGTACAGGTGGAGCGGGCTCAGCCGCAGGTCCGGTACGTCGGTGCGGTCGCCGCGCTCGGGCAGTGGTGTCTCGAGCACGCGGAACACCTCTTCACTCGCGGCCACCCCATCGGCACTGGCATGGAACTGCATGCCGACCTGACGCAGTGGGAGGTAGGCCTCCGGCGCAAGGATCAACACCATCAGCGCAGTCTCGAGTCCGAGCTTGCCGTCGATCAATCTGAGGCCGACACCGACCGCGACCAACGCCACCGAGATGCTGGCCAGCAACTCCAAGGCCAGCGAGGACAGGAACGCCAGCCGCAGACTGCCCATCGACGCGACCCGGTGCTGGTCGGTCACCCGTCGTACGGCGGACTCCTGCGCCTTCGCACGCCCGAACAGCTTCAGCGTGGAGAGTCCACCGACGACGTCGGCGAAGTGATGCGCCAGGACAGCTAGTGCTCGCTGGCGGCGCCGGCTGTGGGCCTGAGTCGCCCAGCCGATCAAGGCCATGAAGATCGGGATCAGCGGGAGGGTGACGAGCACGGTCCCTGCCGCGATCAGGTCACCGCTCGCCATCCACCCGACCACGCCCGCCGGCACGGTAGCCGCGAGTACGAGCTGTGGCAGGTAGCGGGCGAAGTACGGGTCCAGGTCGTCGAGTCCCTTGGTGAGCAGGGTTGTCAGCGCACTACTGCGTTCGCCACTGAGCCACACAGGCCCGAGCTTCAACGAGTGCTCCAGCGTCTGTCGCCGCAGTGTCGACTTCACTGCAGCCGCAGTCCGCTGAGCCACCACCTCCTGCGCCCACACCAGCAACGCTCGCCCCACGACAACGCCCGCCAGGCTCCAGGCCACACCAGCGACCGCACTGCCCCGCAACACCACTCCAGCGATGCCGTGCGCCAGCAACACGGCCTGAACCACGATCAGCACCCCACTGGCGACGCCGATCAGCACCGACGCGGCCAGGAAGACGCGGGCACCCCGGGCCCTGCGCAGCAACCGCGGGTCGAGCGGCTTCATGCGCTCGGCGCCGATGACACGACTGCGACCGGCTCGACGCTGATGCGCTTGCGGAACACCCAGTACGTCCAGCCCTGATAGAGCAGCACCAACGGCAGGAAGATCGCGGCAATGATCGTCAACACCTTCAATGTGTACGGCGTTGACGCGGCATCAACTGTTGTCAATGTTGATTGCGGATCAAGTGTTGACGGCATCACGGCCGGGAACATCGCGGCGAACAACGACACCACGGACAGTCCGACGGCGAGCGCCGTACCAAGGAAGGCCCAGCCCTCGCGGCGCCGGAGGTTCGCCACCAGACCGACGGCGAAGGCAACGACCGCAGCACACGCCACGATGACCGAACCCTTGTCGCCACGCAGCGCCTGCGCCCACCAGAGGAAGACGATCGCCAGTACCGCGGCGACCACGCCCGCGCGCGATGCCAGCCGGTTCGCGCGGCGGCGGAGATCGTCCGTGGTGCGCAGAGCCAGGAAGATCGCCCCGTGCGTGACGAAGACCGCGGCGAAGGTGAGGCCACCGAGCACAGCGAACGGACTCAACAGATCGCCGAGGTTGCCGACGTACTCAAAGGACTTGTCCAGCGGTACGCCGCGGACCAGGTTGGCGAAGGTGATCCCCCACAACGCCGCCGGGACCAGCGACCCGATCGTGATCAGTGTGTCCATCCGCCCACGCCAGGCCAACTCGTCGCGCTTGCCGCGGTACTCCAGCGCGACGCCGCGCAGGATGAGCGCCACGAGGATCGCGAACAGCGGCAGGTAGAACCCGCTGAACAGCGTCGCGTACCACTCCGGGAACGCCGCGAACGTCGCCCCACCGGCGACGATCAGCCACACCTCGTTGCCGTCCCAGACCGGCCCGATCGTGGTGATCACGGCCCGCCGCTCGGGCTCGTTCCGGCCGAGCACCCGCACCAGCATCCCGACCCCGAAGTCGAATCCCTCGAGCACGAAGTACCCGGTCCACAGCCCCGCGATCGCGAGGAACCAAACCGTCGTGAGTTCCATCGATGAGCTCCTCAGTCCGGATGCTTCAGTAGGCGAAGGACAGGGGCTTCTCGGCCTCGTCCGTCGAGTCGTCCGGCGAATCAGATCCCGCCGGCGCGTCCGTCCCGGCCAGCCCGGCCCGGATCGTCCGCATCATCAGCTTCACCTCGACCACCGCGAGTACGCCGTACAGGACGGTGAAGCCCGACCAGCGACGTGATGACCTCGGCACTCGTCGTTCCCGGCGACACACCCGATGCCGTCGGCAACAACCCGAACACCAGCCAGGGTTGCCGGCCGGTCTCGGTGAAGATCCAGCCGAAGCAGTTCGCGAGCAGGGGCAGCAGCGGCAGCGGGATCGCCAGCCAGACCAGCCACCGGCTCGGCGCCCGGCCCCGGCGCGTTGCCCAGAGCAACCACACCGCGATCCCCGCGGACGCCATCCCGACCCCGATCATCAGCCGGAAGGTCCAGTAGGTGAGCGGGATGTTCGGCTTGTACGACCCCGGTCCGTAGAGCTGTTCGTAAGCGGCCTGCAGCGAGTTGATCCCCTTCACCTCGTCGTCGAAGTGACCGGTGGCCAGGAACGACAGCAGGTAAGGCACCTTGACCGAGAAGATCTCCTTCGACCCGTCCAGCGTGCCGACGGTGAAGACCGAGAACGAGGCGGGCTTCTCGGTCTCGTACAGCGCCTCGGCCGCCGCCATCTTCATCGGCTGCACCTCGGTCATCACCTTGCCCTGCTGGTCTCCGCTGATCGCGACCCCGCCACCGGCCGCGATGACGATGACAGCGCCGATCTTGAGCGCCGTGCGGAACACGTCCCGGTCCACGGAAGGACGCCGTACCAGATGCCAGAGGGCGACGCCGGCGACGAACGCGCCGCCGACCATGAAGGCGGCGAAGATCGTGTGCGGGTACGTGACCAGGACGACCTTGTTGGTCAGCACCGCCCACAGATCCGTCAGCTCCGCGCGGCCACGGGAAGCGTTGTAGCGGAAGCCGACCGGGTTCTGCATCCAGGAGTTGGCCGCGAGGATGAAGTACGCCGACAACTGGGTGCCGAGCACCACCATCCAGATGCACCCGAGGTGGACCAGCCGGGGCAGCCGCTCCCAGCCGAAGATCCACAACCCGATGAAGGTCGACTCGAGGAAGAACGCGAGCAGCCCCTCCAACGCCAGCGGGGCGCCGAACACGTCCCCGACGAAGCGCGAGTAGTCGCTCCAGTTCATCCCGAACTGGAACTCCTGCACGATGCCGGTGACCACACCCATCGCGATGTTGATCAGGAACAGCTTGCCGTAGAACTTGGTCAGCCGCAGGTACTTCTCCTTGCCGGTCCGGTACCAGGCGGTCTGCAGCCCGGCCGTGATCGCGACCAGGGAGATCGTCACCGGGACGAAGAAGAAGTGGTAGACGGTGGTGATCGCGAACTGCCATCGAGACAGGTCCAAGGTGTCCACGCGCCGGCCTCCCCAGCATCTACGACGTTACGTAGTAGATGCTAACGCGGATCTACTACATCGTGTAGTTATACTGGTCACATGGCGAGTGAGGAGAAGGCACCGCGCCCGCTGGGCGAGCTGGAGCGGCTGGTGATGGAGCAGCTCTGGGCGGCTCCGGCCGCGCTGACCGTGCGCGAGGTGCACGACCGGCTGGCAGGCACCCGGGAGCTCGCGTACACCACCGTGATGACGGTGCTGGACCGGCTGGCGAAGAAGAAGCTGACCGAGCGGGAGCGCGACGGAAAGGCCTGGCGGTACCGCGCCGCGGCGCCGCGGGAGGAGCTCGCCGCCGACCTGATGCGCGACGCCCTCGACCGCGCCGGCGACCGGCGCGAGGCCCTGGTCCGCTTCGTCGGTCAGGTCACCGATGAAGAGGCCGCCCTCCTCCGCGAGGCGTTGCAGCGTCTGGAGGACCACGCGGGATGATCACTCCGGTCCTGCTGGCCGCACTCGCTCTGGTGCTGACCGGACCGGCACCGGCGCTACTGGCCCGTTCCAACTGGCCCTACCGGATCCCGCGCGCTGCAATCGCCCTCTGGCAAGCCATCTCCATAGCGGCCATCCTCGCGGCCATCGGTGCGGGCATAGCGCTCTCCTACTCCACCGCAGGCGAGCCAGGCGAGCCCGGCTTCGACCCGTCCTCCCCCAGAGACCTCCTGGCCGCACTGATCCTCGCGATGACGGCACTGGTTCTGGTGAAGCTGCTGTGGGCCGCAGGCCGGGTAGCAGTTGGCACGCGGGCACGCCGCAAGCGTCACCGCGACCTGGTCGACATACTCGCCACGCCGGACGGCCTGGTCCCCGGTCTGCGGGTTCTGGCCGAGGAAACGCCACTGGCCTACTGCCTGCCGGCACTCCGCGGCGCCCGGGTCGTCGTATCGGTCGGTGCGCTCGACAGACTCGACGACAACGAACTCAAGGCCGTCCTCGCGCACGAGCGAGCGCACCTGCGCGCACGCCACGACCTGGTGCTCGAGGCGTTCACCGCACTCCACACCGCCTTCCCACGTTGGGTGCGCAGCGACCTGGCCCTCGAACAAGCCCGCACCCTGGTGGAACTGCTGGCCGACGACGACGCCCGCCGACGCAGCGGTCCGAAGCCCCTGGCCCGCGCTCTGGTCGCTCTGGCCGGCTCTCCCGCCCCTGCTGCCGGACTCGCGGCGGCCAAGTCCTCCACTGTGCTCCGAGTCCAGAGACTCGCCGACACGGAGCCGAACCATCCCCTGCTGGCAGCGGGGATCTACACCGCCGCCGTACTGCTTCTCGTCGTGCCGACCGTCACCGTGGCCGCTCCGGTCGTGAAGGCTCTCGTCGACGCTGTCGGCTGATGGTCAGCCGAAGCGGCCGCTGATGTAGTCCTGGGTCCGCTGCTCCTGCGGATCGGAGAAGATGCGGTCCGTCGAGTCCATCTCCACAAGCACACCGGTGCGTGCCTTGTCCGTCGCCTCGACGGTGAAGAACGCGGTCAGATCGGAGACCCGACCGGCCTGCTGCAGGTTGTGCGTGACGATCACGATGGTGTACTCGCGCTTGAGTTCTGCGATCAGGTCCTCGATGACGAACGTCGCGATCGGGTCCAGGGCCGAGGCCGGTTCGTCCATCAGGATCACCTCGGGTGCGACCGCGATCGCCCGGGCGATGCACAGTCGTTGCTGCTGGCCACCGGACAGACTGAACGCACTGTCCTTGAGCTTGTCCTTGACCTCGTCCCACAACCCCGCCTTGGTCAGCGACTCCTGCACCATGTCGTCGAGGTTCCCCCGGTGGCCGTTGAGCCGGGGCGCGATCGCGATGTTCTCGTAGATGGACTTGGGGAACGGGTTGGGCCGCTGGAACACCATGCCGATCCGGCGCCGGAGCTCGATCGGCCGTACGTCGTCGGCGTACAGGTCCTCCCCGTCGTACAGGATCTTGCCCTCGACCCGCGTACCGGGCACGAGGTCGTGCATGCGGTTGAGGCACCGCAGGAACGTCGTCTTCCCGGACCCGGACGGTCCGATCAGGGCCGTCACCCGGTGCTCGGGAATCGTCATCGTGACGTTGTGAAGCACCTCGGTGCTCCCGTAGAAGAAGGACAGGTTGTCCACCACGAACGCGGTACTCACGGCTGCTCCAGGGACGGTCTTCACAGGGACATTCGCGCGGTTGCTCGTCGCGCCCTCCGGCTGAGCATCCGGCCCGCGATGATCAGCACCAGCAGGATGATCAGGCTGATCGCGCCGGCGGCGGCCGAGTCCGCCTTCGCGGTGGCGCCCGGCAACGAGAGATCGGTGTAGATGACATCGGTCAGGTACGGCACCGGGTGGTTGAACCAGTTCAGCGGCGGATAGCCGTTGCTGAAGCCGGCCGTGAACAGCAGGGGTGCGAGCTCGCCGGTCGAGATGGCGAGCGCGACGACCAACCCACTCAGTACGCCGGGAATCGCCGGCGGCAGCAGGATCCGCCAGACGGTCGCCGTCTGCGTCATCCCGAGTCCGGCGGCCCCTTCCCGCAGGATCGTCGGGACCTGCCGGAAGGCCACCTCCGTCGTCTTCACGATGTACGGCAGCACCAAGGCCGACAGGGCGACGACTCCGGCCAGGTACGAGTACCCCCAACCGAACTGCACGACGAGCGTGATGTAGCCGACGTACCCGATCACGATCGACGGCATCCCGGCCAGGATCTCCGAGCAGAACCGCAGACCGCGGGCGAACCTGCCGATGCCGAACTCTGCCAGCCAGATGCCGGCCGCGACGCCGATGATTCCGGCCAGGACGGCCACGCCCACCAGCAGATACAGCGTTCCGAGGATGGCGTTGAGCAGGCCGTTCTGTGCGGTCGTGGTGGACAGCAGGTGCCAGTTCAGCACCGGAGCCGCCCGGCCGAAGACGCTGATCAGCACCCAGATCGACGGCGTGGCGATGAGCGCCAGCGCGACGAAGCACAGAGCCCAGAACGCGCGGTCCTTGAAAGTCCGCATCGCGTCACGCTCCCCGGCCGACCGGAAGCCCGGCCCCGCCGCCGATGCGGAGCGCGATCCAGCGGCCGCCGACATTGGTGACGACAGTGAGGAGCAGGAGAACGATCCCGACTTCCGCCAGCGAGCTCACGGCCAGTCCGGTGGAATCGGTGAGAGCGCCGTCGAGGAACGCCGCGATCGTGCCCGCCATGGTCGAGAACGGTGAGTAGATGTTGCCGGGATAGATGTTGAGCGCGTTCCCGCTGATGATCAGGATCGCGATCGTTTCCCCGAGCGCCCGGGCCAGACCGAGCAGGGCGGCGGCGGCGACACCCGTGCGGATGAAGGGAAAGACGACCATCCGCACCGTTTCGAGCTGAGTGAGCCCGAGTGCGTGCGCCGCTTCCCGGGTGTCCGGCGGGACCGATCGGATCAGGTCCCGTGTGATCGCGGCGATGATCGGGATGATCATCACCGCCAGGACGAGCGATCCGGTGAGCAAGCCCTGCCCGGCGCCTACCGGCCCGGAGAGCCAGGGGATGTGCAAGGACGCGATGGCCGGATACACCGTCCGGGACAGGAACGGCCCTAAGGCGTAGATGCCCCACAGGCCGAAGATCACGCTCGGAATACCGGCCAGCAGCTCGAGGAAGACCCCCAGACCATCCTGCAGCCGGCCCGGAATCTTCTCCGCCAGGACGAGCGCCCCTCCGACGGCGACAGGCAGTGCGAACAGCAGAGCCAGTCCGGACGAGATGGCGGTCCCGACCAAGAGGGTAAGGACGCCGTAGTGGGCGCCCGGAGGAGCGTTGGTCGCGCCGGTCGCATACAGGTTGCCCAAGGTGAAGGTCTTGGTGGTGAAGAACTGCCAGCCGTTGAACTGGATCGCCGGCATGGCCGTCCGCACCATTCGGTACGCGAGGAACACCAGGGCTCCGGCCGGGGCGAGCGCGGCGATTGCCAGCGCGACGCCCACGATCCGGTCCCTGGTGGTCGAATCTCCGCGGGACACCGGTCAGCCGGCGAGCGTGGCGACCGACGCCATCGCCGCCTGCCGGACCGGGGCAGGCAGTGCGGCGAAGCCCTGCTTGCTCAGGAACTCCGCCTGGTTGCCACCGGTCGGCGCCATCGTCCAGGCGAGGAAGGTGCGAATGGCCTGAGCCATGTCGGCACTGGACTGTTGCTGCTTCACGACCAGGTATTCGTAGTTCACGATCGGGTACGACGTCGCCCCCGGCTCGTTGATCAGCGGCTGAGCCAGGTTGGCCGGAATGTTCTTGGCGCCTACCTGGACGGCTGCGTTGATCGCGGCCGGCGTGAGCTGGACGAACTTCCCGTCCTTGTTCTTCAGCTGTGCCTCACCGAGCTTTGCCTGCTGCGCACTCTGCTCAGCGCTGATGCCGACATAGGCCACGCATCCCGGCGTGGACTGGCACGTCTGCACCATGCCCGGGTTGCCGCTGGCCGTGACCTCACCGGGCACGGCCGGCCAGGTGACTGTCGTACCCAGGCCTGGACCGCTCTGCCAGCTAGGGTTCGTCGCCGACAGGTAGCTAGTGAACAGGAAGGTGTCGCCCGAGGAGTCGACGCGGCGCACCGGCACGATGGTCATGGCCGGCAGCATCACGCCGGGGTTGATCGCGGCGATCGCCGCGTCGTTCCACTTCGTGACCTTGCCCTGATAGATCTGAGCGAGCACGTCGCCGCTCAGCTTGAGGCCGGTGACGCCGGGCAGGTTGTAGTTGACCGCCTGCGCCGAGATCGCGACCGGGATGTTCATCAGGCCTTTGTTCTGCTGGAGTTGACCAGGACTCAGGTAGGCGTCGGAGCCGCCCATTTGGACCGTCCCGTTGATGGCATCGCTGATGCCCTTGCCGGATCCGCCCGCGGCGGGAGCCAGCGTGATGTTCGGGTACTGCTTCTTCACCGGCTGGACGAGCTCTTGGAGAAATGGATACAGCAGACTGGATCCCGACTCCTGCAGAGTCACCGCAGCGGACGGGTTACCCGTCGCTGCGGCAGCAGGCGTCGAGGCACTGGAAGGAGTCGTGGAATTGTTCTGGCATGCGGTGATCGACAACATAACTCCGGCGACGAGCACAGCCGGGAGGAGGAGATAGCGCTTCATAAGTCCTCTTGGTTGGTGGTCGGCGCCTCAACCGTGCCACCGGGCGAAGGCAGGTGTCGTTCCTGCAGACGCCCAACTCATCTACCGGTTAACCAGAAGACCGCCGCAACGACGGGTCATTTCGGCTGGTAGCGCACCAGCACGCCGCCCTTCGCCCAGGGCCTGACCTCGAGCAACTCGAGGTCGACCGGCGTGCTGTCGCCGGTGGGGAACGCACTCGTCCCGGCACCCAGCAGGATCGGGCAGATCCGCAACTGGACCTCGTCGACGAGGCCGGCGCGCAGCAGCGACTGGAACAGCATGATGCTGCCCCACAAGATGATGTCCTTGCCGTCCTGCTCGGCCTTGAGCGCCCGCACCGCATCGATGTCGCGGACCACCACGCCCGGCTCGTACGGTCCCCACGGCGCACTCTCGAGGGTCGTCGACACGACCACCAGGTGCAACGCGTTGAGCTTCGCCGCGATCGCCTCGCCGGCCGAGGCCTCCGTCGGCCAGAAGGCGACGAACAGCCGGTACGTCGCAGCCCCGAGCAGCATCGTGTCGACGTTCTCGAGCAACTCGAGATTGTCGGTGTCCGCCTGCTCGGCGATCGTGTCGAAGAACTCCAGCCCACCGTCAGGCCCGGCGGCGTACCCGTCGAGCGTGACGTACTCCTGAAAGATCAGCCGTCTCATCCAGCGAGGCTACCCGAAATGTTTCCCCTCACCGCGGGCGACGGCCAGCAGCACGAGCCCCGACAGAACCAGCAGAACCACCATGGTGACGACGAATGTCAGCACTTCTCTCCCCGAATCCCTACCCCAACTCATTGAGCATGACGCTCTTACTGCGCCAGAAGTTCCCCGAACGCCTTGGCGATCTCGTCGACCTGCCATTCCAGTGTGGCCGGTGACACCACCAGCTCGACCCAGGACCAGCCGGGTACGTCGGCCGGCTGCCAGCGACCGCAGATCGACTCCCGGGTCCGCTCCATCCGCTCGACCGCGGACAACTCGATCGCCTCGGCCGCGCGGGGCGCGTAGAGCCGGAACGAGTTGGTGTGCGGCGGCTCCGGGAACACCCGGAATCCCTCGCTCTGCAAGGCCATCGCGACCTCCACGGCCCGATGGTGCAGGTCGCCCATCACCGGCAGCACCGTCCGCAGTCCCTCGCGTGCGGACACGGCGTACGGGAACAGCGAGTAGAGGTTGCCACCCAGTCGCCGCTGCCAGCGGCGCACCTCGGCGATGACGTCCTCCGGCCCGGCCAGCGCGGCACCGCTGACGCCACCCAGCACCTTGTAGAACGACACGTACACCGTCGAGGCCAGTGCGGCGATCTCAGCCAGGCTGTGCTCCAGGTACGGCGTGCTCTCCCATAACCGAGCGCCATCCAGGTGCAGTGGTACGCCGCGCTCCGCACAAGACTCGGCGAACACCACCAGCTCGTCCCACGACGGCAGGACGAAGCCGGCATCGCGCAGCGGGAGCTCCAGCGTCACCGCGGCCAGCTTGCCGGGAATGGCGGCCAGCTCGTCCGGGCGGGCCTGCCGCGGCTCGGACGTGAGCCGCTCGATCCGGAGGTGATGCACCTCCTCGAGTGCGTTCAGCTCGTGCACCAGCAGGTGTGAGAGCCCGTGCACCGCGACCCGGCTGGTCCCCGCGCGGTCGGCGTACACCCGCAGGACGCTCTGCTGGGCCATGATGCCGGTCGGCACGAACACCGCCGCCGGTTTGCCCAGCAGCTCGGCCACTTCCTGCTCCAGCAGGGCGACCTCGCCACCGCTGCCATAACTGTCGGTCTGGTCATCGGTGGCAACCTCGGCGAGGCGTCGCAGTTGGTCCGGCACGGGCGCCCGGCGGTTGGACAGCCAGCGCTCGCAGTTGTCGGCCGCCGCCTTACGCCGGGCCCGAAGGTCGTCGGAGGTATCGGAGGTAGTAGTCGCCACGGACCCATCCTCTCGCGGCCCGCAACCGAGTTCAGACGGTGGCGGCAACCACGCGTTGGCCCTGCGCGGTCTTGATCTCCACCGAGCGCACCTGGTCGAACGGCACCAGAACTCCGCCACCGAAGGCACTACCCTCGCGAGCCGCCTTCGGGGAGACGACCCAACTTCCGGCGCCCCAGCTCCGGCCGGACGCGTCGGTGACGAACATCTCGCACTCGGCCCCGGCCTTCAGACCCTTCACGCTCACGCGGATCCAGCTCCAGCCGGGCCGTGGCTCCACGGTCGTCACCATCGTCGTACCGGTCGCGGTGTCGGTTGCGGTGACCACCTTGGAGCCGGCCACCGGCGGCGCATTGTCCGGTGCGGTCGCCCGGCCGATGGCTACGCCGCCACCGAGAGCACCGGCGATCACCAACACCGCAGCGGCGACCAGCAGCCAGCGGGACCTGCGCTTGACCGGAGCCGGCAGCGGAGCGGATTCGGGAGTCAGCGCCCGCACCTCCCGCAGCGTGCGCTGCAGCAGCAGGTCGCCGCCCTCGGGCGGACCGTCCAGGAACGCCTCCGGCGGCACCTCACCGAGGAACTGCTTCAGCTCTTCCAGTTCGTCCACTTCGGCCCGGCACTCGGCACACGTCGCCAGGTGCTCGTCGACCTCCTGGACCTCGCCGGGCTCCAGCGCACCCAGGGCGTAGGCGCCCAACTGCGTGCGATCATGCTCACTCATCGGGCCACCTCCCCCTTTCCTGGAGCCAACACGGCTTCTTCGGCCATCACCGTGCGCAGGGCTCGG
Source organism: uncultured Actinomycetota bacterium (assembly GCA_963820655.1). Classification (GTDB taxonomy): domain Bacteria; phylum Actinomycetota; class Actinomycetes; order Propionibacteriales; family Kribbellaceae; genus Kribbella. Next base: position 1,703,665 of record CAWGAM010000002.1, read on the forward strand.
AGGGCGTAATACGATCTCGATTTCACGGTACCGGGCGGTACGCCCAATTCCTTCGCGGCCTCGGCCACCGATCGGCCGCGGTAGTACAACTGCACCAGCACCTCGCGATGCTCCGGTGACACCTTGTCCAGTGCGTCCAGCACCACCATGGTGTTCACCACTGATTCGGAGTGGTCACTTTCCACCGGCGGCCGTTCCACGACGTCCGCCACCTCCGCCGGTCGCACCGCACGGGCCCTGGCCCGATCGGTGACGATGTTGCGCGCCACCGTCAGCAACCAGCCACGGACAGAACCTCTGCCCTCGGTCAGATCGCCGGCATGCTTCCACGCCCGGACCAGAGTCTCCTGCACGACGTCCTCAGCCGCTGCCCTGTCGCCGGTCAGACGGGTCGCATACGCCAGCAGGCTGCGTCCGTGTTCGGCGTACAGGGTACGGATCAGCGTCTCGGCAGCGTCCGGCCCCGGGTAGTCACCCACCGTCCGTACGATAGGGGATACCGCGCCGTTGGCAATGGCGGGGATCCACCGGACGCGGTCAGCCCGGCCAGGCGGAGCGTGACGACACCGATCACAGTGCCCGGTCGCTTGATCATCAACTCCTCCTCGCTCGACTGATCGTCACCTGCCACACGTGCGGAACCCGCGACCGGTTCAACCGGGAGGGATATCGTCTGAGTGCATGAGCCAAGAGATCCCGGCCGCGGTCCAGCGCGCGCTCACCGCGATCGACCAGCAGGACAACGACGCGTTCGTGGCGGCCTTCGCCGCCGACGGCTACGTCGACGACTGGGGCCGCCAGTTCCGCGGCCACGACCGGATCCGCTCCTGGAGCGACAACGAGCTGATCGGCAAGCGGGCCACCTTCACGGGCACCGAGGTCGCCACCCCGGGCAACCCGCTGACGATCCTGACCCAGGTCGGCGGCGACGGCTTCAACGGGCCGTCCCACTTCACCTTCGACGTCCAGGGCGACCAGCTCGCCTCGATGACGATCACAGCCTGAACAGCAGCTTCCCGTCCCGGCGCGGTCCGCTGGTCGCAGTTGCCTCGAGCACCAGCCTCGTGATCAGGCTCCCGTCGTCAGGACCATGCGGAACCGGGCCGCGCCGGACAGCATCCGCGCGTACGCCTCGGCCGCCTGCTCGAGCGGGACGCGCTCGACCATCGGCCGGACGTGGTTGCTCAGCGCAAAGGCGAGGTTCTCCTCGTTCTCGCTCGGGGTGCCGGTGAGCGACCCTTCGATCGAACGGCCGCCGAAGATCAGCGACCCGGTCGTCACCTCGATCGGGTCGTTCGCCGCGCCGACGACGATCAGCTTGCCGCGAAGGCCGAGGCCGTCGACCAGCGGAGTCATCGAGGCACCGCTCGCGGCAGTCGCCACGATCACCCGGGCACCCCCGAGCTCCTGCAGTGCCTTGCCCGGATCCACGGCCGCACTGTCGATGTACTCGCTCGCGCCGAGCTTCAGCGCGAGGTCGCGCTTGTCCTCGCCCCGCGCGATCGCGACCACGCGCAGCCCGAGCTTGGCGGCGTACTGGATCGCCAGGTGGCCGAGTCCACCGACCCCCTGGACGGCGACGAGATCGCCAGGCCGCGCGGCGCCCTTGCGCAGTCCGTTGAAGACTGTGAGCCCGGCACACAGCAGGGGTGCCGCTTCAGCCGCGTCGAGCTCCTCCGGTACGGCGACCAGTCCACTGGCCGGCGCGGTCAGGAACTCGGCGTACCCGCCGTCGATGCCATCGCCGGTGACGGGCTGGTTCGCGCAGAAGACGAAATCGCCACGGCGGCAGTTGGCGCATACGCCACACGGGCCGGCCAGGTACCCGACGCCGACGCGCTGCCCGACGGACCACGTGGTCACGCCGTCCCCGAGCGCGTCGATCCGGCCGACCACCTCGTGGCCGGGGACGATCGCCGTACCGGCCGGGTGGCTGTGGAAGAGGTTGTGCACGCCGACGACGTCGCTGTGACAGACGCCACAAGCCTCGACGGCGATCCGGACCTGGCCGGGGCCGGGGTCGGTCAGCTCGCGCTCGACCAGCGTGAACGTGCCGTCCTCGACGGCTTCGATCGCACGGTACGTGGTCATGACTACTCCTTAAGACGGTCGGTCATCTCGGATCGGTCGAACGACAGCCGCCCCGACGCCGGGACGGCTTCGGGTCAGGCGAGGAGCGCGTCGAAGGTGACGGCGAAGAAGATGTCGAAGGCGTCCGCGGTCTTGTCCGCGCGCGTCATCAGCACAGTGCCCTCCCAGGCGTTGGTCAGGTAACGGGCAGCCTGCTGCGGATCGAGCGACGCCCGGATCTCCCCGTTCGCCTGTCCCTCGGCGATCGCGTCGGCGAGCATCTCCGACCACTGGTCGAAGCTGTCCTTGACCCGCAGGCGCAGCGGCTCGCTGTGGTCGACGATCTCGGCGCTGAAGTTGCCGAACATGCAGCCGCGGGCAAAGTCGGGCAGTTCGTCGCGGAGGAACTCGAAGTGGCGCCGGATCCGCGCCAGCGGCGGCACCGCCGGGTCGGCGAGATCGGCCAGCCGGCGGGATTCGCCGTACCGCTCGAGGGCCACCGCGGCAAGCGCCTCCTTGCTCTCGAAGTGGTTGTAGAACGACCCCTTCGGAACGCCGGCCCGATCGGTGATGTCCTTCACCCCGGCCGCGTTGAACCCGCGCTCGAGGAACAGGTCCACCCCGGCCCCGAGAATCTCTTCCTTCATACTCCGCCGTGCCATGCAGTCCAATATGACCGGTCGTCTCGGTTCACGCAAGAGTAGAGGTGTCCCGGCACGCGGCTGCTCAATGATTGTCGTGTCCGCACCGGTCGTCGCCGACCCGGTCCCCGTCACCGAATATCTCGTCTGCCTCGCGCCGCAACTGATCGGCATCGACTCTCGGCAGCCGACGGTGCCGTTCGACCAGCTCCTCCGCACTCAGTCGTCGCCGATCGTGCGCGTGTTCCCCGCCCTCGACGGAATCCATCACTGAGCCTTGGCTTAGACCGCTCCGTGTTCGCGGATGCGTTGGGAGATGACGGACGAGACGCCGTCGCCGCGCATGGTGACGCCGTAGAGCGCGTCGGCGACCTCCATGGTGCGCTTCTGGTGGGTGATGACCAGGAGCTGGCTGGCCTCGCGGAGCTCTTCGTAGAGCTCCAGCAGGCGGCCGAGGTTGGTGTCGTCGAGTGCCGCCTCGACCTCGTCGAGGATGTAGAACGGCGACGGGCGTGCCTTGAACAGGGCCACCAGGAACGCGACCGCGACCAGCGAGCGCTCACCACCGGACAGCAGCGACAGCCGCTTGACCTTCTTGCCCGGCGGGCGCGCCTCGACGTCGATGCCGGTGCCGAGCATGTCGTCCGGGTCGGTCAGCACGAGCCGTCCCTCACCGCCCGGGAACAGCCGGCTGAACACGTGCTCGAACGCGACCTCGACGTCGCGGTAGGCCTCGGTGAAGACCTGCTCGACCCGCTCGTCGACCTCCTTGACGATGTCCATCAGGTCGCGACGGGACTTCCGCAGGTCCTCCAGCTGCTCGGACAGGAACCGGTGCCGCTCCTCCATCGCATCGAACTCCTCGAGCGCGAGCGGGTTGATCCGCCCGAGCTGGTTGAGCGCGCGCTCGGCCTGCTTGAGCCGCTTCTCGACCTTGGTCCGGTTGAACGGCTCGCTCTCGACTTCCAGGGTGTCGTCGTCGGAAGGCACCGGCGGAACCAGCTGGTCCGGCCCGTACTCCGTAACCAGGGCGCCGACCTCGATGCCGAGCTCGCCGAGCGCCTTCTCGTACAGCTGCTCCAGCCGCATCTTCTGCTCGGCCCGCGCCAGCGCGTCCCGGTGCACGGTGTTGGTCAGCTGTTCCAGGTCGGAGCTGAGGTTCCGCGTCGCGGATCGCGCCTGTGCCAGGGCCCGCTCACGGTCCGCCCGCTGCGCCTGGATCGCCGTACGCTCAGACGCGGCCAACTGCAGCGAGGACTCCAGCCGGGCCAGCACGTGGCCAGCGGCCAGATGCACCGCCTGCGCCGCTTCGGCTTGGCGGGCACGCCGTGCCGCTCGCGCGATCGCCCGGGCCCGCGCCTCGCGCTCCTGCCGCGCCGCGCGCTCCAGCGAGTCGGCCCGGCCGGACAGCGCCCGGGCCCGCTCCTCTGTGGTCCGCAGCGCCAGCCGCGCCTCCATCTCGGCCGCGCGGCCGGACTTGGCCGCCTCGGCCAGCCGGTCGCGCTCCGACGTGTCCGGCTCGTCGCCATCGTCGTCGAACTGCTCGGCGTCGATCAGCCGCTCTTCCAGCTCGGCCAGACCGGACAGGTTCCGGTCGCGTTCCTCCTCGGCCGCCGCGATCGCCTCGGCCATCCGCTGCGCCTCGCCGCGCGATGCCTTCGCCAGCGACCCGAAGTGCGCCAACTGCTCGGCGACCGCCGCCATCGCCGCGTCCGACTCGTGCAGCCGGGCCAGCGTGATCTCGACGGACTCCTTCTGCCGGGCCCGCTCGTCCTCCAGCGCCGCCAGCTCGAACCGCAGCCGCTCGCTCCGCGCCGTCGCCTCGGTCAGCTTCTCCGCCGCCTCGTCGACCGCGGACTGCACCTCGATCAGGCTCGGCGCAGCGTCCGAACCGCCGTACGCGAAGTGCGCCCCGAGTACGTCGCCGCCGCGGGTGGTGCAGGTGACGTCGGGAAGATTCCGCAGCAGCGACCGAGCGGCGGGGACGTCGTCCACCACGGCGACCTTGCGCAGCAGCCGCCGCAACGCGGGCCGCAGCGTCTCCGGGCAGTCCACGACATCAACGGCGTACGACGCTCCGGACGGAAGCGGCGGCCACATGGCGTAGTCGTCGGCCGGGGCATCACCGAGAAGCAACCCGGCTCGGCCGAGATCGTGCTGCTTCAGGTGCCCGACCGCCTGCAGGGCGGCCTCGGTGTGCGTGACCGCCACCGCGTCGGCGGCCTCGCCGAGGGCGGCCGCGATCGCGGTCTCGTAGCCGGGCCGCACGCTCAGCAGGGCGGCCACCGAACCCATCAGGCCGTTCACCTGCTCGGAGGCGGCCAGCAGGGCGCCGGCGCCGTCCTTGCGATTCAGGCCGAGCTCCAGCGCTTCCTTCCGCGCGGCCAGGCCGGTGCGCTCGCGCTCGGCGTCGCGCTCCTCGGCCCGCACCTTCGCCAGGCGCTCGTCCATCTCGTCGAGGACCGCCTGGGCGCCCTCGTACTGATCGTCGAGCCCCTTCTCACCGGCGTCCAGCCCGGCCACCTGGGTCTCCAGCGCGGTGAAGTCATGCTGCGCCTTGGCGGCCCGGACCTCGGCCTCGCGCATGTTGCTGGCGAGGCGGCCGATCTCCGACTCGGCGGCGGCCGCGCGGCTCTGCAGGGCGTTCACCTGACCCGTCAGCCGGGCCAGGCCCTCGCGACGGTCGGCGGCGGCCCGGATCAGCGCGGAGATCCGGCGCTCCTGCTCGGCCTCCTGCGCCTCCAGCTGCTGGCGGCGCTCGACGGCCTCGGCGAGCAGCTCGGAGTGTGCCTCGACCTCGGCCTCGATCTGCGCCTCGGTCTCGCGGACCCGGGCGGCCTCGAGCTCGAGCTCGTCGGGGTCGCGACCCGGCCGCGGCTCCTCGGCCTCGTCGTTCAGCGACCGGATCCGGTCCGCCGCGATCCGCGCCGTCCCCTTGATCTTCTCGCTGAAGCCGGACAGCTGGTACCAGGTGTCCTGGGCGGCCTGAAGGGCCGGCGCGTCCTCGCGCAGCGCGTCCTCGAGCTCGGCCTCCAGGTCGCGGGCCTCGCGGAGCTTGGCCTCGGTCTCGGTCCGGCGCTGGGTCAGCGCGGCCTCGTCCCGGAGCTCGGCCTCGAGGGCGGACTGGGCCTGGACGATGTCGTCGGCGAGCAGCCGGGCCCGGCCGTCGCGGACCTCGGCCTGGATCGTCACCGCCCGCCGCGCCACCTCCGCCTGGCGCCCGAGCGGCTTCAACTGGCGGCGGATCTCGGTGATCAGGTCCCCGAGCCGGTGCAGGTTGCCCTCGGTGGCCTCCAGCTTCCGGATCGCCTTTTCCTTGCGCTTGCGGTGCTTCAGGACACCGGCCGCCTCCTCGACGAACCCGCGCCGGCCCTCGGGCGTGGCGCGCAGGATCGAGTCGAGCTGGCCCTGGCCGACGATGACGTGCATCTCGCGGCCGATACCGGAGTCGCTGAGCAGTTCCTGGACGTCGAGCAGCCGGCAGTTCTGGCCGTTGATCTGGTAGTCGGAGCCGCCGTTGCGGAACATCGTCCGGCTGATCGTCACCTCGGCGTACTCGATCGGCAGCGCGCCGTCGGTGTTGTCGATGGTCAGCACCACCTCGGCGCGGCCCAGCGGGGCGCGGCCGGCGGTGCCGGCGAAGATGACGTCCTCCATCTTGCCGCCGCGCAGCGACTTGGCGCCCTGCTCGCCCATCACCCAGGCGAGGGCGTCGACGACGTTGGACTTCCCGGAGCCGTTCGGGCCGACGATGCAGGTGATGCCCGGTTCGAAGTTCATCGTCGTGGCCGACGCGAACGACTTGAAGCCTCGGAGCGTCATGCTCTTCAGGTACAAGGCGAAGCTCTCCAACCCGTGAAAGGACAGACGATACCTAAGGAACCGCCATAACTGCACACGACGTCGTAACTGCTCGTGACGCTGCCGCTACCCGGGGGAAGTAGTTCCGCTTCGCAGTCTACAAAGACTTTGTCGAGTTGCCGCGGAGGCCGACCGTTCAGAGTGGCCGGCAAAAGGTCTGGGCGCACAACATTCGGTGAACATACAACCGGCGGAGGCCCGGACGGGGGCCACCGCCGTGGTAGTGCGGACGGTAGAGATGGAACTCTCGTTGTCGCGGCTCGGGTCCTCAGACCGAAGCAGGGGCGCGCAATGCCTCGTCGACGGTGAGCAGCCGGCCCTCGTGGACCTGTGCGACGAGGTGGTCGTTCTCTGCCTGCAGGCGCATCACGTGCGCCTCCAGATCGGCGACACGCCGGTTGAGCAGACGAACCTGCTCGAGCATGCGCGGGTCAGTGCCTCCAAGGTGCCCTAGAAGAGCCTTGGCCATTGTGCTGTCCTCCGGAAGGGTTCTGGCCGGGTGCGCTCCTGAGTCCTGGTCACGAACGGAGCGCTGAAAATGTGTGCCGTCTTTCAGGGTGACACCGGCGGAGCCGACGGTCAACCTGGGCCACATTTATTAACGATACCCCGATCACCACCGGACGTGGCGCGGAACCGGCTGACATTTCGGGCACCGGTACGACGAACGGTTCATGAACGGCTCCCGACGGATCGGCCGCCCGTCGCGGGGGCACGGCGAACCCTCCTGTCCGTAGACGTTCAGGCCACGCTCGAAGTAGCCGGATTCCCCGTTCACGTTGACATACAGGGCATCGAAGCTGGTCCCGCCGACGTCCAGCGCCTCGGCCATCACGTCGTGGGCCTGCCGGACGATCTCCCTTATTTTCAAGGGCTTCAGCGATTCCGTCGCCCGGGCGTAGTGCAGCTTGGCCCGCCACAACGCTTCGTCAGCGTAGATATTGCCCACTCCGCTGATCACCGTCTGGTCCAGCAAGGCCCGTTTCAGGCCGGTCTTGCGGCGCCGGATCGCGGCCACGACGGCCTCCGGATCGAACAGGGGATCGAACGGGTCGCGGGCGATGTGGGCGATTTCCGGCGGCAGCTCCGCACCGCCTTCGGAATAGGACAGACCACCGAACATCCGCTGGTCCACAAACCGGACCTCTCCGCCGTCGTCGGCGAACCGGAACCGGACCCGTAGGTGCGGCTCGTCCGGCGCGCCGACCGGCTGGACCCGGAACTGCCCGCTCATGCCGAGGTGGGTCAGCACCGCGTCCCCGGATTCCAGCGGCAGCCAGAGGTACTTTCCGCGCCGGGCCGGCTCGGTGAACACCTGGCCCTTGAGCCGCGCCACGAAGTCGTCCGGCCCGGCGGCATGACGCCGTACCGGGCGGGGATGCAGGACCTCGACCGCGTCGATGGTCCGGCCGGTGGTGAACTCCGCCAGCCCTCGGCGGACGACTTCTACCTCGGGGAGCTCCGGCACCTCAGGACTGCGAGGGGTCGGTGCTGTCGGGGTGCGACGCGCGCAGTGCCTTCCAGGCGGTTTCGGCGGCCTGCTGCTCGGCTTCCTTCTTGCTCCGGCCGATGCCGTGACCGTAGGTGTCGGAGCCGATCCGGACCCGCGCCTCGAACGTCTTGGCGTGGTCCGGCCCGGACTCGGCGATCACATACTCGGGTATGCCGACGCCGAGCTGGGCGACGAGCTCCTGCAGGGAGGTCTTCCAGTCCAGGCCGGCACCGAGCCGGGCCGACGACTCCATCAGGTCGTCGAACATCGTGTGCACGACCTGCCCGGCGGTCTCGAACCCACGATCCAGGTAGACGGCGCCGATCAGTGCCTCGACGCAGTCGGCCAGGATCGACGACTTGTCCCGGCCGCCGGTCGCCTCTTCGCCCCGGCCGAGCCGCAGGTACTTGCCCAGCTTGAGATCGCGGGCGACCCCGGCGAGCGCACGCATGTTGACCACGGCGGCGCGCAGCTTGGCCAGCCGGCCCTCGGACAGGTCCGGATGGTTCCGGAACAGCGACTCCGTGACGATGATGCTCAGCACGGAGTCCCCGAGGAACTCCAGCCGCTCGTTCGTCGGCAACCCACCGTTCTCGTACGCGTACGAGCGGTGGGTGAAGGCGTGCTCCAGTAGTTCGTCAGCCAGCGATACGCCGAGCCGCTGGTTCAGCTCGGCGTAGAGCCCCCCGTTGGAGATCAACTCAGGGTTGACCGAATTCACTGGCTGGTGCCTCTTAGCTCTCGACGACCTGGCGACGCTCGCCCTTGGCGCCGTACTGGCCGCAGGTGGGGCAAACGGTGTGCTGCAGGTGCTTCGCGCGGCAGGCGGGGTTCACGCAGGTCACCAGCGACGGGGCAGTGGTCTTCCACTGGGCCCGGCGGCTGCGGGTGTTGCTGCGCGACATCTTCCGCTTCGGAACGGCCACGGTTATGACTCCTCGGTTCGGCCGGGGGCTGGTTGACCCGGCCGGCTGGCTGACGTGTTTTCGGTCTTCAGTTGTCTTGCGCTCGTTCGTCGGTCTGGAGCAGGCCGCCGAGGGCGGCCCAGCGTGGGTCGACGCCGTCCTCGTGCTTGTGGCCGGGCTCGTCCGCCAGGCGTACCCCGCACTCGGGGCAGAGACCCGGACAGTCGTCCGTACACAAGGGCTGGAACGGCAGTGCGAGCACCACCTGGTCCCTCAGCACCGGCTCGAGGTCGATCAGATCGCCCTCCATCCGGCTGGCCTCGTCAGGTTCGGCTTCGCTTTCCGGGTAGACGTACAGCTCCTGGACGTCAGCGAGAAACTCGTCCTCGATATCGACCAGGCACCGCGCGCACTCCCCGACCAGTCGGCCGCGGGCCGTCCCGGTGACGAGAATCCCTTCGACGACCGACTCCAGCCGTAGATCGAACTGAATCGGATCGCCCTCGGGAACGCCGATCACGTCGATCCCGAGATCTGCCGGCGCCGGTGCCGTCAAGGTGACTTCGCGCTGGGACCCGGCGCGGCGCGACAGCTCGTGCGTATCGATCACGAGGGGGGACCGCGGGTCCAAGACGCTCAGGACGTTCCTTTCAGGCGTGGGCAGGCAAGATCTCGCTCTCGTCGAGACCGGTTGTCTACATTACCAACACCGCGGCCCGTCGCCCAATTCGGGGTGACCCTAGAGCTTTTCCAGTAACCGCGCGTGAACACTCGGTGGCACCCAGGCGGCGACGTCCCCGCCCAGCCGGGCGATCTCCTTCACCCAGCTGGACGATATGAAAGCGTTTTCCGACCGGGTCGGCAAGAAGACTGTGTCCACCCCTGTCATCGAGTGGTTGAGCTGGGCCATCTGCAGCTCGTAGTCGTAGTCCGCGGCCGAGCGCAGCCCCTTCACGATCACGCCGGCGCCCTCGGCCCGGCAGTAGTCGACCAGCAGGCCGTCGAAGGTGCCGATCCGGACGTTCGGGTAGGGCTCGGCGAGCTCGGTCAGCATCGCGATCCGCTCGTCCAGGTCGAAAAGCCGCGACTTGGACTGGTTCACCCCGGCCGCGACGATCACCTCGCCGAACGCGGCGGACGCCCTGGCGACGATGTCCAGATGCCCGTTGGTGGGCGGGTCGAAGGTACCCGGGAAGACCGCCTTAGCCATGGCGGTGACCGTACCAAAGCCGCGCCTCGCCGTACTTACGATCCCGCAGGGCGGCGAACCCATCCGGCCACTCCCACGGCTCCCGCTTGCCGCGCTCGACCACGACCACCGCGTCGTCGGCGAGCCACCCGCTCCCGGAAAGCTCCGTCAGCACCTCCTGCAGCTCGGACGTCTCCAGCTTGTACGGCGGATCCGCAAAGACCAGATCGAACGTCGCCGGACTGTCACTGGAGGCGACCTTCTCGACCGGCCGGGTGAGCACCGTCGCGCCCGGCAGGCCGACGACCTTGAGGTTGGCCGAGATCACCTCGGCCGCCTTCCGGTCCGATTCCACCAGGACGACGCGAGCGGCTCCCCGCGACAGCGCCTCGAGCCCGATCGCCCCGGATCCGGCGTACAGATCGAGCACCGCCAACCCGTGGAAGCTGCCGAACTCCGACTCCAGCGACGAGAACAGCGCCTCCCGGACCCGGTCGGCCGTCGGGCGTGTCCCGCTCCCCGCTGGTACGGCGATCCGCCGCCCGCCCGCTACGCCACCGACGATCCGGGTCATGGGGCCTCCCGGCCTGGACTGAGGAGCGCAGGGAGCGAAGCGACCGGAGCGACGAGGGAAGGACGGGAGTAAAGCCCCATGACCCGCCGAGCCGGAGGCGAGGCCAAAAGCACAGTCACGTCTTCTCCAGGTACTCGGTGGACTCGGACTCCAGCGCGTCCCGCACGAACGCCCGCAGCGCCGGGTACCCGGCCAGCTCCGCGTCCACCGACACGATCGAGTTGGCGACGTGCCGGGCGGCGAAGATGACCTCCTCGTCCCGCAGCACGCTGAGCAGCTTCAGACTGCTCCTGCGGCCCGACTGAGCCACACCGAGGACATCGCCCTCACGCCGCGTCTCCAGGTCGATCCGCGACAACTCGAACCCGTCCGTGGTCGAGGCCACCGCGTCCAACCGCAGGTACGACTTCGAGGCAGGCCAGAGGTCGGTCACCAGCAGGCACAACCCCGGCACGCGCCCCCGCCCGACCCGGCCACGCAGCTGGTGCAGCTGGGAGATGCCGAACCGGTCCGCGTCCATGATCACCATCGTCGAGGCGTTCGGTACGTCGACGCCGACCTCGATCACCGTGGTCGCGATCAGGACGTCGACCTCACCGGCCGCGAACCGCGACATCACGGAGTCCTTCTCCTCGGCGGGCAGCCGGCCGTGCAGGATCTCGACCCGCAGGTCGTGCAGGATCTCCCCCAGCGCCTCGGCCACCTGCAGCACGGAGATCGGCGGGCGGGCCGGCTTCGTCGCCCCGGGTCCGGCGGGCGGCTTGTCCTCCTCGCCCAGCACGAACTCGCCTTCCTCGTCCCCCGCGTTCTTCACGTCGTCCCCGATCCGCGGGCAGACGACGTACGCCTGATGGCCCTTGCCGACCTCCTCGCGAACCCGGGTCCAGGCCCGCTGGAGCCAGTCCGGCTTCTGCTGAGCCGGGACGACCGACGACTGGATCGGCGACCGTCCGGCCGGCAACTCGGTCAGCGTCGAGACCGCCAGATCGCCGAACACCGTCATCGCCACGGTCCGCGGGATCGGCGTCGCCGTCATCACCAGCACGTGCGGGGTGTTCTCCCCCGACTTCTGGCTCAGCGCCGCCCGTTGCTCGACCCCGAACCGGTGCTGCTCGTCGACCACCACGAGCCCGAGATCCGCGAACTGGACCTTGTCCTCGAGCAAGGCATGCGTCCCGACCACGATCCCCGCGGCTCCACTGGCCGCGTCCAGCATCGCCGTACGCCGGGCTGCCGCGTTCAGCGAACCGGTGAGCAGACCGACCCTGGTCGCCCGCTCCGCACCACCCAGCATCCCCTCCTCGGCCAGGTCACCAAGCATCTTGGTCAGGGTCTTGTGGTGTTGCGTCGCAAGCACCTCGGTCGGCGCCAGCAGGACCGCCTGCCCGCCGTTGTCGACCACCGACAGCATCGCCCGCAGCGCGACCACGGTCTTGCCGGAGCCGACCTCGCCCTGCAGCAGCCGGTGCATCGGGTGCGGGCGGGCCAGGTCGGCGAAGATCTCCTCACCGACCTCCGCCTGACCGTCGGTCAGCGTGAACGGCAGCCGCTGGTCGAACTCGTCCAGCAGACCACCCTGAGTGCGCGGCCGCGGCACCGCGTTCAGCGCGTCGGTGACCGCCCGGCGCTGGGCCAGGATCGTCTGCATCACCAGCGCTTCCTCGAACCGGAACCGGTGCTGGGCGTCGCGGATGTCCTTCTCGGTGTCCGGGAGATGCACCTTCTGCAGGGCCTCGCGCAGCCCGAGCAGCTTCTCCCTGCGCCGGTTCAGCTCCGGGATCGGGTCGTCGAGCCTGTCGTCCAGGCTGTCCAGGACGATCTTGACACTCCGCTCGATCGTTGCGGTCGGCAACTTCGCGGTCGCCGGGTAGAGCGGCCGGAACGGCCGGGCCCGGCGCTCGATCTCGGCCTCGGACAGGTCTTCGGTGTCGAGGATCTCGGTGCCCGGGCTCTTCAGCTGCATGATGTCGCGGAACATCGTCACCTCGCCCCAGAACAGGGCGGCGGTCCCCGGCGTCAGCTTGGTCGCCAGCCACGGCTGGTTGAAGAAGGCCAGCTCCAGGTCGCGCCGGCCGTCGGTGACGACGACCTTGGTCAGCGTCTTGCGCCGGGCCCACTTCTGTACGTCGGTGATCGGGATCTCGGCCTTGGTGTCGAGCGAGCGTACGGTGACCTTCTTGACCCGGCCGCTGACGGTCGCCTGGTCGCCGACCTCGAGCTCGTCGAACGGGGTCAGCTCGCCCTTCTTCAGATAGCGCCGCGGGTAGTGCCGCAGCAGTTCACCGACGGTCTCGATCTCGAGCACGTCCGCGAAGGTCTTGGCCGTCTTGGCACCGAGGAAGTCGCGGAGCTTCCGGTCCATGTCGCCAATCATTCCAACACCGTCATTCCACCCCGATCAGCAACGGGTACCTGTCCTGCCCTCCGTCGTACACCACGACGTCGACATCTTTGCGGTTCCGCCGTACGTGCCGCTCGACAGCGTCGACCAGAGCGGGTGTCGCGTCCTGGCCGGTCACGATCGTGAGCAGCTCGCCACCGCCGCCCAGCAGCCGGTCGACCACGCCGAGGGCGGCCACCTCCAAATCCTCGGTGATCAGCGCGAAGTCTCCGTCGACCACCCCCAGCGCGTCGCCGATCCGGCACCTGCCGGCCATCGTCCACGCGTCCTTCACCGCGATCGTCACCGCGCCGTGCCGGGTCTGACCGGCCGCCGCGGACAGCTGTACGACGGCGTCGTCGAAGCTGCGCTCGGGGTCGTGGACCGCGATCGCCGCCAGGCCCTGGACCTGGGCCCGGGTCGGGATCACGGCCACCCGGATCCCGTCCTGCCGGGCCGCGGTCGCGGCGGCCTCGGCGACCGCGATCGAGTCGTTGTCGTTGGGCAGGATCACGATCTCCGGCGCCTTCGATTTCTCGATCGCCTGCAGCAGCTCGCCGGTCGAACAGCGCCGGCCCGGGCCGCCTCTGATGGTTTGTGCCCCCGCCTCGGTGAACAGCTCGGCCAGCCCGTCACCGGCGACGACCGCGATCACCGCGCGACTCGGGACCGGTTCGTGGTGGTGCGCCTGGTCGGCGAAGTGCGTGACCCGGATCCGGTGCGGGCGGCCGATGTCGATGCCCGGCTCGATCGCCGCGCCCACGTCGTCGGTGTGGACGTGCACGTTCCAGAGCCCGTCGCCGCCCACCACGACGACCGAATCGCCGAGTCCAGCCAAGGTCTGCCGGTAGTCGTCGATCTTGTCGTCCGGCGCGTCCAGCAGGTACATCACCTCGTACGCCGGTCCGTCCTGGCTCTCGGCGCTTTCGCCCTGAGGCTGGACCCGCGCCGGTACGTCGACCCGCACGACCCGGCCGGTGAGCACCGACTCCATCGCGCCGAGGATCACCACCAGGCCCGCTCCGCCGGCGTCCACGACGCCCGCGCGCCGCAGGACATCGAGCTGCTCGGTGGTCTTGGTGAGCGCCTGCCGCGCGGAGGCGACTGCGGCCAGGCACACGTCGGCCAGCGTCTTTCCGTCGTTGGCAGCCATCATCGCCCCGGTCGCGGCGGCCCGAGCGACCGTGAGCATGGTCCCCTCGACCGGCTGCGCGACCGCGCTGTATGCGGCGTCGGCGGCGAAGCTGAGGGCGTCCGCGAACGCAACGGGTTCGCTCATGCGAGGATCCGCGAGTACGCCCTCAACCTGGTGTCGCGGGAGGTTCTCGGCGAGGCGGAGGCCGCAGGCCCGGACGAGCTGGGAGGTGATCACGCCGGAGTTGCCGCGGGCACCGAGCAGCGCGCCGCGACCGAACGCCTGGACCGCCTCGGCGAAGGTCAGCTCACCCTGGGGCAGCGCGTCGCAGGCCGCCTCCCAGGTCAGGTAGAGGTTCGTCCCGGTATCGCCGTCCGGCACCGGGTACACGTTCAGCTCGTCGATCTCGATCCGCGCCCGCCCCAACTCGGCCAGCGCGGTCCGAGCCCAGGCCCGCAACACCTCGACGGTCAGTTCCTCCACCCCCAAACCCTAGCGAGCCGACGCTCTGCGTACCGAACGCTAGGGTTCGGGGGTGAGCGTGTTGTTCTCGGTCGCGGCCGACAGCTACGAGTGGGCCGTGCGGGAGATCCGGGCTGAGTTCGGCCGGGACGTGCGGATCGAACGGGTCAGCGGGGACCTCGGGCGGGCAGCTGGGCCTTCGGTGCATGAGTTGGCTCAGGCGTGTGATGCCGGGCGGATCATGTTCGTGCGGCACCTGACCACGGAGATCGGGAGCTTCGAGGAGCTGCCGCCCGACTATGAGCTGGCCGAGCTGGTGCTGGGTGAGTTGCCCGAGTATCCGAAGGCGCTCGCGGTGCAGGCCTGGACCGACGGCGCCGGCACAGGCGGGACCTACTACCACCGGATCGAGCAGGCGCTCACCGACCGCGGGGTGGCCGTGACCCGATCCGGCCAGGAGTACGTCGTCTCGTGCTTCGCCGGCCGCCGGGCGATCCTGCTCGGCCTCAACCGGCTCGCGGACAGTCTGTCGGATTGGCCGGGTGGGCGGATGCGACTGGCTCGGGCCGACGAGCGGGTGTCGCGGTCGGAGTTCAAGTTGGAGGAGGCGATCGCGACCTTCGGGCTGGAGTTGCCGGCCGGCGGGAAGGCGGTCGACCTCGGCGCATCGCCGGGTGGATGGACCCGGATTCTGCGGCAGCACGGGCAGGAGGTGTGGTCGGTGGACCCCGGTGGTCTCGATCCCCGCCTGCTCGACGACCGCCGCATCCACCATGTTCAGACGACGGCGGGCGAGTTCTTCCGCCGGAACCGCGTGCGGTTCGACGTGGTGGTGAACGACATGCGGATGGATCAGGTGCTGAGCGCCCGGATGATGCTCGACGCGGCCGCACACCTGCGCGGCGGCGGCCTGGCAATCGTCACGCTGAAGGGTGGCGGGAAGAACCCGCTCGACGGGGCCCGGCGTGGTCTGGACGTGCTGCGGCAGGAGTACGACGTACTGCACGCACGGCAGCTGCACCACAACCGGAACGAGATCACCGTGGTGGCCCGGAGGCGCTGAGAAGACGCGAAAGAGGCGCCCGGGTGATCCCGGGCGCCTGTTTCAAGGCCCTACACGGAAGGATTGCTGGAGCTCAGCCGACGACGCGCTGGACCTTCCCTGCCTTGATGCAGGACGTGCAGACCTTCAGCTTGGTGGGCGTGCCCTTGATGATCGCCCGGACCGGCTGAATGTTGGGGTTGAACCGCCGGGGCGTGCGAGCCTTGACCCGGCGGATCATCGCGCCTTTACCCAGGCGGGCAACGCTGTTGCCGAACTTCGGCTGCTTGCCGCAGACATCGCACTTCTTAGACATGATTCTCCGTGTTCAGGGTCGTGACACCGACAGACCATGTTACATGGGCTCCGACGCACGACCAATTCGGTTCACAGCCGCTCGATCACGCAGTGAGGTAGGCCACTTCCTCGTCCGTCAGCGTCACCGACAGACCGGGGAGCGAGGTCCTCGTCTCGCTGATGTGCCGCGGCCCGATCAGCGGGAACACGGGGTACGGCTGGTGCAGCAACCAGGCTAGCGCGACGGCGGTGGGCTCGACGCCCTTGGCCGCCGCCAGCTCCCGGGCCCGGTCGAGCCGGCGGAAGTTCTCGTCGGAGTAGAAGCAGCGCACCAGCTCCTCGTCCGACCGGTCCTCCGGCTTGGCCCGCCCGGTGAAGAACCCGCGCGCCTGGCTCGACCAGGGGAACAGCGCGACCTGCCGCTCCCGCAACCACGCCTGCGACTGGTCGTCCGACACGTGCCGGCAGCCCTTCCACGGTACGTCGTACGCCCGGGCGAGGCTGAGGTGGTTGCTCAGCAGCGTCAACGGTTGCTTGCCGTTCGCCTCGGCGTACGCGTTGGCCTCGTCGAAGCGGGATGTGGACCAGTTGGAGCCGCCGTACGCCTTGATCCGGCCGGCCCTGAAGTGCTCGTCCATCACGTCGACGAACTCGCCGACCGGGATCTCCTCGTTGTCGCGGTGCATCAGGTAGAGGTCGAGGTGGTCGGTCTGCAGCCGCTCGAGGCTCTCGTTCAGCTGCCGGGTGATCGACTCGGGGTCGCAGTGCGGCGTGTGCGCACCCTTGCCGATGACAACGATCTCGTCCCGGTTGCCGCGGGAGGTGATCCACTGGCCGAGCAGCTTCTCGCCGCGGCCACGGCCGTAGACGTACGCCGTGTCGAACGTCGTACCACCGCGCTCGACGAAGTCGTCGAACATCGCGGCCGCATGGGGGAGCGTCTGCTGGTTGTCGACGCCCATGACCAGCCGGGACACCTGCTTGTCCAGCCCGGGCACGTTGCCATATGTCATCGGAGCGTCATCGCGGCGCTTGAGGGGGCGACCGGTCGCGGTCGGAATCAGCGCGTCATCGCGCTCACTCGCATACTGCTGCCCGATCGCCGCCCGCCAGGCATCTTGAACGGTGAGGTTGCCGAGGGTGTCGGCCCAGCTCATCTCCGGCGCCTGCCGCTGCTCGATCGCCGCCGCGACCGCCTCGGCCTCCGCCGCGTAGATCAGGGCCGGGTCGGCGGAGATGTCTCGTGGCTCCTCCCCCACCTTGTGCAAGGTGACGTGGGTCGGCTTGCCGTCGCCGCCGAACCACGGGTCCTCGACGACCAGGTAGCCCTCGCTGCCGAAGATGCGGACCTGGTTCTGGTCCTGCAGCCGGACACCGGTGCTGACCTGGGCCGTGACCCCGCCGTCGAAGAAGAGCGTCGCCACGGACCATTCATCGGCGCCGGTCTCGCCGACGTGACCGACCGCGGTCACCGCGGCCGGGTCGGCGAACGGCTGCCCGGTTGCGGCGCCGACGATCAGCCGGGCCATCGACACCGGGTAGCCGCCGACGTCGAGGATCCCGCCGCCGGCCAGCTCGTCGGCGAAGATCCGGCTCTCCGGCCGGAACGACGAGCTGAACGCGAACGTGGCCTGGATCTGGTGGACGGTCCCGAGCTCGCCGTCGCGGACCAGCTGGGTGATCAGCTTGGTCTGCGGCAGGCAGCGGTACATGTACGCCTCCATCAGGAAGACGTCGTTGCGCACGGCGGCCTCGATCATCGCCTCGGCCCAGGCCTTGTTGATCGCGAGCGGCTTCTCGCACAGCACGTGCTTGCCGGCCTCGGCGGCCTTGATCGCCCACTCGACGTGCATCGGGTGCGGCGTCGCGATGTAGACCGCGTCCACGTCGGCGTCGGCGAGCAGGTCGTCGTACGAACCGTGCCGGTGGGCGATGTCCCATTTGTCGGCAAAGGCGTTGGCCGAGTCGATCGACCGGCTGCCGACGGCGACGACCGCGTTGGTCGTCGACGTCGGCACCTGGCTGGCGAACCGGGAGGCGATGTTGCCGGTGCCGATGATTCCCCAGCGGAGCTTGGTGTCAGTCAAGAGGTGTCCCGTTCAGTTGTGGAGTCAGAACTTCATGGCGCCGGCCGCGAGGTCGGCAATGAAGGAGCGGGCGCCGATCAGGAACACCCCGATCAGCGGGATGACGCTCATCAGCGCACCGGCCATCACCATCGAGTAGTCGGTGCCGTAGATGCCGTTCAGCTGGTCAAGGGCGACCTGCAGGGTGAGTCGGTTCGGGTCGGTCATCACGATCAGTGGCCAGAGGTAGTCGTTCCAGACGTTGATGAAAGTGAAGATACCCAGGAACGCCAGGCCGGGTCGCAGGACCGGCAGGCCGACGGTGAGGTACTGCCGGAAGAAGCCGGCGCCGTCGACCTTGGCGGCCGAGATGAGTTCGTCCGGGATCGCGCCGCGGGCGTACTGGCGCATCCAGAAGATGCCGAAGGCGTTCGCCGCGCCCGGGATGATGAGTGCCTTCAACGACCCGATCCAACCGAACTCGGCGAGCGTGACGAACTGGGGCACCAGCGCTAGCTGGGTCGGGATCATGAAGGTTGCCAGCAGCAGCGCGAAGAGGAAGTTGCGGCCGGGGAACTCGTACTTGGCGAAGGCGAACGCGGCCAGCGAGTCGAAGAACAGCACCAGGACGGTGACGCCGACGGACGCGATCAGCGTGAGCAGCATCGAGCCGAAGAAGTCGACGTTGTCCAGGACCTTGCCCATGTTCTCGAACAGGTGCGAACCGATCCAGAGTTTCGGCGGGTAGGCGAAGATGTCCGGTGTGGTGTTCGAGGCCATCACCACCATCCAGTAGAACGGGAAGAGTGAGACCAGCACGCCGAGCATCAGGATGACATGTCCGACCGTGGTGCGGATGCGCTCAATGGACATCGGCGGCCTCCTTGGCGGTCTGCTGGGCTTCCTTCTGCGCGGCGATGTTGCGTTCGGCGCGGCGAGCCGCGCGCTTGGTGAGCCGTTCGTTGTCGCTGCCGCCGATCAGCCGCCAGTTGATGATGCTGAACAGCACGATCAGGATGAACAGGGCCCAGCCGATGGCAGCGCCGTACCCGAACTGGTTGTTGATGAACGCGCTCTGGTACAGGTACGACACGATCGTCATGCCGGCGTTGCCCGGGCCACCGATGTTGTTGGTGTCACCGAAGAGGACCCGGGATTCGGTGAAGATCTGCAGCCCGCCGATGGTCGAGGTGACCGCGGTGAACAGGATCACCGGTCGCAACATCGGCACCGTGATCCGCCAGAACACCTGTCGCGATGAGGCTCCGTCGACCTTGGCGGCCTCGTACACGTCGGCCGAGATCGCCTGCAGGCCGGCCAGGTAGATGATCGCGTTGTAGCCGACCCAGCGCCAGGTGACGATGCTGGCGATCGCGATCTTGATGCCCCACGGCTGCGTGAGCCACTCGATCTTGCTCAGCCCGATCGACTGCAGGAACGCGTTCAGGAGACCGAAGTTGTTGCTGAAGATCGACCCGAAGACCAAGGTGACCGCGACCACCGAGGTGACGTTGGGGACGAAGTAGGCGATCCGGTAGAAGCTGCGGAACCGGCTGGCGTTGTGCAGCGCGTTGGCGATCAGCAGCGCCAGCAGCAGCATCGGGACGGTCGACAGCACCCAGATGATCAGCGTGTTCCCGATCGCCTGCCAGAACTTCGGATCGCTCAGCAGATAGTTGTACTGCTGCAGGCCGACCCAGGTCATCGAGCCGATGCCGTCCCAGTCGTGGAACGAGATCCAGATCGAGAACAGCACCGGGAACGCGCCGAACACTGCGAACAGGATGAAGAACGGCGCGACGGCGGCGTACTGCGGGAATGCCTGGCGGTACTTGTTCGGTGGCTTCTCGGTGGGCTCGGTGGCGCGGACGGTGGGCGGAAGGACCTTGGTGGTCACGGCCATGTCAGATCGCCCCCGCCCGGGTGAGTTCGCGTTCGACTTGGCGCTGTGCGTCGGCCCAGGCCTGGTCGGGTGATTTGCCGGCCACTTCGACGTTCACGAGTTCGGCGCCGATCGGCGTACCGATGATCGAGTCGAACGGCGAGAAGAAGGCGCCGGGGTATTTCTTCGCCGACTCCGCGAACACGTCGACGATCTTCTGACCGCCGAAGAACGGGTCCGGCGCGGCCAGCCGGGAGTCGGTGTAGCTGGCCGGCGTGGACGGGAAGAGGACCGGGTCGAGGAACGCCTCGGCCTGGTTCTTCGCCGACTCCAGCCAGCTGATGAACGCAAAGGCCGCTTCAGGGTTCTTGCAGTACTTCGTGATGCCCAGGAAGGACCCGCCACGGTTGCCGGCGCCACCAGGAGCCGTCGTCACCCGCCAGAGTCCCTTCGTCTTGGGCGCGGCGTTCTTCGGACCGAGCTGCGCCCACCAGACCGCAGCGTTGAAGGCCACCAGTTTGCCGTTGGTCACGACGGCGTCCGCGTCGGTCGAACCGTCCTGCGCGTTCGCCGACAGACCTTCCTTGACGACGCGAACCGCCAGGTCGAACGCCTCCCGGACATGGTCCTGATCGCCGATGTACTTCCCGTCCTCGGTCATGTAGCGCTTGGACTGCTGGGCCATCCGGTAGTTGAAGACGCTGGTCACGTTGTCGGAGATCGACGAGCCGGGGACGGCCTGCTTGAGCTTCTTGCCGAGCGTGATGTAGGTGTCCCAGTCCGGCGCGAGCTGCGCGACCGCGGCGGGGTCGATGTCGATGCCGGCCTTGGTGAAGATGTCGGTGCGGTAGAACAGCGCCGTCGGGCCGGTGTCCATCGGGTAGGCCATCATCTTGTTGTCCGGCGTGATCCCGAGCTTCCACTTCCACGGCAGGAACTCGCTCTCACGCTCCTTGGCGCCGAGCTCGAACAGGTCGTGGAACTGGTCGGCGTTCGGGAAGTACGTCGCCACGTCGTCGTTGATCGCGACGATGTCGGGGACCAGCGACTTGCCGGCCAGCGAGGTCAGCACCTTGGTCTTGTAGTTGCTGCCGATCCGGGTCATCGACAGCTTCAGGCCGTCGTGCCCCGGGATCGCCTTCTCCGCCTGACCGATCAGGCCGTCGTTGACCGATCCGACCCAGGTCCACATGCTGAGCTCATCCGATCCGCCCAGTGAACTGCGGGAGCCGCACCCGGTGAGACCTGCGGCGGCTGCGGCGGAACCGAACGCGAGGAGCTTTCGTCTACTCAGGGTCATACGCCTCACCTGGCGCTTTCTGTTGGATTTCGCCGGAAGGTGTCCAGATTTGTTTACGTAGCCACTTAGGTAAGCGCATACCGACTGAACCGGTCAAGGGGTCGCCCAGGTTGGCGCCGATGGCAGGATGGCCGCATGGTCTCCGCCGTACTCTTCGACGCCGACGGCGTCATCCAGCGCCCCAGCCTCGACTGGTGGTCCCGTCTGACCGCGCTCGTTCCCTCCGACGGAGAGGCTTTCGTCGCCGACCTGATGGCCGCCGAGAAGCCGAGTCTGGTCGGGAAGGGCGACTTCCGGGACGCAGTGGCCGAGGTGCTCCAGCGCTGGAACTCACCGGCGTCGGTGGAGGAGGCGTTGGAGCCGTGGCGCTGGTTCGCCGCCGACCCTTCGGTCATTGCACTGATCGGCGACCTGCGCGCGGCCGGGATCGGTTGCCATCTCGCGACCAATCAGCAGGCGTATCGGCGAGCGATCATGCAGGACGAACGCGGGTACGGCGCATTGTTCGACCAGACCTTCTATTCGTGTGACCTCGGGTTGGCCAAGCCGGATCCGGCGTACTTCCGGGCGATCCTGGCGGCGATCGACGTACCGGCGTCGTCGGTGCTCTTCATCGACGACAACGAAGCCAACGTGGCGGGCGCGTTGAGCGTCGGGCTGCAGGCGGAGGTCTACGAGCTGTCGTCCGGTGTGGGCGAGCTGGTCGGGCTGCTTCGCCGTTATGGGCTGCCGGTTCCGGACTGAAGCCTTGTGGCGTCAGGGCGGCTGTGGCATCGTCGCGCGGCAACTGACAACGTAGGACAGTCCACCAGTCGCCCCCTGGAGGCACCCTCATGTCCGATCGCCGACGTCTCACCCTGACCCGCCGCCGAGCGCTCGGAGGGAGATCGACCTCGGCTGGGGCATCTCCCCCTCCCTGATCGACCTCGCTCCCTCGGTGATGCGCTGGTACTACGACCACTCGACGAAGAACAGGTGGGTCGTGGGACCGTCCGGCGGCGGATACATGTACCCGAGCCGCTACCCCGCGGCCGCACTCGACAAGCACACCGCGTCGCTCGCCCGATCGATGGGACGGGCCGACCTCTCCGTCGCCCAGATCATTGACTTCGACTCGTTCGAGAACACGAGCCTCTGGTCGTCGTATCTGAAGCGGCGAGAGATCGACGGCCTCATCTACCTCGAGTACTCCCGCTACGACGGCCTCAAAGGCAAGGTCGTCTGGTCCGAGGGCAAGCCGGTCATCTCAGCCCGCACCATGCTCTGGGACGGCCTCGACGGAGCCGACGAGCCGTCCGTGACTGCTGAGCTCAATGCTGCCGCCCGCAACCCTCACAGCACCGCCGGCTATTCGGTCGTTGTGTGGCATGCGTGGAGCAAGTCCGTCGACAACGTGATGGCTGTCGTCGACGGACTCGCCCCCGCACGTGAAGGTCATTCCGCCGGACACCCTCGTCAAGATGGTCGGCAAGTACGCCAAGCCGTAGGCGCGAGCGATCCCCGGAGCCTCGGTTCAATCTGGGTCAGCGGGCTGGCCTGGCGCGTGCACTCGGTGGGTGCCGGTGGGGTCGACGTGGAAGGTGAAGCCGTGGGGCGTGGTCCATTCCAGCGTCGTGGGGTCGAGCCGGCGGACGTTCCAGCCGTGGGCGTGGGTCTTGACCCGGTGGCCGAACCGGCCCAGCGGCGCGAGGTTGTCGGTGCTGGTCTGGCCGGGTGGGCCGAGCGGGTCGTAGGGCTGGAGGTGGTCCAGGTCCATGGTGCGGCGGGTCTCTTGGCTGCCGAACGGGAACACCTCGACCGGATGGACGAGCTTGACGCGTTCGCGGATCCGGTCGGGGATCTCGTAGGCGTCGACACTCACCGCGTCGTGCAAGTCGATGACCGGCTTCACCGTGTACGGGCCGTGGCCGACCAGTTCAGCCA
Organism: uncultured Actinomycetota bacterium; assembly: GCA_963820655.1. Classification (GTDB taxonomy): domain Bacteria; phylum Actinomycetota; class Actinomycetes; order Propionibacteriales; family Kribbellaceae; genus Kribbella. Next base: position 1,726,884 of record CAWGAM010000002.1, read on the forward strand.
ACTGGTCGGCCAGCACAGGACCGAGGCCTTCCACCCGGAGCACGCCGCTGCCGGTGGCCAGGGTGTGATCGGTGAGGTGGACATAGATCTCGGTCTGCCCCGGACGTAGCCGCCCGCTACTGGCGCCGCTGCGGGTGCCGCGGCCGGTGGTGGGGTTGGTGTAGGCGTCGTGTCTGATCCGGGCCAGGCGGGCGTGCAGGGCGCGTTGGGCGGCGGCGTCCATTGGTTCGCCGGCGTCGGGGTCGCTGCGCAGGGCGGGATCGAAGGGGTCGAAGGATTCGATCGGCACGGTGTCTGGGGTGTCGACCGGGTCGGCCAGGTCGCCGGTGCTGGGGTGGGGCGTGTCGCGGTCGGCCTCGTCGTCCGGGCCGGGCTCGTCCCACTCGCTGCCCTGGTCGCTGGCTGGGTCGGCGAGCGGATCGGGAAGGTCGCCGGCGCTGGGGTGGGGCGTGTCGCGGTCGGCCTCGTCGTCCGGGCCGGGCTCGTCCCACTCACTGGCCCGGTCGCTGGCTGGGTCGGCGAGCAGGTCCTCGTCGCCCCGCCAGGAACCGGATCCCGTGCCAGGGTTGGCGGCAGCGCTCCGCGCGGACGAGTCGGCCGCCCCGGTGGCGTCGATGGGGTGGTCGGGCTCGGCCGGGTGGTCGCCGTGGTGGTGGCGGGCTTGGGTGAGGAGTTCTTCGGTGTAGCGGGCGTCGGCGATGATGCCGACCGCGTCCGCGCGCCGGTGCTGCACCGGGCGGGTGTCGCCGAACGTCTTCAGGGCCTCCGCGATCGCGGCGATGGTCGCGTCGTGGCGGATCACCGCACCGGCGGGGGCCTTGATGTAGATCGACTTGTTGCCGTGGCCGTCGGAACGCCCGATGAACACGCCGCGTTCGCGGGCCTTCTCCTCAGCCTCGGCCCGGGCACCGTCGGGGTCGGCGTGGATCTTGGCGGCGCGGATGATCTTGTCCAGCCGGTACGGGGTGATCGAGTCCAGGAGTTGCGCGACCCGCTGGTCGACGGCGCGGGCGGCGTCCTCGGGCAGCCTCACGCAGGCGGCGGCGAGTTGCCGCGCCTTCCACGGTGTCGCCTCACCGGCCTGGACCCGGGCCCAGGTGAACGGGAACCGGTGCCGCAACGCCAACGCCTGGCCCAGATAGTCCGCCGCGACCCGCGGCGAGATCCCGAGCACCACCGCGAACTCCGCGATCGCGAACTCGGCGATCTCCGGGCAGCCTTCGCCGCCGAGCACGACGGCGCGTTCGCGGCCGTCGCAGGTGCGGCGGCCGGGGCGGGTCGGGCAGACCGACGGGTGGAACCGGTCGGCGTAGACCTGGGCGTGCTCGAGCCGCCGGGCGTCGATCCGCCTCGCCTCGGCGTCGTGGTCGGCGGCCGATTCCAGCAGGTCGGCGGTCGACAGCGTCGTCAGATCTCCCTCGAACATGTGTTCGATTCTATCCACCGACACCGACCCGGAGCAAATCCACCAGGACCCCGAAAGCCCTTATCCACAACGGGAAAACATCACACTCCACACACGTCGACAACCGTGTAGGCAACGGGGACCACGTGGAGACCTGTGCGGCTAACCTCTCTCCAGCGACCCGATCGCCCAGGAGAAGCCGGACACGCGGGCCGATGTGGGCAGCGAGGCTGTTCAATCGACGTGAGCCAACCCTGGGCTGCGGCTGTTCGACGAGAGCGGCAAGGCAACGGCGTACGCGTCGATCTGCAAGTCCGTCGACAACGCGATGGCTGTTGTCGACGGACTCGCGTCGCCTGTCCAGGACGTCCCGCCGGTCGCCCTATTCAAGGTGGTCGGCTGATCAGAGCGTTCGGTAATAGACCGCCAGCGGGAGCTTGACGCAGCCGAGGCTCTCATAGAAGGCCCGTGCCGGCGCGTGGAAGTCATCGCCCCCGGTACCGATCTCGACCATTGCCGCACCCTGCTCCCGCATCGCCTCGAAGGCGTGCTCGCAGAGTGTGGTGCCGAGGCTCTCTCGGCGATGCTCCGCCGCCACGGCGACGAGAGTGATCGTGCCGTGCCGCCGGGCGGGCTCGACAGCCCAGGCGACGTAGCCGGCGAGTCCACCGCCGTCCTCGGCGACTGCGACGTACCTGTTCTGGACAGGCGCGTGGAGCTCGGCGACCTGCTTGCGGTAGTCGTCACGCCAACTGCCGTGCTGGATCGCGAAGATGACTTCGCCGACGAGCGGGCGGAAGGAATCCTCGTAGAAAGGACCGAATGTCTCGATGGTCAGCTCGACGAGCCGGGACAGGTCAGATTGAACGTACGAACGAACGAGCATGGAGTGTGCCTTTCGCACTGAAGGGGTCGGGACATGACTCGACCCGCGTCGCAGCTAGCGATGCGGCGGGTCGACCTTCAGTGGCGAGTACGCCAAGCGGCAAAGCACTCCATGCGCCTGATCGTACGTGGTGCCGAGCCTGACCGTCATTCGACGTGTGGCGCGAGGCCATCGACAGCGCGAGGCGAATCGGGCTCGCGCCGGAGGTGGACATCATCTCGGCCCAGGCTCTCGGCCGGGGACGTCCTCGGGCGGCGGCTCAAGGCGAAGAGTGCGGCGAGGAGGGGGAGGGTGATGAGGTACGCCGTACGTAGATCGACGACTCGGGCGAGTACGGCGAGGGCTGCCGGTGCGACCAGGATCGCCGTACCGGATGCCATCGCACCGATCGCGGCCAGTCGGGCAGGACTGAGGCCAGGTGTCGCGACCAGGGCTGCAAGCGTGATGGGGTACAGCGGGGCGACGCCAGCGCCCGCGACTGCCAGCCCGACCGCCACGACAGCTGGTGCGTCGAAGAGGCTGACGAGCAGCGTGCCAACGACCGCCAGGACAGCGGACGGTACGACGGGCGACCAGCTGCGCCAGTGGATCGGGCCGATCGCGCGGCCAATCGCCATGCCGATGGGGAATGCGCTGCCGAGCAGCGCGGCTGTTGCCGTCGGCAACCCGGTGGCCACCAACCGGGCAACTGCCCACACCACGAAACAGAACTCCACTGCCACAGCCAGCACGATGCGCAGCCACCCGAGGCCCACAGCCGCAGCAACCTGCCGACCCACTCTGCGACGAGTACCGGACCGCCGACCCAGCCACTTCCTCCCAAGACCTACTGCGGGCGCGGAGTCGATCAGCACGGGGGCCACAGGTTCGCCGATCTGGGCGACTGGCTTCACTCGTCGGGTCAGGACAGCCAGCACCAGAAGAGGCGGAGCGGCGGCGAGCAAGGCCAGGCGACCGGTGGGACCGAGGGAGTCGAGGGTGCCGATGGCGAGGGGCGCCAGGATGCCGGTCCCACTGGCGACCGCATTGACCCGGCTGAGTCGTGCCGCGGCTGTGGGTCCATCCAGCATCAGCGGGGCGACGAGGACGAGGAGTGCGCCGCCTAGTCCGATGCACAGGCCGCCGGCGATCGCGACGGCGTACACCGGAGCGACCGCGAGCAGCACTGTGCCGACCGCACAGATGACCGAGCCGAACGCGAGGACAGTCGTGATCGGCCAGGACCGGAGCAGTCGGGGGCCGACGAGCGCGACGAAGAGCAGCCCGGCCGCGAGTCCCGACGACAGCAGGCCCAACCGACTGGCGGGCTCGTCCAGATCCCGCGCCAGGATCGCAACGCAGGCACCGAGCCCGGCCAGCACGAATCCCATCGACGACAGCCCGATCCCGATCCGGACCTCGTCCCCTCGGGCCGCAGAATCCAGCCGCCCCTCGGCGCCAGAGTTCATCCGGCCGGCCCCGCCGGGAGTCATCCTGCGCTCGGGGCAGTTGGCCCTTCATTCTCCGTGAACAGAGTGACGAGGCGGTGGAGGTTGGGGAGTTCGATGTCGGCGGTGGTGCCCTTCAGGCCCGCGGTGATGGCGCCGGCGGCGCGGCCGGCCGCCAGGCCGACCTCGGTGTCCTCGACCACCAAGCAGTACTGGGCTGGTTGACCGAGCAGCTCGGCGGCCCGCAGATAGCCCTCGGGATCCGGCTTGCCGTGGGTGACGTCGTCGACGGTCACCAGGATTGACGGGGAGATGCCGGCGGCGGCCAGGCGGACCTTCGCCAGCCGGGCGGCGGCACTGGTGAAAACAGCCCACGGCAGACCAAGCCGCTGCAGGGTGCCGATCAGCTCGATCGCACCGGGTGCGGGTACGACGTCCGTCAGGTCGTCGCACTCGAGATCCAGCAGGCGCGCGGCGGCCGCGGACCGCTCCTCAAGTGAGAGCTCCGGCCGCAGTCGCGCGATGGTCGCCTCCGCAGGGCTGCCGTGGGCGATGGCGAGAGCCTCGGCGGGGGGTACGCCGTTCTCCTCTGCCCAGCGTGTCCAGGCCCGGTCGACGGCGGCGTCGGAGTCGACCAGTGTGCCGTCCATGTCGAACAGCACTGCGCGGATGTCCCGGACGTTCATGACCCCTCCAATTAAACTCGTCCTACGAGCATAAGATAGAAGGGTGCTATGACTCCAGTGCGTCGGGGACAGTGGCAGACAGCTTCGGACGTACTCGTACAACTCAGCCGTCAGCCTGGAATCACCCGGGCCGCCGTGGCGCGAGCGTTGCGGCTGAGCACAGGCTCGGCAACAGAGGTCACCGCCCGACTACGCGACGTACATCTGCTCACCGAGGTCCCTGCCCCCAGTCACGGACGGGGGAGACCGACCACCCTGCTGCGAGCACATCCGCAGGGCCCTGTGGTGCTCGCACTGGACCTGAGGCAGGGCAGTTGGCGGAGTGCCGTCGTCACGCTGGATGGGTCTCTCCAAGGCCAGCAGAACAGGCGGCACCGCAGCAGACGGCCGCAGGTGGTGCTCAGCAACCTCCGGCGGGAGGTGGAGCAGTCACAGGAGCAGTACGGCGCTCGCTTGTGCGTAGTGAGCCTCGCAGCGCCAGGCACCATCCGTGACAACCATCTGATGCAGGCGCCGACGCTGGACTGGGCAGAGCTGGACCTGGAGACGGTCACTGCCGGCACCGGGCTCCCACTGCTCGCGGGCAACGACGCGACCCTCAGCGGGGTGGCTGAGGCCCGCACCGGCGCTGCCGCTGGGGCTGGTACGGCGCTGCACCTCATCGTCGAGGTAGGTCTCGGCGGGACCCTGCTGATCGACGGAGTACCGGTACAGGGCGCGTCCGGGGCCGGCGGCGAGTACGGGCACATGCCGTTCGGTGACCGCACGCGGACGTGTCCGTGCGGCGCCCGTGGATGCTGGGACCTGGAGATCGACGGCCGCGCGCTGGCCAGGCACCTCAAGGAGCCGGCGCCTGACGACCCGTACGCCTACACCGAGGCCGTTCTGCAGCGCACCGACCGCGCTGCGAGCCGTGCGATCACCAAAGTCGTCAGTGCGCTAGCCACCGGCATCGCGGGCCTCGTCAACGCCCACGACCCCGATGTCGTCACCATCGGCGGCTTGGCCATCCCACTCCGGGCCGCTGCCGCGCCCGCCTTCGAGCGGGCCTACCTAGGCGGACTCATGGCGTTCCACCGCGGGTCTCCCCCGCCGGTGCTCCCCGCTACGCACCAGCCCGACGGCCCGCTCCGCGGCGCCGCAGCGCTGGCCCTCGACCACCTGACCAGTCAGCCCGCCATCGCGGCCTGGGCAGCACAGCACTAGCCGGCAGTGTCCGCCGAGTCAGACTCCGACTGGACCTCAGCCGATGGCTTGGGCTTGGGCACGATCGGCGGCTCCACCTCCGCCAGGATCGTCGTGAGGTCGAGCCGGTGATGCTGGATCTCGTGTGCGGTGTGCCGGATGATCCAGCCCAGAGTGCGCGGCCCACGGACCGGGTAGTTGTAGAGCCCCAGGCGGCCGAGCTGCGGCGGCGTGAGCACCCGCGCGGCGGCACCGAACTCCCGAGCGAACCGCATCAGCGCGGCCGCGACCTCCATCGGGTCCTGCTCCTCGTACTTGAACTGCTTCACCCGACGGGTCCGGTCCATCGGCGCGTACACCGGCCGGTCCTCCGCCAGGCACTGCGCGATCCGCTGGCGCTGGATCTCCAGTACGTCGCGCACATGGCACGCGTACTCGATCGCCGACCACACCTTCGGCTGCGGACGCAACCGTACGACGTTCGGGTCCGGACCGGCCGCGGCCTTGGTGAGCGCCATGCTGCAGTCCGCCGCCTGCCGGATGAGCAAAGTCACTGTGCCCTGCAGGTCACCCGTGTCGTAGTTGAAGCCGCACTGCTCGCAGTACCCGTCAACCGGGGGCTGCTGGATCGTCAACTGCCACTCCCTCGAAATCTCCACGCATGATCGACCGGTCCGATCCCGGCACCGAGTGCGAACCCGGCCGCGATCGCCCCGGTCACGTACTCCTTCGCAGCACCCACCGCACTCGGTACGTCGTACCCACGGGCCAGGTACGACGCGATCGCACTGGCCAACGTGCATCCGGTGCCATGCGTGTGCCGGTTGTCCAGGCGGACCGCACTGTAAGACCGTCGTACCCCTGGACCATGCAGCACGTCCACTGACGCCGTACCGACATCGTGGCCGCCCTTCACCAGCACCCACGACGCACCTGCGTCCAAGAGCAGCTTGGCCGCGAGCTCTCGGTCCTCCACGGTCTCCAGCTCGACTCCGGCGAGCGGTCCGAGCTCAGTGAGGTTCGGTGTGAGGACGGTGGCCATCGGGACGATCTCCGTGCGTATGGCGTCCATCGCATCAGCGGCGAGCAAGGCGTCGCCATGCTTCGACACCGACACCGGGTCGACCACCACCGGCACCGACGGCGGCAACGTCCGCAGCAGGGACGCGACCACGCGGACCATCGACTCTGACGCCAGCATGCCGGTCTTCACCGCGTCGACGCCGATGTCGTCCACCACGCTGTGGAACTGGGCCCGGACCTGTTCTTCCGGCAACTCCCACGCGCCCTGGACGCCGAGGCTGTTCTGCGCCGTGATCGCGGTGAGCACGCTCATCCCGTGCACGCCATTGGCCAGCATCGCTTTGAGGTCCGCCTGGATCCCGGCTCCGCCACCGGAGTCGGAGCCGGCGATGGTCAGCACTCTGGGCAGCATCTCAACTCCTGAAGTGGGCGTGACCGGGCTCGGCGGCATACGGCGCGCGGTCGACCGTGATGGTCCCGGCCGGGTGCTCCTCGTTGCCTTCAGCAACCGATCCGATGACGGTCCAGCCCTCGGGGACGTCGGCCGGCTCGAAGGTGCCGACCAGCGCATGGTCCTCGCCACCGGTCAGGACGAACTTCATCGCGTCCACACCGGTCGCGGCCGCGACGGCCTGGAGGGGCTCGGGCACGGTCAGCGCGTGCGAGTGCACGTCGATGACGACCTCGCTGGCGACCGCGATGTGGCCGAGGTCGGCGAGCAACCCGTCGCTCACATCACACAGGGAGGACGCTCCGGCCAGGGCAGCCCGCGGACCTTCGGCGTACGGCGGTTGTGGCCGCCGATGCGCCTCGACCACGGCGCGCGGCGAGCGGAACCCGCGCGCCAGCACCGCCCAGCCGGCCTCGGCCCAGCCCAGTCGGCCGACATAGGCCACCTCGTCGCCCGGCCGGGCACCAGAACGCAGGACCGGCGGCCGTCCGTCGAGCGAACCGAACGCGGTCACCGAGACGACGATCTTGTCCGACTGGACCGTGTCGCCACCGATGATGCTCACCTCGACCAGCTCACACTCGTCCACCAGGCCCTGGTTGAGCTCGAGCGCCCAGGCCGTCGGCAGGTCGGCGGGCGCACCGAACCCGACCACCAGGGCCGTCGGCCGGGCTCCCATCGCCATGATGTCGGCCAGGTTCTGCGCGGCGGCCTTGCGGCCCACGTCGTACGCCGATGACCAGTCCTTGCGGAAGTGGCGGCCCTCCACCAGCAGGTCGGTCGTGATCACCATCCGCCCGTCCGGCACCGCCATCACGGCCGCGTCGTCACCAGGCCCGACCAGGACGTCCTCACCTGTGGACAGCCCCTTGGTGACAGCCTCGATCAGACCGAACTCACCTGTGCTCCCCAACGTCTCTGTCACGTCAGCAGACCTCCCATATCGCCAACCGGAGTCTAGGCGGTACCGTGACCGGGCAACGAAGAGTACGCCCGGCCGCCGCGCAGTACCGCGGGCGGTCCCCGCTGAGGACGACTGAGTGGAGAACGACGTGGTGGTCCAGGCCTACATCCTGATCCAGACCGAGGTCGGCAAGGCGGCCGACGTCGCTGCACAGATCGCCGAGGTCCAGGGCGTCACGCTGGCCGAGGACGTCACCGGTCCGTACGACGTGATCGTCCGCGCGGAGGCCCGCAACGTCGACGAACTGGGCAAGCTGGTGGTTGCCCGGGTCCAGAACGTTCCCGGCATCACTCGCACCCTGACCTGCCCTGTCGTCCACATCTGATCCCACTGACGCCTGCCCGTCGTTCGCATGCCCAAACTCCTCGTCGCTGCACTCGGCCTGATCCTGCTGGCCGGGTGCAGCGCTGGTCCTACGCCCGTCTCCGTCCCCTCCCCCGCGCCCGAGGTCGCCGCCGCCTGCGCGCCGCTCGTGAAAGCCCTGCCCGAGAAGGTCCTGGACGCCAAACGGCGCAAGACGTCGCCGGAGAGTCCGCTCACGACCGCGTACGGCGATCCGCCGATCGAGGTCACCTGCGGCGTCAGCCCGCCGGCCGGGATGGCCGAGGCGCAGTCCCAATGCTTCGAGGTGAACGGCGTCGGCTGGTTCGCCAAAGAGGTCACGAACGGCGTGGTCTTCACCACCATCGGCCGCGCTCTCTACTTCGAGGTCGCCGTACCGTCGAAGTACAAGCCCGAGGCCAACGCCCTGACCGACGTCTCGGACGTTGTCCACAGATACAACAAACTCATCACGCCCTGTATCTGACGACGGCATACTCCCTGTCGAGAAGTTCCTCTGCGATGGGTGTCCGGTTCGGGGCGGCGGGGGCGACGTCTCGGCTGAGAGGCGCCCGCGGTGGGTGCCCGGACGACGGGAGAATCCGATGAAGTACATGATCCTGACGTACGCGTCGCAGCAGGACTACGACGGGATGGCGGGGAAGGACACCGAGAAGCCGGCCTGGACGGGCGCGGACTTCGCGGCGATGGGCGAGTTCATGGAGAAGTTCAACGCCGACCTGGCCGAGTCCGGTGAGCTGGTCGAGACCCGCGCGCTCGCGGCGCCGGTGCTGACCCGACGACTCGGCTCGAAGGACGGCGTGTCGGTGGTGACGGACGGGCCGTACGCCGAGACCCAGGAGGTGCTGGCCGGGTACTGGATCGTCGAGTGCGAGTCGTTCGACCGGGCGACCGAGATCGCCGCGAGACTCGGTGACACACCGGCACCGGACTTCGTCCGCGCCACCGCCTACGCCGACGTCCGGCCGGTGGTCGGAGCCCAGGACGACCTGGTGGACTGATCAAGATGACTACTCTCGAGGATCTGCTGCGGGAGCTGGCGCCGCAGGTGCTCGGGGCGCTGGTCCGGCGGTACGGGCATTTCGACATCGCTGAAGACGCGGTGCAGGAGGCGCTGCTCGCGGCGGCGCAGCAGTGGCCGGACGACGGCGTGCCGGACAGTCCCCGCGGGTGGCTGATCACGGTGGCTTCGCGTCGGCTGACGGATCTGCTCCGCCGCGAGCAGGCCCGTCAGCGGCGTGAGGACCGGGTGGCGCAGTGGACCCTGCCGGGTGAGCCGGTCGCGGACACCGACGACACGCTGATCCTGCTGTTCATGTGCTGCCATCCGTCCCTGTCCCCTGCCTCGCAGATCGCGTTGACGTTGCGGGCGGTCGGGGGTCTCACCACCCAGGAGATCGCCCGGGCCTTCCTGGTGCCGGAGGCAACGATGACGCGCCGAATCACCCGGGCGAAGGCCAGCGTGAAGGACAGCGGCGCGCGGTTCACCCTGCCCGCCGACCGGGACGAGCGGCTCGGCGCGGTACTGAAGGTCGTCTACCTGATCTTCAACGAGGGCTACGCGAGTACGACGGGGCCGAGCCTGCAACGGGTCGAGTTGTCGGCCGAAGGGATCCGGCTGGCCAGGATGCTGCACCGGCTGCTGCCCGGCGACAGTGAGGTCATTGGGTTGCTGGCGCTGATGTTGCTGACCGATGCGCGTCGGCCGGCGCGGACGGGTCCGCTCGGGGAGCTGGTTCCGATGGCCGAGCAGGACCGGTCGCTGTGGCTCGGGGAGCTGATCCAGGAGGGCGTCGAGTTGATCACCGCGGCACTGCCTCGGGGCCCGGTCGGGCCTTATCAACTGCAGGCGGCGATCGCGGCGGTGCACGACGAGTCACCGTCGGCCGACAAGACCGACTGGGCGCAGATCGTTGCGCTGTACGAGGTGTTGCTGCAGCTGACCGACAATCCGATGGTCGCGCTCAACCACGTGGTGGCGGTCGCGATGGCGCGTGGGGCGGACGAGGGGCTCGAGCTACTCGCTTCGGTCGAGCACGACGAACGGATCGCCAAGGATCACCGGGTGTCGGCCGTCCGGGCGCATCTACTCGAGATGTCCGGCGATGCGGCGGCGGCCCGGGCGGCGTACGAGGAGGCCGCGAGCAGGACGACCAGCCTCCCGCAGCAGCGTTATCTCCACGCCCGGGCGAGTCGGCTATGACCGGGCGGGTAGGTTCAGCGCAAGCCAGTGGGGCGGGTCGTCGCCAGCGTCAGCAGGCGCTCGACCAGGGCCGGGTAGTCGATGCCCGTGGCCGCCCACAGTCGGGGGAACATGCTGGTCGGCGTGAAGCCGGGCATCGTGTTGATCTCGTTGATGATCACCCGGCCGTCGGCGTCGAGGAAGAAGTCGACGCGGGCCAGGCCCTCGCCGTCGATCGCGTCGAAGGCGGTCAGTGCCTTCGCGCGGATGTCGGCCGCGACCTCCGCCGGGAGGTCGGCCGGTACCGACAGGGCCAGGTACTCCTCACCCTCCGGGAGGTACTTGGTCTCGAAGTCGTAGAAGTCGTGCCCACCGCCGGAGACCGCGATCTCGCCGCAGACGCTGACCTCCGCCGTGCCGTTCAGCCCGCCGAGGACACCGACCTCGATCTCGCGGGGGTCGTTGGCCGACGCCTCGACGATCACCTTCGGGTCGTGCGCCCGCGCTTCGGCGACTGCATCATCGAGCTCCTCCAGGCTGTTCACCTTGGTGATGCCCAGGCTCGAGCCACCCCGGGCCGGCTTCACGAACACCGGGTAGCCGAGCGCGTCCACGGCCTCCCGGCACGCGGCCGGGTCCTGGGTCCAGTCGCGGTCGCGGATGACGACGTACGGCGTCACCTCGAGGCCGGCGGCCTGGAAGACGACCTTCATGTAGTGCTTGTCCATGCCGACCGCGCTGGCCAGCACGCCGGAGCCGACGTAGCGGATGTCGGACATCTCGAGCAGGCCCTGAATGGTGCCGTCCTCGCCCCAGGGTCCGTGCAGCAGCGGGAAGACCACGTCGACCTCGCCGAGCGTGCTCGGGACCTGGCCGGGTTCGCTGACCACGAGCTCGCGGTTCGCGCCGAAGAGCACCGGCAACGCGGTCACGTCGACCTCGGGGAGCTTGCCGTCGGTGATCGACAGCCGCTCCGGGTCGCCGCTTTCCAGGACCCAGTGGCCGCTGGTGCTGATGCCGACCGGGACCACGTCGTACTTGTCCCGGTCGATCGCCTGCAGCACGTTGGCCGCGGTCACGCAGGAGATGGCGTGTTCGCTCGACCGGCCACCGAAGACGACGGCGACGCGGGGCTTGCGTTCTTCTTCCCTCGAGTACTCACTCACCGGCTCGACTGTAGCGGCCCGGAAGCCAGGAACCGATCTGGGTTCGGTAAAGAGCTGTTCAGATCGCAGTCCGTAGCGGACCGATCCAGTAGAGGCACAGCGTGATTACGCGATCACTCCCAGGTGACTGGCGATTCGGTGAACCGGTACTCTGCCCCGCGGAGGTGGAGATGGGACTGCGCGAAGTGAAGCGGGAACGGACCCGCCGGCTGATCGCGGACAAGGCGTTCGAGCTGTTCACCGACCACGGCTTCGGCCGGACCACGGTGGAGCAGATCGCCGCAGCCGCGGAGGTCGGTCCGAGCACGCTGTACCGGTACTTCCCGACCAAGGAGACCCTGGTCCTCGAATTCGTCGAGGACTGCCTGGTCGACGCGGTCGCGTGGTTCCGCGAGCAGCCCGGGCTGGACCTTCCGGACGGTCTGCAGGCGGTGATCAAACGGGTGCTCGCGCAGTTGGAGAGCAACCCTGATCGGGTCCGCGCGGTGTTCGACCTGGCCGCGCAGACCGCCTCGGTCAGCGCGCATCTGAACGAGCTGATCTGGCGCTTCCGCAACGACCTGACCGACGAGCTGGTACGCCGGTTGCCCGCGAGCGACCCGCGCGACGCCGAGTTCACTGCCGCGCTGGCCGCCGGGATCGCGATGAACATCATCGAGACGGTGGTCCGAATCTGGGTGGAGAACCCCGAAGGCACCGAGGTCAGGGAGCTGGCCCGGCGCGCGATGACCCTGCTCCGCGGCGGCGGCATCCCTCTCCCGGCAGCCCCGGCGGCCGCTCCGCGGAGCGACGTGGGCGGGCGCTCCACCGGCCCCTCCCGGCGGCCGCTGACCAGGCCCCGGGAGAATTCTCCCTATGGCTCCTGATCTCGACCCGTCCACCGTCGTCGTCCATGCCGGCCGTCCCGAGCGGGTGCCGAACGCGCCGGTCGGCGAGTCGCCCGTCTTCAGCTCGACGTACGTCGCGGGCGGGGACCGCGGCTACGGGCGGTTCGGCAACGACGCCTGGTCCGCATTGGAGGAGACCCTCGGGGAACTCGAGGGCGGCCGCGGGCTGACGTTCGCGTCCGGCATGGCAGCGGTCGCGGCCATCCTCGACCTCGTCCCGGTCGGCGGCCGGGTGGTCGCGCCGCAGCACGCCTACTCCGGCGTCCTCGCGCTGCTCGACCAGCAGGCGGCGCAGGGCCGACTGACCGTGGATCGCGTGAACGTCGCGGACACCGAGGCGGTCGTCCAGGCGGTCGAAGGCGCCGACATCCTGTGGATCGAGTCACCCACCAACCCGGCGATGGAGGTCGCGGACATCCCGGCGGTCTCCGCCGCCGGCCGCGCCGCGGACGCGATCGTTGTCGTCGACAACACCTTCGCGACGCCGTTGCTGCAGCAGCCGCTCTCGCTCGGCGCGGACATCGTGATGCACTCGGCCACCAAGTTCATCGCCGGTCACTCGGACGTCATCCTGGGCGCGGTCATCACCGCCGACGACGACCTGTGGAGCGCGATCGAACTCCGCCGCCGCAGCCTCGGCGCGATCCCCGGCCCGATGGAGGCCTGGCTCGCGCTGCGCGGTCTTCGGACCCTCGCTCTGCGGCTGGAGCGGGCGCAGTCGAATGCCGCGTTCCTGGCCCAGCGGTTGCTCGACCACCCGCGGGTCAGCCGGGTGCGGTACCCGGGTCTGCCCGGAGATCCGGGCCGCAGGCGTGCCGAGGCGCAGATGTCCGGCTTCGGCGCGATCCTGTCGTTCGAGCTCGGTGGTGACGCCGAAGCCGCGCAGCGGGTCTGCGAGTCCACGGAGCTCTGGGTTCACGCGACCAGCCTCGGCGGCGTCGAGTCGATGCTGGAACGCCGCCGCCGCTGGCCGATCGAGGTCCCGACGATCCCCGAGGACCTGATCCGCCTGGCCGTCGGGATCGAGCACCCCGCCGACCTCTGGGCCGATCTCGAGCAGGCCCTCACGAACGGGACTTGAGCACCGGTCCACCGAAGAACGTCAGGACACACAGCACGACCGGCAGGATGAACGCGATGTTCAGCGGCATCCACTGCGTGAGTCCGCCGATCAACGCCGGCCCCGCGAGCAGACCGACGTACCCGAGTCCGACGACGCGTGCCATCAACGCGCCGGCCGCGCGGGGGTCGAGGTTGCCGGCGGCGGTGAAGAGTTGCGGTACGCCGCCGGCCAGGCCGAGACCGAACAGCGCCCAGCCGAAGAGCGCGACCGGGACCCACGGTGCGACGATCACGATGGTGAGGCCGGCTGCCGCCATGGCAGCGCCCCACCGGACGATCGCTGCCGGTCCGACGACCGCGGCGACCCGGTCGGTCAGGAACCGGCCGACGGTCATCGCCACCGCGAAAGCGCCGTACGCGTAGGCCGCCGTGCTGACCGACGTACCGAGGATGTCGCGGAACTGCAGCGCGGCCCAGTCGTTCGCGACGCCCTCGGACAGCATCAGGCCGAAGGCGAGCCCCCCGAGCGCCCAGACCAGCTTGGCGGGCGGCTTCGCCCGCTCCACCTCCGGCTCGTCGTCGTTCTCCTCGGTAGTCGCCTCGAGCAAGAACCGGCCCGCAGCCAGCGAGATCACGATGCACACCACGCCGGACGCGCCCAGCGTGACCTCGGTCGGCACGTCGGCTCGCAGTGTGGCGGCTCCGATCAGTGCGGCGAGGGCGCCACCGATCGACCACATCGCGTGGAAGGCAGCCATGATCGGGCGCGGGTACCCGCGTTCGACCACGACGGCCTGGGCGTTCATGCCGACATCGATCGAGCCGTTGCCGAAGCCGATCAGGATGAGCGCGAGGCCGAGCGTCCACCAGTTGTGTGCCAGGCCCGGACCGGCGAGAGCGATGCCGAGCAGGACGCCGGCGGCCGGGACCAGGCGTCGCTGGCCGATGCGATCGGCGAGCGGACCGGCCACCTGCATGCCGGTGAAGGCGGCGCCACCGAGCACCAGCAGCAAGAGTCCGAGCGTGCTGTGCGAGATGCCGGTCGCGTGCTCGATGCTGGGGATGTGGACGACCCACATGCCGACAGCGAAGCCGTTCAGGCCGAAGTACAGCCAGGTTGCGACGCGGGCGGCCCTTGGCGGTGCGGTCTGCGAACGCAACTCAATCGCGGTCAAAGGGCCACCTCGACCAGTACTCCGCGCTGGGCAAGCATGGTCCGTTGATCCTCCGGCGCTTCGGAATCGGTGATGATCAGGTCAGGGCGGTCGGCCGGGCACACATAGGCGAGCGCGGCGCGATCCCACTTGGCGGCGTCCGCGAGCACGATCGAGCGGGTGGCGACCTTCATCGCCTCCTGCTTGACCTCCGCGTCGCCGAGGTCGAACGCGGTCAGGCCGGCGTCCAGGCTGAACGCGCACGGGCTGAGCACGGCCAGGTCGAAGCGCAGCGCACGCAGGGACGCGACGGCCAGCGGGCCGACGAGGGCGAGTTCACCCTGGCGTGCCTCGCCGCCCGGCACGAGCAGCCGGATTCTCGGTGCGTCGGCCAACTCGTGGGCCACGTGCAACGAGAGCGGCATGACCGTCAGCGTGCGATCGTGAAGCAGCCGGGCGACTTCGAGCGCTGTCGTCCCGCTGTCGAGGACGATGGTCTCGCCGTCGTGGATGTGCTCGACCGCCGCCTTCGCGATCGCCTGCTTCGCGGCGATGGCCGCCTGGGCCCGGAGCGAGTACGGCGGTTCGACGCCGGCGTGCATGGAGGACAAGGCTCCGCCGTGGACGCGCTTGAGCACGCCCTGGGCGGCCAGGAAGTCGAGGTCCCGGCGGACTGTCATGTCCGACGCCGCAGTGGCCTCGACCAGTTCCTGGACGGACACTCGGTCAACCACCCGCAGTCGTTCTACGATCACTTGATGCCGTTCCGCGCTTCTCACGCGCAAAAATCTACCATCCGTCTGATCGTTCAAACAGATAGTGTGTTTGCTTGTGACTGAAGACACCCAACTGGTCAGGCGGTCCCGGTACGCCGTTGCCGCGGTGTTCTGTGTGCACGGCGCGGTGACGGGTTCGTTCGCGACCCGGGTGCCATGGATCCAGGAGCACGTGGGCGCGTCGCCGGGCCAGCTCGGGCTGGCGCTCGCGTTCCCGGCGCTCGGCGCGGCGCTGATGATGCCACTGGCCGCCCGGGTGACTCACCGGTTCGGCAGCAGGACGGCCCTCCGCGGCCTGCTCGCCCTCTGGACGCTCGCGCTGGTCCTCCCCTCGCTCGCCCCGAACCTGCCGGCGCTGTGCGTCGCACTCTTCGTGTACGGCGGCACCGCCGGGATGGCCGATGTCGCGATGAACGCCCTCGGCGTCGAGGTGGAGCACCGGCTGAACAAGTCGATCATGTCCGGGCTGCACGGCATGTGGAGCATAGGTGCGCTGCTCGGGGCAGCGGTCGGGACGGTGGCCGCGCATGCCGGTGTGAGTGCCCAGATCCACCATGCGGTGGTGGCCGTCGTACTGACGCTGACCGGGGCCGTGGCGTGTCAGTTCGTGCTCAACCTGCATCCTGCCGAGGACGAGGAGCCGCCGGCTCGGTTCGCGTTGCCGCCGAAGTCGGCGCTGCTGATCGGGGCGGTCGGGTTCTGTGCCGTGTTCGCCGAGGGGGCGAGTCTCGACTGGTCGGCCGTCTACCTGCGCGACATCCTCGGCAGCTCGGCCGGGGTCGCGGCCGGTGCGACGACCGGGTTCGCGTTGACGATGGCGATCGCGCGGCTCACCGGTGACTCGGTGGTCGACCGGTTCGGCGCCGTACGGACGGTTCGCTGGAGCGGCGTGATCGCCACGGCCGGCGGCGTACTGGTCGTCGTTGCTCCGAGCGCGATCGTGGCGATGGCCGGGTTCGGACTGATCGGCATCGGGATCGCGGTCGTCGTACCGCTCGCCTTCGCGGCCGCGGCCCGGACCGGTACGAACGCCAGCCAGGCGATCGCGGGTGTCGCGACCATCACCTACGCGTCCGGACTGGTCGCGCCGTCGATCATCGGCGGCATCGCCCAGGCCAGCAACCTGACCGTCTCGTTCATGGTCGTCACCGCCCTCGCCGCCGCCCTGGCCGTCTTCGCCCCGGTCCTGCGCACCAGGCCGCGCGTGCGTACCTAGAGCAACCGGTTGAGGACCTCCCCCGCCTCTTCGTAGCCGGCGTCGCTGATCCGTTGGAGCTCCAGCAGGTCCTTGGCAGCGGCCGCGCGCCGGGTGAGGTGTTCGCCGGCGCGCTCGTTACCTTCGTCGAGCAGTTCGTTCAGCGCGTCGACGTCGCCCCGCTCGTCGGCCAGATCGGCGAGGCGGTCCATCGCCTTCTCGTTGCCCTCGTCGGCGAGTGCGCGCAGGGTGTCCCAGTCAGTCATGAGTCGATGATGCGACATTGCCCTAAGGGCAAGGTCAAGAATGGGTGCGTGCTCACCATCGGACAGCTGGCCCGGTACGTCGGGGTGTCGACGAAGACCGTCCGCGTCTACCACGACAAAGGGCTGCTGGCCGAGCCGGAACGGGACTCGTCCGGGTACCGCCGCTACCCCGCGCAGGCCGTGGTCGACCTGGTGCGGATCCGGACGCTGGCCGAAGCGGGCGTACCGCTGGCGCGGATCCGCGAGCTCGGGTCCGCGCCGGATGACTTCGATGCCGCGATGCAGGAAATCGACACCGAGCTCACCGACCGGATCCGACGGCTGCGCGACACCCAGCGACGGCTCCGGAGTCTCGCGGCCGGAGACATCCGCCTGCTGCCCGCCGAGGTCGACCGCCACCTCGGTGGGCTGAGCGACCTGGGCTTCAGCGAGCGCTGGATCGCAATGGAACGCGACCTCTGGATCGTGGTGTACGCCACCCACCCCGAGATCGCCGGCACCCTCTTCCACGACCAGGCACAGGCCCTGACCGATACCGACCTCCGGCGGCTCTACCTCGCCTACGACCAGGCCCATGATCTGGATCCGGCCGATCCGTTCCTGATCGAGCTAGCCGACCGCATCGTTGCGGCGAGCATCGACCGCTACGGCACAGACCTCCCAGGTCAGTCCGCCGACTCCGCCATCCCCCAACTTCTGCAGAGCACGGTCAACGCGTCCTCGCCCGCCTGGCGGCAACTGGACTCACTGATCCGTCGCCGGCTGGGCGACCTAGGGGTGGCCGGCGTGGGGAACTGAGACCGGGGTGGCGACGAGCCGACCGGTCCGGGAGTCGCCGGCGGCTTCGGCGAAGCCCTTCCAATCGCGGGTCAGCGTATAGAGCGTCGTACCGTCGTCGCCGCCCAGCATGCAGGAGAAGGCGCCGTCATCGAAGTCGATCGTCTGCAGTACGTCGCCACCCTCGCGGACCCGCTGACAGCGCTGGTTCGGTACGTCGGCGTACCAGACCGCACCCTCGGCGTCGAGGCAGATGCCGTCGGGATGACCGTCGACCTCCGCCCAGACCCGCCGGCCGGACAGGTCACCGGTGTCCTCGATCGTGAACGCCGACAGCCGGCGCCCGTGCGACTCGGCCACGATCAGTGTGCGGCCGTCCGCGGTCACCGCCATTCCGTTGCCGAAGGCAATCTCGTCCGCCACCTGACGGATCTCCCCCGTCGCAGTCACCAGGGCGACAATGCCTGGCTTCGGTGCGTCACCGGCCATCGGGTTCGCGTCACCGCCGTTGACATAGGTATTGCCGCGGGCATCGACCACGATCTCGTTGAAGCCGCCCGCGACGGAGCTCAGGTCGGCGTGCGTGACGAACGAGCCATCAGGCTCCTGCCGAAGCAGCACGGCCTCCTGCCCCGCGATCACCAGCAGCCGGCCGTCCGGCGACCAGTCGATCGAGAACTGGAACCCGGTCGGCACCGTCGCGACGACCTCCGGCGTACCGCCCGCCTTCACCGCCACGACCTCATGCGTGCCCCAGTCCGCGAACCACAACCGCCCGTCATGCCACCGCGCCGACTCCCCGAAGGACAGCCCCTCCAGCACAACCTTCACCGCACACCTCCAGGTTTGGACACCCCGGCTAGGAGCGTCTCACCAGTGGTACGAATTCGGGGTGCCTATTTCGACAGATCCAGCTCTGCGGTATCGGATGGCCGTGCCCGAGGATGCTCCCGCCGTAGCCGGGCTGCATGCGGACAGTTGGCAGCGGCATTATCGGGGGGCTTACGCGGATGCCTTCCTGGACGGAGAGCCGGACGGCTTTCTGACCGGCCGGTGGACGGAGCGGCTGGCGGCAGCGTCGCCGCACGCGCGGACGATCATCGCGGAGTACGACGGTGGGCTGGTCGGGCTCGCACACGTGGAACTCGAGGCGGACCCGACCTGGGGTGCACTGGTCGACAATCTGCACGTCCGGTCCCCGCTCAAACGACAGGGCATCGGCACCCGCCTGCTCGCCTTGACCGCGCAGGCCGTCCTGGACACGGCTCCGTCGTCGGGTCTCTACTTGTGGGTCCTCGAGCAGAACTCAGCGGCCCAGCAGTTCTACGCCGCCCGCGGCGGAACGTGCGTCGAGCTCAGCACCGTCCCGCCTCCTGGCGGCGACCCGTCCAGGCTGAACGGATCGCCCGCCTGCTTCAGGTACGCATGGCGCGATCTCACCGCGCTCTCCCCGGCCAGGCCGCTTGTGGACAACAACGGTCGGCCTTGACCCGTACGCTCTGCCTCGATCCGTGGGCATCCGTCACGATCGGCCCGGGACCGCCGTCGGGTACCACGCGGAGCCCCACTTTCAGGGGTTGACCCCTGAAAGTGGAGCCCACCTCTGCCCTCGGCGTGGGTGGACCTTGAGTGGTACGGAGGGTTTCGAGGCGAGAGGTCGGAACCTCGGACAGGCCGTGGAGGCCATGGACACCGGATCAGGTGTCCGAGGTCCCGGCTTAGTGTCCGAGGTCCCCACTTGGTGTCCGTGGAATCTGGCCGGCGGCCGGCTATCTGACATCCGGCGCGTGCAGGCGTCGCTACTTGTCCGTGGCGAAGGCGGCGTCGAAGGCGGCTTCGGGCTTGTCGAAGGCGAGGGCGCGGATGACGTTGACGGCCTCGGCGGCGCCGACCTTGCGTTCCATGCCGGCGTCCTCCCACTCGACCGAGATCGGACCGTCGTAGCCGATCGAGTTCAGGACGCGGAAGCAGTCCTCCCACTGGACGTCGCCGTGGCCGGTGGAGTAGAAGTCCCAGCCGCGCCGCGGGTCACCCCAGGGCAGGTGCGAGCCGAGCCGGCCGTTGCGGCCGCCGCCGACCCGCATCCGGGTGTCCTTGCAGTCGACGTGGTAGATCCTGTCCTTGAAGTCCCACAGGAATGCCACTGGATCGATGTCCTGCCACACCATGTGCGAGGGGTCCCAGTTCAGCCCGAACGCCTCGCGGTGGCCGATCGCCTCGAGGGTCAGCGTGGTGGTCCAGTAGTCGTACGCGATCTCGGACGGGTGCACCTCGTGCGCGAACCGTACGCCGACCTCGTCGAACACATCGAGGATCGGGTTCCACCGGTCCGCGAAGTCCTTGTACCCGGCCTCGATCCGCTCGGCGGGCACCGGCGGGAACATCGCGACGTACTGCCAGATCGACGATCCGGTGAACCCGATCACCGTCTTCACGCCCAGCTTCGCGGCCGCCCGCGCGGTGTTCTTCAGGTCCTCTGCCGCCCGCTGCCGGACACCTTCGGGATCGCCGTCGCCCCAGATCCGGGACGGCACGATCGCCTGGTGCCGGAAGTCGATCGGGTTGTCGCAGACCGCCTGGCCGACCAGGTGGTTGGAGATCGCGAAGACCTGCAGGTTGTACTTCTCCAGGATGTCCTTGCGCCCCTGGACGTACGAGTCGTCGTCGACCGCCTGCTGGACGTCGAAGTGGTCACCCGAGCAGGCGATCTCGACGCCGTCGTACCCGGCCGAGGAGGCGAACTCGCAGACCTCCTCGAACGGCAGGTCGGCCCACTGACCGGTGAACAGAGTGATCGGACGAGGCATCTCACTGGCTCCTAAGAGTTGTCGACGGTGATCCAGGCGCTGTCGTCCGCGGCCGACCGCAGTACGGCGTCGACCACGCGGGCGGACCGCGCACCGGCGGCGAAATCGGGCAGGCCGTCCGGGTGGTCCCCCAGTACGGCGGCATAGCTGTCGGCGACGAACGAGTCGAACGCGTCCTGGTACCCCTGCGCGTGCCCGGCCGGCAGCCGGTTCACCCGTACGGCGGGCGGGCTGAGCGTCTCGGGGTCGCGGGTGAGCAGCTGACTGGCGTCGCGCCGACCGACCCACAGGCGATCGGGGTCCTCCTGGTCGAAGCCGAAGCTCGACTCGGTGCCGGAGACCTCCAGGTACAAGCGATTCTTCCGGCCGGCCGCGACCTGGCTGACCACGATCGTGCCGACCACACCGGCCTCGGTGCGGAACTGTGCTGTGGCCAGGTCCTCGGTGTGCACCGCGACGCCGCCGCGCTCGGCCCGGATCGTCCGCAGCTGTGCGCTGATCGCGGCGATCCGGTCGCCGGTGACGAACTCGGTCAGGTCGCACCAATGGGACCCGATGTCGGCGAACGTCCGCGACGGACCACCGGTGGAGTCGTCGACCCGCCAGTTCTGATCGTCCGCGCCGGCCAGCCAGTCCTGCAGGTACGAGCCGTGCAGGCTGGTGATCACGCCGGCGTCGCCCGCGGCGATCCGGGTGCGCAGCTCGCGGACCATCGGGTGGTAGCGGTAAACGAACGGCACGGCGCCGACCAGCTCGGCCTCGAACGCAGCGGTCTGCAGTCCGGTCGCGTCGTGGACGGACGTCGCCAGCGGCTTCTCGCAGATCACGTGCTTGCCGGCCTCGAGCGCCTTCAGCGTGACGGCGAGGTGCGAGTCGTTCGGCGTACAGACGTGGACCACATCGATGTCGGCGGCAAGCAGCTCGTCGAGGGTCGCGAAACCACGCTCGGCTCCAGTCGCCTCCGCTGCCGCCTCGGCCTTTGAAGGCGAGGAGCCGACCGCACCGACCACCGAGGCTCCGGAGACCAACGCGGACCTGCCGTGCACGCGGCCCATGAAACCGCCGCCGACGATCCCGATCCGGAGCTTGCGCGCACTGGTGGACACGTCGAAGGACGCTATGTGACACTTTTGAACCCTGTCAAGCAAAAGTCCACTGCCCCAACGACGGAAGTGCGCCATGAGCGATCTCGGTACGGCGGGCGCTGGGACCCTGCTGCGGTTGCTTCTGGACGGCCAGCCCCGGACCCGGGCCGAACTGATCGATCTCAGCGGCCTGGCCCGCTCCACGGTCACCGGCCGGATCGAGGCGCTGCTCGCCGCGGGCCTCGTCGTACCGTCGGGTGAGGCGGCATCGACCGGCGGGCGGCCGCCGGCGCGGTTCCGGTTCAACCCGACCGCGCGGCTGATCCTGGCCGCGGATGTCGGGGCGACGCACCTGTCGGTCGCGCTCACCGATCTGACCGGAGAGATCCTGGACCGGACGACAACCCGGCTGAACATCGCCGAAGGGCCCGAGGTGGTCCTGAGCGAGGTCGCGCGGATGAGCAGGGTGCTGCTGCGGGCGGCACGGCGGTCCGTCACGGACCTTGCGGGTACCGGGGTCGGCCTCCCGGGACCGGTCGAGCACAGCACCGGCCGCCCGAACCATCCGCCGATCATGCCGGGCTGGGACTCGTACGACGTCGTCGGCCGGCTGACCCGTGAACACCTCGGACCGGTCCTGGTCGACAACGACGTGAACATCATGGCGCTCGGCGAACACGCGACCGAGTACGCCGACGTCGAGCACCTGCTGTTCGTGAAGATCGCCACCGGCATCGGCGCCGGCGTGATCAGCGGCGGCCGCCTCCATCGTGGTGCCCAAGGCGCAGCCGGCGACATCGGCCACATCCAGGCGCCCGGACACCGCGAGGTGTGCCGCTGCGGGAACACGGGTTGTCTCGAGGCTGTCGCATCCGCCACGGCCGTCGCCGGGCAACTGCGGGCTGCCGGGCTGGAGGCGTCGTCGAATCTGGACGTGGTCGAGTTGGTCCGGGCCGGCAACCCGGTCGCGACCCGGACGATCCGCCAGGCAGGGCGCGAGATCGGCACAGTACTCGCCGCAGCCGTCAGCCTGCTGAACCCGTCCGTGATCGTCATCGGCGGCTCGCTGTCGCAGGCGGGCGACAGCCTGCTGGCCGGCATCCGCGAAGCGATCTACGCCAGGTCGTTGCCTCTGGCGACGACCGACCTGCGCGTGGTCACCGCACGCTCCGGCCAGGACGCCGCGCTGCGCGGAGCGGCGACACTCGTCCTTCAGCACCAACTGACGGCGAGCTGATCCACGAGGGCCACGATCCGGTCCAGGTACGGTCCACGACGCGCGCGCCCGAAGCCATGTCGCCTGCCGTGGAACGCTTTCTGCACGGCATGGAAGTGTGCCCATCTCCGGACGCGTTCCCGGTCCAGCTCCGCGGCTTCGGCGAACACATCCAGCTCGTGCCGCAGCGCCTTCATCAGGTCCTCGGCCTCGATCAACGCCAACGCACGGGGCCCGAGAAAGGTGCCTCCGTCGTACGCCGGATCTCCCACGTACCCCTTGGGATCGACGGCCAGCCACGGCTCGCGCTCGGCGGGCAGGATGTTGCGGGCGTGGAAGTCGCCGTGCACGAGCAGCTCCGGCTGTTCGCGGCCCAGGTCGTCGACGACGGCCAGCGCAGCGTCCACGACGGCGCCGGGCAATGCACCGGGAAAGTCCACTGCCCCCTGGCGTAGCTCCGCTTCCCAATTGTCGGCCTGGTCCGCCAACCGCGGCAGCTCGGGAGGTGCCGGGATCGACAGTCGACGGCTGAGCCGTCCGGCGGCGGCCGCGATCTCGTCGCCGTCGGTGCGCTCGGCCAGGGTTGCCGGTTGGATTCTCTCGAGCAGCATGGCGAAGTGGTCGTCGTCGCGCTCGTACAGCAGGACGGCGCCGCGGCCACCCCAGGCTGCAAAGGCATCCGGCTCGTACACGTTGCCTGGATGTGGAAAGGACACCTTGAGCACGGCACCCCGGACCGGGACGACTATGCGAAGGCGGCCGGGATCATCCCCACCGCTCCGACTTGGCGGAACGGGAGACCAGGCTGAACAGCATGTCCTTCGGCGTCATCTCACCCGCGACGACCTTGGTGACGTGCTCGGCGATCGGCATCTCGACGTCGTGGTGATGCGCCAGCTCGGCGATGGACGCGCAGGACTTCACGCCTTCGGCGACCTGACGGGTCGCGCCGGCGATCTCGGCCACCGTCATGCCCTGGCCGAGCTTCTCACCGAAGGTCCGGTTGCGGGACAACGGCGACGAGCACGTCGCGACCAGGTCGCCCAAGCCGGCCAGCCCGGAGAACGTGTGCTCATCCGCGCCCAGCGCCGTACCGAGACGGGCGATCTCCGCCAGCCCGCGCGTGATCACCGACGCCCGCGCGTTGTCGCCGAACCCGAGGCCGACCGCCATCCCGACGGCCAGGGCGATCACGTTCTTGCACGCGCCGCCGAGCTCGCAGCCGACCACGTCGTTGTTCGTGTACGGGCGGAATGTCGGCGAGTGACACAGCTTCTGCAGCCGCGTCGCGGTCCCCTCGTCCTCGCACGCGACCACCGCGGCGGCCGGCTGCCCTTCGGCGATCTCGCGCGCCAGGTTGGGACCGGACACGACCGCGATCCGCTCCGGCCCGGCGCCGGTGAGCTCGGCGATCACCTCGCTCATCCGCTTCGTCGTACCGACCTCGACGCCCTTCATCAGGCTGACCAGGGGTACGGCGTTCGGCAGCACGCCGGCCCAGTCCTTCAGGTTGTCCCGCAGTGACTGGCTCGGAACCGCGAGTACGACGGCCTCGGCGCCATCGGCGGCCGCGGCCGGATCGTGGGTCGCGGTGATCGCGTCCGGGAGGCGCAGGCCTGGCAGGTAGTCGGCGTTCTCATGCCGGCTGTTGATCGCCTCGCAGAGCGACTCACGCCGACCCCAGACGGACACCTGGTTCCCCGCGTTCGCCAGCACGACCGCGAACGCCGTACCCCAGGATCCGGCCCCGAACACCGCTACTTTCGTCATGCCGTCTCCTGACCCTCGTCGTTCTGCTCGGCCGCCCGGGCCTTGCGCAAGTCGTAAAGCTCCTTGGGCGGGGTCTCGCCACGGAGCTCACCGAGCGTCTCGGCGACCGCGGCCATGATCACCTCGGTTGCCTCGTGCAACAGCTCGTTGGTCAGCGGCCTGCCCTTGAACGCGCTCAGGTCGACCGGCCGGCCGGCCCGCACCTGGATGGTTTTGCGCGGCAGCAACCGGATCCGCACTTTGCCGGTGTAGGACTTCAGGACCTCCTGCGCACCCCAGTTGGCGACCGGGATCACCGGGCACCCGGTCTGCAGCGCGATCCGGGCCGCGCCGGTCTTGCCGGTCATCGGCCACATCTGCGGGTCGCGGGTGATCGTGCCCTCCGGATACATGCCGACGCACTCGCCCTGCTCGACCGCGGCGACGGCATCCCGGTACGCGTCGGCCGCCTGCGCCGACTCCCGGTGCACCGGGATCTGCCCGGCACTCGTGATGATCCGGCCGACGATCGGCACCTTGAACACCGACGCCTTGCCGAGGAACCGCGGGATCCGGCGGCACTCCCAGATGTAGAACCCGAGCACCAGCGGGTCGAAATGCGAGATGTGGTTGGCCGCGAACACCACCCCACCCGAGCGCGGCATGTTCTCCCGGCCGGTGAACTCACACTTGGTGAACACGAGCATGAACGGCTTGACGATCGCCACCACCAGGCCGAACCAGAAGCCCCGGCGTGGGCGGGGATCGCTGCCTTGGCCGTCCACTACTGCCTCCTGCTGCTCGTCACTGCCATCCGTCATGGGAGAATCCTGCCTGATGGCAGACCTACAGGTCGCTCCCTGGATCCTGGCGATCCCGGTGAAGCGTACGGCGATCGCGAAGAGCCGGCTCGCGCCCGCCTACCCTCAGCACCGTCCGGAGTTCGCCCGCGCCTTCGCTGTCGACACTACTGCGGCGGCCCTCGCCTCTCCCCTGGTGCGTGCGGTCCTCGTCGTCACCGACGACCCCCTGGTGGCCGCGGACGTGACCGCCGTGGGCGCGCGGGTGCTGCCCGATCTCCCGGCCGCGGGCCTGAACGAAGCCTTGCTGCATGGTGCCACTGTCGCGGCTGCGGAGTTCCCGGGCAACGGAGTGGCCGCCCTTTCAGCGGATCTGCCCGCGTTGCGGCCCGCCGAGCTGACCGCCGTACTGGCCGCCTGTGTGGCTCCGCGATCGTTCGTGATCGACCAGCCGGGCACCGGTACGACGTTGCTCGCGGCAGCGCCCGGGATCGCGCTGGATCCGCGCTTCGGCGTGGGTTCCGCACTAGCCCACCAGGCATCCGGGGCGGTCCCCATCGAGTTGGCCGGGATCGAGTCGGTACGGCGAGATGTCGACACCGCGGCCGATCTCGCCCACGCCGTACAACTGGGTGTCGGTCCGGCCACCGCCGACGTGATGTCGCTGGTGCTGGGTGCGGCGACAGGCACCGAGGGCATCGCCTGCTGAAGTACCGTGGGGACATGCAAGCGACCGTGAGCCGGTACGACAGCGAAACCTTCTCCGGGTCTGTGCTGACCGACACCGGGATCGAGCTGCCCTTCACCGTCCATGCCGTCGCCGACACCCCGGTGCGGCATCTGCGCGTCGGCCAGCGGGTGCGACTGGAGACCACCGGATCCGGTGCCGGGCTGGCGATCACCAAGGTGGAGTTCGCCACCAAGCTCTAGAAGGTTGCCGCAGGCACCCGGACGCGGCACTGTGTCCATACGGCGAAGGCCGGTCGCCCCCAAGCGGGGTGACCGGCCTTCGCTGTAGTGCGGTGCTGCAGTGCTCGAAGGTCAGCGAGAAGCTGCGCGCTTCGCCGGGGCCTTCTTGGCGGGGGCCTTCTTCGCCGGCGCCTTCTTGGCAACGGCCTTGACCGGAGCCTTCTTCGCCGGCGCCTTCTTGGCAACGGTCTTGGCCGGGGCCTTCTTGGCCGGGGCCTTCTTCGCAACCGTCTTGGTCGCCGTCGTCTTCTTCGCGGCGGCGGTCCTGGTCGCCGCGGCCTTGGCCGGAGCGGCCTTCTTCGCCGGGGCGGCCGCCTTGGTGGCGGTCGCGGCCGGCTTCGGGGCCACCAGCTTCGGCAGCTTCTTCGCGCCGGAGACAACGGCCTTCAGCTCCGCACCCGCGCGGAACTTCGGAACCACGGTCTTCTTGGCACGCTTGGTCTCACCGGTCCGCGGGTTGCGCACGATGCGCGC
This sequence comes from uncultured Actinomycetota bacterium, assembly GCA_963820655.1. Lineage (GTDB taxonomy): Bacteria > Actinomycetota > Actinomycetes > Propionibacteriales > Kribbellaceae > Kribbella. The sequence goes on from CAWGAM010000002.1 coordinate 1,753,818, forward strand.
GCCACGCTCGATGGCCTCGAAGGCACCGAAACCGGTGATCGCGACCTTGCCACCCTTCTTGGTCAGCTCGCGCTCCACGGTGTCGATCACCGATTCCAAAGCGTGCTGGGCCTGGCGGCGGTTTCCGTCGAAGTGCACTGCGAGCGCTTCGACCAACTGGCTCTTGTTCACTGCTTCCCTCCGTGAACGTAGGCGTCGAGCACAGCGCTCGATCTCACGTGAACGTTATGGACTCAACACGCCGCGCACAAACACCAACGCGGCAATTCGGCCTTGTTTTAGGCGATTCGTACCACAATTTGGCCCGATCCGCCCCTTCTGAGGTCCCCGAATCCCTTCAGAGCAACGATCCGGTCCCCACCTGTCACCGCCTCAGCGACCCTTTCCGCGCAGCATCCGCAGCCCTGACTGGGCCTTGTCGAGGCCCTTGGTCACGGCGGTGTCACCCTTTCGGGCCCGCAATTCGGTAGCCACCTTGCCCAGCAGCCAGTCCAGCAACGGTACGGCGATCGCCAGCACGGCCCACAGAAGCAGGCGCCGGCGCAGGAACAACCACATAACTGTCCACCTCCTTGGCAGACAGCATGTCAGAGCCAGCTGAGCCTTTTGAAGATGAGGTACAGACCACCGCAGACCAAGCCCATCAGGCTGATCGCGAACGGGTACCCGTACTGCCAGTGCAGTTCGGGCATGTGGTCGAAGTTCATCCCGTAGACGGTGCCGATCAAGGTCGGTGCGAACAGGATGGCCGCCCACGCGGAGATCTTCTTGACCTCTTCGTTCTGCGCGCTGCTGGCGATCGCGAGGCTCTTCATCTCCTCGTTCTGCTGCTGCGCCACCAGGGTCGAGTTCACGGTCAGGATGTCGCGGAGCAGTTCGCGGAAGCCGTCGACCTTTTCCACCACTTCGGTCACGTGGTCGGCCACATCACGCAGTGAACGTTGCAGTTCCTCGTCGACGCCGTACTTCTCGAAACCGCCGCGCAGCGACTCGAGCATGCCGACCAGCGGCCGGGTCGCGCGCTGGAACTCGATCACCTCACGGGACAGTTCGTAGATCCGCCGCGACACCTTGGGATCACCGCGGAACACCTCGGTCTCGATCTCGTCGATGTCGTTCTCGAGACCGGCGACCACCGGCGCGTAACCGTCGACGACCTTGTCCATGATCGCGTAGAGGACTGCCTCGGTGCCCCGGCCGAGCAGGTCGGGATCGCGTTCGACCCGGCGCCGTACCGCGGCCAGGTTGGGCGCTTCGGCATGCCGGACCGTCACCACGAAGTCCGGGCCGACGAACACGTGCACCTCGCCGAACTCGACCTCCTCGGTCGCGTCCCGGTAGCGAGCCGCCTTCAGTACGACGAACAGCGTGTCGCCGTACCGCTCCAGCTTGGGCCGCTGATGGGCCTGGATGGCGTCCTCGATGGCCAACTCGTGCAGGTCGAACTCCTGCGCCAGCGACGCGAGCTCGCGGCTGTCCGGCCGATACAGCCCGATCCAGGCCAGGCTCTGCGGGGCCCTGTGCAGGACGTTATAGGTCTCGGCCAGCGATCCTGGTGATGCGACCCGGCGACCGCCGCAGTAGATCGCGCTGTCGACGACGCTGTGTCCCTTGGGTTTCGCGGTCTCGCGCGGCTTCTCGGCCGGCTCGACGGCGGCAGGGGTGGTGGCGGCGTGACGGCGGGCGGCGGCACGGAGCGACGGGGTGCGGCCGAAGGCACGCAGCGTACGCAGGCGCAGGTCGGACATGAGTCCTCCAGGGCGGTGAAGCGAGTGAGTGATGGGCACGCATCTGCCCGACCCCCACGGCACTCAAGCCGCAACTACCAGAGGATTCAGCCTCTCAAGGTCGAGCGAGATCGGTATGTCTGGAGGGTTCGCTGGTCACCAGCGCCTCACCTCCTCGATCTCGCAAGCCTTGTTCTGACAACCACGCAAGGATAACACCGGAGTTATCGCCGCAAAGGCCCTCGACGTTACGGCGGCGATACTCCCGGGTCAGGCCTTGGCGGGGAGGGTGGCCGGTTTGAAGGCGGGCCGGGTCGATTCGTAGGCGGCGATGTCGGCCTCGTGCGACAAGGTGATGCCGACGTCGTCGAGACCGTTCAGCAACCGGTAGCGGGTGTAGTCGTCGATCTCGAACGGCGCCGAGACGGCACCGGCCGAGATCGTCTTGTTCTCCAGGTCGACCGTCACCTTGGTGCCCGGGTCGGCCTCGATCGCGGTCCACAACTGCTCGACGACGTCCTGCTCCACCAGGGCCGCGAGCAGACCGGCTTTGCCCGAGTTGCCGCGGAAGATGTCACCGAACCGCGACGACACGACGACGCGGAAGCCGTAGTCGAGCAGGGCCCAGACCGCGTGCTCCCGGGACGATCCGGTGCCGAAGTCCGGACCGGCGACGAGCACCGAGACCCCGTCGTACTGCGACTGGTTGAGGACGAACGACGGGTCGTTGCGCCAGGCCGCGAACAGTCCGTCCTCGAACCCGGTCCGGGTCACCCGCTTCAGGTACACGGCCGGGATGATCTGGTCGGTGTCGACGTTGCTCCGGCGCAGCGGGGCCGCCGTACCGATGTGCTGGATGAAGGCTTCCATGATTCTGCTGCTCCTCAAACGTTCTCGGGTACGGCGACGTCCAGCGGGGGCAGGTCCGCCGGGGCCGCGAGGGTCCCGGTGACCGCGGTCGCGGCGGCGACCAGCGGCGAGACCAGGTGGGTCCGACCGCCCTTGCCCTGGCGGCCTTCGAAGTTACGGTTCGAGGTGGACGCGCTGCGCTCCCCCGGAGCCAGCTGGTCCGGGTTCATGCCCAGGCACATCGAGCACCCGGCCCCACGCCATTCGGCGCCGGCGTCCTTGAAGATCGCGTCCAGGCCCTCGGCCTCGGCCTGCAGCCGGACCCGGCCCGACCCCGGGACCACGAGCATCCGGGTGCCCTCGGCAACCTTCCGGCCGGCCAGCACCCCCGCGGCGGCGCGCAGGTCCTCGATCCGGCCGTTGGTGCAGGAGCCCAGGAACACTGTGTCCACGTGGATCTCGCGCATCGGCGTGCCGGCGGTGAGGCCCATGTACTGCAGCGCGCGCTCGGCGGCGACCTTGTCGTTCTCGTTGCCGAAGTCGTCCGGCGACGGAACGCTCTCCGACAGCGGGATGCCCTGGCCGGGGTTGGTTCCCCAGGTGACGAACGGCGCGATGTCCTCGGCGCGGAGCACGACCTCGCGGTCGAAGGTGGCGTCCTCGTCGGTGGCCAGGCTCTTCCAGTACTCGACCGCCGCTTCCCAGTCGACGCCCTGCGGCGCGTGCGGCTTGTCCTGCAGGTAGGTGAACGTGGTCTCGTCCGGTGCGATCATGCCGGCCTTCGCGCCCCACTCGATCGACATGTTGCAGATCGTCATCCGGGCTTCCATGCTCAGCGCGCGGATCGCCTCGCCGCGGTACTCGACGATGTAGCCCTGGCCGCCGCCGGTGCCGACCTGCGCGATCAGCGCCAGCACCAGGTCCTTCGCCGAGACCCCGTCCGGCAGTACGCCGTCGACCGTGACGGCCATCGTCTTCGGCCGGGCCTGCATCAGGGTCTGGGTGGCCAGCACGTGCTCGACCTCGCTCGTACCGATGCCGAAGGCAATCGCCCCGAACGCGCCGTGGGTGGAGGTGTGGCTGTCACCGCAGACCACGGTCATGCCGGGCTGGGTCAGGCCGAGCTGCGGGCCGATCACGTGCACGACGCCCTGGTCGGGGTCGCCGAGGGTGTGGATCCGGATGCCGAACTCCTCGGCGTTCTTGCGCAGCGTGTCCACCTGGGTGCGCGACACCGGGTCCGCGATCGGCTTGTCCACGTCGTACGTCGGGACGTTGTGGTCCTCGGTGGCGATGGTCAGGTCGGGTCGCCGGACCGGGCGGCCGGCCAGCCGGAGGCCGTCGAACGCCTGCGGGCTGGTCACCTCGTGCACCAGGTGGAGGTCGATGTAGAGGAGGTCGGGTTCTCCGTCGGCATGGCGCACGACGTGCGCATCCCAGACCTTTTCCGACAACGTCCTACCCATCAGACTTCTCCTCCTTGGATACTTTGGCCCACCCCACCGCCCCGGTCGGCGTCTGTGCTGGGGTGCTATCGCTCACAGTGCTCCGGAACCGAGCGCGGAAGCGACTTGCGTTCCACGATTCGAGACGGCAATATCGTCTCATGGACAACTCTAGCGGAGTCGGCGTTCTCGACAAAGCAGCCCTCGTTCTGTCCGCCCTCGAGTCCGGGCCGGCGACCCTGGCCGGTCTGGTGGCGGCCACGGGTCTGGCTCGTCCGACGGCCCACCGGCTGGCAGTGGCGCTGGAGCACCACCGCCTGGTCGGCCGCGATATGCAGGGGCGGTTCGTGCTCGGCCCGCGACTCAGTGAGTTGGCCTCGGCGGCCGGTGAGGACCGGCTGCTGGCGACGGCCGGCCCGGTGCTGGCCCGCCTGCGAGACATCACCGGTGAGTCGGCGCAGCTGTTCCGCCGCCAGGGTGAGTACCGGGTGTGCGTCGCCGCCGCCGAGCGTCCGTCCGGCCTGCGCGACACCGTCCCGGTCGGCAGCCAGCTGACCATGGCGGCCGGTTCGGCCGCTCAAATACTGCTCGCCTGGGAGGACCCGGAGCGGATGCACCGCGGTCTGCACAACGCGACCTTCAACGCCGCTGCGTTGGCCGGAGTACGGCGTCGTGGCTGGGCCCACTCGGTCGGCGAACGCGAGCAGGGCGTCGCGTCCGTGTCTGCCCCGGTCCGCTCGCCTTCGGGCAAGGTGATCGCGGCCGTGTCCGTCTCCGGCCCGATCGAACGCCTCTCCCGCCAGCCCGGCCGCATGCACGCTCCTGCCGTGATGGCGGCCGCCGAACGCCTCTCCGAAGCCCTCCGCCGCGCCTCCGAATAGTCGCCACGATGACGCAGGGCTCCCTGGCCGAACCAGAGAGCCCTGCCGGGACTCGTCAACGCTTAACTGATCCCACCGTGACGACGTGGACAGCCACCTGTGCCTCCGAAATCTCATACAAGATCCGGTGATCACCCAACCGGAGTCTTCGGAGGTCGGTGCTACCCAGTGCGTTGCTGTCGGTAGGGCGTGGGTCTGCCGCTTGCCTCAGAATCGCGCCGATCAGAAGCTTCGCCGTGTCCGGATCGTTCCCCTCGGAGCCGGTTGAGTGCTCTGATGGCCTCGCCGCTCCAGACGATGGTGTAGGTCATGAAGGATCGGGCTCATCGATCTCCAAGAGCCTGATGGCCTCTTCGTGGGAGATCCACTCGCCGCGCGCCTTGATCGCCTCGGCTTCGGCAATGTCGGCCTGGTCCATCGCGGCTTGCATCTCCTGGTAGTCGGCCAGTGAGATGATCACCGCGACCGTAGTGTCGTCATCGGTGAGGTCCACCCGTTCGTGCGCCCCAGCGGCCCGCGCGACCAGGGCTCCGAGTTCGGCCGGTCCCTCGGCCAAGGAGTAGCTCTCGCTCATGAGAAGACTGTAGCGAGCGCCACCCCCGAAAATCGGCGTCCACGTGAATCTGTGGATATGCGGCCAGCTAGGGAATGTTCGGGAGGGGCCAGAAGTCGCCGGTGCCGCTGTCAATCAGGGCAGCGTGGTCCGCGATCGCCTCGAGCGGAAGTACGTCGTACACGGAGGCCGCAAGGGTCGGCAAAGCGACGAGTGGGACACGAGGTGCGAGAGGGCAGTGTGGGACCCACCGCCCTGGTTCGTAGTGGCGGTGGAGGTCGGCGCCGGTCGCCGTGAGCGCTGAGACCATCCGCTCCTGCCGCCGCAACACATCGGCGCCGACAGCCGGGACAAGCCAGGCACGACCACGCCGGAAGGTGCCGAGAGCGTCGAAGTACAGGCGCCGAGATCCTCCAGTCGGTCCCACAACACCCGGAGGATCCGGTTGGTGCGCCGGTCGAACAACAGACACACGGCAAGTGCCACATGACCCACAGTAGGCCGCGGACGCGGTGAACAAGGACCTGAAGGTCGTCTCATGAACTTCGCCGGGATCGCCGTGTTCGGCCGGCCCGCAGGTGGCGCTCCAGGTGGTGCTGGCCGCGGTCGCGGGTGGCGGCCAGAGAAGAGACGAAGGCCCGGACCATCAGGTCCGGGCCTTCGTGTTCTCTGGTAGCCCCGACGGGATTCGAACCCGCGCTACCGCCTTGAGAGGGCGGCGTGCTAGGCCGCTACACAACGGGGCCAGAGGATTGCCGTCCGGCCCTACCGGGCCGGGCAACGAGGTTGAACTCTACCGATTTCCATCGGTGCGGTCCAATCCGCTGGGGTACTAGGACTCGAACCTAGACTAACTGAACCAGAATCAGACGGGCTGCCAATTACCCCATACCCCAAAGGCATTTCACTGCCGTTGTGAGACCGTCTCCGCCCTCACAACCTGGCTCGAAGAGAGTACCCGAGCGCAGGCCCGGACACCAAAACGACCCCCCTCCAGCCGGGTTGTCACTCCCGTCACACGAGCCTCTTGCGGTTGGCCGACGCTCCGGTCAACGGCAGCTCGCACACGTTCGCCAGCTTCATCCGCCGGGCCATCCACAACGCGAGCGCGCCGAACGCCACGAACTTCACCACGTCGAGGCTCACCAGCGGCCACGGCGCGTCCTGCACGCCCAGGCTCGCGCCCACGCTGTTCGTCAGCGCCGCGAACACGAACGTCACCACGTTGTTCGCCGCGTGCGCCGCGATCGATGCCTCGAGTCCACCCGTGCGTACGACGAGCAGGGCCGCGACCAGCCCGAACGCGAACCGGTCCAGGAACAATGCCGGGCTCTGCCACGGCCAGATCCCGTGCGCCAAGGTGAACAGCACGGTCGTCACCAGGATGGCGATCACCGTACTCCGCACCAGTGCCCCGACCGCCTGCAACAGGTAGCCGCGGAAGAAGTACTCCTCCCCCGCCGCCTGGAACGTCGAGGTCAGCAGCGTGACCGCGATCACCGCGACCGCATCCGGCGCCGCGCCGCCGCCATGGCGTTCACCACCGGCAAGGTCGATGCCGCCGAACTGGATGACCGCGAGCATCACCAGCTCGAGCGCCAAGGCGGCCACCGCGAACCAGGCCAGCGCCCGCCAGCGCAGCCGGCCGACCACCGAGGACAACAGCCCCGGGGTCTGCCGGTTGAACTTCTGCGCGACCAGCATGCTCAGCGGGATCAGGACGATCAGCGACAGGTTCGTCGCCAGCAGCCCGAACCACGAGACCGTGCCCTCGGGATCCTTCCGGATGCCCTGCTGGACGCTCAGGATGATCAGGCTGGCGATCATCCAGCCGACCAGGATCGTGAAGGCCCCGATCACGACGTACCCGCGCGGGGCGTCCGGGTTCCGCAGCAGACGCTGGTACGGCGGAGCGCCCGCGTCGACCCGTTCTATCGCCATCATCACGCCGTACGGCGGGCCTGCTCGAGCCGGTGCAAGGACTTCTCCCGGCCGAGCAGTTCCAGCGACTCGAACAGCGGCGGCGAGATCCGGCGCCCGGAGATCGCCACCCGGATCGGCCCGAACGCGTTCCGCGGCTTGAGCCCGAGCCCGTCGATCAGCGAGGCCCGCAGGGCCTGCTCGATCGCCTCGGTGGTCCAGTCACCCAGCTCCGACAGCGCCTTCAAGCTCGCCTCCAGCACCTGTCCGGCGTCACCGGTCAGCACTTTGGCGGCCGCGTCCGGGTCGATCGAGAACGCCTCCTCCGGAACGAACAGGAAGCCGAGCATGTCAGGAGCCTCGGAGAACGTGTTCATCCGCTCCTGCACCAGCGGCACCGCGGCGTTCAGCAACGACAGTTGGTCCTCGGACGGCTCGACCGGCAGCACACCTGCCTTCGCCAGGTACGGCACCGCCCGGGTCGCGTACTCCGCCGGGTCCAGCATCCGCATATGCGAAGCGTTGATCGCCTCGCACTTCTTCGGGTCGAAGCGAGCCGCGTTCGCGTTGACCTTGCGGATGTCGAACGCCTTGATCATCTCGGCCATGGTGAACACGTCGCGGTCGTCCGCGATCGACCAGCCGAGCAGGGCCAGGTAGTTCAGCAGCCCCTCCGGCAGGAAACCGCGCTCCATGTACTCACCAAGGCTGGAGCTGGGGTCGCGCTTGGACAGCTTCTTGTTGCCCTCGCCCATCACGAACGGCAGATGCCCGAACCGCGGCGTCTTGCCGGGGCCGATGCCGATCTCGGCGAGTGCCTCGTAGAGCGCGATCTGCCGCGGCGTGGAGGGCAGCAGGTCCTCACCGCGCAGCACGTGGGTGATCGCCATCAGCGCGTCGTCGACCGGGTTCACCAGCGGGTAGAGCGGGTGGCCGTTCGCCCGGACCAGCACGTAGTCGCCGAGGTTCTCGGGCAGGAAGGTGATCTCCCCGCGGACCAGGTCGTCGAAGGTGATCGGCCGGTCAGGCATCCGCAGCCGGACCACCGGGCGCCTGCCTTCTTCGATGTACGCCTGCACCTGCTCGGGCGTCAGCGTCCGGCAGTGCCCGTCGTACCCGCTGTGCTGACCCGCGGTACGGGCCGCCTCGCGGCGCTGCTCGAGCTCCTCCTGCGAGCAGTAGCAGTGGTACGCCTTACCCGCGGCGAGTAGCTTCGCCACGACGTCGGCGTAGATCTCCATCCGCTCGGACTGCAGGTACGGGCCGTACTCGCCGCCGACCTCCGGGCCCTCGTCCCAGTCGATGCCGAGCCAGCGCAGCGAGTCGAGCGTGAACTGCAGACCCTCGGGCGTGTTCCGGGCGGTGTCGGTGTCCTCGATCCGGAGCACCAGCTTGCCGCCGAAGTGCCGGGCGAAGGCCCACGCGAACAGCGCCGTACGGATGTTGCCGACGTGCAGCAGACCGGTCGGGGACGGGGCGAACCGCAGCCGCACCTGGTCGGGTTCCAAGCCACCGAGGACGTCGTCGTCGGTCGGGTCAGGCCTGTCAGTCACGCACGATCACCTTGTTCGTCAGAGTTCCGATTCCTTCGATGCTGACCGACACCTCGTCGCCCGGCAGCATCGGGCCGACCCCCGCCGGGGTGCCCGTGAGCACCACATCGCCGGGCAGCAGCGTGGTGAAGGAGGTGATGTAGGCCAGCACCTCCGGGATGTCGAAGATGAACTGCGAGGTCCGCCCGTCCTGCTTCGGCTCGCCGTTCAGCTCCGTCGTGACGCGTACGTCGGACACGTCGAGCTCCGTGGTGATCCACGGACCGAGCGGGCAGAACGTGTCGAAACCCTTGGCCCGGGCCCACTGCCCGTCGGTCTTCTGCAGGTCGCGCGCGGTGACGTCGTTGGCCACCGTGTAGCCGAAGATCGCCTCGTTGACCCGCTCCTTGGGCAGGTCCCGGACAATCCGGCCGATCACGATCGCCAGCTCGCCCTCGAAGTGCAGGTTGTTGGTCTGCTCCGGATAGACGATGCCGTCGCGGGGGCCGATCACACTCGTGTTCGGCTTGAGGAAGATCAACGGCTCCTTCGGCACCTCGTTGCCGAGCTCCTCGGCGTGGGCCTGGTAGTTGCGGCCGACGCAGACCACCTTGCTCCGCGGGATCACCGGGGCGAGCAGCCGGACGTCGGCCAGCTGCAGCTTCTCCCCGGTGAACTGGACCGGTCGGTAGAGCGGGTCCGAGTCGAGCACGGCGACGGTGCCGACGAGGCCCTCGGGGTCGTCGGTCTCGACAACGCCGTACTTCGGTTCGTCATCGACGGAGAATCTGGCAATACGCACGGCCCGAGCCTACCGTCGCGGCGGAGTGAGACAGTTATCCGGTGACTGTTGATATCCGCCTGGCCCTTCCGGCCGAGTACGACGCGGTCGGCGAGCTGACCGTGGAGGCCTACTCGCACGACGGTTTTGTCCGGGGCGACTACGCGATGACGCTGCGTGCGGCCGCGGATCGGGCAGCCAAGGCCGAGTTGTGGGTCGCGGCCGACGCCACCGGTCTGCTCGGCACTGTTACCTACTGTCCGCCTGGCTCCATCTACCGAGAGATCGGGCTGGACGACGAGGGCGAGTTCCGGATGCTCGGAGTCGCCGGGCGGGCTCGCGGACTCGGCATCGGGACCACTCTCACCGAGCGCTGCATCGACCGCACCCGGGAGCTGGGCCTGGCCCGTCTGGTCATGAGCAGTGCGAACTACATGACCACCGCTCACCGCATCTACGAACGTCTCGGCTTCGTTCGCCTGCCCTCCCGGGACTGGTCCCCGATCGCCGGCGTCGACCTGTACGCGTTCACCCTGGATCTGTGACGATCACCCTCGCCCCCGCCGAGTGGACGTCGTACCGGGCGGCCCACGAGCATCGCGTCTCCTCTTTGCTCGCCGCTCACCTCGAACGCCGCAGCCGGCGCGAACCGCACCCGGTCGAGGACTTCCTCTTCACCTACTACCCCACCCGCCCGAACCAGCTCCGCGGCTGGCACCCAGGCCCGGGCATCCGTTTGCTTGAGGCGTCCGAGTACGACGGGCGCCGCGGCTACACGTACGTCGACGGGACCGCGTTCCTCGATCCGGCGGAGATCTCGCGTCGCGCGGACAGCATCCGGTGGATCCGCCGGCTGCTCGCCGCGACGCTGGATCGCCAGCCACAGTTCGGGTGCTTCGGGCTGCACGAATGGGCGATGGTCTACCGGACGTCCGCCGTACGCCATCAGAAGTGGCCGCTGCGGCTGGGCGCCACGGGCACCGATCAGGTGGTCGAGTCACACAAGATCGCCTGCTCGCATTTCGACGCGTTCCGCTTCTTCACGTCGTCCGCACGACCGTTGAACGTGCTGCAACCGACCCGCGATTCCGCAACCGCTGCTGGAGCAAGGCGGCTGTCTGCACGCGAACATGGACCTCTACAAGTGGGCCGGCAAACTCATGCCCTTTGCTCCGAGTGCGTTGGTCTTGGACTGCTTCGAATTGGCCCGAGACATCCGCACGCTCGACATGCGCGCCTCGCCGTACGACCTCTCGGCCCTCGGCTATGAGGCTATTGCGATCGAAACCCCGACGGGCAAGGCCGAGTACGCCGCCGCGCAACGCGCCTTCGCTCAGCGCGCCCGTCCACTCCGCCGGCAACTCATAGCGCTCTGCGACGACCTCCTCGGCTAACCTCGCCCCATGGGAAAGATCGTCGCCATCGCACTAGGCGCTCTGCTGCTCGCCGGCGGCGCCGTCTGGACCCTCCAAGGCCTCGGCTACCTCAAGGGCAGCTCCATGACCGGCAGTTCCTTCTGGGCCATCGTCGGCCCCCTCGTCGCGGCCGCGGGCGTCTCCCTCATCTACGTCGCCTTCCGCGGCCCGCAGAAACGCTGACCTCTCAGCTCGGTGTGCGCACGACCGCCCACTGGTAATGCATCGTGCCGCCGTCATCCCACGTGAGCCATTCCTCGACGGTCCCGTGCCGTTCCAAAGCCGAGCGGAGCCCGTCGTCGGTGCGAGTGCTGAAGAAACGCCCAGGACCGAATCCGCGGTCGTCCTGCCAGACCTCCTCGCTGCTCTCGGTACCGCCCCAGAGGCCGATCGCGAGTGGCGCGCTCGGGCGCAAGACTCGCACGATCTCCGCGAGCGCTTGGTCGAGGTCCTCGTCGGCGATGTGCAGGAGCGTGCTCATCGTCCAGCCCGCGTCGAAGCTCGCGTCCTCGAACGGAAGGTCCAGCACCGAGGCGACCTCCGCCTTCAGGCCGAGCGAGCGGCAGGTCTCGACGCTGGCGGATGCGAGATCGACGCCGGCGTAGTCGAATCCCGCGGTCGCGATCGCCTGTCCGTCACGCCCCGGACCGCAGCCGATCTCGAGGACCGACCGGTGTCCGTCGCGCTCCAGTCTGTTGAGGTACGCCGTACGCCTAGCGACCCGCTGATCGGGAAGATCGCGCCCGACTACGCGCCTGGACCTCATTGTTGTAGTAGGCGACCAAGTCGCTCTCGCGCTGCGCCCGCCTGCCGTCCGTCATCCGCCGATCGTAGATGGTGGCGGCCCGTCTGTCGGCAGGGAATGCCGGCTCCGGCGACCCTGTCCATCTTGCCGCGCTGAGTGTGCCCGCGATCGGGAACTCCGGTGCCGGCCGGCCAGGATCTGGCTGGGCTTCCGACTGCCGGCGCCGGTGGGCCGAAGACGACATGGCGCTAGGACAACGGGTCACGAAGCGCTCCCGATCGCGGACGGGGAGCGCTGTGCAGAGAGTGCCCCGATGCACCCGGGCGGTTGAGCTGTGATGGGCAGCGTTGGAGTGTCGGCGGGCGGCCCTAAGCTTGCGTGGCAGTAGATCACCTAGAGGATGGCCAATGCTGGATTACGGGGAGATCGCGAGACTGAGAGACAGGCATCCTGCCTGGCGGCTCCTGCGCGCCGGTAACGCCGCGCTCGTACTCTCCTTCCTCGGCCGGTTCTTCGTGGATGAGAACCATGGGGCAACGTCCGCGGACGTTCTTGCATCAGCTCTCGACGACGAGCTGTACGCATTGAATTCCGTCGATCCTGACCAACCTCGTTATCCGCGCACTGCCACCGACTATCTGGAGGACTGGGCCGCCACCGAGGCGGGCTGGCTGCGACGCTTCTATCCGCTCGGCTCCGACGAGGTCCACTACGACGCGACTCCCGCGTTCGAGAAGGCCTATGTCATGGGTGACCGGCGCTCCAGGTCAGGGCGTTCGTCGGCACCGAGTCCCGCCTGCACACCGTCGTCGAGCTGTTGCGCCAGATCGTGCACGGCACGGAGACCGACCCTGATGTCCGGCTCACCGAACTGCGGCGACGACGCGATGCGATCGACCGAGAGATCGCCGACGTCGAGGCCGGTACGGTCACCATCCTCGACCGGGTCGCACTCCGCGACCGCTACCAGCAGTTCGCGGGCACGGCCCGGGAGCTGCTGTCGGACTTCCGGGAGGTCGAGGAGAACTTCCGCAGCCTCGACCGCGCTGCCCGCGAGCAGATCGCCGCCTGGGAGGGCAGCAAGGGCGACCTGCTGGCCGAGCTGGTCGGAAGCCGCGCCGACATCAACGGATCCGACCAGGGCCGCAGCTTCCAGGCGTTCTACGACTTCCTGCTGTCCGAGGCACGGCAGGACGAGCTGTCCGACGCTGCTGACTCAGGTTCAGTCTCTCGATGAGGTCGAGGCGGACCGGCGCCTGCGCACCATCCACCACGACTGGTCGGAGGCGGCCGAGCGCACCCAGCGCACCGTGCGGCAGATCTCCGAGCAGCTCCGGCGGTTCCTCGACGACCAGGTGTGGCTGGAGAACCGTCGAGTGATCGATCTGGTCCGCTTGGTCGAGACCGCCGCGCTGGCCTGCCGCGATACGCCGCCGCAGCTTGGTCTGGAGATCGACGAGCCCGGCATCCCCATCGCGCTGCCGTTCGAACGTCCGCTCTACGACGCGCAGTCCGGCGACGCGCGTGGACAGCCTGCTGGCGCCTGCCGACGACGAGATCGTGGACGTCGCCGCGCTGTTCGGACCAGAGCTTTCGTCGATCAGGCACGTCTGGCCGGCAACATCCGATCCGTCGTACCGGAGCGGAGCTCGGCGCTGCTCGAGCGACATCATCGACCTCTATCCGGTCGAGCATGGCGCCGCCGAGATCGTCGGCTACCTCGCCCTCACCGACGAGGACATCGAGGTGACCATGGACGAGGACGCCGAGATCCTCGTCGAGTACACCGACGGCGACACCGTACGGCGAGCGCGGCTGCCACAGGTAACGGTGACACGACGATGAGGACACCGGACGAGCAGGCCGTCGCGACGGCGATCATCCGCCTGATGCGCGGAGTCGTCTACCGCGAGACCGATGAGGACACTTGGGCCGACGCTGCGAACGACACGGCTCGGCGGTGCGGGACCATTTCACCACCATCGGCGTCGACGTCGTCGTCGACGACACCGAGGGCTACGCCTACCTCCGCAGCCAGGAAGAAGGCGACGGCGACGCCGAATTGCCCCGCCTGGTGAACCGACGGAGCCTCACCTACAACGTCAGCCTGCTGCTTGTGCTGCTGCGCAAGCGTCTCGTGGAGTTCGAGACCACCGGCGGCGAAGGCAAGCTGGTACTGAGCCGAGACCAGATCGTCGACCTGCTTGCGGCTCTTCCTCGCCGACTCGACCAACGAGGCGCGGGTCATCGACCAGGTGGACGACGACGATCAAGAAGGCCGCGGAGCTGGGCTTCCTGCGGCAGCTCCGGGGCCAGACAGACCAGTGGGAGGTCCGGCGCATCCTGAAGGCATACGTCGACGCCCAGACGCTGTCCGACTTCGCCGGGAAGCTGCGGGAGTACGCGCCACTGGCGGAAGGTGGCGGCGATGAGTGACGGGCTGTTCTCGTCGGTCGAGCTTCAGGTCGCCGGCCGTGCCGGCTACCGGCTGGACCACCTCGAGGTCTTCAACTGGGGCACCTTCGATCAGCGGGTCTGGCGCCTGACCCCGGGAGGCGAAACGACGCTGCTCACCGGCGACATCGGTAGCGGGAAGTCCACCCTCGTCGACGCGGTGACGACACTTCTGCTGCCCGCGCACAAGATCTCGTACAACAAGGCAGCCGGCGCCGAGGCCAAGGAACGGACGCTGCGCAGTTACGTCGAGGGGCACTACAAGTCCGAGCGCATCGAGTCGTCGGGCACGTCGCGACCGATCGGCCTGCGCGACCACACGTCGTACTCCGTCCTCCTCGGCGTGTTCGTCAATGAGGGTCACGGCGAGACCGTCACCGTGGCGCAGGTCTTCCACCAGAAGGACAAAGCCGGCCAGCCGGACCGCTTCTTCGTCACCTCGGCCAAGGAACTGTCGATCGAGGGTGAGTTCACCGCCTTCGGATCCGACCTCAACGACCTGCGTCGGCGGCTGCGGTCTGCGGGCGCCGAGATCCACACCGTCTTTCCCGAGTACTCGCGCCACGTTCGTCGGTTGCTGGGCATCAGGTCTGAGCAGTCGATGGAGCTGTTCCACCAGACCGTCTCGATGAAGTCGGTCGGCAACCTCAACGAGTTCGTCCGCAACCACATGCTGGAACCGGTCGACGCCGTCCGAGCGGGTCAAGGGCATCGTCGCTCATTTCGAGGACCTGACCAAGGCGCACGACGCGGTCAAACGGGCCCGGGATCAACTCGAGGCACTGCGGCCGTTGGTCGCCACCAGCGACAGGTACGACGACGCGATCGCCCGGCGGACCATCGCCGAACGGCATCGCGACGCCGTCCGCCTGTTCTTCGCCGAGCTACGGATCCGCCTGCTGTCCGAGGAGATCGACGCGACACGAGGCGAGGCGCGCGACCGCAAGCGCAGCAGGCGACCGAGACGCAGCAGGCGCTATCGGGCCGCCGGCCAGGCGCGCGAGCGACTGATCTGCCGATCGCTCGACCGCCGGCGGCGATCGCGTCAGCCAGCTCGAGGCCGAAGCCGCGTCAGCCCGCTCTGTAGCCAGCCGAGCGGCGAGATCGCCGCGCCGGTTCGACTCCCGGGTCCAGGCTGCCGGTCTCGACGCGGTCACCGATACCGACGGCTTCGCCGCCTTGGCCGTCCGCACCACGGACGAACCGGACCAGGCTCGAGACGCGGCATGACCGTCTCGAGGAGGAGCGCGCCGAATGCATAGGGCAGCGCGGCGAGCTCCGCCGCCAAGGCGAGGAGACCCGCGCCGAGCTGACCAGTCTGGCCGGCCGGACGAGCAACCTGCCGCAGCAGTCACCTCGACGTTCGCGCTCAGCTGTGCCAGGAGCTGGGGCTCGAAGAGAGCGAGCTGCCCTTCGCCGGCGAGCTGCTCGATGTCGCCGACGGAGTTCTCCGAGTGGCGAGGCGCCGCCGAACGGGTGCTTCGAGGTTTCGCCCTCTCGCTGCTCGTGCCGCAACAGCACTACGGCCGGGTGGCTCGCTGGGTCAACGACCATCGCCTGACCTACCGGCGAAACGACGGCACAGTGGTCGGCAGCCGGCTGGTCTACGAGCGCGTGGCCGCGCGCCGAGTGCGGCTGCGAGCGACCGGGTCTTCGGATGCGTTGGTCCTCGCTGACACCTTGGACATCGCCGACGGCGCGTTCCACGACTATCTGCGTGACGAGCTCGTCCGCAGGGCCGACTACCGCTGCGTCGACTCGGTCGAGCAGTTCCGGGAGGAGACATCGGGCCGTGACCCGGCAGGGTCAGGTTCGCTCGGGTGACCGGCACGAGAAGGACGATCGGTCCAGAGTCGACGACCCGCGCGGACCTGGGTGCTCGGCTGGGTGAACGAGCGCAAGGTCGCGGCCCTGACGGAGCAGCTCGTCCAGCAGCAACAGCAGTTGCTGGCGGCCGACCAGCGCTTCGAAGCGCTCCAGGAACGAGGGCCGGGAGCTGTCGGGACAGTTGACCGCGCTGGCGAACCTGGCGGTCTACACGTCCTGGAGCGAGCTGGACTGGAAGGATGCCCTCGCCCATGCAGAGGCCGCGGAGGCGGAGCGGCAACGCCTGGTCGCCGGCTCCTCGGCACTGGCCGAGATCGAGCGACGCCTCGAAGCCAACGCCCAACTGGCAGGCGAGCTGGAGGCCAAGCTGACCGAGCTCACCGGTGACGTCCGGGTGCTCGCGGAGAGAATCGACCGGGCCACGGAGTCCCGGCGGGCAGATCAGCGGTTCGTCGCAGATCAGCCGGCCGACCAGGTGGTGACCGGCAGAGCGTCGTACCGCGATCTGGAAGCGCTGCTCGAGGGCAAGATGCCGCGGACGGCGGAGGCCTGTGGCCGGGCCGCCGAGTCGCTGAGCGCGGACTTGCAGGCCACCATCGATCGGATCGGCCGAGAGCTCGGCGGCTACACCCAGAGCATCCTGCAGTACATGAACGACGTACGGCGCCGCTGGCCCGAGGCGACGACCGAGATGGACGCGAGTGTCGACTCACGAGCAGAGTTCGGCGCGTTCCACGACCGGGTGGCCAACGACGACCTGCCCCCGGTTCGAGGATGAATTCAAGCGACAGCTCAACACCAACACGATCCGTGAGCTCGCGCAGTTCAACAACTGGCTGCGGCGGCAGTCCGATGAGATCCACACGCGCGTCGACCGGATCAACGAGGCACTCGGCGCGATCGACTACAGCGCCGGACGGTACATCACACTCGTCGCCGAGCGGACCGTCAACCAGGAGATCCAGAACTTCCGCAGCGACCTGCGCACGGCAACCGATGACACCTTGTCCCCCGGTGACGATCAGCTACTCCGAACAGCGCTTCCTCGAGGTCCAACGGATCATCGATCGGTTCCGCGGCCGGGACGGCCACGCCGACGCCGACAAGGCATGGACTCGCCGGGTGACCGACGTCCGCAACTGGTTCACGTTCTCGGCGTCCGAGCGTGATCGCGAGACCGACCGCGAGTGGGAGCACTATCGCGACTCCGACGGCAAGTCCGGCGGTCAGAAGGAGAAGCTGGCTTACACGATCCTTGCCGCCTCGCTCGCCTACCAGTTCGGCCTGGAGTGGGGCGCGGAGAAGTCACGGGACTTCCGGTTCGCGGTCATCGACGAGGCGTTCGGCCGGGGATCGGACGCATCGACGCGCTACGCACTCGAACTCTTCGCCAAGCTCGGCCTGCAACTGCTGATCGTGACTCCCCTGCAGAAGGTGCACGTGATCGAGCCCTATGTCAAAGCAATCGGGTTCGTCGACAATCCGGCCGGGAGCTATTCGCGGCTCCAGACCCTGACGATCGAGGAGTTCCAGGAACGCCGGGCCGGGCATCGGGCATGACCGACTGGACGACCGTTTCCGACATCCGGGCCCGGGTCCTGCGCCGCTGGGACGACGGCACGTTGCTACGAGCCCTGGCCGCCGGGCACCCGTTCCCGATCATCGACATCCCCCTGCGTGGGCCTCGAGCCGCACAGATCGGCGATGACCTCGACGCAGTGCGGGATTGGATCGCGGCACTCGACACGGGTCGTCGCGGTGACGCGCAGTACTCCCTCGAGTATGCCCCGATCGGCGGCCGCCTGATCGGGCGCAATGAGCTACCCACGCGCGCCAAGGTGACGACGTACAAACAGGCGTGGGCACTGCTCGGCGTCGCGGGCAAGGCAGCTGAGTACGCCGAGATCCTGGCACTGACCGCTGGCGAGCCGGCCGTCCAGACCTGGGTTGCCAGTCAACCGCTCCGAGCACTCTCACTGGGGCGGACCTGGCCGGGACTGCTGACGGCATTTCGCTGGCTCGCGGACGCACAGGGTTCCTCCAGATACCTCAGAGAGATCAGTGCGCCCGGTGTCGACACCAAGTTCGTCGAGCGGCACCGCACAGTCCTCGCCCAACTGCTCGGCGTACCCGCCTCGTCGTCGGGATTCCTCACCGCTCTCGGGCTGCGCACAAAGCCTGAACTGGTGCGTTTGCGCCCTGGCTCCGGGCTTGGGCTCGTATCGCCGTTCTCCGAGGCATCGTTGCGGCTGGAGGAGCTCGCACAGCTCGACCTCGAGGTACGAGACGCCGTGATCGTCGAGAACGAGATCACCTTTCTCAGTGTCCCCGTCCCGGTCGGGGGAATCGTGCTGTGGGGGAAAGGCTTCGAGGTCAACCGCCCAGGTTCGCTGCCGTGGCTCCGCGACGCCCAAGTGCACTACTGGGGGGACCTCGACACCCACGGGTTCGCGATCCTCAACCAACTCAGAGCATGGCTGCCACAGACCCGTTCATTTCTGATGGACAGGGACACTCTGCTCGCCCATCGCGAGCGCTGGGGACGTGAGGCCTCGCCGACCGCAGCGCAACTCGGCCGCCTCACTGCCGACGAGGCGGCGCTCTACTCAGACCTGGTCACCGATCGGTTCGGGGAGCGCATCCGGCTCGAACAGGAGCGCATCGACTGGAACTGGGCCGAGGAGCGTCTCAGCTACCGCTGACCGTAGGTCAAGTCAGGCCGGCCTGGTTGCCTTGAGGGCGAAGAGTAAGGGGATGCGGGGCGCGTCGTCTGGTAGGCGCCACCAGCCTTCGGCCGTCTGCTGCATGGAGGGCCAGCGCGGCCATTGAAGGACCTCAGACTCCCGCAAGGTGGTGAGGTTGAAGCCTGCACCGGCGAGGGTAGTGACGATCTCGCCGATCCCGTGCCGCCATTCGTAGCTGTGGTGGCGGCCGGGGACCTCGTCGCCGGTGTAGGTGACGGTGGAGTCATGGGCGATCGGGCCGCGGCCTTCGAGGTAGTCGGCGCGGAGAGTCAGATCGTCGGACTCACCGGGCAGCGAGACCTCGCGGAGAGCGTTGAGCAACGGGTGGAACTCGACGATGTAGAGCGAGCCACCGGGTTTGAGAAGGTCGTGGACGACCATGGCCCACTGGTGGAGGTCCGGCAGATAGCAGAGCGCGCCCTTGCCCGTATAGACGACATCGAACTGGCGACCCTGCAGTACTCCGACTGCGTCGTACACGTCCGCGTGCACGTAGTCGATGTTCTGGTCAGCGTCCGATGCGATCCGGCGGGCTTCCTCGAGAGACTTCCTGGAGAGGTCGAGACCGGTGACCCGCGCACCGCGCCGCGCGAACGCGATGGTCTCGGTGCCGAGGTGGCATTGCAGGTGGAGTACGTCGCGTCCCTCGAGTGGGCCGAGATCCTCCCACTCGTAGTCGGCGAACCAGTACTCCGCAGGCTGACTGTAGAACCGGCTCGCCGCATGCAGCGGCGCTCGCGCGTCCCAGTCGGCCTCATTGGCGGCCACCATCTGCCGAGTCTCCGCGTCCAACGTCATCGGCGCCTCCATCCGTCCTCGTTCGGCCACCGACCAGTCTGCCCACAGCTGGGTCCACACCTCGCCACTCAGACTCATCGGCGCACGCTTGCTCCTGATCGCCACGCTGTGTCATCGCGAGTCACCCTCAACCATCCACAGGCTGTGGACTCTTGTTCAAGGTTTGTGGATAAGCTTGAATAAGAGGTATGGCACGGGTTGAGTTGCATCGGTGGCCTGGGCACCCGGACGGGTTCACCCGGGCGGAGCGGTTGGGCGGGTCCTACGAGTTGTACTTCCCGGATCCGCTGGTCGGGCGCGAGTTCGACCTGAGCGAGGACGTGCTCGCCGCGCTCGAGGATGCCGCCGGCGACCTCGCCCGGCTGGACGCGACCGCCGCCGTCCTGACGAACAGCGAGGCGCTGGCGCGGCTGCTGCTGCGGGCCGAGGCCGTCGGGTCGTCGCAGATCGAAGGACTCGTCGTCGGTGCGCGTCGCTTGCTCAAGGCCGACGTACTCCGCGATCGGCCCACCAACGGGCCTGGCGACGTCACCGCCGAGGAGGTGCTGGGAGCCGTCGACGCGATGACCTGGGTGACCGAGTCCGTCCAGGCCGGCGACAAACTCGAGGTCGACCACCTGCTGGAAGCGCACCGGCGACTGATGGCCCAGTCCCCGACGCCGGAGTTCGGGGGCGAGGTCCGCTACCTGCAGAACTGGATCGGCGGCCGCTCTCCCGCCGAGGCGTACTACGTCCCGCCGCCGGCTCACCTGCTCCCCGACCTGCTTGCGGATCTGATGACGTTCGTCCGCGAGTCCCGGCTGCCGGTGCTTGCGAAGACCGCGATCGCACACGCACAGTTCGAGACCATCCATCCCTTTGCCGATGGCAACGGACGGACCGGGCGTGCGCTGATCCAGCTGATCCTGCGGGCCGACGGCCTCATTACGCGGACGGTGCCACCCGTGTCGTTGTCGCTCGCCACCTACGCGGCGCAGTACATCGAAGCCCTGACGGCCTTCCGATACGTCGGGCGGCCGACCACGGCCAAGGCTCGTTCGGCGGCGAACCCCTGGCTGCAGATGTTCGCGATGGCGTGCAGTCATGCGACCGCGGAGGCTGCTCGCTTCGAGCAGGCGGCGGCGGACCTGAAGACCGCGTGGCGCGAGCGGGCCGCGCCGGTCCGCGCGGGATCTGCCACCGACCTGTTGATCGACGCGCTGCCGGCGGCCCCGGTCCTCACCCTCACCGCGGCCGCGCAACTCATCGACCGGTCTCAGCAGGCCGCCAACCAGGGACTGGCCCGGCTGGTCGAGGCGGGCATCCTGCGCGAGGTCACCGACGGCCGCCGGAACCGTGTCTACGAGGCACCCGAACTGATCGACGCCTTCACGTTGCTCGAGCGGCGCTTCGCCAGCCCGGCGGCCGATACCCGGATCGAACCACCTACCAGACCAGTGCCGTCGAGGCCAGAACCAACACACCATCCGCATTGACTTTCTCCTCCCCGTCGAGACACAATTCGAACACATGTTCGATCGCGTCTCAAATCGAGGCGCCCGACGGGGAGCGGGATGAATCGTGATGCCGGAGCCGTTCGACTGGGAGATCCTGCACCGACGATCGGCGATGGCGATGGTGCGAGGTCAGCTCGGCTTCAGCTGGATGGTGTTGTCCGGCCGGCTCGCCCAACTGACCGACGAGCAGTACTTCTGGCGCCCGAGCAGTGAGGCGCTGACCGTCGTACGACGGCGTTACCTCGGGGGATTCAGGTCCCTCGGATCCGGGGAGTGGGTGGCGCAGTGGCCGGACGAGCCGGATCATCGCGGGCCACGGACGATCGCCTGGCTGATCGCCCACTTGACCGAGACATTCTTCGAGCGCTGGGAGTGGACGTTCGGCGAGAGCCTGCAGGGCCGCGCCGACATCACGCTGCACGGCAACGCCCGGGACGCGGTCGCTTGGCTGACGCACTGGGTGGACGCCTGGCAGGACTCGATCGCCGCGCTGGACGAGGAGCAGGTGATGACGGTCGGCCTGAGCCAGGCGACCGAGCTGGACGCCGGTGAGCCATTCGGTCACGTCGCGCTCCGCCTCAACCGCGAGCTGATCCACCACGGCTCGGAGATCATGACGCTCCAGGATCTGTATGCGGTCGCAGCCTGAAAACCACAACATGTGCGACACGCGGCGTGGCGCTGCCACAAGATCTAGGGTCTGGCGCATAGAGTCTCTCCTGCTGGTGGTTCGGACCGACCGGCGTCGCCCGACGCCGACAGGCCCGAGGCAACAGGGGAATCCGGTGCGAATCCGGAGCTGCCCCGCAACGGTGAGCGGAGAGCCTCCGCGAGTCCGGATACCTGCCGCCGGCGCGTGCACCGCCGGTGCACGCGGTCCAAGACCTCGAGGGCGGGTCGTAGGGCGCGACGGCAGCAATCCCGGCCGGTACTGCCTGTCTCGTCATGCGCTCACCCCGAGGTCGCGGCCCTCCGTACCCCCAGGGAGAGAACATCTGTGACCATCGCGTCCACGTCCGGATCGGTGTCCGACCGAGCCGAGTCGGCTGACCAGCCGATCGAACTGACCGTCGTCCGCCGCGACGGCAGCAGCACCGCGTTCGACCGGACCAAGATCTCCGTTGCCATGAGCAAGGCGTTCCTCGCGGTCGAGGGCGCCGACGCCGGCGCCACCCACCGGGTCCGCGACCTGGTGACCGACCTGACCGGCCGGGTCGTCGGCGCCCTCACCAGCCGCGGCGCCGCTCGCCGCAGCGTCCAGGTCGAGGACATCCAGGACCAGGTCGAGCTGGCGCTGATGCGCGCCGGTGAGCACCAGGTCGCCCGCGCGTACGTCCTCTACCGGGAGGAGCGGACCAAGGCCCGCACCCCCGCCGACCCGGCCGGCATCGCCGAGAAGCCTCCGCTGACGGTCCGCGCCGCCGACGGCAGCCGCGCGCCGCTCGACGTCGACCGGCTGCGGGTGATCGTCGCGGAGGCGGCCGACGGGCTCGAGTCGGTCGACCCCGAGCTGATCCTCAACGAGACCCTCGGCTCCTGCTACGACGGCATCGCGCAGCACGAGGTCGAGCTCGCGCTGGTGATGGCCGCCAGGTCCTACGTCGAGACCGAGCCGCAGTACAGCTTCGCCGCGTCCCGGCTGCTGCAGGACCAGATCCGGCGCGAAGCCCTCGGCCGAGTCCACGGCGAGCCCCGGCAGGCCAGCCAGGCCGACATGACCGCGGCGTACGCGGACTACTTCCCGCGCTACATCCAGGTCGGTATCGACGCCGGACACCTCGACCCCGAACTGGCCAGCTTCGACCTGGCCCGGCTCGCCGCCGCGATCCGTCCCGAGCGCGACCTCAACTTCACCTTCCTCGCTCTGCAGACCCTGTACGACCGGTATCTGCTGCACATCGACAAGGTGCGGTTCGAGCTGCCGCAGGCGTTCTTCCTCCGGGTCGCGATGGGGATGGCGCTGCGCGAGGACGACCGGGAGGCGCGCGCGATCCAGTTCTACGAACTGCTCAGCTCGTTCCGGTTCATGTCATCCACGCCGACGCTGTTCAACTCCGGCACCACCCGGCCGCAGCTGTCGTCGTGCTTCCTGACCACGGTCGAGGACGACCTGGCCGGCATCTTCCACGGCATCCGCAACAACGCGCTGCTGGCCAAGTACTCCGGCGGCCTCGGCAATGACTGGACGCCGGTCCGCGGCATCGGCGCCAAGATCCGCGGCACGAACGGTGAGTCGCAGGGCGTCGTACCGTTCCTGAAGATCGCCAACGACACCGCGGTAGCAGTCAATCAGGGCGGGAAACGTAAGGGCGCGGTCTGTGCGTACCTGGAGACCTGGCACATCGACGTCGAGGAGTTCCTCGACCTCCGCAAGAACACCGGCGACGAGCGGCGTCGTACTCATGACATGAACACGGCGAACTGGGTGCCGGACCTGTTCCTGCAGCGGGTTGAGGCGGGCGGCGACTGGACGCTGTTCTCGCCCAACGAGGTGCCGGACCTCCATGATCTGTACGGCGCTGCGTTCGCCGAGGCGTACGTCGGTTACGAGAACGCCGCCGACCGCGGCGAGATCCGGGTCTACAAGCGGGTCAAGGCCGTCGACCTGTGGCGCCGGATGCTGACCGTGCTGTTCGAGACCGGGCACCCGTGGATCACCTTCAAGGACGCCTGCAACCTGCGCTCGCCGCAGCAGCATGACGGCGTGGTCCACTCGTCGAACCTGTGCACCGAGATCACCCTCAACACGACGGTCGAGGAGACGGCGGTCTGCAACCTGGGCTCGGTCAATCTGGTCGCGCATCTGACCGAGGACGGTCTGGACGCCGACCTGCTCCGCGACACGGTGAAGACCGCGGTCCGGATGCTCGACAACGTCATCGACGTGAACTTCTACACCACGTCGGAGTCCGAGCGCGCGAACCAGCGCCACCGCCCGGTCGGCCTCGGCCTGATGGGTTTCGCCGATGCGCTGTTCTCGCTGCGGATCCCGTACTCCTCCGAGGCCGCGGTCGCGTTCGCGGACAGCTCGATGGAGCAGATCAGCTACCACGCCATCGAGGCGTCCAGCGACCTGGCGGCCGAGCGTGGCAGCTACTCGACGTACGACGGTTCGCTGTGGAGCCAGGGGATCCTGCCGATCGACTCGCTCGAGCTGCTCCGGACCGCTCGCGACGGCGATGTGATCGTTGACCAGAGCAAGCAGCTCGACTGGGACGCTCTCCGGCAGAAGGTGCTGCGCGACGGCATGCGCAACTCCAACGTGATGGCGATCGCGCCGACTGCGACGATCTCCAACATCTGCGGCGTGAGCCAGTCGATCGAGCCGGCGTACAGCAACCTGTTCGTGAAGTCGAACATGTCCGGTGAGTTCACCGTCGCGAACCCGTACCTCGTCGCCGACCTGAAGGCGCGGGGGCTGTGGGACCAGGTGATGGTGTCGGACCTGAAGTACCACGACGGCATCCTGGCCGGGATCGAGCGGGTCCCGGCCGATCTGCGGGAGCTGTACGCGACCGCGTTCGAGATCGACCCGCTCTGGCTGGTGAAGGCGGCATCGCGCCGGCAGAAGTGGATCGACCAGGCGCAGTCGCTGAACCTCTACATGGCCGCGCCGTCGGGCCGTGCGCTGGACGAGTTGTACCGGGCGGCTTGGCGCTATGGCCTCAAGACGACGTACTACCTGCGTTCCCAGTCAGCGACCCACGTGGAGAAGTCCACGTTGAAGGGCACCGACGGACGGCTGAACGCCGTTCCGGTCTCCGCGCCGGTCGACATGCCGTTGCCTGAACCCACCGGAGCCGTGTGCTCTATCGACGACCCCGACTGCGAGGCCTGCCAGTGACCACCATCCCCAACTCCACCGGGCTCGGCTCGCTCGCCGTCGGGGCGTCGCGGGTCGAGGTCGCCGACAAGGCGATGATCAACGCGCGGGCGGATGTCAATCAGCTGTTGCCGCTGAAGTACCAGTGGGCCTGGGACAAGTACCTTGCCGCCTGCAACAACCACTGGATGCCCACCGAGGTGTCCATGCAGGCCGACATCTCGCTTTGGCGGCGTCCACCAGGGGCCAGGGACGGCTTGACCGATGACGAGCGGATGATGCTGAAGCGCAACCTCGGCTTCTTCGCCACCGCGGAGTCCCTGGTGGCGAACAACATCGTCCTGGCCGTCTACCGGCAGCTGACCAACCCTGAATGCCGGCAGTACCTGCTCCGCCAGGCGTTCGAGGAGGCCGTGCACACGCACACCTTCCAGTACATCTGTACGTCGCTGGGCCTGGACGAGGGCGAGTTGTTCAACATGTACCGCGAAGTGCCGTCGATCTCGGACAAGGACGCCTGGGCGCTGAAGTACACCCAGCACCTGGAGGACCCGGGCTTCCGCACCGGGACGCCAGAGTCCGACAGCGCGTTCCTGCGCGATCTGATCGCGTTCTACGTGGTGTTCGAGGGGATGTGGTTCTACACCGGGTTCGCGCAGATCCTGTCGCTCGGCCGGCGGAACAAGATGGTCGGCATCGCCGAGCAGTACCAGTACATCCTGCGGGACGAGTCGATCCACTTGAACTTCGGCATCGACTGCATCAACCAGATCAAGCAGGAGAACCCACGCCTGTGGACTGAGGCGTTCCAGGCCGAGGTCCGGCAGATGCTGACCGAGGCCTGTGAGCTAGAGGTCGCCTATGGGCGCGCGACGATGCCGAACGGCATGCTCGGCCTGACCGCCGAGCTGTGCGAGCAGTACATGCACTTCATCACCGACCGCCGCGCCGAGCAGATCGGTATCGCTGCGATCTTCGGCGAGACACGCAACCCGTTCGGATGGATGTCGGAGGTGATGGACCTCAAGAAGGAAAAGAACTTCTTCGAGACCCGCGTGATCGAGTACCAGTCCTCCAGTGGCCTGAGCTGGGACTGAGCACAGCCGGACAACCGCGGGGTGAAACAAACCCCGCGGTTCTCCGAGCTCAGCTCAGCAGGGCCAGGATCTCGGCCGTGGTGCCGGTCTCCCCGAGGCGGGGGAAGATCCAGGCGAGGCTGTGGTCGTGAGCGTCGGTCGCGAAGTCGGTCATCGCGTCGGTGGCGAGCGTGACGTTGTAACCGTGCTCATAGGCGGCGCGGGCGGTCGACTCGACGCCGATGCTGGTCGCGATTCCGGTGAGGACGATCTGGGTGATACCGCGGCGGCGCAGCTGGACGTCGAGGTCGGTGCCGTAGAAGGCGCCCCAGTTCCGCTTGGTGACGACGATGTCCCCGGGATGCCCGGCCAACTGGTCGACGATCTGGTCGGCGTCGGCGGGCGGCGTACCGGTCTGGCGCTGCTGCTCGGTGCGCCCGGTCAAGCGATCGCTCCCGTCGGCAGCGAAGCTGACCCGAACGAGGACGACGGGAAGGTCGCGCTTCCGGAACGCGTCGGCGAGTTCCGCCGTCCGGCTGATCACGTCCGCGGTCGAATGCGGCTCGCCGGGAAGGACGGCGACGCTGTTCTGCAGGTCGATGACGACGAGCGCGGTCTTGGGGTCGAGGGTGGTAACTGACACGAGTGCGCCTTTCAGTTGGGTTGTGGACGACGACCGATGTAACGACGGCCCCACCACCATCGGCGCGACCAACCGTCGGTCGGCCTGACTAGGTCAGGGGTCACGGCGAGGCCGCCGCCTCGAGGGCCTTGCCGAGGAGAGCGAGGGCTTCGATGATGGTTTGCCGCTCGGCTTCGGTGCACTGGTCTTGCAGAGCCTGGGCCAGCCACTCCTGCCGGACCTTCCGATCGCCTCGCATCCGGTGCCGGCCGGCCGTGGTCAGCGAGACAACCTGACGGCGGCCGTCCTCCGGATCCGGGTGCCGCTGGATCAGGTCGACCTCGCGGAGGGCGGACAGGATCGCGGCCATCGACTGCGGGCGCACCCGCTCCGCCGCGGCGAGTTCACTGGCCGACGCCGGGCCGTCCTTGTCGAGCCGGCTCAGCACCGAGGACTGCGACGGCGTCAGGTCGTCCTGGTCGGCGAGCTCAGTGAGCCGCCGTTTGACCCGCCCGAAGACGACCGGCACCTCACTGGCTGCCTGCGCCGCCGACGCGGAGATCTTCTCGGTCACCGCACCATTCTAGATTCATCAGTCTGGACTGTCCAGTTTCAACTGACCAGTTCGCGCTGGTGATCACTCGACGGCGACCTCCAGTACGCCGATGATCTTCGCGAGCCGGGCGGCGACCCGGCCGGCGTCGAAGCCGTCGCCTTCGACGACGACCCGCAACTCCCCCTCGTCCAGCGACACGGCCAGTTCGCGGACGTCGTACGGATTGAGCAGTACGGCGACCCGCGCCAGCAGGCCGTCGGTCTCGACGACCTGTGCGGTGAAGACCGTGAGCGTGCGTTCGACCGCGAGCAGGGTCATCGCACGACCTCCTTGTGCCGCAGCAGACCGAAGGTGAAGCCGTCGACGAGCGCCTCCCAGGACGCCTCGACGATGTTGTGCCCGACCCCGACCGTCACCCACGACCCCTCACCGTCCGCGGTCTCGATCAGAACTCTGATCACCGCGTCCGTCCCATGACCCTGGTCGAGGATGCGGACCTTGTAGTCGACGAGCTCGAACTTGTTCACCGCCGGGTACGCGCGTTCGATCGCGGTACGGAGCGCATGGTCGAGTGCGTTGACCGGTCCGTTGCCCTCGCCCGTGACGATCTCCCGTTCGCCGCCCGCGACCAGCTTCACCGTCGATTCCGAGACCGCCTCGCCGTCGGCCCGGGACTCGGTGATCACTCGCCACGACTCGACGTCGAAGTAGCTCGGCCGCTTGCCCGTGACCTCCTCGGTCAGCAGCAGCGAGAACGAGGCGTCCGCGGCCTCGAACGTGTACCCGCGGGCCTCCAGGTCCTTCACCCGGTCGGTCACCCGGCTGACCAGTTCGCGGTCGTTGCCGAGGTCGAAGCCGAGCTCGCGTCCCTTCAGCTCCACGCTCGCCCGCCCGGCCATCTCGGAGACGAGCATCCGCATGTCGTTGCCCACCCGGGCCGGATCCGTGTGCTGATAGAGATCAGGATCCACCTTGATGGCGCTGGCGTGCAGGCCCGCCTTGTGGGCGAACGCGGACACACCGACGTACGGCTGCCGGGTCGACGGCGGCACGTTCGTCACTTCGGCGATCGCGTGCGCGATCCGGAACGACTCGGCCAGCTTGCCGGGCGGGAGCAGGTCCAGCTCGCGCTTCAGCTCGAGGTTGGCCACGATCGCGAGCAGGTCGGCGTTGCCGGTGCGTTCGCCGTACCCGTTGATGGTGCCCTGGACGTGCGTGACGCCGGCCTCGACGGCGGCGATCGAGTTCGCCACCGCGCAGCCGGCGTCGTTGTGACAGTGGATGCCGAGGCGCGCGCCGGTGGAATCGAGGACATCGCGGACGATGTCCTGCAGTTCCCTCGGCAGCGTCCCGCCGTTCGTGTCGCACAGGGCGACCACGTCGGCGCCGGCCTCGGTAGCTACTCGTACTACTTCCAGCGCGTACGCGCGGTTGGCACGATAGCCATCGAAGAAGTGCTCGGTGTCGAGGAAGACTCGCTGGCCGTTCTCGCGCAGGTAGCGGACTGTGTCGGCGACCATCCGGAGGTTCTCGTCGAGAGTCGTCCGCAAGGCCCGTTCGACGTGCGCATCGTGGCTCTTGGCAACGAGTGTGACCACGCCGGCGCCGGAATCGCGGAGCGCGGCGACCTGCGGGTCCTCGGCCGCGGTGGTCCCCGGCTTGCGGGTCGCGCCGAAGGCCGCGAAGGTCGAGTTCTTCAGGTGCAGCTCGGTCCGGGCGCGCTTGAAGAACTCGGTGTCCTTGGGCACCGCGCCCGGCCAACCGCCCTCGATGAAGCCCACGCCCAGGTCGTCCAGATGCTGCGCGATGGCGATCTTGTCGGCCACGGACAGCGCCAGCCCCTCCTGCTGCGCACCGTCGCGCAGAGTCGTGTCGTAGACGTGGAACTCGTCCGAAATGCTCATGATCGGCCTTCCGAGGAGGGGTTGGCGGTGTTCGAACTCTGTGACTCTTGGGGCAAACAAAAAACCTCCCGCAAGGTGCGAGAGGTCTGCGCGCTCAGGTACTGCCGGCTGAGCGCGCCTAAGGAATAATGACCTGGTAGATCTTCATGACACTTGGCAGTCTGCCACACAATGTCCACGCCATGGCCAGAGCGTCTCGCATCACGAACATTCAGTACGCCGACCAGTACTGCGGCGTACGTCCCAGTCCACTCCCTCCTGCCGCCCCTTTCCAACGGATATCCGGCTGTTCTGACGTGTCCGTGGGTGGTTGGTTCGTCTCCTTCGCGTCCGGGCAGTCGGCCCGTGTTGTGTCGGTTGTCGCCGAGGGTGGGGAGGATCTCGTCCCGGATCGGGTGGGCAGATCCTCCCCAGCCGGGCCTGGCCGGCCCGCGGGTCTCGGCCTGGGTGGACGTGGCGCACTCACTAACCCGGTCCGTCAGCCTCCGAGTGCTCGGAGCCGAGCGGGGCCTGTCTGACGTCGCGTTGCTTGGTGAGTGGTGCAGGTCCGGTCAGGCGCGGCGTCGCCAAACTCGCCACACCCGCCAGGACGGGTATGGCGGACTTGCAGGCCATCACAATCACCCAGACGCCGCGATCGTCGGCGGGAGGCCGTCGCGCTCGCCTCGTTGTGATGGCCTGGCGGTCCGGCCCGCCGGCACGGGAAACAGCCACGGAACCGACAAACAAGCGGATATCCCCGCGAGTGGTGCCTTCTCCCCTCGCACACCAGCAGAGAACCCACAACGCCGGGATATCCCCGCCTGTGGTGGTTCTCCCCTGGCTTAGGAGCAGAGACCCCACCTTCGAGGGGATATCCCTTCGAACGCTGCCATCCGTCGTTGCGATCGGTCAGTTTGTGCACGGGATCCGTACGGCGACGGCCTCGGCGTACGGATCTGCTGCACAAAGACGCCCCGCTGTGGCCCGAGCTAGGAACCCCCGGAACGACGCAAGAGCCGGACGCGCGGGGGTGATGAGGCGGGCGCCGCTTCAGTCGGTGGGGTGTGAGGTCAGTCGGTGGGGTGTCAGGTCGCCCGTGGGCCCTGAGGTCAGGCCCTGGGGTGCGAGGTCAGGCGGTCAACGTGGTGAGGGACCAGCCGGGGTCGTCCCAGGCGGTGTAGAAGTCCTCTCGGGTCAACGGGCGCAGGCCCCACTCGTCGCGGTCGAGGGCCTGGTCGGTGAGCATGCCTTCGTCGTCTTCGAGCCGCTGCCACCAGTACCGGGTGACGTCGCCGTCCTCCCCCACGCCGAGCTCGCGGATCACGACCCACTCGCGCTCGTGCCAGACCGCTTCGTACAGCCAGTCGGTGCCGTTGTCGTCGGCAAGCGCGCCGTACGTCCGCGGGGCAGTGCCGCGGTCCAGATCCCGGATCAGCTCGACGGTGGCGCGAATCGCGGTGACCGTCTCGGGCGACCATGAGCGCCGGTCGGCGAGCTCGGCGTAGTAGGCCTCGACGTCGTCCGGGAAGCTGCTCATGGCGCCCGACCCTATCGAACCCCACCTGTGGACAGCGACCGTCCGTCCAGCCCCGGACCTGAGAACATGCTGTGAAAACAGTCGCTGGCTGGTGGCGCTCGCCGTCAGCGCCGCAGCCCACTCAGCCACGCCCCCTGATGACAGCACAACGTCCGAAGAACTGTGGGTCATAGGCCACAGTTCTTCGGACGTAAGGGGAATCAGCAGACGCGGGTCATCCAGCCGTGGGGGTCTGCCGCGCGGCCGTACTGGACGTCGAGGAGAGCGCTGCGGACGGCGGCGGTGACCGGACCGCCGTTGCCGTCGCCGACCTGGACGTCGCCGTCCTTCCACTTCAGCGAGGCGACCGGGGTGACCACCGCGGCGGTGCCGCAGGCGAACACCTCGCGGATCTTGCCGGAGGCCGCGCCGTCGCGCCACTCGTCGATCGAGATCTTGCGCTCGGTGACGGTGTAGCCGAGATCGGTGACCAGCTTGAGGATCGAGTCCCGGGTGACGCCCTCGAGGATGGTGCCGGACAGTTCCGGCGTGACGACGGAGTTGTCGTCGAGGACGAAGTACAGGTTCATCCCGCCGAGCTCCTCGACCCACTTCTTCTCGACCGCGTCGAGGAAGGCGACCTGGTCGCAGCCCTCCTCGATCGCCTCGGCCTGAGCCAGCAGCGAGGAGGCGTAGTTACCGCCGGTCTTGGCCGCGCCGGTGCCACCGGGGGCGGCCCGGGTGTACTCCTCGCTCAGCCAGATCTTCACCGGCTTCACACCGCCGGAGAAGTACGAGCCGGCCGGCGACGTGATCACGCAGTACGTGACCTGCGCGGACGGGCGAACGCCGAGGAACGGGTCGGAGCCGAACATGAACGGCCGCAGATAGAGCGACATCTCGCCGCCGCCGGGCACCCAGACCTTGTCCAGCTCGACCAGCGTGCGCAGCGAGTCCAGGAAGGCGGCCTCGGGCAACGCCGGCAGCGCGAGCCGGTGCGCGGACCGGGCGAACCGGGCCGCGTTGGCCTCGGGGCGGAACATGTGGATCGAGTCGTCGGGATGCCGGTAGGCCTTCATCCCTTCGAAGATCGTCTGGGCGTAGTGGAACACCGCGGTGGCCGGAGACAGCTCCAGCGGCCTGAAGGCGGTGATCCGTGCGTCGTGCCAGCCACTTCCCTGGGTCCAGGTGGCGATCGCCATGTGGTCGGAGAAGTACTGCCCGAATCCCGGGTTCGCCAGGATCGTGGCGCGCTGGTCGTCGCTGGCCGGATGGGTGGTTGGCTCAACGGTGAACTGCAGATCGGCGCTCATAGCCGCACCGTACCTCTTGGCTGACTGGTCGTGCGAGCACCGGTCAGCCGCTCACCCGGGGTCACCCGGCCGCGCGCTTGGCGATCGCGTCGCCGATCTCGGCGGTGGTCCGGATCGCGCCGGTGCGCTCCTCGATATCGGCGGTCACGGCCGCTTCGATCGCGGTCGCGGCCTCGGTCAGACCGAGGTGTTCCAGCAGCAGCGCGGCGGACAGGATCGCCGCGGTCGGGTCGGCCTTCTGCTGGCCGGCGATGTCCGGCGCGGAGCCGTGCACCGGCTCGAACATGCTGGGCTCGGTCCGGTCCGGGTTGATGTTGCCGCTCGCGGCCAGCCCGATGCCGCCGCTGATCGCGGCCGCCAGGTCGGTGATGATGTCGCCGAACAGGTTGTCGGTGACGATCACGTCGAACCGGGCCGGGTCGGTGACCAGGAAGATGGTCGCCGCGTCCACGTGCAGGTAGTCGACGGCGATCTCCGGGAACTCCTGGGCGATCTTGTCGACGGTCCGCTTCCACAGGTGGCCGGAGTACACGAGCACGTTGTTCTTGTGCACGAGCGTGAGCTTCTTGCGCGGCCGCGCCTGGGCCCGGGCGAACGCGTCCCGGACCACCCGCTCGACGCCGTACGCCGTGTTGACCGACACCTCGGTGGCGATCTCGGCCGGCGTGCCGACGCGCAGTGCGCCGCCGTTGCCGACGTACGGACCCTCGGTGCCTTCCCGTACGACGACGAAGTCGACCTCACCCGGGTTCGCCAGCGGGGAACCGACGGAGGGGTAGATCTTCGAAGGGCGAAGGTTCACGTAGTGGTCGAGGGTGAACCGGAGCTTCAGCAGCAGGCCGCGCTCGAGCACCCCGGACGGGACGCTCGGATCGCCGACCGCGCCGAGCAGGATCGCGTCGTGCGTGCGGATCTCTGCCAACTCGGCGTCCGGCAGCGTCTCACCGGTGGCGTGCCAGCGCTTCGCGCCGAGGTCGTACTCGGTCCGGTCGAACGTCACGCCATGCTGGACCGCGACCGCATCGAGCACCTTGAGCGCCTCGGTGGTCACCTCGGGTCCGATCCCGTCACCGGGAACGACGGCCAGCGTGAAGTTCTTCTTGTCGCTCACTTCTTGGGTTCTCCCCCATTGTCGCGGCGGTTCATGGCCTCTTGGACAGCCCTGGCGGCATCACGGGCCGGCCGGCGACGGCGGGTCGCCTTCCGTTCCCGGGCGTCGATCGCCGGCCAGTTGGCTGGATACATGTCGTACATGCTGCTCCTCCCGAGACAGGATGCGGGCGGCAGGGTGCGACCGAATTTACTCTGGCGTACGACTATTTCACCACTATGCGGGAAGGTTGTCCCGGAATATGAGATGCCATGGCCGGTCCTGGACCACGGCTGTGCAACTCTCAACCGGTGAGTGCTCCCCCAGAACTGCCGCCGCTGGTTTCAGCGGCCCTCAGCCTGTCCGGCCGGCGCGGATTCGTCAGCTCCACCAGGAACGAGACCGGCCGCCTGCTCGCCTCGCTGGCGGCATCGAAGACGGGCCTGCTCGGTGAGCTCGGGACCGGCTGCGGCGTCGGTTCGGCCTGGCTGCGCAGCGGCGCCGACGAGAGCACCCGGATCGTCACCGCGGAGAGCGATCCGCAGCTCGCGAAGGCGGTGGCGGAACTGTTCGCCGCGGACGAGCGGATCGAGGTCGTCTCCGCGGACTGGACCGCGCTGATCGAGCGCGGGCCGTTCGCGTTGCTGTTCGTGGACGCGCGCGAGGCGAAGATCTCGGCCCGCGACATCATCGCCGATGTGGTCGAGCCCGGCGGCTTCGTCGTACTCGACGACTTCACGCCGTCGGCGGTCTGGCCGCCGATGTACGAGGGCCGGGTCGACACGCTGCGGCAGGAATGGCTGATGGACAAGCGCTTCACCACCGTCGAGGTGATGGTCGCGCCGGACGCCGCCGTACTGCTCGCCACTCGGCACTGACCTCAGAACAATTCGGCACTGACCTCAGAACACTGAAGCGGGCCCGGGCTATTGAGCCCGGGCCCTTGCCAGCCGCCATGCGCCTGCGGGCGGCTGACCACCTCCAGTAAATCAGTCGTTCGTCTCAATCACGCTTCGAGGTCCACCGTACGAGCGGTGTCGGCCTGGACCACGGTCGCGATGTCGTCCAGCACGGTGGGCGCGATCGCCGAGTCGACCGACAGCGCGACCAGGGCCTTGCCACCCTTGCGGTCGCGGCTGACCTGCATACCGGCGATGTTCACGTCCGCCTCGCCGAGGATCCGGCCGACCTGGCCGACGATGCCCGGCCGGTCCTCGTAGGTGAGGAAGGCCAGGTGCGCGGCCAGCTCGATCTCGACGTCGAACCCGTCGATCTCGACCAGCCGCTCCGACTGCCGGACGCCGACCAGCGTGCCGGACACCGACACCTGGGTGCCGTCGGCGAGGGTGCCGCGCAGGGTGATCAGGTTGCGGTGCTCGGGGCTGTCGTGGTCGGTGACGAGCCGGACCTCGAGGCCCCGCTCGGCCGCGAGCAGCGGCGCGTTCACGTACGAGACGTTGTCCTCGACGACATCGGCGAAGACACCCTTGAGCGAGGCCAGTTCCAGCACCTTGACGTCGTACTGCGTGATCTCGCCACGGACCTCGACGTCGAGCTGCTGCGCGACGCCGCCGGCCAGCGCGGTGAAGATGCGGCCCAGCTTCTCGGTCAGCGCGATCCCCGGCCGGACGTCCTCGGCGATCACGCCGCCCTGGACGTTCACCGCGTCCGGCACCAGTTCGCCGGACAGCGCGAGCCGGACCGACTTGGCGACCGCGATGCCGGCCTTCTCCTGCGCCTCGTCGGTGGACGCGCCGAGGTGCGGGGTGGCGACCACGTTCTCGAACTCGAACAGCGGGGAGTCGGTGCACGGCTCGGTCGCGAACACGTCCAGGCCGGCGCCGGCCACGCGGCCTTCCTTCAAAGCACTGTGGAGCGCCTGCTCGTCGACGATGCCGCCGCGGGCCGCGTTCACGATGATGACCTCGGGCTTGACCTTGTGCAGTTCCTCGTCACCGATCAGGCCGATCGTCTCCGGGGTCTTCGGCAGGTGCACCGAGATGAAGTCGCTGGCGCTCAGCAGCTCGTCGAGGGTGGCGAGCCGGACGCCCATCTGCGCGGCCCGGCCGGCCTGCACGTACGGGTCGTACGCGATCACGTTCATGCCGAACGCGGCCAGCCGCTGCGCGACCAGGACGCCGATCTTGCCGAGGCCGACGATGCCGACGGTCTTCTCGAACAGCTCGACGCCGGAGTACTTGCTGCGCTTCCACTCGCCGTTCTTCAGCGACTGGTCGGCGGCCGGGACCCGGCGCGCGGTGGCCAGCAGCAGCGCGACCGCGAGCTCGGCGGCGCTGACGATGTTGGAGGTCGGCGCGTTCACGACCATCACGCCGGCCTGGGTGGCGGCCTTCACGTCCACGTTGTCCAGGCCGACACCGGCCCGGGCGACGACCTTCAGGCGCTTGGCCGCGGCCAGGGCCTCGGCGTCCACCTTGGTGGCGCTGCGGATCAGGATGGCGTCGACGTCGGCGATGGCCGGGATGAGCTCGGCGCGGTCGG
This sequence comes from uncultured Actinomycetota bacterium, assembly GCA_963820655.1. Classification (GTDB taxonomy): domain Bacteria; phylum Actinomycetota; class Actinomycetes; order Propionibacteriales; family Kribbellaceae; genus Kribbella. The sequence goes on from CAWGAM010000002.1 coordinate 1,789,369, forward strand.
CGCCGTTGATCTGCCGGATCTCGAAGTCGGGGCCGAGCGCCTCGACGGTGGCCGGGCTGAGCTCTTCGGCGATCAGGACGACGGGCCGGGTTACGTCAGTCATGGAGGAATCTCCTGGAAGCGGTAGGGGCTCGTGAAGAACAGAGCACCGCGCTGTGCCCGCTGGCCCGATCGTACCTTGTCCCGTGCTGAGCCAGGGCGAGGACCCGAATGCCGGTCAATCGGTGTCGCAGCTCTGCGCCGGCACCATCGAGGTGGCCTGGTCGATCACGAGCTTGCCGCTCTCCCGGATCAGGCGGTACCGCAGGTCCAGCCGGTTGCACGGCCGCCCGCCGGAGCCCTTGGCGTTCGGCGAGAAGAGCACCGTGAACGTCATCCGCGCGTTCGCACCGTCGACATCGGACCGGGTGACTTCGACGAGCTTGCCGCCGAAGAAGTACGACGTCTGGTGGCTCTCGCGGTCCCGGTTCACGGTCAGGGTCTTGGCCAGCCGCTTCGAGTACAGCGCCTGCAGGCCCTCGAAGTCGTGCCGGTTCTCCAGGGTCAGGTAGCTACCGAGCAGCTTCTGGGCGTCCACCGCCAGTGGGGTGCTAGCGACCTGCAACTCCGGAACGATCCCCGTCTGCGGACCGCGCGACCGCGCACAGGTGCGATCGGCATCGGCCGTGATGCCGCTGGCGTTCGGTACGACGTACCCGCGCAGCTTGTCGACTCCGACGATCGTGCTGGCCGGGACCGTGTCCCCGACGACCAGACCGACCACCTGACCGGCCTTGTCGACAACAGGGCCGCCGAGCTTGGCGGCGTTCATGATCTCGCTGAGCGCACGCGGATGTTCCGTCGTACCGATCGACTGGATCGACTGCTTGCCGCCCGCGGTGTAGCCGATCAGGGCCTGCTCGGCGTTCGGATCGGGGTCCGTCACGGCGAGCGGTACGGGCGCGTTGTCGAGTCGGCCGATCAGGCGCAGTACGGCGACCCCGTCCGCGCTGCTGCCGAGCAGATTGGCCCGCCGGATCCGGTTGTCCGGGGTCACGATCACGATCGACAGCGGCTGCTTGACGGCGGAGGCGGCGGTGAGAACCGTCCCGTTGGCAGTCAGTACGCCGGACGCCTCCCCGGTCCCCTCACAGGTCGTCGCCAGCACCCGGACGACACTGGGGCCGACCGACTCAAGGACTTGGGCGGTGTCGATCTTCAGGCTCTGCGCGCGGACGAACCAGCCCGCGGTCGCACCGCCGGCGACGATGAGCAGCAGGATGAGGAAACCGGCCAGGATCCGGCCGAAGATCCACGGCTGTCGCGGCGGCGGCGCCGGCGTACGCGGTGTGCCGGTCTGCAGCTGGGTGAGCGAGCCCGCGTTCCCGGGGACACGCCGAGGTGGCCGCGGCAGTTCGCGCCCATCCATCGGTTGCCTCCCCCATCACCAGTCCAGACCATAACCGCACCGATTGTGCCAAAGGAAAGGTCCGGGACACCATGTGCCCCGGACCCTGCACTGTGGCGTCAGCGCGCGGCGCTGCCCTCGACGTAGTCGTCGTCGTGCGACTTGACCCACGCCATCAGCCCGCGCAGTTCCTTGCCCACGGCCTCGATCGGGTGCTCCTGGCTCTTCTTCCGGAACTCGGCGAACTCCGGCGCGCCGGCGTCCTGGTCGGCGATGAAACGCGCCGCGAAGGTGCCGTCGGTGATGTCGGACAGCACATCTTTCATGCGGGCCTTCACCGACGCGTCGATGATCCGCGGGCCGGACACGTAGTCGCCGTACTCGGCGGTGTCGGAGACCGACCAGCGCTGCTTGGCGATACCGCCTTCGTAGATCAGGTCGACGATCAGCTTGAGCTCGTGCAGGCACTCGAAGTACGCGACCTCGGGCTGGTAGCCGGCCTCGGTCAGCGTCTCGTACCCGGCCGTGATCAGCGCGGAGACACCGCCGCAGAGCACGGCCTGCTCACCGAAGAGGTCGGTCTCGGTCTCCTCGGTGAAGGTGGTCTTGATCCCGCCGGCCCGCAGGCCGCCGATGCCCTTGGCGTACGACAGCGCCAGGTCCCACGCCTTGCCGGTGGCGTCCTGCTCGACCGCGACCAGGACCGGTACGCCGCGCCCCTCGGTGTACTCGCGGCGAACCAGGTGGCCCGGGCCCTTCGGGGCGACCATGAACACGTCCACGCCGGCCGGCGGCTTGATGTAGCCGAACCGGATGTTGAAGCCGTGACCGAAGACGAGCGCGTCGCCGTCGACCAGGTTCGGCTCGATGGCCTCCTTGTAGAGCTTGCGCTGGGCCGGGTCCGGTGCGAGGACGACGATGACGTCGGACTCCTCGACCGCCTCGGCCGGGGTGAGCACCCGCAGGCCCTGCGCCTCGGCCTTGGCCCGGCTCTTCGAGCCCTCGGGCAGGCCGACCCGGACGTCGACGCCGGAGTCGCGCAGCGACAACGCGTGGGCGTGGCCCTGGGACCCGTAGCCGAGCACGGCCACGTGGCGGCCCTGGATCACCGACAGGTCGGCGTTGTCGTCGTAGAACATTTCAGCTGCCACTTTGGGCTCTTCTCCTCGGTAGTGATTCAGGTACGGCGTTCAGGCCTGGCGGGCCGGGGCGGCGGGCCGGCCCGGCGGAGGCGTCGGAACCGGGTGATGGGGGCGGTCGACGGGCTGTGCCTGCACGGTCGGGGGGCCCGACCGGATGTGCGGCGGTGGCACCGGGACCGGCCGCAGCGTGCGGTCGGAGATGGAGCGGCTGCCCCGGCCGATCGCCACCATGCCGGACTGCACCAGCTCGCGGACGCCGAAGGGTTCCAGCACCCGGAGCATGGCCTCGAGTTTCTCGGGATTGCCGGTCGCCTCGATCGTGATCGCGTCCGGAGCCACGTCCACCACCTTGGCACGGAACAGCTGGACGGTCTCCAGCACCTGTCCCCTGGTCAGGGTGTCCGCCTTGACCTTCACCAGCAGCAGCTCGCGCTGAACCGTCTGGCTGGGCTCGAGTTCGACGATCTTGATCACGTTCACCAGCTTGTTCAGCTGCTTGGTGATCTGCTCCAACGGCTGCTCGTCCACGCTGACCGCGATGGTCATCCGGGAGATCTCCGGGTGCTCGGTCGGACCGACCGCGAGGGAGTCGATGTTGAATCCCCGCCGCGAGATCAGCGCCGCCACCCGGGCCAGCACACCATGCTTGTTCTCGACCAGGATCGACAATGTGTGCTTGGACATTTACAGTTCCTCGCTGTCCCACGTGGGCGCCATGTCGCGGGCGATCTGGATGTCGTCGTTGCTGGTGCCGGCCGCGACCATCGGCCAGACCATCGCGTCGCGGTGCACGACGAAGTCCACCACCACCGGCGCGTCGTGGACCGCCATCGCCTTCTCGATCGTCGCGTCCACCGAGTCGCGATCGGAGCAACGCAGCCCGACGCCGCCCATCGCCTCGGCCAGCTTGGCGAAGTCCGGGATCCGGGCCGAGTGCAGGTCGGTGTTGGAGTAGCGCTTGTCGTAGAACAGGGTCTGCCACTGCCGGACCATGCCCAGCGACTGGTTGTTGATCACGGCAACCTTGATCGGGATGCCCTCCAGCGCGCAGGTGACCAGCTCCTGGTTGGTCATCTGGAAGCAGCCGTCGCCGTCGATCGCCCACACCGTCTTGTCCGGCCGGGCGACCTTCGCGCCCATCGCGGCCGGAACGGCGTACCCCATGGTGCCGAGACCGCCCGAGTTCAGCCAGTGCCGCGGCTTCTCGAACGGGAGGTAGTGCGCGGCCCACATCTGGTGCTGACCGACGCCGGCGGTGTAGATGGCGTCCGGGCCGGCGATCTGGCCGACCCGCTCGATCACGTACTGCGGGGACAGGCTGCCGTCCTCGGGTTCGTCGTACCCGACCGGGTAGTTCGCCCGGGCCGCTTCGAGCTGGTGCCGCCAGGCGTCGTACGACGGGGTCCGGCCGGAGTTGGCGATCTCGGTCTGCAGCGCGGCGATGAGGTCGGTGATGACCTCCTTGCAGTCACCCACGATCGGCACGTCGGCGGCCCGGTTCTTGCCGATCTCGGCCGGGTCGATGTCGGCGTGGATGACCTTCGCCTCGGGGGCGAACGAGTCCAGCCGGCCGGTCACCCGGTCGTCGAAGCGGGCGCCCAGGCAGATCAGCAGATCGGACCGCTGGAGCGCGCCGACCGCGGACACCGAGCCGTGCATCCCCGGCATGCCGAAGTGCAGGTCGTGCGTGTCGGGCAGCGCGCCGCGGGCCATCAGCGTGGTCACCACGGGAATACCGAGGAGCTCCGCGAGCTCCTTCAGCTCGGCGTCGGCCTGGGCCCGGATCACACCGCCGCCGACGTACAGGACCGGCTTCTCGGACGCGGCGATCAGGCGGGCCGCCTCGCGCACCTGCTTGGGATGCGGGCGGGTCACCGGCCGGTAGCCGGGCAGCGACAGCTCGGTCGGCCACTGGAAGTCGACCCGCGCCTGCATCGCGTCCTTGGTCACGTCGACCAGCACCGGGCCGGGCCGGCCGGTGGAGGCGATGTGGAACGCCTCGGCCACCGTGGTGGCGATGTCGTTCGGGTCGTTGACCAGGAAGTTGTGCTTGGTGATCGGCATCGTGATGCCGCGGATGTCGGCCTCCTGGAACGCGTCCGTGCCGATCGCGGCGCTGGCCACCTGGCCGGTGATCGCGACCATCGGGACCGAGTCCATGTACGCGTCGGCGATCGGCGTCACCAGGTTCGTCGCGCCAGGCCCGGAGGTCGCCATACACACGCCGGTCTTGCCGGACGCGGCGGCGTACCCCTGGGCGGCATGGCCGGCGCCCTGCTCGTGACGTACCAGGATGTGGCGGATCTGGGTCGAGTCGAGCATCGGGTCGTACGCCGGGAGGATCGCGCCACCCGGGATGCCGAAGACGGTGTCCACTCCGGCATGTTCCAGTGCGCGGATCAGAGCCTGTGCCCCGGTCAGCTGCTCACTCATGAGTGCCTTCCCTCAGTCCTGTCACGATTCTTGGCTTTCGCGACCGATCCATCCTCGTCCTTGTTTGCCGTCCTTGCGCATCTGGGTCACAGATAGTCGCATTGGCAACAAAAAACCCCTTCCGCCTGTTGGCTGAAGGGGCGCGCTCGACTCTGTGGTCGCGTCAGTCGGCGCGCCGCACAAGTACGAGGAGAATCGATCGCATGTAGGCAACATTCGCCGACACACCGCGACCCGGTCAAGCTCACCACCCATCCGTCCCATCTATTGAGACACCCGTCTTACCGCCAGCAGCCCACTGACCCCTACCGACCTCGACCGACGCCTTGCCGCCCGCGACGTTTGACGCTCCCCTGCTCGATGAGTGGGGCGATTCCACGGGTTGACCGGCTCTTGTGTCGTTTCCGTGGGTCCCCACATCGGGCCGCAGCGGGGGGCCGACTTTGTGCACCAGATCCGTACGCCGAGGCCGTCGCCGGACGGATCCCGTGCACAGAGTGACCGACCGCGACGATCGGTGTGGCAGCCGGACGGCCGGGCAGGTCAGCCGGACAGGGCGGCCGGATATCCCCTCGGCTTGTGGGTTCTCCCTCGATACACCAAGGGAGAACCCAGGCGTCGCAGGGATATCCGGCTGTTCTGACGTATCCGTGGGTAGTTGGTTCGTCTCCTTCGCGTCCCGAGCAGTCGGCCGTGTTGTGTCGGTTGTCGCCCGGGTGGGGAGGATCTCGTCCCGGATCGGGTGCAAGATCCTCCCCAGCCCGGCCCGGCCGGCCTGCGGGTCTCGGCCCGGGCGGACGTGGCGCACTCAGTAACCCGGTCCGTCAGCCGCCGAGTGCCCGGGGCCGAGCGGGGCCTGTCTGGCATCGCGTTGTTTGGTGAGTGGTGCAGGTCCGGTCAGGCGCGACATCACCACACCCGCCAGGACGGGCATGGCGGACTTCCAGGCCAACACAATCACCCAGACGCCGCGATCGTCCGCGGCAGGCCGTCGCACTCGCCTCGTTGTGATGGCCCGGCGGTCCGGCCCGACGGCACCGGAAATACCCACGGAACGGACAAGACAGGCGGACATCCCCACGAGTTGGTGGGTTGGCGTACCCGATTCCGGGGCGCCAACCCACCATCTCGTAGGTCAACCCATGAAATGGCTCGCGCAGAACGAGCCCGCCGGAACCAGCCGGGGCCCAACCTCGGCACGCCCCCCACCCTGCCCATCCCCGCCAACGTCCCCTCGTCCGACCAGCACACCGGCCGACGATCACTCACACATCGAGTAGCAGAGCCATCTCCCTCCAACTTGCTCGTTCTCCCCGCCCGCGACATCTGGCCGACCCCTCCCGAGGGTGGAGGTGGCTAGATGCAGACGGCTCCTTGGGATGCCGAGCCGACCAGGCGGGTGTATTTGCCGAGCACGCCCTTGGTGATGGCCGGGGGCTTCGGGCGTCCAGCCCTGCATGCGCAGTTCGAGGTTTTCGGGGCTGACGTGGACGTCGAGGGTGCGGTTCTTCACGTCGAGGGTGATCCGGTCGCCGTCCTGGACGAACGCGATCGGGCCGCCGGAGGCTGCTTCCGGTGCCACGTGGCCCACGCAGAGTCCGGTCGTACCGCCGGAGAAGCGGCCGTCGGTGAGCAGGAGGACATCCTTGCCGAGGCCGGCGCCCTTGATCGCGCCGGTGACGGCGAGCATCTCGCGCATGCCGGGGCCGCCCTTCGGCCCTTCGTACCGGATCACGACGACGTCGCCGGCCTGCAGTGAGCCGTCCTCGACCGCGTCCATCGCGCCGCGTTCACCGTCGAAGACCCGCGCCGTCCCTTCGAAGACGTCCGAGTCGAAGCCGGCGCTCTTCACCACCGCGCCCTCCGGCGCGAGCGAGCCGTGCAGGATCGTGATGCCGCCGGTGCCGTGGATCGGTTTGTCGAGCGCGCGGATGATCGTGCCGTCGACGTCGGGCGGCGCGATGTCGGCGAGGTTCTCGGCCATGGTCTTGCCGGTCACGGTCAGGCAGTCGCCGTTCAGGAGGCCGGCGTCGAGCAGCGCGCGCATGACCACCGGGATTCCGCCGACGCGGTCGACGTCGGTCATCACGTAGCGGCCGAACGGCTTGAGGTCGCCGAGGTGCGGGACCCGGTCGCCGATCCGGTTGAAGTCGGCCAGGGTCAGGTCGACCTCGGCCTCGCGGGCGATCGCGAGCAGATGCAGTACGGCGTTCGTCGAGCCGCCGAGCGCCATCACGACGGCGATGGCGTTCTCGAAGGCTGGCTTGGTGAGGATCTGGCGGGCGGTGATCCCCTTCTGCAGCAGGCCGACGACCGCCTCACCGGACTTGTGGGCGTAGCCGTCGCGGCGGCGGTCGACGGCCGGCGGTGCGGCCGAACCGGGGAGCGACATGCCGAGCGCTTCGGCGGACGCGGCCATGGTGTTGGCGGTGTACATGCCGCCGCAGGCACCCTCACCGGGGCAGATCGCGCGCTCGACGGCGTCCACCTCGTCCTGGGTGATCAGGCCGCGAAGACACGCGCCGACCGCCTCGAACGCGTCGATGATCGTGACGTCCTTGTCGCCGAGCTTGCCCGGCATGATCGAACCGGCGTACAGGAACACCGACGCCAGGTCGAGCCGGGCCGCGGCCATCAGCATCCCGGGCAACGACTTGTCGCAGCCGGCCAGCAGGACCGAGCCGTCGAGCCGCTCGGCCTCCATGACGGTCTCGACGGAGTCGGCGATGATCTCGCGGCTGACCAGCGAGTAGTGCATGCCGACGTGGCCCATCGAGATGCCGTCGGACACGCTGATCGTGCCGAACTCGAGCGGATAGCCGCCGGCCGCGTGCACGCCCTCCTTGACCGCCTGCGCAAGCCGGTCGAGGGACAGGTTGCACGGGGTGATCTCGTTCCAGCTCGAGGCGACCCCGATCTGCGGCTTGGCCCAGTCGTCGTCGCCCATCCCGACCGCGCGCAGCATCCCCCTGCTGGCGGTGGCTTCCAGCCCGTCGGTCACTGTCCGGCTGCGTGGCTTCAGATCGACCATGGGCCTCACTCTATGCGCGTAGCCTGACCCGGTGAACCAGCTCCACGCGTACGTCGACGGGTGGCGGCGGCACGACATACCTGCCGTTCTGGAGACACTGACCGACGACTGCGTGGTGATCGAGTTGTATGGACCGGTCTATCGCGGCACGGCCCGGGTCGAGCAGTGGATGAACGCCTGGTTCGGCGCCGGTGGCATCGTCGACGCCTGGGAGATCACTTCATCGGCATCGGCCGGGGACACGTTGGTCGTCGAGTGGCGCTTCGAGTGCACGTGGAAGGGCTCATTGGGCGCCTTCGACGGATCCACCATTGCGCGGCTCGACCGTGGACGCATCGGCTACCTCCGCGAGTACGCGACGACTGCCGGGCTGTACGACTGGACCGGGACCTGGCGCGACTAAGCCTCGATCCCGTGGACTGGGTGGACGCGCGCCACTCACCAACCCTCGCCGGTGACCGGTCTGAGCCCCTCGCTGAGCGTGAGTCGCGTGGGTTGTGCGCGGTTGGTGAGTGCTGGAGGTCCGCCGGCCTGTCATCCGGGCAACTCCCGGTCTGACACACCACTCCGGGTGCAGGTGGACAGGATGTGTCGGGTCCAGGGGGTGTCGAGTCGAGGCATTCACGCCTGAAGCCGGCCGGCCCAGCCGGGCCGGGGCGGACATCTCCTGTCGACCTGCACGCCCAGCCACCATCCCGGGCGGCGGGGATCCACGGATCGTGGGCCATCGGTAGGCTGGTCGCAACCGCGACTGGCGAGGGTGGAGTACCACCGGGGAGCGGGTTGCAGACAAGGCGTCGTCCGCCTGGGCGCCTCCGATCAATGACTCGGAGGTTCCCGATGCGCTATGGCATGAATCCACATCAGGCCGCGAGCTTCACGGCCCTCGGCCGGGCGCCGTTCACAGTTGTCTCGGGCGAGCCGTCGTACATCAACATCTTGGACGCACTCACGGGGTGGCAACTCGTGCGCGAGGCCTCGGAGGCGTTCGGTGTGCCGGCGGCCGCGTCGTACAAGCATGTGTCGCCGGCGGGCGCGGCGCTGGGTGACAGCGTGGGTGAGGCCTATCTGCGCGCCCGCGACGCCGATCCGAAGTCGTCGTACGGCGACTTCGTCGCTGTCTCGCGTCCTGTCGACGCGGAGCTCGCGGAAGTGCTCAAGCGGGTGGTGTCGGACGGGATCATTGCGCCTGGGTACGACGAGGGCGTGGTCGGGACGTTGGCGGCGAAGAAGCGTGGGAGTTTTCTGGTGCTGGAGGCCGACCCCGCGTTCGAGCCGCCGGCGGAGGAGGTGCGCGAGTTCTACGGAGTGCGGTTGGTCCAGCGGCGGGACGATGTACCGCTGACTCGTGAACTGCTGGATCCTGCGGTGCCGGATGCGGCCGCGCGGGATCTTCTGCTGGGGCTGATCGTGGTCCGCTACACCCAGTCGAACACGGTCGCGATGATCAAGGACGGTATGGCGATCGGCGTGGGCGCCGGGCAGCAGTCGCGGGTGGATTGCACGCGACTGGCCGGCGAGAAGGCTGCTGCTTGGTGGGCGCGCCGGTCGTCCGAGCTGTTGACGGGGGTGTCGATGGTGTCGGACGGCGCGCTCCCCTTCGTCGACAACGTGGAGGAAGCGCAGCGCCACGGCGTCGCCCATATCGCCGAGCCGGGCGGCTCCATCCGGTCCGACGAGGTCGCCGCTGCCTGCGCCGCCCACGGCATCACGTGGTCGCCGACCGGCGTACGACTGTTTCGGCATTGAGCTCAGGAGACCGGCTCGACCTCGGGCTCCTCGCGCTTTGGCGGTGCGGGCGGCGGGCCTTCCAGTTGGATGTCGGGAACGATGCGGTCGAGCCAGCGTGGCAGCCACCAGGCCCGGTCGCCGAGCAGTGTCATGACGGACGGGACCAGGACCATGCGGACGATGCTGGCGTCGATGAGGACTGCGACGGCCATGCCGACCGCCAGCATCTTCACCGTCGGGTCGTCGTCGAGGACGAAGCTCAGGAAGACCACGATCATGATCGCCGCCGCGGTCGTGATCACCCGCGCCGTCGCGCCGATCCCGATGGCCACGGCGCGATGGCTGTCCTTCGTCGCCAGCCAGGCCTCGTGCACCCGGGACAACAGGAAGACTTCGTAGTCCATCGACAGCCCGAACACGATGGCGAACATCAGCATCGGCACGAACGACGGGATCGGCACCTTCTCATCGATCCCGACCAGGGACGATCCCCAGCCCCACTGGAAGACCGCGACGATGACGCCGTACGCCGCGCCGACCGACAGCAGGTTGAGGATCGCGGCCTTGATCCCGATCAGCAGCGAACGGAAGGCAACCGTCAGCAGGAGGAAGGCCAGCAGCACCACGGCACCGATCAGCCACAGCATGCGGCTGCCCACCTTCTCGGTGAAGTCGACGTATCCGGCGGTCGTGCCGACGACGTAGGTCGGCTCTTGCTGCCCCGCGAGTACATCGTCGCGGATCCGGTTGACCAGGTCCTCGGTCTCGGCCGACGACGGCGACGTGGTCGGGACGACGGTGATGATCGCCGTCGTACCGGCACTGTTCGTGCTCGCCGGTTGGACGGCAGCCACTCCGGGGGTTTTCTGCAACGTGGAGGTGAGACCGGTCAGCAAGGTCTGTTTGTCGGTCGAGCTATCTGAAGCAGGGAGCTGTACGACGACTGTCAGCGGACCGTTGGCGCCGGGGCCGAAGCCTTGGGCGACCAGGTCGTACGCCTTCCGGCTCGAGTCCTCCGGCGGGTCGGTGCCGGCGTCGAGCTGGCCCAGATTCATCGAGAGCAGTGGGATGGCCAGCACGAGCAACACGAGCGTGGCGACGATGCCGTACGGCCAGGGCTTGTCGCTCACCCTGCGTCCCCAGCGGGCGAAGGCGCTCTGCTCGTGCTTGAGGTCGCGCTGCTCGCGCTCCTCCGCCCGGTGCTCTGCCACGGCCAGCTCGTCCGGGAGCCCGGCCTCCAGCTCTCGCTCCTCCACCAGATGCTGCCGGTCCTTGCGGTTGAGGACCAGGAACTTCGCCAGGCCGAGCAGGGCCGGGATGAGCGTGAGGGCGGCCAGGACCGTCACCGCGACCACGATGGCCGAGGACAGACCCAGCGCGCCGACGAACGGTACGCCGGAGACGTAGAGGCCGAGGATCGCGATGACGACCGTCCCACCGGCGACCAGGATGGCCGCACCGGACGTGGACTCTGTGCGTCCGACCGATTCCTCGACGCCCATGCCATCGTCAAGTTGCTCGCGATGGCGCGAGACCATGAAGAGCCCGTAGTCGATCGCCACGCCGAGCCCGAGCAGGGTGGCGACCGTCGGCGCCGAAACCGGGAAGTCCTTGACTGCTGCCAGCAGACCGAGAATGGCCAGCCCGCCGCCCACGCTGAAGATCGCGGCGAGCAGCGGCAGCCCGGACGCGACGATGGACCGGAACATCAAGAACAGCAACAGCAGCGCCAGCGCGAGGCCGATGGCTTCCGAGAGCGCATCGTCGGCCTGCTTGCCGATCTGCCCGGCGCCTCCGCCGTACTCGACCTCGAGCCCGGCCGCGCGGGCCGGCTGGACCGCCGCGTCGAGCTTGTCGACATAGGTGCTGTCGAGGGACGCCGGCACCACCGAGAACGAGACGGGAGCGTTGACGATGCTCCCGTCCTTCGAGATGTACGCCGTCTGTGAGGTGGCCAACGGATCGACAGCCGAGACCACGTCGGGCAGCTTGGCGACGGCCGCCATCGACGTCTTGACCGCCTCGGACTGCTCCGAAACCGTGCCGGTCTTCGCGTGGAAGACGATCGAGCCCGAGTAGCCGCCGGCCGTGGAGAAGTCCTTGTTCAGGATCGTCAGACCGGCCGACGACTCGCTGCCCGGGACCGTGTAGTTGTTGACGTACGTGCCACCGAACGCCGCCCGGAGCACGAACAACCCGACGACGAGCACCAGCCAGCCGCCGATCACGAACCAGTGATGTCGCGCGGCCCCCCGGCCGAGACGATCGAGAAACACATGCACAGGGCGCCCCCTCCCCCAGGCCCCCCAGGCAACGGCCCCGCCGTCGGCCCCTTCGGCGACAGTAAGCCGGGCCCGACTCAGCCACAAGCCCCCGATGCCGCTGCGCACCTCTGCGCCACCGACCGCTCGCAGCCCGTCGTCAGTCGACGCTCACGTTCTTTCCGTCCGGCATCACCCGCCGGCCACGCTGGGCAGGATCAGCAGTTCGTCTCCGTCGGTGAGCAAGGTGTCGAGGCCGTCGAGGTCGCGGACGTTGTCGTTGTGCAGGTAGACGTTGACGTGCCGGCGGATGGCGCCCTGCTCGTCGGTCAGCCGCCGTCGGAGCACCGGGTCGAGGGCTGCGAAGACCTGGCCGACGGTGGCGCCGTCCACCTCGACGCACTCAGCTCCGCCGGCGAACGGTCTGAGCACGGTCGGCAGGCGGACCGCGATCATCTGCTCAGCCCACCACCGCGGCGCGCACGGTGAGCACATCCGGCAGGTGGCGCGCCACCTCGGCCCAGTTGTCACCGGCGTCGGCACTGGCGTACACACAGCCGTCGCGAGTTCCGACGTACACACCAGCTGGGTCGGCGGCGTCGGTGGTGAGGGCGTCGCGCAGGACCGGTACGTACGACACGTCGGGCAGGCCCGTGGTCAGCGGCTCCCAGGTCGCGCCGGCGTCGCGGGAACGGTAGATCCGGCACTTGCCCTCGGTCGGAATCCGGTTCGCGTCAGCGATCAGTGGGAAGACGTACACCGTGTCGGGCTCGTGCGGATGGACCGCGATCGGGAACCCGAAGTCCGACGGCAGCCCGTCCGCGATCGACTTCCAGATCGCACCACCGTCGTCGGACCGGTAGACGCCGTGATGGTTCTGCGCGAACATCCGCTCCGGTACGTCGGGATGCGCGGCCAGCTTGTGCACACACTGACCGAACTCCGGGTACGGGTCGGGGAAGAACTTCGCCTGGATCCCCTGGTTGGCCGGCTCCCACGACGTACCGCCGTCAGCCGTCCGGTAGACCCCACCGGTCGACATCGCGACGCTCATCCGGGCGGGATCGCTCGGGTGTGGGAGCACCGTGTGGACCGCTTGGCCGCCGAACCCGGCGCCCCACTCCTTGCGGTGCGGGTGGTCCCACAGTCCGCGGACCAGCTCGAACGTCACTCCCCCATCGGTCGATTTCCACAGCGCCGACGGCTGCGTCCCGGCGTACACGACGCCCGGCTGACCGGCCGGCGCCGGCTGGATCTGCCAGACCCGCTCGAGCGACGCGTCGGCGTCCGCCGGAAACCCGATCGAACCCTCCGGCGGTTCGGCCCAGGTCGCACCGAGGTCGTCGGAGTGGAAGATCGCCGGACCCCAATGCTCGCTCGTCCCGCCGGCGAAGACGCGCGGCCGCTGACCCCGGGTGTCGATGCCGACGGCGTACACGCCCTGCATCTCGAACTCCGGCACCGGTCCGTCGAGTGTCCAGCTCTGGCGTGCCGCATCGCTGCGGCCGATCCAGAGTCCTTTCTTGGTCCCGATCAGCAGCACGGCCTCCGACATCGTTGTCCTCCTGTTTCAGCGTGGCGGACCTGCCACCACATTGATCAATGGTTCGCCGGATGCGTAGCGCTGCAGTTGGGCGCGGACCAGGCGCGCTACCCGCGGGGCGAAGGCTGTCGAGGCGCCGCCTCGGTGGGGGTTGATCAGTACGTTCGGAGCGGACCACAGAGGATGTCCGGCAGGCAATGGCTCGGGGTCGGTTACGTCGAGCGCGGCGCTGATTCGGCGCGTGGCGAGCTCGGCCAGCAGCGCGTCGGTTTCGACGATGACACCGCGGGCGACGTTCACCAGCAGGGCGCCGTCCTTCAGCCGGGCCAGGAACTTCGCGTCCACCATCCCGCGGGTCTCGGGCGTCGCCGGGGTCAGGAGTACGACGACGTCCGCCCGCGGCAGCAACGCCGGTAGTTCGGTGATCGGATGCACGCCGTCCCGCGCCCGCCGCGCGACCCGGATCACCTCACACTCGAACCCGCCCAGCCGCCGCTCCAGCGCCTCGCCGATCGACCCGTACCCGACGATCAGCACCGTACGATCCGCGAGCGAGTCGTCGATCTCGTCGTACGACGCCGGCCAGATGTGCCGCTCCTGGTTGCGAACGGCCAGCGGGATCCGCCGGTACGTCGCCAGGATCAGGCCGACCGCGAGCTCGGCCGTGGAGGCGTCATGCACTCCGCGCGCATTGCAGAGCGTCACGCCCTCGGCCAGATACGGCAGCACGTTCTCGAAGCCGGCGGTCTGGAGCTGCACCACCTTCAGGGCAGGCATCTCCCGGACCACCTCGGCGACTCCACGCCCACCCATGTAGCTCGGTACGTAGAACTCCACCTCGGCGAGCGACGCCGGCCGCTCCCCGCCGTCGTAGAAGTCGACGTCGTAGCCCGCGGGCAACCCGCCGAGGAAGGTGTCAGGGTCCTCCCAGGGCAGCCATGCCTTCACCACATCAGCCATGCAGACGAACCTACTCGGCCACGCGGACTATTTTGAACTACGGTGCCAGAGCCGGTACGTCGTCGTACTCTGGATCGGTGCCTTCGACATCGGATCTGGCGGCGACGCTCGAGCATGATCAGGCCGTGGGGCGGTTGCGGGAGTCGTATCAGCGCATTCCCGCGGGCGACCCCGTCCGGCTGGCAAAACGCAGTTCGAACCTGTTCCGGCCACGCACCGAGGTCGAGCGTCCGGGGCTGGACGTGTCGAGCCTCACCGGCGTGATCAGTGTCGACCCGGTCGCGCGGACCGCGGAGGTCCAGGGCATGTGCACGTACGAGGACCTGGTCGCGGCGACGCTGCCCGCACGGGCTGACCCCGATGGTCGTGCCGCAACTGAAGACGATCACGCTCGGCGGCGCGGTGACCGGGCTCGGCATCGAGTCCTCGTCATACCGGGCCGGCCTGCCGCACGAATCCGTCCTGGAACTCGACATCCTCACCGGCTCGGGCGACCTCGTCACCGCGTCGCCCTACGGCGAGCACGCGGACCTGTTCCGGATGTTCCCGAACTCCTACGGCACCCTCGGCTACGCGACCCGGCTGAAGATCGAGCTGGACCGGATCTCGCCGTACGTCGCGCTCCGGCACGTCCGCCTCGGCCTGGACGAACTGGCTCCGGCGATCGACGAGATCGTTGCCTCCAGCACGTACGACGGGGAGCCGGTGCACTTCGTCGACGGGGTCGCGTTCAGCCCGGCGGAGGCGTACCTGACCCTCGGCCGCAACAGCGACGCCGCCGTTCGGACCAGCGACTACACCGGCCAGCAGATCTACTACCGCTCGATCCAGCAGCGACCGGCGGACTTCCTCACCGCTCACGACTACCTGTGGCGCTGGGACACCGACTGGTTCTGGTGCTCGGCCGCCTTCGGCGCACAACAGCCGTTGGTACGTCGCCTGTGGCCACGACGCTGGCGGCGAAGCGACGTCTTCCACAAGATCGTCGGTTTCGAGAACCGGCATCAGGTCGCCGCGCGACTCAACCGCCGCCGCGGCCAGCCCGATCGCGAACGCGTCATCCAGGATGTGGAGATCCCGGTCGACCGGCTGGCCGGGTTTTTGCGCTGGTTCGACGCCGAGGTGGGGATGCGGCCGGTGTGGCTGTGCCCGCTGCGACTGCGCGGCTCGGAGGCCTGGCCGCTGTACCCGCTCGTGCCCGGCGAGACCTATGTGAACGTCGGCTTCTGGGGCACCGTGGCGATCGCCGACGGCGCTTTGGATGGTGATGTGAACCGACGGATCGAGGCTGCTGTGGCCGAGTTCGGCGGACACAAATCGCTGTACTCCGACGCCTACTACGACCGAGACACCTTCGACCGGCTCTACAACGTCCCGGCCCTCACCGAGGTGAAGAAGCGGTACGACCCGAACGCCCGGCTCACCGGGCTCTACGAGAAGGCGGTGACGCGCCGATGACGACGCTCGCGACCCAGGTTTCGATCGCTGACGCACTCACAACGGTGACTCCGGACGGCCTGCCGTTCCGGTTCACGGCGTACGACGGCAGTGCGACCGGCCCCGAGGACTCGCCGATCCACATGCATCTGGCCTCCGAGCGCGGTCTGTCCTACGTCCTCACGGCACCCGGCGACCTCGGCCTGGTCCGCGCGTACGTGATGGGCGACCTGGAGATCACCGGCATCCACGAGGGCAACCCGTACGACCTGATGCGAATGATGCTCAACCAGGTGCATTTCGAGCGCCCGACGACGGCGGAAGCGCTGCGGATCGTCCGCGGGCTCGGCTGGAGTCACCTGAAGCCACCGCCGCCCCCGCCGCAGGAGCACCTGCCGAAGTGGCGTCGTACGTTCGAGGGACTGCGGCACTCGAAGGCCAGGGACAAGGCGGCGATCCACCACCACTACGACGTGTCGAACACGTTCTACGAGTGGATCCTCGGCCCGTCGATGACCTACACCTGCGCGGTCTATCCGACCGCGGATGCATCGCTGGAGCAGGCGCAGCACGAGAAGTACGACCTGGTCGCGCGGAAACTCGACCTCCAGGCCGGGCAACGACTCCTCGACGTCGGGTGCGGCTGGGGCGGCATGGTCCGGCACGCGGCCCGCGAGTACGGCGTGAAGGCGCTGGGCGTCACGTTGTCGTCCGAGCAGGCCGAGTGGGCCAACGAGGCCATCAAGCGCGAGGGACTCGAGGACCTGGCCGAGGTCCGCTTCCTGGACTACCGCGACGTGGCCGAACGCGACTTCGACGCGATCAGCTCGATCGGCCTGACCGAACACATCGGCGTACGCAACTACCCGTCGTACTTCGGCTTCCTGCTCGACCGGCTGAAGCCCGGCGGCCGACTGCTGAACCACAGCATCACCCGGCCGGACAACCGCTTCCGCTCCACCGGCGCGTTCATCGACCGCTACATCTTCCCGGACGGCGAACTGATCGGCTCCGGCCGGATCATCGCCGAGGCTCAGGACGCCGGCTTCGAGGTCCGCCACGAGGAGAACCTCCGCGAGCACTACGCCCTGACGCTGGCCGCCTGGTCCGACAACCTCGTCGCCCACTGGGACGAGGCCGTCGCCGAGGTCGGGCACCCGACCGCCAAGATCTGGGGCCTCTACCTGGCCGCCTGCCGCGTCGGCTTCGAACGCAACAACACCCAACTCCACCAGGTCCTGGCAGTGAAGTTGGACGACCAAGCCAACGCCCACTTCCCGTTGCGGCCCTCCTGGGGGAGCTGAGCTGAATCCAGCGGGTGAGGACCCGGCAACTGCTCCTCACCCGCACGGCGCTCTGATCTGGCCCGACGCTGCTGCTCATGGACGTCATCTAACGCGTTCCGCGTCCCACCTCAAGACCAGGATCGGACGTCGGAAGTTATCGACTGACTCGGACCACGAGCGAGGTCGAATCGGGCGCCAGGTAGAAGTGACCCGGGTAATACTCAAGATGGAGGTGGTCATCCATCCCCTCCGAGTCTTTCGCGAACGATTCGAGATTGTCCCCGACGAGAGCGAGGGAACGTTCATCACCCGCAAGTCGTAATGTCTTCGAATCGCCAGAAACTACCATTTCCACCACAGGCTGATCAGTCCCACTGATGACCACTCGCTCCAGAGCTACATCATACGGATCAGGATCGGCGACAGAATCCAACTGGACAACCGCGTCCCCAGACCGCAGTTGTCTCGCGAGATCTGACAACTCGGCACGGCTCCCATTGAGCTCCGCCTCGCCGGTATCCGCCGAAAAGATCACGTACATTGCCATCAACCCTAATCGTCGAAGTAGTCGCCGGGCCGGACGGTTGACGAGTCAATCGGCGTATGCGGATCCCTGAGCGGACCA
Organism: uncultured Actinomycetota bacterium; assembly: GCA_963820655.1. Lineage (GTDB taxonomy): Bacteria > Actinomycetota > Actinomycetes > Propionibacteriales > Kribbellaceae > Kribbella. The sequence continues at coordinate 1,807,205 of CAWGAM010000002.1, forward strand.
TTCCGCACCGTCCGTCCATTGATCTGCGTTTCCAGGTTCAAATGCGGGCCTAGCTTTTGAACGTGTTTACTATTCGGATTCACATCGAAGCGCGCAATTCTGGTGATCTGCTCTCCACCGTCACCTACTGATTGCGAGATGAACTGCACACCACCACTGCCCGAGCGTCCCACTGTTGCGTCGTCCCCCACGTGCGAGGCGGCTCGGTCGACGGCGGTGTCCATCGAAATCTTGCAGTTGTGAACCAGGACCGGCGACATCCCAGCCATCACATAGTACGTGTGGATGTTCTTGACGGTGAGGTTGTACACGCGTGCAGGTGTGGAGTATGTCCGGATGGCCGTTGCGACCACGACCTGGCTTGCGGTACGACCGGCGAGGCGAGTGCCGGCGGTCAGCTTGCCTGCGTCCACCCATGCCGCGCTTGCCGGAACGTAGAAGGGGTGTCCTGCGGTCGCTGTAATCGTCGCAGATCGAGTTGATTCGTCGGGTCCGACAGTGGTGATGGTGATGTCTGCCAGGTCCTTGGAGCCTTGGCCGATGATGGTTCGGACTACTGGCTCTGGTGCAGTCTTGCCGGTGGCTGGGTCCGTGGCGAGGACCTTGTCGCCGAGTTTGAGTTGCTCGATGGGTTTTCGGGTGCCGTCGGCGAGCAGGACCAGGGTTCCTGGTTTGAAGGAGTTGGCCGCGCAACTGGCTGCCGCCTTGAGATCGTCCTCGGCCTTGCGGAGGCCTTTGATGCCGTCGATGGCTTCGCCGACGAGGTCTTTGATGCGGCCTATGAGTTTCCAGGCCTTCTTGGCATGGATCAGGTACTTGGTGATCAACTTGCCGGCAATGCCGCCGACGAAGGAGGACAAGACGGTGACGCCCGTCGCGATGCAGGCGCCCAAGTCACCGTTGGTGAAGCAGTTCAGGGCGTCGGTGACGCCCAACTCGTCGGCGACGATCTTGACCAGGTCCTTGATGACCTTCTTGATGCGCTTCTTGGTCTCCTTGACCTTCTGGTGGTGCTGCGAGACCTCGACGTCTTCCCAGTTGTTCACCTCCTTGCCGTCGTCGTCCTTGTAGGAGATGAAGGTCGAGCCCGTCTTACGCTTCTGCTCGTTGAACTGGTCGACCTTGGACGGGCTGCTGCCCCTGGTCTCAGAACCGCCCTCGCCCCGGAAACCCAGGAACATCATGCCGTCGGGATCGCTGAACGTCGCCGGACTGTTGTTCGAGTACGCGTAAGCGTTCAACGTCTGCGGGTCCGCGATATCGACCAGCGGATCGACGCTGATGAACCGCCCCAGCTTCGGGTCGTACTCACGCGCCCCAAGATGCGTCAGCCCCGTCGACGCATCGTCGACACCGTTGACGAACCCGTGGGAATTCGGCTCCCAGGTCGGCGCCGTCGCACCCCGCGGATTGCCGAACGGATCCATGAAGCGGCGGGACACGGTCGTGGTCAGTCCGTCAACCGAGACCGTAGCCGTGCCGTGCGGATCCGACATCAAGTACTCGACCGAACTACTGTTGTTGCGCATGGCCACGGTCTGGCCGTTGAAGTCGTAGTAGCGGGTCGAGCTGACCGAATCGGCGGTCTTGTCCCACCGGACCTCGGCCGAGGCCAGGTAGAGCGTGGATCCCTTCGGATCGTGGCGGATGAGGCGGCTGCCGTCCGCGTCGTAGACGAAGCTGGTGTCGCCGGCCGGACCGCTGACCGACGCCAGGTGCCCCTCGGCATCGCAGTTGAAGGTGTCCGTGTCGCCGCCAACCGTGCGCGACGACATGTTGCCGGCAGCGTCATACGCATAGGTATCCGCCGAGGTTCCGGAGGGTCCCGCCGCGGAGACACCGGTGACGGCGTGCGGCTGAGGCGCTGCGGGCACCGGGTAGGCGTAGCTCGACGTCGTGTCCCCCGCTGTCTTGTGATCGACGAGGGATGTCCGGTTGCCCGACGCGTCGTACGAGTACGACTGCCAATACGGAGCCACCCCACCCAACGCCGACGCGGAGCGGGCATCGGTGCAGCTGCCTGCCGGTGTCCACGCCTCCGTGGTCCGCTGGAGATAGTCGGTGGCGAAGCACTGCAGATCGACCGAGGTCCCGAACTGGTGTGAGACCGACGTGACGTTGGACGCGTCGTCGTACCCGTAGACGAAGGTGTCGTCGGTCGCGAGCACGCCCTCGCGATCGATCTTCACCTTGGCGAGCCGGCGCGTGCCCTGCTCGTACTCGAAGGACTGGAACGCGGTCTGGCCCGTCTTCTGCCCGACGTGGTACTGCAGCGGATCACCGTACTCGCCATAGGTCGTGCCGCTCACGTACGCCTGCCACCCGGCCATCGCGTCGAGGTTGCCGTTCGCGTCGTAATAGAGGTCGACCGTCTCATCCGGCAGGCCTGGAGTGCTCGGCAGCTTGGCCTTCTTGACAGTGCCATCTGGGTTGTACTGCGTGGTGCTGCTGTACGTCCCCGCCAGCTTCCCCTCCGACGCCGGGATGACGACCTGGGTCCCGGTCGGTCGATCCATCGAGTCATAGCCGGTGATCGCCGACACGTAACCGTTGCCGTCGATGATCCGCGTGGAGGACGTCAACAGACCCTTGCCGAGCGTGTCGTACAGCCAACTGGCCAGCACGGGACCGGTCGTCGAGCCATCGTGTACCGCAGTCTTCCGACTAGTCGCACGCAAGCTCGACCTTCAGGCCGGCCAACGACTCCTCGACGTCCGCGTGCGGCTGGGGCGGCATGGTCCGGCACGCGGCCCGCGAGTACGGCGCCGACCGCCAAGATCTGGGGCCTCTACCTCGCCGCCTGCCGCGTCGGCTTCGAACGCAACAACACCCAACTCCACCAGGTCCTCGCGGTAAAACTCGACGACCAGGCCAACGCCCACTTCCCGTTGCGGCCCACCTGGGGCAGCTGAGCAGTGCGGGTGACGAGCCCGTCGGTACTCCTCACCCGCACGGGCGTCAGGACACCATGACGCGGATGTCCGTGGACTCCGCGCTCCGGTTGCCGGCCAAGTCGAAGGACCGGGCCTTGATCGTGGACGGGCCTGCGCGGGCCAGCTTCAGCCGGACGCTGCCCGGGCAGAGCGGCACCTGAGCGGTCGGCTCCGACGTGTCGACGGCGTGGCCGTACTCGACCACGTCCGTCGAGCCGGCGTTGGCGCGTGGAACTTCCTTGGGTGAGATGGGCGGCCCCGAGCCAGAGCAGACTACGGTCGGCCGTCAGGCAGCCTCAATGTCAATAGCTGCAACCGGCCGGGGTGCGGCGGTGTAGTACTTCCAGCCGACCCGGCTTCGGCTGGGCGGCTAGCGTGGGAGCAATCGACCTGAGGGAGACGGTGTGAGCGGGACTAGGGTCAGGCAGCGGGGGCGGGCCGCGGTGGTGGTGGCTGCGTTGGCGTTGGTGGCTGGGTGTTCTGACGAGACGCCGAGCAGTTCTGGTACCGCGCCGGCGCCGAATGGTACGGCGGTGCAGGTGGGGACCGTGAAGCTCACCGTGGCCTCGACGGTGGCTACCGGGATCGAGGTGCCGTGGGGGCTGGCGTTCCTGCCTGACAAGAGTGCACTGGTCGCGGAGCGGGACTCGGGGAAGATCAAGCGGATCGCCGACGGACAGGTCAGTGAGGTCGGCGAAGTGGACGACGTGAATGCGTCGGCCGAGGGTGGGCTGCTCGGGCTGGCGGTCGATCCCGGCTATCCGGGCCGGCCGTACATCTACGCGTACTACTCCGGTGGGGACGACAACCGGATCGCGCGGATCACGTATCAGGACAACAAACTGTCCGACCAACAGGTGATCCTGGAGGGGATCCCCTCCGCCGCCATCCACAACGGCGGCCGGCTGCGGTTCGGGCCCGACGGATTCCTGTACGCCGGGACCGGTGACGGGTCCGACCGGCCGAATTCGCAGGACGACGGATCGCTGGGCGGGAAGATCCTGCGGATCACCACCGACGGCAAGGCCGCACCGGGCAACCCGGACGGCCGGCCGTGGATCACCAAGGGCCACCGGAACGTCCAGGGCCTCGCCTTCGACGGCAGTCAGTTGTACGCCGCCGAGTTCGGCCAGAACACCTGGGACGAGCTGAATGTGATCACACCCGGCGCGAACTACGGCTGGCCGGCGGCCGAGGGGATCAGTCACCTGGACGGGATGACCGACCCGATCGCCCAATGGCGTACGTCCGACGCGTCGCCGTCCGGGATCGCGTTCGCCAAAGGCCACATCTTCATGGCATCGCTGCGCGGGGAGCGACTCTGGGCGATACCCGTTGCCAATGGCAAGCGAATCGGTGAGCCGCAGGCGCTCTTCACCAACCAGTACGGCCGGTTGCGCACCGTCGAGGTGGCGCCGGACGGCGCGTTGTGGCTGACCACGTCCAACACCGACGGCCGCGGCGGCACCCGCGACGGCGACGATCGCATCCTGCGGGTCACGATCGGCTGACCGCCAACCGTTTCAGCCCTTTGGTCGTCTGGTACTTGTTGAAGGTAGCCGCGATCGAGGAGGAGATCGGTATGCCGTCCGGCCAGGTGTCCGCTATTCCCAGCAGTGTGATCGCTTCGGTGAGCAGCTTCGAGGATGCTCAGCGGACGGTCGGATACCTGCGAAGTTACGGGATGGACGCGGCGAGCCTGGAGGTCGTCGGCGCCGGGCTCCGGCAGGCCGACAGACAGCGAGCGATCCCGGTCGCGCGGCTCACCGGCGCCGGGGCGTTGCAGGGCGCGCTGCTCGGCGTGCTCAGCGCGATCTTCATCACGCTCGTGGCCGATACGACGCTGACCGGCTTGGCCGTCGTCGTGTGGGGGTTCGTGTACGGCGTACTGATCGGTGGGCTGTGGGGATTGTTCCGGGGACTGGTCCGCAATCGCCCGGACGCGATCACGACCGAGGTCGTGCCGACCCGCTACGAGGTGCGCTGCCCGTCCGAGGAGCTCTCGGTCGCCCGGACCCTGCTCGCCGACGCCGCGGACATTGACGACGGCCGGGTCGAGCGCGAGGTCATCGCGAACGCACCGCAGAGCCACGAGTCAGCTCAGAAAGAGCACAAAGACGCCGCCTGACGCTGAGCCGGGCCCCAGGTGCACACCACCTGGGGCCTGGCATCAACGTCAGATACCCAGCTTGGCGTTGAGCAGTTCGCGGACCTTGGCCGCGTCGGCCTGGCCGCGCATGTCCTTCATCACCGCGCCGATCAGCGCACCCGCGGCGGCCGGCTTGCCGGAGTTGACCTTCTCGACCACGTCCGGGTTCGCCGCGATCGCCCGGTCGATGGCCTCGATCAGCGCCGAGTCGTCCGAGACCAGCGCCAGTCCGCGCTTCTCGATGATCTCGGCCGGCGTGCCCTCGCCCTTGATCAGACCGTCGAACACCTGACGCGCGAGCTTGTCGTTCAGCGCACCGTCGTCGACGAGTTTCTGCACCTCGGCGACCTCGGCCGGGCCGACACCCAGCGCGTCCAGCTCCTGGCCCGACTCGTTCGCCGCGCGGGCGAGCTCACCCAGCCACCACTTCTTCGCGGCGGCCGGCGTCACCCCGAGCTCGACCGTCGCCACGATCGGCTCGAGCGCGTTGCCGTTGATGACGTCGCGCATCTCCAGGTCGGTGAAGCCCCAGTCCTCCTGCAGCCGGACCCGGCGCACAGAAGGTGCTTCAGGCAACGAAGAGCGGATCTCCTCGACCCACTCGCGCGACGGCGCGATCGGGACCAGGTCAGGCTCCGGGAAGTACCGGTAGTCGTCGGCGTCGGACTTCTCCCGGCCGGATGTGGTGATGCCGGTGTCCTCGTGCCAGTGCCGGGTCTCCTGCAGGATCTTGCCGCCGGACGACAGTACGGCGGCCTGCCGGGTGATCTCGTAGGTCACCGCGCGCTCGACCGAGCGGAACGAGTTCACGTTCTTGGTCTCGGTCCGGGTGCCGAGCGTCGACGAGCCCCGCGGCTTCAGCGACACGTTGGCGTCGCAGCGCAGCGATCCCTGGTCCATCCGGACGTCGGAGACACCGAGCGCGAACAGCAGGTCGCGCAGCATGCTCACGTACGCACGCGCCACCGCGGCGGCCTTGTCCCCCGGCACCTCGATCGTCTTGGTGACGATCTCGATCAGCGGGATGCCGGCCCGGTTGTAGTCGACCAGCGAGTGCGAGGCGCCCTGGATCCGGCCGGTCGCGCCACCGACGTGGGTGGACTTGCCGGTGTCCTCCTCCATGTGGGCGCGCTCGATCTCGATCCGGTACGTCTCGCCGTCGACGACCACCTCGGTCCAGCCGTTGTACGCGATCGGCTCGTCGTACTGGGAGGTCTGGAAGTTCTTCGGCATGTCCGGGTAGAAGTAGTTCTTCCGGGCGAACCGGCACCACTCGGCGATCTCGCAGTTCAGCGCCAGGCCGATCTTGATCGCGGACTCGACGCCACGCTTGTTCAGCACCGGCAGCGCGCCCGGCAGGCCGAGGCAGACCGGGCAGGTCTGCGTGTTCGGCGGCGCGCCGAACTCGGTCGGGCAGCCGCAGAACATCTTCGACTTCGTGTTCAGCTCGACGTGGACCTCGAGGCCCATCACCGGGTCGTACTGCGCCAGCGCGTCGTCGATCTCGAGGACGGTCGCGGTCATCGGGTCACCTCCAGCTCCGGAGCCTTCGTCATCAGCACGCCGCCCCACTGCTCGGCCAGCGCCGACTCCAGCGCGGCGCCGACGGTGTAACACAGGTCGTCGCGCATCACCGGCGCCATCACGTGGAAGCCGACCGGCATGCCGTCCTCGTCGGCCAGGCCGCACGGGAACGACGCCGGCCGCGTTGCCGGCCAGGTTGGACGGGATCGTGCACAGGTCGTTCTTGTACATGGCGATCGGGTCGTCGATCCGGTCCCCGATCGCGAACGCCGTCGTCGGCGTCGCGGGCGAGACCAGGACGTCGACCTGCTCGTAGGCGTTCGCGAAGTCGCGGGCGATCAGCGTCCGCACCTTCTGCGCCTGGCCGTAGTACGCGTCGTAGTACCCGCTCGACAGCGCGTGCGTGCCGAGCATGATCCGGCGCTTGACCTCGGCGCCGAACCCGGCCTCGCGAGTCAGGCTCATCACCGTCTCCGCGCTGTTCGTGCCGTCGTCGCCGACGCGCAGTCCGTACCGCATCGCGTCGAACTTGGCCAGGTTGGACGACGCCTCGCTCGGCAGGATCAGGTAGTACGCCGGCAACGCGTACTCGAAGTGCGGGCAGGACACCTCGACCACTTCGGCGCCGAGCTTGGTGAGCAGCTCGACCGCCTCGTGGAAGCGCGCCTCGACACCCGGCTGGTAGCCCTCGCCACCGAGCTCCTTGACCACACCGATCCGCAGACCGGCCACGTCACCGTTGCGCGCCGCGTCGACGACGGCCGGGACCGGCTGGTTGATCGACGTCGAGTCCATCGGGTCGTACCCGGCGATCGCCTCGTGCAGCAGCGCCGCGTCCAGCGTCGTCCGCGCACACGGGCCCGGCGTGTCCAGGCTCGACGCCAGCGCGATCAGTCCGTACCGCGACGTCCCGCCGTACGTCGGCTTGACGCCGACCGTGCCGGTGAACGCACCGGGCTGCCGGATCGAGCCGCCGGTGTCCGTGCCGATCGCGAGCGGTGCCTCGTACGCCGAGATGGCCGCCGACGAACCGCCGCCGGAACCACCGGGGATCCGGCCCAGGTCCCACGGGTTGTGGGTGGTGCCGTACGCCGAGTTCTCCGTGGAGGAGCCCATCGCGAACTCGTCCATGTTGGTCTTGCCGAGGATCACGATGCCGGCCGCCTTCAGCCGCTTCACGACCGTCGAGTCGTACGGCGGCTTCCAGCCCTCGAGGATCTTCGAGCCGGCCGTGGTCGGCACACCCTCCTGGGTCAGCACGTCCTTCAGCGCCAGCGGGACACCGGCGAGCGGGGCGAGCTGCTCCCCCGCCGCGCGCTTCGCGTCCACGGCCGCGGCCTGTGCCAGCGCGCCTTCGGTGTCGACGTGCAGGAACGCGTGCACGTCGTCGTCGACGGCGGCGATCCGGTCCAGGTGCGCCTGGGTGATCTCCACCGAGCTGGCCTGGCCGGAGGTCATCAGCTCCGCGAGCTCGGCCGCGGTCTTCCTGGTGAGGTCACTCATGTCAGTCCTCCTCCAGGATCCGCGGCACCCGGAATCGCTGCTCCTCCGCGGCCGGCGCACCGGAGAGCGCCTGCTCGGGGCGTGAGGCACGGCACGTTCTCGTCCGCGCGCATCACGTTGGTCAGCGGGAGGGCGTGCGAGGTCGGCGGGATGTCGTCCGCGGCCACCTGGCTGACCTGCCCGACCCAGGTGATGATCTGGTCGAGCTGTGGCGCGAGGTGGTCGAGCTCGTCATCGGTGAGCTCGATCCGCGCCAGTCGCGCCAGGTGCGCGACCTCTTCGCGGGTAATCGATGGCATGAACTGATCCAATGCTTGCAAGTTGCTGATGGAGTCACTCGTAGGTGTGTAGTGACACCCGAGCCATCCTAGTAGGCAGGAATGACGGTCTCGTTTCCTCGTCCCCGCGGCTGTGGACAACCCTGACCGGGGGTGGGGCGCGGTAGCGGTGGACACAGCGTGTTCAGTTGGCGAGAGGGTCGGGCGTGTCTTCGGGTTCCGCTCTGTAACATTGGCCGCGACAGGGCGTACGCGCATGGTGATCGGCTGGGAGATGATCGTTCGGTGTTCCTGCTGCGATTGATCATCCCGGACCGGCCCGGTTCGCTGGGCACCGTGGCGACGGCCCTCGGTGGGGTCAACGCCGACATCCACGCGATCGAGATCGTCGAGCACCGGCGCGAGAACGGCACCGCCGTCGACGACATCGTGGTCGACCTGCCGCCCGGCGTACTGCCCGACCGCCTGGTGTCGGCCTGCAACAGCGTCGCCGATGTCGAGGTCATCTGGTTCTCCCGGTACGGCGCCGGCGGTGGACTGCACATGGACCTGGAAGCCGTCGAGCAGATGACGTCGGCCCCGGCGGACGCGATCGACATCCTGGTCGAGCAGTCGCCGGCCGTGCTGCACGCCGACTGGGCCGCGTTGCTGGACGGCACCGGCAGTGAGGTGAAGGTCGCGCTGGAGACCAGCGCCACCCCCGAGTTCGGCGACATCGCCGGCGGCTGGCTGCCGATGAAGAAGGCGGCGACGCTGGAAGCCCCGGACCACAAGGGCCTCTCGGAGTCCGTGCTGGTCGCGGCGCCGCTGGAGTCCGAGCGCCGGGTCCTGGTGATCGGCCGCCGCGGCGGGCCTGAGTTCCTCGGCTCCGAGGTCGCCCGCCTCTCCTACCTCGCCTCCCTCGCCGTCACCATCCGCGCCACCTCCTGACCCCAGCACGCCGCACGAGGCGGGCCGTACGCGCCGTACGCCGTACGCCGTACAAGCAAAACCCGCGCGAGACACGCTCGGTGGGTCGAGCCCGTCGGCCTGCCCCTCGGACGTCAGCCATCCCTCCGCCGATACGACGCCCCCATCGACCATTTCGGGGGATATCCGCTGAAGTGTCCGTTCTCCCCCGGCACGAAGGGAGAAGGCCGCACTCGAGGTGTCCGGCTCTTGTGTCGTTTCCGTGGAGGCCCCATTCGGGCCACAGCGGGCCACTTTGTGCACCAGATCCGTACGCCGAGGCCGTCGCCGTACGGATCTCGTGCGCAAGGTGACCGATCGCAACGATTGGGTGGCAGCCAGACGGCCGGTCAGGACGGTCGGATATCTTCTCGGCCTGTGGGTTCTCCCTCGATACACCAAGAGAGAACCAGCAGTCGCAGGGATATCCCCTGGGCTTGTGGGTTCTCCGTCCTCACCAGCAGAGAACCCACCCCACCAGCGGATATCCGCCTCTCTTCTCCGTTCGGTGGGTGTTTCCGTGCCGTCGGGCCGGACCGCCAGGCCATCACAACGAGGCGAGCGCGACGGCCTCCCGCGGACGATCGCGCCGTCTGGGTGATTGTGATGGCCTGGAAGTCCGCCATACCCCGGCCCGGCGAGTGCGGCGGGTTCGGCGATGCCGCGCCTGACCGGACCTGCACCACTCACCAAACAACCCGACGCCAGACAGACCCCGCTCGGCCCCGAGCACTCCGCGGCCGACCGACCGGGTTAGTGAGTGCGCCACGTCCGCCCGGGCCGAGACCCGCAGGCCGGCCGGCCGGGCCGGGCTGGGGAGGATCTTGCACCCGATCCGGGACGAGATCCTCCCCACCCTCGGCGACAACCGACACAACACCGCCGACTGCCGGGACGCAAAAGAGACGAACCGCGGTCGACGCTGCACACCGGATCGCGGCCCAACCACCCAAGGACACGTCAGAGCAGCCGGATATCCCCTCGAATTGTCCGCCTGCGCGAGGCCGGACTCCGCAGCTCGGGTGAGTGCGCGGCGCGGGCAGGGGGGTGACATGCAGAAGGCCCCCGAGGCGGGGCCTTCTGCTGTGACTATGTGAACTGGAAGTAGGCGAGGACCCAGAGGCCGGCGAGGATCAGGAGGACGACGGCACCGACGAGGGCAACGATCAGGATCGCCTGGCTGTTGCTGCCGTTGCGTTCCGGGAGGTCGAACTGGGTGGGGCCCCAGGCTCCACCGCCTTCGATGCGCTGGGTGGCCTCGGGCGGTGGCGAGGCCACTGTCCGCGCAACCCGCTTCTCCCGCGGGAACTTCATCCAGCCTCCCTGTCCTCGGCCGACGACCGTGACATCCACCGTAGCCCTCAGACGAAGAACGTCTCGTACGAGATGTTGATCCGCTGCGAGGCGTAGTCGTCCGAGTTGTTGCCGGTGATCTCGACCCGCCATCCGGCGACATAGGAAGCGTACGACTTCCCGTCGCTGTGCGCCTGGATGTACGACTTCAGGGCCGCGGAATCCCCACCCTTGAGGACTCCGAACGCGTCGTTGACCGCGGCCGGCAGGGCCTTCTTCACGTCGGCGGGGTCACCCGACGCGCTCATCTCGATCTGCTTGATGCCCTCGCCCTCGCTGGCGTAGGAGTACACCCGCTGCGATCCGTACTTCCCGACCTGCTTGCTGCAGGAGCTCGTGCAGACATAGTTCTTCGTCTTCAGTGCCGTGGCCAGCTGCGCCTCGGTCGTGTCGAAGGTCTTCTTCGGCAGGTCGAGCGAGTCCGCCCCGGACTTGCCGCCGGCCAGCTCCAGGGTGTCGCCGTCGTTGCGGAGCTCGAACTCGCCCCAGCTGCTGCCGACCTTCTGCGACTTCTGGCCGGTGTTGACCGCGTCCTGGACCTTCTTGACCTCGCTGCCGCCGAAGGTGTCGTTGCCGATCGCCTGCAGCGCGGCGTCGAAGGTGACCTTGGCGTTGTTGACGTTGTCCTCGTTCTGCGACGTCAGGTCAACGCCGATGATGGTGCCGTCCGGCTGGAACTGGAAGATCACCTGGGCCTCGGTGGCGCCCTCGTACTTGAAGCACCCGCGGTGTGCGCCCTGGGAGGTGTTGAACAGGTCGCTGCAGCCGTAGCCGATGCCCTGCAGCTTCTCGGTCGCGGTCTTCGCCTGACCGGTCGCGTTGCCGAGCTCGCCGTTGTTGTCGCCGCCGTTGTTGTCGCCGCCGTTGCTCGGGTCGCCGGTTGGCTGCTGGGAGCTGGTCGGACCCGCCTCGGGCTTGTCGTCACCACCGAACGCGTGGATGCCGAGGAAGACGAGCAGGCCGATCAGCACAATGCCGACCACACCGCCGCCGATCACCAGCGGCAGCTTGTCCTTGCTGATGCCACCGGGACCCTTGGAGCCGCCGGAGCCGGGACCGCCCTGCTGCCACTGGGGCTGTCCACCTTCCTGCTGTTGCCAGCCGCCTTGCTGGCCCTGCTGACCCCAAGCCTGCTGCTGGTACGGACCGCCTTGCTGCTGCGCGGTCCGCTGACCCCAACCGCCACCCTGGCCGGGCTGCTGACCCTGCTGTCCGGGGTACGCCGGCTGACCCGGCTGCTGACCCCAACCACCCTGCTGCGGAGGCTGACCCTGGTGGGGAGGCTGTCCGTGCGGGGGCTGACCCTGCGGCGGACGCTGTCCCTGCGGAGGCTGACCCTGCTGCGGAGGCTGCTGCGGGCGCTGACCCCAACCGCCACCACCCTGGCCCGGAGGCTGTTGTCCCCAGCCGCCTTGCGCTCCCTGTCCCCCCTGCGGCCCGCCTGGCTGGCCCCCCGGCTGCCCAGGACCCCACGGTCCCTGCGGCGGCGTCGTCATATTCGCTCCTTTTGACCCACGTGTGGACGTGCAAAGTTAACAGTCGGACGGCTCAGTCCGGCCGTAGGATCCACGCCGTACGGCGACGTGGTGGTGATCGCTCGTCGCGGGGAGCTACGCGTCCTCGGGGGCCGGTGTGGTGGCGACTGCGGACGCGGCCTCGGCGCCTTCGCCGAGCAGCACCTGGAATCCGGGCGCGTCCAGGATCGGGACGCCCAGTTGCACGGCCTTGTCGTACTTCGACCCCGGCGAGTCGCCGACCACGACGAACGAGGTCTTCTTCGAGACCGAGGACGCGACCTTGCCGCCGCGCGACACGATCGCCTCGGTGGCCTCGTCCCGGCTGAAGCCTTCGACGGTGCCGGTGACGACGATCGACAGGCCGGTCAGGGTCTGCGGCACGGTCGGGCCGGTCCGTTCCTCGCGGAGCTGGACGCCGGCCGCCTTCCACTTGTCGACGATCGCCTGATGCCAGTCGACCTCGAACCACTCGATCACCGCGTGTGCGATGGTCGGCCCGACGCCCTCGATCTCCGAGAGCTCCTCCTCGCTGGCCGCGCGGATCCCGTCGATGTCGTCGTACACCGCCGCCAGCGCCTGCGCCGCGGTCGGCCCGACGTGCCGGATGGACAGCGCGACCAGGCCGCGGGACAGCGGCTGGGTCTTGGCTTGCTCCAGGTTCGCCAGCAGGCGCAGGGCGTTCGCCGACAATGATCCGGCCTTGACGGTGAAGAACGAACTCCGGGCCAGGTCCTCCTCGGTCAGCGCGAACAGGTCGCCCTCGTCCACGATCAGCCCGTCGGCGATCAGTGCGTCGGCAGCCTTGAACCCGAGCGCCTCGATGTCGAACGCCGACCGCCCGGCCAGGTGGAACAACCGCTCCCGCAGCTGCGCGGGGCAGGCCTTCGTGTTCGGGCAGCGGATGTCGACGTCGCCTTCCTTCATCGGGCGCAACGTCGTACCGCAGGAGGGGCACTTCGTCGGCATCACGAACTCGCGAGCGTCGTCCGGCCGCAGGTCGATCACCGGGCCGAGGATCTCCGGGATCACGTCGCCGGCCTTGCGCAGGACGACGGTGTCACCGATCCATACGCCCTTGCGCTTCACTTCCTGCGCGTTGTGCAGGGTCGCGAACTCGACCGTCGACCCGGCCACGCGGACCGGCTCCATCACGCCGTACGGAGTGACCCGGCCGGTGCGGCCGACGTTCACCTCGATGTCGAGGAGCTTGGTGGTGACCTCCTCGGGCGGGTACTTGTACGCGATCGCCCAGCGCGGGGCGCTCGAGGTCGAACCGAGCGCGCGCTGCAGGTCGACCTCGTCCACCTTCACCACGACACCGTCGATCTCGTGGTCGACCGAGTGCCGGTTCTCGCCGTAGTACGCGATGAACGCGTTGACCTGGTCGAGCGTCTCGACCTTGCGGGCGCGGTCGCTGACCGGCAGGCCCCAGGCGTTGAGCTGCTCGTACGCCGAGGACAGCCGGCTGACGTGGTAGCCGTCGACGCGACCCAGACCATGGACGACGAAACGCAGCGGGCGGCTCGCGGACACCCGGGGGTCCTTCTGCCGCAGCGATCCGGCGGCGCTGTTGCGGGGGTTGGAGAACGGGTCCTTGCCCGCCTCGACCAGCTGCGCGTTCAGCTCCTCGAAGTCCTCGACGCGGAAGTAGACCTCGCCCCGAACCTCCAGGAAGGAGGGGTGATCCTTGCCCGTCAGCTCGTTCGGGATGCTCTTGATGGTGTGGACGTTGAGCGACACGTCCTCACCCGTCCTCCCGTCGCCGCGGGTGGCGCCGCTGACCAGCCGGCCGTTCTCGTACACCAGGTCGAGGGCCAGCCCGTCCACCTTCAGCTCGCAGATGAAGCCGCTGTCGTGGATCTGCTGGACGGTCACCTCCCGCTCCAGCCGCTTGGCCCAGGCCTCCATCTGCTCGGCGGAGAACGCGTTCGCCAGGCTCTCCATCCGCATCGGGTGCTGCACCGGGGTGAACAGGGTGGAGATCGGTACGCCGACCTTCTGCGTCGGCGAATCCGGCGTCCGGAGCTCGGGATACTGCTCCTCGAGCCCCTGCAGCTCGTGCATCAGCGCGTCGAAGTCGGCGTCCGAGATGGTCGAGGTGGCGAGGTAGTACCGCACCCGGTGGTCCTCGATCTCCTTGCTCAAGGAGGCATGCCGCTCACGCACCTCGGGCGGCGCGGCAGGCTGTTCAGCAGCAGTCGTCTCCGGAATCTCCTCGCTCATGGACAAAACCTACAGCCGACCACCGACGTTTCCCGTATGTCCGTAACGTCCGAAGAACGGTGGCCCATAGCCCTCGGATCTTCGGACGTTAGTGGTGGAGGGTCAGGCGTCCGCGGCTTCGGCGATGACGTCGGCGGTACGGCGGAGGAGGTCCAGGCGCGCTCTGGCGTCGGCCGGCGACGGCGCTGCGGCCAGACCGCAGGCGGGGGTGATGACGACGGCCTTCAGGAGTTCGGGGTCGAGGCCGAGCTCGCGCCAGCGGCGGACGAGGGGATCCGCGGCCTGTTCGGGGTTGGGCAGGCCGCCGGTGGTGGGCACCAGCCCCGCGTACAGGGTGGTGCCGGACTCGGAGGCAAGCGCGATCTGATCCCAGGCGGCGGTGCCGAGCAAGGAGATGTCGACGGCGACGCCGGTGGCGCCGGACTTGGTGAAGACCTCGATGGGCGGTCGGGCCGCACAGCAGTGGATCACTGTCGGTGCTGCGGTCGTCACCAAGCTCAACAACTCCACAGCACCTGGGCCGTCGACCGAGCGGTGCTTGCTCCAGCCGGACGGCTGTCGGGACGGCTCCGGCCAGTACGGCGGGCAGGGCCGGCTCGTCGATCTGTACGACGAGCTCCGCGCCTGGCACCCGGCGCCGTACCTCGGCCACGTGATCGCTCAGCCCCAACGCCAGCGCCTCGGCCAAGTCACGCCGGGCCCCATGATCCGCCAGCACCTTGTCGCCACGCGGCAGCTCGACGGTGGCCGCCAGAGTCCACGGCCCGGTCAGCTGCAACTTCAGCGGCCCGGTGTAGCCATCCGCCAGTTCCTCGAGCACATCGAGGTCCTCGGCGAGCAGCGACCGCGCCCGGCGCTGGTCCATACTCGCCCGCGGATCACTCCCCCCGGTGAGCCGCCAACCAGCCGGTTGCAGGTCCGCGGCCAGCTCGGCCAGTACGGCGATGGCCCGGCTGACCATGTCGCCGTACGGACGCGTCGGAAGCTCGGCCAGGAACGGGATGTCGACCGCCTCGAGCACGCACCTTCGTCCACTCGCGAAGGTCCTCCCCCGGCAGCGAACCCAGGCCGGTCGTGGTCATGGGGCCTCCCGGTCTGGACTGAGGAGCGGAGGGAGCGAAGCGACTGGAGCGACGAGGGAAGACCGGGAACCAAGGCCCCATGACCCCCGCGCCGAAGCCGCGGCAAAAAATACAGTCACGCGTGCTGCGTCGCTACCCGCGAGACCGTGTCGATCGTCGCCGATCCGATCACCCGCGTCCCGTCGTACAGCACGACGGCCTGACCGGGAGCGACCGCCGACGTCGGCTCGTTGAAGTCGACCGAGACGAGATCGCCCTCGAGGCGCGCGGTGACGGCGATCTCCTCGCCGTGCGCCCGGAGCTGTGCCTTTACGTGCAGCGTCGCGAGTCCGGCGACCGGACCACACCAGCGCGGCTTCGACGCGGTCAGCCGCGCGACTGCCAGCTCGTCGCGGGATCCGACCGTGACCGTGCGGTCGACCGGGCGAGATGTCCAGGACGAATCGCGGCTTGCCGTCGGCGGCCGGCGTACCGATCCGCAGGCCCTTGCGCTGACCGAC
This sequence comes from uncultured Actinomycetota bacterium, assembly GCA_963820655.1. Lineage (GTDB taxonomy): Bacteria > Actinomycetota > Actinomycetes > Propionibacteriales > Kribbellaceae > Kribbella. The sequence goes on from CAWGAM010000002.1 coordinate 1,823,215, forward strand.
GGTGAAGCCGTGCGTGCCCTTGTGCTCGCCGAGCTTGTTGCCCTGCGCATCGACGATGTCACCCGGCGCCTCGCCCAGCGTGCTGGCTGAGGAATCCCGGAGTGTTGCCGTCGGCAATGAAGCAGATGTCGTGGCTGTCCGGCTTGGCCGCGACCGACAGCCCGCGGCGCTCGGCCTCGGCGCGGATCTCGGTCTTGACCGTGTCGCCCAGCGGGAAGAACGCGTGCTTCAGCTGCTGCTGGGTGAGGACGCCGAGCACGTACGACTGGTCCTTCGCCGGATCCACCGCTCGGTGCAGCTCACGTCCGGACGGGGTCTCGACGATCTGCGCGTAGTGCCCGGTGGCGACGGCGTCGAAGTCGAGCGCCAGAGCCCGCTCGAGTACGGCGCTGAACTTCACCTTCTCGTTGCACCGCAGGCACGGGTTCGGCGTACGGCCGGCGGCGTACTCCGCGACGAAGTCCTCGACCACGTCCGCGTGGAACCGCTCGGCCAGGTCCCAGACGTAGAACGGGATGCCGATCACGTCCGCGGCGCGGCGGGCGTCACGGGAGTCCTCGATCGTGCAGCAGCCGCGCGCACCACTGCGGTACGACTGCGGGTTCCGGCTCAGCGCCAGGTGCACTCCGACCACGTCGTGCCCGGCCTCGGCCATCCGCGCCGCCGCGACGGCGGAGTCGACCCCGCCGGACATGGCTGCGAGTACCCGCATCAGTTGTTCCTTCCCACGTTCTGCAGACCCGCGGACATCGCCCGCTCCACCACCGGTCCGATGTTCTCCAGTACGGCGTCGATGTCGGCGCGGGTGCTGGTGTGCCCGAGGGTGAACCGGAGCGACCCGCGCGCCCGCTGGTCGTCGTACCCCATCGCCAGCAGCACGTGGCTCGGCTCGGCGACCCCGGCGTTGCAGGCGGAGCCGGTCGAGACCTCGATCCCGCGCGCGTCGAGCAGCAGCAGCAGCGAGTCGCCCTCGCAGCCGCTGAACGACAAGTGTGCGTTGCCGGGCAAGCGGCCCGCCGGGTCACCCGGACAGCTGCGGCGCCAGCCACCGTGCTCAGGACGCCGTCGATCAGCGCGTCCCGCAGCTCGGTCAGGCGGCGCGCCTCGCTCCGCCTGGTGCTTGACCGCGTGCTCCATGGCGACGGCGAACCCGGCGGTCGCGGGCGCGTCGAGCGTGCCCGACCGGACGTCGCGCTCCTGGCCGCCGCCGTGCAGGATCGGCACCAGCTTGGTCTCCTTGCGGACCACCAGCGCACCGATCCCGAACGGCCCGCCGACCTTGTGCGCGGAGATCGTCATCGCGTCCACGCCGAGCTCGGCGAAGTCCACCGGCACCTGCCCGACCGCCTGGACCGCGTCGGTGTGCACGGGGATGCCGTACTCCTGGGCCAGCGCGGCGACCTCATGCACCGGCTGGAGCGTGCCGACCTCGTTGTTCGCCATCATCAGCGTGACGAAGGACACGGACTCCGGATCGCTCTCGATCGCCCGCTCGTACGTCGTCCGGCTGGACCCGGCCGAGCTCGTCGACCGGCAGCCACTCGATCTCCGCGCCTCTCGTGCTGCGCCAGCCAGATGGCCGGATCCAGTACGGCGTGGTGCTCGATCGCCGCTGAGCAGGATCCGCCGGCGGCGCGGGTCCTCGGCGAGCCGGGCCCACCACAGCCCCTTCAGGGCGAGGTTGTCCGCCTCGGTGCCGCCGGAGGTGAACACCACCTCGCTCGGCTGCGCGTTCGAGCGCCTCGGCGATCGACTCGCGCGACTTCCTCGACGGTCCGCCGGGCGGCCCGGCCGGATCCGTGCAGGGACGACGGATTGCCGGTGCGCGCCGAGGTGCGAAGGTCATCGCCTCGATCGCCGCCGGGAGCATCGGAGTCGTCGCGGCGTGGTCCAGGTAGACCGTGCGACGCTCGGAAGCAGTCATATCAGCTTCAAGAGTATGTCCGGCACGGTTGTTCCCGCGCATCCGGGCTCAGCGGTGGGACAAGAGCCTGACCGTACGGGCGTGCTCGAAGTGTGCCCCGATCCGCTCGAACCGGGCGGCCGCCTCGGCCAGAACTGCCTGGTCCCGGGTCAGGCGAGCTCTGGCGCGCAGCAGGACGGCGTCCGACCAGGCGCTCTCGCTGACCGCGCGCTCGACGTACCGCTCGGCGCCTTGGTAGCCGGCGACGACCGCCAGCTCAGCCCCGGCGGAGCGGGCGTAGGGGACCCACCATGGCTCGGGAAACTCCGCGAACGCCCGCTCGACCGCGCTTGCGACGGCAGCCGTCACCACACCGTCTTCGAGGCTGTGCATGGTCAGGCGGGCGTCGACGAAGGCAGCGGTGGCGGCCAGCATCGGAGCGTCGGCCGAGTCGTGCACGCGGGCGATCTCCAGGGCGCGGTCCTGCCAGACCGGGGCCAGGCCGGTGCCGAGCAGTCCGTGGGCCAGTGCGGCGGTGGATGCGGCCGACGCCATCCAGGCGTGCGGCGGGCAGCCGGCAGCACGCCAGCCGTTCCACATCTCGTCCGCTGCTTCGACTGCCTCGTCGAACAGGCCGGCCAGGGCGAACGCGCGGACCTTGCGCGGGGCGGTGATGAACGGGTGGACATGCGCGGGGTCGTCGGTGAGCCTTGCCAGCCGGACCGCTTCGAGGAGATCACCGGACGCGACCGCGGTCGTGGAGGCGACGTGGTACGCGTCCACGATCTCCGCGACCGCTCGGGGATCGTGCTCGGGCAGGGTCACTGCCAGCGCGAGTCGTTCCTTCGCTGCCTCGCGGGCATCGCTGAGGCGTCCGACACCGGCGACTGCGGTGCCGTAGGCGTCGAGGGCATTCAGCAAAGCCAGCGGGTCCTTCGACTGCCTCGCCGCAGCGAGTGCCGCCTCTGCCTCGAAGATCTCGGGCCTGGCGACCCAGGCTCGAGCGATCCGGACTGCGACGGTGTCGGCGTCCTGGGCCAGCAGACTGGCTCCGCGGTCTGCTGGGACCGGAGGCTCGACCTCGTACCGGTTCAGCAGGGTGACGGCGTACGCGTGGGCTTCCTGCGCGAGCTCAACGTCGTTCTCGGCGGTCGCGCGATCCGCGGCCCGGAGCATGAGGTGGTAGGACTCGGTGCCGTCCGCAACGGTCAGCATGGCGTCGGCCGCGTCGCGCAGGTCGTCGTACAGCTCAGCGGCGTCGGCAGCGTGGGCGGCGGCGGTGAGGTAGTGGTCGTGCGCTTCGACGAACCGCTTCCGGCCGAACGTCAGGTGCGCCAGCCTGCGGGCCAACCGGCGTACGTCGGGATTCGGACGGCTGACGGCGGCACGAAGGTCTGACGTGACCCGATCGAAGTCGGACTGCCAATCCTCACCCGCCTCGAGCCTGGCCTCGAGGTGTGCGGCCGTGCTGTCGGCCCAGGCCAGATGCAGTACGGCGACCTCGTCGTACTCACCGGCGCGGTCCAGCTCGTCCAGCGCGAAGGCGCGGACCGTCTCGAGCATGCGCCATCTGCTCGTGCCGGCGTACTGACTCCGGTGCAGCAGGCTCTTGTCGGTCAACCGCCCGAGCAGGTCGCTCAGCTCGCCTTTCGCGCTTCCAGGCGTCAGACCGGACGCAGCGGCCAGGTCGAATCCACCAACGAAGACTCCGAGCCGTCGGAACAGTGCACGCTCGGCGTCGTCCAGCAGGTCGTAGCTCCAGCCGATCACCTGCGCCAGCGAGTGATGCCGCTCGTTAGGCCCACGTCCGCCGGCCAGCAGCCTTAAACGGTCGTCAAGCGCGGCCAGCAAGCCATCCGGGCCCAATGACCCGGCCCGGGCGGCCGCGAGTTCGATCGCGAGCGGTACGCCGTCCAGCCCGGCACACACCTTCGCCGCGAGTACTCCGTCGTCGGCGAGCTCAGGTGCGACCAAGCTGACGCGGTCGCGGAAGAGCCGCTCCGCCTCGACGCCCAGCTTGAGCGGACCCACATGCAGTGGACGCTCACCCGCCACACCGAGCCGTTCGCGGCTCGTCGCCAGTACGGTGGTCTCCGAGGCCTCGGTGAGGATACGGGCGACCAGACTGCCCACGTCCTCCACTACGTGCTCGCAGTTGTCCAGGACGAGCAGAGTCCGGCCTCGCCTGAGGCGTTCGAGCACCGCGTCGACCAGGGTCTGCGGAGGCTGCTCTCTGACCTGGAGTGCTTCCGCCACCGCCGCTACGACGAACCCGGGCCGCACCGGGACCAGGTCGACGACTGCACCGCCGTACGGATAGTTGTCCCCGACCTCCGCAGCGACGCGCAGGGCCAGGCGGGTCTTGCCGACACCACCCGGGCCGAGCAGGCTGACCAAGCGGTTGCTTGTGAGCGCAGCGAGGAGTTCGGACCGGTCCTGCTCGCGGCCGACGAAGCTGGTACCCGGACCGGTCGGTGTGCTGAATCTCTGCTGGTCCGGGCCGGATAGCTCGGCCAGCCGGCTCAGCTCGTGGCGGTCCGAGACGCCGTACTTGCGCAGGAGCGCGGAGACGTGGCTCTCCACCGTGCGGACGCTGATATGCAACTGCCGAGCGATCTGGGCGTTCGACCGGCCACCGGCGAGCGCGGCCAGGACCTCGGTCTCCCGCGCGGACACCTCCTTCGGACCAGCCATCCGCCCATCATGCCGTTTCCGTGGTGCTTCAGTGGTTGGCACGGAGGATTTTCCGTACCGCCAGGTCGCAGTGTGGTGCCCACAACCTCGTTGATGGGAGAAGACCATGGGACGCGTACTGCTGGACATCACGATGTCGCTGGACGGCTTCGTCACCGCACCGGGCGCCGACCTCGCCCACGGCCTCGGGATCGGTGGCGAACCGCTCCACGACTGGGTGACCGATCCGGCCGAGGCCGACCGGAAGGTGCTCGAACAGTTGTACGCCGAAGCCGGCGCAATCCTGATGGGGCGCCGTACGTTCGACGTCATCGACGGACCGCACGGCTGGGAACCCGTTGACGGGGCGCCGCCGGTCTTCGTCGTCACGTCACGCCGGCCGGCGCGCGTGCGGCTCGGTGACCGGTTCCACTTCGAGACGGACGGGATCACGCCGGCGCTCAAGTCAGCGCAGGCAGCGGCGGGCGCGAAGGCCGTGGTGGTGATGGGCGGCGGTCACCTCTGCCGCCAGTACCTGTACGCCGGCCTGGTCGACGAGGTGCGCATCCACGTGGCGCCTATCGTGCTTGGGGACGGCACTCCGCTGTTCGAGCGGACGACGATCCCGCGCATCCGCCTGGTCCAGCGCGACACCGTGAGTACGCCGAATGCCACCCACCTCACGTACGACGTAGTCCTTCAGGAGAAGTGATGTCGCAGAAGACGCTCGACCAGCGCGCGGCAGCGGTCATCGAAGCCAACAAGTACATGACGCTCGGAACGGTCGGTGCCGACGGCCTTCCCTGGGTGACACCGGTCTATTTCACGCCGGATGGCCACGACGACTTCTACTGGGCGTCGTCACCCGACGCGGTGCATTCACTCAATGTCGCGGCCGCTCCAGACGTGACCATCGCGATCTTCGACTCGAGCGTCCGGATCGGCGGCGCCTCGGCCGTGTACTTCCGCGCCCGGGCCGAGCTCGTCCCCGACGACGAACTCGAGCGCTGCGCTGCCTTGTACACCTCCCGCTACCCCGAGCTCCGCGCCTACGGTGCCGACGAACTCCGAGCTCCCGGCGACCTACGGCTCTACCGAGCTCGTGCCACAGCTCACTGGCTCCTGGTCCGGGGCGGCGACCCGGACTACGGCACCGGCATCGATTCCCGGCGCTCGGTCTGGCTCTGAGTTCGCGGTTACGGGCGGATCTGCGCGAGCCAGGGGTGGTTGGGGTGGAGGTGGTCGATCATGTCGCCCAGCCAGGTACGGCGGTCTGCGGTGAGGAGCGGGAGGGTTGCCGCGAGGTCCAGCTTGTCCTTCGGGCGGTCGAGGCGGGCCTTGTAGGCGATCGCCAGCTCGGGGTTGAGGTAGCGGATGCCGTCGGGTGCGCGCCAGGTGATGTCCTCGAGGGCGTAGTCGAGGGTGGGATCGCGGCGGAAGACCCAGCGGCCGTCGCGGTCCGGGTTGGGCTGAAGGTCGAACTCCCAGGGCGCCAACGCGTGCCGCCGCAACCAGATCTGGTCGGCGTCCTCGGGCTGCTCGGGCCGCTGGTCGGTCAACGGCTCGAGCCGTCCACCCGCGTTGGACCACAGGTCGTAGCGGCCTGACAGGTGGAGGCGGAGCTTCTCGATGTCGCGGCGCCAGAGTGACACGTCGACGTCCTCGTGCTCTCGCCGTACGCCGGTGAAGGCCTCGATCGACCATCCTCCGGCGATCCACCAGTCACCGTCGTACCCGTTCAGCAACGCCTGGGCATCCGCCGGCGTCGACACCTTCCACGGCCCGTACAACCGCTGGAAGGCCAACTCCTCCGCATCCAGCCCCTCCGGATACCAAGACCGCTCCTCCATCGAACCTCCCGAGCTAGTTTCGCCAACGGCTGTGGTGGGTCCAGCCGATCAGCTCGGCGGCGCGACGGCAGTCGAAGAGCGACGTCGTGCCAGAGAGGTCGGCAGTGACCACGGTGTCCGGCGAGTAGCGTGCGAGCAAGTCGGCGGTGGGTTGCTCCATGCCGGTGTCCTCGGCCGCGATCACCAAGGTCTCGTAGCGCTCGTCGGCCATGCGGGGTTGCAGGGACAGTACGCAGGCTCTGGCCGCCTCGCCGAGGTCGACGTACCCCCAGAGGTTGCGCCGGTTCTCCTCGGGCGGTGCGTCGGCGATGTACCGGCGTACCTCGTCGGGGGTCAGGATCCAGTGGAACCGTAGGGCGGTGACCTGCATACCGCGGCGCGCGTACATCTCCCCCATGCGCTCGAGGACATCCTTCGTCAGCGCATACGGATCGACGTACCTGAGTGCGGTCTCTTCATCGATCGGCACCGACGGCGTGCCGATCTCCTCCGGTGACCAGGCCGTGCCGTAGATCGACCCGCTCGAGGCGAGTACGGCGGTGCGGATGCCCTGCACCCACGCCTCTTCCAGTGCGTTGAACGTGGTGATGGCATTCTTCTGCAGCAACTCGACCGAGGCGATGTTCTCTGGGCTCGCGATCCCGGCGCAGTGCACGATCGCATCGGCCCCACGCAGCGACCGGGCTACGGCCTCCCGGTCGCTCAGGTCGACCGCCCCCGGCCCGACCAGGTCGGCCTCGACCACCTCGTGGCCCTCGGCAACCAACTGCCGGCAGACCTCGGTCCCCAGTCTTCCTTTGGCCCCACTCACCCAGATCCGCACCCAGCGCATGCTAACCGGCCGTACGCCGGGCCGGCGCCGTACCCACGCCTGAAGGTCGAGCCACCCCGACGGCTGGCAGCTGATGACAGGGCGAGGCCCGGCTCGGGAGGGGTGCCGAGCCGGGCCGTCGACCGGCGTGAGCCGGTCGACTCCGGAGCCCAAGGGGTAGGCGCCGGAGCTTGGGGATGCGCGCGGGTTAGCCCTTGCGCTTGGTTACTTCTTCGGTGGCGGTCGGGAGGACCTTGTGGAGGTCGCCGACCACGCCGAAGTCGACGAGTTCGAAGATCGGGGCCTCGGGGTCCTTGTTGATCGCGACGATCGTCTTCGAGGTCTGCATCCCGGCCCGGTGCTGGATCGCGCCGGAGATGCCCGCGGCGACGTACAGCTGCGGGGACACGGTCTTGCCGGTCTGGCCAACCTGGTAGGCGTGCGGGTACCAACCCGAGTCCACCGCCGCACGGGACGCACCGACCGCGGCACCCAACGAGTCGGCGAACGCCTCGACCGGGCCGAAGTCACCGCCCGTCCCACGACCACCGGACACGATGATCGCCGCCTCGGTGAGCTCCGGGCGACCCGTCGCCTCCCGCGGCTTGGAGTCGGTGATGCGGGCGGTCTTGGCGGCGTCGGAGATCGTGACGTCGAACTCCTCCACCTCCGGCGAGGTCTGCGCGGCCTCCGGGGTGGCGGCGTTCGGCTTGACGGTGATGATCGGCGTGCCGTGGGTGACCTTCGCCTGGACGGTGAAGTTGCCCGCGAACACCGACTGCGTGGTGACCGGGCCACCATCACCGGCGACGACATCCACGGCGTCGGTGATCAGGCCGGAGTCGAGCTTGACCGCCAGCCGCGCCGCGATCTCCTTGCCCTCGGAGTTCGACGAGATGAGGATCGCGGCCGGCTCGATCTTCGCCGCGACCTGCTGCAGCGCCTCGGCCTTCGGAGCCACCAGGAACTGGGTGAGCTCCGGGTCGGACAACGCGATCACCTTGGTCGCGCCGTACTGACCGAGCGCGGGCAGCGCGTCCTGCACGCCCTCGCCGATGAAGACTGCGACCGGCTCGCCGATTCGCCGCGCGATGGTGAGGAGCTCCGCGGTCGTCTTGCGGACCTGACCGCCGGTGTGGTCAACGAGAACCAGAACGTTCGACATGAACTGATCGCCCCTCAGAGGAACTTGTTGGTGGACAGGAACTCGACGAGCCCGGCGGCACCGCTGCCGTCCTCGTCGGTGACGATCGTGCCGGCGCTCCGCGGCGGACGGGCGGTCACCTCGACCACCTCGGTCCACGCGTTCGCGCCACCCACCTGGTCAGCGGGGACCTCCAGGTCGGCCAGCGACCAGGTCTGCACCGGCTTCTTCTTCGCCGCCATGATCCCCTTGAACGACGGGTACCGCGGCTCGTTCGCCTGGTCCGAAACGCTCAGCACCAGCGGCAGCGTGCCCTCGACCGTGTCGCTCGCGGTGTCGCCGTCGCGGCGGATCCGCACGGTCTGCCCGTCGACGGTCACCTCCGAGCCCAGCGTCACCGCCGGCAGCCCGAGCCGCTCCGACACCATCGCCGGAATCACACCCATGCCGCCGTCGGTCGAACCCATCCCGAACACGACCAGATCGGCCTCGAGCCTGGCCAGCGCCTTCGACAGGATCAGCGAGGTCGCGACCACGTCCGAACCGTGGATCCCGTCGTCGAGCACATGGACACCGGCGTCGGCCCCCATCTGCAGACCCTTCTTCACCGCGTCCGCGGCCTGCTCCGGGCCGACGGTCAACACCGTCACCTCGGCGTCACCAGCCTCTTTCACGGTCAAAGCAGTCTCGACGGCGTACTCGTCCAGCTCGGACAGCAGCCCGTCGACACCGGCACGATCCACCGTGTTGTCCTCCGCGCGGAAGCGGCGGTCCGCGGTGGCATCCGGCACGAACTTCGCGCAGACGACGATCTTCATAGCGTGTGGGACCCCTTCTGGTTAACGGTCTCTCCAAGCCTGCCATGGACGTTACTCGCGAGAAACATAAGTCGCGTGCGAATCCTGTCACAGTGCGCTGCGGCACTAGTCTGACTCAGGTGACCGAGACGTTACCGCTCACCGGCGAAAGAACAGCGCCCGGGATCTGGCACGAGAACTACTGGTTCGCGCGCCACGACGCCGCCTATCGCTGGATCACGGCCAATCTGCCGATCGAGCCGACCGGCCGTGTCCTCGACGCCGGCTGCGGCGAGGGCTACGGCGCGGAGCTGCTCCGCCTGGCCGGGGCGGCCTCCGTGACCGGTCTCGACTATGAAGATACGACGTTGCTGCACGTCCGCCGGGCTTATCCACAGGTCAATGTGGTGCGCGGCAATCTCGTCCGGACCGCCTTCGCGACGGGCACCTTCGACCTGCTCACCTCGCTGCAAACCATCGAGCACCTGTGGGAGCAGCCGCGGTTCGTCGCCGAGTGCGCGCGCATCCTCGCGCCGACCGGCACCCTGGTGCTGAGTACGCCGAACCGCCTGACCTTCCCGAGCGGCAACTGGTACCACACCCGCGAGCTGACCGCGGCCGAGTTCACTGAGCTCCTAGAGCCGCACTTCAGCATCACGGACGCCCTGGGTCTCCGCCACGGCGAACGACTCCGTGGGTGGGAGGCGCAGTACGGATCCTGCGTGGACGCCCAGCTGGCCGCGAAGTACGACGACTGGGACGACAATCTCACTGCGCTGGTGAAGAGCACGCGCTACGAGGACTTCGAGATTCGCCCAGCCGAGCTGGACGAATCTCTCGACCTCATCCTCGTGGCATGCCTCAAGGACGCACGAAGCGTTCGATGATCTTGCCGGCGATCAGGTAGACCAGAGCGGCGATACCCCAGTTCACCAGCAGGGTGTTCTTCGCGGTCTCGAGCCGGAACAGGTCCTTGAACGGCCCGACCAGGTCGTGCCCGCGTTCCAGGATCCAGCGCACGATCTCGTTGCTCTGGTTGGTCTGGTCGAGTGCCGTGAACAACGCGCCGAGCGCCAGTACGGCGGCCGCCAGCACCGCGATCAGCCAGATCAGCGAGGCGATCAGGTTGCGCAGCTTCCGGACCCCGGAGCCCACCGAGGTCAGCGCCTGCTTGCCCTTCCCGGAGCCGGCCGCGGCAGTGCTCCGGCCACCGGCAGGTCTGTTGCCTGAGGCACCAGTCGCCCCGGCGGGCACCTTGCTCACCGGCTTGGTCACCGACGTCTCCGCCGGATCCTTGCTCGCGGCACCCTGGCCGGTCCCCGGTGCGGCAGCCTCCGAGCCGGCCGCACCAGTCCCCGCGGCCGAGGTCCCGGCCGGGGTCTCAGCCGCGGCCCTCTCCCGGGCCCGCTGCTCCGCGACGATCTCCGCCGCGGTCTTCGGCCGGGCGGTCTTCGTCGCGGTGGCCGTACTGCCGGCGCCAGTACCCGAGCCACTCACGTCGGTCGCCGGGGTGCCGGTGTCAGTCCCGGTGGCGGCCTTGTCGGCTTCGGCAGCCGTCGCCTTCTCGTCGTGCGTACCCACGTCGTCCATCTCCTCAGCCGGGGTCGGTTCCTCGTCCGTCGCCGGTCCTGTGGTCGCGGCCGGCGGTCTCCTGCGCCGGCTGACCGGGACCGGGCGCGGTGACAGCCTGCGCCGGGCACCCGCGATCGGAGCCGGTGCCGCCGTCGTGCCGTCCACTGCCTGTACCTCTGGGTCCAACCTGCGATTCACGCCCACATCCGGATCGTTCGTTTCAAGCGCTGGTTCCAACGTAGCGCTGCCGGGTTCCGCACCGGCGTGGTCAGCCACGGCGGGTCTCCTCTCCGACGCTCAACCGATCGTGTGGGGTCTGCGACTCTTCGTGCGGGACATAGTGCCCGACCGGTGAGTAACTTGAGAACCCCTCGCCGCCAACCTCTTCGTCCTCGGTCGCCTCGGCACCGTCAGCCGCGGCCTCGTCCGGTGCGACGCTCGCCTCGACGGGAGCTCCGGCGTGGAGACGCGCATTGGTCCGGGCGTTGGCTTCGGCCAGGCCGGCCAGGTAGGCGCGGCGAGCGGCGTCGGCCGCGTAGCGGGTGGTGCGGTCGGCGACGACGACGGCCGGGATCCCGACGGCGACGGCGTACGCAGGAATGTTGCCACGGGCAACGCTGTTCGCGCCGATCACCACGCCGCGGCCGATGTCGGTTCCGCGCGTCACGGTCACCTTGGTGGCCAGCCAGCAGTCCGGGCCGATCCGGACCGGCGACTTCACCAGGCCCTGGTCCTTGATCGGCAGGTCCAGATCGTCGGTCTTGTGGTCGAAGTCGCAGATGTAGGTCCAGTCCGCGATCAGCGTGGACGCACCGATCTCGATGTCCAGGTAGCAGTTGACCGTGACATCGCGGGCGAACACCACCTTGTCGCCGATCCGCAGCGTGCCCTCGTGCGCGCGCAGCCGGGTCTCGTCACCCAGGTGCACCCACTTGCCGAGGATGATCCGGCCGTGGCCGGGCCGCGCCACGATCTCGAGGTTCTTGCCCAGGAAGACGAAGCCCTCGGTGATCACGTGGGGGTGGCGCAGCTTGAACCAGGCGAACCGCCAGTACCGCTTCAGGTAGTACGGCGTCCAGGCCCGATGGCGCACCACCCAGCGCAGATTCGCCGCGGTGAGTAACCGCATCAGGACACCCTACTGCGGGGTGCCTGAAACCTTCCCCACCCCACCGGCCCGGTCAGTTTGGCGCCACGCCCGTGATCGAGACGTTGTAGTACAGCTCGTCGGGAACGACGGTCGACAGCATCCTGTCCACCTTCGACAGCTGCAGCCACGACCTGTACGCGAACATCCGCCAGCCGAATCCGAGCTTCTGCTCCGGTACGGCGGCCTCGAACGTCCGGATCGGCCACCCGACCCACGCCGCCAACAGTTCCTCGGTCACAGTCCGTACGTCGACAGCCCCGGCCCGACCCGCCATCCGGGCCAGCGTGTCCGGGTCGAACGTGTGCAGATCGACGACCGCCTCCAGAGCGGCGGCCCGGGAGGACTCGTCGAGCTCCTCCTGCGGACGACGCCAGTCCGAGAGCGCGGGCAGCCTGGTCAGGTTGGTCGTCGCCCACCAGGTGAACCGGGACAACCGTCGCGCGACGTAATCGCCGTACCGGGTGGGTTCGCCGCAGATGACGAAGCGGCCGCCCGGCTTCAGCACGCGCAGCATCTCGCGGAACGCGAGCTCGACGTCGGGGATGTGGTGGATGACGGCGTGGCCGATGACGAGGTCGAAGGTGTCGTCGTCGTACGGCAGCTTCTCCGCGTCCGCGACCCGGCCCTCGACCGCGAACCCGAGGGTGGCCGCGTTCTTCCTGGCTGCCTCGACCATGCCCGGCGAGAGGTCGGTGACGTGCGCCTCGGCGAGTACGCCGGCCAACTTGAGGTTCAGCGTGAAGAAGCCGGTGCCGGCGCCGATCTCCAGCGACTTGCCGTACGGCCAGCCGTCCGGTCCGGCGATCGCGGTGAAGCGGTCGCGGGCGTAGCTGACGCAGCGTTCGTCGTACGAGATCGACCACTTCTCGTCGTACGTCGACGCCTCCCAGTCGTGGTAGAGCACCTGGGCGAGCTTGTTGTCGTTCCAGGCCGCCTCGACCTCTTCGGCGGTCGCTGCGGGCTTGTGCGTGGAGGTGGTCATCAGATTCCCTTGAACTCGGCCTTGCCGGGGCCGTTCTCGACGAAGGACTTCATCCCGATCGCCCGGTCCTCGGTGGCGAACAGGGCGGCGAACTGCTGCCGCTCGATCTCCAGCCCGGTCCGCAGGTCCACGCCCAGCCCGGAGTCGATCGCCTCCTTGGCGGCCCGCAACGCCAGCGCGGCGCCCCGGGCGAACTGCCCGGCCCACGCGACCGCTGCGTCGTACACCTCAGCGGCCGGCACGACCTTGTCGACCAGACCGAGCGTGAGCGACTCGGCAGCGTCGACGAAGCGCCCGGTGTAGATCAGGTCCTTGGCCTTGGACGGCCCGATCAGGCGGGACAGTCGCTGGGTGCCGCCGGCGCCCGGGATGATGCCGAGCAGGATCTCCGGCTGGCCGAGCTTGGCGTCCTCGGCGGCGATCCGGTAGTCGGCGCACAGGGCGAGTTCGCAGCCGCCACCGAGTGCGTATCCGGTGATGGCCGCGACCGTCGGCTTCGGGATCGCGGCGACCGCGGACAGCGAGGACTGCAACGGACCGGCGCGCTTGACCATGTCGGCGTACGACATGCCGGCCATCTCCTTGATGTCCGCGCCGGCCGCGAACACCCGCTCGCCGCCGTAGATCACCACTGCGCGCACGTCGTCGTCAGCGGTCGCTTCGAGGGCGGCGGCCCGGATCTCCTCCTGGACCTGGACGTTCAGCGCGTTCATCTTCGGCCGGTCCAGCCGGATCGTTCCAACACCGTCGCTCACGGTGAGGTTGACGAACTCGCCCATCGCCTCGCTCCTTAACAGTCCGGGGTCGCTACCCGTGGGTCACATCCCCGGAACCGTACCGGACCACCACAACCTCTTGTACTACGGGGAGGCTACAAATCGACCGCTTGGCCCGAGGCGGCGGAGCGGCGGGCGGCGTCGACGATGCGCAGGGTGCGCAGGCCGACCGCGCCGTCCGGCTGGGGTACGACGGCCGGCGTCGTACCCGCCACGGCCGCACCGGACTCCCGGACCGCACCCAGGAACATCGGCGAGCATCGAGGCGTCGAAGTCGTTGCCGATCGGGAGGTACACCTCCCCGCCGGGATCGGTGCCGGCGACGTGCGGCAGGAACGGCTCGATCTCGACCGATCCGTTGGTGCCGGTCACCTGCAGCGTGACGCCGCCCCAGGTCGGACCGTTGTCCGGGACGCTCCACGAGCAGTCGATGGTCGCCAGCAGCCCATTGTCATAGTTCACCGTCACGAGGCCGCCGGTCTCGACCTCGACGCCCTTGTCCTGGTGCAGCACACGGTTGGCCGCGGCGTATACCCGCTGGGGCGACGCACCGCCGGTCAGACCGTCGATGAGGTCGGCGCAGTGCACGGTGTGGTCGACAAGGGCCCCACCACCGGCCAGCTTGGCGTCGGTGAACCATTGCCGCGCGGCAAACGGGATCTTGCCGTTGTTCGTGCCCATGACGGCGAACACATCGCCCAGCAACCCGGCTTCCACGGACGCACGCAGCCGCAGGTACGAGGGCGAGAAGCGGACCGGGTACGCGACCATCAGGATCGCGCCGGCGGCCTCGCACGACGCCAGCATCGCCTCGCCGTCGGCGACCTCGGTGGCCAGCGGCTTCTCGCAGAGCACATGCGCGCCGGCTGCCGCCGCCCGCTCGACCAGCTCGCGGTGTAGCGCGTTCTCGCTGGTCACCACGACCGCGTCCGGGCCCCAGGCGAACAGTTCGTCGTACGTGTCGACGTACGGGACGCCGAGCTGGGACGCGAAGTCGGCCCCGCGCGGACCGGCGTCGGGGGCGGACGCACCGTCGGGGTCGGCGGACAGCACCTCGACATCCGGCATCGCACCGAGCAGGTAGGCGTATGACGCGGCGTGAGTGTGGGCGAACGACGCAATGGCAACCTTGAGGCTCATGCCGCTGCTCCAGTCGGGTCGAAGGTCAACATGTCGATCACACGGCCGGTCTCCATCGACGCGCGGGCGGCCTCGGCCAGGTAGACCGCGGCCGCGCCGTCCGGCGCGATGACCCGAGGCTCGGGACCGCCGCGCAGCGCGACAGCGAACTCGCGCAACTGCGTGAGGTAGGGGCTCTCGCCCAGCGTGTTGGCCGGGATCAGCAGGTCAGCGGCGGCGCCGCCGTCCTGGAGCTCCTCGGTGTAGCCGCTGTCAGCGGTGGACCTGTACTTGAGGACGCCGGTCGAGCCGGCGATGGAGTAACCGGACTGGAAATGCGATCCGGCCGCGGCCCAGGTCGCGCGGCAGTGGCTGATCGCACCCGACGCATGGGTGAGCGTCACGTGCGCTGCCACGTTCACCGGGCTCATCCCGTCCACGGTCGGCGGGTTCTGGACGGCGTACACGCTGACGACGTCACCGCACAGCCAGCGGGCCTGGTCGAGGTCGTGGACCATCAGGTCCATGATCACGCCGCCGGACCGGGCGACATCGCGGTACCACCCGCCGCCGGCCGGCGACGACGCCTGCCGGAAGAACCGGGCCACCGCGACGTCACCGATGCGTCCGCCCTGGATGGCGGAGTGTGCGGCGACGTACGCCGGGAAGAACCGGACCACGTGAGCCGGGTAGATCCGCACGCCGGCCGCGGCGGCGGCCGCGATCACTTCGTGCGAGTCGGCGGCGGTCAGGGTCAGCGGCTTCTCACAGATCACGTTCCGGCCGGCCTTGATCGCGGCCAGGGTGACCTCCTTGTGCGTCGCCGACGGCGTGACGATGTCGACGAACTCCGCCTCGGCCAGACAGCCGTCCAGCGACGCCGCGACCTCGAGGCCGTACTGCTCGGCCATCTCCTCCGCGCCCTCGACCGAGTGCACCACGACGCGCGCGCCGAGTGCCTTCCACGCGGCGACGTGCAAGTGGGCGATGTTGCCCGCGCCGATCATCCCGACGGTCAGACCGGCCAACTCTTCCGACATGTGATCCCCTACTCGGGCCTGCTGAAGTCCGGTAAATTAGTAACGGTTCTTGCGTATCATTGCGCACAGGCGTTCGCAACCACCGTCTCATGAACACAACCATCTTTGTTACCGCCAACCCGCCCCGTCCCCGCGACGGGTTCGAGAGGTCTTGTGCAGAATGTGCCGGTGACCGAAGCGACCACTGCCCCGACGACTCTCGGGCTCGGAGCAGTGGTCCAGACCGATGGGACGACGTTCACGCTCTGGGCCCCGGCGGCCGAGCGGGTCGAGCTGGCGCTGATCGCCGACGACGGCAGTCAGCGGAACCTCGACCTGGCGCATACCGGTGAATACTGGACCGGTTTCGTCCCCGGCGTCGGCGCCGGCCAGCGGTACGGGTACCGCGTCCACGGCCCGTTCGACCCGTCGCACGGGCTCCGCTTCAACCCGTCCAAGCTCCTGCTCGACCCGTACGCACGGGCCGTCGACGGCTCGTTGGACTTCGCCAGTCCACTGATCTACGACTCGTCCGACGGCGACTCGGCCGGGCACGTCCCGGTCAGCGTGGTCGTCGCCGCCTCGGAGCCGCCTCCGCCGATCAGCAAGCCGGTGCACTGGGGCGAGACGGTCATCTACGAACTGCACACCAAGGGCTTCACCAAACGCCATCCCGACGTACCCGAGCAGCAACGCGGGACGTACGCCGGTCTCGCGCACCCGTCCGTGATCAACTATCTGACCGACCTCGGGGTGACCTCGGTCGAGTTGTTGCCGATCCACCACTTCCTCACCGAGCCCTCGATCGCGGCCCGCGGCCTGCCGAACTACTGGGGTTACAACACCCTCGGCTTCTTCGCGCCACACGCGCCGTACTCGTCCTCGGGCTCCCGCGGCGAACAGGTCGCCGAGTTCAAGGCGATGGTCGCCGCGTTCCATGCCGCCGGCATCGAAGTGATCCTCGACGTCGTCTACAACCACACCGCCGAGGGCGGGTTCGACGGTCCGACGCTGAGCTTCCGCGGGATCGACAACCGCGCGTACTACCGGCTCAGCCACGGCGGCACCATGTACGACGTCACCGGCACCGGCAACTCGGTCGACACCTCGCACCCCCAGGTCCGCCGGCTGGTGATGGACTCGCTGCGGTACTGGGTCGAGGAGATGGGCGTCGACGGGTTCCGGTTCGACCTGGCCGTGACCCTGATCCGCAACGAGCGGCACGAGGTCGACACGGTCGACCACCCGTTCCTCGCCGAGGTCGCCGCCGATCCGGTGCTCGGCCGGGTCAAGCTGATCGCCGAGCCCTGGGACGTCGGCCCGTTCGGCTACCAGGTCGGCAACTTCGGGACGCCGTGGTCGGAGTGGAACGGCAAGTTCCGCGACAGCGTCCGCGACGTCTGGCGGAACACCTCCGACGGCGTGAAGGACCTCGCGTACCGGCTCTCCGGTTCCAGTGACCTGTACGGCGACGACGGACGGTACCCGTACGCGTCGATCAACTTCGTCACCGCGCACGACGGATTCACCCTGCGGGACCTGGTCAGCTACGACCACAAGCACAACGAGGCGAACCAGGAGGACAACCGGGACGGCACCGACGACAACCGGTCGTGGAACTGCGGTGTCGAGGGCGAGACCGACAACCGAGCCGTCATTCGCTTGCGCAAACGCCAGATGGCCAATCTGATGTCCACACTGATCCTGTCGACCGGCGTACCGATGATCACCGCCGGGGACGAGTGCGGGCGGACGCAGAACGGCAACAACAACGCCTACTGCCAGGACAACGAGCTCTCCTGGTTCGATTGGTCGCTACCGGCCGAGTGGTCCGAACACCTCGAACTGACCAAGAAGCTGCTCGCACTGCGGGCGGCCCACCCGGTGTTGCGGCAATGGCACTACTTCTCCGGAGGCCCCGTCGTACCGGGCGGTCGCAAAGACCTGTCCTGGATCGCGCCGCATGGCGGCGAGATGACCGACGCCGACTGGTACGACGGCAACCTCCGAACCATCGGCATGTTCCTCGCCGGGGACGCCCTCCGCGCCACGGATGCCGAGGGCAACGCGCTCACCGACAGCTCCTTCCTCCTCGCCCTCAACGCAACCCCCGAAACCCGCCAGGTCGTCGTCCCGGACGCCTCCTGGGCCCCGGCGTACGAGGTAGTCCTCGACACCAGCAACAGCATGGTCACCGAAGTAGAAGCCAACGCCACCGTCCCCCTGGCTCCCCGTTGCCTGGTGCTGCTTCGCGCGCTCTAACAGGTCTTCCCGTACGGCCGAACCCCAAAGTTCTCCCGCCACTCCGCCTCGGTCAGGTCACGCCCGGCCATCCGACACGCCGTCTCGATCGCATGCTCGAGCCGCGGGTCCCACTGGTAGATCCCATCGTCGTACGCAGCGACGATCACCGTCTGACTGTTGGCCAGGAAGTCGGCGGTGACCAGTTGCTGGTTCGGGGTCGTTATCGAGCCGAGCAACGCCGCGGTCTTCCCGTCGAACAGAGCCACGCTGCCGTCCCAACCGGCCGAGACCAGCAGCGAACTGTCCGTTGAGAACGCGATCGTGTTGACGAGGCCTTGATGGACGAGCTGCGGTGCCGCGACGTCCTTCCCGGTTGCGGGATCAACGATGAGCACGTGACCTTTCTCGTTGCCGACCGCCACCCGCGTCCCGTCCGGAGCGAACGCGACAATGCTCGGGTAGTCCATCGGGGGTCTGCCGCGCTGCGTCACCCGGCCGGCCACCAGATCCACCACCGCCCAACTACTGGAGGGCACGTCCAGACCGTCGGAGATCTTGCGACCCCCGACCATCACGAAAGCGGTTCGGTTGTCCGGGCTCGCCGACAACCACGCGAGCGGCGCGCCCATCGCGACCGGTTTACTCACCGGAAGAAGGGTGCCCGAATCCAGCAGCACCGCCACTCCGGCTTCGTTGCCGACGACGAGACGCCTACCGTCGAGTCCGCTGTAGTCGAGGTCCAGGATCGGCGCGGCCGACACTTTCCGGTTCGCCAGCAGACGGCCGGTTCGGGCGTCGAAGACGAAGACGACTCCATCGGTGTTGCCGATCGCGAACCTGTCCCCGGCCGGATGCCAGCTACCGCAGCTGTTCGTCGTCTGGCCGACGTGGGTCGCGTCGAAGCGGACCGCCTTCCAGGTCTTCCCGCTCGCGTTCACGAAGCTGCCGCCTTGCCCACCACCGTCCGCAGGGACGAGGCTGGTGTTGACGAACTTGTAGACAGACTGGGCGCCAGGCGCGATGACTCGGCAACTCCACTCGAAGAGCGTCGAGTTCTTCACCCGCGTGACGTACCTGCGGTTGCCGGTGAGGTCCCAGGAACGCAACGCGCGATCGCCCGCGGACGTGTAGAGCGTCCGATCGTCCGGGCTGAACGCGGCGGTCAACGTATCGCCCTCGGAGATCGGTACGTCCTCTACCGGCAGACCACTGGCCACGTCCCACACTACGAGGCGCAGGTCGCCGCCCGTCGACACCAGGGATTTCCCGTCGTGAGAGAACCGCACGCCCAGGAGGCCGGTCGTGTGTCTGCTCAGCTCGCGCAAGGTCCTTCCGGTCGCCGCGTCGAGTAGCAAAACGTCGTCGTAGTTCGGGCCGGCGGTGTCCGTGGCTTCCGCCACGAGCGCGAGCGTCCTGCCGTCCGGGCTGACGTCGGACTCGGCGAAGGCCAGGTCCGGCCTCGTGTAGAGCTGCTTGCCGGAGGCAACGTCGTACGCCGCTACCGGTTTGGTCGTGTAGATTCGGTCACCCGCGGGGCTGACCGCCACGTCCCGGATGGCCTCGGCAGGCAGTGGCATGGTCCTGAGCACCGTCGGGGGCCGGCCGGGTCGTACGTCCCAGACGAACACCGTGCCGCTGCTGACGCCGTTCGCGACACCGTTGCCGTAGTACTGGATCATCGCGACGAGCGTGTTGCCGTCGCGGCTGTACGCGAGATGAGTCGCTCGAGCCGGAGTCTTGGCGAAGCCAGGCAGCCGCCGGCCCGTCGGCCCGAGTGTCATGGGTGTGAGCAGCTGTATCGGTTCGGTGGTCGGTGGCGGCATGCCGACGGCCAACTCGCGATCACCTCGGCTCAGCGCGAACGGTGCCAGGCCGTCCAGGTGAACCGCACCGGACAATCGGTTCTCGGGGCGGTGTGCGCGGATCTGCCGGCCAGTCGTCAGGTCGTAGAGCAGCACTGTGCCGTTGGCGTCGTACAGAAGCGCACGGCGACCGTCGGCGGTCATCTCGATGCCGTAGGAGTCCAGTTTCTCGGTCTCGATCGAGCGGATCAGCTGCGGGTGCTTCGCGAGGGTGGCGAGGAGGTTCGCGCGCGACTCTGGCGACTCCTTCATGCGGACGCCGGCAACCGCGAGCAGTAGAGAGGTGTCGATGTCGTTCTGCACCACGGCCTTCGCTCCGGCGCGCCCGGCGTCTGCGGCGACGGCTGCCTGCTCCGCGGCGGTGGCCTGACGGTCGGCTCGGCCGGCCTGGCCGACTGCGAGGAAGCCGGCGATCAGGGCTCCTACCAGGAGGACCGCGGCCGTGGTCAGCGCGGCGCGGAGGCGGCGGTTGACGCGGATTTGCTGGCGGGCGCGGTCTTCGGCGGCGTGCAGTTCCGCGGCGGAGAGGCTCTCGCTTGCGGTGAGGAAGTCGGCCTCTGTCGGCGTGAGGTCCGGTGTCGTGTCCTGTTGCCACTGCAGGGCCTTTGCGAGGCGGAGGCCTCGGTACAGCTCACTCTCCGGACGGCCTAGCGACTCCCACGAGTCCGCGACCTGGGTGAGGTGATGAAGGATCTGCTGGCCTTCCAGGTCGTCCTCGAGCCAGCCGCGGAGGCGTGGCCAGGCCCGGGCGAGGGCTTCATGAGCCAGTTCGACAACGCCGTCGTCGCTGGTGACCAGGCGCGAGCTGATCAGCAGATCGATGAGCGCGTCCGACTCGGGGCCGGTCACCACCGTCCGTCTCGGCAGCCGACTGCGGACCGGCTGACCGTCCGGGCCTGGAGTGACGAGGCGCAGCAGGAGCGCCCGCAGCATCGGCTGTTGCTCCGGTGTGAGTCGCGCGTAGACCTGCTCGGCGGACTGTGCGACAGCACCTTGGATGCCACCCGACGCGCGATATCCGGCGACGGTCAGTGTGCGGCCTTCTCGACGCTGCCAAGTCTCGGCCAGGACGTGGGACATCAGCGGGAGAGCGCCTGGCTGGTCTGCGACCTCACCGATCAGCAGGTCGACCAGACCTGGTTCGACGATCAGCGAGGCGAGGCGCGCCGGTTCGGTGATCGCTTCCCGAAGCTCTGCCTCGGACATGCCGGTGAGCAGGTGCATGCCGTTCTCCACGACCTGGGCGAAGCCCGGATGGGACGGAGATGTCGGCGAGCCGATCGGCACGGAAGGACAGGATCAACGGCGCCACGCCTGCGTGATCGGTTAACCGGGTCAGGAACGCCTTCCGTTCGGCCTCGTCCTGGCACAGCGAGAACACCTCCTCACATTGATCGACGACCAGCGTGGGCAGCGGGCCTCTGCCGGGCAGTGCGGCGGCGAGCGCTCGCATCGGGTGGACCCCCGGTGTGATGGTCACGATGATCCGGCCGTCGCTGCGCAGGGTCGCCGCGATGCCGGCCCTGATCAGGGAGGACTTGCCGCAACCGGACGGGCCGACGACAGCGAGAATCGAGGTGTCGGACAGTTTCCTCAGTCCCACGGCGACCTGCGACTCGCGGCCGAAGAACAGTTCGGCGTCGTCGAGGTCGTACGGTTTCAGGCCTTGGTACGGGCAGACCGCACTCGGTTCCGGCAGCGCGCTCGGGACCACCAGCGCAGGATCCTGACGCAGGATCGCCTGTTCCAGCGCGTCGACCGCCGGGCTGGGGTCGATCCCGAGCTCACGGTCGAGCACCACCCGGAGCCGCCGGAGCGTCTCCAGCGCTTCGCCTTGCCGACCGGCCTGGTACTGCGCGGTCGCGAGCAGTGCCCACCTCCGCTCGCGCAGCGGAGCCTCCGCGGTCAGAGCCTGGGCCTTACCGAGGGCACCGTCGTGGCCACCGGACCGCAGCGACGCCTCCACGTACAACTCTTCCGCAACCTGTCGCAGCTCACTCAGGCGGGCAATCTCGATCCGCGCGGTGTCCCATCCCGCGACCTCGTCGAACGGAGGACCTCGCCACAGTGTCAACGCGTCGGCGAGTACGACGGCAGCCCGTTCCGCCTCGCCGGCCGTCAGCAGTTGGCCGGCCCGGTCGACCGCACGCTCGAAGCGGCGGCTGTCGATCTCATCGTCAGCAACGGCCAGCCGGTAGCCGGCCGGCGATGTCTCGATCGCGTGACTGCCGAGAAGCTTGCGCAACCGGACGACACAACCTTGGACGACCTTGGCCTCCGAGGCTGGCGGCCGGTCTCCCCACAGCACGTCAGCGAGCGCCCCAGCACTCACAACCTCCCCCGGATGCACTGCTAATGCGGCCAGAACGACGCGGTCTCGTCGTGTGAGGTTCTTCCACTCCCCCTCGATGGTGAGCGGGCCGAGAACGGCGATACCCACCTTTCGACTGTCGACCGTGTCGGGTCACCCGTCAAGGCCGCTGATACCGCGCTGATACCGGGCTCGCCCGGCCCGATACCGCCGGGCGGGACAACGGTGCCAACACCTCGAAGCGCAACCGGATCGCCAACCATGGCGACCGCCGCTCCGGGGAGGAGAGGGAGCGATGCTCACCACCGCAGTAGGTACCAGGAAGCGTTCCATGACCAGCCGGTTCGCCCGGTTGGCCGCGGGGGCGGCAGTCAGCGTCGCGTTCATGACAACCGCCGCGCCGGCGATGGCCAGCGAGCCTCCCGATCCGCGTGGCGCACCCACCGAGCAGGCCACACCCGCTGTGCCCGGTGCAGTGGACCTGAGCTCAGTGGCTCTCGGTGCCCTGTCCGGTATCGCGCTGAGTGGCGCGGGGCTGGGTATCGCGTTCGGGGTCCAGCGCCGCCGCGACCGCTCCACGGCGCATCCCGCCTGACCGGGGGCGTCCGGCCGGGACCTGTTCATCGGGTTCCCGGCCGGTTCGCGCGGGTCGTTCACCTTCCTGCAGTACATTCACTGGTCACCGTCTGTTCATGTCTGGGGGGACCGATGTTTTTGCTGCGTCGTGGGGTTCGTGAGCGGACGACACCGATCGGTGCGCTGCACCACGCGATCATGCGTTGGGGTGAGGCGGAGCGGACGAGTTCGCGGCTGGCTGTGCAGCGCTGGGTGGACGGCATCGCGTACGTCGACGTACAGGCTCGAACGTTCGCCGACTTCTGGACACGCCAGAACGAGAGGGCGCTGGCCGCTGACGGGCCGTTGTGGGTGGTGCTCGGCGACTCGACCGCTCAAGGACTCGGTGCGTCGTCGCCACTGCACGGGTACGTCGGTCAGGTGCTGAACGCACTGCGGCGGACGGGTAGCCCATGGCGCGTGCTGAACCTGTCGCGGTCCGGCGCGCAGACCCGGCACGTGCTGGACGACCAACTGCCACTGGTCGACGGGCTGACGCCTGCGTTGGTGACGTGTGGCATCGGCAGCAACGACATCCTGGCCACGCCGCCGATGCGGTTGCGCGATCACCTACGCCAGGTGATCGAGCGGCTCCCATCGTCGTCGGTGATGATGGACCTGACCGTGCCGGACGGCCTCTGGCGGATCGGTGGGGTGTGTAGCCCGTACGTGACCGGCATCAACCAGGTGATCAGCACCGCTGCTCAGGATCGCGGCCTCCCGGTTGCAGAGGTCTCGCGGCACGCCCGGCCGCCGTGGCGCGGCCTGCTCGCCCCGGACAGCTTTCACCCCAACAACCTCGGCTACCGCCGTCACGCCGACGCCCTCCTGGCCGCGTTGCCGGCGAGGATCGCGAAGTACTGACGTCACTCCGCCGATATCAAGGACAGGTCTTCCCGTACGGACGGTCGCCGAAGGCCTGTCTCCACTCCGAATCGGTGAGATTGCGGCCGGCCATCTTGCAGGCGTAGTCAAGCAACGGCCCGATGCGCGTGTCCCAGCGGTAGGTCTGTCCGTCGAACGCGGCGACCGTCAGCACGTCGTGTCCCTCGGTGAAGCTCGGGGAGACAGCCACCTTCTTGGTGCCGGGCGAGGTGGCGACGGTGCCAAGCAGTTCGAGGTTGCTCGCGTCCCAGAGACTCAAGGTCCCATCCTCAGCACCCGACACCAGCCGAGACCCGTCCCCCGAGAATCGAACGAACCTGCCCGCACCACTGTGCCCGGTCGCCGGAGCAAAGTGGGGTTCACCCGAGTCCACATCGATGATCACCACCTCGCCTTTGCTCCCTGTGGCCGCGATGCGCCGACCGTCGGGCGAGTACGCCGCGTGGTTGACACGGAGACTCAGGTCGCCCTCGGAGAGCACGTCGCCGGTCGCCGTACGGATGACCCGCCAGTGCTCTGCCGCGCCGTCGGGCGAGTCATCGAAGAGGACTGCCCTCTCGTTGTCGGGGGATGCCGCCGTACAACAATTACTGGTCAGATTGAGTGCTTCCTCGCTGGGCCGCAGTGTGCGCGCGTCGAAGGACGTGCTGTGGTTCCGGGAGTCACTGACCAGGATGCGGTCCCCGCCCTCGACGTACGCAATCGAATCGATATCCGACGCGACGACGTGGCGCCGCACGACGACCTTGCCGGTCTGGGAGTCGAGAACCGTGAAGTTGCCCCCGGCATCGAACACCGCGAGGTGCCGGCCGTCCGGATGCCACGAAGCGGGTGTCCGGGGCGACTGCTCGACTTCGCCGTGCAATCGCACGGGTGCGGTGGTGGCCCCGGTCGCCGCGTCGGCGAAGCTCAACCAGGAGTCAGTTGCGTCCCGCCAGACGTAGGCCGTTCTGTTGCCGTCGTCGGAGGCCAGCGCGTGGAGGTAGTCGCGCGGGGGCACGGGCTGTGTCCGGCGCAGATACAGCTTCTGCCCGGAGCGATCGTACGCCCTCAGGATGCCCTCGTCGCCGCCCGTGTACAGCGTGCGGTTGTCGGGGCTGAAGCCAACTGCCCACGAGATCTCGAAAGTCTTGATCCGTTCGCGAGGACTGCCGGTAGCCACGTCCCAGACGATGACCTCCCCGTCGTCCGAAGCGGAGCCGAGCAGCCTGCCGTCACGGGAGAAGGCGACGTCCCGCAAGGTACCGGTATGACCGCGCAGCATCCTCACTGTCCTGCCCGTGTGCGCGTCGACCAACGCGATCGCCTTGTCCGTCGTCCCGGTGGGTTGGAGGGCCAACAGGTTGCCGTCCCGAGTGAGGTCGATGGCTGGCGGTGGACTGCTTGCGACCAGACCGGGTCCATCGCGCCGCCAGTGCACTTTCCCACTGGCGACGTCGTACGCCGCGAGCGGCTGCTGGGTGTAGACGGTGTGGCCATCGGGGCTGAGGGCCAGTCCGTGAGGGCCGGGCGGGAGGGTGACCGTGTGCGGCCTGCGTTCGCGTGCGCGGAGGTCCCAGACGAGCGCGAGGGCGGGGGCATCGATCGGCATCTCACGCCCCTGCGGGATCAACTGAACGCTCGCAGCCAGGTGTTGCGCGTCGGCGCTGGACACGAGGTCGCGGTAGTACAGCAACAGTTTGCTCGGGAAGGCGAGCGGAACCACGTCGAGGGCGTCGGGGGTCAGCAACCGGACGGCCCTGGCGCGCGGGCCCTCAGGCATTTCGGTGGTGAGGTTGGTCATCGCCGCCACGTACCGGCCGTCCGAGGTGAAGACGGGGTAGCAGGACACCCCACTCCCCGCCCCGATCCCGCCGACATGCCCTCTCAGTTGTGTTTCCGGATGCGCCACGAACGCGAATGGGGCGATCTCTCGCCCCGATTCCGTCTCGTACAGATAGCACGTCGCGTCCTCACCGCCCGCGACGACGCGAGTTCCGTCCGGGGAGATCGAGAAGGCGCCGAGATCACCGGCCCCCGCGGCTTTGAATGACCGGACTAGTAGTGGGCGCTTGTTCAGCGCAGTCAACAGGTTGGCCCGGGTCTCCGGGGAGTCGTCCAGGCGTACCGCCTGCGCTGCCAGCAGCAGCGAGTGGCTGATGCCGTCTGTCAGCAGCGCGAGTGGCCCGATGCGGCGCGCGAGCTCGCGGACGGCCGCCTGCTCCGCGGCGGCCGCCTGCTGGTCGGCTTGCTCGGCCTGCCGAACGGCTACGACGCCTGCTATCAGCGTCCCGGCCAGCAACAGGGCGGCTGCGCTCAGGGCTCCTCGGAGGCGTCGGTTGACGCGGACCTGGTACCGGGCCTGGTTCTCGACCGCGCGAAGTTCGGCCTCCGACAGGTGTTGGCTCGCAGCGAGGAACTCGCCCTCGATCTCGGTCAGCGCCACCGTCGCGCTCTCCCGCCAGTCCAGGGCTTTGGCGAGACGCACCCCACGATAGAGCTCACTGTCGGGTCGACCGAGTGAGTTCCACGAGTCGGCGGCGATCGTCAGGTGGTGCAGGATCTGCTGGCCCTCGAGGTCGTCGTCCAGCCAATGCCGCAGCCTGGGCCAGGCCCGGGCAACCGCCTCGTGGACCAGCTCGACCACGCCATCGTCGCTGGTGACGAGGCGCGACCCGACCAGCAGATCGATCAACGCGTCGGACTCCGGCCCGGTGACCACGAGCCGTCGTGGCAGTCGGCCACGGATCGGCTGCCCATCCGGTCCAGGGGTCACCAGGCGTAGTAGCAGCTCGCGCAACATGGCCTGTTGCTCAGGGCGAAGCCGGGCATAGATCTCCTCGGCTGACTGAGCTACCGCGCCCTCGATCCCACCGGATGCGCGGTAGCCGTCGACAGTCAACGTCCGGCCTTCGCGGCGCTGCCAGGTCTCGGCGAGCGCGTGCGACATCAGCGGAAGCGCGCCAGGTTGCCCTTCCACCTCTCTGACCAGGAGGTCGACAAGTCCTGGCTCCACCACCAACGAGGCCAGCCGGGCCGGCTCTGTGATCGCGGTGCGTAGGTCTGTCTCGGACATACCGGTGAGCAGCTGGAGCCCTTGTTCGAGAATATGAGCAAAGCCCGGATAGGACGCGATCTCAGCCAGTCGATCCGCCCGGTACGACAGGATCAGCGGAGCCTCGGCGCAATGAGCGGTCAGTCTGTCGAGGAATGCTTTGCGTTCTGTGGCGTCCGCGCACAGCGAGAAAACCTCCTCACACTGATCGACAACCAGCGCAGCCGGCACAACGTCGCCGGGCAGCGCATCGGCCAGTGCCGCAACCGGGTGTACGCCGGGAGTCATCACCACGACACGCCGGCCGCCGCTGCGCAAGCGCGCCGCGATGCCTGCGCGCACCAGCGATGACTTCCCGCACCCGGACGGGCCGACGACAGCAAGGACCGAGTTGTCGGCCAGCTTTCGCAGTCCCGCAGCCACTTCGGCATCACGGCCGAAGAACATCTCTGCATCGTCCAGGTTGTATGGCTTGAGACCCCTGTACGGGCACTCCGTGCTCGGTTCTGGCAGCGCGCTCTCCACCACCAGGGACGGATCCTGGCGCAGAATCGCCTGTTCCAGCAGACCGATCTCCTGACCGGGGTCCAGACCCAGTTCGCGATTCAGCACGACGCGTAGCTCGCGAAGGGTCTTCAAGGCGTCGGCCTGGCGGCCGGACTGGTACTGCGCGGTGGCCAGCAGCGCCCACCTTCGCTCGCGCAGCGGTGCCTCCGATGTCAGGGCCCGAGCCTTGGCAAGGACGCTCTCATGCCGGCCCGACCGCAGCGACGCTTCGACGTACAACTCCTCGGCACGCTGCCGCAACTCTTCCAACCGCGCGCTCTCTATCCGCGCGCTGTCCCAGCCCTCCACCTCGGTCAGCGGCTTGCCCCGCCAAAGTGTCAGCCCATCGGCCAGAAGCAGCGCGGACCGCTCGGCATCGCCGGCTGCCAGCAGGTTGGTCGCCCTGACGACCGTGCGCTCGAACCGCTGGGTGTCGATTTCGTCACGGGGGATCGTCAACCTGTACCCGCGCGACGACGTCTCGATCGAGTGGCTGCCGAGGGCCTTGCGGAGCCGGACCACACATCCCTGCACGATCTTGGACCAGGAAGCGGGCAACTGCCGGCCCCACAACACGTCCGCCAATACTTCGGCACTGACAACGTCCCCCGGGTGCACTACAAGCGCAGCCAACACAACGCGATCACGCCGCCCGAGATGCTCCCGCTCTCCCTCGATCGTGAGCGGGCCGAGCACGGCGATACCCACATCTCGACTGTCGACCGCCCGGTACCGAACGTCAAGGTCGGCGATACCGCGTTGATACCGGGCACCACTCGGCGGCACAACTGGACCAACATATCGCGACGGTCGGAAGCCCGACGGTGGCAATCCCTCCAGATGAGGGACAGGAGTAGCGGAGCTGCCGGCTTCCGTCCTCAAGCTCGCATAAGGCGCTCGAGGCGGTCCAGCGTCTTGGTGCTCTCCTGCCGGACCCGCAACGGAACGATCGCGGCCCGCCCAGGCACCCGGATCCCGCCCGTCAGCGCGACACGGGTGCCGCCACCCGGCTCGGCGGCGACCGCCATACCGATGATCAGGAAACGGCTCTGCAGCCAGCACCACCCCGGCCGGAACTGACCCTCCAGACGCGCCCGCTGACCGCGTCGGCCTCGTGCCACGAGGACGACCCGGTCGCCGTTCTGCTCGAGCAGCGTCGCCGACTCGAGGTCTGCCTGGATCGTGGCGAAGACCTCCAGGTCGGTCAGCAGTTCCTTCACTCGCTCAACCGGCGCGGTAAGCACCCGCTCGGTGACCGCCGCACCCGGCACTCCCGCGGCCAGTGCGCGGAATCGTTCGACGTCGGTCAGTTCGACGCTCGGCCAGTTCGTTCTGTGCCAGTTCATTCTGTGCCAGTTCATGATGGCCACGCCTTCCGAAAACTCGCCCGGGCCCGATGCAGCCGGGACTTCGCCGTGCCTGCCGGCACTTGGAGCACCGCGGCTGCCGATTGTTCGTCCATACCTTCGAGATCCCGCAGTACCAGCACCGCTCGATGCTCCGGCGACAGCCGCGCCAGCACGTCGTGCACATGCACCGCCAGCTGCGGATCGTCCGGTGCGGGCAACTCCGACAGGTCGGCCGGCTCTTGCCGTTGCCTCCGCCGCGCCACCCGAACCGCCTCGCGTACGGCGATCGCGCGCACCCAACCGAACAGCGCGGCCGGGTTCTCGAGCCGGCGCAGACCACGGAAGACCGCGATCAGCGCCTCCTGCGTCGCGTCCGGTCCGTCCGCCAACGCGATCGGCCCACAGATCCGGCCGACGTACGGCGCGAGTCCGTCGAGCAAGTCGTTCATCGCCAGGGTGTCGCCGCCCTGCGCGGCACGAACGAGACGCTCCGGGTCGTCGATCACCGCAGGAACGCCGACAGCAGCGGCGTGACCTGGTCCGCGCAGTCAACGGTGAGGGCGTGCCCACAGCCGGGCAGCACGTGCACGGTTGCGTTGGGCAACAAATTTCCGAACCGGGCGGCCTGTGCGACCGGCAGGACGGTGTCCTGGTCGCCCCAGATCACCAGCGTCGGTTGCCGCGTGGATGGCAACGCCTGCTCGGTGACGCTCCAGTCGAGGCCCCGCTCGAGCGCGTACATGGATCGCACGTTGTCACGATACGTTCCGGGCTCCCACATCGTGTCGACCAGCTTCGGCGTGACCAGGTCCTTGTGGACGAACATGCCGCGCACTGCGGACTCGACCATGCTGCGGTTCGCCGCCAGCTTGGCCAGTGCTTCGCCGATCAACGGTTGCTTGAGGATCTCCCAGCTCCAGACGTCGCGCTCGTCCAGGCCGCTCGGCGCCAGCAGGAGGAGTCTGCTGACGCGGTCCGGGTTCCGCTGGGCATAGGCGAGACCCCAGCCGCCGCTCCACGAGTTTCCGCCGAGGGCGACCTGCGGCAGCTTCAACGCGTCGAGGAACTGGCCGAGCGAAGTGGTCATGCCGTCGAGATCGAAGGCGAACCGCTCGTCGTGCAGGCGAGTCTCACCTTGTCCGGGCAGATCCACGACGTACACGGTGTGGCTCTTGGCCAAGTCTTCGAGCTCTGTGGACCACGCCGACGCGGGCGATGCACCAGGCGACAGGAGGACCACCGGTGAGCCGGCGCCACGTTGCAGGTAGTGGATCCGGGCCAGTGGGGTGTCGACGTACCGAGAGTCGGCTGAGGGCGCGGCACTCGGTTGCTCGGTGGGCTCGTAGGCGTAGGCGAGCAGTGAGAGCAGTACGACACCGACCACTGGTACTGACACCGCGGCTAGCTTGATCCAGCGGGCTCGCAGCAGCTTGAGGACAGCGACGCAGAGTGCGATGCACAGTGGGGTGTAGGCGAGCAGGTTGAGCCAGTAGAACGCCGTACTGGTGTCCGTGCCCACACCGCAGGCCCAAACGATGCCCGCGGTTGCCCGCGCGGCCAGACCCGCTGCAACTGCGGCAACCACCAATCTGCTCACCTTGAAGCGATCACTCGTGAGCACTGCGACCGCCAGCACCACATGGAGCGCAGCAAGCGGCAACACAATCGCTGGACTGAAGTCGGCCTGCCCACCCAGGACCGCGATCGACAAAGACCGCGCGTCTCGCGCCGGCCACGTCGCACCGGTAGCCCAGTAGATATGGACCACCGCGAGTACCAGAAACACTCCCGCGACCACTCGTCGTACTCCCATAGCCCCTCCTTGTTTCAACCCGACGCCCGGAAGAGGACCGCTGCGGCCGAGGCGTTCCCCTCGGTGAGGCAGGTCACAGAAACTCGGGTACGGGAGCCGGCCTGGTGGGCATGAGAACCGGGATGCTTTACCTTGCCCCTGGGGCAGGGGGTTTGATGGTCGCGTGTTGACGATCAGTGAGTTCGGCCGGCGGACCGGGCTTTCGCACAAGGCGTTGCGGTTGTACGACGTGTCCGGGCTGTTGCCACCGGCCCAGGTGGACCCGGCCAACGGGTACCGGTTGTACGACGACGAGCAGCTGGAGCGGGCCCGCCGGATCAGTGTGCTGCGGCAGCTGGACATGCCGTTGACCAAGATCGCCGAGATACTCGCGGGGTCCGACGAGGAGGCGCTGATCCGGCTGGATCGGTGGTGGATCGCCCAGGAGGCGACCACCGCGGCCCGGCGGGCGACGCTGCAGTACCTGCGGGACCGGTTGAGCCGGACGGGGACGTCTGGGTTGCCACCCCGGCCGGTGCTGACCCGCGACGTACCGGCGACGAAGATCGCGACCATCCGGACCGATACGGATCAGCAGTCGCTGATCGGGGTGATCGTGTCCTCGACGTACGAGATCCGCGCGCACCTGAGCGCCGCGGGGGCGACGCTGACCGGTGAGTCGTGGGTGATCTTCCACGGCGCGGTGACGCCCGAGGCCGAGGCGCCCGTCGAGGTGTGTATGCCGTTCGACGGGCTGGTGGATCCGGCCGGGCCGATCGCGATCCGGGTCGAACCGGCCCATCGCGAGGCGTACTGCCGGATCACGATGGACGAGTGCGCGTTCCCGCGGATCATGCTCGCGTACGACCTCGTCTTCGACTGGGTCCGCGCGGCCGGACTGCCGGAGGCCGGTCCGCCCCGAGAGGTCTATCCACCCGACTGTCATCTGGGTCCGCGCGACCAGCCGGCCGTCGACATCGCTCTACCCATTGTCGAGAGGAAATCCTGATGGACTACGCGGTTCAGACCGAGTTCAGTGACCCCGGCGTGCACGCCGGGTTGTTCGATGCCCTGCCGGACGACGTTCCCGGGATCGCGGCGGTGGTCCGCAACCTGCTGATCCACTATCGCGGCGGCGGGATCGAGTTCACCGGTGACCGGCTGGCGGAGATCGACCACCGCTGGGTGTCGGCGATGCTGACGACCGACCAGAAGCGCAACGGTACGGCGCTCGCCGTACCGAGGGAACCGGTCGACCGGTTGGTCGGGTGCTGCCGGGACTACACGCTGATGTTCGTGTCCGCCCTGCGGCACAAGGGAATCCCGTCCCGCAGCCGGATCGGGTTCGCGGTGTACTTCGCGACCGGCTTCAACCACGATCACGTCGTCGCGGAGTACTGGAACGGCGACCGCTGGGTGATGATCGACCCCGAACTCGACCCGGCCGGCGACCACCCGTTCAACACACTGGACATGCCGGCCGGCCCGTTCCTGTCCGCCGCCGAGGTCTGGCTCGGCGTCCGCGCCGGCGACCTCGACCCTGACCTGTTCGGCGTAGACCCCGGCCTGCCGATCCGCGGCGGCTGGTTCATCCGGAACTACGTCCACTTCCAGCACGCCCACCTGCAAGGCAACGAACTTCTGCTCTGGGACAACTGGGGCACCATGTCCGGCACTCTCGACGGCGCCGACGTGGAGCTGACCGACCAGGTCGCAACCCTCTTGGTTGCCTCCGACAACGGAGACGAAACCGCCAGCAAGGAACTGGCCGACCTCTACCGCACCAACCCCGCCCTCACCTACACCGGCCGCGCTTTCGTCACGTCCCCGGCCGGCACCGAACACGCCTGGGTGGACCTCGCCGCTGTGCAGCTCGACAGGTAGTGCACCGCCGCTACGCCGTACATCTCACCTGGCTGAGGCGGCGGTGCACTAGGTAGGCCGGCGCACTACCTGTTCTTCTGCAGATGAAGCGACGGGCGATCACTCTCCCGGACGGGTTTCGGGAGTCACCGGGGCGTCGGCGAGCAGCAGGTAGAGAGAGCGGCGGGCATCGGTCAGGATCTTGGCGGCCGCGGTGCGCTGCTCCTCCGAGCCGCTGCGGGCGACCTGCCGAGTGGCTGAGTGCAGCTCCTCGACCAGTCCGCGCAGGTCGGTGGTGGGCTCAGCGCTCGTGAATCCGGCGAACGGGTCGATCGACGTCTCGCGGCGCCCCTCGACGTACTCGCGTCCCGCGTCGGTCAGGGTGACGAGCTTGCGGCCGGCTTCCGCGGTCACGGTGACCAGACCTTCGTCTTCGAGTTGGTTGATGGTCGGGTAGATCGCGCCGGGGCTGGGGGTCCAGCGCCCGCCGCTACGGTCGGCGATGGCTTGCATCAACTGGTAGCCGTGCATCGGCTCCTCGGCGAGGAGCATCAGGACGGCCGTTCGGACATCACCGCGCGGGGCTCGGCCGCGGCCTGAGCCACGTCCGGGTCCGCGACCACCGCGTCCACGGTGCGTCGGCATGCCTTCTCCCATCCGCGGTCCGCCGCGACGGGGGTGGTGGCCGCCTCGGCGGCCTCGGAGTTCATTGGGGGTGTTCATACTATCCTCCTCGATATTGTTCATGACACTAACGATATATCGTTACCGTCACAAACACAACACCCCGTCTTCGGATGGCGTGCAGCTGGACAGGTAGTGCACCGCCGAGACGGCGTACGCCTCATGTGGCTCAGGCGGAGGCGCACTAGGTACAGCCCCTGCACTACCTGTTCTTCTGCACGTGAAACGACCCCGCCTGGCAAGCCAGGCGGGGTCGGGTTGTTTCAGTACAGGCTCAGAACTCCGAGCCGGCCGGGAGGTCCGGAGCGGATGGGTCGTCGGGGTCCGAGGGACCGGCGGCGAGGCCCATTTCGGCGGGGGTGGCGAGGCCGGCGTGGTTCGGGACGACGCGGACGGTGTAGCCGAACGGGCCGGTGCGGTCCAGCTTCAGCTCACCCTCGTAGCGGTGGCGGTTGCCTTCGTAGGTCTCCGCCAGCGACAGCGACGCGCGCACCGGGTCGGTGATCTCGTCGTTGGTGTCGACCCGCCCGTGCAGCACCTCGACGCAGATGTCGGTCGGGGTGAGGTTGCCGACCGCCGCGAAGGCACGGATGCCGACCGTGGTCCCGAGCTGCGGTACGTCGCCCAGGCCCTGCAGCTCCACGTGGTCGACCCGGATCTGCGGCCAGGCCGCCCGGACCTTCTTCTTCCACGCGGCCAGCTCGCGCGCGCCGTCGTACGTCGCATTCAAGGACCGTGACGACTGCGCGGCCGGCACGTACAGCTGCTCGACGTAGTCGCGGACCATCCGGGTGGCGAGCACCTTCGGGCCGAGCTCCTTGATCGTGTGCCGCAGCATCTCGATCCATCGAGAAGGCGTCTGCCCCGGCTCCGCGTCATAGAACCGGGGCGCGACCTGCTTCTCGATCAGGTCGTACAGCGCGTGCGCCTCGAGGTCGTCACGCCGGTCGGTGTCCTCGATGCCCTCAGCAGAAGGGATCGCCCAGCCGAACTCGTCGTCGTACCACTCGTCCCACCAGCCGTCGCGGATGGACAGGTTGAGCGCGCCGTTCAGCGCCGCCTTCATGCCGGACGTGCCGCAGGCCTCGTACGGGCGGAGCGGGTTGTTCAGCCAGACGTCGCAGCCCGGGTACATCGGCTGCGCGAGCGCGATGTCGTAGTCGGGCACGAACACGATCCGGTGCCGCACCTCCGGGTCGTCGGCGAAGCGGACCATCTCCTGGATCAGCTTCTTGCCGCCCTCGTCGTGCGGGTGCGCCTTGCCGGCGATGACGATCTGGACCGGCCGCTGCGGGTGCAGCAGCAGCGCCTTCAGCCGGGCCGGGTCGCGCAGCATCAGCGTCAGCCGCTTGTACGACGGAACGCGCCGGGCGAAGCCCATCGTCAGCACGTCCGGGTCGAGGATCGAGTCGACCCAGCCGAGCTCGGCGTCGCTGGCACCACGGTTGATCCAGGACTGCCGGACCCGGGCCCGGGTGTCGTCGATGAACCGCTGCCGCAGCAGCCGCTTGGTCTCCCAGATCTGCTGGTCGGTGGTCTTGTCCAGACCCTCGAAGACCGCGATCGCCCTCGGCCGTGTAGTTGGCGTAGGTCAGTTCGTGGATCTCCCGGGCCACCCAGGTCGGCGCGTGCACGCCGTTGGTGATCGAGGTGATCGGTACGTCGGTCGGGTCGAAGCTCGGCCACAGTCCGGAGAACATGCCGCGGCTGACCACACCGTGCAGCTTGGACACGCCGTTGGCCCGCTGGGCCAGCCGCAGCCCCATGATCGCCATGTTGAACACACCCGGGTCGCCGCCGTCGAAGTCCTCGGCGCCGAGCTCGAGGATGCGGTCGATCGGGACGCCCTGGCCGAACGCGTCCGGCGAGAAGTGCTGCTGGATCAGCTCGACCGGGAACCGGTCGATCCCGGCCGGGACCGGGGTGTGCGTGGTGAACACGGTGCCGCCGCGGGCCACCTCGAGCGCGGTGTCGAAGTCCAGGCTCTGCTCGGAGGCGAGCTCGCGGATCCGCTCGATGCCGAGGAAGCCGGCGTGGCCCTCGTTGGTGTGGAACACCTCGGGCGCCGGGTGGCCGGTGATCCGGCAGTAGGTGCGGACCGCGCGGACACCGCCGACGCCGAGCAGCAGTTCCTGGAGCAGCCGGTGCTCCGTCGTACCGCCGTACAGCCGGTCGGTCACCTCACGCTCGGCGGCGTCGTTCTCCTCCATGTCGGAGTCGAGCATCAGCAGCGGCACCCGGCCGACCTGGGCGACCCAGATCTGCGCGTGCAGCTCGCGGTTGCCGGGCAGTCTCAGGGTCACGGTCGCGGGAGCGTCACCATCCCGGAGCAGGCTGATCGGCAGCCCGTCCGGGTCCACCAGGGGGTAACGCTCCTGCTGCCAGCCCTCACGGTTCAGCGACTGCGCGAAGTAGCCGTGCCGGTACAGCAGGCCGACACCGATCAGCGGTACGGCGAGGTCGCTGGCCGCCTTCAGGTGGTCACCGGCCAGGATGCCCAGGCCGCCCGAGTACTGCGGGAGGACGTGGGTGATGCCGTATTCCGGGGAGAAGTAGGCGACCGAGCTGACCGGCGAACCGGCCTCGGTCTGGAACCAGCGGTCGTCGGTCACATAGTCGTTCAGGTCGGCTACGGCCAGCTCGAGCCGGCGAAGGAAGGCGTTGTCGTTGGCCAGCTCGTCGAGCCGGGCCGCCGGGACCTCGCCGAGCAGCTTGACCGGGTCACCGCCGGTGCTCCGCCACAGCTGCGGGTCGACGGCCTCGAAGACGTCCTGCGTCTCCGGGTGCCAGGCCCAGCGGAGGTTGTTCACCAGGGTTCCCAGGCCGGTCAGCGGCTCGGGCAGGACAGGGCGGACGGAAAATCGTCGTATCGCTCGCACCGGGACACCGTACCGGCCCATGGTGCGCAAGACACCCTCGGTGTGCATCGATCTTGCAACACGAGCAAGATTTTGCAGACCCTCTTCCGCGACTCGGTCGCCCACGTTCCACCGTGTGGACCGAACCGTGACCCCCTGACCGGGGCGGTGGGGTGGGTATCGAATTGGCACTGCTTGTCACGGGTAGCAGGTGGGAACCGATAACGTCAGTCCTGTAGTTGCCGACGTAGTTACCCACCCCGCCGGATCCGCAATCGGGCGGATCCACCTTCAGACAGGGAAGGTTCGTCTACGCCATGACTGGGCGCATCCCGATCACCGACGTCTCCCCGACCGTCGACGCCGGAGCCTATCCGGCCAAGGCATCGGTCGGCGAGACGTTCACCATCGCGGCCACGGTCTTCCGGGAGGGCCACGACGCGGTGAACGCGAACGTCGTGCTGACCTCGCCGTCGGGACAGACCAGACGGATGCTGATGGCCCCGATGGGGCAGGGCTCCGACCGGTGGACGGTCGACGTAACCCTGCAGGAGCAGGGCGCGTGGACGTTCGCGGTCGAGGGCTGGAGCGACCCGTACGGGACCTGGCGGCACAACGCCGAGATCAAGGTGCCGGCCGGGATCGACGTGGACCTGATGTTCGCCGAGGGCGCCGCGTTCTTCGACCGGGCAGCCGCTGGGGTGCCCCCCGCCGTACGCGCGGATCGCGCCACGCTGGGCGACGCCGCACACGCGCTGGCGAACGGCGCGCTGCCGCCCGAGGCCCGGCTGGCCGCGGGGATCTCGCCGCAGGTGCGCTCCGCGCTCGGGCGGTATCCGGTGCGCGAGCTGATCACCTCCTCGGAGACCTACCCGGTGTGGGTCGACCGGACCCGCGCGCTGTACGGCAGCTGGTACGAGTTCTTCCCGCGGTCCGAGGGAGCGTCGTACGACGAGGCGACCGGGCAGTGGACGTCCGGCACCTTCCGGACCGCGGCCAACCGGCTCGACGCGGTCGCGAAGATGGGCTTCGACATCCTCTACCTGCCGCCGGTCCACCCGATCGGTCACTCGTTCCGCAAGGGCCCGAACAACACGCTCGACCCGAAGCCGGGAGACCCGGGTTCGCCGTGGGCGATCGGTTCGGAGGACGGCGGTCACGACGCGATCCACCCGGAGCTCGGCACGTTCGAGGACTTCGAGTACTTCGTCGGCCGGGCCCGCGAGCTCGGTCTGGAGGTCGCGATCGACCTGGCCCTGCAGGCGTCGCCGGACCACCCGTGGGTCAAGGAGCACCCGAAGTGGTTCTCGGTCCGCGCGGACGGCTCGATCGCGTACGCCGAGAACCCGCCGAAGAAGTACCAGGACATCTACCCGATCAACTTCGACAACGATCCCGAGGGGATCTACGCCGAGGTGCTGCGGATCGTCAAACTGTGGATCTCGTACGGCGTGACCGTGTTCCGGGTCGACAACCCGCACACCAAGCCGGTGAACTTCTGGGAGTACCTGCTCGGCGAGATCCGCAAGACCGACCCGGACGTGGTGTTCCTGTCCGAGGCGTTCACCCGGCGGCCGATGATGCGCGAGCTGGCCAAGGTCGGGTTCCACCAGTCGTACACCTACTTCACCTGGCGCAACGAGAAGTGGGAGCTCGAGGAGTACCTGCAGGAGCTGACCAAGGAGACCGGGCACTTCCTGCGGCCGAACTTCTTCGTCAACACGCCGGACATCCTGACCGCCTATCTGCAGTACGGCGGTCCCGGCGCGTTCAAGATCCGGGCAGCGATCGCGTCGACGTCGTCACCGTCCTGGGGCGTGTACGCCGGGTTCGAGCTGTTCGAGCACGTCGCGCTCCGGCCGGGCTCGGAGGAGTACCTGGATACGGAGAAGTTCCAGCTTCGTCCGCGGGATTGGGATGCCGCGGCGGCGGAGGGGCGGACACTCGCGCCGTACCTGACCCTGCTGAACAACATCCGCCGCCGGCACCCGGCCCTGCAGCAGCTGCGCAACCTCTCGCTGCACTCGGTCGAGGACGAGGCGATCATGTGCTACTCGAAGCGCACGACCGCGCCCGACGGCCACAGCGACACGGTCATCATCGTGGTGAACACCGACCCGCACTCGGTCCGCGAGTCGCTGGTCCACCTCGACATGGCCGCGCTCGGGATGCGCCCCGAGGACACCTTCACCGTGTACGACGAGATCAGCGGCGCGACCTGGCGCTGGGGCCAGCAGAACTACATCAAGCTCGACCCGAACGCCGAGCCCGCCCACATCCTCGCCGTCCGCCGCGGCCAAGCCTGACTCCAGACGTTGCGTCCGAAGAACCGAGGGCTATAGCGCACGGTTCTTCGGACGTAACGAGTCAGAGGGGGACGGTTTCGGGGTACTTGAGGCCGGAGCCGGTGTTCAGGGCTACTACTTGGTCGTCGGGGCGGATCCAGCCGGAGTCTCGCAGCTGGCGGACGGCGGCGAAGTTCGCGGCGCCCTCGGGGCAGATGAAGGCGCCTTCCAGCCGGGCGAGGTTGTGCTGCTCGGCCAGGATGTCCTCGTCGTCGACAGCCACGGCACAACCGTCGGTCTCCGCGATCGCTTGCAGCACAAGGAAATCGCCGAGCGCCTTCGGCACGGTGATGCCGAAGGCAACGGTCTTCGCATCCGGCCACGGCTCGCTCTCCGGCAGACCCTTCTCCCACGCCCGCACGATCGGCGCGCAACCGGTGGACTGTACGGCGACCAGTCGCGGCAGCGGACCGTCGATCCAGCCGAGGTCGCGCAGCTCGACGAGCGCCTTCCAGATGCCGATGATGCCGACGCCGCCACCGGTCGGGTAGAGGATGACGTCGGGCAGCCGCCAGCCGAGTTGCTCGGCGATCTCCAGCCCCATCGTCTTCTTGCCCTCGATCCGGTAGGGCTCCTTCAGCGTCGACACATCCAGATAGCCCTCGCGCTTCGCCAACTCCGTGCGGACGAACGCACCGGCGTCCCCGATCAGCCCGTCGATCAGGTGCAGCTCGGCGCCGACCACCGTCACCTCGCGCCGGCAGATCTCCGGCGCCGCGATCGGCATCGCGATCAACGCCTCCATCCCGGCCCGAGCGGCGTACGCGGCCCAGGCGGACCCGGCGTTGCCGTTGGTCGGCATCGCGATCTTCCGTACGCCGAGCTCGTACGCGCGCGACACCCCGACCGCGGCACCCCGCGCCTTGAACGTGCCGGTCGGGATCAGCCCTTCGTCCTTCATCAGCAGCCGGTCGACCCCGAGCTCACGCCCGTACCGCGGCAACGGCAGCAGCGGTGTCATCCCCTCCCCCAGGCTCACCACGTTGTCCGCGGATCGCACCGGCAGCAGCTCGTGGTACCGCCACAGATCCGGCGGCCGGGTGGCCAGTTCGTCCTTGGTCAGCGTCACCGCACGTACGTCGTACCTGGCGAGCAGGGGTGATCCGCACGGGCAGAGGCCGATGACCTGGTCGGCGTCGTGGACGGATCCACAACGAGGGCACTCGAGATGACTCAGCGCAGAGAATGTCACACCTGCAGAAACTACCCCGCCCGGAGATTGGTGATCGCCGGGCGCTGGTGATCGGTGAGACGGAACCCGGTGCCGCGGACGGCGTCGATGGTGACCGTGGTGCCCAGTTCGTCGAGCTTGCGGCGCAGGCGCTTGACCACCGAGTGCACGTCGGCCGTGCCGCGGAGTTCCCGGCTGCGCCAGACGGTCTGATGCAGGGCGTCGTACGTCCAGACGCGCAGCGGCTCCGACATCAGCCGGGTGAGCAGGTCGTGCTCGAGCTCGGTCAGCTGGATCTCGCGGCCACGCCAGCGCGCGACCGAGCGGGTCCGGTCGATCGTCAGGACGTCAGCCTCCGGCTCGCGCACCCGAGGCCCGGGCCGCGGTGGCATCGACCGCGTCGGGCTCCGGCGGTTCGGGCTGCTCGGGTGACGCAGGCGGGGGCTGCTGCGCGGGCACGAGCAGCTTGCGGAGCTCGTCGAGACTCGAGACCAGCAGCAGCGGCGCCACGTCGTCGACGAGCTCGGCCAGCCGCACGCGCTGCTCAGGCGATGCCGCCACCGCGATCAGCAGCGGGAACGGCTCCGGACCACTCGTAGTCAGATCGACGTCAGCCGGGATCATCGAGCCTCCCGCCCTGGACTGAGGAGCACAGGAAGCCCGGTCATGGGGCCTCCCGCCCTGGACTGAGGAGCGCAGGGAGCGCAGCGACCGGAGCGACGAGGGAAGGGCGGGAGTAAAGCCCCATGACCGCGCCGAGCCGGAGGCGAGGCCAAAAGCACAGCGGGGACACGGGCGGTGACCATTTGGTCACGATGTCAACCTCTGCCCGGGATCGTCAACGGACTGCCAATGTTTGACCATTTTGCTTCGATCGGCGCGACGGCTAGTCACATCCTGCTCACCAAGTGTGCTTGTTACCACGTTGTTCTGACACATAGGCTCCACGTCAGGCTCGTGGTGTCACATGCCGCGACCGTGTTGTAACTAGGGGGCACGGAGCGTTCGCCCAACGCGAACCCCCATGCACCTCTGCACGCAACGAAATGACTCGGGGGAGTCAACTCGGGGTCGTTCCAAGTGAGGGGCTGCAGAGATGTCACATCAACCACGAAGGGGACTCGCCAGATCTCTGGTGGGTGCCCTGGCGACGGTGGCTGTCGTCGCGTCCGGACTGGCCGCCGTCGGCCAGGCCCAGGCCGCGCCGCCGACCAAACCCGAAGCCGCACCGTCACCGGCCGCCAAGATCAAGCCGGAACTGATGGCCAAGCTGGAAGGCAAGGACGCCAAGGCCGCGACGGACTACTGGGTCCGGCTCGGCGCGAAGGCCGACCTGACCGCCGCCAGCAAGATCACCGACTGGAATGAGCGCGGCACCGCCGTGGCCGCCGCGCTGCGCAAGACCGCGGCCGACAGCCAGGCGAAGATCCGCGCCGAGCTGGACGCCCAGCACGTGAAGTACACGGCGTTCTGGGCTACGAACGCGATCCGCATCCAGAGCGGCTCGCTCGCCCTGGCTCAGAACCTGGCCACCCACACCGAGGTCGAGGGTCTGTACGCCCCGGTCGCGATCGAGGTGCCGAAGGTCACCCAGGGCCAGAGCGAGCACGAGATCAACGCGGTCGAGTGGGGCGTCGCGAACATCAAGGCCGACCAGGTGTGGTCGCAGTACGGCGACAAGGGCGAGGGAATCGTCGTCGCCAGCATCGACACCGGTGTGCAGTTCGACCACCCGGCGCTGGTGAAGCAGTACCGCGGCAACAACGGCGACGGCACGTTCGACCACAACTACAACTGGTTCGACGCGGCCGGCACCTCGCCGAACCAGCCGGCCGACGGCAACGGCCACGGCACCCACACGATGGGCACCATGGTCGGCGACGACGGCGCGGGCAACCAGGTCGGCGTCGCGCCGGGCGTGAAGTGGATCGCCGCGAACGGCTGCTGCCCGAGCGACGACGCGCTGGTCAGCTCCGGTCAGTGGATGCTCGAGCCGACCAACCTGGCCGGCGAGAACCCGGACGCCAGCAAGCGGCCGAACGTCATCAACAACTCGTGGGGCTCGACCCTGCCGTCGAACGACCCGTTCATGGAGGACATCACCCTGGCCTGGACCGCGTCCGGGATCTTCGGTGCGTTCGCCAACGGCAACAGTGGCGAGGGCGGCTGCAACACCTCCGGCTCGCCGGGCAGCCTGACCAGCAACTACTCGGCCGGCGCCTACGACATCAACAACAACATCGCGTCGTTCTCCGGCCGTGGTGTCGGCCAGGACGGCACGATCAAGCCGAACATCTCGGCCCCCGGCGTCAACGTCCGGTCCAGCCTGCCCGGCAACACCTACGGCAGCTTCAACGGCACGTCGATGGCCACACCGCACCTCGCGGCCACGATCGCGCTGTTGTGGTCCGCTTCACCGGCGCTGAAGGGTGAAGTAGAACCCACCCGGGCGCTGCTGAACCAGACCGCGGTCGACGCGCCGAACAGCCAGTGCGGCGGTACCCCGGAGAACAACAACGTCTTCGGTCAGGGCCGTCTGGACGCGCTGGCTCTGCTGAACGCCGCACCGATCGGTGACACCGGCACTCTGACCGGCACGGTGACCGCCGCCACCGGCGGTGCCGCACTCGCCGGGGCCAGCGTGACCGTGAAGGCGGCCGGCCAGCCCGACAAGGTGCTGACCACCAGCAGCACCGGCACGTTCTCGTCCGTACTGGCGGCCGGGAGCTACGACCTGACGGTCGCGTCGTTCGGGTACAAGACCCAAACGGCGACGGTCGCCATCACCACCGGTCAGACCACCACCAAGGACTTCGCCTTGGAGAGCACTCCGCAGGTGAGTGTCGGTGGCACCATCACGGACGGCTCCGGCCACGGCTGGCCGCTGTACGCGAAGGTGAGCGTCGAGGGTCCGGGCGGCGTGTTCGACTACACCACGCCCGAGCAACGGCCGCTTCAGCCTGAAGGTGCCCGCCGGTGCCGCGTACTCGCTCAAGGTCGAGTCGCAGCTCCCGGGCTACCAGACGGTCAGCCAGCCGATCACTGTCGGCAGCGGCAACCTGACCAAGAACATCGCGGTCCCGGTCCTCGCTGACACCTGCACCACCGCACCGGGCTACAAGTTCGGCTCGGACGGTGTCTACGAGACGTTCGACTCCGGTGCCGCCCCGAGTGGCTGGACCGTGGTCGACAACAAGGGCAACGGTCAGGTCTGGAAGTTCAACGACCCGGGCAACCGGGGCAACCTGTCCGGTGGCAGCGGCAAGTTCGCGGTCATCGACAGCGACAACTACGGCGGCGCCGGCTCGCAGGACAGCTCCCTGGTCAGCCCGGTCGTGGACCTGAGCGCGGTCACCGCCCCGGTGATCCGGTTCAACCAGGACCTCAACTGGCTCGGCGGCGAGAAGGCCGACGTGGACCTGTCGATCGACGGCGGGACCACCTGGACCAACGTGCTGGCCCAGGCGGCGGACGTCCGTGGCGTCAAGGAGATCGCGATCCCGCAGGCGGCCGGCCAGTCCGCCGTACAGGTCCGGTTCCACTACTACGACGCATCGTTCGAATGGTGGTGGGAGGTCGACAGCGTGCTGATCGGCAGCCAGATCACCTGTGAGCCGACCGGCGGCGGCCTCGTCGTCGGCAACGTCAAGGACGCCAACACGAACGGTTTCGTGAACGGCGCGGTCGTCACCCGTGACGGCAGCTCCGAGTCCGCGACCACCGTGGCGACGCCCGAGGACACCGGTCTGAACGACGGCTTCTACTGGCTGTACTCGTCCGCGGACGGCGACCAGGGCTTCACCGCCAAGGCCGGCAACTACGTCAGCGCGACGGCGACCGTCAACGTCGAGGCGGACTGGACGACCCAGGCCGACTACTCGCTGAAGGCCGGCCGGCTGAGCGTCACGCCGGGCAGTGTGTCGGGCAACCTGAAGCTGCCCACCGGCAAGGTCACCAAGTCGTTCACCGTCACCAACACCGGTGGCGCGGACGTCGACGTCACGTTCGGTGAGAAGGACGGCGGCTTCGTCCTGGAGAACGCGAACGGCACCAAGACCACCAAGGCGCAGGTGCTGACCAGCACCGGTGCCCCGCTGCAGCGGCTCGCGGTGCAGACCTCGTTCGCCAAGATGCTGTCGGGCAAGGGAGCCGGTACGCCGGCTGTCGCGAAGCCGCTCGCGGCTCCGTGGACCGACATCGCCGACTACCCGGCGACCGTGATGGACAACCGGGTGGTCAACCTCGACGGCAAGGTCTACTCCATTGCCGGTGGCAACGGAAGCGTGTCGAGCGCGAACAACTACGTGTACGACCCGGCCGCACTGGCCTGGACCCCGATCGCCCCGCTCCCGGGCGCCCGCAACGCCGTCACCGTCGGCGCCGTGGGTGGCAAGATCATCGCCAGCTCCGGCTGGGGTACCGCCGGTCCGGACGCGGCGACCTGGTCCTACGACCCGGCAGGTAACGCCTGGACCTCGGTGGCGGCCAACCCCGCACCGCGGGCCGCGGCCGGTCAGGCCGTCGCGGACGGCAAGCTGTACGCCGTCGGCGGCTGCACGAGCGCTGCCTGCACGCCGATGAGCAACACGGTGGTCCGGTACGACCCGGGCACCAACGCGTGGGAGACGCTGGCGAACTACCCGCAGTCGGTCGCGTTCGCGTCCTGCGGTGCCATCGACGCCAAGGTGTACTGCGCCGGTGGTAACGACGGTGTGAACTCGCTGAAGTCGGCGTACGTCTACGACCCGGGAGCCAACTCCTGGACCGCGGTCGCCGACGCTCCGGCCGACCACTGGGCGGCGTCGTACGCCGTCGCCGGCGGCAAGCTGCTGATCGTCGGCGGCGTCCAGGCCGGTGCGGTCACGAACGCCGGGTTCTCGTACGACCCGGCTTCGAACAGCTGGACCGCCCTGCCGAACTCCAACCTGCCGCGGTACCGCGGTGGCGCGGCCTGCGGCTTCTACAAGGTCGGTGGCTCGTCCGGTGGCTTCACCGCCACGGCCGACAGCGAGGCCCTGCCGGGTCTCGAGGACTGCTCCGAGTCGTCGGCGGACGTGAGCTGGCTGTCGATCGACAAGACCGAGGCCACCCTGGCCCCGGGCGCGTCGACCACGGTCAAGGTCACGCTCACCGCGAACGTCGACCAGCCCGGCACCTACAGCGGTGCTGTCACGGTCGGCGAGAACACCCCCTACTCGGTCGCACCGGTGGGCGTGACGATGAATGTCA
Source organism: uncultured Actinomycetota bacterium (assembly GCA_963820655.1). Classification (GTDB taxonomy): domain Bacteria; phylum Actinomycetota; class Actinomycetes; order Propionibacteriales; family Kribbellaceae; genus Kribbella. The sequence continues at coordinate 1,867,799 of CAWGAM010000002.1, forward strand.
CCCCGCCGAACACCTGGAGCAAGCTGCAGGGCACCGTCACGGGCGTCAGCTCGGCCGGCGTCACCGCACCGCTGGCAGGCGCGATCGTCGAGGTGGACTCGTGGGCGCAGTCGTACACCTTCATCACCGACAAGGACGGCAACTACGCCTACTGGCTGGACCGTCGCAACAACCCGCTCACCCTGATCGCCGCCAAGGACGGCTACAAGCCCCAAACCCGCACGACGAAACTGGTCGCCGGCGAGCCGGTCACCGAGGACTTCGCCCTGAAGTCCATCAAGTAACACCGCGCTGATTCAGGCCGGCCCTCGCCCTCCGGGGCGGGGGCCGGTCCCTGTTCGGCCCCGGACCGACCGCGGACGCCAGGCGCTTTCGGAACTTTCTCGTTACCAGGCGGCAGTGAACTTCCGGAGATCGCCGCCACCGGACACCGAGACGCGCCGAGGACGGTCAGGCTAAGCGCGCGGAGAAGGCGTCCGGCTGCCGCGCATCGGCGCGATCACTATGTGCACGAGATCCGTACGGCGATGGCCTCGGCGTACGGATCTGGTGCACAAAGTCGACCCTTAACTGGGGCCCCCCGGAAACGACACAAGCCTGGCGGCGAGGGCGAGGCGTCGGGTCAGGTGGTGGGGAGGAGGAGGTGGAAGCCGACGCCGCGGACGGCGTGGATGGTGACGGTGGCGCCCAGGTTGGAGAGTTTTTGGCGGAGGCGCTTGACCACCGAGTGGATGTGGGAGCCGTGGCCCAGGTGTTCGTTGCCCCAGACGGCGTGGTGGAGGCGCTGGTAGGTCCAGACCCGGCCGGGTTCCTCGGCCAGGCAGTGCAGGAAGTCGTGCTCGAGACGGGTCAGCGCCACCTCGCGGTCCTTCCAGCGGACCACCCGGCGTTCGACGTCCAGGAGCAACTCGGGCCCCGGCGCGGTCAGCACCGTGGCTCGCGCCGTCGGCAGCGCCACCGCCGCCGGTACGGCGACCACAGAGGCGGGCACAGAGGCGGGCACGGAGGCGGGCACCGCCTCGATCTGGGCAGGCTGCTCATCGGCAGCCGGAACCACCGTCGGCGTGAGTACGACGGGACCGACCGGCGAGGTGACCGCGGTGAGTTCCAGGAAGGCGCGGGCCTGGTCCGCGCTCGACACCAGCAGCAGCGCGTCGGCGGCACCGAGCAACCGCGCGAGCTGTACCCGTTCGGCTGTGGATGTGGCCACTCCGATGATCAACGACGAATCCGACAGCCTGTCCTCCATCGCGAGCCCCTCCCCAGATCCAACGCCGGCCAGCCACAAGTACGGTTTACGGCGGGATGTAAGTCAAGGGATTCCCAGCACCCCGGCCTGGCACAAATGCGACCTGTCCGAGTCAGGACAAGACACCGAACAGGGAAAGGCCGGCCGGGCCCGGGGCGGCGGGCGCGGCCGGCGGTCGGGCGGTGATCAGCCGACGGTCTTCACCGCGGTGATCAAGCTGCCGTCGGTGGTGTCACCGGACAGCTCCCAGAAGAAGGCGCCACCGAGTCCCTGGTCGTTCGCGTATGTCATCTTGCTGCGGATCGTGGCGGGCGTGTCGTACCCCCACCACTCCCCGTTGCAGAACGCGTACGCCGTACCCCCGACGGTCCCGGTCGACGGGCAGCGGGTCGAGATCAGCTTGTAGTCCTCGATCCCGGCCTCGTACTTCCCTGGCGCCGCACCGGTCGCCGAGCCACCGGGAGCGGCCTGCGTGACCCCGGTCCACCCGCGGCCGTAGAACCCGATCCCGAGCAGCAGCTTGGACGCCGGGACGCCCTTCGACTTCAGCTTCTGGATCGCGGCGTCGCTGTGGAACCCGGCCGTGGGGATTCCGTCGTACGACGTCAGTGGTGAATGCGGCGCCGTCGGGCCCTGCGCACTGAACGCGCCGAAATAGTCGTACGTCATCGGCATCACCCAGTCGAGCTTGGTCGCCGCCGCGGCGTAGTCCGTCTGGTCGATCTTGCCGCCGTCGGTCCCGTCGGCGGTGATCGCCGCGGTGACGAGCGCGGATGAGCCGAACCTGTCGCGCAGCGCAGTGATCACGGTGTTGAAGGCGTTCGGGCCGGACGTGTCACAGCTGAGGCCGCAGGCGTTCGGGTACTCCCAGTCGATGTCGATGCCGTCGAAGACGTCGGCCCAGCGCGGATCCTTCACCAGGCTGTAGCAGGAGTCGGCGAACGCGGCCGGGTTCCTCGCGGCCTCGGTGAAGCCGCTCGACCAGGTCCAGCCGCCGAACGACCAGACCACCTTGAGGTTCGGGAACTCCTTCTTCAGCTTCCGGAGCTGATTGAAGTTGCCGCGCAGCGCACCGGTGTCCCAGGTGTCGGCCACGCCGTCGACCGACGAGGCCGCGTCGTAGAACTTGTCGTACGCCGCGTACGAGTCACCGATCGCACATCGGCCACCGGTGGTGTTGCCGAACGCGTAGACGATGTTGGTCAGCTTCGCCGCCGAGCCACTCGTCTTGATGTTCTTCACGTGGTAGTTGCGGTCGTAGACACCCCACTCGGTGAAGTAGCCGACCACTCTCTTGTCGGCAGCAACCGCATGAGCAGGAGCCGCATGATGAGCAGCAATCGCCGGATCGGAAGACGGCGCGGCAGCGGTGGCGGGCGGCGCCAGGCCGGCGCCGAGCAGAGCTGTCGCAGCGAGGAGAACAGACAAACGGAGTCGCATGAGTACCTCCTGGGGGCGGAGAGGAACTGTCCGCACCCTACCGACCACATCCAGTTAACAAAAGAAGGTAACCGAATAAAAATGATCTCGTGATCATCACGACGCTCGCTCGACAGGTGTGCGGAGGGAGCGCGCGGCAGAGTAATCTCCTCGCGCACGGTCACTCTTGACCGCACCCGACGGAGGAACAGTGCCCGGTCTCGTTCGGCGGCCGATCGTCGTCTGGCTGCTCGCGGCCCTCGCGGTACCCGTGCTGCTCACGGCCGTGCTGGTTCCGGCCAAGGCGGGCACCACCGAGGACGACCTGCGGGACCGGACCCTGGCCGCACTCCAGGCCCGGGGCATCGAGTCCGGTCAGGTCGACTTCGACGGTCGCGATGCCAAGGTCGTCGTACCGGCCGGCGTCGATCCCGAGCTCGCCCGCGAGGTCGTCGTGGGCGTCGAGGGAGTTCGCTCGGTCCGCGTCGAGGGTGGGGCGACGCCCACTCCCCCGACGACCGCACCACCCGCCGAGCCGACCGTCGCACCGTTCGAGGTGGGCCGGACGGATCGCTCGATCCGGGTCCAGGCCGCGGTCAAGGATCAGGCGGTCAAGGAGGCGATCGCCGCCGAGGTCGGCAAGGTGCTCGGCGAGGACCGCGAGTACGACGACCGCACCACGATCGACCCCGCGACCGGACTGACCGATGCCACCGCGGTGTCCGCGCTGCTGACGGCGCTCGCGACCGGGACCGGCGACGCCTCGGTCCGGTACGACGGAAGCACCGTGACGCTGACCGGTCAGGTGCCGGACCAGGCGACCAAGGCGACCGTGGCCCGGGCGGCGGCGAAGGCGGTCCCCGGCGGGGTGATCGCGAACCAGCTGGAGATCCCGGCGCCGCCGACGTCCGAGGTCAGCGAGCCCTGCCGGACGTTCCCGAGCCGGCTGTCGGAGTTCACCCGGCAGCACAAGATCATCTTCTTGTCCGGTACCTCGATCGTGAACAACGCGTCGAAGCCCACCGTGGTCAGGATCGCCGCGTTGCTGAAGTCGTGTACGACGACGTTCGTCGAGGTGGCCGGTCACACCGACAACCTCGGTTCGCCGGCGACCAGCCTGCCGCTGTCCGAGCGCCGGGCCGCCGAGGTCAAGGCCGAGCTGGTCCGGCTCGGCGTGGCCGCCAACCGCATCCACGCGAACGGGTACGGCCAGGCCTTCCCGATCGCACCCAACACCACCGCCGCCGGCCGGATCGCCAATCGCCGGGCCGAGATCCGAGTACTGCAGGGGAACTGAATGAACTGGCTGATCGCACAGATCTGGATCCTGCTGCTGGTCGCGTTCGTGCTCGGCAGCGCGGCCGCCTGGCTGCTGCACCGGCTGGTCCGCAACCCGGCGAGAGGGGCACGCTGATGAGCTGGCTGCTGCGGCACAACTGGCTGTGGTCGCTGCTCGCGTTCCTGATCGGCGCGGCGATCACCTGGATCCTGGTCGAACGCCGGGAGCACTCCGCGCCGGCCGACGAGCCGGCGGAGGACAAGGAAGCGGTCCTTGTCGGAGCCACGGTCGCTCCCGTCGTACGCGCCGAACCGCGACCCCGCGTACGACCAGAGCCACAACCCGTCGTCCACGACGAGCCGAAGCCCGTCGTCCGCCGGGAGCCGACACCCGCAGTACGCGCGGAGCCGAAGCCCAGCCGTGAAGCGCCGGCGCCGGTCGTACGCGCGGCGCCGAAGCCCGTCCACGAGGAGCCGGCGCCCGTCGTACGCGAGGAGCCGAAGCCGGCGTTCTCCCAGCTGATGGAGGCGGAGCCGACCCTCTTCGACGAGGTCCACCCGGCCGTCGACCACGCCATCAACGCGACCGAGGCGCAGGTGCGCACCGACGCACCGCCCGGACGCTACGGTGAGGGCTCGGCCGACGCGGTCCCGCATCAAGGCCCGCCGGACGGGTTCACCATCAAGGGCAACGCCCAGTCGATGCTGTTCCACACCCCTGACTCGCCGTACTACGGCCGGACCAAACCCCAGGTCTGGTTCCGCACCGAGTCCGACGCCGAACGCGCCGGCTTCACCAAGTACGCCCGCCGCCCCCGCAAGTCCGCGAACCCGCACGACTGACGCCCCGGACCCGAAGGACACCACCACGTGACGCGTCTGATCCACGTCTCCTACACCGTCGAGCAGGACGAGAACGGTTTCTGGGCCGCGGAGGCCGCCTTGACCCCGGACGCCTTCGCGAACGGCCAGGGCGACATCCGTGAGGCCGCCATCGAAGACCTCCGCGAGGCGATCGCGGTCCTGGCCGCGGAGGTCGGCGTACCGGAGCAGTTGACCGTCGAGGTCGACTGATGCCGCACGACCCCGACGACGGCAGCACACCAGTCTCTGCCGGGGAGAAGTCGAAGGGCCGGCGGGAGCTGACGCCGAACGAGGTCAACGCGGGCGTCGCGGACGCGACCGGGGCGGTGGATCCGAGCCGCCGGACCCAGCGATCCAGTGGGCGGCGTGGGGCCAGACAGACCGGACGGAACCGGGAGGAACGGTCGCCGCGCAGGGGCTGAACGGGCCTTCCGGATAGGGCGATCCGGCCCCTATTTGCTTGTACTGGCAAAGGGCCGTCACACTGATCGGAACGCCTTGCCGGCACCGTCCGTACCGGGGCGTCCACCACATCACCGGGCCCACCCGGAATCGTCGTACTGTCCCCTCGCACTCCGTGGCGAGGGGATACGAACCCCACGACGGGGTAAGGGAACCAGTGCGCATCCGGGCGAGTCCACACACCGTCGTCACATCGGTGGCGGCCAGCCGCAGTACCGCTAGGTTTGGAGACACCCGATGGAGGTGAGCGTGACCGACATGCTGCCGGAGCAGCACCACGGACTGACGAAGAGTGACCCGCTGTGGTTCAAGCGGGCCGTTTTCTACGAGGTCCTCGTGCGGTCCTTCAAGGACTCGAACGCCGACGGCATCGGCGATCTGCAAGGCCTGACCGAGAAACTCGACTACCTCGAGTGGCTCGGCGTCGACTGTCTCTGGTTACCGCCGTTCTATCCGTCGCCGCTGCGCGACGGCGGCTACGACATCTCCGACTACACCGGAGTGATGCCCGAGGTCGGCACGATCCCCGACTTCGCCGCGTTCATGGAGGCCGCGCACGCGCGCGGGATCCGGATCATCGTCGACTTCGTGATGAACCACACCTCCGACCAGCACCCCTGGTTCCAGGAGTCGCGGAACAACCCGGACGGCCCGTACGGCGACTTCTACGTCTGGTCCGACACCGACGACCAGTACGCCGACGCCCGGATCATCTTCGTCGACACCGAGACCTCGAACTGGACCTGGGACCCGGTCCGGGGCCAGTACTTCTGGCACCGGTTCTACTCCAACCAGCCGGACCTGAACTTCGAGAACCCGGCCGTCGGCGACGCGGTGATCGAGGCGCTGAAGTTCTGGCTCGACCTCGGGGTGGACGGTTTCCGGCTGGACGCGGTGCCGTACCTGTTCGAGTCCGAGGGCTCCAACTGCGAGAACCTTCCCCGCACCCACGAGTTCCTCAAGCGGGTCCGCAAGGAGGTGGACGCGAACTACAGTGACCGCGTCCTGCTCTGCGAGGCGAACCAGTGGCCGGCCGACGTGGTCGAGTACTTCGGCGACCGTACCTCCGGCGGTGACGAGTGCCAGATGGCGTTCCACTTCCCGGTGATGCCGCGCATCTTCATGGGCGTACGGCGGGAGTCCCGCTTCCCGATCTCGGAGATCCTGGCCCAGACCCCGGAGATCCCGGAGACCTGCCAGTGGGGCATCTTCCTGCGCAACCACGACGAGCTCACGCTCGAGATGGTCAGCGACGAAGAGCGCGACTACATGTGGGGCGAGTACGCGCAGGACCCGCGGATGAAGGCGAACATCGGCATCCGCCGCCGGCTGGCACCGCTGCTGGACAACGACACCAACAAGATGGAGTTGTTCACGGCGATGCTGCTGAGCCTGCCCGGCTCGCCGATCCTGTACTACGGCGACGAGATCGGCATGGGCGACAACATCTGGCTCGGCGACCGCGACGGCGTCCGTACGCCGATGCAGTGGTCCCCGGACCGGAACGCGTCGTTCTCCACGGCCACCCCGGGCAAGCTCAGCCTGCCGGTGATCATGGACCCGGTCTACGGTTACCAGGCGGTCAACGTCGAGGCCGAGATGGAGAACGCGTCGTCGCTGCTGCACTGGACCCGGCGGATGATCCAGACCCGCAAGCAGCACCCGTGTTTCGGCATGGGTACCTTCACAGACCTGGGGGGCTCCAACCCCAGCGTGCTGTCGTACGTGCGCGAGTTCGGTGACGATGTGGTGCTGTGCGTGAACAATCTGTCCCGGTTCCCGCAGCCGATCGAGCTGGACCTGCGGCAGTGGCAGGGAGTGGAGCCGATCGAGCTGCTCGGTGGCGTGCACTTCCCGACGATCGGGGAGCTGCCCTACCTTTTGACGCTCAGCGCGCACGGGTTCTACTGGTTCCGGCTGCCGAAGCCGGCTGACCACGAGGAGAGCATGTAGTGAGTTCCCATCTGGACCAGGTCCAGTCCTTCTGCGCCGGCCAGCGGTGGTTCGGCGAGAAGGGACACGACGTCCACGTCGACGCGATGGCCACCTCGGTGTGGCTGTCGGACGAGGATGCCTGGCCCGCGGTCCGGATCGGGTTCGTCTACTGTTCCGGTCCGCCCGGATCGGAGTTCCCGATCCGGGTCTACCAGCTGCCGCTCAGTTACCACGGCGCCCCGGTCGACAACCTCGGCCACGCGATGGTCGGCAACTGGGTCGAGCCCGACCTCGGCGACACCGAGGTCTGGGTCTACGACGCGTTGCACGACAAGGAAGCGACTCCGTACTGGCTGGAGGGGCTGACGCACGGACGGCGGCTGGACGGGCTGGAGTTCCATCCCGTCCACAGTCCGGAGGGAAGTCTCGCCGTACCGGAGGACGCGCAGTCTCTCGTCCTCACCGTCGAGCAGAGCAACACGTCGTTGGTGTTCGGCGACGTGGCCCTGCTGAAGGTGTTCCGCCGGCTCGAGCCCGGCAGCAATCCCGGGGTCGAGATCGAGTCGGCGCTCACCGAGTCCGGGTCCGAGCTGGTCCCGGAGGTGCTGGGATCGGCGCGCGGCAGCTGGCCGCGGGCGGGCGGCGGCACCGACAGCGGTGAGCTCGCGATGATGACGGCGTTCCAGAAGAACGCGACCGACGGGTGGTCGTTCGCGACCTCGTCGGTGCGGGACCTGTACGCCGAGGCGGACCTGCACGCCGAGGAGGTCGGTGGCGACTTCGCGGCCGAGTCGCACCGGCTCGGCGCGAGCACCGCGCAGGTCCACTCCGAGCTGGCCAAGGCGCTCGGCACGGATATCTGGGAGCCGGCCAAGCTGGTCGAGCACGCCGCCGCGATGCAGCGCCGGCTCGATCAGGCGGCCGCCGCCATCCCCGAGCTCGCGCCATACAAGCCCGGACTGACCCGGTGGTTCGTCGCGCTGTCGGCGTACGACCAGCCGGTGACGGTGCAGCGGATCCACGGTGACTTCCACCTGGGTCAGGTGCTGCGGACCATCGACGGCTGGAAGCTGATCGACTTCGAGGGTGAGCCGGCCAAGTCGCTGGTCGAGCGGCGGGCGCTGGACACCCCGGTCAAGGACATCGCCGGGATGCTGCGGTCGTTCGACTACGCGGCCCGGTCGCTGCTGGCCGACCACCAGGGTGACCAGCAGATCGCCTACCGCGCCGCCGAGTGGGCCACCCGGAACCAGCAGGCCTTCTGCGACGGGTACGCCGAGGTCGCGGGTACCGACCCGCGCGATCACGGTGTGCTGCTGAGCGCGTTCCTGGCCGACAAGGTCATCTACGAAACGCTCTACGAGGCCCGGAACCGGCCGACCTGGCTGCCGATCCCGCTGGCCGCCGCGGCCCAGTTGGCCGAGCAGTAGTGCGGTGAATGGCGCCTCGATCGGGCAGGATGTGTTGCATGGGAGAAAGAGAAGCGATGGAGGAGCCGGTGGTGCCGGCCGATGAGCCTGTGGTGACAGCGGTTCCGGTGGATCGGACAGTGCTGGAGCAGCTGGTCGGCGGGACGTTCCACGATCCCCATCAGGTGCTCGGCCCGCACCTCGGCGAGTTTGGCGTCACGGTGCGCGTGCTGCGCCCGTTCGCCCAGGCCGTCACCGTGCTGTACGACGGCCAGCGGGCCGACCTGCGGCACGAGTTCGAGGGTGTCTGGGTCGGCGTTCTCGACATCGACAAGGTGCCCGACTACCGCCTCGAGGTCACCTACACCGACGGTCCCGCGATCGAGCTCGACGATCCGTACCGCTATCTCCCGTCGCTCGGCGAGGTCGACCTGCACCTGATCGGCGAGGGGCGCCATGAGCTGCTGTGGACCGTGCTGGGCGCCCACGTCCGCCGGTACGACGGCCCGGCCGGAGCAGTCACCGGGACGTCGTTCGCCGTCTGGGCGCCGAACGCGAAGGGCATCCGGCTGACCGCTGACTTCAACTTCTGGGACGGCCGCGCGCATCCGATGCGCTCGCTGGGCTCGTCCGGGGTGTGGGAGATCTTCATGCCTGGCGTCGGCCCCGGGACGCGGTACAAGTTCGACATCTGCGGCTGGGACGGCGTCTGGCGGCAGAAGGCCGACCCGATGGCCAATCTCGCCGAGACTCCCCCGGCGAACGCGTCCGTCGTCCACGAGTCGACGTACGACTGGGCCGACGCGGCCTGGCTGGAGCGGCGCGCCGCGGCGCAGGCCTATGCCGAGCCGATGAGCGTCTACGAGGTGCACCTCGGGTCGTGGCGGAAGGGCCGGTCGTACCGCGAGCTGGCCGACGAGCTCGTTGCCTATGTCAACGACATGGGCTTCACCCATGTCGAGTTCATGCCGGTGATGGAGCATCCGTTCGGCGGCTCGTGGGGCTATCAGGTGACGTCGTACTTCGCGCCGACGTCGCGTTTCGGCGATCCTGACGACTTCCGGTTGCTGGTCGACCGGCTGCACCAGGCCGGGATCGGCGTGATCGTCGACTGGGTGCCGGCGCACTTCCCGAAGGACGCCTGGGCGCTGGCCCGCTTCGACGGCACGCCCCTGTACGAGCACCCGGATCCGCGCCGCGGCGAGCAGCCGGACTGGGGCACGCTGGTGTTCGACTTCGGCCGGCCGCAGGTCCGCAACTTCCTCGTCGCGAACGCGCTCTACTGGGCCGAGGAGTTCCACATCGACGGCCTGCGGGTGGACGCGGTCGCGTCGATGCTCTACCTGGACTACTCGCGTCAAGAGGGCCAGTGGGTGCCGAACCAGTACGGCGGCCGGGAGAACCTGGAGGCCGTGTCGTTCCTGCAGGAGATGAACGCGACCCTCTACAAGCGGGTCCCCGGTGTGATCACCGTGGCCGAGGAGTCGACCTCGTGGCCGGGCGTCACCCGGGCGACGCATCTGGGCGGGCTCGGGTTCGGCTTCAAGTGGAACATGGGCTGGATGAACGACTCGCTCAGCTACCTGGAGCACGAGCCGATCTACCGCCAGTACCACCACCACGAGCTCACGTTCTCGATGATGTACGCCTACTCGGAGAACTTCGTCCTCCCGCTGTCCCACGACGAGGTCGTGCACGGCAAGGGTTCGCTGCTGCGCAAGATGCCCGGCGACCGCTGGCAGCAGCTGGCGAACCTCCGCGCGTACCTGGCGATGATGTGGGCGCACCCGGGCAAGCAGCTGCTGTTCATGGGCTGCGAGTTCGGCCAGGAGTCCGAGTGGTCCGAGAAGGGCGAGCTCGACTGGTGGCTGCTGGACCACAGCGACCACCGCGGCCTGCAGCAGCTGGTCCGCGACCTGAACGGCCTCTACCGGGACAACTCAGCCCTCTGGCGGACCGACCAGTCGCCGGAGAAGTTCACCTGGATCGACGCCAACGACGCCAGCAACAACATCTTCTCCTTCGTCCGGTACGGCGATGACGGCCAGCCGACCCTCGCGTGTGTGGCGAACTTCTCCGCGATCCCGCACTACGGCTACCGCCTCGGTCTCCCGTACGGCGGCCGCTGGGAAGAGGTCGTCAACACCGACGCCGACGTGTACGGCGGATCCGGGGTCGGCAACCTCGGTGCCGTCGAGGCGGACGGGCAGGAGTGGCACGGGATGGCGACGAGCACCGAGCTGTCGGTACCACCCCTGGCGACGCTGTATTTGCGCTACACCGGGTAGCGTTCACGGAGTGACCGCCGTACCGCTGCTGACCGATGGTGAGTTGACGCTGCGAGTGTCGCAGCAGGACGAGCGGGTGGTGATCTTCGACGTCGAGCATGGCGAGCCTGTCGGCACCATCGAGGTACGACGGACAACGTCCGGCGTCGGTCTGGTCGTGTGGGAGCTGGACGGCGGGCCGGAGGTCGCACAGCGGGCCCTCCGGCTGGTGAGCGAGTACGCCTTCAAAGAGCTCGGACTGGAGCGGCTGCAGGTCGAGGTGGATCCGGAGATCCACGCGTCCGGTCGGGTCGCGATCCGGTCCGGGTTCCGGCGCGAGGGAGTGCTGCGCGGTGCGGCCCTGGTCGAAGACGAGCGCCGGGACGTGGCCGTGTACGGGATGCGCAAGGACGATCCGCGCCCGGACACGCTGACGGGCTGGACCGCGCTGATGGACTCCGCTCTGCCGAAGAAGCGCGTGATCGCGCATGTGATCGTGCGGGACACGGCCGGCCGGGTGCTGCTGTGTCAGGTCAGCTACAAGAAGGACATGGAGCTCCCTGGCGGCGTGGTCGAGCCGGATGAGGACCCGGCCACCGGTGCGTCCCGGGAGATGCGTGAGGAACTCGGGGTCGCACTGCCGCTGCTCGGCGTACTCGCGATCGACTGGCTCCCCCGCTGGGAGGGCTGGGGCGACGCCGTCGAGATCCTGTACGACGGTGGCGTCCACGACCCGTCTTTGCTGGACACGCTGCGGCCGGACGGCTTCGAGATCCGCGCGCTCTCATGGCACGCACCAGATGCTCTGGACGGATTGGTGTCGCCGCTGAACGCACGCCGGTTGCCGCTGATCCTTCGTGACCCGGCTTCGTTGCACAACCTGAGCAACGGTTCGCCCATCACCTCATGAGCTGGGCAACACACCAGGCGCCGTGGCCGTCGGTGGCGTCAGCGTCGTAGATCGTCGCGGCTGCCACCCGGCGTCGGGATCGGTCACTTTCTGCACGAGATCCGTACGGCGACGGCCTCGGCGTACGCATCCGGTGTACAAAGTCGCCCCCTGTGGCCTGAAGTGGGCATCCCCGGAAACGACACAAGCGCTGGTTATCCCATCAAATGATCCGGACCGGCGTGCTCTGGCCGATGAGTTCCACCGGCCAGACTTCAATGGACCAGGCGGATGGTGAGGGGATAGCGGTAGTCGTCGCCGCTCGACGCCGCCATCGTCGCGAGGACGATGAAGACCAGGGCCGCGATCGCGCCGATGATGATCAGCGGGACGATGAGCAGGACGCCGAGGCCGAAGGTGATCAGGACCAGTACGAACGCGATCGCGGTGTAGATCAGCAGCGAGAGCTGGAAGTTGAGCGACTCCAGCGAGTGCCGGCGGACGAAGTCGGACCGCCCCCGGTACACCAGCCAGATCACCAGCGGACACAGGAATCCCATCGCGAACCAAGCCGCGATCAGCACCCCGATGTGGGCGATCATGGCCCACGTCCGCTCCTCGGACGCCGTCATACTCCAGTGAAGCACACCGATTCCTTTTCGTGGCTTCGTCGGTCTGTACCGGTGAAGACCTCGTCGAGAAGGGACGGCAACGATGGCAAGCACGGAGTCCGAAGCAGTCAGGCAGCACTGGGCGCGGGCTCGGTCAGGTGGCGGGCCGACGGATCGGGAGCTGGCCGATCATCGGTGGGCTGAGCTGACCACAGAGCCGCAGGACGTGGACTACCTGTCCGTGCACGACCGGCCCGCACTGTGGATCGTTCCGCACGACGCGGTGGATGACCGCGTGCTGTTGTGCATGCACGGCGGCGGCTTCGTCGGCGGGTCGAGGTACTCACACCGCAAGCTGTTCGGGCACCTGGCTCGAGCAGTCGGCGCGCGGGCGTTGCTCTTCGACTACCGCCTGGTGCCTAAGCACATCCACCCGGCGCAGGTCGACGACGCGACCGCGACGTACCGCTGGCTGCTCGATCAGGGCATCGAGCCGTCGCACATCGCGTTCACCGGCGACTCGGTCGGCGGCGCGCTGACGATCACGACCCAGTTGCGCGCACGCTCGCTAGGGCTGCCGCTCCCGGCCGCGGCGCTGCCGTTCTCACCCGCGGTCGACCTGGAGGCGACCGGAGCGTCGTACGACGCCAATCGGGACCGCGACGAGTTCTTCCACCGGGAGTTGGTCCTAGGACTCGTCGGGATGCACCTCGGCGCGGACGGCTCGTCGCGTGATCCGTTCGCGAACCCGCTGTACGGCGATCTGACCGGCTTCGGCCCCATCTACATCCAGGTCGGCGGGGACGAAGTACTGCTGGATGACGCGTACCTGCTCGCGGCGGCCGCGGAGAAGGCGGGGGTCGAGGTGCGGCTGGATGTGTTCGCCGACATGCAGCACACCTTCCAGATGGCCGCCGGTCGCGCCCCGGAGGCAGATGATGCCATCCAGCGGATGGCAGGCTGGGTGCGCCCGCTGCTCGGGTTGGAGTGACGTGACTACTCAGGGAGCCGCAGTGAATTCCTTCTCCGCCCCACCGCCGCGGTCGGCAACGAGCGAGGCCGAGTTTGCTCGCCGGACCGAACCGTTCCGCAAGGAACTGCTGGCGCACTGCTACCGCATGCTCGCCTCGGTGCACGAAGCCGAGGACGTCGTGCAGGACACGTACCTGCGAGCGTGGCGTTCTTACTCGGCCTTCGAGGAGCGATCGTCGATCCGGGTCTGGCTCTACCGGATCGCGACCAACGCGTGCCTGACCGCGCTCGAGCAGCGCGGCCGTCGAGCACTCCCCTCCGGCCTCGGCGCGCCGGCGACCGACCTCACGCCCGGATCTGCGCCGTACGGCGTTGAGTTTGTCGAGCCGATCGCGGAGTCCCTGGTCCTGTCCGAATCCAGTGATCCGGCGACCATCGTGACCACGCGGGAGAGCCTGCGGCTCGCGTTGATCGCTGCTCTGCAATACCTCCCGGCCAAGCAGCGCGCGGTCCTGATCCTGCGCGAGGTGCTCGCGTTCCCGGCGGCCGAGGTCGCGACGATGCTCGACACGTCGGTCGCGGCGGTGAAGAGCACGTTGCAGCGAGCCCGCGCCCGGCTCGACGAGACCGCGCCGGCAACTGGAGAGGTTTCCGAACCAACCTCTGCGGAAGCCCAAGCCTTGCTGGCCGACTACATCACCGGCTTCGAGAACGCCGACACCGCTGCCCTCGAACGCGCGCTCCGCACCGACGCGGCGATCGAGATGGTCGGCACCAGCACCTGGTTCAACGGCCGCGTGATGTGCATGAGCTTGCTCGCCGCGGCGGTCGGCTCCCCCGGCGATTGGCGGATGATCCCCTTCATCGCCAACGGCCAACCAGCCGTCATCACGTATGGCGCCGACTCGGGTGGTGGTTACGTGCCGTACGGGGTTGCCGTCCTGACTCCGACTCCCACGGGGTTGACCCACATCCACGTCTTCAGTGACCCCAGCCTGGTGACGTTTTTCGGGTTTCCGCCGTCGGCGTGAACAGCTCGGCAGTGCGATCGGCCGACGCCTGCGCCCAGCGCGTCGTGCTCATCAGCCCTAGCACGAGAATGCCGACTCCCAGGCCGAGCACCGGCCACCAGAGGACGCGTTCGGCGTGAGTGAACGCCTGCGCATCCGCGGCGGTCGACCCGATGATCGCGCCGGCGATGGCGACTCCCAGCGTGGTGCCGGTCTGGCGGGCCGAGGATGCCACCGAGCCCGCCAGGCCGGCCATCGAGATCGGCATCCCGGAGACGGCCGTGTTGGTGATCGGCGGATTGACCATCCCGAGGAAGAGCCCGAAGAACCCATAGATCGCGAGCACCGCGGGGAGTGGGGTCGCCGGGCCGAGCGTTTGTGAGGCGACCGCGCCCAGCGCCAACGCTGAGCCGGCGACGACGAGCGGAAGTCGTGGTCCGCGCGTACCGACGATCCGTCCGGCGATGGGCGCGGTGGTGGTGATCAGCGCTCCCACCGGGAGCAGGCACAGCCCCGCCGCGAGCGCCGACAACCCACGGACGTTCTGCAGATACAGCGTCGTCACGAACAAGAACGAGCCGAACCCGCACAGCGCGAACAACGCCATCAAGATCGCCGAACTGAACGGCACACTCCGGAACAGCCGCAACTCGAGCATCGGATCGGTACGGCGTGGCTCGTACGCAAGCAAGGCCAACATCGCGAGCGCGGCAACTCCCAGCAGGCCGAGAATGACCGGCGAGGTCCAGCCCCGGTTCCCGGATTCGATAATCGCGTATACGACGCACCCGAGCATCACGATGACCAACATCTGCCCCACCGGATCGAACCGCCGCGCTCTCGGCGCGCGCGACTCGGGCACGAAGAGCGCCGTCAGAACGATCGCCACGACGACCACCGGCACGTTGATCCAGAAGATCGCCCGCCACCCGACACCGTCGACCAACGCCCCGCCGAGGATCGGCCCCAACGCCAGCGCCAACCCGGACATCGACCCGAACACCCCGATAGCCCGCGCCCGCTCGGCCCGATCCGGGAACGTGGTCGCGACGATCGCCATGGCCACTGGATTCAGCATCGTGCCGCCGACGGCCTGCAACGCCCGGGCCGCGATCAACCACCCCGGCGTGGGCGCCAGGCTGCACAACAACGATCCCAGTCCAAAGGCGGCGAACCCTACCTGAAACACCCGCCGCCGGCCGACCCGATCCGCCGTGGACCCAGCCAGCAACAGCAGGCTCGCCAGCACCAACGTGTACGCATCAACCGTCCACTGCAACTGCGCGACCGACGCGCCCAGATCCGCATGAATCGCCGGCAATGCGACCGTGACGATGGAAATGTCCATCACCACGACCACGATGCTGGCGCAACAAATCGCCAGCACTCCCAGCCGGCGACGACGACTGAGCTCACCCGGTGCGGTCCGCTGGAGCGTTGGAAGACTCATACCCCGGACGCTAAAATTTAGAGCGTGCTCGAAGTCAAACCTTCCCCCAAGCTCACAGCGACCGACGACTCCTTGGCGGCCGGCGGCGTCGGGGTCAGTATTGCCGAGGCCGCGGAGCGGACTGGCGTGAGCGTGCACACGCTGCGGTACTACGAACGCGCCGGCCTGGTCGTCACGACCGTCGACCGGACCGCCAGCGGCCGCCGCCGGTACCACCAGCTCGACCTGGACTGGATCAAGGTCTGCACCCGCCTCCGAGCCACCGGCATGCCGATCCGGACCATCCGTCAGTACGCCGAACTCGTCACCGCCGGCCGCGGCAACGAGAAGGACCGCCTGGAACTCCTCGAAGCCCATCGCGCCGAGGTCCTCACCAAACTCGCCGAACTCCAGGACAATCTCGAACTCATCGACCACAAGATCGACGTCTACCGCGGTCGCCTGGAGGCCGGCGACGCCGACCAACTCTGGGCACCCTCGGCGGGCAGGGCCTGAGTCGCAGGGGTAGCACGACTAGCGGCCGCTGCGGGCTTTGCGCGCCCTCAGTGGGTGAGGGTGGAGAGGCGGTGGGTCAGGAAGCGGCGTTCGGTTTCGTTGGCGGTGAGGGCGATCGCGGCCTCGTAAGCGGTGGCTGCCTCGTGGGGCCGGCCCAGGCGAGCCAGAACGTCGGCTCGGGCCGCGGGCAGGTAGGCGTACGACGCCAGCGCAGACTCCTTGCCGAGGGCATCTAGCTCGGCGAGGGCCGCCTCGAGGTCGGCACCGGGGACGAGGCTGTGCGCGGCGGCACGGTTGAGCGCGACGATGGGTGTCGGCCAGCTGAGCATCATCGCGTCGTACATCCGGACCACCTGAGTCCAGTCCGTCCTCTCCCACGAGGGCGCGGTCACGTGTAACCCAGCGACAGCCGCCTGCAGCACGAACCGCCCCTGCCCCCGCTGCAAGGCGGCAGTCGCCCTCGACACTCCCTCGGCCAGCAGCCGCGGGTTCCATCGCGACCTGTCCTGATCCGCCAGCAGCACCAACTCCCCGTCTTCGCTCACCCGCGCATCCCCGCGCGCCTCCGTCATCAACAGCAACCCGAGCAACGCCTGCGGCTCCGGCTCGTCCGGCATCAACCGCACGAGCACCCGGGCCAACTCCACCGCCCGCCCGGTCAGATCCGTCCGCGTCAACTCCGGCCCGGCGGCCACATGCCCAGCCGTGTACACCAGGTGCACAACCGTCAGTACGACGTCCAACCGCGTCGGCAACTCGTGATCGGCCGGGATCCGGTACGGGATGCCGGCCGCGGCGATCTTCTTCTTCGCCCGCGTGATCCGCGCGGCCGCCGTCGACTCGCTGATCAACAGAACGGCCGCCACCTCCCGCGTGGTCAGTCCGCAGATCAGCCGCAACGTCAACGCCACCTGCGAGTCCCGGGCCAAGGCCGGGTGGCAGCAGGTGAACACGAGCCGCAACGGATCCGTCGGCTGCTCCGCGTCCCCCGGCGCGACCGGATCCTCCACCAGCAACGGCAGCTTCCGCCGCAGATTCGTCTCGCGCCGGAACCGATCGAGCGCGAGCCGCCGCGCCACTGTCGTCAGCCACCCGCCCGGATTGGCCGGAATGCCGTCCGGCCACGTCCGCAACGCCCGCACGAACGCGTCCTGCGTGCAGTCCTCCGCCAGGTCCAGATCTCGCGTCAACCGGACCACCGACGCCAGCACGGTCGACCAACTCTCGCGGTGCGCCCGATCCACCACCCGAGCCACCTCGACCGCCGACACCGCCGAGACCCCACCCGCGCTCTCACTCACCCGCGGCCACTCCCCTCGCTCCCATCCATTCCACGCCCGACGGGTACGCCGGCGGGAGACGCCGCCGGTGCACCCGGCCGACGGGACATGGTCAGGAGGTGGGCTGGGAGTCCATCGAGGTGTCCATGACCGGGCGAACCTCGACGTTGCCGGACGGGCAGATCTTGGCGAGTTCGAGCGCCTGGTCGAGGTCGCGGGCCTCGATCACGTAGTAGCCGCCGAGGGCCTCCTTGGTCTCGATGAACGGGCCGTCGGTGACCAGCGGCTCGGCACCCTCGCGCTGCTTGACCGTGCTGGCCGTGCTGGACCGCTCCAGCGCCTCGCCACCGAGGATCCGCGCCCCGGCCTTCTCGACCGCCTCGCTGAAGGCACCGTGCAGCTTCATCGCCTGCTGCCACTCCTCCGCGGTGACGTTGTCGTACCACTCTTCGCTGTCGTACAGCAGGAACATGTACTGCGCCATCTCCGGCTCCCTTGTCTAAGGTTTGTACTGGACATCTTGCTGACGAATGACGGCAAACGGAATCGACAGCCGCGGCAACGACTTTCTCACTCATCATCCCGGCTCACCTCACGTGACACGGCGGATACGGACAGCACCATCCTCCCGCCCTCGCCTACCGTGGACCAGGAACCCAACCGGCATCCAGGAGGCATTTATGCAGCACTTCGACGTCCTCGTCGTGGGCGCGGGGCTGTCGGGCATCGGCGCGGCCTACCGGCTCCAGACGCAGAGCCCCGATCGGACGTACGCCATCCTGGAGGCGCGGGACAGCATCGGCGGCACCTGGGACCTGTTCCGGTACCCCGGCGTCCGGTCCGACTCCGACATGTTCACGCTCGGGTTCCCGTTCCATCCCTGGACCGCGGCCAAGGCGATCGCGGACGGCCCGTCCATCCTGGAGTACCTGCACGAGACCGCGTCGACCTACGGCATCGACAAGCACATCCGCTTCGGCGAGCACGTCGTACGGGCGTCGTGGTCGTCCGAGGACGCGCAGTGGACAGTGGAGACGAGTCAGGCGTCGTACACCTGCTCGTTCTTCTACGTGTGCAGCGGGTACTACGACTACGACTCGGGCTATGTGGTCGACTTCCCAGGGCAGAATGGGTTCCAAGGACGGGTGGTGCATCCGCAGCAGTGGCCGGCCGACCTGGACTACACGGGTCAGCGAGTAGTTGTCATCGGCAGCGGTGCGACTGCGGTGACGCTCGTACCGGCTATGGCTCGTACGGCGGCGCACGTGACGATGCTGCAGCGCACACCGAGCTATGTGGCGTCCAGGCCGGCGCATGACGCGTTCTCGGACCGACTGCGCGCAGTCCTGCCCGAGAAGCTCGCTCACCGAGTCATCCGCGGTAAGAACGTTGCCTTGAGTACGGCGCTCTACAGCGCGTTCCGGAAATGGCCAGCGCATGCTGCCTGGCTACTCAACAGCGCGGCGGCCAAGCAGTTGCCGGAGTCGATCCCGGTGGACCCGCACTTCACTCCTCGCTACAAGCCATGGGACCAGCGGCTGTGTCTGGTACCGGATGCGGACTTGTTCGAGGCACTGCGGGATGGCTCGGCCTCTGTGGTCACCGACGAGATCGAGACATTCACGCCGACCGGACTGCGCCTGCGGTCGGGTCAGGAGCTGGAGGCGGATCTGGTGGTCACCGCGACCGGACTGCGCATGGTTGCCCTCGGCAAGATCCAGGTCACGGTGGACGGCCGGCCGGTGCAGCCGCACGACACCTTCGTCTACAAGGGCATGATGCTGAGCGGCGTACCGAATCTGGCCTGGTGCATCGGCTACACCAACAACTCGTGGACCCTGCGCTCCGACCTGACTTCGCAGTACGTGTGCCGCCTGCTCAACCACCTCACCGCCACCGGCACCAGCATCTGCGTCCCCGAGATCGACCCGGCCGAGTACGACGCTCCCGCGCGTCCTGTGGTCGACCTCTCCTCCGGCTACATCCAGCGGGCCGCGGCCATCCTGCCGCGCCAGGGCTCCACCGGCCCCTGGCGGCTCCGTCAGAACTATCCGCGTGATCTCGTGGTCCTCCGCTTCAGCCCGGTCGCCGATGGCACCATGCAGTTCAAACGAGCCGCCTGACGCTCCTACGGAAGGGCGACCGGCGGCTGTGGGCCGACGTACGCCGCTGCCGGGCGGATGATCTTGGCGTCGGTGGACTGCTCGAGGATGTTGGCGGACCAGCCGATGATGCGGCTGACGGCGAACGTCGGAGTGAACATGGCGCGTGGGAGGCCGCAGAGCTCCATCACGACGCCGGCGTAGAACTCCACGTTGGCATACAGGTTGCGGCCCGGCTTGAGCTCGGCCAGTACGTCGACGATGCGCTGTTCCACCGTGGTGGCGAAGTCCACCAGGTCTCCGCCGAGGCCACGGGCAATGTCTCGCAGCATGAGTGAGCGGGGATCCTCGGTCCGGTACACCGCGTGCCCGAAGCCCATGATGCGGTCGCCGGCCGAGACCTTCTCGCGGACCCACGAGTCGATCCGGTCCGGCGTGCCGATCTCGTCGAGACTGGCGAGCGCGCGGTCCGGTGCGCCACCGTGAAGCGGCCCCGAGAAGGCTCCGATCGCTCCGGCGACCGCGGAGACGACATCGGCGCCAGTGGAGGCGATCACTCGCGCGGTGAACGTCGAGGCGTTGAACCCGTGGTCCACGGTGGCGACGAGGTAGTGCTCGATCGCTGCGGCCTGTACGGCGCTCGGCTCCGCGCCGGTCACCAGGTACAGCCAGTTCGCCGCGGCGCTGAGGTCGGGACGGGGCTCCAAGGGCTCATGTCCTTCGCGGAGGCGGTAGAGAGCCGCGAGGATCGTCGGCGTCACTGCACAGACGAGCATCGCGTCGGCCTTACGGCGTACCGGGTCGGCGTCCCACAGCGGCGGGAGACTGCGTACCGCGGCCAGGAGCGACAAGGCAGTGCGGAGGCCGGCCAGCGGGTTGAACGACGGACCGGCGGTCGCGATCGCGGGCAGAACCGCGCTGACCTCGTCGGGCAGGACGCGGAGCGGCGCGAGTTCGGCGACGAACCGGTCGCGCTCGGCGGCAGTCGGGAGGCGGCCCTCGAACATCAGGAACCAGACGTCTTCCAGCGTCTTCGACTTGGCGAGATCGATCGCCGAGTACTCGCGGTAGTGGTAGAACCCTTCGTCACCACGGACGTCGCCGAGAGTCGTCTCGGTGACGACGACGTTGCGGAGGCCGGGCGGAACATTGATTGCTGTTGACATATCTTCAGAGTTGACAGGCAATCAACTATTGTCAATATTGATCCAGTCAACATGAAGGCTCGGAGGAGCGGGGATGCCGCCGCAGAGTGACGAGAATTACCTGACCACGGCCGAGGTCGCGCGCCGCCTGCAGGTGAAACCGGAAACGATCTACGCGTACGTGAGCCGCGGGTTGCTGACCAGCGTCCGCGCCCGGGGACGCCGCGGCAGCCTCTTCGCGGCAGCCGATGTCGAGCGGCTGGCGAGCAGGTCCGTCGAGCACTCCGGAGTGGTCGAGCGGATCGAGTCCGAGCTCACCCTGCTCCAGGACGACGAGCTGTACTACCGCGGCCACTCGGTCCGGGAGCTCGCGACCGAGTGCACGGTCGAGGCGGTCGCCCACCTGCTGTGGACCGGTGAGCTCAGCGAACAGCAACCATTCCCCGTCCAGCGTGACTCGGTCCTGCTAGCTCGATCGGCGATGGGCGTCGTCCCGGACACGGCACGCCTGACGGACAAGCTCCGCGTAGCCGTCGCCGTCCTGGGGGCTGCTGATCCGTTGCGCTTCGACCTCTCCACCGAATCGGTGACAGCGGCGGCCGAGAAGCTGCTCGGGACGTTGGTGACCGCGTTGCCCGGCCCCACAGGGTCCTCCCGGGCGACCCTCGGAGCGAGGCTGTGGCCGAAGCTGTCGTCCAACCCGCCGCGGCCGGAGGTGCTCGACGCGGCGCTCATCCTGCTGGCCGATCACGGGCTGGCCGTGTCGACCGTGGCCGCAAGAGTCGCCGCCAGCGCTAGGGCGAACCTGTACGCGGTCGTGTCAGCGGGGCTCGGGGCACTGGACGGGCAGTACCACGGAGCCGCACCGACACTCGCCTACGAGTTCCTGCAGCGCGCGCAGCGGGATCCGTTGGCGGCGTTGTCGGATCAGTTGCGATCGGGCGAGCCGCTGCCGGGATTCGGGCACAGGATCTACCAAGCACATGATCCGAGGGCCGAGGTGCTGCTCGGCCTGCTCGGCGACCATCAGATCGTGGAGACCATCGACGTACTCGTCGCCCGGACGCCGGCCTTCCCCAACAGCGATCTGGCCATCGCGGCGATGATGCATGCCTACGACTTCCGGCCGGATGCCGGGGACGCGCTCTTCGCCCTGGCCCGCATCGTCGGCTGGACCGCGCACGCCCTGGAGGAGTACGCGGCCCCAGCCCTCCGCTTCCGTGCCCTGGGTGTCTATACCGGCCAGACCAGCTGACTGCTTGGCGCCGACCTTGACGAAGTGCCGCGCGAGAAGGGTTGGGAGTTCTCACCGGCCGGACCGCGACGCTGACCATACGGTGCACGGCTGATCGGTCAGCCCACTAGAAGGTGGGTTGCCCCACCAGAAGGTGGGTTGCCCCACCAGAAGGTGGGGGTTGGCCCACCAGATTCCGGGTGGCCAACCCCCGATCTGGTGGGCTGACTCACCAGATCGGGAGTGGGACTCCCGGAGGGTGTCGGTGGGGTCAGTCGTACCGACCGACGGGTGGTAGTCGATCCGCGCCGGCGTGGCCGGGGCCGATCACGCGGGTCCTGGGCGAGGTTGGTGGCGTTGGGGCCGACCACGACCCGCCGGTCGGTACACGGCGACGCCCTGGTTGGGTTGTCAGCTGATCCGCATCGTCATCGCGGCACCGGACCTGGAGCCTGCGGCGCTCGGCCAAAGCGGCCGCTGTGAAGCCGGCCGGCCTCACGGTGCCGCAGTACGCCGCCCTGTTCGTGATGGACGAGCAACCCGGGATCTCGGCCGCAGAACTGGCCCGCAGATGTGCCGTCACGCCGCAGACCATGACGACGATCCTGCGCAACCTGGAGTCGGCAGGGCTGATCGAGCGGACCCCGCACCCGTTGCACAAGCACGTGATCGAGACCCGCCCGACACCGACGGGCCGCCAGGCCCTGGATCAGGCAGATGAGCGAGCGGCAGGCGTCGAGCGCCGACTGGCCGCGGCGTTCAGCGAGGACGAGCTCGATACCCTCCGAGCCCTCCTCGCCCGCGTCTCGAAGCGGCTCACCACCGACCCGATCCTGAAGAGCTGAACGTCAGAACAGCGCGGCCATCAACCGCCGGCGAGCCTTGATCACCCGGTCGTCGTCTGCACCGACCACGTCGAACAGCTCGAGCAGATGCAGCCGGACGGTGTTCCGCTCGTCGCCCGAGGTCGCCTGGACCGTGCTGATCAGCCGGTTGAACGCGTCGTCGAAATGCCCGCCCATCAGGTCGACGTCAGCGACCAGCATCTGCGCCTCGATGTCGGTCGGGTTGTCGGCCGCACGGGTCCGCACCTCGGCCGGGACGTCCTGCGTCCGCTTGACCAGCTGCACGCGTGCCAGCCCCGACTTCGCCTCTGCGTCGTTCGGCGTCTCCTTGAGCAGCTCCTCGTACGCCGCGATCGCGCCGTCCAGGTCGCCCGCACCGACCGCGTTCTCGGCCTTCTCGTACCGCGGGTTCGGCGGCGGCTCTTCCTCATCGGACGGAGGAGCCGCGGGACCGACCGGATCGGCCCGGCCGCTGACGCCGTTCGCGACGGCCACGGTGAGCAGTTGGTCGAAGTACTGCCGCGCCTCCGGCTCCCCCACGGCACCCTGGAACAGCGGGACCACCTGACCCCGCAGTACGCCGATCACCAGCGGCACCGTCTGGACGCCGACCGCCTGGGCGAGCTGCGGGTTCGCGTCGATGTCGATCCGGGCCAGCAGGAACTTGCCGGCGTACTCGGTCGACAGCCTGGCCAGCACCGGACCGAGGGCGTTCGAGGCCTCCGAGCGCGGCGACCAGAACTCGACCACCACCGGGGCCTGGAGCGACCGCTCGATCACATCGGCCTGGAAGGTCGGCTCGCTCACGTTCAGCACATACGCCCCGGCGACGCCACCGCCGCCGGCCGGCGCGCCGGGACCGGTCGGACCGGCTGATCCGCCCGGTCCGGCGGGCTTGCGCAGGGACGACAGATCGATCGCCCCGGGACGGGAGAAGTTCGACTGACTCACGACTGCCCTCGCATTCCGTTCACGTTCACAGGTCCATCCTCTACGACGACCGGGAACTCTGCTGCGCCCGGGTCGCCAGGAGGAGCCGGGCGAGGCCGCTGCGGGTGCCCGCGACGGCGATCCGGTCGCCCGGCTGGAGCCTCTTTTCCAACGCCGGCTTCCAGTCCCAGCCGGCTCCGTTGTTCTGCCGGGCCAGTACCCGCAGGCCGCCCTCCTCGTCCAACTCGCCGAGCCGCAAGCCGCCCGCAACCGAACCTGGCTCGACGGTGACCTCGGTCAGCAGCAGCACGCGGCGACCGGCCGGCACCGTCACCTGACTGCGCCGGTTGGCCACCGCAGCCGCGATCGCCGGTGCGACCAGCATCGACACCGACCGGCTGTGCCCGAGCCCGAGCTGCCGCTCGACCCGCTGGGCCAGGTCGTGGTCGAACATCCGCATCGTGATCCGGGCTTCCGGGTTCAGGTCGCGAACGACCATCGCCGACTCGAGATTGGTGATGTCGCCGTTGGTGATCGCGAGTACCGACTGGCACCGCTGCACACCGGCCGACCGCAGCGTCTCCTCGTTGCTGCTGTCACCGATCACCACCGGGATCCGGAGCCGATGCGCGGTCTGTACGCCGGGCGCGTCCTCGTCCTGTTCGACCCCGACCACCGCGACCCCGCGCTCGGCCAGGATCTCCAGCACCCGGGCGCCGACCGTACCGAGGCCGCAGACGACCACGTGGTTGCGCGGCCGACCGCGGACGCCGCCGATCACCCGCGACAGCCGGGCGCCGATCAACGCGTCGACGACAACCGCCGTGAGCAGTGCCATCAACACGATGCCGGTCAGCTGCACCACGACCGCCGCGACCTTGACCCATGCTGCCGCGTCAGAGAACCTGTCGTCCTCGATCCCCGCGGACGTCACCGCGGCGGCCGCGAAGTAGACCGCGCGCCACCAGTCGACGTGCGCGAGATAGTGGATGAGCGCCGTACCGCACACCACCAGGAACGCCATCACCGCCGCGATCCGCCGGACCCGGCGATCGAAGATGTCGCGAAGTCCCATCAGCCAGCCGGCCCGCCGGACGTCCTTGGTCCGCCAGATCGACCGGACGCCGGTGCCGAGGACGATGTCACCGTCGGGGTCGGAGGTGGCCATCGGCAGGAGCTCCGGCGTCGCCGACGAGGTCGTGTCGGCCAGCACGGTCAGGTGCGGGTCCCGGATCAGGTCGGCCTGACCGGCGACCAACCGGCGGCCGCCGAGCTCGAGCCAGGTGAGCTCGTCGTCCTCCAGCGCGTCGGAGACGAAGGCCGGCGCGGCCAGCGTCGGTCCGGAGATCATCACGCAGTCGCCGAGCAACTGGAGCAACTGCTTGCCCAGCCGTGGGTTGACCATCTGGACGATGATGCGCAGCTCTCGATCCATCTCGCGAGCCGTCAGCGCGGTGTGCACGTTGTGGACGTCGTCGGTGTCCAGCAGCACCAGGGCCCGCGCGGTCGAGGGGTTCCCGTCCTGCGCATCAATCCCGGCCCGGCGGAGCAGACTCTCACTGATGACGCGTACGCCGATCACGTGCGCGCCCAGCTCGGTGATCCGCTCGTAGTGCCGCGAACCCGGGTTGACGATCGCGGTCACCCGCTCGCCCGAGCTCACCAGCTCCGTGACGACCCGCAGCATCGTGCGGTCGGAACCACAGACGACCACGCTGCGCCCACCTGGCGGACCGTCCGGCGGGACAGCCGCCCGGACCGGGGACTGCGGTGGTGGTAGTGGTGGCGGCTCCTCAGAATCGGGCGGGCTCTCGGTACTCTCCCCACTGTTCCCGAAGAACGTGACAGATTTCCCCCATCGTGGCCTCCGCACGCGCCGCCTCCAGCATGGGCTCGATCAGGTTGCCAGTACCACTGGCCGCCTCCACCAGAGCCGACAGCGTACGACGTACCCGGTCCTCGTCGCGGTCCGCCTTGCGCGCGGCGAGCACCCGGCATTGCTCGACCTCGACCTCGTGGGAGACCCGGAGGATCTCGAGCTCGCCGGAAACGGTGTCGGTCAGCGTGTTCACGCCGACGATCTTCTTCTCGCCCTTCTCCAGTTTCTGCTGATACTCGAAGGCGGCGTCGGCGATCTCGGCCATGAACCAGCCGTCCTCGATCCCGCGCAGGATGCCGCCGGTCATCGACCCGTCCGGGCTCATCTCCTTGATCCGGGCAAAGATCTCCTCGGCCTCCGCCTCGATCCTGTCGGTCAGGTCCTCGACGTACCAGGACCCGCCGAGCGGGTCGGCGACATTGGTGACACCGATCTCCTCCATCAGCACCGACTGCGTCCGCAACGCGATCTCGGCCGACTCCTCCGATGGCAGCGCGAGCGTCTCGTCGAGCGCGTTGGTGTGCAGCGAGTTGGTCCCGCCGAGGATGGCGGCGAGCGCCTCGACGGCCGTGCGTACGACGTTGTTGTACGGCTGCTGCGCGGTCAACGACACCCCGGCCGTCTGGGTGTGGAACCGCAGCCACTGCGCCTTGTCCGTCTTCGCGCCGTACACGTCGCGCAGCCAGCGGGCCCAGATCCGCCGGGCCGCGCGGAACTTCGCGATCTCCTCGAAGAAGTCCAGATGGCTGTCGAAGAAGAACGACAGGCCGGGCGCGAACACCTCGACATCGAGGCCGCGGGACAGACCGAGCTCGACGTACCCGAAGCCGTCGGCGAGCGTGTAGGCCAGCTCCTGGCCGGCCGTCGAGCCGGCCTCGCGAATGTGGTAGCCGGAGACGCTGAGCGGCTTGTACGCCGGGATGTTCGCGGCGCAGTACTCCATCAGGTCACCGATCAGGCGCAGGTGTGGCTCCGGCGGGAACAGCCACTCCTTCTGCGCGATGTACTCCTTGAAGATGTCGGTCTGCAGTGTCCCGTTGAGCTTGGTGAGGTCCGCACCCTGGCGCTCGGCGGCGACCAGATACATGCAGAAGGCCGGTACGGCGGGGCCTGAGATCGTCATCGACGTCGTGACGTCCTGCAGCGGGATGTCCTTGAACAACCGGTCCATGTCGACGGCCGAGTCGATCGCGACGCCGCAGTGGCCGACCTCACCGAGGGACTTCGGCTCGTCGGAGTCGCGGCCCATCAGCGTCGGCATGTCGAACGCGACGGACAGGCCGCCGCCACCGCCGTTCAGGATCATCTTGTACCGCTCGTTGGTCTGCTCGGCATTGCCGAAGCCGGCGAACTGGCGGATCGTCCAGGGCCGGCCGCGGTAGCCGGTCGCGTGCAGACCGCGGGTGAACGGGAACTCTCCTGGCCACCCGATCCGCTCCATCCGCGGGTCCTCGAAGCCCTCGGGAGGTCCGTAGACCGGCTCGACCTCGGTGCCGGAGAGCGTGGTGAAGTCCGCCTCGCGTTTGCGCGCCGCGTCGTACCGCTGCTGCCACCGGCTCCGGCCGGCGGCAATCTGGTCGGCATCCATCAGTCAGACCTCCTCGGGGACTTGTCCCCAAAATACTAGGACGTCCAACTATTTCCAACTGGTACCGGACCGCCAGGCCATCACAATCGCGCCGCGGCGGCCGAGCGCCGCGTGGAAGGGCGCTGAGCAGCTCGTTGTGATGGCGTGGGGATCCGCGACTCGCTTGTCAGGTGAAGTCGCCGGCGTTGTGGCGGAGGGGTTCGAGGACGGACCAGAGCATCTTGAGCTGGTCGTCGGTGAGGCCGGAGAGGGCGAAGTCGGCGGCGACCAGGTCGGCCGTGGCGCGCTCGACCAGTTCGCGTCCCTCGGGCGTGATCTCGCACAGGACCGCCCGCCCGTCGTCGGGGTGCGGCGTCCGGGTCACCAGTCCGGCCGCCTCCAGCCGCCGTACGATCGAGGTCACCGAGGTGGGGTGGACCTGCAGCCGCTCCCCCATCTTCCCCAGCGGCAGCGACCCACGCCGCGAGAACGTCAGCAGCACCAGCGCTTCGAACCGCGCGAACGTCAACCCGTGCTTGCGCAGGATGTCGTCCAGCTCGCCGATGACGATCTGCTGGGCTCGCATCAGCGACGTCACGGCCCGCATCTGCTGGACCGCGCCCCACCGCCGCCCCCACTGCCGCGAGGCCTCCTCAATGGGATCGAACGGCAACGCCCTCTTCCTCGCCATGAGCCGAAGATTAGCTGGACACTAGGCACATCATGGCGACCCTGAGAGATTCCGACTTCCCCGCGCTGGGCTCCGACGTGCCCGCGGAACAGCTGATCAGCCTCCGTTTTCGCTGGTACCACCGACAGGCGAACCGGGCTCGGGTCGCCTATCGCGCGCTGGGCGCCATCCAGCTCGTCGCGGCCTTGTGGATCGCGATCTCGGTCGCGATCAACGCGCCCACCTGGCTCGCTCCCACGCTCGGTGGTGTGATCGCGCTGGCCGAGGGGATCCGGACCCTGTTCGGGTTCAAGGACTCGTATCCGACCTACCGCCGTACCGCCGAGGACCTGCGCAACGAGGCCTGGCTGTACGTCCAGCGCGCCGGCCGGTACGCGACCGCGGACGAACCGAGCAAGCTGCTGACCGAGCGGGTCGTCGAGATCAGTCACACGGAGACAGAGGACTGGGAAGCGGCGCTCAAGCAGCGCAGTGTCTGAACTGTCCATGACGTCTGGGAGGGTCTGCACATGACTTTGTCACCGGAGATCTACCTGCGGCACGTTCAAGCCGAGTCCGCGCGGTTGGGTGAGGTCGCGCGGATGGGGCTCGATGCCGCAGTGCCGAGCTGTCCGGGGTGGACGGTGGAGTCGGTGGTGCGGCACGTGGCCCAGGTGTATGTGCACAAGGTCGAGGTGTTGCGGTTGGGGGCCTCGCCGGAGCATTGGCCGCCGGACTTCAGTGGACTAGAGACGTTCGAGTGGTACGACGAGGCTCGCGCGGCGATCGTGACTGCGTTGGAGAAGGCGGGGTCCGGGCTCGAGACGTGGACGTTCAACCCGCGCGACAGCACCTCCGCGTTCTGGTACCGGCGGATGGCGTTGGAGAGTGCGGTTCACCGGATCGACGTGGAGCAGGCGCATCGGGTCGTCACGCCGATCGTCGCCGAGTTGGCGCTCGACGGCATCGACGAGCTGCTCTACCCGAACCTGGGCGGCCCGTGGTGGGAGGAAGGCGACACCGCGCACCCGATCGACGCGACCGTCCGCATCACCGCGGCCGGGCGCTCCTGGACCATCCGTGGGGACAGCACGAGTGTGGATGTCCGTCAGGGAGCCGAGGGCGATGCGGCCGCCGAGATCTTCGGGGACCCGATGCCGGTCTACCTCTGGCTCTGGGGTCGCGCCGCGGACGCCGCGGTTCAGACCGCCGGCGACGAGGACGTCGTACGGGCGTTTCGGGGACGGCTCGCGGAAGCCACGGGCTGATGTCCTTTGCGGGTCTGCCTGTTCGTTCCTTTCCCGAGGGACCACAGTGGTCTCAGCAGAAGGAGGACTCCGATGCCGCAGTACCTTGCACTGACCTACACCGCCGACGTGGACTGGTGGGCGCCTGAGCAGGCGGACGAGCTGGCCGAGTACCGGCAGTTCGGCATCGACAATGCCGCCAGGATCAAGGCAAGCGCCGTCCTGCACCCGACGTCGACGGCGACCGTCGTCCGGGTCGAGGGCGCCCGCGGTGGACCGGTGATCACGACCGACGGACCGTACGCCGAGACCAAGGAAGCACTGACCGGCTACTACCTGATCGAGGCCGAGGACCTGGAGGAAGCGGTCGCGATCGCGGCCGAGCTGCCGGCGGCCTGGGGCGGCGCGGTCGAGGTCCGGCCCGTCATCCTGGCCAAGTAGCATCCTGGCCGACTAGTGGACCAGCGGTACGACGCGGTCGCCGAAACGATCCGGATCGAGGGGACCCGCATCCTCGCGACGCTGATCCGGACCGTCGGCGACGTCCAGCTTGCCGAGGATGCCGTCCAGGAGGCGACCCTGGCGGCCCTCGGCGCCTGGCCGGTCACCGGCGTACCGCCCGAGCCGCGCGCCTGGCTGACCGTGACAGCCCGCCGGAAGGCGATCGACATCATCCGCCGCGAGCAGGCCCGGGCCGGCAAGGAACGGGACGGCTCGGAGCTGATCGAGCTCACCACTACCCAGGAACTCGAGGCAGACGAGGTGGTCCAGGACGATCTGCTGCGGTTGATCTTCACCTGCTGCCATCCGTCGCTCTCACCGCCGACCCGGGTCGCGCTCGCGCTCCGAACCCTCTGCGGCCTGTCCCCCGCCCAGATCGCCGGCGTCCTCCTCACCACCGAGGTCGCCACCACCAAGCGCCTGACCCGCGCGCGGCAGAAGATCGCCGCCGCCCGTATCCCGTACCGCGTGCCGGCCGAGGACGAGCTCCCCGATCGCCTCCCGGCCGTGTGCGCGGTGATCCACAGCCTTTACACCGCCGGTCACGCTCCCGTTGAGGGCGAGGCGGCGTACGACGTGGACGTTTGTGCGGAGGCGATCCGCCTGGGCGAGTTGCTACACAGCCTGCTGCCCGATCAACCGACGCCGACAGCGGTGCTCGCGTTGCTGCTCCTGACCGAGGCCCGCCGACCGGCCCGGCTCGATGATCATGGCGAGGTGGTCACGCTCGACCTGCAGGACCGGGGGCTCTGGGCCGCCGAACTGATCGCCCGCGGCCTCGCGTTGCTCAATGACTCGCTGCAGCGGTCGAATCGGCAGGCCGACGCGTATCAACTGCAGGCCGCGATCGCCGCGGAGCACGCGAGCGTCGCTAGCTATTCCGCGACGGACTGGCGGGAGATCTCGCGGCTGTACGGGTTGCTGGTCGAGATCGCGCCGAGCCCGGCGGCGCAGCTTGGCCAAGCCGTCGCGACGGCCGAGACCGGCGACGTCACGTCGGCTTTGGCGCTACTGGACGCCGTACCGAGAAGTCCTCGCTGGCATGCGATCCGTGGGGAGCTGCTGGCTCGGGAAACTCGGTACGCCGAGGCAGTCGAGGAACTGGACGAGGCGCTGGGAACCGCTCCGGCGAATCACCCTGAGCGTGCGCATCGGGAGCGCCGCCGGGATCTGTTCCGGCAGCACGCCAGAGGCTAGTCGGGGTCTTCGGTCCAGTTGCCGCGGTCACTGTTGAAGATGGACTTGGTGCCGGACGAGGGCGCCGGCCGGGCGTGGTGGGCCGGGGCGGGCGCGGTCGTGGTGGTGACCTCCTGGGCGGAGTCCATCCCGATCGGGCCGGTGCCGTCGTCGTCGGAGTCGTCGTCGCCCTCCACCACGTCGACGCTCGCCGCCGCGCGTAGACCGGTGCGCTGGATGACCCGCTGGATGGTCAGATCCCGGTCGTCCGGGCGGCTGACCCACCGGATCTCCCGGAAGCCCTGGTCCTGCGCCGCCGACTCGAACACGAAGTGGCCGTAGCCGAGGATCCGGCCGATGCTCGGCTTCTGCAGGGTGATGTCGAGGACTCGCGCGATCGGAGTGGTCGCGACCGTCTGGGAAAAGACGCCACGGATCCGCATGACCCGCATGTTGGTGACGACGAACCGGTCCCGGTGATGGATCAGGAATTTCCAGAAGGCATGCGCCAGCAGCGCCAGCACGATCGCCAGCAGAATCTTCGTGCCGCCGATCGAGGTGGTCGCCACCGCCACCAGCAGGACGGTCGCCAGCGCGATCTCGAGCATCGGCACCGAGTACACCACCCAGTGTTGCCGAACCTCGTCGATGACGACTTCGCCCTCGTCCGAGATCAGATGGCGCCGGACCTTCGGGTCGAAGATCCGGAACAGGCCTATTCCGGCCATCCGCTCACTCCCTGTCCACCCCGCGGTCGGGGCCACTCGGCCCCATTGTGATCCTTACAGCCAAGTGTCCCGCACGATTGCTCGCAACGGGACACTCGAACCGCGGATCAGCTGAACAGGGCCGTCAGGAACGTGATCACGCTCTGGAACGCGGTACCGATGGCCGAGAACGCACCTCCCACCGCGTCAGCGGCGTTCGCCGGCTGAGTGAACAGATAGAAAGCCGCAAAGGCGATGACCGACCAGATCAACAGCTTCTTCGGCATGTCACCACTCCTCGTTCGCAACCACTCGGTCGACTGTGTTTGAATTTGTATCACGGACCGTCACCAAATGTCACTGACTGAACACAGCCCATCGCAGAATGCTCACCAGCTACACGGTCCATTCTGTAACGGATCCGGGGGCATGGCACCCACCGGCGCGCCGCCGTGCGACGTGCATCGGGCCTCCCGGCGGAAATCCTGCGGCATTTGCCCGAATTCGGCACAGCACTCGGCGAGCGGAAAGCCAAGACACAATGTGACACTCCGTGGTCGAGTGTTCCAACCGAGACCGGAATCATACCTGCCGGCTGAAGCTCAGATCGCCGCGATCAGTTCGTCCGCCGCACTGTACGGATCCGTGTCCCCGTCGGCCACTTTGGCCGCCAGCACATCCAGCCGCGCGTCACCGTGCAGATGCGCGAACCGGGACCGCAGCGCCGTCATCGCGATCGCCTCGATCTCGTCCCGCGCGCGACCACGGCGCCGTTCGGTCAGGACGCCGTTCGCCTGCATCCAGGCGAGCCGTTCGTCGATCGCGGCCACCACCTCGGCGATCCCTTCGTTGCGCGAAGCAACCGTCTTCAGGATCGGTGGCGACCAGGCTCCCTCGGTGCGGTCGGCCAGCGCGAGCATGGCCCGCAGGTCGCGCGTCACTGCCTGCACACCGTCGCGATCCGCCTTGTTGACAACGTAAATGTCGCCGACCTCGAGGATCCCGGCCTTGGCCGCCTGGATCCCGTCCCCCATGCCCGGCGCGAGCAGGATGAGCGTCGTGTCCGCCATCCCGGCGATCTCCACCTCGGACTGCCCGACCCCGACCGTCTCGACCAGGACGACGTCGAACCCGGCCGCGTCCAGCACCCGCAGCGCCTGCGGTGTCGTCCACGACAGTCCACCGAGATGCCCGCGCGACGCCATCGACCGGATGAACACCCCGGTGTCGGTGGCGTGGTCCTGCATCCGCACCCGGTCCCCCAGCAGCGCTCCCCCGGAGAACGGCGACGACGGGTCGACCGCGAGTACGCCGACCCGCTTCCCCGCCGACCGGTACGCCGAAACCAGCGCCGACGTCGACGTGGATTTGCCGACCCCCGGCGAGCCGGTGATGCCGACGATGTGCGCGTGGCCGGCGTGCGGCGACAGGGCTGCCATTACCTCACGCAGCAGCGGGGACTCGTCCTCCACCAGCGAGATCAGGCGGGCGACGGCCCGGGCGTCACCCTCCCGGGCCCGCTCGACCAGCTCCGAGACCGGCGCGGTCCGGCGCGGCATCAGCTCTTCGGGACCCGGACGATGAGGGCGTCGCCCTGGCCGCCACCACCACACAACGCGGCCGCACCGACGCCACCACCGCGGCGCTTCAGCTCCAGCGCGAGGTGCAGCACGAGCCGGGCACCCGACATGCCGATCGGGTGGCCGAGCGCGATCGCGCCACCGTTCACGTTGACCTTCTCGATGTCGACCTGCAACTCGCGCGCGGACGCGATCCCGACCGCGGCGAAGGCCTCGTTGATCTCGATGAGGTCCAAAGCGGTGGGCTCGATCCCGTCCTTGGCGCAGGCCTTGACGATCGCGTTCGCCGGCTGGCTCTGCAGCGTCGAGTCCGGGCCGGCGACCGATCCGTGCGCGCCGATCTCGGCGAGCCAGCTGAGCCCGAGCTCCTCGGCCTTCGCCTTGCTCATCACGACCACCGCACAGCCGCCGTCGGAGATCTGAGACGCCGAACCGGCCGTGATCGTGCCGTCCTTGCCGAACGCCGGCCGCAGCCGTGCCAGCGACTCGACCGAGGTGTCGCTGCGGACGCCTTCGTCGCTGTCGACCACGATCGGGTCGCCCTTGCGCTGCGGCACCTCGACCGGGATCACCTCGTCGGTGAACACGCCGTTCTTCCACGCGGCAGCCGCCTGCTGGTGCGAACGGGCGCTGAACGCGTCCTGCTCCTCGCGGGTCAGCTTGAGGCCCTCGTTGTTGGCCTGGTCGGTCAGCGCACCCATCGCCTGATCGGTGAACGCGTCCCACAAGCCGTCGTACGCCATCGAGTCGACCAGCGTGGTGTCGCCGTACTTGAAGCCCTCGCGGGACTTCGGCAACAGGTGCGGCGCGTTCGTCATCGACTCCATCCCGCCGGCCACGACGACGTCGTACTCACCGGCCCGGATCAACTGGTCGGCGAGCGCGATCGCGTTCAGGCCGGACAGGCAGACCTTGTTGATGGTGATGGCCGGGACGGTCATCGGGATGCCGCCCTTGACCGCGGCCTGCCGGGCGGCGATCTGGCCGGCGCCGGCCTGCAGCACCTGGCCCATGATCACGTACTCGACCTGGTCCGGTGCCACCCCGGCCTTCTCCAAGGCACCCTTGATCGCGAACCCGCCGAGGTCGGCGCCGGTGAAGCCTTTCAGGCCGCCCAGCAGCCGCCCGATCGGGGTGCGTGCGCCGGCGACTATGACACTGGTGTGCTGTGAACTGCGGGTCGCGTCAGACATGGTGTCACGATACCTGCGACGGCACTGGTACGCCGCTGTCGATCAAGTCACACGGGTCGTGTCAGCTCGGCCACTTTCGATGGCCTCCTGCCGCCCTTCTGCGCCAGGCTGACGCCATGGAGGCCCTGTTCGACGCGATCGACCACGTCGGAGTCGCGGTGACCGACTTCGACGAAGCTGTCCGGTACTACGCCGAGGTATTCGGCATGACCGTGGCGCACGAGGAGGTCAACGAGGAACAGGGCGTTCGCGAGGCGATGCTGTCGGTCGGCGACTCCGGTTCGTCGATCCAGCTGCTCGCGCCGCTGTCGGACGCATCGCCGATCGCGAAGTTCCTCGACCAGCGCGGTCCGGGCATCCAGCAGCTCGCCTACCGGGTCCGCGACATCGAGGCCGTCTCGGCGACCCTGCGCGAGCGGGGCGCCCAGTTGCTGTACGACGAACCGAGGCGTGGGACGGGTGGGTCGCGAGTCAACTTCATCCACCCGAAGTCGGCCGGCGGAGTCCTGGTCGAACTCGTGGAGCCACCGGCTCCGGACAGGCGGTGACGGCGCGCGCCGACGCGCTGCTGAGTCGCGGGGAGCGGACTACTCTGTTCGGGTGCTGAAGGACAGCGCCACCGATTCTCTGCACGGTGTGGCGGCCGGGTTCCAGCACGACGCCTTCGTCTATGCGTCGGACGAGGAGTTCGTGCGACTCGCGGTGCCATATCTGCACGACGGTCTGGCGGCGGGGGAAAAGATGGTGGCCGTGCTGCCACCCGAGCGGATCGCGCTGCTGCGCGAGGCCCTCGGCGCGACCCACGACCAGGTGGGTTTCATCGACATGACCGTTGCCGGAAGCAACCCTGCCCGGCTGATCCCGCTCTGGCGGGACATCCTCGAACGGCACTCGGACCGCCCGGTGCGCGGACTCGGCGAGACCGCCTACCCGGGCCGGAGCGCCGCCGAGTACGAGGAGGTCGTGCTGCACGAGGCACTCACCGACATCGCCTTCGCCGGCGATCGATCCTTCCGGCTGTACTGCGCGTTCGAGGCGTCGGTCGTCATCGACCCGACCACGTTTCATTCCGGGGCCCACTCCGGCGCGGAAGCCCTTGCGGAGAAGACATTCCGTACGGCGCTGAGCGGCGTACCGGATCGGGCCGAGCGGTCGGAGTTCGGGCTGGCCGACCTCGGGCACGTGCGGCAATGGGTCAACGCGCAGGCGTCGTCGTACGGCGTGTCACGGGACCGGCTGGACGACCTGGCGCTGGCGTTGCACGAGATCTGCACGAACAGCATCCGGTTCGGCGGCGGCCGAGGGACCTTGGCGGTGTGGATCGCGGACGGTGCGTTGATCTGCGACGTGGCCGACGGCGGCCGGATCGACGACCTGCTGGTCGGGCGGGTGCTGCCGCCGCTGGACGGGATCGGCGGGCGGGGTGTCTGGCTGGCGAACCAGCTCTGCGATCTGGTCCAGCTGCGGTCCGGGGACGACTTCACTCAGGTGCGGCTGCACACTCGCCTGCGTTGATAAGACCACTGACAACGGTGGACTGCAAAAGTGACGGTCGTCTCACCCGTCGCCGGCTGTGTTACAGCGCACAGCCAGGCGTGCATACTCAGCGGTAAGTTCGCTCACCCAGACCGCCGCTGCAGGAGGTACGACGTGAAGCCGATCCTCGACGCGATCCTCGCCGGTGACGCCGCGGCCGTCGGCGAGCTCGACGTACCGGACCACTATCGCGGCATCACCGTGCATGCCGACGAGGCGACCATGTTCGAGGGTCTGGACAGCAAGGAGAAGGATCCACGCAAGAGCCTGCACCTGGACGACGTGCCGACACCCGAGCTCGGGCCTGGTGAGGCGCTGGTCGCGGTGATGGCCAGCGCGATCAACTACAACACCGTCTGGACATCGATCTTCGAGCCGGTCTCCACGTTCTCCTTCCTGAAGCGGTACGGGAAGCTGTCGCCGCTGACCGCCCGCCACGATCTGCCGTACCACGTGGTCGGCTCCGACCTGGCCGGCGTCGTCCTGCGGACCGGTCCGGGCGTGAACGCGTGGAAGCCCGGCGACGAGGTGGTCGCGCACTGCCTGTCGGTCGAGCTGGAGTCGCCGGACGGGCACAACGACACGATGCTCGACTCCGAGCAGCGGATCTGGGGTTTCGAGACGAACTTCGGCGGCCTCGCGGAGATCGCGCTGGTCAAGTCGAACCAGTTGATGCCGAAGCCGGCCCACCTGACCTGGGAGGAGGCCGCGTCTCCCGGGTTGGTCAACAGTACGGCGTACCGGCAGCTGGTCTCGTCGAACGGCGCGGACATGAAGCAGGGGGACGTCGTACTGATCTGGGGCGCGTCCGGTGGACTGGGTTCGTACGCGACACAGTTCGCGCTGAACGGCGGGGCGATCCCGGTCTGCGTGGTGTCGTCGCCGGAGAAGGCGGAGCTCTGCCGGGCCATGGGGGCCTCCTTGATCATCGACCGGTCCGCCGAGGGGTACCGGTTCTGGAAGGACGAGACGACGCAGGACCAGAAGGAGTGGAAGCGGTTCGGGGCACGGATCCGCGAGCTGACCGGCGGGGACGATCCGGACATCGTGTTCGAGCACCCGGGGCGGGAGACGTTCGGGGCGTCGGTGTACGTCGCCCGGCGCGGCGGGACGATCGTGACGTGTGCGTCGACCTCGGGGTTCATGCACGAGTACGACAACCGCTACCTGTGGATGAACCTGAAGCGGATCATCGGCTCACATTTCGCCAACTACCGCGAGGCGTGGGAGGCGAACCGCTTGATTGCCAAGGGCATGGTCCATCCGACGGTCAGCCGGGTCTATCCGCTCGAGGAGACCGCCCAGGCCGCGTACGACGTGCACCGCAACCTGCACCAGGGCAAGGTCGGCGTACTGACGCTGGCGCCGACCGAAGGCCTCGGCGTCCGGGACCCGGAACTGCGGGCGCAGCATGACGAAGCGATCAATCGCTTCCGCAACAGGTAGTTGGCGCACAGCGCCAGCCGTGCCGCTGGTTGTGCACAGGGCCGATTCGCCGGTTACACCCGGGTTCTGACAGGCTTAAGGTGGGGGATTCACGCTGAGCCGCCAAGAAGGGAATCTCGGGAAATGCCTGACGAGTCGAGCCTGCCATTCTTCGACCGTACGGCGACCGCGGCCGGGGGCTTCCCGGTCAGTCGCCGTGGTTATGACAAGCAGGCGGTGGACGACTACGTCCGCGCGCTGGAAATGCAACTCGTCGAGGCACGCAACCGGGCCGACGAGCTCCAAGGCAGCGTTGCGCCCATGCAGCGCCAGCTCGAGGAGACCCGGCGTCAGCTCGACGCCAGTGCCAACCCGTCGTACGCCGGGCTCGGCGACCGGGCCGCGCAGATCCTCCGGCTCGCCCAGGACCAGGCGTCCGAGGCGCTCGAGGAGGCCCGCCGCGAGGCCGACGAGCTGCGCACCAACGCGGCCAAGGAGGCCACCGCCAGCCGTGCGACCGGTGAGCGTGAGGCCGAGGACATCCGCACCGTCGCGCTGAACGAGGCCGACAGCATGCGCCGGACGGCCGAGGGTGACGCCGCCGAGGTTCGCCGTACGGCCGAGACCGAGTCCTCCGAGGTGCTGCAGGCGGCGCGGCGCAAGGCCGAGCAGCTGCAACTGACCGCCGAGTCGCAGTCGAGCACGCTGAAGAACGGCGCGCTGCACGAGGCGGAGAAGATCCGGACGGCGATCCAGCGCGAGTCGGCGGCGCTGCGGGCGCGGCTCGCGGACGAGCGGGAGCAGCAGGCCAAGGAGCTGGCCGACAAGCACCAGCAGATCGCGGCCGACACCGAGAACCTGACCACCCAGATGCGCGAGGCCGCGGAGGCTTCCGAGCGGCGGGTCGCGGAGGCGACCGAGCAGGCCCGCAAGATCCGTGCCGAGGCGGAGGAGTCCGCTGAGCGGACCATTTCGCGGTCGCGACGCGAGGCGGAGCAGTTGCTGACGACTGCCCGGACCCGCGCCGAGGCGGAGCTGGCGAATGCCGCGGACGAGGCGGAGCGGTCGCGCACGATCGTCGCCCGGGAGACCGAGCGGCTGGCCAAGCGGCGCGACGGCATCCTCACCCAGATCGCCGGCCTGAACGAGATCGCCAGCAACATCGCCCGCCAAGCCGCCGAACTCGACTCCGAGACGGCCGCCCCGCCGTACGTGAACCCCTTCGCCCGCCCGGCGCAGGCCGGCGACGCCCTCAGCGGCCCCGCTCCCAGCCCCTTCGCCGCCCCACCGGCGCCAGCTTCCTCCTCCTTCGCCGAAGCACCGGTCTCAAGCCCGGCTTCGACCGGCAGCCCCCTCGGCGAGCCTTCGGCCTCGGGGTCGACTGGCTCCTCCGCGCCTTCCGCCGGCCCGTCTGTCGATTCGGCTCCGGCCGGTAGCCCGTTCGCCAGTGGTGCGTCGGCGGCGGGTGCGTCGTCGTACGACGAGGAAGCGGACGGACCGTTCACCGGGGCGAGCCCGTTCGTCGGGCTCGGTGCGGGTGACGCCCGGGTCGACGAGACCCGGATCGACACCAGCCTGCGCGTCGACCCGAAGGACGCCGACGACCTCGCCGGCAAGACCGCCGGCGGCCCGGCCGAGCCGTCCGACTCCCCCGCGTCCACCTCCGCGACCTCAGGGTCGGCTGCTTCGACGTCCGCACCTAGCACCTCCGCGCCCTCCGACGCCGACTCCGCGACGTCCGGCTCCGCGCCGTCCGGGTCCGGTTCTGCGCGCTCGGGCTCGGGCCGCTCCGGTTCCGCACGTTCGGGTTCCGGTTCCGCACGTTCGGGCTCGGGCTCCGCGTCGTCCTCGACGTCTTCCGCCGGGTCGTCCTCCACCGGGTCGTCGTCGGCTTCCGTCGCGGACGACGACCCGGTCGATTCGACCAGGATCGACGAGTTGCGGCTGGATGACCTCGCGAACGAGCAGACTCGGGCGCAGGCGCGGCCGGGCGGTTCGGCCGCCGAGGACGAGAAGACCGACGAGGCCAAGGCCGTCCCGCGATCCCCTAAGGACAAGACGAAGTGACCCCAGCCGGCGACGAAACCTCTACAGCGACCCCCGACCGGGACCTCACCGAGGCCGACGCCGAGGCTGCTCGCGAGGCCGAGATCGCCGCCGCCGAAGCCGAAGCAGAGACCGCCGCCGCGGAAGCTGAGGCCGCCGCCGACAAGAGCGAACAGGCAGCCGACCAAGCGGAGTCCTCAGCCGACCAGGCTGCGGACTCCGCCGAGCAGGCGACCGACTCTGCCGATGAGGCTCAGCACGCCACGCGTCAAGCAGACGACTCCGCAGACGAGTCGACCGTTGCCGCCGACAAGGCTGACGAGTCCGCGGACGAGGCTCAGGAAGCCGCGCGGACAGCAGACGAGTCCGCCGACTCCGCGAAGGACGCGGAAACGGCGGCCGAGGAGGCTGTCGACAAGGAGACTGCGGCGGAGCGCGCGAAGAACGACCTCGCCGACGAACTGCTGATCGACGAGCGCCACCCGGACGTCGGCATGGGCCAGCCCGGTCCGGCGTTGCGGCGGTCGAACCCGTTCGTCTTCGGGTTCTTCGCGGCCCTCGGCGTACTGGTGGCGTGGGGGCTGTGGAACGCCCTCGGCCGGGCCAGCTCGGTGCTCATCCTGCTGCTGGTCTCGATGTTCATCGCCGTCGGCCTGAACCCGCTGGTGGAGTGGTTCATGCGCCGCGGGATGAGGCGCGGCGTGGCGGTCGGTGTGGTGTTCCTGCTGATGATCGTCGCAGTCACCGGTGTCGGCTTCGCGATCGTCCCGGTCGTCACCGACCAGATCAACAGCCTGATCAGGAACGCTCCCGACTGGCTCGACCTGCTGCAGAAGTCGAAGACGCTGAAAGATCTCGACAACCGGTACCACTACATCCAGAAGGCCCAGGACTACATCCAGGACCCGGCGCTGGCGCAGAAGGCATTCGGCGGCATCCTCGGCGTCGGCAAGGTGGTCGCGGGCGCGCTCTTCAACACCTTCACGATCCTGATCCTGACGCTGTACTTCCTCGCGTCGCTCCCGTCGGTGAAGCGAGCGGCGTACAGCCTGGTCCCGCGCTCCCGCCGGACCCGCGTGTCCATCCTCGGCGACGAGGTCCTGACCCGCGTCGGCGGCTATGTCAGCGGCCAGTTCGTGGTGGCGCTGTGCGCGGGCTTCTGCATGTTCGTCTTCCTGGAGATCGTCGGCCTGGGCCAGTACGCCGTGGCGCTGGCGATCGTGGTGATGGTCTGCGACTTCATCCCGATGGTCGGCGGCCTGATCGGCGTCACGATCGTCGCGCTGATCGGCTTCACCACCGGCCTCTGGACCGGCGTCATCTGCCTCGCCTACGGCATCATCTACCAGCAGATCGAGAACTACTTCGTCGCACCACGCATCATGCGCCGAGCCGTTGACATCCCCGGCGCCGTCACCGTGATCGCCGCCCTGATCGGCGGCGCCCTCCTCGGTGTGGTCGGCGCTCTGCTGGCCATCCCGTCGGCCGCCGCCATCCTCTTGATCATCAGAGAGGTCTGGGTCCGCAAGGCCGACGACTCTTAGGACTGGCTGCTGGTCCATCCGGTCGAGCGGCTGGACCAGCGCTCCTCGATCCGGCCGTAGCGCCAGACGAGCAGGGCGACCGCCCAGGTCGCGACGAACGCGCCGGTGATGACGAATCCGGCCTGGTTCAGGTCCAGCCGGCCGATGGCCGGCAGCGGCCCCGACCTGATGTCGAGCTGATCGGTCACGATGGACAGGATCTCGATGGTGCCGATCCCGAGGGCGACGGCCACGGACAGCGCCGTGACGACCAGGTTGTAGAACGCCCGGCGTACCGGCTTGATGACCGCCCAGCGGTACGCGACGGTCATGAAGCAGCCGTCGATCGTGTCCAGCAGACTCATTCCGGCCGCGAACAGGACCGGCAGGACCAGGACGGCGTACCAGGGCAGCGCGAACACCGCGGCGCCGCCCGCGAGGACCAGCAGCGACACCTCGGTGGCGGTGTCGAAACCAAGACCGAACAGCAACCCGACCGGGTACATGTGGCGCGGCTTGCGCACCGCCTTGGTCACCGGGCGCAGCAGCCGATTGAGCAGACCACGGCGATCCAGTTGCTCTTCGAGCTCCGCCTCGTCGCCGTGCCCCCGCCGCATCCGGCGCACGACTCCTGTGATCCGTGCGAGTACGACGAAGTTGACCAGGCCGATGGCGACGAGGAACACGCCGGACACCGCCGTACCGATCAGAGCCGTGGCCGCCTGGAGGCTGGAGGAGTCGTCCTCGACCTGGCCGACCAGCGACCGGACACCGAGGGCGAGCAGGAGGCACAACCCGAAGACGATGCTCGAATGGCCGAGCGAGAACCAGAACCCGACGGAAACCGGCCGCTGCCCGGCCGCGGTCAGCCGGCGGGTCGTGTTGTCGATCGCCGCGATGTGGTCGGCGTCGAACGCATGCCGCATGCCCAGCGTGTACGCCGTCAGCCCCAGACCGACTCCGAATCCGCCGGACGCGCCGAGGCTGTAGTGCCTCGGCGCGACCAACCCGACGAGCACACCCCATCCGACGACGTGGAGCAGCAGGATGAAGCCTGCCATGGCAACGATCACCGGCCGCGTGCTGCTCCACCTGGCCTTCATCGTCAGCTCGCCGCCGGCACGTACGGGAAGGAGTCCCTCGGCTTCGACGTCACGGATTCCTTGCCGATCCCGAGGGAAACT
The DNA here is from genome assembly GCA_963820655.1 of uncultured Actinomycetota bacterium. Lineage (GTDB taxonomy): Bacteria > Actinomycetota > Actinomycetes > Propionibacteriales > Kribbellaceae > Kribbella. Next base: position 1,909,879 of record CAWGAM010000002.1, read on the forward strand.
GGTGTGTTGGACGCGATGGAGAACATCACGTTGGGTGCGTTGTCGGACAGGGACCGGCCGTTCCAGGAGTTGAAGCCGAAGCTGGCGGGAGTGCCGACGACATAGGGCAGCATGTTGGGCAAGAATCGCCGTACGACGGCCGTCGCGTAGTCCTCCGGGTCGACGGCTGTGCCATAGGCGCGGACGACGCCGGCGATCTCGTCGGTCAGCATCTTCCCGTAGGTCTCGAGGTCGTCGCTCGGCCGGCCGCCATTGAGGTCGTCGCCGAGTTTCTCGTTGAACTGCGTGAATAGTGGGTGGATCATCGGCAGCCCGATCCGGTTGATCGACCGCCAGCCGCCCGCGTCCGTGGCCAGGCTCGCGACCGCCCAGACGTCGATCGGACGGGTGGGCTGCGAAGGCTTGAGCAGTTCGGCGTCGGGGATCTCGAGAACGATCGAGTAGACCGTGTGCCCGGCGAACAGGTTCGTCGCCTGGTCGGGGGTCCAAGTCCCGAGCTCGATCCGTCGTACCGTCCTGGAAGGCGTGGCCGACGGCGTGCAGGACATCGGGCTCGATCCAGAACGGGTCGCCGGCCTGGCCGGCCCACACGCGCAGTCCGCCGTCGCTGTCCAGCGTCTCCTCCGTCTGCCCCCGTCGCGACGACGACGCCGGCGGCGAACGGATCGGTGGCCGCCGCGCCGGTGATCCGGTGCACGGTCAGGTCCTGCCGGCCCAGTGCGTCGCGCTCGCCGAACACGAACCGGTACGTGAGGTCCTCGACGCCGTCGTGGTCGAGGTCGATCTTGAACTCGTACCTGCCCTCCGGGTGGTAGCCCGGCGTCGGGATGTCACCGGCGAGCGAGTGACAGACGTTGATGGCCAGCACAGTGCCGACCTCGCCGCGGAACACGTACAGGTCGGTGATGTCGAGACGGACGTCCTGACGTGCCAGCGGTGAGTCGAGATGGTGCGACATGGTCGTTGCCTTCCTTTCGCTGGGGGATTCGGCACGACCACAGTGGTGGATCGGTCCGCTGGTCCGGATGAGTCATCTGACCCGCTCCGTGCGATCGAGTCAGATGACCGACGGCGGGCCTCATAGAATCCGGATCAGGTGCCGGGAGGTGAGTGATGAGCCCCACGCTGGTCGGACGACTCGAGGAGGTCGACTTCCTCCAGGCGTTCGTGCGTGAGGCCGCGGTCAACGGTGGGACCTTGCTGGTTTCGGGCGGACCCGGTGTCGGCAAGACCGCGCTGCTCGATGCCGCGGAACGGTACGCGCGGGCATCGGGAACGACCGTTCTGCGCGTCGTCGCGACCGAACTCGAGGGAGAGCTCAGCTATGCCGCGCTGAACCAGGCGTTGTATCCGCTGATCGAGGAGATCGACGAGCTGAACACCGCTCAGCGCGACGCGCTGCAGGTGGCACTCGGATTCGGAGACGGCCCTCCCCCGGGCCGGCTGCTGGTGTCCAACGCCGCCACCGTCCTCCTGCGGAGAGCGGCTGCCCGAGCTCCGCTCTTACTCATCGTCGACGACATCCCGTGGATCGATCGGGCCAGCGCAGGCGTCTTGAGCTTTGTCGCGCGGAGGCTCGCCGGCAGCAGAGCCGGGTTGCTGGTGGCGAGCCGAACCGGCGAGGACCAGGGGTTCTTCGACCGGACGGGACTGCCGGAGTACGAGCTGAAACCGCTGGACGATGCGGCCGCGGGTCAACTCCTCACAGCTCGGTTCCCCGACCTCCATGCGACGGTCAAGGCTCGGATCCTCGACACCGCTCAGGGCATTCCGCTCGCGCTCCTCGAGCTCCCGAGAACCTTGAGCCAGTCCCAGCGCGCAGCCGCCGAACCGCTCCCCACCGTCCTGCCGCTCGGGCAGAACTTGCAGCGGCATTTCGTGTCGCGCGTGGCGACACTCCCCGACGCGACCAGGACGCTCCTGCTCACCGCTGCTCTGGAGGGCACCGGGGATCTCGGCGTACTGGAGGCTGCGGGCGAGAACGTGTACCGGATCGACGATCTGGCGCCCGCCGAGCGTGAGCGACTGGTGCAGGTGACCGAGCCCTCGCATCGGGTGGTGTTCCGGCACCCGCTCATCCGGTCGGCGGTGGTCGAGGCGACGACCTCGGCAGAACGCCGTTCGGCGCACGGTAGGTTGGCCACGGTTCTCGTGAACCAACCCGAGCACCGGGCATGGCACCTCGGCGCGGCCACGGTCGAGCCGGACGAACAGGTCGCGGCAGCGCTTGAGGAGGCAGCTCACACTACGGTCGCCCGAGGTGACTACACGACCGCGGTCGCCTTGCTCACGCGCGCGTCCGATCTGAGCCCGGGTCCGGCCGAGCGCGGTCGCCGGCTGGCTGCGGCGGCGTACATCGGCGCAGAGGCCATGGGCGAGGTCGGGAGTACGGCGGAACTCCTCGAAGGCAGCCGACGAGCCGGCAGCGCATCTCTGCACTACGCGTCCGCGGCCACGTTGGTGATGCTGAGCAGTGACGCGCATGTCGACACAGCCCATCGGATGATGGTCAGCGCCATCGAAGGCAGCCTGGACCGTGGCGATGCCGATGACGCCGAACTCGTCAACGGGCTCGCGACGTTGCTGCAGATCTGCTTCTTCGGCGGTCGCAGCGAGCTGTGGCAGCCGCTGTACGCCGCGCTCGGCAGGCTCTCGCACGAACCCCCGCCGAATCTCACGCTGACGTTGGACATGGTCGCCGATCCGGCCCGCACCGGCGTCGCCGCTCTCCCTCGGCTGCTGGCAGCGCTGCAGGCTGTTCACGACGAGACCAACACGCCACTCGTGCAGGGCCATGCTGCGGCCGCTTGGTACCCCGACCGGCTCGCTGACCTTCGCGAACCGTTGTGGCGGGCCGTGCTGAACGGCCGCGAGGGCGGCCCGGCGAGAAGGCACGTGGTCGCGCTGATGGACATCTGCGTCGACGACTTCCACCGAGGCCGGTGGGACGAGGCCGCCGAACTCGCCGCCGAAGGGCTCTCCCTGACCGAGGAGGGTGGCGGGAGATTCTTCGGCTGGTACTTCCGCTATCACCAGGCCTTGCTGGCCGCGGTCAGGGGCAGGTTCGAGACGAGCCGGACGCTGGCCGAGCAGATGATCGGCTGGGCCGGTCCGCGTGGCGTCGGTACGGCGAGGGTGTTCGCTCACCATGCCCTTGTCCTCGGCGACCTCGGCCGCGGCGACTTCGAGAGCGCCTATCACCACGCGACCACGGTCAGTCCGGCCGGCACGCTCGCCTCCCATGTTCCGCACAGTCTGTGGCTCGCGATGGACCTCGTCGAAGCCGCCGTACGGACCGATCGACGGGCCGAGGCTGAACGTCACGTACGCGCGATGCAGGACGCGAGACTGCCGGAACTCTCACCCAGACTGGCGATCCTGACCGCGGGAGCCGCAGGCATGGCGGCCGGGGAGCCCGCACACTTCGAGGAAGCTCTGAACCTCCCGACGGTCGACCAGTGGCCCTTCGATGTCGCGCGCGTACGTCTCGCGTACGGCGAACGGCTGCGACGTACCCGGGCGCTGACTGAAGCCAAGATCCAGCTCCAGGCAGCTCTCGCCGCCTTCCGGACGCTCGGTGCCGATCCCTGGACCACACGAGCGGAGCGGGAGCTACGAGCCACTGGGCTTGCTTCCGCCCAGTCAGGCGCGCAGATGTCTGCCCTGACCGCCCAGGAACTCCAGATCGCCAGCCTCGCTGCCTCCGGTCTCACGAACAAGGAGATCGCCGCGAAGCTCTACCTCTCGCCCCGCACGGTGAGCGGGCATCTTTACCGCATCTTCCCCAAGCTAGGCATCACAACCCGCGCCGCCCTCCGCGACGCCCTCGCCACCGACCCAGAGATCTCCGGCACGAGTTAGGCCTCACGCGCGGTCGGACTCTCAAGCGATCAGCCCGCATCCTGCACTACATGTTGTGCAATGTGGTCCATCACTGTTCCTGCAGGACCCAGCGCAACGGCTGCAGTCGACAGACTGGCGTGGCCATGCCAAGGAACTTGAAGTCCACGCTCGCGATCGCCGGCTCACGCAACCGCTCCGCCAAGGCCAACACGATTGCGTCGACGTACCCCAGCGGCCCGGAAACAAGTTGAGCGCTGAGCTCCGCGGCACGCGTCCGATCCTCGTTCGTGGGATCGACGATCTGAAAAGCCTGAGTACCGCGGGTCACAGCATCGAGGAATCGCACCTCGAGCGCAGGTCCGTTGCGCACGCTGTTCCGCAAGAAGTTGCAGGTCTCACCGAGTACAGGCTCAGGAATGAGCAACCGATCGGGCCAGTCCGCCAGGAGCCTGACGCAACGCTCGTGGTTCACATCACGGACGTTGAATGTGGCGATCAGTGGGCCAGAGTCACAGAGCAACGCGGTCACGCGCTCCGCCGGGCTGCCTCGATCGCCGCGACGATTTCACGGTCCTTCCGAGCGTCGGCCAGTATCTCGCGATACCGGGCAGACAGCTCCGGCTCATCGATGCTCGCCAACCCGACCCACGGATAGCGCTGCCGCACCGAGTCGATGTCGATCTGCCGGTCGTCCATGACATCACTGTAAACGAGCTAGGCCACTAGCCGCCGTCCAAACACCCACCAAGGTCACGCTAAGGCGTCGTCATCTGGAGATCGGGGGGTGCTCGCGCCCCGGCTGGCCGCGTCCAGCGGTACGACCATGCTCGGTACGCCGACAATCGCAACGAACCCCTGGCATCTGATGATCGCCGGTCTCCCGGTCCTGATGGTTCTGGTCGCCAGCGCGGGCTCGTCGACGCGGCGCAGTATCCGCCTCAGCGTCCTGCACGCGATCCAATCGGGCGCTCCGACGTCGGCCTCCACCTCACGCCTCGCGCGGCTGATCGGCCGACTCGCCTTGCCCATCGCGCTCTCGCTGGGACTCAAAGACCTTCTCACCAGGCGTCACCTTCGGTGCGAGGATGATCGGCATGGAGTCGTACGTCGAGCGGCCGCCTCTCCCGGGACTGGCGGGGGTGGTGCGGACGGTCTGGATCCAGCGCACCGGTGAGACGGCGTACCTCCAACGGCATCTGCCCACGGGCGGGGTCGAGATCCACTTTCCGATCGGTAGCCGGCCCCAGTTGGTTGGTCCGCTGACCGGTCCGGAAGTCGAGATCATTCCGGCGCACACCACCGTCGTGGGTGTGCGGTTCCATCCGGGGACCGCGCCGCCCCTTCCGGCGGTGCTCGACGACCTGGTGGACCAGCGCCTTGGCCTGGCCGAGTTGTGGCGCAGTTCGGCGGACCGCCTGGTGGAGGCGATGGCGCTGGCCGGGACGCCCGAGCGGGCGCTGATGTTCTTGCAAGTCCACCTCCTGCAGGAGTTCCGCCGTACGGTCTGCGTGGATCCGCTGGTGGGCGAAGCGGTGCAGGCGCTGATGCCCTGGCAGCCGGTCGACATCGACACCCTGGCCACCCATCTGGCCCTGTCGGCGAGCCAGCTGCGCCGCCGCTGCCTGCATGCAGTCGGGGTGAGCCCCAAGGTTCTTCAGCGGACGTTGCGATTTCAGGGATTTCTCGCGCTGGCGCAAGCCGGAGCGTTGGCCTCGGGCCGGCGTGGTGCGGACGGCATGGCGGGACTGGCGATCGACGCGGGGTACGCCGACCAAGCGCACCTCAGCCGGGAATGCCTCCGCCTGACCGGACTCACTCCGAGCCGTCTTCTCGGCGGCGACATCGAACGGTGCACCTGTGGCCATGACCATTCCGCGTCGTATGCGCCCTTCCTCGCCACTCGCGGCAAGCCGCCACTGCGAATCTGACCCTGCGCGATTCGTTCAAGACCCCTTCGTCGTACCGGTCATAGTTTCGAACTCATGCCGAGCGAAGGAGCGATATGAGCAAGGTCATCAGCGCCCATGCCGTCTCGGTCGACGGGTATGTCAGCGGTCGCACTCCCGACGGCGTCGAGGAGTTCGGACGCGGTCTCGGCGACGCGGGCATGCTCTTCGACTGGTACTTCGACGGGGATACACCGAGCCAGGTGTTCGACGGCTTCAGGCTGAGTGAGCCGAGCGCCCGGTTCTTCGACGCCCTCGCGGCACGCGTCGGGGCGTCCGTCTCGGGACGGACGACGTACGAGCATTCCAGCCATTGGGGCGGCGGTGCCCCGCACCCGACGGCGCCCCTGTTCGTCCTCAGCCACCGGCCCGCGCCTGAGATCAGCGAGCGGCAGACGCTTGTCACCACCGGCATCGACGACGCGATCGCGGCGGCCCGCGAGGCCGCCGGGGACAAGTACGTCGCAGTCATGGGCGGCGGAGCGCTGACCTCCGCATTGGCGGCAGACCTCGTCGACGAGGTGATCCTCCACCAGGTGCCCGTGCTGCTGGGTGGCGGTCACAGTTTCTTCCAGGAGGTTCCGAAGCACGTGCGGCTTCGTCTGCTGGAGGCCATCCCGGCACCCGGCGTGACGCACCTCCACTACGAGGTGGTCCGATGATCCTCGTCACCGGAGGGCTGGGCATGATCGGCGCCTACACCGCCCGCGCGCTGGTCGACCTCGGGCACGAGGTCGTCGTCACCTCCCACCGCCGGGCCGAGGTCCCGTCGTTCCTCACCGGCGAGGTCACTGTGGAATCTCTCGACGTCACCGACCGGGACGCGTTTCTCGCCCTCGGCGATCGCTACGGCATCAGCGACATCGTCCACCTCGCCGGCAGCATCCCCGACGAGGACCCCGTCAGTTTCTTCCGCACGGACATGACCGGCCTGTTCAACGCGCTGGATGCCGCCCGCACCTGGGGCGTGCGCAGATTCGCCGTCGCCAGCAGTCTCGGCGTGTACATCGGCCGGACCGAAATCCCCTGGCACGAGGAGCTCGAGCTCCCCAGCTTGGACCTGCCGCTCCTGATCGTCGCCTTCAAGAAGGCTGTCGAGCCACTCACCACGCACAGCCTCCAGGGCAGCGGCGTCCAGCCGGTCCTGCTTCGGATCGGCAGCATCTGGGGACCGCTGATGGACCCGGAGTCGCCGTTCAACCCCATCCCGCCGTACATCAGCGCCGTACTCCGCGGTGAAAAGCCACAGCCGCTGTACGCCGACGATGGCGGCGACAGCTGCTACGCCCCTGATGCCGGGCGCGCGATCGCGCTGCTGACGGCCGCGGATACCTTGCGGCACGACATCTACAACGTGTCCAACGGCCGACCGTCCACCAACCGCGAACTGACGGACGCTCTGCAGGCGATCACTCCCGGCCTGAAGCTCGACCTCCTGCCCGGACGGCAGGACGGTCCCGGCGACAACACCTACCTCGACATCACCCGCCTCACCGACGACACCGGCTTCACGCCGGCCTTCGACGTCGGCGCCGCGGTCGCTGACTACGTCGCCTGGCGCGGCAAGAACCCGCGCTGAGGAACAAGACCCTCGCTGTCTGCCGTGCCCTCCGCTCGCGGCCGTCTGGGCCAACTTCGCCGCGAGCGGCGTGACCCGCGCGATCCTCCCCCTTGGCGGGTCCGCGGGATGGCTCGGCTCCGGGCCTTCCCGCGGCCGTCACCCCGCCGGGTTGGCCGTGGATGTCGTGGTCCGGGGAGGGATTTGCCAGAGTCAGAGGAGGGTTTTGTGCCGATTTCGGGGCAAAGCCCTCCTTTGTCGGTTGCGGCGGTCGGGGGGTGAGAAGACGGTGGGTCGGGTCGGTCGTAACCTCGGACACCAATAGGCCGACATCGCCTTGGAGCTCAGCCGGTGCCGGTGACGTCGAGGATGAAGCGTTGCGCGGGACTCAGCCGCTTGTACGTCTCGACCCGGAGGTAGGCCTGCTGGTCGAGCTGTTGCGGCAGGTGGCGCAGCGCGAAGTAGGAGTGCATCGCCCTCCGCGGCCTGTCGGTGCAGTTCTGTGTGCCGCCGTGCCACAGGTGGCTGTTGAACACCACGACCGTTCCGGCCTTGCCGGTCAGCTGGATCTGGTCCGGATGCTCGTCGGCCGGGTCGGCCATCTCGTCGGCAGGCATGGTTCCGCGCCGGTGTGATCCGGGCACGACGCGCGTCGCGCCGTTCTCGGGCGTGAAGTCGTCGAGCAGCCAGATCGAGTTGCATGCCTCGTACGCGCCAGAGTCGACTGGATGGCCGGAGTCGACGTGCAGGGCCTGGTGCCCCTGACCCGGAAGGGCTGCGCGGCTGTTGAGGGACGACAACTTGAACTCGCCGAGCACGTGTTTCATCGCGGCCAGGACGCGTGGGTGGCTGAAGCACACCTCGAACTTCGGGTCCTTGTTGACCAGGTCGGCCAGCCGGTCCGTGCCCGTCTCCTGGTGCACTTCCAGGCCTGCTCGGTCGCCCTCGGCGGCGGTGAGTTCTGCCGTCCGCTTGGTGAACCCGGACACCTCCTCCGGCGTGAGGATTCCCTGCAGCGGCAGGAATCCGTCGCGCTCGAGCTGGTCCTTCTCGTCTTGCGTGAGTACGTCGTCGGTCACGCCGAGGTCGTGCAGCGCGGTCGCCATATCCATCACAAGCACTCCTTCACAGGTGCACGAATCGATGCCAGCATCGACGCGATGTACCCGAGAAACAATGCAGAAGGCGACAGGGGTTATGCACAAATCGCCACGACTGCTCGGCGCCGGCGTACACACAGCCAAGCCAGGCAAGGACTACCCGTCGCACGCGCACACCTCGTGGGAGCTGGTCTACTACGTCCGCGGACGGATCACCTGCCCGGTCGGCGACGAGACGTACGCCGCCACGCCGGGAACCGTCCTGCTCACTCCGCCGCGGACGTGGCACGCCGAACTCAGCCGCACCGGCTACGCGAACCGCTTCCTGCAGGTCGATGCCATCGCCGGCCACCCCTGGCCACGCGTCTGCTTCGACGACGGCGAGCGCAGTCTCGGCCGCGTCTTCGACGCGCTCGTGCGCGAGAGCGCGCAGCCCTGCGGGGACAGCGATCGACTGTGCTCGTTGCTGCTCGGCGAACTCGACCTGCTGTTGCGCCGCGCGGCGACGGCGGAGCCAGTGACTGCGGCAGAGCGACTAGTCGCGCAGGCGGAGCGGATCTTCGAGGAACGCTTCGCCTCGGGGATCCGGATCGCCGCGGTCGCCGCCGAGCTCGGCATCTCGCCCTCCGGGCTGCGGGCGTCCTTCGCGCGGCTGCGCGGCACGAGCCCGCGGGCGGCGTTGCAGCACGTACGGCTGCGGCACGCGCTGGGCCACATCCGCAACTCGACGTTACCGCTGCAGGCGATCGCAGAACTGACCGGCTACGACTCGGTCAGCCACCTCAGCCGCCACGTCAAAGCCGCAACCGGTTCGGCGCCGGGCGCGCTCCGTGCCGCCACAGCCTGATGGATCAGGCCATTTGACAAGATGTACAGATATTGTCAAGCTTGATGGCATCAACGATCTCGACACCGGACGGTGCGCGGCGGGGGCCGCAAGCCTGGGGGTCGCGTTCAGCCGCCGTTCAAGGAGGCACGTCGATGGAGAACCCAGCTTCCGCGGATACCTCTGTGGATGTGATGCTGCTGGTGAACGGGAGTGCCCGGCGGTTGCGTCTGGACAGCCGCGTCACGCTCCTCGACGCGCTGCGCGACGAGCTCGATATGACGGGCACGAAGAAGGGCTGCGACCAGGGCGCGTGCGGTGCCTGCACGGTGCTGGTCGACGGGAAGCGCGTGCTGTCCTGCCTGTCGCTTGCGGCGCAGTGCGAGGGCCGGGAGGTCACTACCATCGAGGGCTTGGCGACAGACGGACAGCTACATCCGATGCAGGAGGCGTTCGTCCGCCATGACGGTTTTCAGTGCGGCTACTGCACGCCCGGGCAGATCATGTCGGCGATCGCGCTGCTGCACGAGGGACGAGCCGGTTCGGATGAGGAGATCCGCGAATTCATGAGCGGCAACCTCTGTCGGTGCGGTGCGTATCCGAACATCGTCGCCGCGATCCGGGACGTCGCCGGCCGAAGGAGCGAATAGCGATGCGACCCTTCGAGTACGTCCGGGCCGACGATGTGGCTGCCGCAGTCGCCTTGGTGAGCTCCGACCCCCGGGCCGAGTACCTCGCGGGCGGCACGACCGAGCTCGATCTCGCCTTGAAGGATGGCGTGCTGGAGCCCGGGCGCTTGGTCGACATCACGCGGTTGCCGCTGCGCGAGCTTAGCTTCGCTCAGGACACGTTGCGTGTTGGCGCGCTGGTCACGATGGAGGAGCTCGCCGCGGACCCGACGCTGAGCGAGCGGGTGCTGTTCGTCCGCGAGGCGCTGCTTGCGGGTGCCTCGCCGCAGCTGCGCAACATGGCGACGATCGGCGGGAACCTCCTGCAACGCACGCGCTGTCGTTACTTCCGCGACTCGACGGTGATGGCGTGCAACAAGCGCACTCCGGGGTCTGGATGCGCGGCGGTGCACGGACCGGCACGGATGCACGCGATCTTGGGCGCGAGCGAACACTGCATTGCCTTGCACGCCTCGGACCTGTGCGTGCCGCTGGTCGCGCTCGACACCGTTGTAGACATCCAGGGCGCCGATGGCTCCCGCAGTGTCCCGCTGACCCAGTTCTATGTCCTGCCAGGAGAACGGCCGGATATCGAGAACGTGCTCCAGCACGGCGAGTTGATCACGGGGATCCGGATACCGCTACCGCCGGTCGGCATGCGGTCCGGCTATTTGAAGGTGCGCGACCGAGCGTCGTACGAGTTCGCGCTCACCTCCGCGGCCGCCGCACTGCTGATCGAAGACGGAACGATCGTGCGCGCCCGTCTCGCGCTCGGCGGTGTCGGGACGATGCCCTGGCGGGCTCTCGAGGCCGAGGAGATCCTCCAAGGCGCACCCGCCGCCGGCCCAACGTTCCGGGCCGCGGCGCAGGCCGCGTTGGGTGACCCGTTCACGGTCGCAGGCACCGCCTTCAAGGTCGAACTCGCCGAGCGCACGATCGTCCGCATCCTGCACACCGTGGCGGGAGTCGGATCATGACGACCGCGAGGGTTATCGGTGATCCCGTCGATCGGATCGACGGACCGCTCAAGGTGGCCGGGGCCGCACCGTACCCGTCGGACTTCACCTATCCCGATCTCACCCATGCCGTCCTGATGCAGTCCACGATCGCGGCCGGAACCATCAGGCGCATCGACGCCGCGCAGGCGGAGGCCGCGCCGGGCGTCCTCGCGGTGCTGACACACGCAGAACGCACCCGCACTCGTCGAGGCACCGATGACCCCGCTCGGCCCGCCGCCTCCCTTCCCCTTCAAGGACAACCGGATCCTGCACCAGGGCCAGCATGTGGCCGTCGTGGTGGCGCACACGCGCGAACAGGCGGCCGCCGCGGCCCGGCTGGTCGAGATCGACTACGAAGAGGCTGCTCCGGTACTGAGGATCGACGATCCTTGTGCCCCGGTCCTGCTCAATCGATGGGGGCAGGACGTCGATCGCGGTGATGTCGCCGCCGCCCTGGCCTCCGCCGAGGTGGTCTATGACGAGATCTTCACCACGGCGGCGGTGACCAACAATCCGATGGGTCTCTTCGCGACGGTGGCCCGCTGGGACGGTCATCAGCTGACCGTGCACGACTCGAGCCAGGACCCGATGAGTACGCGCAGAGCTCTCGCAACGGTGTTCGACCTACCTGAGACCGACGTCCGGGTTCTTGTTCCCTATCTGGGCGGCGGGTTCGGGGCCGGACTCCGCGCCTGGCCGCACGTGATCTTGACCGCGCTCGCGTCTCGGGTGGTCGGTCGCCCGGTCAAACTGGTGCTGACCCGGCCGCAGATGTTCACGTCCGTCGGCCACCGGCCGGAGACACTGCAACGGGTGCGGATCGGTGCCACCCGCGACGGTCGGCTGGTCGCGGTGGATCACGAAGGCACCTCGACGATCGGGGCCCTGGACGAGGGAGGCGTCGAGCCCGTCACGCTGGTCACCGGCAACGCTTACTCCTGCCCGAACGTCGCGACACACGACCGGCGGGCGCGGCTGAACATTCCCAGCCCTCATTGGATGCGTGGCCCCGGCACGACCCAGGGCAACTTCGCGGTGGAGTCGGCGCTGGACGAGCTGTCCTACACACTGGGCATCGACCCGATCGAGCTGCGGCTGCGCAACTACGCCGAGATTCATCCCGGGTCGGGCCGGCCGTGGTCGTCCAAGGCATTGCGTGAGTGCTACCGCGTCGGCGCCGAACGATTCGGCTGGGCGCGGCGTACCCGCGACGTCGGATCGATGCGCGACGGGAACTGGCTGGTCGGCTACGGAATGGCCGGAGTCACGTTCACGTCAGGACAGGCACCGTGCCAGGCAACGGTGTCGATCCGCCGCGATGGCACCGCGCACGTGCGCAGCGCGGCCACCGATCTCGGCACCGGCACGTACACGATCGCGACCCAGGTGACGGCCGAACTCCTCGGACTCGACATCGACCAGGTTCAGGTCGAGATCGGCGACAGCAACCTGCCATTCGCGCCGTACTCAGGTGGTTCGGGAATGGCGACGTCGCTGAGCGGCGCCATCCACGACGCCGTGGGCAAGCTGGTGCGGGCGTTCGTCGAGGTCGTCGGCGACGATCCGTCGTCGCCGCTGCGGGGCAGGAGTCCGGCCGAACTCACCACCGGGCACGGCGGAATCCACGTCGTCGACGCCCCCTCGATCGGTGAGACCTACGTCGACATACTCGCCCGGCACGGACTGCCGCGGATCATCGCGCACGGCGAGAGGAACCCGCAGACGGACGGTGCGAGCGCGCCGCCCTCCGGCTCGTTCGCCGCGTGGTTCGCGGAAGTCCGCGTCGACGCGGACCTGGGACTGCTGCGCGTCGCGCGGGTCGTGACGGCCGTCGACGCCGGCCGCATCCTCAACGAGAAGCTGGCGCGCAGCCAGGTCATCGGCGGCGCCGTCATGGGCATCGGGATGACGATGCTCGAGGAGACCGTCGTCGACCCCGAGACCGGTCGCATCGCCAACGCCACCTTCGGCGACTACCTGATCCCGGCCAACGCGGACGTGCCCGACATCGACGTGGCCTTCGTGGGCGCGCCGGACACGGTGCGGCCCATCGGTATCAAAGGGATCGGCGAGATCGGCGTGGTCGGCGTGTCGGCCGCCATCGCCAACGCCGTGTACCACGCGACCGGCCGTCGCATCCGGTCGCTGCCGATCACCATCGAACAGTTGTTGTAAGCCAGGCGATCTGCCCTCGCGTGCAGCTGGAACTCCTCAGCGCGATGGCAGGAAGGGCGTGAGTACGGCGAGGAAGTCGTCCAGCCGCTCGGCGTGGACCCAGTGGCCGGCCTCGGGCACCTCGGCGTACTGGACCTGGGGGAAGTACGAAGCGATCGTCGCCCGATGCTCCTGCCGGACGTAGTCGGACTTGCCGCCGTAGATGAAGAGCGTCGGGCCGTCGTACGTCAGCCCCTCGACGGCCGGCCAGCCGGAGATCGCCGGCAGCGCTGCCTCGATGACCGGAAGGTTGGGGCGCCAGCGAGCACCGGCCTCGTCGAGGATGAGGTTCTGCAGGAGGAAGGCACGGGTCCCTGGAGTGGGGACGGCGGCAACCAGTTGGGCATCGACATCGGCGCGACGGGTCACCGAGGAGAGGTCGGCATTGCGCATCGCCTGGGCGTACTCGACGAAGGCCGGCGGGTAGGCGACGGGGGCGGCGTCGACCACGACCAGGCGTTCGACCACCTGCGGGAACTGCAGCGCGGTGAGCATCGCCGTCTTCCCACCCATCGAGTGACCGACCAGCGCGACCGGTCCGGCCCCGAGTGACTCGATCGTCTCCCGGACGTCGTCGGCCATCTCCGGGTAGCTCATGGTCTCGGTGTGCGGCGCCGTGCCATGGTTGCGCAGATCGAACGCGAAGACCCGATGCGAAGCCGCCAGCCGCCGGGCCGCGGTCATCCAGTTCCGGCTGGACCCGAACAGGCCGTGCATGACCACGACCGGCGTACCAGTTTCGCCGTACGACGTGACCGGGAGCTTCATGCACCTACCTTTCAGCGCCGGCGCTGCCAGCAGGCCGTGTGCCAGTGGCGTCGCTCGTCGAGGGACTGGGCGCCGCCGATCGCGGCGAGCAGGCTGGGGTTCTCCGGCCAGACCACGCTATGCGGCGTGGCGGGCGGGATCAGCTGATCGCAGCCTGGACAGCGGTAGGACTTCGCCGACGCGGAGCCGGACACGCGGCGGACGATCCACTCGCCGTCGGACCGCTCCTCCCGGGATTGGTTGCCACCGAGCAGCGGCCGGTCGTTGACCGGCCGCTGCCACTTGGAAGGCCTTCTGCGCGACATAGCTCTTCCAGGCTAGCCGTGTGGTGCAGCTCACTCGGTGTCGCGGGCCTCGCGGAGCTCCCGACCGACTTCGTGCATGTGGCTCAGACCCATCCGGTACGAATCGATCAGGCTGGTGCTCACGTACGGCATGCCGATCTGTTCGCAGTACGACCGGACGATGGGCTGGGCGAAGCGGAGGTTGGCCCGCGGCATGCTCGGGAAGAGGTGGTGCTCGATCTGGTAGTTCAGGCCGCCCATCATCCAGTCGGTGACCAGGCCGCCGTTCACGTTGCGCGAGGTGAGCACCTGCTTCTCCAGGTGACCCCAGTTGGTCTCGCGGTCGGGCATCTCCATGCCCTTGTGGTTGGGCGCGAACACGCTGCCGAGGTGCAGGCCGAAGATCATGTGGTGGATCAGCGGCGAACAACACGGCCTGCCCCGGCGACATGATCAGGAACAGCGCGCTGAAGTACAGGACGAGGTGGGCGGCGATCAGGCCGAGCTCGACGCGGGCCTCGCGGCCCGGGCGGCCGCGCAGGAACTGGATGCTGGAGACCTTGAGGTTGAAGCCCTCCAGGGTCAGCAGCGGGAAGAAGATCCGGGCCTGGTTGCGGGTCAGCCAGCCGAACAGGCCCTCGCGGCCCTCGGCCTGCTCCATCGTCCAGACCAGGATGCCCTCGCCGACGTCCGGGTCCTTGTCGGTGTGGTTCGGGTTCGCGTGGTGGCGGTTGTGCTTGTCGTTCCACCAGCCGTAGCTCATCCCGAGCAGCAGGTTGCCGTGCAGCATGCCGACCCAGTCGTGCAGCTTGCGGGAGCTGGCGATCTGCTGGTGGCCGGCGTCGTGCCCGAAGAACGCGGCCCGGGTGGTCAGGATGCCCAAGGGAAGAGCGAGCAGCAGCACCCACCACGAACTGCCGACCACAGCGATGGCCGCCCAGGTCAGCGCCCATCAGGACCACGTTGATCCCGATCGCCATCGCGTAGGCCGCCGTACGGCGCTCCAGCAGGCCGGCGGCCTTGATCTCCCGCAGCAACGGGGAGAAGTCGGAGCCGCGCGTGGCAAGTAGGGGGTGAAGCCGTTGGCTGAGCCATCAGGTCCTCGTCTCGAGATCGGGGAAGGCCTAGGCGTACAGCCACGGCCAGCGTACGTGATCAAGCCTCATCGCCCTAAAGGCTGCGCACATGAGTGCTACTACCCGAACGCGACGGGGTGACAGTGTCCCAGCCGGCAGTGGACCTAACACCACTGAGTCGGGCTGACGCTCAGTCATGATGGACACATGAAGGAACGCAGTGAGTTCATCAGCAGGCGCAGCCCATCTCGTGTCTCGTCCGCGCCCGGAGCGAAGCGAGGACGTGGATGACGCAACATCGCCACCCAGGCACCGCCGCTGCGGTACCCGAAGCTCGCACAGCCATGGATCGCGCTGTTCCTGGCCATCCTGGCCGAGATCGGGATCGCCTTCTTCGTGCTCAACGTGGTGGCCGTGCCGCTGATCGCGGTCTGGGTCGGGATCCCGCTGCTGCTGGTGTTCGTGCCCGGCCGCACGCTGGTTCGCGAACTGCCACCGGACCATGCTGGCCGGCTTCCTCGGCGAGCCGATCCCGCGCCCGTACAAGAAGCCGCCGATGCCCGGCGTGCTGATGTGGCTACGGACCACGCTGACCGATCCGGCTACCTGGCGTGACATCGTCGTGGCTGCTGGTGAACTCCGTACTCGGGTTCACGCTGAGCCTGCTGTCCGCCGTCCTCTTCCTGGCCGGTCTGTTCTACCTGGTCTACCCGTTGCTCGTCGGCGTCACCCCGGAAGGTGTGTTCACCGAGCCGTTCGGCGGGCTGTTCACCGTGCAACTTCTGGTACCAGCTTCCTGCTGATGCCGGTCGCGCTGATCGCATTCCTGATCTGGAACGCCGCCGGTGAGCGGCTGCTGAAGGCGAACGCCTACATGGCCCGCTCCCTGCTCGGCCCGACCGAGAGCGCGAAGCTGGCGATGCGGGTCCGCGAGCTGGCCGAGTCCCGGGCCGAGACCGTCGACACCCAGGCGGCCGAACTGCGCCGGATCGAGCGGGACCTGCACGACGGCGCCCAGGCCCGGCTGGCCGCGCTCAGCATGAACCTGGGCATGGCCGAGGAGATGGTCGACCGCGACCCGGCCCAGGCGGCCGCGCTGCTCACCGAGGCCCGCGAGTCGGCCAGTACGGCGCTGTCCGAGCTGCGCGACCTGGTCCGCGGGATCCACCCGCCGGTCCTCGCGGATCGCGGTCTGGACGGTGCGGTCAAGGCGCTCGCGATGTCCTGCCCGTTCAAGGTCGACGTCACCATCGACGTCCCCGGCCGCCCACCTGCGCCGGTCGAGTCGGCGGCGTACTTCGCGGTGGCCGAGGCGCTCGCGAACGCGGTGAAGTACTCGGCCGCCACGAACGCCTGGATCCAGATCACCCACGAGGAGGAGCGGCTGCACATCATCGTCGGCGACGACGGCGTGGGAGGGGCGGTGGTCCGGCCCGGTGGCGGTCTGTACGGTATCGAACGGCGGCTGGCCGCCTTCGACGGTACGTTGACCGTGGTGAGCCCGAGCGCCGGGCCGACCACTGTGATCATGGAGCTGCCTTGCGAGTCCTCATCGCTGAAGACCACGCCCTCCTCCGGGACGGCCTGATCCGCCTGCTGGAGGCGCACGACTTCGAGGTCGTCGAGGCAGTCGACAACGGTCCCCGGCTGGTGCCCGCCCTGGTGGAGCACCGGCCGGACGTGGCCGTTGTCGACGTCCGGCTGCCACCGACCTTCACCGACGAGGGCCTGAAGGCCGCGATCGAGGCACGCAGCCAGGTCCCGGGCCTGCCGATCCTGGTGCTGTCGCAGTACGTCGAGCAGCTGTACGCGCGGGAGTTGCTGACCGGCGGCGGCGGCGCGGTCGGCTACCTGCTCAAGGACCGGGTCTCCAACGTCGCCGAGTTCCTGGACTCGGTCCGCCGGGTGGCCGCCGGCGGCACCGCGATGGACCCGGACGTGATCGGCCAACTGCTGGCCCGCAACACCCGCGACGAGCCGATCGGCCGGCTCACCCCGCGCGAGGCCGAGGTCCTCGGCCTGATGGCCGAAGGCCGCTCGAACGCCGCCATCGCCGGCGCCCTCTTCGTCACCGAGAAGGCAGTCAGCAAACACACCAACAACATCTTCGCCAAGCTCGACCTGCCACCCTCGGAGGACGACAACCGCCGCGTGATGGCAGTCCTCACCTATCTGTCGTCCCGCTAGGACAGCATCGCCCGCTGGGCCCGCGCCTGTGCAGGTCGACAGGACGTATACCTCCACTGAGGGGGTGGCGGCTGGTCGGGTGAGCCTGCGCCCGCCTGTCAGCCGCCGACACCTCCTGTCGAAATGTCCCCTGTCAGCTACCCATCCACGGACCAGGGCCGGGCTTCGCGTCAGCGATCCCGCCGGTCCACGGTCTAAGAGCGGCTCCGGTACGCCGTTGGGCTCAGGCCGGTGTGGTGGCGGAAGCGGGTGGAGAAGTAGAGCGGGTCGTCGTACCCGACCTCGGCGGCGACCGAGGCGATCGGGCGGGCGGTGAGTTCGAGCAGCCGGCAGGCAGCGTCGAGGCGGCGGCGCTCGACGAACTGCTGCGGGCTGACACCGAGCTGCTCGCGGAAGAGGTGGGCGAACCGCGACACCGACAGGTTGACCGCGCGCGCCAGCTCGGGCACGTCGAGCCGGTCCTTCAGGTTCTGGTCGATCAGTTCGATGACACGGAGCAGACGGTCGTCGATCCGGACGGCCTTCGGGTTCTGGGTGTCGCACCACAGCAGGGCAGCCTCGAGGGCGTTCGCGCTGAGCTGCTCGCCTTGCGGCAGGACGCTGCGCTGGTGCCGGACGGCGTCCAGGAGATGGCCGGCGATCCGTTCGGCGGCCGCGGCGGCCGGGCGGAGCTGAAGGATGCCGGGGGCAACTTCCGGCCAGTCGAGCAGCGGCAGCCAGTCCGGCTTCGGATGCAGGTGGGCGTAGCAGGAAGTGCCAGCGTCGCCCGGTGGTGCCGTAGTCGTGCAGAGTGCCGGGCCGGACCAGGATGACCGTGCCTGGGTCCGCAGCGACGTTCCCGAACCGGCCGCGCGCCGTCCAGGGTCTGCACCAGCAGCCAGTCGGTGGTCCCCCGGCGGCGATACGTCGCGTACTCAGGACCCTCGTCGAACTCGCCGGTCTCCAGCCGACGGACCTCTGGAGATGGCGACTCAGCAGGATCTCGAAGGTTCACAGCTCGATAGGCTATCGCCGATCCAGGCCGCCGGCACCGATCCTGGAGTCATGATCAACACAGTCGCCGACATCTACCGCCGCGACGGGATCGTCCAGGTCCCGCAGTTGCTCGACCCCACCGAGATCGACCAGGTCAGGTCAGCCTTCATGGATCAGGTCGCCGAAGACCACTCGCTCGCGATCGACGACGGCGTACCGGAGGACGACCCGCTGGCGCGGTTCCCGCGGTTCGTGCACCCGCATCGCCGGACCGACGTGGCGGCCGGCCGGATCGCGCTGGAGCTGATGCTGGACAGCCGGATCCTCGATGTCGTGACCGTGTTGATCGGACCGGCGCTCGGTGCCCAGTCGATGTTCTACTTCAAGCCGCCGGGCGCACGCGGGCAGGCCCTGCACCAGGACAACACGTTCCTGCGCGCGGATCCCGAGACCTGCCTGGCCGCGTGGATCGCGGTCGACGACGTCGACGCGGAGAACGGCGGGCTTGCGGTCGTCCCCGGCTCACACCAGACCGAGCTGGTCTGCCCCGAACCGGCCGACCTGACCGAGTCCTTCACCAACGCCGAGGTCCCGGTGCCGGACGGTCTGACCAAGGTGCAGACGAAGATGCGCGCCGGCGACGTGCTGTTCTTCCATGGCAGCGTCGTGCACGGATCCCGGCCGAACACCACCGCGGATCGCTTCCGCCGCGCGCTGATCTTCCACTACATCCCGGAGGACAGCAGCGAGATCGCCGCCTTCTACAACCCGCTCGTGCGGCCAGATCGTCGTACGGCGGTCCTCCCCGAAGCGATCGGTGGAGGCCCGTGCGGCGACTACACAGACGCCGAGCCGTGAGCCCGGCTTCGCCGTCCGCCATCGTCGGCTCCCTCCGGCTGCGATCGGAGCCGACGCTAGCGTGAAGTCAGCTCGTGTAGTCGCGGAAGCCGCGGCCGGTCTTGCGGCCGAGGTAGCCGGCCGTGACGAGGTGTTCGAGCAGCGGGGCGGGCGCGAAGCCGGGCTCGCGGAACTCGAGGTAGAGGGTGCGCTGGATCGCCAGCGAGACGTCCAGGCCGACCACGTCGAGCAGCTCGAACGGGCCCATCGGCAGGCGGCAGCCGAGCTTCATCGCGGCGTCGATGTCGTCGACGTTCGAGTAGTGCGCCTCGAGCATCCGGACCGCGTCGTTCAGGTACGGGAACAGCAGCGCGTTGACGATGAAGCCGGCCCGGTCGCCGCACCGGACCGGGTGCTTGCCGGCGGCAACGGCCAGCGCCGCGACCGTGTCGGCGACGTCAGGCGACGTGCTGACCGTGCTCACGATCTCGACCAGCTTGCATCACCGGCGCCGGGTTGAAGAAGTGCAGCCCGACCACGTCGGCGGGCCGCTTGGTCGCCATCGCCAGGTCGATCACCGGCAGCGACGAGGTCGTGGTGGCCAGGATCGCGCCCGGCTTGCAGATCTCGTCGAAGGACTCGAACAGTGCCTGCTTGACGCTCAGCTCCTCGACCACGGCCTCGACCACCAGGTCGACCCGCGCGAGGTCGTCGAGTTTCGCCGTACCGGTGATCCGGCGTAGCGCCGCGTCGCGCTCGTCGGACGAGAGCTTGCCGCGCTGAACACCCTTCTCCAGCGAGCGTTCCAGCCCGGCCCGGACCTGGTCCACCTTCTCGGTGCCGCGGGCGACGTACAGGACGTCGTACCCGGCCTTGGCGCAGACCTCGATGATGCCGACCGCCATCGTGCCGGAGCCGACCACGCCGACCTGCTTGATCGGGCGGACCGCCGGCGCGTCGCCTGACGGTCGAAGGGGTCAGGTCGTCGTCGACGACGACCGGCGAGTCCGGCGCCTCGTAGGTGTAGAAGCCGCGGCCGGCCTTGCGGCCGAGCAGGCCGGCGGTGACCATCTGCTTCAGGATCGGGGCCGGCGCGTGCAGCCGGTTGCGGCCCTGCTTGTACATCGTGTCGAGGATCTCGTACGCCGTGTCGAGGCCGATCAGATCGAGCAGCGCGAGCGGGCCCATCGGGTAGCCGCAGCCGAGCCGCATCGCCGCGTCCACGTCCTCGCGGGTGGCGTAGCGGGACTCGACCATCGAGACCGCGTGGTTGAGGTAGCCGAACAGCAGCGCGTTGGCGATGAAGCCGGCCCGGTCGGCCGCGACCACCGGGACCTTGTCGAGCCGGCGGGCCAGCGCGAGCACGTCCTCGACCACGTCCGGCTCGGTGACGACGGTCTTGATCACCTCGACGAACTCCTGCACCGGCGCCGGGTTGAAGAAGTGCATGCCGACGACGCGGCGCGGGCGCTGCGTGGCGACCGAGATCTCGGTGACCGACAGCGAAGAGGTGTTCGTCGCCAGGATGGCGTCGTCGCGGACGACCTTGTCGAGCGCGGCGAAGATCTCCCGCTTCAGCTCGATCCGCTCGATCACCGCTTCGACGACCAGGTCGCAGTCGGCCAGGGCCTGCATGTCGGTCGCGAAGGTGACTCGGTCGAACAGCGCCTGCTGATCCTCGACCGAGAGCTTGCCGCGCTTCACGGCCCGGTCGGTCGAGTGCTGGATGTGCCCGCGGCCGCGGTCGGCGGCCTCCTCGTCACGCTCGACGCCGACCACCGTCAGCCCGTTCCGCGCGAACACCTCGGCGATCCCGGCGCCCATCGTGCCGAGACCCACCACACCCACCGTCTTCAGTTCCCGAGCCATGGCCCTGCACTATGCCAGTCCCCGCACTGGTCCGCCCATGAGCTGAGTCACCCGCGAGGTCAGAGCTTCACACGCCCTCTTCGAACACCGCGGGCGTCTCCAGCCACCCGTCCATCAACCACTCCGGATCCGGCGCACCTTCCAGCGCGGCCGCGATCGGCTTCGGCTTCAACCGTCGTACGCCGAGGTCGCGCACGGGCAGCCACACGGCCCGATAGCTCCCCCGCTCCGACTCCGCCGGGCTGTCCATCTCCGGGCCGTCCCCGGTCCCGAACTCGCCACCGATGTGCTCCGCCAGGAAGTAGTGCTGGGTGCCGTCACCGAAATGCACGACCGCGACGAGTCCGCGGATCTTCACCAGCACGCCGAGCTCTTCGTGCGTTTCCCGCCGCGCGGCCTCCGCCAGGCTCTCGCCGTCCTCCACCTGACCACCGGGCAGCACGTGGTACGTCATCCCGTCCCGCACACGCTCGATCGCCGCGACACCCTGCCCCGACAGCAGCACGACCCCGGCCCGGATCATGCGCGCGTCGCCGAGATGTAGAACCAGCCGCCGTACCGGGACTCGCCCCGGAGCAACTGCTGAACGGTCCAGCCGGTGTTCGTGAGCAGCTCACGCAGCGGTTCCTCCTGCCACATGACGAAGTGCCGTGGCAGATCGAGGTTCCGGTTCGACCACTCCTCGCCCTTGCCTTCCCGCGTGCTGAAGGCCAGCACGCCCGCGACCCGCGCCGCCTTCCGCAGTACGTCGGCCAGCTGGGCGCGATCGAAGTGCAGGAACACGGCGTCGGCGAACACCGCGTCGTACGGTCCGCCGAAGTCGTCCCGGAGTGCGTCGAGCCGATCGACGGCGTACCCGTCGGCGCCCATCATGTCGATGAACGCCTGCGTCGCGTCGGTCCGGCGTACGACGAACCCCCGGCGCTCGAGCTCGACCGCGTCCCGCCCGGTCCCGCTGCCGAGCTCCAGCACGCGCGCCCCGGGCTCGATCCGCTCGGCGAGCAGATCTATCAGTTGGTTGTTGGGCTCGTTCGGGATCGACTCCCGGAACCGATCGGCCGCCTGCTCGTAGGCCGCCAGCGTCACCTCGTTGTCGCTCGGCACCCGCGTCCACCCGTCACCGGTGTGCTCGACGATCGCGGGCAGCCTGAGCCCGAGATCCACCCCGAGCACGACCACGGTCTCGCCGCGATGCAGATCCGAGATCGCCAGCAGCTCGTCGTCAGGACGCCGTACCAGCTCCGGTACGACGGTCAACTGCACACCGAGGTGATCCGCCAGCCGCGCCCCGGCCGCGGCCTCGAACGGACCGGCGTACACCTGGGCGATCCGCTCCCCGACCGCCGGATCCTGTACATCCCCAGGAAGAAGCAGAATCCGCGCGGGGCACATGAGGTTCATCCGCCGACGTACTCCAGCGCCTCCGCGGCGTACTCCGGCCAGGCCACCGACTGCGCCAGCGGGATCACCACCCACTCCTTCATCGGGCGGCCCATGCCGGGGTCGAACGGCTCGACACCGGGCAGCGCGAGCGCCTTCTCCCGCGGCTCGGGCGGGAGCTTGAACGTCATCGCGTCGCCGAACATCCCGGCGAGCACCTTCTTTCCGACCTTGAGGCAGGGCATGCCGAACATGCTGCCCCGGACCACCCCGGCCGACACCAGTCCGGCCGCGACCGCGTCGTACTCGGCGATCGCCTGTTCGCTGACCTTCGGCATCATGGCGTCCAGCCTCCCACTCCATGCGGCCAGGCGACATGGGGTTCGGGCCGGTTGTCGACTACGGTGCTTTCTCGTGCGCTTGGTGATTGCTACGTGTTCTGTGGACTACTCCGGCCGGCTGACGGCTCATCTGCCGATGGCGCCGCGGTTGCTGATGGTGAAGGCGGACGGGTCGGTGCTGATCCACGCCGACGGCGGCTCGTACAAGCCGCTGAACTGGATGTCTCCGCCGTGCAAGCTGACCGTGGAGGACGACGTCTGGAGCGTCACCAACAAGGCCGGTGAGGAGCTGCGGATCACCATCGAGGAGGTGCACAGCGACACCGCCTACGAGCTCGGCACGGATCCCGGCCTGATCAAGGACGGCGTCGAGGCGCACCTGCAGGAGCTGCTGGCCGAGCACGTGCACACCTTCGGCGAGGGCTGGACGCTCGTACGCCGGGAGTACCCGACCGCGATCGGCCCCGTCGACCTCCTCTGCCGCGACGCCGACGGCAAGCACGTCGCGGTCGAGATCAAGCGCCGCGGCGAGATCGACGGAGTCGAACAGCTCACCCGGTACGTCGAACTCCTCAACCGCGACCCCCTGCTGGCCCCGGTCCGCGGCATCTTCGCCGCCCAGCTGATCAAGCCCCAGGCACAGTTCCTCGCCACCGACCGCGGTCTGGAATGCGTGACCGTCGACTACGACGCCCTCCGCGGCATGGAATCCGACGTACTGCGCCTGTTCTGACCGGCCCGAGCCGTTGACAGCCTGGTTGGTGGGCGAATACTTAGCAATATGGCTAAGGAAACGGTGATCTGCACGTATCGCGTCCGCGCGAGCGCTGAGGACCAGTTCCGTGCGGTGCTCGGTGAGCACTGGACGACACTGCGCGATCTCGGCTTCGTCACCGACGATCGGTCGACGGTGCTCCGGTCGGTGGACGAACCGACGTACGTCGAGATCTTCACCTGGGTGGATGGCGGCTTCGGCCGGGCCCACGAGCACCCCGACGTACTCACCCTCTGGGAGCGGATGGACCCGCTGCTCGAGGAGCGGGACGGACAGCCGAAGTGGGACTTCCCGCACTACCTGCCCCAGGATCTGCCGGCTTGACCGCCGGCTCCCGCGGCGGGCGGGACCTGGACGACCTCGACCGGGTGTTCACCGCCCTCGCGCACCACTCCCGCCGGACGATCCTGCTGGTCCTGCACCTGCGCGGCGGCGAGATGACGTCCGGTGAGATCGCCGGCCGGTTCGACCACTCCTGGCCGACGATCACCCGGCACCTGCGGATCCTCGAGCAGGCCGGCCTGGTCCACGTCACCCTGCGCGGCCGCGAGCGCGTCTACCACCTGGACACCGACCCACTGTTCGGGGTCGGTGTCCCATGGCTCAACAGATTCAGCTGACGGGGCTGCCTCAGCAGGCAACCACCGCATCGACGATGAAGCCCTGGGCACGGACACCTCCGTCGCTGAGCAGGCGGACCGAGCCGGTCGGGCTGGTGATACAGGGCGACGTCACGCCGCCCGGGTGCTGTCCCGTGTAGCGAGCGAGTTCGGCGCCGCTCGCGTCGGACACGATCACGTAGTCGAAGTCCTGCTCGGTGTCGAGCAGGCTGAAGTGGAACGCGAATCCACCGGTGCCGTTGTCGTAGACCCAGGTGCAATCGCCGTTGTTGCCGTATGGGTGCGGCGACTCGAACGGGATCTCCGCATTCGGATCACTCAGGCACGGCGGAGGTGGCGGCGTGCCAGGCGTGCAACCGGAGTGGACGCCCACGGCTGCCCAGGCTGCGCTGATCCCGCCGGCGTTGCGTCCCGCGACCGCCACGGTGGCATTGCGGGCGTCGCAGAAGTTCGCGAACTCGGGCAGGCTGGTGAACCCGTTGTAGAAGATGGCCGCCGCCCGCTGCAACCCCACCGCTCGCACCTTGACGTCGCAGTCGGCCGTATGCCGGTGCCCGTTCGACCCGACCGCGTCGCAGCCTGCGTTCCTGCCGCCGTTGACGGCCAGATAGTAGGCCTGGTTGGAGATGCCGCTGTTGCTGTGCACGCAAGCCGCTGTCCTCCTCACCGACCAGCAACTCGCTGTAGTGATCGGGGTCGTCGTGCACGCGCGGGTCGCCCATGTCCCGGAAGCCCGGCGCCGCACTAGCAGCGTTGACCACGTCCTCGCCGATCAGCCAGTCGGGCGAGGCCGCGCGATCCAGACCGCGCCGGGCCGCATAGAACTCGGCCGTGTTGCCCATCATGTCGCTGAACGACTCGTTCAGGGCGCCGGATTCGTTCTCGTAGATGAGATTCGAGGTGAACTGCGTGACGGCGTGGGTGAGCTCGTGCGAGACCACATCGAGTCCGCCCGACAGCGGCAGGCAGGTCGTGCCGTCGCCGTCGCCGTACACCATCTGCTGGCCGTTCCAGAACGCGTTGCAGTACCCCACGTCGAAGTGCACCGACGAGAGCATGGTCATGCCGTTGTCGTCGAGACTGTTGCGGCGGAAGGTGTCGCGGTAGAAGTCGTCCGTGACGTTCGCGTAGTAGTGCGCGTCCACACCGGGTGCCTGACTGGGCGACGCCCAGCCCGGCAGGTTGAAGTTCCAGTGGTCGTTGCGGTCGGTCATGAGCGTGCCGGGCAGGACCGTCGTGTTGCCCGCGTCGTACGTCGCCTGCCGTCCGTCTCTCGACCGCAGGACGAAGGTGTTGCCGGTCCGCCGGGTGGAGATCGTCTTCTTGTCACCCTTGACCCCGATGCCGTCGCCGTGCGCCACCGCGTCGTACTGCTTCTTCACCGCGCCTGATCCGGCGTCGACCCACTGCACCCAGCGGTTCGCTACCCGCTGGCTGACGACTTCGTGGAAGAGCCGCCCATCCTTCGGGTCGATCCGCAGCGACGACGACCACGTGCCTGCGGCACCGACCCTCTTGGCCGCGACCCCGCGAGCGGTCGCGGTGGAGACCGACGCGCGGTTCTTCGCCTTCAGGCCGGGGAAGTACGCGCCGACCACGGCGGTGGTCTTGCCGGAACTGTCGGTCAGCACGGTCAGCTGGCCGCCGAGGACACCGGCGGCGCCGACCATCTGCTGGTAGCGGGTCTGGGTACCGCCGCCGGCCAAGTCGGCCGTCCAGAGCCTCACCATCCCCGGCGGTACGGCGAAGGCCCGGGCTTCGGCTCCGGACAGGGCGATCGACCCACCCCGGAGCGGTGTGGTGGCAGCTTGGCCGGCGGTCGCGGTAGCGGTAGCACCGCCGGCGGTGACCAGTGCGAGGGCCGCGAGTGCGACCACGACGGTGGATCGATGCATGTCGGGGACCTCCCCCAGTCGATCGGATGTCGACGGGCCGGCCGAGCCCCAGCCCCGGGAGTCGCCCCGCGCTACTGCCAGTCGTACGCCGGGCTCCGATTATCGGCAAGGCCGGGCGCGTCGATTTCGCGCCAGCTGGGTGGCAGGAGTAGCGTCCACGCCCGGTACCGGTCTGGTCGCCTGATGCAGGACCAGGCAATTCTGCCCGATTTCGGGCAAGACCTTGGCTTTGAACCCTCAGACACTGCAGAGTTGACGCGTGATCAGTGAGGCGGCGGTGGGGCCGGTGGACGAGCTGGCCGAGCAGGTCAGCCGGACGACCGGGTTGTCCGCGGACGATGCGCGGCGCGTGGTCGCCGACGTCCTGGCCTATTTCACCGAGACGACCGAGGAGTACGTCCGGCGCCGGCACCGGGAGCTGCAGACCTACGGGGCCCGCAACGACGAGATCTTCGCCCGGCTCGGCACCGAGCTCCGGCAGTGGCCGGTCCGCTCACCCGAACTCTCCGCCCGGCAGCTGCGACGGATCGTCTACGGCTGACGGGGCAATCTGCAAAACCTACGAAGGGGCACCACTACATGTGCGGAATCGTCGGGTACGTCGGCACCAAGCCGGCCGCGCCCATCCTGGTGGACGGACTGGCCCGGCTGGAGTACCGCGGGTACGACTCGGCGGGTGTCGCCGTGCTGGGGTCGAGCGAGCTGAAGGTGCACAAGGACGCCGGCCGGGTGCGTGAGCTGGAGGCGTCGCTGCCGAAGCGGTTCGGCGGGAAGCTCGGCATCGGCCACACCCGGTGGGCGACCCACGGCGGCCCGAGCAAGGACAACGCGCACCCGCACGCCAGCGGCAACGAGCGGATCGCCGTCGTCCACAACGGCATCTTCGACAACGCCGGCGTACTGCGTGCCCAGCTGGAGGAAGCCGGCGTCAAGCTGCGCTCCGAGACCGACACCGAGGTGCTCGCGCACCTGATCGAGCAGTCCGAGGGCACCACGCTCGAGGACAAGGTGATGGCCGCCCTGCGCCGGATCGAGGGCACCTACGGCATCGCCGTGATCGACCTGGACTTCCCGGACCGGATCGTGGTCGCCCGCAACGGCAGCCCGCTGATCCTCGGCATCGGCGACGGCGAGATGCACGTCGCCTCCGACGCGGCCGCGCTGATCCGCTACACCCGCCAGGTCGTCTACCTGGACGACGGCGAGATGGCCACCGTCCGCGCCGACGGCTACCGCACCTTCACCCAGGACGCCGCTCCCACCACCAAGACCGCGAAGACGGTCGAGTGGGAGGCCGACGAGTACGAGCGCGGCCTGCACGAGCACTTCATGATGAAGGAGATCCACGAGCAGCCGGACGCCGTCGGCCGGGCCATCCGCGGCCGCCTGGACGAGCGCTTCCACACCGTCCACCTGGGCGGCCTGAACATGGACGCCCGCGAGGCCCGCGAGATCAAGCGGGTCAAGATCCTCGGCTGCGGTTCGGCGTACTACGCCGGCCAGATGGGCGCCCAGTTCATCGAGGAGGTCGCCCGGATCCCCGCCGACGCCGAGCCGGCCTCGGAGTTCCGCTACCGCAACCCGGTCGTCGAGCGCGACACCCTGTACATCGCTGTCAGCCAGTCCGGCGAGACGCTGGACACCCTGGTCGCGGTGCAGGAGCTGAAGCGCAAGGGCGGCCGGGTCATCGGCCTGGTCAATGCGGTCGGCTCGAGCATCGCCCGTGAGGTCGACGGCGGTGTGTACCTGCACGCCGGCCCGGAGGTCTCGGTGGCCTCGACCAAGGCGCTGACCAACATGGCGGTCGCGTTCGCGATGCTCGGCATCCACCTGGGCCGGATCCGCGACGTCTCCCCCGCCGACGGCCGCCGGCTGATCGAGGGCCTGAAGAAGCTGCCCGAGCACATCCAGTCGATCGTCGCCCAGGAGGAGGAGCTGGCCAAGATCGCCGGCCGGCTCGCCCGGCACGAGAGCCTGTTCTTCGTCGGCCGGACCCGCGGCTACCCGGTCGCCCGCGAGGGTGCGCAGAAGCTCAAGGAGATCTCCTACCGGCACGCCGAGGCGTACCAGACCTCGGAGCTGAAGCACGGCCCGCTCGCGCTGATCTCGCCGGACGTGCCGAGTGTCGCGATCGTCCCGGACGACGAACTGCTCGACCGCAACATCGGGGCGCTGCACGAGATCGGCGCCCGCTCCGGTCCGCTGTACGTCGTCACGCACCCCGGCGTCGACATCCCGGACGGGGTCGCGGCGAAGATCGTCGTACCGAAGAACGAGCCCGAGCTGGACCCGATCCTGCTCACCATCCCGCTGCAGATCATCGCGTACTACGCGGCCGTTGCCCTCGGCCACGATGTCGACAAGCCGCGGAACCTGGCCAAGTCGGTGACGGTCGAGTAGGACCCGGACCGCCAGGCCATCACAACTGCAGCCCGCTGGCCCTCGTCACGCTCGCCGTGGCGGGGGCCGCTGCATTGTGCTGGCCTGCAGGTCCGCCACCCGGCCTCGTCACCCCTCCGAACGCGAGCCGCGCCACCTCCCGCTCGGCGCCGAGGCTCTGGTACGGGTGCAGGCCGAACTCGTTCACCAACCGCTTGCACACCTCGACACCACGGACCGAGTTGCCCGCCTCGTCCAGCCGCGGCGAGAACGTGACCACCGCGAGGCGCTTCTCCGGCACCACCATCATCACGTTGCCGGATACGCCGGACTTGGCCGGCAGCCCGACCTGACCGGCGAACTGGCCGGAGTCGTTGTACATCCCGCTGTGTCCCATCACCGACAGCACCCGTCCGGCGGTCTCCTGGGAGAACACCCGCTCACCCGTGTACGGCGCGACGCCACCGTTGGCCAGCGTGGCTCCGGCCGCTGCGAGGCGCTGCGCGTCCACCTCGAGCGAGCAGACCGCGAAGTAGAACTCGGCCGCCTTCTGTGGGGCGTCCCGGTCCTTCGGGTCCACGTTCAGCATGTCCTTGGCGGCCATCAGGTTGGCCAGACCGCGGTTGCCGTGGCCGGTGTCCCGCTCGGCCAGGAAGGTCCGGTGGTCGAAGCCGGGCGGCGCCCCCATCATCCGGGCCCAGGTCTGCTCGACCTTGGCGAACCGCTCGGACACGTCCAGGTCGGGCTCGACCAGCGCGAGGGTCGCCATCGCGCCGGCGTTGATCATCGGGTTCTGCGGCTTGCCGGCCGCGTCCAGGGACAGCCTCGGGTCGTTGAAGGTCCCGCCGCTCTGCTCCTGGCCGACCCAGCGGTGCACGTCGGCCGCGCCGAGCTGTTCGAGGGCCATCGCGTAGCTGAACGGCTTCGACGTCGACTGCACGCTGAACCCGACGTTCGCGTCGCCGATCTGGAACACCTGACCGTCGCCGGTACAGACCGCGATCCCGAACCTTTCCGGGTCCGCGTTGCGCAGCGTCGGGATGTACTGCGCGACTTCGCCGGACCGCTCGTCCAGGAGATCGGCGTAGATCCGCTCGACGCCCTGGGTGAACTCGGCGAACTCGTCCGGCCGCATCGACAACTGCCCTTGCAGCGCACGCCAGATCACCGGCTCCCGGACCACCTCCCGGAACTGCTCGACGTCGAGCCACTCCGGTTGCCCGGGCTCGAACGGCGTACCGGAGTCCGTCCAGCTCAGCGCGCGCTCGACCCTCGGGTCGTCGGCGCGCAGGCCGGCCTGTTTCAGCTCCTCGAGGAGCTTCCATTTCCAGACCACGTTCGCCCGGTCGGTGTCGAGCGAGCGGAACAGACTCTCCACGTCGAATTCGGCCATGCGGCTCACCCTCCCCGGCGTGTGTTTCCGCGCCGGTTCCCTGGTGTTACGACAGCGTCAAACACCTGTTGGCCGAGCTCGTTGTTGTCGTACAAGTTGGCCACTTGTACGATCACTGGATGGATCGCATCCGCCACGTGAGGCTGTCGTCCGTCGTCCTTCCGCTCGACCAGCCGGTCAGCGACGCCAAGGTGCTGACCGGCCGGCAGCGGCCGATGACCGAGATCGTGTTCCTGTTCGCGGAGATCGCGACCGCGCAGGAGCAGCACGGGATCGGGTTCAGCTACTCGAAGCGGGCCGGTGGGCCGGCGCAGTACGCACATGCCAAAGAGGTGGCCGCCGGGCTGATCGGCGAGGATCCGTCGGACATCGGGAAGGTGTACGACAAACTGCTGTGGGCGGGCGCGTCGGTCGGACGGTCCGGGGTGGCGACGCAGGCGATCGCGGCGATCGACATCGCGCTGTGGGATCTGAAGGCGAAGCGGGCGGGTCTTCCGCTGGCCAAGCTGCTCGGGGCGCATCGCGACTCGGTCCGCGCGTACAACACGTCCGGCGGGTTCCTGCACGCGCCGATCGAGGAGGTCAAGGAACGCGCGTCGAAGTCGCTGGCGGCCGGGATCGGCGGGATCAAGATCAAGGTCGGGCAGCCGGATCCGCGGATCGACCTCGACCGGGTCCGCGCGATCCGCGAGCACCTCGGCGACGGCGTACCGCTGATGGTGGATGCGAACCAGCAATGGGACCGGACGACGGCGCTGCGGTTCGGACGGGCGCTGGAGCAGTTCGACCTGGTGTGGATCGAGGAGCCGCTCGACGCGTACGACGCCGAGGGGCACGCGCAGCTCGCCGCCGCACTGGACACGCCGATCGCGACCGGCGAGATGCTGTCGAGCGTCGGCGAACACGTCCGCCTGATCGAGGCCCGCGCCGCCGACGTCCTCCAGCCCGACGCACCCCGCATCGGCGGCATCACGCCGTTCCTGAAGCTGGCCACGCTGGCGGATCATCACGGTCTTCAACTGGCGCCGCACTTCGCGATGGAGATCCACCTCCACCTGGCGGCCGCCTACCCCCGCGAACCCTGGGTCGAGCACTTCGAGTGGCTCAATCCCTTGTTCAACGAGCGTCTGGAGACTCTGGACGGCCGGATGCTCGTGCCGGATCGGCCAGGCCTCGGCTTCACGATGAGCGACCAGTGCACTGCGTGGACCGTCGACAGCTGCGAGTTCCGGTGAGTGGACGAGGGCTCGCGTACGAGCTGGTCGAAGACTTGAAGAGGCGGATTCTGAGCGGGGAGATCTCGCCCGGGGAGAAGTTGCCCGCCGAGAACAGCTTGGTCGAAGAGTTCGGGGTCAGCCGGACGGTGGTGCGGGAGGCCGTCTCGCGACTGCAGGCGGCGGGGCTGGTCGAGACGTTCCAGGGTCGCGGGTCCTTCGTCCTGGAGGTGCCGCCGCGGACCTCTGGGTTGCGGGAGGTGCGGTCGCATCAGGACGTGCTGGAGCTATTGGACTTCCGGATCGGGGTGGAGAGTGAGGCGGCTGGGCTGGCGGCGGTACGGCGTACCGAGCATCAACTCAAGGGGATCGAGCGGGCCCTGGACGACTTCCGGCGGATCGGGGACGACCCGAGCCGATCGGTGGAGGCGGACTTCGCGTTCCATCTGAAGGTTGCGGCCGCGGCCGGGAACCGGTTCTACTCCGAACTGATCGGGTCGCTCGGGCCGATGATGATCATGTTGCCCCGGACCCGACTGGATCCGGCGTACGAGATGTCGGACCCCGATCACCTCACCCGGGTCGTGCACGAGCACGAGAACATCCACGCCGCGATCGCCCACTCCGACCCCGAGGCGGCCCGAGCCGCGGCGCGGGTGCACCTGGCCAACACCCGCCACCGCCTCACGATGCCGACAGAGCATCGGTAGATCCAAAACCGAACTTGGACAGGTATTCAGAATGCTTCCTAGGCTCACGAACGTGACCCACTACTCGCCCGCCGAACTGGCCGCCCAGCTCAAGACCGGACTGCTGTCCTTCCCGGTCACTCACTTCAACCCCGATCTGAGCTTCCACGAGGCCGGCTACCGCGAGCACCTGTCCTGGCTGAGCCAGTACGACGTCGCCGGACTGTTCGCTGCGGGTGGGACCGGCGAGGGTTTCTCGCTGACGCCGGCGGAGATCGACACCGTCGTCCGGACCGCGGTGTCCGAGGTCAACGGCAAGGTCCCGGTGATCGCACCCGCCACCGGCGGTACGGCGACCGCCATCGAGCAAGCGCGGGCCGCCGAGGCCGCCGGAGCTGATGGGGTTCTGCTGCTCCCGCCGTACCTGACCGAAGCGGGGCAGCGTGGTTTGGTCGAGCATGTGTCGGCCGTCTGCCGCAGTACGAATCTCGGAGTCACCGTCTACAGCCGGGCGAATGCGATCCTGACCGACGTCAGCGTCGCCGAGCTCGCCGACCGGAACGCGAACCTGGTGTGCCTCAAGGACGGCGTCGGCAACATCGAGATGATGACCCGCACGTACGCCCGGGTCGGCGATCGGCTCACGTACATCGGCGGCCTGCCGACGGCCGAGACCTTCGCGTTGCCGCTGCTGCAGCTCGGCGTCAGCACGTACTCGTCGGCGATCTTCAACTTCGTGCCCGAGTTCGCCCTCGGGTTCTACGCCGACGTCGTCGCGCAGGACCGCGAGTCCGTCTATCGCAAGCTCAACGAGTTCGTCCTCCCCTACCTCGACATCCGCGACCGGATGAAGGGGTACGCCGTCTCGATCGTCAAGGCCGGCGTGACCGCGATCGGCCGGTCCGCGGGGCCGGTCCGTCCGCCGCTGCAGGACCTGACCGAGGACGAGCTGGCCCAGCTCACCGACCTGATCGGCAAGATCAAGTGACACCGACCATCACGTCGGTCGAGGTCGTGCCCGTCGCCGGGTACGACAGCATGCTGCTCAATCTGAGTGGCGCCCACGGACCGTTCTTCACCCGCAACGTCGTGATCCTGACCGACAGCTCGGGCAACACCGGTCTGGGCGAGGTGCCGGGCGGCGAGAAGATCGCGTCGACCATCCGCGAGGCCGCGGGGTTGGTGACGGGCCAGGAGATCGCGCGCTACCGCCAACTGCTGCGGAACGTCGGTCGGGCTTTCGCCGACCGCGACTCAGGCGGCCGCGGTCTGCAGACCTTCGACCTGCGTACGACGGTCCACGCGGTGACCGGACTCGAGTCGGCTCTGCTCGATCTGCTCGGGCAGCATCTCGGCGTACCGGTGGCCGAGCTGCTCGGCGACGGGCAGCAGCGGTCTGCCGTGCCGGTGCTCGGCTATCTCTTCTATGTCGGTGATCCGGGGCGCACGGAGCTGCCGTATCTGACGGACGACGGCTTGGGCGATCGCTGGTCGCGGTTGCGGCGGCAGCCGGCGTTGACGCCGGACGCGGTGGTGGCGCTGGCGGAGGCGGCCCAGGAGCGGTACGGGTTCGCGGACTTCAAGCTGAAGGGTGGGGTTTTCGACGCTCACGTGGAGATCGACGCGGTCCGCGCGCTGGCGAAGCGGTTCCCGTCCGCGCGGATCACGATCGATCCGAACGGCGCCTGGCCGGTGCGGGAGGCGATCGCGGTGTGTTCGGGGCTGGACGACGTACTCGCGTATGTCGAGGATCCGTGTGGTGCCGAGGCCGGGTTCTCCGGGCGGGAGACGATGGCCGAGTTCAAGCGCGCGACCGGACTGCGGACGGCGACGAACATGATCGCGACCGACTGGCGCGAACTGGCGCACGCCATCCGGGTCGACGCGGTGGACATCCCACTGGCCGATCCGCACTTCTGGACGATGGCCGGGTCGGTGCGGGTCGCGCAGCTGTGCCACGACTTCGGGCTGACCTGGGGTTCGCATTCGAACAACCACTTCGACATCTCGCTCGCGATGTTCGCCCAGGTCGGTGCGGCCGCGCCGGGCGACATCACCGCGCTCGACACCCATTGGATCTGGCAGGACGGCCAGGCGCTGACCAAGGAACCACTGCAGATCGTCGACGGTGAGATCGCCGTACCGACGCGACCTGGTCTCGGTGTCGACCTGGATCGCGAGGCGTTGGCGGCCGCACACGAGCTGTATCTGCGGCACGGTCTCGGCGCGCGGGACGACGCGGTGGCCATGCAGTACCTGATCCAGGACTGGACCTTCGACCCGAAGCGCCCCTGTCTGGTGCGCTGATGTTCACCGGGCGTTGCCCGCGACTGGTTTGGCCCGCGGGGTCGCTGCCTCGCCGGGTGCCGCGGTGGGTGTCGGTCGATGCTGTCGTCCCGGTCGTCCGGTCGCCGGGCATCGGGGCGGTCTCTGTTCGGATGCCGGGATGGCGGGTGTTGATGGGTGGGATCGCCGGGGCCGCAGACAGGGACTGGGGAGCTTGAACAAGACATCTGGTGTCCGCGGTCGTACGCCGGCGTGACCACCGGACAGACGAATCAGTTCAGACACCGGCCGCTGTGGGGGACGGGTACTGGTGCAGCTGGACAGGAGGTGTCGGCTCCGATCCGGTCCGGCCGGTCGGTTTCACGCCTGAGCGCCACCCGACCATCGCCCGTAGACAGACACCTCCTGTCCAGCTGCACACCACCGCCCTCGCAGCGGCGTCTAGTCGCACACCCGCACCGCCCCCGCCGGCCCAGGCAGACAGGTCAACCTCAGGAACCCCTGCTCATCAGGCCGGCTCAAACCACCCACACATCAGTCAGAAGTGCCGTTGGCGTCCTGAAATCCGGGTAGGTAACCCATCATCTCGGACGTCAATCCATCAAATGGTGCTGGAGGCAACCGGTGGCGTGATCGCGATCAGCGGGTAACAATCTGTAGATGCGCGTGATCGTGGTGGGTGCGGGCGTGATCGGGCTGAGTTGTGCCGTCCGGCTCGCCGAGGGTGGGTACGACGTGGCCGTGTTCGCCCGGGATCTGCCGTTGGAGACCACGTCGGCGGTGGCGGCCGCGATCTGGTACCCGTACCTGTCGGCTCCCGAGGACCGGGTCGCCGCCTGGGCCAGGACGGCGTACGAGGAGTTCGCGAAGCTGGCGGAGATCGAGCCGTCGGTGCGGATGCGGCACGGGCGCGAGTTCCTGGTGGAACGGACGCCGGATCCGCGCTGGGCCGACGTACTGCCTGATCTGGCCCGGGTGCCCTCGCCGCCGACCCGGTTCCTGGACGGGTGGTCGTTCACCGCGCCGGTGATCGAGATGCCGGTCTATCTGCAGGCACTGGTGAAGCGGCTCGAGCAGGCCGGTGGGACGCTGACTCGCTCGGCGCTGTCCGCGCTGCCGACAACCGCCGACCTGGTGGTGAACTGCACCGGCCTCGGCGCTCGGCTGACCGCCGCGGACCCGACCGTGACGCCGGTCCGCGGGCAGGTGATGACGGTCGAGCAGTGCGGTCTGTCCGAATGGCTGATCGCGGACCGCCCTCCCCACGAGCTGACCTACGTCATCCCCCGCGAGAACGACGTCGTCGTCGGAGGCACCAGCCAGCCCGGCGACTGGACCATGGCCGTCGACCCCGAGACCACGGACCAGATCCTCGCCCGCGCCGCCGAGCTCGTCCCCCAGCTCCGCAAGGCGAAGATCCTCCGCCAGCGCGTCGGCCTCCGCCCCGCCCGCCCCACCATCCGCTGCGAACTGGTCCGCACCCGCACCGGCGAACCCGTCATCCACTGCTACGGTCACGGCGGCTCCGGCGTGACCCTCTCCTGGGGCTGCGCCGATGAGGTCTTCGACCTTGTCCAAGGTGTCTGACCGCCCGATCATCCTCGACGGCGGGCTCTCGAACGCGTTGGAGGATCGAGGGCATGATCTGTCGGATGCGCTGTGGTCGGCGCGGTTGCTGAGGGACGCGCCGGACGAGATTGCCGCGGTGCATCGGGCGTACTACGAGGCCGGGGCGATGGTGGCGACGACCGCCAGCTATCAGGCGAGTGTGGTCGGCTTCGAGCGGGCCGGGGTATTGCGGGGTGAGGCTGAGCGGTTGATCGCGAGCAGCGTACGGATCGCGCAGGAGGTGCGCGACGAGTTGGGCGGCGGTCAACGGCTGGTCGCCGCCTCGGTCGGGCCGTACGGCGCGATGCTTGCGGACGGCTCGGAATATCGCGGCCGGTACGGCGTGAGTGCCTCGGTACTGCGTGACTTCCATGGCCCGCGGCTGGAGTTGCTGATCGCGGCCGGGCCAGATCTGCTGGCCGTGGAGACCATCCCGGATGTTCAGGAAGCCGAAGTACTGGTCGAGTTGCTCGCCGAACTGGACTTCCCGGCCTGGTTCTCGTACTCGATCGAGGGCTCACACACCCGCGCCGGCCAACCACTGAAGGACGCCTTCGCCATCGCTGCGATCGACCAGGTGATTGCCGTAGGCATCAACTGCTGTACGCCGGACGACGTACAGGCCGCTGTGGAGACGGCCGTCGCGGTGACCGGCAAGCCGGGCATCGCCTACCCGAACAGCGGCGAGTTCTGGGACTCCGCCAACCACCGTTGGAGCCCGGCAACCGCACCCACCCCCAGCCCTCTCGCGACCCTCGCCACCGGGTGGCTCAACGCGGGAGCGTCCCACCTGGGCGGCTGCTGCCGCGTCGGCCCCACCGCCATCAGCCAACTGGCCGCTGCACTAGCGCCGCCGCACCAGACATCGGGGTTGTAAGGGGCACTTGTGCCACCGCACCAGACACCGGGTGTCGTGAGCGCGTCGCCTCACCCAGCCGCCTTCCCTCCCCGACGGTCCCACCTGGCCCGCCCCCCTTTCAGGGGTCAACCCCGCGATCGGTGGGTTGCGGAACCCAAATATGCCTCCGCAACCCACACCCTGCGGGGTTGACCCCTGAAAGGAGGAAGCACTGGTGCCACCACACCAGACACCGGTGTCGTGAGCGCGTCGCCTCACCCAGCCGCCCTTCCCCCCGACGGTCCCACCTGGCCCGCCCCCCTTTCAGGGGTCAACCCCGCGATCGGTGGGTTGCGGAACCGAAATATGCCTCCGCAACCCACACCCTGCGGGGTTGACCCCTGAAAGGAGGGAGCACTGGTGCCACCACACCAGACACCGGTGTCGTGAGCGCGTCGCCTCACCCAGCCGCCTTCCCCCCGACGGTCCCACCTGGCCCGCCCCCCTTTCAGGGGTCAACCCCGCGATCGGTGGGTTGCGGAACCAAATATGCCTCCGCAACCCACACCCTGCGGGGTTGACCCCTGAAAGGACGCGCTCTCCTGCTCGACGCTTGGGTGACTCGAGCGCCTCGGGCGGTGGAGCCAGGAGGTGTTCGGCGATGCGGGAGTGAGGGCGGCCGCCGACCGCGAGGAGTTGGCGGTTCAGGTCTTCGGCAGCGGCGAGGAGGCCTTCGCACCTCTTGCGCGACCGGCTGGGGACAACCCATACGAACGGATAATCCTTCGCGTTGTGGGTTCTCTGCTCGTACAGCAAGGGAGAACCCACAGCATGAACGGATATCCGGCTCCGTGTCGTTTCCGTGGGTGTCCATTCGGGCCACAGCGGGGGCGACCTTGTGCACCAGATCCGTACGCCGAGGTCGTCGACCGTACGGATCTCGTGCACAAAGTGGCCGATCGCGACGATGGATGGCAGCCGGACAGCCGGATATCCCGGCTTGTGGGTTCTCCCTCGGTACACCAGGGGAGAAGCCACAAGCCGGGATATCCGGGTGAATTGGGCGGCCGGTGTTGGGCGGCCGATTGCCGGCCGACGTTGCTGGCCGAGGGATTAGACGCCTAGGACTTGGCAGAGGAGGTCGAGGGCGCCGGGGTAGGCGTGGTCGGGTGGGGTGCCGTAGCCGACGATGACGGCTTGGCGGGTGGCCGGGGTGGGGTTGAAGTGGTAGGTGCTGAGGCTGGCGAGGCCGAGGCCCTGGCGGGCGGCGCGGGTGACGATGTCTTCGGCGTCACCGGGTACGTCGAGGAGGACGTGCAGGCCGGCCGAGATGCCGGCGACCCGGACCTCGGGGGCGCGGACGGCGAGTAGCTCGACCAGACGGTCGCGACGCCGGCGGTAGTGCAGGCGGGATCGCCGGACGTGCCGGTCGTAGTGGCCGGAGGCAATGAATTCCGCGAGGGTCAGCTGGTCGAGTGTCGCGGTCTGGAAGTCCGCGGTCCGCTTGGCCGCGATCACCGGCTCGATCAGCCGCTGCGGCAACACCATCCAGGCGAGCCGGAGGCCGGGCGCGAGGCTCTTGCTCGCCGTGCCCGTGTACGCGACCCGCTCGGGGTCCAGCGCCTGCAGCGCCCCCACCGCCTGCCGGTCGTACCGGAACTCCCCGTCGTAGTCGTCCTCGATCAGCACCGCACCGGATTCCCGGGCCCATTCGACTGCCGCCGTACGACGATCAGGCGCGAGCGGCACGCCGGTCGGCATCTGGTGCGCCGGCGTCAGCAGCACACCCTGACCCGACAACTCCGACACCTGTGCGCCGAACTCGTCCACCGGCACCGGCACAGGCTCGAGACCGCGCGCCCGGATCACGTCCCGGTGCAGGCCGTACCCGAACTCCTCCACCGCCATCGTCGTCCCGCCCTGGGTCTTCACGACCTCGCTGAGCAGACTCACCGCCTGCACATACCCCGAGCAGATCAGGATCCGTTCCGGATCGGGCCGGACACCGCGAGCCCGGGCGAGATAGTCGGCGAGCACCCGGCGCAGCTCGATCCGGCCGCGCGGATCGCCCAGCCCGAACGCCTCGTTGGGTGCCGCGGGCAACGCCTTCCGGGCCGCGGCCAGCCACTCACCGCGCGGGAACGTCGACACATCGGGCGATCCCGGCATCAGGTCGTACCGGAAACTCCTTGCCTCAGGCAACGTCGGTACGACGGTTGCCGGTGTGCTGACCCGGTTGGCGACGACCGTTCCAGACCCTTGGCGCGCGGTCAGCCAGCCCTCGGCGACCAACTGTCCATACGCGTCGGCGACAGTGTTGCGGGCGATCCCCAGATCGCGCGCGAGCGACCGCGACGACGGCAGCCGCGTCCCAGCCGGCAGCCGCCCGCTCCGGATCGAGTCGTGCAATGCCCGGACGAGCTCGTTCCGTCCCCGCGCCGCGGCCAGATCCAGATGAAGATCCGCCCCGACCACCCCGGAATCCTCCATGAGACTGGACCTTATCCCGCACACTCACGTCGCGGAATTGACCGGTTCAGGTCGCGACCAGTTCGTCGCTGACCTTCCAGAGCCGGGTCGCGGCAGACTGGTCGTAGCTGCGCGACGAGGACTTCTTGGGCTTGCTGTCGGCGAAGTAGCGTCCCGTCACCTGCTCCAGGTCGGGTGCCGAAGCCAGGTGGATCGAGGTGGCGGCACCTCGCACCGGAGACTTCAGGAACGGTCGCAAGAACGGAACAAGGATTCGCTGCACGCCACTGGGGTCCTCGGCGCCGAAGGAGGTGTTCACCACCCCGGGATGGAGCGCATTGGCGGTGATGGAGGTGGCCTGCAGCCGCCGGGCCAGCTCGTAGGTGAACAGTATGTTGGCGAGCTTGGACTGACTGTAAGCGCGGTCGCCGGAGTAGGAACGCTCCCCCTGCAGGTCGTCGAAGTCGATTCGCCCGGCGGTGTGGGCGTTCGAGGAGACGGTGACCACGCGGGCCGACTCACTCTCCCCGAGCCGTTCGAGCAGCAGCCGGGTGAGCAGGAACGGCGCCAGGTGATTGACGGCGAAGGTGCGTTCGAGCCCGTCGGCGGTGGCGTGCCGGGTGTCCCAGTAGCCCCCGACGTTGTTGACCAGCACGTCGATCCGGGGAAGCTCCGCGAGTACCTCCGCGGCCAATCGCCGTACCTCTGACTGGGCGGACAGGTCCGCGACGAACACGTCCACCTGCCCGCCGCCCGCCGTACGGATCTCGTCCGCCGCGGCCTCGGCACGCCCGCGGTCGCGGCCGGTGATCGCGACGTGGGCGCCCAGGGCGGCGAGGCCGGCGGCGGTCGCCTTACCGATCCCGCCGCTGCTGCCGGTGACCAGCACCGTCCGGCCGGCCATCGGCGCGTCGTGATTGGGTGCCATCCGCGTGCTCCCTACTTGACCTCGGCCCGCATGACCAGCCGGAGCCCGATGAGCATCGGGATGACGAGCCAGACGACCCCGGTGACGGCGATGTTGGCCCACTGCTCGCCGGTCAGGGACTTGTCGAAGACGAACAGGCCGCTCTGGGCGAACTGGATGTCGACCCAGGGCTGCAGATCGTGGAACCACTGCGAACCGGCGGCCAGCAGGCTGAAGACCGTGGGCAGCAGGAAGGTGAGGACGAAGTACGCCACCACCGCCCCGATCGAGGCCCGGATCAGGACGCCCAGCATGAAGCCGATCAGCAGGCTCAGGACCATGCCGAGGACGTAGTACAGGCACTGCGTGATCGTCACGTCCCACACCGGCGTGATGCCGGTGATGGCCGCGCCCAAAAGGTTGCCGATGGCTCCTACCGCGAAGGTCAGCGCCATCGCGGCGATCGCGATGACGACCGACGAGATCGCCTTGGCGGTGATGATCCGGCTCCGGTGCGGCACCATCGTGAACGTGGTGAGGCCGGTCCGTTGGCTCCATTCGCTGGTGACGGCCAGGATGGCGACGAGCGGCAGGATGATCACCACCGGGAAGCGGATCGCGGTCGCGAAGGTGGAGTAGGTGAGCTCGCCGTCCGGGGCGAACAGGATGACGCCGGCGGCGGCCAGTACGGCGGTGATGGCGATGCTGGCGATCAGCCAGAAACCGGACCGGGTGTCGAACATCTTGCGCAGCTCGACGGCGATGATCCGGGTCAGCGGGACGGGTTGGACGCCGACCCGGCGCGGCCGGACGGCTTCTGCTGCGATGGCGGTCATGCCGGTGCTCCTTCGCGCTGGGTGGCGGAGGTGAGCTCGAGGAACATTTCCTCGAGGCCGGCGCCCTCGGCGGCCCGCAGTTCGGTCAGGGCGACGCCCGCCTCGAGCGCCACCGTCCCGACGAGTGCGGCGTCCGCATCAGTGCGCAGCGCCCCGTCGCCGGTCGCGCTCGCAGTGAGTCCAAAGTCCGTCAGAGCCTGCTCGAGGCGGTCCAGTTCCACGGCGCGAACGACGGTGCCGGCCGCGTGCAACAGCTCGGTCTTCGTGCCTTGGGAGACGATCCTGCCGTGGCCGATCATGACGATGTCGTCGG
The DNA here is from genome assembly GCA_963820655.1 of uncultured Actinomycetota bacterium. Taxonomy (GTDB): domain Bacteria; phylum Actinomycetota; class Actinomycetes; order Propionibacteriales; family Kribbellaceae; genus Kribbella. The sequence continues at coordinate 1,950,971 of CAWGAM010000002.1, forward strand.
CGATGACCTCGATCTCGTGCAGCAGGTGCGAGGACAGCAGGACGGTTCCGCCGCGGTCGGCGTACCCGCGAAGCAGGTCGCGCATCCAGCGGATGCCGGCCGGATCCAGCCCGTTGGCGGGCTCGTCGAGGATCAGTACTTCCGGATCGCCGATCAGGGCGGTCGCGATGCCGAGGCGTTGACGCATGCCGAGCGAGTACTCCCCCACTCGCCGGGAGGCCTCGTCCGGGGTGAGGCTGACCGCCGCCAGCATCTCGTCGACCCGGGTGCGCGGCAGGCCCATCAGGCGCTGGGCGAGGACCAGGATCTCGCGGCCCGAGCGACCGGCGTGCTGCGCGGACGCATCGAGCAGGACGCCCACTTCGAGTCCTGGGTTGGGCAGGTCCGAGAACTTGCGCCCGGAGATCGTGACGGTTCCGGACGTGGCGCGGGTGAGCCCGACCATGATCCGCATCGTGGTCGACTTGCCGGCCCCGTTCGGGCCGAGGAATCCGGTCACCCGGCCCGCCGCGGCGGTGAAGCTGACGTCGTCGACCGCCAGGGTGGTGCCGTACTTCTTCGTGAGTCCTTCGATGGCGATCATGCGATGAGTCCGGTGATGGCGATCTTGCCGCGGGCCTTGCCGGTGGTGAGATGGCGCATGGCGTCCGGGACCTGGTCCAGCGGGTAGGTCCGATCGATGCTCGGCGTGACCTTGCCGGCCTCGATGAGGTCGGTGAGCCGTTCGAGGTCGCTGCCGCGCTCCTTGTTGACAAAGAAGGTCAGCCGCTGGCTCACGAACGGCGACAGGATCAGCGCGCGGAACTGCCGGTTCATGCCGCCGCTCAGACCGCCGCCGTCCTCGCCACCGGTGAGGACGGCCGTGCCGGTGGGCGTGAGCGCGCGCCGGAGCCGGGACAACGACGGGCGGCCGGCGATGTCGATGATCAGGTCGTAGCGATTCCCGGTCTCGGCGAAGTCGTCGCGCGTGTAGTCGATGACGTGATCGGCGCCCAGCGCCCGTACCAGGTCGAGCTTGGAGGTGCTGGCCACACCGGTGACTTCCGCCCCCAAGGCCTTGGCCAGCTGTACGGCGTAGCTGCCGACGCCACCCGATGCCCCGATCACCAGGACGTGCTGGCCGGCTTCGACACGGCCGGTGGTCAACGCCTCCAGGGCGGTGAGCGCTGAGACGGGTACCACGGCGGCCTGTTCGAAGGAGAGATTGGCCGGCTTGCGGGCGAGCTTGTCCTCGTGCGCGACGGCGTACTCGGCGAACGAGCCGGGCGCGACGCCGTACACCTCGTCGCCGACGGAGAACTTGCTCACGGCCGTGCCGACGGCCTCGACCGTGCCGGCGACATCGCGCCCGGGTACGGGGTTCTTCGGTCCGCGCAGCCCGAAGGCGAGCCGGAGGAGGTACGGCGTACCCGTCATCACGTGCCAGGTGCCTCGGTCGAGGCCGGCTGCGTGCACGTGGATCAGTACCTCGTTGGCGGCCGGCTCGGGCCGGGGGATGTCGTCGACGCGTAGGACGTCGGCCTCGCCGTACCGGTCCTGGACGATCGCCCGCATGGTGGTCGTGGTCGTGATGGCCATGGTGTTCCCTCGTGAGTTTTGGGGTCGGACCTGATGTCGTCGGCGCCCCCAGCACCTGGCCTTTCGTACTTAGTACGGTCAAGGTATCGTACTTTGTACGAAAGTGCTACGGTCCGGGAGTGAGAATGTCTGAGCCGGTCAATGGCAGGGGACGCCCGCGGCTCAGCCGCGAGCGGGTGCTGCGCGCCGCCGTCGAGGTGGCCGACGCGGGTGGGATCGGAGGCCTGACGATCCGCTCGATCGCCCAGGAGCTCGATGCCAAGCCGATGTCGGTCTACTACCACGTGGCCAACAAGGAGGAGATCCTCGACGGCATCGTCGACCACGTCTTCAGCCAGATCGAGCTACCGACGGCCGGCGGCGACTGGCGCACGGAGATGCGCCGGCGAGCGGCGTCGGCCCGGAGCGTGCTGCGACGGCATCGCTGGGCGATCACACTGCTGGAATCGCGGACGAGCCCGGGTCCGGCGACGCTGCGCCACCATGACGCCGTCATCGCCACTCTGCGCGCGGCAGGCTTCTCGCGGGCGATGACCGCCCACGCCTACGCCCTGATCGACAGCTACACGTACGGCTTCGCACTGCAGGAAGCCGCCCTGCCGTTCGAAGGTCCCGAAACCGTGGCCGACGTCGCCGAGCCGATCATGGAACACTTCACCGCCGGCGACTATCCCCACCTCGTCGAGATGGCCACCGAGTACTACTTCCAGCCCGGCTACGACTTCGGCGACGAGTTCGACTTCGGCCTCAACCTGATCCTGGACGCCCTCAGCACATCCATCCCTTCAGCAGACGGCGCCGACTCCGGTCGGCGGGACCTTCACGGATGACTTCAGCTCCTGGATGCGGTCGATCATCTCCTTCGTACTCGCGTCCTGCTCCAGGTCGGCGTACACCGGCTGCTCGGCCTGCTCGAATGCCTTCAGGTCAGCGCTTGTCGCGTTGACGATCCTGCCGCCACGGTTGCAGTAGGCGGCCGCGTTGGCGGCTTCGGTGGTCCGGTGGACGAGGACCCACTCACGGGTCGCCGCGGCTGCTTTCTGCAGGGTCTCGCGGTTCTCCGCCGACAGCCCGCCGAGTACGTCGGAGTTGGCCACCAGGGTGTTCACCTTGGTGCTGAAGGTGACGTTCGCGGCCGCGATACCAGGGATCGGAAGTCCGTCGGAGAGGACGAATCCGGTCTCGGCTCCGGTCAAAGTGCCGTCTCTGATACCAGCCCCGTAGGCATCGCCGTCCGGATCGGCGGGCTTGCCGCCGAGTGCACTGATGGTCGCGTCGCCGAGGTCTGATTTCGGCGTGCGGATTCCTTGACCTTGGAAGGCTGCCGGCGTGGCCAGCGCGTGCTCGAAGCCGAACGGATGGCGAAGGCTTTCGGGCATCAGCGCAAGACCGGTGGCGCCGGCCTTGGTCAGGCCGGCCATCATCTGGTCCGACATGTCCTTGCTGGTGACGATCTCGTCGGCGAGTGCATCCGAGGTCACCAGGAACGGTGCGTTCAGTGCGCGCAATGTGGTCACGCCCTCGGTGTCCCAGGTGCGGCTGGGGATCATGGCCAGGTCGAGTTCCTTGTCCTTGAGCTTCCGTGCGACGACCTGGTCCCACTGCTGGACGTCAGTGCCGGCTGCCTCCCAGACCGGGTAGATGAGGACCTTCCCACCCGACAACGTCCTGACCTGTTCGACGAACTGCACGATCGCCTGACCGCCCGGCCGCGAGTCGTCGTCAGAGGTGCCGATCTTCAACGACACCGGGCCGGAATTCTCGATGGTCTCAGGCTCCGACGAGCTACCGCCGCAAGCTGCTCCGGTCGCAATCAGCGCGAATCCCAGCGCCAATGCGCAATAACGCGATGTGGTTGTCATGATTGCCCCCCGACCACAGTCGCACTCCCCCGCCCCGCCCACCACCTCTCAAACACCGAAACCTTCCAACGCCCGGACCGCCGCGACCGAAGGCCTGCTCAGCTAAGGTGATCACTGGGAAAGAGCACCGTCACAGGAGGTACGGCGCACGTCCATTTGCGTGCAGGTAATTGCACGATGGCGCTGAGTAAGGATTTGGGAAGATGGGTGGGCGAATCCGCTGGATCAGCTCGGTGCTCGCTATTGCGGCGCTGATGGCAATTCCATTGGGCTGCGCTGGGAACGTCGAGTCTCCTACCCCGCCATCCCCCTCGGCGCCGAGTTCAGCGCATTTCACCAGCAAGGCATTTGCGGTGCCATTGACCGTCAATCTGCCGGCTTCGCTCAAACCGCAGGCGAGCGAGGACACGAAGAACTTGATCAGCTGGGGCGCGGTCACCGGCGACAACGGCGTCAGGTTTCTTCTCCCGGTCGTGGTCTACCCCCCGGACAGCACCACGCCGCAGCCCGCGCCCAAGGACTACCCGAGCTACCTCCGCGGACTCATAGCTGCCGGGGCCACGTTCGCGGACCAGACGGCGACGACCGTCGACGGCCAGGAGGCGACTCTGCTGACCGCCACCACCACCCGAGCACTCGACGGCACGCTGGGCTGTCCAGCCGCGACGACCCCGGAGGGGGTCTGCTTCGGGCTGCAACCCGACGTCGCGCTCCGGATCGCCATCGTCAACCTCAACGGCAGAACTCTGCTCGCCTGGGCGAGGACGCAGCAGGACGACGCCAACGCCCCCGAATTCTTCACCGAATTCGAGCGGATGCTCCGCAGCCTGCGACCCTCCTGATCCGAGGGCGGCGGTGGACCGCCGTGGCAGCGTTTCGGGCGTACTGTCGATAGATGGAGTGGTTGTTGTTCCTCGTGGTTGGTGGGGGGATCGCGCTTGGCGCGCGGCAACTCTGGGACCGTCGCGCAGCGCGGCGTGCTGATGCCGCCGACATGAGCCAGATCAAGAAGGTCGCCGACGAGGACGTCACGCTGCTTGGTGAAGAGTTGTCCCGGCTGGGCGTGGATGTCGCCGGCCGCGACCTCGATGCCGCGACCCGGCTCGACTACCAGGCCGCGCTCGATGCGTACGACTCTGCCCAGGTGGCGGTCAAGAATCTGCGAACCAGCGAGGCGATCAGCACGATCACGGATACGTTGGCGACCGGGCGGTATGCCATCACCTGTGTCCGCGCCCGGGTTGCCGGCGTCGCCGTACCGGTGCGGCGGGTCCCGTGCTTCTTCAATCCGCAGCACGGTCCGTCGACCACCGATGTCGTGTGGACGCAGCCCAAACGTGGGACTCGTACGGTGCCGGCGTGTGCCCAGGACGCTGCCCGCGTCGGCGGCGGTGATCAGCCGGAGATTCGCTATGTGCAGCTGGGCTCCCGTCAGGTTCCGTACTGGGAGGCCGGCCGGGCCTTCGCGCCGTACGGCAAGGGCTACTTCGCCAGCGCCGGAGAAGGCGCCAGCTTCATCGCACTCTCCGGATTCGACGGCATTTCAGGCGGCCACAGCAGTTGGGGCGACAGCTGGGGCGGCGGAGGCGGCCACGGAAGCGGCGGGTACGACGGTGGCGGTTACGGGGGCCACGACGGGGGTGGGCACGATGGCGGGTTCGATGGGGGTGCCGGGGGCGGCGACAGCTAGCGTCCGCCGCAGACGGCGCACGGTGACCAGTCTGCTTGGGGGATGCCCAGGCCCTGGGGGGTACGGACGCTGGGCGAGCATGGCTGGCCACCTGTGGTCCACTATCCGCCCCCCGTCAACAGTTTGCCGCTTTTCTGAACTGATTGGTCCGCTGAGCGGTCACGCCGGACACAAGTGAGCGTTCCGTTGACACCAGCGGTGCTCCAGAGGATGGTGACGAGCCTGGGGGCGCCTGCGGCGCGCCCCGCCCACTGGAGGGAGTGCGCGGGGCGCAGTCCCGCGCTCAAGATCAGGCAGATTTCACTTCGCGGTGGAGTAGCCGGAAGAGGCCGAGGACGAGTGGCAGCACCACCCAGATGGTCCCGGCGACTGCGATGTGCGTCCAGTCGCCGCCGCGGAACGTCTGCTGCTCGAAGGCCGGTGCCATGGCGGTGTTGAGGTCGAGCCAGGGGGCGGCGTGCTCGAGCGCGCCCACCATCGAGAAGAGCACGCTCCACGCGATCGGGATCACGTAGTACAGCACGATCGCGGCGGCGGTGTTCATCAGCAGCATGCCGAAGGCGAAGCCCTGCAGGATGCCGATCAGCTGTACGGCGAAGAAGTCGCGGACGTTGGCGGCTCCGACGTTCCAGCTGCCCGCGCCGTCCATGAAGGCCATCCCGGCCAGGTTGCTGAGGGCTGCGACGCCGAGCGCCACCACGACCGCGAGCAGTCCGACCAGGGTCACGGCGACCAGCTTGGCGACCGCGATGCGGATCCGGCTCGGTTCGAGGGTGAAGGTGACCAGGCCGGTGCGCTGGCTCCATTCGGCCGTGACCGCGAGGATGCCGAGCACCGGGAGCAGGATGCTCTGCGGGGTCGCGGTCGCGCCGACGAAGTTCAGGAACGTCAACTGCTCCGGATCGGCGACGAACAGGAACACGACGATGACGGCGACCGTGATCAGGCCGATGGCGGTGAGCAGCCAGAAGCCGGCCCTGGTGTCGACGAGCTTGCGGAGCTCGACCCGCAGCAGACGGCTGAAGGGTACGGGCGTCACGCGGGGATCTGGTGACACTTCGAGGCGGAACGGTGCTTGGCGGGTCGCGGTACTCATGCGGTGACCTTCTCTCGTGCGTCGTCGGCGGTGAGCTGCAGGAACATGTCCTCGAGTCCGGCGCCGTCCGCGCCGCGCAACTCGGTGACGACGACGCCGTGCTGCGCGGTGGCCGTGGCGATCTGCTCGCGGGTGGCCTCCACGACGTACGCGCCGTCCGGGGTGGTCCGGTAGGTGTAGCCGGCGGCGTCGAGGCAGTGCGCCAAGGCATCCGGTTCCAGGCCGCGAACCAAGGTGCCCGCGGCGTTCAGAAGTTCTGCTTTGGGGCCGTCGGCAACGATGACACCGCGACCGATGACGACGAGGTGGTCGGCGATGACCTCGATCTCGTGCAGGAGGTGCGAGGACAGCAGGACGGTTCCGCCTCGGTCGGCGAAGGACTTGAGCAGCCCACGCATCCAGTGGATGCCGGCCGGGTCGAGTCCGTTGGCGGGCTCGTCGAGGATCAGCACCTGCGGGTCGCCGAGCAGGGCGTGCGCGAGGCCGAGCCGTTGCCGCATGCCGAGGGAGTAGTTGCCGACCCTGCGGTCGCCCTCGTCGCCGGACAGGCCGACGACCTCGAGCATCTCGTCCACCCGCTGGCGGCGAAGGCCCATGACGGTGGCGCCGAGGCGAAGGACCTCGCGCCCGGTCCGCCCGGTGTGCTGCGCCGAGGCGTCGAGGAGGACCCCGACATGCCGGCCCGGATTGGGGAGGTCGGCGTACGGGACGCCGAGGATGGTGCTGCGACCCGCGGATGGCGGGGTCAGCCCGGTCATCATGCGCATCGTCGTCGATTTGCCTGCTCCGTTGGGACCGAGGAAGCCGGTGACCGATCCGGGCTGCGCCCGGAAAGACACGCGGTCGACGGATCGGTGTGCGCCGTACCGCTTGCTGAGTTCTTCGACTGTGATCATGAGGTCGAGCCTGGGCCCGAGCGCCGGCCCGGCACATCGGCCGCGGTGCTAGGTCCGGAAACCACGGGACAGATTTGTATAGCCCGCGGTAGGGGGTCGGCCGGACCGCGGTCTCTGCCCTGAACCACACGCCTCCCGTACCGTGGGCCAGGTGGACGCCATCCAAGCCGCTCCACCACCTCCGCTGAGCCGCTGGCAGTCGACGTGGCGCTACCTCTTCGCCATCATCGCCGGCCTGGCTTCTGGATTACGAGCTACTACGACCTGTACGACGGGGAGATCCGCGCACTCTGGGCCATCGATCTCCTGCTCGGAGCCGTCGGTGTGGTGCTGATGCGCTGGAGACGCCGTTATCCGCTGACCGTGGCCCTGATCGTCAACGTCCTCGGATCCTTTTCCACGGCCGCGTCGGGAGCGGTGGTCGTCACCACCATGTCCCTGGCCACTCGGCGGCGCTGGCGCGAGATCGTACCGGTCGCCGTGGTCGGCTTCGTCTCCTCTGTCGTCTTCTTCGAGACCCATCCAGGTGCCGAGGAATCGTTGCTCTTCTCGCTCTTGTTCACGATCGTCTTCGTCTGCGGGGTGATCGCCCCCGGCATGTACATCGGCGCTCGCCGAGATCTACTGGCGCACGCTGCGGGAACGAGCGGACCGCGCCGAACGCGAGCAGAGCCTGCGAGTCGGACAGGCGCAGGCCACCGAGCGGGCCCGGATCGCCCGTGAGATGCACGACGCACTGGCACATCGCCTGTCGCTGGTGGCCTTGCACGCGGGTGCACTGGAGTACTGCCAGGGGCTGAGCGAGGCCGAGGTGGCCGAAGCTGCCGCCATCACCCGGCAGAGCGCGCACCTGGCTCTGCAAGACCTGCATGCGATCCTCGGAGTCCTGCGAACGCTCGAAACAGACGCACCACCGGAGCGTCCGCAACCGACGCTGGTCGACCTTCCGGCGCTCGTCCAGGAGGCCATGGGATCCGGCACGAGAGTCCGCTTGCACAACCGGATCGACAACCTGGCGGGAGCGCCCGACGCGATCGGGCGCAGCGCCTACCGGATGATTCAGGAAAGTCTGACGAATGCTCGCAAGCACGCACCGGACACCGCGGTCGACGTCACCCTCAGCGGTCGGCCCGGCGGGCAACTGATGCTCGAGGTCCGGAACCCGCTGCGACTCGGCTCCCCGGTGAGTGCGACCCCCGGCTCGGGTCTCGGCCTGCTCGGACTGACCGAGCGCGCCGAGCTGATCGGTGGCCGCCTCGAACACGTGACGGCTGGACGGAGACTTCGTGGTCCGCGCCTGGTTGCCGTGGCCGGCATGAACAACGTGGCTGGTGGCCCGATCCGGGTCGTGATCATCGACGACGACGCGCTGGTGCGGGCCGCGCTCGCGATGATCCTGCGCGATGACGCCACGATCGAGCTGGCCGGTGAAGCAGACGACGGCGAGTCCGGGCTCGAACTCGATCGCCCGGGTCGCGCCCGACGTCGTACTGATGGACATCCGAATGCCACGACTCGACGGCCTCGAGGCCCTCGCCCGGCTGATGGGTCGAACTGCACCGCCCAAAGTGATCGTGCTGACGACGTTCGACGCCGACGACTACGTACTGCGGGCACTGCGCGGCGGAGCCAGCGGGTTCCTGCTCAAGCACACCCCACCCGCGCAGATCGTCGAGGCCGTGCACAAGGTCGCTGCGGGCGACCCCACCCTCTCCCCCAGCGTGACCGCCCAGCTCATCGCCCGGTTGGGTGACGATGAGCCGGACACCCAGCGGGTCCTCCGGGCCCGGTCGCTGGCCGAGACCCTCACCGACCGCGAACGCGAGGTGGCCATCGCGGTCGGCGAAGGCAAGGTCAACGCGCAGATCGCCGAAGAGCTCTACCTGAGCATGGCCACGATCAAGGCGCACGTCTCGCGCATCATGATGAAGCTGGAAGCCACCAATCGTGTGCAGATCGCGAATCGCATCCACGACGCAGACCTGTCCTGATCAAGAGCCGGCGCCCGGTCTGCTGCCTGTGCAGGCCTCTACCACGTGTGGGCGACGTCCACCACGACGCGACTGGTCGCACGTCGGCCGGTGAGAGTGAAGACGCGGAACGGAAGGTGGGCGCGGACACCCAGTCCGATCGTCGTCTGCCCCTCGAGACTGCCCGCGTCCGCGACCTGCCGGAAGGTCCGGTAGCTGCGCAGCTTGGTCAGTTCGCTGTGATTCGCAGGGCTGTAGGTGCGGTGGCCGGCGTCGTACGACGGTACCGACAGGATGATCTCCAGCTTGGCGCCGCCGCGGAGCGGCACGAGTTCGCCTTGTCCCATGGTGACGACGTTCATCACATAGTGGACGAGGGACCAGGACGCCCGGCCCTTGACGTCGAAGACGATCCGGTCGAAGGAGGTGTGGCGGCCCGTCCGGACGTTCGTCAGCAGTCCCGGCCCGGCGTACTCGCTTGCCTCAGGCAACGAGCCCCATTCGGCCCGGCTCGTGGTGGTAGCTGCTGTCGTCTTCATCGAAGAGTCCCCTCAGACACTTGCTAGATGCAGTTCTCAGGCCCGAAGTTCAGCCTGCCGCCCGGTGATTTCAGGTGCCTCGACGCACACGGAGCGCGATCGGCCGCCCAGCACCCCAAGTTCACGACTCGGCGGGCAGAAGCCGGGACCTGGCACACCCCATAGGGGGCTAAGACAGGAAATAACCTGTGCCGACCCACCAGTTCTTGTCCCAGCCCCCGAGCCGAGACACCGATTCAGCCCCGGGTCCCAGTGGGTGGCCCATCCGGTCCGCATCGTGGTCGAACCGATGCACAACCCGCACCTCGGACACCAAACCGGGACCTCGGACGCCTGGCCAGATGTCCCAGGTCCCCGTTTGGTGTCCGAGATCCACACGATCACCCCCCTCAGCACCCGGAATCCCAGCATCCGGCCGACCCCACCCAAATACCGGGCACCCACCGCCTCCACCCCGGACCGCGACCCCAAGGACTGAAATTGGCCCCTGGATCTTCCTGGGAAGTGGACCACACACCTGGGCCGATCCAGTCATAGCGTGGTGAGCATGAGCACAACGACGACACGGCGGGTGAAGCTCGCCAATCTGGTTCCTGATTTCTACCAGGCCATGATCGCGCTGGATGCGGTCTCCGACACCGGGCTGGACCCCAAACTGGCCCACCTGGTCCGGATCCGCGCCTCCCAGATCAACGGCTGCGCGTACTGCACCGATATGCACTCGCTCGACCTGCTGCAGCTCGGCGACGACCAGCAGCAGCGGATCAGCCTGTTGCCGGTCTGGCGCGAGGCGCGCAAGTTCTACTCCGAACAGGAGCAGGCCGCGCTGGAGTTGACCGAGGCGATCACGCTGGTCAGCGTCGACCACGTGCCGGACGAGGTGTACGACGTCGCCGCGAACGCGTTCGACGAGAAGGACCTTGCACAGTTGATCGCGTTGATCATCACGATCAACATGTGGACCCGGGTCGGCGTCACCGGACGGATGGAGCCCGGCCATTACAAGCCGAGCTGAGGCCCGACGATGCCAACCACGGCCGAGACTGTTCCGCGCCCTCCACCACGGCGGCACTCCCTTGATCCTGCCCAACGCCTGGGATCCGGTGAGCGCCCGGATCATCGCCGAGGCCGGCTTCCCCGCTGTCGCCACCAGCAGCGGGGCGGTCGCCCGCGTTCTCGGGTACGACGACGGGCAGCTGACACCACCCGCCGAGATGTTCACCGCGGTCGCGCGGATCGCCCGCGCGGTCGACGTACCGGTCACCGCGGATCTGGAGGCCGGGTATGGCTTGCCGCCAAGGAGTTCGTGGACAGGTTGCTCGAGACGGGCGCGGTCGGCTGCAACCTCGAGGACTCGCTCGAACGGCGGCTCACCGACCCGGCCGAGCAGGCCGACTACCTCGCCGAGGTCCGCGCCGCCGCCGGGGCCGACCTGGTGATCAACGCCCGCATCGACACCTTCATCCGCCCCGGAGCGGAGGCAGTTACGGAGGCGATGCGACGGGGGCGTGCCGTATCGCCGGGCCGGTGCGGACTGCACCTATCCGATCATGGCTCCGATCGAGGTGCTGCCCGACCTCGTCGCGGTATCGGCGGACCGATCAACGCCCACGCAGCGCCCGGACGGCCCGACGGCCGCCGAGCTGATCGCCGCGGGAGCTACCCGGATCTCGTACGGCACCAGCCTGCACAAGCACCTGATGGACTCGTTGCGGGAGCTGCTGCCGACGCTGGAATGAGTCACCACCGACCGTGCCTGATCGCGTAGACCAGAGCCCAGTCCTGGTCGTTGGCGAGCGGATCCGCCACGTGCGCGGGCTGTCCGTTCACACAACTCGGGTAGACGAAGGCGCAGGTCGCCGAGCCGTCGGCCGCGAAACTGACCAGATTCGCGCGAAGGATCGCCTCGGCCGCCGCGTCCAGCCACGCCGCCTGTTCTGGCGTCGACGAGTTCGCGCGGCCAAGCGGCGTAGACGGCTGCGCTCAGCACGGACCAGTAGTGCGGGAAGACGTCGCCCCACAACCGCAGCCGTCCGAACCAGTAGCCGTCCCAGTGCCGGATCGCCACATGCCGCAGCCGTACGTCGGGCTGGTCAGCGGCGAATGCGGTCAGCCAGGGCAGTCGACGGCTCAGCTCGGCACCGTCGATCTCGCCGGGTGCTGTCCGGTACGCCGCCACCAGCAGTTCGAGCAGCGGCGCGACCATCGACTGCTCGTAGTTGACCTCGTGGGGCGGCAGCTCGTCGCCGTACTCGATGAAGGTTCGCGCGTGCCGGACCAGATGGTCGCGCATCCGGCCGGCGTCGGGCTCGTCCAGGGAGGTCGTGAGTTCGCTCAGCAGCGGACCGAGGTCGAAGGCGAGGAAGTGCGCTCCCGCCGAGTTCGTAGTACCGGTCGAGGATGCGGGCGGCGCCGGTCAGATCGCCCTGGCCGACCAGGAAGCGGGCGAACCACGGGAAGTTGTACAGGCGTACGGCGTTCTCGATGGATGCTGTCGTCCTGGACCGTGCCGGCCGCGTCGAGCAGATGCTCACGGACGAACTGCTCGTATCCGGCCAGCGCCTCGTCCAGCTCGGACCGGTCGCCCCAGCCGCGGTCGCGGACCTCCTGCAGGAGCAGCGCCATCCCGATCCGCTCGCGTGCGTCGGACCAGTCTCGCCACGCACCGGACAGCACCGTGAGCCCGCTGTCGTTGTCGTAGGGCACGAAGGCGAACCTGCGGCTGTCCGCCAGCTCCGGCCGCCGCTGCTTGTCGAGGATGAACTGCACCCGCTGCTCCGCGATCTCCCGCAACGGCGGATGGAACAGTACGGCGATCCGCGCGGTCCGCTGGCCGTCGATCGCCTCGACGTGCAGCAACCCAGGCTCGTCGCGACTGACCTCGCCCGGGCCTGCTCCAGGCGAGCTGGATCGTCTCCCCGACCTCGGCGGCCAGCCGGTCGGCGTCGATCAGCGGCTGCACGATCGGCGTGGAATGCGGGCAGGTCGTCGTACCAGGCCAGCTGCCAGGTCCAGCGGTAGGACTGGTTGGGCGCCAGTGACACGGTCGGCTGACCGCCCATCGCGTGCGGCGCGCGGGCGTGGTCGGTGACGTGCAGGTAGAGGTGCCCGCGGACGTTGCTGCTGGTGCCGGGCTCGCGCGACTCGACCGAGTACGCCCAGAGCTCGCCCTCCTTGAGCTGCAGACCGAGCCCCGGACCGCTGCCGTCCATCGGGACCGCCCACACCCACGCGTCGGCGCCACCGGTCCAGACGTGCGCATGGACAGCACCCGTCAGGCTCTCCCGGCTCGACGCTGTAGACGTCGCGGTACGGCGTACTGATCGCGAGGGAACCGATGTCGACCGGCTCCGTCCGCGGTGTTGCGGAGCTCGTAGGTCTCGGTCCACTGCTCCCCGAACCGGCGGCCGACGCGCAGCTCCAGCTCGCCGAACTGATAGAGCAGGTCGATCCCGCTCTGCCGCCAGCGGACCATGGCCGGACGTCGAAGCGGTAGCTGCCCTGGTCGGTGATGACGAAGCCCTTGCCCCAGGCGTGCAGGGTGTCGTGCACCGCGGCCCGGCGTCGAGCAGCACCCGCCGGCCGTCCGGGTGGACGACCTGCTCGACCGACCCGTCGTCCGCGACCTGGACCTGTGCCCGCACCGAATCGAAAAGTCTCCACGCATTCGTCAACCTACCGATGTCGAGAACTCCGCGGTGGCTTCGTCCCCCTGATGAGAACACCCTCCCGATGAAAGGATCGACCATCATGACGAAGGACGAGATCGCCGAGATTCTGGCCAAGCCGTACTCGCAGCAACTGCTCACCGGCCCCGAGCCGGCCCGCTTCGCCTACGACGGCCTGGACGGCGACCCGCGGGTGATCCCGATCGGCTTCTGGACCGAGGGTCGAGCGGATCCTGATGGCGACCGTGCCGAAGTCGGCCAAGGTCGCGGCGGTGCGAAAGAACCCGAAGGTCGCGCATCACCATCGACACCGGCGCGTTCCCGCCCAAGGTCCTGCTGCGTCCGCGGCACCGCCGAGGTCGAAGCTGGTCCAGGGCGTCCCGCACGGCTACCTCGAGGCCGGCCACAAGGTCATGACCGACGAGCAGTACCCCGAGTGGGAGGCCGGCGTCAAAGGCCTCTACACCGAGATGGCGGTGATCACCGTCGACGCCGACCTGGGCCAAGCTCCTCGACTTCGAAACCACCATCCCCAAGGCGGTCGAAGACCTGATCAAGGAGAAGACCGCCGGCTAGCGGTCAGTTCCACCACTTGCCGCTGCGTGACAGCGCATCGGCGGTCTGGTGGGTGGTGTCGAGCGAGTCCAGTGCGGAGATGGACTCCTCGTCGAGGTCGAAGTCGAAGACGTCGAAGTTCTCGTCGATGCGTTCCCGGTGTGTCGACTTGGGGATGACCAGCAGCCCCTTCTGGATCACCCACCTGATCAGGACCTGAGCCGGCGTCCGTCCGGTGGCAGCCGCGATCCGCGCGACGACCGGATCGCCCAGGTGCCGCCCGGTACCCAGCGGGCTGTAGGCCTGCGCGACCACGCCCGCCTCCTCACACGCGTCGACCAGGGACCGGCGGTACTCGAACGGGCTGAACTGGATCTGGTTGACCGCGGGCGGGATCTGGCTCACCTTCAGCAGCTCCTCGACCTCCGAGGCACCGAAGTTCGAAATCCCGATGCCCTTGGTCAGGCCGGCTTCGCTGGCCGCCTCCATCCCAGGCCACGCCCACGTCGGCCCGCCCTGCGGCCAGTGGATCAGGTAGAGGTCGAGGTAGTCGGTGCCGAGCCGCTGCAGGCTCTTCTCCGCCTCGACCCGAGGATCGCGGCTCCCCGGGTAGAACTTCGTCGTGAGGAAGATTTCCTCCCGGGGGACGCCGCTGCTCTGGATCGCTCGCCCCACACTCGACTCATTCCGGTACGCCTGCGCCGTGTCGATCAGCCGATAGCCCTTCTCGAGCGCCCGGCGACCGCCCGCTCCGTTTCCGGACCGTCCGCCACCTGCCAGACCCCCAGGCCCAGCACCGGGACCTCCGTACCGTTCGAGAGCTGTTCGCGTCGACCTGAGCGTTGTTCGCGGTCATGCACCTCTTCTCCAGCTCAAAACCAACCCACACAGGCAGGTCGGGCGGCAGCGCGGCGGAGGAAGCCTGCGTAGCACGCGTGGGGCTAAAGCTTGTTGGCGCGTCGGATGACGTCGACGACGTCGGACATCATGCCGGTGAGGTCGTAGTCCTTCGGGGTGTAGACGGCGGCTACCCCGGCGGCGAGGAGGGCGCGGGCGTCGGCGTCGGGGACGATGCCGCCGACTACCACCGGGACGTCTTCGAGGCCGGCTTCGCGGAGACCGGCGACGACCTGGGGGACGAGTTCCATGTGGGAGCCGGACAGGATCGAGAGGCCGACGCAGTGGACGTCCTCGGCGACGGCCGCGGCGACGATCTGCTCGGGGGTCAGCCGGATGCCCTGGTAGATCACCTCGAAACCGACGTCACGGGCCCGTACCGCGACCTGCTCGGCGCCGTTCGAGTGACCGTCGAGACCGGGCTTGCCGACCAGGAAACGCAACCGGCCGCCCAGTTCCTCCGACGTCGCGGCGACCTTCTCGCGTACGGCGGCGATCGCCTCACCGCCGCCGGAGACACCGACCGATCCGGACACCCCGGTCGGCGCGCGGTACTCGCCGAACATCTCCCGCAGTACTCCCGCCCACTCCCCCGTCGTCACGCCCGCGCGGGCGCACTCGAGGGTGACCGGCATCAGGTTGTCGGTGCCCTTGGCCGCTTCGCGCAGCTTGGCGAGCGCGCCCTCGACGGCCTTGTCGTCCCGCTCGGCACGCCACGTCCGCAGCGACTCGAGCGCCGCGCTCTCGGCGGCCGGATCGACGGTCTGGATCGCGGTGTCGAGGTCCGCGGTCAGCGGCGACGGCTCGGTGTTCTCGAACTTGTTGACCCCGACGACGACGTGCTCACCCGACTCGATCCGCTGCCGCCGCTCGGCGTGCGACGCGACCAGCGCCTGCTTCAGATAGCCGCTCTCGACCGCGGCGACCGCGCCGCCCATCGCCTGCACGCGGTCGATCTCCTCGCGCGCACCGGCGACCAGCTCGTCGACCTTCGCCTCGATCACGTGCGATCCGTCGAAGATGTCGTCGTACTCGAGCAGGTCCGACTCGTACGCGAGCACCTGCTGCATCCGGAGCGACCACTGCTGATCCCACGGCCGCGGCAGCCCGAGGGCCTCGTTCCAGGCCGGCAGCTGGACCGCGCGGGCCCGGGCGTTCTTCGACAGCGTGACGCCGAGCATCTCGAGCACGATCCGCTGGACGTTGTTCTCCGGCTGCGCCTCGGTCAAGCCCGAGCGAGTTCACCTGTACGCCGTACCGCAAGCGGCGGGCCTTCGCGTCGGTCACGCCGTACCGGTTCAGCGTCAGCGTCGTCCCAGAGCCGCACGAACGCGCGCATCTTGCAGGTCTCCTCGATGAACCGCACTCCGGCGTTCACGAAGAACGAGATCCGCTGGACCACGTCGCCGAACCGCTCCGGCGGCACCTGACCGCCGTCCCGGACCCGATCCAGTACGGCGATCGCCGTCGACATCGCGAACGCCAGCTCCTGCACCGGCGTCGCGCCGGCCTCCTGCAGGTGGTAGCTGCAGATGTTGATCGGGTTCCACTTCGGCATGTGGGCGACCGTGTAGGCGATCAGGTCGGTGGTCAGCCGCAGCGACGCGTCCGGCGGGAACGCGTAGGTGCCGCGGGACAGGTACTCCTTGACGATGTCGTTCTGCGTCGTGCCGGTCAGCTCGTCCGGCAGCGCACCCTGCTCCTGCGCGGCGACCTGGTAGAGCGCGAGCAACCACATCGCGGTCGCGTTGATCGTCATCGACGTGTTCATCTGCGCGAGCGGGATCTGGTCGAACAGCGCGCGCACGTCGCCGAGGTGCGCGACCGGTACGCCGACCTTCCCGACCTCACCCTTGGCCAGCGGGTGATCCGCGTCGTACCCGGTCTGGGTCGGGCAGATCGAATGCGACCGACAGCCCGGTCTGGCCCTTGGCCAGGTTCCGCCGGAACAAGCGCGTTCGACTCGGCCGCAGACGAGTGGCCCGCGTACGTCCGCATCACCCACGGTCGATCCTTCTCGGTCGCCATGTACCCGAGAGTAGGACTGTGTGCCCTTGTGAGTCCTCACCTCGTGACGGGTGTCACCAGCGGGCTAGGTCATCACAGCTCAGGCGCAGATCGGCAGGGGGTGCGTTCGACGTGCAGGATGCGGTGCAGGCGGGTGACCGCGAGGATGCGGACGACCGCGGGCATCGGGTGCCAGAGGACGAGTTGGCGGCCGAGGAGCTGGGTCCGGCGGTGGGTCGCGACGAGCAGGCCGAGGCCGGTGGCGTCGACCGCGTCGACCGTCTCCAGGTCGACGATGACGTCGCCGACCGAGGTGTCGATCAGATTGTTCAAGGTCTGCCGGACGTCGCCCACCGAGCGGACGTCCAGAATTCCGGTGAGATGTACCACGTTGTTGTCGGGTGCTGTGTGTCGTGGGTCGGTGCGAGCATGTCCGTGCCCTCCGCTCTTCCGGCGGCCCCCGAGTCATCGGCCGCGTGCAGCGGTTGTGTTCGTAAAGACTCCCTGGCGACACGGAAGGTTGCCAAGACCTCGCGACCTTTCTTTTCTTTCGCGAGACAATGGTGTTCGTGATCGTGAGCAGTACTTCGTGTTCCCGGTCGTGGCCATCGCATTGGCCGGGTTGATGGTACTGCTGTGCCGCTGGGCTTTCTCGAAGGCCAAGGGCGGGTCGCTGGTTCGCCGGGTCGATGACTCGGCCGGCCGAGCGCGACGCGTTCGGGCTGCTGATCGACGTCCAGACCGTGCGCACCTACAACGAGGCCAGGGTCATGGTGTCGACGCTGAAGGACTTCGGCATCAAGGGCGACCGCGGCGCGCACCAAGGACGGCTGGACCGTCTACGTCTGGCCGCAGGACGAGGCCGCCGCCCGCGGGCTGCTCGACGCTTCCTGATTCTTCCCGCGCTCCCTGTCCTCCGGGGAGCGCTCTCGCGCGTCCTCATCCCTGCAGCTTGGGGGGGTTCGGGGTCCGACCGGGCACTACCTGGGCGGCGACAAACCACTCACCGCCCAGAGTGGCCCATTTCATGGGCTGACCTACCAGATGGTGGGTTGGCGCCCCGGAATCCGGTACGGCAACCCACCATCTCGCAGGTCCACCCATGAAATGGGGCGAGCGGTCCGCCGGGTGCACCCGTTCAAGGCCCGTCACCTCATCCACACATCAAGCACAAGAGCCTGAAATGGGGCCCGTGGCGTGCCCCGGGGCCTTCGCCGGGCCCATCGGGGTTGGTGGCCTTCGCCGGTGCCGTTGCGGCCGGCCCGCGATGTGCAGGCCGACGGGAACGGCCGGGGATGTGCAGGGCGACGGGAACGGCCCGGGATCTCCAGGAAGACAGGAGCGGGCCGGGGATGTGCAGGTCGACAGGAACGGCCCGGAATGTGCAGGTCGACAGGAGATGTCGGTCTTGGGGTGGTCGGCGGGCGGGGTGCTCAGGCGTGAGACCGACCGGCCGGGGACGGGCCCGGCCGAGACCTCCTGTCGACCTGCACATCCACCGGCCTCCACTTGCGCCAGACCAGCCTCGATCCGCGCGCCACACCCCGGTCCGCTCTACACAGTCCGGGCCGCGTGGGCCGGACGGGGCCGCTGACCGGATACTTGTCGGTGGAACCGGCAGGCACGCGCATCTCAACCGCGTACGGGCATACGCCTGTGAGGGCAGTCAGTATCGAGAGGGACATTCCTGAGATGAGCATGCGACGTGTTGCGCTGACGATGGCAGGGCTGAGCCTGGCCACGGCAGCAGCGGTCCCGTTGACCGCCGGCGCGACCAAGCCGGGCCCGGAAACCTTCCGGACCGCCGGCAAGGCCGCCGCCAACCTGCCGACCACCGGCGCGCAGGCCGCCGCCGCGGCCTGTGGCGTGTCGGTCGGCGCGGTGAATGCCGCCGGTACCGCCGGGGGCTACGACGTCACCGCCACCAAGCCGCTGACAGTGACAAACCTGGCGCAGTACAAGCTGTTCGGCGTCCGCGCGAGCGCCAGCTGGTACCTCGAGTCCTACCGGACCACCGACTCGTTCTACGGCATGGTCCTGCAGGGCGGGAATCTGTACAGCGCGATCACCAGCTACCAGGGCACGGCCACCACGCCCACTGTCCGCACCACCAAGAGCTACGGCAGCTTCAAGGCGTCCTTCGGCGCGAAGGTCAACTTCCTGCTGACCGGAGCCTACGGTCCGCAGCGCGTCGGCGACTGATCCAGCAGTAGTACTCCCAGCCTCCGCTCGGCGCTGCCCGGGCGGGGGCTGGTCTTTGGTGGCGGGTCTAGGGTCGGGGTATGGGGATTCTGCTGGAGCTGGATCTGACCCGGGGTGTGCTCGAGACGCCGCCCGCCTCGCCGGTGGCCGCGTTCCGCGCGCGGCATCTGCCGACGCTGCGTGAGTTGGTGGCGGCCCTGCGGAAGGCGCCCGCGACGACAAGGTGCGCCGGCGTGGTCGCACATCTGGGCGGCCAGCGGCTGTCGCTCGCCCAGGTGCAGGATCTGCGCGAGGCGGTCGCGGACTTCCGTACGTCGGGCAAGACCGCGGTCGCGTGGACCGAGTCGTTCGGCGAGATCGGCAGCGGGACCGTGCCGTACTACCTGGCCACCGCGTTCGACGAGATCTGGGTCCAGCCGTCCGGGGACCTCGGCGATCACCGGCATCTCGGTGCAGGCCGTCTTCGTCCGCGGAGCGCTGGACAAGGCCGGCGTGATCCCGCAGTTCGGCAAGCGGCGTGAGTACAAGACCGCCGCGGACACCTTCACCGAGAAGGAGATGACCGAGCCCGCCCGCGAGATGGCGATCGCGCCTGGCCGAGTCGGCGTACGAGCAGATCGTCGAGGGCATCGCCGTACGGCGGCGGCTGGACACCGCGACGGGTGCGGGAGCTCGTGGACAGCGCACCGCTGCCCGCACAGGCCGGGCTGCGAGGCCGGACTGGTCGACCGGCTCGGCTACCGCTCCGACGTGTACGACGAGCTGCGGAAGAGCTCGGCGAGACCACACCGGCTGCTGGCCGAGCGCTACATCCGCCGCGGCCCGCGCACTCTGCACGACTCTGCGCAAGCAACCTCCCCTGGCCGCAGAAACCGGTCGTGGCCGTCGTACGCGTCTCTGGGGCGATCACTGTCGGTCGCAACTCCGGCGGTAGCCCGCTCGGTGGTTCCGGCTCAGGCTCTGACACGGTCGGCGCCGCACTGCGGGCTGTGGCCGACGAACGAGAAGGTCAGAGCCGTCGTACTGCGGGTCGACAGCCCAGGTGGCTCGTATGTCGCGTCGGACGCGATCCGGAACGAGGTACTGCGGCTGAGGGCCACCGGACGACCCGTGATCGCGTCGATGGGCAGTGTGGCTGCATCGGGCGGGTACTTCGTGGCCATGCCGGCCGACGTGATCGTCGCGCAGCCGGGCACGATCACCGGCTCGATCGGCGTGCTGACCGGCAAGGGCGTCGTACGGGATGCGCTGGGCCGGATCGGGATCTCGCAGCAGGCTGTGTCGGAGGGTGAGAACGCGCGGATGTACTCGGCGCAGGAGGAGTTCACCGACGAGCAGTGGGCGCGGCTGGAGGAGACCCTCGACCGCATCTACAAGGACTTCGTCGCCAAGGCGGCGCAGGACCGCGGGCTGCCCGAGGACGAACTGGAGACGCTCGCGCGCGGCCGCGTCTGGACCGGCGCCGACGCGCACGCCCGCAAGCTCGTCGACGAGCTCGGCGGCTTCCAGCACGCGCTCACAGCTCGCCTGCAACCGAGCCGGTCTGGACCGCGACAACATCGCTCTGGCCGACGGTTCCGCACCGGAACCTGCTGGATCGCCTTCGCCCGCCGACTACCACCGATGACCTGGCCGTCACGGCGCAGCCGTTGACGCTCGACGGGCTGACCAGCGGGTATCTACAGCGCGCTGGGCCTGCCGCCGGCCGGGTGCTGCGGATGCCGCTGAACTGGCAGCTGGGCTGAGCGACTGCCACCGGAGGCGGTCAGGCGCCGTCGCGGTCGCCGCCGGGGACCCAGAGGACGTCGCCGCCGGAGGAGAGGTTGGCGACGCGGCCGAGGATGAACAGCAGGTCGGAGAGGCGGTTCAGGTAGGTGAGGGCGAGCAGGTTGACCGACGGGCCGTGCGCCTCGACGGCGGCCCAGCCGGCTCGTTCGGCCCGGCGGACGACGGTCGCGGGCGACGTTCAGGTACGCGGCGCCCGCGTGCCGCCGGGCAGGATGAACGAGCGGAGCTTGGTCAGCCGGCTGTTGTAGTCGTCGCACCAGCCTTCGAGCCGGTCGATGTAGTCCTGGGTGATGCGCAGCGGCGGGTACTCCGGGTTCGGCGTGATCGGGTTGCACAGGTCGGCGCCGACGTCGAACAGGTCGTTCTGGATCCTGGTCAGCAGCACCACCAGGGTGCTGTTCAGGTGCCCGGCGGCGATCGCGACACCGATCGAGGAGTTCGCCTCGTCCACCTCGCCGTACGCCGCCAGCCGCGGATCGGTCTTCGAGGTCTTGCTCGAGTTGTCGCCCAGGCGGGTCTCGCCGGCGTCACCGGTCCGGGTGTAGATCCGCGTCAAGTTCACAGCCATGTCACGGCACTCTACGCAAGGCCGGGATCGTCGGCCGCTACAGTCAGCAGGTGGAACGGTTTCGGATCGCGGGTGAGGCACGGCTCGAGGGCGCGGTGCGAAGTGGCAGGCGCGAAGAACAGCGTGCTCAAGCTGATGGCGGCGGCACTGCTGGCGGAAGGAACGACGACGCTGCGGCAGGTGCCGAGCATCCTCGACGTCACCTTCATGGCCCAGTTGCTGGACACCCTCGGCTGCTCGGTGAAGGTCGACGCGGACGAGCAGACCGCGACGATCGCCGTACCGGCGTGAGATCGGCCACCAGTGCGACTACGAGCTGGTCCGCAAGCTGCGGGCGTCGATCTCGGTGCTCGGACCGCTGCTGGGCCGGTGTGGTCGGGCGGAGGTGGCGCTGCCGGGCGGCGACAACATCGGCTCCCGCGGGCTGAACATGCACGTCGCCGGACTGGAGGCGATGGGCGCGAAGGTGCACATCGAGCACGGTTTCGTGATCGCCGAGGCACCGCAGGGACTGCACGGCGCCGAGGTCTGGCTGGACTTCCCGAGCGTCGGCGCGACCGAGACGATCATGATGGCCGCGGTGCTGGCCAAGGGCACCACGGTGATCGAGAACGCGGCCCGCGAGCCGGAGATCCAGGACATCGCCGCGATGCTGGTCGAGATGGGCGCGCAGATCGACGGCGCCGGCACGCCGCGGATCGAGGTGACCGGGGTGGACGGGCTGCTCAAGCCGGTCGACCACATCGTCGTACCGGACCGGATCGTGACCGGCAGCTGGGCGTTCGCCGCCGCGATCACCAAGGGCGACGTGACGATCACGAACGGTCACGCCGAGCACCTCGAACTGCCGCTGGACAAGCTGCACAAGGCCGGCGCCGAGATCACCGTGCTGAAGCCCGGCTTCCGCGTCGTGATGCACGACCGGCCGAAGCCGGTGGACGTGGTGACGCTGCCGTACCCGGGCTTCGCGACCGACCTGCAGGCGTTCGTGATCGCGATGAACGCGCTCAGCGACGGCGCCGCGATGGTGACGGAGAACCTGTTCGAGGGCCGGTTCACCTTCGCCCAGGAGCTGACCCGGCTCGGCGCGCACATCCAGACCGACGGTCACCACGCGGTGGTTCGCGGCGTACCGCGGCTGTCGGGTGCGCCGGTGGTCGCCAGCGACATCCGCGCCGGCGCGGCGCTGGTGATCGCGGGCCTCGCGGCCGAGGGCGAGACGCTGGTGTCCGCCGCGCACCACGTGCACCGCGGCTACACCGACTTCGCCGGCAACCTCCGCCGCCTCGGCGCCGACGTGACCGTCGAGCCGGACGACGCGGAGACTGTACTGGAACTGAGCCGGCATTTCCGGGCACTCTTTGGACTCCGGCCGTCGGCGGATCGCGGGTTAGGGTCCGGCATGACTGAGCGCGTAGTCAAGCCTGTAGGCCGTGGATTCCTGTTCCTGGACTCGCATCCCGGCGGGTTGTGCCCAACTGGTCCGGGACCTGACCGCGCAGGTCGAGCGTCGTACGCCGGAACGCCGCACGGTCGCACTCGTGATCGGGTCGAGCTCGGGCTACGGGCTGGCGGCGACCATCGCGGGGCTCGCGCGCTACGGGATCGACGGCGTCGGTGTCTCCTTCGAGAAGGCGCCGACCGCCCGCCGGACCGCGACCGCCGGCTGGTATCGCACCGCGGAGACCGCCGCCCTCGCCGAGGAGCTCGGGCAGCGAGTTCCACTTCGTCAACGCGGACGCGTTCGCGGACACGACGAAGGCCGAGGTGCTCGATCTGGTCGCCGAGCGGTTCGGCGGGAGTCGACTACCTGATCTACAGCGTCGCCGCACCGCGCCGGGTGGACCCGCGCACCGAGGAGACGTACCAGTCGGCGATCAAGGCGATCGGGCAGCCGCGCACACCACCAAGAGCCTCGCCTTCGAGGACGGCCGAGCCGGTGCTGCAGGAGGTCGGGATCGAGGTCGCGACCGACGACGAGATCGCGCAGACCGTGAAGGTGATGGGCGGCGAGGACTGGTCTCGCTGGGTGCGAGCGCTGGAGGAACGCGCTGCTCAAGCACGGCTTCAGCACCGTCGCGCTCACCTACATCGGCTCGGAGCTGACCGGCCCGATCTACCGCCAGGGCTCGATCGGCGCGGCCAAGGCCGACCTGGAGCAGACGGCTCTGACCTCGAGCAAGAGACGGCGTCCAGGCGATGACGTCGGTCAACGGCGCCGCGGTCACCCAGGCGTCGTCCGCGATCCCGGGCATCGGCCTGTACGTCAGCCTGCTGCACAAGGTGCTCGGCGACAGCCATGCAAACGCCTATCCAGCAGTCGATCGCGCTGTGGGACCAGCTGACCGGCGACAACCCCGCTGGACCTCGACGACGAAGGCCGCATCCGCCTCGACCGCTGGGAGCTCGCCGACGACGTCCAGGCCGCCGTACGCGCGCAGTGGGATGCGGCGACGCAGGACAACATCGCCGAGGTCGCCGACGCCGGCGTGGTTCTACGCCGAGGTACGACGCCTGTACGGCTTCGACGTACCGGGTGTCGACTACGACGAGCTCCGACCGAGGTCGACGTCGACTGGCCCTAGGTCCGGGCGCGGTACTTGCGCATCTTGTTGCGGGAGCCGCACAGCGACATCGTGCACCACCGACTGCGGCCGCTGGGCTGCGGTCGTAGTAGACCCACCGACACGTGTCGGCCGCGCACGCCTTGAGCCGTGGCCAGGTGCCGGCCGCCACGGACGCGGTGATATCTGCGGCCAGCCTGGCGACCAGGGCCTGCACATTGCGCAGGCCGTCGGCCGGACGAACCGTCGCGCCTCCGTCGGCTGACAACGCCAGCGTCAACGGCGCTTCGGCGAGCAGCCGGTCGAGAACCGCGAGCGACTTCTCCGGTACGTCGACCCCGGCGTGCGCCTGGCAGACATCGCGAACCGCCTCGCGCAGCGCCAGTGCTTCCTCGAGGTCGTCCCAGTCGAAGCGCAGCCCAGGCAGCCCATGGTCGGCACAGAACGTGCTCAGCTCCGCGGGCTTGGTCAGCCCGTCCTGCTCCAGCTCCAGGTCGACGGTGTTCACCAAGTCCTGGACAAGCACCAGCGGCTCGGGGGCCGGAGTGCGCTCGCCTGGCTGAATCACAGTTGCCACGTTACTGCTCATGGGGCATGATCCGGTAACGGTTACCGGATAAGAGCTGGTATCGGTAACTGTTACCGGATGAGGCGGAGGTAGTGGTGGACGGCGACTTCAAGCGGTTCTGGGCGGGGCAGACCGTGTCCGCGGTCGGCACGCAGGTGACCGCGGTCGCGCTGCCGCTCACCGCCGCACTCACGCTGGACGCGGGCGCGGCCGGGGTCAGCGCGATCGCGACCGCGACCTACCTGCCGAGCGCGGCCCTCCCGCTGCTGGCCGGGCACTGGCTGGAGCGTCGGCGCAAGCGCGGCGTCATGATCGCGACCGACGTGATCCGGGCCGCCGCGGTGGCGGTGGTCCCGCTCGTCTGGGCGTTCGGCCAGCTCACGTTGCCGTTGCTGGTCGCGGTCGCCTTCGTCGTCGGTGCGGCGAGTGTGGTGTTCGACATCGCGTCGTTCGCGTATCTGCCGGACTTCGTACCGGAGCAGGACCTACCGCCGGCCAACCGCGCGCTGCAGGGCTCGTCGACCGCAGCCAGGTGGGCGGCCCAGGTCTGTCCGGACTCCTCGTGCAACTGCTCGGTCCGGCCATCGCGCTACTGGTCGACGCCGTCTCCTACCTGGCCAGCGCGACAGGCATCGGCTCAGCACGACGCGCGGAGCCCACACCACATGTGACCGACGAACGACCGAGCCTGTGGGAAGGCGTTCGGCAGCTCAAGGTGAGTCCGTTCCTGCGATCACTGACCGCGCATGCCGCGCTGTACAACGCCTCCGCGCAGATCCTCGTCGTCAACCTGGTCGTCCTCGCCGTGAAGGAGCGCGGGCTCTCCGCCGGCGGCTACGGCATCGCGCTGAGTGCGGGCGGCGCCGGTGCCTTCGTCGGCGCGATGCTCGGCCTGCGCCTCGCCAAGCGACTCGGCTACGGCCGCGCCTTCGGCACCTCACTCATCCTGTCGACCGGACTGCCACTCCTGCTGGCCTTGCTGCCCGGCCGCGGACGTCCAGTACGGCGTGCTGCTCGGAGCAGTGCAGTTCGTCGCCGGGATCGGCCTCGGCAGTGCGAACGTGTTGTCGGTGACGATCCGCCAGCTGCTCATCCCCCGCACAGCGCTTGCCCGGAGCAACGGCGCCTACCGCACGTTCACCTTCGGCGTTCTGCCGATCGGTGCCGCGCTCGGCGGCGTACTCGGGAGCACCTTCGGCACCACGACGGCCGTTGCGGTCGGCACCATCGGCATCGCCCTCTCGGCGTCTGCCCATGTTCGTGAGGGAAGTCCGGACGCTCGAGACGCCGGTGACTACAGCGGTTTGAACGAGACCAGTTCGAGGACCAGGTCGCCGGCTTCGTCGGAGGCGTCCAGGTCGACGGTGGCGCTGATGCGCCAGTCGTGGTTGCCCTCGGGGTCGTCGATGATCTGCTGGACCTCCCAGTAGCCCGGGTGTTCCTCGACCATGAACAGGGCGGGACCGCGGGCTGCCGGTCCGGTGTTGAGGACGTCGTGTTCGGCGTAGTACGCCGTACCGGCTTCGGCCCAGCGACCTGCGTCCCAGCCGGACTCGGCGTCGAGCTGGCCGAGCTCGGCCCAGCGGTGCAGGGAGACCAGCTCGACGCGGCGGAACATCGCGTTGCGGACGAGCACCCGGAAAGCCCTGCTGTTCAAGGTGATCCGGCGCGGGCCGTGCCGGGACGGCGCGACGACCTCCGCTCGGTCGGTCGGGTTGGTCAGCTCCTCCCACTCGTCGAGCAGGCTGGAGTCGGTCTGCCGGACCACTTCGCCGAGCCACTCGATCAGGTCGGTGAGATCCTCGTTCACCTTGTCCGGCGGCACGGTCTGCCGGAGCGCCTTGTAGGCGTCGCTGAGATAGCGCAGTACGACGCCCTCGGAGCGCGCGAGCCCGTAGAACCCGATGAACTCGCCGAACGTCATCGCCCGCTCGAACATGTCCCGGACGACCGACTTCGGCGACAACCCGGCCTCCGCGATCCACGGATGCGTCTGCCGGTACATCTCGAACGTTGCCTCGAGCAACTCGTTGAGCGGCTTCGGCCAGCTGACGTCCTCGAGCAGTTCCATCCGCTCGTCGTACTCGATCCCCTCGGCCTTCATCGCGTTCACGGCCTCGCCCTTGGCGTGGTGCACCTGCGCCCAGCAGCACCGCCCGCGGGTCCTCCAGGGTCGCCTCGACGACCGACACCACGTCGAGCGCGTACGACGGGTCCTCGCGGATCGAGCAGGTCCAGCGCGGCCAGCGCGAACGTCGACAGCGGCTGGTTCAGGCTGAAGTCCTTCTGCAGGTCGACGGTCAGGCGCAGCGTGCGGCCGTTCTCGTCCGGTTCGTCGAGACGCTCGACCACGCCGGCGGTGAGCAGCGTCCGGTAGATCTGGATCGCCCGGCGGATCAGCCGGACCTGGACCTTGGAGTCCTCGTGGTTGTCCGGCAGCAGGTGCCGCATGCTCGCGAACGCGTCGCCGTCGCGGGCGATCACGTTCAGCAGCATCGCGTGGCTGACCCGCATCCGCGACTGCAGCGCCTCGGGCTCGGCCGCGACCAGCCGGTCGAAGGTGTCCTCGCCCCAGGTGACGAAACCCTCCGGCGGCTTCTTCCGCTGCACCTTGCGCTGCTTCTTCGGGTCGTCGCCGGCCTTGGCGAGCGCCTTCACGTTCTCCACCACGTGATCCGGCGCCTGGACGACGACCGTCCCGGAGGTGTCGTACCCGGCGCGGCCCGCGCGACCCGCGATCTGGTGGAACTCGCGCGCCTTCAGGATCCGCTGCCGGCGTCCGTCGTACTTGCTCAGAGCCGTCAGCACGACGGTGCGGATCGGGACGTTGATGCCGACGCCGAGGGTGTCGGTGCCGCAGATGACCTTGAGCAGGCCGGCCTGCGCGAGCTGCTCGACCAGCCGCCGGTACTTCGGCAGCATGCCGGCGTGGTGGACGCCGATGCCGTGCATGACCAGCCGCTGCAGCGTCTTGCCGAAGCCCGTGCTGAACCGGAAGTGCCCGATCAGCTCGTTGATCTTGTCCTTCTCCTCCTTCGAGGAGACGTTGATGCTCGTCAGCGCCTGGGCGCGTTCGAGGGCAGCCGCCTGGGTGAAGTGGACGACGTACACCGGGGCCTGGTGCGTGGTGAGGAGCTCCTCGAGCGTCTCGTGCAGCGCGCGTGGTGACGTACTTGTAGATCAGCGGCACCGGGCGCTCGCCGGACGACACGATCGCGGTCGGGCGGCCGGTCCGGCGGGACAGGTCGATCTTGAACCGCTCGACATCGCCGAGGGTCGCGGACATCAGGATGAACTGCGCGTTCGGCAGTTCCAGCAGCGGCACCTGCCAGGCCCAGCCGCGGTCGGGCTCGGAGTAGAAGTGGAACTCGTCCATCACCACCTGGCCGACGTCCGCCGCCGAGCCCTCGCGCAGCGCGATGTTGGCCAGCACCTCGGCGGTGCAGCAGATGATCGGGGCGCCGGCGTTCACCGAGGCGTCACCGGTCAGCATGCCGACCTTGTCGGCGCCGAAGACGTCGCACAGCGCGAAGAACTTCTCCGACACCAGCGCCTTGATCGGCGCGGTGTAGAAGGTCCGCTGCCCGTTCGCGAGCGCCGCGAAGTGCGACGCCGGTGGCGACCAGGCTCTTCCCCGACCCGGTCGGCGTCGACAGGATCACGTTCGACCCCGTCATCACCTCGATCAGCGCCTCCTCCTGCGCCGGGTACAACGAGATCCCCTGCTCCCCCACCCAGCGCGCGAACGCGTCGTACAGGTCATCGGCTCGGTGGTCCCCGGAAGCTTGCTCGGTCAGCGTCATCGCTGTCCATTGTCCCTTACCCTGCGAACAACCGCGCGACCAGGTCAGCGGCGGGACCGAACAACAGGAGGTAGCACCTCCGCACGACCGCCTGGCCGGCGGCCGCGCGGAGTGCGGAGTGTCCTGCGGGTGACACCTCCTGTCGCTCGGGCCCCTGTGGACAACCCAAAGCACCAGTGGCCCGAAGTCAGGCAGCATGCTCGGGTGGATCGGGTTGCCGAGGTGCTGCGGCGCAGCGGTGGCTACGCTCGCGCCGCCGAACTGGTGGCCGCCACGTCGAAGAAGGCCCTCGCCTCGGCGGTGCGGCGGGGCGAGGTGTACCGGCTGGCGCGTGGGATCTACGCACTCCCCGGCCCCGCAACAGACTGGATGACGGCACTCGCATATGACGGCGTGCTCTCCCACCTGAGCGCTGCACGGGCCTGGAACCTTCCGCTGCTCACAGCGCCGGAGAAGCCGCACGTCATCGTCCCCGTGAAGCGCCGGCCACGGCCCGGCCTGCCAGCAGTACTTCACTGGGCAGAGGTGTCGGCCGAGGAGCGACGAGTCGGGACAACGTCTCTCGTCCGGACGGTGGTCGACTGCGCGAGGCTGCTGCCGTTCGGTGAAGCCTTGGCAGTGGCCGACGCCGCGCTGGCCAGTAGGCTCCTGCTCCCGGATGAGCTGCTCGCGGCAACCAAGGCCATGCGCGGTCCGGGTTGCCCGAACGCCCGGGACGTCGCTGTCTGGGCGGATGGCCGAGCCGGCAGTTTCCTCGAGTCGATGCTCCGGGCACTGCTCATCGCCAACGGCGTCAGTGGCTTCGAGCCACAGGTGTTGGTGACCTCAGGGTCGTTCCGGGCCAGAGTCGATCTCGGCCATCGGGAGGCACGGGTCGCGCTGGAGGCCGAGGGATATGAGTTCCACGGGTCGCCGGGCGACTTCACCGCCGACTGTCGGCGGTACGACGAACTGGTGACGGCGGGGTGGATCGTCCTGAGGTTCACCTACCAGCAGGTGCTAGGGGATCCGGCCTGGGTGGTCGCGACGGCACGGCACGCGGTGGCACGTCGGCTTGAGGTACCGAAGGGCAGGAGGTAGTCGGCCTCGGGCAACGGTTCGCGTGTGCGCTGCCGGGGCGGCTCGTCGCTACCTCCTGCCCTTCGCTACCCGATCACTTCCGGCCCTGGATGGCCATCGCCTCCTCGTACTCGTGCCGGATCGCGTCGCCGCTCGACTTGCGCCAGTTGGCGACCGCCTTGTCCCAGTCCGAGAGATCGGAGCGGCCGAGCTGGATCTCCTTGGTGAGCGCGTCGAAGTCCTTGTCGGAGACTTTGCCCTTGGTCGAGTCGGTCGGTGAGTAGAGCCCGTACGTCGCCAGCGGGATCGCGGTCGGCAGGATTGCCTTGAGGTGGTTGTACGCAACATCGACCGCCTCGGGGTGGCCCGGGAAGTAGACCGGATATCCACCGTCGGCCAGGTACTGGATCGGGAACTCGCCCAGGCAGACCTCGCTACCACCGTCCTTGGTCAGGACGGGGTCGGTGCCCTTCAGCGTGTAGTGCCGCCCGGGCAGGCCGAACTTGCGGAACAGGTACTCCTCGGTCCCGAACGGTGCGGCCATCCAGTTCAGCACCCGCAACAGCATCTTGGTCCGCTCCGGCGAACTGGGCCGCATCGCCGCGATCGAGTTGTTCGGAGCACCGAGCAGGAACCGGCCGACCTTCCCACTGCTGTCACGGACGACCGGCAGTCGAAATGGCGAAGTCCTTCACCACGGCGCGGCGGTAGAAGCTCTGGATGGACGAGTAGGTGTCCTGCGTCATCACCGCCGAGCCCTGACTGAACCAGACCTTCTGGTTGTTCTTCGCCACTCCGTCGGGATGAATCAGCCCGTCGGCCTGCATCTTCGTGGAGATCGCGATCATCTCCTTGTGCTCCGGGAGTTCGCGGCTGTGCACCAGGCGGCCGTCGCGAACCTCCCAGCCGTTCGGCAAGCCCAGCATCGCGCTCAGCGCGGCCGACGGTGGGAGGGCGAATGCCCAGCGGTTCTTCTTCTCGTCCGTCACCGCCTTGGCCACCGCGATCAACTCGTCCACGCCGGGTGAGCCGAGCTCGACGCCGAACTGATCAAGGAGGTCCTGCCGAGCCAGCACCAGGGTGGATGACATCACGCCGCGCTGGATCGGCACCGCCCGGATCCCACCGGAGAACACGCACCCACGCCAGGACTCCGTCGAGAGGTTCGCGAGGAACGGGTACTCCAGGATCGCGTCGCCGGACAGGTGCTCGGTCAGATCCTGGGCCCGGGCCTCGAGGAACTGCGGCAGATAGGCGAACTTGCCGTCGACATTGAACAGATCACCCAGCGTGTCCCCGGCCACCGAGGTCGCGAACTTGTTGGTGAAGTCGGTGCCGGTGGCCGAGGTGATCGTCAGCGCCAGCGGTGAACCGATTCTCCGGTTCAGCTCCTGCCAGTACGGATTGCGATCGGCGGTCGGCGGAATCGGGTTCGACGTCGGCACCGACCCGGACAGATCGCTGCCGTCGGCCGGTGCGCCGTCGGTGACCCGGGCTGGTTGCGCCGGGAATCGGTAGAAGCAGTCCGGCATCAAGGGATGCACCCGAGGCAGGTCCGGCTTCGGTCCGTCGAACCGCTTGTACGTCGGCAGCCCCACCGGCTTGTTCAACGCCGCGATGTCGGTCGACCTGGTCACGGTGGAGCAACCACTGACGCCGACGGCGGCGGCAGCCAGCGACCCACCGAGCAGCGTTCGTCTGCTGATCATGCTCATCCCTTCACCGCCCCGGTCAGCATTCCCTTGGCAAAGTGCCGCTGGAGGAACGGGTAGACGATCAGGATCGGAACCAGAGAGACCACCAGGATCGCCATCTGGATCGACTCCTGCGGTGGCAGTTGGTCGGCCGACGCACCGCCGAGATCACCGCTGCTGACCTCGGTGTTGTTGATCACGTACGTCCGCAGCACCAGCTGCAGCGGCCACTTCGCGGTGTCGTTGATGTAGAGCATCGCGTTGAAGAACGCGTTCCAGTAGCCGACCGCGTAGAACAGGCCGACCACCGCGAGCACCGCCCGGGACAGCGGCAGGACGATCGACCAGAAGATCCGGAAGTCGCCGGCGCCGTCGATCCGGGCCGAGTCGAGGACCGAGTCCGGGATCCCCATGAAGAACGCGCGCAGCACGATCACGTTGAAGCCGTTGATCGCGGTCGGCAGGACCAGCGCCAGCAACGAGTCGAGCAGGCCGAACTCCTTCACCACCAGGTAGTTCGGGATCAGCCCCGGGCTGAACAAGATGCTGAACAGGACGATCATCAGGATCGGCCGCTGCCCGAACGAGCCCGGGCGGCTCAGCGCGTACGCGAGCATGGTGGACCCGGCCAGACTGACCAGGGTGCCGGCGAGGGTGATCAGGACGCTGACCATCAGCGCCCGCTGTACGACGCCGCCGTTCAAGATCGACCGGTAGGAGTCCAGGTTGAGTCCGTCCGGCCACAGCACGAAGCCGCCGGAGTTGGTGACATGCGCCTGACTGGCGATGCTCGTCGAGATCACCCCGATGAAGGGGATGATCACGAGCGCACAACACAGCAGCAGCACAATGCCCTTGACGGCCCGCGCCGGAATCGTCGGTACGTCGTCGATCGAGCTGGACCGGCGAGTAGAACCAGCCGGCCGAATCAGGTTCGATTGAGTCGTCATGGCTTCTGGTACACCCCCGCCTCACCGAAGATGTGCGCGATCTTGTTGGCGCCGATCACCAGGGCGACGCCGACCAGACCCTTCACCAGACCGACCGCGGCGGACACACCCCATTGGCCGGCGAGCACGCCGTTGTTGTAGACGTAGGTGTCGAGGACTTCGCTGGCCGGCCTGCCGACCAGGTTCTGCTGCAGGACGATCTGCTCGAAGCCCACGGTGAGCGAGTCGCCGAGCCGCAGGATCAGCAGCAGGATGATCAGGCTGCGGATCCCCGGCACGGTGACGTGCCACAGTTGCCGCCAGCGCGAGGCTCCGTCGACCCGGGCGGCCTCGTACAGCCCGGGATCGATCTGAGTCAGCGCGGCCAGGAACAGGATGGTCGCCCACCCGGAGTCCTTCCAGATCACCTGACTGGTGAGCAGTGTGATGAAGCTGTCCGGGTTGCCGAGGAAGTCGATCGTGTCGATGCCGTGGGACCGCAGGGCATTGTTGATCAAGCCACTGCCACCGAGGATCTGCTGGAAGATCGCGATCACGATGACCCAGGACAGGAAGTGCGGCAGGTACAGCACCGACTGGACGATGCGCTTGAGCCGATCCGACAACAGGCTGTTCAGCAGCAGGGCCAGCGCGATCGGTGCCGGAAACACGAAGACCACCTGGACCAGCGTGATCAGCAGGGTGTTCTTCAGCGCGTTGAGGAACTCCGGGTCACCGTTGAAGATCACCGCGAAGTTGTCCAGACCGACCCAGGCGCTCCGTCCCAGCGGAACGAACGGCAGGTACTCCTGGAACGCGATCAGGTTGCCGAGCAAGGGCAGGTAGTGGAACGCAAGCAAAAGGGCCAGTCCGGGGAGCGCCATCAGCAGCAGGACCTTGTCCCGACGTGCTCGCGCCCACCAGGACAGGCCCTGGCTGGGAGGACGTGCGATTCTTTCCGCGGTGGACGGACCCGGTGGACCGGAGCCGGACGCGCCGGCCGGATCGATCCGCGTGGATTGCTTGGCTTCGGGGCTGAGAATTCCTTCTGCTCGGGCCACGCCTCACTCCTTGCGTCGTCGAACGTCACCCTCCGCTCTGGAGAGCGCTTTCCGCTCCCCCCTGGTCGATTTTGTCGTGTTTTGGGAGTAGGCGCAGCCCGACCGGTGAGTCACGGGCCAGATCAGTGCAGATGAGGCTCTCCTGCGTGATGTGTGGGTGATCGTCAGCCCGGGTGTGCTGGTCGGACAAGGGGCGATGTCGGGGTGGGCAGGGTGGATAGCGTGCCAGGGCTGGACCGGGTGATGACACCCCTTATCACCGCGCCGATCAGAGGTGCGGCGGGCTTGTTCTGTGCGGGTCGGTGCACGTCTGGTGACCTGGGCCAGGTCGTGGTGGGCCGAGACAGGCAATTCCATGTACCAGCCCACCGGTTCCGGTCCCCGCCCACCGGTTCCCGTCCCAGCCCACCCGTTCCGGTCCCAGCCCACCCGTTCCGGTCCCAGCCCACCGGTTCCCGTCCCAGCCCACCGGTTCCGGTCCCACCCCACCGGTTCCTGTCCCACCCCACCGTTTCCGGTCCCCGCCCAGGGGTTCCTGTCCCACCCCACCGGTTCCGGTCCCGGCCCGTCGACCCCGGTCCATCGGTTCCGGTCCCGTCCGGCGCTCTGTGTCGGCGCGGACCTGTCCCGAGCGACCCATCTCATGGGTCGACCCACCAGACGGTGGGTTAGCACCCCGGAATCCGGTACGCCAACCCACCATCCGGTACGCCAACCCATCAAATGGCGCGGGGTGGCGACCGACCACCTGGGCGAGGCGCCGAACCGCCGGACAACCACCGCGACGCCTCACCCACACATCCAGCACGAGAGCCGGAAATGTGGGGTCTAGACCTCGGCCACCAGGATGCGGGGATGCTGTCCGGCGACAGCTACGTCGTACGCATCGACTACTCGCCAGGCAGTGTGTGCGCTCGTCAGCGCCGCCTGCTCCTGGTTGAGGATTGCGACCACGCGGCCGCCCGGGCTCAGGATCCGGTGCCATGCCCTCAGGTACGGCGTGAAGTCGCCGAGGCGCACGCGGACATCCCATGGCGGATTGGTCACGATCCGATCCACGGGACCGGTGAGTCGGGCGGCGTCGCCGGTCCGCCAGGCGATGGATGCCCGGCCGGCGGTGTTCGCGCGGGCCGCTTCAACGGCGGCCGGTTGCCGATCGACCCCCAGGTAGGTCGCGCCTGGCTCGATGGCGTGTGCCTCGAGCAGCAGCGTTCCCGCACCGCAGAAGGGATCGAGCACCCGGTGACCCGCAGTGACGCCGGCGAGTCTGGCCATCGCGGCGGCGACCGGCGGATGCAGGCTGCCGGTGACCGTCCGCCGTCGCCATTCGCGGCGGTGGAGCGGGACCCCGAACGGCCGGACGCCGACCCACAGCATCTTGCCGTCGATGATCACCCGCCAGTCGACCCGATCTGCTGGCGGGGCGACGCCAGTACGGCGGGAGTAGTACGTGGCACCGGAGAGCTCTTGGAGCAGCCCACCGATCAGGTCCTCGACGTCGAATCGGTTGTAGTTGCGCCGACCCTGGAACGACGCCGTCACCGCGAACGGTTCCTGGACTGCGGGCAGCGCTAGGTCGCCGACCGCAGCAGCGAGCGCCTCCTTGGTATGCCCGGGGTCCGTGACGGCCGCCCGGACCACGAACAGATCATCGGCCAGCCGGGGTGGGCTGGTGATGATCGTCGCGGCGGTGGGTTCGATGACGAGTTGGCGTTTGGACACGTCGATCACGCGGTGCCCACCGGCGGCCAGTTCTTCGGCCGCCAGGCGCTCCAGGCCCGTGACGGTTCGCACCAGCAGTACCGGCTGCGAACCACTACGAAGGGCTCGGGTGATCGACTCCGCCGCGCCGATGCGCGCAGAGTGCATGAACAGTTCTCCCGGTCAGCAGTCGGGAGCGGCGGAATCATCCGCTCCCGCATCACTGGCTGCGGGCAAAGCCTCGACCGGCCAGCGGGAGCTAGCCCAGTCGGAAGAAAGTCACCATGCGCAGATGGTGGCACACCGTGTTCATGCGGCCCACCGAATTTCTCAGAGGTAGGTCTGGGTGCTGGGAGGTGCCGATTCCATCCAGGCCAGGACGCCGGTGAGGGCTTCTTCGGTCATGGCGAAGTGGACGGTCCGGTCGCGGAGCTTGGCGTCGACTATGACGTGGCCGGCGTACGTCACCAGCGGCTCGTTGCCCATCGGCCGGCGGGTGGTGATGCCTTCGAGCTCGGCGCCGGTGGACGGTGAGCTTGGGCCACCAGGCCAGGCTGAAGACGCGAAACCACTGGAGGTCGTCACCGACGTAGCGGGCCAGGCCGAGGGCCCAGCCGCGGCCGTGGTCCTTCTCGGCCAGTTGCAGGCTGCAATCGAACGTGCCGCCGTCCCTGGACAACCAGCGACGGCGGAGCGCGAAGACGATGATCAGCAGTACGGCGGCAAGCAGACAGACCCCGACGACATCGAGGGCTGTCCTCATACCTTGCCGACCCCATTTCCGGTGCCCAATAGCCGGTACTGCCCCGGGCACCGCCGGAGAACCGTACTGTCAGTGTCGATATTCAATTATTGCAGGTGGGCCCGCATCTCTTGCGGCCCACCCCGCCGCCCGGTCAGGGTCAGCGCGGTTCCCGGTCAGGACGTCTGCTCGGCGGCCCTGACCCTGGCCTCGGCGAGTCGCACCTCGTCGGTGTCGGCATCGCTGTCGGTACCGGTGGCCAGTGCCTCCTCGAGTTCGCGCCGGGCCTCCTCGAGGTCGATGTCGTGACCCATCTCGGCGTTCTCGGCCAGGATCGAGACCCGGTCGTTCGCCACCGAGATGAAGCCGTCCGGCGCGGCCGCGACGAAGTACTCGTCGTCGACGGTCCGCACCTGGACGGTGCCACCCTGCAGCAGGCCCAGCAGCGGCGCGTGGCCGGGCAGGATCCCGACGTCACCGTCCGTGGTCCGGGCGATGACGATCTTGGCCTGGCCCTGCCACACGGTCCGCTCGGCCGCGACCAGCGCGACCTCGAGGTGCTTGGCAGCGTCGTCGGCCATCTCAGTTTTCCTTCTGCAGCTCGGCCCACTTGCGCTCGACGTCGTCGAGCGAACCGACGTTGAAGAAGGCCTGCTCGGCGATGTGGTCGTACTCGCCCTCGGTGATCTTCTTGAAGGACTCGATGGTGTCCTTCAGCGGCACGGTGGAGCCCGGGATGTTGGTGAACTTCTCCGCCATGTAGGTGTTCTGGGAGAGGAACTGCTCGATCCGGCGCGCCCGCGCGACGGTGATCTTGTCCTCTTCGGACAGCTCGTCGACACCCAGGATGGCGATGATGTCCTGCAGTTCCTTGTTCTTCTGCAGGATCTGCTTCACCCGGACGGCCACGTCGTAGTGCTCCTGGCCGATGTACTGCGGGTCGAGGATCCGCGACGTCGAGGTCAGCGGGTCGACGGCCGGGTACAGACCACGCGACGCGATGTCGCGGGAGAGCTCGGTGGTCGCGTCGAGGTGGGCGAACGTGGTCGCCGGCGCCGGGTCGGTGTAGTCGTCCGCGGGCACGTAGATCGCCTGCATCGAGGTGATCGAGTGACCCCGGGTCGACGTGATCCGCTCCTGCAGCACGCCCATCTCGTCGGCCAGGTTCGGCTGGTATCCCACGGCCGACGGCATCCGGCCGAGCAGCGTGGAGACCTCGGAACCGGCCTGGGTGAACCGGAAGATGTTGTCGATGAAGAGCAGCACGTCCTGCTCCTTGACGTCGCGGAAGTACTCCGCCATCGTCAGCGCCGACAGTGCGACCCGAAGTCGCGTGCCCGGCGGCTCGTCCATCTGACCGAAGACCAGCGCGGTGTCCTTGAAGACGCCGGCCTCTTCCATCTCGTTGATCAGGTCGTTGCCCTCACGGGTCCGCTCGCCGACACCGGCGAACACCGAGGTGCCACCGAAGTTGTGGGCGATCCGGTAGATCATCTCCTGGATCAGCACGGTCTTGCCGACGCCCGCACCGCCGAACAGGCCGATCTTGCCGCCCTGCACGTACGGCGTGAGCAGGTCGAGCACCTTGATGCCGGTCTCCAGCATCTCGGTCTTCGACTCGAGCTGGTCGAAGGCCGGCGCCTTGCGGTGGATCGGCCAGCGCTCGGTGATCTCGAACTCGGACTCGTCCTGGTTCAGGCACTTGCCGGTGACGCACCAGACCCGGCCCTTGGTGACGTCGCCGACCGGGCACGGAGATCGCCGCGCCGGTGTCGCGCACCTCGGTGCCGCGGACCAGGCCGTCGGTCGGCTTCATCGAGATCGCCCGGACGATGTTGTCGCCGACGTGCAGCGCGACCTCGAGGGTGATCGTCTGGGTGGTGTCGCCCAGGGTGATGTCCACCTCGAGCGCGTTGTACATGTCGGGCATCGCGTCCGCGGGGAACTCGATGTCGACGACCGGGCCGATCACCCGGGCGACGCGGCCAACGCACCGGCCGCGCCCGCCTCGTTGTTCTTCTCGGTAACCGTGGCAGTCATCTCTCTCACTCGCTCCCGGCGGACGCGTCGGCCAGCGCACTCGCGCCACCGACGATCTCGCTGATTTCTTGGGTAATTTGGGCCTGACGCGCCTGGTTGGCCTCACGCGTCAGTCGCTCGATCAGGTCCTGCGCGTTGTCCGTCGCGGACTTCATCGCCCGCTGCCGGCTGGCCAGCTCGGACGCCGCCGCCTGCAGCATGCAGTAGTGGATCCGGCTGGCGACGTACTTCGGCAGCAGCCCGTCGAGCACGTCCTCGGCGGACGGCTCGAACTCGTACAGCGGCAGTACGTCGTCCGCGCGCCGGCGCCTCCTCGCCCTCGACGACCTCCAGCGGCAGCAGCCGGATCACGTCCGGGCGCTGGGTCAGCATCGACACGAACCGGGTGAAGACGATGTGGATCTCGTCCACGCCGCCCTCCTCGGTCGGGGTCAGGAAGGCCTCGATCAGAGCGTCGGCGATCTCCCGGGCCCGGGCGAACGACGGGGCGTCGGAGTCACCGCTCCACGACTGCGCGACCTCGCGCTGCCGGAAGGTGTAGTAGGCGATGCCCTTGCGGCCGCTGAGGTACGGCACGATCTCCTTGTCGTCCTCGCGCAGCAGCTGGTTCAGCCGCTCGCCCTCGCGGATCACGGAGGAGGAGTAGGCACCGGCCTGGCCGCGGTCGGAGGTGATCAGCAGGACCGCGGCGCGCTTCGGGTTCGGATTCTCGGTGGTCAGCGGGTGGTCGACGTTCGAGAACGTCGCCACCGCCGACACGGCACGGGTGAGCTCACGCGCGTACGGACCGGCCGCCTGGGCGCGTTGCTGCGCCTTGACGATCCGGGACGCCGCGATGAGCTCCATCGCGCGGGTGAGCTTCTTGATCGTCGAGACCGAGGCCCGGCGCTCGCGAAGCTCCCGCAGAGTGGCTGGCATGGGTCGATCAGCCCCGCTTCTGCCGGACGATCTGCTCCTGCTCGACGTCCTCCTCGTCCATCGCCTCGGCCTCCTCCTCGGCGACCAGCAGCTGTGCCGTCGGAGGTCTGGAAGGTCGGCTTGAACGTCGTCCAGCGCCGTCGGTCACGGCCTGCGCCGTCGTCGTCGTCGAACAGGCCCGGACTCCCGGATGCGCGTCGAGCACCTTGCTCTCGCGGCGCAGGTAGTCCAGGAACTCGCGCTCGAACCGCAGTACGTCGTCCACCGGGACGTCGTCGAACTTGCCCGTCGTACCGGACCAGATGGAGACGATCTGCTCCTCGACCGGGTACGGCGAGTACTGCGGCTGGCGGAGCAGCTCGACCAGCCGCTGACCACGGTCCAGCTGCCGGCGCGAGGTGGCGTCGAGGTCGGAGGCGAACATCGCGAACGCCTCCATCGCGCGGAACTGCGCCAGGTCGATCTTCAGCGAGCCGGAGACCTTCTTCATGCCCTTGACCTGGGCGGCGCCGCCGACCCGGGAGACCGAGATACCGACGTCGATGGCCGGCCGGATGTTGGCGTTGAACAGGTCGGACTGCAGGAAGATCTGGCCGTCGGTGATCGAGATGACGTTGGTCGGGATGAAGGCCGACACGTCGTTGGCCTTGGTCTCGATGATCGGCAGACCGGTCATCGAGCCGCGCGCCGAGCTCGTCGGACAGCTTCGCGCAGCGCTCGAGCAGCCGGCTGTGCAGGTAGAAGACGTCACCCGGGTAGGCCTCACGACCCGGCGGGCGGCGCAGCAGCAGCGACATCGCCCGGTACGCCTCGGCCTGCTTGGTCAGGTCGTCGAAGACGATCAGGACGTGCTTGCCCTGGTACATCCAGTGCTGGCCGATGGCCGAGCCGGTGTACGGCGCGACGTACTTGAAGCCGGCCGGGTCGGACGCCGGGGAGGCGACGATGGTGGTGTACTCCATCGCGCCGGCCTCTTCGAGCGCACCGCGCACGGAGGCGATCGTCGAGCCCTTCTGGCCGATCGCGACGTAGATGCAGCGGACCTGCTTCTTCGGGTCGCCGGACTCCCAGTTGGCCTTCTGGTTGATGATCGTGTCGACCGCGATCGCCGTCTTGCCGGTCTTGCGGTCGCCGATGATCAGCTCGACGCTGGCCGCGGCCGATCGGGATCATCCCGTCGATCGCCTTGATGCCGGTCTGCAGCGGCTCGCGGACCTCCTGGCGGTCCATCACGCCGGCCGCCTGCAGCTCCAGGGCGCGGTGTGCCCTCGAGGTCCTTGATCTCGCCGAGGCCGTCGATCGGCTTGCCCAGCGGGTCGACGACGCGACCGAGGTAGCCCTCGCCGACCGGCACCGACAGCACCTCGCCGGTCCGGCGGACCTGCTGGCCCTCGTCGATGCCGTCGAACTCACCGAGGACGACGACACCGATGTCACGGACGTCCAGGTTCAGGGCGATGCCCCGGGTGCCGTCCTCGAACTCGAGCAGCTCGTTGGTCATCGCCGAGGGCAGGCCCTCGACGTGCGCGATGCCGTCACCTGCGTCGATGACGGTGCCGACCTCTTCGCGGGTCGCCGTCTCCGGTTCGTAGCTCGGAGACGAAGCGATCCAGGGCGTCCCGGATTTCCTCCGGCCTGATCGTGAGCTCCGCCATTATCTTCCTGCTTCCTTGACCTGCTGGCCTGTTGTGGCCTAAAGGCTTTCCCGACCCTAGCGCCAGAGTATGTCGTTAGGGGTCAGCCCGCGATGCGCCGTTGCGCCTCGTCGAGCCGGGCCGCGATGGTTCCGTCGATCACTTCGTCACCGATGTCCACCCGGACGCCGCCGACGACGTCGGGGTCGACGATCACGTTCAGCTGGATCTGCCGACCGTACTGCCGGCCGAGCGCCTCGGCGAGCCTGGAGCGCTCGCCTCGGTCAGGTCGACCGCCACCCGGACGGTGGCGATGCTGGCGTTGCGCCGGGCCGCCGCGGCGACCTGGTAGGCCCGCATCGAGGTCGCGAAGCTGCTGGCCCCGGCCGTCGACCGCCCGCTCGGCCAGCCGCACGGTGACCGGGTCGGCCTTGCCCTGCAGCAGTCCGCGGATCAGCTCCTGCCGGGCCGCGAGCGGGATGTTGCGGTCGCTCAGCTTGTCGCTCAGGGCCCGCTCGCCCGAGACGACCCGGTCCAGCCGGAACAGCTCGTCCTCGAGTTCGTCCAGCTTGCCCTGCGCGTCGGCGTACGCCACGTCGGCCTCGACGCTCAGCTGGTCGAGCGCGTTCGCCGAGGTCCCGGCCGCTGACCCAGCGGCCGGCCGACCGCGACGGTCAGGATCTCCAGCGCCTGGGCGGAGATCTTGCCGCCGAACAGCTGCTCGACCAGTCCGGTCCGGGCTCGCCGCGGGGCGGGCCGGATCGGTCAGGGCCCGCCGGAGCGTGCCGTTGCCGTCGAGCAGCTTGGCGATCGAGAACAGCTCGTCGCCCAGGCCCTCGGTGACGGTGACACCCGCCAGGGCCTCCTCGGACCCGGGCGAGTGACTCCTTCGATGCGCCGCGCATCAGCCGTCCGTTCCGACGGCCTGACGGGCCGACTCCGACGACTCCAGGTCCGCCAGGAAGCGCTCGACGGTGCGACGCTGACGCGCCTCGTCCTCGAGCGACTCACCGACGATCCGGCCGGCCAGCGTGGTCGCCATGGTGCCGACCTCACTGCGCAGCGAGGCGACGGCCTGGGCCCGCTCGGCGTCGATCTGGGTCCGTGCGTGCGTCACGATCCGCTCGGCCTCGGCGTTCGGCCTGCTCGCGCATCTCCGCGATGATCTGCGCACCCTGCTCGCGCGCGTCCTCGCGGATCTTCGCAGCCTCCTGCCGGGCATCGGCCAGCTGCGCGTTGTACTTGTCCAGCGCCGCCTTCGCCTCGGCCTGGGCCTGCTTGGCCTCGTTCATCCCGCCTTCGATCGCCGCGGTCCGATCGGCGTACGCCTTCTCGAACCTCGGGACGACGAACTTGGCGAAGGCGATGGCCAGCAGGATCAGGAAGACGAAGCCGAAGATGATCTCGGCGGTGTGCGGCATCAGCGGGCTCGGGCGCTCTCGCCCGCCGCCTCGCTGAGCGGTAGCACCATCGTCAACATGTCTGAATCCTGTCAGTCGGGGGAAATGCGATCAGGTGCGGAAGACGAAGGCGAGCGCGATACCGATGATCGCCAGCACCTCGGTGACACCGAAGCCGATCCAGGCGATCGACTGCAGCTT
Source organism: uncultured Actinomycetota bacterium (assembly GCA_963820655.1). Taxonomy (GTDB): domain Bacteria; phylum Actinomycetota; class Actinomycetes; order Propionibacteriales; family Kribbellaceae; genus Kribbella. Next base: position 1,992,601 of record CAWGAM010000002.1, read on the forward strand.
GCTCTGGGCCTCGGGCTGACGCGCGGTGCCGTTGATCACAGCGGCGAAGATCAGACCGACGCCGACGCCCGGGCCGATCGCGGCGAGGCCGTAGCCGAGGACGGCGATGTTGCCGGTGATCTCGAGAGCGTTCATTGCAGTGTGTTCCTTTCGGTACGGATAGGGGCTATCCGGGTTTCCGTTACTACGGGTCTAGATGGGTGATGCGGATCAGTGGTCGTCGGCGATGGCGCTGCCGATGTACTGCGCGGTCAGCACGACGAAGATGTAGGCCTGGATGCACTGGACGAACAGCTCCAGTCCGGCGATCGCGAACGCCCATCAGGAAGGTGACGATGCCGACGCCGGCCGAGAGCGATGCTGCCGGTCTCGAAGACCATGTACTCGCCGCCGAGCACGAACACCAGCAGCAGGATGTGGCCGGCGAACATGTTCGCGAACAACCGCAGGCTCAGCGAGACCGGCCGGACCAGGATGTTCGAGATGAACTCGATCGGGATCATCAGCGGCATCAGCCAGACCGGCACACCGGCCGGCATGGTCTGGTGCTTGAAGTAGCCGCCAGAGGCCGTGCTTCCGGATCCCGACCGCGTTGTAGATGACCCAGCTCATGATCGCGGCGGCAGTACGCCCAGCCGATGTGGCTGAAGGTCGGGAACTGGATCAGCGGGATCGTGGCGGCGACGTTGTTCAGCAGGATGAAGAAGAACAGGCCGCACAGGTACGGCACGTACTTCATGTGCTCCTGGCTGCCGATCGCGTCGCGGGCGATCGAGTTGCGGACGAAGTTGTAGCCGAGCTCACCGGCGAACTGCAGCTTGCTCGGCACGATCGCGGACTTGCGGGACGCACCCCAGAAGAACCAGACGATGACGACGACGGACAAGCGCGGCCACCAGCACGGGCTTGGTGAACCAGTCGACGCCCGTCGATGATCGGCGGCAGGTCGAAGCTCTGCTGGACCGGGTGGGATGAACTCGGTCGGAACGCCGGCGGTCACCGGGTCTCCTCTCGCGTCGTGCTCAAGTCGTACGCCTAGGGCTAAGGGCAGGGCGGCTCAGGGCAAGGCGGTCAACAACGTCAGACCCGGCAGGGCTCAGGAACGCCCGTACCGGAAGTGCAACAGCAGGATGGTGAGCCCGGCACCGAGGACGATGCCCACCGGAAGTAAGAACTGGGTGCCGAGCCAGCGATCCAACCCGAATCCGATGCCGCCGTAGACGACGACTCCGCCGATCAAGTAGGACAGGACCCGCCAGCCGTCGCCGAAGTTTCGGGGGTGACGGCTTCGGATCCTCTTGCTCGCTCATTGGCACCCGAAAGGTACCAGTCGGCAGACAGCCGGGTCACATCGGCACCCGCAACCTCTGCCACGCAGGAGATGCCGTGACGCAGGGTGCTCACTCCGTCACCTCGTTGTCGAGGTCGTAGATCGGGATCCGCAGCCGCGACCAGGCCCAGATCTCGCCGGCCATCCAGCCCATCACGACCACCAGCGCGCTGATCCCGAGCGCGGTCAGGTTGACGTGTCTCGGCCAGGCTGTCCGAGTTCAGCGCGAGCGCGAGCAGGCCGCCGAAGATCGCGATCCGGCCGGTGTAGGAGGCCATCGCGACGCCGAGCTGCATGGTCGGGCGTGGTGCGGCGGGACAGGTGCAGCGCGAACAGGCCGGCGCCGGAGAAGACGATCACGATCAGCAGACCGAGCAACGCACCCCACAGACCCTCGAGACCGGCGGCGACGGTCGACGACGGCGGCGGCGTTCACGCCGACGACGAGCGCGGCGACCAGTGCGCCACGCAGCATCGCCAACGCCGGGTGCCTGGTGGCCTGGCCGGCGACTTTCGGACTTGAGCCGAGGGAGCCATCTGGTGGTTCCGTCCTGCTGGCGACCGGGACTCTGCGCCTCGGTCGTCGGGTGGGCGGGGTCAGGGGTGACGCTGTTCTTTGCTGGTGCTTGTGAAAACTAGCACAAAGTCTGCACGGTCAGCAAAACGAGCTCCCTGCCGCTGTACACGAACACCCTATCGGTAGGCCACGACGACTCAGTGGTCTGGTCCCGTCCACCTGGGTCCAGCCTGCGTCAGACCTTGGCGAGCGGTTTCCGGTAGCGGCGCGGGAGACCCGGTGGTGAGCAGGATCGCGGTGACCGTGACGGCCAGCACGACCAGGGCCGTCCACCAGTACAGCACCAGGCCGAGGACGACCACGCCGAAGGCGATCAGGGCCGTCCACAGGTACATCAGCAGGACCGCCCGGCGGTGCGAGTGACCGCGTTGCATCAGCCGGTGGTGCAGGTGCAGCTTGTCCGCCGCGAACGGCGAGCGGCCGGCCTTGGTACGGCGTACGTAGGCCATCGTCAGGTCGAGCGCCGGGATCGCCAGCACGGCGATCGGCAGGATCAGCGGGAGCAGGGCCGGCAGCAGGCTGGAGCCGCCGACCTCGTACGGGACCGCGTTCGGGTCCATCTGGCCGGTCAGGCTGATCGTCGACGCGGCCAGCATCAAGCCGATCAGCAGGGCGCCGGAATCGCCCATGAAGACCCTGGCGGGGAAGAAGTTGTGCGGCAGGAAGCCCAGACACGCACCGGCCAGGGCGACCGTGATCAGGGTCGAGGTGGTCGCCCGGTCGAGGTTCTGCTCGACGTTCAGCAGGTACGAGTAGGTGAAGAACGCGGTCGCGCCGATCGCGGTGACGCCGGCGGCCAGACCGTCCAGGCCGTCGACGAAGTTCACCGCGTTGCGTGGAGACGAGCAGGATGCCGGCGGTGAGGACGGCGAGCTGAGCGGGCGGCGGCGAGATGATGCCGCCGGGCAGCGGGAGCCAGTACAGCTGGATGCCCTGGACGACCAGTCACGCCGACCGCGAGGACCTCGCCGGCCAGCTTGGTGATCGCGTCCAGCTCGTACAGGTCGTCGACCACGCCGACCGCGCAGATCACCACGCCGCCGATCAGGATCGCCCGGGCGTCGTGGGCGACCTGCAGGCTGTCGCCGAGGAACGGCAGGCTGGAGGCGACCGCGAATCCGGCGATCAGGCCGCCGAGGATCGAGATGCCGCCGAAGTACGGGATCGGGACCTTGTGCACGTCCCGGGCCCGCACCTTCGCGACCGCGCCGTACCGCAGCGCGATCTGCCGGGCCACGCCGGTCAGCAGGAAGGTCGTGGCCATCGCCACGAACAGGACCAGCAGGTACTCGCGCACTAGTCCGCAGGCCTCACATCAGGGTCGGTCGGCTTCTCGTCGGGTTCGGACGGCTTCTCGTCATCCGTTGGGTTGGACGCCTCGACCGGCTCTTCAGTTGGCTTGTCTTCGTCAGCCGGCTTGTCGTCCGGCTTCTCGTCCTCGGCCGGCTTCTCGTCGGCTCGTCTTCTTCAGCCGGCTGCTCGTCCGGCTTTTCGTCCTCGGCCGGCTTGTCGTCCGGCTTTTCGTCCTCGGCCGGCTTGTCGTCCGGCTTGCTCGTCATCGTCCGAGCTGACGTCATCGTCGGAGGTGACCTCGGGGACGACGGCTCGCGGAGCTGGGCCAGGGACAGAGCGCCGATGCGGACGACGTGCGGCATGTCGCCGGTGATGTCGACGATGGTCGACGGCTCGCCGCCGGTCGACCGCGCCGCCGTCGAGGTAGACCGCGACCGAGTCGTGCAGTTGCGCCTCGGCGTCGTACACGTCGAGCGCGGCCGGCTGACCGCTCAGGTTGGCCGAGCTGACCGCGAGCGGCCCGGTGCGGGACAGCAGCTCGCGGGTGTTCTCGTGGTCCGGCACCCGCAGCGCGACGGTCCCCTGGGTCTCCCCCAGGTCCCACATCAGCGACGTCTGCGCGTGGCAGATCACCGTCAGCGGCCCGGGCCAGAACTCCTCGCAGAGCTTGCGGCCCGCCTCCGGGACGTCGGTGGCGAGCGCGTCCAGCGACTCGACCACCGAGATCAGCACCGGCGGCGGCATGTCCCGGCCACGGCCCTTGGCGTCCAGCAGCCGCTGCACCGCGTCGGCCTTGAAGGCGTCCGCGGCGATCCCGTACACGGTGTCGGTCGGCAGGACGACCAGATCGCCGGCCTCGATGGCGTCCACGGCCGCTCGGTAGGCCGGTGCCAGCTCGTCACCGGTGAAGTCAAAGCGCTCGCTCACGCAGTGAATCGTGCCACTCGCGCGGGCCCGCACTCCAGCCGGGCTGCGCACAGGCCATTCCTGACAAATGATTGTCAGCTTCCGGCAGGCCGACCGGAGTGCTGCTAGGATCCCGGCCATGACTGTGTCGCGTGAGTTCCTCGCCGGGTTGCCGAAGGCCGAGCTGCATGTCCACCACGTCGGATCGGCGTCGCCGCGGATCGTCGCCGAGCTCGCCGCCCGGCACCCCGACTCACCGGTGCCGACCGACCCGGCCGCGCTGGCGGAGTACTTCACCTTCACCGACTTCGCGAAGTTCATCGAGATCTACCTGACCGTGGTCGACCTGATCAGCACCCCCGACGACGTCCGGCTGCTGACCTACGAGATCGCCCGCGAGATGGCCGCGCAGAACATCCGGTACGCCGAGCTGACGGTGACGCCGTACACGTCGGTGACCCGCGGGATCGCGCCCGAGGCGTTCTGCGAGGCGATCGAGGACGCCCGGATCGCGGCCGAGAAGGAACTCGGCGTGACGCTGCGCTGGATCTTCGACATCCCCGGTGAGGCCGGGCTCCCGGCCGCCGATCGAGACCGCCCGGATCGCCACCGAGATCCGGCCGGACGGCCTGGTCGGGTTCGGCCTCGGCGGGCCGGAGATCGGCGTACCGCGGCCGCAGTTCGCGCCGTACTTCGATGCCGCCATCGCGCGCCGGGCTGCACAGCGTGCCGCACGCGGGTGAGACGACCGGGCCGGAGACGATCTGGGACGCGGTCCGGGTGCTCAAGGCCGAGCGGATCGGCCACGGTACGTCGACGATGCAGGACCCGGCGCTGGTCGACTACCTGGCGCGAGCACCGGATCCCGCTCGAGGTCAGCCCGACGTCGAACATCGCCACCCGCGCGGTCGCGTCGTACGACGAGCACCCGCTGCGCGGCGATGGTCGAGGCCGGACTCGTCGTCACGATCAACTCCGACGACCCGCCGATGTTCGGCACCGACCTCACCAACGAGTACGCCGTCGCCGCCGAGCCTGCTGGACCTCGACGACGCCGGCGTCGCCGAGCTGGCCCGGACGGCCGTCCGGGTGTCCTTCGCCGAGGACTCGGTGAAGGACGCGCTGCTCGCGGAGATCGACGACCTACGTCGCGAACGCTGCAGCTCGGCGTCGTTGCTGGCGTGCGTGATTCCCTGGTGCGAGTGCGGAGATGTTCCTGTGGGGTGGCTGCGCAGGCGCCGGCGCTGTCTGCTGAGCGTGGCGGCCTGCAGCGACGTGCCCGGCTGCCGAGCCGGCTCCAGCGGCCTACGCCAACGCCGACGCCGGCAGCCCGCGGACGGCGACTCCTACTCCCCCACCGCGCCGCGACGGCGAGCTGCCCCGTGGCGGCCGGACGATCTTCCCGAAGTACCAACTGGTCGGGTACGTCGGCCTGCCGGGATCACCCGCACTCGGCCCGCTCGACAAGGACCTCGACGCGAAGGCGGCCAAGCTGGAGAAGCTGTCGCAGGCGTACGCGGCCGGCCGGACGCCGCAGCCCGTGATGGAGCTGATCGCCGTGGTCGCGAAGGGATCGCGCCGGCAAGGACGGGATGTACCGCGGCCGGCTGCCGGACGCGGACGATCCAGGAGTACCTGACCGTCGCCCGCAAGCACCGGATGCTGCTGCTGCTCGACATCCAGCCGGGCCGGGCCAAGATCCTGCCCGAGGTGAAGCGGCTCGAGCGCTGGCTGAAGGAGCCGGACGTCGGGCTCGCGTTCGATCCGGAATGGGCAGTCGGGCCGGGCCAGGTACCGGGCCGGGTCTTCGGCCATACGACGGGCGCCGAGCTCGACAGCATCGCGTCGTACCTCTCGGGGCTGGTGCAGGCCAATGACCTGCCGGAGAAGGTCTTCGTCTTCCACCAGCTGTCGCCGCGGATCGTCAGCAATGAACAGGCGCTGAAGAAACATCCCGGCGTGGTGACGATCAAGTCCGTCGACGGCATCGGCGCCCGGGTCGACAAACTGAAAACCTGGCCAAGCTGACCACCCAGCTCCCGCCGAGCGTGCACGCCGGCTTCAAACTCTTCTACGTCGAAGACGCCCGCCACGGCCCCCTGATGACTCCCCCTCAGGTGCTCGCGCTCAAGCCCACGCCCAGAGTTCGTCGTCTACGAATAACGCTAACGTCCGAAGATGTGTGGCCTATGGCCCACACATCTTCGGACGTAAGGAGAGCTGGCGGGGTCGCATCGGCCATCACCCGGCTCCGGGGGAGCATTCCACACCTGAATCGGCAGGTAGCCCCCGACGGAGCCCTGCCTAAGTCGGTTGGCGAACTCCCCCGACGACGCGATCCGGGATCGCACCGGCCACTTAGGACACGCCATAGCCGGAGATCCGCTTCCATCAGCGGGCCGGTCACAGCGCCCACCACCCCGAGCACGATGGCCACATCATTTGATGGGATAACCGGCTCTTGTGTCGTTCCGTGGGTGCCCACTTCGGGCCACAGCGGGTCGACTTTGTGCACCACATCCGTACGCCGAGGTCGTCGCCGTACGGATCTCGTGCACAGAGACCGATCACAACGATGGGTGGCAGCCGGACGGCCGGATATCCCTCTCGGGTCTGTGGGTTCTCCCTCGGTACACCACGGCGGAGAACCCAGCAGGTCGAGGGGATAACCCTCGACGCGGTGGGTTGCCCCTCAAAATCCGAGGGGGCAACCCACCAGTTCAGGGGTCAACCCATCAGGTGCCGGACATCCGCCTCCATCAGCAGGCCGGCCGCCCGAACCACGCCGACCACAGCGCCCGCCACCCCGAACACGACCGCCCACATCATTTGATGGGCTGACCCCCTACGCGGTGGGTTGCCACCTCAAAATCCGAGGGGGCAACCCACCAGTTCAGGGGTCAACCCATCAAATGACGCGCGAAGCGACCGGGACGGGCCCCGCGAGCGGTCACCGCGGCCTAGGACACGTGTCGACATCGGGTTGCTTGGTGCGGCGCTAGATGCGGCGGCCGGTGGTGAAGCGGTGGCGGCCGGCCAGGTCGAGTTGGTCGCGGACCTCGGTGAAGACGCCAGTCGCGGTGAAGACGGCGGGGGCGGAGTCGCCTTGGACGTCGGCGTGTTCGCAGGCGAACCAGCCGCCGGGTTTCAGCAGGCGGCCCGCGGTCGCGGCGACGACCTTGATCTCGTCGAGGCCGTCGTCACCGGACCACAGCGCCAGCGCCGGGTCGTGGTCGCGGACCTCGGCGGTGACGGATTCCCAAGCAGTCAAAGGGATGTACGGCGGGTTGGAGATCACCGCGTCGACCTGGCCGTCGAACTCCGGCAGGCAGCCGTCGATGTCGCCCTCGTGCAGGATCGCGCCGGTCCCGGCGAGATTGCGTCGGGCCCAGACGCAGGCCTCCGGCGACAGCTCGACGGCGTGCACCGTGCTGTCCGGCCGCTCGGTCGCCACAGCACCGGCGATCGCGCCGGAACCGGTGCACAGGTCCACGACCAGCGGCGCCTCGACGTCCGGCGAGCCGGTCGAGGATCCAGCCGACCATCACCTCGGTCTCCGGCCTGCGGCACGAAGACCCCGGGCCCGACGGCGAGCTCCCGGTAGCGGAAGGCCGCCGTACCGGTGAGATGTTGCAGCGGTTCCCGCGGACCCGCCGGCGCCGACCAGCTCGTCGTACCGCGTGCTTCTGCTCGGCGGTCGGCTCGGCCAGGCTGCAGGCGGCTCGATGCCGGTGACGAAGCGCGAGCAAGCTCGGCGGCGTCGAAGTCGGGTGACGCGACGCCGGCCTCGCGCAGTCGTGCGGTCGCCTCGGCGAGCCAGGACGCGCGTGCGTCACTTGCGAGTCGACGGCCTCGAGGCGGGCGGCCAGGTCGGCCTCGGTGAGGGCCTGGATCACCGGCGCGAGCTCGCCGCCGAGGACCTGGTCGAGGTTGTGCGCCTTGTAGCCGACGCGGTGGTCGGAGAAGCGGTTCTCCGGGAAGTTGTAGGTGCGGATCCGCTCGGACCGGTCGACCGTCCGGATCTGCGACCGGCGGGCGTCGGACGCCTCCTGGTCGGCCGCCTCCTGGGCCGCGGCGAGCAGCCGGGACCGCAGTACGCGCATCGCCTGTTCGCGGTTCTGCAGCTGGGACTTCTCGTTCTGCATCGACACCACGATGCCGGTCGGCAGGTGGGTGATCCGGACCGCGGAGTCGGTCGTGTTGACGCTCTGCCCACCCGGACCGGACGACCGGAACACGTCGATGCGCAGGTCGTTCGGGTCGATCTCGACGTCGACGTCCTCGGCCTCGGGCAGCACCAGCACGCCGGCCGCCGACGTGTGGATCCGGCCCTGCGACTCGGTCACCGGCACCCGCTGCACCCGGTGCACGCCGCCCTCGAACTTCAGCTTCGCGTACGGCGCCTCACCCGGCTCGGGCGTGCCCTTCGCCTTCACCGCGACGGTGATCGACTTGTACCCGCCGAGGTCGGACTCGGCGGAGTCGAGCACCTCGGTCTTCCAGTTCTGCGACTCGGCGTACTTCAGGTACATCTTCAGCAGGTCGCCGGCGAACAGGGCCGACTCGTCGCCGCCCTCACCGGCCTTGATCTCGAGGATCGCGTCCTTGTCGTCGCTCGGGTCGCGCGGGACCAGCAGCACCTGCAGCTTCTCGGCCAGCTCCTCGCGGCGGGCCTCGAGCTTGGTGGCCTCCTCGGCGAACGCCGGGTCCTCGGCGGCCAGCTCCTGCGCCGCCTCGATGTCGCCGGCGGTCTGCAGCCACTCGTCGTACGTCCGGACCACCGGCGCCAGCGCGGCGTACCGCTTGCCGACCTGGCGGGCGATGGCCTGGTCGGAGTGCAGCTCCGGATCCGACATCTGCCGCTCCAGCTCGGCGTACTCGGCCTTGAGCGTCTGAACCGCCTCGAACATCTCCGCACTCCTCTCCTTCGGACCAGCTTCTGCTGAACCGACACGCAAACCGCGCGCCGGTCCGCGAGCCCGTGGAGGCTCGCGGACCGGCGCGCGGTGAGGTCGCTACTTCTTGGCGTACCGCTTCTCGAAGCGGGCCACCCGGCCACCGGTGTCGAGAATCTTCTGCTTGCCGGTGTAGAAGGGGTGGCACTGCGAGCAGACGTCGGCGTGGATCATGCCGTTCTCCGCGGTCGAGTGCGTGCTGAACGTGGCGCCACAGGTGCAGGTCACCGTGGTCGCCACGTAGGTCGGGTGGATGTCGCTCTTCATGGATCTCCTCGAGTCACAGGTGCGCCCGGGTCGCCCGCACGGTGCGACCGTGAACCGGAACCAACAGACAAGTCTGCCATCCCAGCCCGACTCCGAATCCGGCGCGCAATCGGGCTCGGGTGATTCGCGCACCTCAGCCGCACCCCGGCTGACCTCCGGGGGGAGCTCGGCGGCCGCTGTAGCTCGGCTCAGTTGCCGTCGTCGGTGCTTCGGCCGCCGGCGGACGGGGTGGTCTTGTTGACCTGGAGCAGGAACTCGATGTTCGACTTGCTCTCCTTGAGCTTGCCGATCAGCAGCTCCAGCGCGGCCTGGCCGTCGAGGGCGGACAGCACCCGGCGGAGCTTCCAGACGACCGTGGTCTCGTCCTTGCGTCATCAGCAGCTCCTCGCGGCGGGTACCGGAGGCGACCACGTCGATGGCCGGGAAGATGCGCCGGTCGGCGAACTCGCGGCGCAGCCGCAGCTCCATGTTGCCGGTGCCCTTGAACTCCTCGAAGATGACCTCGTCCATCTTGGAGCCGGTCTCGATCAGCGCGGTGGCCAGGATGGTCAGCGAGCCGCCGTCCTCGATGTTGCGGGCCGCACCGAAGAACCGCTTCGGCGGGTACAGCGCGGACGAGTCGACACCACCGGACAGGATCCGGCCGCTGGCCGGGGCCGCGATGTTGTACGCGCGGCCCAGCCGGGTGATCGAGTCGAGCAGCACGACCACGTCGTGGCCCAGCTCGACCAGCCGCTTGGCCCGCTCGATCGCCAGTTCCGCGACCGTGGTGTGGTCGTCGGCCGGACGGTCGAAGGTCGAGGCGATGACCTCGCCCTTGACGGTGCGCTGCATGTCGGTGACCTCTTCGGGCCGCTCGTCCACCAGCACGACCATCAGGTGCACTTCGGGGTTGTTCGTGGTGATCGCGTTCGCCAGCGCCTGCAGCACCATCGTCTTACCGGCCTTCGGCGGCGAGACGATCAGGCCGCGCTGGCCCTTGCCGATCGGGCTGACGATGTCGACGATCCGGGTGGTCAGGATGTTCGGCTCGGTCTCCAGGCGGAGCCGCTCGGTCGCGTACAGCGGGGTCAGCTTGTTGAAGTCCTGCCGCTGCTTGGCGATCTCCGGGTCCGACACCGTTCACGGTGTCGATCCGGACCAGCGGGTTGAACTTCTCCTTGCGCTCGCCGTCCTGCGGCTGCTTCACCGCACCGGTGATCGCGTCGCCCTTGCGCAGGCCGTACCGCTTCACCATCGAGAGCGCGACGTACACGTCGTTCGGGCCGGGCAGGTAGCCGCTGGTCCGGACGAAGGCGTAGTTGTCGAGCACGTCGAGGATGCCGGCGGCCGGGACCAGGACGTCGTCCTCGCTGATCGTCGGCTCCGGCTCGAACCGCTCGCCGCGGCCGCGGTTGCGGCTGGTGTCGCGACCGGTCTCGCGGCCACCGCCGTCCCGGCCGCCGGTCACGGTCGCGGCCCCGGCGGCGACGGCGACGGCCCTCGCCTTCCTCGCCGCGGTCGTTCTGGTCCTGCCGGTTGCGCGGTTGTCCGCCGGTTGTCCCGGCTGCCGCGCTGGTTGTCCCGGCCCTGGCTGTCGCGGTTCTGGCCGTCGCGGTTGCCGTCCGGTTCTGGCCGTCCCGGTCCTGCGTCGTCGCGCTGGTTGTCGCGGCCGCTGTCGCGGTTCTGGCTGCCGTCGCGGTCCCGGTTGCGCGTCGCGGTTCTGACCGTCGCGCTGGTTGTCGCGGCCGCGGTTGTCCCGGTTGTCGCGTCACGGTTCGCTCGCGGTCTGTCGCCGCGGTCGATCGTGGCCTGCTCGGCCTTCGGCTCGGCGGTGCGCGGTGCCGTTCTGCTCCGGCGGCTGCATCGCCGTTCTGGGCGACGTCGGCCGGCGCTCGAGCGGCCGTCGGCGGCCGGCGTCGGCTGACTCGGGGCGCCGCGCCATTCTGGCACGGCGTCCTGTCTCGGCGGCGGCGCGGGTCCGGCGACTGCCGCCGCTCGGCGCTCCTGGCCGGAGCTTCGGCCTCGCACGGCGCCGGCCTCAGCGGCCGCCTCGTCCAGGGTCGGCTGGCTCGACCTTCGGGCCCGGGAACCGCCCGCCGAGCAGCCACCCGTCTGGGCGGCCTTGATCGCCTCGATCAGCTGGCCCTTGCGCAGTGCGCCGGTGCCCTTGATGCCGAGCGTCCCGGCGAGCTGCTTGAGCTCGGGGAGCAGCATGCCCTCGAGGCCGCCTCCGGCCTTCCGGCGACGCGTCGCGGTGGTAGCCGCGGCATCGGAGCCCGGGGCCGACGAAGTGCCGGCTCCGCTGGAGGCTTCAACAGTTTCTGTCACGTGAGGTCCTTCCCACACGGATGGATCGATGTCCACAGGTCATCGCCCGAATCATCACCCACGACCGACGAAACGGGACGCGGGTACGTGGGCACAAGAGGCTCTCGCTGAATCTGAGTCCCCCCGGACATCTCCGGCGCAGGCGGCGCAAGGTCAATTCACTGGAGGGTCGCCACACAACACAGGGTGCCGGGAGCACAGCCCGGATTGTGGCGAGAGTTCACCGATCACCTGGAGGGGATCGGGTGAGTCGAGACTAGCACCACTACAGGGTCGTTCTGCTGACTCGAGGGGTACAACGCGTGTCTCGCAATGATTCAATTCCCGGCTCACCCGTTCCGGCTAGCCCGCCTCGCTCCGGACCAGACCTGTACGCCGACTGGATCGATGCGCCAGCTCGTACTTCGTCCAACCGTCCGGCGGACCGGCGTCCGGACCGACGGTCGCCACTCTGGGCCGCCCAGCACCAGCACCGTCGGCCCGGCACCGCTGACGACCGCCGGCCAGCCCGCTCCCCCGCAGTTTGTGCACCAGCGCCAGGCTCTCCGGCATCGCCGGCTCGCGGTACTCCTGGTGCAGCCGATCCTCGGTCGCCGTCAGCAGCAACTCGGGCCGTCCGGTCAGCGCCGCGACGAGCAGAGCGGCCTTCCCGGCGTTCGCCGCCGCGTCAGCGTGCGGTACGTCGCTCGGCAGCAACCCGCGCGCCTCCTTGGTCAGCACGCGATTGTCGGGTACATAGGCGACCGCCGACCAGATCCGTCCGCCGGCTCCAGCCGGACGGCCCGGCCGGTCTCCCCTTCGGTCCAAGCGATGGTGAATCCACCGAGCGCGCCGGCGGCCACGTTGTCCGGGATGCCCCTCGATCTCGTGCGCCAGCGCGACGACCGCTCGCGGTCGAGCGGCGTACCGGCGAGTCCGTAGGCGGCCGCGAGCCCGCCGACGATCGCGGCCGACGACGAACCGAGGCCGCGGCCGTGCGGGATCCGGTTCTCACAGCGCAGCGTGAATCCGGGCACCGACGCACCCAGCGACTCCAGCCCGGCCCGGATCGCGCGGACCACGAGGTGCGACTCGTCCAGCGGGACCTCGCCCTCACCCGGCCCGGTCACCTCGACGGTGACGCCGGATCCACCCGGGCGTCACGATCAGTTCGTCGTACAGGGTGAGCGCGAGGCCGAAGGCGTCGAAGCCGGGGCCGAGGTTGGCGCTCGTCGCCGGGACCCGGACGCGGACCGGTCGAACTCAGACCAGGCCGGCGACGCGCGCCACCGCGTCGGTGTCGGCGCGGGGTGACCGGGGACTCGTCCACCTGTGGCGTGCGTCCAGCGCGGTGTCGATGTCCTTCAGGCCGTGGCCTGTGACGGTGATCACGACGGTCGGGCCGCCGTCGAGCCGCCCGGCGGCCTTCGTGTGCGAGCAGCCCGGCGACACCGGCGGCCGAGGCGGGCTCGACGAAGACGCCTTCCCGGGCGGCGAGTTCGCGCTGGGCGGAGAGGATCTGCTCGTCGGTGACGGCCTCGATCCGGCCGCCCGACTCGTCCCGCGCGGCCTCGGCCAGCGTCCACGACGCCGGGTTGCCGACCCGGATCGCGGTGGCCGCGGTGTCGGGCTTCTCGACGATCGCGCCGCGCACGATCGGCGCGGCGCCCTCGGCCTGGAAACCCCACATCCGCGGGGTTCTCGAGGCCAGCTTGTCCTTCGCGTACTCCTGGATAGCCCTTCCAGTAGGCCGCGATGTTGCCCGCGTTGCCGACCGGCAGCAGGTGCAGGTCGGGGGCGTCGCCGAGCGCGTCGCACACCTCGAAGGCGGCGGTCTTCTGACCTTCCAGCCGGACCGGGTTGACCGAGTTCACCAGCGCGACCGGGTAGTGCTTGCCGAGCTCGCGGACGATCCGCAGGCAGTCGTCGAAGCCGCCGTCGATCGAGACCAGCTGGGCGCCGTGCACGATGGCCTGCGCCAGCTTGCCCTTCGCGATCCGCCCGGCCGGGATCAGCACGAGCGGCATCAGTCCGGCCCGTACGGCGTACGCGGCCGCCGAGGCCGAGGTGTTGCCGGTCGAGGCGCAGACGACGGCCTTGTCCCCGGCCTGGGCGGCCAGCGAGATCGCCACCGTCATGCCGCGGTCCTTGAACGAGCCGGTCGGGTTGTTGCCCTCGACCTTGAGCCAGACCTCGCAGTCGGTCTGCTCACTGAGCCACTGCGCGGCCACCAGCGGCGTACCGCCCTCGCCGAGCGTGACCACCGGAGTGTCCGCCGAAACCGGCAGCCGGTCTCGGTACTCCTCGATCACGCCTCGCCTGGGCCACTGGTGAGGCATCTGCTCAGTCTCCTTCTACCCGCATCACACTGCTGACTTCGCGGACGATGTCCATGTCGCGCAGGGCCTCCACGGTCGCGGACAACGCGGCGTCGGTGGCGGTGTGGGTGACCACGACGAGCTGCGCGTCACTGCCCCGGCCCTCCTGGCGGACGGTCTGGATCGACACGTCGTGCTCGGCGAAGGCGTGGGCCACCGCCGCCAGCACACCGGCCTTGTCGGCCACGTCCAGCGACACGTGATAGCGGGTCATCGCGTCACCCATCGGCCGCACGGCCCGCTGGGTGTACGACGACTCGCCGACCCCCGGCACGCCCTTGAGCCGGTTGCGCGCGGCGGACACGAGATCCCCGAGGACGGCACTGGCCGTCGGGGCGCCGCCGGCACCACGACCATAGAACATCAGCTGGCCGGCCGCCTTGGATTCCACGAAGACGGCGTTGTAGGCGTCCCGGACCGAGGCCAGCGGGTGGCTCAGCGGGATCATCGCCGGGTAGACCCGGGCACTGACCGAGTCGGTCGCCTCGTCCAGCTCGCAGATCGCCAGCGACTTCACCACGCAGCCCATCTCGCGGGCCGAGGCGATGTCGGTCGCGGACACCTCGGTGATGCCCTCGCGGTGCACGTCGGCGATGGAAACCCTGGTGTGGAAGGCCAAACTCGCCAGCAGGGCCGCCTTCGCGGCCGCGTCGAAGCCCTCGATGTCGGCGGTCGGATCGGCCTCGGCGTACCCGAGGGCCTGGGCCTCCTCGAGCGCCTCGTCGAAGCCGGCGCCGGTCGAGTCCATCTTGTCCAGGATGTAGTTCGTGGTGCCGTTGACGATGCCCATCACCCGGGTCACGTCGTCACCGGCCAGCGACTCGCGCAGCGGCCGCAGGATCGGGATCGCCCCGGCCACGGCGGCCTCGAAGTACAGGTCGCGCTCGTACTTCTCGGCGGCCGCGAACAGCGTCGGGCCGTCCTCGGCGAGCAGCGCCTTGTTCGCGGTGACCACCGAGGCGCCGTTCTCGAGGGCGGTCAGGATCAGGCCGCGGGCCGGCTCGAGCCCGCCGATCACCTCGATCACGAGGTCCAGGTCGCCGCGCGACACCAGTGCCTGCGCGTCGGTGGTGATCAGGGCCGGGTCGACGGCGATGTCCCGCTCGCGGCCGGCCCGGCGTACGGCGATGCCGGCGATCTCCAGCGGCGCACCGACCCGGGCGGCGAGGTGGTCGGCCTGCTCGGTGAGGATCCGGACCACCTCGGTGCCGACCACGCCACAACCCAGCAGCGCCACCTTCAAGGGTTTCCGGAGGACATCAGTTCAGCTCCCGACTCGCGCCCCATGTCCAGAGCCAGCAGGTCGTCCTCGGTCTCACGACGTACGACGACGCGCGTGCGACCGTCCTTGACCGCGATCACCGGCGGCCGCGGCACGTGGTTGTAGTTGCTCGCCATCGACCGGCAGTAGGCACCGGTGCCCGGTACGGCGATCAGGTCGCCCGGGGTGACGTCGGACGGCATGAACTCGTCCTTCACCACGATGTCACCGGACTCGCAGTGCTTGCCGACCACCCGGGCCAAGCGCCGGATCGGCTCGGCAGTACCGGCTCGCCAGCGTGCAGGAGTAGTCGGCGTCGTACAGGGCGGTGCGGATGTTGTCGCTCATCCCGCCGTCGACCGACACGTAGGTCCGCGACTCCCCGAAGTCGAGCGCGACCTCCTTGGTGGTGCCGACGGTGTAGACCGTGCAGACGGCCGGTCCGACGATCGCCCGCCCCGGCTCGATCGACAGCCGCGGCACCTCGATGTCGAACGCCCGGCACTCGTGCTCGACGATCTTGCCGAGCTCGGTGGCCAACTGGGCCGGGTCGGACGGGATCGTCCTGAGTGGTGTAGGCGATACCGAATCCACCGCCCAGGTCGAGCTCCGGCATGTCCACACCGAGCTCGTCGGAAACCCTTGCGTGCAAGGCGATCAGGCGCCGCGCGGCCATGCTCGAACCCGGACGAGTCGAAGATCTGCGAGCCGATGTGCGAGTGCAGTCCGAGCAGCTCCAGCTCGGGCGCTTGGTTGATCCGGGCAACGGCCTCGAACGCGTCGCCGGTGGTGATCGAGAAGCCGAACTTCTGGTCCTGGTGCGCGGTCGCGATGTAGGCGTGGGTGTGCGCCTCGACGCCGGCGGTGACCCTGACCATCACCGGCGCCACCACGCCCTCGCTCCGCGGCGAGCCGCGTCAGCCGCTCGATCTCGTGGAACGAGTCGACGATGATCCGTCCGACCCCGACGTCGAGTGCGCGGGCCAGCTCGGCCTCGGATTTGTTGTTGCCGTGGAACCCCAGCCGCTGGGGATCCGCACCGGCGCGGAGGGCGACCGCGAGCTCACCACCCGAGCAGATGTCGAGGTTCAGCCCCTCCTCCATCACCCAGCGCACCACCGTCGTACAGAGGAACGCCTTGCCGCCGTAGTAGACGGCGAAGTCCTTGAAACCTTCGCGGAACGCCCGGGCCCGGGCGCGGAAGTCCGCCTCGTCCAGCAGGTACGCCGGGCTGCCGTGCTCCGCGACCAGTTCGCGGACGTCGACGCCGCCCACCTCGAGCGCGCCGTCGGCGTTCTTCGTCGCGGTCGACGACCACAGCTGTGGCGACCAGGTCGTTGACGTCCTCCGGGGGACGCAACCAGGCCGGCCCGCGGTGGCCGCCCCGGCGTGCAGGCCCCGCCTCGTGCGCCCTCACATCCGCTCCGGGGCGGAGACGCCGAGCAGGTCCAGCCCGTTGGCGAGCACGGTCCTGGTCGCGGCGACCAGGGTCAGGCGAGCCTTGTGCACCGGCTCGACCTCCTCGTCGCCGCGCGGCAGCACGCGGCAGCTGTCGTAGAACTTGTGGAACGCCGCCGCGGTGTCCTCCAGGTAGCGGGCGACCCGGTGCGGCTCGCGCAACTCGCCGGCGGTGGCGACGACGCGCGGGAACTCGGCCAGCGCGCGGAGCAGGTCGCCCTCGCGCTCGTGGCTGAGCAGGCCCGGGTCGAACTCGTCCAGCTTGATGCCGAGCTCGTCCGCGTTGCGCAGGATCGAGGCGAGCCGGGCGTGCGCGTACTGGACGTAGTAGACCGGGTTGTCGCTGACCTGCCGGGTCATCTCCTCGATGTCCAGCGTCAGCGGCGAGTCGACCGGGTAGCGGCACAGCGTGTAGCGGAGCGGGTCGACACCGCTCTCCTCGACCAGCTCGGCCAGCGTGACGATGGTGCCGGCCCGCTTGGACAGCCGCATCTCCTCGCCGCCCTTGAGGATCTTCACCAGCTGGCCGATCAGGACCTCGATGTTGTGCTCGGGGTCGTCACCCGGCGCAGGCCGCGATCGCCTTCAGCCGGTTCACGTAGCCGTGGTGGTCGGCGCCGAGCAGGTAGATACAGACGTCGAAGCCACGCTCGCGCTTGTTCACGTAGTACGCCGCGTCGGAGGCGAAGTACGTCGGCTCGCCGTTGGACCGGATCAGGACCCGGTCCTTGTCGTCGGTGAAGTCGGTGGTCCGCATCCACAGCGCGTCGTCGGCCTCGTACAGGTGGCCCTGCTCGCGGAGCTTCTCGATCGCGTGGCCGACGCCGTCCTGCTCGTGCAGGCTGCGCTCGGAGAACCAGACGTCGAACTTGGTCCGGAAGTGCTCCAGCTGGGACTGCTGCTCCTTGAGCTGGCGCTCGTACCCGGCCTCGCGGAAGGCGATCACCTGCTCGTCCTCGGGGAGCGTCAGGATGGCCGGCACCTCGTCGACGATCTGCTGCGCGAGATCGAGGATGTACTCGCCGTGGTAGCCGTCCTCGGGGATCGGCTGACCGTTGGCCGCCGCCTGCAGGCTGGCGCCGAACTTGTCCATCTGGGCGCCGCGGTCGTTGATGTAGAACTCGCGGGTGACGCTGGCGCCGGCGGCGGTCAGCACCCGGGCGAGCGCGTCGCCGACGGCGGCCCAGCGGGTGTGGCCGAGGTGCAGCGGGCCGGTCGGGTTGGCCGAGATGAACTCGAGGTTCACCGACTGGCCGTGCAGGCTGTCGCTGCGTGCCGTACTGCGGGCCGGCGTCGACGATCGACTGGGCGATCTTGCCCTGGGCGTCGGCCGCGACCCGGAGGTTGATGAAACCGGGACCGGCGATCTCGACCGCGGTGATGGCTTCGTCGTCCCGCAGCTTCGCGGCGAGCAGTTCGGCGAACTGGCGCGGGTTCAGCCCGGCGCGCTTGCCGAGCTGCATGGCGACGTTGGTGGCGTAGTCCCCGTGCTCGGGGTTCTTGGGGCGCTCGACCTTCAGCTCGCGCGGCAGCCCGCCCTCGACGGTGATGGTGCCGTCGTCGACGAGCGCGGCCAGGGCCTGCAGGATCTTCTCAGCGAGCTGTTCCGGAGTCACCGCCTCAGCCTAATGGCCCGCCACCCGATCCCTTGACTCAGCATCCACAGCCCGGTACGGCCTCACTCCCACGGATTGATCAGCTCGACGCCGGTCCGGGCGAAGTCCTGGGTATTCCTGGTCGCGAGCGCAGCCTGCTCCACCAGACAGATCGCCGCGATCTGCGCATCCAGGACCCCGATCGGCAAACCTGCTCGGCGCCGGTCCCGGACCACCACCGAATAGGCCATCGCGGCTTCCGCCGTGAACGACAGCAGGTCGTCCTCGATAACGGCGAATGCGACGTCCGCGGCCTCCCGCACCTGTCTGCGCCGGCGACCGGCCGGCATCTGCTCGATTCCGTCATGGATCTCGGCGGCCGTGATCGCCGTCGCGCACAGCTCCTCGTCCGGGTTGCCCTGCAGCCACTGCCAGACGGTCTCGTTCGGAGACTCCTTCATGAGCTCCGAGAGGACGTTCGTGTCGAGAACGATCATCAGTCGAACTCGACTGGTGCGCGGTGCCCACCGGTCCGTGGCGGTATATCCAGCTCGACCCCGCCGATCGCAGCGAACCGCTCGTGGAACCTGACCCAGTTGTTGGGCTCCTCCTCTGCCACGGCGTCGACGAGGATCGCTCGCACCTCGGCCTCCATCGAATGGCCGTGCTTCGCCGCCCGAACTCGCAGCCGGTGCTTCACATCGTCGTCCAGGCTTCGCACGGTGATTGCCGCCATACTCGGTCCTTTCTCTGCCTTCGGTGCTAGCAGAAAGCGTAGCACTGATTGCACAGGTCAGTGACGCACCGTGACCGCGATATGGCTGTTGCGAACCAGGGGTGTGTCCCAGGGAGCGGGTTTGCCGTCGGCCGCGACTGTCAGGGATTTGCAGGCGTCGCCGACGCACTTGGCGTCGTAGCGGACGCCCCACAGGGTGAAGAACTGGGCGAGGGTGGGGCGTTCGGCGGTGGTTTTGGCTTCGACGTAAACGAGGCCGTCGGTGGTGTGGGTGTGGACGGCGGCTTGTTCGGCGCGGAGGCGGTCGATGCCGACGCCGGACGGGATCTGGACCGGGGTGCCGTCGACCGTGACGGCGATGGTCAGGGTGTACGGCGAGGGGCCGGAGAAGTCGAGCGGGAGCCGTTCGAAGCCGGCCTTGTCGATGTACGAGACCGCGTCGCGCGGGGCATCCCAGGGAGGCGGCCCGGTCCGGAGTTCGGCCGGACCGGGCGGCGCGGGACCTACCTGGCAGCCGCCCACCACAGTGCCCACGAGGAGCAGGGCGGCCGCCGTCACGCCCGCCCGGCGCCACCTACCTGCTCTCATGACGAGCCAGGTTGCCATGCGGGCCAGGGCGGGCTGCCGGAGGGCTAGTCCTCCGACGGCATCAGCACCCACAGGACGATGTAGATCAGGAACTGCGGACCGGGCAGCAGGCAACTGACGACGAAGATCAGTCGGACCGTGTTCGCCGAGATGCCGAACCGGCGGGCCAGCCCGGCGCAGACACCGCCGATCCAGCGACCGTTGGACGGGCGGACCAGAGTGGTAGCCATGGGTACCGATTTCCTTTCAGCTGTTGGGCTTACAACCACTATGACGCCGTCTCACCGGAAGTCGATCCCACCGCACCGTGGTTCCAGGGTCCGCTCAGGGTCCCCCGGGCACCCGTCTCGGTGACGCTCCGGGCGCCGTACCCGATTCGGGAGTTATCGAAGTTTCCTGCTACTGTTCTGCACGTTCCTGAGCCCCCGTAGCTCAGGGGATAGAGCACCGCCCTCCGGAGGCGGGTGCGCAGGTTCGAATCCTGCCGGGGGCGCAGTGAGATGTCTCAGGACATCGGCCTAGCTCCGAACCCTCAATGGGTTCGGGGCTTCTTGCTTTTGGGGCCTGGTGGGAGGCCGCGGGCTGGATCGGTGCCCCTGGAGCGGCGGCGTGGTGGCGTGTGCTGCTGCCAGTCGCCCGGCGATGGTGTGGCCGGCCGGTCACTCGTTGGTCGTCGGTGTGCCAACCGGCCATCGTGGTTTGCCGGGCCAGTCGTCGCGGTCGTTGTCCGGTGGTTCAGCAACTCGGCCAGGTGGTCGGCGGCCCGCGTGCTCGCGCCATTTGATGGGCTGGCCCATCAGATGGTGGGTTGGCGTATCGGATCCCGGGGCGCCAACCCACCATCTCGTAGGTCAACCCATGAAATGGGTCGCTCGGGACAGGTCCGCTCCGACACACAACGCCGCGCGGGGACCGGAACCGGTGGGCTGGGACCGGAACCGGTGGGGTGGGACCGGAAGCGGTGGGGTGGGACCGGAAGCGGTGGGGTGGGACAAGGAATTGCCTGTCTCAGGCCACCACGACCTGTCTCAGGTCACCAGACGTGGACCGATCCGGGCAGGACAAGACCGCCGGGACCGCCCGGCCCAACCCAGGCACGCCCTCCACCCTTCCCACCCCGACAATGCCCCCGAGCCCCGACCAGACACCGGCCGACGATCATGCAAACAGCGAGCACGAGAGTCGGAGACCTTGCAGATGCACTTTGTCGGGGTCGGGCTCCCGCACCGGCGGCGCCAAGCCGACCGGGCGGCGTGTTCAGCCGCTTACTCCGACGCCGATGACGAAGCCGCCGACCAGGATCATCATCGTGGCACCGACTGTGCTGGAGTGAGCGGCGATCCACCCCTTCGCCGCGAGCAGGCGAGGCTCCATCCGCCGCGGAAACAGGATCGTCGCGACGATGGGAACGCCGACGGTGCAGGTGGCGATCACGGTGTAGAAGATCACCAGGCCGACGTTGTTATGGAACGCCAGGTCCACCCCGACGATCGCCAGGCCCGCGGCCACCGCCAGGAGGATCGCCTTCGGACGCAGGTTCAGCGCCAGGCCGATGCCGAACACCGGCAGGATGCCGAACGTGCCGATGCTGTCCAGCCAGTCCGGTCCACCCCCTCTCCCTGGGCGGGACCGGCGCGCGAGGGCCACCACGCCCAGCAGCACGAGGGCAAGGCCGATCACCACCTCCAGCGTCCCGACGAGGGCGTTGTGTTCGCGTGGTCGGCCGGGAAGCGCATGGCCGGCCACCGTCGCCAATGCGACGGTAGCGAAGGTGCCGAGCACCGTGCCGGCCAGGAAGGCCAGGCCGGAGCGTCTGCGGCTCTCCGACAGCAGGATGAAGATGGTGGCGGTGATGGGGACGCTGCTCAGCGCAGCCGCGAGGGCCAGCGGTATCAGCTGAAGCAGCGTCTCCCCCATCGCGTCTCCGATCTCGACCCACGACGAGGCTTCCGGAGTGGCGTACACGGCCGACCCGTCACCGGCAGTATCGCGCACCCGGCACGCAATGCCTCACCCCGCGCGGAGGGCTTCGCCCCTGGACCCGCGGTGGGCCGCTGCCGTGATCAAAGCGGCGACGGCGCGCGGGTCGTCGCTCATCGGGACGTGGCCGCAGCCGGCCAGCGTCTCGAGGCGAGCGCCGGACGGGAGTTGCTCGACATGGCGCGACCGGCGCCTCAGCAGGCGATCCCGCGAGCCGAAGGCAACCGTGATCGGCACGTCCAACCCCGGCGGCCCGGCCAGGTAGTGCCGATCGAGGGTGGCCTGGAGGGTGGCGTCGAAGCCGGGACTCGTCGCCATGTCCCACACCATCGCGCGGGCCAGGTCGGGGCTGATCCGGGACGGCCGACCAACGGTCTGGCACAGCAGAAGCGCACGTCCGAACCTGCGATTCACCAGCCGCGACAGCTGTTTGCGCCAGTGCCGCGTGAGCCATCTCGTGGCCTGCAGGCTGAGCCGGTTGTACGGCGGTGTGCTTCCCGGCCAGAGGCCCGCAGGAGAGATCAGCGCGACGGCGGCGGTCGGTCTGATCTCGGCCAGTTCGAGGGCGACCCATCCGCCGAGCGAGTGCCCGGCGACTGCGGGCCTGACGATGCCGAGATCGTCGAGGAAGGTGTCGACCGCATCCGCCAGCGCGGCCGGATGCGGTTCGACCCCGCCGGACAGTGGCGGCGACTCCCCGAAGCCGGGCAGATCCACGGCGATGACGTCGAAGTGTTCGGCGAGTGCGGCGACGACCGGAGACCATACTCGGTGCGACGACCCGATGCCGTGCAACAGCACCAGAGGCGGTCCGGTTCCGGTTCGGTGAAAAGCAAGTCCGGCCATCGTCAGGCGCCTTCCTGTACCTGGAAGATCTCGTCGGCGACCAGACCGTGCGCCTCGCGGTGCACCGTCGAGGCCGCCTCTGCCGACGGTGCTTCGACCAGGCAGAACACCTTGCCGTGTCGTTCGTTCACCCAGTACCGCAGGTAACGCACCTCGTAGCCGGCTTCGGTCTGCAGGTCGGCGGCGTGCGCCTTGGCGACCTCGTCTGCCGAGACGCCGTTCGTGATGTTGTGGATGTCCATGTACAGCGGCATGATTCACTCTCTTTCGGTCGTTGGTTCGTTCCGCAGTGAACGTATGCCGACGACGACGTTCGAGTGATCCGTGGTGAGCACCCAGGTTCTGTGTGTGGCGACCTAGTTTGTTGCTGCGCCCGGCCGATCGGGAGCGTCGAGCAGGCCGCGGCGGCGGGCCTCGGCTGCGACGAGCGTCCGCGATGCGACCCCGAGCTTGGCGAGGATCGCGGCCACATGGTGCTCGACGGTCCGCGGCGAGATCACCAGTTGCGCGGAGATGGTCGCGTTCGACTGCCCGGCCGCGACCATCGTCATCACCTCGCGCTCGCGGCGGGTCATACCGGCCGCGTTGGAGCGAGTCGATGGATGCGCACCGGACGGGATCGCGCGCAGGCCGAGTCGGCGCATCCGTCGGCGTGTCAGCCGTGCGGCCGCGGCCGCGCCGAGGGCGTCGAAGCGGCGGAGCGCCTCCCGCATTCCCGGTTCCGAACCGGAGTCGAGGAAGGCGAGGGCGGCGTCGAAGGGACTGCCGATACCGTCCCAGAGTTCGGCTGCGCGATCGAAGTCCCCGCTCACAGACCGGGCGTGTGGCTCCGGGAGCCTGGTCGGCGACGGCGTGACGATGGCGCCGAGACGTGCCTGCCAGGTCGCGATCTGGCCCTGGATCCACGCGTGTGCCCGGTCGACGTTGACACTCCCGACGGTGACGTCCTGCAGCGCAGCGTCGAGATCCCCCGCCAGCCAGTGCGCCTCCGCCCGTGCGGATCGGGTGAGTCCGATGATGTCCGGGCGCTCGGTCGCGTCGGCGCTGGTCACGGCTTCGTCCAGGTAGGGCCACGGATCGCCCTCGCCCCGGCGGGCCAGGATCCGGCCGATCACGATCGCGGCGGAGAGCCGGTTGAACGGCGATGCGCCGCTCGCGAGAACCTGCTGACACACGTCGACGGCCTCGTCCCACCGGCCCACGCCCAGCAGAATCTCGCCCCAGGTGGCGCGCAGACAGATCCCGAACCGGGCCATGCCGGTCTCGTCGCAGAAGGCGGCCCCTTGCGCATAGTACGACTCGGCTTCCGCGAGCCGGCCGAAGTCGCACAGCGCCGTACACATGTTCGCGTAGGCGCGCGCCGTCTGCTCGCGGGCTCCACTGTCCAGCGCGATGTCCAGCGCGTGGCGCAGCAGGGGCATCCACTCTTCGCCGGAAGTCCACGCGACGATGGCTGCGGTGTTCGCCACGTCGCTGCGGACATCTGGGACGTCCAGTACGTCGACCAGGTCGCCCGCGCGGCGCAGCCACAACGACGCCCCCTCGATCTCGCCGTGGTGACTCTGCAGCTGCGCCAGCTGTGCGTAGGCGCGGGCGAGCTCGGGGGTCGCGCCGCCGTCGCGGATGACGTCGACGGCCGCGACGGAAAGCTCCATCGACTCCCGACCCCGGCACAGGCGCCACATCGTCGCGGACAGCGAACGCATCGCGTCGCTCTCACGGAGTGGATCGCCCACCTCGGTCCAGAGCTCCAGCGCTCGCTGGCCGGCGTCGAGAGCCAGCTGCCAGCGTTCGATCACCGATGCCTCGGTCGCGAGCCGGGAATACAGGTCGGCAGCCGTTCGCGGCGCGACCTGGCCGGCGAAACGCACTGCGGCCTCGAAGTGCTCAACGGCTTCGCGGTGTGCGCCGAGCTCGGCTGCCCGCCGCCCGGCGGCCGGTGCATAACGCAGGACCGCGGCCTGGTCTCCGGCACCGTCGGCGTGAAACGCCAGCACCGCCTCATCGGCGCCGCCTGAGTGCAGTAACGCCGCGAGGAGCTGGGCGTGTATCGCAGCCTTGCGGTACACGGGGATTTCGCTCGCCACCGCACGCCGGTTGATCTCGTGGCGGAACCGCAGCGATCTCGCCTCGCTGACCAGCGCACCGGCCTCGACGAGCTCGTCAAGATCGCGAACCGCCGCACCCACCGACTCGAGCAGGCCCGAGTCGATGCGGACGCCGGCGATGGCCGCGATGTCGAGCACAGCTCGCGCGGAATCGGTCAGCCGCGCGAAGTGACCGAGTACGGCGTCGCGCGCCGAAGCGGGCAGCTCGCTCGCGGACTGCACGATCTCATGGACGAAGAACGGGTTCCCGCCGCTCAGCCGATACACGTCCTCGGCCGCAAGCCCGCTACCAGCGGCAAGGATCGCGACCGCGTCCGCCGACAGGACGGGAACGTTCACCCGGCGCATCGCTCGTTCGCCGGCGAGTCCACCCAGGGCGATGCGCAGCGCCTCGTCCGACCGGATCGCGTCGTCGCGGAAGGTGACGAGGAGCAACGACCGTGTCGTGCGGATGCGACGGCCGAGGAATCGGACGAGGTCAAGCGTGGATTCGTCGGCCCAATGCAGATCCTCGATCGAGACGACGACCGGCGGACCTGGGGCCGACAGGCGGCGTAGCAGGAGGGCGAACAGTTCGTCGCGCCCCGGGTCGCTGCGGCACGCCTCGAGCAGTTCACCCCCCAACTGCTCGGCGATCTCGAACAATGGCCCGAGCGGCCGGGGCGTGATCAGGCCGTCGCACGTTCCGCCGACCCAGCAGACATCGGCGAGTTCTCGTTGAAGCCGTTCCAGCAAGGCGGACTTACCGGCGCCGGCCTCGCCCGAGATGAGGACCACTCGCCCCGCGCCGGCACGGGCTTGTGCCGCGTACTGCGTCAACGCCTCGAGAGCGCTGTCGCGCTCGAGCAAGACCATGAGCCCAGTGTGAGACCGGTTCGAGCCGACCGTAAACACCCGGCACCGGAATGGGTACTACGGCACGGAAGGTAGGTGGATCGGTCGCCGAGATAGGCGCCGGACCCGGATCCGCGCTGTGCTCCGTCTGCTCGAGGCTCGTCCCGGGAGCGGTTGTCGCTTCCCTCGATGACGGAGGAACTCATGGTGCATCCCTACCTCAGCAAGGCGCTCGTCGATGCCCGGCAGGATGAACTGCTCCGGCAAGCCGAGCACCATCGCCTCGTCCGTGCGGCGCGGTCCGGTCGGCAGTCCTGGCTCACTCGGCGGTTACACGCACTTTCAGGTCTCAGCGTTGGAAGCGGTAGGTCCTGCTATCTATGGCTACGCAGACGCTGGGGGACATGACGACGACGCGGAGGGTGCCACCACCGAAGAGATGAGGTTTGTTCGGTCTTCGCCTGGGGTTCGGCCGAAGGCTTTGTGGTACTCGCGGGTGAAGTGAGCCGGACTGGTGTAGCCGACCTGGAAGGCGACGTCGGCTGCGGTGGTGGCCTGGGTGCGGAGCAGGATCCTGGCCCGCTGCAGGCGGATCTGCTTCTGGAACTGGATCGGAGTCATCGACGTCGCCGCGCGGAAATGGCGGTGGAAGGTCGAGGGACTCATGCCGGCCAGCTCGGCCAGGTCGGCCACCCTGATCGGTTCGCTGTGGTGACTCCGGATCCAGCGGATCGCCTGCGAGATGTGGGCGAGCATGCCGTCGGCCAGACCGATCTGCCGGACCAGCGCGCCCTGTTCGCCGGTGAGCAGGCGCCACAGGATCTCCCGCCGGATCCCCGCCGCCAGTACCCGTACGTCGTCGGGACGATCAGCGATCCGCAGCAGTCGTACGACGGGATCCAGCAACTCGGGTGTCGCATCGCTGACCACCAGACCGCCGTACTGCGGTGGCAGGGCCGGCGTCTCGAGCAGAAGTGGCGCGATCTCCACCGGATCGAGCCGCAGGCTGACCACAACGAACGGCTCGTCCGGGCTCGCCTTGAGGGCCTGACCGATCACCGGAAGGTCCAGCGAGGTGACGAGAAACTGCCCGGCGCGGTACTCGTAGGCAACCCCGTTGAGCAACGTCCGCTTGACGCCCGACGCGACGACCGTGACAGAGGGCGTCACGATCGCGGCGGTCGGCTCGCTCGGTTCGTCGACCCTGCTGATCTGTACTCCGTCGATCAGATGCCGGCTGTGCCCTCGCCGGCCGACGGCGTGCCGGGTGATGAGGGCTCCGAGCTCGTCCAGCAGGTCCACTCCCCCAGTGAACCAAGTCGGCAGGATCGCGCAAGCCGGCAGCAGCATCGGGCTCACGCTCCGGTGCCCGGCGGTGCTCTGATCGAGGTACCGGCAACTTTGTCAGAAAGGCACGAACCCCATGCAACGCAGAATCCTCGGCGCCACCGGCATCTCGGTCAGCGACGTCGCCGTCGGCGCGATGATGTTCGGCGCGATGGGCAACCCGGACCACGAGGACTCGGTCCGGATCATCCACCGCGCACTCGACGCGGGGATCAACCTGATCGACACCGCCGACGTCTACTCCGCCGGCGAGTCCGAGGAGATCGTCGGTACGGCGATCAGGACCCGGCGCGACGACGTCGTACTGGCGAGCAAGTTCGGCCTGCCGATGGGCGCCGACCCGAACCAGCGCGGCGCCTCCCGCCGGTGGATCGTCCGGTCCGTCGAGAACAGTCTGCGCCGGCTCGGCACCGACCACCTCGATCTGTACCAACTGCACCGTCCGGACCATGACACCGATCCCGGCGAGACGTTGTCCGCACTGTCCGATCTGATGCAGGCGGGGAAGATCCTTGCGTTCGGCTCCTCGATGTTCCCGGCCGAGACCATCGTCGAGGCCCAGTGGGCCGCCGAACGCCGCGGCACGCACCGGTTCCTGACCGAGCAGACCATGTACTCGATCCTGACCCGCCGGCCGGAGGCGTCCGTGTTCCCGGTCGCTCAGCGGTACGACCTCGGCGTACTCACCTTCAGCCCGCTGAACAGCGGTTGGCTGTCCGGCCGGGCGAACCTGGCGTCATCTCACCGAGCGTCGACCCGGCCATCCAGCTACGACGCGTCGAGCCCGACCGGTCAGGCGAAGACCGCGGCGGTGGCGAAGCTCACCGCGCTGGCCGACGAAGCCGGGATGACCCTGCCGCACCTGGCCACGGCGTTCGTCCGGGCGCACCCGGCGGTGACCTCAGTCCTGATCGGCCCGCGAACCCAGGAGCAACTCGACAGCCTCCTGCCCGCCGCCGAGATCGACCTGTCCGCCGACATCCTCGACCGGATCGACGAGATCGTTGCACCCGGCACCGAACTCGACCCGGCCGACAACTACGACGCCACCCCACCGGCGATCGAACAAGCCCACCTCCGCCGCCGCTGAACCACACTGCGTAGCCGTCTGCTTAGGTCGTCTCGACACATGTCGTGCGCGTTCCTCCCGACAGTCGCGGCGAGTGTGGCGTACGGCTCGGGCCGGTCGGTGAGCAGCTGGTCCATCAAGGCTTTGCCGAGACCGCGGCGGCGGAAGTCTTCGTGTACGTCCAGCTCAATCACGGCGAACTTGGTGGCGTCAAGCACAGCCGCCGAAGGCGGCTCAATGTCCGACCACCATTGGGAGGCCTCAAACCGCAGTCCGAAGCTGAACCCAATCAAGACGTCGTCCAGCCGCAGGCTGACCAGCTCAAACCCGTCCCGGCCCGCCTGCGCGGTGGTACGTTCCACGAACGCCTCGCGGCTGTACATCGGGAAGTCGTGTTCGGGCTGGTTGTGAATCGCCACGTACAGGTCGCTCAGCTCATCGAGCATCTTCAATGTGGCGTCGCCGTCCAGGCGATCAAAAGCAACCCCACTCACGCGGTCAGTTCCTTGACCGGCGACTGCGCCAGGAGTTCACGGTAGGCCCCAACGTCGGCCCGCTTCAGCTCGGCCGTTGGGATCGGGTCGAGCACCCGTCCTGCCAGATCGCCAATCATGGTGGTGCGCTGGGACAGCGGCAGCGCCTCTAGCCGGGAGTGTGCCAGTTGCAGCCCTTCGGTGGTGTTCCCGGCCCGGGTGCGAGCAACAGCCTGCATCAGCTCAATCTGCAGCGGGGTGCGGGTGTCGGTCACCGGATAGAGCCGCTTGGCCTGTTCAGCGGCGCGATCCGCTCGCGCTACATCGCCTGAGTAGGCATAGACCCAGGTTTCGGTGTAGCGCAGCCGGTCTTCTGAGTAGCCGTGGACCGAGTCGGGGTTGCCGCGGATCTCGTCCGGCAGCCGACTGAAGATTTCCTCGGCGTGCGAGAGCTCTTGCCGGGCGCCTGCGTAGTTCCCGGCCAGCACCAAGGCTTGAGCCCGGCCTGTAGTCGAGGATGCCAAGCCGTAGCAGGCGTGACCGTGGGCCATCTGGATCGCCTCGGCCGACTGTCGTAGCAGCAGGTGTGGGGACCGCTTCTCGTACAGGCCATGGATGACCCGCTGGCTGCGCACCCACAGTTGCGCGTCCAAGTTCTCGGATGCGTCGCCGGCCGACTGGGCGGTGCGCCACCACTTGCCCGCCTCGCGAGCATGCCCGAGGTTGCTCAAGGACTTGGCCATGGAGCAGGCGAGCATTCCGGCCACCGTGCACCACTCCCGGTAGGCCGGAGCGGTCGGCTTCATCCGGCCTACAATCAGACGGATGGCGACTAGGTCCCCGGCCAACTCGGTCACGAACTCCTGTGGCGGATCGGTGAGGTAGGTGTAGCCGTACTCGACTACTCGCCCTTCCCAGAAGTGCACATCCGCGTCCGGAGCGGTAAAGGCGTTGTGCACGCTGGTGCGGATCGACTCCAGCGCAGCGGCGGCTGGAGAGGCCGCGGTGGCAATGCCTAGCACAGCAAGGTTTTCGAGCAATCGCCGGCGTTCCAAGTCTTCCTCCTCACGGCTTATCGCCCCGGCGTCCAACCTACGGCCACTTCGCCTCTATCTGAGTTCCCCGACCCCTGTACCCCTGGCGGCTCAGGCAGAGACCTGAAACCGGCTGGTGCGGTGTAGTGAGGCGAGGCCTGCACCGCGCCAGCCGTGTCCAAGACCGAAAGCCCAGCATCCTTGGCCCCCATCGCCGTTCCCTTGCCTCAGCCACACCTACAGACTGGCGGCGCTGGCATCGGGTCGGTTGAGCCAAGGGCCACCTTGTTCCATAGCCTGTCCAGACCTGATCGAAATTTCGTGTCGCAATTTGTTTGTTCGGTGAGGGGCACCTAAACAGCTCGACCGATTGGCCGTGCGGCGGCCTCTGTCCAGAGCTTCGAGAGCTCCCGCAGATCGGTTTCGTCGTCGAATCGCCGGAATCGCTCGCTGATCTCCTGAGCGACGGCAGTTGGCAGCGCCCGGCTCGTGTTGTCCTGGAACTTGCGTTCGATGTCCGCGGCAGTGAGTGGATTCTTCGGGCTTCCCTTGGCGTCGGGCACTGTTGTTTCGAAGACCTGGAGATCTCGGGTTCGCAGGCGCACAGTCGACGAGAGCCGCGGGAAGTCGGCATCAGGCTGGACGTCGAAGCGGATGCGTTCCGCCAAGCCGAGGACCGCAGGATCGGCGAGGCTGTCATCGGTGAAGCTGTCGGTGGTCAGACGACCGTCGACGAGGTGCCGGGCGACGCAGTACTGGATGCTGAACTTCGCGTCGTAGGCCCGCAGCGGGCGGTCTTTGACGCTCCGCGGCTCGACGAGGGTCGGTATCAGCTGCGGCGCTACGACGACCTCGACTCCCTCGATGTCAGCGGCAGCGATGACCGGGGAGGCCGTCCGGATCTTCTCCAGGCAGTCCAGGGAGGCGTGAATGAAATTGCAGGCAGGGTAAGGCTTTGTGGTGACTCCAAGGATCTCCCAGTGTCTGCCGAGCGAGCCTGTGTCGACCTCCAGGCCCTCCAGGCCGGCGAGTGTCTGGTAGACGCCGAACGGCCCTTCGAACACGGTCGAAGGGCCGTCGGCGCCGGCCATCGCTAGCTCCACCGCGGTGTAGGCGTTCATGTTGGCGAGGCCGGGGTGCAAGAGTCTTGACGGTCGAGCCCGCGACGAGGAACTCGTTGATGCCGGCTGCGAGACTGCCGGCGATACCAAGTGCGTTCACGACCTGTTGCCGCTCCAGGCCGAGGAGGTGGCTCGCCGCCACCACGGAGCCGAAGATTCCCACGACCGGCGTCCCGTGGTAGCCGCGCTGGTGGAACATGTACGGCGACGCGGACCCGATGCGGGCGGCGACTTCGACCCCGATGACGTAGGCCTTGAGAACATCGGCACCGGACGCATGGCAGACGGCACCGAGGGTCCAGGCCATCGTCCCGATGATCGCCCCGGGGTGCACCATCGAGCCGGCGTGGGAGTTGTCGAAGTCGAGTGCATGGGCGTAGGCACTGTTGGCCAGGAGTGCGTGGGTGACCGACGCCGGCAGTGCGGACCCGACGACCGGGGCCTCTGCCGGGATCGAGTGCGCGCGGGCCATCAGTGCGGCTGGAGCGTCACGGTTGATCGCGGCCGCCGCGAGGCTGACTCCGATGGTGTCGAAGAGTTGACTCCTGGCAGCGCCCGAGACTGCTACCGGAAGGTCGGAGCCACGCATGCGAACGCAGAAATCGGCGAATTCCTCCGCGACCGTTGGAATCGACGGTGAGGTCATTGCAGCACCTCCGTGAGTTTGTCAGTGGGGTGACTCATTGGCTGCGTTGTGGCCGGCGATCCGGCCGAAAGCGAGGCATTCGGCGATGTTGCCGCCGCCGGCCGGGTAGAGCATGCCGTAGATGGATCCGAATTCACCGGCGGAATACAGGTGCGGGATGGGTCCGCCACGAACGGACAGGACGCGTCCGTCGGCGTCACGACGCGGCCCGCCCTGGGTGTTCGGGCCGCCGGGCCACAGTTGCACCGCGTAGTACGGCGGTGCGTCCAGCGGCACGAGGGACGACGCGGCGCGATCGAAGTCAGGGTCCTCGCCGAGCCGGCAGTACTTGTTGTAGTTGCTCGACCGTGCCGGTGAGCACCTCGGCGTCCATGCCGCACTTCTGCGCGAGTTCCGGGATCGACGATGCGGAGATGATCCAGCCCTTCTCGATCTCCGCACGGTTGTCCGCGCTCCAGGGAATCTGCTGAAGCGGACCGGTCGGTCCCATGTAGATCGGCGTCAGCGGACCAGCTTGGACGCGGCGCTCGTCGAAGATCCACCAACTGGGGATTTTCGGGTACACGAGCTTGTGCGTGTCGAGGTTCGTCAGCTCGTAGTACAGGGTGTGGGTGCGGTACAACTCGCTGGTGAAGCGGCGACCGTAGCGGTCGGTGACGATGGCGCCCGGCATCGCGTCCGGCGCCGGGACCTCGATCTGCGCGAGGGGAACGGTCGTACGTGATCGCAACGCTGCCTGCTGCCCCGACTCCGTCTCGTCGAAGGCTTCGAAGTGCGGCATCAAGGCTTTGAGGCCTTCGACGCCCTCGACGCCCCACAGGTCGATCGGACAGCCGCCGGGATAACCCGACTCGGGGAAGCGCGCCACGAGTCGGGCGGCGCAGGAGTTCATGTGCCACAGGTCGGCGCCGACGTCTTGTGCCATCGCCAGACCGTCGCCGGTGTTCTCGGGGTTGCCGTAGAAGTGGGTGGGGAACACCTTGAGGTAGTTCGACTTCAGCCAGTCGCTGAACTCGAATCCTCCGCACGTCATGATCACGCCGCGAGAGCAGGCGATGTTCACCTCGCGGCCCTGCCGGCGAACCCTGACGCCGATGACGTCGCCGGCGGCGTTGGTGAGCAGCCACTCGGCCGGGGTGTCGTACATGATCTCGATGGCCCGCTGCGTGACCTGTTCCTGCAGGAAGGCGAAGAGGCCGTAGCCCCAGCCACGATGGCCGGTGCGTGGATGGTCGATCATGTCGGGCTTGTAGATGCTGATCGACTGGTAGCCGTCGACGGCCGCGTGTTCGCCGTGATCGAAGATCTTCACCACCTTCGCACCTTGCTTCTCCAGCCAAGTGTGGTTGGTCGATGTCACCTCCGCCCAGGCCCGGATCACGGCCGGATCGGTCTCGTACAGTTCGTCGTTGATTCGATAGAGGCCCTTCATGTAGGCGGTTGCGCCGTCGACGTCGTTGGGGGCAATGAACAACCCGCCCGAGAAGCGGCTGTTCGGCCGGCGGGCGTCCTCGGCCTGCTTCTCCACGATGAGCACCTCGACAGCCCTCGTCGTGCGCCGTCATCGCCGCCACCGCTCCGGCGGCGCCATAGCCGATGATGGCGACATCCACTGACTTGTCGAACTGTCCTGAGAAGTACATCCGGCTCCTCTCCTAGCGTGGCTGGTGCTGCTTGTTCCATGCCGTGCCCGCGACCGGACCTCTCGGCGGGAAGCCGAAGAGGTCGTCCTGCCAGGGCACGAGGAAAGTGGGGTCGAAGACCATGCCCGTGAACCGCCAGCCCTCGGCCCGCGTGCGACGCAGGTCGGCCTCCCAGCGCCCTGCCACGACGTGCAGCTGCGGCGCGCCGGCCGTCGGGTCGGCGCTGCCAGACGTAGGCCAGGTGGTTGACGAGCATCGTCGCCGTGTCGCCGGCGGGCTCGATCAGCGGGTTCGGGCAGAAGTGCTGGGACACCACGGTCTTGTCGGTGACGCCGCGAATCCGCTCCATCATCTGGTCGCGCCCTGCGAACCACACCAGGCGCTCACCGTCGGCGTGTTTGAAGCCGTAGCGGAAGTCGTCGGTCATCGTTGCCCTGAACTGCTCCCAGTCGAGCCGGTCCAGGCTGTAGATGAACCTCGCGAGCACGTCCTCGATCTCTCGGCGATCGTCCATGGTTCTCGTTCCTTCCTGGTCAGGCCGGGGCGGGGCGCCAACGGGTCAGGCGCCGTTCCGGCAGCGCGAGGAGAGCGTCGATCGAGACGGCGACGACGACCATCGGGACGACAGCCGCCCAGACGACGTTGATGTCGAACGTTCCCTGGCCGATCGCGGCGAGATGACCGAGCCCGGACGACGAACCGATCAGCTCGGTCACGACGACCGCCTGGAACGCGAGGCCGACGCTCGCGCGGCTGCCGGTGAAGAGCCAGATCGCGATCGACGGCAGGTAGACGTGC
Source organism: uncultured Actinomycetota bacterium (assembly GCA_963820655.1). GTDB lineage: Bacteria > Actinomycetota > Actinomycetes > Propionibacteriales > Kribbellaceae > Kribbella. The sequence goes on from CAWGAM010000002.1 coordinate 2,026,133, forward strand.
CGCGCGACCTGCACTCTGGTCGCGCCGGCCATCCGGGTGTGCGCCAGCACGTCAGGGTCGGTCTCGCGGAGGCCGGCCATCGTGTTCGCCATCGCGAGGAACACGATGACGAGTCCGACGTTGATCACCTTCGACTCGAGGCTGAAGCCGAGCATCACCGCGAACACCGGGTAGAAGACCAGCCGCGGCATGCCGTTCAGGAAGGCGAGATACGGCTCGGTCACCGCTCGGAGCAGTGGGGAAGCGAAGAGCGCGATACCGATCGCGGTTCCGACGAGCGTGCCGGCCGCCGTACCGAGGGCGAGCACGAGGACGGAGCTGCCGACGTCCTCCCACAGCGTGCCCGCGGAGATCCAGCCGTGGAGCACTCGCGCCGATCTCGCTGGGTTCGCCGAAGTAGAACGGGTCGAGCAGGCCGGATCCGGTGCCCCACCACCAGGCGCCGAGGAACACGACGACGATCGCTGCCGCGGATCGCGGCGGTGCGCAAGCTGGGCGGTCATGCTCGCCGCCACGGCTGGGCGAGTCGTTCGACCGCGAGGACGGCGCGATCGAGCCCGAGCGCGAGCAGGCCGACCACGAGCACGCCGGCGATGACCTTGTTCGACTCGAGGTTCGCCTGTCCCTGGCTGATCACGAATCCGAGGCCCGCGTTCGAGCCGAGGTACTCGGCGAGGATCGCGGCGAGCAGCGCGAACGCGACACTGGCGCGGAGGCCGGCGATCAGCCACGCCATCACGGCAGGGACGATCAACACTCGCAGCGTCCCAGCGCCGCGACGCGCCGAGCGCGTGCACGTTGCGGCGCAGGTCGGCGTCGACCGCCTGCAGACCGGCGAACAGGTTGTAGAAGACGACGAAGCCGACGACGGTCGCGACGAAGGTGACCTTCGACGTCATCCCGACGCCGAACCACACGATGAACAGCGGGAACAGCACGACCTTCGGCACCGCGTTCGAGGCGGCGACGAACGGACCGAGCGCACGAGCAACAGCGGGATGCAGACATGACGATGCAGAGCAGAACGACGGCGCCCGCCATCCCGGCGGCGAGCCCGGCCGCCATGGCGAGCACCGTCGCCAGCCAGCTCGCTCCAGATCGAGTCAGCGCCGCTGGCAGCCACGCCCAGAGGGTGTCGGCGACTTCGGCCGGGGTGCCGAACGCCTCCCGCAGCGTCGGCACCGTGCTGCTCAGGAGTCTGCCAGCCGGCCAGCAGCGGCCACACCGACGGCGCAACGCAGCGCCAGGACGAGCGGTCGTGCGCTGGTGGTCGCCGGCGCGATCGGAGATCGCCGACGGCGGTCATGGTGCGGTGAACGAGCCGTCGAAGGTCGCGGGGTCGGGGTTCGCGACGCCCTGAGCCTTCGGCGAAGGCCACCGCGTCGGCGACGCAATCCGGCGTGAACGCGCCGGTGGTGTCCTTGAACGCGGGGGCGAACAGCTCCCACGCCTTGCCGAAACTGCCCTCGTTCGCGTTGCGGAACTCGGGCGGCATGAGGGCGAGGACGGCCGGCGAGTCGGTGCCGGCGGACTTCAGCTGGGCGAGCGCCTCCTGCTCGGCGCCCGACGACGGCCTTCACCGCCTCGGGGTGCTTCTCGGCGAAGGCCGACGTCGTGGTGAGACCATGGCAGGCGCGGGACAAGTCGAACTACTCGTCCGAGCCGTTGGTGTTGTGGATGATGTACCCCGCGCCACGATCCACTGCGAGCGCGGCGCCGACGGCATCGGTGACGATGAGGTCGGCTCGACCGGTTCGCAGGGCCGGCACGTACGCGCGTCACGTCGCCGAGGGCGACGCCCTTCTGGTTCTTCCAGCCGATGCCGATCTTGTCCGCGACGATACTGCGCGAGCGTCTGCGACTGCTGGCCCTCCTTCGAGTAGCCCCACGTTCCGCCGTCGTACTTCCGGAGGTCCTGGCCGCGCTCGGACTCGAACTTCTTGGCGCCCACGAAGACGAGGACGCCGCCCTCGAACGTGTTGAGGACCGCGCGCAGCGCGACTTCACGGCGCTGCGAGTTGACGCTCAGCGAGGCAGGACTCGGCAGTACGGCGAAGTCGATGCTGCCGCCGAGCAGACCGGCCACCAGTTCCTGTCCGTTGCCGGCGACAACTTTCTCGACCTCGAAGCCGTGCTGCTCGCCCGCTCGCTGGAGGGCGCCGGAGTTGAGCGCGGCGAACTGCGTCGCGTCGATCAGGGTGTTCCCGGCGAAGACCCCGATGCGAACCTTGCCCGGTGCAGTCTCCACCGCCACCACGAGCGCCTCGCGTGTCGGCGCAGCCTGCCGCCCCGGCCGTGACGAGGAGCGCGGTCGCGAGCAACAACCTTCTTGACCGTCGGAACATCTCAGACCTCCTTTCGAACTGGTGCGAGCCCGCGTTGACCGGCCTGCGAGCGCTCGATCCCGCCGCGCAGGTCGTGCCAGATCGTCTCGCTGGTCTCGCGGAAGGCGGCTTCGAACCGCAACTCGAGCAGGTCACGCGGCCGGCCGAACGGGATCACGTGCCTGCCGACGATCGTGGCGGGCCGGTCGACAGCACGACCACCCGATCGGAGAGGCCGACAGCCTCCTCGAGATCGTGGGTCACGAACACGACGGTCTGGCCGGTCTCGGCCCAGAGGTCGAGCAGGTCGTTCTCCATCTGGTTGCGGGTCTGGACGTCGAGCGCGCTGTAGGGCTCGTCCATCAGCAGGACCCGCGGCTCGTAGACCAGCGTCGCGGCGACCGCGACGCGTTTGCGCATGCCGCCGGAGAGTTGATGCGGGTACATCGCGCCGCTGTCCGGCAGGCCGACCCGCGCCAGCCATTCCTGCGCGGTCCGCCGGGCCGCTCGCTTGCGAACGCCGCGGAACAGCAGGGGAAGCGCGACATTGTCGAGTGCGGTGCGCCACGGCAACAAGGCGTCGCGCTGGAAGATGAGACCGACTTCTGATCGCGCGCGTCTCGGGGCTGTCTGCCGAGGGTGCGGACCTCGCCTGTCGTCGGCGTGCGCAAGCCGGCGATGAAGTTCAGCAGGGTCGATTTGCCGCAGCCGGACGGACCGACGATCGAGAGGAACTCTCCGGTCCCCACCGTCAGGTCGATCTCCTGCAGGACGGTCTTCGGACCGGCCGCGCCGTCGTAGAGATGGGAGACACCCCGGAGCTCGATGGCTGTCTCCCGAGGAGCCGACCTGAGGTTCGGGGTGCTGAACGTGGTTGCCGTTGCTTCCCTCACAGGAATCTCCTCCGCGTGGTCGAGCCGGAACCCCCGTGCAACGCGACCGTAATGGCCTACATTGTTGTAGGACAATAACGTCGGCCCAGAATGCTGTCAATATCAGAGACGTGTCCTGTCTGCCAATCCTGTCCGCATGGGATACTGCCAGCCATGGAACGATCGAATCCGGCCAACCGGGGCAGCGCTGTCGACCGGATCACGACCGAACTGCGGGAACGGATCAGGCACGGCGAGTTCGCCGCAGGACAGCGGCTGATCGAGCTCGAGCTGACGGTGGAGCTCGGCGTCAGCCGCGGGCCGCTTCGAGAGGCTTTCGGCCGGCTGGCAGCGGAAGGGCTGATCGTGATAGAGCCGAACCGGGGCGCCATCGTGCGACGCCTGACGCCGGCGGACATCGAGGAGCTCTACCAGGTTCGACGGGTGCTGGAGGGAGAGGCCGCGGCATTGGCGGCGCAACGCATCGACGACGGCGACAATCGCGCGCGGTTGACCGCCACGCTCAAGACCAACGCCACCTTCCGCAAGCGGCCCGAGATCTCGGCGTACCTGGAACACAACGAGGCGTTCCACAACCTGATCCTCGACATCGCCGGCAACGAACTGCTGGCGCGGCTCGTACGACAGTTCCGCACCCAGGCCTTCAACGCGCAGCTGCGCAACCTGGTGATGGTCGCGTCACAGGACGCCGAGGTGTCGGTGCGTGACTCCGTCGACCAGCACGACGCCGTCGGCCGGGCGATCCTCGACGCCAAGCCTGACCTCGCCGAGCGCCTGATGCGCGATCACGTCGAAGCCACCGGCAAGTCGTTGCTGGAGAGTCAGCAACTGAGGCGAACCACGGGCGGTCGGCTGATTCCGCAGCCACGCCCTACCGCCGGACCCATCCGGCGCCGCGAACTCGGCGTCGAGTGCCAGCCAGTGATCGAGGCCGACGGTTCTGATACAGATCATCGACTGTCAGGCCCCACCCGGCGACCGGCGAGTCGTCACCACGGGCGAGTACCTCGCGCGCCGCCTGCATCATGCCGTGGAGGGCGGCATACAAAGCGACAGCAGGAAGCACCACGAGTTCGAAGCCCAGGTCGGCAAGCTCTGCGAGCGACAGCTGTGGGCTGCGGCCCCCGGACGCGAGGTTGTACATCTTGGGCCCCGACAGCTCCGCTGCGATCCGCTCCACCTCGCGCATCGTCGTCGGTGCCTCGACGAAGGCGACGTCGGCACCGCAGTCCAGTGCGGCGTTCGCCCGCATCAGCGCGGCGTCGACGCCTTCCAGCGCCAACGCGTCCGTTCGAGCTATCACGAAGGTGTCGGCTTCCCCTCGGGCTCGAACCGCGGCTTTGATCTTCTGGAGATACTCGCCGGAATCAACGACCGCCTTGCCGTTGCAAGTGGCCACAACGCTTCGGAAACGTCTGGTCCTCGAGCTGTACCGCCGCGGCGCCGGCCGCGCAGAGCTCTTCCATCGTGCGTACGACGTTCAGGCCGTTTCCGAAGCCGGTGTCGGCATCGACGACGACCGGGACGCCGGCCCGCGAGATGATGTGCCTGGCGGCGGTGGTGAGTTCGGTCGAGGTCAGCAAGCCCAGGTCCGGCACCCCGAGCAGGCTGGCCGAGAGGCCGGCTCCGGAGATCGCGAGCGCCGAGAATCCGGCCTTTTCGAGTACGGCGGCCGACAGGCCGTCGTAGCATCCCGGCAGCAGCACCGGGCCGGACTCCATCAACGCTCGGAGCTGCGCGCCCCCTGTCAGCTGTGTACTGTCACGCACTAGCGGTCGCCCTTCATCAGCAGGCCTTCCTGGTCGAGTTGGGCGAGCAATCCGCCGGCCTCGAGTATCTGGATGAGCTCCGGCGCCCAGGCCCTGCCATGGAGTGATTCCCGAGGTCGCGACAGGTTGGTGACGGCGCCGGTGGCGGGGTCGAAGGTGATCCGGTCGCCTTCGGCCACAGCGTCGAGCACGCCCGGACAACTCAGTGCGGGGAGTGCGAAGTTCACGCAGTTGCGGAAGAAGAGACCGTTCAGCGACTCGGCGACCACCCCGGCGATTCCCGCGAGCTGCAGCGTCTGCGAGGCCGGACGGCTCGAGCCTGTCCCGAAGTTGCGTCCGGCAACGATGAGATCGCCGGGTTCCACCAGGTCCACCCACCCTGGCCGGATGGCTTCGAAGCAGTGCCGTGCTTTCTCGGCGGCGGGTAACAGTACGACCGACGACGGTTCGATCAAGTCGGTGTTGATGTCGTGCCCGAAGGTCCAGACCCTGCCCGTGACCGACGTCATCGGGTCCCCCCGGCGCGTTCGCTCCCGGCGGCGGTGGTGATGTGGCCGGCGACGGCCGAGGCAGCGACGGTCGCGGACGATGCCAGGTGGATCTGTGCGTCCGGATGCCCCATCCGGCCCTTGAAGTTTCTCGTGCTGGAGGAGATGCACACGTCGTTCGACGTGAGTGCGTTCACGAACCCGGCGCACATTCCGCACGACGAGGTGGTGACGAGGGCTCCGGCTTCGGAGATGGTACGGATCAGCCCCTCCTCCAGGGCTCGACGGTAGATCGACTGCGATCCGGGCGTGACCAGCAGTGTCACGTCGGGATGAATGCGTTGACCTTCGACGATCGCCGCGACGTCGCGCAGGTCGCCCAAGGTGCCGTTCGCGCACGAGCCGACGAAGGCGCGGGTGACCTTCGTTCCCGCCGCTGCCGCTGCCGTCACGGTGTTGCGTACGACGGATCCAGGCATACCGACCATCGGCTCGATCGCGCCCAGGTCGAGTGACCGCACCTCGACGTAGGTGGCGTCCACGTCGGGGTGAACCGCGCCGGACATGTCGACACCCCGCTCGGCCAGGTAGCGTCTCAGCACGTCGTCAGGTTCCGCGATGGCGAACTCGGCACTGATCTCGGCGCACATCGTGCACAGCGTGCGCCGCTGATCCATGCTCAGTGCGGCCAGGCCGGGTCCGCCGAACTCGACATTGCAGCCGACGTGGTCTCCGTATTGACCCGCGATGTGAAGGAAAACGTCCTTCGTGGCCACACCGGGCGCGAGCCGGCCCTCGAGCTCATAGCGGATCGTCGGGCCGACCTCGAACCACGTGTACCCCTTGGCCAGGGCATAGATCAGTTCGGGCGTACCGATTCCGCGGGCCGCGCAGTTCAGGGCCCCGCCGCTGCACGTGTGGCTGTCACAGCAGACCAGTACCTCTCCCGGCCGGGCATAAGGGACGTCCGCGATGACCTGATGGCAGATGCCCTGGTCTGCGCCTACGTCATGGAAGCGCGTAATGCCCACCCGCCGGGCAAAGGCGCGGCCGCGCTCGAGCGCCTCCGCGATCCGCACGTTCGGGGCAGGCACGATGTGGTCATAGATGATGACGATCCGATCCGGATCGAACACCTTGACCGGCTCGGACCAGGCATCTCGATAGAAGTTGAGGTCGACCGGGACTGCTGTATCCACGCGTACGACCACCAGATCGCCAGGCCCCACGGATGCAGCATCGGCGTGGGCAGCCAGGATCTTCTCAGTCATCGTCATGCCCATGTCACGCCCCCTCAGGGTGTCCTCGTCGGTGGGTCGCGCCTCGATGGCCCGACGATAATGTAGGACAATAATTGAGTCAAGTCTCGCGGGACAATCAGCGCTGCCCTAGGTCGCCTCTACCATCCAGAAGTGGCCGTCGGGGTCGGTCAAGGTGGCCAGGTAGGCCCAGGGCTTCCGGGTCGGCGCAGTGACCAACTTGGCTCCGGCAGCCACCGCCTTCGCGGCGAGGGCGTCGACGGCGGACTCGCTCTCGGCGTGGACGCTGAGGATGCACTCACTGGTGCCGTGCGGCGCGGCGGGCTGGTCGCCGAGCACCATGCTGAATCCACCGGGCGGAATCAGCATCAGCCGTACGTCGTCGGCGAGGGCGAACTGGAGAGGCTCGGGTACGCCGTCGTCCGCGAGCTCACCGACGGGCTCGAAGCCGAATGCCTCCTGGTAGAAGGCGTACGAGCGCGGGCGGTCTTCGATCGGGAGGCCGATGATCATGGGGTGACTCCAGTCGTGAAGCGGTTGGCGGTGGGGCCGGACAGGTGGTCGGCCGGGAGGGTGCGGCCGCTGAGGACCAGAAGGAGGTCCTGAGCGGTGCCACTGAGTGGTTCGCCGGTGCCGTGAGTCCAGTCGAGGTCGGTGGCTTGGAGCTCGATACCACTGAGGTCCACACCGAAGTACTTGAGCTGTCGTGGATTCATCGAGTCGAGGATGTACCGCATCCGGTCCGAGGGGACCTGCCTGTCGATGCCGAGGGCAACGGTCAGGTCGAGCCCGTGGATCACGTCGTGCGACAACGCCCCCTGGTAGCCGCCACCCGGCGGCTTCCAGGGGTGATCGACGTTCTGCCGCAAGGTCTCGGTCAGCTCGGCCGGGGACAGCACCGCCGCCTCGCTCCGGGCATGCCGGTCGGCGAAGCGGTCGAAGTTGCCGCGCGCCCGCACCATCCCAAGCAGGAACCGCGGCGTGGACAGGCGGTACGGCATCACCATGTGCGCCACGAGCTCCCGTACCCGCCAGCCTGTGCAGAGCGTCGGCTTGTCCCAGTCGTCTTCCGGTAACCCGGCCAGGACCTCGGCGAGGTCGGTCCGCTCCCCTGCCACTGCCACTCTGATATCCGTCATACCCCACCGACGAACTGGTCAGGCTCCGACAGACACCTCCCGCAGCCTGATCTGCAGGTAACGGCGTTCTGCGTCGGTGGCCGCCCGGTCGAGGGCTTCTTGGTACGCCTCGGCCGCCTCCGGGAAGCGCCCGAGTCGCCGGAGGAAGTCGGCGCGGGTCGCCGGGAGGAGGTGGTAGCCGGCCAGCGGGCCCGCAGCCAGGTCATCGACCAAGTGGAGCCCGACTGCCGGTCCGTCGGCCATGCCGATCGCGACCGCCCGGTTGAGCGCGATCACCGGGGTCTGCTTGAGCTGTCCGTACAGTCCGGCGATCTGCGGCCAGTCCGTGTCGCCCGCCGTACGAGCTGTCGCGTGACAAGCGGCTATGGCGGCCTGTACCTGGTACGGGCCTGGTGCACCGCGGCGGAGCGTCGCGTCCAGCAGGTCAACGCCCTCGGTGATCGTTACGTGGTCCCACCGCGTGCGGTCCTGGTCCTCCAGGGTCACAAGCACACCGTCCACGCTCAGACGCGTGTCACGCCGTGCGTTGTGCAGCAGCATGAGTGCGAGCAGTCCGCCGGCCTCAGGCTCGTCCGGCATGAGATGGACGAGCAGTCTGGCCAGTCTGATCGCCTCACCGCTCAGATTGGTGCGGACGACGTCGGAGTACCCCTCGTTGAAGAGCAAGTACAGCACCGCGAGTACGGCGGGTGTCCGCTCGGGCAGGAGGTGTGCGGGCGGGACGCGGTACGGGATACCGGAGTACTGGATCTTCTGCCTGGCCCTGGTCAGCCGCTTCGACATGGTCGTCTCCGGGACCAGGAACGCCCGTGCGATCTCCGCCGTACTCAGTCCGGCCAGCGTCCGCAGCGTGAGCGCCACCCGGGCCTCCATCGCCAGGGCCGGGTGGCAGCAGGTGAACATCAACCGCAGGCGGTCGTCGGGTACGTCGTACTGCGGGTCGGGCTCGTAGGTCATCGCAGCCACCTCCTGGAGCTTGGCAGCGCCGACAGCCTCACGGCGCAGCCAGTCGATCGCGCGATTGCGTGCGGTGGTGGTCAGCCAGGCACCGGGCCTGTCCGGTACGCCGTCCCGCGGCCAGCGCTCCAGAGCCGCCGCGAACGCCTCCTGCGCGCACTCCTCGGCCAGCTCCCAGTCACCGGTCAGGCGGATCAGTGTGGCGACCACCTGGCCCCACTCCTGCCGGTAGACCTCGTCGAAGGTCACACGACTCCCGGTGGCGGCTCGAACACCGGACGGATCTCGATGGTGCCGTACCCGGCCGCCGGGTGCTTGGCGGCGATCTCGATCGCCTCGTCCAGGTCAGCACAGTTGATCAGTACGAATCCGCCGATCTGCTCCTTCGTCTCCGCGAACGGCCCATCGGTGAGCAACAGTTCGTCGTCGCGCACCCGGACCGTCGTCGCCTCTGTCGGCGGCCGCAGTCCGGCCCCACCCTCGACCACGCCGCGGGTCTCCATCTCCTCCGACCAGCCGCCGCAGCCGTCGTTCGCGTGCGACTCGTCACCACAGATCATCAGCAGGTACTTCACAGGTCGTCCTCTCTGTCACCCCACCGACGAACGGACACGCCGGATACAGACACTCTCACCGTAGTCGCCGAGGTCTGGCCGGGACGCCGTACCGGAACTAGCGTCGGAGGCAAACGACGATCCAGGGGAGAATGTGGCGATGACCGGACGGATTGTGCACTTCGAGGTTCCGTACGACGACGGTGAGCGAGCGCGGACGTTCTACCGCGAGGCGTTCGGGTGGAACCTGATGGAGATGCCGGAGATGGACTACACGATGGCCTCGACCGGACCGGTGGACGAGCAGTCGATGATGCCGTCCGAGCCCGGCTTCATCAACGGCGGGATGTTCCAGCGCACCGCGGAGCTGACCCGCCCGGTGCTGACCATCGACGTCCCCGACATCGACGCGGCCGTGAAGACCGTGGAGAGCCTCGGCGGCAAGCAGGTCGGCGACAAGATGCCGGTCGGCGACATGGGCTTCGCAGCGTACTTCGAGGACCCGGAAGGCAACGTGCTCGGTCTCTGGCAATCCGCCTGACGCCTGAGCGTCACGATCGGGACTGCACTACGACTCGAGCGTCCCACCGGCCCGCCTGGGCGGCAGCGACGGACGGGCGGTGGGGCCACTCGCCCCCTCGCTGCCGGGTTCGATGGCTCAGGTCTGGCGGGGGGCGAGCTTCTCGGCCTTGTTCGTCCGGACATTGATGAGGGTCGGGCGTTCCCGGTCGTCGACTCCGGCGCGGAGCATCTCGACGATCTGGTCGGTGTCCTTGGCCTCGTGAGCGTCGACGCCGTAACTGGCGGCGGTGGCTACGATGTCCAGGCTGGGCAGGTCCAGTCCGGGGACCCCGGGGGCGCTCTCGATGTCGGCGAACTGCTTGAGGACGCCGTATTCCTCGTTGGAGGAGACGACGACCGTCAGCGGGATCTTGTGGCGGGCCGCGGTCCACAGGGACGTGATCGCGTAGTGCATCGACCCGTCGCCCATGAGGGCGATCACCGGGCGCTCCGGGGCGCCGAGTTGGGCGCCCACAGCGGCGGGCAGCCCGAATCCGAGTCCCCCACCGACAGCGGATATGTGGGAGAGGGAGGCGCCGGGCCGCACGAATGAGGTGATCGGGACCTCGTTGGAGCCGGCTTCGGTCACGAACAGGGCGTCCGCCGGGGTGGAGTGGCCGACGGCGGTCCACAGGTCCGTGTCCTGCATCGGAGCTTCGGCTCGCTCCGGACTCGGTACGTCGGGCCGGGCCTGCGGGGCCTTGCGCGACGATTCGGAGATCTCGCCCAGCACAGCCTCCGCTGCGGCCCGGATGTCCGCCACGTAGGCGTCGCCAACGGGTGCGCGGGCGGCCTCGTCCGGGTCGCTCGTGATGTGGATGAGGGATGCCCCCTCCGGCAGATACGGGCCGGGGACGTAGGGGTAGTAGCGGAAGACCGGGCCCCCAAGGACCACGATGAGGTCGTGGCCTTTCAGCCTGTCGGAGATCCAGCCGGCGCCGGGCGGAAGCAGGCCCTGGTACAGCGGGTGGTTCTCCGGGAACCCGGACACGCCCGGGAGCGGTGAAGTCCACACTGCGGCCTTGGCGCGCTCGGCCAGTTTGATCACCGGGTTCCAGGCTCCGGCATGCTCCAGGTCGCCGTGGACGACGAAGGCGGGCGACTTGGCGGCGGAGAGCCGGCCGGCGATCTCCTTCGCCAGGTCATTGCGGAACCCTCCGGCGTGAGTGACCTTGCGGTCACGGATCACCTCGATCTCCGAGGCCTGGGCGTCGCTGAGTTCGAAGGCCATGTCGTCCATCGGCAGGGACACGAAGACCGGTCCGGTGGGCGGGGACATCGCGACGTGGATGGCGTGGGCGAGGACTGCGGGTACCTCGCTCGCGATGGCCGGCTCGGCGGACCACTTGACGAACGGACGCGGGACCATCGTGGCGTCCTGGTTGGTCAGAAGGGTCTTCTGATTCAGCATGACCCGACGCTGGTTGCCCGCGATGACGATGAGCGGCGTCTTGTTCAGGGAGGCGTTGTACAGGGCGCCCATGGCGTTGCCGAGGCCAGGCGCGGTGTGCACCAGGAGCAGCGCGGGACGCCCGGTGACCTGCGAGAAGCCGTCGGCCATGCCGGTCGGCACCATTTCCTGCAGCCCCAGGAAATAGCGGAAGTCTTTGGGGAAGTCCTCCAGCAGGGTGAGTTCGGACGAGCCGGGATTGCCGAACCACGTGTTCAGCCCGTGGTGCCTGAGCAGATCGATGGTGGCTTGACGGACAGTCTGCATGGGATTCCCCTTCATCGTGTGCTGGTGTGTCGCGGCGAAGTCGGCCGGCCAGGTGCTTCAGCTGTCCTGCCACACCGACAAGGGCGCTATTTCCACCGTTGCCGCCTGAACCCCCGACGGCATCGGACGCTCGTCGGACCGGCTGCGAGAACCGCGCAGTTGGCAATCCGCCTGACGCCTGGGCGTCACCGTCACGACCTACACTGCGAAGAGTGTTGGCTCCGGTGGTGTCCTCGGGAGGATTGAATGCCTGACCGTACCCAGACCATCGCGTACCCGGCTCCCGGGTCGCGGCCGTCGCGACGGGATCCGGAGCCGCTGGCGCCGCATGTGATCGTGCTGTTCGGGGCCACCGGCGACCTGGCCAAGCGCAAGTTGCTGCCGGGGCTGGCGTATCTGCAGCAGTCCAAGTTCGCGCCCGACGTACGGATCATCGGTACGGCGACCGAGGAGCTCACCTCGGACGAGTTCCGGGCCCGGGCGCGGGAGGCCGTGGAGACGTTCGGCACGCACAAGATCACCGACGAGGGGTGGGCGCAGTTCGCCGAGCGGCTCGAGTACGTGCCGGTGTCCGCCGGGCCGGAGGCACTGGCCGCCGCGGTCAAGGCGACGGAGGACGCTGCTCGGCCCGGACGCCCGCCGGCTGCACTACCTGTCGGTGCCGCCCAAGGCGGCGCGAGTCGGTGATCGCGATGCTGCGCGACGCGGACCTGGTCGACCGGGCCCGGGTGGTGATGGAGAAGCCGTTCGGTGACGACCTGGCCAGCGCGATCAAGCTGAACGACTTCGTGCACGAGACCTTCGACGAGTCGCAGGTGTTCCGGATCGACCACTTCCTCGGCAAGGAGGCGGCGCTGAACATCCTCGCCTTCCGGTTCGCCAACGGGTTGTTCGAGCCGATCTGGAACCGCAACTTCATCGACCACGTGCAGATCGACATCCCGGAGTCGCTCGGGCTGGACCAGCGGGCCACCTTCTACGAGCCGACCGGCGCGTTCAAGGACATGGTCGTCACGCACGTCCTGCAGGTGCTGTCGTTCGTCGCGATGGAGCCGCCGACCGCGCTGGAACCGCGGGCGATCTCGGAGGAGAAGAACAAGGTCTTCCGCTCGATGCTGCCGATCCAGCCCGACCGACGTGGTCCGCGGCCAGTACGGCGGTTACCGCAGCGAGGAGGGGGTCGCGCCGGACTCCGACACCGAGACGTTCATCGCGCTGAAGGTCGGGATCGACAACTGGCGCTGGGCCGGCGTGCCGTTCTACCTGCGCACCGGCAAGCGGATGGCCGAGGGGCATGCGGATCATCTCGATCGCCTTCAAGGAGGCACCGAAGACGATGTTCCCGGCCGGTTCCGGCGTCGGCTCACAAGGTCCGGACCACCTGACCTTCGACCTGGCCGACTCGTCCCGGGTGTCGCTGTCGTTCTACGGCAAGCGGCCCGGCCCGGGGATGCGGCTGGAGAAGCTGTCGATGCAGTTCTCGACCCAGGAGACCGGAGACGCGCGGGCGACGTACTGGAGGCGTACGAGCGGCTGATCCTGGACGCGATGCGCGGCGACCACACGCTGTTCACCACAGCCGAGGGCATCGAGTCGCTGTGGGACCGGCTCCACGCTGCTGCTGGACGACCCGCCACCGGTCAAGCCCTACCAGCCCGGCACCTGGGGCCCGAACGCGATCCACCAACTGATCGCCCCCCGGGCCTGGCGCCTCCCCTTCGAACGCGAATGGCGGGAAGCCAAGCAGTAAGGCATTGCCGCCGCGGGGACCGAGGCGCACTATCGAGGTGTGATGTGAGTCACAAACGCCTCGAGCGCTGAGGGGGTTGGCGAATGACAGGGACGAAGACTCACCTGACCGCGGAGCGGGCGCCCTGCGGACGGGTGGGGGATGCGGACCGGAGTCAGGAAGACGACTTCGAGGGCTTCCGGTTCGACGACGTGGCCTACGTCTGTGGGTGCCGGCGGATACGGCACGAGTTCCACGACGGCAGTGTCCGGATCCGGACCGTGCGGCACGACGGCAAGATCCTGCTGGACGAGCACAGCGGCGACCATGAGGCCTGACTGGGGTACTCGATGAGCACGTTCCATGACGTGGTCGTGATCGGGGGCGGCGGCGCGGGACTCCGCGCTGCCATCGCGGTGGCCGAGACGAATCCGGCGCTGCGGGTCGCGGTCGTGTCGAAGGTCTATCCGATGCGCAGCCACACGGTGTCGGCCGAGGGTGGCGCCGCGGCGGTCGCCGCCGACGACGACAGCCTCGACGAGCACGCCTACGACACGGTGTCCGGCAGCGATTGGCTGTGCGACCAGGACGCGGTCGAGGCGTTCGTCGCGGAGGCGCCGCGCGAACTCCTCCGGCTCGAGCACTGGGGCTGCCCGTGGAGCCGGCAGCCCGACGGCCGGATCGCCGTCCGGGCGTTCGGCGGCATGAAGAAGATGCGCACCTGGTTCGCCGCGGACCGGACCGGGTTCCACTTGCTGCACACGCTGTTCCAGACCGCGCTCTCGTACTCCGACATCGTCCGGTACGACGAGTGGTACGTCACGAAGATCCTGGTCGACGACGGACGCGCGTACGGCGTGGTCGCGATCGAACTGGCGACGGGGCGGATCGAGACCATCATCGCGAGCACGGTGATCGTCTGCACCGGCGGCTGCGGACGCGTGTACCCGTTCACCACGAACGCCAACATCAAGACCGGTGACGGGATGGCACTCGCGTACCGGGCCGGTGCGGCGCTGAAGGACATGGAGTTCGTCCAGTACCACCCGACCGGCCTGCCGTTCACCGGCATCCTCATCACCGAGGCCGCGCGGGCGGAGGGCGGCTGGCTGCTCAACAAGGACGGCTACCGGTATCTGCAGGACTACGACCTCGGTACGCCGTCACCGACGCCGGTCCTGCGCAGCATGGAGCTCGGACCGCGGGACCGGTTGTCACAGGCCTTCGTGCACGAGCAGGAGAAGGGACGCACGATCGATACGCCCTACGGGCCGGTCGTCAATCTGGACCTGCGGCACCTGGGCGCGAAACTGATCGACGCCAAGCTTCCGTTCGTCCGGGAGCTGTGTTCGAAGTACCAGAACATCGACCCGGTACGGGAGCTCGTGCCGGTCCGTCCGGTCGTGCACTACATGATGGGCGGGATCCACACCGACATCCGGGGTGCGACGTCGCTGGAGGGCCTGTACGCCGCCGGCGAGGTCGCCTGCGTCAGCATCAACGGCGCCAATCGGCTGGGATCGAACTCGTTGCCGGAGTGTCTGGTGTTCGGTACCCGGGCCGGCCGGGCCGCCGCGGTGTTCGCCGGCCGGTACCGCACCGCCGTACCCAAAGCTGTTGAAGCGCAGGGCCTGGACGAGGAGCGCAGGCTGACCGAGGAGCTGGCCCGGCACGCGGAGGGCCACGAGCGGATCGCGGACATCCGCACCGAGATGCAGACCACGATGGAGACCGGCGCCGGGCTCTACCGCGACGGCGACTCGCTGGCCAAGGCGGCGCATCGGCTGGAGGAGCTGCAACTGCGCTACGAGCATGCGGCGATCGATGACCACAGCAAGAACTTCAACACCGAGCTGATCGCGCTGCTCGAGCTCGGCTTCATGCTCGATGTCGCCCAGAGCATCATCGCCTGCGCGGGACGCCGGGAGGAGTCGCGCGGCGCTCACCAGCGCACGGACTTCCCGGCCCGCGACGACGAACGTTTCCTGGCGCATTCACTGGTACGGCGCCAACCGGACGGGACCAGCCGGGTCACGTATCTACCGGTGACCATCACCCGTTGGCCGCCGGGCGAACGGGTGTACGGGAGGTAGTGATGGCAGACGAGATCACCCTCGAGGTCGCGCGCTACCGGCCGGGGGTGGATACCGAACCTGTGATGCAGTCCTACCAGGTGCCGCTGCGCGAGCACTGGGCGATCCTCGACGGGCTCGCCTACGTCAAGGACCACCTGGACGGGACGCTGTCGTTCCGGTGGTCGTGCCGGATGGGCATCTGCGGCAGCTGTGGCATGACGATCAACGGCGAGCCTGAGCTGAGTTGTGCCACGTTCCTCACCGACTACGCGCCCGGTCCGATCCGGGTCGAGCCGCTGCGCAACTTCCCGGTGGTCCGCGACCTCGTCGTCGACATCGGCGACTTCATGGACAAGCTCCCGACCGTCCAGCCGTGGCTGATCCGGGACGTGCACAGTCCGGTCGAGCAGGGCGAGTACCTGCAGACGCCGGAGGAGCTGGACGAGTACAAGCAGTTCAGTATGTGTATCAACTGCATGCTGTGCTACTCGGCCTGCCCCGTCTACAGCCTCGACCAGGACTTCCTCGGCCCGGCGGCGATCGCACTCGCCCAGCGCTACAACCTCGACTCGCGCGATGAAGGTGCCGACGAGCGCAACGAAGTACTGACGTCGCCGGAGGGCATCTGGGCCTGCACCTTCGTCGGCGAGTGCAGTGCGGCCTGTCCGAAGGGCGTGGATCCGGCGGGCGCGATCCAGCGGTACAAGTTGACCGCGGCGACCCAGGCGGTCAAGGACCTGCTGATGCCGCGGAGGCGGCGATGAGTGTCTACCAGCGACCGGTCCACTTGTTCTGGTGGCTGGAGCGCCGCTCGTATCTGCTCTTCGTTCTCCGCGAGGTGAGCAGCGTCTTTATCGCGTGGACCGTGGTGTACCTGCTGCTCTTGGTCAAGGCGGTGAGTGACGGCGAGGCGTCGTACCAGCAGTTCCTGGAGCGGAGTGGGCACTGGTGGGTGGTCGCGATCAATGTGATCGCATTGCTCTTCGTGCTGCTGCACGTGGTGACCTGGTTCGGGTTGGCACCCCGGGCGATGGTCATCAAGGTGCACGGGACCCGGCTGCCGCCACGGCAGATCGTTGCCATGCACTACCTCCTCTGGTTGGTGCTGTCGGCGCTGGTCGCCTGGCTGGTGCTCGGATGAACCGCCGCTCCCCCGAACCGTTCCTCTGGATGCTGTTCAGCTCCGGCGGCATGGTCGCCGCGCTGATGCTCCCGGTCCTGCTGTTCCTCTTCGGCATCGCGTTCCCGCTCGACTGGCTGACACCGCCGTCGCATGCGCATCTGTTCGCCGTACTGCGGAATCCGCTGACCCGACTGGTGTTGTTCGGCGTGTTCGTACTGGCCCTGTTCCACTGGGCTCACCGCTTCCGCTACACCCTGTACGACGGCCTGCAGCTGAAGCGGTACGCCGTACCGATCGTCGTACTGTGCTACGGCGGCGCCGTGGCCGGATCCGTCATCGCCGCCGTACTCCTGTTGTCCGTCTGAGGTGTCATAGGCTGCGCGCATGCGGGAGATCGTGGTGATCGGCGTCGGCGCGGGCGATCCGGAGCAGGTGACGATGCAGGCCGTGTCGGCGCTGAACCGGGTCGACGTGTTCTTCGTGCTGGACAAGGGCGAGGTCAAGCAAGAGCTGGTCGACCTGCGGTCGGAGATCCTGCGCCGGTACGCAGGAGACTATCGGGTGGTCGTCGGCCGGGATCCCGAGCGTGATCGGACCACCAGCGCGTACGTCGAAGCCGTCGACGACTGGCGACGACGCCGGGCCGATGTGTGTGCGGCGTTGATCGCGTCGGAACTCGGTGAGGATCAGGTGGGCGGGTTCCTGGTCTGGGGTGATCCGTCGCTGTACGACAGCACGCTGGCGATCCTGGACGACATCCTGGCGCGCGGCGAACTGGCCTTCGAGATCGAAGTGATCCCGGGGATCAGCAGCGTGTCGACACTGGCCGCACGGCACCGGGTCGGGCTGAACCAGGTCGGCCGGCCGATCCAGATCACCACCGGCCGGCGGCTCGCGAAGGGGTGGCCGGACGATGTGGACGACGTGGTCGTGATGCTCGACGCACAGACCGCCTTCACCGAGCACCTCGACCAGGACGCCGACATCTACTGGGGCGCGTACCTCGGCACCCCCGACGAGATCCTGATCTCCGGCCCGCTCCGCGAGGTCGCCGCGGAGATCGAGAAGGTCCGCGCCGAGGCCCGCGAGCGGAAGGGCTGGATCATGGACACTTACCTCTTGCGCAGAGGAGTTAGACCAAAGGTGTAGGCGGCCTGTTCTTCGGGCCGAAGCGGGGGCGGGGCAGGCTGGCCGAGGCTGCCGGGTATGACAAAGAAACTGTTGGTGATGCTGGCCGCGGCGGTCGCCCCGGCTGGGCTCTTGGTGGGTTCCGCCGAGCCGAGTACCGCGGCGCAACCGGACGTCGTCCGGACTGATGCCGGGCTGGTGGCGAGCAAGGCGGTTGGGGAGGCGCGGGTCTTCGACGGGATTCCGTACGCCGCTCCCCCGGTCGGCGCGTTGCGGTGGAAGGCACCGCAGCCGGTGAAGCCGTGGGACGGGGTGCGCGAGTCGAACCTTGGCAACCCGTGTCCGCAGCAGCCCAACTCCGAGGCACCGGACGGCGCCACGGCCGAGGACTGCCTCTATCTGAACGTCACCACGCCGGCAGCCGCAGCGGCGAAACCGCGGGCCGTGGTGGTGTGGATTCCTGGCGGCGGGTTCTTCACCGGCGCCGGCAACAGCTACGAGGCGTCCAAGTTCGCCGCCCGCGGCGACGTGGTCGTCGTGACGGTCAACTACCGCCTCGGCATCTTCGGCTTCTTCGGATACCCGGGTCTGCCGGGCTCCGGCACCTTTGGCATCCAGGACCAGCAAGCGGCCCTGCGCTGGGTGCAACGCAACGCCCGGGCCTTCGGCGGCGACCCGCACAACGTCACTGTGGCCGGGGAGTCCGCCGGTGGCATGAGCGTCTGCGCACAGCTGACCTCACCGACCTCCGCAGGGCTGTTCGCGAAGGCGATCATGCAGAGCGGCTCGTGTGCCTTCAACTGGGCCGACAACAGCCAGTACCCCGGTCAGGTCGCGGACTCCCCGTGGATCCCGGTCAGCAGGGTCCAGTCGAATGGCAAGGAATGGGCCGACGACAACAAGGCCAGGCTCGCCTGCAAACCCGGCCAGTCCATGCTCGACTGCCTCCGCTCCACGAAGTCCGACGTACTGGTCGACGACACATTGAACTTCACCCAGGTCGGGTACGGCGGCACCGCGACCGTACCGCTGGATCCGGCGAAGGCCATGAAGGCCGGACTGTTCCACCGCGTGCCGATCATCTCCGGGAACAACCACGACGAGGCGAACGGATGGGCCGCCGCGTTCGGGGAGATCAAGGACGAGGACTACCCGCAACTGGTGACCAACATGGTCGGTGCGAAGCAGGCACCGAAGGTACTGCAGCACTACCCACTCGACCGGTACGAGTCGCCGGCGGCAGCATGGGGTGCGGTCACCACGGACCGGATCTGGTCATGCACTCAGGTCGCTACCGACCAGCAGGCCGCTCGCAAGGTACCGGTGTATGCGTACGAGTTCGCGGACAAGCACTCGCCGATCGCCTCACCTGGGCTGGGCGCCGGGCACGCCATGGAGCTGCCCTATCTGTTCCGGCTTGGTGGCTACGACTTCCCGATGTCGGAGCCGCAGCAGCGGCTCTCGAACCAGATGATCGACTACTGGACGGCGTTCGCCCGAACCGGCAACCCGAACGGACCGGACCGGCCGCACTGGTCGCCTTCTGCCAGTCACAGCACTACGGGCCTGTCACTGGCACCGACCGACCAGAGCGGCATTCAGCCGGTCAACCTCGGCACCGAACACCAGTGCGCCTTCTGGTCCGGACTCAGCTGACCTTCTTCGACCGCCGGTTCCACACTCGCAACGTGATCGGCGACAGGAGCAGCAGGAGTAGCGCGTAGAAGTTCACTCCGGGTACGAACGCCGCCAGGAGGAACGCGACCAGGGTCAGCCCGGTCAGCACAAGGGAGCCGGCGAGCTCCCGGCTGCTGACCGGGTTGGCCGGGTCCTCGAGCTCCTGGTGTCCGCGGATCATCCAGGTGAGCGCGGACTGGCAGATGCTGAGCAGGAGAATCGTGCCGGTGTACAGACCCGCGGTGAACTGGTCGCTGTCGTAGGCGCCGATGATCTCGGTCGGGAACGGCAGCACCACGATCGTGAGCAGCCACAGCAGGTTCAGCCGCATCATCGCCGGGGTGTAGGCCTTGACGTGCTCGAACACCCGCTGGTGAGCGAGCCAGAAACTCGAGATCACCACGAAGCTCAGCAGGAACGAGTAGATCTGCGGCTTGTTCTCGGTGATCACGCCGACCGCGTCGACCCCGTCGGCCTTGGCCTCGCCGACGACGTCCACCAGCGGCAGAATCAGCAGCGTGATCGCGATCGCCACGACCGCATCGGTGAACAGAACCATCCGGTCGGGATCTCTCGTCTTACTCACGGCGGCTAACAGTAGCGAGTACAAGGGCTGCCAGGACGAACCCGGCGGCTGTGATCCACGCGACGCTGTAGCCATCCCGCAGCGCCAGTACGTCGCTCGCACCTTCAGCCAATCGGTTGGTCGTCGTGGATGCGGCCAGCGTCGCCAGTACGGCCGTTCCGACAGCCGCACCGGCCTGCTGTGCGGTGTTGTTCAGTCCTGAGGCGAGTCCGGCGTCACTGGCATCCGCACCCGACATCGCGAGCATGATCGCGGCCGGGATGGCCAGTCCGATCCCGGCGCCCATCATCGCGAGTACGGGAGCGACATTGACGACGTACGAACCGTCCACTGGCGCCTGGCTGATCCAGAGCAACGCCAGCAGGAAGGCGGCCAGGCCTACCTTGAGCATGGTGCGGGCCCCGAAGCGGACGGTCAGGCGGGGTGCGATGGACAGCGACATCAGGGCGTTCATGAGCGGTGCGGGCAGGAAGGCCAGTCCGGTGGTGAGCGAGTCATAGCCGAGCACTCGCTGCACGTACAGCGCAGTAGTGAACTGGAAGCCGAAGCCCGCTGCGAAGAGCAGAACGACTACGACGTTCGCCACCGTCACCTGACGCTTGCGGAAGATGTGCAAGGAGAGCAGTGGGTTCGCGATGCGCGCCTGGCGCAGTACGAACGCGGTGAGCAGAAGGATGGCGACCGCTGCGAGGATGAGTGTGCGCAGCAACGTCGCGTGCGGCTCAGCCGTCTGAACGATCGTGTAGACGCCCAGGGACAGACCTGCGGTCACCAGTACGGCGCCCAGCACGTCAGCGCCCTTGCCGAGGCCAATGCCCTTCTGCCTAGCGAGAAGTCGTACTGCGAAGGCCAGCGCGACAAGGCCGATCGGGACGTTGATCAGGAACGCCCAGTGCCAGCCGACGGTCTCGGTGATCACACCGCCGAAGATCAGACCGATGGACGCGCCACTGGCAGCCGTGAAGCTGTAGACGCCCATCGCCCGAGCCTGCTCACCCGGGGCCGGGTAGAGGTTGACGATCATGCCGAGGATGACTGCCGAGGCCAGTGCACCACCGACACCCTGCAGGAACCGTCCAGCGATCAGGAACTCCGAACTGGTCGCCACCCCGCAGAGCAGCGAGGCCGCGGTGAACAACCCCAGGCCGGCCAGAAAGACGCGCTTGCTGCCGATCAGGTCCCCGATGCGACCAGCCAGCAGGAGCAGTCCCGCGAAGGCGATCAGATACGAGTTCATCACCCAGGCCAGCCCCGCCTGCGAGAACCCCAGATCCCCCTGAATCGTCGGCAACGCGACCGTCACCACAGTCCCGTCCAAGATGATCATCAACTGCATCACACACAACACGACGAGCGCCTTCACCCGCCCCCGGGCAGGACCGTCGATCGTGCTGGAAGAGCCCACAACATCTGCTGACACCGGTCGTCTCCTCGTCGGGACCAACCCACTGGAACATGACAAGAACGACCATAACAGATAGTCCTATAACAGACGATCTCTTAACGGATCACAGTCGTCTGCCGTCCGCGAAATGAAGGGTCACCGGGCTCCTGTGTGCTCGATGTGTGGGGGTCCTTTGAGGGGTC
This sequence comes from uncultured Actinomycetota bacterium, assembly GCA_963820655.1. Lineage (GTDB taxonomy): Bacteria > Actinomycetota > Actinomycetes > Propionibacteriales > Kribbellaceae > Kribbella. The sequence goes on from CAWGAM010000002.1 coordinate 2,047,699, forward strand.
AGCCCATCAGCTTGTGGGTTGCCACCCCGCACGCACCGGCGCCGCCCCCCATTTCATGGGTTGACCCCTGAGTCGGTGGGTTCGGCCCCCAAATTCTCAGGGCGCAACCCACACGCTCGGGGGTCAACCCCTGAAAAGGGGCTGCTCCGCCCGCTGTGTGGGGTCCTTTGAGGGGTCAGCCCATCAGCGTGTGGGTTGGCACCCCGCACGCACCGGCGCCGGCCCCCCCCATTTCATGGGTTGACCCCTGAGTCGGTGGGTTCGGCCCCCAAATTCTCAGGGCGCAACCCACACGCTCGGGGGTTGACCCCTGAAAGGGGGCTGCTCGGCCCGATGTGTGGGGTCCTTTGAGGGGTCAGCCCATCAGCTTGTGGGTTGGCACCCCGCACGCACCGGCCCCAGCCCCGGCCATTTCATGGGTTGACCCCTGAGTCGGTGGGTTCGGCCCCCAAATTCTCAGGGCGCAACCCACATGCTCGGGGGTTGACCCCTGAAAGGGGCTGCTTGCCTTCGGCGTGGGTGAGATGGGTGGGAGCTTGAGTGGTGGGGAGGGTTTCGCGGTGAGGCGTTGGGACCTCGGACAGGCTGTGGGGAACGTGGACACCCGATCAGGTGTCCGGGGTCCCGGCTTGGTGTCCGGGGTCCCGGCTTGGTGTCCGGGGTCCCGGCTTGGTGTCCGGGGTCCCCGCGAGGTGTCGGCGGTCCGTCCTCGGTGTCCACGGTCCCCGCTCGGTGTCCGCGGTCGCTGTCAGCTTGCGCGCTGGCGGGCGCGGCGTACCGGCTGGGCCTCGACGGGGGTGGAGAGGTGGCCGTCGGTGAGTTCCACCAGGGCTTCGACGAAGGGCTTGCGTTGGGGGGCGGTGAGGGCGGCGAGGGCCTCGGCGTGGACGTGGTCGACGATTCGCTGGCCCTCGGCGGCGATCTTGGCGCCGGAGTCGGTGACGGCGATGATGCGGGCGCGGCGGTCGGTGGCGGACGGCTTGCGTTCGGCGTAGCCGGCCTTTTCGAGGGCGTCGACGGTGACGACCATGGTCGTCTTGTCCATGTAGGCGAGTTCGGCGATCTGGATCTGGGTGCGCTCCTCTTCGAGCGCGTGCCGCAGGACGCACTGCATCCGCAGCGTCAGCCCGACCTCCGCCAGTGCGGCGGACAGCTGGGTCTCGAGGACATGACCGGCATGCGTGAGGTAACCGGTGAGGTCGGGGACCGTGCGCGGTGGAGTCTTCGCCATAGATCGAGCATAGCGCGGGATTATCTACTGACAGATGATCCGCTGCGGATCATCATTCTCCCCGACCACCGTCGGGCAGCTCGCGCACGATGTCGAGGTGCCGGGCCGACTCCTGCCGTACGTCGGCCAGCGGCCGCTCGACCCGGGATACCCCGAGACGGACCCGGTCCAGTCGACCTCCGCCCGTCCGTCATGGCGGAAAAACGACGTCGCGCTGACCCCGAAGGGCACTGTCGCAAAACCGCGAGTCCGAGCGCCGCCAGCTGGGTTGAGTTGCTGGCATGACTGTCACAGCGACGCGTACGCCGACCGTCCGCTGGCTCGGAGTGGTCGCGGTGACGCTGGGAATCTTCGCCATCGTCACCACCGAGATCCTGCCGATCGGACTGCTCACCCCGATCGGGACCGACTTCGCTCTGACACCGGGCCGCACCGGATGGCTGATGACAATGCCCGGACTGGTCGCGGCCATCGCCGCACCGGTGGTCACAGTCGCAACTGCTCGGCTCGACCGGCGCCTGATGCTCTGCGCCCTGATGGTGTTGCTCGCCGCGGCCGGCTTCCTCGCCGCGGCCGCTCCGGTCTATTGGCTCGAGCTACTCGCCCGCTTCCTGGTTGGCCTGACTATTGGCGGCTTCTGGTCGATCGGGGCCGGTCTGGCCGCGCGGCTGGTGCCTGAGCAGTGGACCGTACGCGCGACCGCAGTCATCTTCTCCGCGGTCCCGCTCGGCACGGTTCTCGGCGTACCCGCTGGCACGTTCCTAGGCGAGTTGGCCGGCTGGCGAACGTCGTTCGTCGCACTCGGAGTCTTGTCGCTGACGGCTCTGGTTGCGCTGTACGTCAGCGTGCCGCCGCTGCCGCCGTTGCAGGTGACCAGAGTCGCCGTACTGCGGGATGCCTTGCGCGGCAGCAAGAGCGCAGTGGTCGTCACCTGTCTGATCGTGACGGCGCACTTCGCCGCGTACACCTATGTGACGCCGTTCCTGCGCAACGTCGTACGACCAGAACTGATCGGTCTCGTGCTCCTGGTTTATGGAGGCGCTGGTCTGGTCGGGAACCTGGCGGCAGGTACGGCGGCCGCCCGCAACCTGCGCCTCACGTTCGCCGGCTGCGCCGGACTGATGGCCGCAGCGATGCTGCTCCTTCCGGTCCTGGGCCACAGTACGGCGGGAGCCGTCGCCTTGCTGATCGTGTGGGGACTCGGGTACGGCGGTACCCCGGTTTGCTCGATGAGCATGTTCGCGAAGGCCGCACCGCAGTCGCGGGAGGCTGCGACCGTACTGTTCACCTCGTCGTTCCAGGCGGTGCTGTCGATCGGCGCGTTGCTGGGCGGACTGGTCGTCGACGCGTGGTCCGTGTCGGTGGCGATGGCGTGCGGCGGGCTCGGCGCGGCATTGACGGTCGGGGTGCTGCTGTGGTCCAGAACACAGGAGGCTCCGGGCACGTAGCATCGCGGTTGTGGCGAGGACTCAGACCGACCGATGTCCCGGTGTGCTGGCGGTACACCAGGCAGCCGACGGCGGTCTCGCCCGAGTCCGGGTGCCAGGTGGAGTGCTAGGCGTTCAGCAACTGGAAGTACTGCGGACGGCCGCTCTCGAACTAGGTGATGGGCGGCTGGAGCTGACCTCGCGAGCGAACGTGCAGATCCGCGCGCTGAGCCCGGACGGGCCACGCGAGCTGTCGGACCGCCTCTTCAGAGCCGGACTGCTGCCGTCGATCACCCATGAGCGAGTGCGCAACATCCTCGCGTCACCGCTCTCCGGTCTGGACCAGGAGGGCCGGTACGACGTACTCCCGCTGGCGGCCGCGGTCGACCGGGAACTGTGCGCCCGTCCGGCGATGGCTGAGCTACCAGGTCGTTTCCTCTTCGCACTGGACGACGGCCGCGGTGATGTGGCCGGAGTGCGGGCGGATGTGTTTGTCCGAGCGTTAGACGATCGCGAGGCGCTCCTGAGCCTTGGGACACGTGGAGTCCGGGTGCGGTGGGCTGACACGGCCGAGCTGATGGTTGCGGCGGCTGAGGCGTTCCTGGCGGAGCGTGACAGCCAGGAGTGGCGGATCGCGGAGTTGGAGGACGGCGAGAACCGGATCCTCAGCCGACTCGGGGTGCAGGCGACCGAGGACATTCCGACAACGAGCACGACCATCAGCGCGGGCTGGCACGGGACCGCCTTGGTGGTCACCGTCCCGCTAGGAAGCCTTACGCAGGAACAAGCCACCGCGATCACCCAGGCCGTCAGCACCGCGGACGGCGCGGCGGGTGCGGGTTGGGCGGGCGCGGGGATCCGGCTTACGCCCTGGCGTTCGGTTGTGCTGCCTGCGGTCTGCACCGGACCGCTGGAGCGAGTTGGGCTGGTCACAACCCCTGACTCCCCCTGGAATGGTGTGACAGCGTGTGCAGGGCGGCCGGGATGCAGCAAAGCGCTGGCGGATGTGCGGGCGGATGCTTGGCGGGTGGTGCCGACCATGCGCAGGGATGGGCGGCGGGTGCACTGGTCGGGATGTGAGCGGCGGTGTGGGAAGCCCACTGGGGAGTTCGTGGATGTGATTGCTGTGGGCAATGGGTATCTGGTGGACGGGGAGCCGATGTGAGCGGGTTCGAGTACGTGCGGGACGGGGCGGAGATCTATCGGCGGTCGTTCGCCACGATCAGGGCCGAGGCGGCACTCGGTGATCTTCCGGCCGACGTCGCGCAGGTCGCCGTACGGATGATTCACGCCTGCGGGATGACCGACCTGGTCGCGGACCTGGCCTGGTCGGCAGGCGTGGTCAAGAACGCGCGGGCCGCGCTCCAGGACGGTGCACCGATCCTGTGTGACGCCGCAGATGGTGGCCGCCGGCATCACCCGGCGACGACTGCCCGCCGACAACGAGGTCATCTGCACGCTTCAAGATCCCCGGACCGTCGAGCTGGCGCAGCAGTTGCAGACGACCCGGAGCGCCGCGGCCGTCGATCTCTGGCACGACCACCTCGGAGGGCTCGGTTGTTGCCATCGGCAACGCTCCGACTACCCTGTTCCGCCTGCTTGAACTGCTGACGGACGGTGCGCCACGACCGGCCGCGATCCTCGGCATCCCGGTCGGGTTCATCGGAGCCGCCGAGTCCAAGGAGGCACTCGCGGCGAGCGAAGGTCTCGAGTATCTGGTGGTTCGAGGGCCGGCGGGGCGGGAGCGCGATCACCGCGGCCGCCGTCAACGCGATCGCAAGCGAGGAAGAGTGATGGGCGCGCACACCGGACGGCTGTGGGGTGTCGGGCTCGGGCCGGGTGATCCAGAGTTGGTCACGGTGAAGGCGGCGCGGCTGATCGGGGCCGCCGATGTGATCGCGTTCCACAGCGCGCGCCACGGTCGGAGCATCGCCCGCTCGGTCGCGGCGCCGTACCTCAGAGAAGGTCAGCTCGAGGAGCACCTCGTCTACCCGCTGACCACCGAGACCACCGACCACCCCGGCGGCTACCAGGGCGCGATGGACGACTTCTACGCCGACTGTGCCGCCCGGCTCGCCGCGCATCTGGATGCCGGCCGCGACGTCGTCGTACTGGCCGAGGGCGATCCGCTCTTCTACGGCTCCTACATGCACATGCACAAGCGGCTGGCCGACCGCTACCCGTGCGAGGTGGTCCCCGGCGTGACCTCGGTGAGCGCGGCGGCCGCCGTACTCGGACGGCCGCTGTGCGAGCGGGACGAGATCCTCACCGTCCTGCCCGGCACGCTGCCACCCGATGTCCTCGCCGACCGCCTCCGCACCACCGACGCCGCCGCGGTGATGAAGCTCGGCCGGACCTTCGAGAACGTCCGTGAGGCCTTCGAACTCGCTGGTCGCGCCGACGAGGCCTGGTACGTCGAACGCGCGACAACCGACGCGCAACGGACAGCTCCGCTGGCGGACGTGGACCCGGACGACGTCCCGTACTTCTCCCTCGCCCTGCTCCCGAGCCCGATCAGCAACACCTTCACTCCCCCGGCGCCCAGGACCGCCACGGACGGTTCAGTGACCGTGGTCGGCCTCGGACCGGCGGGGCCGGAGTGGATGACGCCCGAGGTACGCGCCGCGATCGCGGGCGCCGACGACCTGATCGGCTACGGCCCGTACGTCGACCGCCTGCCGGACCGCGCTCGTCAGCGCAAGCACGGCTCGGACAACCGGGTCGAGTCCGAGCGGGCCGCGTTCGCCCTCGACCTGGCTCGCAAGGGCTCCACCGTGGTCGTGGTCTCGTCCGGCGACCCCGGCGTGTTCGCGATGGCGAGTGCCGTCACGGAGGTCGCGTCCGCGCCGGAGTACGCCGATATCGCCGTACGCGTGCTGCCTGGCATGACCGCTGCGCAGGCCGTCGCCAGCCGGGTCGGCGCACCGCTCGGGCACGACTACTGCGTACTGTCGCTGTCGGACCGGCTCAAGCCGTGGGACGTGATCGCCCAGCGGCTGTCCGCGGCTGCGGCGGCCGACTTGGCGATCGCGATCTACAACCCCGCGTCGAAGTCCCGCACCTGGCAGGTCGCCGCGACCCGCGATCTGCTGCTCGAACACCGATCCCCGGACACGCCGGTCGTGATCGGCCGCGACGTGGGCGGCCCGCAGGAAGCTATCACGGTCACAACCCTCGCTGAACTGGCCCCGGACGCAGTTGACATGCGGTGCCTGCTGCTGATCGGCTCGTCCCAGACCCGCACCGTGCCCCGCCCGGCCGGACCCCTGGTTTTCACTCCGCGCCGCTACCCTGCGACGGTGAGTGAGCACACACCAGGGCCCGGTTAAATCCGCCCTCCGCCTGTGTCAGACGCGCTTGCAGAGGGTAGAGACCGCGCGAGGCTGACCAGTGAGGAGAACAGCGGATATGGCGCAGCAGTACGGCGAGACTGCCACAATGACGACGCCCGACCCCGAAACAACCAGCACGCAGCGGTACGAGGAAATGCGGGCGGCCGCCAACCAGGCGATGAGCACCATTTCGATCCCCGTAGACCAGCAGCCGGCGACGGGCACCCTGCCCGGGATGGCCGCGGAGCCGGCCGTCGACCCGGAGCTGCTGTCCTACCGCGGCTTCAAGTTCGGTGCGGCGTTCTTCGGCTGGCTGATCGCGATCGCCATGTCGGTGCTGCTCCTGGCAGCGGTCGCCGCGGCGGCCCTGGGCACTGCCGAGATCCTGGACTACAGCAGCAGCGACGCCAAGGCAGACCCCGGTGCGGCAGCCGTCACCGCCGCGGCTGTCGCCGTGCTCATGCTGAGCGTGGCCTTCTACACCGGCGGGTACGTCGCCGGCCGCCTCGCTCGGTTCGATGGCGGGCGGCAGGGCTTCGGCGTGTGGATGATCGCGCTGCTGGTGTCGGTCCTCGCGGCCGGCGGCGGCGCGCTGCTGAACAACCAGTACGACCTGCTCGCCGACGTCAACCGCCCGGACGTGGCGCTGACCAACGACACGCTGACCATGGGCGGAATCATCGCGGCGGCCGCGCTGGTGCTGCTCACGCTCGTGGCGGCGATTCTCGGCGGGAAGAGCGGCAAGCGGTACCACGACAAGATCGACGAACTGCTGGACTAGCTGTCAGTTACCTCCTCACCACGCATGGCCAGCGCTCCGGCGGGTACCGGATGGGTGCACGGGGCCTGCCCGGTGAGGAGAATTGATCATGGTCCAGCACTACCGTGACGAGACGGAACCACAGCAGCTCGACGAGACCCGCACGCTGCGCCGCGCTGAGCACGAGCAGGAGACCCAGCCGCTGCACCGCGCGGACATCCGGACCTCTGCCGCCGCTGAAGTCGACCCGGCGTACCGGGGCTTCAAACGCGGTGCCGCGTTCTTCGGCTGGCTGGTCGCGATCGGACTGATCGCCCTGCTGACCGGGATCGTCGGCGCCGTCGCGGCGGCCGTCGACTACGCGACCGCGATCGACTGGACCGCGGCCAAGGCCGACGCGGGCACGATCGGCGTCGTGTCCGGCGCGGTCCTGGTCGTGATCCTGGCGATCGCCTACTACAACGGCGGGTACGTGGCCGGCCGGATGGCCCGCTTCGACGGTGCACGGCAAGGCTTCGGTGTCTGGCTGATCGGCGTACTCGTGACGGTCGTCGTTGCCGGCATCGCCGCACTGGCCGGTTCGCAGTACGACGTACTGAACCGGATGGATCTGCCGTCGCTCCCGATCGCGGACCACACCCTGACCGCGGGCGGACTGGTCGCCCTGGCCGCGGCTGTGGTCGTGACGCTGTTCGCCGCGCTGATCGGCGGCAAGGCCGGGCAGCGCTACCACCGCCGCATCGACCTCAGCGGCGACTGAACGGGCCTGCCGCCGGGGTTGTGCTACAACAGGCGGTAACCAAAGGGGCCCTCGTGGACCAGTTAACTCTCGGCGTCGTCGGCCGTTCCCGCAAAGAGAACGAGCGTCGGCTACCGATCCATCCGCACCACTTCGAGCGGATCGACGAGGATCTGCGGCAGCACATCTTCCTCGAGGCTGGGTACGGCGAGCGGTTCGGCGATCTCCGACGAACAGCTGGCCAAGTCGGTCGCCGGCGTCGTCGACCGGGACGAGCTGATCGCCGTCGCCGACGTCGTGGTGCTGCCCAAGCCGCAGCCCGAGGACCTCGCCGAGCTCCGGATCGGGCAGGTGCTCTGGGGCTGGCCGCACTGCGTCCAGGACGACAAGGTCACCCAGCTCGCGATCGACCGCCAGCTCACGCTGATCGCGTTCGAGGCGATGAACCACTGGACCACCGACGGGCGCTTCAACCTGCACGTGTTCCACAAGAACAACGAGCTCGCCGGGTACTGCTCCGTGCTGCACGCGCTGGAGCTGATCGGCTCGACCGGCGACTACGGGCGTCGGCTGCGCGCGGTGGTGATCGGCTTCGGCGCGACCGCCCGAGGAGCCGTCACCGCGCTGAACGCGCACGGCGTGCACGACGTCGACGTCCTGACCGGCCGGGGCGTGACCGCGGTCGGTGCGCCGATCCACTCGGCCCGGATCATCCAGTTCGACCACGACGACCCCGAGGACGACGATCCGCGCCGCAGCCACGCGCTGACCGACGAGGGCCGGGTGCCGCTGGCCGGGTTCCTGGCCGAGCACGACATCATCGTCAACTGCGTGCTGCAGGACCCGGACGCGCCGCTGACGTTCCTGATCGAGGAGGATCTCGCGCACCTCGCGCCGGGCAGCCTGATCGTCGACGTCTCCTGCGACCACGGCATGGGGTTCAGCTGGGCCCGGCCGACCGGCGTTCGCCGACCCGACGTTCGAGGTCGGCGACAACGTCACGTACTACGGCGTCGACCACAGCCCGTCGTACCTGTGGAACTCGGCGACCTGGGAGATCAGCGAGGCCCTGCTGCCCGTTCCTCCGCCCGATGCTCCAAGGCGTCGCCGGCTGGCACGCCGACGCCACCCTCAGCCGCGCGATCGAGATCGAGGCCGGCATCATCCGCAATCCTGGCATTCTCTCCTTCCAGCGCCGCTCCCCCGACTATCCCCACCCGCGGCTGTGATCCCCCGCGCCCGGGCGAACCTCCAGTGGCGCGGTCTCGAACCCGGATCGGGCTGATCCGGCTTACCGATGTTTCTGGTCGCCCGCACGAGCGACCACCAGGCTGAGCTGCATGGCCAGTACCGCACTTGTCGTCGGAGGCACCAGTGGGATCGGCGCGGCCGCGGTACGGCGACTCGCCGCCGATGGACTGCGGGTCATCGCGGCAGGTCTCGGCGCCGGCCCTTCCGAGGTGGAACTAGACCTGCGGGAGCCCGACCGACTCGAACAACTGATCGGTTCGCTGGACCAACTCGACGTACTGGTGAACGCGGCGGGCATCATCCGGCGGGGTGACGAGCACCGGCCCGAGGTGTTCCGCGAGGTCGTCGAGATCAACCTGACCGGCGCGCTGCGGGCGGCCGAGGCGGCGCACGATCTGCTCGCCGCGAGCCGTGGCTGCATCGTCAACGTCGCGTCGATGCTGAGCTACTTCGGTGGGCCGCTCGTACCCGCGTACAGCGCCAGCAAGGGCGGGATCGTCCAGCTGACCAAGTCGCTCGCGGTCGCGTGGGCCGCCGACGGCATCCGGGTGAACGCAGTCGCACCCGGCTGGATCGCCACCGACCTCACCGCCGCGTTGCAAGCCGATCCGGTCGCCTCCGACCGGATCCTCTCCCGTACGCCGATGGCCCGTTGGGGCCGGCCCGACGAGGTCGCCGGCGCGATCGCCTTCCTCACCGGCCCGGACGCGGGCTTCATCACCGGCACCGTCCTCCCCGTGGACGGCGGCTACCACAGCATGTAAGGAGCTCCGATGATCCCGGTTTCAGCAGGTGTGCCCGCGGAGATCGCCGTACCGGCGGTGCCCGAGGACGAGCGGTTGTGGGTGCAGCAGGCGCCGGACGTGTGGTTCCGGCCGTTGATGCTGAATACGATCACCGGTCAGTGGTGCAACTTACTCAAGGTCACCCGGTCCGGCATCGTGTCCCGGCATCGGCACCCGAGCGCGGTCTTCGGCTATGTGATCAAGGGCAAATGGCAGTACGACGAACACGACTGGGTCGCGGAGACCGGGTCGTTCGTGTACGAACCGCCGGGCGAGATCCACACGCTACGAGTGCCGGAGGACTGCACCGAGATGATCACGTTCTTCAACATCTCCGGCGCGATGATCTACGTCGATGACGAGGGCAACCAGATCGGGTACGAGGATACGTTCACCAAGATCCAGCTGTGCCGGGACCACTACGGCGCGAACGGTCTCGGCGCGGACTACGTGGACCAGTTCATCCGGTGATCGACCGGATCGTCGCGATCACTGTCTCCAGTGCCGGCGAACGCGGTCGGGAACGATGACGGAAGAGCGCGACCTGCCGTTCGATTCCGGCGTCGTGGATCGGGACCAGGCGAACGCCGGTGAGGTCCGCGGTGGTGACGGCGAGTTCATTGGTGACGCCCACGCCGAGGTCGTGGCGGACCAGCGAGAGCAGGGTCTGCGGCTGGTTGGTGCGGAACGCGGACTCAGGGTTCAGGCCGGCGGAGGCGAAGGCCAAGTGTGACTCGAACTGGCGCGGGCCGTCGCTCTCGCCGATCGAGATCAGTGGGAGATCCTTGAGCTGCTGAAGGCTGACTGACTTGGCCGCGGCGAGCGGGTGTGCTTCGGCGAAGACCGCGACCAGGGGTTCGCGCCAGAGGACTTCGTGTTCGAGTGATTCGCTGGCAACGAGCGGGTGGACCGGGCGGATCGCCAGGTCGAGGTCGCCCCGGAGCAGGCCGCTTTCGAGGTCGATGCTCGGCCCTTCGACCAGGAGAAGGCGGATCTCTGCGGGCAGGCGTCGTACCACCTGAGGGAACAGCCAAGCCGCAGCGCTCGGGTAGGTGCCGAAGCGGACCTCTCCCCCGGCGGACGTCAGGTCGTTGAGGCGGTTGAGGATCTCCTCGGCATGCGGGACGAGCGCGCGTCCTTCCGGGGTGAGTCGGGCCGGGTGGGCTGTCCGGTCGAAGAGCTGTACGCCGAGAGCCTTCTCCAGCTCGGCGACGTGCTCACTGATCCGGGACTGGCCGCGGAAGACCGCCTTGCCTGCCGCCGAGAAGCCGCCGTACCGGGCGACGGCGACGAAGCTGACGATCCAGTCCATCCGGAAGCCGTACGCCGCGGTGAGATCCATGGGTTGCACGCTAGCCGGGAAGACCTTTGCGCGCCGGGATGTTGTGTCTCGTGTGCTCGAGGTAGTGGTGATCGGCGCCGGCCAGGCCGGGTTGTCGGCTGCGTACCATCTGGTGCGGCTGGGGTTCACGCCGTACGACGAGGTCGTCGTACTGGATCGGAATCCGGCGCCGGGTGGAGCCTGGCAGCATCGGTGGGACTCGCTCACCATGCACGACGTCCACGGGATCGCCAACCTGCCGGGCTTGCCGGTGCCGCCGAGTGTCGACTCCGAGCGTGCGAACGTGTTTGTGCCGTCGTACTTCGCGGACTACGAGAAGCGGTTCTCGTTGCCGGTGCTGCGACCGGTCACGGTGTCGAGTGTGCATGCGGTGGACGGCGGCTTCGAGGTGCGAACCGACGTCTCGACGTACCGGACTCGTGCCTTGGTGAACGCGACCGGGACGTGGGATCGGCCGTTCATTCCTTGGTACCCGGGGATCGAGAGCTTTCGTGGACGGCAACTGCATACGGCGGACTACCACGGGGCGTCCGAATTCGCCGGGCAGCATGTGCTGGTCGTCGGAGGCGGCGCGTCGGCGGTGCAACTGCTCGCGGAGATCTCCGAGGTCGCCACGACCACGTGGGTGACGCGGCGACCGCCGGAGTGGCGAACCGGTGAGGACTTCAACCCCGAGTACGGCCGCAAGGTGGTGGCGAAGGTCGAGGAACGCGTACGCGCGGGTCTGCCACCACGCAGCGTGGTGAGCGTGACCGGCCTCCATCTCCGCGAACAGGAGCAGGCCGCCCTGGAGCGTGGCGTCTACACCCGCCTGCCGATGTTCACCCGCATCACCCCCGACGGCGCCGAATGGCCCGACGGCCACCACGAACACATCGACACAATCCTCTGGGCCACCGGCTTCCGCGCCGACCTAGCCCACCTCGCGCCTCTCCACCTCCGCGAGCCGTCCGGCGGCATCCGCATGAACGGCACCGCCACCGCCCTGGATCCCCGCATCCACCTGGTCGGCTACGGCCCCTCCGCCAGCACCATCGGCGCCAACCGAGCCGGCTTCACCGCCGCCCGAGACCTCCGAAAGCTCCTGAGGACTCAAGCCGCGTAGGTTCCTGCGCACGCACAGCTTCCAGAGGCTCGTTGCAGAGCCGATTCCTTCGTGATTTCCGCAAGCGACCAGCGGCGCCTCCGATGCCGCGGGAGGTTCGCCCGCCCGAGGATCGAAGCGACAGGTGACACCAAAGAATGGAGCTCTGATGCGCTGGAACAGCGATCTGGTCGACAACGTCAGGAACGAACTGTTCTGGGATCTCAAGGTCGACATCGACGCTATCGCGGTATCGGCAGAGGCCGACACGGTCACCTTGCGCGGCGCCGTGGGAAGTCTGCGCGAGGTGCGCGACGCCACCAGAGTGACGCAGCGCGTCATCGGCGTGTGGAGAGTCGACAACCAACTGACAGTTCGAGAGACGGACAGCGAGGGGCGCGGCGACGTCCCGCAGGCGTCATAGCCGTCTTGTGCGTCCGCGCCGCCGCCGCACCCCGCGCGACCGACCGCTACCACCGATTCGGGGAGGGTTTTACCCCCAGAACGGCACAAAACCCTCCCCGAACTCCGGCAAATCCTCCCCCAGACCACGGGTAGGAGGCTGCGCCTACCAGCAGCGAGCAACCAGGTCGTGGCGGATGTCCAGGTGGCGCCGGCCTAGCTCTTCGGACGGCAGACCTCGCCCTGGATCTGGGTGACGAAGTGGTCGACCTCCCAGTGCTGATTGAGGTATGTGAAGCCGGTCGCGCCACCGTATCGGCCGGTGCCGCCGGTGAACTCCTGGGTGCCGCCGGCGTGGCCGAGGCCGGTGGCGGTGTCGATGTTGCCGATGCTCGTCTCGAGCGCCGTGAGCGTCGACCCGTCCTTGAAGGTGTAGGTGATCGTCCCGCTGACCGGGCGATAGCCGGGTGCCGTTGGCGGCGGCTCGCCCCGAGAACCGAGCACAAACACGTCTGTCCCGTTGAAGCCGTGCTTGCCGCGGAAGGTGCCGATCACGCAGACCTGGTTCGGGGGTGGGCAGCCCTCCGAGACGACTTTGTCGGAGATGGTCGCGTCGATCTGCTCGCAGCGGGGCGACGCGTTGGCCAGGGACGAGCCGGCCACGGCGCCGGCACAGCCGAGGGCAATCGCGGCGATGCGCAGGGATTTCATCGGTCCTCCTGTCGTGGGTGTCCGCGGCAGCCTAGGAACGGACCCGGCCCGGTAGGGGTGCCGATTCGAGGTGTACTGCGCCAGTCCAATCTCGATCAGATAACGCGGCGGAGCGCGGCGAGCCCGTCCTGGATCCGGTCGGCCGCGATCGCGCCGTACCCGAAAACGAAGCCGTTCGGACCGGGACGCTCGATCCCCCAGCGCGAGATCGTCCCGACGTTCACCGACTCCGCGATAGCGCGCGCGGCGAGCATCGTGTCAGGCAGTTGGCTGGGCGTGAGCAGTGCGGCCATGTGCGTCCCGCCGCTGGACTCGATCGGCTCGACGATGCCGGCGAAGTGCTCGCGCAGCGTGCCGATCAGCAGGTGGTGCCGGCGCTCGTACGAGCGCCGCATCCGCCGGATGTGGCGAGCCAGGTCGCCCTCCTCGATGAAGGCTGCGAGCGCGGCTTGCACGTGGCCGGCGGTGCCGTAGTCGGCAACGAACTTCGCGCGGCGTGCGGCTTCACGCAGCGTTGCCGGGACGCCGAGGAACCCGACCCGCAGCGCCGGCAACAGCGTCTTGGAGAACGACCCGACGTACAGAACGCGGCCCTCCGTGTCGATCGCCTGCAGCGGCGTGAGCGGACGTCCGGTGAAGCGGAACTCCGAGTCGTAGTCGTCCTCGACGATCGCCGCATCGTGCCGGGCGGCCCACAGGAGCAACGCCGTACGACGTGACTCGGACATCGGCATGCCAAGCGGGAACTGGTGCGACGGCGTCACGTACACCATCCGCGTCCCGGCCGGAAGCCGATCGACAACCAGCCCCTCGCTGTCGACGGGCACCCCGACGACGCGGGCTCCGTGCGCGAGGAATCCACGGTACGCCGGCAGGTACCCGGGATCCTCGACAGCGACCATGTCGCCCGGTTCGAGCAAGACGCGCGCGGCGATGTCGAACGCCTGCTGCGCACCCGTCGTGATCACCAGCTGCTCCGGCGCGATTCGGACACCGCGACTCACGACCAGATGCCGCGCGAGCGCCGTACGCAGCCGGGCCGAGCCCGCCGGGTCGGCGTAATTGACCTCGGTACGGGTGCGCAACTGATCATTGATCAACGCCCGCCACCGTGCGAACGGGAACTGAGTACGCGCGGGGACGCCGGGAGCGAAGTTGAATTCGGTGACCGGCACCTTGAGATCTGGTACGGCGAGCCGCTCGGCGTACCAGATCGCCCGTGGCCGCAGCGGGGACGCGGTTGGCGCGGCCGACGCGGGGATGCGTCGCCCGGTGACGAACGTTCCGATCCCGGCACGCGAGCGGATCAGCCCATGCGCGGCGAGCCGTTCGTACGCCGCGACCACCGTCGCCCGCGACACCGACAGCCGCGCGGCGAGTTCGCGGGACGACGGCAGCACCGTTCCCGCGGGCAAGTCGTCGCTGCTGATTCGCTCGTGCAGCTGTGCATAGATCTGCTCGACGAGCCCGCCGTCCTCCCCCAGATGCAGATGCAGATCCATCCCGGCATCCTCCCAGGCTCGCGGTGAATGAGCCCTTGGTGATGAGCCCGGCGCCGTTGACGAACCCCTCCTCTCGCCACACGTACGCGCCGCACGCTGCCGTTCTGATGATCCGGGAGCTCTTCGCTCCGCCACTCGCGCGGGCCGGCGGGGTCGAGGTGCAGCGGGAACCTCAAGCCAGCTCTTCGGCTAGCGGGGTGGGCGTGTCCGCAGCCAGCGCGCGCCCAGTGCTCCACCGACGGCGAGCGGCCACAGCCACCAGCCGTACAACGCCGCGAGGGACACCGAGCTCAGGATGGCAAGGGAAAGAACACGTCGCCGAAGGAGATCAGTCCGAATGCGGCAACCGCCAATCCGGACCAACACACCCAGCGCGCCATCAGCCTGGTCCTCAGTGCGAAGACCGAGAAGGCCACGATCAGGACCATGCGCGGACCTGCCGTAACCATCGAGGCGAACCACTCCTCGACACCACTGAGGTCGTACCAGGCAACGACGGTGCTGTCGGAGACCGAGGCGATCTCGTGCGGGAAAACGAAGATGGACCTCACGGCGGTGTTCAGCGCCAGTTCGACCATGCTCACCGCACCGCACAACAGCAACACTCCGGGGACGATCGTGCGTGGTCGCCTGTTCCTGGCGAGCTGCGCGAGCGCGGCCACGAAAACCGCGAACAAAGCGATACCGATCAGTCCTGTCACCAGGTTGAGCTTGAGCGTGCCGGCGTTATCGGCGGCGAAACGCCGAATCTCTGCTGCGGTCGCATCTCCCGGCGCAGGCGATGACTCAGGTGTGAATGTACCGAGGCTGACCACGAACAGCATCAGGCCGGTCAGCGCGGTCAGACCGAGCGTTCTGCGGGTGTGCGGCAACGATGCCAAGTCGGCTGGCGGGATTTCTGCGGTGGAGATCATGGTGTGGTCCTCCTAGACGAGATGAGGGGGCCAGACTCCGCTGCCCGAAGTCCCTGCCGGAACGGTCGCCCGTCCCTGGTCCGCCCGCGCCGAGAGGACGTTGTCGAGGACAGATGTCCCTCTGCGTCGGGACGCCGGTCGGCGTACGGTTCGTTCAGGAGGTCGAGGGCCATGGGAGCAACCTCGGTACGGCGGTCCGCGGCTGCCTCTGTCTTGATCGTGACGGCGGCTGTCTTCGCCATCACTCTGGCCGTCTCTTGGCTGCCGGGTGTTGAGAATGATGCTGGAGTGACCGACCTGATCTGGTTCTGCAGCTTCCTGACGTTTCCGCTGGTCGGCTTCCTGATCCTGTGGCACCGCGCCAATAACCTCGTGGGGTGGATCTTCCTGGCGATCGGCCTGTTCCAGGTGACCGCCGGTCTGACCGGCACCGTCGCAGCGCTTGCCCTATCGAGGAAGCCGGGCAGCCCGAACGGCGCGCTGCTCCTCGTGCTGAATAACGTGTGCTTCGCAGTGGCCTGGATCCTGGCGACGACCTTCCCACTCCTGCTGTACCCCGACGGCCGGCTGCCGTCGAGACGGTGGCGCTGGGTCGTCTACGCAACCGCAGCCGGTCTATTGGTCGCCGTCGTCGCGATAGTGGTCAAGCCAGGTCGGATCGAATCCGACAACCCGGTGATGAACCCACTCGGCATCGCTGCCCTGAGAGGTCTGCCCGAGCGTGTCCTCGACATGACGGTGGTAGCCCTGCTCGGGGTCTCACTGATCGGGCTGGTCTCGCTGGTGGTCCGCTGGCGCCGCGGATCAGGAGACGACCGGCGTCAATTGGCGTGGCTGGCGCTGGCAGCAGTCTTCATGGTCGTCGTAACGGCCGCCGGGTTCGTCGCCGACCCGTGGACGCCGGACTGGGTGGAGGCGATCGAGGAGGCGTTCACTGTCGCAGCGCTCCCGCTTGCCACCAGTGTCGCTGTGCTGCGGTCGCGCCTGTTCGACGTCGAGTCGGTGCTCGACCAGGCCCTCGTCTACGTCGTGCTCACCGGGATCGTGGTCGCCACCTACGCGGCCACGGTTGCGGTCGCCACATCCCTGATCGGCTCCGACGCCGGACGCGGCGCGTCGCTGCTGGTCGCAGCAGTGGTCGCGGTGTCCCTCAGCCCGGTGAAGGAGCGACTGCACCGCGGAATCGAACGGTTCCTGTACGGCGATCGGTCCCGTCCGTACGCCGTACTCTCCGGCCTGGCGGCGAAGCTGGGGCGTACCAGCGGCAGCGACGACCTGCTCACCACGGTCACCGCCTCGATCGCCGAGTCGCTAAGGGTTCCGTACGTCAAGGTCGCGATGGGCCAGGAAGTGCCCGTTCCTGACGGCGCGGTGGCCATCCCGCTCGTCTCGCATGGTCGGCACGAAGGTCTGCTCCTCGTCGGGCAGCGTTCGGGCGGTCGTGGCTTCGATGCGCGGGAGATGAATCTGCTGACCGACCTGGCCCGTCAGGTCGCTGTCGAGGCACGCGGGATGCGGCTTGCCGCCGACTTGCAGGAGTCTCGCGAGAGCATCGTCCGCGCCCGGGAGGAGGAACGGCTCCGCGTGCGTCGCGACCTGCACGACGGGGTGGGACCGACTCTTGCCGCCGCAAGCCTCCAGGTGGATGCCCTACGTGACAGATGGCAGGTCGACGACCCGACGGTCGCGGTGCTCCTTGGGCAGATCAAGTCCGAGATTTCCCAGTGTGTACTGGACATTCGCCGGGTCGTCGACGGGCTGCGTCCTCCCGCGCTGGACGACCTCGGCCTCGCGGGCGTCGTCCGCGAGCACGCCGCCTCGCTCAGCGCAGCCGGCCTCTCGGTGGAGGTCGACTGCCCACCGGACCTCGAGGTCGCGAGTGCCGCTGTCGAGGTCGCGGCGTACCGGATCGTGACCGAGGCGATGACGAACGTTGTTCGCCACGCCGACGCCACACGCTGTGCCGTCTCCCTGGAGTGTGCAGAGGGCTGGCTGCGCCTGGACGTGAGCGACGACGGCATCGGCCTGACGGACTCGCACCGCGACGGGATCGGACTGTCGTCGATGCGCGAGCGGGCAGCGGAACTCGGCGGGTCGGTAGCGGTCGAGGGTCGATCCGGGTCCGGCACGACAGTCAACGCGATCCTGCCGGTCCCCACGTCTGGTGCTGGTACGAGCGCCGAAAGAGATCTGGTCTCGCCATGAGCGCCATACGAGTCGTCGTCGTCGACGACCATCCGATTTTCCGCGACGGCCTGAGGACTGCGCTCGACGGTCTCGAGGAGATCGAGGTAGTGGGTGCGGCCGGGAACGGCGCCGAGGCGTTGACCGCCGTTGAAGAACTTCAACCCGATGTGGTCCTGATGGACCTCAACATGCCCACAATGGGAGGCATCGAAGCCACGAGACGGATCACGTCGGCATCCGATGCTGTCGTGCTGGTGTTGACCATGCAGTCCGACGACGAGGCGGTGTTCGCAGCCGTTCGTGCCGGTGCATCCGGCTACCTCCTTAAGGGCGCCGATCGCTCGGATGTCATCCGCTCGATCGTCGGCGTCGCTGCTGGTGAGGCCGTGTTCGGGCCGGCGATCGCCAAGCGCATGCTCGCGTTCTTCTCCGGTGTCCCGGCCGCTACCCCGCCACCATTCCCAGAGCTGACCGTGCGCGAGCGTGAGATCCTCGACCTGGTTGCCCTAGGGCTCGGCAACCAGGCCATCGGACGCAAGCTCTCGCTAGCACCGAAGACTGTGCGCAACAACGTGTCGACCATCCTGGGCAAGCTTCACGCCGCCGACCGCGGGGACGCGATCACAAAAGCCCGCAGCCACGGCCTCGGCGGAAGGACCTGAATCAATCGGCCGCACGTCGCTGGCCGGACAAATCGGACGGCAAGGGGACTTCGCACGCTCTCCGTGCGTGGCCGTGTTGCGGGCGTCGTTGCACAAGCAGGACAGCGAGCCGATGCGGTTACCCGGGACGGTCAGCCCAGACGCGTCATCACGGCACGCGTGGCAGCGCAATACAAGGCGACGTCAATGGCTGGCCGGAACCAGCACATTCACCGGTGCTCGGTCGCGCGCGAATCACCGTAATCAGGTGACGCTTCCTCACCTGACCGGCGGCAAGCCTGGCAGCGGCCCGCCTTCCGGCAGCAAGTTCAGCAGTGGATTGACAGGGACTGGGAGCGCTGCCAACCAACTCCACCCGATGGGAGATCCTCCGTGAGCACCGAGCAGCGAGAGAACCTCGAAGCAATCCTGCGACAGTCAGCCTTCCCCGGCGACATCGATATCAACGAGCAACGGCGACTGCTCCGAGAGTTGATATCCGCGCAGCCGCTGCCAGCCGACGTGACCGTGACCGCAGGCGCACTGGGCGGCGTCCCAACCGCCGAGATCACTATCGACGGCATCGAACCTCGCCATGTTGTTCTCTACTTCCACGGCGGCGTGTACGTACTGGGCGACGCCTTCCAATCCGCTGACCTGGCCTCGCAGGTCGGCCGGCGGACGGGAGCCAAGGTCATCTCCGTCGACTACCGGCTAGCCCCCGAGAATCCGTATCCGGCAGCGGTCGACGACGCTCTTGCAACCTACGAAGCCCTTCTGCAGAACGGCACTGCCCCTGCGGACATCGTCTTGGCGGGCGAGTCCGCCGGCGGCGGGCTCGCCGTGGCGACGCTGGTCAACGCCCGGGATCGCGGGCTGCCCTTGCCGGCGGCGGCCTTCGTCATGTCGCCGTACGCCGACCTCACGCTGGCCGGGACGACCATGGAAACCAAGGCCGAGGTCGACCCGCTGATGAGCTTCGAAAACCTCCAGGCCCGAGTCCCCGACTACACGTCGGGACAGAACGCCGCTCTCGGGCTCATCAGCCCGATCTTCGCCGATCTGTCCGGCCTGCCGCCCCTCGTCATCCAGGCCGGAAGCCACGAGGTGCTCCTCGACGACGCCGTCCGCCTTGCACGACAGGCCGCCGTCGCCGACGTCGAGGTCACCCTCGACATCACCCCGGGAGTGCCGCACGTCTTCCAGGCCTATTCCGCGATCCTCGACGAAGGGGCCGCCGCGCTGGACAGAGCCGGACAGCTCTTGTCGACGCATCTCGCCGCTGCAGCACGCGTCACCGCATAGCGAAAGGGTGTGAACCGGAAGCCGGTCTGGCGCGATGTGCGGCGGCCGATCAGGGGCGGCGGCCCGCAAGGACGCAGAACTCGTTCCCCTCCGGGTCGGCGAGGGTGACCCAACTCTCGTCGCCGGTCTGGCCGACGTCGGCATGTCGAGCACCTAGGTCGAGCAGACGACGGACCTCTTCGTCTTGCTCCCTGTCGGTTGCGTTGACGTCGAGGTGGAGCCTGTTCTTGACGATCTTGCCTTCGGGTACGCGCGCGAAGGTCAACGTCGGCGGCACTGGGCCAAGGCGATTCTTGCCTTCAGGCACCAGAGGGGAGCCAATGGTGACAACTCCGTCGTCTTCGTTCTGCACCTCGTAGCCAAGGACCGAGCACCAGAACCGGGCGAGACCTTCGGGATCGGCACAGTCGATCGCAAGCTCGGTGAACTTACTGGTCATCTCAGGATCTCCCATTCCGAACGCCACACGCTAACCGCTGTTCGACGCCGCTGATCGAGATGGACGGCCGGCTCGTCGGAGCATCTCGCCGTACCGTTGCGCACCGAAGGTTCCTTCGACGATCACGTGATATCCGGCGTCGAGGGCGTACCGGGTGGTCACGTCGATCAGCCCGAGGTTCGGAAGGCCAGGCCGGTCGTGCTCCCGGAGCACCGTGCGGCGCAGGTAGTCCTGCTCGACCCAGGCGACACCACGCCCGAGGCGCTCCCGCAGTAGCTTCGCGATCGTCGACTTGCCCGAAGCGGAGTTGCCGCGGAGGATCACCAATCGGGTTTGCGGGCTGCCGACCATGGCGAGACGATAACCCGATGCGCGGGCCCTCTCACGCTGGCGCCTCGTCGAATGCGATCGCGGCGATCGTCGCAGGGTCGGTCTCGGCGACCTGTTGCAGAAGGGCCCGGGCTGTCTCGACCCGGGTCGCGTCGAAGAGGCTGAACACCCGACGGGTGGCCGTGCCGATCCGGTCGCTGACGGACGCGTAGCGCTGGGCTCCTGCGGGAGTGAGGCGGAGCAGCTCGTCGCCGTCCTCGATCAGTCCAACGGCGGCGAGGCGCGCGAGCAGCGCGTCGACGCTCGCGTGGTCGTACCCATTAGTGGAGAGCAGCTCTTTGATGGTCGTTGTCGGGATAGGCCCTCGCAGACCGAGGGCGTTGAGCGTGAACCATGCGCCGGGCTCGAGGTCCTCCTCGGTGAGGATGCGGAGCAGCGGACCGCGCAGGTTGCGCTCAGCAAGCGCCATCGCAGTACCAAACGGGAGTGTCGGTGCGTTCACGATCAAACTTCCTTCCTAAGATGGACAGGTAGCTGTCTAACGTAACCGAAAGACAGGAGGCTGTCTATATGCCCGGGCCTACCCAACCACTCATCGGGTTGCTGCTGCGTCTGGCGAACCAGCGCTGGTCCACGGAGATGGACTCAGAGCTCGAGAAGCTCGGTGTTCGCGACCTCACCGCAGCACACGCGCGAGTGATCCCGTTCGTACCGCCTCAGGGCGTCAGCGTCCAGGCGCTCGCCACCAAGGCCAATGTGCGCAAGCAGACCATGGCCCAGAGCGTCGAGCAGCTGATCGCGGCCGGGCTGGTCGAGCGCCGTCCGGACCCTAACGACCGGCGCGCGTCGCTGGTCGTACTCACCGAGGCCGGGCTTGCGATCCGACCGATGTCTCGCAAGGCCGGAGGCAGTGTCGAGCGCACCTGGGCCGACGAGCTCGGCGAGGACCGGCTGGAGGATCTCCGGGTGGCGCTGATCGAATTGGTCGGATACGACGCAGAGATCCCACCGGGTACGCCGCGAGGAAAGGGACCTGCCCAAGCAGACTAGAGGGGCTGGTACTCGCGCATCATTGGCCCCTTTGATCCGTTGGTCGCAGGCTTGAATCCGGCTTGGCGCGGGGGTTGTCGGCTTGGCCGAGGCCGGCATGACGGGCGCGTTCGATCGCCTCGTTGCGGTCGCGAACCTGGAGCTTGGTGAAGACGTTGCTCAGGTGGTTGCGTACGGTCTTGGGGGCGATGACCAGCGTGCGGGCGATCTGGCTGTTCGACATCCCTCGGGCCAGCAGCTCGAGCAGTTCGCGCTCACGGTCGGACAGTTCGGGGAACAGGATGGGGTCGCGTGCCGACAGCGGCCGGGTGAGGTAAGCCAGTACACGGCTCGCGATCGCAGGCCCGAACACCGCGTCGCCGCGAGCCACCGACTCCAGCGCCCGGAGTACGTCTTCAGTGTCCGCGCCCTTCACGACGTAGCCGCGGGCACCGGCGCGCATCGCGGCGAACACCGACTCGTCCTCATCCAGCATGGTCAGCACGAGGACTGCGATGTCCGGGTTGGCGCCGAGGATCCGGCGGGTTGCCTCCACGCCGTTGACGCCCGGCATGTTGAGATCCATCACGATGACATCGGGTACGAGCTGTGCGGCGAGGGCGACAGCGGCCTCGCCGTCGGCCGCCTCACCGACGAGCTCGACGTTCTCGAGGCTGTCCAGCAAAGCCCCCAAGCCCCGGCGGAACGTCGGGTGGTCATCCGCCACGATGACCCGGGTCCGGGTCATGGCGCGCTCCGCAACGGAAGTTCTGCTGTAACCGCAGTACCACCACCGGGCCGGGGGCCGATCGAGCAGGTTCCGCCCAGCTCGGCGGCTCGCTCGGCCATCGCCGACATGCCGAGTCCGTTGCCGCGGTACGCGCGCTCGACCGGCACTCCGTCGCCGTCGTCGTCGACCTGGAGCCGAAGCGTCGAATCGTCGATCTCGAACGAGACCCAGGAGGTGCGCGCACGGGAATGCCGAGCCGCGTTCGTGAGCGCCTCGATAGCGATCCGGTATGCCGCTACCTCCACCGCCGCAGGCAACGGAGGCAGCGCGGGCGCCGACACGGTCACCGAGAGGGCGCCGCGTTCGACCAGCCGAGCGCCGTACTCCTCGACCGCCGGCACCAGCCCGAGTTGGTCGAGAGCCGGCGGCCGTAAGTCGTAGACGAGCCGGCGTACGTCGGCCACGGACGTCTGGACCTCGCCCTTCAGTCCTGCCAGCGCGGCATCAGCGGCGGCCGGGTCGCGGCTCAAGGTGTTGCGCGCAGCATCGATGCCGAAGGCAATCCCGGCCAAAGCAGGCCCGAGTCCGTCGTGGAGATCACGACGGATCCGGCGGCGTTCCTCCTCCCGTGCGATCACGAGCGACTCGCGCGAGTGCAGCAAGTCGCGGGTCAGCGCGGCTGCATGCGCGGCGACCGCGATGTGGCGCGACAGGTCATACACCAGCGCGAGGTCGCGCTCGCCGTACCGTTCGCGTGGGCCGCGTGGGCTGACCTGCAGAGAGCCGACGTCGGTCCCGCGTACGGACAAGGGCACCACGATCTCGTCCCCGGTGGGCGTTCCGACCGCTGCGGTCGGCACGGTGTCGCCGGTGAGGATGACAGCGGCGTACGGCGCGCGGAGCGCATCCGCGACCGAGAGGACCGCCTCGTTGAGGAGGTCGTCGGGACTCGACGCGAGTCGGCGACCGAGATCGGACAGCGCCTCGTAGGGGTCGCCCCTGTCGCCGTACACGAGTCTGTCGACCGCATGCTGGAGCCTCGTTCGCAGCGGAGCAACAGCCACCGCGACCACACCAGCGGCCACGACGCTGGCCGCACCTTCGGCGCGCGTACCGAACAGCGCCTCAGCCACGCCGACGATGGTCAGGAAGGCGATGAGCAGGAGCACCGAGAGCAGGCCGTACACGAGCACCCGCGGAAGGACGAGGCCGTCGCGGCGGGTGAGGGCCACGCCGAGTGCGACCGGGAGCAGGAACGT
The DNA here is from genome assembly GCA_963820655.1 of uncultured Actinomycetota bacterium. GTDB lineage: Bacteria > Actinomycetota > Actinomycetes > Propionibacteriales > Kribbellaceae > Kribbella. Next base: position 2,071,099 of record CAWGAM010000002.1, read on the forward strand.
GGCGACAACGTTCAGCACAAGAGCGACCCCCGCCAAGCCGTTGCTGGGAACGGGAAGCGCGATCGTGACGGCGATGACCCCGACCGTGACGACCAGCCACCGCAACTGCGCCCGTACGGCGGCGTCACCACGCCGGAACCGCCATACGACCGCAGCTACGGTGCCGATCGCGGCACACGCGAGAGCCACCGTGCCGACAGACCCGAGCACGTCAAGGGCGTCCGCCGCGGAGCGCCGACCAAGGGGGTTCTGATGCTCGCCGGCGAAGTCGGTCATCGGCCCGGGCGCCAGCGCAACGCTGACCCACAGCGCGGCATAGGCAACTCCCACCAAGGCTGCGACCACCCGCCACCGCGGCCCCGGCAACTCGCCGGTCGGGAACAGCAGCAAGATGAGGAGCAACCCGGCCGGGACTCCGATCCACAACCAACTGGAAACCCACGCGCTCGGGACGGCTAGCGGCGATCCGTTCCGCAGCGCGTAGTCGGCGTAGATGTGCAGCACGATGGTCGCGGCGCACAGCACGCCGAAGCCCAGGAAGAGCCAGGCGAGCCGATCCTGGTGCGGCGGCCGGTCCTGCTCGCTCCCGCGCAGAACAAGGGCCGCCAGCAACGGGAACGCCGGCACCGCGACGAGGTTGATCCACGACCCGGTGCCGACGACATCGAGGTGCAGGTCGGCCGCGGCCGCGACCCAGAGCGCGACCACGACAGCGATCGTGTCGAGGACGGCGACCACCACCGCGACCCGGACCCAGGTCGCGGAACGTTGCTCAGCAGTATCCGTCACCACCGCTTCATCGTCCCGCGGCCCGGCCCGGTTGGCCATGAGGTCTTCTTCAGGCGCCGGCGAGCGCCGGATCGGCCGGCCGCTGCCCGGATGCCGTGCGGATGCTCGGCCGCACCGCGAGCCGAACCGCCACGACCACCAGCCACAGCATTCCCGCCAGGAACGCCAGCGGGTTCGCGCCCAGCGGATCCTTGAAGCCCACCACCGCGAGGCCCACACCGACAACGCCTACGATCAAGCCGACGTACGCAGTGGGGCGGCCCACCTGTCCAGCGGTGCGCAGCGCGACGGCCAGTGACCCGACGAACACGGCGAACGGCAGCCAACTCACGATGAAGGCCGAACTATTGATGTCGTTGAGGACCTGAGCGAGCTCCGGAGAGAGATGGTCGCGATCCACCGAGAGCGCGATGATCGGGGCCGCGGAACCCAGTTTGATCGCAAGCATCGTGATCGCCGCGACCAGGCTCGTGCCGGCCGCAATGTCCCTTCCGCCGGTGTCCCGGCGCAGCACTCCCGACAGATAGCCGACGAAGATCATGAACAGCACGAAACCGACGACCTCCAGCACAAATCCGATCGTCGCCGCCGTACTCGATGCGGCCCCCGCCACATCGCTGAGCACTTCCTGGCCACTCGGGTGGCTCGACTGAGACTGTCCGGCAGTAGCCAGGCTGTTGCCGACGAAGATCGCGACGACAAACGCCGCACCGGTCGCGGCCCCCACCCTCGCGTGGAACGTGGTAAGCATTTCAGGTCCCCTCCAACACCGGCGCGTTCGGCCGGCCTCACCCCAACCTGCTCGCCCCCGCGTCCCAACGTCATGGGTCTCGAGTCCCGACCTGTCCCGTCGATCTTTCGAACGCACGGAACGGCGTCGTCTCGAAAGGATGATGCATGTCCGACCAGATCGACAGTCCACGTCTGCAGAAACTTGATCCGGACGGAACCGAAGAATTCTGGGTCGACGTCGCCGAGCAGGGTGCGCCACTGGTGGAACCTGTGCCGGAGGACGACCGCGATGTCTGGCTGACTTTTCTCTACCGGTCGAGCGAGTGTGTCGGCAGCGTCTCGGTCTTCGGCGGCCCAGCAGGATGGGAGACACCAGGCAACTTGATGCGCCACTTGGACGGCACCGACGTCTGGTACCTCACCTACCGGGTCAGCGCCGATCTGCGCTGCACCTACCGTCTGGCGGTCGACGATGTAGCTGCATCGGCGGCCAAAGCGGAGGACTGGCAGGAACGTACGGCGAAATGGTTCACCGATCCACTCAACCCGGCAACGTTCTCTTATCCCGAGGACGAATTCCTTGGCACTCACGAGACTGTGGTGTCATTGATCGAGCTACCTGCCGCGCCCGCGCAGCCGTGGTTGACTCCGCGGGCCGACGGCAACCACGGCGAGCTCGTCCGGCACCTGCACCACAGTGGGATCCTCGGCAACGAGCGCCGCATCTGGGTCTACACCCCGCCCGGCTATCGACCGAACGACGAACCGTACCCGCTGCTCGTGCTGTTCGACGGCGATGTCGTACGCGGCCCGATGCCGTTCCGTACGATCCTGGACAACCTCATCGACGATGGGCGCATCCCGCCGACGGTGGCCGTCCTTGTCGACAGCCTGACCCAGGAAATCCGCAACCGGGAACTCCCCTGCGGCAGACCCTTCCTGGAGTACCTGACCGACGAACTGCTGCCCTGGGCCCGCGACCAGTACCGGATCACGACCGATCCGGCGCGCACGATCGTGGCTGGTCAAAGCCATGGCGGTCAGGCCGCCGCGTTCGCGGCGCTCAATCGCCCGGATATCTTCGGCAACGTGATCTCGCAGTCGGGATCGTTCTGGTGGAGCCCCGAGGACGACCACGAACACGAGTGGCTGACCCGCCAGTACGCCGAGTCCGAGCGCCAGCCCGTGCGGTTCCTCCTCGAGGCCGGCCTGCAAGAACTCGGTCAAACCCCCGACCACGGCCCATCCATACTGGTCGCGAACCGCCACCTTCGAACCATCCTGCGCAGCAAGGGCTACGAGGTGGAGTACACGGAGTTCAACGGCGGCCACGACTACGCCTGCTGGCGCGGCTCGTTCGCCGACGCACTGACCACTCTTGCTCCCCCACACCGTGGCTGACACCAGCGCCGTCGTGACACGGTCCATGACGCGTCTGAGGTGTTGTGACAGTTGGCTTTGTTGAGGATCTGGTCGGCGGTCGTGGTCCAGGCGAACGGGTGTGATCGGTTGTTCCAGCCGCTGATGAAGGCGCGGGTGTGATGGGTGGCTACAGCCGGCGAGCAGAAACCTCGGGCGCGCTGGAACATCGTTCACGGTCGAGACGCCCGCTCGATCGCGTCAGCCAGGCCGGCAGGCTCGCTGTGCAGAACCCTCGCCGGGCCCGGATGGGTTGACGGCTGACGTGCTCGCGACAACTACGCCAACGCCCGGGAGAGGATTTGCCTGCCGGAAGCCAGGGTATTCAACCACGGCGGATTGGCACATACTGGCCACTGGAGAGGACATGATCCCGCCGACGCTGTTTGAGTCGCGCGGAGCCGACATCGCCTACAAGGTGCTAGGCGGCGGTCTCCGCGACATCGTCATGTCGCCGGCGTTCGCCTCGCACGTTGATGCATTCTGGGAACTGCCGGAGAACGTTCCTCGAGCGGATGTCAGGGCTGGGCCGGCTGATCCCGTTCGACAAGCGAGGCACAGGTCTCTCCGACCGGCAGTGCCCGGACGGTGGGCCGCTCTACCGTCTAACAGCATCCGTGGAGATCCGCGCGGTCGACCACGCGTATGAAGGAGCCCTCCGATGCGGGTCGAGTCATCAGTTCTATCGCTCTCTTGGATCCCCTCGGAGGCAATCTCAGGCATGCCGCGCCTGCCGTTCGACCTGGGACTGGTCCACTACGACGACCCACCGCCCGACAGCGTCACAAAACCGCAGCCGTTGCTGGCCTCCGATCGCGTGCGGCTGGTCAACGAACTGCGGGCCTGGGTAGAGGTCGAGGCCGACCGGATCGTCGACTGCGGCTACTCCGGCGGCGGACATCTCAACATCTCCACCGTGCGGCTTCCAGGCAGGCACATCGCGTTCGCTGCGATAGCCCTGCCCGACCTGCAGCATGAACCCGTCTATCACGACGACGGGGTTACGTTCGTGCAGACCGCGGGTGGCCGCACCGGAATCCCGGCTCCACGCAGGGTCAGCAGAAGACCGTTCGTGCAGCTTCTGGCGCCACTGGCCTGGACCACCCTCACGCTGACCATCCACAAGGACGGGCGAGCCGACAGTGGGTTCGTGGGCGCGAGCCCGTTCCCACGGCACTGGCTTTACAACAGCTCTGGCCAGCTTGTGTCGAAGACCGGTGCCGTCGATTTCGAAGGCTGGTACCGGCGCGCGTTCGGCCAGAACACCCCCTGGGGCGACACCGAATCGCCGGCCTTCGGCACCCAGGTCGAGACGGCACTGGAACGCCAGTTGTCCCTACGGATCATGAGAGGTGGCAAGCGGCCACGGATGATGCGGCTTCGCCCAAGTGAAACCCTCGTCGAGCAAGGCACCACGGGTGACACGATCTTCCTGCTGCTCGACGGTGTCCTCGATGTCGAGGTGGACGGTCAGCGGATCGCAGAGATCGGACCCGGTGCCATCGTGGGAGAACGAGCCTTCCTGGAGGGAGGCCAACGTACGTCGACACTGCGCGCCCTCACCCCCTGCCGAGTTGCCGTCGCTTCGCCGGGCGACCTGGATCCGACAATCCTCGCCAAGGTCAGCCAAACCCACCGCCGCGAGGAAGATCTGTGAGCCTCCGAGCAGCGCTTTGTGACTGCCGGTAGTGCTGCGACAGTCGGCAACGCCCGGGCTTGACCGTTCTGCCCGTCAGTCACGTCGGGAACCCCGCCGACAGCAGTTGCCCTTCTAGTTCAGACACCTGCTGATGGACGAAACGCTGCCCGGAGGGGCCCTGACCGCCTGGAACCTCTACCAGGCCGGGCAGCCATCTGGGGGCTGCAGAGTTGTGCTGGATCCGTCGGCAGACGACGATCTGAGTGCGAAGCCTGCCACAAGCAGAAGGACGCTGTCACGCTCGGAGACAGCGGTGGCGGCTTCTGGGGTTAACAGGCTCGGCCGGAATGTTCGATGCCCGGTGTCGCCCGGTCGGTCGCGCCAGTCGATGCGCCCTTGCGCAGGTCGCAAGCCCGGGCCACGCCGCTCAAGGCCGTCGCCCATCAGCGGCTCTTCAGCCGTAGGTCACTTGACGGGACGTGATGGCCATTGGCGCCTCTCCGGAATCACGAGCCGGGCCATGCGTAGCGCGATCCGAAGCTTCCAGTCTGCCGGCTGACGCACCTGCCTGATGAGCGCACCTGTGCTTCTTTTGATCGAGTCCTCCGCGGCCTCGCGGGCCAGCGGGTCAGTGAGCCGCTCGAAGTTGTACCACGCGATTCCTCGTGACAACCGGATCCCATAGTTGCTGAACAATTCGTCCTGACCGGTGAACAACAGGTCCAGATCTGCCAAGACCCACGAATACCGGGATGCGAGGTCATCTTGTACGCCGTCTATCGCTGTCCCAAGTACGTCGTTCATTCGGTGGAAGTCCGCGACGTGCACGCTCACGTCCATGCGATCGGCCATGCGGAGCAGCGCAATCGGAAGGTCGTACGAGATGTGCGCCATCATCGGGAACAGTGCATCTTCAAGAACGTAGGAACGACTACCCCTTGAGGCTACATACACCTCGCGCCACGGCTCGGGGACGACCTCGGGGAGGTCATTAGGCACCAGCTTGGACTCTCGGCTGTCTCCCGTGGCCGCGACCCAACTGTCGATCGCGTCCATCGTTGAGAAGTACTCCGACGCCAAGGATGTGGCGAGGTCTGCTACCCACGGCGGATCGAGGAAGACTGGCTTTCCCTCGGCGAGTGCCAGTTCGAGCTTCTTCGTGAGTCGTAGATACGCGTAGGCGAAGACGGCTTCTGGACAGTGAGCCTGCTCGTACCTGGCGAGATAGTTGACGAGTCTCTCGCCTATCAGGGCGACACTCTCCGCAGCGGACTGATTCTCGAGCTGCGTCACGTAGTGTCGCCTCCCACCCGCTGCGGTCATCGCAACTCACCCCCGCGAAAGCGCAGCTAGATCAGGTGCGATCGACCCGCGACTCCCACATTGCTTGAGGGTCTGCCCAAGCCGCAGAGAGTGTCAAGGGCCAAGGAGCCTGATGTAAGTCCCGCTGCCGCTACAGACTGAAGGCAATCGAGCGCAGGATCAGCGCAGCGATGAACACCGCTGTGAACGCCAAATCGAGCGATATCCCGCCTAGGCGCACCGGCCGCAGCACCTGCCGTACCCGTCCGATCACCGGCTCGGTCCAGGCATGAGTCAACTGGCGGGCCCGGCCGGCCCACTGAGGTCCGTTCGCCAACACACCCGACCAGTCGAGCACCATCCGTGCGAGCAACACCAAAATGAAGGCCGTCAGGGCGTACCCGACCAGGGCTCCGATGAGGCTCATGATCAACTCCTCCGTGATGGCCACACTGGCCGTCTTGCCAGTATCAACGTTGCCGGCCACCCAGGAATGTCCCCGTCGCCATCTTCTTAGCGGACTATCAGGTAGACGAGACCCGCGGCGTCGCGGGCCCGGGAGGGTTACTCGCCCGAATGGGCAGGCAACCCTCCGCAACCCCCCAGCGGAACCCTCCCCACACCGGTTCAGCGTCGCCCCCGATCCGGATGCAGGCTTCCTCAGCTCGATGTGGGTGATGGCTGGTCTGCCGTGCCGTGATCGGTGGCGGGTACCGGACCTAGCTCCCTTGAGACACCCGGTGGTGGTGCGGCATGGGTCGTGCTCGGGCGGATCGCCGCGACCTCGGTCAGGTGGTGGGGACTGTGGTCACCGGATCAGGTGCCCACAGTCCCGGCTTGGTGTCCGCGGTCCCAGAGTGGTGTCCGCGGTCCGGGGATCGGCGCCGATTCCCACCGCCGGTGCGACGAGCCCGTCCGGTCACCGCAACTGCTCGCCGGTACTGCTCCGGGTGTGGATGGTGACTGGGCGTGCACGGCCGACAGGAGGTGTCCGCCCCAGGACCGGCCGGGCCGGCCAGCGTTCGAGGCGTGAAGGCCTCGATCGACGACCACCCAGGACCGACACATCCTGTCGAGCCCTGCACCCGACCGACCAGACTCCCTCACCGAGCACATCCAGCACAACAGCCCCGATGTCGTTCACGCGGTCAACCCCGCGATTCGCGTCCGTGCGGTTCCACCGCCAGCTTCGAATCTCGGGTGACGCAAACCGCCCACCCACTATTCGCAGCCAGGACGTCAATTGTTCGCCGGTCAAATGGCGTTCGCGACCCACACCTGCAGAATCCCCGTGCGTCCTGCCGCATGAACGACACCCGCCCGTTGCAACCCGGCGGTGTGGCACCGCCGTCGGCGCAACCGTAAGCATCGCCGACACGACAGCGGTCAGCGACACCGCCACCCAAAGAGTCTCCGCTTCATCTGCTCGCTCCCCCAAAACGCTGATCCCACTCCCTTTCCTTCGACCATGCGCCGAACCAGCACCATTCGCCAGAGCGGGACCGTCATGGCAAGTGCATTCAGGACCGTCGTCGGCCGACCAGTGCGTTGTCGTGTGATGCTGGGAGTGTGGGTGAGCTCCTGTCGGTCGATCTGCCGTCACCGGTGTCGGAGCTCCGCGATGATCGCCTGACCGCCGCCGGCGTTCGGGTGCTGCTGAAGCGTGATGACCTCATCAACTCCGAGATCCCCGGCAACAAGTGGCGCAAGCTGAAGTACAACGTCTCCTCGGCGCGCGAGCTCGGGTTCGACACGATCCTGACCTTCGGGGGCGCCTACTCGAACCACATCCGAGCGACCGCCGCGGTTGGCTACTACGGCGGCTTCGACACCATCGGTGTGGTCCGTGGCGAGGAGCACCTGCCGCTGAACCCCTCGCTCGCGTACGCCGCGGCCCGCGGCATGCGACTCACCTATCTCGACCGGACCACCTACCGCTCCAAGACCTCGGTGATCAGCGAGTTGCACCAAGAGTTCGGCGACTTCTACCTGCTGCCTGAAGGCGGAAGCAACACCAAGGCGGTGCTGGGATGCGCAGAGCTACCGGCCGAACTCACGGAACCGTTCGACGTGATGTTCTGCGCCGTCGGTACCGGCGGGACTTTGGCGGGCGTCGCCGCAGGCATCAGCCCGCACCAGGTGGTCGTTGGCGTTCCGGTCCTCAAAGGTGGTGCCTTCCTCGAGGACGAGATCGTCGAACTGCAACAGGCGACGTACGGCGCCAGGGTCGGCACGTGGCACCTCGAATGTGACTACCACTTCGGCGGCTATGCGAAGCGAACATCCGATCTCGATGACTTCATTAACGACTTCGGCGCGAGGCACGGCCTCGTGCTGGACTGGGTCTACGAGGCGAAGATGATGTACGCGCTGTTCGACCTGGTGAGCCGCGGCGCGTTCGCGAGGGGTACGACGATCGTTGCCCTGATCAACGGATCCGATGAGGTCCCCGCCACGTAGGTCACGGGACCTCAGCGCATGATGAGGGTGAGCAGGTCGGTACCGAGGGTGGTGAGGGCTTGTTCGTTCAAGCGGTAGGCGACGAAGCGACCTTGGCGTTCGGCGGTTACCAGGCCGGCTCGGGTGAGGGCCCTGAGGTGGCGGGTGACCTGGGTGGGGTGAAGGCCCCACAGGGCGGCGATCTCACCGGCGGTGCGGGGTTCGCTGGCGACGGCTCGGCAGACCTGGAGGCGGTCGGGGGCGGCGAGGGCTTCCAGGCGGGCGCGGACCTGGTGGGCGGTGGGTACGGCGGCGCCGCGGCCGCCGGCAGGATAGATGATCGTGAGCGGCTCACCGGGAACCTCACCCAGGAAGAGATGCGGCGCGATGTAGTTGCTCGGGACAAGCAATATGGAGCGCACGGCCAGGTCGATGCGTTTGCTCTGCACTTTCTGGACGAGCACGCTGTCCTGATCGCGTACGTCGATCGAGCCGTCCAGCGATCGCAGCATCGCCCCCACACCGTCCCGCACCGCCAGATCCCGGTCCTGCCGACCCCGGGCCGCCAGCGCGTCCCGGGATTCCTCCCACGATCTCCCGAAACCACTCGACCCAACAAGCATCCAGCAGGTCGATAAATCGGCGTACCGACTCCGCGGGGTCGGTCAGCAGGGCCTCAACCAAAGTGGCGATCGGCCGGCCCCGGCTGCGGGCCCAGTGCAGTACGGCGTCCGCGTCGGTGGGCCGACTGCTCAACGGGCGACCCCGCAACGGCCGGACCAGCTCTGCAGCCAACTCCGATGGCTCACGCGCGCGCAGTGAGCGAAGCTCGTCCTCCCACGAGGGCACACCGGTCGCAGCACTGGTGGCGAAGAACCGAGCCCGTACGGCGCGCACCGTCCATGTCCACTGCGCAAGCTCCGAACGCAGTACGGCGGGCAGTCGCTGAGCCGCTGCCCACTCGACCCGATCGTGGTGACGCGGCTCGGCTAGCACGTGAAGCGCACACCCCAGCTCGATCAGCGGTGAAGCGACGTGCCGGATCCGCTCGGGGTCGAGCCGGCTCAGGCCCGCGAGAACTGTGGGCACTCAGTCCTTCAGCTTGAACTGGAGCTCGGTGTCCCAGTCGGCCATGTCCGGGACCTCGCGGGGATCGGACTTGTAGATCTCCAAGCGGGCGGTCCAGTTGTCACCGTTCGCGTCCCACTGAAGGCCCTGCTCGTCCGCCCACGCGAGGAGGTCGCGGGTGGCATCGACCAGGCCGTCGGGGTGGCCGTGGTAGTTCACGCTCGCGTAGCGACCGGCCGGGAGGACGCCGGTGACGATCTCACCCTCGCCGTGGTGCGGGTCGTCGACCGGGAACCCGATCTCCATCACCAGCCCGGCCTCCATGTCGACCACGTCGTACTTGAAGAACGGCGCGTCGTTCGGCGCGATCTCGTGCGCGGCGAGCCAGTCGATCACCTCGCGCAACCGGTCGGCGAACGCCCCGATCCCATCCATCGCGACCTTGCCGCGCAGTGCGACGTACGGGCGCTCTCCGACTTCCACGATCTCCGGCATGCGATCCTCCCAATTCGACGGTGGTTTCAACCTAACGCCTGCTGGCTGGCATCCGTGTCGGTACTTGCCGAGGTGGATAGCTGACGGTCTACTGAGTGCTGGGGGTGGGCCGTCATGCTCAGGGCCAAGATTGCCGTCGTCGCTGCTGCCATGCTGCTGCTAGGTCCGTCGACACCCGCGCTGGCCGAGCCGACCACACCGCTCACCTACAACTCCGGGACCACGGCGACGCGGTTCACCGGGCTGGCGTTCGACACTTGTACGGCGCCCACACTCGCGCAGATGACCGCGTGGAAGGCATCGCCGTACAAGGCGGTCGGCATCTATATCGGCGGACTGAGCCGGAGCTGCGCCCAGCCGCGGCTTACCGCCGGCTGGGTCACAGCCGTCACGGCGATGGGTTGGCGGCTGGTGCCGATCTACGTCGGCCTGCAGGCGCCATGCAGTACTCGTACCTTCAAGATGTCGACCACCTCCTCCAACCGCGAAGCGGTGCGCGAGGCAGCTGACGCGGTCGCCAAGGCCAAGGCGTTGGGCATCCTGCCGGGCAGTGCGATCTACAACGACATGGAGAACTACGACAACAGGAACACCGTCTGCCGTTCCGCCGTACTGCATTTCCTCTCTGCATGGACAAAGGAGCTACACCTCCAGAGATACCTGTCGGGCGTCTACGGACACCAGAACTCGGGTGCGCCGGACCTGTCCGCTGCTTACAACTCCACGTCGTACGCGCGACCGGATGCACTGTGGATCGCGCGCTGGGACCTCAACAGCTCACTCACCGGCTGGCCCACTGTCCCTAACACGTTCTGGGCGATCGGGCAGCGCGGCAAGCAGTACCGAGGCGACCACACCGAGACGTACGGCGGAGTGACGCTCAACATCGACAGCGACCGCTTCGATGCGCCGGTCGCGAGTGTCTCGTACCGCTACACAGTCAGAACGACCATCCACAGCTACAGCGGCCCCTCGACCGCCTACCCGGTCAAGACGACCATCCCCGCGAACGCGAGCGTGCGGATCGTGTGCCAGACCTTCGGACCGAAGATCGGCACCACCAGTGTCTGGAACAAGCTGATCGACGGGACCTACGTCACGGACTACTACGTCAGGACGCCGAACAAGCCCGGCTACAGCGCACCGATCCCCGGCTGCAGCTTCCCGTTCCAGACGACGATCAACAACCTGAGCAGACGGCATGGCCCGGGTACGTCGTACGCGACCTACCCAGGCCTGCTGCCGATCGGGTCACTGGCCTGGATCACCTGCCAGCTGCCCGGTACCAAGGTCGGCACGACCGCGGTGTGGGACCGGCTGAGCGACGGCTCCTACATCACCGACCGCTACGTCGCCACGGCGAGCAAGACCACCTACACAGTACCGATCCGTCGCTGCTGACTCACTGCGCCCAGGGCGGCTGGATCGTCGTACCGTCCGCCATCGTGCCGGTGAAGCCCGCGGTGATGGCGACGTACAACTCGGCCTTACCCTCACCCAGGTTGATAAGTGAGATCGGCTCTCCGGCGGGTACGACGACGGCGTCGCCAGGACCGAGCTTGTCGCCGTCGGCGGTGATCTGCACTGTGCCGGTGAGCACCATGAACACCTCGTCCCGGTCGAGCGTGTGCGGCTCACCGCCGCCGACACCGGGATCGACCGTGAGCTTCCACGTGCACAGTCCGGCGGAGCCACGACTCGGCGCCGCGAGACCGGCGAACTCGACGCCGGGCAACTGGAACCGCGGAGCCTCGGCCGCGCGAATGACCTGCATACTTCCCCCAACCAGATAGACAAGCTGACTTGACCAAGCCAGCTTGACTATCATGGCCCGCATGACGCGATCGGGCAAGCCGGATTTCGGGATTTTGTTGCTGCTGGCGGATCAGGAGTTCGTCCGCTCACTGCGCGCGGCGACGGCCGAGCAGGGGTACGACGACCAGGGCCGGTCGGACGGGTTCGTCCTGCGCACGCTGGGCGCCGCGCCGACCACGATCAGCGGCCTGGCCGAGCGGCTGGAGATCACCAAGCAGGGCGCGAGCCAGATCGTCGACGACATGGAACGCCGCGGGTACGTCGGACGCCGCCCCGACCCGTCCGACGCACGGGCCCGCTTGCTCCACCTGACCGTGAGGGGTGAGGCCGCATTGCAAGCGGCCCGGAAGTTCCACCAGGCCTACGAACGCAAGCTCAGAAAGCGGTTCGGCGACGACGCGATCGACACGGTGCGCGGCGTACTGGCCGAGATGGCCGGCGAGGCCCAGATCAGTACGCCGCACTTCCGGGCGCTGATGTTCTGACGTCCGAAGAACTGTGGGTTATAGACCACAGTTCTTCGGACGTAAGGGATCAGGCGAAATAGGTCGGGAAGAGGTCGTTCGTCGGCCAGCTCTTCACGCCGCTGGCCGCGGTCCAGAGTGCGGCGTCGATGTCGCCGTACGACTTGCCGCTGGCGTCGTCGCGCCGGTTGAACAAGGCGGCCCAGCTCATCCCGTTGTAGGTCCGGACCACGATGGTGAAGGTCCCCGGCAGGCTGCCGGTGTGCCAGGTGTTGCGGCCGGTACCGCCGGACGTCACCGGACGCACCTGCCAGCCGAGGCCGTAGTACCAGCCGTCGGGGTTCACGCCGGTCGACGGCTTCGACCAGAACCGGCTCAGCGAGGTGCTGTTCAGTACGCTGCCCGGGGCGTCGAACATCTTCGCCCAGCGGACCAGGTCCGGCGCGCTCGCGATCCAGCCGCCGTTCGCGTCGTGGAGCCGCATGCTGAACGAGCCGTACGGCGCGGCGACGGTCTTCCCCGACATGTCCAGCACGGTCGGCGCGGTGTACTGCGACTCGTACGACGTCTCGCCGCTGTGCTTCGCGATGGTCCAGCCCTGCGCCATCCGCTTGATCTTCAGCGGGGTGAGCAGCTTCTGCTGCACGTAGTCGGCGTAGCTCAGGCCGCTGACCTTCTCGATCACGCGACCGGCCAGCAGGTAGCCGAAGTTGGAGTACGCGACCTTCGTGCCCGGGTTGAAATCCAGCTTCTGACCGGCCATGTACTTGATCACGTCGGCGTGCTGCAGCTCCATCGGTACGCCGAGGGTCCGGGAGATCACGGCGCTCTTGGCGAGCGGGTCACCGGAGACGTCCCGGTCCCAGCCGCCGAGGTGCTGGAGCACCTTCCACGACGTGATGGTCGACCAGCGCGAGTCCCGGGTCAGACCGGTCGCCGGGGTGATGCCGAGGATGTTGCACGACTGGCGTCGCCAGATCCAGCTTGCCGTCCTGCACGAGCTTCACGATCGCGGCCGCCGTGAACGACTTCGTCAGGCTCGCGATCCGGAACAGCGAGGTCGGGTTGACGGTCAGCGCGGTCGAGGTGCTGTAGCCGCGGGCAAGGACCAGGCGGCCCTTGTAGGTGACCGCGAGCTGCCCGGCGGTGACGCCGCGGGCCTGCATGAACGCCTTCATCTGGTTGTCGAAACCGGCCAAAGCCGATACAGCGGTGCCGGTGGTCTTCCAGGTCGCGGCGGCATCGGCGGAGCGGCTCAGGGCCGTTCCTACTCCGGTGCCGGCGGCGGCAACCGCTCCGGTGGCGACAGCAAGCTTGCCGAGGTTCCGGCGCGTCAACTCCACGGACGTGTTCTCCTTCAGGTCTTCAGGGCAGGGGGTACCGCGGAAGGAGTCTCTCACCGCAAAGGTCTAATCGATCATCGATGCATACGAGATGACACCACGGCGGATCTCGTCGACGACTGATCGCGCGGTGGATCGCAACGGTGTCGGGCCGGCCGCGTCGGCGACCTGCTCGGTCAGGTCGATCAGTTGCTTCACCCAACGGACGAAGTCGCCCGCCGCCAGGTCGGACTCGTAGAGCACCTCGGCCAGCGAAGCACCCGACGCCCAGCGGAACGCCGGCCAGCAGAACCCGAGGTCCATCGACCGCAGGAAGTCCACCCGCATGTCCCGCTCCAGCGCGGACAGGTCGCGCCAGATCGCACCCATCTTCTCCAACGCCAGGCGTACGTCGCCCCGCGGCAACCGCGGTGACGTCGGCTCGTCCTTCGACCGCGCCTCGTAGACAAGCGCAGCCAGACAGGCCGCGAGCTCCGGGACGGTGAGGTCGTCGAACACGCCCTGCCGCAGGCACTCCGCCGCGACCAGGTCGAGCTCGGTGTAGATCCGCGCCAGCCGGTCGCCTGCTTCGGTGGTCTTGTCGCCGTCCAGGTAGTGCAACGCGTCGAGGACCTGGCAGACCCGGTCGAACTGGCGGGCGATGGTGTTCGTCCGCTGGTCGATCTTGCGCTGCACGTCGCGGTTCTCCCGGTCGAGCCGGAAGTACCGCTCGGCCCAGCGGGCGTGGTCCTCGCGATCCGAGCAGCCGTGGCAGGGGTGCGCACGCAACTGCGCCCGCAGCTCCTGCAACTCCGGATCGTCGGCATGGCTGACGACGTCGCGGCCGCGGGTGCGCGACGGCGGCCCGTCCTCACCGAGCATGTCGGTGCGGGTGCGCAGGACCTGCGCCAGCTCACGCCGCTGCTGCGGGTTGCGCGGGTTGAACTTCTTCGGGATCCGCAGGCTGCTGATCGCCTCGACCGGAGTCGGGAAGTCGATCATCGACAGCTTGCGCACCTGCCGGTCCAGCGTCAGCACGGTCGGTCGCGGGCCTTCACGTTCCGAGCGCATGCCCGGGTCGAGGACGAGCGCGCAGCCCGCGCTCCGGCCGGCCGGGATCCGGATGATGTCGCCGATCCGCAGCTTCTCGATCGACTCCTGCGCTTCGACCCGGCGGTCCAGCTTGCGCCGCTTCGAGCCGGACGCCTCGCGCTCACCGATCCGCCGCCGCAGGTCGGCGTACTCGAGGAAGTCGCCGAGGTGGCAGTCGATCGACTCCTTGTAGCCCTCGAGCGCCTCGGTGTTGCGCTGCACCTGCCGGGCCAGCCCGACCACGGCCTGGTCGGACTGGAACTGCGCGAACGACAGCTCGAGCATGTCGCGGGCCCTGGTCCGCCCGACCTGGCGGACCAGGTTGACGGCCATGTTGTACGACGGGGAGAACGACGAGCGGAGCGGATACGTACGGGTCGACGCCAGCCCGGCGACGGCGCGCGGATCGAATCCGGGCTGCCAGAGCACGACCGCGTGACCCTCGACGTCGATGCCACGGCGACCGGCCCGGCCGGTGAGCTGGGTGTACTCCCCCGGCGTGATGTCGACGTGCGCCTCGCCGTTCCACTTGCTCAACTTCTCGAGTACGACGGTGCGCGCCGGCATGTTGATGCCCAGGGCAAGCGTCTCGGTGGCGAACACGACCTTGATCAGGCCGCGCGCGAACAGCTCCTCGACGACCTCCTTGAAGGCCGGACAGCATGCCCGCGTGGTGGGCCGCGATGCCGCGGCTGAGCGCCTCGGCGAAGTCGTGGTACCCGAGCACGCCGAGGTCCTCGTCCGGCAGGTCCGCGGTCCGCTCGGCCAGCACGCGCTTGATCTCGTCCCGCTCGTGCGGCTTGGTCAGCCGCAGGCCGGAGCGCAGGCACTGCACCATCGCGTCCTCACAGCCCTTGCGGGAGAAGATGAAGTAGATCGCCGGCAGCAGCGCGCCGGCGTCCAGCTCCTCGACCACATCGGAGCGGTACGGCGTGAAGTGGGACCGTGACGGCCGGCTCTTCGGCAGGTCGCGACGCCGGCGGGGTTTCCGCGAGTCGTCGCGGAAGATCCGGTTGTCGTCGCGGGCGATCCGGACCAGCTGCGGGTTGACCAGGTCCTTGAGATCGGTCTGCTTGGCCTTGGCCGGGTTGCCGGACTTGTTCTTCGCAGGTGCGCCGACCCGGGCGGTCGGCGCCTCACCGGCGAACAGGTCGTGCAGCCGCTTGCCCACCATCACGTGCTGGAACAGCGGCACCGGCCGCTTCTCCTCCAGGACGACGACCGTGTTGCCGCGGACGGTCTCGAGCCAGTCGCCGAACTCCTCGGCGTTGCTCACGGTCGCGGACAACGACACCACCGAGACCGAGTCCTGCAGGTGGATCAGCACCTCTTCCCACACCGCGCCACGGGCGCGGTCGGCCAGGTAGTGCACTTCGTCCATCACGACGTACGAGAGACCGAGCAGGGTGCTGGACGCGGCGTACAGCATGTTCCGCAGGACCTCGGTCGTCATCACGACGATCGGGGCCTCGGAGTTGATCGAGTTGTCGCCGGTGAGCAGGCCGACCTTGTCGCTGCCGTAGCGGCTGACCAGGTCGGCGTACTTCTGGTTGCTCAGCGCCTTGATCGGGGTGGTGTAGAAGCACTTCTGCCCGCGCTGCAGGGCCAGGTGTACGGCGAACTCGCCGACCAGCGTCTTCCCGGAGCCGGTCGGCGCCGCGACCAGCACCTGGTGACCGTCCTCGAGGGCGGCACAGGCGCGCAGCTGGAACTCGTCCAGCTCGAAGTCGTAGAGCGCCCGGAACTCCTTCACGGCGGGATGCTCCTGGTCCGAGCGGAAGACAGCATATTTCTCGGACGGGGTGCTCATACACGTCCTCGCTTCGCTGCGGGCGCGCATGAGCAATGCTCACTGTGTTTGATGATGGCCTCGCTCCGCTCGCCCATGCGCCCAATCTATGCGACGCCACCCCCAAGCCCCACGCGCGCCGGTCAGTCTCAGCCGGCTGCACCGCTGTGGGTCCTGGCCTCACTGAGCCGCTTGGTGATGAAGGCGGCAGCATGGTCGAGGGCTTCGTCGGCCTCCGGGAGCATGCCGGCGAAGAGCTGGTAGACGTGCGGGGCTCCGGCGACCACGTCCAGGCTGACGTCAACCTCCTGCTCCGCGGCGCGGGTCGCGAGGCGGAGAGAGTCGTCGAGCAGGACCTCGGCCGAGCCGACCTGGATCAGCAACGGCGGCAGACCGGTCAGCTCCGCGAACAGCGGGCTGGCCAGTTCGTCGCGTGGATCCTGACCGCCAGGTAGAAACCGGCGGACTCGGCCATCCGCTCCCGGTCGAACAGTGGGTCGAAGTCACCCCGCGCGTCCATGCTCGCGCCGCTGAGGGTGAGATCGGTCCACGGTGAGAAGAGGACGGCGCCAACGGCAACGGCAGCCCGTCGCGGCGAGCCCCGAGCATCGTGGCGAGCGCGAGTCCGCCACCCGCCGAATCGCCTGCGATCACGACATTCTGGCCGCTCTCGACCAGTTCGCGGTACGCCGCCAACGCGTCGTCGACGGCCGCTGGGAACGGATGCTCCGGCGCCAACCGGTACTCCAGCGACACCGCCGTCACGCCACTGCGACGGGACGAGCGGCGCGGCCAGGTTGGCACCGGTCCGCTCCGATCCGATCACAAAGGCGCCACCGTGCAGGTACAGGATCACGCCGTCGCCGTCGGCGCCCTCGACGCTGGACGTCGAGCGCAGGAACGCCGCCCAGCGTGCGCTCGGCCTCAGCGTCACGTCGTCACCAAGCGGGCGAGTCGCCGAACAGCTCGTGAAGCTCGTCGCGCTGCTGGTCTGGCGTTCGCCGAGGTCGCCCTTCTCGATCAGACCACGCGCCACGTCACGTTCTTCCGACTCATCGTTCGGACCTCAGTTCGTGTGTGAGATGGATTCCAAGGAATGTAGTTCTCGATAACTACATTCCAAGGAATCCAATTCCGGGAATCCGTCAGGACCGGTCTGTGACTGATCTCACAGCGTTGTTCACGGACCTGGTCCGGCTGGAGACGCGGCTCTACAACGTGCTCGACGCCCGGCTGAAGGCCGAGCACGACCTGCCGCTCGGCCAGTTCGAGTTCCTCCGCGTCATCGAAAGCCGCGGGACCGCTCGCGTCTACGACCTGGCCCACCAGATGGCGATCACGGTCGGCGCCACCAGCAAGGCCGTCGACCGTCTCGAGGCGGCCGGTCGCTGCCGCCGTACCGCCAACCCGAACGACCGCCGCTCGTCGCTGGTCGCACTGACGCCGGAAGGCGAGCGGGTGCTCGCCGCAGCGGCACCCACGGTCGAGGCCGAGCTCAGACACTGGGTCGGCTCGGTCCTCCCGGCCGCAAACCTCGAACAACCTCGCGACCATGCTCTCGATGCTCCGCCAACGGGCCGAGTCCGATCCCCGCACCGACCGCACCGAGTCGACGGCGACCACACGGCAGGCTCCCGCGCCAAGGACACCGGACAGCCCCCAGACGTGACGCAGCCGGGCTCCCTCCCCTGGTGGTCGGTGGGAGTCCGGCTGCGAGTCCGGGATGCTCAACTGATGTGGTACGGGTCGCCGTACACCTGCCAGTCGAGCGGGGTGTTCAGGTCGAGGTTGCCGTTGCGGAGGAACACGCGCTGCGCGGTGTCGACGCGACTGGTGTCGCTGTGCGCCTCTTCTTGCTTCATAGCCCAGACTCGCGCGTCAAGGAAGGCGTTGAGGTAGGTCGTCTCGTCTCCGCCCTGCGACGGCGGCGTGGCCGTGCTGAGCGCGCGACTCCGGATTCCGCCGAAGCTGGTGGCATCGCTGCCGGGGCCGTGCATGACGATCGCGTCGTAGTAGCAGAACTGGCCGAGGGTGCGCAGGCCGTCGGACTTTCCCTGGGACACTGCCGGGTTGAAGTAGACGCGGTCACGCTCGTCGTTCTGGCACTGCTGGAAAACGGTGTCCTGGGCGGCGGTCTCCCAGTCGTCGGTGTAGTGCGGGTCGAGGCCGTCGTGCGAGTCGCTGCCGTCCACCTCGCGCAGGGCGGGGAGGTACTTCTGCAGCACGTTGCCCGGCTTCCGGTCGGCGTACAGCTCGACCAGCTCGAGCATGTCGCCGGTTCCCGAGCAGAAGCCGATGATGCCGGCGGTGTAACCGCGCCCGTCGTCGATGTCCTCGATGTACTTGTACTGCGCCTGCCAGTCCAGCGAGGAGTTCTCCGCGCTGCAGACGATCTGCATCGCGATCTCCTTCTTCGCGGGATCGTCGAGTCCGGTCGCGGCGACACCACGGACCGCGGCGTCGGCCCGCGGTGCGTAGCGGGTGGCGGCGAGGGCGGTCGCCGGCGCGGCCGCGAGGGTCAGTCCGAGCAGGAGTGTGGTCCTGCGAGTGGGGCGGTTCGGCACGATCTCCTCCGGTGGGCGTCCGAGAGATGAACTGTTAGGAAGCTTTCCTATCAGAGCAGTCTGGTGACGGCCAGGGGTGAGACAGCTCCGGAGTGTGAAGGTTCCGTCTCAGCCGAAGACGGTCAGGGCGCCCGGGGCGATGGTGATGTCGACCGGGAGCAGGCCGAGCGGCTCGCCGTCGGCGTACGCCGTGATGCCGGGCGACTCGAGCCGGACCGAGCGGCCGCGGAGGGTCCGCACCATCGGGTGGCCGACGTGGGTGCCCTTGGACAACTTCGGGAACATCTGCAGCAGCGTGAGCCGGGACACCGGCTCGATGATCGTGACGTCGAGCAGGCCGTCGTCGAGTTCGGCGCCGGCGCAGATCTGCAGTCCCCCGCCGTACATCGGCCCGGTGCCGATCGCGACCAGCATGGCCTTGGTCTCGATCACCTCGCCGTCGACGGTGACGACGTACTCGAGCGGCTTGAACGTGCGCAGCTCGGCCAGCGTCGCGAGGGTGTAGCGGAAGTTGCCCTTCGGCCAGCTCATCGCGTTGGCGCGCTTGTTCACCAGGGAGTCGAAGCCGCCGGCTACGACGGTGGTGATGTACTCGTCCTTCGCCACCGCGAGGTCGATCGCCCGGGTCTTGCCGGCCACGATCAGGTCGGCCGCCGCAGCCGGGTCCTTGAGGGGTACGCCGATCCCGCGGGCGAAGTCGTTGCCGGTACCGGCCGGGATCACGCCGAACGGCATCCCGGACTTGGCCAGCACCTGGGCTCCGAGGTGGATCGTGCCGTCGCCACCGATCAACGCCACCGCATCCGCACCGGACGCGACCACTTCGGCAGAGATCCGGCCGACGTCCTCGGCGCAACTGGTGGCGAACACGTCGACGGTCAGCCCGGCCGCTGCGAGCCGTTCGCGAACGATCGGGGCAACCCGAGCACCAAGACCCCGGCCAGCGGTGGGATTCACCACCAGCGCGACACGTCTCATCAGTCGGCCAGCAGTTCCTCGTTGTTGCGCGAGCGGCGCTTGTCGTTGATCCGCGAGATCACTTCGGCGGCGAAGAACAGCAGACACATCGGGATCGCCAGCAGGCACATCGTGAACGGGTCACCGGATGGGGTCGCCACCGCCGCGAACACGAAGATCACCAGGATGATGTACGGCCGGAACTTGGCCAGCGCCTTGGCCGGCACCACGCCGACCATGTTCAGCAGCACCACGACCAGCGGGATCAGGAACGCCACACCGAACACCAGCATCGTGCGGATGACGAAGTCCAGATATTGCGGCAGGGTGATCAGGTTCTGGATGTCCAGCGGGGTGAACCCGATCAGGATCTCCAGGCCCTTCGGCAGCGTCCAGTACGCCACCGCCATACCGCCGACGAACAGCGGGGCGGCGATCGCGGAGAACAACATCGCCCACTTGCGCTCGTTGCGGTGCAGGCCGGGTGCGATGAACGCCCACAGCTGGTAGAGCCAGACCGGGCTGGCCAGGATCAGACCGAACAGCGCCGAGATCTTGATCTTGAAGGTCAGCGCGTCACCGACACCGGTGAAGGTCAGAATCGGCTTCAGGTTCTGCTCGGCGGCCAGCTGCCGTGACGCTGGTCTCGAACGGCTGCTGCAACAGGTCGAGCGCCCAGTTGTAGAAGATCCAGCCGACGACCGCGCCCAGCACGATCGCGAGCACACTAGACGAGCAGACGGTTCCGCAGCTCGGTGATGTGCTCGCGCAGGGTCATCCGACCCTCGTCGTCCTTCGGGCGGCGCTCCTTCTTCTCCTTGCGCCGTCCGATCCTCACCATTGACACCGGCGGGTGCTCGACTCAGTTAGCCGTGTGGCTCGGCGGCAGGCCGTCGCCCGCGCCTGGCCGTTCACCTGGTTCGGCTGCTGGACGGCCCGGCTGCGCCTGCGGAGCTGCCTGCTGCGTCTCCGCCTGGATGGTGCCTTCGGTCAGCTCCCGGTCCTTCTTCTTGGGGCCGACCTCTTCCTCCCAGATCTTCTTCGACTTGCCGAGCTGCTTCACCAGGGCCGGCAGCTTGGCCGAACCGAACAGCAGCACGACGATCGCGAGGATGACGAGCCACTCTGCGCCTTGGGGCATTCCGAGGAGCGGTGTCATGTCGATCTCCCTTTCACAAACTTCTTCTCGTGGCTCAAGCGTGAGAACGTTGGCCGAATACTACGCCGGGACGTGCTCGCCGGTGCGGGTCTGTCCAGACCCGGCCGCCGACTGGGCTGCGTCCAGCTTGGACTGGGCGGCGACCAACTCCCGCGTCAGCGCCTTGGCCTGACCCCACAGTTTCTTCGCGAGCAGGGCGAGGACCAGAAGCCACACCGCCACCACTGCGAGGAACAGCAGGAACCAGTACATAACCACGAGCCTAGCCGGTCACCGCCGATCGCCCACGCCCCGCGGGGAGTCTCAGCGGACAACGGTGTCGGAACGTGATGGTAAAACCGTGTGTCTGCGGAGTGTGGCCGTGGAGCGAGAGTTCGGTGGGTATTCGGTGAGCGAGGGGCTGCGGATGTTGCGGATCGGGGTGGACGAGCGGCGAGCGCGGCTCGGGCGGCGGCACCGGCTCGGACCGGAATGCCAGGCCGCGGATCCGGTCGAGGCGGCCGCGTCGCTCGTCGCCCTGCACGCCACCGACCCGGCCACGGTCCACTTGAGCGTTGCTGCGCGGGTGCCGGGGAGTGACGTCGCAGGCACGGAGCGTGCGCTGTACGACGACCGCACCCTGATTCGGATGCTGGGCATGCGCCGGACCGTGTTCGTCGTACCGACTCACTTCGCGCCGGTCGTTCAGGCGGCGTGCACGGACGACATCGCCGTCAAGCAGCGGAAGTTGCTGGTCAAGCATCTGACCGAGGCAGGGGTCGCCGCGGACGCGGTGGCGTCCGGGAAGTGGCTGCGGGCGGTCGAGGAGTCGACTGCGACGGCGCTGACGCTGCGTGGGTTCGGCAACCGCGCAGGAGCTGTCCGCGGACGAGCCACGGCTGCGGACCCGGCTGAACATGGCGGTCGGCAAGGCGTACGCCGCTCAGCCGTACGTGACGAGCCGGGTGCTGTTCCAGCTCTCGGCCGAGGGGCGGATCGTGCGTGGGCGTCCGCTCGGGACGTGGCTGAGCGGACAGCACCAGTGGTCGCCGGCGGAGGACTGGCTGCCGGGCGGCCTGGCTACCCGACCGACGGCCGACGAGGCGCGAGTGACGCTGGCCCGGGCGTGGTTGTCGTCCTTCGGTCCGGGTACGGCGGCGGACCTGCAGTGGTGGGCCGGGTGGACTGCCGGCCAGACCAAGAAGGCCTTGACCGCGGTCGAGGCGGTCCCGGTCGACCTGGACGGGCAGGTCGGCTACGTCCTGCCGGGCGACGAGGCTCCGGAGGTCCCGATCGAGCCGTGGGTCGCATTCCTGCCGACACTCGACCCGACGCCGATGGGCTGGAAAGAACGCGACTGGTACCTGGGCGACCACAAGTCCAAGCTCTTCGACAACACCGGCAACATCGGCCCCACCATCTGGGCAGACGGCCGCATCGTCGGCGGCTGGGGCCAACCCGAATCCGGCGAGGTCCGCTACGAGTTGCTCGAGGACGTCGGCCGCGAAACCACGGCCCTGATCGAAGCCGAGGCCGCCCGCTGGACCACCTGGCTCGCCGGCGTCCGCGTCACCCCGCGCTTCCGCTCCCCCCTCGAAAAACAACTCAGCAAAGGCTGACCCCGTCGTCGGTGAGGGTCGGGGACTCCCTCACCCAGCCGCCCCGCCAGCGCTCCCCGGGCCCCGTGTCCGGCTGTTGTGTCGATTCGGTGGCTGCCTGACGGTGTCGACGCCGCTCTTGCGGGGATCGTTGCGGGTGCGGACCTGAGACACTCACCAACCCCACCGTCAGCTCACCACCGGTCCGGATCGGAGCGTGACCGGCCAGGTCCGCGTCTGCTTGGTGAGTGTGCCACCACCGCGGACTCGAGCCCGAACCCTGGCCAAACCGGGTTCGGCCACAGCCGAGATCGACTTTGTGCACCAGATCCGTACGCGGAGGTCGGCGGGGTACGCATCTCGTGCACAAAGTGCGACCGAGGCAGCCGCGCGGCGGGGTAGCGCGGCGGCCGGGCGGCGGCGACCAGCGACGGGCTGGCGGAGTGGTTCAGCTGGTATGGGTCGGTCCCGGGGCACCGACAGACACGACAGGACAGCCCGATATCCCCTCCCGTGTGCCTTCTCCGCTCGTACTCCAGAGGAGAAGGCACAACTCGAGTGGATATCCGGTTCTTCTGCTGGATGTGTGGGTGGACGTCGGCCCGGGGCGTTCTGGTCGCGGAATCCGGTCGTCTGGTCGCGGCCGGACGACCGGGCGTCGGGGCGGTCTCTGTCCGGGTGCCGCGATGGCGGGTGTTGATGGGTGGGATTCCCGGGTCCGCGGACAGGGACTGGGGACCTTGGACATGACATCAGGTGTCCGAGGTCCCCAGGTGGTGTCCGCTGTTGCGGGTCGTGCACCGCATAACCACCGGACGGTCGAATCAGTCCGGTCACCGGTATTCCCCGCGGTGGGGTGCGGGTGGAGACGAGTATTGGTGCAGCTGGACAGGAGGTGTCGGCTCCGGCCGGGTTCTGCCGGCCGGTTGCACGCCTGAGCACGCCACCGGACCGTCGCCCGTGGACAGACACCTCCTGTCCAGCTGCACACCACCGCACCCTCGGCGGCATCGGCGAACCCAGTCACACACCCGAACCACCCCCGCCGGCCCAGCCAGACAGGCCATCCACGGGAACCCCTGCCCATCAGGCCGGCTCAAACCACCCACACATCAGTCAGAAGAGCCGGATATCCCCTCAAGTGGTCCCTTCGCCCTCATCTTTCAAGGTGCGTTGGGGCTACTCGGGCGGATATCACTGAAGTGCACCGGGCGGGACGGCGCGGGTTAGTCGTCGTACGCCGAGAGGGCTTCGCGGGCTGTGGCGGCTATCTGGGTGGTCAGGTCGGGTGGGTCCAGGACTGTGGCGGCGCCGCCGAGGCGGAGGACCAGGCGTTGGAGCCAGGCGGTGTCGGCGACGCGGAGTTTCACGATGAGGGAGTTTTCGGGACCCTCTTCGACGGACTCGTTGGGGTAGTACTCGGCGACCCAGCGAGCCGGCGGCGCCAACCGGACGGTCGCCAGGAGGTCGCGTTCGGACGGCTGGAACATGCCGTTCGAGAGGTCGCGCGGGGTCGCCTCGGGCGGCGGTTCGCTCGGGAGGTCGAGGAGTTTGACGGCGGCGATGCGGTCCAGGCGGAAGAGCCGGACGTCTTCGGCGAGCCGGCACCAGGCCTCGAGGTAGGTCCGGCCCTCCGACACGACCAGGCGCATCGGATCCACGTCCCGCTCGGTGGTCTCGTCCCGCGACGGGACGTCGTACGTGAGGTGCAGGCGGCGCTTCGCAGCCAGGCCGCGGTTGACCGTCTCGGCGATCTCCGGCGCGGCCGGCTCGACGTGTACGTGGGCAGCCGCGCCCTCGCTCGCCGCTGCGGCCTCCCCCGCGGCACGCTCCAGCTTCGCGATCGCCCGGTCGACGGCGTCCCGGTCGTGGCCGGCCGTCACCTCGCGCAGGGTGCGCAGCGCGGTCAGCAGTGCCAGCGCCTCGTCCGCGGCCAGCCGCAGCGGACGGGCCAGGTAGTCCGCGTTGTTGATGTGGATGACGCCGTCGCCCTCGGCCGCCTCGATGTCGATCTCGATCAGATCGCCCATCTGCGCGCCGGGCAGCCCGCAGAACCACAGCACCTTCAGGTCGGCGATGATCTGCTTCGGCCGTACGCCGAACTCCGCAGCCACGTCGTCGACGTGGGCGCCGTCGTTCTCCCGCAGGTACGGCACCAACGCCAACAGCCGCTGCACCTGGTCACGCGCATTGCTCATCCGGCCACCGTCCGCAGCCGCCACAGCACGCCGTCGAGTACGTCGCCCGGACCCTCGACAACCGCATCCGGGCCGTACGACGCGATCTCCTCGGCCAGGACGCCGGAGTCGGCGTACGGGACGTGCAGCAGGTCCCAGCCGTCCTCGTACGGCTCGATCGCGTTGGCCCGGCGGCGCAAGCTGACACAGGAACCGGTGCGGGCCCGGACCTTGGCCTCCGACGTCGGCCGCGGCGGCGCCAGCTCGGAAACCAGCGACCGCAGGTCGGTGCCCTCCGGGACGGTGAATGCGCCGGGCGCACCGACCGTCTTCACGTCTCCGCCGATCCGCGACATCCGGAACATCCGCGTGGCCTGGCGGTCCCGGTCCCGACCGACGACGTACCAGCGGCCGTGCCAGGACACGATGCCCCACGGCTCCAGGGTCCGAGTGGTCGGCTCGGACGCGCCACTGCGCAGGTGCTGGAAGCGCACTGCGGTCCGGCTCACCACGGCCGACCAGAGTGGGTCGAAGGCCGGCTCCGACGCACCGACGTGCGGCTCGATCGCGCTCAGCGCGGACTGGTCGGTCTGGATCCCGGCGGCCTTCAGCTTGAGCACCGCCGACGTGGTCGCCTCGGCCAGGCTGGCGTGCTGCCAGACCCGAGCGGCGACGCCCAGTACGGCGGCCTCGTCCGGCTCCAGATGCACCTCGGGCAGCTCGAACACGTCCCGGCGGATCCGGTAGCCGACCTCGTCGGAGAAGAACTTGTCGAGTGGTGCCCATCTCGATCGGGATGCCGAGGTCGCGCAGCTCGTCCTTGTCCCGCTCGAACATCTTCTCGAAGGCGTCGTCGGTCTGGCCCGCGTACCCCTCGACCACCTCGCGGATGCGTTCCTTGGTCACATAGGTGCGCGCGACCAGCAGGCAGATGACCACATTGAGCAGTCGCTCACTCTTCCGCGCCGACACCCGACCACCTTACGGCCTCCGAGCGTCAAAACCTGCCCTGCGACACCGAAATCTTCGAACACGGGTTCGAGGGGCGACGAGGCGCTAGACCTCACCGTGTGATTCGGTGGCGTGACGGAGTGGTGCGTGAGGTCGGGCGGAGCTGGGCCGGGGCGGTTGAGCTGACTGTGATGGTCGGTGAGCAGCCTGTACGCGCTTTGGCCTACCCGGAGCTGGTCGGTACGCCGGTGGCCGGCGACCGGGTGTTGCTGAACGTCGGTGCGCTCGATCGCGGGCTGGGGACGGGCGGGTACGCGCTGGTGGTCGCCGTACCGGATCGGCTGCCCGCTGACCCACCGGAGCACGGTCACCTGGTGAAGGCGCGGTACACGCCGCTGCAGGCGATGGTGATGGGTGCGGACGAGCAGGACTCGCCGGATCACGACGTACTGCGGGATGCGGACGACCTGTTCGGTACGCCGGTCGTCGTGGCTGACCTGCACTCCGCACTGCCGGCAGTACTGGCTGGGGTGTACGAGGCTCGGCCGACAACCCGGGTTGTGTATGTCATGACCGACGGTGGGGCCTGCCGCTCGCGTTCTCCCGGACTGTGGCGGCATTGCGGGACAGTGGCTGGCTGAGTGGGACCGTGACCGTCGGACAGGCGTACGGCGGGGATCGTGAGGCGGTGACGGTTCACACCGGGCTGTTGACCGCTGTGCACGTGCTGGCGGCGGAGGTCGTCGTACTGACGCAGGGGCCGGGCAATCTCGGCACGGGGACGCGGTGGGGGTTCTCGGGAGTGCAGTCGGGTGAGGCGGTCAACGCGATCGGCACGCTGGGCGGACGGGCGGTGGCGTCGCTGCGGATCTCCGAGGCGGATCCGCGACCACGGCACCGGGGGATCTCGCACCACAGCCTCACCGCGTACGGCCGCGTCGCGTTGCAGCCGGCGGATGTCGTCGTACCCGATCTGCCGGGTGACTTCGGCGACGCCGTCCGCGACGCCGCGGAACCGCTCAAGGCACGGCACCGGGTCGTACGGGTCGGAGTGGACGGGCTGTACGAGGCCATGCAGGCCGCTCCGGTCAAGCTGTCGACCATGGGTCGCGACCTCGACGCAGACCGCGCGTACTTCGAAGCCGCCGCAGCAGCAGGCCGCCACGCAGCCGGATTGGTGGACGTGCCGTGAACGTGGCGGAGGGCCTGGAGCGCCACTGACCGGTGGATTTACGTCTACCTGGAGTGGGGTCGCAGTACTCCTGATCCGGACGGGCTCCGCGGTCACGCTGGAACCATGGCAACGATTGCTCGTCCAGAGGCACCGCTGACCGCCCGTTGGGCCACGTCCTGTGGCTCCTCGCCGTGGGTGCCGGGGTCGCGGAGACCATGGTTCAGGTGGCGGTCGCGCTCGGCGACGACGTCTCGACGTCGGCGTTGGTCGCGCAGATCGCCGTACGCACGGTGATCTACGGCGCTCTGTTCGTCGTGATCGACCGGTACTTCCGGCGGGGTGTCCGCTGGTCCCGGTACCTGCTGGCCGGACTGCTCGGCACAGTCGGCGTGGCGTCGCTGGTGTCCGAACCCATCGGCTGGCTGCTCGACAACGGTGACTGACAGCACTCTGGACTGGTCCGCCAGCTTCGTCATCATCGCCCTGATCCGCTCGGTCCATCTGACCGCCGTCCTGACGGCGCTGGCGTTTACTGTCCACCCCGAAACCACCCGTTGGTTCCGCCAATGACAAGCCGAGGGCCGGCCTCCCACGTTAGGAGACCGGCCCTCGGATGACTGCTGGTGTTACTGGCCCGGCTGCTGCTTCGGCGCCGGGAACGCGTTCAGGATGTCGATGACCGCGAAGGCGTTGATGGTCTTGCCCGCCTGGTCCTTCGACGGCGGGAGCTCGACCAGGACGCGGCTGCCGATCGGGATGCCGGCGAGGGCGTCCAGGGCACCGGTCTGACCGGTGGGGCCAGGACCGACCTGGAGCTGGTCGGTCGGGGCGCCCGGCTGTGCGGGGGCCTGCGCGGTGGCCGGCTGGCCGTCCCAGGTGCTGGCCTGCTTCTTGCCGGTGTAGTCGTAGACGACGTACCGGCCGATCAGCTGGCTGCCCTTGTCGACCGGCTTGCCCTTGCCGAGGGCGAACACGACCGGCTTGCCCGGCTTCGCCGGCGGCTTGGTGCCGGCCGCGACCGTCACCTTCGGCTCGGCGTTCAGCGGGCCGCTGACGGTGATCTTGGTCGGCGCCGACGGGGTGGTCGCGTTCGCGTCCAGCGGGGTGTCGTTGGCGGCCGCGCCGACCAGGTCGACGACGAAGATCAGGGTGTCGTCACCCTTGATCCCGGCCTGCTCGTTGCCGGCCGACTGGTAGCCCTTGTCGGACGGGATGGACAGCATCACCCGGCTGCCGATCTTCTTGCCGACCAGACCCTCGTCCCAACCGGAGATGACCCCGCCGACCCCGATCGGGAACGACGACGGCGCGCCGCGGTCGTAGGAGTTGTCGAAGACCTTGCCGTCGCGCCAGATCTGGCCGAGGTAGTTCGCGGTGAGCAGCTCACCCTTCTTCACCTCCGGACCGTCGCCCTGTTTCAGGACCTCGGTCACCAGTGACTTGTCCGGCTCACCGTCGCGATGGGTGACGGTCGGCTTCTGTCCGAAGTCCGAGGTCACCTTGACTCCCGCCCGCCCCGAAATCGGACTTGGCATCGGAGCCGCAGGCCACCAGGGAGGACCCCAGCACAGCAACCGCGACCAGACTCAACAACTTGCGCACGAAACCAGCACCTCGAAACATCCCGGCGCGCTCCGCGCCGCTCGACTCAGGGGCAACAACGCGGCCCACCCTAGCCTGCAGGCCCAACTACGCCACCGGCCGCCCGAGTCACCGTTCCATCACACCACGTACAGTCACCCGCTTCAGCGGCCGACGGCCGGGAACTACATGCTGGCGATGAGCTTTTCGACGCGCTCGTCGTGCGACTTGAACGGATCCTTGCAGAGCACAGTGCGCTGGGCCTGGTCGTTCAGCTTCAGGTGCACCCAGTCGACGGTGAAGTCGCGGCGGCGCTCCTGTGCCCGCTTGATGAACTCACCGCGCAGCCGGGCCCGGGTGGTCTGCGGCGGCACCGACTTCGCCTCGAAGACGCGCAGGTCATCGACGACCCGGGTGACCGCGCCCCTGCGCTCGAGCAGGTAGTAGAGACCGCGCGGCCGGTGGATGTCGTGGTAGGCCAGGTCGAGCTGGGCGACCCGCGGGCTGGCCAGGCCGAGGTTGTTCTGCGAGCGGTAGCGCTCGATCAGCCGGTACTTGATCACCCAGTCGATCTCGCGCTCGATCCCGGTCAGGTCGCCGGACTCGATCGCCTTCAGCGTCCGCTCCCACAGCGACAGCGCCCGCTCGACCGCCGGCGTCCCGAGCTCACGGCGGTCGACGAAGTCGCGCGCCTTGGACAGATACTCGCCCTGGATGTCCAGAGCGCTCGCCTCGCGGCCGTTGGCCAGCCGGACCTCACGGCGGCCGGTCATGTCGTGGCTGATCTCGCGGATCGCGCGGATCGGGTTGTCCAGGGTCAGGTCGCGCATCACGATGCCGGCCTCGATCATCCGCAGGACGAGGTCGGTGCTGGCAACCTTCAGCAGCATCGTGGTCTCGGACATGTTCGAGTCGCCGACGATCACGTGCAGCCGGCGGAACCGCTCCGCGTCGGCGTGCGGCTCGTCGCGGGTGTTGATGATCGGGCGGGACCGCGTCGTCGCGCTGGAGACACCTTCCCAGATGTGCTCGGCGCGCTGGCTCACGGAATACACAGCGCCGCGGGGCGTCTGCAGCACCTTGCCGGCGCCGCAGATCAGCTGCCGGGTGACCAGGAACGGGATCAGTACGTCGGCGAGCTTGGCGAAGTCGCCATGCCGGCTGACCAGGTAGTTCTCGTGGCAGCCGTAGCTGTTGCCGGCCGAGTCGGTGTTGTTCTTGAACAGGTAGACGTCGCCGAAGATGCCCTCGTCGTGCAGCCGCTTCTGCGCGTCGACCAGCAGGCCCTCGAGGATCCGCTCACCGGCCTTGTCGTGCGCGATCAGGTCGGTGACCGAGTCGCACTCGCCGGTCGCGTACTCCGGGTGAGAGCCCACGTCGAGGTAGAGCCGAGCCCCGTTGCGGAGGAAGACGTTGCTGCTCCGCCCCCAGGACACGACCCGCCGAAACAGGTACCTCGCCACCTCATCGGGGGTCAGTCGGCGCTGACCGCGAAAGGTACAGGTGACGCCGTACTCGTTCTCCAGACCGAAGATTCGCCGGTTCACATCACCCACACTACGGCGCTGCTCCGACAACCGGGCCATGTCTCAGGCGCGCCGCTTCCCGGCGTTACCCCTTTGATGTCAACCAACTAGGGTTGAACGGCGGTCTGCACCAACAGGTGGAGGTCCGCTCGACAGTAGCGACCGAACCAGTTGCGACTGCAGGCGTGGGCATCTGCCGTTGGGAGCTGGGCGGCTACAGGTCGACCAGATCGAGGAGCTGGCCGAGTTCTTTGGGGTCGAGGGGGCGGAGTTCGCCGGTGTGGAGGTTGCCGCGGCGGACCGGGCCGATGGCCGTGCGGGTCAGGCGTTTGACCGGGTGGCCGATGGCGTCGAACATGCGGCGGACGATGCGGTTGCGGCCCTCGTGCAGGCTGATCTGGATCAGGGTGCGGCCGCGGATGCTGGAGATGACCTTGACGGTGTCCGCCTGGGCCGGGCCGTCGTCGAGTTCGACGCCGTCGAGGAGTCTGCGCAGCACTCCCGGCTTGACGTTGCCTTCGACTTCGGCGACGTACGTCTTGGAGACTTCGTACGACGGGTGCGCGAGGCGGTGCGCGAATTCGCCATGGTTGGTGAGAAGCAGCAGGCCTTCGGTGTCGGTGTCGAGCCGGCCGATGTGGAAGAGCCGCTCCGGTCGGTCCTGCACGTAGTCCGCGATGCACGGGCGCCCTTGCGGGTCAGACATCGTGGTGACCACGCCACGCGGCTTGTTCAGGACCAGGTACACGTGCGCACTGACCGGCGGAATCCGCTCCCCGTCGACCCGGATGACCGAAAGCTCAGGATCCACCCGCACCCCGAACTCGGTCACCACCGTCCCGTCGACCTCAACCCGCCCCTGCTCGATCAGCAGCTCGGCATTCCGCCGGCTCGCCACTCCGGCCTGAGCCAGCACCTTCTGCAGCCGAATCCCGGTCTCATCCCCCATCGCGCACACCCGCATCCGCCGACGCACCTTCGCCGTCCCTCAGATCACCGTCGATGCCGGTGTCGGCGTCATCACCCGCCGTCGGCTCGGCCTCATCCTCCGGCTCAGCGTCGGCAGCCGGCGTCGGCTCGACCTCGAGGTCGACGGACTCGTCGGTGCTCAGATCCCCGTCGACACCCAGGTCCGCGTCGCCCGGCTCGTCCACACCAGCTTCGTCGGCGGGCGCCGTACCGGACTTGGCCGCTGCAGCTTCGGCGGTGGACTCGTCCTCAGCTCCAGTGCCGGGCTCATCCGGGGAAGTGGCGGGCGGGAGGGTTTGGGCGGCTAGTTCGTCTTCGATGTCGTCCATGTCGGGGAGGTAGGGGGCGAGTTCGGGGAGGTCGTCCAGGGACTGCATGCCCATGCGTTCGAGGAAGTACGACGTGGTGCGATAGAGGATCGCCTGGGACTCGGTGTCGGCGCCGGCTTCCTCGACCAGGCCGCGGGCGACCAGCGTACGTACGACGCCGTCGACGTTCACGCCGCGGATGGCGGAGACGCGGGCACGGCTGACCGGTTGCTTGTAGGCGACGACGGCCAGGGTTTCCAGCGCGGCCTGGGTGAGGCGCGCCTGCTGGCCGTCGAGGACGAAGCGCTCCACGTACGGCGCGGCCTCGACGCGGGTGTAGTAGCGCCAACCGCCACCCACCTCACGCAGGTCGAACCCACGCCCCTGCTCGGTGTACTCCTCCGCCAGCGTCCCCAGCGCCGCCGACACATCCCCCGTCGGCCGCCCGACCGCACGCGCCAGCGTCAGCACCGGCAACGGCTCGTCCGTCACCATCAGGATCGCCTCGAGCGCCCGCCGCATGGTGTCGTCGTCGATCACCACCTCGTCCCCGACAGGCAGCTCGGTCTGCCCCAGCGGCAGGTACTCCTCATCCCCCAACACATCAGCCGGCGCACCGCTCGCCGCTACGTCACTGTCACCGGGTACGACGTCATCCCCCGACAAACCATCACCCGGCAGACCGCCGTTACCGGGCAGGCCAACGTCACCGGGCACGCCAACGTCTCCGGCCAGGCCGACGTCACCGGGCACGACGTCGTCCGGTACGGCGACCTCCGCGGAGCCAGCCGCGTCGCCGGACTCGGCTTCCCCCTCCGGGCCCCGTCCCGAGGCGGCCAAACCAGCTTGGGGAGGATTACTGCCCGATTCAGGTGCAACATCCTCCCCGGTCTCTGCCGGGATCCTCCCCGAGCCGGTCTCGGGAGGAGCGAGGGTCGCGTCCGCGGGTTGAGCGTCGGCGCTGCCGGTGGCCGGCCCGGTGGTGTCTTCGGTGTCCGAGGCGGAAGGGATGTCCCGGTCGGTAGGGGTTGGTTCGGTCACTGGTCTGCCGTCTCGGTTGGTTCGTCGGCCGGCTGGGTTGGTTTGTCGGCCGGTTCGGGGGCGACGTCGTCGTCTTCGGTGAGGGTTTCGCCGGGTTCGAGGAAGGGGGTCTCGTCGGAGACTTGCGGCGCCTCGCCGTCCTCCGGCTCGGGTTTGGTCTCCTCGTCGAACTCGTCGGAGACGTCGATCTCGCCTTCGTCAGACCCGGTCCAGCGGATGGTGAGTTCAGCCATCGGCGTCATCTGGTCGAAGGTGACGGCGGCTTCGCGGAAGAGTTCCAGCAGGGCGAGGAAGCGGCACACCGTGGTGGCGGTGTCGGGTGAATCGGCCACCAGGGCGCGGAAGGTCGTACTGCGTTGACGCCGCAGCCGGTCCACGATCACCAAGGCCTGTTCGCGAACCGTCACCGTCGGCGCGTGCAGGTGGGCGAGCGACACACCTTCCGGTACGTCGGTCTTCGGGGCCAGCGCACGAGCCGCGAGCGCGGCCAGCCCGGCCGGATCGATGCCGAGCAGCACCTCCGGCAGCAACTCCGCGAAGCGCGGCTCCATCGCGACGGCCCGCGGGAAGCGCCGGGCCTCAAGAGCCATCCGCTCCTGCGCCAATGCCGCGATCTGCTTGAACGCGCGGTACTGCAACAGCCGCGCGAACAACAGGTCCCGCGCCTCCAGCAGCGCGAGGTCCTCGTCGTCCTCGACCTCACCCTTCGGCAGCAGCCGTGCGGCCTTGAGGTCGAGCAGCGTCGCCGCGATCAGCAGGAACTCCGACGTCTGGTCCAGGTCCCACTCCGACCCGAGCGCCTTGATGTGCGCGATGAAGTCGTCGGTGATCACCGAGAGCGCGATCTCGGTGATGTCCAGCTTGTGCTTGCTGATCAGCTGCAGCAGCAGGTCGAACGGCCCCTCGAAGTTCACCAGGTGGACGCTGAACCCCTTGCCTTCGACAACAGTCGGCTCGGCGGCGTCCGGCGTACCGGAGTCCAGGTCCACAGGCACCACTGGCCCCTCCGCCCCGGCCTGGGAGTCGGATGCCACGGTCACTCCGAGGCCTTGAGATCCGGTGCCTTGAGATCTCGGGCCCTTGAGATCTGGGCCCTTGAGCTCCGCGGCCTTGAGCCGCCGGACCAGCACCGAGTCCGGCCCGTGGTCGACGAAATCGGCCAGCAGGACGTCGATCGCCTCCCGGACGATCCGGCCGCGGTCGGCCGTGAGGCCGTGCTCGGCACGCAGCGCGAGTCTGGTCTGTTCCAGGCCGAGCAGCTCCTCCTCCGTCACGTACACGGTGATCTTCGTGTCGTGCCGGACCCGACCACTGGACTTGCGGTCGTCGACGACGGCCGTGCGCGCGCGGACTCCGCCCGCCGCCGGGCCGTCAGTGGTGGTGCGCTTCTCGGGTCTGGTCTGCTTCGGTGCCGCACCCCCGAAGAGTTCACTGGCACCTGGCAGGCTCACCCGGCGGGACAACGCGCCAGCACCTCCTTGGCAAGGTCGCGGTACTGGGTAGCCGCTTGGGACGATGGCGCGTACGTCGTGATCGGTTCGCCGACGACCGTGGTCTCGGGGAACTTGACGGTACGCCGGATGACAGTGTGGAACACGCGCTCGTCGAAGGCCTGGACGACCCGGTCGAGCACCTCGCGGGCGTGCGTCGTACGCCCGTCGAACATGGTGCCGAGGATGCCGACGATCTCCAGCTTCGGGTTCAGCCGGTCCTGCACCTTGCCGATCGTGTCGGTCAGCATGGCCAGTCCGCGAAGCGCGAAGAACTCACACTCCAGCGGTACGACGATGCCGTTCGACGCGGTCAGCGCGTTCACGGTGAGCAGACCGAGCGACGGCGCGCAGTCGATCAGGATCACGTCGTAGTTCGGGAGGATCGGCTCGAGCACGCGCTGCAGGGTGTACTCGCGGGCGACCTCCTGGACCAGCTGCGACCTCGGCCGCGGACAGGTCGATGTTGGCCGGCAGCAGGTCGAGGTTCTCCACCCGGGTCGGCCGGATCACCTCGTCCGGGGTGATGTCGCGCTGCATCAGCAGGTTGTAGACCGAGAGCTCCAGGTCGTGCGGCTGCACGCCGAGGCCGATCGAGGCCGAGCCCTGCGGATCGAAGTCGATCAGCAGCACCTTGCGGCCGGTCTCGGCGATCGCCGCGCCGAGGTTGATCGTGGTCGTGGTCTTGCCGACGCCACCCTTCTGGTTGCACATCGCGATCACCTGCGCCGGCCCGGTCTTGGTCGGCGGCTGCGGCACCGGCAGGTCCGGCAGCGGCCGGCCGGTCGGTCCGATCTTGTTCCTCGGACCGTGCGCGTCATTCACAGGTGCGATGTCCTCCGCGGTGAGCTTGGCCGTCGGCCGCGGCATCTCCGCATAGTTGTCGGGTGGGGTCAGGTTCCGCTGCGGCTGGGCCGGGCCCGGAGTGGTGCTGCTGTTCGATTGTGGCCCGTTCGGTTGTGGCGCGGCGTGACGCTGGCGGTTGTGACGCTGCCGGTTGTGACGCTGCCGGCTGGGACGTGGCCGCGTGCCTGCCGGCCGCGGGCTGGTGCCCGTAGGAGGTCGGCTGGTACGGCGCAGCGCCCGCCTGAGCGACCGTGGGCGCGATCGGTTGGGGCGAGGTCGGCAGGTGCTCGGTGCCCGGGAATGTCGACTCGTTCATGACTCGTCAAACCTTTCAACCGATACGGGCGATCCCAGCGACTGTAAGCGTGCATTCAAGCACTCTCAACCAGCCACTCCGCACCGGGGTGGGGCTGTTTGTCGACAAAGCTCCGGACCCGGCCGATCACTCCGTCCGGGTGACCAACCGTAGTCAGATGATCGCACACCGTCCCCGATGCGTACGCAACGGGGTCTACGGTTTCACGAGCCGGTCGTACGACGCGAACCACACCAGCACGCCCCACGCCACCACGGCCAGCGACCACCCCGGCACCAGATGGCCGAGTACGCCGGCCAGCACCGCGACGACCGTACTCGGGAGGACCCAGCCCAGGTACCACTGCAGCGGCGCCCGTCCGACTAGTCCGGCGAACACAGTGGTCAGCAGATAGAGCGCCAGCCCACCGAAGATGTACCACCGGTCCGTGGTCGGCAGGTGCTCCGCCGCGTCCGGGATCAGCGCACCCAGCCCAGCGGCGATCGTCACGATCGCCGCAGTCACTCCCAGGTGGGCCGGCAAGGCCTGCCAGGGCTCGAGTGGCTTGGCCAGGCGGGGCGCCAGAGTGAACCCGTACTCCGTGGTCAGCCGCCAGAACTTCACCAGCAGCAGGAACGCGGCCAGCGACGCCACGATCACGGCGGGCGTCCAGACCAGGTCGGTGTTCGCGGCGACCACCTGGGCCACCGCCTCGCCGAGCACGATGATGACGAACAGCCCGAGCCGCTCAGCGAGATGGCCGCGCTCCACATGGGCGACCGCGATCAGCGACGGCGACGCGTCGGGCAGCCGGTCCGGCGAGACTCCACGCTCGATCAAGGCGGCCAGCCGATTGGCGTTGCGCCGGTCCTGCTCGTCCTGCCGGTGCCGCGCCCGCTCGGTCATCCGCGCGATCATCCGCGGGTTGACCGCGCCCAGCATCGACGACGTGATGTCGGCGGCGATCGCGATCCCCCACAGGAAGTAATTGATCGGCGGCGGCACGAACAGCGAGACGACCCAGGGAGTCGCCGTCACAGTCTGCGTCGCCGGCCAGAAGGCGATCACCTGCCCGTCCCGGGCAGCCGAGCGGGCCGCGATCGCCCGGCACACCAGGAACGCGATGACGAAGGCTGCCGTCCGGCCCGCCGGCACGTCGTCGTCACCAGGAAGCAGCTCGGGCCAGACGCCCGGCACTGCCGCGGCCATGATCCCGATACCGAGCATGGTCCGCAGTACGGCGCGTTGCCGGGTCCGCGCCCCCGCGACGTTCGCATAGATGCTGGTGGTCGTCCAGACGCTCCAGATCGCGTAGAACATCGCGGCACAGGCAGCGATCTGTCCGACGCTCTCGGCACCGTGCAGCCGGTGCGCGATCTGCGCCGCGGCGGCGACCACGGTCAGGTCGAAGAACAGTTCCAGCCAGCTTGCGTGCCGCTCGTCAGCTTCATCAGCCACGGGCCACAACCCTAAGGTTAGGAGGACAGCGCGCGCGGATGTGACGTCGCGTAGACCTCACGCAGTTTGTCGACCGTCACCAGCGTGTAGACCTGAGTGGTCGTGACCGAGGCATGCCCCAGCAACTCCTGAACCACCCGAACGTCAGCACCACCGTCCAGCAGATGTGTCGCGAACGAGTGCCGCAGCGTGTGCGGTGAAATCTCCTTCGTGATCCCGGCGCGCTGCGCGGCCCGGCGCAGTACCGTCCACGCGCTCTGCCGCGACAGCCGACCACCACGCGCGTTGAGGAACAAGGCCGGCGTCCCGCGCCCCCGCCGTACCAGATCCGGACGGCCACGCACCTGGTACGCCGACAACGCGTCGCGGGCGTAGGACCCGACCGGGACGACGCGCTCCTTGCTGCCTTTGCCGCGCAGCAGGACCGCACCGACCTCCAGATCGATGTCGTCCACGTCCAGCCCGACGGCCTCGGAGATCCGGGCGCCGGTTCCGTACAGGAATTCCAGCAGGGCGGCATCGCGGGTGGCGAGGACGGCGGGTTCGGCTTCGGCGCCCGCGGCCGCGGTCAGGATCCGTGACACCTCGTCCACAGAGAGTGCCTTGGGCAACCGTTGCGGCGGCGCCGGCGGCTTCACCGCGGCCGCCGGATCCACCGCGGTCAGCCCCTCCCGCAGACAGAACTTGTGAAAGCCGCGGACGGCGACCACGGTCCGGCCGGCGCTGGACGCGGTGAGCGGCGGATGGTCGGCGTCGCCCTCGCGCAACCGCATCAGGAAGTCGCTCACCACCGCCTCCGAGATCCGGCCGAGGTCGTCGATCCCCGCGGCCGCGAGGTAGTCGCCGTACCGGCGCAGGTCACGCCGGTACGACGCCAGGGTGTTCGCGGCCAGGCCGCGCTCCACCGTCAGGTGGTCCAGGTACGCGCTGACCGCCCGGGCGATGCTCAGACCAGCACCTCGTCGAGCTTCAGCTGGGACAGGTCGTGCGCGTCGGCGACCGGGCCGTAGGTGACGTGGCCGTCGAACGTGTTCAGGCCGAGCGCCAGGCTGTGGTCCAGCTTCAGCGCCTCCCGCCAGCCCAGGTTCGCCAGCTCGATGCCGTACGGCAGGGTCACATTGGTGAGTGCGTACGTCGAGGTGTTCGGGACCGCGCCGGGCATGTTCGCGACGCAGTAGAACAGCGAGTCGTGCACCTTGTAGACCGGGTCGGCGTGCGTGGTCGGGTGCGAGTCCTCGAAGCAGCCGCCCTGGTCGATCGCGATGTCGACGAGCACACTGCCCCGCTTCATCCGGCGGACCATGTCGTTGCTGACCAGCTTCGGCGCCTTCGCACCCGGGACCAGCACTGCGCCGATGACCAGGTCCGCCTCGAGCACCGCGCGCTCGATCTCGTACGCGTTCGCGGCGATCGTCAGCAGGTGTCCCTGGTAGATCCGGTCGGCCTCGCGCAGCCGCGCGATGTTGCGGTCGAACAGTTGCACCTGCGCCTGCATGCCGAGCGCGATCGCGGCCGCGTTCATGCCGGCGACACCGGCGCCGATGATGACCACCCGGGCCGGGTGCACACCGGAGACGCCGCCCATCAGCACGCCACGGCCACCGCCGTGGCTCATCAGGTGGTAGGCACCGGCCTGCGGGGCGAGCCGGCCGGCCACCTCGCTCATCGGGGCCAGCAGCGGCAGTGATCCGTCCGGAAGCTGGACCGTCTCGTACGCGATCGCGGTGATGCCCGAGCGTCAGCAGCGCCTCGGTGGTGTCGGCGCTGGCGGCGAGGTGCAGGTAGGTGAACAGCACCTGGTCCTTGCGCATCCGGTGGTACTCCTCGGCCACCGGCTCCTTCACCTTGAGCACCAGCTCGGCGTCCGCCCAGACGTCGTCCGCCGTCGGCACGATCCGCGCCCCGGCCCCGACGAACTCGTCATCCGGGATCAGTGAGCCCGATCCCGCGCCTTGCTCGATCAGAACCTCGTGCCCGTTGCGCACGAACTCGTGCACGCCGGACGGGGTGATGGCCACCCGGTACTCGTGGTTCTTGACTTCCTTCGGAACTCCGACCTTCACAACTCGCCCTTCTTTCACAGTCCAGGTGTGCGGCCCACGTCGTTGTGTCCGCGGCCCGGCTGAGGGGTGATGCCAGGTCGCTGCCGAGTGTAAGCCCGCAAGGTTCATACCACCTGAACGGATGGTCTGATCGTTGCGCGACCCGCCGAACCGTTGCCCGGCGGTTCGGTTACACTCCTGTGAGACCCCGTGGCAGGCTGTATATACGGCCCCACCCCACCGCCCCGGTCAGGGACGTTGACATCGGAATCCCTTGCCCCGCAGGCTTTGCGCAATCTTGACGCATCCCTACATCTGTCTTAACCCCAGTTTTGCACTGCCCGGAAAAGCCGGATTCTGCG
Source organism: uncultured Actinomycetota bacterium (assembly GCA_963820655.1). Lineage (GTDB taxonomy): Bacteria > Actinomycetota > Actinomycetes > Propionibacteriales > Kribbellaceae > Kribbella. The sequence goes on from CAWGAM010000002.1 coordinate 2,109,941, forward strand.
CTCTTCCGATCCCCTCATTTCAATCGATTGCAGGAAGGCTCTGACATGGACGCTGAGATCGCTCTCCCCGGCGGCAACGTCGGCGGCGCGGTCCGCGTCGGCGACACCGTCCGCCGCGCGACGGGTCCCTGGACGCCGGCAGTCCATGGCCTGCTCAACCACCTGGCCGAGTCCGGCCTGACCGGCGTACCGCGGGTGCACGGGTTCGACGACCAGGATCGCGAGATCCTCGACTACCTCCCCGGTACGTCGTACGGCCCGGAGGTGCCCGACGACGTACTCGCGGACGCCATCCGCTGGCTCGCGCAGTACCACCGTGTGGTCGCGTCGTACCGGCCGGTAGGAGAGATCGTGTGGCGGACCAGCCGGGGTGAACTCGCGGCCGATCAGATCATCTGCATGCACGACTACGGGTACTACAACTGGATCGGCACCGAGTCCGGGTTCAGCGGCGTGATCGACTGGGACATGGCCGGGCCGGGCGTGCCGCTCGACGACATCGCGTTCACCGCCTGGAACACGGTCCCGCTCGCGGTGCCGATGGACCCCGCGTACCAGGCCGCACGGCTGCGCTTGATGGCCGAGTCGTACGGCGGTGACGTGTTCACGCCGCTGCAGATCCTCGAGGGCGCGCCGATCCGGGCGCAACGGTCGGCTCGCGTGATCCGGGCCGGGCAGCTCGCCGGCGATCCCGGCATGCTCAACCTCGGCACGGCGGGCGAGCCCGACCGCACCGAGCGCCGGCTGAAGGACCTGCAGCGCCGGGTTCCGGAGATCGCGGCTTACCTTTGACGTGACAACCATCATTGACGCGCCCTCCGGTACGTCAGGGATGCTTCTCGGTGCGTGAACGGAGCCCGCCCGCTCCCGGTGGCAACCTCGAGAACAAGACGACGAGAGGAGTACGGCGTGGCGGTCGAACTGGGACGGTTCGGGGTCTGGCACGGACCCCAGCACTGGGGCCCGGAACTGGCGGCGGGGCTGGAGCAGGCCGGGTACGGAGCGTTGTGGCTGGGTGCCTCCCCGGAGGCGGACCTGCGCGACGCGGAAGTGTTGCTGGCGTCAACGAACTCCCTTGCCGTCGGCACCAGCATCGTGAACATGTGGAAGACGCCCGCGGCCGACGTGGCGGCGTCGTACCACCGACTCGAGGAGGAGTACCCGGGCCGGTTCCTGCTCGGGGTCGGCATCGGTCACCCGGAGCGCACCGGCGAGTACCGGTCGCCGTACCAGACGATCGTGAGCTACCTCGACGATCTGGACGAGGCGAAGGTCCCGGTCGATCGGCGCGCGCTGGCCGCCCTCGGCCCGAAGGTGCTGCAGCTCGCCGCGACCCGCACCGCGGGCGCGCTGCCGTACCTGACGACGCCCGAGCACACCCGCGAAGCTCGCCGGACGCTCGGCGGCGGAGTGCTGCTGGCCCCGGAGCAGAAGGTCGTGCTGGAGACCGACCCGGACATCGCGCGCTCGACCGGTCGCGACTACCTGGCGTCGTACCTGCAGCTCAGCAACTACGTCTCGAACCTGAAGCGCCTCGGGTTCACCGACGAGGACATCGCCGACGGCGGGAGCGACCGGCTGGTCGACGTGCTCGTGCTGCACGGCTCGGCGGTCGAGATCGCGGCCGGGCTGAAGGCCCATCTGGACGCGGGTGCGGACCATGTCGTGATCCAGCAACTGGGCCGGGACGGGATCGATCTGCTGCCGGGGTACGAGGCCTTGGCGACCGTTCTCCAGTAGCGGTGTGGAGCCGTCCGACGACGCGCCTGTTCGCCGGACGGCACCCCCGGGGTTCGGTGCTGGTCAGCCGGGCGGCTTCAGCGTGAAGTCGGCGAAGTCGAAGCCCGGCGACACCACGCAGGACACCAGCACGGCCTCGTCTCCGGCCGGCCGTGCGGCCTGCCATGCACCGGCCGGAATCACCACCTGGGGTTGTTGCCCCGCCTTCACATAGGGCCCGAGCGTGACCGCCTCGGCCTGCTCCGGCGTCTCGCCGTACTCCAGCGTCAACGGGCCGCCGGAGTGCCACAGCCAGATCTCCGCCGACCGCACCCGATGCCACTGCGACTCCTCCCCCGGACCCAGCAGGAAGTAGATCGCGGTCGCGCTGGCCCTGCTCGCCGTCGTACCCCGCTGGCTCGAACTCCACCGACGACCGCCAGGTCTCCCGGAACCACCCGCCTTCCGGATGCGGCTCGAGGTCCAGCAAGGTCGCCAACTCGGGCTTGTCCATGACTCCATTCTCGGACTCACCTCGCGCCGCCGAGCAAGCTCCGAGAAACCGCGGTGCCCGCCTGATCACAATCGGCAGCCTCGCTGGGCAGAATGTGCGCATGACTGAGCTACCGTCCGAGTACCACCGCCGGCTTCCGTACGGCGAACGCATGTCGGCCGAGCCGTTGCTGGGCGGACCGTTCTTCCCGTTCGAAGGCGACATCCAGGTGGTGCCCCTGGCCGACCCGGTGCTTACCGGAGCCGCCACGACGACGGCGAGGTCGGCGGCGAGCCGTGCCCGAAGTGCGCGGATCCGGATGGGTTCGTGATCTGGCGGGACGAGCAGTGGCACCTCAAGAGCGGGTTCGCGGCCGGCGGGTTGCCGTTCGTGGCGATCCTCGAGCCGCGGGAGCACTACCGGCTGGACAATCTGCCGGCTGAGCTCACGGCGACGCTCGGCCCGATGATCCAGCGGGTGGCGAACGCGATCGGCCGGATCGACAGCGTCGCGCGGACGCACTTCAACCGCTGGGGCGACGGGAGCGAGCACTTCCATCTGTGGTTCCTGGCCCGGCCGCTCGGGATGATGCAGTTGCGTGGGGCAATGATCGCGGCCTGGGACGACATGCTGCCGAAGGTTCCCGCCGACGAACTGGCGGCCAACGCTCGGGCTGGTAGCCGCCGCTCTCGTGGAGGACGGCGGCGAGCCGGTCGGCCTCGGGCGGCACTGATACCCGAGCCCCTATCGGTTCGCTCCGGTGGGGAAACTCTGCCGGCACCTGGCGCAAGTTTCCTTCCCCACTCGAGTGGGACTCAAGACCCAGCCGACTGCGCTCAGTGATCCTTGGCGGGCCAGGGCGAGTCGGCTGGGCGGAGGCTGTCGAAGCCGGGGCCGTTGAGGGCTGTCCAGGTGGCCAGGGAGCCCATGACGAGGGTCGGGTTCTGGAGTTGGCCGGCCAGGACAGCGCCGACGACGTCGATCAGCGGTGCCCAGACGGTCTCCATGTCGGCCTCCTCGTTGAGGCGCTGGTAGGACTCGTCGGCAGGTGACAGGTCGCGGGCCAGGAAGATGCGGATCGCTTCGGTGGTCATGCCGGGCGAGGTGAACGCGTCCACCAGGATGCGCCAGTCGGCGGCCTTGGTCCCGGTCTCCTCCCACAGCTCCCGCTCAGCGCCCAGGCGGTACCCCTCCCCCTGGACGTCGAGCAGTCCGGCCGGCGGCTCGAGCAGCCGGTAGCCGACCGGGTGCCGGTACTGGCGCACCAGCAGCATCCGGTTGTCCTCGTCGAGCGCGACCACGCCAACCGCACCCGGATGGACGACGACATCGCGCACGAACGGGTCCTGACCAGGTGGGGCGACGGTGTCCCGTCGTACCGAGATCACTCGACCGGTCTGATGCACGACCTCGGACGAGGAGACCGGCCACTGCTCGCGTACGTCGGCCAGCCCGGCGCCGAACCGCAGTTCGGGGTGATCCTTCATCGGGCTTTGACCGCTTCAGCCTTGGGCCTGTCGGCAGCCTTCTCGGCGGCGGGCTCCTCGACCGGCAGCCGGGACTCACGCTGGCGGACCAGGGCGGCCGCGATCAGGCCGGAGAACAGCGGGTGCGGCTTGGTCGGCCGGGACCGCAGCTCGGGGTGCGCCTGGGTCGCCACGAAGTACGGGTGCAGGTCGCGGTCCAGCTCGATGAACTCGACCAGCTCGTTGTCCGGCGACAGTCCGCTGAACACCATCCCGGCGGTCTCCAGCTTGTCGCGGTAGGCGTTGTTCACCTCGTAGCGGTGGCGGTGCCGCTCCTGCACCGACGGAGCGCCGTACAGGCCGCGGACGATCGAGCCGTCGGCCAGGTTCGCCGGGTAGAGGCCGAGCCGCATGGTGCCGCCGAGGTCTCCGGAGCCGGAGACGATGTCCTTCTGCTCCTCCATCGTCGCGATCACCGGCTGCTCGGCGTCCGGGTCGAACTCGCTGGAGTTCGCCTCCACCAGGCCGGCCAGGTCGCGGGCCACCTCGATCACCATGCACTGCAGGCCGAGGCACAGCCCGAGGATCGGGATGCCCTGCTCGCGGGCGAACCGGATCGCGCCGATCTTGCCCTCGATGCCGCGGACGCCGAACCCGCCCGGGATGCAGACCGCGTCGACGTCACCGAGCAGCCGCGCGGCCGCCTCCGGGGTGGCGCACTCGTCGGACGCGATCCAGCGCAGGTTCACCCGCGCGTCGTTGTCGAACCCGCCGGCCCGCAGCGCCTCCGCGACCGACAGGTACGCGTCCGGCAGGTCGATGTACTTGCCGACCAGCGCGACCGTGACCTCGTCCTTCGGGTGGTGCACGACCCGCAGCAGCTCGTCCCACCGGGTCCAGTCGACATCGCGGAACGGCAGGTTGAGCCGGCGTACGACGTACGCGTCGAGGCCTTCGGAGTGCAGCACCTTCGGGATGTCGTAGATCGACGGCGCGTCGACGGCGGCCACCACGGCCTCCTGGTCGACGTCGCACATCAGCGAGATCTTCCGCTTCACGCCGTCCGGGATCGGCCGGTCGGCGCGGCAGACGACCGCGTCCGGGGCGATACCGATCGAGCGCAGCGCGGCCACCGAGTGCTGGGTCGGCTTGGTCTTCAGCTCGCCGCTGGGCGCCAGGTACGGGACCAGGGAGATGTGCAGGAAGAAGACGTTGTCCCGGCCGACGTCGTGCCGGACCTGCCGGGCCGCCTCCAGAAAGGGCAGCGACTCGATGTCGCCGACGGTGCCGCCGATCTCGTGGAGTACGACGTCCACATCCGCGCCGGCCATCGCCAGCATCCGTTCCTTGATCTCGTTGGTGATGTGCGGGATCACCTGGACGGTGTCGCCGAGGTACTCGCCGCGCCGCTCCTTGGCGATCACGCTCGAGTAGACCTGGCCGGTCGTGACGTTGGCGACCTGGGAGAGATCGCGGTCGAGGAAACGCTCGTAATGGCCGATGTCCAGGTCGGTCTCGGCGCCGTCGTTGGTGACGAACACCTCGCCGTGCTGGAACGGGTTCATGGTGCCGGGATCCACGTTGAGATACGGATCCAGCTTCTGCATGGTCACCCGGATGCCCCGCGCCGTCAGCAGACTGCCGAGGCTGGACGCTGTCAGCCCCTTGCCGAGGCTGGACGCCACACCACCGGTGACGAAAACGTGCTTGGTCTGCTGGAAGTTCGAAGCCCTGTCCACGGGCCTTCAGCCTACCTGTTGTCAACCCCTGGTCGCGACGAGACCCGCATAGATGTCCAGCAGATTCTTCGCCACCGCGTCCTCGTCCGGCCATCTGGCGGCCAACTCGCGACCCCGCGTCCGCATACCGTTCGCCGTGCCGGGCTCCGCCAGCACCGCCCGAACGCCGTCGGCGAGGCCGTCCGCATCCCCGGGAAACGCAAGTACGGCGCTGTCCTCGACGAGTTCGGGGACACCGCCGACCGCGGTCGCCACCACCGGTACGCCGACCTGCATCGCCTCCTGGATCACCAGGGCACGGGCCTCCCAGTGGGATGTGAGCAAGAACACATCGGCCGCACCCAGGAGGTCGGCCACATCGGACCGATGTCCCAGCAGCCGCACCGGCAGTTGCTCGGCGTCGATCCGGGCCTGCAGGTTGTCGCGCAGCGGCCCATCACCGACGACCACGAACACCGCGTCGGGAGTGGACTCGTGCACGCGGGCTGCGACGGTCAGCAGGGTCGGATAGTCCTTCTGCGGCGCCAACCGGCCCACTGTGAGGACCAGGGGCTGTTCGCCCACACCGAACGCCTGGCGCACGTCCGCGGCCGGCGTACGGACCTGAGGGACGGCAGGAGCCGCGACAGGCGCCAGCCGGGCGTCACGAGCGCCCAGGCTCTTCGCCAGGTCCACGAGGTCGCTAGAGGCGCCTAGAGTCAGGTCCGCGCCTCTGGCGACCAGACGCTGACCCAGCCGCATCACGAGCCCACGCGGCCCGGGAGCGATCACCGCGTTGTGCCAGGTGACCACGAGCGGCCGCAGCCGCGACCGGTCCCGCAGTGCTGCCATGCCGGCGCGATAGCCGTGGGCGTGGATCACATCGGACCCACGCAGAGCCGGTGCCTGCGTGACGAGAGTCGCGGCGCCGAAGTCGAAGTGCTCGGCGGTGCCTGGAGGCGCACACACGACCACCTCGTGCCCGGCGTCGACGAAGCGGGGCACGAGAGAGGCGACGTGCTGCCCGATCCCGCCACGCGATTCCGCGAGCAGCAGCCCGATCCTCATTGCTTCTCCTCTACAAGTCCCCGGCGCAGCAGTGCGCGGGTGTCGGCGCGATCCAGTACCACCGCGACGGCGGCGTACACGATGACAACCGCCAGACTCGATAGCACCGCGAACAAAAGTGCCGCGCCCACTCCGGCGTCGTCGGCCGGCAGAGCGACCGCCCAGCCCGCCGCACCGGCCAGCACCGCACCGACCAACGCGGCAAGGGTGGCACGGGTCAGTCCGGCCAGCACACCTGGCCCGGCTTCACGCTGCAGGACGGCGAGCAGGACAACGGCGCCTGCCACCATGCCTACCGACATGGCTGCTGCCAGCGCCGGCACCGCGTCCCACCGGGCTGTCAGCAGCACGCCCGCAACGGCGACCACAACCCAGGCCGCCGACGTCACCACGGCCACCTCGCGACCAGAGTGCCTCGCGTAGAGCACACGGCCGAGATGCATCAGCACCGCGAAGCCAATGGCAGCAGGTGCGAAGGCGACCAGCGCGTTGCCCAGTGAAGATGCCCTGGCCTCCTGCACTGCGCCGTCGTCGTACGCGAAGATGCGTGCCACCGGGACAGCGGTGCCGACCAGCAAGCCTGCTCCCGCACCGCCGGCCAGCATCACCGCGCGCGTGGAGGCCGAGGCGTAGAAGTCGAATCGCTCCCCCGACCCATACGCCGACGCGAGCCGCGGGAACACCGCTGTGGTGATCGGCACCGCGAGTACGGCGTACGGGAGCAGGTAGATCGCGTTGGCCCAGGTGTAGACGGCGATGCTGCCCGCAACGCCCCTGTGGTTGGCCAGGTAGGTGGTGACGACGAAGGTGAGCTGCTGTGCGATCAGGACAGCCAGAGCCGGCGAGTGCGAGCCTTCGGAGCACCGGACCGACGCCAGGGTCCAGTCGCAGGGTGGGCCTGATCGGCAAGCGCAGGAACAGCATCGGCACCAGGACTGTGAGGGCCAGTGCGGCCACTCCGGCCGTCGTACCCCAGGCCAGTAGGCCGGCGGCACTCCGTGAGGCGGCGTCGGCGACAGGGGCCGCAGCTGCGAACACGAAGTAGGTGGCAATGACCACCAGGCTCGAGACCAGCGGCGCCAACGCACCGGCCGCGAAACGCTTGTGGGATTGGAGAACCGCGGTCGCGATCACGGCGATCGCGTAGCCGAACACCTGCGGCACGAAGATCGCCAGCATCCGGGTCGCAGTCGCCACCGAACCACCGCACTCCGCGCCGGGGTCCAGCATCGCGTCCGAGTATCTACCTGCAAGAACCCAAGCCAGCAAGGCGAACGGCGTCAGCAAGAGAAGGGACCACGAGAAGAGCGCGCCGATGATGCGCCCCTGGGCGGCCCGATCGCCCCGCGCGACCGGGCCGGCAAGCACCGGGATCACCGCACCGGCGAGCGCTCCGCCGGCGACCACCTCGAACAGGATGTTCGGCAGCTGATTCGCTGTGGTGTAGGCCTCGGCGAGACAGCCGGCCCCGACGGTCTTCGAGAAGACGAGCCAGCGGCCGAAGCCGGCCACCCGGGCGAGCACAGTGATCCCGGCAATGAGCAGAGCCGCCTGCGCTACGCGCGCTCCCGCGCTCGGCCGGCCGGCCGAGCCGTCTTCGCTCACCTGGGTCGTCGGCCCCACTGGTCGATCTTGTCGAGGACCGGGTTGTCAGCGATCACCTTGGTGAAGCTGACCTTCTCGCTGGCCAGGTTGAGGGCGATGACCGCACCGAGGACCAACGTCTTGAGCGGACGCGGGAGGCCGGCGGCGAGCGCCGTACCGGTCATCGCACCGAGGCCGTTGGCGCCGCAGTCGCCGAGCATCGAACGCTCGCCCAGGTCGGACGGCGCCGAAGCGACCGCCGCGCCGACGACCGCGCCGGCCGGGCCGTTCACGACCGCGAGCGGCGCGTTCACCGCGGTGACTGCCTTCAGCGCGCGGCCGGGACGCAGGTCGAGCAGGTTGGTCAGGTTGGCGGTTCCGGCAATCAAGGCGCCGTCGGCAACGATCCCGGCGACCGCCTTCACGCCGCGCGACTTGCGCGGCAGCAGTGCTGCGGCGGCTACGCCGGCCGCACCGACGCCGAGGATCTTCACCGCACCGCTGGTCACCTCGCCACGCTTCAACGCGCTGAGGTGGCCACGGAACCCCTTGGCCTGCGTGGTCCCCCGCAGATCGTCGTACGCACCGACCGCGCCCGACACCGAGCCGGCGAGCAACGCGGCCGCCTTGACCTTGCCGTCGGACTTCGAGGCCGCGACCCCGGCGAGTGCGCCGAGCACCGCGATCGGTCCTTCGAGCAAGGTGACCGGTTCGCCGCGGTGGTTGGTCCGCTCGAACGGCGCCCGGTTCTCCTTGGGCAGCTTCTCCGCGGCGCGTTCGAGCGCGGCGGTGGCGGCTGCCGCAACGGCAGCGCTGAGAATTCCCACGTCAGTTGTCCTTCGTCTGTACGGCCGACGGCGCGACGCCGTTCTTTGCGTCGAAAGCGCCGTACTGCCCCGCCTTGCCGCTCGCCTGCTCGACGAGCGCGAAGACGACCGTCGCCTGCCCGGCGGGGATGTCGGCCACGTCCACCGAAGAAACGATCTTGGTGGCCTCGGAGTCACTGCGCAAGGCCTTGATCAGACCGCCGTTCTGCGCGGACTCCGCCGTACCGGCGACGACGACACCGCCGCTGCCCTGATCCAGGCCCTCGATGAAGTCGACCGCGTCGTTGTAGGTGGAGTTGTCCGGCGCCGGGGTCGGCGGCTTGGCCGCCACCACGAGGATCAGGCTGGCCCGGTCCTTGATCTGCGACGGCTTCAGCGACACCAGCTTCGCGCCGGTCAGCCCGCTGAGGATCTTGGTCGAGTCGGCGTCGGCGGACTTGCCTTCCTCCTTGGCCGCGACCCCGCGGGCCAGGATCATTCCGGCCCGCTGGTACGTCGTGCTGTCGGTCGGGAACTGGATGTCCGCGGTGACGAGCTGCGTGACCAGCGACTCGACCAGCTGGCGCTGGCCGGGGTCGAAGAGCTTGGCGTCCAGCGCCACCTTGGTGGTCACCTGGCCGCCGGCCTTCTCCAGCTCGTCCTGCAGGGCGGTGGTCAGGTCGCCGTCGGCGTTCGGCATCGTCACGACCGCGATCTTCTTGCCGGTCAGCTTGCCGTCGGTGAGGCCGGCGGTGACTTTCGCGACGTAGTCGTCGCGGAACTTGTCCAGCGCCTTCGCCTGGGTCAGCTGGTCCCGCGTGTCCGCGAGTTGCTGGCGGTCCCTTTCGGCCTGGGCCTGGACGAGCTCGCTCTGGGTACCCTTCAGCGGGCCGGCGCCCAGCACCACACCGGCGCCCAGAGCGAAGAAGATCGCCACGATCGAAACGATGTGGTAGCGAAAGTCGATCACGTGAACAGCTCCCGGATCCAGTAGACGAAGTCGCTCCAGCGCGCCCGCAGGATCGACCAGAGCACGTCGTCGGCGCCGATGGCGACCAGGGCCATGCCGAGTGCGAACAGGCCGGCCACGGCCAGCGCGACCACCTGGAGGGTCGACACCCGGCTGCGATACAGCCGGCCGACACCCTTGGCGTCGACCAGCTTGGCACCGACCCGCAACCTGGTGATGAACGTACTCGCCATCCCGGAGCGCCCCTTGTCGAGGAACTCCACCAGCGAGTTGTGCGTGCCGACCGCGACGATCAGCGAGGCGCCCTTGGAATCGGCCAGCAGCATCGCGACGTCCTCGCTGGTGCCGGTGGCCGGGAACTCGATCGAGTCCACGCCGAGCCGCTCCAGCCGCTCCGAGCCGGGCGCGCGGCCGTCGCGGTACGCGTGCACGACCACCTCGGCGCCGCTCTTCAGCGTGTCGTCCTTGACCGAGTCCATGTCGCCGACGATCAGGTCGGGGACGTACCCGTTCTCCACCAGGGCATCGGCGCCGCCGTCGACGCCGATCAGCACCGGCCGGTACTCCCGGATGTACGACTTCAGCGCAACCAGGTCCTCGCGGTAGTCGTACCCGCGGACCACGATCAGCACGTGCTTGCCGTCCATCGGCGTGTGGATCATCGGGACGCCGACACCGTCGAGCAGCAGGTCGCGTTCGCGCCGCAGGTACTCGAGCGTGTTGGCGGTGAAGGCCTCGAGCTGGCTGGACAGACCCGGACCGGGCGTCGTCCATCGCCTCCGCGACGGTCTTGCTGTCCTGCGCGACGCCCTTGGCGACGACTTCCTCGCCGCGGTACAGGCTGCCCTCGTGCAGCCGGACCCGCTCGCCCTCGTGCAGGACCGAGAACACCTCGCGGCCGACCCCGTCCACCAGCGGAATCCCGGCCTCGACGAGGATCTCCGGGCCGAGGTTCGGGATAGCGGCCGCTGATCGAGTCGGCGACGTTCACCACCGCGGCGACCTTGCAGTCGACCAGCGCCTCGGCGCTGACCCGATCCAGGTCGACATGGTCGATGATCGCGATTTCTCCCGGCTTCAGCCGTTTCGTGAGATTCTTGGTACGGCGATCCAGCCGGACCACTCCGGCGGTCCCGGGCAGTTCAGTCGGTCGTGCTCTCCGCAGGCTGGGCAGTTTCATCGCGCTCTCATCCTGCCATGTCAAGAGCCCCTTCCCCGGCCATTTACCCGGGCGGGCCCTTGTTCACGCTTTGAATTAACAGTAACGCTGCGTCAAATCATCCTTTCGAACGATGTCGAGCGAGCGGTTCAGCGCTTCTTTCGCTGGGGTTTGTGGCGCTCGGCGGCGAGGGCGAGGAGTTCCTCGGCGTGGGCCTGGGCGGCGTCGGAGTTCTCCAGGCCGGCCATCATCCGGGACAGTTCCTTCAGGCGGGCGTCGTCGTCGAGCGCGACCAGACCACTCGTGGTGACCGAACCGTCGTCGCTCTTCAGCACCACTGCGTGACGATCCGCGAACGCGGCCACCTGCGGCAGGTGCGTGACCACGATCACCTGAGTCTTCTCCGCCAGTCGCGCGAGCCGCTTGCCCACCTCGACCGCGGCCCGGCCGCCGATCCCGGCGTCGATCTCGTCGAACACCAGCGTCGGCACCGGGTGCGTGTCGGACAGGATCACCTCGAGCGCGAGCATGACCCTGGACAGTTCACCGCCGGACGCGGCCTTCTGCAGCGGGCGCGCCGGGCTCCCCGGGTTCGCCGCGAAGCAGAATTCGACGTCGTCGATCCCGAACGGACCGGCCGTGGTCTCGTGCACCTCGACCGACAGCTTCGCGTGCGGCATCGCCAGACCGGTCAGCTCTTCGGACACCAAGACGCCAAGCCGCTCAGCCGCCTCGATCCGGGCCTCGCGCATCTGCCGACCGAGATCGGCGAGCTTCGCGTCCAGCTCGGCCAGCTCAGCGGTCAGGAGCTCGACTCGCTCATCGCTTCCATCCAGCTCAGCCAGCCGGGCCGCCGACCGCTTCGTCCAGTCGAGGACCTCGTCCACAGTCCCCTGCTCAGCGCCGTACTTGCGAACCAGACCGGTCAGCAACGACCGCCGCTCGCTCACCACCGCCAGCCGTGCCGGATCGGTGTCGACATCAGCGGCGTACGACGACAATTCGCCGGCCAGATCGGCAGCCAGGTACCCGAGCTCGCCGGCCCGGTCCGCGAGCTCGGCCAGCTTGGGGTCGTGCTGGCGCTCCGCATCCAGGACCTGCTTGGTCAGGGCGAGCAGACCGAGTACGTCGTTCGGCCGGGTGGAGTCATTGCCCTCGGAGGCGAGGGCGTCGGCTGCGGTCGTCGACGCAGTACGCAGGCCGTCGGCGTACGCGAGGCGATCCTCCTCGGCGGCGAGCTCGGTGTCCTCGCCCGACAAGGGCTCGGCCTTCGCGACCTCGTCCAGGCCGAAGCGGAGCAGGTCCGCCTCGGCGAGGCGATCGCGCTGCCGGGTGGTCAGCTCGGTCAGCTCGGCCTCGACCTCGCGGTGCCGCTTGTAGGCGGCGGAGTACTCCTGCAGGGGCACGAGCACGGCCTTACCGGCGAACGTGTCGAGGGTTTCGCGTTGCCGCGCAGGCTGCAGCAGGCGCCACTGATCGGCCTGGCCGTGGATCGCGACCAGATCGCCGGACACCTCGCCCAGCACCGACACCGGTACGGACGCCCCGCCGAGGAACGCCCGGGAACGGCCCTCCGCGGACAACTCGCGGGCGATCAGCAGCTCATCGTCGTCCAGCTCGCCGCCACGGTCCTCGGCCTGCTGAACGATCGACTTCGGTACGGCGCTGGCCCGGCCCTCGACCCGGGCCCGGCGAACCCCGTGCCGCACCAGGCCGCTGTCGGCGCGGCCACCGAGCAACATGTTCACCCCGGTCACGACCATCGTCTTACCGGCACCCGTCTCGCCGGTCACTGCGGTGAACCCCGGATCGAGATCCAGCGTGGCGTCCTCGATCACGCCCAGCCCGGTAATGCGGATTTCCGACAGCATCAGGTCTTCTCCTGTTGGCTGTTGCTCGCTGTTGCCGCTAGCTTGCTGTTGCTGTCTGCTGTTGCTGTTGCCGTTGCGTTTGCGCTCGGCGGCCCCGCGCCAGCCGAGCACCGGGAGATCGAACTTCGCCACCAGCCGGTCGGTGAAGGGCGCCTCGTGCGCCCGGGCCAGCCGGACCGGCGTACTGCCGCGCCGCACCTCGATCTCGGCGCCCGGCGGCACCTCGACCATCCGGCGGCCGTCGCACCACAGCACACCCCGCCCGTGCCAGGACGGAATCAGCTCGATCGACAACCGCGAGGTCGGCGCCACCACGATCGGCCGGGAGAACAGCGCATGCGCGCTCAGCGGCACCATCAGGATCGCCTCGACCTCAGGCCACACGATCGGACCACCGGCAGAGAAGGCGTACGCCGTACTGCCGGTAGGAGTCGCCACCACGACGCCGTCGCAGCCCCACCGAGACAGCGGGCGGTCGTCGACCTCGACCATGACCTCGAGCATCCGCTCGCGGGCCGCCTTCTCCACACTCGCCTCGTTCAGCGCCCAGGTCTCGAAGATCAGCTCGCCGGCCAGCCGGACGTCGACGGCCAGCGTCATCCGCTCCTCGACCGTGTAGCTGCGGTCCACCACCACCTGGACGATCCGCTCCAGGTCGTCCACCTCGGCCTCGGCCAGGAACCCGACGTGGCCGAGGTTCACGCCGAGCACCGGCGTACCGTGCGGGCGGGCCAGCTCGGCACCGCGCAGGATCGAGCCGTCGCCGCCGAGCACCATGATCAGCTCGACGTCCAGCGCCGCCTTGTCCGGGTCGTCGACGATCTCGACCGGGTCGAGCTTCAGCGCCTCGGCCTCGTCGCCGAGCAGCCGGACCAGCATCCCGGCGCCGGTCAGCAGCCGGTGCGCCTCGCGCGCCACCTCCACCGCCAGTTCCCGCCCGGTGTGCGTCACCAGCAGCACGCGCCGCGGCTCGTGCTCAGCCACCCTGCTCCCGCCTCCCGATCATTGCGGACCGCGTTCGATAGCGGTCTGGAGCATCGTCTCATCGAGGACCGACGCGGACCGCCGTATCCACAGGAAGTATTCGACATTTCCTGACGGACCAGGCAATGGACTGGCCGCGACACCCGCGATGCCCCAGCCGAGTTCCTGTGCCTTGGCCGCTACTCCGCGTACGGCGTCAGCGCGCAACTCCGGGTCGCGGACGACGCCGCCCTTGCCGAGCCGCTCCTTGCCGACCTCGAACTGCGGCTTCACCATCAGCAGCAGATCACCGTCGGGCTTGACCACGCCGATCAGGGCGGGCAGGACCAGCGTGAGCGAGATGAAGCTGAGGTCGCTGACGACGAGATCAACCGGTTCAGCACCGATGTCGTCCAGGGTGAGCGTGCGGACGTTGGTCCGGTCCATCACGGTCACACGCTCGTCGGTCTGCAACGACCACACCAGCTGGCCATAGCCGACGTCGACGGCGATCACGTGAGCTGCTTCGTTGCGCAGCAGTACGTCGGTGAAGCCGCCAGTGGACGCGCCCGCGTCGAGGCATCGGCGGCCTTTGACCTGCACCTGGTCGAACGCTTCGAGAGCGCCGATCAGCTTGTGCGCACCGCGGCTCGCGTAGCCGGGGTCGTCGGTCTCGGACGTGTCGACGAGGATCGGTGCGTCGGCGCCGACACCGGTCGCGGGCTTCGTCGCCACGGTCCCGGACACCTTCACCTTGCCGGCCGCGATCAGGTCGCTCGCGTGTTCACGAGACCGCGCGAGACCGCGTCGTACCAACTCGGCGTCGAGCCGCGATCGCTTGACTCCCTTGGCCACTCAGACCTTCCGTCTAGCCCCGGTCACCCTGCTCGGCGTCGGCCTCCACCAAGGCGGACTGCAGTCGCTCGTGCAGGTCGGCGTACACCTCGGCGTGCTCACTCACCGGCCGATCGCGCAACTCGTCCAGCCGGCCCATGGTCTCCTCGACCAGCGGATGCCCCTGCTCCTCGGGAGCTGGATCCTCGGCGGACTCGGCCACGAAGGAGTGTTCATGTTCCTGGCCCGGGGATCGGGCGAACTCGGGACCGAACTCGACCTCGGCCGGATCCACATGCGTCGGCTCGTCAACCGCCTCGGCGTCGGCCGGCTCGACTTTGGCCGGCTCGGCTTTGGCTGGCCCGTCCAACTCGGCCGGTTCGTCCAGGTCGGCGTCTGCTGGTTGGTCCAGGTCGGCGTCTGCTGGTTCGTGCAGCTCGGCGTCTGCGGCTGGTTGGTCCAGCGATGCTTCGAAGGCTGCTTCGGTGTCGACCTCGGCCTCGGCGTCGTACGGGCGCTCAGGGGACTGCTCGGCGTACGTGCGGTTCTGCGGGCCGGGCTCGGTGTCGTAGTCGGGGTGGGCGGGTGGTTCCTCGGACGGTTCGAAGCCCGGCTCGACGTCGGGGTCGACGTCCGGCGGGAACTGCTCGCCAGGGTGCTCGGTCACGTCAGGCCTTCTTCGCCGCTCGCCGCACTCTTCACGGCATCTTCGCCGCTCGCCGCACTCTTCACGGCATCTTCCCGCTCGCCGCGCTCTTGCAGGCTTCTTCGCCGCTGGCCGCGCTCTTCTTGGCAGGCGCCTTCTTGGCCGCCTTCTTCGCGGCCGCCTTCTTCGCCGCCTTCTTGGCCGCCTTCTTCGCCGGCGGCGCGGCGTGAAGGTGAGCAGCCGACGGGCGTGCGGCACCGCCGGCGCGGGTCTCGGCGAGCTCGCCCTCCAGCCTCTGCACCCGGCGGGTCAGCGCCGCGACCTCCTCCGAGCGAACGAACCCGAGCCGCGCGACCGCGCCCTCGACCTCGTTCGACACGATCGCCTGCAGCAGCTGACGATTGCTCTTGCTGGTGGCAACGATCTCGTCGGTCAGGTCGCTCACCCTGGCGGTCAGCCCGGTCGTCAGCGTGTCCGCGCCGGTCTGCTGCAGCAGCGCCTTCGCGGCCGCCTGGGCCCTCTGCCGGGTGACCTCGGTCAGTCCGTTCGCCAACTGTACGTAGCCGCGCAGTGCGTCCAACACCATGACTGCCTCCTCGCCTCGTCCCCAGCAACGGTATCGCCTCACCCCCGCATACCACCCAGCCACCACCCCAAGGGTGCGTCGGCCTGCTTGGGATGTGCCCCGGCGCCCGCAGACCCCGCCATCCCACCCCGGCCCATTTGAGCGGTTACCCCTCAAATAGGGCTCCTCTGCTCGATGTGTGGGGTGTTTCAGGGGTCAACCCCTGAGCTGGTGGGTTCGGCCCTCAATTTCTCGGGGGCCAACCCACAAGCTCGGGGGTTGACCCCTCAAACGGACCCCATCACCCGCAGCAGTACGGGCGAGACCCGGAGCCGTTTGAGGGGATATCCGGCTGCCCGGCGCCCCGGCTTCCACCCATCGGCGCGATCGGCCACTTTGTGCACGAGATCCGTACGGCGACGGCCTCGGCGTACGCATATGGTGCACAAAGTCGGCCCGCTGTGGCCTGAATTAGGCACCCACGGAAACGACACAAGAGCCGGCTATCCCCGACCGGATCGGGTCGGACGTCCTGTCCCGCCGTTCGGAAGGGGGCCGCCGCCGTGATCAGCCGGGGCCAGCTGCTGGACTACTTGTCCAGGCCGACGCGGTGCAGGGCTGCGTCGATGGCGATGGTGCCGGGGGCCGGGGCTGGCCGCGGGAGGGGGCGGCGTCCGGCGGTCTTGGCCGGCTTCGGGTCCGCTTTCGCCGGCGCGTCGACCGCTGCCCACACCGCGGACAGGATCGCCCGCAGACCGTCGTACGGCGCGCCTTCGCCCTTCACCGACACGGCGTTGTTCACGACCTCGGCGGTCCAGCCCGCACACGTGTGCCGCGTACCCTCGACCGTCACGCCGGCCTGCTTCTCCGCCAGCGCACTGAGCCCGGCCGCGATGTATGTCGGCCGCTGCTCCTCCGGCGCGCGAGCCAAGTCATGCGCGTCGTTCACGCCTGTCGCCACCCACAGACTCGCGATCCCGACCGCATGCGCCCCCGCGATATCCGAGTCCAGCCGGTCTCCGATCATCAACGGGCGCTTGGCTTTCAGCCGCTCGATGCTTGTCTCCAGCAACGGCGGCTCGGGCTTGCCGGCCACGATCGGATCCACGTCGACGGCGGCACGAATCGCCTGCACCAGCGTCCCGTTCCCCGGCGCCTTCCCGGCCGCGGTCGGGATGGTCAGATCCAGATTGGTCGCAAACCACTTCGCGCCCTCGTGAATCGCATGCGCGCCGTCCGCGAGCATCACCCAGTTCACATCCGGGTGAAACCCTTGTGCGACGGCCACCGGTTGGGCGTCACTGCTCCGGACCGGATTCAGCCCGTACTCCTCCAGCGCGACGTACAGCCCCTCACCACCGACCACGAGCACCGGCGAACCCTGGGGGAACTGGCTCGCGATCAGCTTCGCCGCCGCCTGCGCGGACGTCACCACATCGTCGGCGATCACATCCAGCCCGAACGACGCGAGGTGCTCGGCAACGACTCGCGCCGGCCGGCTCGCGTTGTTGGTGATGTAGCCGATCCGCATGCCTTCCTTGGCAGCTTTGCGCAGGTTCTCCGGCGCGTCCGGCACCGGGTCCGGCCCGACGTACACGACCCCGTCCAGATCGAGCAGGGCCACGTCGTACCGGCTGGCGAGGGGTTCGTCACATGCCGAGAGCGGTGCGGGCGCTTTCCGTTGGGTCGTCATGCTTCCCCCAGTACGATTCCGCCCATGCCATCAAGCGGGCCGGAGTCGAGGGAAAGCATCCTGCGGCTCGACCCGCTGCGCGCGTGGCGGTTCGTGGCCGGCAAGGTGAGCGCGCTCGGCGCCGTCACGTCACCGCCGTACGACATGCTCGAACCCGCCATCGTCCGGCGGCTGACTGACTCTGATCTGCACAACATGGTGAGGCTCATCCTTCCACGCGACCCGGAGCTCGGCCCCGGCCGGTACGACGAACCCGCGCGACGACTGGCCGGGTGGCAACGCGACGGTGTGGTGATCCAGGATCAGCGGCCCGCGCTGTACGTGTACGAGCAGCAACTCGGCAGCGCCGTACTGTGCGGACTGGTCGGCTCAATCGGCCTGGACCCGCTGGGCCAAGTGGTGCTCCCACATGAGGACGTGATGCCGCACTGGGTGGACGACCGGCTCGAACTGATGGAGGCGACCGACGCCGACCTGGAGCCCATCCTGCTCGCGTACGACGATGGTGGGGCAGCCAGCGATGCCGTGGACGACGCACGGTCCGGTGAGCCATGGGTCGTGGCTGACACCTACAACGGCGCGCACCACCGGATCTGGCGGATCGAGGACCCTTCGACGCTGGCGATGATCGCAGCAGAGCTGGCCAAGCACGAGGCGCTGATCGCGGACGGCCACCACCGCTATGCGGCGTACCTGGAACGCCAACGGCGTGAACCGACCCGCCCGAGCGCAGAGGTCGGGCTGGCGATGCTGGTCGACTACAAACGCCACCCGCTCACGCTGGATCCGATCCACCGCGTCGTGCCGGGACTCGACCTCGCCACTGTCCGGTCGCGTACGCCGGAGGGCTGGCAGGTGCTGCCTGGTCGAGTGGAACGTGTACCGGACCGGATAGCGGTGACGGATGGGTCCAGTTGGGTGACTCTGCGCTCTACGCAAGGCCAGGAGACTCCGACCGTCTCGATGCTCCACGACTTGCTGCTGCCGGCCTGGGGCGTCGTTGAGGACGACATCAGCTTTCACCACACGCTTCAGGACGCACTGGCGCTGGCTGGGCCGCAGCAGGCGGCTGTGGAGCTCGTGGCGCCCCGGATGGACCAGGTACGACGGTCAGCCGCGCAAGGCGCCGTACTGCCGCAGAAGGCGACGTCGTTCGGTCCTAAGCCGCGGGTGGGGCTGCTGTTCCGGACGCTCTGAGCAGTCAGGGCCGGTGGTACAGGCTGAGGAACTCCTCGCGGAGGGGCTTGCGGGCGGCCCGGTGGCGCTCTGTCAGGCGTCCGAGCGTGAAGGACAGCTCTGGGTCGTCCTGCGCAGCCGCGTCCGCGGCCATAGCGGTCAGGGCGTCAGCGGCGGCGCAGTGGTCCTGGTGCTGGCCGAGTAGCTCCTGATACTTGGCAGCTTGGGACGCCGTGGCCTTGGCTTCATCACCGAGTACGGACGCGCTGGTGTCGGCGGCGTACCGGACGCGCTTGGCCAGCAGCCTCACCTTGTGCCAGTCGTCATCCGGCGTCCAGGGCTTCAGCTTGTCAGCCTGTTCGGTGAACTTGAGGTCGGCAGCGTCGAGAAGGTCGGGCAGGACGTCGCCGCAGGGCCTGTCGGCGTTGGGCTTGAGGTCCGGCGCCACGGCGACGGCTTCGAGTGTCTCGAGGAGCTCTGCGCTGGTCTCTCCCAGCACCACCTCGGCCGAGCGCTCCGCCGCCCGGTCCCGCCCGATCGTGAGGGTCGTGAGGATCGTCTCGACGTGCTCCTCGTCGTCTTCGCTGTTGGCGGTCGCGCGCACCAGAGCCGCGATCACCTCCAGGTCACGCGCCTCACCGCAGGCCGCCGCGAGCGCCGCAAGATCCGCGCGAAGGTCGCCGGCCCAGTCGCCGGCCAGCAGCTGCCGGAACAGCTTCAGATCACTCCGCAACCGCCTGCACGAGACCCGCACCTGGTGGATGGCGTCGTCCTCACCCTTCTCCACCATGAGCACCGCGCCCTGCAGCCGGGCAGCGCCCTTCGTGAGCGCGCTGCGCACCAGCACCCGAACAGGAGCCTCGGCCTCGAGCGGCCCGCTCCACGCACCCACGCTCTCCGTCATCGCCCCATTCTCCTCGCTCATGGCAAACAGGGCGGTCCGCCTATTCCTCGGGCTTGTCTTCGGGCTCCTCGTCCAGCTCGTCGCCGCGTCGTCCAGCTCGTCCGCGGCATCGTCCACCTCGTCTGCGGCGTCGTCCTGCTCGTCCGCGGCATCGTCCAGCTCGTCTGCCGCTCGATCGTCTCGAGTGCTCGTCTGCCGCGTCGTCCAGCTCGTCCGCGGCGTCGTCCAGCTCGTCCTCTACGACTGTGTCGTCTTCGTCGAGGTCGGTGAACTCGAGGCCTTCGAGTCGGGCGGCACGTTCCGCGGCGCCGGTCTCACCGTCTGCGTCGACGCCCGCGGCCCGGTGGAACCAGATGAGCGCATCATCCGTACGCCCGACCCGCTTCGAGCGCGTCGGCGTACGCATAGCGCAGACGAGGCAACCACTCAGCCCGGGTCCGCTTGGTCAACTCCGGCACCTCGAGCGTCTGGATCGCCGCCGCGGTCTGCCCCATGTCGCGCCGCGCGCCGGCCGCCACGATCAGCAACTCGATCTGAGTACCCTCCGACAGGTCGCGGACCTGCTTCTCCCGCGTCAACGCCAGCGCCTTCTCCGGTCGCCCGAGCGCCCGCTCGCAGTCGGCCATCATCGCGAGCACCTCGTTGTTCCCGGTCATCCGCCGTACCGCCCGGAACTCCGTCAGCGCCTCGTCGTAATGCTCAGCCAGGTACGCCGTGATCGCCACAGCCTCCCGTACGCCGCCAAGCCGCGCAGCCAACCGCCGCGCCGTCCGGGCATGCAGATACGCCCGCTCCGGATCGTCGTCGAGGAATCGCCCCGACGCCACCAGATGCTGCGCCACCAGATCCGCGAGTCTCCGCGGCAACGACCGCAACTCAGCCTTCACCGAGCGATCCAGCTCGGCCCCGGTGATCCCTTCCGGAATGGCCGGATCATCCCGGCGCGGCCCAACCCGCTCCTCGCCCCGGTCATCCCGCCGAGGCCCACCGCGCCGCTCATCCCGACCGCCGCGTTCATCTCGCCGGAACGCCCCACGCTCCCCGCGCGCCGGCCCGCCCCCACGAGCCCCACCACGCACGCCATCCCGAGCAGGCCGCTCATCGCGCCCACCCCGGTCGTCACGCCGGTAGCCGCCACGATCGCCACTGCCGGATCGCTCATCGCGCCGGTAGCCGCCACGATCGCCGCCGCCACGGTCATCACGCCCACCACGGTCATCCCGCGAGTAGCCACCACGGTCACCACCGCTCGCACGCTCGTCACGCCGGTAGCCACCACGGTCACCACTGCCTGATCGCTCACCACGCCGGGATCCACCACGGTCGCCGCCGGAACGGTCATCACGCCGGAAGTCACCACGGTCATCGCGCGAGTAGCCGCCGCGATCGGTACCGCCCGAACGCTCATCACGCCGGTAGCCACCACGATCGCCGCTTCCTGATCGCTCATCACGCCGGGATCCGCCGCGATCGCCGCCGGCACGGTCATCCCGCCGGTAGCCTCCGCGTCCGTCATTGCGCTCGTCCCGCTGGGGACCTCCTCGCCCGGCTCCCGCGCGGTCATCACGCCGGTACCCGCCGGACCGGTCGTCACGACCCGCTCCCCGACCACGGTCATCGCGGTCGTCACGCTGCCCACGCCCGGACATCTGTCCACGGAAGGGATCCCGTTCAGCTTTGTCATCCCCGCGCGGCCCGGCGTAGCCCCGCCGGTTGTCGTAGCGCGTCTCGTCCCGATCCCCATCCCGGTAAGAGCCACCGGTCCGCGAACCACCGCTACGGGGTCCGCCGGTCCGCGGTCCATCACCCCGGCTGGACGCGCCCCGGTAACCACCCGAAGACCGCTGCCCACCAGAACCGCCGCGCGCGCCGGCCCCACCGGACCGACCGCCGCCAGACCCCGCACGATCAGCGCCAGGCCCACCGCGGCCGCCGCCCGCACCGCCACGACCAGAACCACTGGAACCCTCGCGGCCGGCTCCTCCGGAACCTCCACGGCCCGATCCACCGGAGCCCGCGCGACCAGCTCCACCGCCGGAGCGACCACCGCTGCCCGAGCCGGAGCGACCAGAGCTGAATCCGGAGCGGTCCGAGCTCGAGTCCGAGCGTCCGCCACCGGTGCGACCAGAACGGCCGTCGCCTCCAGAGGGACCGCGACGGTCCCCTGAGCCGGAGGGAGGATTGCGAGGTGGCGTCGCCACGGTGACTCCTAACGATGCTGTGGTCACGATGCTGTTGTGCGGTAACCGCACAAACCTACCGCCACCGACCCCACACAGCCCCATCGAGGCGCTCGTGGACGTGGTGGCACGCGCCGTGCTGACACGGACTAAAGGTCCGGACA
>CAWGAM010000003.1:0-89730 GCA_963820655.1 uncultured Actinomycetota bacterium
GACGCCTTCGACGGAGACCAGGTGGTCGTAGGTGGTGTGGTGGCTCCAGCCCAGGGGCGGGTGTGGTGCCATGGCCGTGGTCATGGCCGCTGCGATCTGCGGTCCTCCGGAGAGGGTTCCCAGCAACTCCATCCCGTCGGGGCCGCGGTAGTGGATTTCGACGACTGCGTCGGCGTCGTAGAGCTTTGCCATCATCTCGCCGTCGCGCTGGTCCGCTGCGCGGGTGTAGCGGGACACGATCTCTCTGATCTCGTTCTCGGCGCTCATGGCGTCCTCCGGTTCTGGGTGGCCGTAATCTGCATGTGTGAAAAATACATATCCATCAGCAGAAGTGCAACTGTAAGAGTTGCTAATATGGGTGCACCTGGACCAACCGCCGGACGAAGAGGGGGTCAGAGCATGCTGGACGTGAGGTTCTCGAGCGCGCTGAAAGCGATGCTCCTGCTGGGCCATGCCGAGGAACAAGGCAGTCCCGTCCTCACCTCGACCCAGCTCGCCAGGAGTCTGAACACGAACCCGAGCCTGGTGCGCAAGTTGATGGTCCCGCTGGTGCAGGACGGTCTCGTCGCGTCCATCAAGGGCCGCAGCGGTGGTGTCCGCCTCGGCCGCTCCGCGGACCAGATCACCCTGGGAGAGATCTATCGCTCATCCGTCGGTGACAAGCCGCTGTGGGCCCCCAGGGCGGAGGGGCCGCGGGAGTGCCTGGTCACCAACCACTCCGCTGAGTACTTCGTCAGGCTCACCGGCGAGACCGAGGCAGCCGTCCTCGGGGCCCTGACCTGCCGCACTCTCGCCGACAGCCTCGACGAGTTGCGCGCCATCGACCGGGCCGCCGGCGCTCCCGCTACGCAACGACCGTTGCCCGCGCCCCGTCACTAGCTGGGCTGGTCGCTTTCAGCCTCAGCTCACTTGCCGAGCTGGCCGGCGTCGACCGGGAGGGGGACGCCGGTGATGTAGCGCCCTTCGTCCGAGGCGAGGAACAGCACGGTGTTGGAGATGTCGACGGACTCGATCCACGGGATCGGCAAGGCGTTGAGGGCTGCGAATCGCTCGCCCACTTGCTCTTTGGTCGGCTTGTCGATGTCCGGTGCGAACAGCTCGTACATCGCCGTGTTGTGAATCATGTCGGTGTTGACACTGGTGGGCAGCAACGCGTTGACCCGGATCATGTCCGGTGCCAGTTCATTGGCGAGCGTCCGCATCAGCCCGATCACGCCGTGCTTGGCCGACACGTAGTGCGCGAGGTTGGGTGAACCCTTGGCCCCGGCTCCCGAGCTGATCAGGGTCATCGAGCCGCCGCCGGCCGCCCGCAGATGCGGGATGGTCGCCTTGGCGGTATGCCAGACGCCGGTCAGGTTGACGTCGATCACGTCCTGCCAACTCTGCTCGGTCAGGTCGACGGTCGGGGCGAAACTGACGATTCCGGCGTTGGCGACCACGATGTCCAGCCGACCCAACTGGGCCACGCCCTCGTCCACCGCTGCCTTGAGTGCCCGGTAGTCGCGGACGTCGGCCTGGGTGGCGATGATGCGACGGTCCAGCGCTTCGACCTCTTTGACCGTCTGGGCGAGATCCTCCGCGGTCCCCATCGGAAACGGCACCGAATCGATCTGCTCGTTGATGTCGACGGCGATGATGTCGGCGCCCTCCTGGGCCAGCCTGATCGCATGACTGCGGCCCTGGCCGCGAGCTGCGCCGGTGATGAATGCAACCTTTCCTTCTACGCGCCCCATTGCGCGCTCCTCTCTCAGATGTTCAGCCATGGCGTGGCTCTAGGTGGTCGTGGCGCGGAGGATCAGTGCGGCAACGGCGACCAGGAGGACGATCAGCGGAGTACTGAAGCCTTCCTTGACGCGGATGTGGGAGATGATCGCGCCGATGAAGTAGAGCATCACTCCGATGGCCGCGGCGATGCCGATCGGCCACCAGAACAGGCCCGCTACGAGGCCGATGGAGCCGGCGATCTCGGCGACCCCCAGTAGCCACATCTTGTCCTTCGGGAACCCGACCGCCTCCATGAGCTGCAGCTGTTTGGGGTCCTTCCGCAGCTTGCTGAAGCCGGATGCGAAGAGAGCCAGCGCCAGCAGGCTGGACACGATCACGGTTGCGATGAACATCAGCTCGCCACCGGTTGAGCGTCGGGAGCGGTCGCGCCCAGAATTCGTCTGCTATCCATAGATAGAAGGTGTAGCACAAAGCATTTGCGGAACACAACTAGAGTATGGGATCCCGGCCTAGGAGATCTTGGCGTCGGCGTGGAGGGCGAGGCCGTCCTGGGCGGCGACGTCGGCCTGGAACCACCCGGCTGCGTCGACGGTGTAGGTGGGTCCGGTACAGGACCCGCCGGTGAAATCGCCGTGGAAGACATCGCAGTACGTGCCGGCCGGTAGAGACGTCTGGAATCTGCGTCCCGTGACTGCGGAGCCTTCGTCGTTGAGGATCAGATAGCCCTTGTTGCCGCGGCCGAACGCGATCGTGTCGTTGCCGTTGTCCCACCAGTTGCCGACGTCGGTGCCGCGTACGGCGTTGTGGAATCCGACCATGTTCGCGATCACCTGCCAGCGGTGCTCGCAGCGCCAGCCGATCGCTGAAGCAGGTGGTGTTCGTCGTCTGGCCGGCCGACGTCGGACGGCGGGCCCTGGTCGTTCGAGCTGAACTCGTAGCTCGACATCACCTTCGGCGTTCCGTACGGCCAGGCCAGCATGAACGCGTTGGCCAGCGCGTAGCGGCCGTTGTCGCGGAAGGTGAGGACCGCCGGGGTCGCGCTGGGTGTCGTGGTTGTCGGTGAACACCACCGCCCGTTCCGAGGCCAGCGGTGAGCCGCAACGCTCCCGCAGGATAGGCCAGCCGCTCGTTGTGGAAGATCTTCGGCCAGGTCCTTGCCGTACCGGAACTCGTAGCACGTCGCCGTTGCCGGTGTACTCCGTCCGGGGTGATCGGCTCGCCGGCGCCGAAGATGACCTCCTGTACGAGGTACGCCGGCCGGCTGAGCCGGCTCTTGATCGCGGCGATGTCAGCGGCGGGCATGTGCTTGCGAGGCGTCCAGCCGGAAGCCGTCGACACCGAGGGAGAGCAGGTCGTTGAGGTAGCCGGCGAGCCGGTCCCGCACGTAGTCGGCGCCGGTGTCCAGGTCGGCCAGGTCGACCAGCTCGCAGTTCTGCACCTCGTACCGGTCGCCGTAGTTGACGATGTCGTCATTGCCGTTGCGCCCGCAGTGGTGGAAGTCCTGGGTCTGGTAGATGCCCGGGATAGTTGTAGTGCGAGTACGTCGAACCGGCGCTGCCTGTACCTGCGCTGCTTCCGCCGGTCATGTGGTTGATGACCGCGTCGACATAGACCTTGACGCCGGCGGTGTGGCAGGTGGCGACCATGACTGGCGAACTGCGGCCCGATCTCCTCGGCGGGTGTTGTCCAGCCGATAGCTCACCGGCTGGTAGTCCTGCCACCACGGATAGCCGTTGCCGGGCAGCACGACATGCTCCTGCGGTGGCGAGACTTGTACGCCGCCGTAGCCGCGCGGCCCTAGTACCTCACTGCACTCGCGTCCTACCGACGACCAGTTCCACTGGAAGAGCTGCACGATCACGTCGCGAGTACCCGGCGGTGCAGCTGTCGCCGGCGATGGCCCAGCGGGTACCACAATCGCCCCGAGCAGAACCAGCGAAAGCAGCAAACACATCCGGCGCATTGGCGAACCCTTCGTAGCGGATTCCGATCATCAGACCACCCTCTGTACCCACACGCCACCGCTGGCGGGCGTGCCGGATGGGTGCGCTCACCTATGTCCCGGATGTCCCGGCTAGCCGTGTCATTTCACCGTGATGATGGTTCGGCCGCGGGTGCGTCATTGCTCTTGGGCTCAGGGCAGCCAAGAGGCATAGAAGATCCCGAGCCCGGTCGCGACGAAGATCCCGGCGACGATCCAGAAGCGGATCACTACGGTGACCTCGTCCCATCCCACGTGTTCGAAGTGATGGTGAATGGGAGCGATTCGGAAGATGCGGCGTCCAGTGCCCGTGAGTCGCTTGGTCAGCTTGAAGCAGATCATCTGCAGTAGCACGGACAGGGTCTCGAGCACGAACAGTCCGCCGATGACGGCCATCAGGAGTTCGGTTCGAGACATGATTGCCAGCCCGGCCAAGGCGCCACCGATGGCGAGGGAGCCGACATCGCCCATGATGATCCGTGCGGGCTTGGCGTTCCACCAGAGGAAGCCGACACAAGCTGCAGCGATCGCGGCCGCGAAGACCGCGAGGTCGAGAGGGTCGCGCACCTGGTAGCACTGTGACTCCACCACACTGGGCCGCGCGGAGCCGCACAGTTGGTTGTTCTGCCAGACATTCACGATGGTGTACGCGCCGAAGATCAATGCCGAGGCGCCGGCGAGCAGCCCGTCCGCGCCATCAGTGAGGTTGGCGCCGTTGGAGGTCGCGGTGACGATGAACCAGATCACCAGCAAGACCACGATCAGGGGCAGCTTGATCCCCCAGTCATGAGTGGTGGAGATGTACTGCGACGCCGGCCTGACACCGCGCTCGTCGGCGAAGAATTGCGTGGACAGGACCCCGAAGGCGAGCGCGATCAGCGTCTGACCCGCCATCTTGGCCCGACTACTCAGACCCTGGTTGTTCTGGGTATAGACCTTGATGAAGTCGTCGAGGAACCCCACGATCCCGCAGCCGAGGAACAGCAACATCAGCAGCCAAGCGCTGGCACTCGGCCACCCACCGGTCAAGATCGTTGCCGCCAGATATGCCGCGGTGGCACTCAGCAGGATGACGAGACCGCCCATGGTCGGCGTACCCCGCTTGACATGATGTGTCGTCGGTCCGTCGTGCCTGATCGGCTGGCCGAAGCCGTGACGGACGAACCATCCGATAGCGATCCGGGTCCCCAGCAGCGAGCAGACCACCGCCAACGCCCCGCTCAGGAGTATCGCCCGCAGAACAGTCAACCCCTCTCGGCCATTCGGGTGGTCGATCCCTACGAGGCAAGAGGGAGTCGTCTCGCCGCCCATTCTGGGGTACGAGCATCGGCAAGCCGGTCAAACATAGCGAAGACGCAGGTCCCAGCAGACCGCGACGAGGCAGGTACGGCGAGTGGCCGTTCAAGGATCAATGCAGGAGTGGGTGGAACGCGCCTGATCAGATGTCCTAGTGCCCCGGTCCGGGGGTGGTGGATCGGGGCACTCGGGGGTCAGCGGGTTGCTCTGGCGGCGTTCTCGATGAGGTCGGCGGTGATCTGGGGGTGGCTGATCATGGCGACGTGGGACGAGCCAGGGACCTCGACGACTTTGCGGGCATCGGCGCGTTGGTACATGAAGCGCTGCAGCGCGGGCGGGATCGTCTTGTCCTTGCCGGCCACCAGCCCCCAGACGGGGATGGTGCGCCATGCCGCGGCCTGGGTCGGTTGGGTGAAGGAGTCGACGTCGAAGGGCCGTTGGGTGGCCTGCAGGAGCCGGAAGGTAGCCGGGGAGAGGTCGGCGGCGAACGCCGCCTGACCGGCGGGGCTGAGGTACAGCTCGGTGCCGGTGGTGCCGTCGGGCTTGGTGTACGGGACCGGCACACTCACGGCCTGGATCTCGCTGCCGGGGAACTTCCCGATCAGCTCGCCCTGCGACTCGCCCACGTCGGGCACGAACGCCGCGATGTACACCAGCGCCTTGACGTTGCTCTTCCCGGCGGCTGCGTTGGTGATCACGGTGCCACCCATGGAGTGGGCGACCAGCACGATCGGCCCGCCGATGGAGTCCAGCAGGCTGGCGATGTAGGGGGCGTCGGTGGCGACACCCCGCAGCGGGTTCGACCCAGCGATCGTGTGTAGCCGTTGCGCTGCAGCTCCTGGATGGTGTCGTTCCAGCACGAGGAGTCGGCGTAGCCGCCGTGCACCAGCACGATCGTGGGCTTCGGGTTCGACTTCTTCGCGGCACGGGCTGCGGCGCCGCGGCAGCGGTCCCGATGGGGCTGGCTGCGAGTGCTGCGGACCCAGCCAGCGCCGCACCGGCCGCCAGCACGTGGCGGCGGGACATGTCTGTACTCATGGTTGCTCCAGGGGAGTGGAGACCGAGGACTCGGTCGGGTGGTCGGGTGGTTCGGCGGTCAGGCCGGGTCAGGGATTCGACCGCGGTGTGGATCAGGTCGGCGACGGCCTGCGGCTGCGAGACGTAGACGGAGTGGCTGCCGGGGACTTCGCGGACCGAGGCGCCGGTGCGCTCGGCCATGGCGCGCTGGGCCGGCGGCGGGATCATCCGGTCATCGGAGGCGACCAGGTACCAGCTCGGCTTGAGCCGCCACCCGGGCTCGCTGACGGCGCCGCCGAGGGCGTCGATGCCCCAGGGGACCTGGGAGTCGGCCATGAACGCGGCCTCGTCCGCGGGCAGGTCGCCGGCGAAGGAGTCGTGGAACTTCTCGCGGTCCAGGAACAGGTAGCCGTCGCGGGGCGGCAGGATCGGCGGCACCGGTGCCCCGGGCGGCGGGTCCGCGATCAGGGTGTTGACCGACTCGCCCTTGTCCGGCGCGAACGCCGCGATGTAGACCAGCCCGGCCACGCGCGGATCGCTGCCGGTCTCGGTGATGACGACGCCGCCGTAGGAGTGGCCCACGAGCACGGCCTCACCCTCGATGTCGTCGAGGACCTGCTTGACCGCGGTCACGTCCCCCTCCAGCGAGACCGTCGGGTTCTGCACAACCGCGACCCGGTGTCCCTGGGCACGCAGCCTGTCGTAGACACCGCGCCAGCCCGAGCCGTCGACGAAGCCGCCGTGGATGAGGACCACTGTGGGTCGAGATGCGTTCATCGCGTTCCTCCTTGGGTTGTTGAGAGATGCGCAATGACGCTAAGTCGGGAAGCTGGGAGCTCGATTACGTCAAATGACTGGTTTCAATGACGTAGACGTGCGTTCGCCGTCCGGTCACTCGATCGTGGTGGCGGGGCGAGGGCAGCCATGGCGGGATCGATGTCGTTCAGCGACACTGAAACGAGGCCGCGATCGCGGCCGGCGACAGGGTGGCCAGGGTGGCGGACGATACACACGGGCAGCTTTTCGGGCGCGAACCGGAAATCGATGTCATCTGCGGGTTCGTGGATGATGCAGTTGCCCATGGGGGAGCGTTGGTGGTCCGCGGGGACCCGGGTGTCGGCAAGACGGCGCTGCTCGACGTCGCCGCTTTCCACGCCGAGGCGGCGGGAACACGTGTGCTCCGAGCGGCCGGCGCCGAGTTCGAGGCGGAGCTGAGCTTCTCCGGTCTCAACCTGGTTCTGTATCCGCTCGTCGACGGTCTCCAGGGGTTGCCGCCCTACCAGCGCCAAGCACTGGGTGTGGCACTTGGCCTGGATGCGGGATCACCTTCAGACCCCATGGTGGTTTCCAACGCGGTGCTCAGGCTTCTAGACGGCGCCTCCACGACACAACCATTGCTCATGGTTATTGACGATCTACCGTGGGTGGATCGTGCAAGTGCCGTGGTCCTCGCTGCGGCGGTGCGTCGCTTGGCCGGCACGAGGGTGGGTTTCTTGGCGGCCATGCGTGCCGAGTCTGAGAGCTTCTTCGATCGTGCCGGATTGCCGACATTCCAGCTCGACCCGCTTGACGACGGGGCGGCGGAGTCGTTGCTCAAGAACCGATTCCCTGCCTTGGCGCCGCGGGTTCGCAAGCGCTTGCTGACCGAAGCCGAGGGCAACCCGCTCGCACTCCTGGAGCTTCCGGCCGCCCTCGCGGGCATGCCGAGCTCTCCACGAACGCTGACGTCGGAGCCCCTACCCCTCAGCCAACGCCTCCAGGCGATCTTCGCCGCGCAGGATCGCGGAGCTGCCCGCTGCCTCACGGCACCTGCTGCTGTTGGCCGCGCTCGACGCGACAGGTGATCTCGGCGTCCTGCAGGTCGCGTCCGGCCAGCCAGACCTCAAGGGGCTGGCGGCCGCCGAGCGTGCAAAGTTGGTTCGGGTCGATCGTGACCGGCGACTTGTGTTCAGACACCCGCTTACGCGATCCGCGGTGACCGAACTGTGCACCAGCGGTGAGCGCCGCGAGGCGCACCGTGCTCTCGCGACGCATGCGCCCCAAGAACGCCGTGCATGGCACCTCGCTGAGGCGACCGTTGAATCTGACGAAGAGGTTGCCTCTCTTCTGGAGGCAACCGCGCGCGAGGTCCTGCGGCGAGGGGACGGCGTCGCGGCGATCGACGGTCTCCTACGCGCAGCCGAGATCAGTCCTGCTGCCGTCGACCGGGGTCGTCGACTGGCCGAGGCCGCCTACCTTGGCGCCAACTACCTTGGCGATCTTGGCAACGCTCCGATGTTGCTCAACGCAGTGCGGGAACAGGACCCCGAGCACGCCGGTTCCTTGGCTGGCGCGATGGCCGCCGCCTATCACTTGCTCAACGGCGTCGGCGACGCCGACACCGCCCACCGGCTGTTGGTCGGCGCCATCGAGACGTCGCCTGACCCCAGCGATACCAGCGATGACGTCTTGATCGAAGCTATCTACAACCTCTTCGAGGTTTGCTACTACGGAGGGCGGGCGGAGCTGTGGGAAGGCTTTGAGCGGGCCCTCGGACGGCTCAAGCCTCGTCCACCCGAGTTCCTTGCCCTCGTGGCCGAGACGGCCGCAGACTCGGCGAGACGAGCCGCTCCGGCGCTCAGCCGGCTTGAGGATGTCATCGCCCAGTTGAGCCATGAGACCAGCGCGGCACAGGTCATCAGGACCGCTATCGCCTCCGGTTACGGCGAACGCCTTCCGCAGTGTCGCCCCGCCCTGTGGCGGCTGGTCCAGGACGGACGGGATGGCGGCGCGATCCACTCCTCGATCCAGGCGCTGGGGCTTCTCGGTCTCGACGGACTGGTAGCCGGCCGATGGGACGAGGTGGAGGAGCTAGCAGACGAGGGAGTCCAACTCTGTGCCGCACACGATCACGCCCTGCTGCGCTGGCCTCATCGCACACTTCAAGCGTTACTGGCGGCTTTGCGAGGCGATCGGGAAGGCACGCGCGCCATCACGGACGAGATACTTCAGTGGGCTGTGCCCCGCAAGTCCAAGACGTTCGAGTTCTACGCACTGCACGCCCGTGTGCTCGACGCACTTGGCGGCGGCGACTTCGAGACGGCGTACCACCATGCGTGCCAGATCAGCCCTGCCGGAACCATGGCACCCTTTGTGCCGCATGCCATGTGGCTGGTGATGGACCTCGTCGAGGCAGCGATGCGCACCAACCGCACAGCCGAAGCCGTCGCCCATGTCAGAGCCGCTGAGGAGACCAGCTTTGCCGCCATCTCTCCACGGCTGGCTCTGATCGCTGCCGGAGCAGCGGCCATGACCGCCTCCGAGGACGACCTCAGGGCTCGGTTTGAGCTGGCACTGGTGATACCAGGTGTCGAAGAATCACCGTTTGAACTGGCGCGCGTACAGCTCGCTTACGGAGAGCGTCTGCGTCGCATCAGCGACAAGACCAAGGCGCGCGAACAACTCCTTTTGGCCCGCCACACCTTCGAGCGGCTCGGAGCGGCACCGTGGTCGACGCGGGCCGCAAGCGAGCTACGCGCGACCGGCATCAGCATCGGTGCGCAGAGTGCGTTTGGCCCTGGCGCGCTATCGCCCCAACAGCTGGAGATCGCACGGCTCGCCGCTGCTGGGCTGACGAACAAGGAGATCGGCGAGCGGCTCTTCCTGTCGCCTCGCACGATCAGCACTCATCTCTATCAGGTGTTTCCCAAACTGGGCATCACGTCGCGCGCAGCGCTGCGCGACGCTCTGCAGGGCCTGCCTGACGACAAGATGGCCCCTCTCGAATAGGCGTCACTCGAGGTCAAAGGCGCCTCCACCCATTACACCCCCGGTCGCCGAGACGCCTGGGTCAAGGTCAATTCTGTCGGGGTCGCGGTGTCCAATGTGGCTCTGATGCGCTAAGCCTCGAGCTGTGACATCGAGGGGCGCGCCACACGGCCGAGATCTGACGCGGGCTACCGACCGCGGTCGGCCGGACTCTGACGCAGAGCGCGCACAATTTGCCTCTAACGCGCGCATCTGCGGTCGTACTACGTACGATCATAAGTGTCCGACTTTTAGAGAATCGGCGACGTGCTGGCGCCGACGAACCACGGCGAGGTGGCCGGCGCGATCGTGGCGCCGTTCCTCGACGAGGAGGCGACCTGGATCGTTCGGCATCACCCGGTCTTCCAGGGTTACCACTTCTGGGACAAGCTCGACCAGGATCGTGACGCTCGCGAACAGTTCCGTTCCAGCCCCCACTTTGACGCGACCTCGCAGTTCTGCGCCGAATGGGATCAGAGATCGTTCGATCCGGCGTACAACTCGATGGCCCTCGAGGATTTCGAACCCCTGCTCCGAGACCTGCTCCGTCGCGCTGCCGGCCGACGTTCGTGATCGACGCAGGTCGACAGTCACGCAGGCCGATCAGCGCTGCGGCGCTCGGGACTGTTGTCGTCGATGAGGACGTGTGGCGGACGGTTCCAGGAGGATCGGCTGGAGCGCGGTGTCCAGTGCGGTTTCGAGGTAGGTGAGTCGGCCTGTGGCTCGAAGCATGACGACGCCGCCTTGAATGGCGGTGAGGATGCTGCGAGCGGTGTCGCGAACGGGCAGCGTGGCGAGCGTCGCATGCGAGACGATGAGCGCTTGGATGCCGTTCATCAGGGCACCTTCCCAGCGGTCGTACAGATCGCTGACCACGGTGCGGGCCTCGGGGGAGGAGTTGCCGAGTTCGGAGGTGAGTGCGCCGAGGGGACAGCGCTGTCCGAGTTCGACGTAATGCTGTACGACGGTGTCGCGCCAACGCTTCCAGTTCTCAACGGTGGAGAGGTCATCGATGTAGGGGCGCTGTGCCTCCATGACCTGCTCGGCTTCGTAGTTCGTGACCGCGAGTAGGAGGCCGCTGCGCCCGTCGGGGAAGTAGTGGAAGAGTTGGCTCTTGCTGGTCGAGGTTGTGTGCAGGATCTGATCCAGGTTGGTCTCGGCGGCGCCGTTCTCGCGCATCAGCAGGGCCGCGCCTTCCACCAGTCGGTGCTTGGTCGCGGCGCCCTTCGAGGTCAGTCGAGTGCTCATCGCTGTCCAGCGTAGTCGCCGGCACAGGACTGGACACACCGGTCCAGTCGTGTTGCACTAGACCTCTAATGGACTACACGGTCCACTCGCGCCCTCTACATCACACGGAGCACCCCGGATCATGACCGCACTTGGCCGGACAGGCATTGACATCTTCCCGCTCGCGTTGGGGACCAACACGTTTGGCTGGACGGCCAACGAGTCGGCCTCGCACGAGATCTTGGATACCTTTGTTGAGGCTGGCGGGAACTTCATCGACTCCGCAGATGTGTACTCGGTATGGGCGCCTGGCAACTCGGGCGGCGAATCTGAGTCGCTCATCGGTCGTTGGCTGCCCAAGAGCGGTGTCCGCGATCGGGTGGTGTTGGCGAGCAAGGTCTCCGGGCATCCGAGCTACCCGGGCTTGAGCGCGGGCAACATCAAGCGGGGTCTTGCCCGGTCGTTGGAGCGCCTGCAGACCGACTATCTGGACGTATTTTTCGCTCACTACGACGATCCGTCCACGCCACTGGAGGAGGCGGTCGGCGCGTTCGACGAGCTGGTGAAGCAGGGATTGGTCCGGCAGGTGGGTCTGTCGAACTTTTCCGCTGCGCGCATACAGGAGTGGGTCGACATCGCATCGACCGGTGGCAGCTCCGTGCCGACGGTGTTGCAACCGAATTACAACCTGCTCACTCGGCGGGAATTTGAGGTTGAGCTTCGTCCGCTGGTCCAACGCCATGGGTTGGGTGTGGTGCCCTACTTCGGGCTCGCGTCCGGATTTCTGACCGGGAAGTACCGCACGGCCGACGATCTGCAGGGCTCTGCGCGCAGTGCCTTCCTGACGTCCTACGCCACCGAGGAGGGCTTCGCCGTCGTCCGCGAACTTGTCAACGTGGCCGCGAAGGCTGATGCGGCTCCGGCGACGGTGGCCCTGGCCTGGCTCCGTCAGCAGCCCGGCGTGACCGCTCCACTCGCGAGTGTGTCGCGTGCCGAACAGCTTGCCCCGTTGATCGCCTCGGCCAAGCTGGAGCTGTCTGAAGTCGACCTCGAGCTTCTGCAACGAGCAACCGAAAGCGCTTAGTCATGTCGACATTGAGCGGCTACCAAGACAAGTACCCCAGTATTCGGTTCGAGCGCCGAGATGGTGTCCTGCAGATAACTCTCCACCACGAGGGTGGTGAGTTCATCGTGACCGAATCCGCGCTACGCGATCTTGGCCGCGCGTTCGTCGACGTGGCCGAGGATTATGAGAACAAGGTCGTCATCCTCACTGGTACGGGCGATCGCTTCGCTACGCAGTTCGACTACGGCAGCTTCATCGCGAAAATGCAGCCGGACGTTTTCGACTTCTGGATCCACACTCGCACCGACGGGGTGCGGCTTGTGCAGGCGTTCCTCGACATCGAGGTCCCGGTGATCTCGGCGATCAATGGTCCGGTGGTGACCCATTCCGAGACCCCGCTTTTGGCTGACGTCGTGCTGGCGACCGAGGACACTGTTTTCCAGGATGCCACCCATTTTCTCAACGGGCTTCCGCCTGGGGACGGGGTGCACACTGTCTGGACGACACTTCTCGGACTCAACCGAGGCCGGCATTTCCTCCTGACCGGTAGGGTGCTCACCGCTCAGGAGGCCTTGGAGTTGGGGGTGGTGGCGGAGGTACTGGCACAGGACGAACTGCTTCCGCGTGCTTGGGAGCTTGCTACGGCGTGGGCGAAGCACTCGTCGGCGACCTTGCGTGGCACGCGGGCGGTCTTGACGAAGGAGTGGCGGCGGCTGGTCGCCGACCAGCTTCATACCGGGTTGACCCACGAAGGCTTCGCGGGTGGTTTCGTGGGTGCGTTCGAGGTGCCCGAGCAGCCGATCGTCGACCTCGACCCGCGCCACTGAACGGGCTCGGCGTCGACTGGTGCCACCAGGGGCGGTTCGTAACGACTGTGACGAGGATCGGCAAGGCGGCGTGGCGGCAACGGCGGTGGGCCGCGACGCCGGCGGCTGGAGTCAGTAGCTGAACTCGAGCCGGGTTCGGGTCTGCGTGCGAGTGGCGATGAACCACTGGCCGTCGATCTTCACGTAGGTGACGTGGTAGTGACCCCAGCCGCGCATGGTGCGAAACGGCGGTAGTGTGTCGTCAGCCCCGGGCTCGGGGATGGCGCTGTCGCCGCGGAAGATGAGGTCGCCCATCGCCCATACTGCCTTGGCAGTGGTGGGTGACTCGATGTCGATCTCGTGGGTGAGTAGCTGATGGATGGGCTGGACATCGCCGGAGTTGCGGGAGCCCAGCGACTTCCCAATGTTGTCGCGGCCGGCCATGTTGAGGATCTCGTTGCCTTCGACATCGATCGAACGGAACCAGCCGCTCTCGGCGAACAAACCCGCCAGATCCTTCCATCGCTTGAGCTCGGCTTCGCGCGATCAGAGGCCGAGGAGCTCAGCGGCCTTCGTGGGGTTGGTGTAGTCGCGCCAGGCGGCGATCTTGCCGTCGCGGATCTCGTAGACCGCGAGGTTCTTGATCGCGGCCAGGGGCTTGCCCGGCAGCCCGAGCCCGTGGATCTGCTCGGCGATGACGACATCGCCATCGACGGCCTGGTTGACGGTCTCGAACCTCACCACACTGAAGTTGCGAAAGACTCCCGCCCACATGTTCACGAGGTTCTGGCTGCCACGGAGCTCGGGGTCGCCGTAGTTCTCGAACACGATGTCGTCGGTGAAGAACGGGGCCAAGAGTGTCGCGTCAGTCGTTTTCGAAGGTGTCGATGAAGGAGCGGATCAGGGCATCGTTGTGGGCTTCGCGTTCGGTGGGGCTATCGGGCATGGCGCATCTGGACAGGGCGGGCATCGAGCCCATCTATGGACTGCATAGTCCAATCGTGCGTTGTTGGACTTTGGACTGTCAAGTCCAAAGCTGGCCTCTGCGGATGTGCGGGCCTGTGGAGGGCCGGATGCGGCCCGCTTTCATTCTGGACTTGTCAGTCCATTTTATGGGTTTTAGCCTGCACTTGTTCCCGCGAATCGGCTGCAGGGCAGTCAAGGCAAACGGCGAGAGGTTCACCATGCACGCGATCTACGCAACCGAGTACGGCGGCCCCGAGGTGATGGCCTGGACGCGTCTGCCGGATCCTGAGCCCGGTCCCGGCCAGGCGCTCGTTCGGCTCGGGGTGGCCGGGGTGAACTTCATGGACGTCGGCGCGCGGACCAGGCCGCTTCCCACCTGGTCGGTTCCCACCGTTCTGGGGGTCGAGGGCATGGGCCGGGTCGCGGCTCTGGGCGAGGGGGTGCGCGACCTGTCCGTCGGAGATCGGGTGGCCTGGTACTACCACGCGGGAAGCTATGCCGAACTGCTCGCGATTCCTGCTGCCTCCCTGGTGAAAATTCCGGACGATGTGGACGACGAGACCGCCGCGGCCGTGATGATGCAGGGGCTGACCGCGAACCACCTCACGACGCAAACCTATGAAGTCAGGCAGGGCGATACGGTCGTCGTGCACGCGGCAGCAGGCGGTGTCGGCCTGATGCTCACCCAGATGACCAAGGCACGCGGGGGCACCGTGATCGGTCTGGTTTCCCGGGAGGAGAAGGTCGCCGTCGCGAAGGAGGCCGGGGCCGACCATGTACTGGTTTCCAGTGGGGGTGGCTTCGAGCACCGGGTCAGGGAACTGACCGGCGGCGAGGGTGTGCACGTCGTCTACGACGGCGGGGGGCCGGCGACGCTGCGCTCGTCCCAGCTGGCGCTGCGCACGCACGGCGTCCACGCGTACTACGGCGTCCTGATGGGCGACCTACTGCTCGATCCGCGGGATCTGCCCAACAGCATCCTCGTGTCCTATCCAGCAGTTGCCGACCACGTGCGCACGCGCGACGCGCTGGTCAGGCGAACCGCAGAGATTTTCGACCTGATCCGGACGGGGCGGGTCACGCCGCGCATCGGAGCTCGCTACGCGCTTGCCGACGCGGCCAGAGCCCATGCCGATATCGAGTCGCGCCGCACCACCGGAAAGCTTCTGCTCCTGTCATGACGGCATGAGGATGTGTCCGCCTTTGCAGCGATTCGCCAGCGGTTGCGGCGCCCGCCGCCCGGA
The DNA here is from genome assembly GCA_963820655.1 of uncultured Actinomycetota bacterium. Taxonomy (GTDB): domain Bacteria; phylum Actinomycetota; class Actinomycetes; order Propionibacteriales; family Kribbellaceae; genus Kribbella. The sequence continues at coordinate 15,115 of CAWGAM010000003.1, forward strand.
TCACCTGGTCGGCGGGCGCCGCAAAGCGGACGGCTGCACCTCACCCGGGCCCGGAGCGGCGGTCCGCAGTGCGATGATCCCCTGATCGAGGGCGGCCTTGAGGTGATCGGAGCGTCCGGTCGACAACAGGATCGACGCACCGCCCTGAATGCCCGCCAGCAGGGCCGCGGCGCTGTGGTCGACATCGAGTGAGGCGGGCACGTGACCGGCATCGCGCATGGCCCGGATCCCCGCCGCCAGACTGTCCTGCCACCGGCGCATCAGCTCCACCACTATCGCCCGAGCGCCTGGGGTGGAGTGGCCGATCTGCAGGAACAGCGACCCAAGGGGGCACACGTCCTCCTGTTCCTCGTATCGCTTGATCACAATATCTCGCCACTGATGCCAGGCATCCCATGAGTCCAGGCACCCCAGGCTGGGCTGCAGGTCCTCCAGCGCGTGGTCGGCCTCGAACTGCGCAACCGCGAGCAGCAGGTCGTCCTTGCCGCCGGGGAAGTAGTGGAAGAGTTGGCTCTTACTGGTGCTCGTTCGCGTCAGGACGTCATCCAGCGTCGCGGAGACAACACCCTGCTCGCGGAGCACCTCGGCCGCGCCCTCGATGATCCGGGCGCGCGTGGCCTGCCCCTTTGCCGTCAACGTGCCGCGCATCGACTGCCCTTCGGTTGGACTGACCAGTCCAGTATAGATGCGGTCGGTACGAAGGAGCGCCGGCATGTGCGGTCACACGTACTCGTACGTGGCGAGCCGGCAGGTGCTGCAGCGCGGCCTGCTGAGCGACTGTGACCAGGGGAACGGACTGGTCTTCACCACCCGCGACCGGCCGGTCGCCTCCCGGCGCGGCTGGTCCAACGGCCCGATGCGGCACGGCGTGAGCACCGTCCGCTCCGGACGGCGCCGGACGCTCGGCCTCGTCTTCCACGACGCGGCCTGGCCCGGGGCGACACGCCTCACGTCGTCCGTCGGCCCGTATGCCCGTGGCGTGTTCGCGCGCCCTGGCAGCGGACCGCGACGGCCTTCGTGTCAGTCTCCCTCCGGGCCCACGGGGCCGGTCAGGCTCTGGCGCACCCCGGTCGCCGACGCCTTCTCGACGGCGTCGACGAGGCGGTGCCGAGTGAGCGCGTACGCGAAGTCGGGCACCTCGTGCGTGCCGTCGGCGAGGTCCCGGGCGAGCTGTGCGTAGAGCTGCGCCACGTTGTGCGCCGGGCCGGTCAGCTCCCGCCCCACTCCGGCGAAGTACGCGTCCGGCACGGCGAGTTCGGCCACCCGCGGGTCGTCGCCCCGGCCCCCTTCCAGCAGGAGGGGCGCAACCTGCAGGCTGCCGACCGCGGAGGTCACAACCAGGTCGCCCTCGGTGCCGTTGATCTCCCAGCGCAGGTTGTCGCCGCGGGAGGCTCCGCCGCGGTAGTGGATCGACGCGGCGGCGCCCGAGTCCAGGGTGCCGGCGATCATCACCTGGTCGGGCGCGCTGACCGGCGCCGTGCTGCCGTCGTCCGACAGCGTCACCTCGGTGCGTCCGCGGACCAGGCGGGCGTCGAGGTCGGCGAACCCGCCGAGCACATGGTGGACGGCCTCCAGCGCGTGCACGGTGGGTACGGTCAGGGTGGTGGCGCCGTTGGCGTCGTCGTACCAGTACAGGTGGCCCCGGTCCGTGGTCGGGCCCCACGCGACGCCGGAGCCGACCAGCGTGCTGCCGAGCACCCTGCCCACGTACCCCTGGGCGACCAGGTCACGGGCGTAGCGGACCTCGGGGGCGAAGCGCGCCTGCAGCCCGACGGCCGTCCGCACTCCGGCGTGTGCGGCCATCGCGGTGAGATCCCCGGCCTCCGCGAGGCCGACGCCCAGGGGCCATTCGCTGTAGACCGTCTTCCCCGCGGACAGTGCCGCGGAGATGATCTCCCTGTGGTGGGCGACCTTCACCGCGACCACCACCAGATCGACGGCGGGGTCGGCGATGAGGTCCGCATGGTTGTCGTACGCCGCGTCCGCGCCGAACTCCTTGGCGGCGGCCTCGGCGGACTCCTGTCGCGACGTGCTGACCGCACGCAGGTCGTACCCGGGCAGCGCCCGCAGCGCGGGGACATGGCCGAGTGCGGCCCATCCGCCGGTGCTGCCGCCGACAATGCCCACGCCGATCGTCTTGTCCCGCTCCACCGTCATCACACCCTCCACAATCTCTCTTCTCTCCATACTGAAATCTCGCCGTTACGCGGCGCTAGCTTGGCTGGTCGGGTGGTCTCGTCAGGCTGCGGTCATGCCGCCGTCGATGGCGAGGGCGGCTCCGGTGATGAACGCCGCTTCGTCGCTGAGGAGGAAGGCCACGAACGCCGCGATCTCTTCGGGCTGGGCGATCCGCCCGATCGGGTGCATCGCTCCGGCCACACGGACGGCCTCTTCCGGCGGCATGCCCATGTTGCCGCGGAGCAAGGGGGTGTCCACGCCACCGGTGACGAGGGCGTTGATCCGGATGCCGGTGGCGGCCGTGTCGAGGGCGGCCGACCGGGTGAGCCCGACCACGCCGTGCTTGGCGGCGCTGTAGGAGGCCATGGCGGCGGCACCGGTGACGGCGAGGTTGGAGGCGTTGTTCACGATCGCGCCGCCACCGGACGCCTGCAGCACGGGAATCTGGTACTTCAGGCTGTAGAAGACGCTGCTGAGGTTGAGCGCCAGGTCGGCGTCCCACGCCTTGGCGTCGATACCGGCGATCGGGCCCACCGCGGTGGCCGCGCCGACGTTGTTGAAGGCCGCGTCGAGGCGTCCGTGCCGGTCGACCACCTGCTGGACCAGGTCCGCGACTTCGGCCTCCACGGTCACGTCGGTGGCCACGAAGACGGCGTCCGCTCCGCCGGCGCGAAGTTCGGCAGCCAGCGCGTCGCCGGCTTCTTTGCCGCGGGCCGCCAGGACGACCTTCGCGCCTTCGGCGGCGATCCGCTCGGCGGCGGCACGGCCCATGCCGGAGGTGGCGCCGGTGATGAGGACGACCTTGTCGGTGAAACGTGCGGACATTGCTGCGTACTCCTGCGTATGCTCGATGCCGGATGGGATTCGGAAGGTGATGACGGGTCGGCTGCGGTCGGCGGTGCGCCGGCGGCCGAGCCCACAAGCGGACCGGGTGGTCACATTAGACAGTAGCACTAACCGGACCGGGCGGTCACGTTAGCTGCGACACAAGTCGGTCCATACGGTCACGTTGGCCGGTTGGACTACGCTCGGTCGCGGAGGAGGGAGGACGCCATGACGAACCCGGCAGTGACCAGGCCGATGCGCAGCGATGGGGTGCGGACCAGGAAACTCCTGGTGAAGGCGGCGGCCGAGGCATTCGCCGAACAGGGGATCGAGGCGTCCGTCTCCGAGATCGCTGAGCGGGCCGGGATCGGCAAGGCGACGGTGTTTCGGCATTTCAGCACGAAGGAGGATCTTCTGGCGGCGGTCGTGTGCGAGAACCAGTCCAGTCTGGTTGCGATCGGCGCGGGCCTGGTGCAGGCCGAGGACCCGGCGGATGGACTGCGCGAGTTCATGACCGCTGCTATCGAGTTGCAGGTCAGGGACCGCGCCTTCTGCCAGGTCGCGCACGGGGAAGCCCGCGATCACCCTGATGTACGCAAAGGCCAGGAGATGCTGGATGCGGTCACCGACGCACTGACCGACCGCGCCCGCCTTCACGGGGCCATCCGCCAGGACATCACCGGGCGGGACATCATGCTCTTGATGAGCGGGATCTTCCAGACGGCCTCCCCCCTGCTGGCGACACAGCCGCAGCTGTGGCGACGCTACCTTCGGCTGGTCCTCGACGGCATGCAGGCCGGCGACGCACCGAAACTGCCGGGCCCCCCGCCCGGGAGTGAGTCCATGCCAGCCCCTGCGCCCGCCCTCCCGTAGCGCACCTCCGCAACGTCGTTAGTGAGGTCCGGCAGAAGCGGTGTATGGCGGGCCGTTGACGGCTACGCCCAGCCGATCCCAGATGGCAGCTTCGACGCCGGCAATGTCGACGAGCAGTGTCCCGCCGCGAGCGGTTGTCGTGGCGGGTGCGGGGATCAGCAGAGGGTTCATTCGGTTTCGCCCGACGTCTTGGCGAACCGTTCGACCAGTGTGGCGATCTGTGTGGCAGCGGGTTCGTTGAGATGTACTCCGTCCGTGGTTGTGGTGAAACCGTTATGGCGTGCGATGGTGTCCCAGGTTTGCCGGAGGAGGAGTCGGCGTCCGAGCGCCGCAATCATGAGTTTCCTGGTTCCGTCCCACTGTGTTGATGTCTGGTGTGCCGTGATCAGGTCGGCGATCCGGTCGTGTACCGGCAGGACTGGTACGGCGGTCTGTGTTGCGACGTCGTGGAGGATCGCGTTGTACGGTGCGATGATCTCCGCCCATCGCCCGTCGGCTGAGTCGCCCAGCGGCGGAAGCGACATGAGCGCGACTTTGGCGGATGTCTCGGACTTCAGTCGCTCGACGATCCGGTGGAGGTTGTCCCGGTACCACTCCGCGGTGGGACGCTGCGGGAGACGCTTGTGCTTCATGGCCCCGTCTGACCAGCGGGGTGAGATCTGTGCGGCCGCGTCGTTGGTGCCGATGAGCACCGTCACGGTCGCGGGTCGGCAGGCGATGATGTCGTCGAGGCGGGCCAACAGGTTCCAGGCGAAATCCCCACTGATTCCGGCGTTGACGGTGTCAACGGTGGGGGCCACGGCCGCCGCGACTCGGCGGACCCAGTTCGCGCCGATCGTGCCTTGCGTGATGCTGTCACCCGCGCAGACGAGCACGGGGCGTCCGCTCGGGTGCGCGGCATAGCGACGGGGACTGATCGGCTTGGCCGTACGCCGCGTGAGGCGGTGTCGCTGGTCGCTCGATCCGGTGGGTTCGGATTCGGTGTCGGTCACGAAAATGCGCCTTTCCTCAACCAGGTTCAGCGAACCCGCGTGACAGGGAGAACGGCGAACATGGCGCCGAGGACAAGGACGAACGCGACCGGCCACACCGGACCGTAGGCGCCGCCGGACGCGACGACGATCACTCCGGCGAGGATGGGGCCGAGGGCTTGGCCCAGGTTCGTGCCCAGGTTCGACAGGCCGAGGTCGCGGCCGGCTGATTCACGGTCTGGCAGTAGGTCGATGAACAGCGCTTGGTCGACGACGATGAACACGCCCATGCCGATCCCGGCTATGACCCCTTGGAGGTACATCGCGGTCACCGTCGGCCACGCGAACGGGATCAGGAAGGACACGGCCAGGATGAGCGAGGCCGCGATGACGAAAGGCTTGCGTCGGCCGATCCGGTCGGACCATCGGCCCGAGACGGCCATGCCGATCAGCGCGGCGGGGAGGCCGGCGAGTTGCATCAGCGGTGCGATCCGTGCCGCCTCGGTGGCCGACAGCGCGGGTGTCACATAGCTCTGCAACATGTACAGCCCGTAGACGGTCCCGATGCCGTAGCCGAGGAACAACAGCACCTTCGCGATCCACGCCCACCGATAGTCCCGGTCGCTGAGAGCCTGGACGTAGGAAGTGAGGAAGGTCCGGATCCGCAACGGTTCGACGGCGAGTTCCCGCGACGATCGGTCGCGGGCGAACAGTACGAAGCACAGCGTCGCCAGCACGAGCGCCACGGCGAGCGGATAGTACGACGCGAGCCCGATCGCGGCGAACAGGGCACCGGCGACAACCGATCCGCCGATCCCGCCGACGTACACCATCAGGCCGGTGACCGTGGAGATGGCGCCGATGCGATTGTCCGGAACGCGGTCGACGACCGTGGCCATGAGTGGTCCTTGGGCAGCGCTCACCAGGAGCTGCGCGAGGGACCAGACGATCAGCAGGACGGCGATGCTCGGCACGACCGGAAGCAACGCGACCAGCGCGGCGCCCGTGACACCGCCGGCGGCGATCCAGGGGGCTCGGCGGCCCCACGGGGACCGGGTCCGGTCCGACAGCATGCCGACGACCGGCTGGATGAGCATTGTGATGAACACCCCGGACGACGTCACGAGCGAGAGGCTGCCGGCCCGTGCCGAGTTGAACTGGGCCAGGAGCCCCAGCAACCGATGCTGATCCGCCGTCGGGACCAGCGTGCCCGCGTCGACCTGGGCCTTCAGGTCGTTGAGGGCCTGCAGGTTCACCTGCGCGTCGGCCCCGGTGAAGATGTGCGCGAATTCCAGCTGCTGAACGTGCAGCGGAATCAGGATGGTGCTCATCGACCCCCACAGCAGGGTGATCCCCAGGCCTGCGACGGCATAGAAAAGTGTGTATCTGCGGAAGGCCCGAGTCTTTGGCTGGTAACGAACGGCCACCGGCAATCCGGTGTTCGTGGCCGCGTCACCCGGCGGTGCAGTCGACATGGAAGACCCCTTCGTTGGGGAGGTGCGCTTTGGGCTGTCCTGATGAGTTCGACCTAGTGGGACAAGCGGGCGATCACTTTGTCGATGTCGTCGTCGGAGAAGGCGCCCCTGGAGAGGAGGCGAAGATTCTCCAGTGGCATACCGTTGACCACCTCGGTCACGATGCGCCGCTGCAGGGGGGAGAGCGTGTCGGAGCCGCCGCCCAACAGCGGAGTGGCGGCCACGAACTGCGCGACCGTGGCGGCGAACTCGGGGTCGCTGAGGAAGTCCCGTACGGGGGTGCGCCGGTCGATGATCTCCACGGTGCGGGTGTCACCGGTCAGCTCGACACCGACGCGGGCGCGGATGTCGCGGGATGAGTGACCGATCTCCAGGGTGAAGGTGCCACTCTCGATCACCCAGCGGTGACGGTATTCGTCCCAGAACGCGAAGTCGCGTCGGTCGAGGTCGATGCTTGTGGTGACGGTTTCGCCTGCTGGGACCCAGATCTTGCTGAACCCGCGCAGCTCGCGGTCCGGTCGCGGGACGGTGCTGAGGTCGTCGCGGACATAGACCTGCACGACCTCGAATCCGTCGCGTTCGCCCACGTTGCGGACCGTCACCTCCACGGTGACGCTCTCGTCGTCGTGGACCGTGGCGCGCGGGTCGGAGTAGTCGAATTCGGTGTAGCTCAGGCCGTGCCCGAACGGGTAGGCCACCGGCATCTTCCGACGGTCGTAGTAGCGGTAGCCGACCCAGATGCTTTCTCGGTAGTGCACTCGGCGCTGCGCTCCGGGATAGTCCAGATAGGCCGGTGTGTCTTCCAACCGCAGTGGAACGGTTTCGCTGGTGCGGCCGGAGGGGTTCACGTCGCCGAAGACGATGTCCAGAGCTGCCGCAGCCACTTGCTGGCCGCCGAGGTTGAGGTCGAGGATCGCGTCGACTGTGTCGTGCCACGGCGTGACATCGACGACCGAACCCTTGTGCAGGATCACGACCGTCCGCGGACTCACCGCGCGGACCTGGTCGATCAGCGCGAGATGGGACTCGGGCAAGGAGAGGGTTTCGCGGTCGAAGCCTTCCGACTCGGTCATCTCGGTCAGTCCGATGAACAGCAGCGCGACATCGGCCTCCGAGGCCACGGCAACGGCCTCGTCGAGCAGCGCCTGGTCGACCTGCTCACCGTCGTATCCCCGGGCATAGCGAACCTGGTGCGGGGCAAGGAAACGGCCGATCTCGGTGCGTGCGGTCGCGAACGAGGCGACATTGACGTTCGAGCTTCCACCGCCTTGAAACCGGGGCTTCTCGGCGAACTCGCCGATGAGTGCGACAGTGCCGGTACGGGCCAACGGAAGCGTGTTGCGTTCGTTGCGCAGCAGGACGATCGACTGCTGGGCAACGGTGCGGGCCAGCTCGACCAGTTCAGCCGCGCTGCTCGCCGCCGGCTCGAGATGTTCCTGGCGCGCGAAGCGGGAACTCAGCTCGATGATGCGAGCAGCGGCGCGATCGATGTCTTCCTCGCCCACGTCGCCCGACTTCAGCGCGTCTCGGATCGCGGCGGCGCCCATCCCCTGTGAAGTTGGCATCTCCAGGTCCAGGCCCGCCTTGAGCGAGGCGACTTGGTCGCTCACCGCACCCCAGTCGCTGACGACCACGCCGTCGAAGCCCCACTCGTCACGAAGAATCTCGGTCAGCAGCCGGGAGTTCTCAGCGCACGGGACACCGTTCACCGCGTTGTAGGCGGCCATCACCGTCGCCGGCCGTCCCTCGGTCACCGCTATCTCGAACCCGCGCAGATAAATCTCGCGCAGGGCCCGCTCGTCGACCTCGGCACTGACCGTGAACCGATCGTATTCCTGGTTGTTCAGCGCGAAGTGTTTGACGGACGTGCCCACACCACCCGACTCGGTGCCCGCGATGACCGCTGCGGCGAGCCGGCCACTCAAGTAGGGGTCCTCGGAGAAGTACTCGAAATTCCGGCCACCCAGGGGTGTGCGTTTGATGTTCATGCCCGGTCCGAGCAGCACATCCACGCCGGCACGCCGGGCCTCGGCCGCGAGCGCGGCGCCCTGGGTGCGAGCCAGGCCACGGTCCCAGCTGCAGGACAGTGTGGACGCGGTGGGGAAACAGATGGCGGTGGGGGCGTTCGGGGTCCCGACCAGCTCACCCGCTGCGCCCGCGCCGACTCCGTGGGGGCCGTCGCTGAGCAGTCATCGAGCGGATGCCGCGGTCCGGGTAGCCGACGGTCTGCCAGGAGGAGGCGCCCGACAGCAGCGCGATCTTCTCGTCGATCGTCAGTCCGGCGAGCAGTTGGAAGGTTGCGGCGCGCGATCGATCGCTTTGCGTCATCGATTGAGGCCCATCGTTCGTGGGGGTAGAGTGAGGGGTAACAACGTGTTACCCCTGGTTCGGGATGCTAGGTTCGGCCCGTCCGATCTGTCAAGGAGGGGACGTGTCCGCAGGGACGCCCAAGGATGTCGTTGCCGCAGGCCCCGACGCGGAAGATCTCGACGCCTTCCGCGAGCGGCAGCGCGTCGCGATCGCCAACGCCCTGATCGAACTGGTCGGCACCAGTGGGTTCGCTGCGGTGAACGTGAGCGACCTCGTGCGCGTGGTCGGCCTCAGCCGAAAGACTTTCTACAAGTACTTCTCGTCGATCGAGGCAGCGCTCATCTACACCCAGAAGATGGTTCTGACTGGAATGCGAGCCGAGCCGGCGCCGCGACACAAGTCCGGTCTGAGCCGCTTCATCGGCCAGCTTCGCGGAATCGCGGACCTCGCCCTGGAGCATCCCGAACGGATGATCTTCCTCAGCTTCTTCGACTTCGCCGTCAAGGAATGCATCTCAGCGGCCGATCGCGAGTCCTACGAGGCGTTCACGGTCAGTCTGGTCGACGAGGTCTTGTCGGCCTTCACCCAAGGGCAGCGAGACGGTTCCATCGACCCCGGACTGCCCACACTCGAGACAACGCTCGCGTCCACGAACGCTGTCTTCGGACTGGCGCAGAGGTGCTTGAACAATCTCATCACCGTGAAAGACGAACGTCTGACCGAACGGCTGATCGCCGCCGAACTCCATGCCTGGGAAACCGTACTGGCCGCCAAGTAGCGCGCAAGAGATAGAACGATGCTTCTTGGTACTTGCTCCGCTCAAGCTAGGGAGTCATCGAGATGACCACACCCTCGGCGTTCGCAGGTCTGGACCTGACGAACCCGCCGCCCTCAACAACGACCATGTCCTCGATCCCCGCGGCAAAGCCATCTTCTTTTCTGCGATGGACGGTCACATCTACCACGGAAGATTTGGACGGCGGCAGCACCCGCCGGGTCACCGACGAGAATCTGTGGCGCTTCCTGCACGGAATCTCGCCGGACGGCAGCACTCTCGGCTTCGTGCGAATCGAACCAACGGGCGGCCCGGGCAAGCTCGCTCTCATTGCCGCTGACGGTGGTCGCGTCACGACAGTGGACACGGGCGCGGGCCACGTCGATGGTCCCGAGTGGCTGCCCAATGGTGAATGGATCTACTTCAACACCGAGCGTTGGGCCTCGAAACCCGGACACGCCCAACTGGCCAGAGTACCCAGCAAAAACACCACAACGGACAAGATCGAGCGACTGATCTCGACCAACACCGTCGACTGGTTCCCCCACCTCGCACCCAACGGACACTTCGCCGTGTCTCTCGAATATCCGGCAGGAACCGTGGGTCACCCTGAAGACCTCGACGTCGAACTCGTTGTCGTCGACACCGTCGACTGGGCTACACTCATCGTCCGACTGCCGGTATTCGGCGGCCAGGGCACGATCAACGTGAACAGCTGGAGCCCCGACCCTCAACGATTCGCTTTCGTTTCCTATCCCCTCGAGAGTTAGCTCGGTTGCCGGATCGGCAGTCCGGCCGAGGTGTAGATCGAGTCGATGACCGTCATGTTGGCGATCGAGTCGGCCGGCGGCGTGAGGACGGGTTCGCCGCGCATGACCGCTGCGGCGAACGCGTCCAGTTGATAGGCATAGGTGGTCCGCTTGCTGAGGTGCTCGACTCGTTTGCCGTCCTGGGTGCGTACCGAAATCCGGTGCCCTGTGATCGGGTTGGAAACCGACAGCTCGCCGCGCTCGCCGACAGCGCGCGCACTGATCTTGAGCAGGTCTGACGACCACATCGAGCAGAGAAGGCGTCCGGTGTGTCCGGCGGGGAAGCGGAGGTCCGCGCGCATGGCGCGGTCGGTGTTCGCGCCCCGCAGTTTCGCCTCGGCCCGGATGACCTCCGGCTCACCGCTGGACTGCGCGCCGCCCAGCAGGCGGATCATGTGCACCGCGTAGCAGCCGGCGTCCATCAGGGCGCCACCGGCAAGGTCGAAGTTGTAGCGGATGTCGCTGAACCGGGGCAGTGGGAAGCAGAAAGCTCGCCTCGACCAGCTGAAGCTTGCCCAACTCGCCGGACTCGACGATCTCCTGCATTCGCTGGGCCAGTGGGTGGTACCGGTAGTGGAAGGCCTCCATGACGATCAGTCCGGACTTCTCGGCGGCGTCGGCGACCGTCCGGGCTTCGTCGGCGTTGGCGGTGAACGGCTTTTCGCAGAGAACGTGCTTGCCGGCGGCAAGCGCTGCCAGTGTCCACCTGCCGTGCAGCCCGTTGGGTAGCGGGTTGTAGATCGCGTCGATCTCCGGGTCGGCGATCAGTCCCTCGTAGCTCGCGGCGACTCTGGGGATGCCGTGCTTGGCTGCGTACTCCTTGGCCCGTTGTGGATCACGCGCGGCGATCGTGGTGACCTCGACGTCCTTGTTGGTCGAGGCGGGGGCGAGGAGGGCCTTCGCCGAGATCCGGGCAGCGCCGAGGATGCCGATGCGTAGCTGGTTGCTCATTTGTACATCCTGGTACGAGATCCGAGGTGCGGTGAACGCGGCCGGCCGATCAGTGAAACGCCATTCTAGCTGAGTTTCGATCGGACCGGCGTGGTATAACTGCCGATGTGGCAGGCGCTGATCCGCAGGTTCCGCTGGCCGTCGAGATGATGACGAGTCGTCAGCTCGCCCGCCGGGCCCTGCTCATCGAGACCGTGATTGCGCTTGTCGTCGAATCGGGCTCGACGTCGATTCAGATGCGTGACGTGACTGACCGGTCCGGTGTGGCGCTGGGCACGGTGTATCGGTACTTCCGGTCGAAGGACCACCTCCTGGCCGCCGCGCAGATCGAGTGGCAGGGCAAGCTCACGCGCCGAATCCTGTCTTCGAAGCGCGATGAGACTGAGGATGCACTGCCCCTGGTGAAGGACTTCCTGCGCCGCGTCCTGCAGGCATTCGATCGCGCCCCCGGCATGGCTGTGCTGATGATGCAGATGGCGGCCTCGTCCGACCCGGACGTCCAGCAACTCCTGCAGCAGAGCGGCAACACCTACGATGCCGCGTTCGATCACCTGCTCGCAGCAGGGCCTGGCGATGACGTCTATTACATCGGACTCGCGATCGGGTGTGTGCTGGTGGATGCGGTCAACCGCATGTCCAACGGACGGGCCACGTTCAGCGAAGCGCTGGCTCAGGTCCAAGGTGTCGCCGACATCCTGGTGGGCGCCCGTGGCCGGCGTTCCGCTTCCGCGCGCAAGAATCGCTCGGCTCGTACCTCGGCCTGAGCCGGGTCACCGGATCCCAAGAGAATCCGGTTTCTTCGATACCCACGCGCTTGCTGCCTCACGCCCTGTCGGGCCAGAAGATCGCCGTTGAAAAAAATGAAACGGGGTTCTAGTGTAGTGGTCAAGAGCATCCCCAATCACGGCTGGAGTTCCCGTGACCGATCCTGTCTGCCCGCCTGATACCGCCTTCGCGGTCGCCGTCGACGCTGTCCGGGCCGGCGAGGAGCCGGCAACCGCCGTGGCGGGGCTGATCGGCCGGATGACTGACGACGAGCTGCTGTGGCTACTCGACGGGGATCTCACCCTGCGGACCGGGTTCCGCGCGATGACCACGGCGTACAACAGCGTGCCCATCGTGGCCGGCCAGGTCGACCGTCTCGGGATTCCCGGGATCCGGTTCACCGACGGACCACGGGGCGTGGTGATGGGCAACTCGACCGCATTTCCTGCCGCGATCGCCCGCGCCGCCACGTGGGACACCGACCTCGAACGCGCCATCGGCGACGCCATCGGCGCGGAGGCCCGTGTCTTGGGCGCGAACCTGTTCGCCGGCATCTGCGTCAACCTCGTGTACGCCCCTGGCTGGGGGCGCAGCCAGGAGTCCTACGGGGAGGACCCGGTCCTGCTCGGCGCCATGGGCGCGGCCATGACCGAGGGAGTCCATCCCTGGGTGATGTCGTGCGTGAAGCACTTCGCCCTGAACTCCATGGAGGAGGCGCGTTTCTCCGTCGACGTCCAGGTCGCCGAGGACGTGCTGCACGAGGTCTACCTGCCCCACTTCCGCACGATCGTCGAGGCCGGTGCGGACTGCGTCATGAGCTCCTACAACTCGGTCAACGGAACCTGGGCAGGGGAGAATCGCCATCTGCTCACCGAGGTGCTGCGCGACACCTGGGGCTTCAGCGGGTTCGTCATGACCGACTTCCTGTTCGGCCTGCGTCGGCCGATCGAGTCCGTCGCCGCAGGCCAGGACCTCGAGATGCCGCTGCGCCAGCAGCGTGCCCGCGTTCTCCCAGCCGCACTGGCCGACGGCCGCCTCGCCCGCACCGATGTGCTGACCGCCGCCACCCGGATCCTCACCGCCCAGGTCCGCCTCGCTCTTCGTGCCCGGCCCACGCCCACGCGCGACGTCGTGGCCTCCTCCGCGCACCGTGACCTGGCCCGTGAGGCCGCCCGCCGCGGGGCGGTGCTGCTGCGCAACGAGGAGCTCGGCGGCACCGCGGTCCTGCCATTCTCCACCGACACCCTTGGTCGCCTTGCCGTCGTCGGGCGGCTGGCCGAGGTGCCCAACCTCGGGGACACGGGGTCCTCGAAGGTCCGCCCACCGTCAACCGTCAGCGTCCTGGCCGGCCTCCGCGATCGTCTCGGGGACCGCGTCGTGCACGCCGGTGACCTCGCCGCGGCCACGACTGCCGGCCGCGACGCCGACGCCGCGGTCGTCGTCGTCGGCCTCACCTCCGCCGACGAAGGCGAGGCCATGGCCGAGGTCGATGCGGAGCTGCTCCGGACCCTGGGCGGGATCACCCGCATCCCCGGCGTCGCCAAGGTTTTGAGCAAGGCCCTGGCAGCCGGCGCCCGGGTCCAGACAGGCGGGGACCGCCACGACCTGCACCTGCACGCTGAGGATGTCGCGCTGATTCGGGCCGTGGCCGCGGTCAACCCGCAAACCGTCGTCGTGCTGATCGCCGGCGGCGCTGTCGTGATGGATCCGTGGGAGCGCGAGGTCGCAGGGATCCTGCTGGCCTGGTACCCCGGCATGGAAGGTGGGCGGGCGATCGCCGACCTGCTGCTCGGTGACGCCGAACCCGGCGGGCGACTGCCGGTGGCCATTCCCCGCCGGCGCGAAGATCTTCCGGTCGTGGACTTGGAACGCCCGCACCGTGTCCTACGGGCGCTGGTGGGGGCAGCGCAAGCTGGACCGGGACGGCACCACCGCGGCGTACCCGTTCGGCTTCGGCCTGGGCTACACCACCTTCACACTTGCCGATCTATGGATCGGACCGGTCGAGAACGAGCGCTTCACCGCGACCGTGTCGGTGACCAACACAGGTCGGCGCACAGGCCGGCATGTCGTCCAGGTCTACGCCCACCTGCCCGGCCAGGAGCGGACTGTGCGGGCTCTGATCGGCTTCCGGGCCGTGCCCGACGTAGCACCCGACGAGACCCGGACCGTGACCGTGGACTGCACCACCCGGCCCCTACAGCGCTGGACGCCCGACGGCTTTACCACCGACCTCATGGCCGTGCGGGTCGAGGCAGCGTCCTGGTCCGGCGACCCGTCAGCGATCACCGCCGAACTGGCGATGCGACCGTGACGTGGTCTGACACGACATCGAAGTCCTCCACAACCGATAGGAGTAGAACGTTGACCAGTCGAGTCGCTCTCGTGACAGGTGCGGGCCGAAACGTGGGGCAGGGGATCGCCGTCGCGCTCGCCGCGGCCGGATATCGGGTGGCCGTGAACGACCTCGATGACCAGCGCACCAAGCAGACCGTGGATCTGATCAGCGGCAGCGGCGGCAGCGCGGTCTCGGCGCCGTTCGACGTGACTGATCCGGACGCGGTGGCCGCAGCCGTCGATCGGGTCCAGGCGGACCTGGGCCCGATCGACGTCGTGGTGAACAATGCGGGCATAGCGGAGGGCAACAGGACACGGCCCCTTCCTCGAGAGCACGCCGGATGACTGGCACACCCAGATCGGCATCAACATGATCGGGTCGATGAACGTCATTCACGCCGCGCTGCCGGGGATGGTCGAACAGGGCTGGGGGCGCGTCATCCAGATCTCCTCCGAGACGCGGCATGAGCAACAGTGCGCGTGTCGTCACCGCCGCCGCACTGATCATGGTCGGCGTTTTCGGCGGATTCGTCTTCGGTGGCGACCCCGTCATCGCATCCCTCGGCTTTGGACTCGCCTTCGGCGTCCTCGTAGATGCGTTCATCGTCCGCATGACCCTCGTCCCGGCAGTCCTTGCACTCCTTGGCCACAAAGCGTGGGCGCTGCCCCGCTGGCTCGACCGCATCCTGCCCAACGTCGACTTGGAAGGCACCAAGCTCACGCAGGAGCGTGATTCCGCAACCATTTAGAGCGGTGCAGGATGCATCGCATCTACTATGCCAACGCGAAAGGTTTATTCATGTCGGAGATCTTGAACGAGATGCGTTTCGACGGCCAGGTCGCCCTAGTCACCGGCGCCGGCGGCAATCCAGGGCTGGGGCGTTCGTACGCCCGCCTGTTGGCTGCTCGCGGCGCGAGGGTCGTGGTGAACGACATTGGCTCCACAGCGGGCCTACCAGGAGTGTCGGACAACGCACTCGCTGAAGCGGTGGTGGCCGAGATCATCGCCGAGGGTGGAGAAGCCGTGGCCGACTCCCACAGTGTCGCCGAGCCCGACAGCGCCAGAGCTGCGGTTCAAACGGCGATCGACAACTATGGGCGTCTCGACATCCTCGTGAACAATGCGGGGTCGTGCGTTTTCGCCGGGGCGGCGGAAATGACCGATGCCGATATGGACCTCAGCATCGACATCAACCTCATGGGTGTCGTCTGGATGTGCCGGGCCGCGCTCCCACACCTGACCGCGCGGAAATACGGCCGCATCGTCAACACGACATCCGGAGGAGCGTTCGGTGTGCCTCGACTGACGTCGTACGCAGCACCGAAGGCCGGGGTCATCGGCTACACGCGGGCGCTCGCCGTCGAGGTGCAGTCGCTGGGTGACATCAGGTGCAACATCATCGGACCCGCCGCGGGGACGCGCATGTCGAATGCGTCACTGGAGTCTGGCTCGGACGCGCTCCGCACCATGCTTACGCTGGATCCCGATCTCGTAGCGCCTACCGTCGCTTACCTGGCGCACCAGAGCTGCACCATTAGCGGTCAGATGCTCTCGTCTGGAATGGGGAGCGTCCACCGCGACTATTTCGCCGCCACGCCGGACATCTCCGGGATCACGACCCCGGAGGCTTTGCGAGACTCGATCGATCAGCTGATGGGAACCAGTGACTCGACTGAGACCCACGCGATGGTTGGTTTCACCGAGCTGGGCGCGAAGCCTTACCGACCCCACCGGACCGACGCGTCGACCAGCGAAGCTCGGTAAGGCGCGAAGGTGAAGATCGGAATACTTGGCGCGGGTCGCATTGGCGGCGCGCTCGCAGGACAGCTCAAAGCGCTTGGGCACGACGTATGGATTGCCAACTCGCGCGGGCCGGCGTCGCTGGGGGCGGTGGCGGCCAGCACCGGGGCCCGTCCCGCGGGGGTGGCGGACGTCGTCAGGAACGCCGGCGTCGTTGTCGTGGCCATCCCGCTGGGCAAGGTCCCAGCGCTCGACCCGCACCTGTTCTCGCTCCGCGAGACCGACGCGCCCGTCATCGACACCACGAACTACGACGTGGCGCGCGACGGCCGCATCGAGCAACTCTGGGACGACCAGGACGTTACCGACAGCGCATGGGTCGGAACTCAGATTGGAACGCCAGTCGTCAAGGTGTTCAACAACATCATTGCTCAACGCATCATCGACCTCGCCCGACCTTCGGGCGATCCGCGCCGAGTCGCACTTCCGGTTGCCGGCGACGACGGTGCGCCCAAGCAGCGGGTTATGACCCTGGTCGACGAGCTGGGATTCGACCCCGTTGATGCCGGTCCCATCAACGAATCCTGGCGGCAGCACATCGGTACACCTGGCTTTATCACTGACCTTCAGGCGGGCCCTCTGCGCGATGCATTGCAAGCTGCTACTAGAGACCACAACCTTGCGTACCGCCAGAGCATTCTTCCAACTGACACGCTCTGACTGAGGTGACGTCCCGCTGAGTGGTGGAGTTCTCGACACCGTGCGGGTCAGTGGTCTGATCATGCTGTCATGAGTTCAGGCTTGGCCCCCTCCTCGGCGTTCTTCTCGGTGAGCAGTGCCATCGAGCGCTCCGAGAGGTAGCGGCGTTCGGCGGTGACCTGCCATTCGTCGTGGGCTCGACTAGGTCCGCGCCGGCCAGCCGGAGCAGGGCGGCGGGGGGAAGACGCCGTCCACGTCGGTGCGGCGCTTGACCTCCTTGTTGAGCCGCTCGAGCGGGTTGGTCGACCAGATCCTCTTCCAGTGCGACACCGGGAACCCGGTGAAGGGCTGACCTGACTGAAGCAGTCGTCGTCTCGAATTCGAACGCCACGAACGCCAGGTGGGTTACGATCGATTCGTAAGTAGGCACTTTTCAGTGCGTTACTCTCCTGACGGGAGATACGGATGACCACCACGGCGAAGTCGGCGCGCCAGATCGAGCCCGGCACGTACGAGGCGTACATGCACGACTGTCCCGCGGTGGCGTTGCTCTCGACGATCAGCAACCGGTGGGTCAGCCTGACGATGTGCACCCTCGGGTCATACGGCGACGCGATGCGCTACAGCCACATCAGCCGCGAGATCCCGGGCGTCAGCCAGAAGATGCTCACCCAGACCCTGCGCATGCTCGAGCGCGACGGCATGGTGAAACGGACGGTCACACCGACCGTGCCGGTCCGTGTCGACTACGAGTTGACCCCGCTCGGGCAGGGCCTGTACGGCCTGCTGTCCCAGGTACGCGACTGGGCCGCCGACAAGACCGACGAGGTCGACGAGGCGCGAGCACGCTACGACACCCGGAAGACCGACCAGTAGCGACAAGCCGGGGAGTAACGCACTTTAAGGTGCCTACTTACGAATTGATCGTAACTCACCTAGCGTTCGTAGCGTTCACAGCGTTCGGAGCGGCAAAGGGAAGAGCGAAGATCATGCGCGCAGCAGTCGTCAGGAAGGTCGGTGGACCCGAGGCTGTCGAGGTCTTGGAGGTCCCCCTGCCGGAACCAGGTCCCTTCGAGGTCCGCATCAAGGTCGCGGCCGCCGCGCTCAATCCCGCCGACGCCGCTGTGTGGGCCGGGATCTTCAGACCGTTGGAGGAGGTCGACTACACCGGTCTCGGTCTGGACGCTGCCGGGACGATCGACGCGGTCGGCCCGGGTGTCTCCCTGACGGTCGGAACCCCGGTGATCGCGTTCGACGCCCCCGTGCTGCGCCCGACGAAGGCCCAGGCCGAATACCTGGTGACCGACCTCAACTCCGTCGCCCCCGCCCCGGACGGGATGGACCTGACGCTCGCGGCGACGATCCCGCTCAACGCGATGACCGCCTCACTGGCCCTGGACCAGCTCCCGCTGCGCCCCCGCGACACTCTGCTCGTCACGGGCGCCGCCGGGGCCGTCGGCGGCTACGCCGTCGAGTTGGCCCGGACGCGGGGCGTGCGGATCGTCGCGCAGGGGCGGCCTGAGGACGAGGAGTTTCTCCGCGGTCGTGGCGCCACCTGGTTCGTGTCGCGCGACGAGGAGCTGAGTGAGGCGGTGCGCCGGTTCGTGCCGGAGGGCGTGGACGGCGTGCTCGACGCGGCGGCGCTGGGCGACCCTGCGCTGGCGGCTGTCCGCGACGGCGGCATCTTCGTGAGCGTGCGGGGCGACGTGCTGCCGACGCCGCAGCGGGGCGTGGTGGTGCGGCACACCGCCGCCGGCCCCGACGCGACCCGTCTCTCGTATCTCTCCGCGCTCGCCGAGGTTGGCGTGCTGACGCCGCGCGTCGCGCAGATCTACCCCCTGTCGCAGGCCGCCGAAGCCCACGCCCAGCTCGCCCGGGGCGGCCAGCGCGGCCGGATCGTGCTGGTGCCGTGAACGCCGAGACCGGCACCGGGGAAGGCCCTGTCGTCACCGCGGTGACCAGGATCTCCGCTTCGGTGGAGGACGTGTGGCGCGTGCTCGTGGCGTTCGACCAGTACGCGCAGTGGCACCCGGTTCTGTCCCTCGACGCGAAGCCCGAACAGGTCGTGGTCGGGGCGGAGATCCCGGGCCGCGTCTCGGGCGGCGACACCGCTGAGCAGGACGTCACGATGAGGATCGTCGAGGTGGAGGCTCCCCGTCGGCTGGTCTGGGAGGGCGGATCGCTCGACGCGATCCTCGGCAGGCACTCGTTCGTGCTCACCCCCCAGCCGGACGGCACCACCGAGTTCACCGACTCCGAGGAGTTCTTCGGCGCCGCCGCTGCCGAACTCATCCCGACACTCGGCCGGCTCAGGAAGGAGTACTCCCGATACGGCGCCGCTCTGAGCGCACGCGTGGAGAGCCTGTTCGGCTGACGAGGTCGGTGAGCTGCGGACGGCCGTCAAGGAAATGGATGCGTGAGCGTCCGGCGATCATGGAGCTTTCTCGGCTATGTTTCGATGTGCTCGGCCGGCGGGATGGCGGTGACATTCGACTCGATCGCTGCAGCATCAGCTACCAGACAGAGTCGCCCCGAATGGAAGCGTCGCTACCGCCGTCCACAAAGACAACTTGGCCGCACAGGTGACTGTTCTCGACGCTGACAAGCCAGGCCAGTAGGCGTGCTGGTACCTGCGCGTCGGCAAATCCATTAAGCGGCATTGGCACCGCTGATGCGATCGCATCGCGACCTTCTTGTGACGAGAGAGCGCCGTTCATCATCGGCGTCGAAACCACGCCCGGAGCGATCGCATTCAGGGGGATGCCGGCCCCAGCCCACTTGTTGGTGGTCGAGGAACGTCGAACCCACTGCGCGAAGGCGGCTTTGCTGGAGGGGTAAATCAATCCTGTTGTCCCAGGGTCTGCGGCCAGCGCTGTTGCTCGTGCAAGCGCCGTGGGCTCATCCGCGGCACGGAACGCGGCGATGAGGGCTTCGTCGCCGGGTGCAATGCTGGCAAAAGATGCGACTCCGACCGCACGCGGCGAATCGGAACCAGCCAGGAGGGGGCGCAGACCCTCCAAAGTGGCCACCATGCCGAAGTGATTGACGGCCGCCGTGGCCGGAATCGGTGCTGCAAGCCCCGCGACAGCGATGATGGTGTCAATTGAGCCTCCGGACCTTGCCCCGACCTCCTCAACCATCCGCGCGCGATCCTGGGGTGACGTCAAGTCGACAAGCACATCGGCCTTGCGAATGTCGACGCCGATGACAGACTCGCCTCGACGCTCCAGCAGCTGCTTCGTTGCAAGACCGATACCGGACGCGGCGCCGGTCACAACGTTGATTCGAGCCATGTACTTTCTCCTTCGACATCTTATCTTTGGGGTGTACCCACGGTTCGAGCATGCATAAGGCGTCGGTCGGCAGCGCTAGTCGACGAGTGGTCAGCGCGACAGACTCCATTTCTCAACGATCGGCCGCAGGAGCGCGGCCCACTCGCCGTAGCCGTTGCCGTTGAGGTGAAGCTTGTCGCGGGTGAGATCTCGACGCAGCGACCCATCGTCCGCGCTGAGCGAGCTCGAGCTGCGAAGTTCTGGGCGGTGGTTCAGGCAGCTGCCACGTGGGTCGACAGCCATGATCTGGTGGTGTCGTACCCGTCACGGATGAGTTGCCTGCTGCTGCGGAAGTCCATCGGGTTCACGTTCGTGATCGCCGGTGCCGGGAGGACGTGGACCTGGCCGCGGGCCATGGCGACATCGTCGGCGGTGATCCGGCTGAGCATCTGTCGGGTCGCCAGGAGCGCGTTGGTCAGGGCGCCTTGGGCGAGCGGGGTCGGGTTGGCCGAGCCCTTCGGCAGCAGGTAGCTGGTGGTGGCGCCGGATTCTTCGGCCTGCAGGATCGGTGTGTCGGCGGCCACGCCGCCGTCGATGAGGAGCCGTCCGCCGAGTTCGACCGGCGGGAAGATGCCGGGTAGCGCGGCACTGGCAAGCAATGCGGGTAGAGCGGGACCGGTCGAGAGGACGGCCGGACGGCCAGTGGCGGCGTCGGTGGTGACGACGCGGACCGGGATCACCGCGTCCTCGAGGCGGCTGATGACAAGGTGCCTGGCCAGCAGGGCGCGCAGACGATCGGGCGGGACCAGGCCGCTGCGGCGACCGGTCAGTCCGTGGACCAGGTGGCGGGGGCTGAAGGCGAAGATGTCGCTGCGCCGGATCCGCGCCCAGAGGTCCTGGAGTTCGTCGAGTCCGGATTCGGTGGGATTCTGTGCGAAGGCCACAGCGTTGAGGGCGCCGGCGGAGGATCCGACCACCAGGTCGGGGCGGATCCCTGCCTCGAGTAGTGCACGCAGCATCCCGACTTGGCCGGCGGCCAGGCTGCCGCCGCCTTGCAGAACGAACGCCACGGTCGGGGCCGGCACCTGGCCGCCTCGGATGTGCGTCGTCTCTACAGTGAACCTTCCTTTCATCACGGCTCCGCCATCGACGTCGGGTCCTGGAGCCGGTCGTTCGAGGTCGACAACGTCGACGGCGCCAGGTGCGCCGGTCTGAACAGATTTCGTCGTCGGCATGGTGAGCCTCCTTTTGAAGTGGTTGTGGTCAGCGGTCGGTTCGCCCGAGGTAGCGGGCCGAGGTGATCGGGCACGTCTGGCGCTGGCCAGCAGCAGGCAGCAGGTGAGCAGGGTGAGTGCGACCAGGCCGTCGAGCCAGTAGTGGTTGGCGGTCAGCACGACTACCGCGAACGTGGTCACGGGATGCAGGATCCACAGCCAACGCCACCGGCTCCGAGTGACGGTGATCATGGTTACGGCGATGAGCGCTGCCCAGCCGACGTGCAGGCTTGGCATCGCGGCGAACTGGTTGGCCATTCCGCTGTCGCTGTTCGGCCCGTACACGGATTGGCCGAACCTGATCCCGGTGTCCACCCAGCCCAGGTTGGGCAGCATCCGTGGCGGTGCCAGGGGGAACGCGGTATGCCCGGCCAGCGCCAGGCCGGTAAGTGCCATCAGGGTCGACCGCACCGCCTTGTACGCCGCGGGGCGGCGTACCGACAACCAGATCAGGACCAGTGCGGTGAGCGGGAAGTGCACACAGGCGTAGAACGCGTTGGCGACCTGCGCCAGGTGCGGAACCTGCAGGAACGAGTGCTGCAGCGCGGCCTCGTTCGGCAGACCCAGATCCCGCTCCCAGCCAATCAGCCGGTGCGCGTTGTCGAACGCCGAGGCGCTGTGCCTGGCCGCGTAGATCCGGCCGACGCTGTAGACGACGTACATCGATCCGAGCAGGGCGATCTCGCGCAGGATCTGCCACCCGACCGGCGGCACCAGGGGCCGTGCATGCCTGCCCAGGGGTCGTGCATGCCTGGCCGACGCGGGCGATCGCTGCTCCGCGCCGGCTCCGGGCCCGGTGGTGCCAGGTCCGCCGGCATGCACCGAGTTCATCGATCGCATGGCGGAGTTAGCCTCGTTCCCCATTGCGGCCCGACGCCCGCAGAGACTGGATGGCTGCGGTGTCCAGCACCACATCCTGGTCGGTACGTTCGCCGAACAGATCGACCTGGACCGCGACGGGCGCGTATCCACTCGCCGTCAGGGTGTAGGTGCCGGGCAGCAGGCTGGTGAACTCGTAGCGACCGTCATCGCCCGTCACTGTTGTGCGGGCGAGCTGTCCGTCAGCGTCCACCAAGGTGACCGTCACGTCAGGCACCGGCTGCCGCAATGTCGCCACGCGGACGGCTCCGGAGACGGTCACACTCGAGGGCAACACCACATCGAAGCGGTGTGTGCCTAGTCGGTCGACCGTTACCGCCCGGGCGACCGGGAGCGCGTCCCCTGCCGTAGCCGTCAACGTATATTCACCCGGTTGGAGATCCGGCAGCGCGTATCCGCCGTCGAAACCTGTCGAGGCCGCACCGATGACCTGGCCTCGCACGTCCGTGAAAGTAGCCGTGGCGTCGGCGAACGGCTTGCCGCTGTCGCCGCGCACCCACCCTTCGACAGTGGCGGCGCCGGGGAGCGTCAGGTCAAAGCGGACCTCACCGGCGTCTGCCGCCACCAAGGACGCTACCGGCTGGTGGCCCTCGGCCGAGCAGATCAGCAGGTACCGTTCCCAGGCTGGCAGCACCGGCCGGTACGCGCCGTCCGCGTCGCTTGTGCCCTGCGTTATCTGGCGGCCGGCCAAGTCGGTGACGGTCAACACCGCACCGCCAACTGCTTGCCGATGCGGGCCCTCCACCCGGCCGCTGATGGCAGGGCCATCACTGACGGGCGAAAAGCCGACCGTCGCGGCATCGGACCCGGCGTGGTGGCCGTGGTGGTGCCGACCGGCGGCACGGCCGTTCGGCGAGGCGAGCTGGGTGCCGGTCGTCGGGACAAGCTGCTGCGGCACCTCGCGCTGGGCGTAAACGTCGCCATACTCGCCCGTCGCCGCGGCCGGCTCGGCGTCGACCGATGTGGGCAGCTCGGTCGTGGTCCGCTCGCCTGCCGGGGCGCGCCGGTACAAGCCGGCATGGAAGAGGGCGATGACCGCGGCCGCGCCGGCGGCGATGGCGACGATGACGAAACTGAGCACGATCCGCCGCGGTGGCACTCCGGCGGCCTCGAACTGATCGCGACGCGCCCTTTGTGGGTAGGCAAGCAGCGGCGAAACCAATCGGCGACTGAGCAGACCCGTGACTTGGCGCCTCAGTGCGCTGCGCTGTCGAGTGAGGTTCACGCAATCACCAAAGCCTCCGCGAGCGTTCGCTGGTCAGGCGGGTTGCAAGCTCGGTGGCGGCTCGCCAGGCCAGGGCGACGGTGGTGAGGGTGGGATTGGCGGCGGTTGACGTGGGGATGACGCCGTTGCCGCCGACGTACAGGTTCTCGATGTCCCAGACCTTGAGGTACTGGTCGCAGACCGACAGTCCGTCGTTGGTCGCGCCCATCCGGACGGTGCCCTGGTAGTGGAACGACGAGCCGCCGGCCGCGAGCGCGGGTTCCTCGGCGAGAGTGCCGATCCGGGCGGCGCTGCGGGCGGCGTTCTCCTTCAGTTGCTGGATCGTCGCCAGGTCGGTGTCTGTCCGGGAGTAGTGGATGGTCATCTTCGGCATGCCGTAGAAGTCGGTCTCGGTCTCGCTGAACTCCACCCGATCGCGGTACTGGATGTCCTTGGCGCCGTACCAGGGACACGCCATCAGCTTCGACGCGAGGGTCGGGTCGCCGAGGTTCATCGCGTACGGCGAGTTGCCGAGCGCCGTGATCCCGCCCTGCATCGGGCGGGCATCGGAGAACGGCACGAGCACGTACCCGGGTCGCTCCGGCTCGTCGGAGAACCGGGACGGATCGAACTCGTCGTTCAGATACCCGAAGGCGCCGACCTGGAAGTGCTCGTTCAGATAATGCCCGAGCGAGGTCGGCCGCACCCCCGACGAGAACAGGACCTGCGGCGTACGCAAACCGTCGGCACACACCACGACATGCTCGGCGCGCACCTCGTACGACTCCCCGGACCTCCGGTCCTCCAGTACTGCGCCGACTGCGACCCCGTCCGCCACGATGACCCGACGCGCAAGCGTCTCGGCCCGCAACTCGAACCCGCTGACCGTGCTCTCGAGATCGCCGAGAATGACGTCGGTGCCGGAGAACTTCGGCCTGCCGTTCTCCCAGCGCAGGGAGCTCGGCATGAAGCCGACCGGGGTCAGACCTGGACCGTCGAACTCCTCGGCCATCTGCAGCCGGATCTTCTCGGACAGTCCGGTGCCGGGTCCGTCCCACTTGGTGACGCGGAGGAGCTGTTCGGCATGGTCGAGAGCAGTGTCGAGTTCGTCGGCCGGGATGAACGGGATCTGTTCGGACTGGTGCGGCCGCGGCGACGACGTGCCCCAGTGGATGCCCATCCCACCGACGCCACTGGCCATGCTCGCCGCCGACAACCCGACCTCTCCGTCCTCGAGCTTCGGCCGCGGATCGAGGAAGAACAGGCCCGGCAGGATCGTCTGCCGGAACTCGAGACTCGGATCGATCCCGTCGCCGATGTCCGCCAGAGTCTTGGCCCGCTCGACGCCGGCCTCGGGTCCCTGCGTGAGCAACTGCGCGGCGACCCGCGCTTCTTCGCTCATGTTGAACGTGTGCTCGCCGCGGATGCCCGGGATCTTCGGCCCCACCTCGACCATCAGGATCCGTGCCGTCGGTACGGCGTCGCCGATCGTGCGCGCGTACGTCGAACCCGCGGGGCCCGAACCGATGATGAGGACGTCAACCTGCTCTGCCATGGTTACTGTCCTTCCGCGGTCGGGGCGAGAGATCGGGTGACGTCTACAATGTGGCGGGTCTTCTGCCAGGGATCGCCCCCGCTACCCTCGTACTCGACGGTGAGCGGGCCGTCGTACCCGTGCGCGGCGAGGATTTTGATCGCGCGCTCCAGGTCGACCGCGCCGATCGTTCCTGAGTCATCGACGTTATTGACCTTCACATGTACGAGTTCGGCGCGGTCGGCGAGTGCTTCGATGCCGTCGTACAAGGGAGCCAAGGCGATCGAGTCGAACGTTGGCACGGCGCCGCCACCGAGAAGGGCTCCCATCATCGGCTTGGTGAGGACGTCGAAGTTGCCCAGATCCAGGAGCAGGCCGAGGTGCTCGCGGCCCACCGCGTCCAGCACTGCGCTCATCCACACGGGATCGCTGCTCGGACCACCGTGGTTCTCCACCAGCAGCCGGGCGCCCTTCGCCGCGGCGTACTTGCCGAGCTCGACGAGCGCCTCGACCAGGTGGTCCGGCGGAGTACCCCCGTCAAGGTGCGGACTGATCGGCGATCCCGCGTTCACCCGGATGAAGGCCGAGTCCATCGCGACGAACCGGTCGATCCATTGTTTGAGCAGGGCAACATCCGCGGCGTGCTTGTCCGGATCGGTCTCCAGCAGGTCGCCCGCGTCGATCGCGACGTTCAGGAGCCGTACGCCGCTGGACACCAGGGCCGCGGCGAACTTGTCGAGCTCGGGGTTGTCCGGGTCACCGAACTGGAACGCGACCGTCTCGATCGCCTGGACGCCGAGTTCGTCCCGGGCGCGCTGCGGGAACCCGGACAGGTCCAGCAGCTTCGGGTAGGGCAGTTCGAAGTGCAGGTCGTTGCCGTCGGCATCGGTGAAGTCGAACGACAGCGGACCGAGTTGCTCCCGGAGGCTGTAGGTCGAAACGGACAGTATGGACATGGTCGTACTCCTTTGTTGGTAGGTCAGGGTGTGACGGTCGCCGGTACCGGCGTACCGGTGGTGATGACGGCCCAGCGCGGATCGCCCTCGCGCCCGATCTCGGGAAGGCGGCGGACAGTGGCCGCGCCGAGCAGCGCGATGACGGTGAGCGTGAGGTACAGCGCGGTGAAGCCGCCGATGCCGAGGAGAAGCGGCGCGATGAACAGCGCTCCGAGCCCGCTGATGATCCCGAAGGCACTGGCCGCGCCATCGCCCACGAGCCGGGTCAGGTGGAGGGTGAGCAACAGAGTCAGTGGCGTGAGCAGCCCGACGAAGGCGCCGATCGAGGACGTCAGCATGGCGACCATCAAGTGCGGCGAGGGCGTGGCCGGCGGTACTCCGGCGACGTCCTCAGTGGTACTGGACATGGGTGCTCCCTTGTCCCGGAGTGAAACCTGATCCCCGGGTGGAATTCGGGTCTGTCACCCATAATGTACTGATGCCCGATTAGGAATCAAGCCCGAGTGGGTATGAGGTTAGAATGGGGCGCATGGGACTGCGAGAGCTCAAGGCGGAGCGGACGCGCCGGCGGATCGCCGAGGTGGCGACCGATCTGTTCCTCGGACAAGGCTTCGACGAGACGACGATGGAGCAGATCGCGGAGCAGGCCGAGGTCGGCTCCACGACGCTCTATCGCTACTTCCCCAGCAAGGACGTGCTCGCGCTCGAACCCCTGCGCCCGCATCTCGAGGTGGGCGACGTGTTGCGAAGCCGCCCCACCGACGAGCCGCTGGCCGAATCACTCGGCGCGATTCTGCTCGACCTGACCAACACCAATGCCGACGAGGCCGATCGTTCCGCCGCCATCCGTCGCGTGATCGACAACGCGCCCGGTCCGCGGGCGAAGCTCTGGGACTTCATGACCGAGAGCCGCGACGGGCTGGCCGCAGCCATCGCCGAGCGGACCGGCGGCGACCCGAAGGCCCCGGATGTCGCACTGACGGCGATGGTCGTGTTCGCAACGTTGGAGTACGCCTCGGGTCGGTGGTCGGCGGGCGATCAGTCGGTCTCGAACAGAGAGGTCACCGAACAAGTGCTGGCCGAGCTCAGTGGGGTAGGGATCGTCCTCCCCGCGCTTCCGGCGAAGGTCGCCCGGCCCTGACCTGGCCCTAGCGGCTCGGGGTCGGTGAACTCGGTGGTGCCGTCCGGCTGTGCGGTGAGCACGAACGACTGCCTGCCGAGGATCGCGTCAAATACCTCGACACCCCCTTGACCGATGAGACCAGCGGCGCGCAGTTGACCGCCCTCGCCACGTGGGAGCGAGGTTCGCCCGCCGGCCCGGCCACCGTGCGGCAGTCGGTGCAGGTGGTCAACGGCGACAACGAAATGATGTAGCCGACCGCCGACCGCCGACCGCCGACACCGTCCACCTCGCCGAACGCTGCCTCACACCCAAACTGGTCATCTATCCCGGCTCTGGCCACGGTGGGATCTTCCAACACCACGACCTTTCGTGCCACAGGCGCTGGACCTCCTCCGCGGCTGACGTCCGGTCGTACCAACCTTCACAGCGCACGCCCGTCCGGTCCATCCCCGTACAAGAGTGCCTGACTGGCAGCCTGATACGGCCTCACCGGGCACGCCTCGTCAGGGGATGTAGGGAAGTGTGGGCGGTGACCTGTGGAGCTGCAGCATGATCTGCCGTGCGGTCTCGGCAGGATCGAGCACCTCGTCGGACCCCTCTGGAGTTCGGAAGGTGAGGCTGAGGATGACTGTGGCGACCCTGGCGGTGAAGGCGATGGTGCAGATCATCGGGAGCGGCGCCTGTTCGTTTGCAGCAGGGCCTGCTCCAGAAGGTGTTCCTCGTCTCGATACCACTCGAGCACGCGCGCGAACGGTTTCGGAGTTCTCGGTGAGCATTTCCCTGAGCTGTGCATGGACCTTGAGGCTGGCCTGGTGCTCGAGCAAGGCCAAGATGGCATTGCCGACCACCACGGCGACGTCCTCGTCCGCCGGGCGCCGGGCCACCTCGGCGGCCATCACCCCCGGATCGCCGAGGGGTTCCATGACGATGGATTCCTTGTTCAGGAAGTAGCGATACAGGGTCGACGACCCGATGTCGGCGTGCTGTGCGATCTCCTCCATGGTCGTTTCCTCATAGCCGTCCCGCACGAACAGCTCCATCGCCGCGGCGAAGATGACCTGCCGCGTTCTAGCCGCATTGCGCTCACGAAGCCCCATTGGGCGAGTGTATCGGCATGAGCAGTTAGACCCGTTATGATTGTCCTCTAAAGTTGGGATAGTCTCCCATCGAGGCAGAGTGCCTCACGGAGGGAAGGGGTACTCGTGGCCTGGCTGCTGTACAAGATCGGTCGGTGGTGCTTCGGCCACCGCATCGTCGTCATCGCCGGATGGTTGCTGGCCCTGGCGGCCACTGGCTTGGGTGCCGCGACGCTGTCCGGCCCGACGCAGGACTCGTTTTCGCTGCCGGGGCTGGAATCGACACGCGCGTTCGATCTGATCAAAGAGCGGACGCCTCAGGCTGTGACGGATGGTGCGATCGCCCAGGTGGTGATCCAGGCGCCGCAGGGAGAGCAGGTGACCACCGACGCGGCGAAGAAGCAGATCGCCGCGGCTGTGAAGACGGCGACGACCGGGCACGTGACCGGCGTCACCGACCCGTTCACCGCGGGGACAGTCACTCCGGACGGGCGGACCGCCTATCTCACCGTCAACTACGACCGGCCGACGGTAGATCTCGACGACTCCGACAAGGACGCGATAGAGCACGCCGCGTCATCGCTGCGCGCTGATGGCCTGACTGCGATTGTGGGCGGGAACGCGTTCCCCGACGAGAGTGCCGAGGGCTCGGCCGAAGTCGTCGGCATCGTGATCGCCCTGGTCGTGCTGGCGATCACCTTCGGGTCGCTGCTGGCGGCGGGGATGTCGCTGCTGACCGCGCTGATCGGTGTCGGCATCGGCCTGACCGGAATCACCACGCTCACCGGATTCGTCGAACTGAGCTCCACCACACCGATCCTTGCCCTGATGCTCGGGCTCGCGGTCGGTATCGACTACTCGTTGTTCGTCATGTCGCGCTACCGGCAAGAGGTCAGATCCGGGCGGTCACGCGAAAACGCCATGGGAGTGGCGATCGGTACGGCCGGCTCGGCAGTGGTCTTCGCGGGCCTGACGGTCATCATCGCGCTCGCCGGCCTCGCCGTCTGCAACATCAGCTTCCTCACCCAGATGGGCCTAGGTGGCGCCGCGACCGTCGCGATCGCGGTGCTGATCGCCCTGACCCTGTTGCCGGCCGTCGTCGGCCTCGGCGGCTCGCTTGTCACCGGCGGCCGGCAAGGCTTGGTCACGCGATGGCTCGCCAAGCGCGCGGGCACGCCTGGCGATGAAGAAGTACGTCCGGTGGGCCGGCGGTGGGCCGATCTCGTCGTCAAGCACAGGGTTTCCGCCTTGCTGGCCGGTCTCGGTGTCGCCCTGGTCGTCTCCATCCCGGTGTTGTCGATGCAGATCGCGCTGCCCGACGACGGGAGTGCCCCGGCTGGGACCGGCCAACGCCAGGCCTATGACCTGATCGCCCAGAATTTCGGGGCCGGCGCCAACGGGCCACTGCTGGTTGTCGTGGACACCCAGGGCGCCAAGGATCCCGTGGCCGCGGTGCAGGCGGCGACCGCGATGGTCAATGGCGTCCACACCGACATCACCGCCGTCGTACCGGCTGCCGATCCGTCCAAGCCGGCGACGGTCGCGGCGCTGCGTCAGCAGCTTCAGGCGGTCAACTTCGCGAGTATCACCGTCATCCCGCGGAGCGGACCCGCCGCGGCCGAGACCAAGGACCTGGTCGGAACCCTCCGCGACGCGCTGGCTGGGCTGGAGAATCAGACCGGAGCCCGGGCGCTGGTCACCGGCAGTACGGCGGTGGGTGTCGATATCGCCGACAGCTTGAGTGAGCGCGTTCCCGATCTATCTCATCGTGGTCGTCGGGCTGGCCTTCTGTGTTGCTGGTCCTGGTGTTCCGATCGCTGCTCGTGCCGCTGAAGGCGGCGCTGGGGTTCGTGATGTCCGTCGGGGTCGCCCTTGGCACGACCGTGGCGGTCTTCCAATGGGGATGGCTGGCGAACCTCATCGGCCTCGACACGACCGGGCCGGTCGTGTTCCTCCTGCCGCTGCTGCTGACCGGCATCCTGTTCGGTCTCGCCATGGACTACGAGGTCTTCCTGGTGACCCGCATGCGGGAGGAATTCGTGCACGGGACTCCCGCCCGCAAGGCGATCGCCGTCGGATTCCAGTACAGCGCCCGGGTCGTCACCGCGGCGGCGATCATCATGATCGGCGTCTTCGGCGCGTTCAGCACGGGGGACAACGTCATCATCAAGAGCATCGGCTTCGGTCTGGCGGTCGGGGTCCTCGCCGACGCGTTCCTCGTCAGGATGATGATCGTCCCCGCCCTCATGGCCATCGTCGGCCGGCACATGTGGTCCCTGCCCCGATGGCTGGACCGGATCCTGCCGAACCTCGACATCGAAGGCCAGACCCTCACCCGCCATCTCGACGTACCGGTCACTCCGGAGAAGGTCGACAGCCCTGCGGTGAGATGAGAAAGTGACGTGGTCCATCGCGCCGTCGAGCTCATGTTCGCTTGGCGGCGCGAGGACTTCATTACACTGACAGCGTCGCCCATCTGGGAAGGGCTGGCCGCGGTGGAGACCGATGTGATGCCGACACAACTCGACTGCGCAGAGGCCGGCCGCTCCACCACTTGCGGGCGAGCGTCGGCCCCCATCTCTGGAGCAGACCGTGGCGCGGGTCAAGAATTGAGTTCTTGACCCGCGCACCACTGCTCGTCAGTCGGGGTAACTCACCTTGCAATGGCCTCAGTTGCGATTTTCTGCAAAGAGCACGAACGTGACGCGAACCATGGCGACACCGAGCGCATCACTTGGTGGCCGTGGACGCCGGCGGGGGTCCAGTTCGCCAGTGGGTCCATCCGGAATCGGGTCAGCAGCACGGAGTCGATCAGCCACTTGCCGTGGACCTTCTTGTAGGTCTCGTGGTACTGGCCGTAGCCGTTGTGTCCCTGCGGAGCGTTCGGGCCTGCGGGGAAGGTCAGCAGGTCCTCCATGGCCCAGATCCCGGTCGCCGTGTTCGGGCCAGTGATCGTGATCTCGGGCATGTGGCCGTGGTGGACGGTCGGTGCGGCGCCGACGGCGTCACGGATGATGTCCGCGAACTCCTGCGGCGACTTGAACGCCTGCCCATCGGTCACGATCTTGGCGTTCGGGGTGAAGATCTTCACCAGGTCATCGTGCTTCTTCTCGTCCACGAAGCGGAAGTAGCGGGCCTTGAGCTGTTCGATGTCCTCGATGTCCTCCAAGCGCTGCACCCGGGCCGTGAGGGACTGGGACGAGGCGCTCGCCGACTGGTCGTGTGCGCTCGCGGACGGAGAGGTGAAGGCCGTTGCGCCTGCCCCGCCGCCGACCAGCAGCGCGGCCGCCGCGGCCGTTGCGGCGATCCGGGAGCGCCAGGTGAATGTCTTCCGGGTTTCCTGCTTGTTCATGATGTGGTTCCTTTCGTCTCCGCACCGGTGCCGGGCGGCTTTGGCCCACGCGTCCTTCGTGAGGTGAAGAGCTACGGACCGGATCTAGCCGGATGGTCTGAGTTGTGTGAGCGCAGGCGCGACGGCCGGCGCCGGTTCGGCCGGTGAATCACGGCACCAGCACGATCCGGCCGCGCAGGCCGCCCCGGGCGAACCGGGCGTAGGCTTCGGCTGCTTGCGACAGGTGGTAGAGTCTGAGCGACCCGCGGCGTCAGCACGCCGACCTCGGCGAGCGCGGACAGATACGAGAGACGGGTCGGTTCGGGTTCGGCGGCGGTGCGCCGCACCACCACGCCCCGCTCCTGGGGCGGCGGGAGCACGTCGCCCTTCACGTTCACGTAGATGCCGTCGTCGCGGACCGCCGCCATGGCAGGGGCGCCCAGCGCCGCCGCGTCCACCACGCCGTCCACACCTTCCGGCACGAACCGGCGCACCGCCTCACTCAGGTCCTCGTCGCGCGACACGAACCAGGTCGCGCCCCGACTGCGGAGGAACTCCTCGTCCTGGGGCCTTCCCTGCGCGACGATCCGCACGCCTTGCGTCCGGGCCGATTCGACGGCGTAGCCGCCGACGGCCCCGGCGGCGCCCGTGACAAGCAGGGTGTCGCGGGGGAGCAGCGGGAGATAGTCCAGGGCCAGTGAGGCGGTCAGCGCGTTGAGTGGGATCGTTGCCGCGAGCGTCAGGTCCATACCCTCTGGGGCGAGGGCGATGGAGTTGAGGTCGGTGAGCAAGGTATTCGGCCTGCGCCTTCGTCGGGCGCAGCAAGGGGGCATCGAACGCGATCACCGGGGTTCCGACCAACAGGGCGACAACCGGGCCGACCGCGTCGACCGTCCCGGCAGCCTCAAAACCGAGACCTATGTATTCGACCTCCTCCGACGGCCTGAAGTTCCCGGCCCGCACAGCGGTGTCAGCGGGATTGAGCGCGGCGGCCGCGACCTTGATGCGGACCTCCAGCCGACCTGGCTCCGGCAGCGGGACCTCCAAGACCTCGACAACCTCGGGTCCACCGAACTTCTTCACGACTGCTGCGCGCATGATTTTCCTTCTTCCCTTTGCCTATTCGAAGCGCTGGTGTCCGTCGCGGGGGGTGTCAGCGCACCTTGCGGAAGGTCTCGCGGAGGTCGCCGACGAAGGCGTCGGGGTTTTCGTAGTGGCCGAAGTGGCCGCCCTTGGGGTGGGCGTTCACGTTGACGACGTTGAACGTGCTGCGGGTGGGGCCGTTCTCGAAGTGGGCGACGCGTTCTTCGACGGTGGTGACGCCGGGAGGGTAGACGTCGCCGAGGAGGAAGGTGAGGCCGGCCGGGGGCTCGACTACCGGCTGCCGGTCGTGCAACGGCGACCAGGGGTAGCGGATCGTGTTGCGGTACATGCGGATGGAGGATCCGATGGACTGGGTCACCCAGAAGATGGTGGCCTGGGTGAGGACGAAGTCGCGGGAGAAGACGGCGTCGAAGTCGTCGTTCTTGTCGCTCCACTTCTTCCACCGCTGCACCAGCCAGGCGAGCATCCCGATCGGGGAGTCGTTCAGACTGTGGGTGAGCGTCGATGCGTCCAGCATGTGGACGGCGACGTGGGAGGCGTAGGTCGAGTGGAGCTTCATGATGTCCGCCCGCAGTTCCGGCGTGGCGTCCGCGGGGATCGGCTCGCCGCCGGTGAGGTCCCAGTAGCGGTCGATCTGGAACATGCCCGGCATAGGTCGTGGCCGTAGTGCAGCGCGATGATGCTGTCGTTGTACTTGTGGCCCAGTGCGCTGTTGACCAGGGCGCCGTAGTCGGTGCCCAGCGATCCGTACTTCTTGTAGCCCAGGACCTCGGTCATCAGGGTGTGGATGATGTCGGCGATTTTCCAGTAATTGAGGTCGCCCCTGACGGGGGTGGACCACGCGAAGCCGGGCAGGGTCGGCATGATGACGTCGAAGGCGTCGGCCGGGTCGCCCCCGAAGGCGGCGGGATCGGTCAGCGGGTTGATGAGCGGGTAGCTGAACTCACCCGGCCACGGCCAGCCGTGCAGGACCAGCAGCGGGGTCGGGTTGGGGCCCTTGCCGGGCTTGCGGATGAAATGCACGGGCGTGCCGTCGATCTCGACCTTGTACTGGTCGTAGCTGTTCAGCCGCTTCTCGGCCGCACGCCAGTCGAACCCGTCGGCCCAGTACTCGACCAGCGGCTTGAGGTAGTCCGTGCTCAGGCCGTAGTACTCGTCCTCGTTGTCCAGGTCGTCGAAGAATCGGGTCGACTTCAGGCGTGCCGTGAGGTCGTCCAGATCGTCTTGCGCCACATCGATCGTGAACCGCTCCGGCGAACGGTTGCTGTTGTCACTCATGTCGCCACTGCTTTCTCGTAAAGGTGGTGAAAGGGGGAGGGGCGGTGCCCGGTGGTGCGGGGCACCGCGGTGTCAGTTGGTGAAGTCGAGGCGTAGTCGGGTCTGCTTGAGCTCGGCGATGTACCAGGAGCCGTCGGCCTTGACGAAGTGCGCGTGGTAGTGGCCGAAGCCGTGCATGCCCTTGAAGGGGAACTCCTCGTTCACCTCGGCGTTCTCGGGCCGGGTGATGATGTCCTCCATGGCCCACACCCCGTGGGCCGAGGTTGCCGACTCGACGTCGATCTCGTCCGAGAACAGGTGGTGGATCAAAACGTCATCGGGACCACCGCTGGAACCGACCGTCGCGGCGATCTCCTCGCGACCCTCCATGCGCAGCCACACCGAGCCGTCCGGCTTGTGCGGGGTGAATGTGCCGTCCTTCGTGAACAGGTCTGCCAAGTCCTGCCAGCGATGGTTGTCCGCGTAGCGGACGTAGCGGGCCATCAGGCGACGAAGATCCTCGACGACGCTCAGACGTTCGACAGCATCCATGATCGATCACTTTCCATTCGGTTTCAGCGGTGCGGGCCCGGTCGCGCTGGCGGCACCTCTGGCCGGCCTTGAGAACCGACAGCAGTTCCTGCTCGCCGGGGAGGGGGTGGCCCCGAATCCCACAAGCGGACCGGGTGGTCGCATTAGACAATACACTAACCGGACCGGGCGGTCGCGTTAGCTGCGGCACAAGTCGGTGCAGGCGGTCACGTTGGCCGGTTAGATTACGCTCGGTCGCGGAGGAGGGAGGGATGCGATGGCGAACCCGGCGGGTGAGGCTTTTGCCGCGCAGGGGATCGAGGCGTCGGTCTCCGAGATCGCTGAGCGGGCCGGGATCGGCAAGGCGACCGTGTTTCGGCATTTCAGTACGAAGGAGGATCTTCTGGCGGCGGTGGTGTGTGAGAACCAGTCCAGTCTGGTTGCGATCGGCGCGGGCCTGGTGCAGGCCGAGGATCCGGCGGATGGGCTGCGCGAGTTCATGACCGCTGCTATCGAGTTGCAGGTCAGGGACCGCGCCTTCTGCCAGGTCGCGCACGGGGAGGCCCGCGTTCACCCTGATGTACGTAAAGGCCAGGAGATGCTGGATGCGGTCACCGACGCACTGACCGACCGCGCCCGCCTTCACGGGGCCATTCGTCAGGACATCACCGGGCGGGACATCATGCTCTTGATGAGCGGGATCTTCCAGACCGCCTCCCCCCTGCTGGCGACACAGCCGCAGCTGTGGCGACGGGGGAGGGGAGGTCGGCTCTGACGGCTGCTTTGTCGGCTTTCAGGTGCTTGCGGAGGAGCTTGATCTCATCGGCGCGGATGGCGGGTCGTACGTGGTTCTTGATGGCGCGCTGGTAGGTGTCCAGGGAGGTGGGGAGCGTCGGCCGTCGGCGATCTGTTCCTTGAACTTCTCTTCCCAGAGGTCGAGGAGGTGGGTGATCTTGTGCATCGCGGTCAGCTCGCCGGACTGGCCGGTCTTGGCGCGGTCCTGGAGCTTCTTGAGCAGGGCGCGCTCGGCGGCCGTCTTGGTCTTGCCGTAGGCGGAGACGGGGCGGACGTGGCCGTCGTGGTCGCGGAACCTGGCCTGCGACTTGTAGCTTGACGGGCTTGCCCTTGTCGTCGGTCTTCGACGACCCAGGTGGAGATCTCGTCCCCAGGATCCGATGGGCAGTGGTGGTCTCGCCATCTCAAGCCTCCAACCTGTGCGATGGTTGGCTGCTCAACGGCTGGCCTGGCGGAGAATCCGAGATGGCGGCAACGATGCGAACCGATGTGAGGTGACGCACAGTCACGATCAGGTCAGAGGCTGGAGCGGGCACCCGATCGCTCGTCGGGCGAGGCGTCGGCGGACGCGGGTTCGGTCGCTGGCAGCTCGGCGAGGAGCGACGGTCCGGCAAAGAGGTGCGTAAAGGGTGCGTAGACAGCACAAAGGCCCAGGAGCAGATTGCGATGTCTGCCTGGGCCTTGGTGCTGGTGCGCCGCCAGGGACTCGAACCCCGAACCCGCTGATTAAGAGTCAGCTGCTCTGCCAATTGAGCTAGCGGCGCGTTCTGTTCGCTTGGTGTTGCCTGCGAACGAAGAGGATCGTAGCAGGGCCGCTCGGCAGATATGAAATCGGTTACGGTCAGGGGCGGAGCTCGAGGACGGCCATGGCTGCGTTGTGGCCGGCGATGCCGCTGACGGCGCCTCCTCGGCGGGCGCCGGAGCCGCAGATCATGATGTTCGCCACATCGGTTTCGACGCCCCAGCGGCCGACCTCGGACTCGTCGTCGGCCCAGGGCCACTGGAGGTCGCCGTGGAAGATGTGGCCGCCTGGCATGCCGACGGATTCCTCGATGTCGTACGGGGTTTTCGCCTCCACGCAGAGGTTGCCGTCGGCGTCGCGGGCGATGCAGGGTTCCAGCGGCTCGTCGAGGTAGGACTCCAGCCCGGCCAGCACCCGGCGTACGGACTCGTCGCGGGCGGCGTCGTTGTCGGCGGCAAACAAGCGGGCGGGGAAGTGGACGCCGAAGACGGTCAGCGTTTGGTGGCCCTGAGGCAACCAGTGACGGGCTGAGGATGGACGGGTCGGTGAGGGAGTGGCAGTAGACCTCGGAGGGCGGGACGGCGGCAGTGTCGCCGCCGGCGGCCTGGCGGTACGCCGTCTCCAGCTGGCTGTAGTCCTCGTCGATGTGGAAGGTGCCGGCGAAGGCCCGGGTCGGGTCGTCGCCGGAGCGCAGCCGGGGGAGCCGGGACAGCAGCAGGTTGATCTTCAGCTGCGAACCCTCGGGCTGGTCACGCCGACCGGCTGGCCGCGCAGCGCGGCGAGGGTCGTCGGAGCGACGTTGGCGAGCACGTACGAGCAGTCGACCGAGCGCTCACCGTCACCGCCCAGCCAGGTCACGGCGGCACGCGTGCCATCGGCCTCGACCGAGGTCACAGCAGCGTTGGTGACGCAGCGAGGCGCCGGCGCGGCGAGCCGCCGCGGCCAGCGCATCGGTGACCGCGCCCATCCCGCCGACCGGCACGCGCCATTCGCCGGTGCCGTTGCCGATCAGGTGGTAGAGGAAGCACCGGTTCTGGATCAGCGACTCGTCGTGCAAGCCCGGCGAAGGTGCCGATCACCGAGTCCGTCGCGACCACGCCACGCACGGTGTCGTCGGCGAACCGCTGCTCGACGACCTCGCCGAAGGGCCGTTCGACCACGGCGTCCCACAGCGCGGGATCGACCTGCTGCGCAGCGAAGGTCCGCGCCGACACGAGCGGCTCGAGCAACGTCGGCGCGACCACCTCCGCCAGCTCGCGCCGACGGATCCGTAGAAGGTCGTCCAGGCCTCGTACTCCGCGTCGCCGCCGGTCAGCGCCGCAAAGGACTCCCGGGTCGCCGTGCCCTCGGGCCGCTCCACCATCAGACCGAGGTCGCGCCCACCGCGGCGTACCGGCGTGTACGACGCGACGGAGCGCGAGCGGAGTTCCAGGGACAGGCCCAGGTCGGCCACGATCTTGTCCGGCAGCAGGCTGACCAGGTACGAGTACCGCGACAGGCGGGCATCCACGCCGGGGAACACCTGCTGGCTGACCGCGGCGCCGCCGGTGTGGCTCTGCTGCTCGAGCACGAGCGTGGTCAGTCCGGCGCCGGCCAGGTACGCGGCGGCGACGAGGCCGTTGTGGCCGCCGCCGACGATCACGACGTCGTAGAAGTCTTGCTCTCGCACCATGTCAGACCGGCCAATCGAGTTCGGTGGTACGCGGCGTCCCAGAACATCCACTCGTACCGGGTGGTGGTGGAGAAGTGCCGGTGGCAACGGTCGCGCTCGCCCGGGCCGACCTCGTCGCCGAGCCGGTCTGTCACCGCCAGTACCGACTCTACGACCGCATCGAAC
Organism: uncultured Actinomycetota bacterium; assembly: GCA_963820655.1. Classification (GTDB taxonomy): domain Bacteria; phylum Actinomycetota; class Actinomycetes; order Propionibacteriales; family Kribbellaceae; genus Kribbella. Next base: position 52,739 of record CAWGAM010000003.1, read on the forward strand.
TCCTCGGACCCGTACGTCGCGATCCACTCTCGCGTAGACCGGGTCCGGCGAGGACCGCTTGCAGCAGCTCCCGGCCGACCTCGCGGTAGATCCAGTAGCAGGGCAGCACGGCCGCCACCGCCTCGGCGTACGTGCCGGTGGCGCAGACAGCGGTCAGATAGGACATGTACGCCGTGGTCGTCGGCCCGGAGCCGGTGGCGTCGACGTCGGCGGAGGTGAGTCCGAGTGACCCGAGCAGGCCGCTGTGCAGTTCGCGCTCGACCTCGATCGCGTCGGCGGCGTGCCGGGCGAACATGCTGACGGCGTCCTCGTCGACGGCCCGGGCGGCGACCAGGGCGAGCGCGCGGGAGTACGCCCGCAGGTAGTGGCTGTCCTGCACGATGAAGTACCGGAACGCGTCGTGGTCGCAGCGTGCCGTCGGTCAGCCCGGTGATGAACGGGTGCTCGACGATCTGGTCGTACACCGTCGGCGGCGCCGGCGTCCCACAGCTCGGCGGAAAACGTCATCCTCAGCTCCTCGCCTCGACTGCGACGACCCTAACCAGCCGAGCCCGACGAGTACGAGACGAAAGTCACGAACGGCCTTACTCTGACGCCATGACCATCCAGGGGGAGAGTCGACCACGCGTGACGAGGCGTCCGATGCCGCCGGACACCCCGCTGCTGCGCCGGATCCGCGCGTCGGTGATCGGCGACGACCAGGTGATGCCCGGGCCGTACGGGCCGCGCCGGGTCACGTACGCCGACTACACCGCGTCCGGCCGCGCCCTGACCTTCCTCGAGGACTTCATCCGCGAGGAGGTGCTGCCGCGGTACGCGAACACGCACACCGAGTCCAGCGGCACCGGCCTGCAGACCACCCGGCTCCGCGAGGACGCGCGCAAGATCATCCACGACAGCGTCGGCGGCGACGACGAGACCGCGGTGATCTTCTGCGGCTCCGGCGCGACCGGCGCGATCGACAAGCTGATCGGCGTGCTCGGCCTGCGCATCCCGGCGGGGCTGGACGACGCGTACCACCTGACCGACCAGATCCCGCCGGAGCAGCGCCCGGTCGTCTTCATCGGCCCGTACGAGCACCACTCGAACGAGCTGCCCTGGCGCGAGTCGATCGCCGACGTGGTGGTGATCGGCCAGGACGCACGACGGCCACATCGACATCCCGCGGCTGGAGGCAGGAGCTCACGAAGTACGCCGATCGGCCGCTGAAGATCGGCTCGTTCTCCGCGGCGAGCAACGTCACCGGGATCGTCAGCAACACCCGCCGGGTCTCCGCCCTGCTGCACCGCCACGGCGCACTGTCCTTCTGGGACTGCGCCGCCGCCGCGCCGTACGTCGAGATCGACATGTACGGCGGCCGCGACGCAGGATCCCGCTCGCCTACAAGGACGCGATCTTCCTCAGCCCGCACAAGTTCATCGGCGGCCCGGGCACCCCCGGAGTACTGGTGGCCCGCCGGGAACTGCTGCGCAACCGCGTCCCCGACGTACCGGGTGGCGGCACGGTCGCGTACGTGAACCCGACCGAGCACCGCTACCTCGACGACCCGGTGCATCGCGAGGAGGGCGGCACGCCGGCGATCATCGAGTCGATCCGGGCCGGCCTGGTGTTCCAGCTCAAGCAGGCGGTCGGGATCGAGGTGATCCGCGCGCACGAGGACGCGTACCTGCGCCGCGCGGTCGAGGCCTGGCGGCACGAGCCGGGCATCCAGATCCTCGGCAACCTGGACTCCGAGCGGCTGTCGATCGTGTCGTTCGTGGTCAAGGCGCCGTCCGGGCGCTACCTGCACCACAACTTCGTCGTCGCGCTGCTGAACGACCTGTTCGGGATCCAGTCCCGCGGCGGCTGCTCGTGCGCCGGTCCGTACGGGCACACGCCTGCTCGGCATCGACCTGGTCAGGTCGCACGAGTTCGCCGAGGAGATCGAGCACGGCTGCGAGGGCATCAAGCCGGGCTGGGTCCGGGTGAACTTCAACTACTTCATCTCCGAGGCGGTCTTCCGTACGTCGTGGAGGCGGTGCGGCTGGTCGCCCAGCACGGCTGGCGGCTGCTCGGGCGACTACCGCTTCGACCCGTCCAACGGGCTCTGGAAGCACCACCGCGGCCCGGTGGAACCACCGATGCGGCTGTCCCAGGTCGGCTACGACGCGGACGGCAAGCCTCCGCTACCCGCACCACGACGACAAGGCGCCGGAGTCCGCGCTGCGAGGGCTACCTGGCCGAGGCGCGGGAGCTACTGTCCGCCTGCCACCACGCGGCACCGACAGTGAGGCCAGCGTCAACACAGGACTTCGACCACCTCCGGTGGTTCGACCTACCGTCCAGCTGCCTGTCGCCGGTCGTCCCCTGACTCGGGCGTCAACGCCGGCCGGTAGCTCCCGCCGCCGCGCTGAGCGTCCACGGCGACCCCGTTGACGATCAGGGTCCGGCCGGCAAGCGGCGCCTTGGCAGTCGCAAGCACCGGCTGCGCACCCACCGGCATCCGGGCGCAGTCCGCTGCGTCACCCGTACTGCGACCGCCCCGGCCCCTCGGCGTAGAGCCGCAGCGTGAAGCTTCCGCGCACAACCCGCCAGGCGTAGCGACAACCAGCACGATCTGCTGAGGATTAGCCGCCACCGCCCGAACCTCCAACACCTTCGCCACCGTCGTCCGAATCACCCGCGGCGCCACGGTCTGCCGAGCCTCCGACTCACCGGCGCGGGGACGCCCGGCTCGCTCAGGCGAAGACCCCCCGAACACCTTCGCCAGCACAAAAACACTGAACGCAACCACCCCAACAACAAAGGTGACCAACAACGGCAACCCCATACACAAACCAAACACTGCCGGACGACTTCACCCCCCGATCCTCCCAGCCCAACCACCCCCACCCCCGCACGGAAAACGCAGCCCCGCCAGCCCCAGCCGAGCGAGGCAAGGCGCAACCTAGCCACGGCGAGAGCCAGACGCCTACCAGACGCCGACCGGACATCGCCCAGCCACGGCAGGAGCCGGACCGGCGACCCAGCCACAGCGGAAAGCCGGACGGCTACGCTCAGCCACGGCAAGGGGGGTGCGGGGTGGCGAAGCCCCCCGCCCGCGGAGCGAAGCGCACGCACAAATGGCGAAGGCGACCCAGGTCCACGCTCTCCGTGGACACAGATCGCCTTCGCCTTCGGGGTGAGTAACGGGACTTGAACCCGCGGCCCCCTGGACCACAACCAGGTGCTCTACCAGCTGAGCTATACCCACCATGTTGCCTTACCGCACCGCCTGAATCACTGCGGCTGGGTAATCATAGCGACGATGGTCAGTTACCTGAAATCGGGTCGCTGACCAGGCTCGCGGCCGCCTTCGCGGTGTCCGTGTCGGGCCCGGGCTGGGGCACGAAAACGGTCTGCCGGTAGTACCGGAGTTCGGCGATGCTCTCGGTGATGTCGGCCAGCGCGCGGTGGTTCCCGTTCTTGGCCGGCGTCGCGTAGTACACCCTCGGGTACCAGCGGCGGACGAGTTCCTTGATCGAGCTGACGTCGACGTTGCGGTAGTGCAGGTGCGCCTCGACCTTCGGCATGTCCCGGACCAGGAAGGTGCGGTCGGTGCCGACCGAGTTGCCCGCCAGCGCGGCCTTGCGCGGCTCCTTCACGTAGCCGGAGATGAAGTCGAGCACCTGCTGCTCGGCCTCGGCCAGCGGGATCCCGTTCGGCAGTTCGGCGAGCAGGCCGGACGCGGTGTGCATGTCGCGGACGAAGTCGCCCATCTGTTCCAGCGCGGCCGGTGGCGGCGCGATCACCAGGTCGATTCCCTCGCCGAGCACGTTCAACTCGTAGTCGGTGACGAGAACCGCGACCTCGATCAGGGCGTCGTTCGCCAGATCGAGCCCGGTCATCTCACAGTCGATCCACACCAGCCGGTCGTTCATGAGCACCCACCTTACGGCGGCGCGGTGCGACCGGCGCGCCCGGCAGCCTCAACGCCGGGCGTGGCGATCGATTCCGTACTGCGATCCGCCGCCGCGCGCGGGTGGTCAGCCGGGGGCGTGGCCGACGTGGATGCTGCGCACCGACAGCGCGGCGAGATCCGTCCGGCGGCCCAGGTACTGCGGGCTGTCGGGGTCGAGCAACTCCTTCCAGACGGCCAGATCCGCCGCCGGCAACGCCAAGCTCGTCCGGCAGCTCGGGCCCATGCCCATGTCCGTGCCCGTGCCCGTGTCCGTGATCCCCAGCGCCAGGAGTCAGCCGTTCGATCCGCGACCTGGAACTGCGGTGACCACTCGCTCGCGATCCTCGTCGGACAACGGCACCGGCTTCTCGGTCAGCACGCTCCGAGTGGTCACCCCGGTCAGTCCCGCGCGCTGCAGAGCATCCGTCCATCCATACGGCATCGGCACGGTCCCGGGCAGCGCGTCCCGCATCGCCGCGAACCACCGATCCTGCGCAGCATCCAGCCGCAGCTCCAGCCCGGGCTCACCGATCCCCAGATCCCACGGCAGACTCCGCGCCGGCAGCCCACCCTCGGCCAGCGCCAGCCGGCCGCCCGGTGCCAGCAGCGAGGCGAGCGCGTCGATCGCGGCCTGCTGGTCGGCTGCATGGTGGACCGAGGCCGATGCCCAGATGAGGTCCGCCGGTGCGCCGATTGCCTCACGCAACGGTTCCGGTCCGTCGTCCATCGACACCAGTTCGCACCGCACGGCGCTGCCTGCTGTGTGGTCGCGTGCCTCCTGCAACACGTCCGGGTCGGCGTCGATCGCGACCACGCTGCCACCGGCCGGTAGCGCCGCCGCGAGCGCCTTCGCCATGCCGCCACCACCGCAGCCGACATCCACGGCCAGCCGGTCGGTGGACCGAACCAGGCCCTCGGCAACCATCTCGTTCCAGCCGGCCTCGTCGGTGGCGGTGGTCCGCAGTCGCCCGGCCTGCGCCGCCCAGTCGATCTCGATCATGCGCTCCAGTCTGCCTCGCCACTTGGTCAGCCACACGCTTCCACCCGAACCACTGCTGGCTGACGTGCGCGGGGGTGCGCGACGGGTAGGGGCGGCTTCCCGATGGGGCGGGACAACGTTCCCGATCGGAGTGGGCGGACCTCCCGGGGAGTTCAGGGGTAACACTGTTGCGGTGCCGCTACCCACGGTGCTGTCCTGTCTAGGGCGACGACGGGAGGTGGGGCATGCCGGTCGACGGGGACCCAGCGTTGTACGGCGCTGTCGCGCGCCCGCGGCTGGTCGCGCTGCTGGACGAGGGGTCCCGGCGACGCCTGCTGACGGTGGTCGCGGACGCCGGGTTCGGCAAGTCGACCCTGCTCGGCTCCTGGGCCGCGGAGCGTCCCTGCGCCTGGTACACCGTCCGCGCCGAGGACCGCTCCCTCGCGGCGATGGTCACCGGCCTGGTGGAGTCGCCTGCGCCGCCAGGTCCCCGCGCTGTCGGAGGTTCTCGCCGCAGAACTCCAGGGACCGCGCGGCCCCGACGCTGACGCCGAGCAGGAGACCAGAGCACTCGCGTACGCCGCGTTGCTGGCGGATGCGCTCGAGCAGCACCTCAACGGCGACCTGGTTCTCGTCCTGGACGACCTGCACGAGCTCAACCCCGGTGACCCGGCGACCAGGTTGATCGAGGGCCTGGTCCGGATCGCCCCGCCGTCGCTCCATCTCGTAGTCGCGTCCCGCACCCCCATGCCGTTCGGGATCGACCGCCTGCGCGGCCGGGGCCAGGTGCTGGAGATCGACGCGACCGCCCTGGCCTTCACAGTGTCGAGGAGACCCGTCGCCGTGCTGGACGTAGTACTGGGTGATGGGTCGGAGGAGCTGGCCGAGCCGCTGCAGGCCGCAGTACAAGGTTGGCCGGCAGCTGCGCGGCTAGCGGTGGAGGCGCTGCGGACCGTGCCGGGCTGCGGAAAGGCAGAGCAGGTTGGGCGCGCCCTGCGTTCTGACGGGCCGCTGTACGACTACCTGGCCGAGGAGGTCTTCGCTGCCGAGCCTCCATCCGTACGACGCGTTGGTCGCCGCGGTTGCTGTGCTCCCGCGGTTCGGAACCGAGTTGTGCCAGGCAATAGGTCTCAGCGGACAGCGCGGAGATCCTGCAGCAACTGCCGGACCAGAGGTCTGCTCGTCTCGGCCGGGAGACTGCGGACTACGAGCTCAACCCGCTGGTCCGGGACTTCGCGCGAGACCGGTTGGTCTCGGACGAAGCCAGAGCATGGACACAGCTGACTCTGCGAGGCCGGGAAGTGGTTCGAGTCGGTCGGGGATCACCGGGACGCGCTGGCCTGCTACCAGGCAGTGGACCCGCCGCACGTCGCCAGGATGCTCACCGAGCGCGGGCAGGCGATGGTCAGCGGCGGGCTGGCCGAGACGGTGGTCGCGGCGGTCGCTGCGCTGCCCGACGAGCTGCGGGACGCCGCGATGGACCAGCTGGAAGGGTGAAGCCCGGCAGGTGCTCGGTGACTGGCAGGGCGCCGAGGACTGCTTCGACCGGATCATCGACCCGGACGGCGAGATCCCGGTCGGCATCGCCTGGCGGCTGGGCCTGATCCACCACCTGCGGGGCCGGACCGACCTGGCGGTCGCCACGTACCGCCGGGGCCGGATCGACGGACAGCACCCGCTCGACGAGGCTCTGCTGCAAGCCTGGTGGGCCGGTGCGCACTGGCTGCGCGGGGAGTTCGAGGAATGCCGGTCAGCTGATCGCGATCGCTGCACGCGGTCGGCCAAGGTCTCCGGCGACGACCGGGCGCTGGCGCTCGTCCCACACAGTGCTGGCGATGCTGGCCGCGGTCGACAGTGACCCACACGGCAATGCAACCCACTACGTGCGCGCCCTGGAGTACGCAGATCGCGCAGGCGACCTACTGCAGTCGATCCGCATCCGGGTGAACCGCGCCTCGCACCACATCGGCGAGGGCGACTACGCACTCGGCCTGGACGAGCTGGACACGCGCCCTGGAGCTGGCAGACCGCGCCGGCTTCGCAGTGTTCCGTGCACTCGCCTTGAACAACCGCGGCGAGGCTCTGCTTCGGCTGGGCCGGTTGGACGAGGCAATAGGTGAGCTGGAGGCTTCCAGGGCGCTCTACCAGAAGCTGGAGTCGAAGCGAGTCGCGCAACCCCTTTCGCTGCTGGGAGAGGTCTACCGCGAGCGCGGCGACCGGGCGATGGCCCGGGCCTGCTACGAGGAGGCCATCAGCCATCGCCGAGGACACCAAGGACATGCAGTCGCTGGTGCCGTCGCTGGCAGGCCTGGCTCGGGTGCTTGACGGTCGAGGAGCCGGAGCGGGCCGCGGAGCTGGCCGAGATGGCCCGACAGGCGGTCGCCTACGGCCCCGTCCTCGGACTGTCGGGCGCCGTCGTGGCCCTCGGCTGGGTGACGCTGTCACGCTGGCAACAAAGAAGAGGCTGCCAAGGCCGCGGAGGAAGCAGCCGCGCTCTGCCGCAAGCGACGCGACCGCGCCGGCCTGGCCGATGCATTGGAGCTGTACGCCGCGGCAGACGGCGGCGAGGTGCTGCACGAAGTACTGAATATCCGCAACGAGCTAGGTGACCCACTCGGTCAAGCACGCGCGGAGCTGATGCTGGCAAGGCGTACGCATGGCCGCCGAAGGACGTGAGCTGGCTCTGCGGGCACACCAGCAGTTCCTGGCAGCCGGAGCTACCCGCTATGCCGCAGCTGCTCTGGCAGCCAGCGAGGAGACAGGCCCGCCTCCTGTGCGCGTCGAGTGCCTGGGCGGCTTCCGCGTACTGCGGAACGGCAAGGCCGGTCCAGCTCGGCGAGTGGCCGTCCAAGAAGGCCCGCGACCTGCTGAAGATCCTGGTGGCTCGTCGCTGCCGCCCGGTCGCCCGCGTACAACTGCTGGATCTGCTCTGGCCGGACCAAGGCGAATCGGTCGCTTCGCCCAGGTTGTCGGTCGCTCTGTCGACAGTGCGGTCGGTGCTCGACCCGGCGAAGCAGTACTCGCCGGACCAGTTCGTCGGCGCCGATCGCGCCACCATCTGGCTCGACGGCGACCAGACCGCCGTCGACGTCGAGGTGCTTCCTCCACGACGCACGGGCCGGTCTGGACGGTGAGCGATCCCACCTTGCTGCGCGCAGCGGAGGCGGCGTACAGCGGGGACTTCCTGGAGGAAGACGTGTACGCCGACTGGGCCGCGGGCATGCGCGAGGAGGCCCGGGCGCTCTATGTCCGGGTGGCGCGCGTCCTGGCCGAGCGCGGCAAGGCGTGACCCCGACGCGGCCGCCGGGCTACCTGCTGCGGATCCTCCAGCGGGACCAGTACGACGAGCGCGCCCACCTCGGCCTGGTGTCCGCGTTCCAGGTGAGTGGAGCCCACGGCGAGGCCAGGCGCGCCTACCGCACTTACGTCCAGCGGATGGCCGAGCTCGAGGTCGAGCCTGCCCCGTACCCGGCCGTGCCCGCCCGGCTTTAAGGCTGTCTGAAGGATCCCCGGACCATCTGGTACATGGCAGCGCCGGTGCACAACGCGACGGTCACCTGCGACTTCGGGGTCGCCGGTGACCGTCGCAGGACGGGCTACACCCCGGCCGTGACTACCGAGCAGGCCCCGGTACGCCGGTCCGGGCCACCCTGGCCGGCGTCGTCGTCCGGGTGGCAGGCGGACGAGGTCGTGGTCGAGTCGAACGCGATCTGGCACATCTACGACCACCTGTCCGAGCCAGAGGTCGACAGGGGGACACGGTCGAGACAGGGGATCGCCTGGGCCTCGCGCCGGGCCATATCTGCACTACGAGGAGCGGGTCACGCCGTACCGGGCCGGAGGACCACCGCAGTCCCGCGGTTCGACCTGCATCCGAACACGAGGCTGCCTGCGTAGGGCTGCTCGGGGGAGCTGGGGAGAGGTGGCGTCGGGCGGGCCGGCCGTGGAGGGAGCGGTCGAGCCGCTCGGCGCTACCGTGCACTGATGATCGCGACCAGATTCGACACGGAGCGACTCGCCCTGCTGCCGTTGCGGGTCGAGTACGCCGAGGAGATGGCGAAGGTGCTCGCCGATCCGGAGCTCTACGCCTTCACCGGCGGTGAGCCGCCGACCGCGGAGGCAGCTCGTGCGGCCGCTACGAGCGTCAGGTGGCCGGGCCGGACGACGATCCGGGAGTCCTGGCTCAACTGGGTGATCAGTTCGACAGCAGGACGACGAACTGGTCGGCTATGTCCAGGCCACCGTGATCGGCGAGGAGGCGGAGATCGCCTGGGTGCTCGGCACGGCCTGGCAGGGCCGCGGCTACGCCAAGGAGGCCGCAGTCGGCCTGGTCGACGTGGCTACAGGCTCACGGCGCCAGCGGATCATCGCGCACGTCCACCCCGACCACGCGGCTTCCGCCGCGGTCGCCGCCGCAGCCGGGCCTCACCCGCACCGACCAGCTCGACGACGGCGAGTACCTCTGGGACTGCTGACGCTGAAAGGCACGGCAAAACAGGCCCGGCCGAAATCGGCCGGGCCTGTCTGTCAGTGCGTCAGATCAGAGCGGGCGAACGTTCTCCGCCTGCGGGCCCTTCGGGCCCTGGGTCAGGTCGAACTCGACCTTCTGGTTCTCGTCCAGCGAACGGTAACCGTCGGTCGCGATCGCCGAGTGGTGCACGAAGACGTCGGCGCCGCCGCCGTCCTGGGAGATGAAGCCGAAGCCCTTTTCACCGTTGAACCACTTCACTGTTCCGTTGGCCATGATCTGCTCCTTCTGTGGGGCGGGTAACAGGCACCGACGGTCGCCGGTGCCCGGGTTGCCGAACGAGCCCTCCCACATCGGACCAAGGCCCAGAAATGAGAAAACGCCCTGCGGATCACAAACTCCGCGGGCGTTTCAAAAACGAACGTGGAACTGCAAAACTGCAACCGCCGGAAACGGTAGCACATCCCGGCGTGCGCTGCACCGAGCCGGTCTAGATGATCCGATCACGGGACCCTCCGCAGGACGCAGCCGAGGACCTACCAGGATCCGCGGTGGTCCGGGACCAGGAAGGTGAACGGGACGATCAGCAGCAGCACCGCGGCGAAGACGACGAAGACGTTCGCCTGCGCGGTGCCCGGGTTCGCGCTGTGCGCCAGCACCGTGGTGGTGACGGAGACGGCGATGATGCCGCCCGACTGCCGGAACATCCCGCGCAGCCCGGCGATCGCCGAGATCTGGTCCGGCGCGAGTTGCAGGCTCGCGTTGTTCGAGGCGGGGATCGACAACCCCATCCCGATCCCGGTCACCCCGGCCGCGACCGCGAGCCAGGCGTACGGCGTCAACCCGTGCGGGGCCAGCGACATCAGCGTCATCCCGCCCGCGACCAGCAGGAACCCGCCGATCATCGGCGCCCGGTAGCCGGTCCGCCGCAGCGCGAACACCGCCAGCCCGGCCACGCAGATCATCCCGACGGCCCTTGCCGTCAGCAACGTTCCCGCCTGCAGCGGCTGGATCCCGTACCGCGACTCGGCGTACAGCGGGACGAGCGCGCCGAACCCGAGCACGGCGGCGCCGTACAGCAGGTTGATCGCGTTCATCACGCCGAAGCCGCGGCCGCGCAGCAGGGTGATCGGGATGAACGGGTCCCGGGCCCGGTTGGCGTGCCGGACGAACAGGAAGCCGAAGACCAGCGCGAGCACCTCGGCCCCGATGAACAGCGGGTCGGTCGGCTCGGCCCCGCGGCCGCCGAGCGAACTGATCCCGTACATCCCGGACAGGATCGTCAGCGCCAGCAGCAGCGCGCCGACGCCGTCGATCCGGGCGGCCGCCTTCGGTGCGCTGCGCGGGATGAACCGCCGCGCCGAGCAGCGATCAGCAGCACCCCGGCCGGCACGTTGACGATGAAGATCTCCCGCCAGGACCAGTAGGTGACGATGACGCCGCCGACGATCGGGCCGAGGATGCCGCCGATCGGGAAGATGCTGGTGAACATGCCGACCGCGCGGTCGCGGTCGCGGCCGAACTGCTCGGCCACGATGCCGGTCGCGGTCGGCATGAACGCGCCGCCGCCGATCGCCTGGAACGCGCGGAACACCACCAGCAGGTAGATGTTGTCGGCCAGGCTGCAGGCCAGCGAGGCGATCGTGAAGAGCACCGCGGCGGCGAGGAAGACCCGCTTGCGGCCGAACTGGTCGCCGAGCCGGCCGGCCAGCGGCATCACGAGGATCTGGCCGAGCGCGTAGATGGTGATCGTCCAGCCGCTCCAGTTCAGCTCCGCGTGCAGGTCGCTGCGGATGGCGTTGAGCGCGGTCGCCACTATGGTCTGATCGATCGAGGCCATCAGGAGGGCGATCGAGACGATGCCGAAGACGATCCGCCGGTGCGGCCTGCGGCTCGTCGGCGGCGGGTTCGGCGGTTCTCTCCGCAAGCCTTGGCGGTTCCATCGATCGACAGACTACATTGCTTGCCAGCAGGCAATAAAGGGGTTGACATGACCGACACCGAGACGTTGAGCAAGCTCCGCGGCGTGATCTCCAAGCTCGCGCGCGAGCTCAACGCCACGGCCACCGGCGAGGGCCTGACACCGACCCAGGCGTCGGTGCTCGGCCTGATCGCGTTCCGCGGTCCGCTCGGCCTGACCGAACTGGCTCAGCTCGAGGGCCTCAACCCGACGATGCTGTCCCGGGTGGTCGGCAAGCTGACCGAGCTCGGCCTGATCCAGCGCGACCCGAACCCGGACGACCTCCGCGCGATCCAGGTCGAGGCCACCGACGCCGGCCGCCGCTGCACGAGCGGGTCAAGCTGCTCCGCACCGAGGCGATCGCCGCCTGCCTGGACCAGCTGCCCGAGAAGTCCGCCCAGACGATCATCGACGCCCTCCCCGCCCTGGAAGAACTAGCCCAGGCCATGAGAGCTACCGCTCCGCAGGGCCCGCCAAGCGACCCGTCCGGTACTACTCGTCGTACTGGTCGGGTGTCGCTGCTGGGTGAGGTGCCGCCGGAGCGGCCGCCCTCGCACGCGAAGGGGTACGGCGAGAGTCGGCGAGCTCGAATGGTCCGCCTGCCAGAGCCGTCCCTGGCGGCAACCGGCGCAGGTTCTCGGCCGTCGCTGCCGGTCAACTCGTCGCTCGCGCGCCCGACCTCGGCAGCGGCCCAGAGCTCGTTCACGGCCGCGGTGGTCGCGTCTGCGACGACCCGGAGGATACGGACGCGGACCCTTGCAGGGACTCGCGGCCGTCCTGGCGGTGGCCGCCGCGACCTCCGACACGGCCTTCGTCTGCTCGACCGATCTGCCCTTCCTCCATGTCTCTTTCATCCAGGCCGTCACTCCGGCGGTTCGACCCTGATCACGCCGGATGTGGCTGCTGCCGATCGTGCACGGGTACCGGCAACCCATGACCGCCGGCCCTCGGACCGATATCGCGCCGAGGATCACCAAGTCGCTCGACGCCGGGCGATCCCGGCCGGCCGCAGTCGTTCGCACGAGTGCGTCGTCCGGCGCCTCGACGAGGCCGAACTACTGGCCGATCCGCAGGTGGCGAGGACCGCATCCGCTCGCTGGAGTCCGTGGTCAACGTGAACGAGCCGGCGGAGTACTGCGGAAGCACGTCGCCGGGAGGCTCCGGAGATCGTGGTCAGCGTTCCGGCGTACTGTCCAACCGTGGCGGGGGTCGCGGTCCCCGTGCGGGTCCACGCGGCCAATCTCGGAGCGACCGTGAAGCAGGTCGGGCTGGCGTCTCGACGGCCAGGTGGTCGCGTCGCTCAACGGCTGCCCAGATCCGCGGCGACGGCAGCGTGCCGTTGCTGCCCGGCCGACATCCGTGGCCTTCAGTCCGGCGACCGCAGAGTAGTCGTCCGACCTCGCGGTTCTTGGGTGGGCCGCGTCTATCACGGCAAGGGCTGATCAAGTCATCGGAAATGTGACCTTCGTCATGCCTTGACCGCATCCTGGACGCCAGCCTACTGTATGCCGTATACCAAGCCCCTCCGGAAGGTGGGACCCATGGAGAGTGCGCCCAGGCTGCGCTATGCCGTCAACTGCTCGATCCTGTTCACCGAGCTGCCCCTGCTGGAAAGACCCGCCGCCGCCCGTTCCGCCGGCTTCGAGGCGGTGGAGTTCTGGTGGCCGTTCGACATCGGCGCTGCCCGGCGACGCCGAGGTCGACGCGTTCGAACGCGCGATCCGCGACGCCGGCGTCGCAGCTGATCGGACTGAACTTCGCCGCCGGCGACATGCCCGGCGGCGACCGCGGCCTGGTGTCCTGGCCGCAACGATCGCTGGAGTTCCGCGACAACATCGCGGTCACGCTGGGGATCGGCGAACGGCTCGGCTGCCGCGCCTTCAACGCGTTGTACGGCAACCGCGTCGAAGGTGTCGAGCCCGGCCGCCCAGGACGACCTGGCCGCCGAGAACCTCGCCCTGGCCGCCACCGCGGCCGGCTCGTTCGGCGGCGACGGTCCTGGTCGAGCCCGTCAGCGGCGCCGACCGGTATCCGCTGCTGACGGCGGCCGACGCGGTGGACGTGATCACCCGGGTCGAACGCGAGTCCGGCGTCACCAGCGTCGGCCTGCTCGCGGACCTCTACCACCTCACCGTCAACGGGGACGACGTCGGCAAGGCGATCACGACGTACGCCGACCGCATCGCGCACGTCCAGATCGCCGACGCGCCGGGCCGCAACGAGCCCGGCACCGGCGACGATCCCGATCGACCAGTATCTCGGGGAGTCTGCGGACCGCCGGGTACGACGGCTGGGTCGGGCTGGAGTACAAGCCCGAGCACGCACGAGCGCCGAGAGCTTCGACTGGATCGCACTGACCGGAGCGCACGGACTGAGAAGGAGCTGGCATGCCACGAATGACTGCCGCCCGCGCGGCGGTGGAGATCCTCCGTCGCGAGGGCATCACCAATCTGTTCGGCCTGCCCGGTGCGGCCATCAACCCGTTCTACACCGCGGTCCGCGCCCAGGGCGAGCTCAAGCACGTGCTGGCCCGGCACGTCGAGGGCGCCTCGCACATGGCCGAGGGCTACACCCGCGCCGAAGCCCGGCAACATCGGCGTCTGCATCGGTACGTCGGGACCGGCCGGCACCGACATGATCACCGGCCTGTACTCCGCGTCGGCCGACTCGATCCCGATCCTCTGCATCACCGGCCAGGCGCCGGTGGCCAAGCTGCACAAGGAGGACTTCCAGGCCGTCGACATCGAGTCGATCGCCAAGCCCGTCACCAAGTGGGCGGTCACCGTGCTCGAGGCCGGCGCAGGTGCCCGGCACCTTCCAGAAGGCGTTCCAGCTGATGCGCTCCGGTCGTCCCGGGCCGGTGCTGATCGACCTGCCGATCGACGTCCAGCTGACCGAGATCGACTTCGACCCCGAGCTGTACGCCCCGCTGCCCGTCGCCACGCCGCGGGCCACCGTCGCGCAGGCCGAGCGGGTGCTGCAGCATGCTGGCCGAGGCGGAGCGCCCGTTGATCGTGGCCGGCGGCGGCATCATCAACGCGGATGCGGCTCGGACCTCCTGGTCGAGTTCGCCGAGCTCACCGGCGTTCCGGTCGTCCCGACCCTGATGGGCTGGGGGACCATCCCCGACGACCATCGGCTGATGGCCGGCATGGTCGGGCTGCAGACGTCGCACCGGTACGGCAACGAGACGATGCTGGAGTCCGACCTGGTGATCGGCATCGGCAACCGGTGGGCGAACCGGCACACCGGCGGTCTCGACACGTACACCGCGGGCCGCAAGTTCGTGCACATCGACATCGAGCCGACGCAGATCGGCCGGGTGTTCGCGCCCGACCTCGGCATCGTGTCCGACGCCGGCGCGGCGCTCGAGGTCCTGATCCAGGTCGCGGGAGGAATGGGCCGGACCGGCACGCTGGCCGACCGCTCGGAGTGGACGGCCGCCTGCCGCGAGCGCAAGCGGACGCTGCAACGGCGTACCGACTTCGACAACGTGCCGGTGAAGCCGCAACGGGTGTACCAGGAGATGAACAATGCCTTCGGACCCGAGACCCGGTACGTCTCCACGATCGGGTTGTCGCAGATCCAGGCCGCCCAGATGCTGCACGTCTACCGGCCCCGGCACTGGATCAACGCCGGCCAGGCCGGACCGCTCGGCTGGACCGGTCACCGGCGGCGCTCGGCGTGGCGGTCGCGGACCCCGAGGCGACTGTCGTGGCGCTGTCGGGCGACTACGACTTCCAGTTCCTGATCGAGGAGCTCGCGGTCGGCGCGCAGTTCAACATCCCCTACATCCATGTGGTGGTGAACAACGCCTACCTCGGGCTGATCCGGCAGGCGCAGCGCAACTTCGACATGGACTACTGCGTCCAGCTTGCCTTCGACAACATCAACACCCCGGAGCTGGACGGGTACGGCGTCGACCACGTCAAGGTCGTGGAAGGCCTTGGCTGCAAGGCGTTGCGGGTGTTCGAGCCGGACGGGATCCTGCCGGCGCTGGAGCAGGCCAAGAAGCTGATGGTCGAGCACCAGGTGCCGATCATGGTCGAGGTCATCCTCGAACGCATCACCAACGTCTCGATGGGCACCGAGATCGACAACGTCATCGAGTTCGAGGAACTCGACGACATCCGCGACCCGCACCCGACCGCCGTCGGCCTGCGGGACTAGGAGGAATCGTCGATGAGAGTTGCGGTTCTGGGCGCGGGAGCGATCGGCGCCTACGTCGGCGCGGCCCTGCACCGTGGCGGCACCGAGGTCCACCTGATTGCCCGAGGCCCCCATCTGGAGGCGATCCGGAAGAACGGCGTGCAGGTGCTCAGCCCGCGCGGCGACTTCGTCGCCCAGACGCCCGCGACCGACGACCCGGCCGAGGTCGGCCCGGTCGACTTCGTCTTCCTCGGCCTGAAGGCCAACTCGTACGCGTCCTGCGGCCCGCTGATCGGGCCGCTGCTGCACGACAAGACGGCGGTCGTCGCGGCGCAGAACGGCATCCCGTGGTGGTACTTCCACGGGCTGTCCGGGCCCGTACGAGGGACGCCGGATCGAGTCGGTCGACCCCGGTGGCGAGGTGACCCGGACGCTGCCCCTCGACCGCGCGATCGGCTGCGTCGTCTACTGCTCGACCGAGCTCGAGGGGCCGGGCCTGGTCCGGCACCTCGAGGGCACCCGGTTCTCGATCGGGGAGCCGGGCGGTGGATCGACCGACCGCTGCCTGGAGTTCAGCGAGGCGATGATCGCCGGCGGACTGAAGTGCCCGGTCGAGGAGGACATCCGCAACGACATCTGGATCAAGCTGCTCGGCAACGCGGCGTTCAACCCGATCAGCGCGCTCGCCCGGGCGACGATGGTGGAGATCGCCCAGCACTCGGGCACCCGGGCGATGGTCCGGCTGATGATGGAGGAGACCCTCGAGATCGCCGCGGCGGTCGGCTGCCAGCCGGACATCTCGGTCGACAAGCGGATCGACGGCGCCGAGCGCGTCGGCGAGCACAAGACGTCCATGCTCCAGGACCTGGAGAAGGACAAGCCGCTCGAGCTCGACGTCATCCTCGCCGCCGTGGTCGAACTGGCCGACCTCACCGGCACCCAGGCCCCCACCCTGCGGGCCGTCCACGCCGTCGCCGACCTCCTCTCCACCAAGGTCGGCCCAGCCCCGCGCCCACGCCCACAGCGGCGCCAGCCCCGGCCGCGCGGCTCCCTGCCAGCCGTGGGCCCGAGCACCACGTCCCCCGCCGCCAGGTCGGTCCGGACCCGCGTGCCCTGCCGCCCCCGTAACCGGACCCACTGCCCCGCACCACGCCCCGCACCCATCCGTGCGGCTCGACGCAGGTATCCCCGGCGCGCTCGCGGCATCGGACGCGGTGCGCGAGAATCCCGGCGTGCCGACAACGGAGTGGTCCCGGCGCAGATGCGGGGGATAACTCCTCGTGGTGGGGTTACCCCGCTGTTCTGACAGTGGGGTAAGCACCACCCGGTGCGGTAACCACACCGAGCGGGGAGTGAGTCGGCGTTCAGTCGTGGGTTTCCGGGGTCGGCAATCGGTTTCCGGTCCCGCTGGTCCACGAGTGAGTGACTACTCACCCCGGAAGCCGGCCGAGAACGGCGTCCGGCCCCATCCAGACCTACAGAACCCGGAGAACCCTGTCCAGTAACCGGTTTCCCGGGTGGGGGCGGCGGGTTCTGTAGGTCCGGGTGGGGGCCGCGCTCGCAGATCGTGGCGCGGTCCCGTCGGCTGACGGCCCGTTGGACCGATACCGGTCTACTGGGCGCTATCGGTCGAACAACCCGCTATCGGCGGCAGGCCGCCGGGTCGGCTGCCGGGTCGTTGGACCGATGCCGGTCTGCAGGGCGCTATCGGTAGAGCAGCCGGCTATCGGGCGGCTATCGGCAGGACGGTTCACCGGCTGTTCCGCTAGGTGGTGCGCCTGGTCCGCCTGGTGGTTCGCCGGGCTCGGGATCGGGTCTGGTCGGGTGTGTTGGTGGGGGCTCGGACAGGTAGTGGGGACCGAGGACTAGGTATTGCTTGTCCGAGGCCCCCACTTGGTGTTCAAGGTCCCGCCTCCTGCCCCGAGCGAACCACCCCGCCCCCGCCCCGGCGAGCCACTCGGGCGGCTGCCGGTGGTTTCGATCGATGGCGGCTTGTGCGGCGGTATCGGTCGAACAGCGCGCTATCGGCGGTGAGGATTCCCCCTCCGCGGGCGTGGTCTGCCCTCCGCTAGGTGGTGTCTATGCGGTGAACTGGGGCGCGCGTCGCCGAGTGTAGGGACTGGGTCGCCGGTAATCGATTACAGGCGACCAAGTGCTCACAGTCGCCGGACCAGTTGCCACACTCGGCGAACTACCAGCCCGCAAGGTTGCCCCGGAGCCCGTCCCGGCCGGTGAATTCACCTGACTGTGGCCGTACTTCCCAGCGGCTCCGGGCGTAGCTGCGTCCTTCCCTGGTCGTGGTGGGGTGTGTCAAGGGTCGAACTTGTTCGATCGCCGAAGGCGACGCGAAGCGCCCTTGATGCACCTCGCCACGACTAGCAGAATCACGCAGCCCGGCGACGCGAACCACCCACACTTATGAACCTTGCGAACCACCTGCACCATGCGACCGGCGAACCACCTGCACGCATCGACTCGCGAACCACATCCAGCCACCGGCGTACCAGTGCACCGGCGTACTGGGGAAGAGGAAGCGGGCCGGAGACACCCCAGTGGGTCTCCGGCCCGCTCCACCTCGATTGTCAGGCCTCGAGGCGGCCGGACAGTCCTTCTACGACCTTCAGCAGGGCCGAGTGGTCGAGCGAGCCGTAGCCCTGCGCTCGGGCCGAGGCGACGAGTTGCGCGACCAGGCCGGTGACCGGGAGGGCGACACCCGCGGCCCGCGCCGGAGGCGAGCGCGATGCCCATGTCCTTGTGGTGCAGGTCGATCCGGAAGCCGGGCTCGAACTGCCGGGCCAGCATCGAGGCCGACTTCAGGTCGAGGATGCGGTTGCCGGCCAGACCGCCGGCGAGGACTTCGAGGCCGCGCTCGCCGTCGACCCCGGAGGCCTCCAGCAGCACGATCGCCTCGCTGACCAGGGCGATGATGCCGGCCACCATCAGCTGGTTCGCCGCCTTCACCGTCTGGCCGGCGCCGTGACCACCGACGTGCACGATGGTCCGGCCGAGGTCCTCGAAGATCGGTCGAGCCGCCTCGAAGTCCTCCGCGGTCGCCGCCCACCATGATCGACAGCGACGCCTTGATCGCCCCCTGCTCGCCGCCGCTCACCGGCGCGTCCAGCACCCGTACGCCGCGCGTCCGGCGCCGGCCTTCGCGACCGCGAGCGAGGTCTCCGGCGCGATCGAGCTCATGTCGATCAGCAGTACGCCGGCGCGGCCGGCCTCGAGCACCCCGCCCGGTCCGAGCACCACCTCCGCGACCTGCGGGGAGTCCGGCAGCATCGTGATGACCACCTCTGCCCCGGACGACGCGTCGGCGATGTCCGGGGCCGGCTTGCCGCCGGCCTGCAGGAGCCGTCTCGACGGACGCCGGCACGACGTCGTACCCGGTGACGTCGTGGCCGGCCCGGATCAGGTTGGCGGCCATGTGCGAACCCATGATGCCGAGTCCGATGAAACCGATCTTCTGCATGGTGGCGCTGCCCTCCTCAGACGGGAGCGGCAGGAGCTGCTCGAGCGCCTCGCGCATCAGCTGCGCGGTCTCGGACGGCGTCTTGCCGACCTTGACGCCGACGGCCTCGAGGGCCTCCTGCTTGGCGGCGGCGGTGCCGGACGAGCCGGACACGATCGCGCCGGCGTGGCCCATCGTCTTGCCCTCGGGGGCGGTGAAGCCCGCGACGTACCCGACGACCGGCTTGGTCACGTTGTCCTTGATGAACGCCGCCGCGCGCTCCTCGGCGTCGCCGCCGATCTCGCCGATCATCACGATCGCGTCGGTGTCCGGGTCGTCCTGGAACGCCTGCAGCGCGTCGATGTGCGTGGTCCCGATGATCGGGTCGCCGCCGATGCCGATCGCGGTGGAGAAGCCGAAGTCGCGCAGTTCGTACATCATCTGGTAGGTCAGCGTGCCCGACTTCGACACCAGGCCGATCCGGCCCGGGCCGGCGATGTCGGCCGGGATGATGCCGGCGTTGGCACTTGCCGGGGCTGATCAGCCCGGGGCAGTTGGGGCCGATGATCCGGGTGGTGCCGGACGGCCTGCGCGTGCGGCGAAGAACGCGGCGGTGTCGTGCACCGGCACGCCCTCGGTGATCACGACGACCAGCGGCACACCGGCGTCGATCGCCTCGATCACCGCGCCCTTGGTGAACTTCGGCGGCACGAACACGACCGACACATCGGCGCCGGTCGCCTTCACCGCCTCGGCGACCGAGCCGAAGACCGGCACGGCCGCTCGGCGAAGTCGACCGCTCTGGCCGCCCTTGCCCGGGGTCACGCCGCCGACGATATTGGTGCCCGCGGCAAGCATCCGGGTGGTGTGCTTCTGCCCTCGGACGCCGGTCATGCCCTGCACGATGACCTTGCTCTCCTCGGTCAGGAAGATCGCCATATCCGTTGCCTCCTCAGCCTGTGCCTGCGCGGCCAGCTCGGCGGCGCGGTCGGCCGCGCCGTCCATGGTGTCGACCACGCGTCACCAGCGGGTGGTTCGCCTCGGCGAGGATCCGGCGGCCCTCGACCACGTTGTTGCCGTCCAGCCGGACGACGAGCGGCTTGTTCGCCTTGTCGCCGAGCAGTTCGAGGGCCTGCACGATGCCGTTCGAGACCGCGTCGCAGGCGGTGATGCCGCCGAACACGTTCACGAACACGCTGCGCACCTGCGGGTCGCCGAGGATGATGCGCAGCCCGTTCGCCATCACCTCGGCGGAGGCGCCGCCGCCGATGTCGAGGAAGTTCGCGGGCTTCACGCCGCCGTGCGTCTCGCCGGCGTACGCGACCACGTCGAGGGTCGACATGACCAGGCCGGCGCCGTTGCCGATGATGCCGACCTCGCCGTCGAGCTTGACGTAGTTGAGGCCCTTCTCCTGGGCCGCCGCCTCCAGCGGGTCGGCGGCCGCCTTGTCCTCGAAGGCCGCGTGGTCCGGGTGCCGGTACTCCGCGTTCTCGTCCAGCGTCACCTTGCCGTCGAGCGCCTCGAGGCGTCCCGTCGCCGAGCTTCACCAGCGGGTTCACCTCGACCAGCGAGGCGTCCTCGGCGATGAACACGTCCCAGAGCTTCTGATCACTACGGCCTGTCCGCCTCCGGCCGGGAATCCCGTGGCCGCGACGATCTCGGCGGCCTTGGCGTCGTCCACGCCGACGGCCGGGTCGATCGACACCTTCGCGATCGCGTCCGGGTTCGTGTGCGCGACCTCCTCGATCTCGACGCCGCCCTCGGTGCTGGCGATGCACAGGTAGTCGCGGTTGGCGCGGTCGACCAGGAAGGAGAAGTAGTACTCCTCGGCGATGTCGGCGGCCGGCGCGATCAGCACCCGGCGGACGGTGTGGCCCTTGATGTCCATGCCGAGGATGTCGCGCGCGCGGGCGACCGCCTCCGCGGGGGTCTCGGCCAGCTTCACGCCGCCGGCCTTGCCGCGGCCGCCGACCTTCACCTGCGCCTTGACGACGACCCGGCCGCCCAGCGCCTCGGCGGCCGCGGCGGCGTCGGCCGGGTCCTCGACCACCGGCCGAGGGTGACCGGTACGTCGTGCCGGGCGAAGAGTTCTTTGGCTTGGTACTCCATCAGATCCACGGGCAGTCCTCCTCGGTCACGCGACGTCGTTATGTGACGACTGTATGCTGTATGCACAATCCGTTCACAAGAGCCTCAGAGCTCTGGACAACCGGTAGCGCAGGAGGAGTACCACAGTTCCATACGGTATGCAGTAGTCAGGAGGCGATCCATGAACGGACGCAACCACCAGCACGCCTCCCCGGGACGTGCGCGACGTCTACGGCCGCCAGTACCGCGGTCGGCGAGGACGCCCGCGAGCTCACCGGTCATTCACGGCGCTGGCAACTGTGGGCCGCCTGGGCCTGCATGGTCGCGATCAGTCCGCTGCAGTACTCCTTCGGCTCCGCCGCGCTCGGCCTGCAGTCGGACCGCGGCTGGGGTGCGGTCGCAGACCATGTGGCTGCTCGCCCTCTTCGTGGCCTGCCAGGCCCTGGTGGCGATCCCCGCCGCCTGGGTCCATCGAGTACGACGGGCCACGCCGACCCAACTCGTCGTACTGGGTGGGGTGCTTCGCGGCCACCGGTCTGGCGACACTGGCGCACGCCGGCAGCTACGCCGCCGTCGTGCTCGGCTACGCCTTGGTCGGCGGTATCGGTGCCGGACTGGTGTACGCCGCCTGCATCACCACCGCGGCCCGGTGGTTCCCGGACAAGCGGGTCGCGACCATCGGGTTCGTCACCGGCGGCTTCGCGGTGCGGCGCGGTGCCGAGCATCGCGCTGCTGACCATCTTCGACTCGCCTGGCGGGCACCGACTCGTCTTCGACCTCGACCGCGCTGTGTCGCTCGTGCTGGTCGTGCTGACCGCCAGGCGGAGTGCTGCAAGGATCCGCCGCGACACTGGTGGCCGGCCGAGATCGACGCGCAGGCGTGGGCGGTCGACCGCAAGCTGAACCGCAGCATCCCGCACAACCTCCCCGCGGTCCGGCTACTACCGCCCGGCCGAGGCGATGCGAACCGGTGCGCTGCCGCTGATGTGGCTGACGCTGGCACTGAGTACTGCGCTGTCGTTGTTCGGCATCGCGTTCGTCGTCAGCTACGCGGTCGAGGCGGAGCTCGGCGTCGCGGTGGCCGGGTTCGCGGCCGGATTGCTTGCCGCGGTCAACGGTCTCGGCCGGTCCTTCGCCGGGAACCTGTCGGACCGGTTCGGCCGTCGCCGGGTGCTGGCGGCGGTCCTGATGATCGAGGGCTTCACGCACGTCGGACTCGTCGCTGGCGGGCGAGTCCGGCGTGGGCTGGGCGTTCGTGCTCTGCGCGATGTTCGCCGGCCTCGGCGGTGGTGCGTTCTACGCGATCATGGCGAACCTGGTGCTGGAGTTCTTCGGCGAGAACAGCCTGCTGCAGAACCAGGCGATCCTCTACAGCGCCAAGGCAGTCGGCGGCCTGGTCGGCGTCGGCGTCGCGGCGAGCCTGGTCGCCGTGGTCGGCTACCGGCCGGTGTTCCTCGGCGCCGGCCTGCTCGGCGTCTGCTCACGGCGGTGACGGTGCGCTTCCTCAAGCAGCCCGGCCGTCCGGCGCTACCGGTCCGACCTCAGCTGGGAACGCCCGTCGTCGGCCGGCCAGAGGCGAGTGAGCCGCGCGGAGGCCGGGGCCGTCAGCGGCCCCGGCAATCAAGAAGGCCCGGTACGTCGAAGGTCAGCCGCGGCACGCGACTCGGCCGCGTGGCAGTCGAGCCTGCGTGATGGAGCTGCGTCTCCAAGCTGGCCCGGTGAGCCGTGGACGGACCGCCCGAGCTGCGTGCATCCGATCCTCGGGTGCGATCGCCCGGGCAGTCCACGACCACAGCAGCGGCGCGGGCCGGCGGGCACTGCTGCCGTCTGGCACCGTCGCTTCATCGGCACCGCCCAATCAGGCTTCGAGACCTCCGCCCGGCTGGTCGCGCTCTGTGTCTCGACCGCGCTGGCCGGCCCGGACGGGCATCGACCAAGGACGAACGAGCGCCGGCTGGCCGAACGCTCATCGAGACCGCGCTCTACTCTGCTGGCCGGCCGACCTGACGGACAGCAGACCGGGCGGAGCGCGCGCGCTGGTGGCTCCCCGTGCTCGATCGGGTCGGGCTCGAGCGAGCCGTTCTACCGGACCTTCGTCGCCACCGAACACGCCGCTGAGGCCGTCGCCGTCACCGCCCGGGCCTCGGGCGGCGACCGCGACGTACGCCTCGGCAGTCTGCTGAAGCAGTGCCTGCGCAACGGTCTGATCACGGTAGCGCTCGGCGGCCGGGCGCTCCCAGGCCCTCGTGGTCGACGTCGCGCGCCCCAGCAGATCCGTGGTCGTAGTCGTCGTCCGGGATCACGACGAGCTCGTGCCGGCGCGGAGCGCCGGACCTGCTCCTCCAGCCGGCGCAGGTCCGTCGCGCACCGGGCGACGTCGTCCATCAGCCGCAGTACGTCGAGGTGCGGACCGAGCTGATTCCGCAACGCCCGCAAGGGCTTTCTCGAGGTCCTGCACGGCCTGGCGGGTCCGGTCGAGTTCGTCGTGGATCGTCATCGCATCTCCCTGCTCGCGAGGTCGAGCTGACTGATCGTCGACAAGCATACGGGATACTGCATACAGTCGTCCACAGGAATTCTGCCGGGTGTCGAACTCTGGACAACGCGTCCGGCGTGCGATATGACTACGACTACACCATACGGTATGCAATCTACGAATATGATGTTGCCCACGCTGACCACCGGGCAGACCGAGCCTTCCCGAGGAGATGACTGCACAGATGGCGCAGACAGTGTCCGGAATCCAACGCGGTCGCTGAGGTGACCGAGCCGGAGCCGAGCGCCGCCACGATCTCGGGCGGGCACCTGGTGGCCAAGGCGCTCAAGGCCGAGGGGATCGACGTGATCTTCACGCTCTGTGGCGGTCACATCATCGACATCTACGACGGCTGTGTCGACGAGGGCATCGCGGTCGTCGACGTCCGGCACGAGCAGGTGGCGGCGCACGCGGCCGACGGCTACGCCCGGATGACCGGCAAGCCCGGCTGCGCGGTCGTCACCGCCGGCCCCGGCACGACGGACGCGGTGACCGGTGTCGCGAACGCCTTCCGGGCCGAGAGCCCGATGCTGCTGATCGGCGGCCAGGGCGCGCTGAACCAGCACAAGATGGGTTCGCTGCAGGACCTGCCGCACGTCGACATGATGACGCCGATCACCAAGTTCGCCGCCACCGTGCCGCACACCGCGCGGGTCGCGGACATGGTCTCGATGGCCTTCCGCGAGTGCTACAACGGCGCCCCCGGCCCGTCCTTCCTGGAGATCCCGCGCGACATCCTGGACAACTCCGTCCCGGTGGAGCAGGCGACGATCCCCGAGGCCGGCCGCTACCGCGCGTCCACCAAGAGCATCGGCGACCCGGCCGAACATCGAGGCGCTGGCCGACCTGCTGGCCCGGGCCGAGAAGCCGGTCGTGCTGCTCGGCACCCAGGTCTGGACCTCGCGCGGCACCGACGCGGCGATCGACTTCGTCCGCAAGCTGAACATCCCGGCCTACATGAACGGCTCGGCCCGCGGCACCCTGCCGCCCGGCGACCCGCACCACTTCCACCTGTCCCGGCGGTACGGGTTCAACAACGCCGACCTGATCCTGATCGTCGGCACCCCGTTCGACTTCCGGATGGGCTACGGCCGCCGGCTGCCGAAGGGCGCGACCGTGGTCCAGATCGACATGGACTACCGCACCGTCGGCAAGAACCGCGACATCGACCTCGGCCTGGTCGGCGACCCGGGCGCGATCCTGGCCGCGGTCACCCAGGCCGCGTCGGGCCGGATGCCAGAAGGCCGGCGACCGCAAGGCCTGGTTCGACGAGCTCCGCGCCGAGGAGGACGCGGCGTACCAGAAGCGGCTGCCGCGGCAGCTGTCGGACGCCAACCCGATCCACCCGCTGCGGCTGGCGCACGAGATCAACGAGTTCCTCACCGAGGACTCGATCTACATCGGCGACGGCGGCGACATCGTCACCTTCTCCGGCGGTGTCGTCCAGCCGAAGTCGCCCGGCCACTGGATGGACCCGGGACCGCTCGGCACCATCGGCGTCGGCATCCCGTTCGTGATGGCGGCCAAGTACGCCCGGCCGGACAAGGAGGTCGTCGCGCTGTTCGGCGACGGCGCCTTCTCGCTGACCGGCTGGGACTTCGAGACGCTGGTCCGCTTCAACCTGCCGTTCGTCGGTGTCGTCGGCAACAACTCGTCGATGAACCAGATCCGCTACGGCCAGGAGGCGAAGTACGGCGCAGGCCCGCGGCCGGATCGGCAACACGCTCGGCGACGTCAAGTACGACGAGTTCGCCAAGATGCTCGGCGGTTACGGCGAGGAGGTCCGCGACCCCAAGGACATCGGGCCGGCCATGCAGCGGGCCCGCGAGTCGGGTCTGCCGTCGCTGATCAACGTCTGGGTCGACCCGGACGCGTACGCGCCCGGAACCATGAACCAGACCATGTACAAGTAGCGATCCCGACGGCGGCGCGTGTCGCCCACGGGCGCCGCCGCCACAGCACTGGAGGACCAGGATGGGTAAGGCCCTTGAAGGTGTCCGCGTACTCGACATGACCCACGTGCAGTCCGGACCGTCCTGCACACAGATCCTCGCCTGGCTCGGCGCCGACGTCGTCAAGCTCGAGGCGCCCACCGGCGACATCACCCGCCAGCAGCTGCGCGACGTACCGGACGTCGACAGCCTGTACTTCACGATGCTGAACTGCAACAAGCGCAGCATCACGCTGAACATGAAGTCCGACCGGGGCAAGGAGATCTTCACCGACCTGGTCAGGGACTCCGACATCCTGGTGGAGAACTTCGCCCCCGGCGCGATCGACCGGATGGGCTTCACCTGGGATCGGCTGCAGCTGATCAACCCGAAGCTGATCTTCGCCTCGATCAAGGGCTTCGGCCCGGGCCGGTACGAGGACTTCAAGGCCTACGAGGTGGTCGCCCAGGCGATGGGCGGCGCGATGAGCACGACCGGCTTCGAGGACGGTCCGCCGACCGCCACCGGCGCCCAGATCGGTGACTCCGGCACCGGGATCCACCTGGTCGCCGGCATCCTGGCCGCGCTCTACCAGCGGGTCGACACCGGCAAGGGCCAGCGGGTCACGGTGGCGATGCAGGAGGCCGTGCTGAACCTGAGCCGGGTCAAGCTGCGCGACCAGCAGCGGCTCACGCACGGCCCGCTGAAGGAGTACCCGAACGACGACTTCGGCGACGAGGTGCCGCGCTCGGGCAACGCCTCCGGCGGCGGCCAGCCCGGCTGGGCGGTCAGACTGCGCACCGGGCGGTCCGAACGACTACATCTACGTGATCGTCCAGCCGCCCGGCTGGGCCCCGATCGCGAACGCTGATCGGCAAGCCCGAGCTGGCCGACGATCCGGACTGGAGCACGCCGGCGGCCCGGCTCGACAAGCTGGACAAGATGTTCGCGCTGATCGAGGCCTGGACCGAGCAGCACACCAAGTTCGAGGTGATGGAGAAGCTCAACGCGCTGAACGTGCCGTGCGGACCGATCCTGTCCACCAAGGAGCTGATCGAGGACGAGACGCTGGCCGAGCTCGGCGCCGTCGTCGAGGTGAAGCACCCGCAGCGCGGCAGCTTCAAGACGGTCGGCTGCCCGATCAAGCTGTCCGACTCGCCGGTCCAGGTCGAGACCTCACCCGGTCTCGGCGAGCACAACTCCGTCATCTACGGCGCGCTCGGCATCGACACCGCCGAACTCGAAGAACTCAAGGCCGCCGGCGTCGTCTGACTCCACCGATACCTACGCACACCTGAAACGGAGCTTAGATGGCATGACCTATGACAAGGCAGCAGTCCAGACCATCCTCGACCAGGCTCTGGCGGACGGCCGCACCTCGCTGAGCGCACCCGAGGCCAAGCTGGTCGCGGACGCGTACGGCATCCCGACGCCGGGTGAGGGGCTGGCCACGACTGCCGAGGGAGCCGCCGGTCTGGCGGCCGAGATCGGCTTCCCCGTCGTGCTGAAGATCGTCTCGCCGGACATCCTGCACAAGACCGACGCCGGTGGCGTGGTGGTCGGCGTCGACAGCGCCGAGGCCGCGGTGCAGGCGTTCGAGCAGATCGTCGCGCAACGCCAAGGCCTACAAGGCCGACGCGGACATCACCGGCGTCCAGGTGCAGAAGATGCTGGTCACCGGCGCTGACGTGCAGGAGGTCATCGTCGGCGCGGTCACCGACCAGACCTTCGGCAAGATCGTCGCCTTCGGGCTCGGCGGCGTCCTGGTCGAGGTGCTGAAGGACGTCACCTTCCGGCTCGCGCCGACCTCGCCGGACGAGGCGCGCTCGATGGTCGACGGCATCAGCGCGCACGAGATGCTGAACGGCGTCCGCGGCGCGAAGCCGGTCGACAAGGACGCGATCGCCGACCGATCATCACGCGGCTGTCGGACCTGGTCGAGGACTTCCCGCAGTTCGCCGAGGTGGACCTCAACCCGGTGCTCGCCGGGCCGGACGGCGCGACCGCGGTCGACTTCCGGATCATCGTGGACGCCGAGGCCGGCAAGCCGGTCGACCGGTACAGCCAGGAGGAGATCCTGACCGCGATGACCCGGATCATGAAGCCGCGGGCGGTCGCCGTGATCGGGGCCTCGAACGAGGACGGCAAGATCGGCAACTCGGTGATGAAGAACCTGGTCAACGGCGGTTACCAGGGCGACATCTACCCGATCAACCCCAAGGGCGGCGAGGTCCTCGGGCTGAAGGCGTTCCCGAGCATCACCGACGTCCCGGGTGACGTGGACGTCGCGGTGTTCGCCGTACCGGCCAAGTTCGTCGCCGGCGCGCTCGAGCAGTGCGGCCAGAAGGGCGTCGCCGGGCGCGATCCTGATCCCGTCCGGGCTTCGCCGAGACCGGTGAGCAGGAGCTGCAGGACGAGGTCGTCGCGATCGCCCGCAAGCACAACGTGCGCATCCTCGGCCCGAACATCTACGGCTACTACTACCTGCCGGAGAACCTCTGCGCGACGTTCTGCACGCCGTACGACGTCAAGGGCAGCGTGGCGCTGTCGTCGCAGAGCGGCGGCATCGGGATGGCGATCCTCGGCTTCAGCCGGTCCAGCCGGATGGGCGTCTCCGCGATCGTTGGGGTAGGCAACAAGGCCGACATCGACGAGGATGACCTCCTGACGTTCTTCGAGCAGGACGACAACACCAACCTGATCGCCATGCACCTGGAGGACCTGAAGGACGGCCGGGCCTTCGCCGAGACGGCGGCCCGGGTGTCGAAGAAGAAGCCGGTCGTCGTGCTCAAGGCC
Source organism: uncultured Actinomycetota bacterium (assembly GCA_963820655.1). GTDB lineage: Bacteria > Actinomycetota > Actinomycetes > Propionibacteriales > Kribbellaceae > Kribbella. The sequence continues at coordinate 81,016 of CAWGAM010000003.1, forward strand.
GGCCGGACCGACATGGGCGCCCGGGCGGCCAGCTCGCACACCGGCGCGCTGGCCGGCAACGACAAGGTGTACGACGACATCCTGCGGCAGAGCGGTGTGGTCCGGGCCCCGGGCCTGAACGAGATGCTCCAGTACGCCCGGGGCATCCCGCTGCTGCCGACGCCGAAGGGCGAGAACGTCGTCATCATCACCGGCGCGGGTGGTTCGGGCGTCCTGCTGTCGGACGCCTGTGTCGACAACGGCCTGCAGCTGATGTCGATGCCGGCCGACCTGGACGAGGCGTTCAAGAAGTTCATCCCGCCGTTCGGTGCCTCCGGCAACCCGGTGGACATCACCGGCGGCGAGCCGCCGTCGACGTACCGGAACACGGTCGCGCTCGGGCCTCGAGGACGAGCGGATCCACGCGCTCATCCTGGGCTACTGGCACACGATCGTGACACCGCCGATGGTGTTCGCGAAGCTGGTCGTCCGAGGTGGTCGAGGAGTACCGGGCCAAGGGCATCGACAAGCCGGTCGTCGCCTCGCTGTCCGGTGACGTCGAGGTCGAGGAAGCCAGCCAGTACCTCTTCGAGCACGGTGTGGTCGCCTACCCGTACACCACCGAGACACCGGTCGCAGGTGCTCGGTGCCAAGTACCGCTGGGCCCGCAATGCGGGTCCGCTCGGTTCCTGAGTCAGCCGAAGCTTCCAGCCCAGAAAGACGGTGATGCGATTGGTGAGGGGGGTGTGCACGGGGGAGAGGTAGTCTCGTCAGCTGGCGTCGATCATAAGGAGTCCGCCTTGGACGTCACAAGCAAGACCTCAGAAGTACCCGAAGAGCCCGCTGGAGGCTGTCAACCGAGCGGGTCTGGCACGCCGGCAGACTCGAACCGATGCCGATCCGGCCGCTGCCGCCGGCACCGCCGTCCATGCACATCCTCGGTCCGACCGTCTTCCTGGTCGCGCTGGGCGTCGGCATGGGTGAGTCCTACATGTGGCCCCGGCTCGTCCTGGTGTTCGGTCCGGACATCCGCTGGCTGTTCATGGTCGGCGTCACCCTGCAGGCGTTCGTCCTGCTGGAGATGGCGCGGTACGCGATGGCGACCGGGGAGAGCATCTTCTTCGGCGCCGCGCGGGTCTTCAAACCGATGATGTGGTTCTTCTACGTGGCGGCGATCCTGATCTATATCTGGCCCGGCCATCTCTCGGCCGGAGCCGCCGCGTTCGAGGAGATCACCGGGATTCCCTGGCAGGCGACGGCCTGTGTGGCCCTGGTCTTCGTCGGCGTGCTGTTCAGCATGCTGTCGGTGATCTACAACTTCCTGGAGAAGTTGCTGGGTCTGCTGATCGGCATCCTGGTCGTCGGTACGTCGGTGATCGCGGCGATCGTCGGCAGCTGGGACGACCTGGCCTCGACGGTGTCCGGCATGTTCGCGTTCGGGTACCTGCCGGACAAGGCGCTGTCGGACGGCCTGGTTCCCGATCATCGTCGGGTCGATCGCCTTCGCCGGCCCGTCCGGCATGCAGCAGATGTGGTACACGCTGCAGCTGCGCGACAGCGGGGCCGGCATGGGTGCCCACATCCCGAAGATCCGCGGTCTGCGGTCCGCGGGCGAGGCGGAGTCGATGCCGTCGCGCGGCTACATGTTCGACACCGAGGACCCCGAGGAGATGAAGAAGTGGAAGGGGTGGCGCAGGTGGGTCACCTTCGACGCTCTGCTGCTCTTCTGGGGCATCACGATGCTGGTCACGGTGTCGTTCACGGTGCTGGCGATGGCCGCGGCCCGGGAGAATCCGGACGTCGGCCGGCCTGATCGAGGGTGGTGACCGGGACGCCGCGCTGCAGGCGATGTCGGACGCCTTCGCGTCGGCCGGCAGTCCGATCCTGGGCACGCTGTTCTTCGCCTTCATCGCTCTGATCGGTCTGAACGCGACGCTCGGGTTGTTCGACTCGTTCTCCCGTGGCCAGGCGGACATGACGTACTACTTCATCCCTGGCGCCAAGCGGTTCTCGCATGTCGCGGCTGTACGCCGGGTTCCTGTGGGGCGTCATCACCTTCGGCATCCTGATCCTGCTGTTCGGGCCGGCCGACGGTCCGGCGGGGATCCTGGACGTCCTCGCCTTCCTGTCCACCTTCGCAATGGGCGCCTACTGCATCGTGTTGCTCCTGGTGAACAACAGACTGCTGCCCAAACCGATCCGGCCGGGGATCGGTCCGGAACCTGATCATCGGGTTCGGTGCGGTGTTCTACCTCGGCATGCTGTTCTACAGCCTGGTCCGCTTCGGCGTGGTTGTGGGCTGACATGACTCACCACGAAGGTTCGGCAGCTGGCGGAGTTCTGCGTGCCGGCTTGTCGCAGTTGGTGTCGTCAGCCGGCCTCGTGGCCGGCGGGTTGGCCGCTGTTCGCGGGCCAGCCCGCCGGCTGGGCCGTGCTCACCGGCCTCGGTCTGGCGGTCCCGCTCGTCGCTCTTCGGCGCCGGGTACGCCGTCCTGATCGCGCTCGGCAAAGCTCCCGGCCGGTGTCTTCGCACCGGCGGCGCTGTACTGGGCGATCGGCTTCCCGCTCGCGCTGCTGGTGCACGCCATCGTCACCGAGTGGGCTGTTCATCGGCACGCCGGGTCTGCCCGAGGAGCCGCTGAAGTTCCTGGCCTTCCGGGCCCTGCTCAGTATGGGATTCGCGATCGGCTTCCTGTGGATGCACGAGCAGCTCGGCCGGCACTGGTGGCCGCGGATCCTGGACCACAACCTCTACGCCCACCGCTGCGTCGAGCAGTACGTCGAGCTCGCGGACGTCGCTGCGAGGAGCGCAAGGAGGCCACAGCGCGGGCCCGTAAGAAGCGGCGGCGAACGCCTGATCGCCGTAGTGCCGCCTGACGAGTACTGCTAGCCCCTTTCGAAGCCGCCCGCGTCTGCTCCGACAGCCGCGGGCGGCTGCGTATCCGGCCTGCCCGGGTACGACGTCTGGAGGAGCATCATGCACGTATCGATGTCGGCGTGGATCATCACCATCGCCGCCCTGCTGGCCCTGCTGGTGCTGGACTTCCTGATCGTGGCCCGGAAGCCGCACGAACCGTCCCTGCGCGAGGCGACCCTGTGGGTGTCCTTCTACGTCGGCATCGCGCTGCGCCTTCGGCGTCGGCCTGACGTTGGCGGCCGGCGGGCGAGTCCGGCGGGGAGTTCTTCGCCGGCTGGCTGACCGAGTACTCGCTGTCGGTCGACAACCTGTTCGTGTTCATCATCATCATGGGCCGCTTCGCCGTACCCCGGCAGTACCAGCAGAAGGTGCTGCTGATCGGCGTCGCGCTGGCGCTGGTGATGCGCGGCATCTTCATCGCCCTCGGCGCCGAGGCGATCTCGCACTTCAACTGGGTCTTCTACATCTTCGGCGCGTTCCTGCTCTACACGGCCTGGAAGCTGGCCACCTCGAAGGAGGAGGACGAGTTCAAGGAGAACATCGTCCTGGCCAAGGTCCGCAAGGTGCTGCCGACCACCGAGACCTACCATGACGCGCAAGCTGACCACCCGCATCGACGGCAAGCGGTTCGCCACCCCGATGCTGATCGTGATGATCGCGATCGGTACGACGGACCTGCTGTTCGCGCTGGACTCGATCCCGGCGATCTTCGGGTTGACCCAGCAGCCGTACCTGGTGTTCACCGCGAACGCCTTCGCGCTGATGGGCCTGCGCCAGCTGTTCTTCCTGATCGGCGGCCTGCTGGACCGGCTGGTCTACCTGTCCTACGGGCTGTCCGTCGTGCTGGGCTTCATCGGCGTCAAGCTGATCCTCGAGGCACTGCACCACCAGGGTGTCTCCTGGGCGCCGGAGATCCCGATCCTGGTCTCGCTGGGCGATCATCCTCGGCACGCTGACCATCACCGCGGTGCGCCAGCCTGGTGAAGTCGCACCGCGACGAGCGGCGGCTGGCAGAGGCCCGGTCGCGGAAGAGGCAGGCGAGTGACGAGCCGGCGGCACCGCGGCTGAAGGCTGACCGTGCTGCGGATGCCGCTCAGTCCGGTACGGTCGCCGCCGGGCGGAGGCTCTTCTTCTCGGCGGCGGCACGGCGGGCGCGGCGACCGCCCGCCTGCAGCTCGTGGTACGCCTTGCCGGGTGTGCTCGGTGTGCTCCCGCATGATCTGGGCGGCCTTGTCCTCGTCGCCGTCGCTGATCGCCTTGACCAGGCGGGTGTGCTCGCGCCAGGAGGCCGCGCCGCGGACGGGGGCCACCGGCGTGTAGTACCAGCGGACCCGGCGGTCCACCTGGCCGGCGAAGTCGACCAGGAACCGGTTGCCGGACATCTCGGTGATCAGGCTGTGCAGCTCGCCGTTGGTCCGGACGGCGCCGTCGATGTCGCCGGCCTCCTGGAACGTCGGTGCCGACCTTGCAGAGCTCCCGCAGCTTGGCCACGACGTCCTTGGAGGCGTGCCGGGCGGCCAGCCGGGCCGACTCCGACTCCAGCGCCGCGCGGGCCGCCAGCAGTTGGTCCACCTCGTCCTCGGCGGGCACGTGCACCATCGCGCCGAAGCCCGGCCGGAGGTCCACCCAGCCCTCGTTGTTCAGCCGCTGCAGGGCCTCGCGGACGGGCTGCCGGGAGACCCCGAGCATGCCGGCCAGCTCCACCTCGACGAGGTGCCGGCCACGCTCCAGGGTGCCGTCGATGATCATCTCGGTGAGCGCCTCGTAGACCGACTCACGCAGCGGCGTCGGCCGCTTGACGTGCCGGACGCCGGGGGAGTCGGAGGTGGAGTCCGGGCCCGCACTGATGGTGGTCATGAGGTCCTTCCCGAAAACGAGTCGGCACTTGGTAGACAGTCTACCAAGTGCCAGGTCTGTTGCCGAGACTCTTCGTCGAGCCGGCCTCTTCGGTCGTGCCGTGTCGTCCTGCTCCCGGTGCTCCGGATCCATGGATCGTGGTCCGCGGGGAGTCCGCCGCCGCGGTCCGGATCCTTTGTCCGGAGCACCGATCGGGCGCGAGGTCAGGCAGCCGTCGTCTCGCGGACGTCGTCGCGCCGATCTCCGTCGTCATGCCGGTTGCTCGTCGAGCTTGCTCAGCTCGACGTCGAGGTCCAGCTCCTGCTGCAGCTCCGGTGCATCCGGGAACTGCGGCCGAGCCGCCAGAGCGCCGAACCTACGGGTGAAAATCATCGCTACCTCTCCGCTCCGAGACACGTCTGCGGAGACTCCTTGGATCGCCAATACTGGCTACTGCATACATTCAACCAGCCGATTGACCGGTTATGCCCCCATCTCACGTGATCCCGGTTACAAGGCGCTCCCAGCCGTTACAGACAGATCCAGCGGCGTGAGGTCCGTCACGATCGGCCTTCGGGCCTCGGAATCAGGACCTTCGTGGAGTACGAGTGCGCGCCGGTGCCGGCCAGGCGGCCGCCGTCGACGATCAGGTACTCGTCGCGGATCGGCGTGCCGGCGAACCAGGACTCCAGGATCTCGCGGGTGCCGGCGGCGTACCGGGCCTGGGCGGACAGGGAGGAGCCGGAGATGTGCGGGGTCATGCCGTGGTGCGGCATGGTCCGCCACGGGTGGTCCGCCGGCGCCGGCTGCGGGAACCAGACGTCGCCCGGCGTACCCGGCGAGCTGGCCGCTGCGCAGGGCGCGGTCGATCGGCGTCCCGGTCGGCGATCTTGGCGCGGGCGGTGTTGATCAGGTAGGCGCCGCGCTTCATGGTGCCGAGCAGCTTGTCGCCGAACAGTCCTTCGGTCTCCGGGTGCAGCGGCGCGTTGATGGTGACCACGTCGCAGTGCGGCACCATGCTCGCGGCGTCCGGGTGGAAGGTGAGGTTGAGCTCGCGCTCGACCGACTCGGGCAGGCGGTGGCGGTCGGTGTAGTGCAGCTTCACGTCGAACGGCGCCAGCCGGCGCAGTACGGCGAGACCGATCCGCCCGGCGGCCACCGTGCCGACGTGCATGCCTTCGAGGTCGTACGAGCGCGCGACGCAGTCGGCGATGTTCCAGCCGCCGTCGAGCACGACCTGGTACGACGGGAGGTAGTTGCGGACCAGGCCCAGCGTCATCATCACCACGTGCTCGGCGACGCTGATGCTGTTGCAGTAGGTGACCTCGGCAACGGTGATGCCCGTGCTCGATCGCGGCGTCCAGGTCGACGTGGTCGGAGCCGATGCCGGCGGTGATCGCCAGCTTGAGGTTCGGCGCCTTCGCGATCCGCTCGGCGGTCAGGTAGGCCGGCCAGAACGGCTGCGAGATGACGACGTCGGCGTCGGGCAGTTCCCGGTCGAGGACGGAGTCCGCGCCCTCCTTGTCGGAGGTGACGACCAGCGTGTGGCCCTGGCTCTCCAGGAAGTTCGCGCAGCCCCAGCTCGCCGGAGACGCTGCCGAGCAGCGTGCCCGGGCGTGAAGTCGATGGCCTTCGGGGTCGGCGTGGTCTGGCCGCCGGGGTAGTGATCGATCGTCGGGAGAGTCGTCGCGGGCGTAGCGAGGTCGGGTAGCCGTCCTTCGGGTCGTCGTACAGCACACACAGGACCTTTGCCATGATGGGCAACTCCTCAACGTCTGAAGGGGTTTGCGATCCCTTCAACGGTCGCGTCGCCCAGCTGATGGCGGTCAAAGACTTGCTCGCTATCGCGGCATAGGGGCGGGCTATCAGCTGATCTGCCGGAATAGCCGGAACCCATCAGATGCACGTCGAGCAGTTCGTCCAGGGCGTTGTGTACGCCGGCCTGCCGGGCGACGTCGAGCAGGGCCCGGGCGAGCACCGGCTCGGGGCTTCTCGCGGCGATCACCAGGCCGACCCGAGGTCCGTGCGCCGGGCTCTTCAGCGGTACCACCCGCATGCCCGCCGGTACTCCGAACATGTGCAGCCACGCGTGCGAGATCACCGTCGACCAGTGGTTGCCGCGGAGGTGGCTGTACAGCCCGCTGACGGTGTCGCTCTCGATCGCGGGCTGGCGGTCACGCCGTCGTCGGTGAAGTAGCCGTTCATGATCCGGCGGTTCCGCATCTCCGGGGACAGCAGGCAGAGCGGCAGTTCGGCGACCTGCGCCCAGGTTGCCACCGGCAAGCTCCGCGAGGTCGCCGTCCTGCGGGGTCAGCAGCAGGTAGCGCTCCTCGTACAGCGGGGTCTTGCGGACCTGGCCGAGGGTGTCGTCGTCGAGGTACGTCATCGCCACGTCGAGCTCGAACTCGGCCAGCTTGTGGGTGATGTCGCGCGACGACAGCGACTCGAGGGTCACCTTGCGCCTGGGTGTGCCGCTCGCAGAAGGGGGTGGTCAGCAGGGAGACCACCGGCATCGCGGTCGGGATCGCGCCGAGCCGCAGGGTGCCGGTGAGACCACCGCGCATCACCGACAGCTCGTGCCGGAGCGCGTCCCGCTCGGCGAGGATCCGCTGCGCCCAGAGCAGCACCCGTTCGCCTTCGGGGGTGAGGCCCTCGAACCGCCGGCCACGCCGCACGATCGGTACGTCCAGCTCCTGCTCGAGCTTGCGGATCGCGGCGGACAGCGACGGCTGGGAGACGTAGCAGGCGTCGGCCGCGCGGGCGAAGTGCCGCTCCCGGGCGAGGGCGACGAGGTACTCGAGCTGGCGCAGCAACATGTCAGCCTCGTTTCCGCGACCGGTCGCCGACTGCGGAGACGACGGCATACCGTTCGTCTGTATACATAATCCAACACTACGCGGGTTGGCCGGGCGGGGGTAGAGCTCGCGCGGTCGAGCTCGGCGTGTGACCCAGATCACAATGGTGCGTGGTCGATGTCGGAGGTGCTCGTTCGACGCGTTGGCAAGATCACCGCACTGAGGGAAGGCAAGCATGATGGACAAGGTCAGCTCCAAGGACGGCACCTCGATCGCGTACGACACCTTCGGCAGCGGTCCGGGGCTGATCCTGATCGCCGGCGCCTTCACCGACCGCTCGTACTACGTCCGCTGGCAACCGCGCTGTCCTCGGACTTCACCGTGGTCACCTACGACCGGCGTGGTCGCGGCGACAGCACCGACACCGCGCCGTACGCGGTCGAGCGGGAGATCGAGGACCTGGCGGCGGTTCGCGAAGCCACCGGTGCCGGTCTATGCGTCCGCCGACTCGTCGGGCGTGATGGTGCTCCTCCGGGCGGTCGCGGCAGGCGTTTCCTTCGACAAGTTGGCGGTGATGGAGCCGCCGTTCCGCGTCGAGGGCGCACCGCCGGCACCGGACCGCTACCTCGAACGACTTCAGGAGTTCATCGCGCCGGCAACCCAGGCGGCGCCGCCGAACTCTTCATGGTCGAGGCGGTCGGACAGCCGCCAGGAAATGGTCGACGGCTTCAAGGGCACGCCGATGTGGGCCGCGCTCGAAGCCATGGCCCCCACTCTCGTCTACGACGCGCTTCAGATGGGCGACAGTTCGTGTCCCGACGGACCTGCTGAGCAAGATCTCCCACCGAGACCCTCGCCATCCACAGCACCGCCAGCCCCACGTGGCTGCAATCCGCGGTGCAACCACTGCCGCCACCCTCCCCAACGCCCACCTGGCCGCCCTGGACGGCCAGTTCCACCAGGTCCCTCCAGAAACCCTCACCCCAAGCCTGACCAACTTCTACCTCTAGGGCAGCCACCTAGCTCGCAGCACACCGTCAGCATCGGGCAGTACAGCCGCCAGCAAAGGGTCTGGGTAATCCTCTGTCAGGGGGAAGATCGACGCCTCACCGGCGTACGCGGAGAACAGGTAGTGGTAGGTCATCACCGCGATGGCGGCGAAGATCCTCAGCAGGTCGATCTCGTACA
>CAWGAM010000004.1:0-1128008 GCA_963820655.1 uncultured Actinomycetota bacterium
CCCAGCTCGCGTGCCGCTTTAATGGGCGAACAGCCCAACCCTTGGGACCTACTCCAGCCCCAGGATGCGACGAGCCGACATCGAGGTGCCAAACCATCCCGTCGATATGGACTCTTGGGGAAGATCAGCCTGTTATCCCCGGGGTACCTTTTATCCGTTGAGCGACGGTGCTCCCACATGCCACCGCCGGATCACTAGTTCCGACTTTCGTCCCTGCTCGACATGTCTGTCTCACAGTCAAGCTCCCTTGTGCACTTACACTCGACACCTGATTGCCAACCAGGCTGAGGGAACCTTTGAGCGCCTCCGTTACATTTTAGGAGGCGACCGCCCCAGTCAAACTACCCACCAGGCACTGTCCCTGATCCGGATCACGGACCAAAGTTAGACAGCCAGAACAACCAGAGTGGTATTTCAACGATGACTCCACCCGAACTGGCGTCCGAGCTTCACAGTCTCCCACCTATCCTACACAAGTTGTACCGACCACCAATACCAAGTTGTAGTAAAGGTCCCGGGGTCTTTCCGTCCTGCTGCGCGTAACGAGCATCTTTACTCGTAATGCAATTTCGCCGAGTCCACGGTTGAGACAGCGCCCAAGTCGTTACGCCATTCGTGCAGGTCGGAACTTACCCGACAAGGAATTTCGCTACCTTAGGATGGTTATAGTTACCACCGCCGTTTACTGGCGCTTAAGTTCAAAGCTTCGCCGGCCGAAACCGACTAACCTGTCCCCTTAACGTTCCAGCACCGGGCAGGCGTCAGTCCGTATACATCGAATTACTTCTTCGCACGGACCTGTGTTTTTAGTAAACAGTCGCTTGGGCCTGGTCTCTGCGGCCATCACCGCTTCCCCCAGCAAGTGAGGTAACGGTTCCGGCCCCCCTTCTCCCGAAGTTACGGGGGCATTTTGCCGAGTTCCTTAACCATGGTTCACTCGATCGCCTCGGTATTCTCTACCTGATCACCTGTGTCGGTTTGGGGTACGGGCGGCTCTAACACTCACTGCGAAGTTTTTCTCGGCAGCATGGGATCATCCACTTCCCCTAAACGGGTCCGCCTCGGCTCTCAGGCTATGTGAGACACGGATTTGCCTATGCCTCGCCCTACCACCTTGCCCGCGGATCAGCTTGCGCCTACCATCGCCGCGGTTGGACTACCCTCCTGCGTCACTCCTCAATGCACCTACTACCACCTCGGGTCACCAACTCCACCCCTCCGTCCGAAGACATCAAGGCATCATTGGCTTAGCATCAGCGGGTTCGGTCGGGTCGTGTTAGTGCCGGTACGGGAATATCAACCCGTTGTCCATCGACTACGCCTGTCGGCCTCGCCTTAGGTCCCGACTTACCCAGGGCAGATTAGCTTGACCCTGGAACCCTTGATCATCCGGCGGACGGGTTTCTCACCCGTCATTCGCTACTCATGCCTGCATTCTCACTCGTGCAGCATCCACAACTCCATCACTAGGCTGCTTCACACGCTGCACGACGCTCCCCTACCCATCCACACACCTGGACTCCGAACAAGTCGGAGCCGGGTACTGTATGAATGCCACAGCTTCGGCGGATTGCTTGAGCCCCGCTACATTGTCGGCGCGGAATCACTTGACCAGTGAGCTATTACGCACTCTTTCAAGGGTGGCTGCTTCTAAGCCAACCTCCTGGTTGTCTGGGCAACTCCACATCCTTTTCCACTTAGCAATCGCTTAGGGGCCTTAGCTGGTGATCTGGGCTGTTTCCCTCTCGACTACGGAGCTTATCCCCCGCAGTCTCACTGCCGCGCTCTCACTTACCGGCATTCGGAGTTTGGCTGATTTCGGTAAGCCGGTAAGCCCCCTAGACCATCCAGTGCTCTACCTCCGGTAAGAAACACGCGACGCTGCACCTATATGCATTTCGGGGAGAACCAGCTATCACGGAGTTTGATTGGCCTTTCACCCCTATCCACAGGTCATCCCCCAGGTTTTCAACCCTGGTGGGTTCGGTCCTCCACGCGGTCTTACCCACGCTTCAACCTGCCCATGGATAGATCACTCCGCTTCGGGTCTAGAGCATGCGACTAAAACGCCCTATTCAGACTCGCTTTCGCTACGGCTACCCCACACGGGTTAACCTCGCCACACACCACTAACTCGCAGGCTCATTCTTCAAAAGGCACGCCGTCACACCCCACAAGGAAGCGCTCCGACGGATTGTAGGCAACCGGTTTCAGGTACTATTTCACTCCCCTCCCGGGGTACTTTTCATCTTTCCCTCACGGTACTAGTCCGCTATCGGTCACCAAGAAGTATTTAGGCTTAGCGGGTGGTCCCGCCAGATTCACACGAGATTTCAAGAGTCCCGTGCTACTTGGGAAAACACTCAAGAGTCACTGTCTTACGCCTACAGGGCTATAACCCACTACGGCTCAACATTCCAGAAGATTCGACTTCAACAGTGATTTATAACTCTTCGACCCCACGGCATCAAGGTCAGAATGCTCCCACAACCCCATATACGCAACGCACGCCGGCTATCACACGCACATGGTTTAGCCTCATCCGCTTTCGCTCGCCACTACTCACGGAATCACTATTGTTTTCTCTTCCTGCGGGTACTGAGATGTTTCACTTCCCCGCGTTCCCTCCAGCACCCTATGTGTTCAAGCACTGGTAACTGGCTTTAGAATGCCAGCTGGGTTTCCCCATTCGGACACCCCCGGATCACAGCTCGGTTGCCAACTCCCCGGGGCTTATCGCAGGCTCCAACGTCCTTCATCGGCTCTTGGTACCAAGACATCCACCGATTGCCCTTAGTAGCTTGTCACAACAAACACAACAAACAACAAAAAGCAAAAATTACGCTACAAAGAGATGCTCGCGTCCACTATACAGTTCTCAAAATACGGGCAGGAATCCAGCCTGAAACCACCACTTACCAGCAGAACCACCAACCCCAGGGAAACAACACACCCAGCATCAGCAACCCCACCAACAGTCTGGTGAAAGCCGGCCCCAGCCACCCACCACACCAACCCAACGATCAGTATGGCCGTGACCCAGAAAAACCAGTCCACGTCTCCAACGAGACCCGGCCCGATTCCTCAGGACCCAACAGCGCGCCTCGGCCTTTCACTCGATCCTCACTCACGTTCCACACTTCCTCTCCGAAGAGAATCAGCAGTACTAGCCAGCTCAGACAAGATCCCGGCCTAATGGTCAATGTTCCACATTCCGAAGCACCGTCGCCCTGGAACGAACGCCCAGGAAACAACGAGTAGACACCAAACCCCTTACGGGAACCTGGCGTCAATGCTCCTTAGAAAGGAGGTGATCCAGCCGCACCTTCCGGTACGGCTACCTTGTTACGACTTCGTCCTAATCGCCAGCCCCACCTTCGACGGCTCCCTCCCACAAGGGGTTAGGCCACCGGCTTCGGGTGTTGCCGACTTTCATGACGTGACGGGCGGTGTGTACAAGGCCCGGGAACGTATTCACCGCAGCGTTGCTGATCTGCGATTACTAGCGACTCCGACTTCATGGGGTCGAGTTGCAGACCCCAATCCGAACTGAGACCGGCTTTTTGGGATTCGCTCCACTTTGCAGTTTCGCAGCCCTTTGTACCGGCCATTGTAGCATGCGTGAAGCCCTGGACATAAGGGGCATGATGACTTGACGTCATCCCCACCTTCCTCCGAGTTGACCCCGGCAGTCTCCTATGAGTCCCCACCATAACGTGCTGGCAACATAGGACGAGGGTTGCGCTCGTTGCGGGACTTAACCCAACATCTCACGACACGAGCTGACGACAGCCATGCACCACCTGTATAGGACCCTTACGGACCCCCCATCTCTGGAGGATTTCCCTATATGTCAAACCCAGGTAAGGTTCTTCGCGTTGCATCGAATTAATCCGCATGCTCCGCCGCTTGTGCGGGCCCCCGTCAATTCCTTTGAGTTTTAGCCTTGCGGCCGTACTCCCCAGGCGGGGCGCTTAATGCGTTAGCTGCGGCACGGAGGACGTGGAATGTCCCCCACACCTAGCGCCCAACGTTTACGGCGTGGACTACCAGGGTATCTAATCCTGTTCGCTACCCACGCTTTCGCTCCTCAGCGTCAGGTAAGGCCCAGAGAGCCGCCTTCGCCACCGGTGTTCTTCCTGATATCTGCGCATTCCACCGCTACACCAGGAGTTCCGCTCTCCCCTGCCTACCTCTAGTCTGCCCGTATCGGAAGCAGGCTCGGAGTTAAGCTCCGAGTTTTCACTCCCGACGCGACGAACCGCCTACGAGCCCTTTACGCCCAATAATTCCGGACAACGCTCGGACCCTACGTATTACCGCGGCTGCTGGCACGTAGTTGGCCGGTCCTTCTTCTGCAGGTACCGTCACTCTCGCTTCGTCCCTGCTGAAAGAGGTTTACAACCCGAAGGCCGTCATCCCTCACGCGGCGTTGCTGCGTCAGACTTTCGTCCATTGCGCAATATTCCCCACTGCTGCCTCCCGTAGGAGTCTGGGCCGTGTCTCAGTCCCAGTGTGGCCGGTCGCCCTCTCAGGCCGGCTACCCGTCGACGCCTTGGTAGGCCATTACCCCACCAACAAGCTGATAGGCCGCGAGCCCATCCCCAACCGCCAGAACTTTCAACCCCCCACCATGAAGCAGGAAGTCATATCCGGTATTAGACCCCGTTTCCGAGGCTTATCCCAAAGTTGAGGGTAGGTTACTCACGTGTTACTCACCCGTTCGCCGCTCGTGTACCCCCGAAAGGGCCTTACCGCTCGACTTGCATGTGTTAAGCACGCCGCCAGCGTTCGTCCTGAGCCAGGATCAAACTCTCCGTTGAAATCTATATGTCAACCACAACCCCAAAAGAGCCGCAGAAAACAGACTAACAAAAAGCGATCCTCTGAACATCAGAAACAAAATCAACTGACTTTGAATCCAGAAACAATCTTCAAAGGAATCCGACACAGAACAACAGACAACCCACCACCCAAAACCCCAGAACAGGGACCCAGATAGAAAGACGCCCAATGCCTGTGAACGGGATAAAACAAATTTCGGCATTGACTTTCGGCACGCTGTTGAGTTCTCAAAAATCGGACGCACACCGCGTCCATGACCTCTCGGCCAGGACTCCGGGGCAACCTGCGTTACTCTACCGGAGCAGATCCACCGAGTCAAGACCCGATTTTTCCGGCTCACCCGCCGCGTCTAACCGGCCGACCCGAGTCCGAAGACGCGTTCCGGCTGCAGTAGCCTTTGGGGGGTTCGGAGCGACCGGCCGCTCTCGCGTCCCGCGCCTCGCTCCAACAAGAAGAACATTACGTGGCTCCCAGGTTGCCGGTCAAATCGGTTCCCGGTGGGCAGGATCACACGGTTGTAATTTGCTCTCGGCAACCCAGCTGTGGGAGTGGAGCCGGCCGCCGTCAGGCCTGCACCGTAGACACCAGAACCCCTGCAAACGAACGCTTCCCGCGCCGCAGCACCAGCACTCCCCCAGGCAGCAGATCGTCGGTGCCGGGCACGTACTCGGCGTCCTTCACCTTCTCGTTGTTGAGGTACGCACCGCCTTCGGCGACGGTCCGCCGTGCCGCCGACTTGCTGGCGACCAGCCCCGCCTTCACGAGCAGATCGCCGTACGTCGGCATCGGTTCGCCGGCGCCTAGTTCGACATGGGGTGCTTCGCGCAGTGCGGCGACGAGGGTGGAGCCGTTGAGAGATGCGAGATCCCCCTGCCCGAAGAGCGCCCTGGAGGCCTCCTGCACTCGTCTTGTCTCGTCCGCGCCGTGCACCAGCGTCGTGACGTCTTCCGCGAGCACACGCTGTGCCTCACGGGCCTGTGGGCGTTCTGCTGTCGCCTGCTCGAGTGCTGCGATCTCCTCCGCCGTACGGAACGTGTAGAACCGCACCAGCTGCATCACGTCGCGATCGTCGCTGTTGAACCAGAACTGGTAGAAGGCGTACGGCGACGTCAGCTCCCGGTCCAGCCAAACACTGCCAGACTCCGTCTTCCCGAACTTGGTCCCGTCGGCCTTGGTCACCAGCGGTGTGGCCAGTGCGTGCGCCTTGCCGGAGTCGGCCCGGCGGATCAGCTCGACGCCGGCGGTCAGGTTGCCCCACTGGTCGCTGCCACCTGTCTGCAGCGTGCAGTCGTAGCGCCGGTACAGCTCCAGGAAGTCCAGCGACTGCAGCAGCACGTAGCTGAACTCCGTGTAGCTGATCCCCTGCTCCAGCCGGGCCTTCACGACCTCACGGCCGAGCATCCGGTTCACCGGGAAGTGCTTGCCGATGTCACGCAGGAAGTCGAGCGTGTTGAGGTCCTTGGTCCAGTCGTAGTTGTTGACGATCAGGGCCGGGTTCGGCAGCGCCGGGTCGAAGTCGATGAACTTCTCCACCTGACCGCGGACCCTCTCGACCCACTGGTGGACGAGGTCCTTCGGGTTCAGCACCCGCTCGGAGCTCTCCTTGGGGTCGCCGATCAGGCCAGTGGCGCCACCGACGAGACCGATGGGGTTGTGGCCGGCCAGCTGGAGCCGTCGAAGCGTCAGCAGCTGCAGCAGGTTGCCCATGTGCAGGCTGGGTGCGGTGGGGTCGAAGCCGACATACGAGGTGATCGGTCCAGCCGCCATCGAGGCCCGCAGGGCGTCCGGGTCGGTGGAGTGGGCGATCAGGCCGCGGCTGTCCAGGTCATCCAGCACCTGGGTGCGGCTTACGGTCCCGCTGTCGGTCACTTGGCTCTCCTTGAGTACGTCGGTCAGCTACAAGTGTCCTGTATTCGAGCCCACGAGACTCAGGTGGGCTCGGGACGCGTCAGTACGTCGCGGAGCTGAGGACGGAGCGCATGGCCGTCGGGACCCTGGACTGTGGCGGCTGTCGGCCGCTGCGGGTCGTGGGCCCCCGGATCCGGGTTCGGGACCGGAAGACCGTGGGACAGGACCTGCTCGGCCGGAGTGAGCTGGCGGATGCCGATGGCCCGGACGTGATCCGGGTGGGTCTGCGCGAAGTCGCCGTACAACCGTGGGTCGTGCTGGCCGTCGTCGCCGATCAGGACCCAGCGGACGTTCGGGAACTCCTTTGCGAGCCGACGCAGCGCGGTCCGCTTGTGCTCCTGCCCGCTCCGGAACCAGCCCGTGTTGGTCGGGCCCCAGTCCGTCATCAACAGCGGGCCGGCCGGGTACCCGTGCCGGGCCAGGAAGCGGGTCAGCGTGGGAGCCGTGTTCCAGGCACCTGTCGACAGGTAGAAGATCGGCGCACCTGGGTGGTCGGCCAGAAGCTCCTGGTACAGCTCTGCCATCCCCGGTACGACGCGCCGCGCCTGCTCATCGCGGACGAACGTGTTCCAGGCAGCGATCATCGGGCGCGGCAGCATCGTCAGGATGACCGTGTCGTCGATGTCGCTGACCAGTCCGAAGGTGGCGTCCGGATCGGGGACGAAGATCCGCGCTCTGGCCTGCCGCTCACCGTGCAGGCCCATGCTGATCTCGTGCCACCCCGGCGGCAGCACCACCGCGACGGTGAGGTCGACGAACCCGCCGCGATCAGAGACCGCGTCGAAAGTCTGCCCGTTCACGGTGACGGTCACCAGCACCTTGGTCGCCGGCGCCGTGACGAAGACACGCCAGCCGCGCACCACCTGGTCCTCGTCGTACCGGGGCTGGTTGCGTGGGTCGCGGCCCAGGACGACGCGCGCCAGTACCCGAACGGACTCCGTGGTGCCGTAGCCGACCTGCGGGATGATCCGCTCCTGCCAGCCGCGCCGCCGCAGAATCGCCGCCACTGCGATGTTGAACCAGTCCTCGAGACGGGACGCATAGTGCGGACGGGCCATACCGGAAACCTACCCGGAGCGAGGTCCCCTACGCCCGCTCCCCCGCGGCGTCGGAACACCTTTACCGGCTCGTGCCGGAACTGTCGGGACCGGCCCGTACCGTCTTCGCATGACCGCTCTCGGAATGTGCTTCCCGCGCACCTACCCTGCCGCCCTGGTCACCGACGTGGCCCGCCGCCTCGACCAAGGCGGCGCCGACGAGCTGTGGATCGTCGAGGACTGCTTCTACACGGCCGGCCCGTCGCTGGTGTCGGCCGCTCTGACGTCGACCGAGCGCCTCAAGGTCGGCCTCGGCATCGTGCCCGCGGTGGCCCGCACGGCCGCGGTGACCGCGATGGAGTTCGCCACTCTGGAGGCGCTCGGGCCGGGGCGGTTCCTGCCCGGCATCGGCCACGGCGTGCAGGAGTGGATGGGCCAGATGGGCGTCCGGCCGAAGTCACCGCTCGCCACGCTCGAAGAGGTCACCACGACCGTCACCCGGCTGCTCGCCGGGGAGAACGTGAGCTTCGAGGGCAAGGCCGTCTACCTGAAGGACGTGAAGCTGGATGCGCCGCCGATCGAGCCGCCGCCGATCCTGCTCGGTGTGATGGGACCGAAGTCGATGGCGCTGGCCGGTCGGGTCGCCGGTGGCGTCGTACTCGCGGAGCCCGCCACGCCGGCGTACGTGCGTCAGTCGGTCGAGTACGCCGGATCGCCTGAAGGGTTCGTGGTCGCGGTGTTCAGTGCGATGTGCGTGCGGAGTGACCGCAAGACGGCGTACGAGTGGACCGCGCCGTGGCTCGGATGGCGGATCGGCGACAAGCACCCGGGGGTGACCGCACTGCCGTTCTTCGACGACATGAAGAAGCTGTTCGACGAGTCAGGCGTCGAGGGGCTGGTGGGGATGCCGGTCGACTGGTGGACGCAGATCGGAGCGATCGGCACAGTGGACGACGCGGCCGCGCACATCGACGCGCTGGAGGCGGCTGGGGTGGACCACATCGGGCTGTTCCCGGATCCGGAGGTGGAGCACGGGCTTCCGCAGCTCGACTATGTGCTGGAGCTGGCCAACCGTTAGGTGCGACGCTTCGGGACGTGCGGGCGGTACGGCGAGACCGTCGGGTCACCGGGGATCCAGAAACGCCACGGCCAGTCGGCGGCTTCGCGGAGGCCCACCCGGGGACCGGTGGACGGCTCGCCGTCGAAGCCGGGGCCGGGCAGGAGCTGGATGGGCGAGTCCTTGGCGAGCAGGTCGGCGCCGTTGCCGTCCCGTCCGATGCCGAGGGCAACACATAGGCGGGCTGGGCCGCGGGCGAGATCGCGGTCCGGGTTGCCGTTCGGCCGCTTGGCGACCGGTCCCTGACGGACGCTCGAGGAGCGGACCGGTCGCACGCCGCGCGTCGTACCGGCCTGGTTGAAGGCGACCTTCTGGGTGTCGGGTTGGCCGCGGCGGACGCGGGCCAGGTCGACGCCCTCGATGATCTCGCCGGCGCGGAGGAGGACGGCCGACGGGCGGGTGGCGGGACCGACGACGACGTTCATGCAGTAGTGCATGCCGTACGTGAAGTACACGTAGAGAAAGCCGGGTGGGCCGAACATCACCGCGTTGCGGGCTGTCTCGCCGCGGTAGGCATGCGAGCCCGGGTCGTTCGGTCCGTCGTACGCCTCGACCTCGGTGAGGCGGACGGCCACGATCCCCTCGTCGGTGGTGCTACGCAGGACCATGCCGAGGAGCTTCGGAGCCACGTCGAGGACTGGACCCGCGAGGAGCGAGCGGCGGACAGGCATGCGCAGCACCCTAGATCACCCCACGACACCCGCGGCCCCTCACCACCCGCTGCCCCTCGCTATCAGCGCCTGACCCATCACGCCTCGACCACTTCGGCGGATAACCCCTGAAATGGGACTCTCCTGCTCGGTGCGGGTGATCGTTGGCCGGGTGTATTGGTCTGGATGGGGGCGCTGTCAGGGTGGGCCGGGGGGGCGCGCCGAGCTGGGTCGGGCGCGGGCGCGCCGAGTGGGCCGGGTGGGGGCCGTGCCGTGCTGGACGGGGGGTGGGGGCCGTGCTGGGGCTGGGCTGGAGCGCCGGTCGGCCTGTACTGCGCGGATCGGACCACGCCTGGTGACCTGGGACAGGCCGTGGTGGGCTGAGACAGGCTATTCCTTGTCCCACCCCACCGTTTCCGGTCCCAGCCCCCCGGTTCTTGTCCCACCCCACCGTTTCCGGTCCCAGCCCCCCGGTTCTTGTCCCAGCCCCCCGGTTCTTGTCCCAGCCCACCGGTCTCCGATCCCCGCCCACCGGTTCCGGTCCCCGCCCGGCGCTGCGTTTCGGCGCGGACCCCGTCCCGAGCGACCCATCTCATGGGTTGACCTACGAGACGGTGGGTTCGCACCCCGGAATCCGACACGCCAACCCATCATCTCCTAGGTCAGCCCACCAGATGCGCGAGCGAGCGCCGACCGCCTGGGCGAGTTGGCGAACCGCCCGACAACCACCGCGACGGCCTCGCGGTACCACGCCTGTAACCGGTCCGGGTCGGTACTGCCCGCCCGGCAGACCTGTCTGGCCGGAGACTCGGTCAGGCTGATCGGTCAGGCTGATCGGTCAGGCTGATCGGTCAGGCGCTGATCGGTCAGGCGAGGCGCTGGGTGTGGGCGGCAGCGCGTGCCCGCAGCTCCCCAAGCTGCTCGGTCACGCGCTCCCCCGCCGTACCGCCGCGGGTGTTCCGGGAGGCGAGCGAGCCCTCGACCGTGAGCACCGAGCGGACGTCCGGGGTCAGAGCCGGCGAGATCGCGGCCAGGTCCTCGTCGGTGAGGTCCCAGAGCTCGATGCCGCGCTTCTCGCACTCCTGCACGCACGCACCGGCGACCTCGTGGGCGACCCGGAACGGGACCTTCTGCCGGACCAGCCACTCCGCGATGTCCGTTGCGAGCGAGAAGCCTTGCGGTGCGAGTTCTTCCAACCGCGAGGTGTTGAAGCGCAGCGTCCGGATCATCCCGGTGAACGCGGGCAGCAGGACCTCGAGCGTGTCGATGGAGTCGAAGACCGGCTCCTTGTCCTCCTGCAGGTCCCGGTTGTAGGCCAGCGGCTGCGCCTTCAGCGTCGCGAGCAGGCCGCTCAGGTTGCCGATCAGCCGGCCCGCCTTGCCGCGCGCGAGTTCGGCGATGTCGGGGTTCTTCTTCTGCGGCATGATGCTCGACCCGGTCGAGAACGCGTCGTCCAGCTCGACGAAACCGAACTCCTTCGTCGCCCAGATGATCACCTCTTCGGCCTGCCGGGACAGGTCGACCCCGATCTGCGCGGTGACGAACGCGAACTCCGCCACGAAGTCACGCGCACGCGGTCCCGTCGATCGAGTTCGCCGACGAGTTGGTGAAACCGAGCTCGGTCGCGACGAACTGCGGGTCCAGGCCGAGCGAGCTGCCCGCCAGCGCACCCGATCCGTACGGCGAATCCACGGCGACGCGGGCGTCCCAGTCGGCGAGCCGGTCGAGGTCGCGGATGAGCGGCCAGGCATGCGCGAGCAGGTGGTGCGACAGCAGGACCGGCTGCGCATGCTGCAAGTGGGTCCGGCCCGGCATCGCGACACCGAGGTGCTTCTCGGCCTGCTCGGCGAGCGTGTTCACCTGCTCCAGCAGCAACCGGCCGATGATCCGCCCTTGCTCACGGAGGTAGCCCTTGAACAACGTCGCAACCTGGTCGTTCCGTGACCGCCCGGCACGCAGCCGACCGCCCAGCTCAGGCCCCAACCGCTCGAGCAGTCCGCGCTCCAGCGCCGTGTGCACGTCCTCGTCGCCCTCGGCCGGCACGAACTTCCCGGTCAGCACATCGTCGAGCAGCCCGTCGAGACCGGCCAGCATCGCCGACAGGTCCTCGTCCGTCAGCAGTCCGGCCCGGTGCAGCACCTTCGCGTGCGCCTTCGACCCAGCGATGTCGTACGGCGCCAGCCGCCAATCGAACTGTGTCGACTTGCTCAACGCCGCCAGCGCATCCGCCGGCCCGCCCGCAAACCGCCCACCCCACAGGGCAGCGCTCTCACCTGAACTCACACCAACATCCTCTCAGTCACTTCTTCAAGATCTCCCGCCAGGTTGCGGCGTCGGCCGCGGTGTACGTGCGGCTGTACCCACATCCGAACGCATAGGCGTCCTTCAGCGGGTCTGCGCCGCCCCATTGCGGCTCGCCGGTGATGAGCAGTCGGCTGCCGATCGTGTACTCAGGGAAGTCGACCGACACCTGGTTGGCGGTTCTCTCCGGTGGGTTGTATGTCCGCACCGTGGTCAGGCGTGCGCCGCGGCCGGGACGGAACCACTCATGAATCTGGAGAGTCACCAGGTAGCTCGGGCATGGTCCCGCCCGAGTCCCGCACGATCTTCTGGACGGTGCCGTCGAAGGCGAAGGCGCGTTGCTTCAGTCGGGCCGGCGAGTAGCTGTCGGCACATGAGGCGGCGGCCCCCTGGCTCGGCTTCCCGGTCGACGTCCCGCCGCTGGCGCTGGGTGCTGTCACGCCGGGCGCTGTTGCCGGGACTGTGCTGGAGCCGGTCCTGTAGACACCGACTGCACCGATCACCACCGCCGCCGTACCTGCTGCCGCGAGAGTGGCCACCACTAAGCGGCGCCGGATGGTGCGGGCGCGGCGCGACCTGGCCGTCTCCAGTTGGTGCCTGGCGTGGGCGAGGACCTCGGATGACGGAGGCGGGACCTGGCCGGCGGCCTTCACGTCGTCCCACTGGTCGGTGGTGTTCATCGGTCGGCCTCCTGTCGGGTCTCTTCGTCCTGTGCTTGGGGCGAACCGGAAAGGCGTTCGTCCATCCGGTTCCTTGCCCGGTGCAACCGGGAGCGGGCGGTCCCGGGCGGGATGCCGAGGACTTGGGCGGCTTCGGTGGGGCTGAGGTTCTCCCAGGCGACCAGGAGGAGCAACTCGCGTTCGACGGCCGGCAGGTCGCGAAGCCCCTGCCGGAGCTGTGGCGCGAGGGCCGCGGCGTCGAGGCGGGCATCGACCGCGGCGGTCTCGTCGATCGGGCCGTCGATGCCGAGCACTCGTCCCACGCTCGTGCGGAGGCGATGCTTGCGGTAGTACCCGTGCAGGACGTGCCGGGCGACACCGAACAGCCAGGCGCGTGCGGTACCCAGATCCGGATCGAACCCGGACCGGCCGCCGTACGCCGCGACCCAGACGTCACCGAGCAGGTCGTCCGCGAGTCCCGCCACGGTTCGTCGACTCAGGTAGGCATGGATGTCGCCTCCGTGCGTTTCCACCTGGGCCACGAACCAGTCGTCGTCCATCCTCTCCCCTCCCCCTCCGCCGTACCGTCGCCTGTACTTGGCTCCCTACGACGTGAGCGTTCGGCCAGGGTCAGTCGTCGGCGAGGTCCTTCAGGCGTTGGACCGGCAGGTCGTGCTTGGTGTCGGCGCGCTCGGCCATGCTCAGGAAGCGGGCCGCGAGCGCCTCGCCGCCGGTGGGGTTGCGGGAGACGACCATGACGGTGTCGTCGCCGGCGATGGTGCCGAGGACGTCGTCCAGTCCCACATGGTCGATCGCCGACGCGAAGTACTGAGCCGCCCCCGGCGGGGTTCGCAGGATCACGAGGTTGGCGCTGCCTTCGGCGCTCACCAACAGCTCCGACGCCACGCGCCCCAGGCGGGCTTCGAAGGCGGCGGCTTCGCCGGCTCGGGGTGTGCGGTCGCCGCCTTCGCCGGGTACGGCGTACACGAGTTGGCCGGTCGAGTCGCGGACCTTCACCGCACCGATTTCGACCAGGTCGCGGGAGAGCGTGGCCTGGCCGACGACGAGGCCGGACGCCGAGAGCAGGTCGGCCAGCTCGGTCTGCGAGCGCACCGGCTGTCTCCCGAGCAGATCGACAATGCGCTGCTGACGAGCAGTCTTCGTAGTA
Organism: uncultured Actinomycetota bacterium; assembly: GCA_963820655.1. Taxonomy (GTDB): domain Bacteria; phylum Actinomycetota; class Actinomycetes; order Propionibacteriales; family Kribbellaceae; genus Kribbella. The sequence continues at coordinate 13,686 of CAWGAM010000004.1, forward strand.
GGTACGGCGACACTCATGCGCCAAAACTCCTTGCCAGCAGCCACGACAGGAGGGCCTTCTGGGCGTGCAGCCGGTTCTCGGCCTCGTCCCAGACGACCGACTGCGGGCCGTCGATGACGGCCGCCTCGATCTCCTTGCCCCGGTAGGCGGGCAGACAGTGCAGCACGATCGCGTCGGAGTTTGCCTTCGCCAACAGTTGCTCGGTCACCGCATACGGAACGAACGGTGCCTCGCGCAACGATGCTTCGGCCTCCTGCCCCATCGACACCCAGGTGTCGGTGGCAACCACATCAGCACCGTCGACGGCCGCGTAGGCATCCGAGGTCCACGCCGCCGAGCCACCCGTCGACGCCGCGATCTCGGCGGCTCGCGCCAGTACGGCGGGATCCGGCTGGTACCCGGCCGGCGAACCGACCACCACATGCATCCCCGCCGTCGCGCCACCCAACAGGTAGGAGTGCGCCATGTTGTTCGCGCCATCACCGAAGTACGCCAGCTTGAGCCCGGCCGTGGAACCCTTGTGCTGCCGTACGGTGAGCAGGTCGGCGAGGATCTGGCACGGATGGAACTCGTCGGTCAGCGCGTTCACCACCGGCACCTTCGACGCGGCCGCCATCTCGTCGATCCGGGTCTGCCCGGACGTCCGCCACACAATCGCGGCGACCTGCCGGTCGAGCACTCGCGCGGTGTCGGCGATCGGCTCGCCGCGTCCCATCTGCGAGGTCTGCGCGTCGATGATCAGCGGTATGCCGCCCAGCTCGCCGATCCCGACCGCGAACGAGATCCGGGTCCGGGTCGACGTCTTGTCGAAGATCACGGCGACCGTCTTCGGCCCAGCCAGCGGCTGGTGCCCGTAGCGGTCCGCGGTGAGCTGCTGCGCCAGGGTCAGCACCTCGTCCTGCTCGACCGGGCTGAGGTCGTCATCCCGCAGGAAATGCCTGATCATATGGCCCCCACCTGATCGAGCAGCCCCGGGAGGGCCGCGACGAAACTGTCGGCATCAGCCTTGCTCAGGATGTACGGCGGCGCCAGCCGCAACGCGTCCGGGATCGGATTGTTGATCACGAACCCGGCCTCCAGCGCGAGCGCTGCCACCTGGTCAGACACCGGCCGGGTCAGCTCGATCGCCAGCAGCAGCCCGCGGCCGCGCACCCCCGCGATCAACGGATGGTCAAGGGCAATGATCGAGGAAGCAAGGTGGTTGCCGACAGCATTCACCTGGGCGAGCAGCCCGTCCCGTTCGATCACCGTCAGCACCGCGAGACCCGCGATCGCTGACACCGGGTTCCCACCAAAAGTCGTTCCGTGATTCCCGGGTTGCAACAGATCCGCGGCCGCACCCAGCCCGATGCACGCACCGATCGGAATCCCCGCGCCGAGGCCCTTCGCCACCGTGACCAGGTCCGGCGTGATCCCCTCGGGCTCGAAGGCGAACCATGTCCCGGTCCGGCCGATCCCGGTCTGGATCTCGTCGAGCCACAGCAACGCTCCATGCTCCGACGTGATCCGCCGAGCCGCCCGCAGATACCCGGCCGGCGGTACGACGACGCCGTTCTCGCCCTGGATCGGCTCGAGTACCACCGCCGCCGTCTCGTCGTCGACGGCCGCGGCCAGTGCGTCAGCATCGCCGTACGGGACAAATTCGACGTCGCCCGGCAGCGGCGCGAACGCCTCCCGGTACGCCGGCTTCCAGGTGACCGCGAGCGCTCCCATCGACCGCCCGTGGAAGGCGCCGACGGTGGAGACGATCTTCGTCCGGCCGGTACGCCGGGTGATCTTGAACGCGGCCTCGTTCGCCTCGGTGCCGGAGTTCGTGAAGAACACCTTGCCGGGAGCATCGAAGAGGCCGAGCAGCTTCTCGGCCAGCGTGATCTGCGGCGCGGACGCGAAGAAGTTCGACACGTGGCCGAGCGTCGCGAGCTGGGAAGTCACCGCCGACACCACGAACGGGTGCGCGTGGCCGAGGCAGTTCACCGCGAGGCCGCCGAGCAGATCGAGGTACTTGTTGCCGTCGGCATCCCAGAGATAAGCGCCCTCGCCGCGGACGAGCACCCGCTTCGGAGCGCCGAAGGTATTCATCAGCGCGCCGGAGTAGCGCTCGGTCAGGGCAGCCTGCGTGCCATCGAGTGTCAGCAGTTCGGTCATGACGGAATCACCTGGGTTCCACTTCCGGCGTCGGTGAAAATCTCCAGCAGTAGCGAGTGCGGCACCCGCCCGTCGATCACGGTCGCCCGGGACACGCCCGACTCGACCGCGCGCAGGCAGGCCTCCATCTTCGGCACCATCCCGGACGCGAGCGACGGCAGCAGTTCGGCCAGCTCGGCCGCGTCGATCTGGGTGATGATCTCGTCGCTGTCCGGCCAGTTCCGGTACAACCCGGCCACGTCGGTCAGCACGACGAGCTTCTCGGCGCCGAGCGCGACCGCGAGTGCGGCGGCCGCGGTGTCGGCGTTGACGTTGTGCGCCTGGCCGTCCTCGTCCGGCGCGATCGTCGACACCACCGGGATCCGGCCGGCGTCGATCAGATCGATCACCGCCTCCGGGCGTACGTCGACCACGTCGCCGACGAGCCCGATGTCGACCGACTCGCCGTCGACCATCGCCGTACGACGCTCTGCCGTGAACAGGCCGGCATCCTCACCAGACATGCCGACCGCGAACGGCCCGTGCGCGTTGAGCAGACCGACCAGCTCGCGGCCGACCTTGCCGACCAGGACCATGCCGACGACGTCCATCGCCTCCGGCGTGGTGACTCGCAGCCCGCCACGGAACTCGCTGTGGATGCCGAGCCGGCCGAGCATGTCGCTGATCTGGGGTCCGCCGCCGTGCACGACGACCACCCGGACCCCGGCGTACCGAAGGAACACGATGTCCTCCGCGAAGGCCCGCTTGAGCTTCTCGTCGACCATCGCGTTGCCGCCGTACTTGACCACGACCGTCTTGCCGTGGAACTGCTTCAGCCAGGGCAGCGCCTCGGTCAGGACGGCAGCCTTCTCGACCGCATCCGCGTGACTAGTGGTCATGGGGCCTCCCGGCCTGGACTGAGGAGCGTAGGGAGCGAAGCGACCGGAGCGACGAGGGAAGGCCGGGAGTCAAAGCCCCATGACCCCGCCGGCGCCGAAGGCCCGGCCAAAAGCACAGTCATCATGACGAGTACGCCGAGTTCTCTTCGACGTACGCGTGCGACAGGTCGGTGGTCAGCACCGTGGCCGACGCCGGGCCGGCGTGCAGGTCGATCAGCACGTCGATCTCGAGACCGCTCAGGTCAGCCTCGGACCGATCGACGCCCTTGCCGCCGGCGATGCAGATCGGCGCGCCATTGAGCGTGATGTCGAGCAACGAAGGGTCGAACGCCGTCGGGGCGTTCCCTACCGCCATCGCGATCCGTCCCCAGTTCGGATCGGAGGCGAAGAACGCCGTCTTGCACAGATTGTCCTCGGCAACGACCTTCGCGGCGGCCAGCGCCTCGGACTCGGTGGCCGCGCCTTGCACCGTGATGCTGACGTGCTTGGTCACGCCCTCGGCGTCGGCCTGCAACTGCTTCACGAGGTCGGCGGCCAGCACCGTCAGCTCGGCCTCGAACTCCTCCGGCGTGACGCTCACCCCCGACGCGCCCGAGCTCAGCAGCAGCACGGTGTCGTTGGTCGACGTTCCCCCGTCGACGTCGAGCCGGTTGAACGTCTTGCCGACCGCGTTCCGCAGCGCGTGGTCGAGGTGCGGCTGGTCGAGTACGGCGTCGGTCGTGAGGACGCTGAGCATCGTCGCCATGTTCGGCGCGCACATCCCGGCGCCCTTCGCGAACCCGCCGATGCTCCAGCCGTCGGGGTGCGTGAGCGCGGCCTGCTTCGGCACGTTGTCGGTCGTCATCACCGCCGTGGCAGCGGCCAGCCCGGCGTCTGGGCCGTTGCCGAGAGCATCCACCGCCGAGGAGATGCCGGGGATGAGTTTGTCCATCGGCAGCCGCTCGCCGATCAAGCCGGTCGAGCAGACCCCGATCTCGGCCGCGCCGACGCCGAGGATCTCGGCCAGCTTCTCCGCGGTCTGGTGCGTGTCCTGGAAGCCTTCGGGTCCGGTGCAGGCGTTGGCGCCGCCGGAGTTCAGCACGACGGCCTTCAACTTGCCGGCGGTCAGCACCTGCTGGGACCAGAGCACCGGCGCGGCCTTCACCTTGTTGGTGGTGAAGACACCGGCGGCCACAGCGTTCGGGCCGTCGTTGACGACGACGGTCAGGTCCGGCGTGCCGGCCGGTTTGATCCCGGCGATCACCCCGGCCGCACGGAAGCCGGCCGGCGCGGTGACCCCGGCGCTCCGATCAACCTGGGTATCCGAGGTGACAGCGACGGTCACGGGGCTACTCCTACGAGGGGAAGGGCCAGGGTCTCGTCGAGACCGACAGCCAGGTTCATGCACTGCACGGCGCCGCCGGCAGTGCCCTTGGTGAGGTTGTCCATCGCGGCCACGATGACGGCGCGGCCGGTGCGCTGATCGAGAGCGAGCTGAAGCTGCACGGTGTTCGCGCCGAGGGTGGCCTGCGTCTGCGGCCACTGCCCCTCGGGCAGCACGTGCACAAACGGCTCGTTGCGGTAGGCATCCTCATAGGCTTGCCGGAGCGCCGCCAGATCGGTGCCGTCGGCAACCGGAGCGCTGCAGGTAGCGAGGATGCCGCGGGACATCGGCACGAGCACCGGGGTGAACGAGACGTTCACCGGCTGACCGGCGTACGGCGTCAGGTTCTGCTCGATCTCCGGGGTGTGGCGGTGGACCCCGCCGACGCCGTACGCGGAAGCGGAGCCCATCACCTCAGCGCCGAGCAGGTGCGGCTTCGGCGCCTTGCCCGCGCCGGACGTCCCGCTGACCGCGACCACCACCAGTTGGCCGGGATCGACGAGTCCGTTCTGTACGGCGGGCAGCAGGGCGAGGGTCGAGACGGTGGGATAACACCCCGGTACAGCGACTCGGTGCGAACCGCGGAGCTTGTCCCGCTGCCCTGGGAGCTCCGGGAGTCCGTACGGCCAGGAGCCGGCGTGCTCACCGCCGTAGAACTCGACCCACGCCTCGGCCTCGGCCAGCCGGAAGTCCGCGCCGCAGTCGATCACGGTGACGTCCTCGCCGAGTTGCTCGGCGATTCCGGCGGACTGCCCGTGCGGCAGGGCCAGGAACACCACGTCGTGACCGGCCAGCGTCTCCGCCGTGGTCTCGACCAGGGTGCGCCCGGCCAGCGGCACGAGGTGGGGGTGATGCGCGCCAAGCGCCGTACCGGCACTCGTTGCGGCGGTCAGTGCGCCGATCTCGACCTGCGGGTGGCCGCTCAGCAACCGAAGCAGCTCACCGCCCGCATATCCGCTGGCCCCAGCCACCGCCACCTTCACACTCATATGAATGAGTATGCCATGCTCTGCAAGTTTATCCAACTCACCTGCGGCGCCCAGAACTACTTACCCACTCAGCTCGGGGGGAATCAGTGACGTGCAGCGCGACAGGACATGCCCGTCTACGTACAGCATCCGGCACGCCTGCCGGTCGTCTCGGCACCACGCTCGAAGGCGACATGTCCTGTCGAGCTGCACCGATGTGACTCAGCTCATGTCACAGCCGGTCGTCGGGGCGTGTCCGCGAGGGGGACGACGACCTGGAGGAGGCGTGATGGCTCGGATCGGGCTGGAGCACGAGCGGACCTGGTTTGTGCGAACGACGGAGTGGGTGAGCCGGCGGAAGTTCCGGAAGGTGCTGGATCCGGTGCAGGTGGCGTTGCACAACCGGCGCGTGCTGGTGTCGACACTGCTGCTGGAGGGGACGGTCGAGCGGTGGAAGGCGCTGGATCCCGGGCTGAAGGCGCTCGCGGTGATGGTCGTGTCCGCGCGGATCGGGTGCAGTTGGTGCATCGACTTCGGGTACTGGGAGTTCCACCACCAGGGTGTCGACCCGGCCAAGCTGCGCGATGTGCCAGGGTGGCGGGACAGCGACGTCTACACGGATCTGGAGCGCGCGGTGATGGACTACGCCGAGGCGATGACGGCGACTCCGCCGGTCGTCACCGACGAGCAGGTCGAGCCGGCTGCGGCAGGACCTGACCGACGAACAGTTGGTCGAGCTCACCGCGATCGCCTCGCTGGAGAACTACCGCTCCCGCGTCAACGCTGCGCTCGGCCTGACCAGCCAGGGCTTCAAGGAGTACTGCGAGCTGAGGCCGGTCCGATGAGTGACGACGCAGTTGGCCCGGGAGTTCGACGAACACCGGGCCGTCCTGGTCGGAGCGGCGTACCGGGTGGTCGGCAGTGTCACCGACGCGGAGGACGTGGTCCAGGAGGCCTGGCTGCGCTGGGCCGCGGTCGATCACGACGAGATCCGCGACCCGCGGGCTTACCTGATCCGCATCACCACGCGGCTGGCGCTCAACCGGCTGCGCGAGCAGAAGGCGCGGCGGGAGCAGTACGTCGGACCGTGGCTGCCCGAGCCGATCACCCCGGCCCTCGCGGCGAACGACGACCCGGCGGCCGCCGTGGAGCTGGCGGACTCGGTCAGCATGGCGATGCTCGTCGTCCTCGAGACGCTCTCGCCACTCGAACGCGCCACGTTCGTCCTGCGTGAGGTGTTCGACCTCCCGTACGCCGAGATCGCGGACACGCTCGGCCGGTCCGAGAGCGCGGTCCGGCAACTCGCGCACCGGGCCCGCGAGCACGTGCACGCGCGGCAGCCGCGGCACCACGTCGACAAGGCGCGGCACAACGAGCTGACGATGCGGTTCATGGCGGCGGCCGGCTCCGGCGACTTCGACCAGGTGGTGTCGCTGCTCGCGCCGGACGCCGTGCTGATCAGCGACGGCGGCGGCAAGAAGAAGGCCGCGCTGCGCCCGATCCACGGGCCGGACAAGATCGCACGCTGGCTGTTCGGCGTGATCGCGGAGAACCCGAACTTCGAGCTCCGGATGGCCGACGCTGAACGACGACACCGCGTTCATCGCGTACTTCGACGACGAGCCGGACACGGTCGCGTTCCTGGAGAGCACCGACGGGCTGATCACCGAGCTCTACCTGATCCGCAACCCGGACAAGCTCGGCACCGTCCCGGCCAGGCGCGACCTGGAGCCGTAAGCTATCTGCAACTCAGTCGCAGATGGAGGTGCCGTGAAGTACCTGGACTTTGTGCACCAGATGCGTACGCCGAGGCCGTCGCCGTACGGATCTCGTGCACAAGGTGACCTGTCACTCTCCGAGGTCGTAGATGCGGACTTGGCCGATGCTGTGTCGCAGCGTGGCCAGGCGGTCGAGTGCGGGTGACACGGTCCCGTCGCGGGCGTCGGCGTACAACCAGCGGACGCCGTACTCGTCCCTCAGTTGCTGCAGCAGTTCCGGAGTCGGCGCGGCGAGGGCCTGGGTGGTGAGTGCGACCCGCTCGGGCCACGGCGATGGCTGCTCGGTGTAGCGCCGGCCGCCGACGCCCTGCGCGGCCATCGCCTGGTTCGTGTACGCCCAGCCTTCGATCAAGGTCCGCCGGCCGGCGATCCCGCTGACGATGTAGCCGCGCGCATCGCATCCCGGTGTCTGCGGTCCGGCCGGCCGGCACCATGTGTTGGCCGCGACCACATCGGTCGGCGCGGAGTTTCTCCCCAGCCACAATGCCGCCGACGCCTCATCCGGATACACCACCCAGCGCGGCGCCCGATACGTCGGTGACCTCTCGGTGTCGCCGTGCACCGCGCTCTGCACGAACGAACTGATCGGCGCGATCGCCAGCAACATCAGTACGACGAACAGCCCACCACCCGCCTGCCGCAAGAACAGCCGCCACACGACCAGCAGCACGACCGTCAACGCGAGTACGACGAGCAGCAGCCGAGTGCTCGCCCACAACTGCCGGCTCGGCGGACCGGCGGGTACGCCCCGCGCCCACACGAACAGACCGGCGTAGATCACCGAGAGGCCGAACGCGGCGACCGCCACCCAGATCGGTCTGCGGGCCGCGCGGGCGCTGCTCGCCGCGAACCAGCCAGCTCCGGCCAGGCTGAACGGGGCGGCCATGTAGATGAAATACGACTCGCTCACGGACGGGTGGTCGATCAGCAGATAACCCGCCCAGCCGGCGATGATCGCACCGAGCAGGAACCACGCGACCGGATCCCTCCGACCGGCGACTCCGAAGCCGACCAACGCCATCGTCTGCAGGGTGAGCAGCAGACCGAGCAGCAGCGTCAGCGTCCCGATCACCTCACCATGGGCCAGCGCCGGCAGGATCAGACCGCCCTCTCCGGGTGGCGTCGCATCACCGGTCGCGGCCGTGTACACGGGAAGCGACTTCAGCACCGCGAGGAACTGCACCCCCGAACCACTGGTGCTCCCGGCAACCGTCAGCATCGTTGCGGCACCCACCGCGACCAGCGCGGCCCCGGCGAGGATGATCCGCCGCGGCACCCGCCGGGTCGTCACCAGCAGGTACGCCGCGGCCAGCCCGACGGCCGCGATCAGGAGCGGCAGCACAGTGGGCTTCGATCCACCGCCGACGATCGCGACGGCGATGGCAACCACCCACAACCAGCCCCGGGCGCCCTTGAACAACAGCTCGATCAGGAACACCGCCGCCGCGACGCCGGCGACCATCCCGAACGTCTGCGACGGGCTGAGGAAGCTGACCGGCGCCGCCAGATTCGCACTCGTGTCGACGAACAGGTACAACTGCGGCGCGGCCAGAGCGAGGGCCGCGAGTACGCCGGTCCACCAGACGCGACTCACGGTCCGCGCCAGCGTCGCGCACACGAGCAGTGCGACGACCAGCCACGGCAGCAGCCACAACCGGAAGACCACGACGATCGGTGTGAGCCTGGTGGTGTCCACGGCCGCGGCCATGTCGGCGTTCGGGAACCAGTGATACGTCAGCCGCTCCCCCACGACCTGCGGCACCTCCGGCGGTACCGACCGGGTCAGCTCGTGCACCATCGACAGGTGATAGAGCAGGTCCGGGTAGTACGCCGTACCGGCCGGGGGCATCGGGTGGTATGCCATTACGCCGACGGTCGCCGCGCCGAGTACGACCGCCGACGCCACGGCCAGTCCCCAGGTCCATGCGATCGGCAACGGCTTCGGATCGGCGATCCGCCAGTACCTTCGTCCGACCAGCGCGAAAGCGACGAGCACCAAAGCCGGCCAGATGATCAGCCAGCGTTGCCAGCCGAGTGCGGTGAACAGCGCCCAACCGATCAGCTGCCAGGTCGCGCCGACAGCGGACCCGAGGCCGAGGTCCTCCGCCCAGTTGCCGGTACTGCGCCAGGCCGCGCGGAGCAGGAGAGTCCCCGGGAGCGCGATCGCCAGGGCGAAGTAGACGGCGTACTTGACGATCGGGCCGGGGCCGACGTCGACCGAGGCGAGCCCGAGGACCGCTACCAGCAACGGCAGCAGCCACGGGAGCAACCGCCTCATCGGTGGTGAACCGGTTCCTGGTGCCCTTGGTCTTCGAGGCTGTCGTAGCCGACGAGGAACTGCGGCCGCCGCTGACTCGACTGGAACAGCCGGGCGACGTACTCACCCAGCAGGCCGAGGCACAGCAACTGGATCGCGCCGATCACGCTGACCGCCAGCACGGTCGACGTCCAACCGGGAATGCTGTGGCCGGTCAGCTTGATCACCAGCGCGCCGACCACGAACAGCGCGGACATCAGGCCGCCGAGCAGGCCGAGCCAGGTCGCCAGCCGCAGCGGCGCGGCCGAGAACGCGGTCACGCTGTCGAACGCGAGCCGGAGCATCTTCGACAGGTTGTACTTCGTCGTCCCGGCCGCCCGCTCGGCGCGGACGTACTGCACCTCGGCACTCGGGAAGCCCGAGCCACGGGATCACCAGCCGGAACACCCGGCCGTCCTCGGGCAGCGCGTTGACCGCGTCGACCACCCGCCGCGACACCAGCCGGAAGTCAGCCGCGTCGAACGGGATGTCCTTGCCGACCAGCCGGCACATCAGCCGGTAGTACATCCGCGCCGTCGTCCGCTTCGCCCACGAATCACTCGAGCGATCCGAGCGAACGCCGTACACCACATCGACGTCCTCGCTCCCGCGCGGTGTCGAGGAACTCGGCGATCACCTCCGGCGGATCCTGCAGATCGGCGTCGATCGTGACGACGTACCGGCCGCGGGCGCGGCGGAAGCCAGCCGACTGGGCGGCCTGATGACCGCTGTTGCGGAGCAGGCGGACGACGCGCAGCTGCGGCCAGTCCTTCGCGACCTCGAGCAGCAGTGCGGCCGTCTTGTCCCGGCTGCCGTCGTCGACGACAAGCAGCTCGTAGCTGATGCCGAGGCTGTCGAGCAGTGGATGCATCCGGTCGAAGAAGATCGGCAGCACTTCTTCCTCGTCGTACATCGGTACGACGACGGAGAGCTCGGGGTCGGTGTCCCGCATCGACTGCAGACCTCCCGGTTCGGTTGGCAAAGGATTGACCTTACTAGGACCGGATCAGGGTGCCGGCGAGACCGCGACGGCGCCGGTACGACGGGGGTCGCCGACCGCGAGCAGGCCGTCGGCCGGATCCCAGAAGGCGGCCGCGACCCCGCCGAAGTACATCGAGTGTGGCGGCATCGGCCGGGTCGGCAGCGAGGTCGAGCCGGACACCGGCAGGTCGTCCTCGTAGTCGACGACCACGTCCTCGCGGACGCGGACGTGCAGCCGCGGGTGCTCGACCGCCTCCTGCAAGCGGCAGCCCACCGTGCGTGTAGAGCGCGTAGACCTGGGCCAGCGCGGTCGGGATCCGGTCCGAGCCCGGCGAGCTGATCGCGAGCACAGCGCCGTCGCTGTCCCGGCGCGCGACGCTCGGCGCCATGTTCGAGGTGAGCCGCGTGCCCGGCGCCAGGCTGTGCGGACCGCCGTGCAGCAGCTCTTGCTCACCGAGGGCGTTGTTCAGCCAGATGCCGGTGCCCGGCGCCAGCACGCCCGAACCGTAGCCGGACGAGACGGTGATCGCGCAGGCGTCGCCCTCGTCGTCGACTACCGAGACGGTCGCCGTACTGGGTGAGGAAAGGGCCCGGAGATCGCCGGCCGCGGCGAGGTCCAGCAACTTCTTGCCCTCGAGCTGCCGCTGGTCCTCCTCGTCCAGCTCGGCCAGCCGCTGCCCGAGTACGGCGTGCTGCACCTCGACGAGCCGTTCGATCTCGGACGGCCTCCAGCTGCCGTCGGCCGGCACGCCGTCGAGCAGCGCCAGGATCGCGGCGACCGCGACACCGCCGACGGCCGGCGGCGGGTTGGTCGCCAGGCGCCAGCCGTTCTGCCGGACCATCAGCGCTGGGCGTACGACGGCCTCGTACGCCGCGAGGTCCTCCGCGGTGAGGATGCCGTCGTTCGCGGCCATGTCGTGGATGAGCAACTCGGCCAGTTGGCCGGTGTACATGGTTTCGGCGCCGTCGCGGGCGATCAGTTCGAGCGCTTCGGCGAGCTCGGGGATCACGATCGTGGTGCCGGCCTTGATCACCGCGCCGTCGTCTTCGTGCACGACCTGATGACTCGGCTGGTGCCAGCCGAAGATGATCTCGTGGGTGTAGCGGAGGTAGTAGCCCGAGGTGCGACTCAGCGGGAAGCCGTTGCGGGCGACGTCGATCGCGGGCTGGACGACCTCACGCCAGGGCGCCTTGCCGGATCGCTGGTGGGCCAGGTCGAGCGCTTTCATCCCGCCGGGTGTCGCGACCGATCCGTGGCCGACGGTGGTCGTCGTACCGCCGCCGTAGTCGGTGGTGATGTCCCAGACGCCGCGGCCGAACCGGTCGGTGGACAGGCCGCGGCCGGGCATCTCCACCCAGCCGTCGATGGTGACCGCGTCGCCGCCGGCCACCTGCAGGGTGACGAAGCCGCCCGAGGCCGGCGAGACCACGCCGATCTCGTTCACCATCGTCACCAAGGTGGCCGCGATCGCCGCGTCGACAGCGTTCCCGCCCTCGGCAGCCAGGCGTACGCCGGCCTCGGCGGCCGCCTGGTTCGGCGCGGCGACCGCAACCCGAGGATGCCCCCCGGTCATGGGGCCCACTTGGTCATGGGGCCTCCTGGACTGAGGAGCGCAGGGAGCGAAGCGACTGGAGCGACGAGGGAAGGCCGGGAACCAAGGCCCCATGACCCTGCCGGCGCCGAAGGCCCGGCCATCAACTCAGCCGACCCGTTGGACGGCGCCGAAGCGGTCGACGGCGACCTGGACCGCGGCCTGCCGGGCGTCGGCGACCTCGTTCTCCTTCAGCGTTCGGTCCGGCGCGCGGAACCGCAGCGCGAACGCGAGCGACTTCTTGCCCGCACCGATCTGCTCGCCGGTGTACAGGTCGAAGAGCCGGATCGACTCCAGCAACTCCCCCGCCCCGTCGACCAGCGCGGCCTGCACGTCCGCCGCGGCCACCTCGGCCGGGACGATCAGCGCCACGTCCTCCTTGGCCACCGGGTACGACGAGATGCGGCGAGGCCGTGATCGACGCCGGACCGGCCGCGATCAACGCGTCGAGATCGAGCTCGACCGCACTCGACCGCGCGGGCAGACCGAACGCCTGGCACACCTTCGGATGCAGCTCACCGGCGTGACCGACGACCTTGCCGTCGAGCGAGAACTCCGCACACCGGCCCGGATGCCACGGTGCGAGCTCGACGTTCTTGACGAGCGGCTCGACGGCGACCACCGACGCGATCATCCGGCCGACCTGGACAGCGTCCGACCAGCCGGCCGGGCGACCCTTGCCCCACCAACCGGGCGGGGTCAGCGAGCCGGTCAGCACCACTGCGACGTGCAGGGGCTGCTCGGGCAGAGCGTCGTACAGAGACTGGACTTCGGCGTCGCTCGGGCGATGCGCGACGGACGGCAGCGGCGCGGGCTTCGGGTCCGGCTTGGGCAGGAAGACCAGGCCGGTCTGGAAGATCGCCAGGTCGGTGGCGCCCCGGCCGACATTGCGCTCGGCGGTCCGCAGCAGGGTCGCGAGCAGGGTCGTCTGCATCGACGGCTCTTCGTCGGACAACGGGTTGACCAGCTTGACCGTCGTACGGCGGGAGTCGTCGGCGGGCAGGCCCATCGCGTCGAAGTCGGCCTCACCGGTGAACGGGTACGACACGACCTCGGTCAGGCCCGCGCCGACCAGGGCGGTCGCGATCCGGCGACGCCGCCGTCTGCGACACCGTCAGCCCTTGACCACCCGGCGAGGCCGGCAGGACCGACGGCACGTTGACGAACCCGAACAGCCGAATGATCTCTTCGGCGAAGTCGTTGGGATCCCGCAGATCCGGCCGCCACGACGGCGGTGTCACCGTCAGCAGGTCGGCACCGCCGACGGTCGCCGATCCGACGGTCGCCGTGCCCACCTCGACCAGGGCGGGCGCGTGTGCGCCGGCCGCCAGCGCAGCCGGAACGGCGTCCGCAGCGGCCGGCACTACCGCACAACCGACATCCTCGAGGTGACGAACGGTCTCCTCGATCGGTGATCGGGGCACCGGCGACCCGGGCGGCGTGGTCGGCGCGGATCGTCACCGGCTCGGGCAGGGCATGGGTGTCGACGACGGTCTCGTCGGGCTGGATCGTGCCGCCCGCCAGATCGGCGAGCAGGTCGGCGACGCGCTGGGCGGCGTACCGCGGCAGCAGTGGGTCGACCTCGCGCTCGAACCGCCGGGACGCCTCCGACGACAGCTTGTGCCGTCGCGACGCGCGGGCGATCACGATCGGATCGAAGTGCGCGGCCTCGATCACCACGTCGGTGGTCGCGTCGGAGATCTCGGTGGACGCGCCACCCATCACGCCGGCGACGCCGATCGGGCCGGAGTCGTCGGTGATCAGCAGGTCCTCGGCGTCCAGCTCGCGGGTCTGGTCGTCCAGCGTCATCAGCTTCTCGCCGACGTGGGCCCGCCGGACCACGATCTCGCCGCGACAGCCGGTCCTTGTCGTAGCCGTGGATCGGCTGACCGAGCTCGAGCATCACGTAGTTGGTGATGTCGACGCCGATCGAGATCGGGCGCATCCCGGACGCGAGCAGGCGCTTCTGCATCCAGCGCGGCGACAACGCCTTCGGGTCGATGCCCGACACGGTGCGAGTGACGAAGACACTGCACCCCTCGGCATCGTCCACCCGCACCGGATATCCACCGTCGCCCGTGCCGGTCAGCGTCAGGTCGGCCGGGTCCTTCAGCGAGACGCCGTACGCCGTCGCCGCCTCACGCGCGACACCACGGATGGAGAGGCAGTAGCCGCGATCCGGGGTGACCGCGATGTCGAGCACGTCGTCGTGCAGCGCGAGCAACTCGATCGCGTCGTCCCCCGGCTCGGCCTCACCCGGCTCCAGTACGACGATGCCGTGCGTACCGTCGTCACCCAGGCCGAGCTCCGAGCTCGAGCAGATCATGCCGTTGGACACGTGGCCGTAGGTCTTCCGCGCCGAGATCGCGAACCCACCCGGCAGGACGGCGCCCGGCAGTACGACGACGACGAGGTCGCCGACCTCGAAGTTGTTCGCACCGCAGACGACCCACTGCGGCTCGTCCTTGCCGATGTCGAGCGAGCACCAGCGGATGGTCTTGCCGTTCTTCTGCGGCTCGTCCTCGTAGGTCAGCACCTTGCCGACCACGAGCGGGCCGGTCAGGTCCGACTCCTCGACGGTCTCGACCTCGAGGCCGGCCCGGATCAGCTTCTCGCCGACGTCGCGACCCGTGACCCCGGCCGGGAGGTCGACGTACTCACGAAGCCATGACAGTGGGACCCGCATCAGATCTCCATCCCGAACTGGCGGCTGAACCGCACGTCACCCTCGACCATGTCCCGCATGTCCTCGACGCCGTTGCGGAACATCAGCGTCCGCTCCAGGCCCATCCCGAAGGCGAAGCCGGAGTACCGGTCGGTGTCGATGCCGCAGGCCTGCAGGACCCGCGGGTTCACCACGCCGCAGCCGCCCCACTCGATCCAGCCCTCGCTGCCGCAGGTCCGGCACGGGCGGTCCGGGTTGCCGACGGACGCGCCGCGGCAGACGAAGCACTTCAGGTCCACCTCGGCCGACGGCTCGGTGAACGGGAAGAAGTTCGGCCGCAGCCGCGCCTCCAGGCCCTCGCCGAACATCGAGACGACGAAGTGGTCGAGGGTGCCCTTGAGGTGCGCGAGCGTGATGCCTTCGTCCACGACCAGGCCCTCGACCTGGTAGAAGACCGGCGTGTGGGTCGCGTCCAGCTCGTCGGTCCGGAACACGCGGCCCGGGACGATCACGTAGATCGGCGGCTTGCGGGTCAGCATCGCCCGGGCCTGCACCGGGGACGTGTGGGTCCGCAGCACCTTCCCGGAGCCGACCGGCTCGACGAAGAACGTGTCCTGCATCTGTCGCGCCGGGTGATCGGGCTGGAAGTTCAGGGCGTCGAAGTTCAGCCACTCGGCCTCGACCTCGGGGCCTTCGGCGACCTCCCAGCCGAGTGCGGTGAACACGTCCGCGACCTGCTCGGAGATCAGCGAGAGCGGGTGCCGCGCGCCGAGCTCCGGGGTGTGCCACGGCAGCGTCACGTCGACTCGCTCGGTGGCCAGCATCTGCTCCTCGTGCTCGGCCTCCAGAACGGCGAGCCGGGCCGCGAAGGCCTCGTTGATCGCCTTCCGGGCCGCGCCGATCCGCTGCCCGGCCTCCTTGCGGCCCTGCGGCGGCAGCGCGCCGATCTCCCGGTTGGCCAGCGCGATCGGCGACTTCTCGCCGAGATGCGCGCCCTTCGCCTCCTGCAGGGCGGCCAGGTCGGCCGCCTCGGTAAACGCCTTCAGCGCCTCGTCGCGGGTCCGCTCCACCTCTTCGGCATGCAGCGGCGTCACTTCGACCGGGTCGTAATCAGTGTTGGGACCGGACATGGCTCGCTCTCGGGTTTCGGAACTTCTGCGGATTGCAGTCTAGAAACCGAAACCCCGAGAGCGTGAATCGGCTGTCCACAACCTGTGGATTCAGGTCCGCCGCGGCATCGCCAGATCGTCTCAGTGCACCGCGTCGTCCACCGCCGGGACAGCCTCCGCCGCCGCCTCCTTGGCCCGCCGGCGAGGCAGCACCACCAGAGCGACCACCGCGCCGGCCAGGGCGCCGACCAAGCCGACCGTCATCGAGATCGACATGGCGTCGGTGAAGGCGTGTCCGGGCGGCGGCGACGAAGTCCGGGCCGAGAGCGAGCGTGTCCGCGATCGACGTGCGGGCCTGTTCGGGGACCGAGTCCGGCAGCGACGAGGAGTAGGCCGCGGCCAGCACACTGCCCAGTACGGCGACCGACAGAGCGGCACCGGTCTGCTGGACGGTGTCGTTCATCGCCGATCCGACACCACGGTGGTCCGGCGGCACCGCCTGCATGAGCAGCGTGTACGCCGCAGGCCCGGCCAGACCACCGCCGACGCCCATCACCATGAGGCCGACAATCAGCAGACCGTAGCCGGTCGAGTCGGAGACCTGGGTCAGGATGCCGAAGCCTGACGGCGATGATCGCCAGGCCGAGCGCGATCAGCGTCCGGTCCGCGATCTTCTTGCCGAGCGTCGCCCCGAGACCGTTGAACACCGTGGCGGCCAACGGCGTACGGGATCAACGCCAGGCCGGCCTTCAGCGGGGTGTACCCGAGCACGAACTGCAGGTACTGCGTCAGCGCCAGTAGCAGCCCACCGGCGGTGAACGACAGCAGCACGATCGAGAAGCTCGTCCCACTGAAGTTCCGGTCGCGGAACAGCGCGAGCGGCACCATCGGGTGCGCACTCTTCTTCTCCCACAGGGCGAAGCCGGTCAGCGCCACCACCCCGACGGCCAGTCCGCCGAGCACCTTGGCGGAGCCGAGTCCGTCGGCCGGGATCGAGATGATCGCCCACACGATCGCCGCCATCCCGATGATCGACAGCACCGCACCGGCCGGGTCGACGTTCCGCGCCGGTCCCTTCGACTCCGGGATCAGCGCCAGCGCACCGATGATCGCGAGGACGGCGATCGGCACGTTGATGCAGGAAGATCGAGCCCCACCAGAAGTGGTTCAGCAGGACGCCGCCGACGGTCGGACCGGCGATCACGCCGACCATCGCGACCATCGACCAGCCGGCCATCGCCTTGCGCTGCTCCTCCGGCGGAAACACCGTGAACAGCAGCGACAGCGTGCTCGGCATCAGCAGCGCCCCGCCGACACCCATCAGCGCCGCGGCAGGCGATCAGCTGCCACGGGTGCTCGGCCAGGGTTGCCAGCAGCGAGGCAGCCCGAAGATCACCAGCCCGATCAGCAGCATCTTCCGCCGCCCGAACCGGTCGGACAGGCTGCCCGCGGTCAGCAGCAGCCCGGCGAACACCAGGATGTAGGCGTCGATCATCCATTGGATGTCGGCAGGGCGTCGCGTCCAGGTCGCGCATCAGCGACGGGATGGCCAGGTTGAGCACGGTGTTGTCGACGACCAGCACCAGCAGGCTCAGGCAGAGGATCAACAGGATCCACCAGCGTCGCGGATGACCGGTCACTGAAGGATCAGACTCGAACGGTGTACTAGTCACTCGCACACTGTACGACGATCTCGCACAGCGTTCCACTGTATTGGCTACGATGGGCTCATGAGGGAATCGATCTGGACCCGGCAGCGGGCCGCCGCACCCGCCCGGGAGACGCTCAGCCGGGAGCAGATCGTGCAGACGGCGATGGCTCTGCTGGACCCGGAAGGGCTCGCCGGGCTCAGCATGCGGAAGCTGGCGGCCAGGCTCGGCTCCGGCGCGACCAGCCTCTACTGGTACGTGGAGACCAAGGACGACCTGATCGATCTGCTGATCGACGAGATCTGGGGCGAGGTCGACGTACCGGAGCCGGAGCTGGCCGGCTGGCGGGCGGTGCGATGCTCTTCGGCCACAGCCTGCGGTCGACCGTGCTCCGCCACCCCTGGGTGCCCGAGGTCATGTACACCCGGCCGAGCATCGGTCCGAACGCGATGTCGCTCGGTTCCCGCGGCATCGCGCTGTTCGGCGCCGCCGGGTTCACCGGCTCCGACATCGACTACGCGATGGGCAGCGTGATGTCGTACGTGCTCGGTACGGCGAACGCGGAGGTCTCGATGCACAGCGTGGTCCGCAACGCCGGGCAGTCGATCGAGGAGTGGGCCGGCGACATCTTCGCGCAGGCGCAGAGCGTCGCGGCCGGCAGCCCCGAGATGCAGGAGTCACTGCGCCGACGGATCAACAGTGACGTGAACACCCTGCACACCGAGTCCTTCGTTTTCGGCCTCGACGCCCTGCTCGACGGCCTCGAGGCTCGCCTCAAGAAGTGAGCCCGAACCAGGGCTCCTTGGCGAGCTCGTCGCGGAGCGTCGCGCGCGAGCGGAGCGTACAGGCAGCCGGGCGGCGAGGTCGGGCCGCGGCCACTACGGCGCTCCGAGTGGCTCCGGTGGGAGGTGGATGGGGTTCGTCCACGCGCGGCCGCCGGTGGCGTTCTCGACGGTGACGCGGCAGTGGGTGCCGCGGAACATGGTCAGCGGGAGCGAGCACCCGGTCAGGTCGGTGCCCTGGGCAACCTCTGCGCCGGGGGTGCCGCCGCTGAGAAGGATCTTCGTCGCGGGTGAGCAGCGGACCACGACCACGTCGCCTTCGACGCGTACGTCGTACAGCTCGGGGCCGGTGCTGGAGTAGAAGTGGCCGGACTTCAACGCGGTCAGGAGCGCGTCCGGCTCGAGTACCTCTGCGCGGACCTGAACCCACGCCTGGCATGGCGGCGGGTCCTGGGGTTGCAGGTGCGCGTCATCCGCGGCGTACGACGTCAGTCGGTGACCGCGGTTCAGCAGGACATCGGTCAGGTGCCAACTGTCGCCACGGTTCTCCCGGTCGGCGAGAGCGTTGTAGACCTCGACAGAATGGGCCGCATCCAGACTCTCGGCATCGACCGCGGTCAGCAGCGACGCCGCCGGATGGGCGATCCCGACGAACGCCCCCGCGGCTCGAGCCCGCCGCGCCAGCTCAGGCCCGGTCTCCGCGTCCGACGGCGGCCGGAAATCCAGCGGCAGACCGACCGCCAGGATGTGCCACGACTGTCCCACCTCGGTGCGCGGTGCGTGCAACTCGGCGCCGACGAGCAGGGTGAATCCGTCCGACCGCAGCTTCCGCGTGTCCGTCACCGGGAACCCGTACTCCGGCCGGAAATGGTCGGTGATCGCCAGGAAGTCGTAACCGGCCTCGCGATACACCTGCGCGGTCTCCCGCGGTGACAACGCTCCGTCGGAGCGGTGCGAATGGGTGTGCAGATTCCCTCGCCAGAACCGACCCGGCAAGTCGAACGGCAGACCCGTCACCGGCGTTGCGCCCGGGCCGACGCGTACAGGCAGATGGCAGCGGCCGTGGCAAGGTTGAGGGATTCGGCACGGCCGTAGATCGGGACCTTGACCGAGTAGTCGACGACGGCGTTGATGCCGTCCGGCAAGCCGTGGGCCTCGTTGCCGAACAGCCAGACGGTCGGCTTCGCGAGGGTGCCGTCGTCGATGCAGGTGTCGAGATCGGTCGCCCCGTACCCGTCGGCGGCGAGCACTTGCAGACCTTGGTCGCGCCAGGACCGGACGGCCGTGACGATGTCCACGTCCGTGGTGACGGGCACGTGGAAGAGGCTGCCGACGCTGGCCCGGACCGCCTTCGGGTTGTGCGGGTCGACGGACTCCGATGACAGTACGACGGCATCCGCGCCGGCGGCGTCCGCCGTACGGATCAGGGTGCCGACGTTGCCGGGGTCGCGGACCTGCACGCCGGCGGCCACCAGCTTCGTGGCAGGTCCTAGCGACAGTGGGACGTCCACGAGAGAGCAGACGGCCACGACGCCTTGTGAGGTGACTGTCTCGCTCAACGCTTCGATCGCGGCGCGGTCGACCTCGAACCACGGGACGCCGGCGGCCGCGGCGAGGTCGTGGAGGTCGCGATGACGGGTCGCGACCGCGGGTTCGGCGTACACCTCGAGGACGAGTTCGCGGTGCTCGAGGGCTTCACGGACCGCCTGTGGGCCCTCGACCAGGAATCGGCCGGTCTTGCGCCGGAACGCACGAGTGGCGAGCCTCCGGGCCTGCTTGATCCGCACGGACTGTGCGGTCAGCAGACCAGGGCTCGCCACTGCGGTGCTGTCTGGGGTGTTGCTCAGGCCGCGGCGTCGCTCTTCGGCGCGTTGACGTCGGCCGGCAGGGCGGCCTTGGCCACCTGCGACCAGCGCGGAGAACGCGGCCGGGTCGTTGACGGCGAGGTCGGCGAGGATCTTGCGGTCGACCTCGACCTCGGCCAGCCGCAGACCCTGGATGAACCGGTTGTAGGTCAGGTCCTCGGCGCGGACCGCGGCGTTGATCCGCTGGATCCACAGCTTGCGGAAGTCGCCCTTGCGCGCCTTGCGGTCCCGGTAGGCGTAGACGAGCGAGTGGGTGACCTGCTCCTTGGCCTTGCGGTACAGGCGCGAGCGCTGGCCGCGGTAGCCGCTGGCCTGCTCGAGTACGACGCGACGCTTCTTGTGGGCGTTGACTGCCCGCTTCACGCGTGCCATGAGGTGTTACTCCTTGTATTTCTGCGCCGGAGACAGATGGTGCCCACTCGGCGGGGATGTTCGGGGGGTGGGGCGTGCTCAGATGCCGAGAAGCTTCTTGGCCTTCTTCGCGTGTGACGGGGCGACCTCGACGGTGCCGCTCAGACGGCGCTTGCGCTGGGACGACTTCGACTCGGCGAGGTGGCGGATACCGGTCTGCTCGCGGCGGACCTTGCCCGAGCCCGTGATCCGGACACGCTTCTTCATCCCCGAGTGGGTCTTCATCTTCGGCATGGCTATGGACTCCTGTTGTTCTTTCGTTGACTCGACTCGGTGTGCAGTGCTCCGGCCGCGTCCTCGCGGCCGGAGCGACACGTCACTCCGGGTCGAGGTTGTCTGCCGGACCCTTCGGCTTCTTCGTGGAGCCGGCGGCGCGCTCGGCCTCGTGCGCCTGCACCTGCTCGGCGCGCTCGGCGCGCTCCGCCTCGTGCTCGGCGTCACGCTCGGCCTGCTTCTTCGCCTTCTCGGCCTCCACGTCCACGCGCGCCTCGGACTTCTTCTTGTGCGGTCCGAGCACCATGATCATGTTCCGGCCGTCCTGCCGCGGCGAGGACTCGACGAAGCCGAGCTCGCTCACGTCCTCGGCCAGCCGCTGCAGCAGCCGGAAGCCGAGCTCCGGGCGGGACTGCTCACGTCCGCGGAACATGATGGTGATCTTGACCTTGTCCCCGGCACGCAGGAACCGGACGACGTGACCCTTCTTGGTCTCGTAGTCGTGCGGATCGATCTTCGGCCGCAGCTTCATCTCTTTGATGACCGTGTTGGTCTGGTTCCGGCGGGACTCGCGCGCCTTCTGCGCGGTCTCGTACTTGTACTTGCCGAAATCCATCAGCTTGCAGACCGGAGGACGGGCAGTTGCCGCGACCTCGACCAGGTCGAGATCGGCCTCCTGTGCCAGCCGAAGTGCGTCTTCGATCCGGACGATGCCTACCTGCTCACCGTTCGGTCCGACCAGTCGCACCTCGGGAACGCGGATGCGCTCGTTGACGCGCAGTTCAATGGTGATGGGTCCTCCTGGGTTGTGCTCGTACTGGTGCCACCTCGTCATCACCGAAAGCCCCTGGAAAAACACGAAGGCCTTCGTGCGATCACACGAAGGCCCAATTCCCAGATCGACGACGCCCCAACCCCTCCGGGTGGTACGCCGTACGACCGCTTCGATTCTCCGGATATCCTCCAGATTCTCTCAGCGTGACCGGGACCCGCCGACTCTGCATCGACTGGGTGGGAGGTGGCCCTCCGCTTAGACCAGAACCACCGGCGACCCTTGAGTATTCCGCTCAGGGGTCACCAACCGAACCTGGTCGGTCGCCGTGCAAGAGTAACAGCATGAACGACTCAGGTGCCACTTCGCCGCCCGACCCGCTGTCCACAGTGTCCCGCGACATCGCCGACGTACCCAGCGTGGAGATCATCTCGACCGCGGCCCTGCACCTGATGAGCGCCGCCGCCGTCAATCTCGGCCTGGCCGAAGACCTCCCCGACTACAAAGACCTCGACGAAGCCCGTTCACTGATCGACGCGCTGGCCGGCCTCCTGGACGCCTCCGCCCCGAGCCTCGGCCACCATCACGCCGCCCCTCTCCGCGACGGCCTCCGCTCCCTCCAACTCGCCTTCAAAGAGGCCAGCACGATCCCCGACGAGCCAGGCCAAGGCCCCGGGCGAGAAGTACACCGGCCCCGTCCACCCCACGGCCGCCCGCAGATAGTGCGCCATACCCACCCGACTGCACGCGCGGATCGCGCTTCATCGACAAGACCGCGAACCCGGGGCCGTGGACCCTTCAACCCCACCGACTCCATGGGACCATCAACGGGCAGACATCACTGCAGCAAGCAGGTACATTAGGTTATGTACTACAAAAGCTAGCGATCGCTTGTCCTACGAGACCATGTTGTGTAGCACATTACCCGCATGGCAATCACGTGGGCACCCAGCGCGGACAAGCACGGTGTCGATCGCGACGACGCGCTGCACGCGATGATGAATGCGTACTACGTCGAGGAGGAGTTCGACGAACCACGGCCACCGTCGACGGTTCGGCCGACTCTGTTCATCGGCCCGCCGCGCCAGCTCGGCGGTGACCTGCTGGAGGTCATGGTGGAGGTCAATCCACCTCGCGATGTGCACGTGTTCCATGTGATGGTTGCCCGCCCCAAGCACCTTGAGCGCATGAAGGAGGAACAGTGATGACACACGACTACGACGCTGCGGCCGAGTGGGCTGAGCACGACATGCAGCTACCCAAGAACTCCAAGACTGCACTACGCGGCAAGGCTGCGGCGGAGTTCGGGCGAGACCTCATCGAGCGCTCCCGCGGCGGTCGGCCATCGATCGATCCTGCCGCGCCTCCTGGCGAGAAGTCGCCCGTGCGGCAGGTACGATTCCCCCGCGCGCTGGATGCTGACCTACTCGCGTTCGCTGAGCAGAGCCACATCACTCCAAGTGAAGTGGTCAGGGAAGCTGTGCGCGAGTATCTAGAGGCTCACCGCATCGCTGGCTGATCGCGACAAGGATCTCCTGCTGGCGCTCACCCCGGTCGATGCGCTGGCCAATGAGTCGAGCACCGCCGACGCCGCAGTTCCTCACACCAAGCTGTCAGCTGAGCATCGCAGCCTTCGCGAGCGTCCCAACGACCTCCCTTGCCTGTTGACTCGATCTGCCGCTTGGTCAGCAGCCCCCACTGCTCCTCGGCGATCGACAGTGCCAGGGCCAGTTGACCTCAGCCATGCTGCAAAGTATGGCGGTATCGCTACCTTTTGAAGTATCGCGATGAACCGTGAGGACTCGGGTGGCTGTGAGCAGGGTGCGACCA
Source organism: uncultured Actinomycetota bacterium (assembly GCA_963820655.1). GTDB lineage: Bacteria > Actinomycetota > Actinomycetes > Propionibacteriales > Kribbellaceae > Kribbella. The sequence goes on from CAWGAM010000004.1 coordinate 36,983, forward strand.
GAGAGCAGCGTGTGGCTTGTTTGCGTTGGCAAGCATGTTGGGTGATACTCGCGGCATGGGTGCTACCCCGCCGCTGGATGCCGATGAGGAGTTGCTCTGGCGTAGCTTGATGCGGCTGACCACCACGGTGCCGCGGGCTATGGGCGATGACCTGGAGCGCTCGTCGGGGCTGAACGGTACCGAGTACCTGGTCCTGATGCACTTGTCCGAGGCGCCCGGCCGGCGACTGCGAATGTCCGACCTGGCCGATCGCCTGGCCCTGTCGCCCAGCCGGATCACCCGGGTGGTCGATCTCCTGGCCGGTCGCGACCTGGTCGGCAAGGAACCCGACCCGGACGACGGGCGAAGCATGCTGGCGGTGCTCACCAGGAAGGGCCTGGCACTGCTGAAGCGCGCCTGGCCGGAGCATCTGCAGAGCGTACGGCGCAACATCTTCGACCCCTTGGCCGACGACGAGATCAGGAAGCTCGGACCGGTTCTGCGCCGCCTCGCCGACGCCGTGGACGCCGCCAATCCCGCGCCGCCCCGGCGATCGGCAAAGCACCAGTAAGCCAGTCGGCCGAACAGACGTTGTCGCCGCTCACAAGATGCTTGCGTTGGCAAACACCATTGCTTATGCTTGCTAGCGCAAGCAAAATTCGCCAGCGGTCGCTCCATGAGTACCCGCCGATCACAGTGGAGGTTGACATGACAGTCGATGCCGAGCAGGTCGTCCGCAACGCTTACGCGGTCGCGGAGCGACAGGACGTCGCGGGCTGGGTGTCCGTGTTCACCGAGGACGGAGTCTTCATCGATGAGTCCATCGGCGTCACCTATCAAGGTCCCAGCGAGCTGGGCAAGACCGTCGAGGTGTACGGCACCGCGTTCCCCGACATGCACCGCGAGCTGTACGACTTCTGGGTCGACGGGAACACGGTCATCGTCCGGCTCGCCTTGCAGGGAACGCACAACGGGCCGCTGGCCACGCCCTTCGGACGTGCTTCCCGCGACCGGGAAGCGGATGGACGCGCCGTGCACCGACATCTGGGAGCTCGAGGACGGCAAGATCAAGAAGTTCGACTGCTATCCAGAGGGCACCATCATCTTCGGCCAGCTCGGGGTCCTGGCCAACCTCCAAGCCGCGCTCACGCCGGCCGGCGCTGAGGACAACGACCGGCCCTGAGGCCACACTCCCGCAGAACCCTGCCGCCGCCTGCGGTTCCTTCGAGGCGGGTCGCCGATGCGGGCAATCCGCTAGGAGCAACACCTTCCGCGACACCGGTCGGTTCAGTTGCTCGTGAACCGCAGCCACACGATCAGGACCTTGCCCATGGCAGCCACCGCAGCAACACCTCTGTCCAGCTTGATCGGGGCGGCGTGAGCACTACCCGACGTTCGTGAAGAAGTTGAGGATGCCGGCGGGGGCGTCCGGGGCGAAGCTGAGGTCCAGGTTCGCGGCGGATTCGACGGCGGACTCTTCGGATCGGGGGAAGAGGGCTGCCTCGTAGGCGGAGAGGGCGGTCTCGGTGTCGCCTGGATGGGCGATCAAGGCGGCGGCCAACTCGGCGCCGTCTTGGATGGCCAGGTTGGCCCCTTCGCCGGCGAAGGGGGACATGAGGTGAGCGGCGTCGCCCAGGAGGGTGACACCGGGGACTCGGTTCCACTGGTGGCCGATGGGGAGGACGTGGATCGGACGTGGGATCAGGTCGCCCTCGGCATCGTGGACGAGGCGGAGGAGGCGCTCATCCCAGCCGCTGAACTCGGCCAGCAGACCGTCCTTGGTGATGGGCTTGGTCGACCAGGCCGCGTCCGTACGAAGAGCGGCGTACACATGGAGGCGGTCGGGTTCGCGGTGGGCCAGGAAACCGCGGCCGTCGCCGAGGGCCATCATGGCCCCGCGGCCGATCAGCTCGGCACTGTCCGGGTACCGCACGTCGGGGTCGCGCAGGTCGAACTCCACGAACGAGAGGCCCGAGTACGCCGGTGTGGCGTCCGAGACGAGCGGTCGAACCTTGGACCACGCGCCGTCGGCACCGACCAGCAGGTCGGTTGTGAAGGTGCTGCCATCGGCCAGCCGCACCACCCGGTCGGCCGAGATCTCGACGACCTTCGAACCCCATCGGATGGCGCCGTCCGGCAGGCTGTCGATCAACAGCTCGCGCAGGTCCCGGCGATGTACCTCCGGCCGGCCGCCGTCGCGGTCTTCGTCCGAGTAACGCAGTACGGCGTCCTGGCCGTAGAGCTTCATCGACTCACCGCCAGGCATGACGATGCGGAGGAAGTCGTCGTACAGACCGGCTGCCCGCAGCGCCGCCTGCCCGGAGTCCTCGTGGATGTCGAGCATGCCGCCCTGGGCACGGGCGGTCGGTGACGCATCCAGCTCGTAGACAGCGGCGTCGATGCCGTTGACGTGCAGTACTCGTGCCAGCGTCAGGCCTCCGAGGCCTGCGCCGATGATCGCGATTTCGTGGTGGGCAGTCACTTCGCATCTCCTTCAGGACGAGGAGTGGCGAGCACTCCGTTGATCAGGACCCGGATGCCCCACGACGATCGCTGCCCGGCACCGCCGAACAGGTCAGCTCCCAGCGCGGCGATCCGCGGGTGTGTTTCGGGCCGGACAGCACGCAATGCGGCGGTCAACGCGTCCCATTGCTCCGGGTCGTCGCCACCCGCGTGCTCAGCCGCAGTCGCCGTTGCCACCTGGAGCAGCAGGTCGAGGCCCCAGGACGCCTGCGGCGGCGGCACGTCGCCCTCATCCATCAGTGCGAGCAGCCCCTCCACCAGCCGGAGGTAGTTCTCCCCCGCCGGCCGCGCGGTCACCGCGGACCGCGCGAGACTCGGGTACTCGAACAGCACTCGCGTGTACGACGCCAGCACCGCCTCGAGCCGTTCTCGCCAGTCCCCACCAGCCTCGACCGGCGACAGATCGACCGCGCCGAGGAGATCGTCGAGTACGGCGGCGTGCAGCAGCGCCGTACTCCGGAAGTACACGTACAGCGAGGCAGGCCCGGTGTCGAGCTCCTTCGCCAGCCGCCGCATCGTCACCCGATCCAGCCCCTCGGTGCGCATCACCTCGACCGCAGCCGTCACGATCCCGCGCCGCGTCAAAGCCGCCTTCGCCGGCCGCTCGCGCCGGCTCTTCGGTTCATCCGTCATACTCACAGCCTAACGAACATGTTCGTTACGAACAAGTTCGCTCCGCTCGCGGGTCGTGCGCCGACGAAACAGTCCAGTCACCGCAACCCCCCGCCGTGGCGTGCAGGCGGAGACCCGTACCGGTGCAGATGGATAGGAGGTGCCGGCTCGGATCCGATCCCGCCGGCCCGTTTCACGCCTGAGCACGCAGCCCGACCATCGCCCCTGGACAGACACATCCTGTCCACCTGCACACAGCCGAGCCCGCCAAACCCAGTCACACACCCACCCCGCGACCGCGATTCACGGCAGCGCGCCCCCGGGCGGGCGGGAGCGCGCGCAGGGGCGGGAGCGCGCGCAGCGGGCGGGGCGAGGGAGCGACCGCGGGAGCATGCGTGGGTGCACCCCGGGGTCAGCCCTTGACGGCACCCTCCTCGACGCCCTTGAAGAAGAAGCGTTGCAGCGTCGCGAACACGATCACGATCGGGATGAACGCGATCATCGTGCCCGCGGCGATCAGGCGGGGGTTGTTGCTGAAGGTGCCGGACAGGTACTGCAGGCCGACGGTCAGCGTGTACTTGTTCGGGTCGGTGAGCACGATCAACGGCCAGAGGAAGTCGTCCCACGCGCCGATGAAGGCGAAGATCGCCACCACGCTGATGGTCCCCCGCACCGACGGCAGGCCGATGTAGACGAACCGCTGCCACGCGTTCGCGCCGTCCACGATCGCGGCCTGATCGACCTCGATCGGGAGTGACCGGAACGCGTTGTACATCAGCAGCACGTTCAGCGCGCCGATCATGCCGGGCAGCGCGACACCGAACAGCGTGTTCGCCAGGCCGAACTCCCGCACCGTCACGTACTGAGAGATGATCGTGACCTCACCCGGTAGCACCAGCGTGGCGAGGAATAGCCCGAGCACCAGCCGTCGGCCGCGGAACTGCAAGCGGGACAACGCGAATCCGGCCAGCGACGACCCGATGACGTTGCCACCGACAACGAGTACGGCGACCACCAGTGAGTTCCGCGCGTAGTCCCAGACCGGGATCGTGTCGGTCACTTCTTTGTAGTGGTCGAACGTCGGCTGGGCCGGCAGAATCCGCGGGATCCGCGTGTAGATGTCCTCGCCGGATCCCTTCAGGGATGTCGACAGCTGCCACAGGAACGGCCCGATCGTGATCAGCAGCACGAACGCCAGCAGCACATACCGGACCACCTTCTCGCGCGTCGAGACGGTGTTGAAGCCAAACGATCCACGCCGACGCCCAGGCGTCGTACCAGCGGCCTCCCGTACGACAGGTCGCGCCGGATCGGTTACAACACTCATGCTTCCGCTCCTCGACGGTTGAGGCGGGCGAGTACCAGCATCGGTACGACGGTGACGAAGAACAGCACGATCGACAGCGCGGACGCGTACCCGAGGTTGCCCTCGAAGCCCTGGCTGTACTGCTGGATCAGCATCACCACCGAGTTGTCCCGGCCGCCGGGGCCGCCCTTGCCACCGCTCAGGATGAACAGTTCGGAGAACACCCGCAGCGCCGACACCGAGATCAGGATCGCGATCAGGATCATCGTCCCGCGGACGCCGGGGATGGTGATGTGCACGAACCGGCGGAACGGACCGGCGCCGTCGACCGCGGCCGCCTCGTGCAGTTCACGCCCGACGTTCCCGAGGGCGGCCAGGTAGATGATCATGTAGTACCCGAGCCCCTTCCAGATCGTCAGGCTGATTGCACTCAGCAACAACAGCCATTGGTCGGACAGGAACGGCAACGGCCCGGAGATGACGCCGAGCTTCTCGGCCAGTCCGTTGACCAGGCCGCGGTCGTCCAGGATCCATTGCCAGATCAGCGCCACCACCACCGCCGAGGCCACCACCGGCGTGTAGAAAGCGGTCCGGAAGAACGTGATCCCGGGCAGCTTCTTCTCCACCAGTACGGCGAGCAGCAGCGGCAGGACGGTCAGGAACGGCAGACAGACCACCATGTAGATGACGCTGTTCACCAGGGCCCAGCGCAACTGCTCGTCGTGCAGGAGGGTCTCGAAGTTCTTCAGTCCGACGAAGGTGCCGCCGCCGATCGGCCTGGCGTTCGTGAACGACAGGATGACGGTGTTGATCGACGGCCAGAGGTTGAACACCAGCAACCACGCGAGCGCCGGGACGACCAGCACCCACGGTGTGAACCAGCGGTGATAGCGCATTACTGGGTGAGAAGCTGGTTGGCCTTCGCCACCGCCGCGTCGAGAGCTGCCTGGGACGTGATCTTGCCGGCGATCGCGAGCGAGATCTGCTGCCCGATGAAGTCGTTGGTCGCACCACTGATCACGGGCGGCTGCAGCACCTTGGCCTTGGCCAGCGAGGCGAACGCGAGCACCTTGGCGTCACTCTCCGGCGTACCGTCGCTCTTGGAGAAGTACGGGTCGCTAGCGGACGACTTGGTGGACGGGAAGATGTTCACGATCTTGGCGAACGCGGCCTGATTCTCGGCGCTGGTGACGAACCTGGCCAGGGCGATCGCGGCCGCCTGGTTCTTCGTCTTGGCCGACACCGACAGGCCCTGGACGTACAGCGGCGGGGTGTCGAGCGCGGGCGACGGGACGACCTTGCCCTTCAGCGACGGGTTGTCCTTCTGGAAGTCCTGGATCGCGTTGCCGCCACCGGTGGTCCAGGCGACCTTGCTCTGGGTGAAGAGCTTGGAGTTGCCCAGGTACTCCTGGGTCAGGATGTCGCGCGGCAGGTAGCCGGCCTTGTAGGCGTCGCGGTACTTGTCCAGCAGCGCGGCGGCCTCGGGGGTGTTGAAGACGAACTTCTTGCCGTCGTCGGAGACGATCTTGACGCCGGCGTTGGTGAAGTCACCGATGCCGGGCAGCCGGCTCATCAGGTACTCCTTGCCGCCGGTCTTGTCGTGCATGACCTTGGCGGCCGCGAGCAGCTCGTCGAACGTCTTCGGCGGGTTCTTCACGTCCAGCCCGGCCGCGGCGAACTTGGTCGCGTTCCAGTAGTCGATGTCGGTGTTCAGGTACCACGGGTAGCCGAACGTGCCGTCCAGGCCCTGGTACTGGTACGCCTGTACGCCGCCCTCGACGTACTCGTCCTTGATCTTCGGGTCGGCCGCCGCGACGTCGAGCAGCATGTCCTGCTTGGCCAGCGAGAGCGCGAAGTCCGGCGGCAGGTTGGTCACGTCCGGAAGTTGGCCCGCCGAGGCCTGACTCAGCACCTTCTTGTCGTAGCCGTCGCCCGGCTGGTCCAGCCAGGTGACCTTCGTCCCCGGGTACTTCGTCTCGAAGGCCTTGATCACACCCTCGACGTACGAAGTGAACTTCGGCTTCAGCGCCCAGGTCTGAAAGCTGACCTCACCGGTCACCTGGGCGTTCGCGTCGACGGTCGGCTTGGCGCCGGCACTGCCGGAATCGTCGGATCCGAGGCCGCAACCAGCCAGAGTGAGAGCGGCGGCGGCGAGCGCTGCCACCGGCGCCAGACGGCGTCTATGCATGGATTCTCCTGGGTTTGATAAACCGGTATAGCTCCTGCACTATCCACATCGTAGAATCCGCTGTCAAGGGCAATGGCGCGTTGGCGATGTGGCTTGAATGCTGGTGTTGTTCAGGTGCGTGCACCGCAAGGCGGAGGGCGAGGCTCGGAGTGGGGTTCTCCGTGCCTCGTCCTCCAACGCGGCGAGGTGCGTGCCTGGGCGCCGCCGGCGTCAAGCCATAGCGCCAACGCGACACTAGGGAGGGGGCCGAGATGACGAGACCGACGATCGCCGACATCGCGAACCGGGCCGGGGTGTCCAAGGGTGCGGTGTCGTTCGCGCTGAACGGGCGGCCGGGCGTCAGCGACGCGACCCGGGAGCGGATCCTGAAGATCGCGGAGCAGATGAGCTGGCGGCCGCACAGCGCGGCCCGGGCGCTGGGTGAGGGCCGGGTCGATTCGGTCGGCATGGTGATCGCCCGCCCGGCCCGCACGCTCGGTGTCGAGCCGTTCTTCGCCCACCTGCTGTCCGGGGTGCAGTCGGGGCTGTCCGCGCAGTCGATCTCGCTGCAGCTGCTGATCGTCGAGGACACCGCCGCCGAGGTCGAGGTGTACCGCCGGTGGGCCTCGGAGCACCGGGTCGACGGCGTGATCCTGGTCGACCTGACCGTGAAGGATCCACGGATCGAGGAGCTCAAGGCGCTCGAGTTGCCGGCCGTCGTGATCGGCGGCCGCGGCGGCAAGGGTGCGCTCGCCTCCGTCTGGGCCGACGACCGGGACGCGATGCTGTCGATCGTGGAGTACCTGGCCGCCCTCGGTCACCGCCGGATCGCGCACGTCGCCGGTACGCCGCTCTTCCAGCACACCCAGCGCCGGATCCGGGCGGTCCGCGACGCCGCACCGCGGCTCGGGTTGATCGATGCACCCTCAATCACCACCGACTTCAGCGACGCCGAGGGTGCTGCGACCACGCGGAAGCTGCTCTCCCAGGCGGTCCGGCCGACCGCGATCGTCTACGACAGCGACGTGATGGCGGTCGCCGGCCTGGGCGTCGCGATGGAGATGGGCGTCGCGGTGCCGGGCGACCTGTCGATCGTTGCCTTCGACGACTCGATCCTGACCCAGCTGATGCACCCGGCCCTGACCGCACTGTCCCGGGACACCTTCGACTTCGGCCGCCAGGCGGCCGAGGTACTCCTCGAGGTGATCGCCGACCCCACCCAGATGATCAACCGCCGCACCGCCGACCCAGTCCTCACCGTGCGCGAGTCCACCGCTCCCCCACCCCACCGCCCCTAGCCCGCCGGGCCGAGTCCCGTCCGGCGTACCGCCCGCACCGCACCCCGCCGACCCGCCCACCGGGCGGCGCCCCGTTTGAGGGGTCAACCCCCGAAGCGGCGGGTTGCGGACCCAAATTTCTCCCCCGCAACCCACCACCTAAGGGGTTGACCCCTGAAACGGGGCGCCGTCCGCACCGCACCCCGGCCGCCCGACGCCCAACAGGCGTACCGCCCGCACCGCCCCGCCGACCCGACTCCCATCCGGCGACCCGGCTGCGTCCCGTTTCAGGGGTCAACCCCCGAAGTGGCGGGTTGCGGACCCAAAATTCTCCTCCGCAACCCACCCCCTGAGGGGCTGACCCCTGAAACGGGGCGCCGTCCGCACCGCACCCCGGCCGCCCGACGCCCAACAGGCGTACTGCCCGCACCGCCCCGCCGACCCGACTCCCATCCGGCGACCCGGCTGCGTCCCGTTTCAGGGGTCAACCCCCGAAGTGGCGGGTTGCGGACCCAAAATTCTCCTCCGCAACCCACCACCCGAGGGGTTGACCCCTCAAACGGGGAGCAGCCTCCTCCGCAACCCACCTGAGGGGTTGACCCCTGAAACGGGGCGCAGCCTCTGAAACGGGGCGCAGCGGCCGACGTGATCGGCGACACCGTCTTCGGCGCTCTGAAACGGGGAGCAGCCTCATTCGCGCCGGCCAGGTCCCGGACCAGCCGGCCGGGACCGGCAGGCCAGGGGCTCGGTTGCTGTTGTGACCTAAACCGTTTTAGCATCCTCGGCATGCTCTCGGATCCCGTCACGCCCCGGTTCGGTGCGAACCACGTCCCGTCGGCCGGCTGGTTCTACAGCTGGCTCGACTATGACGGTGACGCGGTACGGCGGGACTTCGCGGACCTGGCCGGGATCGGCCTGGACCACGTCCGGGTGTTCCCGATCTGGCCGTGGATCCAGCCGAACCGGGCGATCATCCGCGGGCGCGCGATCGAGGACCTGCTCGACACCATCGACGCCGCCGCCGAACACGGACTGACCGTCGCGGTCGACCTGATCCAGGGCCATCTGTCCAGCTTCGACTTCCTGCCGTCCTGGGGGCTGACCTGGCACAAGGCCAGCCTGTTCCAGGACGCGAGAGTCCGCGACGGACTCACGGCGTACGTCGATGCCGTGGCGCGCGCGGTCGCGACCAGGCCGAATGTCTTCGCGATCACGCTCGGGAACGAGGTCAACAACCTCTGGCCGGACAGCGCGTCCAGCCTCGAGAGCTCGACCGGCTGGGCGCAGGACCTGCTGACCACGGTGAAGAAGGCGGCACCCGACGTACTCGCGCTGCACTCGCTGTTCGACGACGCCTGGTACAAGGCGGACCACCCGTTCCATCCCGTTGACGTCGTGGAGCTGGGTGACCTGAGCACTGTCCACTCGTGGGTTTTCAACGGGGTCTCACGAGTGGACGGTCCCCTTGGGTCGGCGACGCTGACCCACGCGGACTACCTGGTCGAGCTCGCTGCGGCGACGTCACTCGATCCGGCGCGACCCGTGTGGTTGCAGGAGATCGGCGTACCGGGGCCGGACATTCCGGTGGAGTTGCAGGCCGAGTTCACCCGGCGGACGGTCGAGTCGGTGCTGCCGAACCCTGCCTTGTGGGGTGTGACCTGGTGGTCGTCGCATGACATCGACCGGCGGCTGCTGGACTTCCCCGACCGGGAGTACGACCTGGGCCTGTTCACCGTCGACCACGAGCCGAAGCCGGCCGCGCATGCATTGGCCGATGTGATCGCGGCGGCTCGCGCGAACGGCGTACCGCGGCAGGCAGCCGCGACAACCCTGACCGCGCCGGTGAACCTCCGCACCGAGCCGCATCGGAGGCCGGAAGTTGCCCCCGGCAGCGAGTTCCATCGGCAGTGGGTCGCCGCCCGCGCCCACGGCCCGGTCCGGATCGCCCTGCCCTGACTCCCTTGCGTCCGAAGATCCGAGGGTCAGGACCCACATTTCTTCGGACGCAACGGCTCAGCGGGGGTCGATGAGGACCTGGATGCCGTCGAGGATGCGGGTCAGGCCGAACTCGAGGTCGTCGTCGAGACCGTCTTCGTACTCCTGATTCGTGTACAGCGCGGTCAGCCTCGGATAGCCGCCCTCGATCAGCCGTGGCACGAGGAACCGGCCGACCTGCTCAGCCTGTACGGGCGTGTTGTCGCTCGCACCGAGCTGCCGGGCCAGGCTCGCGTAGTTGCGCGCGTACCCGTCCAGGACCATCAGGCAACCGAGGTTGTCGTGCTGGCTGAGCCCGGTTTCGGCCATCGCCTCGAGGATCGCCTCGAGCCATCGGAGCAGGTTCGGCGTCACCGGCGCACCGCGGATCGGGACCTCGAGCAGCCAGGGGCGTACGGCGTACAGCTCGACCTGCGCGTTCACCCAGGCGGTCGCCGCAGCCCGCCAACCGGACGGAAGCTCCGGCGGTAGTCCGACCGCCTTGTCGTGTACGAGCACGATCAGCTCGTCCTTGGACCGGACATACCGGTACATGGCGTTCGTGCTGACGCCGAGGTGGGCGGCGATCCGCTGCAGCGAGATCGCCTCGAAGCCGTGGGTGTCACCGAACTCGATCCCGGTCGCGACGATCTGCTCGACCGACAGCGCCGGCTTCGGCCCACGCCGCTGCACAGGCTGCACACCCCACGAGAGGGCGAGCCCCGGCGGCAGATCCGCGCGGTCCTCGGTCATGTCCCCATCTTCGCGTACGACGGCCGGCTTTCGGAGGGGTGTTGGCACCACCCTCGAAACGGGTCCTGGACACCGGGCGGTCGAAACTGTTCAGCCCCTACGCTGACGCGCTTTGTGGTAACAAATCGGCGCTCCGTGACGATGTGTTACCACAAAGCGTCAACGAGCCGGCTCGATCCACGCGTAACCGCCGTCTTCCAGGCGAACCACCTGGAGGCCGGCGGCCAAGCGGCGTACGTCGTCGGTCTCGATCACGCCGGTCGCCGGGCCGGCGATGTCCAGAACGATCGCGGCGGCGCCTTCCTGGACGGCGGCCGTCGCGACCAGCTGGGTCTGCGCCGGCATCGGGCGGGCCTCGGGGCTCCAGCGGACCAGGCTCTCGGTTCCGGTAAAGGCCAGTAACGCGTTGCGGCCGTCCTGGCCCTGGAGCAGTGCGACCGCCATGTCCGAGGTCTTGTCGTGTGCCAGGCCGTTCTCGTCGTACTCGACCTCGCCAAGCATCGCCACCACCGGTACCAGCAGCCGCGCCTTCGTCAGCGCCGCCAGCGTCGCGCCGTGGTCACCCTCCGCGAGCGCCCTGGCCAGCGCGGGGTCGGTCGACCCGTCGTCGTTGTCGAACCCGGTGAAAGCCAAGCGGCGTTGTGGTTGCACCGTTGCATTCTGCCCCCGGACCGCCACGCCATCACAACGGCAGTGCGTCGAGCGGTGCCACGCTCAGACGGTCGGTCAGGGGCCCGATGTGATGGCCTGGGGGTCCGGAGCCGGGTTTCAGGGTGGTGTCAGGGCTGTTCCCCCCTTGGTTCGGGCGCGGACTGTGCGAGCCTGGGTATGTGCCTGACTTCAACGATTTGTCGCTGCTGCCGTTCTGCGTAGGTCTCACGCTGCTCGGCGTGATCGGCTCGTGGGTCGCCTGGCGGCGCCGCGGGGTGGCGGCCGGCACGCGCGGCGTGGCGTTGTCCCTGCTCCCGGTCTCGCTCTACCTGACCGGGCTGCTCGAGCTGGTCTGGGATGTCATCCGGTCGACGGTCAGCTGGGTCACCCACCTGATCTTCTCCCCGACGGTGTGGGCCGGGGTCGCGCTGTTCGGCGTCTCGGTGGTGCTCTACGTCGTCGCCGGCGTGGCCCGCGGCCGCCGCGAGGTCAGCCCGAAGGCACAGAAGTCAAAACCCGCTTCGCCCGCGGGTGAGCTGACCGCCACGGGTCCCGCACCCGCGTCGGCCGCTCCCGCCAAAGCTGCCAAGCCGTCCAAGGGGTCGAAGGCCAAGCAGCAGGAATCGTCGGAGTTCGACGAGATCGAGGACATCCTGAAGCGCCATGGAATCAATTGACACCACTGGCACAGCCGCCGGCCACGGCTCGCCCCTGACCATCGACGTCCTGCTCGACAACGTCCAGTCCGGCCCGCCTCGCCTCGGCCGGACCCGGCTGATCGGGATCGACGGACCGGCCGGCTCCGGCAAGACCAGTCTCGCGGCGAACGTCGCGGCCCGGGCCGAGGCCCGCGGACTGCACACCGCCGTCACCCACATGGACGACCTGTACGACGGCTGGTCCGGAGCCGAGCGTGGTTTCGGCCTGCTGCGCGACCACGTGCTGCAGCGGATCGCCGACGGGCGCGAAGGCCGGTACCGCCGCTACGACTGGAACGTCGGAGCGTACGCCGAGCTGCACGTCGTACCGACCACGATCGAGCTGCTCATCGTGGAGGGCGTCACGTCGTGCGACCGCGACGCCGGCCACTGGCAGTCCCTGCGACTGTGGATCGAGACGTCGAACGAGGTCCGCCTCGACCGCGGGATCGAACGCGACGGCGAGGCCCAACGCGACCACTGGCTGGAGTGGATGCGGTGGGAGCGCGACCACTTCGCCGACCAGGCCACCCGCTCCCGCGCGCACGTCATCGTCGACGGCAACCCGTCGATCCCGCACAACCCGGCGCTGGAGATCATCACCAAGTCGGTGGCACTACCTCCTCACGACTCAGCCGCTTCCTGACCATCCCAGGACCAGCGCGGGATGCGGAGGCCGTCGGGTACGTCGTCGGCCGAGCCGTGGTACCGGGCCATCGGCCCAGTAGTCGCCCACGCGAAGTAGTCGTGGAGGACTGAAGACAGACGGTCGTCCTGGGCCAGTCCGACATCGGCCAACGCCTCGTCGAAGCACGTGATCGCCCGGCGATCCATCTCGTGATGCGGCCCGTTCCCGCTGTGCAGCCGGACGACGTACGACTCGTCCCCGTAGCTCGCGGAGTACGCCGGCGGTCCACCGAGAGCCTCCCCCCAGTACGCCGCCAGCCGCTCACTGTGGTCCGGACGGAACCCGTGGCTGAACGCGTGACTCACGATCTCATCGGCCATCACTCGCTCATGCCACGCGTGCGCCAGCCGCAGCATGCCCTCAGCCCCACCCGCCGCCTCGTACACCGTCTGCATGCGCGTCAGTCTGACATCGCCCGCCGACAATCGTCGAGACGATCACGGACATGAGCCTGCTCCGGCTCGGATCCGGCCAGAGCGAGCGCCTGCTCGTACGCCGTGGTTGCCTCGGGCAATCGTCCGAGCCGGTGCAGGAGGTCGGCGCGGGCAAGTGCATGCGGGTGGTAGTCCCGGAGCCGCGGCTCCGCGGCCAGCTCGTCCAGCAGCGCCAGCCCGGCGTCAGGCCCGTCGCGCATCGCAATCGCGGCGGCGCGGTTGAGCGCGATCACAGGGGACGGCTCGATCGCGAGCAGGACGTCGTACAGGACGACGATCTGCGGCCAGTCGGTGCCGGCGAAGTCGGCCGCCTCGTCGTGGAGGGCGGCGATCGCGGCCTGTACGGCGTACGGTCCGGCCGGTCCGCCGGTGAGTGCGGCGACCACCAACTCACGGCCTTCGGTGATCATGGCGCGATCCCAGCGGTCGCGGTCCTGGTCCTCGAGCAGGATGATCTCGCCGCCGGGTCCGCTGCGAGCGTCCCGGCGGGCATGGATCAGCAGCATGAGGGCGAGCAATCCGGTGACCTCGCGCTCATCCGGGAGCAGCCGGTGCAGGATCCGGGCCAGCCGGATCGCCTCCTCGGCGAGGTCGAGGCGTTGCAGGTACGGGCCGGAGCTGGCGGCGTACCCCTCGGTGAACACCGAGTAGATCACCTGCAGTACGCCGGGCAGGCGCTCGGGAAGCTCGTCCGGACCGGGGACGCGGAACGGGATCCGCGCCTCCCGGATCTTCCTCTTCGCCCGGACGATCCGCTTCGCCATCGTCGCGGTCGGGACCAGGAACGCCCGCGCCACCTCCGGCGTGGTCAGCCCGGCCAGGCACCGCAGTGTCAGCGCACCTCGATCCTCGGCGGCGAGCGCCGGGTGCGCGCAGGTGAAGAACAGCTCCAACCGCTCATCCGGCAGCTCGCCGTCGACGGTTGGCGGCGCGGCCCGGTCCGCCTCGACCTGCAGTACGGCGAGTTTGGCGGCGTACACCTGGTCGCGCCGCAGCCGGTCGACCGCCTTCCGCCGGGCCGTGGTCATCAGCCAGCCGCCCGGGTTCGGCGGTACGCCGTCGATCGGCCAGCGCACGAGCGCCGCCTCGATCGCCTCCGAGGTGACCTCCTCGGCCAGGTCGAGGTCGCCGAACCGCCGGGCCAGCGCGGCCAGCAACCGGCCCCGCTCCTCCCGGAACACCTCCTCGACCTGGTCCTTCATCAGGCGCCCGGGAACTCCGCCACCGGGCGGACGATGACCGACCCGCCGGCCCGCGAGCCCGGGCACCTGGCCGCCCAGTCGAGCGCGACGTCGAGATCGGAGACGTCGATCACGTAGAACCCGCCGAGCACCTCCCGGGTCTCGGCGAACGGCCCATCGGTGACCGTGCGTTTCCCATCATTGGCGACCTGGACCCGGGTCGCGGTGACCAGGTCGGCCAGCGACTCGGACGCCACGACAGCCCCGGAGTCGTTGATCTCCTTGTCGAACCGCATCCAGTCCTCCGGCTCACACCCGACCGCTCCCCCACTCAGGTCGAACTCACCAGCGTTGATCAAGAGCATGTACTTCATCAGAACCTCCTGTCAGCGTGTCTACAGCATCACCACGAACGGGACGGGCCGCGATGGACAGCGATTCTGTACACAAGGACAGGAGGTAGTCGCTCGGACCGGCCCTCGCCGGGGGGTGCGCAGGCGGTGACGCTGCGAACGAGCAGCACTACCTCCTGTCGTTATGCACGCATGGGCGAGGATGGGGGCATGAGCGAACTGGTGCGGCCGAGCGGGGAGCAGTGGGAGATCCGGGCCGGCGGGTACGTCGGGACCGTGGTGAGCGTCGGCGGTGGGTTGCGCGGGCTCACGTACGACGGGCGGCCGGTGCTGCTCGGGTACGGCGAGGACGAGGCGGCGCACGCGGGGATCGGGCAGCAGCTGTTCCCGTGGCCGAACCGGATCTCCGACGGGAAGTACACGTTCCAGGGCGTCGACCAGCAGCTCTACCTGACCGAGCCCGCCACGCAGAACGCGATCCACGGCCTGACTCGGTGGGCGAACTGGGAGCGGCGGGACGACGGGACCGACCCGGCGGTCGTCGAGGCCGGCTACCGGTTGCACGGGCAGCCCGGGTACCCGCACCAGCTCGACCTCCGGCTGGCCTACCGCCTGGACGACGGGCTGACCGTGACCGCCACCGCGACCAACATCGGCGCGAGCGACGCGCCGTACGGGTATGGCACGCACCCGTACCTCAGCGTCGGCCGCCTGATCGACGAGTGCGTGCTGGAGTTCGCCGCTGACGATTGGCTGGAGGTGTCGCCGGAGCGGATGACGCCGATCGGGCTCTCGCCTGTCGACGGATCGCCGTACGACTTCCGGGGTGGCCGGGTGCTCGGGACGCTCGACATCGACAACGCGTTCACCGGTCTCGGCGGCGGCTCGTGGTCGGTCACGCTGACCGATCCCGACACGGGCGCCAAGGCAGTCCTGACCAGTGATACGCCATGGCTGCAGCTCTACACCGGCTCCGCGATCGGGCGTACGGCGCTCGCCGTCGAGCCGATGACGTGTCCGCCGGACGCGTTCATCACCGGGCAGAACCTGATCGTCCTCAAGCCCGGCGAGTCGCACACCACGACGCTCCGGGTATCGGCCTAGATTTCCGGCCTCCTGGTGGCTGGGCCGGCGCCGTGGTCCCGGGCCACGGCCGCCAGCTCCTTGGCGGCCCGACCGGCCCGGGTCCCTTCGGCTGCCTGGACCGCGAGGATCCCGATCCGGTTGCCGTCGGCATCGAACAGCTGGAGCCAGGCATCGCCCGAGCGGAACCGCAGGGCGGAGACCTCACTCCACGGCAGCGTGTACGACTTGAACACGTTGCGGATCCGCAGGCGGTCCGCGTACGCCGTCACCCGCAGGGTCGTCAACCGGTACAGGATCCACAGGATCGCACCGAAGAACGCCAGCAACGTGAGCCGCTGGAACCAGCTGAACGAGTCCCGGGTGGACGCCGGGAACCGGAACCAGATCACCCCGAACACTGCGATCAGCGACAACCCCATCAAACCGGCCATGAGCGCCACGATCCGCGGGTGGAAGGTGAACAGGCGGCCGGTCATGTCAGATCCGGCAGGCGTGGATGTCGGTGGTGAGGATGGCACGTGCGCCCACCTCCCACAGCTGATCCATCAGCCGCTGCGCGTCGGCCCGCTGGACCATCACGCGGACGGCGACCCAGCCCTGCCGGTGCAACGGCGAGACCGTCGGCGACTCGAGGCCGGGAGCGACCGCGGTCGCCGCATCGACGTCCTCGGCGCGGATGTCGTAGTCCATCATCACGTAGTTGCGGGCGATCAGGACGCCCTCGAGCCGGCGGACCAGCTGCTGGATCCCGTTCGGCGGGGTCTCCACGCCGTGCCGCTTGATCAGCACGGCCTCGGACTTCAGGATCGGGTCGCCGAACACTTCCAGTCCGGCCTGGCGCAACGTCGTCCCCGTCTCGACGACGTCGGCGATCACGTCCGCGACGCCCAGCTGGACGGCCGACTCGACCGCACCGTCGAGGCGGACCACGGCCGCGTCCACCCCGTTCTCGGCCAGGTGGTCCTGCAGGACCCCGGCGTACGACGTGGCGATCCTTTTGCCGGCCAGGTCCTTCACCGAGTCGGCGACGCCGGGCCGGCCGGCGAACCGGAAGGTGGACGAGCCGAAGCCGAGGCCCATGATCACGTCCGCGTCCGCGTGCGAGTCGAGGACCAGGTCGCGGCCGGAGATGCCGACGTCGAGCGTGCCCTCGCCGACGTACACGGCGATGTCGCGCGGGCGCAGGTAGTAGAACTCGACCTCGTTGGCCGTGTCGGTGAGGGTGAGGTCCTTGGTGGTCCGGCGTTGCTTGTAGCCGGCCTCCGTGAGCATGTCGGTGGCGGCTTCGCTCAGCGAGCCTTTGTTGGGTACTGCGACGCGCAGCATGGCACTGCCCTTTCGATGTGAGGTGAACCGGTGTCTGTCGGAGGCGCTCCTACAGATGTCGGTACACGTCGTCGAGGTCCAGGCCGAGCGCATGCATCATCACCTGGGCGTGATAGAGCAGCTGTGACAGCTCCTCCGCGGCCCGGTCCTTGCTCTCGTACTCGGCGGCCATCCAGGACTCGGCGGCCTCCTCGACCAGCTTCTTGCCGATCGCGTGCACACCGGCATCCAGCGCCGCCACGGTCCCGGATCCCTCCGGCCGCGTCGCCGCCTTCTCACCCAGCTCGGCAAACAGCTCCTCAAAACTCTTCATCGCGCGCCAAGCCTACGGGTCCAGTGCCGCGGCATCGTCCCCAGGTCCGGTGGACGGACCCGACTTGTGGGTTACTGGAGTCATGGACGAACAGGTGCAGATCTCCGTGATGCTGGCGGTGCCGGACGCGCCGGCCGCGGCGGAGTGGTACGCGCGGGCACTCGGGGCGGTGGAGCTGTGGAACCTGGGCAGCGTGATCGGGTTGAACGTCGGTGGCGCGGCATTCTTCCTCGGTGAGCCGGGGAACAACGGGTGGGCCACACCTGAGGCGGTCGGTCTCCCGACGGTGCGGGTCGAGGTATTCGTGGACGATCCGGACAGCTTCATCCAGCGCGCGGTCGACGCCGGGGCGGACCCGCGCAAGGACCCGGTCCGCGTCCACGCGATGCCGTGGGGTCCACACCGGCAAGGCACCTTCCTGGATCCGTTCGGCCACCTGTGGTTCGTCGGCGACAAGTCCCCGCTACTCCCCCGCTAGCGCGGCCGGACGGATCGCATCCGGGTCGGGGTCGTGGGGGTAGATCCAGACCCGGCCGGTCAGGTGTTCGAGCACCTGGCCGAGGATAGCCGCATGCAGAGACCCCGGAGAGTTCGTGACCTCGGCGTGGTCGTCGGCACTCTCCCGACCGGACCGCTCAACGCGATCACCGACGTACCCGGCGTCCGTGTCGGCCAGACCACCATCTCGACCGGCGACCTCAACACGGGCGTGACCGCGGTAGTTCCCGACGGATATCAGGCCGGACTTCCGGCGGCGGTTGCGGTCGGCAACGGCTACGGCAAGCTCGTCGGAACCACCCAGGTCGGCGAACTCGGCGTGATCGAAACCCCGATCCTGCTCACCGGCACGCTGAGCACCTTCCGCGTCGCCGACGCGTTGATCACCTGGCTCCTGGACCGCGATCCAACCGCGACGAGCCTCAACCCTGTGGTCGGCGAAACCAACGACGGCCACCTCTCCGACATCCGCCGCCGCCCGATCACCCCCGAACAGGTCCACTCCGCCCTGGACTCCGCCTCCTCCGACCTCCCCGCCGAGGGTTGCGCAGGAGCCGGCACTGGTACGACGGCCCTCGGTTTCAAAGCCGGCATAGGTACGGCGTCTCGCACCGGGGCCGGCTCACCTGGCGCTAGCTCGGTCGGCTCGGGAACGGTCGGTGCGTTGGTTCAGTCCAACTTCTCCGGTCTGCTCACGGTCCTCGGCACACCGATTCCGGCTCAGCCGCTCGACGCCGACGGGAACTCCTGCATGATCGTTGTCGCCACCGACCTCCCCCTCGACGCTCGCCAGCTCGGCCGGCTCGCCCGTCGCGCCATCTTCGCGATGGGCCGCGTCGGCTCCGACTACGCCCCCGGCAGTGGCGACTACGCGATCGCGTTCACCACCAACAGCACGTCCGCCTTCGCCGATCGCGACCTGCGCGGCCCGTTCCAGGCCGTCACGGAGTCCGTGGAAGAAGCCCTCCTCAACTCCTTGACCATGGCAAACACCACCACCGGCTTCCAGGGCCGCACCGTCCGAGCCGTCCCCCACGACCTGATCCTCGCCCTGAACAAGTGACGTAGTCGGCGGATGCACCATGGCCCACGGCCGCGATCTCAGTAAGCCACTCCGGACAGCTGATTGACGTCGGCCGGGCGCTTCGTGGGGACGGTGACCGCGGATCCGATCAGCGAGCCAAAGGCGAGCAGCGCGGCGACTGTGCGGATCAGATGTGCGACCTGCCAGTGGTCGCGCACGGTGGACCAGTCGGCAGGTGGGTTCTGCACTGACCAGCCCGTCTGGTCCGAGTTGATCGGCAGGCTGATCGCCAGCGTCGTCGCGAAGACGATCAGCAGCAACCCGACCGCCACCAGTACCACCCGCCGATCGTTGCCTCGGGCCCGGATCGCCAGCACCACCGTGGTCACGATCGCCGGGATCAAGGTCACCGACGCGAGCGTGTCCAGCGAGTCCAACTCCACCAGCCGCACCTGCGTGTAGACCGACGCATCGAAACCGCGCAACGAGTGCTCGAGGACCAGCACACACAGCAGGAAGCCGGCGAACAGCCCGCTGAACAGCAGACTCACGCCACGCACGACCCGGGTCATCAGTACGCCACCCCGACCGGCTGGTCGATCGTCGCCGGGTCGTCGAGGACCGCGAGCATCAGGTGAGCGACGTCGGCCCGCGAGATCAGATACCCGTGCGAGACCGTGCCGCCGACGAGGGTCCGATACGTCCCGGTCAGCGCCTTGTTGTTGAGCTTCGGCGGCCGCACGATCGTCCAGGCCGCGGAACTGCTCATGATGTCCGCCTCCATCACCCGCAGATCGGCGTACACCTCAGCGGCGAACAGGTTGATCATCGGGTACACCACCCGCCGGTTGAAGAAGCTCTCGTCCGCCGGCATCGGCCCGATCGGCGCGGCACTGACCGCGACAAACCGCCGTACGCCGACCGCCGACAGCGCGGCCAGGATCGACCGCGTGCTCTCCGACGCGACCGGCCCGTCCTTGCGCCCGCGCGCCCCGACCCCGGAGATGACCGCCTCGCTCCCATCCACCGCGTCCCGCAGCGGCTCTGCGTCACCCAGACCGGGCACCCGGAACACCTCCAGCGACGAATGCTCCAGGTCGAACGCCGACGACGTCCGCACCACCGCCGTCACCTTGTGCCCCGCATCGAGAGCCTGCCGTACGACGTGACCGCCGATCCCGCCCGTCGCCCCGAACACCGTGATCTTCATTCCCGACTCCTCCATGAGCTACCGTGAGATCTGCTCTGTAACTCATATAGTACGGAAATCATAAGATATGGAACAGACACAAGGACGTGACGCGCGCCACCGTCGCCGCGCCGGCAACGAGATCAAGTCCGCGCTCCGCGACCTGCGGATCCAGCTCGCCCTGCTGAACCACCAGGTCGGCGGCAAGCTGGCGCTGAAGGACGTCGACCTCGACTGCCTCGACGTACTCGCGCGCAGCGGCCCGCTGACGCCGAGCGCCCTGGCCCGCCAGACCGGGCTGCACCCGGCGACGCTGACCGGCATTCTCGACCGGCTCGAACGAGCCGGCTGGGTGGTCCGCGACCGCGCCCGGGCAGACCGCCGCAGCGTCACTATCCGGGTTTTGCCGGACCGTGGAATGGAGGTGTTCCGGCTCTACCAGCCGATGAACGGCGCAATGGACGACGTCCTGGCCGGCTACAGCGAGGCCGAACTCGACCTGATCGCGAGCTTCCTCCGCCGCAGTACCGAGGCCGGCGAGAAGGCGAACGGCCGGCTGGCTCAGGAGTAGAGATCGGACAGACTGCGTCCGAGGTTCGCCAACTCGGCCCGTAACTCCGGCGGCTCGAGGACCTCCAGGGCGCTGCCGAAGCGGGAGAGAGAGGCGGCTGCGTTGGCGACGGACTCGATGGGGATCGTCACCACCACGCTGCCGTCGGCGTCCGGCTCGGTGGCGGCCACGGCTTTGACCAGTGCCGGGTATGAGACGTCGTGCATCCGTCCTGCCAGCCCGGCCGACACCCGGATCACGGCTTCACCGGTGAAGCGGATCTGGTCGAACCCCTCCAGGTGCTCCTGCCAGTACTGCGAGAGGTCGAGCTCGACCCGGTCGAACTCCTCCTCGGTCGGCGTCAGCTCGAGGATGTTCGAGACCCGGTACGTACGCATCCCGTTGGCGGTCGCGGCAACGACGTACCAACTGCCGTTCTTGAGCACGAGCCCGTACGGCTCCAGCACACGTTCGACCTCGCGCGGTGCCTCCCATCGGCGGTACAGGACCTTGATCCGGCGGTCGTGGAGTACGGCGTCAGCCACGGCCGCGAGATGCGGTGAGTTCTCGGCGTCCTGGTACCAGGCGGGCAGGTCGAGGTGGAAGCGGTTCTTCAGCCGGCCGGCCCGATCGCGCTGGTCCGGCGCCAACGCGGCCAGCAGCTTCAACTCGGCCCCGCTCGTCTCGGCGGTCAGCCCGAAGGCCGCGGCCGCACCCGGCAGGCCGACCAGGAAGAGCGCGGCGGCCTCCTGCTCGGTGAGTCCGGTCAGCCTGGTCCGATATCCCTCGACCAGCCGATAGCCGCCGGCCCGCCCTTGATCGGCGTACACGGGGACGCCGGCCGCCGCGAGCGCCTCGACGTCGCGGTAGATGGTCCGGAGCGAGACCTCCAGCTCGTCGGCGAGCTCGCGCGCGGTCAGCTGCCGGCGGGTTTGCAGCAACAGCAGGATCGACAGCAACCGACTCGAACGCATGCTCCGAGGTTACCTGCGAACACTGCCATGGATTGTCAGGTATAGCGGCGAGACTTGGCTGCATGACGACATGGACCAAGGCGACCGGCGACTTCGACTTCCTGAACGGGTACTTCGACGTCCGGCACCGAACCCTGAAGCAAGCCTTCGTCGGGAGCGACGAATGGCTGGAGTACGACGGGACCACGACCGCGCACACGTATTTCGACGGGGCGATCAGCATCGACGAGATGCGGTTCCCGACGAAGGGGTCGTACGGGCTGTCGGTGCGCCTGTTCGACCCGGTCGCTCGGCTGTGGAGCATCTGGTGGGTCGACAGCAGAACGATGCAGCTGTACCCGCCGGTGCGCGGAGGCTGGTCGGAGGACGGCTCGACCTGCCGGTTGGTCGGCGAGGACGAACTCGACGGGAAGCCGATCCTCTGCAGCTATGAATGGTCGGACATCACCTCGCAGACCGCGCATTGGGAGCAGGCCTACTCCAACGACGGCGGCCAGACCTGGGAGACCAACTGGATCATGGACTTCACCCGCCGGGACACGCCGCCACCGCCGCTCGACCTGCCGAAGCTGACCGGCGACTTCGACTTCCTGGTCGGCCGGTGGGACATGGCCAACCGTCGGCGCCGTCCCGCGCTCGGCGAGCCGGCCGAGTGGTACGACGTACAGTCCGAAATGGAAGTCACGACGTACTTCGACGGCGCGATCAGCTTCGACGAGGGCTGGTTCCCGACCGAGGGCTTCCGCGGCGCGACCCTGCGCATCTACGACCCGACCACCAAGACCTGGGCCATCCACTGGATCAACAGCCTCCGCGGCCAGCTGGAATCACCGGTCATCGGCTCGTTCCGCGACGACGGTACCGGCATCTTCGAAGCCCCCGACATCTGGGAAGGCCGCGCCATCGACGTCCGCTTCCGCTGGACCCCCGGCGTCGACAAGGCCGCCTGGGAACAGTCCTTCTCGACCGACGGCGGCCAGACCTGGCTGCCCAACTGGACGATGGAGCACACCAGGATCCGGTAGGTCAGAGCTCGCGGATGGCCAGCAGGGTGGACAGGGCTGCCTGGGTTGCCTCGTAGCCCTTGTCCTCGCGGCTGTCGGGCAGGCCGGCGCGGTCGAGGGCCTGAGGATCGTTGTCGCAGGTGAGTACGCCGAAGCCGACCGGGATGCCGGTGGACACGCCGACCTGCATCAGGCCCTCGGTCGTCGCCTGGCAGACGTACTCGAAGTGCGGGGTGTCACCGCGGATCACGACCCCCAGCGCGATCACGGCGTCGTACCCGTTCTTTGCCGCGTGCAACGAAGCGACGGGGAGCTCGAAGGACCCCGGCACCCGGATCACCGTGTAGTCGACGACACCGGAGTCGTCCAGCGCGCGGATCGCGCCGGCGACCAGGGCGTCGGTGACCTTCGGGTGCCAGCGCGCCGCGACGATCGCGACCCGGGCGCCGTCGGCGCGCGGGACCTCGAGGGTTGGTGCTCCACTGCCCGACATCAGCCGGCTCCGTTCTCTTCCGTGAGTGCCGCGCCCAGTCCGCCGGGCAGGTGGTGGCCCATCCGGTCGCGCTTGGTCCGCAGGTACCGCAGATTATGCTCGGTCGGGTCGATCGAGATGCCGCGGCGCTCGACCACGTCGATGCCGTAGCCCTGGACGCCGGCCAGCTTGTCCGGGTTGTTGGTCAGCAGCCGCACCTCCTTCACGCCCAGGTCGGCCAGGATCTGTGCGCCGGTGCCATAGTCGCGGGCGTCCGCGGGCAGCCCGAGGTCCAGGTTCGCGTCGACCGTGTCCCGGCCGGCGTCCTGCAGCTCGTACGCCTGCAGCTTGTGCAGCAGCCCGATCCCGCGACCCTCATGGCCGCGCAGGTACACCACGACGCCACCCTCGGCCGCGACCTGGCGCATCGCCTCGTCGAGCTGCGGACCACAGTCACACCGCAGCGAGCCGAACACGTCGCCGGTCAGGCACTCCGAGTGCAGCCGCACCAGCGTCGGTCCATCGCCGATCTCGCCGCGAACCAGCGCCAGGTGCTCCGACCCGTCCACCGTGTTCCGGTAGCCGTGGGCAATGAAATCGCCGTACTGCGTCGGCAGCGTCGTGGTCGCGGCCCGCTGGATCTGGCTCTCGGTATGACGCCGGTAGCGGATCAGGTCGTTGATCGAGATCAGCACCAGCCCGTGCTCGTCGGCGAACGTCCGCAGGTCCGGGCCGCGCTTCATCGTGCCGTCGTCGTTCACCAGCTCGGAGATCACCGCGGCCGGGGTCAGCCCGGCCAGGCGGGCCAGATCGATCGACGCCTCGGTGTGCCCGGGCCGGACCAGTACGCCGCCTTCGCGCCCGCGCAGCGGGAACACGTGGCCGGGCTGGACCAGGTCGTACGGCTCGGAGGCCGAGTCGGTCAGCACGCGGATCGTCCGGGACCGGTCGGCCGCCGAGATCCCGGTGGTGATGTCGTCGCGGGCATCGACCGAGATCGTGTACGCCGTCCGCATCCGCTCCCGGTTGTGCGGAGTCATCAGCGGGATGGCGAGCCGGTCGAGCTCGGCACCCTCCATCGGCACGCAGACCACGCCGGAGCTGTACCGGATCAGGAACGCCAGCAGTTCCGGGGTCGCCTTGGACGCGGCGAAGATCAGGTCGCCCTCGTTCTCGCGGTCCTCGTCGTCGACCACGACCACCGGCCGTCCGGCCCGCACCTCCTCGATCGCGTGCTCGATCGTGTCGAGCTTCAGCACGTCTCCCATGTCAGCCCACCACCACTGGTTCGGGCGTGCCGACGCGTTCGCGGTTCTGGATCTTCCACCAGGACACGAACCCGAGCACGCAGAACAGTCCGTAGACGACGTACATCGCCGCCGACGGGTAGAACTTGGCCTGCACCAGCAGCGGTACGCCGACCAGGTCGACGGCGATCCAGATCAGCCAGAACTCGACGAATCCCCGGGCCATCCCGTACGTCGCCAGGATCGAACCGGTCAGGATCCAGGCGTCCCACTGCGGACCCCACGAACCCAGTTCGCGGAGGACGACGTACGAGATCGCGTAGAGCACCACCGCGACGCCGAGCAGCTCGAGCCGCTCCCGGGTGGTCGCCCAGCGGGGCTGGACCGCTTCGCCGGCGCCGCCATGGCGGGTCTGGTACCAGCGGTACCAGCCGTAGAGGCTGATGATCGCGAAGAACACCTGGCGGCCGGCCTGACCCCAGAGGTCCTTGTCCTGCGGGGTGTCGAAGACCCCGCCGACGAAGACGGTGAACAGCAAGACGTTGCCGACGATGCCGACCGGCCAGGCCGCGACCTTCCGGCGCATGCCGAACAGTGCGCTGGCGAGACCGAAGCCGTTGCCGACGATCTCCCGGACCAGCACCGGCGAACCGGCGATCGTCACCTGCGAATGCAGCAGCCAGTCGATCGGGTTCACTTGCTGCCTCCGGTGAGCAGTCGTTCGACGTACTTGGCGATCACGTCGACCTCGAGGTTGACGGTGTCGCCGACCTGGTTGCTCCCCAGCACGGTGAGCTCGAGCGTGGTCGGGATCAGGCTGACCCCGAACGTCCCGGTCGCATCGTCCACATCGGTGACGGTCAGGGAGACCCCGTCGATCGCGATCGAGCCCTTCTCGGCGACGTACTTGAGGATGGTCGCGGGCGCGGCGATCCGGACGTCTTCCCAGTGCTCGGACGGCGTGCGGCTCGCGATCGTGCCGATGCCGTCGACGTGGCCCTGGACGATGTGCCCGCCGAGCCGGGCGTGCGCGGAGACGGCCCGCTCCAGGTTGACTCGCGAGCCCTTGGCGGCCTGGCCGAGGCTGGTGCGCTGCAGCGTCTCGCGCATCACGTCGGCGGTGAACGTGCCGTCGCCGGTCTCGACCACCGTCAGGCAGCAGCCATTGACCGCGATCGAGTCGCCGTGGCCGGCGTCCCCGGTCACCTTGGGGCCGCGGATGGTGAGCCGGGCGGCGTCCCCTTCGAGCAGGTCGAGGGCTTCGACGGTGCCCAGCTCCTCGACGATTCCGGTGAACATTCAGTGTGTCCTTTGCGGTTCGAGCGGCGTGAGGATCAGCCGGACGTCGTCGCCGAGGCGGGTGACGTCCGCTAGCTTGAACCGCCGCAGGTGGTCGATCGATTCCGCGCCCAGGTCGCCGATCGCGGCGTACCCGGACCCGAGCACGGCCGGGGCGACGTACGCGACGATCTGGTCGACGAGCCGGGCGCGCAGGAACGCGGCGGCCAGCGTCGGGCCGCCTTCGAGCCAGAGATGCCGGATCCGCCGGTCGTCGAGCTGCCGGAGCACCTCGGCGGGATCGTGGGTCGGCAGCAGGAGGGTCTCCGCGCGGTCGTTGCGGACTTTGGCGGTCGGCGGGATCTCGCGGTCGCCGACCACGACGCGGAGCGGCTGCCGATCGGCCGGTACGTCGTTCTCGTCGCGGACCGTGAGTTCGGGGTCGTCGTTCAGCACGGTCTGGGTGCCGACGACGATGGCGTCGCACTCGGCCCGGTGCCGGTGGACGTCGGCCCGGGCGATCGGGCCGGTGATCCATCTGCTGGTCCCGTCCGGCGCAGCACTCCGGCCGTCGAGCGTGGTGGCGAACTTCCAGGTGACGAACGGCCGTCCCATCCGCATGCTGTGCAGCCAGACGTGGTTGAGCGCCTCCGCCTCGGCCTCCAGCACCCCCTGCTCGACCTGGATGTTCTTGCTTCTCAGCTTCTCGGCGCCGCCGGCGGCCCGCTGGTTCGGGTCGGCTACGGCGTACACCACGCGAGTGATCCCGGCCTCGATCAGCGCGTCGGCACACGGCCCGGTCCGCCCGGTGTGATTACAGGGCTCCAAGGTCACGTACGCCGTACCGCCGCGGGCTCGCGGTCCCGCCATCCGCAGGGCCTCGATCTCGGCATGGGGGCCACCGGCAACGGCGTGGAAACCTTCACCGACCGGATGCCCGTCCGGGCCGGTGATCACGCAGCCCACCACGGGGTTCGGATGCGTGCTGCCGATACCTTTCGCGGCCAACTCGACGGCACGCCGCATCCAGGCGATATCGATCGGCGAAGTGTTGCTCACTACGGCCCCTCGTCGTCACGGACGCACTCCGGGGCTCGTAACGACCGGCAACCACGCGCTGCCGTCCGGGGATCCCTCGGGCCGGTGCCCTCGGGTTTCGCCGCCCACTACGGGCTGCGGGCCGGACGCCAGAGCGCACCCGCCGATCGCGTGCGCCTCCCATCCGGACTTTCACCGTCGGTCCCGGAATTCCACCAGGTCAACCGGTCGCCAGACTGCAGCGGCCGGGTCGCGGACTGTCACCGCCGGCTCGGAATTACACCGACCCCGGAGCACGCGAGTGGGTTCACTCGTAGTTCAAGTATGCCCTCCCCGGCAACCGCCACCACGACCCAGGTCACATCCTGGTCTCCCGGCTGGTTGCGAGCCGCCGGGTGACCACCCGCTTTCGGTTGCCTTTTCCCGCGCTGGGACCGAGGCAGAATTCACCGGTTGCGGCGTTCTCCGGAACCCACGCCTGCGGGCCGGGGCCTGGCGAACCTGTATTTTCTTGCCGGTGGAGGCGTTTGCGGGCCGGTATCAGCTGGTCGACCTGATCGGGACCGGCGGGATGGGGTCGGTCTGGCGGGCCTGGGACCTGCGGCGGTCGGCGTACGTGGCGGCGAAGGTTCTCGGGCAGCACGACGCGGCGGCTCTGCTGCGGTTCGTGCGGGAGCAGTCGTTGCGGATCGAGCATCCACATCTGGTCGCGCCGCACGGGTGGGCCGCGGACGACGACAAGGTCGTGTTCGCGATGGACCTGGTGCGGGGCGGCTCCGTCGCCACCCTGCTCGGCGACCACGGCCCACTCCCACCGTCGTACGTCGCTGTCCTGCTCGATCAACTCCTGCACGGCCTGTCCGCAGTCCACGCGGCCGGCGTCGTACACCGCGACGTGAAGCCCGCCAACCTGCTCCTCGACGTCACCGGCACCGGTCACCCCCACCTGCGCCTGTCCGACTTCGGCGTCGCCGGCCTGCTCGACGAACCCCGCATGACCCGCCACAGCACGGTCCTCGGCACCCCCGGCTACATCGCCCCCGAGCAACTGGCCGGCGCCGACCCGGACCCGCGCCAAGACCTCTACACCGTCGGAGCCGTCGCCGCCGAACTCCTCACCGGCGAACGCCCCGGCCTCGACGGCAAACTCCCACCCGTCGACGGACCGCTCGGCGAATTCATCCACCGCAGTACGGCGACCGACCCGACCCACCGCCCGGAGTCCGCACACGCCGCCGGCCGCCTCCTAGCCCAGTCCGGAGCCCTCCCACCCACCGGCGCCACCCCGTGGGTCACCGCCCCCGACGCTCCCGAGGTCTTCGACCAACTCCCACCACTACCGTCCCGCTGGACCCCCACCGGCCCAGCACCCCAACCCTCCGCTCCGGCCCAAGCGCCAAGCACTCGCGCCGAAGAGAGCGCAGCGCGCCCCACCCCGCCGACCACTCCCACCCGCCAGCCCGCACAACAGGTGGTGCAGGGTCGGCAGCCTCGGGATCGGGGTCGGGCGTTGCTGTGGGTCGCCACCGCAGCCTTCGCCGGCGCCGCGGGGTTGCTCGGCAGCGCGGCTTGGCTAGTGCTCCGCTGACACCGCGACCGCGGCTGTGTGGCTCCACGATGAACTGACACGAGCCCGGACCGCCAGTGGCCATCCGGGCTCGTGCAGGTGTCAGCAGTACTACGGCCGCTGTCCGACCTGGTTGGGTCTTGCGTCCGACGTCAGCGGTGCGGCGGTTGCTGGGGCGGCGGCTGGTGGCCGCCCTGGTTTGGGTACTGCTGCTGAGGCTGGTTCGGGTAGGGCTGCTGAGGCTGGTTCGGGTAGGGCTGCTGACCGTGCTGCCAAGGTGCAGCGCCCGGCTGGGCGATGGCCGGCTTCTTGCGGAGGCGGAGGACCGCGAACACGCCGATCAGCAGGAGTAGTGCACCGCCGCCGCCGAGTCCCGCGATCAACCCGACCGGAGTCCCGTCGCCCGAATCAGAGCTGCCCTGGACCGGACCGCCGGCCTCGGTGTTGTTGCCATCGCCGGTGCCGGTGCTGGGTGACTCTGAGGGCTCGGCGGTCGGAGACGGCGTCACCGAGTCACCTGAGACGGGCGTCGCGCCGTCGACGTACTCCGGCTTCCCGGTACCGGCAGTTCCCTGCAGACCGACGGTCAAGGTCAGCGGGATCGCGAATGCCTTGTCGTTGTCCTTCCGGGTCAGCGAGACCGCGATGTAGTACTCGCCGGGGGTCGAGGTGCCGGTGTCCTCGTTGTTGGCGCCGTCACGATTCAGGTAGCGGATCTCTTTGGTCGTGACCGCCTTGACGAGGCCGCGCTTGGTGAGCACACCCTTCGTGTACGACCCACCTGGCACGTTCTTGGCGAAGACGGCGTACACGCCCTCACCGATGGGCGAGATCAGCGCCGAGTCCAGGTAACGGATCCCGTCGAGGGCTTCGGCAGTGGCGCCGGCCAACTCCGGCACCGTGATCTGCGCCTGGATGCGCTGACCCCAGTCGGCCTTGACCTTGTAGAGCTGCAACTCCCCCGGCATCAGCGTCGTCTTGTAGCTACCGGGCTCGAGCAGGGGTGCGTCCGGGAAGCTGGAACCGGGCACGATCTCGCGCGGGGTCGAACCGGCCATCGGAACCCAGACCGGGTCGTCGGCCGGCGCCGGGAGGCTGGTGGTCGAATCCACCGGCGGCTCCTCGTCGATCCGCAGTTCGTAAGGCACACCCTTGATCTCGCGGAAATCCTTGCCCGGGTTCACGGTCAGCAGCAACTGGTCGGACTCGGCGCACTCGTCGTTCTTCTTCTTGTACTTCGACCAACTTGCGGCGGTCCCGGTGGCGAGGCCCTGGTCACCCTCGAACGCTCTCGGGTAGCTCCAGCCACATTGCTCACCGCTGAGCGTGTTGAGCTTCACCTCGGTCTGGATGACGAAGCTGCCACCCGAGGGACGCCGGAAGCTCACCCCGGCGCGCAGCGTCGACCCGGTCATGGTCCGCTTGATCAGGTAGTGCTTCGAGGTGTCGTCCACCCCGAAGGCGTCGGAATAGTGGCCCGGGGCAAGCACCGGTGCACCTTCCTGCTGCGCCGCGCCGTGCACCGGCGTACCCGAGATGCGGAAGGGGCGGAAGGCCCGGGTCGACAAGCGGTCCAGCCCGGCCTCGAGGTCGATGGTCGAGTCGGCGTCGTAGTAGTCGCCGCGGCCTTCGCGAGCGACGCACTGCAGTTGGGTGCGCGCCTTGCCGCCGACGCGGAACCCGACCACGTCGATCTTCAGATCGATGCCCTGCTTGGCGATCGACTGCGCCACCACACAGGGATCCGGCGCGCAGGTGGCCTCGCCGTCGGAGACCAGCACGATGGTGCGCTGACCGCTCGGGCCGAGGTCCTTGGCCGCCTGCTGAAGCGCGTAGCCGATCGGAGTCTCGCCGTACGGCTTGTACTTCGTGATCGCGGCCTGCAGTTGCGGCCGGTTGTTCGTCCCGATCGGGACGGTCAACTGAGTGTCGGTGCACGCGCGGGGCTGGGTGCGCTTGAACACGGTCGCGCCGTACACCCGCAGGCCGACCTCCGCGGTCGGCGGCAGCTTGGTCACCACCTGGGTCAGCGCGGTCCGGGCCGCGGCGATCTTCGTCTGCCCGTCGCCGGCCGGCTCCTTCATCGAGCCGGACGAGTCGAGCACCAGGACGAGCTTGCCGCTCGCCGGATCGGGGTCGGCCAGCGCGGCGCCGGTCGTCAGACCGGCAAGCACGGCGGTCAGTGTGATGGCGATAAGCGCCCACACCGCGGGGCGGCGGTGTCCCTGCAGAGCCGTCATCGTTTCCTCCAGTGAGATTCGCTGCCGCAAACCCTGGCAGTTTGCGATCGCAAATGTCAAGTCGATACTCTCAGGCTCAGGGATTCACAATCGCACACCGTCGAGGCTGGAAATTTGCCTTCGCAACTGCGAAGATATTTGCAGTCGGGCACGGACGGCGACCGGCGAGAGGGGAGCACACCGATGGATCAGACGGCCCACAACCTCCAGCAGCAGATCGAGCTGTACGGCGAGACGCTCGGTGAGGTGGTACGCCGAGTGGCACCACCACTCGGGTTGACCCAGAGCGCCCTCGCCCAGGTGATCGGACTGTCGGCGCCGATGCTCTCGCAGCTGATGAGTGCGCAGCGGGTCAAGATCGGCAATCCCGCCGTGGTGTCGCGCCTCCGCGCCGTCTCCGAGCTCGCTGATCTGGCCGTGGCCGGTGAGCTCAATCCCGACGACATCCCGCTCGAGCTGGACGCCATCCGCGCCTCCACCGGGGCCTACACCCACCCCACCACGGCGAACCTGCCGCGATCCTCCGTTCCCCCAGCAGGACCGACCACGAGCCCGGCGACCCCGTTCGCAAGTCCCGCCGGATTGTCGGCAGCACCGGGACAACCCTGGCCGACGCCGGTCCCGCAGGAGACCGCGAGCACGCCACCGTCCGCGCGGGCTGTCGTCCGCGAGATCCAGGACCTCTTCCGTGCGGTCGCATCCGCCGACGAGATCCAACGCGCAGCCGCGGCCGCCGCGGTGCAGTCGCCGGCCGTGGCCGAGTTGCTGCTGGCGTACGGCACCGGGCGGACGGCCGATGCCCTCGCCCACTATGAGAAGCACCACGGCTGAGGAGTCAGTCAGCCATACCAAGAGCCGCGCTGAGGCCTGAGTTGATCGCGCGCATGGCGACCGGAGAGAGCCCGCCGATTACCGCGATGACCTCGTCCTCATAGATCTCGACAATGTCGTCACAGACCGCGCGACCCACGAACGCCTCCGGATGGACGAGTTCGACAATGCTGGGAATCGGCGGCTTGCTCGTCGTCGTCAGACGCACCGCCAACACCTGCCGGAGATTCTGGTTGCGCCGATTGTTGGAGACGACGACGAACAGCTTCGGCTCGTCAAGGCCGATGTCAGCCCGCACCACCTGACCACGGAGCAGCGGCCAGGTCACTCGTCAGCCCATGTCGGACGACGGCGTCGCGCCACCGCCTGTCGGTTCTCCGAGGACGCCTCGGCGGCGATGCGGGCGTATCCCTCCGCCTCCACCAGTTGCGCGACCGCCTTGATGCCGGCCTCGAGGACAGCCTGCAACATGACAGCCTCACTGCTGCTCTCGGTGACAGCCACATGAGCAAGCTGGGAGAGGGCTGCGCGGTGGGCCTCGGATCCCCGCAGCACGGCGAGGTCGCGCAGGTTGCGCTCAGACAGCGGCAAAGACTTTCGCGTCGCCCGCACTTGATCGGCAGTGTCCAT
This sequence comes from uncultured Actinomycetota bacterium, assembly GCA_963820655.1. GTDB lineage: Bacteria > Actinomycetota > Actinomycetes > Propionibacteriales > Kribbellaceae > Kribbella. The sequence continues at coordinate 68,846 of CAWGAM010000004.1, forward strand.
GCATCACAGTGTGCATCATGTCATGCAGCAGATCAAGCAGCAGGATGCGCATCGGATTCAGCTGGGCACTCGCTTGAAAGAGCACAACGTCAGTGGCTAGCCGCGTCCGGTATCCGTGGTTTGTTGACGAGGAAGCGGCGTGGTGGCTGGCTTTCGGGCGCGGCGTGCCCATGGTGGACGGGTGAGGAAGTGAGGCACCCACCGCCCTGGGGGACGTATGGATGTTCGCTTGACGCGCGCCGGCAACCGGGTCGTCGGGCTGGCCATGATGATGGTGGTCAGCGCGGTGATCGGCACTGTCGTGGTCGCGGCCGCCCGCACGCCCGGCCGGCCGCCGCCACCACCGACCCCACCCGCGCACGCGGCGGCGGCACCGGCCAAGATCGCGCTTCCGACCAAGTACGTCGTCCTGACCTTCGACGACGGGCCCGACGCGGTGTACACACCACAGATCCTCGCGATCCTCGCGAAGTACCAGGCCAAGGCCACGTTCTTCGAGATCGGCAAGAACGTCACGAAGCACCCGGAGCTGTCCAAGCGCATCCACGACGCCGGGCACAGCGTGGAGAACCACACCTGGACGCACGCCGACCTGCGCAAGCTGGGAGCCGCGGCGTTCCGGCAGGAGGTCACGTCGACGGACCAGGCGATCCGGGCGGCCACCGGAAGTACGCCGGGCTGCCTGCGACCGCCGTACGGCGGGATGAACCCCACCGTCAAGCAACGGGCGACCGCGCTCGGCAAGGACCTCGTGGTGTGGACCGTCGACTCCCGCGACTGGACCAAGCCCGGTTCGCCGGCGATCGTGCAGCGCGTGCTCAAAAACGTGCACAACGGATCGGTGATCCTGATGCACGACGGCGGCGGGAACCGCACTCAGACCGCGGCTGCGCTGCCCATCATCCTCAAGTCGCTCAAGGCGCAGGGCTACGGCTTCCGCACGCTCACCTGCTAGGACATCGCCGTGACGAGAGGGACGACGTCGGCGATCGACTCGACGATGCGCGTCGGCCGGTAGGGGAACCGGTCGACCTCGTGTTCGCGGGTGGAGCCGGAGAGGACGAGCACGCTGCGGAGGCCGGCCTCGAGACCACTGATGATGTCGGTGTCCATCCGGTCACCGATCATCACGCTCGTCTCGGAGTGCGCCCCGATCCGGTTCAGCGCGCTGCGCATCATCAGCGGGTTGGGTTTGCCGACGAAGTACGGCGCGACGCCCGTGGCCCGGGTGATGAGTGCGGCCACTGAACCGGTCGCGGGCATCGGACCCTCTTTCGACGGACCGGTCGGATCCGGATTGGTCGCGATGAACCGCGCACCGTTGGAGATCAACCGGATCGCCCTGGTGATCGCCGCGAACGAGTAGGTGCGGGTCTCCCCCAGGACGACGTAGTCCGGGTCCCGCTCGGTCAGCACGTAGCCGATCTCGTGCAGCGCTGTGGTCAGGCCGGCCTCTCCGATCACGTACGACGTACCGCCCGGTCGCTGATCGTCGAGGAACTGGGCGGTGGCCAGCGCACTGGTCCAGATCCTGTCCTCGGGGATGTCGATGCCCGCGGCCTGCAGCCGGGCGCGGAGGTCGCGGGGCGTGTAGATCGAGTTGTTGGTGAGGACGAGGAACTTCTTCCCCGACGCCTGCAGGGAGGCGATGAACTCGCTCGCCCCGGGGATGGCGCGCTCCTCGTGCACCAGCACGCCGTCCATGTCCGTGAGCCAGCTCTCCACCGGCTTGTGCTCGGTCATTGGCCCATCGTAGGTGGGCCGATTCCTGAGCGCGGCAATCCGTCGCAAAGTGTCGGTGGCCGGAGTAAGAATGCGGTGCATGGAGCTGGCCGGGTACCGCGAGTTGTGGCGGAGGCGCGGCGTGATGGCGCTGCTGGCGTCGTCGCTGCTGGCGCGATTGCCCAGCTTCGGGGTGCGTTACGTGTGGGTGTTGGCCGCCGTACTCGCGGCGATGTCGTTGGTGCTGTCGGTGCGAGTTCCGCCGCAGCGACAACCTGAGCCCGCGCTAGCTGCCGGCAGCCTGCTCGGCGAGTCCGCGTAGCCGGTCGACCATGGCGTTCGGGTTGTCGGCGGCGTAGACGGCCGAGCCGGCCACGAACACATCGGCGCCCGCATCGGCGCACTGCTCGATGGTGTCGACCGAGATGCCGCCGTCGATCTCGATCCACAGGTCGAGGCCGTGCTTGTCCAGGAGTTCCCGGGTCCGGCGGATCTTCGGCACGCAGACGTCGAGGAACTTCTGTCCGCCGAAGCCGGGCTCGACGGTCATGATCAGGATCATGTCGAGCTCGGACAGCAGGTCCTCGTACGGCTCGATCGGCGTGGCCGGCTTGAGCGCCATCGCGGCCCGGGCGCCCTTGGCGCGGATCTCGCGCGCCGTGCGGATCGGCGCCTTGCAGGCCTCGACGTGGAAGGTGACGCTGGACGCGCCGGCCTCGACGTACCCGGGTGCCCAGCGGTCCGGATCCTCGATCATCAGGTGACAGTCGAGCGGGGTGTCGGTCGCCTTCGCCAGCGACTCCACCACGGGCAGGCCGATGGTGAGGTTCGGGACGAAGTGGTTGTCCATCACGTCGACGTGCAGCCACTCCGCGTTCGACACAGCAGCCGCCTCATCGGCCAGCCGCGCGAAGTCGGCGGACAGGATGCTCGGCGCGATCTGAATCCCCATGAGCGTCAATCTACCGACGCCGCCTCGCATCCGCGGCTCAGGGCTTTAGTCGACGAGTTCGGCGGCCGCACCAAGATCACCGGATGACGCTGCTCCGCTAACGGGTGGTGAGCCAGTTGGCCACCTGGTCGACGGAGTCCACCACGGCGACTCCGGCCGGAAGCGGCGGACGGCGGATGATGACCACCGGGAGAAGTAATCGGCGGGCGCCTTCCAGCTTTGCGGAAGTCGCCGGGCCGCCGCTGTCCTTGGTGACCAGGACGTCGATCCGGTGATCGCGCATCAGGTTCAGCTCGCCGTCGAGGTCGTACGGGCCGCGGGCGAGGATCAGCGTGCACCACGACGGCCGGGGGTCGGGCGGGTCGACGCAGCGGGCGAGGGTCCAGACGCCGGTGGTCGCGAAGGCCTGCAGACCCTGGCGGCCGATCGTGAGGAACGCGCGGGATCCCAGGGTCGGCAGGAGCGTAGCCGCGGCATCGGCGCTGTCGACCCAGTGCCACGCGTCGCCGGGCGAGGCGGTCCAGCCCGGGCGCCGGAGGATGAGCAGCGGTACGCCGGTCTCGCGAGTGGCGGCGATGGCGTTTGCGGTCATCGCGGCGGCGAAGGGGTGGGTTGCGTCGACGACGGCGTCCACCCGATTGTCCCGGAGCCAGCGCGTCAGGCCGGCCGTGCCGCCGAAGCCACCTGAGCGGACCTCGCCGACCGGCAACCGCGCGTCGGCGGTGCGGCCTGCCAGCGAGGACACGACATCATGGCCGGAAGACACCAGCAGTTGGGCGAGTTCACGCGCCTCGCCGGTGCCGCCGAGGAGCAGGACCTTCATCGCGCCCGCGCGGCCGAATACAGATGGCTGTCCCGGAAGGTCGTTGCCGCCAGCACCTTTCCGGCGATGATGACGGCAGTACGGCGGATGTCTGCGGCCCGCACCTGGTCGGCGATGTCCGCGAGCGTGCCGCGCAGGATCACCTCGTCGTCGCGCGATACCCGGGCGACGATCGCGACCGGGCAGTCCGCGCCGTAGTTCGGCACGAGCTCGGCCACGACCCGGTCGATCTGCTGAACGGCGAGATGCAGTACGAGCGTCGCCCGGCTCGCCCCCAGGATCGCCAGCTCCTCCCCCGCCGGCATCGCACTGGCCCGGCCGCTGATGCGGGTCAGAATGACCGTCTGACCGACCTCGGGCACGGTCAGCTCGCGACCGAGCGCGGCCGCGGCTGCCGCGTAGGCGGGTACGCCGGGTGTCACGTCGTACGGAATGTTCAAGGCGTCGAGGCGGCGCATTTGCTCGGCCATGGCGCTGAAGACGGACGGGTCGCCGGAGTGGAGGCGGGCGACGTCGAGTCCTTCGGAGTGGGCGGCGGAGATTTCGGCGATGATCTCGTCGAGGGTGAGCGAGGCGGTGTCGACCTTGAGGGCGCCGAGTGGGCAGTACTCAAGGAGTTCGAGCGGGACGAGCGCACCGGCGTACAGGCAGACCGGTGACGCGGCGATCAGGTCGCGGCCGCGGACTGTGATCAGGTCCGCAGCACCAGGACCGGCCCCGATGAAGTGCACGGTCACTTGGTCACGCTCCAGATCGTGACGGGCATCGCGGGACGCCAGCCGGTCATGGTTCCGACGGGTGCTGCGCGTTGCACGTCGAGGCGGATGAGATCGCCGCCGAGTTCGCCGTACCACTGGGCGATGAGCGCCTCGGTCTCCAGGGTCACGCCGTTGACCACGAGGCGGCCGCCGGGTCGGAGCGCGTTCCAGCAGGCCTCGAGCATGCCGGCCGCAGTAGCTCCACCACCGATGAAGATCGCGTGGGGCGATTGGAGGCCGTCCAGCGCCGCGGGAGCCGGGCCGTGCACCACGGCTACCGACACGCCAAGCGCGGCGGCGTTGCGTTCCAGCCGCTTCACCCGATCGGGATCGCGTTCGATCGCAATCGATCGGCAGGTCGGGTGATGGCGCGACCATTCGATCGCGATACTGCCCGCGCCGCCGCCCACGTCCCACAGCAACTGTCCCGGCACGGGCGCGAGCCGGGAGAGCGTCACCGCACGCACCTCGCGCTTGGTCAACTGTCCGTCGCTCTCGTACGCATCGTCCGGCAGCCCCGGCACAGTGGGCAGCAGGACTGCGTCCGCATCGGCGTGACAGTGCACACCGATCACGTTGAGAGCCTCGACGCCGTGCGACCACTCGGATGCCCGGGCGGTCCGCACGCGCTCGGACGGTCCGCCGAGGTGCTCGAGGACGGTGAGATCGCTGGAGCCGTAGCCGCGCGCAACCAATAGCTCAGCAACCTCTGCGGGGGTGTGAGCGCCCCAGCTCAGCACCAGCAGCTGACGACCGGGCTGGATGTGCGGATGGACTCGCTCGACCGGTTGGCCGACCAGACTGACCACCTGCACCTGATCCTGGGGCCACCCCAGCCGGGCACAGGCCAAGGACACGCTCGACGGGTGTGGGATGACACGTACGGCGTCTGCCCCGAGCAACCGTGTCAGCGTCGTGCCGATCCCATGGAACGTCGGGTCGCCGCTGGCCAGCACACAGATCCGGCGACCGCGGTACTCCTGCAAGAGCCCAGGCAACGCCTCGGACAGCGGCGAAGGCCACGCAACCCGCAACCCGGCCCGCGGCACGAGGGCCAGTTGCCTGCTGCTCCCCATCAGGACCTCGGCCGAGTCGACCGCAGCGCGCGCGGCCGGTGACAGTCCGTCCCAGCCATCGGCGCCGACGCCGACGACTGTGACGACCTCAGCCGGCATTGCCAACCACCTTCGTGATGGTGATCTCGATGACCACGCGACGTGGGTTCTCCCGCGGCTCCCGGTACCTCTTCGCGTATCGCCGTACCGCCTCCGCGATTCGCGATGGGTCATCACTCACCACCGCACGCCCTTCGAGCGTGCTCCACCGCCGCCCGTCCACCTGAGTCAACGCGACCGCAGCACCCTCGGCTCCGGCACTCCGGATGGTCCGTGCCTTGTGCGATGTCCCCGAGCAGATCACGCGAGCGATCCCCGCCTCGACATCCACCGTCGCCCCCACCGGCGTCGCATGCACAGTCCCATCCGCTCGGACAGTACTCAGCACGCACAGATGCCGCTCGGTCCAAAACCCCGCAAGTCGCTCGCTCCACACCACCTAGCGATCGTAGACAGGCAGGCCCGCCCGGTGAGGTGCCGGGCGGGCCTGTAGGCGCTGGACCCCTCAGACCAGCGCTGCTCTGTCAGCCGATGTCTCGGCGGCGGAAGGTGACGAAGCCTCCGACAGTGAGAGCCGCGGCTATCGCCGTCAGCCAGAGCACCGGCGCGAGAGAGAAGTCGCCACCCGGGAGGCGGGGCGTGTGGCCGTACGGGCTCAGGTTGATCACTGACTGCGGCAGGTTGAAGATCTCACCGAACTGTCCGATCAGCAGGAAGACGCCGTACAGGACCCAGCCACCGGTGACCAGCTTGGGCGCGAAGCCGAAGAGGATCACGACCAGTGCCGTCACCAGCCAGATCGCGGGCAGCTGTACGACGGCTGCGGCGAGCATCCGCGGTACTTGGCGGCCCATGTTGCCCAGCGACGCGCCACTGGAGATCCCGGAGCCCAGCCCCCCGACCAGCATCAGTACGCCGGTGCCCAGCAGCGCGATCAGCACATGACTGCCCAGCCAGCGACTCCGGGTCACACCGGTCGCGAGCAGCGGCTCGGCCCGCAACGCGGTCTCCTCGGACCGGAGCCGGAGCGCGGCCTGGATGCCGAATGCCGACGCCAGTAGGCCCATCACGCCCAGCTCGGTCGCGAGGAACGCGTCGGTGATGCCCTCGACCCCGCCGAGCTTCTGCACCATCTCCTTGGCGCTGTCGCTGGTGACGAACCCGTCCACGTTGCTGGCGATGTTGCCGACCAGCAGTCCGAGCAACAGGAACGCGAAACCCCAGGCGTAGAAGGAGCCCCGCTGCAGACGCCACGCCAGCGCGAGCGGCGAGCGCAGCGCCGGCGACGCCTTGGCCGGCCCGGGCCGCGGCGCCACCAGACCGGCGCCGACATCACGCCGCCGTATCAGCGCCATCGCGACACCGACCAGCACGGCCAGGAAGACCACCGGCACGAGCAGTACGACGAACCGGTCGCCGGCGTACGCCCGGACCTGCTGCGACCACCCGATCGGGGACAACCACGACACCCACTGCGAACTGCCGTCGGACGACGAGTCGCCGATCGCCCGCAGGACGTACGACACCGCGAGCACGATCGCGGTCAGCCCGTTCGCGGCCCGGGCGCTCTCGGTGACCTGTGCCGTCACCGCCCCCACTCCCGCGAACGCGAGACCTGCCCCGACCCACATCAACCCGAAGGCGATCGACCCGGTCGAGTCGAGCCCGCTTCCGATCAGCGCAAGTCCGGTCAGCAGGCCGATCAGTACGACAGTCCCCGCCGACACGATCAGCGCGGCGGTCAGAGCGGCGTACCGGCCGAGCACTCCGGCGCTGAGCAGCTCCAGGCGACCGCTCTCCTCCTCGGCCCGGGTGTGCCGGACCACCAGCATCGCGGCCAGCAGGCCGACCAGCAGCGCACCGAATGCGGTGAGCTTGAACAGTGAGACCTCACCGAGAGAGGTCTCGTCGAAGATCCGGCCGTAGAGCGACACCAGTGCGGGCGACGCGTTCGACGTCCGCGCGGCCTCGACCAGTGCAGACTGGTCCGAGTAGAGGTCGATCGACGCCTTGGCCGAGCCGGCCGCCGAGACAACGAAGACAACGATCCACACCGGGATCAGGATCCGGTCCCGGCGCAGCGCGAGCCGCACCAAGGTCCCGGTACCGACGAAGTCGTTCACCGTCCGGCCGCCACGGTCTCGGGGGCGACGTCGTCCTCGTAGTGCCGCAAGAACAGCTCCTCCAGCGTCGGCGGCTGGGCGACCAGGCTCTTGATGCCGCTCGCGGACAGCTGCCGCATCACCGCGTCCAGCTGGGCCGTGTCCACCTCGCAGCGGACCCGGTTGCCCTCGACGTCGAGGTCGTGGACACCGGGCAGCTGGGCCAGCCCGTTCGGCGACCCGGCCAGCTCGGCCTGGATCGACGTACGCGTGAGGTGGCGCAGGTCGGACAGTGTGCCGGTCTCGACCACCTTGCCGCGGCGGATGATGCTGATCCGGTCACACAGGGCCTCGACCTCGGAGAGGATGTGGCTCGACAGCAGCACAGTACGGTCGCGCTGGCGGTCCTCCTCGATGACCTGCCGGAACACCTCCTCCATCAGCGGGTCCAGACCGGAGGTCGGCTCGTCCAGGATCAGGAGCTCGACATCCGACGCCAGCGCCGCGACCAGGGCGACCTTCTGCCGGTTGCCCTTCGAGTACGTGCGGCCCTTCTTGGTCGGGTCGAGGTCGAACCGGCGGAGCAGGTCGTCGCGCTTCTTCTCGTCCAGCCCACCGCGGAGCCGGCCGAGCAGGTCGATCACCTCGCCGCCGGTCAGGTTCGGCCACAGGTTCACGTCGCCGGGAACGTAGGCGAGCCGCCGGTGCAGCTTGGCCGCGTCGTGCCACGGGTCGCCACCGAGCAGGGAGACATCGCCGGCGTCACCCCGCAGCAGGCCGAGCAGCACCCGGATGGTGGTGGACTTCCCGGCGCCGTTCGGCCCGAGGAATCCGTGCACCTCCCCGGTCGCGACGTCCAGATCGAGACCGTCGAGAGCGTGCGTGCTCCCGTACGACTTGTGTAGTCCAGAGACCACGATGGCTGATGTCATGATTCATAACGTACACTTCATTCAGAACATTGTGAATCTTTCTAACACGTCGTTCACGTGTCAGGTTTCCGAGTGGCCCATTCCGAGTGACCCAGAGGGGATGATGGGGCGGTGAGTGCAGATCGAGACGACGACGCCGTTCGGCGGTACACCGAACAGTTCGGCAACCTGCTGGCCGAGACGGGCTGGCCACGAATGGCCGGCCGGGTGTTCGCCGCCATCCTGTCCAGCGTGGACGGCCGGATGACGGCCGCCGACCTGTCCGACCAGCTGCAGGCGAGCCCGGCCGCGGTCTCCGGTGCGGTCAACTACCTGCTGCAGCTGCGCCTGGCCACCCGGGAGCGCGAGCCCGGCACCCGTCGCGACGTGTACGTGGTCCAGGACGACGCCTGGTACCAGACGATGATGAGCGAGGACCAGGCCCTGGTCCGCTGGGCCGACTCGCTGCGGAAGGTCCTCGACGCATCCGGCGAAGGCACCGCCGCACACCGCCGGATCCGCATCTCACTCGGCTTCATCGACTTCATCGGCGAAGAGGTCAAGGGCCTCAGCGAACGCTGGATCAAACGCAAAGCCGAACTGGACGCCGAGATCGACGCCGACGACGGCACCTGACGCCCAGGCCGCTCCGGGACCTGTGACCCAGTACGCCCTGCCGCCCCACGCACCATCGCCAGCCCTCGACGCGCCACTCGCCGGGGGCTTGAACAGGTTGTCGGGAGCTCGGACAGGCTATTTCCTGTTCAAGCCGACTGGTTGGGGTGCAAGGCCCCCAGCCGTGGTTATCCACAGCTCGAAATTCGTGCACGCCCGGTGGCCGGATCAACGGCATGTTGTCGGTATGAACCCGATGTTGAGTGTGCTGACCGCCGCCCGGCGCGGCTGGTTCACCCGAGCGGACGCGATCGAATCCGGCTACAGCGACAGCGAACTCCGAAGGCGGCTGCGCGGCGGCCAGTGGTCGCGCCTGTCGCGCGATGTCTACGTCGAACCGGCTGCGTGGCCCGACGGTGAACCCTCGTGGGACCGGGCGAGACGATTACACCTGTTGAGAACTCGAGCAGTCGTCGAGCGGATGGGCGCCGGCGTGGTCGTCAGCCATCAGTCCGCAGCACTACTGCATGGGCTGCCGACCTGGGGTCTTGATCTGACCAAGATCCAGCTGACGAAACCGATCGGCCGGGCACGGTCCGACATGGTCGCGGACGTCCACCGCTCCCGGTTCGACCCCGGTGAGATCACGGTGGTCGACGGCCTGCGCGTGGTCACGCCTGCCCGTGCGATCACCGAGACGGCCTCTGTCTCGTCGTACGAGGTGGGGGTTGTCCTCGCGGACGCGGCTCTTCACCAGCGGCTCGTCACTGCGGAGGCACTCGTGGCGACGGCGGATCGGCACAGGTACTGGACCGGATCACCGGCGGCCCGAGCGGCGGCGCGGTTCGCCGACGGGTTGAGCGAGTCGGTCGGCGAGTCGCGCCTGCGGGTGCTGATGGCGAACCATGGATTGCCGGCGCCGGCATTGCAGGTCGAGATTCGCGATGCGGACGGTCGGCTGATAGGCCGGGTCGACTTCCTGTTGCCGGGCCGATTGATCGTCGAGTTCGACGGCGCACTCAAGTACGGCGAGGCAGCGGATGCCGTGCTGGCAGAGAAGTGGCGCGAGGATCGGCTCCGTGCCTGCGGCTATCGGGTCGTTCGGGTGAGCTGGGCCGACCTCGATCAGCCTTGGGCCACCGTGGACCGGATCCGCAGAGCGGCCTGACCGTTGCGCCCCTGCCCAGCCGAGTCTCGGGGCCGTGCCCGGCTCGTGGTGGCCGTGAACAGGTTATGTCTTGTTCCAGCCCACTATTTCCTGTTCACACCCCCTCGATGCGGTCGAGCCAGTCGTCCACGAGTCCGCGGTACGCCGTGAGTCGTCGGACCGGAAGCCCGTGGTCTTGCTGATCGAGTACGGCGTACGTCGCGCGCGGGTAGTCGTCGAGGATCGACCAGGCATCGGCGTACCCGGTGATGGTGTCCTGGCGACCGGTGACGATCAGAGTCGGACCCTCGAACCGGGCCGCCGGGTCCTCGCTGAGCGAGTAGGTACTGACCTCGGCCTGGATCCGCCCGAGGAAGTCCAGATCGGCGATCGACTCAACGGCGTCGTAGTACTGGCGATCCTTGTCCTGCCATTCGGGAGTCCGGACCAGGTGCTCATCGGTCGGCAGGGTGCGGCGGGATCGGTCGACCACGATGCCCGGCACCCGCAAGAGCAGGCCGACGACGCGGGACGGGTCGCGCTTGACGATGCCACGCGCATGCAGGGCGCCGGCCGACGTACCGGCCAGGGCGAACCGATCGTTGCCGACGACATCGTCGATGAGGTCGGCGATGGCCGCGAGCATCCCGTCCTGATTCGTGATCGACGGGTCCGCCGGCGACTTGCCTGTGCCCGGCGGATCGACGTAGATCCGCCGCCATCCGGGACGGCCCTCGAAGACGGGCTCGTGGATGTCGCGGCCTTCGCCGTTGTCGCCACCCCAGCCGGGCAGGAAGAGGATCGGCCGGCCCTCGCCGAAAGACTCGTAGTACATAGGACGACCCTAGCCAGCGCCGGCACGGCTCACTGCGGCTTTCTCTCCGCAGCAGAATCCGGTGAGCGCTCGCCGGAGCCGCGCAGGATCAGGGAGCAGGGCAACACGATCCGCTGTGGCGGACGAGTGTCCGCACCGGACGCTCGATCCAGTAGCAGTCGCGCCGCGCTGCGACCGAGCTCGGCGATGTCGGAGGCAACGACCGTGACCGGTGTCGGCAGCATGTCGGCCAGCCGGAAGTCGTCGAACCCGACCACTGCGGGCTCCCGGCCGAGCTCGCGCAAGGCCCGCAGTACGCCCTCGGTGAGGAAGTTGGTCGAGGCGAAGATCGCGGTCGGCGGGTCGGATCGCAGCATCGCCTCGCGGGTCGCCTTCTCCGCCGCCTCCGCGTTGCCCTCGGGCAGCTGGACGACCAGCGACTCGTCGACCTCGATCCCGGCGGCCCGGTGGGCGCGCCGGTATCCACGCAGCCGGCGACCGGTCGTGTAGTACGACGGCGCCAGCAGGATCGCGATCCGCTCGTGGCCCTGGGCCAGCAGGTGTTCGGTGGCCAGGCGGCCGCCGCCCTCGTTGTCGACCATCACGATGTCGGCATCGATCCCGGTGGCCGGCCGGTCGACGAAGACTACTGGTACGCCGGCGCCCACCAGGAACGAGTGATCCCCCTGGTCCGGCACGATCATCAGCCCGGCGACCTGCCGGCTGACCAGCTCCTGGATGGCCCGCTTCTCGCCCTCCGGGTCCTCGTCCACACTGCCCAGGACGACGGCGAAGCCGGACTGCCCGGCGACCTCGAGCGAAGCCTTCGCGATCGTCGCGTAGAACGGGTTGGTCAGGTCGCCCAGCACCAGCGCGAGACTCGACGACTTCTTCCCCGGCCGGAGCGCCCGAGCCACTTCGTTGCGCTGGAACCCGAGTTGCTCGATCGCGGTCCGGACCCGCTGTGCGGTCTCATCCCGGACGCCGTGCCCACCGTTGACCACCCGGGACACTGTGCCCAGCCCGACACCGGCCCGCCGGGCGACGTCGATCATCGTCGGCCGGGCGGCCTCCGGCCTGGTTGGAAACGTTTCGGACACGGGGTTGACTTCCTTTTCACGACACGGCATCGTCCACCCAACAGTAATCGCTGGAAACGTTACCGCCCAGGAGGCCGGATGAGTCCTTCTCCGAGCGCAGCGAGGGTCGCTCGCCGCCGGCCCCGCCCCCGGCGGACCGGCCGGAGCCGGACCGGCCGGAGCCGGGGCGGGATGAGCCGGAACGCCGGTTCCGACGTCAAAGCGGCGTACCTGTTCATCGCCCCGGCGATCATCGGGTTCATCGTCTTCGTGGCGTATCCGCTGGTCCGTTCGTTCTACCTCGCGCTGACCAAGTACAACGGGCTGGTCGACCCGGTGTTCATTGGCCTCGGCAACTTTCGCCGGTTGTTCACGGTCGACCCGGCGTTCTGGCCGGCGTTGCGCGCGACGGCGTACCTGGTGCTCCTCTACGTGCCGTTGTCGCTGGTTCTCGGGCTGGCGCTGGCGATGTTCTGCAACCAGCGGTTCGCCGGGGTCCGCGTCGTCCGCACGCTGGCGTACCTGCCCGTCGTACTCCCGGCGGTCGCGACGATCACGTTGTGGAAGTTCATCCTGGATCCGCAGGTCGGCCTGCTGAACACGGTCCTGGACCGGCTGGGGCTGCCGACCAGTCTCTGGTTGCAGAGTCCGCAGATGTCGATGCCGTCCGTCGTACTGGTGATGCTGTGGGGTGTCGGCGGCACGATGATCATCTTCCTGGCCGCGTTGCAGTCGGTGCCGACCGAGCTGTACGAGGCGGCCCGGGTCGACGGGGCCGGGCCGTGGTCGGTGTTCTTCCGGATCACCATGCCGTTGATCAGCCCGATCATGTTGCTGCAGGTGATCCTGCAGACCACAGCGGCTCTGCAGACCTTCAACCAGCCGAAGATCCTGACCAACGGCGGGCCGGGATTCAGTACCAACGTGCTGATGCTGTCGATCTACAAGAACGGCTTCCCCAATCTCGGCCAGATCCCGCAGCTGGGCTATGCGTCGGCGCAGGTGTGGGTGCTGTTCGTGATCATCATCGCCGTGATCGCCCTGACCGCGAAGTTCTCCTCGCTCTGGACTTACAGTGACAACACTGCGGACTGAAGCCACCGTCCTGACCGGCACCGAACCGCCCGGTCCGAGCCCGACCGCGCGGGCGGCCGCGAAGAAACCCCGCCTGGTCGGTACGACGGCCTGGTACGTGGTCGCGTTGTTCGTCTGCGCGGTGATGATCGTCCCGCTGCTGTGGATGATCACGATCGGGCTGAAGAGCCGGACCGCCGTGTTCGACATCCCGCCGAAGCTCCTGCCGCACGAGTGGACCTGGAGCAACTTCGTCAACGGGCCGAAGGCGATCCATTTCCCGCGCCTGCTGCTGAACTCGGTCATCATCACCGCGCTCAGTGTGCTCGGCGGGGTGATGACCGCGATGATGGCCGGTTACGCACTGGCCCGGTTGCGGTTCCCCGGCCGGAAGGTGTGGTTCTACCTGTTCGTCGGGAGCATGCTGCTCCCCGGTGTGGTCGGGCTGATCCCGTTGTTCCAGCTGTACAAGAGCATCGGCTGGTACGACACCTGGCTGCCGCTGATCGTGCCGGCCTTCCTGGGCGGGAACCCGCTGTTCATCTTCCTGGCCCGGCAGTACTTCCTGGCCATCCCGTACTCGATCGACGAGGCGGCCAAGATCGACGGCGCCGGACACTTCCGGATCTTCACCCAGGTGATGCTGCCGCTGACCCGGCCGGCCTGGCTCACGATGGCGATCCTGGCCTTCCAGGCGTCCTGGAACGACTACCTGAACCCATTGGTCTACCTGTACTCGTCCGGCAAGTGGCCGCTGTCAGTCGGGATGGCGTCGTTCATCTCCCCGTTCGCCGGGAAGACGCCGGACTGGAGCTACTACATGGCCACCAACCTGCTCTACATGCTGCCGCCGCTGATGGTCTTCTTCGCCGCGCAGCGCTACTTCATCCAGGGTCTCGGCGCACTCGGCAGCACGACCCAGAAATAGAGGGGAAGTCCGCAATGAAGCGTACCTTCATCATGACCTCGTTGGCCTGTGCGGGGTTGCTGACGGCAACGGCCTGCAGCGGATCGGACTCCGGCGGCGGGTCGAGCGAGGGCCCGGTCACCGTGACCGTGATGACGTGGGAGTCGGCCCAGACCAACGCCGCGATCAAGAAGGCCCTGGCCGACTTCAAGGACGACAAGATCACCGTCCAGCTGGTCGACACCCCGGCCGGCAACTTCGGCGACAAGCTCGCCTCGCTGACCCAGGCGAAGAAGCTGCCGGATCTGTTCTGGTGCGGCAACGACACCGAGCAGCAGTACACCTCGCAGGGGCTGCTGGTCGACTGGAGCAGCAAGATCAAGGACGGCGACGGCGACTTCAAGGAAGACAAGTTCGTCCCGTCGGCGATGGAGAACTGGAAGACCGCGGACGGGCAGATGGGCGGCCTGCCGTCGCTGATGAACACGTACGGCGTCTGGTACAACGAAGACGCATTCACCGCCGCCGGCGTGCCGGTACCGAAGTCCGGCTGGACCTGGGACGAGATGTACGCCGCCGCCGCGAAGCTGGCCAACAAGAACGGCGCCAAGTACGGCCTGGTGGCCGACAATCTCACCTCGCTGGACGGCCCGTTCACGATGAGCATGTACTCCGTCTCGGCCGGGGGCGCACCGTTCACCGACAACGTGAACCACCCGACCAAGGCCGAGGCCGACGCCAAGTACACCGAGGGCGTGCAGAAGCTGGTCGACGCGATCAAGAGCGGCTCGGTCTCGCCACCCGGGTACGACGTCGCGAACGTACAGTCGCTGTTCGCCGCCGGGAAGGTGCCGATGATGTTCGGCGGGCAGTGGCTCGCGGCCGGGTTCCAGACCGACAAGCCGAAGGTCAAGTACGGCTTCGCTCCGTTCCCGCAGGTGGACGCCCCGACGACCCTGTACGACTCGGTCGGCATCTGCACTCCGCAGTACACGAAGGACCAGGACGCCACGTTCAAGGTGCTCGAGTACCTCAACACGAAGGTCTGGGACGCCGTCCTGCCGGCCTCGCCGGTCGCACCGCCCGCGTACACCCCGGCGCAGGCGAGCTACTTCGACGCGTTGACGAAGGCGCAGCAGACGACGGTGGTCGACACGGTCAAGGCGGATCTGGGTGCTGAGAAGACGGTCGGCGTACGGTTCACTACGCAGTGGGCGCAGCAGGTCGGTGACCTGACCACGGCGAACTACCAGCCGATCCTGAGCGGCAAGAAGCCGATCTCCGACCTCCCGGCGTACATCGACAAGATCAACGGCCTGATCAAGTCGGCCGGCTGACCCCTCCGATGGGCCAGCCCATCACGTTGTGGGTCAGCCCATCGGATTCAGGTGGGTGAACCCACAGTCGCGTGGGCCAGCCCATCAGATGGGGAATCAGACGGCTTGCCAGAGGGACAGGGCGAAGCGGGCTTCGGAGTCGGTCCACCACGCGGCCGACGTGAAGCCCGCTTTGTCCAGCTCGGCCTCCACACCGTGGCGGTGGAACTTCGCGGAGATCTCGGTGTGGAGTTCCTCGCCCTCGGCGAACTCGACCTCCAGATGGACCTCGGGGATGAGGACACGGACGGCGCGGTCGGCGCGCAGGCGCATCTCGATCCACTCGTTCTCGGGGTCCCAGACGGCGACGTGGGAGAACGCGTCGACGTCGAAGTCCGCGCCCAGCTGGCGGTTGATCACCCGCAGCACGTTCTTGTTGAACTCGGCCGTCACGCCCGCGCTGTCGTCGTACGCAGCGACCAAGGTGGCCGGATCCTTGACGAGGTCCGTGCCGAGGAGGAGCCACTCGCCCGGTTCGAGGACGTCGCGGATCGAGGCGTAGAAGGTCTCGCGCTCGTCCGGGAGCAGGTTGCCGATGGTGCCGCCGAGGAACGCGACGACCCGGGGCGGGTCGCCGGGGAGCTTGTCGAGGTGGGCGGTGAAGTCGCCGACCACGCCGTGGACTTCGAGCGTCGGGTAATCGGTGTTGATCGCATCCGCCGCATCCCGCAGCGCCGACTCCGAAACATCCAGCGGTACGAACGTCGTCAGCGTGCCGTGGTCACTCAACCCGTCGAGCAGCAGCCGGGTCTTCTCCGACGATCCGGATCCGAGCTCGACCAGCGTGTGCGCCTTGGTGATCGCCGCGATCTCCCCGGCCCGGGCCTGCAGGATCTCGCGCTCGGCCCGGGTCGGGTAGTACTCCGGAAGCCGGGTGATCTCCTCGAAGAGCTCACTCCCGCGCGCGTCGTAGAACCACTTCGGCGGCAGCCACTTCGGGTCCGCGGTCAACCCCGCCCGGACGTCGTCCCGCAACGCGCGGGCGGCATAGTCCGGGGTCAGATGTACGTCGATGAGGGTCACTCTCGTCCTTCCAGCGGGGTGATCTGCAGCGTCGTGGCGGTGGCCACGAGCAGCGAGTGGTCCGGTACGTCGTCCCAGTCGCCGGAACCGAACGGCTCCGAGCTGACGGTCACCGAGTCGGCGGTCTGCCGGACCCGGAGCGAATGTGTCCAGGAGGTGGCGACGATCTGCTCCCCGTCGGTCAGCAGCAGGTTCAGCCGCGAGCCGGGCGCGACCGACTCCACCTCCCGGACGACGGACGCGACCGCGTCGGCCGGCGTGATCCCGTCGCGCAGGCGGTTGGAGACGAGCGCGAACAGCAGCGCCGAATCGACCGGTGCGTCGAGCTTCAGCAACTCGGCGACCGGCAGCTGCTCAGCCAGCTTCACGGTCGACTCCGGCCAGCCGGGGAGCCTTCCGTTGTGACTGAACAACCAGTTCCCGACCTTGAACGGCGACACCGACGATTCCGTGTGGGGCATGCCGTCCGTCCCGTTGCGTACGGCGGCGATCACCGCACCGGATCGGATCGAGCCGGTCAGCTCGGGCAGGTTGTCGTCGGTCCAGATCGGCACGTTCCGCCGATACCGGACCGACCTGCCGTCGACGTACCAGCCGAGGCCGAAGCCGTCGGCGTTGACCGTGCCGCCGCCGCGCATGTCCTGCGGCGCCCAGCTTTGTTCGAACAACGAGTGCGACGGCTCCTGGACAAGCGAAGCGAGGGTGACCGATGGGCCCAGGTAGGCCAGATGGCGGCACATCAGGCGCGCAGCTCCTCGGGGCGGGGGTCCCGGGCACAGCGGAAGCCGGCGAAGATCTGCCGGCGGATCGGGTAGTCCCAGTTCCGGAAGGTGCCTCGGGCAACAACCTCGTCGGTACCGAACGAGCCGCCGCGCAGGACCTTGTAGTCGGGCCCGAAGAACACCAGCGAGTACTCGTCGTACGGCCAGGCGCGGAACCCCGGGTACGGCCGGAAGTCGCTCGACGTCCACTCCCAGAGGTCGCCGATCAGCTGCTCGACGCCCAGCGGCGACGCACCGGCGGGATAGGCGCCGACGGGCGCCGGCCGGAGATGCCGCTGACCGAGGTTCGCCTGCTGTGGACCCGGGCTCTCGTCACCCCACGGAAAGCGCCGGGTCCGCCCACTCGATGGATCGAACCGCGCCGCGAACTCCCACTCCTCCTCGGTCGGCAGCCGCTTCCCGGCCCACTTCGCGTACGCCTCGGCCTCGTAGAAGCAGACGTGCATCACCGGCTCGTCCAACGGCAACCGCTCCCGATGCCCGAACCGCAGCCGCCACCACTCACCGTCGGCGAGCTCCCAGAACCGCGGCGCGACCAACGACGCCTTCCGCACGTGCTCCCACCCGGCCTCGGACCACCACTGCGGATCGTCGTACCCACCACCGAGCACGAAGCGCAGATAGTCCCCGTTGCTCACCGGCACGGTGTCGATCACGTACGGCGCGACCCGGACAGGGTGCGCCGGTCGCTCGTTGTCGAGCGCCCACGGCTCGATCGACGTACCCATCTCGAAGACACCGCCCGGCACCAGCACCTCGGCCTTGGCCAGCCGGCGTCCGGCCGGTGGCGGCGGCGCGTCAAGCACCGGGTGCACCGGTGCGCAGCTGATGCGTCGCCAGCATCGTCTCGTCGTGCTGCTGCTCGTGCTGCGTGATCATCCCGAACGCGAACGCGTTGTCCACCAGCTCACGGCCGCCGTCGAACTTCACGTGGTCCAGCACATCCATGACCTTGTCCCGCACCTCGGTCACATAGGACCGCGTCTCCGCGGGACCGAGCAGCGGCAGCGCCGGCCGATCCGCCCGCGGATGCATGAACGCGTCGTACAGCTCGTCGATGTCCTGGCGCAGCGGCTCGCGACCGCCGACGTCACGGACCAGCCAGAGCTCCTCCTGGTTCCCGACGTGGGCGTAGTCCCAGACCAGCGGCGACATCAGCCTGGAGTGCTGCTTGACCAGGTCGTCGGTGTCGACCGCGTCGGTCAGTTGCACCGTCCGCGCCCGCGACCGCTCGAGCTGCTCGGCCACGAACGCCCGCAGGCCTTCCGGCGACAGATCAGATAGTTGGTGGGTCATGGGGCCTCCCGGCCTGGACTGAGGAGCGTAGGGAGCGAAGCGACTGGAGCGACGAGGGAAGGCCGGGAGACAAAGCGCCATGACCCCGCCGGCGCCGAAGGCCCGGCCAAGAGCACTGACTCATGAAGCTCGCCTTCCCTGGGTGTCGTCGACGATGCGATGCAGCCGGGTCGCGACGGCATCGGTGAGTTCGGAGTCCGCGCCGGTCCGGTCCAGCACTTCGATGCCCAGGTCGACCACGTCGCGGGCGGCCTGCAGAACCAACTTGTCCTCCAGTCCCTCCCGGGCCGCGGGGAACCAGCGACCGGCGGCGGGCTCGGCGGCGGCCAGCACCCGGTCGATCACAGCCGGATCGGACATCAGCGCGGTGAGCAGCAGGGTCGGGGCGATCCACCCGTCGCCGGACTGCGCGTCGAGGTAGCGCACCTCGAGATACCCGCGCGGGCGAACCGGCGGGAACAGCGTGGACAGGTGGTAGTCCAGGTCGTCGTACGTCGGTCTGTCGCCGGGCAGCTGTCCATCCGCCCAGGCACCGAAAGTCAGTCCGTCGGGCGCGTCCCAGCTGTCGCCGCGGCGGAGGCACAGCACCGGCGCCTCCATCGCCATCCGTGCCCACGCGGCGGCGGGATCACCGTCGAGTGGTGGCGGCTCGGTGAACGGGGCACAGGTGCCGAAGGTCGCCTCGGTCCGGGCGGAGGCCCAGCCGGTGTCCGCGCCGGCCCGGCGCCGGGAATTCGCGAACAGGGCGACCAGCGCGGGACCGAGATCGTGCAGGGCGCGCCAGCGCAGAGCGGTCTGGTCCGATTCGCCGGCGTCCAGGCAGACCTGCAGGCCGGCGGTGCTGCACATCATCCGCGGACCGTGCGGACCGAGACGCTCGAAGGCGTGCTCCATCGCCGCGTAGCGCGGGACGGTGAGGATGCGGCGAGGTGTTCGGAAGGCGTCCAGGCCGTGGTCGCCCGGAACGAGATCCGCCTCGAGAAGAAGAGCGGTCAGCTCGGCCGCGTCGGCGGCGGTGTCATCGATCAGTCGCGGGATCGAGTCCGACGCGGGGCCGGAGATTTCCACCTGGCCACCGGGCTCCACGGTGACCAGAGCGCCTCGGCCGAGCGGCCGTTGTGGACTGCCTCTGACCAGGGTCGGCGGCGCATGCACGCCCAGGGCCTTGCGCAATCGGTCGGCGCCGAGCGGCCGGTGCGGATCTTCCGCGTGATGCACGGTCCACTCGAGTTCGACGCCGTACAGCCGTGGAGGACCATGCTTGAAACAGACCATCGCGACATAACCCTCCGCTTCGGCCCGGGAGCCGATCGGAGTCGTCGCCGGAGAACCACCGGACGAGGTCACGTCAGCGAACCTAGCCCCGGACCCGGGGCCGGACAACCGACGTGCGGATTACCCATCGGTGACACCTGATGCACTGGACGAGTCATGCACGCCATGCTGCCCGGCGCCACCGACAATTTCTGGCCACATCAGGACCCGAAATTTCACTCTGAGCGAAAATACTGCTGCCCGGAACCACGTCCGTCCAGACCGATTACCGGAATCGCGGGCAGGTGGTGCAGGGGTTCACCTTCGGCAGCACGTAGAGGTAGCAGCAGGAGGTGCGCAGCTTCTGCTCCAGCGACACCCCGAACGCCTTCGCGGCCTCATCGGCGTACGGCGCCTCGTCCGGCAACCGGATCGCGGCCCGCACCTCGTCGTCGACCGCACCGAAGCGCTGCAGCGAACCGAGCTTCACAGCGGGCTCGTAGGAGTCCAGGAACGCTGTGGTGTGTGCTTCGAGCTGCTCTGCGGCTGTTGGCAGTGGGACGACCTCTGTCGACAGCAGCGCGACCTCGGTCGGGTAGTGCGCCGTCGGGTGTCGCTTGAAGGCCAGAGCGGACGGCGACACCTCGGGTGAGACACCGGTCGCCGCGGCCGTCACTCCTGCCACCAGGGCAGGCACCTGGACGTACCACATCAGCGTGAACATCGCCGCGACCTGCACTGGCGGATCTATCGCGTAGTCCCGGGCATAGTCATCCGCTGCGGCCTTTCGCCAGCCGTAGGTCGGGTCGCCGCCGGCCTGCTGGTCCGCGACCAGGTCCGCGCACGACACCCACTCCGGTCCGGGCACGGAGTCCGCCGTACGCACGGACATCCACGGCACCGAATCGGCGAGGATGCCCGCGAGGCTGCTGACGGAGTAGGCCACTCAGCCAGCCTACGGTCCGACACTCCGCCGCAGTGGCCTTGCGCGAACACGGCGTCCCAGTCCGCCCTGAGCGGTCGGTAAGGTCGTAGCTGTGGCGGCTCTGACTCGGTGGCATGTGGGTCCGTGGACGACGCGGGGCACGCGGCCCGGTGAACCGTTCGAGCCGGGCCTGAAGCGGACGCCGGACGAGTTGAACTTCGACGTGGTCGGGTTGTCGCGGATTCTGGGCAGGCGGCAGTCGTTGCCCGAGGAGATGCTGGTACGCCACTGCCAGGCGGAACTGCGGCCGACCGATCCGCGGGTGTGCGGAGTGCAGACGCTCGCGGACCCGCTCGCCGAGGAGCTCAGTGAGGCGGCCGGGCGAGCCTTCGAGTGGATCGCCGAGCAGGCCCCTGCCGGCTATGAGTTCGTCATGACGGATGCCGTCGAGCTGCGACCTGTCCTGGAACTGGACGGTGAGGTAGTGGCGATCGAGACCGTCGTATACCTCGCTGGTCTCGACCTCCCGGCCGCCCGGCTGGCCGCGTCTCACGTACGACGCTCAGCCACAGGCGACTGGTACGCCGGCGACGCGGTCTGCAACTGGTCAGGCCCCCACGACACCGCCGACGCCGCGGTCGCCGTCGTACAAACAGCCCGCGAGCAACTCGCCGACCAACTGCGAGCCGCGCACCGTGAAGACCTGGCCGCAACCGCCCCCCGCTGGCCCACAATCCCCGTCGAGCCACCCCCAGCCTGACCCGACCACCCCGCCCCTCAGCCGCCCACGCGCTGATCCCGAGCACAGCCGCCCCTCAGCCGCCCACGCGCTGATCCCGAGCGCAGCCGCCCCTCACCGCCCACGCCCTGAACCGAGCACCCTAGCCCGTGTGCCGCGGCAGCTACCCGCTCGCGCCGGCTCCCGGCAAACTGCCTCTCCGTGCCCGCTGAAGCCAGTGGGCGTTCGAGGGGACAACCAGGCCCTTGTGTCGTTTCCGTGGTTCCGCTTCGGGCCACAGCGGATACGACTTTGTGCACCGGATCCGTACGCCGAGGCCGTCGCCGTACGGATCTCGTGCACAAAGTGCCCGATCGCGCCCCGGCCGGCCGGTGACATTTAGGGGATAACCGGCTCGTCTGAGTGATGGGTGGTTTGGGCCAGCCTGGTAGGCGCAGGTTCTGCTGGGGTGCCGTTGGCGGCCAGTTCGACAGGAGGTGTCGGTCCAGGGGTGGTGGTCGGGCGGCGTGCTCAGGCGTGAAATCGGCCGGCGGGGCCGGACCTGAGCGGACACCTCCTGTCAATCTGCACCGGTACCACCCTCCACCGCCCGCCTCCCCACGCCAGGGAGTGCGGCGGCCGGCTCGACGCAGCCGGACCACCGGGTCCTGGGACCAGCAAGCCCGGGCCGACGGCCGCCCACATCCAGCGCCGGAGCTGGTTATCCCCTTGGCGGTGGTTCCTGCCGTCCTGTCGGCAGCGGCCGTGCTGTCAGGCGGATTGGTTGAGGGGTGGTTCGGCTGGGGCCGGGTGGGTGCGGAGGTGGCGGTTGAGGAAGGCTAGTTCGGCATCCACCGCGGTTTCGTGGGCGTCGAGGAACGGGGCGTAGTGGCCGCCGGGGAGATGGACGACTTCGGCGGTCGGGGCTTGGGCGGCGGCTGCGAGGGTTGGGGCAGCGAGGGCTGATTGGTCGTCGTCGCAGACTACGAAGAGCAGTGGGCAGCGGACCTGTGCGGCGTACTTGGCGGGGCGATATAGCGCAGCCGGGATGACTGAGCGAGCGGCGATGGCCTGTTGCCAGTCGGAGTAGCGGTTGTCGGGGTCGAGGGCCTCGTTGGTGAACTGGGCGTCCGGGGTGTTGAGGAGGGCGACCGTGCCGGGCGGTCCGGCCAGGGCGACCAGCTTCGGAGGTCGACCGATGAGGCCGCCGAGCGTGTCGAGGATGGATCGCCCGATCAGCCGGACCGCTGCGAGCGGCGTCTGGTAGCGGGACGCGTTGCGGGTCACGGCTGGGCCGTCCACATTCGCCGACTGGGCGATCGCGGCCGTGACGCCCGGGTGCTCCGCGGCAAGCTGCAGGATGTAGCCGCCGGAGAGCGAGAACGACCAGATCGCCACTCGTTCCACCCCCGGAAGCGTTGCCGCATAAGCGATCGCGGCCCGCCAGTCGTCCAACTGGTCGGGGATCCGGGCGACCTGGCGGGGCTCGCCACCGCTCTCGCCGAGGTTGCGGTAGTCGAAAGCCAGTACGTCGAATCCGGCCGCGGCGAACCGCTCTGCGAACCGGTCCGTGCCCGGTTCCTTCGTCACGCCGAATCCGCCGGCCATGATCACGCAGCCGCCGTTCGACCCTGGATAGTGCCAGGCCGCGCACTCGATGCCGGCACTGGTAAAGCTCACCTTCTCGCGCATATCAGAAGTGAACCACGTGGTTCGCAAACTGTCCATGGGTGTACGACGACTCCTCACCCGCGCCGAGCAGATGAGCAGATGAGCCGAGCAGACTGTCCCGGCGGGACTCGGCTCGACCGGGCCGCGATCGGTCAGGAGGTCGCGGCTTCCTCGCGCTCGAGGGCGCGGACGAGCGCCGCGAAACCGGCCTCGATCCCGGCGGCGTCACCGCTGGTCCGCCACTCGATCAGGAACCCACGCAGCGTCGCCAGGATCAGCTCGCTGACCTCGCGTTTCCGCTGCTCGGGCCAGGCCGGAGGACAGATGGACAGCAGCGCCGGCCGGTACTGCGTCGAGGCCGATCGAGCCAGGTCGGCGTACCGCCCCGCGTCGTACATCGCCAGGCCGATCGCCTGGTCCAGCACCCACGACTCCTCGCCGATCAGCGTCGGCCACATCGACCGGACCCGGTCCGCGAGCGACCGATCGGCCGGTCCTTCGGCGGCCGCCGCGAGCGCGCGGGTGATCCGCCGTTCGCGCAGTTGCAAGACGGCCTGCGTGAGCAGATCTTCCGGTCCGTCGAAGTGATACAGCAGCACCTTGTGCGTCGTACCGGCCGCACGCGCCGCCCGCCGGAGCGAGAAGTCGACCAGACCGTTGACCCCGAGCTCGTCGGCGACCCGATCGAGCAGCTCGCGCCGCCGCGCCTCACCGCGCGGCGACTTCGCCGACCGCCGATACCCCGCGCGCTCCTCAGTCACCCCGACAGTATCCAGTCACTTGGTCAGCAAGTCCGCTAAGTGAAGCTCGCGACGAAGTAGCCGACGCCGTACGGAGCGGCGTTGTAGGTCACGTCGCCGGTCAACGCGGTCGACTCCAGTGCACCGGCGAGCACCTGCCACGGCGCCCGTCCGGCAGCCTGGAGCACGGTCGCCAGCTCCGGATCAAGCGCGGCCAGTACGTCGAGATCCACGCTCCGCAAGGCCTCCGCGACCGTACTGTCGAAGATCTCGGCCCGTGGATGCAGGTGGACCGGTGCATGATCGCTCCGCCGGGCCGAGCCGTCGCCCATCACCAGCAGCCCGATCCGATCGTTGCCCTCAGCAATCTCCCGGCCGAGCTCCAGGCAGCGGTACGGCGACTCGCCGGCGCCGACCGTGATCGACGTACGGCGCACTGAGGCGAGCCTTGCTCTGCTCGACCAGCCAGGCCCCGACGAGCAACGACAACGGCAGCACGGGTTCACCGACGACCGACGCCGACCTGCGGAGCGCCGTACCGACCGAAGTCGCCACCGGCCGATGCGTCGTACCGCTCACCCGTGACCGACCCAGACCCGACGATCACCAGCGCCTCAGCCGTGGCGAGCAGGTCGATCGCGCCCAGGCACGCAGCTCGGAGCGAATCGAGCTCGGGCGCGGCACCGAAGGCGAGTTCGGGCACGAGGATGGGTGGATGCGGGCAGACCGCGGCGGCAACGACGGGCACTACTGCGTCCCCTGCCGCCCGTGCCGCAGGAACAAGAAGCCGTCGTCGCTGGACAGGACGTGCAGCAGCGACAGCGGATGCGCGTCCGCGGACGCCAGACCGTCGGTGATCCGGCGCGCGCCGGGACCGGCGAGCAGCGGCGACACGGTCAGGCAGAGCTCGTCGACCAGATCGGCCGCGGTGAGCGAGCCGAGCAGATGCGGACCGCCCTCACACAGGATCTGCGCCAGTCCACGCTCGGCCAGGACTGCCACCGCCTGAGGTCAGATCCACGGTCGTCCTGACCGCAGACCAGTACGTCGGCCACCTCGGCGAGCGCCGCGCGCCGATCGGCCGGCGACGACTGCGCAGGTGATCACGATCGCCCGCGTCGGCGCCTCCGTGAAGACCGGATTGGTCGGGCCAACTCGAGCCGTGCGGAGACGACTGCGAGCGGCGGGTTCTCGGCGAGATCGTGCTCGACTCGCCAGGTACGTCGCTTCGCGCCGAGGCGGAGCCCGCCGTACCCCTCGGCGCGCAGCGTGCCGGCGCCGACCATCACCACATCGGTCAGCATCCGCAACCGGCCGAGCATGTTCTGATCGTCCTTGCTGGACAGACCGCCGGACAGACCCTCCAGCGTCACCGCACCGTCGAGGCTGGTGACGAAGTTGGCGCGGAGACGCGGCACCGACCGGTCCGCCACCTCGTAGGCGGCGATCAGTTCGTCCTCGGTCAGCTCCGCACCGACAGCACGATCGTGGATCACACCAGGCTCCTTCGGGTGTACGCCGGGCTGCGCCGTCTTCCGCAGTACGGCGATCAGGTCGAGGGCCTGCCGGGTTGCGGCGACGTCGTGGACCCGGAACACGCGAGCGCCGAGCCAGGCTGCGACGCTGACCGCCGCGAGCGTACGCGGGCCCGCGGTGACCGGACGGCAGGTCGAGCGTCTCGCCGAGGAAGTCCTTGTTCGACATCGCCACCAGTACCGGCCAGCCGGTCGCGGCGAGCTCGTCGATCCGGCGGGTGAGCTCGAGCGAGTGCAGCGTGTTCTTGCCGAAGTCGTGGGTCGGGTCGATGACGATCCCGTCCGGCCGGACACCGGCGGCGATGGCTCGCTCGGCCAGCGCGGTGGTCGTGCGGATCACGTCGGCCACGACGTCGTCGTACGCCATCCGGTGCGGATCGGTCCGCGGCGTGAGGCCGCCGACATGGCTGCAGACCAGCCCGGCGCCGGACTCCGCGGCCGCTTCCGCGAGCTCGGGGTCGTGCCCGGACCAGGTGTCGTTGATCAGGTTCGCACCGGCTTCGCCGACCCGGCGGGCGACGCCGGCGCGGTAGGTGTCGACGCTGATCAGCAGCTCCGGGTGCCGCGCCCGGACGGTGGCGACGAAGTCCACGGTCCGGCGGAGCTCCTCGGCCTCGTCGACCGGCTCGCCGTACCCGGCCTTGACGCCGCCGATGTCGACCAGATCCGCGCCGTCGGCGACAGCCCGGTCGATCGCCGTCAGCGCCGCTTCGGCCGCGTAGGTGGCACCGCCGTCGAAGAACGAGTCCGGGGTGCGGTTCACGATCGCCATCACCGCGAACTCCCCCGGCCCGAACGACCGGCGTCCGAGCCGCAGCACGCCGCTGGGTTCCTCTGCCACGCCACCGACTCTAACCGGCGGATCCCCGGGCCATCACAATCTGCGCCCGGCCGCAACGCCAGGCGCGAATGCCGCCGATGCGGCCAGTTGTGATGGCCTCGGGATCCGGCCTACCGCTGCCCAAATCGGCACATATCCTATAGGATTCCCGCGACAGTCCGCCCACAGCTGGAGATCGGGTCCTGATGCCGCGATTCACCGAGTTAGAGACGTACGACGTCCGCTTCCCCACGTCGCTGGACCTGGACGGCTCCGACGCGATGAACACCGACCCGGACTACTCCGCGGCGTACCTGATCCTGCGGACCGACGCCGGCGACGGGCTGGAGGGGCACGGCTTCGCGTTCACCATCGGCCGTGGCAACGACGTCCAGACCGCGGCGATCGAGGCGCTCCGCGACCACGTGATCGGACTCGACGTCGACGCGACGCTGAACGATCTCGGCGGGTTCTGGAAGTCGCTCGTGCACGACTCGCAACTGCGCTGGCTCGGCCCGGAGAAGGGCGTCATGCACATGGCGATCGGCGCGGTCGTGAACGCGGTCTGGGACCTGGCCGCCAAGCGGGCCGGCGTACCGCTGTGGAAGCTGCTGTCCGACCTGACGCCGGAGCAGATCGTCGATCTGGTCGACTTCCGCTACCTGACCGACGCGCTCACGCCGTCGAGAGGCACTGGAGATCCTGCGCGCGGCGACGGCGGGTCGCGCCGAGCGGGAGGAGCTGCTGCGCGAGCGCGGCTACCCGGCGTACACGACGACGCCCGGCTGGCTCGGGTACGACGACGCCAAGCTGGTCCGGCTGTGCCACGAGGCCGTCGCCGAAGGGTTCACCCAGATCAAGCTCAAGGTCGGCGCGAACCTGGACGACGACATCCGGCGGATGCGGCTGGCCCGCGAGGCGGTCGGCCCGGACATCCGGATCGCCATCGACGCCAACCAGCGCTGGGACGTGGCCGACGCGATCCGTGGGTCGAGGCCCTGGCGCCGTACGACGTGTGGTGGGTGGAGGAACCGACCAGCCCGGACGACATCCTCGGGCACGCGGCGATCGCGCGGGCGATCGCGCCGATCCGGGTCGCGACCGGTGAGCACGTGCAGAACCGGGTCGTGTTCAAGCAGATGCTGCAGGCCGGATCGCTGTCGGTGCTGCAGCTCGACTCGGCCCGGGTCGCGGGGGTGAACGAGAACATCGCGATCCTGCTGCTGGCCGCGAAGTTCGGCGTACCGGTCTGTCCGCACGCCGGTGGGGTCGGGCTGTGCGAGCTGGTCCAGCACCTGTCGATGTTCGACTACGTCGCGGTGAGCGGGTCGGCGGAGGATCGCGTGATCGAGTACGTCGACCACCTGCACGAACACTTCCTGGACCCGGTGGTGATCCGGGACGGCCACTACGTGGCGCCGGTGCGGCCCGGGTTCGGTGCGGAGATGAATGCTGAGACGCTGACCGACTTCCGGTACCCGAGTGGCAAGATCTGGATCGATCTGACTGATTCGAAGGAGAGCGGGAAGTGACGGACTTCGCCGGCCTGCGGGCCGTGGTGACCGGAGGCGCCCAGGGCATCGGACTCGCGGCCGCCACGCTGCTGGCGTCCCGCGGTGCGCAGGTGATCGTGTTCGACCTCAAGCCCGACGTCGCCGAGCCGCTGACCGGGATCGCCGCGGACGTCACCGACGACGGCTCGGTCCGGGACGCGGTCTCCGCGGCGGCGCTGCAGCTCGGCGGGATCGACATCGTGGTGAACAACGCCGGCATCGGCGCCCAGGGCACGGTCGCCGCGCAACGACGACGACGAGTGGCACCGCGTCCTCGACGTCAACGTGGTCGGGATCGCCCGGGTGACGCGGGCCGCTTTGCCGTACCTGCGCAAGTCGTCGGCCGCCGCGATCGTCAACACCTGCTCGATCGCCGCCACCGCGGGGCTGCCGAATCGGGCGTTGTACTCGGCGAGCAAGGGCGCCGTACTCGCGCTGACGATGGCGATGGCGGCGGATCACGTGCGCGAAGGCATCCGGGTGAACTGCGTGAACCCGGGTACGGCGGACACGCCGTGGGTCGGGCGGTTGCTCGACGTCGCCGACGACCCGGCGTCCGAGCGGGCGGCACTGGAGGCGCGGCAGCCGATGGGCCGGCTGGTCTCGGCCGACGAGGTCGCGCATGCGATCGCCTACCTGGCCAGCCCGTTGTCGGGTTCGACGACCGGTACGGCGCTTGCCGTCGACGGCGGGATGCAGAACCTGCGACTCCCGGCGCCGCGGTCATGAAGTTCTTCCCGGACGACCAGCGGGTCGGCCTTGGCGGTGCGCCGATGGGAAATCTGCTCGGCGAGGTGAGCGATGCCGACGCCGTCGCCACGGTGAACGCCGCCTGGGACGAGGGCTGGCGGTACTTCGACACCGCACCGCACTACGGGCTCGGGCTCGCGGAGGAACGGCTCGGGGCGGGGCTGCGGGGCAAGCCGCGGGACGAGTTCGTGCTGTCGAGCAAGGTCGGCCGGATCATCTACTCGGCCGACACCGCGGCTCTGGACGACGAAGGCTTCGCCATCAACACCACCCGGCGGCGGCGCTGGGACTTCTCGCCGCGACGGCGTACTGCGGAGCATCGAGGACTCGCTGCAGCGGATCGGGACCGACCGGCTCGACGTGGTCTTCGTGCACGACCCCGACGACCACTACGAGGAGGCGGTCGCGACCGCCTTCCCGACGCTGATCGAACTGCGCGACCAGGGCGTGATCGGCGCGATCGGCTCCGGCATGAACCAGACCGCGATGCTGACCCGGTTCGTCGACGAGATCGACATCGACGTGATCATGCTGGCCGGCCGCTACACCCTGATCGACCCCGACGGCCTCGACGACGTGCTCCCCGCGTGCCTCGCCAACGACGTCCAGGTAGTTGCCGTCGGCATCTTCAACTCCGGCCTGCTCTCCCAGCCTCGCCCCACGCCGGGACGCCACCTTCAACTACGAGCCGCGCCGCACAGGCTCTGGTCGACAAGGCCAACAAGCTCGCCGACCTCTGCGAGTCCCACGGCGTCACCCTCCCCGCCGCGGCCCTGGCCTTCCCACTCGCTCACCCGGCAGTCGCCGGCATCGCGGTCGGCTGCCGCACCCCAGAGGAAGTCCACACCAACGCGGCCCTCGCCCGCACCCAGGTCCCCACGGCACTCTGGGCCGACCTCAAGTCGGCCGGCCTGCTCCGCGAAGACGCCCCCACGCCGTAACCCGCAGCACCGAGCGCTCGGGCAGGCGTCGGGGGCTGGCTCAGCTGGTGGTGGGCTGGGACAGGTTATTTCGTGTCGCGCGCGGCACCAGTTCTTGTCCCAGCCCCCGTGAGTTGGCCCGCCGCTCAGGCTTGGTCTTGCCAGTGGACCTCGAGGTTGTCGCGGCGGCCGATCTGTTCGATGCGTTCGCCGACGTGGGCGGTGAGGTCGCGGAGGTGGTCGGGGTCCTCGGCTTCGACGTGCAGGACCAGCTTGTCCTGGGTCGCGCGGGTCGACCAGGTTCCGCCGCCGAGGTCGACCAGCAGTTCACCCGCACCGCTGGCCAGTACCTTCATGCCGCCGGGCTGATGGGCGAAGTGACTGGTCAACTGCTCGACATAGCGCGCTGCCCGTGGTGTTTCGACGTGCGCCTCCAAGGTCGGCATATCCTGACTCCTTTTTCGATACATAATGTCTCGAACAACGACATTCTGTCCAGATAGACTGAGGCCATGCCCAAGTTGTGGGACGACAGCATCGCGACGCACCGGCAGGCGGTCCGGGCGGCGACGCTCGACGCGACGGCCGCGCTGGTCGCCGAACGCGGGCTGACCGGCGTCACGATGTCGGAGGTGGCGAAGCGAGCCGGACTCGGACGAGCGACGCTCTACAAGTACTTCCCCGACGTTGAAGCGATTCTGGTTGGCTGGCACGAGCGGCAGGTCGGCGATCATCTGCGCCGGCTGGCCGAGATCTGGGCGGACACCGCAAGCCTCGAGGCCGTGCTGGAAGCCTATGCATTCATCCGTCACGAGCACCCGGCCTCGGAGCCCGCCGCCTCGCTGCACCGGTCAGAGCAGGTGATCAAAGCTCGCGACCACCTCGTCGACTTCCTGGCCGACCTGATGACCGACGTGCGGGATGACGTGCCGCCGAAGGAATTGGCGACGTACTGCGTGCATGCGCTCGGCGCGGCCGGCGCCGCACCGTCGAAAGCAGCGGTACGGCGCCTGGTCGCGGTGACGCTGGACGGGTTACGCGGCCAGCCGCGCGGGTGAGAGGTCGAGGCGACGCAGCAGCTGGGCGTTGAGCGCGACGACGATGGTCGAGATCGACATCAGGATCGCACCGACGGCTGGGGAGACGACCACTCCGGCGAAGGCGAGTACGCCGGCGGCGAGTGGGACCGTGATGACGTTGTAGCCGGTGGCCCAGACCAGGTTCTGCCACATCTTGCGGTAGCTGGCCTTCGACAGGTCGATCACCGAGAGGACGGCGCGGGGGTCGTTCGCGGCCAGGACCACGCCGGCCGATTCGATCGCGACGTCGGTCCCGGCGCCGATGGCGATGCCGACCTCGGCGCGAGCCAGCGCGGGCGCGTCGTTCACGCCGTCGCCGACCATGGCGACCTTCAGGCCGCGCGCCTGCAGTTCGGCGACCTTCGGCGTCCTTGTCCTGCGGCAGCACTTCGGCGAAGACCTCGTCGATGCCGAGTTCCTTCGCGACCGCGTCGGCGACCTGGCGTGCGTCGCCGGTGATCATCGCGACCTTCACGCCACGTCGATGCAGGGCGTCCACCGCCTGCCTGGACTCCTCGCGGACCTCGTCCTCCAACGCGATCGCCCCGACCACCTGCCCATCCCGAACCACATGCAGGACCGCGGCGCCGCGCCCCTTCCAGGTCGCGACGTCTGTCTCCAGCTCCGCCGGCTCAGGTACGTCCGTACTCCCGCAAGAACGCCGGACCACCGACGGCGACCTCAGCACCATCGACCACAGCCTGTACGCCGCGACCGGTCAGCGACCGGAATTCCGAGCGCCACCGCACCACGTCCAGGACCGACGCGGACCCGATCGGCGTACGCCCGGACGATCGCCTTGGCCAGCGGGTGCTCGCTGTCGGCCTCGACCGCGGCGGCCAGTTCCAGCAGCTCCTCCTCGGAGATCGATCCGACCGTGGCGACGCCGGTGACCGCCGGCTCGCCCTTGGTCAGGGTGCCGGTCTTGTCGAACAGGACCACGTCGATCGTGCGCATCCGCTCCAGCGCCAGCCGGTCCTTCACGAGGACGCCGGCCTTCGCGGCGCGTTCGGTGGAGATCGCGATCACCAACGGGATGGCCAGGCCGAGGGCGTGCGGGCAGGCGATCACCAGGACGGTCACGGTCCGCGTGACGGCCTCGTCGACGTCGCCCAGCAGCGTCCACACCACGAAGGTGATCAGCCCGGCGATCGACGCGAAGTAGAACAGGAACGCCGCCGCCCGGTCGGCCAGTGCCTGGGCGCGAGACGACGACGTCTGTGCCTCGGCGACCAGTCGCTGGATCCCGGCCAGCGCGGTGTCGTCCCCGACGGCCGTGATCTCGACCCGCAGAGCGTTGTCAGTGGCAACGGTCCCGGCGACGACCGAGTCCCCGACCGCCCGGAGGACCGGGCGGGACTCGCCGGTGATCATCGACTCGTCGACCTCGGCCTGCCCGTCGACCACGGTCCCGTCGGCCGGCACCCGCCCGCCCGAGCGCACCAGTACGACGTCTCCGGTACGGCAACTCGCCGAGCGGGACCTCGACCACACCGTCGTCGGTCACCTTCTCCGCCGAGTCGGGCAGCAGCGCGGCCAGCGCGTCGAGCGCACCGGACGCGGCACCGAGCGCGCGCATCTCCAGCCAGTGCCCGAGCAGCATGATCACGATCAGCAGCGCGAGCTCCCACCAGAAGTCCAGGTCGAACCCGCCGATGCCGAGCGTCGTCACCCAGGACGCCACGAACGCGACCGTGATCGCCATCGAGATCAGCAGCATCATCCCGGGCCGACGCGACTTCAGTTCGCTCCAGCCACCGGTCAGGAACGGCTGCCCGCCGTACACGAAGATCACCGTGCCGAGCACCGGGGCGATCAGCCCCGAGCCGGGGAAGTCCGGCCGCGTGTACCCGAGCAGGTCGGCGAACATCTCGCTGAAGAACACCACCGGCACCGCCAGCGCGAGGCTGATCCAGAACCGGTCCTTGAACTGCGCCGCGTGATCACCGTGTCCCGCATGCCCACCGTGTTCAGCGTGCATGGAGTGGTCGTGATGCTCGTCCATACCCTCGAGGTTACCCCCCAGGGGTATGAAACCCTACAGCGCTTCGATAGCGGTCAGACTCTCCGGAGTCAATTCTAGCCAGCGGGTGATCCCGATCTCCCGCAGGAACGGCAGATCGTGGCTCGCGATGAGCAGTGCACCGTTGTACGAGGCCAGCGCATCACGAAGCTGAGCGACGCTGGCCAGGTCCAGGTTGTTGGTCGGTTCGTCCAGCATCAGCAACTGAGGTGGAGGCTCGGCCAGCAGCAGCGCTGCCAGCGTCGCCCGGAAGCGTTCACCGCCGGACAACGTGCTGACCGGCTGATCGGCCGCCCGCCCGCGGAACAGGAACCGGGCCAGCCGCGACCGCCGCTCCTGGTTCTCCGTGCTCGGCGCCAGCAAGGCCAGATTGTCGACGATCGACAGGTCGTCCCGCAGCAGATCCAGCCGCTGCGGCAGGTAGCCGGAACGGCACCACCGGCAGCCCACCACTCGTGATCGCCTGCAGCAGCGTGCGTCTTGCCGGCACCGTTCGGGCCGGTCAGCGCGATCCGCTCCGGTCCGCGGATCTCCAGGTCCACGTGCGCGCCCGGTCCGCAGGACGTGGTCCTCGAGCCGCAGCACGATCCGACCGGCCGGTACGGCGGTCTTCGGCAGGTCGACCCGGATCGCGTCGTCGTCGTGGACCAGCTCCTCCGCCTCGGCCAGCGCGTCCTGCGCCGACTCGAGCCGCTCGGACGTGCATCCCGAGGTGCTTGCCCGGCCGACACCTGCGCACCACGTTTCAGGTTGCCGGCGACGATCTTCGGGATGCCGCCCTGCTCGAAGGCCCGCTGGCCCGCGGGCCCGGCGCTGGTCCATCTTCATCCGCGCCTCGATCAGGTCGCGCTTCTGCTTGCGCACGTCGGACTCGGCCGACCGGACCATCCGCTCGGCCGCCTCCTGCTCGACCGCGACCGCCTCCTCGTACGCCGTGAGGTTGCCGCCGTACCAGGTGATGTCGCCCTTGCGCAGGTCGCCGATCTGGTCGACCCGGTCCAGCAACTCGCGGTCGTGGCTGACGATCAGCAGCGCACCGCGGAACTGCTCGACGGCGTCGTACAGGTGCCGCCGCGCCCGCAGGTCGAGGTTGTTGGTCGGCTCGTCGAGCAGCAGTACGTCGGGACGCCGCAGCAGCTCGGCGGCCAGGCCGAGCAGGATCGTCTCGCCGCCGGACAGCTCGCCGACGTTGCGATCGAGGTCGATCGCGCCGAGGCCGAGCTTGCCGAGCATCGCCTCGGCCCGCTCGTCGACGTCCCAGTCGTCGCCGACGATCGCGAAGTTCTGCCTCCGAGGCGTCGCCGGACTCGATCGCGGTGATGGCCCGCGCGGATCGCGTCGATGCCGAGCGCCTGGTCGACCCGCAGCGCTGGTGTCGAGGGTCAGGTCCTGCGGCAGGTACCCGAGCTCGCCGCTGACGCGGATCGACCCGCGCTGCGGGGTGAGCCGGCCGGCGATCAGCCGGAGCAGCGTCGACTTGCCGGCGCCGTTGCGGCCGACCAGCCCGGACCGGACCGGTCCGGCGACGAAGGTGAGCCCGTCGAACAGGACGTCGCCGTCCGGCCAGGCGAAGAAGAGGTCGGTACAGGACAGGGAATAACTCATGTGCGTGTACTCCAGAAGAGGTCTCGGACGAGATCGCACACCGAGACAGGCGGCGATCAATCGGCTGAAGAGAAGACCTCGGAGCTACAACGCGGACCCCTGACGTCGGGAATGGGACGTGACCAAGCCTAGAGGGCAACCCTCGGCCGGGTTCAACTACTTTCCCGGCGCTTGCGCCAGGCAACGATCACCAGGTCGACCAGCGCGACGACGCCGAGCACACGCGAACGCGATCACCCAGCCGACCGGCAGGTCGAAGACGACGAACAGCACCGCCGCCGCGATCCACAGCGCCACACCGAAGCAGGCGAGTACCAGCCGCAGCGTCAGCGCACTGCGCGGTGGCTGCCGGTTCGACGGCCATACCACTCCGCACTCAGCACTCACGGCGCCTTGCGGAGCCAGGTCTCGACGCCGGCGATGTGCGCGGTCATCCAGGCGCGGGCCGCCTCGGCGTCGCCGATCTCGATCGCGTCCAGGATCGCGGCGTGCTCCGACAGGGTCCGCTCGACCGCGCCGGCCTGGGTGACGCCGCGCCAGATCCGGGCCCGCTGGGTCGCACCGGAGATGCCGTCGAGCAGCGAGCAGACGACCTGGTTCCCGGTCGCCTCGGCGATCCCGCGGTGGAAGCGCAGGTCGTTCGCGACCAGCGTCGTCCACCTCGGCGTCCGGCGTGAGGTCGCTGCACAGCAGCCGCAGCTCGGTCAGCTGCTCCGCGGTGATCCGGACGGCGGCCAGCGCGGCCACCCCGGGCTCGAGCAGCCGCCGTACCTCGAAGAACTGCAGCACCGAGTCGTCGCGGTGCAGGTCGACCATGAAGTTCAGCGCGTCGAGCAGATGCGCCGAGTCCAGACTGGTCACGTACGTGCCGTCGCCGTGCCGGACGTCGAGCACGTTGACCAGCGTCAGCGCCTTGACCGCCTCCCGCAGCGAGTTCCGCGACAGGCCGAGCCGCGCCGCGAGATCCGCCTCCTTCGGCAGTCGATCCCCCGGCCCCAGTTCCCCCGAGGTGATCATCCCCTTGATCTTGACGATCGCCTCATCCGTCAACGCCATCCGGTCAGTATGGGCCGCCGAACCCGGCGCTACGCATCCCGTCATGACCGCCACGCCGGGCTATTCGGGCAAGCCGCTGGCCGTCAAGCTCGGGATCAAGGCGGAGCACGTCGTGCTGGTGGACAACGCGCCGGACGGGTTCGCGATCGAGGGCTTGCCGGCCGGTACGACGGTGGTCAGCCGGGCCGGACGTACGTCGTACGACGTGGTGCTGGCGTTCTGTCCGGACCGGGGACGGCTGACCAAGCGCCTGCCGGTGCTGCTCGGCAAGACGGCGACCGCGGGGATGATCTGGATCGCGTGGCCGAAGCGTTCGTCCGGCGTACCGACCGACCTGGACGAGAACGGGATCCGCGAGCTCGCGCTGCCGCTCGGGGTGGTCGACGTGAAGGTCTGCGCGGTCGACGCGACCTGGTCCGGCCTGAAGCTGGTCCGGCGGCTGAGCAACCGGTGAGCCCAGTCGCGAGGAACTGGACTGATCCACAGCGTGACGTTCACCACATTTCTGCGCAGTCCTGATCATCACCGGCGGCGAGCGGGCAACTGCATACAGTGGGCAGCTCAGCGCGTCAAACGACGTCACCCACAGTCACCGCGAAGGTCGGCGGAACCCCACCACTGCAACGGGGTCTGGCAGCTCCGTCCGGGCTTCCGGTCGCGGCACGTCGGCACCGGACCGGTGCCCGATCGGGCCTGAAACACCTGCCAGCACAGTGTTTCAGGCCTCGATCGATCAAGTCGCCGAGAGCCCGACCACTCGATCGACTGGTCCGGTGGTCCCGGGCTGTAGAAGTGGTCGGCGTGCTATTAGCCTTGCCCTGGGACACCACCCATAACTTCAGGCATGACATAACAGCGGTACCTGACCCGATCGGAAGAGGCGAACTGCCAAGTGGCCACCGAGCCATCAGAAACGAATCCCCTTGCAGCCTTCGGTGCGAACGAATGGCTGGTCGACGAGATGTACGAGAAGTACCTCCAGGACCCGAAATCGGTGGATCCGGCGTGGCTGCGACTTCTTCAAGGGCTATCAGCCCGGGTGACGCGGAGCCGGTGACGACCAGCCCGGCCGACGCTCCCCGGCCCGACGCGGTGTCCGACAACAAGACGCCCGAGGCGCCGAGCCGCGGCACAGCCGCCACCGCTGCCGCGCCCAGCCAGCCGCAGCGCCGCCCGCCGCCGGCCGCCGCGCCGGCCGCCGCTCAGACGCAGCGCCGCGCCCGCTGCCGGCGCAGGCCGCCGTACCAGCCCGCAGCACCAGCCAGCGCAGAAGCAGCAGCCGCCGGCGAGCGGCGCCCCGACCGGAGGCACGGTGAACCAGCCGCCCAGCGCCCAGCCCAAGCCCGCTCCCGCGACCAGCACGGACGCCGAGCGGCATGATCCTGCGCGGGGCGCCCGCGCGGACGGCGCAGAACATGGAGACCAGCCTCACGGTCCCGACCGCGACCAGCGTGCGGCAGGTGCCGGTCAAGCTGCTGATCGACAACCGCATCGTCATCAACAACCACCTCAAGCGCGCCCGCGGCGGCAAGATCTCCTTCACCCACCTGGTCGGCTGGGCCCTGGTGAAGGCGCTGAAGACGCTGCCGGAGATGAACGCGTCGTACGACGAGACCGACGGCAAGCCGACCCTGGTCCAGCCGGCAGCACATCAACCTCGGCCTGGCCATCGACATGCAGAAGCCGGACGGCACCCGGCAGTTGCTGGTGCCGTCGATCAAGGCCGCCGAGACGATGACGTTCGCCGAGTTCTGGATGGCCTACGAGGACATCGTCCGGCGGGCCCGGGACAACAAGCTGGCGCTGCCCGACTTCCAGGGCACCACGATCAGCCTGACCAACCCCGGCACCATCGGCACCCAGCACTCGGTGCCGCGGCTGATGACCGGCCAGGGCTGCATCATCGGCGTCGGCGCGATGGAGTACCCGGCGGAGTACCAGGGCGCGGCCGAGGAGACGATGGCCAAGCTCGCGGTCAGCAAGGTGATGACGCTGACCTCGACGTACGACCACCGGATCATCCAGGGCGCCCAGTCGGGTGAGTTCCTGCGCCGGCTGCACCAGCTGCTGCTCGGCGAGGAGGGCTTCTACGACGAGATCTTCCAGTCGCTGCGGATCCCGTACGAGCCGATCCGCTGGGCCGCCGACCTCCCGCACAGCCACGAGGAGGACATCAGCAAGCAGGCCCGCATCCTCGAGCTGATCCACGCCTACCGGGTGCGCGGCCACATCATGGCCGACACCGACCCGCTGGAGTACAAGCAGCGCAGCCACCCCGACCTCGACGTCGCCACCCACGGCCTGACCCTGTGGGACCTGGACCGCGAGTTCGCCACCGGCTCGTTCGGCGGCCAGAGCGACCGCAAGTTCATGAAGCTGCGGGAGATCCTCGGCATCCTGCGCGACTCGTACTGCCGCACCACCGGCATCGAGTACATGCACATCCAGGACCCCGAGCAGCGCAAGTGGATCCAGGAGCGGGTCGAGCGGCCGCACACCAAGCCGCCGCGCGAGGAGCAGCTGCGGATCCTGGCCAAGCTGAACGAGGCCGAGGCGTTCGAGACCTTCCTGCAGACCAAGTACGTCGGCCAGAAGCGGTTCTCCCTCGAGGGCGGCGAGACCACCATCCCGCTGCTCGACGAGCTCTGCGAGGAGGCGGCCGGCGCCGGCCTGGACGAGGTCACCATCGGGATGGCGCACCGCGGCCGGCTGAACGTGCTGGCCAACATCGTCGGCAAGTCGTACGGCCAGATCTTCCGCGAGTTCGACGGCAACATCGACCCGCGGACGGTCCAGGGCTCCGGTGACGTGAAGTACCACCTGGGCGCCGAGGGCGAGTTCGTCTCCGAGTTCGGCGACAAGATCAAGGTGTCGGTGGCGGCGAACCCGTCCCACCTGGAGACCGTCGACCCGGTGCTCGAGGGCATCGTCCGGGCCAAGCAGGACATCCTCGACCGCGGCGCCGCGTTCCCGGTGCTGCCGGTGCTCGTCCACGGTGACGCGGCCTTCGCCGGCCAGGGCGTGGTGGCGGAGACGCTGAACCTGTCCCAGCTGCGCGGCTACCGCACCGGCGGCACGATCCACGTGATCGTGAACAACCAGGTCGGCTTCACCACCTCGCCGGCCTCGTCCCGCTCGTCGATGTACTGCACCGACGTCGCCCGGATGGTGCAGGCGCCGATCTTCCACGTGAACGGCGACGACCCCGAGGCCTGCATCCGGGTCGCCGACCTGGCCTTCGAGTACCGCCAGGCGTTCAACAAGGACGTCGTCATCGACCTGGTCTGCTACCGCCGCCGCGGTCACAACGAGGGCGACGACCCGAGCTTCACCCAGCCGCTGATGTACGACCTGATCGAGCAGAAGCGGTCCGTCCGCAAGCTCTACACCGAGGCCCTGATCGGCCGTGGCGACATCACGGTCGAAGAGGCCGAGCAGGCGATGCGCGACTTCCAGCAGCGGCTGGAGCGGGTCTTCACCGAGGTCCGCGAGGCGAAGAGCCAGCCGGACACCCCGGCGCCGTACGTGACCGTCCCGGTCTACCCGGACAAGCCGGAAGGCCCGGACGCGACCGCGACCACGCCCGAGGTGCTGAAGAAGATCGCCGACGCGCACACCACGCTGCCGGAGGGCTTCACCGTGCACCCGAAGGTGCTGCCGCAACTGCAGCGCCGGGCCGCCGCGATCACCCAGGGCCCGATCGACTGGGCCAGCGCGGAGATCATCGCGTTCGGCTCGCTGCTGCTGGACGGGCGCCCGGTCCGGCTCGCCGGCCAGGACAGCCGCCGCGGCACGTTCGTGCAGCGGTTCGCCGCGATCATCGACCGGGTCAACGGCCAGGACTACGTCCCGCTGCAGCACCTCGACGAGGACCAGGCGAACTTCTACGTCTACGACTCGCTGCTGAGCGAGTACGCCGCGCTCGGCTTCGAGTACGGGTACTCCGTGGCCCGGCCGGAGGCGCTGGTCGCTCTGGGAGGCGCAGTTCGGCGACTTCGTCAACGGCGCCCAGTCGATCATCGACGAGTACATCTCGGCCGGTGAGGCGAAGTGGGGCCAGAAGTCCGGTGTCGTGCTGCTGCTGCCGCACGGCTACGAGGGCCAGGGCCCGGACCACTCGTCGGCCCGGATCGAGCGGTTCCTGCACGCTCTGCGCCGAGAACGCGATGACCGTCGCCCAGCCGTCGACCCCGGCGTCGTACTTCCACCTGCTGCGGCGGCACACGCTCGGCGAGGAGCACAACCCGCTGATCGTCTTCACGCCGAAGCAGCTGCTCCGGCTGCAAGGCGGCGGTGTCGCAGCCGGAGGAGTTCACCCGCGGCACGTTCCGGCCGGTGATCAACGACCCCGAGGCCGAGGCGAACCCGGCGGCCGTCGAGCGGGTGCTTCCTGACCTCGGGCCGGATCGCCTACGACCTGCTGGCCGAGCGCAAGAAGGTCGAGCCGGACAAGATCAGCACCGCGATCCTGCGGGTCGAGCAGCTCTACCCGCTGCCGGCCGAGGAGATCGCAGGCCGAACTGGCGAAGTACCCGAACCTGCGAGGAGGTCCGCTGGGTGCAGGACGAGCCGGCGAACCAGGGCCCGTGGCCGTTCATGGCGCTGAACCTGACCGAGCACCTGGGCGGCAAGCCGTTCTACCGGGTGTCCCGGCCGGCCATGTCGGCCCCGTCGGTCGGCTCGCACGGCGTGCACGCCGACCGAGCAGGCGACGCTGCTGAAGCAGGCCTTCAGCTGACGTGTACTTCACCGACCGAGGGATCGAGGAGCTCGAGGGCCGGCGTGGCGAGGAGGACGTCACGCTGGCCTGGGTCGCCGAGCGGCTGCGCGAGTTCGTCGACCTGAACCCCGAGTTCGAGACCCCGATCGAGCGCTTCGCCACCTGGCTGGCCCGCCTCGACGACGAGGACGACTGATCTCCCAGCTGTTCTAGCGTGACCGAATGCCCTTCGCCGACTCAGCCCGTACGCCGGGTTGCCGCGGCGGAGGGCATTCGTCCGTCCGGGCGCTGGCCGCACACCATTCCGGCGGTCCGCGCAGCTCCTGACCGACGGCCTGGACCTCGGCCCCGGGCGTCACCTTCCTGGTCGGCGAGAACGGCACGGCAAGTCGACCCTGGTCGAGGCGATCGCCGTCGCCTTCGGGATGTCCCCTGAGGGCGGCTCCACCGGCGCCCGGCTGACCACGCGGGCGACCGAGTCATCGCTGTCCGACGACCTCATGCTGACCCGCGGCGTCGGCGCCGCAGCGGGCCGGGTTCTTCCTGCGCGCCGAGACGATGCACGGCTTCTACACCTACCTGGAGCACAACCCGAGGCCGACCCGGCCACCGGAGCCCGGAGTTCCACGAGATGAGCCACGGCGAGAGCTTCCTGAGCCGTGATCGGCGACCGCTTCGACCGCGCCGGGCTTCTACTGCCTGGACGAGCCCGAGTCGGCGCTGTCGTTCTCGTCGAGCCTCGCGGTGGTCGGCGTACTGAACGAACTGGCCAACGGCGGCTCGCAGGTGCTGTGCGCGACCCACTCCCCCGTGATCGCCGCGTTGCCCGGCGCCACCATCCTCGAGGTCGGCGACTGGGGCATCCGCGAGACGACCTGGGCCGACCTGGAACTCGTCCAGAACTGGCGCGCGTACCTGGAGGCGCCGCAGCGGTACCTCCGCACGTCCTCTAGCGTGCCACACGCCTCGTCGGGCATCCAGTCACCTGGAGCACTTCCCGCGCATCGTTACACCGCCGAGCCTCTGCTCGCCCCCTAGTCGGTGTGGCGGCGGCGGGTACGGCGGGGTGGGTCGGGGGCCAGCGTGCCGTCGGGGGCGATGTGCTCGAAGATCTGGTCGACCAGGTTGAGGACGTGCGGGTCGTCGACGGTGTAGATGTGCCGGCGGCCCTCGCGCCGGGCGGTGATGATGCCGGCCAGCCGGAGCTTGCCGAGGTGCTGGCTCGCGGTGGCGATGCTGACGCCGACCCGCTCCGCGAGGCGTGCCGACGTCGTACTCGCCCTGGGCCGCCAGGGACACCAGATGCAGCCGGACCGGCGCGGAGAGCATCGCGAAGGTGCCGGCGGCGGAATCGAGCTGGGCCTTGCGTCGGGTTCAGGGGTGTCTGGTCATCGCGCAGTCATTGTGACCGCTGCGAACGGTCAGCGCGCAGCACGCCGGGCCGGTGGTGAGCACGGTCTCATACTTTCGCAATTGCGAAAGTATTAAAACGATGGCAGGCTTGAACCATGTTCAGAGCCCTCCGCCCCGTGCTCTTCTGCCTCGTCGCGGCGGTTCCGGCGGTCGCTCTCCGGCTCACCGGCGTGCATCCGTCGGCGCCGCTCGGCGATCGTCGTCTTCGGTCTCGGCGTGGTCGCCGCGTCGTTCGTGCTGGCCTGGGCCGCGGAGGCCGCCGAGGTCGACATCTCCGGCGGTCTGGCGATCGCGCTGCTGGCGGTGATCGCCGTACTGCCGGAGTACGCCGTGGACCTCTACTTCGCGCACACGGCCGGCAGCCAACCCGGAGTACGTCGCAGTACGCCGCGGCCAACATGACCGGCTCCAACCGGCTGCTCCTCGGCCTCGGCTGGTCCAGCGTCGTCCTGGTCAGCC
The DNA here is from genome assembly GCA_963820655.1 of uncultured Actinomycetota bacterium. GTDB lineage: Bacteria > Actinomycetota > Actinomycetes > Propionibacteriales > Kribbellaceae > Kribbella. Next base: position 110,583 of record CAWGAM010000004.1, read on the forward strand.
TGTACGTCGCCAGTCGGCGCAGCGGGCGGACGGTCAAGGCGCTGGTGCTCGAGTCCGGCTACCGGCGCGAGCTCGGCTTCCTCGCGATCGCCAGCGTGGTCGCGTTCGTCATCCCGGTGACCGGCCAGATCCACCTGCGTGCTCGGCATCGCGCTGCTCGCCTTCTTCGCCTACTACCTCTGGCGCGCGGCCGCCTCCGAGCACGACGACGAGCCGGACCTGATCGGGCCGGCCGCGCGGATCGGCGGCCTGCCGACGGTGCAGCGGCGGATCGCGGTGATCGGCGATGTTCCTGGTCTCGGCCGGCGTGATCCTGGCTGTCGGCCGAGCCGTTCGCCGACTCGCTGGTCGAGGGCGGCCAGGCGCTCGGGATCGACCAGTTCCTGCTGGTCCAGTGGCTGGCTCCGCTGGCCTCGGAGGCGCCGGAGTTCATCGTGGCGATGCTGTTCGCCTGGCGGGGCAAGGGCGCGGCCGCGCTCGGCCTGCTGATCTCGGCCAAGGTGAACCAGTGGACCCTGCTGATCGGCAGCCTGCCGATCGCCTACGGCATCGGCGGCGGACCGGCCGCGCTGCACCTGGACGGCCGGCAGGTCGAGGAGTTCCTGCTGACCGCGACGCAGACGCTGCTCGGTATCGCGGTCCTGCTGACGTCTGCGCTTCCCGCGCTGGGCGGCCTGGACGCTGCTCGGGCTGTTCGCGGTCCAGTTCGCCGATCCCGGGCCAGACCGGGCGGTACGTGCTGTGCGGCGATCTACCTGGCGCTGGCGATCGTCGCGTTCGTCCGCAACCGCCAGTACGTCGTCGCGACGCTCACCTCGCCGTTCCGGCGGACCGCGAAGCCGCCGACGCGACCGCGCCGACGAACTCGTCAGCGCCTGACATCCCCGTCGCGTGGGCGACCCGTCAGATGATGGGTTCGCCTCCGGATCCGGTGGACCAGCGTCGCTGGGTCAGCCTCACGGCGGTGGTCAGCTGGCCTGCTGCTCCTCGACCAGCGGGGGGCGGCGGCGCTCCTGCGGGCCCGGGCGGCCGCGGCGGCGGCCGTAGAGGAACTTCTCGCCGGCGGCGGTGCCGGTGAACTTGGTCCGGCGGGCCCACTCGCGGCATTCCTCGAGCACCGGGCACGACGTCAGGCAGATCGCCTGCGCCTTGCGCTGCTCCCACTGGCTGGCGGTCTCGTCGTACGCCGGCGCCTGGCCGACGCACGCGGCCCGCATCATCCAGCGGTCGGCGGGGTCGGCGATCACCGTCAAGGTCGGCCTCATGGGCACTCCTGCTCCGTCATCGATCGGGCGGATCGAATCCGCGGGGGTTTCTCGCGGTAGGACCAGACTGCGCCAGCCTCGTTGCCCCGGTGCGACGGCAATGTTTCAGCCATGAAACGTCGTACCCGCACGGTGTGACAGGTGTACCGCCGGCACTGGCGTTACCGGCGCACCATCCGGATCTCGACGACGTCGAAGAACGGCTCGTCGGCGACCCGTGCCGTCCGCGACGAAACCCTTGCGACGGTAGAACGCCTGGGCCCGCTCGTTCCCCTCCAGCACCCAGAGGCTGGCCGGCTGCTTGCCAATGGCAACTCCAGCAGCCGGCTACCGAGCCCGGTGCTCCACCAGGCCTTCCGGGCGTAGATCGCGTACACCTCGAGCGGGACCGGCGCGTCCTCGTCCTGGGTGGGCCGGATCGCGAGAACCCGATCACCCGGTCCCGCACCGGCGCCTCGGGGTCCGGGTTCAGGGCGACCCAGCGCGGCCGGCCCTCCTCGGCGGCGGTCGTCCACCGCTCGATCCGGGTGCCGATGTCGGCGGTCCGCTCGGCCAGCTTGGCGGGGGCGACCAGGTCGGCGTACGCCTCCAGCCAGCACTGCAGGTGACACCACGCGCCGGCCTCGGCGTGCTCGATTCCAGCCGGCTTGATCTCTGGCTCTGGTTGCTGCACTCAGACAGTGTCGCCTACTCCCGTGCAGTCGCGAGCAGGTGCTCGGGGGTGTAGCTCGGTGTGCTGGGGCGAAGGGCTCGATGCGGAGCATCGTGACCTTTGCACCAGTGCAGCGAGATGCGCCGCCGAGTGCCGCGCAGCACGCACGGGAGTAGGCGACGCTGTCTACACAGTAAAGACGATCTTGCCGAAGACGTCGCCCTCGTTCAGCTTGGCGAAGCCCTGTGCGGGCGTCGGCGAGCGGCAGCATCGAGTCGATGTGCGGCGAGATGCCCGCGTTCGCCATGAACTGCATCAGCTCGGCCAGCTCGGTCCGGGTGCCCATCGTCGAGCCCTGGACCCGCAGCTGCAGGAAGAAGATCCGGTTCAGCTCGGCCGACTTCGGCGCCTGGCCGCTGGTCGCGCCCGAGATCACCAGCGTGCCGCCCTGCTTGAGCGACTTCAGCGAGTGCGACCAGGTCGCCTGACCGACCGTCTCCATCACCGCGTCGACCCGCTCCGGCAGCCGCGCGCCCGGACTCGAACGCGTCGTGCGCGCCGATCTCCACGCGCCTTCGCCCGCTTCCCCTCGTCCCGGCTGGTCGCCCACACCCGAATCCCCGCGGCCCGCGCCAGCGTGATCAGCGCGGTCGACACGCCACCACCGGCGCCCTGCACGAGCACGGTGTCGCCGGGCTTCAGCCCCGACTGCGTGAACAACATCCGGTACGCCGTCAGCCACGCGGTCGGCAGGCATGCGGCCTGCTCGAAGCTCAGCCCAGCCGGCTTCGGTACGACGTTCCGCGCCGGTACGACGACCTTCTCCGCAAGGGTGCCCTGGTAGCGCTCACTCAGCAGCGACCGCTTCGGGTCCAGCGTCTCGTCACCCTTCCAGGCCGGGTCCGAGATCACCGCGTGCACGACGACCTCGTTGCCGTCCGGGTCGACCCCTGCCGCGTCACACCCGAGGATCATCGGCAGGCTCTGCTCACGCCAGCCCGACACCTTTCAGCGACCACAGATCGTGATGATTGAGCGCGGTCGCCCGCACATCGATCGTCACCCACCCGTCAGGCACCGTCGGATCCGGCCGCTCCCCTACCTCGAGACGCGGCGATCGGGTCGTCAGCGTCGAACTTGGCAGCGTAGGCAGCAAGCATGCGGACCACCTTAGGGGGTGGTCCGCACCAAGTCAGTTACCGACCTCACCCACCCCAGCCCATTCGACGGGATATCCCTGCGACTGCTGGGTTCGCCCCGGATCGTCGGGCTGCCCACCATCGGCGGGATCGGTCACTTTGCGCACGAGATCCGTACGGCGACGGACTCGGCGTACGGATCTGGCGCACAAAGTCGACCCCGCTGTAGCCCACGGACACGACAAGACCCGGATTCCCCTCGAGCAGGTCCAGAGGGGGTGACCGCGGGGAGCCGGGGCGTCAGGCGCGGGCTACGCCGTCGGAGTGGGCGGCGGCGGCGACCGCGGCGGCTACGGCCGGGGCGACGCGCTCGTCGAAGGGCGACGGGATGATGTACTCCGGGCGCAGGTCGGCTTCCGAGATCAGATTCGCGAGTGCGTCCGCAGCGGCCAGTTTCATGCCCTCGGTGATCCGGGACGCGTTCACGTCGAAGGCGCCGCGGAAGATGCCGGGGAACGCGAGCACGTTGTTGATCTGGTTCGGGAAGTCCGAGCGCCCGGTCGCGACCACGGCGGCGTGCCGGTGGGCGATGTCCGGGTGCACCTCGGGGTTCGGGTTGGCCAGCGCGAAGATCATCGCCCCGGCGGCCATCCGCGCGATCGCTTCCTCGGGCACCGTCCCGCCGGACACGCCGAGGAAGAGGTCCGCGCCGTCCAGCGCATCGACCAGCCGGCCGGACAGCCCGCCGGTGTTGGTGTCTCGGGCGAGCGATAGCTTCACCGGGTTCAGGTCGGCGCGATCCTCGTGCAGCACACCCTTGCTGTCGACCACGGCCAGGTCACCAACGCCTGCCTGCAAAAGGATCCGGGCACACGCCACCCCAGCCGCACCCGCGCCGGAGATGACCACTCGGATGTCGCTCGATCGACTTCCCGGTGACCCGCAACGCGTTCCGCAGTGCGGCCAGTACGACGACCGCCGTACCGTGCTGGTCGTCGTGGAAGACCGGGATGTCCAGCCGCTCCTTCAGCCGCCGCTCGATCTCGAAGCAGCGGGGCGCGGAGATGTCCTCCAGGTTGATGCCACCGAACGTCGGGGCCATCCGGGCGACGGTCTCCACGAACTCGTCCACGTCGGTGCAGTCCAGCGCGATCGGCACCGAGTTGACGCCGCCGAACTCCTTGAACAGCAGGGCCTTGCCCTCCATCACCGGCAGTGACGCCGCCGGTCCGATGTCGCCGAGCCCGAGGACGGCGGTCCCGTCGGTGACGACCGCGACCACGTTGGACTTCCAGGTGTAGCGGCGTACCAGGGACGGGTCCTCGGCGATCGCCGTACAGACCCGGGCGACACCCGGCGTGTAGGCCTTGGACAGGTCGTCGGCGTCGCGGACGTGGACCGAGGACGTCACCTCGATCTTGCCGCCGCGGTGCAGCTCGAAGACGGCGTCACCGGCAAACGGATCGGACGCGGTCGGGTCGATCTCGGGAACAGCGGACGGAACTGGCTGGGCGACCATGCGGGGACCCTTCAGGGGAACGTGCGTACGAGGTGTGTGTGGGCGTTCGATGAGGGTGCGTCGAACAGCGCCGTTGCCAGGGGGTCACCCATCCGGATGAGTTAACCACACGGCCAACTGGTCTGCTGTAAGGGGTCCCACATCCGGTGACGACCCCGTCTCGCTCTGGCCCCGACCGGCCTACGTCGAGGCGTACGTCGTCACGCTGCGTGCTCAGAATGTCGACGGGCCGCACGCTACGACTACGAATAGGTCTCCATTCCGGGTTGGTCCGTGCGTTGCGGGCAGGGGGCTGTGTCAAGATGCGGAAACACGGCGCCGGGCCTGTCGGCGCCCAGGTTTGGAGGACTAGATGTCTGTCCTGCGTAGGACGCTCGTGTTGTCCGGCGTCCTGGTTCTGGCCGCGGCGGGCTGCGGTTCGAACTCGCTCGAAGGCGGTTCGACCAGCGCGCCGACAAGCGCCCCGTCGAGTGCGCCGTCCAGCGGCGGACCGGACCTGAGCGGGTCCCTGCCGCCGAAGATCAAGAGCGCCGGGAAGATCGTCGTCGGCATGGACGCCACCTACCCGCCGAACGAGTTCCTCGCAGGGACGGCAAGACCGTCGTCGGCATGGACGTCGACCTGTTCAACGCGGTGGCGCAGAAGTTCGGCGTCAAGATCGAGCTGGCAGCCGGCCGGGTTCGACACGATCATCACCGGCGTCCAGGGCGGCAAGTACGACGTCGGCGTCTCGTCGTTCACGATCAACGACGAGCGCAAGGCAGCAGGTCAACATGGTCAGCTACTTCAACGCCGGCACGCCAGTGGGCGACCGCGAAGGGCAACCCGAAGGGCGTCGACCCCGACGACGCGTGCGGCAAGACCGTCGCCGTGCAGAAGGGCACGATGCAACTCGAGGACGACCTGCCGAAGCGGCAGGCCAAGTGCAAGGACGCCGGCAAGCCGGAGATCAAGCTCGTGGTCCGGGAGAAGCAGGACCAGGCGACCGCCGGACCGTGGTCGGCGGCAAGGCCGACGCCATGCTGGCCGACTCCCCCGTCGTGCCGTACGCGGTCGAGCCAGACCAACGGCAAGCTCGAGATGCTCGGCGAGATCTACGACTCGGCCCCGTACGGCTACGTGATCCCGAAGGCGCAGACCGCCTTCGCGCAGGCGATCGTCGAGGCGCTCAAGGCGCTGAAGGCCGACGGCACCTACAAGAGCACGCTGCAGAAGTGGAACAACGAGCGCGGGCGCGATCACCGACTTCGCCGTGAACCCGTGAGCTGAGCATGACGACTGACACCGAAGCCCGCCCGGCTGCGTCGGATGCCGACCGGCCGGGCCGGATCGACGCCGTGCCGGTCCGGCACCCGGCCGCTGGGTCGCCATCGTGGTCATCGCCGTCTGTGTCGCGATGTTCGTGCACCTGCTGCTCACCAACAAGGCGTTCGACTGGCGCTTCGTCTTCGAGGCGATGATCCAGCAGCCGGTGATCGAGGGCCTGGTCAAGGGCACCCTGCTCGTCACCGTGCTGGGCGATGATCCTCGGCGTGGCGGGCGGCGTCATCCTCGCGGTGATGCGGCTGTCCGACAACCCGATCCTGGCCGGCGTCGCCTTCGTCTACACCTGGTTCTTCCGGCGCCATCCCGCGCTACGTCCTGCTCGTTCATCGATCGGCACGCTCGGCTTCCTGTTCCAGCAGGGCGTCTCGCTTCGGGGTGCCCGTTCGACTGGAAGATCATCGAGTGGCTCGGGCTGTCCGGCGACTGACGCTTCTTCACCCTCGACTCCAACGAGATCTTCACCGGTCTGGTCGCCGGCATCATCGGCCTCGGCCTGTCCGAGGCGGCGTACATGGCCGAGATCGCCCGGGCCGGCATCCTCAGCGTCGACAAGGGCCAGGCCGAGGCCGCCGCAGGCGCTCGGGATGAGCCGCGGCAAGACGATGCGCCGCGTCGTGCTGCCGCAGGCGATGCGGGTCATCGTGCCGCCGACCGGCAACGAGACGATCGCCATGGTCAAGGACACCTCGCTGCTGGTCGCCGTGCCGGTCATCGTCGAGCTGTTCTACCAGCTCCAGTCGATCGGCAGCACGACTTCCAGACCTTCCCGGCCCGTCGCGGCGACCCTGTGGTACCTGCCGCGACGCAGCGTCCTCATGGTCGGCCAGTACTTCCTCGAGCGGCACTTCGGCCGTGGCTTCGGGCACCAAGGCACCACGGACGACACGCGCGGCCGGCGCGGGAGGCGCGTGATGACCGCGACGGTGGCCAGCTGAGCCGGCCCAGTCCTGGCCCAGCCGCTGGTGCACGCGGTCAACGTGACCAAGTCCTTCCACGACAACGAGGTGCTCAAGGGCATCGACATCGACGTCGACCGCGGGCGAGGTCGTCTGCCTGCTCGGCCCGTCCGGGTCGGGCAAGACCACGTTCCTGCGCTGCATCAACCAGCTCGAGACGATCGACGGCGGCCGGATCTGGGTCGACGGCGACCTGATGGGGTACGACGACCGCGACGGGCAAGCTGTACCGCCTCAAGGACAAGCAGATCGCGGCCCAGCGCCGCGAGATCGGCATGGTCTTCCAGCGGTTCAACCTGTTCCCGCACATGACCGCGCTGGAGAACATCGTCGAGGCGCCGGTCCAGGTCAAGGGCGAGTCGAAGAAGAGCGCCCGGAGCCGGGCGCTGACACTGCTCGACCGGGTCGGCCTCGGCGGATCGCTGCGACGCCTACCCGGCCCAGCTGTCCGGCGGCCAGCAGCAGCGCGTCGCGATCGCCCGGGCGCTGGCGATGGAGCCCGAAGCTGATGCTGTTCGACGAGCCGACCTCGGCGCTCGACCCCGAGCTGGTCGGCGAGGTGCTCGACGGTGATGCGCGAGCTGGCCCGCGACGGCATGACCATGATCGTCGTCACCCACGAGATGGCGTTCGCCCGCGAGGTCGCCGACCGGGTCGTCTTCATGGACGCCGGCGTGGTCGTCGAGGCGGGTCCGCCGCACGAGGTGATCGGCAACCCGCAGCACGAGCGCACCAAGACCTTCCTCACCCGGCTCCGCTCGGAGCACGAACACCCCTAGAGACTGCTCAGCTGTTGGCCGGTCGTCGGCCTCCTCAGTCCAGGCCGGGAGGCCCCATGACCGTCCGGGGAACCCGTTCGCCGTGCATCGCGGCCGGTGAGGTTGGATGATGTACGGCGTGGTGGGCCCAAACGAGGGAGACAACGTGAGCAGCACCGGACGATCCGCCGAGGTCCGCCTGAGCATCCCGGCGGACAGTGCCTACATCGCCGTACCGCGATCGGTGGTCGGCAACCTGGCTGCTCGCAACGACTTCACCGTGGACGCGATCGACGATCTGCGGATCGCCGTCGACGAGGCGTGCGCGCTGCTCCTCCCGCAGGCGTCGGACGGCGTGCTGGAGCTGCGTCTTCGAGATCGACCCGCCGCAGCTGACCGTGCGGACGAGTGCCGTCGTACCGAACGGCTGGCGTCCGGACACCAGTTCGTTCGGCTGGACCGTGCTGACCGCGCTGGTCGAGTCGGCGGCCGCCGAGACCATCGACGGGCCGGCTCACCATCACCGTGACGGCAACCGCCACCGCCACGGAGAAGGCGTGACCGACGAACGCAGCCCTGGGCGAGCCCCAGGAAAGCCCCGATCTACGTACCCGAACGGCCGGGCTGTTCCGGCGGATGGCCGCTGCCGATGCGGGCGATCCGGCGTACGCCGCGGCCCGGGACGGCCTGGTCTCGCTGCACATGCCGCTGGTGGAGCACCTGGCCCGCCGCTTCCGCAACCGGGGCGAGCCGTACGACGACCTCGTCCAGGTGGCCACCATCGGTCTGATCAAGGCGATCGACCGGTTCGACTCCGACCGCGGGGTCGAGTTCTCGACGTACGCGACGCCGACGATCCTGGGCGAGATCAAGCGGTACTTCCGGGACAAGGGCTGGGCGATCCGGGTGCCCCGGCGGCTGCAGGAGCTGCGGTTGTCGCTGACCGCGGCGACGGCCGAGCTGACCCAGGAGCTCGGCCGGGCGCCGACGGTGGCCGAGCTGTCCGAGCGACTGGGCCTCCCGCCGGACCTGGTGATCGAGGGCCTCGAGTCCGCGAACGCCTACAACACGTTGTCCCTGGACGCTCCCGATCAGAACGAGGCCGACGCCACCACGGTCCTGGACGGGCTGGGCGGCGAGGACGAGGCGTTGGAGAGCGTGGAGTACCGGGAGTCGCTGAAACCGCTCCTGGCCCAGCTGGACACCCGGGAGAAGCGGATCCTGACGCTGCGGTTCTTCCGCGGCATGACGCAGTCCCAGATCGCCGACGAGATCGGGATCTCGCAGATGCACGTCTCCCGGCTGCTGGCCCGCACGCTGACCGAGCTCGCGGGCGGGACTGCTGCGGGAGTAGACCCTCAGAGAACCGGGCGGTCCTTGGTCGGGTCGTCGGCCAGGGCCTCGGTGGAGACCTTCTGGAAGACGCCGATCAGTACGCCGACGCCGGCGACGGCGAGCGCGACGGCGACGGCCTTGGTGGAGCCACCCCAGAAGCTGTAGGCGACCAGCAGCTGGATCAGCTGGGCGAACACGGTCGGCCCACGGCTCCAGGTCGACGCGCGGGCGAGTCCGCGGGCGACGAGCCCGAGTCCCGCGCCGTACACGACGAAGAAGGCCGCGGTGGTCAGGCCGAGCACCAGGCGGTCGTTTTTGATCGTAAATGCTTCGGCAATTCCAAGAACGATGAGCACAAGCCCTTCCGCAGCGACCACGGCCGCGGCTAGCTTGAGCGGTCTCGGTACGGCGGCAGCTGGGGAGTCGGTCGGCACTTCGCCAGCTTAGTGCCCCCCTGCCGGGATGTACTTCGGGCGGCAAGGGACGACCACCTGCTCTTCCCGCGAGCCCGAGCGGTCGCGGAACCCCCAGCCCCACAGGGATTGAAGGTTGTGCGTAACCAAGGGTGGTCGGATCGGTTACCTGCAGTGAACGGATGCATGCAGGAACGGAGCCCTCCGTCCGATATTCGGACGGGGTGAACCGTTGTGCACCGGTTCGTAGTGTTAAGGAAGTGTTGTGATCTGATCGACAACTCCAGAACCCTTGTTTCACCCAGCTGAGATTGGGAACATGGTGTCGTTCGTGAAAACGTTCACAACACATGCTTGAGAGCGACGCCCTCGCGCGAACCCCCTGTGCGAGACGAACCACGAGTACAGCACCGCTGATCGGGCACAGAGCTACCCGAGCAGCGTACGACAACTACTGAGAGAGATGGGATCCGCCATGGATTGGCGCCACCGGGCCGTATGCCTCGACGAGGACCCGGAACTGTTCTTCCCCATCGGCAACACCGGGCCGGCGATCATGCAGATCGAGGAGGCCAAGCAGGTGTGCCGTCGCTGCGACGTGCGTGAGCAGTGCCTGGCCTGGGCGCTGGAAGCCGGCCAGGACCACGGTGTCTGGGGCGGCCTGAGCGAGGACGAGCGCCGCGCTCTGAAGCGCCGCAACGCGCGCGCCCGCATCCGCACCGCCTGAGCAAATCTTCGAAGGCCCCGCGGGACGTACCGCGGGGCCTTTCGCTTGCCGGTGGACCCACCTGCGTACTCACGTCCTTGACCGGGATGTCCAGGGTGACCTGAGTATCCGGGCCTTGCCGTCGTGGCGAGGGCCGAACTCCAGGGTCCCGTCGAGCTCACCGATGACGAGCGTACGGACGATCGACAGGCCCAGGTTCCCGGACAGCTCGGAGTCGAAGTTCGCCGGCAGGCCCTGACCGTCGTCGACGACCGTGACGCGGAGCCGGCCGACCGAACGATCCGCGGCCAGCTCGATCGTGCCACTCGCCTCTTCACCGTCGCGCGTACCGAAGGCGTGCTCCACCGAGTTCTGCATCAGCTCGGTCAGCACCATCGCCAGCGGGGTCGCGACCTCGGAGTCCAGGACACCGAAGCTGCCCGCTCCGGCTGGTCTCCGACAGTGGTGTTGACGGTCGACACATCGGCCACCATCAGCGCCACCCGGTCGGCGACGTCGTCGAAGTCCACGTGCTCGTCGAAGGATTCCGACAGGGTCTCGTGCACGATCGCGATCGACCCGACCCGCCGGACCGCCTCGGCCAGCGCGAGCTGGCCTTCCGGCACGGTGATCCGCCGTCCCTGCATCCGGAGTAACGCGGCGACGGTCTGCAAGTTGTTCTTGACGCGATGATGAATCTCCCGGATGGTCGCCTCCTTGGTGACCAGCTCCCGCTCCCGGCTGCGCAGCTCCGTCACGTCCCGGAGCAGGATCAGCGCCCCCACGTGCTGGCCGTCGGCGCGCAGCGGGATCGCGCGCAGGAACAGGGTGGCCTCGGGATTCTCGATCTCGATCTCCTTGGCCGCCCGCCCGGTCAGCACCGACGCCAGCACGTCGTCCACCTTGTGACCGCTGTGCAGCAGTTCACCGGTGACGTCCTTCAGCCGGCTCCCGACCAGGTCCGTGACGAGCCCCATCCGGCGGTACGCCGACAACGCGTTCGGGCTGGCGAACGTCACCATGCCGTGCCGATCGACCCGGATGCACCCGTCCCCCACGCGTGGTGTGGTCGACAGCAGCCGCTCCCCGCCGTACGGGAAGATGCCGTCGGTGATCATCCGGGCCAGGTCGGTCGCGCTCTGCAGGTAGGCGATCTCCAGCCGGGACGGGGTCCGGACACCGAGCAGGTTGGTGTTCCGCGCGATCACGGCGATCACCCGGGTGCCCCGGCGTACCGGGATCGTCTCGACCCGGACCGGGACGTCGTCGCGCCACTCCGGGTCTCCTTCGCGGCAGATCCGGCCGCCGTCGTACGCCTGGTCCAGCAGGTGCCGGCGGCCGCGCGGGATGAAGCTGCCGACGATGTCGTCCAGGTACGCCGTGGGTCCGGTGGTCGGCCGCATCTGCGCGCCGGCCCAGAATCCGAGCCCCTCGGTGTCAGGCAGCCAGAGCACCAGGTCGGCGAACGACAGGTCGGCCAGCATCTGCCAGTCCGAGACGAGCAGTTGCAGGCGATCCAGGTCGGCCTGGTCCAGGGTCGTGTGGTTCCGCGCCACATCGGTCAGAGACGGCACCCCTTGATGCTACCGACCGGTCTGGCATACCAGGGCGCCGCTCCGGTCCGCTCGACAAGTGGGGGTAGACAGGTGTTGATTGTTCAAGGCCGGATGAAAGGATGCTCGGGTGGAGTCGACGTACTGGCAGGACGTGATGGCCGCGGACTACGCGGTACCGCGCGACCGTGCGCTGACCGACCTCACCGAGGAGCTCGTCCGCGGCCTCGCCAGCACCAACCCGCAGGTCCGCGACGCGCTGGCGTACCCGACGCTGGCGACCTGGCTGGAGCGCGGGGTGTACGACGATCTGCTGCCAGGGTTCGGTGACGGTCTGTGTGCCGGGCTGCCTACGGACTGGGCGAGGACGGCACCGACACCGTCTTCCGCCGCTCGTTCACCGCGCTCACGCTGGCGGAGGTGATCCACCGCGACAACGCCGAGTTCCTGGTGCACGACGAGGTGGTGATGCGCTGGGGCGACCGGCTGGCCACCTGGCTGCTGCGGGAGCGCGACCTGCGCGGGTACGTGCCGGACTGCGGCTGGGCCCACGCGGTGGCCCATGGCGCGGACGCGATCGGCGCACTGGCCCGCTCCCGGCACTGCGACGCCGGAGTACTGCGCGCGTTGCTCGACGTACTGGCGGACCGGATCGTGAAGGACACGCAGTACCGCTGGGTGCACGAGGAGCACGATCGCGTCGCACATGCGGTGATGACGATCCTGCACCGGAACATGCTGACCAGCGACGAGCTCGAGCGCTGGCTGAAGCCGATCGCGGCGACCGCGGCGCAGCAGCCGTTGATGCACGAGACGTTGCCGGAGTGGCCGACCCCCTCGGTCTTCAACGCCCGCGGCGTACTGCATGTGCTGCTGAGCCAGCTCGCGATCGGCGTGAAGGGCTTCCCGATCCCGGGCGACGACGAACTGTTCGGCCGGCCGATCGAGGCCCGCGCCGACATGCTGCTGATGCTCACCGAAGCGGTCCAGGCGTCGCAGCCCTACATCTACCGCCCGGCGACTAACCCGCAGTCATAGGTACGGCGACCGTCGCGAGCGACGGCACGGTGATCGGTGCCCGCGATCTCGTACGTCGTGAACCGGGCCGGCTGGAACTGCCGGGTCACCACCACGTGGTCGATCTGGGTCCGAAGCACCGCCGCCTGATCCGCCGGCCAGGTCCCCACCAGCCCGTCGCCCACCGTCGGCGCCACGCTCCGGCAGTTGCCGCCCAGCGCATGCCGGAAGTCGGCGTGATCAAGGGTCGCGTTGAAGTCGCCCGCCACGATCGTCGGCGGATCCTCCGAGCACCAGTGCCGCAGCATCTGGAGATCCTGCTTCCAGGTCGTTACCGCGTCCGGCAGCGGCGGGAACCCGTGGTACGCGATCAGCCGGATCTCGCCGAGATTGCCGCCGGTAACGATGATGTGGCCGAAGGCCGTGCCCTGCTCACTGTTGAAGGCCACTGCACCTAGCGACGGCGAGACCAGCACACTCGTCGCACTCTCCACCGCCGTGCTCGGCTGCGCCGTGTACCCCTTGTACTGCAGGTCTTGCAGCTGCGCGCGGATCTGCTCACGGACGTCGACCTGTGCCTCGGGCAACGAAACCAGATCGGGCTTCCGCTCCCGGATCAGCTCGGCCACCGCGCCGGCGTCCGCACCGCCGCCGAGCACGTTGGCCACCATGATCGTCAGCACCCGGGACCCCGCCGGCGCGGGCCGGGCGTCCGAGAACTGCCGTGGCGCGGTCAGCGCGACTCCGGTCAAGGCCAGTACGGCGACGAGGGCGGCCGCCAGGCGCCAGCCCCGCCGTACCAGCATCACCAGGGCCAGCAGCAGGACGACGACCAGTGCCTGCGGGCGGAACGCGACCAACTGGGCGAACGGCGTGACCTCGTCCAGCCCGAACAGCTCCGGATAGAGCGGCACGGCAACGACCACGAGGAACAAGACCGACAGCACGACCCGCCGGACGAACCATGCGCGTTCGTTATCCATGTACCACCCTGAAGATCTAGTCCCTTGTGGGTACGAACGGTAGCGTGCTCCGTTGCGCCTGCCGTGTCCCGAGGAGGTTTGCAGTGTCCCGATTGTCTGCGGTCAAACCCGCGTACTGGATCTCCGGCGTCCTGCTGGCGCTCGCGATCGTCGTACCGCTCCTGGTCTCCACCTACGCCAAGGACGAGCCCCGGTTGTGGGGCTTCCCGTTCTTCTACTGGTACCAGCTTCTCTGGGTCTTCCTGTCCGCGATCCTGGTGAGCATCTGCTACCGGCTGGTGAGCGCCGAGGAGCGGAAGCGACGGGCCGCGCAGGGACTTGGTGACCCTGAGCGTCCGGACTCCGCCGCTACCGCGAAGGAGGCGGACCAGTGAATACCAAGGTCGACTGGGTGCAGCTGATCATCGTCGTGGTGATCTTCGCCGCCGTCACCGTGATGGGCTTCATGGCCGCTCGCTGGCGCAGCGACGGGACGCCTCGACAGCCTGGACGAGTGGGGTCTGGGCGGCCGCGGGTTCGGCACGTTCATCACCTGGTTCCTGCTCGGTGGCGACCTCTACACGGCGTACACGTTCATCGCCGTACCGGCCGCGATGTACGCGACCGGCGCGATCAGCGGCTTCTTCGCGGTGCCGTACACGATCGTGGTCTACCCGATCATCTTCATCTTCATGTCCCGGCTGTGGTCGGTCTCGCACCGCAACGGCTACGTGACGCCGGCGGACTTCGTCGGTGGCCGGTACGGCAGCAAGGCGCTGTCGCTGGCGGTCGCGGTCACCGGCATCCTCGCCACCATGCCGTACATCGCGCTTGCAGCTGGTCGGTATGCAGGCCGTCTTCGAGACGATGGGGCTCGGCGGCAACAACACGCTGGCCAAGGACCTGCCGCTGCTGATCGCGTTCGCGGTGCTGGCGGCGTACACCTACTCCTCCGGCCTGCGGGCGCCGGCGATGATCGCGTTCGTCAAGGACGGCCTGATCTACCTGGTGATCGCGGTGGCGATCTTCTACCTGCCGCATGTGCTCGGTGGCTGGGACGCGATCTTCGACGCCGCCGAGGACGAAGCTGACCAAGACCAACCCGGCCACCGGCAAGCCGGTCGGCGCGTTCATCCCCGGGGAGTCAGGCTACTCGGCGTACTGGACGCTGGCGCTCGGATCCGCGATGGCGTTGTTCATGTATCCGCACTCGGTGACCGCGGTGCTGTCGACGAAGAACCGCAACATCGTCCGGCGGAACGCGGCGATCCTGCCGGCGTACTCGCTGCTGCTCGGCCTGCTCGCGCTGCTCGGCTTCATGGCGATCAAGGCGAACGTGAACGTGAAGGGCCTGGACGGCCTGGCGAACCCGCAGCTGGCGATCCCGCGGCTGTTCGACCAGGAGTTCCCGTCCTGGTTCGCCGGGATCGCCTTCGCGGCGATCGCGGTCGGCGCGCTGGTGCCGGCGGCGATCATGTCGATCGCGGCGGCGAACCTGTTCACCCGCAACATCTACCGCGACTTCATCAAGCCGGACGCGACCCCGGCCCAGGAGGCCAAGGTCTCCAAGCTCGCGTCGCTGCTGGTGAAGCTGGGCGCGCTGGTGTTCGTGCTCGGGATGGACAAGACGATCGCGCTGAACCTGCAACTGCTCGGCGGGATCTGGATCCTGCAGACCTTCCCGGCGATCGTGGTCGGCCTGTACACCCGGTGGTTCCACCGCTGGGCGCTGCTGGCCGGCTGGGCGGTGGCGATGGTGTTCGGCACGATCGAGGCCTACAACGTGGTCAACCCGGCGACGAAGAAGCACTTCGGCGGTTCGCTGGCGAACATCCCGTTCACCGACACGCAGGTCTACATCGCGCTGACCGCCTTCGCCATCAACCTGATCGTGGTGATCGTGCTGACGGTGGTGTTCCGGGCGCTCAAGGTGCCCGACGGGGTCGACACCACCCACCCGACGGACTACCGTCGCGGACGAGGGCGACCCGGGCGTCAAGGACCTGCCCGACGCTCCTCGACGAGGGCGGTGCTTCACCGGCCAAGTCGTAGTTGTTCGGCTGGCGGCGGTCCCTGTGGCTTGGGGCCGCCGCCACTCTTTGCCGCTATGTCGACACGCTGCGAGGTCAGCTTGCCCGGATTCGGGCCACCGGCGCGGCAGAATCGCTGGATGTTGCTGGTCCTCCTCGTCATGGTGCTCGCCGCGCCGCGGCACTCGCGACCGGTGGACGCTTCGGGCGACTGGCCGGCAACTCCCTGACCGGCCTGCACTGGCTCGCCGCGGCTGCGATCGGCCAGCTCCTCGGCTCGTTCTTCGGAGGTACGGCGTACCTGGTCGGACTGATCGGCTCCGCCGTCTGCATCGCCGTCTTCCTGCGGCTGAACCTCCACCACCCCGGCGTCGGCCTGCTCGCATTGGGGTTCTTCTCCAACGCCGTCGTAGTTGCTCTGAACGGCGCCATGCCGGTCTC
The DNA here is from genome assembly GCA_963820655.1 of uncultured Actinomycetota bacterium. Lineage (GTDB taxonomy): Bacteria > Actinomycetota > Actinomycetes > Propionibacteriales > Kribbellaceae > Kribbella. The sequence continues at coordinate 126,655 of CAWGAM010000004.1, forward strand.
GCTCGCTGCCCTGTCCCGCGCCGGCGTGGGCTCTGCTCTCGTGAGCGATCCGCGGCATGAGCTGTCCGATGCGGCGACCAGGTTGCCTTGGCTGGGAGACGTCGTACCGGTCGCCCTTCCGGGCTTCGGTCAGGCTGTCAGCCCAGGCGACGTACTGATTGCGGCCGGCGTCGGACTGCTCTTGTACGCCGGAATGGGCGGATCGGGCCGGGTCCCTGCCGAGACGGCGCCGGTGTGGGACGAGCTGGAACCCTGTGCCGGCACTCCGGCGCTGCTGCGTCTGTCCTCAGAAGCGGAAGCCGCGGCCAATTACGCGTCGGAGTGACTCGACGACGACCGGGTCGTACTCCGCGCCGATCCCGAGACCGATCGACTCCATCGCCTTGTCCGGCGACTGACCGGTCCCCTCGCCCACCAGTTGTTCGTAGGCCAGCGCAACGTTGACGATCCCGCTCTCGACCGGGATGTCGGAGTTGTTCGCCCGGCCGTGCCGGTAGGGATCGTTGGAGTGCCGGACGATCTCAGCGACGTGATCCAGCACGCCGGACCGCTCGATCACCGAGGCTCCGATGCTCGCCGCCCGCTGCCGCTCCTCCCGGGTCCTGAGGAGCGAAGCCCCACCGGGACTGGGATCCGCCAACGCAAGCTGCCCGACCCCCGACAGCAAGCGCGGCGTACTCCAACGCCTCCATCCGCGGCGGCGCCAGCCCCAGATCATTGCCGAGAGCCACCGCCAGCTGCAGCGGTCCGCGCGTTCTGCCCCGGACTGCTGAACCCGGCGATCTCGGTACTCCGCGCCATCGACCGCACTGTCGTCCGATACGTCCGCTGCGCCGAGGCGTACCGCCGGAACGCGAACTGCGTCAGCAACAGCGGTACGACGACGAGCGGCGGCGCCCACAGTCCGATCAGCGACGTACCGACGGCCAGCAGCATCGCCACTGATGCGCCATCGCCATCCCGATCCGTGCCCAGTCACCATGAGTCTCGTCCCGCAGCGCGGCCGGGAACGGCTGGTTGTAGCGCTCGGTCGCCTGGCCGGCCCCGACCAGCGCGTCCAATGTCGCAGCCGTGAGGACAGCGAGGAACATTGCACCCGTCAGTGAGATGGCAGCGGTCCATGACCGTGTCCCAGTAGAGGTCCGGCGGGACTACGGCCGAGAAGACCGCGGCGGCCGCACGCGACCGAAAGCACGCGCCGGGACGACACCACGAGGTCCCACCGCAGTCCGGCAATCATCCGCGGCAGGACGCCCGCCAGCGTCGCCACGCCGGTCACCGCGATGACCTGCGCGACATCGGGCGGAATCGCGACCTCTGGTGGCCCGCAGCAGCGCGTAGCCCAGTGCGGCGCTGGTGGCGATCGGGGCCCGGTTCCGGCTTCGATCCGACGCGGAACTGCACCATCTCGCCGATCGGCGATCAGGACACCGAAGGTCGAGGCACGAACGGCCACTCGGTGACGCCCGCTGCGAACCGTGATAGCGAGCGCCGATGAGCCCCAGGACCGCCGCCGGCCAGCACGATCACGATCGCCGCTGCCCATCCGCCGCAGCTCGCGCCCTTCGGCGCGTGGCCATCTACGTCATCCGGACCGGCCGCCGAGCCGGACGCGCCGCCGCCAGCTGCCGAGACTGAGGTCGTCGTGGTCGATGCTCACCTCGCACGCTGCCGTCGGGAGCGGGCTGATCGGCCGCCGCCGCCTCCCAGCCGTCTTGCCGGATCACCTCGACGAAGGCGTCGACCAGCTGCGGATCGAAGTGGGTGTAGCGGTCCTGCAGCGAGGATCTGCCAGCGTCTCCTCGACACTGCGGGCCGGCCGGTAGGACCGGGTCGAGGTCAGGCAGTCGAAGGCGTCGACGATGCCGATGATCCGGGCGAAGTACGGGATGTTCTCACCGCTCAGGCCGGCCGGGTAACCGGTTCCGTCGTACTTCTCGTGGTGGTGCAGGACCGCGGACTTCACCTCTTCCAGGAACGGGATGTTGCCGATCAGCTCGACGCCTCGGGCGGGGTGCAGCCGGATCGCGTCCATCTCGGAGTCGTCGAGCCGCCCAGGCTTGCTGGATGATGCTGGTCGGCACGCCGACCTTGCCGACGTCGTGCAGCAGGCCCGCGTGCTCCAGAGCGCTGCTGCCGGTCCTCGTTGAGCCGGAGTTGACGGCCCAGCATGCCCGACACCCTCGCTGACGCGCTCGGAGTGACCCCGGGTGTACAGGTCCTTCGTCTCGATCACCTGGATGAAGGCCCGCATCGTCGCGGCCTGCGCGGTGCGCTCGGCCTCGTACTGCGACAGCGCCCAGCGAGCGACGACCAGCGGCACCGAGGATCAGGAAACCGGCGACGATGCCCAGACCACCGAGCCATACCACGGCCAGCAGCAGGCCGAGGCAGTCCGTAGCCCGAGCATCGGGAGGACAGTCGGTGCCGACCACCTCGCGGAGGAAGGTCAGCGGACGACCGTGCCGCCACGCTCGAGCCACAGAACCAGGCACATCAGGCAGCGCGTTGACCAGAGCTAGGTCGACGATCGCCGGTCAGCGGTGACAGCGAGGCATTGCCCGGGCACGTCCGAAGCACGGCATCACCCGACCGGGCCGTCCGACGAGCGACATAGGCGACGCGCCGCCGGCGGCGCGACAGGACGCGCTGCGCGCTGTTGAAGACTCGCTTGATCAGCGGCAGCCGACGGGCCTGAGCGAGGGAGGCCGACGCCGGCAACGACGACGGCTGCCGCAGGGCCCGCGATCACAGTAGACGGGCGATCAGCACGATCGACGTCAGGGACGCGCCCTGCGGTCGGACCGTGCGGAGACCGTAGCAGTGCGCCGACCGAGCAGAGCAGCAGACAGAGGCCGACCACGCGTCGAGGTACGTCCGACAGGTCTGAACAGCAGACACGACAAGGACCAGCCGCAGCGGCGACAGCCGTGACCGAACAGCGCAGCCCGCTCGATGCAGCGGCCAGCGTCATGTCATGCCTTCAGACGTCGGATCACCAGTCCCAGTCGGCAGTAGCACATACGTAGCGTCACCTCCGATCAGCGGTCGCAGTCTTGTTCCCGGCCGGCGGCGAGGCACAGGGGGGCAGACAGCACATCGCTGACTCGTCATGAATTTTGCTCATCAGGCGTGCGCCGAAACACTGTAAGCCAGACCGTGACCCGCCGCACGACGTGAACGCGCTGCGCGTGGTATGAGACACTGTGACTCTTTGCAGTTGTTACAAGGAGGCTTACAAATGGGCAAGACCGGCCGCAAGCGTCGCGCACGCAAGAAGAAGGGCGCCAACCACGGTAAGCGCCCCAACGCCTGACAACAGGCGGCTACGCACAGCGAGGACCCCGGCGAAAACCGGGGTCCTTGCAATTTGGTCACAGGTTTACACCAGACCAGCTTTATCGAGAGGTCTCGTATTCGGAGCGTCCGCACGCACGACACTGAATGCTAGATTTCAAACGATCGTTTGGCATTGTGGTCGATCGGCGTGAGTGCCGTCGACCGTCGGCAGCCCGAACCGGTCCAGGTCGGTGTGGATAACCTCGGCGCGCGGTCGGCCGGTGCCTCCTAGAGTTGGCGCGCGGACATCCGCACCGTCCGTAGCCGGGCTGCAGGTCCGATGCGAGTGAGGGAGGTGGGTGGGCTGTCCACGCGAGCCTGAGCGAACTGCTGCGCGGGTACCGGACCAGGGCCGGGCTGACCCAGGCCGCCCTGGCCGAAAAGGCCGGCCTGAGCGAGCAGGCGATCAGCGTCCTCGAACGCGGCACCCGCAGCCGGCCCCGAATCGACACCATCCGGTCGCTGACCGCAGCCCTCGGCCTGAACGCCGACGAGGCCGCAGAGTTCCTGTCCGTTGCTCGCGGCAAGAGCCGCGAGGCCCGAGACCGCCGGCGCCCGACACCGCGGACCCGGCGGCCGACGACTCCTTGCCGATGCCCTGGCAACTACCACCGGCCGTGCCCGACTTCACCGGCCGCGCCGCGCAGATCGACGCCATCCTCTCGGTTCTGCGAGATCCCGCCGGGCACGCAACGGCGGCGGTCGGTCTGGTCGCGGTGACCGGCATGGGCGGTATCGGCAAGACGGCGCTGGCCGTCCAGGCCGCGCACAAGCTCGGCCGACAGCTACCCCGACGGCCATCTCTATCTCAATCTCCGCGGCTACGGCCCGGGCGTACCGATGAGCACCGCCGACGCCCTGCGGCAGTTGCTTCGCTCTCTCGGTCTCGACATCGCAGCTGATTCCCGACGACGTCGAGGAAGCCGCGGCCCTGCTTGCGATCCCAGCTGGCCGGTCGCCGCGTGCTCATGCTGCTCGACAACGCGACCGACGTAGCGCAGATGCATGCCGCTGCTCCCCGGCAGCCCGGGGTCGGCCGCGATCATCACCAGCCGAGGCTCGCTGGCGACCCTGCCCGGTGCGCGCCAGATCCGGCTCGACGCGTTGTCCGACGTCGGAATCCGTCGAGCTGCTGTCCGGCGTCATCGGGCAGGCCCGGGTCGCAGCCGAGCCGGACGCGGCGGAGAGTCTCGCCCTGTTCACCGGTCGGCTGCCGCTTGGCGGTTCGGCTGATCGGTGCCCGGCTCGCAGCCCGGCCGAGCTGGCCGATCCAGCACCTGGTCGACTCAGCTCCAGGACGAAGAACGCCGACTCGACAGCCTCGGCTCCGACGAGACCGGCGTACGCGCGAGCATCGCCAGCTCCGTGCGCTTCCTCGAGTCCAGCGACCGCAGATCTCGACCGCCAGGCCGCGCGGGCCCTGCCGCTGCTGAGCGTCCCGGACGGATCGGACCTGCTCACCGTCGTCGCCGCCCAGCCTGCTCGACATCGCCGTTCGGCAGGCCGACGCCATCCTCGAACGGCTCGTCGACCTCAACCTGCTCGACTCGGTCGCCCCCGAGCGCTACCGCTTCCACGACCTCATCCGCGCCTACGCCCGCGAGCTCGCAGACCAGACCCTCACCCCGGCCGAACGCGACGCGGGCCTCGAACGCATCCTTCGCTTCTACATCGGCTACGCCTGGGCCTGTCAGAGCCTGACTCACGCGACCAGCCCACGGCTGCCTCTCGCCACGGTTCGACATCACAGCCGTCCCCGACGCTAGCCGACGCGGACATCGGCCCTCCGCTGGCTCGACGACGAACAGCGCAATCTGATGGACCGCTACCACCAGGCGTCGGCCATCGTCGCTAGCCGGATCCGCAGCTCTTCCCCGAGCTCGCGCTGGCGCTGTTCGGCTACCACGAGCCGCGGCGTCGCTGGGTCGAGATGCGGGAGATCTCGGTCGTGGCGCCGTCGAGATCGCCCAGCAGCTCGATCTGCGCGCGATGGCGGCGTGGCTGCGAGCACGACAGCGCGATCCCGGAGGTCGAGAACGGCGACCTCGAAGCCGCGGCCGACCCATCTGCTCACGGCTCTGGAGATGTTCCGTGCGCAGTCCGACATCGGCGGGCCAAGCTCGATGCTGCTCGTCGCTGAGCCTACGTCCTTGGCCGCCTCGGCCGGGTCGACGAGGCGGTCGAGTTCGGCGAGCAAGCACTGCGCGCTGAGCCAGCAGCTCGGCGACACGACCGCTCGAGGGGGTCGCCTACGTCGCTGTCGGCGGACTCTACAACCGCGCCGGCGAGCTACGCTCGCGCTGACGAGGCCTTCGACCGCGGCATCGCGCTCGCCGCAGAAGTTCGGTGACTCGCTCGCTCGGAGTTCAAGCGCTACATCAACGCGGGCTTCTCGCATCTGCTGGTCGGCCGACTCCGACGCCGTCGAGCCGCGCGCAGCGCAGCCTCGAGCTTGACACGAGCGAGCTCAGGACGACGTCGGCCAAACGGAAGCTCATCCAACGCTCACACTCGCGTTCGCGGCCCAAGGCGATTACTGCAACCGCCCGGGACACATCGCCGAAGCGGGCCTGATATTCGCCCGGCGGGTAACGAATACGATTCGCGAGGGCCGCTCTACTCCTCGAACTCGCCCGGATCAACGCCGCGACCGGTGACCGTTCCACCGCCACGATCCAATGCCACCGCGGCGGTCGCAGTGCTCGCCGGCAGTTTCGCCGATCCACGAAGCCTACGCCCAGGATCTACTTGGCCCCGTTACGGCGCGGTGCGCCCTACACCTACACCTTCACGCCACCCAGCTCGATCTGAGCGACCGGCACTACCGCGGACCGCTGTTCAGTCGGTGGTGGTGATGGTGGTTTCGACCTGGATCTGGGTGAGGCGGAGGAGGATTTTCTGGCGGAGGGCGTCGGGGGCGTGTTCGGAGCCGCAGGAGCGGTGGACCAGTTTCTTGACGCAGCGTTCCAGGTCGTATTCGTCCAGGCAGGGGGCGCACTCTTCCAGGTGCTGCCGGATCTCGTCGGTGCTGGCGTCTTCGAGTTCGTTGTCGATGAAGACGTACGACACGCTGCAGGATCTCGCTGCAGTCGACGTCGTGGTGCTCGCCGCAGCTCACGACTCCTCCTTCTCCGCGGTCGCGTCGGCGCGTCTCGTCCTCGTCCGACGCGGGGATCAGGCCCCGCTCGCGGGCGTAGTCGCCCAGCAGCTCACGCAACTGGCGCCGGCCACGGTGCAGCCGCGACATCACGGTGCCGACCGGCGTCCCCATGATGTCGGCGATCTCCTTGTAGGCAAAGCCCTCGACATCGGCCAGGTAGACGGCCAGCCGGAAGTCCTCCGGGATCGACTGCAGCGCCGACTTGACGTCGGAGTCGGGCAGGTGCTCGAGTGCGACCGCCTCGGCCGACTTCAGGCCGCCGGGAGTGTGCGACTCGGCGGCGGTGAGCTGCCAGTCCTCGATCTCCTCGGTCGGCGACTGCGTCGGCTGGCGCTGCCGCTTGCGGTATCCGTTGATGAAGGTGTTCGTCAGGATCCGGTACAGCCACGCCTTCAGGTTGGTGCCGGGCGTGAACTGGTGGAACGAGCTGTACGCCTTCGCGAAGGTGTCCTGGACCAGGTCCTCGGCGTCGGACGGGTTACGGGTCATCCGCATCGCCGCGGCGTACATCTGGTCGAGGAAAGGCAGCGCCTCGCGCTCGAAGCGCGCGGTCCGCTGCTCGGGTGTCTCGGTGGTCGTGGGAGTCGGCATCGTGATCGAGAATACCGGGGTCTTCCCAGTGTTCCGCGCGGAGCCTCTCTCGTCGCCATCATGTTCGTCACAACACGCCCGGGCGCGGGGTCATTCCCGCCTCGGAGCCAGCGATCAGCCGCTGACCACTATCCGGACACCTCGCGGCTCACCCATTCGAACACAGCTTCGACCAGCAGCGTCGTACGCCTCGTGCTGACTCAGCTCCGCCCGCTTCGGCACCTTGAACGCAGTGGTCGGCGTCCGGTACGACGGCCATCTCGGTGAGCGGGGGGAACTCCTCGGGCGTCCCGAACGGGTCCCGCTCCCCCTGCACGACCAGCGTCGGCAGCCCGGCCCCCTGCAACTCGTCGACCCGCGACTTCTCCGGCTTGCCCGGTGCATGCAGCGGAAACGACAGCGCCAGTACGCCGGACGCACCCAGGCTGCTCGCGGTCCGGCAGGCCACCCGGGCGCCGGCACTCCGGCCGCCGATCACCAGCGGGGTCCGGATCCGGAGCTGCCCGATGATCGCGATCCAGGCCTCGTCGAGGATCTTCGGCGCCGGCGCGAGCTTCTTCCCGGCACGGCGCCAGGGCTGCTCGATCAGGAACACGTTGATGTCCTGCTTCGGCAGCCGCGCGGCCAGCGCGGCCAGGTCACCGGACTCGATCCCGCCCCCGGCACCATGACCGAGTGCCAGCGTCGCCACCGGCCGCCGGGCCCGATGCGCCACGATCCGGGCGTCCCCGTGCGGCGTGCGCCACAATCCGTTCGTCGGTCACCCGCCCCATCCTGTCATCACCGAGGCCCGGAACGGCGCCGTGACACGAGTGCGTCAGAAGAGAGTGGTCTCCTCCGGCGTCGGCCGGCTTGTCGATCGGGTCGACACCGTCGGGTGGCAGCGGGTCGATCAGGTGGGGGCCGTTGTTCTTCACCGAGCTGACCGCCTTCGAGACGGCGTACGCCTCCAGCCGGCCGGGCGCGGCGGGCACCAGGAGGTCGAGGAGCTCGTCGGGGTCGGAGCGACAGCGGGTCGAGCCAGGCGTCGTACCGCTCCCGCTCGACCAGGAGCGGCATCCGGTCGTGGATGCGGCCGAGGTCGTCGGTGGCCGTGGTGGTCAGGACCGTGCAGGTCCACAGCCAGGCCTCGTCGCGAGTCCGGGTCCTCGACCGACTTGTCCCGCCAGATCTCGTACAGCCCGGCCATCGCCAGGACGCCGCCGTCGGCCGGGTGGATGAAGTACGGCTGCTTGACCGGCTTGCCGTTCACCTTCTGCTCGGCTGTGTACCACTCGTAGTAGCCGTCGGCCGGCAGGATGCAGCGCCGGGTCGGCGAACGCCTTCTTGAACGCCGGCTTCTCCGCGACCGTCTCCATCCGCGCGTTGATCAGCCGGCTCCCGATCGAGGTGTCCTTCGCCCACGACGGCACCAGCCCCCACTTGACCGTCGTCAGCTTGCGGACCGTCTCGTCCGGGCACCTCGCGGTTCTTCCGCTCGACGACCGCGATCACCTGGTCGGTCGGCGCGACGTTGTAGTTGTCCGGCAGCTCCTGCACGGACTCCCGCACATTCCCCGCTTCGATCTCGAACTCGACGACGAGATCGGCGGGTCCCGACTGGACGCATATCGACCGCACATGGCACACAGCCTAGACAGCCGCCGCCGACACATCTTGAGGACAAGCGGCGGCGGATCGCCCACCCCGTGATAGGCGATCCGCCGCCGGCCTGATGCGTCCGGGCGCCCCCCTGTTGGCGTCCGGACGCAGGTCCTAAGGTCTGGCCAGTTCGTCGAGCACCCGCCCGGCCATGGCGTCGGTGCTCGGCAGGCCCTCGATCCAGATCCGGGCCAGCTGGGGTACGTCGGTGTCCAGCCGCCACTGGGTGATCAGGGCTCGTACCGTCTCGACCTGCTCCGGCAGGTTCGGCTCGCGGCCGACGAGCGCCGCCGCGCGGTGTGAGCCGACGCGGCCCAGTACGTCACCGCCGCAGAAGACGATCCGCAGGCACTCCGCGACGTCGACGAGCCGGAGTCTCGCGGTCGAACGGCGACGTCCCCGGGGGATTGAGCGGCTCGACAACCACCAGTGCGTGGGTCTGCGGTACGGAAGTTCCACGGAGTTCCGCCTCTCGATAGAGCTCGCCGAGCCGGGACCGCAGGTGCGCCAGGCTGGACAGCCCGGTCAGCGGGTCCTCGCAGGACAGCGAGTGCAGATAGATCGAGCGAGGCCTCGGCCCAGCTGGAACTGAGTGCGCGTACCGCGTCGAAAGCCGGCTCGCCCCCGGCGATCGAGCGGTACAGCGCACTCAGCCCATCAAGTGCCTCGAGCAACGAGACTCCGTCGGCCGCCAACCGGCGGCCGACCTCGTCGCTCGCAGGCACGACATCGGCACCGTCCTGCAGCGCCTCGGCGATCGCGAGATAGGCGCTGTGGTCGGTGCCAGCTGTGCCGTGCGGCTCCCTCCACCCGCACGGTTGCTTCAGGGGACGACGCCTCCGGCCGGTTCCGGGCGGGCGACCCCGCCAGGTTCAGGGACTTGTGCGGGCGCAGGTCGAACCGTCTGCGGATGTCCGCGAACAGCGACATGGCCCTCCTCGAGAAGTCCCGTCAGTCTCCCGACCGGGCGGCCGGAAGCGTCGTTCCGGGAGTGAGACAGACGCACTGCGGGCTTCATGACGCGGATTCCCAGAACTTTTTTCGCGTAACTTCTGCCCTGGTCGTCTCGTCAGGAAAGGTGCACGGTTCCGCGTCAGGAAACGTGCGCGGATCCGTCTCTCGTGGGAGCCTTGTCCTCGGCAACGATGTGACAGACGGTGACAGCGCTGTACGGACAGTCGTGACACACGCACGGGGGAGACCGATGGAGACGCCGGAAGGACCGAGCGACGCGGAACTGATCGCGCGCGTCCGCAACGGCGATCTCGAGGCGTACGGCGAGCTCTTCGGCCGCCACCACCACGCCGCCGAGCGGATGGCCCGCCAGCTGGTTCCCGCCAACGACGCCGACGACCTGGCCAGTGACGCGTTCGCCAAGGTGCTGGACGCGCTGCGCTCCGGCGGCGGCCCGGACATCTCCTTCCGCGCGTACCTGCTGACGACGGTACGGCGGGTGCACGTCGACCGGATCCGGTCCGGCCGGAAGGTCCAGGCGACCGACGACATCGCGGCGTACGAGCGGGAGCCGGAGACCTTCGACGACCCGACCGTCACCGGATTCGAGAGCGGTGCGGCGGCGAAGGCCTTCGCGAGCCTGCCCGAGCGCTGGCAGGCCGTGCTCTGGCACACCGAGGTCGAGGGTGAGAAGCCGGCCGCCATCGCTCCCCTGCTCGGCCTGACCGCCAACGGCGTCTCCGCGCTCGCCTACCGCGCCCGCGAGGGTCTGCGGCAGGCCTACCTGCAGCAGCACCTGGCCGACGTCGCCGGGGACCGCTGCCGCTGGACCACCGAGCGCCTGGGCGCCTACGTCCGCGGCGGCCTGACCAAGCGGGAGAACCGCAACGTCCGCGAGCACCTGGACGACTGCGCGAAGTGCACCGCGGTCTACCTCGAGCTCGTCGAGGTCAACAGCGCGCTGCCGGCGCTGCTCGCCCCGGCCCTGCTGGGTACCGCGGGCCTCGGCTACCTGGCCGCCGCCTCCGGCGCGAAGGTCGGCCTGGTCGGCTTCTTCGTCACCGGCTGGAAGAAGGCGACGGAGAACAGCACCCGTACGGCGGTCGGCGCCGGTGCGGTCGTGGTCGTCGCGGTCGCCGCCGTACTCGCGGCGATGGCGCTGACCGGCAACGACGACTCCCCCGGCGGCGATCAACAAGCCGCCGGCACAGCAGCCGACCCAGCCGCCGGTCCAACCCGCCGACCGCGCCGCCGGTCAAGCCACCGACGGTCAAGCCGCCGACCGCGACGCCGACGACCGTGCCCGACCACCGCAGCCACGACCGAGCCGACGCGAGCCCTACGACTGAGCCGACGCAGCCGGCGCCGACCCAACGCCGGCGCCGACTCCGACGCCGCCACCAGCGACGCCGACGCCACCGGTGCCGACGACGCCGATCCTGGACGAGGGCCTGCTGACGATCAGCATGCCGCACGCGGTGGCGGCGGTCCCGCGCCTTCCGGGCCGGGGGCGCGCAGGCCGCAGGCCGGCGTCCGGTTCGTCATCACGATCAAGACCCCGGCGAACAACACCAACCCGGTGGTGATCGGCCTCAAGTACGGCTCCGCCCTGCGACTGGCCGCTCAGCGGCAACCCGAGCGGCTGGACCTGCGACTCGGCGCGCCGGCACCTGTACGGCGAGCAATCCCGCGGCCCCCGCGGCCGATGCCGGTGACGTTCACCACCCCGACCGGCGGCGATCGGCGGCCGACCGCACCTTCACCGTCTCGGCCAAGACCGGCCGGCTGTACGACGACGACTCGGAGACCCTGAACGTCCCCGCCGCGGACCGACGAGAACCTGCTGAAGATCGTCGACGGCAAGGCCGACCCGGACGTCCACCACCGCATCCTGACCGTTGCCCCCGGCACGGACCGGACCAGCGTGACGCTGAAGACTCAGCTACGGCTCGTCGCTCGAGTGGCCGATCGCCGCGAACCCGGCCGGCTGGAAGTGCATCCGTCAGTACCAAGACCTGTACGGCGATCAACCCGGCGCGACCGGCTCCGCTGTCCGGCGACTTCGACGTACCCCAGGACGGATCGGCCGCGGCGCGGACGTTCACCGTGACCGCGACGGCGGGCTGGTCAGCGACACCGACTCCGAGACGCTGCCGGGGATCCAGCCGGACGAGTCGCTGCTGCAGATCGTCACGCCGACGCCGCAGCACCGACCCGAACCCGTTCGTCTACAACCGCTTCCTGAAGGTCAACGGGGTCAGCAACCGGCCGGGTCACGCTGGACATCTCGTGGGGCCGCAACCTGTCCTTCCTGACCTCAGCTCGAGCCGGGCTGGACCTGCTCGCGCATCGAGCGACATCCGCCGCGCCACCTGCTGGACGGACAACTACCGCAAGCCGTTCGACACCGAGTGGACCGCCTGGTTGCCGGGCACCGGCACCACCAACCAGGTCACCGTGCACGCCCGGGTCGGCGGCCGCGAGGACACCGACACCGTGCAGATCCCGCCCTCGCACCGGTCGCCGCTAACTCACTTGGTGGTGCCGGCTGCGGGTCGCTACGCTGGTGACTGTTCGCGCTGACGGAACCGAGTAGCGCCGTACGCCACGTCCGAGAGAGTCGCCGGTAGCTGTGAAGGCGACACATGGAGCGGTGGCGAAGACACTCCTGAGCGAATGCACGGCAAGAGGCCGGGTCAGACCGATCCGGTGAAGGTGTGGTGGCACCGCGAGATTCCCCTTCGCCCACACCTCCGGGGTTCGAGATGACCAACCTGGAGGTGAAACAGCGATGCGCATTCTCAGCCATGAGATCCCCTCAGCAGTAGGCCAGACCGTCACGGTGGCCGGCTGGGTGCACCGAAGACGACGGCTCGCCGCCGTCAGTTTCCTGATCCTGCGCGACCGGTCCGGCCTGAGCCAGATCGTCGTGAAGGCGCCGGAAACCCAGGCACAGCTGGACGAACTCGGTGAGGAGACCGTCGTCCAGGTGACCGGCACGGTCGCCGCCAACCCGCAGGCACCGGGTGGCGCGGAGATCGTCGACCCGGTGATCGAGCCGCTGACCGAGCCGGCCGCAGACGCCGCCGATCGAGCTCTGGCGACCCACGGTCGGCGCCGGGCTGCCCGTCGTACTCGACAACGCGCCGGTCGCGCTGCGGCATCCGGCCGTCCGGGCCGGGTGGGAGATCGCCGCAGCCGCCCTGCACGGGTTCCGTTCGCTCTGGACAGCTCAGGGCTTCACCGAGATCCAGACGCCGAAGATCGTCGGTACGGCGACCGAGTCCGGCGCCAACGTGTTCGCGCTGGACTACTTCGGCGGGCCGGCGTACCTGGCCCAGTCGCCGCAGTTCTACAAGCAGACGATGGTCGGGGTGTTCGAGCGGGTCTACGAGGTCGGCCCGGTGTTCCGGGCCGAGCCGCACGACACGGTCCGGCACCTGGCCGAGTACGTCTCGCTCGACGCGGAGTTCGGGTTCATCCAGGACCATCGCGACGTGCTCGCCGTACTGCGGTCGACCGTCGCGGGGATGCTGGCCGCGGTCGGCGAGCGGGCCAGTGGTGCGCTGGAGCGGCTCGGGGTCGACGCTGCCGGAGATCCCGGTCGACGTACCGGTGCTGCACTTCAGCGAGGCGCTCAAGATCGCCGGTGCGGACCCGGACGAGCCGGACCTGGCGCCGGCCGACGAGCGTGCCGATCGGCGAGTGGGCGCTGCGCGAGCACGGCAGCGACGTTCGTCGCGGTCGAGGGCTACCCGATGGTGAAGCGGCCGTTCTACACCCATCCGCAGCCGTCGGACCCGCGCTGGTCCAACTCGTTCGACCTGCTGTTCCGCGGGGTCGAGCTGGTCACCGGCGGGCAACGGCTGCATCGGTACAGCGACTATGTGGCGTCGCTCTGAAGGCACAGGGCGAGTCGCCTGACTCACCGGCGTACAGCTCGTACCTGCAGGCGTTCAAACACGGGATGCCGCCGCACGGCGGGTTCGCGATCGGACTCGAGCGGTTCGTGGCGCGGTTGACCGGCGCCGAGAACGTCCGCGAGGTCACCCTGTTCCCCCGGGACCTGCACCGCCTGACGCCGTGACGGATACCACCGAGTCGGTCGTCGCCGAGCTGAACGTTGCCCTAGGCACTGATTATCGGCTGGTGCGGCACCTGACCGGTGGGCTCCAGTCGGGTGCGCACGAGCTCACCGCCGGCGGAGCCCGGGTCGTCCTCAAGTGGAGCGACGACCCGGGCTGGGCGCCGCGGGTCCGGCGGGCGGCGGACCTCGTCCGGCGGGCCCGCGCGGCCGGGTATCCGACGCCGGAGTGGCTCGCGGTCGGCACCACTGCGGCCGGATCGCCTTACCAGCTCCAGGAATTCGTCGACGGTGTTGGGCTTGCGGACGCGTCGACCATCGGGCCGTCGCTGGCCCGCGAGCTGATCGCGGTCTGCGAGACGCAGCGGGATCTGGTCCCGGAGGACGACACGAACTGGTCGGCGTGGGCCCGCGGCGTCGTCTTCGAGGAGTGGGACGGGGTGTGGGAACGCGTCCGCGGGTACGGCGGTGAGGTCGCCGAGCTGATCTCGCTCTACGACGAGCTGTGCCGCGCATACCGGGATCAGGCCTTGCCGGGCAACGATCTCGTGCACGGGGATCTCAATGTCGGCAACCTGATTGTCGACAATGGGCGGATCGCGGGGATCATCGACATCGAGGCGGCCAGTGGTGGGTCGCGGGCTTATGACCTGATCTCGCTGGCGACGTCGGCGGCGCGGGACGGTGCGCCGGACGGGATCGACGAGTTGTTCGTGGAGGCGGCGTTGCGCGCCGGTGGCCAGGCGGCGGCCTCGGTGTGCGCGGCGGCGGCGTTCGCGAGTATCGCGGAGTTCGTCCACGAGCGCTCGACGTACTCGCAGGAACGCGTCCTCCATGGCGCCCGGCGAGTGCTCGAGCTGATCGACGCCTGAGGGCGCGGGCCGAGGAGCGCGATGCTGCATGCTTGAGGTGCAGGCCGTGGACCGCGATGCCTAAGGTGCGCAGGCCGAGGACCGCGGTGCCGCATGCCTGAGGAGCGCGGGCCGTGGACAGCAGTGCGACGTGCATGATGTGCGCATGTTGAGTGAGGTGGAGCGGGCCGTCCTGGCGGCGGTCGACGACCAGCGGGTGGTCGAGGAGCTGCGGGAGTTGGTGCGGATCCCCAGTGTCGACGGGACTCCGGCTGAGAGCGACGTGCAGGCGTGGTGTGCACAGCGGCTCTCGGCGCTTGGTCTGATTGTTGACAATTGGCCGATCGACCTTCGGGCGTTGAGCGCGGATCCCGAGTTTCCCGGCATGGAGGTCGCGCGGGACGAGGCGTGGGGGTGCGTCGGCGTACTCGGTGGCGATGGGACGCCGGGGCTGATCCTCAACGGGCATGTGGATGTGGTGCCGCCGGGCGGGGTGTGGCCTGGCGGAGATCCGTTCTCGGCGCGGGTCGAGGACGGGGTGATGTGGGGGCGCGGGACGTGTGACATGAAGGGTGGAGTCGCGGCGATCCTGGGTGCGGTCGCGGCGATCGTTGCCGCGGGCATCCGGTTGCGGAAGCCGCTGGCGGTGCACACCGTGATCGGCGAGGAGGACGGTGGCGCGGGGACGTTCGCGACGCTGCGGCGCGGGCACGGCGGCGAGGCGTGCCTGATCGCGGAGCCGACCGCTGGGTCTGTGATCCCGGCCAACGCCGGATCGCTGACCTTCCGGCTGGAGGTGCCCGGGCTCGCGACGCATGGCTCGACGCGGAGTCGTGGGGTGAGCGCGATCGAGAAGTTCGTGTTGATCCAGGAGGCCTTGCAGGCGCTCGAGGTGTCCCGCAACCGTGATCCACATCCGCTGCTGGCGCATCTCGACCTGGCCAACCCGCTCTCAGTAGGCACCGTCCGGGCCGGCGACTGGGCGAGCACGGTGCCGCGATGTGCTCGTGGCCGAGGGCCGGTACGGCGTACGCCTCGGCGAACCGCTGGCCGAGGCGCGGGCAGCCTTCGAGACCGCGATCGCCCATGCCTGTGCCAGGGACGACTGGCTCCGCGACCACCCAGTCACCATCACCTGGCCGGGCGGCGAGTTCGCCTCCGGCGCACTGCCCGACGGCGACCCGCTCCTCGAAGAAACCCTCACCGCCGCCACCGACGCGGCTCGAGCGAACGCGGACCCCAGCCA
This sequence comes from uncultured Actinomycetota bacterium, assembly GCA_963820655.1. Taxonomy (GTDB): domain Bacteria; phylum Actinomycetota; class Actinomycetes; order Propionibacteriales; family Kribbellaceae; genus Kribbella. The sequence continues at coordinate 142,521 of CAWGAM010000004.1, forward strand.
GAGCGCACCAGACCCCGGTCAGCGCGCACCGGACCCCGCTCAGGCGGCACCAGGCGCGGACCCGGCGACCCCGGACGTCAAGGGTGCGCCGTACGGGTCGGACCTTCGGCTGTACGCGGCCGCAGGCATCCCGACCCTGCAGTACGGTCCCGGCGACGTCCGCTACGCCCACGCCACCGACGAGCACGTCGTACTCTCCGAGGTCCTCCACGCCGCCCGGACCTACGCCCTCCTCGCCCTCCGCCGCTGCGGCGGAGGCTGACCGCGAACCAGGGCCAGTCAGCCCCGAGCCGGTTGGCCCGAGGGTCCGGGGCTGGCCGGAGGATCCGGGTCGGCGCAGTCCGGCGTGAGGCCCGAGGACGGTCTGTCGTCGGATTCGGGTCGGGGCGTGCTGTCGTCGGATTCGGGTGGAGGCGTGTGGTAGCGACGGCCGGTCGGGCTCGTCCAGGTGGTGGTGCCGTCGAGGCACGGCGTGACAGTCCAGCCGCCGAGATGCTTGAGGCGATGGTGATGCCGGCACAGGCAATGAAGATTGCGCGTTGTGGTGCGGCCGCCTTCGGCGAAGGCCGTGCGGTGGTCGACGTCCGCGAACTCCGCCGGGCGAGTGCAGCCGGGGAACTGGCAGGTGCGATCGCGTAGGCGAACGTAACGGTCGACCGCCGCCGCGGGCGTGTAGGTGTCTGGATTCCCGCTGGGTGGTGCGTCGGTGATGCGGATGTCGATCTGCGATCGGCCGCGACCGAGCGCCGCGACCGTGCGGTGTGGTGAAGACGTGCGGCTCGCTGTGGATCCGGCTCCTGCAGTTCTGCTGCTGGGATGCTTCGCGCTGCTTAAAGGTTCAGACAGCAGGATCCGGCTCAATGCCCGGATCAGGTGCTTACGCAGCGAGTCCTGAGGGATCGGGCCGTAATGGTCGGCCTCACCGCCCGTGCCGTTCTCGCCGTTGATCAGTGCGCGGATCTCGGCGCCGGTCGCGTGAATGACGACGCTCGTCTCGGCACCGATCACGGCGCCATCGTGGATATCGGCCGCGCCGTCGTCACCCCGGACATCGTCGAGCGGCTGACCCTCCGCATCGGCCGAGAGGTCGGTGCCGAGCGGCTGAGTCTCCGCATCGGCTGACGGGTCGGCGTCGAGACCATGGTTCATGGTCTTAGTCCGGGGCAGCAGACGCGCCAGCGCGATGTCGGCGCGCAGTTGGTCCATAGATCGGGTGTCGCCGTGGCGCCGACGGTAGGTAGCGGCGCGGGTGAGGCTGTTCATCACTGCGCCCGCGTCGATGGCGTCCTGCGTGTGGACCAGTTCAGCCGTACCGTCGCTGGTCGGGTAGATCCGCACCGACCGCTCCTCCATCGCCCGGGCATGCGCCCTGCTGCGCGCCGCCGGGGAACGCCGCGCGGCCTCCCGCTGCGCTTGCTGCTTGATCTTCTGCAACGGATGCTTCCTCGCCCACTCCAGCACCGCAGTCTCGGCCGCATGCAGGGCATCCAGATCGTCCAAGACCGACAGCTCCCGCACGATGGTGAACGCGGCCCGCTCGGTCAGCTCCCCCTCCTCGAGCGCCCGCAAGGTCGCAGGGAAGTTGTGCACCAACTCGCAGGACGTGTGAATCCGCGCCGTCGCGGCCCCCTTGTACAACTGCATCGCGAGAGCGATCTCATCCGCCGTCGACCGCAGATCACCAGCCACCCAACGACGCTCCCCCGGCGTCGCGGTCCGATCCCCAGGCTCGGGATACCGATGGCCGAGATCCGCCGACACCCCATGCAACGCGGCTTCGTACCCGGCGACCGCGTCCGCCTTCAGCGCGGCCAGCCGCGACTCCAACCGGACGATCGCCTCGACCCGATCCAGCCACCCCGAATCGTTCAACTCCGAGGTGTCCTGGAACGTCACCGCCTCGAACAACCCAGCACCACGATCCGGATCATCCGGTACGTCGTACCGCCCCAGCAATCCGAACCGGGCAGCAAGCCGCGCATCAGACCGCAGCCGATCCCTCAGTCGGCCAAGACTGGCTGGGCTTTCCTCCGGCGGTACCACAGTCAACCGCGCACGCCCATCAGACACAGCCGACGGGCGCGGCGCCTCGCCGGCTGGCTGATCGACCGAGCACTCACTCATGCAATCGATCATATGTTCGAATACGCGCAACCGCAAATCCTCCTCACCGCGGTCCGTCCACAAGTCAAGCGAGCAGGCGCTCGAGAGCCCGGTGACCCGCAGGTCCCCAGGTCGGTTTGCCGCCCGGGAGGCCCTTCTCGCCGTTGATGCCCATTGCGATCAGGAAGAGCGAGCGCCCAGCGGCCCAGCCCCGGGCGCGCCGGATCGTCGCCTCGTCCACCGGATAGGCGTCGAAGAAGGCCTTCGCCGCTCCCTCCGGCAACAGCACCCAGGCGGCGGCCAGGTCGCCGGCCGGATCACCGGCGCAGACCTCCCCGAAGTCGATCACTCCGGCGAGCGTGCCGTCCGCGACCACCACGTTCGCCGGATGCAGGTCGCCGTGCAGCCACACCGGCGGCCCGTCCCACTCCGGGGCCGCGACGGCGTCCGCCCAGACCTCACGCACTTCGTCGCCCACGGCAACATGGTCGAGGGCCTCGTCGAAACCCAACGCCAGCGTCCGCATCGGACGTCCCCGGTCCCGGCTGAGCGGCGCATCGGCGGGCGCCTCTACATGCAGCGCGCGAAGGAACGACGCCAGGGTGCCGGCCGCCGCCTCGGAGCTGATCGGCGTACGGTCGGCAGGTTCGCCGGCGACCCAGGTCGTCACGAGCCACGGCCGTGGGAACCGCTCGGACGGTACGCCGAGCCGCACCGGCGTCGGCACCGGGAGCGGCAACCGCGCGGCCAACTCGGGCAGCCATCGGTACTCCTTCAGCAGTAGCCCCGGCGCATCCTCCGTTCGCGGCAACCGCACCGCCAGCTCATCCCCCAGCCGCCACATCTGGTTGCCCCACCCGCCGATCACCTCCCGAAGCTCCAATCCCGCCAGCTCCGGGTGCTGCTCTCGCAACAACCCCCGCACCAACTCCTCGGTGATCTCCATGGACCGTCAGACGTGTCACCGGCGGACAAGGTTGGGAATACGGCCGGAAAGCCCGGAGTTGGCCCAAGCATGCGTATTGATGTGTGGTCGGACGTCGTCTGCCCCTGGTGCTACATCGGCAAGCGGCGGCTCGAAGAGGCCCTGACGAACAGTGGTGACACCGCGACGATCGTGTGGCACAGCTTCCAGCTGGATCCGTCGTCGACCAACGACGATCCGAGGGACCTCGCGACCCGGATCGGTGAGAAGTACGGCCGCGGTCCCGAGTGGGGGCTGCAGGCCAACGCCCACGTGACCGAGATCGCCGCGGAGCTCGGTCTCGACTACCACCTCGACCAGGCCAAGTCGGCCAACACGGTCGACGCCCACCGCCTGCTGCACCTCGCCCGCGAGCTCGTCGACGCCGGGCAGGTGCCCGCCGACACCCAGAACCGCCTCGAGGAGCGCCTGTTCAAGGCCTACTTCACCGACGGCCTCCCGGTTGGCGACCACGCGACGCTGACCGAGCTGGCCGACGGAGGTCGGCCTGCCCGTCCGATCGTGTCCGTGAGGTCCTCGCGAGTACGACGTACGCCGAAGAGGTCGCGGCGGATCAGGCGCAGGCCCTGGCGTACGGCGCGAACGGGGTGCCGTTCTTCGTCATCGACGAGAAGTACGGCGTCAGCGGCGCCCAGCCGGTCGAGGTGTTCCAGGAGGCGCTGCGCCGGGCGAACGCGGACCGCAAGCCGGTCACGCTGATCACCGGCCCCGGCGCGACCGACGATCGCCGCCTGCGGCCCGGACGGTTGCCCCATCTGAGCCTGAATGGTTCTGCCGTGGGTACCGGACGTCTCACAAGACGTGGTGTATGAAGGAGGCATGACTGTCGTGCGCGCACTGGCCAGGCCGTTGCTGTCCGTCATTTTCGTCGTGCAGGGCGCGAACTCGATTCGCAACCCCGAGCCGCTCGTGCCGAAGGCGCAGCCGGTGACGGACCGGTTGGTGCCGATGGTGCGGCGGGTGACGCCGCCGCAGGTCGGCGACCGGATCCCCGACACCACGGTCAACCTGGTCCGGCTGAACGGCGTGGTCCAGGTGGTCGGCGGCCTCGCGCTGGCGAGTGGCAAGGGCCGGCGACTGGCTGCGAGCGTACTCGCGGCGTCGCTGGTGCCGACCACGATCGCCGGACACCCGTTCTGGCTGGAGAAGGACAAGACGGTCCGCAACACCCAGCGCATCCAGTTCATGAAGAACGTCGGCCTGCTCGGCGGCCTGCTGCTGGCTGCGGTCGACACCGAGGGCAAGCCGGGCGTCGCGTGGCGCGCCACGCACGGTGCGCGCGCCGCGAAGCGCGAGACCAAGCGCAGCGCCAAGGCGGCCAAGCGCGAGGCGAAGCAGTTGGCCCGTGAGGCCAAGCGCGCCGCAAAACTGGCGAAGGCGGAGCTACACCTCGGCTGAGGCTGGGCAAGAGCCCGAACGCCCCACCCGCAAAAGCTGGACCGCCCGGTAGCCGCGATGCCCTAGGCTCAGAGTTGGAATGACAACGAGCTGAGGGAGTGGGATGAGCACGGAGCAGGGCTGGGCGGCGCCGCGGGCGGATGGACCGGTCACCGGCCGGATCACGGTGCCCGGATCGAAGTCGATCAGCAATCGCGCGCTCATCCTCGCCGCGATCGCCGACGGCCCGTCCCAGCTGACCGGTCTGCTGGCCGCCCGCGACACCGCCCTGATGCGGTCCGCCCTGGTTTCGCTCGGCGTCGGCATCAGTGAGAGCGGTACGACGGTCACCGTCACCCCGGGCTCACTCAAGGGCCCGGCGAGCGTCGACTGCGGCCTGGCCGGCACCGTGATGCGCTTCGTCCCACCGGTCGCCGCGCTGGCCGACGGCGTGATCCAGTTCGACGGCGACCCGTACGCGCGCGAGCGCCCGATGGACGTCATCCTCGACGCCTTGCGGACCCTCGGCGTACAGATCGACGACGCAGGGCACCGGACGGATGCCGTACGCCGTCTCCGGCACGGGCTCGGTCCGCGGCGGCAAGGTGACCCTGGACGCGTCCGGTTCGAGCCAGTTCGTGTCGGCACTGCTGCTCGCCGGAGCCCGGTACGACGAGGGCGTCGACATCCGGCACGACGGGAAGCCGGTGCCGTCCCAGCCGCACCTGGACATGTCGGTGGCGATGCTGCGCGAACGCGGCGTCCAGGTCGACGACAGCGAACCGAACCGGTGGGTCGTTGCCCCCGGCCCCATTCGCGCGCTGGACACCGCGATCGAGCCGGATCTGTCCAACGCCGCGCCGTTCCTGGCCGCGGCCGTGCTCACCGGCGGCGAGGTCACCGTGACCGGCTGGCCGGAGCAGACCACCCAGCCCGGCGACCAACTGCGCGACATCTTCACCCGCTTCGGTGCGGAGGTCGACTCGCACCGACGACGGCCTGACCGTCCGCGGCACCGGCCGCGTGCAGGGTGTGGACCTCGACCTGAGTGAGGTCGGCGAGCTCAGCCCGGTCATCGCGGCGGTCGCTGCGTTCGCGGACGGACCGTCGTACCTGCGCGGGATCGCGCATCTGCGCAACCACGAGACGGACCGGCTGGCCGCGCTCGAGCGGGAGTTCAACGCGCTCGGCGGGGACGTCACGCAGACGGCCGACGGACTGGAGATCCGGCCGAAGCCCTTGCACGGTGGGCTTTTCGGCACCTACCACGACCACCGGATGGCGCACGCGGCCGCCGTACTCGGCCTGCTCGTCGACGGGCTGGAGATCGAGAACATCGGGACCACGGCGAAGACCCTGCCGGAGTTCCCCGAGCTCTGGTCGGGGCTCGCAGGCTGATGTCGCGGTACGACGAGGAGGCCCGGTACGACCGTCCGAAGCGCCGGACCCGGCCGCGGACCAAGGACCGCCCCGCGTACGACGAGGCCGTCATCGGATTCGTCATCACCCGCGACCGCGGCCGCTACACCTGCTGGGTCGAGGACTCCCACGGTGGCCACGAGGTGACCGCGATGAAGGCGCGTCAGCTCGGCCGTACGGGCGTGATCGTCGGCGACCGGGTCAAGCTCGACGGCGACGCCAGCGGCGAAGAGGGAACGCTGGCCCGGATCGTCGAGGTACTCCCCCGCACGACGCTGCTGCGCCGATCGGCCGATGACGACGATCCGGTCGAACGACCGCTGGTCGCGAACGCGGATCAGCTCGTCATCGTCGTCGCGGTCGCGAACCCGGAGCCGCGGACCGGGCTGATCGACCGCTTCCTGGTGGCGGCGTACGACGCGGGGATGCGGCCGCTGCTCTGCCTGACGAAGACCGACCTGGCAGATCCGGATCCGCTGCTGTCGATCTACCGTCCGCTCGGGGTCGAGTCGGTAGCGACCCACCAAGGCGGCGATCTCAGCGAACTGCGCGAGCAACTCGACGACCGCACCAGCGTCCTGGTCGGCCACTCCGGCGTCGGCAAGTCGACGCTGGTGAACGGGCTGATCCCCGGCGCGGACCGGGCGATCGGTGTGGTCAACGAGGTGACCGGCCGTGGGCGTCACACGTCGACCAGCACCCTGGTACTGCGCCTGCCCGACGGCGGGTGGCTCATCGACACCCCCGGCATCCGCATCTTCGGCCTGGCCCACGTCGCAGCCGGACCAACTGATCCACGCCTTCCCGGACCTGGCCGAGATCGCCGAGACCTGTCCGCGCGGCTGCACGCACACCGAGACCGCTCCCGACTGCGCCCTGGACGAGGCAGTAGCCGAAGGCCGCGTCGACGCCGAGCGAGTCGCCTCGTTCCGCCGCCTGCTCGCCAGCCGCGAAGGCCGCGAGACCCGCCAGGACGCCGTACCCGAGCAGGACGCTACTTAGGCGGGAGCTGGCCGCCCCAGACGGCCTTGGCGCCGGCGTCGCCGGTGCGGATGGTCTGCCAGATGACGAGGACGGCGATCACCACGACCGCGACGCTGGGTGATCGACCTCGAGGGGGCGGCTCTTCGTTGCCTTCGCACCCTTTCCACTGGCCAGAGGGGATCGCCCGCTGAGGATCAGGAACGCGGCAATGGCGATCACCGCGAAGATCAGGCAGTACCAGAACAACAGGTCGCCGCGCTTCTGGTGCAGGCGCGACGGCCTGCTGCAGCCCTGGGATCGCGGCCACGAACGCCTCACCGCTCTTCCTCGCCACGAACGCGACCACGAACGATACGACCCCCAGCACCAGCACCGGCCAGCGCAGCAGCCAGCGCCATTGAGGCACCAGCGCGAAGACGATCGCGGTGAGCGCGGCCACCGGCAGCAGCACCACCGCGAGATGGATGACCAGCACGTGCAGCGGCAGGTCACCGAAGCGTTCGAACATTGACGGCCTCCTGGCAGTCGTCGAGGGGGTCAGACACTATCTGCACGTTAACCCTCAGGTTCGGTTCAATCTTCGCCAACAACCGATCCGCAACGTTTGGGGACGGCCGAACCGCTGAGCGTCCGGTTCAGGTTAGCCTTCCGGCATGCCTTCGCATACGGATGACCTGCGGCTCGCCCACATCCTGGCCGACGACGCGGACTCGACCACGATGGACCGCTACAAGGCGCTCGACCTGCACGTGGCCACCAAGCCGGACCTGACGCCGGTGAGCGAGTCGGACCGAAGGGTCGAGGACGTGATGCGCAAGACGCTGGCCCGGGCCCGGCCGCGGGACGCGTTCGTCGGTGAGGAGGAAGGCACCACCGGCTGGGGCGTACGCCGGTGGGTGGTCGACCCGATCGACGGCACCAAGAACTACATCCGTGGCGTCCCGGTCTGGGCCACGCTGATCAGCCTGATGATCGAGGACCAGGTGGTCGTCGGCGTGGTCTCCGCTCCGGCGCTCGGCAAGCGCTGGTGGGCGTCGTACGGCGACGGCGCCTGGACCGGCCGTGCGCTGCACTCGTCGCAGCCGTGCCGGGTCAGCGACGTGAGCAGGATCGAGGACGCTTCACTGTCGTACGCCTCGCTCAAGGGCTGGGAGAAACTCGGCAAGAAGAACCAGTGGGCCGACCTGATGGACTCCTGCTGGCGGACCCGCGCGTACGGCGACTTCTGGTCCTACATGCTCGTTGCCGAAGGCGCGGTCGACATCGCCGCGGAGCCCGAGCTCAACCTCTACGACATGGCCGCCCTGGCGATCATCGTCGACGAGGCCGGCGGCAAGTTCACTTCCGTCGAAGGCAAACCCGGCCCGAACGGCCCGAACGCCGTCGCCACCAACGGCCGCCTGCACGACGAGGTGCTCAAGCGCCTCGAGTGAGCCGCCGCTGCAGGAACTCCGCCTCCACCGCATTGCTGGTGAACGCCAGGGCCTCCTCGTACGCCGTTTGCGCCTCGGCAAACCGGCCGGTACGACGCAACAGTGCGGCCCGCGTGGACGCGAGATACGGGTACGTCGCCAACGCCGGATCCCCGGCCACGACTTGAAGCTCGGCCAGCGCGACCTCAGGCCCGGAGACATAGCTGAGCGCAACCACCCGGTTCAGCGCGACCACCGGCGACGGCCACCGGGTCAGCAGCAGGTCGTACAGGCCGAGGATCTCGGCCCAATCGGTGTCCTCCCAGCGCTCCGCCTCCGCGTGCACCGCGGCGATCGCCGCCATCAGCCCGAATCGCCCAGCAGGCCGCCCCAACGCCTCCTGCACCAGCGCCAATCCCTCAGAGATCAGCGACCGGTCCCACCGCGAACGGTCTTGGTCCTCCATCAACACCAACTGCCCGGTGTCGTCGACCCGGGCCGCGTCCCGCGCTTGCGTCAGCAACAGCAGCGCGAGCAACGCCGTTGCCTCCCCACTGTCCGGCAACAGCATCCGCACCATCCGGGCCAGCTCGATCCCTCGCCGAGCCAGATCCGGCCGGGTCAGTCCGTCCCCGTCAACCGCCGTGTGCCCGGCCGTATAGACCAGGTGTACGACGTCCAGCACCGCGTCGATGCGCTCCGGCAGATCCGCCAGCCGCGGGATCCGGTAGGCGATCCCTGACCGGGAGATCTTGTGCTTGGCCCGCGTGATCCGGGCCTGCATCGTGGCTTCCTTCACCAGGAACGCCTTCGCGATCTCCGTCGACGACAACCCGCAGACGAGCCGCAGTGTCAGCGCGATCTGCGCCTCCTGCGCCAGGGCCGGGTGACAGCAGGTGAAGACCAACCGCAACCGATCGTCCGGGAACGCTCCGGCCGCGAGGTCCTCGTCATCGACCGGATCCGGCATCAGCAGCGGGAGCTTCCGCTCCGCCACCCCAGCTCGCCGCCGATGTTCAAGCGCCCGCCGGGTAGCAACAGTCGTCAGCCACGCGCCCGGCCGCCGTGGCACACCCTGCTCTCGCCAATGCACCAGCGCCTTGGCGTACGCGTCCTGCACACAGTCCTCGGCCAGATCGAGATCAGCCGCGACCCGTGCCGTTGCGGCCAGGACGAAGGCCCACTCGGTCGAGTGAGCCTCCGCCACAGCCTCGGCGACGGTGTCAGCCACCGTTGATCGATGGGCCGGACCTCGACGCCGCCCATCGGCGACGGGACCTGCTTGGCGATCGCGAGCGCCTCGTCCAGATCGGCCGCCTCGATCAGGTAGTAGCCGCCCATCACCTCCTTGGTCTCCGCGAACGTCCCGTCGGTGACCACGAATCCGCCGGTGCCGTCGGACCGGATCGACGTCGCCGTCGTACTCCCGTCGAGCTGCCCACCGCCGCGCAGGGCCGCGGCGTTCGCCTCGGCGAAGGCCTCGTGGTTCTTGGTGTTCTGCTCCATCACCGACGGGTCGGCCGCGTCCCATTTGGCTTCGTCGTCGTAGATCATCACCAGGTACTTGCCCACTGATGTCACCTCTCCTGTCCATGTCCGATGCATGGCCGGTTCCAGCATCCACCACTCCGATGTGCGACCACCGCCGAGATCGACATCTCACCCGAACAATTTCCGGACCACGTAGGGTGGCAGGCATGCCCTTGACGTACCCCATCGCGGAGCAGACGCTGGACAACGGCCTGCGGGTCGTCGTCAGCTCCGACCGTGCCGTCCCGATCGTCGCCGTCAATCTCTGGTACGACGTCGGATCGCGCCACGAGCCGCCGGGGCTGACCGGGTTCGCGCACCTGTTCGAGCACCTGATGTTCCAGGGATCGCGCAACGTCGCCGTCCGGTCAGCACTTCAGCCTGCTGGAGAACGCCGGCGCCAGCCTGAACGCGAGCACCTTCTTCGACCGGACCAACTACTTCGAGTCACTGCCCAGCGGCGGCCTGGACCTCGCGCTCTGGCTCGAGGCGGACCGGATGGGCTACCTGCTCGACGCGGTCAACCAGGAGAACCTCGACAACCAGCGCGACGTGGTCAAGGAGGAGAAGCGGCAGAGCTACGACAACCGCCCGTACGGCGACTCGTACGAGCGACTGGTCAAGCTCGCCTTCCCCGAGGACCACCCGTACGCGCACATGACGATCGGCTCGATGGCCGACCTCGACGCGGCCGTCGGTGGAGGACGTGCACGCGTTCTTCCGCAAGTACTACGGCCCGAACAACGCCGTACTGACGATCGTCGGGCGACGTCTCCGAGGAGGACGCGTTCGACGCCGCGAAGCGGTACTTCGGCCACCTGCCGGCGATCCCGCAGCCGCCGGCCGCCCCGGACGGCACGATCGGCCCGATGACCGAGCGTACAGCGCGACGACGTGGTCGTCCGACGTACCGTCCGACCTGATCACGATGATGTTCCGGCTGCCGGTGGACGGGACGCCGGAGCTGGACGCGGCCGGTCTCGCCCTCGACATCCTGGCCGCCGGTCAGAGCGGCCGGCTGAACCGCCGGCTGGTCCGGGACGAGCAGATCGCGCAGTCGGTGTCCGGCGGCGCGCTGCCGCTGATCGGCGGGGTCTCGTTCGGCACGCTGACCGGGATCGCGTCCGACGGCATCGACCTGCAGAAGGTCGAGGACGCGCTGGTCGAGGAGATCGAGAAGCTGGCCGAGGGCGGCATCACCGAGGACGAGCTGGCCACCGTGCAGGCACAGGCCGAGCGGGACTGGCTGGAGCAGCTGGCCACCTGCGCGGGCCGGGCCGACGAGATCTCCCACCACGCGCTGCTGTTCGGCGACCCGAACCGGATCAACACCCGGATCGACCAGGTCCGCGCGGTCACCGTCGAGCAGGTGCAGGCGGCCGCGGCCGCGAGTGGATCCGCGGCGGATGGACGCGCCCAGGTGACCTACCGCCGCGCCGAGACCGAGGCTGAAGGAACGGCAGGGAGAGCAGGAATGAGCCAGGTTCTGACCACCCCGCCGGCCGTCGGCGCTCGCCGCGGCCGTGGAAGTTCCCGGAGTCGACCACCACGGCGACCAGCGCCGGGACCCCGGTCCACGTCTTCGACCGCCCGGGCCAGTACGTCGCCACCGTCCGGGTCACGATCGCCATGCCGCTGATCGCCGAACCGCGTGACCTCGAGGGCGTCGCGACGATCATGTCCCGCACCCTCGACGAGGGCACCGAGCTGCACTCGGCCAACGAGTTCGCGGCTGCGCTGGAGCGACACGGAGCGGCGTACGGCGTCGACGTCAGCTCGGACGCGCTGCACGTGGAGATCTCCGTGCCGGTGTCGCATCTGGCGCCGGCGGTGAAGCTGCTCGCGGAGGCGATCACCCGGCCCGCGTTCAACCAGGCCGATGTCGGCCGGCACGTGACGATCCGGCTCGGCGAGATCAACCAGGAGCGGGCGAACGCGGGGTACCGGGCCCGTGAGGCGTTCGCGGCCCACCTGTTCGACCCGTCGACGCGGCGCTCCCGGCCGACCGCGGGTACGCCGGACACGATCCGGCCGCTGACCAACGTCGCAGGTGGCCGAGTTCTACCGGAACAACATCGGCCCGGACCGGGCGCAGATCCTGTTCGCCGGCGACGCGACCGGCGTGGACGTGGCCGGGATCATCGACGAGGCGTTCGGCGGCTGGACCTCCACGGCCGGTCCGGCGCTCGAGACGCCCGAGCCGCTGTTCCTCCCGGGCGACCGCGTCGTGCTGGTCGACCGGCCGGGCTCGGTGCAGAGCCAGCTGCTGATCGGCTGCGCCGGTCCGGACCGCCGCGAGCCCGCCTGGGGTGCGGCCGCGGTCGCGAACCATGTGGTCGGCGGGACGATCACCTCCCGCGTCGACACCGTGCTGCGCGAGGAGAAGGGCTACACCTACGGCACGCGGACCAGCTTCGCCGCACCCCGCAAGGGCGGGACGTTCAGCCTGGGCGGCGCCGTCCGCACCGAGGTGACCGGCGCCGCGATCAGCGACGCGCTGCGGATCCTGCGGGAGGCCCGCGACGGGCTCACCGAGCAGGAGGTCCAGGAGGCGAAGGACAGCCTGATCCGGACCGCGCCGCTGCGGTACGAGCAGGCCGACTCGGTCGCCCAGCAGGTCGGCAGCAACATCGCGAACGGCGTACCGATCGACTTCGCCGACACCTACCTGGCCCAGATCGCCGCCACCACCGCCGACCGACGGCCACCGAGGCCTACCGCCGGTACGTCGGAACCAACGGCCTGCTGGTTGTCGTCGTAGGGGAAGCCAAGGACGTCCGCCCCCAGCTCGCCGAGCTGGACCTCGGCGACCTGATCGAACTGAGCTGACGGGGACTGTGCTCCTCTGCTCGGTTCCGGGACCTGAGCAGAGGAGCAGCACCATGTCGTTCACCGAGCGGCCCACGGACGCCACCGACCGCACCCACACCTTCTGGGGGCCGTCCACCACCTATCCGCTCCAGCCTGGTTTCCCCGATCAGCCGGCGTACGGCGTCCTCCGCGACCACTCGCAGGCCACGGTCGCCCTGGTCCTGGGCGTGATCGCGCTGTGCACCGGCTTCCTGTTCCTCTCGCCGGTCGCCTGGTGGCTCGGTAGCCAGTCGCTGACCGAGATCGACGCCAGTCCCGGCGTCTACAACAACCGGGGCATGGCGCAGGCCGGGCAGATCTGTGGCGTCATCGGCACAGCTCTGCTCGGCGCCGGTCTGCTGTTCCTGCTGGCGATCGTGGTGCTCTTCGCCGCCGCCTGAGCTGGATCAGCGGCTGATGTAGTTGGAGAGCTGTTCGCGTTCGAACTCGAGCTCGCCGATCCGGGACTTGACCACGTCGCCGATGCTGACCAGGCCGGCCAGGTTGCCATCGACCACGACCGGTACGTGCCGGATCCGGTGCTCGGTCATCAGCCGCATCAGGTTGTCGATCAGGTCGTCCGGTGTGGCAGTCTGCACCTGGGCGGTCATGATCGCGCTCACACGGACGTCGCCCGCGTCGGGGGTGCCGTTCCACAGCCGGACGATGTCGCGCTCGGACACGATGCCGTCCACCGTCGACCCGTCCGCGCTGACCACCACGGCTCCGATGTTGTGTTCGGCCAGCAGCGCGAGCAGTTCGGTGACAGTGGCCTCTGGGGAGATGGTGACGACCTGGTTGCCCTTGCCGCGCAGTACGTCGTTGATCTTCACGGAGCCTCCTGCAGTTCGAGGACCAATACCCCAAGGTAGCGAAATCCACCCCAAACCGGCAGCCCTGGCCTGTCTCCAGCCGTGACAACGAAAGACAATCCCGACTGGTTGCCCACGGCATCAATCGACCACAGAAGAGCAGAAAATGAAGGTTCTTCCCGTACCGACCGCACGCCCCGACTCCGTCGCCGGACGATCTCAGCCGAGACGGCAGACAAGCCGTGAGCCGGTCAGGGGTGACGATGGACATCGGTCAACAATGACTCTGGCCGGGAAGAGGCACTGATGGACTTACTCGAACCGCCCCGGATCGTCGAGCGGCCGGAGCAGGACTACCTCGGCATCCGCGTGGTCACACCCTTCCGCGGCATGTTGAGCATCCGCAACCAACTGATCGACGAGCTCAGCGCCTGGCTCGTTCGCGAGGGCATCGACGACGTCGGCATGTTCTTCCTTCGGCTGCATGTGATCGACATGAGCGGCCCGATGGACGTGGAGGTCGGCGTCGTCACCCCTGGCCCGCTGGCCGGTGACGATCGCGTGCGGCCCGCCGTACTCCCGGCCGGCGGCTACGCGACGCTGACCTACCGCAATCACTCCCTCCGCGCGAATCGTGCCCTGATCGAATGGGCCGCCGCCGAGGGCATCGCCTTCGACCGGCGCGATGTTGCCGAGGGCGACCTTTTCGCCTGCAGGTACGAGGGGTTCCGCACCGATCCGCGCACCGAACCCCGGAAGACGAAGTGGGAGGTCGAACTCAACTTCCGCATCGCCGAGCCTTCGTAGGTCCAGCGACGCCGAACCGGGCGGGCAGCGGACCGGTAGGCCCGTAGGGTGGGCGGTTCGGGAGAGGGGGTTGCGGGTGAGCTGGCGGCAGGATCTGGCCGTACTGCGGCATCGGGACGTGCGGATCTTCATCTCGGCCCGGTTCGTCTCGATCCTCGGCTCGGCGATCGCGCCGATCGCCTTGGTGTTCGCCGTCCTCGACGTCTCCGACCGAACCAGCGCCGTCGGTACGGTCCTCGCCGCCCGCAGCATCCCGAACATCGTCTTCCTGCTGATCGGTGGCGTGATCTCGGACCGGCTCCCCCGCAACCTGGTGCTGGTTGTCGCCAACACGGTCAGCGGACTCACCCAGGCCCTGGCCGCCGTGCTGGTGTTGTCCGGTCACGCGACGATCTGGCAGCTGGTCGTGATCGAGGCGGTGAACGGCACTGCCGCCGCGTTCGTGCTGCCCGCGCTGACCGGCATCCTGCCGTCGATCGTCGACCGCAGCGAACTCCCCCAGGCGAACGCCGTCTCCGGATTCGCGCGCTCGGTCGCGTTGATCGGTGGCGGCGCGGTGGCCGGCGTGGTCGTCGGCTTCACCAGTCCGGGTATCGGGCTGGCGGTCGACGCGGTCACCTTCCTGATCGGCGCCTACCTGCTCGCCCGGCTGTCCATACCGCGGATCCAACGCGCGGCCAGCTCGGTGCTGACCGATCTGCGCGTCGGCTGGGACGAGTTCGTCGCCCGCCAGTGGGTCTGGGTGGTCGTGCTCGGATTCTGCGTACTGAACGTGATCTTCGTGGCCTGCTACCGCACGCTCGGCCCGGTGATCGCCGACGACACCTTCGGCCGGACCGGCTGGGGTATCGCCAGCGCCTGCTTCGGCGTCGGACTCATCGTGGGTGGCGTCCTGATGATCCGGGTCAAGCCCCGCTATCCGCTGCGGATCGGCATGTTCGGCATCCTGCTCGGCGCACCGATCATGATCGTCCTGGCGCTCGCGCCGAACACGATCATGGTCGCGGCGATGTCGTTCCTGGTCGGCATCAGCTACGAGATCTTCGGCATCGGCTGGGAGACCGCGCTCGGTCAGCACATCCCGATCGACAAGCTCTCCCGGGTCTCGTCGTACGACATGCTCGGCTCGATCATCGCCGTCCCCATCGGCCAGCTGACCGTCGGCTACGTTGCGGCAGCCGCGGGCGTCACCGCGGTCGAGCTGTACGGCGCTGCCCTGTACGTCGCGATCACCGTGGCAACCCTGGTCGTCCCCTCAGTCTGGCAACTTCAGCGAACCGACTAGGGCCGTAAGGTTGTGGTGTGAGCTTTATCGTGCCAGGGCAGGGGCAGAAGAAGGACGAGGCCGTCGGTACGCGTGCGGGCGCCAAGCCGCATGATTCCGGACCCAGCGCTCCAGAACCGGTTGAAGAGCCGCCGGTCGTGGACATCGCCGGCTGGCCGGCGGAGTTGCAGGAGGTGGTGGAGAGCGAATTCCAGCGTACGAGCGCTCTCACCGGCTACCGCTGGAAGATGGCCGACTCGGCCCTGGTCGACGTCGTCCGCGGGCTGGACGACCTCCTCGACGTGGCTGCCGACCGCATCGAGAACACCGAGCCACAGCGGTCCCGGAAGGCCTCTCCACCGACGGCCGATGTCTCGTTCGACGAGGTGGCCGAGCTGCTCGGCATCCCGGCCGACGAACTCAACGGGGCGATCGACGGAACCGGCCGGCCGGTCCGCCGGTCCCGCGCTGACCGTCGTACGGCGCAGCGAGCCATCAAGCAGCTGCGCGTTCAGCTGCAACAGATCGAAGTCACGATGGATCACACCCGCCTGACCCCACTGACCGGCTTCATCGTGAGGCTCGTACTCGCCCTCGGCACCACCGCCGACTCACAGTCCGCGTCCGAACCGGCCGCGGGCGACGAGCATCTGGACACCCTGATCCTGCCGGCGGTTGGCGCACTCGCCGCATTCGCTCTCGAACGCAAGACAGCGGCGCTCCCGGACGCCTGGCGCGAACACGAGCCGGCCACCCTCGCAGCCCAAACCCACAAGGACCTCCTCGAGTCCCTGTCCGAAGCCGAGCCGGCCAACGACGCGGCCGCCACCTTCCGCCTCCTCGTCCGCTCGGCCCGCGCCTGGGTCGCCTGCTTCCAACTCGACTGGCCGGCGACCAACAAACTCCAGTACTGGCAAGCCCTGGACGAACTCTCCGACGCCATCCGAGACGATTCTCTCCAAGCCCTCCGCGACCGCCTGGAGGCCTCGGCCCCACCACGCTGAATCTAGTGCCGCGTCCAGAAACGTTCGGGTTGTCACGGATGCCTGGGTAAGAGACATGAACCGGGGCGGGGGACGGGAACTGGGGCCTGGGGACACGGAATTTCCGGCTGTTCTGACGTGTCCGTGGGTGGTTGGCTCGTCTCCTTCGCGTCCCGGCAGTCGGCCGTGTTGCGTCGGTTGTCGCCGGGGGTGGGGAGGATCTCTCCCGGATCGGGTGGGCAGATTCTCCCCAGCCTGGCCCGGCCGGCCCGCGGGTCTCGGCCTGGGCGGACGTGGCGCACTCACTAACCCGGTCCGTCAGCCGCCGAGTGCTCGGGCCCGAGCGGGGCCTGTCTGGCGTCGCGTTGCTTGGTGAGTGGTGCAAGTCCGGTCAGGCGCGGCATCGCCAAACCCGCCACACTCGCCGCGCCGGGTATGGCGGACTTCCAGGCCATCACAATCACCCAGACGCCGTTATCGTCCGCGGGAGGCCGTCGCGCTCGCCTCGTTGTGATGGCCTGGCGGTCCGGCCCGACGGCACGGACCGTCCCGCGGGTGGCTCGTTGTTGCGGGGTTGCAGCGCTCTGAGTGTCGGCCGGCTCGATCTGACCGATCTTCCGCGCCGGTTGGGGCCGACCCGTGCGGCGAGCTTGGGGCGGATCTCTGCCCGCTTCGGGCAGGAAATCCTCCCCAAGCCGCATCCTGAGAACTTTGTCAGCCGAGTGAGGTCGTCCTCGGGCCGAGGCCACCATCGGCTGCCCGACTACCTCCGAACAGTGGTTGACGAGGCACTAGTCTTTCCGGGCCCGTCGCCTCGACCCGAGGTGGCGGGCTGTTTTCTGTGCGATGTGTGCAGGTCGACAGGAGGTATCCCTCGGAAAGCGGCTGCCGAGGGAGGGCCTGAGCGTGGCGGGGAGCCAGCGGGCCGGGGACCTCCTGTCGATCTGCACGCCGTGGCCGACGCGAGGGGCGAACCACCCGATTGACTAGCCCTTGATCGCGCCGCCCAGGGCGAAGGCGCCACCCAGCTTCTTGCTCAGCAGCAGGTAGAGGAGCAGGACGGGCATCGTGTAGATCAGGGAGTACGCCGCGAGTTGGCCGTAGTTGGGTTCGCCGTACTGGCTGAAGAAGGTGAAGATGCTGACCGAGGCCGGCAGCCGCTCGGGCGACAGCAGCAGCATGAACGGGACGAAGAAGTTCCCCCACATGCCGATGAAGGTGAAGATCAGCACCACCGCGATCCCCGGCCACATCAGCGGCAGGACGATCCGGCGCAGCGCCTGCATGTTGCCGGCACCGTCCACCCAGGCGGCTTCCTCGAGCGAGATCGGTACGCCGTCCATGAACGTCTTGGTCAGCCAGATCGCGAACGGCAGCGAGGCTGTCGCCATGAACATGATCGTGCCGCCGAGGGTGTCGATCAGGTTCAGCTGCACGAACAGGCCGTAGACCGGCACCATCACCGCGGTGATCGGCAGCCCGGTGCAGAACAGCACCGTCAGCAGGAACGGCCGGTTGAACTTCGACCTGAAGCGCGACAGCGGGTACGCCGCCAGCACCGCACAGACCATCGTCAGCAGCGCAGCCCCGCCACACAGCACGATGCCGTTGAACACCGGCCGGTACGTCGTGTCGGTGTTGAGCACGGCCTTGAAGTTCCCGAGCGTCGGGTGCGTCGGGAACTCGACCCGCAGACCGGCGGTCCGGTTGATCGATGCGAACAGCACCCAGAGCAGCGGCAGCACGAACAGCACCCCGATCGCCAGCAGAACAAGGTTGGCGGTCAGCTTGCTGATCCGGTCGCGGGCGATCATGCGGCCTCCGAGTTCAGTCCACGCAGGTAGATCAGCGAGAACACCGCGCCGATCGCCAGCATCACCAGGGCGATCGCCGTGCCGTAGCCGATCTGGGAGAAGCTGAACGCCTGCTCGTACATGTACAGCGGCAACGTCTGGCTCTTGGTCCCCGGGCCGCCGCGGGTCATCGCGTAGATCAGGCCGAACACGCTCAGCGTCTGCAGCGTGATCAGCATCAGGTTGGTCATGACCGCCCGGCTGATCATCGGCAGCGTGACGAAGAGCAGCCGCCGCAGCCCGGTGGCGCCGTCCATCTCGGCCGACTCCTCGATCTCCTTCGGTACTTCGCTCAACGCGGCGGAGTACACCAGCATCGAGAACGCCGTACCGCGCCAGATGTTGGCCAGCGAGACCGCGATGATCGGTGCCGCGTACAACCAGTCCTGGCCGGGCAGGCCGACCGCGTGCAGCATCACGTTCAGCGTGCCGTCGTCGTTGAAGAACGCGCTCAGCAGGTACGCCGCCACCACCTCCGGCAGCACCCACGCACCGATGACCGCCGTACCGACGAAGTTGCGAACCACCTTGGTGGACCGGCGCATCAGCAACGCCAGGCCGAGCCCGAGGGTGTTCTGGCCGATGATCGCGGAGATCAGCGTGAAGACCAGGGTCAGCCAGATCGAGTTGGTGAACGCGCCGCTGCCGAACGCCTTGCGGAAGTTGTCCAGCCCGACGAACTTCACGTTCGCCGCACCGGTGCCGGTGAGCGCCATGTTGGTGAACGCGGCGTACAGGCAGTAGAGGATCGGGCCGGCCAGGAAGACCAGCATCAGCCCGATGGCCGGTGCCAGCGGCAACATCTGGACCAGCTTGGCGGCCTCGCGGCTGCCCGCTCCGTCCGGCGGTCTTACCGGACGGAGCGGGACGGCCGCGGCGGGAGCGACTGTCGTCGTCACAGGGGAGAGTTCCTTCGTAGGCTGACGCAGGGCTTACTGACTTGTGGTCGTCTTGTCCTTGCCGACGATGCCTTCGACGGCTTCGTCGTAGTTCTTCGCGGCCTCGTCCGGCGACGACTGACCGGTCATCACCGCCTCCATCGCGGTGATGATCTCGTTCGAGACCTTCGGGTACTCCGGCAGCGCCGGGCCGGTACACGGTGACCGAGACCAGGTCGGTGAAGAACTGCGTGCTCTTCGCGGACTTCTTGTAGCCGGCGTCGGAGGCGACGTCCTTGCGGACCGCGATCTGCGCGCCGTTGGTGGCGTACTTGGTCGCGTTCTTCTGCGTCTGCAGGGTCTTGATGAAGTTCCAGGCCGCGTCCGGGGACTTCGACTTGGCCGGGATCGCCCAGGTCCAGCCACCGGAGAGGCTGACCTTGCCCTTGCCGCCGCCGTCCTGGGTCGGCATCGCGGTCTGGCCGAGCACCTCGGTCCACTGCGGCCACGGCTTCGCGCCGGTCTTCTGCCAGTTGTTGTAGAGCCAGGAGCCGTCCAGCGCGATCGCCAGCTTGCCGCCCGGCAGCAGTTCGCTGCCGACCTTGTTGCCCATGTTCGGGTCGAGCGCCTGCTTCGGCGCGGGCGCGATGCCCTCGGTGTAGACGGTCTTGATGAAGTTCAGCGAGTCCTTGAAGCCCTGGCTGCCGACGACCCACTTCTGCTGGTCGTAGTTGTAGAGGGTGTCCTTGGTGCCGTAGAGCAGCATCTCGAAGCCCTGCATGGCCGAGGCCTCACCCATCGGCTTGCCGGAGTAGACGTTCAGCGGGATGACACCGGGCACCTTCTGACTTGATCGTGCGGGCGGTGTTCAGCACGTCGTCCCAGGTCTTCGGCTGCCAGTCGGCGGGCAGGCCGGCCTTGGCGAAGAGTCTGCTTGTTGTACCAGAGGGCGCGAGTGTCCGTGCCGTCCGGAATGCCGTACGTCTTGCCGTCCTGGCCCTTCGCGGCGCCCTTGGCGGTCTCCTCGAACTGGCTCCAGTCCGACCAGCCCTTGATGTAGTCGTCCAGCGGCTTCAGGTACCCCGCCGTGATGTCGGAGTTGATCAGGAAGGTGTCCTCGTAGACGATGTCCGGCGCCGTGTTCGGCGACCGCATCATCAGCTGCAGCTTGGTGTAGTAGTCGTTCTCGCTCGCCACGATCGGCACGATCTCGACCTTCGACCCCGGGTTGGCCGCCTCGTACTCGGTCTTGACGCCGGTGAGGAAGTTCTTCATCACCGTGCCCGGGCCCCACTGCTGGTAGGCGATCTTGATGTTCGCCGGGCCGGCGCTCTGCGAGCCGCCGGCCTCCGGTTGCTTGGTCGTCGATCCCTGGCTGCAGGCCGAGACCGCCAGCAGCAGCGCGCTCACGGCGGCGCCGCTACCTTGAAACGTTTCCTAGTCACCATCACGTCCACCTTCGGGCAATCGTTGTCATCCCGGTACCACAGCCCAAACCCAGCGGGCTTTCCGGCGACCGTAGGAGGCCGGGCCGCCGAAGTCAATGCTTGACAGACAACGTTGTCCCCGCAGGCACGCGCTCGACGCGGTGACCGGCACGTAACGATCCGGTCACCGCGTTGTCATGACGTTCAGACGGTAACGGGTGTCGCCTCGTGACGAGGCATGTACGACGCGCGCTGCGGCTCTCATCGCTCCGAGGGCGCAGAGCGCGAGTCCGGGACCAGAGCCAGCAGCTCAGTACGACGAAGCGGCCGGCCGGCTCCCGCGCCGTCGAAGAAGCTCACCGAACGCAGCGCCGTACCGGCTGCTCCCGGAGGCAGCAAGCTGCCCGAGCGCACCCCAGCCGCTCGGCAGCATCTCGGGCGCACTCGTCAGCCCGGACAGCGGGTTGCCCAGCAGCATCATCACCGCGCCACCCGAGCGCGAGGCCCGCCGTACCGAGCAACCACTCCAGACCGAGCAGCGTCAGGCTGATCGCCGCGATCGACATCGCGATCACGCCCGCGTTGGCCAAGTAGCTGCCCTCGAACGAACCGAGCCAGTACTGCAGTACGGCGGCCAGCGCGAGCCCACCGGTGATCGCGAACGCGACCGCACCGACCATCCGCTTCGAGCCGGACTTCGACCAGTTGAGTCAGCAGCGCCGGCGGCGATGATTCCGCCGAGCACGAGCGGAAGCGCACCAGCGGCCAGACCGGCACCACGCGGATCGTCCGCGGGCAGCGGTACGACGTCGGTGACCTTGGCGCGGGCGTCTGCGGAGACGAGCCGGGTCGACAGCTGCGTCAGGATCTGCGCGACGGCCGGACCCACCGGCCGACGCGGTCAGTACCTCGGGCTGCGCGGGGTCGAGCACGATCGCGCCGTACACGTCCCGGTCCTCGATCGACCTGAACCGCGGCGGCCCGATCCGGTACGGCGGTGATCTCGAAGCCACCGGGCATCGCCTGGTCGAGGCCGGCCGCTGACCTGGTCGACGGCCGGCTCGGAGCCGGCCACGGCGAGCGGCACGTCGCGCGGTTCGGAGCGCGCGGACGGCCAGGCGAAGGCGATCAGCAGCACGGTGAGTAGCGCGGTCAGCAGCGTGATGACGGCGACCAGCGGCGGGCGGCGGCGCTGTCGGCGCGGGCACCGTCAGCGGACATGAGGGAGACTCCTTATGAAAACCGAATGACCGTTCTTTATTGATTCGAGCCTGGAACATCGAGTGGCGACTTGTCAAGAACGGACATTCGTTTTATGTTCCGCGATATGCCGAAGGTCACCGAGGAACACCGTCTGGCCCGCCGTAGCAGATCGTCGACGCGGCCCGCCGCTGCGTGATCGAGCAGGGCTTCCACAAGACGACGATGGCCGACGTGATCCGTGAGTCCGGCCTGTCCGCGGGCGCGGTCTACGGCTACTTCAAGAGCAAGGAGGAGATCGTCGCGGCCATCGCCGACGACGCGCTCAGCGCGGTCGACGAGCTGTTCGAGAAGCATGCTCGCCACCGAGGAGCCGCTGACTCCGCTGATGGCCCTGGAGGCCGCGCTCAACCACGTCGTCGAGGTCGTCGGAGCGGCCCGGTGGCGACGTGACCCGGATCGCGATGCAGGCCTGGGCCGAGGCGCTGCGCAACCCGGCGATCATGGCGACCGCGGCCGGCAAGTACAACCAGCTCCGGGACAACTTCGAGGCGGTGGCCCGCCGCGCGCAGGCCGACGGCACCGTCGACCCGGACACCGATCCCCGGTACATCGCCCAGGTCCTGTTCGGCATGATGCCCGGCTTCGTCCTCCAGCGCCTGCTCATCGGCGACGTCACCCCCGCCACCTACTCGGCCGGGTTGCGCGCGTTGCTCCGCGCGTAGGTGGGGTTTTACCCACCCCGTACGGTGGTCCAGCACCATGGGTGACCAGGCCCGCGCTCCGTAGCGTCGTGCGCATGAAGAAGACGCGACGGTCGCAGGAAGCAGTCGACGGGACCGAGTACTCGGTCGTCCTGAACGACGTACGACGGGTCTACGGCCGTGGCACCAACGCCGTCACCGCGCTCGACGGCATCAGCATCAGCTTCGCCCGCGGCACCTTCACCGCGGTGATGGGTCCGTCCGGCTCCGGCAAGAGCACGTTCCTGCACTGCGCCGCCGGCCTCGACCGGCCCACCTCGGGCAGCGGTCTTCGATCGACGACCAGCCGCTGGCCGGGCCTGAGCGAGCGCAGGCTCACCGAGCTCCGCCGCGAGCGGATCGGCTTCGTCTTCCAGTCCTTCAACCTGCTGCCCGCGCTGACGGTCTGGCAGAACGTCACCCTGCCGCAGGAGCTCGACGGCCGCCGCGCCGAACCGCGCCGCGGTCCGCGAGGTCCTGGACCGCGTCGGGCTCAGCGACAAGCGCAAGAACCGCCCCGGCGAACTGTCCGGTGGTCAGCAGCAGCGCGTCGCGATCGCCCGCGCCCTGGTCGCCCGGCCCGCGGTGATCTTCGCCGACGAGCCGACCGGCGCCCTCGACACCCAGACCGCCGCCGACGTCCTCGAGTTGCTCCGCGAGCCGGTCCGCACCCAGGGTCAGACCGTCGTGATGGTCACCCACGACCCGGTCGCCGCGTCGTACGCCGACCAGGTCGTCTTCCTCGCCGACGGCGTTCTGGCCGGCAGCCTGCACCGCCCCGACCGCCGAACAGGTCGCCGACCGGATGACCCACCTCGGCGCGCGTTCGCAGCGAGCCCTGCGGGCGGTGGCCCGATGATGCGCCTGGCAGTCCGCACCCTGCGCTTCCGCAAGGGCGGCTTCATCGCCACGTTCGTCGCGGTCGTCTTCGGCACCGGCGATCGTGATGGCCTGCGGCGGTCTGATGGAGACCGGGTATCCGCTCCAACGTCGACCCCCAGCGCCTCGCCGCCGCTCCACTCGTTGTCACCGGCAAGCAAGTCGCACCTTCGCCCAGGCGCCGAGGACGCGACCCCGCTCCCCGAACGCGTCGGCGTACCGGCTGAGCTGGTCGCCAAGATCCGTTCTGTGGAAGGCGTTTCGGACGTGATCGGCGACCTCACCTTCCCGGCCTCCGTCGGCTGCCAGCGGGCCGACGGTTGCTGAAGGCCACAACTGGTCGTCTGCCGTACTGGCGCCGTACAAGCTGATCCGGTACGGCCACGCTCCGGCGAGGCGGTCTCGGCCAGGTCGTCGTGCGGCACGGCGCCGAGGTCGGCAGCCGGGTCACGTTCCTGATCGACGGGCGAACCGACGACCTTCACCGTCAGCGGATCGGCCACCGGCCCGGCCGGTCACACCTTCTTCTCCGGCCGGGAAGCGGCGCGCCTCGCCGGCAGCCCGACGCAGTTCGCCGACGTCGGCGTACTGGTTGCCCCCGGCACCGATCGTCGACGGCCGTGCAGGACCAGCATCAAGGCGCTCGACGACAAGCTCACCGTCCGCGCCGGGATCGACCGCGGCCTGGCCGAGCACCCGGACGCCGAGTCGCACCGGACCGCGCTGATCTCGATCGCCGGCTCGTTCGGCGGGATCGCGATGATGACGATGATGTTCGTGGTCGCGTCCACGCTGGCCTTGTCCGCCCAGCACCGCGAGCGCGAGTTCGCCCTGCTCCGCGGTATCGGTACGACGCCCGGCCAGGTACGACGGATGATCCTCGGCGAAGCGCTGCTCGTGTCGCCTGCCCGCGGTCGCGCTGGGTGCGATCCCGGGGATCTTTCTCGGCCGCTTCCTGTTCGACCAACTCGGGTCGCACGGTGTCGCGTCGCCGGTCGTCGAGTTCTCGCAGGGCCTGATCCCGTTCGCGGCCGGTGCGGGTGCCGCCGTACTCGCGGCCATCGGTGCGGCATTGATCGCGGCCCGCAAGTCGGCCAAGATCCGGCCGGTCGAGGCGCTGATGGAGGCCGTCACTGCAGCGGAAGTGGTTCAGCTGGGTGCGTCTGATCTTCGGCCTGCGTTCCTCGGTGGCGGCCTCGCGCTGCTGATCGTCACAGCGACCGTGATGACCGGTCCGCTCGCCGGCGCGACCGCTGGTCCGTCGATCCTCTGCTGGGCCATCGGTGTCGCTCTGCTCGGACCGTTCTGGACCAAGCTCGTCCTCGCGGTGTGGCGCTGGCCGGTGCAGGCACTGACCCGGGTCAACGGCCGACTCGCGATCCGTCAACGTCACCGCTCGCTCGGTGGCGATGTCGGCCGCGGTGATGCCGGTGATGCTTGCCGTCGGCATCTCGACCGCCAACCTCTACATGCAGACGACCCAGGTCCACGCCTCCTCCGCGGCGTTCACGCGGGATCTGCGGGCCGACGCCGTACTGGTCTCCGATGCGGGCCTGTCCTCCACGGTTGTGGACCAGGTCCGGGCGGTGCCGGGTGTGGCGAGTGCCTCCGCGTTCGTCCGCAGTACGGGAATCATCGACGAGCCGCGCAACGCTCCCTTCGACGAGGACGGCGCGCCCCTGATCGGCGTGGACGCCCAAGGCGCCGACGGTACGGCGCCGGTCCGGTTGACGAGTGGATCACTCACCGGTCTGACCGGATCGACCGTGGCCTTGCCGGAGTACGTGGCCGGAAAGATCGACCGCGGTGTCGGCTCGAACATCACCATGACGCTGGGCGACGGCACCTCGGTGACGCTGCGGGTGGTCGCGACCTTCGCCGCCGAACGTGGCTACGAGAGCATCATCCTGCCTGCTTCGCTGGTCGTCGCTCACACCACGGACGGACTCACCAAGCAGCTCCTGGTCCGCACCACGCCCGGAGCCGACGTACAACCGGCCCTTGCCAAGCTGGCCGCCACGCATCCCGGCGTACAGGTCGCCGACCGTGACACCCTGGTCGCCGCCAACGCGGAAGACCTGCAGACACAGGCGTGGGTCAACTACATGCTCGTCGGCATGCTGATCGCCTACACCGCGGTCTCGGTCGTCAACACGCTGGTCTCGTCGACACTGCGACGTCGCCGCGAGTTCGCCCTCCAGCGCCTGACCGGCTCGACCCGTATGCAGGTCCTCCGGATGCTGTGGACGGAAAGCACGTTGGTCACCCTGGCCGGCATCACCCTCGGCACCCTGGTAGCTCTGGCCTGCCTGATCCCGTTCTCGGCGAAGGTCTCCACCAGCGCCATGCCCACCGGCCCGCTGTGGATCTACCTGGTGATCGTTGGAGCCGCGGCCGTCCTCACCTTCGGCTCAACCCTCCTACCCGCCACCACAACCCTCCGCCACTCCCCCACCCAACCAACCCACGCGGACTGACTTCAGCCTCCTCGCCCTGCCGAGGACGAGGAGGAATCCGTCCCGCTTCAACTCGAACCGTGCACCGCCAAGAATGCATGCCGTGAGGCCCTGGCAGCTGTTCCTCGACCCATGGCCGGCTCCAACCCGACCGGCCCAAGCAGATCAGCTGCCAGCTGTTGCCCTAGGCAAGAGCCTGACGCCACATCTGAGAGGCCCCAGATCGGTTGCTGGACGCTCAGCCGCCAGCGCTGGTCGAACAACTACCAGCAACAACGACGTCACGCGCGGCTCAGGCGCCGCCTTCGTCTCGGACCGGAGCAATGGTGTGCTGGGTGGTGGCCCAGCTGGACAGGAACTGCAGTGCTTCGCTGGCCGCGCTGTCGGGTTCGGCGGTGTAGGTGATGATCACCAGCCCGTCGCCGGCCAGTTCCATGGCTTCGCCGGTGAGTTCGAGATCTCCGGCGAGGGAGTTGTGGAGGCGTTTGGTGGAGGTGCGGTGGTATTTGACGTTGTGGCGTGCCCACCGGGTCCGGAACTCGTCGCTTCTGGTCGCCAGTTCGCCGACAAGGTCGGTGAGCGACTTGTCGTGTGGATTGCGGCCTGCCTCGGCGCGCAGAGCGGCGACCGAGTCGTCGGCGACATTCTCCCAGTCGATGAAGAACTCAGGCGCCCGGTGATCAAGGAACAGGAACCTGGCGACATTCAGTGGTAGCCGGTCGCGGTCGAGGATGCCTTCGTACAACGCAAAGGCGAGGTCGTTGGCGGCGAGAATGTCAGTTCGGGCGTTGCGCACGTACGCCGGCGTGGTGAGCGACTCGAGGATCCGCAGTACACCGGGGCGCACCTTGGATACAGCGGTACGGCGTGAGCCGCGGACCGGGCCGACCGATGCCCGGGCGAGGTCGAACAGGTGGGCTCGCTCCGCGTCGTCGAGTTGTAATGCCCGGGCGAGCGCTTCGAGGACCTGTTCGGAGACGCCGGCGAGGTTGCCGCGTTCGAGGCGGGTGTAGTAGTCGGCGCTGACGCCTGCGAGCAGGGCGACTTCCTCGCGGCGTAGCCCGGCGACGCGGCGCTTGTCGCCGAAGGTGGGCAGCCCGGCCTGTTCCGGGGTCACTTTCGCGCGCCGGCTGGTGAGGAACTCCCGTACGTCGTCCTTGGTGCTCACGATTTCCACCGTACGGGCGCGAGCGTTCGTACCGGGAGGGTCTGCTGGTACCTGTTACACCGGGGACTCCCACCTGTGACGCAGACAGGTGTTGGCTGGGCAACATGGATCAGACCGTCACCTTGAACAACGGCATCACCATGCCCATCCTCGGGTTCGGGGTCTTCCAGATCCCCGAGGACCAGACTCAGACGGCGGTCGAGGCCGCGCTTGAGGCGGGTTACCGCCATCTCGACACCGCCGCGTCGTACGGTAATGAGGAAGCCGTCGGCGCCGCGATCGCGGCCAGCGGTATCGCCCGTGACGACCTGTTCGTCACGACGAAGCTGTGGATCCAGCACGCGCCGACCGGCAGCGTCGAGGAGGACACCGTGCGCGCCTTCGATGCCTCGCTCCAGCGCCTCGGTCTCGATCACCTCGATCTGTACCTGATCCACCAGCCGCTCGGCGACTACTACAGCGAATGGCGAGCCATGCAGCGGCTGTACGCCGAAGGCCGCACCCGGGCGATCGGTGTCTCCAACTTCCACCCCGACCGGCTCGTCGACCTCATCGAGCACAACGAAATCATCCCGGCGGTCAACCAGATCGAGACCCACGCCTTCCACCAGCGCGTCGCCGACCAGCACCTGACGCGCGAGCGCGGCGTACAGCTCGAGTCCTGGGGCCCGTTCGCCGAAGGCCGCAACAACCTGTTCACCGACCCCGTCCTCACCGCGATCGCCGAGGCGCACGGCAAGTCGGTCGCCCAGGTCGTGCTCCGCTGGCTTGTCCAGCGCGACGTCGTCGTCATCCCCAAGTCTGTCCGCCCGGACCGAATGGCCCAGAACCTCGACATCTTCGACTTCACCCTCACCGACGACCAGCTCAAGCAGATCGCCACCCTCGACACCGGCGAAAGCCTGTTCTTCGACCACCGCGACCCCGCCATGGTCAGCGCCCTCGGCAGCCGCAGGATCGACTGACGTCCCATGCCCCACAGCGACGCGCGATGACAACGTCCGAACGCGATCAGAAAGGAACCACATGACCACCTGGCTCATCACCGGCTGCTCCACCGGCCTCGGCCGCGCCTTCGCCGAGGCCGTCCTCGCCCGCGGGCACAACGTCGTCGTCACCGCCCGTGACGTCGCGAAGGTGCAGGACCTTGCCGACAAGTACCCCGACACCGCTCTCGCGCTCACGCTCGACGTCACCGACGACACCCAAGTCACCGCAGCTGTCGGTGCCGCCGAGGACCGCTTCGGCGCCGTCGACGTACTCATCAACAACGCCGGCTACGGGTACCGCGCCGCCGTCGAAGAAGGCGAGGACGACGCCGTCCGCCAACTCTTCGACACGCACGTCTTCGGCACCGTCCGCACCATCAAGGCCGTCCTGCCCGGTATGCGCGCCCGTCGTACCGGCACGATCGTGAACCTGTCCTCGATCGGTGCACGGATCTGCCCCGAGGGCTCCGGGTACTACGCGGCCGTCAAAGCCGCGATCGAGGCGCTCACCTTGTCGCTGCGCAAAGAGGTCGCGCCGCTCGGCATCACCGCGATGGTCGTCGAGCCAGGCGGCTTCCGCACCGACTTCGCCGGCCGGTCACTGACCCAGTCCGCGACGCCGATCGCCGACTACGCCGACACCGCAGGTAAACGCCGCAAGGAACATGACACCGTCCACGGCAAGCAGCCCGGCGACCCGGCCAAGGCCGCCACCGCCCTGATCCAGGCCGTCGAGTCCGACTCCCCGCCGTACATGCTGCTGCTCGGCAACGACACCTCCGACGGCTTCCGCGCCGCCCTCGATGCCCTCCGCACCGAGGCCGACGCTTGGGAGGCCCTCAGCCGCAGCACCGACTTCGACGCCTGACCGGAGGATCCACCTCGTGCCCGAACCCACCCCGGCCCAGCGAGCCATCGGCGACTTCGCCCCCAAACTCGTCGAACTCACCGACGACGTCCTGTTCGGCGACGTCTGGAAGCGCCCCGAGCTCCCCGCGCGTGACCGCAGCCTCATCACCGTGGCCAGCCTGCTCACCTCCAGCAGCTTCGAGCAGCTGCCCAACCACCTACGCCTCGCCCGACAAAACGGCCTCAGCGAAACCGAACTCAAAGAGGTCATCATCCACCTCGCGTTCTACGCCGGCTGGCCCAAAGCCATGTCCGCCATCCAGATCGCCAAGACCGTCTTCGCCGAGGACCGCTAGCAAGCCGACTCCGCCGAGGCATACCAACATCGGGGCGGAGCTGTTCGTTGCAGAGTCGGGCGGCCGCGCACGAGGGCGCGCCCCCTCGCTACCGACAGACTGTGAGTACGGTGTGACGGCTGACAACGGCTCGCGACGTCGTACTCGCCGGACAACCAAGGAAAGGCACTATGAGGCTTCTTCTGACTTCCGCTGGCATCCAGAACGCGAGCATCCACGACGCGCTGGTTGACCTACTGGGCAAACCGATCGCCGAGTCCAACGCCCTCTGTCATCCCCACCGCCGTCTATCCCTTCCCCGGCGGGCCCGACATGGCGTGGCGGGCGATCTGCGGCAAGGCTCCATCGCCGTTGTGTGACTTGGGTTGGAAGTCGTTGGGGATCCTGGAGCTGTCGGTGCTGCCGAGCATCGAGGAGGCTGCTTGGGTGCCAACGGTCCGCGACGCCGACGCGCTGCTGGTCTGGGGCGGCGACCCCCTGTTTCTCGCCAACTGGATGCGGCGCTCCGGTTTGACCGATCTCCTGCCGACGCTGCGCTCCGAGGCGGTCTACGTGGGGGTGAGCGCCGGGAGCATCGCTACTGCCGCCACCTTCGTCGAGACCTACACCGAACCGCCCCGCGGGAACGATGGACCGCTGAAGTCGGAGGACATCGTCTTCGCCACGCCCGAGGGTGACGTCGACAGAATCCTGGTCACGGGACAGGGAGCGGGACTCGTTGACTTCGCGGTGATCCCGCACCTGGAGCACCCGGACCACCCCGACGCTTCCTTGGCCAACGCAGAGAGGTGGGCGGCACGGATTCCCGCGCCGACGTACGCGATCGACGATGAGACCGCCATCAAGGTGGTCGACGGCACCGTCGAGGTCGTCTCCGAGGGGCACTGGAAGTTGTTCACCCCCTAATACCTGAGGGCCGGGATAGTGGCTATCTGTTCCGGCCGTTGGATGGCGGCCGCCGGCGATCCTTGGTCAAGAAATCCGGCCGTCCGGCCCGCCACCCATCGGCGCGATCGGTCACTACTTTGTGCACGAGATCCGTACGGCGACGATCTCGGCGTACGGATCTGGTGCACAAAGTCGACCCCGCTGTGGCCCGATTCACTCGATCCGGGACGCGCCGACCATCCGATGCGGGACGCGCCGGCCATCCGATCCAGGACGCGTCGACCACCGATTCGGGACGCCGGCCGCCTCGATCAGCGGGCCGGCCGCCGGCACCAGTCCAGTCGCGGCGCCCCCATCCCGAGCACGACGGCCTAGATCATTTGATGGGCTGACCCCCGACGTGGTGGGTTGTCCCTTCAGAATCCGAGGGGGCAACCCACCGGTTCAGGGGTCAACCCATCAAATGGCGCGCGAAGTGACCCGAGACAGGCCGCACGCCGACGGCCACGCCGCGGCAAGGCCCGGCCACCCCGCGGCACGGCCACGGCCGGCACGGCCGACGGCAACGGCCACGGCACGGCGACGGCGACGGACGACCGGCACCGGCACCGGCACCGGCACGGAAGCTACTCTCCGCGCGAGCGATTACCGCGGCCCAGGGCAGCTCGACAGCTCGAGGTTCTGGCGCCACCGTGCGCGCTCGGCGCGGCATTCCACTATCGGATTAGCGCTCCACCAACCCCGATGACCTCGCCAGCGCTGCTCGGCGCGGCCCTAGCGGGCGGGCGTTGGCTCGGCGACGGGTTGCAGGGCGATCGTGGTGGCCTGGACGATGCCGGCGTTGTCGCGGATCCAGCCGGACAGGACCACCTGCAGATCCTCGAGATCCCGTTCTTCCAGGATCACGCCCGGGACCGGGACGCTCGCGCCGAGCTCGGCGAGAACTGGACGCAGATGCTGATCCGCGAGGAGCTTGTGGCTAGCGGCCGCGGAGACCGTCACCGGCACCACGACCGCACCCGCCAGTGCCTGCGGCCGCAGGACATCCAGGAAGCTCTTCAGCAATCCGGTGTAGCTGCCCTTGTACACCGGCGTCGCGACCACGATGACCGATGCCGACGACACCAGGTCGATCGCACTCTCCAGCGTCGCCCGCTCCTCGTCCGCGGCCCGCTCGCCCTGGAAGATCGCCGGCGCGAACGTCACGAGGTCGACCAGTTCGTCCATCCGGTACGGCGTACCGAGCTCGGAGGCAAGCAACTCCGCGACGGACGCCGCCGCGGCCGCCGTCCGGGATGCCGGCTTCGGATTCCCGACCACGGTGACGACAGACTGCGGCCACACCGGCGGGTCCGGGACGACCTGCGGTTCGAACGCGATTGAGGGCATCTGACCCAACTCCTGAGCTCGGCAGTGATGGATCGAGCGTAGTCAAAGTCGAGCGTGCTACTTGACTTTCTCAGGATCCGAACGCCGGGCCCGGATCTTCACCAGCACGAACCAGACCACCGCCGCCACCGCACCAGCGATCACGACCTTCTGGAAGACGCCCACCGAGGACTCGACCACATGCCAGCGCTCGCCGAGTTGATAGCCGGCGAGGATCAGCAGCGAGTTCCAGACCAGGCTGCCGACCGCTGTCAGCGGCAGGAACAGCGCCACCGACATCCGTTCGACTCCCGCCGGGACCGAGATCAGGCTGCGCACGACCGGCACCAGCCGCCCGATCAGCACCGCCTTCGGCCCGTGCCGGTCGAACCACTCCTCGGCCTTGTCGACGTCCCGCACCTTCACCAGCGGCAGCTTCCCGGCGATCGCCCTGGTCCGATCCCGGCCCAGCCCCGCGCCCACGCCGTACAAGGCGAGCGCGCCGACGATCGACCCGAGCGTGGTGAAGACGATCGCGCTGACCAGCCCGAGATCACCACGGCTGGCCGCGAACCCGGCCAGCGGCAGGATCACCTCACTGGGCAGCGGCGGGAACAGATTCTCCAGCGCGACCGCGAGTCCGGCCCCCGGCGCCCCCATCCGGTCCATGAGGTCGATGGCCCAACCGGCCACTCCCCCGGTCGGCTCCTGCGTCGCCTGCAGCGCGGTCATCATCACCTGATTCGTCGTGAACATGTCGACGACGGTAGGTCCGCGCACACCACCCGCACACTGAGGCCAACCACCGTCTTCGGATCGGGCCATCCACCGTACCGACCGGGGGAAAACCCCACGTCCTCAAGCGATCCGGGGTCCGAGGAACAGCCCGCCGGAGGCGTCCACAACCTGGCCGGTGATCCAGCGCGCGCTCTCCGAGGCGAGGAACGCGACGACGTCGGCGACATCCTCGCCCCGCCCGAGCCGGCCGAGCGCTGTGTGGTGAGTGACGAAGTCGACCAGCCCCGGAGTCTCGAAGACCGCGCCGTTCGCCTCCGTCCGGGTCGCTCCAGGGGAGACCGCGTTGACGGTGATGTTCCGCAGGCCCAACTCCTGGGCGAGCGTCATGTTCATCGTCTCCAGCGCGGCCTTGGTCATCGCGAAGGAGGTCTGGGTGGGGTTCGCGAACCGAGTGGCGGCCGACGAGAGCGAGATGATCCGGCCGCCGTCGCGCAGGATCGGAAGCAACCGCTGAATCAGGAAGTACGGCGCTCTCACGTTGACCGCGAACATGTGGTCGAAGGCCGCCACGGTGTCGGTTTCGATCGGACCGATCGGAGCCGCAGCGGCGTTGTTGACCAGGATGTCGAGCGGCCGGCCGGACAGACCTTCCGAGAGCTGCCCGAGCACCTCGTCGACGTCACCCGGAACTCCGAGCTCGGCGCCGATCAGGAATCCACGACCACCGATGCGTTCGAGTGTCTCCTGAGCTCCGGCGTTGTCGCGGTGGTAATGCACCGCCACCTCGACCCCGTCCGCGGCCAGCCGCTCCGCGATCGCCCGCCCGATCCCGCGCGAGGCTCCCGTCACCAAGGCCACTTTGTCGTTCATGTTAGATACTCTCATGAAGTGAGTATCTACCACATCGAGTTGTTAGTATCTACCCCGTGAACCTGAGAGCACGCCGCCGGACCGAGACCCGGCAGACGATCCAGCGGCAGGCCATCAGGCTCTTCAGCGAGCGTGGGTACGACGCGACCACGGTGAACGATGTCGCGACCGCGGCCGGCGTCGCCGCGATGACCGTGTACCGGAACTTCCCCACCAAGGAAGACCTCGTCTTGTACGACGAACTCGACCAGCTGGCCGCGGCCACGATCACCGAACTCCCGGCGAGCGAGCCCCTGGTCGACCGGATCGGGCGGACTCTGCTACGCACGATCGACCTGGCCTCCGCCCACGACCAGGAGTTCCTGCTGGCACGACTGCGGTTGATGATCGAGACCCCGGCTCTCCGCGCCCGGCACCTCGACAGTCAGTACGCGACCCAGGAAGCCCTCGTCAACGCGATTCGCGCCGACTCCACCGACCCGGCCCTCGAGTTCCGGGCCCGCGCCGCCGCCAGCGCGTGCCTGGGTATCGCCCACATCGCCCTCCTCCGCTGGGCGTCCGAAGACGGCAGGACCAGCCTCCCCGACCTCTTCCGGGACGCGTTCACCACAACCTTCGGCCGCGCTCTCTGAGCGGTGGACGGCGTATATTCCTGATATGGAAAGTGCGTTCGAGGTGCTGGCGGAGGGGCGACGGCGGGAGATCCTGGATCTGCTGCGCGCCGGTGAGCGGCCGGTCGGCGAACTGGTCGAGGAGCTTCAGCTGAGTCAGCCCGCGGTGTCGAAACACCTCAAGGTGCTCCGCGACGCCGGCCTGGTCGAGGTCCGCCGGGACGCCCAACGCCGCTGGTACCGCCTCCGCCCGGCCCCGCTCGCCGAGATCGACGCCTGGCTCGAGCCCTACCGCGACCTGTGGCGCACCCGTCTGGACGCCTTGGAGGCCCACCTAGACACGATGGACTGAGCAGCGGCCCGGAGTTGGGTCCGGGCCGCGCTGGATCGGGTACGCCGGTGCGTCAGGTGAGCTCGGGGACCCGGAGGTGGGCGATGGCAAGCTCGAACTCGCAGACGTCGAGGACTTCCGCGCCGGCGTCCTTGGTGGTTGCGGAGCGCATCGAGGCGGCGGCTTCACGGCTGGCGTCCATCGCCTCCTGACTGTCGTAGGTCACCGATGAGACGGCCCGGCCGGAGGTGCGGTCGACCAGCAGGCTGGCACTGCAGAAGCCGGCCAGGTCCTCGAGCCGCGGCAAGGACGCGAGCCGGTAGACGTCGATCGCCCGCTCCAGGTTCGCGGGGTCGACCTTCACCCAGGTGGCCCGGACGCACGCACCGGCGACCGAACGGTGGTCACGATGCAGTACGGCGATCTCCCACTCCTCTACCTGCGGACTGCCGCCCATGGTCTCCGCGATCCGCTCCCGGACCGCCCGGAGTGCTTCGTCGGTGGCCCGCATCGCCTCCTCGGACCGCCAGGCGCTCGTGGCGATGCAGCGGCCGGACTCCCGGTCGGCCAGCATGGACAGGCCGATACACCCGTCCAGCTCCATCAGCATGGGCATCACTTCGTCCTGCACCTGCGCGATGCCGGCGTCGATCGACTCCGGCCTGGCCATGATCGTGGTGGAGCGCGCGTACACGATCCACCCCCTTACGCTCAGGGCAGCACCCCGCCGGCGCCGCCGGTCACTGCCCACACTCCTCCCGCCACCGCACCCGCGCAAGTGACGTTCAGCGGATCTCGGCCAGGTCGAAGACGTTGCCTTCGGGGTCGGCGAGAGTGATCCAGTGGGTGCCGTACTCGTCGTGCTCGTCGAGGCGCTTGGCGCCGAGGCCGATCAGGCGATCGAGCTCGGCGGACCAGTCGGCGGCGGCGAGGTCGACGTGCAGGCGGTTCTTGCCGGTGCGCGGCTCGGGGACCTGGATGAAGAACAGCGCCGGGCCGTCGCCGGAGGAGTTGACGGACGAGAAGAACTCGTTGCCGCCGTCATCGACCGTCGACGAGAACACAGCGGCCCAGAAGGTCGCGAGCGCGGTGGCGTCGGTACAGTCGAAGACGACGTTCTCGAGCGTGATGGACATGAATCAGCCTTTCAGTGCGGGGATCCGCTGGATCGGCCAGCAGATCTCGGTTCGATAGGTGGTGGGATCGGGATCGTCTCCCGGACCCACGACGTACAGCTCGCGGATCGGGCCCGGCGCGACCTCGCAGTGCTCGGCGACGTGGGTGCCGAGCGCGCCGTAGCTGCGGTCGAAGTCGGTCAGCGGCCCGCTGTGGACGGCGATCGCGAAGAACCCGCCGGGCAGGTCGACCAGCTCGACCCCGTCGGCCGGCGCCTGGTCCGGCGCGACCGGCAGGAACGCGACCACCTCGCCCGCGTCCTCGGCGAAGAACTCGTCGCTGTACGTCGCTCCGGCGGTGGCCCTGATGTCGCCGGCCACCGCGTTCAGCTTGCCGAAGGCGAACTCGCAGAACGGCCCGATCTCCGCCCGCTCGACCTGATCACGGACGCCGTACGCGCGGAACGCGGGGATGAACCGGTATTCGACGTCGAGCGCCGGCCGCCCGGGCGTCAGCAGTTCACGCAGCGAGGCGACGACCTCACGCGTGTGCGCGAGTTCCTGCTCCATCCGCTCGAGGTGCGTGCGGAGCGTCTCCTCACGCTTGCCGTCGTCGGACGTCTCGACCAGCGAGCGAACGTCCGGCAACGGCATCCGGAGCTCGCGCAGCCGGCGGATCAGCAGCGCCGTCTCCACCTGGGCGGTGTCGTAGCGGCGGTAGCCCGACGACGGGTCGACGGACGCGGGCGCCAGCAGCCCGATCTCGTGATAGTGGTGCAAGGTCTTCACACTGAGATGGGTCAGGCGGGAGAACTCGCCGACTGTCACCGTTGCCGTCATGCGACAAGCTTCCACCCTCCGGTAACCGGAGGGTCAACCACGACAGCGGCCCGCCCGGAGGTTTGTCCGGGCGGGCCGCTGTCGAGGGAGAGGTCAGCCGCGGTAGCGGCCGATCACCTTGGTGTAGTCCCAGGGCTGCTGGGAGACGCCGCCGCAGGAGTCGGCGGGACCGCCGGTGCACGGCCGGTCGCGGTTCACCGACCAGAACGTGAAGCGCGCCAGGTGATGCTCCGACGCGTACGACAGCATCGACTCGAAGTCGGACAGGTTGACCCGCTCGCCGGCGACATCGGTGATCCCGTTCATCGACGAGATCCCGATCTTGCGGTACGCCGCGTCGTCGCTCAGACCGTACGTCGCCTTGACCTGGTTCTTCAGCCCGTCGGCCGCCTGCCGGGTCAGCGTGCCCATGTTGGTCGACCCGCCGCCGAAGTCGAACGGCATGATCACCCAGCCGTCGAGGTTCAGCCCGGAGGCCGCGCCGCGCCGGATCAGATCCTGACCGTTCCCGTCCGGCCCGGATGTCGACGTACCGAACGTCAGGTAGGTGACGATGCCCGGGTTGTTCTGCTCGACGATCTTCAGCGCGTCGATCACCTTCTGCCGGACTGTCGCCTGGGCGAACTCCTGGTCCTCGATGTCGATGTCGATCGCCTTCAGCGACAGCGCGTTGATCACCTTCTGGTACGCGCCGGCCAGCTCGCTCGCGCTGCTGCAGCTCTGGCCGAGCTTGTTGCCGGACCAGCCGCCGATCGACACCACGACGTCACCGCCGTCCTGGCGCGGATCGTGTTCAGCGCCTGCTGGTCGACGCCGCCGGTGAGCGCGACGGCCGCCGTCCCACATCGGGTTGCAGTACCCGTTGGACAGGATGAACGCCATCGTGAACCACTTCACCCCGGTCGCGTTCATCACGGTCGCCGGGTTGGGCGGGCTGCCCCAGCCTTGGTACAGGTACGGCGCTGCCGCCATCGGCGCACCACCGGTCGGCGGCGGTCCGTCGTCGGCCGCCGGGACGTTCCACTTCTGGTTGGCCGCACCCGTGCAGGTCCAGAGCTGCAAAGGAGTCGCGTTCGCGGAGTTGTTGCCGGTGACATCGAGACACTTGTTCGCCTGCGGGTTCACCAGGTCCCGGCCGGCCGTGTACGTCCACTGCTGCGCGGCGCTGCCGTTACAGGTCCACAGCTGCACGCTTGGCACCGTTGGCCATCGATCCGGCGTTGACGTCCAGGCACTTGCCCAGCGCCGTCAACGTTCCGTTCGAGCTGCGGGTCCAGCTCTGCGCGCCGCTTCCATTGCAGTCATACAGCTGTACGACGGTCCCGTCCGCGCTGTTGGCCGCGGCAACGTCGGCGCACTTCCCGGCCAACCCCGTGATCGTCCCGGTCGCCGCCTGCGCAGGTGCAGCCGTCATGAGCAGTCCCGCACCGAGCACCAGAGCCGCGGCGACCGCCGCCAGCCGGCGCATCAGACGGTCCACTTCTGGTTCGCCGCGCCCGTGCAGGTCCAGAGCTGCAACGGAGTCGCGTTCGCGGAGTTGTTGCCGGTGACATCAAGACACTTGTTCGCCTGCGGATTCACCAGATCTCTCCCACTCGAATAGGTCCATTGCTGCGCCGCACTGCCGTTGCACGAATACAGCTGCACCCTCGCTCCGTCGGCGACCGAGCCGGCGTTCACGTCGAGGCACTTGCCCAGGGCCCGGATCGTGCCGTCTCCCGGCCGGGTCCACTGCTGCGCCGCCGTACCGTTGCAGTCGTACAGCTGCACCGCCGGTCCCGTCCGCACTGTTTGCCCCGGCGACGTCGACGCACTTGCCGGCCAGCCCGGTGATCGCCGTACCGGTGCCGCCGCCACCGCCCTGCGTGCCGGCCCAGGTGAAGGTCGCGGAGGTCTTGGTCGGCAGCGTGTAGATGAACGACTGCGAACCCCAGTTCACCCGCACCGACTGCGAGCTGCCGGTGGTGTTGTACGCGATCAGCGCCTTCGAGCCGTCCGGGTTCTTCCAGGCCACGTTCTTCACCGAGCCGTTCGCGGTCGAGTCGATCCGCAGCGCACCCGGCTTCACGAACTTGGTCAGGTGGCCCATCGTGTAGTACTCGACCGTCTTGGTCGACCTGACCGCGCGCGGCTGTCGTTGCGGTGCACGGTGACCAGACCGGTGCAGATGTTGCAGCCGGCACCGACGTACGGACAGGTGGTTCTCGTCCAGCGCCATGCCCCACTTCACCCACGACTTGTCCCAGTTGCGGGTGTAGTCGATCAGGTTGTTCATGTCCTCGGCCTGCTGGTTCGCGATCCAGGTACCGCCCGAGTGCTCGGTCATGTACGCGTTCACGTTCGGGTACTGGTTGTGGATCTGGGTCTGCAGGTTCACGTCACCGCCGTACCCGTGCCAGGCGATGCCGCCGAAGTTCGGGTCGTTGCGCAACGCGGCGTCGGCGATAGCGGGACCGAACCGAGGTCGTTGTAGTTGCCCCAGTTGTAGTCGAGGATCAGCACCTTGGTGCTGAGGCCGGCGGCCTGCAGCGCGGGCATCAGGTCGTTCTTGGTGAACTCCAGCAGCCCTGATCCGTTCCAGTTCATCGACGCGTAGCCGGTGCGTCGGTGCCGCAACAGGTCGGCTCGTTCTGCACCGAGCACGTAGTCGATGTGGTTGCCCTGGGCCTCGTTCTGCTGGAGGTACTTGACGAAGTACTGCGCGTACATCGGGTAGTACTCGGCCTTCAGCCAGCCGCGGTGGACGAAGTCGTTGTTGTCCTTCATCCAGGCCGGCGCGCTCCACGGCGAGCCCATCACCTTGACCGCCGGGTTGAGCTGCCGGGCCTGCTTGGTCAGCGGAACCACGTCGGCGAGGTCGTGGGCGATGCTGAAGTCGTTCAGGTCGCAGCAGGTGTCGTCGTAGGAGTAGTTGAACCGGGCCAGGTCCGAGGCACCCATCGGGTTGCGGATGAAGGCCAGGCCGATCCCGTCGACCGGGTCGAAGAGGTCCTTCATCACCTGGTTGCGGGTCGCGGCCGAGATCGTGTTGCTGCTGTTCAGCAGCCAGGCGGAACTGTCGGCGAACGACGCACCGCCGCCCTCGAACGGACTGGTACGTCGTGTTCTCGTTGACCGTGATCGTCTGGTTGGCCGAGCCGCCGGCCGGGCCGAAGCTGATCGGTGTCTGCTGCTGCAGGCCGCGGGTGACGTTGCTGGCCGGCCGCGTCGTTCGTGGTGGTCAGCCAGATGTTGACCTGCTCACCGGCGGCCTGGGCGGGTGGGGCGGCGCCGAAACCGAGTCCGGCGGCGGCCACGCACAACGCGGCGACTGCTACCGGCAGGATGCGTCGGCGGACATGACGAAGTGTCCTGTTCGCGGGCATGGGGCGGGTTCTCCCTTGTTCTAAAGGGTTTTGGGGACAGCGGCGAGTCGACGGCGTCTGCCCGCGCCGCGACAGGTGGTCACCACGAGGTAACCATCGGTGAATCGTCGTGTCAACGCCGCGCCGAGACTTTTTTCAGGTCTTTTATTTAGTCACGACCTTGACGTGAAAGCGTTCTCACACCAAGCTGCGGCCGAGCCCTGTCTCCCGACGCCCCCGTGAGAAATGAGGCATCCATGAAGCGTTCCCGTGTCGCGGCGTTCGTCGCGATCGGTGCCGCACTCGTCGGCACCACCCTCCTCCAAGCCCCCGCCCAGGCCGGTCAGCAGGCTCCCGCCGCTGCGACGGCGACGATCTGGGAGGACACCTTCGACGGCCCGGCCGGCCAGGCCCCCGATCCCGCCAAGTGGCGGTACGACATCGGCGGCTCCGGCTGGGGCAACGACGAGCGCGAGTACTACACCAACAGCACCCGCAACTCATCGCTCGACGGGCAAGGCAACCTGGTGATCACGGCCCGCCAGGAGAACGGTGGCTTCCAATGCCACTACGGCCCCTGCCAGTACACCTCGGCCCGGTTGCTCACCGCGCAGACGTTCACCCAGACCTACGGCCGGTTCGAGGCGCGGATCAAGATTCCCGGCACGCAAGGGGTTTGGCCGGCCTTCTGGATGCTCGGCGGCGGCAACTGGCCGAACGACGGCGAGATCGACATCATGGAGAACATCGGCCGCGAGCCGAACCTCGTGCACGGCACGATCCACGGTCCCGGCTACTCCGGCGCCGGCGGCATCGGCGCGGCGTACAACTCTCCGGACGGACAACCGTTCCGGAACGGGTTCCACACCTACCGGGTCGATTGGGAGCCGAACGCGATCACCTGGTTCGTCGACGGCGTCCAGTACCAACGCCGTACGCCGGCCGACCTCAACGGCAACCGATGGGTCTACGACCACCCGTTCTTCCTGATCATGAACGTCGCGGTCGGCGGCTTCTGGCCGGGCTACCCCGACGGCTCGACGGTGATGCCGCAGACCATGACAGTCGACTACGTCCGCGTCTCCAGCCTCGGCAGCAGCTCCGGTGGAACCCAGATCACCGGGCTGGCCGGCAAGTGCCTGGACGTCGCCGCCGCCAACTCCGCGGACGGTACGCCGGTCCAGCTGTACGACTGCAACGGTTCCGGCGCCCAGCAGTGGACCCGCCCGGGCGACGGAACGATCCGGGCCCTGGGCAAATGTCTCGACGTCAACGCCGGTTCCCTGGCCGACGGCGCGAAAGTCCAGCTCTGGACCTGCAACGGGTCCGGCGCACAGCAATGGACCTACTCGGCCGGCCACGACCTGGTGAACCCACAGGCCAACAAGTGTCTCGATGTCACCGGCAACAACTCCGCCAACGCAACCCCACTGCAGACGTGGACGTGCACCGGCGCCGCCAACCAGAAATGGACCGTCTAGCTGACGCCCCTGCTTCGCGACGGCGGTGGTACGACGCCGCCGTCGCGGAGCAACCGCAGTACCGGGAGAGTCGCAGCCCCCAACGCCACGGCGTCTCGACCGAGCTCGCAGAGCACGATGGAGACCTGAGAGTACGGCAGGCGCAACG
This sequence comes from uncultured Actinomycetota bacterium, assembly GCA_963820655.1. Taxonomy (GTDB): domain Bacteria; phylum Actinomycetota; class Actinomycetes; order Propionibacteriales; family Kribbellaceae; genus Kribbella. The sequence goes on from CAWGAM010000004.1 coordinate 183,579, forward strand.
CATGCCGGCCGGCCACCTCGCGCAACTGCGGCAGGTAGCGCTCGCCCAGCATCAGTCCCGCCCATCCGCCGAGCACGATGCGCTCTGGATTCACCAGGTTGACCAGGTTCGCGAAACCGGCCGCCAGATAGCCGATCGTCTCGTCCACGATCGTTGCCGCGAGCTCCGACGTACGCACGGAGTCGAGTAACTCGACGAACGCCGCCTCCTCGTCCACCGCCGCCAACGTCCCACCGGCCTCGCGGTAGCGCTCGAGCACGCCCTCCGCGCCGACGTACGCCTCCAGGCACCCGTCCGCGCCACACCGGCACCGACGGCCGCCGTACGCGATCGTCATGTGGCCCCATTCGCCTGCACTGCTGCGGGTCCCGCGGTAGCTGGCGCCACCGGCAACCAATGCGGATCCGACGCCGGAGCCCACCAGCGCGACGACCGCGTCCGTCGCCCCGCGACCGGCGCCGAACCACATCTCGGCCTGGCCGAGCATGTTCGCGCCGTTGTCCACGTGGATCGGGATATCGATGCCCTCGGCAAGCATCTCCCCCAGCGGCACCGCGTCCCAACCGAGCGTCTGCGCGTCCACGACGGCGTTCCCCTCGACCACCCCGGAGACGGCGACGCCCAGGCCGAGGATCAGGTCCGAACGCACTCCGGACGACGCGATCACCGTCGCCAGGCCGGCCAGCACGTGCTTCACCACCACCGACGGGCTGCGGCTCGTCGATCGGGTGATCCACCGTGGCGAGCACGTTCATCGCCAGGTCGAACAGCTCGACCCGCACCCTGGTCTCGCCGACTTCGGCGCCCACGACGTACCGGAAGGTCGGTGACACCCGCAGCAGCACGCGCGGCCGGCCGCCCTCGGACTCGACCGAACCGGCCTCCTCGACGACGCCTTCGGCGATCAGTTCGCCGACCAGGTTGCTGACGCTCGCGGCGCTCAGCGACGTCCGGACACTCAACTCCTGGCGGCTGAGCGGACCGTCGCGATAGATGCTGGTGAGGATCACGGACCGGTTGGACCGCCGCATGTCGCGCACAGTGGTCCGCCGAATGTCCATGCTCTGCCCCTGCCTGTCCGGCCCCAGGCAGGCCGTTCGCCCAGAGTTCATCACGTCGTACCGGCAGCCGGAAGAGGCAACCTTCCTCCAGCTCATGAATTAAGCCGCGATTCGTTACCACCCCGTGATTGACGACCCTGCGTCAACTCCGCTTCACTACACGGAACCGCTTCCGAAACCGGTTCCGGCGCCAGCCGGAACCGCACCCGCCCGAGGGGAGCAGAGCAGTGTCGATCACCATCGCCGATGTGGCGGCGCGTGCCGGCGTCAGCAAGACGACCGTGTCGCGCGTCCTCAACGGCAAGGGTGAGCTCGACCTGCGCACCGCCGAGCGGGTTCGCCAGGTGATCGACGAGCTCGGCTACGTGCCGAGCGCTCGCGCGGTCGGCCTGGCCCGCGGCCGGACCCGGATCGTCGGAATGCTGGTCCCGTCACTCACCTGGCCCTGGATGGGCGAGGTGCTGCAGGGCGCCGTCGACGTGGTCGAGAGCGAGGGCTACGGACTGCTGCTGTTCACCTTCAACCGGGGTGAGGAGTCGATGCACCAGTTCGCCTCGCAGGTCTCGGCCCAGTCGTTCGACGGCCTGCTGGTGATCGAGCCGGAGGGCACGCTCACCTACATCGAGCAACTCCACGCGCGCGGCCTGCCGGTCGTCCTGATCGACGACCGCGCCAGGCGCCCACAGTTCCCGTCCGTCGCCACCACCAACCGGGCCGGGGGCGAGTGCGCCGCCCGGCACCTGCTCGAACTCGGCCGCCGCCGGCCACTGGTGATCACCGGCGTCGAACGGTTCGGCTGCACCCACGAACGCCTGGACGGCTTCCGCGACACCTACGCCGAAGCCGGCTTCGAGCTCGACCCGAGACTCGTGTTCGAAGGCGATTTCACCCACGCGAGCGGACGTCGCGGCGTCCAGTACGCCCTCGACCAGCGGCTCGAGTTCGACGCGGTCTTCGCTCACAACGACCTGTCCGCCGGCGGTGCCATCCAGGCCGTCCGGGAGACCGGGCGGAACGTGCCGAACGACGTGTCCGTGGTCGGGTTCGACGACATCCCGTACGCCGAACACACCGAGCCGCCCCTGACCACGGTGCATCAGCCGATGCGCCAGATGGGACAGGCGGCGGCCCGGATGCTGATGGGCTACTTCGGCGGCACGCCGCTGCCCGAGGAACCCCAAGTGCTGCCGACGACGCTGATCGTCCGCAGCTCAACCGCCCCGAAGCCCACCCCCACGGACCAAGAGGGCCCGCCCCGAGATCCCGGTCCACGGTCACTGAAGCTCCGGCGGCGGGACAGCTGCCCCTGTCCCGCCGCCGGCGAACCCCTCGATACCGATCCGTTAAGGCGTCCGCTCTTCCCATGAGAGCGTTCTCACGCCACGATGCACTGGCCCACCGGCTCAGGGTGGGCCATCCGCCAACAGATATCACAGGAGGAACCGATGCGAGCACGACGCACAGTCGCGCTGGCCCTGACGGGCTTGCTCGCGGCAGCCACGCTGGCTGCCTGCAGTAGCGGGGACGGGAACAACGCCAGCAATACCTCCGGCAGCGCCGCCACCGTGCTGAACGTCGGCATGCCGAACGGCCCGCAGACCGAGAACCACAACCCGTTCCTCGGCTCCTCCTCGGGCGCCTCGCTGGGCTACCGCTGGATGATCTTCGAGCCGCTGGTGATGATCAACGGCATCAAGCCGACCGAGCCCGGCAAGCCCTGGCTGGCGACCGAGTGGAAGTGGGACGCGAACTTCACCAAGCTGTCGTTCACGATCCGCGACGGGGTGAAGTGGTCCGACGGCCAGCCGATGACCGCCGAGGACGTGGCCTACTCGTTCCAGCTGCGCAAGGACCACGAGGCGCTCAACACCGACGCCATTCCGTACGGCACCATCACCCAGACCGGCAACAAGGTCGACCTGACCTTCCCGCGGTCCCAGTTCACCAACCAGAACAAGATCCTGACGGTGTTCGTCGTACCGAAGCACCAGTGGTCGACGCTGAAGGACCCGACCCAGGACACGCTGAAGAGCCCGATCGGCACCGGTCCGTACACGGTGAAGTCGTTCACCCCGCAGACCACCACGCTGACCGTGCGCGACTCGTACTGGCAGGACCTCCCGAAGGTGAAGGAGCTGCGGTACACGTCGTACAACGACAACAACGCGCAGACCACCGCGCTGGCCAACGGCGCCTCGGAGTGGAGCTTCGTCTTCGTCCCGAACGTGAAGGCCGTCTACCAGGACAAGGACCCGGCCAACCACAAGCTGTGGTTCCCGGCGAACCTCGGCATCCACGGCCTGTGGATCAACACCACCCGCAAGCCCTTCGACAACCCGGCGCTGCGGCGGGCGATGGACAAGGTGATCAACCGCGACGACATCTTCCAGCAGGGTGAGGCGGGCTACTTCTACCCGAAGGTCGAGTCGGTCACCGGCATCCCGACGCCGGCCGGTGCGCCGTTCATCGCACCGGACTACAAGGACAAGAACCACTCGGTCGATGTCGAGGGTGCGAAGAAGGACCTGACCGACGCGGGCTTCAAGCTCGAGGGCGACACCTTGAAGGACCCGACCGGCAAGCCGGTGACGATCACGCTGACCGACCCGGCCGGCTGGTCCGACTACATCACCGACCTGGAGATCATCAAGGACAACCTGTCCACGATCGGGATCAAGGCGACCGTCGACAAGGCCAACCAGGACGCGTGGACGAAGAACATCGACGAGGGCAACTTCGACGCCGCGATGCACTGGACCAACGGCGGCGCGACGCCGTACGACATCTACCAGAACATCATGGACGGCAAGATCCTGAAGCCGGTCGGCAAGGGCGGCGTGAGCGGCAACTACGGCCGGTTCAACAGCCCGGAGGCGACCAAGGCGCTGGACCAGTACGCCAACGCCGCCGACGACGCGACCCGGACCACGGCGCTGAACACGCTGCAGAAGATCATGGTCGAGCAGATGCCGATGATCCCGACCTCGGCGTCCAACGTCGGCGGTCTGTACAGCACCAAGAACTGGGTCGGCTGGCCGGACGAGCAGAACCAGTACGGGCCGGCCCAGCCGACCCAGCAGAACGCGCTGCAGATCGTCCTGAACCTGAAGCCCGCCGGCAGCTCAGTGAGGCCGGACCGCGGCGCCGGACCACGACGGTCCGGCGCCCGCGGTGCCACGATCTGGGGAGATCCGAAATCATGACGGTGACCGACACCGAGGTGGTCCTCGAGGCCGACGGCCTCACCAAGCATTTCCCGGTACGGCGGGGCGTCCGCGACCTGCTCACCCGCGACCGCAAGGTCGTCCACGCGGTGGACGACATCAAGCCTCACGCTGCGCCGGGGCCGGGTGACCGCGCTGGTCGGCGAGTCCGGCTCGGGCAAGTCGACGGTCGCCCGGCTGCTCGCCCAGTTGTACGGGCGTACGGCGGGAGACATCCGGCTGCACGGCGAGTCCGTCACGGTGCCGCGGCGGCCGCGAAGTTCCGCGCGTACTGCCGCCGGGTGCAGATGATCTTCCAGGACCCGTTCGCCTCACTGAACCCGACGCACACCATCCGGTACCACCTGACCCGGTGCGCTGAAGATCCACGGCCGGGCCGGTAGCTCGGCCGTCGAGCTGGAGGAGAACCTCCGCGACCTGCTGCTCCGGGTCCAGCTCACTCCCCCGGAGCGCTACCTGGACAAGTTCCCGCACGAACTGTCCGGCGGTCAGCGCCAGCGCGTCTCGATCGCCCGTGCGCTCGGTGCCGATCCGGAGGCGCTGCTCGCGGACGAGCCCGTGTCGATGCTCGACGTGTCGATCCGGCTCGGCGTACTGAACCTGCTGCGCGACCTGAAGGAACGGCTGAACCTGGCCATCCTCTACATCACCCACGACATCGCCTCGGCCCGCTACTTCGCCGACGAGACCTTGGTGATGTACGCCGGCCGGCTGGTCGAGGGCGGTGACTCGGAGACCGTCACCCAGCACCCCGCGCATCCGTACACCCGGCTGCTGATCGAGAGCGCTCCGGACCCCGATCGGCTCGATCGGGTCGGCGATCCACGGGCTCCTGACGATCAGGGCAGCGGTGAACCGCCGAGCCTGATCGCGCCGCCGACCGGTTGCCGGTTCCACCCGCGCTGCGTGTACGCGATGCCGAAGTGCTCGACCGAACTCCCGCCCCGCTTCGAGCTGCCGGCCAACGACGGTCACTGGGCGGCCTGCTGGCTGTACGAGGAAGGGGCGGCCAAGTGAAGTTCCTGCTGCAGCGGATCGTGTTCTACCTGTTCACCGCGTGGGCCGCGCTCACCATCAACTTCTTCATCCCGCGGCTGATCCCGGGCGACCCGGTCACCTCGCTGATCAGCAAGTACCAGGGCCAGCTCAGCACCGACGCGATCCAGTCGCTGTACGTGCTGTTCGGCCTGGACAAGAACGCCAGCCTGTGGAGCCAGTACGTCGACTACTGGCGCCAGGTGCTGCACGGTGATCTCGGGTTGTCGTTCACCTTCTTCCCCACCCCGGTCTCGGAGATCCTCCGCCAGAGCCTGCCGTGGACGATCGCGCTGGTCGGCATCACCACGCTGGCGAGCTTCACGATCGGTACGTTCCTCGGCATCATCGCCGGCTGGCGTCGTGGTTCCTGGCTGGACGGACTGTTGCCAGTGACAACCTTCCTGTCGTCGATCCCGTACTTCTGGCTCGGCCTGCTGGCGATCACCCTGTTCGCCGGCCCGGACAGCATCTTCCCGTCGTCGGGCGGGTACGAGCCCGGTCTGGTGCCGGCCTGGAACGCCGAGTTCATCGGCAGCGCGATCCAGCACAGTCTGCTGCCGGCCCTCACGATCCTGATCTCGTCGGTCAGCGGCTGGATCCTCAGCATGCGGAACATGATGGTCACGGTCGCGTCCGAGGACTACATCACCGTTGCCCATGCCAAGGGGCTGCCCGAGCGCCGGGTGATGGTCAGCTACGCCGCCCGCAACGCGCTGCTGCCGAACGTCTCCGGCTTCGCGCTGTCGCTCGGCTTCATCGTCGGCGGCACACTGCTGGTGGAGATCGTCTTCTCCTACCCGGGCATCGGCTACAACCTGTTCCAGGCCGTCGGCTCGAAGGACTATCCGCTGATGCAGGGCGTGTTCCTGGTGATCACGCTGTCCGTGCTGGTCGCCAACCTGATGGCCGACGTCGCGTACCTCCTGCTCGACCCGCGTACCCGGAAGGAGGGCTGACCGATGTCAACACCAGCCAGCACCATCGCCGCGGTCACGCCGGCAGGTCCCGAGGTCGGCCCGACGCCGGCGAAGCGCCGTCGGTTGCGGTTCGTCGCCAACCCCAAGGCCGCGACCGGCCTGATCGTGCTCGCGTTCTTCTGCCTGATCGCGATCATCGGTCCGTGGATCGCGCCGTACGATCCGTCCGCCCGCAGCAGCGACCTGATCCAGGCGCCGTCCGGCAAGCACTGGTTCGGTACGACGCACCTCGGTCAGGACATCTTCAGCCAGGTGCTGGTCGGCACCCGCGGCGTGATGTTCGTCGGCCTGCTGGCCGGCATCGTCGCGACCGCGTTGTCGATCCTGATCGGCGTCAGCGCCGGCTTCCTCGGCGGCGCCGCGGACGAGAGCCTGTCGGCGCTGTCGAACGTCTTCCTGGTGATCCCGGCGCTGCCGCTGATCATCATCGTCGCGTCGACCATCCCTTCGGCCGGCGATCTCATGGTTGCCTTGGTCATCGGATTCACGTCCTGGGCGTGGGGTGCGCGGATCCTCCGGGCGCAGACGCTGTCGTTGCGACGGCGCGACTATGTCGAGGCCGCGCGGGCGACCGGTGAGAGCACGTGGCGGATCATCACCGCCGAGATCATGCCGAACCTGACCGCGATCATCGCCTCCGGCTTCGTCGGCACGGTCATCTTCGCGGTGATGTCCGAGATCACGCTGGCGTTCATCGGCATCTCGACCATCTCCGAGTGGAACTGGGGAACGATCCTGTTCTGGGCGCAAAGCCAGCAGGCCCTGGCGCAGGGTGCCTGGTGGTGGTTCGTCCCCGCCGGTCTGGCGATCGCGATCCTTGGTACTGCGTTGTCTTTGATCAACTTCGGGATCGACGAGTTCGTCAGCCCGCGGTTGCGCAGCAGCGGTCACACCCGGGTGAAGACGACGGACGGTCATTCGGTCCGGATGCGGGTCGGGTTCACCCCGGTCCTCTCGTCCAAGGACGCTCCTGCGACCCCCGTCGTACGCCATCGTGAGGAGGAGGTCGCATGACTGTGTCATTGCCGCGCCTCCGGCACGGCGGGTCATGGGGCTTGAACTCCCGGCCTTCCCTCGTCACTTCAGTCGCTACGCTCCCTACGCTCCTCAGTCCAGGCCGGGAGGCCCCATGACCAGGCCGGTGCTGGAGATCAAGAACTTCCACGTCGACTACGGCCTCGGCGATCAGGCGGTGCAGGCGGTCCGCGACGTCACGCTCACGCTGCATCGAGGTGAGGTGCTCGGGTTGGCCGGCGAAAGCGGCAGCGGGAAGTCGACGCTGGCGTACGGCGTGACGCGACTGCTACCACCGCCGGGCGTGATCAGCGGCGGCTCGGTGATCTACCACCCGCCGAGCGGCGATGCGTTCGACGTGATGGCGCTGACGGACCCGGAGTTGCGGAGGTTCCGCTGGGCCGAGACGTCGATCGTGTTCCAGGGCGCGATGAACTCGCTGAACCCCGTGCACAAGGTCTCGACCCAGATGCTCGACGTGATCAAGGCGCACGAGCCCGATTTGAGCTCGCAAGCCCGGACAGCGCGGGCGAAGGAGATGCTCAAGCTGGTCGGGATCTCCGCGGACCGGATGGACGCGTACCCGCATCAGCTGTCCGGTGGTATGCGGCAGCGGGTGATGATCGGAATGGCGCTCGTACTCGAACCGCAGATCGTCATCATGGACGAGCCGACCACCGCGCTCGACGTGGTGATGCAGCGGCAGATCCTGGCCCAGCTGGTCGAGCTGCGCGAGCGGCTCGGGTTCTCGGTGCTGTTCATCACGCACGACCTGTCGCTGCTGGTCGAGTTCTCCGACCGGATCGCGATCATGTACGGCGGCCGGATCGTGGAGGAAGCGCGCTCGGCCGACCTGTACAAGGACTCGCTGCATCCTTACAGCGAGGGGCTTCTGAAGTCCTTCCCGGCGCTGCGCGGCCCGCGCCGGCAGCTGGCCGGGATCCCGGGTTCGCCACCCGATCTGCGCGGGATGCCGACCGGCTGCTCGTTCCATCCGCGCTGCCCACACGCCTTCGACCGCTGCTCGACCGAGATCCCGCTCCTCGGAGTGCCACCGGCGCGCAACGATCCCAGCCGGTCCGTCGCCTGCTGGCTACCCGGCCGCAGCTGATCCCACCCCTTACGTCCGAAGATCTGTGGCCTATAGCCCACGGATCTTCGGACGCAAGACCACCATTTCTGCCAGAGGGAGTCGTATGAGCACAACATCTGTCGCGGGGGACGCCGATCTCGTCGCGAGCCTGCCGGCCGGATTCCGGTGGGGTGTGGCCACGTCGGCGTACCAGATCGAGGGCGCCATCGACGCGGACGGCCGGACACCCTCGATCTGGGACACCTACTGCCGGGTGCCGGGTGCGATCGACAACGGTGACACCGGAGACGTTGCCTGCGACCACTATCACCGGATGCCTGCCGATGTTGCCCTGATCAAAGAACTCGGGCTTGACACCTACCGGTTCTCGGTCGCGTGGCCGCGGGTGCAGCCGCGCGGCAAGGGTCAGGTGAACCCGGCCGGGATCGGGTTCTACGACCGGCTCGTCGACGAACTGCTTGCTCAGGGCATCGACCCGTGGGTGACGCTGTACCACTGGGATCTGCCGCAGGAGCTCGAGGACGCGGGCGGCTGGCCGGTGCGCGACACGGCGTACCGGTTCGCGGACTACTCGATGATGGTGTTCGACGCGCTGAAGGACCGGGTCGACACCTGGACCACGCTGAACGAACCGTGGTGCTCGGCGATGCTCGGCTACGCGTACGGCGCTCACGCTCCCGGGCGACGCGAGTACCCGGCGGCGTTGGCGGCCGTCCATCACCTCCTACTCGGGCACGGGCTGGCCACCGCGCAGATGCGCGAGGCGTCGCCGCGGAAGCTCGACATCGGCATCACGCTGAACGTCGCGACGGCGTACCCGGCTTCGGATGCGGACGTTGACGTGGACGCGGCGCGGCGTGCGGACGGGATGGGACGGCGGATCTACCTCGACCCTCTGGTCCACGGTCGCTACCCCGCCGACGTGGTCGCCGATCTGGCTTCGGAAGGTGTCGAGATCCCTGTGCTCGACGGCGATCTGGACATCATCTCCGCGCCGATCGACGTACTCGGGGTGAACTACTACTTCAGCCAGAAGTTCACCGGGTACGCCGAGGACGGCAGCACGGTGGACTCTGATGGACAGCCGATCAGCCGCACCCTGCCCTTGGACAAGCCCCGCACCGCGATGGACTGGGAGATCGTCCCCGAAGGTTTCACCGACCTCCTCGTCGGCATCGCCCGCGACTACCCCGGCCTGCCGATGGTCATCACCGAGAACGGCTCCGCCTTCGAGGACGTCCCCGACGCCACCGGCTTCGTCGACGACACCGACCGTACGGCGTACTTCGCCTCCCACCTCACCGCCGTAGCCGAAGCCATCCGCCAGGGCGCCGACATCCGCGGCTACCTCGCCTGGTCCCTGATGGACAACTTCGAATGGGCCTACGGCTACGTCAAACGCTTCGGCATCGTCCGAGTCGACTACGAAACCCAGGCCCGCATTCCTAAGGCAAGCGCCGCGTACCTCAAGGACCTCGCCGCACAGCACCGAGCCCGATAGTCCGGGCCACCTGCAGTCGCTACGCCGGACCGGAACCTGGGACCTCGGACCGGAACCGGGGATCTGGGACAGGAACCGGGGACCTGGGACAGGAACTGGGGATCTGGGACACCGCACGACCTGTCCCGGGTCCCCACAACCTGTCCCTGGTCCGAGCCGCAACCTCGGACGAGAACTGGGACCTCGCACAGAACTGGTGACCTGGGACACCGCACAATCTGTCCCGGGCCCCCACCAGCTGTCCCAGGTCCCCACAAGCTGTCCCAGGTCCCACAACCTGTCCCACGGCCCGGTGGCCGGCCGGAGTCCGCCGCGGCAGGCGAGCTGGGGAAACTAATGTCCACCTGGCGATTTCTTACCCCAAGATGCGGCCGCTACGGGCGGCGGGACCGGCTCGGCAGCTCGGCGGCCGGGGGGTCGAAATGTGGAGAAGTCGTGGAGATCCGCCCTCCACCCGGCCTCCACGTCCTCTCCAAGCTTCGGCTGACCAATGGGTCGCAGAGTCGTCCCATCGGTTGCGGATGGGGGCGGAGATGTACGACGTGGTGGTGGTTGGGGCGCGGTGTGCCGGGGCGGCAACCGCGAGGTTGCTGGCCGGGATGGGCCACGACGTCCTCATGGTCGACAAGGCGCGACTGCCGAGCGACACGCTGTCGACGCACGGACTCATCCGTGGGGGCGTCGTCCAACTGTCCCGCTGGGGACTGCTCGATCGCGTCCTGGCGAGCGGCGCGCCGGCGGTCACGCACGTGCGGTTCGACATCGAGGGCGACTCGAAGGTACGGCGGATCAAGGAGCGCGGCGGCGTGGACGTGCTCGTCGCACCCCGCCGTCATGTGCTCGACGGTCTGCTGGCCGACGCTGCCGTGGAGTCGGGAGCAGAGCTCCGGACCGATGTGACCGCGACGGGTCTGCTGCGATCGGACGACGGCCGGGTCGCCGGCATCGTCGGCCGGTCCGCGAACGGCGACCGGGTCGAACTGCCGGCCCGCATGGTTGTCGGCGCGGACGGGCGCGGGTCGCGAATGGCGGGCTACTTCGGCGCCGAGAGACTGGAGCAGCACATCTCACCGTGTGCGGTCTTCTATACCTATGTGACCGGTCTCCGATCGGACACCTACGAGTTCCACATCGCGCCCGATGTGTTCGCCGGCGTCTTCCCGACCCATGACGGCGCGGCGTGTGTCTGGCTGATCCGGCCGACCCCGCTGCTCGAACCGATCCGTACGGCGGGCTCCGCACGCGGCGCGGCGTTCGTCCAACAGCTCGAACTGCTGGTGCCCGACCTCGGCCACCGAGTCCGCGCCGGCCGTGTCACCGCACGGTTGCGTGGAACCGCGGATCTCCCGAACTACCTGCGCAGATCCCACGGCCCGGGGTGGGCGCTCGTCGGCGACGCCGGCTACCACCGGGACCCGATCACCGGGCACGGCATCACCGACGCGTTCCGTGACGCGGAACTGCTGGCGACCGCCATCGACCTCAGCCTCGACGACCCCACGGTCGAGCGGAGCGCGATGACGTCGTACCAGCAGACGCGGGACGCGATGGCGCGCGAGGTCTTCGACCTGACCTGCGCGTTGACCGCCTTCCCACCGCCGAACCGCTTCGTGGAGCTGCAACTCCAGCTCAGCGACTCACTTGAACGCGAGGCCGACGCGTTGGCCTCGTTTCCCGGACTCACAGCAAACCTTGCTGCCTGAAAGGAAGAGCACCATGACCGCAACCACGACCGACAGCCACCGCAACGGAGTCGACACCGCCACGTTGTTCGCGACACTCGACGCCGTCAAGGCCCAGCCGGAGATCGCCCGCTTCCAGTTCCGCGCCACGAACCGGTGGATCAGCGGCACGCACAACCGCGGCACGATCAACGGGTTCTACGGAGCCGGACAGGAGAACACGCGTCCCGCCGACTTCACCTTCGACGCCGATCACCCGCCGGTACTGGTCGGTGGCGACAACGGCCCGACGCCGGCCGAACACCTGCTGCACGCGCTCGCAGCCTGCCTGACCAGCGGGCTGGCAAACATCGCCGCCGCCAGGGGGATCGACCTCGAGGAGGTCACCTCGACAGTCGAAGGCGACATCAACCTGCTCGGCATCCTCGGCCTCGACCCCGGAGTCCGCAACGGGTACGAGGCGATCCGGGTCGTCTTCCACGTCAAAGGAGACGCCGAGGCACAGAAGCTGAAAGCACTGGTCGAGCAGTCCATGAACCGCTCGGCCGTGTACGACGTGATCACGCACGGCGTCCCCGTGTCGATCAACGTCGCGACCGCCTGATCGCCGTCAGCGCGCCCGGAACACCGGTTCAGGCTCAGTGCCCCCGACGACGTACTCGCCGGCCGTCTCGGTTTCCACACCGGAGCTGGCGACCAGGTCACGAACAGCCGGAGTGAGCCACAACGATCCTGGTGTGGCCCGGTCGGCCAGTGCGATCGCGGACAGTACGCCGTACGCGTCGAGTTCGGTCTCGTCCCGCGGCACCTCGGCGATGGCGACTCCGAGTCTGTCGTCCGCACGCAGTCGAGCGAGTCCGGCCCGGATCGCAGTAGCCGGTCCGTCGAACAGCACCACCACCCGGCCACCTGGTCCCGAGCACCGACGACCGCCTGCCGCAACCAGCCCGGCCGCCGTGTCGTCGGCTCCTGGCCCGGCGGGCGCGGCGACCGCGACCAGTGCGGAGTGACGATGTTCCGGTCCGGGCAGGTCGCGGAGGAAACGTTCGATCGAGTCGAGGATCTGGTCGGGATTCCCGGACACGAAGTGGTCCTCGCCTTCGATGAACTCCAGTCGCGCCCTGGGAATGCGCTCCGCGAGGTACCGCGCGCCGTCGGCGTCGACGAGCGCGTCGCCGAGCCGGTGGAGCACCAGGGCCGGGACCCGGACGGCGGGCAGCGCGTCCCGGACGTCCACGAGCGCGTTCATGTCCAGCAGCGCTCGTACCGTAGAGGGCGTTGCCGAGGCGCGCATGCGCTGTCCCCACCACCGCTGCATCGCCTCGTCCGCCGACGGGCAGCGCATCCGCATGTCTGCCTCCCAGTCCCAGCCGATGACGAGCTCCTCGGTGCGGGCGTCCCACTCCTGGAGCGTCGGGGCCCAGGGATGGTCCTCCGACCAGATCCGTCTGGCGTAGGTTCCGTACAGCACAAGTCCGGCCACGCGTTCAGGGTGGGCGGCGGCGCAGAGGATCGCCATCGGTCCGCCCTCCGAGTACCCGATGAGCACCGCCCGCTCGGAGCCGACGGCATCCATCACGGACAGGACGTCGTGCATCCGCGTCTCGACGTCCGGCAGACCGGACGGCCGGTCTGACATCCCGGTCCCGCGCTTGTCGAACCGGATCAACCGGCCGTACGACCCCAGCCGATGGAGGAAGTGAGCGTGCCGCGGGTCGGCCCAGTCCAGCTCGAGATGGGACACGAACCCCGAGATCAGCACGATGTCGAGCTCGCCACCACCGCTCACCTGGTAGGCGATGTGGAGGCCGTCGCTGACGGTGTAGCGGATCGGCCCGGCCGCCCGAGGCACCGCCCCCGCCTCGACCAGCGCGACGAACCGGTAGCCCCGGCCGTGCAGGGTCCGGATCATCCGCTGACTGTGACCGTCGTCGCCCAGCGCCCGTCGTACCTGCTTGATCCGGCTGGTGACGGCCGTCTCGCTGACGAAACGGCCGCCCCAGACCCCGTCCATCAATTCCTCTTTCGGAACCACCCGATCACGGTGCGAGACGAGATACGCCAGCACATCGAATGCCTGGGGTTCCAACGGCACCGGAACACCACCCCGCCGCACCTCGAACAAGGCCGGGTCGAACTCCAGGTCGCCATCGAACGCGAGCACCACACGTCGACTATGACGCGTCAGCCCTTCTGCGTCACCCGGTCGAGCGGTGCAGGCGACAAGGGTTTGTTGGCCGTCAGCAGTGCCGCGAGACCGGCGGCGAGGACGAGTAGGCTGCCTCATGAGCTTTCCTGTGATCCCTGCCCCCGCCACGGCGACCGCTCACAGCGAGACGCTGGTCATCAGCGACGCGTTCGGAGTCATCGTCGAGAACGCTGAGCTCGCCGAGCTGGCCGTGCGCTTCGTGGAGGACGTCCAGATCGACGCGGGCATCACGCTCGCGCCGGGGTCCGCCGGTATCACGCTGCTGATCGACAGCGCCGGCCTCGATGACGTCGTACCCGCCGCAGGTCTTCGAGCCGACGGCAAGGCGATCATCGACGCCGGCGAACGGTACGGACTCGAGATCACCAGCGAGGGCGTGCGCGTCTGGGGCCCGACGGCAGAGGCGGTGTACCGCGGCCTCACCTCGCTGCGGCAGGTCATCGCAGCCCACGCACAGGAAGGCACCGCGGCGTTGCCGACCGCCCGCATCATCGACGGGCCGCGGTTTGCGTGGCGCGGTCTCTCGCTCGACGTCGTACGAACGTTCCACCCACCGACTGTGGTCCGCCGCGTCATCGATATGTGCTCGCTGTACAAGCTCAACGTGCTGCATCTCCACCTCACCGACGACCAGGGCTGGCGGTTCGAGGTTCCGTCACGGCCCGCGCTGACCGAGATCGGCGCCAGTGGTGCGATCGGTGACCGGCCGGGCGGCTACTACACGCAAGCTCAGCTGGCCGAACTCCTGCAGTACGCCGCCGACCGCTTCGTCACCGTGGTCCCGGAGATCGACATGCCCGGGCACACGGCCGCGGTCTTCCGGGCCTACCCCGAGCTGGCTCCGGCTGAGACGCGCACCATCGATCTCGGCAACGACGTCCAGCTCGAGATCGGCACCCTCGATCCGGATCGGCCGGAGACCTGGTCCTTCGTGGAGGACGTCCTGGACGCCGTCGTACAGCAGTTCCCGCAGAGCGCGTATGTGCACATCGGCGGGGACGAGGCGTGGGGCATGGCGGACGAGGCGCACGCCGCGTTCGTGGAACGGGCCGCTGCGCTCGTCCGGGCCCGTGGGAAGCGGGTGGTCGGCTGGCAGGAGATCGCGCGCGCCGCGATCGACTCCGACGATGTCGTGCAGTACTGGATCGAGACGAACGAGCTCGCGGCGACGATGGAGAGCGACGCCGCGGCAACGACCGTTCCGGCGGAGCTGCTGCCGATCCTGGTCGAGCACCTGCAGAAGGCGAAACAGGACGTTCCGGCGGCGCTCGCCCGCGGCGCACGACTGCTCGTCTCGCCGCACAAGTGGCTGTACTTCGACCGGCCGCAGGCGGACGCGTCGTCAGATCCGGACCAGGAGGAAATGCGCGGGCGCGTCGGCCTGCCGCACTACCCGCCGACGTCGATCCGGGCCGGCATCGAGTGGGACCCGGTCAAGGACACGCCGGGCGCCGAGACCGAGGCCCGACTCGCCGGCGTCGAAGCAGCCATCTGGTGCGAGACCATCGCCACCCAGGACGAGCTGGAGTTCATGCTCCTGCCCCGTCTCGGCGGAGCGGCGGAGAAGGCCTGGTCCCACCAAACCTCCACGGACTGGACCGACTACGCCGCCCGACTGGGCCGCCAATCTGTGACTTGGCGTCGCCGCGAGTGGACCTGGTTCCAGTCGGTGGAGGTCGACTGGAGCTAGCTGTTCCCGAGCCTCGGAGGATGCGGGCGAGCCGGGTGCCCGCCCGCCCCTCCGATGCGAGAACTCAGCAGGTGGCGGTGGGTGCCGCCCAGTCGGCGCGGTCGTTGTAGCCGCCGTCGCCCGCATCACCGACGACCAGGTCGAGGACGCGTACGCCGGTCAGGTCCACGTCGACCTGCTTCGGGGTGAACCGGTCGACGACGCCGCTGTCGTACAGCACCTTGCCGTCACCGACCACCTGGAACGTCGAGGTCCCACCCTGGGTATCGACGTTGCTGACCACATCGTCGATACCGACGGTCCCGGTCAACCGGGTGCAGGACTTCCCCAGGTAGTAGCGAATGAGCGACGGCGACGCCACGCCGATGCCGGTCGGGTACGTCTGGCCGACCAGCTTGATCGGGTTGCCGCCGCCGACGCTCTCGTCCACGGTCGGTGACATCCAGCCGCTGGTCGCGCTGATCCACTCGTGATGCGAGAGCGGGACGGTCCCGTCCGGCGGTGCCGGCGCGACCACGACCGGTGACACAGTCGTCTGCCGCTGTACGCCGTACCCGATCGTCTGGTACGACGTCGATGCGGTGAGGCTCGCGGATCCGGGCGCAGCGCCGGCCGGGAGCTTGACGGTGAACGCGAAGGTCGCCTGCTTGCCGCCGGCAAGCAGGGTCGGGGCCTTGGACAACGGCTTCACCGTCCATCCGGTGCCACCGGCAACCGTCACGGCCGGCTCGAACACGGGCAGCAGCCCGTCGTTGCGGACGGCAACCTGAACGGTCAGTTCGTCGCCACCGGCAACCACCGGCGCGACGCCTTCGGGCTGCGCGTCGGTTCCGACCTTCGTCACCTGCGGGATGCCGGCGGTGACGTGCGGGATCCCCGGTACGCCGCGCGCAGGCTCGACCCGGAAGAGCGCCGTACCGTGGGCCGGGACCGCCGCGCTGATCGTGCCGGCGCTCTCGGTCACCTTGTCGGTCCACGCGTTCTTCAGGGTGAACCGCGATCCGTGCAGACCGACCGCGGCCGCCGTTGTGGTGAGTGTCTTCGCGCTGTCGCCGCGGTTCAGCAGCACGACCGCACGGCTGCCGTCCGCGAGCCGCTTGACCCACGTCTCCGTCGTACCCGCGGCACCGACCCGGACAGCCTGAACCGCAGCCCGGTCCTGGTTGATCGCGAGTACGTCGGGATCGGTCAGCATGCCGACCGTCGTCGCACTGAGCTTGCGGATGTCACTGCCGACCACGAGCGGTGCCGCCGCGACAGCCCACAGCGTGAACTGCGTGCGGAACTCCTCGTCGGTCATGCCGAGCTCGGGTGCGAGGTAGTCCGGGTCGCTGAACGCACCCGGCTTCACCACCTCAGGGTGTCGCGCGTTCGCGTCGTAGTTGCGCAGTACGTCCTTGAACTTGATGTCGCCCTGGAAGCCGACGTCGGTGTAGGTCCGCCACGACTGCGCGATCCCCGGCGCATACGACCAGGAGTTGATCGACTGCTGCGACTCCGGGTAGTTGCCCCAGTCGGGCGAGGTGACCGGGTTGCACAGGTTGAAGATCATCGGCCGGTGACTCGCGTTGTTGCGCAGCGCCTGGGCGAACTCGGTGAACACCGTCTTCGGGTCCAGGTCGGCCGCGATGCCACACAGGTAGTCGACCTTGACGGCGTCGAAGCCCCACGCGGCGAACTGGTCCGCATCGTGCTGGTAGTAGCCGCCGCTGCCCAGACCGCACTTGCCCGGGATGTACGGGCCGGCGTCGGTGTAGATGCCTGCCTTCAGGCCCTTGCTGTGGATGTAGTCGACGAGCGGCTTGAGCCCGTTCGGGAACTTGGCCGGGTTCGGCACCAGGTCACCGGCCGCGCTCCGCGACTGGTCGGCCTGCCAGCCACCATCGAGCCAGACGATGTCGTAGCCGGCCTTGGCCAGTCCACGACTCACCAGTGAGTCGGCGACCGACTTGATCGTGTCCTCGGTGAAGTCACCGCCGAGACCGTAGTACGTGTTCCAGCCCATGTACGGCGTGGGGCTGAGAACGGGGGCCGCGGCTTGCGTGGCGGTGGTCGGGGTGGTGGCCACGGCCTGGGTTGCGGTGGTCGCGAACGAGGCGGACACCAAGGCCGCCGCGATCACGCCACCTAGCACAGCAGAAAGTCGTTTCATCCTGTCTTCCTTTGCTGCCGTTGAGCGGAACGGTCAGTCGAGTGCTTCGACGACCAGGCAAAGCGAGTCGGCCGGGCCGTCGAACCGGACACCGACCTGCAGCAGGTAGCTGCCCGGGTGGATCTCATCGCCCACCCGGTAGTTCTTCGCGGGATCCAGCCCGGCCAACGGCACCCGCCGCGGCCGGCTCGGCAAGGTCCCGCGCACATTGCCGTCGCCGGTCTCCCACAGGAACACCACGGACCGCGTCGTACCGACGTACTGCACGCCGGCCGTCAGTCCGTAGACTTTGCTATCGGCAACCACGTCACGGATGCCCTTGTACTGCTCGATGTGGCGCGCGGCGGTCTCGAGCTGCTCGTCGTTCCAGCGCGACAGGTCGGCGCCGATGCCGAGTACGCCGGACATCGCGACGTGGAAGCGGAAGTCGAGGGACCGTTCGCGCCCGTCATGGGTGCCGACGGCATCGGTCACCCACGAACTCATCAGGTGCGGCGCGAAGCCGGTCCGGAATCCCCGCTGGATCCTGAGCCGATCCAGCGGGGCGGTGTTGTCGCTCGGCCAGAGCGTATCGACCCGCGCGGCCATCCCGAGGTCGACGCGTGCGCCACCGCCCGCGCAGCCCTCGACGTACACGCCCGGATGCTCGGCCCGGAGCCGGTCGAGGATCGCGTACAGGTTGGCGACGACGCGCCCGTCGAGATCGCGCCGCTGGTCGCCACTGTCGAGCCGCGGCCGGTTGGCGTCCCACTTCAGATAGGTGATCTGGTACGACGACAGCAGCCGGTCCAGCGTGGTCCAGATGAAGTCGGCGACGTCGTCACGGCTCAGGTCGAGGAGCAACTGGTTGCGGATCAGTACGGGGTCGCGGCCGGGCGTGCGCAAGATCCACTCCGGATGCTTCGCGGCCAGTTCGGACTTCGGACTCACCGACTCCGGCTCCACCCACAACCCGAAGCCGAGCCCGATCTCCTCCAGCTGCCCGATGAAGGTGCCGAGCCCGTCCGGGAACTTGACCGGGTCGACGTCCCAGTCCCCTAACCCGCCGGTGTCATCCGAGCGCCCGACGAACCACCCGTCATCCACCACGAACGTCTCGACGCCGATGCCCGCCGCCCTTCTTGCGAGCTCGAGCTGATGCTCGGCGCGGATGTCGAACTCGGTGGCGAACCACGAGTTGTACAGCACCTTCGGCGTGAGGTTTCGCGACAGCGATCGCTCGTACGCGTGAAACACCCGCGCCAGCCCGTCGGCGCCTTCGGCACTACATGCGCCGACTGCTTTCGGCGAAACCCACGTCTCTGCCGGACCAAGTTTGATCCCGAGGCTCGACGAGACCCGCCCGGCCTGGATCCGCAGCTGCCCGGTGGTGTCCACGTCCGCACTCATGTCCCACGACCCGGACCACGCCAGCTGCACGCCGTACGCCGTACCGCCGTCGTCGACTGCCATGAACGGTGAGTAGGAATGCCCGGTGATCCCCTGCGCGCTCCCGATCGTGAACCGCCCTCGCTCGAGCGTCACCTCACTCTGCTGGAACTCGCTGTTCCATTCACCCCACAAGTACTTGACCGTTGCCCCGCCGGAGGTCGGCACCACAAACCCCGCCGAGTCGTGCCGATGCAGTGTCAGCTCGTCAGCGCCGTCGTTGTGCACCGAAACCCACCGCTCGACGACGTCCAGCCCGGCCGGGATCCGGTAATGCAGGACCAGCCGAAGCCCGCGCAGCGCATCCACGAAAGTGAGCTCGAGCCCACCCGCCCCTGCCCCGCCCTCGGATAACGGGCGAGTTCCAGGGCTATCCCATGAAGGGTTGGCGGTGGTGAAGGTGGGGCGCAGTTCGTCGGAGCCGTCCGGGCCGCTCACCACCAAGTCGACCGGGGCGGCATAGCGGATACCGCGTACGGCGTACTCCAAGGGCTCCACGTCGGCGCGCGGCAGAAAGTGTTCGGTGCCGTACCGGGGCAACGACCGACGGGCCGTCGGCTACCGCATGGGGCCCCCAGGCAATCAGCTGCGCCCACTGGCCGTGGTCCGGGACACCCACCACGTAGGAAGTGGTTGCGCCGCGCAACGTCCACGTTTTCACTTGACGGCTCCGATCGCGAGGCCGCCGACGAAGTGTTTCTGGAAGCGAAGGAAGACGGCGACCGTCGGGACCGCGGCGATGACAGTGCCGGCGGCGATGACGTTCCAGGACGAGACGAAGAGGCCCTGGAGGCCGAGCAACGCCGGGTGTGACCGGCATCTTCTCGCCGGAGCGGATCACCGTGATCGACCACAGCAGGTCGTTGAAGATCCAGGTGAACGACAGCGCACCGAGCGCGGCCATCGCCGGCCGGGTCAGCGGCAGGATCACGCTCGCGTAGATCTTCCCCGGTCCGGCTCCGTCGATGGTCGCCGCCTCCTGGATCTCCCGCGGCAGATCCCGCATGAAGCCGTGCAGCACGAACGTGTAGAAGCCGAGCCCGAATCCGACGTGCACGGCGATCAGCGCGAACAGCGTGTCGTAGAACCCGGTCAGCTCGACGAACGCGCGAGATCGGGATCAGCAGGATCTGCGGCGGCAGCAGGTTCCCCATCAGCATGAGCAGCAGGATGGTCCGCCGGAACGGGATCGTGTACCGCGCGAGCGCCGTACGCCGCGATCGACGCCAGCCCGAGACTCAGGATCACCGCCGGAATCGTCACCAGCAGACTGTTGATCAAGGCCCGGAACTCGTCCGCGTCCTCCCACGCCGACTTGTACGTCGAGAACGTGAACGAATGCGGCAAGCGACCCGAGCCCGTTCGCGGCGACGTCGTCGAAGCTGCGGAACGAGATCACGATCACCCACAGGATCGGCGCGATCCACAGGAACGAGACGAGCCCCATCGCCAGCGTGGTAGCCCGAGGTCCTGCAGGCGGTTCATGTCTCCTCCCGGAAGGCGCGGATCAGGTAGCCGAGGATGACGGCCAGCGCGAGCACGAAGATCACCACGGCGATCGCGGACGCGTAGCCCAGCTGGGTGGACTGGAACGCGGTCGAGTACATGTAGGTGCTGAGCAGCTCGGACGAGTGGTACGGACCGCCCCTGGTCATCGACCAGACGATGTCGAACGAGCGGAGCGAGTCGATCACGATCACCGACAGCACGACCGCGTTCACGCCCTTGAGCTGCGGGATCGTGACGTACCGGGTCCGCTGCCAGGCCGACGCGCCGTCCATCTTCGCGGCTTCGTACAGCGCCGGGTCGACCGCCTTCAGACCGGCCAGGTACAGCACCATCACGTAGCCGATCTGACGCCACAGGGCCGGCAGGATCACGGCGTACAGGGCGGTGTCCGGATCGGCGAGCCATGGCCGGATGAAGTTGCCCAGGCCGACGGTCCGCAGGACGGTGTCGACCAGGCCGTCCGGCTGGTAGAAGACGCGCCAGATCAGCGCGGTGACGACCAGCGAGAAGACGACCGGGGTGAACAGCGCGGCCCGGTAGATGCCGACGCCGCGGCGTTCCCGCTGCAGCAGCAGCGCCATCCCGAAGCCGCCGACGCACACTCAGGCCACCGAAGAGCACCAGCCAGATCGCGGTGTTCTTCAGCGCGGTCCGGAAGATCGGATCCGACGACCATGTCCGTGAAGTTGCCGAAGCCGACGAACCGCGGCGCCGACAGCCCGTCCCAGCTGGTCAACGACAACCAGAACCCCTGCAGCGCCGGCCAGAACACCCACACCGCCTCGACCGCGAACGGCACCAACACGAACGCCAGGATCAGCGGCGACACCCGACGAGGTCCGGTCGCTCGGTACGGCGGACGCTCCCCCGCCGGCCCGTGGTGCGGACCGGCCGGGAGCCGTCTCGTCAGAGTGGAACTCACGCCTTGAAGACCTTCTCGGCCGCGGCCTGCCAGTCCTTGAGGATCTCGTCGATCTGGTCCGGCTTGTCGAGGAACTTGGTCAGCGCGGCGTCGGCGGTCGGCTGCAGCGCGTCGCTGGAGTCGCGGTTGAAGAACTGGGTCAGCTCCTCCGCGCTCTCGATCATCGCCTTGCCCTTCTTCACCAGCGGGGTGTCGGCGGACTTCGCCGTCCGGGTTCGCCGGGAATCGCCGTACCGGACGAGCTCTGCACGTAGATCTCCTGCGCCTCGGGCGTCGCCAGCCAGGTCATGAACTTCTTCACCGCCGTCCGGGTCCTTCGCCTTCTTCGACGGCGAAGTAGCCGTCGGTCGGCGCCTCCTCGGCCACCGGTACGGCGGGATCGATGATCGGGAACTGGAAGAAGTCGATGTCGTCCAGCGCGTCCTTCGGCGCCGAGTCGGCGAAGAACGTGCCGATCAGGAACATCCCGGTCTTGCCGGCCAGCAGCGCGGACGTCGCCTCCTGGAACGGGAACGACTTGCCCTTCGGGTCGAAGTACGGCAGCGCCTCGCGCCACTTGGTGAAGACCGCCTTCACCTTCGGGTCGTCGAAGCGGCCCTTCGCCGGCGAGCAGCTCGCCGGTGGAACGGCGCACCGTTGATCCGGATGTTCAGGTAGTCGAACCAGGCCGACGCGACCCACGGGGTGTCACCGAGGCCGATGCCGATCGGCGGGATGCCCTTGCCCTGGATCGTCTTGCAGACCTGGAGGAACTCGGCCCAGGTCTTCGGCGGGGTGCACGCCCCACTTGGCGAAGTTCGACTTGCGGTAGAACATGCCCCACCAGTAGTAGCTGGTCGGCACGAAGATCTTCTGGCCGGCGCTGCTGGTGGACAGCGTCTGCATCGACTGCGGGTAGTTGCCCATGCTGTCCCAGACGCCGGAGACGTCGAGCAGCAGGTCCTTCTTCGCGTACGAGTCCGCGACCGAGCCGGCGTACCAGGTGTAGACGTCCGGCGGGTTGGCCGAGGTCAGGTAGGTCGGCAGCTGGGTGCGGAAGATCTCCGACGCGACCGTGTTCAGCTTGACCTGGGACCCGCCGGTCTTGTTGTACGCGGCAACGAGCTTCTCCATCGCGGCCTTGGCCTGCTCGCTGGAGAGGTTCGACTGCAGCGAGAGCTCACCAGTCGCCGCGCTACCGCTGCCCGGACTGTTGGTCGAGGTCGCACACCCCGGCACCAGGGCAGCCGCCCCGAGCACTCCGAGTCCCTTGAGGAAAGTCCGTCGATCTGCTGCCAGACCCGTCATGCCCAACTCCTGAGATCGCCTCGACGGTGCATGCCAGTCGAGTGAGTGGTTCTTGTTGCCGACGATCTTGCGGCGGACGACTCGCACGTGTCAATATTAATTCGTAAATTACGAGCAAATCGCTTGACGGGACAACGTCGTCACGGTCAACTGGTGCCTCGTTCATCGTTGGAATGCTCCGCCGTGCGTGCTTGGGTAGGAGTGGCTGTGGAGGAGGCGCTGGTGCGGCTGGGTGGGCGGGTGATCGTGGTGACCGGCGCGGCGTCCGGGATCGGTGCTGCCTGTGTGCGGCGATTCCTGACCGAGGGCGCTTCGGTGGTGCAGGTCGACGTCCAGCCGTGCAAGGAGGTGCCGGGCCAGGCGATCGCCGTACTGGGTGATGTGTCGGCGCCGGACACCTGGGCCGAGGTGCGGTCCCGCGGTCGCGACGAGCTCGGCCCGATCGACGGCCTCGTCAGCAACGCGGGCTTCGTCGACGTGAAACCGGCTCACGAGCTGTCGCCACCGTCCTGGCAACGGCAGCTCGACGTCAACCTGACCGCAGCGTTCCTCGGCTTCCAGGCGCTGTACGACGACCTGGCGGCCACCGCGGCGGTCCGTCGTACTGATGTCGTCGGTGCACGCGCTCGCCGGTCTGCCCGGGCATCCGGCGTACGCGGCGACCAAGGGCGCGCTGGTCGCCCTCGGCCGCCAACTGGCCGTCGAGTACGGCGGTTCGATCCGGGTGAACACCGTGCTTCCGGGTCCGATCGAGACCGCGATGTGGGACCGCGTCGACGCCGAGGCCCGGGAGCAGAGTGCGAAGGCAACGGCGATCGGACGGCTCGGGCAGCCGGACGAGGTGGCTCAGGTGGTGGCCTTCCTGCTGTCGGCGGAAGCGTCGTACGTGACGGCGGCCAGCCTGGTGGTCGACGGCGGATGGTCCGCGATCGAAGGACTCGGCATGAGGGAGAGCGGTGTGACGGGGATTCAGCGCGGCGTGACGCGGGGGCTGCACGGCCAGATCGTGCAGGTGATGGCGCAGCGCATCCTCTCCGGGCAGATCCCGGAGGGCGCGACCATCAACGTGCCCGACCTGCAGGCCGACCTCGGCGTCAGCCTGACGGCGGTCCGCGAGGCGCTGAAGGTGCTGACCGCGAAGGGGCTCGTCGACGCGCGGCAGAAGCGCGGCACGTTCGTCCGCCCGCGATCGGACTGGAACCTGCTCGACGCGGACATGATCCGCTGGCACTTCGACGACGACGTACGCCCCGAGCTGCTCGAGGAACTGCACGAGGTGCGCGGGATCGTCGAGCCGGCCGCCGCCCGGCTGGCCGCGTTGCGGGCCGAGGACGTCGAATCTGGAGGCGCTGGACGTCGCGATGGCTGCGATGGAGTCGGCCACGGACGATCATCGCCGCCGTAGTCGCGGACCTCGCGTTCCATCGGGCGTTGCTGGCGGCAACGGGGAACGAACTGCTGACCAAGATGGAAGTGATCATGGAGACCGGGCTGGCCGATCGCGACCGCTTGGTCCACAAGGTGAAACCGTCGGACGACCCGGTACCTAGCCACCGGCGCGTGCTGGACGCCATCCGGGCGCACGACCCGGTGGCAGCCGAGCAGGCGATGCGCGAGCTGCTGGCGAAGGCGGCCGAGGACCTGACCGAGGTCCGCGGGTCCACACGTGGACGGCGGCGCCGGTGAAGATCGAGCGGATCGAGACATTCCTGGTCCCGCCACGCTGGTTGTTCTGCCGGGTCGAGACCGAGCGACGGCGTCGTCGGCTGGGGCGAACCCGTGGTCGAGGGTCGGGCCGAGGTCGTCCGGACCGCGATCGAGACGCTGTCGGAGTACCTGATCGGCCAGGACCCGCTGCAGATCGAGCGGCACTGGCAGGTGCTGACGAAGGGCGGCTTCTACCGCGGCGGCCCGGTGCTGAGCAGCGCGGTCGCCGGGCTCGACCACGCGCTGTGGGACATCGCCGGCAAGGTGTACGGCGCTCCGGTCGCGCTCGCTGCTCGGCGGACGGGTGCGCGATCGGGTCCGGGTGTATGCGTGGGTCGGCGGGGACGAGCCGGCCGCGATCGCGGATGCGGTCGCCGAACAGGTCGCGGCCGGGATGACCGCGGTGAAGATGAACGGCAGCGGGCTGATCCAGCCGTCACCATCGCGTTGCCGAGATCAACGACATCGTCACCCGGCTGGCCGCGGCCCGCGAGGCGCTCGGCGACAGCCGCGACGTGGCGATCGACCTGCACGGCCGGGTCGGTGTCGCCGGCGCGCGCCGGATCCTGCACGCCGTCGAGGACCTGCAGCCGTTCTTCGTCGAGGAGCCGGTGCTGCCGGAGCACATGCCCACCTGGCCGAGGTCGTCAGCACCTCGACGGTGCCGGTAGCGCTCGGCGAGCGGCTCTACCATCGGGCCGAGTTCGTTCGCGCCGCTGAACGCTGGTGTCGCGGTCGTCCAGCCTGATGTGTCGCATGCCGGCGGGATCTCCGAGCTGCGGCGGATCGCGGTGCTGGCCGAGACGCACGGCGCGATGCTCGCGCCGCACTGCCCGCTCGGGCCGATCTCGCTGGCGGCGAGTCTGCAGGTCTCGTTCGCGACGCCGAACTTCCTGATCCAGGAGCAGAGCCGCGGCATCCACTACAACGTGTCGAGCGACCTGACCTCGTACCTGACGGACCCGACGCCGTTCACCTGGGTCAACGGGCACGCGGAGTGGAATCCCCTGCCGGGCTTGGGGATCACGATCGACGAGGACGCCGTCCGCGCCGCCGACAGAAGCCGGCCACACCTGGCGCAACCCGGTCTGGACCCACGAAGACGGCTCCTTCGCCGAATGGTGACGGACCGTGCCGGCGACGGCTACGAGGTCGCGGTCGACCTCGAGGACGGCGGCCGCTGGACATCGCTCCAGTTGGCCGGCCGGGAGTGGCTCTGGCACGGCCCGGGCCTGGTGACGGGTCCCCGCGACCGGCATGACCTCCTTCGTCGACGCCGGCGGGCTGGACGAGTGCTTCCCGACCGTCCGTGGCACGCCTGACCACGGCGGCCTCTGGAACCAACCGTGGGACGGCGCGGTCAAGTACTGGCGACGCGTACCCTGACACGCTGCGATCACGTCCGGCGCGGACACCGTCGTCGTCGACTACCGGCTGAAAGCGCCAGCCGGCTTCCGCTTCATCTGGGCGGCGCACGCACTGCTCGACTGTGCGGCCGGCGCCACCTCTGCTGCGCCCGCCGGGCACGGAGCTGCCGCCTCTATCCCGAGGCCGCGGCGCTCTTGCCTTCTTGGCCCGCACGGGCTCCACTGGGTCACGGCCGACTGGCCGACACCGCTCGACCTGACCACCTACGGCCCGTCTGACGGGACCGCGGTCGGCGCCGTGCTGGTCGACTGCCCGGCTGTCTCCGTCCGGGATCGCGGCGCCGAGCTGACCCTCGACCTTGAGTTGCCCTGGGCAACCAGTCTCCACCGCGCTGTGGCGCAACCAGGCCGGCTTTCCGGACGTATGCGCCGTACCGGAGTCTCGGCGTGGAGCCGATGCTCGGCCGCGTGTTCGATCTGGCCGATCCGCGGGACCGGGGGATGCCGCGGTCGTCCCGGCCAGCGGTGAACTGACCTGGCGGCTGACCGTCGTCCGCCAGGCCAGTGTGATGCTGCACCCGAGCGGCAGATCGAGGACGACGTTCGGCACCGTCGTGCTGTTCGTAGTGCGGATGCTGTTGAGCTCGGTCGCGGTGAGCGCCCGCTTGTAGATGCGGACCTCGTCCATCGACCCGTCGAAGTGATGCGCGCCGTCGAGCCGCTGGCCGACGTACATCTTGAACGGCCGGCCCGGACTGACCGAACCGGCCGGCGCAGTGACACTCGCGGCTTGGACGTTCCGTCGACCCAGATCGACAGGGTGCCGGCCTTTCGCTGCAGGGCGACGTGGTGCCAGGCGTTGTCGTTGTAGGCCTTGGTCGTCTGCGACGGAGGCGGTGTTGCCGTCGGTCGTGATCAGACCGCGGATGCGACTGTCCGCCGGGTTCGGCGCGCAGCCAGAACTGGGAGAATTCGTTGATCCCGTAGCCCCAGAAGATGGCCTGGTTCGCCGTACTCGCGCCGTACTTGATCCACGCCATCGCGGTGAAGTCACCCGCGCCGACGGCGAGCGACTCGGCGAACGGCAACTGGATCGCGTCGTCGGTCCCGTCAAGGTCGCGAGCCTGGCCGAACTTCCCGGCCACCGAGGTCGTCCCGCCGCGGAGGTAGCTGTTGTTGCCGAGGCCGGAGACGTCGGGCGTGGTCGTGCCGAGTGGTGCGTCCGGGTGACCGATGTCGGTCTCGGTGAAGCGCGCGAAGCGGACCTGGTCCCGCGCGTCCACCGTGCCGCCTTCGTACAGCAGGCCGATCTCTCCGGTGTCCAGGATCGCCATGTCGGAGTACCCGGACCAGTCGCTGGTGATTCTGGTGCCGTCGGCAACGGACTGCCAGGTCTTGCCCTCGTCGAAACTGGACCGGATCGTCATGTACCGGCGCCGTTCCGGGTCGGCCGGCGCGGCGAACAGGATCCGGTTGTACTTGTCGCCCTGGTCGACCGCCCGCAGCCGTTGCAGCGATCCCTGCACCGTCGGCGTGGTCAGACCGACGATCGTTGCGTACGGCGCCGTGTACGTCTGACCGCCGTCGTTGCTGACCGCGAACATCCGGCTGGCTCCGGCGCTGCCGGCGTTGTTGCGGGCACCGGCATAGATGCCGCCGTCAACCTTCTCGACGACGCTGATCTCTTGCGGCGCCGCGTCGGAACGCAGGTCGGTCGCGCCCTTGTGCCAGGTGTCGCCGTGGTCGTCGCTGTAGACCAACTGCCCCCCGTTCTTGCCGGCTCCGTTGCTGTAGTTGGTCCCGGCGACCAGCCGGCCGGCGTGCGTACCGCGGGTCAGCTGGATGCCGTGCACCGGGCCGGTCGCGTACCAGCCCCAGGCCGGATCGTCGATCTGCGCGCCGATGTTCTCGGCCTTGCTCCAGGTCTTCCCGTCGTCCTCACTGAACTGGACGTACGGCGTTCGCGGGGTACTCGTCGTACCAGGATCCATCGTGGTCAGCAGCACGATCCGGCCGGTCTCGTAGTCGACGATCGGCGCGGGGTTGCCGCGGGTGGCGACCGCGTTCGGGTCGCTGTCGGTGCCGGACAGGACGGTCTGCGCCGCCGACCAGGTGCGGCCGTCGTCTTCGGACCGACGCAGCACGAGATCGATCTCCTGCGAGTCGGCGCAATAGGCGCGACGGGCCTCAGCGAACGCGAGCAGCGTGCCGGCCTTGGTCTTCACGATCGCGGGGATGCGGTAGCAGCCGTAGCCGGCGTCGCCTTTGTTGAACAGCACGGTCTGGGTGATGGCGGCCGGTTGCTGGCCGCTTGCGGCAGCCGGGGCGGTAGGGATCAGCAGAGCGAGGGCGATCAGGAGTGGAAGGCGTTTGGGCATGGGCGGATGCCTCCAGGTGAAAGTAAACAACGGGGCGAGTTGTTCATTCCGTAATCTAGCCACATTCCGGCGGTCTGTACCAGAGCTCATCGGACGTCCTATGTCTGGATCGATCACATAGGGTTTGGTCCCTGAGGAGGAACCCATGGATCTGCTTGCCGAACTCCGCACCCGCAAGGTGCTCGCGATCATCCGCGCCGACGGACCGGACCGCGCCCTGTCGTGCGTCCGTACCCTTGTCGATGCCGGGATCACCGCGCTCGAGATCTCGCTGACCACCCCCGGTGGAGTCGAGGCGATCGCGAAGGCGCGCTCCGAGTACGACCCGAGCATCCTGATCGGCGCCGGCACCGTCGTCACCGCCGCCCAGGCCGACGAGGTCGCCGCCGCCCGGGCCGGCTTCGTCGTCACTCCCGCCATCACCCGCGGCGCCCACCGCAGCGTCGAGCTCGGCCTCCCGCTGCTCTGCGGCGCGCTGACCCCCACCGAAGTCATCGCCGCGCTGGACCTGGGCGCCATCGCCGTGAAGATCTTCCCCGCCAAGCTCCACGGCCCCGGCTACCTCCGCGAACTCCGCGCTCCCCTCCCTGACGCTCCCCTGATCGCCGTCGGCGGCGTCGACGCCGAGTCCGCCCCCGAGTACCTCGCCGCCGGCGCCCTGGCCGTAGGCGTCGGCTCCCCGCTCCTGGGCGACGCGGGCACCGGCGGATCGCAATCCGACCTCGCCACCCGGCCGCCACGTTCCGCACCACCCTCGGCAGTCTGAGCTTGGAGTTGTGAATGACCGACCTCCTGACCCTTGGCGAGACGATGGTCTCGTTGCGGACCGCGCGCCCGATGCGGCTCGGCGGTGACGCGCACCTGTCGATCGCCGGCTCCGAGACCAACGTCGCGATCGGCCTGTCCCGGCTCGGACATCAGGCCACCTGGGTAGGTGCTGTAGGCAACGACGAGCCCGGCCGCCTGATCCAGCGGACATTGCGCGCCGAGGGGGTAGACACGAGCTACGTGCGGTTCTCCGACGATTCGTTCACCGGGTTCATCGCGTTCGACCAGCCGTCGCACGACATCACCCGGGTCAGCTACCACCGCCGCGGCTCAGCCGGCTCGACCCTCACCGCCGACGAATCCATCGCCGCGATCGACGCAACCCAGCCACGCCTGCTCCACGTCACCGGCATCACCCCGGCCCTCTCCGACACCACCCGCGCCGCGACGCTGGCCGCCGTACGCACAGCGTTCGCCGCCGGCGTCCAGGTCTCGCTCGACGTCAACTACCGCGCCCGCCTCTGGTCCCGCCCTTCCGCCGCGACGGCTGTGCGCGAACTCCTCCCCTACGTCCAGACCGTCTTCGCCTCCGACGACGAACTCGACCTCCTCACCGACGCCCCCGACCCAGTCGATCGAACTCCTGACCCACAGCCCCGTCGACCACGTCATCGTCACCGCCGGCGGCAAGGGCGCCTGGGCCTACTCGGCCGACGGCACCATCCACCGCCCCGCCCTCCCCGTCACCGTGGTCGACAGCATCGGCGCCGGCGACGCCTTCGTCTCCGGCTACCTCTCCGCCACCCTCGACAACCTCTCCCCCGAAGCCCGCCTGGACCGGGCCACCACCTCCGGCGCCTTCTGCGTCACCGCCCTCGGCGACTGGGAATCCCTCCCGACCCGCGACGACCTCCACCTCCTGACCCACACCCACGGCACCGCCCTCCGCTGACCGCCGCACCAACTTCACCGGCGCACGCATCCACCTCAGCGTCGCCTGCTCTCGGGCGATCGCGGTACATACGAACAGGACGTAGTCATCTACGTATAGCCCCGGCTGAGCGTGAACCCGAGCCGACGTTCGCGCAGATCCGCACCACCTCCTGTCCCTAGGTACACCGACCTGGCAGGGCTACGCTCAAAGCGGCTGAATCGGAGGGAGACGCGCGTGCCGTACCCGTCCAACACCGCGCTCTACGCCGACCCCGCGCTGACCGAGGGCATCGACTACTCGCGGCGGTATCGGCGGCACGGGTGGTTCGACGACGACCTCACCCAGCGGTTCGACGTCCAGCGAACGGTGATCCTGGCCCCGCACGGTGGCGGCATCGAGGGCGGCACGTCGGAACTCTGCCTGGCGATCGCGGGCTATCACCCGGCCGACCTCACCCAGACCCCGGCCGACGGCCCGTTCCACGACTACTGGATGTTCGAGGGCCTGCGTCCCTCCCGCAACAGCGAACTCCACGTCACCTCGACCAACTGCGACGACCACGTCGCCCGCGCCCTCGCCGGCGGTTCACTCAACGCCGTCGGCCTCCACGGCTGTACGACGTCCCAGGCCGAACTACCCGACGACACCCGAGCAGTGCTCGTCGGCGGCCTGAACACCACCTTCAAGTCCCACCTCCTGACCAGGCTCATCGCGGCACGCATCCGCGCGATCGACGCCAGCTCTGTCCCCGATCTCAACGGCAGCGAGCTCACCAACATCGCCAACCGCACTCTGCTCGCCGCCGGCGCCCAACTCGAGCTCACGACCCCGTTGCGTCAGGCGA
Organism: uncultured Actinomycetota bacterium; assembly: GCA_963820655.1. Lineage (GTDB taxonomy): Bacteria > Actinomycetota > Actinomycetes > Propionibacteriales > Kribbellaceae > Kribbella. Next base: position 214,364 of record CAWGAM010000004.1, read on the forward strand.
TGTTCGGCACCAACACCGTCGCCGACCGCAAGAACACCACGCGGCGGCTCTTCTGGAGCTTCACCTCCGCCACCCGCGCCGCCATCGCCGACCTGGAAGCCACTCAGCCGACACCCTGACCGTCGCCGATCACCTCCCGGCGTGGTGAGCTACGAAAGCAGCGCTGGATCGGACTCGAGTTCCTTTTCGGGGTCCAACGGGAGGACGATGGTGAAGCGGGTGTTGCCGGGTTCGGATTCGACTCGGAGGTCGCCGTGGTGTTTCTTGACGACGATGCGCCAGGAGATGTCGAGGCCGAGGCCGGTGCCTTCGCCGATGGGTTTGGTGGTGAAGAACGGCTCGAAGATGCGGCGGCGGATCTCCGGCGGGATGCCGGGGCCGGTGTCGCCGATCTCGACGATCGCGTAGGCGCCGTCCCTCTTCGTGCGGATGGTGAGTGTGCCGGACCCGCCCATCGCGCTGACCGCGTTGTCGATGATGTTCGTCCACACCTGGTTGAGCTCAGCGGCGTACGCCGGGATCGGGGGCAGGTCGGGGTCGAAGTCCTTCACCACCTCGAGGTTCTGCAGCTTGCCCGACATCATCACCAGCGTGGACTTCAGCAGCTCGCGCAGGTCGACGATCTGGTACGGCGCCCTGTCGATCTGGGAGTACTGTTTCGCGGCGCCGACGAGGGTCGAGATCCGGGTGACCGAGTCGTCGATCTCGTTCATCAACGACTCGGTGTCGATCGTGTACATCAGCCAGCGCACCGCACCTTCGAGGTACTCCGGGCCGACCGCGGTCAGCACTTCCTCCATCCACGGCACGTCCAGGCCGGCCGCGGCAAGCACCGGCGCGACGTCCCAGCTGGCCTGGACGCCGTGGTCGTCGAGCCAATCGGTCAACGAGTCCTCGGCGTCGGACGAGCTCCATCGGCGAGACGTCCTTGTCCTTGTTCTTCTCCATCCGCTCGACCGCATCGTCCTGCAGCGCGACGATCTGGTGCAGCTTGGTCGCGTCCAGGGTGCCGTCGGCAAGCATCGCCAGCTTCGACCGCATCCCGGCGACGCGCTGCCGCAGCGTCGCCGCGGCCCGGACCGCCGCCGCGGCAGGGTTGTTCAGCTCGTGGGTCAGCCCGGCGGACAAGGAGCCGAGGGCAAGCAACCGCTCGCGCTCACCGACCGTCTCGTTGGTCCGGCGCATGCCCATCACGAAGCCCTCGATCAGGTGCACCGCCATCGGGAACCAGGTGTTCATCATCGTCGCCATCGTGTCGGCGTCGATGACGAAGAAGTCCGACGGTTCGGTCACCCGCATCGTCGCCGTGTAGGCCTTGTGGTCGGCAGCACCGAAGAAGGCGTTGAAGGCACCGGAGTACACGCCGCGCTGGCGGGACCGGTTGATCTCCACCTCTTCGCCGTGGGACAGCTTGCACAGCCGGATCTCGCCGGACAGCAGGACGTAGCAGCAGGTCGCCTCGTCGCCCTCGTTGAACACGATCCCGTCCTGCCAGGTCTCGACGTACCCGACGTCGGACAGCCACTGCAACTGCTCGTCCGACAGACTCTCGAACAGGAACAGCGTGCGCAGCTCGTCGCGGGTTCAGCCGCCGCGGCTCCACGGTTTGGTCAGTCATCAGAGCATCTCCAGGTATCGGTGCACCAGTGTCACGGCCATCGCTCCGTCGCCGACCGCGGAGGCGACGCGCTTCACCGACTCGGCGCGTACGTCGCCGGCGGCGAACACGCCCGGCATGCTCGTCTCCAGGTGGTACGGCTCGCGGTCCAGAGCCCAGCCCGGCGGTTTGCCGCGCAGGTCCGGACCGGTGAGCACGAAGCCGCGTTCGTCCCGGAGCAGGTCACCCGGCAACCAGTCCGTCCGCGGTGCCGCGCCGATGAACACGAACATCCACTCCGCGTCCACCTCGCGGCTCTCACCGGTCGCACTGTTCTGCAGGATGACCCGCTCGAGGTGGTCGGAGCCCTTGCACGACACCACCTGCGTGCAGGTGTGCACCTCGATGTTGTCGATGTCGTCGATCTGATTGATCAGGTACGACGACATCGTCGCCGTCGAGCGATGGTCCTCGCACCAGCATATGCACGCGTTTGGCGTGTTTCGAGAAATAGACCGCGGCCTGGCCGGCGGAGTTCGCACCGCCGATGATGTAGACCTCCTGGCCGGCGCACGCTGGGCCCTCGGTGGTCGCCGAGCCGTAGTAGATCCCGCGGCCGCACAGGTCGTCCACGCCGGGCGCGTCCAGGCGTCCGGTAGGAGACGCCGGTCGCCAGGATCACCGAGTGCGACGAGATCTCGCTGCCGTCCGAGAAGACGCAGCCGCCGGGCCGACCCGAGCGTCTCCAGACCGACCACCTGGCGGGCCGTCAGCAGCTCGGCACCGAACCGGATCGCCTGCCGCCGGGCCCGGTCGGTCAGCTGAGCCCCGGACACGCCGTCCGGGAAGCCCAGGTAGTTCTCGATCCGGCTCGACTGGCCGGCCTGACCACCGGTCGCCAACTGCTCGACCAGGACCGTCCGCAGTCCCTCGCTGGCGCCGTACACAGCGGCGCCGAGGCCGGCCGGACCGCCGCCGACGACGACCAGGTCGTAGAACTCCTTCGCCGGCGCGGTGGACAGCCCGACCTTGTTCGCCAGCTCGGCCTCCGATGGCGCGACCATCACGGTGCCGTCCGGGGTGATGATGACCGGCAGCGTCGATCCGTCGATCCCGGCCGCCTCGAGCAGCCGCTTGCTCTCGTCGTCGTCGACGCTGAGCCAGCGGTAGGGCACCGCGTTGCGGGCGAGGAAGTCGCGGGCCGCGAACGACGGCGCTGACCAGCGGTGACCGATCACCCGGGTCTCGTCGGTGGACGGCTCCGGGGTCGACTTCCAGAGGTCGAGCATCGCGTCGACCACCGGGTAGAGCTTCTCCTCCGGCGGGTTCCACGGCTTCAGCAGGTAGTGGTCGAGGTCGACCACGTTGATGGCCTGGATCGCCGCGTCGGTGTCGGCGTACGCCGTCAGCAGTACGCGACGGGCCAGCGGGAACAGGTCCATCGCGGTCTCGAGGAACTCGATGCCGGACATCTGGGGCATCCGGTAGTCGGCCAGCAGCAGGGCCACCGGCTCGCCCCGCAGCTTGAGCTCCCTGAGGGCCTCCAGCGCCTGCGGGCGGACTCTCGGCCCGGACGATGCGGTTGTCCTCGGCGTACCGGCGGCGGAGGTCACGGGCGATCGACCGGGAAACACCGGGGTCGTCGTCCACGGTGAGGATCACCGGGCGGGTCGTTGACGCTGTCATGCATCCTTCATACCAGCGGAAGACCACAAACCGGGACCGGTAATCCACAGGCTCCGGCCCGGTCCGCGGGGGCTGGACGCGGACCGGGCCGGCTGGGTGGGCCCCGGCCATCGATCCGCGGGCGCTGTGGCACCCGCGGATCGAGGCCTCAGGGCAGTGCCGCGAGGTACGGCGCGTGGCTGTTCTGGAACTCCCAGTTGTAGAAGCGGTCCCAGTTGATCGACCACGTCATCAGCCCGCGGAACGCCGGCGAAGCACCGCCACGGAGGCTGTAACCACCGCAGTTCTGGCCCTTCACCAGGCAGTCAAGCGCTTGGTGCACGGCTGCCGGGGCGGTGTAGCCGTTGCCCGCGCTGACTGCCGCCGGCAGCCCGAACCCGATCTGGTCCTCCCGCAAGCCGGGGAAGGTCTGACCGGTGTTCGCCACCGGGAATCCAGCCTTGACCATGTCGGTCATCGCGATGTGGAAGTCCGCGCCGCCCATGGTGTGGTACTGGTTGTCCAGCCCCATCACCGGACCCGAGTTGTAGTCCTGCACGTGCAGCACGGTCAGTGCGTCGCGCAGCGCGTGGATGACCGGCAGATACGACCCGGTCCGGTTGTCGCCACCACCCGCGCCGCCGTAGAACTGGTACCCGACCTGCACGAAGAACGTCTCCGGCGCCATCGTCAGCACGAACTTCGCGCCGTACTTCGCCTTGAGCGTCTTCAGCGCCGAGATCAGGTTGACGACGACCGGCGTGGTCGGGTTGCGGAAGTCGGTGTCACCGGCGTTCAGGTACAGCGAGTGACCCTCGAAGTCGATGTCCAGCCCGTCCAGTCCGTACCGGTCGATGATCGCGCTGACCGAACTGACGAACGCATCCCGGGCAGCGGTCGTGGTCAGCTGCACCTGCCCGTTCGCACCGCCGATCGAGATCAGCACCTTCTTCCCGGCCGCCTGCTTGGCCCGGATCGCCGCGATGAAGTCCGCATCGCTCTCCACGTTCGGACACTCGCCGGCCGGGCAGCGGTTGAACCGGATGTCGCCGGAGGTGACCGACGTCGGTTCCCCGAAGGACAGGTTGATGATGTTCCACTCGGCCGGTACGTCGGCCATCCGCACGTACCCGGATCCGTTCGCGAAGCTCGCATGCAGGTAGCCGATCAGCGCATGCTTGGGCAATCCGGTGCTGGTGCAGCCTCCCGTCGTACCTGATGCTGCCGCCGACTTGGCGGATTCACCGACGCTGTTGTACGCCGCTACCGAGTAGGTGTGACTGCTACACGCCGCGAGTCCGCTGACGGTTGCCGTCGTACCAGTGACTGTCTGTACGACGCTCGCGCCCTCATAGACGCGATAGCCAGTGACTGTCTCGGTCGCTGCCGGCCAGCTCAGTGAGATGGCGGAGTTCGTCGTACCGGTGACCGTCGGCGTACCAGGAGCACTTGGAGCACCCGGAGTGCCGCCAGGGCCGTCAAGATTGACGTCGTCGGCTTGGTACGCCGGTTGGCCGTACCAGCCATGCAGATAGATCTGTGCGGACGTCTGACTCGCGCCAGTAGTAAAGGACAGACTCAGTTGGGTGAAGTTGGCCGCGGACGGCGTCCAGGTGGACGAGCCGCCGGTGACGCCCAGATAGACATAGGAGCCACGCACCCAGGCAGACAAGGTGTACGACGTATTCGGCTGCACGGCGACCGTTTGACCGCACTGAGCGAAGTCGGCGCTCGACACGGCTCCATTCAGCGCGTAGCCACCCGTGCGGACCGGAGTGGTGACGACAGAGCCACCGGAGCAGGTCCAGCCGCTCAGTGAGCCGGTCTCGAAGCCGGGATTGGTCAGGATGTTCGCGGCCTGCGCGGGCACCGTGATGCCGGCCAGCAGGACCCCGACGACAACAGCAAGCCATCGTGCACGCATGAGACCTCCTCGAGGGTCCATTTAGTAGAGAGGTTCCATAACTGCGTGGTCAATGCGTCGACCGCGGCGGATATCCGACGCTGTCAGGAACCCGACGCCCGCTTACGGTGGGGGACATGAGTCAGATCGACTGGGGCGAAGGCGAGTACGAGCCGACCGCCGGGGATCTCCTGCCCGCGGCACGAGAGCTGGTCAAGGCGGCGCGGATCCAGCCTGGCGAGCACGTGGTCGACCTGGGTGCCGGCACCGGCAACGTCGCCCTGGTCGTCGCCGACCTCGGCGCCCGCGTGACCGCGGTCGAGCCGGCAGAGCGCCTGCGCGAAGTGATCGAGGAAGCCGCGGGCGCCCGCGACCTGACCGTGGTCGACGGCACCGCCGATTCGATCCCGCTCGTCGACGGCTCGGCCGACGTGATCCTGTCCAACTTCGCCATCATCTTCGCCCCCGACCCGCGCGCCGCGATCGCCGAACTGGCTCGCGTCGCCGCACCGCACGGCCGAATCCTGATCACCAGCTGGCTGCCAGGCGTGATGGACAGGGTGGTCGAGGTCCTGGTCCGCGCCGTCCGGGAGGTCAGCGGTGGCAGCGGTGAAGCCATGGAAGGCCAAATCGACTGGCACGACCCCGATGTCCTCACCGAGCTCTTCGGCCGGCACGGCTTCGCGGTCTCGGCGACCACGAAGGAGCTGACCATCGCCGCCTCCTCTCCGGACGAGTTCTGGTCGACCCGGATCGCCAATCACCCACTCGGCGTGGGGACGCTCCCTCTTCTGGAGAAGGCCGGGCGGCTGGCCGAGGTCCGCACCCGCGTGCTCGACGAGATTGCCGCCGGCTGGACCACTCCGTCCGGCGAGGTCCGCATCCCCGCGCAGTACCTCCTCGCGACCGCCACGCGCTGAGTGGCACGGTCGTGACGATCAACTAGTCCCGGAACAGGCAGCGACTGACCCGTCGAAGGCGGTCCGCCGTTTGCCGTCAGCGCCAGGTGCTGCGGTCGGCCGGACCACCCGCGACGGGCTCGAAGACCACGTCCTCGTCGGGGACCGCGTCACCGTCCTCGCCGACGAAGCCGACGTCGACCAGGCCCTTGGATCGTGTGTTCCGCCGGAGCACGGTCGGCCCGTTCTCACGCGGTACGTGCACGTCGCCCCACTGCTGCAGGGCCGCCAGCACGAGCTTCAGGTCAGCGCCGGCCGGCGTCAGGTGGTACGACGATCGCGTCCGCTCGCCTTCCTCCTGGTACTCGCGCTTCTCCAGCAACCCTGCGTCGACCATCGCGGCCAACCGGTTGGTCAGGATGTTCGGCGCGATGTGGAGGGTGTCGCGGAAATCCGCGAACCGGGTGGTCCCGAAATGGGCCTCGCGCAGGATCAGGAAGGTCCAGCGATCGCTCACCAGGTCGAGTGTCCGGGCGATCGAGCAGTTCGGCTGCGTCGCCGTTCGCGTGGTCATCGCGCCTCCTCTGCCAACTGACTGCCGCCGCGCGCCGCCAGGGCTCCCGCAGCCGCGATCACGAGCAGCGCCAGGCTACCGATCACGATCACGCCCAGCAGCAACGCCGTCCCGAGGCCGGACGCGGTCGCGACGAGGCCGAGCGTCAGCGCGATCGCTCCCTGCAGGACGTAGGCGACGAGGTACACGGCCGCGACCGTGCCACCGCGGTGGCGAGCCGGCGCGTGGGTGGTGATCAGACCCAGACCGCCGGAGAAGAGCAGACCGTAGCTGATGCCACCCAGCACCGTGGTTGCCATGAACAACGGCAGCGAGTGCGTGGTGGCCGATGCCTCGAGGAGGGCGATGTCGACAAGCGTGGCGACCGCTCCGACCGCGACCAATCCTCCCACCGGAAAGCGGCGGCCGGCGATCGCGGTGACGCCGATCGTGGCCGACATGATCGCGAGAATCAGACCGATGATGAAGATGTTCTCCGTCCCGATCAGCTGCCGGGCGACCTGGGCGCCGAGAGCGAGGAAGACCGAGCCGAACGCGTACGCCGCGGTCACCGCGATGGCAGACGCGACGTACAGCACGCGGATGCCCTTGGCCACGCTGATCGGGCGCGGCCGCCAGGCGACCTTGGCTCTCGTCCTTGGCGTGCCGCGGCATCCGCCAGACAAAGCCGAACACGATGGCGATCACAGCGAGCAGCACCCAGAAGTCGAGGTGCAGCGGCGCCGGTGCGTACTCGATCAGGCCGCCGCCGACGATCGTCGCCAGCGCCAGACCGGCCGCGGTCGCCGCCGTCGTGATGGACGAGGCCCGCGCCGCCTTGCCCGTGCGCGCTGAACTCGACCACCGCGGCCGTCGCGGCAGTCAGTGCGAGGCCGACACCCGCTCCCATCAGCGCACGCCCGGCGTACACCCAGCCGACCGACGGCGCGATGGCGAAGAGGAGGACGCCGGCGAGCAGGCCGCCGACGCCGTACAGCATCGTGGCGCGGCGGCCGATGTAGTCGGACAGCTGTCCGAAGAGCAGCAGGAAGACGACCAGCACGACCGGGTAGACGGCGAAGATCGCGGTGGTCGCGGTCGGAGTGAGATGCCAGGTCGCCGCGTACAGCGGGTACGCCGTCGTCGGGGCCGCGCTGGTCCACAAGCTGATGCCCGCGACCGCCGCGGCAGTCCAGAAGCTGGCCCGACGACTCAAGGTGCGACGTGGCTGCGCGGTGGGTGTGGCGGGCGATTCGAAGGTGGTCATGGGTTCCTTCCGGAGAGTCCCCTGAGTTGCACTATGAAACTCAGAACACCTGAGTCCCCCGATGCAATCCAGATCAGCGGAGTGATCCCCGTCACGCCCGAGTCCGATCCAGCGCGCGCGACGGCGTTGTATCAACTGCCTCGAGCCTCCGGCAGCGGCTACGGGCCGCAGCTGAGGCACGGCCAGAGCTGACCGCACCGGGAGCAGAGTCCGTCGGCGCCCGGTGCCGGCAGCCACACGGTGTCCACTCGGTCGGCAGGTCTCGGTGGTGGCTGAGTGACTGTCCGGCTCACGATGGTGGGCGCACTGGGGAGCCAGTGGATCTGGGTGCGGCCGCCGGTGCCGTGCACTGCCAGCAGAGACTCCACCCCGCCGTCCCAGGTCGACGTGCTCGGCCAAGGACCACGCCAGCGCACCGCGACTGTCCCGTCGGACCACTCCACGCCTTCTGCCAGGGTGCCTGTGCCGCGCACGCCGGAGACGTCGGTGTGGCGTACCAACCGGAAGAGGCGAGCCTGCCGCTGCATCGTGTTCACCTCTGCAGAATCGCCCAGCACGCGCTGCGCACAACAGGTGTGGTCTGTGGGCTGTGAGAACAGCCCACAGACCACATGCCCTTGCCTACAAGGGTTCTGGGACAGTTTTGTCGGCGAGGGCTTGTACTGTCCTCTGCACTGACCACAGAGCGGGCCGGAGGGCTCGTAGCGCGAACGGGGGTGATCCTGTGGCTGAGGCAGCGTTCGGCGCGCAGTTGAGGCACAGCAGGCAGGCAGTTGGCCTCAGCCTGCGGCAACTGGCAACGCGAGTCGGCTACGACCACAGCTACCTGTCGCAGGTGGAGCGAGGCCAGCGACTGGGCTCTGCCGACCTGGCCCGCCTCTGCGACCGCGAGCTCGGCACCGGGGAAGCGCTGACCATCACCTTCGAGCAGAAGCAGGCACAGTCGGGCCGATCCGCCCCGGCGGCGTTGCAGCCGGCTGATGCACTGGAGGTGGCTTGGCACGGGCTCATCACGGCCTTCGGCTGCACTGATGCGACTGCTGACCTCGGAGACTTCCGGACTGTTCCGCCTGCCCGCTTGCTGCCGGACCTGATCACGGATCTCCAGGTGGTGCAGGCAAAGGGGTCGGCCGACTCGGCTGTCGAAGCGGCGGAGCTGAGCGTGCTCACCGCAGTGACCCTGACTGGCTTCGGGGAGCTGCGCGCGGCCAGGCGTTGGTGGCAGGTGGCGCGGACTGCCGCGGACAGCTCGGCAGAATGCGTCCGTGCAGAGTTCGGTGCGTGCTCGGGAGGCGATGAGTGGACTGGCCGAGCGGCGGCCGCTGCTGCAGGTGCTCGAGACAGCCGAGGAAGCGCTGGCGCTCGCGAGACAGGCGCGAGGTGGCTGCGTGATACAGGCCCACGCCGCCCAGGCGTGGGTTCTGGCGGAGCTGGGGCGACAGGAAGAGGCGCATCGGGCGCTGCAGGAGCTGATCGGGGTTGCGGACGAGTTGCCGTCGGCAAGTACGACGTCCGGGCCGCTCGGCGACTGGGCGGCGTACGAAGTGCACAGCGCGGAAGGACGCGTCTGCGCGAGTCTGGGGTACGGCGCTGCCGGGTGTGTGCTGCTGGCCCGGGCGCTGGAGTTGTGTCCGGACGAGCGGCTTGGTGAGCGAGCCCGTCTGCAGATGTGGCTCGCAGAGTGCCTGACGGTCGACGGAGAGTGCGCTGCGGGTGTGGCGCTCGCTCTGCGCGTACTGGTCGAGTTGCCGGACGAGTGGCACACCTATTACCTGTACGACGACGCCCGTCGAGTGGTGGCCGCTGCTCGGGAGCGTGCACCCGGGCTGGCCGCCGTACGGGATCTGGAGGTGCTGCTGGAGCGCAGGCCGTACTCGAGGGGTCGGAGTGTGGGCAGCGGGTCGTCGTCCGGCTGGGTGCGGGGGTAGCGTGCGCACAGTGACAGCTGAAACGACGGTGACAGACGCGTGGGACTTCGCGGTCGAGTTGCGGAGTGATCCGGCCACTGCGGAGGCTCGGACGGAGGTGCTGGCCAAGCCCGCGTTCGGGCAGTCGTTCACGGACCACATGGTCGTGGCCAACTGGACGGCTGACCGTGGCTGGCACGACCAGAAGGTGACGGCGTACGCGCCGCTCAAGGTGAGCCCGGCGGCCGCCGTACTGCACTACTCGCAGGAGATCTTCGAGGGCCTCAAGGCCTATCGGCACGCAGATGGGTCGGTGTGGGCGTTTCGGCCTGATCGCAACGCTGCTCGATTCACTGCGAGCGCTGAGCGGCTTGCGCTGCCGCAGGTGCCTGAGGACGCGTTCGTCGCCGCGCTGCGTGCGCTGGTGACAGTCGACGAGCCATGGGTGCCGTCTGCCGAGGACGGCGAGACCAGCCTGTACCTGCGGCCGTACATGATCGCCACCGAGGCCGCACTGAGCGTGCGGCCGGCTCGCGAGGTGCTGTTCGGCGTCATCGCCTCTCCAGCCGGGCCGTACTTCGACACCGGGCCCAAGCCGGTGTCGATCTGGCTGACGACCTCGACCATCCGCGCGACGCCTGGTGGGACGGGTGCGGCCAAGTGCGGCGGGAACTACGCAGCCAGCCTGGCCGGTCTGGCCGAGGCGGTCGCCAACGGCTGCGAGCAGGTCGCCTTCGTCGACGCGGTCGAGCACAAGTGGCTCGAGGAGATCGGCAGCATGAACATGTTCTTCGTGTACGCCGACGGCCGCATCGTCGACGCCCGGAGCTGTCCGGCTCGATCCTGGAGGGCGTCACCCGGGCCTCGGTGATCGACCTCGCGAAGGACCTCGGCCATCAGGTCGAGGAACGGCAGATCTCGGCCGACGAGTGGAAGGACGGCGTTCGCAGCGGTGAGATCACGGAGGTCTTCGCCTCCGGGACGGCCGCCGTGGTCACCCCGATCGGCCGGCGTCGCGTGGCCCGACGGCGACCTGACCATCGGCGACCACTCCGTCGACCACGGCGTCGGCCCAGTCACCCAGTCGATCCGCAGCGCCCTCCTGGACCTCCAGTACGGCCGCACCCCAGACACGCGAGGCTGGCTCACCCGACTGGCGTTAGTGCGGTTTGTCCCCAGCGGCGGTTAGGTTGACGTCATGGCCGAGTCCAAGGGGAAGGCGAAGTCTCCGGCGATCGAGCTGGAGGTGGGCGAGCGGACGGTGCGGATCTCGAATCCGGATCGGGTCTACTTCCCTGCTCGCGGTGAGACCAAGTTCGACCTGGTGAAGTACTACCTGTCCGTGGGGGACGGGATCGTCAACGCCTTGCGGGAGCGGCCGTGCATGTTGCACCGGTTCCCGGAGGGCGTGTCCGGCGAGAAGGTGCATCAGAAGCGGCTGCCGCACGGAGCGCCGCCGTGGATGGAGACCGTGCGGGTGAAGTTCCCGCGGTACAACCGGACCGCCGACGAGCTGTGCGTCACCGAGATCGCCCACGTCGCGTGGGCGGTGCAGATGTCGACGGTCGAGTTCCACCCGTGGAACTCCCGCCGCGCCGACACCGAGAAGCCGGACGAGTGGCGGATCGACCTCGACCCGATGCCGGACTGCCCGTTCGATCGGGTACGCCGGGTCGCCCACGTGGCCCACGAGGTTCTGGACGAGCTCGGCGCGGTCGGGTATCCGAAGACGTCCGGCGGTTCGGGGATCCACATCTACGTCCGGGTCGAGCCGGAGTACGGATTCTCCGACGTACGGCGGGCTGCGCTGGCGTTCGCGCGCGAGGTCGAGCGACGCGCACCGGACGACGTGACCACGACGTGGTGGCGCAAGGATCGCGACCCGAAGAAGCTCTTCGTCGACTTCAATCAGAACGCGCGGGACCACACGATCGCGAGCGGCGTACTCGGTCCGCGGAAACCCCGAGGGCACGGTCTCGACGCCGATCCGCTGGGACGAGATCGACGACGTGAACCCGAAGGACTTCACGATCGCGACAGTGCCGGCCCGGTTCGCCGAGCTGGGCGATCTGCACGAGACGATCGACGACAACGTCTACTCCCTCGACACCCTGCTGGAGTGGGCCGCCCGCGACGAACGCGAAGGCGCCGAGGAGCCACCTCCCCCGGAGGACTGATCAGGGGCCCACCGTACGCGCCAGGTCCCCGACCGCGACGAGTTCGGCCTCGCCGTCGCCGTGTTGCCGGTATGCGACCGCACCTCGCCGGGCCTACCGGCGCAGCGGACCTGCAACACTCACCAACCTCTTCCGCCCGACCGCCTCGGCTCACGGCTGAGCCTGACCGACTCCGAGCTGAGGTAGTTGGTGAGTGTTGCAGGTCCGGACCGACCCTATGACCGCGATACGTCCTACTGTGCCGAGTGCCGGACCTCCGGGCCATCACAATCGCGTCAGCAGCAGAGCTCCGCACGGCTGGACGCCGCGGACAGCGCACTTGTGATGGCCTGCCGATCCGTGTCGAGGACGGCGGAGCGACGAAGGCCGGACCTCCGACACTCACCAAGCCGGAGGGCGTGGACAAGGTCACGCTCCGGCGGACGGGTTGGTGAGTGGGGCAGGTCCGCTAGGTCCACGAGCACCATGAGAGCGACCTAGGATCAACAGGTGCTCACACCGGCCACCGCCTATGACCGTGCCGTCGACCTCGCGACCCAGGGTCGCCGCTCCATCCTCGGCATCACCGGAGCGCCGGCGGCAGGCAAGTCGACGTACGCGAAGCAGCTCACTGCCGAGCTGGCTGCGGACAAGGGCACCAGGTCGCGCTGGTCCCGATGGACGGGTACCACCTGGCGCAGGCCGTCGCTGGACGAGACTTGGGCTCGCCGCAGTCAAGGGTGCGCCGCACACGTTCGACGGCGTACGGATTTCGTTGCCCTGCTCAAAAGGCTTGAAGGAGGCACCGGACGAACAGATCTGGGTGCCGCGGTTCGACCGGGAGCTGGAGGACTCGATTGCCGCGAGCATCGCGAGTCGCACCGGAGGTCACGCTGGTCGTGACCGAAGGCAACTACTTGCTCTTCGACGAGATGCCCTGGGCAACTGTTCGCACGCTGCTCGATCAGTGCTGGTACGTCGAGCTCGACGAGCGACTGTCCGGCACGAGCGACTGGAGGCGCGGCACCGCCGGTACGGCAGATCCCCCGCGGAAGCACACGAACGGACCTATCGGCACCGACGAGCGCAACGCTCAACTGATCGCCGCGACCGCCCACTCGGCCGACGCGATCGTTCAGCTGTCCTGACGGACCCGGTCGATGAACGCCGGCGACACCGTCCAGATAGAGCTGCAGACCGAAGTCGAAGTCGGCCTCGTCGTCCTCCTCGAAACGCCCCGCATCGTCGAAGACACCGGCCTGCGACCAGCCGGGCCAGCGGCCGGGCAGCACCCGCGGGTCGACGACCCGCGCGAGCGTCGCGCCGTACTGGCTCGAAGGCCTCCGGGTTGTCGGCCGTAGCCGGCCGCGAGATCGAGGGCGAGCCGGATCTCGCCCTGGACATACGTCATCAGGCCCATCACGACGCCGACCTTCGCCCTCCTCGGTCAGCCCGGTGTCCTTCAGCGCGCCGAGGGCGGAGTCGAACCAGGCAAGGTTGTTCGGGCCGGCCGGCGGCCCGGAGATCGGGAGCTTCGCGTACCAGCGGTGCTTGCGGATCGCGGTCAGCACGCCGTCCGCCCAGAACGGTCAGACCGGTCCGCCAGTCGACGCCCTCGGGAGCGGCTCAGGACGCTCGAGCGCTGCGTCCGACATCAGCACCAGCAGCTCGTCCTTGCTCTTCACGTGCCGGTAGAGCGCCATCGTCGAGTTGCCCAGCCGCTCCGCGACCCGGGCCATCGAGACCGCGGCCAGGTCGTCCTCCTCGTCGGCGATCTCGATCGCCGCCCGGACGATGTCGTCGAGCGTCAGCGACGGCTTCGGCCCCCGCCGCGGTGGCCTCCCGCAACCCCCACATCAGCGCCACGTCGGCCGGCAGCTCGCTCTCTCGCTCACTCCACCGACTTCAGTCTAGAGGTTGCCAAGCAGTACTGCGTACCTGCTACGCTATTTAGCGTATCCGATACGCAATAAGGGAGGGACCGATGATCGTCGAGGCAGTCGGACTGCGGAAGTCGTTCGGGCCGACGGAGGTGCTGGCCGGGGTCGACCTGCGGGTCCGGGAGGGGTCTGTGCTCGCCCTGCTCGGCCCGAACGGCGCCGGCAAGACCACCATCGTGCGCATCCTGACCACGCTGACCAGGCCGGATGCCGGCCACGCGACGATCGCCGGGTACGACGTAGTCCGCGAGCCGGCGCAGGTCCGCGGGGTGATCAGCCTGACCGGGCAGTACGCCGCGGTCGACGAGAACCAGACCGGCCGGGAGAACCTCGTGATGGTCGGCCGGCTGATGCATCTCGGGAAAGCCCGCGGCGCGGCGCGCGGACCGGCGAACTGCTGGAGCAGTTCGGGCTGACCGACGCGATGGACCGGCGGGTGAAGACCTACTCCGGTGGGATGCGGCGGCGGCTCGATCTGGCGATGAGCCTGATCGCGCGGCCGCGGGTGATCTTCCTGGACGAGCCGACCACCGGGCTCGACCCGGCCAGCCGGTCGACGATGTGGGACGCGATCGGCGAACTCGTCCGGGACGGGACCACGATCCTGCTGACCACGCAGTACCTCGAGGAGGCGGACCGGCTCGCCGACCGGATCGTGTTGCTCGACAACGGCCGGATCGTTGCCACCGGCACCGCCGATGCACTCAAGTCGCAGGTCGGCGGTGAGCGCATCGAGCTGTCACTTCGCCGACCGAACCCGAGTTGCTCAAGGCAACCGGCGTACTGGACGGGATCGCCGACCAGGACGTGCTGAACATTCCCTCCGACGGAACGGCGGCGCATCTGCACCAGGTGCTCGACGAACTGCGCGACAACGGACTGCAGCCCGAGCGCGTGTCGTCACACCGGCCGACGCTCGACGACGTCTTCCTCGCTCTCACCGCCTAGGAGCTGACATGTCACATCAAGGAGTTGCGGCCGCGTTCTCGGATGCGGCGACCATGACCGATCGGTGCATCCGGCTGACGCGGCGGAACGTCGACACGCTGTTCGTCTCGATCCTGTTGCCGCTGCTGATGATGGCGCTGTTCGTCTATGTCTTCGGCGGCGCGATCAACACCGGCACCGAGTACATCAACTACGTCGTCCCCGGGATCCTGCTGCTCACCACCGGGTACGGCGCCTCCTCGACCGCGATGGCGGTCGCGGACGACATGACGAGCGGGATGATCGACCGGCTGCGCTCGCTGCCGATCCGCAGCTTCGCCGTGCTCACCGGGCACGTCACCGCGAGTGTGGCGCGGAACGCGACGTCGACGACGATCGTCATCCTCGCCGCACTGGCGATGGGGTTCCGCCCGGGCGGCAGCCGCGGTCGATTGGCTGGCCGCGATCGGGCTGCTGCTGCTCTACGTGCTCGCGCTCTCCTGGCTCGCGGCCGGTCTCGGCGTGATCGCGAAGTCGGTCGAGTCGGCCAGTACGCTGAGCTTCTTCATGCTGTTCCTGCCGTACCTGAGCAGCGCGTTCGTCCAGCCGGAGACGATGCCGTCGTGGTTGCGGCCGATCAGCGAGCACCAGCCGATCACACCGGTGATCGAGACGGTCCGCAGCCTGCTGATCGGGACGCCGATGGGGAACAACGGCTGGATCGCGCTCGCGTGGTGTTCTGGTCTGCTCCTGTTCTCCTTCGTCTTCGCGACAACGTTGTACCGGCGACGAACCAGCCGCTGAGCGCAGGTTCCGCACCGTTCGGCGAAGAGGGCTGTCGAGATCCGCCGAAAGGGTGAGGACAATGACCCCCTGATCGAGCTAACGTCAAAGTCCCCCCCAACGTGTGGCGGTCCCACTCCCCCCGGGACCCACACGGACAAGCGCCCCGGTCACCGATCGGGGCGCTCTGTTTTCCGGCCTGTACCAGTCACCACCGGGAGCGCGAGCATCGTGTCCGTCCAGGCCCGGAAGTCGGTCCGGATTTCCTCAGGTACGCCGAGCAGGTCGCAGATCACCGTGATCGGGAGCGGAGCGGAGCGGCGTACTCCGCGAGGGCCCGGCGGACGTCGTCGTACCGGGTGACGAGCCAGCAGGGGCTGCCGTCGGGGCCGTCGATGCGGTGGATCGGTCCGGACGTACGGAGGGCGGAGTAGGCGGCGTACGGATCGCTCGGAGTGATCGTCACCGCGCCAAAAATACTGTGTCGCGGTGATGTCGATTTCGGCTGCCCTGGTCCGACGTATCAGTAAGAGCGACCAAAGGAGAGGGTCAGGATGAACACCACCACCGACAGCACCGTCACCACGATGATCGTCACCATGCTGGCCGAGGGAAGCCCGGTCTGGTACGTCGCCGGCATGGTCAACATGCGCAGCCACGACGTCTACGTGATCGGCCGCGCGGCCGGCTATCCGGACAAGGCCAAACTGCGCCGGGCGCTGTGGGCCGCCAACAACCGCACCCGCGTGCCGCAAGCCGCCTGACATCCGTCCAGGTCGCTCCAAAGCAAACGCCAGCCGCTGCTGCCCATCCCGGGCACAGCGGCTGACGTTTGTCCTCAGCGGGCGGCACTTGCGGCTGGACGCACGGTTGGGTGGGGGTAGCCCTACTTCGGCGCCGATCTGGCGGATTCCGCGGTCGGGTTGGTGCACAGTGAAGTCACCAACCGTTGCGAGGAAGAGGTTTCTGATGTCGTGGGTAGCGAGTGCCTGCGTGGGGTTCGTCCGGGCGTGCGTCGTACTGGCGATCAGCGTGCTGGTGCCGGCCGTCTGGGCTTCCGCTGTGGCGGTGGCGATCTGGTGGCGGAGCCCGTGGACGTGGATCGCGCCACTCGTGTGGGCCTGCCTCGGCACTCTCCTGCTCATCCGGCCGGTCTGCCGGATGGTCCGCGCTCTCGTCCTCCGGTGGACGGGCACGGTCATCCCGTCCGACTATCGAGAGCTCGGGGCGGTGACGCAACTGTCGACCGGGTACTGGTGGAACGGTCACTCGTACGAGCGGAGTCGGCGGGATGCTGAGAAGGATCTGGCGATGCGCGTGCGGTGGACGGATCCGGCGAACTGGCGTGATCTGAGGTTCGCCGCGATCCTCGCGGTCACCGCCGGCTTGGCCGCCGCGGTTCCGCCGGCTGGGGTCGTGGCAGCGGTCCTTGGGTTCGCTCGACCGATGCCGCTGCTCGGAGTTGTCGGCCTGGTGGTCGCGGTTGCGAGTGCCCCGTACGCCTGGCGAGCCTTTGGGCCGATCGCCGTACGCTTCCTGCGCCTGACGCCGGCGATGGCTCTTGAGGATCGGGTTGACGAGCTGACCGCGCAGCGTGCCGACGCGACGATCGCGCAGGCCGCCGAGATCCGCCGGATCGAGCGGGACCTGCATGACGGAGCGCAGGCGCGGCTGGTCGCGCTCGGGCTCTCCTTGGCGACAGCGGAGAAGCTGATGGAGACCGACCCGCGCCAGGCCAAGGCTCTGTTGAAGGAGGCGCGGGTCGGCGCGGCCACGTCGTTGTCCGAGCTGCGCGAGCTGGTGCGCGGGATCAACCCGCCGGTGCTGAACGAGCGCGGGCTGGTCGACGCCGTACGCGCCATGGCGATGGACAGCCCGCTCGAGACTTCGGTTGCTGCTGACGGTGAGCTCAGGCTGGATCCGCCGATCGAGACCGCGGTGTACTTCGGCATCGCCGAGCTGCTGACCAACGCGGTGAAGCACGCGGCGGCCACGCGGGCGGAGATCACGATCAGGCGAGACGACACCGCTGTCGTCGTACTTGTCGAGGACAACGGCCGAGGTGGCGCCGAGGTGAACGCGGAGGGCGGCCTCGCGGGGTTGCGCCGCAGGCTCGCCGCCTTCGACGGCACCCTGCAGATCAGCAGCCCGGTGGGCGGTCCGACGCGTGCGAGGATGACGGTGCCATGCGAATCCTTGTAGCCGAAGACCTCTACCTGCTACGGGACGGAATGGTTCGCCTGATCGAGGCCTACGGGCACGAGATCGTGGCGACGGCGACCACCGGGCCTGAGACCCTCGACGCGCTGCTGAAGTGGCGGCCCGACGTCTCGGTCATCGACGTCCGCATGCCACCGACGCAGTCGGACGAAGGTCTACGTGCGGCCCTCGCGGCCCGGCGCGAAGTACCCGGTCTGCCGATCCTGATCCTGTCCCAGCACGTCGAGCAGCTGTACGCCCGCGAGCTCCTGACCGACGGCGCCGGCGGAGTCGGCTACCTGCTCAAGGAGAGCGTGTTCGAGGCCGATCAGTTCATCGACGCGCTCGAGCGAGTCGCCGCCGGCGGAACCGCGATGGACCCGGCCGTGATCTCCAAACTGCTCTCCAGCGGTACGTCGAACAAGCGGCTCGACCGACTCACCGAGCGCGAACTCGACGTGCTCAGCCTGATGGCGGAAGGACTGTCCAACCAGGCGATCCGCGAACGGCTGTTCCTCAGTGAGAGCGCCATCAGCAAGCACACGACCTCGCTGTTCGGGAAGCTCGGCATCATC
Organism: uncultured Actinomycetota bacterium; assembly: GCA_963820655.1. Classification (GTDB taxonomy): domain Bacteria; phylum Actinomycetota; class Actinomycetes; order Propionibacteriales; family Kribbellaceae; genus Kribbella. The sequence goes on from CAWGAM010000004.1 coordinate 232,735, forward strand.
GACGACGACACGAGCAATCGCCGGGTGCTCGCCGTACTGACGTACTTGGGCCTTACCGGTTCTTGAGCAGGCTGGCCTTCTTGAGCTGGTCGGTGAAGAAGCGTTCGACGGTGGGGAGGATCTTGCGGCCGGAGTGGGCGGCGCCCTCGACCACGTCGAAGGTGATGTCGAGGCCGTGTGATCGGTAGTTCCGCTCCAGCGTGCGGAGGCGTTCGATCCGGGTGGTGCCGGTGAGTTCGGCGCCATCCATCCAGTTGGACTCACCGCGGTTCATGATCTCCCAGGTCTCCACGTCCTCGGCGCCGACCACAAGCTGGATCGGCACGCGGCGGAGCGCGTCGACGTCGATCGACTGACCGAACCTCTCCTCGAATCCCTTCGTCCCCAGCCACCACGGCAGCGTGTCGTCCAACTGGGTGATCCGGCCCGGCGCGCCGATCGACGCGGCAGCCAGGCGGTCCGGATGCAGGTAGAGGAATCGATGCGTGAACTGTCCGCCACCGGAGAACCCATGCAGGTAGAACCGCTCCGCCGCGACCGGGAACCGCGCCGCGACCTCGTCCACGATCGCCAGCAGCATCCGGTCGAACCGGATCCCCTGGTACTCGATGAACTTGAAGTTGTGCAGATCGGTCGGATCGACCAGCCCGGCCGGGAAGATCGGCGTCAGGATCACCACGCCCTGGTCCTCGGCGAACTCCTTCAGCTGGTTGCGATAGTTCGTCGCCGACCGCGCGGTGCCGTGCTGGATCACCACGAGCGGCGCCTGCTCATCGTCGGTCAGCCTGGGCGGCACGTACAGGCAGTAGTGCAGCCGCGGATCGGCCTGGGACGCGAAGATCGGCGTCGCGCCACGCTGGTAAACGGTCGAGGTGTGGGTCATCGGCTGCTTTCGTCTGCGATGCTGTTACAGAACTCAGGTTCCTGGACTGCTCGTTACACGCGCGATGAGATCGGATGATACACAGATGACCGATGATGTAACAGGGATTACACGGAATCCCGCGATCGCCGAGCTCCGCTCCCGGATCCGCGAGCACTGGGAGGAGTTCACCCCGGCAGCCCGGGCGGTCTGTCGTTCACTGTCCGAGATCTCCCCCGAGGAGTTGCTCTACCTGTCCGCCCAGGAGCTCGGCACGGCGACCAAGACCAGCAACGCCACGGTGATCCGGACCCTGCAGGCACTCGGGTACGCCGGCCTGGCCGAACTGAAGGATCAGGTCGCGGCACCCTTCACAACCACGCCACCGGCAGGAGCGGCTGCGGAACCGGATCGAGGCGACCGGCGGCGACCCGAAGCACGTCTGGGACCGGGTGATCACCGAGGCGATCGAGCGGATCAAGTACCTCGACGAGCACCTGTCGATGGACTCCTACACAGAGGCCATCCGGCTGATGGCCGACGCGCGGGAGATCGTCACCTACGGATTCGGCGCGAACTTCGTCGCCGCCGAGCACCTCACGCTGAAGCTCAGCCGGCTCGGTCGGCGCAGCCGCTGCATCCAGACCGCCGGCTTCCGGCTGGCCGACGACCTGCTGCCGGTCGGCCGCGACGACGTCGTCATCGTGATCGCGCCCGGCCGGCTCACCACCGACACCGAGACCGTGATCGACCGGGCCCGGGCGGTCGGCGCGGCCATCGTCCTGCTCAGCGAGCCGCTGACCGCCGAACGGCTCGCGAACGACGTGACCGTGGCGATCCACGTACCGAACACGGTCAGCGGCATCACCGCCGAGGTCCTGACGATCATCCTCACCACCGACGCGCTGGCTCAGGCGCTCGCGGCGATCGACACCGAGCGAACTCTCGAGTCCGCGCACACGCTGGAGACCATCCGCCAGCAACTCGGCTTCTAGGAATGCAGATGACAGACGGTGTGAGCGTGGTGGATTACCACACGGCCGGGGAGCCCTTCCGGATCGTGACATCCGTCGAGGTCCCTGGCGCGTCGGTGCCGGATCGTCGGGTGTTCGCCCAGACTTCCTCGGCGGTTGACGCGATCCGGCAACTACTTGTGAACGAGCCACGCGGCCATGCGGACATGTACGGCGGATTCATTGTCCCGGGCAACGATGATGATGCGGACTTCGGTGTGCTGTTCTGGCACAAGGACGGGTACTCGACCGCATGCGGGCACGGGACGATCGCGTTGGGCACCTGGGCGGTGGAGACCGGTCGGGTTCCCGCCGCACCGGACGGCGTGACCGACGTGGTGATCGACGTACCGTCCGGACGGGTCGTTGCCCGGGTCACCTGTTCGGCCGGGGCCGTGACCGGCGTTGCCTTCCGCAACGTTCCGTCGTACGTCGTGGAGCGTGCGGTGCCGGTGTCGACATCGCGCGGTGACGTGGTCGCTGACATCAGCTTCGGCGGAGCGTTCTACGCCTCGGTCGAGGCGTCGTCGCTCGGCCTCTCGGTGACACCGTCGTCGTACGCCGACCTGGTGGCGGTCGGCCGCGAGATCAAGTGGGCGCTCGACGCGGTGGCCGTCCATCCCACGGATCCCCGACTCAGCGGTCTCTACGGAACCATCCTGTACGACGACCTCGGCTCGGTCGACGGTGGTCCGCACCAACGCAACCTCACCATCTTCGCCGACGGAGAAGCCGACCGCTCGCCTTGTGGGTCCGGCACCTCGGCCCGTCTGGCCCTCCTGTACGACGAAGGCCGGCTCGGTCCCGGGCAGGTGCTGCGACACGACTCCATCGTCGGCACGACGTTTCTCGGCCGAGTGGTCGAGGAATCCGCTGACGGCGTCATCACCGAGGTCGAGGGGGCGGCGTACCGAACCGGCACTGCCACCTTCACCCTCGACCTGCGCGACCCGCTCGGCACCGGCTTCACCCTGCGCTGAAGACCCTGTGGCGCCGGATTCTGCGTTAAGTTGTTGGTCATGATCTTCATCACTGCGAAGTTCCGCGTGAAGCCCGAGTACGCCGACAACTGGCCGACCATCACGGCCGACTTCACCGCGGCGACCCGGGCCGAGGCGGGCAACCTGTGGTTCGACTGGTCCCGGTCCCTGGACGACTCCGCGGAGTACGTCCTCGTCGAAGCCTTCGCCGACGACGACGCGGCCACCGCCCACGTCACCTCGGACCACTTCAAGGCGGCCCAGCAACACCTCCCTCAGCACCTGGTGGAGACACCCCGCATCGTGAACTTCAAGGTCCCCCAGGACGACTGGTCCGAGCTCGGCGAACTCGCCGTGAAGTAACGCAGCCCTCGTCGAGGACGATGGTGTTCCGGGTGGCGGCGATCTGCCAAGGGCTTCGACGGGAACCACCCTGACTGCGGATCGGACCGGAGGAGCATGAGCCATCCCGCGACCCGGCTGACCGTTGCCTCACTCAATACCCGGGGAGTCCCGATCGTCGGCTCACGCCTGGCCGACAGGTACACGGCGATCGCCGAGGTGTTCGAAGCGTCCGAGGTGGATGTCGTCACCGTGCAGGAGGTGTTGACCTACTACCACCTCCGACAGTTGGTCCGATCCATGCCGTCGTACCGCTTCGTCAGCTTCCGGCGCTCGGTGGCCGGCCCGGCAGGCGGCTTGGTCACCCTGTCGCGGAGTGCCGTCGCCGGGACCGGATACCACCGATTTCCAGTCCCGTCGGCCGCTGAATCGGCAGGCCTGCCACGACTCTCCCGGGTGACGGCGTCGCTGAAGGGCGCTCTGGTGACAACACTGACGGGGATCAGCATCGTGAACACGCATCTGCTCGCCAACGTCGACGGCGACTGGTCGGAGACCAACCGCTTCTACCGCCTGCACCAGAGTCAGCTTGCAACTCTCGGCCGGTACGTCGGTGCCGTCCCGAGGCCGGCCATCGTGTGCGGCGACTTCAACGTCGCTCGGGACAGTTCGCTGTACCGCGACTTCATCCGCCAGACCGGCCTGCTCGACGCCTATGGCGACGACTGTCCGCCGACGTTCCACGCGGCGTACCTCGAGCCGGAACAGCCGTCGCACTGCATCGACTTCCTGCTGCTCTCGGACCCCTCGATCAGAGCCGAGGCGGCGGAGCTGACCTTCACCGACAAACTGCCGATGCCCGGCGGCGCGGCCTATGCCTCCGACCACCTGGGCCTCATGGCGCGGGTCGCGATCTAGCGGTCTGCAGTCTCCCACTCCGCGGGCACGCTGACTGACATTGTCAGGCGAGGCGCTGTCTGTCAGGCCGATCCCGGTTCAGAGCCTCCTGAAAGGCGGCAGGATCTGCCGGCATCATCACCGCGAGGTTCTGTCCGGGCGCGCAGTGAAAACTGACGAACTCGTTGAGGAATTCCATCTCACCAAAGCCAGGATGGTGCACCACTTTCTTTTCGTGCATCCAGGTCGAAACCCGGTGATCTCGCCAGAGACGGCGGAAGAGAGCGCTCTCCGAGGTCAGTTCCTCGATCAGCTCGGCGAGCCGAGGATGATTTGGAAGACGGCCGGCGTCGGCTCTCATCATGCCGATCATCTCAGTGGCGACATCTTCCCAGATATCCTGATAGCGCTCACGGGCGGTGGGCGACATGAGCACCCATCTGAGACCATTCCGTTCGCGCGCGGGCATAGCATTGAAGTCGGCGTACAAGTAGGCCGCCGCCCGATTGGCGGTGATGATTTCAACGAAGGGGCCACACAGCATGACCGGCGTGTCGCCCATCAGATCGATGACGCGTTGAACCCTCTGGTCGACCGTTCGGGATGCCAGCTCTGAAACAGAGTTCACCCGCCCGACTCCGGCGAGAGTATACAAATGCTCTTGTTCGTCAACGGTGAGACGCAGCGCCTTCGTCAGACTGTCGAGCACCTGCGGTGATGCTGTCCGCTGGCGACCCTGCTCCAGGCGCGTGTAATAGTCGGGACTCACTCCGGCGAGGTGCGCGACCTCTTCTCTGCGCAGGCCGCGGACCCTACGCCGGCCCGCAAGCGGCAGGCCGACGTCCAGGGGCTCGACCCGGGCCCGGCACGAGCGCAGGAACGCCCCCAGCTCACTGTTTCGTGCCGCGGTCACGGCTGTGGCCCTGTGGTACGGATCACCCACCAAGGCTAGCACTGGTCTTCCTGGGTCTCGCAGGCCCCCGAACGCATTGTCCGCCCCGAACCTGCGAGGTCCCATAGTTTCAGAGGAGAACAGCGCCTCGCTATCTGATGGATTCGGTGAACGCACGACGTGGAACAACGCGCAATCGGAAATGTGGCTTGACGTCCTCGGCGATCGGACTCGGTTCGACGGGAATGACGGGAACGTACGGCGCGGCCGATGAGAACGAGTCGATACTCACGATTCGGAAGGCGCTGTCACGACCGCTGTCCGTCGGACCGATCTCGCTCGAGGGTTGCCTGAAAGGTGGCAGAATCTGCGGGCATCGACCCGCAAGGCTCTGTCCCGGCGCGCAGTGCAAGCTGATGCTGCAGTGATGCCGTTCGCTGGCGGCCCTGCTCCAGGCGCGTGTAGTAGTCGGGACTGACCCCGGCGAGGTGCGCGACCTCTTCTCTGCGCGGCCCGCGGACCCTCCGTCCAGGCTCGCGCGGCAGGCCGACGTCCAGCGGACCGACGCGAGCGCAGGAAATCCCCAGTTCCCGGTTCCTTGCCGCCGTCACGGCTGTGGCCTTGTCGTGCAGATCACACCACAAGGGTAGCAGTCGGCTGCCTAGGTATCGGATGCCCAGTTAAGGCATTGAACGCGCCGTACGCGCCAGGTTCCATCGTATTGAGAGCACATCGATCGGTCATTGATGGAGTTGGTGAACAAGACGTGGAACAACGCGATATCGGAAATCTCGGCTTGACGGCCTCGGCGGTCGGACTCGGTTGTATGGGAATGACAGGAACGTACGGCGCGGCCGATGAGAACGAGTCGATACTCACGATTCGTAGGGCGCTCGATCTCGGTGTCAATTTGTTTGACACCGCGGACGTGTACGGCCCCTTCTTTGGTGAGCGACTGCTCGGCCGGGCTTTGACCGGACGCCGCGATGAGGCGGTCGTAGCTACCAAGTTCGGCGGTTCGGAAGTAGATGACTCAGGTCAATACGTCGGTCCGGCGAACGGGTCACCGGAGTATGTGCGACTCAGCGTGGACCGTTCGCTGCGAAACCTCGGCATGGATCACATCGACCTCTATATCCAGCATCGAGTCGACCCACGAGTTCCGGTGGCGGAGACATTCGGGGCTCTCGGCGAGTTGGTCGCCGCCGGGAAAGTCCGCTATCTCGGAATCAGTGAGGCATCGGCCGACTCTGTGCGCCGCGCCCACGCCAGTGCACCGCTCTCCGCAGTGCAATCCGAGTACTCGCTGTTCAGTCGGCAGGTGGAGAACAACGGAGTGCTCACCACGGCTCGGGAACTGGGCATCGGGTTCCTCGCCTCTTCGCCCCTCGGCCGCGGATTCCTGACCGGAACGATTCAGTCTGCCGAGCAAATTGCCGAGACGGACCTCAGAAGCAGCTTCCCTCGTTTCCAGGAAGGCGCACTCGACAGAAACCGCGCCATCCTCGAGGAGATCAGGCCGGTCGCCGCTGAGCACCAGGTATCGCTCACGCAACTCGCGCTGGCCTGGCTACTCGACGCAGGAAAGGACGTCGTCGCTATTCCCGGCACGCGGACGAGGACCCATCTGGAGGAGAATATTGCGGCAACCCAGCTTCAGTTGAGCGCCGAGAGCCGGCGAGCCCTGGCCCGAATTGTCGCGCCGGAATCGGTCGTGGGAGATCGACGCTCGCCCCTGGAGACGGCCATCCAGGAATGACACGGGTGCCGGAGCAGTGATCGTGGCTTGCTGATGGTGTCGGGCGTGGGTCCGGCGACCAACTGCGTCAAGTCGGCGTCGAGGTGACGGCGGATTTGCCTGGTGTCGGCGAGAACCTGCACGACCATACGCTGACTCGCGTCGCCTACACGGCTGTGCAACCGGTACGCAGGGCGTTTGTTCTCGGGAAATCGGCGAGACGAGTGCGGTGGCCGATTGGCGCAAGGTCGAAGCCGCTCCCGGCACTGCCGTGAGCAGCGGGCTCCGCATTGCTGATGCCTCCGTGATGCCTTCGCATCATCTCGGGCAAGCCCAACGGCACTGTCCTGGGCATTGCTGAACGAGCAGCCACATTTCTCAGGTCCGAAGAGCCGCTCAAACCCGCGAACGCGGACCTCAACCCCAAGGAGTCACCAGCACCGTGAGTATCGACAATGCAGCAAACTACGACACCGAACGTAAGAACTACGACACCATCATTGTCGGCGGTGGAGCCGCCGGAAGCGTGCTGGCCGCACGCCTCAGTGAGGACCCGGCGCGCAAGGTCCTGCTTCTCGAATCGGGGAGCGCGGACACCGACCCTGCGATCCTCGCACCGCACGGCCTGTTCGGATTGCTGTCAGGCCCGCTCAACTGGGCCGACCTGAGTGTTCCGCAGGAGAAACTGGGCGGTCGCCAGGTCATGGTGTCGAGCGGACACGTTCTGGGGGGCGGTGGCAGCATCAACTTCATGGCCTGGTTCCGGGGAGTGCCACTCGACTACGACGGCTGGGCCAAGCGGGGGATGACCGGATGGGGGTGGGACGACGTACTCCCCTTCTTTCGCCGCGCGGAGGACAGCGAACTGGGCGCGTCCGCACTCCACGGCACGGGCGGTCCAATGCCCGTGACCACGGCGCGTGACCCGAACCCCCTCTCACTCGCCTTCATCACAGCCGGAGTGGAGAAGGGGCTCGACCTCAACCGTGACTTCAACGGGGCCTACCGCGACGGTGTCGGTCTCATGTACAGCAACATTCGCAACGGCGAGCGGGTCAGCGCGGCGCGAGGCTATCTCCACCCCGTGCTGGACAGGGCCGGCCTCACCGTCTTGACCGGCGCCACCACCCAACGCGTACTGACCCAGAACGGCGCCGTCACCGGCGTTGAATACGCCGATGCCGGGGGCCGACTGCACGTCGCGCAGTCACCCCAGGTTGTGCTGTCCGCCGGAACGCTCCGCACTCCGCACCTCCTCATGCTGTCCGGCATCGGCCCCGCCGACGAACTCGCCGCGGCCGGCATCGACGTCCTCACCGATCTGCCCGGGGTGGGGCAGAACCTGCATGACCACCCCATCGTGTCGGCCGTCTGGCCGGTAACGCAGGGCGAGACGTGGGCCGACGCATCGAGCCCGGAGAACACCAAGCGGTACGCCGAATCCCGGCGGGGCCCCCTGGCCTCGATCGGTGAGGCCGCTGCGTTCCTGCGCTGCGCCCCCGACGCTCCCGCCCCGGACATCCAGCTCACCTCGATCACGATGGACTTCGTCACCATGGCGCTGTCCGGGTTCTCCTCCATCGTCACGCTGCTGACGCCACAAAGCCGAGGCACCGTCCGGCTGAACCCGGACAACCCCCAGGCGGCGCCACTGGTGGACCCTGCGTATCTGACCGACGACGCGGACGCGCGGCTTCTCGTCGAAGGCCTGCGGCGGTCACTGGACATCGGCTCGGCGGCGTCGATGAGAGCTCTTGTCGGGGTGGAGAACCAGCCGAAGACAGACTGGGACGACGACCGGATGCTGAGCTACGTCCGTGACAGCCTCGAGTCCATGAACCACCCGGTCGGCACCTGCCGCTCGGGCACCGACGACACCTCCGTCGTGGACCCCGAACTGCGGGTTCACGGCGTACGTGGCCTCCATGTCGCAGACGCGTCGATCATGCCGGACACCGTGCGCGGCAACACGCATGCCACCGCGGTCATGATCGGTGAACGGGCCGCCGACCTGATCGGATAGCTGCCCGCCTGACGAACCGGGTGCCGGCCTGCGCCTGGAACGGGACAACCCGCAGGTCGCCCGCGATGGCGACAAAGCGAAGGCTCGGACCTGATGGTTCGGGCCTTCGTCCGTGGCCGGCGGCAGGATGTGCGCCTGCAGCTGCCACATCGCCTGATCATGTCCATGTCGAGGGCAACTGAACTGGCCAGTGAGCGGAAGGCCATTGACAGTCCGACTCGCCGGGGCCAAGAACTAGCGTTTTCACCGCGTCGTTGCCATGGTGACCTTGACGAAACTTTTGGGTACGCGGCGCCCACCCGGGCGGCGCGTGCCCTCCTCTCTGGGAGGGAACGGTCATGGACGCAATGACAAACGACTTCGGGGAAGTGCTCCTGTGGAGCTTCTGGTTCTTCATCTGGATCGCTGCACTGATGGTGTGGTTCCGTTGCCTGTGGGACCTGTTCAGTGATCGCTCGCTCAGCGGCTGGGCAAAGGCCGGCTGGGCGATCCTGCTCATCCTCGTGCCGTGGCTGGGGGCACTGATCTACCTCATCGCCCGGGGCCGGAGCATGAACGATCGGCAGCAGAAGGCGATTGCGCAGCAGCAGGCCGCGCAGGAGAAGTACATCCAGGAGGTCGCAAGCACTACCAAGAGCCCGGCCGACCAGATTGCCAGCGCGAAAGAGTTGCTCGATGCCGGAACGATCTCGCAGGACGAGTACGACTCCCTCAAGGCCAAGGCGCTGGCCTGACCACCACGGAACTGACGTGAAGACCCTCAGCACATCGGCCGCGCAGACGCGTCGGTGACCCACCGGATGTTGGCTGACACACGGCCGCCGCGCTAGCGGGATCTCCACGAGGACATCCCCAGGTCAGACGGAGCAAAGCGAAGGCCCGGACCATGTGGTCCGGGCCTTCTTTCGTAGCGGGGGCAGGATTTGAACCTGCGACCTCTGGGTTATGAGCCCAGCGAGCTACCGAGCTGCTCCACCCCGCGCCGTTGTGTCTCTAGTTTAGAGGATCGGGGCTGAGCAACCAAATCGGCTGCCGGTGTGGCTTCGAGGCGGCGAAAACCCGTGTCAGGGTGGCGCGGGCGGCGTACCGTCCGGGTATGTCCAGACACGTCATCCGGCCGTTCGAGGAGGCGGATCTGCCCGCGGCCGCCGGTCTGCTCGTCGCAGCGGCACAAGGAGCATCGCAAGCGTCACCCTCTGCTGCCCGCTGACTACGAGGACGAGCAGCTCGCCCTGGTCGAGGTGACCGCGGTGTGGGAGAGCGAGAGCGCATCCGGTGCGGTGCTGATCGAAGGCGACGAGGTGACCGGCTACCTGCTGGCCGCTCCCAAGACCGTCGCCCGTGTGGGGCCCGAACATCTGGGTGGAGTCCGCCGGCCACGCCGTACGTGAGCCGGAGACACATCCGCGACCTGTACGCCGCTGCGGCCACCAAGTGGGTGGACGACGGCCGTACAGCGCACTACGTGCTGGTGCCGGACGACGCGGAGCTGGTCGACGCGTGGTTCCGGCTGGGCTTCGGCTCGCAGCACGCCCACGCGATCCGGCCGGCGCCGAGCACGCCGCTGCCGGCTCGCTCCGACCTGATCGTACGACGTGCAGTGCGCGGCGACATCGCCGTACTGGCGGAGCTGGATCTGGTCCTGCCGCAGCACCAGGGACTGTCGCCGGTGTTCTCGGCCGGGGAGCTGCCGACGCTGGAGGAGGCACTGGCGGACTGGGAGGAGTCGATCGACGATCAGGACTATGCGACCTTCGTTGCCGAGTACAACGGTCAGGTGATCGGATCGTCGATCGGGTGTTCGCTGGAGAAGTCCAGTGCGCACAGCGGGCTGGCTCGGCCGGACAACGCCGGCTTCCTCGGGTTCGCCGCCGTACTGCCGTCGAGGCGCGAGGGCTCGGCGCCGGGCGGGCGTTGGGTGAGGCCGTGCTGCAATGGTCGGCCGACACCGGGTACACGTCGGTGGTGACGGATTGGCGGGTGACGAACCTGCTGTCATCTCGGACGTGGCCGAGGCTCGGGTTCCGGCAGACGTTCCACCGGCTGCATCGGCTGATCGGGTACTGACAGGATCCGGTTGTCCACAGGTTCGAATTCGTGGGCCGGGAGGCATCGCGATCGCTGCATCTTCTTGGGCAAGAAGGCGTTTCGCAGCAGGCGGGGCGTCGCGGTTCCCAGGAGGCAGCCATGTCGCGTTCTTCCCTTCGCTCCCGAGTCGTCCCGCCGACCCGTCGTATCGTGATCGGGAGCGCGGTCGTTCTCGCCTCACTCGGCGCCTGGACGGCCACGCTCGGCAGCGGCCAGCGACATCGAGTCGCGCTCGGGGTACTCCGTGACACCTCCATCGACCGAGCAAAGGGCATGCACCTTGGACGGCTTCGTGATCGACCATCTACCCGACGGCATCGGTACGCCGAGCGACTTCGAGTACGAGTGGGAGGACGTGAGCTTCCACAGCCGGGTCTGGGAGACCGGCCCGGATCCGGAGGGCGCGTTCAAGGTCGATCTGACGGTGAAGACGCTGCGCGGCGAGAAGCTCACCGACCTCGAGGCGCTGAAGACCTTCCTGATCGAGTACGAGGAGAAGGATCCGGACAGCTGGCAGCTGACCCCGGTCAAGGTCGGTGGGTACGACGGTCTGTTCACGGGGAACGAGGTGTTCTACTTCGTCGCGCCAGGGGTGGCGGCCGAGGTGACGATCGACCACGACCGCTTCACCGACGAGGACGTTCTCGACACGGCGGCCGGCTTCCACCCGGAGACCACACCGTAGCCGCGGACGACCTGATGCCCTAGGCAACGTGCACGGCACCGGTGCTGTGGGCAACGAAACGGGGCGGCGACGCCGACTGGTGTCGGTGTCGCCGCCCCGGGATGACAGCCCGCGGATCAGCCCGTCGGCGTCACTCGGCGGGGTCGATGGTGGCGCCGGGGTCGCGGATGGTGGTGGCGCCGTCGATGTCCCGGGCGGAGTCGGCGCGGGTGGTGTGGGCGCGAGTCCGGCTGCGACAGCCCGGTCGATCGCCGCCTTCATCTGGTTGACATTGCTCTGGTAGCCGGTCAGGTCGCCCTTCTTCAGGGCAGCCTGGGCCCTCGTGTAGGCGGCCTGTGCCTCGGCCAGGCCTGCTTGACCGTCTGGTTCACCGGCGTGGTCGGCGTCTTCGTACCCGGGGGTTGCTCCCCGGTACTGACGCTGGTGTTGAAGACCTTGTTCAGCGCTTCGGTCAGCGTGGCGCCGAAGGCGACCCGATCACCGAAGGAGACCAGCACGTACCGGAGCACCGGATAACTACCGGGTCCACTGGTCCGGACCGAGTACACGGGCTGCACGTAGAGCAGACCACCACCGAGCGGCAGCGTCAGCAGGTTGCCGAACTGGGCTCTTGCGCCGCTGCTCGGCTGGTTGATCGGCAGCAGCGCCGTTCTGATCGAGGTCGTCGGTCTGGAACTTGTTGAAGACCTGTCCCGGACCAGGTATCTGCACGTTCCCCGGCAATCGGAGGATCCGGAACTGGCCGTAGTCCGGCGACGAGGCCTCGGAGTCGACGGCCATGAACGCAGTGAGGTTCTCGCGTTCGGCGTTCGGCACGTACACCGACGTCAGCGAGAACTTCGGGTCGGTCTGATCGGGCATCCGCAGCGAGAGATAGAAGGGAGGCTGCTTGATTTGAGTCGACGAGTCGCTGCCGGACGACACCGCGGTCGGGTCGGCCGGAACGCGCCACAGGTCGCTGTTCTGGTACCAGGTGGTCGGAGTCCGTCACGTGGTACTTGGCCAGCAGGTCGCGCTGAACCTTGAACATGTCCTCCGGGTAGCGCAGGTGGGACATCAGGGCCGGCGAGATGTCCGAGCGGGGCTTGACCGTGCCCGGGAACGCCTTCATCCACGTCTTCAGCACCGGGTCGCTGTCGTCCCAGGCGTACAGCTGGACCGATCCGTCGTACGCGTTGACGACGGCCTTGACCGAGTTGCGGATGTAGTTGATCTGCTCGCTCGGCTGCTGGGCGATGGTTCCGCGGCCGGTGGTGGTGTCCCGGGTGCTGTCGTCCAGGGCGACCTTCTCGGAGTACGGGTAGTTCGCCGAGGTGGTGTAGCCGTCGACGATCCAGACGACCTGGCCGTCGACGATCGGCCGGGTACGGGTCGCCGTCCGGCGTCAGCCAGGGCGCGGCCTTCTCGACCCGCTCGCGCGGGGTGCGGTCGTAGAGGATCTTCGAGCTCGGGGTTCACCCGGCTGGACAGCAGGATGTTCGCGTCCCGGAACTTGGTGGCGTAGAGCAACCGGTTGCATGAACGAGCCGACCGGTACGCCGCCCTTGCCGGTGTAGGTGTTCAGTGTCGGATCGCCGCCGTTCTTGCCTTCCGGGGTGTCGAGCTCGACCGCCTGGCCGCCCTTCGGCCCGCCGACGATCGAGTAGTCCGGCGACTGCTCGCCGAAGTAGATCCGCGGTTCGTAGTCGCCGAGCTGACCGGTCGGCGGCAGGTCCTTCTCCGACCACACCGGCGTACCGTCCGCGGCGCGCTGGTTGCCGTTCGGCGGCGACGACGCCGTAGCCGTGGGTGTAGACGGTGTGGTCGTTGTTCCAGTTGCGCTGGCCGGCCGGCAACCTGTCGACCTGCACCTCGCGGACCGCGATCACGGTGTCGTTGAGCTTGTCGCCGATCTTGTACCGGTCGACGTCGAGATCGGTCGGGAACGAGTAGAAGCCACGGACCTGCTGCAGCTGCTCGAAGGTCGGGCCGACCACAGTCGGGTCGATCAGCCGGATGCCCGGGCAGCACCTCGGCGTCCGCGAGCAGCTCGGTCGGCGTCGCCGTCGTCGTCGCCGGGTAGTTGATGACCTTGGTGTTCTCCAGGCCGTACGCCTGACGCGTCGCCTCGATGTTCTTGGTGATGTACGGCGCCTCGCGCACCGGCTCGCTCGGACGAACCCGCAACTGCTGCAGCGCGGCCGGCCACAGGGCACCGAGCAGGATCGCCGACAGGATCAGGACGACCGTGCCGACACCGGGCAGCAGCCACGTCTTGCGGACCACGTTGGCGAAGAACAGACACGGCGCACAGCAACGGCGATGACGGCCAGGATCTCCTTGCTGGGCAGGACGGCGTTGTCACCGGTGTAGGAGATACCGGTGAACAGCCGGCTGTCCGACGTTGTCAGGCCGTACCGGTCGAGCCAGTAGCTGAAGGCCTTGAGCAGGACCAGCAGACCGAGCAGGACCGAGAACTGCACCTGCGCCGCGCCGGAGGCCTTCTGGCCCTTCGCGGACGGACGGAAACCGCCGTACAGGTAGTGGGTGATGATCGCGGCGACCAGCGAGAGCAGCACGATCGAGTAGCCGAAGCCGAGCAGTACTCGCAGCCACGGGTAGTCGAAGACGAAGAACGAGATGTCCTTGTTGAAGTGCTTGTCGGTGACACCGAACGGGGTCCGGTTCCGCCAGGCCAGGAAGACCTTCCACTCCCCCGACGCGGCCGAGCCGCCGAACACCAGCATCAGGGTCGCGAGCACGCCGACGGCGATCTTCCCGCGCTGCTGCAGCAGATCGCCGTACCGCTCGAAGCCGGGGCTGGGCGACGGTGCGAGGGCGACCCGCGGACGGGTGCGGAACGCGATGACGATGTTCGCGACGACCGCGCGCCGCCATCAGCAGGCCGACCACGAAGAACAGCAGCACCCGGGTCCCGAGCACGGTGCTGAACACGGAGCCGAGGTCGACCGAGCGGTACCAGAGCCGCTGGGTCCAGACATCGGTGAAGACGCTGAACAGGATCAGCAGGACGATCAGCGTGGCGATCGTCGGCAGCAGGGCCCGGGGACGTCCTCCAGATGTTCGCCGCGGTTCGCCGCGGCTCCTCCGGCATGTCGTAGACGCCGTCGCTCATGGTCGGTTCTCCTCGTTGTCACTCATGCCGTCGACCCCAGAACCTTCACCCGGCCGGACGCCGACCGAAGGCTCGAATGTCAAAGACAGTACTTCGCACAGCGTGGGGACCAAGTCGGTGCCGGTCAGTACGGCGCTGTCCTCGTCGTGGGTGCGCAGCCGGACGGCGCCGAACCGGTCGCCCTCGCGGAGCACGCGCGGCGACCATCCGCACCTCGTGGCGACGCGGGTCGCTGCCGGCCATCCGGGCGAGTTCGGCGTCGGACTCGGCGCTCGGACAGGCCGGCCTCGACCGAGGCCGGCAGGACGATCCGCTCGATCGCGAGCGCACAACCGCTGACGCCGTCGGGCCACTCGATCCGGGCCAGCGCGTCGGCCAGGTGTTCGTCGCTCGAGACCGCCGGGCAGCTCACCCTGGGCGACCGGGGTCAGCGGCTGGGACGCGTCTTCGGCGCCGAGTTCCGCGGCCAGCTGGGGCTCGGCGCGGAGCAGTTCCTCGGTCGGGACCAGCGCGAACAACTGCGCGGGCTGGTCCCAGCCCGCGCTGCTGACGTGCTTCTCGATCTCGACCACTGCGCGGCTGCAGCGCGTCGGGGGCAAGTGCCTACGGAATCATGCCGGCGGGTCTCCCCTTCGGCTGGCGGTGCATGCCGGGATGTCTCAGTTCCGCATGGCGGGACATCTCCCTACCGCGGTGACCGCCTGCAAAGCGGCGATCGCCTCGTTCAGGGTGGTGATCTTCACCAACCGGATGTCCTTCACATCGGCGTGCAGGGCCGCGTCGCAGTTCGGGGCCGGGACCAGGAAGACCGTGGCCCCGTCGTTCTTGGCACCGGCGATCTTCTGCTGGATGCCGCCGATCGCACCGACCTGGCCGAGGGCGTCGATCGTGCCGGTGCCGGCGACGTGCTTGCCGTCCAGCAACGGACCGGGGGTCAGCTTGTCGTAGATGGCCAGCGCGAACGCCGTGCCGGCGCTCGGGCCGCCGATGTCCTGGCCGAGGTTGACCGACACCTTGACCGGCGAGTCGACGCCGATGCTGATGCCGACCATCGGACGGGTGGCCTCGCCCGGCGTGGCCGCGGTCTTCAGCTGCACGGTCTGCTCGGCGCCGCCGCGCCGGATCAGGAAGACGACGTTCGTCGCCGACCTTGTGCTTGCGGACCAGTCGCCGACCTGCGGGACCTGCGACACGGTCTAGGCCGTCGACCTGCCAGGATCGACGTCACCGGGCTTCAGCTTGCCGTCGGCCGGGGTGTCCTTCGCCACCGTCGAGACCTTCGGGTGGAACGGAACCTTCGCCTCTTGCAGTGCGGCCGCGATCGCACTGTCCTGCGAGCCGGTCATCTCCGCGGTGTTCTGCTGCTCGACCTCGTCCGCGCTCTGGTCCGGCGGATAGATGATGTCGCGCGGGAACAGGTCGTGGTGCGGGTCGAGCCAGTTCCGCATCGCCTGCGGCAGCGTCAGCTCGCGGTCCGGCGAGGTGACCGACACAGTGGTCAGGTCGAGCTGACCGGTCGTCGGGAAGGTCTCGTGCCCGGTGATCTCGATGACCGGCTTGTTCTTCGTCGCGCCCAGGGTGTCCTTGACCGGCCCCGGGCTGAACGAGACGAACGGCACCGGGAAGAGCGGTGACCAGTCCGAGCGAGATGACCAGCACGACGATCGAGGCGACCAACGTGGCGGTACGACGTGTCACGAACCCTGCCCTGCGATCTTGGTGTCCGGTGTGTCCGCCCGCGGCCGAGGCCGCGGCGGCGTTCAGGGGTGGCGCGGGGACCGGGCGCGGCCATCGCCTCGTTGAAACGACGGAAGTCCTCGACCGACGCGAAGGCACCACCGGATCGGCGCGGACCACGGCTCCGCCCGCGCCACGCCGCCCAGCACATCGCCAGCGAGCGGTGGCGACCAGCGGGAACGCCAGCCACGCCAAAACCTTCATCCGGCCACCTTCATGCGCCCAGCGTACGTGTCAACAAGCGCCGACCCACTCGCTCGCACCGTCGGTGAAGTGCTGGTGTTTCCAAATCGGAACCTCGGCCTTGAGATCGTCGATCAACCGGCGGCACGCGGTGAAGGCCGACATCCCGGTGCGCGGCGGCCACGGCCGACGATCACGGCGGCGTCCCCGATCTTCGAGGTCGCCGGTCCGGTGTACGGCGGCGACCGCGGTTACGGCGGGGTCCGTCGCAGATCCGCTCGGCGACCTTCCGCAGGTGCACGAGGGCGTCCGGGTGGGCCTCGTAGCTGCAGCCGATCGACCGGCCGGGCGTGGTCGTGGTTGCGCACGGTGCCGATGAAGAGCGCGGTCCCACCGGCGGTCGGGTCGGTGATCGCGGCCAGCACCTCGTCGCTGGACAGCGCATCCTCGCGGATGTCCAGCAGCCTGATCGTGTCGCTCATCCGTTCCTCATTCCCAGCACGCCCCCGCCTGTACAACTACCCGAACCATCCCCACCCACCCGATTCTGCCTCCCATTCCTCTCCTCTCACACATCCCCTCCCCATTCCACCTCCTTCGGCCGCGTCCCGATGTACGCGCGCCACGCGACCGCGCGACGTACCGCTGGGCTGCTGTCCGTGTCCCGGCGCGCACCCCTCGAGACTGTTGCCTCGCTCACCTACCCGCGTTCTGCGCCGCCTGCGGGCGAGCGGCGGGTCTGCCCGGGGCGAACAGGAGAGGTAATGCGTTCGCCGGGGGAGGAACTGATGGGCGGAACCAGTACGTTGGAGTTGTACGCCCCACCGCACAGGAAGGCCCACTCCGATGAGCGACGAACCGGACAACCCGTTCAAGGGAACTCCGTTCGAGGCCATGTTCCAGCAGTTCTCCGGCGCGGCCGGCGCGGGCGGCACCCCCGACCTGAACGCGATCTTCGCGCAGGTCCAGCAGCTGCTCAGCGGTTCGACCGACGGCAAGCCGGTGAACTGGGACCTGGCCAAGGACATCGCCCGCAAGACCGTCTCCGCCGCCGGAGACCGGTCGATCACGCCTGCCGACACCGAGCGGGTGGCCGACGCGGTCCGCCTGGCCGAGCACTGGCTCGACCCGGCGACCACGCTGCCGGAGGCCTCCGCCGACGTCCGCGGCCTGGAGCCGGGCGGAGTGGGTCGAGAACACCCTGCCCGTCTGGCAGACGATCGTCGACCCGGTCGCCGAGCATGTCGCCGGGGCGATGGGCAACGCGCTGCCCGCCGAGGCTCAGCAGTTCGCCGGACCGATGGCCGGCATGCTGCGCCAGCTCGGCGGCTCGATCTTCGGTGCCCAGGTCGGCCAGGCTCTCGGCGAGCTCGCCGGTGAGGTGGTGAGCTCGTCCGACATCGGACTGCCGCTCGGCCCGGCCGGTCAGGCTGTGCTGGTCCCGGACAACGTCGCCAAGTTCGCCGAGGGTCTCGGCCTGACCGACGAGGACGTGCGGCTCTACCTGGCTCTGCGCGAGTGTCGCACACCAGCGGCTGTTCGCCGGGGTGCCGTGGCTGCGGCAGCACCTGCTCGCCGCGGTCGCGGACTACGCCGCCGGGATCGAGGTCGACACCGGCAAGATCGAGCGCGCGATGGCCGACGTCGACATGCAGAACCCGGAGGCGATGCAGGCGGCGCTCGCCGGCGGCCTGTTCGAGCCCGAGGACTCCGAGCAGCAGAAGGCCGCACTGGTCCGGCTGGAGACCGCCCTCGCGCTGGTCGAGGGCTGGGTCGACGACGTCGTCCGCGAGGCGACCAAGGACCGGATGCCGTCCGCCGTCCAGCTGGCCGAGACGGTACGGCGTCGTCGGGCCGCGGGTGGTCCGGCGGAGCAGACGTTCGCCACCCTCGTCGGTCTCCAGCTGCGGCCGCGGCGACTGCGTGACGCGGCGAACCTGTGGGCCGCGGTGCGGGACGCCCGCGGGGTCGAGGGACGCGACGAGCTCTGGTCGCACCCGGATCTGTTGCCCGAGCGCCACCGACCTGGACGACCCGATCGGCTTCGCCCAGCACGCGGGCGAGCTGGCCGATATCGACATCACCGACTTCTTCGACCGGACGAGGCCCGTCGACCAGGCGCCCCGATGCCCAGGACGACGACCGGCGAAGAGGCGACGACGGCCACGCCGAGACCAGAGCGGCACCGGCGATGGTGGACGACTTGCAGGGTGACGTCACTGCCGTGACGCGGTACCGACTTGGAGACCTGGACCGCCGCCCGACGCTGAACAGGCGAGGCTGCGACAGCACTACCTGCAGCCACCTGGCGACGCACGACGGACGGCATGTGGCGCGAGCTGCCGGCCGGAACACCTCACGGCGCGCGCTCTGGTCGTGGACCGGTTCGGGCGACCGGGTGCTTCTGACCCTGCACAAGACAGTCGACCGCTGGCTGCAGCTCGGCGGGCACTGCGAACCCGGCGACACCACCCTGGCCGGCGCCGCACTGCGGGAGGCAGCTGAGGAGTCCGGTCTGACGGTCTGACGATCGACCCCGCGCCCGCTCCAGCTGTCGCGTCATCAGCTCCTGCGCGCGGCGGTTGCGACAGGCACGTTCCACCTCGACGTCCAGTTCCTGGTCCGCGCCGGGACCGACTACGTGGTCAGCGAGGAATCCCACGACCTCGCCTGGTTCCCGATCGGACACGTTGCCGCCGGGCATCGACGAGACGGTGGCCGATCTGGTCCGAAGGTGCTACTCGCTGTCAGCTAACTGATAGCGCAGTGTCGGCGCGACGCCGTACGCTCGCTGTCATCGTCGGATCGCGACCCATCGGTCGCCTGAGTGTGCCGAAGGACTCCGTGAGCTTCGACATCGATCACTACGCCCAGACTTCGACCCGAATCCGCTGGGACGACCTCGACATGTCCTCGTTCGAGACCCACCCGCTGTCCGACGACGCGCTCCGGTGCCTCAGCTATATGAGCGACGTCGAGACCCACACGGTCTGCTACCTGCGCGATCTGCTCGTCACGCCCTCACACGCCGACCCCGAGGTGACCGTCTTCCTGACGATGTGGAACCTCGAGGAGTACTGGCACGGCGAGGTGCTCGACGAGGTGCTCGAGCGGCACGGCGTGCCGACCGGTCCCGAACACACCCGCGCGGTCCGCACCCGGCTCGGCTGGAAGGACCGGCTCGCCCCGATCCGGCAGTCGCTGCTGGCGAACATCATCGGCGAGGACTTCATCGCCACCCACATGGCCTGGGGTGCGATCAACGAGTGGTGCGCGCATTCGGCGTACACCCGGCTGATCCAGACCGAGAGGCACCCGGTGCTGACCGAGATCCTGCAGCGGATCGCCAAGCAGGAGACCCGGCACGTCGCCTTCTACAACAGCCAGGCGCGGGATCGGCTGCAGCGCAGCACGCAAGGCGCAGAAGATCGCCCGGTTCGCGCTCGCAAGGCCTGGGGAATCGTCGGCTCGACGATCATGCCGCCGCCTGAGGTGAAGCACGTGCTCGGCTACCTGTACGGCGGTGAGCACGGCCTGGCCGAGGTCCGCAAGGTCGACACCAAGATCGACGGCCTCCCCGGCCAGCAGGGCCTCCACCTCGTGGAAAAAGAACTCATCAAGTACGACGTGATCCCCGGCTGACCCGAGCCCCCGTCGAGGCCCAGCGGCATGCACCGAGATTGCGTGTGACGAGGGTGGTCAGCACGCGCGGCCCAGGGGCATGCGCCGGGGCTGCGCGCGACAAGGCGGGCAGCACGCGCCGGTGCGGCGGTGTCACGCGGCGGCTGCGGGCCGACTGAATCAGCCGGCCCGCGTACCCCCCGCCGAGAATTCCATGGGACCCCGCCCCCGCAGGCTCCCACTCCCCCGTGAACCCCCGTTCCCCCGCACATCCCCGGGTTCCCCGTGATGGTTCCCGTTTCCCGTCATCCCCTGCGTGCCACCGGTGGTGCGGTGTTGGTGGCGCGTTCCCGCTTCCCCCGTTGTTCTCGTTCCCCGTGGTGCCACCGGGGTTGACTACCCGGTGCCCCCGCTGCCTCACGCTTCTTTGGTGCGTGTCGCCGCTTCCCCGTTGTGCGGTGACATGTCCCGATCGCGCTGGACTGTTGCGTTGGGTGCCTGTTGTGGTGCCCCGGGGTCCAGAGGGCGTGTTGCCTTACTGGGTGTCGATATCCGCCCCTGAACGGTATCGGCGGCCACTCCTGCGGCGGTCGAACTTCCCCCAGAAGTTTCCCGCTGCCTTGTGAACGAGCGGGGAGCGGAAAGGTGACGGGTCAGGCGTGACGAAGTATCGAACGGGTGGCGTCCCAGCCTTCGAGGCCGGGGTCGAGGAGGGCCAGGTCGCCGGCTGAGCGCAGGCGGTGCCAGCCTGGGCCGACGGCTACGGCGTGCCGGCGCGGTTTGGCCTGGTCGAGGTCCGCGAGGGTGAGTTCGAAGCTCAGGTCCAGCGAGTCGGTCAGCCAGCCGGCGATGGGAATGTTGACACCGAGTGCCACCTGCGAGCCGTCTTCGGATGGGCAGACGGCGAGATCGGCGGTGGAGAGTGCGCGGAAGAGTTTGCCGATCAGCAGTCCCGGAAGGTCCGGAGCGTCGTACGCGACCGCAACCACCGCCGCCACGCGCCCGGTTGCACTTGCGGACGAGCCGCCCTCACCTGCAGCGGTGGTCGTGGCGGCTTTGGTGATGGCGTCTTGGACGCTGGCGGCGGCGTAGACGGGGGTGCCGGGCCACGTGAGGGTGGTTGCTTCGCGGACGGAGGCTTCGGTGCCGTTGAGTACGGCTACTGCTACCTCCACCCGGTCCAGGGCGGCCAGGACCTCGTACGTGTCCTCGGCGAGCGCGAGCCGCCACGCTTCGGGGGAGCGGCCCGGCGGCGCCCAGGTGCCGGTGGACGGCAGGACCAGTACGACGACCCGCCGGTCGTTCCCGCCGGCAGAACCAGCCGCTGCGCTCACCGTCTCCTCGCCGAAACCGAAACCGACCCCAAAGTCGAATGCTGAAAGTGCGCTACCCAGCAGAGACTAATGCCTCGTCAAGAAATGTTGGGATCGCAACGGCATCACCCGGCACCGGGGAGCGTTCCCACCCGATTCGACAGGTAGCCCTCCCCAACCCCCGACGCAGTCCTTGACCGCCTGACCCGGGACCCCACGAGCAGGTCCGACAGGACCCTCATATCCAAGGCGTGACCAATGGTCTTGAGCGCCACTTGTCTACAACGACACCAATCAAACCCACGGGCATTGATAGGTGGTCCTATCGTGGAAAACATGGTCGATATCGAACAGCCGAAGAAGAAGGCTGCCGGCGTCCCCGCCGTACTGTCGTCGTTCAACTTCGGCTTCCGTGAGATGGGCCCGGCGCGCACCGGCAAGGTGTTCCTGAAGATGAACCAGGACGGCGGGTTCGACTGTCCGTCCTGCGCGTGGCCGGATCCCGACCACAAACGCAAACACGCGGCCGAGTTCTGCGAGAACGGCGCCAAGGCGGTGGCCTGGGAGGCGACCCGCAAGCGGGTGCCGCGCGCCTTCTTCGCCGAGCACTCGGTCGAGGCGATGAACGGGATGCCCGAGTTCGAGCTCGGCAAGCTCGGCCGGATCACCGAGCCGATGCTGCTCCGCGCCGGGGCGACGCACTACGAGCCGGTCGGCTGGGAGGAGGCGTTCCAGGTCGTCGCCCGGCACCTGCGGGCCCTCGTCGACCCGAACGATGCCGTCTTCTACACGTCGGGCCGGACCAGCAACGAGGCCGCGTTCCTCTACCAGC
The DNA here is from genome assembly GCA_963820655.1 of uncultured Actinomycetota bacterium. Classification (GTDB taxonomy): domain Bacteria; phylum Actinomycetota; class Actinomycetes; order Propionibacteriales; family Kribbellaceae; genus Kribbella. Next base: position 255,056 of record CAWGAM010000004.1, read on the forward strand.
TCTTCGTCCGCGCCTACGGCACCAACAACCTGCCCGACTGCTCGAACATGTGCCACGAGTCGTCCGGTACGGCGCTGTCCAAGGTGATCGGCAGCGGCAAGGGCGCCGTCACGCTGGAGATGCTGGAGGAGGCCGAGCTGATCGTCGTCGTCGGCCAGAACCCGGGCACCAACGCACCCCGGATGCTCAGCCACCTCGAGATCGCCAAGCGCAACGGCGGCGACATCGTCTCGGTGAACCCGCTGCCCGAGCCCGGGCTGATGAACTTCAAGAACCCGCAGCGCCCCCGCGGCTGGATCGGCAAGGGTACGGCGCTCGCCGACCAGCATCTGCAGATCCGGATCGGTGGCGACCAGGCGCTGTTCCTTGCCGTCGGCCACCTTCTGCTCGAGGCCGAGGCAGCGAACCCGGGGACCGTGCTCGACAAGGCCTTCATCGACAGCCACACCAGCGGCTACGAGCTCTACGCCAAGCACAACACCGAGCTCGACTGGCCGGCGGTGGAGCTGGCGACCGGGCTGCGCCGGGCCGAGATCGAGGAGTTCACCCAGCGGTTCATCAAGTCCAAGGCGACGGTGATCTGCTGGGCGATGGGGCTGACCCAGCACCGCGAGGCGGTCGCGACGATCAGCGAGATCGTCAACGTGCTGCTCCTGCAGGGCAACATCGGCAAGCCCGGCGCCGGACCGTGCCCGGTGCGCGGCCACTCGAATGTGCAGGGCGACCGCAGCATGGGCATCTGGGAGAAGATGCCGGACGCGTTCCTGGACAGGCTGGACGCCGAGTTCTCGTTCACCTCGCCCCGCGAGCACGGCATCGACGCGACCGGGACCGTGAAGCGGTTGCGGGACGGCTCGGTCCGGGTCTTCCTCGCGATGGGCGGCAACTTCGCCTCCGCGACACCTGACACCGAGGTCGTGCATCGCGGCCTACGGGAGTGCGACCTGACCGTGCACGTGTCGACGAAGCTCAACCGGTCGCACACCATCACCGGTCGCGAGGCGCTGATCCTGCCGACGCTCGGGCGGACCGACCACGACCACACCGCGGCGGGACCGCAGTCGGTGACGGTCGAGGACTCGCAAGGTGCGGTGCACCTGTCGACGGGCAACCTGATCCCGCCCGGTCCGGAGCTGAAGTCGGAGATCGGCATCATCTGCGGGCTCGCGCAGGCCGTCGTACCGGACATCGGGCAGATTCCGTGGGCCGACTTCGCCGACGACTACAGCCTGATCCGGCAGCGGATCGGCCGGGTGGCCGACGGGTACGAGGACTACGAGGAGCGCTTGCGGGCGAACGAGGGCGGGTTCCTGCTGGCGCACGCGGCCCGGGACAAGCGCGAGTTCCGGACGTCCGACGCGCGGGCGCAGTTCACCGTGAGCGACCTCAGGTGGTTGCCGACCGCACCTGGCCGGCTGCTGCTGCAGACGATGCGCAGCCACGACCAGTTCAACACCACGATCTACGGACTCGTGGACCGCTACCGCGGCGTGCACGGGACCCGCGAGGTCGTCTTCGTGAATCCGGACGACCTGGCCGAGCTGGGGCTGACCGACGGTGCGTACGTCGACATCGTGAGCGAGTTCGAGGGCGTCGAGCGGCGGGCGTCCGGGTTCCGGCTGGTCTCGTACCCGACCGCGCGCGGCTGCGTGGCGGCGTACTACCCGGAGACCAACGTCCTGATGTCGGCCGACGACGTCGCCAAGGGCAGCAACACCCCGGTCGCGAAGGGGCTGACCGTCAGGCTGGAGCCAGTCGCGTCCTGAGCCACGGTTGAACGACAGCCAGTACGGCGGCCACCGCCGCACTGGTGAGCCACAGACCCTTGGGACCTGCTGCATCGAGGAGCTGGGTGACGGTCAGCGGTGCGATGGTGGTCGCGATACCCCAGCTGAGGCCGAAGACGGCGAGGTAGCGGCCGCGGGCGTGCTCGGGTGCGAGGCCTGAAGCCTGGGTGAGGTAGCGGGTCAACAGGAACAGGTCGCCGAGGCTCCAGAGCACTGCGGCGAGCAGGAAGATCGTGAGGTTGTGAGCGACGGCGCTGACGAGTAGCCCGGCCGCGAGCAGGACGTAGCCGACTGTCATCGCCCGGAAGTCGTCGAGGTGCTGCACACGGAGAAGGCGCTGGGCGACGATCAAGGTGACTGCAGAGATCGCCAGGATGAAACCGATGCCGGACTTCGGCAGGCCCTGCTCGAGCAACGTCAGCGGCAGACCGATGACGAGTTGCATGTAGATGGTCGCGAAGACTGTCCCACTCGCAAGCAGAAGCAGCAGCCGCCGATCGCGCCACGCCGACACCGGAGTCGTCCTTCCGGGCTCGGCGAGCGCAGTCGCACCGTCAGGCTGTGCGGCTGCGGTCGCCTCTGCGCTTCTCCGCCGTACCTCCGTTGGAAGGGCGAGTGCGACCAGGACGGCGCAGGCCAGGCAGGTGAGTGCGTCGGCGACGAAGAGCCACCGCAGGTCGACGTGGCTGATCGCCGCTGCGAGCAGACCGGCCAGGACTCCGGCCGCGGCCAGCGCCGCGCTGTACAACCCGTACGCCGCTGGCCGGTCGGACGGGCTGGTGACGTCGGCGATCATCGCCTGGCTGGGCGGCTCATAGATCTCGAAGGCGAGGCCGAGCAGCACGGTGGCGAGTACGGCGGACCAGAGTGCATGGCTCGAGACGCGATCCAGGTCTGGGCGACGGCGCAGCCGGTCAGGCCGAGGACGATCGTACGGCGACGGCCGAGCCGGTCCGCCAGTTGTCCGCCGAGCAGCCGGGACGGGATCGTGGCCGCGCCGAACAGCGCCAAGATCAATCCGGTCTGGCTGAGTGACGCGCCGAACTCGACGGTGAGCACCACCCCGAGGAACGGCAGCGTGAACGCGCCGATCCGGTTGACGGCGCGGGCCGTGACCAGGATCCACACCGCCGGGGACAACCCACGCCACGGCGCGGTCAGGGTCGCAGCGCACTCATCGCTGACTCCATGACTGTCTAAGTGGATATGATCGGTCATGCGAGTTCGAGCGTACGGAGAGGTCACGTGACTGGTCAAGTCTCTTTTGATAGTCATACCCGGAACGTGCTGGCGGCGTCCGTCGAGTACGTGAACCGGCTGACGCCCGGCTACTCGGGTGGTGTCGCGTTCGCGGCGCCCGACCGATGAGTCGCAGGCCGTCGCCGACGCGTTGGCCGCCATCGGCTACCCGCGGCCGTCCGTCGAGCCGGGCGACGCGCGACGGTTGGCAGTGCTCGCGGGGCGGATGCGGATCGTCTTCGAGGCCGCGCACGCGGGAGACCTCGATCGGGCCGCGGACGAGGTGAACGCGCTGCTCGTGGACACCAATTCGCGACCGCAACTGGACCGAAGGAGACGACGGCTGGAGCCTGCACTTCCACGGCCCCGACGACGGACTGGCGCAACGGCTGGGCCGCCGGGTGCGCGGCCGGCCTCGCCCTCGCCCTCGGCACCGACCTCGCCGGCCGCCTGGGAGTCTGCGCAGCCCCCCACTGCGACCGGGTCTTCGTCGACGTCTCCCGCAACGGCCAACGCCGCTTCTGCTCCCCCCAATGCCAAAGCCGGGTCAAAGCCGCCACCCACCGCGCCCGGGGCCGCGACCTCGGACAAGGAGTGGGGACCTCGGACACGAAATAGCGTGTCCGAGGTCCCGAGATGGTGTCCGCAGTGCCGGGCACCGCGTACGGCGGCGCGGCGTCAGCCGACCGGGGTCAGTTCGCGCTCCTCCTCCGGGGCCGGCGGTGGGTGGCGTGCTTGGCGGGCTTGCCGCGAAGCCACTTCGGCGCCCACCAGTTGGCGTCGCCGAGCAGGGTCATCGACGCTGGGGAGGACGACCGCCCGGATGATCGTCGCGTCGATCAGGATCGCGACCGCCAGGCCGACGCCGAGTTGCTTCATGTCGAGCGTGCTCAGGGTGGCGAAGACCGCGAACACCCCGATCATCACGGCGGCCGCGCTGGTCACCACGCCGGCCGAGCCGGTGATGCCCTCGGCCACGGCCTGCCTGGTCGGTACGCCGCGCAGCACCGCCTCGCGGATCCGGCTGACCACGAACACGTGGTAGTCCATCGACAGCCCGAACAGCACCACGAAGAGGAACAGCGGCAACCAGGAGACGACGGCGCCGTTCGACCGGAAGTCGAGGATCCCCTCGGCCCAGGTGTTCTGGAAGACCGCCGTCACGCACGCCGTACGCCGCGCCGGCGCTCAGCAGGTTCAGCACGATCGCGGTGACCGCGACCACCACGGACCGGAACGTCACCATCATCACGATCATCGTCAGCAGCAGCACGAACCCGATCACCAGCGGCAACTTCGTCCCGGGTGTGCGCCGCGTAGTCGACGTCCGCCGCCACGAACCCGCCGACGGCGTACTCGGCGCCCGGCACCTTGCCGACCGTCTCCGGCATCAGTTCCTTGCGCAGCTTGGTCAGCGAGTCACGTGCCTGCTGGCTGCCACCCTCGTACGGCGTGGCGACCTCGAGCACGCGTGACCGTGCCGTCCTTGGAGACCCGCGGCTCCTCCAGACCGTCCTGCGCGAACAAGCTTGTCGGTCTGCGGTGCGCTGCGACCAGTTCGGCCAGCGCGGCCTGTGACCGCCGGCTGCTGGTCGGCCGGAGCCCGTACGGCGACCTCGTGGCTGGTGCCGGTGCTCGGGAACGCCGCGGTCAGCCGGTCGTACGCCTTCATCACCGCGGTGTCGCGCGGCAGGTCCTCGGTGCCGGGGAACTTCAGCGTCATCCCGAGTGCCGGCGACGCGACCGCGAGCAGTGCGGTCACGGAGACCAGCAGCGTGGCGACCGGGTGCTTCAGCGCCGGCTTCAGCATCGTCGGCCAGAAGCGCGGCTTCGACCTGTTCGGCGGTCAGCCGCCACAGCAGCGGGATCCGCGGGCGGTCCACCCAGCGGCCGAGCTTGGCCAGCACGGCCGGCAGCACGGTCAGCGAGCCGACGCACGGCCACCGCGACGACCAGGATCGAGCCGACCGCGAACGACGAGAACACCGCGTCCCGGGCCAGGAACAGCCCGGCCATCGAGATGATCACCGCGATACCGGAGACGACGACCGCGTGGCCCGAGGTCGCGGCGGCGATCTCGACCGCGTCGACGTGACCGCGGCCCTTGGCCCGTTCCTCGCGTTCGCGGCGGAGGTAGAAGAGCGAGTAGTCGACGCCGACCGCCATACCGATCAGCAGGATCACGCTGTTCACCGCGTCGACCGCGGGGACCAGTTGCGAGGCGGCGGCGGACAGGCCGATCGCGGCGGCGACCGCCGACAGCGCGAGCACCAGCGGCACCGCCGCGGCGATCAGCGCGCCGAACGCGATCAAGAGGATCGCCAGCGTCACCGGCAGGCTGAACATCTCGGCCCGCTGGAAGTCCTTGCCGAGCGTCTCGTCAGGGCCTTGTCGATCGACTGCGCCGCCGACCTCCTCGATCCGCAGCGCCCGGATACTCCTGCTGGACCTTGGCGGTGGTGTCGAGCAGCGGCTGCACCCGGTCGGCCTCGTCGTCGCCGTCCTTCAGGGTGACCCTGACGATCAGGGCGTCCTTCTTCGGCGACGGGATCGGCTTGGCGACCTCCGCGACCCCACCGAGGGCGCGCATCCGCTCGGTCACGACGCCGGCCGACCTTGGTCGGCCTCGGCCTGGTCGAGCGCCCCGGACGGCGCCGTGATCAGCACGCTCTCGACGTCCGGGTCGGCGAAGTCGCCGGACTTGACGATGTTGTCGGCCCGGGTCACCTCGCCGATGTCGCCCTCGTTCGTCGGACTCCTTGGTCCCGGTCATCGAGCCGAGCGCGAAGCAGGCGATGACGACCACCACCCACATCGCGATCGCCCGCCACGGATGGGTGGCACTCCAGCGCGCCGCCCGGACCGTGAGTTGTCCCCTGGCCATGGTTCCCTACCCCTCTGCGCCCCCACCGGCGCACCCTCCCAGCGCGGCCCGACGCCGGCGCTGGCTACGGGTCATCAGCCTCCCGGCCGGCAGGTGGTGCGCCACCATGCAGGAAGCCACCGAGTTCACCCTGGGGCTAGCCCCACCCCTACCCCTGCGCGGTAACCCCAGCCGTACGCCGCCAGCGAGAGACCGCCGGAGCCACGGGCTCGCAGTGAGCGGCTCAGAAGTCGTCGAGGTTGAGGGAGGCGGCGGCGGAGATGCCTTCGAGGTAGCCCTCGGCGCGCTCGGACTTGGGGTAGCGGTGGACCAGTTTCCAGAACGCTGCGTTGTGGGACGGCTCCACCAGGTGAGCGAGCTCGTGGACCAGCACGTAGTCCACGACCCAGGCCGGCATCGACTGCAGACGGGTCGATCAGCCGGATCGAGCGGTCCGCCGGAGTGCAGGATCCCCACCGTCGGTTCTGGTTCGAAACCCACCTGACCGACGCAGGTTCGGGCACTTCGGGCAGGTGACGACACGCGAGTTCGTGTGCTCTGGCCAACAATTTTTCGTCCGACACGCGGGACCGGCTGCGCTGCTTCTCGAGCCGCTGGAGCATGGTTTCGACCCAGCGCGCCTCCTCCGCGGCGGACAGCCGGTCGGGCATCAGCACGACCACCCGCTCGCCGTCCCGGTAGGCGCTGACGGTCCGCTTGCGCCGCTTGCTGCGGCGGATGTCCACGTACGGCGGGATCGGGCGCGGTGGAGAGTCGGCCATGGGTCAGACCGTACCCCGCGAATCCCACAACTTTCTTCCGTCCACATCCTGTGAATCGACGTTTCCGCAGGTCAGACGCCGATTCTTGGGACCGTCGGTCACCGGTTGTTCACATCCTGTTCCCCCGCTCGTCCACAGTGCCGCCCGGCGCGCCCCACAGGTTGCACACAGGTTTATCCACAGGCGTGGACAACCGGGCTCTTGCCAGCGCCGCCGGGCGCCTCCTAGCGTCGGTGCCAGCAGGCTCCCGGACCGCCTCCGGGGCCGCTCGGAGGGGAAGCCGAGCGGTTCCGGAGGCGGACTCACCGGGAGCCTGTTCCGTGCCGCCGGAGCAACTCCGGAAAGGGCTTTCCCAGGCGGCGCGCGGACCGGGAGTTGCGCTTGAGCGGCTCCCAGCCTGCCGTAGGGTGAATCCCGACTGGGCCGAACGGCCTACGGCAGGAACGGTCTGCCGTTAGCATCCACGACGGCCAGGGGTGACAACCCCGGCTGGTATTCAGAGCAAGGAGAGGGCCCTCATGGCAGAGACCTGGAGCGGCGAGTTCTACTGCGTCAAGTGCAAGGCCAAGCGCACCGCCGACGGCGAGGTCAAGGTCAACGACAAGGGCACGCGCATGGCCAAGGCCAAGTGCCCCGAGTGCGGTACGAACCTGAACCGGATCCTCGGCAAGGCCTGACGCACCAAGTCGTAGGGGCGGTGGTGCGACACCCGGACACCGGTGTCGTACCGACCGCCCCTCGCGTCGTTCCGGGCTTGGGTGACCCGACAGAATGGGATCGTGTCCGACCTCCCCCGCAAGGCGCTGAGCCGGACCGCGAAGCTCGCCAGCCTGCCACTCGGTGCCGCCGGGCGGGCGACCGTCGGCCTGGGCAAGCGGATCGGTGGTGCTCCGGCCGAGACCGTGCTGGCCGAGTTCCAGCGCCGGACGGCCGACCAGCTGTTCTCCGTCCTGGGTGAGCTCAAGGGCGGCGCGATGAAGTTCGGGCAGATGCTGAGCCTGATGGAGTCGGCGATGCCCGAGGAGCTCGCGGCGCCGTACCGGGCGACCCTGACCAAGCTGCAGGACTCCGCACCACCGATGCCGGCCTCGACCGTGCACACGATCCTGTCGCGCGAGCTGGGCAAGCGCTGGCGGGACCGGTTCGAGGAGTTCGACGACCTGCCCGCGGCGGCCGCGTCGATCGGCCAGGTGCACCGCGGCATCCTCAAGGACGGCCGCGAGGTCGCGGTCAAGCTGCAGTACCCCGGGCGCCGCCGACGCCCTCCGCGTCGGACCTGCGCCAGCTCGGCCGGTTCGCCCGGACCTTCGGGACGTTCGTCCCCGGCCTGGACATGAAGCCGCTGGTCGCCGAGCTGCAGGAGCGGATCGGCGAGGAGCTCGACTACGACCGCGAGGCCCAGGCCCAGCAGCAGTACGCCGACGCCTTCAAGGACCACCCCGAGTTCGTCGTACCCCGGGTGATCAAGCACTCCCCCACGGTCATCGTGTCCGAGTGGATCGAGGGCCGGCCGCTGTCGTGCGGTGATCACCGACGGCACGAAGCAGGAGCGCGACGAGATCGGGCTGAAGTACGTCCGGTTCATGTTCAGCGGGCCGAAGCTCGCCGGCCTGCTGCACTCGGACCCGCATCCCGGCAACTTCCGGGTGATGCCCGACGGCCGGCTCGGCGTGGTCGACTTCGGCCTGTGCGCGCGGCTGCCCGACGGTCTGCCGCCCGCTATCGGCCGGCTGCTGCGGATCTCGCTCGACGGCGACGGCGCCGCGGTGCGTCGACGGTCTGCGCGCCGAGGGCTTCATCAAGCCGCGGATGGACGATCGACCCGGACCAGCTGATGGACTACCTGGCGCCGTTCGCGGAGCCTGCCCGGGCGGAGACGTTCCAGTTCAGCCGGGCCTGGATGCGCGCAGCAGGCGAACCGGACCGGTGACTTCCGCTCACCCAACGCGTCGATGGCGCTCAAGCTCAACCTGCCGCCGTCGTACCTGCTGATCCACCGAGTCTGGATCGGCGGCATCGCCGTACTCTCCCAGCTGGAGGCGGAGGCCCCGTTCCGCTCGGTCCTGGAGGAGTTCCTGCCCGGCTTCACTGCCGACTGAGAGGCGGGGCTGAGCGGAGGGTGACCGCCAGCAGGATGGCGACCGCCGTCAGCGCCAGGGCTGTGATGCCGGCGGCGAGGTGGAGACCGCCGGTGAAGGCGTCGCGGGCGTCGGCGAGGACGTCGTCCGGGACGCCCTGGGCGATCGCCTCGCCCAGCGAATTGCCGCCGCGGCCGCCCATCTGACTCCGGTACGCCGCGGTGACCACGCTGCCCAGGACCGCGATGCCCAGCGCGTAGCCGAACTCGTTGCTGGTCTGCGTCAGCGCACCAGCGGATCCGGCGTTCTCCGGCGGGACCGAGCCGATGACGAGGTTCGTCCCCAGCGTCACCAGCGGCGCGGGACCGACGCACGTGACCGCGAACGCGATCACCAGGATCGTCGACGACGTCGCCTGCGTCATGACGGCCATCCCGACGATGGTGAAGGCCATGCCGGCCGGGATCAGTACGCCCGGCCGGATCCGCTGCGCCAGCCGCGGGGCCACCTGGAAGCCGATGGTCGTCGTGACCATGCCGGGGACCAGCGCGATACCTGCGGCCAGCGGGGTCATGCCCTGCACCAGCTGGAAGTACTGCGCGACGAACACCATCACGCCGCCGGACAGCATCGAGAACGCCATCATGCTGCCGAGCGTCACGCTGAACGTGCGCCGGGTGAACAGCCGCACGTCGACCAGCGGGTCGGTCAGGCGGCGCTGACGCCGTACGAAGAGCCAGCCGAAGACTCCGCCGATCAGCAGGGAGCCGATGGACACCATCCCGACGCCGTGCGAGGCCAAGTGCTTCAGGCCGTGGATCGCCGGCAGAATCGCGGCCAGCGACAGCAGCACACTCGGTACGTCGATCCGCCCGGCCCGCTCGTTCGCGGTACTCCGGCAGCAGGATCGGACCAACCACGAGCAACACAACCATCGCCGGTACGCCGATCAGGAACGCCGAGCCCCACCAGAAATGGTCGAGCAGGACGCCACCGACGATCGGACCGACAACGGCGCCGACGGTGAAGCAACCACCCCAGACACCCAGCGCGGTCGCGCGCTGACGCGTGTCCGGGAACAGCGTCGAGATCAGCGACAGCGTGCACGGCGCGATCGCGGCACCCGCGATGCCCAGCGCCGCCCGGGCGCCGATCAGCATGCCCGGGCTGACCGAGTACGCCGCGACGATCGAGGCCACACCGAAGACGGCAGCGGCGGCCAGCAGCAGCCGACGCCGGCCGATCCGGTCACCCAGATTGCCCATGGTGATCATCAGACCGGCCACCATGAACCCGTACACGTCCAAGATCCACAGCTGCTGACTGCTGGTCGCGCCGAGCGCCTCGGTCACCGCCGGCACAGCCAGCAGCATCACGAACAGGTCCAGCGACACCAGCAGCGTGGCGAGGCACAGAACGCCCAGCGCGATCCACTGCCGCCGGCCCGTCGCGACGGTGTCGCTGTCGGTGGTGAGTGTCATGACCCGGTTCCTTCCGCAGGAGTGCCTTCACTGCTGCGTCGGACGGATCACCGGAGGATCGACACCCGGCTCAGAACTTTCTCACCAGTAGACGGAGTCGAGCTTCCCCTCGATGCTGCGGACGTTATCCCGGGCACACCGGTCGCAGTACAGCAGCTTGCGCCCGTCCTCGATCGAGGTCACCCAGGTCAGCGGCGCGTCCTCCGACTCCGCCTGCTGACCACACAACGCACAGGTAGCTCTAGCCATGGCAGTAGTCTGCACCCCGTGCGATGGCTGATCCACGGAGAGCAGCAGGTGTGGGCCAGTCCGTGGCTCAGCGTACGGCGACTGGACGTCGAGCAACCCGATGGTCGCCGCGTCGACTATCACGCGATCCGGCTCAGTGACATCGCCGCGACGGTCGTCACGGTCGAGGCAAAGGTTTGCTGATGTGGCGGCACCGGTTCCTCACCGACACCTGGGCCTGGGAACTGCCGATGGGCATCATCGAATCCGGCGAGGCCCCGATCGACGCCGCCGCCACGAGATCCTCAGCGGCATGACCCTCCTCGGCCTCCAGCAGACGTTGCTGCACCAACGTGGCTGAGGGGCGACATCCCGTGGTGGATGCCGCGCCCGAGCGGGTGGATGCCGGCCCGCGTGTGATGGAGGGTGGTATTTGTGCAGATGGACAGGATGTGTCGGCTCAGGTCCGGCCCCGCCGGCCGGTTTCACGCCTGGGCACGCCGCCCGACCGCCACCCATGGACCGACACCTCCTGTCGAACTGCACGCCCACCGGCACCCCCAGCAGAGCCTGCCTAGGGCCTGAGGGCGGACCGCTGGCACTACCCAACCGTCATCTCGGGTCTCGGCTGAGCGTGGAGGGTGGCGGTCGGGGGCGATTGATGAGTGCTGGGCGTCCGGTCCAGGACAAAGCGAGGGGCGGCATCCGTGGTGGATGCCGCCCCTCGGTGATTCAGCTGGTCAGGCTGTGGTGCCTGCTCGGCCGGTCCTCCCTACGGACCAGCCGAGCCGGCTGAGTTGTTTCTGGTGGATCAGACCAGGCGGGCGAGTGCGAGGCGCGCGCGTGCGCTGGCCCTCTCAGCTCGCCGGCCGGCCCGCTCGGCCTGCTTCTGCGCCTTCTCGATCTTGTGAGCAAGGCGGAAGCGCCGGTTCTGCTCGGCGTCGTGCAGTGTAGAACGACAATGAGCACGGGCGAGATCTTCGTGAAGTAAATGCATCTCAGTTCTCCTGTGCGTCTGGTTCGTCATCGTTCGAAGTCTCGATTCGGATAGGTTTCGTCAGGCCGCGGTTACGGTGTCGCTCTTGCGGGGACGCCCACGGGGCCGCTTGCGCGGCACCACCACACCCTGGACGAACAGCTCGCCGCCCCACACTCCCCACGGCTCGGAACGCTCGAGCGCTCCGGCCAGGCACTCGGCCTTCAGCGGGCAGGTCGTGCAGAGAGACTTTGCATACTCGACGTCCGCCGGCGATTCGGCGAAGAAGAGTTCTGGCGCGTAGGACCGACAGGGCAGGTCCTGCGACGTTGCCACCTCGGTGAAGACATCGAGGAAGCTCACGCTCATTCCGGTCACCTCCCAGTGACTGTTGTGCTGATCTCTTGTCGTCGGTGACGACCTCCGGCCGGGGACCGCCAAATTCAGGGACAAACACTGTGCTGTTGAAACAGAAAGGCCGCGGGACCCTTTCGGGTTCCGCGGCCTTGGAGGTGCCGGCTGACATCGTGTCAGACCGGTGGACTCCATGCTCGAGAACCCGAACCGCCGTACTTCGCATCGCCGACAGCTCCGCCCCGGAACGGGGTAGTGCCGGAAGCCATGAGCACAACGGTCGCGACGTGCAGGCGCGGCGAGGCACCCTGAATCGGGGCGCACGGCAGCGCGGCCAGGTCGCTGAACGGCTTCTTGACCGTGTTGATGTTCATCCAGGGCACCTCCTCTCGTTGTGGCGAAGCGGGCGGTTAGCTCGATCGCTATGGTGGTTTGAAGTTTTCGGCCAGGCTTCGACCGCAGAAAGAACAGTACGCTGTCCGCATCGGAGCCCGCAAACTATTTAACGCCAGTTCGCGAAGTTGGCCGGAAGTTGCCGCCCCGGCGACCGAATCTCGCGGCCAGGACAGGTTTCCGGCACGCTCCGGGACGCCATCCGCACGCTCCGGGATCGTTGCCTCTGTCACCTAATTGCCATGTCTGCCAGGAGCAGAACACGGCATGTCATCCAGAGTGCGCCCCCAACCCCGTGCCTGGCAACAGAATTCTCGGTACGCCGGGGATGCTGCCCGAACGGGCACCTCCGCGCGCGGCGGTGCCGCCACCACAACAGCCGCTTGAACCTGCCGGTAGCTCAACTCCAGCAGGCCGCAGTCGTGGGGCTGAGGTCAGCGGGTGCAGAGATTGAGGATGTGCTCGCCGTACTTGGTGAGTTTGGTGTGGCCGATGCCGGGGATTCTGCGGAGGGCTTGTTCGTCGGTCGGGCGGGTCTCGGCGATCGCCGTCAGAGTCGCGTCGGTGAGGATGACGAAGGCGGGCATGCGTTCGGACTCCGCTTGTTCGGTACGCCAGGCGAGCAGGGCGTCGTACAGCTTCTGGTCGATGTTGGAGGGGCAGTCCTCGCAGCGGCCCAGTTTGCGGGCGCCGGGGTCGAGGAGGCCGCGGCCGCAGACGCGGCACTTGGGGATCGGGCGGCCGCTGCGGGACGACCGAGCCTCGGCCGACGGACGCTCGTAGCCCACGGATGGCGAGTTCCACTCGGTGCGCGCCGTACGGACGCCGATCGGGTCGAGGAAGCGCGTCGGTCCGCGCTGACCGCGGCCACCCGGCGAGCGGGACGTCGACCAGCTGACGAAGAGCTGTTGCTTGGCCCGCGTCACGCCGACATAGAACAGCCGCCGCTCCTCCTCCACCTGCGCCGGCGTCTGGGCGTAGCTGATCGGCAGAATCCCCTCGTGGGCGCCGACGATGAACACGCACTCCCACTCCAGCCCCTTGGCCGCGTGCAGCGTCGCCAGCGTCACCCCCTCGGCCAGCGGCGCGTGCTGGATCGACGCCCGCCGATCCAGCTCCGCCATCAGCTCGGCAACCGCGCCGAGGGATTCGCGGCGGCGAAGTCGGAGGTCATCGTCACCAACGCGCTCAGCGACTCCCACCGGTCCCGCACCGCACCCGTCCCGGTCGGCGGCTCCGGCTTCCACCCGGCCCCGCCCAGCACCCCGGTCACGACCTCGACCAGGTCGTCCGACACGTCGCCGGCCTTCGCCTGGCCACGTAGCAGTACGGCGGCCTGCCGGATCTCGGCCCGCTCGAAGAACCGCTCGGCCCCCTTCAGCACGGTCGGGATCTTCCGCTCCGCCAGCGCCTGCTCGAAGTTCTCCGACTGCGCATTGGTCCGGAACAGTACGGCGATGTCCCGCAGCCCAACACCCTCGTCACGGAGCCGCGCGATCGCCCGCCCCACCGCGTCCGCCTCCGCGACCTCATCGGAGTACTCGCGGTACACCGGCGCCGGACCGGCCTCACGCTGCGACCGCAGCGTCACCCGGCCGGGCAGCCCGGACGGACCGGCCGCGTCGAGGATCTTGTTCGCGACATCCACGATCTGCGGAGTGGACCGATAGTCGCGGACCAGCTTGACCACCGTCGCCGACGGGTGCCTGGAGGCGAAGCGCACCAGGTTCTCCGGCTCGGCGCCCGCCCAGGAGTAGATGGTCTGCGCCGGGTCGCCGACCACGCACACGTCCTCGCGGCCACCGAGCCACAGGTCGAGCAAGCTCTGCTGCAGCGGACTCACGTCTTGGTACTCATCGACGACGAACGTTCGGTACTGCCGCCGGATCTCGGCCGCCACCCGCTCGTCCTCCGCGAGCAGTGCCGCCGCGCAGAGCAGCACATCCTCCAGATCGATCCGCCCGCGCTCCAGCTTCACGTCCTCGTACGCCGCGAAGATCCGCGCGATCGTGGCCGGGTCGAAGGCGGCCAGCGTCCGGCCCGAGCGAGGCGCGACCTTTGCGTAGTCGTCCGGCCGGACGTTGCTCACCTTGGCCCACTCGACCTCGCCGGCCAGGTCGCGCAGCGCGGGCGTGTCCACCCGGACCCGGCAGCGCGAGGCCGCCTCCGTGAGCAGCGGGAACTTGCGATCCACGATCGGCGGCAGCTCCCCGCCGTACACCTTGGGCCAGAACCACCGCGCCTGCCGCAGCGCCGCGGAGTGGAACGTGCGCGCCTGCACGCCCTCGACGCCGAGCTGGGCGAGCCGGCCGCGCATCTCCCCCGCCGCCCGCTGGGTGAAGGTCACCGCGAGCACCCGGACCGGGTCGAACGTGGCGGTACGGACGCCGTACGCGATCCGGTGGGTGATCGCCCGCGTCTTCCCGGTCCCCGCTCCGGCCATCACCACGACCGGCCCGTGCAGCGTCGTCGCGACTGCCCGTTGCTCGGGATCGAGCGCCTCGAGCAAGGCGTCCGCGGATGCGGACTGTGTGAGATCGCTCACGGACGGGGGCATCGGGGAACAGCACCACCTACGACTTGGTTCGGGTACGTCGGGAGTAACCCTAGACGGGCCGCCGGACAGAATCCGCAGCCCTTGCGAGAAGGAGTCAGCCGATGGCTGCGTTCACGATGTACTCGACCCCGTGGTGCGGATACTGCCACCGCCTCAAGGGCCAGCTGAAGCGGGCCGGGATCGAGTTCACCGAGGTCGACATCGAGCAGCAGCCGGAGGCCGCCAAGCTGGTCGAGAAGATCAACAACGGCAACCAGACGGTCCCGACCGTGGTCTTCCCCGACGGCACCGCGATGACCAACCCGTCGCTCGCCCAGGTCGCCGAGAAGCTCGTCGCCTGATCCTTCCCGACCTCAGCGCACGTCATACGGCCTGAGTTATGGACATTACGGTCATGGCCGTTATACCTTCCTGGGACCAACGTCGCAGGGAGCCCGCCCATGATTCCGCGCCGTCACGTTCGCTCTGCCTTGTCTCGCGCCGTCGCGACCCTGGCCGTCACGCTTGGTCTGATCGCGAGCGCCGGCCTACCCGCGACCGCCGCACCGCCTGACCCCGCCAGACCAGGGCTGCCGTTCCCGTTCCCCTCGGAGAACGGACCGATCCAGCCGCCGTCGACGACGCACGGCCCGGCGGACGACGACGTCATCCGCGACCTCGGTTCGCCGGTCAGCTCGCTCACCGTCATGGAGGGTGCGGTCGGCAAGTTGCCCGACGGACGCGACGTGGTGTACGCCGTGCCCGCCGGTGAGAACGCCCGCCTGAACGTCGTAGACCTGCACACTCGCCAACTGATCAGCGCCACGCCGCTCCAGGGCGCCGCGGGCGGGTGGGCGATCGTCGTGGCGCCCGACGGCAGTGTGTACGTCGGCACCTACCCGAACGCGCACCTCTACCGCTACACGCCTGGCACCGGCGCGGTGACCGACCTGGGTCAGCCGATCCCTGGTGAGTCGCAGATCTACGGCCTCACCGCCGACGAGAACGGCAACGTGTACGCCGGGACCTATCCGACCGCGCACGCCTTCAAGTACGACCCGTCGAACGGTCAGGTCACCGACTACGGCTCGCTCGACCCGGTGCAGCAGTACGCGCGGTCGACGGTCTACGACCCGGATCACCACAAGCTGTTCGTCGGTGTCTCCACGCCGAACGCACGGCTGTTGCGCATCGACGTGGAGACCAAGGCCGTCGAGGACATCACTCCACCCGGCACAACTGCCAAAGACTTCATCGATCTCGACTACGCGGGCGGCCGGGTCTTTGCCAACGCCAGTAGCCGGCTGGTCGTGGTCGACGCGGTCACCGGTGAGCAGATCAAGTTCACCGACGCCGCGACCGGCGCTCAGGTGTCGGACTACTCGCTCGCCGCACGTGGTGTGTCCGCGGCCGGTCCTGGTGGCGTGTACTTCACCACCAGCACACTGGCGCTCACCCACTACGACCTCGACACCAACACGGTCGGTCCGGTGTCACCGCCGTACACACTGACGCGTGGGGCCTCGATCGGATACGGCTGGGTGACCGAGAACGGCGTACCCGTGCTGTACGGCCTGGCCGGCAACTACTCCGGCGGGACGTTCCGCTACGACCCACAGGCCGGCACCCTCGCGCAGTGGAGCTCACCGTTCCAGTACGTGCCCTCCCCACTCATGCACACGATCGCGGATCCCGCGACCGGCAAGGTCTTCGTCAACGTCTACCTGAACGGGTCCACCGGGGTATACGACCCGGTCACCGGCAAGACCACGATCACCACCCGGCAAGGGCAGGTCGAAGGCTGGGGCTGGGACGGCAACGGCAAGCTGTACGTCGGTATCTACCCGTACGGCCGCCTGTCGCTCTGGGACCCGACTGCTCCGGACAGCCCGACGAATCCGAAGGAACTGTTCAGTCTGGTCGACAGCCACCACCAGAACCGGCCCGTCGCGGTCGTACCGGCCGGCAACCGCGTCTACGTCGGCACCACCCCCGCGTACGGCGAGTACGGCGGCGCCCTGACCGTGTACGACGTACCGACCGGGGCCTTCACGGTCTACCGCAACCTGGTGACCGACCAAACGATCGCATCAGTACTGCCACTCGGGGCGAACGTCTGGGCCGGCTCCAGCATCGAGGGCGGTCAAGGCACCGAGCCGAAGGCCACGGAGGCCCACTTGATCAAGGTCGACCCGTCGACCGGTCAGGTGCTGTCCGACATCGTGCCGGTGTCCGGTGCGGCCAGTATCAACGAGCTGATCGCCGGACCGGACGGCAACCTGTGGGGACTGGCCGACGGCATCGTCTTCGTCGTCAATCCGTCCACAGGCCAGGTGATCCGCCAGATCCCCGTGTTCAGCGGAGTCACCGGCGCCAACGACGGGTCACTGTCCTGGCGTGACGGCTACCTGTACGGCGTTACCGGCGGACGGCTGTTCGTCCTGGACATCCTCAGCGGCGAATCGACCGTCCTGCGCGACCATGGCCTCAACCGGCTCACGCAGACGCCGGACGGCACGTACTACACGCTGCTGCGACCGGACGGCTTCACGAACCCGACCAACCTGGCCTCCTACACCCCACCGGTCGACGCTTGTCCGCAGTCGGACGTCCGGGCGACAGTCTGGACAGGGAACGTCGACAGCCACGTCGTGAACCGCTTCCTCACGTACGGCTGCACTCTGACCGACCAACTGCCGGATGCCACGGCGGGCTGGCCCAACCACGCCGCCTATGTCATTGCAGTGGACAAGAAACTCGGACAACTGGAAACCGCCGGCAGCGTCGAGCGCTGGGAAGGAATCCTGATCCGCGTCGCCGCCGCCCGGTCGAACGTGGGCCGGTGATCACCAGCTCCCAGTGAGCTCCTCGCCGTACCAGCCCTCGATCAGGCGGCGGGAGATGGAGATGTTGCCCGGGAGGGCCATGGTGCCGGCTTCGACCAGCGCACGAACGTCCTCCCGGGTGAACCACTTCGCCTCGGCGATCTCGTCGGCGTCCACCTCGATGTCGAAGTTCGACGCCTTGGCGAAGAAGCCGAGCATCAGGCTGGACGGCAGCGGCCACGGCTGACTACCGGCGTACTCGATCTCCGGCCCCACGACCACACCGGTCTCCTCCAGGACCTCACGCCGTACGGCGGCCTCGAGCGACTCACCCGGCTCGACGAAGCCGGCCAGCGTGGAGTAGCGGCCTTCCGGCCAGGCCTCGTTGCGGCCGAGCAGAGCGCGGTCCTGATCGTCGGTGACGAGCACGATGATGGCCGGATCGCTGCGCGGGAAGTGCGACAGCCCGCACGCGGGGCACTGCCGCACGTGTCCGGCGTCGATCACCACGGTGTGCTCGCCACAGTTGGAGCAGTGCGTGTGTACGGCGTGCCAGTTGGCCAGACCGATCACGTTGACCGCGATACCGGCCTCTCGGTCGTTCAGTACGGCGCCCATCTCGCGGAGTCCGGCGTACGACTCGTCCTGCTCGCTCCCTGTGAGCACGGCGAAGACAGCGCGACCGTCAGCGGTCTGGCCGGCACCTGACTCGCGGTCGATGCCCAGGAACACCCGGATGCCTTCCGGCGCCTCAGACGGGGACACCAGCTGCAGTGCGGTGCGGTCTGGGGTCACCAGCAGCTTGTCGCCGGCCACCAAAGCCACCTGGGTGTCCGGCGCTGCCCATGCCTTGTCCAGCCACTCTTCGTCACGCCTGCGATCAGCGGCTCGGTCGAGGACGGAACGGGACAGCGCTAAGGAACCTGGAGCGATGGAGTAGGCCACATCACTCAACATATCCCGGCAGCGTGAGAGCATCCCCGCATGAGTATTCACATCGCCGCCGAGAAGGGGCAGATCGCACCGCGGGTGCTGTTCCCCGGCGACCCGCTGCGGGCCAAGTGGATCGCGGAGACCTACCTGTCCGACGTGATCTGCTACACCGAGATCCGGAACATGTTCGGGTTCACCGGCACCTACAAGGGTGAGCGCATCTCTGTGCAGGGCTCCGGCATGGGGCAGCCGTCCGCCTCCATCTACGCGAACGAGCTGTTCACGGAGTACGACGTACAGTCCCTGATCCGGGTCGGGACGTGTGGTGCGCTGACCGAGGCCGTCCGGGTCCGCGACGTGATCGTGGCGATGTCCGCGAGCACCGACTCGCAGATGAACCGGCTGCGCTTCCACGGCATCGACTACGCACCGACCGCGGACTACCAGCTGCTCCGCGCGGCGGTGGACGCGGCCGAGGCGGCCGGGCTGAACGTGCATGTCGGCCAGGTGTTCTCGGGCGACCTGTTCTACAACGACCGGGCCGACCTGGTGTCGCGGACCGCGGAGTACGGCGTACTCGGCATCGAGATGGAGGCCTCGGCGCTCTACACGCTGGCAGCGAAGTTCGGCCGGCGCGCGCTCGGGATCATGACGGTCTCCGACCACCTGATCACCAAGGAGGAGACGACCGCGGAGGAACGCCAGACGACGTTCTCCGAGATGATCACGATCGCTCTCGACGCCGCGATCGAGGTGCCGGTCTGAACCGGGTCGCGACCGCACTGGCTGCCCTGGTGCTCCTGACCGGCTGTTCGTCGTCGAAGGACGACCAGTCCGCGGACGACAAGCCGAGCGCGAGCAGTGCGACATCCAGCACGACGTCCAGTACGCCGTCCAGTGCGGCACCGACCCCGCTGCCGACCATCAACGCCGCCCGGGTGGTCGCCGCCCTGACCGGCGCCGGCTACAAGTGTGTCCCGGACGCCGCGTACGCGACCTGTATGTCGGGGGCCACATCGGTCGCGGTCCTCACCGGATCGCACCCCCGGCCACCGGTGGTGTCGCTGCATGCGGCCGGTCCGGTCGACACCTCGTCGGCCGAGATCGCCAAGGTGCTGCCACAGGTCCTGGAACTCGCCCACGTCAACCAAGGCGCGGAGATCGTCACCTGGTTCGGCCGGCAGAAGGGCGACACCACGGCGCAGCTGACCGCCGGCGACTGGCTGGTCGAGTACTCGGCCGAGGTCGACACGGAAGAGCCCGGCACCAACCTCACCCTCACAGACAAGCTCTGCACGGTGAACTGCCAAGCAGAGTAGGTCTGGTTATGCCGCGACGAGTTTGGGGAGGACCTGCTTGACCCGACCGGTCAGCAGGTCCGGCACCTTCTCGGGATCCGCGGCGAAGCTGACCACGGCCTGCTCGAACAGGCCGTCGACCAGTGCGTAGGCAGTAGGGGCGTCGACGACCGGAGTGCTGCCGGTCAGGTCGGCGTACCGGGTGAGGATGCGCCAGATCATCTGCTCCAGCAGCTGATCGATCGCGACGACATCCGGCCGCAACTGCTCCTCGAACATGCTCTGGGCCCGCAGGTCGTACCAGAGCCGGTGCATCGGGGTCTCCTCGACCAGCGTCTGGGTCATCTTGCCCAGGAAGCCGACGGCCAGTTCCTCGGCCGAGGTCGCGGTCTCGACGACCTCGTCGTACCGCTGCGCGCACTTGGTCTTGTAGTACCGCACGCAATAGCTGATCAGGTCGATCTTGTCGCGGAAGTAGTAGTGCACGACGCCGTGGGTGAACTCGGAGTTGTTCGCGATCTCCCGCAGGCTGGTCCGCGCGTACCCGAGCTCGCCGAGGGTCTTCAGCGCCGACTCCGCCAGCGCGATCCGGCGGCGCTCGATCTTGTCGATCCCCGAGACCCGGGCCCGCCGGTCCGGCTCAGGGGCGTTCGCCGAGATCGCGGTCATCGCACACTCCCCTGTCGTCCGGGCGGGTTCGTTCGCGTCAGCGTACCCCGCCGCGGGCCAGGCGCGTCCCGCGGCGGGGAGATTTTCTTGACAAGTGTCCAACAAAGTCTTGACGAGTGTCAAAAGCGTGGCCAGAGTGTGAACCACCTCGGTGTCCTTCGAACGCGGTGTCCTTCGAACTAAGGAGCTTCAGATGGGCGGACTCGATCTCTCTGGCCGCAAGGCCCTCGTCACCGGCGGAGCCCAGGGGCTCGGCGAGGGGATGGCGAAGGCGCTCGCGGCGGCCGGCGCCAAAGTAGTGGTCAGCGATCTGCAGAAGGATGCCGGCGAGGCCGTCGCCGACGCGCTCGACACCGAGTACGGCGCCGGCAACGGCTTCGTCGCTCACGACATCACCGACGATGGCAGCTGGGAGAACGCTGTCGTCGCGGCCAACGACATCCTCGGCGGCCTGGACATCCTGGTGAACAACGCGGGCGTGGAGATCACCAGCCTGCTCACCGAGGTGACCGCCGACGACATCCGCAAGATGCTCGAGGTCAACGTCCTCGGCACCACGCTCGGGATCAAGTGGGGCCTGCGGACGATGCGACCCGAAGGGCTGGCCGGCCAGGGCGGCGCGATCATCAACGTCTCGTCGGTCGCCGCGACCATCGCGTTCCCGGGCATCGCGGTCTACTCCGCGACCAAGTCCGCGGTCGACCGGCTCACCCGGGTCGCCGCGATGGAGTCCGGCAAGCTCGGGTACGGCGTCCGCGTCAACTGCATCTACCCCGGTCTGGTGCCGACCGCGATGGGCGCCGGTCTGGCCAACGACTGCGCCGAGCTCGGGCTGTTCGAGTCCCCCGAGGCCGCGGTGGCCGCAGTGGTCGGGCTGACGCCCGCCGGCCGGCTCGGCGAGGTCGCCGACATCGCCGACGCGGTCGTCTTCCTCGCCTCGGACGAGTCGCGGTTCATCACCGGCGTCGGCCTGCCGGTCGACGGTGGCATGGGGATGTGACAGTGCTTTTGGCCGGGCCTTCGGCGCCGGCAGGGTCATGGGGCCTTGGTTCCCGGCCTTCCCTCGTCGCTCCAGTCGCTTCGCTCCATCCGCTCCTCAGTCCAGGCCGGGAGGCCCCATGACCAGCAAACCCGTTGTCGTGTACGGCGCCTCCGGCTACACCGGCCGGCTGGTGTGTGAGTACCTCCGTCACTACCACGTCCCGTTCGTGGCCGCCGGCCGTGACGAGGCCAAGCTGAAGGCGTCGATGGATTCCCACGTCCCGGGGATCGAGACCGCCGACTACGAGATCGCGACCGTCGAGCATGACGTCGCCGCACTGACGAAGCTGTTCGACGGCGCTTCAGTGGTGCTCAACACCGTTGGACCGTTCAGTGAGCTCGGCCCTGCGGCGGTTGAGGCGGCTCTTGCGGTAGGTGCCCACTACACCGACACGACCGGTGAGCAAGACTGGCTGATCACCTGCGAGGAGAAGTACGGCGCGCAGTTCGCAGCGGCCGATCTGCTCCTCGCGCCCGGCATCGCGCAGATGTACACCACCGGAGAGATCGCGGCACAGCTCTGCCTGGAGCAGCCCGGCCTGGACACCCTGGACATCGCGGTGTTCTGGGGTGGCAGCCCGACCATCGCCTCGACGCGCACGATCCTGGTGAACGCTGCGACGTCCAAGGCCCACTTCCTCGAGGCCAACGAGTACGTCGAGTTCCCCGAGCAGGGCCTCGTGCCACTGGTGGTGCCCGGGCAGCACGAGTTGGCGTTGTCACTGCCCTGGGGCGGCACGTCACACCCGGTCTGGTTCAAGCGCGATCCCCGCGTGGCCAACTGCAAGGCTCAGGGTGGTGTGTTCAACGCCGCGCTGATGAACGGTGTGCCGCAGATCGTCGCGGCCGCGCTGGAAGCCACGAAGGACATGGAGCCTGCGGAGCGCGACGCGGCGCTCACGGCGACCGCACGCCAGGTGATGGATCAGATGCCCCCGCGGGAGAACCGACGCGTGAACAAGTCCCTGGACTCGGTGCACGCCTCCGGACCACTCGGCCGGGCGCACTGTGTCATCCACGGCAACAGCAACTACCAGCAGACCGGTTTGTTCCAGGCGTATGCGGCGTACTCACTGCTGCAGACGCCACCGAAGCGGGTCGGCTTCGCCAGTGGTTGCCAGGCGTTCGGTCACCGTGAGCTGCTCGGCGTACTGCGCAGCTTCGGGCTGGTGTCCGAGCCACAGCTGACAGTGCTGCACTGAGGGAGTCACAGTGCGACTGGTCGACTACCTCGACAAGGGTGCCTCGCTCGGTCCGGGCGCAGCCTGCCTGACCACGGACGGCGAGACACTCTCGTACGCCGAGGTCCAGCAACTGTCGTTCCGGATCGCGGCCGGTCTCGCGGCGAGCGGCGTACGACCGGGTGGCAAGGTCGCGATCCTGGCGGCGAACGACCCGCTCGCGTTCAGCTGCGTGTTCGGGATCAGCCGCGCCGGGGCGATCTGGTGCCCGATCAACCCGCGCAACGAGGCGGCCGAGAATCGCGAACTGCTCGACCAGTTCGACTGTGAAGTCCTGATCTATCAGGCGGCCTTCGAGCCCCTGGTGAACCGGATCCGGGACCAGCTGCCGAAGGTCCACACCTTCGTCTGCCTGGACCAGGATCCCGGCGCCGGCCCGTCCCCCCACCTTCAGGGCCGGAACGTCGGCTGGGACGCGTTCTCCGGGGGCGTGTCCCAGCCGGCACCCGATCTCACCGATCCCGACGAGTTGGCGTTGATCGTCGGGACCGGTGGGACCACGGGGCGACCGAAGGGCGTGATGCTCAGCAACACGAACCTGGAGACGATGACGGCGCTCACCCTGATGGGCTATCCGTTCGGGGACCGGCCGGTCTACCTCGCGCTCGCTCCGCTGACCCACGCGGCCGGTGTGCTGTGCTTCCCCGTGCTCGCGTCCGGTGGCGAGATCGTCATCATGCGGGCGCCCGACGTACACAAGTTCCTGGAGTTGATCCCGCGGCATCGCGTCACGCACACGTTCCTGCCGCCGACGCTGATCTACATGGTGCTCGCGGCGCCGGAGCTTGACACCACGGATCTCTCGTCGCTGCGCTGCTTCTGGTACGGCGCCGCACCGATGTCTGTGTCACGACTCGAGGAGGCGCTGCAGCGGATCGGCCCGGTGATGGCCCAGCTGTTCGGGCAGACCGAGGCGCCGATGATGATCTCGATCCTGCCACCGGCGGATCACTTCGATGCTGCCGGCAACATTGCACGGGAACGCCTGGCATCGGCCGGGCGGCCGTCGCCACTGGTCACGACCGCGATCATGGCCGCGGACGGGTCCCTGCTCCCACGGGGGGAGCGGGGCGAGATCGTGGTCCGCGGTTCGCTGGTGATGAAGGGGTACTACCGCAATCCCGAGGCGACCGCGGCCGCATCGGCGTACGGGTGGCACCACACCGGCGACATCGGCTACCTCGACGACGAGAACTACCTGTACATCGTCGACCGGGCCAAGGACATGATCATCACCGGCGGCTTCAACGTGTACTCGACCGAGGTCGAGCAGGCGCTGATGGCTCACCCGGCCGTCCAGGACTGCGCGGTGATCGGTCAGCCGGACGACAAGTGGGGCGAGCGCGTGGTGGCCGTCGTCCAGCTCCAGCCGGGCGCGTCGGTCGATGCCGTGGAACTGATCGCCTTCGCGAAGGAGCGCATCGGCAGTGTGAAGGCACCGAAGGATGTGCTGGTCTGGTCCGAGCTGCCGCGCTCCAAGGTCGGCAAGGTCCTGAAGCCGGACATCAAGGCCCGGCTGGCCGCGGAGGAGCGCGTCTAGGCGCTCCCCCGCGGAGCGCGTCTAGCTGCTCCCCGCCGTGGCGGCGCTGGTGCTGGCGACGACGACCGCCGCGGTGATAGCGGCCTGCATCTCCGCGACGGCCTTCTTCACGGCGTCCGCGGCCCAGTCCGACTCGGCGATGTCCTTCGCCCGCTGCTTCAGCGCCTTCTTGTCCACCGCATCCGTGACAACCTTCGGTACGACGTTCAGCGCGCTCAGCAACGCGATCAGCGCACCGGTGCGCTCGTCCGGCGTCGTACCGACCTTCAGCACACTCTCGAGCCTGGACCGCACCTCGGCCTCGTGCCGTGCGTCCTTGGCCGGCCAACGGGGGACCGGGATCAGACCGAGTATCTTGCCCTCGCCGGCCTCCAGCACACCGCGTTGGGCGAGCTGGGCGAGCAGCTGATCGCGCAGCTTCTTCGACAGCCGGCCGAGCTGATCCTTGGGCCGCTTGCCCGGGTTGGCGGCCACGAAGGCCAGCCGCTCGTCCAGGATCGCGTCACCAGTCGGAGCGGCGTCCAGCACCTTCAGCCGACCGGGCTTGGACCCGTCTCCGGCCGTCGTGATGTCGGTCTTCCCGAGCAGGGTCAGTTCGATCAGCACCGCGCCGGCCAGCGCGTAGTCCAGGCCGGGCGACCCGGTGATCGGCTTCCCGGTCTCGTCGTCGTACAGCAGCAACAAGAGATCCTCGGCAATCAACATGCCCCCAACGTAGGCAGGCCGGGTCGTGCCGCACATCCACCGCGCGGGCTACCTCGGACATCCGCCTTCAGTAGCGGATTGGCCTCCAGCCGTTGACAGTCCCTCGGCTACTCACCAATCTTCTTGGAGCGCAATATGATCGTGGTATCAGCCGCCGCATGGGTACCGCCCTTAGGCCGCTGCGTGACGACGACCCAGTTTCGGTCGTTGATCAGCAACCGCCCTTGCCCGCTGGCGTCCTCCTCGGTCAAATTGTAGAAACCCGCCGCTTGCATCGTGTCCTGGGCCAACTGGTGGTTCAGCCCAACCACATTCGGCACCACCGCTGCTTGAGCGGGCGAGGGCAGAGTACGCCCTGGCTGAGTGGCTGATGGCTCTGCGGGGGGAGGCGGCGCACTACTTTGTTGGGTCGTCGCGGAGGAAGAGGCGGACACTGTCGTCACCGTTGTCGCTGTGACAGTGACCTGTGAACCTGCCGCCCCAGAGCTTCCACATGCCACCATCAAAAACAGCATCCCGCCTAGCGAACCAACCGTGAACCATTTTTGAGCCATCCTGCTCCCCCTGCGAGGACGCTGCCGCGTCAACCTGATCAACCTCTGTCCAGGTACGGTCGCCCATTCACTGAGCAGAAGCAAACCGCCACACACTGGCACGATCAGCTGGAACTCACGGACACCCGAACGTAGGGATCAGTAGTGGTGACCGTTGAGCTCCACCGGCTCGCCCAGCTCGGCGGCAAGCTCGGTGAGGAAGTCGGGCGAGAAGTAGTACCAACGGATCGAGCGGACCTTGTCGTCCTCGGTAGTGAGGCGCATCAGATCGTTGACCGCAGCCTTGCCGTCGCGGACGATGCGAATCACCAGCACCAGTTCGTCCCACAGCTCCACAACCTGGGCTGTGTAGCGGTACGGCTTGGACGCGTTGAGCGTGTGCGCGATCGAGCCCTCGCGGATCTGGTCGGCGCCGTACTCGGTCAGGACGCCCAGGATCTCGCTGTCCGCGTCGGCGAGCAGTAGTGCGGTCAGCCGCGGTACGTCGTACGCCGTGAACGCATCGGCGACCGCGTCGAGCAGGCGGCGGTCCGGGGCCTCGCGCGCCTTCAAGGACCGCCCACGCTCGGGTGAATCCAGTCGGCCGCGTCCGCGGTGCAGCGCGGCCTTGACGGCACCCACGGACGTCCGCAGTACGTCGGCGACCTCTGCGAGCGTGAATCCGAACAGGTCCTTCAGAGCGAGCGCGGCCCGCTCCTGGGGCGGTAGCAGCGTCACGAGCTCAGCCCAGGCGTCACGGAGCTCCACCGGATCCGCAGTGGCAGGCGCGACCTGCTCCAGCACGTCCACGAGGACGGGCGTCTGCCGGCGGTAGCTGTCGACATACGCGTTCGTCGCCACGCGAAAGAGCCAGGCACGTGGGTTCGCGATCGGACTGTGCGCCTGAGCGGCCTGGCTGAACGCACGGGCCAGCGACTCCTGGACCAGGTCCTCGGCGTCGAAGGCGTTGCCGGTCAGGTGGCGGCAGTACGCGTACAGGGCGGAGCGCAGCGGCTCCAGGCGGTCGAGGAATTGCTTGCGCGCGTCCCAGGCGGCTCTGAGCTCGGGCATGTCGAGTGCGTCGGTCCCTGAAGTGGTCATGGTCATACCAGTCTGGACGGCCGTGGGGGCCGTCAAGATACGGGCCGGTTTCATGCGTGGGCTGTCACCGACGTACTTCGCCTCGGGCCTGGTGAGCGCTTGGCCACGACGGCGAGCCTGTTGCACGTCGACCGACGTGGGACGCCCGTACCTCCCGAGGCCGCGCGTGTCCGAGCCGAGGTCCCTGAGCGCGCCGACGCTTTCGCGTAGTACGACATCTTTACGCCTTCGTTCGTACTGTCCTGCCCGAACCGCCTGCAGCTACGGTGGTCGACCTCACCGACGTAGCCGGCTCCCTGCAGTTCGTCGGCACTCTGGACAACCCCTCGCTGTGGATAACTCCCGGGGCGGTTCGGCGAAATCGGTCAAGCTGTTGGGGTGATCAGCGAACGGACAGTCGAGCAACTCGAGACCGGGCGGCCGGGCACGGCGCTGCCTCACCAACCGCCCGTCCGACGGAACGGCCAGGGGTGCGAGCCGGTCCCACGGGACGGTCGGCGGTACGAGGTGGTGGACGGGCGACTGCTCGTCACGGGTGCCCAACCACCGGCCCACCATGCGGCTGTCGTCGCGCTCATGATCCAGCTCAAGCAGGCTTGCCCACCGGACCTCCTCGTCTCCGTAGGCTCCCTCGACTTCCGTCCCACCCTCGGTGTCTCCCTCCGCCCAGACCTCCTGGTGTGCCGCCGCGCAGACGCCGGCCGCCAGCTCCTCACCGCCCCACCAGTCCTGGCCGTCGAGGTCCTCTCCCCCTCCACGCGTACCACCGACGTGGTCCTCAAACGCAGGCTCTACGAGACCTATCACGTCGCGTCGTACTGGCTCCTCGACCCCATCCAGCACGAACTGACGGTGCTCGAGCTCACAGAGGCGGGCTACACCTGCCAAGCCGTCGTACAAGGCGAAGAGGCCTTCCACGCCACTACCCCGTTCTCCATCGACCTCATACCGGTCGCGCTGACGCGATAACAACACTTTTGGCTACTCAGTTGTCTTAGGCAACATTTGATCCGAGCATCCGCGCCCGGCGAAGCACGGCCATCACGATGACGAGCCGGCCACAAGGCTCCCGCGCGACTTTCACCCCGGATCTCCCTCGAGAGAGTTGTCCACAGCCCATACTGCTGTGGATAACCCCTGATGGCAGAATCCCCTTGAAAACAAGGGCTTTCGGGTTTGGAAACTGTCCGTGGCAGTGTCTAGAGTTAGGGCATGGAGATCCTCGGGGAACGACCGGTCTGGTCGATGAACGGCAGCGAGATGCTGTCGTCGCTGGACGCCGCGTTCGCCGAGATCGCCCGGCTGGAAACCTTCGCCCTGCACCTGATGGCCGGCCTCGAAACCACCGGCTACGCCCAAGAACTCGGCGCCGGCACCACCGCCCGGCTCCTGACCTTCCGCTACCGCATCGACGCCACCAAAGCCCGCCGCGACGTCCACCTCGCCAAAAGCCTGCCCAAGTACCCCGCCGTCGCCGCCGCCCTCCCCAACCCCGACCCACACGCCGCCGCAGACACCGGCGAGGATGGTATTGCCGAGGACGGTGCGGGCGGCGGGGTGCTGCTGCATCCGGCGCAGGCCGAGGCGATCGTGGCCGCATTGGACAAGGTGCCGGCCGACGGTCCCGGTCGACGATCTGCGGGTCGCCGAGCGGGAGATGGTGGAATTGGGCCGCACCCACGGTCCGCTGGACCTGCGTAAGGCCGGGGTGCAGGTCCGCAACCGGCTCGACACCGACGGCCCCGAACCCGACGAACGCAAGGCCTACGACCGCGAGTCGTTGACGCTGAAGGCCACCGACCAGGGTGTCGACTTCCGCGGCTACCTGGCCAACGAGAACGCCGAACTGCTCCGTACCCTGATCCACGCCCACGCCAAACCCCACAAGACCATCGACGGCGCCCTCGACCCCCGGCCCCGCAGCAAACGCCAGGCCGACGCCCTCACCACCCTGCTCACCACCGCCAACAACCCCACCGCAACCGCGACGGCCCCACCGGTCCGGCGGCCCACCGGTTCCGCGGGCACCGCCGCCGGCGCGGTGCCGCAGGCAGCCCCGACACCGGCGCCGACACCGGGGCCGCTGCCGACGACCTCGCCGGCACCCTGCCAGGGATGTCCACCGCCACCGACCCGGCGGCTGCTGCGGCAGCCGGGCCGTCGACCGGGACCGCCGGCGGTACCACCGGTGCGTCGACCGGGACCGGCGGCGGCACGGCCGGTGCCGGACGGGCCAGTGGGTTCATTCCCGGGCATGGCCCGAAGGCGCACATCACCGTCACCATCGACTTCAACGACCTCAAAGCCGCCACCGCCGACAAACTCGGCCACCTCATCTACGGCGACGCCCTGTCCGCGGCCACCATCCGACGCCTCGCCTGCGACGCGCAGATCCTGCCCGTCGTGCTCGGCTCGGACTCCCAACCCCTCGACGTCGGCACCACCATCCGACTCGCCACCGGCCCGATCCGCAACGCCCTCATCACCCGCGACAAAGGCTGCGTCTGCTGCGGCGCCCCACCGATCTACTGCGACGCCCACCACGTCGTCCACTGGATCGACGGCGGCGCCACCAAACTCACCAACCTCGCCCTGCTCTGCAAACGCTGCCACCGCGACCTGCACGCCGGCCACTGGACCATCCGCATCACCGACGGCATCGTCCACGTCACCCGCCCGACCTGGGCCACCCCCGACCCGGTCCCCCGCGGCAGATACCGACCACCAACCACCACCCCCAACACCAGCCCAACCACAGCCGGCTCAACCACGGGCAGTTCAACCACGCGCGGAACAGCCGGTTCAACCACGGGCGGTTCGACTACGCGCGGAACAGCCGGCGCGACCACACCGGGCGGAACGGGCGGCGGGTCCGCGCGCGCCTGGCCTCGCGACACCGACCCACCCTGGATCACCCCCGAGGACGCCGCACGGCTCAACCCCTGGGGCGACGCACCTGACGAACGGCCCACCAGCCGCACCCCGACGCGTCCACCCGCCGCCGACCTCGACCCGTGGGGCGACGCCTCTGTCGAACAGCCCAGCCGCACCCACACCCGTCCACCCGCCGCCGACCTCAACCCGTGGGGCGACGCACCTGACGTACGACCCAGCCGTACCCAGCCGCGTTCACCTGCCGCCGACCTCGACCCTTGGGGTGACGCACCTGACGAACGGCCCAGCCGCCAGAAGGTCCCACCCGGCGGTGACTTCGATCCCTGGGGCGACCCTTCCGGTGACGAGTCTGCGGGCGTTCCCAAGGAGCCGGCGGCTGCGGGCATCGACCCGTCTGGCGACGGCGGGAACTCGCCCGCGAACGTCGACCGGCGCGCGCTTGGTACGAACAACAGCGACGCGTTCGACCCATGGGGCGAAGCCGCCACGACCCCACGAAGCGCGGGTACCAGCTACCTCGCCGACGCCCGAGCGCGACGCCAGCCTTTCGACGCGCCGCTCACTGCAGACAACGGTCTCGCGAGCTGACCCACAACGACGCGCTCGGCCGGGTCCCGCTGCGGTACGAACCTCGCACCGGCGCCTGGGTCGTCGCGCCCGCCCTGGCGCACACCGCGCCGATCGGCACGTTGATCAGGAAGCCTGCACCCAGCTCGCCTGCACCCAACTCGCCTGCACCCCACCCGCCCGCACCCCATCCACCTCAGCTCAACTCGCCTGAACTCAACTCGCCCGCAGCCCACCCACACCGACGCCGGGTCGCGATACACCTCGACCGCCTTCACCCAACGCCTCACGGATGCCGGCGTCGACGCCTCAGCCGGGTCCGTCGACGGGGCCTACGACACTCAAGACCCTGGCCGAGACCCACATGGGCCTGCTCAAGTCCGAACAGATCCTGGGCACGCCCCATCCCCCGCCTCATCATCCGGCGACGCCACGAATGAGACCCGCGCTAGCCGTTCAGCAGCATCGTGAGTTCCTGCTTGGTGGGAAGGTTCTCCGGACGAATGATGTCGGCCGTCCGCACGTAGTAGAAGGCAGCGGTCACCTGGTCGATGGGAATGCCTTGCAACTCGGCCCAGGCGACTCGATAGATGGCCAGCTGCAGCGGGTCGGCGGATTCGGAGCGGTTTGTTTTCCAGTCGATGACGTCGTAGCCGCGGGAGCCGTCCGGCCGCACCACCTGGTAGACGGCGTCGATGCGACCACGAATGACGCGGCCGCCGATGGCCAGGGCGAACGGGGCTTCGATCTCGTACGGCGTGGTTTCGCCGTAGGGGCCGATGCGGAAGGCATCCATGAGTTCGGTGAGGTCGGTGTCGTCGACGATGTCCTCGTCCGCGGCACCGGGCAGGTCGTCGGGGTCGAGGAGGAGCTGCTGGCCGAAGTAGCTCTCGACCCAGGCGTGGAAGCGGGTGCCGAAGCGGGCCGCGCGGTTGGGCTTGCGGGGCATCGGGCGCGCCAGCTCCGATGCCAGGCCGTCGGGGTCCTTGGCCAGCCGCATCACCTGGGTCGCGGACAGTGCGGCCGGCAGCGCGACGTCGTACGCCTTCCGGCTTCGGCTTTCCCTTGCCTCGGACAACAATCGCTCGAGCTCGGAGTCCCACCGCGCGACCGTCGCCTGCTCGTCCAGCAGCAGCGACTCCTCGGCCTCGATCGACGGTCCCTCGGCTCGTGCCTGCTGCACCAGCGCCACCGAGTCCAACCGCCGCTGGTACGACTCCACGTCGTACGGCGTTGGCCACGGCGCCTGCGTCTGCTCGGCGAGCTCGGGATTCTCCTCGGACAACTCAGGCTGCTCGGCCCATTCGACGACACGTTCGCCGGCATGCTGCTTCAGCGTCGAAAGGTACGACGACGGTCCGCGCGGGCGCTTCTGCGTCGGGCCCCACCAGTGCCCGGTGGCGACGAGGATCTCCTTCGCGCGGGTGAACGCGACGTACCCGAGCCGGCGTTCCTCCAGAGCGTTGACGTCCTTGCACTCGTCCGCGAACGACTTCAGCCCGGCGTTGGACAGGTCGTGGATGTCGGGCAGTGTGTCGGCGTCGCCACGCAGCGGCCACGGAAGGACCTTCGCGTTCGTGGTCCACTTGTCCCGGCCGCGGTCCGACGGAAACACCTTCTGGACCAGCGTCGGCACGAACACGATCGGCCACTCCAGGCCCTTCGAGCGGTGCGTGGTGAGCAGCTTCACCGAGTCCGCTTCACTCGGTACGGCGAGATCGAGGCCGGCGGCGTACTCCTCCTCGGCGGCAAGATACGCCAGCAGGCCGTCGAGCGAGCCGTCCGACTCGGTGGACACGAAGTTGCCGACGGCATCCAAGAAGGCGGCGAGGTGGTCGCGGCGTCCCGAGTCGACATGGTCAGGCGTCGCGGTGAGCTCGACGTCCAGGCCGATCGTGCTGATCACTCGCCGGACGAGGTCGAGCAGCGGCTCCCCCGCGTGCGCACGGAGTTCGCGCAACTCGGTCGAGAGTTCCTTGAACCGGACCAGGGCCTCCGGCGCGTAGCCCCACGCGTTCGGCCCCGGGTCGTCGACCGCCTCGGCCAGGGAGATGACCTCGGTCGAGTCCATTCCGGCGACCGCGGCGTCGAGTGCGGCGACCAGGTCGTCGGCGGCCGGACGTTCGCCCGCGTCGGCGAGGGCGCGCGCCCGGTTGGCCAGCAGCGCGAGGTCGCGGTGGCCGATCCGGAAGCGGGGACCGGTGAGGATTCGCAGCATGGCGGCGTTGGCGGTGAGATCGTTGACCGCTTGCAGCGTGGCGACGACGTCGACGACCTCGGGGAGTGCGAGCAGCCCACCGAGCCCGACCACCTCGACCGGGACCTTGCGCGCGATCAGAGCTTCGTGGACCGCGCTCAGATCGACGTTCGTCCGCATCAGGATGCCGATGTCCTTCCACCGGCGGTTCGGCGTGCGGTGCGCGGCGACGATCGCGTCGGCGACCCACTCGATCTCCTGCGAGCGCGTCTCGAACAGGCCGACGGTGATCGCGCCGTCGGGGGCGTTCTCGGGAGCTTCGAGCGGGATCACGCCGGGGTGCTGTTGATAGAGCTCGGCCGCGTGCTGGTTGGCGGCGGCGAGGATCCGGCTGCCGCAGCGGCGGTTGACGCTCAGCACATACCGCTGAGCCGGACTGCCGTCGGCCTGAGGGAAGTGCTCCGGGAACTCGTCCAGGTTCGCGACGGACGCGCCGCGCCAGCCGTAGATCGCCTGGCATGGATCGCCGACGGCGGTGACGGGATGCCCCCGGCCGTGCTCGGGCTCCGGCCCGGCGAAAAGTGCGGTCAGCATCCGGCGCTGCGAGACCGACGTGTCCTGGTACTCGTCGAGCAGCACGACCTTGTACCGCGACCGTTCGACGGCTGCGACCTCCGGGCACTCCTCGGCCAGTCGCGCGCCGAGCGCCATCTGGTCGGCGAAGTCGACGACGCCGCGCTCCGCCTTGTACGCCTGGTATTCCTCGACGAGCTGGAGGATCTCGCCACGCTTCAATGCGGTCTCGCCGAGCTTGCGCACCTCGACCGTCTGCTTGCGCGCCGCCGCGACTTCCCGTCGTACTGCCTCGTCATGCCCGCGTACGTCGTCCGCCCGGAGCAGGTGGTCCGCGAGCTCACCGTCGAGCGCGAGCAGGCTGTTGACGAGCGTCGGAACGTGATGCGATGCGAACCGGATCGGCCCGGCGGATCGCCGTACGACGCGACCCGCGAGCTGGAACCGCGTCGCGTCGGCGAGGACGCGGGCGTCGGGCTCGAGACCGAGGCGAAGGCCGTGCTCGGCGATCAGCGTGCCGGCGAAGGCGTGGTACGTCGAGACGACCGGCTCGCCGGGCTCTTCCGGCTCCCAGTTCGGGAGGTTGCTGCGGAGGTGGGCGGCGAGGATCGGGTGCTGGTCCTTCGGCAGAGTCGATCCGAGGACGCCGGCCTTCGTCAGGTCCTCGCGGATCCGCACATCCAGCTCGTTGGCCGCCTTCTTCGTGAACGTCAGCCCGAGCACTTCCTCCGGCTTCACCTGCCCGGTGCAGATCAGCCACACCACCCGAGCCGCCATCGCCGTCGTCTTCCCCGACCCGGCCCCGGCCACAATCACCCCGGGCGCCAACGGCGCGGTAATCGCTGCCAACTGCTGATCGGAGAACGGGATCCCCAGCAGATCACACAGATCAGCAGTGGAACCGAGCCGCGCACTCATCAGCAGCACTCCTCTCCGGCAGGCGGGGCCGAGGTCGGGCGGTGCGGGGTGTCATGCACGTACATCAGACGATCTCTCGGCCTTCTGCTTGAATCGGGCACAGCGCGCGGGCTTCGCAGCGGGCGCAGCCGTCGTTGCGTTGCGCGGTGAATTCTTCGGTGCGGACCATTGACGCGGCATTGTCGACGGCCTCGTCGAGCCAGGTCTTGCCGTCGTCGTCAGCCTCGAGCGGGCCCTGGTGCTGGACCTTGGGGAAGCCGCCGTTGTCGTCGTGACGGAGCTGGACCAGTTCGGCGCCGCCGGCAACCGGATCGTCGCCGAGTTTCTCCACCTGCCGCGACGCGATCGCGCGCTGGTAGATCGCGAGCTGGACGTGCCGCGCCACCGCCGGCTTGGTCGGCAGCGAGCGGCCCGTCTTCAGGTCGACCACCCGGATCGTCCCTTCGGGGTCTTGCTCGACGCGGTCCATCCGGCCCTTCACCCGGACCGCGGGCTTCTCGGTGTCGGGGAGCAGTACGTCGAAGTCGACCTCGGTCCCCAGCAGCGTGCGATCCGGCCGGCCCTGGTGCCACGCGACGAACCGGCGCAGAGCCTGCTCGGCCTCGACGCGCTCCCGGTCCGAGATCCACGCGGACTCGAACTCCAACTGTGTCCACACCTTGTCGAGCCAGCCGTTCAGTTCGTCGATGGACGGTGGCAGCGCCCCGGTCGCGACGGCGTCCGCCAGCGTGTGCAACACCATGCCGAATCCGATCGCCGACGTACTCGGCGTCTCCCCACCGGCCCGGCGGGTCAGGAACCATCGGAGCGGACAGTCCACGATCGTCGTCAGCGCACTCCCCGACAACGGCACCGGCAGGTCGGGATCCGCGATCGGCCGTTCCGACCGCGTCCGCTCCCGTACACCCCACCACCGCCCGGGATCCGCCGTCGGCACCAACGCGTGATCGCGATCGTCCACAGCATCGGCCAGCAACGCCAGCCGATCGGCCGCGACCCGCTTCAACGCCGGCGACGAGGAAGGATCCGCGAGTACACACCGCAGATCCGCGACCAGCCCGTGCAAGGACAACGGCCGCCGCGGCCGACCTGCCACCAGTTTCAAAGGAATGTCGAGCTCGGCAAGCAATCTGGACGGTTGATCCCCGTCCGCCTCGGGCGCCTGCACCGCCGTCACGATCAACCGCTCCCGGGCCCGCGTGATCGCGACGTAGAACAACCGTCTCTCCTCGGCCAGCAACGCACCGGCCGACAACGGATCGACAAGCCCATCAGGCCCCAGCCGGTCAGGCTCGAGCAGCGAACCACGACGTCTGAGGTTGGGCCACTGCCCTTCCTGCACACTCGCCACGACGACCAGCCGCCACTGCAGCCCCTTCGACCGGTGCGCCGTCATCAGCTGTACGCCGGCCTCGCGATAGGCCCCGTCGAACCGGTTGTCCGCCGCGATGTCCAGCGACTCCAGCTCGCTCAGGAACGCCGACACGCCCTTGAACCCGACCTGCTCCTCGGCCCGGCTCGCCGCGTCGAACAGAGCACACAAGGAATCCAGATCCCGGTTCGCCGCCCGCGCCGGTTCACCGCCCGAGTTCGCCTGCCCGCGCAGCCGCCGCAACCACGGCGAGTCCGACCACAACGACCACATCACCTCGTCCGGCGCTGCCCCCGCGGTCACGATGTTCCTTGCCTTGAGCAACCTCTCACCGAGCGCCGCGAACCGCGCTTCGGCCGGCGACGCCTCCTCGTCGAGCAGGAGCGGATTCATCAACGCCTCTCGCAACAGCTCGTCCGACGACCGTGGCAACCGCTGCCCGCCCGCCGCCTCGCGATCCCGGCGCCGCAACACCCGCGCCAGCCGCCGCAGCTGTCCCGCATCCATCGCCCCCAACGGCGACAACGCCAGCGCTCGTACGACGTCCACCGTCAACGTCGCCGGATCCGCCACCGCCCGCAAAGCGAGCAGCATCGGACGTACGGCGGGCTCGCGCGACAACGGAAGCTCGTCACCGGCCACGTCGACCGGGATCCCCGCGGCCGCGAGCGCACGACGCAACGGCGGAATCGACCGGCTGCCGGACCGGACCAGCACCGCCATCTCGTTCCAACCGACGCCGTCCTGCACATGCGCGCGACGCAACAGGTCCGCGATGTGCTCCAGCTCCGCGCCGCTGGTCGAGTACAGGTTCGCTTCGACCTTGCCGGCGCCGTACACACAGCCGCTGGCGTCGGGGTTGCGGAAGCGCTCGAACGTGTCCCGGTCCAGCGTCCCCGGCACGCCCAATCGGCTGACCACATTGCGGGACACCCGCTGGAGCGTCGTACCGAAGCGTCGTGTCGTCCCCAGCGCGATCTGCGCCGCCTCCGCGCCGTTCGCCGTACGGAACCTGTCGGTGAAGCGCAGCAGACCACGGACGTCGGCGCCGCGGAACGTGTAGATCGACTGGTCCGGATCGCCGACGACAACGAGGTCGCGGCCGTCCCCGGCGATCGCCTGGAGCAGCTTGATCTGACCGGGATCGGTGTCCTGGTACTCGTCGACAAAGACGGCCTTGAACTCGGTCGCGCAGCCTGGCCTGCACCTGCGGCTGCTGGGCCAGGATCACCGCGCGGTGGATGAGCTCGGAGTAGTCCAGCACCTGTTCGTGGTCGAGGATCTGCAGGTACTCCTCGAAGAAGTCGCCGACCGCCACCCACTCGGCCCGGTCCGCCGATCGCCCGATCGCGGACAGGTCCTCCGGGTCGAGCCCAAGCTGCCTCGCCCTGCCGATCACCGCCTGCACCTCGTCGGTGAATCCGCGCGTCTTCAACGCCGGATGCAGACTCCCCGGCCAAGACACCGCACCGACCTCGCGACTGCCGGACAACGCCTCATTCAGCCGCAGCGACTGCTCCGGCCCGGACGGCAGCCGCAGCGGTACGTCGAACGCGTCGGCCGGCGTGAACCGTCGCAGCAACGCGTAACAGAAGGAGTGGAAGGTCATCGACGGCATCACCCGGGTCGTCCGCCCGAGCCGGCCGGTGATGCGGTCCCGCAGCTCGGTCGCCGCCTTGCGCCCGAAGGTCAGCACCAGGACCTCGTCGGGACTCAGACCGCGATTCCGCACCCGATCGACGACCGCTTCGACCAAGGTGGTCGTCTTCCCGGTCCCCGGCCCGGCCAGCACCAGCAAAGGTCCGCCGGGATGATCCACCACGGCTTGCTGATCCGCATCCAGGACAGGTGCTTCAGCGCTGCGCCCCTCCGCC
Organism: uncultured Actinomycetota bacterium; assembly: GCA_963820655.1. Taxonomy (GTDB): domain Bacteria; phylum Actinomycetota; class Actinomycetes; order Propionibacteriales; family Kribbellaceae; genus Kribbella. Next base: position 292,055 of record CAWGAM010000004.1, read on the forward strand.
CGGACCAGCCGATACCGGGACCCCTGTCTGCTGACCATCGCCCCATCCCAGCAGACCGCACCGACAATCCCGATCGCCCACTCCGAGCACCCACATCACTAGCCGGAAAGCGGACAGCTCAGTGGTCGTCGACGTCCGGATCCCAGCGAACTTCGCGGAGGTTCACGCGGCCGTTGGTGACGCGGACGCCGTCGGATCGGAGATTGTGGAGTTGCTCGTCGCCGACCTCGTCGGCCGGGACGCCGGAGGCCCGGATCACCCGCCACCACGGCACACTGCCGCCGTACTCGCGCATGATCGCACCGACCTGACGCGGCCCACCCTGACCGACGTACTCCGCGATGTCGCCGTACGTCGCGACGTTGCCCGGCGGGATCGACTCGACGGCACGCAGCACCGCCTCGACGTACTCCTCCCTGTCCACAAACCCAAACCTAGCGGGGACCTTGGACAGTTCAGGCGAGCGGGGCGACCGCCCTGGCAAGCGGCTCGAGGACCGACGGCCGGGCGTCGAGCGGGAGGTTCAGCACGACCAGGTCGACCCCCGCTTCGCCGTACGCCGCCGCCGCTGCGACCGCGGCGTCGAGTGGCTCGCCAGGGTCGACGCGGACGTTCACCGAGCAGGTGATCTCGTTGACGTCGCGCCCGACCTCTTCGCAGTGCTGGACCAGCACGTCCTTGAGCGGCTTCCACTCCTCGGGGCTCGGGACGATGACGTTCCACTGCTGCGCCCACCTGGCGACCGCGCGGAGGGTGCGCTTCGGCCCCTTGCCCCCGATGGTGATCGGCGGGTACGGGGTCTGCACGGCCTTCGGCTCGCAGTACGCGTCGGTGAGCTTGATGTACTTGCCGTCGAAGTTCGCGACCTTCTCGGTGAGCAGCGCGATGATCGCCTGGGTGCCCTCGTCGAACCGGTCGAAGCGTTCCTTCAGCGGGTAGAGGTCGATGCCGTAGGCGGTGGTCTCCATCTCGTTCCAGCCGGCGCCGATGCCGAGCTCGAGCCGGCCGTTCGAGATGATGTCGGTGGTGGCGGCCATGTTCGCCAGTACGGCGGGATGCCGGTAGATCATCCCGGTCACCTGGCAGCCGACCCGGATCCGCTCGGTTGCCTGCGCCAGCGCGGCCAGCGTGGTCCACGCCTCGAGGTTCGGGCCGGCCATGTCACCGCTGAGCGGGTAGAAGTGGTCCCAGTGCCAGGCGGACTCGAAGACCTCGAACTGATCCGCCGCGACCCATACGTCCCGCAGCTGCTGCCACGTGGTGTGCTCCGGCCTGGTCTTGATCGCGAACCGCATACCCGCGCCTCCCTAGGCAGTCGTTTCCCCGGGTGACCTTACTCCGATCAGCCGAAGCAGAGGGACTGGATCGGGCGGCCCTGCTGGAAGGCGGCGACCACGGCGAAGATCTCGAAGACGACGGCGGCACCCGCGGTCGCGAACAGGATCAGAGCGATCGGCTGGCGGCTGCGGTGGAACCAGCGCACCAGCAGGAAGAGCGCGATCGCACCGATGGTCAGCCCGGCGATCCCGAGCAGGTACGCGCCCAGCGGCAACGCCAGCGTGTTGTCACACGCGTCCTGACGCCGACGCACCAACTCGGTCTGGGCGTTGGTGTTCGTCAGCGCGAGCAGCACGCCGACGATCACCAGCGCGAACACGACCCCCTGCCGCCGGCGGGCAGCGCGACCCCCGTCCCCCACGGAAAGGCTCTTTAGTCGAGTCCGAGCCGGGCGCGCACCTCGGGACGGCGCAACGGCGGCACCGTCTGCGGCGGGACCCGACGCTCGGGCATCTCTGCCAGCAGCTGCTCGGTGATCCGTGCGACCTCGGTCGCGGCCCGTTCGATCGGGCCGCGGGTGGTCGCACTCAGTGAGCCGACGCCACTCACCTTGCGCGCGTACTGCAACGCGGCCGCGTAGATCTCCTCAGAGGTCGCAGCCGGCTCGAGTCCCCTCAGAACCGTGATGTTTCTGCACATGCCAAGACACTAGTCGGCCGGAGGGACAAACCAACTCATCACCTATGGGGTATTGACTTCCCTAATGGTCTTAGGTTTTTCTCAGGACGTGAGCACAGCCGGGGTGGATCGTCGTACTCGTCGTCGGCAGGAGACCATCGGGGAGATCCTGGACGTCGCCATCGAGCTGATGGAGATCGAGGGCGTCGCCGCGCTCAGCCTGTCCGCGGTGGCCCGGCGGCTCGGCATGCAACCGCCGTCGCTGTACCAGTATTTCCCGTCCAAGATGGCCATCTACGACGCCCTCTTCCAGCGCGGCGCCGAGCAGGTCCTGGCCGCCCAGCGCGACGCCGTGGACGCGGCGACGACCGACGACGTGATGGAGCTGTGTCTGATCGGGACGACCGCCTACGCCCGCTGGTGTTTGCAGCACCCGGTCTACTCGCAGTTGCTGTTCTGGCGGACGATCCCGGGCTTCGAGCCGAGTCCGCAGGCGTTCGCGCCCGCACAGGAGGCTGTCGCGTACCTCAAGCAGGGCCTGCAGATGGCGGTGAACGCCGGCCGGCTGCATCCGGACGCGGCCAGCGACGAGGGGACAGCGTTGTTCACGTCGATCACGGCGGGAGTGCTCTCGCAGCAGATGGCGAACGAGCCGGACGCCTCGTTCGAGGACGGACGTTTCATCCGGCTGCTGCCCGTCGTACTCGAGATGTTCTTTCAGCACTACGCACCGACCAGGGTGGATTCATGACCGCAGTACTCGCGCAGCAGATCGGGCGAGCCGACCGACAGCAGTCACGGGTGTACTCGGGCGATCGTTCGATGCCGGGCCGTACGGCGAGCAGATCGTCGCGCAGGTGACGCACCCGTCGTTTCCGGCGATCCGCAGGCCGTCGAGGCGGTCAGTAGCTGCCGGATGCCGTTCTAGACAAAGGGGGCTGGAGTGCTCCAGCCCCCTTGGTCAGATCTAGTACGACGGCTGGCTCGGGTCGATCTGGTCGACCCAGGCGACCACGCCGCCACCGACGTGGACAGCGTCGGAGAAGCCGGCACCCTTGGCGATCGCGAGCACCTCCGCGGAGCGGACGCCGGACTTGCAGTGGAAGACCAGCTGCTTGTCCTGCGGCAGCTTCTCCAGCGCCACGCCGGTCTGGAAGTCGGCCTTCGGGATCAGCACCGAGCCCGGGATCCGGTTGATCTCGTACTCGTTCGGCTCGCGGACGTCGATGAGCATGAAGTCCTTCTCACCGTTGTCCTTGAGCTTGATCCACTCGCTCAGCTGCTTGACCGAGATGGTCGAGCCGACGGCCGCGTCGGCCGCCTCCTCGGTGATCGCACCGCAGAAGTCCTCGTAGTCGATCAGCTCGGTGACGGTCGGGTTCTCACCGCAGATGGCGCAGTTCGGGTCCTTGCGAACCTTCAGTGCACGCCAGTTGAGGTCGAGCGCCTCGTAGATGTTCAGCCGGCCGAGCGACGGGTCGCCGATGCCGGTGAGCAGCTTGATCGCCTCGGTCACCTGCGCCGCGCCGATGGACGCGCAGAGCACGCCGAGTACGCCGCCTTCCGCGCAGGACGGGACCATGCCGGGCGGCGGCGGCTCCGGGTACAGGCAGCGGTAGCACGGGCCGTGCTCGGCCCAGAACACGCTGACCTGGCCGTCGAAGCGGAAGATCGAGCCCCAGACGTACGGCTTGCCGAGCAGCACGGCGGCGTCGTTCACCAGGTACCGGGTGGCGAAGTTGTCGGTGCCGTCGACGATCAGGTCGTACTGCTCGAAGATCTCGAAGACGTTGTCGTTGTCCAGCCGGGTCTCGTGCAGGACGACGTTGGTGTTCGGGTTGGTCTCGAGAATCGACTCCTTGGCCGACTGGGCCTTGGACTTACCGATGTCGGACTGGCCGTGGATGATCTGGCGCTGCAGGTTGGACTCGTCGACGGTGTCGAACTCGACGATGCCGAGCGTGCCGACGCCGGCCGCGGCCAGATAGAGCAACGCCGGGCTGCCCAGGCCGCCGGCGCCGATCACCAGCACCTTGGAGTTCTTCAGCCGCTTCTGCCCGGCCATCCCGACCTCGGGGATGATCAGGTGCCGCGAGTACCGGCGCACCTCGTCAATCGTCAGCTCGTCGGCCGGTTCGACCAGTGGTGGCAGTGACACGTGCGGCTCCTCAGGAAGACGTGAGACAGATCTTCGGTTTTCAACCATCTGTCCCTCCCCCATGTTCCCGCACAACCCCAGCGGACCCCGCCGGGGTCCACATCCCGGGACCGTCGTCTCGTCGCGGGATGCGGACCCCAGGCACTCATCAATCGGCCACGAACGAGCAGCCGCACGCTTGGCGCGCCTCCGGAACCCCAATTGATGAGTGCCGGCGGTCCGCCCGAACCCGGCCAGTCCTGCGTCGGACTCGACTCGATCAGGAGATCAGCTGGCGGAAGGCGCGTTCGACCTGTTCGGGGTGTTCCATCTGGGCGACGTGACCGGACCGCGGCAGGTAGAGCAGCCGCGCATTCGGGAAGGTGCGCTGGGCCTTGGTCCGGATCCGGGCGTCGACCAACCGGTCCTTGCCGCCGTAGATCAGCAGCACCGGGCACTCGACCTTGGCCGCGTCCGCCCACAGCGACCGCCGCGGCGGCGCCAGCGACGACCGCAGAATGCTCCGGGCACCGTCCAGCGTCGCCTGCCCGACCCACGGGTCGGTCGTCCCGCCGCCGCAGTTCGGCCTCGTACGCCGCTCGCACCTCGGGCGGCAGCGACCGCGGATCGCCGAACACCATCGCGAGCGACGCCTGGAACCGCCGATCGAACGGCAACCGCCGGCTCCGTTCCAGTACCACGGAGCCCAGCCGGGGCGTCGCGAGCGCGGTGAACCACAGCGCGCTGGCCGACACTCGCGGATGCGGCAGCGCCGGAGAGATCAGAGTCAGTGACGCGACCAGGTCCGGCCGCTGCGCGGCGAGTGCGACCGCGGAAGCCCCGCCCATCGAGTTCCCGAACAGATGCACCGGCTGCTCGACCTCACGCTCGAGCAGTTCGATGAGTACAGCGGCCTGCTCGGTGATACTCGCGGCTCCGGACAGCGGCGTACGCCCGAAGCCGGGCAGATCGGGGGCGATACCGCGGATCGTGTCGTTCAGCAGCAGACCGAGGGCGGTCCAGTTCAGCGACGATCCGCCCAGCCCGTGCACGAACAGTGCGGGCGGTAGGTCCGCCGCCGCGCCCGGTACGTCTCGGACCAGCAGATCCACCCCAGCGACCGGCACCCGCCGTGCCGGCCATTCTTGCGCTCCCAACGGCACGTCAGTGCCGGTTACTGCCCCGTAAGCTCTCCACGAACACCCATGTTAGGACGCTCTGAACCTGGACACTGGGACACATGGCAGGCGCGGCGCAGCAACTGACGACCGAGGTCGACGGTCAGACGATGAAGCTCACCAACCTCAGCAAGGTGCTGTATCCACAGACGGGCTTCACCAAGGCCGAGGTGATCGACTACTACCACCAGGTCGCGCACCTGCTGCTGCCACACCTGTCCGACCGCCCCCTGACCCGTAAGCGGTGGCCCGACGGCACAGCGGCGCCGTACTTCTTCGAGAAGAACGCCCCGCGCGGTACGCCGTCCTGGGTGCGGACTGTGACGCTGCCGACGCCGGGCAGCTCGACCGGTCGGGACGAGGCCGACTTCGTGGTCGCCGACGACATTCAAACGGTGGTGTGGCTGGCCAACCTGGCCGCACTCGAGTTGCACGTGCCGCAGTGGCGGATCGGTCTGTCGGACCACGGCAAGAAGCCAAAGGCCGACCTGATCGTGTTCGACCTCGACCCGGGCCCCGGAGCGACCATCGTGGAGTGCTGCGACGTCGCGCTGGCCCTGCGGGAACTGTTGGGCCACTACGGCCTCGAGGGCTGGCCGAAGACGTCCGGCAACAAGGGCATGCACCTGTACGTCCCGATCGAGCCTGCGTCGTCCCGGAGTACCAGTGCGTTCGCCAAACAGCTGGCCGAGCAACTGGCCGAGGCCCTGCCGGAGAACGTCACCGCGAACATGACCAAGGCGCTGCGGCCCGGCAAGGTCTTCATCGACTGGAGCCAGAACGCGAGCGCCAAGACCACCCTGGCGCCGTACTCGCTGCGCGGGTCCGACGAGCCGCGCGTATCCACCCCGATCGACTGGGACGAGGTGGCGTCGGCGACCACGCCCGAGGAGCTCAGATTCCTCCCCCACGACGTGCTGGCCCGGATCGAGGAGTACGGCGACGTCCTGGAGGGGCTGTACGACGACCCGCAGCCGCTACCGTCGTAAGCATCAGAACCGTCGAACACCGAGAGGAGAGGCAGTCGCATGACCAGTGAGCCCGACTACGAGGATCCTGCCGTCGGCAGTGTCCCGGACGACGCCCCCGAGGCCGACGTACTGGAGCAACGCCAGAGCTCCACCGTGGTGGACGACCGCCCGGAGGACTCCGGCGTAGTGCTGGAGGCCGACCCTGCTGACGTCGAGGAGCAGCGCCGCGAGGTGGGCGATCCCGACGAGGACGACTACCGCTGAGCGGTACCACGACGGAACGCAGTTCGGCGCGGAAGCTACTGGCCGGGACAACTGCTGGGTAGGATTCGGAGAACGACCCGGCGGTCGAGCCCGAGCCGCCGGTGCCGCACCACCGAAGGAGTCCCACGTGTCGACGACACCCGAGACCGCGCCCAAACGCGGCAGCCGCCTGCCGCGGCTGGCCCGCCGCGCGCAACTGCTCGAGGCGGCCCAGGAGGTCTTCGTCGCGAACGGGTACCACGCCGCCGCGATGGACGACATCGCGGACCGGGCCGGCGTCTCGAAGCCGGTTCTGTACCAGCACTTCCCCGGCAAGCTCGAGCTGTACCTGGCCCTGCTGGACACCTCCTGCGACGCGATCATCGCCGCGGTCCGGGACGCGCTGAAGTCGACCGACGACAACAAGCTACGGGTCGCGGCGACCATCCACGCGTTCTACAACTACGTGGCGAACGCGCAGGGCGCCTTCCGGCTGGTGTTCGAGTCCGACCTCACCAACGAGACCGCGGTCCGCGAGCGGGTCGACCAGGTCACCCAGTCCTGCGCCGAGGCGGTCTCCGAGGTGATCAGCGCCGACGCCGGCCTGAGTCGCGAGCAGTCGATGGTGCTGGCCGTCAGCCTGGTCGGGATGGCGCACGTCAGCGCCCGGTACTGGCTGGCCGCCGGCAACCCGTCGCTCCCCCAGCAGCAGGCCGCCGACCTGGTCGCCTCGCTGGCCTGGCGCGGCATCCGCGGCTTCCCCCGCACCGACGGCTGACCCTGGTACGACGTCCAGCCGCGGGCCGGGTGTACGTCGTACCGAGGTTCTGCTCTGGGCGGACGGGTGAGAGCTGAGGGACCGCAGCGGATAGGCTCGAAGCGTCACCGGCGAGAGCCGCCGGTCGGAACGTCCCCGGAGGGTTTCGTGGAGGTCAAGATCGGCGTGCAGCACGCCAATCGTGAATTGGTGCTGGAGAGCGAGCAGACCCCGGAAGAGGTCCAGGAGGCGGTCGCCGCGGCGCTCAGCGGCAAGGCCAACCTGCTGCAGCTCACCGATGACAAGGGCCGCCGGGTGATCATCCCGGCCGACCGGCTCGCGTACGTGGAGATCGGCGAGGTCTCGATCCGCAAGGTCGGCTTCGGCGCGATCTGATCCCGGTCCGGACACAGTCGCGCGTGTCCCGGATCCGGAGTGCCACGGAGAGGGCACGATGGTGGTAAGACCTGCGTTGCGGTGGTCTGGTTGCTGCGGGGCACCAGGCCTTGGCGCAGGTCGGCCACCCTCAAGGAGGAACCGTGGGTTACTGGATCTGGATGATCATCGTCAGTCTCATCGCGGGCATCATCTTCGGGCCGCTGGCCCGGTTGGTGCTCCCCGGCAGGCAGAACATCGGCCTCGGCTGGACCATCCTGGGTGGCGGCATCGGCGCCTTCCTCGGTGGTCTGATCGCCATGCTCCTCGGCGTCAAGGACACCCCTGGTCCGGACTGGACCCAGTACTTGATCCAGATCGTCTGCGCCGCGATCGTCGTTGCGATCATCTCTTCGCGCAAGGCCAAGACCGCCGCCTGACCACACCCGCCCGCGGGCGGGTACCCGCGCATCCCGACGGCCGCCACCCATACCAGGGCAGGCGGCCGTTGCCATTTCCCCCAGCCCACCATCTGATGGGCTGACTCATCAGATGGTGGGTTGGCCTACCGGATTCAGGGGTGCCAACCCACCATCTCGTAGGTCAACCCATGAGATGGGGTCGCTTGGGACGGGGCCGCGCCGGCACACGGCGCGGGGCGTCAGGCTTGGAGGCCGAGGGCGGTCATCCGGGCGGTGTGGGCCTCGGTGAGCCGGGTGAACATCCGGCCGATCGCGGCCAGGTCCAGCCCGGGGCGGTCGACGCTGCCGGCCAGCAGCGCGGCCAGCGAGTCCCGGTCCGCGGCGATCCGCTGCGCCTGACTGAGCGCCTCGCCCACCAGCCGGCGTCCCCACAGCGCCAGGCGGCCGCCCAACTTCGGGTCCTCCTCGATCGCGGCCCGGACCCGGTCGACCACGAACCCGGCCTGCCCGGAGTCCGCGAACACCTCGAGCACCAGGGCCCGGGTATCCGCATCCACGAACGACGCGATCTCGCGGTAGAAGTCGTTCGCCAGACCGTCCCCGACGTACGCCTTGACCAGGCCCTCCAGCCAGTCCGACGGCGCGGTGTGGTCGTGGAACGCGTCCAGCGGCGTGACGAACGGCCGCATCGCCTCCATCGGGTCCACCCCGAGCGCGACCAGCCGGTCCCGCAGTTGCTGGAAGTGCCCGAACTCGGTCGTCGCCAGCGCGGCGAGCTCCGCCTTGTCGTTCAGGGTCGGCGCCAGTTTGGCGTCCTCCGCCATCCGCTCGAACGCCGTCAGCTCGCCGTACGCGAGGACTCCCAGCAGATCCACCGCCGCGGCCCGGTAGGCGGGATCATCAAAGGCCGTCTGCTCCATGCCCGGAACCTTATCCGGACCGGGGCACGAGTGGCGGAAAGCACACTCCGCGCCCTGGAGCCGAGTGGGACGGTCCGGAGGCCGGAGAGAGTGGCGCAAACCACACGAAGCGGTCTTGACGTGTGTTGCGGTTACACTGGTGGACGATTCGCCGGTGACGCGCCCAGATGGGCAAGCTGGTGCGAGGTGCTTGCACAGTGTCCCCGCGCCTCACGATCGGGGCTGAGAAGCCCCAGGCGCCCGGCCACTGAGCACACCTGTCCGCACAAGCATGTGAGAGGCGATCAGCCTGACCACCTTCCGAGAGCTCGGCGTGCTGCCCGAGATCTGCGACGCGCTCGACCGCGTCAACATCGTGGAGCCGTTTCCGATCCAGGAAATGACACTCCCCGTCGCCCTGATGGGCACCGACCTGATCGGCCAGGCCCGCACCGGCACTGGCAAGACGCTCGGCTTCGGCATCCCGTTGCTGCAGCGCACCATCTCCCCCGGCGAGCCCGACTACGAGGAGCTCGCCGCCCCCGGCAAGCCGCAGGCGCTGGTCGTCACCCCGACCCGCGAGCTGACCATCCAGGTCGCCAAGGACCTGCAGACCGCGTCCACTGTCCGCACCGTGCGGGTCCTGACCATCTACGGCGGCGTCGCGTACGACCCACAGCTGGACGCACTGAAGAAGGGCGTCGACGTCGTCGTCGGTACGCCGGGACGCCTGCTGGACCTGGCCAACCGGGGCGTACTCGACCTCGGCCACATCAAGGTGCTGGTCCTGGACGAGGCCGACGAGATGCTCGACCTCGGCTTCCTGCCCGACGTGGAACGCATTCTGCGCAAGACGCCCGAGCTGCGGCAGACGATGTTGTTCTCGGCAACGATGCCGTCGGCCGTGATCGCGCTGGCGCGCACCCACATGCGGCACCCGCTGAACATCCGGGCGGAGTCGCACGAGGACACCGAGATGGTGCCGACCACGGCACAGTTCGTCTACCGCGCGCACGACCTGGACAAGCCCGAGGTGGTCGCGCGGATCCTGCAGGCCGAGGACCGTGGCCGGGTGATGATCTTCTGCCGGACCAAGCGGGAGGCGTCCCGGCTGACCGACGACCTGCAGGACCGCGGGTTCAAGGCGGCCGCGATCCACGGCGACCTGAACCAGCAGGCCCGTGAGCGGGCGCTGACCCGGTTCCGCGGCGACAAGATCGACGTACTGATCTGTACGGACGTGGCGGCCCGCGGCATCGACGTCGAGGGCGTGACGCACGTCATCAACAACACCTGCCCCGAGGACGAGAAGGCCTACATCCACCGGATCGGCCGGACCGGGCGGGCCGGCGCGAGCGGGATCGCCGTCACCTTCGTCGACTGGCCGGACCTGACCCGGTGGAAGACGATCAACAAGGCGCTCGACCTGCCGTACGACGAGCCGCAGGAGATCTACTCGACGTCGCCGGAGCTGTACCACGACCTCGGCATCCCGTCCGACGCGAAGGGCCGGATCAAGCCGGCCCGCGAGCCGCGCGAATCCGGCGAGGCTCGCGAGGAGCGGCCGGCGCGGAACCGTCGCGGTGGCGAGAGTCGTCCCGAGAGCGACGGCGAGCGGTCCGCCCGGAAGCGGAGCCGGACCCGCAAGCGGACCCGGTCCGGCCAGGTGACGGACGTGAAGTCCGACGCCGATGTCACCACCAAGACCCAGGTGCCGCCGACCGAGGAGTCCTCCACCGAGGCCGCCGAGGCCCCGCAGCAGGAGCGGAAGCCGCGCAAGCGCACCCGCAAGTCCGCGGATGTGAAGACGGACGCCCAGACCGAGGTCAAGACTGACGTCCAGGCCGAGGTCAAGGCGGACGTCAAGGCTGAGGACGCGGCCGTCCAGGAGCCGACCGAGGCGCCGGTCAAGCGGGCCCGGACGCGCACCCGGAAGACCGCCGAGCCCAAGACCACCGAGTCGAGGACCGCCGACAGCGCTGCGCCGGCTGAGTCGGGGACGCCCCCGACCATGCCGCTGTTCTCCGCTCCGGAGTGACCTCCCTGTCGCCGCACCGTTTCTGAATGGTGATGTGAGCCTGCAACACCCTGCCCCTCGGTAACCGTCCCTAGGTCGGTAACCACGAGAGAGGGGCATGGGTGATGAGGCGGATCAGTACAGCCGTGGTCGGGGTGGTGGGGCTGGTGTTCCTGGCCGGCTGTGGGGCGAGTGGTAACGACAACACCAGCAGCGAAGGGGTCGCGGGGCCTGTTCAGAAGCAGGACTCCGGTGCGGCGGCCGACGGCAAAGCGGCACCCCAGGCTCCCGGGCAAGCACCAACTCAGGCTCCCGGGCAAGCACCCACTGGGGGCCAGCCGACCATCACGCGGGCGATCATCAAGACCGGCTCGCTCACCGTCGAATCGGACGACGTCGCCGCCACGCGCCAGAGGGCGGTCACCGCGATCGCCGGCCTCGACGGGCAGGTCGCCTCCGAGGACACCGGTAGCGACGCCGACGGCAAGATCACGCAGGCCAACCTCGTGCTCAAGGTGCCGACCAAGTCGTACGAGACCGCGATCCAGCGGCTGTCCGACCTGGGCAAGCGGCTGCAGATCCACCAGGAGTCCAGCGACGTCACCGAGCAGGTGGTCGACGTGGCGAGCCGGATCGAGTCCCAGCGCGCCAGCCTCGACCGGATGCGCGCCCTGATGGCGAGGGCGAACACGGTCGGCGAGATCGTCTCGGTCGAGAGCCAACTCACCCGGCGCGAGTCGGACCTCGAATCCCTGCTGGCCAAGCAGAAGAACCTCGCCCTCCAGACCGATCTCGCCACCCTCACGCTGACAGTGACCGCGAAGGGCCAACCGCCGGCAGCGGCCGAGGACCCGGACCGCGGTTTCCTCGCCGGCCTGCAGGGCGGCTGGAACGCGTTCACCGCCACGTTCTCCGCGCTGGCGACCGCACTCGGGGCGGTCCTCCCGTTCCTGGTGCTGCTCGCGTTGATCGGCGTACCGCTGTGGCGGTTCCGGCACCGGCTACGCCGTCAGCCCGCCGCCGTCCCCCAGACTCCGGACGCCTCGCAGTAGTTCAGAGCAGCGCGCCGGCCAACGCCCGGTAGGCCTTCGCACCGGGCGAGGCCGGCGCCGTGATGAGGATGGTCTCCCCGGCTGCCGGCGCCTCCGCGAACCGGATCGACTTCGGGATCGCCGGCTCCAGCACGTTCAGCGAGTACGTGTCCGCGATCGTCTCCAGCACCGCGCGGGCATGGAGCGTGCGGCCGTCGTACAGCGTGGGCAGCACACCGAGCACCGCAAGGCTCGGGTTGGTCAGCGCCTGGACGTCGTGAATCGTGTCAAGTAGTTGCCCTACGCCACGATGCGCCAACGTCTCGCATTGCAAGGGAATCAGTACGTCGGACGCCGCGGACAACCCATTGACCGTCAGCAGCCCGAGCGTCGGCGGGCAGTCGACGATGATCCAGTCGTACGACGCTCGGAGCGGGCGCAACGCCGTACGCAGTACCTGCTCAGGGCCACTCTCCTGAGCCAGCCGCACCTCCGCCGTGGCCAGCTCGATCGTCGCCGGCAGCAGGTCCGGCGCGTCGTCGAGCTCGATCAGCACGTCGCGCGCCTGCACCCCGCCGAGCAGTACGTGATGCATCGACTGGTCGAGGTCCTCGGGGTCGACGCCGACCGAGAACGTCAGGCACGCCTGCGGGTCGAGATCGACCACCAGCACCCGTTGACCGAGCTCGGTCAGGGCAGCGCCGAGCGTAGCGACGGTGGTCGTCTTGGCCACGCCGCCTTTCTGGTTCGCGACCGCGAGAGTGCGAGGCACGCCGCCATTGTGCCGCACGGCGGCGCGCCAGGCCCGCATCCCGTCCACGGCGCGCATCGCCACCGTCAACCGGGGGTCCGGACAGATTGAGCGGTTACTCTCTTTACTTGTGAGTACGCCGCGCACGTTGACGCTGCCCGACGGGGTTCATCCCGCGACCCTCGAGACCGACCGTGGCTCGTTCGCCACGCTGATGGCGGTGCCGGAGATCGGTACGCCGCTCGGCACCGTGCTGCTGGTGCCGGGGTGGACCGGCAGCAAGGAGGACTTCACCCCGCTGGTGGACCACCTCTGCCGGTACGGGTGGCGCACAGTGGCCGTGGACCAGCGCGGTCAGTACGAAACCGCCGGGCCGAGCGACCCCTCGGCGTACACGCTGGCGGAGCTCGGCGCCGACGTGGTGGCGATGAGCAAGGCGCTCGGCGGCTACAGCCAACTGGTCGGGCACTCGTTCGGCGGACTGGTCGCGCGGGAGGCGGTGCTGACCGACCCGTCGGTGTTCTCGACGATCACTTTGCTGTGTTCGGGCCCGGCCGCGTTCACCGACCCGGAGACGCTCCAGGGTCTGCAGATGCTCGCCTTCGGGCTGGACAACCTGCCGATCGAGCAGGTGTACGACCTGAAGCTCGAGCACGACAGCGAAGGAACCCCGGGTACGTCGCTCCGCCCGAGAGCATCGCGGCGTTCCTGCGCAAGCGCTTCACCAGCAACGTCCCGGTCAGCCTCGCGGCGATCACCCGGCGGCTGACGGACGCCGAGGACAAGACCGACCAGCTCGCCAAGGCCGGCGTCCGTACCCAGGTCGTGTACGGCGACACCGACGACGGCTGGCCGATCACCGATCGCAGCGACGCGATGGCGGAGGCCCTGGGCGTCGAGCCACAGGTCGTGCCCGATGCCGGTCACTCACCGGCGATCGAGCAGCCCGCGGCCACGGCCCGGCTCCTGGTCGACTTCTTCCACGACCGCTTCTGAGTCTGCCGGGCACAGCTGTGCCCGGCCGGACGGGTGTCAGCGGACCGGCTTGACTTCCGGTTCGAGCGCCAGCAGATCGAGGCCGATCGGCGTCAACGCGGTCTTCACCGCCTCGGTGTAGACCAGCAGACCGATCCGCATCGGGCCGCCCTCCATTCCCGACCCTCCACTCATGAAGATGCCGAGGTCTTTCCGCTCCATCAGCCGCTGGAAGGAATTCGTCATCCGCTCGGTGTCGCCGCGGCTCAGCAGGACCGGGGTCATGCAGAGGTTGCCGTCGTACACCTGCTCGAACGCGGTCCGGAGCGCGGCGAGATCGCCGTGGGCGACGCCGATCATGATCACGACCGGCGCGTTCCTGGCCGAGCCCTTCGGGTAGTACATGACCGGCCCCATCAGCTCGTCGGCGTGGCGTGTCCAGGAACGCCTGCACCGGGGCCGAACCGATGTTGCTCGGCTTCGACGCCCAGCCGCCCGCGGGCGCCGAGCAAGGCACCTCAGGCAGCGGTGTCTGGACCGAAGGCGCCGGCGCGGCCTGTTCCTGTACGGCGATGGAGCGGTCGGCCCCCCAGATGCCGGTCAGGCTAGCGCTGCCGGTTCGGACGCCCTTGGTCACGTTCGCTCCGCTCAAACGGGCAAGATCGACTCCCTGCAGCGTCACGGCGAACTGCGCCGGGCAGGAGGGCGCGGGCTCCTTGCCCGGTAGATACCCGATGGCGGTGACCGCCAACGCGGCACAGAAGACCACCGGCTTCCCGGGTGCGGCGATCACCCGGCCGCTGACCCGGACCTTGTCGCCAGGCTTGACCAGGAGCTCGTTGTTCGACGGGTGGTTGCCTTGGGCAAACGGCTGCTGTGTCTCGCCGGTGGCGGAGGGCACCGCGGCGGGCTTCGGCGTACCCTCCGGGAGGACGGTGAGCGCGGCGGCGGCGATCGCGGCGACGCTGGCGGCGGCCAGGGCCGGGACCCAGCGGCGAGGACGGCGCCGCCGCCGAGGATCTGGTCCAGGTCGGGCTCGGGGGGTGACGGCTGGTCGACACGCCAGCGCGCGCCGGCCCGCGTCAGCAGGTCGTCGACCTCGTCGGTCGGTTTCATTCGCTGACCTCCAGCAGGGTGCGCAGGCGGGCCCGCGCGTCGGACAAGGTGGACTTGACGGTGCCTTCGGAGCAGCCCATCACCGCGGCCGTGTCGGCGATCGACAGGTCGGCGAAGTAGTAGCAGTCCACCGCGAGGCGCTGTCGTGCCGACAAGGAGGTGAGCGCGTGGTCGACGTCCATCCGGGCGTCCAGATCCGGCCGCGACACCGGACCGTCGTGCTCGTCCAGTTCGCTGGCCGGACGCAGCCGCCGGGCCGCCTTCCGGGCCTGGTCCGCGGTGATCGCGAGCAACCAGGCCGAGGCGGTCCCGCGGGCGACGTCGTACTGACTCCGCTTCGACCACGCCCGCGCGAGCGATTCCTGCACGATGTCGTCCCGGTCCGCCCCCACCGCGAGCCGGCCGGCCAACCGGGCCATCGCCGGCAGATGCGGCCGCACCCACTCGACGAACCCAGCCCCGTCCGCCGGCGGACCCACCGCCACCGCCGCAAGCTCATCCGTCATCGTCGGCATACCCTGTCTACCCCCGAATCCCACTTCCGGTTGGGTCCCTACCCGCATTTCAACGACCCCACCACCCCCACGTCACAACCCAGCCCCCATTCGTAACCTCCCCGAGTTATCCACAGATCTCCAAACCCACCCCACAGCCCCACCCAGGTTCTCTACGGTCGAAGAAACGACCAACCGAGCCTGGGGGACAGATGCCATCCGGCCTGAACCGCTTGCCAGAACCCGTCGACCTGCACGCATGGCTAAGCGGCCAACGTCCTCTCGACTGGGGAGATCCGATCCCCAGTAAGGCCGAGATCGCCGCCACGTACGGCGCCGAGAAGGCAGCCGAGAGCCTCGAACTCCTGACCAAGGCCGCCGCCGTCGAGGGACGGATCACGGGCGCCGTACTCTCCGCCATCGGAGCCGAAGCCTCGCCGTACCACCTGGCCAAGCGGTTGAAGTCACCCCAGTCATTGGCCCGGAAGCTGGTCAAGTACGAGGACTACTATCGCCGGTCCCAGCAGGTTCCGGAGGACGTGCTTCGTTACACGGCTGCAGTGAAACACCCGGATGAGCTCACGAAGGCGGCGGTACGCACCATCGATCGCCTCCAGCACCAGCAATGGCAGATGGAGTCCGCCCATCACTCGTACGTCGACGGCAGCCGGTACAAGGGTCTCCACACGTTCCTGCGCAATCACGGTGAACGTGTCGAGTTACAGGTGCACTCCGGAGAGTCCATCGATGTCAAGGAGCGGACCACGTCCCTCTATGAGATCGAGCGCGATGCCGATCAGGAGCCGGCGGCGCGCGGCGCGGCCCGACGGGAGTGCATTGCTTTGTCTGCACAGATGACACAGCCTGCTGGGATCGACGATCTGAAAGAGCTCGGCGGAGTGACGGTCCGTGCCATTAGTTACGGTAAGAAGCGCCCGGCGCAACGCACCGACTCGGTTGCCGCCGGGCACGACACATCCGGCGTCGCTCAGCAGCGGACGCATCAGCCGATTCAGGATCGACGGAACGGGACTTCGAGATGACGCGGTTGTACTTGGTGAAGGATGGGGAGCGCGAGCTGTGGGTGGCGGCGCTGGTCGATGAGGACGTCTGGACGTATATCGGGAACACCGGGAAGTTCCACCGCAACGACGGGGCCCGGCATGACTACTACTTCCTGAACGAACTGCAGTACGTCGAGATCGGGATCGCGGAGGCTCAGCGGCTGATTCGCGCCGGGGTGGGGACTGTCGACACCGAGGAGTTCCCGGGCTCGGCTCAGCGGTGGCGCGATGACACCAAGGGCATGGACCCCGAGGTGGTCTTCGCCTCAACGGCCGCCGACCTCGCCTGATGACAGTGCTCAGCGATGGTGCGTCCGGTGACTGGAGGACTCGGTGAAGCTCTATCTGGTGAAAGAGGACGAGCGGCTGGTGTGGGTTGCCGCGTTGGCGCACGAGCGTAGGGGTTGGCCAGGTGGGGTGGGGGTGGCCGTTGAGTATCTGGATGCTCAGGTGCCCGGTGTGGTCGCGTTCGCAGACGATGGCGAAGTTGGTGCCGGCCGGGTGAACTACTCGTAGGGTCGGACCGCCAGGCCATCACAATGTGCTGTGCCCGGCGGCCGCACGCATGGCGGGCCGAGATCGGGGCAGTTGTGATGGCCTGGGCGTCCGCATCCCCCCGACTCGCCCTAGTGGGTGGGCGCGTAGAGCTGGGCGATGACGTGATTCGATGGTGGGTTCGGCGACGGAGAGGTCGACGAGGGGGTAGTTGGCGGCTATCTGGGCCACCAGAGGTGCCGCGCTGGTGCTGGTGGGGAAGGTCAGGTACTGGCGCGGACCGTCGACCTTGACCACGGTGGCGCCTTCGATGGTGATGGGTGGGAGGGAGGTGGCCAGGTCGACCACCAGGGTTCGTGGCGCTGACTGACTGGCGCGGAGGCCGGTCCAGGGTGCCGTCGTAGACCTGGTGGCCGTGGTCGATCACCATCACCCGGGAGCAGAGGGCCTCGATGTCGTCGAGGTCGTGGGTGGTGAGGATGATCGGTGGTACGCGCGGTCCGCGTTGACCTGGGCGAGGAACTCCCGGAGCCGGGCCTTGCTGATGATGTCGAGGCCGATGGTCGGCTCGTCCAGGTAGACGATCTCCGGGTCGTGCAGCAGCGCGGCCGCGATGTCGCCCCGCATCCGCTGACCGAGCGACAGCTGCCGCACCGGTACGTCGAGCAGGTCGCCGAGGTCGAGCAGTTCCACGAAGGTGGCGAGGTTCTCCGCGTGGCGGGCGCGCGGTACGTCGTACATCTTCTGCAGGACGGCGAACGAGTCCTTCAGCGGCAGGTCCCACCACAGGGTGGTGCGCTGGCCGAAGACGACGCCGATCCGCTTGGCCAGCTTCAGCCGGTGCCGGGACGGATCGACGCCGGCGACGCGGATCGAGCCGCCCGACGGGACCAGGATGCCGGTCAGCATCTTGATCGTGGTGGACTTGCCGGCGCCGTTCGGACCGATGTAGCCGATCACCTCGCCCAGGTTCGACGGTGAAGGACAGGTCGTCGACGGCGCGGACCTCACGCCGGGTACGGCGCAACCCGGTCCGCGGCTCGACACGGTGAAGGCGCGGGACACGTTCTCCAGTTCGATGACTGGCACTGCTCAGCTCCCTGTACTGCGGTAGCGACGGAGACCGCCCCGCCAGGCCAAGGACGCCAGCGCGACCATCGCGACGGCGACCACCGGTGCCAGCAGGCCGATCCAGGACGGCAGACCCAGCGGGGCCGGTTTACCCAGCACGATACAGCACCGGGTAGTAGTTGACGAAGGCAAGCGGTACGACGAACGTGACGGCCCGGACGATCTCCTTGCCGAAGATCGACAGCGGGTACTGGGTGAGCGTACTGACCGCCGTAGGTGAAGGAGTTCGCCAGCTCGGCCGAGTCGATCGAGATGAACTGGAACGCCGCGCCGAGCACGAAGATCGTCGCGAAGATGATCGCCCCGGTGATCATCGAGCACCACCAGCACGATGCCCTTGGCAACGGTCCAGTCGAGCGTCGACGCGACCGAGGGCGATCACCAGCACCAGCGCCGGCCTGCAACGGACGGCCGAGCCGGCGGAGCGCGAAGTTGTCCGCGATCGCCTGGAGGAAGGCCGGTACCGGACGGATCAGCCAGACGTCGAGCGTCGCCGGTCGCGGATGCGCTGACCGACCCGCTCGATCGAGCCGGTGATCAGGTCGGCCAGCCCGAGCGTCATCGAGGCGGTTGCGTAGAGCAGCGCCATCTCCCCCAGGGTGAAGCCGCCGAAGGACGTCGATGTGGCTGAACATCAGCAGGACGGCGACGAAGTCCGTCCCGGTGATCAGCATCGAGCTGACCAGCATCAGCACGAACGACGCCGGGTAGGCCAGCGCCGACCGGATCCACATCATGCACCAGCATCCAGTACTGGCCCGGGCCAGCCCTGCCCTGCGCGAAGCGGCTCAGCCACCCTGGATCACCACCTTCCGGGTCGCCAGGACGTGGCCAGCCGGCCGGCCAGTCACCAGGACGACGATCCAGCCCAGCTGGAACGCCAGCGCCGACCGCCATACCGCCGGGGTTCCGGCCGAGCCAGACGTCGATCGGCACCTGCAGCGTCGCCGCCCACGGAGTCGCCCGGGCGAACTCGCCGATCCAGCCGGGGAACACCACCAGCGGCAGGATCGTGCCGGAGAAGAACAGCGACAGCACCAGCGCGAGCTGCTCCAGCCCGCGCGAGTCGGTGATCCAGAAGCCCGACAACGCCACCAGGTACCGGATCCCGAAGCTCACCAGGATGCCGAACGACCAGCGCGACGGCGACCGCCGAGCCACTGCACCAGCCGACGACGGGAAGTTCAGGTCGAACACCAGCGCACCGACCAGCAGCGGCACGCCGCCGCGGGCGATCAACTGGAACACCGCCCGGCCGGCGATCGACCGACAACCACCAGAGTCATCAGGTGCGTCGGCCGGTACAGATCGACCGCGATCTCACCGGTGCGGACCCGCTCGCCCAGCTCGACGGTGGTGGTCGCGCCGAAGATGCCGATCGGCATCAGCAGCCCCTGCTGCAGCCAGACGAAGGTGAGCGCGTCGGCCACGTCGTACCCGCCGAGCCCGGGCCGCTCGTGCCACAGGGTCAGGTAGACGCCGCAGAAGATGAAGCCGAACACGGTGTTGGTGAACGCGCCGGACACGGTGGCGATCCGGTACGTCGAGAACCGGCGGAACGACCGCACCGCGATCGCCCAGTACACGCCCACGGCAACCTCCTCTCGCACCTCGAGAGTGGTGTCCGAAGGCCTGCGCCGAGTGGGCACGCAGAACTGCCCCGGATCCGTCAGGACCCGGGGGTTCGGACACCACTGTGGCGGCATGGCGTAACCATGCCGTTGTCAAGGGAAGGATCGGACGGTACGCCGGATCAGCGAGCAGGCGTCAACCGATTAACCGGTCCGGGCGCGGGACCCCTCAGACCCGCGCCCGGACCGGTGCTCGGGGATGTCAGACCGCGTCGGCCTTCAGCAGGGCGGCGAGGTGCGAGGCGAACGGTCCGGGTGGCTGGCGTAACCGCCGTGCCCGCCGGGGAAGCTGACCACCGGCCAGCCGAGGTGGTCGGCGATCACGCTGGATCGGCCGGCCGGGCAGATGCTCCGATCGACTCCAGCCCGGCGGCGGGGACGATCTGGTCCGCGACGCGCTTCAGCGCGTCGAGATCAGGCTCGTACCGGGTGAACGGCAGCAGCTTGTGCTCGTAGAAGTTGACCGCGTTGGCGCTGCATCCGTTCGCGCCAGCCTCGCGGAACTCCGGCAGCAGGTCCTCCGGCGGCGGCAGCGTCGTCGTCGTCCATCCCGGTGCCGACCACGAACAGGACCGCGGCGGCCGCGTCGACCCCGTCGCGACTGGTACGTGTCGTAAACGTCCTGGAAGAACGCCCGGGCGTCCTCGGCGTCCGGCAGCATCTCGATCGCACGGCGGCTCGTGCGCGACCAGCATCCGCACCCGCTCGGGGTGCCGGGTGATCAGCTCGAGCCCGGTGATCGCGCCCGGAACTGCTGCCGAACACGTACGCCGGTTCGTCGCCGGCCACCTCGTCGATCAGAGCCAGCGCGTCCTCGGCCGACACGATTCGACCCGCTCGTCGGCGGGCGCACCGTCGTACGGGCTCCTGGAATTGCCGCGCGGGTCGTAGGCGACCACGGTGTACTCGGCCGCGAGCTGGCCGACGATCCCGTCGAACACCCCCGCGTCCGTCCCGCCGCCCGCGATCAGCAGCAGCATCGGACCAGATCCGGTCACCTCGTAGTGCAGCGTCGCCCCCGACACCGCCAGCTTGTTCACGGTCTTCGCGCTCATCAGGTCAACCCCTCTCCGTCTGTTCGGTGACCCAGCTCTCCGTCCGTGCGCTGGCACGCCGCGCACATGGCGCTGGTACGACCGATTCAGCCGACGTCGGCGACGTCGGGATCGGGGAGGCCGTCGGCGTCGTCGAGGCCGGCCCAGGGGTCGCGGGGTGGGGCTACGCGGCGGCCTTGAGGGCAGATGCGGGCGAAGTCGCACCAGCCGCAGAGCGGTGACGGCTCGGGTGGGAAGACCTCGTCGGCCTCGGCCGGGGTGAGGCCCTCGTGCCAGCGGGCCTCGGCGGCGGCCGCGTCGTCGGCGATCGACTCGGCCCGGCGCTGGTGGCGGGCGAGGGACGTCGTCGTCGTGGTCGGCCGCCGCGATGGTGTTGGTCGGCAGGTGGTGCAGCTCGACCCGGGTGCACGGCTCGGTGCAGGACCCGGCGGGCGCCGAGGACGTACAGCGCCATCGCGAGCGACGACCGGGCATCCGTCGCGGTCAGCGGCCGACGGCCGGTCTTGTAGTCGACGATCGCCAGCTCGGTGCCGCCGCTGCCGTCGCGGGCCGGCGCGCTCGTCGATCCGGTCCACCCGACCGCGCAGGCTGCGCCCGCTCGGTGGTGAAGGCGACCGTGCGCTCCACTCCGCGCGGCTCGAAGTACGGGTCGAAGTCGTGCAGGTAGCGCCAGCACCATGTCGGCCGACCGGTCCCGCCAGTCGAGCCGACTGCGTCTCGTCGCGGAAGCCCTCGTGCCGCCAGCTCGACGCGCAGCTTGGCTGACCGCCTCGACCGGCGTACGCCGGCGACGGCCGGCCAGCGCCAGAAGTCGGCGAGCGTCTCGTGCACCACGGCGCCGACCGTGTTGTGCGCCCAGGGCGGACCCTTCGGCGGCCGCGGCGTCTCCAGGTAGGTGTAGCGGTACTTGCGCTTGCAGTCGGCGAAGTTCAGCAGCTTCGTCGGCGTCGCGACGAACAACCGGCGTCGGCATCCCGGGCAGCATGTCGTCCACGTCAGCCCGCCTTGATGAAGTCCGTGACCGCGTCGGCGACCAGCTGGACGGCGATCGCGCTCAGCAGCAGACCGGCGATCCGGGTGACCAGGAGCACGCCGTTCTCCCCCAGGACCCGCATGATCACGCCGGAGAAGCGCAGCGTCAGCCACATCACCAGGTGGATCAGCACGATGCCGACCGAGATCGCGACCACGTCCGGCAGCGACCCGTCCGCGCGCTGCACGAACACCATCGTGGCGACGATCGCGCCCGGGCCCGGCGAGCAGCGGCGTACCGAGCGGGACGAAGGCGATGTTCACGTTCTTGGTCTGGACCGGGTCCTCGGCGGTGTCGGTCAGCAACTGCAGCGCGATCAGCAGGAGCAGCAGGCCGCCCGCGGCCTGCAGCGCCGGCAGGGTGATGCCGAGGTGGTTCAGGATCTGCTGACCGAACGCCGCGAACACCACGATCACGCCGAAGGCGACCAGCACCGCCTGCCAGGCGGCCTTCTTCCGGACCGCGCGCGACTGACCGGCGGTGAGCGAGATGAACACCGGCACGGTGCCCGGCGGGTCCATGATCACGAACAGCGTGACGAAGACCTCGAGTGAGCAGCGCGACAGGTTGATGACATCGTTCACGGCAGGTAGGCCTCGGGGACGTTGCGCCGGAGCTGGCGGCCGCGTTCACCTTCGCCACCTCGAGCAGGCGCGTCGAACTGCTCCGGCTCGGTGGTGTTCACCCCCAGGTCGTGGTCGATCTTGCCGAGCGCCGTGGTGGTCGCTGGAGCCGGTGTAGATGATGCCGAGATCGATCGCGATCGCGCGCAACGCCGTCCGGGACCCCGGCGAGTGGTCCTGGTGGTCGACCTCGATCCCGGCCAGGCCGTGGTCGGCGACCAGCCGGGCGATCGTGTCCTGGCGTCATCACCCGGTAGCTGGACCGTCCCCACGGGTGCGCGATCACCGGTACGCCGCCGGCCGCGCGGACCAGGTCGATCGCCCGGCCCGGCTCGATCGCGTAGTGCGGGACGTGCCCCGGCCGGCCGTCGGCCAGGAACCGGTCGAACGCCTCGCCCCGGTTCGCGACCGTGCCGTTGGCGACCAGCGCGTCGGCGACGTGCGGCCGCCCGACCGACGGCGTACCGGTGGCCTGGGCCAGCACCTCGTCGACGGTCAGGGCGACGCCGATCCCGTTCAGCCGGGCGACGATCGACGGGATCCGGTCGGTGCGGCCGTCGCGGACGATCGCGAGCTCGTCGGCGAGCGGCGGGTACGACGGGTCGGGCAGGTAACCGAGCAGGTGCACGCTGATCCCGTTCAGCTTGCAGGAGATCTCGATCCCGGGCACGAAGCCGATCCCGAGCTCCTCCGCGGCCGTCCGGCCCTCGGCCCAGCCGTCGGCCGTGTCGTGATCGGTGAGCGCGATCACGTCCAGGCCGCCCCGCTTCGCGTGCGCGATCAGGACGTCCACCGGGTCGGTGCCGTCCGAGCGGTTCGAGTGGGTGTGCAGGTCGATGCGCACGAGCGGTCGGGATCCCTTCTCTGGACAACTGTCAGCGCTGATGCTATCCGCGTTCACCCCCGGCCCCTTGCAGTTGTCCCCAGGGTGCCGTGCTTGGTCGAGGACCGTTGGTGCGATCAGCGGGCGTCTGGGGCGCGCTGAGCGTGCCGAACGGTTCTGACAAGCGCTATCTGCGTTGGCATGGAACCGCAGCGGGTCGACTGTGTCGGAGCGCTCGTGTACGACGAACAGCACCGGCTGCTCGTGGTCCGGCGGGCGCATGAACCCGGTCGCGGACTGTGGTCGCTGCCGGGCGGCCGGGTCGAGCCGGGTGAGGACGATCCGGCCGCCGTGGCCCGCGAGGTCGCCGAGGAGACCGGTCTCGCGGTCGAGGTCGGCGCAGCTGGTCGGCGAGGTCGAGCGCGACGGCCCGAACGGCAAGCTCTACGTGATCCGCGACTACGAGGCCGACCGCGGTCGGTGGCACGCTCACTCCGGGTGACGACGCCGCGGACGCGCGGTTCGTCAACCGCGACGAGTTCGACGCCCTGCCCACCGCCACGCTGCTCGCCTCGCACCCTCGCCCAGTGGAACGCCCTGCCAGGCTGATCAACAGATACCGGTCGCGACGGCGGCCGGGGGCCTGGCCGAAAACCCATCGCGCCGCGTTCGGCTGATCGGCCAGACGACGCGGTGGACCTGGTGCGCGCGATCGAGGACAACGCCGCCGAGTTGCTGATGGCGATGGGCACGGCCGGCGGCGGGACGCAGCGCGAGACGTCGGACGTGCGATGGACGATCGGAGGGTCGCCGATCGACTACCACAACGCGGTGGTCGTGGCGATCTGCGGGTCGACAACGCCGACGCGGTGATCGCGGAATCCCTGCAGCAGTTGACGAAACACGACGTCCCAGGCAGCTGGCATGTCGGTCCGTCGATGCGGCCGGACAGATCTTGGTGAGCGCTGATGGCGGCCGGGTTCACATCGGGCGGCAGCGAGCCCGGGATGGCCGTCCGGATCTCCGAGCTGATCGCGCCGAGCGCCGTACCGGACTCGAGATCACTTCGCGTCGGCGACGACGAGGGCCTGGCGACTTGGGAGGCGACGCTTGGCCGTGGGTTCGGCGAGGGCGAGAAGGAAGCGCGGTGGGTCGCATCGGTCTATCGCAGCTCGAGTACGGCGACCCGTGGCGGCACTACCTGGGATTGCTCGACGGTCTGCCGGTCGCGACGGCCACGGTCTTACCTCGGCGCCGGCGTGGCCGGGGTGTACTTCGTGATGACGGTCCCCGAGGCGCGGCGGCGCGGGATCGGGGCCGCGATCACGTACGCCGTACTCCGCGAGGCCGAGGCGGTCGCGGAGTACGGCGTACTGGGGTCGTCGCCCGCCGGACGGTCCGTGTACGCCCGGCTCGGGTTCCGCGAGTACTGCACGATCGAGCTCTACGAGTGGACCCCGACCGGCTGAGCGATGTCCGCCGTACGGCGCTCGCGGAGGAGCAGCCAGGCGTCGAAGAGCACGATCACGGCGGTCAGGCCGTGGATCCCGAACGCGGTGGCGACGCTAACCTTATCGCCGCTAGATTGTCTAGCGGTGCTAGGCTGCGGTGTATGCCGAGTCAGACACGCAGGGAGCGGGCCCGCGAGGAACGTCGCGACCTGATCGTCAGCGCCGCCCGGGACCTCGCCGAGACCGAAGGCTGGGAGTCCGTCACCACCCGCCGCCTGGCCGAGGCGGTCGACTACAGCCAGCCCGTCCTCTACGGCCACTTCAAAAACATGGACGCGATCGCGGGCGCCGTCGCCCTCGAAGGCTTCGAAGAACTAGGGGCGGCGCTCCGCGACGCACGCACAAGTGACGGCCTGCGAGGGCTGGCGCGGGCCTATCTCGAGTACGCCGACGAGCATCCGGCCGTGTACGAGGCGATGTTCGTCCGTCGGACGGATCTGGTGTTCGGGGCTGCGGAGAGCCCGGATGCCCTGAAGGACTCGTTCGAGGAACTCCGTGCGGGCGTGGAGCCGTTCGCGTCAGGCGATCCCGAGACCCTCACCGAGGTGTTCTGGAGCGCCCTGCACGGCCAGGCCACCCTCAACCAGGGCGGGCGCCTCCGCCCCAGCCACCGCCAAACCCGCGCCGATGTCCTGGTCACCCTCCTCACCTCTGCCTGACCCCAGCACCGCAGATTTGCGGAAACACACGGCCACCTGGCGCAAACTATGTTCCGGAAACCTGGCGACCGAGGGTTGTCCACAGGGGGCTCGGCGGAGGTGGGCGAAATCCGTCAGGCTTGGGCGGGTGGACTGGTGGTGGCAGCGGCAGCTCGCGGACGACGGCATCGGGGCGCTGATCCACGACCAGAACCGGATCGTGTCGCGCGCACAGCTACAGGCAGCCGGCTGGTCCGAGGCCCGGATCAGGCGGCCGTTGCGCAGCGGACGCTGGCGGCCGGTTCACCCCGGGGTGTACGCCGCCCATACCGGCCCGATCGGGTACGACGAGCAACTGCTGGCGGCCCTCCTCTACGCCGGCCCCGAGGCGGCCTGGAGTCACTACACCGCAGCAGAGCAACTCGGCCTGCTCAAACCGGCCCCTGGCCGGCCGGTGTACGTGACGATCCCCGAACGTCGCCGCGTGCGGCGGCGGCCCGGTCTCGTAATCTACCGCGACGGGCGCTGGTCCGATCGTCTCGCCGCCGTCGTACCGCCTCGGCGGACCGCGGCGAACGCCGTGCTCGACATCGTGGGCATCACGCGATCGCCGGACCGGGCCGCCGCCGTCATCGCCGAGGCATGCCAGTCGGGACGGGTCAGTCCCGCAGACATCGTGAAGGCGCTCGGCAACCGTCCGCGGCTGCGTCATCGCCGGTTGCTGCGGCCGATCCTCGCCGATGTCGCCGCCGGGTCGCACTCACTGCTGGAGCTCCGCTACCTACGGGACGTGGAACGCCGGCACGCGCTGCCGACCGGCGTTCGGCAACGCTCGGTGGAGGGTGAGTTCACCGACGTGTTCTACGCCGGCTTCGATCTGGTGGTCGAGCTCGACGGCCGACTCCATCTCGTCCCGAACCGGCGGTGGCGTGACCTCGATCGGGACAACCGCGCGACACTGCGTGCGGAGTCGACGCTGCGGTACGGGTGGCTCGACGTCACGGGCCGGCCGTGCGATGCCGCCGTACAGGTCCTGCAGGTACTACGCCGCACCCAGCCCACCCTCACAGCCAGGCCGTGCAGCTCGTCCTGCCCGGTGCGTTGACGGCGTCAGTTGTTCCAGTGGTGGATGGCGGGGGAGCCTCGTTCCCAGCCCAGGACCGAGATGGTGGCGGTGTTGAGGACGAAGTGGCGACCTTCGGTGACGTCCAGCTCCAGCCAGCGGGCGGTCAGGGCGCGGAGGGCGTGGGAGTGGCCGAAGACCAGGACGTCGCCGTCGTACGGCGGCGATCCGGGCGTTGACGCGGTCCAGGCGGGCGGCGACCTGGGCGGGGGTTTCGCCGTTGGGTACCGGGTCGGCCCAGACCGTCCAGCCGGGCACGGTCTTGCGGATCTCCGCGGTGGTGATGCCCTCGTAGTCGCCGTAGTTCCACTCGACCAGGTCGTCGTCGACCTCGGCGTCCGGGAAGCCGGCGAGTTCGGCCGTCCGCCGGGCTCGCTGCCGGGGCTGAGTCAGCACCAGGTCGAACTTCTCCCCGGCCAGCCGCTCCTTCAGCGACGCCGCGACCGCTCACCCGTCCGCGGTCAGCGGCAGGTCGGTCGTCGGACGTGTGCCGGCCCGACTTGCTCCACTCGGTCTCGCCGTGCCGGATCAGCCAACAGCTGGTCCTCGCGTCGCTCCGTGTGTGGTCACGCCTCCATCGTCGCAGATCGAGACCGCATCGGCGCAGATCGGCCACGAGGTCTTGACCGATGCACCCGGGACAGGGCAGGGTCGGAAACTGTAAGCGCTTCCACTCTGCGACCGCCGCATAGGAGTAGGCACGTGGCATCCGGACCGACCGGCCGGCCCGCGACGATCTACGATGTCGCGGCGCTGGCGAAGCTGTCGATCGCGACGGTTTCGCGTGTCCTGCAAGGGACCGGACCGGTGTCGGCGAAGGCGCGGGCCAGGGTCGACCAGGCGGCGCACGAGCTGAACTACGTGCCACTGCGCGCCGCCCGCAGCCTGGCGGTACAACGGCATGAGGCGCACGGGCTCGTGCTGCCCGACCTGGCCGGCCCGTTCTACGGCGACCTGCTGATGGGCTACGAGCGCTGGGCCGGCGAACACGGCCAGAGCGTCGTCATCACCGTCACGCACGGCAACCCGGATCCGCGCCGCAGCGCTCCGCGACCTGGCCGGCCGGGTCGACGGGATCGTTGTCCACGGCAACGCTCTGGACCTGCCGACGATCCAGGGCCTGCGCAAGGCGCGGAGTGCCGGTGGTGCTGATCGCCCATCCCGCCGGTGACCGGCTGCGACTCGGTCCGCAGTGAGAGCGCCGCGCAGCGCCGAGCAGCTCACCACACGGCTGCTCGACCACGGCCGGACCAACCTGCTCTTCGTCGGCGACCCGGCCAGCTCGTACGACGTCTCCGAGCGGTACGCCGGCTTCTCGCAAGGCGCTGCGAGCGTCGCGGCCTCGAGGTGCCGAAGCCCGAGCGGGTGCCGTTGACCGAGGAAGCCGGGCGTCGACGGTCGCCGACAACGGTGCTCAAGGCAACCAACGACCGGCCCGACGGGCTGGTCTGCGCGAACGACGAGCTCGCGCTGGCCGCCGTTGACCACGCTTCCGCGCGGGCGGCGTCGACGTACCGGACGACATCGTGGTGACGGGGTGGGACGACGTGATGGCGGCGCGGTACGTGTCGCCCGGACTGACGCACGGTGCGGCAGCCGATGGCCGAGCTCGGCCGGCTGGCGGCCCAGCGACTGCACGAGCGCATCGACCGGGGATCGGACCCGGGCGCGGAACGACGTACTGGCGACACAACTCGTGCTGCGGGACAGCTGCGGCACGAACGACCGGGGGATGCGAGGCATGACACAACTGCAGCAGTAACCGGGTGAGGAGACAACACATGTTCACCCACACCATCCGCCGCCGACTGGTGATCGGCAGTGCTGCACTCACGGCCACCGCGCTCGCGCTGGCAGGGTGTGGCCGGTCGGCGGACACCCCGAGCGGCGGCGCCGCAGGCGACGACCACAGTCAGCGACGGACCCGCCACCGGCGAGACCTGACCGTCTGGGCGATGGGCACCGAGGGCGAGAACCTGCCCAAGCTGATCAAGGAGTTCGAGCAGGCCAACCCCGGCGTCAAGGTGACGGTCACCCCGATCCCGTGGGACGCCGCGCACAACAAGTTCACCACCGCGATCACCGCGCAGACGACTGCCCGACGCCGCGATGGTCGGCACCACCTGGATGGGCGAGTTCGCCGACCTCGGCGCGCTCGACCCGACCCCGGCAGGGCATCGACAACGTCCGGCTTCTTCCCGGGCGCGCACGAGACCACCAAGGTCGGCGGCACGCAGCTACGGCGTCCCCTGGTACGTCGAGACGCGGCTGGTGTACTACCGCAAGGACCTGGCCGCGAAGGCCGGCATCACCACGCCGCCGACCGACTGGGACGGCCTGAAGGCGATGGCCAAGGCGATGAAGGACAAGGCCGGCGCGAAGTACGGGATCAACCTGCAGCCGGGCGGCACGGGCTCCTGGCAGACGGTGATGCCGTTCGCCTGGTCCGCCGGCGCGACCATCACCGGTGACGACGAGAAGGAGTTCACCTTCGACACCCCGGAGATGCAGGAGGGGCTGAAGTACTACCAGAGCTTCTTCACCGAGAAGCTGGCCGGCACCGACCTGCCGCCGAACCAGACCGAGGCGCAGTTCGTCAGCGGCAAGGTGCCGATGTTCATCTCCGGGCCGTGGATGGCGGGCTCGGTCGCGAAGGCTCGGCGGCGACGAGATCAAGCCGAACATCGGCGTCTTCCAGATCCCGAAGAACAAGACCGCGACGTCGTTCGTCGGCGGCTCCAACTTCGTCGTGTTCAAGAACAGCGAAGAACAAGGACAGCGCCTGGAAGCTGGTCAAGTTGCTGTCCGACGCGAAGACCCAGGCCGAGTGGTTCAAGCTGTCGACCGACCTGCCCGCGGTGAAGAGCGCGTGGGAGGACCCGAGCATCGCCTCCGACCCGCTGCTGCCGGTCTTCGGCAAGCAGCTCGAGGACGCCAAGGCGCCGCCGGCGATCGTGAACTGGGAGCAGGTCGCGACCGCGTTCGACACCGAGATGGAGAAGATGGCCAAGGCCGGCCAGTCCCCCGCCGACACCGCCAAGGCCATCCAGACCAAGGCCACGTCGATCGGCACCGGGTAGCTGACCGATGTCTCACTCTGCACCGAGCCGCGGCGCCCGGGCGGCACGCGTACGCCGCCGTCCGGGCGCCCGCGGCGACGCGATCGACCCGCGAGACCGCCGCCGCGTGGATTCTGGCGCTGCCGTTCGTCGCTGCTCTTCCTCGCCTTCACGGCCGGGCCGGTGCTCGGGTCGCTCGGGATGAGCTTCACCGACATGCAGGCAGCGGGATCTGCGGACGCCGTTCGCGGTGAACGGGGTCGGGTTCGACAACTACGTGAAGGCGCTGTCCGACGAGACCTTCCGCAAGGCCGCGTTCAACACGGCGTACTTCGTCGTCGTCGGGGTGCCGCTGACACTGGTCGTCGCGCTGGCCGCGGCGGTGCTGCTGGACCGGGGCGTCAAGCAGTTCCAGAGCCTGTTCAAGGTCGGCTACTACCTGCCGGTGGTGACCTCGATCGTCGCGATCGCGGTGATCTGGCGGTTCGTGCTGGCACCGGACTCCGGCCTGCTGAACACGGTGCTCGGCTGGGTCGGCATCGACGGGCCGAACTGGCTGGCGTCGAAGACCTGGGCGATGCCGTCGCTGATCGTGATGGCCGTCTGGCGCAACTTCGGCACCGCGATGATCATCTTCCTGGCCGGGCTGCAGGGCATCCCGCAGACCGTCGAGGAGGCCGGCCAGATCGACGGTGCGAGCGCCTGGCAGCGGTTCCGGTACCTGATCCTGCCGTTGCTGCGACCGACGATCCTGTTCACCAGCGTGACCACCGGGATCGGCTACCTGCAGTTCTTCGAGGAGCCGTTCGTGATGACCCAGGGCGGTCCGCTGAACAGCACCATCTCGGTGTCGATGTACACGTACCAGCAGTTCGGCTTCGGCAACTACGGGCTGGCCACGTCGATGAGCTACATCCTGTTCGTCGTCATCGCGGTGATCACCGTTCATCCAGTTCCGGGTGCTGAGGGAGAAGTGATGCGCCGCACGCTGGTGGATCTACCTGATCGCGCGTGCTCGGCCTGGTCGCCGTCGCGGCGCCGTTCGTCTGGATGGTGCTCGGCAGCTTCAAGACGCAGGGCGAGCTGCTCCGGGTCCCGCCGACCTGGTGGCCGGAGACACGCCACCACCGAGAACTACGACGACCTGTTCAGCAAGGCGAACTTCCCGCGGTACTTCCTCAACTCGACGATCGTCGCGCTGGTCGTGACGGCGGGCAACCTGATCTTCTGCTCGATGATCGGCTACGCGCTGGCCAAGCTGCGCTTCCGGGCCGCGAACGCGCTGTTCGTGCTGGTGCTGGCCACCCTGATGATCCCGGGCATGGTCACCTTCGTGCCGCTGTTCGTGCTCGTCACCAACGCCGGGCTGGCGAACAGCTACCCCGGCCTGATCCTGCCGTTCCTGGTCTCGCCGTTCGGCGTCTTCCTGATGCGGCAGTTCTTCCTCGGGCTGCCGGACGACCTGATGGACGCCGGACGGGTGGACGGCACCAGCGAGCTGGGCATCTTCGCCCGGATCATGCTGCCGCTGACCAGGCCCGCCCTGGCCACGCTCGGCATCCTCACCTTCCTCGGCTCCTGGAACAACTTCCTCTGGCCGCTGGTGATCGCCCAGACCGAGGACAAGTACACCCTGCCCGTCGCCCTGGCGCTGTACTCGACCGGACAGAACGCGCAGAACTTCGGCCTGCTGATGGCCGGCGCGGTCGTGGTCGTCGTACCGGTGCTGGTGATCTTCCTGGTCTTCCAGCGCCACGTCACCAAGGGCATCGCCATCACCGGACTCAAATAGCACCACCGGCCTCTGGAGGATCAAGATGACCGCCACCATCAGCCGCCGCACGCTGCTCACCGCCACCGGCTCCGCCGCACTGATCGGTACCACGGCCGGTACGACTCGTACGCCGGAAAGCCCCCGAGCCCAGCCGCACTGCTCAAGGGCAAGCTGGAAGCCCAACCAACCACGACCGTGCCCTCGTCGGCCGCTGGGCCCGGGACACCTGGCGCAGCCTGGTCGCGATGACCGACGAGACGACCGGCCTGCCCGCCGACAACATCGGCGACTCGGTCACGAACCCGGTCCGCAGCAGCTACACCTCGCCGACCAACATCGGCGGCTACCTGTGGAGCACGGTCGTCGCCCGCCACCTCGGCATCATCTCGCCGCAGGAGTCGCTGCGCCGGATCACCCAGACGCTGACCACGATGTCGCGGGTCGACCACCACGAGCCCGAGCGGCATGTACTTCAACTGGTACGACGAGGCGACCGGCGAGGTGCGCTACGTCGACCCGGACGGGACGAGGCCGATCACGCCGTTCGTGTCGAGCGTCGACAACGGCTGGTTCGCCTGCCGCCCTGATGGTGGTCCGCAACGCCGAGCCGCGGGCCCGCGGCCCTCGCGGATTCCCTGCTGGACAAGATGAACTTCGCCTACTACTACAACCCCGCCGCCCGGCCCGGCGGACTGATGCGCGGCGGCTTCTTCGAGACTCCGCCGCCGGACGAGGAGACCGACAAGGGCAACCACGCCGGCACCGGGCCGGACGTGTACTACCGCAAGTTCCACTACGACACCTGCAACACCGAGGCCCGGATCGCGGCGTACATCGGCATCTCGCGCTCGGACAGGTGCCGCACGACGCAGTACTTCGCCACCTACCGGACCTTCCCGGACACGCTGCGACTGGTCCTGGGTGGAGCAGAAGCCGAAGGGCGTGCACCGGACCTACCTCGGTCTCGACGTCTTCGAGGGCACGTACTCGTACCGCGGGATGCGGCTCGTGCCGTCGTGGGGCGGCGACATGTTCGAGTCGCTGATGCCCGACCTGTTCGTCCCCGAGTCGACCTGGGCGCCGCGCAGCTGGGGACTCAACCACCCGCTGCACCGTCCGGGCGCACATCGAGCACGGGCTGGACGACGCCAAGTACGGCTACTGGGGCTTCTCCCCCGCCGCGAACCCGAAGGGCGGGTACTCCGTGTACGGCGTCGACGCGATCGGGATGGACCCGGCCGGCTACCCGTCCGACCTGGAGGCGACGAACTTCGACGTCGGCTTCGAGGGCTGCCGCGAGGGCATCAACCCCAACCCGACGTACGGCGACGGCGTGGTCACCCCGCACGCGGCGTTCCTCGCGATGCAGTACGCGCCGCGGCAGGCGATCGACAACCTGCGCCGGATCGAGACGAATCTCCACGCCTACGGCGGCGGCGGGTTCTACGACTCGGTCGCGGTGCGGTCCGGGCTGATCGCCAAGCGCTACCTGTCGCTCGACCAGGCGATGGTGATGGGTGCCATCGGCAACGTCTTCGCCAACGACCTGATCCGGCGGAACTTCAGCAGCCGGCCAGGTCGAGCAGAGGATCCGGCCGCTGATCGCGATGGAGCAGTTCGAGTCCGGCCTCAACTGACCTTGCCCACCCCTTGCGTCCGAAGATTCGTGGCCTATAACCCTCGGATCTTCGGACGCTACGATCAGGGAGATCGACTTCATGCAGGATGACGCCCTGAACGCACGGACCGACTGGGACGAGCGGATCGCGCTCCGCAGCGACGAGGAGCGCGCGTTCGACCTTCCCGGACCTCGATCCGCCGAAGGAGGTCACGGCGGTCGGTGGCGTCGGCCAGGTGACGATCGACTGGTCGCCGGTGCGACGGCGCGGCCGGCTACCTGATCCTGCGCGGCGGCCGGCGACCACGGGACGCTCGAGCCGGTCGACCATCACAGCGGTGACGTCCTGTCGGTCCCGGCGCCGCCGTACGTCGACACCACGTGCACCCCGGGCACGCCGTACCGGTATGCCGTCGCGAGCGTGCCCGAGGTGACCGTGCACGGGCGGCCGAGCGCACGTCGTCGGCGCCGTCCCGTTGGTTGCCGATGGCACGGTTCCCGGGGTGCGACGTGACTGTCGACGCGGTTGCCGAGGGCATCGAGCTGCACCAGCCGTGGGTGCCGATGGTCGGCAGCGAGCGGCTCAGCCAGCTGCTCTGCACCGATCGCAGCGGCGGCCGCGAGATCGGCGCCGAGCTCGAGCAGGCGCTGCGGCGGATGCACGACGAGATCGGCGTCCGGACGGTCCGGGCGCACGCGATCTTCCACGACGACACCCGGGTCTACACCGAGGTCGACGGCGAACCGTCGTACGACTTCGCGGTCGTCGACGCGATCTACGACAAGCTGCTCGCGATCGGGCTGCGGCCGGTGGTCGAGCTCGGCTTCATGCCGCGCGACCTGGCGAGCGACCCGTCGAAGACCGTGTTCGCGTACGGCGCGATCATCTCGCCGCCGAAGTCGTACGAGCGGTGGCACGACCTGGTCCGCGCACTGGTCCGGCATCTGGTCGACCGGTACGGCGCTCGACGAGGTGCTGACCTGGGACTTCGAGGTCTGGAACGAGGCCAACCTCGAGGTGTTCTGGTCCGGCACGAAGGCCGAGTGGTTGCACCTGTACGACGTGACCGCGGCGGCCGTGAAGTCCGTCGACCAGCGGCTCGCGATCGGCGGACCGTCGTCGGCCGCGGCCGGCTGGGTGGACGATCTGCTCGCCCACGCCGCCGCCGAGCGGATCGCCGGTGGACTTCGTCTCGACGCACACCTACGGTAGCCCGCCGCTCGACGTACAGGCCTCACTGGATCGGCACGGGTTCGGCGACGCGCGGATCCTGTGGACCGAGTGGGGTGTCACGCCGACGCACTTCAACCCGATCAACGACTCGGTGTTCTCCGGGGTGTTCCTGCTGCGCGGGATGCGGTCGGCGGCCGGCCGGGTGGACGCACTCGCGTACTGGGTCGCGTCGGACCACTTCGAGGAGCTGGGCCGTCCGCCACGGTTGCTGCACGGTGGGTTCGGGCTGCAGACCGTTGGTGGACTGGCGAAACCGCGCTACCACGCGATGACCCTGCTGAGCCGGCTCGGGCCGGTCGAGCTGCCGGTGTCCGCTGAGCGGTGACGGCGGCGGGAGCCTGGTCGAGGCCTGGGCGTCACGGGACCGCGACCGGATCGCCGTACTGCTGTGGAATCTCACCCTCGACCAGACCAAGGCCGACGGGTGCCCCGGAACTGTCCAGGACGGTCCGCGTCGAGCTGCCCGGCGTGGATCCGTCCTGGCAGGCCACTGCCACCACGCTCGGCATCGGCGTTGGTGACCTGGCCGGGGCCGCCGCCGAGCTCGGCGTCGGCGACTGGCCGACCGATGACCAACTGGTCGAGCTGGCCGAGCGGAGCAAGCTGGTCAGTACTCCACTGGAGTGGACCGGCTCAGCTCTCGACCTGACTTTGCCGATGCCCTCTGCAGTCCTGGTGGAGCTTTCCCCTCGTCAAGATTGACCGCTTCCTGGATCCAGCGTTCGACGCCGGCGATGTGCACCGTCGCCCAGGACCTGGCCACCTCGGGCTCGTGGCCCTCGATCGCGTCGAGGATGGCCCGATGCTCGGCCAGGGTCTGGGCGACCGCATGGTCCTGGGTCAGACCGCGCCAGATCCGGGCCCGGTAGGTGGGCTGGCGCAGGCCGTCGATGATCGAGGCGAGCGCCCGGTTGCCGCTGCCGACCGCGACCAGCCGATGGAACTCCACATCGCTCGTCGAGCAGGTCCTCCACCGACGGCTCCGGGCCCAGCTCGTCGAGCAGCTTGCGCAGCGCGGCGATGTCCTCGTCCGGCATCCGCAGCGCGGCCCGGGCGGCCGCGGCCGGCTCGAGGATCCGTCGTACCTCGAAGAACTCCAGCACCGATGCATCCTGATGCAGGTCCAGGACGAAACCCATCGTCTCCATCAGCAGCGACGGGTCGAGGCTGGTCACGAACGTCCCGTCGCCCTGCCGGACCTCCAGGACCCGGATCAGCGCGAGCGCCTTGACCGCCTCCCGCAGTGAGCTCCGGGACAGGCCGAGCCGCGCGGCCAGATCTGGCTCGCGTGGCAACCGATCACCAGGCCGCAGTTCGCCGGTCACGATCATCTGCTTGATCCGGTCGATCGCTTCATCGGTGACCCGCACGCACACCCCCTTGTTCGGCTGGAAACATCCGATGTTCGTCGGCGACACATCGGATGTCTGCGTGACTCTTTCACGCTCAACTGTGAGTTTCGACCCTGAATTAAGGACACGAACTGTTGACTCATGTCAAGACTTCGTCATATAGATCGGACGAATAACACATCCCTGGAGGTCAGCGATGAAAGCAACAC
The DNA here is from genome assembly GCA_963820655.1 of uncultured Actinomycetota bacterium. Classification (GTDB taxonomy): domain Bacteria; phylum Actinomycetota; class Actinomycetes; order Propionibacteriales; family Kribbellaceae; genus Kribbella. Next base: position 327,750 of record CAWGAM010000004.1, read on the forward strand.
CAGCCCGGGCACGCCGCTGGGCCACCGCCGCCCTGTCGGCGCTGGCGCTCACGGCCGTGGCCGCTTGTGGGGGCGGAAACGACGGCAGCAGCGGCGGATCCGGTTCGGCCGACCAGGCCGACCTGACCTGGCAGTTCTGGATCGGAGGGACCGAGGACCAGGCCGCCTGGCAGAAGGTCGCCGACCAGGCCCACACCGACCACTCCGGCATCACCGTCAAGCTCCAGGGCACGGACTGGAACAGCTACTGGTCCAAGATCGGCACCCTGCTGGCCAGCGGGAAGGCGCCCTGCATCATCGGCATGCAGAGTCTGCGAACCGCGTCGTACGCGAGCGCGATGCTGCCGCTGGACGACCTGATGAAGAAGTACAACCTGAAGGCCGAGGACTTCGACAAGCCGATCATGGACGGCCTCAAGGTGGACGGGAAGCAGATCGCGATCCCGTACGACTCGGGCCCGATGGTGATCTTCTACAACAAGGACATGTTCAAGGCCGCCGGCGTGGCGGACCCGAAGCCGGGCTGGACGATGGACGACTTCAACGCGGCGGCGAAGAAGCTCACCGCCGCCGGGCGGACCGGCCTGGTGACGGCCCCCGGAGACCTGGGCGTGACGTCCTGGGTTCGGACCTTCACCGGCGCCGAGCCGCTCGCCGACGGCAAGCTCGCCCTCACCGACCCGAAGTTCGAGGAGGGTTTCCAGAGCTACACCGACTTCGTCCGCACCGACAAGATCGCCCCGCAGGTGCCGTCCGGCAACACCGACTTCGAGACCACGCAGTTCACGTCCGGCAAGGCCGCGATGCAGCTGAACGGTCCGTGGTCGCTGATCGACACCAAGGGCAAGGTCAAGTTCCAGCTCGGCATCGCGCCCATCCCGGCCGGTCCGGACGGCTCCAAGACCTACACCGCCGGCTCGGGCTTCGGCATCTCCCGGTCCTGCAAGACGCCGGACGCCGCCTTCCAGGCGATCATGTCGATGACCAGTGAGAAGCCGCTGACCACGCTGGCCGCGGCCGGCCGGGCGTACCCGGCCCGCACCGCCGCGCACCCGGCCTGGTTCACCGCCGCGGGCATCGACGGAGCGAAGGAGACGCTGGACTACGCATCCGAGAACTCGGTCCCGCTGGTCACGTCGAAGAACTGGGTCCAGGTGGCCGATCTGCTCACCCGGTTCGGCACCCAGGCGCTGAACGGCGAGATCCCGCCGGACGAGGCGCTGAAGACCATTCAGGACCAGGCGGGCGCTGGGTCCTGATGGTGACGACGACCACCACCGTCGCCCCGCCCGGGGCACCGCCCGGTACCGCCCGGGCGGGGCGGCGGCCCGCGCTGCGGCGGGACGGCCGGTACGCCGGGGTCTTCCTGGCCCCGAGCCTGGTCGGCCTGGCCCTGTTCACGCTGTTCCCGACCGTGATGGCGCTCGGGATCAGCCTGTTCGACTGGCCGGTGTTCGGTGAGCGCACGTTCCTCGGCCTGGGCAACTACTCCCACCTGCTGCACGACCCGGTGTTCCGCCGGGTGGTGCTGAACACCGTGCTGTTCGTGGTGCTGTACGTGCCGCTGAACCTGGTCGTCTCGCTCGGGCTCGCGCTCTGGATCGGGCCGAAGACCAAGGGCCGGCAGCTGTTCCGGGTGCTGTTCTTCATCCCGGTGATGACGCCGATGGTGGCCAACGCGATGGTCTGGCGGCTGCTGTTCCAGCCCGGCGGCCTGATCGACAGCGGCCTGCAGAGCTGGTTCGGCATCGACGCGCCGAACTTCCTCGGCTCGTCCACCTGGGCGATGCCGGCGATCGTGACGATGTCGATCTGGCAGGGCTTCGGCTACAACTTCCTGGTCTTCTCCGCCGCCCTCGACCAGGTGCCGCAGTCGCAACTGGAGTCGGCGCAGATCGACGGCGCCGGCGCGCTGCAACGGTTCCGGTACGTCATCTGGCCGATGATCACACCGTCGATCTTCTTCGCCACCACGTTGACGCTGATCACCTCGTTCCAGGTGTTCGCGCAGCCGTTCATCCTGACCCAGGGCGGTCCGGGCGTGTCCACCCAGACCATCGTCATGTTCGTCTACAACCAGGGCTGGCAGTTCCTCACCATGGGCCTGGCGTCGGCGGCCGGGTGGGTGCTGTTCGTGATCATCATGGGCATCACCGCGATGCAGTTCGTCGGCCAGACGCAGGTGGGTGAACTACGATGTCTGAAGCCTCTGCCGGAGTCGCCGGCCGCCGCGTCCGCAGCGGCGTCTCGCACATCCTGCTGGTCCTGGTCGCGATCGCCTTCCTGGCGTCCGCTCGTGTACGCCGTGTCCACCTCGCTGAAGCCGGCCGACGAGGTGTTCACGCCGACACCGCACCTGTTCGGCTCCGAGATCCGCTGGCAGAACTACGCCGACGCGTTCACGTTCGCGCCGTTCGGCCGGTACTTCCTGAACAGCCTGTTCGTCGCCCTGGCCGGGACGCTCGTGGTGGTGGTTGCCTCGAGCATGTCGGCGTACGCGTTCGCGCGGCTGAAGTTCAGGGGCCGTGAGCAACTGTTCGTGCTGTTCCTGGGCACCTTGATGGTGCCGCAGGAGGTGCTGATCGTGCCGATGTACTGGCTGATGCAGTCGCTCGGCTGGGTGGACAGCTACTGGGCACTGATCCTGCCCTGGGCGTTCACCGCGTTCGGGACCTTCCTGCTGCGGCAGTTCTTCCTGACCGTCCCGGTCGAGCTGGAGGAAGCGGCCCGGGTGGACGGGTGCGGTCCGTTCCGTTCGTTCCTGCGGATCATGCTGCCGCTGGCCCGGCCGGCCATCGCCGTACTGACCGTCTTCACCTTCATCAGCTTCTGGGGCAGCTTCCTGTGGCCGCTGATCATCGTGAACAGCGTCGAGACCAAGGGCACCGTGCCGCTCGGCCTGGCCCAGTTCAGTCGGCCAGCAGGGCACCCAGTGGAACCTGATGATGGCGGCGTCGATCATGGCGATGATCCCGACCGTGCTGCTCGTCATCCTGCTGCAGAAACATCTCGTCCGCGGCCTGCTCGTCACCGGTTTGGGCGGCCGATGAAATGCCTCGATCCCAAGGAGTGTTCAGATGACCGACGCGCCTCCCGCGTCCTCTGTGGCGAAGTTCCGCGACTGGCGGTTCGGCCTGTTCGTCCACTGGGGCCTGTACTCGCTCCCGGCCCGGCACGAGTGGGTGAAGAACCGCGAGCGGCTGACCGACGAGGACTACCAGCCGTACTTCGACCACTTCGAGCCCGACCTGTACGACCCGCGCAAGTGGGCCCGCGCGGCCCGCGAGGCCGGCATGAAGTACGCCGTACTCACCACCAAGCACCACGAAGGCTTCTGCCTGTGGGACTCCGAGGTGTCCGACTACACGGTCGCGAAGACCCCGTGGGGCAAGGACCTGGTCGGCCCGTTCGTCGAGGCCTGCCGGGCCGAGGGGCTCGGCGTCGGGTTCTACCACTCGCTGATCGACTGGCACCATCCCGAGTTCCCGATCGACCTCGTCCACCCGCAGCGCGACGACGAGGAGGCGATCGCGAAGGCGGCCGGCCGCGACATCGCAGGTGTACGCCGACTACCTGCACGCGCAGATCCGCGAGCTGCTGACGAACTACGGCCCGATCGACATCATGTGGTTCGACTTCTCCTACCCGGGCCGCAAGTACGACGACGGCCGCGACGGTCACGGCAAGGGCCGGGACGACTGGCGTTCCGAGGAACTGATGGCGATGGTCCGGGACCTGCAGCCGGGCATCCTGATCAACGACCGGCTGGACATCCCGGGCGACTTCGTCACGCCGGAGCAGTACCAGCCGGACGGCCCGATGCAGCGCGACGGGCAGCCGGTGCTGTGGGAGGCCTGCCAGACCCTCAACGGCAGCTGGGGCTACGACCGGGACAACCTGGACTGGAAGTCACCCGAGCTGCTGGTGAAGATGCTGGTCGACTCGGTCTCCAAGGACGGCAACCTGCTGCTCAACGTCGGCCCGACCGGGCGCGGCGAGTTCGACCCGCGGGCGCTGGCCACGCTGGCGTCGATCGGCGAGTGGATGCGGCTGCACGAGCGGTCGATGCACGGGGCCCGGCCGAGCGAGCTCACGCCGCCGACCGACTGCCGCTACACCCAGAAGGGCAACCGGCTCTACCTGCACCTGTTCTCCTGGCCGATGGGCCACGTCCACCTGGCCGGCCTCGGCGGCAAGGTGAAGTACGCCCAGCTCCTGAACGACGCGTCGGAGATCCAGCGCATCGAGAACGACCCGCACGCGACGGCACAGAACACCACGATGGGTGGCGTCTCGGCCGACGTACTCACCCTGAAGCTCCCGATCCAGAAGCCGAACGTCCTCGTCCCGGTGATCGAGCTCTTCCTCTAGCCGTTCTCCATTGAGGGGTTGGCCCCTCAAGTGGTGGGTTGCCCCCTCGGATACTGAAGGGGCAACCCACCAGCTCAGGGGTTGACCCCTGAAAGGGGGATCCTCTGATGGATGTGTGGGGTGATGGTCTGGGGGCCGGGACTGCGGACACCTAGCCGGGGATCCCGGACACCAAGTCGGGACCGCGGACAGCTGATCCGGTGTCCGGAGTCCCCACAACCCGTCCGAGGTCCCAACCCTCACCCCGAAACCCTCCACACCACTCAAGCCCCACCCAGCTCACCCACACCGAGCGCAGAGCAGCCCCATTTCAGGGGTCGACCCCCGAGCTTGTGGGTTGCACCCCGAGAATCTGCCTACGCAACCCACCAACTCAGGGGTTGACCCTTGAAATGGCGGGCACAAACGGGAGCCCGGGTGCGGCAGTGCGCCACCCGGATGGGTCAGGAAGCCGGGGTGGGGCGGCCGGGCTGTTCGCCGCCGCGGGCTTCCAGGTAGGTGTTCTTCGGGACCATCACCTTGCGGCGGAACAGGCAGACGACGGTGCCGTCCTGCTTGTAGCCCTTGGTCTCGACGTAGACCACGCCGCGGTCGTCCTTGGACTTCGACTCCCACTTGTCCAGTACGATGGTCTCGCCGTAGATCGTGTCGCCGTGGAAGGTGGGGGCGATGTGGCGGAGCGACTCGATCTCCAGGTTGGCGATCGCCTTGCCGCTCACGTCCGGCACCGACATGCCGAGCAGGATCGAGTAGATGTAGTTGCCCACCACAACGTTCTTGCCGAACTGGGTGGTCTTCTCGGCGTAGTGCGCGTCCAGGTGCAGCGGATGGTGGTTCATGGTGAGCAGGCAGAACAGGTGGTCGTCGTACTCGGTCACCGTCTTGCCCGGCCAGTGCTTGTAGACGGCACCGACCTCGAACTCCTCGTAGCTACGCCCGAACTGCATCTCGGCTCCTCCTCCACGGTGGATACCCCATGCTGCCGAATCCGGGCGGGCAGTCCAGCGCGTGGCCTGGCTCTCACCGGCGGCGAGACGATAGGTCACCTCCGCCACCGGCGGCGTCGATCAGTCCGTCGGGTGCTGCACCGACTGCTGCGTCTGCGGCGTCTGCTGCTGGTCCGGCATGCGCGGGCTGACCTCACCCTTGAGCGCCAGCTTGGCCAGGTGGTTGCGGGCCTCTTCGGCGAACTTGAAGTCGCACAGTACGTCGTACGTCGTCGCCACCACCGCGGTCCGGGAGGTGAAGTCGCGACGGCCGGCGCGACTGCGCGTAGCCGAGCGCCACCGAACACCAGTCCGAAGAAGTGCGCCCAGCACCACACCGGTGAGCAGCGCGGCCAGCCAGCTACCGTTCGGGGTGAAGATGCCGAGCAGCAGGCCGACGAACAGGCCGAACCAGGCGCCGCTGGCCAGACCGGCGGTGAGCGCCCGGCCCCAGGTCAGCCGGCCGGTGATCTTCTCCACCTGACGGAGGTTGTTGCCGACGATGGTCGTGTGCTCGACCGGGAACTTCTCGTCCGAGAGGTAGTCGACAGCTCGCTGCGCCTCCCGGTAGGTGTCGTACGTCCCGATCGTCAAACCGGTCGGCCGGGGGTCCATCGAGGGCATGCCCTGCGTGGTCATCGTCGTTCCTCTCCACGTGCTTCCACCCCCATCATTGCCGACGGCTGGTGACGGCGCCTTGATAGCCTCGCCGTTGATGGCCGGGCGGAGGTGGGACATGGGCGCGACACGCCGGGTCGGACGAGTCTTCGCCCGGCGTGCGGCCGGTGCCGGCCCGGCCCGGGTCGATCTGGTCGCCAGCGGCAAGCTGGACGGCGCACTGGTCGACTGGGCGCTTCTACCGCGACGGCCACCGCGACGCCCAGATCAACTCGTACGTCGAGGCACTGAATCGGGCCCGGCGCGGCGAGGGGTTCGTCTGGATCGGCCTGTTCGAGCCGAACGAGCGCCAGCTGGCCATCATCGGCCAGGAGTTCGGGCTGCACCCGCTGGCCCTGGAGGACGCGACCGAGGCCCACCAGCGCCCCAAGCTCGAGCGGTACGACGACACGCTGTTCGCCGTACTGAAGACCGTCCGGTACGTCCCGCACGGGGACCTGACCGCCACCAGCGAGGTGGTGGAGACGGGCGAGGTGATGGTCTTCTGCGGGCCGGGGTTCGTGATCACCGTCCGGCACGGTGAACACAGTGAGCTGACCGGCCTGCGGCAGGAGCTGGAGAAGCAGCCCGAAGCGGCTGGCGGCCGGACCGGGCGCCGTACTGCACGCCATCGCGGACCACGTGGTGGACCGCTACCTGGAGGTCGCAGACGCCGGTACAGGCCGATATCGACCTGATCGAGATCGAGATGTTCAGCCCGCGCGGCTGGCGGAGCATCGACCGGGTCTACCAGCTGAAGCGCGAGGTGCTGGAGCTGAAGCGGGCGGTGGCGCCGCTGGCCGGGCCGATGCGCGCGCTGTCGACGCTGCGGCACCCGTTGATCGCGGACGAGACCAGGAACTACTTCCGCGACGTCGACGACCACCTGCTGCGGGTGAAGGAGCAGGTGATCTCGTTCGACGAGCTGCTCAGCTCGATCCTGCAGGCCGGGCTGGCCCAGGTCCAGGTGGCCGAGAACGAGGACATGCGGCGGATCTCGGCCTGGGTGGCGATCATCGCGGTGCCGACGATGATCGCCGGGATCTACGGGATGAACTTCGACTACATGCCGGAGCTGCGGCTGAAGTACGGGTACTTCGTGGTCCTCGGCGTGATGGCGACCGCGTGCACGGTGCTTTACCGGCTGTTCAAGCGGAACCACTGGCTCTGAGGCAGCGGTTCCATTACCGCTTGATGGGTCGGTTGGCAACCTTCTGCCATGGCCGCGAGTACCACCCGGTTGGAATGTTCAAACGGTTGTGGATCGATCGACGCCCTTGATTGAATGCCGCCATCGCATTCGGTCAGCAGTCCACCACAGTCTGCGACCGACGGCATCGGGGGATGTCGTGATGATTGTGTCCGGGAGGACCTCGCCGTGCTTCGTATTCACTTCACGCCACGAGATCTCGCCCGCGTCACGGTCGCCACCACGCCCGCCCCGCTGTGGGAGGTGCTGCTCAGCCTGCACATGTTGCAGCAGTCCGACGGGCGGCTGATCTTCGAGGACTGGCGCCGCCACGTGCGGACCAGGGTCGCGCCGGACCAGATGCGGTTGCTGCTGGAGCTGACCCCGCCGAAGGGCTACTCCCCCGACTTCCTCACCCCGGCCGAGGCCGCGTCCGGACTTCGACACCGCGTTGGAGATGACGCTGGCGACGCCGCGCCGGCAGATCCGCGACCAGCTCGACCTGCTCAGCAAGTACCGCCCGGTGTCGCCGTGGACGCGCGAGCTGGCCCAGGGCGACCGCACCTCGCTGCACAAGCTCGGCCGGGCGATCCGGACGTACCACGACGCGGCGATCGCGCCGTACTGGAAGTCGATCGGGACGCATGTGTCGGCCGATCACGCGCATCGCGGCGAGGCGCTGGCCCGGCACGGGGTGGACCGGCTGCTGTCGACGCTGCACCCGCGGGTCCGGTGGGTGGCGCCGGTGCTGCAGGTGCTCGACATGCACGACCGCGATCTGTACCTGGATGGCCGCGGGATCGAGCTGCAGCCGTCGGCGTTCTGCTGGCAGGTGCCGACGAAGCTGAGCGACCCGGGGCTGAAGCCGATCCTGGTGTACCCGATCCAGCACGCGCCGGGCATCCTGCGGCAGGCGTCGATGGATTCTGCCTCCTCGAGTGACCCGCTGGGCTCACTGCTCGGCTCGACCCGTGCGGCGGCGCCGGCGGCCTCCGTGCGGCGCACGAGATCACTCAGCTGGGGATCTGGCTGCTGTCCGGCCACGGCTCCGGCAGCACGCACCAAGCTACACTCCCGAATGACGGCCTAGACCCTGCCCCGCCGCACGCTGGACGCCGACTGGCACCGCCCCGCCCGTCGGCCCAGCGTGCCGGCCGGTCTCAGAGCTTGTAGTCCTCGAGCAGGCGGCGGCCGATGATCATCCGCTGGATGTCGGCCGTACCCTCGCCGATCAGCAGCATCGGCGCCTCGCGGTAGAGCCGCTCGATCTCGTACTCCTTGGAGAAGCCGTAGCCGCCGTGGATCCGGAACGAGTCCTCCACCACCTGGGAGCAGTACTCGCTGGCCAGGTACTTCGCCACCCCGGCCTCGAAGTCGTTGCGGGAGCCGGCGTCCTTCTTCCGGGCCGCCTTCACCATCAGCTCGTGCGCGGCCTCGACCTTGACCGCCATGTCGGCCAGCCGGAACAGCACCGCCTGGTGCTCGGCGATCTTCTTGCCGAACGTCTCCCGCTGCTGCGCGTAGGAGATGCCGAGCTCGAACGCCCGCCGGGCCACCCCGCAGCCGCGGGCGGCGACGTTCACCCGGCCGACCTCGACGCCGTCCATCATCTGGTAGAAGCCCTTGCCCGGTACGCCGCCGAGGATCTGGTCCGGCGTCGATCCGGTAGCCGTCGAAGATCAGCTCGGTGGTGTCGACGCCCTTGTAGCCCATCTTCTCGATCTTGCCGGGCACGGTGAGGCCCTTGTCGACCTCGCCGAAGCCCGGGCTCCTTCTCGACCAGGAAGGTGGTCATGTTCTTGTAGACCGAGTCGCTGCCCCTCGTCGGTCTTCACCAGTACGGCGACCAGGTTCGACGAGCCGCCGTTCGTCAGCCACATCTTCTGGCCGTTGATCGTGTAGCTGTCGCCGTCCTTGACCGCCTTGGTCTTGATCGCGGCGACGTCGGAGCCGCAGCCCGGCTCGGACATCGAGAACGCGCCGCGCACCTCGCCGGTCGCCATCCGCGGCAGGTACTTCTGCTTCTGCTCGTCGGTGCCGTGCTGCAGCAGCATGTACGCGACGATGAAGTGGGTGTTGATGATGCCGGACACGCTCATCCAGCCGCGGGCGATCTCCTCGACGCAGAGCGCGTAGGTGAGCAGCGACTCGCCCAGGCCGCCGTACTCCTCCGGGATCATCAGGCCGAACAGGCCGAGCTCCTTGAGGCCCTCGACGATCTCGGTCGGGTACTCGTCGCTGTGCTCCAGCTCGGTGGCGACCGGGAGGATCTCGGCCTCGACGAAGGCGCGGACCGTCTTCAGGATCTCCTCCTGGATGTCGGTCAGTCCCTCGGTCTGCTGCAACCTGCTCATCGCCGGCTCCTTCCGGTCGGGCGCCTTACTCGCGAGTATCGCGGTTCTCAGCATCGCGGCACGAGCGCGACACCCGCTGTGACACCGACCACCCCGAAGCGTCGCGTGCCTCACGCCGTACGCTTGGTCCGCGTCTCCTGAGTTGCTCCGGGCGCGCGCAGCCGTGCGGACTCGCGACGGCGAACAGGGCGGCGATCTGCGGAGTGGCCTGCCAGCGGTGGTGCTGCTGCGCCTCGATCAGACGCTGCCGGGCGTCGTAGAAGTGCTTCGACGCGGCCTCGGTGTCGCCATGGCCAGCGCTTCCGCGGCCTGGTCCAGGTCGTCGCGGCCGCGTCGCGCGGGGCCTTGCTCCGGCTCCCCTGCTCGGTCTGCTGCACCTGCGCAGCCAGCGTCCGCAGAGCGTCTGCACCATCGCCGCCTGCGGGTTCTGGTGCTGAGTTTCCTTCGGAGTCGGCTTCGGAGTCGGCTTCTTGGACGGAGTCTTCGGACGGCGTCGGCGTCGCAGTGGTCTTGGGCTGCGGCAGACGCCTTCACGACCGGCGCCGACGGCGTCCCACCGCCTGCGCCGGCGGCTCGTTCGTCGACGCTCTCCCGCAGCAGGAACCGCGACCGGCGACCGCGGCCAGCACCACCGCCGCCGCTACGCCCACCTTCGCGAACGGGAAACGCCCGCCCCGGCGCCCGATGGGTGCCGGTTTCCGCCGGCTCATCGGCTTCGTCCTCCCACCTGCCGACCCCGACCACCTCCGCGGCGCCGCCTCCCGTTCCACCTGCTCCGGCTGGGAGGAAGCGGCAGCACCTCGGTGCTGTCCTGCACGGGCGGCGCTGTCAGCAGGTCGGAGACCTCCGCTGCCGAGGACGGGCGGTCCGCCGGGTCCTTGGCGAGCAGGTGGATGACGAGGTTCGCCAGCTGCGGGCTGACGTCGGTACGCGTGACGGGCGGTCGGGGGTGCGTCGAGGTGCTGGCGCATGACCGCGTCGGCGTCGGCGCCGGTGAAAGGCGGCGTGCCGGCGAGAAGTTCGTGGAGGACGCAGCCGAAGGAGTACCAGTCGCTGGCAGGGGTGGCGGACTCGCCACGAACCTGCTCCGGCGAGACGTAGGACGCCGTACCGAGCAGAACACCCAGACGCGGTCGTCTCGTTGCCCGCACTCTTGGCGATGCCGAAGTCGGTGATCTTGAGCGTGCCGTCCGGGGCCAGCAGCAGGTTGCCCGGCTTCACGTCGCGGTGGACGATCCCGGCGGCGTGAGCGGCGTCCAGGGCCCGCGCACCCTGAGTGGCGATGTCGGCGACCAGTTCTGCGCTCGGGAGACCCGCTGCTGCGCATCAACTGCGCCAGATCCGGCCCGGAAACGAGTTCCATCACCAGGAACACGTGTTCGCCCGCGCTACCGACGTCGTACGTCGCGACGACGTTCGGATGCGTCAGCCGAGCGGCCGCCTGCGCCTCGGCCCGGAACCGCTCGACCGCGTCCATCGGGTCGCCTTCGAGCCGGCGCAGCAGCTTCACCGCTACCTGGCGGGCCAGGACGGTGTCCTCGGCCTGCCACACCTCACCCGCGCCGCCCCTGCCCAGCAGGGTCAGCAACCGGTAGCGCCCTGCCAGTACCTCGCCGTTCACACACAACACCTTCCGCAGCGGACCGCAACACCTTAGGCGGCCTCGGCGACGAGATCGAGTCCGCGGCCGAATCCTTGCACGATCTCCGCACAGAGCGAGGAGTATTGCGACCGAATCCTTGCAGGATCTCTGCAGAGAGCGATCGGCGTATTACGGTGAGCCGATGATGCGATCACTCACCGCCTTGGTCGCGGCCACCCTGGTCGCCGCGACGCTGACCACGACCACCGCCTCCGCGCCCCGCCCGCGGGTCACCCGCGGCCGGTGACGAAGTGCGAGTTCACCCCGACACCGGAGAACCCGGCGGCCAAGCCGGTCCGGATCCCGTCCGCCGACGGCTCGCGCGAAGGGCACGGTCGACGTGTACTTCGTGACCAACTACGGACCGTTCGTGGTCCGGATGGACCGGGCCAACGCCCCGTGCGGCGTCCACAACTTCGTGCATCTGGTGAAGAGCCGGTTCTACGACCGCACCCAGTGCTTCCGGCTGACGAACTCGGCCCGGCTCGGCGTGCTCCAGTGCGGTGACATCTACCGCCAGGAGGAAGGCGGCCCGGGGTACAAGTTCCCCGACGAGGTCACCGGCCAGGAGACCTACCCGCGCGGCACTGTTGCCTATGGCAACCAGGGACCGGGTACCAACGGCAGTGAGTTCTTCGTGGTGCACTCGTTCGCCAACATCGACCCGAACTACACCGTCCTCGGCCACGTGATCGCCGGCATGTCCACCTTCGACCGGATGGTCGCCGCCGGTATCGCCGACCCCGACCAGGACGGCCCGCCGGTCAAGCCCATCCGCATCTACAAGGTCTGGACCTCTGAGGGGACGGCAATTCGGCGCCCGCGGGGCTAGCGTGAGGTCGTCGGTACAGCGCCGTTAGAGGACAAGGAGCCCGGGCCATGGCAGTTCAGCTAGGTGCGATCGGGCAGATCGCCCGCCCAGTGAGCGACATTCAGGCGGCGGCCGACTTCTACGGCAAGGTGCTGGGGCTTCCGCATCTCTACACGTTCGGGGATCTGGCGTTCTTCGACTGTGGCGGGACGCGGCTGTTCCTCAGTGCCGGCGATCAGTCGGCCGAGCCGCCGATCCTGTACTTCCGGGTGGACGACATCCAGACGGCGTACGACGAACTCCGCGGGCGCGGCGTGGAGTTCGAGAACGCGCCACAGCTGATCCACAAGCATGACAACGGGGTCGAGGAATGGATGGCGTTCTTCCCCGACCCCGACGGTCATCTGCTGGCGATCATGGCGCAGGTGGCACCGGCCTAGTCCGGCGGGCTGCCAGACGTCGGTGCGGGTCATGCCGGCGGCGCGGCCCTTGGCGGAGATGACCAGGGCCATCTTGCGGGACGCCTCGTCGATCATCTCGTCGCCGAGCATCACCGCGCCGCGGGCGCCGCCGGCCGCCGGAGGTGTAGTGGTCGTAGGCGTCGAGGATGTTCTCGGCGTGGTCGTAGTCCTCCTGCCGCGGCGAGTAGACCTCGTTGGCGGCGGCGATCTGGTCCGGGTGCAGCACCCACTTGCCGTCGAAGCCGAGCGCGGCCGACCGGCCCGCCACCCGGCGGAAACCGTCCACGTCCTTGATCTGCAGGTACGGACCGTCGATCGCCTGCTTCCCGTGCGCCCGGGCGGCCATCAGGATCTGCATCAGGATGTAGTGGTAGGCGTCGCCCACGTCGTACCCGGGCGGCTGCTCGCCGACCACCAGCGACTTCATGTTGATCGACGCCATGAAGTCGGCCGGGCCGAAGATGATCGTCTCCACCCGCGGCGACGCCTGCGGCGATCGCGTTCACGTTGGTCAGGCCGAGCGCGTTCTCGATCTGCGCCTCGATGCCGATCCGGCCCGGCTCGCAGGCCGTGCACCTTCTCCAGCTGGGTCAGCAGCAGGTCGAGCGCGACCACCTGCTCGGCGGTCTGCACCTTCGGCAGCATGATGCAGTCGAGGTTCGCGCCGGCACCGGAGACGACCTCGATCACGTCGGCGTAGGTCCACTCGGTGGTCCAGTCGTTCACCCGGACCACGCGGATCTTGGTCCCCCAGCCGCCCTCGTTCAGCGCGGCGACGATGTTCTTGCGCGCGTCCACCTTGGCGATCGGCGCGACCGAGTCCTCCAGGTCGAGGAACACCTGGTCGGCGTCCAGCCCCTTCGCCTTGTCCAGGAACCGCGGGTTCGACCCCGGAGTCGCCAGACAGGACCGCCTGCTCCGAACGCCTGCCGGTGCTCGTCCGCCATCGCCGTGTCCTCTTCCTCGGGTTACCCGCCGGTCACCGGCAGCGTACGGCGAAATCGCGCCGAGGTCCGGTGACCTGGCTCACGTCGGGGCCCGATGTGGCCGGATTCTCATTCAGCAGGCCGAGCAACGCCGGGTGAGATCGCCGAGCCCGCGCAGTTGCCCACAGCAACCAGCTGCCGCCGGGGGTTCGGTGTGACAGTCTTGGTCCGTGACCATCGAGGACGCTGCTGCGGAGATCGCCGGTGTCATGAAGAAGGCCGGACTGGTCTGGCTGTCGTGGAGCGGCGGACGGCCGGCTCCGGCGTGGTTCGCCACGGTCGACGGGCCGTACGTCGTACTCGCGGACGCCGCCGATGGAGCGGAGCAGCCACTCCCCGGACTGGCCACAGCCGGCGCCGCTGAGGTCGTCGTACCGGCCAAGCCGGCCACCAACCGGCTGGCGAGCTGGAAGGCGACGGTACGACGGCTGGAGCCCGGCAGCGAGGAGTGGACGGCTGCTGCCCAGGTACTGCGGACGGAGCGGCTGAACGCGGCCGGACTGGACACACAGCTCGAGCGCTGGAAGACAGAGGCCGATCTGCTGGTGCTGGAGCCCACTGGCGAGATCACCGAGGCGGCCGGACGGTACGACGACCGTCCGCGGGCTGAGGCGCCAGTCGGGACCACGGCGACAACGCGGGGCAAGGCACCGATCACCCTGCACCGTCGCATCCGCCGCCGTCCTCGCTGAGCTGAGTTCGCGCCCCGGCGGGTTAGCCTTCGAGCATGAACGAGCGGAGCGAGCGCAGTGCAGCTTTCCGCTCATCCGCGCCCGGAGCCGAGCGAGGACGCCGATGAGCGGAACACCGTCGCGCGTCTACGTGGCCCGGCTGGCCGGTCTCCCGGTGTACGACCCGAACGGGGACCAGGTCGGCAAGGTCCGCGACGTCGTGGTCGACGCTGCGGCAGGGCACCCAGCCGCCGCGGGTGCTCGGACTGGTGGTCGAGGTGTTCACCCGGCGGCGGATCTTCCTGCCGATGACCCGGGTCACGTCGGTGGACGTCGGGCACGTGATCACCACCGGCCTGGTCAACATGCGGCGGTTCGAGCAGCGGCCGACCGAGGTGCTGGTGCTCGGCGAGACTGCTGGACCGGACCGTCACCATCCGCGAGACCGGTGCGACCGCAGTGGTGTTCGACATGGCGATGGAGCAGTGGCGGACCCGGGACTGGGTGCTGTCGAAGGTCGCGGTCGCGCGAGGGCGCCAAACGGTTCCGGCGGCGCGGACAGACGCACGTGCTCGACTGGACCGACGTAGACGGCTTCGCGCTGATCGAGGAGGGCCAGGGCGCGACGCACATCCTGGCCGCGTTCGAGTCGATGAAGGCCGCGGACCTGGCCGGCGTACTGCACGATCTGTCGCCCAAGCGGCGCATGGAGATCGCCGCCGCGCTGAACGACGAGCGGCTGGCCGACGTGCTGGAGGAGCTGCCCGAGGACGACCAGGTGGAGATCCTGGCCGGCCTGGACACCGAGCGGGCCGCGGACGTGCTGGAGGAGATGTCACCGGACGACGCGGCCGACCTGATCGCCGAGCTGCCGACCGACACCGCCGAGCGGCTGCTGACGCTGATGGAGCCGGACGAGGCCGAGGACGTCCGGCGGCTGCTCACGTACGAGGAACGCACCGCCGGCGGACTGATGACGTCGGAGCCGGTCATCCTGCCGGCCGACGCCACGGTGGCCGACGCGCTCGCCCACGTCCGGAACGCGGAGCTGAGTCCGGCGCTGGCCGCGATGATCTACGTCTGCCGGCCGCCGCTGGAGACCCCGACCGGACGGTTCATCGGTATCGGCCACATCCAGCGGCTGCTCCGCGAACCGCCGTCCGCGCTGGTGTCCGCCGTACTGGACACCGACCTGGACGGGCTGCGGCCGGACGACAGCCTGCATACCGTCAGCAAGTACCTCGCCACCTACAACCTGGTCGCGGCACCCGTGCTCGACGAAGCAGGGCCGGCTGCTCGGCGCGGTCACCGTCGACGACGTCCTCGACCACCTGCTCCCCGACGACTGGCGCGACCAACCGGACCGTGCAGACCAGCAGGAGGGGGACCACGATGGCCCGTGACGACCGCAGCACCGACGACCGCCGCGCTGACTCCGGCACCACCGACCGACCGGCTGGACATCCCCCGCGAGCTGCGCCGCACGATCGTCCGGCGGCACGCGTACGACGCGGACGCGTTCGGGCGGCTGTCGGAGCGGATCGCCCGCTTCCTCGGCACCGGGCAGTTCCTGGTCTACATGACCGGGACGATCCTGTTCTGGGTCGCCTGGAACATCTTCGCGCCGGCGAACTGCGCTTCGACCAGTACCCGTTCATCTTCCTGACGCTGGCGCTCAGCCTGCAGGCGTCGTACGCCGCTCCGCTGATCCTGCTGGCGCAGAACCGGCAGGAGGCGCGCGACCGGGTCCAGTACGAGCGCGACCGCGACGTCGACGCCCGGACCCGGGCGGACATGGAGTTCCTGGCCCGGGAGATGGCCGTCGCTGCGGATGTCCGTCGGCGAGGTCGCCACCCGCGACTTCCTGCGCTCCGAACTCCGCTCGCTGCTGGCCGATCTGGACCTGAAAAGCCGCGAGGACGACCGGGTCTGACCGTCTTTGCCACCGAGCTACTCTCGGTTACAAGTGAGGAAGGACGTTCATGAAGACTCGCTTCAAGCCCGACCGTGGGCTGACCAGCCGGATGGTGGTGACCAGCTTCCTGCTGGGCCTGCTGTACGTCGGTTTCGTGGCGCTGCTGATCGCATTGACCAAGAGCGCCGTACTGGCCGTGGTGATCGCGGGCGGCGCGCTGTTCGCGCAGTACTGGTTCTCCGACCGGATCGCTCTGTACGCGATGCACGGGAAGATCGTCACCCCCGAGCAGGCGCCGCGAGCTGCACGGTGCGATCGACCGGCTGTGCGCGCTGGCCGACATGCCGAAGCCGAAGGTCGCCATCGCCGACGTCGACCTGCCGAACGCTTTCGCCACCGGGCGCAACCCGGACAAGGCGGTCGTCTGCGTGACGACCGGGATCATGCGGCGGCTGAACGCCGAGGAGCTCGAGGGTGTGCTCGCCCACGAGCTGTCCCACGTCGCGCACCGGGACGTGGCCGTGATGACGATCGCGTCGTTCCTCGGCGTCCTGGCCGGACTGATCACCCGATTCGGCATCTACGGCGGCCTGGGCCGCCGCCGCGACCAGAACACCGCTGTGATCGTCCTGACCATCGTCGCTGGTGTCAGCTGCCGTCTACGCGATCTCGTTCCTGCTGACGCGGGCGCTGTCCCGGTACCGGGAACTGGCAGCCGACCGGGCCGGCGCCATGTTGACCGGCCGGCCATCCGCGCTGGCATCGGCGCTGACCAAGATCAGTGGGGACATCGCCCGGATACCGTCGCGCGACCTGCGGCAGGCGGAGGCGTTCAACGCGTTCTTCTTCGCGCCGGCCATCTCGGGCAAGGGTAAGAGCCTGTCGTCGCTGTTCTCGACCCACCCGCCGCTCGAGACACGCCTCGACCGGCTCGGTGTCATCTCCCGCGAGCTGGGCGAGCAGGCTTAGACCTATGGGCCTTCTCGACATCCTGCTCGGCCGGAGCAAAGCCGTCCCGCCGAACCTCGATCAGCTGTTCTCCCTTCCGTCGGCCGCGATCACCCTGGAGACCGCGGCCGGCTACCGGCCGACCGGCAGCGGCTCGGTCTGCTTCAAGTCGGCCGAAGGCGGCGGCTTCCCGACGCTGCGCGAGGAGGTCGACAAACTGCTCGCCCTCGACGACGGCAAGTTCACCAGCCACACGGACTCCTACGGCTTCACCTGGCTGGTCCGCGCAGACCACGCCCGACAACATCGAGGGACTCGTCACCGACCTGCACGGGGTGAACACCTCTCTGGTCGACGCCGGCTTCGGCTCCGCCCTGCTCTGCACCCTGGTCGCCTTCACCAACGGCACCCAGCCCCTGGGCCTCGTCTACCTCTACAAACGCGGCTCCTGGTACCCGTTCGCCCCCGCCGGCCTGGATCGCCGCGACAACGCCACCGAGCTCCAGATCAAGTCCGTCATCGGCTCCGACCTGCGGATCGAGCCGGACCTGGCCCGCTGGTTCCCCGTCTACGGCGCCCCCGGCCTCTGAATTCGAGGGCCCGTCCGGCCGTCGGGCTGCCCTCCATCGTCGCGATCGCCCACTTTGTGCACGAGATCCGTACGACGACGACCTCGGCGTACGGACCTGGTCGCACAAAGTCACCCCGCAGCGGCCCGGGTTAGGCACCGCGCAACGCCGGGCCGGCACCGTCGACCAGTCCGGTTCGAGCAGACCGGTGCGCAGGATCCGTCCGACCGCGACCGCCCGCCGACGCACGGACCTGGCGCACAAAGTCACCGCCGGACTCGGCCCACGCCGCGGCCACCGGGCCATCCGGCGACCGCCGCGGACCGACGGCCGCACAGCCCGGCGAACCGCCGACGCCACCTTGTGCGCGAGATCCGTCCGCGACCGCCCCGACGCACGCATCTGGTGCACAAAGTCACCCCACACGGCCCGGGCTGGGAACCCCAACGCCCCGACCGGCCACCTTGTGCGCGAGATCCGTACGACGACCGCCCCGACGCACGCATCTGGTGCACAAAGTCACCCCGCACGGCCCGGGCTGGGAACCCCAACGCCCCGACCGCCCACTTTGTGCGCGAGATCCGTACGACGACCGCCCCGACGTACGGATCTGGTGCAGAAGGTCGCGCCCGCTGTGGTCCGCGGAAACGCCACAGGAGCTGGATATCCCCTCGTCTTGTGGCTTCTCCGGTGGTGTGACAGGGGAGAAGGCACAAGCCGAGGGGGATAACCCATCGCGTTGCCGGGGAGGTAAGGGTTGCCTTGCCGGGCCTACGTCACATGGACTGTGGTCGGGCGGGTTCGGGGGAGCACGTAGCCTAGGGGTATGGCTCCCACTGCTGATCAGGTGACCACGGCGCTCGGTGGTGTGCTGGATCCGGAGATCAAGAAGCCGATCACCGATCTCGGCATGGTCGAGTCGGTCGTCGTACGCGACGACGGTGTGGTCGCCGTACGGATCCTGCTGACCGTCGCCGGCTGTCCGATGAAGGACACGCTGCGGCGCGACACCACCGCCGCGGTGAGCAAACTCGACGGCGTCACCGGGGTCGAGATCGACCTCGGCGTGATGTCGGCCGAGCAGCGGGCGGCCCTGCAGACCCAGTTGCGCGGCGGCGTGGCGGAGAAGGAGATCCCGTTCTCCCGGCCGGACTCGCTGACCAAGGTGTTCGCGATCGCGTCCGGCAAGGGCGGCGTCGGCAAGTCGTCGGTGACGGTGAACCTCGCGGTCGCGATGGCCCGGCAGGGGCTGTCGGTCGGCGTCCTGGACGCGGACATCTACGGCCACTCGGTCCCGGCCATGTTCGGGGTCGCGGACGAGCGGCCGACCGCGGTGGACGACATGATCATGCCGGTGCCCGCGCACGGCGTGAAGGTGATCTCGATCGGCATGCTGAAGCCGAAGCGCGACCAGGTGGTCGCCTGGCGCGGCCCGATCCTGGACCGCGCGCTGGTGCAGATGCTGGCCGACGTGTACTGGGGCGACCTCGACGTACTGCTGCTCGACCTGCCGCCCGGCACCGGCGACATCGCGATCTCGGTCGGCCAGCGGCTGACCAGCGCCGAGGTGATCGTGGTGACGACCCCGCAGGAGGCCGCCGCCGAGGTGGCCGAGCGGGCCGGCACGATGGCGCAGATGGTGCACCAGCGGGTCGCCGGCGTGATCGAGAACATGTCGTTCCTGCCCTGCCCGCACTGCGGTCCCGAGCACCGGATCGAGATCTTCGGCACGCGGCGGCGGCGCGCGGGTGGCGGAGACGCTGTCGGCAGCGCCTCGGGTACAACATCCCGCTGCTCGGCGAGATCCCGCTGGACGAGCGCCTGCGCAGCGGCGGCGACCTGGGCAACCCGCTCGTCGCTCACCGACCCGGACACCCCGGCCGCGCAGGTCCTCGACCAGATCGCCGACGAAGCTCGGCGGCAGCCCCCGCGGCCTCCTCGGCCGCCAGCTCGGCCTGTCCCCGGTCGGCCGCTGAACCCGCCGTACGCGCGGTTTCGTCAAGGCCCCTGGGGGTTGTTGACTAGGCCGGGTGCCGATTCCTGCTGAGCATCCGGTCCTGACCGACGGCGTGGTGACGCTGCGCGCGCCCCGACCAGACGACGTACCAGGCGCAGGTCGAACGTCAACGCGGAGGACCCGGACCGCGGCCGTCGACGAGGACGACGCCGCGGCGGTGGATCGGCTACGGCATCACCGACGCGTGGGCGACGGGCGAGCGGCTCGTGCTTCGTCGATCGAGTACCAGGGCCGGTACGCCGGCTCCGCGTCGCTGGAGCCCGACCGCCGACGGCAACGCGCGAGTGCACTACGGCCTGTCGGCATGGGCCGCGGTGCCGGGATCGCGAGCCGGGCGGTGCGGCTGCTGCTGGAGTTCGGGCTTCACCGACCTGCGGGTTTCACGTCGTCCACTGGTGGGCGCGCGTCGGCAACTGGCCGTCGCGCCGGGTCGCGTGGGCGACCGGCTTCCACCTGGGCGAGACGATCCCGGCGCTGGCCGAGGAACGCGGCCGCCGGGTCGACGCCTGGACCGGCTGGATCGGGCCGACGGATCCACGCAAGCCGCGGCGGCCGTGGTTCGATGCACCCGGTGCTGGAGACCGCCGCGGCTGCGGCTACGCACCTGGCGGACGGACGAGATCGCACGCATCACGACCGCTCGCACGAACCAGGCGACCGCTCACTTCCTGCCGTTCGTCCCGCAGCCCTTCACCGCTGAGGACGCGCGCTTCTGGCTGAAGGACATGGCCGAACAGGCCGCAGCCGGCCGCAGGTTCAACTGGTGCGTGGCAGACGCCGAGACAGACCTGGGCCTCGGCAACCTCACCCTGTTCGGCGATCCACCGCGACGAGGTGCGGGACGGCGAGCTCGGCTACTGGGCCGCACCCCGACGCGCAGGGCCGCGGCGTGATGGCCGAGGCGATCGAGCGGGTTGCGCAGTGGTACTTCGCGTCGGAGGACGATGGCGGCTTCGGCGGCCGGAGGCTCTTCATCCGCACGGCCGCCTCCAACACAGCGGCCCGCCGCACTGCGGAGAAGGCGGGTTTCCGCCTGGCCGGCACCGAACGCGACGCCTTCCCGCTGTGCCACCGGCCTCGACGGCAAGGTCACCTACGACCTGCTCGCCGCCGACCTCACCGGCTGACTCGCCCGCCCCTGCCCTTCCTGCTTGAGCGTATCCGTTTGGCCGCTGCCGCCGGCCCGGTTATCCACAGGTCAGGTGGATTCGGGGTCGTACGGCGGCTTCTGGCCGACTGGGAGGCGCTGGGGAGCCGAGTCGTTGACGTCGGAGACCGGCTTCTCGTCGAGGTCGTCGCCGCCTTCGAGCAGGTGCTTGCGGACGAAGCTGCGCGGGTTCAGGTCCTGCACGTCGAGGTCGGCGAACTCCGGGACCGAGCTCGTTGCGCAGGTCGTTCTGCGCGTTGGTGACCATCTGGCGGACCTGGCGCAGCAGCCGGCCCGCGGTCCGGGCGAACTCCGGCAGCCGGTCCGGGCCGAAGACGAGTACGGCGACGATCCCGATCACCACCAGCTCGAGCGGCCCGATGCCGAACATGTCCCCACCTCTCTGTACATCGTCGTTGTAGCCCACGCTCCGACGCCGACCAGGGTATCTCCACTGCGGTGAGCATCACCTGCCGGGTCAGTCGAACGGTCCGTCGTACCAGTGAATCTCAGCCGATCTGCTGAGCCAAGGTGAGGTTCACCTGCCGGGACTTCCCGCCGCGCTCGTAGACGAGCCGCACGCTCTCGCCCGGCTGGTGCGTCCGGATCGCGACGATCAGCACCTCGGCAGTGTCCACCGGCTGGCTGTTGATCGAGGTGATCACGTCACCGACCCGCAGCCCGGCCTTCGCCGCCGGCGAACCGCGCGGTCACCTCGCTCACCCGCGCGCCGCCCTCGAACGTCATGTCCACGCTCGCGCCGATCACCGGGTACGACGCCTTGCCGGTCGCGATCAACTGCTGCGCGGTCCGCCGGGCCTGGTCGATCGGGATCGCGAACCCGAGCCCGATGTTCCCGCTGCTGCCTTCCTCGGACGCCGCGCACGGTGGCGATCGCGGAGTTCACGCCGATCACCCGCGCGTTCATGTCGACCAGCGGGCCGCCGGAGTTGCCCGGGTTGATCGCCGCGTCGGTCTGCAGCGCGTTGATGTACGACGATCTCGTCCGCTCGCTCGCCGGTCGTCACCGGGCGGTTCTTCGCCGAGATGATGCCGGAGGTGACCGTGCCGGCCAGCCCGAGCGGCGAGCCGATCGCGACCACGTCCTGCCCGACGACGGCCAGGTCCGACCGGCCGAACTGCACCGACGGCGCGTCCAGGCCGACCACCTGGACGACGGCCAGGTCGTAGGCCGGGGAGCGTGCCGACCAGCCGCGCGGTGGCGGTCTTGCCCTTCTCGGTGACGACCTGGATCGAGCCGCCCTTGGCGGCGGCCTCGACCACGTGGTTGTTGGTCAGGATGTGGCCGGAGCCGTCGATCACGAAGCCGGACCCGGTGGCCTCGGAGTTGTCCGCGCCCTCGACCTTCAACTGGACGACGCTCGGCAGCAGGGCCGCCGCGACCGCGGAGACGGATCCGCTGCGGATCTTCGGGTCGGCGCCGGTGCCGATCGGCGGGCCGGGCTGCTCGGCGACCGGGCCGTTGTCGTCGTCCAGCGCGACGACGGTCGCGGCTGCCCCGGCGCCGGCGATCACGCCGACGACCAGCGCGACCACGGCGGCGATGCGCGATCACGCGGTTGCACTTCGGCGGCGGGGCCGGCGTGTACGCGCGGGCCTGCTGCTGGTGCCAGTCGGGCGGCGGAGGCGGTGTGTAGGCCGGCCGGTACGCCGGTGCTGCGTCGGCCACGCCTGACCCGGGTACACCGGCCGGAAGGCCGGCTCCTGCGCTCTGCGGCTTGCCGAAACTGCGCTGGGTGACGGAACGTCCATTGGTCTGCCGGTACGCCGCGTCGCTGCCAGGCGGCGGGATCGGTGCACTGCCCGCACCAGCTGCCGGCGGCGTCAGGGCCGTCACGGGCGTGGAGCCGTTGAGGAGGACCAGCGGGGGGCGCGCTCGTTGGTGGGCAGGACTGCGGGTCGGCTCCGCGGTCGCTGGGTCTCGGAGTTGTCGGCTCGGCGTCGTCGCTGCTCACGGTGCCCGCCTCACGTCGTCGTCGTCGTCGTCGGTCGGAGGCCCCGCTCGGGGTGACCGAGAGGCACTTCCACAGCCGATTATCCCAGCTTCCCCGAAAGCGCACCCATCGGAGTGAGCCAGGACGCGATTTTGGCCAGTCCGGTGCCCATCCGCTGGATGGCGGTGAGCTTGACCGGGACGTCGTGCGGGAACGCGCGCGACCACCTGTCCGAGCATGTCCGGCGGCAGATCCCCGATCAGCGTGTAGACGATCCCTCCGGACGACCAGACGACGTACGACGGCATCCCGTAGCGGAGGTAGACGGCGCCCTCGGGTTGTCGGTGTCGTGAAGCCGGCCACGGCGGCCGGATCGAGCGCTCCGCGCTGCTCGAAGAGCGAAACGTTGAACAGCCCGTCGGAGTACGAGAACTGCATCGATCCGTTGCTGGTGTCCTGGTGGACGTCGTACAGCTTGAGCGACGCGGGCAGCTCCGGTGCGCAGATCCAGCCCTGCGGACCGCAGGTCGCCGACCTTGCCCATGCCGACCGCCTCCACCCCGTTCGGCACCATCGGCGGCAGGTGCCCGAGGAACTCCGAGTCCTCGATCTCGAGCTCGGTGAACACCGTCGCGCGGACCATCGTCGTGCCGTCCACGCTGAACAACTGCCGCTGCAGCAGCAGTCCGGTCGCCTGTGTCGATCCAGAACCGGGCCGCCAGCGTCTGGTCGTCCCGCAACGCCTCGACCAGTACGGCGGTCCGCCCGATGGTGTCCGTGCAGCACTTGTAGACCAGCTGGTACGTCGCCTGCAGCAGAGAGAGCGGTCCACCGTCGATGGCCGCTGCCCGTGCTCGTAGCGCGCTGCACGAACGCCTTGGCGCCCGGTGCGGACGACGAGCCGACCACACTGATCTCGGAGCCCTGCGAGGCCGCGTGCACGATGTCGAGCATCGCCGAGGCTGGCGCCCTGCGGTCCCCAGGCAGGTGATGATCTGCGTGCCGTGGAACGAGACGCGGTTCGGGCGCCGCCGGCGGCCTTCTCCAGCCAGCTGATCGCGGTCGGCGAGTCGGCCCGCGACGACGCCAGGCGTCGCGAAGGCGGGCATGGGCAGGCCGAAGCCGATCAGAGCGGTGCTGACCAGGACGGCGAGCCGGGAGAGGCTCACGGGTCAGCGTCCTGTCAGGGCCACCGGCTGCAGCGTCGGGCTCAGCCCTGCGTACCCAGCCCCGTTGTAGGAGTTCAGCAGCGCGACCGGGTCGGCGAACGGCGTACCGCCCGTCGTGCTCGCGTGGTCGGACGAGAAGCTCGCCGACCGGCGGCTGCAGCACCGGCGGCTGCTCCGACCGCGACGGGTCGCCGACGACGAACGCCGTACCGAGCAGTGACGCGACCGCGGCAGCAGAGCCGGCCGCACCCAGTACGCCGGTACGCCGCCGGGACCGCGTGGTCCGGGATGTTCCCGGCCGGGTGCCACCTGAGCGCCCGGCCGGGAACGCCGACCGCTGCGGGAAGAGAGTGACCGCCGGTGTGAGCACCGGACGGACCTCCTCGCGCGGCTCCGGGGAGAACGACGAGACACCCAGCAGGCGCTGCATCAGGTCGTGGAGGGCTCCGCAGGCAACTCCAGCGTCGCCATCCGGGCCTTGAGCCGGCGCTGCGCGTCCACCTCGGCGCGGCAGCGTGTCACAGCCGACCAGGTGGCTCAGTACCTTGTCCCGGGAGTCGTGGTCGAGTTCGCCGTCGACGACGGCGCTGAGCTTGTCCAGTGGGTGCTGCAGGGTCACCGGTGCGTCACCTCCGGCCGCTGAACGGCCCGTCGGCGGGTGGGCCGCCGACCCGGGTCTGGCCGGACCGCGGGGCCCGGTGCTCGAGGTGCTTGCGCAGCATCGACCGGCCGCGGTGGATCCGGCTGCGGACCGTGCCGAGCTTCACGTCCAGGACGTCCGCGATCTCGTCGTACGTCATGCCCTCGATGTCGCAGAGCACGACGGCGGCGCGGAAGTCCTCCGGCAGCGCGTCGAGCGCGTCCTGCACGTCGTGGTCGAACAGGTCCGTGGTCGAGCTTCTCGGCCGGGCCCTCGCCCTTGGCCGGCAGCCGGTCGTGCGCGTCGTCGGGCAGGCCGTCGAA
Source organism: uncultured Actinomycetota bacterium (assembly GCA_963820655.1). Lineage (GTDB taxonomy): Bacteria > Actinomycetota > Actinomycetes > Propionibacteriales > Kribbellaceae > Kribbella. The sequence goes on from CAWGAM010000004.1 coordinate 352,561, forward strand.
GCGGATCCGCTGCCGGCGGCGGGCGCCGTCCAGGAAGAGGTTCGTGGTGATCCGGTAGAGCCAGCCCTCGAAGGTGCCCGGCGTGTACGACGACAGCGAGCGGAAGACCCGGACGAAGACCTCCTGGGTCAGGTCCTCGGCGTCGTGCTTGTTGCCGGTCAGCCGGTAGGCGAGCCGGTAGACGCGGGCCGAGTGGGTCCGGACGATCTCGTCCCATGACGGCAGCACCTCAGGGACGGGCTGCAGTGCAGGCACCGTCGAGGTGTCGACCGGCTTCACCGCAACGCCTCCCAGGGTCGCGTCTCGGCAATGAGCGTGACGACCATGGTGCCGCGTTCACCGTCCTCTGCGCACGTCGGGGACACCCGGGTTCGAACCCTGAGATGCCGGTACGACGGCTCAACGCGGCGCCCCGACCGGAAGTTCCCGGCCGGTGCCCTCACCAGTAAAGACGCACTGGGCGGCCATGTTCGGTTGAATCACTTCTCCTCGATGACGGCGATCGGATCGCCGTCGCGGACGACCTCGCCCTCGGAGACCTTCAACTCGAGGATGGTGCCGGCCACCTCGGCCAGCACCGGAATCTCCATCTTCATCGACTCCAGGATGACCAGGGTGTCCTCCGGGCCCACCGTGTCCCCGGCCTGGGCGGTGACCTTCAGCACATTGGCCACCAGCTCTGCCACCACGGTGTGACTCAACGCGTGCTCCTCCGGTCCGGATATGCCGCCTCGATCCTAGGCGTGCCGGACCGGATCGGCGCAGGTGCCTCCGGGACGCCTACACCGAGTCTGGCCGAATCAGCCGGAAAAGCCTCTCAGGTCGGAGCGGGGGCGGGTCAGGCGAGGATGACGGAGCGGGTGAGGCTGCGGGGCTGGTCGGGGTTGAGGCCGAGGGCGAGGGACTTGGCGACGGCGACCCGTTGGGCCACCACCAGGGAGGCCATCGGGTCGAGGTCCGGGTGGTGTACGATCGTCGCACCGGTGGCGGTGACGTCGTCGAGCAGGCCCGCCGGCGGCTCACCGAAGATCCAGACGCCGCGGCCGGGCTGGGCGATCGCGATCGGGCCGTGCCGGTAGTCCATCGCCGGGTAGGCCTCGGTCCACGCCGACGCGGCCTCACGCTGCTTCAGCGCCGGCCTCGTGCGCCAGGCCGACGGTCCACCGCGTGCCGACGTACGTGACCTGCTCCAGCTTCGCCAGCTCGTCCACGTCGATCGTCAGCGCGGTCTCGGCGTCCGCGGCGGCCTGGGTCAGGTCCTCGCCCAAGCGACGCGCGGAGCAACGCCAGCGTGGTCGTCGCGAACCGGGTCTGCACGACGGACTGCTCGTCGGCGAAGTCCAGCAGGATCGTCTGGTCGGCCAGCTCGACGATCGGCGAGCCGGGGGTCGCGGTGATCGCCACGGTCGGCAGGTCGGTCGCCCGGATCAGGTCCAGCACCTCGGTCGTCGTACCCGAGCGGCTGATCACCACCACCGACGTCGTACGCGCGGCCGGCCGGGAACTCCGATCCGGCGAACGCGTCGGTCTCGCCCTGGCCGAGGTCCTCGCGCAGCGCGGCGTACGCCATCGCCATGAACCACGACGTGCCGCAGCCGACCGCGGCGACCCGCTGACCGGGTTTCGGCAATGCACCGCCGTACTGCGCGAAACCGTCCGACGACCTGTCGCCAGAGGTCGGGTTGAGTGGCGATCTCTGTGCTCACAATTGGCGTCGTCGGTCATCGTGTCTCCGAGCTTGTCATGGTCGAAACTGCTCGAACGTGATCGAATGGTGCCAACCGGCAGCCATCCGGCTGACTGATTGTGTGAAGGAGGAGCCCCGGGTGAAGCGTTATGAACGCCTGAACACCTTGCTCGAGTCGCTCGCCGAGAAGGGCGCCATCGACGTCGACGAGCTCGCCGAGCAGTTGCACGTGTCCGCGGCGACGATCCGGCGCGATCTGGACCACCTCGGCAAGCAGCAGCTCCTCACCCGGACCCGCGGCGGCGCGGTTGCCAACGCGGTGTCGTACGACCTGCCGCTGCGCTACAAGACTGCGCGTTTCGCGTCCGAGAAGCAGCGGATCGCGCAAGCCGCGACCACGCTGGTCCGGCGCGGCATGGTGATCGGGATGAACGGCGGCACCACGATCTCCGAGGTGGCGCGCACGCTGGCGACCCGGCCGGAGCTGTCCGCCGAGCACGGCGAGCCGGCGTTCACGCTCGTCACCAACGCGCTGAACATCGCCAACGAGCTGATCGTCCGGCCGCACGTGAAGATGGTGCTGACCGGCGGCGTCGCCCGACCGCAGTCGTACGAGATGATCGGGCCGCTGTCGCACCGGATCCTGGCCGACCTGTCCCTGGACATCGCCTTCATCGGCGTCGACGGGATCGACGAGACCGGCGCCACCGCCCATCACGAGGGCGAGGCGAACATCAACCAGCTGATCGTCAGCCGGGCCGCGAAGGTGGTCGTGGTGGCCGACTCCTCCAAGCTCGGCCAGCGCGCGTTCGCCCGGATCTGCGAGCTGAGCGAGATCGACACGCTCGTCACCGACGCCCAGGCCGACGAGTCCCAGCTGACCGTGTTCAAGGAAGCCGGCATCGACGTCATCCGCGCCTGACCTCGACTCCGCACCTCCCTCACCGGGCCCGGCCTCTGCCTCGTCAGGACGATCATATCTGATTCAAGGCCGAGTGTTACGAGCAAGAGTGCGCAGTCTCCGCGCGGGAGACACGGAATGCGGACCTCGTGCCGCTAGGCTTCGGATCAGCATGAGCAGCGCAGCACCCGGCAGATCATTGGGAGGGCATCATCGCCACCGGCATCGACCCGACGTCCTGGGCGTACGCCGAGGACTACACCGGTGAGGACGAAGTCGTCACCGGTGCGCGGACGAGCGCCGACGACAGCGGCATCGCCGCGATCGGCCCCGGCGCGGCCGCCGCGCTGAGCCTGCTGGCCGCCGGCGTGGGCGCCAGGGCGGTCGTCGAGATCGGCACCGGCACCGGCGTCTCCGGGCTCGCGCTGCTGCGCGGCATGCGTACCGACGGCACCCTCACCACGGTCGACATCGACGCCGAGAACCAGCGGCTGGCCCGCAAGACGTTCCTCGACGCCGGCGTCCCGTCGAACCGGTTCCGCCTGATCGCCGGCGCCGGCGCTGGACGTGGTCACCCGGCTCACCGACGGCCACTACGACCTGGTCTTCTGCGACGCCGACCGCCGCGAGAACACGGCGTACCTGCACGAGGCCCTGCGCCTGCTCCGCCCCGGCGGCATCGTCGCCTTCGCCAGCATCCTGATCGGCGGCCGCGTCGCCGACCCGGCCCGCCGCGACCCCGACACCACCGCCCTGCGCGACCTGATCCGCGCCGTCCGCGACGACGACGACCTCGTCTCCGCCCTCCTCCCCACCTCCGACGGCCTCCTCACCGCCGCCAAACGCCTCGCCTGACCATCGGCGAGAAGCGCCTGGTTGCTACCGGCTGGGCGTCTGGCGGCCCGTCCCCGCTGCGAGCGCGGCGACGATGGTCAGCGACGCACCGAGGTAGAGCCACAGCGTCGGCCGGTGCCCGGCAGGGATGACGGCATCGATGACGAGGCCGCCGGTGATCTGTCCGCCGAGGGCGGTCAGACCGGTGCGCAGCACCCCGAGCGACTGGACCGAGACCATGTTGGCGCCGGTCACGATCAGCGCCAGGAACCCGCCCAGGTAGAGCCACCACCCCGACGGCCAGCCACCGAACCGCAGGTGGCCGGTCAGCGTGAACCCGGCCAACGCCACCACTAGTGCTCCGGTGCCGACGACGGCGTTGACCAGCGACGCCGACCCGACGTTGGACCCCGCAGCGGTGACCCGGCCGTTCAGCGCTACCTGCAGTGGACGGCAGAGCCCGAGCACCAGGACGAACAACAGCGTTCCCACGGCGATGTGGCCGATCGGCCGGCCGAACTGTGCGACGGTGACCGCCACGACGGCGAGCAGAGCACTGACCATCCGGACAGTTGTCACCGGCAACCGGCCCATCGGCCCGAGTCCGATCCGATCGGTCACGACCCCGGAGATCGAGGCACCGCTGACCTGGACCACCGTGAAGAGCGCGACACCGAGGACGGGCGCCGCGAGCGCCGTACCCGCGACTGTCATCGCTCCCAGAGCACCGCCCAGATACTGCCACCACGGCAGCCGGGCCGCAGCCACTCGCCGCAGCCCCGTACGCACGGCCGGCAGTGTCAGCGTGGTCAGCAGCACGACCGTCGCCAGCCCGTTGCTGACCAATGCGGCCGTGACGGGCGACCCGACCGTGTCGCCGAGCCGCCCGTTGACCAACGCCTGAACGGCCGAGCACGCCCCGCCCAGCAAGGACACACCGATGGCCAGTGGCACCGGTAGGGAGGAGCCGAACCGAGCAGCTACCGCACGTTCATCAGTCGAGGTCACCAACGAGCTCACTGATCGTGTAGGGCCGGTTGTCCCGGACCGAACGCCACAGCCCCTCGCCGATCGCGACGGCGTACGCACCCTGACGCGAGTCGGCCGCCATCGACAACCGCCGGGTCTCCTCGGTGGCTCCGACGAACAGCTCACGGCGGATGAGCGGATCCGCGCCGCCGTGGGTCCCAGGGGAGTTGGCGGCGTCGTGCACCTGACGAGGTCCGAACATCGGGTAGTAGGTCACCGTCTGGCTGTCCGCAGGCGGCTGCTCGTGCTCGCGGAAGTCGTAGTATGCGGTCTCGATGCGGCCATGCGTGCCGTTGATCCCCACGCGGTACCCCTCCCAGGGCCCGGAGAAGGTCACCGAGTAGCTCAGGCTCGCACCTCGGCGGTACCTCACCACGGCCGAGTAGCTGTCCTCGATGTCGATCTCCTCGTCGTACAGGTACATCGGCTTGCCGGCCGGATACTGCACGGCGTACGGCAGGTCGTGGGAGCCGGTGCGGGGGCTGAGGTGGTCGTCCGCGGGGAGTTCGCCGGAAGCCGACCAGCGCTGGAAGTACTGGCAGCGCTCCCGTTGTTCCGCGACCGAGTACTCGACGCCGTCGCGCTTCGACGGGTTGTATGGGCTGTCGGATCCGTAGTAGTTGCGGGCGCCGTACCCGAAGACCTGCTCCGGTACGTCGTCCAGCCACCAGTTGATCAGGTCGAAGTGATGAGTGCCCTTGTGGACGGACAGGCCACCGGAGTTCTCGCGTCGGCGGTTCCAGCGGTTGAAGTAGCTGGCTCCGTGGTACGTGTCCAGGCTCCACACGTAGTCCACACTCGTGATGCGACCGACCAGGCCGTCCAGCAGCATCTGCTTGATCTGCCGGTGCCGGGCCGGATAGCGGAAGTTGTGCGCGACCCGGATCGACGCGGTGCTCTCCCGCTCCGCCTGCACCATCGCCCGCACCTGTTCGCAGGTGGCCGACATCGGCTTCTCGGTGATCACGTCGATGCCGTGCCGCAGCGCCCGTACGGTGTAGTCGGCGTGGGTATGGTCCGGCGATGCCACCAGCACCACGTCCGGCCGTGTCTCGCGCACCATGCGGTCGAAGTCGTCCGGCAGGTAGAACGGAACCGGTGCGGCCGCGGCAACCCGCTTGTTGAAGCTCGCCACCCGCTCCTCGTCGATGTCGAGAACGGCCACCAGCTCCCCGTGGGCCGACATGTCGCTCTCGGCCGAGTTCCCCAGCAGCGGCAGCGCGAACAGCGAGAGGCCACGATTGCTCAGGCCGCACAGCGCGTACCGCATCACACCGCTCCCAGATGAGTGGTGAAGAACTCCAGTGACTTTCGACCTTGATGCCAGCCATGACCGCTGGGAGCCAGCTCGAGGACGAGCTGCTTCTCGGCCCCGGCCGCGGCGTAGATCTCCTGCAGTTGCCGATGGCAAGCAAGCGCCGATTCCACCCGGAAACCGTCGTCGTAGACGCCGATGTCGACCAGCAGCGGCCGCGGCAGCAAGAGTCCTTGCAGGTCGGGTACGTCGACCAGCGTGAACAAGCCGGGCGCGACCTGCGATCCGCAGTAGTTCGTATCGCGGTAGCCGAAGTCCGGGAACACGTCGCTGTAGCTGATGATCTCGACCGCGCGCAGCCGATCGTCGACCAATGCGGTCCACAGCGCGAGTGTTCCGCCGTACGACTCCCCCATCACCCCGAGGTGGTCGGCGTCGACGAATGGCAAGGTGCCGGCGAAGTCGACCAACGCCCTGCCATGGCTGACATTCAGGCCCAGCGAGGTCATCCCGAGCATGGTGGCGTGCAGGTAGAAGACGTCGCACAGGTCCCGGCGGGTCGCGATGTTGCGGTGGTGTGGCTTCCTCCGGTCGTCCAGGTCGCCCTCGCCCATCCAGTCGATCGCGAAGGTGATGAAGCCGGCCTGTGCCATCCGCTCGCCGTAGTTGCTGCCCTGCTTGTCGATAGCGGTTCGCAGCTCCGCGCTGGAGGCGTTCCCCATCACCGGCTCCTTGCCGAATCCGCCGTGCCCGGCCCAGCAGAGAATGCCCGGCCTGCGTTCGCCCGGCTCCAGGCCGGCCGGCCGGTGGACGTACGCGACCGCTGACAGACCGTCCTGCACATCGATCAGCCACCGTTGCCGGATCAGCCCGCCCTCTTCCCACTCGGCGATCAACTCCGGGCGGGGATCGACCGCCGGCGGCAGCTCGCCCAGGGTCGCCAGCACGGCCGGCTTGGCTGCCGCCTGCCACGCGGTCACATCACCTCCGTCGAAGCGGTGGCGTGGCACGTTCCGGCGCGCGAGCTGGAGGAAGAACTCGTAGGGGCTGGTGTTTCGCTCGGCGTAGCCGGTCATCTCAATCCTCCAGCAGTGACGATGATTCGCCGTCCAGGAACAGCACGGCGTTCGGATGCTCGCGCAGGACGCTGGCCGGGCACGCCGTCGACACCGGGCCGGTCAGAGCCGCCCGCACGGCCGAGGCCTTGCGCAGCTCGGGGACCGTCGCCTGGACGGCATACGGAGCCAGCAGCGCCGGTACCGTCAGGCTGATCGCGAAGCGCGGGACGTCGTCGTCCCCGGCGAAGTGCCCCTCGCCCACCTGTTGTTTCCGGGACCGTTCGTCGAGCTCGATCTTGCGGACCCACCGCGGGTCCTGGAAGTCCGCCTGGTAGGGCTCGTTGAAGGCGATGTGGCCGTTCTCGCCGATCCCGAGGCAGACGAGGTCGAGCGGCGCCTCCTTCAGCAGTTGCTCGTACCGCCGCGACTCGGCCTCCGGATCCTCGACGTCTCCGTCGATGTAGTGCACCTGGGCCGGGGAGAAGGGGTCTTCGATGTTCTCCTTGATCCACCGGCGGAACGACGCGGGGTGGTCCGCGGAGATCCCGATGTACTCGTCCATGTGGAAGATCGTGACCGCCTGCCACGGAATGCCGGGCTCGTCCCGCAGCGCCCGCACGAAGGCGAGCTGCGAGTTGCCGGTGGCAATCACCACTCGCGCACTCCCCTGCGCGGCGACCCGGTCACGGATCAGCTGAGCGGTGTGTTGCGCTGTTGCACGCCCCAGTTCGGCAGTCGTGTCGAAGACCTCGACGCGCAACTTGCCGAACGTGCGGTCAGTTCCCTTGCTGGATGGCATCTGCCCAGCTCCCCTTCTCGTTGTTCAGATCTTTCGTGGTCAGCCGATCTTCCAACTGGCCACCTCGCCGTCGTTGTCCGCACTGCGCTGGGCCAGCAGAGCGACCCTCGTCGCTGCCAGGCTCGCGGCGGTGTCCACCTCGGGAGACTCGCCCCGAAGCAGGCTGCCGATGGCCTCTCCGGCCACGCGTCCGTTCTCAGGCACCTCGAGGGTCCGCGGTGGCTGCGTATCGGTGACCACCTCGACCACGCCACGCGCGAAGAAGAGCTCCGCGGTGCCCTTCGTCCCGGTCAGTCGCATTCGATAGTCGCCGTGGTACGGCGAGGCCGCGGGCGTCAGCCAGTTCACCTCGAGCGTCGCGGCCACACCTCCGGCGCGGAGGATCGCGGTCCCGTGGTCGCTGAAGCCCGAACGGTCCGGCACCGGGTCCCCGGTGATCCCCGACACCCAGCCGGAGGTGGCACCGGAGAACAGCAGCGTCAGGTCGACGTCGTGTACGGCCAGGTCACCGATCACGCCGCCGTACGCCGCCCGGCGGAAGAACCACTCGGGTCGCGTCGCCCGGTTCAGCTTGTGCGGTCCGGTCGCCGCGATCTGCACGATCTCGCCGAGTTCACCGTCGGCCACCATCCGGCGTACGGCGAGCGTCGTACCGTAGAACCGCTTCTCGAAGAGCACCGAGAGCACCCCTGGCGCGCCGGCCACGGCGGCCTCGATGTCATCCAGTTCGTCCAGCGTCGTGCACAGAGGCTTGTCCACCAGGACGTGCGCCCCGGCCTGCAGCGCATCCACCACGACGGTCGCCCGCTCGTTGTAGACGGCCGCCACCCCGACCACATCCGGCTGCTGTTCGGCCAGCATCTCGCGGTGGTCGGCGTACGCCGGCACGCCGTACGGCGCGTTGTAGCGCTCGACCAGTGCTGGATCCGGGTCCGACAGCGCCACCAGCTGCAGGTCGTCCCAACGCCCGACCTCGTCGAAGATCGTCTGCACGTGCCCGTGCGCCAACCCTGCTATCGCAAGCCGCATCGTCTCTCGTCATCTCCTGTGGTCGTTCAGCCGGCGGGTTTGAGCGTTCCCTGGAACATCAGGATCGTGGTGAAGTTGTCCGCATAGGTCGAGTTCTTGTAGATCGGGTCGTCGTCGGGCGGATAGCCGACGATGTTCGCGGTGCTGACCGGGTTGTTGGTGAAGCGGCCGTCGACCGGTAGCACCGGCAGCAGTTCGTTGAACGCGAGGGCGAGTTTGGTCGCCTTCGCCTTCAGTGCCTGGCTCGTCCCCTGGCCACTGTCCGGGATCGCGGTCTCGAAGTCGATCCGTCCGACGGAGGCGGTGTCCTGGACCTGCGGGAAGTCCATCCCCCGGCCGGGCTTCGAGGTCGGATAGTTGTACGTCTGGATGTCCGTGGCGTAGGAGTCGGAGGGGAACGGGTTGCGCGACGATCCCCAGCTCTGGATGGCCAGGTCGAACTTGCCGCTGGTCATGTTGACCGGGACCTGGGTCGAGTCGGTCGCCGAGCAGCGTCACCTTGAAACCGAAGGCATCGAGCTGGCTCTGGATGTTCTGTGCCGCCGCCGCCTTGTTGGCGTACTGCGACGCGTACATCAGGGAGTACGCCGCCGGACTGCCCTGCGGGGTGATCCACTGGCTGCCCTGCTTCTTCCAGCCCGCCTGGGTGAGAAGCTGCGCCGCCTTGGTGAGGTCGTGCGGGTAGGGGTTCAGCTTGGCCTGGTCGGCCGGCGACACCCACCGGGCGACCAGTACGTCAGACATGCCGGCCATGTACTTGACCGGTACGCCGGACGCCCCGAGCGAGGCCTGACCCATCTGGGGACGGTCGATCGCATAGGCCAGGGCCTGGCGAACCCGCTTGTCGGCGAACTCCGGGTGCTTGCCGAAGTTGAAGAACACGCCGTCGCCGTCGTACGTCGGTGACGAGGCGATGATCCGGAAACCCTGAGCACCGAACTCCTGCGCGCTGGCCACCGGGAACCCGTGCGTGGCGTAGTCGATCTTCTTCGCCAGGATCAGCGGGGTGACGACCTCCGTCTCGCCGTTGGCCACCGTGATGGTGTCGAAGTTGACGACGTCGGCGTTGTAGCCGGAGGTGTTCTTCACCAGCGTCAACTGCTGGTCCCCGACCTTGTCCATGTCGAAGTTGAACGGCCCGCTCGCCGTGACCGTCTTCGGCTTGAAGGAACTGACCTTCTGGGTGAGCTTCACCATCGCCTGGTCGGTATTCGGGGTGAGCGCCTTGACCATCGGCTCGGCCTCGGCCATGAACTGCCCGTAGACGGCGTCGGAGACGATCTGGCCGCGCAGCAGGTAGTACTCGGCGATCGGTGCGGGCGACGTGATCCGGAAGGTGACGGTCATCGCATCGGTCTTGGTGATCTTGTCGACGTACTTGAAGACCGGGTTCCCGAGCAGGTACTCCAGCGTCCAGGTGGTGTAGACGTCCTGGGCCGTCACCGGCTTGCCGTCGCTCCACTTCAGCCCGGGTCGGACCTTGTAGGTGAGCGTCTTCCCGTCCGCTGACAGCTTGGACGACGGATCGGCGAGCAGGTGGAAGTACTTCTGCGAGTCCCAGAAGTACATCGCTCCCGGCAGCAGCACCAGGTCGTACAGGTAGCCGAGCGTGATCGCCCCGGGCACACCGGGAAGGAGATTGAAGTTCCCCTTCGGCGGCGCATCGTAGGGATAGCCGGCCCGGAAGATGCGCTGGCCGCTGCCTGACGCGGCACCACCACCGCCCTGGCAGGCGGTCAGTACCGTCGTGGCGCCGGCAGCCAGTCCGATCAGCTGGAGCAGACTGCGGCGGGATAGCTGGGTGGACGCAAGGGATTCGAGGTCATTCATGTCCGCTCCTGAGATCTTCCTTACTGGTCTTTCGGGCTGACAGGGCAGCAGCCGCGACCACAAGCGCGGAGAACACCGCACCGAGCAGGATGGTCGCGACCGTGATGACGAACGACGCGGTGCCGGGTCGCTGACCGAGCAGCAGCAGGCACGGGAGGATGACGAAGACGAGCGACACCGTCAGCGCGACGCGCTGCACTCGTGGGTCGGTCATGACAGATCGCCTCCGGTCTGGACAGTGAGCGGCATCTGCGCCGCGACGACCGGCAGCCGCAAGCACGCGGCCTGATGGTCGGGGCCCTGTGCCGGGAGGAGGTCCGGCCGGGTCTGGTCACACGTGCCCGCCTCGAACACGGGACACCGTGGATGGAACGCGCAGCCCGGCGGAATGGCCAGCAGACTCGGCAGGTCCGCCTCCCGGAGCCCTGCCCCCAGCTTGGTGCGGGTCAGGTCCGGGTCGGGTTCCGGAATCGCCTCCAGGAGCGCGCGGGTGTAGGGGTGGGACGGATTCGCGATCACGTCCTGGGTCGGTCCCTGTTCGACGATCCGGCCGAGATACATGATGGCCAGATCGCCGTCCCAGCCGAAGAACTTGGCCAGCGCCAGGTCGTGGGTGATGAACAGGAAACCAACCTGGAGGTTGTCCCGCAGCCTCCCGAGCACCTTCAGCATGCTGACCCGGATCGACACATCGAGCATCGAGGTCGCCTCGTCGGCCACGATCAGCCGCGGGCCGGTGCTGAGCGCCCGCGCGACGGCCGCCCGTTGCCGTTGTCCACCGGACAGCTGGTGCGGATACTTCCCGAGATAGTTGCCTGGCGGGGTGAGCTCGACGTCGGCAAGCAACTCGGCACACCGCTCGGCGACAGCGGCCCGGCCACGGACGAGCCGGTTCGCGCGCAGCGGGGCGCCCAACGTGCTCTCCAGCGTGCGGGTCGGGTTCAGCGACGCGTACGGGTCCTGATGGATGTACTGCACCGCGAGCCGGTGATCGATGCGTTCCTGCCGCGACAACGACGTCACGTCCCGGCCTTCGAACAGCACCCGGCCGGAGGTCGGCGCGTTGAGGCCGGCCGCGATCCTCGCTGTCGTGGTTTTGCCCGACCCGCTCTCACCGACCAGGCAGGTCACCCGGCCGGCGCGCAGGTTCAGGCTGACATCGTCGACGGCAGGGACATCGCCCCGCTTCGTGGTGAACGTCTGGCTGACGTGGTCCAGTCTCATCAGTGGCTCAGACATCGGTCGTCACCGGCTCCCGGGTGAGTTCCAGGTCATGGGCGCGGCAGCAGGCCACGCTGTGCTCGCGGCCGATCTCTTGCACAGCAGGCTCCTGGGCACGGCACTCCTCCTGCGCGAACTCGCAGCGCGGATGGAAGGCGCACCCGACCGGCAACTGCCCGAAGCCCGGCGGCGAGCCGGGGATCGACTCGATCCCCGGCAGTCCTCCGGAGACCGGTACGACCGCCTTGATCAGTCCCATCGTGTAGGGATGCCGGGGGCGGTAGAACGTCTCGCGAACATCGGCGAGCTCGACGATCCGCCCGCCGTACATAGTGGCGACCCGGTCGGCCAGCTCGGCCGCGAGCGCCAGGTCGTGGGTCACGAAGACCATCGCGAACTTCAGCTCACGTTGGACCCGTCGCAGTACGTCGACGATCTTGCGCTGCGTGAGGATGTCCAGTGCCGTGGTCGGCTCGTCGAGGATGACCAGTTGCGGGTCCAGCAACAAGGCGAGCGCGATCAGGACCCGCTGGCGCATCCCCCCGGACAGCTCGTGCGGGTACGACGAGAGAACGCGCACCGGGTCCAGTTGCACGAGTCGCAACAGCTCCTCGGCGCGGGCATCCACCTCACGGGCCGACGTTCGCTGATGCGCCCGGGCGGTCTCGAGGAACTGCGTCCGGATCTTCGTCAACGGGTTCAGCGAACTCTGTGCGCCCTGGTAGACCGCTGATGCGTTGGTCCAGCGGAACTTGCGGAGCTCCTCGCCCTTCAGGGCCAGCAGATCGAGCGGCGGTCCGTCGCCGGAGCGGAACCGGATCGACCCACCGGTGACCATGCCCAGCTTGGGCAGCAGGCGCAGCATCGCCAGCGCCAGGGTGGTTTTCCCGCACCCGCTCTCGCCGACCAGCGCGATGCTCTCGTTCGGGTAGACGTCCAGATCGACATCGCGGACCACCGGCACCGAGTTCTTCCGCCCGCTGCGGTAGCCGATGCACAGGTCGCGGATCTCCAGCAGCGGTTGGTCGCTCATGGCTTGTCCGTCCTCGAGTGTTGGTCGCATCCGGCTCACCCCTGCGCCCTGAGTCGCGGGTTGAGCATTTCCTCGAGCGATCGCACCAGCCAGATCGCCGACAGTTGCAGCAGCGAGATCGCGATCAGCGGGCTGAGGATGTACCACATCGCCGGCGGGTGGAACAGCGCACCCTTGACCCAGGCCTGGTTGATCATGATTCCCCAGTTGGTGCCCGACATCGGCGCCAGGCCGAGCAGATACAGGCCGGCCAGCGCGTACACCGCGCTGGTCATCCCGAGGATGAAGTTGATCATCAGATAGCTGGCCATGTTGGGCAGAATCTCCCGGAAGATGATCCGGGGCGTGCTGAGGTTGACCAGCCTGGCTGCCTCGACGTACTCGCGTTCCTTCAGCGACAGCACCTGCGCCCGGACGGCACGCAGAAGTCCCGGCCAGCTCAGCGCGCCCAGGAGCACGGCGAGATACAGCACGTTGTCGAGGCGCAGATACGCCGACAGCACGACCAGCAAGGGGAACTGCGGGATGGTCAGGAAGAAGTCCGCGACCTGAACCGCCAGCGAGTCGACCCAGCCGCGCTTGTACGCCGCGATCGCACCGAACGAGACCGCGATCAGGGTCGACAAGAGCGCCGAGACAAGGCCGACGATGATGACGTCCTGGCCGCCCGCGATGATCTGTTTCAGGGTGTCCTGGCCCTGCCCGTCCGTGCCGAGCCAGTGGGCCGAGCTCGGCGCCTGGTAGGTGATGCTCAGGTTCGCGACCTTGTCCGGTGTCACCAGATAGGGCCCCACCAGGCAGCCGACGCAGATCAGCAGGAACGCGACGAACCCGATCATCCCGGTCGTGCTGCGGCGCAGGGCGGTGAAGAACACTCCGAGCCATCCGGACCCGACGGCCGGAGCGGCCGGTACGGCGTCCGGATCGACTGCTGTGATCACTTGCGTCGCCATCTCATGCCTCGCTTCCGGTCGCGCGGATCCGCGGATCGACTCTGGACAGCAGCAGGTCGGCGGCCAGGTTCGCCAGGATGACCGAGACCGTGACCGTCAGGATGAATCCCTGGGTCAGCGTGTAGTCCCGCTTGGTCAACGAGTCGAACAGGTAGAAGCCAGCCCCGCGGTACTGGAACAACTGCTCGATGACGACCGATCCTCCGACCGCGGTGCCGATGGCCAGTGCGAACTGGGAGAACAGCGGCAGAATCGCATTGCGGCCGACGAACCTCAGCCGGATCCGCCCGGTGCGCAGACCCCGGGCCTTCGCCACCGTCACGAAGTCCTCGTCGAGCACCTGGACCGTCGAGGACTTCATCACCAGGACCCAGCTGCCGATCCCGGTCAGGGCATACACCAGCACCGGCAGGCCGGCGTGGTACAAGACGTCGCCGAAGAACTCGGCCGTGAAGCCGACTTGAACTCCGGGCGTCAGGGTGCCGCGCATGCTCGTGATGTCGAACAGAGCGAACCGGACACCCAGCACGACCAGGATCAGCATGGCCAGGATGTAGTTCGGTACGGCGTGCAGCAGCGACGAGACGTTCGTGATCAGGTGATCGGCTGCGCCACCGCGCCGGTACGCCGTCACGATGCCCAGCACCACCCCGAGAGTGAAGGCGATCAGCGTTCCCAGGCCCGCGCTGAAGAGCGTCCACGGGAGGTAGTGGAAGACCGCCCCGGAGACCGTCGTTCCCGGCGAGGTGATCGACTGACCCAGGTCGCCGTGCAAGAGATTGCCGACGTACTGCAGGTACTGGCTGTAGATCGGAGCCTGCGGACTGAACGACAGCAACGACGTGGCCTGGGCCTGAGCATCGTTGTAGGACAGGCCTTGTGTCGTCATCAGATTCTGGATGTAGGCCTGGATGGGATCACCCGGCATGTAACGCAGCAAGAAGAACGACAGGGATATCACCAGGTACAAAGTGATCAGGCTCTTGCCGATGCGGCGGAGGACGTAGCTGTGCCTGACATCAATTGCGGCCACCGAAGCCTCACTTCCTCGATGCATCATCACTGGGGCGAATGCGACGCCTAGGGCGGGAGTGGAACCTCACCGCGTGATGGTCTGGTCGGTTGCGCTCGTGCAGGAAAGGGCCAACCTGTCGTTGCCCTACGGGATCGCGGTGTGCGAACGTTTGCAGCGATTGCTCTGTCGACGCCACCAGGTCAAAGGCCCAGCTGTTCGAGCTGAAGGCCCGCCTGGCTGTCAGGATGAACGGTTCCGCTCATCGCCGATGTTCCCATCAGCATAGAGTCCGGTCACAGATCCTGGAAGCGATTGCATAAATTTTCCATGAATCGCCGTACCCCACTGCGAATCCAGCGGTCGACCGGGCTACTTCGCGCGGGCGGATCCGCGACTCTGCCGGGACGTGGTCTGCCGGGACGTGATCTGCCGTGACGTGGTCCGGCGAGGTGCCGGGCCGGTCGATCCCCGCGCGATGAACTCGCCGGACAGCGTCACCTGCTGCACCCGTCGACGGTCGGGGTGGTCGAGTGCGTCCATCAGCAGATCGATCGCGGTACGGCCGGCCTGGGCGATCGGCGTCGCCACCGTGGTCAGCGACGGCATCGTCATCGTCGCGAAGAAGATGTCGTCGCAGCCGGACACGCTGAACTGGCCCGGTACGTCGTAGCCCTGCTCGGTCAGGCGACGCATCGCGCCCAGGGCCACCACGTCGTCGAAGGCGACCGCCGCCGTACAACCGGCTGCCAGCACGGCGTCACCGGCGAGGATGCCGCCGTCGAAGGTCGCTGGGTAGGGCCCCAGGACCGTGACCTCCATACCGCGCTTGGAAGCCTGCTGCCGAACGCTGGTGCGCCGCTCCCGATCGGACCAGGACGACGCCGGACCCGCGAGGTAGACGATCCGGCGATGTCCCAGCGAATGCAGGTGATCGACCACCTCGCCGAGGCCTTCGCGGGTACTGCAGGACACCGACGTGACACCGGGGATCGCGCGGTTCACACAGACCAGCGGCAACTGCTCGGCAAGGTCACGGATCTGGTCCGCCGCCGATCGCGGCGAGCACAGCACCAGTCCGTCCACCCGGCCGGTCAGGTCCGCCAGCAGCGCCCGCTCCCGGTCGGCGTGCTCGTCGGTGTCCATCAGCAGCACCGCGTAACCGCGTTCGTAGGCACGGTCCTGGGCAGCCCGAACCAGCGGAGGAAAGAACGGGTTGGCGATGTCGGGCACGAGCAGGCCGACCGTTGTGGTGCGGCCGGTGACCAGGCCACGCGCCGATCGGTTCGGGCGGTAGCCCACTCGCTCGGCGATGGCCAGGATCTCGGTCCGGGTCCGCTCGCCGATCAGATCCGGCCGGGTGAAGGCGCGCGACACCGTCGCCACGGACACCCCCGCCTCCGCGGCGATCGTCTTCAAGGACGCGGTTACAGCCATCAGGCACCCCTCCCGGAGACCGCGGATCGGAGCGGGCCTGGGCGGCCCGCCCCCTCCGGGTCATGCTGTGGAAACGTTCGCAGGCTCGGCCGCCCAGCGATCGTACCCCTGCCGCCTCAGCTGACGGCGACTGCCGCTCCGCCCTTGCGGGCCGACTCGTAGATGGCAACGATGACCGCCAGGGCGCGGCGCCCGTCGGTGGTCGTGATGGCCGGTGGCCGGCCCTCCTGGACTGCTGCGACGAAGTCTGCGTACTGGGCGGCATGACCGGGATCGGTCGAGTGCTGCAGCTCGGCGATCAACGAGCTCTGGTTCGCCGCCTCGCCCGCCTCACCGGTCTCCCGATCGCTGGTGTGCAGGTACTCGAGCCGGTCGGCGTCGACGATCGCACTGCCGGCGTCGCCGTTGACCGTCAGCCGCACCGTGCGGCCGGGGCTCGCCGCGGTCGTCGCGGTGATTGTGCCGATCGCACCGCTCGCGAACAGGATCGTCGCAGCCACGGTGTCCTCGACCTCGATCCGCTCGTGTGCGAGAGTCGCGGCGTACGCACTCACCTCGACCGGCTCGCCGAGCATCCACACGAGCAGATCCAGCACGTGGATGCCCTGGTTCATCAGTGCCCCACCGCCGTCGAGCTTCCAGGTACCGCGCCAGCCACCCGAGTCGTAGTAGCTCTGCGACCGCCAGAACGGTGACTCGGCGATGCCCGAGGTCAGCCGCCCCAGCCGACCGGCCTGGATCTCCTTGCGCAGGAAGGCGAACGACGGCTGGAACCGTCGCTGGCTGATCACCGTAGCCACTCGTCCCGACCTGCGCTCGGCCTCGATGATGCGGTCCGCCGCGGCGAGTGTGACGTCGATGGGCTTCTCGATCAGCACGTGCTTCCCGGCCTCCAGTGCCGACACCGCGATATCGGCATGCAACCCGCTCGGAACGCAGATGCTGACCGCGTCGACGTCGTCGCGAGCGAGCACTTTTGCCAGGTCGTTCACCGCGTCCGCACCCCGCGGCGCCGCCAGGGCTTCGGCCAGCCCGGGTACGACGTCGGCAACGGCCACCAGCTCGGATCCCTCGAGCGTATCGAGAGCCTTGGCATGCGACTCGCCGATCACTCCGGCACCCACTATCGCGAAGCGCATCGGATCAGGCGTCCACGGAAGCGAGCGCGGCGTTCACGGTCTGCAGCAGCTCCACCGGCACCAGCAGTTCCGCGTCCGAGAGCGGTGGTTCGCCCGAGTCGAGCATGGCCGCGAACGCCTCGGACCCGGATGCGACGTAGTCAGGCGTCAGGCGGATATCGACGACGGACAGGCCGTCTGGTCCGACCGCCTGAGCCCGCCACGAGGTCGCCGTCCGGGCGCCCGGCTTGTCGAACTCCATCAGCAGGCGGGTCGGACCGACCTGCGCGCTGACCACGACCGCCGATTCGACCTCTGACACCGAGACGGCCTCGATCGGACGAGCGGGGGCAAGCGCGAGGGCGAGCTCCACGACGTGGATGCCGTAGTAGAACATTCCGCCGTACTCGCTGGTCTTGTCCGCAGGGCCACCGATATACAGCACCTCCGGCGGCGATCCCGCGGCGAGACGGTTGGCGAACGCGACCGTCTCCGGTACCAGTCGCAGCGAGCTGAACGAGGTCACCGGTACGCCGCTGTCGGCAGCAGCGGTCAGGATGCTCCGCGCCGCCGGGACATCGCACGCGAGCGGCTTGTCGACGAAGACCGGACAGCCGGCCTGCAGCAGCGGCACCGCCTGCGCGGCGTGCTTGTTCCCGTCGCGCGAACAGATGATTGCCGCGTCGACCGCGCCGACGAGGTCCGCCGCCTCGTCCACCAGCTGCTCGATCGATCCCGCCGCGGCCAAGGCCTGATTGCGCTCGCTGTTCCCGCCGGCGAGCACGGTGACCCGATGGTCGCCGAAGCGTCGCTCTGTAGTGAAGTGGCGGATGTAGTGATCAGTGTGGCTGTTCTCTGTACCGACGATTCCGATGCGCACACGCAACACCCTTTGGGAGAGAGGATTTATGCAATCGCTTCCACTCGTTCGATTCTGCGTGACGCGTCAGGACCGAGTCAAGGAACGGGGAGAAGTCGTGGACCGCCGCCCGTGATCCGGCCAGACTCCAGGCCGGATCATGCAAGCGTTCGCACTGACCGTCGAGGGCGACGGCCTTCACCGGTGGCGTTGCGGGTGGCCCGGGATGTGCAGGTCGACAGGAGGTGTCGGTCCAGGGGTGGTGGACGGGCGGGGTGTTCAGGCGTCAGACCGGCCGGTCGGGCCCGGGCCGGGCCGGGCCGATACCTCCTGTCGGCCTGCACATCCACCGGCCCCACTTGCGCCAGACCAGCCTTTGGCCAGGCGTCCCGTCCCCTCGGCTGGGCCACCAGGCCTGTCGAGGAGACGATCGTCGAGACCGCCCGCAGCCTGCTCCGGATCTCAGTTCGTCAGGCGGGTGAGTTCTGCGGTGACGTCGTGGAAGGCGTCGGACAGCGGGTCGATCAGTTCGTAGTGGGCTGAGTTTTCGACGCGGATGAAGTGGGCCGTGGGGTGGGCGGCGAAGTAGGACTCCGTGACGCTGATCGGGACGAGCGAGTCTCTGGTGCCGTGGATCAGGCTGACCGGGGCGATGGAGGCGGGGAGGTGGACGGGGTCGAGGTCGTTGCGGACGCCGCTGCCGATGAAGGCTTGGACGGCACCTCCGTCCAGACCCATCCGGTCCGCCATCAGTAGGTCGGCGACCGGGGCCAGGGCGATGACGCCGCGGAGACGCACCGGGTTGAGGGTTGCGGCCGTCCAGAGAGCCAACTGACCGCCGGCGGAGTGGCCCACCAGCACGTAGCCGGCGTGTACGTCGACCAGGTCAGGCAGGGCCTCGAGCGCCGTACGGACGTCGGTCGTGGAGGCGTCGGGATCACCGGGCTCGCGGCGGTACTCCACGGACAGCACCGGCCAGCCCAGGTCGGAGAGGGCTTCGCCGAGCGGGCGGCCGTGCATCCGGTCGTACTTCGGACGCCAGAAGCCACCGTGCACGAACACGACCAGCGGCCGGTACTCCTTCGCGTGCCAGTAGTCGATCACCTGGTCCGCGTGGTCGCCGTATCTGAGCTCCTCGTCGGGCGCACGGGCCGCGCGGGACAGAACCGATCGGTCTTCACTCATTCAGACCTCCCGAGACTGCGTTGAATTCCAAGAAAGTGCATGGCGTTCGTGGACAGCAGCTTGTGCTGCTGATCCGCGGTCAGGAAACCGGCCGTCCGTACCACCTCCCCAACCGGCCGCTCACCCAGTGGATACGGATAGTCACTGCCGACCAGAACGCGGTCTTCTCCCAAGGTATCGACAAGGAGCCGTAAAGGCGCTGATTCGAACACCACCGTGTCGACCAGGAACCGATCCAGGTAGTACGACGGTGGATGCTGCGAGCAACCACGCACGATGTCGCCGCGCCGGTGCCATGCGTTCTCCAGCCGCCCGAGCCAGAACGCGAAGCTCCCGCCCCCGTGGGCGAAGCAGATCCGCAGGTACGGCGGAAGCGCGTCGAACGCACCGCCCAGGATCATCGCCAGCAGGGACAGATGGGTCTCGGCCGGCATCCCGGTCAGCCACCGGGCCATCCAGCGGTCCAGGCGCGGCCCACCGGGCATGTCCCACGGATGCACCAGCACCGGTGTCCCGGTCTCGGCACAGTGGTTCAGGAAGGCGACGATCCCGGCGTCGTCGAGGTCCTTGTCGCCGACATGGTTGCCGATCTCGACGCCGGCGTGCCCGGCGGCGCGGCATCGGTCGAGCTCGGCGCAGGCCGCATCCGGATCCTGCAGCGGCACCTGGCAGAACGGGACGAAACGGCTGTCCCCCGCGAGCGTCTCCAGGGTCAGATCGTTGAAGATCCTGGCCAGCTTGACCGCTTGATCGGCCGGTCGGTCGTAGCCGAAGAACACCGGCGTCGGCGAGACCACCTGCAGGTCGATGCCGTCGGCATCCATATCGGCCCGCCTGACGTCACGATCCCAGGCCTGCGGGCCGACCGGGCGGAACTCGGTCGAACCGACCATGATCATCGCGGCCCGCTCGGAGTCGATCCGCAACCACGGCCAGCCGTCGCCGCCGCACGCTACCGAGAGATCCGGCCAGCCCTTCGGCACCAAGTGAGTATGGACATCAACAGCCACGCGTCCTCCTCCCCGATGCCGGCCCCGTTTGGCCAGGGCGGTGGGTGGTCAGGCCTTGCCGGGATGGAGGGTGCCGCACTCGGGGCAGGTGCGGGCGTCCTCGCTGTCGTAGAAGGCGTTGAAGACCGGCGGCAGGTCGGCCACGATGTCGTTCACCTGGAGCTCGACCTCGTGCACGATCGCGTTGCAGTTGGCGCAGTACCAGCGGAACTTCTCCAGCGTCCCCGGCTCCCGGACTCGCTCCATCACCAGGCCGATCGAGTCCGCGTCGCGCTGCGGCGAGTGCGGCATGCTCCGCGGCAGCACCCACATCTCACCCTCGTTGATGTCCACCCGGCCGGGCCCGTCGTCGGTCATCACGTCGACGTGCATGGTGCCCTTGATCTGGTAGAAGAACTCCTCGTACGGGTCGACGTGGAAGTCGGTGCGCTGGTTCGGCCCGCCGACCACCATCGTGATGAAGTCGTCCCCGGTCGGGAACATCTGTTTGTTGCCGACCGGCGGCTTCAGCAGATGCTTGTTCTCCTCGATCCACTGCGGAAAGTTCGTCGACTCCAGGTTGGCCATGCCTACTCCTCTCCGCGCGGGATCGCCGCTACGGCTTGGATTTCGATCAGCAACTGTGGATGCGGCAACTGATGAACAGCGACGGTCGTCCGGCTCGGCCCGGACTCGTCGAAGAATTCGCCGTACACCTCGTTGTACCCCCCGAAGTCGTTCATCGACACCAGGTACGTCGTCACACTGACCAGGTCCTCGAGTCCGGCGCCGACGGCCGCCAGGATGTCCCGGATGTTCTCCAGCACCGACCGAGTCTGCTCACGAATGTCGAGCGACACGGTCCCCAACTCATCCACCGACGCCCCGGCAATCGAGTTGTCCGGCCGCCGACTCGACGTCCCCGAAACAAACGCAAATCCCTGCGACACCTTCACATGCGGAAACCGCCCCCGCGGCGTCGCCTTCCCGGCTACGACGGTCATGTCAGCTCCACGCAGACGTTGGTGGGCTCGGAGTAGAAGTCGAGCGAATGCCTGCCGCCCTCGCGGCCGACCCCCGACAGTTTCATCCCGCCGAACGGCGTCCGTAGGTCGCGGAGGAACCAGGTATTGACCCAGACGATGCCGACGTCGAGGGCCGGCCCGGCGCGGTGGGCACGCCCGACGTCGCGGGTCCAGACCGTGGCCGCCAGTCCGTAGTCGCTGTCGTTGGCGAGGGCGAAGGCCTCTTCCTCGGTGTCGAAAGGGGCGATGTGGCAGATCGGGCCGAAGATCTCCTCGGTGTTCGTCCGGGCGTCCGATGGCAGGCCGGTGACCACGGTTGGTTGTATGTAGCAACCACCATCGCGGCCGTCGCCGAAGGACGGTACGCCGCCACCCGTGAGTACCTCGGCGCCTTCGGCCCGCGCGAGGTCGTAGTACGACAGGACCTTGTCGCGGTGCTGCTTGGAGATCAGGGGCATGTTCATCGTCGCCTCGTCGGCGGGCCAGCCGAAGCGGAGCTCGGCGGCGCGCGCGGCCAGTCGTGACGTGAACTCGTCGAAGATCGGGCGTTCGACGTACAGGCGCTCGGTGCACAGGCAGACCTGGCCGCCGTTGGTGAAGACCGACCGCACCGACCCTTCGACCGCGTCGTCCAGCGAAGCGTCCGCGAAGATCAGGCCGGCGTTCTTCCCGCCGAGCTCGAAGGAGACGGCCTTGACCCGTTCCGCGGCGACCTTGCCGATCGCCGTGCCGGTTGCGGACTCGCCGGTGAACGTGATCGCATCCACACCGGGATGCCGGGTCAGGTACTCCCCCGCCGACGACGGTCCGAACCCGTGCACGAGGTTGAAGACGCCGGGCGGTACGCCGGCCTCGGCCATCACCTCGGCCAGCACGGTCGCCGACGCCGGCGTCTCCTCGGACGGCTTGACCACCACTGCGTTGCCGCAGGCAAGCGCCGGCGCGACCTTCCAGGTCAGCAGCAGCAACGGCAGGTTCCACGGTACGACGATCGCTACCACACCGACCGGCTTCCGGACGGCGTAGTTGAGCGCCCGCCGCCCGTCGGGCAGCACAGTCGTGTACGACTCGGTCGCCGCCGTCGTCGCGAAGTCGGCAAAAGCCCGGAAGTTGGCCGCCCCGCGCGGGATGTCGAGCGTCCGCGCCTGACTGATCGACTTCCCGGTATCCCCTACCTCGGCCGCGACCAGATCCTCGAACCGCCGCTCGAGCCCGTCCGCCACCCGCCGCAGGATCACCGCGCGTTCCTGCTCGCTGAGCCGTCCCCACGGACCACGCAGCGCCGCCCGCGCAGCGTTCACCGCGGCGTCCACAGTCTCGGCGTCGGCCTCACACACGTCGAAGAGTTGCTCACCCGTCACCGGGCTGACCTTCGCGAACGTCGACGGACTCTCCACGAACGAGCCGTCGACATAATGCCGCAACAACCCCACCGAGCTGGGTTGACCAGTCAGCAACTCCGGCGACCACAGGCTCATCGGCGTCTCCGGAGTCGGGCGAAGGTCATGAGTACGCCGGCCGCGGCGACCGCACCCAACCCGAGCACCTGGTGCTGACGACGTACCCGCTGCTGGACCTCGGCGTACGGCGTGGTGGAGAAGGAGACCAACTCGTAGCGGGACACGTACCTGCCCGGGAGGAGGCGCTCCAACGTGTGCTCAACCCGTTTGGTCAGCCGGAACACCGGAGAGGCGACCTTGTCGCGCATTTCGACGAAGTTGGCCAGCGCCATGTCGGCGATCGCCTCGGTGTTCTCGCGGCGGCGCGCCTCGAACAGCGGGAGTGCCCGGGCCCACGAGCCGCCGGTGTCGTCGAGGCAGCGATCCAGCTCGACCACGTCCTCGAAGGCGCAGTTGGCGCCCTGGCCGTAGAACGGGACGATGGCGTGGGCGGCGTCACCGAGCAGCGCCGTCCGGCCGTGAGCCTGCCAGGGCAGCGTGTGCACCGTGCCGAGCACCCCGACCGGGTTGTGCAGGTAGTCGTCCACCAGATTCGGTGCCAACGGCAACAGATCCGGGTAGTTCGCCCGGAAGTGGTCTTCGATCCGGGCAGGATCGGTCAGCGCGTCGAAGGACCCGGCCGGCCAGAAGAGGGTGCAGGTGAAGGAGCGATCCGGGTTCGGCAACGCGATCATCATCGACGTCCCGCGCGGCCAGATGTGCAACGCTCCGGGGTCCAGAGCAAACTCCCCTGAGACCGCGGGGATCGAGAGCTCCTTGTACCCGTAGTCGAGGAAGTCGACGTCCTCGGCAACGATGCCCTCGGCAAGCAACTGCTCGCGCACCGCGGAACCAGCCCCGTCGGCGCCCAGCACGACATCCGCCGATTCCGACACCTTCCCGGCAGGCGTCGCGAACACCATCCGCCCGGCCTGCGAGTCCAGCTCCACCAACCGATGCTCGAACGCGACCGTCACCCCAGGAGCATCCGAAGCCACTGACAGCAAAGCGTTGTTCAATGCTCCCCGGCTGATCGAATTGATCGCCCGATCCCCCGACGCCGAGTAGGCCTGAAAATCCAGCGGCCCGGTGACCGGATGGATCATCCGCCCCTTCATCGGCAGCGCGTCCGCCATCACCTGATCGACCAGCCCGATCCGCCGCAGCGCATCCAGCCCGCGCTCTGAGATCGCCAGGTTGATCGACCGGCCGCGTTCGGCCTGACCGATCCGGGGATCCGGCCGGCGCTCGTACAACGTCACCGTCAACCCACGCCGCGCCAGGAAGCACGCCAGCAAGCTCCCCGTCAGCCCCGCCCCGACGATCGCGATCCTCATGCCGGCACCACCTCGGCCAGTGCGGACGCGGCCCGCCAGCAGTCCTGGTACGTCGAGTACAGCGGCACCGGAGCGAGCCGCAGTACGTCGGGCTCCCGCGAGTCCGCGATCACGCCGTACTCGAACCGCAACCGCCTCGCCAACTCCCCCGCGCGAAGCCCATCCACCCGAACGGACAATTGAGCCCCACGCCGCTCCGGCTCGGCCGGCGTGATCACCCGCAACGGTCGCCCGTCCGTCACCGACGCCAACAGCTTCTCCAGGTACGCCGTCAGCCGCAGACTGCGCTCACGCAGCGCACCGATGCCGATCTTGTCGAAGAGCTCCAGCGACGTCCGGACCGGGCTCATCGAGAAGATCGGCGGGTTCGACACCTGCCAGGCCTCCACGGACGCGGGCGGCCGCGACTCGGGCGTCATCTCGAACCGGGTCGACGCCTCCGTGCTCCACCACCCCTCGAACCGCGGCAGCTCGCCGCCCAGATGCCGCTCGTGCACGAAGGCACCCGCGAGCGCACCGGGGCCTGCGTTCAGGTACTTGTACGAACACCACGCAGCGAAGTCCACACCCCAATCGTGCAACGACAAGGGGACATTTCCGGCCGCATGTGCCAGGTCCCAGCCGACGATCGCACCCGCCGCATGACCGGCTTTGGTGATCGTGGGGATGTCCATCAGCTCACCGGTCAGGTAGTTCACCCCGCCGAGCAGCACCAGAGCCACATCGCCACCCAGTTGCTCCACGACGTCCGCCGTACGCAGGGAGTCCTCGCCCGGCCGGGGCCGGAGGCGGATGATCGCGTCGTCGGCGTCGTACCCGTGGAACCGGGCCTGCGAGCGTACGGCGTAGCTGTCGGAGGGGAAGGCCGAGTCCTCGATCACGATCCGGTGCCGCGAGCGGGTCGGGCGGTAGAACGAGACCATCAGCAGGTGCAGGTTGACGGTGAGCGAGTTCATCACCACGGTCTCGCTCGGCAGCGCACCGACCAGCCGGGAGGCGGGACCGGTCAGCAGCTCGTGATACGGCAGCCAGGGCCGGGCCGCATCCAGATGCCCCTCGACGCCGAGCGCGGCCCAGGCGTCCAGATCCTCGAGCAGCTCGACGCGGGTCGCGCGGGGGCGCAGGCCGAGCGAGTTGCCGGCGAAGTACGCCACCTCGGGGTGGTCGCCGCCCTGGGCCGGGGGTACGTCGAAGAGGTCGCGGTGACCGGGGTCCGCGGCATCCAGCTCCAGGGCCTCAGCCTCCGCACTCACGCCTGGGCAACCTCGTCGGATTTCGCCGGCTCAGCGGGCTCGGCGGTCACCGCCGGTGGCTCGATCACCTGGCCCTTTCCGAGTACGGTCACGCCGCCCTTGGACACCGTGAACCCCCGCTCCCGGTCGTGATCCGGGTCGACGCCGATCTCGACGCCGTCCGGAACGATCACGTTCTTGTCCATGATGACGTTCTTCAGCACCGCGTTCGCGCCGATCTTGCAGTTGTCCATGATCACCGCGCGCTCGATGTGCGCGCCCGCGCTGACGATCACGTTGGCGCCGATCACCGAGTGGTCCACGATCGCGCCGCTCACGATCGAGCCCTGGCAGACGATCGACTCGCCGACGGTCGCGTTGTCGGTGAACTTCGCGCCCGGCAGTTGCGGGTGCGAGGTGAAGATCGGCCAGTCGGAGTTGTACAGGTTGAACACCGGCTGGATCGAGACCAGGTCCATGTGCGCCTCGTGGTACGAATCCAGTGACCCGACGTCACGCCAGTACGAGCGATCACGGTCCAGCGCGCCCGTGACGTCGTTGTCCTGGAAGTCGTAGACGCCGGCCTTGCCCTCGGCAACCATCATCGGGACGATGTCCCCGCCCATGTCGTGCCGGGAGGCGGGGTTCGCGGCGTCCTTGCGCAGCGCCTCGACGAGGACGTCGGCGCTGAACACGTAGTTGCCCATCGAGGCGAAGGTCTCGTCCGGCGAGTCCGGCAGCCCCGGCGGGTCGGCCGGCTTCTCCAGGAACTCGTCGATGGAGTGCCCGTCCGCGCCGGTCTTGATCACGCCGAACTCCGACGCCTCGACCCGCGGCACCCGGATCCCGGCCACCGTGACGCCGTTCCCGCGCTCGATGTGTGCGGCGACCATCTGGGAGGCGTCCATCCGGTACACGTGGTCGGCACCGAACACCACGATGATGTCGGGCTGGAAGTCGTCGATCAGGTTCATCGACTGGTAGATCGCGTCCGCGCTGCCCTGGTACCACTGCGGGCCGAGCCGCTGCTGGGCCGGTACGCAGCTGACGAAGTTGCCCAGCAGCGTCGACATCCGCCAGGTGACGGTCACGTGCCGGTCCAGCGAGTGCGACTTGTACTGGGTCAGGACGAACAGGTTCCGGAAGCCGGCGTTCACCAGGTTGGACAAGACGAAGTCGATCAGCCGATAACTGCCCCCGAACGGGACGGCCGGTTTGGCCCGGTCCGCCGTCAGCGGCATCAGCCGCTTGCCCTCGCCGCCGGCCAGCACGATTCCGAGAACTCTGGGCGCCTTTGCCATGTCCGCACCTTAGCTCCGCTAAACCCTCAGGCATAAGCGCTTGCGAGTGTCGCGACACTGGAAAGATGCCAATCCTCGTCGTGCCGACAGCTGCCGTTCACCGCTCGTTCCTGGCTGCCTGGGACGAAGCGGGGCCGCAGGAGGAGCGGTGGATGGGGGCGCGGACGGTCGCGGGCGCTGAGGAGGAATGGACCCGGGAGCAGGCGGGCGATCCGGTTGAGTTCGCCCGGATGATCGAGGCGATCAGGACGGAGGCGGAGCCGGAGACCGGGCTGCCGCCGGGCATGGTGCACCAGACCGTGCTCTGGTTCGTCGACGGCATCGAGTGGCTCGGCCGGTTGTCCATCCGGCACGACCTCACCCCGGCCCTGACCGAGCTCGGCGGCCACATCGGGTACTACGTCCGTCCGTCGGCCCGGCGCAAGGGGTACGCGACCCAGATGCTGACCCAGTCACTGCCGATCGCCGCCGCGCTCGACATCGACCCGGCGCTGGTCACCTGCGACCGGGACAACGACGCTTCGCGGAGGGTGATCGAGTCGGCCGGTGGCGAACTGGAAGACGAACGACACGGAAAGCTCCGCTTCTGGGTACCGACACGGATGAGCTGATGTCCTATCGTCGGGCTCATGAAGGTCGCCATCCTGACGCGTGAGTATCCCCCGGACGTGTACGGCGGGGCGGGTGTGCACGTGGACTTCCTGGTCCGCGAGCTGCGCCGGCTGATCGACGTGGACGTGCAGTGCATGGGCGAGCCCCGGCTCGGCGCGACCGCGCACTCCGAGGACGACCCCCGCATGCCGGAGGCGAACGCGGCCCTGCGCATCCTGTCCACCGACCTCACCATGACCGCCTCGGTCGGCGACGCGGACCTCGTGCACTCCCACACCTGGTACGCGAACATGGCCGGCCACTGGGCCAAGCTCCTGTACGACGTCCCGCACGTGGTCACCGCCCACTCGCTGGAGCCACGGCGCCCGTGGAAGGCCGAGCAGCTCGGCGGCGGCTACCGGCTCTCCAGCTGGGCCGAGCGTACGGCGTACGAGGCGGCCGATGCCGTGGTCGCGGTGAGCCGCGGGATGCGCGACGACGTGCTGGACTGCTACCCGGCGATCGACCCGGCCAAGGTGCACGTGATCTCGAACGGGATCGACGCCGACTTCTACCAGCCGGACCCGGCGACCCACGTGCTCGATCGGCTCGGCGTCGACCCGAGCCGCCCGTACGTGACGTTCGTCGGCCGGATCACCCGGCAGAAGGGCGTGCCGCACCTGCTCCGGGCCGGCCTGCGTCTCGACCCGTCGGTCCAGCTGGTCCTGCTCGCCGGCGCGGCCGACACGGTCGAGCTCAAGGCGGAGACGGATGCGCTGATCGACGACCTCAAGCTGGCCCGGGACGGCGTGTTCGTGGTCTCCGAGATGCTGCCGCGCGAGGACGTCCGGCAGGTGCTGACGCACGCGCTGGCGTTCTGCTGCCCGTCGGTCTACGAGCCGCTCGGCATCGTCAACCTGGAAGCGATGGCGTGCGAGACGGCCGTCGTGGCCAGCGCGGTCGGCGGTATCCCCGAGGTGGTCGACGACGGCGTGACCGGCATCCTCGTCCCGTACGACGAGAACGACATCGACACGTTCGAACGCGGCCTGGCCGCGGGGATCAACGAGCTGGTCGACAACCCGGCCAAGGCCGAGGCGATGGGCAAGGCCGGTCGCGAACGCGCCGTCTCGCAGTTCGGCTGGGACGCCGTCGCGGACCGGACCGTGCAGCTCTACCGCAGCCTGCTGGGGTAGAGGAAACCCCACCTCGCGACCGGGGCTTCGCACCATCGTCGCCAAGGTCAGGGCGCGCTTGAGTTGAAGCATGACTTCACGCCTGACCAAAGCAGTAGCCACCACCCTCGTCACGGCCGCCTTGCTGGCGGCCCCGGTCTCCGCGTTCGCTGCCGTCACCACTCCGCCGGTCACCCACCCGACGCTGTCAGATGCGGCCGTCGCCGGCCCGCTGGGAGCAACCAGCGGCTCGCACGTCGCTCGCGGCGTGCTCGTCTCGGCGGCCCCGGTCGCCCGGCTGACGGCCGCCCAGCTGGACACCGCGGCGGCCGGCTTTCCCGGCGTACCACAGTCCAGGTTCGACGTCACGGCGTACCGGCTGATCTATCGGACGATCGACCACAACGGCCGGCCGACGACAGCGAGCGGCATCGTGGTGCTGCCGGACGGTCGCCGTGGTGCACTCACGGTCGCGGAGTACCTGCACGGCACCAACGCGACCAAGGCCAACGCGGCCTCCGTGGACGACACCTCGACCGACCGGCTCGTCACCGCACTCTTCGCCGGCGCAGGCCTGGTCGGCGTCGCGCCGGACTACCTCGGGCTGGGTCTCGGCCCCGGCCGGCCGCCGTACGTGGACACCAAGACCGAGACCTCCTCCTCCGCGGACCTGTTGCTCGCCGCCCGGACCTTCGCCGCCAAGCACGGCGTCGCCTTGAAGCGAGACGTCCTGGTCACCGGCTCTCCCAAGGTGGGCGGGCCTCGCTCGCCGTCGGACGCGCCCTCAGCCGCGGTGAGGTCGGGCCGTTCCGTCTCGGTGCGTTGCAGGCCGTCGCTGGACCGTACGACCTGCTCGGCACCGAGCTCCCGGCTGCCTTCGACGGCGGCGTCGCACCCCCGACCGCGGCCTACTACCTCGCATACTTCACCACCGCCTGGAATCGGACGGTCGGCCTGTACGACGACCCACGCCAGGCGTTCCGGGAGCCGTATGC
Source organism: uncultured Actinomycetota bacterium (assembly GCA_963820655.1). Classification (GTDB taxonomy): domain Bacteria; phylum Actinomycetota; class Actinomycetes; order Propionibacteriales; family Kribbellaceae; genus Kribbella. Next base: position 381,885 of record CAWGAM010000004.1, read on the forward strand.
GAAGACTGTCGAGGGACTCTTCGACGGTTCGCACACCGATGAGCAGATCGTCGCCGCGTTGCCGGACTCGCCGGACAAGCTGCTCACGCCGGAGTTCGCTAAGCGCCTTCAGCACCCGACTGGCCGCTTGCTGCAGGCTCTCCACGCGGCCGACCAGATCTGCCACGACTGGACCCCGCGCGTGCCGGTCCACCTCTACAGCGGCACCAAGGACACCGACGTCGTCGCCGCGAACGCGGACTCCTGCGCCACGTCGCTCCGGGCTCGCGGTGCTGACGTCACCGTCCACTCGATGGGCGCGGTCGACCACACCGGCACGGCGTTCGCGGCGTACCCGCAGATCATCCGCGCCTTCGCCCACTGGGCCTGAGGGCGCCCGGCCCCTCCCTCCACACCCGTCTGGTGGGATGGCCAACCAGCGTCCGGGGTGCGAACCCACCATCGGATGGGTCAGCCCACCAGACGTGGATCAGGCGGTGCCGGTGGGGGTGGGGTGGGTGAGGGGTCAGGCGATGCCGGAGGTTGGGGCGTCGGAGGTCAGCCAGGTGGTGAGGAGGCGGGCGCCGGCGCCGGTGGCGCCGGTCGAGTACTCGAAGCGGTCGGCCGGGGACTCCGCGATCGACGACAGGTCGAGGTGGGCCCAGGGGACGTCACCGGTGAAGGCCTTCAGGAACAGGGCGGCGGTGATCGAACCCGGGCCTTTCGAGCTGTTCACGGAGTCGGCGATCGGCGTCGCGATCAGCTCCTCGTACTCGGCCGGCAGCGGCATCCGCCACAGTTCCTCGCCGGACACCCGGCCGGCGTCGGCGAGGTTGTCGGCGAGGGCGTCGTCCGTCGCGAACATCCCGCCGTACAGCATCGACCCGAGCGACACCTTGATCGCGCCGGTCAGCGTGGCGATGTCGACGACCACGTCGGGCTTCAGCTCCTGGACGGCGTACGCGAGGCCGTCGGCCATCACCAGCCGGCCCTCGGCGTCGGTGTTCTTGACCTCGGTGGTGCGGCCACCGTAGTGCCGGATCACGTCGTCCGGGCGGTACGCCGAACCTGACGGCATGTTCTCGGCCGCGCAGATCAGGCCTGTCACCTTGACCTGTGCCCCGAGCTCGCGCAGTGCCGACAGGGTGGCGATCACCGAGCCGCCGCCGGTCATGTCGCGCTTCATCGACACCATGCCCTCGCGCGGCTTCAGCGACAGGCCGCCGGTGTCGTACGTGATGCCCTTGCCGACCAGAACGACGTACGGCGTGTCCTTCGTGGCACCGGCCGGCACGTAGTCCAGCCGGATGAACCGCGGCGGCCGGGTCGATCCCTTGCCGACCGCGAGGATGCCGCCGAACCCCTCGGCGGCGAGCTTCTTCTCGTCCCAGACCGTCACCGCGAGACCGGTCGACGCGGCCAGCTCGGTGGCGCGGGCGGCCAGCCAGGCCGGGTCCTTCTCGTTCGACGGGGTGATCGCGAGCTGCCGGGCCAGCCAGCCGGTCCGCCCGATCACCACGCCGCGGTCGAGCACGGGCTGGCGCGCGGAGTCCGAACCGTCGGTCAGGACGAGGCGGGTCAGCACCGGCTTGCCGGGGTCGACCGTCTTCAGCGTGTAGCTGAACGATCCCAGCACGACACCCTCGGCGAACGCCTGCAGCGCCGCGTCATCGATGCCCTCGGCAACGACCGTGGTGAGCTCGTCCTTGCCGCGGCCGAAGCGGGCGATCGCCGCCCCGGCGTGTCGCAGGTCCTTGGCACTGCCGTCACCGGCGCCGACCAGGAGGATCTCGGTCACCTCGCCGGACAGCAACGGGTACGCCGCGGTCGCGCCGGCGGACGGGCTGAAGCCGGTCGCCTGCTGGGCTTCGAGCAGCCGGCCGAGGTCGACGCCGAGGCGCTCACCGGCCTCTTTCCCGGCGGCCGGCAGACCGCCCTCGCCGACCACGATCGCCCAGGTCGGGGCGCCGTGCACCGGCAGACCGGGCTGCCAGGTCACGGCCGGAAGGGTCGGGAACGGAGGAGTGTTGCTGCGGCGAGCCACTAGGAGGACCTCACTGGTTTGATCAAAAGGTGGTTTGTGCCGGGGCCAACCGTAACGACCCCGGCCGGTGCCGAAAACGGCACCCACCGGGGTCGAGGTGATTGGCTGAGGTGCGAGGCACCCCGGGATGATTCGGTCAGCCGACGACTGCCTTGAGCGCGTTGCCGAGCTCGGTGGCCTCGTCCGCGTTCAGCTCGACGACGAGCCTGCCGCCGCCCTCGAGCGGAACCCGCATCACGATCCCCCGGCCCTCCTTGGTGACCTCGAGCGGACCATCGCCCGTCCGCGGCTTCATCGCCGCCATGCGCGCACCCCTTCCCAGTGTCGGTGTTGAGCGACGACACCGCGCGGGGAACCGTCGCCGGCGCCGTTGCGGTGATGCGCCGTCGGCGCGTATCGCAGTGTGTATCGGACCCCATTATTCCCGATCACAGGCCAGAGCCGTGCACCATACGGCAGACTCAAGTCTTGTGCACGCCCGTTCAGCCCTCTTCGACCTGTACGGCGACCACCTGCGCGCGCGTGGTGCGCGCGCCCCGGTCGCGGCCCTGGTCCGGCTGCTCGCGCCGCTCGGCGTCCATCCGCCGGCGGTCCGGACCGCGGTATCCCGGATGGTTCGGCAGGGCTGGCTGGAGCCGGTCCGGCTCGACGGCCAGCCCGGATACGCGTTGACATCCCGGGCGCGTCGCCGCCTCGACGACGCGGCCGCCCGGATCTACCGCACCGCCCCCGACGGCACCCCGGTCGGCACCGGCGCCGAGGGTCCCGGCGACTGGGACCGGCACTGGCATCTGGGCATCCTCCGCGAGGTGCCGAACGCGCGCCGCCGCGAACAGCTGGCGAGCCAACTCGCCTTCCTGGGTTGGGCTCCGCTGTCGGACGGCGCCTGGGTCGGGCTGCGCAACGACGCCGAGGTGGACCAGATCCTCGGCATGGAGGGGATCGCCGCGGACCGGTTCCGCGCGCCGGTCGACGACGGCGCCGTCGAGTTCGCCCGCCGGGTCTGGCGGCTGGACGAGCTCGGCGCGTCGTACGACGCCTGGCTGATCGAGGCCAAGGCGCTGGTGGACGGCGCCGGCCATGAACCGGCCACTGACACGACCGACGAGCAGGCGTTCGCGGTCCGGTCCGAGCTCGTGCACGAATGGCGCAAGTTCCTGTTCCTGGACCCGGGCCTGCCGGACGAGTTGCTGCCGCACGACTGGGCCGGCACCCGGGCGGCCGCGTTCTTCGATTTCCACGCCGAACGACTGAGCCCCGCGGCCGGGCGTTTCGTCGACGACTGCCTGACACTGCACTGAAATTCTCACCGACCGTCAAGGAGCTGACCACGATGAGTGACTCCGTCACCTATGCCGTCGCCGAGGGCGTGGGCACCATCACGCTCAACCGCCCGGACGCGATGAACGCCCTCGACATCGCGACCAAGATCCTGCTTCGCGACACCATCCAGGCCGCTGCCGAGGACGACGCCGTCCGGGTCGTCGTCCTGACCGGGACCGGGCGGGCGTTCTGCGTCGGCCAGGACCTGAAGGAGCACATCGGGTTGCTCGAGGCGAACGACACAGCCGCCCTGTGGAGCACCGTGCCGGACCACTACGCGCCGATCGCGCTCGCGCTGGCCGAGATGCCCAAGCCGGTGATCGCGGCGGTGAACGGGGTCGCCGCCGGCGCCGGCGCGTCGATGGCGTTCGCGTGCGACTTCCGGGTGGTGGCGGACACGGCCGGGTTCAACCTCGCCTTCACCGGGATCGCACTGTCCTGCGACACCGGGATCTCGTGGACGCTGCCCCGGCTGATCGGGCACGCCAAGGCTGTCGAACTGCTGTACTTCCCGCGCACCGTCCCCGCCGCTGAGGCCCTCGACCTCGGCTTGGCCACGTCGGTCGTCCCGCTCGCTGATCTGGAAGGCGCCGTCGCCGACCTGGCCGGCAAGCTCGCCGCCGGGCCGACGATCGCGTACGGCGCCGTCCGCCAGTCGCTCGGATATTCGGCGACCCACACGCTGGCCGAGTCGCTGGTGTTCGAGGCCGGCAAGATGCAGCTCACCGGCGACACCGAGGACCACCGCAACGCCGTCGCCTCCTTCGTCGCCAAGCAGAAACCCACCTTCACCGGTCGCTGACGTACACAACGACAGGAGGTAGTGCCCTCCACCGGGAAACACGCGCGCCCGCCACGCGGCGCGGACCACTCCGATCGGCACTACCTCCTGTCCTTCTGCACACATCCGGACCTTGCAACCGTTTGCGTAAGCCATGACAAGAGGAACTGCTGACCGCCCTCAGCTTCCGTTGCCACCGCGGACTCGAGCACCCGGGAGTTCGGTGCCTTCGGCAAGGGAGGGATGCGTTCTCGGAGGCGACGGTCATCGGTACGGCGGGCGAGGACCGGCCCGGCGACTCATGCCTCAGGCAACGTTTGTCAGGCCGTCGCAGTGGAGGGTTCGCCAGAGGGTGAGCCGTACGCCGGCGGGCGGAGTCGATGGATTCGTCACGCGCTACTCGTCCTCCGGCGAACCGGTGTGGATGGAGCAGTCCAGGACGCCCGCATCCGACGAAGCGTGGGGGCGATCCTGTTGGTGGCGTCTAATTGACCGGCGACGGTTGACCATCCGGCGACAAGGACTTCCTCGCCGCCGGCGCCGTACCTGGCTGGACCAGTTCGGGACTCCTGACGCCAACCGCTACCTCACTACGATGCCGCCCCGGGTCCACCAGTTCGGCCTCTTCCACACCACCTTCGGCCCAGCAGGCGAAAACCAGTCCCCGTAACGTTGGTGGGCCCCCCGACCGTGTTCCGGCCGGGCGAGTCACGGCCGGACAACCACCTGACAGTCGGGGGTGCCCGCCGAACACTTCATCACGTTCAGTGCCCAGAGCACAACTCGTTCAGCCGTTTGTGTTTTCAGTATTTTCGCCATTCCTCAGCACCGCTTGCAGATGCACAAACCACCTGCACGTGCAGGTGCTCAAGGCGCTCGTAAAGCACCCCATCCGCACGTGCCACCGACCACGAATCAGCGGGCGATGCAGGTGGAGAGGTGGTCGTTCACGATGCCGGTTGCCTGCATCAGGGCGTAGGCCGTCGTCGGGCCGACGAAGACGAAACCCTTCTTCTTCAGGGCCTTGGACATGGCGACGGATTCGGGCGTGGTGGAAGGCACATCGGCAAAGGTCTTCGGGGCTTTGTGCTCGGCCGGACGGAAGGACCAGAGCAGGTCGCTGAACTCACCGTCGTCGAGCTCGAGCAAGGCGCGGGCGTTGGCGATGGTCGCGTTGATCTTCAGCCGATTGCGGACGATGCCGGTATCCGCCATCAGCCGATCGAAGTCGGCCGCGTCGTACTTGGCGATGATCGTCGGGTCGAAGTGGGCGAACGCGGCGCGGAAGTTCTCCCGCTTGCGCAGGATGGTGATCCACGAGAGGCCGGACTGGAACCCCTCCAGCGTCATCCGCTCGAACAGCGCGATGTCGTCGCGGATCTCCTTGCCCCACTCGTTGTCGTGATACTCGATGTACTCCGGCGCAGCGGTCGCCCATCCGCACCGCGGCTGCCCGTCCGGCCCGATCACCGTCATCCCGCCACCTCCCGCACCAACCGCCGCAACGAGATCCGCATCAACCACTCGAACCCAGGCCCCACCACGGCCCAACCAAGCACCCCGACCCGCCCCAGCGGCGGCACAACATCCTCCGCCCAGGTGACCGTGCTCCTACCGGTCCTGGTACTCGCGGTGGGCCCGGTGCTCGTGGTGGATCCGGGGCCGGTGGCGGGGGCTGGCGTGATCGTGAACGTGCCGGTACCGCGGACGAGCTTGCCCAGGTGTTTCACCGTGCATTCGCGTGGTGGATCCCAGCGTGTGATGACCATGTGGTCAGTGAACCCGACGGCACCGACAGAAGTTCGCGCCGCGACACCACCACCAACCCCGGTGCCGCCCTGGTCGGTCCCCCAGACGCGCGTCAACAGCATCCAGCGCGACTGCCGATCCCAGTCCATCACCACGTCCCACGCGGCCTGCGGATCCAGGCGCAGCTCGATCGACGCCTCCGCGTGGCACCTACGCTCGGAGTCCATGACCGGAGTAGATCAGTTCGGCCGCTGGTAGGCACCTTCATCAGGCGCCCCACTGTGCCGCCCCTGCGAATCCGCGTCGCCTGGGTCTCCTTGCGCACCCGCCTGCCCGTTCCCCGCAGGCTCCGGCCACACCGGTCCCCCACCCTGCTGCTCCGCCGGGGGCCAGAACTGCCACCCCTCTTGCTGCTGCTCCTGCCCCGCAGGCTGCCCCGGCCGATATCCGCCCTGCTCGACCTGCGGCTCTTGCCGCGCCGTCTGCTGCTCCCGCTGATAGTCGGGCTGGGCACCCTGCTGCTGCGCAGCCGGTTGCTCCTGCTGATAGCTGGGCTGGTCTGCCGGCCGGGCGTCCGGCTCCGACTGCTGCCACCTCGGGGCCGGCGCGGGCAACACCCAGTGCGGTGTCGGTGCAGGCTGTGCCCCAACCCGTGGCAGAGACGGCTGCGCCTGCAGAGCCTCAACCGGAGGTGCCGACTGCTCCCGCACCCCCGCCGACTCATCCGACTGGAACAACGCCGCAGACTCCGCCTGATCCGCCCCAGAAGCAGATACCTGGGGCCGCGGCTCCTGCTGCTGCGCGCGAGCCTCGGGCTCCTCCGGTGCGTAGGCCGGGAACTCCTGCGGTGTGTAGGCCGCGGGCTCGTGCGGTACGTAGGTCTCCGGCGGCCGCGGGGTGTAAGCCTCGGGCTGCTGTGGAGCGTAGGCCTCGGGCTGGTTGGTCGGAGAGTCGGCGGGACGGTTGGGTTCGGCCGGAGTACGACGGGAGGCGGCGGCTGGTGACTGGGCGTCCAGCATCGCGCGGGCTTCCGCCTGCAGGCGCTCGTACTCGTCGGCGGCCGCGGACTGGCTGGCCCGCGGGATCTCTCGAGTGTCCGGCTCGTCGTCGCCCTCGGCGGACGGAGCTTGGGCGGCGGCGGCCGGGGACTGAGCCGGCGCTGCGGCCGGCGGCCCGACGGTGGCCTGCTCAGCGGTGATCGGGTCGGCAGCCGGCTGCTCCGCGCTCGACTGCGCCATGGTGGGCTGCTCGACGGAGGGTTGCTCGACGGCCGGCTGTTCAGCGATGACCGGCTCGGCGGACGCGGGCTCGGCGGGCGCCTCAGCGGAAGGAGTGTCGGGTTCTGGAAGTCGCCGCCGACCAGGATCGGCGCCTGTACGCCGGTGTCGTCGAACTCGGCCGGGTCGTAGCTGCCACGGGACGTGAAGTCCGCACCCTCCGGCGCCTCCACGATCGGGGCCACCGCGCGTTCGAGGTCCGCGATCCGGCTGTCCCGCTCGGCGACCTCCTTGGCGACGCGCTCGAGGAGTGTGTCGACCTCGTCCATCCGGTAGCCACGCAGCCCGACGCCGAACCGCGCCGACTCGATGTCGGTGGAGGTGAGCGCCTGCCGGGCCGGGACAGTCATGTCGGGCCGGTCGTTGTACGCCGTACTCATGGCACCCCAACGACCCGAGGCCACCACAGCGACAGCCCCGATCAACAGCACCACGATCAGCCCGAAGAACCACATCACGGGACCGATCGTGCCATGCCGGTCCAGTCACCCGCACAACCGGAGCGGGATTCGGCCCTCAGCGGAAGCGGGAACTCCACGCATCAGCTCCCGTCGGACCCCAGCCGATGCGCCTCCCGTCGCGCCCGCGCCTCCGGGTTGTCCGCCTCGGCCACCTCCTGAGCGGCTGCGGCGGCAGCCTCCTCCGCGGCCGCGTCGGCAACCTCACCGGCCTTGACGACGTAGCTGATCGCCTCGTCCACGTCGTCGGTGATGGCGAACATCTCGAGATCGGCGGACGAGATCTTCCCGTCCGCGAGCATCGTGTCCCGCAGCCAGGACGCCAGCCCGCCCCAGTACGACGTACCGAACAGGACGACCGGGAACGACGTGACCTTCCGCGTCTGCGCCAGCGTGAGCGCCTCGAACAGCTCGTCCAGCGTGCCGAACCCGCCCGGCATCACCACGAACCCCTGCGCGTACTTCACGAACATCGTCTTGCGGGTGAAGAAGTACCGGAAGTTCATCCCGATGTCGACCCACTCGTTCAGGCCGTTCTCGAAGGGCAGTTCGATGCCCAGGCCGACCGACACGCCCCCGGCCTCGGACGCACCCTTGTTCGCCGCCTCCATCACGCCCGGTCCACCGCCGGTGATCACCGCGTAACCCGAGCCGACCAGCTTCCGCGCGAGTTCTTCGGCGGCGACGTACATCGGGTCGTCGGGCTTGGTCCGGGCGGAGCCGAACACGCTGATCGCGGGGCCGAGCTCAGCCAGCATGCCGAATCCCTCGATGAACTCCGACTGGATCCGCAACACCCGCCACGGGTCGGTGTGCACCCAGTCCGACGGCCCACGGCTGTCCAGCAGCCGCTGCTCGGACGTGGACTGCTGCACCTGCTTGCGCCGCATCACGACCGGTCCACGCTGCTGCTGGCCGATCGGACGGTCGGGGTGGATCGACGGTTCTGCCATGACTCCAGGTTAGGACCTGCCCGGAGTACGGACCGGTCTAGGCGCGATCCGTCAACGACCGGGGCGGTGGGGTCGGGAAGGAATTAACCATTGCCTCAGGCGTTGTTCACACAGTGCGATCTCGGCCTCCGGTACGAACTCGTCCTGCTTGTGCGCGTACAGCGGATCACCCGGTCCGTAGTTCACCGCCGGTACGCCGAGCAGCGTGAACCGGGCGACGTCGGTCCACCCGAACTTCGGCTGTGGCTCACCCCCGACCACCTGCAGGAACGCGGCCGCGGCCGGGCGCTCCAACCCCGGCAGCCCACCCGGCGCCGAGTCCTTCACGACGACGTCGTATCCCGCGAAGACCTCGCGCAGGTGCGCCTCGGCCTCCGCCTCCGACCGGCTCGGCGCGAACCGGTAGTTGATCGTCACCGTGCACAGATCCGGTACGACGTTGCCCGCGACACCGCCGCTGATCGCGACCGCGTTCAGGCCCTCGCGGTACTCGAGCCCGTCGATCGGCACCCGCCGCGGCTCGTATGCCGTCAGCCGCGCCAGGATCTCGCCGGCGGCGTGGATGGCGTTGCGACCCATCCAGGACCGGGCCGAATGCGCACGCTCGCCGCGGGTGGTGACCTCGATCCGCATCGTGCCCTGGCAACCGGCCTCGACCACGGCGTTCGACGGCTCCATCACGACTGCGAACACGCCCTCGAGCAGCTCCGGGTTCGACCGGGTCAGCTTGAACAGGCCGTTCCGCTCCGCCTCAACCTCTTCGCAGTCGTAGAAGACATAGGTGACGTCCCGGTTCGGCTCGTCCAGCGTCGCCGCCAGCCGAAGCGCGACCGCGACGCCGCCTTTCATGTCGCAGGCGCCGAGGCCGTGGATCAGGCCGTCGGCGCGGCGGGCCGGGAGGTTGTCGTTCAGCGGGACGGTGTCGAGGTGACCGGCGAGCACGACCCGCTCGTCCCGGCCGAGGTCGGTGCGCGCGACCACAGTGTTGCCGTGCCGGAACACCTTCAGGTGCGGGTACGCCGACAGCGCCGCCTCGACCCGATCCGCGAGCGTCTCCTCCGTCCCACTGACCGACGAGATGTTCACCAGCGCCTCGGTCAAGTCAGGGCCGCTGACGGTCAGGTCGAGCTTGCTCATCACGATTCCCCTGCAGTTGGTAGGAACACGCAGAACCCCGTCATCGCACTCGGCCACGTCACATCCACACACAAGTCCTTGAACCGCGCGATGGTCACAACGGAGAGGCTATCGGCCGTGGCGCCGGCGGTAATGGCGGTTCACGCGCTCCCGGTTGCCGCAGGAAGGAGAGCACCACAGCTGGCGCGGATCGTCCTGCAGGAAGTACTTGACGCAGCGCGCCGCCGGACACGCGCGGAGCCGCGTGCGGTCCGGACCGGACAGGAAGTCGATCGTGGACCGGCCGACCGCCCCGACCAGCAGCGCGACCGGGTCGTCCGTCCGGCCTGCCCATCGGGTCACCGGTGAGCCGTCGTCCGGCCAGTCCAACTGCATCGTCCCGAGGCGGTCGGCGGCCCGGTTCACCATCCGCAGTGCGGCGTCGGCGTCCAGCAACCGGTCCGCGTCCGCCTTACTCGGCGCCTCCGGCGCGACCGCCCGCGCGAACAACGCCCGCACCGCCCGCCGAACCCGGACCAACTCATCGCGCGCCTCGGCGGGCGCAGCTCGCACGCCCGCACCCGCGACCCACTCGCGGCCGCCGTCGCCTCGCGCACCCTCGTCGTCCACGCCCTCCTCGACGAGCGGGCGGCCGAGCACTTCCGTGACCAGGTGGTGGTGCTGCTCGAGCCAGGCAGCGGCCTCGGCTGGAGTCGCCAGCAGGTCGGCGATACCGCCGTGCCCGTCGTGCCGAATCGTCGCCGCGAGGGCGAAGGCCAGCGTGCTCATCCTCGCAGTCTAATGGGATAACCAGTTGCTGCTATGTGACTCGCTGTCCTATGGTCACTAACGCGACAGGCCACACCTACCGTTAGGCACCGTCGACCCGTTAGGGCACTCGATGACCGACCTCCGCACCAGACTGCGTGCAGTCCCGACGCTGACCGGCACCCCGCCGCCGTTCGACCCCACGCGAGCGCCGCAGACGCCGTACGACCTGTTCGTCGACTGGCTGCTGACGGCCGTCGATCGGCAAATCCCGGAGCCATGCGCGGCAACTCTGTCCACGGTGACTGCCGACGGGCGCCCGAACGGCCGGGTGCTGATCCTGAAGGACGTGACGGAGGACGGACTGCAGTTCGCGTCGTCGGCGACAAGTCGCAAGGGTGAAGAGCTCGCCGCCTGCCCGTACGCCGCGCTGACGTTCTACTGGATCCCACTCGGTCGCCAGGTCCGCGTGCTGGGTACCGCCACGCCGGCCGACCCAGCGGACTCCGCACACGACTTCCTCGCTCGCCCGGTGTCAGCTCGCGCCGAGGCGTTGGTCGCGCGGCAGAGCGCCGTACTGGATGACCCCGACGACATCACGACGGCGGTCGACGAGCAGACCGAGCGGTTGACCGCTGACCCCGGCCTGATCGCACCGAACTGGACGCTGTACACGCTGCGGGCCGACGAGATGGAGTTCTGGCAGGCGGATCCGGACCGTCGGCACCTCCGCCTGCGCTACCGCCTGGACGAACCGAACCACTGGATCAAGGAGCGCTTGTGGCCCTGACCGATGTCAAGACTGCCGCCACCCGGCTGAACACCCTGCTGGCAGACCTCGACGACGAGACCGCCCGCGCCGCGTCCGGCCTCCCCGGCTGGTCCCGCGGTCACGTGATCACCCACATCGCGAACTTCTCCGAGGCCATGACCCGCCAGGTCGAGGAGGCACTCCAGGGCCGCCTGGTCGAGATGTACGACGGCGGCCGCCCAGCCCGAGACGCAGGTATCGAAGCCGGCGCCGGACGTCCCGCTGCCGAGCTGACCAACCACCTCGAGCGCGCCACGGCGGCTCTGGTCACAGCCTGGGACAAGGTCGGTCCGGACGACTGGACCCGCCCCGTCCTGCACCGCAACAGCAACCTCACAGCCGCCGTCGACGCCACCTGGCGCGAACTGGCAATCCACACCGTTGACCTAAACCTAGGAGTCACCCCGGCCAGTTGGCCGCCCGCCTTCTGCCTCCACCTCTTCGACTTCCTCCGCGCCCGCACCCCGGACGGCATCCACCTGATCCTCAAGTCCGACGACGGCCCCACCTGGGACACCGGCACCGGCGAGGACCACGTCCTCACCGGCAAACTCACCGACCTCACCGCCTGGTACGCCGGCCGCCCATCCCCCGGCCCCGTCAACGGGCCCGCCCCCGACCTCCTCCCCTGGCCATGAACCCCGCTCGGGGGCTGTGGGGAACCTAACTTGCATCTGGTGCGAGTTATGTTCCCCACAGCGGCCGCTCGCTCACTCGTGGGCCAACCCACCAGACGCACTCCGCCCCCGGGCAGCGGACGTCCAGGCCATCACATTCGCAGCGCTCCGGCGCTGGTACGCGGGGCGTCGCCGTAGGGATCCGATGGTGATGGCCTGGCGGTCCACCCGAATCTGTCCCGGGATGCCACTGGTTTGCCCGGACTCAGTGTGGCGGCGGCGGTGGGGTGTTGCCTGCTTGGATCCAGGCCACGTAATCGCTGGCGATTTCCTCGTCCCGGCGTAGTCGGAGGCCAGCCGTGAGGGCTCGGGTGTTGTCGAGTTGGAAGGTGCCGTCATTGGAGCCGTCGTGTGGGAGGTGGAAGCGGTCGACGGCGGGCGACCAGTCCATCGGCGGCGGATCTGGTACGACGGAGCGCCAGGCGGCGGCCAGGTCGGCCATCCTTCGCGTCGGCCCGACGGCGGTGAACGGGCCGGCCACTCGGCGGGTGGTAAGCCGCAGGAGGAAGTCGGCCAGGTCGCGGGCGTCGACGTACTGGACAGGCTGGTCGGGTCGGGCGGCGGATTCCATCGGGGTGCCTTCGGCCAACGCCTGGCCCCAGTTGCCGAAGTCGGGGTTGTAGGGCCCGACGACGAAGCCGGAGCGGACGGCCGCGGTGCGGTCGCCGAAAGTGGCTGATAGCAACGACTCGCAGCGGACCTTGGAGGGGCCGTAGAGGTTCATCGTGAAGTGGTCTTCGGGGGCGTCGGGTGGCCACGGAAGGAGGGGTGCGGACTCGGTCATGCCGGGGGTGGTTTTGCCGGCGTAGACGGCGATCGAGGACATGTAGGTGTAGTGGCCGACGCGGTCCCTCAACACCTTGGCGCTCAGGCGTACGTCGCGGATCAGGAAGCCGGACATGTCGATCACGCCATCCCACTCCCCCGTCGCCAGTACGCCGGGATCGGCGCGCTCACCGGTCAAGCGGCGTACCGACGGAAACAGGTCGGGATTCGTCAGGCCGCGGTTGAACAGGGTCACGTCGTGACTGTCGCCGAGGGCGGCTTCGACCACGTGGCGGCCGAGGTTCTTGGTGCCGCCGAGGACGAGGAGTTTCACGGCAACTGCTCCACGAGACCTTCGAGTTCGGCGAGCAGCGGATCGATCCAGTCCGCAGAGCCTGGGATCGTCCGCGCACCTTCAGCGACGACGAAGTCCAGCGCGCGCAGGCAGAAGCAGGCGCCGCCGACCATCACCTGACGATCGACCAGGAACGGGTCCGCGACGGTGGTCTCGACGTACCGGGCCACGATCGGACCGCGGTCGTGGCCGAGGGCAACGGCATCACGGATCAGCGTGTAGAGGTCGCTGAGGTGCGGCGCGAGGTACGTGAGCGGCCAGTCGACCGCGGTCCACCGGGTGCCGTCCGTGACCAGGTTCTTCGGCACGAAGTCACCGTGGACGACGCGGACCGGCGCATCCCGATGCAGAGCGGCCAGAGCCTCGGTCAACGGGCGGACGTCGAAGGAGATCCGGCCGATGCGGTCGGCCAGCTCCTTGGCGTGCTCGGGTGGGAACCCGCTCGGCCCCTGGACCGGCCGGCTACGGATGTCGGCCAGTACGTCGGCCGCGGCCAGGAACCCTTCCGCCGACGGCTCCTGCTCGAGCGTCACCCGTCCCACATCGGCGAGCACCAGTACGCCGGCAGCCGACGCGATCAACTCCGGAGCCGGCAACCCCAACGGGATGACGAAGCGTTCGTACGCCGCTCCCTCAGCGGACTGTGCATCCGTCCCGCGTTTCACGATCACGCTCCGCAGGCCGTACGAGAGACGCCACACCTCCGACGACCCCCACTGCCGCAACAGCTCCCCGTGCAAGGCCTCGACCGACGGCGCCTCGGTCGCCTGGAGGACTGGGGCGCTGGGGAGCCAGGCGGGGAGCATTCGACGAGTAGATCACAACGCCCACAAGCCCGCCGTTGATTTATCCGGTCGCACGGCAGGCGGTGAGGATGCGGTCCACGACGCGCGTGGCGACCCGGTCGGTGTCGAGGTCGGTGACGATCCGGTGCGGCCCGTCGCCGGGGGTGAAGCGGGTGAGGCCGGTCGGGTCGACCTCGATCCGACCGGTCGCGAAGGCGAACAGCTCAGGGTCCGTGAGCATCAGGACAGCGGCTGGGTCATGTGGGACGTTGGAGTCCTCGGCGTTGAACTTCCAGAACTGCCGCGTCTCCGCGCCGAGCAACACCCCCAGTGGACCGGCGCTCTCGATCTCAGCGACGACCGCGCCGCCGAGCCGGATCCGGACCGTCTGATCGAGACCGATCACTGTCGTCGGGACTCCGCTGGCGAAGACCACCGCGGCCGCGTCCACATCGCACTTGATGTTGTGCTCGGCCTTGCTCAGCGAGAAGTCGCCGCCCATCAGGTACAGCTGCTCAAGGGCCCGTCCGGGTCGCTCGACGGCTTCGGCCACATTGGTGAGCGGCCCGACCGCGACCACCCTCGGCGAGGCTGCCAGTACGTCGATCGGGTCGGCCTCGGTGTCGACCTTCTCCCGGTCCAGGTCCGGCAGTAGCGCGCCCTCGTGCCCGGCCCACCAGACCTCCCGGCCCGAGCGGGTTTCTGCGCGCCCCGGCACCACCAGCCCCGCCGCCAGACCGGCAACGGCGGTCACCCGTGCGACCATCCTTGCCCTGAGCAACGTATCGCCGTACACCGTGGTCACGGCGGTCAGGTCGAGCTCGGGTGAGCCGAAGATCGTGGCCAGGGCCAGGACGTCGTCCACATCCGAGCCGATGTCGGTGTCCAGGGTCACAGCGGTCGTCATCGGCATCCTTCCGATCGGGGGCGGCGCTCACCGAGCGTGCAGGCGCTCGGACAGCGGTCGGGTTCGATGGCCCGACCAGCAGTCTGGCAGGCTGTGGGTATGACCGAGAACGCCACGCACGCCTGGGGCTTCGGCCTCGCCACCGTCACCGCCGCCGGGACCGTCCTCGACGTCTGGTACCCGGCCCCCGTGCTCGGCTCGCAGCCGGACGGCGCGAAGGCGCCCGCCGCGTTGATCGCCGCCGAGGGCAACGACGAGCTGCGGCAGGTACGGCGTGAGGTCGTGGCGGCCGAGATCACCCTGGACCAGGCGCCGGCCGGCACCGCGGACGCGTACCTGCGGCTGCACCTGCTGTCGCACCGCCTGGTCCGCCCGCACGGCCTCAACCTGGACGGCATCTTCGCCGCCCTGCCGAACAACGCGTGGACGTCGCTCGGACCGGTCCCGGTCGACGAGATCGAGCAGGTCCGGCTCCGGACGCGGGCGGCCGGTCAGCATCTGTCGGTGACGAGCGTCGACAAGTTCCCCCGGATGACGGACTACGTCGTACCGAGCGGGGTCCGGATCGGCGACGCCGACCGGGTCCGCCTGGGCGCGCACCTGGCCGCGGGGACGACGGTGATGCACGAGGGCTTCGTGAACTTCAACGCCGGCACGCTCGGTACGTCGATGGTCGAGGGCCGGATCGTGGCCGGGGTGGTGGTCGACGACGGCAGCGACATCGGCGCGGGCGCGTCGATCATGGGCACACTGTCCGGCGGCGGTAAGCAGGTCGTCTCGATCGGCAAGCGCTGCCTGCTCGGCGCGAACGGCGGCACCGGAATCTCGCTCGGCGACGACTGCGTGGTCGAGGCGGGACTGTACGTGACCGCGGGCACCAAGGTCACTCTTCCGGACGGCAGCGTGGTGAAGGCCCGCGACCTGTCCGGGCAGCCCGGCCTGCTGTACCTCCGCAACTCTGTCACCGGTGCCGTCGAGGCGCGGCCGCGCACGGGTGAGGGCATCACGCTCAACGAGGCCCTGCACGCCAACGCGTGAGTCTCGCCAACCAATGTGAGGTCGTGCACGTCAACCACTTCGTGACCCAGAGATCGGAACCTGCCCACCGCCCCCGGACGTTGGGAGCGGTATGCCGGTGAAGCGGGGCGTCGTGGTTGCGCTGGGGGCGATAGGTGCACTCAGCCTGGCCGTCGGCGCCACGATCGCGTGGGTCGGCGGCAAGAACATCGTGTCGATCCTCCCGCCGCCGGAGCAGTGCGAGGCCACGGTCAACGGCCAGACCGTCGTACTGGATCTGGAGCAGGCCGAGTCGGCCGCCATCATCGCGGGTGTCGCCGTACGCCGCGGACTGCCGGCCCGGGCGGCCACGATCGCACTGGCGACGGCGTACCAGGAGTCCGGACTGCGGAACCTGGGGCACGGGGACCGGGACTCGCTCGGGCTGTTCCAGCAGCGGCCGTCCCAGGGCTGGGGCACCGTGGCGCAGGTCCAGGATCCGCACTACGCGGCCGGGAAGTTCTACGACGCGCTGGTGAAGGTCAGGAACTACCAGAAGCTCTCGATCACGGTCGCGGCCGACCGGGTGCAGCGCAGTGCGTTCCCCAACGCGTACGCCGATCACGAGGCGGACGCGCGGGTCCTGGCGTCGGCGTTGACCGGGCAGTCCAAGAGTGTCTTCAGCTGCACGGTGAACACGGACCCGGTGCCGGCCGAGACGATGGGCCGGAACGGGCTGACACCGCGGGCGGACGCCGTACGGAAGGATCTGCTCCAGACGTTCGGCAAGTTGTCGACCGGCGGGTACGCACCGGGCGGTGTGCAGTCCGGGCACATGGAGGGCTCGGCGCACTACGACGGCCGGGCGGTGGACGTGTTCGTGCGGCCGATCTCCGCGCCCAACACGACCAAGGGCTGGGCGATGGCGCAGTACCTGGTGGCCCGGGCGCAACTGCTCAACATCAAGACGGTCATCTTCAGCGACAAGATCTGGACCGCCGGCGGCCGCTCGGACAGCGGCTGGCGCGACTACACCCCACCCGAGCGCTCCGGCGACCCAGCCATCCTCCGGCACCTCGACCACGTCCATGTCGACGTGCTGGACCAGTAGCTCTTCGCGACTGACAGCTGTCTGAAGGTAGACGGGGAGTCGTAGACCTGAGGCGGGGCGCCCACCTGGACGCCCCGCCTCAGTCGGTAGTCAGCGGATCACTCGTCGTGTTCCTGCGGGGGCAGGGCCGCGATGAACGGGTGGTCCTTGTCGATCTTGCCCATCTTCGAGGCGCCGCCCGGCGAGCCCAGGTCGTTGAAGAAGTCGACGTTCGCGGTGTAGTAGTCCTTCCACTGCTCCGGGGTGTCGTCCTCGTAGTAGATCGCCTCCACCGGGCAGACCGGCTCGCACGCTCCGCAGTCGACGCACTCGTCGGGGTGGATGTACAGCATCCGGTTGCCCTCGTAGATGCAGTCGACGGGGCACTCCTCGACACAGGCGAGGTCCTTCAGGTCAACACACGGCTGCGCGATGACGTAGGTCACTGCTACTCCTCCTATGGCAGGCAAGCGCAGCGTTGGACTTGGGGTGCTGCGATGCGGTGATGCTGTGTTTGGTGCAAGGTCTCTAGTATCACGGTAGTACTTCGCCCACTCTGCCAGGAGTCCGCATCGTGTCAGGCCTCAGCGCCCGTGATATCGGCCACCGTGTCGTGGTCCGGCACCGGATTCCGGGCGGCCTCACCGATGTCATCGGCGTACTGCAGTCCTGGGAGCCCGAAAGCTTGGTCGTTCGTCACGCTGATGCCAGTGTGCACCCGATCCGGGCCGGCGACGTGACGGCGGCGAAAACGATTCCTGAGATGCCGCTGCGGCCGGTGGACGTCGAGCAACTGTTCCTCACCACCGCTCTGGGTCGCCCGGCGGTCGAGACGTCGTACGTCGGCCACTGGTTGCTCCGGGCATCGTCAGGCTGGACCGGCCGGGGGAACTCGCTGCTGCCGGCGGGAAACCCCGGCATGCCCGTGGCCGAGGCCCTCAAGCACGCCGAAGCCTTCTACGACGAGCGCGGCCTGCCCCCACAGGCCCTGGTCCGGCTCGGCAGCCCCGAGGCGCAGGAGCTCCTGGCCTACGGGTGGACCGACGCGCGTCCGGACCAGTCCGACGTACTCGTCATGCACACCACGCTCGACCACGTGAACGCTTCGCCGGAGTACGACGTACTGGTCGCGGAGCACCCGGGCGACGCGTGGTACGCGGCCGCTTTCGACGGGCCCGTACCCGAGTCCGCACCGGCCGTGCTGGAGGGCGCTCCGAGGGCCGTGTTCGCCTCGATCGCGTTGGACGGCCAGACGGTGGCCGTCGGGCGGGGATCCATGACGGGTCACTGGCTTGGCGTCGATGCGATCCGGGTGGACTCGTCGTACCGCCGGCGTGGCCTTGGCACGGCTCTCGTCCAGGCCCTGGCCCGCTGGTCCGGCCCACTGGGCGGTCGCCGTACCTATCTGGAGGTGCTGGAGGAGAACGCACCCGCTCTGGCCACCTACAGCAGACTCGGCTACCGCGAGGCGTACCGCTACCGCTATCTGACCAGCCGCTGAGCCGCAGCCGCCGCGACCAGCGTCAGCACGACAAACCCCGCCAGTACGACGCCCAGCGCACGACCAGGGTCAGCGGCCAGCGCGGCGTAGGTGGAACCGGCGAGAGCGACGCCAAGGGCACCGGCAAGCTGTGCGTTGGTGGCGACCGCGCCGGAGAGGTCAGCGGCGTACTCCGGGGTCATGCTCGACGTGACTGCGCCGATGAGGGTGTTGGAGGTGATCCCGAGGCCTAGGCCGCCGATGCCAAGCAGTGCGAAGAGGAGTGGTCCAGTGCGGCCGCCCAGCAGTAGGTAGGCCAGCACTGACAGATAGCCGATCGCCAGGATCAGGCAGCCGATGACCGGCATCCATCGAACTCCCCTGCGCAGTTTGGGGAGGACTGGGCCGGCCAGACCGAACGCAGCGACCCAGACGACCATGGCGAAGCCTGAGTACGCGGGGCCCTTGTGGAGGCCGTCCTGGAGGTAGAGGGCGAGCACGAAGAGCAGAGCGAAGTAGGTGCCTGTAGTGCAGGCGTGAGCGAGCAGGCCGGCTCGGACGGATCGGTTGCTGAAGACCTGGCGGGCGATGAGTGGACGACCACCACGTGCCGCTGTACGGCGTTCGCCGTACTCGAAGAGCGCAAGGGCCGGGAGGCTCAGGAGGAGGCAGAGCCAGGACCAGGTGGGCCAGCCGCGCTCGGAGCCCAGCAGGAGCGGGACGATGACAAGCAGAACCGCTGTGGACAAGGTGAGTACGCCGATCAGGTCCAGGCGATCCCGCTGGCCGACCGGGTCCGCGGGGAGGCGCCGGCGGGCGGCGACTGCGAGGGCGATGCCGATGGGGACGTTCACCAGGAAGATCGGGCGCCAGCCGGTCCCGAAGAGGTCGGCCGCGATCAGCACGCCGCCGAGCACCTGCCCGGCAACGGCGCCGCCGGAGAGGGCGATCGAGAAGTAGCCGAGTGCCTTCAGCCGGTCCCGGCCCTGGAAGTGCACCTGGATGCCGCTGAGCACCTGCGGCACCATCAGCGCGGCTCCTGCACCCTGCACGAAACGGGCGACGACGAGGGTGGCGATCCCCGGCGCGAGACCGCACGCCAGCGAGGCCGCGGTGAACACGGTCAGGCCGAGGAGGAACGTCGTACGGTAACCGAGCGACGAGCCGAGGCGCGCGCCGGTGATCAGCAGTACGGCGAAGGCGACGACGTACCCGGAGACGACCAGGCCGACCGCGCCCGCGGACGCATGCAGATCGGCGCCGATCGACGGGCCGGCGACGTTCGCGACCGCGGTGTCGATGTTCGCCATGAACTGCCCGGTGAGCAGGACGGCCAGGATCGCGGACCGGTTGGCGGGTCGGGTTTCCGCTTGCACTGTGTTTTCCACAGGGTTGGAACGGTGTGAGGTCGCCGAGATGTGAGGGCGCTAACCTCAGGTGCCATGTCGGATCACAGCGCGGATCACGTGGTGGAGCGGCCGGAGTACGCCGGGGACTTCGAGGGAACGGTGCACGTCGAGTACACGCCGCACCCGGACGACGGGGTGGCGGATCCGGGCGAGATCGTGTGGACCTGGGTGCCGTTCGAGGAGGACTTCAGCCGCGGGAAGGACCGGCCGGTGCTGGTGGTCGGGTCGGACGGATCGTTCTTGCTGGCGCTGATCCTGACCAGCAAGGACCACGACCGCGACGCCGCCGACGAGGCGCGGTGGGGGCGGATCTGGATGGACATCGGCAGCGGTGCCTGGGACAAGGAAGGGCGCCGCAGCGAGGTCCGGCTCGACCGGGTCCTCCGGATCGACCCACGTCAGGTCCGCCGCGAAGGGGCTGTGATCGGCGAAGACCTCTTCAACCAGATAGCCGCCGAACTCCACAAGATCCACCGCGGCTGACCCCGCGACCGCAGTCGCCCCGGCGGTCCCTCCGTCGTCCCCTCCGTCGCCCGGCGGTCCGCCTCCGTCTCCCCGGGCTCCCCTCCGTCGGTGGCGGATCCCGTCTGTCGCGGCCCCGGTGTCATTTCAGGGGTCAACCCGTCGCGTTGTCGGTTTCCCCTGGCATGCGCGCCGCCCCGCCCCCAACTTGAGGCGTGATCCGGCTGTCGTGTCCAGCTGACCTGCCCAACTGTCGTGCCCGGCCGGCCCGCACGGGCCGACTGCCACCCGTCGTCGCGATTGGCCGTCCGGCCGCCACCCATCATCGCGATCGGCCACTTGCGCTGTGCACGAGATCCGTACGGCGACGACCTCGGCGTACGGATCTGGTGCACAAAGTCGATCCGCTGTGGCCCGAATCGGGCAACGACAAGAGCCGGTGATCCCCCCAGATGCGGCCAGACCGGAGCCGGCCCGGTGGGGTGGACCCCTCGGTCGCGCCACCGCGTCATTCCAGGGGTCAACCCGTCGCGTTGTGGGTTCTCCCCTCGTATGCGCGCAGAAAACCCACAACTTCAGGGGATATCCGGCTCAATGCAGCCCCACAGGAGCCGGCCGGTGGACGGAGGTTTCGTACGGCGGGCAGCTCGGCGAGCGGGGCGTCGTACCGGGCGGCTCGCCCGGGGCGCCGAAGGGGTCAGCCGACTCTGACCCCGGACGAGGACAGCCGACCCGGGGCGCCGGACGAGGTCAGCCGGGTGGGCGGGTGGTGGTGCCGGGGCGGGGTTTGCCGGGGCCGGGGGTGTTGACGGGTGGGGTCGGGGTGGTGCCTGGCTTGGGGCCGCAGCGGATGTCGTCGGCGGCGTTGTACTTGGTGGTGAACGACTCGGTCTTCACCCGGGCGCCGTTCTTCGCGAAGTACCGGAAGACCGTGATGTCGAAGCCAGGCGTCGGCGCCTGCGGCCGGCAGCCGGGCGCGGGGTTGTAGACCACCGTGGGCTGGCGGGGGTTGGTCTTCGATGACTGCCCCGCGGTGATGTCCCAGGTCTTGGTGCCCCAGATGACGACCCGGATGCTGCCTTGGTTGCCCGGTGTGGACGGCTTGAAGATCGTCTGGACCAGGACGCCCTTCCCGGAGTCGTTCAGGAACCTCAGGTCCACCGACGGCCAGGCCACCGTCGCCTCGCGGCCGACCGGGTAGCGGCTGATGTAGACGCTGTGCGCCTTGTGCTCGACGATCTTCAGCCCGGCGAAGAAGGCCGCGTTGAAGGTGGTCGTCGCCGACTGCGACACCCCGCCGCCGAGGTCCAGCACGAACTTTCCGCCGCTGATGATGTTGCCCTCGGTGAAGCCGTTCTCCTTGGTCCGCTCGCCGACGATCTTGTTCAGGCTGAACGTCTCGCCCGGCTTCAGCAGCGTGCCGTTGATCTTGGCCGCCGCGGTGCCGATGTTGATGTTGCGGTACGGCGCGTGCGGGAAGTTGGTGGTGAAGTCACCCATCTTCTCCGTGATCCCGAGCGCGGTCACCTGCTCGGTCGTCACCTTCGCCGGGGTGGGCGCGAGGCCCACGGCGGCGCGGCGTTCGCCGGTCGGCTTGGGCAGGATGGCCAGGATCGCCGGCACCACCTTGGCCCGGTCGACCACCATGCCGTCGACCGCCGGGATCACCTTCGGCCCACTGCCGACGATCTGTACGGTCGCGTCCTTCGGCAGCGTCTCCAGCGACTTGAATCGCTTCTGGAACAACGGCTCGAGCTTCTTCGCGTTCAGCGCCGGGGTGAAGTCGCCGTCCTTCGCCGTCAGCGTCAGCGCCGGCGCGAGCTCGGCCGGAAGCAGGTCCACCGACTTGGACCCGACAGTGAGCCGGACCCGACCGGACATCGCCGGTTCGGCGTAGTCCTTCAACGCCTTGTCGATGGCGTCGGAACCGACCTTCGGCTTGGTCATGCCGACCGGGAGATCCTTCGGGGAGCCGTCGGCCGGGTAGGCCGCGACCACCGCGTCCTCGGCCTTCGCGTTGTCCAGTTGCAGACCGTCGGCCGGCGCGTGCGTGACCGGCTTCGTGCCCTCGAACGTGATGGTGCCTTCGGTGGCCGGCCGGTTCACCTGGGCCGCGAGCTTCTCGACGGCCGTCGTCAGCTTGGCATCGTCCTTGGTGACCACCGGCTCGATCGCGTCGCCGCCGGTCAGGCCGTGCCAGACCCGGCCCGGGGCCAGGCTGCGGCCCGCGCCCGCGGCGGCCACGGTGGCGTCCAGGTCCACGGACAGGCCGGCGTCGGCCGGGTCGACCTGGAACTTCGACTCGCCCGCCTTCAGCGCGATCGGCTGGGCCATCCGGTCCTTGAGGCCGGCCTCGAGCTTGGCCTTGGCGTCGCGCTCGGACAGACCGCCGACCGGGATCCCGAGCACGGTGGTGTCACCGGGGATCTTGCTGCCGGCGAACGCGAACGCCGCGCCGTACCCCACCACGAGCACACCGAGCGCCGCGGCGGCGATGATCCCCGCGAGCTGCTTTCTCCCCACCGGAAAGAGTCCTCCTGGTCGAAGCCATGGTCAGGCTGCGCCCACACGGGCACGGCCCGGGGCACGAGGGCACATCCTACGGGACGGGGCAGGCCCCTCTGGCCGACGGGGCAGGCCTGCGCTGACCCTGCGCCCGGCGACCACGCTCAGGCGTCGGGCAGTTTCCGGTAGTGACTGGAAAGGTAGATCAGCGCGCTGGAATCGGTGGGCTCGCCCAGCCCCAGGCTCAGCACCTCACCGACCACAATCGTGTGGTCGCCCCCGTCGTACGTCGCCCAGGTCCGGCACTCGAGCCAGGACAGCGCGCCGTGGATCAGCGGACACCCGGTCTTCGGGCCGGCCGCCGTACCGATGCCGTCGAACTGGCTGTAGAGATCGCGCCCCGACTTGGCGAACCGGTCCGCGATCGACCGTTGGTCCCCGGCCAGGACCGAGATCGCCCAGTAGCCACAGTCCTGTACGGCGGCGTGCATCCGGACGCCCTTGTCGACACAGACCAGCACCAGCGGCGGATCCAGCGACAGCGAGGTGAACGCGCTCGCCGTCATCGCGTGTGCCACACCGTCCTGCAGTGTGCTCATGATCGTGATCCCGGACGCGAACCGGCCCAGTGCCGCACGGAACTCCGCGGGCTCCACGCTCCCACTGGGCTCGGTTGACGACACCCCAGCAGGTTATGCCCGCTGGAAGGTTGATGCCTCAACCGAGCGTGTGGGAACTGTCACCCCGCCGAGAGACCGGCGAACAGATCGTGCTCCAAGCCGTCCGGACCAGGTGCGGCCGTGCCCTTGACCAGTCGGTACGGCTCCGAGCTCCAGATCTGGTTGCCGTTGTTGTTGGACAACGCGAAGAACGGTCCGTCGACGGTGATCTGGGTGGCGTGCGCCTTCATCGCGTTCATCTTGCGATCCAGGTAGTCGTCGCCTTCGATCAGGCAGTCGATGAGGCGATCCGGCGTGACGAACGGACCGAGCGGCCCGTCCGGGTCCATTCCCTCGAACGTCGTCGTGTCGCCGGCCTCGCGCAACTCGCGCAACATCGACCGCATCCGGGACTCGGCCATCGCCGTCCAGTAGATCTTCGGGATGTCCCAGGCCTCGCCGAGGTCCTCGCGATACGACCGGGCACCGGCCAGGGCCGCGGCGTACGTCGCGACGCGGTGGGCCTTGATGTGGTCGGGGTGACCGTAGTTGCCGTACTGGTCGTAGGTCACCAGCACCTGCGGGCGGACCTCGCGGATGACTGGGACCAGGTCGTCGGCCGCGGCGAGCAGGTCGGCCTGCCAGAAGCTGTCCTTCCGGGTCTCCGGCGGGACGTCCGCATTGCCTTCGTCGTTGTAGATCATCCCGGTGTCGCGGTATTTGCCGGCACCGCCGAGGTAGCGGTGGTCGGTGACCCCGAGCTCGGCCATCGCCGCGTCGAGTTCGCCGATCCGGTGCGCACCGAGTTGGTCGGTCTGGTCGGCGGCCAGGTGGGTGAGCTCGGGGACGAGCACCTCACCTTCCTCGCCGAGCGTGCAGGTGATCAGCGTGACATGGGCTCCCTCGGCCACATACCGCGCCATCGTCACGCCGTTGTTGATCGTCTCGTCGTCCGGGTGGGCGTGCACCAGCAGCAGCCGGCGCGCAGCAAGCTCAACCATGGCGAAAGCCTACGTCGCCCCTCGGACAGTTCTCCGGGCCCCACGGAGCAGGCTCACAGGGGGCGCGCTCGCGGAGGACGGGCTCAGCCGAAGCGGCGAACCAGCAGGCAGCCGGCCTGGAAGCGGGACTTCGCACCGAGCCCGACGATCAGGGCGCTGATCTCGGAGCGGACAGTGCGCAGCGACAGGCCGAGATCGCGCGCGATCGCGGCGTCCTTCGCCCCGGTCGACATCATCCGGCCGATCGCCACCTGGCGGCTGGTCAGCTCTCTGACCGCGGCCGGGGTCCGGCGCCTCGACCCCAGTTCGTAGACCTCACAGACCACGTCCGCCGCGAAGTCCTCTCGTCGCACCGTGGTAACCGTCGGATACACCGACATACCTCACTCCTCCCCAAGGGGCGTTAGGTGAGGATTCTCTCGGTGGTCTGATCCAGCCACCAGGTACAACCCATACAAAGGACCCATACAAGTTCCGCTGAGTGAGCTCCGAATGGCGATCCGTGCGCCCCCATTCATGTGACTTCCGCCACTCAGCCCCGTGACCGCAGCTCCCGGACGAAGGGCCGATCCGGCACCAGCCAGTCCAATTCGTCCAGGTCCGCCGGTGCGAACCACCGCAGCTCGGAGTGCTCCCGCCGTACCGGCTCGCCGTCGACGATCGACGCGAGGTAGACGTGCAGCCGATGAAACTCGGAGATGTCCACGGCCGGCCCGAGCGACGCGCCGACCTTGATCTCCAGGTCGAGTTCCTCGCGGATCTCCCGCACCGCCGCCTGTTCCTCGGTCTCCCCCGGCTCGACCTTCCCGCCCGGAAACTCCCAGCCCCCATCGGGCCCGGGCCGGTACGCCGCCAGCACCAGACCATCGCGTACGACGGCCACTCCCACCACGATCTGCACTGTGCTCATTCCTTCCCCACCCCACCGCCCCGGTCAGGGCTGATTCCTTCCCTGGTCACGGCGACTCTGCCAGAAGTGCCTGACCGGGGCGGTGGGGCGGGACGGAAAGTGTCGGTCATCCTCGGCAGGATGAGCCACATGCCGTTGCAGAACAGGGTTTTGCCCACCCAGGAGATCGTGGCCGACCCGGGCCGCGGCCTGCTGATGGGCAACCGCGGCAGCCTGCACGGCCCGGATCGCCGCCTCGGCACGACCCGCTGGCGCTCGAAGGCCTGGATCTGCTGCGTCCTTGACTGGAAGGGCGTTCAGCGCGATCCGATGCCGCCAGGGCGCTGGACCGCGCTGTTCTTCTTCGACGAAGCCGTCGCCCTCGCAGCCGGCCATCGCCCGTGTCATTACTGCCGCCGCAGGGATTTCCTGCTGTACGCCGGCGCCTGGGCGAAGGGCCGTGATCTCGGCGAACGACCCCGCGCCGCCGCGATGGACGCCCAGCTCCACAGCGAGCGCGTCGACCCCCGCACCCGACAGCAACGCACCACCATCCAGGACCTCGCCGAGCTCCCTGACGGCGCGATGATCCGGTACGACGGCCGCCCGGCCCTCGTCCTCGACGGCCTGGTCCTGCCCTGGTCATGGAGCGGGTACGGCGAGCCCCTTCAACCACCGGGGATGCGCGAGGTCGAAGTGCTCACGCCACCGGCGAATCTCGTTGTGCTGCAGGCCGGATTCGCTCCTTTACTCCACCCGTCGGCACGGTCGCAACTGAGGTGACCCTAACTGGAAACACGCCGTACCGAGGGGTCTTCCGTTGCGCGCCTGGCAGGGGCAAAGTGTGCCCATACTGACAGCTACATCATCATCACTGGAGTCGGCATGGGTGAAGACAACAGCGGCGTCGCCGCAGTCGTCCGCGCGCTCGAAAGCCTGCATGACGCCGTCGGCATTCTCAGCCAGGAGTACGGTGACACCCTCGGCATCCGCCGCTTGGTGTCCGACGTGGCCCGGCTCAACGACGACCTCGCAGAGCTTGGCCCGCCCGACCCCCGGCACAGACCCGGACCCGTTCCGGAGGAACTCGAGGAGATTCCCGACGTGGAGTATGACGCGTCCATGTGGACAGACGCGGAGCATGAAGGCTTCGGCGCGCCCGACAGGCACGCTCCCTGATGGCGACTGGCGTAAGCGCTCCCGGTCGCGCACAGATCGGGCAGAAGACACTACGAACCGACCGCTGGTGGCTGGCGCCGCTGCGGATCGGTGTGATCCTGGTCTTCTTCATCGTCTACGCGACGATCCGGATCTTCATGGGCAAGTGGTACTGGGTCGACGACTTCCACTACCTCACCCCGCTGTACTCGCCCTGCCTGAGCAGCTCGTGTGTCGAAGGCTCCACCCACCTCGGCACCTGGTTCGGCGGATTCCCGCGCTGGCTGCCGTTGAGCCTCATCACCTTCGTGGTGCTGGCCGGCTTCCGCGGCACCTGTTACTACTACCGCAAAGCGGGCTACCGGTCGCTGTTCTTCGCGCCGGCCGCATGCGCGGTCCCGGAACCGCACAAGAACTACACCGGCGAGCGCAAGTTCCCGCTGGTCGCGCTGAACCTGCACC
This sequence comes from uncultured Actinomycetota bacterium, assembly GCA_963820655.1. Classification (GTDB taxonomy): domain Bacteria; phylum Actinomycetota; class Actinomycetes; order Propionibacteriales; family Kribbellaceae; genus Kribbella. The sequence continues at coordinate 408,744 of CAWGAM010000004.1, forward strand.
GCTACTTCTTCTACGGCGCCATAGTCTTCGGCCTGCTCAACGTGTACGACGGCATCCAGGCCTTCCACGGCAAGGACGGCGGCTTCGGCATCGGCCTGGGTACCGTGATCATCTGGGTCAACCTGGTGATGCTCTGGTTCTACACGCTGTCCTGCCACGCCTGCCGGCACATCGTCGGAGGCCGGCTGAAGAACTTCTCCAAGCACCCACTGCGCTACCGGTACTGGACCTTCGTGTCCAAGCTGAACCCCAAGCACGGCACGTTCGCGATGACGTCGCTGTTCACCGTGATCATCACCGATGCCTACATCATGGGACTGTCGGCCGACTGGTTCTCCGATCTGCGCTTCTTCAACTGATACGGGATCTCTTCTCACATGACTGAGCTGGAACGACACTCCTACGACGTCGTCGTGATCGGGGCCGGCGGCGCCGGCCTGCGCGCGGCGATCGAGGCTCGCGAGCAGGGCAAGCGCACCGCGATCATCTGCAAGTCCCTGTTCGGCAAGGCCCACACCGTGATGGCCGAGGGTGGCTGCGCGGCCGCGATGGGCAACGCGAACTCGAACGACAGCTGGCAGGTCCACTACCGCGACACCATGCGCGGCGGCAAGTTCCTGAACAACTGGCGGATGGCCGAGCTGCACGCGCAGGAGGCCCCCGACCGGGTCTGGGAGCTGGAGACGTACGGCGCGCTGTTCGACCGGACGCCGGACGGCCGGATCAGCCAGCGCAACTTCGGCGGCCACACCTACCCGCGGCTCGCGCACGTCGGCGACCGTACCGGCCTGGAACTGATCCGTACCCTGCAGCAGAAGATCGTCTCGCTGCAGCAGGAGGACTTCGAGGCGACCGGCGACTACGAGGCCAACCTCAAGGTGTACGCCGAGTGCACGATCACCGAGCTGATGAAGGACGGCGACGCGATCTCCGGTGCCTTCGGCTACTGGCGCGAGTCCGGCCGGTTCATCCTGTTCGACGCGCCGGCCGTGATCCTGGCGACCGGCGGTATCGGCAAGTCGTTCAAGGTCACCTCGAACTCCTGGGAGTACACCGGTGACGGGCACGCGCTGGCGATGCGGGCCGGCGCGACGCTGATCAACATGGAGTTCATCCAGTTCCACCCGACCGGCATGGTCTGGCCGCCCTCGGTGAAGGGCATCCTGGTCACCGAGTCGGTCCGCGGCGACGGCGGCGTACTGAAGAACTCCGAGGGTAAGCGGTTCATGTTCGACTACGTGCCGGATGTGTTCCGGGCGCAGTACGCGGACACCGAGGAAGAGGCCGACCGCTGGTACAAGGACGCCGACAACAACCGGCGTCCCCCGGAGCTGCTGCCGCGTGACGAGGTCGCCCGGGCGATCAACTCCGAGGTGAAGGCCGGTCGGGGTACGCCGCACGGTGGCGTCTTCCTGGACGTGTCGTCGCGGCTACCGGCCGAGGAGATCAAGCGCCGGCTGCCGTCGATGCATCATCAGTTCCTGGAGCTCGCGGATGTCGACATCACCGCCGAGCCGATGGAGGTCGGTCCGACCTGTCACTACGTGATGGGTGGCGTCGAGGTCGTCCCGGACACCGCGTCGTCCACCGTCCCGGGCCTGTTCGCGGCCGGTGAAGTTGCCGGCGGCATGCACGGGTCGAACCGGCTCGGTGGCAACTCGCTGTCGGACCTGCTCGTCTTCGGGCGGCGCGCGGGCATGGGAGCGGCGGTGTACATCGACTCCCTGCAGAGCCGGCCGACGATCGACGAGGCGGATGTCGACGCGGCGGCCGCCGAGGCGCTGGCGCCGTTCGAGCTCGAGGGCGGCGAGAACCCGTACTCGATCCACCAGGAACTGCAGCAGACGATGAACGACCTGGTCGGCATCATCCGCAAGGAAGAGGAGATGGACCAGGCGCTCGGCCGGCTGGCCGAGTACCGCGGCCGGATCGCGAAGATGACGGTGGAGGGTCACCGGCAGTTCAACCCCGGCTGGCACCTGGCGCTCGACCTGCGCAACATGCTGACCGTGTCCGAGTGCGTGGCGAAGGCGGCCCTGCGGCGGCAGGAGTCGCGCGGCGGTCACACCCGCGACGACTTCCCGGAGATGTCAGCCGAATGGCGCAAGAAGCTGCTGGTCTGCGCGCTGGACTCCGACGGCGCCGTGAACGTCACCGTCGAGGACCAGATCCCGATGCGCGAGGACCTGCTGGAACTGTTCGAACTCGACGAACTGAAGAAGTATCTGACGGATGAGGAGCTGCCGGCCACATGACCGAGCGAAGCGAGGGCATTAAACAACGCAGTGTGTTTCGTGCCTCATCGGCGGCCGGAGCGAAGCGAGGACGTCGATGAGCTACAAGGGCAAATTCCGCGTCTGGCGGGGCGACTCCGAGGGCGGTGAGCTGAAGGACTTCGAGGTCGAGGTGAACGAGGGCGAAGTCGTCCTCGACGTCATCCACCGGCTGCAGGCGACCCAGACGCCGGATCTCGCGGTCCGATGGAACTGCAAGGCCGGCAAGTGCGGCTCCTGCAGCGCCGAGATCAACGGCATGCCGAAGCTGATGTGCATGTGCCGGATGAACACGTTCGAAGAGGACGAGGTCGTCACGGTCACGCCGATGCGTACCTTCCCGGTGATCCGCGACCTCGTCACGGACGTGTCGTTCAACTACCAGAAGGCCCGCGAGATCCGCGCGTTCACGCCGCCGGCCGACCTGAAGCCGGGCGAGTACCGGATGCAGCAGGTCGACGTGGAGCGCTCGCAGGAGTTCCGCAAGTGCATCGAGTGCTTCCTGTGCCAGGACACCTGCCACGTGATCCGCGACCACGAGGAGAACAAGGAGTCCTTCTCGGGCCCGCGCTTCCTGATGCGGATCGCCGAGCTGGACATGCACCCGCTCGACGCCGCTGACCGGCAGAACGCCGCCCAGGAGCAGCACGGCCTGGGCTTCTGCAACATCACCAAGTGCTGCACCGAGGTGTGCCCCGAGCACATCAAGATCACCGACAACGCGCTGATCCCGATGAAGGAACGCGTCGTCGACCGCAAGTACGACCCGATCGTCTGGCTAGGCAACAAGATCCGCCGCCGCCCGGCCTGATCCCCCAGCACCACGAGCCCCTGGCCCCACCCGGAGCCAGGGGCTCGTGCTTTCCTCAGCCCGCGCCAACTCAAGGGGTCAACCCCGCACCTGGTGGGTTGCTCCCCGAGAATCCGACGGGGCAAGCCGCCAACTCGGGTGTTGGCCCTGACTTTTGAGGGTCAACCCCTCACCCGGCCGGGTGAGCCCTGAGAATCCCGAGCGGCAACCCACCGACTCGGGTGTTGGCCCTGACTTTTGAGGGGTCAACCCCTGGTGTTGTGGGTTGCCTCCCGAAAATCTGCCTCCGCAACCCACACGCTCGGGGGTTGACCCCTCACGTGGCCAGGTACCCGCCGAAACCCAAGCAGGCAACCCACCACCTCCGGGGCCAACCCCTCAACCCGGCCGGGTAGGCCCCCTGAGAATCCGAGCCGCAACCCACTGTGAGTCGGCTGTCGGCCCTGACTTTTGAGGGGTCAACCCCTGGTGTTGTGGCTTGCCCCCCGAAAATCTGCCTCCGCAACCCACACGCTCGGGGGTTGACCCCTGAAAATGGGGCTGCTCTGGCCCTCGGTGTGGGTGAAATGGGTGAGAGCTTGAGTGGTGTGGAGGGTTCGGGGCGAGGGCTTGGAACCTCGGACAGGTTGTGGGGACCGTGGACACCGGATCGGATGTCCGCGGTCCCGGCTTGGTGTCCACGGTCCCCACTAGGTGTCCGACGTCCCGGCTTGGTGTCCACGGTCCCCACTAGGTGTCCGACGTCCCGGCTTGGTGTCCACGGTCCCCGCTAGGTGTCCGACGTCCCGGCTTGGTGTCCACGGTCCCCACTAAGTGTCCACGGTCCCCACTAGGTGTCCACGGTCCCCGCTAGGTGTCCGACGGTCCCGGCTTGGTGTCCACGGTCCCCACTAGGTGTCCGACGTCCCGGCTTGGTGTCCACGGTCCCCGGTAGATGTCCGAGGTCCCGGCTTGGTGTGCGGGGGTGGAATCGTGACGGCTTGGTTGGCCTGGTTGGGGTTGGCTGGTGGTTGGGCCGGTGGGCTGGGTGGGGCCGAGGGCGGCAGCCGCAGGACCCACGGGTCGTCTTGACTTAAAGGGGGCTTGAGCTTCGACGATTGCGGTCATGACTTCCGCCTCGTCTGTCGACGCCCCTCGTCAACGGTTGTTCAGCGGCGCGCATCTGCCGCTCGTGCTGGGTGTGATCGGCCTCGTCACCCTCGGCGCGTTCGAGAACAGGGCCGTCGGTACGGCGTTGCCGACGATGGTCCGGGAGTTCGACGCACTGGGCAGCTTCGGGCTGGCGAACGCGTCCCCGAACGCGAGCTACCTCATCTCGCTCGCGATCGCCGGCCTGTGGTCCGACCGGCGTGGTCCGATCCCGACGTTGCGGGTCGGCGCGATCGCGTTCGCCCTCGCACAGATCCTGGTTGGAACCGCGACAGCGATGCCGATGGTCGTCTCCGGTCGGTTGCTGAGTGGTTTCGCGGAAGGGCTGCTCGACGTGTCGCTGACAGTGCTCGTCGCCCGCGCGCTGCCCGCCGTACTGCGGCCGCGGATGTTCTCGTTGTTCGCGGCGATGTGGATTTTGCCGTCGGTGCTCGGCCCGGCGCTGACCGGGCTCGTGACCGAGCAATTCGGCTGGCGCTGGGTGTTCCTCGGTGCGGTCGTCCTGCTGGTGCCGAGTTGGATGCTGCTCGGCCCGGCCATGCGCCAATCGCGGAACACCCCGGCGCAAGCGCGCAGCGCCGAGGACGTGGCCGAACTGGAGGCCTGGCGAGCCGCCCTTCCGTGGGCGTTCGCCGCGTCGGCCGCGCTGTTCGCGATGACGCTGGCCGGTGACCAGCTCGAGCCACATCCGGTCATCGGCGGGATCGCGATTCCCGTGGCGGTGGTGCTGCTCGGGGTGGCCGCCGTACGGGTGATGCCGAAGGGGACGTTCGTTGCACGACGCGGATTCCCGGCTGTGGTCGCCGTACGCGGGCTCGGTGGCGCGGCGTTCGCCGGAGTGGGTGCGTATCTGCCGCTGCTGCTCACGTTGCAGCACGACTTCAGTGCGTCGCGCGCCGGGGTGACGCTGTCGATCACTGGCGTCAGTTGGGCCTTCGGATCCTGGTTGCAAGGGCGGGAACACGGCATCGAGCGGGTCACCGTCCTGCGGTCCGGGCTCGCGTTCATGACCGGTGGACTGCTGGTCACATCGCTGCTGGCGTGGACGGGTGCGACCACGTGGTTCGGTCTGATCGGCTGGGCGTTCGCCGGCATCGGGATGGGTCTGAGTTCGTCGAGTCTGTCGGTGCTGACGCTCGATCTGTCCGACCACAACAACTCCGGGCGGAACAGCAGTGCGGCGCAGATGGCCGGCACCATGAGCATCGCAACCGCCCTGGCGATCAGCGGCACCCTCCTTGCCTTGAACGCAGAGGACCCGCAGCCGTGGGTCTTCGGCGCCATCATCACCGCCGGCGCCGGTGTCGCCCTGCTGGGCCTGCTGGCCTCTGGTCGAGTACGAACGCAACAAGGTCGGGCCGGGGACTAGAGTGAGCTCATGGCTGAGCTGCTGACCGACGACCAGATCGATCTTGCGATCCGTGACCACCTGCCAGAGTGGAAGGTCGTGGACAAGGAGCTGGTCCGAAGCGTCACGAAGGACACGTTCCTGGACGGCATCCGCTTGGTCGCCACGGTCGCCCAGCTGGCCGAGTCGATGAACCACCACCCGGACATCGACATCCGCTACACCACCATCACCTTCCGGATCAGCAGCCATGAGGCCGGCGGCATCACCGACGACGACCTGGTGATGGCCCGGCACATCGACACCGCGGCCGGCTGAAACGACGGCATTCGCGTTCAATCCCGCAGACTCGACCATCCTCTACCTCGGGTTGGCCGAGGCTTTCCGGAAGATCACTTCTTCCGGAGGTCAGCTCTGACGCAGGCCGATCAGCACACCCTCGGTGTCGCGCGCGTAGCAGAGCCGCCCGATCCCCGGCAGCTCTTGGATCTCACCGATCTGCGCACCTCCCGCTCCGCGCACGGCGTCCAGCGTCGCCTCGATGTCGTCGACTTCGAGCCACGCGATCGTGGGCTGTTCCTGGTATCGGCTGCTCATGATCGCGGCGTCGATCCCCTCGCCTTCACCGGTCTCCGCGAGCAGATATCCGTCCGGCACCGGCGCCGGTGTCACCTGCCAGCCGAAGACCTTGCGGTAGAACTCCGCTGCCCGGTCGTGGTCCGCGGCAACGATTTCGACGTGGATGATTCGTCCCATGTGACCATCCTCACCCGTCGGCGGGCGCGTCGTCTTGGACGGATCTTCCATGCATCAGCGCCGCGATCCCGTTCTGTACGGCGAGGAACGACGTGGCGCTGACACCGGTGTACCGCTTGAAGTCCCGGGCCGCATGCGCCTGGTCGTAGTACCCGTGCAGCGCGGACAGCGTCGCCTGTGCATCCGCGGGACCACCGAGCAGCCCGCCGACGAAGTGGTAGTACCGGATGAGCTCGGCGTACTGCTTCGGCCCGATCCCGAGACTCTGCCGGAACATCCGATAGAGCGTGCTGTACGACGTCCCACTCAGCTCGGCCACGTCGGCGACCGTCGTGCGACCGCGCGCCTCGTCGATCACGCGCACCGCGGCCGCGACGACCGGCAGGGCATGGGCGGCATCCAGTCGCGGCGACAGGAACGCGGCCAACCGGTCCGCGCGGGACTGACCGAACGGTTCCGCGCGGAGCTCGTCAACGAGTTCGTACGTCGTACGCTCGCCGACCCAGTCGGTGAACTGCAGCACCTCGTCGACGAGCAGGGTCGGGAGACCGAGCGCCGCGAGCCCCCACGGCTTGAACTCGACCCCGGCGTAGCTGGACGCGCCGGTCTGGCCGATCACCTGCGGCCGGGTCATGATCCCGGACACCGACGCCGCGTTCGGCCACTCGGTCCGCGTGACCGGATCGTGGCGGGTTCCCGGGTCGGCGAGCGCGACGGCGAGGCCCGGCCGGCCGTTCGGGATCAGGATCTCCCGTCGCCGCGATGGCAGCGGCGGAGACTCGACGAGCCACACGTGCTCGACCAGGTCGCGGAGGTCCTCCGGCGGCGCAAAGCGCTGGTAGCCCACAGGGTAGATCGTAAGTCTGTGGCGCGTCCGGATCGGATACGGTTGACGAGTGACAACTGCCGATGAGTACCGCCTGCTGGGGTTCGACGATGACCGACCGGGAGGCGGCTGAGGCCTTCACCGCGGATCCGGAGATCGTCGACGACCTGGCCGACCAGATCCGGGCCGCGATCGGGAAGCTCGGCACCGAGCCGGAGTTCCGGATGCCGGAGGATCCGCGCAACTCGGTGCAGGCGTTCCTGGACACCGTGCCGGACATCCGCCGCTTCCACATCGAGCGCGGGATCCCGGACGAGATCAGCTGGGCCTCGCTCGCGGACCTCGGCCAGCAGCTGAAGGTGAGTCGGCGGACGCACGGCGACTACAGCCTGGAGACGCACTGGTGGCTGACGATCGCCTGGACAGGCCAGATCTACGCGCTCGGCCGGCTGCAGTTCCTGCTGCACCAGGTCCCGGCGGACAAGCCGGTGCCGGGGACCGAGCCGGGCGAGTGGATCATCGGCGTCCACATCCCGGAGACCGGTCCGCTGACCCCTGAGGCGGTCGACGACAGCTTCGCGCAGGCACGCGAGTTCTTCCCGCGGTACTTCCCGGAGTACCCGGTGAAGACCGCGAACCTGTGGTCCTGGCTGATCGATCCGTACCTGCTCGACAACCTCCCGCCCGACTCGAACATGGTCCGCTTCGGCCGCCGCTTCACGCCGTACGGCGTACCGAACGACAGTCAGGACGGCGCGATCTTCTTCACGTTCCGCACCCACGGCACCGACCACCTGGACGAGTTGCCGCAGGACACGACGCTGCAGCGCCTCGTGGTCGGCCGGATCAAGGACGGCGGCACCTGGCAGAGCGCGTACGGGTACCTACGCCTCTAGGGCTTGCGTCCGGTCGGTACGCCGTACGTGGTGAGCCAGCTGACCAGCTCGATGTTGCTGACGCAGCGGACGTCGGGCTGGGTGCAGGTCTCCCGGACGAACGAGGTCAGCGCGTCCGAGTAGACGCTGTTGTTCCAGCGGTTGAAGTGGTTGCCGAGGAACAGCGGCGGGTTGCCGGTGGCCCGGGACGTCGCGAGCGCCTGCCGGTAGGTCGCGAGTACCTGCGCCTTCAGCGCCGGGGCGTGGGCGACCGGCGCGACCCGCGCGCCGGTCTGGCTGAACCACAGGTTGTAGTCCATCGTCAGCGTCGGCTTGGTCGTCCCGGCCAGGGTGACCGACTGCAGCGGGAAGTCCCACAGGCCGTCGACCTTCTTCGGCCAGGCGATGTACCCCGGGGCGGAGGCGTCGTACAGCATGCCGCGCTGGACCATCGCCCGACGGTACGCCGGTCGGCTGCCCTCGAGGCACGGTGTTCGCATCCCCTTCACCGTCGCCGGGTCGAACGGCGGCGCGACCGTCTTGCCCGCGGCGAGCGTCGGCCCTGTCCGCACCATCTGGTCGAACGCACTCAGCTCCGCGGTCCACTGCGCCGTCGTCCACCGGCCGATGCCGGTCTTGCCGCAGAAGTGGCCATTCGCGTGCGTGCCGATCTCGTGCCCCTCGGCAATCGCCTGCCGGAGCACCGTCGTCCGCCCGAGCACGCTACTCGGGTCGCCCCAGCCGATGTCGGACGCGCCGGGCTTGTGGTACGGCGGTTTGTAGTTGGTCCGATGGTCTTCGGGGTACAGGTACGGGCCGGAGAGGAAGAAGGTCATCCGGGCGTTCACCTGCTTGGCCACGGCCCGCCAGCGGGCCCAGAGCGCGAGATCACCGGCACCGTCGAACGAGACGACCACGAAGAGTGGCGGTTTGCCACTCGGCAACCGACCCGGGAACGTGCGCGTGACCGGAGCCGCGGCCGGAACGTGCGGCCCGGGCGGTGGCGTCGGCGTGATCGGCGGGGTGCTTGGGCTGCGCGTCGGCGTCGGACTGTGCGTCGGCGTCGACTTGGTCGGTTTGCTGCTCGGGCTTGGTGCGCCTTCGAGAGGCACATCGGCGCATCCGACGATCAGCGCCGCGACCACGAGCGCGACGCCCATGAGCTGTGCCCCCGGCCTCACCACGTGACCACTGACGCATGTGAACGTGCTCGGGTTGGCGCGGGACACGCAGCCGCGCGGAAACCCGAGGGTCGATCGTTATCCGGCCGTGACCTTTGCAGCCCGGCGCTTGACGGCGATCCGGCGCGAGATCTCGACCACGAGGCCGATCAGGGCTGCCAGGCTCAGGCTGAAGGCGAGGGCCTTGAGGGAGTCGTGGGCGAACGCGTCACCGCCGAGATACCCGAGCAGAGCGACGTACGTGTAGGCGACGGTGACGCCGGCGATGGTGAAGACGATGAACTTCTTGAACGAGTACCTGGTCGCGCCCGCGGTCAGCGTCGCGACCATCCGCGCGCCCGGGATGTAGCGCACCGTCATCAGGATCAGCCCGCCGCGGGCGTGCAGCGCGGCCGACACCTTGTCGTACATCTGCTGTCGGCGCTCCTGCCGCTTCATCCAGCGGTGCAGCGCCGGGCCGGAGCCGCGGCCCATGAAGTAGCAGGTGGACTCGCCGATGACGGAGCCGACCATCGCGACTGTGATCACGAGCAGCAGGTTCTGGTGGCCGGCGGCCGCGGCCATCCCCGCGGTGATCACCATGCCCTCGCTCGGCACCACCGGGAAGACGGCATCGATCGCCGCCGCGGCGAACAGGATGAGCAGCAGCCAGTGCGAGGCCATCGCAAAGCTCAGCAGGTGTCGAGCGACCTCTAGCAACTCCGTCATCCCGAAAGCATGCCATCTCCGGCCAAAACCACTGCAATCCCAAGAGTGTGATTCAGGCCTGGTTCATCCGATGTTCAGGATCCGCGGCTGGCTGTGGTCACAGCAGTACGGGCAGTTCGCGGATCGCGTTCATCAGCAGTCCGGGCGTGCGGTCCGGATCGCGATCGGGTTCGGCGAGCCGGAGGCCGGGGAACCGTTCGAACAGCATGCCGAGCGCGATGCGGCCTTCCAGCCGGGCCAACGGTGCACCGAGGCAGTGATGGATCCCGTGCCCGAACGCGAGGTGCGCGTTCTCCGTGCGGGTGATGTCCAGCTCGTCCGGCCGGTCGATCTTCCGCGCGTCCCGGTTGGCCGGCAGCAACGCGAACACGATCACCTCACCGGCCTCGATCCGGGATCCGGCGATGTCGATCGGTGCCCGCGCGATGTACGGGATCGCGGCCTGCAGCGGGCCGTCGTACCGCAGCAGTTCCTCGACGGCGGCCGGCAGCCGATCCGGCTCGGCGCGCAGCAGGGCGAGCTGGTCCGGATGGCGCAGCAGCGCGAGGACGCCGTTCGTGATCAGGCTGACCGTGGTCTCGTGACCGGCGGCCAGCAGCAGGAAGATCATCGAGGTCAGCTCGTCCTCGCTGAGCCGGTCGCCACCATCGCGGGCCGCGATCAGGCCGGACAGCAGGTCGTCGGCCGGCGCGGTGCGCTTCTGTTCGATCAGCTCGTGCACGAAACCGAGCATCAGCGTGGTCGCCTCGACGTACTCCTCGGCGGTGTGCATGGTCGCGTTCACGAAGACCGAGGACCAGCGGCGGAAGTCCTCCCGGCGGACCGGCGGGATGCCGATCAGCTCGCAGATCACCGTGATCGGCAGCGGGTAGCTGTACGCGTTCACCAGGTCGACCCGATCACCCGCGGCCGCCATCTCGTCCAGCAGTCCGGCGGCGATCTCGCGGATCCGCGGCTCGAGCGCCTCGATCCGGCGGCGGGTGAAGGCGGCCGTAACCAGCTTGCGCAGGCGCGTGTGGTCGGGCGGGTTGGCGCCGAGCATGTGCCGCTCGGTGCGGCTGATCAGCGCGTCCTCGACCGTATCGCGGTGCGGGCCGTCCATCGGCGACCGCACCACGTCCGGATGAGCGAGCAGCTCGCGGGTCTCGGCGTACCCGGTGACGAGCCAAACCGGGACGCCGGTAAACAGCGTCAGGTAGCGCAGCGGCCCGTCGGCCGCGAGTTCTTCGAAGCCCTGGTGACGGGCGATTCCGCTGGTCTCGATGAATGGCTGCGTCACGTTCGCCAGCCTACGTTCGCGACGGACCAATCTTCAGCTGCTCGGCCAGTTCGGACCGCGAGTGGATGCCGAACTTCGCGTAGACCTTCCGGAGGTGGTACTCGACCGTCTTCGGACTGAGGAACAACCTGGCGGCGGCCTCCCGGATGCTGTGCCCATCGGCGAGCAGCACCGCGATCTGCCGCTCCTGCGGGGTCAACTCGTCCGCGGTGCTCGGCACTCTGCGTCGTGCGGTCTCACCTGTCGCCCTCAGCTCCGCTGCGGCCCGGTCGGCCCATCCAGCCGCGCCCAACGCGTCAAACGCTTCCACCGCCTGCCGTAGCTGCGTCCGCGCGTCGACTCGCTGCCGTGCGCGCCGCAACCAGGCGCCGTACGCGAGCCGCGTCCGAGCGAGCTCGAAAACGTCGAGCGTCTCGCGCATGCCACCCGAGCGCCCGCTCGAAATGCTTGGCACTGTCCCCAACCACACCGAGCGCCCTGGCGGCCCGTGCAAGCGACCATGGCTGTCCCTTCGCCTCAGCCAGTACGGCGTACTCCCGCGCAACCCGCTCGGCGTCCTCAGGTCGCCCCAGCCGCAGATACACCTCGGCCAACTCCGGCGCCGGCGAGAGGTCCGGGTCCTTGATGCCATACGCGGCCAGTACGTCGACCAGCCGCTCGTACTGCGCTAGCGCCAGCCCCGGATCGCCACGACCCAATTCGAGGTCGCCGAGCGCGAACAACGACCAGACTGTGCCGAGCTCGATCTCCCGATCGGCGCAGATCCGCAAACACTCCGCAGCGAGGGTCTGACACTCGGCGCGCCCTTGACGCGACGACAGCCAGGCGAGCCCGGCGAGGTTCATCGCCAGCTCGGTCGTCTGGCCCGTCTCGCGCGACAGCCGGATCCCCTCGTCGTACGACGCCGCCGCGTCGGCCCACCGGTCGGTCGTCGCGTCGTCACGCGCCAGCACGAACAGCAGCCCGGGCAGCGTGCCGAGAGCGACCTGGTCGCGACGTTCCAGCATCGCCTGCTGCAACAGCGCCCGGCCGGTACCGCTCTCCCGGAGGAACAGCGCGGCGAGCACCATCCAGACTTGCCGGCGCCGGTCCCGGTCCAGTTCCTCTGACGGCGCCAGTGCGACGGCCTCGCGGATCTGACTCGTCCCGTCGTTTGCGGCGAGGATCTTGGCGACCCCACTGGCCAGCATCCCGATGATGCGCGGGCCGAGCCGATCGACCGCGGGGAGCAGACGATCGATGTCGCGGGCCACGTCCAGGCCGGCCGCTGTATCGCACAGCCGATAGCAGGCTGCGACTGCGTCCGCGAGCAGTCCGATCGCCACCGCCGGGTCCTCGCATTCCGCTGCGGCCGCGACCAGGATGTCCCGGGCCCGGCGCGGCGATCCGCACTTGACCTCGATGTCGCCACGGATCTCCTGCGCACGGATGCGGACCGGCAACGGCGGCTGCAGTGCCAGAGCATCGTCGAGCAGGGCGTCAGCTCGCTCCGCCAGTCCGGCGGACCAAGCCGCCTCGCCTGCCGCGACCAGTCTGGATGCGCGGTCCTGCGGTCCTCGGTCAGCCGCGCCGCACGCTCGTAGGCAGTCGCTGCGACGGCGTGCGCGCCGCGATCGGCCGCATGCTCAGCCGCGACGACCAGTCCGGCCGCTACCTCGTCGTCCGTACCCAGCACGGTCTCGGACAGGTGCCAGGCACGTCTGTCCTCGTCCTGCGCGGCTCCAGCCAGCGCCCGGTGCACAGTACGACGCTCGACCGGGTCGGCATTCGTGTAGATCGCGGAACGGATCAGTGGATGCCGGAACTGGACCTCTCCGTCGCGGATGGCCACCAGCCCGGCCGTTTCGGCCTCCTCGAGCGCTCCGACCTCGACACCGAGCTTCTCGCACGCTCTGGCCACCGCTCCGAGCTCACGGTCATCGAGGGCCGCAACCAGCACCGCGGTACGGGCGTCCGGACTCAGCCTGTTCGCCCTTGCGGTAAAGGCTTCCGCAAGTAACGCGGGAACGGGAAGTGGGCACGCCCGGCGGCACGCGGTGCAACCGATCCGGATCGTCCGCGAGCTCCAGCAGAGCCAGTGGGTTGCCCGCGACTGTGTGGTGCAACTGTTCGACCAGATCACTCGGCAGCGTGCTGGACGATCTGCCGCGCGGCCTCCAACGGAATCCCGTCGAGGTGCGAGCACCGGGAGGTCCGCCTCGGCGAGCGGATGCGACTCGTCCGCCCGAGCGGCGATCAGCAGCACGATCGAATCCGCCACCAAGCGCCTGGCTGCGAACAGCAAGGCTTCCGCCGACGGACGATCCAGCAGGTGCGCGTCGTCGACGATCACGGCGAGCGGCGCTTCCTCGGCGTACCGGCAGATCAGGCTCAGGGTCGCGGCACCGACGGCGAACCGATCCGCTGGAGAGCCGGGGCCGCCGGCGTCCGGCCCCAACGCCAGCGCGGCGGCGAGCGCCGCCTGTTGCGGGCCGGGGATGCGACCGAGGCTGGGGAGTGCGGGGCGGAGGAGTTGGAGGAGTGCACCGAAGGGCAGTTCGCGTTCGCCCTCGGTGCCGCGGGCTCGGAGGACACGCAGTCCACCAGCCAGTGACGACGGCTTCGTCCAGGAGAGCGGTTTTGCCGATACCCGCTTCCCCGGTGACGAGCAGCACGCCGGCGGCCCCGACCCGCGCCCCCGCGACCAGTTGCTCGATCACCCGGCATTCGGCGTCCCGCCCGATGAGCATGTCTCGCAGTGTGCACCAGGTGCCCCACCTGATGCGATGGTCGCGCGGCCCTGCCTAGGTTCGCCGTACAACCTAAGGGGGAGAAAGCAAATGACTGTTGCAATCGACGGCGACAAGTTGATGGGGTTGGTCTTCAAGGCCGTGGACGAGGTGGGGGCCACGCTGAACGCGGCCCTGGTCGTGATGGGCGACCGGCTCGGCTACTACCAGAGCTCTCGCCGATCAGGGCCCGGCCACGCCCGGCGAACTGGCCGAGCGGACCAGCACCGACGAGCACTACACCCGCGAATGGCTGAACGCCCAGGCTGCCGGCGGCTTCGTCGAGTACGACCCGGACACCGGCCGCTACACGCTGCCACCGGAGCAGACCGTGGCGCTGACCGACCCGAGCAGTCCGGCGTACCTGCCGGGGTTCTTCCAGTTCGCACTGGGCACGGTGCAAAACACCACGCAGGTGATCGAGGCCGCCCGCAGCGGCGCCGGGATCGGCTGGCACGAACACACGTCCGACGTTCATGTCGGCTGCGAGCGGTTCTTCCGGCCGTCGTACAACACGAACCTGCTGACCAGTTGGCTACCCGCCCTCGATGGTGTGGTGGCGAAACTGGAGCGCGGTGCGACGGTGGCGGACATCGGCTGTGGACACGGCGCGTCCACGATCCTGATGGCTGAAGCGTTCCCGCGGTCGACCTTTGTCGGCTCGGACTACCACCAGGAATCGATCGAGACGGCCCGGCTGCGGGCCGCGGAGGCGGGCCTTGGTGAGCGGGTGAGGTTCGAGGTGGCGCCGGGCAGCGGCTTCAGCGGGACCGGGTACGACCTGGTGACGACCTTCGACGCCCTGCACGACATGGGCGACCCGGTCGGCGCAGCCCGGCACGTCCGGGAGTCACTGGCACCCGACGGCACCTGGATGCTGGTCGAGCCGGCGGCCGGCGATCGCGTCGAGGACAACCTCAATCCGATCAGCCGGGTGTACTACGGCTTCTCCACGCTGCTGTGTACGCCGGCCTCCCTCTCCCAACCCGTCGGTCTGGCACTAGGCCCCCAGGCCGGGTCCGGCCCGGATCCGGGACGTCACCACGGCCGCCGGGTTCACCAAGTTCCGCACGGCCGCGCAGTCGCCGTTCAACCTGGTGTTCGAAGTCCGCCCTTGACAGACAGTTCACCAATTGGTGAAGTATTGCGTGTGCTGACGTCGACCTTCGGGGCGCTCGCGGATCCGACTCGGCTGGCGATCGTAAGCCGGCTGAGTCGGGGCGACGCGACCATGGGCGAGCTCGCCGAGCCGCACCGGATCACGCTGCCGGCGATGACCAAGCACGTCGGGGTGCTGGTCGACGCCGGCCTGGTGACCCGGCGGAAGGTCGGCCGGACGGTCGTGTGCACGATCCGCCCGGAGGCGTTCACCGAGGTCGAGCAGTGGCTCGGCGACCTCACGTCGTACTGGAACAGCACCGTGGACCGGTTGGAAGAACTGTTGCGAGGGGACGGGCATGGACACTGAGATCCGGATCGAACGGGTGCTGCCGGCAACCATCGGGAGGGTGTACGACGCCTGGACCCGAGCGGACCTGCTGGCCCGCTGGTACTGCCCGAACCCGACCTGGGAGCTGAAGGTCAGCGCCGACGTCCGGGTCGGCGGTGACTACGTGGTCGAGATGGGACCACACGTCGTCCGCGGCAGCTACCTCGAGGTCGAGCCGCCGTACCGGCTCGCGTTCAGCTGGAAGTGGGACGGCACCGACGACGAGCCCACCCGGGTCGAGGTCGAGCTGTCCGAGGTCGAGGACGGCACCCGGATGCTGCTCACCCACAGCGGCTTCGCGAACGCCGAGGACGCCGCGAACCACCGGATGGGCTGGGAGCCGGAAATGGGCCGACTGGCCGGGCTACTCACCGCCCAGCAGCCCGACCCCGCCGCCGATCGAGCCTGACCACTCCTCCCTGCGACACCAGGCACCCCGCCAAGCGCCCGCCAGGCGCGCGGGGCTGGGGCGCGGGGCTGGGGCGCGGGAATCGGGACCTTGAACAAGAACTCGGGGGCTCGGACAGCAAATAACCTGTCCCCAGCCCCCAGACGGGGTCCAAGCCCCCCGAAACTGGCCCAACCCGAGCCGTCACCCCAGACACCCGGCGCGCACCCCGGAACCGGGCCAGGAATCGGGACCTTGAACAAGAACTCGGAGGCTGGGACAGGGACTCGGGGGCTCGGACAGCAAATAACCTGTCCCCGGCCCCCAGATGGAGTCCAAGCCCCCCGAAACTGACCGAGCCCCAGCCGTGACCCCGGGCACCCGCCATGCACCCCCAGAACTGCGGCAGGAATCGGGACCCTGAACAGGAACTCGGGGGCTGGGACACGGACTCGGGGGCTCGGACAGCAAATAACCTGTCCCCGGCCCCCAGATGGGGTCCAAGCCCCCCGAAACTGGCCGAGCTCAGCCGTGACCCCAGGCATCCCGCCAAGCACCCCGGAACCGGGCCAGGAATCGGGACCTTGAACAAGAACCCGGGGGCTCGGACAACAAATAACCTGTCCCCGGCCCCCACATGGAGTCCAAGGCCCCCGAAACTGACCGAGCCCGAGCCATGAACCAGGCACCCCGCCAAGCACCCCCAGAACCGGGGCAGGAATCGGGACCCTGAACAAGAACTCGGGGGCTGGGACACGGACTCGGGGGCTGGGACACGGACTCGGGGGCTGGGACACGGACTCGGGGGCTCGGACACCGACTCGGGGGCTCGGACAGCAAATAACCTGTCCCCAGCCCGAGATGGGGTCCGAGGCGTAGGGAAAGGTCGCGTGCCCGGGAAAGGTCGAGCCCCGGGCGGCAACCCGGGGCTCAGGCGGATGGATGGACAGTTGGCGGATCAGCTGCCGGACTTGCGCCGGAATTGGCGCTTCTGCTTGTCGTTGTGCGCCTCGCCGACGCCCTCACGCCGCGTCCCAGATCCCGGGTGCGCGTTGTTGTGGGCGTTCTTCTTCTCGAGCGCTTCACGGAACTTCTTCTGCAGATCGTCCGCCGGCTTGCTGGACTTGTCGCTCATACCGTCTCCTTCACAAACCGTCAGGCGTACGGACCCACGCTAACCGAGTGTAAGGACAAACCGCGACCGGAATACCGTCACACCGCTGACGGGCAGCCCGGCTGGCCGCAGTCCGCGGACTCGGGGACCTCGCCGTTGAGATCGTGCTCGTAGGCGTAGTGGAAGCAGTCCCAGTGCATGCGCTCGAACACCTCGTAGTCGTCGCGGCTGGACTCCACCTGCTCGCCGCAGCGCATGCAGGTCTGGTCGCTCATGCGGGCAACGTATCTCAGCCTGGGGATAACTCCGGCGAGCCCGGCCCGACGCCTGTACGTGCTCGTGTAATTGACGTGCGGTGGGTTGGTCGATCCCGGGATACTGCTCGGCGTGCCGATGCATGATGGACAGCTGGACGTGACGACGGACCTGGTCAAGGGGCTGATCCGGGAGCAGTTCCCGGAGTGGAGCGCCCTCGCGGTCCGCGCGGTGTCCTCGCACGGCACGGTCAACGCGTTGTTCCGGATCGGCGATGAACTGGTCGCGCGGTTCCCGATCGTGCCCGGCGACCCGGCTGCGACGCGCAAGGACCTCGAGGACGAGGCCGACGCCGCGGGCCGGCTGCACGCGATCTCGCCGTACCCGACGCCGGAACCGATGGCGATCGGCGAACCTGGCGAGGAGTACCCCCTCCCCTGGGCCGTCTACAGCTGGCTGAACGGAACGATCGCGTACGACGCGGATGTCGCCGGATCGACTGCGTTCGCCGAAGATCTGGCGCGGTTCGTGCTGGCGCTGCGGGCGGCGCCGACGGACGGTCGCGTGTTCACCGGCTCGTGGCGGGGCGGCGTACTGACTTCTCAGGACGAGTACGTCGCTGATGGGCTGGAGCGCAGCCGGGGGATGATCGACGTCGACGGGCTGGCCCGCCTGTGGGCCGACCTCCGAACGACCCCGCGCACCGAGCCGGATGTCTGGGCGCATCGCGACCTGATGCCGGGCAACCTGCTCGCCGCCGACGGCCGCCTGACCGGTGTCATCGACGTGGGAACGTTCACGGTCGCGGACCCCGCCATCGATCTCCAACCGGCCTGGAACCTCCTCGATCCGCACGCCCGTACGGCGTTCCGCGCGGCGATCGGCAGCGACGACAACGAATGGCGTCGTGGGATGGGCTGGTCGTTCGCCCAGGCGATCGGCTGCATCTGGTACTACGTCGACACCAACCCGGTCATGTCTCGCACCGCCCACCACACGCTGGCCGCGCTGCTCACCGCCGCGTAGTCACGAACACGAACTCCTTTCCCGGCCGATCCGGAGCCTCCCGCACTTCGTCGACCACGAACCCGACCAGCGACTCCTCCACCTCAGCCCGCTCCCGGAACCGCAGCGTCGAATCCGACGTCAGTACGGCGCCATCGGACCCGAAGACATAGCTGCCCCGAAACGACACGAACGGCAACTCCACGCTGGTCAGGTCGCTCCAACTCTCCACCGTCTCCCCGCCCGCGACCGACTTCACCTGATGCGTGTTCTCCCGAGTCCACTCCTCCCACGCCCGCCGCGCCGGATCCCGCGTCTCGAACACGAACCGCCCACCCGGCTTCAGCGCGGCATGTACGCCGGCGACCGTCGCCGACCACTCCTCATCGGTCAGGAATACCTGCGCCACGTTGCCCGTCATCACCGCGAGGTCGACCTGCAGCGGCGGCAATGTCGTCGCATCGCCATGAATCCAGCGCACCCGCTCCGCAAACTCCTTGCCCTTAGCAACCTCCAGCGACGCCTCAGCCGGGTCGACCCCGACGACATCGACGTCCTGCCGCGCCAAGAGACAGGCGAGCTCACCAGTCCCGCACCCGACATCCAGCACCAGTCGCGCGCCGAACTCCGCCACCATCGCAGCGTAATGCTCCAGATCGCCGCGATCCGGATCCAGCGCGTCGTAGATCGCCGCCAACCGAGGCACCCCGAACAATGCGTCAACCATCCCGCGACGCTAACCCCGAAATCCCTTGCCGGCGACTGCATTTCGAGGTGGACAGGTTGTGCCGTTGGACAGGACGTAGAGGTCTACGCATATGCCCCACCCCGCCTGCTGAGTGACTGGGGGAAGGGCTGCGAGACGCCTACCTCCTGTTGATCTGCACACCTATGAGGTGGCACCGGTGTAGCGGCGCAGGCCGGCTCGCCAGGCCTGGGTTGCCAGCACACCGGCACCTGCGGCCGCTGCCACGCCGGCCGCCAGGACACCAACCTGCGGGCCGCGCAGGAGAGCGGCGGTCGGGACCGACGCGATCAGCGCCATCGGAAACACGTACGTCAGCAGCACGCGAATCGGCCGGCCGAACACATCGGTCGGATACCGCCCAAGCTGCCAAGCGGAGTGGTAGAACACATCGAGCTGCAACTTCGGCGCCCAGAACGCAAGGCAGGCCAGCAATACGCTGAGCGCCCACGTCACCACCAAGGCCGCTCCCACCAACAACGCCCAGCTCACCACGCTGCCCAGGCTCAGCGACTTGTCGGCTGCCTCGATCCCCCACCCGAGCACCCCGAGTCCCAGCACGAACTGGATCAACGCCAGCGGCGACGACAGCGACAGGCTCGCCAGGAACAAACTCGATGCCGGCTGCAACAAGTACCCGTCGAGCTTGCCGTTGCGGATCCCGGTCTCCGGGAACCAGGACAGATTCGGATCGATGAACGTCCCGCGCAGCCCGGTGATCAACTGATACGTCCCGATCAGCACGAGAAACTCCGCCTTCGACCACCCGGCCAAACTGTCGGCCCGGGTGAACACGATCAGTACGGCGGCGATCGCCGTACCCAGGCCCGTGAACGCCAGCAACACGTCGAAGACCAGATTGATCCGGAATGCGACGCTCCGGCGCAGCGACATCGAGAAACCCGCACCCAGCAGGCGAAGCAGCTTCACGATCCCACCGCCGTGTAACGCCGTACGCCGGCCCGCCAGACCGCCGAGACAATGATCACGAACACCACCACCCAGATGAACTGATAGGCGAGCGCTGCCGCCAGGGATCCGTTGTACGGCGTGCCGGCGGCGATCTCGGCCGGTAGACCGTTCATGCCGTAGAAGGGCGACGCCTGTGCAATCCGGCGCCAGAGGTCCGGCAGCAGGTTGATCGGGGCCGCCGTACCGCCGAACAGGAAGATCAACTGACTGCCGAAGCCGACGACCGCATGCACGCGATCGGTCCAGAACGCGGTCAACGACAGGAGGAATGTCCACAGGAAGACCAGTACGGCGGCCAGCGCGACGGCCGGCAGGCTCAGCAGCACAGATCGCCACTGGAAGCCGGTGTGGAGCGAGAATCCGGTCAGCAGCACGATTGGCGCACCGAGGAGGGTCAGCCACGCGCGGATGGCGAGATTCTCGCCGAGTACGCCGATCACCACCGGCTGCGGGCGGAGGAGTTCGTGGCTGAGCGTCCCGTCGTAGATCCGTTCGGAGAAAGTGTGCTGCTCGAACGACTCGGTCATCAGCGTGACCAGGATGACCGCGACGTAGTACCGCGCGATCCCCGGATCGTCCGGGTAGACCGCCGACCAGACGAACAGCCCGATCAACGGCGCGATGACGGCCTGGACGACGAGCGTCAGCAGGAACCACCACGCGCCGGACCAGTCCAGCACCTGCTGACGGATGCGGAACCCCAGCAGGACGGCGGTCCTCATCGCAGACCCTCGCGGTAGGCGCGGTCGATGACCTTCTCCAGCGGTGGTTCCTCGACCGACAAGTCGACAACGTCGAGTGCCTGGAGCAGTCGCCCGGTCGTCTGCGCGACCTCATCCCGCGGGACCCGGAGTACCCACTGTCCGTCCGACGACTCGACCACCTCGCCGAATTCCGTCGGATCCCCGTTCCCACGGGCCGCGATCCGGATCAGCTTGTACGGCGACAATCGTGCGGACAACTCCGCGAGCGGCCCGTCGTACTTGACGTGGCCTTGATCGATCAGGATCAGCCGCGGACACAACGACGCGACATCGGCCATGTAGTGGCTGGTCAGCAACACGGTGGCGCCGGTGTGCTCGACGTACTCGCCGACGAACTCGCGGATCTGAGTCCCGGCGGTGACGTCGAGCCCGATGGTCGGTTCGTCGAGGAACAACACCTCCGGCCGGTAGATCAGCGCCATCGCCAGCCCGATCCGCATCCGCTCGCCGAGGCTGAGTGCCCGCAGTTGCCGCTCCAGCAGTGGGCCTAGCTTCAGGAGTTCTTCGAGCTCGGCGAGCGTACGGCGGTAGTCCGGGCGCGGGACGTCGTACAAGAGGCGCTGGTACTCGAGTGAGTCCAGCACGGTCAGCTCCTGCGAACCGCCGACCGGCTGACTGCCCCGGACGAAGGCGATCCGGGTGAGGAAGGTCGACCGACGCTGCCACGGCACGGACTCGAGCACGCGGACGGTGCCGCTCGTCGGGTGCAGGATGCCGGACAGGATCTTCATCGTGGTGGTCTTGCCGGCCCCGTTCGGGCCGATGAAGCCGACGACTTCCCCCGGCTCGATCGTGAACGACACCTGGTCGAGTGCCTGCACCTCGCGATACTCGCGCTTGACCAGCGAACCGAGGGCCGCCCGCAGACCGCCTTGGCGGACCGGAGCGCGATAGGACATGGAGAGTTCGTCGACGTCGACAACAGTCATGCGCCGACCGTAGGGAGAAAAGACGCCAGCTGATGGCTTGTTTTCCTGACATAGTCGAACCATGCGTGCCGAACGGCTCCTCCGACTGCTGCTGCACCTGCAGACCCGCGGTCAGTCGACGGTCGACCAACTCGCGCATTCGCTGGAGGTTTCGCCGCGCACCGTTCAGCGCGACCTCGACGCGCTCAGCCTGGCCGGCGTCCCCGTCTACTCGATCCGCGGCCGCGGCGGCGGGTGGGCCCTGCTCCCCGACTACCGAAGTCGGCTAACCGGTCTCACGCCGTCCGAGGTGATGTCGGTCTTCGTCGGCGCCACCGCCCATGTGCTCGCCGACCTCGGTCTCGACGCCTCAAGCGATCAGGCCGTGTCGAAGCTGATCGCCTCACTGCCGGAGGGGACCCGACGGGAGGCCGAGTTCGCCCGCCAGCGGCTGCTGATCGATCACGCCGGCTGGGACGACCGGCGTGAGGTACCCCGCTGGCTCGACCTGTGCCGCGAGGCGGTCTGGGAGGAACGGCGGATCACGATCACGTACGCCGACCGGGCCGATCCGTTCACCGTCGCGCCACTCGGCCTCGTCGCCAAGGCCCGCACCTGGTACCTCGCCGCGGCCCGCACCGATGGCCGCCTACGCACCTACCGCCTGGGCAGACTGACCTCGGCGACGCTCACCGACGACACGTTTACAAGACCGGCCGACTTCGACCTCGCGCATTACTGGGCCGAGTCCCAACGCGAGTTCCGCGCGACGCGCCCGTCGTACCCGATCGTCCTCCGCGTCCGCGACCATGCCATCCGCCGCTTCCGCCAGACCGCCCCGATGCTCCCGACCGCCGACGACGGTTGGTGGATTGTCCACACAGACCTCGAAAACCCCCACGAAGCCTGCGCCGCCGTCCTGGCCCAGTCCGGCGACGCCATCGTCATCGCCCCGACCGACCTGGCAACCATGGTCCGCGCCGCGGCCCACACCATCCTCGGGCTACACACCTAGACGGTGCACCTTTCTGGTGTCCCGGCACCTGCAGTGTCATGCCGCGATCACGGCGGTACTCACGAGACGAGCTCGCCCAGTGGCTTGCGAAGACCTTCAAAGGCATCGTGGAAACGAGACACTTCGCCCTTCGGTATCCCGTTGCCGGTGGCGACTTGTTGCCAGTTGGCAGTCGAGTCGAGCATGTCTTGGATAATCTGCCGTGCATCGACGGACCTGATACGAAACGATTCGGCGTAGGTCATGAGACCGTCGAGCTCATCCTCGCGTCGATGCGCTCCGCCGATGCCGTGACGCGTTGCGCCCCCGCGTCAGGATTCGGGTTCACGAAGACCGAATCGCTGAAGGCCTGACCCTTTTCGGAAGTGACACATCGGCGCGGGCGCGGCCGAGGTCCGTCTCGTACGGATCAAGGGCCTCCACAACGCGATCAAGCGTGCCAAGGACACGCGCGACGTTGAGGAACACGGCGATGCCCACAGTGGTCTCTCCCTTCTCGAGACGGCGCAGAGTATCTCTCGAGATCCCCGCCCGGTCTGCTACTTGCTCGGCAGTCAGGCTCTGGAGCTTGCGCCAGCTGGTCAGGTGCGCACCGATACGCTGAGCGGCGAGCCGAGTCCTGGCTGGCTCGGGACCCTTGATCATGGCAACCTCATCACTTTAATGGCTACTGCGATGCGTCATTATAGGCCTTAATGACGACCGCGTCCGCCCTTAACTTAGGATAAGGTGAGTGACTCACAGGGCACGCCACGGTCGAACAGTGACGCACAGATAGGACCGGCAACCGAGTGCCCGGTTTTCTGGGTGGTTGAACTTCAGGACCCTGGTCAGACGCTGAAGCGGAACTCGACCGCGTTCAGGCAGATGGCGGGGCTCAGCTCTGGGACGGCAAGCCGGATAACGGCTCCGCGTTGAGCCCGAACTCGACCGCGGTGGGGCACGTACTACCCCTTCGAGACACACCACAGGAACTGCCCTCGAGCACCGTCGCCCCTTCCGCCGTGGAGGGCAGAGCTCTCCACCGTCGGCATCGATTGTCTCCTGTGGGCCGAACCGGTAGCGTGAACCCAGCGCGGCCGAGGCGCACCTGGAGAGTCCGGAAAGGGCCATGCCCACTCGTTCATCGATCATGGATGAACTCGAGAACCTCAGGAAGCGCGCGAAACACCTGGTGCGCCAGCACCGTGCCGGTGTATATCCGGTGGCCGCACGCCTGCGTCTCGCGTTGCCTCGGTTTGCCGGCCTGACCGATCGCGAGGTGCTCGCTGCAGAGTTCGCTCTGCACGAGGCACAGGAGGTCGTCGCGTCCGAACTCGGGTTCACGTCCTGGTCCGACCTGAAGGAGAACCCACCGATGCCTGTCACCGATACGTCCGCGCTCCGGCTTCAGCGAGCGAGCGCGCAGGTGTTCGTCACCGACTTCCCGCGAGCAATGACCTTCTACCGCACCCTTCTCGGGTTCGACATCGTCTTCACCTATGGCGAGCCTCCGTTCTATGGCGAGGTCCGCCGCGGCGATGCCTACTTCAACTTGCGCCACGTCGACGAGTCACCATTCGTGGCAGATGTGCGAGAACGGGAGCAGTTACTGTCGGCAAGCATTGCGACCACCAACGCCAAGGACCTCTTCCTCGAGTTCCAGGCTGCGGGCGTCGACTTTCAGGAAAGACTGCAGGTGAAGCCATGGGGAGCCAACGAGTTCGTCGTCCGCGACCCAGACGGCAATCTCATCCTCTTCGGGACGCCGTCGGCTCAGCGGTCCCGACGGTGATCCACGCCGAAGCTTCGACAATGAGTCTCGAGCGGCGACGCGTCACACGTTGAAGCGGAACTCGACAACGTCGCCGTCTTGCATGATGTAGTCCTTGCCTTCCATGCGGACCTTGCCTGCCGCGCGGGCGGCATTCATGGAGCCGGCTGCCATCAGGTCGTTGTAGGAGACGATCTCGGCCTTGATGAAGCCGCGCTGGAAGTCGGTGTGGATGACGCCGGCGGCTTCGGGGGCGGTGGCGCCGCGCTTGATGGTCCAGGCGCGGGATTCCTTCGGGCCGGCCGTCAGGTAGGTCTGCAGACCGAGCGTGTCGAAGCCGACGCGGGCCAGCACGTCCAGGCCGGGCTCGTCGATGCCCATCTCGGCGAGCATCTCGCGCGCCTCGTCCTCGTCGCCGAGCTCGACCAGTTCGGCCTCGAACTTCGCGTCCAGGAAGATCGCTTCGGCCGGCGCGACCAGGTCGCGCATCTGCTGCTTGAGAGGCTCGTCGGAGAGCTCGTCGGCGTCGCAGTTGAAAACGAACAGGTACGGCTTGGCCGTCATCAACATGAGTTCGCGGATCGCGTCGCGGTCGACGTCGGTCGCGATGATCGGCGTACCGGCCTCGAGGTGCTTCTGCGCGGCCCGGACCGCCTCGAGCACGACCGCGCCCTCCTTCTTCAGGCGGGCTTCCTTCTCCAGCCGCGGAATCGCCTTCTCGACGGTCTGCAGGTCGGCCAGGATCAGCTCGGTCTGGATGGTGGAGATGTCGTCGGCCGGTGAGACCTTGCCGTCGACGTGGGTGACGTCGTCGTCGCGGAACACCCGGGTGACCTGGCAGATCGCGTCCGACTCGCGGATGTGGCTGAGGAACTTGTTGCCCAGTCCTTCGCCCTCGGACGCGCCGCGGACGATGCCGGCGATGTCGACGAACTGCACGGTGGCGGGGATCACCTTCGCGGAGTCGTACAGCTCGGCCAGCTTCCCCAGCCGGGCGTCCGGTACGCCGACCACACCCACATTCGGCTCGATGGTCGCGAACGGGTAGTTCGCGGCGAGCACGTTGTTCTTGGTCAGCGCGTTGAACAGGGTGGACTTGCCCGCGTTGGGGAGCCCGACGATTCCGATAGTGAGTGCCACGGGTGCCAAGGTTACGCGGAGAACCCCGCCGCACCCCAATTCACCGCAGGAAGGCCTCCAGTTCGGCGCCGTACCAGCGGCTGGTCCGGCCGATCGAGCGCATGCCGAGGCGGCGGCACACCGCCAGCGACGCGGCGTTGTCCGGGCGGACCACCGCATAGATCTCGCCGAGCCCGGCCTTGAACCCGCGCGCGATCGCGCCGCGCGCCGACTCCGTCGCCAAGCCCCGGCCCCACGCGTCCGGGTGGAAATGCCAGCCGACCTCGATCTCGCCCTTGCTCGCGGTCCCGTCGGACGGCTCGGGCAGTGGCACGAGCAAGACCGTCCCCGCGACCGTGCCCGTCGACCGCTCCTCCACGGCCCAGACGCCGTACGTCGGGTCGTGATTGCGCTCGTTCCAGCGTCTGATCACCTTCGCCGCGGCACCGCGGTCGGTCATCACCCGCGGGTCGGCGCCGAGCCAGCGCGACACCTCCCAGCGGCGGTAGATGTCGAACACCCGGTCCTCGTCCGTGTCCGCCCAGTCACGTACGACGAGCCGGTCCGTCTCGTAGACCACCTTCGGATCCATCGCGACACCTCCCCATCGCTTGCTGATTCGTTTATCCGTCCCAACCGGGCGAGGGCAAGCGACGTCTCCAGTCTGTGACCAATTGGCGTATCCGTGGCGGATTCCTCTCACGCTTCGTGTTCGGTTGCCTGCAATTCCTGCGGTTCGGGTGGCTCGAACTGGTGTCGTGCCTGTTCCCCGCGTGCCTGTTCGCCGGCCTCGCTATCTCGAAGTACGTCGATCTCCCGATCGCCCGGTACGACGCTCTGCTGATCTACTGTCTCGGGCTGACGCTCCTGTTCTGGGTGGTCGGGCTGGAGACGTGGCGTGAGGTCGCGGTGATCTTCGCGTTCCACCTGATCGGACTCGGGCTGGAACTGTTCAAGGTGCAGATCGGGTCCTGGCAGTACCCGGGCGATGCGGTCACGAAGTTCGCCGGGGTGCCATTGTTCGCCGGCTTCATGTACGCCGCGGTCGGTAGCTACCTCTGTCAGGCCTGGCGACGGTTCGATCTCCGGGTGAGCGGCTACCGGCCCCTGCTGACCACGATCCTCGCGGTGCTGATCTACGCGAACTTCTTCACCCACCACCGGCTCCCCGACCTGCGCATCCCGATCGCACTCGGCCTGCTGGTCGCGCTCCGCCGTACCTGGGTCTTCTACACCGTCGGCGTACGGCGTTATCGCATGCCGCTCGCGGTGTCGTTCGCGCTGATCGGCTTCTTTCTGTGGATCGCGGAGAACTTCGGCACGTTCTTGGACGCGTGGAACTACCCGGACCAGGTCAACGTCTGGCACCTGGTCCACCCGGCCAAGTTCGGGGCGTGGGCCCTGCTGGTCAGC
Organism: uncultured Actinomycetota bacterium; assembly: GCA_963820655.1. Lineage (GTDB taxonomy): Bacteria > Actinomycetota > Actinomycetes > Propionibacteriales > Kribbellaceae > Kribbella. The sequence continues at coordinate 435,658 of CAWGAM010000004.1, forward strand.
ATGAGCTTCGTCCTGGTCGCCAGCGTCAAGTCCCTGGAAGGCCGCCTCTACCACCGTGGCGCGCCGGCAACGGTCTCGAGCCCGCAGGCGACCACCATCACGCCGGCCGACCTCGGCGCGGCAGACAGCGCGGCAGAGAGCGCGGACAGAGACCGCGGCGGAGATCGCGACGGCTGAGATCTCACCGCAACATGACGACGCCAACCGGCGCGGACAGTAGGGCGTCTCCTTCCATGTGAGGCTCCTGAGCGGGAGCGACTGGGGAACAACCGCCTGATCTGCAAGGGAGCATCATGTCCCGAAAGTTCGCCGCGTTCGTCGCGACCGGGGTGGCGCTGGCCGTGGTCGTCGGATCATTGCTGGTCCTCGCGCTCGGGCATTCGCGGCAACCGAAGGCGGCCGCCGCGACCACACAGACCACGGCCACCTCCCCGTCCGCGACACCCACCGAGACGCCCAGCGTCAACGCCCCGCCGTCGACGCCGCACCGGCCGGCCCCGAACCCGACCGCTGAGCTTGTTGTGGGCAACACGAAGGTTCTGTTCCTGAGCTTCGACGACGGCCCGGACCCGGTCTGGACACCGAAGGTCCTCCAGATGCTGGCGAAACACGGCGCCCACGCGACCTTCTTCGAGCTCGGCGCCATGCAGGCCGCCCACCCGGGGCTGCGCGAACAGGTCCTTGCCGCCGGCAACACGATCGGCAGCCACTCCATCACGCACCCGCAGCTCACCGCGATCTCGCCGGCCCGGCGGCATCACGAGATCTTCGACGGACCGAAGTCGACCTGCTTCCGCCCGCCGTACGGCGCCTCGAACCCGAAGGTCCGCGCCGAGATCAAGGCGGCCGGCATGGTCCAGGTGCTCTGGGATGTCGATCCCCGCGACTGGGCCCGCCCCGGCAGCCAGGCGGTCGTGCACACCATCCTGACTCACGCGCACAACCACAACATCATCCTCCTTCACGACGGCGGCGGAGACCGCTCGCAAACAGTCGCCGCGCTCGACAAGCTCCTGCCCATCCTCAAGGCCCAGGGCTACACCTTCCCGGCGATGGACTGCTGACCGCTGACTTCACGTCCGCCCTGAGCACCTGCTTCCATCGTGCCGACCGATCCCTGCCCGCACCCGGTACTGAGGCGGCATTCTCTAGGCACTTTCCCGGCACTCCGGCCCGATTCGGCGAAAACTGTCGGTGGAGTTCGGCACTATCTGTGACATGACCGGTACGACGGTGTTGTTGCTGCTGCTGTTCCTCGTGGTGGGGTTGCTGCTCGGGGCGGTGTTCGGTGTGCTCTGGGTGCGCGGGCGCGACGGGGCACAGCTGGCCCGGGTAACGGCTGAGCGCGACGCGGCCGAGGATCGCGTGGTGGACCTGACCGGCGAGCGGACCGCGGTGGGGCAACAGGTGTCCGGGCAGGCTGTGGTGAAGGAAGCGCTGGATCGCCTGCACGCACAGCTGAATCAGCTCGAGCAGGGTCGCGCCGCGTGGCAGAGCCAGCTTCATCAACAGGTCAACGAAGTGCGGATGAGCGGCGAAGCACTGCGGCGCGAGACGGCGTCGCTCTCGACCGCGCTACGCAAGCCTCAGGTGCGTGGGCGGTGGGGTGAGCTGCATCTGCGTCGGACCGTCGAGCTGGCCGGGATGGTGGCGCACTGCGACTTCACCGAGCAGACGACGACGGTCGGCGAGGACGGGCTGCTGCGGCCGGACCTGGTGGTGAGACTTGCCGAGGGCAAGAATATCGTCGTCGACTCGAAGGTGCCGCTGGCAGGATTCCTGGAGGCAGCCGAGTCCGACGATGCCGACTTCCGTGAGGATCGATTGCGAGCCCACGCCCGGCATCTGCGGACACACGTCGATCAACTGTCCTCGAAGGCGTACTGGACCAGACTGTCGCCCTCACCGGAGTTCGTCATCCTCTTCGTGCCGGGCGAGTCGTTCCTGTCCGCCGCGCTCGACGTCGAGCCGTCCTTGCTCGAGTACGCCGCTGAGCGTCGGGTGATCCTGGCGACGCCGACGACACTCATCGCCACCTTGCGCGCGGCGGCGTACGCGTGGAACCAGTCGGCGCTGACCGAGTCCGCCCAGCAGGTCTTCGAGCTCGGACGCGAACTGTACGAACGTCTCAGCACCATGGGCGACCACCTCGGCCGGGTGGGGCGTTCGCTGACCGGCGCGGTCGAGGCCTACAACGGCACCGTCGGTTCGTTCGAGCGACGCGTCTTCATCACCGCGCGAAAACTCCGCGACCTGCACGTCACCGAAGCCGAACTCACCGCGATGGAATCCATCGAAGCCTCGGTCCGCCCACTGACCGCCCCCGAGTTCGTCGCCATCGAAGACACCAACCCGACCAGACGCTGGCCCCCGCCCCAGACCGGCTGACCGAGGCCACGAGCCACACCATCGCGACCCACCCCTGTCGGAAAGCCGACAGGGGTGGGGTGTTGACAGCCGGGGGTCGGATTGCGGAACGATGAGAGCGCTCTCTCGGTCGTTCGGCGGTCTACCGTCCCTCGCCGTTCGGACCTGAGCGCCGGTTCGGTACTGCTGCCGCCTGGTGGTGCGGCAGGTCCGCCGGCGCGTCGCCTTCTCGTAGGGGACTGACCTGAGGAGGAACTGTGCGGATGAGACATCGGATGCTGGCCATCGTCGCGGTTGCGGCGAGTGTGGCCGGCGTCGTGACCGCGACCGTCGACCGGTCGGCAGAGGCCGCGTCGGCAGAGGCTGCGTCGGTAGAGGCCGCGTCGGCTGCTGTGCCGGCGACCATTCCATTGCAGATCACGAACAACTCGGGCCGCGTCGACGCGGTCTACATCTACAACCTGGGCACCAACCTGGCGAACGGGCAGCAAGGGTGGGCCGATGCCGCGGGCAACTTCCATGCCTGGCCGGCCGGCGGGAACCCGCCGACCCCCGCCCCGGACGCATCCATCGCCGGGCCGGGCAACGGGCAGTCGGTCACGATCCAGATGCCGAAGTTCTCCGGCCGGGTGTACTTCTCGTACGGACAGAAGCTGGTCTTCAAGCTGACCACGGGCGGCTTGGTCCAACCCGCCGTACAGAATCCGAGCGATCCGAACCGCAACATCCTGTTCAACTGGTCGGAGTACACGCTCAACGACTCGGGGCTGTGGATCAACAGCACGCAGGTGGACATGTTCTCCGCGCCGTACGCCGTCGGAGTGCGGCTCGCGGACGGGAGCACCAAGACCACGGGTCACCTCGTAGCCGGCGGCTACAACAACTTCTTCAACGCGCTGCGCGGTCAGCCGGGCGGCTGGGCGAACCTGATCCAGACGGCACCGGACGGTTCGGTGCTGCGAGCACTCGCGCCGACGTACGGCGTGGAGACCGGTGCGCTCCCGGCGAACGTGATGGACGACTACGTGAACCGGGTGTGGACGAAGTACAGCTCGGAGACCCTCACGGTCACGCCGTTCGGCGACCAGCCGAACACCAAGTACTTCGGTCGCGTCTCCGGCAACGTCATGAACTTCACCAACAGCTCGGGCGCCGTCGTGACGTCGTTCCAGAAGCCCGACGCGGCCAGCATCTTCGGCTGCGCCAAGTTGCTCGACGCACCCAACGACCAGGTCCGCGGCCCGATCTCGCGCACCCTGTGCGCCGGTTACAACCGGTCGACCCTGCTGTCGAACCCGAACCAGCCTGACCCGGACGACAGCAACTTCTACCAGGACCCGGTCACCAACCACTACGCCCGCAAGATCCACGCCCAGATGGCCGACGGCCACGCGTACGCCTTCGCCTTCGACGACGTCGGCAACCACGAGTCCCTCGTCCACGACGGCGACCCGCAACAGGCCAACCTGATCCTCGACCCGTTCAACTGAGGGCTTGACTCCAGCCTTGGTTAGTGGCAGCTTACCGTTCGTGGGGACTTACGGATCATTGCAGGCAGCCGGACCGGTGCTCGATGCGCTGGGAGATCCGACGCGCCGGGTGATTCTGGAGACTTTGCGGCGAGGCGGGCCCAGTTCGGTCACCGCGTTGGCCGAGCGGGTGCCCGTCAGCAGGCCGGCGATCTCCCAGCACTTGAAGGTGCTGGGAGCCGTCGGGCTGGTCGACCACGAATCGCGGGGGACGCGGAACATCTACCGCGTCGACCGGGCCGGGCTCGACGAGCTGCGGGACTGGCTGGACCAGTTCTGGGGTGACGCGCTGGAGGCGTACGCCGACCACATCCGGCGGACCGAGGTCCGCGAGGACGAGCCGCCCGCGGCTGGGCGCCGTACCAAGGAGGAGCGGGGATGACTGTGGAGCAAGGGCTTGCGCCGCTGGTGAAGAAGGTTGTCGTGCCAGTAGGTGCGGAGCGTGCGTTCGAGGTGTTCACGGCGGAGATGTCGGCCTGGTGGCCGTTGCTGTCGCACTCCGTCGGGGAGGACAAGGCACGCGCAGTGCGGCTCGAGGGGTCTGTCGGTGGGCGGATCGTCGAGTACGGCGACGACGGTGAGATCGCGTCGTGGGGCACGGTGTCGGACTGGGATCCGCCGAAGTCGGTCAGCTTCACCTGGCACCCGGGAACCGATCCACAGCAGGCAGGGCACGTCACCGTCACGTTCACGCCGGTCGGCGACGACACCGAGGTCGAACTGGTGCACAGCGGTTGGGAGCGTCGCCCCGACGGCGTCCGCGCTCGGACTGGTTACGACACCGGCTGGGACTACGTCCTGGGTGGGTACGTGACCTTCTGGCAGTAGGCCTCGACTTGGTCGCCGTACACGCCGGATAGTGGGCAGATGCCAAACGCTCCCGTTGATGTTCGCGCCCTGGCGGCCTCGCTGCGGCCGCATGGCGAATCGGTCATGCTGCCGCGCGAGGCGTACACCGATCCCGCCGTACTGGCCTGGGAACGTCGCCATTTCTTCGCCGGGAGCTGGACCTGCCTCGGGCGGATCGACGAGTTGTCGGCTGGTACGACGCATCGCGCGGTGACCATCGGCGACATAGCGGTCGTGCTGACGTTCGGCCAGAGGCCGCGCGCGTTCGCCAACACCTGCAGCCATCGCGGGCATGAACTGCTCCAGCGGGACGAGAGCAGTGACCGGCGCTCAGTGGTCTGCCCGTACCACGGGTGGTCGTACGAACTCGACGGCGCGGTGAAGGCAGCGCCCCGAATGGGCGACAGCTTCGACCCCACGCCGTACAACCTGGTCGAGTTGCCCGCGGAGGTATGGCACGGCTGGCTGTTCGTGAACGCGACCGGTACGGCGGCGCCGTTCGCCGAGCATCTCGGCGGGACTCACCGACCTGGTCGCGCCGTACGCACCGGAAACGCTGGTCCTGAAGGCGCGGCACGAGTACGACGTGGCGTCGAACTGGAAGACGATTGCCGAGAACTACCACGAGTGCTACCACTGCCCGCTGATTCACCCCGAGCTGTGCAAGGTGTCGCCGCCGAGCTCGGGCGACAACTGGAACCTCCCCGGCGCGTGGATCGGCGGGCTGATGGACCTGCGCCCGGATGCCGAGACGATGTCGCTCGACGGTCGGTCGGACGGAGTCCCGTTGCCGGGGGTGGATCCGCGGCGGGTGAACTACCTCGGCCTGTTCCCCAACCTGCTGATCTCACTGCACCCGGATTACGTGATGACGCACCGCCTCGAGCCGCTTACGCCGAGACTGACCGCGATCGAGTGCTCGTGGTACTTCCCCGCCGAGGTGACGGATCCGTCGTACGCCGTCGACTTCTGGGACGTCACGAATCGCGAGGACTGGGCCGCCTGCGAGTCGGTCCAGCGCGGCGCGGAGTCACCACACTTCCGCCCGGGCCCACTGGCCCCTGCGGAGGACGCCGTCTACCAGTGGGTGACAATGATCGCCCGCGGATACCTGGGCAAGCCACTCAGCTGAGTCGGAAAGGTCACAACCTCCGCAGCGGCCGGTTGCGACTCAACCTTTCGTCCCCACCCGGTCATCACACATCTGACCGAGATGGACGAGATGGGGGTTGGGATGGATCCAGGACGCGACCACGAGTTCGCCGACTTCGTGGACGGGCGGTTCACCGCACTGCAACGGTTCGGATATCTGCTGACCGGCGAATGGCATCTGGCCGAGGATCTGGTGCAGACCTCGCTGACCAAGGTGTGGTTCCACCGCAACTCGTTGCGCAGCAGCAACGCGCTGGAGAGTTACACCCGGACGGTGATGGTGAACACCAGCACCCAGTGGTGGCGGCGGAAGTGGCGGGGCGAAACGCCGACCGAACAACTGCCCGAGGCCCAGGCCCGGGAGCAGTACGGCACGGTCGACGACCGCGACTTGTTGCTGCGGGCACTCGCCACCCTCCCCCGCCGGACCCGCGCGGCGCTGGTGCTCCGGTACTTCGAGGACCTGCCGGAGGCCGAGGTCGCCCAGATCATGGGCTGCTCGATCGGCACCGTGAAGTCCACTGTCTCCCGCGGGCTCGCCACGCTCCGCGAACACCACCTGGTCGCCGCCGTTCCCGCTCCGGCCCAGAAGGAGGGCTGACCCATGACCGACGATCTCAAGCAGAGGTTCGAGCGACTCGTCGCCGATCCGCCGCCGCCGAGTGCGGTGCCGAGCGAGGCCGTGTTCGCGAAGGTCCGGTCGGTACGGCGTCGTCGTACCGCCGGTGTGGCGACGCTGGCCGCGGCCGCGGTGGTCGCCGTCGCCGTTGCCGCGGGCAACCTCACCGACATCGACAGCAGCCCGCCGGTGACCAACACACCGAGCGCACCGGCAACGGTCGTCACCGGACCGCCGACCACCACGCCGACGATCACACCGACGCCGACCCCGGCGAGGATTCCCGCGGGAACCACGACGTCGGCTCAGGTGACGGGTGCGGAGCACACGCCGAAGAACAACACCCCGCCCCCGCCGGCGACGCCGCACACGCCGGTCGCACCGCCGCTCGGGGTGCACGTCAGCCTGAAGCCGACCGTCCAGGGACGGACGGTGACCATGAAGGTGACGCTGTCCGGGACGGCGCTGGTGCCGACGGACGCCGAGACCGGCAAACCCCTGTCGACGTCCACCGACTTTCTCGACCTCTTGGGTGGAACGCAGTACTTCCTCGGCGACGGCAGCCAGAGCGGCTCCGACGCCGGCGCGGTGAAGTGCCAGAGCGGGGCGGAACGAACCACCGGACACGAAACGTACACCCTCAGGGACGGTTCGGCGGTAGTGCCGGACACCGCAGCCACGCACACCTACGCGAAAGCCGGCACGTACGACTTCAGCTACACCATCCGGTACTGCAGCACCAAAGGCTGGGTGCCGGTGACCAAGACCACGACGGTGACGGTCAAATAGTCCAGGCGTGGTCGGAGGTGCCGGTGGTCGGCAGACCGGCGGACTTGAGGTCACTGCGGAGCTCGCGGGGCAGGGCGAAAGTCAGGCTCTCCTCGGCCGTGGTGACCTCTTGGACGTCGGCGTACCCACGCTCGGCCAGCCAGCGCAGCACGTCGCGGACCAGGATCTCCGGCACGCTCGCACCGCTGGTGACGCCGACGGAGTCGACACCTGCCAGCCAGGACTCGTCGATCTCGTCGGCGTAGTCGACCAGGTACCCGGCCTTGGCGCCGTGCTCGACGGCGACCTCGACCAGGCGCACCGAGTTCGAGGAGTTGCGCGAGCCGACGACGATCATCAGGTCGGCGTCGGCGGCCAGCTTCTTGACCGCGGCCTGGCGGTTCTGGGTCGCGTAGCAGATGTCGTCACTCGGCGGGTCCTGCAGCTTCGGGAACCGCTCGCGCAACCGCCGTACCGTCTCCATCGTCTCGTCGACGGACAGCGTGGTCTGCGACAGCCAGACGACCTTCTCGGGGTCACGGACGGTCACATTCGGTACGTCGCGCGGCCCGTCGACGAGGTGGATGTGCTCCGGCGCCTCGCCGCTGGTCCCGATGACCTCCTCGTGACCCTCGTGGCCGATCAGCAGGATGTCGTAGTCGGTGGCGGCGAACCGCTTGGCCTCGTGGTGCACCTTGGTCACCAGCGGGCAGGTCGCGTCGATCGTCTTCAACTGCCGCGCGGCCGCCTCCTGGTGCACCACCGGGGCGACGCCGTGGGCGGAGAAGATCACCGTCTGGCCCTCGGGCACCTCGTCGGTCTCGTCGACGAAGATCGCGCCGCGCGCCTGCAGGGTCTGCACGACGTGCTTGTTGTGCACGATCTCCTTGCGCACGTAGACCGGCGGACCGTACAGGTCGAGCGCCTTCTCCACCGCCACGACCGCCCGATCCACGCCGGCGCAGTACCCCCGTGGGGCAGCGAGCAGCACCCGCTTGGTCCGTACGGCGGTGGTCGTACCGGGGTCCTCAGGCTGGGCAGTCACGATCACCATGGTACGGCCCACCCATGGCGCCCCGATCCGCGACTTTGTGAGCAGCATCACGGCGACAGCTACGTCGAGGAGCCGTCCGCCCTGTCCGGACGGCTCCCCCGTGGGAGGTGTTCCAGCACCTCAAGGATGCGGCCGGAACGCCTTGTCCGCAAAGAGTTTTCCGTCGGCCCAGGCACGGATCGCCGCGAAGTCTGCTGCCCTGAGTCCGGTCTGCGGGTCCACCCGATGGACCAGTTGGTGATCCTCGGCGAAGAACGTCCGATCGAAGTCATCCACGTCGTCGTCGACCCAGACGAACGGGCGGTCCCCCACCCAGTTCGCGACGTACGGCGTCTTCCAGGACCCTCGTCGTACCGGCTCACGCGACGGCCAGACGATCACCGGGAGGTCGTTCGGCAACCCCAGGAGGGGTGAGAGCAGGCGGTTGGCGCCGTGTTCCCAGCTGGTGGCCCAGACCAGGTCGAAGGTGTCCGCGAGCGCGTTCAGCTCGACGCCGTGCTGCTGATTGAGCAGCACGCTCCAGGTCTTGTCGCCCTCGGTGATCTCGTGCCGCTCGTAGCCGGACGGGATCTCCGCGGCCCGATGCGGGTTCAGCGGACCGTCGAAGTCGAGCAGGAGGAGCGGGCGCATCACTCAACGTTAGGTGCGGCGCACAGCGATTGTCGGTGTGGGGTCGTAGGGTCTGGGGGTGGCTTTGGAGACGTCGCCGGATGCGCCCGCAGCCGTTCGCACGATCGCGAACGGGATCGCCGGCTGGATCAACCAGCTCGGCGCCGTGTGGGTCGAGGGGCAGCTGACGGACGTCTCGATCGGGCGCGGTACGACGACGGTGTTCGGGACGCTGCGGGACACGGACGCGGACATCTCGTTGCGGTTCACCTGCAACCGGAGGGTGTTCGAGGCGGTCGACCCGCCGGTGACCGACGGATCGCGCGTGGTGGTGAACGCCAAGCCGAACTTCTTCGCCCGCCGCGGCACGCTCGCGCTCGCGGTGAACGAGATCCGCCACGTCGGCATCGGCGAACTGCTGGCCCGGATCGAGCGGCTCAAGCAACTGCTCGCGGCCGAAGGACTGTTCGCGTCGTACCGGAAGCAGAAGCTGCCGTTCCTGCCGCACACGATCGGACTGATCTGTGGGCGCGACTCCGCGGCGGAGCGCGACGTACTGGAGAACGCGAAGCGGCGGTGGCCGGCGGTCGCGTTCCGGATCGAGTACGCGTCGGTGCAGGGGCCGGCGGCGGCCGGTGAGGTGATGACGGCGCTGCGGAAGCTGGACGCGGACGATTCGGTCGAGGTGATCGTGATCGCGCGCGGCGGCGGGTCACTGGAGGATCTGCTGCCGTTCTCCGACGAGGGGCTGATCCGAGCCGTCTCGCAGGCGAAGACCCCGATCGTGAGCGCGATCGGGCACGAGCCGGACTCGCCACTGCTCGATCTGGTCGCGGACTTACGCGCGTCCACACCGACGGATGCGGCGAAGCGGATCGTCCCGGATGTCCGCGAGGAGCTGGACGGCGTACGCCTGCTGCGGGAGCGCGGTCTGCGGGCGATCACGAGCTGGCTGGACCGGGAGACCCATGCGCTGGCGGCGATTCGGAGCCGGCCCTCACTCGCGGCACCGGTGACCGATCTGCAGCGGCGTTCCGATGAGATCGCGGCGCTGGTCGACCGGAGCCGACGGACGCTGACGCACCGCCTCGATCGGGCGAGTGACGACATCACGCACCGATTGGCGAGCGTACGGGCGCTGTCCCCGAAGGCGACGCTGGAGCGCGGGTACTCCGTGCTGCAGTTGGCCGACGGGTCCGCCGTTCGGGAAGTGGCGCAGGTGGCGCCCGGCGACCTGCTGCAGGCGCGGGTCAGTGACGGCCGGTTCGCGGTCGAAGTCAAGTCCGAGGAGAACACGTGAGCGGCGACCGACCGGAGATTTCCTACGAGCAGGCCCGCGAGGAGCTCGTCGAGGTGGTCCGCAAACTCGAGGCCGGCGGCACATCCCTCGAAGAATCCCTCGCCTTGTGGGAGCGCGGCGAGGAACTGGCGTCCATCTGCCAACGCTGGCTGGACGGCGCCCGCGAGCGCCTGGCCAAGGCTCAGGCCGCGCACGACGAGAAGCCCAGCTAGCCCAGCAGTTTCGCTGCTACGGCGTTGAGGCCCGACTTGATCCGGTCGAGGTCGAAGCCCTGGGTGCGGAGGGCGTTGTGGAGGTCTGCGGCGAGTGGGGCGAGCAGGACGTGGGCGGTGTAGTCCGCGTCCAAGTCGTGGCGGGCAGCCTCGATCAGGTGGGACAGGTGGCGGTGCCAGAGGTGGTAGGAACCGATGCGGTAGCGGGCGCCGTCCGACGCGTTCTCGCTGTCCATGAACAGTTCGACATGCCGGTCGAGTAGGTCCAGGTAGGCGTCGAGAAAGGCGAGCACTCGGACGACCGGCGGGGCGCCGGGGCCTAGCGGCGGCGGGCCGGTCAGGATCTTGGCCTGCAACTCCTGCTCGCGCTCGTCGAGCAGCGCGACCGCGAGGCCGGCGCGGTCGCCGAAACGGCGGAAGACCGTGCCCTTGCCGACGCCTGCCGCGGCGGCGATCGCGTCCAGCGAAACGTTCTTGACGCCGTGCTCGGTGAACAGCCGGTCGGCCGTCTCCAGTACTCGCAGTCGATTCCGCCGGGCGTCCGCCCGTTCAGGCCGCGGTTCACCGACGACCGGCAGACCTGTCGGTGAATCGGACCACGGTCCGGTGCGGTCATTCATGAGACGGACTGTAGTCCGCTAGGGCCTCTGGAGGAAGTTGCCCTCGGCGCCCGACTCGCGACCGGTCACGCAGCGGCACCTGCGGGGCGCGCTCGGCTGAGGGTCTCGGACCGCCAGGCCATCACAACTGATCACCGCGAGCCGCCGGCTGCCTGCGGTGATCTCGGGGTGAGCGATTGTGATGGCCTGGCCGTTCGCCAACCCACCGCACGCCGCCGCTAGTGGGGGGCGCGGCGGCGGGGGCGGGAGCGGGTGGGGAGGGGCATGGGGTGGGTGTCGTCGAAGGCGTCCGGGGCGACGGCGCCGGGGGCGGGGCTGTGGCCGGAGACCAGGCGGCGGTAGGAGTCCCAGGTGCTGGCGCGCAGGGGGACGTTGCCGATGGCATCCACCTGGGTGACCGGGTAGTTGCCGTTCTCGATCAGGGCCCAGAGGTCGCCGTCATGGCGCAGCTGCCGCAGTTCGCCGAACAGCTCCCGGCCGAACCAGCACGGGTACCCGTGGCCGTCGGCGTACCGGATGACTCCGATCGGGGTGGCCGGTCCGGCGACCTCGGCGACGAGCGACCAGACGGCGGCCGGCGTCACACCGGGCTGGTCGCCGAGCAGGACCACGATCCCGTCGGTCCGGCGGTCGACCGCGTCGAGCGCCGGCACGATCGACGAGCTGCCGGTGTCCGCGTGCGGTGACTCGACCACGCGGACGCCGTCGAGGTTCACCCGATCGTGGATCTGCTCCGACGCGCTGCCCAGGGTCACGACCAGCTGGTCGAACCCACACTCCCGGGCCGTCTCCAGCGTCGCGCCGAGCAGGGTCTCGCCGTGATAGGCGAGCAATTGCCGCGGTACGCCGAGCTGCGGTGAACTCTCGGCCGCCAGCAACAACCCCGTCACGAACATGGCCGCATCAACTCCCCGCCCGGGACGGCGCAACCATCTGAGGGCTCCTTCGCGCTGTTTCCCCGAGCGTGGACAAGCCGAGCATTGATGGAAACCCGCGGCCGACACTTGTGTCAACGTGCGTCCGGTAAGTGGTCAGGAATGACCGGAAATATGAACGGTACGGCGGTGACTGTACGCCGCGAATGGTCAGCGCAGCGTGGAAGCAAACGCTTCGAGCGCGGGATATCCCGCATTTCCGGTCACGATCGTGGTGACGCCGGAACCGACCAGGACCAAGGCGTTCTCCTGCTTGCGGTCGAGCAGGACCTTGCGCTGCCAGGTGACGCCGCCGACCGTCGCCGTACCGTCGTCGGTGGTGTTGCCGAGCTTGTCGGACGGGAATTTCCCGCCGGCCACATTGGACTGCTCGAGGCCGACGTATTTCTTCTCGGTGGTGATGACGCCGAGATGCCAGGTGATCGGCTCCTGCTCCGGGGCGCGGAATTCCACGCTGGTCGCCGTCCACCCGGTGGGCATCGGCTCGGGGCCGCGGACCCAGGACGCGACCTTGCGGGCGTCCTGGAGCTGGGCGGTGTACTCGACCGCGCGGACCTTCTCCTCCTTCGGCCGCCAGGTGACGATCATCAAGAAGGCGACCACGACGAAACAGGCCAGCAGCGCCCAGACCATGTTGGTCAGCGTGCGCGCCTTGGCCCGGTCCTTGCGGTTCTGCTCCCGGTAGGCGATCGCCTCGGCCCGCGCCCGCGCCTTCTCCCGGGCCTCCGCGGCCGCCCGCGGGTCTTCCGTCGCCGCGGGTGCGCCGTCGCCGGAAGGGCCCTCACCTGTCGAACTCATGCAACGAGTGTCCCATCTCGCCTGAACGGCCCGGGAGGGCGTTGGCTACGATCCGTTGGCATGAGTGACCCGACCACGCCACCTGCCCATCTGGAGGTCGACGCGCATGCGCCTGACCGCAACCTGGCCCTCGAGCTGGTCCGGGTCACCGAGGCCGCGGCGATGGCAGCGGGCCGCTGGGTCGGTCGCGGCGACAAGAACGGCGCCGACGGCGCGGCGGTGAACGCGATGCGCACGCTGATCGGCACGGTCGGGATGAACGGCGTGGTGGTGATCGGCGAGGGCGAGAAGGACAACGCCCCGATGCTCTACAACGGCGAGCAGGTCGGTGCCGGTGACGGCCCGGCCTGCGACGTGGCGGTCGACCCGGTCGACGGTACGACGCTCGTCGCGAAAGGCATGAACAACGGCATCGCGGTGATGGCGGTGTCCGCGCGGAACTCGATGTACGACCCGTCCGCGGTGTTCTACATGGAGAAGCTCGTGGTCGGACCGGAGGCGGCCGAGGTGGTCGACATCCGGCTCCCGGTCGCCGAGAACATCCGCCGGGTCGCGAAGGCGAAGGGGTCGACGGTCGACGACGTCACGGTCGTCGTCCTCGACCGGCCGCGGCACGAGGAACTGGCTCAGCAGATCCGGGCCACCGGCGCGCGGATCAAGTTCATCACCGACGGCGACGTGGCCGGCGCGGTCGAGGCCGCCCGGCCGGACACCGGTCTCGACATGCTGCTCGGCATCGGCGGTACGCCGGAGGGCATCATCGCGGCCTGCGCGATGAAGTGCCTGGGTGGGCTGATCCAGGGCCGGCTCTGGCCGCGCGATGACGAGGAGCGGCAGAGCGTGCACCAGCTGGCGAAGCTGCGCGCGTACTCCGCCATCGACTTCGAGCACGCCCGATGACTCTGCTGTTGGCCGGGCATCCGGCGCCGCTCCTCAGTCCAGGCCGGGAGGCCCAATGACCGCGCCCGTCCTCGTGATCGGCGAGGCTCTTGTGGACATCGTCGGCAACGGTGCTAAGACCACCCGGAACGGCCACGGCAACGGCAGGACCAACGCGACCCCGGGTGGCTCCCCCGCGAACGTCGCGGTCGGCCTTGCGCGGCTCGGCGTACCGACCGAACTGGTGACGCGCATCGGGACCGATCCGTACGGCGACCAGCTCGGGGCGCACCTGTTCGGGAACGGGGTCCAGCTCGCGCCTGGCTCGGTGGATCCCGGGTTCCGGACCAGTACGGCGACCGCGACCCTGAACGCTGCCGGGGTCGCGTCGTACCAGTTCGACATCACCTGGGAACCACCGGCGCTGTCGCTGTCGCGCGGGTGCCCGGCGATCCACACCGGGTCGATCGCGACCGTGCTCGAGCCTGGGGCGGACGCGATCCACGAGTTCTTGAAGTCGGTGGCCGAGCAACCGGTCACGGTGACGCTCGATCCGAACGCGCGGCCGACGATCACCCCGGATCCGGAATCGACGTGGTCCGCCGTACGGGCGTTGGCCGCACTGTCCGATCTGGTCAAGCTGAGCGACGAGGACTGTGAGTTCCTCCAGCCCGGGTTGTCGCCGGAGGACATCGCGGCGGAGCTGCTGACCGCCGACCGGACGCAGTGCGTGGTGATCACGCGCGGCGGGGACGGCGCGATCGGGGTCAGCCGGGACGCGCGCGTCCAGGTGCCGGCGCCGGTGATCGAGGTCGTCGACACCGTCGGGGCCGGCGACGCGTTCATGTCCGCGCTGATCGCCGGTCTGCACGCTCGCGGTCTGCTTGGCGCGCGGCGGCTGGCCGGGTTGACCTTCGAGGATCTGCGGAATGTTGTGGACTATGCGGTGAAGGCGGCCGCGATCACCTGCACCCGGCACGGCGCCGATCCGCCGACTGCCGCCGAGCACACGGCGAAGTGGGGTTCATGATGGTGTCTGCCGAGACCTGGACCTCCGAGCTGGAGTCGAAAGGCAGTGTGGAGTTCCGGCCGCGTCGGGCGCGACTCGCGCTCCGGCTGGCTGGGTTCGCCTTCCTGATGGTGCTGTCCGCGTGGACGAACCTCGACCATTTCCGCGCCGACGACGTGTCGGGGATGCTCGGCGTGCTGCGGCTGACGGCGCTGGCCGCGTTCGTCTACGGCACCGGGCTGACGCTGTGGCAGCTCATCACGAATCGTCCGGTCATCACGGTCGATACCGACGGCATCACCCGCGGCCGGAGCCTGCGGTGGTCCGGCATCACCAGCATCGACGACCCGACCGGGTTGCCGGGGTTCCGCACGGTGCTGGTCCGGCCGAGCGATCGGCGGACCCGGCCGATCGCCATTCCCCAGGACAACGTCGAGGATCTGGACATCCTGACGCCCTGGCTGCGCTCACTCCGCGATCAGCACAGAACCTAGGAGACACTGCTCCGGACCGCGCGCGGATGCCGATCTATCCGCGGCATCCGTCCGTCGGGGACCTGGTGTACACGGCCTTCTCGGGGACGCGATCCGGAACGGGTTCGCTGTGCAAGGGCGTGTGACGTGTGTTGTGACCTAGGCGGCCGAGTTGCTCTCGTCGAAGCGGACCACGAGCTGGGCCTGAAAAGCCTGGGCGATCCGTTCGAGCAGCGCGAGGGTGGGGACGGTTCCGCCGGCTTCGAAGCGCGCCAGGGCGGACTGGGTCATCCCGGCAGCCTTGGCGAGCCTGGTCTGTGTCCACCCGCGCTGCTCACGCATGTGCCTCACCATCGCACCGAGCTCGAAGGCGCGCCGGGTCGCGTCGTACGCCTCCTCGGCGCCGGGCTCGGCCATCCGACGGCCGCGCACCTCATCCCATCCCGTCCGGTCCGTCATGTCAGTCCTCCTCCGTCACCAGCACCGTGTGCGCTTCCTCTACACACTTCCGGTACACCTTCCGCGCCCTCTCGATCTCCCGCACTTCGCGCATCCCACTCTTCCGGAACACGGTCAGGAGGATGATCCGCCGGTCGGTGGCGATCCAGTAACTGATCCGCATCGCGTCCCGATCGAGCCAGAAACGCAACTCGCGTAGCTTTCCGCTGATCTGCTTGGTGTATGGCTCGTCCAGCAGCGGCCCTCGCTCGGCGAGGAGATCCACGTAGAACGCGGCCCTAGCGAACAGATCAGTCGGCAAGCCCTCGAGCCAACTGCGCACCTCGGCTTCGAGTTCAACGGTACCCCAGGTCATAGCAGCGATGCTATAACACTTTGATCACTCTGCACGCCGACACTGATGCAGTGCGGGTTAGCTCAGGCCGAGGCGTTTGCTCAGGCGGGGGCCTCGTTTGATCTTGATTTCGCCCAGGATGGCGGTGCCGCGGATGTGGAAGGTCTTCGGGCGAGCCGAGGGGGTGCCGGGGTCGGGGACGGCGCCGAGGCCGGCTTCCTGCTCGGAGACGGAGCCGAGGATGGGGTTGCTGTCGAGCATGACGATCGCGTTCTGGGGGACGCGGATCTTCACGTCGGCGAGGATCGACTTCACCTCGACGTGGATCTCGTCGAACGGGATCTGGGCCTCGGTGTAATCCAGCGTGATGTCGCCGAGGACCGCGTTCACCTCTTGGCGCTGCGGCACCATCCAGCCGCCGAGGCGCTTGGTCTCCGACATGAACGCGTTGATCACCGGGCCGAACTCGACCATCGCGCCGCTGTAGGGCGGGCTGATGGCCAGTCCGGGCGCGCGCGGGCCGTTCGGCAGGTCGGCGGTGAGTTCGACGAGTTCGCCGTACGTCTTGGAGGCGTAGAGCGTCTCGAGTCGCTCCTCGAGTTCGGCGTACGACAACCGCCCCTCGCCAGCGGCATCGCGCAGTACGTCGGCGACCTCCTCCCGCTCGTGATCCGACACCCGCCGCCGCAACGCCAGTTCGTCGCCGGTCAACGGCGCGGGCGGCTGCGCGGGTACGGCGTCCTGCGGTCGTCCGTCCTGGGGAACCTCATCCTGGGCCACGCCAAAACCATACGCGCGCACCACTCCCACCGCCGCCAGTTTCTTCCCCGATTCGCCCCTGACCCGACCCCTGATCCGTGGCTCATACTGTCCACCATGAACTGGGGTGGACTACGCAACGGAAAACTCCTGGCAAGCGTGTATCTGATCGCATTCCCGATGACCGTGATCGGATTGGTGCTTACTCTCGTCGCGCAATGGACCGGGATCGAGAGTCTGGCTCCGAGCTTCGGCGTCCTGCTGTTCGTGGTCGGTGCATCGACACTCACCACACTGTCCTGGCTGCTTCGGGATCTGGTGCCCGCCCGGACCGGCGGATACGCGACCGACCGCGGGCGAGCTTGGAATCGGCTGGTGCTCGGACGGGAGCTTGCTGCGGCGTGGCGCGTGCTCAAGGGGTGAGGGAGCCGGACCCGGCGGACCGAACTAGGCTTGGAGGGCTCAGACCACTTCTTTTGGAGGTACGTCGGTGTCCGCTGACTTCGATTACTCGGATCTGTTGCCGCTCGGTGCGGACGAGACGGAGTACCGGCTGCTGACGACCGAGGGCGTCAGCACGTTCACGGCGGGCGGGCGGACGTTCCTGCAGGTGGAGCCGGAGGTGCTGCAGGCGCTGACCGCGGAGGCGATGCACGACATCTCGCACTACCTGCGGACCGCGCACCTCGCGCAGCTGCGGCGGATCATCGACGACCCGGAGGCATCCGGGAACGACCGGTTCGTCGCGCTCGACCTGCTGAAGAACGCGAACATCTCGGCCGGCGGCGTCCTGCCGATGTGCCAGGACACCGGTACGGCGATCGTGATGGGCAAGAAGTCCGAGGGCGTGCTCACCGGCGCGGTCGACGAGGAGTGGATCAGCCGCGGCGTGTACGACGCCTACACCAAGCTGAACCTGCGCTACTCGCAGATGGCCCCGCTCAACATGTGGGACGAGAAGAACACCGGCTCCAACCTGCCGGCCCAGATCGAGCTGTACTCGACCCCGGCGCACGGCGACCCGGCGTACAAGTTCCTCTTCATGGCCAAGGGCGGCGGCTCGGCGAACAAGTCGTTCCTGTTCCAGGAGACCAAGGCGGTGCTCAACCCGGCCGGGATGATGAAGTTCCTGGACGAGAAGATCCGCTCCCTCGGTACGGCGGCCTGTCCGCCGTACCACCTGGCGGTCGTCGTCGGCGGCACGTCCGCGGAGTACGCGCTGAAGACCGCGAAGTACGCGTCCGCGCACTACCTCGACTCGCTGCCGACGGCGGGATCGCCGCTCGGGCACGGGTTCCGCGACGTGGAGCTGGAGGAGAAGGTCTTCGAGCTGACGCAGCAGTTCGGGATCGGCGCGCAGTTCGGCGGCAAGTACTTCTGCCACGACGTCCGGGTGATCCGGCTGCCGCGGCACGGCGCATCCTGCCCGGTCGCGATCGCGGTGTCGTGCTCGGCCGACCGGCAGGCGCTGGCGAAGATCACGCCGGAGGGTGTGTTCCTGGAGCAGCTCGAGCGCGACCCGGCGCGCTTCCTGCCGGACACGACCGACGAGCACCTCGCCGACGACACCGACGTCGTACAGATCGATCTGAACCGGCCGATGAGCGAGGTCCGCGCCGAGCTGTCCAAGCTGCCGGTGAAGACGCGGCTGTCGCTGAGCGGGCCGCTGGTGGTCGCGCGCGACATCGCGCACGCCAAGATCAAGGAGCGGCTGGACGCCGGCGAGCCGATGCCGTCCTACCTGCGCGATCACGCCGTCTACTACGCCGGGCCCGCGAAGACGCCCGAGGGGTACGCGTCGGGGTCGTTCGGGCCGACGACGGCGGGGCGGATGGACGCGTACGTCGATCAGTTCCAGGCGGCCGGTGGATCGTTCGTGATGCTTGCCAAGGGCAACCGGTCGGCGAAGGTGACGCAGGCGTGCAAGGAGCACGGCGGGTTCTACCTGGGCTCGATCGGCGGTCCGGCGGCGCGACTGGCGCAGGACTGCATCAAGTCGGTCGACGTGCTCGAGTACGCCGAGCTCGGCATGGAAGCCGTCTGGAAGATCGAGGTCGAGGACTTCCCCGCCTTCATCGTCGTCGATGACAAGGGCAACGACTTCTTCACCGACACCGCCAAGCCGGTCCCGCTGACTGTCCGTCCCCGCAGCTGACTCTTCGAGTACGACGCAATACTTGACGGCACCCGATCGGCCGGGCCTTCGCTGCAGACATCTGGTGAGTCCGGGCACAGAATGAGGGAATGGCCAAGGGGGTGGCACGCCGCCCAGCGGTTGCCGGCCGGTCGGAGGAACTGGGGACTCTGCGGGCAGTGATCGATGCGGCGGTCAGGGGGCGGCCGTCTGCGGTGTTCGTGCACGGCGAGGCGGGCGTGGGCAAGACACGTCTCGTCCAAGCCGTCTGCGACGAGGCGGCAGCCGCCGGGGTGGTCACTCTCTGGGGCCAATGCGTGCGATTCGGAGCAGCGGACGTGCCGTATGTCTCGCTGGCCGGCGCACTGCGCGCGTGGGTGGACTCTGCCGCTCCCGACGAGGTGGCCCAGGTGCTCCGAGCGGTCCCCGACGCCGACGGGCTGTTGCCGTCGCTGACTTCGCTCCAGCCGCCGAGCAGTCCTCGCTTGCTGGCCGTCCTCGATGGTCTTGTGCACGCGATCTGCGCCCTGCGGCCGACGATCCTGGTCGTCGACGACGTGCACTGGGCCGACCTCACCTCACTCGACGGGATCGCCTATCTCATCGCCGGGTTCCGCAGGCAGCGGCTGGCCGTCGTACTGACCTATCGGGACGAAGAACTCGGGTCCGGTCATCCACTGCACGGCTGGCTGGCGGACATGCGCCGCCTGCCGGCTGTCGGCGATCTCCCACTCCGGCGGCTGGGCCGCGAGGAGACTGCGCAGCAGCTGACGGCGCTGCTCGCCGGATCGCCGCATCCTCGGCTGGTCGATGAAGTAGTGCATCGGTCGGAAGGGAACCCGTACCTCACCGAACTCCTGGTCCGGGATCTCATCCCGGCCGATGAGCGCCTGCCTGCAGACCTGCCGGCTGGGCTCAGTACGGCGCTGCTGGCAGTGTGGCACCGCCAGTCGCCTCAGTCACGCGAGGTGATGCGGATTCTGGCGGTCGGCGGCCGGCCGGCGTCGGCCGACGATCTGACCGATGTCTGCGCGCGGTGCGCCCTCGATGCCGAGACTGTCGGCCGGGCAGTCGTCGAAGCCATCGCCGCGGGTGTCTGTGTGGTTCAGGACGGGGACAACGTCTGGTTCCGTCATCCGCTGCTCGCCGAGGTGCTCACCAGTACGTTCGCGCCCGGAGAGGCCAAGGCGGTCCACGTCGCCTGGATCGGGCTACTGCGAGACCGCAGGGCGGCCGGCGTCGATGAGGTACGACGGCAGGCTGATCTGGCGCTGCACCACGAGGGTGCGCACGAGCCCGACAGGTCCGTCGACGCGTCTCTGCGGGCGGCAGACCTGGCCCGGGACCTCCGGTTGCTGCGTGAAGAGGCGGTCCAGCTCGGCAAGGCCGCGCGCCTCTGGCCTGCCTTAGGCAGCGATCGGCCCCCCGGTGACGAACTGGTGCTGGTCGAGCGGCTCGCGCGGGTCAGCAGTCTGGTCGGTTCCGGTGACGATGCGTACGCGGCATGGAGCCGCTGCCTCGAACTCGTGGACGAGCGGTCGGATCCACTGCGGGCGAGTCGAGTCCTGATGAACTGGGCAGGTGTCGCCCTGTACGCCGGACAGCTCAGCGACACAATGACCGCAGTCGTCGACCGGGCGATCGAGCTGGCCGGGACGGACCCTCACAGCGCGGAGAACGCGATGGCATTGGCCTTCCGCAGCGTGGGCTTGGCCTGGAATCGTGAGTCCGGTCAGGCGACGCAATTGGCCGACGCCGCCGTACGGGTGGCGCAGCGGTCGGGCTCTGCCGAAGCATTGATGCTTTCGCACGAGGCGCGCACCTATGCCGCGATCCGGGACGAGAGCGCCGACCATGACTCCGCCGAGTGCATCCGGTTCGCCGAGGCGACCGGCCGGCTCGACCTCGTCCTCTCCGCTCGAATTGCCCGCGGCAACTACCTGGACCAGCGCGGCCGGCGGGCCGAGTCCAGCCGGATGATGAAGGCCGGGCTGCGGGAGGCGCTCGAAGCCGGCGCGACTCAGCACGTTGCCTGCTACAGCATCCTGGTCGCCCACGACCTCCTCCCGTTCGGGCGTCTGAACGAGGCCGACCGGGTTCTCCGTGAGGGCCTCGCAGTGTCGACCGACAACCTCACCGGCGCCGGAATCAGGCTGCGCTCGGCCTTGCTCGCGGTCCGCCGCGGCGACCTGGACACGGCCGACCTGCACCTGCGACGGGCGCGGGAACTCAAGCCGGACCTGGAGGACATACCGGGACTGATGGCGCCGCTCGTCCTGGCCGAGTACTGGCTCGCCGAGGGCAAGCCGTTCAGACCCTCGACCTGTTGGGCCGGACCCTCGTCGTCCAGTCGGTCGACGGCCGGGTCGCCGACGAGATGTTGCTGTGGTGCGCTCGCGCGGCCGCGGATCTCGCCGGGTCTGCTCGCGACCGTCGTGACGCGACGGCCGATGCCCGCGCACGCGATCGGCTCCGGGAACTGGCCGATCGTCGCGGCAGCCTGTCCCCGTCGCCGTTCGAGGTGATCACCAGCGGCGATCTGGACCTGCCTGCGCTCGAGGCGCTCTACACGGCCGAGACCGCCCGGTGCCTGGGCGAGGCAACCACGAGCGAGGTCTGGCGGACCGCCGTTCAGCGCTGCGCCGCCGCGGGTCTCGGATGGGAAGAGGCGATTGCGTCGTACCGGCTGGCGCGAAGCGCTGCTCACCGAAGGCGAGGACCGTGGCCACGTCGCGGAACCCCTGCGCTCGGCGTACCGCTTCGCCGGCGAGAACTCAGCAGCACTGCTGCAGCACCGGCTGGAGGACCTCGCCAAGCTCGGCAGAATCTCGCTGGCCGAGCCCGTCGAACCGCCGCAGCGCGACATTCCGGTGGTGTTCCGTTCGCTGACGAGACGGGAGCGTGAAGTGCTCGCGCATCTCACCGCCGGTCGCACGTACGCCGAGATCGCCGGCGCACTGTTCATCAGCGAGAAGACGGTCAGTGTCCACGTCTCGCACCTGCTCCGCAAGACCGCGACCTCGTCCAGGCGTGACCTGGCCGCGCTTGCCATCAGGCTTGACTATGGCACCGACCCGTAGGCGGCGGTTCAGCCGGCCGCGACGTCGACGGGTTCCGGGAGTTTGAGCATGAGCGTCTTCGCCGCCTGAACGAGATCGGCTTCGTTGTGCCCGAAGGCCTGGAGGTAGCTCCTCAGCGCGGATCGCAGCAGCTGGAGCTCCTCGTCCTGCAGCTCGATGGTGTACATGTCTCCAAGGTAAGGCCGAACCGGCCAGATGGAACCGCTCGTGACCCACCCGTTGTGAGGACCCGGTCAGGCGAGTCTCGAGAGGATCTCGGCGCCGGGGGCTCAGCTGTAGAGCTCCTCGGCGATCAGGTCGGTTGGTGAGTGGTCGGCGCCGTCGGCAGACGCCAGTGAGGTGGCGGGGTCCACGACTGCCAGTCGTCGGAGAACGGGGAGGTCCAGGCCTCGACCTCGCGAACCGCCGCGTGTGCGTCGGCGATGATGCGGTCAGCCTCAGCGGCAGCTGAAGCGACCGGCTGTCACCGCGCCCTCCAGCTCGTCCTCGTCCTTCCACTCGATCGTCCGGTCCGGATGGATCCACAGATCGAGGACATGGTCGACAGTGCTGGTACGACGACCCTCCCGGACGTGCGGCGCCTCGAGGTTCACGTACCAGCCGAGGAACGTGCCGTCCTCGCGCCAGAAGTGCCAGACCGACCAGGGCTTCCCCGGCGGGAGCACCTTCAGAATCCCCGTGCCGCGCCAGACGTCCAGCTTCAGCACCCGGTCCTCGGTGAACATCGCGACCGGACCGGCGTACCGGGTCTCCCGCCCGTCGACCAGCACCGGCTTGATCAGCGGCGTACCGGGCGCGAGCCAGGCGACCAGCCCGTCCGCGTCGTCACGCACCACCGTCATCGGGCGGACGTTCGGTTTGTCCGCATGCCGCCCGGTCCCCTGGTACACCCACTCGATCGTCGTCCCCGGCTCCCAGAACCCCGACTCCGGAGTCGAGGCTCACGACTGGTCCGGCCGCGTCATGGACAGTACGTCGAGAGCGGCGTCCAACTGCTCCTCGGTCAGGTCGCCCTTCTCGACGTGCCCGTTCTCGATCACGACCTCGCGGATCGTCTTGCCCTGCCTGAGCGCGCTCTTCGCCACCGCAGCCGCGTTCTCGTAGCCGATGTAGCGGTTCAGCGGCGTCACGATCGACGGTGACGACTCGGCCAGCGCGCGGGCATGCTCGACGTTCGCGGTGATGCCGTCGACGCAGCGGTCGGCCAGGAGGCGGGAACTGTTGGCCAGCAGGGTGATCGATTCGAGCAGGTTGCGCGCGATCACCGGGAGCATCACGTTCAGCTCGAAGTTGCCTCCGGCACCGGCCACGGTGATCGTCGTGTCGTTGCCGATCACCTGAGCGGCGACCATCAGCGTCGCCTCGCAGATCACCGGATTCACCTTGCCCGGCATGATGCTCGACCCCGGCTGCAGGTCCGGCAGCGCGATCTCGCCCAGCCCGGCGCGTGGCCCGGAACCCATCCAGCGCAGGTCGTTGCAGATCTTCGTCAGGCTGACCGCGATCGTCTTCGAGCTGCCCGGACAGCTCGACCAGCCCGTCCTGCGCGCCCTGCGCCTCGAAGTGGTCCTGCGGCCTCGCTGAACTGGAGCCCGGTCCGCCGGTTCAGCTCGGCGATCACCGCCGCCGCGAACCCGGCGTGGCGTGTTGATCCCCGTCCCGACCGCCGTCCCACCGAGCGGAAGCTCGGCCACCCGCGACAGCGTCGCCCGGACCCGATCCGCACCGCGCCCGATCTGCTGCGCGTACCCGTTGAACTCCTGCCCGAGCGTCACCGGCGTCGCGTCCATCAGGTGCGTCCGCCCGGACTTCACCACCTCGGCGAACTCAGATCCCTTACGGGACAGGGAATCGCGCCAGGTGCTCGAGGGCCGGCAACAGGTCCTGGACGACGCCCGCCGTGGCCGCGACGTGGATCGCCGACGGGAACGTGTCGTTGCTGCGACTGCGACGCGTTCACGTCGTCGTTCGGATGCACGTCGGCGCCGAGCGACCGCGGTGGCGAGCGTGGCGAGCACCTCGTTCGCGTTCATGTTCGTCGACGTGCCCGAGCCGGTCTGGAACACGTCGATCGGGAACTCCGCGTCGTACTCCCCCGCGGTCACCTGGTCCGCGGCAGCCACGATCGCGGCGGACCGCGTCCCTGTCCAGCACAC
This sequence comes from uncultured Actinomycetota bacterium, assembly GCA_963820655.1. Lineage (GTDB taxonomy): Bacteria > Actinomycetota > Actinomycetes > Propionibacteriales > Kribbellaceae > Kribbella. Next base: position 459,753 of record CAWGAM010000004.1, read on the forward strand.
CGAGCTCGGCGTTCACCACGGCCGCCGAGGCCTTGATCTGCACGAGCGCGTGCACGAGCGCCGGCGCCAGCGGTCGCCCGGAGATCGGGAAGTTCTCCACCGCGCGCTGGGTCTGCGCCCGCCACAGCGCGTCCCGAGGCACCCTGACCTCGCCCATCGTGTCGTGCTCGATCCTGAATTCCACGTTGTCACCCATACCTGCAGAGTACGTCGCTCCGCGTCGTCGCCGGCGACCGATCGTCAGACTGTGGAAAACGAGCCCTGGTACACGTAGTAGGTCTCGTCGCGCCCCTGCAGCGTCACCGGGACGGGCTTGACTTCACACGTACCGAAGGCAGCCGACACAGCACCCTCCAGAGCAGCAGACGCCGACGACGACCAGACCGTGAGCACGCCGCCCGCCCGCAGCTTCGACCGGCAGACGGTCAGGAACGACGACGAGTAGATCGCCGAATTCTCGTTGTACACAAGGAAGTCCGGGCCGTTGTCGACGTCCAGCAGGATCGCGTCCAGCGAGGCATCCGGTGACGCGGCAACGACCGCGCGGACATCCCCCACCTCGACCGACACGCGCGGATCGTCCAGGACCGACGGCACCAGGCCGGACCGCATCCACGCCACCAGGTCGGGCTCGATCTCGGCGACGATCACCGCGCCCAATCGGCGGGTCGGCCAGCAGCGCACGGACGGTGTAGCCGAGCCCCAGACCACCCACGAGCACCCGATCGGGACGTCGTACCGAGGCCAGGGCGGCCGACGCCAGCAACTCCTCACTCGAGGTCTCGCGGTCGTCCATCACGAAGACGCCGTTCACGCGCAGTTCGAGCGCACCGTCGTCCCGCGCCGGAGCACCAACTCGCCCCGCGCACTGGCACTCCGCGCAACCTCGCCCACCCCACCATCATCCCGCAGCACCGCTACGCATCCAGCAGCACCCTTACGCATCCCGCAGCACCGTTACGTCCGAAGATCCGAGGGCTATAGGCCACAGATCTTCGGACGTAAACGGATGGGTTGTCCACAGGGAGGAGAGCGGATGCGAGCGGGGGTGGGATCGCGGCATGTTCTGTGGTGTGGGAGATAGAGGATGCGTAGGGCAAGTACGGTGTGGGCGCTGCCGGGAGTGTGCCGCACGGACGGAACGGGTGCGACGACACGAGCTCGCCCGGGAGCTCGCCGCTCGTCAGGGTGGTGTCGTGTCGCGCACTCAGCTCCTGGCGTTGGGTCTCACCCGATGGCAGGTCATGGCCGAGCTGAGAGCGCGGCGTTGGGTAGCGCACCACCGGCAGACGATCGCGATCCATACCGGTGATCTGTCTGAGTCGGCGACCTGGTGGTCGGCGATCTTCGAGGTCGGACCGGGCGCCGCCATTGATGGATCGACGGCCCTTCGGGCGGCAGGCATGCGATCCTTCGAGGACGCGCTGCACGTCTCGACGCCGAAGTCATCCCGGCCACGCCGGCCTCGCGGTGTCGTCGTCCACGAGACGCGCCGCCGGAAACCGGATGATCTGATCGAGGTGGGCATGCCGCGGGTTCGGCCACCGATCGCCGCCATCAGGGCCGCGCTGTGGGCACGGTCGGACCGGCAAGCCGCCCTCGTCCTGGCGATGTCGGTGCAACAGCGCCTCACCACGCCGGAGGCCCTGACCGAAGCGTTCTCGTCGGTACGACGACATCGCCGGCGGAAGCTGATCAGGCTGATCCTGAACGACCTGTCGAACGGCGCGCAGTCCCTCGGCGAGATCGAGTTCGCTCGCCTGTGCCGCGAGTACGGGCTGCCCGAACCGGATCGGCAGGTCCGGCGACGTGGACCGGACGGTGTGTTTTACCTCGACTCGGCCTGGACGGCGTACGACGCCGTCGTGGAGATCGAAGGACTTCACCATCTGGAAGCGGCCCAGGTGATGGCCGACACCAGCCGGCAGAACGAACTCACGCTCGGCAACGACCGTGTCGTCCGGATTCCCGTCATCGGCCTGCGGGTCGACCCCGACCACTACATGACCCAGGTCGCCCGCCTCCTCCGCGCCGGCGGCTGGCCGGCTGACGTCTCGCAGCACCGTTACGTCCGAAGATCTGTGGGCTATAGGCCACAGATCTTCGGACGTTAGGAGATGAGGGATCAGTACCAGCCCTTGGCTTGGGAGTGGCCCCAGGCGGAGCAGGGGGAGCCGTAGGTGTTCTCGATGTAGTCGAGGCCCCACTTGATCTGGACGACCGGGTTGGTGCGCCAGTCGGATCCGTAGGCCGCCATCCGGTTGCCGGGAAGGGCCTGCGGGATGCCGTACGCCGAGGAGGACGGGTTGTCGGCGTCGACGCGCCAGCGGGACTCCTTGTTCCACAGCTTCTCGAGGCAGCTGAACTGGCTCTCGCTCCAGCCGTGGTCGGGCAGGAGGTTCATCGCGACCTCCTTGGGCGTGCCCTCGAGCTTCTTCCGCTCGGCGTCCCGGCTGGCCCGCTCCTCGCGTGAGTTCGCGTTGGTCTTCTGCAGCGCCTGGTAGCGCTTGGTCGCGGCGTTCTTGGCTGCCTGCTTCACCGCGGCCTGGTCCTGCAGAGCCTTCCGGGCCGCCTCGATCGCCTGCCGCATCCGGGCCGCTTCCTGGGCCTGTTCCTGGGCGGTCTGCGGCTTGATCGACGGCGTGGTGGCAGTGGCGGTGCGGGCCTTTTCGCTGTTCAGCACGGCCATCTCGGCCCGCCCTGACACCCGCTCCGAGGCACTGCTGCTCCCGGGGGAGCTGAAGAGGTCGATACCGGCGACAACGGAGACGACGACGATCCCAGTCACTGAGAGAGCCGCGACGGAGCGCTTCGCTTTCATCTGTCCTTCCGAGAAAACCCGACCCCCCGCCGGCTGCAACGAGAACATACTCTGACGTAAACCGAGCGTGATCACAAGCAGGTCACAAACGAACGGTGCGGCCGCCTGCGTGGCGGCCGCACCGTCGACCCGAAGTCTTACGCGTGCTTTACAGAGGCAAATTACCTAAAACCCTGCATGCTCCTTACCGATTCCTTCCCCGCCCCACCGCCCCGGTCACAGCTACAGATCGTCGAGTCACAGCTGCAGATCGTCGAGCATCTCGGTGACCAGGGCCGCGATCGGCGAGCGCTCCGACCGGGTCAGCGTCACGTGGGCGAACAGCGGATGCCCCTTCAGTTGCTCGACCACGGCGACCACACCGTCGTGCCGGCCGACCCGCAGGTTGTCCCGCTGAGCCACGTCGTGGGTGAGCACGACCCGCGAGTTCGCGCCGACGCGGGACAGCACCGTGAGCAGCACGTTGCGCTCGAGCGACTGGGCCTCGTCCACGATCACGAACGCGTCGTGCAGCGACCGGCCGCGGATGTGGGTCAGCGGCATCACCTCGAGCATGCCGCGGTCCATCACCTCGTCGATCACGTCACTACTGGTCAACGCGCCGAGCGTGTCGTACACGGCCTGGGCCCAGGGCTGCATCTTCTCCGACTCCGAGCCGGGCAGGTACCCGAGCTCTTGGCCGCCGACCGCGAACAACGGCCGGAACACCACGACCTTCTTGTGCTGCCGCCGCTCCATCACCGCCTCGAGCCCCGCGCACAGCGCGAGCGCCGACTTGCCGGTTCCGGCTCGGCCGCCGAGCGAGATGATCCCGACGTCCGGGTCGAGCAACAGGTCGAGCGCGACCCGCTGTTCGGCCGACCGGCCGCGGATCCCGAACGCCTCGCGGTCACCCCGGACCAGCCGGATCCGCTTGTCCGGCATCACCCGGCCGAGCGCGCTGCCCCGGTCGGACAGCAGCACCAACCCGGTGTGGGTCGGGAACTCACCGGCCTGCGGCAGCTCCAGTACGCCGTTCTCGTACAGGTCGTCCACGTCGCGCGTGTCGACCTCGAGCTCGCTCATCCCGGTCCAGCCGGACACCAGCGTCAGCTCGGCGCGGTACTCCTCGGCCATCAGGCCGCAGGCCGACGCCTTGACCCGCATCGGCAGGTCCTTCGAGACCAGCGTCACATCCTTGCCCTCGGCCTTGAAGTTGCAGGCCACGGCCAGGATGCGGCTGTCGTTGTCGCCGAGCCGGAAGCCGGCCGGCAAGGTCTCCGGATCGGTGTGGTTCAGTTCGACCCGAAGACTTCCACCCTTCTCCCCCACTGGCAGGGGCGCGTCCAGACGTCCGTGCTGGATCCGGAGCTCGTCGAGCAGTCGCAGTGCGGTACGAGCGAAGTAGCCGAGTTCCGGGTGATGCCGTTTGGCCTCCAATTCGGTGACGACGACTACCGGGACGACCACCTCGTGCTCGTCGAACCGCAGCATCGCGTGCGGGTCGGACAGGAGCACCGAGGTGTCCAGCACGAAAGTGCGCTGGGCCGGTGTGGATGAGGTACTTGACGCCTTGGCGTGGGTGGCAGCCATGTCGCACGTCCTCTCGGGCCGCGACGTGCACCACGCCCGGCCCACCAGTGGTTAGGTGTTGGACCGGGAGCTGGCCCCAGGGTCTGGTGCAGACCCCGACCGCTGCGCCGCGGAGGCGACAACGGGAACCAGTGAGATCGAGACCTGGGGTCTCGGGCACTCCGTTCTGCCCCTCATGGGGCAACCGGCTGGCGAACGATTCTCAAACTGATCGGGCCTCCCGGACAGCCGGCTTCCCCTCCGACTGTCATAGTCGAGGGTAAGAGGGTCCCGCAAACGCCGCAGCCCGACACGCCCGGCCACGGGGTTAACAGGGTGTTACACCTTTCCCCCACGCGAGGGAGCCGGTTCCCTCGGCCGGGTGATCCGGCTCGGCGGGCGCTTCGGCGACGCTCGGTACATGCGGAAGAACTGGCCGTAGTGGACCGGATACGCGACCGCGGTCTGGTCCTTGGCGTACGGCGTACTCGGGCTCTACTTGCGCCGTCGTACGGCGTGCGCCCGATGCGGCGGACGCGGTCACGTCCCGAACCGACGCTCCCGCTGCGCATAGCTCCGGACCGCCCGCAGGAAGTCGACGTGCCGGAAGTCCGGCCACAGCGCTTCACAGAAGTAGAACTCGCTCAACGCGCTCTGCCACAGCAGGAAACCGCCCAGGCGCTGCTCACCCGACGTCCGGATGACCAGATCCGGGTCCGGCTGGCCCTTCGTGTAGAGGTGCCGGGCGATGTGCTCGACGTCGACCCGCTCGGCCAGCTCCTCGATCGAGATGCCCTGCGCGGCCTCGTCGAGGAGCAGCGAGCGGACCGCGTCGGCCAGCTCGCGGCGACCGCCGTACCCGACCGCGACGTTGACCAGCATCCCTTCGACGCCCTGGGTGGCCGCCTCGGCCGACTTCAGCGTCTCGGCGGTGGCCCCGGGCAACAGGTCGAGCGCACCGACCGGGTGGATCCGCCAGCGGCCGATCGACGTCAGCTCCTCGACCGTCTGCTCGATGATCCGCAGCAGCGGCTCCAGCTCGTCGGCCGGACGGCTCAGGTTGTCGGTCGACAGCATCCAGACCGTGACGACCTTGACGCCGACGTCGTCGCACCAGCCGAGGAATTCGACGATCTTGTTCGCCCCGGCCTCGTGGCCGCGCGACACCGGGTCGCCGACCGCCCGGGCCCAGCGCCGGTTGCCGTCGATGATGACGCCGATGTGGCGCGGGATCCGGTCCGGCGCCAGGGATCGCCGCAGCCGGCGCTCGTACAGGCCGTACACCGCATCGCGCAGCTTCTGCTTGCCAAGTGTCCGCATGGGCAGGGTGCTCTCCCTTTGGTTGGACAGCTCATCGCGTCCGGGCCTCCACAGCTCTCTCAGTCACGAGGCTAGCCCAGATTCGCCCCTGGCCGAGAGGGCACAGAGCACCTTGAAACAAGCTCCCAGGAAGATCGAACTTTTGCCGAAGTTCGTGCGTCGGACACGCGGGTGCCGGTGTGCCTCTGGCCCGTGTGGCCTACATTTCATCCTTCTGGACCATTTGAACCTACGGTTCCGTAGCTTACGGTTGCGTAGGTAAGACCCAGGCCTGAACCGCCCGGCACCCCTCGAAAGGACGGCGATGACCTCGACCAGTACCCAGCCCCAGGAACTTGGCCACCGGCTCTCCGGCCGGCTCGGGACCGCTCAAGCCCAAGCTCCGCGGCTGGCTGCATGCCGGCACCTTCCCGTTCGCCACTGCCGCCGGCATCGTGCTGATCTGCCTCGCGCCCGGAGCGGACGCCCGCTGGGCGGCCGCGGTCTACACCGTGGGGGCGATGCTGCTGTTCGGCATCTCCGCGCTGTACCACCGGTTCTACTGGGGTCCGGCCGGCGAGGCGATCCTGCGCCGGCTCGACCACAGCAACATCTTCCTGCTGATCGCCGGCACCTACACGCCACTCGGGATGGTCCTGCTGCAGGGCAAGGACCGGATCCTGTTGCTCAGCATGGTCTGGGGCGGCGCCCTGCTGGGCATCCTGTTCCGGATCTTCTGGGTGCACGCGCCACGCTGGCTCTACACCCCGATCTACCTGGCGCTGGGCTGGGTCGCGATCTTCTGGATGGGCGACTTCTACCACCAGGGCGGCGCCGCCGTGGTCACACTGATCGCGATCGGCGGCGGTCTGTACTCGATCGGCGCGGTCGTCTACGGCACCAAGCGGCCGAACCCGTCACCGATCTGGTTCGGCTTCCACGAGATCTTCCACGCGTTCACCGTGGCCGCGTTCGTCTGCCACTACATCGCCGTCAGCATCGCGACGTACACGAGCTAGCTCCCCAGGTCGCGCAAGGTTTCCCGCAGTACGGCGTACCGCTCGCGCCCCAGCCGTTCCTCCCACAACTCCTCGACGCGCGCGATCGCGGCCCGGCTGAACGCAACCGCCTCGTCGCCGCGCGGCGTACGGCGTACCAGCCGGACCCGCCGGTCGGCGCGGAGCCGGTCCGACTCCGTGAAGCCGAGCCGCTGCAGGTAGTCGACGTGCTGCCCGAGGCCTTGCTTGGTCATCCCCGCGACCTCGGCCAGATCGGTGATCCGGGCGCCCTCGGCCGGGATCATCTCGAGCAGCCGGTAGTGCGAGACCCGCAGTCCCGGGAACGTCTCCTCCGACTCCGCCAGGATCTCCGCGCGCAGCCGGCGCATCGCCAGCCCCAGCAACCCCGCGATGTGATCGGCCTCGGCGTGGTCCCGCCGGGCTGCCCGAAAGGTTGTTGACGGAAGTCATAAGGCAACTTTACTATCTCGATAGTAAGGCTGCTTTACTTCTTCCGCGTGGTGTCGTCCGAAGACTGACGAAAGGCGCGGTCGGACGATGGGCGGCAGAATCGTTTGGGGGGAACAGATGATCACCGCACTCGAGCCACTCGGCCGCGACGCCTTGTCCGACGACGACTTCACCGCACTGGTCCGGACGATCACCGGCGATCCGGACGCCACGCCCGGCGAGGTCCGGGTCGAGCCGGTCGACTACCCGATCGGTACGCCGAGCACCGAGGCACTGCTCCGTCTCTTCGGTACGGCGACCGACGGCCCACGGCGACGCCCGTCGACTGGTCCTGTTTCGTCAAGAAGCTCCAGTCGGCGCGTCACTGGCCGTTCCTCGACATGCTCCCCGAGGGCTTCCGGGCGGCGTTCATCCAGAACCTGCCCTGGCAGCTCGAGATCACCGTGCACCGCAGCGGCATCGCGGACGTGCTCCCGGACGGCATGCGGCTGCCGGAGGCGTACCGGATCGACGTGTACGACGACGATCGCGGCACGCTGTGGATGGAGAACGTCGTCCAGGAGCCCGGTCCCTGGCCGCTCGAGCGGTTCGAGCGGGCGGCGTACCTGCTCGGCCGGCTGTCCGCCCGTCGCCAACCGCATCTGGTCGAGCCACTGCTGCCCCGCGGCGACGTGACCACCCCGGGTGTCGCACTGCGGTACTACACCGAGCGGCCGAGTGCATGATGGCCGCCCTGCCGGCGATCGCCGACCCGGAGACCTGGCGGCATCCGCTGCTCGCGACGGCGTCTGCAACCCGGTGATCACCGGCTGCGGGACGATCTGCTCGAGCTGGGCGAGCGGCTGCCCGCCGTACTGGATGCGCTCGACGCGCTGCCGCAGTGTTATCAGCACGGAGACGCGAGTCCGCAGAATCTGCTGGTACCACAGGGGAAACCGGACGAGTTCGTGGTGATCGACTGGGGTTTCGACTGCCCGCAGGCGGTCGGATTCGACCTCGGTCAGCTGCTGGTCGGGCTCGCGCACGCCGGCGAGCTGGCACCCGAGGCTCTGCCGGCTGTCCACAAGGTGATCGTGAAGGCGTTCCTCGAGGGCTTGGCCGAGGAGGGCATGGACGTGACCGAGGAGCAGGTGCTGTACGGCTACCTCGGCTCGCTGTGCGCCCGCGCGACCTTCACCGCACTGCCGCTGGACCAGATCACCACGCCGGGCGACGCCGCCACGCTCGGGCTGTTCGAGGACCGCGTCCAGCTCACCCGCACTCTGGTCGACCTCGTCTCACCGGTGGTCTGACGTCACATCTGCAGTCGTGTCACAGCTGCAACGAATGGCACGGCTGCGTGTATCCATGGTGCGTGAGGAACCTCAGCAGATACGCAGTGGTGGCAGCAGTCGCCGGTCTCGTCCTGACCGGCTGCGGTAACGAGTCCGACGGCGGAGTGGGCAACCCGCCGCCCTCCCCGCCTCGCCTCGACGCCGAGCGGTACGCCGACGGTGACCCAGTCGACCCCGGTCGGTGCGGGCCTGCCGCTCACAGTCTCCAGAACCGGCGGGTTCGCCGGCTTCGACGACCAGGTGCTGATCGGCACCGACGGTGTCGCCACGGTGAGCTCGCGCGGCAAGGACACGATCCGCTGCAAGCTCGACCCGACCCTGCTGACGACCATCACCACGGCCGCTCAGCAGGTCGACTGGGCGAGCCTCGGTCGCCACCAAGCCGACCATCAGGCACCCCGACGACATGATCGTCGCGGTCTCGGCGAACGGGAAGACGGCCCGGCTGGAGGATCCCAAGGTGAAGCCGCTGGCGGCCCCGGTCAGCCAACTGCTCACCGAAGCGGCCATCCCACCGGGCAAACTCTGCAAGCCGGTCTAGCGCCCGGCAGCACTCCCCGCACGACCGCCCCTCCCTCACCATTTGATGGGTTGACCCCTCGTGCTGCGGCAGTTCCGCGACTTCCCTTTGAGGGGTCAACCCCGCATGTGATGGGTTGCGGACCCAGAATTCGGTGGCCGAACCCACCCTTTCAGGGGTCAACCCCGCATGTGATGGGTTGCGGACCCAAAATTCGGTGGCCGAACCCACCCCTTCAGGGGTCAACCCCGCATGTGATGGGTTGCGGACCCAAAATTCGGTGGCCGAACCCACCCCTTCAGGGGTCAACCCCGCATGCGGTGGGCTGCGGACCCAAAATTCGGTGGCCGAACCCACCCCTTCAGGGGTCAACCCCGCATGCGGTGGGCTGCGGACCCAAAATTCGGTGGCCGAACCCACCCCTTCAGGGGTCAACCCCGCATGCGGTGGGCTGCGGACCCAAAACTCGGTGGCCGAACCCACCCTTTCAAGGGTCAACCCCGCATGCGGCGGGCTGCGGACCCAAAACTCGGTCGCCGAACCCACCCCTTCAAGGGTCAACCCCGCATGTGGTCGCCAGCAGGCCCGGAGTCAAGGGATTCTGGCGAAACCGACAGGGAAAACCCGCACTGCTCGCGTTGTCAGTCCGACGGGGTCAGCTCACGTCGAAGGTCTTCCGGCAACACGACCGGCAGCCGGCAGGTGAACTTCTGACAGACGTACGCCGCCGGCCGCCCGCCGACCAGATCGCGGCCTTCCATCAGCGGTACGGCGAGATCCGGGCTCGCCGGCAACGATCGCCGTACCCCAGGGCGCCTCGGTCAGCGCGGTCCTGCGGCAGCTCGGCGGAATCGCCGACGATCGCGATCTCCAACGGGCCGGCGGCGATCGTCTCGGCGACGGCGAGAGCCCGGCCGGCGAACCGCGGCGCGCGGGCCGGCGATGGTCGCCGAGGTCTGCAGCGCCTGCTCGCGCGGCGGTCTCGTACCGGACCGATCCGGTCAGGCTGGCGAGCGTGGTGAACGCCTCGGCGGCCAGGCTGACGCCGGACGGGCTGGCGTTGTCGGTCGGGTCCTGCGGACGCCAGACCAGCGCCTCGGCGTCGGCCGCCGTGTCGAAGTAGGAGCCATCGGCAACGAACTGCTCGAGGATCCGGTCCAGCAGTGCCTCCGCCAGTCTCGAACCACTCGATGTTGCCGGTGACACCGAGCAGCGTGAGACAACGCCTGGGCGTACGCCGCGTAGTCCTCGAGCACTCCGTGGGCCGTACCGACCTGCGCCGTCGCGGGAGGTGCGATGGAGTCGTGCCGGTCTCGTCGATGTGGACGTCCCGGACCAATCTGGCCGCGCGTCACCGCGGCCTCGACGTACTCGGGCTTGTCGAGGACTGACGCCCGCTCGGGCGAGCGCGGTGATCGCCAGGCCGTTCCAGGCGGCGACCACCTTGTCGTCGCGGCCGGGATAGGTCCGGTGGCTGCGGGCGTGCCGCAGTGCTGCCCGGATGCGCTGCCAGCGCTCGGCGATCGTCGGGGTCCTGGCGGAGCTGAAGGACCGAGGAGCCGTGCTCGAAGGTGCCGGTGACGTCGCAGAGGTCGATGACCCAGTCGGCGTCGTCTTGCTCGAGCAGCTTCGTGGAGCTGCTCGGGCGTCCAGACGTAGTACATGCCCTCCTCGCCTTCGGTGTCGGCGTCGAGGGCGGAGGCGAAGCCGCCTTCGGCGTGCGGAGCTCGGCCAGCAGGAAGTCGGCCGTCTCCTCGGCGATCCGGCGTGCCAGCGGGTCGTCGCTGACTGTCCACCAGTGCGTGTAGACGTCGAGCAGGAGGGCGTTGTCGTAGAGCATCTTCTCGAAGTGCGGGACGACCCACTGCCCGTCGACCAGTACCGCGCGAACCCGCCGGCCAGCTGGTCGTACATGCCACCGCGGGCCATCCGCTCGCAGGTCTGCGCGACCATCGCGAGCGCATCCGTCCGAGCCGGTCCGGCGGTGATGGCGGAGCAGGAAGTCGAGCACCATCGACGGCGGGAACTTCGGCGCCGGCGCCGAAGCCGGCGTCCACCGGATCGAAGTCGACCTTCAGCAGCGCGACCGCCGCTCCAGTGTCGAGCTCCGACTCCCCTGCGCTGGTTGCTGCTGCGCGCCCAACTGCTCGACCACCCGCCGGCCGATCCCGTCGATCTGGTCGCGCTTCGTCTGCCAGGCGTCGACCAGCGACTCCAGCACCTGCCGGAACGACGCCATCCCGGCCCGCGGCTCGGCCGGGAAGTACGTGCCGCAGAAGAACGGCTCCGCGTCCGGCGTCAGGAACACCGACATCGGCCAGCCGCCGTGCCCGGTCATCGCCACGGTCGCGGCCATGTAGATCGCGTCCACGTCGGGACGTTCCTCGCGGTCCACCTTGATGCTGACGAAGTGCTCGTTCAGGTACGCCGCGGTCGCCTCGTCCTCGAACGACTCGTGCGCCATCACATGACACCAGTGGCAGGCCGAGTACCCGACCGACAGGAACACCGGCACGTCCCGCTCCCGCGCCTCCGGAACGCCTTCTCCGACCACTGCCCGCCACGCGACCGGGTTGTCCGCGTGCTGCCGGAGATACGGGCTGGTGCTACGGCCGAGCTCGTTGACCATGCTCCAACGTTAAGCGGTCCGATCGAGCGGAATGGACGGGGCCAGGCGAGACTTGAACCAGACATGCCCGTACACCCGCTGCTCGCGTCCCGCTTCAGTCCGCTCCGGTTCGATCCCGAGTGGACGATGACGGACGACGACGTGGATCTGCTGCTGGAAGCCGCTCGCTGGGCGCCCTCGGCCGGCAACTCGCAGCCTTGGGCCTACTTCATCGCACGTCGGGACGAGCCGGACCACAAGCGGATCGTGCGGCACCTCGCGGCCAGCTCGAGCCGGTGGGCGCCGAGTGCCGGTCTGCTCGTCGTGACGATGGCGCATCGCTACATCGAGGACACCGATTGGGCCTACTCGGACTTCGCGGACTACGACCTCGGCCAGTCGGTGGCCCACCTGACGCTGCAGGCTCAGGCGATGGGCCTGGCCAGCCGGCAGTTCCGGGCCTTCGATCTCGACGGGCTGACCGCCGACCTGGCCCCCGGCGCGGGATGGCACATCGTGTCGATGATCGCGGTCGGCCGGGCCGCCGAAGAACGCCCGCCGGATCGGGAACGTCGCAGCGCGGCCGATCTCCGCACCGCGCCGTGGTCAGGCGGTCTGTGACAGGGCGACCGACAGGCCGAGGGCCAGGGCCATGATGAAGAGTTCGACGCCGACGACCTGCCAGAAGCGGGGTGCCGCGTCGAGCAGGTCGCCGACGGCCTGGCGGCGGTGGAACCAGCCGCCGATGATCAGAACCACGAAGGCGACCGATCTTGGCGATCAGCAGGGCGCCGTACGCGTCCGAGGTGAGGGCGTCGAGGATCGAGTCGTAGCCGCCGCCCTTCGCGGCCAGTCGGCCGGCCGCACTGATCAGGCCGCTGACGCAGTACGGCGATCGACGAGATCGACGGCGACCTGGTTGAACCGCTCGAGCACCATCGGCAGCCCGTTCCGACTGGCCCGCCCGTAGCGGACCAGGCCGGCCAGCCCGCCGATCCAGGTGGTCGCGGCGATGACGTGGACGACCAGCGCCGCGCCGGCGAGGACGACGTACGACTCGTTGCGCGGGTACGCGGTCGACCGCGGTCGGAACCAGCGCCGCGACGGCTACCAGTACGCCGAGACCGGCGGCCGACGAGGTCTGCACCCGGCGGATGCCGATGGCCAGGGCGACGACCAGGATGCCGGTGATCAGCAGGGCCTTGACCTCGGGTACGCCGAGCGCGTCGTCGAGCCGGAAGCCGGAGCAGGTCGACCGGGGTGTCGAGCAGGATCGCCGCGGTGACGATCGCGCCAGCGAACGCGGCGACCGCCCAGATGATCGCGGAGTTGCTCGCGTCGCGGACCGCCCGGCGGCCCTGGACACCGAGCGGACCGCCGTCGGTCCGGAGCAGCACGACCGCGGCGAGCAGCGCGCCGGCGCAGCCGACCGTCGCCATCGTGGACGATCAGCCGGAAGAACGGCAGCAGCCAGGCGACGAACACGCCCGGCCCGCCGATACCGCCGAGGTCGCCTGCGGCTCACTGTCGGCCGCGAACAGGCCCGACCACCAGCGCCACCGTGGCGACCAGCGACCGCAGCCGCTACCACCCGCGACCAGACGTCCGGGCATGCGATGCCGGGCGGCGCGGGTCGCGGTCACAGAGCGTTCCCGCGCTCGGCACCATTGGACACGCGCTCACTATAGGTGAGCCATCGAGACGGCCGCCCGCCACGACACCATCTCGTGATCACAGTGTCGCAACGGTTGCCAGCGTGACTATCGAATCGCTGCTGCAGGCCGTTGCCTTCGGCATCGACCTCAGCTCGAGCCTGCGGTCGGGCCTCAGTGGCTTCGCGTGCGTCACGTCGCCGTCGGCTCGGCATCGCCAGCCGGGGCCTGCTGAGCTGTCCGTGCTCGCGGGTCGCCGGACGGTGCTGGGCGCGTCCGCACCGTCGTCGTCGCCGTCGAAGTCGATCTTCTTCAACTGCTTGCCCATGTTGCGCCACAGCAGCACCGTGGCGGCACCGAGCGCGAGCACGATCAGCAGCGCGACCCATCCGGGCCGCACCGAGTTCGGGTCGATCTCGGCCGTCGGAAGGGATCGTCGGAAGACCGGTCATCGCTGATCACCTCGCCAGTCGTCTCACCGTCTGGCTTCGCCGCCGTCAGCGCAGCCCCGCGAACAGGTCGTCTTCAGGCAATTCCGACTCGACCAGACTGCGGGCCAGCTCGTAGTCCTCGGTCGGCCAGGCCGCCTGGTGCACCTCCAGCGGTACGGCGAACCACGCGCCGTCCGGGTCGATCTGGGTCGCGTGGGCGAGCAGCGCCCGGTCCCGGATGCGCGAAGTACTCGGCGCACTCGACCCGGGTGGTGATCCGGCGCTCGTTCTCCGGGTCCGGCTTCCAGTCCTTCAGGCGATCGGCGTACGGCGACTCCAGGCCGCGCGCGACCATCTCGTCGTGCAGCGCCTTCATCCGCTCGCGGTGGAAGGTGTGGTGGTAGTACAGCTTCAGCGGCTGCCACGGTTCGCCGAGCTCCGGGGTACGCGTCCGGGTCACCGGCCGCCTCGAACGCGGCCACGGTGATCTGGTGGCACATCACGTGGTCCGGGTGCGGGTAGCCGCCGTTCTCGTCGTACGTCGTGACGACCTGCGGACGGAACTCGCGGATCAGCTTCACCAGCGGGGCGGCGGCGTCCTCGACCTTGAGCGCGGCGAAGCAGCCCTCCGGCAGCGGCGGCGGCGGGTCGCCCTCGGGGAAGCCCGAGTCGACCCAGCCGAGCCACTCCTGCCGGATGCCGAGGATCTCGCGGGCCGCGTCCATCTCCTGGCGGCGGATCTCGGTGATGTTCGCCAGCACCTCCGGGCGGTCCATCTTCGGGTTCAGGATCGAACCGCGCTCGCCACCGGTACAGGTGGCCACCATGACGTCGACGCCTTCGGCGACGTACCGAGCGGTCGAAGCGGCCCCCTTGCTGGACTCGTCATCGGGGTGGGCGTGGACATGCAGCAGACCGAAGATCTTCACTCACAAGACACAATGGTCCTCCAAGCCCAGCTCAACCCACGACCGACCCCCTGGACCCCTGTTGACCGAGTCATCCGCCAGCACCCGACCACGACCTCGACGCCCGGTACGGACGGGACAGGCGGTCCCGCCGACCGTTGCTGATCGGCGTCATCTGGCCGTCGTGGTCGCTGATCGGCCTGGTCTGGCTGCTGTGGGTCGCCTTCGTCGCAGTCGAACCCGCCGGTGACGTCGCGGCTGCTGGGCTTCCAGATCACCTCGGCGACGACGCGCGACGGCGACCATCCAGGTCGACCGGACGCAAGTCCGTCGAGGCCGTCCTGCCGGCTGCAGGCGAAGGCCGCCGACTTCTCCATCGTCGGCGAGACTCACCGTGACGGTGCCGGCCGACTCGCCCCGCCAGCAGACCCTCGCCGCCACCCTCACCACCCAGCGCGCCGCCACCTCCGTGGTCCTGGTCGGCTGCACGACGGCGGACTCCCACCGGCCGCACTGACCACTCCGGCAACCGATTGCCACCGCGGGCGATCGGGTGGCGGGGCAACCGAAGCGACTGCGGGCAAACGGTTTGCCCGCGTTTGAGAGGGCAAAGAACTGTGGGGTTCTCGGCCGGATCTTGCTACGCTCAGTGGATTGGTCGCCGTCGACGACGGCGGCCAGAGGCATTTCTGCCCATCCCATCGACACAAGGAGCAGCCCGTGACGCAGAAGATCGATGAGGACAGCGTTGTCTGGCTGACGCAGGACGGTTACGACCAGCTGAAGTCCGAGCTCGAGCACCTGAAGGGCCCCGCCCGTGCCGAGATCACCCAGCGGATCAGCGAGGCCCGGGACGAGGGCGACCTCAAGGAGAACGGCGGCTACCACGCCGCCAAGGACGAGCAGGGCAAGATCGAGGCCCGGATCCGGCAGCTCGAGGACATGCTGCGCCGCGCCCGGGTCGGCGAGACCCCGAAGACGGGCGGCAAGGTCGAGCCCGGCATGAAGGTCTCGATCAAGTTCGCCGGTGACGACGACGTCGAGACGTTCCTGCTCGGCTCCCGCGAACTGCTCGCCCTGGACTCGTCGGTCGACATCGACGTGTACTCGCCGCAGTCCCCGCTCGGCTCGGCGATCCTGGGCAAGAAGAAGGGCGACAAGGCGACCTACGAGGCGCCGAACGGCAAGGACGTCACCGTCGAGATCGTCGCCGCCGAACCCTTCACCGGCTAACCACCCAGCCTGCCCGAGCGCCCCGGTGGACAACCACCGGGGCGCTCGCCAATGTCCCGCCGTACCGCGCTGCGCCTGTCAGCTCAGTGCCCGGTTGCGCTGCGGTACTTGCGGACGGCCAGCGGGGCGAAGACGGCGATGATGACCGCGCACCAGATCAGGCGAGAGCCAGACCGGGTGCTGGGCGGGGAAGCCGTCCGGGCTGGCGAACGGGGACGGGTTGCCGAACAGGTGACGGCAGGCCGCGACGATGGAGGAGATCGGATTCCACTCGGCGACCGGTTGCAGGCCGCTGGGCAGCTGCGGCGTCGGAACGAAGGCGTTGGACAGGAAGGTCAGCGGGAACAGCCAGATCAGACCGGCCGACGCCGCCACCTCGGGACTGCCGACGGACAGGCCGATCAGCGCGCCCACCCACAGCATCGCGAACGCGAACAGCAGCAGGATCGCGAACGCCGCCAGCGCCTGGCCGAATGCCGTTGTGCCAGCGCCACCCGACGATGAAGCCGCAGATCACCATGATCACCATCACGAACGCGTTGAACACCAGGTCACCGATCGACCCGCCCGGCGATCACCCCGGACCGTGCCATCGGCAACGACCGGAACCGGTCGATCAGTCCCTTCGACATGTCGTCGGCCAGCCCGACGCTCGCCGACGCGACCGCGAACGCCATCGTCTGGGCGAAGATCCCGGACATCAGGAACTCCCGGTACGCCTGCGGCGCCCGGGAAGCCCGGGATCGGGATCGCGTTGCCGAACACGTAGGCGAACAGCAGCACGAACATGATCGGCTGGATGGTCGCGTAGATCAGCATGTCCGGCGTCCGCGGGATCCGCTTCAGAGTCCGCCAGGCCAGCACTCCCGCGTCGGTCAGCGCCCGGCCGAGCGAATTCACCCGGGCCGGCGTCAGTCTACCGCCATCCCCTCACCGGCTGACTCGGCCTCTCCTTCTGCTCGGCCTCGTGCCCGGTCAGGGTGAGGAACACGTCGTCCAGCGTCGGCCGCCGCAACCCGATGTCGGCGATCCGGATCCCGCCTGCCGTCCAGCGTCCGGATCACCTCGACCAGCGCACTCGAACCGCCCGGCGCCGGCACGGTGATCCGCCTGCTGTGCTTGTCGAGCGTGGTGGCGTCCGGATCGGTCGATTCCGAGCGCCGCGGTCAGCAACTCCAGCGCGCGATAGGTCTCGTCCGGGTCGTGGACGACGACCTCGATCCGCTCGCCACCGACCTTCGCCTTGAGCTCGTCCGCCGTACCGCGGGCGATCACCGAGCCGTGGTCGACCACCACGATGCTGTCGGCCAGCTCGTCGGCCTCTTCGAGGTACTGCGTGGTGAGCAGGATGGTGACGCCCTCGCTGACCCGGTCGCGGATGATCTGCCACAGGTCGAGCCGGCTGCCGCGGATCGAGACCGGTGGTCGGCTCGTCGAGGAACAGCACCTTCGGGTGGGCGATCAGCGAACCGGCCAGGTCGAGCCGGCGCCGCATGCCGCCGGAGTACGTCTTCAGGATCCGGTCCGCCGCGTCGGTCAGGTCGAAGGTGTCGAGCAGTTCCTCCGCCCGCTGCTCGGCCTGCTGACTGCTCAGCCGGTACAGCCGGCCGAACATCCACAGGTTCTCCCGGCCGGTGAGCAGCTCGTCGACCGCGGCGTACTGCCCGGACAGGCCGACCAGCGAGCGGACCGTGTCGGCCTCCTTCACCACGTCGTGGCCGAGCACCCGGGCCGAGCCCGCGTCCGGTGTCATCAGCGTGGTCAGCACCCGGACCGCTGTGGTCTTACCTGCGCCGTTCGGCCCGAGCAGGCCGAGCACGCTCCCCTCCGGCACCTCCAGATCGATCCCGTCGAGGGCCTTCACCGTGTTCTTCCTGGTCCTGAACGTCTTCACGAGGCCGGTCGCCTCGATAGCAGCCATTTCCGCCGTCCCCCTTCTCGATGTGATGCAAGGCCACCATCCTGCACCGACGGTGCCGACAGTTTCACTTTTAAGCCAGCGAACATTGAGGCGAAACTTGAGCGTGGCTCGACTCAACTTTGTTGATATTGAGTCGACAAGGCTCAACTCTGACGCTCTACGGTCGCCGCGCATCGGAGCATCCTCAGCCACCCCGATTTCCGCCGTCTGTGGATCGCGGACCTGCTCAGCCAGCTCGGCACGCGCCTGAGCATGATCGCGATCCCGCTGCTCGCCGTGCTCACCCTGGACGCGTCCACCCTGCAGGTCTCGCTGCTGCGCACCTGCGAGACCGCTGCCTGGCTGCTGCTCGGTCTGTTCGCCGGTGCGTGGGTCGACCGGATCAGATGCCTCCCGGTGCTCGTCTTCGCCGATCTAGGCCGGGCACTGCTCTTCGGCTCGATCCCAGTCGCCGCGTGGTTCGGCGTACTGAGTCTCACGCAGCTGTACGTCGTACTGGCGCTGACCGGCATCCTCACCGTGCTGTTCGACGTCGCGCACAGCTCCTATCCGCCTCGACTGCTCGACTCGGATCAGCTGTTGCCGGGCAACGCCAAGCTGGCCGCCAATCACTCCATCGCCGCGGTGATCGGCGCCGGTGCGGGCGGCGTACTCGTCCAGTGGCTCGGTGCCGCGGTGACGATCGGACTGGACGCTGTGAGCTTCCTGTGGTCAGCGCTCTGGCTTCGCTCGATCCGTACGCCGGAAGCCCGGCCGGCACGAGTGGAGCGGCCGAACCTGCGCCGCGAGATCGCGGACGGCATGCGCTACGTCTTCGCACACCCACTGCTGCGGCCGATCGCGCTCACTACGGCGACGACCATGCTGTTCCAGGCAGCCGCCGGAGCGATCATGATCGTCTATCTGGTCCGCGAGATTCACCTGCAGCCGGGCACCATCGGCGTACTCAGCATGATCGGCCTGCTCGGAGCCATCGTCGCGTCAGCGGTCACGGAGAAGATCAGCAACCGGTACGGCGATGCCCGCACGCTCCTGCTCTCGTCGACGGGCATCGGCGTCGCGTTCACGCTGCAAGCGCTGACCGCACCGGGCTGGCAGGTGAGCTGGTACGTCGTCTCGATGCTGCTGGCCGGGTTCTGCATCATCGTCAGCTACATCCTGCAGGTGAGCACCCGGCAGCGCGTGTGCCCGCCGGAGCTGCAGGGTCGAGTCAGCGCCACGATGAGCTTCGTCGGCTGGGGCGCCGCGCCGCTCGGCAGTCTGCTCGGCGGCGCGCTCGGCACCGCCGTCGGACTGCACGCCACCCTCTGGGTCACCGGTCTGGCCGCACTGGCCGGCACGGTGTTCCTCTACTTCTCACCGTTCCGGACGTTACGCACCGTTCCGGCAACCCAGCAGGCGGATCAGTCGGAGGCGATCTGAGCGGTGCCGACCAGGACCTCGACGTCGAGCGCGGCGCGGCCGCGGCCGATCTCCACGTCCTTGGACTGGCCGGTGACCGCGCCGGTCCAGGTGACGCGGCCGAGCTGGGCCTCGGTGTGGACGCGGACGTCGGAGCCACGGCGCAGGGACACGTTGGCCGTACCGGACTCGACCCGGACCCGGGACCGGCCCTTGGTGATCTGGGCGTCCAGGGTCGCCGAACCGGCCTGGACGAGCAGGTCGATCGGGCCGTCCACGTCCGTGACCTTCGCCGTACCGGCGGTGACGCGGACCCGGGTCAGGCCGGGCAGGCGCTCGGCGTTGACGCTGCCGCCGGTCACCTCGACCTCGACCTGGAGGGCCGGGTTGACCCGGATGGACAGCTCCTTGGCCAGGCCGTTCACGTGCGACTTCAGGTCGGTCGGGTTGCGCAGCATGCTGAACCCGTCGATCGAGACACCCATGTCGCCCTCACTGCTGATCGCGAGGGTGTCGCCGTCGCGCTTGATCACATGCGGCCCGTCCACCGCGACGCCGTTGATCGCCGGCTCACCGATCAGCCGGACCCGCCGCCCGATCGCGCGCATCGTCACCCGCTGCACACCGGCCGGGATCGGCACGTTGCTGTGCTCCTCCTCGACCTCTTCTTCCGAGGCCTCTTCTTCTGGCACCACGTCCTGCGGAGCCGAGGAGACCGGTGCGTCGTCCACAACACTGTCCTGGACGCCGTTCACGCCGGGTTCGGCCGCCGGCTTGGCCGCGGGCTGGTCCGCCACATCCGGTGCGTCGACCACATCGGCCCAGACCGATGCCGACGGCGGCCCGTCCGGTGCGACCGCGCCGTTGTTCTCGGCAACCGGAGGCTGTGTCGCCGGCTCGTCTGCCGGGGTCGCACCCGGGGCGGTGATGGCGGCGATCAGGGTGGTGGCCTCCTCCGGGGAGAGGTGGCCCTTGGCGACCCGGTCGAGGATGTCCTTGACCTGCTGGTCGTAGTCGCTCTGGTTGCTCATGCACACAGTCCAGCACCGACTCGGGTCGAAACCAATCCGGGATCGCCCCGAAAGGACTCGGAGAGCAGCAGTGCGGGCCCCGGGGAGTAGCCCGTGACCCGCAACTGCGTCTCTATATCACCGCACAGCTCCAAACGGAGCTGGTTGTTGTCACACCGCCGGGGTCATCTCCTCCTCGGCCAGTTCGTTCTGTACGGCGGTCAGCTCGGCGGCCTCGGCCTCCTCAGCCGCCCGCCGGGCCTTGAGGCCGCGCAGACCGGTCAGAGCGATTACCAGACCGAGCGCGGCGATCCCGGTCACCACACCCAGCCCCGGCTTGTACGCCGACAGCATCCCGGCCGGTGCGGTCACGCCGACCGACTGGCTGCTGATCACGGCGGTCACGATCGCGAGGACCACCGCGCCACCGACCTGGTTGGAGGTGTTGAACAGTCCGGACGCCAGCCCCTGCTCGTTGTCCGGAACGCCCGACACCGCCTGGATGTTCAGCGCCGGGAACCCGATCGCGAACCCGAGGCCGATCAGCATGATGGTCGGGAACACGGTCGAGAAGTACGCCGACTCCGGGCCGATCCGCAGCGACAGGGCGTACCCGGCCACGAAGAGCGCCATCGAGGTGACGATCATCGTCTCGGTACCGAACCGGTCGGCCAGCTTGCCCGCGTTCGGCGACAGGGTCGCGACCAGCAGGCCGGCCGGCAGGAACGCCAGCGCGGTCTCGAACGACGACCAGCCGAGCAGGTTCTGCAGGTACAGCGTGCCGATCAGCTGGAAGGCGACGTACGCACCGAACACGGTCAGGATGGCCAGGTTGGCCCGGCGCAGCGAGGCATTGCGCAGGATGCCGAGCCGGACCAGCGGGTGCTTGGACCGCATTTCGATCGCGACGAACGCGCCCAGCAGGACGATCGCGAGGGCGAACAGCCCGATGGTCTGGACCGACACCCAGCCGGCGTGCTCGGCACCGACGACGGCGTAGACCAGGGACAGCATGCCGCCGGTGACGGTGATCGCACCGGGTATGTCGTACCCACCGGCGGCGTTGTCGCGCGGGCTGTTCGGGATCAGCTTGAGCGCGAACAGCAGCACGATCAGAGCGACCGGGCCGGGCATCAGGAAGGTCCAGCGCCAGCCGACCTCGGTCAGCGCACCGCCGAGGATCAGGCCCATCGAGAAGCCGCTGGCGGCGCAGGTGGTGAAGATACTGAGGGCACGGTTACGGTCCGGGCCCTCGTGGAAGGTCGTGGTGATGATGGAGAGCGCGGCCGGCGCGGTGAACGCGGCGGCGACGCCCTTGACGAACCGCGCGGCGATGAGCAGTTCGGGGTTGGTGGCCAGCGAGCTCAGCATCGAGACGACGGCGAACACGGCCAGCGCGATCAGGAAGACGCGGCGCCGGCCGAGCAGGTCGGCGGTCCGGCCGCCGAGCAGCAGCAGGCCGCCGTACCCGAGCACGTAGCCGGTCACGACCCATTGCAGAGACGAGAGCGAGACGCCCAGGTCGGCGCCGATGGACGGCAGGGACATGCCGACCATGGACACGTCCAGGCCGTCGAGGAAGATCACGCCGCAGACCACCAGAAGAGCGCCCCAGAGGCGCGCGTCCCAGGTCATGCGGGCCGGTGCAGTGCCGGCTGGTGATGTGGTGTGCGTTGTCTGTGTCACGAGAGAGACTCTTTCATGCATGTGCATCTAATGTCTAGGCATTAAATTCTGTTGCATTGAATGCGCGTGCATGCTAGGTCGCCCCCATGACCGCTACGAAGGTCAGCGTTGGTACTGGTGAGACCAATGCCGATGTCCGCGAATGGCGCGAGCTGCTGGCTCGCCACGCCGACCTGACCTGCGCCCTCGACCGGGCCCTGCAGGCCGGTCACTCGCTTGGTATGAGTGAGTACGAGGTGCTGGAGCGGCTCGCCGAGCTGCCGGAGCAGTCCGCGAAGGTGGCGACGATCGCCAAGTCCGTGCATCTCAGCCAGAGCGCCCTGTCCCGCGTGATCGGTCGGCTGGAGGTCGCCGGTCTGGTCGAGCGCCACATGTGCCCGGAGGACCGCCGCGCGGTGAACGTCCGGCTGACCGACGAGGGTCTGCAGCGCCAGACCGAGGCCAAGCCGACCCAGCGCCAGGTTCTTGCCGAGCGCCTGCACGCACCGCTGGTGAAGACCTGTGAGCCGTCTACTCTCGGTGAATGACTGAGGAACCACCCCTCACTGCGGACGAAGCTCGCGAAGTCATCGCGGACCTTCAGCGGATCGTGACGCCCGACGGCGTCCAGGAGACCTACCAACTGCGCGCCGGCGGCATCGACCACTGGGTGTATGCCCGCGGTCAGGATCGGTCCAACCCCGTCATCCTCTTCATCCACGGCGGACCGGCCTCCCCACTGTCACCGGCCACCTGGCAGTTCCAGCGGCCGATCGAGGAGTACTTCACGGTCGTCACCTACGACCAGCGTGGCGCCGGCCGGACCTTCCACACAGTCGATCCGGACTCGATCGCGGACACGCTCACGATCTCGCAGTACGTCGAGGACGCGATCGAGCTCACGGCGCAGATCCGGGAGCGGTACGGCGTCGAGAAGGTGATCCTGATGGGCCACAGCTGGGGAACCGTGATCGCGACGCACGCCGCGCTCATCCGGCCCGACCTCTTCCACGCGTACGTCGGGATCGGCCAGTTCATCAACTCCCGGACCAACGAGCGCCTCTCCTTCGAGTACGCCGTCGAGCAGGCGCGCGAACACAACCACACCGAAGCACTCGAGCAGCTCGAGTCGATCGCGCCGTATCCCGGTGACGAGCCCGTGACCCGGGAGCGGATCATCATCGCTCGCGAGTGGGCGCAGTACCGTGGCGGACTGACGGCGTACCGGCACGACTCGACCTACTTCTTTCAGGCGCCGCTGCTGTCGCCGGAGTACACCCTCGACGAGGCCGAGACCATTGGCGAAGGCAACCAGTTCACCCTGGGGCGGGTGCTGGACGAGCTCCTCGAGGTCGACTTCACCGGGGTCACCGAGTTCCCGATCCCGGTGGTCATGTTCCTCGGGCGGCACGATTACACGACGCCGAGTGTCCCACCGGCCGAGTGGATCGAGGCGGTCCAGGCGCCGTACAAGCAGGCTGTCTGGTTCGAGCACTCGGCGCATCTCTTGCCCTGGGAGGAGCCGGGCAAGACGCTGGTCAGTCTGTTGACCTACGTCCGTCCCCTGATCAGTTGAGCGTGTAGGTGTAGCCGCTGCCGGTCAGGGCGTCCAAGACTCGACCGCGGTGCTCTTCGCCGCGCAGCTCGAGTTGGAGCGCGACCTCGACCTCGTCCAGGCTGAGCGTCTCCGAGATGCGCTCGTGCAGCACCTCGATGATGTTCGCTTCCAGGTCCGCGAGTTGCGTGAGCAGTTTGGCCAGGCCGCCGGGTGTGTCCGGGATCCGCACCCGCAGGGACAGGTAGCGCCCGGCCGCGGCCATGCCGTGCTGGATCACCCGCATCAGCAGGATCGGGTCGATGTTGCCACCGGACAGCACCACCACGACCGGCGGCGTGAACCTCCTCGGCTCGTCCAGTACGGCGGCCACCGCGGCGGCGCCGGCCGGTTCGACCAGGAGCTTCGCGCGTTCGAGCACCAGCAGGAGCGCCTTGGACAACGAGTCCTCGCCGACCGTCCGCACCTCTGCGACGTACCGCTGGATGGTCTCGAACGGCACCTCGCCCGGCAACCCGACCGCGATCCCGTCCGCCATCGTCGCCATCTCGGCCAGCTGGACCGGCACACCGGCTTCCAGCGAGGCGGGGTACGCCGCCGCGCCCGCGGCCTGGACGCCGATGACCTCGATCGGCATCCCGTCGCGCTGCATCGCGGACGCGATCCCGGCGACCAGGCCACCACCGCCGGTCGGTACGACGACCGTCCGGACCTGCGGGCACTGCTCGACGATCTCCAGCCCGGCGGTCGCCTGACCGGCCACGATGTCGGGATGGTCGAACGGGTGGATCAGTACGGCGCCCGTCTCGGCCTCGAACTCCCGTGCCGCCCTCAGGCAGTCGTCGATCGACGTACCGACGAAGCGGATCTCGGCGCCGTACGCGCGGGTCGCCTTCTCCTTCGGGATCGGGGCGCCGTGCGGCATGAAGACGGTCGCCTTGATACCGAGCAACTGCGCCGCGAGCGCGACGCCCTGGGCATGGTTGCCCGCACTGGCCGCGACCACACCGCGGTTGCGCTCCGCCTTGGACAGCCGGGCCATTCGCACGTAGGCACCACGCAGCTTGAACGACCCGGTGCGTTGCAGGTTCTCGCACTTGAGGAACACGTCGCCGCCGACAAGCTCGCTCAACCAGCGCGAGTACTCCAGCGGCGTCGGCGCCACCACGTCATGCAACAGATCCGCAGCCCGCGCGATGTCCTTGGCATCGATCACGCCCTCACCCTACGCAGGAAATGCCGTTGCACAGGCCACATACGCTGCAGCTCATGGAAATCACAGCTGTCGTGGTCCGCGCGTCCGACGAGGCGGTCCTGATGCTGCCGTCGGGTCTTCCGCGGGTGGAATTCACCGACAACTTCTGGTTCCCGGATGTCGAGCCGGTGGTGCGGGCGCTGCACGAGCAGCTGGATATCGAAGCCGCAGTGCTCACCTGCCTCGACGAAGCGCCGAGGACCTACCTGATGGTCTCGACCGGCGCGGTGCCGGCAGACGCCCAGTGGGTGCACGACCTCGACGATCCGGCGGTCGCCGCCGCGCGGCAACACCTCGCCCTGCCGCCGGACGCGCCCGTCACGCCGGCCTGGACGAGGCCGGGTTGGTACGACGAGGCGCTGCCCTGGGTCGATGAACACATTGTGGCGACGGGCCCGTGGTCCCAGGTGCGCTCGTGGGGACTGTCGAACGTACTGCGTTTCCCGACCGCTGACGGAGACGTGTACTTCAAGGCGCTCGGTCACTCCAGCACGATCCGGCCTGCTCACCCTGACGCATTGCCGTTTCTCTTCGCGCATGAACCGTTGCTCCTGAAGCACCTCTCGGACGAGAGTCCCGGTGCGATGCCGGCGCCGCTGGCCATCGACGAGAAGCGGGCCTGGATGTTGTTGCCCGACCTCGGACGTCCGCTGGGTGATGAGTCCGACATCGCGGTGTGGATCGACGCCCTGCAGGGGCACGCCCGGTTGCAGCGCAGCTATGCGGATCAGACGGATCGACTGTTCGAGTTCACGTGTGTCGACCGCCGGCTCGCCGTCCTGGATGCCGAGCTCGACCGGCTGCTCGGGCCGAATCCGGCGACCGATCGGCTCGAACCCGCCGAGCGGGCGCTGCTGCCGCGACGGGCCGAACAGTTGCGTGAGGCAATCACCGAGCTGACGGCGATCGGCGTACCGCAGACTCTGCTGCATGGCGACCTGCATCCGCGGAACGTCGCCGTACGGAACGGCCGGGTACTGGCGTTCGACTGGACCGACGGGGCCGTGTCGCACCCGTTCCTGGACCTGGTGACGTTCGTCGAGGAGCGCTCACCGATCTCGATGGATCCGCGGTTGAAGGACGCGTATCTGGCCGAGTGGGAGGAGTACGCATCCCCTGCGGACCTGCGCCGGGCCCTGAAACTGGCCGAGGAGTTGGGCGCACTTCATCAGACGATGACCCAATTGCACCTGCCGGACCACCTGTCCGGACCGAGTAGCGAGTCCGTGATCCGCGCAGCCGTTTGGTGGCTGCGGCAACTGGTCAAGCAGTAGTCATTTGTGCAGGATCGCCAGTTGGTTCCGCATGCCCCGGCGGACCGGTGGGTCGAGATGGCGGTCCCAGTCCGGGCGCCGCTCGCCGCGCAGGAGGGCGTAGTACGCGAGCGCGTCGGACAGCGCCGCCTCCCGCAGGTATCCGCGCGCGAGCGGCTGCTTGCCTCGGCCGTTCGGCCGCGGACGACGGTCGTACGCCGCGTTGGCGGTGAAGATCCCGAGTCCGTAGAACACCGTCAGCAGGTCGGTCAGCGACTCGTGGTCGGTCCGGCGCGCGAACGGGATCCGGTCGCCGCCGAGCAGCAACTCGTGTCCGGCCTCGTGGGCATAGATCGCGACCAGGGCGACTGGGTCGGCCACCAGCGCCGGCGCGAGCTGGATCTCGTTGCCACCGGCACCGCGGATCCACCGACCGGACTGCTCCTTCACCACTCCCCTGTACGCCGGTCGCCGTACGCCGTCGCCGATGAGCCCGAAGCTGAGCGCGCACTGCCCCGAGGGCAGGTCCATCCGGTCGGCCACCCGGGCACACACGTCCTCGGCCGCAGCGACGCTGCCGTCGTACCCGGCCGGGATCAGCTCGTCCGGCAGCACGATCGGCCGGAGCACGACCTCACGCCCGAACTCGGCGACCAGCCAGTTCATCGACGACCGGATCCACCGCCGCCGCCCACCCGGCAACCGCTCCCGCGGCGCCTTCAACTCGGCCCGCATCTGCTGACTACGCCGCAACACCCCGATCGGATTCCTCACCCGCCGGATCATGCCTGTCCGACGCGTTCGTAAACCCTCCGGTTCCAGACCGTTGCACTACGTGACATCTACTTCAGTAGCAGCGTGCCCAGTCGGCGGGAGGCGACGTACATGCCGAGGGTGCCCATGACGGCCAGGTAGGCGGCGTTGATGAACAGGGACCAGCTGACGGTGCCGGTGGTGAAGGCGCGCTCGAGGACGACGCCCTGGTAGAGCGGCGTGATCTCGACCAGCCAGCGGATCGCCGGCGGATAGGTCTCGACCGGGTAGAAGGTGGCCGAGAACAGGAACATCGGGATGATCGCCAGCTGGACGAACTCGAAGTCCTGCCAGCTGCGCATGAACGTGGTCAGCGCCATCCCGGCGCCCGCGAACGCGAACCCGATCAGCACCGCGGCCGGCAGCGCGAGCAGCGCCCACCACGACTCGATCAGGCCCAGCACCAGCATCACCACGATGAACATCGCCGAGTAGCACGCGCCGCGCAGCAGCGCCCAGGTCACCTCACCGGTCGCGACGTCCCACGGCTTCAGCGGCGTCGCCAGCATCGAGTCGTAGAGCTTGGCGTACTTCATCCGGAAGAAGATGTTGTACGTCGAGTCGAAGATCGCACCGTTCATCGCCGAGCTGGCCAGCATCGCCGGCGCGACGAAGGCGGCGTACGCGATCTTGGTGCCGTCGGACAGGGTGAAGTCGCCGACCAGCTGCGCGACGCCGATGCCGATCGAGAGCAGGTAGAACACCGGCTCGACGAAGCCGGACACGAACACGACCCAGGACCGCCGGTAGACCAGGAAGTTCCGCTCGACAAGGTGCCGACCGCCACCGAGCCGGACCGGCACCGGAATGACCCGGGCAGCAAGAGTCGCCATTAGCGGATCAACCTCCGGTGAAGCCGCGGACGGCGAGCCAGGTGCCGACCACGAACCAGGCCAGCAAGATAGACGACGTTGACGAGCGCCAGCCACGGGTCGACCGCGCCCAGGCTCAGGTCACGGCACAGCTCGACCCCGTGCCACAACGGGCTGAGGTAGGCCAGCCACTCGATCCAGTCGGGCAGCTGCGAGACCGGAAAGAACGCGCCGGAGAACAGGAAGGCCGGCACCACGCCGAACCGGAAGATCATCGCGAAGCCGGCGTCGTTGTCCAGCTTGGTCGCGTACGCCGCCACCGGGCCGGCGACCGCCATCCCGACCAGCAGCGCGACCGGCAGGCCGAGCAGTCCGAGCGGGGATTTCAGCCCGCCGAACGCGTGATCACCACGAGGAACACCGCGCAGGTGCTGAACACCCGGAACGCGATGAACGCGAGCTGCCCGTAGACGACGTCGGCCGGACGCAGCGGCGTCGCGATCATCGAGTGGTAGAACTTCTGCCACTTCAGCCCGCTCATCACCGGGTACGTCGACTCGCCCACGGCGATCTGCAACGCGGTCGCGGCGAGCAGACCCGGCGCGATGAACTGCAGGTAGCTCACCCCGCCCAGCGCGCCGGTCCCGTTGGAGTCCACGAACGATCCGAGCCCGATCACCCATCGCGCCAGGTAGAGCAGCGGCAGCAGGAAGCTGCTGATCAGGCTGCCCTTCCAGGTCCGCTTGTAGACGGTGACCCAGTAGTCGAACTGGCGACGCCCGTTCTCCAGTGCGAGCGCCATCAGTCCACCAACGTCCGCCCGGTCAGCCGCAGGAACACGTCCTCCAGCGTGGAGCGCCGTACCAGCACCGCGGCCGGCTCCAGACCACGCTCGTGTACGGCGGCGACCGCGCGCTCACCGTCGTCGGTGTAGAGCAGCAGGCGGTCCGGCAGTACTTCGATGCGCTGGGCCAGGTCTTCCACCTTGCCGGCCAGCGAGTCGTGGTCGGACAGCATCACGTCGGGCCCGAACCGCAGCTCGGTCACCTCGCGGGTCGAGTAGTCCCGGATCAGGTCGGCCGGTGACCCCTCGGCCGCGATCAGGCCGCCGTCCATCACGACGAGCCGGTCGCACAACTGCTCGGCCTCGTCCATGTAGTGGGTGGTGATGATCAGCGTCACGCCGTCCTGTTTGAGCCGGAACAGCTTGTCCCACAGCAGATGCCGGGCCTGCGGGTCGAGTCCGGTCGTCGGCTCGTCGAGTAGCAACAGGTCCGGCTTGCTGACCAGCGACCGGGCGATCGTCAGCCGCCGCTTCATCCCACCGGACAGCTCGTCGACCTTGAGGTTCGCCTTCTCGGTCAGCGCGACGAACTCGAGCAGCTCGTCGGCCCGGCTCCGGCACTCGGCCCGGCTGAGTCCGAAGTACCGGCCGTAGATCGTCAGGTTCTCCCGGACGGTCAGCTCGGTGTCGAGCGTGTCGTCCTGCGGGCACACCCCGAGCCGGGCCCGGATCGCCGGGCCGTCG
This sequence comes from uncultured Actinomycetota bacterium, assembly GCA_963820655.1. Taxonomy (GTDB): domain Bacteria; phylum Actinomycetota; class Actinomycetes; order Propionibacteriales; family Kribbellaceae; genus Kribbella. Next base: position 488,792 of record CAWGAM010000004.1, read on the forward strand.
GTGGCCGGATCCAGGCCGAGGATCCGCAGCGTCCCGCCGCTGGCCGGTGAGACCGCGCCGATCATCCGCATCGTCGACGACTTGCCCGCGCCGTTCGGCCCGAGGAACCCGAACGCCTCGCCCTGCCACACGTCCACGTCGATCCCGCGCACCGCCTCGAAGTCGCCGTACGACTTCCGCAGCCCGCGGACATGCACCAAGGACTCCCGCTGCTCACTCACGGACCGACCCTAGACGCAACTTCCGACAGTTTTCTTGTCGTTTTGAGCGGCTCCATGCCGTGACGGTAGAACCTCAAGAACGCTAGAGGTCAGCCACGGCCGGCGTACGGCATCCCCGCAGCCATCACGGTCAGCGTCGGCACGGCGACCGACGTCGGCAGCTGGGCGATCCGGACCACGAAGTCCGCGACGATCCTCGGGTCGAACGTCGGCTCGACCGCGATCGACCCGTCCGGCTGCAGCACGCCCTGGCGCCATCCGCTCGGTCATCTGGGTGGCGGCGTTCCCGATGTCGATCTGGCACGCGGTGATGCCGTGCGGCGCGGCCCTCCAGCTCGAGGCCCTTGGTCAGGCCGGTGATCGCGTGCTTGCTCGCGGTGTAGGCGATCCCCTGCGGCCGCGGTACGTGCGCCGAGATCGACCCGTTGTTGATGATCCGCCCACCCTTCGGGTCCTGCCGCAGCATCAGCCCGAACGCGGCCTGCGCACAGAGGAACGACCCGGTCAGGTTGGTGTCGACCACCCGCCGCCAGTCCTCCTCGGCCACGTCCGGTACGGCGGCCGCCGGCGCCCCGGTGCCCGCGTTGTTCACCAGTACGTCGATCCGCTCCAGCCCACCGAAGAACGCACGGACGGCGTCCCCGTCGGCGACGTCCAGCACCGCCAGCTCGCACCCGCCCGCCCCCGTCCGCCACGGTCCCGCGCAGCGTGTCCTCTGTCCGGCCGGTCACGATCACCTCGAACCCGGCCGCCGCCAGCGCGAGCGCCATCTCCCGCCCGAGCCCGGACCCGCCACCGGTCACCACCGCCACCTGCATCCACATCGCACCCCTCTGCCGTCAGATGATCGTCCGCTGATTCTCCTCTGACTGCGGATAGTGAGCTGACAGAGCGACGGAAGGTAATGAGTGGCAACTCACTCGGCTACACTGGAAACTCATTTGCGTGTATCACGCAAGCATGTATATGCTTGCACCATGCAAGTAAACGACGCGTACATCCCGCAGACCCCGATCGAGGGAGTGCTGCACGCGTTCACCCGGATCGGCCGCCGCCTGAAGGCCAAGCAGCCCGGCGACACGATCGACCACAGCGCCCACATGGCGCTGTTCGTGCTGCGGTGCAGTGGCGCACTGCGGCTGTCCGACCTGGCCAGCCGGATGGAGCTCGACGCTTCGACCGCGAGCCGGCACGTCCGGGCGCTGGAGCAGCTGGGCCTGGTCCGCCGCTCCCCCGACCCCGACGACGGCCGCGCCTTCCGGGTCGAGCTGACCGAGCAGGGCATCGAGCAGTGGGAGGCCAGCGCCCGCCGCCGGATGGAACTGCTCGAGCGCAGGCGATGGAGGGCTGGTCCGAGGACGACGTGGAGACCTTCGAGCGGCTGATGACCCGGTTCGCCGACGGCGTCACCAGCCTCACCGACGTCCGCGCCGACGCGCGCCTGGGCCGACAAGGGCTGGGCCGCGGTCGCCCCGCGACTGCGCCCCGTTCCGGCACAGCGCCGTACTGACGAAGACTTCGCGGCCGGCGGCCCGAATCGACGCAGCCGTCACCCGCGAGAACACCGACAAGAACCTGGAGAGCACCAGATGAGCACCACAGAGCCCGCCACCGCCGGCGGCGCTTCAGTTGCCGCGCCTGATGCGCGGACCAGTTACCTGTCCCACAAGCAGATCCTGGTCATCCTCGGCGGTCTGATGGCCGGGATGTTCCTGGCCGCGCTCGACCAGAGCATCGTCGGCACCGCGCTGCCGCAGATCGTCAGCGAGTTCAACAGCCTGGACAAGTTGTCCTGGGTGGTCACGGCGTACCTGCTGACCTCGACCGCCTCCACCCCGTTGTGGGGCAAGATCTCCGACCTGTACGGCCGCCGCCCGCTGTTCATCGCGGCGATCGTCACCTTCCTGGTCGGCTCGGTGCTGGCCGCGCTGTCGCAGAACATCGAGGAACTGATCGGCTTCCGCGCCGTCCAGGGTCTGGGCGCCGGCGGTCTGATGTCACTCGCGTTCGCCACCATCGGCGACGTGATCCCGCCGCGTGAGCGCGGTAAGTACATGGGGTACTTCGGTGCCGTCTTCGGACTGTCCTCGGTCGCCGGACCGCTGCTCGGCGGTCTGCTCACCGACGGTCCGGGCTGGCGCTGGATCTTCTGGATCAACGTGCCGATCGGCCTCGTTGCCCTGGGCATCGTCGCCGCCGTGCTGAAGCTGCCGCACGTGAAGCGCCCGCACAAGATCGACTACCTCGGCGCCGCGATCGGTCACCGGCGCCGTCACCACGCTGCTGCTGGCCATCTCCTGGAGCGGCCCGAGCAACGGCTGGGGCAACGGCACCACCATCGCCCTGCTGGTCGCGGCCGTCGTACTGGCCGTCGCCGTTCGTCTTGGTCGAGCTGCGGGTGGCCGAGCCGATCATCCCGATGGACCTGTTCAAGGGCCGGATCTTCTCCGGGTACGCCGGGTACGCGTTCCTGCTCGGGTTCGCGATGTTCGGTGCGCTGATCTTCCTGCCGCTGTACCTGCAGGCCGTCAAGGACCTGTCGCCGACCCGATCCGGCCTGGCGCTGCTGCCGATGATCGTCGGTATCTTCTCCGCCTCGATCCCGAGCGGTCAGCTGATGAGCAAGACCGGCCGTTACAAGATCTACCCGATCATCTCCGCGGTCCTGGTCGGCGGCGCGATGGTGCTGCTGTCCACGCTCGAGCCTGACCACGCCGTACTGGCAGCTGGCGATCTACATGTTCGTGATGGGCGCCGGCCTGGGCCTGTCGATGCAGATCACCGTCACCGCCGCGCAGAACAGCGTGCCCCGGCAGCACATGGGCACCGCGACCTCGACGATGACCTTCTTCCGGTCGATGGGTGGCGCGATCGGTACGGCGGTCTACGGCGCCGTACTGACCAGCCGGCTGAAGGATCACCTGACCGACATCGTTCCGAACGCCACGCAGGCCGTGGTCGACGGACTGGCCAAGGCGGCGAACAGCGTCGCAGGCCCTGCACGCGCTGGCCGAGCCGATGAAGGGCTGGGCCCTGCACGGTCTGGTCGACGCGATGGACGACGTCTTCCTGGTCTCCCTGCCGTTCCTGGCGATCGCGTTCGTGCTGGCGATCATCACCCCGGAGCAGCGCCTGGCCGGTCGTTCCGAAGGTCCCAAGCCGGAAGGCGAGGAGTCCGAAGGCGACGAGCCGATCGAGGCCGCCGCGCCCGCCGCGATGCACTGACCGCGATTCGGCATCACAGCCGCCCCCGGGAGTTTCCCGGGGGCGGCTGTTTTGTTGCCTGAGACAAACCGCCGAGCTGACCCCGAGGTCCCAGCTCACCGGCACCAGCCCACCGGTTCCGGCCCCCGGCGCTGTGTTGTCGGCGCGGACCTGTCCCGAGCGACCCACCTCATGGGCTGACCTACGAGATGGCGGGTTGGCACCCCGGAATCCGCTACGCCAACCCACCAACTGGTACGTCAGGTGCCACGCCGGCGTGGGCAGCAGCACACCCGGCAAAGGCGGCCACACGCGTAACTGCTCTTTCCAGGCCAGACGTCCGGCCGCCTCTCCCGAGGTGACCGGCCGTCGCAGGTCCTGTCGCGGATGGACGTTAAGCTGTCCGCTGATGTCGTCACGTCTGCAGGGCTTCGGGAATCAGCTGATCGAGTACCACCAGCGCCTCCGCGAGCAGCTCGACGTACTGCGTGAAGAGGCCGAGCCGGACGGCAGGGACCTGATCGCCCACTGCCTCTCCTTCTGCGTGGCGCTGACCCGCCACCACACCGGCGAGGACGACGGCGCCTTCCCGGTCCTCGCGGCCGAGCATCCAGAACTCCGCCCGGTGCTCGAGGAACTCGGCCGGGATCACGTCCTCATCGCCAACGCTCTCCGGCGCCTGGAGAAGCTGGCCGACCTCGACCCGGCTCAACGGCAGATGGAACTCGACACCGTCGCCGCCCTGATCGAAACCCATTTCACCTACGAGGAGCGCAAGCTCGTCGACGCCATGAACGCGCTGGACGACGAGCGCTTGGCTCTCCCCTTCCGCTGAACCGGCAGACTGACCCCATGGATCCGCTCCAGACTCGAATGGCGACTGCGGGGCTCCCTGGGTGACCGTACGACCTTGAGTCGGGCCGCTCGCGTGGACCCGCGGTCGTTTCGCGCGCCACTTGATGGGTTGGCGTACCAGCGCGCCATTTGATGGGGTGATCCCCCGAGGCCTCGACCGTCGCGGTTGCCCGCCCGGGTGCCTGAACGAGGCACGCGCCGGTCCGGGGCTGGCGCCGCAACCGGCGGGCTCGCCCCGGACCGCTGTACGCCGGTGGGCGACACCGCCTCCAGCCGCAACTCGCGGCGCATGGGCACCGGCGGTGATGCGCAGTCGGCTGATCACGCCGACGATGACGCGGGACAGCACGTGGAGACCTCGGACACCCTGATGGTCCGCCAGGGTCAGGAGTCCTTGTCCGCGGACCCGCAGATCGCGCCCATCAACACCCGCCATCGCGGCATCCGATCAGAGACCGCCCCGACGCCCCGCCGCGACCAGACGACCGGCTCCCGCGACCAGAACGCCCCGGGCCGACGCCCACCCACACATCCAGCAGAAGAACCGGTCAGCCCATCAAATGCCATTGCGACCCCGGCAGCTCTTGACGTGGCGCTAGCCGTCGGCGACCTCGGGGGCGGGGTGCTTGCGGCGAGGTACTGGGCGTCTGGGCAACGGTCTAGGTGGTTCGGGGTCGACGTCGTTGCCGGCCAGATGGTTGACGATGGCGTTGATGACTGCGGCGGTCGGTACGGCGACCAGGGCGCCGACGATGCCGGCGATGATCACGCCGGTGGCGATCGACAGAATGATCGCGAGCGGGTGCACGCTGACCGCGTGACCGAGCAGGAACGGCTGCAGGACATGCGCCTCGACCTGCTGTACGCCGATCACCACGGCGAGCATGATGATCGCGACGATCGGGCCCTTGGCAACCAACGCGACCAGTACCGCGACGATGCCACTGACGAACGCACCGACCACCGGGATGAACGCGCCGACGAACACCAGGATGCCGATCGCACTCACCAGCGGCAGCCCGAGAATCGCCGCACCCAAAGAGATCCCGACCGCGTCCACCGCGGCGACGATGATGGTCGCCCGGACGTACGCGGTCAACGAGACCCAGGCCTTGCGGCCGGACGAGTCGGCCTTCGCGCGGGCGTGCCGCGGGAACAGCCGGACCAGCCAGGCCCAGATCTGGTCACCTTGGTAGAGGAAGAAGAACAGGCAGAACAGCGAGATGAACAGGCCGGCGATGACGTGCGTCGCCGTCGTACCGACCGCCGCCGCGCGCTGACCGAGCGCGCCGCCGGACATGATCTGCTCGCGCAACGACTTGATGGCGTTGGTGACGTCCTGGTCGGTGAGCCCGAAGTTGATCCGGCCCAGCTCACGCAGCTTCTGCACGCCCTCGCCGACTTGCGTCGACAGGCTGTCGAACTGGCCGGCGATCTGCGTACCGACCAAGGTGAGCAGACCGGCCACCACCACGATCGTGACCAGCACGGTGATCCCGGCGGCGGCGCCGCGCGGGAGCCGCAGTCGCTGGAGGCCGTTCGTGATCGGGATGAGGAGTGCGGTGAGCAGCACGCCGACCGTGACCGGGACGACCACCTCGGACAGGTACCGGATCGCCGTAGCCGATCACGAGGACGGCGGCGACGACCACCAGGAATCGCCAGGCCCACGCACTGGCGATGTGCATACCGTGCGTCACCCCGGCGTCATCGGCCACGCGACCAGGCGGCTCCGCCGTGGCACCGGCATCGTGCCCGGCCTCCTCAGGCGGCACGCCGGCGCTGGACTCGTCCAGCACCTGGTTGTCCGCGACCGGACTCTCCTGCTCGCCCTCCTGGCTTCCGGTCTCCGGCATGTCGGAGTCGTCCCGCCCCGTCTCGCTCATCACACCTCCGCAGCGTTGCTGTGCTGCTGAGACTAGTGCCCGGTGCAGGTGGTTCCATGAATGTGGGCAGCCAGACCTTCGGCGGCTTTCGGGTTCTCGTCGGCCAGCAGACCGACGCCCGCGAGTACGTAGTCCTTGTCCACACAGGTCTCGGCCCGCTCCGGCACGAGCCAGCCTTCCTCCTGTGCGTTCGTGCCGACCGCGCCCAGGATCCGCGCTGCCACGCTCCGGCCCGTTGTGCCGCAGTACTCCCCCGGATCCGACCAGCAGATCCACCTCGCGCAGATCCTTCCCGGACCGCTCGATCACCCGGCCACCCGGCCCGAACACGACCCGCTGCCGCCCCGCGTGCCGTCGGAGCGCGACCGTCGCGGCCACCGTCGCCAGTGTCTCGTCGTACGACGCCTCGATCGCGCTGTCCGGCAGGTACGACGGATCACGGTGCCGGCGCTCGGCCGCCGTACGGATCGTGTCGTCGTCGGTGATGAGACCTGCCTCGACGCCCGCGGCGACCACCGGTACGGCGCTCCACCGCATGCCGAGGTCGCCTTCGACGGTCCGCGTCACGGGGTGCGTCGCGACCACCTCGCGGCCGAGGTTCGCGTCCTCGGGGTCGAGCTCGATCACCGAGTGCACGTCGGTCGTCGCCCCGCCGATGTCCACGACGGCCACGTCACCGTGCAACCCGGCCAGCACCTCGACACCGCGCAGTACGACGTCCGGGGTGGCGGCTCGGACCATCCGGGCGAAGGCGGGATCGCGGGACAGGTTCTTGCCGCCGATCACGTGCGCGAGGAACATCTCCCGGATCGCGGCCCGCGCGCTGTCCGGCGCGAACACCCCGATCTCCGGTACGACGTTGTCCGCGAGCACATGCGGTACGCCGGCCGCCGCCAGGGTCTCCCGAATCTCCGGTTGGGCTTCGACGTTGCCCGCGACAACCACCGGCCGGCGCCACTTGTACTTGGCCAGGGTGGTTGCCGCTTCTGAGCAGCACCGCCGAGTTGCCCCCGTCCGTGCCGCCCAGCAGCAGTACGACGTCGGGGCGCTCGCTTGCGAAGCTCCTTCTAGGTGGTTGCCGTGAGCCCACCGTTGACGACGGCAACGACCCGGCCGCCGCTGGACAGCGCGACCCGTCGTCCGGCCTCCGCGGTGACCAGCTCTTCGTTGCCGACGACACCTATCCGCAGACCGCCGCCGGCACTCGAGCAGGCCAGGACCTCGGCGTTCCGGACCCCGCGATCGGCCGCTTCGAGGACGGCCCGGCAGGCGTGCCAGCCGTCCATCACGTCGGTGTCGATCGTGGTGCGGTGCTCGGCCCGGGCGACCAGGTCACCCGAGCCGGCGTCCACCGCGATCGCCTTCGTGAAGGTCGACCCGAAGTCGACCGCGACCACCAGCCCCACGGATCAGGACATCGCGCGGTCGAGATCCTGCAGCAGGTCGTCGACGGTCTCGATGCCGACGCTGAGGCGGATCAGGTCGGCCGGGACCTCCAGCGGGGTGCCGGCGACCGAGGCGTGGGTCATCTTGCCGGGGTGCTCGATCAGCGACTCGACGCCGCCGAGCGACTCGCCCAGGGTGAAGACCTCGGCCTTGTTGCAGATGTCGAGCGCGTGCGGCTCTCCCCCGGTGACCCGGAACGACACGATGCCGCCGTACCGCTTCATCTGCTTCGCGGCGGTCTCGTGGCCGGGGTGGCCGTCGATCGCCCGGGTAGAGCACCGAGCTGACGGAGCTGTGCCGCTGCAGGAAGTCGACGACCTTCTCCGCGTTGTCGCTGTGCCGGTCCATCCGGACGCCGAGGGTCTTGATGCCGCGCAGTACGAGCCAGGAGTCGAACGGGCCGGCGACGGCGCCGATCGCGTTCTGGTGGAAGGCGATCTTGTCGGCCAGCTCGGCGTCGCGGACGATCAGCGCGCCGCCGACGACGTCGGAGTGACCGCCCATGTACTTCGTGGTCGAGTGCACGACCACGTCGGCGCCGAGCTCCAGCGGCTGCTGCAGGTACGGCGAGGCGAAGGTGTTGTCGACCACCAGCAGGGCGCCGGCGTCGTGCGCGATCTGCGCGACGATGGCGATGTCCGCGACGTTCAGCAGCGGGTTGGTCGGCGTCTCCAGCCAGACCACCTTGGTCTTGCCCGGACGGATCGCGGCCCGGATCGCCTCCGGGTGGGTGACCGCGGCGGGCGTCATCTCGACACCCCAGGCACCGAGCACCTTCGAGAACAGCCGGAACGTGCCGCCGTACGCGTCGTCGGGGAAGACCACGTGGTCACCCGGCACGCAGAGCGAGCGGATCAGGGTGTCCTCGGCGGCGAGACCGCTGGCGAACGCGAACCCGCGGTTGCCCGACTCGATCGCGGCCAGACACTCCTCCAGCGCGGTGCGGGTCGGGTTCGCCGACCGGGAGTACTCGTAGCCGTTGCGCAGCCCGCCGACGCCGTCCTGCTTGTAGGTGCTGGTCGCATAGATCGGCGGCACCACCGCACCGGTGGTGGGGTCGGGCTCGTTCCCGGCGTGGATGGCGAGCGTCTCGAAGCCGTAGTGGTGTTCCGTGTTCACCGGACCAGCGTACGGCCTGGTCTGCTGTCGGCACGCACACCGTCCACAGCCGCGGCGATTCGATGGATCCGAGTTGTCCACAGGCGCGTCGAACCGCCTGGCGACTGACCCGTACGGCAGCCTACCGTTGCGCTCAGTGGTTGCCACCGGACCGCAGACGGAAGGACAAGGCGCCGGATGAAGACGCAGGACAGGCCGCTCGACCAGGACGACCTGGCGATGGCGGACCTCGCCGAGGTCCCCGACTGGACCGTGATCGCCGGTCCGGACGACGACGAGTCCGGTCCGGAGGTCGTGCGCGCGCTGGTCAATCGGGTGATGGTCGCAGACCCCCTGGCAGCCGTGGCCGCTGGAGGCGGGCGAGGTGATCGGCGCCGAGATGGTCTCCTGGGGATTCACCACTCCCCGCGGCACGACGATGATCGTGTTCGACGGCCTGGCTTTCTCCGACTGCCCGGACAGCGGCTGGTCGGCGTACGAGATCGGGCCGGACGACATCGCGGCCGCCGAGGCCGGGCTGGACGCGCACTGGCCGGACCACCTCGCACTGGCCTCTGCGGCACTGGGGGCAGCCGGACTACGTCGGTGACGACAGCAGCCCGACGTTCGCCGACGAGTGGGAGCCCGGCGCCGGCGCCGGCCGACGGCACCTGGCGGTCTGGCTGCGGCCGGGCGCGCAGATCCACCTCTACAGCAACAAGCCCAGCAAGGACCCCCTGACGACGGCTGTCGGGGTCAACTACGCCGTGTACATCGACTAGGAGACCCGATGAGCGAGCCCTCCCAGGAACCGTCCGCGGATCGGCCGAGTCCGCGCCGGGATCTCCCGCTGGCGGAACACGCGGCGCGGCACCAAAACGCTGAAGGCCGCGTACCAGCAGGCCGCCCGCGACGTGAAGCGGATGGACCCGGCCGTGCGCGAGCGGATCGGCCGCGCCAACCTGACGAAGGCCGATCTGCAGATGCTGGCCGAGGCACCGGCGTCGCCGGCTCGTTCCGCGCGGATCGGTACGGACAGGTCGCGCAAGCCCTCGCGAGCGAGGCCACCGCGCGGGTTCAGCAGGCCGGGACGTCCGCGGCACCGACCAGGAATCCCGATCCGCGGGCTGGCGAACCGGGTCTCGCGCTGGCGGAACACCCGGCAGGGCACGAAGGCGCTCAAGGCCGCCTACGCAGCAGGCCGCGCGCGACGTGAAACGGATGGATCCGTCGGTCCGCGAAGCGATCGGCCGGTCCACGATCACCAAGGCGGATCTGCAGGCGCTGTCGCAAGGTCAGATGGATCAGGTCTTCCGGCCGGAGGGCCGGATGGGTGCGCTGCCGCAACAGCAGGGTCAACAACAGCAACTGCTGCCGCCCGAGCAAATGGGGCAGGGCCAGTTGCAGCAGGCCGGCCAGGTACAGCAACTACCCCAGCAGTTGCAGCCCCAGCAGGACCGGACGATGCAGCTGATGGCCGAGATCAACCAGCTCCAGGCGCAGGCCGCGCAGCTCCTGCAGGTCCGGATCGCACAGCTCCAGGCCGAGACCGCACAGCTCCAGGCTCTCCAAGCCCAAGTGGGGCAGCAGGCCCAAGCCGCCCAGCAACTGCAGCCCGAAGCCGGGCAGGAGCAACCCGGCACAAAAGCCCGAGGCACAGCAGCCTGAGGTTCAGCAGCTGGAGGCTGAGGCTGGGCAGCAGCCGGAGGTGGCTGAGAACTCGGACTATGTCGGCAAGCACCGAGTCGTCGAGACTCAACGGCCAGAAGCAGAGCAGCCGGCTCAGCAAGGTCCTGACCCCAACAACGCCCAGCACTGGGTCGACACGGCCGCCGGACGGCCACCCGCAGAAGCTCAAGCAGCGGGAGCCGACCAGGAAGCCGAAGGGCAACCGCCCAACGAGCAACAAACCGCGCCGGGCGAGGCAGCGAAGGGCGAACGAGGCCTGACTGTCGAAGACATGAATAACCACCACGCCGCACTCAACGGCATGGCCGCACCCCAACCCTCGACCAAGGAGGCCGCCGGTCAGACCGCCGCCGCGGCCGGCAAGGGCCTGCACAAGGCCGGCCAGGCCGCCGAGCGGCAGGGCGACACCTTGAACCGCTGACCCTCGAACCCCGTGACCTGACCGCAACCGCCGGTCCGGTGACGTGACCCTGGCCGCGCCCTACGGTTGCGGTCGAAAGGCTTGACACGGACGGAAGGAACAAGCCGGATGAAGACGCAGGACAGGCCGCTCGACGAGGACGACCTGGCGATGGCCGACCTCGCCGACGTAGCGGACTGGACCAGGGTGGCAGGCCCGGACAGCGACGCGTCCGGCCCAGCAGTGGTGCGCGCTCTGGTGCAGCGCGTCACCGCCGTCACCGACTGGCAACCGTGGCCCCTCGCGGCCGGTGAAGAGATCGACCCCCTGGTGGCGTCATGGGGATTCACCACGCGGCGCGGCAGCACGATCATCGTGTTCGACGGGCTCGCCTTCGCCGACTGCCGGAACAGCGGCTGGTCGGCGTACCAGATCGAGCCGGACGACATCCCGGCCGCCGAGGCAGGGCTGGACGAGCACTGGCCGGACCACCTCGAGCTCGCCCGCAAGCACTTCGGCGATCCCGACTACGTGGGTGACGAGAGCAGTCCGGCCTTCCTCGACGAGTGGGCCCGGGGCGCGGGTGCGGACCGGCGGCACCTCGCCGTCTGGGTTCGTCCGGGTGCGCAGATCCATCTCTTCAGCGACAAACCGACCAGGGACCCGCTGACCAGGTCCGTGGGTGTCAACTACGCGGTCTACATCGACTAGGAGCTCGAATATGACCACCCCGCACCAAGGCCCTGGGATGTGGCAGCAGGGCAACCGCGACCAAGCCCTCGACTGGCTCGCGAACCTCGACACGCGCCAGCAGCAGGCACTGCAGCGCGCGATGAGCACCCACCAGGCACTCGGGCCGATCTACAACGCGGCCGCGCGAGTCCAGCAGGTCTCTGTCCAGACCGCGCAGCGGCTGAGCGAAGGCGCCCAGTCGTTGGCCTCTCAGACCGCGCAGTTCGGCCGGGACACGGCCGCAAGAGCCGGCCAGACGTGGGACAACACCGTCGACCGGGTCGCCGACTTCGGGCAGCGGGCCCAGGTCCAGGCGGACCTCGCCACCCAGGTCGTGAACGAGCGCGTGGACGCCGCCGGCCGGGCCATCGCTCAAGGCGCCCAGACCGCAGGCCAGGCGATCGCGACCGGCGCCCAGGCGACCGGCCGCGCCATCGCGACCGGTGCGCAGGCAACGGGACAGGCGGCCGTGGCCGGCGCCCAGGCGACCGGACGGGCCGTTGCCACAGGTGCCCAGGCCACTGGACAGGCCGTCGCTGCCGGCGGCCGCGCAGTGGCGGACGCCGGCCGTGAGGCAGCGGGCAGGGTGTCCCGCTGGGTCCAGGACAGGCGGTCCAACGCCTCCAACCGCGCCAACGCGGCGCGGGCCGCATTCAGCGCCTTCCGGCAGGACCCGAACCTCGGCTCGAGCATGAGCGGTCAGGACATCCAGGCCCTGAGCGCTCGCGCCCAGGCCGTGACCCTCGCACAGGACCCGGCGGCCCGCGACGCAGCGGTCAACGACCTGGTGCAGGCCGTGAACAACCTGCAGACGTCGAACTACCAGTACCCGCAGCAGGTTCCCGGCCCGCACAGCGCCGGCCGCGACAGCGGCAACCTGGCCCAGTTCGCCACCGCCGGCCAGGCCCCGGCCAGCCAGATTCCAGCTCAGCACGGCTCGCAGGGGACCGCCGGGCAGGGTCAGCAGCAGGGCACCAAGGGCGAGGCCCAGCGGACCAGCGGCCAGACCACGGGCCAGAAAGGCCCCGACCTCACCAAGTAGCACCGCATCAACTCGAACGACCGAGCGCCGCCGGTTCATCCGGCGGCGTTCGCCGTTTCCCCGCCGCGACTGAAGATCTTGACGCAACCGTTGGGTTGCCATAGGTTAGGTAGCAACTGAACGGTTGCTATTTTCTGGAGGTTGTCATGGGGTTTCCTGATCGGATCGAGCGGACGGTCGAGCTCGCCCACCCACCGACGAAGGTCTGGGCCGCACTCACCACCGCCGAAGGGCTCGGTACCTGGTTCGGCCACCAAGCGACCATCGACCTGCGCCCTGGCGGCACCGGCCAGATGACCTGGAACAGCGGCGACAAGGCCGAGCTGCGGATCGAGCGGGTCGACGAACCGAGCATCTTCGGCTTCACCTGGCACATCTACGGCCTGCCGGCCGAAGACCCGCGCCGTACGTACGTCGAGTTCACGCTTGAACCCGTTGCCACCGGCACCCGTCTCACCGTCGTCGAGTCCGGCTTCGCCCAGCTCCCCGACGACGACTACCGCAAGGCCTTCTCGAGCAACACCGAAGGCTGGGCCTCCGAGCTCGGCGAACTCGTCGACTACCTCAACGCCGCCTGACCACGCGATCCGGCTGCCCTCGCAGCGGGGGCAGCCGGAGGCGATCAGTGCCGGCCGGGGATGCGAACGTCGAGCCACACCGAGCGATGGTCACTCGTGGGGAACGGGAACACCCCGGTCAGCCTCGACAGCGGATCCGAGCTCACCGGCCAGAACACTCCGGTCCCCTGGACCTTCAGCTGCCGAGACGGGAGCACGTAGTCGGCGCGCAGGTTGCCCGGAGAGGGAGTGTCCGCGAAGTCCGCGGTGTCGTACTTCGGGTCCGACTTGTGCGACGTGTTCACGCCACCCTGCAGCGCGGAGGCTTCCGCGGCGCCGGCTGAGATCGGGCGCGGGTCGGTGATCCGCGGGTTCTTGATCAGCTGCTGGATCGCACCCGGCACCGAGTCCCCGTCCAGCGGGTCGCTGTTCATGTCGGCCGCGATGACGAACGCACTGCCCGGCTGCAGACCGCCGCGCCGGCCCTTGTCGTCATAGATGTACGACGCCTGTCGGCCGGACTGCACGTAGTCCGCCCAGAACCGGATCTCGTCGTGGTTCCGCTTCCCATTGCGGTCCTCGACCCCGTCGAACGATCGGCGGAGTCGGGTGCGAAACGAGGAAGTGGACGGTGCGGTGCCCGATCAGGATCGGCAGATCCCAATGCGACTTGCTCGACAGCCGCAGTACGTTCGAGCTCCGCCGGCGAGTACCAGTCCGCCGGAGCCGGCGTCGCCGCGTCGTCCGGCAGCAGTGCGCCTGGCATGTCCTTCCACTTGAAGAGCTGGAAGGTCCGCGCATGGCGGGTGTCGATCGGGTAGCGCGAGTACACGACCATCCCGTACTGACCCTCGAACGCACCGAAGCCGAAGGCATCGTCACCACCGGCGATCTGGCCGTCGTTGTTGAGGTCGAACCCGGTCGGGATCCCGGTGTTCGACGGCGCGACGTACACGTACGGGTAGTGGACCGGCGCCGCACCGTTGTGGCCGACCTCGAGGTAGTTGGACCGGAACAGGTTCGCTGCCTGATGCCCAGGCACGTAGTCGAACTCGTTGACCAGCAGTACGTCAGGCCGCTCGCGCTGAATGACCTCGGCAACCGCGTTCGCCTGCGCGTTGGTCCGGGTGCTGAGGTCGGCGACGAGCTGTCCGGCCGCGTTGCGGTTCAGGCTCGCGTTGTACGTCGCGAAGCGCACGGAGTCGCGCCCCTTTGTGGCGACGGTGTGCGTGGTCCCGGTCGTCGCCGTACCGACCGCGGTACCTGGCGCGACAACCGCCGTACCAACTCCAAGGCTCGCGACCAACGCGATCGCCAGAGCACTAGTCCTGCGCATGCTGCCCCTCCACTCGAACCGGAAATGCCGCCCACGCTAACGAGCGCAGCGCTTGCCCGGCTGAACACGGAGTGAACTCTCCGCCGGAGCTACAGATCGGCCACTTCAAGCCGGGTAGCGACCGGCGTCCCCTCGGTCAGGTGCTCGGCGATCCGCACCGGCTTCTTCACCGGCAGGAAATAACTGCCGGACTTGCTGGGAAAGACCGAGGTCTGCCAGGTGGTGCTGCCGATCGTGACGGTGACACGCACCGAGCCGAATCCCTTGCGCGTGCCCGCGGTCAGGTCGGCGATGTCGTCACTGATCTCCTCCGGGACCGTGACGAAGTACCAGCTGCCTTCACCCTCGTGCTGCCACAGCGGCGCCGAGAACTGGAAGGTGCCGGGACCACTCACCCCGCAAACGCTAGACCCCACCACCGACAACCCGTACTCGGCCGCGAGGTTGGTAGCGGCAGGCTCGAGAGCACTGGCGCGCGGACAAGGCCAGCGGGAAGAAGCTCCGGCACTGGATGTGCGCGGGCGTCGGCCCGGGTGTGCTGGTCCCGGGACCCGGTGGTCCGGTTGCGTCGAGCCAGCCACCGCGTTCCCTGGCGTAGGGCGGGGTGGTGCTGGTGCAGCTGGACAGGACGTGTCGGCTCAGGTCCCGCGCCGCCGGCCGGTTTCACGCCTGAGCACGCCGTCGGACCACCACCCCTGGACAGACACCTCCTGTCGAACTGCCCGCCAACGGCGTGCCCCAGCAGAACCTGCGCCTACCAGGCCGGCTCAAACCCACACATCGGTCAGAAGAGCCGAACGGACACGGGCTATCCGCGCAGCGTGGTCACAACCCCTCGCCAGGGTCACCTGCAGCACATTTGTTTCCCCACCCCGCCCCTCCGACAACCTGATGCCCAGGTACGACTAGTCGATCTCTTTGAGTCGGACGGTGAAGACCGGGAGCAGGACGTGGACCAGGGGGCCGATCGACAGGGCGTAGACGACCGTGCCCACGCCGACTGACCCACCGAGCAGGAAGCCGGTCGCGAGGACGGCGAGCTCGAGCGTGGTGCGGACCAGGCGGACGCTGAGTCCGGTACGGCGTACCAGGCCGGTCATCAGCCCGTCGCGCGGACCGGGGCCGAACTGGGCGCCGATGTAGAGCGCACCGGCCAGCGCGTTGACCCCGACCCCGGCGAGCATGAAGACGATCCGCAGCCAGAGGGCGTCCGGCCGGTCGACCGTCGCCAGCGTCAGGTCCGTCACCAGGCCGATCACGATCGCGTTGCTGATCGTGCCGAGTCCGGGCCACTGCCGCAGCGGGATCCATGCCAGCAGGACGACGAAGCTGACCACGATCACCACGGTGCCGAAGCTCAGCGACGTGTGCTTCGTGATGCCGGAGTGGAACACGTCCCACGGGTCCAGGCCGAGGTTGCCCTGGATCATCAGCCCCATCGAGGCGCCGTACAGGGTCAGGCCGACGTACAGCTGGACCAGGCGGCGCGGCAGGTGGCCTGCTTTCAGCTGCTGGATCGGGTTCAGCGGTGCGAGCTGGCGCGGCGGGGCGGCGGAAGTGGCGGTCACCTCTCCAGCTTGCGGCCCAAGTGGCCTGGCGATCGATAGCCAATTAGGCAATAGTGGACTGCATGAAAGGGCAATACCTCCCAGCCAGCACCCTGTCCGGCCTGCTCGGCACCTGGGCCGACGGGACCGGCCCGGCGTACCGGGTCCTCGCCGAGCGGCTCCGGTTGCTGATCGCGGACGGCCGGATCATGCCCAGCTCGCGGCTGCCGAGCGAGCGCGAGCTGACCGAGGTCCTCGGAGTCAGCCGTACGACGGTCGCCTCGGCGTACCGGGAGTTGCGCGACGGCGGGTACCTGATCAGCCGCCGCGGCTCGGGCAGCGTCACGGCCCTCCCCGGCAGCAGGCGCGAGCCTGAGCTCGGCCGGCACCACGCCCCCACGTTCGACACGGACGGGCACTACGACTTCACCGCCGCGGCACCGGCCGCGATCCCGGGGATCAGCGCGGCGGTCGCCGCGGCGACACCCGATCTCCCGGCCCACCTCGCCACCCCCGGGTACCACCCGCAGGGCCTGCCGGAACTGCGCCAGGAGGTCGCGGCCGTCTACACCGAACGCGGGCTGCCGACCTCGCCGGACCAGATCATCATCACCGCCGGCGCGCTGGCCGCGACGTCGATCGCGATCCGCGCGATGACCCAGATCGGCGACCGCGTCCTGACCGAGAGCCCGACCCATCCGAACTCGGTCGACGCGATCCGGCACAGCGGTTGCCGGCTGGTGGCGGCGCCGATGGGACCGAGCGGCTGGGACCTTCCTTTGCTCGAGGCAACAATCAGGCAGACTGCGCCGCGGGCCGCCTGGATGGTGGTGGACTTCCAGAACCCGACCGGTTGGTTGATGTCGGCGGAGGATCGACAGCGGCTGGCGATCGCGTTCGCGCGGAGCCGGACGACGGCGATCATCGACGAGACGCTGTTCGGGCTGTCGCTCGATGGTCAGGAGATGCCGCCCCCGTTCGCGTCGTACCACCCCGAAGGAGTGATCACGGTCGGCTCGGCGAGCAAGCTGTTCTGGGGCGGCCTGCGGATCGGGTGGATGCGGGTGCCGGAGACTCTGGTCGCCCAGGTGCTCGACGCGCGGGCATCGCTCGACCTGGGGGCACCGGTGCTCGAGCAGTTGGTCGTCGCCCGGTTGTTGCGACAGCGCGCCGAACTCCTGCCGGAGCGGCGGCTGACCGTCGCCCGCCAGCGGGATGCACTGGCGGAGGCGGTGTCGGCGGAGTTGCCGTCCTGGCGGTTCCGGCTGCCGGGTGGCGGCCTGTCGCTGTGGTGCGAGCTGCCGGAACCCGTGGGCTCGAGTCTGGTCGGCGTCGCCCAACGGAACGGCGTACTGCTCGTGGCGGGGTCGCGCTTCTCGCCGGATGGCGGGCTGGAGTCGTTCATCCGGTTGCCCTACACGCTGCCCCCGGATGCGCTGCGTGATGGAGTCCGCCGACTTGCGTCGTCGTACGCCTCGCTGACCACCGGCGCCGCGCCCACCAGGCGGTCGGCGGCGATGATCGCCTGACGTCATCGCGCCGTAAGGGGTGCTGGGAAGGTTCCCCTTACGCACAGCGTTGAGAGACTATGAAAGTCATTCTGCGAGAGGCGTGAGATGTCGTTCTTCAAGCGCAACACAGCCCTGGTCGAGCCCGAGGCCGCTCTGCCCGGCCGGCCTACCCCCGGTTTCGCCGTACCGAGCGAGAACATCGTGCTCGGTACGCCGCAGACCGCCGCCGCGCCCGAGGGGTTCGAGGAGGTCTGGTTCGGCACCGGGTGCTTCTGGGGAACCGAGGAGATCTTCTGGCAGCAGCCCGGCGTGTACACCACGGCCGTCGGCTATGCGGGCGGTTATACCCCCTACCCGACGTACGAGGAAGTCTGCACCGGCCGCACCGGCCACACCGAAGCGGTCCGGGTCGTCTACGACCCGACCAAGACCACCTTCACCGACCTCCTGAAGGTCTTCTGGGAAACCCACGACCCGACACAGGGCATGCGCCAGGGCAACGACCTGGGCTCCCAGTACCGCTCGGCCGTCTACTACACCAACGACGCCCAGCGCGCCGAGGCTGAGCGCACCCGGGACCTGTACGCCCCGGTCATCAAGCCCCTGGGCTACGGCGACATCACCACCGAGATCGCCCCAGCCACCACCTTTTACTACGCCGAGGGGTACCACCAGCAGTACCTCCACAAGAACCCCAACGGCTACCGCTGCCACAGCAACACCGGCGTACCGTTCCCTGCCTGAGCTCTTGAAGGCGGCCCCCACCGGTTGGTGGGGGCCGCTTTCGTTTGCAGGAAGTGGCAAAGGATGGTGGTTCGGTCCGGAGGGGGCGCTATCGTCTGCGGTCCGGGGTTGAGGATTGTGGAGGGATGGGGCGGATGGGCGTGCGGCGACTCGGGTTGGTTCTGGGTGGGGTTGGAGTGTTGGTGGCCAGCGGGTTGCCAGGGCCGGCGCAGGTTGCTGTTGCCGATTCGGTGCCGTGCATCAATCCGATTGTTTGGACTGACAGTGCGAACGCCGTGCAGGAGGCTGACGTCCTCGCTGCAAAGCCGCCGCGAGTCTGGGATCGCTATCAGGTTGCGCAGTTCGTGCCGGTCCGGGCGATGTCCACCTGGTACATGTCGACGACGCGTCAAGGTGAGCAGTACTCCTATGGGCTGCTGCTGCAGGGCGGGAACCTGTACCGGCACTCGACCATCACCCCGCCGGGTAGCCGGGCACGGGTGACCGCGACCAAGCTCGGCGGCGGGTGGACGAGCTTCAAGGCGATCGTCACGTCGAACTACGCCGACCCGCCGGGTCCCAAGCACTCGTTCCTGTACGGCCTGAACACCAACGGGAACCTCTACCGGTACGCGGCGAACGGTACCGGCTACAAGACGTACGGCTCGTTCGGTGGATTCAAGAGCTTCAAGACGATGGCGATGATCAGCCAGCAGCCGACGTACGACACGCTCCTGATGACGACCACCGCCGGGGCGCTCTACACGATCCACATCCCGACCACCGCGACGGCGAAGCCGGTCGTCAAGCTGATCCGCAAGTCCGGCTGGTCCTCCTTCGAGTCGCTCCTGGTCGAGCACTGCGGCAACAACTACGGGTCCGTCGTCGTGGGCATCGACCACAACACCGACTCCGGCTACCAGTACGCCTTCAGCAGGGCCAAAGGCACGGCGACCGCGATCACGTCGTACGGCAGGATCCCGGTCGCCTTCACCGGCGCAGTCCACGCCTCCCGCACCAACGCCTGGCTGGACGGCGAATAGCGCTGCCACAGCAACACCCGGATCCCCTTCCCGGCTGGCGCCTAGAGTCCTGTACGACGGAGGAGCGGCAGAAATCCGGGGGCGTCGTGTCGGATTGGGCTGCTGCTGTTCGTGGCGAAGGTGGACGTGGCCGCGGCGGCCACGTCGACAAGGAGGAGACATGACCGAGTACCTCATCGTCTTCAACGACGAGTGGGTGCCCGACCACACGGTCGAGGAGTTGCACGAGAAGTCGAAGGCCGTCAGGGCGTTGGTGGCAGAGATGAAGGCTGCCGGGGTCTTCGTCTTCACCGGCGGTCTGGACGATTCCCCTGCGTTCAGCGTCGATGCGGCGAGCGGTACGCCGGTGTTCACCGACGGTCCGTACGTCGAGTCGAAGGAGCACCTCGGCGGCTTCGCCGTCGTGGATGTGGCCGATGAGCAGGCCGCGCGGCTGTGGGCGGGAAGGGTCGCGGTGGCCTGCGGTTGGCCACAGGAGGTACGGCGCTTCCAGGAGCCGCATCCGGAGATTTCTTAGCGGAGTCGACGGGCGAAGCCCCCACCGCCGCTCCATTGCCAGGCTGAGTCAGTGAGCTGAACGACTGCGGCCCGGGCACCCCTCGTCCGGTCCGCAGTCCTGTAGGTGAGCATTGCTATCGTCCGATTCGACGGAGGCAGGGTGAGTGGCTCGTGCGAGGAGGCGGTATGACGACCGGCGAGGCCCGGGCCAGCGCCGAGTGGCTGAGGTTGCGGGAGCCGGCCGACGCGGCAGCCCGGGCGCCCGAGCTCGTCGACGAGGTCCGCGCGTACCTGCCGACCGACGGTGGCGCGGCCATTCACGACCTCGGTTGCGGTAGCGGGTCGATGGCCCGCTGGCTCGCCGTGCAGCTGACCGGACCCCAACACTGGGTCATGTATGACCGGGACGCCGAGCTGCTCACCCTCGCCGCCGCGCACCCGCCGGGCGAGGCCTCCGACGGCGCCCGGGTGACCATCGAGACCCGTCGGCG
This sequence comes from uncultured Actinomycetota bacterium, assembly GCA_963820655.1. Lineage (GTDB taxonomy): Bacteria > Actinomycetota > Actinomycetes > Propionibacteriales > Kribbellaceae > Kribbella. The sequence goes on from CAWGAM010000004.1 coordinate 509,071, forward strand.
CGACATCACCCGGCTGATGCCCGAAGAGCTGGCGGGCGCAGCCCTCATCACTGCCTCTGCGCTGCTGGACATGATGACCGCGGAGGAGCTCGGACGATTCGTCGCCACCTGTGCCGGCCCGGGCTGCCCAGTGTTGATCGCCCTCAGCGTCACCGGTCGGGTCGAACTCACACCGAGCGATCCGTTCGACCAACGCGTCACCGACGCGTTCAACGCCCACCAGCGACGCACAACCAGCGCCGGAAGGCTCCTCGGCCCCGACGCGGTCGGCGCCGCGGTGGACGGCTTCACCCGGCTGGGCCTCGACGTCCTGGTCCGCCCAAGCCCGTGGCGGCTCGGCCCCGGTCAGGCCGCTCTAGCGGCTGAGTGGTTCAGCGGCTGGCTGGCGGCGGCATGCGAGCAGCGACCGGAGCTGGGCGCCGAGGCCGCTTCGTACGCAAAGCGACGCTTGGCCGAGGCAGCCGCCGGCCAGCTGTCCGTCACTGTGGACCACCTGGATCTGCTGGCGCGGCCCAGCTGAGGTCCTGCGCTGCCGGTGAACCACCGCGGCGCCGGCAGCTCACCAGTCCCTGGCCCGCGCCTCTTCGCCGAGCGGGAGGTCAAGCGTGTGCGCGCCTCGTCGGGCCTTCGTGGCCAGGTAGCGGGCGTTGGTCGCGTTGAGGTGCATCCTGGTCGGCACCCGCTCCGCAACGGTCACTCCGAGCCGGTCCAGCTGGGCAGCCTTGTCCGGGTTGTTGCTCAGCAGGGCGACCCGGTCCACGCCCAGGGCACGAAGCATCTGGGCCGCGACCGTGTAGTCGCGCCCGTCCTCGGCGTAGCCCAGCGCGAGGTTGGCGTCGTACGTGTCGAGGCCGCCGTCCTGCAGCGCGTACGCGTCCAGCTTCGCGTACAGACCGATGCCGCGGCCCTCCTGGCGCAGGTACAGCAGGAACCCGCCGACCTCCTCGATGCGCCGGACAGCCTCGAGCAGCTGCGGCCCGCAGTCGCACCGCTCGCTCCCGAGTACGTCGCCGGTGAAGCACTCGCTGTGGACCCGGACCAGCGGCGGCGCCCCCGTGTCCACGCAGACCGCCGCCGCCCGGTCGCCGAGGCCGAGCGCCAGATGCTCGCGCCCGTCGGCGAGTCCGTCGAAGGAGTAGACGCGTGCGGTCGTGCCGAACCCGTCGGCGAACCGCAGCGGCAGCATGATCTGGGTACGGATCGTCGCCGTGGGCAGGTGCATCGCTGCTTCATCCTTCAGTCCTGGCAGAAACGCTCCGAGAGCGCGTAGCGCAGGAGGACGACGTCGCCGATCCTGCGCACCTCCGCCAACCGGGCGTGGCGGTCGGGGTTCCACGGGAAGCGTCCGTCGCCGACGAACCGCGGCGCCCGGGAGTCGCCCACGAAGAACGGCGCCACGACCAGGTGCAGCTCGTCCGCGAGGCCGGCGGTGAGGAACTGGGTGTGCACACTCCCGCCCCCCTCGACCATCAGCCGACGTACGCCGCGCACGTGCAGGTCCTCGCTCATCCGGCACATGTCGACCGCGCCGACCGCCGTCGACGATCGTGGCCACCGCCCCGAGCCGGAAACGAGCCTCGGCGACGGCGTCGCTGGGGCAGTAGACGAGCTTCTCGGTGTCGCCGGTGACGAAGAAGTTGGCGCGCGGGTCCAGCCGGGCCCGGCTGGTGACGGTCACCTTGATCGGTGTCGGCGGCAGGCCCCGGGCGGCGCGCCCGGCGCGCCGGGCCGAGGCCCGCACCAACAGCCGGGGGTTGTCATTGCGGACCGTGGCGGCACCGACGAGGATCGCGTCGCTGTCCGCGCGCACGGCGTCGACCCGGTCGAGGTCGGCATCGTTGGACAGCAGCAGTCGTTCGTCGGTGGCGGTGTCGAGGTAGCCGTCGATCGACATGCCGCAGCTGAGCAGGGTGTAGGGACGATCAGGCATCGACAACGCTCCCGACTCGCACCGGCTGCGCCTCGGCCGGGCTGCGCGCACTGTCCCGGGGGCGCCGTCGCCCAGCCAGCACGACGACGGCTCCGGGCAGAGTGGCCACCAGCGCGAGTACGCCGTACACCACCGCGACGGTGACGCCCTGCGCCGCGCTCAGCCCGACCGAGCCGAACGCCCAGGCGGCGGCACCTTCGCGCGGGCCCCAGCCGGCGATGTTTGCCGGCACCGCCGAGGCCATCAGCACGACCAGTGCCAGCGGCAGCAGCCGACCCAGCGACACGTGGATCCCGGTCGCCCGCACCGCGACCAGGAACACGGCGGCGTGGCCGAGCACGGCGACGACGGAGGCGAGCAGGATGCCCGGCCAGGCCCGCTGCGCGAGGACCGCGTCGCGGAGGTCGGTCGTGACGGCGCGTGCGATCCGGGCCGGGAGGCGACGTGGGTTCAGGCGCAGAGCTACGGCGACCAGCGCGACACCGGCGACGACCGCGACCAGACAGGCGACCAGGAGAAGAAGCGAGCCTGAGCGCAAGGGCAGCAGGAGCAGCACGCCCAGGGTCAGCACCAGCTGTACCACCTGCCCCGACGCCCGCTCCCACGCGACGGCCCGCAGGCTCAGGCCCAGGTGGCCGAGGTCGCGCCCGTGGCGCACGGCCCGGTGGACGTCGCCCACCACTCCGCCGGGCAGCGTGGCGTTGAGGAACTGGGACCGGTAGTACGCAGCCACCGCGGTCCTCAGCGGCATCCCGACGCCGAGCCCGCCCGCGACCAGCCTCCAGCGCCACGCACAGCACAACGTGGTCAGCGACGTGATCGCCAGGGCGGCGGCGAGCGCCCATCCGGTCGTCAGTCGGAGTCCGTTCACCAACGGGCCGGCGCCCACCCGCCAAACGAGAACAGCGAGGATCGCGGCGCCGCCCGCCAGGCGGGCCCACCTCCAGATGCTTCGGCTGATGGCGGTTCCGATCTCGTAGTTGGGGCCTCTTGACAGTGATACGGCCATCATCTGCCGCTGGTTCATCCGGTCACCCGGCGACTTCCGTCAGCACGGCCGACAGTTCGCGTGAGGTCTGCGACCAGTCCGACAGCGTCAGTCGCCGGGACCTGGCCGCGGCGCGGAGCCGCGTGCGCTCGCAGGGGTCACCCAGCCACCGGGACAACGCCTGCGCGAGAGCCTGTGGGTCGCCCGGCGCGACCAGCAGGCCGGGCCGGCTGCCGTCGGCGGCGTGGCCGAGAGCCTCCGGCACCCCACCGACGTCCGTGGCCACGACCGGCAGCCCGCGGGCGAGCGCCTCGGTGACGACCATGCCGTAGGTCTCGGCGTGCGAGGCCAGCACCAGCACGTCCGCCTCCGCGTAGGCGCGCTCGAGTTCCGCGCCCGTGAGCGGGCCAGCGAAGCACACCCGGTCGCCGAGCCCCCTGTCCTCGGCCTGCCGTGCGCAGCACGTCGACGAACTCCACGTCGCGGTCCAGTGAGCCGACGCATGCGCATCGCCAGGCCGGGTCGTCGATCGTGGCCAACGCATCGAGCAGGACGTCGTAGCCCTTGACCGGGGTGATGGCTCCGACGCAGAGCAGCCGCCCGCCGGACGGCGAAGGCGGTGCAACGTCGGCCACGTCGACGCCCGGCGGTACGACGTACACCCGATCCTCGGGCAGCGCGTAGTGGTCGAGCAGCCACCGTCGGGTCCAGTCGCTCGTGGCCACGATCGCGGACGCCGCCGAGAGCGCGGCGACCTCGCGCGGCTCGTCCCGCGGCATGTGCAGGAGTACGACGAGCCGCAGTCGGTCGGCCTCCGGCTCCAGCACCTCCGGGACCACGGACGCCAGCAGGCCGTCGACCAACACCTGCCCGCCGTCCGGCACCCGGGCCAGCGCCGCAGCCACGGCCGAGCGGGCCGCCGCGTCGGGCCGGGGCCACTGGCCCGCCACGGCGTGCTCGTGGACCGACCAGCCGAGCGCCGCGAGCCCGCGACAGACCCGGCGGTCGTACACGTTGCCACCGCTCGGCCGACTCGGGTCGTCGATCCCGTCCGGGACCACGACGTGCACCGCTGTCACAACGACCGCTCGTAGGCCGCCGACGCGATGGGCGACTCGCCCAGCGTCACCCCGATCCGGGCCAGCCCCCTCGCGGACTCCCCGAGCCCGCCGGCCGCGACACGGTCGGCGAGCCGGTCCGCGATCAGCTTGGCGAGGACCTCCGTGGTGGTGTTGCGGCCGGCCAGCTCGGGCACCTCGTCGAGGTTGCGGTAGTTGAGGTCCGCAAGAGCGCCGTGCAACTCCTCGGCGGCCCGGCCGATGTCCACCACGATGTCGTCGGAGTCGAGCTCCTCCCGGGCGAAGGTCGCGTCCACGACGTACGTCGCTCCGTGCAGGCGCTGCGCCGGACCGAACACCTCGCCGCGGAGGCTGTGCGCGATCATCATCTGGTCGCGAACGGTGACACTGAACATAGGTCCTACCCTTCGTCGTAGGTCAGCGTGTGGCAGAGCGCGGGCAGCTGTCCGGCGGCCAGTCGGGCCATCACCTCGGGCAGCTCGTCGAAGCGGGATGCGCCGGTCAGCAGCGCGTCGAAGGCCGGGTCCCGGAGCAGGTCCAGCGCGAGCGCGCGCCGCTCGGCGGTGGTACGCCGTCCACGCCGGGCCGCCGCGACGACGCCGACCTGGCTGGCCCGGATGCCCAGGCGGCCGGAGTGGAATGCGCCACCGAGGGACAGCTGGACCTGCCGGTCGCCGTACCAGCTGAGATCGACGACCGTGCCTTCCGCGGCGAGCAGGTCCAGGGAGAGCTGCAACCCGGTGGACGTCGCGCTGGCGTGCATCACCAGGTCTTGCCCCCCGGCCGCGTCCTCGGGCCGCGCGAAGTCGACGCCGAGGGCGGTCGCGGTGTCCGCGCGCGTCTCGTCGACGTCCACGAGGGTCACCTTCGCTCCTGGCATGCCACCGACCAGCCGGGCGACGCAGCACCCCACCATGCCGGCGCCGACGACGGTGATTCTGTCGCCGACCAGTGGCGCGGCGTCCCACAGTGCGTTGACCGCGGTCTCCACCGTCCCGGCGAGAACGGCCCGCTCCGGTGGGACCTCGTCCGGGACCACTGTCACGGCCTCGATGGGCACGACGTAGGCCGTCTGGTGGGGGAAAAGACAGAAGACGGTGCGCCCGCGCAGCTCGTCCGGACCCCGCTCGACGATGCCGACGTTCAAGTAGCCGTACTTCACCGGGCCGGGGAAGTCGCCCTCCTGGAACGGTGCCCGCATCACGTCGTACTGGGTCTCCGGTACACCGCCGCGGAACACCAGCGTCTCGGTGCCCCGGCTCACCCCGGACCGCAGCGTGCGCACCAGCACTTCGCCCGGACCTGGCTCCGGCAGCCGGACCGGGCGGATCTCGCCCCGGCCGGGTTCGCGGATCCAGAACGCGCGTGCTTCGGTCGGCACCCGTAGCCTCCTTCTTCCGCCCGGATGAACCGAAGCGTCGCTGTTCACGTATGAACTCCTGTAGCCCTAGATACGGAGGCACTGTGCATCTGGTTCAGGGTCGAGTGCGCAGCCGTATCCTGACCGGCCCGCTCACCGGCTTCGCTTGCCTGCTCGTGCTCCTCGGTGTCCTCGCGGCGACCACCGGCCTCGATGCCGCCGGCTGGGCGACCGGCGTCGCCTGCGGAGCCGGCCTTGCCGCCCTGCTCGCCCGCGCGCTGGCGCGTTACCGTCGTGACGGGCTGCGGCCGGCGGACAGAGTGACACTGGCTCGCGCGGTCCTCGCCTGTGGGGTCGCGGCGCTCACGGCGGACTCGTTCGGTGGCCATGCACCGGTGGCGCCCCTCGTGGCGCTCTCGACGGTGGCGCTGATCCTCGACGGGGTGGACGGTCAGATCGCTCGGCGTACCGGCACCGCTTCGACGTTCGGGGCGCGCTTCGACATGGAGGTCGACGCGTTCCTCATTCTGGTCCTGAGCGTGTACGTCGCACCTATGACGGGCTGGTGGGTGCTCGCGATCGGTGCGGCCCGCTACGTGTTCGTGGCCGCCGGTTGGGCGCTGCCGTGGCTGCGCGGTTCGCTCCCGCCCCGCTACTGGGCCAAGGTGGTTGCCGCGATCGTGGGCATCGCGCTGACCCTCGCGGCAGCCGGCATCCTGCCCGACGCCGTGACCACCGTGGTGCTGCTGATCGCGCTGGGACTGCTGGCCGAGTCGTTCGGCCGTCACATCTGGGGGCTGTGGCGCCTGGCCGGAAGCCCGCCCGGCTCTCGTGCCACCGTGACGTCGGTGCTGGCAGTGCTCCTGATCTGGGCTGCTCTCCTCGTGCCGGACCACACCGGCAACCTATCGCCGGCCGCCTTCCTCCGGATCCCGGTCGAGGGCCTGGTGTTCGTCGTCCTCGTACTGATGCTGCCGCCGAGACTCGCGCGGATCCTCGCAGTGGGCGGCGGTCTCCTCGTCGGGGTGCTCGCGATCGTGCGACTGCTCGACAGAGGCTTCTACTTCGCCTTCGACCGCCCCTTCCACCCCGTCTACGACACGGGGTACGCCGGCTCCGCGCTGGGCCTGCTCGGCGACTCGATCGGCCGCGTCGGCGCCATCGCGGTCCTCATCGGAGCCGTGCTGCTCTGCGTGGCCCTGCTCGGCCTGCTGGCGCTGTCGGCGTTGCGACTGACCCGGCTCGTGGCGAGACACCGACGGCCGTCGATCCGGATCGTCGCCGTCCTGGCCGTGATCGCGCTGGTCCCCGCACTGATCGGCGCCCAGCCGGACCCGGCCGGACACATCGCCTCGGCCGCCGCGGCTCGGCTCGCAACGCAGGTCCATGACGACCTCAACGACCAGCGGGACTTCGAACGGGCGCTCGAGCAGGATCCCTTCCGCAACACCCCGAGCAACGACTTGCTGACCCGCCTGCGGGGCAAGGATGTGCTACTGGTCTTCGTCGAGAGCTACGGACGCACCGCGCTCGACTACCCTGTGGTCCAGTCGGCGCTCGATGCGGGGGACAAGCGGCTGCAGCAGGCCGGCTTCTCCTCGCGCACCGGCTTCCTCACCTCGCCGACCTTCGGCGGCATCAGCTGGCTGGCACACTCCACCCTGCAGTCCGGGCTGTGGGTGAACAGCCAGCGGCGGTACGACCACCTCGTCACCCGCGACCGGCTCACCCTCACCGACGCGTTCGGTCGCGCGGGCTGGCGGACCGTCGCCGACGTACCGTCCAACGACGAGGACTGGTCGGTGGCGAAGGCGTACTACCACTACGACCAGGTCTACGACCGCCGGAACGTGGGGTACGCCGGGCCGTCGTTCAGCTACGCCTCGATGCCTGACCAGTACACCCTGGCCGCGCTCCAGCGCCTGGAGCTGGGGAAGCGGAACCGCGCTCCCGTCATGGCCGAGGTCGACCTGGTCTCCAGCCACACGCCCTGGACACCGCTCCCCCGGCTCGTCGACTGGAGCCAGGTCGGCGACGGCTCGGTCTTCGACCCGATGCCGGCCGAAGGCGACTCGCCGGACGACGTGTGGCCGGATCCGGACCGGGTGAAGGCCGCCTACGCACAGTCCATCGCCTACTCGCTCGACGCCGTGACCTCGTTCGTACAGCAGGCCCACGACCCCAACCTGGTGCTCGTCGTCCTCGGCGACCACCAGCCGGCCAGCATCGTCTCCGGCGAGGGGGCGAGCCACGACGTGCCGGTGAGTATCATCGCGGCCGACCCGGCCGTGACGGATCGGGTGGCGGACTGGGGCTGGCAGGACGGGCTGCGGCCGGGCGACGGCGGACCGGTCTTGCCGATGGATACCTTCCGGGACCGGTTCCTCACCGCCTACGGCCCCTAGCCCTCGCCCGCGTACGACGAGGCCTGCCGGCCACGGTTATCCGGCAGATACGCGTGCGTCGCAGTAGAGGTTGGATAGGTAAACGTGGGATTGTCCGCCGGGGTCCAGGAGCAGCGGGCCGCCGCCCTGACGCACCGAGCCGACGTTCAACTGCCGTCCGTCTGCAGCGTCGTGCAGTACGAACTTGCAGTCAGGATTGCCGTTGAAGTTCACCACGTCCACGGCGACGGGACCCCGAGCGTCGAAGGCATCAGAGTCGCCACCGTGGTCGTGGAGGAATGGCAGCACCGTCTCTCCAGCGCCGGGATTCAGAAACACCAGACACCCCGGGTCGTTCGCTGTCCACCGGAAGGTGCCCGTCTCACGCAGCTGAAACGACCTCGACTCGAAGATATCCGTCGGTGCCGCGACCTGCCCGCCGCTCTGAACGTTCGTCACGGTGACGTCACAGCCGTCGTCATTCCCCGAGATGTTGTCGCGGATGACGAGCCGCCACGGGGAAGTCGCCGTGAACTCTTCCTTCGTCAGAAGCACCTGTCCTGTCGGTGTGTCGCGATCATTGAGCAGGAGGGCGGCAGCCACACCGGCGGTCGCGAGCACCACCGCGGCGCCGACAATGTAGATCCAACGACGGTGCCGCTTGAGCGCATGGATGCCCCATTGGCCGATTGGGCGTCGCGATCGGCCGCCGCCGGTCGGGCTGCCTACCGCCGAGGCCTCGTCCTTCCCGGCGTGCGGCGATGCCGGTGCCTCGGAGAGTGCCTCTGTGGACGAAGTGATCGGGGCCTTGTCGGCAGGCGGCGCGCGTCTCGAGACGGTCGGCGTCGATTCCGCCTCAGCCGGCGTTGGCGGGTCCTCTCCCTGATCCCGGTCGACGGTCACCAGAGCCGCCGCTGCCGCGGCTGCCACCATTCGGCTGTCGTCGTCGGCGAGGGATTCGAGAGCCAGTCGTGCGGCCAGCGCTTGCCCTGCGTGGCTTCCCCGCTCCAGCCGCGCGAGCTCCTGCACCGCGCCCGCCCGGACGTTGGCGAGCGGGTGGTCGATCACGCTTTGCAGGTCGGGCGGTAGCGGCGTTGGAGTGGTGACCGGGCGGCTGCGCCGAGCCAGATACAGCTCGCCCTGCATCTCCACGTCACGGCTGGGAGTCTGGTGCGGGTTCAGTTCTCGGACCCGGTCGAAGACGAAGTCGTAGAGCTCGTTGAGCGAGACCCAGCCGTCCTGGTCACGGTCCGCGTCACCGGTCGCCAGGCCGTCCACCAGCGCGGACGTGAAGACCGACGGCTGCCGCTCGTGGTCATCGGCCAGTTGGTCGCCTTCGAAGGCGTACTCCACCGCGCTGGAGGCCGTGATCACCGCCCGCCCACGCCCGCCACCCAACCCGCCGCCGGGGAAACTGTCCAACACGTTGATGTCCCCGGCAGCCCGCACCGTCACGCCCCGGCTGAAGGCGCCGCCGTAGCAGCAATCCAGCAGCAGCACGATGCTGCGCGACCGGCTCGCTCGCATGCACCGCTGGACGAAGTCCGCGGGAATCGCCGTGGAGCCGAGCCGATTCGGGCGGGTGTTGCGGGCGGCGAAGAACAGTTCCCCGGACTCGTTCTTCAGCCCGTGGCAGGAGAAGTGCACCAGGAGCACGTCCTCAGCCCGGCTCTCGGAGAACAGGTCCTCGATCTGGCTTTGGATGACGTACGACGGCTCATTGCGCACCACGCGCACGTCGAAGCCGCCGATCTGGGGATCGCCGAGAACCGTAGCCAGCGCCTCCGCGTCCGCGCCGGGCCCGAGCAGGTTCTTGAGCCCTTCGTTCTCGTATTCGTCATTGGCGACGATCAATGCCCTTCGCTGGCCGGCCACTAGCTACCGTCCCCCTCGGCGGGCCGGCTGACAACCAGGTCAAGCAGGCGCGGCCGGTCTGTCGTGATCGCCGCTGGCAGCTCCAGCTGGCCGATCAGCGCGCGTAGCCGCCCCACACCCGCGCCGTCCTCGGACACGTGGAGTCGCATCTCGTCGCCCACGTGCCCCACCCCCTTCGCGAGGGCAACTCATGCCTACAAGGTGCACCACCGGCGGACCAGGTGCAATCAAGTGGCCTCCAAGTCCGACTGGATCAACGTGCTGCTGCCTCATCGATGGTGCATGCCTGGGACGCTGTGGGTGGCACGGCGACGGCTGCCGGCCAAGGTTCCGTGAGCATCTCTGCCGATAGCCTGTCGGATCCGGAGTGGGGCATTCGTAGCAGGGGTGACAGGCGGCCGGAGGAAGGCCGCCGGGACAAGGAGTGATGAGATGCCGCGATACCTGATCTCGTTCGAGAAGGGCGCGATGGACCACATCCCCGAGGAAGACATCCCCGAGGTGGGCAAGGCCACCCATGCGGTCATCCAGGAGGTCAAGGACGCCGGCGTGTTCCTCTTCGCAGGCGGGCTCTCCTACGAGGACGGCGACGTGGAGCACGCCGTGGTGGCGACCGACGGTCTGGTCACCGACGGCCCATACCCGGAGAGCAAGGAGCTCATCGGCGGCGTGACCGTCGTCGACGTACCCACCCGGGAGGACGCCCTGGAGTGGGCCGCAAAGATCGCGGTGGCCTGCCGGTGCGCACAGGACGTCCGCAAGTTCATGTTCGACCCTGACCTGATCGAATGAGACCACGGTGACGCAGCACCTGCTGTCCGTGCGCGTCCCAGCCGCGTAGGGACAGCAGGTGCTGAACTCCGTCTCCAAGGCACGTCAGGGCAAGGGTGAGCTGCTGCCCTTCCTGCCCGGCGCAGCGCGTACAGCCACACGGTTCTATCGCCTGGAGTCGCCGGCTTGGAGTTTCTTTGGCCAGGGGAAGACGAGTGGATCGGAGTTTGTCTGCCACCGGTGGCTCAGTCCGCGCAGGATTTCGGTGGTGCGGTCGAGATCCGGGTCGAGGTAGGGACAGGGACCCGGCTGGGTGACGCCCCACATTTCGCGCACCCGGGCGTACGGCGTCGCCCAACCCTTCTCGACTGCTTCGTGAATGACCCCCGAGATCGCCTCGCTTATTCCGATGCTGTTCGGCCCCTTCAGGACGCGGGTGCTTCGCATCTTGGCGTCGTACCGCTTCTTGCCCGCTGTCTGTTCCATGCTGTCGAACACCGCACCCGCGGCGATGCAGCCGAAGATGCCGTCGGGCATTGCCAGTTCGCGTTCAGTGACCGCGTGCGCGAGGTCGTGGGGCACGCGGTGCTTGCGCGAGTAGGAGGAGAGAGTGAACTCCGCACCGTCCGCTCGCCGGATCAGGGTGAGACACTCACCGCGCGGGTCATGGAGGAACGTGAGGTGCATGTCCTCCAGACTGGGCTTTCGCACGTCTTCGTTCCACCGGTTTTCGCGTGATCAGTTACGCAGCGACTTGGTGAACATCAGGCAGGCGTTGTCGTCGTTGCGGACCATCTCACCGGGCGGGACCTGCTTGAGGTTGTACAGCAGCCCGCGGCCGTCCGGCAGGTAGCCACGACGTACGTACATCCGTTGCGCGGTGCCGTAGTCGGCGTACAGGCCAACTCCGATACCGACCACATCGGACCGCTCGGCAACCAGCGCCTCGGCCGCGTCCATCAGGCCGGTACCGATCCCGCGCCGACGGAACTTCGGCAGCACATTGAAGTCCGAGATCTCCGGGATCCCGTTGAACGGCTCGTACGGCGACTCCCACCACACCGTGACGTATCCGGCGTACTCGTCGTCAACCGTCGCCACCAGCACGTTACGCAACCCGGCCCGCTGATCAGCCAGATACTTCTCGTACTGCTGCACGGGCTTGTCCCAACCGAGCGCGGCCATGGCGCCCGAGATCACCTCCGGGTCGTCATCTCGCAGCGCCCTGATCGCGTACTCCGCACCGCCCACGAGAAATCCTCCAGCACCGGCATCCGACGTCCGCAGGCTAGCCCGCCGGCACCGCCACGTCCTCCGGTTTGGCGACTCGCCCGATGCGCAGGCTGACTCTGTGAGGACAAGGCAGCGGATCTTCCCCAACCGGCCACCTAGCGGGGACCGTGGACACCAAGCCGGGACCGTGGACACCTGATCCGGTGTCCACGGTCCCCACAACCTGTCCGAGGTCCCAACCCCTCATCCGAAACTCTCCACACACTCAAGCTGGGTTCAGCGGTCGATCGAGGCCATGTTGATCTCGTCGTGCCGGGCGCCGGTGGCCGGCGTGATGTTGTCGAGCCGCTGCAACTGGCCGGCTGTCAGGACGACGCCGTCGGCGGCGGTGTTCTCCTCGACGCGAGCGACTCGCCGGCTGCCGGGGATGGGGGCGATGTCCTCGCCCTGGGCCACCAGCCAGGCCAGCGCGATCTGTGCCGAGGTCGGCACCGACTTCGGCAGCGATCTTCCGTACCTCCTCCACGAGCTGCAGGTTCTGGTAGAAGGCCTCGCCGATGAAGCGCGGATTGGTCTTGCGCCAGTCGTCGTCGGGGATGTCGTCCGGCGTACGGATCTGACCGGTCAGGAACCCGTGCCCGAGCGGCGCGTACGGGACGAGACCGATGCCCCGTTCGCGTAGCAGGGGCAGCAGCTCGATCTCGGGGTCGCGGGTCCACAGGGAGTACTCGGTCTGCAGAGCAGCAATCGGGTGTACGGCGTGGGCGCGGCGGATCGTCTCCGGCGATGCCTCGGACAGACCGATGTGCAGGACCTTGCCTTCGGCAATCAGCTCGGTCACGGCGCCGACGGTGTCCTCGATGGGGGTGTTCTGGTCGACCCGGTGCTGGTAGTAGAGATCGATCCGGTCAGTACGAAGGCGCCGCAGGGAGCCCTCGACGGCGGTGCGGATGTTGGCCGGACTGCTGTCGAACTGGCCGGGTCCACGACCGGAATGGGACAGGATGCCGAACTTCGTGGCGACGACGACCTGGTCGCGCCGACCCTGCAGCGCTTGACCAACGATCTCCTCGCTGTGGAACGGGCCGTAGCTTTCAGCGGTGTCGATGTGGGTAACGCCGAGGTCAAGCGCGCGATGGATCGCGCGGATGGATTCGGCGTCGTCCAGGCCGCCACCAGAGGTATAGGTGCCGGCCATGGTCATGGCGCCCAGGCCGATCCGGGAAACCCGCAGGCTCCCAAGCATGGCGTGCTGCATCGCAAACTCGTTTCTCGTCGGGAGTGTCGAAGGAGGCTCCAGCCAACATCGGTTCACCACATCCCGACAGGCACTGCGAAAAGGGGTACTCACAGGGACCCCTTCCGGGATGTGGGCCGGACCTATCCTTGATCTCATGGACGAGAAAGAGGACGCGCGGGCGGCGGTCCGCGAGTTCCTCACCACTCGCCGCGCCAGAGTGACCCCAGCCGACGCCGGCCTTCCTCCGCAGGGCACCCGCCGTCGGGTGAAAGGCCTGCGCAGGGAGGAGGTCGCGCTGCTCGCCGGGGTCAGCCCGGAGTACTACGTGCGGCTCGAACGCGGCCAGGCAACCGCGCCGTCCTCCGGTGTCGTCGATGCCGTCGCCGGCGTCCTGCGTCTGGACGATGACGAATGCGCTCACCTCGGCCGGCTGCTCGCCGCTCTGACCCCCGCGACCCGCAAGCGGAGCCGCGGCGCGGCGAAGGACCTGGTCGCCCCCGGAATCCGGGTGCTGCTGGACTCCATGGACCACCTACCCGCAGTAGTCTTCAACGGCCGGTTCGACGTCCTCGCGGTCAACACACTGGGGCGCGCGCTCCTCGCACCCATGTACGACCTGCCCGGACGGACGAACAGCGCCCGCTTCCTGTTCCTCGACGAGCCCAGGGCCCGGGACCTGTTCCCCGACTGGGACCGGATCACAGCCGACACCGTGGCGATGCTGCGCATCGAGGCCGGCCGCCACCCCGACGACCCCGACCTGACCGAACTGATCGGGCAACTCGCGACCCGCAGCACAGAATTCCGGACGCGCTGGGCGACCAACGACGTACGAATCCACCGAGCCGGTACGAAGACCTTCCGGCACCGACTCATCGGCGAGGTCACACTGCCCTACGAGACCCTCCGGATCGACGCCGTCTCCAGCCAGACACTCACCGTCTACACCCCCCAACCCGGCACCCCCGAAGCCGACGCGATCCGCCTCCTGGCCAGCTGGAACGCCGACGACCAGCGGAACAACCCGACAGCAGGAACACGCGGCGGGCACCCCGAGGACTAATTGATCCTTGACCTGCGGCCGGTTCAGCCGGGTGACTTGCCCGGCTCGATCTGCTGGGCGAGGTACTGCTGGGCGCCGACCCGCTCGATCGCGTCGAGCTGGCTCTCGAACCAGTCCACGTGCTTCTCCTCGTCGCGGACCATCTCCTCGAACACCGCGGCGGTGCCGTGGTCGCCGAGGTCGTGGCACTCCTTGGCGGCCGCGTTGAACTGCGCCACCGCGGAGCGCTCGCCCTCGACCCCCAGCCGGAGCATCTCCTGCGCGTCCTCGCCGACTGTCACGGAACCGAGCTTCTGCAGGTTCGGGTGACCGTCGAACAACAGGATGCGGTTGATCAGTGCGTCGGCGTCCTTCATCTCGTCGATGGACAGGTCGTAGAAGACCTTGCCCAGCCGGCCGAATCCCCAGTTGTCGAGCATCCGGGACTCCAGGAAGTACCCGTTGATCACGGTCAGCTCGAGTGTCAGCGCCTCGTTGAGCAGTACGACGACGCGTGGGTTAACCGGTTGCACTTGCGACCTCCGTGAACGAGGGTGCCGAGACCGACCTCCCATGCTGGCACAACAACCGCTTCAACGAGAAGACGCAACCGCCACAGTTCCGCCCGGCCCCGGTCGCCCCGCACACCTGCGCGAGCGTCTGAGCACCGCTGTCGATGCTCTCGCGGACCTCCCGGTCGCTGACGACCTCACAGTGGCAGACGATCATAGAGGCAAGGCTAGCCTAACTGCCCAAGGCCAGTCACGGTCGTGTGAGTGTGACCTCTGTCCCGGCGATGCTCGGCTCAGCCCATCGTCTTCTGGCCGTCGATGGTTTCCCGGATGATGTCGGCGTGGCCGGCGTGCTGGGCGGTTTCGGCGGTGATGTGGAGGAAGACGCGGCGGACCGTCCAGAAGACGCCCGGGGGTTGCCACGGGGCGGCGGGGAGTTCGTAGCTGGTGTCGAGGTCGAGGGTGCGAACGAGGTCGTCGGTGGCCGCCGCGACCTTCTCGTACTCGGCCAGTACGTCGGCCAACGTCTCGACCTCGGTGAGGCGGAACTGGTTCTCCCACTCGGCAATGCGCTCCGGCGTGTACTCGGTCTCCTCGGCAGCGTCCGTGCCGCCGCCCACCTGGGCGAACTCGGCCCACGACCGCTCGACCTCGGTCACGTGCTTGATCAGGCCGCCGACCGTCAGGGCGCTGACGGTACTGCGGGTGTTCGCCTGCTCGTCGGAGAGGCCTTGCGCGGTGTGGCGCAGGAAGTAGCGGTGCTTGGCGAGGAAGTCGAGGATGTCGGCGCGTTCACCGGTCACGGGCTGCTCGTTCGCTGTCATGCCTCGAGCCTAAGGGCCATAGCGGTCAGCATCTGACCTCTATTACGCGCGTTGTTTCAGGGCGAAACGGGAAGTCTGCCCGTCCAGAGGGGAGTCGGTGTGTCTCGACTCAGGAGTCCGGACGTCGCACCGCAGGCCGCCTGCTCCACTCGGCCGCCGGCATCCTCCAATGGCTACCGGCATCGACGGTCGCGGGCTAAGGTGACCTGGGGGTGGTGAGGCCACCAAACCTGTTGCTGACAAAGGGTTTCGGGCCGACGACGATCGGTGCGGGCCCAAGACCATGGGCCTGTCCGAAGCCTGCCCACGGTCCTACCGAGTCATGCCTTGATGACACGCTTCGAGGGGGCACCACAGTGGGAACGATCACGACCAGCGACGGCACCGAAATCTTCTACAAGGACTGGGGAAGCGGTCAGCCGATCGTGTTCAGTCACGGTTGGCCGCTGTCGGCCGACGACTGGGACAACCAGATGCTGTTCTTCCTGCAGCAGGGGTACCGCGTCGTCGCCCATGACCGCCGCGGTCACGGGCGCTCCACGCAGACCGGCGACGGTCACGACATGGACCACTACGCCGACGACCTGCTCGCGGTCGTCGAACATCTCGACCTGCACGACGCCATTCACGTCGGCCACTCGACCGGCGGCGGCGAGGTCGCGCACTTCCTTGCCCGGCACGGCGAAGGCCGGGCCGCCAAGGCCGCGCTGATCAGCGCGGTGCCGCCGCTGATGGTGAAGACCGACGCCAACCCGGAGGGTCTGCCCAAAGAGGTCTTCGACGACCTGCAGGCACAGTTGGCGGCAAACCGCTCCGTGTTCTACCGCGCACTGCCATCCGGTCCGTTCTACGGGTACAACCGGCCGGGCGTGGAGTCCAACGAAGCGATCATCGCGAACTGGTGGCGCCAGGGCATGATGGGCGGGGCGAAGGCCCACTACGACGGCATCGTCGCCTTCTCCCAGACCGATTTCACCGAGGACTTGAAGAAGATCACCATCCCCGTCCTGGTGATGCACAGCGAGGACGACCAGATCGTTCCGTACGTCGCAGCCGGCCCGAAGTCGGCCGCGTTGCTGAAGAACGGGGTCCTCAAGACCTACAAGGACTACCCGCACGGGATGCCGACCACTCAGGCTCCCGTGATCAACGCCGACCTGCTGGAGTTCCTGCGGTCGTAGCCGTCCGCCTGCCACGAGACCCCGGGCCGGCCATCGCTTGACCGGTACGGCGTACATCTGCGCCGTACCGCAATCAACCACGACTTCGTCAAGCTCGACGCCCTCCCGGCGACAGTCGCGTGACGAAAAGGACTTGTCGATGTTCAGAAAGCGATCACTTCCGCGTGTGCTGACCGTGCTGGCCGCCGTACTGGCCGTGGTGCTCACCGCGGTGACGCCCGCCGCGGCCTCACACCCGAGCGGACCCAAACCCACCATCGTGCTGGTCCATGGCGCCTGGGCCGACGGATCCAGCTGGTCCAAGATCACCAGCCGTCTCCTGGACGACGGCTACAAGGTCCGCGTACCACCGAACCCGTTGCGGGGCATCAGCAACGACTCCGCAACCATCAAGGACTTCCTCTCCACCCTGTCCGGACCGATCATCCTGGTCGGACACTCCTACGGCGGTGCCGTCATCACCAACGCGGCGACCGGCAACCCGAACGTCAAGGGCCTGGTGTACGTCGACGCCTTCGCGCCCGCAGCGGGAGAGCCGATCTTCCCGCTGGCCGGCGCCGACTCGGCCTTGAACGTCCCTGATCCCACCACCATCTTCGACTTCGTCCCCTACCCGGGCGCACCCGCCGGCGACGTGGATCTGTACCTCAAGCACGACCTCTTCGTGAAGACGTTCGCCTCCGGCGTCCCGCGCCACGAGGCCGAGAACCTCTACCCGTCCCAGCGGCCCCTCACGTTCAGCGCAGGCAACGAGCCGTCCGGTACGCCGGCGTGGGCCACGATCCGGTCCTGGTACGTACTCGGCACCGGTGACCTCATCATCACGCCGAAGGCCCAACTGTTCATGGCCACCCGCGCCCACTCCACCATCACCAAGATCAAGGCCGGCCACCTAGGCCTGGTCTCCGACCCGAAGCCCATCACCAAGGTCATCGAACAAGCCGCCCGAGCCAGCCGCTGACGGCTCACGCGTCGCTGGGCCCAGGTTGCCATCCGGTGTCCTGGGCCCAGCAGTCTGCGTGGCGGATGAGCTCCCAGGTGAAGGGGATCTTGGCGTTGGTGTAGCGACACGGTCGACAACAGTGGAAGTTCCGGCCGGACGGTTGCGGCCAGCTTGTTCTGGGCGGGTCGGTCCACTTCTGGTGACCTGGGACAGGTCGTGGTGGGCGGAGACAGGCAATTCCTTGTCCCACCCCACCGGTTCTTGTCCAGCCCACCGGTCCCGGCCAACCCACCGCTTCCGGTCTCAGCCCACCGCATTGAGTCCCAGGCCACCGCTTTGAGTCCCAGGGCACCGCTTCGGTCCCAGCCCACCGCTTCGGGTCCCAGCCCACCGCTTCGGGGCCCAGCCCACAGGTTCCGGCCCACCCACCGCTTCCAGCCCCAGCCAGCGGCGCCGGTCCCAGCCCTCAGGTTCCGGTCGACCGATTCCGGTCCGCGCCCGGCGCTCCGGGTCGGCGCGGACCTGTCCCGAGCGACCCCATTTCATGGGCTGACCCACGAGATGGTGGGCCAGCCCATCAAATGGCGCGAGCACGCGGGCCGCCTGCCACCTGGACGAGTTGCCGAACCGCCGGACAACCACCCCGACGGCCTGCCCGGCAAACCTCTCGGGCCGGCTGACGTCATGGTGAGTGCCGAGGACGTCCGGCGACAAAGGCTCCCAAGCGCGTCGTACGGCGGTCGACAAAATCATTTGCAGGCCCCTGGAGAGTAGGACAGTGGGCTATTCCGACGCAGATGCGGCCGAGCTTTATGACCTCCTCAACCCATGGGGTAAGAGCGACGACTTCTACCTGTCGTTCGTGATGGATGCGGGCAGCGTCCTCGACGTGGGTTGCGGGACGGGTGGGCTGCTCGCCAAGGCGCGCGCGGAAGGGCATACCGGACCGCTAGCGGGCATCGATCCGGATGCGGCGATGCTGGAGCGGGCCCGACGGCGGGTGCCGGACGTGGAATGGGTCGAGGGAAAGGCCGCGGATATCGCCTGGGTGGGTGAGTTCGAGCTGGCGGTGATGGCGAGCAACGCGTTCCAGTTCCTCGTGACGGACCTGGAGGAATCGCTCCAGCGGATCCGGGCGGCGCTCGTCGACCGCGGGCGGTTCGTGTTCGGCACGCGGAACCCGGAGGTCCGCGAGTGGGAGAGCTGGAACCCCTCCAACCCGTACGACGTCGTTGACCACAACGGACGCGAACTCCGGATGATCTACCACGTCGAGACGGTCGAGGGCGATGTCGTCACCTTCACCGAGACGACAGCGCTCCGGGATGACACCCCATTGCGCACCGACCGCGCCAGCCTCAACTTCCTCGGCGTCGACACCCTGAACGCCGTACTCACCACGGCCGGCTTCGCCGTCGAAGCGCAGTACGGCGACTGGTCGCGAGGCCCGCTCACGTCCGCCAGCGAGGACATCATCACCGTGGCCCGCGGCTGAACGAGTCCCGCGCTACCACGCCTGGAACACCCCCGACGCGCAGTAGGCGGCATACAACTCCAGCACCACCCGGGTCGGTGGATGCAGTTCCCCCGGCGGCTGATCGAAGAACGCAGCTTCCAGCACCTCGTCCGACGCAGGGCGGAGGTCGCCGGTCCACCGGCGCGCCTCGAAGCACAGGGCGAAGCAATGCAGCACGTCGCCGTTGGGATAGGTGAGGGTGTGAAGGTCGGCCTCCGACAGGCTGGCGAACGGCACCAGGTCCTCCTCCGCGACATCCAGCCCGGTCTCCTCGAGGAGCTCACGGGCCGCCGTGCTGCGGAAGCTGTCACCTGGCTCGGCTGCGCCGGCGGGTAGTTCCCACAACCCGGAGTCTCGGCTCCGCTGGAAGAGCACCCGGTCGTCAGAGTCCACCACCAACACCTGGGCGCCCGGCATCAACAACACCCGAGACCCGACACGTTGCCGCAGCTGCCACAAGTAGGAGCCCTCGTACGTCATCCCCCCACTATCGGGGCGCCTAAGGACAGGATGTACTCCGCCACAGCGGGTCTGCACCGGGCCGACGCAGCGGGACGACGGCTGCCGAGGGCGAAGACCTCCTGTCGTTAGGGCCCCCACCGGTGGTGAGAGGGTTGAGGTATGGAGCTGGTCAGGCGCAGGGCGGGGAGTTTGCTGGCGGCCGGACTGATCCTGGCGCTCGGATGGACTGCCGCGGTGACGTTGTCGTCGCCGAACTGGTTCGACCCGACCGAGGCTTGTGTGCGCAAGTTCCCGATCGCCGCCGACAGTTCGGGCGTGGAGGTGCGGACGCGGTGGTTCCCACCGGCGGCGAGTTGCGACTTCGACGGCGACGTTCGTCAGTTCATGTCCTCGGAGCGGTCCGCGGTCCTGTCCGTGATCGGCGTACTGATCCTCGTCGTCCTCCTGACCGGCTTGGTCCTGACGGTACGGCGGTTGTCCGGCGACCCCGGCCCGATCCAGGCAGCCGACGACGTCAACCTCCGGCGGCGGAAGTTCAACCAGTTGACGTTCGGCGCGCTCGACATGGGTGTCGCGGTCGGGGTGCTGACGTTCCTCAACGCCCTGGCGATCGTCTTCGGCGGCATCCCCGGCGGTCTCCTCTTCGCCGGCGCCGCGATCGCCGGTCTGAGCGCGCTGGGCGTGCTCCTGGATCGGCTCATGGGTCCCCTGCCCGGTACGGCGCTCGACGGCAGGCGGCGAGGCACGGTCGCCGGGGTCACCGTGTTCGGGGTGATCTTCGCGGCGACCGCGCTCTCCGGTCAGTTGCCGTTCTTCCGCCTGTGGTCCATCCCGGTCGGCGCCGTCGCCTACGCGGCGGTCGCCGCCGTGCAGTGGTCACGCCTGCCTAGCACTGCCAGCCCGGCTCAATATTCTGGTTGAGGTGGAAGACGTTCTCCGGGTCGTACTCACACTTGACTCGGGCCAGCCGGTCGTAGTTCGCCTGCCCGAAGCCCGCGATCACCCGGTTCTGTCCTTCGTTCCCGATGAAGTTCAGGTACACGTACCCGGTCGACCAGTCCTCCAGGTCCGAGCAGACGTCCCGCGCCCACCTGATCCCGCGGGCGTCATCGCCCGGATCCGACCACATCCCGAACGGGTGCACCACCCACGCGGCCTGGCGATGCGGCTGCGGCCACTTCTCGGCGCCGCGCCGGACAGCGCCACCCCACGGCACGACCGCC
The DNA here is from genome assembly GCA_963820655.1 of uncultured Actinomycetota bacterium. GTDB lineage: Bacteria > Actinomycetota > Actinomycetes > Propionibacteriales > Kribbellaceae > Kribbella. The sequence goes on from CAWGAM010000004.1 coordinate 529,634, forward strand.
TGCTGCGACGGTGAGGGCGAGATCATGTCCTGAGCCCGCTCGGCGAAGGCGGTGACCGCGGCATCCGGGAACGACGACAGATGCTCGGCCGACCAGTAGTTGCGGAATCCCGGCGGATCGTCGAGTGCCGACTGGATGTCGGCGTACGGCATCTCAGCGACCAGCTCGGCCTCCGGTGCCAGCGCGAAGAGCGGGGCGAACACCTCGCGGGTCTCCACCTCGGTCCCGGCGTAGATCGCCGCCGCACCGACGATCCGTTGCCCGTGCAGATGCGCGGGCACGAAGTCCTCCGGCGGCCCGGTCAGGTAGATCACGCCGCCGCCGAGCTCGTCCGGCGCGCCCTGTTCGATCAGATCGCGGTACGCGCGGAGCACGTCCGGACCCATCGTCGCCGGCCACATCAGCATCGCCAGCGTCGTCGCGGGCAGCTGCTGGAGGTGGAAGGTCAACGAGGTCGCCACCCCGAAGTTCCCACCGCCTCCGTGCAGGGCCCAGAACAGGTCGGTGTTCTTCGTCTCGTCCGCGATCAGCAACCGCCCATCGGCCGTGACGAGCTCCACCGAGATCAGCGCATCGCAGGCGAGCCCGAACTTCCGCTCCAGCCAGCCCGATCCGCCACCCAGCGTCAGGCCCGCGACCCCGGTCGTCGACACGCGCCCACCGGTCGTCGCCAGCAGGTACTGCTGGCAGGCCCGGTCGAGATCACCCCAGGTCGCACCGCCGCCGACGCGCGCGATCCGGGCGAACGGGTCGACCTGAACGCTGTTCATGCGACGCAGGTCCACGACCAGCCCGCCGTCGGTGACCGCGGTCCCGGCCACCCCGTGACCACCCCCGCGGACCGCGATCTCCACCCCCTCGCCGACGCCGTACCGGACCGCTGCCTGGACGTCGGCCGCCGATTCGCACTGCGCGATCATCGACGGCCGCTTGTCGATCATCGCGTTGAAGACCGTTCGTGCCTCGTCGTACTCCGCGTCCCCGGCTCGCAGCAGTACGCCCCCGAAACCCTGCGGTCTCGACCATTCGATCGTCTCGGACATGGTGGAACTCCCCTCGCTCACTCCCCAGGTGATCCACCGATCCTGCACTCCGACCGGGACCCGGTCAACGCGTCGGCGCTTACCCCACGATGACGTGAATCCCTTGCCTACCAAGGGTTTTGGGCCAGTCACAGCTGGAGACCGCCACGCGTCGGGGGTCTGCCCGGGCCTGGGCGGCGGAAACCGCCTAGGCTGGCTGTCATGGTCGACGTACTTGGTGGTGCGGGTGGGGTCCTCAGTGAGGACGAGGTGATGGACTTCGTCGGTGGTGCGCTGGCCGGTGCGGGGCTCGAGGGGCGCAGCGTCTGCGTGATCGTCCCGGACGCCACCCGCAGCTGCCCGCTCCCGCTGCTGCTGAAGGCCGTGCACGACGCCCTCGACGGGCGGGCGAGCAAGATCACCATCTTGATTGCCCTAGGCACCCATGCGGAGATGACCGCCGAGCAGCTCAAGCAGCACCTCGGCGCGGACGTATCCGAACGTGATCAACCACGAATGGTGGAAGCCGGACACCTTCGTCGACCTCGGCACGATCAGCGCGGACCGGGTCGGCGAGATCTCCGACGAGCGGCTGCGCGACGAGGTCCCCGTGCGGCTCAACCGTGCCGTCGTCGAGCACGATGTCGCGCTCGTCGTCGGTCCGGTGTTCCCGCACGAGGTGGTCGGCTTCTCCGGCGGCAACAAGTACTTCTTCCCGGGCGTCGCGGGCCAGGAGGTCATCGATCTGTCGCCACTGGCTCGGCGCCCTGATCACCAGCGCGACCATCATCGGTACGCCGGGCATCACACCGGTCCGCGAGCTGATCGACGAGGCCGCCGTCGCTGATCCCGAGCCGAGAAGCTCGCGCTGTCCGTCGTCGCGCAGTCCGGCACCGACGCCCTGCACGCGATCGCGTTCGGCGACACCATCTCGTCGTGGCGGGCGGCCGCCGAGATCTCCGCGCAGACCCACGTCCGGTACCTCGACCACCCGGTCCAGCGGGTGGTGTCGGTGATGCCACCGAGGTACCAGGACATCTGGACCGCGGCCAAGGGCTTCTACAAGGTCGAGCCGATCGTCGCCGACGGCGGCGAGGTCATCCTCTACGCGCCGCAGGTCACCCAGCTGGCCGCGATGCACCCGGAGATCGAGGAGATCGGCTACCACTGCCGCGACTACTTCCTCGGCCAGTGGGAGCAGTTCCGCGACCGGCACTGGGGCGTTCTCGCGCACTCGACCCACCTGCGCGGCGCCGGCAGCTGGGATCCCGCCACCGGCGAACACCTGCCGCGTCCAGGTCACGCTCGCCACCGGCATCCCGGAGGACGTCGTACGCCGGGCCAACCTCGGCTACCTGGATCCGGCGACCGTCGACCTGGCCGGCTACGACGAGGACCCCGAGACCTTCGTCGTACCCGAACGCCGGTGAGATCCTGCACCGGCTGAAGCACTAGGCGGATCCGCGATCCGTATTCCCAGCGGAGTGACCCACCGGTAACCTCGGCAGGTATAGGCCGAGGTCGTCATCGTCGGGTCCGGGTTCGCCGGGTTCTGCATGGGCATCAAGCTGCGACAGGCCGGGTGCGAGGACTTCGTCATCCTGGAGAAGGCCGACGACCTCGGCGGCACCTGGCGGGACAACACCTATCCCGGCTGCGCCTGCGACATCCCGTCGTACCTCTACTCGTTCTCGTTCGAGCAGAACCCGCGCTGGACCCGGATGTTCGCGCCGTGGGACGAGATCCTCGCCTACCTGCGGCACTGCGCGGACGAAGTACGGGATCGCCGACAAGATCCGGTACGGCGCGGAGGTGACCGAGGCGGTGTTCGACGAGGCGACCGGCCAGTGGACCGTCGACGGTGAACGGCGCCGAGACGATCGAGACCGCAGGCTCTGGTCGCCGGGAGTCGGCAGCCTGCACCAGCCGAAGCTGCCCGACATCCCGGGCCTCGACTCGTTCGGCGGTACGACGTTCCACTCGGCGCAGTGGGATCACTCCCACGACCTGCGCCGGGCGGCAGGTCGCCGTGATCGGGACCGGCGCGTCGCGCGATCCAGTTCGTGCCGCGGATCGCCGACCAGGTCGCGCACCTGGACGTGTTCCAGCGCACGCCGCCGTGGATCACCCCGAAGCCCGACCGCGCGATCGGCCCGCGGGAACGCCGGCTGCACGAACGCTTCCCGGCCGGGCAGCGGGCGATCCGGGACGTCATCTACTGGGGGCTCGAGGGCCGCGGCGCCGGCTTCGCGGGCAATCCGAAGGTGATGAAAGGGCCTCGAACTACAGGCGAAACGACACCTGCGCAAGCAGGTCGCCGATCCCGGAGCTCCGCGCCAAGCTGACGCCGGACTACCAGATCGGCTGCAAGCGGATCCTGTTCTCGAACGACTACTACCCCGCGCTCACCCGCGACGAACGTGGACGTCGTCACCACCCCGATCGCCCGGATCACACCGACCGGCGTGGTCACCACCGACGGGATCGAGCGGGCCTGCGACACGATCGTGCTCGGCACCGGGTTCGAGGTGTCGGCCAACCTGACCCGGATGCCGATCCTGGGCAGGGACGGCATCGACCTGGCCGACGACTGGAAGCGCAACGGCATCGGCGCCCACCTCGGCATCACGGTCGCCGGCTACCCCAATCTCTTCCTGCTGGTCGGGCCGAACACCGTGCTCGGCCACTCCTCGATGGTCTTCATGATCGAGGCCCAGGTCCGCTACGTGATGCAGGCACTCGACCTGCTCAGGCGACGGCGGAGCGTCGTACGTCGAGGTCCGTGAGGACGCCCAGGAGCGGTTCGTGGACAGGGTGCAGCGCGAGCTCGGGGACACCGTCTGGCAGTCCGGCTGCACCAGCTGGTACCTGGACGCCGCCGGGCGCAACTCGACCATCTGGCCCGAGTTCACCTTCTCCTACTGGCGCCGCACCCGCCGCCTGGACCCGGCTGACTTCGTCCTGGTCCATTAGGGGTTTACCCGCACTCCTGAAGTAGGAGTGGACGGGTTCCGGCCTACGACCTTGGGATGAAGGCAAGACCGGTCCTCGGACCGATGTCCGGACGGGCGCGCTGAAGGACTCTTGAGGTATGGAAATCCTTCAGATCGCCGGAGCGGCGGTGATCGTGATCGGCATCGTGGTCACGGTCCTGCTCGCCATCGTGCCCTCGGTCGTAGACCGCTAAGTCTCCCCGCCAGGGAGTCAGTCGACGGACAAGTGGACCAGCAGGTCCTGCCGGGTCAGAACGCCGACCGGCTTGCCGTCGTCCAGCACCATCAGGGCGTCCCGATCCTCGAGCAGCTCGACCGCCTTGGTCACCGGTTCGCCGGCACCGAGGGACGGCAGCGCCGGGTCCATGTGCTGCTCGACCATGTCGGCCAGCCGCGCCTTGCCGGAGTACAGGGCGTCCATCAGCGTCCGCTCCGACACCGCGCCGGCCACCTCGGCCGCCATCACCGGCGGCTCGGCCCGGACCACGGGCATCTGCGAGACGCCGTACTCGCGCAGGATCTCGACCGCCTCGGCGATCGTCTCGTGCGGGTGGGTGTGCACCAGCGGCGGCAGGCTGCCGTCCTTGCCGGCCAGCACCTCGCCGAGCGTCGACGCCCTGCCGGGTGTGCGCGAGGAAGCCGTACTGCGCCAGCCAGTCGTCGTTGAAGACCTTCGTCAGGTAGCCGCGGCCGCCGTCCGGCAGCAGCACGACGATGACAGCGTCGGGGTCGTCGAGCTCGTGCGCCAGCCGGATCGCCGCCGCGGCCGCCATGCCCGCCGAACCGCCGACCAGCATCGCCTCCTCGCGGGCCAGCCGGCGGGTCAGCGCGAACGAGTCCGCGTCCGACACCTCGATGATCCGGTCGCAGATGTTCTTGTCGTAGGTCTCCGGCCAGAAGTCCTCGCCGACACCCTCGACCAGGTACGGCCGGCCGGTGCCGCCGGAGTACACCGAGCCCTCCGGGTCGGCGCCGATGATCTGCACCCGGCCGCCGGAGACCTCCTTGAGGTACTTGCCGGTGCCGCTGATCGTGCCGCCGGTGCCGACGCCCGCGACGAAGTGGGTGATCTTGCCCTCGGTCTGCTCCCAGAGCTCCGGACCGGTGGTCTCGTAGTGCGAGCGCGGGTTGTTCTGGTTGGCGTACTGGTTCGGCTTCCAGGCGCCTTCGATCTCGCGGACCAGGCGGTCGGAGACGTTGTAGTACGAGTCCGGGTGCTCCGGCGCGACCGCGGTCGGGCAGACGACGACCTCGGCGCCGTACGCCTTGAGCACGTTGCGCTTGTCCTCGCTGACCTTGTCCGGGCAGACGAAGACGCACTTGTAGCCCTTCTGCTGGGCGACCATCGCCAGCCCGACCCCGGTGTTGCCGGAGGTCGGCTCGACGATCGTGCCGCCGGGCTTGAGCTCGCCGGAGGCCTCCGCGGCCTCGATCATCCGGACCGCGATCCGGTCCTTCACCGAGCCGCCGGGGTTGAAGTACTCGACCTTGGCGAGCACCAGCGGCTTGGCGCCGTCGGTCGTCTTCGCCAGCCGGACCAGCGGGGTGTTGCCGACCAGGTCCAGGAGTGATTCTACGTAGCGCACGGATCTTCACTGTATGTGCTGACTAGCGCCAATGGAGTGACACGACCCCATATTTCGCTTGCGCTGTACATCACAGCGTGTAATCCTTGGGTCATGAGTAGAGCCCGGGCCGCCAAGCGACTGGCCCAGGCCGCAGCCTTCGGAGGCGGGGGACTCGGACTCATCGGTGCCACGTTGTACGGCGTACTGACCGCTGAGGCCGAGTATGCGAAGCGCGTGATCGGCCCGATGCGGCTACTACCCGACCCGGGCGACGGTCTGTATCGGCCGGTATCCAGGACATCCGATCACGTTCGCCATGCTCGGCGACTCCAGCGCCGCCGGATACGGCACCGAGTCGCCCGACGAGACCCCCGGCGTCCTGCTGGCGTGCGGTCTCGCCGAGCTGGCGAAGCGCCCGGTCCGGCTGGTCGACGTGTCGAAGACCGGGGCGAAGTCGAGCGATCTGGCCGCTCAGGTGGACACCGCCCTGCAGGCCGGTCCGCACGTCGCCGTCGATCCTGATCGGCGTCAACGACGTGAAGGCGAAGGTGCCACCGTCGTCGTCCGTGCGGCTGCTCGACGATCGCGGTCCGCCGGTTGCGGGCCGCGAACTGTGAGGTGGTGGTCGGCACCTGCCCGGACCTCGGCGTGGTCCGGCCGATCATGCCGCCGCTGCGGCAGGTCGCCCGGTCGTGGAGCCACCGGCTGGCCGCCGCTCAGACCATCGCAGTGGTCGAGGCAGGCGGCCGGACCGTGTCTCGTGGGCTCGCTGCTCAGCGAGGTGTTCCGGACCAACCCGTCGATGTGGGGGCCGGACAACTTCCACCCCTCCGTCACCGGGTACGCCGCTGCGTCGGCCGCGTTGCTGCCGTCGGTGGCGGCCGCAGTCGGGGTCGGCCCGGAGTCGTTCGTGCCACCCGGAGACGTTCCGGGGCGAGGCGTCCTGCCGATCGCGGAAGCCGCCGTGCAGGCCGCCCGTACCGCCGGGACCGAGGTCGCGGCCACCGAGGTCGCCGGGCGCGAGCGCGGTCCGCGGCGGACGCTGGGCCCAGCTGCGCCATCGCCGCCGGCACCCGAAGGCCGACGTGGAGCGGATCGACGAGGGGACCGCCGACGCCGTACCTGTGGGAAGCGAACCGGGACTCCAGTACCTGTTGGGAAATGTGCGTCCGCTGAGCGGCGAGATACATGACGAAGGTCTTGCCTGCGGGCGTCTTCGTGGTGCACAGTCGATAACTACGCGGTACCCCGATAAACGGGAGGCGACGATGGGCTTGAACCACTCCGAGGAGACGCATCAGCGTCTGGTGGAGAAGGTGCCCAGGTGCACCGGACGCGAGATGACCGAGTGGTTCGAGTTGATGAACGACGGACCGTCGTTCCTGCGCTTCGACGACAGAGTGCGATGGCTTTCCAGCGAGTACGCTCTCGCTCATGGGCACGCAACCGCCATCGTCCACGAGTACGACCTGGTCAGAGCGCACCGGCGAATGGGCTGACGAGCCGAACAGGAGTCTGAGATAACAGGAGACCTGCCCTTTCAGGTGGAGGGGCGGGTCTTCTTCTGTGTGTCCGATCGCCGCAGGAAAGCACGCTGTCGAAAGCCTGAAGGGCCGGCCCAGTTGGGCCGGCCCTTCGGTGCTGGTCGGTGATCAGTCGCCACCGCGGAGGATGGCGAGGATGCGCAGCATGTTCCAGTAGAGCCAGACCAGGGTGACGGTCAGGCCGAACGCGGCCCGCCAGGCCTCGTTCTGCGGGGCGCCGTTGCGGACGCCCTGCTCGATCATGTCGAAGTCGAGGATCAGGTTGAAGACCGCCAGGCCGGCGCCGAGCGCGGCGAACACCAGGCCCATCGCGCCGAACCCGGCGATGCCGGAGTTGAAGCCGAACAGGCTGGCGATGAAGTTGATCAGGATGCACGCCGGCGAAGCCCATCGTCGCGATGATCACCATCTTGGTGAACCGCGGCGTCACCTTGATCGCGAAGTACTTGTACGTCGCCAGCGTCAGACCGGCGGTCACCAGCGTGGCCAGCACCGCCTGCACGATGATGCCGGAGTCACCGACCCAGTTGGCGATGAACTTGCTGCCGATTCCGAGGAACACGCCCTCGGCCGCGGCGTACACCATCACCAGCGCCGGGTTGATCCTGCGCGAGAACGACAGCACCATCGCGAGCGCGAACGCCAGCAGGGCACCGGCCAGGAACACCGGCGTGACCAGGTTGTCCGGCGATCGTGTACCAGGCGACGACCGCGACGACGACGACGACACCCAGCGTGATGCGCGGTCTTGACGATCACGTCGTCCAACGTCATGGGGCGGCTGCCGGCCGGTGCACCTTGGTACTGCTGCGGCGGCATACCTGGCCCGCCGTACTGGCCGGGCTGACCGTACGGACCCGGCTGACCGTACGGAGCGGCGCCCGGGATAGGCCTGGCCTTGGCCAGGCGCAAACGCACTCGACCGGTTCAGGACCGGGTTACTGCTCTGCATGTCATCCTCCTGATGACCCACATCGACCGCTGTGGGCCGTAGCGCAGATACTACGGTCTCACCCTTAACAACATCTGAGAATCAACCGGCTGTTCCCCAACCGAAACCCCACACCGGGAAAACGGTTGCACAACCCAATCGATTCCCGATGCGAAAAGCTAGCCGGCGGTGTCGGGCACCTCGCCGTACGCGAAGGACCAGGAATTCGGACGCGTCATGGAGAGATGATGCTCCCGGTCCAACGGCGTCGTACCTGTATGGGCAGGTACGACGCCGGGACCGGTGGCCACCCGGGACGTGATGCTCCCGCAGGCCGGTCAGAGGTGAGGGTGCAGGGCCTCCTGGGTGGAGAGGGCGGCGCCGACCTGGTCGGCCAGGGCGACGGCGACCAGGCGCTGTTCGAGGTCGGGCCGGGCGATCCGGGCGGCGGCGGTGAGCAGGAAACGGCCGCGGGTCTCGCCGGCATGCTGGACGGCGAGCTCGATCTCGGAGTTGGTCGGCAGGCCGTCGCGTTCGACCTTGAGCTCGTGGCCGCCGCGGGTCACGGATCCGTCCGCATTCAGCTGCGGCGCCTGCGTTCGCTTGTCCCCGGCAACGAACTTGACCCCGTCGATCCCCAGTACGGCGGTCAGCTCGACGCGCACCTGGTCGATCAGGTCGTCGGTGGACCCCCCAGCGGCGACCGCCTGCGAGGTGGTGATCACCCCGTCCAGGTAGCCGAGATGGCGGGACGCCCTGGCTTGTTGCCTCCGGCCCCAGATCGCGATCTCGGTGACCGCCGTACCGATCAGCACCAGCAGCACGGTCAGCTCGACGTCGTCGCCGTTGTTGATCGTGAAGGTGTTGTACGGCACGGTCAGGAAGAAGTCGAACCAGACCGCGCTCGACACCGCGGCCAGCACGCCGGCGAGCCGGATGCCGAACGCCGCGACGGCGACGATCACGACTACCAGCAGCAGGGCCGCATTCGCGTTGTCGAAGTTGTCGCGGAACGGGGTCAGCAGCGCACAGACTGCCGGGGGCACGAGCAGCGAGCCCGCCAGCACCAGATTGCGGTAACTCTCCACACCCCTATTCACTCTCGCCAACGCACGGTAATCAACATTTCTCACAAACGTCTATCGCGCCTACGGTGGGCGAGTGCCCGAGATCACTCGCATCCGACCCGCCGAGGACGCCGACGAACGCAGTACGCTCACCGGCCTGCTCGACTTTCTCCGCTCAACCATCGAGCTCAAGCTCATCGGCCTGACCGAGGGGCAAGCGTTCTCCCACCCGGTCCACCCGTCCGCGCTGACACCGGCCGGCATCGTCAAGCACCTGACCGCGGTAGAGCGGTTCTGGTTCGCGATCGACTTCGCGGGACTCGACGTGGCATGGCCATGGACCGAGGAGGACCCGCACGGCGGTTTCCCGATCGCTCCCGACGACACGGTCGACGGCGTACTGGCGTCGTACCGGGCCGAATGCGACCGCTCACGCGAGATCACTGCGGCAGCCTCCTTCGACGACCGCGCCCGCTCGGACGGCATGACCTTCACCCTCCGGTACGCCGTGGCTCACCTGATCGAGGAAACCGCCCGCCATCTCGGCCACCTCGACCTCCTCCGCGAGTCCACCGACGGCGTGGTCGGCGAATAAAGCCGTGGCAGGGTGCGCACGTGCGCACCTAGGTTGGTGTGCCATGGCAGAGCCCTACCGCATTCGCCCGGCTTCGGAGGCCGACATCGCGTTCCTCACCGATGTCACCGTCGAAGCGACCCGCGCCCAGGGCCGCCTGCCCGCCGACTTCGACGAGGGCGACTGGCGCGCCAGGTTCGCCGAATGGCACCGCCGCGACCTGCTCGAGGACGAGTCGTCCAGTCTGAGCGTGATCGAAATCGACGGCCGTCCGGTCGGACGCCTCCGGGTCAGCCGGACCCCGGAATCGATCCAGCTCAACGGGATCCAGCTCGATCCCACGGTCCAGAACCGCGGGATCGGTACGGCGATCATCACGGATCTCCAGTCCGAAGCCGCGAGTACCGGCGTACCGCTGGATCTCGGAGTGGAGCGGGACAACCCGGACGCTCGCCGCCTCTACGACCGCCTCGGCTTCCGCAAGGTCGGCGAGGACGACAAGGAGGACAAGCTCCGCTGGCTCTCGCCGGCCGCGGCACGGCAGAACGAGATCTGGAACGCCGACGCCGCACAGAGGTATGACACTCCAGGGTCCGGCATGTTCGCGCCCGAGGTGCTGCAGCCGACGGTCGAGCGGTTGGCGGAGCTCGCGGCCGGCGGGCGCGCGCTCGAGTTCGCGATCGGCACCGGGCGAGTCGCCGTACCGCTGGCGGAACGCGGCGTACCGGTCAGCGGGATCGAGCTGTCCACCGCGATGCTCGAGCAGCTGCGCACGAAGGCCGACGAGGCCGCGATCCCGGTGGTTGTCGGCGACATGTCCGCCGTACGCGTCCCGGGCGAGTTCACCCTCGTTTATCTGGTCTTCAACACGATCTCCAACCTGCTCAGCCAGGAGGAACAGGTCGCGTGCTTCCGGAACGCGGCCCGCCACCTCTCCCCCGGCGGCCGCTTCGTGATCGAGCTCTGGGTCCCCGAACTCCGCCGCCTGCCGCCCGGCATCCCAGCCACCGTCGGAGTCGCCGACGCCGGCTACATCCTCTTGGACACGTACGACGTACTGAAGCAGCACGTCGTCTCGCATCACTTCCACTTCGGCGAAGGCACCCAGGCAGAACTCTTCCGCAGCCCGCACCGCTACATCTGGCCCGCCGAACTCGACCTGATGGCCCAACTCGCCGGCTTCACCCTCGAATCCCGCCACGCCGACTGGACCGGCACCCCCTTCACCGCCGACTCCCCCTCCCACGTCTCCGTCTACCGCCTCTGAGCGCGAGACACTGTTGGCCATGTCCAACGACCCGTTGTTCACCCGCCTGGCACCCGTGCTCAACGTCTCCGATCTCGCCGCGGAGCGGGCCTTCTACGAGAAGCTCGGGCTGCCGGTCATCTACGAGGGCGAGGAGTACCCCGACTTCATCGCCTTCGGAACGGACACGATCCACTTCGGCATCCAGCAGGCGCCCGTCGAGAACGATCCACCCAGCGTCCTGACCTGGCAGATCGGCGTCTCCGACATCGACGCCGCCGCCGACCGCTGCCGGTTCGCCGGCCTCGAGTACGAACTCGAACTCAACGAGCCGGCCCCCGGCTGGAAGTACCGCCGCCTCCTCCTCCAAACCCCCAGCGGCTATCGGCTCGCCCTAGAAGGCGAATCCGAATAAGTGCCCGGGACGAGAAACCGTTGGCTACCTCATTCTCGGCGCCGGACCAGGTGGAGATGCCTCTGTATCAACGTGGGTTGGCGGGAGAGCCTGGGAGTTTGCGGGTGTCGATGAGTTGCTGGGCGACATCGCGGAGCTTGACGTTGCTGTCCTGGGAGTAGCGTCGCAGGACCGTGAAGGCGCGATCGGCGTCCAGGTCGAACCGTTCCATCAGAATCCCCATCGCCTGTCCCACCAGTTTCCGCGCGTCGACCGCCTCGGCCATGCTCTTGTCTCGCCGCGCGGTGGCCACCGCGACCGAGGCGTGCCGAGCCAGGATGTGGGCCACCGCCTCGTCGTCGTCGGAGAAGGCGTCCAGTCTGGTGCTGTACAGCCCGAGCACCCCGACTGTCGCGCTGCCGTTGCCGACCGCGAGCGGAACGTCGAGCACGCTGCGCACGCCGAGCTCAGTGACCTTCGCCGCCCAATCCGGCCACCGGGTTTCATTGGTGGTGTCGCGGATCAAGACCGTAGATCGGTTCTGCAAAGCAGTGACCAGCGGGCCTTGCCGGGTGCTGATTTGGGTCTGGTAAATGGCTTCGACCACCGGGGCGGTCACCGCCGCAATCTCCGGCCAGCCTCGGGTGAGCAGCGCAACACCGGCGTAGCTGCAGTTCAGCGCCTGCAGGGCGAAGTGCACTACCGCATCCACGGTTTCGTCTACGGTCGGCAAGTCGTGCAGCGCGATCGCCAGCTCGGCGAACACGTCAGCTGGGGCCGCAGTCGCCGCCACCTCCACGGAGGAGTCTTCCGTCACGCGAAGGACTTCGAAGGTGAGCCGGTTCCGCAGGGGGCGAACGGTGCTGCGCGCATCGTGATTCACGTTGTAAGCCATCGTCGGTTGTCTCGGTCCTGGGCAACTACCCGGTAAGTCGTAACCGAGGACGACAGGGCCAAAATGGCGGTGATTGAAAGCCGACGGCACTTCGAGGGTAACAGGCAAAGACGCCGCCGGACGCACGTCGCGAGGACGCCTCTGGAGCAACGCGGAGGAGGCCTCGGCCGGCGCGCCGTGCTGGGCCGACCACGACCATCAAGTCCATCGGCGCGAACTCTCCTCGCCCGCCCGCCCGGGCGTCCGATCCAGCGCTGACGCGAGCGTGATGTGCGACACGGGACGTCACAGTCGCGATGGCTGCGGTGTCGTATGGCTGACCGCGGATTGCGGCCGGCGTGGAGGATGACGAGGGAGGGTCGAGCCATGCACCGCCCCTGGAGAAACCTGCGAGCACGGGTATTCCCCGACCATTGGTCGCTGCTGTTCGGCCAGATCGCCTTCTACAGCTTCGTCGTGATCGTGCTCAGCGGCGTGGTCCTGACGGTGTACTACGAACCGTCGGTCGATCACGTCGTGTACGACGGACCGTACGCACCGCTGCACGGCGTAGAGATGTCACGCGCACTGGATTCGACCATGGCGATAACCTTCGAGGTCCGCGGTGGGCTGCTGATACGCCAGGTCCATCACTGGGCCACGCTGATCATGGTGGCGGCGATCACGCTGCACTTGTTGCGGCTGTTCTTCACCGCCGGGTTCCGTCGGCCACGGCGCCTGAACTGGCTCGTTGTCGTCGGGCTGCTCATCATCATGCTGGCCGCATGCCTCACCGGCACTTCACTCCCGGACGACATGGCGTCCGGCACGAGCCTCGCCGTACTCAACGGTGTCCTGCAGGCGACTCCGCTCGTCGGCTCTGGCCTCTCGGCCCTGCTGTTCGGTGGGCAGTTCCCGGGCGATGTGATCTCGTGGTTCTACCCGTTGCACATCGTCGTCCTGCCCGGCGTACTTGTCGTCCTCTTCGTTGTCGGTGCGGTCCTCGCGCTCAGGCACAAGCCCGCGCAGCTCGCCGGACCCGGGCGAACGGAGGACAACGTGGTGGGACGTCCGGCGACGGTGGCCGCGGTCAAGAGTGTTGGCCTGCTCTGCTTCGTCACGGGGGTCACGATCTTCATGGCCGCGACGGCGACCATCAACCCGGTGTGGTTGTACGGCCCTGCGGATCCGGCGAACACCTCTGCCGGTGTCGGCGCAGCGTGGTATCTCGCCTTTCTCGACGGCTCGCTTCGGCTGGCGCCAGGCTGGGAATTCGTCTGGTGGGGCAAGACGTTCAGCTTGGCCGTACTGCTGCCGGTCACGGTCTGCACGCTGTTCTTCGTGCTCGTCGCCGTCTACCCGTTCATCGAGGAGCGGCTGACCGGCGACCGGAGGCACCACCACCTCCTCGAGCGGCCGCGCAGCAACCCGACCCGAACCGGCATCGGAGTCGCCGGTATCACCTTCTACGGCATCCTCTGGGCCGCAGCCGGCGCCGACACCATGGCCGTGCTGTTCCACCTCTCGGTCAACTCACTCCTGCACGTCTTCCAGGTCCTCGTGATCCTGGGCCCGCCCGCCGCACTGGCGATCACCCGCCGCATCTGCAATGGGCTGCAGGAACGGGATGCGCGGATCGCGGTGCTCGGCGTCGAGACCGGCCAGATAGTCCGGCGGCCGGACGGCGGGTACGTCGAGCAGCACCGTCCAGTCGACGCATATCGGCGCTGGCAGCTCGTGGGTGCGTCCGCGGAAAACCGCGCGTTGACCGCACACACCATCCCCGCGACGAGCGACGCAAAGCACGAAGGTGCTGAATGACAGGCATGAGGAGCCGCCGGTGACCGCCGATGCAACCGTGGACCGCTGGTATCGCGTTGCTAGGGTGGCTCGCCGTAAGGCAGGCAGACGTCGCAGTCGAGGGCCTCAACAGCGACGAATAGAGGATCGGGATGCGATGTTCCTGCTTCAGATGTCGGGCGTTCCAGGTTCTGGGAAGTCCACCGTGGCCGCCCACGTCGTAGAAACGCATGGTGCGGTTGCCGTTGACTACGACGTCATAAAGACCGCTGTTCTCGACGCGGGCTTTGACCTCGCCGATAGCGCTAAGGCTGCGTACGAGGTCATGTACGCGCACGCGCGTCACGTGCTCGCGCAGGGCCATGATGTGATCCTGGACAGTCCGTGTTTTTGGCCGAGGATCCTGACCGAGGGCATGGAAATCGCCAGGGAGCACGATGCGCGCTACAGATACATCGAGTGCCAGATTCGTGATCTGAAGCTCCTCGACGAGAGGCTCCGTCGGCGGCCGCGGCTGAGAAGCCACCGTCGCGGCGTCGACTGTCCGCCAGTGGACCTCGGTGACGAGCTGGTGGACGGCGAGGCGCTGTTCCGCGATGGGATGGACCGCGTTCAACGTCCCTCGAACAACTACCTTCAGCTGGACATGCACCGACCGCTGTCCGAAGTACTGCCCGAGATCGACGTCTACCTGAAGGCATAGGCTGAAATGCGTCGGTGCCCGGCCTGCTCGGCTACCGGGATTTGTCGATGTCTGCGAGTCGCCAGGACTTGTCAAAGTAGGGTTCCAGCGGTCCGTAGAAGCGGAAGATCGGGAACCAGCCTCGCCCGGGGATCGTCTCGATCCAGTTGTTCCCCTGCCCCGGCGGCATGGTCGGACCGAAGTAGATATCGGTCGTCCCATCCGCGTTCTGAGGGGGATTGCTGAACATGCTGACTGAGGGGAAGGGCTGGCTGTTGCGGAGTTGGGATCGGCTCAACGTGTCGTAGACGAGCACGGACCAGAAGTTGTTGATGGGGACAGTGGCGGGCACGGACAACTTGTAGGTATTGGCTCCGTCGAGGAAGTCTCCGTCGCTGTCGCGGTAGGTCCACAGGTACTGCGAACCGACCCCCACGTTCTTGGCCATCATGGCGGGCGAGTTGCCCAAGGCCATGTAGTACACGAATGCACGCAGGTCGATCTGGCGTATCCCGTCGCGGATGAAGGTGTAGGGCACGCCGCTGACGGCTTGCCAGTAGTGACCTTCGTAGTAGTAGGTGCTCGGGTCGTCGGAAGCGAACGTGTTCACCCGGGCGAATGCCGACGCGGTCCGCGCCGCCTCGCCGAGTAGCGCCACCCGGCGCGGGTCGCTGGGGAACGGCGTGCCCTTCACGATGCCGATCGCCTGCAGGTAGAACCGCTCGGTGGGCGAGAACAACTCCGCCGGCTCCTCCTGCACGATCTGGTTCAGGTGTTCGAAGAACTCGATGGTGTCGGCATGGATCGTGTCGATCGGCTGCCCGGAGCCGTTCAGGAACTCCATCGCCGGCGGGTTGCCGGCCTGCGCCAGTGGATAGACCTTGAGCTGCTTCATCAAGGCGACGGCGTCGTCGGGCTTGCCGTTGACCAGGAACCCGCGCAGCCCATAGCTGACGCCGTAGGTGGGCGAGCGAACCTCGAAGTATCCCTCGGGCACCTCACCGTCGTACCCCGGAGGCAGGAACAGGTACTTGCCGCCCTGGCCGTGATCGGGCCCGAGCACGCCGAAGTCGACCAGGAAGCGCTGGAGCATGTGGCGTAGGTCTTGTCGAGTACGGGGCTCAGCGGTGCATAGAAGCGCATGGTCAGGTTGAACCGGCCTTCCGGTGCGGGAAGCCAGTTCGCGGCGCGTCCATCGCCAGGCTGGGCGTGCTGGATATAGATGGTGAGCGAGCCGTCGGCGCTGGGTGTGACAGCATCGGTGGTGCTGCCGATGGTGAACCTGTCGATCTCGTTGGGGATGAAGAACATCGCCTCGTCGTACCTGGCCAGGTTCCACATTCCGGCGACCGGCGGGATCTGGCCGGGCTCGAAGTGCAGCACGTAGTCGTGGCGGCCGTCGAGCGGAGCGCCGACAGCGTCGAGGCGAGTGTCGACGTAGACGACCTGATCCGCGAGTTCGGTGCCGACCTGGTTCTTGGTGTTCGTTGTGAACTCATCCTGCTCGGGTGAAGCCGAGCGCGTCCGAGCCGGACAAGACTCAGGGGCATGACGACTCCTCGTGATGCCAGCGCTGCCGTCCGCGTCCAGCACCGAGCGGCGCTCGAGACTCTGCCGATGTCCGATACTGCCGACTTCGATGCGACCTCACGGGGTCGGATCGATGAGCTCAGCCCGGGTGTGGTGCGGGCCGTGGGCGGCGAGGTGGTGTGGGACAACGACTCGTACGCGTTCCTGGAAGGAGACGCCCCGGACACCGTGCACCCGAGCCTGTGGCGGCAGTCGCAGCTGGTCGCGCGACAGGGGCTTTTCGAGGTGGTCGAGGGCATCTACCAGGCGCGCGGCTTCGACCTGTCGAACGTCACGTTCGTCGAGGGCGAGACCGGTCTCGTGGTCATCGACCCGCTGCTATCGGCACAGACCGCTGCCGCCGCGCTCGGTCTGTACCGCAAGCACCGGGGCGACCGACCCATCCACGCAGTCATCTATACCCACTCTCACGTCGACCACTTCGGTGGCGTGAAGGGCGTGGTCTCCCAGGAGGACGTCGACTCCGGGCGCGTGCGGATCCTCGCTCCGGAGGGGTTCACCGAGCACGCCGTCTCCGAGAATGTCTACGCCGGCACCGCGATGGGCCGACGAGCCGGCTACATGTACGGCGCGGCACTGGCCCGTGGCCCGCGCGGCCAGGTCGGCGCCGGGCTCGGGCAGACGACCTCGACCGGAACGATCACGCTGATCGCGCCGACCGACTTCATCTCCACGACCGGGCACGAGGAGACCGTCGACGGGGTCCGGATGGTGTTCCAGATGGCACCCGACACCGAGGCGCCCGCGGAGATGCTGATCTACTTCCCCGAACACAGGGCGCTGTGCGCAGCCGAGGACGCCACCCACAACCTCCACAACCTCCTCACCCTGCGAGGCGCGCTGGTCCGCGACCCGCGCGGCTGGGCTCGCTATCTCACCGAGACCCTCGACCTGTTCGGTGCGGACGTCGACGTTGTCTTCGCCTCCCACCATTGGCCCACCTGGGGCAACAAGCACGTCGTCCACTACCTCACCCTCCAGCGGGACCTGTACGCCTACCTGCACGACCAGACCCTGCGGATGCTGAACAAGGGCCTGACCGGCCCCGAGATCGCCGAACTGATCCAGCTGCCGCCCGCTCTGGAGAACGCCTGGCACACGCACGGCTACTACGGCTCGGTGAGCCACAACGTGAAGGCCATCTACCAGCGCTACATGGGCTGGTTCGACGGCAACCCCGCCCACCTGTGGCAGCACCCACCCGTCGAGGCCGCCGTCCGGTACGTCGAGTTCATGGGCGGCGCCGACGCCGTCGTGGAGAAGGCCCAGCAGTACTTCGACAACGGCGACTTCCGCTGGGTCGCGGAGGTCGTCAACCACGTCGTGTTCGCGCGGCCGGATCACGCCGCCGCCCGCGAGTTGCTCGCCGACACCTACGAGCAGCTCGGCTACGGCTCCGAGAACGGCACCTGGCGCAACTTCTACCTGTCCGGTGCCACCGAGCTACGCGACGGCAGCTTCGGCACCCCGACCGTCGCCGCATCTGCCGACGTGGTCTCCAACCTCAGTCCGGACATGCTGTTCGACGCCTTCGCGATCCAGCTCGACGGACCCCGCGCCTGGGACCAGACCCTGTCCATTGACGTCGTCTTCAACGACGTCGACGAGCGCTACCGGCTCCGCCTGTCCAACGGCGCTCTCACCTACAGCTCAGCGTCACAGCGCGGGGACGCCGACGTGACCCTGACCCTGCCTCGCGCCTCGTTGCCCGCCCTCGCCCAGGCACCGACAGATCCCGCCGCGCTGGCCGCTGCCGGCATCGACGTCGCCGGCGACGCCGGAGTCCTCGCCCGACTGTTCGGGCTTCTCGACCCCGGCGACCCGAACTTCACGATCGTCACACCTGACTAAGTCCAGACCAAGCATCGACCAGGACCACCGCCCGCTGAGCCTTGGGCGGGCATCTTTCAGGTGCTGGACACCGGAGTTGGACCTTCGAGGGAGGCGGGGTGACACGCGTGAGCTTGCTGTTCGGATCGCTGGCGGGGTACCGGCCACAATGGCTGCGCCGCGACCTGGTCGCAGGCCTGACGGTGTGGGCGGTGCTGGTTCCCGAGTCGCTCGCCTACGCCACGATTGCCGGCGTCTCGCCCGTCGTAGGCCTGTACGCGGCGGTGCCGGCGCTGGTGCTGTACGCGGCAATCGGAAGTTCCCGGCACCTGGTGGTCGGTCCGATGTCGGCGACCGCGGCCTTGTCGGCCGGCATTGTCGGCACCTTCGCCGCCGCCGGCGAGGATCGGTACGTCGCGCTGACGACCGCGCTCGCGCTGGTGACCGGAGTCATCGGTGTGGCCGCGGGGCTGGCCCGGCTAGGGTTCCTCGCCTCGTTCATCTCCGAGCCCGTGTTGAAGGGGTTCATCGTCGGGCTAGCGCTGACGATCGTGGCCGGACAACTCCCCAAGCTGTTCGGAATCGAGGGTAGCGACGGCGACTTCTTCGCCAAGCTCTGGCACCTGCTCACCTCCCTGGACCAGACGAGCGGGACCACGCTGGCAATCGGCGTGCTCAGCCTGGTCGTAGTGCTGGGCCTGCGCCGGTGGCTACCGCTCGTCCCGGGGTCCCTGGTGGCGGTTCTGCTCGGCATCGCCGCCGTCGCCGTGTTCGACCTCGACCAGCATGGAGTGGCGATCGTCGGGCCGATCCAGTCCGGCCTGCCGGCGTTCGGCCTCCCCTCCGGGTTGGCGTGGGACGACTACCTCGCCCTGGTCGGGCCGGCCGGTGGAGTGCTGCTGGTCGGGTTCGCCGAGGGACTGGCGGCGGCGAAGACGTACGCCGCCCGGGCCGGCTACGACATCGACGCCAACCGCGAGCTGGCCGGTTTGGGTGTCGCGAACCTCGGAGCAGGTGTCGCCTCCGGGATGGTCGTCAACGGCAGCCTGTCGAAGACCGCCGTCAACGGCGGGGCCGGCGCCCGCTCCCAGATCAGCGGGCTGACGGTCGCCGTACTCACGGTCGTGACGCTGCTGTTCCTGACCGGCCTGTTCGAGCAACTCCCCGAGGCCACGCTGGCCGCCATCGTGATCGCCGCGGTCATCGAACTGGTCGACATACCCGCCCTGCGCCAGCTCTACCGCGTCTGGACCAAACGGCTCGGCGGCATCTACGGGCCTGCCGCCCGCGCGGACTTCCTCGCCGCGATCGCCGCGATGCTCGGCGTGCTCGTCTTCGACACCCTGCCCGGTCTGGTGATCGGCATCGCCGTGTCGATGACGCTGCTGCTCTACCGAGCCAGCCGGCCGCACGTGACCCGGCTGGTCCGCATCGGCAACACCGACCAGCCAGGACTCTGGGTGGATGCCGACCGGCACCCCGACCTCCGCCCCGAGGACGGCATCCTCGTGATCCGTGTGGAATCCGGGCTGTTCTTCGCCAACGCCGATCACGTCCGCGACAGCATCCGTGCCCTTGCCGCACCCGGTCCCGTCGCCGTCGTGCTGGACGGCGAGAGCAGCCCGTTCATCGACGTGACCGCGGCCGGCATGCTCGATCAACTCAGCCGCGAACTCGCTGCCCGCGGCGTCCGCCTCTACTTCGCCCGCGACATCGGCCAGGTCCGCGACGTCCTCCACCACACCGACAACGGATCGGGACTCGTGATCTACCGGAACATCGACGCCGCAATCACCGCCGCTCGAGCGCATCCGCAACGACCCGACAAGTGACGCACGCACCGCTGCTCCTCCCCAGATGCGCCCGGGCCCGTCGGCTCAGCGTGACCGGCCGCCGGAATGCTTTGATGCCCTCGGCCGAAAGTTTGAACCATGTGTCCAGCGGGGGCGTGTAACTAGGGTGTGGCGTCCGCGCACTCAGTTGCTGTCGGGTTAGGTCGAGCCGTCCGCCGGTTCGGCCCGCTGTTGCTGCGTCTGGCCGCCGGCGTCATCGTGCTGTGGTTTCTCGTGCGGCTGGTGGGCGCGGCGCCGTTCGTGGACGGCCTGCGGGCGGTGACCTGGCCCGCGGTCGTAGCCGCCGTCACGCTCACCATCCTGACGACGGTGTGTTCTGCCTGGCGGTGGCAGGTCGTCGCCCGAGCACTCGGCATCGACATTGGCCTGTGGCGCGCGACCAGCGCCTACTACCGTTCCCTGTTCCTCAACTCCGTGCTCATCGGCGGGGTTATCGGTGACGTCCACCGGGCGGTCACCCATGGCCGGCGCGCTGGAGACGTCGCGCGGGGGGTGAGTGCCGTGGCGTGGGAACGGTTGTGGGGTCAGGTCATCCAGGCCGTGGTGACCGCCGTTGTATTGCTGACGGTGGCCTCGCCGGTCCGGCCCGCGCTGCCGTACGTCCTGGCGGGTATCGCGGTCGTAGCCGGGTGTGCTGCGCTGGTGCTGCGCGGCGCAGCCCGCCGCGGCCGGTCGCGGCTGGCGCGAACGGTCGGGGTCGTCTCTGAGGACCTGCGCTACGGGCTGGCCCGGGACGTGTGGCCCAAGCTCGTGCTGGCATCGGTGCTGATCGTGGCCGGGCACACGGCCACGTTCGTCGTCGCAGCCCGGGTCGCCGGCTGCACCGCGCCCCTGGGCGAACTAGTCGCGCTGCTGCTGGTGGTCCAGATTGCAGTGGTGATCCCTTTGAGCATTGGCGGGTGGGGGCCACGGGAAGGTGCTGCTGCCTGGGCCTTTGCCGCAGCCGGTCTCGGCGCGGCGACCGGGGTCACGATCGCCACGCTCTATGCCGTGCTCATGCTGGTCGCGGTTGCCCCGGGCGCCGGCCTGCTGCTGGGGGACGCCGTTCGCCGCGGTCGCCGCCCGGCTCGCCCGGACGAATCGAGACGACCCGATCTGGCTCGCAGACCTGAGGCCGAACGGCTTGTCCCGTGATCGGGGGGACGATCCGCGGGCGTATTCGTATCCCGCTGCGCGGCGTAATTCATACCCACTTGAGGAGCAGGAGGAGCGCCCGATGACAATCAGAACCGAGAGCCGCATAACAATCGCCGGCAGCGTCCGTGAGGTGTGGGCGTATGTCTGTGACGTCGGACGCTGGCCGGAGTGGGCGCCAACGGTTCTCGAATGCTGGGTTAGCGGAGGAGGGCCGCTCCAGCCCGGGTCGCGGGTGGAGCAGCGGGCGAAGGACCTGGGGCGGACTCACCCCCGGAGCCAGGAAGTTACGGCTGTCGAGGCGCCCCGCTACGTGGCGTTCGCCGGGCGAATGGGTACTTCCGCGTCGCGCTGGGCAATGGAACTCGAGCCGCTGGACGACAGCCAGACCGACGCCAAGATGTGGATTGAAGTCGACCTCGCGGGCGTCATGCGCGCGGCCCCGGGCCTTTTCAAGGGCAGTCTTCAGCGCGTAAGCGATCGCGAGATGGTGGCGATCAAGGCTGCGGTCGAGGCCACTGCGCGGGAAGGCGCGGGGTCCTAGATGGGGTGGAGCACCGTTCTGCCGCAACGCAACCGAGATCGAGGAGGACAACGTGAGCCAGACTGACCGCACGCGAGAGCGTCTGATCAAGGTATACCGCAAGAAGGCGAAGCACTACGACATCACCACCCGGCTCTACCCTGCGCCCGGCTACCCCCAACTGGGGCAACGCCTCCGGGCCGTACAAGCGCTCGGCCTTCGCCCGGGTGACAGCGTGATCGACATCGCCTGCGGCACAGGTCTGAACTTCCCGCTGATCGAGGACGCAATCGGTCCCGACGGCCGGATCGTCGGCGTCGATCTGACCGACGCAATGCTCACCCGGGCCCAGGAGCGGATAGAGACGAACGGCTGGAGCAATATCAGCCTCGTGGAAGCCGACGCGGCCGCCTTCGACTTCCCAACCGAGGTCGACGCGATCGTGTCCACGTACGCCCTGACCCAGGTGCCCGAGTGCGCAGCGGTCATCGCCCACGGCGCCGCAGCCCTCTCGGAAGGCGGACGCTGGGTCGTGCTGGATCTCAAGGTTCCCGACAGCACGCCTGGGTGGCTAGCACAGCTCGGAACGGCACCTGTGCGGCGTTTCGCGTCCATAGATGAGTGGATGATGCGCCGTCCGTGGGAGACGATTCGCGGAGCCATGCAAGAAGAACTGGCCGATTTCTCCTGGACCGAGTTGTTCTTCGGAACCGCATTTCTCGCTGCCGGGTCCCGCGGGCCTGGAACCTTCGGTGGACGACCGCGAGGGAGCGGCCATCAGTGACCGTGGGCTGAGCAAGCGTCCTCTCACCTGAGGCCCGACGCGGTCAAGGCAGCAGCTCAGCCGGGTGGCATCGATGATCCCCGCGAAGAGAGACATGACGAGCGCCGAGCGGCGCAGACCCCGTGAGAACTTCTTCTGGCATAGCGTCGGATCCCGGACGAGTCGTTCGTAGAACAGGCGAGAGGCGGTCTGACAAAGCCGCCGGGACAAGGGAGTCATGGGATGCCGGAGTACTTGATCTCGTTCAATGACGGCGCGATGGACCACATCCCCGCCGAGGATTGGCCCGACGTGGGCAAGGCCTCGCACGAGGTGGTCGAGGAGGCCGTGAAGGCCGGCGTGTGGGTATACGGCGGCGGGCTCGAGAGGCAGAGGGCGAGCGTCGTAGCCACGGACGGGGTGGTCACCGACGGGCCTTACCCGGAGACCAAGGAGGTCATTGGCGGGTTCTCGGTCGTCGACGTGGCCACGCGCGAGGAGGCTCTGGCGTGGGCTGCCAAGATCGCCGTCGCTTGTCGCTGCGCGCAAGAGGTGCGGGAGCTCATGCCCGACCCCGAAACAGACGCGATGCTCCGCCAGGCTGCCAGGCGGGGGTGACATCCCCACGACGTCTGATCAAGGAGACTTGCCACCTTCAGGCGCATCGACCTGAACCAGGGGCGCGAGGCGGTGACCACGGGGATCGGGCTGGAGCTAAGCCCGATCCCCGGGCTGCTCGAGTTCGCGGCCAGGCCGTCCACTAGGAGATCGTGTGGGCGTGCGGGCCGGGCGTTTCCTATTCTCCAGCCACGGAACACTCGCTCAGGCGGCGATGACGCCGACGACCAGATTGACCGCGGTGGCCAGAATGACCACGCCGAACACATAGGACAGCAGACAGTGGCGCAGAGCCACTCCGCGCACGATCGAGCTCGACACGGCGGTATCCGAGACCTGGTAGGTCATTCCGAGGTTGTAGCTGAAGTAGAAGAAGTCGCGGTACGCGGGAGGCGCTTTCGAGTTGAAGTCGATCCCCCCTCCTGCGGTGTCATCCGGGCCCCCGTAGTACAGGAACGCGTATCGGGTCGCATACATGAGATGCAGCGCTCCCCAGGACAGGAACACGCCGATCAAGGCCACCGCCGCCGATCCCTTCGCCTGCGCCGATCCACCGATGATCAGCGTCACGACGCCGACCAGGGCGAACAAACCAGCCGCGGTGACGGTCAGTTCTTCCAGCAGTGGTTTGAAGTCTTCGCGGCGGGCATTGCGACGTGTGCGTTCGGCATCCATCGGCCACAGGACGATCCACCCCGTCCCGACGAAAATGGCACCCGCGACGGCGATCCCTACGAGGGCCGCCGCTGCCGGGTTCACGGTCAGGCCGACGATCGTCGCGACGATCACACCGGCCAGGATCGCACCGACAAGCCGAGGCACCGCCGAGATCGGCATCCTCGAGGACATAGGTCCACCTCCCAGAACCAGGATGACGCTCATTTGGATCATGGTGCTCCCTACCGCCACAACCCCAGAAGCTCAATACGGCGAACCCGGCGTACGGCAGACTCGAAGGTCTGAGGCTGGGCCACTGGCGAATGGACGGCGGCGGTTGACGGCGTACTGGGTTGCCACAGTGGCGCAGGGGGCTGCCGTCGTGAAACGCGAGCAACCCAGCATCCGCCGGGGAACCCGCGAGGAGCGGAGGCTCCCGCTCCTTCATCGCATCAGGCCAGGAGTGCCCGGGACGGGATTCGAACCCGTATGCCTTTCGGCTGCGAGGTTTAAGTTCGACCTCGCGCTGTTCGGAGCGATCCGCAGAGGTTCATCTCGCCTCGGTCGCTCGGCGGTCCACCTTGCCCGAATGTGGCTGAACGCGGCCGAACTGCAACCGAGGCAACTGAGGTATATGACCGGCCGTGTGGTCCCCGTTGGCGTAGCTGTGAGCTCACCGCGCCCTCACCTGGGCACGTCATCTTCGAGCTGCGCCGCAGACTTAGAACGGCCCGCGTGGATTCGCTGCCACATGTCCGCGATGACAACTCCTGCACCCAGTCCGACCAA
This sequence comes from uncultured Actinomycetota bacterium, assembly GCA_963820655.1. Lineage (GTDB taxonomy): Bacteria > Actinomycetota > Actinomycetes > Propionibacteriales > Kribbellaceae > Kribbella. The sequence continues at coordinate 554,086 of CAWGAM010000004.1, forward strand.
GGCCATTAGGCTCCAGGGCCGGAAGATCGTCTCCCCCGGCATGAAGATCGTGAGGATCGGGAGAGCCGCGACCGCGAGCGCCGGTCCGATGAGGCGGTCGCCGACCGCTCGCGGGCTGTACCACTGCCACAACATGCCGACGACGACACTGATGGCCAACAGGCCGGCCACCTGGAGGTCGTCGCGGCGTGCAACGGGCATCTCCGGACCATGCGCAAATGGGGCTTGCGTTGCGAGGAAAAGGGCTGGGATCGCAACACCATTCTTGAGTCGGCGTACGGGGGAGATCCGGGCGAGCAGGGGCATGCGCGGAGTATGCCAGGACGCCGGTGCGGTTGACAGTTACGTGTCACTTGGATGGGTCGTCGAAGGCTCCATGTCGGTGACTACTTCCATGGCATGGACGGGGGTCCGGCTCGTGGTCTGCGCCCGGGTCCGCGTGATCCCCTTGCTACAAGGCACTATCTCTCCCCTGGTTGTTGCGCGTTGCAGCCCGTTGAGGGGTGTTCTTACGCGTGGTCGTCTCCCGAATCTCTCCCATTCACGTAGAGCGTCCAATCGCCTGCCGACGCCTCTCCTCCCGAAGCTCTCAAGAGGTCGGGGCTTAGTGTTCTGCCATGGCTCTCACCGAGATGTGTCTGTGCTTCCTCGTGACGCGGAACCTTGGTGGCAAAATCTCGAACGTGCTGCTCGGGCGAAAGAAGGATGGCTTCGGAACGGGAAACATAGTCGGACTCGGTGGTCACATCGATCCTGGAGAGACCGCTCGCACCGCTGCTGCTCGCGAGGTGGCAGAGGAGGCCTATGTGACGGTCGCCGAGTCAGATCTGAGCGAGCGCGCCACCGTGACTTTTCGCTTCCCAGCGCGCCCGAAGTGGGACCAGCGCGTCACCGTGTTCGTTAGCGAGTCCTGGCAAGGAGATCCCAAGGAATCGGACGAAATCGCTCCTGAATGGCACTCCGCCAAGGCACTGCCCCTCGATCGGATGTGGGACGACGCAGGCTACTGGCTTCAACATGTTCTCAACGACGACCACCTGGATGCCGACATCGTCTTCAACGATGACTGCCGCACAGTCCGCCGGGCCGACTTGAGTCCACGCGACCTGTCAATTCGGCACAACGAAGCCTGAGCCCTTGATCGCGGGCGGAGAAGTGCTTTCACGGCGTAGATGTGTTGACGGCTACGTGTCAACCGCGGCTGGGACTTGGTCTTTGCCGGACCAACCGGGCGACCGATCAATCCTCGGCGCGACTGGGCGGAGTTCAAGCGCATGCTCCAGGCCGCTGGTCTCCGAGATGCCCGTCCTCATGATGTTCGGCACACGGCGGCAACCTTGTTGCTGGAGCAAGGCGTAGATATCCGGGTCGTGCAGGAGATCCTTGGGCACTCGACGTTGGCCGTGACCAAGCGGTACACGCATGTAACGAGCAAGCTCGCTGAGGACGCAGCGGCCAAGATCGGGAAGGCGCTGTGGGCGTGATCAACGAGGCAATTGCAACCGCTGGTGCAACCATTGCGGACCTGCTGAAGCTGTGGCTTACATTGCTGATGCAGCATCTATGCAGGTCAGAGCGGGGTGTGCCCGGGACGGGATTCGAACCCGTATGCCTTTCGGCCGCGAGGTTTAAGCTCGCTGCGTCTGCCGTTCCGCCACCCGGGCAAGCTGCTCGGACTGACGATACAAGCTACTTGTAGACCTTTCGTGGGTAGACGGCGTGGGCGCCGGCTACCCGGTCGAGGAAGAGTTGGCCGTTGCAGTGGTCGATCTCGTGCTGGAGGGCGCGGGCCTCGAAGGCGTCGGTGGTGATGGTGACCGGGTCCGTCGTACCGGGGAGGACGCCGGTGACCGTCAGCCGGGTGGCGCGTTTGACGTCGCCGGTGAAGTCGGGGACGGACATGCAGCCCTCGCGGCCCTTCTCTTGCCGGGTCGCCTCGACCACGATCGCGTTGCAGAGCACGAAGACGCCGTGGCACGTGCGCGTCTTCGGGTGACTCGTCACGTCGAGGGCGAACATCTGCGCCGCAACGCCGACCTGCGGTGCTGCCAGGCCGACGCAGCCCGGCGAGACCCGCATGGTCGCGACCAGGTCGGCCGCGAGCTGGATCATGGCCGGATCGACCGGATCCACGGTCGCGCCCTCGGTGGCCAGGACCGGGTGCGGCGCGCGGACAACCTCCAGAACGTCGCCGGCAACACCGAGCCGCGAAGGAGCCCAGCCGGAAATCAACTCGGCCACGGTCACAGGTCGTCGCTCTCGGCCGGGCGCAACGTGACACCTACGCCGAGCTCCTCGGCGGTGATCTCCAGCGCCCGGTAGAGCATCTCCAGCTCGGCGGTCGGCGGCAGCTCGACCTCCGCGGTCAGCACGTACAGCTCCCCGCTGAGCCGGGTGGCCAGGTCCGTGATCGTCCCACCCGCCGACGCGATCATCCGCGTCACGGCGGCGACGATCCCGGGCCGGTCGGCGCCGTGCACGCTCAGCATGTACGGCGCTCCGATCGGCGCGTGCTCGTGTTCGGGGCCTATCTGGCGGACCGTGATGACCAGCTCACCGCGCAGCGGCTCGAGCGCGGACTTCACCTCGTCGTACGGCCCGGAGCAGACGATCATCATCGCGAAATGACCGCGCAGCAGCGTCATGGTGGAGTCCTCGAGGTTGACCCCGGTGCCGGCCAGGGCCTCGGTGACGTCCGCGATGATGCCCGGGCGGTCCGGGCCGATGACGGTGACGGCGAGCTGACTCATGCCCGGAAACCTACCGGTGACCTAAGTAGCTGAAGAAAGCGACTTCGGTATCCGGACAACCCGAGCAGAGCCCGGAGAGCGCTCGCGCACCGCTAGATTCGGGCCTATGACCGGGTCCGAACGCCGCCGCCGCAGCGCGCGCGACTGGGTCGTCGACTCCCTGGTCTTCGTCGTCGCGGTTCTCGGCGGCATTCGTTCTGTACGACGAAGGGCAGCACGACCCGATCAGCGGCGAGCTGCTCGCACTCGACTTCTTCGCCGGGATGGCGCTCTGCCTGACACTGTGGTTCCGGCGCCGCTGGCCGGTCCAGCTGGCTCTGATCGCGGCGGCCGTGTCGACCTTCTCGGACGCTGCCGGCGCTGCGACCTTGATTCTGATCCTGACGGTGGCCATCTACCGGCCGCTGCGGACCACCTTGCTCGTCTTCGCTGTGAACGCGGTGGGCCTGGCCATCTACCTCGAGGTCCGGAACAAGCCCGACGACCCCGCAGCCGTCGCCGTGGCCGCCATCGCGATCTACATCGCGTTGGCCGGCTGGGGTCTCTACATCCGCTCCCGCCGCCAGCTCCTGCAGACGCTGCGCGATCGTGCCGACCGGGCCGAGAGCGTCGCTCGGCTTCAGGCCGAGCAGGCCCAGTTGCGTGCGCGTGAGGAGATCGCGCGCGAGATGCACGACGTACTCGGGCATCGGCTGTCGCTGCTCAGCGTGCACGCCGGGCGCGCTGGCGTACCGGCCGGATGCGTCCACCGAGGAGGTCGCCGGGGCTGCCGAGATCATCCGGGCCAGCGCGCACCAGGCATTGCAGGATCTGCGCGAGGTGATCGGCGTACTGCGGGCACCAGTCGGTGAACTCCCGCAGCCGACGTTCGCCGACCTGCCTCGAGCTGGTCGAGGGCTCTCGTCAGGCCGGGTTTCCCGGTCGACCTGCACGCTGGATGCGCCCGGCGCATTGCCGGACCACGTCGGACGGACGGCGTACCGGATCGTCCAGGAAGGTCTGACCAACGCGCTGAAGCACGCGCCGGGTGAGCCGGTGACCGGATCAGCGTGACCGGTGCCCCCGGCAACGGTTTGTCCGTGGAGCTGCGCAACCCGGCGCCGAACCGTAGACGAGGAGATGGGCAGGGTTTGAAGGGACTGACCGAGCGCGCCGCCCTGGTGGACGGACGGCTCGAGCACGGCCGGACTCCCGACGGCGAGTTCCGGCTCTTCGCTTGGTTACCGTGGCCGGCATGACGATTCGGGTACTGATCGTCGACGACGATCCGCTGCTGCGGGCCGGGCTGAAGCTGATGCTCGGCGGCGCGCCGGACATCCGGGTGGTCGGCGAGGCCGGTGACGGCAGCGGCGTCCAGGGGCTGATCGACCGGCTGTCACCGGACGTCGTCCTGATGGACATCCGGATGCCCGGCACCGACGGGTTGACCGCGACGGAGGCGGTACGGCGACGCCCGGGCGCGCCCGAGGTCGTCATCCTGACCACGTTCGACGCCGACGAGCACGTACTGCGCGCGCTCCGCGCCGGGGCGGCCGGGTTCGTACTCAAGGACACCCCGCCGGGCGAGATCGTCGATTCGGTACGACGGGTCGCCGGCGGACAACCCGTGCTGTCCCCGTCCGTGACGAAGCGGCTGATCACCCGCGTCGCGGCCTCCGGGTCAGGACAAGCGCAAGACCAAGGCGGTCGACCGTCTGGCCGGTCTGAACGACCGCGAGCGCGAGATCGCCGTCGCGGTCGGCGAGGGCAAGTCGAACGCCGAGATCAGCGCGACGCTCTACCTCAGCGTCCCGACTGTGAAGACGCACGTCTCCCGCATCCTCACCAAACTCGACCTGAACAACCGCGTCCAGATCGCCCTGCTCGTCCACGACGCCGATCTGTTGCACGACTAACCTCGCGCCACCACTCCCGTAACGTCCGAAGAAGTGTGGGCTACAGCCCACACTTCTTCGGACGTACGGACTCAGCCGGCGGCTCAGGACTGCGTCGCGCGGCGGAACTCTTCGTGCGGGGTCTGGAGGCTGCCGAGGCTGATGACCTCGCGGCGGAAGAACAGCGCCAGCGTCCAGTCGAGGATGACGCGGGCCTTGCGGTTGAAGGTGGGGACGCGGGACACGTGGTAGGTCCGGTGCAGGAACCAGGCCGGCCAGCCCTTCACCTTCACGCCGTACAGCTGGGCGACGCCCTTGTGCAGGCCGAGGCTCGCGACCGAGCCGACGTACTTGTGCTTGTAGTCCTGCGGCGGCTGGCCGTCGACCACCCGGAGGATGTTCGCGGCGAGCCGGCGCGCCTGACGGACCGCGTGCTGGGCGTTCGGGGCGCAGTACGCGCCGGTCTCCGAGGTCAGGTCGGGTACGGCGGCGTTGTCACCGGCGGACCAGGCGTCGTCGACACCCTCGATCCGCAGGTTCGGCAGGCACTTGACCCGGCCCTTCTCGTCCAGCGGGAAGTCGGTCGCGGCGAGTGCCGGGTTCGCCTTCACGCCGGCGGTCCAGACGATCGTGTCGGCGTCGAACTCGTCGCCGTCGCTGAGGATCACATGGCCCTTCTCGCAGGACTCCAGCCGGGTCTCCAGCTTGATGTCCATGTTGCGCTTGCGGAGCTCGCTCGACGGTGTACTGGCCGAGCTCCGCGCCGACCTCGGGCAGGATCCGGTTGGTCGCCTCGACCAGCACCCAGCGCATGTCCTCGGGCTTGATGTTGTCGTAGTACCGGGTGGCGTAGCGGGCCATGTCCTCGAGCTCCGCGAACGCCTCGACACCGGCGTACCCACCGCCGATGAAGACGAAGGTCAGCGCGGACTTGCGCAGCGCCGGGTCGGGCTGGGACGACGCGACGTCGAGCCGGTCCAGCACCTTGTTGCGCAGGGCGATCGCCTCTTCGACGTTCTTGAACCCGGTCGCCTCCTCGGCCAGCCCGGGGATCGGCAGCGTCCGGGCGATCGAGCCGAGCGCGACCACGATCTGGTCGTAGGCGAGCTCGTAGTCCGGGCCCTCCTCGGGCATCACCTTCGCGACCTTGTCGCGCGTGGTCGATCCCGGTCACCCGGCCGGTCACCACCCGGCAGCCCTTGAGGGTCTTGCGCAGCGGCACCACCACGTGCCGCGGTTCGACCGAGCCGGCCGCCGCCTCGGGCAGGAACGGCTGGTAGGTCATCACCGATCGCGGGTCGACCACGGTGACCCGGATCTTGCCCCGGCGGGCGGCGCGGCGCAGGCCGTACGCGGTGTACATCCCGACGTAGCCGCCTCCGACGACGAGGATGTGCGGTACCTGGGCTGTCATGCGGTTCACTCTCCCTGAGTGGATCTCCGACTTCATGTCCACTTCAGGCTAACGGGCTCGTGAAAGACTTTCACAAACCCTCTCGCGGGTGATCTCACCCACCGAACACTCCCCCTCCGGGTGACCTCATCTCCCCATGGTGCGGTCAGGAACCACCCTTCCACCAGCACTCCTGCGCCGACACAACTCCGCGCCCTCCCGGAGAGACGCTCTCTGAGTGGACGGTCGCAGCCGTCAGATCGTCGGCCAGGGTCTTGGCTCGGGTGAGGACGGCGTCGAGCATGGGCTCGGTGAGTTTGCCGGTGAAGGTGTTTTGCTGGCTGGGGTGGAAGCACCCGAGGACGGTGACCTCGCCGTACGGCGCCTTCGATCGGGTACTCGACGGCGTGGCCGAACTTGGGACGCGGCCTCGGCACCGCGGCTCCTACGGACGGCGAGGGCGTTGAGGAGGGCGTCGAAGCCGAACTTGCCCAGGCAGACGATCGCCCGCGTGGTCGGCAGCACCAGTTCCAGTTCGCGGCGGAACCAGGGGGCGCAGGTGTCGCGCTCTTCGGGCGTCGGCTTGTTGGCGGGCGGGGCGCAGCGGACGGCGGCGATCATCCGGGTGCCGATCAGGTGGAGACCGTCGCCGGCGTGTTCGCTGGTGGGCTGGTTGGCGAGGCCGACCCGGTACAGGGCGGCGAACAGCCAGTCGCCGGAGCGGTCGCCGGTGAACACCCGGCCGGTCCGGTTGCCGCCGTTGGCCGCCGGGGCGAGGCCGGCGATCAGGATCCGCGGCTCGGTAGCACCCCAGCCGGCGATCGGCCGACCCCAGTACGGCTGGTCGGCGAACGACTTTCGCTTGCCGACGGCAACTTCTTCCCGCCACTCCACCAACCGCGGACAGGCCCGGCACACCGACACCCGGGCCTCCAGTTCCCGTAACGCCCGGCCGGCCGGCTCTCCACGTCCCCGGTCGCCGCCAACCGCAGTACCTCGGACGCATCCCGAGCCACTGGAGTACGCCGTACCGCGGGATCCTCCGGCCACCCGGAACCCGGCGGCACCGGGCTCTCGAACAACTCCCCCGTCAACGGGTGCGGCAGCTTCATCCCCTCAGACTAGAGACATGAGCGTCATTGGAGTGGTGGCGTCGGCAACCGGCGGCGTCGAGCAGTTGCGGAAGGGGCTGGTCCGGCCTCTGCTCGATCGGGGGCATCAGGTGGCCATCACGCTGACACCGACGGCAGGCGAGTGGGTGGCGCCGGCCGAGCGGTGGGAGCTGGAACGGATCACCGGCCTGCCCGTGCGGTCGCAGCCTCGACGGCCTGGAGAGCCTCGACCGCACCCACCGATCGACCTGTTCGTGGCGGCTCCGGTCAGTGCGAACACCGTGGCCAAGCTGGCGTTGGGCATCGGGGACAACCAGGCGCTGAGTGTGCTCTCGGAAGGGCTCGGCAGTACGCCGATGATCGTATTCCCCGCGGTGAACGCGGCCCACGCGAGGCATCCCGCGTGGGCCGGTCATCTGGACACACTGCGCCGGGCAGGCGTCGTACTGGTGGAGTGGGAGTTGCTCGAGCCACGGACCGACATCGAGCCGGAGCTGCCGTGGGCCAGGGTCCTCGCGGCGGTTGATGGGCTAGCTGACCGCGTCCTCTAGCACTGGCTCCGGGATGGTCGGACGGACGCGCCGCACGCTGGGGATGGCCGGCGAAAGGACTACTGCGGCGGCGGCGAAGGCGGAGAGCAGGAGGAAGGTGTCGGTGAAGCCGGATTCGGCGGGGAGGCCGTTGGGCTGGATGATGATCGAGCTGGCGAGGGCTGTGCCGATCGAGCCGTTGATGGGTTGGCCTACGAGATGGGTCGCTCGGGACGGGGCCGCGCCGAGAGACAGCGCCGGGGCCTGGAACCGGTCGGCCGAAACCGGTGGGCTGCGACCCGAACCGGTGGGCTGCGACACGAACCGGTGGGGTGGGACCGGAAACGGTGGGCAGGGACAAGGAATAGCCTGTCCCAACCCACCACGACCTGTCCCAGGCCACCGGGCCTGGACCAATCCGAGCAGGAGAAGAGCCGGCTAGCCACAGGCGGCCGTTTCTTTGTGCACCGCATCCGTATCCGCGGGCCGCGCAACCACAGACACGGCGCACAAAGTCAGCTCAGCCGAGGGAGAGCGCGACGCCGTCCAGGATGTCGTGCTCGGAGACGAGCACTTCATCGACCGTCATGCGCGGTCGTACAGCCGCTGCAGGATCAGCGCTCCTGCTCCGATCACGTCCACCCGCCCGGGATGAATCGACCGTACGGCGGAACGCTCGGCGCGACTGGAGTCCGTCAGCCAGGAGGTGGTGTCGCGCAGGTCGGCTCCGGGGATCCGCGCGTGGTGGACCGCGTCCGGTCGTACTCCGGGAGCTCGAGCGCGACCGCCGCGACCGTGGTGACCGTCCCGGCCGACGCCGACCAGCGCCGCGGGCCTGCGCCGACGGGCACGTCGGTGCCGTCGAGCAGTGCGTCGACGTCCTTGCGTCGATGGCGGCCAGCTCGTCCGGCGTCGTCGGGTCCGACATGACAGTGCCGCTCGGTCATCCGGACCGATCCGATGTCGAGCGACTCGGCCGCGATCACACCGCTCGGCGTCACCCAGGACCAGTTCGGTGGATCCACCGCCGATGTCGGCCACCAGGTACGGACCGGGCACGTCGCAGTCGGCCAGCCCGCTGGTCGCGCCGCGGAAACTCAGCTCGGCCTCCTCGGCACCCGAGATGATGTCCGGCTCGACGCCGAACCGCTCGCGCGATCCCGGCGAAGAACTCGTCCCGGTTGCTCACGTCCCGCGCCGCCGAGGTCGCCACGAACCGCATCCGCGTCGCACCCCGGCTGCCCGGATCACCGCGGCGAACTCGTCGCGAGGCCGCGAACACCCGCTCGCAGCGCCTCGCGGAGCGAAGGCTCCGGTCGCGTCGACCCCTTGCCCGAGCCGGACGATCGTCATCCGCCGGTCGACCTCGACCAGCTCACCGTCGAGCCAGATCGGCGATCAGCAGGCGGATCGAGTTCGTCCCGCAGTCGACCGCGGCGACCCGCGCTCAGACACACGGACCTCGACGGCCCCAGTCGTCCAGGGCTTCCAGGGCCTCGTCGCCGAGCGGGTTCACCCCGGGCCCGGCTGCCAGGGAGTGACCGACCAGCACGTGCAGGCACTTCACCCGGGTCGGCATCCCGCCGGCGCGTGATGCCGGCGATCTCCTCGACGTGCTCGATCGACTCGCGGTGGGCCAGGTAGGACTCGTGGGCCGCCTGGTAGCGCGCGGCCAGATCCTCGTCGGTGCCGAGCCGGTCGGTCATCTCCTTCATCATGCCCTCGGCCTCGAGCGTGCCGATCGCGGACGCGAGCCGCGGGCAGGTCACGTAGTACGTGGTCGGGAACGGCGTACCGTCCGGCAGCCGCGGCTCGGTCTCGACCACGTCGGGCAGGCCGCAACTGCAGCGGTGCGCGATCGAGCGGATGCCCCGCGCGGTCCGGCCGAGCTGCTCGCTGACCGCCTCGACGTCGTCAGGACTGACGCTCACCGGGTCACCTTCGGCGACGGGGTCAGGATCGGCTTCGGGGTCGGCTTGACCGGCGTCGGCGGCGTCGCCGGGTCGGCGGGCTTGCCGGCTCCCTCGACGCTCCCCCACAGCTTGGTGTACCAGGTCGGCTTCTGCGCGCGTCGGCCGCGGCGTCGGCCGGGCCGCTCGGCTCCGGCGGCGCACCGATCGGCTTGCCGTCCGCGCCGATCACGCGGTACCCGACCTCGCCCGGCATCACCCAGCCGAGCCGCTGCCGGGCCTGCGCCTTGACGTACGCGTCGTCGTCCCAGCGGGCGATCTCGTCGTTCAGCTGGCCGACCCGCTTCTCCCGGTCCCGGATCTCCTGCTGCAGCGCGGTGATCTGCTGGTGCTGGTCGAACCACACCCGCAGGCTCTGCGCGTACGACACGATCAGCGCACCGAGCACGAGCAGCACGACGGCCGCCCGGCCGGTGAGGTTGCGGGAACCCCGGGTCCGGACCGGGCCGGCCGAGGTTCCCGTCGTACGGCGTTTGGGCTGGTTGCCGCCCCGTCGGGCCGGTGGACGCGACTGGGTCCGGCTCGACGGACGCGAACCGGGGCGTGCACCGGATTCCCGACGGGACGCATCGCCATCCGGTCAGCCCTTGAACCGCGGGAAGGCCGAGCGACCGGCGTACCGGCGCCGCGTCGTCCAGCTCCTCCTCGATCCGGAGCAGCTGGTTGTACTTCGCGGTGCGGTCGGACCGGGCCGGGGCGCCGGACTTGATCTGGCCGCAGTTCGTCGCGACCGCGAGGTCGGCGATGGTGGTGTCCTCGGTCTCGCCGGAGCGGTGGCTCATCATGCAGGTGAAGCCGCTGCGGTGGGCCAGGTCGACGGCGTCCAGCGTCTCGGTCAGCGAGCCGATCTGGTTCACCTTCACCAGCAGCGCTGTTCGCCGCCTTCTCGGTGATGCCGCGCTGCAGCCGCTCGACGTTGGTGACGAACAGGTCGTCGCCGACGATCTGGATCTTGTCACCGAGCTGGCGAGACAGGTTGATCCAGCCGGACCAGTCCTCCTCGTTCAGCGGGTCCTCGATCGACACGATCGGGTACGACGCGACCAGGTCGGCGTAGTACGCGATCATCTCGTCGGCCGACTTCTTGCCGCCCTCGAACGCGTACACGCCGTCGGTGTGGAACTCGCTCGCGGCCACGTCCATGGCCAGCGCGATGTCCTCGCCCGGCTGCAGGCCGGCCTTCTCGATCGCGACCAGGATCAGGTCGAGCGCGTCGCGGTTGCTCGGCAGGTTCGGCGCGAAACCGCCCTCGTCGCCGAGGCCGGTGGACAGGCCGCGCTCCTTCAGCACCGCCTTCAGCGCGTGGTAGACGCCGGCGCCCTGCATCAGCGCCTCGGAGTACGTCGGCGCGCCGATCGGGGCGATCATGAACTCCTGCACGTCGACGTTGCTGTCCGCGTGCGCGCCGCCGTTGAGGATGTTCATCATCGGCACCGGCAGCACGTGCGCGTTCGGGCCGCCGACGTAGCGGTACAGGCCAGGCCGGCGCTCTCCGCGGCCGCCTTGGCCACCGCGAGGCTGACGCCGAGGATGGCGTTCGCGCCGAGCTTGGCCTTGTTCGGGGTGCCGTCCAGGTCGAGCAGGGCCTGGTCGATCAGCCGCTGCTCGTGGACGTCGTACCCGACGATCTCCTTGTCGATGTCCTCCAGGATGGCGGTGACGGCCTTCTGGACACCCTTGCCGCCGTACCGGGCCTTGTCGCCGTCGCGCAGCTCGACGGCCTCGAACTGGCCGGTGGACGCGCCCGACGGCACGGCCGCCCGGGCGACGGTGTCGTCGTCGAGCAGAACCTCGACCTCGACAGTGGGGTTGCCGCGCGAGTCGAGGATCTCGCGGGCGCCGACGGCCTCGATGGTGGCCACATCTACTCCCAAGTTCTCGATGACGAATCAGGCCCGAGCCTAGCCTCCAGACCAGCTACCCCAGTGGACCGCGTCGGCCCTAACGATCGCATCCGCAGGCACCTCCCGCGTCAGCAACACCCCGTTGGGCGCCCGATAGACCTCGAGATCGCCGCGGATCCACACCCAGCAAGACTTCTACCGCCGATCGCCGGCCGACAGGACTGTCCTTGGCCGGCGCCAGATGGACGTGAGTACGCCGTCCTGGCAGCAGACCGTGCCCGCTGGATCGCCGTCCAGTGCGGCGCGGTTGGTCCCGTGCCAGAGCAGGTGATCGGGGTGCACCCGTTCCCAACTGTTCTCCAAGGCTTCACACGTCACCGGCATCCCTTCCAGCGAATGCCCCTGACACGCCCGGATCCGGTCCCCGTCCACCTGCAGCCGCTGCTTGTCGTTGTGCTCGACCGCCGGCGTCGAGGGCACGCCCTCTCGAGGTCGCAGGACGCTCAGTACGTCGGTCGATCGCCGCCCAGCCGTCCGCACTCATCGTGAGCCCCTGCTCACCTGCCGTGTGCCGGAGCAGCCGGGAGATCATCCTGCTGTCGCGGCTCACCTCAGGAGCCGCTTCAGCTCATCCACCCGCTCACTGCGGTCCGGTCGGGAGATGACGTAGTACCGGACTGGCGGCAGGTCCTTCACCGGGATCTTCCGTACGGCGGCCGTCGTCCGGACGGAGCCATTGACCACGGCCGGCCCAATGCCCAGGCGGACGAAGTGGACCAGCAGTTCCCAGCCTTCGGCCTCGACCGCGACGGACCACCGAACGCCGTGGTCGAGCATGCTCCGCTCCAGTTGCTGCCGATGCGGGCGGTCCTTCGGCGGCACGACGAGGGCCTCGTCCTGCAAGTCCTTGAGTCTGACCGAGCGCCGGTCCGCCAGCCGGTGGTCGGCGCGGGTGATCAGGGTCTGTGGGAACTGCGCCAGCAGTTCACAGTCGAGGTCGTCCGGCGGGATCCCCAGCGCGGTGACGCCGACCTCGGCGGTCCCCTCCCGGACAGCCTCGAGAGTCCGGCTCGCGTCCCCGGTCAGGAGGCGCAGGTCGTTTCCCTTCTTCAGGAACCGCCGGATCGGTTCGCCGAGCAGGTACAGGTAGGCGCCGGAGCCGGCCATCAGCACGACCGGGCGCGACGGCGCGGCGTCGATCGCGCTGAGGAAGTCCGCGGCCCGGTCCAGCGAGTCGTTGGCGAAGGCGGCCAGCCGCTCGCCGACGTCGGTCAGCTGGAGTTGCCGGCCTTGCTTCAGGTAAAGCAACGTACCCAGTCGGCCTTCGAGCTTGCGGATGCGGGCATGCAGGGCGGGCTGGCTGACGTGCAGCTCCGCCGCGGCCCGGGTGAAGTTCCGGTACTGCGCGAAGGCGGCGAACGCCTCCAGGTCGTCGGCGACCAAGGGAATCATCACCAGAAACTATAGCTGCTCGCCTGATCAATAGTTCCGCTGATGAGCTGCGACGCGGAGCCTGGTGCCATGAACAGATTGGGAATCGACATCGGCCGGGTGATCATCGACGGCTCCTCGGGCAGCGGCGACACGTCGTTCTTCTCCGGGGATACCGCGGCCATGGTGCGGACCCCCGCCGTACCGGGTGCTTTCGAGGCGATCGCACGGCTCGTGCCGCTGTTCGGTGACACGTGGCTGGTCTCGAAGTGCGGGCAGCGGGTGCGGCAACGCTCCTGGAATGGTTGCGCCATCACCACTTCTTCGACCGCACCGGGATTGCCGAAGGCAACGTCCGGTTCTGTCTCCGCCGCCCGGAGAAGGCGATCCACTGCGCCGAACTCGGCATCACCCATTTCGTCGACGACAAGCCCGACGTCATCGAGGCGATCACACCGGTCGTCCCACACCGCTACCTGTTCCAGAATTGGACGACAACCGAGGCCGCGATCCGGCGAGATCTCGAGCGGCGTCAAGCACCGTTCGGCTTGTAGCCGCATCCCCACCAACCCTCCGCGTGCAGACCGACGAGTAGTAGTACCCCGACCCGGCGAATGCCTGGTGTACTTGAGCGTGGCGCGCCAGGGTTAGCGGGACCACTACCCGTCGGTCTGCACATTGGCCGACGTCGGATCCGGCGAAGCGGCGCTAGACGGTTGAACTGGGGCTCCGCGGTCGATGGCCAGGTGGCGAGGCCGGTTGCCGCCCGGCGCCTTCCAGGCAGCGTTGCGCTCGTCCACCGACTTGTCAGGCAACGTCGTCCGCGCTCAGTGATCCGCGGAGTCGAAGGCGCGGCGGGCGTCGGCAAGGCCCTTCCGGTTCTCGGCCGGGTCGGCGATGCCGGTCATGATGTTGTTCGAGCAGCGCCAGGCGAAGTAGCCGGCCTGCACGGCAAACCTCACCCGGAGGAAGGCGTCCAACCCACCCTCGACCTCGCCGGCCAGGTCCGGTCGTCGGGTCAGATAAGCCGGTACGACGTTGTCGGCTGTGCCGGCGTACATGACGGCTGAAGCGAGGTCGTACAGAAGCGGGCCGTGCATGGCGGCGCCCCAGTCGATCAGCGCGATGTCGCCGCCGGGCTGACGGAGGAAGGCTTCCGCGGCGGGGTCGCCGTGCAACCAGGCCCAGGACAGGCCGTCCAACGTCTTCACGCCCGCCAACGCACCCTCGACCGCCGGGCGGATCCAGTCCTCTAGGTCGAAGTACTGATCGAACTGGATCACGTGCTGCAGCCAGTCCGTCAGTTCCCCCGGCGGGGTCGCCGACACCTTGTGCACCCGCGAGAGCGTCTCCCCCACCGCCCGCTGGTCCGCGGCGGCCTCGGTTAGCGGCACCCCGTCCACAAACTCCAGTACGCCGACCTGCCGCTCACCGACCCGCTCAACCACGCGCCCCGCCGCACTCCGCCGAGGCCGCCCAGTCACCACACCGGCGTCATCAAGCCGGACCGCCAACTCGAGTCCCGGCCCGAACCCCGCGTCCCCGCCGTGCACAGCCTTCACCACCACTCGACACCCATCCGCAGCGGCAACCCAGGTCTCCGACCCCATCCCCCCGACCAGCCGTTCGACCCGCGCCGGCTTCAGATCCCAGCGCTCCTGCAGAACCTCGGCGACGTCCACCTGGCACACCCTGCCACCCGCGAAGTCACGCGAGCACATGGTTTTCCGGAGAACTTTCTACTTGCGAAAGTGGAAAGTTATCGGCTAGCTTTCCGGTATGGAAAGTGATGCGGAGGAGCAACTGCGGATCATCGAGCGCGCCGAGGCCGCGCCGTACATCAGGTATCCGAAGACCCCGTGGTGGTATCCGCCGCTCGGGGGGCTGTGGGTGGCGTGCATGATCGGGGCGTTCACCTGGTGGCGGGACAGCGCCCTCCTGTTCGTCGGCTCACTGGTCGTCCTCGTGGCGGTGGAGATCGCCTTCGTCACCCGGATACAGCGGCGCCACGGTGCGATGCCGTTCCCGGGTCGCGGCCGGCCCCCGCGCGAGATCGCGGCGATCTGGATGCGTTACCTCCTGGCACTGCCGGTCCTCGTGGTCGCTGTCGGGCTGGTCTGGTGGCTGGCCGGCGTACTGGCCGGTGCGGTGGCCGCGTTCGTGCTGGTGACCGTCGGCCTCTGGTACTACGAACGCCGGTACGCGATCGCCGCCGCGAAGGTCCGGGAGCGTCTCGGGTGATCGATGGACTCGACCCGGTCATCCACGCCCCGAAGCGGCTGGCGGCGATGGCAGTACTGGCGAACGCGACGACCGTGACCTTCCGCTTCCTCAAGGACTATCTGCAGGTCACCGACTCCGACCTGTCGAAGCACATGTCGGCGCTGGAGGCCGCCCGGTACGTCGCCACCACGAAGACCGGCCACGGTCGCGGCGCGATGACGACGTACCGGATGACGAAGGCGGGCGAGCAGGCATACGCCGCCCACCGCGACGCCCTCCGTACCCTCCTCGACGGCCCGAAGTAGCTGGAGGCCTGCGCCAGGGACCTGGGAACCGAAGTCAGCGCGTGTCACGGACAGGGAGCTCGCACCAGGCTGTCGTTCCGCCGCCCGGCGGGCTGTGAACCAAGAACTGGCCGCCCAGCGCCGCCACACGGTCCTGCAGCCCGACCAACCCAGACCCGTGCGCGGGATCAGCGCCACCGACACCGTCGTCGCAGACCTCCATCCTGAGTCTGCCGCCAACGACCTCCGCGGTCACCTCGACAACCGAAGCGCTCGCGTGCTTCGCGGCGTTGGTGAGCATCTCCGACACCACGTAGTACGCCGCGACCTCGACCGGCTCCGGCAGCCGCTCGTCGATTCGTACGTCGAGCTGGACCGGGACCGCCGACCGCCGCATCAGCCCACGCAGCGCCGGCCGCAGACCGGACTCGGACAGGACCGCCGGATGGATTCCGCGCGACATCTCCCTCAGTTCATCGATCACTTCGGTGAGCTCGCGGGCGACCTCCGCGACGTCCTCGTCGGTCGGCGGCCCCTGCCGGGCGCCCAGACCGAGGGCCAGCGCGACGAGACGTTGCTGCGCACCGTCGTGCAGATCGCGTTCGATCCGGCGGCGTGCCTCGTCCGACGCGGCGACGATGCGCGCCCGAGAGGTCATCAGCTCGGTGCGGCCGTGCGCGTTCGCGACCGCTGTGGCGACGAGGTCGGTGAACTCGGTCATCCGCTGTTCGGTGTCGGCCGGCAGCTGGCCGTGCCCGGACCCGACGGCGATGAGGCCCCACAGCCGCCCTTCCACGTGGACCGGCATCGCGACCGCCGACCGGATCCCTTCGCGCAGATAGGGCTCACCGCCCGGGACGTCGCCGTAGTCGTCGACGCGAGCGGCCTGCCCGGTCCGGAAGACTGTCGCGGTCAGACCCGTCGGCGGGTAGCCCTCCCACCGTTTGCCCACCCGCACGTGTGGACCCGTGGTGCCCTCGTTCGCGAGCAACGTCGCCGTACCGTCAGTCTCGAACCGGATCATCCTGGCGGTGCCGTTGCCGAAGTGGCGCAGCACCTCTTTGGTCACCGCCGAGAAAAGCGCCTCGGGCGGCTCGGCCTGCGCGACCAGCATCGCCAGCCGGCGGAGCGATGCCTGCGTGTCGGCGAGCTCACGCAGTTTCTGCTCGGCCTGGGTGTTCGCGATGGCGATGGCGGCGAGCTCGATGAAGTCGGTCATCCGGGACTCGGTACCAGCGGGAAAGTCCGGGCGCGACGTCCCGGCGACCGTCACACCCCACTGACTTCCTCCGACCACGATCGGAGTCGCGATGGCAGCTCGCAGGCCCACCTTGTCGGCGATCGACCCGAACTGGCCGGTGGCCAGCAGCTCGCCGGTGATCCGCGCCGGCTTCCCGGTCTCGAGGGCGGCCGCCATCGCCATCCCGGGCTGCAGCCTGATCCGGAAACCGACCGGCACGCCGTCGCTCACCTGGCCGTAGGACCCGACGACGCACAGGTACACCGCGGAATCGGCACCGGACTCGGACGGCGGTTCGATCCGGGCGACCACGGTCACCTCCGCGCCGATCAGCTTGGCCAGTTCGTCCGCGACCGCGGTGAACACTTCGGCCGGCCGGGCACCGGTGGCCACCAGCGTGGCCACATGCCGCAACGCGGCCTGCTCCTCGGCCAGGTCGCCACGAGCTCGCTCCGACGCGACGGCGCGCCGGCCGATCTCGGTCGTGGCCGCACCGACGATCACCGCGGTCAGCAGGAACAGGCCGAGGACGAACAACGTGGCCGCGTCGAGAACGCGCAGCGGCGGGAGAAAGTACCAGTCGAACGCTTGGACGATCGCCACGCCGACGGGCAACGCGAACAGGATGCCGCCGAAGCGAGCGACGACGAAGACCACCAGCAGCGCCGCTGCGCCGAGTACGACGGCAGGCACGTGATCTCGTGCGGCCGAGCACACGATCGCCGCCAGAACGAACGCGACGACGCCCGCGGCAAGGGCGCCGAAGACTTCCACCACGAGTTGCCGACGGAACCAACCCGACCCAAGCCTGGCCGTGCGAGGCCTGCGAACTCGACCCAGCCTGGCTCGTGGCCTTTCCACAGATCGAGACTGCCACACCCTCGTCTGGGGCGCACAACGGCACCGGGTCTCTGACGTCGCTCTAACGAGAGCTGGCTTGCTCCGCGGTGCGGATCTGGTCCGCCAGCTCGGGACACCCGCGCCGGGGACCTCGGCGCGGGTGACCTCCTCATCGGCTGAACGTGACCGGCAGGTCTGGCACCGAATGATCCCACGGGTGCCGCGGGACCTGCCGGAGTCGCGTTGTGACTTCCGCCAGCCTCGTCCGCAGTGCCGTGAGCCGGCGGTCGCGGTCGACGACCGGCTGCAGACCGACCGCCTCAGCACCCGGGATCCCGTTGCTCAGCGGCGGCCGGATCCCGGTCGCCACCTCGACAGCGCTCGACGTCGCCTCTGCCCGGCTCGACAGCCCGCCGATCTGCAGCCGGAGGAAGTTGTACGGCGCCCAGGCCTCGTCGACCACCTTCTGCACATCGCCGAGGATCGCCGGCACGATCTTCTCGACCTGCTCGCGCTCCAGCCGCCGGGCAATCGCCAGATCCGACTCGGCCTGTTCGACGAGTTCGTCGTACTGGTCCCGATCCTCGTCGAGGTCGTCCGCGAGTGCGTCCCGCTCCCGCGACACCTTGCTGCCGTCGAGCGCCTTGCCCAGGAACGCGAGCGTCGGCATCAGCAACCCGGTCGTCACGGCCAGCATGACCATCACGACAGCCACCGCGGTCTGCGCCTGCCCTAGAGCGTCGAGACCGCGCTCGATCAGCGCCGCCGTGATGCCGACCGCGATCGTTGCCGTCACCAACAAGTACCCCAACCGGTGCCGCCGGCTCGTCTCGGCATGGTGCTTCTGCCCGTTCGCCTGCGCCTCGCGAGCGTGGTTGTGAGCCCGGGCTGCGTGGTCCACCAGCCAGGTCTGCCCGAGCATGACGTAGACGACCAGGATCAGTGCGAACGTCCACCCCATCCAGTCCCGCCAGGGACTCACGATCGGCACGTTCAGGTAGTAGGTGAGAAAGGCAAGGAATCCGAGCGCCTCGGCCCACGGCGCGACGCGCGAGATCAGCCGCAGCCAGGCCGGCGCCCGGTCGTGGTGCCGGTGGCCGGCGGCCCGGTCCGACTCCACGCGGTCGGTGAGTTCCTCCACCCGGTCGACCGCGTCGTGGCCGCCGTACACCTTGTTGGTCTCCGGCGTGCTGAGGTCCCTGGGGTGTTTGCCGAGATCGTCGATCGTCGTCTCGACGTCGTCGCACAACCGGTCGATCGCGTCCAGCGCCGGGTCAACCTGATTCCTCAGGCGCGTCGCGAGCAGGTCCTGCCCGTCACGCACGTACGGCGCGCTGAGCTGGCGACCCACCAGCGCCTGCGGCTCCCACTCGTCCCGCGGCGTCCCCGCATCCTGGTGGTGGCGTGTGACGTACTCGTAGTAGGTGGAGGCGATGCGGTACTCCGCTTTCGTGCACAGACCCGCCCGGACGGCTTCCCGTCGCGTGTACTGCGGCCCCCGAATGTACTCATGTCCGTTGTCCGGCAACGGAATCGCCTGCACGGCCATCTCCGTCTCCTCTAGTTGGCACTGCTGAAGCGAACGACCACACAGCGGTTTCTGGGATCGCTGGGGTCCGGGTACGGCTGGTTCGCGTTGCCGTAGCCCTTGATATCGATGCGGTTCCGCGCCACGCCGAGCTGAACCAGCAGTCCGGCGACGACCTGCGCCCGCTGCGTGCTGAGCTTGAGCGCCACCGGATTGTTCGGCCGCTTGACGGCCGAGGACGTATGCCCTTCGACCGCCACCCGGCCGGTCGACGCGATCATCGCCGCGCACGAAGTGAGCGCCCGCAGCGTCGCCCGCCGATCCAACAGGACCGCTTGGTCCGGAGCGAAGTACGTTGCCGCACTCAACGTGCACGTCTTCTCCCCGGGAACCTTGGTGGTCTTGGCCGGCACCGGCGTACTCGGCGGCGGCGGGATCGGTACGACAGGCGCCGGTAGGGTCGATGTGGACGGTTCGCCGTCGGGGTACTCGTACCGGACCGTTGGCGCTCCGGCCGCCCGGAGCAGCGTGGTCCACACGGCTTCCCGATAGACCACCTGAGGCCGCCGCAGGACCGGCTGCCGCCCGGACTCACCGAGCACTGCGAAGGTGATCACCGCACCCCGCAGTGCGGGCAACTCCCCCGCGGCCCTCAGCTCACCCGCCAAGGTCGCCGGCGCCACGTCGAACCCGAGCTTTCGGAAGTCCACTGGATCGGTCGTATCCAGCCCCGACGAGAAGATGAACACCGGCCGGGAGACGTCGATCCGGGCCCGTGACAACCCGGCGAACAACGCTTCCCCGGCGACCAGCGAGCTCTTCTCGTTGAGCTGCCCCTGCACTGTCCCGATCAGCCGGTCGATCTCCTTCGCGGCCCGCTCCTCGACCTTCAGCGGCTCCCCATCCGGCTTCCCGTCGACTCGCGGCGTCATATCCGTTGTGCTCGTCGAGACGGCCCCGTTGCCGTCGATCCGCACAACCCGCACCACCTGGTGGTGGGCTCCAGCCTGCTCGAGCATCTCCCGAGCGCTTCCAGCGACCCGGATCGCCGCCTGATTCGCGGTCGGCGCCGTGTAGACGATCGTCCCGCCCAGCACCGGCCCTGCCGGCTCCTGCCTGCGCGACTCCCACAGCGCCGCCGACGCCGAGACGACTGCCAGCAGCAGTCCGATAACGACCCCGAGAATCCATCGCCGGGAACCCCTCCGCCCCCGGCCACGTCTCCTCGACTTCCCACCAATCCGCATCGGCCGGCTCCGCCCGGTGCGATAGCGGGTTCTCCCGCCGCCCCGCCGGCGCGTCATCACACACCGCCGGGCTCGAGGTGCTTCGACGCCTTGACGGACTGGACCGGAATGTTCGCAACGGTCTCGTTGAGCGCAGATGTGCACAGTCGCTTGCACATCGCACAGTTTGCGATAGGCTTTTCTTTCATCACTGACACGACCCCTCACTGGCTAAGTCGTCGGGTTCTCGGTGATGTGGGGCGGCTCGGGTGCAACCGAGCCGCCTCTTCGTATGCGAGCCTCAACCTCAGAGTAGTTGCGCTTTGTGCGACAGGTCAATACAAATGTGCGCCCCCTCTATGCACAGGTGCGCACATCCCGCACAATGTTAAACACACGATTGCGAGCGGGGTCGCAGAAGCAGCCGCGAGGAGCGGGCCTATGTTGTGTTGCACGTTGGTGAACGGTTGCGGACACTCGGGCGCGTCGATCAGGCTCTCGGCGACTTTCTGCTTGTATGGCGCCACGGCGTCCTCTAGGCTCCGCGCGCGGAGGACCGGACCTCGAGCGGCGACTTTCAAAGGAGAAGGCGGTGACCGAGACACCCGCTGGCCTGACCGTTGACGGTCCTCGGGAGACCCGCCGAGCAATCGCCGGCCAGATCCGTATGGCGCGTAGCGAGCTCGGACTGAGCCAGGCGACGCTCGGCTCTCGAGTCGGGGTGAGCCGCTACGTGATCAACCGGCTCGAGGGCGAGAACCAGGACGTGTCGCTGGAGCTCGCCGTAAAACTGGCCGAGGTACTCGACCTGCCCGAGCTCGAGGAGCTCACCCGCGCCCAGTTCGCGTCCTCGTCTCAGCCGGCCCAACTCTCGAACACTCGCGACGCCCGGCTCAAGGAACTGGTCAGTTCGCCAGGACTCGACCGCCTGGTGATCGTCGCCGCCGACGAGCTGGACATCCTGGGCCTACTCGAGCACGCCCGCGACAATCTGCCGGAGAGAGTGACCATCGTCTTCCCCAGTCACGCCCGCCAGCAGCAACTCCGCGGGACGGCAGCACCGAACGCCGCCACTTGGGACGTGCAGAATCAGATCACCAGGATCTTCGAGGCCATCGCGGTGGGCGGTCGGCTGCATCCGGACGAGGGGCAGCTCGACTACGACATCAAGCTGTACGAGTCGGACGACGTCCGGCAGTCCTTTGTCCTGGTCGGGGGGCAGCGGACGGGAACCAGTGCGCCGTCTGGCCGGCGTTGCCGAACATGCAGCCCGATCAGTTCGAGACCGTTCCGGTCGCGGTGACTGCGGAGCCGTCGTTCATCCAGCTGATCGAAGCTCACTACCGCGATCTTGTGCGCGACAGGATGCCGCTGACCCATCTGAAGGCTGTCGTCGTTGTTGGCAAGGGCAACGAGTCGACGCCTGCCGGCCCAGGCCGCCCGGCACCGCCTCTCGAGCTACTTCCAGCTCGGGGTCGACTCCGAGAAGAACGTGGCGGCAGCCGGCGACGGAAAGACGAGGCGCTTCGGCTTCGGTGTGGCGCTGGTGCTCATCCATGGTTATGCCGAGCGGCCAGGACGCCCGCTCAGCCGACGGGTCCTGCTGCAGCAGGACCCGAAGTCCGAGACGTATCAGCTCGTCAGCAGCCACATCTCCGACGAGGATCTCATCGGCACCGGAGAGCGTGGGCCACGGTCGACGTCGACGAGCCATGAGGCGCGACGAAAGCTGATCGCCGGCGATCGAGAGGCGAGCGTCACCTCGGCCGCGTTCATCCGGGCAGCCCGGCACGGGCTCCTGGACGAATTCGGCGCGGATGTGCCGGTCGGCGCACTCCAGGAGATTCCACTACCGGAACCGTTGTGGATCGTTGAGAAGGTCGACCGCACGGCAACCGCCTGATGCCGGTCGTACCACGGTTGTTCCATCTGGACCTGACTCCCGGCGACAACGACGAACGTGTCGGCCCAGATCAAAGCGAGCGGGCAGAAGGGGGACTCGGCGCGGCTCGACGACTGGCTGGCATCGGTCGGCGGCCTCGAAGCAGCCCTGCTCGACACCGATGGGACCTTGGCCTTCGGCCAGCGGGATCTGCAGGATCCGGACGTCCCACTCAACGACTTCCTGGAGACCGCGCGGACACAAGCGGGGGACTGGTTCCTATCCGTGCTTGAAGAATTGAAGATTGCGATGGAGTGATGAACACAACTGGTATTGACCATGACCTCAGACGGGTTCCGCGCGAGTGGCTCGACGCGCTGGAGCTGACGGAGGGGTCGTACTGAGCCGGTCGCGACGTACATGCCGGTCCTCGCGCTGACGATTACCCGCGAAGACGAAGGTTCGCGACAGGTTCTGGGCTGCGTGCGGTCTCCCGAGGAGAACCGGACGCACCCGGGGGTGCTGAGTTCTCCGACCGTGCGGGTACATGGGGTAGAGGACTTTTCTGGTCTGCACAGCGGGCCAGTGGTGGGGGATGTGCCGGCGTGGTTGACGGCGCATGTGGATCAGTTGCTGGGCGGCAAGCTGGCCGCTGACAGTGAACTGACGGTGGGGCTCAAGCCTGATTTCGTCCAGGTTTGGCAGGCTCACAGCGTGATCGGAAGCGCCGACGGCCGCCCGGTTACCGAGCCCTTGACGATGATCAACGTGCACGTATCGGTGCCTGCCGGCGTGGAGATTTTCCCGCAGGAGACGCCGTCGTACTCGTGGATCGGATTTGTGGACGAGGCACGGCACGCCGTCGCCGTGGAGCGGCGGGACGCCGAGGTCCTGGGCGCGGACTTCGGAGGCGAGACTCCGGTCGTCTACGGCCTGTGCACATTGAGTACGGCGGCCATGCTGAAGGCGACCGCGCTCAGCGCGGTGTCCTGACGGAGGTCAGCTTTGTTCCGCGGTGCGGATCCGGTCAGCCAGCGATCGGACCGCACCGCGGAGCGCCTGTTCGGGGTCGACGCCCAGGGTGCGGGATACGCGTACCAGCTCCAACAGTTGCTGTCCGATGCGGTCGGCGTCGGTGGACGGTTCCGGCGTGGGCTCGTCGTCCGGGAGGAGCTTGGCTGCGCGGCCGAGGACCTTGTCGGCGAGGGCCAGGGCGGGGAGAGCCAGCGGAATGCCTTCCAGGACGGAGGTGCGCTGCTTCTCGGCGGCCTTGATGGTCTCCCAGTTGGCCTCGACCGATGCGGCGTCGTCGGTCTGCGTCGTCGCCGAAGACGTGGGGGTGGCGGCGGATGAGCTTCTCGACGATGTCGGCCGCTACGTCGTCGATGGACCACGCCTCCGCATCGGGGTCGTCGGCGATGCCTTCTTCGGCGATGCGGGAGTGGAAGGCGACCTGGAGGAGGAGGTCGCCCAGTTCCTCGCGGAGGTGGGCTCGGTCGCCGGTGTCGATGGCTTCGAGGGTTTCGTAGGTCTCCTCGAGCAGGTACTTGGCCAGGCTCTCGTGGGTCTGCTCCTGGTCCCACGGGCAGTTGCGGCGGAGGCGGTCCATCACCCGGACGAGGTCGATCAGCCGCGCGCCTGGTACGTCGTACGAGCCGTGCAGGATCTCGACCTCGTACGGCGGTCGCGGGTCCCGGCTGAGCTGGTCGGCGACCACGCGCAGCAGCGCCGGTTCGCCGTCGTCGCCGACGAGCCAGGCGACCTGCCGACCTGCAGGCGGCCGCGGCTGAGAGCCAGGTCCAGTGCTCGGCGACTCCAGCCCTCGACCTGCGTGCACGACGAGGCCGGAGCCGACCAGCGCCTGGACATCGGGGCGTTCGACGGACCAGCCGCGGCGCCGATCTCGTCGGCGTCGGCCGAAGCGCCTGCCAGGCGGCGCGGGTGAGCAGGCCTGGTGCCACCCGCGGGCTGGTCAGGACGACCTTGATCGCGCCCGCGGTGTCACCAGGCATGCGGCGGCCTCAGCCCTGGCCCTGTTGCTGCTGCTGGGCCTGCTCGGCGGCCTCGCGCTTGGCCTTGGCCTGGGCGGACTCCTCGCGACAGCGAGCCGGAGACCTTGCCGTCGATGGCGCCGTCGGTCCACTTGCCGAAGCGCGGCGCGATGTCGACGGTGATGTTCTTCGAGGCGTCCTTGACGACGGCGGCGCCGGCCTGCTGCGCCGCTGCACCTTCGGGTCGGTGACGCCGGTGCCGCCGCCGAGCTTGATGGTGCGCGACCGCGGCCGCGGCGACGTCGTGCAGGAAGTCGCGCGCGACCGGGTCCTCCTGCGAACTTGTGCGTACGCCGCCTGGTCGCTGACCACGAGCTTGGCCGCCTCGGCGGTCTCCGCGTCGGTGACCGAGATCGACCTGCTGCTGGCGGATCTGCGCGACCAGTGCGTTGTTCACCAGTTCGCTCAGCGTCACGCTGGTGGCGAAGTCCTGCCCGAGCGCGGTGCTGACCGCCCGGCGAGGTCTTGTCGACGTCGCCGACGCGTGATCTCGGTCGTCGCCGACCACGGCCGCCGCGCCCGGGTGCGTCCCCGCCGCGCAGCCGCCGACCAGCAGCACCGACGCCACCGCCGCACCGAGAGCCCGAAGCCGTCGCGATGTGCTCACCGAATCTCCTCGCTTCTTCTCATCAGGCTCACGCCGGCACCCCGACCGGTTCGGCGATCACGTCGTCGATCAACCGGGTGCACCACTGCAGCAGCTCCTGGTCGCGGAGCGGCTGACCGGCGACCGGCCGGGTGGCAGGTCTCGGCACCAGGATCGTACGCAGTTGCGGCTTCACCAGACTCTTCGGGTACAGCCTGTTCAGCCGGAGCACCTTCGAATCGGGCAGCTCGACCGGCCCGAACCGGATCAGATTGCCCTGCAGGGTGACGTCGTGCAGACCGGCCTGGCGGGCGTGGTTGCGGAACTTCGCCACCTCGATCAGGTTCAGCACCGGCTGCGGGATGTCGCCGTACCGGTCGTGCAGCTCCTCGACCAGCTCGGCGATGCCGTCGTCGTCGCGTACGGCGGCCAGCCGCTGGTACATCTCCAGCCGGAGCCGCTGCGACGGGCACGTAGTCGTGCGGCAGGTGCGCGTCGATCGGCAGCTCGATCTTGACCTCGGGCTCCTCGGCCTGGGTGTCGCCGCGGTACTCCGCGACCGCCTCGCCGACCAGCCGGACGTACAGGTCGAAGCCGACGTCGGCGATGTGGCCGGACTGCTCGCCGCCGAGCAGGTTGCCGGCGCCGCGGATCTCCAGGTCCTTCATCGCGACCTGCATACCGGCCACCGAGGTCGGCGTGCTGCGCGATCGTGGCGAGCCGGTCGTGCGCGGTCTCGGTGAGCGGCTTCTCCGGCGGGAAGAAGAAGTACGCGTACGCGCGCTCGCGGCCACGACCGACCCGGCCGCGGAGCTGGTGCAGCTGGGACAGGCCGAGCAGGTCGGCCCGCTCGACGATCATCGTGTTCGCGTTCGAGATGTCGATGCCGGACTCGACGATCGTCGTACAGACGATGACGTCGGACTCCTTCTCCCAGAAGCCCTGGATGACCTGCTCGAGCTGGTGCTCGGGCATCTGGCCGTGGGCCACCGACACCCGGGCCTCGGGGACCAGCTGGCGGATCCGCGCGGCCGCCTTCTCGATCGTGTTCACCCGGTTGTGGACGACGAAGACCTGGCCCTCGCGGAGCAGCTCGCGCCGGATCGCGGCGGTCACCTGGCCCTCCTCGTAGGCGCCGACGAAGGTCAGCACCGGGTGCCGTTCCTCCGGCGGGGTGGCGATCGTCGACATCTCCCGGATGCCGGTGATCGACATCTCCAGGGTGCGCGGGATCGGCGTCGCGGACATGGTCAGCACGTCGACCGCGGTCCGCAACCGCTTCAGCTGCTCCTTGTGCTCGACGCCGAACCGCTGCTCCTCGTCGACGATCACCAGGCCGAGGTCCTTGAACTGCGACCTCGCCGCTGAGCAGCCGGTGGGTGCCGATCACCACGTCGACCGTGCCGTCGGCCAGCCCGTCGATGGTCGCCTTGGCCTCCTTGTCGGTCTGGAACCGCGACAGCGGCGCCACGTTCACCGGGAAGGCGGCGTACCGCTCGGCGAAGGTCGCGTAGTGCTGCTGCACCAGCAGCGTCGTCGGCACCAGGACGGCGACCTGCTTGCCGTCCTGCACCGCCTTGAACGCAGCCCGTACGGCGATCTCGGTCTTGCCGTAGCCGACGTCACCGCAGACGATCCGGTCCATCGGCATGACGCGCTCCATGTCGCGCTTCACGTCGTCGATGGTGGCCAGCTGGTCCGGCGTCTCCACGAACGGGAACGCGTCCTCGAGCTCGCGCTGCCACGGGGTGTCCTTGGCGAAGGCGTGACCCTTGGTCGCCTGGCGCGCGGCGTACAGCTTGATCAGCTCGCCGGCGATCTGCCGGACCGCCTTGCGGGCGCGGCCCTTGCGCTTGGCCCAGTCGCCGCCGCCCATCTTGTCCAGCGATGGGCTGCTCGCCGCCGACGTACCGGGTGACCTGGTCGAGCTGGTCGGTCGGCACGTACAGCCGGTCGCCGGGCTGGCCGCGCTTGCTCGGCGCGAACTCGATCACGACGTACTCGCGGGTGGCCTTCTGCGTCGCCGGTGCCGACGGTGCGCTGCATCATCTCGACGTACCGGCCGACGCCGTGCTGCTCGTGCACGACGTAGTCGCCGGGCTGCAGCTCCAGCGGGTCGACCGCCTTCTTCCGGCGGCTCGGCATCCGTTGCTGCGAACGCCGTTCGGCCGTCGATGCGCTGGCCGGCCAGGTCGTTCTCGGTGAGCACCGCGAACTTGATGCCCTCGGCAATGAACCCGTGGTCGAGCTGGCCCTGCGAGATCAGCACGACGCCCGGCGTCGGGGATGCCGTCGATGCCGTCGACCGTCCGGGCCGGCAGCTCGGCCTCGGAGAACACCTCGGCCAGGCGCTGCGCCGGACCGTGGCCCTCGGTCACGCAGACGACCCGCCAGCCGTCCCGCAGCCAGCCGCGGACGTCCTCGACGGCGGCCGCGGTCTCACCGCGGTACGGGTCGACCTCGTGCGCCGCGATCGCCCGGCTGCGGACCGCGCCGGCGTCCGGGTCGATGTCGAAGGAGACCCGCTCACCCATCGAGTCGCGCAGCTCCGGCGCGTCGGTCGGCGCGGCCGCGAACGGCGACATGCTCCACCAGGCCAGGCCCTTGCCCAGCGCGTGCGACCGGACGTCGGCCAGCGACATGTACGCCGCCGCGCCCAGATCGATCGGCGCCTCGCCACCACCGGCGGCAGCGGCCCACGACGCCTCCAGGAACTCCTGGCTGGTCGCGACCAGGTCGTGCGCCCGGGCCCGGACCCGCTCGGGGTCGCTGACCACGACGTGGGTGCCCGGCCGGCATCAGGTCGACCAGCAGCTCCATCTCGTCGACGAGCACGGGCGCGAGCGACTCCATGCCCTCGACGGCGTGGCCCTCGGCGAGCTTCTCGAACAGCTCGGCCAGCTCCGGGTGCTCCTTGGCCAGTACGGCGGCCCGCGCGCGGACCTCGTCGGTCAGCAGCAACTCGCGGCACGGCGGCGCCCACAGGCCGTGCTCGGCGATCTCCAGCGACCGCTGGTCGGCGACCGCGAAGTACCGGATCTCCTCGACGTCGTCGCCGAAGAAGTCGACCCGCAGCGGGTGCTCCTCGGTCGGCGGGAAGACGTCGATGATGCCGCCGCGGACCGCGAACTCGCCGCGCCGCTCGACCAGGTCGACCCGGTGGTACGCCGCTCCGGCCAGCCGCTCGACGACGTCCTCGAGCTCGACCGAGTCGCCGACGTGCAGTTGGACCGGCCGCAGGTCGGCCAGGCCGGCGACCTGCGGCTGCAGCACGGACCGCACCGGCGCGACCAGGATCTTGATCGGCCCGGTCGTCTCGTCCGACGGATCCGGGTGCACCAGGCGCCGCAGTACGGCGAGACGCCGGCCGACCGTGTCGGACCGGGGCGACAGCCGCTCGTGCGGCAGCGTCTCCCAGGCCGGGTAGTAGGCGACCGTGCCGGGCTCGACCAGGCACTGCAGGGCCTCGGTGAGCTCCTCGGCCTCGCGGAAGGTCGCCGTCACCGCGAGGATCGGGCGATCCGCGCCGTTCTGCTCGGCCGCGAGGGCAGCGAGCAGCACCGGGCGGATCGGGGCCGGGGCGCTCAGGTCGAGCGTCGTGACGCCGTCGGCCCGGGCGTCGCGAACGGCCTCGGCCACCACCGGATCGGTGATCAGGGTGTCGACCAGACCGCTCAGTTTCACGAGTTGTCCATCTCACGAGTTGTACTTGCCTTGGGTGACTTCGAGGCCGTCGGTGAGCAGGGACTCGACCGCGTCCGCGGTCCGGTCGACCGCGAACGGAAGGTCCTTGCGTTCGGTCGAGGAGAACTCGTTCAGGACGAAGTCGGCGGGGTTCTGCCGGCCGGGCGGACGACCCACACCGAACCGGACTCGATAGTACTCACCGGTGCCAAGCGACTTCCGGATCGACTTGAGCCCGTTGTGGCCGTTGTCGCCGCCGCCGAACTTGGCCCGCAGGACGCCGAAGTCGATGTCGAGCTCGTCGTGGATCACGACCAGCCTGGCCGGCTCGACCTTGAAGAACTTCAGCAGCCCGGAGACCGGGCCGCCGGACTCGTTCATGTACGAGCGGGGCTTGGCCAGCACGGTCCGGATCCCGCTGATCCGGGTCTCGATCACCTCGGCCTTGGCCTGCTTGTGCTGCTTCCAGCTTGCCGCCGGTCCGGGCGACCAGCTCGTCGGCCACCAGGTGACCGATGTTGTGCCGGGTGCGGGCATAGGAAGGGCCGGGATTCCCCAGTCCGACGACCAACCACACGTCGTCCGCCACGGATCCCGGCCCTCCTCGAATGTCTGGAACTGCTGAGTCGCAGATTACTCGGCGGCGGCGGCCACCGGCTCGTCGGCCGGAGCCTCCGGCTCGTCCCGCTCGATGCCGGCCTCGGCCTCGGCGTCGGCCAGCTCGGCCTCGAGCTGCTCGGCGGTCTGGGCCGGCGGTCACGTTCACGATCAGGGTGTCCGGCTCGATGGCCAGCGTGGTGCCCGCTCGGCAGCTTGCAGGTCGGACGCGTGGATCTGGGCGCCGACGTCGAGGCCCTCGATGGAGACGGTGACGCCGTCCGGGATGTGGGTCGCCTCGGCCTCGACCAGGATGGTCTGGCTCTCCAGCACGACCAGGGTGTCGCTGACGGCCTCGCCCTCGAGGTGAACGGCGATGTCGACCTGGACCTTCTCACCGCGCTTCACGATGACCAGGTCGACGTGCTCGATGATGCCCTTGATCGGGTCACGCTGGACCTGCTTCGGCAGCGCGAGGCAGGCTCTCGCTGCCCTCGACCTCGATCAGCAGCAGGGCGTTGGCGGTCTTCAGCGCCAGCATGGTGTCGTGACCGGGCAGCGTGATGTGCACCGGGTCCGTGCCGTGGCCGTACAGGACGGCGGGCACCTTGTTGTCCCGGCGGATTCGGCGGGCAGCACCCTTGCCGAACTCCGTGCGCGATTCGGCTTGGATCTTGACCTCGGCCACGAGATGAACTCCTCAAGTGCGTTGCGGTGATCTGTTGTCTGTGGTGGAACATCGGCTGCGGCCTCAGCGGGCGCTTTGTGACCCCGGAGAAGGCGTCAGGCAACGAACCACCGCGTCGATCACGGAGCCGCGCCCAACAGTTCTCGGGGGGCGTCCCTCGCCGAGGCAACCAAAACAGTCTACCCACCACCCCGCCCAGACGGGAAATCCGATCTCGCGGCACTTTGCTCCCGCTCCGCCACTGCGGTGGGTCACCACTTTCCGGGCCCTTTTGGGTTCTCTGCTGTGCAGCTCGACAGGATGTGTCGGTCCACGGGTGGTGGTCGGGCGGGGTGTTCAGGCGGCAGACCGGCCAAGCCGAGCCGATACATCCTGTCCAACTGCACCAGACCGGATCCACAGGCACCACGCCGGCCCTCCTCTGCGCGCCTCTGCGCCGCACCGGCCAAGAGGTTCGGTGATCGGAGATGCGTCCACCCGGTGGTCGAATCCGCGCGGATCCGGGGGCCTGGAACAGCAAATGGGGACCTCGGACAAGGTATGTCCTGTCCCAGGTCCCCATTTCCTGTCCGCGCTCGGTGGCGATTCCACCCATCAACACCAGGCATCCCGGCATCCGGACACAGCCGACGGGCGTACCGATGACAGCGGCGATCGTGCTCCTCGCCGACTATGGCAAGCCGGTCAGCTGAGCTTGGTCCAGACCAGCCGGAGTGCGCGGGCCGCGTCGCCGTCGAGACCCGCGACGTCCAGGGTCTCGGCCAGCTCGTCGAACTCCGGACCCCAGCGCCACGCGACACTCCTGAGCTGCTCCGGCAACCCCGGATCCTGGAGCGATCCCGCGTCGGCCCGGACCTGCTGTGCGGTCAGTGCCTCCGTGACCCCGTACTTCTCGGCCAGCTGAAAGGCGAACACCGCCAGAGCCGCCTTGCCCTTGTTGTAGAGCGCGTACGACGACTTGGCCGCGCTGGCCGCACCCGGTCTGATCGCCGACCACCATCGGCGTGACCGCGGTGCCGGCCCAGAGCTCGGCCGCTTGATCGGCGGCGGCGCCGGACAGCATCAGGTGCGTCGGACTCGGTCCACCCGTCGGCGGCGGACCGACCACACCGGCATCCACGAACGTCGCCTCCGGCACCGCCGACTCCGCCTCGCGCAACGACATCGGGGACAACGGGTTCGCCTCGATGTACAGCCCGCCGAACCCGGCCTGACCGACCTGTACGGCGATGTCCACGGCACCCTGCGGAGCGCACGAACACAGCACCACCTCGGCCGGCCGACCGCCTCGGCGAACGGCGTACCGATCAGTCCGCGCCTCGGCGCGCGCGTACGACTCCGCACTCCGCCCCTCCGGCACCCAGTGCACTTCGTGGCCTGCGGCAACCAATTGCGCCGGCCAACTTCGAACCCATCGCACCGGGGTGGAACACAGCGATCCGCATGCAAGGTCCGATCGTCGGAGCGGTCAGTCTGGCCCAAGATATGCCAGTACGGCGAGGAGGCGGCGCGCTACGCCTCGTCGTCGGGCGGGCCGAGCCGTTGCCATGGCGCCGTACCGGGTGCAGCGTGGAAGAAACAGCGGATCTCTGGGGAGGGACTCCAGATGAGTGAGAACGCAATGGGGCGCCGCCAGGCGCTGAGGGGTGCAGGCATCGCCGCGGGTGGTGTGGCGATCGCCGGACTGGCGACAGCCACGCCGGCAATGGCGGACAACGACAACGGGTTGCTCGGCAGCTGGATGTGCGTCCGGCAGGACGACGGCTCGCCGGACAAGATCCGGCTGGTCCTGAGCTTCGCTGACGGCGGCGTCATCGTGTCCCACGACATCAGCCCGGCCGGACCGCCGTTCACCGGCACCTGGTCGCGGCGGGGCAAGTCGTTCCAGGCGACCTTCTGGACCGGGTTCCCGGGCGAGCAAGGACCGGATCGGTCGGACCGACGGTCCGGGTCCAGCTCAAGGGCATGCTGTCACACGGCAAGATCTCGGCGACCTATCGGTTCACCGTGTTCGCGCCGGGCAGCGAGAGCCAGGTGGTCGACTCCGGCACCGGGAAGGTGACCGGACGGCGGATCAGCGCCTGACTGGGGACGACGGTCGACGCCTGGCCGTCAGCTCCTGACCGTCAGGCGCGGCCGTCGAAGAGGCTGGTGACCGAGCCGTCCTCGAAGACCTCGCGGATGGCCCGGCTGATCAGCGGCGCGATCGACAGCTCGGTGAGCTTGTCGAACCGGCGGTCGGCCGGCGATCGGCAGCGTGTTGGTGACGATCACCTCGCTGGCCTGGCAGTTCTTCAGCCGGTCGACCGCGGGACCGGACAGGATCGCGTGGGTCGCGGCGATCACCACGCCCGGCGGCGCCCTCGTCCATCAGCGCGTCGGCGGCCTTGGTGATGGTGCCGCCGGTGTCGATCATGTCGTCGACCAGGATGCAGACCCGGCCCTTGACCTCACCGACGACGCGGTTCGCGACCGTCTCGTTCGGCCGGTCGATGTCGCGGGTCTTGTGGATGAAGGCCAGCGGCGCGTTGTTCAGCCGGGCCGACCACTGCTCGGCCACCTTGATCCGGCCGGCGTCCGGCGACACCACGGCCAGCTGCTGGTCGCCGTACCTGTCCCGGACGTACTCGCTCAGGATCGGCAGCGCCATCAGGTGGTCCACCGGGCCGTCGAAGAAGCCCTGGATCTGCGAGGTGTGCAGGTCGACGCAGATCAGCCGGTTCGCGCCGGCGGTCTTGAACAGGTCGGCCATCAGCCGGGCCGAGATCGGCTCCCGGCCGCGGTGCTTCTTGTCCTGCCGGGCGTACCCGTAGAACGGCAGCACGACGGTGATCCGCTTGGCCGACGCCCGCTTCAGCGCGTCGACCATGATCAGCTGCTCCATGATCCACTCGTTGATCGGCGAGGTGTGGCTCTGGATCACGAACGCGTCGCTGCCCCGGACCGACTCCTCGAACCGGACGTAGATCTCGCCGTTGGCGAAGTCGTACGCCGAGGTCGGCACCAGGCCGGCGCCGAGTTGCTCGGCGACCTCCTCGGCCAGGCCGGGGTGAGCCCGGCCGGAGAACACCATCAGGTTCTTCTCGGTGGTCCGCTTCATCCCGCTCATGGCCGCGCCTCCCGTTACGCCTTGTCGCCAGTGTCGCCCGGCGAGCGCGTCCTGCGCCGCCGCCTGCGCCTCTTCGGCGCGCCTTGGCGGTCTTGGTCCCGGCCCGCTTGCGCGCGACCCAGCCCGCGATGTTGCGCTGCCGCCGACCGGGCCACCGCGATCTCGCCCGGGCCGACGTCCTCGGTCAGCGCGGTACCGGCGGCGATGTAGGCGCCGTCGGCGACCGTCCGCGGGCGCGACCAGCACCGAGTTGCTGCCGATGAACGAGTGCTTGCCGATGTGCGTCGGGTGCTTCGCGACGCCGTCGTAGTTGGCGAAGATCGTGCCGGCGCCGATGTTCGCGCCCTCGCCGATCGTCGCGTCACCCGGCGTACGTCAGGTGCGGCACCTTCGCGCCGTCGCCGATGCTGGTGTTCTTGGTCTCGACGAAGGTGCCGATCTTGCCCTTCGACGCCGACCGACGTACCGGGCCGGAGGTAGGCGAACGGGCCGACCGACGCGCCGTCGCCGATGACCGAACTGGAGCCGTGCGTCCGGATGATGGTGGCGTCCGCGCCGATCTGTACGTCGGTCAGCGTCGTGTCCGGGCCGATCGTCGCACCGGTGCGCGACCGTGGTCGCGCCGTGCAACTGGGTGTTCGGCAGCAGGGTGACGTCGCGGGCGAGCTGTGACGGTCTGGTCGACCCAGGTGGTGTTCGGGTCGACGACGTGACGCCGTCGCGCATCAGCTTGTCGAGCGTCCGGCGGTTCAGCTCGGCGCGGAGCGTGGCCAGCTGGACGCGGTCGTTCACGCCCTCGGTCTGCATCGCGTCGTCGGTGACGTACGCGCCGACCCGCTTGCCGTCGCTCCGGGCGATCGCGAGCACGTCGGTCAGGTACAGCTCGCCCTGCGCGTTGTCGGTGGTGATCCGGCTCAGCCCGTCGCGCAGCGTGGCCGCGTCGAAGACGTAGATCCCGGCGTTGATCTCGTCGATCTGCCGCTGCTCCGGCGTCGCGTCCTTGTGCTCGACGATCCCGGCGACGGTGCCGTCCGTCGCCCGGGATGATCCGCCCGTACCCGGTCGGGTCCGGCACCCGGGCGGTCAGCACGGTGACCGCGTTGCCCTGCTTGTCGTGCTCGGCGACCAGCTCGTGCAGCGTCTCGGCCTCGAGCAGCGGTACGTCGCCCGACGTGACGATGACCGAGCCGTCGAAATCGCCCGGTACGGCGGTCAGCCCGGCCCGGACGGCGTCACCGGTGCCGAGCTGCTGCTCCTGGACGGCGGTGCGGGCGTCCGGGTCGATCGTCGGCCAGGTGCGCCTCGACCAGTTCGCGGCCGTTGCCGACCACGACGACCAGGTGCTCGGGCGCGAGTGCACGGGCGGTGACCACGGCGTGCCCGACGAGACTGCGCCCGCCGATCTCGTGCAACACCTTCGGGATCGCCGATTTCATCCGGGTTCCCAGACCGGCGGCCATGATCACGACCGCCGCGGGACGATGGGAAGTCACGCGGTCTTCTCCTCGAGTTCCCTGCGAGTTTCTGGAACAAGTATCATGCATGGGCACTCGAAACGGTGCCCGCGCAAGCCTACTTGCTCAACTGACCGATTTCCGCAGGACCTCTCCCCCGGCCCCGCCACCCAGGGTGTTCCGTGACCGGTCTCACGTCCGCCGTCCGGTGACTCTCCGTGCTGGATCCGCCCACGTGGTACTGATCTGCGGTGTACATCCGCTACCAGAGCCCGGACCCCGACCACCGCGGCCGCCGGATCGGCGTCTTCGGCCTGGTGAACAAGCTCGCTCACCGCGGTCTCCTCACCGAGGCCGAGGAAGCCTTCCGCCGCAAGAACAACGACTGGTACGACGCCACGTACACCAACCCGTCCGACGTCGACCCCACGATCTACGCCGACAACCTCCTCGCCGCCGCCTGGTTCAAACCGACCGCCACCCATCTCTTCGCCCGCATCCCCGGCTACCTGGCGATCGTCGAGTCCCACAACATCCCCTGCACCCGCTTCACCTCGCCCGATCCCGGCCACGTCCTCTACGAAGACGACGTACAGATCGTCGTCATCCCCCACACCTGACCTGCGCGCAGGGGCAGGATGGGGTGGTATGGAGCGGATGGGGCAGCCCGGGGACGGGGATGAGCGGGAGGTTCTGCTCGGGTGGCTCGGGTTTCATCGGGATGCGTTGCGAGCCAAGTGCGAAGGGCTTGATGCCGAGCAGCTCGTGCGGCGCGCGGTAGCACCGTCGGCGTTGTCGTTGCTCGGAATCGTGCGGCACCTGGCGGAGATGGAGCGCGTCTACGGGGTCTGGTCGCTCGGGCCGAAGACCGAGCTGCGGTTCATCTGGGGGCAGTACGCCGCCAACGGCCCCGAGTGGGACTTCGACGTCGATACCTCGATGGTGGACGACTCGATGGCGGCCTGGGAACGCGAGCGCGCGGCCACCGACCATCTCATCGCGCAGCACCCCTCACTCGACGACATCGGACCTGCCGGCGGTATGAGCGTCCGCTGGAATCTGCAGAAGCTCGTCGGCGAGTACGCGCGCCACAACGGCCACGCCGACCTGATCCGCGAGGCCCTCGACGGGCGAACCGGCGAATAGGAGCACAGATGGGACTCACCCTCGGAGCGATCGTGCTGAACGTGAAGGACGTCGGCCCCGCGGCCGAGTTCTGGCGTCAAGCCCTCGGGTACGACGCCTCACCCGGCAACCCGGACTTCCTCCTACCGAAGGACGGCCCCGCCACCCGCCTCCACCTCGACGAAAACGACCGTACCCATCTTGACCTCTGGGTCGACCACACCACCTCGACCCTCGAAGGTGAAGTCGATCGCCTGATCGCCCTGGGCGCCACCCGCGTCGAGGACTGGACCTACCCGCCCAACGCCGACTTCGTCGTACTGGCCGCCCCCGACGGCACGATCTTCTGCATCATCGAGTGAGCGGCTCGCCCTGCTACTGAACACGTTCGGCGTTCCGCGCCTGCCTCAGCAGGGAATCAGACCACCCCGGATACGGGGAGTTGACGAAACGCCGGCTGGACGCGTCCGGCGAATGGCATCCGCCCGGCGACACAGCGACGTACCTGCGCTGGCTGGCGACGCACCGCGAGACTTGAGCGTCGGCCGGCTGTACGTACTCACCCGCTTCACGATTGCGTCATCTGGCCGGGGCCTGGGACACCTGGTGGGGAGCGGAGACAGGTTATTTCATGTCCCAGCTCCCCATACCCTGTCCAAGCCCCCGACTTCAGACCCGACGTGCTCCCACCAGGCGACCCCGATCAACCACGCGGACCCACCACAGCCCGGGCGCTGCGACGACACTGCGGAACGGGGGGCATCTGATCCACCGACGAGCGCCGGTGGCACGGCGGCGGACCTGAGGATCGGTGTACGACGGGATGTCGGAGGTGGCTGGCATGCTGCCGGCATGGATGGCGACCTGGTCGACGTCGGCGATGTCACGTTGTTCGTGCGGGAGCTCGGGGAGCGGAACGACAAGCCGTCGCTGGTGGTGATGCACGGCGGACCGGACGTCGGTCACGGTTATCTGGTGCCCGGGTTCGAACCGCTCGCGCGCGACCACCACGTCGTACTGTTCGACTTCCGCGGATGTGGCCGAAGCAGCCGGAACCTTCCCGTCGAGGCCCTTCAGCCGGAGTACGTCGTACGAGACACACACCGGCTGATCGCCAAGCTAGGGCTCGGACAAGTCGACCTGCTCGGTTTCTCGACCGGCGGCCGCGCGGCGATGGGGTTCGTAGGCAAGCATCCCGAGCAGGTACGACGGCTCATCCTCGGGTCCACCTCGGCGTACAGCCTGGCGGACAACGAGCAGTATCTGGCCGACTGGGACGAGTACCAACGCCGCCGCCGTGCCGAGGAGGCCGCCAACGGGACACTGCGGAACTCCACCATCTTCGTCTGGGACCTGGACCTCGCGCCGGCGTACCTCGAGCTACTGGAAAGCCTCGGCCCCGACACCGGCGACTGGAGCGAGGAGCGAGCCATCAAGGGCCTCATCCACCCGTGGTTCACCGGCAACCCCGAGCAGATCCTTCGCGACTCCGGCAAACCAATCCTCATTCTCCACGGCGAGAAGGACATGGGCTTTCCCGTCCAACTAGCTCACCGCCTCCACGCCGCCGTCCCCACCAGCCGCCTAACCGTCATCCCCCAAACCGCCCACATGTGTCACTTCGAGAACCCCGGCCTCTGGTCCACCCACATCCGGGAATTCCTTCAGTCGCCCGACCCAGAACGCCAGACACAGTGACTGCTATGACGAGGTCGTGAACGGCCCATCGGATCATCGGCTCATGCGTCGGACTTTGCCTCGATCGCTTCGAGGTCCCGGACGGCGAAGCGGTGGTGCTCCCACTCCTCCTCGAGGATCACGTGCAGGCAAGAGAGGACTGTCTCGGGGTGCTCGGGGGCGTGGGGATTCCTCCGCGTCGCGGCCAGCTCCTCCGGTGTGACTGTGGCAAGGAAGTCGCGCACCATCGCTACGCGACCCGCACGGACTTCGAGCACCTCGGCGTACGACGGTGTGACCGCCGAGACGTTCGACGCGTCGTCCGAACCGCCGTCCCCGGCGCTGGTGTCAGCTTGACCGATCGGGTGGTACGGCTGCTCGATCTCCAGAACCGCTTTGCCCAGCCACGTGTCCGTGGCATGGACCAGGTGCCGCAGCGTCTGCGCGAACGACCACTCCCCGGCCACCGACACGTCGACCGTGCCGGCCGGCATCGCCGCGACGCGCTCGAGCGTGGCCGCCCAGGTGCGCTCGAGCACAGCCCAGGCCGCGCGCAGACCATCCGGATCTCCGGCCCGCCGGTCCGCGCGGCCGGGAAAGCGGCGGTTCAGCTCGGCCTCGACGAATTGGATCACGTCGACGCCGTTGACGCGGAAGAACTCGCCTTCGGGGAGCCACGGTGCGTCGATGTCCGCCCGCGCCACCTCGACCCCACGCATCACGACGCCGGACAGGTCAGCCTCGACGAACCTGGCGCCACTCAGGTCCGCGTCGACGAACTCCGCGCCCTGCAGGTCGTCGGACCGGGTGAAAGTTGCCATGACTTCTCTCCTTGTCGCGCACCCTGTTTGCCGATGGCGCAAATTAACATGACGCTCAGACAATTAGCCGCGCATCGCACCGGCCTGAGCCGTGGTCCGGTCCAGGCGCCCGAACGCACGAACGGCCCCTCGCAGCTGAGCCGCTGACGGCGTCAGTGAAGTTTCGGTGAACGCGGACCCGATCCGTTGGTCCGGCCCGGATCCGGTGCGACGATGTCGATGAGTCACGCCGGGGCGAGCAGCCTGTCCTTGGCACCCTGAGGCGGACTGGAGGGGGAAAGCATGCTTCTGATGGCGAATTCACGTATCGGAGAAGGTGTGACGCCTGAGCAGGTCACCAAGTTCTTCGACGAGAATACCGTCTCGACAGCGGCCTGGGACTTGGTGCGCCATCGCATGGTG
The DNA here is from genome assembly GCA_963820655.1 of uncultured Actinomycetota bacterium. Classification (GTDB taxonomy): domain Bacteria; phylum Actinomycetota; class Actinomycetes; order Propionibacteriales; family Kribbellaceae; genus Kribbella. Next base: position 592,407 of record CAWGAM010000004.1, read on the forward strand.
ACCGAGTATGCGTTCAAGACGGGTGACGTGCCGGGGATCGTGGTGTTCATAGAGGTCGAATCCCCGGACGAAGCCTCCGAGATCTTCAAAGGACTGCCCGTTGTCCAGCAGGGCCTGCTGACGTTTGAGCTGGACCCGATCGGAAAGACCATGCGTTTCTGAGTACGCGACCTGTCGAACCCCGGCGCGGAGGGTACCGAGCCGGGGTTTGTGCTGCGATCAGCACATCCGTTGGCACGATCCCTTTCGGTAGGGTCCGGTCACGGAGGTGCAGGTGATGATCGACCTCAAAGCTGAGCTGTCGACGGCCCTGCAGGGCAGCCGGACGGTGATGCTCGCCAAGCTGGACGGGCTGTCGGAGTACGACCGGCGTCGTCCGGCCACTCCGACAGGCACGAACCTCCTCGGCTTGGTCAAGCATCTTGCCGGCCTGGAGTACGGCTATCTCGGTGAGTCATTCGGCCGCCCACCCGTTGAGCGGCCGTCTTGGTTCCGAGCTGACCCGCGCTCCGAGATCGACATGTGGGCCACACCTGATGAATCGAGTGACTACATCACCGGCGTCTACCGGCAGGCCTGTGCTCATTCCGACCTCACTGTTGCCGAGCTCGACCTGGACAGCCCAGGCCACGTGGCGCATTGGGTCGACGGCCACCAGGAGACAACGTTAGGAGTGCTGTTGATCAGGATGGTCGCCGAGACAGCACAGCACGCCGGGCATGCCGACATCATCCGCGAACTGATCGACGGCCGGATTGGCGGCGATGAGGAAACCGTCGATGCAGACCCAGCGTTCTGGCGCGACCGGAGCAAGCAAGTTCAAGAGGCTGCTGACCACTTCCGTGAGCCAGGGATGACATCCGCCGGTCACCGCCGACCCTGAGGAGGATGCCGGCGAAGGAAACAGTCAATACTGCCGGGGTGGAGACCGTGGAGGCGTTCATCCTCGACAGCGACGAGTGGACCCATGCTCACGTGGTAGACGCGTGCCGTCTGATCCTGAGAACGGTAGAGGTCAGTGCGAAACGGTGCGAGACCGACATACCGGGTGGCGGCGAGGACTGGCCGCCCGATGTTGTCTCCGCCGCCGAGGTCCTGCGGCACATCGCTGCCAGAACTGGTCGGGTTGAGGGACGCTACGACTACGCGCAGACCGGAGTCATCGAGGTCGCACGGGACGAGGTGTGGTCAGCGTTCGTGACGTTCGCACCGTGGGCGTACGACGCGACCGTCTGGAACCAGGCCGGTGATGACATCGTGTCCCTTGCCGACGAGGGCCAGGATGCGTTCGTGCGCCTGACGCCCGACCACTACGGGGTGATTGCTGCCGAGCTGGGTCAGGCAAGCTTGATCCCATACCGGGAGTGGCGGCACGTCCGCAGGCAACGCCGGAAGCACCAGTCCTGAACGTCGCCAGATCGCGCTACAGAAACCCCAGGTCAGAAGCGCTCTGACCTGGGGGTTCTTGTTGCTCCCCCGCCTGGTTTCGATCCAGGTCTTCGAGATTCAAAGTCTCGCGGGCTGCCGATTACCCCACGGGGGATCGCGGTGTCGCCGGGACAGTGTTGCCATGGAGTGGGGCGAGCGACACGCTGAGGGGTTCCTTACCTACGGGTCCGTAGGTTACGGTTGCGTAGGTAAGCCGTCCTCCACCCGAGGGATACCACGATGACTCCACCCGCCGTAGCCGCACCGGAGGCGCCCACCCGCGCCCAGCAGGCCGACGACTTCGACGTCGACACCGGAACGCTCGGGGGTGAGCAGAAGCGCCCCTGGGAGCAGGTCGCGCTTGGCGCTGTTCATCGGCATCCCGTTCCTCGCCGTGCTGGCCGCCGTACCGATCGCCTGGGGCGGGTTCCTCGGCTGGCGCGACATCGTGATCGCGGTGGTCTTCTACACGATCGCCGGGCACGGCATCTCGATCGGTTTCCACCGGCTACTTCACGCACAAGTCGTTCAAGCCGAACCGCCCGCTGAAGTACGCGCTGGCCATCGCCGGCTCGCTCGCGATCGAGGGGCCGGTGGTCCGCTGGGTGGCCGACCACCGCAAGCACCACAAGTTCTCCGACCGCGACGGCGACCCGCACAGCCCGTGGAAGTACGGCACCACGCTCGGCGCGCTGACCAAGGGCTTCCTGCACGCCCACATCGGCTGGCTGTTCGACACCGAGCAGACCCCGCAGCGGCAGTACGCGCCGGATCTGCTGAAGGACAAGGACATCGTCAAGGTGTCCCGGATGTTCCCGCTGCTGGTGATCGATCTCGCTGCTCGCGCCGGCCGTCATCGGCGGGCTGTGGTCCTGGTCGATCGAGGGCGCGCTGACCGCGTTCTTCTGGGCCAGCCTGGTCCGGATCGCGCTGCTGCACCACGTCACCTGGTCGATCAACTCGATCTGCCACACGATCGGCGACCGGCCGTTCAAGAGCCGGGACAAGTCCGGCAACGTCTGGTGGCTGGCGATCCTGAGCCAGGGCGAGTCGTGGCACAACCTGCACCACTCCGACCCGACCTGCGCGCGGCACGGCGTACTCAAGGGCCAGCTCGACACGTCCGCCCGCTGCATCTGGTTCTTCGAGAAGATGGGCTGGGTCAGCGATGTCCGCTGGCCGGTCAGGAGCGCCTCGAAGCCCGCCGCGTCGACCGCGCGCCGAGCCCCTGAAAGCGGCTGCCTGAGGCGTCACCTGCGGTAAATCTCCCACCAGCGACACCGAAGTACGGCATGATGCTGACGTGATCTCGACGTGACGGAACCCAAACCGCGGCGGTCCGGCCGGGTCCGGATGACCAGTGCCGAGCGTCGCGAGCAACTCATCACCATCGCCCGCGGCCTGTTCGCCCAGAAGGGGTTCGAGGCGACCTCGGTCGAGGAGATCGCGGCCCGCGCCGAGGTCTCCAAGCCGGTCGTCTACGAACACTTCGGCGGCAAGGAAGGCCTGTACGCCGTCGTCGTGGACCGCGAGGTCCGCAGCCTGCTCGACGGTGTCACCGGCGTCCCTCACCGCGGGTCGCGCGCACGAACTGGTCGAGCAGGCGGCGCTCGCGCTGCTGGACTACATCGAGAGCTCGTCCGACGGCTTCCGGATCCTGGTCCGCGACTCGCCGGTCGGGTCGTCCAGCGGCTCGTTCATCTCGATCCTGAGCGACGTCGGCACCCGGGTCGAGCACATCCTGGCCGAGGAGTTCAAGCGCCGCGGCCTGGACCCGAAGAACGCCCCGATGTACGCGCAGATGCTGGTCGGCATGGTCGCCCTGACCGGCCAGTGGTGGCTCGACGCCCGCAAGCCGAAGAAGCCGGACGTCGCCGCCCACCTGGTCAACCTGGCCTGGAACGGCCTGTCCGGCCTCGAGGCCAAGCCGACCCTGTCGACCCGCCCGCACAAGTAGTCCCGGACAAGGGGACCGAAGGACAGGAGGTACGGCGACCTCCGGACACCCGGCGAGCGGATCAGGTTGACCCCTGAAAGGGCTCAGGGGGTGGGGCGGCACCACGAGCCGGTCTCCACGGCGCGGTGCCAGACTGAGGTGGTACGCCGACATCCGCCCGGGGCATGACCTCCCGGGTGCCCGATCCCCGTACCCTGGCCCGCATGACGGGGATCCTGACCGCGCGGCCCGTGCCGCCGCGCAGCAAGGCATTCGACCTGCTGCTCGCCGGCGGGTCTGAGCGTGTTCTTCGGCTTCCTGTCGGTCGCCCAGAACGGGCTCGGCGGTGTCCTCAGCGTTCGGCATGCTGGTCCCGCTGATCTGGCGCCGAACCCATCCCGAGCTCGTCTTCTTCGCCGTCTCGGCGCTCGCTGTCCTGCAGTGGCTGGCCGGCGTCCAGCTGATGGTCGGCAACATCGGCCTGCTGGTCGCGCTCTACGCGATCTCCGTGTACGGCGAGGCCACGCTACAGCCGGATCGCCCTCGGCGTCGGCGGGCTCGGCGTCCTGATGGCGATCGCGCGCTACTACAACGGACTCGCGACTGGCGCCAGCAGATCACGATGATGGTCGCGCTCGGCGCGCTGGTCTTCGGCGTCTGGGCGCTCGGCGAGCGCCGCCGGACCAGAGGCCTGTACGTCGCCCAACTCGAGGAACGGGCCGCTCAGCTGGAGCGCGACCGCGATCGCGAGGCCAAGCTCGCCGTGTCGAACGAGCGGACCCGGATCGCGCGCGAGATCCACGACGTGGTCGCGCACGGCCTGTCGATCATGATCGTCCAGGCCGACGGCGGTCTGTACGCCGCGGACGCAGTCACCCGAGCAGGCGAAGAAGGCGCTCGCCACCATCGGCGACACCGGCCGCGCCTCGCTGACCGAGATGCGCAAGATGCTCGGTCTGCTCAAACAGGACGAGCAACAGCCGAGCTCGATCCGAACCAGCCGCGCCCGCAGCCCGGCGTCTCGCAGCCTGCCCGAGCTGATCGACAACGTCCGCGACGCCGGGCTGACCGTGGACTACCAGGTGACCGGCGAGCCGCGCGATCTGCCCGCGCTGCTGGGACTGACGGCGTACCGGATCGTGCAGGAGGGGCTGACCAACACGCTGAAACACGCCGGGCCGGGAGCGCGCACCTCCGTCCAGCTGGACTTCGGGCGCGAGATGCTGACCGTGGTGGTCACCGACGACGGCCGCGGTGCCGGGGTCGCGCCGAGTTCGCGATCCGGGTCACGGCCTGGTCGGGATGCGGCAACGCGCCTCGATCTCCGGCGGTACGGTGAGCGCCGGACCGAAGGCGGGCGGCGGTTACGAGGTGATCGCCAGGCTCCCGTACAACCTGCCAACTGGAGGAGATCAGTGACCGACGCCCCGACGACGTGATCCGGGTCTTCCTGGTGGACGACCAGGAGCTGGTCCGGGCCGGATTCACCATGCTGGTGGACTCCCAGCCCGACATGCGGGTGGTCGGCCAGGCCGGTGACGGCGGCGAGGCGCTGGAGAAGCTCCAGGTGACCGCGCAGCGACGTCGTACTGATGGACGTCCGGATGCCCCGGCTGGACGGTGTCGAGGCCACCCGCCAGCTCCAGTCGTTGCCGCAGGCACCGAAGGTGATCGTGCTGACCACGTTCGACCTGGACGAGTACGCGTTCGCCGCGATCAAGGCCGGCGCCGCCGGCTTCCTGCTCAAGAACACCCCGCCGGCCGACCTGCTGTCGGCGATCCGCCAGGTGCACTCCGGCGACGCCGTCGTCTCCCCCAGTACGACGCGCCGCCTGCTCGAGCACTTCGCCGGAGCACTGCCCGACGGCGAGACCGAGCGCCCCGACCTGGCCGACCTGACCGCCCGCGAGCGCGAGGTCCTGGTCGAGGTCGCCCGCGGCCTGTCGAACACCGAGATCGCCAAGCTCTTCACGTTGTCCGAGGCAACGGTCAAGACCCACATCGGCCGGATCCTGGCCAAGACCGGCCTGCGCGACCGGGTCGCCCTGGTCGTCCTCGGCTACGAAACCGGCCTGGTCAAACCGAGCGAGCAGTGACGACCCAGGTACGTACGCCGACGTGCAGTCTGTGGTCCGACGAGATCACGCGGCCGGGATCACTAACTTCTTGGAGCGTGGGCGAGAACGTCTCGCCCAGCACTTCGAGGAGGACGATGAGCATCCAGACCGGCGACCTTCGCGGTCGGGCGGTTGCCGCAGGACGGACCGCCGCGGACCGCGATCCGCGCGCACGAGCTGCGCAAGGTGTACGGGCAGGGCGACACCGCGGTCGCCGCGCTCGACGGGGTGTCGGTCGACTTCGGCGTCGGCCGGTTCACCGCGATCATGGGCCCGTCCGGTTCGGGCAAGTCGACGCTGATGCACTGCCTGGCCGGCCTGGACACCCCGACCGTCCGGGCAGGTGCTGCTCGGCGAGACCGAGCTGACCCAGCTGCCGGACGCCGAGCTGACCAAGATCCGCCGGGACCGGGTCGGCTTCGTCTTCCAGTCGTTCAACCTGCTGCCGATGCTGTCCGCGAAGGACAACATCCTGCTGCCGCTGGAGCTCGGCAACCGCAAGCCCGACCAGCAGTGGTTCTCCACGCTGATCGACGTACTCGGCCTGCAGGACCGGCTCACGCACCGGCCGTCGGAGCTGTCCGGCGGTCAGCAGCAGCGGGTCGCGGTGGCCCGCGCGCTGGTCGGCCGGCCCGAGGTGGTGTTCGCCGACGAGCCGACCGGCAACCTGGACTCGCGCTCCGGCGCCGAGGTGCTCGGCTTCCTGCGCCGCTCGGTCCGCGAGTTCGGCCAGACCGTCGTGATGGTGACCCACGACCCGCTGGCGGCGTCGTACGCCGACCGCGTCGTGATGCTTGCCGACGGCAAGCTTGCCGGTGAGCTGCGCGAGCCCGACCCCGGAGACCGTGCTCGACGCGCTGCGGCAGCTGGGGGCCTGACCGTGCGACGCTCCATCCTCGTCCTCGCTGCGCGCCCACCTGGGTCGCCTGATCGCCGCCTGCCTGGCGATCGTGCTCGGTGTCGGCTTCGGCACCCTGGCGATGACCGCGCACGCGTCGGCCTCGCACGGCATCGACGAGACGATCGGCCAGCAGTACGCCGGTGTCGACGCGGTCGTCGTATCCGGAGAACGGCGAGATCACGCCCGCCGACCTGCGCCAAGGTCCAGAAGCTGCCGCAGGCCGCCTCCGGTCGTGACGACGACCACGGCGTTCATGCAGGTCTCGTGCCCGGCCAGGTCCGGCCGACCATCTGGCCGATCGACGCCCTCTACGACACCACCCAAGATCGCCGGCCCGAGTACGTCGTCCGGACGGTTGCCGAGCCGCAACGAACGAGATCGCCTCCCGGCCAAGCTGGCCGCCAAGCACAAGGTCGCGGTCGGCTCAGACAGCTCCGGATCAGCTCCTACGACGGCAAGTCGTGGACCGTGACCGTGGTCGGTCTGCTCGACGACTCGCACGTCGGTCGGCCCGTCGGACGCGGTCGCCACCCCGGCCGCGGTGAAGGTCTTCGAGCCGCGACGGGCTACATCACGGGCGATCGCGCGTCGCGGCCAAGCCCGGTGTGACCAGCAGGCGCTGGCCGCTGCGATCAGCGGTGTCGTCATCGAAGGGCCTGAAGGTCTACACCGGCGCGGCGTGGATCGACCACGAGGTCAAGGGCTTCACGAACGGCATCGACGTGCTCGGCGGCGTGTTCGGCATGTTCGCCGTGATCGCGCTGTTCGTCGCCTGCCTGGTGATCGCGCAACACCTTCACGATCGTGATCGCCCAGCGGACCCGCGAGATGGCCTTGCTGCGCTGCGTCGGCGCGTCCCGCCGGCAGGTGTTCTCCTCGGTACTCGCCGAGGCGACGGTGGTCGGCGTGGTCGCCTCGGCGATCGGTGTGGTCTTCGGCGTCGCACTGTCCGCGCTCGGCTCTGACGCTGGCCCGCGAGTTCGACTGGGGCATCCCGCCGGTCGCCGCTGCACCTCGACCTTGCGTCGGTGTTCCTGCCGCTGCTGCTCGGCACGATCGCCACGATCGTGGCGGCCGTCGTACCGGCTCGTCGGGCGACCCGGGTCGCTCCGCTGGCCGCGCTCCGGCCTGAGGCTGCTCCGGCGGCCGCGTCCAAGGCCGGCGTACGTGCGCCTGGTCCTCGGCTTCCTGCTGCTGGCCGGTGGCGGGTTGCTGCTGGCGGCTCGGAGCGTCGAGCCACCAGGTGCTCGTCGGTGTCGCCGGCGGTGTGATCTCGTTCCTCGGCATCCTGGCGATCGGCTCGCTGCTGGTGCCGGCGCTGATCAGGCTGCTCGGCGCGTTGCCGGCGCGGAGCGGCGGGGTGCCCGGCCCGGATCGCCGTCGCGCAACGCCGTCCGGAACCCGAAGCGGACCGCGGCGACCACGTCGGCGCTGCTGATCGGCGTGACGCTGATCAGCCTCACCTGCGTCGGGATCGCCTCGGTGCGCAAGACGTTCGACGTCGACGATGGACGGCGAGTACCCGGTCGACCTGATGGTGACCGTCTACGACGAGAAGATGCCGGCCACCGCGGCCGAGCAGCAACTGCGGGACATCAAGGGCATCACCGCAGGTCGTCCCGGTCCGCACGGTGCGCGTGAAGGCCGGCGGTCAGGAGCTGCCGGTCACCGGGATCGACCAGGCCGCGGCCGGTTCCGTCATCCACAACCCGACCATCGTCGAGCCAACTGAAGCCGGGTACGGCGTTGGTCGACATCAACACGCTGAACATGCTCGGCCTCGAGGACGGCGATCCGGTGACGCATCGTGTCCGGGCAAGCACAAGCTGACCGTGAAGGCTCGTCGGGGCAGCCGGTCTGGACCCGATCACCGTCACGTCCACCGATCTGCGCGAAGCTCGCGCCGAGCGCCGGCGGTCACCGGGTTCTGGCTGGCATCCGACCCGAAGGCGGACGGCTCGCAGGTGATCGACTCGCGTCCAGCAGTCGATCCCGACGGTCAAGGAACTGTCGGTCACCGGCGGCCTGGCCGAGCGGAGCATCTACACGAAGGTCTTCGACGTGCTGCTGATCGTCGGCGTCGGCCTGCTCGGGGTCTCGGTCCTGATCGCGCTGGTCGGCGTCGGCAACACGCTCAGCCTGTCGGTGCTGGAGCGGACCCGGGAGAACGCGCTGCTCCGGGCGATGGGACTGACCCGGCGCCAGCTGCGCGGCATGCTCGCGGTCGAATCGTTGCTGATGGCACTGGTCGCGGCCGGACTCGGGATCGCGCTCGGCCTGATCTACGGCTGGACCGGAACGAGCGCACTGATGGGCGGCCAGACGGTCGACGGCGGCATCGAGTACGCCGTACCCGTGACGGCTGCTGGTCACGATCGCCGCTGGTCGCCGCGGTCGCCGGTCTGCTCGCCTCGGTCCTCCCCGCCCGCCGCGCCGCCAAGGTCGCCCCGGCCGGAGCCTGGCGACCGAGTAGAGCGAGTTCGGCTGAGGGGCTCCACGAACAGCTGGGCCGGGACCGGAGGTCTCAGGACGATGTCCGGATCGGCGGGCTCAGACGATCTCGACCCGGTTCCCGTGGCCGTCGGCGGTGTGGAACCGCCGGCGGCCCGGGATCGTCTCGTTGTCCCAGGTCACCGGATAGCCCAGGTCTGCGAGGTCGTGCGGCCAGCGCGTCGAGGTCGTCGACCGCCAGCGCGGGATGCGCCTTCAGGGCCGGCCGGAAGTCCTGCTCGACACCGACGTGCACCTCCGCCGTCCCGTCGCGGAACCAGCAGCCGCCGCGAGCCGCGAGCAGCGGCGGCTTCTCCAGCTCGGTCATCCCGAGCGCATCGCGGTAGAACGCCCGCGCGACCTCCTCGCCGCCCGGCGGACACGACACCTGCACGTGGTCGAGTCGCATCGTTCATCCCTTCTTCTGGGCGACCGCGAAGATCCGGCGGAACGGCAGCAGCGTCCCGTAGTCCCGTTGCGGATAGGCCTCCGCCAGCCGAGCGCCGTACTCCGCCTCGAACTCGCTGCCGCAGCTCGTCCGGCAACGACTGCAGCACCGGCCGCGCGCCGGTCCCCTTGACCCATTCCAGTACGGCGTTGTCGCCCTGCAGGAGGTGGCTGTACGTCGTCTCCCACGCGTCGACCGACACATCCCTCGGCGCTGAGCGCGTCGACGTACTCCGCCGGGCCCGGGACGTCGGCGCGCAGCGACGCGTCCTTCGCGTACTCGGCGTACGGCTCGGTGCCGGCGAGCTCGCGCAGGATCGCGTGCGACGGGGCGTTGCCGTTGCCGGGGATCTGGATCGCCAGCCAGCCGCCCGGCCGCAGCGCCCGGACGAAGCCGGGCAGCAGGTCGAGCTGCTCGGGGATCCACTGCAGGGTCGCGTTGGTGACGATCACGTCCAGCGAACTCCGGCTCGGCCGTCCACTCGCGGCAGGTCGCCGAGCTCGAAGCTCAGCCGGTCGTCGGCGTACTGCTGGGCCGCCTCGATCATCTGCGGCGAGCTGTCGACGCCGTGCACGGTCGCCTCCGGCCAGCGGTCCAGCAGCGTCACGGTCAGATTACCCGGACCACAGCCGAGGTCGACGACCGTGACGGACGTCATCGGCCCGGACCCGGCCGACCAGATCGGCGAACGGGCGGCCGCGTTCGTCGGCGTACTTGCCGTACTGCTGGGGACTCCACACCGGTGACGTACGCATCGGTGCGCCTCTCTCCGCGAGTTATCTTGATGTCGAGATACTCTAGCCTCGCGAGTTGTCTTGATGTCAAGAGTCTTGATGACATAGTCTCGAATCATGGAAGACGAGGTCGACCGGCTGATCGAGGCCTGGCGCCGCGAGCGCCCTGACCTCGACGTGGCGCCGATGGAGGTGCTGTCCCGGGTCAGCCGGCTGGCGCGGCACCTGGATCGCGCCCGCAGCCAGGCGTTCGAGACGCACGGCCTGGAGTCCTGGGAGTTCGACGTACTCGCGGCGCTGCGCCGGGCCGGCAGCGCCGTACCAACTCTCCCCCGGGCGGCTGCTGAAGGAGACCCTGGTGACGTCGGGCACGATGACGAACCGGGTCGACCGACTGGCCGCGCGCGGCCTGGTCGAGCGACTGCCTGATCCGGCCGACCGCCGCGGCGTGCTGGTCCAGCTGACCGACGCCGGCCGCGACTCGGTCGACGCCGCGATGGCCGATCTGCTCGCGCACGAGCGCGACCCTGCTCGGCTCGATCAGCGAGCGCGACCAGGCGAAGATCGCCCGGGTGCTGCGCGAACTGGTCCGGCCCGTTCGACCTGGAAAAGCACTGATACCGCGGACATTTTCCGACAGCCGGCCGTGAAGAAACCGCCTGGAATTGTGTCGGAATAATCCGAAAAGACGACCCGTCACTTCATGCCCGGATCGATCGTTGCTAGTTGCAACGAGATCGAGAGACTGCTGTAGCGGCCGACTATCGACACTGCGTGAGACCGGCCTACTAGGGTCCTCACTGTCGGTGGCCGACCGACTACACAACGTACAAGATCACGGTGACTTCGGCGGCAAGAGGTGGTCCGCCGAAAGTGGCCGGCGGTGTCCGGGACTCGGGGCCCGAACAACGCCGGCCGGCACGGGGCCCGCTCACCCGGTAGCCGCGGCGCACCCTCCGAATCACAGGGGATCGGAGGGTGCGCCGCGACTCAGTTCTGCCCCGTTCCACGCGCGGATGCAATATGATCACCGTGTGACGTACAGTTGTTCACACCAGGGGAATCTCAGTCGGCCTATTCCACCGATGCGGTCATTCCGCTCGTTCGGCCGCTTCGAACCAGGCGGTTTCCAGCTCGCCGCGTTCGTCGGCGAGCTTGCGCAGCTCGGTGTCGAGCTCGGCCAGCCGCTCGTAGTCGCTCGCGTTCGCGGCCAGCTGGTCGTGCAGCTTCGCCTCGGTCTCGGTGAGCTTGGCGAGCTGCCGTTCGATCCGGTTCAGTTCCTTCTTCGCCGCCCGGGCCGCTGCCGCGTCAACCACCGGCTGTCGACCGGGTTCCGGCCGCCGTCAGTCGTCGCGTCGCCGCCGGCGTGTCGCGACGACGCGGCGCGGCGCAGTACCGGTTCGAGTTCTTCGAGGTACTGGTCGACGCCGCGCGGCAGGTGCCGGACCGTGCCGTCGCCCATGATCGCGTAGACCATGTCGCTGACCCGCTCGAGGAAGTACCGGTCGTGGGTGACGACGACGACGACGCCCGGCCAGCTGTCGAGGAAGTCCTCGAGCACGGTGAGCGTCTCGACGTCGAGGTCGTTGGTCGGCTCGTCGAGGATCAGCACGTTCGGCTCGTCGAGCAGGATCCGCAGCAGCTGCAGCCGGCGGCGCTCGCCACCGGACAGGTCGCGAGATCCGCGTGGTCAGCTTGTCGCCGGTGAACCCGAACCGCTCCAGCAGCTGCGACGACGTCAGCTCACCGCCGCGGCCGGCGAGGGCCGCCGTACGACGGATGTCGGTGATGTGCGCGAGCACGGTCACCGAGCCGTCGAGGTCCTCGAGGGTCTGCGACAGGTTGGCGACCCGGACGGTCTTGCCCTGCTTGACCTTGCCGTGGTCCGGCGGCAGCAGGCCGGTCAGCACCTTCAGGAAGGTGGTCTTGCCGGCGCCGTTCGGGCCGAGCAGGCCGATCCGGTCGGCCGGGCCGAGGCGGAAGGTGACGTGGTTCGAGCATCACCCGGTTGCCGAAGCGTCAGGCTCACGTCCTCGGCGTCGAACACGTCCTTGCCGAGGCGCGAGGTCGCCAGCTGGGCGAGCGCGAGCTTGTCGCGCGGGCGCCGGCTCGTTCTCGATCAGCGCGTTGGCCGCCTCGATCCGGAACTTCGGCTTCGCGGTCCGGGCCGGCGCGCCGCGGCGCAGCCAGGCGAGCTCCTTCTTCAGCAGGTTCTGCCGCTTGCGCCTCGGTGACCTGCTCGTTGCGGGCCCGCTCCGCCTTCGCGAGCACGTAGGCGGCGTAGCCACCGTCGTACGACGTGACGCGGCCGCCCTGGACCTCCCAGGTGTCGGTGCAGACCGCGTCGAGGAACCAGCGGTCGTGGGTGACGACGATGAGCGCGCCGGCCCGGTCGACCACGTGCTCGGCGAGCCAGTTGACCGCCTCGATGTCGAGGTGGTTGGTCGGCTCGTCGAGGATCAGCAGGTCGACCTCGGTGAGCAGCAGCCTGCGCCAGGGAGGCGCGCCGGCGCTCACCACCGCTCAGGGTGCCGACCTGCGCCTGGTGGTCGACGCCGCCGAGCAGGTGCTCCATCACCGACCGCGCCCGCGGGTCGGCGGCCCAGGTGTAGGTCTCGACGTCACCGAGCACCGCGTGCAGCGACGGTCTGCGTCGGGGTCGAGGTCGTCGGTCTGCCCGAGGTACCCGAGCCGCAGGTCCCGGTTGTGGGTGATCCGGCCGCTGTCCGGCTCCTCCCGCCGGGCGAGCAGCCGCAGCAGGGTCGACTTGCCGTCGCCGTTCCGCCCGACCACGCCGATGCGCTCACCCCGGCCGACGCCGAGGCTCACCCCGTCGAGCAGGGTCCGGGTCCCGAAGCCCTTGGAAACGGCTTCCAGATTGACCAAGTTAGGTGTCGCCATATCGCGCCCCAGGGTAGCCGACACCGGCGAGCGTGCCAGGATCGTCCACGTGCTGACTCCTTCCTGGCTCGACGGCCTGGGCCTGGGCGATGCCGTATCCGCCGAACCCGTGGAAGGCGGCTACGCCAGTAGGACCTACCGCGTCCGTACGTCGCTCGGCCGGTCGGCCATCGTGAAGACGCAGACGGACCTGCCACCCGACCTGTACGCGGTGGAAGCCGACGGCCTCGACACACTCCGGGTCCCCGGCGGGTTCGCCGTACCCGAAGTCCTCCGCGTCGCACCCGACTTCATCGTCCTCACCGACCTCGGTGCGTCTGATCCCTCTCCCACCTACTGGGAGGACGCCGGTCACGCACTGGCCATCCAGCACCAGCACACTGCCGACAAGTTCGGCTACCACCAGGACAACTATCTGGGCGTACTCCCGCAACGAAACCCGTGGACCGACGACGGGCACGCCTTCTTCGCCCAGCACCGCCTGCTCCGCTATCTCGAAGTCCCCAACTGCTACAACGCTCTCGCTGCGAGGACCGCCGCGCCCTGGAGCGGGTAGCCAACCGCCTCCCCGACCTCGTCCCGCCCCAACCCCCGTCCCTCCTCCACGGCGACCTCTGGCACGGCAACCTGCTCCCCACCCCAGCCGGCCATCCCGCCCTGATCGACCCGGCCGTCTACTACGGCTGGCCCGAAGCCGAACTCTCCATGCTCATCGGCTGCGGCAACATCCCGGACGCCTTCTACCGCGCCTACGAAGAACGCCCATCCCCTGGCACCAGGCTGGCGCGAGCGGATGCCCCTCCTCCACCTTCGCGAGCACCTCTGCGTCACCGCTCACTTCGACCGACTCCGCCAGCGCGGTGGAGCAAGATCCACGCGACCGCTTGCGCACTTCGCCTGAACCACTCACGCCTGGTTGAGGTGGAGGACGTATTCCTTGTGGTTCAGGGGGTTGCCGTCAGTTCGGGAGCGGGTTGGCGGAGGGCCGGGGACGGGGTGGTAGGTGGTGATGGTCGGCGGTGAGGATTCCTTCGCCGTGGGTCTGGCCGGGGAGGTGGGTCTCGAAGGGGTGGGTGGTGGCGGCGGGGATGGTGCCTTCGAGGTGGGCACGGTCCGGGGCGATCCAGGGTGGTCCGGGTGACGAGGCCACGGGAGTCGGCCAGCAGGGACAGAACCCGGGACGACCGACGTCGGGTGGAATGTCGAGCTCGAAGTGGTTGACGGGCTCGTGGACCGTGGTGCCGGCGGCCGCGACGGCCTGCATCAGGACCAGCGGGACGAGCCGGCGGAAGTCTGCGGCGATGTACCGACGCGCTGTACGGCGGTGTGGGTGACGTCGATCCGGCAGTCCGGGATCTCCCAGCCGTACAGGCCCTGCTGCAGGGTCTGCCGGACCGTCTCCTCGATCGCGGTGTGGAACGCGCGCGGCAGCCCGCCGAGCTCGACCTCCAGACGGTAGTCGATGCCTTCGGCCGACCGGCGACACGCGGAAGCCGACACCCGCCGCCCAGAGGTTGTCCGGGGCACCCATCTCCCGGTACGCCGTACCGACACCGTCCAACCGTTCGATGTGGATCGGCGTGGTCTCACTGAAGGAGACCGCCAGTCCGTACTCGGTCTCCAGCAGCGACGCGATCACCTCCTTCTGCACCTCGCCGTACAGGCTGGACCGTGATCGTCATCGGCCTTGCGGACGCGGATCAGCGGATCCTGTTCGGCCAATTGCGGTCAGCGCCTGGAAGAGCTTGACCCGGTCCCGCGCACTCGACCGACGGTCTCGAGCGTCGGCGGCGCGAACAGCCGCCCGGCGCGCACGCACCGGACGCCGAGCTGATCGCCGATCTGGACGTCCTTCAGCCCGCGTAGCGCGACGATCCGGCCCGCCTCGGCCCGCTCGACCGTGCGACCGTGCCGCCGCGCTCGAAGAGCTCGCACCGACGGTCGGACGCGCCTGTACGACGGTCCGGCCGCGGGTGCACCTCGACGTACGCACGGGCCGACAGCGAACCGGCGAACACGCGCGCCGAGGCGATCTTCTCACCGGCCGGCGCCGCGTTCGACCTTGAACACCCTTGCCTGCAAGGGCTCCGACGGCACGGACCGGTTGCTCGTGGCAACCACGAACGGATGCCGCCGATCAAGCTCGGTGACGCCGACGCCGGTCATCGCCGAGCCGAAGTAGACCGGATGGACCTCCGCGGCCGCCCGACCTGCCGGGACGAGCTCAGCGCTCGTAGTCGTGCCGCCGACAACGTCGTCGTCCAGGTAGCCCGCCAGGAAGTCGTCGTTGCGCTCGGCAAGCAGTTCTCCGAGCGCCTTGTGCTGCAAGGCGAACGGCTCGAAGCCGGGCGGCTCGCGTGCCGAGATCCGACACCGATCCCATCGGTACGGCGGTCGGGGTCAGCAACCGCCGCGATGTCGGCGAGCAGGTCGTCGTACCGGGCGCCGATCCGGTCGATCTTGTTCACGAACAGACAGCGTCGGGATGCGCAGCCGGGTCAGCGTGCGCATCAGCAGCCGGGTCTGCACCTGGACGCCCTCGACCGCGGAGATCACCAGCACGGCGCCGTCCAGCACGGACAGCGCGCGCTCGACCTCGGCGATGAAGTCGGAGTGGCCCGGGGTGTCGATCAGGTTGACGGTCAGGTCGCCCAGCTCGAACGAGACCACCGCCGAGCGGATCGTGATGCCGCGCCGGCGCTCGAGGTCCATCGAGTCGGTCTGGGTGCTCCCGTCGTCGACGCTGCCGACGCGGTCGATCACGCCGGCGGCGTACAGCAGCCGCTCGGTCAGGCTGGTCTTACCGGCGTCGACATGCGCCACAATGCCCATCGTCAGAGTGTTCAAGAGGTCCTCGCGAGTGCGTCGAAGCGATCAGTACCGATGAGGTCGATCACCTGACGGCGCATCCCGGTCTCCTGCCACTCGCTCGATGGAACTCCTGCCCGGACGGTAACAGCGGCCCGCCGCGACCGCGACCGAATTTCCCGATCCAAACGCTCGCTTCGGCCGATATCCCCGTGTTCAAGGGGGGTCGAGGTCGGCGGATCTTGAACCCGGCAGGCCCTCCGCCCTGCGACGTTTCAGGGGTCAACCCCGCACGTGGTGGGTTGCGGAGGCAAATTCCGGTTCCGCAACCCACCGCTAGCGGGGTCGACCCCTCAAAGGGGAGGCAGCGGTGAGCTGGCGCCGAGTCGGCCGGCACGACGGGTCGGCCGTCACGAAGGGTCGGCCGTCACGAAGGGTCGGCCGTCACGAAGGGTCGGTCGGTACGACGGGTCGGTCGGGAGCGGACCGCCCGCCGCGTCGGGACCAGCCGACGCGGGGTGACGAGCGCTCCGGCGCTACGCACCGATGCTCGAGCTACCGGGTGACGGTGGCCGGGAGGATTCGGGCGCCGGGGACGGGGCCTTCGGCCTGGCGGACCATGCGGCAGAGGCCGGATTCGGCGAGCTCGACGGCCAGGTCGACCGCACTGCGGCTGTCGGCGGCGAGGAACAGGCAGGTCGGGCCGGAGCCGGAGATCATCGCGGCGAGGGCGCCCTGGTCGAGGCCGAACTGGAGGGTCGTCCGCCAGCTCGGGCCGCAACGACAGCGCCGCCGCCTGCAGGTCGTTGCTGAGGGCAACCGCGAGGGCGCCGGGCTGGCCGGAGAGCAGCGCGGAGAGCAGCTCGGGGCGGACCTCGGGCGCTTCGACCCGGCGGAGCGGCCGGAGCCGGTCCAGTTCGCGCGTAGACGGCCGGCGTGGACAGGCCGCCGTCGGCGATGGCGAAGACCCAGTGGAAGGTGCCGCGCGACATCACCTCGGTGACCTGCTCGCCCCGGCCCCGGCCGAGTGCGGTGTGACCGACCAGGCAGAACGGTACGTCGCTGCCCAGCTCCGCGCCGCGTGCGTTCCAGCTCGGTCTGCGACAACTGCAGTCCCCACAGCCGGTTGCACGCCACCAGGGTCGCGGCGGCATCGGTGGAACCGCCGGCCATGCCGCCCGCGACCGGGATCGTCTTGCGGATGGTCAGGTCGACGCCCTCCTCGACGTCGTACTCCGCCTGCAGCAGCCGGGCCGCCCGGACCGCGAGGTTCGGTCCGTCGGTCGGTACGTCGGTCGGCGAAGTCGCCGACCACCTCGACCGTGATCGCGCGTCGTCGTCCCGCAGCGACCGCGGTGACGTCGTCGTACAGGGCGACGGCCTGGTAGACCGTGGCGAGCGGGTGGAAGCCGTCCGGGCGCGGCGGACCGACGGACAGACCGAGATTGATCTTGGCCGGCGACCGGACCGTGACCTGGGCAGAAGGTGGCACTGGCACAGGCTAGTGCCTCAGACGGCTCGGGCCGCACCGGCGATCCGCGGCGAACTCGGTGATGCCGAGCATCTCGCCGCGCAGCCTCGGGTCGATCCCGGCGACCCGGAGCACCTCGTCCAGCCGGTCGCGGTCCGGCATCCAGCGGGCCAGCGCGGACCGGACGGTCTTGCGCCGCTGCGAGAAGGCCGCCTCGATCACGGCGAAGACCTCTTCGCGGGTCGCCGCGGTCGCCGGCGGGTCGCGCCGCTCGAAGGCGACCAGGCCGGAGTCGACGTTCGGCGCCGGCCAGAACACGTTCCGGCCGATCGGCCCGGCCCGGCGGACGTCGGCGTACCAGGCGGCCTTCGCGGACGGTACGCCGTACGTGCGCGAGCCGGGCGGCGGCGGCGAGCCGGTCGGCGACCTCGGACTGGACCATCACCAGCCCGTGCCGCAGCGACGGCGAGATCGCCAGCAGGTGCAGCAGGACCGGTACGGCGACGTTGTACGGCAGGTTGGCGACGCAGGCCGTCGGCGTCCCGATCTGCTCCGGCCCGACGGTCATCGCGTCCGCCTCGACCACGGTCAGCCGGTCCGCCTGGTCCGGCGCGTACGACGCGATCGTGGCGGGCAGCGCCCCGGCGAGCAGCGGGTCGATCTCGACCGCGGTGACCCGGTGCCCGTCGGCCAGCAGCGCCAGGGTCAGCGACCCGAGACCGGGGCCGACCTCGAGCACGGTCTCGCCGTCTCGGACAGGTCGGCGGCGCGGACGATCCGGCGGACCGTGTTCGGGTCGATGACGAAGTTCTGGCCGCGCTGCTTGGTCGGGCGGACCCCCAGCGAGGCGGCCAGTGAACGCACTTCCGCCGGACCGAGAAGCCTCGGTCCGGCGGAAGTGGATGAATCAGACGTGGTCACCCCGTCAGTCTGTCACTAGGCGCGTCTGGCCACAGACCGGCCAGGCGCCGTAGCCACCGCGGTCGGCCTTGACCTTCTCGGCGATCGCGATCTGCTGCGCCTTCGGACGCCAGGTGCGCGTTGGTGGCGTACGGCGTCGCCGCCGTACGCCACCCAGGTGCCGTGGTCGAACTGCAGACCGCCGTAGTACCCGTTGCCGGTGTTGATCGACCAGTTGCCGCCCGACTCGCACTCGGCGATCCGGTCCCAGGCACTGGTGTTGCCGGTGGCCGGCGGGGTGCGCGTGTCGGTGGTCGGCTCGCTCGCCGGCTTCGGCTTGGTGCCGACCGTGACCTGCTCGTCGACCGGCTGCGGTCACAACCTTGGAGCGCGACGCACCTTCGTGGTCGTCAGCTTGCCGTCCAGGTAGGTGAGCACGTAGGTGACCGACTTCTCGCCGGCGGTGCCCTTGGCCGTGGTCTTCTTGTCGCCCACGACCAGCGTCGCCGACTTGGTCTCCTTCGGTGCCGAAGGCGATCGCCTCGGTCTTGGTGACCCTCTTCACGTCGACCTTGACGTACGCTGATCCGGTTCACGCCCGGCTTGAGCGCGGTGGCCGCCGCCGGGCTGATCCGGTCGTCGCCGTCGCAGACGATCTTGGCGCCGGTCAGCGCCTCGCCGACGGTCGCGGCCATCGACTTGATCGTCACGACCTTGCCCTGCCGGACGATCTGCACGGTCTTCGGGGTCTGGACGACGAGCTCCAGGCCCTCGCGCCCGATCGGCGCGCTGCGGCTGGTGGAGAAGTACGGCACCGTCGTACCGCAGACCCAGGTCGGCCAGCGCCTCGTTCACGCTGTCGGCCGTGGTCCAGAAGCTCTTCTTCGTGCCGTCCGCGTTGACGGTCAGCTGGCGACCGTACTGCACCGCGATCTCCTGACCGTCCTGCAGCTTGGAGTCCAGCGCGGGCGCGACGACGTCATGCTCGCCGACCTGAATCTTCTCGGCCTTCAGGGCGTCCGCCACGGTGGAGCCGAAGGTGTGAACCTTCTGCACCTGGCCGTCGACGGAAAGACTGACGGTCTTGCTCTTGCTCGCATAGGCCACGGATCCGCCCACGACGGCGAACGCAGCCGTCAGCACCCACGGCCGCGATGATGGACTTACGCACTAACGCTCCCAGGTAGAGCTACCCGGGCACGGGGTGGGACAGCACAGGCGAGGGCCGCGAATGCCGGGATGCAGGGCCCGGAAACCACGGTCAACGCCGAGGGGCGTGCTGTCCGGAACCTTCCCCGATCCCGGCCAACATCACGAGACAGTAACGAAGAAGTCCCGGAAGCGCCAATCCCCTCGTCGGCGAGTCGCAAAAAGGTGTAATGGGGCCGTTACGCCAGTCGTGATGGCCCCAGTGGCCCCGGTGCACCACTTCCGCCGTACCGCGGCGGCCACGTTTGCAGCGACGGCGACCGTCGGTCCGGAGCCCGGTAGCCGACCGACAGCACGCCGATCAGGTCGAACCCCTCCGGTACGCCGAACTCGCCTTAGCAGCCGGCCGACCGTGTCCGCGCGGAGGCCCGAAGAAGCACGCTCCCAGGCCTTCGTCGACCACCGTCTGCAGCATCAGCAGCGACCGCCATCCCGGTGTCGACGTACCAGTACGGCGCCGTCCAGCGGGCCTCGTCGCGATCGGTCCAGCCCTTGTCCGCGCTCGGCGTACCGATCGAGGTAGGCGTCCTTGTGCGCGAAGGCCAGGATCAGCAGCGGCGCGCGGCGCAGCCCTGTGAGCCATTCCACATACTTCTCGTCGGCGTTCTCGGCCGCGATCCGCCAGTACCGCTCCCGGTCGTCGCCCTCGAGGGTCAGGAACGCCCAGCCCTGGCTGAACCCGCCGGACGGCGCGCGCAGACCGTTCTCCAGGATGCGTTCGCGGATCTCCGGCCGGTACCGGCCGATCCGGGTCGTAGTTGCGGACCATCCGGCGCCGCCGGACCACCTCACTGAACTCCATGAGGCGTGTCTACCAGCGGCTTCACCCGACGTCGTCGCCGACCTCCCGGCCGGTCACGAAACCAGTTTGGCCAGCAGGTAGGCCTCGGTCCCGGCGAGCCCGACCGAGCAGAAGATCGCCGTCTGGTCAGGAGCCGTCCGGCCTGGGGCGTCACCGGCCAGCACGGCACCGAGGCTGGTCAGCCGCTCCTGCTGCGGTGTCCCGGCCAGGATGAAGGGCGGGTCGTACGCCGACGTCTGCGCGACCGAGTCCGTCACCGCGACGTCCGCCCGCGCGACCAGGTCCGGACCGAACTCGGCCCGTCCCCGCTGCTTCGGTCCGAGCGTGGTCACGTACGCGCCCGGCGCGATCCAGTCGGCCTCGATCACCGGGACCGGGCTGCTGGTCGCCAGGACGACCAGGTCGCGTCCTTCGACCGCCTCACGCGCGGAGTCGACTGCCACCGTGTCCAGCCCCAAGTCCGCGGAAACCCTGGTAGCAAAGGCCTTTCGCCGTACCGGATCGCGGCTGAAGACGGCGACCGAAGCCAGCGGGCGCACCGTGGCGATCGCCCACAGCTGGGCCCACGCCTGGACGCCGGTGCCGATCAGGCCGAGGGTGGTCGCGTCCGGGTTCGCCAGTGCGTCGACCGCGACCGCACCGATCGCACCGACCCGGCGCGGACCGAGCTCGTTGCCCACAGCAACACCCCGGACGGCGCCGGTGCGCCAGTCGTGGACGACGACCAGTTGAGCTGCCCGGATCGGTGTCGAAGGTGTCGTACGACCGGTACCCGTACCACTCGCCGGTCAACGCGCCAGTGGTGAAGATGAGGTTCCCGTCACCCAGACTCCGCGTGCACCCGCGGCGGCGTGTGCAGCCGTCCGGTCTGCGCGGCGAGGACCGCCTCACGTGTCCATCCAACGGCATCGGCGGCCGTCAGGCGATCCCGGATGTCGTCATCCGTCAGAACCTTCACCATGCGCCACCGAAGGCCCGGTTCGCGTTGTCGTTCAGGGCCCCGCAGAGCTCGGCGACCGAGATGTTCAGGACGCCGGCCATCTTGCGGACCGTGTGCGGGATCAGGTACGACGCGTTCGGCTGACCGCGATGCGGGGACGGGGTCAGGTACGGCGCATCGGTCTCGACCAGCACGCGGTCGAGTGGGGTCACGGCCAGTGCGTCCCGCAGGGACTGGGCGTTCTTGAACGTCACCACGCCGGCGAAGCTCAGGAACGCGCCCCGTTCGACGCACTTCCGGGCGAACTCGGTGTCGCCGGAGAAGCAGTGCATGACGAGGCGATCCGGCACACCCTCACGGTCCAGGATTTTCAGGATGTCGTCGTGCGCGTCCCGGTCGTGGATCATCAGGGTCTTGTCCAGCCGCTTCGCCAACTCGATGTGCGCGGCGAACGACTCGTGCTGCGCGGCCCGCCCGTCCTCGCCGGTGCGGAAGTAGTCCAGCCCGGTCTCACCGATCACCCGGACCTTGTCCGAGGTCGCCGCCAGCCGCTCGATCTCCGCCAGCGCGCTGTCCAGCTCACCGACGGCCTTCAGCTTGGGCGCCTCGTTCGGGTGCAGGGCGACGCCGGCGATCAGGTTCGGGTACTGCTCGGCGGCCTCGACCGCCCAGACCGCGCCCGGCAGGTCGCAGCCGACCTGGACGATCCGGGTGACGCCGACGGACGACGCCAGCTTGATCGCCTCGGCCGGGCTCAGCCAGGCGCCGTCCTCGCCGTCGGCGATGTCGAGATGGCAGTGCGCGTCGACCACGCTCATCGGCAACGGATCGGGCACCGCCGGCCGGGTCCGGTCCCGCGACCGGCCGTCCTCCCCGATCGCAGCCCGCTCCCGGGTCGGCCGGTCGACCTCCACACCATCTGTAGCCATAGGGATCAGATTACTGACCCTTAAGACTCGGCCGCGTCCTTGACCTTGCCGACGAGCATCTCCCACATGCCCTGGGAGTGCTTGGCCTCGTCCTCGCTGCGCGTTGTTGTCCTGCGTGAGTTTCAGGTGGGTCGCCGTACCGTTGCCGTCCAGTGTGTAGGTGAGCGTGTGGTAGTTCTCCGGTACGTCGGGCTGCCCGGTGAGCGGACTCCAGTGGGTCAGCTTCAGCAGCCGGCCGGGGTCGACCTCGAGGATCTCGCCCTTGTCCTGGTAGGGCTTGCCCTCGTAGTCACCGTCCAGGTGATCGGGCTCCCCTGCTGCCAGTCGGTCTCCACCTCCGCCCCGAACCACAGCTCCTTCAGCAGCTCACGATCGGTCAGCACCGTCCACACGCGCGCAGGCGCAGCGTCAATATCGGTCTCGGCAGTCGCCAGGTAATTCGCCATCATGCTCAACTCCTCTCCACCCCGACCGTACGACCACCGGACCTTACGGTCTTGTACAAACGCGTCACTCGAGCCGTGCCAGTTCCTCCTCGACCACATCCGGTGACAGTTTGGCGAAGATCGGCGTGGGCGGGCGGACCGGTGTGCCGGGTACGACGGGCTCCGAGGCCCAGCGTGGCTGGGCGGTGTAGTCGCCGGTGATGATCGGGTACGCCGGACCGCCGTCGAGGTCATCGACTTCGCGCAGCTCGGGCTGCGGCAGGAAGGTCCCGGTCCCGCCGAGGGCCTCGTGCACGCGTTGGGCCGAGTGCGGCAGGAACGGCGCGAGCAGCCGGTTGCTGTCGGCCACCACCTGCGCGGCGACGTGCAGGATCGTCGCCTTCCGCTCCGGATCGGTCTCCTTCCACGGCGCCTGCTGGGACAGGTACTGGTTCGCGTCCGCCGCGTTCCGCATCGCCGCACCGATCGCGGTCCGCAGCCGCTGGTGCCGCAGATGATCACCGACCGTGCCGAACGCCTCCTTGCTGCCGGCAAGCAACTCCCGATCGGCCGCGGTCAGCTCACCGGCCGCCGGGATCGCACCGATGTTCTTCGCGATCATGGACGCGGTCCGGTTGACCAGGTTGCCCCAGGTCCCGACCAGTTCGTCGTTGTTCCGCCGGACGAAGTCGGACCAGGTGAAGTCGGCGTCATGCGCCTCCGGCCCCGCGACCGAGACCCAGTACCGCAACGCGTCCGGCCCGTACCTCTCCAGTACGTCGCGGACGTAGATCACCACCGATCGCGACGACGAGAACTTCCGGCCCTCCATGGTCAGGAACTCGCTGCTCACCACCTCGGTCGGCAGGTTGAGTACGCCGTACTGCCCGGGCGACGCGTTGTACGCCGAGGAGCTCGGCCGGCCAGATCTGGGCGTGGAAGGTGATGTTGTCCTTGCCCATGAAGTAGTAGGACTGGGCGTCCGGATCGGACCACCACTTCCGCCAGGCATCCGGGTCGCCGGTTCGCCGGGCCCATTCGATGCTGGCGGACAGGTAGCCGATGACCGCGTCGAACCAGACGTACAGGCGCTTGTTCGGGTTGTCCTCCCAGCCCGGCAGCGGCACCGGGATGCCCCAGTCGATGTCGCGCGTCATCGCCCTGGGCCGGACGTCGTCGAGGAGGTTGAGGGCGAACTTCAGTACGTTCGGACGCCATCCGGTGCGGGTCTGCAGCCACGCCCCCAGCTGATCCGCCAGTGCCGGGAGGTCCAGGAAGAACTGCTCGGACTCCACGAACACCGGCGTCTCGCCGTTGATCCGGCTGTGCGGGTTGATCAGGTCGATCGCGTCCAACTGGTTCCCGCAGTTGTCACACTGGTCCCCGCGAGCGCCGTCGTACCCACAGATCGGGCAGGTGCCCTCGATGTAGCGGTCCGGCAGCGTACGCCCGGTGGACGGCGAGATCGCGCCCATCGTGGTCCTGCTGACGAGATATCCGTTGCGGTAAAGGGTTCTGAAGAGCTCCTGGGCGACGGCGTAGTGGTTGCGGGTCGTGGTCCGGGTGAACAGGTCGTAGGACAGCCCGAGACCGTGCAGGTCCTCGACGATCACCCGGTTGTAGCGATCGGCGAGCTCCCGGGGGCTCACGCCTTCCTGCTCCGCCTGCACGAGGATCGGCGTACCGTGCTCGTCGGTGCCGGACACCATCAGAACGTCGTGACCAGCCATCCGCAGGTACCGGCTGAACACATCGGACGGAACGCCGAAGCCGGACACATGGCCGATATGCCTGGGACCGTTCGCATACGGCCAGGCCACGGCAGACAGGATGCTGGTCATAGGGCCGACTGTAGAAGCTCCCACATTCAGGTCGGCGATCACATTTCCGCCTGCGGCTCAGCAGACCGGCTGGTACGGAACGCCTGGCAGGTACTTCTCCCATTCGTCTGCTGACACCGAATCTCCACCGGATGCACAGATCAGCTCGACGACCCGCGCGGGATCCATCTCCCAAAGCCGCACGGTTCGATCCGAACCTCCGGTGACAACCGTATGGCCGTCCGGGCTGAACCCGATCGACCAAACCGCCGCATCGGAGGCGTTGAGGATCGCCACGGTTTCAGGATGATCCGGCGTCCCGACGTTCCAGAACCAGACCCGGCCACTGCGCGTACTCGCGGCCAGCGTGTGACCGTCCGGACCGAACGCGACCGACGTCACCGTGCCATCCGGACCTCTCAGTGGCGCACCGATCGGTGCAAGCGCCGCGGGAGCGGTGGCGTCCCAGAGCTGGACCGTGCCGTCAGCGCTTCCGGTGGCCAAGAGTTTGCCGTCAAGACTGAAGGCAGCCGAGAACAACAGGTCGGCCGATCCTTTGACTGAGGACAACGCGCGCAACCGCCGCGGATCGGTCATGTCCCACAGCCGGATCACACCATCCGCGGTGACGCCGGCCAGGGTTCGACCATCCGGGCTGATCGCGACCGCGTAGACATAGTTGCTATCGGCACCCGGTGCGACGGGGAGAGCCATCGGACGCCGTGGGTCACTCACATCCCACAGGCGCACCTTGCTGTCGTCGCCACCGGCTACCAGAGTCCGGTTGTCAGGGCTGAAGGCGAGTGACTCCACCACGGCACCAGGTCCCGTCAGGGGCGGCCCGAGCGACTTGGGTCTGGCCGGATCGGTGACGTCCCAGAGGACGACCGAGGTTCCGGTGGTCCCGGCGGCCAGAGTCTTTCCGTCCGGGCTCATCGCCCCGGCTCCGCTGATCGGCTCGTCCGTCAGCGGCGACATCAGGCCCGATGCGAGCGCGACCGGTGCTCGGGGCTGCGAGACGTTCAGGAGGAAAGCGCCGCCACCGAAGGTTGCCAGCGATCGCCCATCGGGGCTGAAGACAGTGGATGCCACCGTGGCGGTCGGTCCGGTGATCACCGGACCGGGGATCGACCACAGGCGGGCGACGCCGTCGTACCCAGAGGTCATGAGGGTCCGGTCACCGTTCGTGAAGGCAACCGACGAAACCGGTTCCGCATGGGGCAACGCGACGATCACACCCGCGCCTCTCCGCAACCGACCGTTGGTCTTGACAGATCAGTGCTCGGCTTTGGGACCCACCGGCGACCCCGGGCCGGTCCCGGAGGGGGACATCAATGAACACCAGCCGACCACGGGGGCACCGACCGGCACCGATCCCGGTCCGACCCCGCCGTTATCCCGCCGCCTACCTTGGACCCACCGACGTACGCCGGTCCGGGCCGGAGATCCGACTCAGAGTCGGTCCGCTTCCGGCCAGGGTCCTCCGAGCTATCTGGCTCGCCGCCCGACGACTCTTCAGAGTTCCGCCGGTGCCGCTCCCGCTGTGCGTGCCGCCACCTGGACACCGTTCACGCCCGGTCCGGAGTACCGGTCCTCGGTGTCTGCACTGCAAGGTCCTGATGTCGGAGAAGTACCGGGACCTGCCGGAGCCCTATGGAGTGTGGGCAGTCTTCGCCTGTTACGCAGCCTTGTGCGCGGTCTGCAAGGGCTCCTGCCGGAACGAGTCACGGATGTTCCTGCCAGCGCATTGGCAGTCGGGGATGCCGGGTGGCATCGCACACCTCTGACGACCCGGATTGGGAGGGGGATCCGGGCCGGCGGTGAGGCGGCCTCGCCGCCTCACCGCCCAACCCTCAGGACGCTTACGGCAGTACGACGACCTTGCCGGGGGCGTGGCCGGATTCGCTGAGCTCCTGGGCCTTGGCGGCGTCGGCGAGCGGGAAGGTCTCGGCGACGCGGACCTGGAGGGTGCCGGCCGCGGCGGCCTCGAGCTCGTTCGTCAGGCCGTCGGCGACCTCCTCCGGGGTGGAGCTGCCACCCGGGGACGCCGCGATTCCGAGGTCCGCGGCGCCGAAGTCGGCGATGGTGACGATGCGGTCGGTGGTGCCGCGGAGTTCGATCGACTCCTGCAGTCCGCCCTTGCCGGCAGTGTCGAACACCGCGTCGATGCCCTGCGGCGCAACCGCGCGAACCCGGTCGACCAGGCCTTCGCCGTACACGACCGGAATCGCGCCGATCGACCGGAGGAACTCGTGGTTGGCGGGCGACGCCGTACCGATCACCGTGGCACCGGCGGCTTTGGCGAGCTGGACCGCGATCGAACCGACGGCTCCGGCAGCGCCGTGCACGAGGATGGTCTCGCCGTCCTTGAGCTGCAGCGCGTCGAGGACACGCTGCGCTGTCTCACCCGCGATCGGCAGACCGACCGCCTTCTCCCAGCTCAGATCGGCCGGCTTGCGGACGACGTTGCCGACGATCGCGTGCTCGGCGTATGCACCGGTCGCGGCCCAGCCGACGACCTCGTCACCGACCGCGAACTTCGACGCCTGCACCGACTTCGTCCACCACACCGGCGACCTCCATCCCCGGCGTGGCCGGGAACGTCACGTCGAGGAAGCCCTTGGTCCAGCCGCGGCGGACCTTGAAGTCGATCGGGTTCACCCCGGCCGCGCGGACCCGGATCCGTGCCTGGCCGGGACCGGCGTGCGGCTCGGCCACCTCCTCGATCCGCAGCACCTCGGGACCGCCGAACTCCTCGAATACCACCGCTTGCATGGTGCGCCTCCAACGATTGGTTGATACTTCAAGAAATCGTCGCGAGCGCCCAGGAATTCCCGACGCGGTTGATGACCCTGACTCAGGACTCCTCGAGGCGGGGGAAGAGCGGGTCGCCCTTGGTCAGGGTGGAGCCGGCGGGGAGTTGGCCCCAGGTGCCGGCGTCCTGGATCCGCTGGTCGTGCGAGCGGAACCGAGCTTCTCCTCGGCGCCGAGCAGGGTCCAGAGCTTGGCGGACGGTCTTCGGCATCGTCGGGTTGTGCAGTACGGCGACCGCCGCGCAGGACCTCGGCGGCGGTGTAGAGGATGGTGGCGAGGCGGTCGCGCTGGGACGTCGTCCTTGGCGACCTTCCACGGCTCCTGCTCGGTGACGTAGCCGTTGACGGCGCCGACCAGTTCGTTGATCGCGGCCAGCGCGTCGTGGAACGCGAGTGTGTCGATCGCCTTGTCCGCGGTCGCCACGGTCTGGGCGAGCTGGTCGGCGAGGGCCTGCTCGGCCGGTCCGTGGTCGGTCGGCTCGGGCAGCACGCCGTCGAAGTACTTGCCGACCATCGCCGCGATCCGGCTGGCCAGGTTGCCCAGGCCGTTGGCGAGCTCGGAGGTGTAGACCGCGCTCAGGTGCTCCCAGGAGAACGACCCGTCCGAGCCGAACTGGATCGTCCGCAGGAAGTAGTACCGGAACGCGTCCGAGCCGAAGTGGTCGGTGATCTCGTGCGGCGCGATCGCGGTCAGCTTGGACTTGCTCATCTTCTCGCCGCCGACCAGCAGCCAGCCGTGCGCGAAGACCTGCTTCGGTACGGCGACCTCCGCGGCCATCAGCATGGCCGGCCAGATCACCGCGTGGAACCGCAGGATGTCCTTGCCGACCAGGTGGACGTCGACCGGCCACAGCTGCTCGAACCGCTCCGGGTCGGTGCCGTAGCCGGCGGCGCGTCACGTAGTTCAGCAGCGCGTCGATCCAGACGTAGAGGACGTGGTCCTCGTCCCACGGCACCGGGATGCCCCAGTCGAAGGTCGACCGGGTGATCGACAGGTCCTGCAGGCCCTGCTTGACGAACGCGATCACCTCGTTGCGGGCGCTGGCCGGGGCGACGAAGTCGGGCTGCGACTCGTACAGCTCGAGCAGCTTGTCGGCGTACGCCGAGAGCCGGAAGAAGTAGTTGGTCTCCGAGACCGTCTCCAGCTCGGTGCCGTGGATCATGCACCGCTGGGTGCCGTCCTCGTCGGTCCGGATGTCGGCGGGGAGCTTGAACTCCTCACAGCCGACGCAGTACAGGCCCTCGTACTCGCCCTTGTAGACGTCGCCCTTGTCGTACAGCGTCTGCCAGAACTCCCGGACCCGCTCGGTGTGCCGCTGCTCGGTGGTCCGGATGAAGTCGTCGTACGCGATGTCGACGTCGACCCAGGCCGGCTTCCAGGCCTCCTCGACCAGCTTGTCCGTCCACGCCTGCGGGGTCATGCCCTGCGCCTCAGCGCTGCGCATCACCTTCTCGCCGTGCTCGTCGGTACCGGTCAGGTACCACTTGCGCTCGCCGCGCTGGGCGTGCCAACGGGTCAGGACGTCCCCGGCCACCGTCGTGTAGGCGCTGCCGATGTGCGGCGGAGCCGTGACGTAGTAGATCGGGGTGGTGACGTAATAGGCCTTCTCGGACATACCGTAAAGGGTAGTGCCGCGCGCCAGTGCTATTTACCAGGGTCCCGGGCCGCCAGGACGGCGTCGTACACGGTCCGTTTCGGGACGTTGAAGCGCTTGGCGACGTCGGCGATGGCCTGCTTGCGCGGCGTACCCGCCTCCTCGTCGGTGGCGACCTCGACGGCCAGCTCCTCCGGCGTCGAGCATCTTGTGCGGGTCCGCACCGGCCGACGACCACGGTGATCTCACCGCGTACGCCGTCCTTGGACCAGGTCGACCAGCTCGGCCACCGGACCGCGTTTGACCTCTTCATACGTCTTGGTGAGCTCGCGGCAGACCGCCGTACGACGATCCGCGCCGAACGCCTCCGCCATCGCCTCGAGCGACGCGGCCAGCCGGTGCGGCGCCTCGAAGAACACCATCGTCCGCGGCTCGTCCGCCAGCTCCCCAGCCGCCGGGCCCGCTCCCCCGGCTTCCGCGGCAGGAACCCCTCGAACGTGAACCGGTCCACCGGCAGGCCACTGCAGTGCGAGCGCGGTCAGTACGGCGGACGGCCCCGGAACGGCGGTGATGTCGACGCCGGCCTCGATCGCCGCCGCGACCAGCCGATACCCGGGATCCGACACGCTCGGCATCCCCGCGTCGGTCACCACCACCACGGTCTGCCCCTCGGTCAACGCCGCCAGCAGCTCCGGCGTCCGCTCCCGCTCGTTCCCCTCGAAGTAACTGACCACCCGCCCACCGACGGTGATCCCCAGCTCCCTCGTCAGCCGCCGCAACCGCCGCGTGTCCTCCGCCGCCACCACATCGCCTCGCCAGCACCCGCCCAACCGCGGCGAAGCATCCAGCACATCCCCAATAGGCGTCCCCGCCAACACCAATCGCCCGGTCACGGCAGGAGTGAAGCATCGATGCCGGGCCGACAACGCTGAAGTCCGCGTCAGGTGCGATCTCCCGCGCCCGACTCTCGCGATCGCGACCACCGAGGCGTCGGCCAGAGGGAGATCGGCATATTGTCCATCAGTCGGCCGCAGCCAGTCACAGTCGGCGACGTGAAGTCCCGGCGCAGCGAACAGACGAAGTCGGCTCGACCGCCCGCTCGCGCTGAATCAGGTAGCACCTCCGGACACGAAGCTCGGCACACCACTGCTCGCAGGTGAGCGGAGCGAACAGGTCGACGCAGCACGATGATCATCGTCGGCGGCGAACGCGGCCGTGTCGACGACGATCACTGCGCCGGCCGAACTCGTCCGCAGGATGTCTCGCTCCGCTCGGCGATGTCAGGGCGGCTCCCCTCCACCGCGCCGAACCACGACGGCGGCCAGGTACCGCGTCCGCGGCAGCGCTGCGCGCGCGCCTCAGCCTGCGAGCTTCGAGAGTCGGCAGCTCCGGCAGGAGCTCCGGCCGCAGCCTTCTCGGACAGCGCGTCGATCAGCGCGTGCAGCTCTTCCCGTGGCGTGCTCATGTCACTCAGTGTAGAAGGTCCGGCCGCCGAATTTCGGTTGTCCACAGGACCCCGCCGGCTACGCGGGGAGGCGGTGGTACCGGGGCGTCCGTACCATGGCGGGCGTGACTGCTGTGATCGAGGACGCGGACCGCGCGGCGGGGCGAGGCCCGCCGAGGGGCAGGAGACGCTCGGGCGGGACGTGCTCGGGAGACGGCTGCCGCCGTTGAAGGAGCGGTTGTACCCGCCGATGCCGAGGGACTTCGACGGCGGCTGGATCGCGACGCTGGCGATCACCGCGATCGCCGCGATCCTGCGGTTCTGGAACCTCGGCAACCCGGTGAAGTTCGTCTTCGACGAGACGTACTACGCCAAGGACGCGTTCCGCTGCTCAAGTTCGGCTACGCCCGGCAGTTCATCGACCAGCCGGAGGGCGCCGCGGACAAGGCGATCCTGGCCGGCAACCTGGACGTCTTCAAGGACACCCCGAGCCTGACCGTGCACCCCGAGGTCGGCAAGTGGATGATCGCGGCCGGTGAGCAGCTGTTCGGGATGAACACGTTCGGCTGGCGGTTCATGCCGGCCCTGTTCGGCACCCTGACCGTGCTGCTGGTGATCCGGACCGTACGGCGGATGACCCGGTCGACCCTGATCGGCTGCATCGCCGGCCTGCTGCTCGCCGTCGACGGTCTGCACTTCGTGATGTCGCGGGTCGCCCTGCTCGACATCTTCCTGGCGTTCTGGCTGGTCGCCGCGGTCTCCTGCCTGGTCGCCGACCGGGACTGGACCCGTCGCCGGCATGCCGACTCGCTCGACAGCCGCCGGTCCCCGACGGCGAGCGGCGTACGGTCGGCCGCTGGCTGCTGTTCCGCCCGTGGCGGATCGCCGCCGGGGTCTGCTTCGGCCTCGCGCTGCGGCACCAAGTGGTCCGCGGTCTGGGTGCTCGCCGGCTTCGGCATCCTCGCCTTCGCCTGGGACTTCGGCGCCCGGCGGGCGCTCGGCGTCCGGCATCGCGTTCGTGAAGTCGGCGCTGGTCGACGGCATCCCGGCGTTCGTCAGCATCGTGCTGGTCGCGCGTCGTCACCTACACCGCGACCTGGACCGGCTGGCTGCTGCACGACAACGCCTACGACCACGACTACGCGTCCAAGAACCCGGCGCACGGCGTGATGAAGGTGGTCCCGGACGACTTCCGATCGCTGCTCCACTACCACCAGGAAGTCCTCGCCTTCCACACCGGCGACTACATCAAGCACGCCACCCACCCGTACGCGTCGAACCCGGCCGGCTGGCCGATCATCGCCCGCCCGATCGGGTTCGACGCGGTCAACGACATCAAGCCCGGTACGCCGGGCTGCAACGCCGCCGGCCGGGACGAACTGCCTGTCGGTGATCTCCGCCATCGGTACGCCGCTGCTGTGGTGGGGCGGCGCCCTGGCGCTGATCGCCGCGCTGGTGCTGTGGATAGGCTCAGCGGGACTGGCGATTCGGCGTACCGATCGTCGGCTACATCACCTGCTGGGTGCCGTGGTTCGCGTTCGACGACAGACCGATCTTCTTCTTCTACGCCGTGACGATGATCCCGTTCACGGTGATGGCGCTGGCCCTCGTCCTCGGCAAGATCCTCGGACCGGCCCGGGCCGCGATGCAGTACGGCGACCCCGCGCCGACTGATCGGCAGCGCGGTGGTCGGCGCCTTCGTCGTCCTGGTCGTGCTGAACTTCGCCTACATCTGGCCGATCCTGACCGACAAGGTCCTGCCCGCACCCGGACTGGCTCAGCCGAATGTGGTTCAAGTCCTGGATCTAGACCTGCCGGGCTCAGTGCCGTGGCCGCGGTTCTTGCTCTTCTTGTGGCGCTTCACCGACGACTGGCCGCCGACGCCGCCGAACAGGGCCAGGCCCTTGACCACGACGACGGGTGCGTTCGGGTCCGGGTCCTCGCTGCCGCGGGCCGCCGAAGCCGCCGAAGATGCCGACGCCCTCGTTCCGGACGCTCGACGCCCTCCGGCACGGTGATGTCGATCCCGCCGAAGATCGCGAACGCCCAGATCGTCACCTCGCGGCCCTCGAAGACCGCGTCGGTCATGTCCAGGTCGTGGCCGCCGAACACCGCGACCGCGTTGGTCCGGCGCTTGACCCGCCAGCGGCCGCTTCCGCTCGCCACCGCCGAAGATCGCCGATCATGGTGTCGAAGCTGTCCGCCGGGTTCGCCGGTTCCTCGATCGGCACCAGGCTGTTCGACGCCACGGCGCCGCGGCCGGCTGCGGCGCGGCCTGACCTGGTACGAGCGAGGTCGCGGGTGATCGGCTCGAGCTCGCCCAGGGTCCTCGCCTGCAGCGTCTGCTCGAGCCGGTCGGCGTGCTCGTCCTGCGACAACCGCCCCGACATCAGGGCATCCCGCAGTACGTCGACGACCTGGTCGCGATCGGTGTCGGACGCGCGCAGGTGCGCGTGCGGATGCGAGCGGCTCGGGCAGGTTCTCCATAAGACGGAACGATATATCGAAGAAGGCTCGGTGAAGACCCTGATCCAGCCCGGATCAACCCCTTAGCGGACCTCCTGACCGAGCCTGGTTCTGACTGCGGCTGCTCATAGATCCGTCCCGGAGTGGTAGCGGTACAGGCTCGTCGGGCGGGAGCTGAATTGGGAGAAGGGGAAGGGCTCGGCGGAGAGGGCGGTGACGCCGGAGCCGAGGAAGGAGCGGGCGACGGCACTTCCGGTCTGAGCATAGATGGCCAGCGGCTTCTTTTGCTGACGGCAACGATCGAGGAGTACGTCGAAGGTTCCGTTGGACAAGGTCATTCCGGTGGCGACGACAGCATCGGCGGAGTCGATAACCTGCGTCATGTCGCGGGAAACCGGCAGCCCGGAGGCGGTCTCGCGAAGGTTGAAATCACACGGCAGACACACCCCGCCGCGCGCGGTGATCGCGTCGACGAGCGGGTTCACCACGCCGATCAGCGCGACCTTGGTGCCCTCGGCAACATCCAGCAGTCCCGCGACCGCCGCATCACGGGCCCGCGCGCGGACGTCCGGCGTACCGGCAGGAAGGACGACTTCCTCGGCCTGCGGCGACGACGTGATGCGGCTCGACCGAGGCCAGGTAGGCGTCCAGGGCCGCGATCCGGACCGGCAGGGGGTCGCTCGATTCCAGTACGTCGGCAAGCGTGCGGCCGGAGGTGTCGGCGCAGTACGACGGATCCAGCTCGCCGGCCTCGAAGGAACAGGCACCGAACACCTCGCCGACTCGCAGCAGGACGTAGTAGTTCCGATAGGTGACGTCGGCACCCGGCAGCCGGGTGGTGTGGTGGAGCCAGAAGGCGCTGGTGACGGAAAGGGTGGACGGATCCGGGCTAAAGTCACCGGCGAGGACGGTGGCGGTGAGCGCGCCGACGGACGCTGGGTGCGGGAATCTGCAGGTGAGCGGTCATGGCAGATCAACCAGCCTTTCGGGGTCATAGTGCAAGCGCCGGGCCCAGGCCGACTCCCGCCGGTCCCACGACATCGCCGACCACGGCACCGCGAGCTCGTCCAGCGAGTCGATCTCGCGCGGCCGCATCGACTGCCATCGGACGCGCCTCGGCATGCCGGGCAAAAGCCGACTCGACGTACCGCGTCCCGGTGTCGGCGGCGAGGAAGACGTGCTTGCGGCTGCTGTCGCAGTTGTGCTCCCACAGCGCCGACAGGTACGCCGCTCCCGCCGACAGCCCGGCGAAGACCCCGGAGGTCCGGAGCAGATCCACCGCGGCCGACATCGCGTAGTCGAACGAGATCCAGTGCAGCCGGTCGTACAGCTCGTGCCGGACGTTGCGGAACTCGATCGAGCTGCCGATCCCGGCGATGATCATGTCCGGGTCCTGGGTGTGCCCGGCGCCGAAGGTGATGCTGCCGAACGGCTGCACGCCGACCAGGTTCACGTCCCGCCCGCGCTCCCGCAGGTACTCCGCGATCGCGCCGGTCGACGCACCGGTCCCGACCCCGCCGACCAGACACAGCGGCCCGGTCGGCACCAGTTCGTCGACGAGATCGGCGATCGCGCCGTACCCGAGGTAGTGGATGTCGTCGTGGTACTGCTGCATCCAGTGGTACGTCGGGTTGTCGCGCAGGATCTCGCCGATCCGGCGGACCCGGAGGTTCTGGTCGAGCTGCAGGTTGTTCGACGACGGCACCTGCTCGACGGTCGCGCCGAGGATCTCCAGCTGGATCTTCAGCGTCCGGTCGACCGTGGTGGAGCCGACGATGTGGCACTTCATCCCGTACCGGTGACAGGCCAGCGCCAGCGCGTGCGCGTAGATCCCGCTGGAGCTGTCGATCAGCGTGTCGCCGGGCCGGACCGCGCCGGTCTCCAGCAGATGGCGTACGGCGCCGAGCGCGGAGTACACCTTCATCGTCTCGAACCGCAGGCAGATCAGGTCGTCCCGACCCGGATCGGGTCCGGATCCTTGATCGCCTCCGCCAGATGGTCGTGCAGTCGGGCGTCATCGCGCGGTTCGCTCCTCGTGTCGGCACACTGGTCAGCACGGGCGGAGACTTGTGGGTGATCGATCCGGCGGCCCTCACCAGCCGCCGGGTCAGTTCGGAGACCGGCCGGGTCGTCACGGTCGACGCCGGCAGGTTCATTGCCTGGAGCAACGGTTGTCCGACGGCAGTGGTTCCCGCTGCTGCGAGCTTCGGCGCTTCCGCGAGTACGTCGATGCCGCCGGAGGCTCATTCTTTCCGTCCCGCGCGCCGACTGCTCGCTGTGACGGCGTGTCACCCAGCGCCTACCCCCGAATACCGGGAGTTACCACCGTTGGTCTACTCGTCGCAGTCCGCTGTGGCGTATGGCGCGCCGGACGGGAGGTTGGCGAGGATGCGGTCGAGGAGGCCGACGAGCTGGACTTGTTCGTCGACGGTCAGTTGGTCGAAGAAGTACCTGCGGACGGCGGCGACGTGATCCGGGGCGGCGGCCTCGATCGCCTTCCGGCCGACGGGGGTCAGGCGGATCATCGAGCCGCGGGCGTCGGACGGGCAGTCCTCGCGACTGACCAGGCCGCGCTTCTCCATCCGGCTGACCTGGTGGGACAACCGGCTCCGCTCCCAGCCGACCGATCGGCCCAGATCGCGGGTCCGCAGCACACCGTCCTCCGCCTCGGACAACGGATGCAGCAGCGCATAGTCGGCGCCGGACAGCCCGGAGTTGCTGAACAGTCTCGCTTCCAGGGCGCCGATCAGCTCGCGGTACGAGTCGCGGTACGACTGCCACAGCCACGCCTCACGCGCATCGAGCCACCGCGGGTCCGCCATCCACCCAGTGTACGGGGATCTGTTGACATGTCACCGAGTATTCGCGTCACGGTGTGCGCGACAGGGCGACCGCCAGCCCGATCGTCGCGGCCATGATCAGCAACTCGACCACGGCCAGCCGACGGAAGGCCGCCGGATCCCCGGTCGCCAGGCGCGGGAGCGTCGTACGCCGATGCCACCAACCGATCGCGACCAGGAGGGCGAACGCGACGGCCTTGGCGAAGACGAGAGCGCCGTACCCGGTCGTCACCCACTGGGTGATCAGAGCCCCAGCCCTCCTCGCGGCTGCCGAGGTGGATCTCCGCGGTCAGCAATCCGGTGATCCCTATCGTCACCGCACACACCAGGGCAAGCACGCTGAACGTCTCGACCGCCTCACGTGAGCGCGCATAGCGCAGTACGCCGGCCGAGTCCGCCGACCCAGGTGGTTGCCGCGACGACGTGCACAACCAGGGAGGCTGTCGCGAGCACCGACCAGACGTTGGTGCGGTCGAGCGCACCGTGGCCGGTCAGCAGCGGCCCGGTGAGGGCAGCCACCGTGAGTACGACGGCGAAGCGCGCGCCGCGCAGACGTCCGGCATCCGCTGAGCACGACGGCCAGGATCGCCGTGAGTACGACGGCAACCGCGAGGGCCCTGACCTGAGTGAGCTCGCCCGCTATGGATGCGTGCTCGGCGAGATGCGCGAGCGGGATGCCGAGGATCACCGCGGCCGTGGTGATCAGCCCGCCGATGCTCGCCACCGCCCAGATCCCCGCGGCGATCGCGGCGTCCTGGCAGGCCCGCAACGCCTTGCGCGCCGAGCCTCCCGTTGGTGGCCGGAAGGAACAGTACGACGGCGACCAACGCGCCGCCCGTCGCCATCGCGGCCGCGTCGGCCAGGAAGCGCAGGACCGGAACCGACCAGGACAAGGACATTCCGGCGCCGAGGAGTCCGGCCGGCAACGGTTTCGGAGCACCGCCCGCGGCGAGCAGGGCAACGACCATCACCACGATGCCGGTGGCAACCATTCCCGCCGCCACGACCCAGCCGGCACTGGACCCCAGGCGCACGCTGGGCGCCGGGCCCGGCCGGGCTCCTTGCTGACGACCGGGCCCGGCCGCTCCTTCGCTCATGGGGAGGCCGGGCGGCGGCGGACGATGACGACGGCCAGCGCGACCACGACCAGCATCACCAGGCACATGGCGACGATCGTGACCGTGTTCGAGTTGCCGGACTGCTGTGCGGTCGGCGGACCGGCGGTGTCGGTGGCGGGGTGACCGGCGTGGGTGACGGTGAAGGATGCCGGTAATGGCGATCGGGTGGCCGTCGGCCGACACCACGCGGGCGTCGACCTGATATCGGCCGGCCTCGATCATCGCGCCGACCGGCTGGGTCACGGTGTTGTCGATCACCTGGACGTCGCCAACGGCCACGTTCGTGCCGCTGGGCGCGTTCACCTGCACCTGGGTGCCGTTGCTGCCGATCGGCTCGTTGAAGGTCAGCACCACCTTCGTCGGCGGTGCTGCCATCGAGGAACCGTCGGCAGGTGTCATCGACTCGAGCTTGGCGTGCGCCGCCGCCACTCCGGTGGAAACCACCAGGGCGAGCAGCGACGCCACCAGGACAGCGATCAACCGGCGCACGATTACGACCGTGCCTTCCCGGAGTCCGCCGTACCCGCCTCACCCGAGGCCGCAACCGGCGGAGCCTTCCGCGGCCGGAGGCCGAAGGCGAGACCGAGCAGGCCGACCAGCAAACCGGCGCCGCCGAGCCAGCGGGCCAACGAGTCGGACGAGTCCTTGGTCTCGGGCGTGGTGGCCGCGACCGGAGTGATCGCGGCGGCCAGCTTCAGGGTCGGCGCCGGGTGCTCCGGCTCGTCGGCGCCGTCCTTGGCGACGTCGGCCCACTTGACGACCTCGCCGTCGCTGTAGGTCTGGTCGGTCGGGAAGCTCAGCGCGTCCACGCCTTCGGGGATCGTGCCGACCGACAGCGCGAACTCGTCGAAGTCGTTCGGCGGGATCCCACCGGCAGTGGCTGTCCAGGTGATCGTGGTGATCGCCTGGGTCAGCGTGACGTCACCGACCTTGGCCGGCGCGGGCAGCTTCTCGGTCTTCTTCTCCACCTTCCATCCGTCCTTCACCTGCGCACCGACGTGCGCGAACGGGTGGTCCTTCGGCAGCGAGACGACGAGCTTGGTGGTGCTGGTGTTGTCGGACTCGGTCGGCACGCGGAACACCAGCTTCGCGTACCCACCGGGCTTGGCGTCCGGCGACGACACCGTGACATGGGCCGACGCCGAGGTAGCGGCACCGACCAGGACAAGTGCGGACGCCGCGACGATCGCGCCGGCCCGCAGGACGAATCTCCTGGGCATGAGAGAACCTTTCAAGGGCGTACGAGTAACCCGGCCGGGGCCGGTCAGAGAACTGGGATTACTCGTGCGACCGGAGGTCCACGCCGGGAGACGTTCGAGCTGAGCCATCGACGGACGAGCCGCGGGGGCTCAGGTACGACGAGCAGTACGGCGGCATATCGCCGTACCGGAGTCAGGACCGGAAGTTGAGGCAGGAAGCGTGCGAGGAGCACGCGATAGACCCAGCGGTGAGCCCGGGTGATGGCGAGGACGCCCGCAAGCAGCACGCTTAGGTGCGCAGCGCT
This sequence comes from uncultured Actinomycetota bacterium, assembly GCA_963820655.1. Lineage (GTDB taxonomy): Bacteria > Actinomycetota > Actinomycetes > Propionibacteriales > Kribbellaceae > Kribbella. Next base: position 630,446 of record CAWGAM010000004.1, read on the forward strand.
CATCAAGAAGCTGCCGCCGATCCCGGACGGCATCGCCGTCATGTCATGCATCGACGGGTGCGCGGCGTCCAAGGTCACGTGGATTAAGAGCTGTACGGCGGCCAGGACGAGGGCGGTCAGCAACCGTTCGCCGGCGAGGTATTCGCCGAGCAGCCAGCAAACTCCAGCCAGCGCCGCCAGCGCCGGCAGGGCACCGAGCGGAACCGTCCCGCCGCCGACGAGGACGTGACCGGCCACCGCGAGCGCGACGCTCAGCGCCGCGACCACGGACGTCGGACTGCTCTCGACCGGCATGACTGCCCCCTCGTCCCAGTCACTCTACGGTCAGAGTCGCCGTCTGGTTCCCTCAGTGCGCCGTGGACGTGGTGGGTGACCCGTACGCCGTCGACCATGAGTTCAGGCACGGAAAAGTGTGCCGCATTCATGCAACCGTTTGGCGCACCCATCACGTTGGAACGGCATGACTGGGGAGGGGCGAGGGTGAAGGACGAGACCGAGAGGGACTACGTCGACTTCGTCACCCATCAGGCGAACTCTCTGTGCCGGACCGCCTACCTGCTGTGTGGGGACTGGCGGCGGGCCGAGGACGCGACGCAGGAGGCGCTGATCCGGCTCTATCGGGTCTGGGGCCGGATCCAGCGCAAGGGCGCGGTCGCTGCATACGCCCGCAAGGTGGTCGTCTCGACCACCCTGGACGCGCTCCGCCGCAAGTCCAGCCACGAACTCGTCGGCGGCGAGGACTACTTCACCGGCGAGGCCGACCCGGCCGATCCGCTCGGCGTCCTGGAGAACCGGCTCGTCATCACCCAGGCCCTCGCCGAACTCCCGCCCCGCCAGCGCGCGTGCGTCGTACTGCGCTATTTCGACGAACTCTCCGTGGACGAGACGGCCGCCGCGCTCAACTGCCGTCCCGGGACGGTCAAGAGCCAGACCCTGCGGGCCCTCGACAAGCTCCGCACCCACCCGGCCCTCGCCGAGCTCACAGTGGGGGTACTGAAATGACGCGCGAACTGAAGACCCTGATGGACCGCGCGACGGACCGGCCCGATGCGTTCGCCCCGGACCCGGCCGAGCTGGTCGCCGCCGGCCGCCGCCGGGTCCGGAACCGCCGGATCGCGGGATCGATGGCCACGCTGGCCGCGGTCGTCGTCCTGGCGGCGGGTGCCGCCGTCGCGGCCGACCTGCACGAACCTCGCAGCGTCGCTCCCGCGACCCAGGACAGCCGGCCGACGCCACCGCCCGCCGGGTCCGCCAAACTCTGTACCGCGTCGAACGGCCAGGTTCTCGGCGACGAGGCTTGGGGGTGGCCGGAGGTGGTCTCGACCTCGGACCAGTACGGGTCCGCCAGCATCCGGCGGGAACCCAAGGCGACCCGCTACCGCTACATGGCGCGCTACGCCTTCTGCGTCACTCAGCTGGACGACGCGCCGACGGTGCCGCTCGGAGCTCGCGGCGGCGTACTCGTCCGCAAGAGTCCGATCGACGCAGGCCGCAGCATGACGACCGTCTTCGGCCGTGCCTACGGCAAGGACCTGAAGGTCGTCGTCCAGACCGGCGACGGGCAGAGTGGCGAGGCGACCGTCGCGTCCGAGTTCTACCTCTACCGGCATATCGAGGAGCGGCCGTGGCCGGGCCCGACGCCGGATGTCGTCTCCAAGACCATCGAAGCGAATGGTTACGTGAGCGCCGTCGGCCGGTGGTGACACGCGGTCGTGGATGATGACCTGATGGACGTAGCGGTACTGGAGGTCGGGGGAAGCCACGTGACCGCGGCGGTCGTATCGCGGGGCGGATGGGACGTGGAGGTGGTCGATCGGGCCAAGCTCGAGTCGCAGCAGGCAGCTGAGGTGGTGGTCGGACAGCTCGCGGCGGTGGCCCGCAAGTTGCCGCTGGCAAACGGTCTGGCGGTGGCCCTGCCCGGTCCGTTCGACTTCGCCACCGGCGTGGCCTGGTATCGCGGCCAGGACAAGTTCGACCAGCTGTACGGGTTCAACCTGGGCGAGGCGCTGCGCGCGGAGCTCGCCCTCGACCGGCTGATGTTCATGAACGACGCCGAGGCCTTCGCGGTCGGCGAGTGGACCGCGGGCGAGGTCCGCGGCGTCGACCGCTGCGTCGGCGTCACCATCGGCACCGGCATCGGTACGGCGTTCCTCGCCGACGGCCGCGTGGTTCGCGAAGGCGGGACCGTGCCGCCAGGCGGTGAGCTGTACAGGACGTCGTACGACGGGAAGCCGCTGGAGGACTCGATCTCCGCCCGGGCGATCCTGCGTTCCTTCTCCACCCGCACCGGCACCGAAGCGCCCGGGGTCAAGGAGATCGCCGATCGAGCCCGAGCCGGCGACGGGACGGCGGGCGATGTCCTCCTGGACGCCTTCACCGACCTGGCGTCCGCGCTCACACCCTGGCTGGAGCGGTTCGGCGTCACGAGGACAGTCCTCGGCGGCTCGATCTCGGGCGCCTTCGACATCGTCCGATCGGTCTTCGACTTCGACGTCGCGGCCACCAAGGACACCGAGCACTCGGCCCTCATCGGCGCCGCCGCCCACTACGTCCGTTCGCACTGAACTGTCGGAGGCCCTCGTTACGGTCGGCCGCATGAAGATCGCAGCACCACGGCTCAGGGCTCACCTCGATCCCGCGTCGCCGGATCCGGACGACATCGACGACGAGACGCGGCTGCTCGATCTCGCCCTGACCGACGTGGATCTGAGCGATCTGGAGGCCGAGCACGTCGAGCTGAGCGGATGCCGGCTGACCCGCTGCAAGCTGGCCGGTTCGGACCTGGACAAGCTGATCCTGGTCGACACCGAACTGTCCCAGTGCGACGTCGCGAACGCCCGCTGGTCCGACGCGGCCGTGACCCGGCTGGCGATCACGTCGTCCCGGCTGACCGGGTTCGCCGGTCCGGGGATGAGCATGCAGCACGCCACGATCCGCGACAGCGTGCTCGACTTCGGCTCGTTCCGGTTCGCGAAGTTCCTCAAGGTGGAGTTCGCCGACTGCCGGCTGCAGAACGCGGACTTCGTCTCCGCCGACCTGTCCGGCACGGTCTTCCGCGGCTGCGACTTCACCGGGGCCGAGTTCTCCCAGGTCAAGGCGACCGGTGCCGTCTTCGTCGACTGCACCTGGGACACCGCCCGCGGCCTCACGTCACTGACCGGAGCGACGGTGGCCGCGTCCTCCCCGATCGACACCTTGACCTTCACCAGCGCGGTCACCACCGCGACCGGGATCACCCTGGCTCACCCGGACGAACTGGACGGAGCGTGAGCCTGCCCACGCGGCGGTGGGAGCGGCTGGAACGCCCATTAGGGTGGGGCTGTGACTGACTCGACGATCATCTACACCCACACCGACGAGGCTCCGGCGCTGGCCACGTACTCGTTCCTCCCAGTGATCCAGGCGTACGCCGGTCAGGCCGGTGTCGGGGTGGAGACCCGGGACATCTCACTCGCCGGCCGGATCATCGCCCTCTTTCCGGAGTACCTGACCGAAGACCAGCGGATCGCGGACGCGCTGACCGAGCTCGGCGAACTCGCCAAGACGCCCGAGGCCAACATCATCAAGCTGCCGAACGTCTCGGCCTCGATCCCGCAGCTGAAGGCCGCGATCGCCGAGCTGCAGGCCAAGGGCTACGCGCTGCCGGACTACCCGGACGAGCCGAAGACCGACGAGGAGCGGGAGCTCCAGTCCCGCTACGACAAGGTCAAAGGCTCCGCGGTCAACCCGGTACTGCGCGAGGGCAACTCGGACCGCCGCGCGCCCGCCTCGGTGAAGAACTACGCCAAGACCCACCCGCACCGGATGGGCACCTGGTCGCCCGACTCGAAGACCAACGTCGCCACCATGGGCGAGAACGACTTCCGTACGACGGAGACGTCGACGGTGATCGAGTCCGCCGGCTCCCTGCGGATCGAGCTGGTCGCCGCGGACGGCACCACCACCGTGCTGCGCGCGTCGGTCCCGGTGCTGGCCGGTGAGGTCGTCGACGCGTCGGTCATGCATGTCGCCGCGCTGCGCGAGTTCCTGACCGCCCAGGTCGCCCGCGCGAAGGCCGACGACGTCCTGTTCTCGGTGCACCTGAAGGCCACCATGATGAAGGTCTCCGACCCGATCGTGTTCGGCCACGCGGTCCGCGCGTTCTTCCCGAAGACCTTCGCGCAGTACGGCGAGACGCTCGCGAACGCGGGCCTGTCCCCCAACGACGGGCTGGGCGCGATCCTGTCCGGGCCTCTCCGCGCTGCCGGAAGGTGACGCGATCAAGGCCTCGTTCGACGCCGAACTGGCCGATGGCCCAGCGCTCGCGATGGTCGACTCGGACAAGGGCATCACCAACCTGCACGTGCCGTCCGACATCATCGTGGACGCGTCGATGCCGGCCATGATCCGTACGTCGGGTCACATGTGGGGCCCCGACGGCCAGGAGCACGACACCCTCGCCGTACTGCCGGACAGCAGCTACGCGGGCATCTACCAGGTCGTCCTGGACGACTGCCGCGCGCACGGCGCCTTCGACCCGGCCACCATGGGCTCGGTGCCGAACGTCGGCCTGATGGCGCAGAAGGCCGAGGAGTACGGCTCGCACGACAAGACCTTCGAGGTCGCGACCGCGGGCACCGTCCGGCTGGTCGACACGGCGGGCAACGTCGTACTGGAGCAGCCGGTCGAGCCGGGCGACATCTTCCGCGCCTGCCAGACCAAGGACGACCCGATCCGCGACTGGGTCAAGCTGGCCGTCACCCGGGCCCGGGCGACCGGTGACCCGGCGGTGTTCTGGCTGGACGAAACTCGCGCGCACGACGCTCAGATCATCGCGAAGGTCAAGACGTACCTGCAGGAGCACGACACCGAGGGCCTGGACATCCGGATCCTCGCGCCGGTCGAGGCGATCAAGTTCTCGCTGGAGCGGATCCGCCGCGGCGAGAACACCATCTCGGTGACCGGCAACGTGCTGCGCGACTACCTGACCGACCTGTTCCCGATCCTGGAGCTCGGAACCAGCGCGAAGATGCTGTCGATCGTGCCGCTGATGGCCGGCGGCGGCCTGTTCGAGACCGGCGCCGGCGGCTCGGCGCCGAAGCACGTGCAGCAGCTGGTCAAGGAGAACTACCTGCGCTGGGACAGCCTGGGTGAGTTCTTCGCGCTGGCCGCGAGCTTCGAGCACCTGGCCCAGGCGACCGGCAACGCGCGCGCCCAGGTCCTCGCCGACACCCTGGACCGCGCGACCGCGACGTTCCTGAACGAGGACAAGTCACCGACCCGCCGCGTCGGCGGGATCGACAACCGCGGCAGCCACTTCTACCTGTCGCTGTACTGGGCCCAGGAGCTGGCCAAGCAGACCGACGACGCCGACCTGGCGAAGGCGTTCGCCCCGCTCGCCGAGACCCTTGCGGCGAACGAGCAGACCATCGTCGGCGAACTGCTCGCCGTCCAGGGCAGCCCGGTCGACCTCGGCGGCTACTACCAGCCCGACCCGGCCAAGGCCGAGGCGGTCATGCGCCCGTCGAAGACCTGGAACGACGCCCTCGCGTCGATCTGATCCAGCACGCGAGCGCCCGGCGACCACGACGGTCGCCGGGCGCTTCGTCGTACCGCCCGAATTGCGTGGCATTCGTGTCGGCCCCGTTCCTACACTGACCGGCATGGCAGCGACCCGATCCGTGCTTGCCGCGCAGGCAGCGGACTTTCCCCGGTGGTACCAGGATGTGATCGCCAAGGCCGAGCTCGCCGACAACGGGCCGGTCCGGGGGACGATGGTGATCCGACCGTACGGGTACGCGATCTGGGAACAGCTGCAGGCAGCCATGGACCTGCAGATCAAGGCCGCCGGAGCGGCCAACGCGTACTTCCCGTTGTTCATCCCGGAGAGCTACCTGCGGCGCGAGGCCGAGCATGTCGAGGGATTCAGTCCCGAGCTCGCCGTCGTGACGCATGCCGGTGGCAGGGAGCTCGAGGAACCCGTGGTGGTCCGCCCGACGTCCGAGACGGTCGTCGGCGAGTACATGGCGAAGTGGATCCAGAGCTACCGCGATCTGCCGCTGCTCCTGAACCAGTGGGCCAACGTGGTCCGCTGGGAGCTCCGGCCGCGGCTGTTCCTGAGGACCACCGAGTTCCTCTGGCAGGAAGGGCACACCGCCCACGCGAGCGCTGAGGACGCCCGCGCGTACGCCACCCGCATCGCGTACGACGTCTATCGCGACGTGATGGTGAACGTCCTGGCGATCCCGGTCGTGGTCGGCCGGAAGACCCGGCGGGAGCGGTTCGCCGGCGCGGTGAACACGATGGCGCTGGAGGCGATGACCGGTGACGGCAAGGCCCTGCAGATGGGTACGTCGCACGAGCTCGGGCAGAACTTCGCCCGGGCGTTCGACATCGGCTACCTGTCGAGGGACGGACAGCGGGAGTTGGCCTGGACCACGTCGTGGGGTAGCTCGACCCGGATGCTCGGCGGCCTGATCATGGTCCACGGCGACGACGCCGGCCTGCGGATCCCGCCAGTCGTCGCCCCTACGCAGGTCGTCGTACTCGCGGTCAAGGACGAGGCCGTCGAGGCTGCTGGACGGATCGCGACGGAGCTCACCGGAGCCGGTCTTCGCGTCACGGTCGACGACCGGACCGACCAGCCGTTCGGCCGCCGCGCGGTGAACTGGGAGCTGAAGGGTGTCCCGATCCGGATCGAGCTCGGGCCGCGCGATCTGGAAGCGAACGTCGCGACCATCGCTCGCCGGCTGCGGGATTCCGGCAAGGAGACCGTGAGCCTGCCGGATCTCACGTCGACTGTCGCGACCGCGATCGCCGCGGACCAGACGCACCTGCTCGAGGAAGCGACCAGGTCGCACGCGGCCCGAACCACCGCGGTCTCCAGCGTCGACGAAGCTCTGGAGGCGGCCGCGTCCGGCTGGGCCAGCCTGCCGTACGACGTCGTCGGCGAGGCAGGCGAGGACAGACTGGCGACAGCGGGCATCTCCGTCCGCTGCCTGCAGCGCCCGGACGGGTCGCTTCCCACGGAGGACGATGAACGCGGCCTGACCGCATTCGTCGCCCGCTCCTATTAGCTCAGCGGGCCAGGTACTTGCGGACGTCGTCGGCGACCTGGGTGCGGTTGGGCATGCCGTACTTGCGCAGGATCGCGCTCAGGTGGGTCTTGACCGTGTTCAGGCTGACGCCGAGTTCGGCCGCGAGCTGATCGTTGTCGAATCCTTCGACGAGCAGGACCGCGACACCCTGCTGGGCTTTGGTCAGGCTCGCGTACCGGCGTTCCGGACCCTCGTCGGTGTCCATCAGCATCTCGATCAGCTCGGACTGGATGTGCTCGGTGGCGTCGACGATCCGGGCCAGATGGCTCTGCACCGACGCACTCACGTCGGGCTCGTCCATCGCCTCCGTGACGATCTCCCGGATCGACGCGACCCGGTGGGACAGGTACTCCATCACGTGGTCCGACGTCAGCAGATTCGGCCCGACATCACCGGCCGGCAGCCGGCGCAGCGCCTCCCGGTCCTCGCCTTCGCGGGTCAGCACCCGCTCGACCAGGCTGCACAGCCACTCGAACGCCCGGACGGAGTTGTCGTCGTAGCTGTTCGGTGAATAGCTCTGCATCGAGATCATGCCGAACAGCTGGTCCGGCCCGTCCTTCACGGGCCGGAACAGCGGCACCGTGACCGCGTCCTCCGACCGCTTGCCGACATCACCGATCGGCATGCCGGCATGCAGCGCCGCACCATTGTCGTAGGCGCTTCGATAGGTCTGCCGGCTCCTGAGCAACCAGGCGGTCTGGCCGTTCGGGCCGAAGATGTGCGTATCCGGGTCGACGTACCGGCCGTCGTCGTGCGAGTAGGGATAGCGCACCCGGCTGCTGCCCTGCAGGAAGCCGACGAAGAACGCGTCGACACGGGCGATCTTGCCGGCCACCACCCGTACGTAGTCGTACAGGCCGTAGTGGTCGGCACGGAACAACGCCTCGATCTTGTGGTACGCCTCGCGCAGGATGATCGCGGTCTCCGCGTCAACCCTCAGCGGGACGGCCTTGTCTCCCTCCACACGGCTCCCCACAAACCCCAGCAGCTCATCGATTCCTCGACTATGCCGCCGGGCCGTGCGGATTGCCAACCGCCAGTGTGCTATTCGGACAGACAAGTACAGTCGCGGGTGGTGGGTCCGAGTTCCCGAGTCGCCCTCCCAAGCCTCGGTCGAACTCCACACCACCACCCGCGACCAGTTCCGGACACCTGATTCGTGAGCCCCCGCGTCGGTCGATCCCACGCCCCCTGCGAGATCGGCGACCCCCCGACAAACCCTCCAAGCGTCCTTTCCTCCACCCCGTGACTACACGGTGCCATCGATCGCGGACCGTGCCTATCGCTCGACGCATGAGATCGTTGTACCCTCAATCTCACCCCGGGAATGAGGGACGATGTCGTCGTTTTCGCACGGGTTTCGCGACGGATTTCGTTGTCAAGCGGCCCCTGAGGTCACCAACTCGTGTCGAGCGGCTTCCCCTCGGCGTACCCGGCGGCGGTCTGCAGACCGACTACAGCGCGTGCGCGGAACTCGTCCAGGTTCGCGGCGCCGACGTACGTGCAGGAGCTGCGGATGCCGGAAACGATCGAGTCCAGCACGTCCTCGACACTCGGGCGCTCCGGGTCGAGGTACATCCGCGCGGTCGAGATCCCCTCGCCGAAGAAGCCCTTCCGGGCCCGCTGGAACGGCGTGTCGTCGGCCGTCCGGGACCGGACCGCCCGCGCCGACGCCATCCCGAAACTTTCCTTGTAGATCCGCCCGTCAGTGTCGCGATGCGGATCGCCGGGCGACTCGTACGTCCCCGCGAACCACGACCCGATCATCACGCTGGACGCACCGGCGGCGAGCGCGAGCGCCACATCCCGCGGATGCCGTACGCCGCCGTCCGCCCAGACGTGCTTGCCGAGCTCACGGGCCCGCGTCGCGCACTCCAGGACGGCGGAGAACTGCGGACGACCGACCGCCGTCTGCATCCGCGTCGTACACATCGCACCTGGACCGACGCCGACCTTCACGATGTCCGCACCGGCCGCGATCAGGTCGCTGACGCCCTCGGCGGTGACCACGTTGCCGGCGACGATCGGCACGCGGGGTTCGAGCCCGCGGACGAGCTCGAGGACCTCGAGCATCCGCTCCTGGTGCCCGTGCGCGGTATCGATCACCAGTACGTCGATGCCGACGTCGAGCAGCGCCTTCGCCTTCTGTTCGGCGTCGCCGTTGATCCCGATCGCGGCGGCGACCCGGAGCTTCCCGTTCGCGTCGAGGGCCGGTTCGTACAGCGTGGCCCGGAGCGCGCGCTCCCGGGTGAGGATCCCGACGATGGTGCCGTCGGCATCCACCACGGGCGCGAGCCGGTGCCGGCCGTCGTGCAACTGGTCGAACGCCCGCTCGGGGTCGATCCCGGCCGGCAGCGTCAGCAGCTCGCGCGACATGATCCCGTCCAGCTGGGTGAACCGGTCGACGCCGGAGCAGTCCGCCTCGGTCACCACACCCACCGGGCGGCCGTCGTCGACCACGATTACCGCGCCGTGACCGCGTTTGGGCAACAGGTTCAGCGCCTCGCCCACGGTCCCGGTCGGCGGCAACACGAGCGGCGTGTCGTGGACCGGGTCCCGCTCTTTGATCCAGGCAACCACCTCGGCGACCACGTCCACCGGGATGTCCTGCGGAATCACCGCCAGCCCACCACACCGCGCGATCGTCTCCGCCATCCGCCGCCCCGACACCGCCGTCATGTTCGCCGCGACGATCGGAATCGACGTACCACTCCCGTCACTCGTCGACAGATCCACATCCAGCCGCGACACGACCCCGGACCGGTTCGGCACCAGGAACACATCGCTGAAGGTCAGATCCCCCGCAGGCTCCCGATCATGATGAAACCGCATGGCAAACCCCTTCAGGCGGAAACGAAGGCAGGCCTCGAGCCATCCGCGGGCCCAGACGCCTCCGCCAGCCTGACACGCAACCACATCGCGAACAAGCAAGTCGGCGCGCAGCCCAACCCGCGGTCAACGACCCCCGTTCGCAAGCCGGTCGCCGCGCGGCCCGACCTCCGGTCAACGACCCTCCATTCGCAAGCCGGTCGCCGCGCCATTTGATGGGCTGACCCATCAGATGGTGGGTTGGCCGACCGGATTCCGGGGTGCCAACCCACCATCTCGTAGGTCAACCCATGAGACGTGTCGCTCGGGACGGGTCCGCGCCGACGCACAGCGCGGGGCGGGGACAAGAACCGGTGGGCGGGGACAAGAACCGGTGGGCGGGGACAAGAACCGGTGGGCGCGGACCGGAAGTGGTGAGGTGGGACAAGCAATTGCCTGTCTCAGGCCACCACGACCTGTCCCAGGTCACCAGACGCGGACCGATGCGCGGAGAACAAGCCCGCCGGACGATCGCCGGCATCGTCGGCAGCCAGGTCAGGTCGTTGACGAGAGCTGTCTGCCCCTCGCCCACCGCGAAGAACGCCCACCGCCACGCGTCCCGCAGCCACGAGCCCCAGCATCGTCACCGCGAACGCGACCAGCACACCCGGCCGACGATCACCCACACATCGAGCCAGAAGTGCCCCAACCGGCCGAAGACCGGCTCCCCAGGAGGGAGGGAGCCGGTCTTCTGCCGTGTGACGAATCAGGCGACGTCGAAGCGGTCGAGGTCCATGACCTTGGTCCAGGCGGCGACGAAGTCCTGGACGAACTTCTCCTTGGCGTCGCTGGAGGCGTACACCTCGGCGACGGCGCGGAGTTCGGAGTTCGAGCCGAAGACCAGGTCGGCGCGCGTACCGGTCCACTTGACCGCGCCACTCGCGTCGCGGGCCTCGAAGGTCTCCTGGCTCTCGTCCGTCGACTTCCAGTCGGTGCCCAGGTCGAGCAGGTTGACGAAGAAGTCGTTGGTGAGCGTGCCCGGGTTGTCGGTCAGGACACCGAGCTTGGAGCCGTCGTAGTTCGCGCCCAGAACCCGCAGGCCGCCGACCAGGACGGTCAGCTCCGGCGCGCTCAGGGTGAGCAGGTTCGCCTTGTCGAGCAGCAGGTACTCGGCCGGGAGCCGGTTGCCCTTGCCGTCGTAGTTGCGGAAGCCGTCCGCGGACGGCTCGAGCGCGGCGAACGACTCGACGTCGGTCTGTTCCAGTGAGGCGTCCGTACGGCCCGGGGTGAACGGTACGACGACGTCGTACCCGGCGTTCTTCGCGGCGACCTCGACACCGACGCCACCGGCGAGCACGATCACGTCGGCCAGCGAGACCGGCTTCCCGAACGACTGCTGGATCCCCTCGAGCGTGCGCAGCACCTGGGCCAGCTGGTCCGGGTTGTTGACCTCCCAGCCGCTCTGCGGCTCGAGCCGGATGCGCGCGCCGTTCGCACCACCGCGCTTGTCACTGCCGCGGAAGCTCGAGGCCGACGCCCACGCGGTCGACACCAGCTGCGACACCGACAGCCCGGACGCCGCGATCTGCGCCTTCAGCGCGTCGACGTCATCGGACCCGACCAGCTCGTGGTCCACCGCCGGGACCGGGTCCTGCCAGATCAGCGTCTCGGTCGGAACCTCCGGCCCGAGGTAGCGCGCGATCGGACCCATGTCGCGGTGGGTCAGCTTGAACCAGGCCCGCGCGAACGCGTCCGCGAACTGGTCCGGGTTGTCCTTGAAGCGGCGCGAGATCGGCTCGTAGATCGGGTCGAACCGCAGCGCCAGGTCGGTGGTCAGCATGGTCGGCTTGTGCTTCTTCGCCGTGTCGTAGGCGTCGGGGATGACCTCCCCGGCGTCCTTGGCGACCCACTGGTGCGCGCCGGCCGGGCTCTTGCTCAGCTCCCACTCCTGACCGAACAGGAGCTCGAAGAAGTCGTTGCCCCACTGCGCCGGCGTCGGGGTCCAGGTCACCTCGATGCCGCTGGTGATCGTGTCCGGACCCTTGCCGGTGTTGTAGGTGTTCCGCCACCCCAGGCCCTGGTGGTCGATCGGCGCACCCTCCGGCTCGGTGCCGACGTACTTCTCCGGGTCGGCCGCACCGTGCGTCTTGCCGAACGTGTGGCCGCCGGCGATCAGCGCGACGGTCTCCTCGTCGTTCATCGCCATCCGGCCGAACGTCTCGCGGATGTCGCGGGCCGAGGCGATCGGGTCCGGGTTGCCGTTCGGGCCTTCCGGGTTCACGTAGATGAGGCCCATCTGGACCGCGCCGAGCGGCTTCTCCAGCTCACGGTCGCCGCTGTAACGCTCGTCGCCCAGCCAGGTGGTCTCCGGACCCCAGTAGACGTCGTCCTCCGGCTCCCAGACGTCCGGACGGCCACCGGCGTACCCGAAGGTCTTGAAGCCCATCGACTCCAGCGCGACGTTGCCGGTGAGGATCATCAGGTCGGCCCAGGAGAGCTTCTGGCCGTACTTCTGCTTGATCGGCCAGAGCAGCCGGCGCGCCTTGTCGAGGTTCGCGTTGTCGGGCCAGCTGTTCAGCGGCGCGAACCGCTGCTGACCGGCGCCGGCGCCACCCCGGCCGTCGCTGATCCGGTACGTGCCCGCGCTGTGCCAGGCCATCCGGATCATGAACGGGCCGTAGTGCCCGAAGTCGGCCGGCCACCAGTCCTGCGACGTGGTCAGCACCTCGGCGATGTCCGCCTTCACGGCGGGCAGGTCGAGGGTCTTGAACGCCGCGGCGTAGTCGAACTCCTCGCCGAGCGGGTTCGCCACGGCCGGGTTCTTGGCCAGGATCTTCAGGTTCAGCCGGTTCGGCCACCAGCCGCGGTTCGCGTTACCCCGGGTCGGGTGCACACCCTCACCGTGGGCGACCGGGCAGCCGCCCGACGCCTGCGCGTCCTCTTCGCCCCGGCTCTCCTCGCTACCTTCACCGGGCAGTGGCTCATGGATCTCGGACATCATTTCCCTTCCAGGACTGGACGTTTTCAAAGGAAGTCAGGTACGCCGTGAGCAGTCGAGGCACAGGCCCCAGTAGATGACCTCGGCCTCGTCGATGACGAACCCGTTGTCCTCGGACGCGGTCAGGCACGGCGCGTGCCCGACCGCACAGTCGACATCGGCGATGACACCGCACGATCGGCAGACGGCGTGGTGGTGGTTGTCCCCCACCCGCGACTCGTACCGGGCCACCGACCCCAACGGCTGGATCCGCCGAACCAGGCCCGCCGCCGTCAACGTGTGCAGCGAGTCGTACACGGCCTGATGCGAAACCTCCGGCAAATCGTTGCGCACGGCACCGATAATCGAGTCCGTGTCCGCATGCGGATGCGCGTACACCGCGGTCAGCACGGCCACCCGCGGCCGGGTCACCCGCAGCGCCGCCCCACGCAACAGCTCCTGGAGCTCATCCACCGTCGGCACGTCTCGCAGTCTTCCCGCTTTTCTGGAATGAGTCAAGAATAGCTTCCACGATTCTCATCTTGGGACATCTGAGGCCTACCGCCCCGTCAGCGCGCCAGATAGCGCCGTACGTCGTGGGCGACCTGGACCCGGCTCTCCATCCCGTACTTGCGCAGGATCACGCCGAGATGCGACTTCACGGTGGGCAGCCGCACCCCCAGCTCCGCCGCCAGTGCCTCGTTGTCGAGGCCTTGCACCAGGAGCAGAGCCACCCGCTGCTGCGCGTCGGTCAGACAGAGGAACCGCCGTTCAGGCCCCTCGTCGACCTCGAGCATCATCTCGATCAATTCCGACTGCGTCTGCTCCGCAGTCCGGACTATGCCCTTCAGATATCCCTGCAACGCCTGAATCTTGTGGTACGCCTCCCGCAAGACCAGCACCGTGCCGGCATCAACCCGACCAGCCACCCCACGCCCCCCATCACTATGCCTGGATCAGCTCAGCACCGTCCATGCGCCGACTGGCGTGGCGCCGTAATGCCCCTGGCCGACGCACTGCTGGGTCGCGAATCTGCGAGCTTACGTCCGAAGATCTGAGGTCTATAGGCCACACTTCTTCGGACGCAACGGGCGCTAATCCGGCGGCCGGAGATCGCGCGGGCGACTTCACGGGGTCGCCTCGCGCGCGACGATGCGAGCCCGCGTGGGAGCGGAGCGTCGCGCGGGTTGGGCCGGTACGTGCAAGAAGGCCGGTCCTGGGGACCGGCCTTCGTTGTTGGGTGGAGCTGAGGGGATTCGAACCCCTGGCCTCTTCGTTGCGAACGAAGCGCGCTACCAACTGCGCCACAGCCCCGAGTCGATCGCCAGTTCCCTGGCGACCGCGAAACTCTAACACGCTCATGGTCGCCGGTTAAAACCGAGGTTGTCGAGCGGGTTTCAGTCTCCCACAGCCCGCTTGACCTCGGGCTCCTCGGGCTTCTGGACCGGCTCGGGCAGCGGCCCTCTTTCGGCCGGATCCGTCGTACGCGCGGAGGAGAAGACCTCGTCGTCGGACAGCGAGATGGTCCGGACGGTGCGGTCCGGAGCCTTCTCCTTCATCACGTACGTCGGGAGCGTGAACGGCACCGGATCCCACAGGCCCTCGGCGGGCGGCGCCGGCTTCTCCACCTGGGGCTCCGAAGGGAGCTTGACCTCGATGGTCATCTCCTCGTCCGGAGAAGGCGCGGGCTTCCCGGCCGGGCCGCGGTCATGGCGAGCCTGCACGCGGGCCCGGCGCTCAGCAGCCGACCGAGCACGCGATCGCGCCTGCCGCCGGAGCTGCACCCGGGTCAGTACGACGAACCCGGCGATCAACGCACCGGGAATCGCAACCGTCCACCACAGCAGCATGCCCAGACCGGCGAGCGCGACGACCGACAGCAGCGAAAGGGTCAGGATCGACAGCACCCGCCGGCGGCGCATGGCGGCCACCCGGCGGGCTCGATTGAGGACGTACCGCGTCGGTGGCGGCGGCAGGTCCCCGGCCGGCGTCGCGTCGTCCACAGCACCCGCCGGACGTACGACGTACCGCGGCCGCGACGGATCACGCGAGAGCACCCGCGCGTCGGCCGACGACGACACCGGGCGGCGCCGCGCCTCGTCGCTCCGCTTCAGCAGCATCGGGACGAGGTAGGCGGCCCACGCGGCGACGATCGCCACATAGATCAGCCCTGTCGTCCCCATGCGACGACGCTAAGGTGCGGCGGGGGCCAGATGAGGTACGTGGGACGGTGTGTCGCAAGAAGACTCGTGTGACTGATGTGAATAGCGACGCAGAGTGATCACTGAAGTCGCGCTACGAGACCCGGCCCGACTTCCTCGACGTTGAGCGCGAAGATGCGGTGATCGCGCCAGTCCCCGTCGATGTGCAGGAACCGCGGCCGCTCGCCCTCGTACCGGAAGCCGAGCTTGTCCACCACCCGCAGACTCGCCTTGTTCTCGGGGCGGATCGCCACCTCGATCCTGTGCAGCCCAAGGGTGAACCAGCAGTGGTCAGCGGCCAGTGCGACCGCGGTGGGCACGATGCCACGACCCGCGTACTGCTCGTCGACCCAGTAGCCGAGGTTCGCCCAGCGGGCCGAGCCGTAGGTGATCCCGGAGACCGTCAGCTGGCCGACGAGCGGCCACTTCGCCCGTGCACCGGCGCCTGCGGCACCGCCGTACGTGATGACGAACGGCAGCATCCGGCCGTAGCGAGCCTGCCGGTTCCAGTCGCGCGCCATGGCCCGGAACGTCCGCGCACCGTCCTCCGCACCGGGCGGCTGTGTCGCGTCCCACGGTCGCAGCCAACTGACGTTGCGCTGGCGCGCGGCCGCCCATTCACCGCCGTCGCCGGCGCGCAGCGGTCTGAGCGCGACCTGCCCGTGCTGAAGCTCCACAGGCCAGTGAACCATGGCCATCAGTCGGTGTCCGTCCGGACATGGTCACCGCCGTGCACCTGTTCGACGGCGTGGCGCAGCAACGGCTCCAGTACGGCGAGACCGTCCTTCACACCGCCCCGCGAACCGGGCAGGTTCACGATGACCGTCGTACCAGCCACTCCGGCGAGTCCACGCGACAGAGCAGCCGTCGGTACGCCGTTCGCCACGCCATAGGACCGGATAGCTTCAGCAATGCCCGGCACGAGCTTGTCGAGCACACCTGCGGTCTGCTCCGGCGTCGCATCGGTCGGTGAGATGCCTGTGCCGCCAGTCGTCAGCACTACGTCGTACGACGCCTCGACTGCAGCGCGCAACGCGTCGCCGACGGGCGGACCGTCCGGGACGACCTGCGGACCGGACACCTCGAAGTCCCAAGAGGCCAGGCGCTCGGCGATCAGTGGGCCGGTGGTGTCGGTGTAGACACCGGCGGCCGCGCGGTTCGAGACGCTGACGACGAGGGCTCTCACGGCCGCTCCCAGTGGCCGGTCTTCCCGCCTTCTTTGAGTTCGACCCGGACGTCCGACAGTACGGCGGCCGGGTCGATCGCCTTCACCATGTCGATGACCGCCAGCCCGGCGATCGCGACGGCTGTGAGCGCCTCCATCTCGACGCCGGTGCGGTCGGTGGTCTTCACCTGAGCCGTGATCAGGACGGCGTCGTCCGCGACCTCGAGGTCGACCTTGGCACCGGTGATCGTGATCGGGTGGCAGAGCGGGACCAGATCGGGCGTCCGCTTGGCGCCCATGATGCCGGCGATCCGGGCGACACCGAGCGCGTCGCCTTTCGGTACGCCGTCGCCACGCAGCGCGGTCACCACCTCGGCCGAGACGAAAACCTTGCCGCTGGCAACAGCCCGGCGGCTGCTCGCCTCCTTGGCCGACACGTCCACCATCCGCGCCGCCCCGGTCTCGTCGACATGGGTCAGCCCCGGGTCCTGCGTCATCTGGTCTCCTCGTCCAGCAGCAAGAGCTCGACCTGATCGCCGGCCCGGACCGCCGTCACGTCCTCGGGCACCACGGCCAGTGCGTTCGCGCGGCTCAGCCCGCCGAGCAGGTGTGAGCCGTGCCCGCCGACTGTACTGGCCATCAAGCCCTCGTCGCCGAACCTCGCCGCGACGCGGACGAACTGCCGCCGCCCCGGGGGCGAACTGAACCCGTCCAGCATCACCCCCTCGACAGGGGTACGCCGGTACGGCATCTGCCCCATCAGCTTGCGCAGCGCCGGCCGGACGAACACCTCGAAGGACACGTACGCCGACACCGGGTTGCCGGGCAGCGTGAAGATCGGCACCTCGTCCTCACCCAGGACACCGAACCCCTGCGGCTTGCCAGGCTGCATAGCGACCTGCGGGAAGTCGACCGTACCGAGCTTCGACAGCTCCTCCTTGACCACGTCATACGCGCCCATGCTCACGCCACCGGTGGTGATCACCAGGTCGGCGCGGACGAGCTGATCGGACAGTGTGTCCATGATCCGCTTCGCGTCGTCGTCGACGATGCCGACGCGGTACACCACGGCGCCGGCGTCCCGTGCACACGCAGCCATCGTGTAGCTGTTCGAGTCGTAGATCTGCCCCTCGCCCAGCCGGCTCCCTGGCTCGCGCAGCTCGGCCCCGGTCGAGACCACAACCACGCGCGGCCGGGGGCGCGCCTTCACGCGCGCTCGGCCGACGGCCGCGAGTACGGCGATCTGCCGCGGACCGAGCACGGTGTCACGGTCCAGGACCTTGTCCCCCGCCTGCACGTCCTCAGCGGCTCGCCGCACCGACGCCCCGAGGGCAGGCTGCTCAGCGATCCGCACGTTCACCGTGCCGCCGTCGGTCCACTCCACCGGTACGACACTGTCCGCGCCCCGCGGCATCTCTGCCCCGGTCATGATCCGCACGCACGTACCGGGAGTCACCACGATCGGCTCACTCCGTCCGGCCCGGAACTCCCCGACCACCGGCAGGGTGATGGGGTTGTCCTGCGTCGCCCCGGCCAGGTCCGCGGCCTGGACGGCGTACCCGTCCATGGCCGAGTTGTCGAAGCCGGGCAGGCTGACCCCGGAGACGACGTCCTCACAGAGCACCAGCCCCAGCGCCTCCATCAGCGGCTGATCGAACGCCGGCAGCGCCCTCACCCGCCCGAGCACAACCTCCAGATGCTCATCCACAGTCCGTCTCACGAGCCTGACCCTAATCCGTGCAGATCGACAGGAGGTAGTTGGCACCTCGGCCGGACCTCACGCTCACGGCCGCACCCACTCCCGCCCGGTGAGCCACTACCTCCTGTTGATGTGCACGCTTTCGGGGTGGTTGCCCCAGGTCATGCGGACGTCGGGGGCGCGTTCCTCGTTGGCGGCGCCGTCGGTACGGCGTACCTCGGTGAAGCCGTGTGAGCGGTAGAAGGACTGGGCTCGGGTGTTGGTCTGGAACGTCCACAGGGCCAGTCCACCGGGGCGGAGGTCCTTGGCCAGGTCCACCAGGGTCGATCCGATGCCACGACCGGCCGAATCGGGGTCGACGTACAGCTGGTCGAGGTCGTCACCGTCCAGGGTCAGCACCGCGACGATCCGGCCGTCGTCGAGCCCGACCCAGGTCTGTGAGTCCGGCAGCAGCACCTCGGCGAACCAGGTCGCGACCTGCTCGGCGGTGTGGATCGCCGGCGGCAGCTGGGCCCCGTCCGCGTGCCGGGACCGCCACCAGACCGAGGCGGCCTCGTCCGTGTCGTGCGGCTCCAACGGCCTGATCAGCAGGTCGTCCATTCACTTCCCCCCAGGCTCGGTTCAGCCGTCGAGTACCGCGCCGTCCGGGATCTCGCGGCGCTCACCGGCCGGCACCTCGAGCTCCACGTCGCCGACGATCACCACATCCTTGCCGAAGGCAACGTCACCGCGCACCTCGAACCGCTCGGCCCGCACCAGCGACGGCGCCCCGGCCGGGAACCGGGCGTCGAACTCGGCCAGGATCTTGAAGTACTCCGGGTCGAGGTCGACGTACGGCTCGTCGCCCTCGTGCGTCGTGGTCAGATCGCCGGCCTCGTCCAGCTCGTACAGGTCCGAGCGCAACACGAGCAGGTCGTTCGTCGTCTTGACCGGCTTGAACCGGCTGCGGTCGACCAGCACCGCCTGCGAGCCTTCGAAGGTCTCGATCGCCGTACCCATGCCGGTTTCCAGCTGGATCACCTTGGGCGACGTCGGGTCGGCCGGATCGACGGTCTTGCGGTTCACGATGATCGGCAGCCCGAGGATCCCGTCGTGCCCGGCCATCAGCTCGGCCAGTTGGTCCAGGTCGATCCACAGGTTGTTGGTGTTGAAGGTCGTGTGCCGGCGGATGTCCTGGAAGTACTTCGTGTCCGCATCGGCGACCTGCGCACTGTCCCGCAGGATCAGTCGGCCGTCGGACTTGCGCACCGCGACGTGCCCGCCCTTGCGGTCGGACCGGGTCCGCCGGCAGACCTCCATCCCGAACGGTACGTCGTGCTCCGCCATCCAGGCCGCGATCCGCGGGTCCGGGGTCGCACCGAGGTTGTCCGCGTTCGAGATGAACGCATGCCGGAAACCGTGTTCCCGCAGCGCGTCGAGGGTGCCGGAGGCAACCAGCGCGGTGAACAGGTCACCGTGGCCCGGCGGGCACCAGGCCAGCTCCGGGTCCGGCGGCCACTCGGCCGGGGTGAGGTCCTCGGCGAGCAGCTTCGGCTCCATGTTCTGCAGGAAGTCCAGGGGCAGACCGTCGATCGCGAGACCGTCGTACTCGCTCAGGATCTGCAGGGACTCCGCCTTGGTGCGGAAGGAGTTCATCAGGACAAGCGGCAGCGGTACGTCGAACTTCCGCCGCGTACTCAGGATCTGGCGGGCGATGATGTCGAGGAAGCTCAGCCCGTCCTTGACCGGCAGTGCGGACTTCGGGCCGGTGACGCCCATCGACGTACCCAGGCCGCCGTTGAGCTTGATCACCACCGTCTCGGCCAGCGCGGCCCGCATCGCCTCGGTGTCGGTGTCCAGGTTGTCGAGGTGCGGCAGGTCGCCGACCGGCTCGATGTCGTCCTCGCGGATCGTCCCCTGCTGGCCGGACTCGAGCAGCCGGTAGTAGTGGGTGAACACGCGGATCGCGACGTCGGCGGCGCCGGCCGCGCGCATCTTCTCCCGCGCTTGTCTCAGACCTACCTCACTCATGCACCAACCCTAGGGGACGTTCGGTAATCACAGTGTTAACCGCGTCACGCTCGTACGATCAGGAGGTGTTCCCGTCGAAGGCCGCGGCGCGGCAGTACTTGCTCAGTGCCCGCAGGGCGCGCCCGCATGCGGAGGATCTGCTGAGCAGTGCCCAGCAGGTTGTGCAGAACGCGCACCGGGTTGCTTTGTACGTTTCAAGGGGACCCGAGCCGCAGACCGGCGCACTGATCGACTGGTTGCTCGCGGCCCGACACGAGGTACTACTGCCGATCCTGTACGCCGATAACGACCTCGGCTGGGGTGTCGCACCGGGCGCGGCCGACCTGGTGCCTGGCCGCCTGGGGTTGACCGAGCCGCCGGTCGATCTGGGCTCGGCCGCGATCGCCACCGCCGATCTGGTCATCTGCCCGGCTCTGGCCGTCGCGCGCGACGGTGTCCGCCTGGGACGCGGCGGCGGCTCGTACGACCGGGCACTCGCCCGGGTGAGGCCCGGTACGCCGATCTGGGCCGCGGTGTACGACTCTGAGGTCGTCGAAGCGCTACCGGCCGACGCCCACGACCATCGGGTGCATGCCGCGCTGACACCAAACCGGTTGATCCCGCTGGGAGGATCGGTGGATGAGTGAGAACGCGGTCCAAGCCGCCACGACAGCCGCCCGTCAACTCGACCTGACCGTCACGGACCCGACAGTCCTGTACGACGCGTTCTCCGTGGTGGTGCAGCTCAAGCCATCGCCCGTGGTTGCCCGCGTGCCGATGATCCTCCCGGACCACCTGACGGACCTCGAGGTCGCCGAACGACGCCAGCAGCGCGAGCTGGACATGGCCGCGTGGCTGGTCTCCCACGGCCATCCAGTGGTCGCGCCCAGCCCACTCGTACCACTGAAGCCTGTGGAGCGGGATGGGTTCTCCATGACGTTCTGGCAATACGTCGAACAGTCCGGGGAGGTCGACTACCTCGACGCGACGACCCGGGCGGCCAAGCTGCACGCCGTACTCGCGGACTATCCCGAGGAACTGCCCTGGTTGACGCCACTGCTCGGAGTGCCGTCCGGCCTCGCGGTTCTGGAGGCTGTGCCGGGACTGCTCGAGCAGGAGGACGTTGACCGGGCTCTTGCCGAGTGGGACGTGCTGCGGCCGGTGCTGACGAGCAGGGCCGGGTTCGAGGCGGTCTTTCCCTCGGCGACGATCCAGACGATCCATGGCGATGCACCGTCGTACAACGTGATCCCGACGGCGGACGGCGTACTGTGGGCCGACTTCGAGGACACGACGCTCGGTCCGATCGAGTGGGACATGGCCGGGTTCGGACCGGAGCTCGGCAAGGTGTACGACGAGGCCGCGGCGTCGCTCGGACGTCCACAGCTGGACGAGCGGGTGCAACGGGTGATGGACACGGCTCGGGTGTTCCAGATCATGGTGTGCACGCCCTTGGTGTCGCGGATGCCGGCTCTGGCCGACGGCATCCGGATGTTCGTCGGGCAGTGGCGAGCGATGCCCTTCGCTGGTGGACTGGGCTGATGCTGCGCACGTATGTCGACGACGGGGTCCTGGCCGGACTTGTCTCGCTGGTGAGCCGCGGGGACGAGACGCGGGTCGAGGTGATCGGCAAGGCGGCCTTCGACGGTCCTGAGCTGCGCCGCGACAGTCTGTTCCGGGTGGCGTCGTTCACCAAGCCGATCGTCGCGGCGGCCGCGATGATCCTGGTCGACGAGCTCCGGCTCTCCATGGACGCCCCGGTCGGCGACCTGCTGCCGGAGTTGGCGTATCCCGTCGTACTGCGGCAGCCGGACGGCCCGCTCGACGACACGGTGCCGGCGGCGCGGCCGATCACGCTGCGGGATCTGCTCACGTTCAGGCTCGGACTGGGTGAGACCGACAACCGGGCCCTCCGGCAACGCGAGGACGAGTTGGAACTGCGGACGTTCGGGCCTCCGGTTCCACGGACTCCGCTCGAGCCGGATGAGTGGATGCGGCGGCTGGGGATGCTGCCGCTGCAGTTCCAGCCGGGTGAGCGGTGGCTGTACTCGACCAGCTCGCACGTGCTCGGCGTACTGATCGCACAAGCCGTTGGGCAGCCGTTGGAGGACTTTCTGCGGGACCGGATCTTCGAACCGCTGGGGATGCACGACACCGGGTTCACCGCGTCGGACCCGGCCCGGCTGACGACGGCGTACGTCGGTGGCGACCTATTGGACCCGGCGGCCGATAGTCAGTGGCTGCGGCCGCCGTCGTTCCCGGATGCGAGTGGTGGGCTGATCTCTACGGCCGACGACTTCCATGCGTTCGCGCGGATGCTGCTGGCCGGTGGGGACGGAGTGTTGTCGCCGGCCGCCGTCGCGGAGATGACCACTGATCAGCTCACACCGACGCAGCGGGCGGCGGCCGTCGACTTCCTCGGGCCGGACACCGGGTGGGGCTACGGACTGTCCGTCGGCGGCGGACGGTACGGCTGGGCCGGTGGCCTGGGCACGCTGTGGTCGACCACGCCGGCGGACCAGACCATCTCGATCCTGCTGACCCAGCGTGCGCTCTGGACCTGGCCGGAGGAGCTGTTCGCCGAGGCCAGCACCCCGGCGTGGTGACTAGCTGTCCGGTTTGGTGAACGTCAGGGCGTGCTCGCGGGCCGCCTCGACGGCTCCCCTGGTGTAGGCCCACGGCAGCGTCTCGCCACGCACCCACAGCTTGGTCTGATCGACGTAGTTGGACGAGAACGCGTGCCCGGACACACCGGTCAGGTTCACCCAGCGGGACTTGTCGAAGTCGGACAGGTCGACGACCATCCGCATCGACGGCGTCGCGGTGACCGTGTAGCCGTCGGCCGCGTCCCAGGCGGTCGCGTCGACGATCGACGTACCGCCGCCGAGCTCGTACGGGCCGCGGTTGAACAGTCTGTCGACCAGACCGATCCCGGACTTGCCCAGCGTCTGGTTGGTCAGCGTGAGCTTGTGCAGCTTGCCCCACTGCCAGTTCGCGGGCTCACGCGCCATCTTCTGTGTGATCTCGGTCCGCGCATCGATCAGGGCCTCGCGCAGGATGTCGTCCCGGCTCTCGTGCTGCGGCGTCCGGGTGTCGTCCCACCAGCTGCTGTTCCGCTGGCCGAGCAGCGTGTGGATCACCTCGAACCAGCGCGAGCCGCCGTCCGGCCAGGTGTCCTCCGGGAGCTGGTCATGGAAGGTGAGGGAGAGCAGGTTGCGCCACACCACGTTGAAGTACGCCGCCGCCGCGGAGTCCGCGGGCTGGGTGAAGTCCCAGTTCCGCAGAGTGTCCTGGCCTTGCTTCTCGAAGGCGTCGTCGATGCCGATCTGGAGCAGGTACGGCACCAGCGTCTCGGCGGCCCGGTTCTTGGTGTCCAGCTGGATCGACGCCATCGCGTTGGCATCCAGCTTCCCGGCGGACTTGATCCGGTCCAGGATCTGCTGCGACCGGTAGCCGTAGTCCCAGTCGTTGGTCAGGTAATAGCGGTACGTCCGCGGTACGACGGCCTGGTTCGCGGTGACGATGATCCCGTCCGGTGGGTCGAACTCAGTGGGTAAGGCGTCGAACGGGATGTACCCGGCCCAGTGGTACTTCGGGTCCCAGCCCGGCACCGGCCAGTCGCCCCGGCCGGTCTTGCGGATCGGGATCAGTCCGGGCGCCTGATAGCCGATGTGCCCGTCGGTGTCGGCGTACACGAGGTTCTGCGAGGGGACCTGGAACTGCTGGGCGGCGGCGCGGAACTGGCTCCAGTTCTGGGCCTTGTCGATCGCGAAGAGCGCGTCGGCGGTGCGGCCCGGGTTCAGTGCGGTCCACTGCAGCGAGACGCCGTACGCCTGCGGGTACTTGCCCTGTTTGGCGGCGAGCTCGCCGACCTGGCGCTGGTCGTCACCGACATCGGAGATGAGCGGACCGTGCCGGGTCTCCCGGACGGTGATCTTCACCGGCTTGTCCTCGCCGGCCACCTTGAACGTCTCCTCACGCGTCGACATCGCGCGCCACTTGTTGTTGTAGAGGACGTTGTTGCCGTCGATGCGCTCCAGGTACAGGTCCTGGACGTCCGGGTCGAGGTTGGTGAAGCCCCAGGAGATCGCGTTGTTGTGGCCGATCACCACGCCGGGCAGACCGGAGAAGCTGAAGCCGGAGACGTCGAACGGGCAGCTCTTGCTGACGCTGTTGCAGTGCAGGCCGACCTGGGTCCAGATGCCTGGCATGGTCGCGCCCAGATGCGGGTCGTTGGCCAGCAGCGGCTTGCCGGTGGTGGTGTGGTCGCCGGAGACGACCCACGAGTTCGAGCCGATCCCGTCGCCCTGGCCGAGCAGCTCGGGCAGGCCCTTGGCGACCTTCTGGACGGTGTCGAGGGACTTCAGCAGGTCCTGGGTGAGCATCCCGCGATCCGCGGTGATCGGGGACGTGGTGAACTTGCCGTCCTTGCCGACCGCGCCGCTGGTCATGATCGGCTGGTTCCGGTCGTAGGGGTACGGCGGGTAGAGGCTCTCGATGTTGCGGGCCGGGAACGCCGCGAGCAGCTTGGTCCGGGTGATCTCCTCGTCCATGTTGCCGCCGAGGTCCCACGCCATCGCCTTCAGCCAGGACAGCGAGTCGGCCGCGGTCCACGGCTCCGGGCGGTAGTCCGTTCCCTTGAGTGACAGAACGGCGTACTCCAGGCTGAGACCCGATCCACTGTGGGTGGACAGGTACGCGTTCACTCCGCGGGCGTAGTCGTCGAGGTACTGCCGGGTGGCCGGGCTGAGCAGGCCCAGCTCCTTCTCCGCGACCCGGCGCCAGCCGAGGGTGCGGACGAACTTGTCCGTCTCGAGCGCGTCCTTGCCGAACAGTTCGCTCAGCCGGCCGGCGGTGACGTGCCGGCGGAAGTCCATCTCGAAGAACCGGTCCTGTGCGTGCACGTAGCCCTGCGCGGCGAACAGGTCCGCCGGGGTGTCGGCGTAGATCTGCGGGATCCCGTTCGCGTCCCGGACCACATTGACGTCGCCGTCCAGGCCGGACAGCTCGATCGTTCCGTCGTAGGTCGGGAACGAGTGGCGGACGACGAAAACGACGGTACCCGCGATCACCAGGAGGACCGTGGCGAGGGCGATTCCGCTGATGATGACGACTCGAAGCAGGCGACGCACGGACCCAACCGTAGAGAATCCCCCCGCCTGCCCCAAATGGGGTCCCTCACAACTTTGCGTTGCTCTGCGTTCTATGGACATGAACTCAGAGTTGGTGTACGTCGCTGTCCCGGCCGCGGAGCTGGACCGGATTCGCCGCAACGGTCACGACGACTTCGGAAACGCCGTCGTTTCCCGCACCGCGGTCGCCGGGCTGCTGGAACTTCACAGTGCGCCGACAGGCCTGAGTTGGAATACTTCGGGCCGCTGGCGCATTATTAGCAGTCGAGTAGTAGGAGTGCCAGCGGCCTGAAGGGAACCCACCGTGCCGACGTACCAATACCAGTGCACCGACTGCGGCGAGGCCCTCGAGGTGCGCCAAAGCTTCACAGACGATGCGCTGACCGTGTGCCCGAACTGCCAGGGGACACTGCGCAAGGTCTTCAACGCCGTGGGCGTCGTGTTCAAGGGTTCCGGCTTCTACCGCAACGACAGCCGGTCGACCGGCAAGAGCTCGGTCCCGGCGAAGTCCGAGTCGTCCTCGTCGTCGGACTCCTCCTCGTCGTCGTCGAACGGCTCGTCGTCCAACGGCTCGTCGTCCAACGGTTCGTCCTCGAACGGTTCGTCGTCGGGCGGCTCGTCCTCCAGCGGGTCCTCGTCTTCGGGCACCAGTACGAGCGCGGCCTGACCTTCTCCTCCGCCCCTGTGGATAACTGAGGGGCGGGTGCCGGCGAAACTCGTACCTTCTCTGGCATGAGAACCCCTTCCTTCGTTCGTGATCTGCTGCGGGCCGCCCGGTGGCATCGTCGGCTCCTGGCCGGCGTCGCCGCGGCGGCCGCTGTGTACTTCGGCCTCGTGGCCCTGTCCCCTCCCCCGCCGCCGACCGTCGCCGTGCTGGCCGCTGCGCGCGACCTCGCGGGCGGAGCCGTGCCCGCGAGTGCCGACCTCCGGACCGTCGACCTACCTCCGGGCTCGGTGCCCGACGGCGCCCTCAGACCCGGCGCCGATCTGACCGCCCGTGTGCTGAGCGGCCCGGTCAGATCCGGCGAGCCACTCACCGACGCCCGATTCCTGGCCCCGGCCGCAGTGCCGTCCGGGTCGCTCGCCTATCCGTTCCGCATCGACGACGCCGACATCAGCGCGCTCCTCCGCGTCGGCGACCACATCAATCTCTACGCCGCGACCAGTACGTCGGCCGACGCTGCGAACCTGCTCGCCCGAGCGGTCCGCGTGGTCGCCCTGCCAACTCCGCGTACGACGACCTCCGGCGCGCTGATCGTGGTCGCGACGACCCCCGAGGTCGCAACCCGGCTGGCCCAGGCAACCACGAACTCCAGAATCACGGTGGCTCTGACACCGGACACGAGTTGATCACTCAGCGGAGATCTGGCGACACGATGTGTTTCCGTCCCGGCGCGGTCGCTCGCCCTGGCAGGCCTGCGGTCCTACCTTGTCTCCGGTACAACCACCCGCTTCGTGGAGGACCCCACATGCTCAAGGGCTTCAAGGAATTCATCATGCGCGGCAATGTCGTCGACCTCGCGGTCGCCGTCGTCATCGGCGCCGCGTTCGGTCAGATCGTCACCGCCCTGGTGAACGGGCTGATCAATCCGCTGATCGCCGCGATCTTCGGCAAGACGGACCTCACCGGC
The DNA here is from genome assembly GCA_963820655.1 of uncultured Actinomycetota bacterium. GTDB lineage: Bacteria > Actinomycetota > Actinomycetes > Propionibacteriales > Kribbellaceae > Kribbella. The sequence goes on from CAWGAM010000004.1 coordinate 657,124, forward strand.
GTCTGGAACTTCACGATCAACAATGCGCATTTCTCGATCGGGCTGATCCTGCAGGCGGCGCTGAACTTCCTGTGCGTCGCCGCGGCGATCTACTTCGTCATCGTGATGCCGCTGAACAAGCTCGCCGAGCGCCGGGCCCGCGGCCAGGAGCCGGAACCCGAGCCGCTGACCACCGACCAGCAACTGTTGACCGAGATCCGCGACTCTCTCCGCACGCGTCAGTGACCTGACTCGGACCGGGTAGGGCTACGTGGATTCGCCGGCGTAGCGCATCCAGCGGTAGGCGATGGGTTGGCCTTGGTTCCACTCGTCCATCAGGGCGGCTGGGACGTCGACGAAGCCGGTGCTGTGGTAGGTGCGGATCGCGATCGCGTTCTCCGGCCGGACGCGCAGAAAGACATCGGAATACCCGGCATCCAACGCCGGCACGAGCAAAGCACCCACGAGTCCGGGCCCGACCCCGCGGCCACGAACCTTCGGATCCAGAATGATCCGCGCGAGCTCGACCTCGTCCTCCTCGTCGTCCAGCCACACCTCGCCGTAGCCGACCGGCAAGTCCCCGTCGAACAGCAGATAGGAGTGGATGTCCGGGTCGACCTTCCGCCAACTCGCCTTCAGTTCCTCCGGGAACGGATACTCCACCCGCCCGGACAGCAACGCCACTTCCTTCGCGTCCACGGCCCACCCCGCGACCAGAGCGGCGTACTCGTCGGAAAACCCGCGGAGCTCCACGGTCACATCCCCCTCAGTCCACGAACTCTGCGATCGTTCGCACCAACTGGTCCAGGTACGGCGGGAAGCCGGGCGTCGGCGGTTCCGGGCACCCGGCCAGCTCACGACTCCCCCGGATCGATCGCAGCAGCGCGTCGACCGTCTTCCGCTGGTGAGGCGGATTCTCCGGCACGGACGGCACCACCGCCACCGAAATTCGCGCCAGTGCAGTCAGGTCGGCCTGGGCCACACCACGGAGGGTCTGTCCTGCGAGTAGTTCGTCCGCGGTCTCCGGCGGGCAGTCGTGCGCGAGCAGGCCGGCCCGGGTCCGCGCGTCGACGGCGGGATCCCCGGCGGTCGCCGGCCAGGCGAGCAGCAGCCGGTCGACCAGGTCTGGAAACCTCAACGCCAGCAGGACTGCCACAGTGCACCCATTGGACGCCCCAACGATCCTGACCGGTCCGTCGCGGTCAACCAGAAGTTCACCCAGTGCCGCAAGCTCGACGTCCCACCCACTCGCGCGCCGCGGCCGGTCGGGCGCGAGCACGTCCAGCCCGGAGGCGGTGAGTCCCTTGGCAATCCCCGTCGTACCCCAGAAGGCGTCCGCGTCCATGGCGTCCCAGAGACCACCGTGGACGAGGACCACGGACGCGCTCATCCGTGGTGGGGCGGAACCTCGTTCAGGATGCGATCGTCGTCATCGTTGCCGGAGTCGTTGTCACCCCAGGTCCGCGGGTCGTCGTCGCGGGTCTGGTCGGGCAGCAGCGGCTCGTCGTCGTCGTACGGGCTCGTCATGACTCCAGATTACCGAGTCGCCGGGGTTCTCCGGGACCGATTTCATCCCGGACCGCCCCCGGCGGGAGCTGCGGTCCGGTGGCGGCCTGGATCAGCGGCGCGATCCCGGGTTCGCCTTGCCAGCGGTTGTTTCCGAGCACGCACCAGGAGGTCAGTACGGACAATGTCGGCGTAGCCAGTCCGGCCAGCCGCAACGGCTCCGCGTTCTGGAAACCGAACGTGATCATCCAGTTGGCCGGATCAGGATAGAACTCCTGCACAGCGCTGTAGTAGAAGCTCATCCAGCCACTCCGGGGCAGGTGGCACAGCAAGCGGTAGTTGGTCGCGATGGTCGGGACTTCCTGCAGATCGCGCCACATCAGCTGCATGTCCCGCTTCGCCGCCGCCTTCCGGCTCGCGTTCACGGCGGCGTTCGCAGCCATCATGCCCAGCACCAGCCCCGGCTTGCCGATGAAGAGGCCGCCGCTGTGCGTATACCGACCACTGCCGCCGTAGAGACGCGCGTACTGCGCGGGCGTGTTCACGTACGCGACCTCACCCTGCTCGAGGACGAGGCCGTACATGGTCAGCGCCTGCGGACTGTTGCCCGCCATCAGCCAGCGGGCCCAGTCGATGCCCAACTGCCACTCGTCGCGCTCCCGCTGCGCGGCAGCTTGTTTGTCGTTGCGAGCCACGGCACAGCATCGTAATCGGCGGACGTGTCGAGGGCGCGCGGACCAGCGCGTCGATTCCGACGCCGACCAGCGCGTGCACGTTACAGGTCGGCCTCGGTTGCCATACGATCCACCGGCGTGACCGGATAGACGCGCCGCCGTGATGTTCTGGCACGCGCGACGTGACTCCGATCGACCATCATGGGTGACCTTGCCAACCCGGAAGGACCGAGTCGTGAGTGCATTACGGACACGGGGCCTGATCGGTGCGACGCTCGTCGTGGCTGTGCTCGGACTGACCGCCGCCTGCGGTACCGAGAACACCACGTCCCCGCCCGCCGCCCAGCCCACTGCTACGCCGACCACCCCCGGCACACCTACCCCGTCGCCCACCCCCACCGGCGCCCCGAGCATGGACTGTCCCGACACCATCGCGGCCGTCCGTGCCGCCACCGACAAGGTGGTCTGGGGCAAGGGCGCCGCGACCTCACTGTTCAGGCCGGTCAGCGTGGCCATCTGCCAGTTCGACGCGAAGGCGTCGGGGCAGGACTACGCGACCGTGACGACCAAACGCAACGGTGAGCAGGCGACCGAGCTGTTCGCACTGGTGAACGCACCGAAGCCTGTTGCGAAGAGGCCGGCCATCTGCACCAAGGAGCTCGGCCCGACGTACGTACTGCGGTTCACCGACAACGATCGTGGCGTGCTGTCGTACACAGCGGAGACCTTCGGCTGCCGCCGCCTGGTGGCGACCTCCCTCGAGGGCCAGGGCAAGCCGGGCACCCTGCCGGCCCCACGACAGGTCACCCCCGAGCTGATCAAGTCGCTCGGCCTGCGCTGACCCTGCCCGGACGCGCCCCCCGAAGCCGTCCGGACCGGGGTCAACCCGCGCCTGCCTTGCGGGTCCCTTCCGGGGTCGATCCGCGAGGCAGGCCGCGGCGGCTGGCGACCGCAGTCACGACAGCAAGCATGGATCGACGCGCTGATTCCTTCCTCCGCACAGTCATCCGCTGTGCACCTCCCTACGTCCTCCCCAGTCCGGCTTCTCGAGCTTTGACGATCGCCTGCGCCCGATCGGCGACCTGCAGCTTGGTGAAGATGCTCGAGACGTGGTTCCGTACCGTCTTGTCGGCCACGACCAGCACCTGGGCGATCTCGCGGTTCGAGCGCCCGGCCGCGATCAAGCCGAGGACCTCTTCCTCTCGCTCGGTGAGCGCAGAGAAGGTTCGGCCATGGCGACTGGCCCGCCGATCGGTCCCCACCAGGTCCAGAACGTGGCCGGCGACGGTCGGCCCGAAGACTGCCTCCCCCGCGGCGACGGCCCGGATCGCGGCGAGGATCCGGTCCCCGGTAGCGCCCTTGACGAGGTATCCGCGAGCACCGGCGGCCATCGCGGCGAGCACGGACTCGTCGTCTTCCAGCATGGTCAGGACGAGTACGGCGACCTGTGGCGCTTCGACGGCGAGTCGCCGAGTGGCGTCGATTCCGCTGATGCCGGGCATGTGCACATCGAGCAGCGCCACGTCCGGTGTGTGCTCCACCGCGAGAGCAATTGCCTCGCCGCCATCCGCCGCCACGCCGACCAGGTCGACATCCTCGGCGTCGGAGACGACGGCGGCCAGGCCCTGTCGGTAGACCGGATGGTCGTCCGCGAGCACAACCCGGATCGCACCACCGCTCATCGTTTCGTCACGGGCAGCCTGGCGACCACCTCAGTCCCAACGTTGCGACGGAAGCTCACCATGCAGGCGCCCCCAAGTTCTTCAGCGCGGGCCCGCATCGAAGCCAGTCCCGCACCGCGTACCGGCTCAATCGGAACAGCACCGATCCCGTCGTCGCGGATCGTCAGGTGCAGCCCGCCGTTCATCGTCAAGCGGACGTCGCAGGCCGCCGCACCGCTGTGACGTACGACGTTGGTCAGCGCCTCGAGCGTGATCCGGTAAGCCGCCGCCTCGACCGCGGTAGGCAGCTCCGGCAACGGCTCGGCGACGACCTTGATGACGAGGTCGCCCCGGGTCCTCGAGCTGATCAGCCCGGCGTGATGTACCAGAGCCGGCACCAAGCCGATCACGTCGAGCATCGTGGGATGCAGATCCGCGACGATCCGCCTGATCTCGGTCACCGCAGCACTGGTCTCCGCGCCGAGCGAGTCGAGCAGCCCGCTGATCTCGGGATCGGTGCGGCGGGCCCGCCGCGCGGCCGTCTCGAGGCCGAGAGAGATACCGGCCAGCGTCGGCCCCAGACCGTCGTGCAGGTCCTGCCGGATCCGCCGGCGTTCCTCTTCGCGGGACGTGACCAGGGCCTCCCTCGACTGCCGCAGTTCCCTGCTGACCCTGACATCGTGGGCCGCAACGCCGATCTGGGCGGCGAAGGTCTCCAAGAGCCGGGTGTCCGCCGCGCTCAACCCCACCTCGCCGCGGCGGACACCGACGACCAGACTGCCGACCTGCTGGCCGGCGTGCACCAGGTTGAACTCCACGGTCCGCGCCGGCAGTTCGCCCGACGTACACGCAGGTTCCCGGTCGTTCGCCAGCCGCACTGCGGCGTACGGCAACCGCAACGTCTGCCGCACCGTCTCCGCAACCGCGGGCAGTACAGCGTCCGAGTCGAGAGCCGCACCCAATCGGTTCCCAAGAGTGGTCAGTGCGGACAGTGGGTCGCGACGGTCGCCGTAGAGCAGCCGATTCACTGCTCGTTGGACCCGCTGCCGGATGGCGGCGAGCAGCAAGACCGCAGCGGCCGCGGCAGCCGCCGGGAACAGACCGGCGCCGAGCTGGGCGCCTACCGCGACCGCTGCCACGCTGTAGGCCACCAGGGCACCACCAGTCAGTACCAGATAGGCGAGGGTGCGGGACAGCACGACCTCGATGTCGAACGCTCCGTATCTGACGATGCCGACGCCGAGTGCCGCGATCGCGAGCACCGTCAACCCAAGCCCGACGGTCTCTGGCAGCTCGATCGGCAGCATCATGGGGATCACCAGCAGGAGGACGCTCGCGACGAACCAGGCGTACTGCTGCCGCTCCGGCCCGGTGACCCGGCGCATCCGGATCGCGATACCGACAGCGGCCGCCAGTGCGACTGCGATGACCACCGCGATGCAGGCCGCCGCCACGGCCATTTGCAGACCGTCCGGAACTGGCAGATCGACCGGACTGTCGACAATGCCCCCACCCATCGGGTCGTCGACGATCGACTGCGTCGTGCCGGCGGCAAGAGTCCCGACGACGACCGCAGCGCCGACCGCCCGGGCCGGCCAGCGCCAAGCCGGCGACGCGAGCCGGCCATTCGGGAACAACAGAGTCAACGACCCGATGATCACCATGAATCCGGGCACCCAGAGCACCCCGGCGCACCAGACCGCCAGACCTATCAACGGCAGTGAGCCGGGCCTGGTGTGCAGCCCGTAGTAGGCATAGTCATCCGCGGCGACCGAGATCGCGACGAGGAGCGACGCACCTGCCAGCAGTGGTCCGAGGCGGTTGCCCGGCTGCTTCGACAGCACCAGCACAGCGATCACGCCGAACGCCAGCGCGGAGATCCAGCCGCTGGCCTCGTTGCCGTCGATGAACGCCGACAGGCTCGGTCCGTTGGCAACGGTCAGCGCGATCGTGGCCGCGGACAGCCCGACGACGGCTGCGAGAACGAGCAGCGGCGCCGATCTGAGGCTTGCTGATCTCATGGCGCCCTCCCGGGAGCGACCCTGGTCTCCCGGGGTCCTGACCACAGTCTGCGCGCAGCTGTGCCCGTATGCACGGGACCGGCGTCCTGTCCCCGGCCTGGGACAACCGCCGTGCCGCAGTCAGGACAGGTCGGGGCACCGGTCCGATGTGTCCGGGACCGCGGTGCGCGCACGGTCAGGGGAGCCGACGCGCCACCCGGCGCGACGCCAAATCCGAAAGGACCCAGCCATGACCATCATCGATGCCGCCCCGGACACCTCGGTCCGACCGTCTCGCCGACTCCGGACCTGGGCGGCGGTCCTGTTGCCGATCGGCCCGCTGCTCACCGTCGTCGAAGCAGCGATCCCACACGGACCGACAGATGTGGTGGGCCGGGGGTGGTCCATCCTCGCGGGCCTGGTCAGCACGCCGTTCCTCTTCGCCACCGTGGCGATCGCCGCCGCGGTGTCGTGGCGGTCGTCCCGACGGATGGCGGGCATCGCCTTCGTCGCGCTGACGGTCCAACTGTTCGGTCTGGCCGCACTGCACGGGATCGAAGCCTTCCAGCTCGCCGCCACCAACGACGGCATCAGCCAGGCAGACCTCGACCACGCGATGGACGGCCTGCTGTCGATCCCTCCAGGTCCGGTGTTCCTGGTGATGTTCATGGGCGGGTTACTCGTCGGCTCCTTCGCCCTGAGCTGGGCACAGTTCCGGACCCGCTCGATCACTCCGGCCGTTCCCGTCCTGATGGTGGTCACGTCGGTGTCTGACCTGGTGATTCCGGATGGAGCCCCCGACGTGGTGACGATCTGCAGCCTTGGGCTGTTCACGGTCTGGAGCGTCGTCCTTGCTGTCTCCGTCCGTCGCGGCGGCGGGTTCGCCAAAGGACTGCCGACCGCTTGACACTCGACGACGCCGGCTGCTGCCCTGAACAGCACGATCGAGTCGGGAGGGTGCATGCGGCGGGTACCACTGCTGTTCGTATTGCTCCTCATCTGCACCGCTTGCTCGGCTCCGGATCACCAGACGTGCGCGGACGGATTCACCTGTACGACGTTGCGCGTGCCGCTCGACCGTCAGCGGTCGGGCGGCCCGTCACTGGATCTCGCAGTGATAGCGGCCGACAACGTGAACGCACCACGCGGCGTGCTGTTGATGCTCGCGGGCGGCCCTGGCCAACCAGGCGTCTCGCTACTGCCTCGCATCCGCGACAACCTCCACCCTGACGTGTTACGCGAGTACAGGCTGGTCATGTTCGACCAACGCGGCACTGGACCGAAAGGGATCAATTGCCCTGCACTACAAGAGACTGTGGGTGGTTCGGACTTTCTGACGCCGCCTGCTGAGGCTGTGGATGAGTGCGCGCAGCGGATCGGCTCTGGACTCGGGTACTACGGCACTCCGGACACCGTCGAGGACATCGAGCAGCTGCGGCAGTACCTCAAGGTCGATCGCCTGACGCTGGACGGGACGTCGTACGGGAGCTTCACGGCAGCGCAGTACGGACTGAAGTATCCGGATCGGGTTCAGGCGCTGGTGCTGGACTCAGTGGTGCCACACAAGGGCTTCGATCCGATGGGCGTCGACCTGATGGCTGCGACGGGCGGAGTACTCACGGCTGCGTGTCATCAGGACCCTGCGTGTACGACGGATCCCGTCGCCGACCTGGCGTGGCTGGTGCAGCACGGCGTCGGTGGCACGGACCTGATGGAGAGTCTGTCGGTCGCGAGCCTCAACTCGGTCAACCCGTCACTGAAAGGGATCCCGGCGATCCTCCACGCCGCCCGCAACGGCGACGACGCTGGTCTGAAGGAGCTCTTCCAGCAGACAACCAGCATGGGTCTCAGTTACGACACCCTGTCGGCCGGACTGCACATGGCCACGCTCTGCTCAGACCTTCGCTTCCCCTGGTCCAGCACGACCAACCGCACTGCCGCGTTGGATGCCGCCGTACTGCGTCTGGACCCGAAACGGCTGTATCCGTACGACGTGCGGACCGCACGCGACCAACTGATGATCCAGGGCTGTCTGAGGTGGCCGGCTGTGCGCGTGTCGACGTACCCGGCCAGTCAGGAGTTGTTGCCACGCACGCTGATCCTGCACGGGAGCAATGATCTGTTCTGTCCGCTCGAATGGGCTCAGTGGGAACAGGCGCATGCACGGTCTGCCAAGCTGGTCGTCGTACCGGGAAGTGGGCACAGTGTGCAGCGCGATCCACGTGGCCAGGAGGCGGTCCGTGCGTTCCTGCTGGTCTAGCCCGCCTCGGTGAGATCCAACTGTGTGTGAATGGTTGCAGCACCCTGGGCGACTCAGTGCGTCTAATAGGTGTGAGGTGTTGCAGGCCCAGCCGGGGAGTGGCGAGTGGAGTTCGAGGAGTATGTATCCGCCCGTGGACAGGAACTGGTGCGGCTCGGTTTCACTGTCTCCGGGGACTACCAGCGTGCGGAGGACCTGGCCCAGATCGCGTTGATGCAGGCGTTCCGGTCCTGGCGGAAGGTGCGGAAGGCCGACGATCCGCATCACTACGTTCGGCGGATCCTGATCAACGCCTACCTGTCGATGACGCGCCGGCGCTCGTTCAGCGAGGCGCCGACGGCCGAGATCGACCCGCCGCACGCAGTGCCCGATCCCGCCACCGGCATCGTGGACTCCGACGACCTCTGGCGAGCCCTCGCCGCGTTGACGGCCCGGGAGCGGGTCGTGCTGGTCCTGCGCTACTACCAGGACCTGGACGACCGCACGATCGCCGACGTACTCGGCATCAAACCGTCCTCCGTCCGCGCGACCGCCAGCCGAGCGCTCGCCACATTGCGGGAAGCCAGGCAGTCCCAGCGCATTGATGAGAGGTTGTCGTGAGCAACGATCTCGAGGATGACCTGCGCGGAACCTTCGACCGTGCCGCGGCCTCGGTGCCGCCGGCAACTGACTTGACCGAGCGGGCGACGACGGGCGCGCGCCAGGCCCAGCGCCGTACCTGGATCATCTCCGGGGCGGCCGCTGTCGCGGTGGCCGCCATCGCGGTCGTGGGTTTCGGCCTGGCCGGCTCGGACAAGCCGGTCCAGCCGCCGGTCGCAGGTGGACAGGCTCCGGCCACCTCCGCGTCGACGCCAGAGCCGCCCACGGTGCAGAGCGTGTCCGGGACGTGGCGGCCGGTCCAGATGGCCGGACTCAAGTCGCTGCAGGCGTCTCGGCCGGACGATCCGGTGCTGGTGTTCCGGCCCGACGGGACGTGGGGCGGCTCGGACGGCTGCAACGGGCTGCAGGGGACGTATTCCATCGGTCAGCGTGGCGAGTTCGCCGCGACGATCGGCGGGCAGCGTCAGGTCGGCTGCCACAATGTGCCCCACACCGGCGTACTGCACGCCGCCAGGCGGATCGCGGCCGACGCCGACACCCTCCAGTTCTTCGACGCCGACGGGCGTGAACTTGCGAGGTACGCTCGCGCACGGTAGTCAACTCTGATCGCGGACAGTGATCGGTCGGCGCCCGCTCCTGGTCGACCGACGCTGCCGGTACGACGTTCGCCGCCGACCTCGACCCGGCCAGCGGGGACATCGTGGTCGAGTACCTACTACGACCAGTCCCTGGTGACCGGCAGCAGCTACGGCCCGAAGATCTGGACCGACGGCCCCGGCGACGCGGCCAACATCCGCACCGTCACCGGCGGCGCCGACCCCGGCGTCGGCACGGTCGTCTGCCAGTCCGGCAGCTTCAGTACGTCGCTGTGCGGCATCACGGTCCGCTCCACCTCGGCGAAGTACTGCGACTCCGACGGCTGTACGACGTACGTCATCCGCGCCACCCGCAGCGGCCAGATCGCCATCATCGGCGGCGACTCGGGCGGCCCGTCTACACTCGCCCCGGCTCCCCTACCGCCACTATCCGCGGCATCACCTTCGCCGGCGCCGGCTGCGCCTCCTCCCGCTGCACCACCCTCTACGCCGAGCGCTACGCCTCCATAGCCGGCCACCTGGGCATCTACGCCCTGACCGGCTGACACCCCCCACTCCGCTAAGCTGTCCCCGCGTGCGCCCCCGTAGCTCAGGGGATAGAGCGTCGGTTTCCTAAACCGTGCGTCGCAGGTTCGAATCCTGCCGGGGGCACCCCTGTGATGTCCGCTCGCGCGACGGCGTCCACGCACGACGGTCTGGATCGGGGCCGTCGTGGCGGCCAACGCGCTGCTGTTGGCACTGGCACTGTCCGTCGGACGACAGTTGTTCATCGACCAGCTCGCGGGCACCACCTTCGGCCCGGCAAGCAGCGTCTTCTACGACACGTTGCTTGTCTACCTCGAACGCGGTCGCCAGGTGTTCTTCTGGCTCGGACTGATCCTGATCGTGACCGGCTGTTTCACCGGATCCAACAGGTACGTGACTGCCGCACGGAGACCGTCGCCGACGGGCTGGAGTCGGTCGGCGTAGCGGTCGTCCGTCATCGAGGAGGGCCGACGGCCGGCGGCTCGTTCATCGATGCCCGAAGTGCTGCCAGCGGAGTGTCCGGGACTTCGATGAAACCACGGGTGGGACGGTCGAGGTCGAACGTGACGAAGAGCAAGAAGGTGACCAGGCCGGCCGCAAGCAGGAGCGACGTCAGACTGCGACCGAGAAGACCCACATGGAGTCCGACCAAGAACATTGCAATCGCGGAGCCGATCACCTCGAGCAGTAGGACCTCGGTCGGCACGCGGTTGTTGAGTCCCGCGACCCGCACCGTCTGCTGGTCGATCATCGCGTTCAGACTCTCCTCGTAGAGGCGCGGGGCAGTCGCGGTCGGCTCCGTCCTGACGGCCTGTCCCGCCAACGACCAGAGTTGACCCTGCAGGGCCGAGCCCTCGGCGATTGTTCGATCGGCGGCATCGCTGCCTGGGACTTGGTGCGTGAGCCGCACTTCGAGGTCGGTGTATTTCACCAGCAATGGCAGGGAGGCGCTACGCATGGGCTCCGACAACGTCTGTGCGCGCAGATACGTGGTTCCGATCGTGTTGGCGTCATCCACGACCGCAGCCCGACGGGCTTCGTAGCGACCGAGCGCCAGCGACAGCCCGAACGCCAAGATCAGGCCCATGAAGCCCAGCAGGACGCTCTGCAGTACGCCGGAGGATTCCCTGAGGCCGTGGTGATGCTCTCGTCGCGACCGTCCCACGAACAGTCCGACGACAGCCGAGCCCGCGATGAGCACGAACAGTACGGCCGCGAGCACCAGACTGGAAAGCTGGAACAACACGACAGCCTCCTCAACAAAGTCCGAACCCGTCCGGCCCTCTCACGCGACTGCTGGGCCGCAGGGGAACCTGACGCGGTTCATCGGTGTGCTTCAGTGCGGGACGGGTCCGATGACCCCGGCCGACGCCGGGCCGTCGAGAACTAGTTGTACGCCGATTGCGGCGATCAGGAAGCCGAAGACCTTTTCTGTGACGAGCATCCGCCCTTCGTCGAGCTTGGCACTCACCTGATTGGCCCAGCGGAACACCGCTACGTCGATCAGTATGACCACAGCGAGGATAGCGACCGCTACGGCGAAGACGCTGATCGACTTAGTCCCGGAGGAGATCGTCACCAGCCCGACGATGCCGACCGGACTGAGCAACTGGAGCACCGCCAACGGGAACCGCGCGAGCTGCATCGGGTCTCTCCCGGCCGTCATGTGATCGTCTCCGGACTGCCCCCGAGCGGCCGGCCTGCGCCGCAGACATCGGTGGCCGCGAGAACCGGGCCTGCTCGAGTTGCCGCTCGTCCTTGGCACCTCAGCGGAAGGGGTTACCGCCGCGGTACACCCTTCCGGCGAAAGAGCGTCACCGTGACGAGCGAACCGACGGAGAAGAATCCGGCAGCCCACCAGTACGCGGTGGCGTAGCTGTGGATCGTCGCATTCGCCTGCGCCAGCGGGCCGACCGAGTGCGTCAGCAAATAGCTGGCCGCGGCGCTGGCGGCCAGCGTGTTCAGCAGCGCGGTACTGATCGAACCACCGATCTGCTGAGCGGTGTTCGCGCTGGCCGAGGCCACTCCCTGATCGCTCGGCTGTACGCCGAGTGTCGCCTGGCTGATCGCCACCGGCATCGACATGCCGACCCCCGCGCCGATCACGAGCAGCGGCGGCAGCACGTGTTGCGCGTAGGTGCTGTGCAACCCGAGGCGGGTCAACCAGGCCATACCGATGGCTGCCGCCAGCAGGCCGATCGGCACGATGACCTTCGGGCCGAACCTCGGCACCAGCAAGTTCGTGGACAGCTGCGCGAACAACATCACCATGGCGATCATCGGCAGGAACGCGATGCCGTTCTGGACAGGTGAGTAGCCCAGCGTCCCCTGCAGGTAGAAGGTCAGGAAGAGGAAGACGCCGAACAGGCCTGCCGACGCGATCAGGGCAGTGAGCAGGGCGGCGCCGCGGTTGCGATCTGCCACGACGCGTAGCGGCAAGAGGGGGTGCGTCGCCCGGGACTCCCAACCAACGAACGCGAGCAGGAGGACAACCCCGGCAGACAGAAACCCCCAGACCTCCCAGTTGCCCCACGGATGCGTCTCGGCGTTGGCGAAGCCGAAGACGGCGCAGAACAGCCCGGCGGAGACAATCAGAACCCCGGGGACGTCCAGCTTCGGCCGCTGGGTAGGAACCGTGCGGCCGAGGAACACGACTGTCCCGGTCAGTGCGATCACCGCAAGAACGTCGTTGACATAGAGCGTCCATCGCCAGTCCAGGTACTGCGTGAGCACGCCGCCGAGCACCAGACCGATCGCGGCGCCCGAACCGGCGACCGCGCCGTAGATACCAAATGCCTTGGCGCGCTCCTTGGGGTTGGTGAATGTAGTGGTCAACAAGGACAGCGCCGTCGGAGCAAGCAGGGCAGCAAAGCCACCCTGGATCGAGCGCGCGATGACCAGCATGGTGAAGCCGGTCGCCGCACCGCCGATCGCCGACGCGGCAGCGAAGCCGACGATGCCGACGATGAACGCCCGCTTCCGCCCGAACATGTCGGCCAGCCGCCCCCCCAGCAACAGCAGGCTGCCGAACGCCAGCGAGTACGCCGTGACGATCCATTGCCGGTCGTCATTGCTGAAATGCAGGGCCTTCTCCGCGGACGGCAGCGCGATACTGACGATCGTCGCGTCCAGGATCACCATCAGGTAAGCAAGGCTGATCACAGCCAAGACCCACCAGCGACTCTTCTGCTTCGCGTGGGGTGCGAGTGCGGCGCCCGCGTCCACCGCAGCCTGACCGGACGACATGGAGATCCTCCTCGCTGGCGACCAACTGGTCGGGGCGAGGACATGCCACAGCCCACTTAGCAGCCTGACTGGAAGGAGCAGCCGTGTCCTGCCTGCCACCTCCAGATCGCTGCCCCCGGCAACACGACAGTTCAACCCCTGCTACCCGGGGGGCCAAGTGGCGCCTGGGCCCGCAGTACGGCGTCAGGCACGCGTCGTTCTAACCGTCGGTGTGCGTGGCGTTTGGGTCGGCTGGGTGGCCGTGCCCCTATTCGGCTTCGTTCGTGTTCCGCAGGCGCTTGCCGAAATTATGACGTGCCGGTGGGCGCGGCTTGGACCGGCGAGGCGATGGGGGGCGCGGCGGGGCGCCGACCGGCTCCGATGAGGACCTGGATGAGTGCCAACAGCAGGAGTACGAGCGCGAGCGACCAAACCAGCCGTGATGGGGAAACGTCGACGCCCCAGAGCAGAACCACGACACCCAGCACGGCGACGACGATCCGCAGCCAGCCTGCGTTCGCTGCGGTCCATCGGCCGGCGCCGCCGACCGGAGTGTCCGCCATGGCTGCGCCGATGCCCTCGAGGCCGTCGGTGACTGCCGTGCGCACAGCGGCGCCGGACCGGTTGGTCCCCGCGAACCAACCCAGGACCACCAGAATCAGCCCGAGCCAGAGGAACACCTGCTGACCACGGTCGAGGTAGGCGAGCAGCGTGTCGTAGAAGATGCCGCTGGCCGGCCCGAAGTCCGTCCCCGCCAGCTGGTCGATGAACAGTTGCCGTCCGACGGACAGCGCTAGCGCCAGCAGCAGCGCGTTCGCCGCCACCAACACTCCGATGATCACCGTCATCCGTGGCCGCCGGCGCGCGAACAGGAGCGCGCCAAGGTAGAGCGCCGCCACGAGCACGATCAGCCATTGGGCGACGGGGTTCGCGAAGGCATAGATCGTCCGGAGCTGCTTCACCTGTGGCGCTTCCATCAGCACGATCTGGCGGTCGGAGTCCGGGATCGGAATGTTCTGCACGATCGTCAGTCCCCGGTCGACCAGGCGCTGCTTGACTTGGTCGATGACCTCGGAGACGTCGAGGACGACCTGGTCGCCCTGCAGCGACACCGCGCCCGACTCATCACCCGTCAAGATCCGCTGCAGAGATTGTTGGGCTCTGATGTTGGCGGCAGTCCACAGATCCGCGAAGGCATCGGAGGCGATGAACTCCCGTACCTGCCGATCGATCAAACCGTTGACCGCGGCAGCCAGCGGCCCGACCAGCCGCTGCAACCGCGGCCGGTCGGTGATGACCCCTGCGAACACGTCGTTGAGGATCGCCTCGATGTCGACCTGATCCTGGATGGCAGCGGTGACCTTCGTCGCGATGGCGTCCTGCACCTCCGGCGAGTTCACCAACGGTCCGACCGTGTTCACGTAGCGTTCGGCGTCGTTCAGCGTGCGCTGCCCCCAGTACGCGACGAGCGCCGGCGTCATCAGCAGAGCCGCCAGCACCACGCACACCACCGCCGCGATCGAACGACCGTGCGACGGCCGCTCCGCCGCGGGCGCATCTGCCGGCGCGGCGGGCGCCTGACCACCGGGCATCGTTGCTACTGGATCGGACATGGTCCGCCTCCCACGAGTCGGGCTGCGACGCGCGACCCGATCCCAAGATCGCGCGACCGAACCGGGCTGAAGTGGCCGCGCTGGTCGATGATGGAGCGTTTCAGCCAGCGTGGCCAACGGAGAGGGGCCAGGCATCATTCAGATCGAGTGAACGTGGCGGGCATCCCTACCGGGCCCTGGCACGGTGTTCAGCCTCAGCGGGTTGGAGATCGCGTTGCCTGTACCGGGAAGCGCGGATGGCGAGCGATTGGCCGACTCACATCATCTGCGTGATGCGGATGACGACTCCGCTGCCATTCAATGGCCTGAGCACAGCTCCCCAGCAGATCTGTCGCCGCGACACATGCCAGGAAGTCTTCCGATGAACTGGCCGGCGCCTTCACCGCGAAAGGATGAGCAGTCTTGGACTACACCGAGCGGCTACGGCGTCTTACCGTCAACGACGCATCCTTGGTTGATGAGGGCGAGGACGCGACGGTCACCGAGCTCCTGGATCCCGTCCTCGATCCGAGGACGACGGCCTTGGTGCGCCTGGCCGCGCTGGTCGCTGTCGGCGGTGCTGTTCCGTCCTTCGGCGCACAGGCCGACGCTGCTGTGACGGCCGGGGCGACGGCCGAGGAGATCGTCGACGTCCTGTTCAGCGTCGTTCCCGTCACCGGACTCCCGCGCGCTGTTGCCGCCGGTCCGAAACTGGCGCTGGCGTTGGGTTACGACACCACCGAGGAGCTGGAACGGCAATCGGTCGGTGACAAGCCCTAGCCTCCCAGCAACCCCATCGCGGTGGCGTGTTGAACTGCGTCGTTGCGGGAGGAGACGCCCAGTTTTCGGTAGATCGAGGCGACCTCCGAGCTCACGGTGTTGCGGCTGACGAACAGCCGCTGGCCGATCTCGCCGATCGTGAGATGCGTTTGCAGGTACGGCAGCAGCCGCAGTTCGGCCGGGGTCAGCGGTGATCCTCCGGTCGCCCCGACCTGGGCGCTGGAGGTGACGATCCCGCGAAAGTCCGAGACCTCGTCGAGCAGGGTGCCCAGAGCGGGCCGATGGAGCAGGATGTCGTCGATCTCACGCAGCAGGTGACGAGCGGTCGTGGCGTCGCCGATGATCCAGTACACCTTCGCGAGCTGGAGCCGTCCACGCACCGCGAGGAACGGCAGCGCGAACGTGCACGACGGGCGCGCCCGCATCGCCTGGGTGAGCTGCCGATCGGCCTCGGTCAGATCGCCGAGATGCACGGCGAGCCGCGCCGCCTCGGCAAACGCGATCACGCTCGCGGCGTAGTCGTGCATCCGATGCTCGTCGATGAGCGCCAGAGCGTGGTCCACATGGTCCGTCGCCTCGGCCCAGCGCCCGCGATCCATCTCCACCAGCGCCAGCTCCGACTCGCCGTCGATGACCGTGTCGGTGTTGCCGAGCGCCGTACCAGTGGCGGACGCGTCCGCGAACAGCACGCATGCCTGGTCGACTCCGCCGGTGAGCAGGTGGGCGTGAGCGGACATCAGGAGCGCGGTGTCGCGCCATGGGCTCCACGGCGGCTCTTGGGCGACGGCGAAGTTCGCGTCGGTCATCATCTGCTCCGGGCCTGCGGTGCACATGACCGCCCGCAGCATCGCCCGCGCCGAGTCGAACGACGCCGTACCGTCCGCCGGCACCAGATCGAACGAAGCGGCGTCGACGATAGCCGCCCACCGTTGTGCTTCGGTGGTTTGGCCCGCCAACGCGGTGATCCAGCCAGCGAGTACGGCGAGCGGTGGGTACCCCTCGATGGCAGCGTCCCCGAGCGCGGACAGCCACCGCTGCACTGTCGAGATCTGGCCGGCGCTGTAGGTCGGCAGCACCAGCTCTGTCACCAGCCGGACACATCGATCTCGCTCGAACGTGTTCAGCAAGTGCTCGAGGGCGAGCACCCGAGATCCGTTCGCCTCGAACCAATCGGCGGCGCGCAGATGCAGCTTGATCACGACCTCGGGCTCGACCCTGCGCAGCTCACCGATCAGGAACTCCCGGAACAAGGCGTGATAGCGGAACCACGATCGCCCCCGGTCGAGCGGAATCAGGAACGAGCTCGTGGCCTCGAGGGCACGCAACTGCTGCTGACTCCCCGTTTCTCCGAGGAGCGCGTCGCACAGCGGGGCATGGAGTTGATCGAGTACAGCCGTACGGCGCAGGAACGTCTGTGTGGTCGCCGGCATCTGGCTGAGCGACTCTCGGTACAGGTAGTCGGCCACGTACCGGTCCTCACCGGACACGGCAACTGTCTGACCCGAGCTGTCACGCGCGATCGCGGCCGCGAGGTAGAGGCCGGCCGGCCAGCCTTCGGTCCGCTCCGTCACCGCGGCCGCCAGCTCGCGAGAGATCTCGACGTCGACAGCCGCGAAGATCTGCTCGGCGCCGGCAGCGTCCAGCGCCAGCTCGCTCGCGCCGAGTTCGATCGCGTCCGCAGACGCCCGGAGCCGCGGCAGGTGCGGTTGCTCCGAACGACTCGTGGCGACGAGCTGAGATCCCCTGGGGATCCCCGAGATCACCACACTCAGTACGTCGTGACAGGCCGGCGACCGCAGTTCGTGAAGGTCGTCCAGCATCAGCACGAACGGCGCCGGGCTGGTTCTCAACACCGACGCGAGGCGCGGCGCGGCCCGACCCAGCGGCGATACGCCGGGGCTGCGCATGTCGGCGAGCAGGTCGGCCTCGGTCGGCGAGACCCGGGCGTACGCGGTCGCCAGCACGGAGAGCAGGACCGCCGGATCATCATCGAAGCGGTCGAGAGACACCCAGACGACGCGACGATCCTCCGCACGTGCCCACTGAGCCAGCAAGGTCGACTTGCCGTAACCCGCAGACGCGGTCACGCCGACCACGCGGCACTGACTGGCGCGAGCCGTCTCGATGAGGTCCTGGCGACTCACCGAACCCGGGCGAGGCTGCGGGACTGCCAACTTGGCGTCCAGCAGCAGCCGATCGAGCCCACCGACGACCGGCGCCGCTCCTTGCGATTCCCCGCTCATCATGCGTAGCCCGTGAAAGCCTGCCCCGGTGTCATCCAGTCACCTCCGAACCGGGCGAGACGACTGACCTCGTCTCGCTCAGAAGGTAGCCACGGCAGCTGCGGATCGACTCATCCGGGCGGGGTGATTTGCGTCGACCTCGACATTCGATCCGTGCACGCACAGGCACGAGCCACCGCCCGCCAGCAGGTCAAGCGCTCGCTTGTCGTCGTCGGGATGGGACTTTGGCTACTGTGTCGTGTCTGTCCGGTCCTGCGCCTTGCCGCGTTTGGCCGCACCGAGGATGACCTGAATGCCCACTCCGAGGACCACCAGGTCCAGCAGCATCTGGGCGGCGACGACGAGACGGGCCGCCTCGCCCCGAGGTGAGATGTCGCCGAAGCCGACGGTGGAGAAGACGGTGATGACGAAGTAGAGGGCGTCGGATCGAGTGAGTGGTTCACTGAAGGTGCCGGAGTCGTCCAGGCTCATGATGAAGTAGGTGGACGCGAAGAGCAGCAGGAACAAGGGCGTTGTCGACGCCAGGGACTGGGTGGCCCGGATGGCTGGATAGGCGGCTCGCAGGATGGCGCGCACCTGCCAGGCGATCGTTGCCACCAGCAACACAATGCCGATCACCAGCACAAGAACGACAGCCGCGTCCGACCGACGATCGAGTGGCAGGACGTAGTACAGAACGACCAGGGCCGCCGCCGTGACCGCAGCGCGAAGCAGACCTCGCACGATGAGCCACCGTCGCCTACCCGGCGTCAGATCCTCGGCAGGAGTCATCTGCCCACCCCTCGCTGCGTGTCATGGCGTTGCCTCAGTGGCCCCGTGGCCCGCCCATGGTCGGTGTCCGGATTGTTCCTGGTCCGATTCCACCCCAGTCGGGAGGCCGTCGCATCGTTGAGATCGCGTGAAAGCCCGTACGGATTTCACACGATGAGAGTGATTCCAGCCTGGCGTTCCGGCGGTGGGATTGACCCAGGTCAGCCTCGCGCCTTGTCGACCGAGGCGGCGTCAGCGTTGTCGCCGTCCGTCGTGGCGCCCCGTAAAGGAGAGTCCGGAATGGCAGAGCAGACAGCACCTGGTTACGGATCCGCGGACCAGGTCCAGGAGAAGAGCGGCTTGGCGGTGGGATTCATCCTGTTCGCCGGCATCATGATGATCGTGGCCGGCGGCTTCCAGGCGTTCATGGGCCTGGTCGCCCTCTTCGAGAACGAGTTCTACGTCGCGACCCGCAACTACCTGTTCCAGTTCGACGCCACGGCCTGGGGCTGGATCCACTTGCTCGGCGGTCTGCTCGTGGTGGGCGCCGGCTTCGCGGTCATGGCCGGCAAGGTCTGGGGGCGAGTCATCGGCATCATCTTGGTGGTGCTCAGCCTGCTGGCGAACTTCGCCTTCATCCCGTACTACCCGTTCTGGTCGCTGATCATCATCGCGGTCGACATCTTCATCATCTGGGCACTGACCGCACACGGTCGCGACGTCACCGCCTGAGCCAACGTGCGTGGACAGACAGGAGCACCAGATGACCAGCGCGCCGATCTCGGTACGCGACGCCTACGAGCGAGCCCGACCGTTCGCCTTGACGATCCTGTACGGTGTCGCCGCTTTCACGATCGCGCTGGCCGGCGTGCGATCCATCGCCGAAATCATCGGGCCGGTTTTCCTGGCCCTGGTCATCACCATCACCTTGCACCCGATCCGGATCCGGCTCGAACAGCATCCCCGGATCCCGGGCTGGGTCGCCTCGATCCTCATGCTGATCGCCGCCTACCTGCTGCTGCTCCTGCTCACCCTTGCCCTGGTGGTGTCGGTCGCACAACTGGCCGCGCTGATCCCTCAATACAGCACTCAGATCACCGACTCGGTCGCGAACGCAGGAAACGCACTGCGCGGCCTCGGCGTCCAGCAGGACCAGATCAACGCAGTCGTCAACGCCGTCGACCCCGGACAACTCGTCGACCTCGCAATGTCGATCCTGTCCAGCACGCTCGGCGTCCTCAGCAACCTCTTCTTCCTCCTCACCGTCCTGCTCTTCATGGCATTCGACACCGACGCGACCCGCCGCGGTTTCGCCACGCTCGGCGACCGCTTCCCCAACCCCGTCGGCGCGCTCGACAACTTCGCGTCCGGAACCCGCAACTACATGGGAGTCTCGGCCAGCTTCGGACTCATCGTCGCGGTCCTCGACGGGTTGGCCCTGTGGATCATGGACGTCCCCGGCGCCTTCGTCTGGGCCGTACTGGCGTTCGTCACCAACTTCATCCCCAACATCGGCTTCATCATCGGGGTGATCCCGCCGGCCCTCATCGCCTTGCTGGACGGTGGCCCCGGACTGATGATCGCCGTCATCGTCGTCTACAGCGTGATCAACTTCCTGATCCAGTCCGTCATCCAGCCGCGCGTCGTCGGCGACACCGTCGGCCTGACACCCACCCTGACCTTCATGTCACTGGTGTTCTGGACCTGGGTCATCGGCCCGCTCGGAGCCCTGCTCGCCGTACCCCTGAGTCTGCTCACCAAGGCGCTGCTGGTCGAGGCCGATCCCCGCACGCGCTGGGCACTGCCACTCATCTCCGGTAAGACCGACGAAGCCGACAGCCCCGAAACACCTCCGGCCGAACCGGACGAGCCCGAACCGGCACCAAAGCACCTCGCAGCTGCCCGGGACGGTCTGGCGCCATCAACTGCCGACGACGAGAGCAACCAACCGGACCTGCAGTGACGGATGCGGATCGGCACACCGGAGCCGGGTCGGCCGAGGGTGAGGCCAAGGCAAGAGCCGAGGCTGCTCTCACCAGGTTGCCGCCTCGGCTGCGACAGGCGGTCGCATGGTTGCTGTCGCGGTGGCCGGGCCGGATCGCCGTTGCCAGTGCCAGGGTCTGCCTCCGGGTCGATATCTTCGACCGGTCGATGACGATCGCGGCACAGACCTTCAGTTCGATCTTTCCGATCCTCATCTTGTTCGCCACCTGGGCGGACTCCGGTGACACGAACGAGGTCGCCGCTGCTGTAGACATGCCGGCGGAATCCCGGTCGGTTCTCGACGATGCGGTCCGCGGAGCCGACGGCGCCGCGTTCGGTGTCGTCGGCTCGTTGATCGTGCTCGTCGGGGCGACCAGCCTGTCGCGGGCACTGACCCGAGCGCTCGCACTGACCTGGGATCTGCCGCGACCACGGAGCAGGCTGGGCTCGGCGTGGCGATGGCTTGCCGCCGTCGTCGCGCTGGCGCTGTCCCTCATCGTCGTTCGGGCGCTCAGCGGGCCAGCCGGCGGGCTGCCGCCGCCACGGCTCTGGCAATGGGCGCTGGCTTTCACCTGCGATTTCGCCGTGACATTGTTCGTGCCTTGGGTACTGCTGTCAGGAACCGTCCGCCTGCGGCTGCTGGCACCGGGGGCGGTGGTCTTCGCGGCCGTGATGCTGGCGGTTCGTCCGATCTCGGCTGCGTGGCTCCCGCGGGCTCTCGAGGAGAGCGCGAATCGGTACGGATCGATCGGCGTGGCCTTCACCTACCTGGCATGGTTGTACGTCGCGTCGCTCTGCTTCCTGGCGGCGTCTGTCGTCGGTCACGTGATCGCGACCGACCGCGGATCGCTCGGTCAATGGATTCAAGGGACCACTTCAGCCAGACCTGCGGCAGGCAGCGACTGACGTCGACCAGCCGTCGTGACGCCAGGGCGGGCGGCGGGCTGGCGACTGGCTCACCAACGACACCCTCAGGTCGCTGGTGGTACTCGCTCCGGTCCGCGGTCATGACGTCCCGCCAGATCGTGAATTCGGATCCCAGGCTCGCGCGCCGGTGCCTTCTCCGGGATGACGCCCGCCTTCGCGATCGATGCGCCGTACCGGGCGGCGAGCGGGGGCGCCGAGATGCCGTGCAGCAGCACCGAGAGCAGGATGGTCCACGTCACGGTCTGCAGGAGCATCCCACCGGCGCCGTCGCGCTCGATCTCCTCCAGGGCCAGCAGTGTGAAGACGACCGAGGCCAGCCCGCGCGGGCCGAACCAGCCCATGAACGCCACGGTGGACGCGCGCAGGTGTGTTCCCATCAGCACCAGCGCGACCGGCACCATCCGGATCAGGGTGAGGCTCAGTATCGCGTACACGATGGGTCGCGCTGCGACGTCATGGGTGAGCAGGTCTCCGACGAAGAGAGCACCGAAGATCGACCACACGACGAATGAGGCCGACAATCCGAGCGTCTCGGTGAACTGGACGGGTCCTGCCAGGCTGTGTCTCGTCGCGGCGCCGAACAACATACCGCCGGCGAACCCGGCGATGAATCCGTTCCCGCCGATCGCGACCGCACCCTCGTAGGCGAGCAACGCCAAGGCCAGGATCGCGATCTGCTCGGACACCCCCGAGGTCCATCCATGGTCCTTGGCCAAGACCAACAGCTTCCCGCCGAGGTATCCGACCACGACCGCGGCGACAATCGCCAGCCCGATCTGCTTGAGCGCCTCGAGCCCCCATGCCTTCTCACCGAGAGCTTCCTCGGCCGCGACCGCAGCGATGAAAAGGGTCACCAGCGGCGTCGCGATCCCGTCATTGAGACCGCTCTCGACATTGAGCGCTCGTCGAATTCGCACCGGAACAGCCTTGTTCGTAACCACCGCCAAGCCGAGCGCCGCGTCGGTCGGCGCCAGGATCGTGGCGACCAACGCCGCCGCCGCCCACCCGACGTTGGGAAACATCAGGTAAGCCAGCAACGCGCCGGCAACTATCGTGAGCGGCAGTCCCAGGTACAGCAGCCGGCGCGGCAGACCCGCATCACCCTCGACATCCCCCAGCCGGACCGACGACGCGTCGGAGAACAGGAGCAGGGCCAGCGTCAGCTCGGTGATAGTGACGACCGTCTCGTTGGTCAGTGAGAGCGGGAGAACGTCCAGCCCACCCGGACCAAGAATCGCGCCGGCAACGACGAACACCATCGGGCCGGTGATCCACCACCGGTCGAGCTTCGACGCCACCAACGTATAGGCCACAACGACTACCGCCAGAGCGGTCAGACCACCCATCAGATCCCCTTGTCATGCTGAAGGAGGTGGCCGCTACGCCACGGGTTCGACGTTGCCGGGCCGCCAGGTCTTGTCGAAGAACGACTGGAGAGGGCTGTAGAGGCGCAGGATGACGAACCAGCCCCGGTCGGGATCGGTCTGGATCCAGTTCCCCGCCGCGACGTCGTCCGGACGGGTCGGTGAGAAGTAGACAACGGTTGATCCGTCGGGATCCGCCTCGGCTGCGGGCGAGGGGAACATCTGGCTGCCCGCCCGGGGGTACCGCTGCGGAGTCTGCAGCATCGAGCGGGTCTGGTTGTCGTAGACCGTGAACGACCAGAACCGGGCCGCCGGGATGTCCTTCGGCAGCCGCAGCCGGTAGGTCTTCGTGCCGTCGAGGGGTTTTTGGTCGGCGTCGACATTGGCCATCAGGTACTGCGACCCGACGTTGGTCAGCCGCATACACATCGCCGGGGTGATCCCGGTCGCCGTGTAGAAGAACCCAGAGCGTGAGTGCAACTGGCGCGCTTCCCTGTTCGGGAACGGCTCGATGCCCTCCGCGGTGATCATCGGTGGCGGGTTGGTGAAGTCGAACCCGCCGACGAACAGCATGTTCCACCAGGGCGAGTCGCCGTCGTCGTAATAGCGGAACCCCTCGGTGGGGTGGGCACCCATCCCCAGCATCCGTCCCGCCGCGTTCCCGACGGCCGCCGCCTCGTCCAGGATCTCCCGCAGCCGAGCGTCGGGAGCGAATTTCTCGCCTTTGACGATGCCGATCGCGGCGAACTGACCGGCCAACTCTGTAGTGAGCGCCTCGGCCGGCTCCAACTGCACAAGCGCGTCCAGCATCTCGAAGTGCCCGAAGTCGACGGGCGGAACCGTGTTGAACGCGAGCCCGGTCCCTTCCACGAAACGAGGGCTGTGGGGCGTCGCCGGCTGGCCGAGCCGGCCACGGCCGGTCAGGTAGCCACCGATGCTGCTGCCCACGCCGCCTTGGGCATAGGGGTAGACCTTCAGCTGATCCTTGATCCGGGCCACGGTCGGGGCGGGGTCGTTGCCCTCGTTCTGGTCGATGAACGCCCGGCCGAGCAGAAGCACGTGGTTGGTTGCTGAGCGACGGACGTACAGGCCACCCTCGGGCACGGGTCCGTCATAACCCGGGGGGAGCAGCAGGTAGCTGCCGCCCTGACCGCGATCAGCACCAGGCAGTCCGAAGTCGGTGATCCAGCCGAACCACATGTCGTCGACGATCCCCAGGCTGTCCGAGGGGGACTCCAGCACCAACGGCCCATCGGACAGGTCGAGGAACCCAAGGAAGTAGACCGTGTCGGCGTTCGCGGTCAAGAACAGGGACCTGGAGTCCATCAACTCCGAGAAGATCAACACGTCGCCGTCGTTGATCCCGGCGCCCAGGAAGCCCTCGCGAATGGCGTAGGTCGATACACCCTGGATCGTGTTCATGAATGCCTCGACACCGTGCAGGTAGTCCAGATGGTCGCGCAGCTTCGCCGCCGTCTCGCCCGTCGGATATCCGTCGGTGAACTCCAGCGCCCCCATCCCGGTCTTCACGCTCGACGGAGTCGTGATCGCCGCCGGCACGGGCGTCCTGGTCTCATCACCTGTAGGCATCGTGGCCTCCTCCAGTTCGGTCAATGTGATGCCGACCGTAAGACGGCATCTGCCCGGGGCTCATCACGCTGATCGTGTGAAACGCCACCTGCGCCGCGAGTCCCCCGATCACCACGTTGAACGTCCGGTCGTGCCGCGGATCGTCCGCGGACGGGTCGAGCTGAGAACGTTGCTTCAGGAGGACCGGGACCCGAAGATCTCGGCTGCGGTGTCGATGGTCAGGCCGGCACCGAAGTGGGGTCCGCCGCCGACGTTGTAGACGCCGGCTATCCGCTGTGGGTAGGAGCCGGCGTCGATGATCGCGTTGGACCAGGCGTCCAGGTGCTCCAGCAGTTCGTCCAGGTCGTCGCCGAGGGCGTCGAGCACGGGCCGTTCGAGTTCGTCGGTGCGGACCTCGATCTCTTCGCGGAATGCCCGGCCTGCGTCGGTGAGCTTCTCGTTGTCAGTCATCAACCCTCGGCGTTGGAGCCGGTCGAAGCCGGCGTCCATGTCGGCGTCGGTCCATCCGCGGCTGGGGGTGTACTTGCGGGCCGGGAGCCCCCACCACTGCTCGGTCAGCAACAAGACCTCCACGGCGTTCACGCCGCCGACGGCCCAGGCGATCACGTGGCTGTCGCCGCGGTGTTCGCGCAGCAGGTCAGCAGCCCGCCACAGACCGCCCATCGGGGTGCCGGGGAATCCCAGGGACAGTAGTCCTGAGTAGACGACGCGACCGGCCCACGGAGCGGCCTCCGCGGCGCGACGCAGCAGTTCGGTGACCCGCGCCAGGCCCTCGGGCTCGGCGCCGAGGACGCGTTGCAACATCGCGGTCGAGCCCCGCTCACGTGCCTTGAGCAACGGTCCTCGCTCGGCGATCTGCCACCCGGCAGCTACTGCCGGCACCACGACCCTGGGGTTGAAGCAGCCGAACGCGGCGGCGACGACCTCCCCGGGGACCTGGCCCATGCAGGCGCCCCGGCTGGTGAAGTAGGACTTGAGTTCCGGTCGGGCCACCCCGTCGGCGGCGACCGGGCTCCCGTCGAAGCCGAGCTTCTCGTACTCCTCGTGCGCCTCGGGCGCGAAGTACACCCCGGCCGCGACCGGCTCCACCGCATTGCGCAGCCGCCGGGCTCTCTCGTTGAAGTCAGATGTCATCGACTTGTCCTTGACCGGTACGGCGGCCGCTCTCCGCAGCCTGCCTCGTGCTCCACAGCATCCGGCCGACGGGGCAGCCGCACATCATGTGATCAATGCGAAGTGCTCGTTCCCCGAACGTCCGAATCCGCCGCGAGGGGGATGCTCGGCAGCGCGCACCTGAACCAAGACGGCAAGAGGTGCCGGCGTCGCGGTGCTCCACGGCCACACCGGCAGCTGGCCCCGCAGTCCAACGTCCAGACCTGGCGACTCGGAGAGATCCAACCCACCTGACAGAGGCCGCCGGCCACCGAGACCACAACCCTGGCGTGGATCCGCTGATCGGAGTCTCGCAAGATTCGATCAGGGAATGAGAGCGAGCTTTCCGCCGGGGTGTTCGCTCTTGAGTAACTCGAGGGCGGCGATGGCGTCGGTGAGCGGGAAGGTGCGGGCCACCGGCACAACGAGAGCGCCGTCAGCGGCCAACTGAATCAGGTGCGATCGGATCGAATCCCGATACGCGGCACTCGCGGGCATGGAGCCACCAATCGCCCGGAATCCGTGCTCGGTGGCCTGCTTCGCGGCGGCTATCGTGACGATGCGGCCGAGATCCTCGACCAGGGCGAGGGACACCCGAACCGCCTCGTCCGTGCCGACAGTGTCCAGAGCGGCGTCGACACCGTGCGGCGCCAGGTCCCGGACGCGCTGCAGAAGACCGTCACCATACGCGACCGGCTCGGCGCCAAAACGCTCCAGGACGGAGAAATTCTTCTCGCTTGCCGTGCCGATCACCCGGGCGCCGAGGAGCTTCGCCTGCTGGATGACGCTGACACCGACCGCGCCAGAGGCGCCGTGCACCAGCAATGTGTCTCCAGCCGCAACCCCGGTGACCTGCGCCATTTCGGAAGCGGTCGTCCCGGCAAGCAGCAGGTTGGCCGCCTCCGCAAAGCTCAGGCTGGCCGGCTTGCCGAAGACGTCTCGGGCCGGGACTGTGAGCGACGACGCGTATCCTCCCGAGACCCGGAACGCGAGCACCTCGTCGCCGATCGTTCCGTCTCCCGAGGCGATCCGGGTGTTCGGACCGACGGCCGTGATCACCCCGGCCACCTCGAAACCGATCGGCATCGGCAGGATCGAACGATCGGAGCCAACTGCGAAGCGCTTGTAGTCGGCGGGATTCATGCCCACGGCGCCCACCTCGATCGTGACCTCGCCTTCGCCCGGCGCGGCAACGTCGACTTCCGCGAGGTCGAGGACCTCAAGCCCGCCAAAGTCTGTTGCCACCCAATGCACCGCCACGAAAGGAACTCCCTTGTACGACTTCTTCCCCGCATGCCACGTGCGGCACCATCGCCAACGATTCCCGCATCGACCGGGCCGGTCTTCCCGGCAGGCCGCCAATCCCCTGTACCGGCTAGCAGGAACCCGGCACTGACCCGCGGTGCGGAGCCGCACGCGGACGCGTCTACTGCGTCACAGCAACGCTTCGATCTTTGATCGGGCGGTCAATCAAGACGTACGTTGGTGATGTCGGGATCCGCACGATTGGGGCGCGGATCAAGTTACGGAAGGGTGGCGATCGACCGTGAAGAAGTGGACGCGATGGCAGGACTGGGTAGCACTTGTCGCAGGCGTGTACGCAATCCTCTCGCCGATCTGGACGACAACGGTCACCGCGGCAACTGGAACGCTGGTCCTGCTCGGGATCGTCGTCGTGCTCGTCGCGTTGGCCTCGCTGGCCGAGCCGGATGCCGTCGTGGCGCAAGGGCTGATGGCAGGGGTCGGTGTGGTGGTATTCATCTCGCCGTGGGTGATGGGCTTCCACGCGACGACCGGCATGGCCTGGACCGCGTGGGCCGTAGGCGCGGTGTCGTTCCTCGCGGGCCTGGCCGCACTGCCCGAGAGCAACAAGGCGCACCACGGTCGCTTGGTGGCGCAACATTGACACTGATCCACTGAGTTCGGACGACCGCTTGCCTGACGGGATACCAACGCCCGTCAGGCAAGCACGCTGAAGGGAGGACCGATGAGCAAGCCCGACAACCGCACCCCACGGGCTGGAGCAGGCAACGCTCCCGTCGACGCCCGCCATCGAATCCTCGACGCGGCACAAGAGCAGTTCGCCGAGCACGGCTTCGACGCCACGCCCACCGCGCGAGTCGCCGCCGTCGCAGGCGTACCGAAGGGCCTCGTCTTCTATTACTTTCCCAGGAAGCTCG
Organism: uncultured Actinomycetota bacterium; assembly: GCA_963820655.1. Lineage (GTDB taxonomy): Bacteria > Actinomycetota > Actinomycetes > Propionibacteriales > Kribbellaceae > Kribbella. The sequence continues at coordinate 684,711 of CAWGAM010000004.1, forward strand.
ACCTCCTGTTCACGCTGCTCACCGAACGCATGCCGGAGCAACCGTTCTTCGAGCCGGCTGACGCCGTGCGCAAGGGCGATGTTGCCGGGTCGTTGCTGAAGCTGGCACGGCGGCTCAACCTCGGTGAGCACCGATCGATTGTGCTGCGCACGATCATCCATCGCGAAGCCAGCACACATCCCGAGGTGCGCGACCACCTGTCCCGGCTGCGTGAGCATCTGCTCGATCTGACCGAGCGCGTCTTGGACGACGCGAGCCCACGTCCGCTGGACAAGCACCGCCGGCGCAAGGCGGCGGAAACGTATGTCGCCGTCATGATCGCAGAAGCCAACTCCTGTCAACTCGGCGCACCGAGGTTGGATCTCGCGGGTGCGGCCGAAATCGTCGCTGACGGCCTGCTGGCCTCGCGACGAAGTCCTCGTGCACCTGCCCGCTGAACGACGTGTCCAGTCATCGGGGTTGGCAGCGCGACGATCGCACAGGCCCGCTGATCAGCAGTCAGCTGAGCTGCGTCGTACGGGATTCGCTCCACCCGGTAGCAGGAATGGCGAGGGGGTGGCCAGTGGTGGGCGGGGACGGGGGCTGCCGGTGATGTCGGTGGGCGGGTGGGGCGGGACGCTGTGGAGAGGTGCCGTGCAGCGCCCACACGACGGATGGAGGCAGATATGCCGAACCCACAGGGTCCTCGATCCCCTGGAGTGCTGCGCAGCCTGGTGCCGGCGTGATGATCCTCGGCGGACTCGTCGAGATCCTGTTCGGGATCGTCGCCGAGCGGAAGTCGCTCGAGTCTGTGGCCCGCCCGCTGTCTCTTGTTTCCGGTACTGCGGTCCCCAGGGCGGCGGGAGCCACCACCGCCTTCTCGCCCGAACTGCCCAACACCACCCACGGAGAAGGCCGATGACCGAGCAACCTGCAACAGGCCCGTCCTCAGCGGTCGCCAGTCCATCCGGTCGCCCCGGCGACCACGTGATCGTGCTGTTCGGCGCGACCGGTGACCTCGCCAAGCGGAAGCTGCTCCCCGGACTGTTCCATCTCGCCGCGGCCGGATTGCTGCCCGACCGCTACCGCATCGTGGGTACGGCGCGTTCACGGGGCCTGTCGGATGCCGGCTTCAGGCGGCTCGCCCACGACGCTGCGGCCGAGTTCGGCTCGGTCAAGCCGACGGGGAAGGCCTGGCGTGCGTTCGAGGAGACCCTGTCCTTCGCCGCCGCGACCCCCGACGACCCCTCTGCGCTGGTCGAGGCCGTGCATACTGCCGAGAAGGAGATCGGCGGTCAGCCGCAGCGGCTGTTCCACCTGGCCATCCCGCCGACTGCCTTCGGCGCGACGGTCGAGATGCTGGACGGATCCGGCGTGGCCGAGGGCGCGCGGGTGATCATCGAGAAGCCGTTCGGTACCGACCTCGCGTCGGCCCGGGCCCTGAACGACACGGTTCACAGCGTGTTCGACGAGTCCCGGATCTTCCGGATCGACCACTTCCTGGGGAAGGAGTCGGTCGACAATATCCTCGCCTTCCGCTTCGCGAACGGCCTGTACGAGCCGCTCTGGAACCGCGACCACATCGAGTACGTGCAGATCGACGTACCGGAAACACTGTCGATCGAGGGACGGGCGGGCTTCTACGAGGAAACCGGGGCCTTTCGCGACATGGTCGTCACGCACCTCTTCCAGGTTCTGGGTTTCGTCGCGATGGAACCTCCGACAAGTCTCTCGGCGAAGCCCCTGCGCGCCGAGGTGGAGAAGGTCTTCGATTCCCTCCTGCCCCTCGACCCCCAGGACGCAGTACGAGGTCAGTACGACGGTTATCGTGCCGAGCCAGGGGTCGCCGCGGACTCCCGGACCGAGACGTTCGTGGCACTGCGGGCGAACATCGAGAACTGGCGGTGGGCCGGCGTCCCCTTCTTCCTGCGCACCGGCAAGGCCCTGAACGCGAGCCGGCAACTGCTGACCATCGGCTTCCGCGAGCCGTCGCTGCGCATGTTTGCGATCGACAGTGGCTCGGCGGCAGCAGGTCGGCAGAACGAGATCACCATCGACTTCAGCGATCCGGGATCGATCTCGACTCGCTTCCTGGCCAAGCATCCCGGCCCTGAGCTGAGGCTGGGTCAAGCCGAGATGATCTTCCGGTACGAGGACTCCTTCGGGCTCTCCCACGGACTCGAGGCGTACGAGCGCCTGATCCTCGACGCGATGCAGGGCGACCAGTCGCTGTTCACCACCGCGGCCGGGGTGGAGCGGCTGTGGGAGATCTCCACTCCCCTGCTGGAGCACCCGCCTTCGATTCAGCCCTACCCGGCTGGATCCTGGGGACCCGCCGCCGCGGGCAAGGTCACCGCGCCGTACCGCTGGCACCTCCCGGAGGCGGGCCGTCCGGCCGGCCGGTAGGCGAGAGTCAGCCGCTCCCGGTGACGACAGAGCCAGGGCGCTCGTCCGCCAAGCGTTGGATCTCTGAGCATGCGTCCCGGGTAATTCCGGTGCATCGATGAACTGCGAGCCCTAGATTGCGTGGGGTGAACCTTTCGCATCTCGGCGCGCCGATCGGGCCGATGATCCGCGTCCACGGCGGGTTCGCCAACCGGATGTACCGGCTCGACACCGACCAGGGGTCGTTCGCGGTGAAGGAGTTGAACCTCGTCGACCGCCGCTGGACCTACCACGTCGAGGACGTGTTCAGGTTCGAGCGGGCGGCCTTCGCCGCCGGCATCCCGATGCCAGAGCCGATCTCGGCCGGCCACCACACGCTCGTCCACCGGTGGGTCGAGGGAGAGAAGGTGCCCGAAGCACCGGTGTCGGCGGCGTACGCGTTCGAGATCGGTGAGATCCTCGCGCGCATCCACGCGCTCGACGTCGAGTGGACCCACGTGTCGATCGAGGACCCGACGTCACGGGACTGGCCCGAGCTCGCCGAGCGGGCGGCGGCGACCGGACAGCCGTGGGCCGACGAACTCGCCTCCCACGTCGAGACGTTCCTCGCGATTGCCCACTTCGTCGACACCTGCGAACGGCCAGGCCCCGTCGTGCTGACCCACAGGGACATCCAACCGTGGAACCTGCTCGCTCGAGACGGTCGGCCGGTGGTGCTCGACTGGGAGCTCTCGGGGATGCTCGACCTGTCCAGTGAGCTCGGCTCGACCGCGCTGAGCCTCGCGAAGGGACCTGGCTTCGACGACATCGAGCCCGCCATCTTCCGCTCGGTCCTCGACGGCTACGTCGCAGGGGGCGGAGCGCTGCCGCCGTCGGGTCCAAGCTGGTTCGTGTTCATGATCGGCGGCTGGCTGGGGCACACGAGGTGGAACATCCTCCGCTGCCTCGCCGGTGTCGAGGCGAGCACCGGCCCTGACCTCGCGCTGTCGCACGAGTCCGTGCGCAACGGCGTGCGCGGCCTCCCCGACATGTTCGGCCGACTTCCGGAGCTCGAGGCGCTGCTCGCGTGACAGCGACCCGCTTCTGTGCTGGCCGCGGCGCCGCGCTTGATCAAATACGGCTAGTGCCGCGTCAAGCAACGTTGAGGAGGTAATCGGGGTCGGGGGGATCTCGAACCGGATGGCTCGCGCCGATGGGGTTGTGTGGTGCCCGGCTCAGGCTGCGGTCCCGGGTTTGGTGGGTTGGCCTGTCAGACGGTGGGTTGGCGACCCCCGGGGTGGGACTTGGCCTGCGACGTTTGAGGGGTCGACCCCGCGGGTGGTGGGTTGCGGAGGCAGATTATGGTTCCGTAACCCACATGCCGAGGGGTTGACCCCTCAAAGGGGCGACTAGGCACCCGTTGCCGGGTTGTACTCCTCGTCGGTGACGTGCTCGGCGCAGGTGGCCTGGTTTCCCTGGTCGTCGACTTCCTGCATCGCGACGTGGGTCATGAAACGGGTGGGGTCTGCGCCGTGCCAGAGGTCCTCGCCGGGTTCGAAGTAGACGCGGTCGCCCGGCCGGATGATCTCGATCGGTCCCCCGCGCCGCTGGCACCGGCCAACGCCCTCGGTGACGTAGATGGTCTGGCCATTGGAGTGGGGTGTGCAAAGCCGTGCGGGCACCCCGGCGTGAAGTGCACGCTGCTGGCCGCCAGACGAGACGGCTCTGATGCCGTGGCCATGGTGTCGAAGGCTCGTCGGTCTCGCCGAACGCGCTGGCTACGGCCCGGCGCGCCGCGATCGATCGGCCCTGGCGACGAGCAGGATGAGGCCGAGGACGACTCCAAGCCCGGCACCGCCGCCGAGGATGGCGAGGATGACGCTGGCCGCCGACGTGGGGGAACAGCACGCTGGCGGTGAGGATGACCGACAGCAGCACCAGGACCCAGACCACGATGCCGGTGAACACGTTGAGCTTGCGGCTGTTGACCCAGGGGCCGAGGACGGCCTTGTCGTTGCACAGCAGCAGCAGGAACACACTGACGCCGAGGGCAGCAGAACCCCGGCGAGGGTCTGCACGCCGTTGGTGAGAGTCCCCAGCGGCACACCGGGGATGAGGACGAGCGCGGTGGCCACGCCCATGAGTCCGGCGTAGCAGACGTAGAACGCCCTTGGCCTGAGTGACCGGCCGGTGCAGCGAGTGTTTGAGCGAGAGCACGTCGGCGGTGGCGTAGGAGGTGGCCAGCCCGACCGCGGCGGCGCCGATGATCGAGGCGTCGAGCAACCCGATGGCGAACAGGACACGCCGGCGGTGTGTGAGACGTACTTGCCGAGACCCGGCGGCGGTACCGGCGGCGTCGGTGTAGTTGCCGAACTCGGGGCGGCCGGTGAAGGTGGCCGGCGCAGAAGGCCATCATCGCCGCGGCGCCGACGATGACGATGACCACGCCGATGATCAGGTCGACGCGTTCGTAGCTTGATGAACCGCGGGGTGATCCGCTTGTCGATGACGTAGGACTGCTGGAAGAACAACTGCCAAGGTGCGACGGTGGTGCCGACAATGGCAATGATCAACAGCATCACGTCGGACAGGTGCGCCGATCCTCCGGGGAAGTTCGGTACAACGAAGTCGTGCGGCGATCTGCCCGACCGGCGGGTGGACCAGGAGCACGACCGGCACGATGACGAGCGAGAACGCGACCAGGGTCAGACAGAGTCGTTCGAAGCGGCGGAAGCTGCCGGTGCTGACCGCCGTCACGACGAGGATTGTACGGTCGCTGGCGCGGATGTTCGCCGCGCTGGCCGTTTCCACGGTGTTCGCGTTCGTCTACGCCACCGCCGCGGCCAGGCTACGGCGAGCGGAGAAGGTGCTGCTGCCGGCGTTGGACGTGTTGCAGTCGGTGCCGGTGCTGGCGTTCTTGTCGGTGACGCTCTCGGTCTGGCTGACCCTGTTCCCCGGGTCGACGCTGGGTGTGGAGTGCGCGGCGGTGTTCGCAATCTTCACCAGTCAGACCTGGAACATGACCTTCGCGTTCTATCAGTCGCTGGTCACCCAGCCCCGCGAGCTCGACGAGGTGGCCCGACTGCTGCGGCTGACCAAGTGCGCAGCGGTTCTGGAAGCTGGATGTGCCGAACGGCACGATCCCGCTGGTCTGGAACGGCATGATGAGCTTCGGGGGCGGCTGGTTCTTCCTCGTCGCCTCCGAGGTCATCTCGGTCAACAACCACACCTACGCCTTGCCGGGCATCGGCTCCTACGTCGCCGCTGCCACCGATCAGAAGCAGGCCGGGCGAGTGCTGCTGGCCATCGGCGTGATGATCGTCATGGTTGCTGGGGTCAACGTGATGTTCTGGCGACCGCTGACTGCGTGGGCGGAGAAGTACCGTACTGAGGACACCGCGGCGGCCGACGTGCAGCGCAGCGTGATGTTGAACCTGCTGCGCCGGTCGACGATACCGGCCCTGGTGGGCCGTCGGCTGCGCCCGGTCGGTCGGCTCATGGACCGGACCACGCGCCCCTTCGGGCTCGCCGACCACTCGCTGCAGGTCAACCCGTACCGCCGCCAGGCCGGAGACATCGCCTTCACCGTCGCCGTACTCGCGCTGATCGGCTGGGGCGTGTGGCGGATGCTGTCCTACATCAACCAGGGCACAGGGCTGGGCGAGTTCGGGCACGCGTTCGCCCTCGGCCTGGTGACCTTTGGGCGCGTCCTCGTTCTGGTCGTGATCGGCTCGCTGGTGTGGGTGCCGATCGGCGTGTGGATCGGGATGAACCCGAAGGTGACCCGCTTCGCGCAGCCGATCGTGCAGGTGCTCGCTTCGTTCCCGGCGAACTTCCTGTTCCCGTTCATCACCCTGCTGCTGATCGAGACGGGGATCAGCCTGAACGTCGGCGGCATTCTGCTGATGAGCCTGGGCGCGCAGTGGTACATCCTCTTCAACGTGATCGCGGGCGCCTCGGCGATCCCCAGCGACCTGCGCGAGGCGGCCACCAACCTTCGGCTGAGCCGATGGCTGCGGTGGCGCACCCTGATCGGCCCAGCGATCTTTTCCGCCTGGGTCACCGGCGGCATCACCGCCGCGGGCGGCGCGTGGAACGCCTCGATCGTCGCCGAGGTCGTCTCCTACGGGCACACCACCCTCACCGCGACCGGACTCGGCGCGTACATCGCGCAGTCCACCGCCGACGGCAACTTCGCCCGCACCCTGGTCGGCGTCACGGTCATGACGATCTACGTCGTCGGACTCAACCGGCTGTTCTGGCGTCGCCTCTACCGCATCGCCGAGACCCGCTACTCCCTGACTTGAACCCCGAACCCGCAGAACTCACACAGGAGGAGGTGTGCCGCGATGGTCACCAATCCGTTGCTCACCCAGGACCATCCGGTCCAGGCACCAGACAGCCAGGGTCAGCCGACCCCGATCGTGGAAGTCGACCATGTGTTCAAGTCGTTCCCTTCGGCCGACGGCACCACCCTGCCCGTCCTCGATGACGTCTCACTCACCCTGTACGAGGGCGAGGTCGTCGCGCTGCTGGGCAAGTCCGGCTCGGGCAAGTCCACGCTGCTGCGCACCATCGCCGGCCTCATCGGTCCGACCAGCGGCGAGGTCCGCTACCGTGGCGCGCGCCTCAACGGCGCCAATCCGGGTACGGCGATGGTGTTCCAGTCCTTCGCCCTGATGCCCTGGCTCACCGTGCAAGCCAACGTCGAACTGCGGACTCCAGGCCCGCGGTGTGCCCGAGAAGCAGCGCCGCGACGCGGCCCTGTCCGCGATCGACATCATCGGCCTGGACGGGTTCGAGACTGCCTATCCCAAGGAGCTGTCCGGCGGAATGCGTCAGCGCGTCGGCTTCGCCCGCGCCCTCGTCCTCCAGCCCGACGCGCTGCTCATGGACGAGCCGTTCTCGGCCCTGGACGTGCTGACCGCGGAGAACCTGCGCAACGAGCTGATGGGCCTGTGGGCGCATCGCGGGTTCCCCACCCGGTGCGTGTGTATCGTCACCCACAACATCGAAGAGGCCGTCCTGCTCGCCGACCGCGTTCTCGTGCTCGGCTCCAACCCCGGCCACATCAAGGCCGAGGTGCCCATCCACATCCCGCGGCCCCGCGACCGGCGCAGCCCGACCTTCGAGGCGATGGTCGACCAGCTCTACGGCATCCTCACCGGCCGCGACGAAATGTCCGCCGCCCAGAAGGCTGCCGCCCCTGGGCCGCTGACCCACCCGCTGCCAGGCGCCACCGTGGGCGGACTCGCGGGACTTGTCGAGATCGTCTACGCGCACAACGGCCAGACCGACCTGCCGGACCTGGCCGACGAGCTGTCCTTCGACGTCGCCGACCTGCTCCCGCTGGTGGACGCCGCCACCATGCTCGGCCTGCTCGACGTCGAGGGCGCGCAAGCGTTCCTCACCGACGCCGGCCGTGCCTGGTACACCGCCGACATCCAGACCAGCAAGGAGCTGTTCGCCTGCCTCGCCGTCGAGCAGGCACCGCTGGTGCGCACCATCGTCAAAGCCTTGGAGAACAGCGACAACGGCACGCTGCGCGACGACTTCTTCCGCGACCTGCTCCGCCGCGGCTACAGCACCGAGGACACCGAGAAGCAACTCAACATCGCCATCGACTGGGGCCGCTACGGCGAACTGTTCGACTACGACGTCGGCCCTGGCGAAATCATCCTCAGCGAAGTCGCCGCAGGCCTCGCCGGCGACCTCGCCGCCGGCGGCAAACCGACCCACCGCACCGACAACGATCCAGACGAACCGCCCCGCTGAGCTCGCGCATCCTGCACGCGGTGATCGAGCCGTCGCGGTTCTCGGCTCGGCCCGAGTCACGCAGCACGAGCCCGAACCGTGATCTACGCTCCGCGGAGGACTCCGGTCGCCGAGGTCCGAGCGGCGGTAGAGGATCGAGCGGCCGTGCCGAGCCGAGTTGAGCAGGCCGGCTGCGCGCAGTGCGCGCAGGTGCTGGTTGACCGCGCTCGCTGTGACATCGAGGCGTACGGCGAGCTCGGTCGACGACGTCGGCGTCTCGAGCAGCCTCAGCAGCTGGGCACGGACATGGCCAATCAGGCCCACCAGAGCGGTCGGCGGCGTAGTCGTCTCGGTCTCCCACAGCGTTCCGAGACCGCGTGCCGGGTAGAGGATGTGCGGCGGCTCCTCGGGAGAGATCGGCACCGATCCGCGCCGACTGAAGAGCGAGGGAGTGAGCGTCAGGCCGCGACCGGCGGTCGAGGTGCGGTAGGAGTGGTCGCTGCGCAGACGTATCCGGAGGACGGTGCCGTCGAGGCGTACATGTGGATCGATTCCTGCGAACATCGCCGCGAGACCGGCGTGCGCCGTGACCCGGCCGCGGTAGACGACGTCGGCCTCGAGCACCGTCCGCATACGCGCCCAGTACGGCTCGAAACAGGCCTCCCAGTAGTCCCGCAGCGCTGCCAGTACACGGTCGAGCACCCGGTCCGGCCGACCCCGAAGTACCGGCGGGAGCATGGCCGGATGGATCTCCGCCAGATCCGCGCGTACGACGCCGGCCGGTGTGCCCGTGAGCGCCGCCAACTCGTCGTCGATCCTGCCGAGCGGTGTGTAGGGCCGCGGAGTGAGGAAGTCCGGCGTCCACAGCGACTCGTTCGTCAACGCGCCGAGCAGTTCCAGGTCGAGCCCGGCACGCGTCGGCCCGGTGGCCCGCAGCCAGGGCAGCTGAAGCGGGAAGCGGCCGGGGTCGCGCAGGGTCCGCAGGGAGAGGACCAGCTCGTTCAGCGGCGAGATCGCGAACCGCACTTCGCCGAGGTCGTTGCCCGCGAGCTCGTACTCGATCATGAAGCAATACGCTACATCGCTGGTATCGGAGGATCTCCGGATGCCACAACTGTCAGGTGCCTGAACTCCTCCGCGATCCCCTCGAGCGCGCACTCGCCTCCGCCGTGGCCGCGATGTCGCTGTCGCGTGGAATGTTCTTCGCCGTCAGCGCCCTGTACTTCACCCGCGGAGTCGGCCTGTCGCCCGCCGTCGTCGGGATCGGTCTCACCCTCGCCGGCGGGGTCGGCGTCCTGGCGTCGTACGCCGGTGGGCGACTGAGCGACCGATACGGTGCCGATCGGCTCCAGCAATGGGCGCTGGCCGCGAACGGAGCCGCGCTGCTGGCGTACGCACTCGCCGGCAACGTCGTCAGCTTCGTCCTGGTCGCGGCCTGCGTCTCCGCCACCCGCGGCCTGCAGAGCACCGCCCAGATGACGATGCTCGCCCGGTGGTACGTCGGCCCGGAGCGGGTCGCTGTCCGCGCCCGGCTGCGGGTGGTGATGAACGTCCTCATCGGCGTCGGCACCCTGCTCGCGGGACTGGCTCTGTTGGCAGACACCACGATGGCATACCGCCTGACGGTGGTACTCGTCGGCGCGATCACGATCCTCGGCACGATCCCACTGATCGGCCTGCGCCGCAGGGTCGCCGGGCTGGCTTCACGGATGGACGCCTCCGGCAGCGCCGAAGCGTCACGCGGACGCTCGCCCCTACGGGATCGCACGTACGTCGCCTCGACCGTCCTCAACGCCGTACTCGCGGTCCACTTCGGGCTGACAACGGTCGGCGTACCGCTGTGGGTGGCAGACCACACCGACGCCCCGACCATCGTCGTATCCGCGCTCCTGCTCACCAACACCGCCTACGTAGCACTCTTCCAGGTCCGTGCCTCCCGCGGCACACAGAACCTGCGCACCGCTGGGCGGTCCGTACGCCGAGCGGGCCTCTTCCTGCTCACCGCCTGCGTGCTCTTCGCGATAGCAGGCCAGCTCGGCGCCGCGGCGGCAACTGCCGTCCTGTTCCTCGGCGCCCTCGCCTCCTCCGCTGCCGAGACGCAGGGCGAAGCAGGAGGCTGGGGCATGGCCTTCGAACTCGCCGACCCCACTCGGGCCGGCGCCTACCAAGGCCTCAGCCAAACCGGCAACGCACTCGCCCTGATGCTCGGCCCCGCCGTTGTCACCACAACCGCGATCGACCACGGCACGCCAGGTTGGATCGCGCTCGGCACACTCTTCGCAGCCACCGGCACCGCAACCGCCGTCGTGGCGAACCACGCCGCCACACGCAGGGATCAGCGCAACATGCCTGTCGGCACCACTTAGCGGCTGGTCGAGTCTGCGCAACCTCCTGGCGCATGCGCTGCTGACGCACCATTTGGCCATGCCACAGAAGGCCGCGCAGTTCGGCCAGGGCGGCCAGCTCTGCCTCGGTTGGCTCGCAGGTCGGGCTCGTGGGGCAGAATCACCGTGTGAAGAAACGCGAGACCGACCCCGTGGTCGCGCGCAACCGCAAGGCTGCCCACGACTACCATCTGGGCGAGTCCTGGGAGGCGGGGATCGTGCTGCAGGGTGCGGAGGTGAAGGCGCTCCGTGCCGGGCGGGCGTCCCTGGTCGGTGGCTTCGCCGCTGTCGAGGACCGCGAGATCTGGCTGCACGGCGTGCACATCCCGCAGTACTCCCAGGCCCGCTGGTTCAACGACGGCTCACGCCGTAAGCGGAAGCTGCTGCTGCATCGTGTCCAGATCGACAAGATCGAGCGCAAGGTCAACGAGAGCGGGCTGACGATCGTCCCGGTGCTCCTCTACTTCAAGGACGGTCGCGCGAAGGTGGAGATCGCCCTGGCCCGCGGCAAGAAGACCTGGGACAAGCGGCACACGCTCGCCGAGCGCGAGGCGACCCGGGAGGCCGAGCGTGCGGTCAGCCGCAGGCTGAAGGGTCGCCGGGACTGATCAGCGAGTTGCTTCTCGCTGTGCACGACTGCGTCGGGCGTGCCAGATCTCGTGCCGCTTGGTTCAGAAGCTCCGCGTACCGAGTACGTTGCCGCCATGACCAGGTGGGCCGAGGGGCGGGCATGAAGGCGGTCGTCTACGACCGGTACGGGTCCCCCGATGTGCTGCGGGTCGAGGACGTCCCGGTACCCTCGCCCGCCGCCGGCCAGGTGCGGGTGAAGATCGCCGCGACCTCGGTCAACCTCAGCGACTGGGAGGGCCTGCGCGGCTCGCCCGCGTACGCGCGGATCGGCGGGCTGCGTGTCCCGGCTCGCCGGACGCTCGGATCGGACATCGCCGGCCTGGTCGACGACGTCGGGGAACGGGTGACCCGGTTCCGGCCCGGAGACGAGGTGTACGGCGACAACCTCAGGCTGATGGGTGGTTTCGCGGAGTACGCGCTCGCGCCGGAGTCCGCGCTCGCCCACAAGCCGGCCCAGCTCACGTTCGCCGAGGCGTCGACGATCCCGCAGGCGGGCGCTATCGCCCTGCAGGGAACGGATAGGGCCGCGACGGGTCGCCGGGTGCTGATCAACGGCGCGGGCGGAGGGTCGGGATCGTTCGCGATCCAGCTCGCCAAGCGGCTCGGCGCCCACGTCACCGGTGTCGACAACGCCGCCAAGCTGGACTTCATCCGGTCGGTCGGCGCCGACGACGTGATCGACTACCACCGCGACGACTTCACCCGGGCCGCGCAGCCGTACGACCTGATCCTCGACCTGGTCGCGCACCGTTCGGTGTTCGCCTACCGGCGTGCGCTGGCACCCGGCGGCACCTATCGATGCGTAGGCGGGTCGGTACCCACGCTGCTCCGCGTGCTCACCCTCGGCTGGCTGGCCGGGCGGCTCACCAGTCGCGCAATCGGGGTCCTCGCCGTCAAGGAGGGTCCGGCCCATTTCGAGCCGCTGGCCGCGCTCTGCGTCACCGGGGACATCGGGATCCACATCGACCGCACCTTCGCGCTCGAAGAGGTTCCCGCAGCGCTTGCTCACGTCGGCGAGGGACGCGCCCTCGGCAAAGTGGTTGTCGACCTCTCCTGACGCAATTCGAACGCATCACTCGTCACTCGAAGGTGGCGGAGTCAGGGCTTCGATTGCCGGCTGATTGGTTGGTGCGCGAGTGTCCGATGGTGAAGCAGCGCGCCTCCACATCAGGACGAAGAGTAGAACGGTCACGATGCCGATGGTGTTGAGGATCGTGATCGACACCGTGACCAGCGGGTCGGCCCTAAAGGGAAAAATCATCATCAGCAGCATCGGGGCGATGTTTCGTACCGCTGTGGTCACTTCGGTCGCGTGCCTGATTCCCACGTCCTTGACTCGAAGACCGGACACTAGAAGGTAGCCACACCCCAGGCCGATGAATGGGCCGGCAACGGCCGCGATGTAGCTCTCAGTACCCCAAGTCTGGACGAACTGATTCCAATACGCGACCAGCGTGAAGTTGAGGTTGAAGAGCAGGCACAGAATTGCGACTCGGACAACCCACTGTGCCAGTGGAGGCGTCAGGTCGGGCCACCAGACACGGAAGGCACATCCGAGAACCACCGGCAGGAGCAAGAAGAGCAGCAGCGGCCAAGCAGCATCCCAGACAGTGGTCTTGAGTTGCGCGTCAACCGCATCGATGGCGAGGGGCAACCCTAGCGGGAGGGCGATAATGGTCGCGGCCGTCAAGACCACCAAGAGCGTGGTGGATATGCTGACATTCGCCTTGGCCAACCGGGCGAGGAGGGGAGCGAAGGGCATACCTGCAGACAGGGCGGCGACACAGAACCCGACCTTGATCTCTCCGGGGATTGACGAGGCGATCGTCAGCAGATAGCCGATGAACAGGAGCGGGATGACGATGAAATTGATCGCCAACGCCCACACGGCGATCTTCCAATGGGCAGCAACCTGTGCCAGCAGCTTGCCGATCGGAAGCCTGAGTCCCAACCCGAACGAGTTCAGGATCACGAAGAGAACGCCAAACCCGTTGATCAGGACGCTCTGAGTTGTCATATCGCTCCGTTCTCACGAGCAGACACTCACGCCGTGACCGCTACGGGGCTGGGACAACCATCATGGACCTCGAAACCTCCGTCGTTCGAGGGGTCGATCCCGTGACTCTGCCTTCACGGTCACACCCTGCCCGCGGAGCGAGGTCGGCTTGACTTCATCCTCGAGCGACCTTCGATGTCGACGTTGACCGAGGCATCGGTCACCTGCAGGGCGGCGGATCCGATCGGAAAGTGGTGCTTCGGCACCTGCTGCACTCCTGTCTGAGGCGCTGAGCACGGCGTCCCGGTGGCGAGCCGAGTAGGGTGCCCAGCCGATGCCGTCACGGTTTGCGGGCGAGGACCGCGCCGTTCGCGCCGGGAGCCTCGAAGGTCACGGTCTGGATGTCCACGAACCCGGTGGCGCGTAACCATTGCTCGTACTCTGCCGCGGTGTAGTTGCGTCCCATCGTTTCCACCAACATGTTCAAGCTCATCAAGGCGGCGGCGGGTGGTCCGGTCTTCTCGTCGTTGACCAGCAACTCGCTGATGACGATCCGGCCGCCGGGCGGCAAGGCCGCGAAGCACTTGTGCAAGATCGCCAGGTCCTGCTCTGGTGTCCAGTCGTGCATGATCATGGACAGCAGCACGACGTCATGGCCGGCTGGGAGCTCGGGATCGGCGAGGAAATCGCCCGGGGTAACCGCGATGCGGTCCTCGTAGCCCGCTGCCCCGATCTTCGTCGCGGCGATCTCGCAGACCGGCGGCAGATCGAACACCGTTGCCCGCAGGTTGGGGTAACGCCGGGACAGCTCGATGTCGTAGGCCCCCGAGCCGCCGCCAACGTCGAGCAGGGCGGTGGAGGCGGACAGGTCGACGTGTACGCCGAGTTCGCGCGCGGTCAACGTCGACAGCGAGTGCATCGCCTCCCAGAACAGGGCCAACAGCTCGGGGTCCACGCTGTCGAACAGGTGGGCCTGCTCGTCGGGGTTCCAGCTCGTCGGCCGATTGGTCCGCACCGCCTCGGTCAGCCTGCCCCACGCCGGGTACAGCCTGCGGTCGAGCATCTGCACCCAGCCGCCGAAGTGGTGCGCCTTCCCGGGCACGAGGAACTCGTCAGCCAGCGCGCTGTTGACGTAGCGCCGGTCCCGGCGCTCCAGCAACCCGATGGACGCGCACGCGGTAACCAGCAACTCAACGGGCCGCTGGTGGGCGTCCAGCATCTCGGCAAGTTCGTCGATGGTGCGACCGTCGGTGCCGGACAGCTGGGCGAAGAGGTCCAGTTCGTTGGCGGCCGCGAGCGCCTTGAACGACCAGAACCCGATGGACAATTGCATCAGCGGCAGGGGCGAGACCGTGGGGAGGTCGCGGTCGGCAACCGGCGGCCCGACCGCTGCGTTCGTCCCGGTCGGGGTGGCGACGGCCTGATCACGTGTGTTGTGCATGAACTCTCCTCACGTCGTACGAAGCTCGGACTCCACCGTCGTCCGAGCTGCCATGTCGATCAACGCGAACCTGTGCAAGACTCGTGAAGTGTGGCTTAACGATGGGGGGTCGCCGATGCTCGAGCGCTACGAGCTGGAGGCGTTCCTGACGCTTGCCGAGGAGCTGCATTTCGGTCGAACCGCCGAGCGGACGCACGTGTCCACGGCCCGGGTCAGCCAGACGATCAGGAAACTGGAGCGCCGTGTCGGGGCGCCGTTGTTCAACCGCACCAGTCGCCGGGTGGAGCTGACCCCGATCGGGCAGAGGCTGTACGAGGATCTGCAGCCCGCGCGGGAGATGATCGTGGCCGGGCTCGAACGGGCGGTCAGGTCGGGCCGGGGCATCACCGGCACCCTGCACGTCGGCTTCGTAGGTGCGGCCGGAGGCCAACTGCTGTCGGAGGCCGCCGAGCTGCTGCAGGCTCGCCGGCCCGGCTGCGAGGTCCTGGTTCGCGAGGTGCAGCTCGTCGATGCCGTGCCGTGGCTGCTCGGCGGCGAGGTGGAGGTGCTGCTGACCTGCTTCCCCAGCGAGCGGGCCGACCTCCACACGGGACCCGCGCTGGTGACCGAGGCACGGATGCTCGCAGTGCCGTCCGGACACCCCTTTGCCAACCGGCAGTCCGTCTCGGTCGAGGACCTCGCCGGGGTCACCGTGCTGCGGACGCCCGATGACCTGCCCGGCTCCCAACCGCCGCGCCAGACCCCTGCCGAACGGCCGATCGAGTCCGGTCCGGAGGCCGGGTCGTTCCAGGAGGCCCTGACCCTCGTCGGTGCCGGGCGAGGAGTCTTGCCGATCGGCGCCCACATCAGGCGCTATTACATGCGCCCCGATGTCGCCTACGTCCTGCTACGAGATGCACCGCCGGTGCACTGGCGCCTGATGTGGCGTGTGGACGGTGCCACCGCCTGGGTCCGGGCCTTCGCCGCGGCCGCACACGACCTGGTGAGCAGCGCTGCCTGAGCGCGAACACTCGCCGACGGCCGTCCTCGGACTCCGCCTCGACGGGGTAAACCCCGCATACGGGCTCCGTCCGTCCGGTGCCAGGGCCACAACCCCGGGACCCTCCCCGGGACTGCGCCGGGGGCGACGCGCGCGGACGCGCGCGACACTGGTTGTATGAACGAAACCTGCGACCGGTGCGGACCCGGTGTGCGCGCGGCGGTCCGCGCCGAGCGCGGCGAGCGCGCCGAGCAAGCCGAAGCGCTGTACCTGTGCCGACACTGCGGCAGCCGGCTCTGGCCGGCGCTGAACGCGCGAGGCTGGACCATGTCGCCCGTCAGCGAGCATGCGTTCGCCCCCCAGGCGGCCTAGCCGACACCCGAGCCCGAATCGCCCGGCCACGCCGAGAATCGCAGCGTTAGGACTGGTGTTGCTTGCGTGACCAGGCGGCGATGACGTCGCGTCCTTGCGGGATGGCGAGGTCGACCAGGCCGGGGAAGCGACTGTCGAGATCTTCTCGGCGCAGCCGGTTCATCCGATAGGTTCCCTCGTCGCGCTGCCGGATCACTCCGGCCTCTCGCAGGACCTTGAAGTGGCCGCTCTGGGTGGACTTGCTGACCGGCAGGCCCAGGGTCGTGCACGCCAGTTCGCCATCGGGCTCGACGGCGGCGAGAAAGGCGACGATAGCCAGCCTGACCGGATCGCTCAGAGCGGCCATCACGCTGGTGAACCGCAGGTCTGCACGGTCGGGATGCACAAGAGCGGTCGACGTACGGCTAGCCATGGGTCCAGCGTACCCCCGGCATGTTCGGCTTTCTCGAACATCTGTTATGTTCGGAGAACTCGAACATGTGGAGGAAAGGATGTCGCAGGATTTCCGCGCCACCGCACACCGGAAGCGCTCACCTCGCCGCAACCACCGGGCCAAGGGCTCCGTCGCCGCGCCGAACGTCGAACCGGACGGGTTGCCCGTCCCGAGAGGGCGATGGAAGTTCTGGGCGACGGCCTACGCGCTGCTGATCCTGCTGACCGGCACCAACCTGCCGACGCCCTTGTACCGAGGCTACGAGGCGCAGTTCGGATTCTCGCCACTGCTCGTCACGCTGATCTTCGCCGCGTATGTGGCGGTACTGATCCCGTCCCTGCTGGTGGCCGGCCCGTTGTCCGATGTGATCGGCCTCCGCCGGGTGCTCCTGCCGGCGCTGGCCCTGGCCGCGCTGGGGTCGCTGGCCTTCGCCCTCGCCCAGGACACCGCGTGGCTGTTTGCTGCCCGCATCCTGCAGGGCGCCGCGATCGGAGCAGCCTCCGGACCGCTCACCGCGGCGCTGACGCAACTCGAACCCACCGGGAATCGCCGCAAAGCGGCGCTGGTCTCCACCGTGGCCTCCGTCGCCGGTCTCGGCCTCGGACCGGTAGTGGCCGGGCTGCTCGCCCAATACGCTCCGGCTCCACACGTCCTGCCGTTCGTGCTCGAGATCGTGTTACTTGTACCGGCGGCGGCGACCATCATGTCGCTCCCGGCCACGCGCACCGCAGCCCGATGGCACCCCCGCCGTCCCGAGATCCCCTCACACATGCGGTCACAGTTCGCGACCAGTGGGACCGCAAGCTTCCTCGCATTCGCCGTGATCGGGGTATTCCTCACCCTCATCCCCACCTACGTCGCCAACCTCTCGGGAAGCAAGAACCTCCTTCTCGGCGGGGCGGCCGTGGCCCTGATGCTGGCCTGTTCCGCGCTCGCCCAGCTCGTCGGTTACCGCAGGACCGCCCGGAGCCTGGAGCTTCTCGGTCTTCCCCTGCTCGCCTGCGGGCTGGTACTACTGGCCGTCGCCGGCGGCATCTCATCGCTGACACTGCTCTTGATCGCGACGGTGATCGCCGGCACCGGCCAGGGCCTGGTGTACCTCGGCGGTCTCACCACGATCAACCAAACCGCCCCCACCGACCGCCACGCCGACGTACTGTCCAGCTTCTACGGGATCATGTACCTCGGCGTCGGCCTGCCCGTCATCGGTGTCGGAATCCTCGCCACCGCGGCCGGACTTCTTGCCGCCGTACAGTACTTCGCCGGCATCGCCGCCGTACTGTGCGTGGGAGTCCTGTTCATTCTGACCCGGCCACATCACCTCACGGTTGGTCGATGACCGTTGGACGAGGCAGCTCTGCGGAACCGCACCGTGATCACAGGAAGGGGTTGATCGTCGGATGTCGACTATGGAACCTGCGCGGGTGCGAGAGGCGGTAGAGCGAGCGTGGGCGGACGAAGTGATCCCCAGCCTGTCGGAGCTGGTGAAGATCCCCGCGGTCTCTCCTGCGTACGACGCCTCATGGCGTGAGGGCGGGCAGTTGCATGCGGCCGTCGACCATGTACGGCGGTGGGTCGATTCCTACGGTCTGCCCGGCGTGGTCTGCCAGGTTGTGGAGCTCGAGGGCCGTACTCCGCTGTTGCTGGTGGACGTGCCCGCGACACACGGCGCAGTCTCCAGCGGGACCGTGCTCCTCTACGGGCACCTCGACAAGCAGCCCGCTCTGGGCGAGTGGTCCCAGGGGCTTGGCCCTTGGGAGCCGGTGCGGCGGGGAGACAGGCTCTACGGGAGGGGCTCGGCCGATGACGGGTACGCGGCCTATGCGGCGATGACAGCCCTCGGGGCGGCGCGGGCCGCCGGTGGAGAGCATGCCAGGGCCGTGGTGCTGCTGGAGACGGGCGAGGAGTCCGGCAGCCCGGATCTGCCGGTCTATCTGGAGTATCTGGCCGACCGGCTGGGTGAGGTGACGCTGGTGGTGAGCCTGGACGGTGGGGGTGAGGACTACGAGCGGCTGTGGCTGACCTCCAGCCTGCGTGGTGCCGTCCAGGCGACCGTGACCGTGCGAGTGCTCAGCTCGCCCGCCCATTCAGGGCTCGCCGGCGGCATCGTGCCCAACCCGTTCCTGATCATGCGACGGCTCCTGGACCGCCTGGAGGATCCGGCGACCGGCGAGGTCAGGGTCCCCGAGATGCACGCCACGCTCCCCGAAGGGTTGCGCGAAGAGGTCGAGGAGCTCGCCGCCCTCGACCCCGGCGCCGTCGCCCGGAGATTCCCGCTGGTCGAGGGCGCCGCGCCGCTCCTCGATGACGATGTCGAACTGATCGTGAACAACACCTGGCGCCCGGCGCTGTCGGTGATCGGGGCCGGCGGGCTCCCGGACGCCCCGACCGCGGGCGCGGTCCTGCTCGATGCGGTGTCTCTGCGCCTGAGCTTCCGCATCCCGCCGCCGATCGACGCCGAGACGGCCCGCGCCGCACTCGAACGGATTGTGACAACGGACGTGCCCTACGGCGCGCAGGTCGAGATCACGGATTTCATGACCATCAACGGCTGGCACGCGCCGGCGCCCGCGCCGTGGTTGTCCTCCGCCCTGGCGGACGTCGGCCTGCACGTGTTCGGCCGGCCCTGCCGCCGCGCCGGCTTCGGCGGCGGGATCCCCTTCATGGAGATGCTCGGGAAGCGGTACCCGCACGCCCAGTTCATCGTGACCGGCGCCCTTGGGCCCGACTCGAACCTGCACGTGCCGGACGAGTGGCTGAACGTTCCCTTCGCCCGGCACGTGACCGAGTCCATCGCGCACATCATCGACGCGCATGCCCGCAGTTGACGTGCGGACCGCGGCGACGCGGTTAGGACGTGGGAGCGGCGGCGGCCTGGTTGGCCTCCTCGAGATCCTCGTCGGAGACTGTGTGCGACTCCGTCGTACCGCCCAGCTCCGTCAGCTTGGCCGCGACGGCGTCCGCTTCGGTCACCGGCGACAGCACCCCAACGGCGGCCTTGCCATCGGTGAGCGCGGATCCGAGAGCTTCACGCGCCTCCTTGTCCATGCCGAGGCCCTTGTGGTGCAGCGCACCAACCAGTCCACCGCCGATCAGACCGATACCGAGGCCGACCGGGGTGAACAAGCCCAGCGCCAGACCGATGCCCGCCCCCTTGCCCATGCTGCGTTTGCCGACCTTCTCGGTCTTGACCTCACCCTTCTCGTTCAGGACCAGAACGCCGATCGCATCATGGCTTGCGAGCCCGGAGTCCTTCACGGTCTGCGCCGCGGAATCCGCCGCGGCCTCGTTCGCGAATACTGCCAACACGACGATCTTGTTTCCCATGCGATGTCCTCAATAGGTGGCATGTCGCAGGTCCGCGACATGCCAGTTCTAGTACGCCGGCCAGACGCACCGCCTCACCCCCGACGGACGATCCCGGGCGGCTGCGACGCACGGTGAGGGGACGCGCCGATGAGTGACGAGGCGGCTGCTGTCGCACGAGCGAGACACGCAGGGTCAGCGTATGGTCGCGGCCTCGAGCGTGCCCGCGTCGACCGCCGCCGAGAGTCGCTTGTAATCGCGGTCATTGACGTCGGCGTAGGCAACGGCGAACTCTGAGATCGCCCGGTCGAAGGTGTCGGCCTTCCCCAGGTAGCCCGCGATCGCGACCTCGTCGCCTCCCCGTGCCGTGCGCGCGAGCAAGAGTCCATCCGCACAGGGCGCCGTACACACACAGGCCGCCGGGAGTCAGCTTCGCCGGATCGATCTCGCCCTTCATGTCCCAGAGTTGGCGGAAGTAGAAGTCGGTTCCGTTCGGCGATGTCGACCAGCCGAGGACTGTATCCGGCAGGGCTTGGAGCAGGCGCTGGCCGACCACCACCCGATGCCCGTGATTTGCGTAGCTGCTGACCTCCAGGTGAGGCTCGAGAATGGATGCCTCTGCCTGCTTGAGCTGAAGGAACAGCACGTCGTCGCGGCTCTTGCCCCGCAAGAGGACCACATAACAGCGTGTGCCGACGCTGCCGACACCCACCACCTTCCGCGCCATGTCGACGATCTCGTACTGGTCGAGCAGCGCTCGCCGGGCGTCTCCAAGACTCGCCCGGTATCTGTCGAAGGCCAGCCGAATGCCCGCGGCAACCCGGTCCGCGTCGGCGGCGTCCGGCAGTTGCCGGACGGGGACCAGCAGCGGCGGGCGGCTGGCCAGACGTACCGTCGCGCCGTCGCTCTGGCACAGCTTGGCCAAAGCGCCCAGACTGTCGTGCGCCCTGGCCTTCGCGAAGATCTTCTGCAACCGGTCAGGAGCAAGCTTCGGTGCACTGACCCCGAACTCCACCTCCAGCTGCCCGGCGATGTCGGCGATCTGATCGGCCGACAGGTGCAAAGACCACAGCTCCATCGTCGCCAACCCGGCGAAGCGCAGCATGGCTTCTCGGTAACCGCGCACGGTCAACCGAGCCGCGTTACGTTGCTGGTCGAGCGGGAGCCCCTTCTGTCGAGCAGCGACGGCAACACTCGCCGCCAGGCGCTTGACGTCCCATTCCCATGGCCCCGGCAGTGTCTCGTCGAAATCGTTAACATCGAAGACGAGGTCTCGCCCCGGCGATGCGAACAGTCCGAAGTTGACCAGGTGCGCATCGCCGCACAGCTGGACCGTAATCCCACTCGTCGGACTCCCGGCGAGATCATTCGCCATGATCGCGGGACCTCCGCGGAAGAAGGCGAACGGCGACGAGAGCATCCGGCCGTAACGAATCGGGACCAGATCCTGCTCACGGGCCGCGGCCTGTGCCTCGAGGATGTCGACGGGGTCCGGCCGATCGGGCGCCGGTTCCCACTCGGCGTGACTCCGCCGCGGCTGCCGCTTCCGAGCGGCCTTCCCCACCGCCCACCGAGCCTGCGAACTCATGTCACGCGGACTGGCCGCGCTCGCTTCCATAACCACAGAGTGGCAGGTCCGTTCGCCTGACGACAGGGCAAGCAGGGACGCGCCCGACCAGCCAGGGCCATAGTTGACAGAGACAGACGAGACTAGGGGGCTTCGCTGTGAACACGATCCTGCCGAGCAGCACGGGCCGCGTATGGACAGGGGGCACGACCATCCTCGCTCTGGTGAGCGGCAGCTCGACGGGCTTCCCCGATGTCTGAGCGGCATCGGTGATCCGGGTGGGTTGGTATCGGGATCTCGTCGACACCGGCCGGGCGCAGACCGCGTGGGCGCTTTTGGCCTTCTTCATCACTTTCGCTGTCACGCGGGCGATCACACGCCGCATCCGCGCCAAGCAGGCCCACCGGCCGCAGACCTCCTCGCAGCCCAAGCATGGCGGCGGCCTGTCCAACGTGTACATCGGTGGCGTCCATATCCACCATCAGGTCTGGGGGATCCTGATGGTGCTGCTCTCAGGGCTGCTGCAGTTTCGCTATTCCCCGGATTCGCCCTGGGCCGAGGTGCTCGCAGTGATCTTCGGGGCAGGGGCGGCCCTGACGCTCGACGAGTTCGCGCTGTGGCTGTATCTCGACGACGTCTACTGGGGACCGCAGGGACGCAAGTCCATCGACGCGATCGTGCTGGGCGGGGCGCTGGGTGTGGTGCTCCTGATGCAGACCAGCCCGATCGGGCCGGCGCCCGAAGGGACCGGCGATGCACTCGCCAGGTGGGCCTACTTCGGCGCGGTCGGGTTCCACCTCGTGATGGCGGTCCTGTGCTTCCTCAAGGGCAAGTTGGCCACCGGTCTGATCGGCATCGTGGTGCCGTTCGTGGCGCTGGTCGGAGCGATCAGACTGGCCAAGCCCAGCTCTCCCTGGGCGCTGCGCCGGTACGACGAGCCGAAGCGGGAACGAGCCGGGAGGCGGTTCGGCGCGAGGTACGACAAGCGGTGGAACCGCATCCTCGACATGCTGGGCGGCCGGTTCTCGTGAGCCTGGCGCCCCGTGGAGGAGTTCGCCGGGTGGCGGTTCGTACGTCAACGGGCTTCGGTCTCGGGGCCGGGCCGCTGGGACAGCCACTGCATGTAGGACTTGGATTCATCGAGCCCGGGTTCCGCATCACCGGGCATGGGACGGTTGAACACGAGCCGGGCGGTCGCCTCCAGTGCGCTTCGGAGCAGATCGGCAGGACCGCTCACCTCGAACCCCAGGGTCCACCAGTCTTGGCCGATCGTGCTGACCTCGGTGAGTTCCACGTTGCACCGCGGCTCCTGGTCCAGCCCCGAGGCGCGCGCCACGATCTGTCCTCCGGCCAGTGAGAAGCGGCTGATGCGTCGCCTTTTGCGTACCGGCCGCCAGCCGGGCGGGCAGCCGCTGTAATGGTCGGGCAGGCTGACCGGAAAGGACCACTTCTGCCAGGACTCCAGGTATCCGCGAGCGCGGCCCGCCACCTCCAAGACTCCCGGGCTCCCGTGGTACATCTTGACCTCCAGCGACCTGCCCCCGCGGACCTTCACCGAAAGCCCTGGCAACCGCGGATCCAACAGGTAACTGTCCTCGCGTGACTCCGTCTCGATCGGGAACCGTCCGAACCATGCGGTCACCGCGGTCTCCAGCCGGCCCGCGAAGATCCAGCGCACCTCCAGGCTGCGGACTTCCTCGGCGGCCCGGCCCCCGGGCGGTTCAGTCGTCATCGACACACGCTCCTGACGCTGGCCGGATCCCAACGTGCCTGTCTACTCGGTGGCTGTTGGGGTGGGTGTGCCAGTCATCGGAAGCGCACCGCCCTCAGCGGCCGCAAGCTCGTCCTTGTCGGGCAGTCCGCGCACGAGTCCGATGATCGCCACGGCGATGGCAGCCCCGATCACCGGGCCTGCCACATAGATCCACCAGCCGGTGTAGTCGTTGCCGACGATGTCCGGCCCGAGGCTGCGGGCCGGGTTCATGGACGCGCCGCTGATCGGGCTGGCGAACAAGCCGAGCAGCGCGACGGTCGAGCCGACCGCGATCGCCGCGTTGTGGCCGATGCTGCGGCCGCCGGTCGCTGTGTTGAGGATGACGCTGGCCAGGATCGCGGTCAGGACGATCTCCATCACCAGCGACTTCCACTCCCCGCCGGGAGTGTTGATCGGGTAGTTCCCGCCCGTGCTGACGTCGCCGAACATCCCTTCCAGGAACAGTGCGGCACAGATGGTCCCGGCCATCTGGACCGCCCAGTACGGCACCACCCACTTGGTCGGAAACACTCCCCGGCCGGCAAAGGCGAAGGTCACAGCGGGGTTGATGTGGAGTCCCGACAGCGGGCCCCAGGCGTAGATCATGGCCATGACCACCGCCCCGGGCGCGATCACCGCCGCGGTTCTGCTGATCGGGTCGTTGCCCACGTAGTGGTTGATCACACCCGATCCGGCCGCCACCGTCACCAGTACGAAGGTGCCCAGAAACTCGATGATCAGCCGGATCCACAACGGCCGTTGCCGCAGGGTGTCTTCCTCGAACCGGATGAAGTACCGGCGCCCAAGTGCTGTGCGCTCAGCATCGGGATCGATGGCGGGTTCTGCCATGGCGCGTCCCTTTCTCTTTCGGCCGTCCGGGCTGGACCGCCCGGATTCGGTGTCAGACGGCGGTGGTCGCTTCGACTCTGCCGTCTTTGACGGCGCTCTGGAGTGCGGCGTAGTCACGGTCGTTCTGGTCGGCGTAGGTTTCGGCGAAATCGGCGATTGCCTGGTCGAAGGCGTCCGAGCCACCGAGGTCCGCGGCCAGAGCGACGCGGTCGCCGGAGCGAGCGTGAGCGCGATCCACTCCGTCCGGGCCCACCGTGTGGGTCCAGCGGAGGAAGATGTCGCTTTCGGCCTGCATCAGGTGCTGTCCAGCGACCACGCGCTCGCCTTGGTTGGTGTACTGGCTGCGCCCGCAGTAGTCCGCGAGGACCGACGGCTGCGCCTCCTTGGCCTGCAGGAACACCGGTTCGACTCCGTCTCCGCTGTCCATCAGCACGATCCAGGCGCGGGTCCCGACGCTGCCCACGCCGACCACCTTGCGGGCTGCCTGGACCAGGGTGAACCGCTCGAGCATGTGCCGCCGGTCGGACTGCAGGGTGCGCCGGTACTTGCCCAGCAGCGTGAGGATCTGCTCATACACTTCACTGGCCTCGAGGTCGGCGAAGACCTCCTCGACGGGGACGATCATCGGGGCGTCGCTGATGATCCGCCGACGACCGTCGACCACCGTGGTCAGCTTGCGCAGCGCCTGGGTGCTGTCGCGGGTGTGGGCCTTGGCCGGCATCTTGTCCGTGGCCGTGAATCTTTTCGCCTTCATCTGGGACCGGAACTGCCCCATCGCCTCCTCGATGTCCAGGTGCGTGTACCACACCTCCAGGAACGTCTGCTTCGCGAAGCGGCGTATCGCCTTCCGGTAGCCCTTCACTGCCGCGAGGACCATCTTGCGACGGTGCTTGCTGTGGAACCCGTTGTCCCGTCCCGCCACCGCCAGGCTCGCCGCCAGCCGCTTCACGTCCCATTCGAACGGCCCCGGCAGCGTCTCGTCGAAGTCGTTGACGTCGAAGACCAGCTCGCCGCTCCGGTGAGGCGAATACGCCGAAATTGGACAGGTGCGCATCTCCGCACAACTGCACCTGCAGCCCCGACGTAGGCGTCGTGGCCAGGTCGGCGGCCATCGGCAGCGCGGCGCCGCGGTAGAACGTGAACGCCGACACCAGCATCCGCCCGTGCCGGATCGGCACCAGCTCCGGCACCCGCGACTTCGACCTGCTCCAGCAGCAGCCCGACCGGATCCCGCGACCCTCCGGGCTGGAACTCCGCGTGCGACTCCCGCCGAGTGACCTCCGGGCATCCTTCCCCGGGCGACCCGGTCCGCACGGCTCAACTGCCTCGGTGTCCCGGCCCGCTTCGAACCTCTCCGGAGCGCTCGCGCGGCAGGGTTCGCCGATGTGCCACCCTCAGTCTTCACAGTCATCGCTACCCCTTCCGCTCACGCCATCGAGAAGTGCGAACCGGGGACCGCCGGGGCAGCATCGTTCCCTGGACCACCCCCTACCCTGATCCCGAGCGCGCCGAGACGGCATCACCCCTGTGGGGTGACGGCTGAACGAGGTAACCGCGCCGCGCCCTCTGGACAGCTGGGCGCTGCTGTCAGTCGAGCGGGTTCGCTACTCCCAGAACCTGCTCGAGCCGGGCGGCAACCGCGTCCAAGTCCTGGCCCATCGTCTCCGGTCGGCCGGATTCCAGCAGGTCGTGCATCTGACCCCGTGCTGCTCGTACGGCGTCTCGCAGGCTGACCGCCTGGAGTTGGCCGGCCTCGTCGGGTGCCAATGGCTCGAGAGCGGTCAGCCGATCCTCCACCGCGGCGACCCGGCTCTCGGCGATGTTCCAGCCGCCGGCGACTTCCGCGAGCGTACTCATCCGGCGGAGTTCCGGGATCAGCACGCGGGCGAACCACGCCACCTCTTGCTCGGCGGACGCGAGGTCATCCCGCCATTCCCGGCGATGACTCGCCCGCACCAGAAGCGGAATGCCCACGGCGAGTGCGAGCACCAACGCCAGCAGCAGCCACCGCAACCAGGTGGGCGCACCGTTGGTCTCGGTCGAGGTGGGCTGTACCGACGGTGAAGTCGTCGCTGACGGGGCAGCCGTGGATGCCGTCTCGGTCGGGGACGGGGTCTCCGTGCGTTCCGGTGACTGGGTGGGTTCTGGTTCCTGCGTCGTCTCGGTCGGCGTCGTGCTCTGCGCGAGTACCGGCGACCTGGTGGGATTCGGTCGCGGCGTCGTCTGGATCGGCGACGGGGCCGCCACAGGTGCCGATGACTCGGTGGGGTCTGGCGCCGTCTCGGTTGGTGAGGTGTCCTGCCCGCGTTCCGGCGACCGGGTGGGTTCGGATGTGGACGGGGTCTGTTCGCCTTCTGGCGTGCGGGTGAGGTTCGGGAGGGTCGCCGTCGGGGACGGTAGTGAGCTTGGCGTGCGTGTTGGCGCCGCGGACGGCCGGTCGCCGGAGCCGCTCTCCGTGCAGGAACTGAGGAGCAGGACCGCCAGAACCAGAACAACGGCTCGCGCCATCGGCAGCGAGACGACGGACCCGGCTCCCTTGTTCACCCTCCGGCCCTTTCGGGGTCTCACCGGCCTCATCCGCGTTCTACTCGCCGGCGTCGTCGCTCGCGGCGCGGGCGTCGCGTTCGATCTCGGCGGTGTCGGCCTTGAGCTCCTTCGCCTCCGTCTTCTTCGCGCGCCCCATCGCCTGCTCGACCTTGGCACCCATGTCCGCTACTCCGACGACCACTAGTCCTGCCTGGCCGTCGTCCAGTTGCTCGCCAAGCTCTTTGAGGTCGCTACGGCTCATGCCCGCCGCGGCATGTCCCGCTACCGCGCCCAGGACCGCTCCGCCGGCAGTCGTGGCCGCGAGTAGCCCGCCGCCGATCGCCGCGAACGGGAACAGCGCGACGACCAGACCGGTGGCCAGCCCCACACCACCACCAAGCACACCGCCAGCCCGTGTCGGCGTCTCGTGCTTCTTGGCGATCTTCACCTTCCCGTCTTCGCGGCGCTCGACGATGGCCGCGTCGTAGGCGTCGATCAGTCCGGCGTCGGTGTGAAGCTTCTTGACCAGCTCGTAATCCGCCTCCGCGTCGGTAAGTTCGTCGTAGATCCCGACATAGACGATGAAGGTGTCAACGGCCATTTCCGATGCCTCCGCGTTCTCGGTGCGCTGTCATGAGGAAGATCGCACCTTCCGTCCGGCTCGGACTCATCCACGTGGGACGATCTTCGGACTCAGCCTCCGCAAGGCGGCGCCGACCAGCCAGTCACTGGGTCGGGTGGTTCCGGCCGGCTTGTGCTGCGCGGATTGATCCACGGCTGGTGACCTGGGACAGGTCGTGGTGGGCCGAGACAGGCTATGTCTTGTCCATGCCCACCGGTTCCGGTCACAGCCCACCGCTTCTTGTCACAGCCCACCGGTTCCGGTCCTCGCCCGGCGCTGCATTTCGGCGCGGACCCGTCCCGAGCGACCCATTTCATGGGCTGACCTACGAGACGGTGGGTTGGCACCCCGGAATCCGGTACGGCAACCCACCATCGGATGGGTCAGCCCACCAGATGCGCGAGCGGGCGCCTACCGCCTGAGGCGAGCTGGCGAACCGCCCGACAACCACCGCGACGGCCTGCCCGGCAGACCTGTCTGGCCGGTTGCCTCACCCACACCCCAAGCAGAAGAGTGCCAGTGCTATCGAGTGTCGAGTACGCGCACCCCGGGGCCGCCGGAGGGATCGCGGCCATCGAGCCAGTCGTCGATCACCTGCGCCAACTCGCGTGGGTGGCTGAAGTTGATGGCGTGCGCGGCGCGCTCGATCACCACCACGCTGACATGCGCCCGCCCACCGACGTCTCGCACGCGATCGGCAGGCGGCATCAGTGGATCCCGGCCGCCCAGGACAGCGAGCGACGGAACGGGCGTGTGCAGCAGACGCTCCAGGGATGGGAACCGGGTGAGCTCGTGAAACAGCCGCAGAGCATTCAAGGGCCCGAACCTCACGTAGTCGGGCACGGCGACGGGAATCATCCGCGGGCTCTCCCGGATCACGTCGAGCCCGAGCTGCCCGAGCGCGCGCGGAAGTGGCCGGTTCTGGATTCCGCCGGCCGGAGAGACGAGAACCAGGCGGTGCACCCGTTCGGGAGCGGCGTGGGCGATCTCGAGGCCGATGGGACAACCCATGGAGTTGCCCACGAGGACCGCGGTTTCGATGTGCATCTCGTCGAGTACGGCGAGGACCGCCTCGGCGAGCTCGTGGATTCCGAGAACGTGCTCGCCTCGTTCGCTGCGACCGTATCCGGGCAGGTCGGGCACCACGTTCACCCGACGCCCGGCCAGTTGCCGTGCGGTCGGCATCAGGTAGCTGCCGGAGATACCGAAGCCGTGCACATGAACGATGGGGATGTCAGCTGCGCCGCCGAGACTGCGGCGGTAGTAGACCGAACTGCCCCGCACCCTCAGGTGCCCGGCCGTCCACCCGTCGTCTGTGCACGTATCACACGCGTAGCGCACCCGGCTCACTCCTTCGACCGCCGTGATCAGCACCGTCCGCTTCGGCCGGTACGCCTCTCCGTGCCGGCCGATGATGCGCGGGTGGGACTCCGGGAGTTGTCACTCCGGCTCCGACACGAACAGGTCGAGGCCGAGTTGGTGGGAGAGGAAGGCCGCGGCAAGCTGCCCTTTCACACTGTTGCCGGCCGCATCGAGCCGGGGCGCGAAGGTCCCCAGCCCACCCTTGCCGGGCGACACCATCAGGATTCCGCCGCCGATGCCGCTCTTGCCCGGCAACCCGATGGTGTACAGCCACTCGCCGGAGGTTTCGTACAGGCCGGCCGTCGCCATCACGACCAAGGCGCAGCGGCAGCTCACCTGATCCACGACCTTCTCACCAGTCAACGGATTCACGCCGCCGGCCGCCAGCGTCGCGGCCATGATGGCGAGGTCGCGAGCGGTGACCTTGAGGCAGCTTTGCCTCGTGTACAGGTCGACCGTCTCCACTGAGTCGGTAGCCAGCCTGCCGTAGCTGCGCAACAGATCACCGATGGCGCGATTGACCGAGTTGGTCGCCGAGGCCGACGCGAAGACGTCCTCGTCCAGCGACAGCTCCCGGCCGGCAAAGCGAGACAATCCCGCTTGGATGAATCGCCACTTCTCTTCCACGTCAATTCCGGGCGCCATGCTCGTCGTCGCGATGGCCCCGGGATTCACCATCGGGTTGGTCCTGCCGTCGGGCCGGTCCTCGATCGCGGCCACGGCGTTGAACCTCCTACCCGTCGCGTTGACACCGACGAACTGTGCAACCGCGTCGGGACCGTGCGCCGTGGACATCAGCGCGAACACGAACGGTTTCGCCACACTCATGATCGAGAACTCGACCTGCGCATCGCCCGCCATGGCCGTCCGACCCCGGGTATTCGCGACAGCGATTCCGAATCTCTCCGGATCGACGGCCGCGAGCGACGGATACACCCGTGAGAGCTCTCCATCGGCGTTGGCGCGAAAGCGCTCGTACGCCTCGTTCACAATGAGACCTACACGCTCGGCGGGCGGGAGATGACCAGTTGAAACGTACGGTGCCCGTACCGCTGGGTCCATTGTCATGGCATTGCGCTTTCCATTCGCAGATTGTCCATTGTCGTCATAATCTCCGCAGAATGCGCTGCCTGTCCGGCAAGTGTCGGCCAGACGAGGAGAGCAGCCATCACCCGAGACGGATGATTCTGACTGTGACTGGGGCAGCCTTCAGAGGCGGCGGCCGAGTTCACCCATGGAGGATGAGGCCCGGCGATCGCCCGGTGGACCAGCATGTGTACATCGCCTGGGGCCGGAATCGCGGGGCCTCCGGATGTGTACGTCGTGAGGCCGCCCTCGAGCTGGGCGGAGGGCCGCGAATCTCACAGGAGGAACGATGGCGACACCTGCGACAGGAACCTCCCGGCCGGGGGTCAGCGTCGGCCCGACGAGCGAGTTCAGCCTGTTCTTCCAGGTCAAAGCGGGCGACGGCGAAGCCCTTCGGACCGCGCTCGCCGACCTACAGCAGACGCCCGGGTACCGGCCGGGGGATTACGGCATGGCGGTCTCGACGATCCATGAGGCGAGGTTCGTGCTCTTCGACAACGACACGCGGCTCGCGTTCGTGACGAGCTTCGACGGCCCGTGGGACGCCTACATGGAGGACTTCTTCACGTCCGGGCCGACGCTCGAGCTGTTCGATGTCATCTTCCGGCACACCGAGGGCTACGAGGGCCTTCCGGATCTGGCTGCGCTGCAGGCGTTCATCCTCGGCGCACAGCAGACCGCGGGTGCCTACGCGCGGAACTATGGCGGCACCGTGAAAGAGATCCGGAAAGCTCAGCGCGTGAACAAGGCCTTTCAGCAGGTGCTGGACCACCCGGACGCCGCGGAGGCGTTGCAGCATCCTGCATTGCGGCCGCTGCTGGACGAGGCCGCCGACTAGCCGGCCGAGCAGCCGGGAGAGGACGTCGATGTCGGATCACATCTCAGGGCCGCGAGCCCTGGCCGAGCCGATTGCGGATATCACTGACCTGTACGCGTTTCCGAGCCCGGAGCGGCCGGGACATCTCGTGCTCGTGATGAACACACTTCCGTTCGCGAAGCCCTCGGACCTGCTGTCCGACGGGCTCATCTACCGGTTCCGGCTGCGCCCGCTGACCGCGACCGCGGCAGGCGATCCGGAGCCCTTCGCCGTCCGCCCGGAGGAGTTCGTCTTCGACTGCGTCTTCTCCCCTCCGTCGAACGGTGACGACAGGCAGGGCGCCGTACAGGAAGGCACCTGCACCACCCCAGCGGGCGACAGGGTCTCCCTCCGGGTCAACGACGAACAGGGCTGGTCGGCCCATGGAGTGCGTGTGTTCGCCGGCCCGCGCTGGGATCCGTTCATCATGGACGCGCCCGCGGCGTTGAAGACGATCGCGACCGGCAAGCTGGCGTTCACCGATCCCGGATCGATCTTCCTCGACGGTAAGAACGTCCTCAGCCTCGTCGTCGAGGTCGACTCCGCGCTGCTGGCCGGCGCGGAGCTGGTCGGGGTCGTGGCGGAGACGCTCACCCGCGGCAAGTTCCGCGTCCGGATCGAACGCACCGGGCGACCTGAGGTGAAGAACATGATGCTGGCGCCGAAGCAGTTCGACCTGGTGAACCGGGACCTCGAGATCCGCGACCTCTACAACATGGAGGACGCGTTCCATCTCGGAGAGTCCTACCAGGGTGCGTACCGGGCGCGGCTGAACGCCAACCTCGCGTTCTGGGACGGACTCGACGGCAACACCGATTGGGTCACCGACCGCAACGGCGACCACCCCCTGACCAAGCTGATCCTCGCCGACTTCCTCGTCGTCGACCTCACCAAGCCGTACGCCGAGCAAGGCTCCTTCCTCGAGATCGAGATCGCCGCCCGCCGCGGCAAGGCCCACGAAACCTGTGGCGGGCGGGCGCTCAACGACGACGTGATCGACACGATCTTCACCCAGCTCGTCAACGCCGGGAACGGGCCCGTCATCCGTGACGGGGTCGACCGGGCGTCGCGGCCGGCGTCGACGACGTTCCCGTACCTTGCGGCGCCGAACCCGAACCCACCCGAACTGCCCGAGCACCACTAGCGATGGGACGGGAGTGGACACCGTGACCGCCGGGGAGAGCATCGGCCTCGAACTCGACGACATCCAGAGCGGAGCGCTGCACGAGCGGCCGTCGCCGTACGTCGGGAGCTATCTGCTGCTGCGCATCGACGACCGTGCCGCCGGACGCGAGCTCGTCCGGCGATTGCACCCGCTGGTCGACTCCGGGACGCCGTCGTCCGATCCCGCTCAGGACGCCTGGATCACGGTCGCCTTCACGTATCAGGGTTTGAAGGCGCTCGGCGTACCGCAGGACTCGCTCGACAGCTTCGCGCCGGAGTTCCGGCAAGGGATGGCAGCGCGCGCGGCTGAGCTGGGCGACGTGGGCGAGAGCAGCCCCGCCAACTGGGAGAAGCCGCTCGGCACCTCCGACGTCCATGTCGCCCTGGCCGCGCTCTCCCCCGATGCCGCGCGGCTGCGGGCCGTCCTCGAGAAGGTACGCCGCGCCCGCCGTGAGCTTCCCGGCATCGAGTTGATCTGGCAGCAGGACTGTTACCAGCTTCCGACCGGGCGTACCTCCTTCGGGTTCAAGGACGGGATCGGCCAGCCTGCGGTCGAAGGCAGCGGCATCCCGACGTCGACCCCGCAGGAGAAGCCGCTCAAGGCCGGTGAGATCGTCCTCGGCTACCCGGACGAGACCGGCGAACTGGCGCCGATGCCGATCCCGGAGGTGCTCGGTCGAAACGGCACGTACGTCGTCTTTCGCAAGCTGCACACGAAGGTGGCGGCGTACCGGCAGTATCTCCGCGCGAGGGCCGCGAGCCGCGAGGAGGAGGCGCTCCTCGGCGCGAAGATGGTCGGGCGCTGGCAGAGCGGCGCCCCGCTCGCGCTCTCCCCCGAGCACGACGATCCCGAGCTCGGCGCCGAACCGCACCGCAACAACGACTTCCGGTACGGCGACGATCCGCGCGGCTTCAAGTGTCCGGCCGGAGCGCACGCGCGACGGGCGAACCCAAGGGACGCGCTCGACGGCGACGGCAGTGTGAACGTGCGTCTGCACCGGATGATCCGGCGCGGTACGAGCTATGGCCCGATGCTCCCGGAAGGCGTGCTCGAGGACGACGGCATCGACCGGGGCATCATGTTCGTTTTCGCCGGCGCGCACCTCAAGCGACAGTTCGAGTTCGTCAAGACCCAATGGCTGAACGACGGCATCTTCATCGGCGCCCCGGTCGATAAGGACCCGCTCGTCGGCGCGAACGACGGCTCGGGGTCCTTCACCATTCCCCGAACGCCGATCCGCCGCCGGCTGCAGGAGCTGCCTCCGTTCGTCGTCACCCGCGGCGGCGAGTACTGCTTCGCCCCGGGCCTGCGAGCACTGCGCTGGTTGGCGGAGCTCGAGACGTGACCAGCCTCGACCGAGAAGAGGAAGACGACGTGGAGACGAATTCGACGAGCACCGACCGCTGGAAGGCATTCGACTTCGGTCCGCCGCCGTCCGATCTCGCCGAGCCCGACTCCCCCGTGCTCGTCGACTACCTCTCCGGTGATCGAGTCGCGGTCATCACCCTCAACCGGCCACACGCCGACAACGCGATCAGCACTGAAATGGGCACCCGTCTGACCTCGGTCGTCGAGTCGATCGCCGTCCACCCCGCCGTCCGCGTCGTCATCCTCACCGGAGCAGGGGAGAAGGCTTTCTCCGTTGGCAGCGACCTGCGCCAGCGCAAGGCGATGACGAAGGAGGACTGGCTCCGCCAGCGCCAGGACTTCGATCGCACGCTCTACACGGTGCGCCAGCTGCGCAAGCCGATCTTCGCCGCTGTCAACGGAGTCGCCTACGGCGGCGGCTCGGAGCTTGCCCAGAGCACCGACTTCATCATTGCCTCCGACAACGCAACCTTCGGCCAGCCCGAGGCCATGCTCGGCCTCGCCGCAGGCGGCGGCTCGCCGGTGTTCCTTCCCAGGCTGCTCCCGCCGGGAAAGGCCCTGCAGATGCTGATGACGGGCGACCCGATCACTGCCTGGGAGGCGCACCGGCTCGGCATGGTCAACGAGATCCACCCGCAGGCCGAGCTCATGGACGCGGCACACCGGATCGCGGCGAAGATCGCGAGCAACTCGCCGACAGCGGTGCAGGCGGTCAAACGTGCGGTTCGCCTGGGCGAGGGACAGCCGATCGAGCAGGCGATCGCCATCATGATGGAGGCCCACTGGCGCTCGGCCGTCCATCCCGACCGCGTCGAGGGCATCGGCGCCTTCAACGAAGGCCGTGAGCCGACCTTCCAGGATCCCGACTACTGACTCGCGGTACCGCGGTCAACCATCGCGTCGACGAGGAGACTGAGACATGGCACTGGCGCAAGGTATCGAACAGGGGCGGCTCGCACTTCAGATGATCAACCCGGCTCCCTTCAACGCGGAAGCGCCTCCAGAGGCGCTCGCCGGGCCGATCACACCCAACGAACTGCACTATGTTCGCAGCAACTTCGCGGTGCCGGAGCACGACGGCACGCTCGAGATCGGCGGCGCGGTCGGCAACCCACTCACCCTCACGCTCGACGACCTGCGCGCCCTGCCGGCGATCGAGCGGGCGGTCACGCTGGAGTGCGCGGGCAACGGGCGCCTTGCGATGCGGCCGTTGCCGACCGGCGAACCCTGGGGCGACTACGCGGTATCGACGGCCCGCTGGACCGGTGCGCTGCTGCACGAGGTGCTGCAGTTGGCGCGTCCCGCGGCAGACGGCGTCGACGTACGGTTCGAAGGCGCGGATCACGGTGCCTACCACCTCAACCCGGTCCTCGCGGAGACCGACAAGGACGACCTGACCTTCGTCCGCGCGCTGCAGTTGAGCCACGCGACCGATCCGGCGGCGGAGATCCTGATCGCTTACGAGATGAACGGCGAGCCCCTGGGTCCCGACCACGGAGCCCCGTTCCGGATCGTCGTACCGCACTGGTACGCCGTCGCGTCGGTGAAGTGGCTGAAGCGAATCGACGTGCTGACCGAGCCGTACAGCGGCGAGTTTCAGACCGGCCACTACCTGTACGAGTGGCAGGACCGGCCGGTCGAGGCCGTCAGCCTCATGCGCGTACGGGCGCGCATCACCCATCCCGCTCCCGCATCGACCATCAGCGTCGGAAGGCACACCGTCCGCGGCAAGGCCTGGTCGGGCACCGGACCGGTGACGCGGGTCGAGGTCAGCCTCACCGGCGCGGGCGAGTGGCACCTCGCGAATCTCGAACCACCCGAAGGCCCGTACCAATGGCAGGACTGGTCGTTCGAGTGGGATGCGACCGATGTGGGAAGGCACACTCTCCGCGCCAGAGCGACCGACGCGGCCGGCAATGTACAACCGGAGGTCCCGCCCTGGAACCGGCTCGGCTACGGAAACAACGCCATCGAGGTTCCCTACGTCGACGTACTCTGACACGCCCGCCTGGAGACCCGACTGCCTACGCCACCCTGACGACCGTCTTGCCCGCCCCGGGAGCCGTCTGCTCGGCGATCATGCGAGGTACGTCGTCGAAGCCGTAGACCTTGCCGACGGGTGTCGTGATCGCTCCGCGTTCCGCGAGGCCGCGCAGGTGGTCCCACACGGCGGCCTCCTTCTCGGCGTCGTCGTAGCCGCTCGCGAGCACACCGACCGCCGTGTAGTTCCGCAGCAGCATGTCCATCGAGTCGAGCGAAACGGGTGCCCCGCTCGCGAGGCCGATGATGGCGATACGCCCGTTGCGGGCGATACTCCTCAGCGCCGTGGCAGCGGTGTCGCCCCCGACCGGATCGTAGATCAGGTCTACTCCACGCCCCTGCGTGATCTCAGCGATCCGGGCCGTCAGGTCGTCGCTGCGGTAGTTCACGACGTGGTCCGCACCGTTGCGTGTACAGAAGTCCAGCTTCTCCTGACTTCCCGCGACCGCGATCACCGTCGCTCCCAGCGCCTTGCCGAGCTGCACCGCCGTGGCGCCGCTGCTGCCCGCAGCGCCCAGAACGAGCAGCGTCTGCCCAGCCTCGACCGGCGCGCGCTCGACGAGACCCGCGTGCGCCGTGCGGAAACCGATCGGAAAGCCACCGGCCTGTTCGTCGGTCATGCCCGCCGGGATACGTATGGCCGACCTCTCGCGCACGTAGGCGTACTCGGCGTATCCGCCCCACCCCTCCAAGAACGCGGTGATACCCGCCACCTGATCGCCGACCGCAAACCGTGAACCCGGCGGCACGGCCACGACCTCCCCCGCGGCTTCCTCGCCGAGGCCGAAGGGAGGTTCACCAAGCAGCGGGAACTGACCCGCCGTCATCAACGCGTCGGGCAGCCCCGCCCCCGCGGTTCGCGTCCGGATCAGCACCCGCCCCGGCGACGGCTCGGGCCAGGTCATCTCCTGAAGTTCGACCGCTTCCTTCGGATCGCCGAATGTCACCACCCGCCACGCACGACCAGAGAACATCTCATCCCTCTCGCATCAACTCGTCACAACGGTACCGATGGCGACCCGAGAGCTTGAGCGAAAGGTCACGATGGGGATGGAGGCCTTCGCGTAGCTCGGCCGCCGGGCCGGCGCGCGGTGAGGTCTCGGGCGCCTCTTCCTTCGTGATTTCCGCAGCCGGTCAGCCGCTGCTCCGATGCCGCAGTGGGTTCGGCCGACCGAGGATCGAAGGCACAGGTGACACCACGACATCACCCACTGGAGGTACGCCGACATGAGCGACACCGCGTCGACGCCGCTGCCGGCTCTGGGCATCTGCTTCGAGGACTATGAATATCCCTACCCGGTCAGGTTCCTGCCGCTCTGCAACGACCTGCAGCACCTCGCGATGGCATACATGGACATTCCACCGAGCACAGAGCCGAACGGGCAGACCGTCGTACTGATGCACGGCAAGGCCTTCGGCGGGTACTACTTCCGCAATGTCATCGAGGAGCTGACCGACGCCGGGTACCGGGTGATCGCTCCCGACCAGATCGGCTGGGGCAAGTCACCCAAGCCCGATATCCACTACAGCTTCCAGCTGCTGGCCGCCAACACCGCGGCCCTGCTGGACCACCTCGGCGTCGGGAAGGTCGCCGTACTGGGCCACTCGACCGGCGGCATGACCGCGGTGCGGTTCACGCTGATGTATCCGGATCGCGTCACGCACCTGGTCCTCGAGGATCCACTCGGCCTGGCCGACTACCGAACCGGCATCCCGCCGCAATCCGAGGAAACGCTGTACAAGCACGAGCTGCACTGGACCGCGCCGGCCACGATCCGCGGCTACGTCGAGGGGTACTTCGTCAACCCCGACCCCAAGATCTGGGAGCCGCTGGCCGACGTCCTGGTACGGGTGACCCTGGGCCCGGACTACCCGCGATGGGCCCGGGCCGCGGCACTCACCTTCCAGATGATCTACCAGCAACCGGTCCGCTACGAATACCAGCAGCTCGCGCCGCCGACCCTGCTGGTCGTGGGAGCCGACGACCACGTCGTCCCACTCGGCCAATACGCCAAGCCGGCCGACGCCGCCCGACTCGGAGACTTCGTCGGTCTGTCCGCCGCAGCCGCGCAAGACATTCCCCGCGCCAGGCGGGTAGTCATCCCCGGCTGCGGCCACATCCCCCACCTCGAGCACCCCGCCCAGTTCCTTGCCGAGCTGATGCCGTTCCTCGCGAGCTGACCCGATCCCCCAGCCCGTCCTGCCTGTCCTCAAGAAGAAGGATGGCGATCCTCGCAGGGTCACCCCCCGGTCGGAGTACGACGGCCGGGGCGCAGGTCGGTGGCGTCACGATCGGTTAGCGGTCGCTTACCGGCCCTGCCGGATTCATCCAAGCGGGAGGAGGTTGCCGCCGCTCGTTGCGCACACAATCGACAGTGGCTGTGCGCCGTCGGCCGATGTGGCCGCACCGGTGCTGGACGTCGGCGACGAGCTGCTCGACCGCGTTGCCTGGGCGCGAGGCGATCGTTGCCTCCGGCTTCTCCCCAGAGCGTCTGGGGTGGATCTGGTTAGGGAGGCGAGACTGATGACCGACTCACAGGGCCGCTCGGGCGTGTCCCCCGCGGGAGGTCGGGTTGCCGCTTCGCCGCCGGCCGGACCACCGGCGATGGATCCGGTCGCAGTCATCCGCTCGAAGCCGTACCTGTCGGCGCTGCTGCTCGCCGCGATCCTGGGTATCCCGATCTCGGCTGTGGCCTACGGTTTCCTGGCCCTGACCAGCAAGCTCCAGCAATACCTGTTCGACGATCTGCCGCAGGACGTCTTCACCGGGAGCGTCCCCGCCTGGTGGCCGGTGCCTTGGCTGGCGCTGTGCGGCTTGCTCACCGGGTTGACCATCCGGTATCTGCCCGGCAACGGGGGTCATTCACCCGCCTTCGGGTTCAAGACCGGCGGTCCCCCGGTGGACCGGGAGCTCCCCGGCATCATCCTCGCCGCACTCGCCACGCTCAGTCTGGGCGCTGTCCTCGGACCCGAGGCACCCCTGATCGCCATCGGTGGTGGCCTCGCCGCTCTGACCGTTCACCTCGTGAAGAAAGACGCACCACCGATGGCCTTGACGATCCTGGCCTCAGCCGGCAGCTTCGCCGCCATCAGCACGCTGCTCGGCTCCCCGCTCCTCGGCGCATTCCTGATCATGGAAATCGCCGGCATCGGCGGTGCGACGCTGAGTCTGGTGGCGCTGCCGGGCCTGCTTGCCTCGGGCATCGGCGCACTGGTCTTCGTCGGGCTGGACAACTGGACAGGACTCGGGAGCTTCTCGCTGGCCCTCACGACGGTGCCGCCGGCGACACATCCGACCATCGCGACCATGGCGTGGGCCCTGGCCATGGGAGCGGCCGGCGCGCTGCTCGGCTGGTCGATCCGATGGATCGGGCTGTCGCTGCGCCCGGTCGTACACCTGAACCGGGTGCTGGTCACGGTCATTCTCGGCCTGGCCATCGGCCTCATCGCGATGACATATCAG
Organism: uncultured Actinomycetota bacterium; assembly: GCA_963820655.1. Taxonomy (GTDB): domain Bacteria; phylum Actinomycetota; class Actinomycetes; order Propionibacteriales; family Kribbellaceae; genus Kribbella. Next base: position 723,006 of record CAWGAM010000004.1, read on the forward strand.
CTCATTTCCGACAAGAGCTTCACCCAGGTGCTGTTCTCCGGCCAGGATGCCTTGCCCACATTGGTCGATCAGGCCGCCGACTACTCGGTCGGCATACTGATCCTGCTCGGGGTCTGCAAGGCCTTGGCCTACGGACTCTCGCTGAGCGCCTTCCGCGGCGGACCGGTCTTTCCCTCGATGTTCATCGGCGCGGTGCTGGGGATCGCCGCAAGCGGCCTGCCCGGCATGAGTCTCGCGCCGGCGATCGCCACGGGCATCGGAGCTATGTGCGCCGCGATGCTGCGGTTGCCCTTGACCTCGACGCTGTTGGCCACCCTGCTGCTCGGTGCCGACGGTGTATCGGTGACACCGCAGGTCGTGGTGGCAGTAGTGGTGGCCTTCGTCATCACCTACGTGCTCCCGGATCCAAGTTCCAAGGCGCCGAAGCTCTCCGAGTCGTCACGGTCGGGCTGATTTCCGCGTCACGCCGCAGCTTTTCAACCGGGGACGTCCGGCGTAGCGTCGCTCTTAGCTGTGTCGAGCATTGCGTGCGCCTATGCGCAGTGGGTTTCGGTGACCGAAGCCCTTGGCCGTCCGGCGTCTCCGCTGAATGAGGCACCCCATGAAGCGATCAGAAACCTCGTGCGACTCGTGGCTACGACCCCGCCGCCCGCTCTTCGTTCTCGTCACGTTGCTGGCGTTGCTCGCCCTGGCTACCGGTTGCAGCTCCGGCTCGGACAGTGGTGGCTCGACTCCGCCGGCGGCCGGGGCGTCATCGGCGCCCAGCGGTTCGGCGGCTCCCACCGGTGGGTCGATGGTGGAGATCAACAACTTCATGTTCACGCCCATGTCCCTGACGGTCCCGGTCGGCGCCACAGTGACATGGAAGTTCGACGATTCGACCCAACACACCGTCACTGCTGACGACAACTCGTTCTCTTCAGCGCCGATGGGGAGCGGCCAGACCTACACCCACACCTTCGCCACTGCCGGCACGACGGCGTACCACTGCTCCATCCACCCGAACATGACAGGCACGATCAACGTGAAGTAGAGGCCGGCGTTCACGCACTGCGTGCGACTTCGAGCCGATCAGGTGCGGAAGTAGTGGCCCTCGTCGAGGTCTTCGAGGAGGCCGGGGTAGGTCGGCTGCCAGTCCAGCAGTTCGCGGGTCAGGGTGTTCGACACCACGGCGTCGAGGTCCATGAAGGTGCTGAGCCAGCCGAAGTGCTCCGCCACGGCCTCGGGGGCCACGGGGGCCACCGGTACGTCGAGGTGGCGGCCGATCACCTCGGCGATGGCGCGGAGTGCGACGCCCTCCTCCGCGACGCCGTGCAGCACCGATCCGGCGGGCGCCTTCTCGACGGCCAGGCGGAACAGCCGTGCGATATCGAGGCGGTGGACCGCCGGCCAGTGATTGGCGCCGTCGCCGAGGTAGCCGGAGACGCCCTTGGCGCGGGCGATGGCGACGAGAGTCGCCACCCAGGCGTAGTCACCCTCGCCGTGAACGGTCGGCGAGACCCGCACCACCGATGAGCGGACGCCGCGCGAGGCGAAGGTGAGCGCCGCCTCAGCGGTGGCCGATCGGATCGACAGAGGCGAGCCGTCGATCGTGGGCATGTCCCGCTCGGTCGCCACGCGCCCACGCACGAGGCCGATCACGCCGGAGGCGAGGACGAAGGGGCGGTCGGTGCCGGCGAGTGCGTCGCCGAAGGTGTCGACGGCGCGGCGATCGGCCTCGGCGGCGCCCCGGTAATCGCCGGTGAACGCGACGTCGCCCTTGAAGGCGAGGTGGATCACCCCGTCCGCGGCGGCGGCTGCGTCCCGCAGGACCTCATGGTCGTCGAGGGTGCCGCGGACGACCTCCACGCCGGCGGTCGTGAGCGCGGCGGCAGACGCGTCGGAGCGGGCGAGCCCGACGACCTTGTGCCCCGCGTCGATGAGCTCGCGGACGACGACCGAGCCGATGAAGCCGGACGCACCGGTCATGAAGATACGCATCAGGAGCCTCAACTGTTGATGTCAGTTACTGTCGTAGACCCTACTACATTGGATGTAGAGGTCTGATCATGGGTAGGTGGGAGCCGAACGCGCGCGGGCGCCTGGCGACAGCAGCGCTGGAGCTCTACAGCGAGCGCGGGTACGAGCAGACCACCGTGGCGGAGATCGCCCAACGCGCCGGGCTCACGGAGCGGACCTTCTTCCGGCACTACGCCGACAAGCGCGAGGTGCTGTTCGCCGGCGCCGGCGATGTTCAGGAGGTGTACGTGCGGGCGGTCGCCGCCGCTCTGCAGTCGGCGGCGCCGATCGACGCGCTGGCGGCAGGTCTTGACGCGGTCTCCGAGCTGTTCGCCGACCACCGCGACTTCGTCCGTAGTCGACAGGCGGTGATCATGGCGAACCCCGAACTCCAGGAGCGCGACCTGATCAAGCTCGCCTCGATCTCGGCCGCACTCGCCGCAACCCTGCGCCGGCACGGCGTGACGGAGCCGGCCGCGAGCCTGGCCGCCGAGGCGGGGGTCGCGGTCTTCAAAGTCGGCTTCGCGCGCTGGATCGCGGCGGACGACGAACAGGACATGTCGCGACTGATGCGGGAATCACTGGCCGAACTCAAGGCCGTGACCGCAGGCGGCCAGCGCCTCGCTGGAGGCCGGATCGTGGTGACCGACGGGGCTTCGCGAGGATATGCACATGAACGAGGACAAGGACTCCCTGGCTGAGCAGGTGCATCGCATCGAGGCCGAAGCCGAAGCCGAACGCATCCAGCAGGAAGTCGAAGACACCGCCTCCGACCCGGCGGCCCAGGAGGAATGGATCCGTCAGTCCAACCTGATCTACGGCGGACTGGCCGCCGCCGGCCTGGTCGTGGTGCAGCCGTTCCTGACCGCGACCTCGCTCGACCCGGCGGCGATGGTCTGCGTGATCGCGTTCGCCGTCTCGATACCGTTGCTTGCCGCACTCCTGGTGTTGAACCGGCAGGAGGCGTTCCGTCGTCGGGCGAGCAAGTCGCCGCTCGTCACCGTGGCCAAGGCGGTCGCACAAGGCTCGGCGTTCGTCGCCATCACGGCCGCCTTCTGGCACATCTCCCTCGTTGCGGGGATCGTGTTCCTGGCGATGGGATTCGTCGGCTTGGGAGTGCACTCCTCGGGATTCGTGCAACTCGAGTACGACTCGTCGTTCCGTTCGAGATTCCGCCGCGGCAAGTCACCCGAGGCGTAAATCAGCGGTCCGCTCGGCCTACTGTCGGGCGATGGCGATCCGGAGGCGCTCCTCGGGGTCGATGTAGTGGTCGTGGTTGTCGTCGCCGAGGTCGATCTGCACCCAGTTGATCTTGCCGGTGAACCGGCTGGTGGCAGCGGTGTAGTCGGGGGTGACGGTGGTGCCCGACTCGTACCCGATGTCGGTGGTCTCGTCGGCTGAGAAGATCATCGGCTGGGTTGCCTCGGCCCGGCCGGTACCGACCGCTGTGCCGTCGTAGTACAGGGTGACATCGCCTCCCTTGGCGAGGCCGCCGCCGTCGTAGGCGAATTCCACCCGCACCTGGTGGTTGCCCTCCGGGATCGGGGAGTCTGCCTCGGTCGCGAACTCCCGCAGGCCCAGCACGTTGTAGGCGAATTTGACCTTGCCCTGCTTGGCATACACGGCCCATCCCCCGAACCTGCCGCCCTGGGCGATGATGACGCCGTCTGCTCCCCCCTCGGGGACGACCACGTCGGCGGTGACCGAGAACGACTTGTTCTTGATACTGACCACGCTGTTCTCCGAGAGCCTTCCCATCCCGGGGAAGAACTGCTGGGAGTTGCCGCGGATCAGGGTCGGTCGACCGGCCATCGACGGCTCGAAACGTTCGGCCGTGCGGTCGTCCATGGGCAGCACGTTGTACTTCGTGGCTTCGATCAGCCAGAGCCGCTGCAACCTGGCGAGCATCTCGGGCTCTTTGGCCGCGAGGTCATGCGCCTGGCTGTAGTCGGTGGTGCCGTCGTAGAGCTCCCAGACGTCGTCGTCGAACGCCGGCAGGCTGTCGCCGGCCGTGGCCCAGGGTGTGCGGTGCTTGGTGACCGCACTCCAGCCTCGGTGGTAGATCCCGCGGTTGGCGAAGATCTCGAAGTACTGCAGGTCATGACGTTCGGGGGCCGCGGCATCGTTGAAGGTGTCCAGCATGCTCGTGCCCTCCATGGGCGACTGCTGTACGCCGTTGACCATCGTCGGCTCGGGGAGCCCGGCCGCCTCGAGGATCGTGGGGGCAACATCGATGACGTGGGTGAACTGTGTCCGCAGCCCACCGCGCTCCCCGATGCCGTTCGGCCAGTGCACGATCGTGCCGTTGCGGGTGCCGCCCCAGTGCGAGGCCACCTGCTTGGTCCACTGGAACGGCGTGTTCATCGCCCAGGCCCAACCGACCGAGTAGTGGTTGTACGAGTTGGGCGAGCCGAACTCGGCCATCTTGCTGTGCAGGAACTCCGGCGTCTCGAGTGCGGCCATCCCGTTGAAGTTCGCCATTTCGTTGAAGGCGCCGTTGACTGTGCCTTCGGCCGAGGCGCCGTTGTCGCCGATGATGTAGTAGACGATCGTGTTGTCCAGGACCCCGAGATCCTCGATCGCGTCGATGAGCCGGCCGACATGGTGGTCCACGTGCTCGAGGAACCCGGCGTACACCTCCATCTGCCGGGCCAGCACCGGCTTGAGCTCGTCCGGTATCTCGTCCCAGGCGGGGATCTCGGCGTGCCGCGACGTCAGGTCGGCGTCCGCCGGGATGACACCCAGCTCCTGCTGCCGGCCGAAGGTGCGCTCGCGCTGCACGTCCCAACCCTCATCGAACTGACCCGCGTACCGATCGGCCCACTCCCGGGGGACATGGTGCGGGGCGTGGGTCGCGCCGGGGGCGAAGTAGACGAAGAACGGCTTGTCCGGCATCAGCGCCTTCTGCTGCCGGACCCAGTTCATGGCCCGGTCGGCCAGATCCTCGGTGAGGTGGTAACCCTGCTCAGGCGTCGCCGGAGGATCGACCGGGGTGGTGCCGTCGTACAAGGCCGGGTCCCACTGGTTGGTCTCGCCACCGATGAAGCCGTAGAACGTCTCGAACCCGCCACCCGCCGACGGCCACGCGTCGAACGGGCCCATCGGAGACGACTGCCAGACCGGTACCTCGTGACACTTGCCGAACTGCGCCGTCGAGTAGCCGTTCAGCTTCAGCGTCATCGCCAACGGTGCCTTGGTGTTGGGGCGCATCGAACTGTTCCCGGGGGCCGAGGTCGCGGTCTCGGTGACGCTGCCCATCCCGACCGAGTGATGGTTCCGCCCAGACAGCAATGCGGCTCGGGTGGGCGCGCACAGCGCCGTGGTGTGGAACCGGTTGTAGCGCAGCCCGCCTGACGCCAGCCGGTCCGCCGTCGGCGTGCGGCACGGGCCTCCGAACGTGCTCGACGCGCCGAACCCGACGTCGTCCAGCAGCACGACCACAACGTTCGGGGCGCCTTCAGGCGGCAGCAGCGGTTCGATCGGAGGGAACCGCGTGTCCGGGTCCTTCGCGTCGTACGTCGTCAAACCTGGCGACGGACGGTCCGGAATGGGCAACATCGTGCGTGCATGCCGGTCATGAGTCATGGGGTTCCTCCGAGTCAGCCACCGCCGCGGCTACCCGCGAGCCCACCGCAAAGTACAAGCGCCACAGCGTGAGGTTCATCCCCCTCACCGGATGAGATGGCCCAGCCGCGGTACGCCCTAGAAGTTGCCGATCCCCTTGCCGATCATGACCACGCCGATGACGAGCAGCAGCACCGCCATCACGGTCGCGTTCTCGCGGACAAGCCAAGTGCGCAGAGACTCGAGCGGCTGTGCCATTCGATCGGCGGCGACAAGGTAGGCAATGACGGGTACTGCGACGGTGCAGGAGGCGATCGCCGTGAAGATGACGATGACGACAACGGTCTGACCGGTGCTGAGCCCGCCGGACCCGATGACGACACCCGCCCCGGCAGCCAGGATGAGGTTCTTCGGGTTCAGAGCCGAGAGCAGCACTCCGAGGCCGAGCCCTTTGACCGGCGTCAGCGTGTCGATGGCCGACATCCATTTCGGCAGCTGCGGCGCCACGTCGCCGCTGGGCCGACCGCGCCACTGCTTGACGGCCAAGAGGAGCAGGAGGACGCCGAGGACCAGCTTGATCGTGCCCTGGATCGGCTTCGAGGCGTCCGAATCCTCCGCCGGCAGCAGAGACGACAGCAAGGTGAACGCGGTGACCGCGATGACGATGCCGGCGATCCAGCCGACCATGAACCCGACGCCGGTTGTCCTCGCCTTCGGCGACAGGAGCATGAGAATCGCCGCGATGACAGGCATCGGGCTGATCGCCACCCCCAGCGCGAGGGGAAGGATGTCGCCGATGACGCCGCCCATGCCTGCCCCCATCGTCCCCGAATCGTGGTCCGCGCCTCGTCGCTGATCATGGGCCTCGGGGCAGCGGCCCGGCCTCACCCCTGGTGGACGAACCGGCGCGGACAGCGACCCCGACGCTCGCGTCATCCCAGGACGGTGAAGCCTGATCCTCCCTCAGGGGTGATGCGCGGAGCCGAGTTGTGCTGAATCGTCGGCGGGATACGCGCGGATCGCAGGGTGGGGAGTCCGGCTCGTCCGACGAGCCGTGCCTGCGACGGAGAGAAAGGCGGCCCAATCATGCCGACGACAGTTGTCAAACATCTGACGCTGGACGAGCGCATTGCACGCGGTGTGGAGGCGCGCACGCGAGCGATGCCGGACAGCCACGCGGGGTGGCAGCCTGCCGCGGACCGGCCGGACCCGGTCGCGCTCATCGAGGAGCAGAACCTCCGGCGGGACGCAGACCTGGTTCCGGTCCGGCACGGCCGGATGATGGCCTCGCCGTTCACGTTCTACCGCGGTGCCGCCAAGATCATGGCCGCGGACCTTGCCGAGACGCCCACGGCCGGTCTCCAGGTCCAACTGTGCGGGGACGCCCACCTGTCGAACTTCGGGGCCTTCGCCTCGCCGGAGCGACACCTCGTGTTCGACATCAACGACTTCGACGAGACTCTTCCGGGCCCGTTCGAGTACGACGTCAAACGCCTGGCCGCGAGTTTCATGGTGGCGGCCCAGAACAACGGCTACTCGGAGTCGGACGCTCGTGCGATCACGAAGGCCTGTGTCACCTCCTACCGGGAGACGATGGCCGAGTTCGCCGCGATGAGAACCCTCGACGTCTGGTACGCCCACACCGCCGAGGAGCAGATCAAGCAGTCCATCCAGGCCTTCCTGGCCGGAGCCAACGGCAAGGGCAAGGACAAGGGATCCAAGAAGGGCAAGGGCAAGAGCAAGAGCATCGGCCCGGACGGTATGAGCGGGATGACACCGAAGCAGGTGAAGGAGGCCCAGAAGCGCTTCGAGAAGAATGCGGCCAAGACGCACTCCCGCACCAGCGAGCAGGCCCTCGGGAAGCTCAGCGAAGAGGTCGACGGCCGCTACCGCATCGCCAGTGTCCCGCCGGTGATCGTTCCCGCGCGCGAGCTCCACACGGCGTACGGGACCGAGCCCGGGGAGCTCGAGAAGGTCGTCTTCGACCTGTTCCGGGACTACCGTTCCACCCTCCGGCCCGAGCTTCGACAGCTCTTGGAGCGCTTCGAGGTCGTTGACTGGGCACGGAAGGTCGTCGGCGTCGGCAGCGTCGGAACCCGGGCGTTCATCGTCCTGCTCCAGGGTCGCGACCGCGGCGATCCGCTGTTCCTCCAGGTCAAGGAGGCCACCAGATCGGTGCTCGAAAACCCGTTGCCCAAGAGCAGGTTCAGGCAACCGGGCGAGCGGGTGGTCCAGGGTCAGCGATTGATGCAGGCCAGCAGCGACATCTTCCTGGGCTGGTCCAAAGGGGTTCAGGCCGACCGCTACTTCTACTGGCGCCAACTGCGCGACATGAAGGGCTCAGCGCTCGTGGAGCTGATGGCGCCCGCGGAACTGGCCTTCTACGCCCGCACGTGCGGATGGACCCTGGCGCGTGCACACGCACGATCAGGCGACCCGGTTTCCATCGCTGCCTACCTCGGCGAAGACGACGCCTTCGACAAGTCGATCACCGACTTCTCCGAACGCTACGCAGCCCAGAACGACCAGGACTTCGCAGAGTTCGCCAAAGCCATCGCCTCGAACCGGATCGAGGCCATCCGGGACATCTGACCACCGCAGGACCACTCCCCGGTCGGTGCGCTGATCCTGCACGCCTTCCGCCGCGCCGGCGGGCGTCCGAGCTTGGGAGGATGGCATGAACCTGGTCCCCGCGCCGCTGCGTGGGTACCGCCGGGCCTGGCTGGCTCGCGACGTCATCGCGGGTGTGACGCTGTCGGCCGTGGCGATCCCCGAGGTGATGGGCTACACGTCCATCGCCGGTACGCCGATCGTGACCGGGCTCTACACCATCATCTTCCCGACCGTGCTCTTCGCCCTCCTGGGCTCCTCGCGATTGCTCGTCGTTGGTGCGGACTCGGCCACCGCCGCAGTACTCGCCGCGGGTCTCACCGGTCTCGGCATCGCCGGAGTCACGCCCGGATCGCCGGGCTGGCTTGCCTTCGCCAGCCTCACGGCGCTGGTCTGCGGCGGTCTGCTGATCGCGGCGCGGCTGGTGCGGCTGGGCTTCATCGGAGACTTCCTGAGCGCATCCGTGCTGATCGGGTTCCTCACCGGCGTCGGCATCCAGGTGCTGTCAGGGCAGATTCCGGACTTGCTCGGCATCCCGAAGGGCAAAGGCGGCTGGTTCGAACAGCAGTGGCACTGGATCACCTCGCTGTCCTCGATCCAGCTCGGTGCGCTCGCCTTCGGACTGAGCACGATCGCGATCATCCGGATCTTCAAGCGTTTCATCCCGGTTGTCCCAGGCCCCATCGTCGCCGTCGTGCTGCTGACCACCGTCTCCGCCCTGATCGACGCGCAGGCGCACGGCGTGGCCGTCGTAGGCGCCGTTCAGGGCGGCTTCCCACCGATCGGCCTGCCGTCGGGCATCGCCTGGTCGGACGTGCACAAAGTGCTGCCGACCGCCCTGTCCTGCTTCGTGCTCATCATCGCCCAGAGCGCCGCCACGTCCCGCAGCTTCGCGTTCAAGCACGGAGACGCCGTCGACATCAACCGGGACATCGTGGGCCTGAGCGGCGCCAACCTCGCTGCCGGCCTGAGCGGCACCTTCGTGGTCAACGGCAGCCCGACCAAGACGCAGATCCTCGACGAGCAGAAAGGACGCACCCAGCTCGCCAACCTGACGATGGCGGCCGTCGTGCTGCTGTTCACGCTGTTCCTGACCGGGATGCTGGCGGACATGCCGATGGCGGTGCTCGCCGGGATCGTCTTCCTGATCGGCGTCAGCCTGATCGACCTGCCCGGCCTGCGTCGGCTGTGGAGGCGACGCAGGGACGAGTTCGTGGTGGCTCTGATCACCATGGTCACCGTCTTCGCCGTCGGTGTCGAGCAGGGAATCCTCATCGCCATCGCGCTCTCGCTGGCCGACCTCGTCCGGCGGCAGTACAAACCGGGCAACTACATCATCGGTCAGGACCAGGACGGCAAACCGACCTATCTGCCGGCAAAGCCAGGCACGCAGAGCCTGCCTGGGCTCGTGGTCTTCCGCTACGACGCGGAACTGTTCTACGCCAACGCCAACCGCTTCGCCGACCAACTTGAAGCGGTGGTCTCCGGCGCTCCCGATCCGGTCCGCTGGGTGGCGCTGGACTGCGGCGCGATCGATGACATCGACTACTCGGCCGGGGTGACCCTTGCCAACCTTGTCAAATACAGCCACGCTCACCACGCCCGCTTCGTGCTGGTCCGCCCGGATACCCAGTTGCTGGGGACACTCCGGGCGTACGGGACGGTGGACGCGATCGGTGAGGACAACGTCTTCGCGACCGTCGGGGACGCCTTCCGCGCCTACCGGGCTGACCCGGATACGACACCTGTGGCGACTCCAGCCGACCCCACCCAGCAGCGCGACACCGGTTCATCCGTTGCGGGTGACGACTCGGGATAGGTCTCGACCGAGGCTGGGCTGAAGTCGTTTGCTGTCGGCGGCCGGCGGCCATGCCGGTGCGAGCCGAGCGGCAACGAGCGAGGAGGAGACGTTATGCCTGAGCAGTTCCGAGGGACGATCAATGTCGACATCCGCGACTCCGTACCGGATTGGACGCCGTTCGAGCCGCCGAAGGCACCGGACGGCGCACCGAACGTCGTCTACATCGTCCTGGATGACGTCGGATTCTCGGCCATGAGCTGCTACGGCGGTCCGATCCAGACCCCCAACATCGACGCGATCGCTTCTCGTGGGGTGCGCTTCACCCAATGGCACACGACGGCGCTGTGCTCGCCGACCCGGTCGTGTCTGCTCACCGGTCGTAACCACACGCGCAACAGCATGGCGTGCATCACCGAGGCCGCGATCGGGTTCCCGAACGCGAGCGGCACGATCCCACCGGAGAACGGGATGCTGTCGGAGATCCTCGGAGAGCGCGGCTGGAACACGTACATGGTGGGCAAGTGGCACCTGTGCCCCACCGACGAGATGAACCTCGCGGCGACTCGTCGCAACTGGCCGAGCGGCCGGGGCTTCGAACGGTGGTACGGCTTCCTCGGGGCCGAGACGAACCAGTGGTATCCCGACCTGGTCTACGACAACCACCCGGTCGATCAGCCGCGCTCGCCCGAGCAGGGCTACCACCTGACCGACGACCTCACCGACAAGGCGATCGAGTTCATCAAGGACGCCAAGGCGATCGCTCCGGACAAGCCGTTCCTCCTGTACTACGCACCTGGCGCCGCCCACGCACCCCACCAAGCGCCGAAGGAATGGATCGACAAGTTCGCCGGCAAGTTCGACCAGGGGTACGAGGCGATGCGGGAAGAGACGCTGGCCCGGCAGAAGGAGTTGGGTCTGGTGCCGGCCGACACCGAGCTGCCTCCGCTGAATCCGATCGGCACACCCGAGACGCGCAGCGGCCCGGACGGCCTGCCGTTCCCGACGCTGGACTACACCCGCCCATGGGACACACTGAACGCTGACGAGCGGCGTCTCTTCGCCCGGATGGCCGAGGTGTACGCCGGCTTCCTCGCGCACGCCGACCACCACATCGGCCGGTTGCTCGGCTACCTGGAGCAGACCGACCAGTTGGAGAACACCGTGGTCGTCGTCGTGTCCGACAACGGTGCGAGCGGTGAAGGCGGCCCGAACGGCTCGGTCAACGAGATGAAGTTCGCCAACGGCATCGCCGACGACCTGGCCGAGAACCTGGCGAAGCTCGACGACCTGGGTGGCACGAGGACGTACAACCACTACCCGAACGGCTGGGCGATGGCGTTCAACACGCCGTTCAAGATGTGGAAGCGCTACGAGTTCAACGGCGGCACGGCAGACCCCTGCATCATCTCGTGGCCGATGGGTGCGCGGGCGCGCGGCGAGCTCCGCCACCAGTACCACCACGCGATCGACATCGTCCCGACGATCCTCGACGTACTCGGCGTCGAAGCCCCGGAGACCATCAAGGGACACACTCAAAGTGCCTTCGACGGCGTGAGCATGCGCGGCAGCATCGACGACAAGACCGCCGAGTCCGCGCGAAAGACACAGTTCTACTCGATGCTGGGGTCCCGCTCGATCTGGCACGAGGGCTGGAAGGCGGTCACCACCCACCCGACCGTTTCCGGCTGGGCTCACTTCAACGCCGACGAGTGGGAGCTGTACCACGTCGATGTCGACCGGTCCGAGCTCCACAACCTCGCGGCGGAGCAGCCCGACAAGCTGCGCGAGCTGGTGAACCTCTGGTTCGCAGAGGCCGGCGCGAACGAGGCGTTCCCGCTCGACGATCGCTCTCCACTGGAGATCCTCGGCACGCCCCGCCCGCAGCTGAGCGCCCCGAAGAACCGGTACGTCTACTATCCGGACACTGCCGCGGTCTCGGAATGGCAGGCGGTCAACACCCGTAACCGCTCCTTCTCGATCGGCGCGCTGGTCGACATCCCGGCACCGGGAGCCGAAGGTGTGCTGTTCGCGATGGGCGCCAGGTTCGGTGGCCATGCGCTGTACGTGAAGAACAACCGGCTGCACTACGTGAACAGCTTCGTCGGCGCGATCGAGCAGCAGATCGTCGCGACGAAGGACATTCCGACGGGCAAGAACCTGCTCCTGTCGGCCTCCTTCGAGAAACAGGGGATGGACCCCGACGCCGCGACCGGAACGCTCTCGCTCTACTACGCAGACGAGAAGGTCGGTGAGGGACAGATCAAGACCCAGCTCGGAGCCTTCGCCATCGCAGGTTCAGGCCTGTACGTCGGCAGGCAGAGCGGAGAGCCGATCACCGACGACTACCCGGGCGCGTCGCCGCACCACTTCACCGGCGGCACGATCAACCGGGTCGCGGTCGACGTCAGCGGCGAGCCGTACCTGGACCTCGAGCGCGAGGCCGCCCTGATGCTGATGCGCGAGTAGGAGACCCAGCTGTGACAACGGATCAAGTAGGAACTGTGCGGTCGGACGCCCTGCTGTCGTCCTGGAAGGACACCCCGACACGACAGGCGATCGTGGACTACGTCGACCGGGCCGTCCAGGAGGGCGGGGCGCAGTACGTTCCGCCGTCGGAGCGGATCGCCGTGTTCGACAACGACGGCACGCTGTGGTGCGAGAAGCCGATGCCGGTCGAACTCGGCTTCATCCTGCAGCGGCTCGCCGCGATGGCCGAACAGGATCCTGCCCTTCGCACACGTCAGCCGTGGCAGGCGGCCTCGGAGAAGGACTACGCCTGGCTCGGGGAAGTGATCACCAAGCACTACCACGGTGACGACAGCGACGTGAAGGTGCTCCTGGGCGGCATCGTTCAGGCCTTCGCAGGGATGAGTGTCGACACCTACGCGGAGCTGGCCGAGCAATTCCTCCGGACAACCCAGCACCCGACACTCGGCCGGCGGCTCCGGGACTGCGCCTACCTCCCGATGGTCGAGCTGTTGCGCTACCTGGAGGCCAACGGCTTCACGACGTACATCGCGTCCGGCGGCGACCGCGACTTCATGCGACCGGTCACCGAGGAGATCTACGGCATTCCGGCCGAGCGCGATCATCGGCAGCTCGGCCGGACTCCGGTACCAGGATGACGACACCGGAGGAGCGGTCGTCTACCAGGCGGAGATGGACGCCTTCGACGACGGCCCCCTGAAACCTGTCCGCATCTGGAGCCGGATCGGCCGACGGCCCGTCGTGGCCGGCGGCAACTCGAACGGCGACATCCCGATGCTCCGGCACGCCGGACTTCCCACGCGTCCCGGACTACGGCTGCTGATCCTCCACGACGACGAGGAACGCGAGTTCAGCTACACCTCAGGCGCCGAGACCTCGCTCGAGCAGGCCCGCGCCCAGGACTGGACGGTGGTCAGCATCCGCAACGACTGGGCACGGGTCTTCGCCGACAACGTCTGAGAAAGGATCCGCCTGCCGGCTCGACCCGCCCTCCGCAGCTCAGCCCGGGGCGGGTCGGGGCCTGGTCCTGCCGCGAGTACGCTCGGAATCAGACCACCAGCGACTTCGGATCAGTGGAGGTAACGATGACTGAAGAACCCTTCGAAACGTCGGAGGAGCTTCACCACGACCGCCGCGAGCACGGCGGCATGCCACTGCACCCGGACGACGACGATCTCGCCCGCCGCACCGAGCAGGAGCGAGTCGAAGCCGGTGTCGACGATTACGACCCCGACGACGTCCCGGCGGCCACCGACGTGCCCGCGCCGGACGATCCGACCGACACCGAGCAGTATCGGGAGGAAGAGGCGGAGATCAAGCGCCAGACGGAGGAGAGCGAGCTCTACCCGTTGACCGATCGCCACCCGTTCCCGCCCTCCCACTACGAAGAGTCCTAACCCAACCACCCCGCTGAACGCAGTGGGTGGTCTGGTCGAGCGCGCGCCCTATCGAGGGCGGACGTCGTCACGGGTGGCGGCCTGTTCGACATCCGGTCCATCCCGACCCTGATGTCCCTAGGTGATTTCCGCAACCGGTCAGCGGCCGCTCCGATGCCGCCGTAGAGGCCCCGGCGATCAGCGATCGGCGGCCCGCTCGCGCATCTGGTGGGCTGACCCATCAGATGGTGGGTTGCCATATCGGATTCCGGGGTGCCAACCCACCATCTCGTAGGTCAACCCATGACATGGGTCGCTCTGGACAGGTCCGCACCGAAACGCAGCGCCGGCCGGGGACCGGAGCCGGTGAGCTGGGACCAGAACGGGTGGGCTGGATCCGGAAACGGTGGGCTGGAACCGGAAACGGTGGGCTGGGACCAGAACCGGTGGGCTGGGACAAGAACCCGTGGGCCGGGACCGGAAGCGGTGGGCTGGGACAAGGAATTGCTTGTCTTGGCCCACCACGACCTGTCCCGGGCCACCACGACGCGCCCTGTTTGTTGTCGGCCTGGCGGCGTAGGTTGGTGGCACCGAGGATTTCCTGTGCCTTGACCCCGCTCGGCGTCGCCCCGGCGAACCATTGAAGCCGGCTCCGTTGCGAGAGGTCATCGAGCATGACTGCATCTGGAATTCACGATCCCGTGGTCCCCGAGCGCGATGCTCGCCCGCCGCCGGATGTTTCCGCGGAGCCGGCTGGACGACGCAGGGTCGGACCGATCGTTGCCGGCGCGATGTTCGCCGGGCTTGCGGTGGCTGCGGGATTGGTGGCGGCTCCGTTCGTGACCCTGCGAGAGAACGTGATCACCGGTGTCGTGCTGCTGGGCTTCGCTGTCGGATGGGCATTGCTGGCAGCGCTGACGATGCGGTGGAGCGACCAACCGCAGGAGTGGGCGTTCGTGCCGGCCGCGTTCATGGCGGCGTCGGGCGGAGTCCTGCTCGTCAGCTCGGAGACTACGGTCCCCGGCGTTCTCGACTGGGTGTGGCCGCCTGCCTTGCTTGCGCTCGTGATCTGGATGATCACTCGAGCTCGCCGGCAATTGCGCAGCCGCAGCCGCCAATTGGTGCTGTACCCAGTGTTCGCCGCACTGATCCTGGCCTCGGTCGGCGGCGGCTACCAGACCGTGCGGGCGACAGTTGACGCGCAGGCTAACCCGATGGTCGGCGAGTTGGTCGATGTCGGTGGGCACGGTCTGCACCTGCGGTGCACCGGCTCGGGCAGCCCCACCGTGGTGTTGGAACCCGGCCTCGGCGAAATCTCGTCGATCTTCGCCTGGATCGAGCCGGCTGTCGCCCCGGACACCCGAGTGTGTGTGTACGACCGGGCTGGGCGAGGCTGGAGCGAATCCGGTCCCGGACCGCAGGACGGCGTACAGATAGCCACCGATCTGCACACCCTGCTGGACAACGCGCAGGTCCCGGGACCGTATGTGCTGGCCGGCCACTCCTTCGGCGGACTGTACGTGCTCGCCTTCGCCGATCGCTTCCCGGAGGACGTCGCCGGCCTGGTGCTCTTGGACTCGACCGCACCGAAGTCGTCCTCCGACAACGCCAAGTCGTACAGCATCCTCAGTCGGGCCGGTGCGGTGCTGCCGACGCTCGCCCGCGCTGGCGGCTCGCGGCCGGTGTGCTTCTCCAGTTACGGCAGCTTGCCGCGACAAGCTCGGGACGAGGAGCGGGCCATGTGCGCGACCGCCCGTCAGGTCGATAGCGCCGTCGATGAGTTCATCCAGTCCCCTACCGCTATGGCGCAGGCTCATGCCCTCACCGATCTCGGCGGCAAGCCGCTGGCCGTGATCACGGCCGGAAGCGGTCACGACGCCAAGTGGTTTGCCGCGCAGGACGACCTCGCCACGCTGTCGACCAACACCGTCCACCGCGTCATTTCCGGCGCGACCCACGCCTCGCTGTTGGAAGCCCAGGACGACGCCGACGCAGCCAGCCGCGCAATCCGCGACGTGGTGACATCGGCACGCACCCACCAACCACTGCCGCCATCGTGAAAGTAGAAGCAGATGGACTCTCAAGAGGTATTCAGTACGAAAACAGCCGGACTGACTGGTGTGGCGCCCACAGGCTTGGTCCGGCTGCGTGACGGCGACCTGCTCGAGCTAGGCATCAGTGCGGTGTGCAAACGCATCGAGGGCGCCGAGCTGCGCATGCTCGCCTACAACGGGTCGATCCCGGGCCCGACGCTGCACGTGGATCAGGGGTCGGAGATCACGGTACAGGTGCGGAACGAGGGTGATGTAGAGACGACAGTGCACTGGCACGGCCTGCGGTTGGAGAACCAGTACGACGGGGTCCCTCACGAGACTCAGAAGCCGATCCAGATCGGTGGCTCATTCACGTACAAGTTGCAGTTCCCCGACGCCGGCTTGTACTGGTACCACCCGCACATGCGGGAGGACTTCGCCCAAGAGATGGGCCTGTACGGCGCGATCGTCGTCGAGCCTTCGGACACCTCGTACTGGCCCGTCGTCGACCGGCAGCTCACCCTGACCTTGGACGACCTGCTGGTCGAAGACGGACACATCGCGCCCTTCAACCGGTCCGGGCCGACCTTCACCGCAATGGGCCGGTTCGGCAACGTCATGCTGATCAACGGGGAGACCCAGTACTCCGGCCAGGCGGCGCAGGGAGAGGTCGTGCGCCTGTATCTCGTCAACACAGCCAATACCCGGATCTTCAACGTCGCCGTCCGCGGCGCCCGGGCGAAACTGGTCGGCGGCGACAGCGGGCGGTACGAGCGTGAGACGTTCGTCGATGCGGTACTGCTCGCCCCGTCCGAACGCGCGGTCCTCGACGTGCTGTTCGACACCCCCGGAGAGGTGCGACTGGAGAATCGCACCCCTGACCGCGTGTACGACCTCGGCGGCTTCACAGTCACGGCAGGTACGAGCGGAGTTGCTGCTGCATCGTTCGAGACGCTCCGCACCGACCCCGACCTCACCGCCGTACACCAGGCGATCGGAACCGACCTCGACCGGCCACCCGACAAGATCCTCGCCTTCTTCTCCCGCATGCCGCTTCTGTACGGCGAAGACGACGTACTGGCGTCCAGCTACGTCTGCCCGATGCACCCCGAGGTCACCGCCACCGAGCCGTCGAAGTGCCCGCAGTGCGGGATGAAACTGGTGCCCTCCACCGCGATGCCGCAGGACGGTGCGGCGCACGGCGGCCATGATCACGGGGATGGCCTGGAGTGGGAGGACCTGATGCCGGAGATCAACCGCGCATCGGATCCCAGCAACATGATCTGGCAACTCGTCGACCGGGAGACCGGCGCCGAGAACGGAGCCATCACCTGGGCCTTCACCGTTGGCGACCGGATCAAGATCCGGCTGGTCAACGAGATGGACTCCGACCACCCGATGCACCACCCGTTCCACATTCACGGCGCCGGCCGCTTCCTCATCCTGAGCCGGGACGACGAGCCGGAGGCCAACCTCGTCTGGAAGGACACCGTTCTGGTGCGGGCCGGCGAAACGGTGGACATCCTGCTGGACGTCTCCAACCCCGGGCTGTGGATGGCGCATTGCCACATCGCCGAACACACCGAGAGCGGCATGATGTTCAGCTTCAACGTCTCGAGGCGGTGACATCATGACGGAGATTCTCGATGTGCTGGTGATCGGCGGTGGCCAGGCCGGTCTGGTGATGGGCTATCACCTGGCCGAGCGCGGGCTGCGCTCACTGATCGTGGACGCGAGCCCGGAGATCGGCCACGCCTGGCGTTCGCGATGGGATTCCCTGCAACTGTTTACCCCGGCCCAGTTCGACAACCTGCCCGGATTGCCCTTCCCGGCTGCGAAGGACACCTATCCCGGCAAGGACGAAGTCGCGGACTTCCTGCAGGCCTATGCGACGCGGTTCCAGTTACCGGTGCAGCTGAACACAACCGTCGATTCCCTGACCAGGAGAGACGACGGGTACGTCGTGACGACGGGGCCAGACACGGTTCAGGCACGGCAGGTGGTGGTTGCCACCGGCCCCTTCCATACCCCGTTGATCCCACCGATCGCGAACGACCTCGCCGCAGAGCTGCCCCAGCTCCACAGCGTGGAATACCGGCGACCGCACGACGTCCCGGCGGGCAGGGTCCTGGTCGTAGGGGCCGCGAACTCGGGCTGCCAGATCGCCCTCGAGCTCAGCGCCACCCATACCGTGGAACTGGCCGCCGGCCAACGACTCCCCACGATCCCCCAGCGGCCCTTCGGCCGGGACGTGTGGTGGTGGGCCAGCGGCATCGGACTGGACCGGGTCACGGTCGCCTCCCGGCTAGGACAGCGCCTGTCCGGGCGTGACCAGGTGATCGGCGACGGCCCGCGACAGCTCGCCAAGCGACACGGCATCACGGATCCGCCCCCGCGTGACGATGGCGGCCGGTCGGACCGTGACGTTCGCTGACGGCTCTGCGTCCGAGTACGACGCTGTCGTGTGGGCGACCGGATTCACGGCGGATCACACCTGGATCGACGTACCCGGCGTCACGGACGAACAGGGACGCATCCTGCACCAGCGCGGCGTCACCCCGTCGCCCGGTCTGTACATGCTCGGCCTGACGTGGCAGCACACCAGAACCTCCGCCCTCCTCGGCTGGGTCGGCTCCGACGCGTCCTACCTCGCCGACCAGATCGCAACCCGATCCGATCGCAGGTTCCACACCTCGCAGTCACCACCCCGCTGATGCCGAGACTGTTCGCCAACGAACGCGCCCCGCTCGCGTGGGGACTCGTCTGGGGCGCGCTCCAGGCGGCATCGCCACTAGCCTTCTGGTGGCTCGACGCAGCGACCGTCTATGCCCTCTCCATAGCGCTGATCGCAGCGGTCTACATCGGCTTCGCAGTCGCCGACGGACGACCGACCGTCATCGCCGTCGAGTGCACCGTCGCCGGCGCATTCGTCGTACTCGCGGCTGCAGGCGTTACGGGTTCGGCGTGGCTACTCGTCGTCGGACTGATCGGCCACGGGTTCAAGGACCTCTGGCAACACCGCACTCATTACGTGGCCAACACCCGCTGGTGGCCCCCGTTCTGCCTCGCCGTCGACTGGTTCGCCGCCGCTGTCATCGCCGTCGTGATCGCCACCGGACACGCCTGACCCAACGAGCTTCGCGCCATCTGCCGGGGGCTGACCCAGGGCGCCGGGGCCTGAGACAGGTTATTGCTTGTGCCAGGTCCCCGGTTGTTGTTCAAGCCCCCGACGCGTGGCCCGCATTTCCCCCGGACTCCGGCGAATTCCTGAGGCGGCACCAGCTGCGGGGTTGAGTGTTTCTGCTCAGGTGCGGGTTTCCCGGATGGCTCAGGATCTCGGGTATGACGAAAAGGGTTCAGCCTTCGCAGACAGGGGCGTTCTACGCTCAGGCCATTGCGTCGTTCGGGGTTTCGGTGACGGCGATGGCGATTGCGGTGGTCTACATACCGGCCGCGGGGTGGGTGCGGGCATTTCTGGCGTTGGGACTGTTGTACGTCGTGACGTCGACAGTCGTGCTGTGCAAAGTGGTGCGGGATCGGCAGGAGATGTCGGAGGTGACCAATCGGGTCGATCAGGCCAGGCTGGACAAGCTGCTGGCCGAGCACGATCCGTTCAAGGTCGATGGCTGACCGTACTGTAGGCGCATGCATGTCATCGTGGGTGCTGGTCCGGTTGGTTCTTCTACTGCACGGTTGCTCGCCGATCAAGGTGAGCAGGTTCGCGTGATCACTCGCTCTGGCGGCGGCCCCGAAGGGGTCGAGCGGGTGGCGGCGGATGCGAGTGATGCGGAGGCGCTCTCGCGGTACGCCGAGGGGGCGACAGCGATCTACTCGTGTGCCGGGCCGGCGTACCACCGGTGGACGACGGACTGGCCTCCGTTGGGTGCGGCGCTGATCAAGGCGGCCGAGGCGTCAGGCGCCGTACTGGTGACCACCGGCAATCTCTATGGGTACGGCGCTGTCGACGGCGTGATGACCGAGGAGACGCCGCTGCTGCCCAACTCGGTCAAGGGGCGGGTGCGGGTCAAGCTGTGGACCGATGCGCTGGCCGCGCACGAGGCGGGGCGGATCCGGACCGCGGAGGTGCGTGGGTCGGACTACCTCGGCGCGGGCGCTGTGTCGGCGTTCAGCCTGATGGTGCTGCCGAAAGTGATCAAAGGCGGGCGCGGGACGGTGCCCGCCGACCTGGATGCGCGACACAGTTGGACGTACGTCGGCGATGTCGCGAAGACCCTGATCGCGGTAGCCGCCGACGAGAGCGCCTGGGGTCGACCATGGCACGTGCCGACCCCGGAGCCGGTCACGGTCCGGGCCCTCGCCACCCGCGCCGCCGAACTGGCGGGAGCACCACAGGCCCGGGTCGCCAAGATGCCCGCGATCGCGCTCCGACTCGCCGGCCTGTTCAACCCCGGCGCCCGCGAAATGATCGAGACGCAGTACCAGTGGCAGCGTCCTTTCGTCGTCGACTCCACCGCCGCAACCGTTGCCTTCGGCATCAAGCCCACTCCCACCGACGACGCCCTCGGGGAAATGATCGACCGCTAGGCTGTGCCGACCGACGGAAGGGCAGGAATGAGTTCGAGGAGACCGCGTCGCTGGTTGCGGCGGCTGGTTGTCACGGTGGTGGTGCTGGCGGTGCTGGCGGTTGCCGTCGATCGGGCCGCCGCGTGGGTCGCGGAGAATCAGTTGGCGTCGATGGCCGAGAAGGAGGCGGCGCAGTACGACGTGACCGCAGCCGACACGTCCGTCAGGGTGGGTGGGTTCGGGTTCCTGCCGCAGCTGGCCAGGGAGGAGTTCTCGAAGGTCACGCTGACGATGAAGCAGCCGACGTTCGACTCGATCCCGGCCGAGGACCTGAAGGTCGAGCTGCACAACGTCCACGTCCCACGCGGTCTGCTGACAGGCCAGCCCGGTGCGGCAGTCACCATCGACACCACCGACGTACGGCTGCAGCTGTCACCGGCCGAGCTGGCCAAGGTCGCCGTCCGCAGTACCGGTCTGCAGGGGCTGACCCTGGACGCCGTCGACGGCAAGCTGCAGGCCAGGCTGTCGATCCGCGGTGTCACAGCCGAGGCGACGCTGCGCCCACAGGTCGAGAAGGGCCGCATCGTCCTCGCCGTCGGCCAGCTGTCCGATTCCGTACCGTCGTTCATCCGGAACGCGGTGCGGAATCAGCTGTCCCGGGCGATCACCCTCCCCAAGCTCCCGTACGGCGCCACGCTCAAGGAGGTCAGCGTCGAAGGCAGCTCCATCGTCCTCAGCGCCACCGCCGCCGATCTGAAGTTCGCCGCCTGAGCAAGACGTGCACTGACAGGGTCTCCCTCATCCGGCTGCGCGCTCGTAACGTCGAAGCAGGACAGAGAGAAAGGCTTCGACGTGGAGTATGTGCGGTTAGGCCAGTCCGGTCTCAAGGTCAGCCGGATCGCCTTGGGATGTATGAGTTTCGGCACTCGCAACGAGATCCATCAGTGGACGCTGGACGAGGAGGGCGCGCAGCCGTACTTCCGGCAGGCGGTCGAGCTCGGGATCACCTTCTGGGACACGGCGAACACGTACGGCGGCGGCAGTTCGGAGGAGTTCGTCGGTCGCGCGATCAAGCGGTACACGCGGCGCGAGGACGTCGTACTGGCGACCAAGGTGTGGGGCACGATGCATGACGGCCCAGGCGGATCGGGATTGTCGCGCAAGGCGATCCTGGAGCAGATCGACGCCTCCCTGACCAGACTGGGGACGGAGTACGTCGACCTCTACCAGATCCACCGGTGGGATCCGGAGACGCCGGTCGAGGAGACGATGGAGGCGCTGCACGACGTCGTACGGGCGGGCAAGGTGCGCTATCTCGGGGCGTCGTCGATGTGGGCCTGGCAGTTCGCGAAGCTCCAGCACACCGCGGAGCTGGGCGGATGGACGCCCTTCGTCAGCATGCAGAACCAGTACAACCTGATCCGGCGCGACGACGAGCGGGAGCTGCTGCCGCTCTGCGCGGACCAAGGCGTCGGGTCCATCCCCTACTCGCCACTGGCCAAAGGCGTGCTCGGCAAGCCATGGGGTACGCAGACACTGCGTGCAGACACTGATCGGGTCGGCAGGAGCCTCGCCCGCGACAGTGACCGGCAGAGCGTCGAAGCGCTCGAGACAGTGGCCGCCGAGTTCGGTCTGCCGATGGCACAGGTCGCACTGGCCTGGTTGCTCACCAGACCGGTCGTCTCAGCGCCGATAGTCGGCGCCACGAAGCCACACCACCTCACGGATGCCGCGGCGGCGCTGGAGCTCGGGCTGACCGAGGCGGAGCTGAAGAGCCTCGAGGCGCCGTACGTCGAACCACCGCGTAACTGGTACTGACAGGGCAACTCACCGCTGCACACCCCGAGCTAGCCTCGAAAGCGTGGACAATCGCAGCGAGGTGCGTGAGTTCCTGGTCAGCCGGCGGGCGAAGATCACGCCGCAGCAGGCCGGGCTCTCCGGACTCCAGACCGGTCACCGCAGGGTGCCCGGTCTGCGCCGCGAAGAGGTCGCGCTGCTCGCCGGCGTGAGTGTCGAGTACTACGCCCGCCTCGAGCGCGGCAGCCTCGGTGGAGTGTCGGACAGCGTGCTCGACACGATCGCCGATGCGCTCCAGCTCGACGAGGCGGAACGCCAGCACCTGAACGACCTCGCCCGTACGGCGGGTGCGAGCCCGCGCAGACGGCGTCGTCGTACCACTGAGGACGTCCGGCCCGGGATCCTCGGCATCCTCGAGTCCCTGACGGAGGCACCGGCGTTCGTCCGCAACGGACGGCTCGACCTGCTCGCGGCGAACCCGCTCGGCCGCGCGCTCTTCGAACAGGCGTTCGCGATGGACTGCCGACCGTCCAACCTCGCCCGGTTCAACTTCCTCGACCCGGCCGCCCGGAGCTTCTACCCCGACTGGAACCAGGCCGCGAACACCACTGTGGCTCTGCTCCGGACCGAGACCGGCCGCGATCCCTTCAACCGCGAGCTGACCGAGCTGGTCGGCGAGTTGTCCACCTGCAGCGAGGAGTTCAGGGTGCGGTGGGCCGCGCACGATGTCCGGCTGCACCAGAGCGGCGTCAAGCGCTTCCGGCACCCGGCAGTCGGCGTGCTGGAACTCCGGTTCGAGGGTATGCCGCTGCCTGCGGATCCCGGGCTCACGCTGACGGTCTACAGCGCGGAGCCGGCCAGTCCGACGTACGACGCGCTCCGGCTGCTGGCCGGCCGGGCCGACCTGGAGATCGCACAGTGAGGCACTTGGGTTGGGTTGTTAGGCGATATATCGTCGACGTATCGCATTCTCTTCGTGAGGGACGGTGGTCGTGATGACCGGATCCACCTACGCCGCGGGCTGGCCATGGCAGCAGTTCGCGCGGCATTGTTCAGCGCTCGACGACATCAAGGACGAGTTGCGCGCCGCGATGACCGGGCAGCGAACCCGCCACCACGGGCACCGGGGATCCGGGCCGCAGTGGGGGATGTTCGGCGGGCAGATGTTCGGTCCGCCGTGGGGTCCGCCGCCGCGCTGGCGTGGACCGAAGGCCCGGCGCGGTGACGTCCGGGCCGCGATCCTCGCCGTTCTCGCCGAGCAGCCGATGAACGGCTACCAGCTCATCCAGGAGATCGCCGAGCGCAGCGGCGGCGTGTGGAAGCCGAGCCCCGGCTCGATCTACCCGACCCTGCAGCAGCTCGAGGACGAGGGTCTCGTCACCGCGGACGCGGAGGTCGGTCGCCGTACGTTCACACTGACCGACGAGGGACGCGCGTACGTCGCTGAGCACCAGGACGAGGTGTCCGCGCCCTGGGAGGCGATGAGCGCCCCGGCCGACGACGACGAGAACGGGCTGAAGCCGATGCTCGGGCAGGTGGCGACGGCGATGTGGCAGATCCTCGCGACCGGTACGCCGGACCAGCAGGCGAAGGCCCGCGACGCACTGGCCGAACTGCGCCGGAAGCTGTACAGCATCCTGGCCGACGAGACCACGGGTGAGGACCGCTCATGAGCCTCCCGTTTCCCGAATGGCGCGACCCCGATCAACGGCGTGCTGAACGCCGGGGGTCTCTCCGGATCGGTGATGCCGAACGCGACCAGGCCGTCTCCCTGCTCAGCGACCACTTCGTCGCGGGCCGGTTGACCCAGGCCGAGTTCGAGGAACGCAGCGAGCAGGCGACGCAGGCCCGGTACGTCAGCGACCTGACCCCGCTCTTCGAGGACCTCCCGAGCCCGGCCGAACTGCAACTCGTCCAGGGCCCGTGGTCACCGCAGATGGCTCGCACTCGCAACCGTCCCGGCCTGCCACCGCCGTTCCTGATGCTGGCGCCGTTCCTGATGATCGGCCTCGTCATCACGGCGATCACGCTGACCGCGCCGTGGCTGCTGTGGGGCATGTTCTGGATCGTGCTGATCAGCGGAGCTCACCGCAACCGCTGGCAGAACCAGAACCGTCGCCGCTGAGTTCAGGTACGCCGCCCCCGAGCCCGCGGGATCTCTGCCGCGAACTCGACCACGAACCCGTCCGGGTCGGCCACATGCATCGTCCGATGTCCCCACGGACGGTCGGCCGGCCCGCTCAGCACGGCCACGCCCAGCCCCGCGAGCCGCTCCGCACACGCATCCACGTCGTCCACCATCACCACGACTTCCCCACCGGCCCCCGGCGTCACGTCTCGCCCGGTCAACCACTCAGCCCGGCGCCGCTCATACAGCGCGAACCGCACCCCACCGGCCTCGAACTCGGCGTACCCCGCATCCGTGAACTTGTACGCCAACCCCACCACGTCCCGATAAAACTCCACAGACGCCGCAAGCTCCTCGACGTACAAGATGACGTAACCGATTTCCACAGCCCCACGCTAGTGCCGCGTCAAGGAACGTTGGGGTCGTAACAGTGCCGCGCTGACCGGCTCGGCGGTGCCAGTCGGCCGTGACGACCACGCCCCCGAAACTACTTCCGACCCGCCGCCTCCCCCTTTGAGGGGTCAACCCCTCGGCATGTGGGTTACGGAACCATAATCTGCCTCCGCAACCCACCACCCGCGGGGTCGACCCCTCAAACGACGCAGGCCAAGACCCAGCCCGGGGGTCGCCAACCCACCGTCTGACAGGCCAACCCACCAAACCCGGGACCGGACTGGCGACGTCGCATTCGACGCCCTGCTGGCCGGCATCGCGGAGAAGCTCGCCGACGACACCGGAAGCCCCCGGCCCCGCTGGACGCGATCGGTTCCACCATCACCCACCCCCTGGGAAACGCCAGGCACACCGGCACGCATCAGGCGGGCACGCGCGCAGGCTCCCGCTCAGCTGGCCGCACGCAACATCTGGCTCGCCGCCCACGACCTCTGGCGCAACGTCGCATGAACTGGGCGAAGTAGATCTTCTGGGTCTGTCAAAACCTCTGGGCCTGCTCCGACCAGGGGGTAAAGCAGCCACTAGTCGAGGAGAAGGTCATGGCTAAGGTTCGGGTGGAGAACTTCACGGTCACGGTGGATGGGTTCGGGGCCGGGGTGGGGCAGCGGTTGGAGGCGCCCTTCGGGGACGGGGTCGATGGATTGCACGACTGGATGTTCGCGGCGCAGAAGGACAAGGCGGCCGGGAAGACCGGACTCGACGCGGATCAGGTCGGGCGGTTCGCGGAGGGCGTCGGCGCGACCATCATGGGGCGCAACATGTTCGGGCCGATGCGCGGACCGTGGGAGGACGAGTCGTGGAAGGGCTGGTGGGGTGACAACCCGCCGTACCACCACGATGTCTTCGTGCACACGCACTACTTGCGTCCGTCGGTGCCGATGGACGGCGGTACGACGTTCCACTTCACCGACGAACCGGTCGACGTCGTACTGGAGCGGGCGCTCAAGGCCGCCGACGGGCAGGACGTGATCGTCGCGGGTGGTGCGTCGACGGTGCAGCAGTACCTGCGGGCCGGGCTGATCGACGAAATGCACATCCTCGTCGCACCGATCCTGGCGGGCGCGGGTGAACGCCTCTTCGACAACGTCACCGACGCACTGGGCAACTACAAGGTCACCAAGATCGCCAGCTCCCCCAGTGCCACCCACATCGAGATCGTCCGCCGGTGATTGGATGGCCGCATGACGACGGTTCTACGCTACGCGGCCTTCACCACAGACCCGTCCGGCGGCAACCCGGCCGGCGTAGTCCTCGACGCCGGCGGTCTGGACGACGAGGCGATGCAGGCGATCGCGGCCGACGTCGGCTACTCCGAGACGGCCTTCGTCACAGAGCGAAGGGTGCGCTACTTCTCCCCCAAGGCGGAGGTCCCGTTCTGCGGCCACGCGACCATCGCGACAGCGGTCGCACTGGCCGAGCGGATCGGGCCTGGTGAGTTCGCCTTCTCGACCCAGGCTGGGATCGTCCCGGTCACTGTGGACGACGAGATGCGGGCGACGCTGACCAGCGTCGAGCCGTACGTCGAGGCAGTCGACGACATCGGTCAAGCCCTGGACATTCTCGGTTGGCGACCGGACGAGCTCGACCCAGCGCTGCCGCCGTCCATCGCGTACGCCGGAGCCCGCCATCTCGTCGTGAGTGCGTCGACCCGGCAACGACTGGCCGACCTCGACTACGACTTCGACCGACTGCTCGCCTACATGCTCGAGCGCGACCTCACCACACTGCAGTTGGTGTGGCGCGCGTCCCCCACCACTTTCCATGTGCGGGACCCGTTCCCGGTCGGAGGCGTGGTCGAGGACCCCGCGACAGGCGCCGCGGCGGCCGCGTTCGGGGCCTACCTGCGCGAACTGGGACTGGTGCAGCCGCCGACCACGCTGACCCTCCACCAGGGGGACGACCTGGGCCGGCCCAGCCTGATCCGGGTCGAACTGCGTGCCGACGACACCCGAGTCCGGGTGAGTGGCAACGCCGTACCGATCACGGCACCCGCGTAAGCCACTCCTCGGTCCCGAACTTGGTACCGACGAGCTCCTCGGCCTGCTTCACGGTGGCCTCGTCGATGGCGCCGGAACCCAGTCCGTAGCGGTTCCGGAAGGAGTCGACCATCCGGTCGATCACGTCCGCCCGGTCGAGACCTGTCTGGCTGCGGAGCGGGTCGACGCGCTTGTTGGCGCTCGTGGTCCCCTTGTCCGACATCTTCTCGCGGCCGATCCGCAGGACCTCCAGCATCTTCGCGGCGTCCATGTCGTAGGCCATCGTGACGTGATGCAGTACGGCGCCACCCGCGAACCGCTTCTGCGCGGCGCCGGCGATCTTGCCCGCCGGCGAGGTGATGTCGTTGATCGGCTGGTACGTCGCCGCGATGCCGAGATCGTTGAGCGCGCCGATCACCCAGTCGTCGAGGAACGCGTACGACTCGACGAACGACAACCCGGACACCAGCGACTCGGGGACGTAGAGCGAGTACGTGATGGTGTTGCCTGGTTCAACGAACATGGCTCCACCGCCGCTGATCCGCCGTACCACTGTCACGTCGTGTTTGGCGGCGCCCTCCAGGTCGACCTCGTTGCGCAGGGACTGGAAGCTGCCGATGATGACCGCGTTCGAGGCCCACTCCCACAGCCGCAGCGTCGGAGCGCGCTCGCCGGAGCCGACCTGCTCGGCCAGCACCTCGTCGAGCGCCATCTGCAACGCCGGCTCCCGCGGTACGTCGTGCACGAACTCCCACCGGTGATCCCGCCAGCCGGTCGCACCGGTCAGAGCACGCCGTACGGCGACCGCGACAGCGTCCGGTGAGAACCCGAGCATCTCGACGCCATCACCGAGTACGGCGCGCACCCGCGCGGCGATCTGAGCAGCCGGAGTCGCGATCGGCAGACCGGCAAGTGCACCGTTGATCCGCTCCAACGCGTCATCTGGCTCGAGGAAGAAGTCCCCACTGAGCTGCGCCTGCCGCACGTGCTCGTCGACCACGTCGAGATCGGCGACGACGAGCTTCCCACCCGGCACCTTGTACTCACCATGCATATCCAGTGACAACCGGTGCCTGCGTACAGATGTTCCCCTTCGCAGCTCTTCGGACGCCCCATTTCAGGCTCTCCGGCCCGATGTGTGGGTGATTGTCGGGCGGGCAGGCTGGTCGGGATTGGGGGCGATATCGAGGCGGCAGGGTGGAGGCGTGCCGGGGCTTGTCCGGTTGCGGCGGGCTTGTCCCCGCGGGTCGGTCCAGGTCTGCTGACCTGGGACAGGCCGTGGTGGCCTGGGACAGGCCGTGGTGGCCTGAGACAGGCCGTGGTCGCCTGAGACAGGCCGTGGTGGCCTGAGACAGGCCGTGGTCGCCTGGGACAGGCCGTGGTGGCCTGAGACAGGCCGTGGTGGCCTGGGACAGGCCGTGGTGGCCTGGGACAGGCCTGGTCCGAGCCAGGTCGTGGTCGCCTGGGACAGGCTATTCCTTGTCCCAGCCCACCGGTTCCGGTCCCAGCCCACCGGTTCCGGTCCCAGCCCACCGGTTCCGGTCCCCACCGCACCGGTTCCCGCCCCCCGCCCGGCGCTGTGTGTCGGCGCGGACCTGTCCCGCGCGACTCATTTGATGGGCTGACCCACGAGATGGTGGGTTAGCACCCCGGAACCCGGTACGCCAACCCACCATCTGGTAGGCCAGCCGGTTGTTCTGCTGGATGTGTGGGTGGGCGTCGGCCCGGGGCGTGCTGGTCGCGGGATCCGGTCGTCTGGTCGCGGCCGGACGACCGGGCGTCGGGGCGGTCTCTGTTCGGATGCCACGATGGCGGGTGTTGATGGATGGGATTCCCGGGTCCGCGGACAGGGACTGGGGACCTTGGACATGACATCAGGTGTCCGAGGTCCCCAGGTGGTGTCCGCGGTTGCGGGTCGTGCGCCGACATGACCACCGGACGGTCGAATCAGTCCGGTCACCGGTATTCCCCGCGGTGGGGTGCGGGTGGAGACGAGTATTGGTGCACCTGGACAGGAGGTGTCGGCTCCGGCCGGGTTCTGCCGGCCGGTTGCACGCCTGAGCACGCCACCGGACCGTCGCCCGTGGACAGACACCTCCTGTCCAGCTGCACACCACCGCACCCTCGGCGGCATCGGCGAAACCCAGTCACGCACCCGAACCACCCCCGCCGGCCCAGGCAGACAGGCCAAGCACGGGAACCCCTGCCCATCGGCCGGCTCAAACCACCCACACATCAGTCAGAAGAGCCGGCCAGCCCATCAAATTACGCGAGCGAGCTGCATGCCGCCTGCCGAGCACTAAGCTCGCCTTTCCCAACCGCCCTGAAACTCATCCGACCCACCGTGGGGACCAGTTCAAGGCCCGTCACAGCACCCCGCACATCAAGCAGATGAGCCCTTTTCAAGCCCACTTCAGCCTAAACTCCGACGTATGGCGGAGATGAGCATGAACAAGGCGATTCACGCGGCGTTCCGGCGGGATCTGGGGCGCTTCATTGACGCACTGGAGCGGTTTCCGGCGGGGAATCGGCAGCGGGCCGAGCAGTTGGCGACGGCG
Source organism: uncultured Actinomycetota bacterium (assembly GCA_963820655.1). Classification (GTDB taxonomy): domain Bacteria; phylum Actinomycetota; class Actinomycetes; order Propionibacteriales; family Kribbellaceae; genus Kribbella. The sequence goes on from CAWGAM010000004.1 coordinate 752,311, forward strand.
TGGGCAAACTTCGACGATCAACTGATGCGGCATCACGAGGGCGAGCACGAGATCGCCTGGCCGGCCCTGGAGGCCGTCGGCGTGAGCCACGACCTACTCAAAGAGATGGACGCCGAGCACGACACGATGGCGGCCGCACTGGCAAGCGCGCGTACTGCGATGACGACGCTGAACCGGTCCGCAAGCGCCGAGGACGCGGCGGCCGCACTGACCGCGATGCGGGAGCTGCAACGGGTGACGGTCCAGCACCTCGAGCACGAGGAGGCGGAGCTCGAGCCGGTCTACCTGGCGAACAAGGACACCGCCGCGATGAAGGCGATGGGCCGCGAGTTCGCCAAGGTCGGCCCGGTCCAGGGCGGCACCTTCTTCGCCTGGGCCCTCGACGGTGCCACCCCGGCCGAGTCCGCCGCCATCACCGACACCGTCCCCAAGCCGGTCCTCACCGTCATCGCCGGCGTCTTCGGTCGCTCCTACCGCAAGTCAGTAGCCCCGGTCTGGCGCAGCTGACCCGCGTCCACCGACAGTCGCTCCAGCGACAGTTGCTCCGGGCAATGGTTACGCGGCCGGCCGGAGGAGAGCGGCGACCTGGCGGACGCGGACCCGGACCGTGTCGATGTCGGCGGACGCGTCGATCTCGTGGTGGATGCCGCGGTCGGCGTACAGGCTGAGCAGCGGCGCGGTCTGATCGTCGTACACCTGGAAGCGCCGGCGGATGACGTCCTCGGTGTCATCCGAGCGGTGCTCGATCTCGGCCCGCCGGAGCAGACGGTGGACCAGGACCTCGGGGTCCACCTGGAGCAGGACGGCCGCGTCGAGGGACCGGTCCTGTTCGGCCAGGATGTCGTCCAGTACGGCGGCCTGGGCCAGGGTCCGCGGGTAGCCGTCGAGGAGGAAGCCGAGGCGGCAGTCGTCCGCGGCGAGCCGTTCGCGGACCATCGCGTTGGTGACCTCGTCCGGGACGTACTCACCGGCGTCGAGGTAGCGCTGCGCGGTCCGGCCGAGCTCGGTGCCGGCGGCGACCTGGGCCCGGAAGATGTCGCCGGTGGAGATCACCGGCACACCGAGATGTCCGGCGAGGTGGTCGGCATGCGTTCCTTTGCCGGCACCCGGCGGTCCCATCAGAACGATGATCGTCACGGCGCGCTCCCTTACTCCCGGTAAGTCCACAAGAATATAAGGAAGCCTCGGCCCGTGCGGTACGGCGTACGTCACTCCGTACCGCACGGACACCTCACACTCGCGCGGAACCGTCCGTAACCGCCCGGAATCGCCCGGAATCGCTAATTCTCGAGCAGATCCCAGGTCGAGAGGCAGAACGGATGGCCGGCCGGATCGGCGAAGACCAGGCAATGATCGGCGTTCGGCTGGTGGTCGTACCTGGTCGCGCCGGCGGCCAGCACCGTCGCCTCGGCCGCCGCGAGGTCCTCGACGTAGAAGTCGAGATGGAACTGGATCGGGACTGCCGGGTCCGGCCAGGTCGGTGGCACGTGGGCAGGATCACTCTGGAAGTCGATCCGCCCGCCCGGCCCGTCGACGGTCGCCCAGACCGGGTCGGTGTAGGCGATCCGGCCGCCGGTGATCCTCGCGTAGAAGCCGGCCAGGTCCAGCGCATCCGGGCAGTTGATCGTCGGCGAGCTGAGCCTGATCCCGGCAGGCACCGTCACATCTCCGAGCGGAGTTCGATCGTGTCGCCGGGACCGGCGAACTTGGCGGCGAGCTCCTCGGCGCGCTCACGCGTCGCACAGTCGAGGACGAAGAACCCGGCCAACTGCTCCTTCGCCTCGGCGTACGGTCCGTCGGTGCTGACCGGCCGCTTCCCTTCCCACCGGTAGATCCGCGCCGAGCTCGGCGACGCCAGCGCCAGCCCGCTCACGAGCTCACCGGATGCGGACAGCTCGGTCAGCATCTCCTCGAACTCCTTGCCCATCGCCGCCCGCTCCTCGGCCGGGATCGCCCGGCCGATCTCGGTGAAGTCGATCGTCGGGTGATCCCACGGCTGCGGGTTGGAGTAGATCAGCACCACGTACTTCATGACAACCTCCAGTGCGCTCAGCCGGTACGCCGTACTGCGGCCGGCAACCGTGACGTCGGAGACCCCACGAAGGGCTCGACATTTCTCCCGATGTATCACAGGTCACAACCGGTCACACTCACCCGGTCGGGATCCGTCAATGCATCAGAACCCCGACAGACGAGTGGAGGAACCGTGGGCACGATGTTGGTGACGGGTGGGACGGGGACGTTGGGGCGGCAGGTGGTTCCGCTGATCCAGGCGGCCGGGTGGAAGGTGCGGGTGCTGAGCCGGCACGCCCACGATCGCGGCGACGGGGTCGACTACCTGGCGGTGGATCTCGTGAAGGGGGACGGGATCGACGCCGCGGTGGATGGGGTCGACGTCGTACTGCACCTGGCCGGTGGGCCGAAGGGCGACGACATCGGCACCCGCAACCTGGTACGCGCGGCCGAGCGAGCCGACGTACATCATCTGGTGCATATCTCGGTGACCGCCGTGGACCAACTGCCGCTGACCTACTTCAAGTCCAAGCTCGGCGCGGAGCGGGCGGTGCGCGAGTCCTCGGTGCCGTGGACGGTTGTGCGCGTCGCCCAGCTCCACGACTTCGCCTGGAAGACAGCGCAGGCGATGGCCAAGCTGCCGGTGCTGCCCGTCCCTGGTGGCGTCCGCTTCCAGCCGGTGGACGCGTCGGACGTCGCGCACCGGCTCGTCGAGCTGGCACTCGGCGAGCCGGCCGGGCTCGTCCCCGACTTCGTCGGCCCGAAGGTCTACAGCCTGGGCGAACTCACCCGTGACTACCTCAAGGTCACGGGCAAGCACCGGCTCTCCCTGCCGATCCGCGTCCCCGGCAAGGCAGGCAAGGTCTACCGCGCGGGCGGCAACCTCACGCTGTCCGGCGCCGACGTCGGCAGCCACACCTGGGAAGACTTCCTGTCCGCGCACGCCTGAAGGTACGGCTCTAGCAATTCGGCCAACTGCGGAGCCGGATGAGTCGTCAGGTGGCGGGCGATTCCGGCCAAGAGGTCGGCCACCTGCACGCGCGGGTCGACCTTCGAGTCGACCTGGGTGAGCGTGAGCAGTGGCGGTGGTGCCGGGGACACCGCATCGGCAAGGTACGTCGCCAGCCGAGCTACGCGATGTCGGGTCAGCGCACTCTGCTCGTCGTGCACCACGGCGACCGACCGTTGACCAGCGCTCCAGAACAGCACGGTCTCGGCGAGCGCGGGCACCATCGGCTCGAGTGGCGGCGGAATCGCCGGATCGTCGTCGATCAGCCGCAGCATCACCTCCTCCACCCGAGCACGCGTCACCTCACGCAGCGCCGGCACATCGGACGGCATCGTCGCGAAGAACCGGTCGACGGCGGCGTGATCGATCAGCCGGAGCCGCTTCGTCCGCGTCAGATCGACGAACGCGGCCAGGAAATCGGTCCGGTGCCGCAGGCTGAGCACCGCATCGGAGTGATCCCGGGCCAGGCTCGTGCCATCGCCGTACGACGGTTCGCCGGAGAACAGCTCGAAGACCCGGGCGGCGACGTACCTGGTCTTGTCGATGACGTGGACGTGCGCATGTCCACGCAGGGTGGTGAGGAACCACTCGAGCTCGGTTCGCTGCTCGGGTCGCAGCAACTGGTTGGACTTGTACTCGGTGCGGCTGCGGAGACGCGGTCGCAGGACGGCGACCAGGTCGGCGGCCGCGGAGACGGCGAGATCGACGCTGGCGTGGGTGATCACGGGCGTGGCGGGATCCAGGAGATTGGTCCCGGAGAATCCGGACTCGTCACACGCGATCTCGACCCACGACGACAGGTTGGTCATGAGGAAGGAACTCCAAGGCTGAGGGACTGCACGCTGCAGGGCCCGTCGTCGCGACGGGCTTTGATCAGACGCGGCGTCGTCATCACGCCGGGCGCGATCAGTGAGCGGCAGCGGCCTTGGCAGACATGCGACCCATCATCGGCCGCGGACGGCCGGATCACCACCGATTTCCCAGGGCGTGCGCGTGTCTCAGGGCTTGCGGGCCAGTGCCACCAGCAGCAGTTGCGCCGCGCCGGTGGGACTGAGGTGCTGATCGGTGCCCGGCCACCAGGCCGTCACGTCGACCAGCCCGGGCTCCACCAGGTCGAGGCCGGTGAAGAAGCCGGCGATCTCGGCCTGGGTCCGGAACCGCACCTGTGGGAAGGCTTCCCGGACCTTCTCCTCGATCGCGGTCGAGAACTCGGCCAACTGGCCGCCGTCGCGCGGGTTCATCGGGTGGCTGAGCGCCAGGTACGACCCGGACGGTACGGCGGCCAGGTACTCGGCGATCACCCGCCCGATCCGATCGGTGTCCGGGATCGTGTGCAGCACGAGTCCGAGGATGATCCCGACCGGCCGGTTCAGGTCGAGTGCCGCGGAGACGTCCGGGTGCTCGAGGACCGAGGCCGGGTCGGTCAGGTCAGCATCGGCGAAGAAGCTGGTGCGGTCGTCGGCGAGCAGCGCCTGGCCGTGCGAGATCGCGGTCGGGTCGCTGTCGACGTACACGACAGTCGCCGTCGGATCCGCCGCGAAGGCGATCTCGTGGGTGTTCTGCCGGGTCGGCAGGCCGGCGCCGAGGTCGAGGAACTGGCTGATCCGACCGTCGGTGATCATCCGGCCGATCACCTCGGCCAGCCAGCGACGGTTCTCCAGGGCCAGCTCCGGCGCCTCGGGCGCGATCTTGATCAGCTCCTGGAACAGCCGGCGTTCCACCTCGAAATTGTTCTTGCCGCCGAGGAACAGGTCGTACAACCGGGCCGCGGACGGCCGGTCGAGATCGACGAACTGGTGCCGGCCGGCGCGGTCAGCGGGCGTGGCCTGGCGGGTACCGTCGCGCTCCGACATCGCCCACCTCGCTCCCGAATCCGAAAATCTCGGTTGCCGCGAAGGCTACAGCCACTACGGACCACCCCGCACCGGGGCCGCGACGACCACCCCCGCGAACGCCCAGGCCATCACAATCACGCCACCGCGTCATCCGCAGGCGGCAGGGCGGACGCGGCCCGCGATTGTGATGGCCTGGCGGTCCGCGATGAGTCTTCTCCGGCTCGCTCGTCTTGACGAGCAACACGCACACGAGCGAGCCAGGAGGACTCGATGGCGAAGGTTTTGTACTCGGTGACGATGGCACTCGCACTCGCCAAGGAGGCGGCCGGCGACAAGTACGTCAACGTGATCGGCGCCAACATCGCCAAGCAATGCATCGAGGCCGGCGAACTGGACGAGGTTCTGCTGCTCTTCGCCCCGGTCATGCTCGGCGACGGCACCCGCCTGTTCGACCACCCGGGCGGCCGCACTGTTCGCCTCGACCGCCTGAGCGTGACCGAAACCCCGCTCGCCACCCACCTCTGGTTCAAGGTCGCGGGTTAGAAGTCGGCGGCGGTCGAGTGCATCACCGCGCGGACCTCGACGGATCGGCCGATGGTCCGGGCGTCCGGCAGCAACCGGGCGAGCTCGACCGCCCGCTCGCGGCTCTCCACGTCGATCACGTAATAGCCGTCGATCGGCGTGGGAGTTGCCCGATCGGGCAGGTGGACGGCCAGTTGTGGATGCGCGAGCACCTCACCGCAGACCAGTTCGCCGGTGCCGTGGGCAGTCCGCTCGAAGTCGTCGCGGTCCGGGCACGGCTCGCCCTCACCCTGCAGGATCAGTAGGAATTTCATCGGCTCGCTCCTCTCACTTGTAGACGGAGTCGACGCCGAGGTTTTGACATGATGGCCTGATGCTCGTGCGCACCGAGCGGTTGATCCTGCGCCGCTTCACACCCGCCGACGCCGAAGCGTTCGCGGCCTACCGGTCCGACCCCGATGTCGCCCGGTACCAGTCCTGGGACGCCCCGGTGCCGCTGACCGAGGCGGTGAAGAAGGTCGAGCAGTTCGCTCAGGGCGACCCCACCGAGCCCGGCTGGTTCCAGTACGCCGTCGACCTGGACGGCGTACTGATCGGAGACCTCGGTCTCAACCTGGACGAGAACCTCATGCAAGCCGACCTCGGTTTCACGCTGGCACCGGCGTACCAGGGCAGGGGCTACGCGACCGAGGCCGTCCGCGGGCTGCTCGACCACCTCTTCATCGAGCCGAAGCTGCACCGCGTCTCCGCCGAATGCGATGCCCGCAATACCGCGTCGGCCCGACTGCTCGAACGCGTCGGCTTCAAGCAGGAAGGACTGCGGCTGTCGAACAGCTGGTTCAAGGGCGAGTGGACCGACGACCTGCTCTTCGGCCTCCTCCGCACCGACTACCTCAGCTGACCGCCTTCGCGGCCCAAGCCCTCGCAGTCAACCGGATCGTCCCATCCGCCTCGATCGGCAACCGTGAACGCACCGCCTCACGCAGCGCCAGTTGGGCCGACTCGTCCAGCGAACGCAGGTACGCCGGCGCGACCCCCTGCCCGCCCAGGAACGGCCGCCAATAGTCGTCGAACGACGCAAACTCCGTCGGTACGACGATCTCGCGCAGACCTACCGTGGTGAACCCGGCCTCGCTGAACAGTTCGTCCAGGCCCTTCGTCGTACAGAACGAGAACCGGAGACCCTCGTCGTGCTCGCGATCCTGCGGCCGGACCTCGATCATCGCGTCGAAGAAGTACCGCATCAGCTCCATTCCGTCGGTGTAGTCCCACACGTAGACCGCGACCGTCGAGCCGATCTCCCGCATCCGGCGGAGTGCCTCGACCCGCTCGGGGATGAAGTTGAGCACCAGCCCGGCGACGACCGCGTCGTACTGGCCGTCGGGGAGCTCGGCCGCCGACCGGACCTCGAAGCTCGCCCGCTCGTCGGTGATCGTCTGCCGCGCGTACTCGATGAAGCCGGCCGACGGGTCGACCCCGAGCACCGACGCGGGATCCGCCGTACGCAGGATCGTGCTGGTCAAAGCGCCCGTACCGCAGCCGACGTCGAGCCAACGCAATCCTGCGGGCTGGTCCAGCCAGGCTACGAACTCGGCCGCCACCAACCGGCTCCAGCGGCCGACGTACGACTCGTAGATCTCCCCGCTCGACCACTCGCTCATTTGCGCAGGATAGGACCGGATGCCGGCAGTGCGACACCCGTCAGACTTTCAGCGACCGACCACAGGCGAGCGTTGGATTCGGGGTCCAGGCCGTTCTTCGGGGGCTTGACCAGGGTTGTGGGGCCGACCAGGCCGAGGCGGCCGGACGGGCCGTAGTACGCACCCGGCTGAGCGTCCGGGCTCGTCGCCGCGAACAGCAGCGGCTCGGTGCCGACCTCCACGCCCTGTGTCGGGAGCGGGTTGAACCGCAGGCCCCAGTGGGTGAGGCGCGACGGCCGCTCCCGGCCGAGCGAAGCACCGGCGGTCTGAAGGTTCGTGCGAGTGAAGCCGGGGTGCGCGGCGACGCTGAGCAGACCCCACCCGCGGTCGGCGGAGAGCTTGGCCAGGTGGTTGCTCATCATCAGGTCGGCGAGCTTCGACTGCGAGTACGCCGCCATCCGGCGGTACCGGCGCTCCCACTGCAGGTCGTCGAAATGGATCCGGCCGAAGCTCGCGGCACCGCTGGCCATGGTCGCGATCCGCGGCGCCGGCGCGGCGAGAACGAGGGGCAGCAACCGGACGGTGAGCGCGAACGGGCCGAGAAAGTTCGAGCCGAACTGCAGCTCGAAGCCGTCCTTGGTGGTGATCCGGGTCGGCGGGTGCATCACGCCGGCGTTGTTCACCAGCAGGTCGAGGTGCGACTCGTCCGCGGTCAGCCCGTCGGCGAATTCCTGGACCGACGCCAGGTCGGCGAGGTCGATCCGGCGTACCTCGAGCTCGGCGTCGGGGTGCTCGGCCAGGATCTCGGCCCGGGCGGCCTCGCCCTTGGCAGGAGTCCGGACCGCCATCACCACCCGGGCGCCGGCGGCGGCGAGGCGCTTGGCGGCCTCCTTGCCGGTGCCGCTGTTGGCGCCGGTGACGACGGCGAGCTTGCCGGTCTGGTCGGGGACGTCGTACATGGTCTGCTCCTCATAAAAGACTGGTGGTCTGTTACGTCCACGACGCTATCAGACCGCCGGTTCGATAACAACAGACCAGCGGTCTGTAGAATGTGAGCGTGACGACATTCCGGCGCGCGCGCAGCGCGGAGCAGCGGGCGGTCCGGCGGACCGCGATCCTGGAGACGGCAGCGGCGATGTTGACCGAGCTGCCGGTCTCGGACCTCAGCCTGAACGAGCTGAGCCGGCGCGTCGGTCTGGCGAAGTCGAACGTGCTGAACTACTTCGAGTCCCGGGAGGCGGTCCTGCTCGAGCTCTCCAGCGCGGAACTCACGGCCTGGGTGGAGGATCTGGCGAGCGCGCTCGGTGGCACCGCATCGACTGGCGATCGCGCATCGGCGATCGGTCGCATCGGTCGCATCGGTCGCATCGGTCGAGGAGCGCGCGGAGGGGCTGGTGACAGCCGTGGTGAGCACGCTGGCCGGGCGCCCGGTGTTGTGCGACCTGATCAGCTCGCAGGCATCAGTGCTGGAGCGGAACATCTCGACCGAGACCGCGCTGACCTTCAAGCGGGCGGCCGCGGTTGCCTACGAGCGGATGATCGAGGTGGTCGTCGGGGCGCTGCCGGAGCTCGGTGCGGACGGAGCGGGCCGCTTCATCGCCGCCGCAAGCATGCTGGCGGGCGCGATCTGGACCCACTCCCATCCCGTCCCGGCCGTCATCGCGGCCTACGAGGCGGACCCCTCGCTCGGCACGATCCGGATGGAGTTCGAGCCGGCCCTCCGCGACAACCTCTGGCTTCTGCTTCGCGGTGCGCTCCCCCGGCTCACGGAGTGACGATCGGCCACCGAGTCGTGGATTCGGATCGGTTTCGGTCAGCGGCGCCGACCACGATCCACGATTCGGTGGACGATCTACTCGTTACGGCAGGTAGTAGTTCGGGTTGGGAAGCTTGAAGGTGCGATCGGCGAAGCCGCCCTTGAGGTCGGAGAACTGATCGCCGAAGTTCGCGACGATGTCGTAGCCGAGCGACTCGATGTGCCCGCGGGTGGCCGACTTGTAGTGGATCGTCGTACAGGCGCCGTTCGGGTCTCCTGCGCACGCCTTCTGCAGGTAGTCCGGGTAGTCGGCGACGGCCGGCTTGGTGAACAGGCCGTCCTCACCGTCGCGCAGGGTGGTCGGCTTCGGGTAGCCGGCGTCGATGCCGACACCGTCCCCTGTCAGGTTGCCCAGGGTCGCCTGCTCCTGCGCGGCACCGCGGCCGGTCAGGAAGAAGATCGCGTAGCCCTCCCGCTCGGCCGTCTTCACCAGGTCGACCATTCCCGGTACGGCGGGGAACCTCTGGTTCAGTACGAAGTCGGCGTTGGTCGTCGGGTTGAATGCCCAGTTGCTGAAGATCTCGTAGTTCCAGGTGGCCAGCGAGGTGTCGTCGACGTCCAGCAGGATCGCCTTGGTCTTCTTGGTGTGGTGCTGCACGGAGATCCAGTGCTTGCCCGCGGCGGCGACCGACCGGGCCTCCTTGGCGTAGTTGCTGTCGGGCGTGAACGTGCCGCTGCCGAGCGGGTCGCCGTAGTAGTTGCGCAACTGCTGGCGCAGTACGTCGAGGTTGGTGACCTGCTTCTCACTGCGCGGCGTCGACGTCTGAATCGCCGGCTGCGGCGACGCCGCCCCGGCTGAGTACGCGACCCCGCCGACGACTGACGCCATCGCGACGGCGGCGACGCCGGTCAGAACCAGCCGACGGGACGGCCGGCGCCAGGAACGGATAACCATGGTGACCTCTCCAAGAACGGGAAAACTTGCACAAGCAAACTAACCCCGCTCCCGGCGCTTCGCCGCGAACGCTCAACAATGACAGGGGAATCCTCCGTACGACGTCACGCCTGTGGATAACTCGCGCCCGAGAATGGCCGATCGCTGTACGCTCAAGTCAGAAGGAAGAACACGCGAGGTGGGCGCCGCAGCACGATCCGTTAGACCGGCTTCACGTAGCGGTGGCACGGCACCGGCAATCGTGCCCGTCGCAACGTTGGCCGGGTAGTCGAAGGCGCCGCCGTCTGCCCAGCCGCAGCGCTCGTAGAACCTACGTGCCCGGGCGTTGCCGGTGGCCACCGCGAGCCAGGCTTCGCTGTGTCCGTTGGCTTTCACCTGCCGCTCGGCATCGCTGAGTAGCGTCGCGGCTACACCGGATCCACGGTGATCGCGCGACACGTACACCTGCTCGACCTCGTCGCCGACCACCATCACGAACCCGGCCACCTCGTCGCCGACGACCGCGACCGTGGTGTCGCCGATCCGGTCCGCGGCCCTGGTCCAGAAGGACTCCTTGGTCCGGACCGCGACCAGCTCCGCCGGCACGTGACCGATGTGCCCATCGGCCCATCCGGCGTACCAGATCGCGGCCACAGCATCGGCGTCATCGGCGACCGCGGGCCGCAAGTTCACAGTCATGTGGTCAGGGTAAGGAGGCTGGCCCCGCCAGGCCCCTACGCTTGGCTCGCCAATCTCGTGAGGGAGAGAACAATGCCCGGTGGTCCGGTCGGTCTCAATTCGGCGGAACTCAACTGGGCGTGGTCGGTCGTGGAGGCCGTCACGACGATCACCGATCGCGCCGTCCGCTGGAGAGGGCACGTCATCGTCCACGAGACGGGGTTCTCGCCGGGCCCGCGGGCTGCCGTGGACGCGTTGCGCTCGGCGGACGGACCGGTGATTCTGCCCGAGCGCCTCGCCCGCGCGGTCCGCGAGGCCACTGCCCGGCACAAGGCGGGCGCGTCGGTGCAGGACCGGTCGGCGGAGCTGGTGGAGGCGACCGGAGACGCGACCTCCCAGGTCGTCGCGTTGTCCAGTCCCATGTACGACGCCATCGACATGCTCGACGCGGACGAGGCGGCCTTCGATACGGGGCTGGCCGATGTCTGGACTCAGGAGCGGTTGCGCGAGGTTTGGCCGCACTCCGAGTCCGCGGCGCTGATCCCGGCCGAGCGGGTCCCGGACTTCTCCTTCGCCGGCCGGGATCCGGTGGCGGCGTCGGCCGCCCGCGACGTCATCGCCGAGCTCGCCCGGCTGCAGGGACAAGAACCGGCCGACTTCGCCGCGATCTCCGACCAGCTGATCGCGGTGAAGCCCGATCAGCGTTGGGACGCCGTGGTCCGTATGCTTCCCGGCACCGACGGGCTTTCAGAGGACGACCGCATGCGCGTGGCCGAGAACCTGCGTGAGGACTTCGGCGAAGCCATCAAGCAAGGAAATCCCGGCGCCGGGACATCCGCCTCACACGCGGCGGCGGCGGTGCGCGCGGTGACGGCCGGGCCGCGTTCGAACGAGCTCGATCCGCAGCTGGCCGGGTTCGCGCAGGATCCCGCCATGCGTCCGGCCCAAGGTGCCATCATGAATGCCACCAAGGGCGTGGCCGACAGAGCAACCGGCTCGCCTGCCACAGGCAGTCAGGCCGGCCGGAACCGTCCGTCGACCCCGGGGCTCGGCGGGTAGGCACGCCGTCATGCAGTCAGGGTGACCACGAGCGAGCTCCCCCGTGGTCATGTCAGTCCACCGCCACGCGCGTGAGTTTTTCTGGGTTCGTGATCGCGTAGATCGCGGTGACCTGATCGCCCTCGACCTCCAGCACGATCACGGCGAACGGTGTGTCCCCCGACAGCAGCAACGCCGACGGATCGCCGTTCACGGTCCGGTACTGAACACCGAGCGAGCGCAGCGGACGCCTGCGCCCGTCGCCGATGATGAGCGGCGCGATCCGGTCCCGTCCCAGGACCGGGTGCAGTCCGGCGGCGCGAGCCTTGCCGCCGCCGTCGGCCCACAGCGTGACGTCCGGCGCGAGCAGCTCCATCAGCGCGTCGAGGTCCCCACCGAGCACGGCGTCGATGAACCGCTCGGTCACCGCGCGTCGGACGCGCGGGTCGGCGGTGTAGCGAGGGCGCCGGGCCTGGACGTGCTCCCGCGCCCGGTGGGCGAGCTGCCGGACCGCGGCCGGCGTACGGTCGAGGATCTCGGCGATCTCGGATGCGCGTAGCCGAACACCTCGTGCAGGACGAACACCGCCCGCTCCAGCGGCGTCAGCGTCTCCAGCACGACCAGCATCGCCATCGACACCGCCTCGGCGCGCTCGGCGACGCGGATCCGATCGGCGTGACCAGCGGCTCCGGCAGCCACGGGCCGACGTACGTCCTCCTTGCGCCGGTTGATGCGTCGCCTGCCGGGCCAGCGCCTGGTTCACCGCGATCCGGACCAGGTAGGCGCGCGGGTTGTCGATCGTCCGGTCCGGGCGCTGCGACCACGCCAGCCAGGTCTCCTGCAGCACGTCCTCGGTGTCGGCGACGCTGCCGAGCATGTTGTAGACGATCGCGAACAGCAGCTCGCGCTGCGCGACGAACTCCTCGGTCGAACTCACCTCATCGTGTGCCTTCACACGACATAGGAGTGTTCCGGCCGCCGAGGTGTGACATCAGGCCGGGTCGTATGCCAGATTCGGCCGCAGCCAGCGCTCGACGTCCTGGACGGACATGCCTCGGCGTACGGCGTAGTCCTCGATCTGATCACGGCCGAGACGGCCGACGCTGAAGTAGCGGGCCGACGGGCTGGCGAAGATCAGACCGCTCACGGCCGCGGCCGGCGTCATCGCGAACGACTCGGTCAGGCCGAGGCCGAGCTTGTCCGCCTCCAGGAGGTCGAAGAGCTCCTGCTTCTCGGAGTGATCCGGGCTGGCCGGGTACCCGAGAGCCGGACGGATCCCGCGGAAGCGCTCCGCGTGCAGATCGGCCAGCACCGGCTCGGCATCCGGCTCGAACCACGCCCGCCGCGCCTCCAGGTGGATCCACTCGGCGAAGGCTTCCGCCAGCCGGTCGGCCAGCGCCTTCACCATGATCGCCCGGTAGTCGTCGTTGCGTTCCTCGTACGACGTCGCCAGCACCTCGGCACCGTGGATCGCGACGCCGAAGCCACCGAGGTGGTCACCAGCCGGAGCGACGTAGTCGGCCAGGCAGCGGTTGTGCCGTCCGGCCGGCTTCTCGGTCTGCTGCCGCAGCATCGGGAACGAGACGTCCAGCCCGTCGAGCAGGATGTCGTCGCCCTCGCTGTGCGCGGGCCAGAACCCGTACACGCCCTCGGCGCTGAAGGAGCCATTGGCAATGATCTCGTCGAGCAGGGTGTTCGCGTCGTCGAACAGTTCGCGCGCGACCGGCTGGTCCAGGATCGCCGGGTACTTGCCCTTCAGCTCCCAGGCCAGGAACAGGAACTGCCAGTCGATCATCGCCCGGAGCGTCTCGATGCTCGGCGACACCCGGCGCAGCCCGGTGAACGCGGGCACCGGGAGCTCGCCGTACTCGACCGGCTCCTTGTTCGCGCGAGCCTGCTCGACCGTCAGGACCGGGCTGCGCTGCTTGTTGGCGTGCTGCTCGCGCAGCCGCTCCTGGTCGATACTGTTGCTCTTGGCAAGCGCCTCGGCCCGGTCGTCGTCGAGCAGGTCGGACACCACGCCGACCACCCGGGACGCGTCCAGTACATGCACGGTCGTCTGCTCGTACGCCGGCGCGATCCGCACCGCGGTGTGTTGCTTGGACGTGGTCGCGCCGCCGATCAGCAGCGGGAGCTTGAGCCCGCGCCGCTGCATTTCGGTGGCCACGGCAACCATCTCGTCCAGCGACGGCGTGATCAGCCCGGACAGGCCGACCGCGTCCGCGCCCTCGGCCACGGCGGTGTCCAGGATCCTTGCCGCCGGCACCATCACGCCGAGGTCGATCACCTCGTAGTTGTTGCAGCCGAGCACGACGCCGACGATGTTCTTGCCGATGTCGTGCACGTCGCCCTTGACCGTGGCCAGGACGACCTTGCCCTGGCCGCGCACCATCTCGGCGCGCCCTTCCCGCCGGGCCTGCTCCTTCTCCGCCTCCATGAACGGCTCGAGGTAGGCGACGGAGCGCTTCATCACCCGGGCGCTCTTCACCACCTGCGGCAGGAACATCTTGCCGGCGCCGAACAGGTCGCCGACGATCTTCATCCCATCCATCAGCGGGCCTTCGATCACCTCGAGCGGCCGCTTCCGGGTCAGCCGGGCCTCCTCGGTGTCGTCCTCGATGAAGTCCACGATGCCGTGGACGAGCGCATGCGAGAGCCGCTCCTCGACGGTGCCCTCGCGCCAGGTCAGGTCGATCTCGCGCTGGGTGCCCTTGCCCTTCACGTTCTCGGCGAAGCTGACCAGGCGGTCGGTGGCGTCCTCGCGCCGGTCGAAGATCACGTCCTCGACGAGCTCCAGCAGGTCCGCCGGGATGTCCTGGTAGACCGCGAGCTGGCCGGCGTTGACGATTCCCATGTCCAGGCCGACCTTGCCCGCGTGGTAGAGGAAGGCCGAGTGCATCGCCTCGCGGACGATGTCGTTGCCGCGGAACGCGAAGGACAGGTTCGAGATGCCACCGCTGATGTGGACGCCCGGACAGCGCTCTTTGATCAGCGGCAGCGCCTCGAGGAAGTTCTTGGCGTAGCCGTTGTGCTCGGACATGCCGGTGGCGACGGCGAGCACGTTCGGGTCGAAGATGATGTCCTCGGGCGGGAAGCCGATCTTCTCCGTGAGCAGGTCGTAGGCCCGGCCGCAGATCGCCACCTTGCGCTCGACCGTGTCGGCCTGGCCCTGCTCGTCGAAGGCCATCACCACCGCGCCGGCGCCGTAGTCGCGGATCCGCCGGGCGCGCTCGAGGAACTCCTCCTCGCCCTCCTTCAGGCTGATGGAGTTGACCACGCCCTTGCCCTGCACGCACTTCAGCCCGGCCTCCAGCACCGACCACTTCGAGCTGTCGATCATGATCGGGATCCGGGCCACCTCGGGCTCGGTCGCGATCAGGTTCAGGAACGTGGTCATCGCCTGCTCGCTCTCCAGCAGGTCGGCGTCCATGTTCACGTCCAGCAGGTTCGCCCCGCCGCGGACCTGCTCCAGCGCCACGTCGACCGCGGCCTGGTGGTTGTCCCCTTCGATCAGCCGGCGGAACCTGGCCGACCCGGTCACGTTGGTCCGCTCGCCGATCATCACGAACCCGGTGTCCGGCGCGATCTTGAACGGCTCGAGGCCGGAGAACCTGGTGGTGTGATCGGTCGGTACGACCGTCGCGCGGCTCGAGATCCTGGACCGCCTGAGCGATCCGCTTGATGTGGGCGGGCGTCGTACCGCAGCAACCGCCGACGATGTTCACCAGTCCGGACCGGGCGAACTCCTCGAGCATCCCGGCCGTTTCTTCCGGCGTCTCGTCGTACCCACCGAAGGCGTTCGGGAGGCCGGCGTTCGGGTGCGAGGCGACGTACGTGTCAGCGAACCGGGCCAGGTCGGCCACGTGCGGGCGCATCTCGGCCGCGCCGAGCGAGCAGTTGACGCCGACGACGAGTGGCCTGGCGTGCTCGATCGAGCTCCAGAACGCCTCGACCGTCTGGCCCGACAGGGTCCGGCCGCTCAGGTCGACGATGGTCACCGAGATCCACAGCGGCAGGTGTGGCGCGACCTCGCGCGCCGCGGCGACGGCAGCCTTCGCGTTGAGGGTGTCGAAGATCGTCTCGATCAGCAGCAGGTCCACGCCGCCTTCGGCCAGCGCTGCGATCTGCTCGGCGTACGCGTCCCGCACCTGCTCGAAGGTCACCGCGCGGTACGACGGGTCCTCGACGCGCGGCGACAGCGACAGAGTGACGTTCAGCGGTCCGATCGAACCGGCCACGAACCGGCCGCCGACCTCGTCCGCGGCCTGGCGAGCCAGTCGGGCGCCGGCGACGTTCATCTCGCGCACGTAGGCCTGCATGCCGTAGTCGGCCTGGCCGATGCTGGTGGCGGTGAAGGTGTTGGTGGTGGTGATGTCGGCGCCGGCCGCCAGGTACTGCCGGTGGACGTCGAGGATGACGTCCGGGCGGGTCAGGTTGAGCAGATCGGGGTCGCCGGTCACGTCGTGGGTGTGGTCGCCGAACCGGTCGCCGATGTAGTCCTCCGGCTGCAGCTTGGCGCCCTGGAGCATCGTCCCCCACGCACCGTCGAGCACCGCGACCCGCTGATCCAGCAGCTCCCGTAGCGCGGTTTCACTCATCTGCCGTCCCCTCCAGAAAAAAGATTCCGGAGGCGCCCTTCGCAGTCAGTGCTCCAGGTCGAGCGTGGCGGACCCGGGTCCGTTGCAGCGCCTCTCGGCCTGGTCGGACCATGTTAACGGCGTCACACCCTGGACCAAGCACCCCTGCCCACATACTAAGACGCCTGTTCAACCCGTGAAAGGAGCGGGGGCGGCGGGGGGGTTGTCCGCGCGAGTCGTGCGACCTGACGAGCCCAACCGACGCATTCGAGCGGATATCCCAGCGAGCGCGAGGTTCTCCGCTGGCATGCGAGGGGAGAACCCACCAGTTCAGGGGATATCCGGCCGCCTTGCTTGCCCTGCCGCCATGTCCTGCCGCCATGTCCAGCCGCCTTGTCCGACCGTCTTGTCCAGCCGTCCGGCTGCCACCCATCGTCGCGATCGGCCACTTTGTGCACGAGATCCGTACGGCGACGACCTCGGCGTACGGATCTGGTGCACAAAGTCCCCCGCTGTGGCCGAATTGGGCACGGAGACGACACCAGAGCCGGATATCCCCTCAAGTGGTGCCTTCTCCCCTGGTGCGTGAGGGGAGAAGGCACCGTCCGAACGGATATCCCGTCAATGGGGTTCTCCTGCTCGATGTGTGGGGTGATTTCAGGGGTCAACCCCTGAGCTGGTGGGTTCGGCCCTCAAACTTTCAGGGGTCAACCCACAGGCTCGGGGGTTGACCCCTGAAAAGGGCGCCATCACCCGCGGCAGTTCGGGCGAAAACCTGGCCCCCCCGGTCTACCGAGGAGGAACCCGCACGCGGAGGGGATTCCGGCTGTCCTGTCCTGTTGCCCGGCTACCACCCATCGTCGCGATCGGCCACTTTGGGCACGAGATCCGCACGGCGACGACCTCGACGTACGGATCTGGTGCACAAAGTCGACCCCACTGTGGCCCGAGCAACGGCGTGAACACCGCCCCGGTGAGCAAGGTCACCGTCATCAGCCAGCTGACGTCGGCGGCGGGGCTACCGGTGATCTGCGGCAACTCGGGCAGCAGCGGTACGACGATGGTCTGACTGATGGAGACGAGTACGCCGCAGAAGGCGAGCGCGGCCAGAATCAGGCGTGGATGAGCGGCAGGGCGGAGCGTCAAGCTGGGTCCTGACAGGGGTGAAGGTCTCTTTACTGCTGACATCGGCGTAACGAGCGTTCGACCCCTGCCAGAAACTGGCGTTGTCGGCTTCTTCTCCTGAACGCACCGATCGGGCCCGGACGCTCCTGGGGGAGAGAGCGCCGGGCCCGATCCTTCGGTCCGCCTCAGCGAGGGGGGTAGCGCTGGTGCCAGCGGACCGGGTTCAGTTGTTGCCTGTCAGCGGACGGGGCCGGTGATCAGTTCGATGGTTGCTTTGTGGGACTGGCCGGACTGGTCGACCCAGCCGACCTCGACCTTGTTGCCGGGGTGCTCGTTGTTGAGCAGGCTCGACAGGGCGTCCGGGGAGTCGACGGCGTGACCGGCGAAGGAGGTGATCACGTCACCGGCCGAGATGCCGGCGTCGTCCGCGTTGCCTTCCGCGACCACGTCGCCGACCACGGCGCCGGTGGTGCCGGGGGTCGCGACGACCGAGATCCCGAGCAGCGCAGAGGCTCCGATGTGTACGGTGTCGGTCGCCTTGCCGCTCTCGATCTGCTGGGCGATGTCCAGCGCGTCGTTGATCGGGATCGCGTACCCCTCGGTCGTCGTACCGCTGCCGTTGCCGGAACCGTTGCCTGACCCGTCGCCGGACCCATTGCCGGGGCCGTCGCCGAACCCGTTCCCGGAACCGTTACCCGACCCGTCGCCGAACCCGTTCCCGGAACCGTTGCCCGACCCGTCACCGAAGCCGTTGCCGGAACCGTTGCCCGACCCGTCACCGAAGCCGTTGCCCGATCCGTCGCCGAAGCCGTTGCCTGGGCCGAAGCCGGGGTTGTCGTTGCCGCTTCCGTCGCCGGACGCCGCAAGTGTGGCGCTGGCCGCGGAGCCGGTGGTCGCGGCGGTCTGACCGGGGCGACCCTGGCCGCCGTTGTTGCCGCCGGATCCGGCGGTGTCGACGCCGACCACCTCGCCGGACGCGTTCGCCAGCGGGCCGCCGGAGTCGCCGGCCTGGATGTCGGCGTTGGTCTGGATCAGGCCGGTGAGGTTCTCCGGGTCCTGCCCGTTCTCGTCGGTCGCGGTGATCGCCTGGTTCAGCCCGGTCACCTGGCCGGCCGCGAAGCTCGGCGTACCGCCGACGCCACCCGCGTTGCCGATCCCGACCACCTGATCCCCGAGCTTCACCTGGTCCGAGTCGCCTGTCTTCGCCGTCTGCAGCCCGGACGCGTCGTTCAGCTTCAGTACGGCGATGTCGTGGGTCGCGTCGTACCCGACCACACCCGCGGTGTACGTCTTCCCGTTGCCTTTGTCGTTCACTGTGATCGAGGTCGCACCCTCAACCACGTGGTGGTTCGTCAGTACCTCGCCGTCGGAGCTGAGCACGATCCCGGTGCCGGCTGCCCGCGCTCCTTCGAGTCCGAGCACGGTGTTCACGTCGACCAGGCCAGGCGTCACCTTGGCGGCCACCGCGGCCGCGTCGAACTGCTGTTGCGACAGCTGGGAGCTGTTCCCACCACTGCGCTGATCGATGCCCCAGGCAACCGATCCCGCCACGACCACCGCGGCCAGCCCCAGCGCACCGGCACTGAGCAACCGCCGGCGCCCATGCTTCCGAGGCGGCTGCTGCGGCCCGAACGGGTAGTACTGCGCAGGTCCGTACGGCGTGTGCCACGGGCCGGCCTGCTGGGGACCGCCGTACTGCGGTCCACCGTGCGGCTGTCCGCCCTGCCACTGCTGCGGCGCACTGTCCTGATAGGCGCCACCGTACTGCGGGCCTGACTGCTGCGCGCCCGCTTGCTGCGGACCCGCTTGCCACATCCCTGGCTGCTGAGCACCTGCGTGCTGCGGTCCCGCCGGCTGCGCGGCGGACTGCTGCCCGGCCGCTTGCCACGACTCTTGCTGGGACGCGCCCGGCTGCTGTGCACCCGCTTGCTGCGGACCGCCGTACTGCGCGCCAGGCTGCTGCGGACTCGGCTGCTGCGTGCCACTGCGCGGTGTACCCGCCTGCTGCGGTCCCGCCGGCTGTGCGCCGGATTCGTGCGCGGCTGCCTGCTGCTCGTGTCCAGGATCCTGTACAGGCTCCTGTTCGGCGTCCTGCTGTCCCATGCTGTCGTTCATTGCGGTTTACCCTCCTCAGCCAAATTCCCTCTGCTATTCAGTAGAGCTCGCGAGGCTGAGAACTCGATTGGGTGAGCCAATGAATCAGCTGAGAATCTTCTTCACCGCCATCACTACCGCCCGGCGCCGCACCGCCTCGTTCGGCAGGGTGGCCCCGTACTCCGGGTTCATCGACGACCAGCTGGTGGCGATCGCCTGGATCAGCGACAGCAGACTGGTCGCCGAGAACTGCCGCGGCACCACTCTCTGTCGCTGACCGCGTTGCAGCTCGTCCAGGCGGTTCTGATTGACGGCCAGGATCGCCTCCAGCGGCGCACCCTCGGGCCGCTCGAGCCGATACCAGATCGACAACCTCAAGTGATCGGGATGCGCCTCGAAGTAGTCGAACACGCGGCCGGCATACGCGGGCAGGTCTTCGGCGTCGAACCCCACCTCATCCAGGTAGGCGTCGACGGACGCGGTGTACGCCGCGTCGAACAGCCCGTCCTTGTTGCCGAAGTACGCGTAGAGCATCGCCTTGTTGCACTGGGCCTCGTCGGCGATCCGGCTCACCCGCGCGCCCGCGATCCCGCGCGCGGCGAACTCCTCGGTGGCAGCCGCGAGGATCCGCATCCTGGTCCGGTCGGCGTTCCGCTGGTGCATGCCGCCAGCTTAGCAACCAACCGGTCGGTTGATTTCCAAGCAACCGGTTGGTTAGCTGGGAGTGTTTCCAACCGTTTGGTTAGTTAGGAATCCATCATGAGCAGAATCTGGCTGATCACCGGCAGCTCGCGCGGGCTCGGTCGCGCCCTCACCGAGGCTGTGCTGGCCGCCGGCGACCGGGTCGTCGCCACCGCGCGCAAGCCTGAGCAGCTCGACGACCTGGTCGAGCGGTACGGCGACCAGATCCGGGCGGTCGCCCTCGACGTCACAGACGCCGGCGCCGCGCGAGCCGCCGTACAGACCGCGCTCGACGCGTTCGGCGGTCTGGGCGTGGTCGCGAACAACGCCGGCTACGCGAACAGTGCGCCGATCGAGGAGGTGACCGACGCCGACTTCCGGGCACAGCTGGAGACGAATCTGTTCGGCGTGATCAACGTCACCAAAGCCGCGCTTCCCGTGTTCCGCGGACAGCGCAGCGGACACTTCCTGCAGTTCTCGTCGATCGGCGGACGCGTCGGCGGTACGCCGGGGATGGGTGCCTACCAGACGGCGAAGTTCGCTGTCGAAGGGTTCTCCGAGGTGCTGAACAACGAGGTGAAGCCGTTCGGTGTGAAGGTGACGATCATCGAGCCAGGTGCCTTCCGGACCGACTGGGGTGGTTCGTCGATGACGATCGCCCCGGTCGGCCTCGACTACGACGCCACCGTCGGTGCGATGAACCGCTACCGCCTCGAAACCGACGGCCGACAACCCGGCGACCCCGCCAAAGCCGCCCGCGCCATCCTCGAGGTCGTCGCCCTCGACAACCCACCCCTCCGTCTCCTCCTCGGCAAGGACGCCCTCGAGCACGCCGACGGCGCCTCCCGCTCCCGAGCCGAAGAAGCCGCAAACTGGGCTCCCCTCACCACCTCCACCGACTTCGACTGACCAGCGTCAGCGGAGGCCGCGAAAGAACTCCCGGACGTCGGCGAGGAGGAGGTCTGGCTCTTCGAGGGCGGCGAAGTGGCCGCCGTGGTCTACGTCGGTCCAGCGGGTGATGTTGTTGTCCTGCTCGGCGTAGCGGCGGATCGCGACGTCATGCGCGAGCGCCAGGACCGCGGTCGGCACACCCGAGTTCTCCTTCTTGGTGCCCCACGGCTCCTGCAAGGCGTAACCGACGTACGCCGCCGATCCCGCGGTGCCCGTGAGCCAGTAGAGCATCACGTTGGTGAGCAGCCGGTCCTTGCTGATGATTGCTTCGGGCAAGGTTTCCATCGGGTGTGTCCAGGCGCGGAACTTGTCCATGATCCAGGCCAGCTGACCGACCGGGGAGTCCACCAGGCCGTAGGCCAGCGTCTGCGGCCTGGTGGACTGGATGGAGATGTAGCCGAACTCCTCCTGCATGAACCGGCCGATCCGCGCGATCCGATCCTGCTCGAGCGGAGTGAGCGTGGCCAGCTCTTCCTCCGGCAGCGGGAACGGCGGCAGCGAAGGTCCACCGTTGGTGTGGACACCGACGACGCTGTCCCGGGCAGCGCGCGCCACCGCCGGCGACACGGCCCCGCCGATGTCACCACCTTGGACGCCGTACCGCGCGTACCCGAGCTGGTCCATCAGCACGGCCCACGCCCGACCGATCCGCTCCCGGGTCCAACTGCTGTCCGACACCGGCCCGGAGAACCCGAACCCAGGCAGCGACGGGATCACCACATGGAAGGCGTCCGCCGCCTGGCCGCCGTACGCGACCGGATCGGTGAGCGGCCCGATGAGGTCCAGGAACTCCACGACCGACCCCGGCCAGCCGTGCGTGAGAAGCAGCGGCAGCGCGTCCGGCTCGGCCGACGTCACGTGCAGGAAGTGAATCTGCTGCCCGTCGATCTCGGTGATGAACTGCGGATAGGCGTTGAGCTCGGCCTCCGCCGTGCGCCAGTCGTACTCCGTCCGCCAGTAGTCGACCAGGCCCGACAGCCAGGACACAGGTACGCCGGTGTCCCAGTCGTCACCGGGAAGCGGCGCGGGGAGGCGGGTGCTCGCGAGCTTGGCCGCGAGTTCGTCGAGGGTGCTCTGTGCGATGTCGATGCGAAATGGCTTGATCATGCTTCGACTCTGTCACCTAGTTAGGACAGATTCAGTCCTAGCCGAGTGGCAAGATCAGAAGCATGCTGGAAACCTCGGCACGACTGCTCAAACTCCTGTCCCTCCTCCAGACCCCGAGAGACTGGAGCGGCGCCGCGCTCGCCGGCGAACTCGGTGTCGGCATCCGCACGGTACGCCGGGACGTCGAGAAGCTGCGCAATCTCGGCTACCCGGTCGACGCCGTACCGGGAGTGGCCGGCTACCGGCTCGGCGCAGGTGCCGCGCTGCCGCCGTTACTGCTGGACGACGACGAGGCCGTGGCAGTCGCGATCGGGTTGCGGGCGGCCGCGACCGGCAGCGTCGCGGGCATCGAGGAGTCCTCGGTGCGGGCGCTGACCAAACTCGAGCAGGTGCTGCCGTCCCGGCTTCGGCATCGGATCAAGCTGCTCCAGGCGGTCGCTGTCACCCCGTCCGGCGGGCCCGCGGTCCAGACGGACGTGCTGCTCGCGGTCGCTGCCGCGTGCCGCGATCACCAGCGTCTGCGCTTCGACTACCGCAACCACGACGGTACGGCGACCACGCGTACAACCGAGCCGCATCGACTCGTGCACACCGGCCGGCGCTGGTACCTGGTGGCCTGGGATCTCGATCGCACCGACTGGCGCACCTTCCGGCTCGACCGGCTGGAGCCGCGCATCCCGACCGGGCCGCGGTTCACGCCGCGCGAGGCGCCCGACCTGGATACGACCACACGCGGCGTCGCGTCCGGCGGGTACCGGTATCAGGCACGCTTCCTCGTCCAGGCGCCGGCCGAACAGGTCGCGGACCAGTTCGCGCCCACCGTCGCGACGGTGAGTCCGGTCGACGCGTCGACGACTCTGGTCGAGGCCGGGTCCAACTCGCTCGACGAGTTGGCGCTCCATCTCGGGCTACTCGGACACCCGTTCGAGATCCAGTCACCGCCTGAGCTGATCGCGCACGTCCAGGGGCTGACGACTCGCTTGGCCGCCTCGGTCGGGCAGCGCTGAGCTGCAGCGTTCAATCACGGTGCGCACGATTCCGAGCACCTTGCCGTCGGGCTGGAGGCGTTGATCACGACGGCCCACACCATTTGATGGGATATCCGGCCGTCCTGTCCTGCTGCCCGGCTGCCACCCATCGGCCCGATTGGTCCCTTTGTGCACGAGATCCGTACGGCGACAACCTCGGCGTACGGATCTGGTGCACAAAGTCGACCCCCGCTGTGGCCCGGAAACGACACAAGAGCCGGACAACCCCGGAGGTGGCGGGTTGCCCCCTCAGAAGGACGCCTCGCGAGCGCAAGGCGTCCTTCCCTGCGGGAAGAGCGCGGTTGCCGAGGGTCAGTGGTTGCTGACGACGGCCCCGGTCTTCGGGTCGAGGATCAGCTTGTTCTTGCTCGGGTGCTGCCGGAAGTCGAACATCCCGGTCAGGCTGCCGGCGCGCTGGTCGAACGAGTGGTCACCGATCTGGCCGGTCCGCCAGTTGTCCTCGATGAACTTCAGGACCGAGGTCTGGTCGGTCACCGAGTGGTCGACGTGGTTGGTCTTCGCGTACGGCGAGACCACCAGCAGCGGCAGCCGCGGGCCGTAGCCGCAGCGGTCGGCGTAGCCACCGGACACCGGCGCGCGGCCGCACAGCGCCGACTGGTCCAGTGCGGCGTCCTTGGAACCGTTCACCATCGGCGACTTCGCGTGGTCGTACCAGCCGTCGGAGTCGTCGTAGGCGAGGACGACCGCGGTCGACGACCACTCCTTGGACTTCTGCAGCTGGTTGATCTCCTTGACCACGAACGCCTGCTCGTCCAGCGGGTCGGAGTAGCCGGCGTGACCGTCCTGGTACTCGCCGGCCTTCAGGAAGCTGACTGCCGGCAGGTTGTTCGCCGCCAGGGCTGCGTCGAAGTCCGACGTGTCGTACTGGTGGTTGGCCTGGTCGGTCTGACCGATGGCCTTCACCGAGCTCGGCGGCAGGTGCTTCGGGTTGGCCGTCGACTTGTAGTACTGGAACGGCTCGTGGTGCGGGCTGTAGTCCAGCGCCGAGATGCCGCCGACGTTGGCGTGCTGCGCGCCGCAGACCGCCTTGCCGTTCGCGGAGCTGGTCGGCTTGAAGCCACCCTGGAACCAGCCCCAGGTGACGTGCTTCTGGTTGAGCAGGTCACCGATGTTCTGGCCGTGCATGACCGCCAGGTTGTTGGTGGCCGCGCCGTTGTTGTTCGAGCAGTTGTCGTAGTACGGGTCGGGGTCGTTGGTGATGGTGCCGATCCCGTTCTTGTCCGGCGACTGGACGGCAAAGGCGTCAGTGGTGGGCTTGCCGGTCTTCGGGTCGACGGCCTGGCCGCCGTGGGTCTGCCCGGAGATCAGGTTGAGCGCGCCCGGAGTGGACGGGCCGTACACCGTGTCGAACGAGTTGTCGCTCATCGAGTAGTGCTGGGCGTAGTTCCACATCGCGGTGACGGTGTTGCCGTCGTAGTAGTCCATCACCAGGCCCGGCTCGCCGAACAGCACGGGCTGGCCGGTGCACTTGTCCGTCTCGGTGTTCTCGACGAACTTGTCCATCTTGCCGCCGTTGGCGGCCTTCTGCTCCGGACCGTAGCCGTGGTTCTGGTCGCAGGTCAGCGCCTGCGACGGCGCCAGCCGCTTCGGGTCGTAGGCGTTCGGGTTGTGGGTCAGCAACTGCTTGGACAGGCCGTTCACCTTGGGCGTGTGCCGGGCCGCCGTGAACGGTGTGCCGTCCTTGTTGGTGGCGTTCGGGTAGGTGCCGAAGTAGTGGTCGAACGAGATGTTCTCGCCGAAGATCACCACCACATGCTGGATCGGCGTGGCCGGGTGGACCGGCCGGTACGAGTAGGCGGCGTTGGCCACCGGATTGGTGTCGCCGCCGCTACAGCCGGCCACCAACAAGCCCGTCGCGGCCACGGCCGCCGTGGCTGCGACACGGAGTCTTGCACGCATTGCCTTCTCCTCCTGAGTAACTCATCCGAGCAACGACCGCCCGAAGTGGTCGTTACCGTCCCGTACACCGGGAAGCGCAAAGAAGTAGCCGCCGCCGACCGGCCGGATGTAGTCGACGAGTGGCTCGTCGATCAGCCGGGTCTGCACGGCCTCGAACTGCCGGGCGATGTCCTGCTGGTAGGCGCAGAACAACAGCCCCATGTCCAGGTCCCCGACCGAGTCGGTGCCCTTGTCGTAGTTGTAGCCGCGGCGCAGGAGCTGGCTGGGCGCGGTCTCCGCGGTGCGGGGGTTGGCCATCCGGATGTGGCTGGTCAGCGGGATCGCGCCGCCGGTCGGGTCGGCCGGGTAGTTGGGCACATCGGTCTCGCTGTTGCCGTCCAGGGGCGCACCGGAGTCCCGCCGCCGGCCGAACATGTTCTCCTGCTCGCCGACCGACACCCGGTCCCAGAACTCGACCAGCATCCGGATCTGGCGCAGTACCTGGTAGCTGCCGCCCTCGGTCCACGCCGGCTCGCCGTTCCCCGTGCCCACCCAGACGAGCTTGTCGTGGTCGGCCGGCTTCGGCTTGACGATGCCGTCCTTGAAGCCCATCAGGTTGCGCTGCGTACCGGACGGGCGCGGCGGGTTCTGGAAGCCGTCGACACGCCAGCGCAGCTGCATGGCGCCGCGGCTGTGCCTGGCGATGTCCCGCAGCGCGTGCAGCACGGTGTCGGTCTCCGACGCGCACAGCTGCAGGCTGAGGTCCCCGTGACACTGACTGTCGTCCAGGCTGTCGTTGGGGAATTCCTTCATCGCCGTCAGCTTCGCCGGCTTGCGGTCCTTGATGCCGTACCGGTCGTCGAACAGCGACGCGCCGACGCCGACGGTGACCGTCAGGTCGTCGGCGGGCATGTCCGGGCCGAGTACGCCGGAGTCGGCCGGCGGAGCGGTGATGCCCAGCGGCGGCAGCGCGCCGCCCGCGGTGAGCAGCCGGGCCCGGTCGGTCAGCGTCTTGAACAGGTCGCTGAGCTCGCCCTTGTCCGCGGCGATCACGTCGAACGACGCGAAGATCGCCTGCTTCTGTGGGTCGGTTTCGATGCCGGCCTGGTGTACGCCGTGGAACGCCACCGAAGTCGACGTCGCCGCGTCGGCCGACACCGACAGCCCGGTGACCGCCGCCGCGCTCGCACCGGCCAGCGCGCCGCGCAGGAAGGATCGACGGCCGACGCCACTCATGAGCTTCTCCGTACTTCGCAGAGGGCGGCGACAGGGGCGAGCTCCTCCAGCAGTTCGCCGACCGCGCCGTCGAGCTGTTCCCGGGTGGTCTGGTCCAATTGGTCGACCGGGGTGTTCCGATGCGCGGTCAGCAGCGCGCGGACCCGGTCTTCCCACATCCGCACCTGGGGCAGGTCGGGGTCACGGGGCTTGAGCACCGGGTCCAGGATGGCCAGCACCCTCGCCGTACCGTCCAGGTTGGCCAGCGCTGTGTTCAGCGACGTGCCGCTGCCCTGGTCGTTCTCGCCGGTCAGCTCGAACTGGAGGGCGTTCTCCATGATCTCGTGGGCGCGCAGCCCGAGATCGTTCGGATCGACCTGTTCGTTGGGCAGGTCGGCCTGCAGGCCGTGCACATCGGCGGCCAGCTGGTCCGCGATCGGCTTCAGGCCGGCGGCGGAAGCGTTGTGCCACAGGCCCTTTTCCAGTGGATGGAAGCCGGCGGATCCGTCGATCTTGTCGGCGAAGTCACCGAACGCGTCGTAGGCCGCGCCGAGCGAGTTGTACGCCAGGTGCGCGGGCAGCCAGTCGGCCCGGGCGGCGGCCAGGTTGCCCGCATCCACGTCGCCGCGCAGCTTGCCCGTCTTGGCGGCCAGGTCGGCGACGCCGGCGGCGACCCCGGCCTCGTACTGCTTGACCAGCGGCAGCATGTCGTTCTTGGTGACGGCGATCGCGGCCGGGCCACCCTTGGCGTCGCCCGCAAGAGTGACACTCGGACCGGTGATGGCGTCGGTGTCCTCGATCAGGCAGCGGATCGCGTACCGGCCGGCGCCGAGCTGCACGTCCATCGGCGCGCTCGTGTTCGGGCCCAGGCCCTCGACCTCGCCGTACACCTTGTTGCTGCTGACCTCGACGAGGTCGACCTCGGCGGCCGCGTCGCCGGTGTTGCGCACGATGAGCGTCTGCCGACCGGTCTTCGCGTCGGTCCAGCCCTGACCGCACTGGCTGCGGGACACGGTGATCTGGGGTGGGCCACTGGCCGCGTCGGCGGAGCCCACCCAGGGCCGCCACACCGCCACCGCCACCACCGCGCCTACACCGATCAGTGCGATCGCCGCCGGCAGCGGACGGGGAGTGCGCACGAGAGGTTGCTCCTGATGGTCGGCAATTTCCATTGGTGAGTAATGCTTCGCGGGTAATGCTAAGCAGGTGTCACCGGAGTCGAGGACTTGTTCGCCCGCTCGTCATGCATTGTTCGCTCTAGCCACTGGTGTGAACGGCACGGGAACGCCGCTAACGGCGGGATGGGACCGGGGTGCGGCTGAGGTCGGAGGCGACCAGGATCTCGCCGGAGAACTCGGCGGCGGCTTCCTCGTGGAAGCGGTCGGGGTCGAGGTAGCGCTGGGAGAAGTGGGTGAGGACGAGTTTGCGCACACCGCATTCCTCGGCGACCCGAGCCGCCTGACGTGCGGTGAGGTGGCCGAAGCGGCGGGCGAGCTCCGCCTCCGACGACAGATAGGTCGACTCGATGACCAGGAGGTCTGCGTCGGCAGCCAGGCGGAGGACGTTGTCGCAGAGGCGGGTGTCCATGACGAAGGCGAAGCGCTGGCCGCGACGGGGTTCGCTGACGTCCTCGATCCGGATCGTACGTCCGTCAACCTCCAGCGAACCGGCCTGCTGCAACCGGCCGACCGCAGGGCCGGTGATGCCAACAGCAGCCAGCTTGTCGGGAAGCATCCGCCGGCCGTCAGGCTCGATCAACTGGTAGCCGAAGGACTCGATCGGATGTTCCAGACGCCGTGCCCACAACTGGCCGAAAGGCCCGACCGAGAGCAGGCCGTCCTCCTCGACCGGCTCCTCGAGCAACTCGGCTCGCTCGAAGAACGAAGCGGCGTACCGCAAGCGGGTGAAGTACGTCTGGCCCGACGCCGGATAGTGCGCACGGACGGGATGCGGTACGCCGTCCAGCGACAAGCGCTGCACGATGCCCGGTACGCCGAGGCAGTGGTCGCCGTGGAAATGCGTCACGCACAGCCGGGTGATCGCCCCGGCCGCGATCCCGGCGTACAGCATCTGCCGTTGCGTGCCCTCACCCGGATCGAACAGGAAACCGTCGGTGTCCCAGCGCAGGAAGTACCCGTTCTGCGTGCGTTCCCGGGACGCCACCTGACTACCGGTGCCCAGCACAACGAGTTCACGCACAGACCTCAGGCTAATGCAGGTGCCGGCGGACGACGCGCCTACGGGAGGGCGGCGGCGAAGGCCGCCAGGAACTGCTCGACGTGCTCGTGCCTCCAGATCAGCGGCGGGCGGATCTTGAGCACGCTCCCGCCGGGACCGGTCGTCCCGACGAGCACGCCTTGGACGCGCAGCCGTTCCGCGAGCTCGGCCGCCGTCAGTGGCGCGTCGGAAGGAATCGCGACGCCGGCCATCAAGCCCTGGCCGCGGACCTGCGCTGCTGGGTGCAGCCTGGCCGCGAGCGGCGCCAGCCCGGCCGCGAGCTCATTGCCGATCCGGCCGGACCGTTCGACCAGGCCGGTCTGCTCGATCACGTCCAGCACGGTCAGCGCGGCGACGCACGAGACCGGGTTGCCCGCGAACGTGCTGAAGAACTCGTCGACCGCGGCGAACTGCTCGGCGATCTCGCGCCGGGTGATCAGCGCAGCGATCGGGTGCCCGTTGCCCATCGGCTTGCCGAGCGTGACGAAGTCCGGCGTCAGCCCGAAATCGCTGAACCGCCAAAGGTTCCGACCACCCCGTCCGAAACCAGCCTGTACTTCGTCCGCCAGGAAGAGACCGCCCACCGCACGGGTCTCGTCCTGCAGACCGCGCATGAACTCTCCGGTCGGGGTGAGGATGCCGGCGCTACTGAACACCGGGTCGACCGCGAGCAGCGCCACGTCATGGTTCGCCTGGCGCAGTTCGTCGTACGCCCACCGGACGCGTGTGCGCGCATCCGTTCTGCCGGGTTGCCCTGCATGGGCGGAGGGCGCTTCGAAGGTCGCGACGTGGGCGGGACGCATCGACGGCGGGTAGGTGTTCGTCGACCAGGCGGACGTTGCCTCGCTGACACCGTGGTACGCGAGATCCGCGACGATGACGCCGGACCGGCCGCTGGCGACCCGGGCCATGCGCCACGCCAGGTCGTTGGCCTCGCTGCCGGAGTTGACGAACACACAGGTGTCCAGGCCGGCGGGCATGGTGGCCGTGAGTCGCTCGGCGAGTTCGACCGCGTGCGGATGCAGATACCGCGAGTTGATGTTGAGGGTCGCGGCCTGCCGCGAGATGGCCTGGACTACCGCGGGATGCGCATGCCCGACGACCGGAACGTTGTTGTAGGCATCGAGATAGCGCCGACCGTCGGCGGTGTGAACCCACGCGCCGGCCGCCCGCACGACCTGCAGCGGCTCACGATAGAACAAGGGTGAGAGCCGGCCACCCATGGCGGCCGACCGCCGATCGCCGATCGTCTGGTCGGAACGCTGAGACGACGCGACCCGGGACGTCCCGCACAGCCGGTGGAAGTGCGCCGCCAACTCGGCCGGATCGAGGCCGGCCAGCAGATCGAGCCCGTGCCAACTGCCTGCCACCAGACTGGTGAGGTACTCCTCGTTGTCCGGATACAGCGGCGCTCGCCACGCCGACATGAGCACACTGGCGGCAAGCCGGGCGAGCACCAACTCACCGATCAACTCCACCTCCTCGGGCTCCAACGGCAGCACTCGCTGGTACGCATCGAGGAACGCGGTCGCGGCCGGCCATGGGTCGGCCGACTCGCGCAGCAACGAGGTGAGGCTGATCGCGAGGTCGCAGACCCGGGCCGTGTGGTGCATGTCGCCGAAGTCGATGACCCCGGTGATGCGGTCTGCCTCGATCAGCACGTTACTCAAGGTCAGGTCCCCGTGCGCCACGAACGCGGGCAGCCGCCGGGTCGCCGCCGCCAACCCCTCGAAGCGTTCGAGCAGCCGCTCCATCGGCTCCCGGCGTGCAGGGTCAGGCAACTGTTGCGCGAACGGCCGTAGCGCGGTGACGAGCCGCGGATCCCAGTCCAGCCGGCGATCAGCCGCCGGGTGAATGAAACCCTGCATCGCCCGCGTCAGTCGCGCGCACACCGCACCGAAGTCCGCCGCGAAGCGTTCGGGCAGCGCCGTGAGATCACCGACCTCGCCGGGCATCACCGTCATCACCCGCACCTGGTGCTCCCGGCCGTCCACAGCCCGGAGCGTCACCGTCCGTACGCCGCCGATGGCATCGACAATGCGTGGAATCGGCAGCTCGGGGTCGACCTCCGCGACATGCCGCATCGCCGCGCTCTCCATCGCGATCTGCGCCGGATCGTCACCGGAGTTCGACACCTTGAGCACCAGCCGGCGGCCGTCCGCGGCGATCGCCAGGAAGTTCAGGTCCCGCTCGCTTCGCAAGGCTTCGAGCTCGGCAGCGATCCCGTAGCGCGTGCGCAGAAAGTCTGTGGCCGTGCCCAGGTCGACCGCAGGTGGTTCCTCGACCAGGCTCGCGGTTTGTCCGGTGATCAAGTTCATCGCGACCTCTCAGCCCGGGTGATCCGAAGGATTTGTCCTGCCTAGGCAGCAGCGCCCCGCGGCGGTTATGAGCACGCAGTGCACGGGGCGCTGCTGGATCAGGGGAGGACGAGCGGACCGGCGTCGATCAGCAGTGACGGTACGACGACGCTCTCCATGAACGTCTGGTCGCAGCGCTCCCGCACGGAGCCGACGCCCAGGATCGCGTTCATCACGTCGTCCATCCGGAACGTGAATCGCAGTTGCGGATGCCAGGCGACCAGTTTGCCGTCCTCGGCCCAGTACGTCGCATCGCGGGTCGTCCCGGTCACGAGGGTCTCCTTGGGATGCAGCACCCGGAGGTAATCGAGCCTGTTCACTACCAGACCGCTGCCGCACTCGGCCAGCAACTCCTCATCCGTGGACTCGCCGGCCTCCAACAACAGGTGCGACGGAACGGGATCGCCGCCGAACCGCCAGCCATCCGGTACGGCGTGACCGGTCGGTACCCCGCCGGTCAGCCCGGCCCGGCGCTGGTCGGAGACGACACCAGTGAGCACACCGCGCTCGAGCAACGAGGCTCTCCGCCGAACGTTGCCCTCAGCATCGAACCCGCTGGGTAGTCCGTCCGCATCGCAGCCGTCGTCCACCAGCGTGATCAGCTCGCTCGCGACCTGCTCGCCGAGCCGACCCGCCACCGCGGACCGACCGGTCGCATAGGCGTTCGCGCCGAGGACCGCGTAGCCGTAGGTGGCGATCAGGGCGTTCGCGGCCTGCGGTTTCAGCAGCACCCGGCAGGTGCCGTGGTGCGCCTGGCCGAGCGGAAGCGGAGTCAGCGCCTCCCGCAACCGGCCCGGGATCTCCTCGACCGGGATCTGGTCGGCGTCGCGGTGCATCAGTTTCACGCTCGCGGACCGGCCGTCTTGTTTGGCGATCGCCTGGATCGATGCCTTGGTCAACGTCTCGGCCCGGAACAGTCCAGTGGAATCCGCGACCACACGGTCCAGGACGTCGTACCGGATAGCGCCGCCGAGTTTGGTGGCGGAGTCGAGGCCGTCGCGCACGGTCGTGAACCAGCGATGACGTACTGCCGGGTCGGACTCGAGCACAGAGCCTGCGGCCGGGATCGCCGGAGTCTCGGCCGAGTGGTCGACGACGGCGGCGGTGCTGCCCGCGGGACCGGCGGGGAGTTCGGTGAGTGCCGCGGTGAGCCGGTCGGCGAGGGTACGGACAGCCTCCGGATCGAGGGTCTCCAGCGAGCCGGCGACTGCGCGCCCGCCGCGGTTGATCCGCGCTCGGACGCGCAGCCGGCGCTCACTGTGCTGAGCCGTGATCTCGGATTCGGCGTACCGCAACAGGTCGGCATTCTCGCCGAGGATGTCGAGCCGGGTGCCGTCGCCGAGGATCTCCAGCGCCTGCTGCACCTGCGTTTGGTTGATGCTCATCGTCCCACCTGCACATTCTGGAAACGTCCGGGCACGGTGCCGTGGCCGACATGGGCCACCTGCAGGGGCTCGCCTTTGTTACAGGACGGGACGCCGTGAAGCTTCCACTCGTCCGGTCCACCCAGGGCGTCGAGACTCCCCCAGAATCGCGGAGTGTCGCTCTGATAGGTGCAGTTCTTCAGCAACCGCCCGAGCTTGCCGTCGCGGATCTCCCAGCCGATCTCGGTCTGGAACCGGAACGACATCCGCTGGTCGTCGATCGAGAAGCCGCGGTTCGTCTCGACCAGGATGCCGCGCTTGGTACCGGCGATCATCTCGTCCAGCGACGACTCCCCCGGCTCGAGGCAGATGTTGGTCATCCGGACCAGCGGCAGCCGCTGCCAGCCATCGGCCCGGGAAGCGCCGGTCGGCTCGTCGCCGAGGGCGGCGGCGGACTCGCGTCCCGACATGTAGCCGAGGAAGATGCCGTCCTTCACGAGTTGTGTTCGCTGCGCCGGTACGCCTTCGTCGTCGTACGCGAAGGAGCCGAGCCCGCCGGGGATCGTCGCATCCGCGTACGCCGAGACGATCGGCGTACCCCAGCGGAAGGTGCCGCGCCGCTCGGGCGTCGCGTAGGTGCCACCGGCCAGGCTGGCCTCGGTGCCGAGCGCGCGGTCGGCCTCCATCGGGTGCCCCGCGCACTCGTGCAGCACCATCGCGAGCTGGTTGCTGCCAGCAACGAGTGTGGTGACCTCGTCGGGACACTGCGGCGCGGTCAGCAGGGCGACCGCCTCCGACGCGACCCGGGCCGCGTTCTCCGGCAGGCCGAGCGACAGCACGTGCTCGAAGCCGGCCGTGGCGAAGTCGCCGCGCTGCCCCCGGATCTGCCGCGGCACACCCTGCGGGAAGGATCGACGCTGTACGTCGTTCCCGTCGCCGGCGTTGACCATCAGGCCGCCACCGCTCTCGGTCAGCGTCTGCTCGATCAGCGCGCCCTCGGTGTTGGCGAACACCTTCTCGTCGCGGTAGAAATCCATCGACGCCTCAATCTGCTGGACCAGTGGTCCCGCAGTCGTCGCCTCCTTCACGGTGGCCGACAGCAGATCCAGCTTGGTCGACAGCGGGACGGTGAACGGGTCCACCTCCATCGGAGACGACCAGGTGGCGCGCGTCGTCACCGGCTGTCCGAGTGCAACATGACCGCCGCCGCCCGCGGCACGGGCCTGACCGACCGCCTGGGCGATGACGGCGTCGATTCCCTGCGGATCCAGGCGGTGCGTAGCCGCGAAGCCCCAGTGGCCGCCGATCACGACCCGCAGTCCGAGTCCCAGGGAGTCGTCGTAGTTCACCTCCCCCGGGCCGTCGAGCTCGACCAGGACCTGCTCGTGGGTCCGCCGGACCACGCGGATGTCGCCGTACTGAACGTCGGACGGCAGGAGCGCGAGCACGGTTTCGGCGGTATCTCTCATCTGGATCCTCCGCTGCGTGGGTGGGGCTTCGTCCAGCACTGTAGCAGATGCTACGAGATCCTGAGAAGACGTTGTGTTTACTACAGACGCTCCTCGGACAGAAACCGGCCCCGCACGCGCAGGGGATTCGCGTGCGGGGCCGGAGCCCTGCAATTCCAGGGGATATCCCCTGGCGTGGTGGGTTCTCTGCTGGTGCGCGAGGGGAGAAGGCACCACTCGCGGGGACATCCGCCTCTCCTGTCCGTTCCGTCGGTGCTTTCCCGAGCCGTCGGGCCGGACCGCCAGGCCATCACAACCAGGCGAGCGCGACAGCCTCCCACCGACGACCGCGGCGTCTCGGTGATTGTGATGGCCTGCAAGTCCGCCATACCCGGCCCGGCAGGTGCGGCAGGTTCGGCGACGCCGCGCCTGACCGGACCTGCACCACTCACCAAGCAACCCGACGCCAGACAGACCCCGCTCAGCCCCGAGCACTCCGCGGCCGACGGACCGGGTTAGTGAGTGCGCCACGTCCACCCAGGCCGAGACCCGCGGGCCAGCCAGGCCAGGCTGGAGAGGATCTTCCACCCGATCCGGGACGAGATCCGCCCCACCCCCGGCAACAACCGACACAACACCGCCGACCGCCGGGACGCGAAAGAGACGAGCCAACCACCCACGGACACGTCGGAACAGCGGGATATCCCCTCGAACGATCAGCGACGTTTCGGACGGACGTCGATGGCCAGGCTGATAGAGAAGGCGACGATGACCAGTGCGCCACCCAGCAGCGTGAGCCCGGTGTCACCGAGCAGCCCGGCGGTCATCACCAGGAACAACACAATCAGTGCGAGCACCACGGCGACCGCGATCTTCCAGTCGTCGCCGATGATGAAGTCGTACCAGAACTGCCCGAAGGCCTTGAGGAACTTCACTTCTCCACCTCCACAGGAACGCCGGCGGCGACCGGCGCCGCGGCAGCCGGCTTGCGCAGTACGGCGATGAAGATCCGGCTGAGCAGCAGCCAGGCCGCCAGCAGGACCAGGATCATCAGGTCGTGACCGGGCCAGTTCAGGCTCTCGCGACCGTCGCGGAAGATGCCGATGCCCTCGACCGCCCAGTACGTCCCGAACGACGCGAGCAGCAGGCCGACGCCGTACTTGAGCAGGTTCTCGTTGATCATCGACAGCGGCCGGCGGAGCGCGACGGCGATGCCGAGCACGATCACCACAGCGGCGGCCGCACCGAGACTGGCGGCCGGGATGTTGTTCGCGTTCAGGCCGAAGGTCAGGACGATGAAGACGACCTCCATGCCCTCCAGGAAGACGCCCTTGAAGGAGACCATGAAGGAGAACATGTCCAGACCGCCCTTCTTCGCACCAGCGGCCTTGGCGGCTTCCACCTCCTCCTTGTAGATCGCGTCCTCATCGTGCACCGCCTTACGTCCGGACGATCTGAGGATGGCCTTGCGCAACCACTGCAGGCCGAAGATCAGCAGCAGACCGCCGATCGCGAGCTGCAGCGCCGACTCCGGCAGCCAGTTCGCCAGCGCGTAGCCGGCCGCCACCGTGACCACCGCGAGCGCGCCGAGTGCCGCGAAGGTACCGATCAGCGCCGAGCGCCAGCTCCGGGTGTACCCCATCGCCATCACGATCGTGGTCGCTTCCACCATCTCCACGAAGCACGCGACAAACGTCGCGATGATGAGTCCCCACGTTGCCGCGTCCATCTCTCACTTCCTCACGTCAGATGAAACATATGCTGCACGAAACGATAGTTACACAGATCTCCAAGTGTCAACGGCGTCCGCAGAACAAGACCACCTCCGCCGGGTGGGCGCCGTTTCAGGGGCCGACCCCCGAGGTTGTGGGTTGCCCCCTGGAATTACGCGGGGGCAACCCACCAGCTGCGGGGCTGACCCCTGAAACGGTGGCCAGCAGGCCTCGGCGGGCCAGGCTGACCCAGGCCGGGGCGGGCCGGGCGGGCCGGGCGGGCCGGGCGGGCACCGTTTCAGGGGTCAACCCCCGAGACTGTGGGTTGCCCCCTGGGAATACGCGGGGGCAACCCACCAACTGCGGGGCTGACCCCTGAAACGGTGGCCAGCAGGCCTCGGCGCGCCGGGCTGACGCGGGCCGGCCGGGTGAGCCGGGTGGGCACCGTTTCAGGGGCCGACCCCCGAGGTTGTGGGTTGCCCCCTGGAATTACGCGGGGGCAACCCACCAACTGCGGGGCTGACCCCTGAAACGGTGACCAGCAGGCCCCGGCGGGCCAGGCTGACCCAGACCGGCCGGGCGAGCCCAGGCAAGCCGGGTAGGCCCCAGGCAGGCGAGGTGGGCACCGTTTCAGGGGTCAACCCCCGAGGTTGTGGCTTGGCCCCTGGAATTACGAGGGGGCAACCCACCAACTGCGGGGCTGACCCCTGAAACGGTGATCAGCAGGCCTCGGCGGGCGGGGCTGACCCGAGCCGGCCGGGCGAGCCCGGCGGGCAGCCGGCCGGCACGTAGGGCGAGCAGGTAGGGCGGGCAGGTAGGCCGGAGCACCCGAGGCGATGAGGGAGTCGCCTCGGGTGCCACGGTGGGGAGGGGTTAGGTCAGCGCGGCCACCAGGGTGCTCGACGAGATGTTGCCGCCACACGACACGACCGCGACGCGTTGGCCTTCCAGTTCGGTACGCCGGGCTCGCGCGGCCGCGAACGCCATCGCGGCGGACCCTTCGATCAACTGGTGTTCGGTGTCGATCACCATCCGCAGGGCGGCGCTGATCGCGTCCTCGCTGACCAGGACCCAGTCGTCGACGAGCTCACGACACAAGTCGAAGGTGATGCTGCCCGGTTCGACGCTGCCCGCCGTACCGTCGGACAAGGTCTGCTGCGCGTCGATCTGGATGATCTTCCCGGCCCGCACCGACGCGGCCATCGCGTCGTCGCGCACCGGCGAGGCGCCGTACACGCGGATCCCCGGCAGGTGCTTCTTGAGCACGGACGCGACCCCGCTGATCAGTCCACCGCCACCGACCGCGACGATCACCGCATCCAGCCGCTCACCGTCGAGCTGCTCGAGGATCTCGACCCCGATGGTGCCCTGCCCTGCGATGATGTCCGGGTCGTTGTACGGCGGCACGTAGGTCAGGTCGTGCTCGGCGGCGTACGCCCGGGCCTTTGGTTCGAGTACGCCGGAATCGTTGCCCTCGGCCCGTAGTTCGAGACCGAGCCGGCGGAGCGCCGCGACCTTGCTCGGCGACGCGTTCTCCGGTAGGTAGACGATGCCGTGTCCGCCCAGCGTGGCGAGCGCGTTGCCGACGCCCAGACCGTGGTTTCCGGTCGACGCGGTCACTACCCCGCGTTCGCGCTGCGCGTCGGTCAGCGTCAGGATCTTCGCCATCGCACCGCGTGCCTTGAACGAACCGGTGCGCTGCAGGTGCTCAGACTTCACCAGCACGTCCGCGCCGAGCTCCTCGCTGAACACGTCGTACTTCACCAAGGGGGTGACCAACAGGTGCTCGCGCAGCTGTGGCGCGACCTGCTCCGAGCGGGCGGCACTCGCCGCCGGGGTGGTCGGTTCGCTCTCTGTCATGCGTGCCCCTTCGTCGGGTTCATCCGGTGGCCACCGCCAGATTCGCACGGTCCAGCAACCCGGCCCGCAGCGGGATGCACATCGGCTTGCCGCTGACCGGGTGCGGGACGACCCTCGACTCCACCCCGAACACGTCCCGGATGATGTCGCAGGTGAACACGTCCTCCGGCGTGCCTTGGGTGACCAGGCTGCCGGACTTCATCACGAACACGTGGTCGGCGTACTCGGCCGCCATGTTGAAGTCGTGCAGCACCATCGCGACCGTCTTGCCCTGCTCCTGGTTGAGCTGATGCAGCAGGTCGAGCACCTCGAGCTGGTAGGCGACATCCAGGTACGTCGTGGGTTCGTCGAGCAGGATCAGATCGGTGCCCTGGGCCAGGCAGAGCGCGATCCACACCCGCTGGCGCTGGCCGCCGGACAACTGGTCCACGTGCTGGTGCCGCAGTTCCGCCGTACTGGTGACCTTCATGGCCCACTCGACGGCCTCCTTGTCGGCCGCGCTGGGGACCTTCAACGACGTACGGTGCGGATGCCGGCCGAACCAGACCAGATCCTCGACCGAGATCGACTCCGGCGCGACCAGGACCTGCGGCAGGATCGCCAGCAGCCGGGCTACCTCCTTGGTGGGCGTGTCCTGGATCGACTTCCCGTCCAGGATCACACTGCCCTTGGCCGGTGGCAGCAACCGGGCGAGAGCGCGCAGTGCGGTGCTCTTGCCCGAGCCGTTCGGACCGATCAGCACGCTGACCTTGCCGTCCGGGATGGTCAGCGTCAGGTCCCTGGCGATGACGGTGCGGTCATAGGCCAGTTCGACAGCTTCTGCCTGCAGACGCATGGTCTCCTACTTTCCGGTCTTCACGAGCAGGTACAGGAAGTACGGGCCCCCGACCACGGCTGTCACCAGGCCGGCGGGGATCTCGAGCGGCGGGGCGAGACCGCGTCCGAGCATGTCGGCGATCAGCATCAGCAGTACGCCGAAGAGGGCGGCCGCCGGGATCGACGCCATGTGCTTGCCGCCGAACACCCGACGCGCCATGTGCGGAGCGATCAGGCCGACGAAGCCGATCGTGCCGGCTACGGCCACCGCCGCGGCTGCCAGTGCGACCGAGAAGAACAGCAGCAGTCTGCGGGTCTTCTCGACCGGTTCGCCGAGTCCCGCGGCCAGGTCGTCGCCCAGACCGAGGACGTCGAGCTTGCGGCTCCACACGACGATCAACGGGACCAGTACGAGGACCCAGGGCAGGATCTCCAGCACCGAGGTCATCGACCGGCCGAACAGGCTGCCAGTCAGCCAGATCAACGCAGCGCTGACGTCCAGCGGATTGCGCACCAGCAGGAATCGGATGCCCGCTTCGAACGCCGCACTGACCGCGATGCCGACCAGCGCGATACGCACCGGCGTGGCCCCGCGGCGGTAAGCCAAGAGGTAGACGATTCCAGCCGCCAGCAGACCACCGACGAAGGCGCCGGGTACGACGGCCAGCGCGGGTAGACCGGGGATCGCGAGCAGCAGCAACATCCCCGCGAAGCCCGCGCCCTTGGTGACACCAATGATGTCCGGTGCCGCCAGCGGGTTGCGGATCACGCCCTGCATGACCGCACCCGACACCGCGAGGGCGGTGCCGACCAGCCAGCACAGCAGGACTCGCGGCAACTGGAAGTCGACCACGATCTGCGACGCCTGCGTCGAGGTGTCGCCGACCAGCGCCCGCAGGACGTCACCCAGGGACACCTCGGTGGCACCCACGCTCAGTCCGTAGAAGCTCAGCACGATCGCCAATGCCCCGAGCGATCCCATCAAGATCGCAGGATGCCGCTTGGCCAACGATGTACGCCGGATGCCCTGGGCAACAATCGTCGTACTCGTCATGAGGTTACCTTCTGTCGGCGCGCGAGGTAGACGAAGATCGGTGCGCCGATCAGAGCCGTGACGACTCCGGCCGGTACCTCGAACGGCGGTTTGACGTACCGGGACACGGTGTCCGCGTAGAGCACCAAAGCTCCACCGCCGAGGGCGCACAATGGGAGCAGCACCACATAGCTGGATCCGACCAGCCGCCGCATGATGTGCGGAATGATCAGCCCGATGAAGGCGACCGGCCCGGCCACCGACACGGCCGCACCGCAGAGCACGACCACCAGTACCGACCCGAGCAGCCGGGTGCGTTCGACGTTCTGGCCCAGTCCGCGGGCCATGTCGTCACCCAGCGCGAGGAGGTTCAGCGGCCGGGCCATCGCGAATGCGCCGGCCAACCCGACCACCAACCACGGCAACAGGTTCCGGATGTCGGTCCAGCCGGCGTAGTTGACGCCGCCGACCAGCCAGAACAGCACGCTGTCCGTCGAGTTCTCGTCGAAGATGATCAGCACCTGGGTCAGCGAGATGAGCAGGCTGCTCGCCGTGACGCCGGCCAGCGCCAGGCGGACCGGACTGACGCGGCCACGCCCCGAGCCGGCCAACAGCATCACCGAGACGCCGGCCGCTGCCGCACCGCCGAAGGCCAGCAGGATCGTCGGCGCACCGGACAGCGACGGCACCACGGTGACCGCCAGTACGACGACCAGCACCGCGCCCGCGTTGACGCCCATGATCTCCGGGGCGGCCAACGGGTTCGCGGCCACGGCCTGCATCAGCGCACCTGCCACCGCCAGGGCAGCGCCGACGCAGAGCGCCAACACCACCCGTGGCAGGCGGATCGAGTGAACGATCAACTCGTCCGTGGTCCGGGCGTGGAAGATCGCGGCCGGCAGATTGCTCAGGTCGATGTGCTGACTGCCGATCGACAGACTCCAGGCGGCCCCGGCGATGAGCAGCACCGCCATCGCCGCCGTCACCCAGGTGACGCGCTGCCGGTTGGTGGTGACCCGCGGACGCCGGTGGGCGGCGTCCGCGGTGTCGGCCGGTGGAGGCAGGGTGCCCGTGGAGAGCGACATGTCACTTCCCGTAGAGGTTCTCGATCGCCTGCTGGGCGATCAGCTCCGACGCCAGCAACCCGCGCGACCTGGACCAGATGTTCTGGTCGACCTTGTACGTCGCGTTGTCCTTCACCGCGGGCACCTCCTTCCACAGCGGACTCTTCGCCCAGGTCTCGGCCAGCGTCTTGTCGGTCCAGCCGGCGATGAACATCGAGTCGGGCTTGGTCGCGACCAGCGTCTCCAGGGTGAGCGAGACCGAGGCGTCACCGCCGTCGTCGGACAGCGGCGAATCGATACCGAGCAGCTTCAGCACGCCGGCGGTGTAGGACTTCGGCGGGAAGCCGGTGAAGCCCTTGTCCGAGGTGACGACGAACAGCGCCTTCCGTTTGTCGTCACCCGGCACCTTGGCCTTCAGGTCGCCCAGCACCTTCTCGTGCTCGGCCAGCCGGGTCTTCATCTGGTCGCACTTGTTCAGCGCGATCGCCGTCGACATCTCGCTGTCGACCACCTGCTGGTAGTTGCCGTTCAGGCTGGGAAAGGCGACGGTCGGGGCGATCTTGGACAGCTGGTCGTAGATCGCCTTGTGCCGGCCGGTCTCGGCCAGGATGAGGTCCGGCTTCAGCGCGGTGATCACCTGGATGTTCGGCGTGGCCCGCAGGCCGACCGACTTGTAGTCACCGATCTTGCTGCGGATTCCGGGAATGATCCGGTCCGGCTTGTCGTCGTCGGCGACGCCGACCGGGGACATCCCGACCGAGACCAGCGCGTCGACGAAGGAGTACTCCAGCGCCACCACCCGGGTCGGGTTCCCGGTGATCGTGGTGGTGCCGAGGTCGTGCTTGATCGTGCGCGTCGGCTTGCCGCACTGTTCCAGGTTGACGTCCGAGCTGACGCCCTGGGCGGCCGCGGCACGATCGGCGTTCGGGGCGGCACCTGTGGCCGGGGAGGCGGAAGAAGAACCGCAGCCGGCCAAGGCGACCGCGGCGAGGGTCAGGGCGAGCGCGGCGGCGGAGCGCCGCATTCTCGTGGCAGAGACAGACATGGCATTCGCTCCTCGAGTCGAAGATGCCTTGCAGGAGTAGTGGGGATCACCGGGCAGCGGCGAGGGACTGCGCCGGGCCGGGGACGTGCGGACGGTCCTCGGAACCGGGACCGTCGTACAAGTTCCAGGGGGCCTGCCGGTAGCTGTTGCCACAGGGCAGGCCGGGAGTGAGCCGATACGTGCCGGTGGTCAGATCGACCAGGCTGGACACGATCGTGGAATGGCGGTCGAGCTCGTGCCGGCGCGGGTCGACGTGCTGGCAGACGGCGTTGGGGTGGCCGAAGTGGTCGCTCATCGTGGTCCGCACGATGGTCTCGACCGCTTCCTCGGTGGTGCCGTCGACGCGGACCCGGGACAGGCCCTCCTCGACGCGCGGTGTCCGGTAGAGCGAGTCCACCGAGAAGGGCTTGTAGGACTGTTCGATCTGCGGCGGGACGAAGGACTGGAAGTGGTTGCCGTGCACCAGCAACCCCTCGGTCGGGTACATCCAGCCGTGCCGGCCGGGAGTGGTCTCGACATCGATGGCGAAACCGTCGGCATGGGTGAGCAACAGGTTGCTGGACAGGCTCTGCCGGACGCTGAAGATCGCGTCCAGGGCGTCGTGCATGTCCCAGCTCTCGAGCACCTTGCGGCGGACGAACGTACCGGGAACCCCCAGCCCGGTACCGAATCCGGCGCCGAGACCGTTGGCGTTCAGCGCGATCCCGGCGGAGTTGGCGCCGTGCCGGCCGACCTGGCCGGCCTCGACGTGGCAGATGATGGTGGGCTTACCGGGCTGGGCGATCCGCAGCACCACGACGGTGTCGGCGATGGCGTCCCACAGGTCCCAGTTCTGGCCGGCCCAGACCCGGCCGAGCGCGTTGGCCTGCTGGAGCATCGCGAACGACGTACAGCCTTCGTCCTCGGTACGGCGATCCGCCGTGAACGGATTGCCCTTGGTCAGCTCGCCCCGGCTGTTCAGCGCGAGGATCTCCTCGAAGCTGCGGCCGGAACCCTCCGCGATGCCGCGAAGCTCGTCCAGGACGTCCGGCAGGTAACCCTCGATCACCGGCACCCAGGCGGGGGCCCGGTCGAGGATCTCCGGCCAGGACAGGCCGGTCTTGCGGGCCACCGACTCGGCGTAGAAGGCCACCGACCGGGCGATCGGCGCGCGGGCGGCCTCGCCGTACTGGCGGCCGCGTTCGCGCGGGTCGGCTGCCGAGAGGTCGATGCAGAGGAGCTCGGTCACGGGAATCTCCAGTGAATTCGGCGGGAAGGCCAGAGTTCGTTGTGTTTACTACGAAGTTTCAGATGACGGTAGTGACTGCTACAGTGGCTGTCAACGAGTCAGCGCATCGTTTACCTGCCGGTGATGTTGACTGCGCGGATGACATGATCACGGCATACCGGTAGAAGTCCCGCGAGGCGAAGGAGCCGTCGTGACTGTTGCGGAACCCAAGCCGCCGACCCTGCAGGAGCGGGTCGCCGCCCGGATCGGGACGCTCACCGCGACCGAACGCAGAGTGGCCGAGTACCTGTCCACCCATCCGCAGGAGGCGGCGTTCTCCTCCGCCGAGGAGCTCGGACGGGCCACCGGCACCAGCGACGCGAGCGTCGTGCGCACCGCCAAGGCCCTCGGCTTCGACGGTCTGCCCGGCCTGAAGCGTTCGCTCCAAGGCCATCTGCAGAGCCTGCTGACGCCGGCCAACCGGTTGAGCGCCAGCCTGGAGACGGTCGGCGACGGTCCCGAGGCCGTGCTGAGCGCGACCCTGCGCGACCACATCGAGCGGCTGACCCAGGCCGAGCGCTCCATCGACTTCGCCGAGTTCCGGCGGGCGGTCGAGCTGATCGAGGCGGCCCGGGAGACGGTGATCTGCGGATTCGCCGGCCTCGACGGCGTCTCGGACTACATCGCCACCCACCTGACCCGGATCGGGCACCGGGCCCGGGCCGCGTCCGACACCGGCTATCGGCTGGCTGACCGGCTGCTGCTGATCACCCCCGAGGACGTGGTGATCGTGATCGGGCACAACCGGATCACCCGGGAGACCCGCGTCATCCTCGATCACTGCACCGAGGTCGGCGTACCGGTGATCCTGGTGACGGACACGCTCGGGGAGGCGTTGCGCGACGAGGTCGCCGTCGTCCTGTCCGCGCCGATGAGCCGTCCGGGCACGTTCACCAGCCAGGCGACCGTGCTGATCCTGCTGGAGGCGCTGACGATCGCCGTGGCCGCGGGCGACCGGGAGCATTCGCTCGACAACACCGAGCGGATGAACCAGTTGCGCGAGGAACTGAACGGCTACTCTCTCGCGGACGAAGGGCTGCTGACCCTGCCCAAGGCGAAGCGCACGGCGCAGCGCCGGACATAGTCTCCGGTCAGACGGTCCCCTCGGTCCGTTCGTACACATCGGCCTCGAACTCCTCCAGCAGCCGCTCACAGTCGGCCACCTTGGATCTCGCCAGTTCCTTGCCGTCGGCACCCATCCAGTCCCGTTGCTCCACCTTGGTCAGCCAGCGGCGGAGCTTCTCCAGGTCCTGGCGGATCTCCTCGGCCTCTTCGAAGGTGTAGTTCTCGCGGAAGCGCTCGAACTCGATCTCCTTGACGAACTTGGTGTCGCACTCCTCGACGATCTCGGCGTACTCCTTGGCCGACTGGGTCCTGAAGCCCTCGACGAACTGGTCCCGGGCGTCGTCGTCGACGTCGGTGAGGGTGAGGA
Organism: uncultured Actinomycetota bacterium; assembly: GCA_963820655.1. Lineage (GTDB taxonomy): Bacteria > Actinomycetota > Actinomycetes > Propionibacteriales > Kribbellaceae > Kribbella. The sequence goes on from CAWGAM010000004.1 coordinate 796,028, forward strand.
AGACGCTCGAGCCGCCGAGCTCGGCGACCCGCTCCCGCACCTTCTCCATCCCGGTCCGGAGGTGCTCGCGATCCGGCAGTACGCAGACCGCCTGCTGGACGTAGAACCCGCCGAGCCGCTTCAGCTCCCGCCAGACCGCCACCCGCGCCCGCGACGAGTCGCTGGGCACCTTGTAGATCAGTAGCAGCCAGGCCTGGGTGTCAGGGTTCTTCACCGCAGCCTTCGTCCGTCGGGTCGTCGCCATGCCGCACAGGCTATCTGCCGGTGCCCACCACGACGCGGAGTCGATCGACCAAGTGGGGCATCACCTCCCGCCAGTCCGCGACCAGACCGACATCGCAGTGCGCGAAGATCTCCGCCGCCGGGTCGGTGTTGATGGCCAGTACGGTCCCGGCCCGGCTCGCGCCGGCCAGGTGGTTCAGGTTTCCGGACAGGCCGACCGCGAAGTACATCCGCGGGGCGACGCTGCGTCCGGTGATGCCGACCTGCCGGCCGTGCGGCAACCAGCCCTCATCGGTCACCTTGCGGGTGGCGGCCAGTTCGGCGCCCAGTAGCAAGCGCATCGGCTCGAGTTCGGCGTACGTCTCGGGATGCACTCCCCGGCCGACGCCGATCACCACCTCGGCCCGGTCGAGCGCGTCGCCTTCACTTCCGGTACGACGCTCTGCGCGGTGGATCGCCGGATCCGCTCGGATGTGCAGCAGGTGGTCGGTGAGTTGGCGGTCGGCCCGCGGCTCGCGCAGGGGCAGTAGTCCGGTCCGGAGTGTGGCGATCTGTGGCGAGCCGTGACTGACGATCTCCGCCAGCGTTCCACCACCCGACGGTTTCAGTCCGGTGAGGCGAGGCGTCGTACCGGCGGTGACGCTCAGGCTGATCAGGTCGGACATCAACCCGGCGCCGGAGGCGACCGCCAGCCGGGCCAGCACCTCCCGATCCCATGGCAACGCCGCACCAAGCACTGCCCACGGCGACCGCTCGCCGATCCACTGCGCCAGCGCAGTGGCAACCGGACGCGGCTCGTCACCGCTCAACGTCACGACAGCGTCGGCTCCCCACCGGGCGAGATCGTCGTCGCTGTCCGCTGTTCTGATCGCGGTCACCGAACCGCCGACCTCGACGGCGAGCGCGGCGGCCGCTCCCAGCAGTGCCCGAGTACCCGCCACCGGCCCTGGGCCGACCAGCGCAACCACGTCGGCTCCCTGCCGGGCCGGAGTGGGCTCGACGGGCGACTGAGTGGGGAGGATCTTGCCCTCGAATCGGGCGGAAATCCTCCCCGGGTCCCCGAAGCAACCGCGGGCGAGCAGTTCGGTGACGGCCCGGCCGGCCTGGGTCTCGGGGCGACCGCGGAAGATGACCGGGTCGCGGGTCAAGGGTGCCGGGTGGACCTGGGCGACCTTGGTCGGGCTGCCGGGCAGACCCCAGTGACCGGGCGCGAGGTCGGCTGTGGTGACGCGACGGACGGCCTCGACGGGTGGCCACGACTCAGCCGGAGCCTTGGCCGGCGGGCACGAGCGTTCGGCGACCGCCACGACTGCGGGCAGGTCGACGGCCACCGTCTCGGTGCCGGTGTCGTACTGAACGGTGGTCATCAGACGCCGACCAGTCGCGTCAGGCTCCAGCGAGAGGACCGGACCGGTGAACGGGACGCCGAGGAGCTCGGCGAGCATGGCGCCGACTGCCCCCGTGCTGCCGTCGACCGAGCTGGCACCGACCAGGATGAGGTCCGGGCGATCCTCCAGCAGTCCGACGGTTGCGGCGAGGGCGCGAGCGGTGACGAGGCAGTCCGAGCCGGCCAGGGCGGGATCCGTCAGGTGCAGCGCGTCGTCCACACCCCAGGCCAGGGCTTCACGCAGTACGTCGACAGCCGCGGGCGGACCCATCGTGATCGCCGTACTGCGGCCGCCGGACTCCCCCGCCAGCCGGACAGCCTGAGCCACGGCCCGGCGGCACCACGGGTTCATCTCGGTGACGGCGCCGGCCCGCTCGAGCCGGCCGTCCGCGTCGAGGCGCCCACTGTGGTCACCCTTGGGCACCTGCTTCACCAGGGCCGTGACAACAAGATTCATGACAAGCCGGTCCCGACGGCCAGGCCGATCACGAAGGTGACACCGGCTGACAGACCGCCGAGGAGCAGTTGCCGCCCACCGCCGTACCAGAACGGCCGAGCGGTGATCTTGCCGACGATGCCGCCGGTGACCACCAGGCCGACCGCGCTGAGCAGCAGCGCAGGCAGTACGGACGCGGCCCCGAAGATGAACGGGATCAGGGGAATCAGCGCGCCGATGGCGAAGGCGATGAACGACGAGCCGGCCGCCAGCCACGGCGACGGCAGGTCGTTGGGGTCGACGCCGAGCTCCTCGCGCACATGGACGTCGAGCGCGACGTCCGGGTTCGTGGTCAGCTCGCGGGCGACCTGGGCGGCGAGCTCGGGCCGCAGACCCTTCGCCTCGTACATCAGGGCGAGCTCACGTTCCTCGTCCTCGGGGTGGATCCGCAGCTCGCGCCGCTCGACCTCGATCTCGGCCTTCATCAGCTCGGTCTGCGACGAGACCGAGGTGAACTCACCCGAGGCCATCGAGCAGGCACCGGCGACCAGGCCGGCCAGCCCGGTCATGATCACGACCTTCCCGGTCGCGCCGCCGCCGACCACCCCGGCCACCAGGGCGAAGTTCGAGACCAGTCCGTCCATCACGCCGAACGTCGCCGGCCGCAGCCAGCCGCCGGTGACATCACGATGGGAGTGATGCTGCTCGGCCGGCTTCTCCGCCAGTTCCGCGGTCATAGCTGGTGTCCTTCCGTCTGAGGTGAGCGTAACCTTAGTTCTTTTGCATCACCTGTTACATAAGCCTACTCGTTACTTTCCTGACGCCGCAACGGCGCCGCGATCACCGGCCGAGAGATGCGCCACGGTGACGCCGGTCGCGGTCATCGTCCGCGTCACCTCGCGGCCGCCGTACACCCAGTAGATGGTCAGTTCGCCGTCACCGCGGTTGATGAACTGGTGCGGTACGCCGGCCGGAACCCAGGTCGCGTCCCCGGCCTCCAGGTCGACCCGCTCGCCGTCGATCACGGCCGTCGCCTGGCCGGAGAACACCACCACCGACTCCTCGACGTTGTGCGAGTGCAGCGGGATCTCGGTGCCGACGGCAAACACCGTCGTACCGGTGGTGACCCGGTTCGATCCGCAGTTCCACGCACCGACATACGGAACGGTGCGTACGCCGCTGCCCCGGTCGAACACCTCGACGTCGTCGGGCCGGATCACCAACCGCGGCGCCGGCTCGGCCGACCAGACCGTCTTGGTGTTCATGAACTCGCGCATCCCGTGCACGCCCAACTCGCGGCCGTACCCGGACCGCTTGATCCCGCCGAACGGCAGCCGTGGATCCGAGGCGACCATCGCGTTGACGAACACCGCACCCGCGTCCAGTCGGCGGACCAGCTCGCGTGAGCGCTCCGGCCGAGTCCACAACGACGCAGCCAGGCCGAACTCGGTCTGGTTCGCCAGCCGGATCGCCTCGTCCGCGTCGCGCACCCGCGTAATCGCCGCGACCGGCCCGAACGTCTCCTCGTCGAACGCCGCCATCCCCGGCCGCACGTGGTCGAGCACGGTCGGCCGGTAGTAGAACCCAGGCCCGTCGACCGCCTCCCCACCCCGCACCAGCGTCGCTCCGGCGTCGACCGTACGACGTACCTGTCGGTGCAAGGTGTCACGGAGATTGGCGCGGGTCAGGGGTCCGATCGTGGTGGTCCGGTCGAGCGGATCACCGAGGACCAGCCGGTCGACTGCGTTGCCGAAACGGGTGACGAACTCGTCGGCCACGGACTCCTCGACGATGAACCGCTTCGCGTTGACGCAGCTCTGCCCGGTATTGAGGAACCGCGCCGTGACAGCCGTCTGTGCAGCCGTCTCCAGGTCGGCGTCGGCGAGGACGATGAACGGGTCGGAGCCACCGAGCTCGAGGACCTGCTTCTTCAGTGCCCGTCCAGCCTGCGCGGCGATGATGCTGCCGACTTCGGTCGAGCCGGTGAAGGTCACCGCCGCGATCCGGTCGTCCTCGATCAGCCCGGCCACCTGTTCGGTCTCGACCAGGACGACCCCGATCAACCCGTCCGGCATCCCGGCGTCCCGCAGTAGGGATTCGATCGCCAGCGCACACCGTGGGACGGAATTGGCGTGCTTGAGGATCGCGCCGTTGCCCGCGGCCAGGGCCGGTGCGGCGAACCGGAAGAACTGCCAGAACGGGTAGTTCCACGGCATCACCGCGAGTACGACGCCGAGCGGCTCGAACTCGACGTGGCTGTCGGGTGTGACCGTCTCCGCAGCCAGGAAGCCTTCCGCGTGGGAGGCGTAGTACTCACACGTGATCGCACACTTCTCGATCTCGGCGACCGCCTCGGTCAGCGGCTTGCCCATCTCGCTGGTGACGAGCGCAGCGAGCTCGGGCTTCCGCCGCCGAAGCGTGTCGGCGAGTGAGGTCAGCAGGTCGGTCCGCTCGGACACCTCGGCCCAGCGCCATTTGCTCTGGGCAACCACTGCCGCGGTCAGCATCGCGTCGATGCGATCGGCGTCGTAGGCGTCGAAGGTGACGAGTTCTTCCCCGGTGGCGGGGTTGATCGAGGCGATCACTGGGGCTGCCCTTCGCTCAGGCGGTGCTGCAGGTAGGGCAGCACGCCGCCGTGGTGGTAGTAGTCGACCTCGCGAGGTGTGTCGAGGCGGATCCTCAGCCGGTAACTCTTGCCCGCGGAACACGCCGTGGCGAAGCCGTCCGTGCCGAGCCGGATGTCGATCGGCTCCTCGCCGGTGAGGTCGCCGCCGTCGCCCGGGAGGAACTCCAGAGGCAGGATGCCGAGACCGACGAGGTTCGACCGATGGATCCGTTCGAACGACTGCGCGAGTACCGCCCGTACTCCGAGCAGCGCAGGCCCCTTGGCCGCCCAGTCCCGGGACGAGCCGGTGCCGTACTCCTTGCCCGCGACAACAACGATCGGTACGCCGGCCGCCCGGTAGGCCTCGGCCGCGTCGTAGACCGAGGTCAGGACGCCGTCCGGCCCGGGGGTCATCGGACCTTCGATGCCATGAGCAAGCTCGTTGCGCAGCCGAAGGTTGCCGAAGGCACCTCGGACCATCACCTGATGGTTGCCGCGTCGCGATGCGTAGGTGTTCAGCTGGTCGGCTCCGGCGCCACGCAGATAGCGACCGGCCACACTGTCCGGCGGGATGGCACCTGCGGGCGAGATGTGGTCCGTCGTGACCGAGTCACCGAGCCGCACCAACGCACGAGCACCAATGAGGTCACCCGGCACGGGCTGCACGTCGAAGTACGGCGGCCGCTGAAGGTACGTCGAGTCCTCCCAGGCGAAGGTCTCCCCCGCCGGCGCCTCGAGCCGCTGCCAGCGGTCGTCACCAGCGAACACATCATCGTACGCGCGATCGAACAGCTCGGGCTTCAGCGTCTGATTGATCACCGCATCGATGTCGGCCGGCTGTGGCCAGAGGTCGTCGAGGTAGACCGGTGAGCCCTCGGAGCTGAGCGGCTCGGAGAGCAGGTCGATATCCATCCGGCCGGCGAGGGCGTAGGCGATCACGAGCGGCGGGGAGGCGAGGTAGTTCAGCCGGACATCGGGCTGGATCCGGCCTTCGAAGTTCCGGTTGCCCGAGAGCACGGCGGCGACGGTCAGATCCTGCGCACGGACCGCGTCGGCGACCTCGCCGATCAGCTCACCGGATGCACCGATACACGTCATACAGCCGAAGCCGGCCAGGTGGAACCCGAGCTTCTCCAGGTACGGCGTGAGCCCGGCCGCACCGAGGTAGTCCATCACCACGCGCGACCCCGGCGACAGGGTCGTCTTCACCCACGGCTTGGTCGTGAGCCCACGCTCGACCGCGTTCTTCGCGAGCAGCCCAGCAGCAACCATCACCGCCGGATTGGAGGTGTTGGTGCACGAAGTGATCGCCGCGACGACGACCGCACCGTGCCCTGGAGCGTCAGCTGTGCGCGGTCCCGGCGGAAGCTCCGCATCGGCGGCACGTTTAGCGGCTGCCAACGGCACGCGCTGCTGCGGCCGACGAGGTCCGGCAATGGAAGGGACGACTGCGGTCAGGTCGACGGCCAGATACTCGTCGTACGTCAGCTCCACGGACGGGTCGTGCCACAACCCTTGCTCTCTGGCATACGACTCGACCAGCGCGACCTTCTCCGGCGTACGTCCGGTGAAGCGCAGGTACTCCAGCGTGCGGTCGTCGATCGGGAAGTACGCCGCGGTCGAGCCGAACTCCGGACTCATGTTGGCGATCGTCGCCCGGTCCGGCACCGGCAGGTCCGCCAGCGCGGGGCCGGTGAACTCGACCAGCTTGCCGATGACGCCGTGCGCCCGCAGCGTTTCGGTGATCGTCAGCACCAGGTCGGTCGCGGTCGTCCCGACCGGAAGCGAGCCGCTCAGTCGTACGCCGACCACGGGCGGCAGCACCATCGACACCGATTGCCCGAGCATTGCCGCCTCGGCCTCGATCCCGCCGATCCCCCACCCGAGCACGCCGAGGCCGTTGACCATCGTGGTGTGGGAGTCGGTCCCCAGGCAGAGATCCGGGAACACCCAGCCGTCGCGCTCCTCGACCACCCGGGCCAAGTGCTCGAGGTTGATCTGATGCATGATCCCGGACCCCGGCGGCACCACCTCGAGATGCCGGAACGTCCGCTGTCCCCAGCGCAGGAAGCGGTAGCGCTCGGCGTTGCGCTCGTACTCCAGTTCGACGTTCCGCCGCAGCGCGTCCGGCCGGCCGAACACGTCCGCGATCACCGAGTGATCCACCACCAGCTCGGCCGGGATCACTGGGTCGACCAGTCCGGGGTTCTTGCCGCGGGCAACCATGGCGTCGCGCATCGCGGCCAGGTCGGCCAGCACGGGTACGCCGTTCGTGTCGTGCAGGAACACCCGGGACGGGTAGACCTCGAGCTCGCCCGTCGCCCCCGGCGTCCAGTCGCGCAGTACCTCGCTCGCCGTACCGTGCCGGAGTGCGTTCTCCAGCAGGATCCTCAGGGTCCGCGGGAGATGATCGGGCGCGACGCCGTGCAGCGACTGGATGTTCATGTGAGCGACTCGATGACCGCCGCGGTGAACTCCGCCGTACCGGCCGTGCCGCCGAGGTCCGCCGTACGGATGCCTTGGGCAACCGTCGCCCGCAGCCCGCGATCGATCAGGTCCGCGGCCGGCTGGTTCCCGAGCCAGTCGAGCAGCATCGCACCAGAGGCGATCATCGCTGTCGGGTTGGCGAGGTCGCGGCCGGCGATGTCGGGGGCCGAACCGTGCGCCGCTTGCGCCATCGCCCGCTCGTGCGAGGCGTTGATCGACGGCGCGATCCCGAGGGATCCGGCCAGTTCCCCGGTCAGGTCGGACAGGATGTCGCCGAACATGTTCTCCGTGACCAGTACGTCGAAGTCGGCGCCGTGCCGGACCAGGTGGACCGTCATCGCATCGATGTGGAAATCGTCCACCTCGACATCGGGATACTCGGCGGCCATCTCCTGACAGATCTCCAGGAAGAAGCCGGTCGTCCGCAGCACGTTGGCCTTGTGCACGATCGTCAAGTGCTTGCGACGCTGAATCGCCAGCTCGAAGGCCTGCCGTGCGATCCGCTCGATCGCCCGGCGGGTGAAGATGCCCATCGCGATCGCGACGTCCGCGGTCGGCATGAACTCGCCGGTGCCGCGATACGTACTGCGGTCGGCGTAGAAGCCCTCGGTGTTCTCCCGGACCACGACCAGGTCGAGCCCGGGCACCAGCGCGGGCGTTCCCTCGAACGCCTTCGCCGGGCGGATGTTGGCGAACAGGTCGAAGTGCTTGCGGAGGAACCCACTCGGGTTGAGCTGCGCGCGATGCTCCGCCGGGTAGGACGCACTGTCGTGCGGACCGAGCAGCCAGCCGTCGAGCGTGTCGAGAGTCTCCACCGTGACATCCGGGAGCGCACTGCCGTGCGTCTCGATCGCCGCGGCGCCGACCGGAAGCGGCACCCACTCGACGGGCGGCGCGCCGACGACGGTCAGGGCGGAATCGAGCACCTGGACGGCGGCGGGCACGATCTCGGGCCCGATGCCGTCACCCAGCAACACACCCAGCCGGTAGTTGTCAGCCATGCTGAGGAGTGTGAGTCGTTATAACGACTCACGTCAAGAGGTCCGCACTTCTCGTCTCAAGGCATGATCACAAGGTATTCTCAGGCAATCCGCCGTTATAACCAGACTGGAGGATCCCGTGACCAAGGCCGAGATCGCCTACGAGCTCGTCCGCGTGCAGGTCCTGCGCGGTGACCTCGGGCCCGGTGCGGTCATCCCGCAGGCCGACGTGGCCCGCGAGCTCGGCATCAGCACGACACCCCTGCGCGAGGCGCTGCGCCGGCTGATGACCGAGGGCCTGGTCGAGCTCGACGCACACCGGGACGCACGCGTCACCCGGCTGACCGCGGAGGAGGCGCGGGACCTGGTCGAGATCCGCCGCTCGCTCGACCCGTTGGCAGCCGGCCTGGCGGCGGAACGGCGTACCAGAGAAGATCTCGCGCTGATCCGGGAGACGGCCGACGGGCTGCGGCCGCTGCGGACCGACCCAGGGTCGGCCGAGCTGCTCACGCATCGGCGGTTCCACGTCGCGATCTACTCGGCCTCGCACAACGAGCTGCTCGTCCAGACCCTGGACGGGCTGTGGGACAAAGCCGATCGGTACCGCAGGCTTGCTCTCGAGGACGGCCGGACCGAGGAGGATCTGGACCGCACCCACACCGAGCACCTCGCACTGGTCGACGCGATCGCGGCCGGGGACTCCGACACCGCCGCCACGGTCATGCTCGCCCATGTCAACGCCAGCCTCGGTGCGCGCGCGGTCGCCCGCCTCACGTCCGCCGCCGCACAACCCGTCGCCCGGTCACTCCGGGGCATCCGAGGAGGGCGAGCTTGAGTCACGGTCTCTGGACCGGCTTTCAGCATCGTGAGGCCGATGCCGACGGCTGGACGACGTTCTGGCGCCTCGATCCGCGCGGTCACGACTTCTCATTGACCGACTGGACCGCGGATCCGGATCGCCCAGGCCATCGCCTGTGGGAACGGGCCGCGACTCCTGCGGGGGTGCGCGGAGCCTGGCGTACGTCGGCCTCCTCGGTCGGACTGGAGATCCGGGCGGCCCGCGGTATCGCCAGCGCCATCGGGCCGGTGGACGTCTTGGTCGACGGTGAGCTGCACCAGCGATGTGCGGTGCAAGAGGGTGAGCAACGCCTGACCGTCGACCTGCCGGGCCGCTCGGTCGAGGTGGAGATCTGGCTCCCTCAAGTCGGCGTGATCGCCATCCGCGAATTGACGTTCGAAGGCCGGGCCGAACCGCTGGCGCCGACCGGGCCCCGCTGGATCACCTACGGCAGCTCGATCACCCAATGCGGCGGCGCCTACGGCCCGTCCGAAACCTGGCCGGCGCTGGTCGCCCGGAAGCACGGCTGGGACTGCGTCTCCCTCGGCTTCGCCGGCGAGTGCCACCTCGACCCGGTCGCCGCCCGCACCATCCGCGACCTCCCGGCCCGCCTCATCTCCCTCTGCCTCGGCGTCAACATCCACGGCGGCGCAACCTTCAGCGGCCGCACACTCCCCGGCCAGGTCGAAGCCTTCGTCTCCACGGTCCGCGAAGGCCACCCCAAGACCCCCATCGTCGTGATCACTCCCCTCCCCGCCCCGAACCGCGAAGGCCAACCGAACGCACTCGGCCTCACGCTGGACGACGTACGCACCTGTGTGCAACTGGGGGCCAGGACCGATCCGAAGGTCCAGGTGATCGACGGCCTGGCGATTCTCACCATGGACGAAGCTCGGGCCCTGTATGCCGATGATGTGCATCCAGGGCCCGACGGCTATCGGCTGATCGGCGAGCGCCTGGCCACCCTCCTCGGCCCCTACCTCCGTTAGCCCACCGCCCACCCACTCCCCCGACGGAAGCGGCCCCCCACCGTGGGACGCCGACCCACCGAACCGTGGGTTGGCGGCCCGAAATCACGGTGCAGACCCGTCCACCCACCACCTATCCGGTCACCGGCCCGGACGAGTGGGTGGTGCGGACGGGGTGCGGTGGGGCGTCGAGCAGACGGGGTGTGGTGCGGATCGAGGCTGGTCTAGCGCAAGTGGGGGCCGGTGGGGGTGCAAGGTCGACAGGATGTCTCGACCCTGCCCCGGCCCGGGCCGGCCGTCTCGCGCCTGAACACCCCGCCCGACCAGCACCCCGGGACCGACACCTCCTGTCGATCTTGCACATCCCCGGCCGCCCACAACAGCACGGCGATGGCCACCAACCCCAACGGCCCGGCAAAGGCATTCGGGCCTGCCCCGAGCAGCCCACTTTCAGGGGTCAACCCCTGAACTGATGGGTTTGGCCGCCAAATTTCCAGGGGGCAACCCACAACATGAGGGGTTGACCCCTGAAAGGGTGGGTCGAAGAGGCAGATTATCGGTCCGCAACCCACCACATCCGGGGCTGACCCCTCAAAGGACGGGTCGCGGAGGCAGATTATCGGTCCGCAACCCACCACATCCGGGGCTGACCCCTCAAAGGATGGGTCGCGGAGGCAGATTATTGGTCCGCAACCCACCACATCCGGGGCTGACCCCTCAAAGGATGGGTCGCGGAGGCAGATTATTGGTCCGCAACCCACCACTCCGGGTGACCCCTCAAAGGACGGTCGCGGAGGCAGATTATTGGTCCGCAACCCACCACTCCGGGGCTGACCCCTCAAAGGATGGGTCGCGGAGGCAGATTATTGGTCCGCAACCCACCACATCCGGGGCTGACCCCTCAAAGGATGGGTCGCGGAGGCAGATTATTGGTCCGCAACCCACCTACTCCGGGGCTGACCCCTCAAAGGATGGGTCGCGGAGGCAGATTATTGGTCCGCAACCCACCACATCCGGGGCTGACCCCTCAAAGGACGGGTCGCGGAGGCAGATTATCGGTCCGCAACCCACCACACTCCGGGGCTGACCCCTCAAAGGATGGGTCGCGGAGGCAGATTATTGGTCCGCAACCCACCTACTCCGGGGCTGACCCCTCAAAGGATGGGTCGCGGAGGCAGATTATTGGTCCGCAACCCACCTACTCCGGGGTTGACCCCTCAAAGTGTCGGAGCGTGGTCGAGTGCACGAGGGCCGGCTGGGAGCTAGGCGGATGGGTTGAGGCTGGTTCCCAGTGCTTGCCAGTCGAGGACCGGGGCGGCCAGGGCGTTGATGGTGGCGAGCAGGCCGAGCCGGGCGGCGCGGAGGTCCGGGTCCTCGGCCATCACCAGGATCTCGTCGAAGAACGTGGTGACCGGCTCGACCAGGACCGAGGCGGTGCTGGCGAAGTCGGCCAGCCCGGTCGGCGCCTGGCCGACCTTCTGGACGGCCTCGTGCAGGACGACCTCGGCGGGCTCGGTCAGCTTGCTCGGGTCGTACGACGCCTCGGTGCCTTCCGGGACGATCCGGCGTACCCGCTGCAGGACCGCGACCAGGTCGGCGAAGTCGCTGCTGCCGACCAACTCCTGCAGCGAGGCAAGTGTCTCGTCCGCGACGGCCGGAGCTGTTGCCAACGGCAACACGGCCGCGACCTGGTGGTGGTCGTCGCCACGGTCGAGCAGCTGCTGCTCGTAGCGCCGGACGGTGAACTCGGCGACCTCGTCGAGCGACTCCGCCGGTACGTCGATGCCCTGGGCACCGATCTCCGCCGCGGCAGCCTGCAGGCCGACAGGCAAGGTGATCGCCCGCAGCGATGGGTGCTCGCGCAGGATCGCCACGACCCCGGCAGCCGCACGACGCAGGGCGAACGGGTCGGAACTACCGGTCGGCTTCGCGCCGATGCCGAACAGCCCGGCCAGCAGGTCGAAGCGATCCGCCAGCGCGAGCAGCGCACCAGGAGTCGTCGACGGCACCGGGTCACCGGCCGACCGCGGCAGCTCCATGTCGTACAGCGCCTGCGCGACCGCCTCGGTCTCGCCGGCCCGACGCGCGTACTCGCGGGCCATCGTGCCGGCCAGGCTGGTCAGCTCGACCACCATCTGCGACCCGAGGTCGAACTTCGCCAGCTCGGCCGCCCGCTTCAGCGTGGCCAGGTCGTCATCAGTCAACTCGACCGTCGACGCCAAGCGCAGGGCGATCCGGCCGATCCGGCCGGCCCGGTCCGCCATCGAGCCGAGCCGCTCCTCGAAAGCCAGCTTCTCCAGCTCGCTCTTCATGTCCTCGAGCGACGTCTCCAGGTCGGCCCGCCAGAAGAACGCGGCGTCCTCGTACCGCGCCCGCAGCACCGCCTCGTTGCCGCCGCGGACCACGTCCTCGTCGACCGAACCGTTGGCCACGGCAACGAAGTGCGGAAGCAGTTTGCCATCGGCATCACGGACCGGCAGGTACCGCTGGTGCTTGCGCATCACCGTGGTCAGGATCTCGCCCGGCAGCTCCAGGTAGTCGGCGGAGAAACCACCGAGGATCGACGTCGGCTCCTCGACCAGGTTGACGACCTGGTCGACCAGCGCGGCCTCGCCCTCGACGTCGACCGTGCCACCGGCCTCGGTCGCCAGTCGCTGCGCCGCCTCGACGATCTCCGCCCGCCGCTTGGCCGGGTCCGCCTCGATGCCGTGGATCCGGAGCAGGTCCAGGTACCCCTCGGCGGATGCGATCTCGACCTGCGGCTGCGCGGCCGTCCGGTGCACGCGCGTCGTCCGGCCGGAGGCCAGCGACGACACCGACACCGGGACGACCTGGTCGCCGAGCAACGCGACGAGCCAGCGGACCGGCCGGGTGAACGACAGCTTGGAGTCGTTCCAGCGCATGTTCTTGTCCGACCGCAGGCCGCTGACGATCTCACTCAGTACGCCGCTCAGCACCTCGGCGGCACCGCGACCCGGGTCCGGCTTGGTCACCGCGACGTACTCGACGCCGTCGACGTCCAGGTCGTGCAACTCAGCGACGTCGACACCTTGACCTCGGGCGAACCCGGCGGCGGCCTTGGTCACGTTCCCCTCGGCGTCGTACGCGGCCGACTTCCGCGGGCCACGCACCACGCGCTCGGCGTCCGGCTCACCGGCCTGCACGCTGGCCACGAAAGCGACCACCCGGCGCGGCGTCGCGTACGTCGTGATGTCGCCATGCCCGAGCCGGGTCGCGGCCAGCTTCTCGGCGAGGGCGGTCCTCACAGCCTCGGCGGTCTTGGTGACCTCCGACGGCGGCATCTCCTCGGTGCCGATCTCGAAGGTCAACTGCCGGGTCCCGCTGGCCGCCGGGAACTCGGCCGGCTCCGGCGCCGCCGCGGGCAGCTCCGCGATCCCCAACGGGTACTCGAGCTCGGCCCGGCGCTCGGCCCACAGTCGCGAGACCTCGCGGGCCAGGGTCCGCATCCGGCCGAAGGCCTTCGCGCGTTCGGTCGTACTCACGGCGCCGCGGGCGTCGAGCACGTTGAAGGTGTGCGAGCAGCGCAGCACCATGATGTGCGCGGGCACCGGGAGGCGGTCGTCGATCATCCGGCGGGCCTCGTTCGCGTACTCCTCGAACAGGCGTTTCTGGCTGTCGACGTCGGCCTCGTCCAGGTAGTACCGGCTCATCTCGTACTCGGCCTGGCCGAACGCCTCGCCGTACGAGATGCCCGGCGCGTAGGCGATGTCCTTGAAGTGCGAGACGCCCTGCAGCGCCATCATGATCCGCTCGATGCCGTAGGTGATCTCCACCGACACCGGGTCCAGCGTCATGCCGCCGGCCTGCTGGAAGTAGGTGAACTGGGTGATCTCCAGACCGTCCAGCCAGACCTCCCAGCCGAGACCCCAGGAGCCGGTCGCCGGGTTGGCCCAGTTGTCCTCGACGAACCGGACGTCGTGGGCGTGGATGTCGACGCCGAGGGCCTCGAGGCTGGACAGGAACAGCTCCTGCGGGTTGCCCGGGTCCGGCTTGAGCACCACCTGGAACTGGGTGTGGGTCTGCAGGCGGTTCGGGTTCTCGCCGTAGCGGCTGTCGTCGGGCCGGACACTCGGCTCGACGTACGCGACCCGCCACGGCTCGGGACCGAGCACCCGCAGGATGGTCGCCGGGTTCAGCGTCCCGGCCCCGACCTCGGTGTTGACCGGCTGCACGACCATGCAGCCCCGGTCGGTCCAGTACTTCGTCAGCGCCAGCAGCGCGTCCTGCATGGTGAGCACAGCAAACCTCGAGCCATCGTTCGGAGGGGGTTCAGGAGACGAAGTCTATTAGCCCGCGCCGGGCGCCACGCCCCGGATGACCAGGTCGACGAGTCGGTCGGCCTGAGCGGTGTCTTCATCGCTGGCCAGCGAGATGCCGTTGAGCAGTTTCAGCAGGTCGGAGATGTCCACGTCGGCGGGGACCGAGCCCTCCTGCTGGGCTCGGTCCAGCAGGCTCTGGCCTGCGGCGCGGATCCGCAGGTGGCACTGCGAGCCGCGCTCGGCGCTCATCAGCAACGCCGGTCCGAGACCACGGACAGTGGTGATGTGACCGCTCACCGTCCAGGCTCCGCCGGTGTCACCGACCTGATGCTCGCGCCGATCGGTACGGCGGCCGATCAGGAGCGGACTATGAAGTTCCTAGCGATGTTGCACGGGCGTGGTCGGCGGGGCGGCCCCGTTCGCGCAGGGTGACCGCAAGCTCCCGGGCACTCGCGGCGGCGAACGGCCGGAGTCCGGCCTGCTGATGGCGATCGAGCGCAGTCGTCAGGTGCTCGATCGCCTGGTCGAGGTCCCCACACGTTCGGGCGAGCAGGCCGACCTGATGTCCGGCGAAACCGGTCACCGTGATCCCGGTGCCGCCGATGACCAGGCGGTCGGCGTACGGCGCCAACTGGTGCAGCAGGGCCTCGGCGGCGTCCGGCGACGCCAGCCTCGACCACAGCTCGGACCGGATCGCGAGGTGCGTCAGGCACAGGTAATCCGCCGGGATGTCCGGTTGCAGTTGCCACGGCCCCAGCTCGGACCGCGCCTGCTCTGCTCGCCCTGCTTGCACCAGCGCGAGCGCATGCCAGTCGTGCAGCAGTGGGAGCCCCGTGGCCGCGGCCGCGCCGGCGAGCATCGGCTCGATCGCGGGGAGCGAACCGCGGACCAGATGCAGGGTCGCGGTGACCGCCATAGGCACCTCAGCCCCACCTGCAACGGTCGTCAGCGAGTGGAACCGGCCGGCCGCGGCCATCGCGTCTTCCGCCTCCGCGAATCGGCCACGTGCGATCGCCATCACCGCGTCTGCCCAATCCAGGGCGACGAGCACAGGTGCGTGTGCATGGGTTCGGGCCAGTGCCCGCGCACGTTGGTAGTCCCGCAGGCCGGCGGCGAGATCGCCCTGCTCCATCCGGTCCCGGCCCCGGAACACCAACGCGCGGGCAAGGGCGATGGGATCGTCCGCGGACTCGGCGAGGTCGACGAGCTCGCCGGCCGCGGACAGTCGTTCGGTGAGCAACTGCGGACGCTCGTAGGCGAGATGGCGGAGCTCCAGCACCCTGGCCAACTCGTCCTGACCGTCACCAGTCCGGCCGCGGACAAGTCGCTCGGCTTCGGCCGACAACTCGACGGCACGGCGGCCGGCGTCGGGGTCGTAGTAGATCTCACCGGCCAGAGCGGCCAGCAGCCTGGCCCGGATCACGTCGGACCCGGGCGGAATCTCGCGCAGCAATCGCTCGATCAACGCGACGCCTTGGCCGTCGACCACTTGGTACTCCCGCCAGCTCCACACACCGTCGGCGGTGATCTCGACCAAAGCCTTGGCCGCCGCCAAGGCATCCCCGTCGGCCAGCGCGATCTCGGCCGCGGCGCGGGCGGCCTCCACCGCCTGCCGGTCCTGCCCGGCGCGCTTCTGGGCTCGCGCCAGGCCGACGAGTACGTCGTACCGATCGGTGACCGTCGCGGTGCTGTCGCGCAGGACCGAGGAGTGCGCGAGAACCTGTAGCCGCGCAGCCTCGGCCGGCGCAGGCTGGCGGGCGGCCACCGCTGCTGCGCGGACGGCCGAGGTCCACGCGGCACGGGCATGATCCGGGCCGGCCTGCGCGTGGTGGTACGCGATCTCTGCCAACCGGGCGCCACCGAAACGCTGCTCGAGCAGTACGGCGAGTGCGCCGTGCAACTGCCGACGCCGACCCAACGCCAGGCGCGCGTAGACCGCCTCCCGCACCAGGGCGTGGGTGAAGCGATACTCGTTGCCGTCCGCAACGATCAATCCGGCCAGCAGTGCTGTCTCCATCGCCATCACCGCGCCGTCGGCCGGCAATCCGGACACAGCCTCGGCAAGGTCACCGTCGAACGTCACACCGGAGACCGCGGCAGCGGAGAGCAGCGGCTCCACCTCAGCGGGCAGCTGCGAGATCCGCTGCCGGACAACGTCACGAACACCGTCAGGCACCTCGAGTGTCCCGGTGGCCGCAGGATCCGCGAGACGACGCTGTTCGGCGAGCAGCCGGATCAGCTCGCCGACGAAGAACGGGTTCCCGTTCGTCCGTTCCATCAGCGCACCGGCCACTTCGACCGGGATGTCGGCGTCATGGTGCAGTTTCGCGAACGCTCGTACCTCAGCTTCATCCAGACCATGCAGTCCGATCCGCACCAGGCCCGCCCGCGCGAGATCGGCGAGCACGGACCCGAGCTCCGGAGTCAGGTCGGCATCCGCATCACGACTGGTGAGCAGCAGTACGACGGGCAGTCCGGACAGCGTCGCGCCGAGCCGCTGCACCAAGCGCAGGGTGTCGCCGTCGGCGCGATGAAGATCGTCGAGCACCAACAGGATCGGACCGGCCGACCGCAACAACGCGCTGACGCCTTCGGCCAATTGGAAGGCGGCTGTGTCCGCGTCCGTCCTACCAGATCCGCCGTCGCCTGGAGTCAACGCGGCGAGGGCGGAGGCACCTGCACTGTTGTGATCCAGCAACTCCGCCAAGGCCTGCGAGAAGGGCCACAGCGCCGGTGCACCCTCGGCGCCGTCGCAGCGACCCCACCCGGTCTTGAGACCCATCGCGGCGGCAGTCGCTGTCAGCGCGCGAGCGAGAGCGGTCTTCCCGATCCCTGGCTCTCCGGTGACCAGGATCGTGACCCCACGTCCGGCGCTCGCGTTGACGAGGTGCTCGGTGAGCCCGGTCAGGTGGCTGTCCCGCCCGACCAGACCAGCGGCGGCCGGCGAGCGGAGACCGTCCATCGAGCCGCCGATCGACCGCGCCGGGACGAGCGGCGCCGCCTCGAGGCTCGGTTCGTGATCGAGGATCGCCTGCTCGAGCCGGCGCAACCCCGGACCCGGATCCGCACCGAGCTCCTCGGCAAGCACCCGCCTCGCCCGCCGCAGCGCGTCCAGCGCCTCACCCTGGCGCTGGGATCGGTACAAAGCCAAGGCCAGCAGGCCCCATGCGGTCTCGCGGAGCGGATGGAGCTCGACCAGACGCTCGATCTCACCGATCAGCCGCTCATGACCGCCCAGCGCCAAGTCCGCACGGAGCCGGTTCTCGGTGGCGAGCAGCCACAGCTCGCCGAGTCGGACAGCCTCGGCGGCCAGACCCGGCACGGCCGCGGACAGATCGGCGTACGGCTCGCCGCGCCACAGACCGGCAGCGGTCCCGAACAGCTCACGAGCACGACCAGGATCAGTCGGCAGTACGTCGTGGGCCGCCGTCACCAACTGCTCGAACTCCACCGCGTCGATCGATGCGGCCGCCAGCGAGTAACCAGGGGGCTGGGTGACCAGGACCTTGGCCGCGGACCGGGCGGCCCGGTCGGGCTCCAGCACCCGGCGCAGATTCGCGACATAGGACTGGACCGACACCAGCGCCTTCGCCGGCGGATCCTCGTCCCACAGCTCGTCGATGATCCGGGAGACCGAGACGGCCCGGCCTCCGGACGCGAGCAGCAGGCCGAGCAGGGCGCGCTGCTTCTGGCCCCCCAGGTGGACCAGCCCCCCGTCGGCATCGAGAACCTCGACCGGCCCCAACACCCGAAACCGCACGGTACGACGCTAACCCGGCGCGGCGCCGATTGACAGCGATCCGGTTCCAAGCCGGACCGGGGTGACTTCCAAGTGGCCCGGTCCAGGATCGGACCACCAACAGCGAAAGGGGAGGACGATGACCAGCCAGATCGCGGACGGACGGCAGCTGCACGGGCCAGGGCTCACCGATGTCCGGATGATGAAGGTGGCGCACGACAACTTCCGGCGCGAGCTCGGGCTGAGCCCGGCAGCGGTACGCAGAACGGTTGCGGGCGACGAGCGCCGTACCCGCGAGGTGGCGGATCACGTCGGCCTCTTCCTGGCGTTGCTGCACCACCACCACACCATCGAGGACGACTTGCTCTGGGCTGCCCTGCTCGAACGGGTCCCGCAGGAGCTCGCACCGCTCGTGCATGTGATGGAGAGCCAGCACGAGACAGTGGCCGGCCTGCTGGAGCAGTCGAACGCGACTCTCGACACCTGGCGGACGACGGCGTCCAGCAGCGATGGCGAGGCGTTGGCGCGGGTCCTCACCGAGCTGTGCTCGGCATTGTTCGAGCACTTGCAGGCCGAGGAGACGCATGTGCTTCCGCTGATGGCCAGGCACATCACGACCGCCGAGTGGGCCGAGTTCACCGCTCAGGGAATGTCGTCGATTCCGCGGCGCAAGATGTTCCTGGGCTTCGGAATGATGCTCTACGAAGGCGACCCCGAGGTCATCGGGCTCGAGCTCGCGAACCTTCCCGCGCCGGTACGGCGGCTGCTGCCGACCGTCGGCCGACGCTCCTTCCGCCGCTACGCCCGCCGGATCCACGGCACCAGTACACCGAGGCGCAGCAGCGACCTCGCCGTCACGCTCGCTCCGGCCACCAAGCACGTCACAGATCAAGGAGTTTCGTCATGAGTTCAGCGACCACCGTCGACAGCGCCAGTGACATTGCCGACGCAAGGATCCGGAACGAGGCACTCTGGCAGCGTTCCGCCGGATTCCTGTTCGCCGGCGAGATCGACGCCTTCATCGAGTGCTGGCAACCGGACGGCAGCTATGAGGCCGCCCTGCCCGTCGCCGGACTGCCGGCGGTCATCACCGGCGTCGAAGCCCTGCACGCGGCCTTCACCGGACTGATCTCCGCGGCCCGCACCATCACCATCCACGACCTGGTCTTCCACCAGACCGACGACCCGGACGTGGCGATCATCGAGGAGCGGATGGTGGCCGAGCTCGTCACCGGCGACCGCTACGAGAACAGGTTCGCGATCAGGGCGACGTTCCGGGACGGCCGGATCGCCGGGATGGTCGAGTACTACGGCCAGTTCGCGCACCAGGACCTGCTCCGGAAGCTCGGACTGTCGGACTGACTCCGACCCAGGGGGTCCATCGGGGCAGGTGCCGTTCGTGGAGAAGGCATGAACAACACACTGGTGGTTGAAGATGCCGAGTTGTACTACGAGGTGCGCGGGGATGGTCCGTTGGTGGTCTTGGTCGGTGCGCCGATGGACGCGGACTCGTTCGCGCCGCTGGCCGAATCGCTGGCAGATGACTACACCGTGCTGACCACGGACCCGCGCGGGGTGAAGCGCAGCAAGCTTCGCGACGGTGGAACGTCGACACCCGGCCAGCGCGCCGACGATCTGGCGCGGTTGATCCGGGAGGTCGACGCCGGCCCGGCGGCAGTCCTCGGGTCGAGCGGTGGAGCGGTCACGGCGCTTGCATTGGCGCAGGGTCATCCTGAGCTGGTGAGCACCGTGATCGCTCACGAACCGCCGCTGGACCGGCTGGTCGAGGACGGCGACGAGCTGCTGGCGGCGTCCGGGCAGATGATGGCCGACTACCTGGCCGGGGATGTGATCGGTGCGTGGAAGCAGTTCTTCGTACTGGCGAACATCCAGGTGCCGAACGGGATGATCGAGGCGATGTTCGGCGGCGAGCGGGATCCGCAGCAGGTGGCCGACGAGCGGTTCTGGTTCGCCCATGAGCTGCGTGAGTCGATCACCTGGCTGCCGGACGTGGATCGGCTGCGGGACAGCGGCGTACGGATCGTGATCGGCATCGGCGAGGAATCGACCGGCCAGCTGTGCGACCGGACCTCTACCGCGCTGGCCGGACGGCTTGGGATCACGCCGACCTACTTCCCCGGCGACCACACCGGCTTCGCCGACCGGTCGAAGCCGTTCGCCGCTGCCTTGCGGGCGGTCCTCACCGTGAGGTGAGACTCACTCGTGGGTCGTGTGGAGCAGTATGTGAAGCTGGAGTTGTCCGGTGTGTGCGCTGGGGTGTGAAAGCGATCGCGTCGGGCACCGGTCGGAGGCGGCCACGTGGCCTGTTCCACACAGCGTGGCGCCTTGACCTCAACCGTGGTTGAAGTTTCAAGCTGGTGCCGCTGGGACAGGACATCGCAGATATCGGCCCCCGGGGGCCCCGACGAAGGAGCAGAGTTGACCACGTACACGCTTCCCGACCTCCCTTACGACTACGGCGCACTGGCGCCGAGCATCGCCGGCGAGATCATGGAGCTGCACCACGACAAGCACCACGCCACCTACGTGAAGGGTCTGAACGACACCCTCGACAAGCTGGCCGAGGCCCGCGAGAAGGGTGACTTCGGTTCGATCGTCGGGCTCGAGAAGACGATGGCCTTCAACCTCGGCGGACACGTCAACCACTCGATCTTCTGGAAGAACCTGTCCCCGGACGGTGGCGACAAGCCGGACGGCGAGCTGGGCGCGGCGATCGACGAGTACTTCGGCTCGTTCGACGCCTTCCAGGGCAACTTCACCGCCAGCGCCACCACGATCCAGGGCTCGGGTTGGGCGATCCTGGGCTGGGACGCGCTGGCGGGCAACCTGCTGATCCACCAGCTGTACGACCAGCAGGGCAACCTGCCGGCCGGGCAGATCCCGATCGTCATGCTGGACATGTGGGAGCACGCGTTCTACCTGCAGTACAAGAACGTGAAGCCGGACTACGTGAAGGCCTGGTGGAACGTGGTGAACTGGGGCGACGCCCAGGCCCGCTTCGACGCCGCCCGTGCCGGCGCCGGCGCACTCATCAACGGCGCCTGATCAGAGCACACTCCGGGTCCGGCGAGCCGTGCTGGCTCGCCGGACCCGTGCCCTTCAGCGGGTGAAGAACCCGGTCAGGACCGGGGCGATCGCGGCCGTCTTGATCAGGTGCGTCTGACCAGCCACCTCGTGGCAGTCCGCCTCCGGTACGGCGTCAGCCACGGCGCGCACGGAGGTCTGCATCCAGGCCGGGCTCTTGCCGCCGTAGACAGCCAGCACCGGGATGCCGATCCCGGCCCACTGTGCCGCGTCCAGCGGCTTGCCGGCCACATTGGGTCCGACGACGCGAGCGTCGTACGGAAGGGTCGGTGCCATCGCCTTCAGGTGCTTCCAAGCGGGCATCAGCCTCATCATCGCGACGAACGGACCGGGCAGGCCGATCACCTTCGTCATGAAGTACTTCACCGCGTCCGCCGGCCCACGGGCCTCGAGGTCCTCGACCCAGGTCGCCGGAACCGGCTTGCGGCTGTCGTCCACCACGAATGGCGGCTCGAACGCGACCAACTTCTCGATCGCCACGCCCGCCGCCGCGGCCCGCAACGCCAGCGCCGCGCCGGACGACGAGCCGTAGACGTACGCCGAACCGCCCGCGGCCTCGATCACCGCGGCCAGGTCCTCGATCTCGCGATCCACCTCGTAGGTGTCCGCGTCGCCGGACTCGCCCCGACCGCGCCGGTCGTAGTTGTAGACCGTGAAGCCGCCCGCCAGCTCCTCGGCGAGTGCCGGCATCGGCCCCTGGGCCCGCCCGCACAGCGCGCCGTCGACCAGCACCAGCGCCGGCCCGTCACCACGCCGGTCGTACGCGATCGTCGTACCGTCCTTGGAAACCACAGTCCTGGTCATGCGAAGAACTCCTTCAGGAAAGGCGCCAGCGCGGCTGGGTCCACATTGTGCTGCTGGTCCGGTACGACGCGCGCGGTAGCGCCCGGGATCGCGTTCTGGACGGCCTGGTTGCCGAGCTTCATCCACTCCTCCGACGCGCCGCCGGTGAACACCCGGGTCGGCACGCTGACCGATCCTGCCGCGGCCGGGATCGAGTAGTCGCCCATCACGGTCGCGTCGTACGCGAGCGTGTGCGCGATCGCCTCCTGGGCCGGCCACCACGGCGACTCCTTCGCCATCGCGACGAACTCGGCCGGCAGCCCGACCACCTCGGCCATGAAGTACTCGGCCGCCTTGTCCCGTCGGCCCTCGGCGACGAACGCACGGTAGATCGACGCGGTGTCGGCCGGCGGCCGCTTGCGGGTGCCCTCGAGGATGTACGGCGGCTCCCAGAGCGCGAGCCTGGTCACCGGGCGACCGGCGGCCGTCGCCAGCAGGGCGAGCGCGGCACCGGACGACGTGCCGTACAGGTTGGCCGCGCCGCCGACCGCCGCGAAGATCGCGTCCAGGTCCTCGAACTCGCGCTCGATCGCGTACTCGGCGCCGTCGCCGGAGTCACCGCGGCCGCGGCGATCGTAGTTGTACACGGTGTGGTTCTGGGCCAGCAGCGCCGCCAGCGGGGCGTTCGACATCCGATCCACCGAGCCGCCGCAGACGAGAACCACCGCGGGTCCCTCGCCGAGCCGGTCGTACGCGATGGCGGTGCCGTCCGCCGAAGTGACCTTCTCCATGGTGTTCCTCCCGGTTCAGTGGGCCACTCAGCTGGCCTCACCACCGCGTCGAACACCGGGTACCCCACCTCGACAGGGTGTGATGCAGGTCACATCAGCAGGCCGCGGCGCGTTCCAGCAGGAGGGTGCGTTCGCGCTCGTTGCGAGTGAGGGCGGCGGCCTTCTCGAATTCCTCGCGGGCCTCGTCGAGGCGGCCGAGCTTGAACAGCAGGTCGCCGCGGACGCTCGGGAGCAGGTGGTAGTCCTGCAGGGACGGGTCGTCGGCGAGGGCGTCGACGGCGGCCAGGCCGCGTTCCGGACCGAACGCCATCGAGATCGCGACCGCCTGGTTGAGCTCGACGACCGGTGACGGCGTGACCTGCGCGAGGATCGAGTACAGGCCGGCGATGCGGGCCCAGTCGGTGTCCTCGGGGTCGGCGGCTCGGGCGTGGCAGGCGGCGATCGCGGCCTGCAGGAGGTACGGGCCGGGCGGTTTCTCCAGGGCCCAGGCGCGGTCGAGACCCTCGAGCCCGCGGCGGATCAGCAGCCGGTCCCAGTGGCGGCGGTCCTGGTCGAGCAGGAGCACGGGCTCACCTTCGGGGCCGATCCGCGCGTTGGCGCGCGACGACTGGAGCTCCATCAGGGCGAGCAGACCGTGGACCTCGGGCTCGTCCGGCATCAGCTCGGCGAGCAGCCGGCCGAGGCGCATCGCCTCGTTGCACAGCGCCGGACGCATCCAGTCGTCGCCGGCGGTCGCGGAGTAGCCCTCGTTGTAGATCAGGTACACGACCTCGAGGACGGACGACAGTCGCTCCAGCAGGTCGTCGCCGGCCGGCACCTCGAACTGCACGTTGGCCTTGGCGAGGTTGCGCTTGGCCCGGACGATCCGCTGGGCGATCGTCGGCTCCGGGGCGAGGAACGCCCGGGCGATCTCGTCCGTCTTCAGGCCGCCGAGCAGCCGGAGCGTCAGCGTGACCCGCGCATCCATCGTCAGCACCGGGTGGCAGGCCGTGAACACCAGCCGGAGCAGGTCGTCCTCAATGTGGTCCTCGAGGATCGCCTCCACGTCGTCCTCGACGCTGTCGCCGTCGATCTCCAGCTCGTGGCCCATCTCCGCGAGCTTGCGCTGGTACGTCTCCTTGCGCCGGATCAGGTCGATCGCTCGCCGCTTGGCGATCGCCATCAGCCACGCGCCAGGATTGTTCGGTACGCCGGACTCCGGCCACTGCTCGAGCGCCGCCACCAGCGCATCCTGCGCCAACTCCTCCGCCAACCCGACGTCCCGCACGATCCGGGCCACACCCGCGATGATCCGGGCCGACTCGATCCGCCAGACCGCGTCAACCGCCCCCGCCGCCTCCGTAACTGTCACCCGCCGATAGAACAACACCCCACGTCCAACATCAACCCACCCCTCCCCAGACCCAGCCCCAGCCCCAGCTCCAGCCCCAGCCCGCCCCGGCTCCGGTCCGGCCCCAGCCCCGGCTCCAGTCCGGACCGACCCCGTTTGAGGGGTCAACCCCGCATCGTGTGGGTTGCGGAGGCAAATTCCCGAGGGCCAACCCACACCCCGAGGGGTCGACCCCTCAAACGGCGGTGAACCGCCCGGCGATAGCGCCCCCTTTCAGGGGCCAACCCCGCATCGCGTGGGTCGCGGACGCAAAATCCCGAGGGCCAACCCACACCCCGACGGGTCGACCCCTCAAACGGCGGTGAACCGCCCGGCGATAGCGCCCCCTTTCAGGGGCCAACCCCGCATCGCGTGGGTCGCGGAGGCAAAATCCCGAGGGCCAACCCACACCCCGACGGGTCGACCCCTCAAACGGCGGTGAACCGCCCGGCGATAGCGCCCCCTTTCAGGGGCCAACCCCGCATCGCGTGGGTCGCGGACGCAAAATCCCGAGGGCCAACCCACACCCCGACGGGTCGACCCCTCAAACGGCGGTGAACCGCCCGGCGATAGCGCCCCCTTTCAGGGGCCAACCCCGCATCGCGTGGGTCGCGGACGCAAAATCCCGAGGGCCAACCCACACCCCGAGGGGTCGACCCCTCAAACGGCGGTGAACCGCCCGGCGATAGAGCCCCGTTTCAGGGGTCAACCCCGCATCGCGTGGGTCGCGGAGGCAAAATCCCGAGGGCCAACCCACACCCCGAGGGGTCGACCCCTCAAACGGCGGTGAGCTGTCAGGCGTAGAGGTCGGAGTTCGGGTCGAAGTCGGCTTCTTCGACGACGCGGCGGACCTCGACCTCGTTGCCGAGGGCTTCGGCCAGGCGGGCGGCCCATTCGACGGCCTCGTCGCGGTTGCGGACATCGACGACGATCACGCCGCCGATCAGTTCCTTGGTCTCGGCGAAGGGGCCGTCGGTGACGGTACGCCGGCCGGCCACCACCTTGACCCGGGCGCCGAGAGAGCTGCGGTGCACGCCCTCCGCGAACAGCAGGACACCGGCCTTCGAGAGGTCCTCGACGACCTTGCCGACCCCCTCGGCCACCTCCGGCGCCGGGAACTTACCGGCCTCGCTGTCGGCGTCCGCCTTGTTGATGATCATGTATCGCATCGCAACCGCTCCTCGTCGTGTAGGTCGACCTTTACTCTCACGTCGAGCGGTCCACCACCAGATCGACACACGACCAGCAAACACCTCAGACCATGGCCCGGGAGATCCAACGCGACTAGTCGGCCGTCACCTCGGCGATCGACCTGGGGGGCCGCACCCGGGAGAACTGGATGTTGCCGGCCGGCATCATCCACGTCATGACCTCGACCGCCAACCGGCCGGCGCGCACTGCCGGATCGGCCTCGGCATGCTCGCGAGCCGTCGCGGCGTCCACCGACCAGATGGAGAATCCGCGGTACCGCTCGTCATCCTGGTCGACCAGTGGTCCGCGAGCCAGGACGAGCCCGCGCTCCTGCAGGTCGGCGCCGTGCGCCAGGTGCCGGTCCTGAAGCTCGGCCGCCTCGTCGTCTGTCATCCGGGGCGCATCCGGTCGCAGCGTCAACAGGATCACGGTGTACCGGTCGAATTGCATGCGACCGAACCTACGCCTTACTTGGGCTGGTCGGCGTCCGGGTGGAAGGCACAGGCGTCGACGAGGTTCTGCGTCGGGCCAGGCGGCGCGGTCGACGGCGCGACGGGCTTGCGAGTCGTCGACTTCGTCGTGGGCGGGGTCGGCGTACTGGGTGGGGCCGGCTCGTCCAGGGCCTTCTCGACCGTCTCGCGCAGGCCGTGGTAGTCGGGGTGCAGGTACTTCAGCCGCAGCTTCGACACATCGAGGGTGACGTTGGAGACGGTCCCGGACTTCACCCTCAGCGCGAGCTGGACCAGCGCGGGCAGCAGCTCCTGCGGGATGTCGGTGCGGAGCAGGTGCCGGCCGGCCCTGGCGATCGCCCGGTACTTCGTCACCAGCGTCTGCGGGTCCGCCGAGTCGACGATGCCCTTGATCGCGCACCGCTGGCGGACCTGTCGCTGGTCGTCGTCGGCGCCGTACCGCCCGCGGGCGAACCACAGCGCGTGCCGGCCGTCCAGGTGCTGCTTCGCGCCCGGTTCGATCCACTCCGACGGCGGGATGTGCGAGCTGCTGATCCCGCCCATCGCGACCCGCTCGTTGACGTTGACGGTGATCCCGCCGATCGCGTCGACGAGCTCCGGGAAGCCCTGCAGGTTGACCTGCAGGTAGTAGTCGAGCTTCAGCCCCGTCGCCTCGCCGACCGACTGCTTCAGCACGTCCGCGCCCTCGTTGTCCGACGGGCCGAGGATGCCGGGATGCATGGCCGGGATGTTCTGGTACATCGCGGTCAGCATCCACTCCAACCGACCCTCCAGGCTGAGCCCTTCCTTGCCGAAGCCCTGTGGGTAGAGGTTGTGCAGCGGGGAGTCCGCCGGGAACGGCATGAAGGTGAGGTTCCGCGGCAGCGAGATCAGCGCCGTGTTCCCGGTCTTGGTGTCGATGCTCGCCACGATCACGGTGTCGGTCCGGACGCCGACCCGGCTCGGCGCGTCGTCGCCGCCGATCAGCAGCAGGTTCAGCCGCGGCCTGTCCTCCCACGGGTCCTCGACGTTGACCGTCGACGGCCGGGTCGCGCTCCTGCTCTCCTCCTGCGCCACGAACACGTCCTGCACCAGGGTGCGCTGCGCGAGCACGCTCTGTACGCCGAGCGCCGCCGGGGCGGCGATCGCGAAGCAGAGGACGCCGACGAACACCGCGCCGACCGCCCGACCGGCGCGACCACCTGTTGCCGGACGCAACGACCGGTGCGAGGCGACGATCACCAGGATCCAGAGGAAACCCAGCACCGCGATGACGACCGAGGTCATCAGCAGCCGGCTCGGTACGACGGCCGCCGCGAGGACCTGGTCCCACCGGGTGAGACCGACGTACACGCCCAGTCCGACCAGCCCGAGGAAGAGGGTGAGAATGAACGCACCGATCCGCCGGCGGCCGCCGACGATCAGTCCGAGCCCGGGCAACAGTGCGCCCAGTAGCGTCAGACTCAGCAGCTTCGGTACCGACCGTGGTCGCTTGGCTGCCGTGCGCGCACTTCTCCCCATGGCTCCCCTGTCGCCGTCCCCAGAACCAGTGTGCGTCAAGTACCCGCACCTGTACCTCCCCAGACGTGTTACAGGGTCAATCGGTTGTCATACGGTCAGTTGAGTCCCCGCGAAGCCGTCGACCTCGACCAGGGTCCGGACGACCGTGGCGATCCGGGCCGGCGGGGTCCACCTGCTGGTATCCGCCTTCGGCGAGGCGGCCCGGTTGGCGGGAGTGTCGATGGTGATGGGGAGGATGGTGTTCACCCGGATCCCGTCACGCGCATACTCCGCGTGCAGCGCCTCGGCGAACGCGAGCACCCCGGCCTTCGCGGTGATGTACCCGGCCGCCCCGGAGAACGGCCGCCGCGCCGCGCCGGCCGACGTACACACGATCGCTCCGCCGCCGGCGGCGAGCAGATGCGGGAGCACCGCCTGAGTGATCAGGTACGTCGGTCGCAGGTTGAGCCGAAGCACTTTCTCGAAGTCTTCGATCGGGGTCTCGTGCACCCGCGAGCCGGACGCGAATCCGCCGACCAGGTTGACCAACGCGGTCAGGGGTGCGGTCTCGTCGGAGCTGGCCAGCGCGACGACGTCCGCCGCACCGGCCGGGTCGAACGGGTCGGCGATGATCGGGTTCAGCGCCGGGTCGGTGCCGAGCCGGGCCAGGGACTCCTCGGTCCGCCCGGGGACGACGACACGCCAGCCGGATCGGAGGAACTCCGCCGTCACCGCGACGCCCAGCGCACCGGTGCCACCGGCAACCACCACCGTGGTTCTCATCGACGTCCTCGCTTCCCTCTGGGCGCCGACGAGGCGCGAAGTCGACTGTGCTTGATGATGAACTCGCTTCGCTCGTTCATGACTGCAGCCTAATCCGCTCGCGGCGGGTGGGAAGCCGACGATAGGTTCGGGGTTTGTGCGGATTCTGATGCTGGGTGGGAACGGGTTTGTCGGTCGCGCGGTCGTTGCGGACGCGTTGACACAAGGCGCGGAGGTCGCGTCGTTCAGCCGGGGAAAGAGTGGGCCTCTGCCGCCGGAGGTAACGCTACTGGTCGGCGATCGGGACACCGGCGACTACGAGGCGCTGCGGACCGGTGAGTGGGACGCCGTGGTCGACCTCAGCGGCTACCAGACCAAGCAGGTCGACGAGGCGATGGACGTGCTCGCCGACCGGGTCGGGCGATACGTGTTCGTCTCGAGCCACGCGGTCTACATCCGCGACCTGCCGGCCGGCACCGACGAGTACGCACCCCGCCGGCCCCCGCTCCGCGCCGCCGACGTACTCACCAACGAGACGTATGGCCCTTGCAAGGTCGCCTGCGAGGACGACGTCCTCGAGCGGTACGGCGATCGCGCAACCATCGTCCGCCCGGGCCGGGTGACGGGTCCCGGTGACCCGTCGGGCACAACCACCTATTGGGTACGACGAGGCGCCCGGGGCGGCCGGGTCGCGCTGCCGACGAAGCCGGTGCAACCGCTGCAACTGGTGGACAGCCGCGATGTCGGGCGGCTCGTGGTGCAGCTGATCAAGCACGATCGGTCGGGTGCGTTCAACGCGGTCGGGCCGTTCAGCACGATCACCGAGCTGATCGAGACCTCGGCCGAGCTGGCCGGAAGCACCGTGGAGTTGGTGCAGGTCCCGACCGACGCCGTACCCCCGCGCTTCCCGTTGGTGGAACCCGAGGCCGAGTGGGGCGAGCGGCGGCGTAACCCGGCGAAGGCCCGGGAAGCCGGGATGACGGTCACGCCGCTGCGGGAGACCGTCGCCGACCTCCTGGCCTGGGACCGGGACCGCGGTGAGCCGGCCCTGGAGGTCGGTCTGACGCCGGAGGACGAGGAGCGTCTACTCCGGGAGAGCTAACGTGCGACCCGCGTCGCGGGCGGCGTTGATGGAGCGTGTGAGGGTGTCGCGGAGGGCGGTGGCCTCGTCGGTGAAGCCTTGGAGCAGCGAGGTGTCGCCGGCGGGTTCGGTCCGGGCCAGGAGTTCGATATAGCGATCGCCGTCCTCGAGGGCGGCCTCGGCGCGGAGGGCCGCGTCGGCGGAGCGGACCCGGTCGGCGTAGCGGTCGAGCAGGTCGACCTTGCGTTTGATCGCCTCGGCCGACAGGGCGAGCGCCCGGCGCTGCGGCCCGAGGACGGCCTCCAGCTCGGCAGTCGACACCCCGCGCGCGACATCGCGCTGCCGGGCCCGCAACGCGGTCTGTTCCCGTAGCACCTGCGCGATGTCCCAGAGCTGTTCGGGCAGGACCAGCTCGTTCTTCATCTCGTCGAGCAGCCCGCGCCGGGTGACTGTTGCCTCGAGCACCGTTTTCACCGCGCGTTGCGCCCGGCCGAGCAACCGTGCCGCGTCCTCGTCGAAGTCCTCCGGCAGCAAGTACTTCCCGTGCTGCCGCCGGACCGCCTTGTGCCCGCGGTCCTCCATCGCCGACTTCGCCAGGATCCCGCCGGTCGCCACCACAGCCAGCCCGGCCAGCGCGAGCGCGGCCCACGCCGCGACCTCGGTCGGCAGTACGCCGGCCAGGATGATCAGCGCCAGGATCCACCCGCCGACACAGACCGCAAGCCACACGAGCAGCGTGCCGAACGTGTTCCCCGGCGCGACCGACCATGCGGTCTGCCGCTTCGGCCGCGGCGCCGCGG
Organism: uncultured Actinomycetota bacterium; assembly: GCA_963820655.1. Taxonomy (GTDB): domain Bacteria; phylum Actinomycetota; class Actinomycetes; order Propionibacteriales; family Kribbellaceae; genus Kribbella. The sequence goes on from CAWGAM010000004.1 coordinate 825,801, forward strand.
CCGGGACGAACAACTCGGGCCGGCGTTCGTACAACCGCCGTACGGCGACTGGCACGTCCGGAGCGAACACAGGCTCCACCGCCACCTCCTCGAAACCGTCAGCACTCAGCGTAGCGGCGCGAGTCTCATTTCCAGACCGTCCAGGACGAGTTCGAGACCGAACTCGAACAGTCGGTCCAGGTCGTAGTCGAAGTCGAAATCGTCCGCGAGCAGTTCGCGGAACCCGGTCAGGTTCCCCGAGGCGACGAGTGCGGCCATCTGATCGCTCTGCCGGTCGGCCCACTCGTCAGCGGTCAGCCCGGTGTCCTGCTCGGCGTACGCCTCGGTCTCCATCGCCAGCGCCACCCCACGAACGAATGCGAACACCGAGATCGCCGCATACAGCGCATCGCTCTTGTCGACCCCGCTGAGCGCGCGCAGGACGGCATCGGTGTGCGGGAGCAGGTTCGGCAGCAGTTGCGGCCGGCCGAGGCTGACCGCGCTCGCCAGCCACAGATGCCGCCGGTACGCCGCCCACTGCGCCCGGGCCACCGTGGCAACCCCGTCCCGCCAACCGTCGGGTGCCTCGGTCAACGGGAACTCGCCGATCGCGGTATCGACCATCTGCAGCACCAGCGCGTCCTTGCCCCCGACGTACCGGTAGAGCGCCATCGTCGACACCCCGAGCTCGGCCGCGATCCGGCGCATCGACAACGCCCCCAGCCCCTCCGCGTCCGCGATCGCGATCCCCATCCGCACGACCTGGTCCCGATCGAGATCCAGTCCGCCATCCTGCGGTACCGCGCGATGAGCGGCCGCCGGCCGGGATCGTGTGGCCGAGCGTGGCGGCGGACCGACGACGGTCCCGACACCAGGACTCGCGTGGACCAACCGCTCCTGCTGCAGCGCCTGCAACGCCTTCGTCGCGGTCGCCATCGCCACCCCGAAGTCCCGCACCAGCGTCCGTGTCGACGGCACCCGGTCCCCCGGCTTCAGCTCGCCCGCCTCGATCCGCCGCCGGATCTCCCCCGCGATCACCTGGTACGGCGCCTCGGTCATCAACCCTCCCGAACTAGTACGCATACATCGTACGCGCACTAGCCCATCCGCGAGCCGGACCTGACAAGTCAGATTAGGTAAGGCTATCCTCTCCCGCATGCGGGAATCGGTGGGGCTGACAGGCGACGAGCTGCGGCTCGGGTATCACGGCCGGCGCGTGGTCGACGGTGCGTCATTGCACATCGAGGCGGCCAGTGTCACCGCACTCGTCGGGCCCAACGGCAGCGGCAAGTCGACCCTGCTCCGTGCCCTCGCCCGCCTCCATCACCCCGACGCCGGCCGGGTCACCGTGTCCGGTGGGGTCGACGCGCTGGACCTGTCTGCGAAGGAGTTCGCGCGCAAGGTCACCCTGCTTTCGCAGTCGCGGCCGACTCCCAACGGCGTGAGCGTGCGCGACGTCGTCGGGTACGGGCGTCACCCGCATCGGAGCCGCTGGCGCAACGACGACCCGGATGGCGTCCACGCCATCGATCACGCGATGGCCGTCACCGGGGTGACGTCGATGGCCGAGCGGGCGGTCGACGAACTGTCCGGCGGTGAACTGCAGCGCGTCTGGCTCGCGACCTGCCTGGCCCAGGACACCGGCGTACTCCTGCTCGACGAACCGACCACCTTCCTCGACCTGCGGTACCAGATCGAGATCCTCGACCTGATGCGCGAGCTCGCCGACGATCACGGGGTCGCGGTCGGCGTCGTACTGCACGACCTGAACCAGGCCGCCGCGGTGGCCGACCGGATCGCGCTACTCGATCAGGGGCGAGTGCGTGCGACCGGCACCCCGGAGGAGGTGCTCCGGGCCGACGCCCTGACCGAGACGTACGGCATCACCATCGAGGTCGGCACCGACCCGGCCACGGGCCTGGTCACCACCCGCCCCATCGGCAAACACCTGACCCGCGCCACCACAACCTGAGGTCGAACTGATGAGACGAACCACCGTCCTGATCGCCGCTGCCCTGCTGGCCCTGACGGCCTGCGGAACCAGTGAACCCGCCACGTCCGACACCAGTGAGGCTGCCGCCACGCCGGTGTCGCTGACCGATGCGCGCAACAAGAAGCTCGACCTCAAGGGACCCGCGACCAAGGTGGTCGCCCTGGAGTGGGGCGCGGCCGAGAACCTGGTCACCCTCGGCGTGATGCCGGTCGGCGTCGCCGACACCAAGGGCTACACGAACTGGGTCACCGCGGCCAAGCTCGACCCGTCCGTCAAGGACGTCGGTACTCGTGGCGAGGCCAGCGTCGATGCGATCGTTGCCCTCAACCCCGAGCTGATCGTCACTACCACGGACGAGTCGGCGAACACGATCACGCAGCTGGAGAAAGCCGCGCCGGTGCTGGTGATCCGCGGCGCGGACGCGGCCAACGCGATCCCGCAGATGAAGACCAACCTCGAGTTGATCGGTGCCGCCGTCGGCAAGGCGGAGCAGGCCAAGCAGCAGAACGCCGACTTCGACAAGGCGGTTGCTGACGGCAAGCAGAAGATCGCCGACGCAGGCAAGGCCGGCGAGGGCTTCACGATGGCGGACGGGTACAAGCAGGGCAGCACGATTTCGATCCGGATGTACACCGCCGGCTCGCTGCTCGGCGCCGTCACCACCGAGTTGGGGCTGAAGAACGGCTGGACCGGGGCCGGCGACAAGGACTACGGCCTGGCCCAGACCGATCTCGAGGGTCTCACCAAGCTGCCGGACGGAAACTTCCTCTACATCGCCAACAAGAACGACGGCGGTGACGTGTTCGGCGGCGACCTGGCCGGGAACGCGATCTGGAAGAACCTGCCGTTCGTGCAGAGCGGCAACGTGCACCGACTGCCGGACGGCATCTGGATGTTCGGCGGCCCCAAGTCCACCGAGCAGTTCATCGACGCCACCGTCCAGGCAGTCACCTCTTGACCCAGGTCACGACCGCCCCGGCGGTCACAGTGCAACAACCGGTACGACGTATCCGGGTCGCCGGTGTGTTCGTGGTCGCTGCGGCCGGCGTCGTACTGCTGGCCGCCGTACATCTCACCCAGGGCACGTCGTCGGTGAACGCCGGCGACCTGATCCGGTTGCTCGTCGGGAACGGGACCGACGACGCAGCCAACGTCCTGGTCGCCTCCCGGCTTCCCCGACTGCTGGCCGGCGTACTGGTCGGTGTGGCGCTCGGGGTGGCCGGGGCTGGTCTGCAGTCGCTGGCCCGCAACCCGCTCGCCTCGCCGGACACGTTGGGGGTCAATGCAGGGGCGTACCTGGCGGTCGTGGTGGTGGCCGCGTTCGGGATTCCGTTGCCGGTGCTCCCAGCCGGAGGAATCGCCTTCCTCGGCGGGCTGGCGGCAGCTGTTCTGGTACTCGCGTTGTCGGCCGGCGGATCGTCCGGCCCGACCCGGCTGATCCTGGCCGGCTCGGCGGTCGCGATGGCGCTGGCCGGCCTGACCACGTTGTTGCTGTTGCTGTATCGCGAGGAGACGATCGGCACGTTCGCCTGGGGCGCGGGCACGCTGGTCCAGACCGACCTGAACGCGGTGACCCAGATGGCGCCGGTCGTTGCGGTCGGCATCGTCGCCGCGTTGCTGCTGGCATCGAAGCTCGACATCCTTGCCCTGGGCGACGACACCGCGTCGGTCCTGGGCGTGAACGTACGCCGGGTCCGCGTGCTCATCACCCTGGTCACGGTGTTGCTGTCCGCGGCGGCCGTCACGGTCGCCGGCCCGGTCGGCTTCGTCGGTCTGGTCGCGCCGGTGCTGGTGCGGCTGATCGCTCCGCTGGTCCCGGGGCTGTTGCGGCATCAGGTCCTGCTTCCACTGTCCGGGCTGGCCGGCGTACTGATCGTCCTCGCGTCCGACGTCGTACTGCGAGCCGCCTTCGGCGGGCAGGCCGGGGTGGAGATCCCGACCGGGATCATGACGATGATGGTCGGGGCGGTCGTCCTGATCTGGCTGGCGCGGCGCTACCGCGACTCCGGTCCGAGCCGCTCCCCCGGCGGTGCGAGCTCGGGGCTGCGCAGCCGCCGTACCTTCTGGATCGTCACGCTGGGGCTCGTCGTCCTCCTGGCCGTCGCGGCCATCGCTGCGATGCTCGCCGGTGATGCCTTCCTGCGCACCGGCGACGTCGTGAACTGGATCAACGGACGCTCCGGCCGCGCGATCACCTACGTCCTCGACCAGCGCTTCCCCCGGGTCATCTCCGCCGTACTGTGCGGCGCCGCGCTCGCCATCGCCGGTACGACGGTGCAGGCGGTCTGCCGGAATCCGCTGGCCGAACCGGGCATCCTGGGCATCACCGGAGGAGCCGGCGTCGGCGCCATCGCGACCCTCATCCTGTTGCCCTCGGCAAGCATCTGGTTGCTGTCCGGCGTGGCCGCGATCGCCGCGCTGGTGACCTTCGCAGTGGTCTATCTGGTGTCTTGGCGCGGCGGGCTCAGTTCGGATCGGCTGGTTCTGATCGGGGTTGGAGTCTCGTCGGCGGCGACCGCGATCATCACGTTGTTGATCGTCGCCACCGATCCGTGGAACCTCAGCCTGGCGATGACCTGGCTGTCCGGGAGCACCTACGGGCGGACGCTGCCGCAGGTCGCGCCGGTCGCGATCGCGCTGCTCGTGTTCACGCCACTGATCGTGCACGCCCGGCGCGAACTCGATCTGCTCGCGCTGGACGACGACGTACCGCGGATCCTCGGCGTACGCCTGGAGCGCACCCGCCTGGCCGCGCTCGTCTGCGCAGCGTTGCTGACGGCAGCCGCGGTCTCCGCGATCGGGGTGGTCGGCTTCGTCGGCCTGGTCGCACCGCACGCCGCCCGGGCGCTGGTCGGCGGCCGGCACGCGCGGATCCTGCCGGTCGCGGCGCTGCTCGGCGCGATCCTGGTCAGCCTCGCCGACAGCCTCGGCCGGACGCTCCTGGCCCCGGCCCAGATTCCCGCCGGACTCCTGACCGCCCTGATCGGAGCGCCGTACTTCGTCTATTTGTTGTGGCGGACCCGGGTACCGGCCCGCTGACTCATGTCAGGATGGGCCGCATGCTGCGCGAACTCCACCTCACCGGCAACCCGGACGCCGACAAGTTGCTCAACGACGACCCGTTCGCCCTTCTGGTCGGGATGCTCCTGGACCAGCAGTACCCGATGGAGCACGCCTTCTCCGGGCCGCTGAAGATCGCCAACCGCATGGACGGCTTCGACCTCCACAAGATCGCCGCGACCGACCTCGACACCTTCGTCGAGCTCTGCGTCACCCCACCGGCCATCCACCGGTACGGCGGATCGATGGCCCGGCGAGTGCACGCACTGGCCCAGCACATCATCGAGAACTACGACGGCGACACCGCGGGCATCTGGACCGCCGGCCGCCCCAAGCCCGACGGACCCGAGGTGCTGAGGCGGCTGAAGGCCCTCCCGGGGTTCGGCGAGCAGAAGGCCAGGATCTTCCTCGCGCTCCTCGGCAAGCAGCGCGGTATCCAGCCCAAGGGCTGGCGCGAGGCGGCCGGCGCGTACGGCGACCGTGGCTCCCACCGCTCGATCGCCGACGTGACCGACGCCGCGTCCCTCGCCGAGGTCCGCTCCTTCAAGAAGGCCGCCAAGGCAGCGGCCGCCGGGACCGCCTGACCGCCCCTCCTCAGTGCCGCGGGTTGTCCCTTGCGCTGATGAAGGTCCCTGCCGAAACCCGCTCACCCGGCCTATGCTCGCTGGGGGCACCGGACGGGAGGAGCACGGATGGACATCCGGGATCTGGATCGTAGGGCCGGCGCGGTGCTCGGGGAAGTCGTGATGCAGGTGCGGCCCGAGCAGATGTGGTACCCAACGCCCTGTCCGGACTGGACCGTCCGCGGCCTGCTCCGTCACATCGTCAGCGAGAACGAGGGCTTCGCCGCCGCCGCGCTGAACGGCTCGGCCCCCGTGCAGGCCTGGAACGGCGGCCGGCTCGGCGACAACCCGGCCGGCGCGTACCGGAGGTCCAACGTCGGGGTCGCGGACGCGTTCGCCGACGGCGGCGCGCTGGACCGGCTGATGGAGGTCCGCGAGTTCGGCACGTTCCCACGCCGGGTCGCGCTGACCTTCCACCAGCTCGACTGCGTCGTGCACGCCTGGGACCTGGCCCGGGCCATCGACGTCACCTACGACGCGCCGCCGGACATGGTCGAGATGGCGCTCACCCTGGCCCGCCGGATCCCGGACACCGACGCCACCCGCGGCCCGGGCGCGGCGTTCGAGCGCAGCGTGAAGGTCTCCGGCAACGCCGCCGCATTCGACCAGCTACTCGGCCTGCTCGGCCGCCATCCGGACTGGGCCTCCCCGCTGGACTGAGTAGTCCGGCAGGTCGATCGCGTCCGGCTTCGCCGCGGCCATCTTGCCCAAGAGGCCGGCGAACGGGCGCGACGTCATCACCCGGATCTGGGCGTCACGCAGCCGGATGCCGAGCGAGGTCATCGGCATCGCCAGCTTGATGCCACCGGGCGGCAGTTCCATCCGCTGCTCGACGTACGCCCGCATCCGAGCCTGGTACGCCGGGAAGGCCCGGAGGTGATCGCCGTCCGCGGCAGCCAGCTCACCCGCGAGGACATACGCGCCGACGAGGGAGAGCGCCGTACCGTGGCCGGCCATCGGTGAGCCGCAGTACCCGGCGTCACCGGCGAGCACGACCCGGCCGCGCGACCACTCCGGTACAACGACGCGGCTGACGCTGTCGAGGTAGAAGTCGTCCGCCTCACGCAGTCCGGCCAGGATGCGATCGGTGTGCCAGCCGAGGCCGTCGAACCGCTGCCGCATCAAGGCCTTCTGCGCCTCGGCGTCGCGGCGGTCGTAGCTGATGACCGGCGAACGGAAGGCCAGCAGGGCCCTGGCGAAGCGCGGATCGTGGTCGGGCCGCAATCCGACCCAGCGGCCACCGGGTGCGGAGTAGATCTTCATCCAGTCGTTCAGCGACTCCGGTGCCTCGACGGTGAAGTACGACATGTAACCGCCGAGGTGCTGCACGAATTGTTCCTCCGGACCGAACGCCAGCCGGCGCACCCGCGAATGCACGCCATCGGCCCCGACGACCAGGTCGAACCGCCGTCGCGTACCGCTGGCGAACGTCACCTGGACACCGCTCGCGTCCTCGTCCAGCTGGGTGATCGAGTCGCCGTACAGGTACTCGACGTCGCCGGTCGCGTCGGACAGGATCGAGGCGAGATCGCCGCGGAGAATTTCGATCTCGGCAACCGGGCCGGCGCCGTCGAGCAGCTCGGCCGCCATCGCGGCAGAGCGACGCCCGTCGGCTCCGACGTACTCCAGGCCGCGCTCATGCAACTGTCGCTCCGCGACGTCGGGCATGAGGCCCATCCGCTCGACCACCACCCGGGAGCTTCCGCGAAGGTCGACGGTCTGCCCACCAGGCCGCCGCCCGGGCGCGATCTCCACGATCGTCGGCGTGAATCCGTACCGCCGCAACCAGAACCCCAGCGCCGGCCCCGCAATCCCACCGCCGGAAATCAGCACAGTCTTCGTCATCCTCGTCCCTCTCCTCAAGCTAGTGCGCGTACGCCGTAAACAGTGCACTAGATCGACAACCTGGGACCAGCGCGTACTAGAGCACTACGGTCCGGTGCTCTAGTACGCCGGCCGGAAAGTGCGCGCGCTGAGATGCAGACCTTCGTCGTCGTCCGATGGGTCAGCCCACCAGAAGGTGGGTTGGCACGCCGGATTCCGGTGGGTCAACACACCGTCTGATGGGCTGACCCATGAGATGCGCCAGGGCAGGCCGACGCGACCGGGATGGGACAATGGTTGCAGACGCCAGCTATTTCGGATCGGAGCATCATGGACCACCAGGCGCACCCGACCAGAACGACGTTGCCCGGGATCGGCACCCGGTACGACCTGATCACCGACGGCGGCAAGCACGTCTCGGTGGTGGTGCACAACGACGGCCGGCGGTTCCTGGGCTTCCACGACCCGGAGGACGACGACGCCTGCACGAACTCGGTCCCGCTGGATTCCGGCGAGGCGGCGGCGCTGGCGCAGTTGCTGATTCCCGCGCCGATCGACCCGGTCCGCGGCGAGATCGAGATCGACCTCGTCACCGAGCACATCCCGATCACGGCCAGGTCGCCGTACTCGGGTCGCACGCTCGGTGACACCCAGGCCCGGAGCCGGACCGGTGCGTCGATCGTCGCGGTCCTGCGGCGGACCGGCGCGACCCCGTCGCCGACTCCGGCCTTCCGGTTCGCGATCGGGGACACGCTCGTCGTCGTAGGCACCCGCGAAGGTGTGGACGCCGTGGCCGATCTGATCGCGGGAGGGTGACGTGCACGAGGACATCAGCGCCCTGCTGATCGAGCTGGGCGCGGTTCTGCTTGCCCTCGGCATCCTGGGACGGATCGCCGTCCGGCTCGGGTTCTCACCGATTCCGCTGTATCTGCTCGCGGGGCTGGCCTTCGGGCACGGTGGTTTGTTGCCGTTGGCAGCCAGTGAGGAGTTCGTTGCCACCGGCGCCGAGATCGGCGTGATCCTGCTGCTGTTGCTGCTCGGCCTGGAGTACACCGCATCGGATCTGGTCAGCACGCTGAAGACTCAGTACGTGTCCGGCGCGGTCGACTTCCTGCTGAACGCGTTGCCTGGTGCGGCCGTTGCATTGCTGCTCGGCTGGGGGCCGGTCGCCGCGGTCGCGCTCGGCGGCGTCACCTGGATCTCGTCGTCCGGTGTGATCGCGAAAGTGGTCGGCGACCTCGGCCGGCTCGGCAACCGGGAAACCCCGGTAGTGCTGGGGATTCTGGTCCTCGAGGATCTGTCGATGGCGGTCTACCTGCCGATCCTGACCGCGCTGCTCGCCGGTGTCGGGCTGGCCGGCGGCAGCGTGACGCTGCTGATCTCGCTCGGCACGGTCAGCGTCGTCCTGTTCCTCGCGCTGCGCTACGGGCGGGTGATCAGCCGCGCGGTCTCGTCCGACAACCCGGAGATGCTGCTGCTCGTCGTCCTCGGGCTGACGCTGCTGGTCGCCGGCATCGCGCAGCACCTGCAGGTGTCTGCGGCGGTCGGCGCGTTCCTGGTCGGGATCGCGTTGTCGGGCGAGGTCGCGCACGGCGCGCGCAACCTGCTCAGCCCGCTCCGCGACCTGTTCGCCGCGGTCTTCTTCGTGTTCTTCGGCCTGAGCACCGACCCGGCCAAGATCCCGCCGGTCTTGGCCATCGCCCTCGGCCTCGCCGTACTCACTGCCCTGACCAAGATCGCCACCGGCTGGTACGCCGCCCGCCGCGCCGGCATCAAGTCGGCCGGCCGCTGGCGAGCCGGCGGCACACTCGTGGCTCGCGGCGAGTTCTCCATCGTGATCGCGGGACTGGCGGTCGGCGTCGAACCACGGCTCGGTCCGCTGGCGACGGCGTACGTCCTCATCCTCGTCATCCTCGGCCCCATCGCCGCCCGCTTCACCGAGCCGGTCGCCCGCCGGCTCTTCAAGAGCAAGCCCCCGGCCACTGCCCCCACCCCCGCCGCCGCCGAACAACTCGACAACCCGGCGAACACCCCCACCTGACCCGCCACGTGTCGGGGCTGACGCATGCAGTCGGGGCCTGGGACAGGGTATCTCGCTGGCAGGATGGGCTTGGACATGGCATCGGGTGTCCGAGGTCTCCAGGTGGTGTCCGCGGTTGTGGGTCGTGCGCCGGCGTGACCACCGGACGGTCCAGTCACCGGTACTCCCCGCCGTGGGGTGCGGTTGCAGGCGGGTACTTGTGCAGCTGGACAGGAGGTGTCGCTCCGGTCCGGTCGCGGCCGGCCGGTTTCACGCCTGAGCACGCCACTCGACCGTCGCCGGTGGGCAGACACATCCTGTCCAGCTGCACACCACGGCTCCCGCAGCGGCATCGGCGAAGCCGAGTCACACCCGAACCACCCCGCCGGCCCAGGCAGACAGGCCATCCACGTCAGGCCGACTCGAACCACCCACAGATCAGTCCGAAGGGCCTGCCAGCCCCAGTTGCTGTTCAAGCCCCCGGCAAGTGGCGCGCCGGCGACGATCAGGTTCTGGGCGACCTCAGAAGAGGGCGTCGCCTCGCTCGTGGTCCAACAACGCTTGCTTGCGTTCGAGGCCGCCGCCGTACCCGGTCAGGCTGCCGGTGGAGCCGACGACGCGGTGGCAGGGGACGATGATGCTGATCGGGTTCTTGCCGTTCGCCAGCCCGACCGCGCGAGAGGCGCCCGGCACGAGGCCGAGCTCCCGCGCGAGGTCGCCGTACGTCGTGGTCTCGCCGTACGGGATGTCCTGGAGCGCGGTCCAGACCTGCTGCTGGAACGGCGTGCCCGCGAGGTGCAGCGGTACGTCGAACGTCGTCCGGCCGTGCTCGAAATACTCAGTGAGTTGCTCGGCCACCGCGGGCAGGACCGAGTCGTCGCGGTCTCCGAAGGTTTCCATCGGAGGGCGGTGCCGGTGCTCGGCCATGTACAGCCCGGCGAGCTCGCCGGCGTCGGTCGCGACCAGGGTGAGTGGACCGAGTGGGCTGTCGATCACGGCGTACGTCACCGCGTCGCCTCCCACTGCGCACGGTTGATCCGGTACAGCACGTGCCGCTGCAGGCGGTGGCCGGCCGGCAGGCGGACGTGGTCGAAGTCGCCGGCCTCGTCGTGGGTCATGCCGATCCGCTGCATCACCCGCTGGGACGGCAGGTTGGTGGTCGTGGTGAACGAGACGATCTCGTCCAGCCCGCCCGGACCGAAGCCGTAGGCGAGCGAGGCCAGGGCCGCCTCGGTGGCATAACCGTTGCCCCAGGCACCTTTGATCAAGCGCCAGCCGATCTCGACCGCCGGCATGAAGTGTGCCTCGAAGCTCGGCACCGACAGCCCGGTGAAGCCGATGAACTCACCGGTGTCCCGCACCTCCAGCGCCCACAGGCCCCAGCCGCGTTCCTCGATCGCGGGCCTGTTCCGGTCGATCAGCGCGTCGCTCTGCTCGCGCGTCTGCGGTGCCGGGAAGTGCTCCATCACGGCCGGGTCCGCGTTCAGCGCCGCGAACGGCTCACGGTCGGACTCGCGCCACTGGCGCAGCAGCAGGCGGTCGGTGGTCAGCTCCACAATGCTCACTCCGGGATCTTGTTGATGGCGTGGTCACCGGTGGCCCAGAGGTACTGCACCGCGTACGCACGCCAGGGCCGCCACGCCCGCGCGTGGTCGGTCAAAGGTTTAGGGGCTTCCGGCAATCCTAGGTCACGCGCCGCGTACCGGACACCCAAATCACTGGCCACGAAGGCGTCCGGATCACCGAGCGCCCGCATCGCGATCGACTCCACCGTCCACGGTCCGATCCCCGGCAACACGGCCAACTGCTCCCGCGCGCGATCCCAGTCCGCACCCGCACCCAGATCGATCTCGCCGGCGGCGAGCGTGGCGATCAACGTGGTGAGCGTCGTACGCCGGGACTTCGGGAAGGCGAGGGTCTCCGGATCGAGCCCGGCCAGCGCCTGCATCGTCGGGAACAGATGTGTCAGCCCGCCTGCCGCGTCCTCGATCGGCTCGCCATGCTGCACCACCAGCCGATGCGCATGCGTCCGCGCCGCGGCGGTCGACACCTGCTGACCGAGCACGGCCCGCACGGCGAACTCCTCTCCGTCGACGGTGTGCGGAACCCGGCGACCCGGCGCCTTCGCGATCAGCGGCGCGAGCAGCGGATCCGTGCTGAGCAGATCGTCGACGGCGACCGGGTCGGCGTCGAGGTCGAGCATCCGGCGGCAGCGGCTGATCGCGATCGCGAGGTCGCGCTGGTCGGTCAGCGAGAGCTGGCAGGCGATGTGGTCGGGCATCGGCCGCAGGGCGACCACGCCGTGGCCGTGCGGGAGCCGGAGTGTGCGCCGGTAGTGACCGTCGCGCCACTCCTCCACCCCTGGTACGCCGGTGGCGATCAGGTGACCGAACAGGTTGTCCGGGGTCAGCGGCGCACGGAAAGGCAGTCGGAGTGAGATCGTGCCCGGCGCGGACGTCGTCGTACCCCGTCTGGCTCGGCGGCGCAGCTCGGTCGGCGCGAGCGCGAAGACCTCCTGAACAGTCTCGTTGAAGGTCCGCACGCTGGAGAACCCCGCGGCGAACGCGACGTCCGCCATCTGCAACTCACTGGTCTCGATCAGGAGCCGAGCAGTCTGTGCACGCTGCGCCCGGGCGAGCGCGAGCGGACCGGCGCCGAGCTCGGCGTGCAGTTGGCGCTGCACCTGGCGGACGCTGTAGCCGAGGTGGCCGGCCAGGCCTGGTACGCCGTCGCGGTCGACCACGCCGTCCGCGATCAGCCGCATCGCGCGGGCGACCAGGTCGGCGCGGTCGTTCCACTCCGGGGAGCCCGGGCTCGCGTCCGGGCGGCAGCGCTTGCAGGCGCGGAACCCGGCCTGCTGAGCGGCCGCGGCGCTCGGGTAGAACCGCATGTTCTCGACCTTCGGCGGCACCACCGGGCAACTCGGCCGGCAGTAGATCCTCGTGGTCAGTACGGCGGTGAAGAACCACCCGTCGAACCGCGCGTCCTTCGACTGGACCGCGCGGATGCATCGCTCCCGGCATTCGTACACGTGCTCCAGCATCGCTGCCGCCACCGACAGTTCTCTAGCGGTTTTGCGACATCGAGGCATCGCGGGATTGCGACGCGAGGATCCGGGGTCGGAAATCCGCCAGCTTCGGTGCGCGCTCCTCGGTGGACTTGACGGCATGAACGAACTATTTGACAAGTTGGCCCTGGTGACGGGCGGCAGCCGCGGGATCGGCGCCGCCACGGCGATCGCACTTGCGGAGCGCGGGGCCGATGTCGCCTTTACCTACAAGAATTCCGCCGACGCGGCGGCCAAGGTGGCGAAGGAGATCGAGGCGCTCGGACGGCGGGCGTTCGCCCTCGAGGTCGACGCCGCGGACGCAGTGGCGGTCGCGGACGGCGTACGGCGGGCAGCGGATCAGCTCGGCGGGCTGGACATCCTGGTCAACAATGCCGGGGTCGGCGCGATCGGCCCGATCACCGACCTCACCCTCGCTGATCTCGATCAGGTACTCGCGGTCAACGTCCGTGGGGTGTACGCCGCCACACGGGCCGCCGTACCGCGATTGTCCGACGGCGGCCGGATGATCCACCTCGGCAGCTGCGCGGCCGGGCGGGTCACCAGTCCGGGGATGACCCTGTACGCGATGAGCAAGGCGGCGCTGGTCGGGCTGAGCAAGGGACTCGCGCGCGAACTCGGTCCGCGGCGCATCACGTCGAACGTCGTCCAACCCGGCCCGATCGACACCGACATGAACCCGGCGGACGGTCCTTTCGCGGAGGCTCAGATCGGAGACCTCGCCCTCGACCGCTTCGGCACGACGGCTGAGATCGCCGCCGCGATCACCTACCTGGCCGGCCCGCACGCCGCCTATATCACCGGCACCGAGCTCACCATCGACGGCGGCCACACCGCCTGACCACCGTTGTGGTAACAAATCACCGCCATCCGCCGACTTGTTTCCACAAAGGAGCGTCGACCTGTCAGTGGGGCGGGCTAGGGTCCGCGGCATGAGGTTTTCGGTGACAGTTGGGGCGGTCGGGGCGGGGCGTGACCCGCGCGGGCTCGCCGAGCTCGCGCGGGTTGTCGAGGACTCCGGGTGGGACGGGATGTTCCTGGAGGACTACCTCGTCTATCAAGGCGATACGACGGAGCCGACGTACGATCCGTGGATCTGCCTGGCTGCGATAGCGATGGCCACCTCACGGATCACGATCGGTACGACGGTGACACCATTGCCCCGGCGCCGGCCATGGAAAGTCGCGGCCGAGGCGGTCGCCCTGGATCACCTGTCGAACGGGCGATTCGTGCTCGGCGTCGGGATCGGCGACCCCGGGGATCCGTTCCTGCCGGCGCAGACGCCGAAGGTCCTGGCGGAGATGCTGGACGAGTCCCTCACCGTCATCGACAGGTTGTGGACCGGGCGGCCCGTCAGCTTCACCGGCAAGCACTATCAGCTCGATGACGTCCAGCTGACCGCGCGGCCCGTGCAGGAGCCGCGGATTCCGATCTGGGTGGGAGGGGATCTGCTCGTGCCCGCCGTACGGCGAAGGATCCTCCGGTGGGACGGATCATGCGCCTACAAGGGCCGGACCGATGCGTCGCAGCAGCTCCTGCCGGATGACGTACGACGGTTGCTCGCCGAGCGCGCGGCGACGAGCGGGGCCGGGGCAGTTGGCGGGTTCGACGTGAAGGTGAGCGGTGGCGACCCGGCGGACTTCGCGGCGGCGGGGGCGACGTGGTGGGGGCGCTGGATCCCGCCAACTGGCGCGGAGGAAACAGTGGCCATCGTCAGGCAGGGACCGCCGACACTCTGAGCCGTTGACACGACGAAGGTCGCAGGAGAGACTGCCGGTGTTTTTAACGTTCAAACCCCTGTGGGAGGTCGCCGTGGCCACGTTGAAGCAGGTCGCCGCCCACGCAGAGGTCTCGGTGCAGACCGTGTCCAACGCCTTGAACGCGCCGCACCGGCTCCGGCCGGACACGCTCGAGCGGGTCAACCGCTCGATCGAGCTGCTCAACTACCGGCCCAATCGTAACGCCCGCAGTCTGCGCACCAGCGCGGTCGAACTGATCGGGTATTGCGTCCCCAACTGGCCGGCCCAGACCCACCTGGTGATGGACCAGTTCCTGCACGCCCTGTGTGCGGCGGCCGAGGGCAGCGGCCGCCACATCCTGCTGTTCACCGCCCCGCCCGGCGTCGACGGCATGGACGTGTACGAGGATCTGCACGCGCGCCGCCTGGTCGACGGGTTCGTCCTCTCGCAGACCGAGACCCACGATCCGCGGCACGGCTGGCTCAAAGAAGAGCAGATCCCGTTCGTGTCGTTCGGCCGGGTCTGGAAGGAGACCACCCAACCCGGCCCGTGGGTCGACGTCAACGGTGCGGCCGGATCCGCGACAGCGGTCCGGCACCTGCACGAGACCGGCCGCCGGCGGATCGCTTTCATCGGCTGGCCGAAGTCGTCCGGTCTGGCCGAGGACCGCCTCGGCGGCTGGCGCGACGAATGCAAGACGCTCGGCCTGCCGACCGCGGGCCTGTCGGTGCGGTGCCGGGACGACAGCATCGACGAGGGCGCCCGCGCCACAGCGGACCTGCTCGACTCCGATCGGCCGCCCGACGGAATCGTTGCCCTGAGCGACATTCTCGCCCTGGGCGCGCTCCGCGAGCTCAACCGCCGCGGCCTCACCCCGGGCCGGGACGTCGGCGTCACCGGCTTCGACGACTCACCGCTGGCCGACGTCGTGTCGCCCGGCCTGACCAGCCTCCGCCAACCGATGGACCGGATCGCCGCCGAGCTGATCACGATCCTGACCTATGCCGACGCCACCGAGGCGCCGACCGAACGCCTGCTCCAACCCGAACTGGTGATCAGGGGCAGTACGGCCCCTGGCTGATGCGGCGCATCCCCCGAGCGCCGCGAGAAGGAGGAACCGCCATGACTCCCCATCCGAATGCCCGACCCAACGCGGGCCCACCGCGTCGCAGACCCGCACGCCGCACCGTCGGCATCGCACTGCTGGCCACCGCCGCTGTTCTGGCCGGCACCGCCTCCGCGACCGCCGGCCCATCCACCGCCGGCTCGGCCGCACGCACCACGGCGGGCTCTGCGCAGGCCGCCGTACCGTCAGAACTGTCCGAGTCGACCCGACTGGCCGACCGCCGGTCGCTCGTCGTCGGCGATCGCGCGTACGCGATGGGCGACGAGACCGGCCTGTACCCGGCCACGGGCTGGCACATCCGCGGTGAGATGGGCGGCTTCTGGACCCAGCCGATCAAGCTGCTCGACGGGCTCTGGTTCGGCCTCGACGGCAACTGGCTCGGCAAGGACGTCGCCGCCGCGAAGTACACCAGCGGCCACGGCTACAGCCGGATCGACTACTCCGGTGCCGTGAACGTCCGTCGTACCGATTTCGTCCCCGACGGCGTCCGCGCGACCCTGGTCGGCCTGACGCTCAGCTCGAGTACGGCGAAGACGGTCAAGCTCGCCGTGGACGCGCACTCCGAGCTGATGGCGTCGTACCCGTGGGGCGGGACCACACCGAACACGGCCGGCGCGAACCTGCCGGACACCGGCGCCTACGCCGACGGCGCACTGGGCTTCCGCGAGCAGGGCACTCCGTCGTACCCCAACGCGACCGCCCACGACTACGCCGCGTTCGTCGGATCGTCCCTGCGTCCGACGGCCCACGCACTCGGCCCGAACCACCGCGGCCCACAAGACCCTGCGGTGATCTGCCCGGCCGACGGTACGACGCCCGCACGCTGTGACGACTCGCTGGTCGGCAAGGGCACCGGCGGGCAGCTCACGTACGACGTCAAGCTCGCACCGGGCAAGGACAAGACGATCTGGTTCGCGGTGGCCGGATCGGATCAGGGCACGTCGGCCGCGCACCGCGAGTACAGCCGCGCACTGAGCAATCCGGAGAAGTTGCTGAAGGCAAAGGCTGCCGAGCGGCAGCAGATCGACAGCATGTCCGCGGTAGACCTTCCTGGTGACCGGCTACTGCAGCAGAGCGTCGAGTGGAGCAAGCAGAACCTGGCCGACTCCGTGCAGGAGTCACGCAACCTGCAGATCCGCGACGTCAACGAGGGCAAGGACTACCCGGCGCCGGTCGGCACGGTCCCGACCGCGCGCTGGTTCGGCGCGGGCTTCCCGGACTATCCGTGGCTGTTCGCGACCGACGGTGAGTACACCTCGTACGCCGCCGTCGCGGCCGGTCAGTTCGACACGGTGAAGTCGCACTTGCGCGCACTGCGCGACGTCAGCGACATCCTGAACAAGCGCAGCGGCAAGGTCGCGCACGAGGTGGTCCCGACCGGTGACGTGTACTTCGGCTCGAACCAGAGCGCAGGTAACACCGACGAGACGGTGAAGTTCCCCAGCACCGTCGCGTTGCTCTGGCGGTGGACCGGTGACAACAAGTTCCGCGACGACATGTACGACTTCAGCGTCCGCAACCTCCAGTACGTCTACCGCGAGCTGGACAAGGACAGCGACGGCTGGCCGGAAGGCCTCGGCGAACGTCGAGCGCGCCGGGATGGGCGTGGAGAAACTCGACAGCACCGTCTACCTCGACCGCGGCCTGCGCGACCTCGCCGACCTGGCCGCGTCCAAGCACGACACCGAGGTCCAGCAGTGGGCGACCGCCCGCGCGAACGACCTCGAGTCCCGCTTCGAGGCGCAGTGGTGGGTCCCGCAGGCGATGGGGTACGCCGACTCTGTCGACAACCCGACGGATCCCGCGAACGACAACACGCCGATCTTCCAGCGGCACTGGATCGGCGTCACCCCGATGGAGGCAGTCCTGGTGCGGCCGGGTCAGCCGAACGCACCGCTCGCTTCGGCGGATCACGCGAAGACCGCGCTCGACCAGCGCGAAACGTCTTGCTACACAGGCGAATTCGGGCTCTTCCACACCGGCACCGGGCCGACCTCCGACCCGGCCGGCAACAAGGGCGACTCGTGCGACCCTGTCGTCTCCCAGGTGCAGAGCGAGCGCGCCATCTTCAGCCTGAACACCTCGATCATGGCGGTTGCTGAAGGCAACTTCGGTCGGCTGGGCCCGAAGCAGCAGCAGGTCTACACGACCGGCAACGCCCGGATCCAGCTCGACCCGACGGTGTGGGAGACACCCGGCGCGATGCCGGAGATCGCCCCTTCACCCGACTCCCCGGCGAACATCGGCCGGCCGTTCTACGACCGTTCGATGGCCCTGCAGGCCTGGGGAACGTACGGCATCCTCTGGCCGGTGATCCACCAGCAGCTCGGCGTCGACCCGGATCTCGGGCACGGCCGCGTCGCGGTGATCCCGCAGCTGCCGCAGGGTCAGCAGAAGGTGGCCGGAAGCAACATCCGGGTCGGTCGTGGCTCGGTCGATGTCTCGGCACGCCTTGCAGGTAAGGAATTGCGCGCCGATGTGACCGCCAAGGGTGTCGGGGCTTCCGTCACCATCGGTGCCGTGCTGCCGTCCGGTGCGAAGGTCAAGCAGGTGACCCTCGACGGTCGGGCCGCGACGTACAAGCTGGTCACCACGAGCCGTGGAGTGGAGGTGCAGCTGCCGGCGCGTGGCGCATCCTCGGCACTGAAGATCACCCTCGCCTGAGACCGCGGGTCGTGGCCGGTACGGCACGACCTCCGGAACGCCGGCCGGCGCACAACCGTTCTGTGCGCCGGCCGGCTTTCTGCTGTCCGGAGGCAACGGTTATCGGTACCTGCAAGTGTCGTTAGGCAAACATGAGGCAGGGCCCCTCCGAGTATGAGTCGGAGGGGCCCCACTAGCTGAAGGAAGGTGACGTCTCCAGCCTCCCGAACGGGTCCGTAGTGGCCGGCAGACCCCGTCACCGGTCTACCTCGGTGGGGATCCCCACCGTGAAGGTCCTCGGTTTCCGTTCGACCCGCCACCTCTTTTCAGAAGTAGCGTGTCGACATTTCTACCGCCGGGCGGCAGGGTCGCACAACCCTTTCCTGCCAACAGTTTCGACTACTTCGCGAGCCAGTGCGTGTCATCCACAGTGACCATGCAACCATCCACAGAAAACGGTCGACTTATGCACACCCCCTGTGCATAACGTCGTTCAGCCTTTCGCTTGTTTCATCGCCGTCGGTCGCAGTACGAGGTAGCCGGCGTACAGACCGAGAGCACTGACCACCAGGACGACTGGCGCCGCGACGGCCAGTGGTGGTCGGTGATAGCCGAGACCGTTCAGGACGTCCGCGAGCCACTGTGCGACGAGCAAGAACTCGGCGGCCGCGGCCGGGATCAGCGACAGCGGCAGGAGCAGCAAGCCACGCCAGAGCCCGAACCGGACGAAGGTGATCCCGAGCAACCAGCCGGCCACCTCGTGCGACACGATCAGCAGGAAGAACTCGGCGAAGATCAGACCCACCTGCGAGGTCTTGGCGAACAGGTGCGGGTTGGCGAACGCCTGGGTCCAGCCCTGCCAGCTGTAGATCACATGCTCGATCTGGTAGGCCAGCACCCACAGTACGGCGGTCGCGGCCGCGGCACCGACGAGATAGATGCTGGCGGCAACGGACATCATCCGCCGGGTCACGCCCTGGGCGATCAGCAGGGTGAGGTACGCCGGCGTGATGGTGATGCCGATCGCCATCGAGAAGTACTTCGGCGACTGGGTGCCGTAATCCCACATGCTGTGGTCGATCCCGCCGGTCACGGCCTTGACACTGATGCCGACGAGCAGGAAGGCAACCAGCATCACGATCCAGTAGCCGACCAGCATCGGCCGCATCCCGCCCAGCATCGCGAACAGGACCTGGCGCAGCCGGTGCGTCGACGTCACCCCTCGCGGCAACGTCGCCGGAACAGCAGGCGGCTGCGTGACATCGGTCCGGTCGTCGACTGCCGCACTCATCCGCGTCCTCGCTTCGCTCCGGGCGCGGATCTGCGCAGTACGTTGTGCTTTCTGATGAACTCGCTGCGCTCGTTCATGATCGAGCTCCAGTGGTCGGGGCGGTGAGGTGGACGAACAGATCCTGCAGACCGACCGGTCCGACCTCGAGACCGGCGGTGGCGGCCTGGGCGATCAGCGTCGGGATCGAGATCGCCGAGGACGGTGGTGGACTTGGTGCCGCCGAGCCGCTCCTCCGCGAGGACCGTGAAGCCGGCGGTGAACTCGTCCACCGTCGCGGCCGGGCCGACGATCGAGGCGCCGCGACCGCGGAGCGCGTCGACAGGCGACTGGGTGACCAGGCGCCCGTGGTCCAGGATGACCACCTCCTCGAGCATCGTGCTGACCTCGCTGACCAGGTGAGTGGACAGCAGGATCGTGCGCGGCACCTCGGCGTAGTCGGCGAGCAGAGCGTCGTAGAACAGGTTGCGGGACGGAACGTCCATGCCCAGGTAGCTCTCGTCGAAGATGGTCAGCGGTGCCCGGCTGGCCAGGCCGAGGACGACCCCGAGCGCGGACTTCTTACCGCGGGACAACTTCTGCACCTTCTTGTTCAGCGGCACCTCGAACCGGTCCAGCAGGGTACCGGCCAGCTCGTCGTCCCAGTACGGGCGCAGGCCCGCGGCGAGACCGATCGCGTGCCGGACCAGCGATGCGCCGACCAGGTCGCCGGACTCGCGGATCAGGCAGACGCGGCTCGTGACGACCGCGTTCTCGTACGGCTCCTGCGCCGTACCGAGGTCGCCGCCCTCGATCAGCACCCGGCCCTCGTCCGGCTGCCGGAAGCCGGCCAGCGTCGCGGCCAGAGTGCTCTTGCCGGATCCGTTGCGACCGAGCAGGCCGTGGATCTTGCCGGCCGCCAGGCGCAGATCGAGCCGGTCGAGCGCGGGCGCCTCCGCGAACCGGACCGAGAGGTTCTCGGTCCGCACAGTCAGGGCGGTGTCTGTCAGGGTGGCCATCAGGCTTCTCCGTAGGTGCGGATGTGCTGGACGACGTCCTTCAGTGGTACGCCGATCGCCTTGGCCTCCCGGATCATCGGGTCGACCACCTCGGCGATGAACGAGTCCCGTCGGCCGGTGCGGAGCAGGTCGCGGGCGTTCGGGCTGACGAACATCCCGATCCCCCGCTTCTTGTAGAGCACGCCCTCGTCGACCAGTTGCGCGAACCCCTTGGCCGCGGTGGCCGGGTTGATCCGGTAGAAGGCGGCGTACTGGTTCGTCGACATCACCTGCGCGTCCTCGGCGAGAGCACCGGTGACGATGTCGTTCTTGATCTGCTCCGCGATCTGCAGATAGATCGGACTCCGGTCGTCGAACACCACGCCCCCTCTCCGCCGTCGCCGGTTACTCGGTTAGTTACTTGAGTAACGAACCATAGCACCATGCCGGGGTCATCAGTTGGTTCGTTCAGCCGCCGGCGGAGTACTGGGATTGCTGCAGGGACTTCTTCAGCGCCGGGACGATCGGGCCGACCCGGACGGAGAGCTGCGCCAGCCGGTCCTTGTGCCGGGCGCGCTGATCCTTGCTGACGACCGTGCGCAGGTCGGCGGTGGACGCGAGTACGACGATCGCCGCGTCCCGCAGATCCACCCGGGACACCAGCCTGGACGGCCGGAGCGTGTCGGTCGCGCTCTGCAGGATCTGACGGCGTACGAGCGGATGGCGAAGGGTGATGCGGTCGGCGGGGATCAGGCCGAGGATCCGGTGCGGCTCGACCTTGATCAGACGGCCGCGCTCGAGGTCGTCGCGGACCGCACGGACGATGCCGCGCTGCCGCCGGTCGATCCAGTGCCGCCACTTCCGCGGGCCGACGGCGCGGATGTCCTCGAGCACGCCGGCGAGCACCGGGTCGGTCGGCGCGGCCGCCGTCGTCAGCATCGCCCGGCCGTTGTCATCGACAAGGTTCCCGTTCAGCTGCAGGTCGGTCAACGCTGCGGCCCGGAGCAACCTCCCGAGCTTCGAGCGAGCCGCCAGCCGACCGCGCTCCGGATCGTAGGCGAGCAGAAAGAGCCTTGCAGCCAACGCATCTGGGGTCCTCGTGTTGCCCAGTGCAACAGTCTTCCGCGGCCGCGCCAGGCTGCGCGCCGGCCTCCTGAGCGGAGTCACTACTGTCCTACTCATCGTCTTCCTCCTTGGCCGGACGGCCCGGGCGGCGAATCTTGCCGACTCCCGTCGGCAGACGGCCGGCGTCAGCCAGCGCCCGCCGGAGCAGGTACTCGATCTGGGCGTTGGTGCTGCGCAGGTCGTCGGCCGCCCAGCGGGCCAGCGCGTCGTGCACCACGGGATCCAGCCGGAGCAGGATCTTCTTACGTTCGGCGGCCACGACGGCGGCTCACTGGTAGAGCGAGCCGGTGTTGACCACCGGCTGGGCGTCACGGTCGCCGCACAGCACCACCAGCAGGTTGCTGACCATGGTCGCCTTGCGCTCCTCGTCGAGCTCGACGACGTCGTGCTCGGACAGCCGGTCCAGCGCGAGCTCGACCATGCCGACCGCACCCTCGACGATCCGCTGCCGGGCCGCCACGACCGCACCGGCCTGCTGGCGGCGCAGCATCGCCTGGGCGATCTCCGGGGCGTACGCGAGGTGGGTGATCCGCGACTCGATCACGTGGACGCCGGCCGCGTGCACCCGAGCGCCGATCTCGGCGGACAGCGTCTCGGTGATCTCGTCGGTGCTGTCCCGCAGCGACAGCACGCCGTCGTCGGTGTGCACGTCGTACGGGTAGCTGTTCGCGATGTGCCGGACCGCGGTCTCGGTCTGGATCGCGACGAACTCGACGAAGTCGTCCACCTCGAACATCGCCTGCGCGGTGTCCTCGACCTGCCAGACCACCACCGCGGCGATCTCGATCGGGTTGCCGTCGGCATCGTTGACCTTGGCAACGGCCGTCTCGTGGTTGCGGATCCGGGTCGACACCTCGCGGCGGGTGGAGATCGGGTTCACCCAGCGCAGCCCGTCGGTGCGGATCGTCCCGGCGTACCGCCCCAGGATCTGCAGCACCCGCGCCCGCCCCGGCGCCACCGGAGTGAGCCCCGCGGCGACGATCACTCCCGCGATGAACACGACGATCCCGACCCCGATCAGCACGCCATCACCCTGCGCGATGCCGACGATGAACAACACCACCCCAGCCACCACGAGCACGAACGCCAGCCCGGCCATCGGCCACCCGTTGACCTGCCAAGCCACCCGCTCGGTCACCTTCGGCGCCGGCATCTCCACCGCAACATCCGCATCCACCATCACGAGCTCCTCTCGAATAGCTCAACGGTAGCAAAGTGATATCACATTAACAAGCGCCTGGATGCCAGGCGGCCGCCACGGCGATCATCGACGCGGCTGCCGCGGACAGGACGCCGGCCACGTAGACCCCATCCGATGGGCCAACCCCCGAGCTGGTGGGTTGCCCCATGAGATTCCGAGGGGGCAACCCACCAAGTGATGGGCTGGCCCATCAGGCGGGGACAGCGGGGGCGAGGTGAGGTCGACCGCGGCCGCGAGTCGTGGGATTGGGCTGGTGGTGGGTGAGTTTCGCGGCGTCGATCCACGAAGGGGCGGGGAGCCTGGCGGCCGGCCCGTCAGACGGGTTGGGCCAGGGCGGTGAGTTGGGTTTGCCAGGACGCGGAGTGGGAGTTGGGGAGGGGGTCGATGGCTGAGTCGGACCAGGCGTGGATGGGGCGGATGCCGTGCAGGGCGTTGAGGAGCCAGGCCTCGGTGGTGGCTTGGAGGCCGGCCGGGGAGATGGGGTGTTCGGAGATCGGGACGCCTTGGGTGGTGGCGATCCGGCGGAGGAGCTGGGCGGTGACGGACGGGAGGAGCGGGCGGTCGGAGGGTGGGAAGCAGAGGGTGTCGTCCTCCCACCAGGCGAGCGCGGAGTACGCCGCCTCGAGGACAGTGCCGTCCTGGTCGAGGAGGAGGATCTCGTCGGCGCGGTGAGCGGTAGATTCCTTCAGCTTGCCGAGGAGTTCGAGGTCGGGGCCCTTCACGCGAGGACGGACGCGGGGGTCCCGCCCCTCGTGGACGACGACGCGGACCCGGCCGCCGACCGGTGGTGCCGGACGAAGTTGGACCGCCAGTTCACCGGACGTGTGCAGCTCGAGGCGTGGGAACCACCGGCCGAACCCGGGCAGCCGGCGGACTTGCTCGTCCCAGAACCCCGAAGCATCCACACCGGCCTCGGCACACGACCGTACGAACCGTTCCCGATGCAGCTCGATCCCCCGGACCTTGCCATTGGCCACCAGGAATGAATCCGCCACCTGCAGCTCACTCATCGCCCCCACCCTTCGGCCGCGGCGTTCCCGCCTACGGCTGCCGTTGCCTTCAGCACCATTTCGTCGTACTCCGCGACCGGCTCGGAGTCGAGCACGATCGCACCCCCCGCACCGATCACGGTCTCGTCCGGCGTCAGTACCGCCGTACGAATCACTACACTCAAATCCGCGCGCCCGTCCACAGTCAGGTAGCCGAGCGCACCCGAGTACACCCCGCGGGCGCTCGACTCGAGCTCGTCGAGGATCTCCATCGTGCGGATCTTCGGCGCACCCGTCATCGACCCCGGCGGGAAGCACGCCCGCACCGCATCGACCGCGGTCACCCCGGACCGCAGCCGGCCACGCACCGTAGTGACCAGCTGATGCACGGTCCGATAGCTCTCGACTTCCATCAGCTGCGGCACGTGCACTGTTCCCGGTTCGCTCACCCGGCCGAGGTCGTTGCGGATCAGGTCGACGATCATCAGGTTCTCGGCGCGGGTCTTCTCGTCCTCGGCCAGCGCCTTCGCCGCCAGCTGGTCCTGCGCCGGATCCGGCTCCCGCGGCGCGGTCCCCTTGATCGGGCGGCACTCGGCCCACCCGTCCGCGGTCACGGTCAGGAACCGTTCCGGCGACGAGCTCGCCACCGCGAGATCGCCGTACCGGAGGAAGGCGGCGTACGGCGCCGGATTGGTCGCCCGCTGCCACCGGAAGAACTCGAACGGGTCCTGCACGGCCGGCAACCGGACCCGGTTCGTCAGGCAGACCTCGTACGTGTCCCCCGCCTCGAGCGCGGCCATGCACGCCGCGATCCCGGCCAGGTACGTCGATCGGTCCTGCTCGAGATGCGCTTCGAGATCGAGCTTCGCGATCGCGGGCACCTCGAGGCCCGCCATCCACCAGTCAGCGGCGGCCCGCTCGGCCCGCTCCAGCCAGTCCTCGCCCGCACCGGGTTCGTCCACGGCAACGAGATACGTCACGTCCTTGTCGTGATCGATGACGACGAACCGGTTCGCCCAGATCCACAGCGCGTCCGGCGCCGGCGACTCGTGTGCCGCCGAACCCCCGGTCAACGCCTTCAACTCGTAGCCGAAGTACCCGACATACCCACCGCTGAACAGCCCGGCCAGCTCAGCCGGTACGGCGGCCGCTCGAGACGCGAGCAATGCGTTCAGCTCCGCGAACACATCGCCGTCGGAAACATCCCGTACGACGACCTCCGCGGCCGCGCCCAGCGTCGTACCGAGGACGGAGACCCGCCGGATCGCGCGGTCGGTCAGGCTGCCGTCGAGCCAGAACGCGACGGGTTCGCCGGCCAGCAGCTCGCGGTAGACCGTCTCACCGTCGAGCGCCCGGTCGACCGTCCGGACGGACCAGCTCAGCGCACCCACAGGCACACGGTACAGACCGTGAGCCGGGTGTCGAGGGGTTGATCAGGACCCGGTCAGAGCGAGCTTGGTGCGCATCGCGGTGATCCGCCGGATCGGGATCGCCACCTCCAGGCCGTCCTTCGACTCGGCGCGGTCCGCGAGCCACCCGGCCGCGGTGTCCCGGCGGACGTCCGGCGTACCGGGCAGGTAGAGCGCGTTCACCAGCCGGCGGGCGTCGTCGCGGCTGCGGATCATGTACGCGTACCGCTCGCGCTGGCTCTCCATCACATCGAACCCAGCGTGATGCAACTGGTCCTTGAGCTCGGTGATCTCGCCGCCGGCCGGGAACTGCGGAGTCGACCGCAACCGCGTGGTCAGACCGCTCAGCGTGCGGATGTCACCGCGGCGCAGCGGCCGGACCGCCGGCACGATCGCGGCCAGTACGCCGCCCCGCCGCAAGACCCGGGCGGCTTCGGCCAGCACCTCAGGCAGCGGCTGCAGCACCATCAGGCCCATCGAGCAGGTGACGACGTCGAACACCTCGTTCGCGAACGGCAGGTGCAGCGCATCCGCCTGCACCCTCGGCCCGGGCACACCGGCCAGCTGAGCCGGGTTGTTGTCGACACCGACGACGAACTTGTCGTGCAGTTCGCGGGAGACCGGGCCGTTGCCACAGGCGAGGTCGAGTACGCGCCGGGCCTCACCGGACACAGCG
The DNA here is from genome assembly GCA_963820655.1 of uncultured Actinomycetota bacterium. Lineage (GTDB taxonomy): Bacteria > Actinomycetota > Actinomycetes > Propionibacteriales > Kribbellaceae > Kribbella. Next base: position 851,540 of record CAWGAM010000004.1, read on the forward strand.
CGCACCAGCCAGCGGTACGGCGTATGGTCGCCGGCCACCGCCCTGGACAGCAGGGCTTCAGTGCTGCCTGGAGTCGCGGTGTGGAACTCCCGCAGATACTCCGGCCAATCGATCGCGTTCTCAGACATTGCGGTCAGAGGCTACCTGGTGCACACACGCTGTACAGCATCGAGTGCTCTGCGTACGGAGTCTTAATGCAAGCTTGAACGTCAGACCAGGCTCACAAAGATGTGGCCGGCCGTCTCGTCGCTGATCACGCCACCGGCCTCGCGGCTGCCCATCAGCACGCCCTCGGCATCCAGCGTCGAGTCGACCTCGCGGCCCGGCAGTGCGCCCGCCTTCCGCAGCACCGACATCGCGTCGTCGTCGGTCTGCACCGGCTCGGCGATCCGCCGGACCAGCACCCGTACGCTGTCGCCGGTGGCCTGGTCGAGCACCTTGTCCAGCGGCTCGACGCCGATCCGGAACTCCCCGATCTCGCTCGCGATACCGCTGGTCTGCAGCTCCTCCAGGCCCGGGATCGGGTTGCCGTACGGCGACTCGGTCGGGTTGTCGAGGATCTTCAGCAGCCGCAACTCGACCGCATCGCTCATCACGTGCTCCCAGCGGCAGGCCTCGGTGTGCACGTCCTCCCACTCCAGGCCGATCACGTCGACCAGCAGCCGCTCGGCCAGCCGGTGCTTGCGCATCACCCGGACCGCCTGCTTGCGGCCGACGTCGGTGAGCTCCAGGTGCCGGTCGCCCTCCACCTTGATCAATCCGTCGCGCTCCATCCGCGCCACCGTCTGGCTGACCGTCGGACCGGATTGGTGCAGCCGCTCGGCGATCCGCGCCCGCAGCGGGAGGATGCCCTCTTCTTCCAGCTCGTAGACGGTCCGCAAGTACATCTCGGTGGTATCGATCAGCTCGCTCACGACAACCATTCTCACCTATGTAGGCAAGCCTCACCCAATCCAGCGCCTGCGGCAGCCGAGCCCCTTTCAGGGGTCGACCCCTCAGCTTGTGGGTTGGCACCCTGCATGCACCGGCCAAACCCACCACCTCAGGGGTTGGCCCCTCAAATGTGGCTCTCCTGCTTGATGAGTGGGTGATCGTCGGCCCGGGTGTGCTGGTCGGGACAAGGGGGATGTCGGGGTGGGCAGGGTGGGGGTGTGCGCCGAGGTCGGGCCGGGTGGTTCGGGCGGCCTTGTTCTGTGCGGGTCGGTGCACGTCTGGTGACCTTGGACAGGTCGTGGTGGGCTGAGACAGGCAGTTGCTTGTCCCAGCCCACCGCTTCCGGTCCCACCCCACCGCTTCCGGACCCACCCGACCGCTTCCGGTCCCAGCCCACCTGTTCCAGGCCCCGGTTCCGGTTCCGGCCCACCGGTTCCGGGCACCCGGCGCTGTGTCGGCGCGGACTTGTCCGGAGCGACTCATGTGATGGGTGGACCTACGAGATGGTGGGTTGGCACCCCGGAATCCGGTACGCCAACCCACCATCTGGTAGGTCCACCCATCAAATGTCGGTCTTGACCTCGAGTCGACCCATACATCTATAGTGCTAGGTAACTAGATGAATGGGGTTGGAGATGATCGAGTTCCATCTGGACGGGCGGTCGGGGGTGTCGCCGTACCAGCAGATCGTTCAGCAGGTGCGGAACGCGTTGCGGCTCGGCCTGTTGCGGGAGGGGGACCAGTTGCCGACCGTGAAGGACGTGGTCGCGGCGCTGGCGATCAACCCGAACACGGTGCTGAAGGCGTACCGCGAGCTCGAGCACGAAGGCCTGGTGCAGGCCCGGCCGGGACGCGGCACGTTCGTCACCCGGACACTCACCGACAACACGCTGGCCGCCCATGGACCGCTGCGGCAGGACCTGCGCCGCTGGCTGGCCAAGGCGCGCAAGGCCGGTCTCGACGACGAGAGCATCGAGGCGTTGTTCCTGACAACGTTTCGGTCCGCCTCTGTGGAGGACATAGCATGACCGCGGCTCTGCAGGCCCAGGGTCTGGGCAAGAGATATGGGCGCCGCTGGGCGTTGACCGATTGCGATCTGGAGGTGCCGGCCGGGCATGTGGTCGGGCTCGTCGGCCCGAACGGCGCCGGCAAGAGCACGCTCCTCAACATGGCCGTCGGGATGCTCACCCCGACCACGGGCTCGGTCGAGGTGCTGGGCGCTCCGGCCGGGACCCAGCAGGCAAAGGTCGGGTACGTCGCTCAGGACACGCCGACGTACAGCCGGCTGAGTGTCGGCGACCACCTGAAGCTCGGGGCCAGGTTGAACCCGGCTTGGGACGAATCCCTTGCGCAGCAACGCATCCAGCACCTCAAGCTGGACCCGAAGCAGCGCGCCGGCAAGCTGTCCGGCGGCCAGCGGGCGCAGCTCGCGCTGACCCTCGGCCTGGCGAAGCGTCCCGAGCTGCTGATCCTCGACGAACCCGTCGCCGCTCTCGATCCACTGGCCCGGCGGGAGTTCCTGCAGGACCTGATGGAGGCGGTCGCCGAGCAGGAGCTGAGCGTCGTCCTCTCGTCGCATCTCGTCTCCGACGTCGAGCGCTCGTGCGATCACCTCATCGTCCTGGTCGATTCCCGCGTCCAGGTGAGCGGAGAGATCGACACGTTGCTGGCGACGCACTACCGGCTGACCGGACCGCGACGCGACCCGAAGAACCTGCCGCGGGATCAGCATGTGCTGACCGAGAGCCACACCGACCGGCAGTCGACGTACCTGATCCGGACCGACCAGCCGATCCTCGATCCGGCCTGGACCGTCACCCAACTCACGCTCGAGGACCTGGTGCTGGCCTACATGGGCCGCGACGTCCAGCCCGAGCGCCCGGTCCTGGAGGTGCAGCGATGATCTGGCTGACCTGGCGGCAGTTCCGTGTGCAGTTCCTGGTGGTCGCGTCGGTGATCGCCGCAGCCGCGATCCTCCTCGCGGTGACCGGCCCGAACCTGCTCGACGACTACCACCGCCTCACCGACGACTTCATCAAGAGTCTCGGCTTCGAGCGCCTCAACCCGCTGCTGTACGTCGTCGGCCAGGTTCTGCTGTACGCCGTACCTCCGGTCATCGGGGCGTTCTGGGGCGCACCCCTGATCGCCCGCGAACTGGAGACCGGCACCCACCGGCTGGTCTGGAGCCAGAGCATCTCACGCTGGCGCTGGCTTGCCGTCAAGGTGGGGATCACCGGGCTGGCCGCGATCGCGATCACCGGTGTGCTGAGCCTCGCGGTGACCTGGTGGTCCGACCCGATCGACGACGCGATCAATGCCGGCCAGGACTCGAACATCTACCTGCCCCGCATGTTCCCACCGGTCTTCAGCGCCCGTGGCCTGGTCCCGATCGGGTACGCCGCCTTCGCGTTCGCTCTCGGGGTCGCGGTGGGTCTCGTGATCCGCCGTACCTTGGTCGCGCTCGCGGTCACACTGGCAGCGGTGATCCTGATGCAGGTCCTCACGCCGTCGCTCGTCCGGCCGCACCTGCTCGCACCGACGGACCAGTACATCGTCGCGTCCGCGGACAACATCCGGGGCTTCATGTTGACCGGCGACACTCAGCCGCCCCAAGTCAAGGCAATCGAAGTGGCGAGCGGATCCGTCGGCGCCTGGAAGCTGTTCGACAAGACCGTGGACAAGAACGGCAAGACGCTGAGCACGCTGCCGAGCTGGACGATCGACTGCGAGCCGGGACCGCCCCCGGGGATGACAACACAGCGCGAGACGTCGCCGAAGTCCGCCGCATGCTTCCAGCGGCTGGCCGACGAGGGCTACCGCCAGCACATCAAGTACTTCGCGGCAGACCGGTTCTGGGCACTGCAGTGGCGGGAGTTCGGGTTGTTCATGCTGCTGGCGTTCGCGCTGACCGGGTTCAGCTTCTGGCGGATCCGGCGCGACCTGTCCTGACTGCTCGCACGATCAGGGCCAGAACGAGGAGTGCGGCAGCGATCACCGCCGAGGTCCACGGGAGCGTGACCGCGAGGACGACGCAGCCGACCAGGCCGATCACGTTGATGGCGCGGGGCCATCGACGTTGATCGGCCGGTTGCGTCACGGCGGCGGCGTTGGCGATCGCGTAGTAGAGCAGAACGCCGAACGACGAGAAGCCGATCACGCCGCGCAGGTCGGTGGTCAGCACGAGGATGCCGACGACCACGGCGAGCGCGACCTCGGCGTGGTGCGGGACCTGGTAGCGCGGATGTACGGCGGCCAGCCACGCAGGAAGATCGTGGTTGCGAGCCATCGCGAGGGTGGTGCGCCCGATACCGGCGATCAGAGCGAGCAGAGCGCCCAGGCTGGCGAGGGCAGCGCCGACCCTGACGATGGGAGACGCCCAGGCCGCGCCGACGGTATCGACCGCGGTGGCCAATGGTGCGGTGGTGGTCGCCGGGTCGAGGACTCGCAGCAGCGCGAACCCCACGCCCAGGTAGATGCCGATGGCCACTATGACGGCGATGCTGATCGCACGCGGAATGGTCTTCGCCGGGTCGCGGACCTCCTCGCCCATGGTCGCGATCCGCGCGTACCCGGCGAACGCGAAGAACAACAGTCCGGCCGCCTGCAGCACGCCGTACGGCGAGGCGCCGGCGAGCGACGGCAGGTCACGGTGTGGCTCACCGGTGAAGAGGAGGATCAGCACCAGGGCCAGCACGGTCAGCGTGCAGGCGACGAGGATCCGGGTCAGCCGGGCTGTCCTGGTCACGCCGCGGTAGTTGACCGCGGCGAGGGCCAGGACCGCAGCCAGGGCGAGGAGTCTTTGCAGCCATTCGGTCCCCGGTACGACGTAGGTGGCAAACGTCAGCGCCATCGCGGCACACGACGCAGTCTTGCCCACCACGAAACTCCAGCCGGCCGCAAATCCCCACCACTCCCCCAGCCGCTCACGTCCGTAGACGTACGTGCCACCCGACACCGGATAGACGGCAGCAAGCTGAGCCGACGACGCGGCGTTGCAGTAGGCAACAACCGCCGCGATCACCAACCCGATCAGCAACCCGGACCCGGCGGCGCGAGCGGCGGGTGTCCAGACCGCGAAGACCCCGGCGCCGACCATGGAGCCGAGGCCGATCACCACGGCGTCACCGACACCGAGCCGACGCACCAGGCCCGGCTCGGCAGGCATCAGTACGCCTTGAGAACGCCCAGCAGGCGGGCTACCTCGGCGGCGACCGCGTCTCGGGCCGGACCGAGGTACTTGCGAGTGTCTACGAGCGATGCGTTGTCGGCGAGGACCTCGCGGACCCTGGCGGTGAAGACGTTGTTGAGGTGGGTGGCGATGTTGACCTTGGTCATGCCGGATTCGACGGCTCGGGTGAGGTCCGGGTCGGCGACGCCGGAGGAGCCGTGCAGGACGAGCGGGACCGGAACCGCGGCGTGGAGCTCGGTGATCAGGTCGAAGTCGAGGGTGGCGGTGCGTTCGGTCATCGCGTGCGAGGAGCCGACCGCGACCGCGAGCGCGTCCACGCCGGTGGCCTCGGCGAAGGCGACAGCCTCGTCGGGGCGGGTGCGGGCGCCGGGCGCGTGGACGCCGTCCTTGCCCCCGACCTCGCCGATCTCGGCCTCGACGAAGACGCCGTGGTCGTGGCAGTACGCCGCCACCTCGGTCGTCGCCGCGACATTGTCGGCGTACTCGAGTTTCGAGGCGTCGTACATCACCGAGGTGAAGCCGAGGGAGACCGCCTCGGTGACCAGGTCGCGGTCCATCGCGTGGTCGAGGTGGACGACGACCGGGACCGACGCGGCGGCCGCGGCGGCCAGCGTCGCGACGCCGATCGGCTTGAGCGCGCCGTGGTACTTCACCGCGTTCTCGCTGATCTGCAGGATGACCGGCGCGCCGGCCTGCTCGGCGCCGGCGATCAGCGCGGTCGCATGCTCGAGCTGGATCACGTTGAACGCACCGACCCCGCGACCGGCCTTGGCTGCGGCCAATACGACCTCGGCCCCGGAAACCAACGGCATGAGTACTCCTCCTAGTTGACGGCGACCTGAGGTTGCCAGCGCCGGTACGCGGCGAGATCGATGTCCCCGGCAACGGGCGTCAGCACCGCGGCCGCGGATGCGGCGACAGCCGACTTCAGTACGACGGACCAGTCGGGCTCGGGCGATTCCGCGACGGCTGCCGCGACCACCGCCGTACAGGCGTCGCCCGCGCCGGTCGGGTTCCCGCTCACCTTCTCGACCGGCGAGGCCCGCCAGACACCCCTGTTGCTCGCAGCAACCATGCCGCGGGAGCCGTCGGTGATCACGGCCGCCGTCGCACCGAGCTCGACCAGTTGCCGCGCGCCATCCTCGACCGTCGTGTCACCGAGTGCGTCCCGCAGTTCGGCCGCGTTCGACCGCACCACCGCACCGGCCTTCGCGGCCGCGGTCAGCGCGTCACCGCCGGCGTCGATCACGGTCAGCACGTCGTGATGCCGCGCGCGGACCGCGAGCTCGGCGTACGCGTCGGCCGGCAGCCCCGGCGGGATGCTGCCCGAGCAGGCCAGCACATCCAGGCGACCCCACGGCATCCGATCGCCGAAGGCACGCCACTCGTCCGCACTCACCGACGGCCCGGCTTCGTTGAAGGTCGTCGCGTCCCCGTCGGCACCGTTGACGATGGCAACGGTACGACGGGTCTCGCCGGCGATCGGGGTCAGCAGAGCGGTGAGCCCGGCGTCGAACAGGTCCTCGGCCACCAGCTCACCGGTGATCCCACCGACGAACCCGAGCACGAGCACCTGATGCCCGAGCGTCGCCGCCACCCGCGCGACGTTCACACCCTTGCCGCCCGCGCGTCGACGGACCTGACCGACGCGGTGACTGCCACCGACGACCAGTTCGTCGACCTCGTAGGTGACGTCCAGCGCGAGGTTGAGGGTCACGGTTCCGATCATGGCCCGATCAATCCAGCCACGACCCGGCCCGCATCACCTTCTGAACGGCGTACTCGTCGTTCAGCAGCACCAGATCCGCCCGCTTCCCGTTCTCGATCGAGCCCACGTCGTACCAGCCGAAGGTCTGTGCCGGTGTGCTCGAGGCCATCCGGGACGCGTCGATGAGTGACACCCCGGCCGTCACCGCGTTGCGGTAGGCAACGTCCATCGTCAAGGTGCTGCCGGCGATCGAGTGCTTGCCGTGGGCAAGCGTCACCAGGCCCTCCTTGACGTCGACCTCGAGGCCGCCGATCTTGTACCGCCCGTCCGGCATCCCGGTGGCTTCCATCGCGTCGGTGATCAACGCGATCCGGTTCACCCCGGCGGCCGCGAGCGCGACCCGGACCACCTGCGGATCCAGGTGCAGGCCGTCGTTGATCACCTCGAGCAGCAGCCGCTCGTCGTTCAGCGCGGCACCGACCGGACCGGGGTCGCGGTGGTGGAACGGCCGCATCCCGTTGAACAGGTGCGTCGCCACCGTCGCGCCGGCATCGGCCCCGGCGATCATCTGCTCGTACGTCGCATCGGTGTGGCCGAGCGCCGCGACCGCGCCGGCGTCGACCACCTGGCGAATCGCTTCCAGCCCGTGCTCGAGCTCCGGCGCGATCGTCACCATCTTGACCGCGTCGCTCAGCACCTTCGTCACATCGTCCGCGACCGGGTCCCGCAGCAGTGTCGGATCGTGCGCACCGCACCGCGCCTCGGACAGGAACGGGCCTTCCAGATGGACGCCGGCGATCGCCCCGTCCTCGATCAGCTCGGCCAGGCAGGCCGTCTGCGCGACCAGGTCGTCGAGCGGCGCCGTCACGAGGCTGGCGAGGGTGGTCGTCGTACCGTGCTTGGCGTGGAAGGCCGCGACCTTGCGGGCCTCCTCCGGATCAGTGGTCGAGTACGACGACCCGCCGCCACCGTGGGTGTGGATGTCGACGAACCCCGGGACCACCGTGACGTCGCCCAGATCCTCGGGCCGCTTGCCGTCGGCGGGCATCCCGTCCGAGCGGCGGCCGAACGCGCGGATGTCCTCGTCGACCACCTGGATCCAGGCGTTCTCGAGAACATCGTCCGGCGTCACGAGCCGGCCCACGCGATAGGTCGTCATTGGCGTCTTCCCCTTCTCTCCGGCGGTCACGCGGTCCCAGGCCATCCGGGCGGCGCCGAGACAGCCGGCCTCCTCACCCAGTACCGCGGCGACGATCTCCGGCTCCCGCTGGAACGTCAGCCGCGCATGGACACCTTCGCGCAACGGCTGCAGCAGCGTCTCGCCCGCTCCCACGAGTCCACCGCCGATCGCGATCCGCGTGGGCGCGACCAGAGTTGTGTAGAGGACCAGGGCGTCGACCAGTGTGGCCAGTGCGTCGTCCCAGACCTGCGCGGCATCCGGATCCCCGGCCGCGAGCAGCTCGAGCACCTCGCGGGCGCCGTCCACGCTCCGTCCGGTACGTGCGCCGTACCGCCGGGCCAGCGCGGCGGCGGAGGCGACCGTCTCGAGGCAGCCCCACTGGCCACAGGCGCAGAGCTCCGCGGCGTCGCCGTAGATGAACTTCGAGTGGCCGAGCTCGCCGGCGTAGCCATCGCCGCTGACCAGGGAGCCGTCGATCACCATCGCGGCGGCGATGCCGGTGCCGAGCGGGAGGAACATCGAGTTCGTCGTGCCGACCAGGGCGCCCTGGCGGAGTTCGGCGTACCCGCCGGCCCGGACGTCGTGGGCGAGCACGATCGGTACGCCGTCCCCGACAGCGGCCGTGATCTCGGCGAGGACCGGCGTACCGACCCAGGCCAGATTCTCGGCGCTGACCGTGCCGGAGGCGGCGTCGATGACACCGGGCACGACGACGCCGATGGCGCGCACGGTGTGGGCGTCGGCGGTCGCCTTCTGGCTGAGCTCGACGACGGTTTCCAGCAGAGCGTCGAGCACGGCGCGGCCCCCGGCCTCCCGGGGAGTGGGCCTGGTCTCGCGGTGCAGCACGGCACCGTCGGCAGCGACCAGACCGCATTTCATCCGGGTTCCACCGAGATCGACGGCAACCACGACTTCACAGGGGTCCACGGAGCGCCATTATGCAGCGTCACCCGGCGGTCCGAACATCCATGAGCACTCTTCGGACAACTCCGACCAGACCAGTGGGCGTGTCGTCCTATCCCCTGCCGTCGCGAGCAGGTGCTCGGCGGAGTGCCTCGGTGTGCTGGAGAGGAGGGTTCGATGCGGAGCATCGTGCCCTTCGCTCCAGTGCAGCGAGGTGCCCGCCGAGTGCCGCGCAGTAGGCGGGGGATAGGACGACACGCCCTCGGTCACCTGGTTCAGTTGCGTCCGGAATCCGTGGGCAGGGTGCCACGGGTTTCGGACGCCTCCGGATCAGGACCGCAGGCCCCGGTCGAAGGCCGCCACCAGAAAGGCGATCAGGTTCTCGGCGAGTATGCCGGGATCCTCCGGATCAGCGAGGCCAGGCGCACGCGACAGCGCCTGCGACTGGTGCAGGGCCAGCAGGCCGAGCATGTTCACATAGCCGAACGCGACCGCCTCGGGCGCCGCGTGCGGCAGCGCGGCCTGGAGCGCCGCCAGGTACCGCTTCTCGATCGGATCGGACTCCGCGGCGTACAGCTCGCGGATCCGCTGGCTCGGATCGAACGCGATCCGGCCGATGAAGCGCGTGACCACGGCACCGCGGTCGCCGCGGCGCAGCACCAACTCCAGACCGGGCTCGATGAACGCCCGGATCAGCTGCTCCGGCGTCGGCACCCCGGCCGCTTCCAACTGGTCCAGCCGGCGCCGCCGCTCGGTGTTGACCGGCGCCATCGCACGCGCGACCGCCGCCCGCAGCAGAGCCTCCTTCGAGCCGAAGTGGTAGTTGACTGCCGCGATGTTCGCCGCCGCCGCGACCGTGATGGCGCGCAGCGATGTTCCTTCGTAACCCCCCTCACCAAATCGTTGCTCTGCGACGTTGAGCAACCTCTCCCGGGTCGTTTCGACCGGTGTCTCCACAGAGTTCTCCTTCCCCCCGGCCACTGCTTGCTCAGGCACCCCACCTGCTCACTCGCCGTAGCCTGCAGTCAGCATAGTTCAAGCGGTCATTTGAACTGGAGGGCTCAGCTCACTAATCTCCGAGAATTCGTCAGAATTCTCTGAAACTCCTACATTCCCGCCTGGATCGGTACTCACACCTCTGTATTTTCGCCATTTCCCGCAACCGCCGCGGTCCGTGCGGGTCGCTCCCGTTCGCCTCTGTGCAGGTCGCTTGTTTACTCACTCTGTGTGCCCATCCTTAGCACCGAACGTGAGCGGCCTAGGGTCTTGGGACATGAGTGTGGTTCGGGTTGTGCGGCGGTTTCGGGGGCCGGAGCGGTCGGGCAACGGCGGGTACGTCGCCGGACTCGTGGGTACGGCGTTGGCCGGAGAGATCGGCCCGGACGTCGTGCCGAAGGTGACGTTGCGGATGCCGCCGCCGCTGGAGAAGGACCTGGAGCTGGCGGCCGATGCCGAAGGAGCGCGGCTGATGGATGGGGACAGCCTGGTGGCCCAGGCGGTACCGGTCGACGGCGACTTCCTGGCGGACGCGACGATCGACCTCGAGGTCCGCCCATCGGTTCTCGGGCAGCTGACCGCGTGCATCGACGCGCGCCCACGGCCGGCGAGGAGTGTGTCGTGCTCGGCCGCTACCTCGGCGAGGACGGGCGGAAGACCTTCACCGCCAGCAGCGTGTACGACGCCGACGGCCGCGTGCTCGCCCGCGCCCGGCACACCTGGATCATGGTCGACCCAGCGGCCTTCAACTAACGCGTGCGGGCCGCGTGCGCCCGGACCTTCGCGCGATTTCCGCAGGTCGCCATCGAGCACCACCGCCGGCGCCCGCGCGGATCGAGGAACAGCCAGCCGCACGACTCCCCCGGGCACATGCGCACGTGCGCCCGGGACGTCCCGGTGAGCAGCTCACCCGCGAGCAACGCGAGGTGGTCGAGTGGCTGCCCGAGATCCTCCGGCAGCTCCCACCCGGCGCCGTCGTCCGTCGGCACCAGCCGCCGCCGCCCGGACGCCCGCTCGATCACCCGCGCCACTGCCTCGAACGACCTATCGGCCGCCTCGCCGGTCAGGACGTCGTACAGATCGACCCGGAACTCCAACGTCGCGGTCAGTCGCCGCGCCGCCTCGGTAGGCCTGCTGCCGGCCTGCTCGATCAGCCGGAACACGGTCGCCGGCGGCAACAGGCCGACGTACGAGTTCCAGATCAGGAAGGCCTCGTACGACGTCAGCCACTCGGTCCGGGCCGGGCCACGGGTGGTCCAGTCGGACCGGGTGTTGACGAAGTCGAGGACCGGGTCCGCACCGACCGGCTTCGGCAGGACGACGCCCTGCACGAGCTCGAGGTGGGACGGGAGTGCGGACATCGGTTAGCGGGGCGCTTCTGTCGTGGTGGGAGTGGTGGGGGTGGTCGGCGTGGTCGGCACCGGGATGCTGACGTTGCCGTTCTGCGGGATCACCATGAACTGGATCTTGCCCGACTCGATCGCGGTCTTCAGCAGGTAGCCCTGCGCACCGAGCATCGCGACCTGCTGCTTGACCGACTCCAGCTCGACGTTGACCTGCTGGTTCTTCTGTACCTGGGTCGCCTTGGCCAGCTCGGCGCGCTGCTTGGCCTCCAGACCGTCGATGATGCCCTTGTCCAGCGGCGTCGGCTTCTGGATCGTGAAGGACAGCTCGCCGCAGTCGTTGCTGCCGTTGTACCCCGGACCGCAGAAGTAGTCACCGCCGACGGCGGCCGGCAGCAGCCGGGTGAACTCGTTGGCCGCCGCGGTCTGGAAGGCGGCCTTCTTCGCCTCGTTGTTGTAGAGCTCGGCCCAGCCGTAGTTGGTCGCGACCGCGGCCAGCGCCCGGTCGATCTGCGGGCGGAAGTAGCTCTGCAGCATGTCGTTCCAGCCGCTCTCCTCGTACGCCTCGGTCTTCAGGCCGATCCGCTCGTGGAAGGACTTGATCACGTCCTTGTCCCGGTTCAGCGTGAAGTAGACCTGGACCCGGACGGCGAGCCGGACGTTGTCCTTGCTGACCACGGTGACCTCGTCGGCCGCGTCGGTGTCCGCGGCGTCGCCGCCGATGATGTACGAGCGCTGGTCGATCGGGTAGGTGTACATCGTGTCGCCCGGCCCGATCAGTTTGTTGGTGGAGCCGGGCGGGATGATCGACTTGAACTTCTTGGCCTCGATCACGCCGCCGCCGTAGTGCAGACCGATGCGGTTGGCATCGGTGCTCGCGAAGTTGAAGATGCTGAACAGCGCGATGATCACGATCACGGCCACGATCAGGCCGCCGATCACCTTCGCCTTCGCGCTGCCGCCACTTCTGACCTTCACGCTCGCGGCGGCGTTCCCCAGTTTTGCCATCAGTCGTCGAGCTCCTTGCGTTCCACCAGTCGCCGGACGTCGGCGAGGGTCAGGTCGGCGGTGACCGCGACGTCCCGCGGCACCGACGGATGCGAGCTGAGCGTACGCAAGCCCTGCTCGGCAGCCGCGACCGCCCGTTCCAGCGCCCTGACCTCGTGCATCAGCGCCCGATGTGCGGCGTTGACCTCGGCCAGGGCCTGCTCTGCCTGGGCGGCCCGGCGGTACGACGCCCATGCCCACCAGCCGGTTCCGACCAACAGCACGATCACCGGCAGCCCGAGTCTGATCATGGCTCCGATTGTCGTTCATCCCTGGGCGAAAACTGGTTGAACCGGAGGCGGGCGGACAGTAAGTTCGCAGTACACGCGAAGGGAGGTGGTCCAACGCATGAATTGCTATCGGACTCGTGAGGTGGCGGCGGGCTAACCGCCAACCACTAGTTAGTGGGCAAGTGGTAGGCCAATTCAACGCCGGCCACCGGGCCCGCGGGCAGTCAGGTCAGTCCGCCTGACCCAGAGTTCGGCCACCCGGTCGTGTCCCTGGAAGCGCCCGCGGGCTTTTTACTGCCCTCCTCCCCGAGCTGGAAAGCCAGGCCACACTCAAGGACCCGCGGCTGAGTTACCGGACGCCGAACGTCCGGAATCGGGGGTACGTTGCCGGTATGTCCGACTTCACGATCAAGGCGCTCACGCCGGAGACATTCGACGACTTCGCCGCTCTCGTCGAGCGGAACAAGGGCATGTTCGCCAGCTGCTGGTGTACGCATTTCCATCCCGACTGCGCCGAGAAGGGCCAGAGCGCCGAGGGCAACCGGGCGCTCAAGCAACGTCTGGTGGCCGACGGGATCGCACACGCGGCGCTGGTCTACGACGGCGACCGGGCCGTCGCCTGGGCGGAGTACGGATCGCCCGAGGAGCTGCCCAACATCCAGCACCGCAAGGAGTACGTCGCCACCGCTGAGCGACTCCCCGACTACCGGGTCACCTGCATCCTGGTCGAGCGCGGGGTTCGCGGTCACGGCCTGGCAGCGATCGCGCTGCGCGGAGCCGTCGGGCTGATCGCGCAGGCCGGCGGCGGCCTGGTCGAGGGCTACCCGCACGACACCGGCGGGGTCCGGAAGAAGAACTCGTCGTTCCTCTACAACGGCACCCGCACGATGTACGAGCGCGAGGGCTTCACCTACGACCGGCCCAAAGGCCTGGGCAACTGCGTGATGGTGCGTGAGATAGCCCCGAGCACGCGCGACTGAACCGATTCAGCGCTCCACGCGGAGTTGGGTTGAGAGCCCTAGTTGCCCTCAGCCATGGGAGCTCGGCGAGCAGTTCCGCGCTGCAGAGCCAGATGCCCGCCGAGGAAGCCCGCACCCGCGATGACCAGGTTCCCGGCTAGGGCAAGCTTCGTGCCGATCCGGTCCCTGCCGCGCAGGCGCGCGACGAGCGAGCCGGCAAAGAGGAACGTTGCAACGTCCGCGCCGAGAGCGTGAACCGCACCGATCCGGCGTTCGGCGCCCGACAGTTCCGCCCAGTCGCCGGCGCCTGCGAGGGCCGTCGGCACGGATGCCAGCAGTCCGAACCCGGCTAGGAGCGCCGCCCCGCGACGCGATTCGGACCCTCCAGCGAGGTCGAGGAGGGACGTGCCGAGCCAGCACCCGGTGGTCACGTCGGTCAGCGACGGATGTAACGAATGACCGAGCACGTCGGTGTGCAGCGCGCTGCGTCGTGCCCACCCGATCAGCGGTCCATAAGCCAGCTCCTGAGCACGGGCCACGCGCTCGGAGAACGGGCTCTCGCCGACCGCGCGGACTGCGCGTTGCGGCAAAGATCTTGATGCCACGGTCTCAAGATACGCTCACGGCCGTCGCCCTTGGAAGCACTTGCGGACGCCTTGCTGAGTACGCCGGCCGTGTCCCTGGTCGGTGTCGCCGCTGTGCCCCGCAGACAGCGTGCGCCGCGGCCGTCCGCACAGCCGCGATCCGCACGGTGATGGCCCCGATCTCGCGCCAGGTCTCGGCCCGGTCCCTCCGGCCGGCATCACGCCACCCGGCACGACAGGCCGGCCGCACACCGTCGAAGTGTGGCGGCCGGCCTGACCGCGGTCAGCTGACCGTCAGGACCTTCGACGCTGTCTGCGTCCCCTGGTGGTCGGCGTCAGCCAGCCATACGACGCGGTACGTGTACGTGCCGCGTGCAGCCGGCTTGATGCTGAAGGCAAACTTTCCGTTCGTCGCCAGCTTTCCCGTCGTCACCGCGACCCAACTGGTTCCCGACCGGCGCTGGAAGTAGGCGGTCATCCCGGCGTGCGGCGGGTTCAGATACCCGTACAGCACCGACGACTGGCCAAGCCGAATCGAGGACGGGGTCAGGTACGCCGACATCGCCGGCTGGACCTGGACCAGCACACTCGCGCTCCGCGTGCCCAGCAAACCGGTCGTGCCGTTGTAGCCCCACATGTAGTACGTCGACACTCCGGGCTTCTGCGCCGAACTGACCACGCCGTTGGCATCGGACGTGAACTGTCCCACCACCGACCACTTCGTCGCGGTCTTCGCCTTGGCATACAGGTAGACCGGTACGCCGGACACCTTGCCGCCATCGTTGACCCGCGTCACCGTGGTGCTCAAGGTGACCGCCTTGGTGTACATGATCGAGGCGGCACTGGCCGTGATCGTGGCCTTCGTGCCGATCAGACGCACGCCGATGCCCGGGCCGATCTTGCCGGTGCCGTCCTTCACCCAGACCCGGTAGGCGTAGCTGGCGGAGTTCGCCAGCCCGGTCACGGTGTAGGCGCTCGCGGTGCCGTTGTAGATGGCTGTGCCGGACGTCGGCAGCGCGGGCGCCGTGTTGCCCGACGCGCCACGGACGATGATCTGACCGAGTGTCGTGCCGGCCGGACCGGTCCAGCGCAATGTGGCAGTGCCAACTGAACCGGTCACGCTGAGGCTGCCGACAGGTGGCGGCGGCGCGGTGAGGTCCGCCCAGTTCTTGTCGATGTTCATGCTCACGCCGCCGTGGGTCTCGGTGACGTTGCCGACGTACTGGTGGACTCGCTGGTGGTTCGTCCAGTACGTGCTCGAGATGTAGCGGTCGTCGGTGACGGCCGCCAGGTTGTTCCAGCGGGCGAACCACAGGTTGTCCGGACGCGTGTACGCCGTACTGGTGTAGGCGCTGTTCAGGTCGATACCACCCGACGCGGCGCCGACGTAGGCACCACCGAGGTAGCCGCGGGCGTTGAGTTCCTGGGTCCAACCGCTCAGGTAGGACAGCACGGAGGCCTTGCACGCGGCAGTGGAGGTGTAGTTCTCGATGTCGCTGTAGATCGCGCTGCGCTGGGCGAACCCAAGCGCTTGCGCCGCTGCGACAGCGTTGGCGGCGGCCGTCTTGCCCTGCGCCAGGGCGGTGGCCGGAACCGTCGACATCTTGCTGCTGAAGTTCGTGCAGGGTGCCTGCATGCCGACATCGAGCAACAGGAACTGCCAGCCCTTGCTCGCGTTCGTGGTCACCCAGTCAGCGGTCAGATTCGGCTGGGCGCAGGCCCGCAGGCCACCGCTGATGTAGATGCCCGCGGCCTTGTAGTCCGGCAGCCACGCGTCCATCGTCGACTGACTCGGCGCCGTACACGCGTCGAATGCCTGCCCGGCGAACTTGCCCGTGGCAACCACCGACGGCGCGACAGCGGCCGCCTGAGCGACCTGCGCGGACCGGGTCTTCGAGACGACGCGACCGGTGGCCAGTACGTCGTCCGCGGTCTGCTCCTCACCCGGAGCGTAGTAGGCGGTCGCCAGTACGCCGGCGTCCTTGACGGCACGACGGGCCAGGCCGGGTGCCGACTGCTGGTCCTTGGTCAACGGCTCGAGAACGAGGCCTTCGCTGCGGCCGACCAGGTGGGCCGGGCAGTTGGCCTGAGCGGTGCTACGGCCGAGATACACGGCGGGACGGTCGAAACGGACGCAGGTAGTCGGGTTGGCGGCCAGGTCGATGACCGGCCAACTCACTGGGACAGTGACTTCGTAGCCGCGGTACGAGACCTTCTGGGTCTCGTCAGCGGCGGCCGGGCGGCTGATGGTCACCACGGCGGCCACCCCGGCGACCAGTCCGAGGGCGACAATCAGCGCCCCGGGTCTGTACAGCCTCACAGAAGCTCCTCACTTTCGGCGGACGGCTGGTCCGGCGGAAAGTGTGACCCCCCAGGTCCCAACCCCTGATCCCCACGTCAAGGCGAGTGCCCGCTGCTCTGTCGAAGAGCGTCCGGCACTCGCCTCGATGCCCGAATGCTAATCGATGCAGATCACTGGGGCAGCAGTTAGGGGCGCTGCGGACCGGAAATGCGCAGAGACGCGGTGGGAGCTCGGCGACAACGGCGGGCCATGGCCCGGTACGGAATGCTCAGGGTTGGAGTCTGAGCAACTCCCAGCCGGACGAGTTGGTCCGGCGGTAGGCCAGGCGGTCGTGGAGGCGGCCGGTGCGGCCCTGCCAGAACTCGATCGCCTGCGGCTCGACCAGGTAGCCACCCCAGAAGTACGGCGTCGCGATCTCGGTGCCCTCCGGCCATTGGCGCTCGTACGACGCGTACTGCAGGTCGAGCTCTTCGCGGGACGCGACCGGCTGGCTCTGCTGCGAGGCCCACGCACCGAGCTGTGACGGGCGCGGACGGCTGGCGAAGTACTCGTCGACCTGATCGGTGGGGAGCTTGGTCACGGTGCCTTCGACGCGGACCTGACGCTCCATCGCATGCCACGGGAAGACCAGCGCGCAGTGCGGGTTCGCCGCCAGGTCGTCGGCCTTGCGGGACTGCTGGTTGGTGTAGAACACGAGACCCCGCTCGTCCAGCCGCTTCAGCAGCACGGTCCGCGCCGACGGGCGCCCATCGGCGTCCGCGGTCGCGAGCACCATCGCGTTGGGCTCAGGCAGCCCCGCCTCGGTCGCCTGCCCCAGCCAGGTCTGGAACTGCACAAGCGGATCAGGATCCACCTGCCCCTCGAGCAGCTCCCCCAACCCGTACGCACGCCGCATCTCCGCAAGATCCACGTCCCCGAGCCTACTTACCCACTGAGGCTCCGCCACCGCCGCCCGAGCGCGCTCCGCCGGAAGGCCCGCCACAGGCTCGTGCGGGCCAAGGCGCGGATCGCGGGGTTTCGCGCCAGCCGCCGGGCTGGTGGTTTGGGCTGAACCGGCGCAGTGGTTCACCAGCTGAACGATTGGGGGTGCGCTCGCCGGCAAGTGCTGGTTGATCTCGGCGAGGTGCTGGTCGAAGGAGGCACGCCAGAGGGCTTGGTGGAGGGTGGCTTCGCCGGCGGCTGAGCTTGCGCCGGCTACGGATGCGGCCCACAAGGTGGTCAGTGCGCGGGCGTCGAAGCCCTCGACGTCGGTGAGAAGCGCTTCGATCAGTTCACGGTCGGCCGCGTCCGCGAGGCAGCGGACTCTGGTCGGAGCTCGCCGCGGTGCCGCCGCGGTCGGCTTGAAGAAGGGGACGTCGGCCCACTCGGGGACCAGACGACGGACCAGTGCGCGGTGGAGTGCGTTGTCCACGCGGTGCGCCGGATCGAGCGCGAAGGCGGCCCGGACGAACTCCGGGATCAGCAGCGGCGACACCACGCCGCTCCGCTCCCCCGTCGTACCCCACCGGCGCAGGCGTTCGACGACGTAGAAGTAGTCGAGCATCGTCGCGTTCTCGATCCCGCCGTGCACCGCGGTCCGCAGGACGTGCTCGATCTGCTCGGCCACCGCGGCACGGGCCGGTTCGCCCGGCCCGGCGGTCGGCGTCAGCCGGGTCTGCAGACGGCCGCTGAAGGAATTCAGCTTGCGTTGCAGCGGAAGCGCGTCGAGTTGCAGTACATCGGCCGGATAAAAGTGGCCGTGGGCAACTTCACCGCCGGCACCGCCGATCGCCAGGTGAGTGACCGCGGTGAGGTTCTTCGGTGGCGCATGGAACAGATAGCTCGCCGGCCGGAGTCCCTCCGCGTACCGGTGCCACCGCCGCGCGCGCTCCACCAACTCGAGCGGCTGCGGCTTGCCCGGCTGCGGGCTCTGCTGCGGTTTGCCCGGGGTTTTACGGCTGACGACATGTTCGACCGCGGCGGGCAACGCCTGGACGAGTGACTCGGCGACCTCGACTTCGCCCGGCACTGCGTCGTAGCTGTTCAGTTTGAGATCCACACCGGCGGCCAGGAACGCCGCGGCAACCACTCTGGAGTCCCGGCCACCACTCAGGTCGACAGTAGGTCTGCCAGGCCAGAGTCGTCCCACCGACCGCGCCACATCCTGCAGTGCCTCGGCAGTCTCCTCCACCGTGTCCGGACTGTCCGTCGACCACACACTGGTCGTTTCGATCCGGCTGACCGTCCGTTGCCGACGGCTGCCATCGGCAACGATGTGTGTCGCCCCAGGCACAGTCAGCACACCGCCGTACGGCGTGCTGTCGTCCATGAACCAGCCGCACGCCGCAGCGAAGCTCCAGCCACGCGGAGCCGCCGTGGCCGGCACGCCGGCGAAGAGCAGCGCGGCGACCGGGCGGTTACTCCACACCCAGCCGTCGGAGAGCCGAAGCTGGAAGAGGCGGCCGACCCCGATGGAGTCGGTGAACAACTCCAGCCGTTCCTCGGCCGGGTCCAGCACGGCCATGGTGAACGGTGGCGCCAATTCCAGGAAGTTCGCCGGAGTACGCCGTACTGCCTGAGCCAACCGACCAGGTGCGTCGTACGGCGGGACGTCACCGATCACACGCTGATAGCCGAGTGGCGTGTGCAGACTGGCCACGCGGAGGTCACCGGTGTCGTGCCAGGACGGCCAGAAGCAGTGGCCGTCGTACCTGTCCCAAACGTGCAGTCCGACCGCGCTGCCGTCGTACCCCTGGTGTTTGGCCTCGTGGTCCCAGAGGTCACCGTAGTACGCCTCGACGCGGGCACGGCCCGCGGCGGCCCTCACCACACTGTCGTGGGAGAAGGTGTAGGCGATCAGCGTTTCCATGCAGAGCCTGATGCCGGCTGCGCGCGGAAAGTTATCGGGGTGGCTGCTGCCCCTGGTACGGCGGCTGGCCGGGGTACGGCTGTTGCTGCTGACTCGGGTGCGGTGGCTGTTGCTGCTGGCCCGGGTAGCCGCCCCATTGCTGGGGCTGCTGGGTGGGGAAGGTCAGCTGCTGACCGTGGTATTCCCCTTGGCCGACCAGCTTCGCGACCTTGCTGTCCGACGCCCAGCGCCCGATGCCGGCGACGAGCAGGATGACGCCGATGAACAGCACCGAGCTGTCCATCAGCAGGTACGGCGGAATCTTGGAGCCGGGGACCTGGAAGAGCGTGAGCAGGTCGGACACCTGGCGAATCGGCGCCACCTGAACAAGCAGCGCGGCGATGGTCATCAGCGCACCGGCCCCGACCATGACGCCGGCGCCGATCGTGCGGCCGGCCATCAGCAGGCCGAGCACGGCGGCGATGAGGAGCAACAGCAGGAGCCATTGCAGACCGTGCCGGACGATGCTGTCGAACGTGACCTGGCGGGCGATCTGCAGCCGGGCGCCGGCGTACGACGCACCGACGACACCGGCGTAACCGGCAATGATCCCGAGCACGAGCCCGAGGGCGGGATTGGGCTTGGCGGCCATGGCGTCGAGAGTAGACCCGCGACCGGTCCACAGTGCGGACGTGCCGAGCTGGTCACAGATCTGTCCGGACGTTACCGGCGAGAACTATGCTGCCTGGGCGCCTACGGTGCGCACGGTCTCTGGTGGGCCGGGTGCACCGCCACGAGGACGAGGGAGTCGCATGTCAGATCCGAGGACCGAGGTGCAGCACGGGCTGGAAGGCGTGGTCGCGTTCGACACGCAGATCGCCGAGCCGGACAAGGCGGGTTCGGCGCTGCGCTACCGCGGCGTGGACATCGAGGACCTGGTCGGCCGGGTGCCGTTCGAGAACGTCTGGGGCCTGCTGGTCGACGGTGCGTTCACCCCGGGCCTGCCGCCGGCCGAGCCGTTCCCGCTGCCGGTCCATACCGGTGACGTGCGCGTCGACGTACAGTCCGCGCTGGCGATGCTCGCGCCCGCCTGGGGTCTGCGGCCGCTCTACGACATCGACGACGTACAGGCTCGTGACGACCTGTCCCGCGCGGCGGTGATGGCGTTGTCGTACGTCGCCCAGGCGGCTCGTGGCATCGGGCAACCGATGGTGCCGCAACGCGAGGTGGACAAGGCGACGACGATCACCGAGCGGTTCATGATCCGCTGGCGCGGTGAGCCCGATCCCAAGCACGTGAAGGCGGTCGACGCGTATTGGACGTCCGCGGCCGAGCACGGCATGAACGCATCCACCTTCACGGCGCGGGTGATCGCGTCGACCGGGGCTGATGTCGCCGCGGCACTGTCCGGTGCAGTCGGTGCGATGTCCGGTCCGCTGCACGGTGGGGCGCCGGCGCGGGTGCTGACGATGATCGAGGGCGTGGAGCGCAGCGGTGACGCCCGCTCGTACGTGAAAGGCCTGCTGGACGCCGGCGAGCGGCTGATGGGCTTCGGGCACCGCGTGTATCGCGCGGAAGACCCTCGCGCCCGAGTGCTTCGTCGTACGGCGCGAGAGCTGTCAGCGCCGCGCTACGAGGTCGCGGAGGCGTTGGAGCAGTCCGCGCTGGCGGAGTTGCGTGAGCGGCGACCGGATCGGGTGCTGGAGACCAATGTCGAGTTCTGGGCGGCGATCGTCCTGGACTTCGCCGAGGTGCCGCCGCCGATGTTCACCTCGATGTTCACCTGCGCCCGGACGGCCGGGTGGAGCGCGCACGTGCTCGAGCAGAAGCGCACCGGCCGCCTGATCCGCCCGTCGGCCATCTACTCCGGGCCTGCGTCTCGCCCGGCAACCGCGATCGAAGGCTGGAACCCATCCTGGGCGTGACCCCTTGCGTCCGAAGAAGTGTGGGTTATAGCCCTCGGTTCTTCGGACGTAAGGTGTGGTTCCGTGAGTGCTGACGACCTTCTCGTGATCTCACCGGTGAAGGAGTTCACCTGCGCGGACTGCGGGACGACCGAGGCAGACCTGATGCGCCTGGAGAACGACGCGCCGCACTGCTTGGGCTGTGCGGATCTCGACCACCTCGTCTTCCTGCCGGCAGGCGACACAGCGCTGACCCGGCGTGCACGGAAGGCCAGCACGCTGTCGGCGGTCGTGGTCAGGTGGAGCCGGGCGCGGAAGCGGTACGAGCGCCAGGGCATCCTGGTCGAGCAGCCGGCGCTGGAACTCGCCGAACAGCAATGCCTTGCCGACGAGGATGCACGGGCGCGTCAGCGCGAGCGGGGCAAGCAGAGGCGTGCGGTCGAGGATGTCGCCTTCCAGCAGCGGCTGTCCCAGGAGATCGTGCGGCTGTACCCGAGGTGCCCGGCAGGCCGCGCCGAGGCCATCGCCGAGCATGCGGGCACCCGGAGCAGTGGCCGGGTCGGCCGGTCGGCGGCCGCCCGCGCCCTGGAGGAGAAGGCGATCACGCTCGCCGTGGTCGCCTCCATCCGTCACGAGGACACGCCGTACGACGAGCTCTTGATGGCCGGCGTGAGCCGGCCGGAGGCACGCGAGCAGATCCGTTCGCTGGTCGACGAGGTGCTCAACCGCTGGCGGACGTGAACACGACATCCTCCAGGCACTCTCGAATTAACGGTCCTGGCTCGGGGATCGGCCGGTGCGCTGTTTGTACTGGCGGCTGAAGTAAGGAACATCGGTGTAGCCGAGAGCAGCGGCGGTCTGGGTCACCGTCATCCCTGTCTCGGTCAGAAGCTGGTGAGCGCGGTCGATCCTGGACTGGATGAGGTACTGCGCGGGCGACATCCCGAGCTGCGCGACGAACCGGCGGGTGAACTGCGCCCTGGAGAGTGCCGCCCGGCGAGCCATCTCCGTGACAGTCCAATCGTGGCTGGGATCCTGCCGGATCTGCCGCGCGACGTCGTCCACAGCGGTGTCGGTCGCACTCCGGCCGGGGTTGTGGACCGCGTCCCAGACCACCCCGAGCAGTTGCTCCAGACACAGCTCGGCCTGCCGCCGGCCCAACGCATCCTGGCGCCGGTACGACGCATCGCTGGTGCGTGCGAGTACGCCGAGCAACTCCCGATCCATCACCTCACCCCACCGCGGATCCTGGGCCACCCCGGTGTGGTCGACCTCGAAATGCATGCCGAACACCAGCAGGCGCCTTCGCGGATCGTGGGTCGCTCGCGGGGCGTCGCCGGGCGCGAAGACGGCGCACACGCCCGGGTGCAGCTCCTGCCGCTCCCCGTTCAACTCGAGCCGGCCCCGTCCGTCCATCACACACCAGAGCAGGTGATCGGCCAGCGGACGCGACGTCCAGGACCAGCTCGGCTCGCAGCGCCAGAAGGTCGGCGGCGTCCGCAGAGTGACCCGCAAGCGATCGTGCACGGCCGGGTGATGCGACAAAAGTTCAACACCTCGCGTGAATCGTCGGTGGTCATCGGTCGGCGATCGGTCGGAGAATTGCTGTGTCAGAGACAGAGTAGATGGTCTCGACGGACGATGCGGATCGAGTGCGGGAGTTGTGGATGAGCGTTTCGTACAACATCGACGAGCGGACCGGAACGGCGTACAAGGCGGAGTTCGACGAGACCGGGTACACGCTGGTCCGCGGACTGTGGAGCGAGGACGAGGTCGATCGACTGCGGGAGCACTACATGGAGCTGCGGAAGCGTGGCTCGCACCCGCACGACTTCGCCGGTCACAGCGCGACCGACCGCGATCCGCTCAAGCGGTACCCGCGGATGGCGCAGATGCACCGTTGGGACGACGCGTCGCTGCAATGGATGATCGACCCGCGGATCGATCAGGTGATGACCGCGCTGCTCGGCAGGTCGCCGTACGCGGTCCAGACGATGATCTACTTCAAGCCGCCGGGTTCGCGCGGGCAGGCGCTGCACCAGGACAACTTCTACCTGAAGGCCGACCCCGGCACCTGTGTCGCGGCGTGGATGGCGCTCGACAAGGTCGACCGGGCGAACGGCTGCCTCGAGGTCGTGCCCGGCAGTCACCGCTGGCCGATCCTGTGCACCGAGAAGGCGGACACCACGGTCAGCTTCACCGACATCACCGTCCCGCTGCCGGCACCGGACGCCGCCGTACCGATCGAGATGGAGCCCGGCGACGTGCTGTTCTTCCACGGCGCCCTCGTCCATGGCAGCGCCCCGAACGTCACCACCGACCGCTTCCGGCGCGCGCTGATCGGCCACTACATCCAGGGCGAGGCCGACAAGGTTGCCCAGTACTACCACCCGGCGCTGCGGATGGACGGCATCCGAGCTCGAGCTCGACGTCGCCGAGGGCGGCGGCGCGTGCGGCGAGTGGACCGACACCCCCGACGGCCCGGTCGCCGTCCTCACCGGCACCCAGACCATCACCCGCAAACACGAGTAACCCGCCCCCGACTCATCCCCGGGGTGCGTCCCAGCTCGGCCGACCCAGTGCGCCGGGCTGAGATGAGACCCGGGGGTGTGGGGTGGGGTGGGTGTGGCAGGATGGGGTTTGCGCTGACAGCGTCGTCGGCTTTCTGATAGCAGACGACGAAGGGAACACGCTGGTGACCAGCGACATTCAGATTCCTGCAGAGCTCAAGCCCGCTGACGGCCGCTTCGGTGCCGGTCCGTCGAAGGTGCGCCCGGAGGCCGTCGCCGCGCTGGCGACCGAAGGCGCGAAGTTGCTCGGTACGTCGCACCGCCAGGCGCCGGTGAAGAACCTGGTGGCCCGGGTGCAGCAGGGTGTGTCCGACCTGTTCCAGCTGCCGGACGGGTACCAGGTGGTGCTCGGGAACGGCGGGTCGACCGCGTTCTGGGACATCGCGACGTTCGGGCTGATCCGGGAGAAGAGCCAGCACCTGAGCTTCGGTGAGTTCTCGTCGAAGTTCGCCAAGGCCGCGCAGCTGGCGCCGCATCTCGCGGACCCGACCATCGTGAAGTCCGACCCCGGTACGCGCCCGGTCGCGGTCGCCGAGGCCGGCGTCGACCTGTACGCGTGGCCGCACAACGAGACCTCCACCGGTGTGATGGCGCCGGTGAAGCGGGTCGAGGGCGCTGACGAGGGCGCGCTGGTCGCGATCGACGCCACCTCGGGTGCGGCCGGCCTGCCGGTCGACATCAACGAGGTCGACGTCTACTACTTCGCGCCGCAGAAGTCCTTCGCCTCGGACGGCGGGCTGTGGATCGCGGTGATGAGCCCGGCCGCGCTGGCGCGGGTCGAGGAGATCACCGCGTCCGGCCGGTGGACCCCGGCGTTCCTGGACCTGGCCACCGCGATCGACAACTCGGGCAAGCACCAGACCTACAACACGCCGTCGCTGGCCACGCTCTTCCTGATGGCGGAGCAGACCGACTGGATCAACAACCAGGGCGGCCTGGACTGGAGCGTCGCGCGGACGACCGACTCGAGCACCCGGCTGTACACCTGGGCCGAGAAGTCCGGCTACGCCACGCCGTACGTCGAGGACCCGGACGCCCGCTCGCTCGTCATCGGCACCATCGACCTGGACGACGCGATCGACGCCGCCGCGGTCGCAAAGACGCTGCGCGCCAACGGGATCGTCGACACCGAGCCGTACCGCAAGCTCGGCCGCAACCAGCTGCGCGTCGCGATGTTCCCCGCGGTCGACCCGGACGACGTCGAGAAACTCACCCACTCCATCGACTACGTGGTCGAACGCCTGAAGTAGTCGCCCCGTACGCCGACAGCCGCCGACCTACTCAGGGTCGGCGGCTGTTCTCTGTCCGGCAGGCAGCCGTCGCGCCGTGCAGTTGGGCGGCGGTGGGTCAGGTGTGAGAGCGGCGGTGTGGAGTGGGTGGGGATTGGCCGGTGAGGCGGGCGTTCTCGGCCATCCGGTCCAAGCGCTCGCGGCGGCCCGGGGGGAAGGTGACGATGGTGATGATGAGCGCGAAGAGGGCTGCACCGATGAGGATCCAGCGGAGGTTGTGGCTTTTGCCGCTGTCGCTGTTCGCCTCGGCGCCGGTCGGCGGATTTGGGGGTCGCGCTGGCTGCCGGAGGGGTGGCGACGGCTGCCTTGGCGGGGACCTGGACCTGGTAGACGGCCGAGTTGGAGCCCTCGTTGCCGACCAGGACCGTGTTGTCCGTCGGGCCGACGGCGACCGTCTCGCCTTGGCCGAACGGGACCACGCCGCGGGCGATCGCCGTCGGGGTGTCGCCCCACGCGACAGTGGCGACGTCGGTGTAGGTCCGCAGCACCACGCGCTGACCGTCCGCGAGGAACGTGCCGTCGGTGATGACGCCGGACGGGGCCGGGGCCAGCTTGGTGAGCTCGTTCGTGCCCTGGCGGGACGGGGCCGGCGGAGCCGCGTAGATCGCGCCGGTGCCCTTCAGGGTCTTCGTGACGATGTAGAGCTGATTGGTACCGGGCTCGACCAGCAGGGTCTCGGCGTCGTGCGGACCATCGGGGTAGGTGAAGTCGAACTGGTGGTAGGGGACTCTGTCGGAATCCTTCAGCGATTCCGGCTCCGGGATCGTGTAGATCTCGATCGTGTCCCGGTTGAGCTTGTTGTCGCCGATGTCCGCGATGTAGATCGTGCCGTCGTGGTCCACCCCGACCGCCTCGACGTCCTTCAGCTCTGCCTTGAACCCGAGCTCCACCTTCACCTTGCCGGTGGTGTCGATGCCGAACACGCGGGCGCTGTCGCCGGAGTCGTTCGCCGTCCAGTAGAGGTCCTGGTGCTTCTGGCTCTTCGCCAGTCCCGACGACTCCTTGATCCGGTCGTCCTTGATCGTGAACAGCTTCTTCGGCGCCACCGGGGTCGGAGTCGCAACGGTGGTGGCCGAGGCGGTGATGGGCAGGGTGGTGCCGGCGAGGGCGAACAGGCTGGCGGCGGACACGGCGAGCGCTGTCCGGATAGAGCGCCGCACGCGAGGCAGATGCGTGAGCAGACTCACGGCATCACCTCGGAGCCGGCGGCCTGATCTGGTCTGGTGCGGTCTGCCGGCGGGAGCAGGAGCTCGGCCAGGCGCGGGGTGACCTGCCACTCGGCGATCAGCGTCTGGTACTCGGACTGGAGGTCGGCGGTCGGCTTGACACCGGTCCGCGCGGCGCGGAGCAGCAGGTTACGCGGGGTGTGCTGACTGTCCACGAACTGCACAACCTCCACTCGGTACCCGACCTGTCTCAGCACCGCCGCCCGCAGAGAATCCGTCAGGACGTCGGCGAACCGCTCACGAACGATGCCATATCTCGTCATCAGCGCATAAGGCGCCGGTGGTGAGACGCTCTTCAGCTGCTTTTGGATGTCGTGATGACAGCACGGCGCGGCGAGGACCAGCGGAGCCTCCCAGCCGACCGCCCGGGCCAGCGCGTCGTCGGTCGCCGTATCGCAGGCGTGCAGCGCCAGGACGACGTCCGGGCGTACGTCGAGCTCCGCGGCCTGGATGGTCGCGTCGACGAACCGCAGGTGGTCCTGCCAGCCGAGCGCCTCGACCACGCGGGTGTTCCGCTTCCGGGCGGCCGGGTTGTGGTCGATACCGGTCATCCGGACGTCGTGCCCGGCCGCGGTCAGCAGGTGATACGCGGCCAGGGTGAGGTAGGCGTTGCCGCAGCCGAGGTCGACCACCTGCAGCGGCCGACCGGTCGCGATCCGGCCCGCTGAAACAGCCTCGTCCAGGGCAGGCTCGAGCAGCTTGCAGAACTCCTCGATCTGCTTGTACTTCGCCTGCCGCGACGGCTTCACCCGGCCCTGATGGTCGCTGATGCCCAGCTCGATCAGGAACGGCGCGGCCGGGTCGAGCACACGCTGCTTCACCCGATCGTGGCCGGTCTCCTGCTCGCGGCTGTCCTCCTGCCGGTGCAGCAGCTCCTTGCCCTTCTTGGTGTAGCGCAGCCGCAGCGTCTCGGTGGTCGTCTCGACATGCCACGTCCCGTACGGGAGGTCGAGCAACTCGTCGACGGCCTTCTCGCCGTCGGCCCCCGACACGTTGCGGGTGTGGGCCTGGCGTTCGTCGTACTCGGTGATCTGCAGGTGGCGGGTGCCCTTGAGGTCGACGTACCTGAGCTCGAGCCGAAGGAACTGCGGCGGCTCCGCGCCGCGACGCCGACCGGACGCGAGCGCGCGGACGAGACCGGTCTGGTCCAGTAGTGCCGCGCGGATCACCTCCCACGCGCCGGACTCCGCGTTCGCCGCCGAGCCCGGATCGCCGGACGCGACCCGCGGATCCGGGGACGGACCGCCGGCGAGCGGATCCGGGTGCGCCTCTGCCTGCATCGCGCCATTGTCGCCGACAGCTCCACCGGATCTCAAAAGGGTCTCGCCGACCGACGGTCGTGGGCGGCGGACTCATCGGAGTTTTTCGTCTTCCGGGAGGAGGCCGAGGCCGCGGAGGCGGGTGGCGATTCCGCCCTCCTGCCGGCCGAGGGCGTCGACCAGCTCGTCCTTGGTCGCGCCGGTGCGGTACATCTCGATCAGGGTCTGCTCGTCCTCGGCGGTCCACGGGCGGAACGCGTTCGGATGGTTCTTGCGAGCGGCCTTGATCTTGCGGGTCATCGAGCGGGGGTCCATCAGCTCCAGGGAGCGGATCCGGGCCTGGCGGTGCCGGCCGACCTCCTCGCCCTCGCGCCAGAAGACCACCGCCCCGTCGTCGAACGTCATCAGGTCGGCGGGGACGTCGCAGTAGTCGGCGTCCTCGAGCATCACTCGCAACATGGGTTGATCTCCGTTTCGTGGTGCGGACCGGGCGGCCTCGGTGGGCGCGCCCGGTCCCCTGTCTCACCGGAGAAGATGCCGCGATCGCACCCCGATCCGGCGACCGATTCGCAACCTGTGGACAACCGATCGCAGAATCAGTTTGCAAAATCTCTTTGCAAACGAGCTGTGCAGTTCTACCCTCAGAGTCATGAGCGAGAAGAACGAGCCCGAGGAAGTGACCGTTCAAGGCGTGGCCGGGCGCAGTGTCCGGCTGGATCGGCATCTGGTCCGGGCCCTGGCGCATCCGATGCGGAACCGGATGCTCGGACTGCTGCGGATCTACGGGCCCCAGACGGCCACCACGCTGGCGGGACGGCTCGGCGTGAACACCGGGGCGACCAGCTATCACCTCCGGCAACTGGCGGATGCGGGCCTCGTGGTGGAGGACGACAGCCGGGGAAATGCGCGGGACCGGTGGTGGAAGTCGGCCCACCAGGGGACCGAGTTCGACGCGGCCGAGTTGCTGGATCAGGAGCCCGAGCTGGCGCTGGGCTTCTTGCATGGGATCGGGCAGACGTACGCCGAGAACATGTTCGGCTTCATCGACGCCATGCAGACACTGCCGCCCGAGTGGAAGGAAGCCACCCTGCTGTCGGACTTCCTGTTCCATCTCCGGCCGGAGGAACTGCAGGCGATGCGGGACGAACTGCTGGCGGTGATGGAGAAGTACAAGACCGCTGATCTGACCGCACCGCTGCCCGAGGGCGCCGAGCAGGTGACCGTGCAAATCCAGATGTTCCCGCGCGAGACCCGCGGCGAACAGCCATGACGACCGCTACCGGCGAGCGAGGCGATGACATGCGTCAGGTGGAGAGCGGACAGCGCTACCGGGCGCCGCTGGTGGCCTTCCTGGTCGCGAACGTGGTGTCGATCTGTGGGACAAGGGTCAGTGCGATCGCGGTGCCGTGGTTCGTGTTGATCACCACCGGATCGCCGGTGAAGACAGGGATCGTGGCACTGGCCGAAATGGCCCCGCTGGTCCTGGTCAAGGCCGTCGGTGGACCGTGGATCGACCGTGTGGGTGCTCGGCGGATCAGCGTGTTCGCCGACACCGCGAGTACGGGAGTGGTGGCGCTGATCCCGCTGCTCCACACGCTGCACCTGCTGCACTTCCCGACCCTGCTGGTCCTGGTTGCGATCGCGGGGGCGCTGAGAGGGCCGGGCGATGCGGCCAAGGCGACGATGGTTCCGGACATCGCCCGGGCGGCCAAGGTGCCGTTGGAGCGGGTGACGGGGCTGGAGAGTACGACGGAACGCCTGGCCAGCTTCTTCGCCTACGCCCTGGCCGGCGGACTGATCACGCTCGTCGGCACGGTGAACGCCCTCTGGATCGACGCGGCATCGTTCGGAGTCTGCGCCGTACTCATCTACCGCTGGATCCCCAAGGACCACGAGAAGGCAGTCAAGATCGAGGAAGGCTACGGCCGGCGCCTGCTGGAGGGCTGGCAGTTCCTGCGCAAGGACAAGCTGATGATGCCGCTCGTCCTGATGATCGCCGTGACCAACCTCCTCGACGCGGCCGTCGGCGCCGTACTGCTGCCGGTCTGGATCAAAGACCACGGCTTCGGCCCCGGGCACACCAGCCTGATCCTCACGTCGTTCGGAGTGACCGCCACGCTGTTCGCACTGCTGGCGTCCGCCGTCGGCGAGCGCATCCCGCGCAAGCTGGTCTTCACGCTCGCGTTCCTGATCTGTGGCGCGCCGCGGTTCGTGGTGATGGCGTACGACGCTCCACTCTGGGCGCTCATGGCCGTGTACGCCGTCGCCGGTGTCGGCGCCGGTTTCATCAACCCGGTGCTCGGTGCACTGTTCCTCGAGCGGATCCCCCGCCACATGCTCGGCCGGGTCAACTCGTTGGCCGACGCGGTCTGCTGGACCGGTGTGCCACTCGGTGGCATCGTCGCCGGAGCTGCGATCGCCGGCATCGGTCTGGCGCCAGCGCTGCTCGCGGCCGGGGCGGCCTACCTCGTCGCCACCATGTCACCGGTACTGATCGGCCGCCACGAGAACTGGAAAGCTACACCGGATCCGACGGGTCCCGCGGGAACGGAGGCTCAGACCGGATCCGGTGGCAGTCGCGTCGTCTTAGCCCTGGTCACCCCTACCTCTTTGCGCCGCATCCGGTCGCGCTCGGCCTTCAGCAACCCCAGCAGCACCAGGTCGAGCAGCATCCCGAACACCGCGGCGAACTGGGTCCCGGCGAACTGGAACACCTGGGTCACCAGCAACGACACCAGCACCGCCAGCTCGAACAGCCGGACCGCCCGGGCCCGGTTCTTCTTCCGCAGCTGCCACGCACCCCGGGCCGTGAACGTTGCCGACAGCAAGCTCCCGGCCGCCACGCCGAGCACCGGGATGTCGGCGACGAATCCGTTGTCGAACCGGATCCCGGCCGCGATCACCGGCGCAGCGATCGCCTGGACGACCAGTACGCCGACCGCCACCCGAGGCGCGAGTGGATGCGTGGCCAGCCGGTCGAACCCACGCTGGCTGGCCCGCCACGCGGCGTCCACCGGCGCGGCCAGCTCCACCTCATCGGCCGGGCAGGCGGCCAGCAGCTCCCGCGTCTCACGGCGACCGGCCACCTCAGGACCCACCTTGCGGAGCTGCTCCGAGGCCTGCGCCAGCCGTCGCCGGGACAGACCGCCCGCCACACCCTCCACCGCGTGGTCGATCACGTTCGCGAGTTGCTCGCGTGGATCGATCGGCCGCCGCGTGGTGAGGAACCGGGTCGCCAGCACGATCAGGACGAAGACGACGTACACGATCGCCGCGGTCGGTTGGTAGAAGTAGTCGTTGTCCGAGGTGACGAACTTCCCGACCTCGTCGATGAACAGGCCGAACCCGACCCCGCCGACGAGTGCTGCCGCCGGTCGGACGACGGGACCGACGTACCCGAGCAGCAGGGAGATCGCGATCAGCATCAGCAGGCCGCCCGGGAGTACGTGGGCGATGTGCAGGCCCTTCCCGCCGATCTGCGGGTAGCCGCTCAGACTGAGGACCAGGCGGGTGACGAGGACCGTCGCCACGCCGGCCACCACGAACGTGGTCAGGTGCTCCCCCGACCGGACGTTGCGGACCAGGCCGGCCCGCATCAGGTACGACGACCGCGTGGCGGTGCTGCTCGTCATTGGCGTGACGTTACCGCCCCGGCGGCCCCAGGCGTCGGCACTGCCGGCGGTGGGGCGGTTTCACGCTTATGAATACGAATGCACTCCGGTATTGCGCATCGTCCGGCGGCGACCTAATCTCTCGCGTAGTGGAACACCATTTCCACCAAGTGGTAACTCCTGGAGGCAGCAATGCCCGAAGAACCAGCCACCGCCACCCAGCACCGCCCCGGCATCCCGAGGCCCGCCCCGACCAGTTAGCCCCTTCTGCTCGTCGCCGAATTCCGGCGGACCGCCGGGTCCTCTTGCGTGCCCGGCCGCTCCACGATGAGCCACGCCCGAACACCGGCCGGAGTCTTGCCGGACCACACGAGCTGACGGCCGATCTTCCAGCCCATTTCTACATCGGTGAAGAGGACCCTGAGAGGAGGCCACCATGAGCACGGGAACCGAGATCTCTGCTCCGGCAGGCCGCGACCCGACAACGGACATCCCGGACGACCGCACCCCGGAAGCACGCCCAAAACCCCGCCGGCGCAGTGATCGGGTCGCCTACCTCTTCCTGGGCCCGTGGTTCGTCGGACTGCTTTTGCTCACGGCCGGGCCGCTGCTCGGGTCCCTGTATCTGTCGTTCACCAAGTTCAACCTGCTGCAGCCGCCCGCCTGGAACGGCTTCGGCAACTACGTGAAGATGTTCACCGACGACCCGCGCTACCTGCAGTCGTTGAAGGTCACCTTCATCTACGTCGCGCTGACAGTCCCGCTGCAGTTGGGATTCGCGCTGGCGGTCGCCGTCATGCTGAACCGGCCACTGCGTGGGATGGCGTGGTACCGGTCGATCTACTACATCCCCTCCCTGCTCGGCGGCAGCGTCGCGATCGCGGTGATCTGGGGCCAGCTGTTCGACGACGACGGCGTACTGAACGGCTTCCTCGCCTTCTTCGGCGTCGCCGGCCGCAGCTGGATCTCCAACCCCGACACAGCCCTCTACACGCTGGTGCTGCTGAACATCTGGCAGTTCGGCTCGCCGATGGTGATCTTCCTGGCCGGGCTCAAACAGATCCCGCAGGAGCTGTACGACGCGGCGTCGGTGGACGGCGCGAACGCCTGGCGACGGTTCTGGTCGGTCACCGTGCCGCTGCTGACACCGATCATCTTCTTCAACGTCGTGCTGCAGATCATCCAGGCGTTCCAGGCCTTCACCCCGGCGTACGTCGTGAGCGGCGGCAGCGGCGGGCCATCGGACTCCACGTTGTTCTACACGCTTTACCTGTACCAGCAGGGTTTCACGAACCTCAACATGGGCTACGCCTCCGCGATGGCCTGGGCGCTGCTGCTGATCATCGCCACCTTCACGCTGATCAACTTCGGGCTGGCCCGCCGCTGGGTCTACTACGAGGACCGCTGATGACAACTCTTCTGCACAGCCCTGTCCGCCGGCGGCGCGGGCGCAGGTGGCTGACCCACCTCGCGTTGATCGCCGGAACCCTGGTGATGGTCTACCCGCTGCTCTGGATGGTCGGCGGATCCTTCAAGAACGAGAGCGACATCTTCTCCCAGCTCAACCCGCTGCCCAGCTCGCTGAACCCGCGCAACTACATCGCCGGCTGGACCGCGACCGATCCCACCTTCGCCCGGTTCTACTTCAACTCGATGGTCATCGCGGTGCTCGCCGTGGCCGGCAACGTGATCGCCTGCACGCTCACGGCGTACGCGTTCGCCCGGCTGGAGTTCCGCGGCAAGAAGGTGTTCTTCGCCATCATGCTCGGCTCGATCATGCTGCCGGCGCATGCGCTGCTGATCCCGCAGTACGTGCTGTTCTTCAACCTCGGCTGGGTGAACACCTACCTCCCGCTGGTGGTGCCGAAGTTCCTGGCCACCGACGCGTTCTTCATCTTCTTGATGGTCCAGTTCATCCGGACGATCCCGCGCACGCTGGACGAGGCCGCGATGATCGACGGCTGCGGCAAGGTCCGCATCTTCAGCCGGATCATCCTGCCGCTGACCGGACCGGTGCTGATCACCACCACGATCTTCACGTTCATCTGGACGTACAACGACTTCTTCGCCCAGCTGATCTACCTGTCCTACCCCAGCAGCGAGACCGTACCGGTCGCTCTGCGGCGGTTCGTCGACGCGACCGGCGACTCGTCGTACGGGCAACTGCTGGCCATGTCGGTGCTGTCGCTGGTGCCGACCTTCATCGTCTTCCTTCTCGCCCAGCGCCGCATCGTCGAGGGCATCGCCACGACCGGCCTGAAGGGCTAGCCCGAAAGGAACCCAGTCATGACCACAGATCTCAGCCGCCGGCGCTTCCTGCAGGCCGGACTCACGGCCGGCGTACTGGCACCGCTGCTGTCGGCCTGCAACCTCGACCCCGCGGCCAAGGAAGCGAAGGAATCGGTCCGGTTCAGCAGCTACGGCGACCCGACCAAGCTCGGCCTGCGCAGCAAGCTCGCGGACCTGTACACCTCCAGCCATCCGGAGGTGAAGATGGCCTTCGAGGGCACCGCGACCGCGGAGTACTGGGACAAGCTCGCCACCCAGATGGCCGGCGGCAACGCCCCGGACGTGATCAACATCGACACCGCCCGGATCGGCCAGTACGGCGGGGCCGGAGCGCTGCAGTCGCTGCAGAAGTACATCCCGGACACCATCGACGCGAAACCGTTCGACAAGAACCTGCTCAGCCAGGGTCAGCTCAAGGGCGAGCAGTTCGGCATCCCGGTCGCGATGGGCGCCTACAGCATGGGGTACGACGTGACCGTGCTCGACAGGCTCGGTCTGGAGCACCCGAAGGAGACCTGGACCTGGTCCGACTTCGCGACTCTGGCCAACCAGATCCGGCAGAAGTCCGGGAAGAAGGTCTACGGCTCGGAGGATCCCAGCGGGGACACGGCGACGTTGCAGATCTTCCTGCGCGGCAAGGGCGAAGACCTGTACAAGGACGGCACACTCGCCTTCTCGGAGGACACGCTGACCGAGTGGTTCGAGTATTGGGCCGCGCTGCGAGCGACCGGCGGCACGATCCCGGCCGACATCGCGGCGCAGGCCAAGTACGGCGACTGGCCCACATCGCCGCTGGTCAAGCGGCAGGCGGCGCTCGCGCACATCCAGACGCCCAATCTCAAGGGCGGCTTCCAGGATCTGACCAAGAACACCATCGCCATCACCCTGCCGCCGCGGGACACGACGGACGGCAAATGCGGGACTTTCCCGGCGCCGAGCAGCTACCTGTCGCTGAACGCCAAGAGCCAGCGCGCGGACGACGCCGCCGCGTTCATCAACTGGTTCACCAATGGCGAGGAGGCCGCGAAGACGCTGCGACTGATCAGCGGGCCGCCGGCCTCGGCCGCCGGCCGGGACGTGCTGCTGAAGGGCGGTGACCTGTCAGCGAGCGAGAAGCAGGTGCTCGCCTACACCGATCTGGCGCTGAAGAACGCGTTCGCCCCGCCGCAGGCCAGCCCGGCCGCGTCGACCGCCGTCGGCGACCTGTTGCTGAAGACCAGCCAGGACATCGCCTTCGGGAAGATCCCGATCAAGCAGGGCGTACCGAAGTTCGTGGCCGACGCCAACAAGACCCTAGACGGCAAGTGATTGGAGTCCCATGCCTGAGCTCTTTGACCGCGTGCTGGTCACCCGGAACGAGCAGAACCCCATCACCACCGGCCGGATCGCCACCTGGGCGTCCGAGCAACTCGTCCAAGCCCTGGCGGAGAAGGGGATCAGCGCCACCGACTCACCCGTCGATGCCGTGGTGATCCGGCTGGCCACCCCCGACGAGGCGCCCGCCGCGGACCTCGCGGCCGTGCCCGAGTCGTACGCCGTACTCCGCGTCGACGGCGCAGTTGTTGTCGTAGGCAACGACGAGACCGGCCTGCGCTGCGGGGTGCTCGAGCTCGCGGACCGGATCGCCGCCTCGGCCTCACCGCTGGAGGACCTCGCCGGTACGACGCCCTTCGCCGAGCAGCCCGCTGTTCCGGTCCGGGGCGTGGTGCGGTCGTTCTCCAGTGTGGACGAGGACCTGGCCTGGTTCCATGACCGGCAGTTCTGGACCGACTATCTGACCTGGCTGGCCGCGTCCCGGTTCAACCGGTTCCACCTCGCGCTCGGCATGCAGTACAACTACGGCGCCGACCGGCACGGTGCCACTGACAACTACCTGTGCTTCGCCTATCCGTTCCTGTTCGACGTGGACGGCTACGAGGTGCGGGCCGAAGGGGTCGGCGCGGACGAGCAGAAGCGCAACCTGGAGACCCTGCGCTTCATCGCCGCCGAGAGCAAGCGCCGGGGGCTGAAGTTCCAGCTCGGCCTGTGGAACCACGCGTACGACTACGGCCGGGACTCGGTCCACCGGTTCCCGATCACGGGGATCGGCCCGGACAACCATGCGGCGTACTGCGGGGCCGGTATCGCCAAGTTGCTCGCCGAGTGTCCTGACATCGACGGGCTCACGTTCCGGGTGCACTACGAGGGCGGCATCCCTGACGACCGGCACGAGATCTTCTGGCGGGCGGTCTTCGAAGGGGCGAACTCGGCCGGCCGGCCGCTGGAGATCGACATGCACGCCAAGGGTGTCGACCAGGCCCTGCTCGACGCCGTCGACCTGCCGAACCTGTCTGCGGTGCTGTCGGCGAAGTACTGGGCCGAGCATGTCGGACTGCCGTACCACCAGGCCTCGATCCGGGCCAAGGAGAAGGCCAAGCCGATCCCCGCCGGCCACGAGATGAAGGGCATCACCGAGTTCTCCCGGCGGTTCACCCGCTACGGCTACGGCGACTTCCTGCGCGAGGACCGGACCGTCGACCTGATGTTCCGGGTCTGGCCGGGAACCCAGAAGCTCCTGGCGTGGGGCGATCCCGCGATCGCGGCCGGGTACGGGCGATTGTCGACGTTCGGTGGATCCCGCGGTGTCGACGTGTGTGAACCCCTGTTCTTCAAGGGACGTCACGGCAGCGGCGAACCGGGCGCGCGCGACCCGTACGTCCGCGACGACCTCAAGCTGCCCGGCAACCGGGAGTGGACCAAGTATCGCTACGGCTACCTCTTGTGGGGACGGCTCCTCTACAACCCCGATGCCGAACCCGAGACGTGGCGTCGCCATCTGCGGTCGACGTACGGCGAGGCAGCGGCCGATGTGGAGAGCGCTCTGAGCCCGCTCAGCCGGATCCTCCCGCTGGTGACAGTGGTCCACGGCGTCGGCGGATCGAACAACGGCTACTGGCCCGAGGTGTACCTCAACCTCCCGATCTCGTCGCGGGTGCACTCGGCTCATTACGCCGGCGACACCGAACCACCGGCGAACTGGGGTGGCGTCAGCCCGTTCGACCCGACGACCTTCTATGGCATCGACGAGTACGTCGCCGCGCTGGCCGGCCGCAAACTCTCGGCGAAGTACACGCCGCTGGAGGTGGCCTCGTGGATCGAGCGACTGGTCGCCGACGGTGAGCAGGCCCTCGACCGTGCCAAGCAGGTCGCGGATCAGTCGGACGCGCAGGTTCGCCGGATCCTGATCGATCTGGAGGTCCTGCTCAGGTTGGGCAGGTTCTTCGCCGGCAAGTTCCGGGCTGCGGTCGACTACTCGGTCTACCGGACCACCGAAGACGTCAGTTCGCTGGAGTCGGCGCTGCGCCGCTACCGGGCCGCGCGGGACGCCTATGCCGAGATCCCGGCCATCGTCGACGGCGTCTACCAGCCGGATCTGAAGTTCGGGATCGAGGCCTCCGAGCACGGTCACTGGGCGGATCGGATTCCGGACATCGACGCCGACCTGGCGGCTCTCGCCGAGGAGTTGCAGGAGGCGGCCGGCACGAAACCAGCCGCCGCCCTGCTGGCGGCACCGGCCCGGCCGGCCAAGCCTGGGGTCGACCACACGGTGCCGCAGAGCTTCGAACGAGGCGAACCGATCACGCTCTCGCTGCAGGTGATGGATCCGGACGTGACCGGCGCGACGCTCCACTACCGGCACGTGGACCAGTCCGAGTCCTGGCAGCAGGTCCCGATGGAAGTGACTGGGCAGACCTTGTCAGGCACGATCGACGGCGACTACACGGCCTCGACGTACCCGCTGATGTACTTCTTCAGCGTGCTGCACCGTGACGGCGGGCAAGCGCTCTACCCCGGCCTGGCCGCCGACCTGTCCAACCAGCCGTACGTCGTCCTGGGGTCCGCGACCGTCAACGGATGATCGCCGCGATCACGACGATCGCGACGAGCGCTGCCAGGACGACAGAGGTGACGAGTCGTCGGGTCCGGGGGTCCACTGGTTCAGGCTAGTGGACCCCCGTCCGGCTGGTTCACGCCAGTGGGTGGTTCAGCGCGGACTGACCAGCGGTTCGGGGCGGTGGACGCCGCGGGGGCGGTAGCTGAGCGCATCCGACAGGCCGAGGTAGTCCGAGAGCAGCCAGATGATGGCGAGCCACATCTCGGTGCCCTGCAGACCGGGGATCGAGCGGTCGTCCGTACCGTCCGGGGCGAACGCGAAGCCGGCGCCGTCGACCCAGCGGTCGAGGATCCGGATCAGTTGATCCTCGGCCCAGCGGAGGCCGTCCTGCTCGCCGTACGCCGTCTGCTTGCGGGCCAGCCAGAGGGGGTGGATCACGTCGAGGACGTTGCAGGCGTTGTAGTTGTCTCCGATGAACATCCGTCGGTCGTTGCTGTGCGCAAGGACCGTCTTGACAGCTTGCTCGGGGTACGGCAACGGCAGGCCGAACTGAGCGTAGGTGCCGCGGGTCAGTCGGTAGAAACCGTTGACGACCTGCAGCCAACCGTCGTCCGGATGTGGCTGGCCCCACGCGCCGGTGGACGGGTCGACCCTGGTGACGAGCCAGCCCATCAAGGGCTCCAGCGGCCCGGATTCCTTGTGGTCGTGGAGGTTCCGGGCGATGGCGGTGCCGAGGGCATCGATTCCGGCGCCGGCCGACCAGGCTCTCCTTGCCCAGGGCAAGTTGTCGAGCTCGTCCAGGGTGAAGTCGGTCCGGATCGGGTGCTCGAAGCCGCTGTCCAGGACCTGGAGCGCGTAGCCGACGCAGAGGATGTGGTAGCTCGCGGGGCCTTCCAGGACCGAGAGTTTCGCGTCGGACGGGAGGTCGAGGCCGGCGTCGGACAGGTCTCCGGGTGAGACCAGTCCGGTCTCCGCGTCCTGGCGGGCGCGGAGGCGGCGGACGAGGTCGTCGCGGGTGTGGCCGGCCGGCGTACGACGAAGTAGTAGGTCGGCGATCTCGATGGCGTCACACCACGGCCGGATCGCCGGATCGTGATCGAGCCCGGGCCGGTCGACGTACCGGACGCCGTCCCAGCACCTCCCCAGAACGTCGTCAACCTGGTCGCGCGCCTTCGCGGCGAAAGCGGCGAGGCGCTCAGGCAGATCGACGGCAGCCGGGGACGAGGTGGCGGCGGGAGCCGGAGATGCGGCGGCCGACTGCTCGCGGGTGCGGAGGATGCGGGCCGGGTTGCCGGCGGCGACGGTGTTGGCAGGGATGTCTTTGGTGACGACGGCGCCGGCGCCGATGATGGTGTGCGGGCCGATGGTGACGCCGTCCAGGATGGTGACGTTGGAGCCGATCCAGACGTCGTCGGCGATGGTGATGCCGAGGGCGGTGTGGGGTTGCTGGAAGATCGGCCGGCCGGGCTCGGTGCCGTGGTTGAACGCGATGATGGACGTGTGTGCGCCGATCCGGACCCCGTCGCCGATCGTGATCCGGCCGCGGACCGTGGCGAACGGGTTGATGGTCGAGTCGGACCCGAGCACGATCTGCCCGGTGACGTAGGCGTGGGCCGCGATGTACGACCGCTCCCCCATCCGGAGCTCGTCGCAGTACACCGCGGCCGACTCCGCGACGTACACATCGTCGGCGAGTACCACCGACCCGCCGAGCCGCGCCTGGCGCTCGGCCTGCTGCTCCCGCTCCTCCTCCGACGCCTTCCGCTTGTACTCCCAGGGCAGGAAATCCAGCCGCAACGGCTCGTCAGGCGTCATGGGGAAAACGCTATCCAAATCTCGGGCAAATCGGTAGGGCGTGTCCGGTACTTCAGCGCCATCGCGAGCGGATGGCGAGTGCCGTGCCGTAGGCGGGGAATTGCCGGACACGCCCCTGGCCCTCGGAACCCGCTGCTAATCTCGCGTTTGTGCGGGGTAGCAGGCAGAGATGACGACAACCGGATCCTTGGCCGGCGGTGAGGCCGCCGACGACGGTCCGGCGAGCACGACCGGGCGCCGGCGAGTCACGATCAGCGATCTCGCGCGCCGTCTGCAGATCTCCAAGGCGTCGGTCTCGTACGCGCTGAACGGCCGGGCCGGCGTCAGCGAGGAGACCCGCCAGCGGGTCCTCAACCTCGCCGAGGAGCTCGGATTCCACCCGAACTCCGCCGCCGTCGCGCTGTCGGCCAGCCGGACCCGCACCATCGGCATCGTGATCGCCCGCGACCCGGCGCTGATCTCCACCGAAGCGTTCTACATGCGCACGCTGGTCGGCATCGAGCAGTACCTGAACGAGGTCGACTCGTCGCTGCTGCTCCGGCTGACGGGCGAGCACGGCGACGATCTCGCCGTACTGCGGAGATGGTCCCGGCAGGGGCGGGTCGACGGGTTCATCCTGTTCGACGAGCACGACGACGATCCGCGGATCCCGCTGCTCAAGGACCTCGACGTGCCGTGCGTGGTGGTGAGCTCGAACGATCCGGGCGACGAGGTCGGCCGGCTGATCAGCTCGCCCGAGGAGACCGTCGTGCTACTGCTCGACCACCTGGCCGGGCTCGGTCATCGCGACATCGCCCACATCAGCGGACCGTTCACGTTCATCCACGAGCAGTTGCGCGTACGGACGCTGGAGGAGCACGCCGCGCGGTACGGCGTCACGGTGCGGCACATCGAAGGCAGCTACCGGTACGACGACGGCGCTGAGCTGACCCGGCAACTCCTGACCGGGCCGAACCCGCCGACCGCGATCGCGCTCGGCAACGACCTGATGGCGGTGGCCGCGCTCCGGGTGGCGATGGATCTCGGCAAGGCGGTGCCCGACGAGGTCTCGATCGTCGCCTGGGAGGACTCGCCGTTGTGCGAACTGGCCCGCCCCGGGATCACCGCGGTCGACCAGAAGACGATGGAACGCGGCCGCGCCGCCGCCGACCTCCTCCTCCGCATCGTCACCGGCTCCACCGACCTCCACCAGGAAGCACCACCCGGCGAACTGCGCACCCGGGCATCCTCCGGCCCGGCCCCCACGACCATCTGAGGGGATCACCGGGCGTCCGACCATCGGCGCGATCGGTCGACTTTGTGCACCAGATCCGTACGGCGACGCCACCGGCGTACGCATCTGGTGCACAAAGTCGACCCCGCGGACCGTGGAGACCGACTTTCAAGACTCTGTGAAATCGGGCGCATCCGGAGTGTGTCGGATTGCGCTTGCCGGGCCGGGGGTGAAGGTTGGTGGACATCACGAGGCCGTAACGAACTACCGCCAACTGAACCGGTTAGGTTTCGAAACTTAACCGGTTAGGCCACTATGGGGCCGATCCGCCTCCGCAGGTCTGCGGGGGCTCGACGGGACGAGGGAGTCCGACGTGAGACTGCGTTCGCTTGTAGCCGCGGCAGCGGCGACCGCCTTGGGAATCAGCCTGGCCGCCTGCGGAGGCAGCGGCGACTCGGGCGATTCCTCCGGCGGCGGTTCGGGTGGCGACCAGACGCTGACCTACTGGGCCAGCAACCAGGGCACCAGCCTGGAGAACGACAAGGAGGTGCTGACCCCGGTCCTGCAGAAGTTCACCGCCGACACCGGGATCAAGGTCAACCTCGAGGTGATCGGCTGGAACGACCTGCAGACCCGGATCCAGACCGCGACCACCTCCGGTCAGGGCCCGGACGTGGTCAACATCGGCAACACCTGGGCGGCCTCGCTGCAGGCCACCGACGCGTTCCTGCCGTTCGACGGCGACGCGATGAGCGCGATCGGCGGGAAGGACAAGTTCGTGCCGACGGCGCTGGCGACCGGCGGCAAGGAAGGCACCGACCCGACCTCGGTCCCGCTCTACGGTCTGGCGTACGGCCTGTACTACAACAAGGCGATGTTCGCGGCGGCCGGCCTGCAGCCGCCGAAGACCTGGGAGGAGATGGTCACCGACGCGCAGAAGCTGACCAACCCCGCGAAGAAGCAGTGGGGCATGGCGCTGGCGGCGGGCAGCTACACCGAGAACGTGCACTTCGCCTTCATCAACGCCGCGCAGAACGGCGCGGACTGGTTCGACAAGGACGGCAAGCCGACCTTCACCGGTGACGGCAACGTCCAGGGCGTGCTGCGGTACCTCGACCTGATGCAGAAGGACAAGGTCGCGAACCCGTCCAACGCGCAGTACGACAACGGCACCAAGTCGGTGAACGACTTCGCCACCAAGAAGGTGGCGATGGTGATCAACCAGAACAACGCCGACTCCTCGATCGTTGCCAACGGCATGAAGGCGGGCGAGTACGGCGTCGTGCCGTTCCCCGCACCGCAGGGCGCGGCGGCCCCGGTCGCCAGCCACGTCGCCGGGATCAACCTGTCGATCTTCAAGAACACCAAGCACAAGGACGCGGCGCTGAAGTTCGTCAAGTACATGACGGACGCGACCACCCAGACCACGCTGGGCAAGCCGTTCTCCTCGCTGCCGGTGCTGAAGGACGCCAAGCCGGTGTTCACCACCGACGCGACCGAGGCGGCGACCTTCCAGGACGTGTACAACACCAAGTCCAAGCCGCTGCCGCTGGTGCCGGCCGAGGACCAGTTCGAGAGCACCGTCGGCAAGGCGATGAACACGCTGTTCGCCAAGATCGCCACCGGCGGAACGGTGACGGCCGATGACGTGAAGGCGGCCCTCAAGACCGCCGAGGATCAGGTGGCCGCGGGCAGCTGACCACCGGCGCTTGCGTCCGAAGATGTGTGGCCTCTGACCCACACATCTTCGGACGCAACGCACGTCTCGGCAATCCACCACGGCGATCCGAAGACAGGAGGCGACCACCAGGATGTCCGTCGCCACGACCGAAGCGGCACCGGCGGGACAGGTCGAGCCCGCGAAGAAGACCAAGCGCGGCCCCGAACACCGGCCCGGTCTGAGCCGATGGCTGCCGTATCTGCTGCTGGCTCCGGCGGTGCTGCTGGAACTGTTCATCCACATCATCCCGATGCTGACCGGCATCTGGATGAGCTTCGTCAAACTGACCAAGTTCTTCATCGCGAACTGGTCCGCCGCACCCTGGGCCGGGCTCGACAACTACAAGGTCGCGCTCGACTTCAACAACGCCGTCGGCCAGGCTCTGCTGAAGTCGTTCGGGGTCACCGTCGCCTTCTCGCTCATCACGGTCGCGCTGTCCTGGGTGTTCGGGATGGCCGCGGCCGTCGCACTGCAACCGTCGTTCCGGGGCCGGAACTTCGTCCGCACGCTGTTCCTGGTGCCTTACGCGCTTCCGGCGTACGCCGGGATCCTGACCTGGAACTTCATGTTGCAGCGCGACACCGGCGTCGTGAACCACGTGATCGTCGACAACCTGCACCTGACGTCGGACCGGCCGTTCTGGCTGATCGGCGGCAACGCACTGGTGTCACTGATCACGGTCGCGACGTGGAAGCTGTGGACGTTCGCGTTCCTCACGCTGATGGCCGGGCTGCAGAGCATCCCGCGCGACATCTACGAGGCCGCGTCGGTGGACGGCGCCGGCAACCTGCGGCAGTGGCGCAACATCACGCTGCCGTCGTTGCGGCCGGTGAACCTCGTCCTGGTGCTCGTCCTGTTCCTGTGGACGTTCAGCGACTTCAACACGCCGTACGTGCTGTTCGGTACGGCGCAGCCGCCGGCCGGTGACCTGATCACGTTCCACATCTACAACGCGTCGTTCCTGACCTGGAACTTCGGCACCGGTTCGGCGATGTCCGTGCTGCTGCTGATCTTCCTGATGATCGTCACCGGCGCCTACCTGCTCGTCACCGGAAGGAAGTCGCGTCGTGCGTGAGACCAGAGGCTTCAAGCTCTACCGCGGCGTCGTGCTGGTCGTGCTCGGGTTGTTCGTGCTGATTCCGCTGTACGTGATGGCGACGTCGTCGCTCAAGCCGCTGAAGGACGTGCAGGGCGCGTTCACCTGGTGGCCGTCGAACCTGACGCTGGCGCCGTTCGTGGACATGTGGAAGACGGTGCCGCTGGCCCGGTACTTCGTGAACAGCACGATCGTGTCGGTGGCCGCGACGGTGTTCTCGGTGGCGATCGCGATCCTGGCCGCCTTCGCGGTGTCGCGGTTCCGGTTCCGTGGGCGGACGGTGTTCTCCACCACGGTGCTGTCGACGCAGATGTTCCCGGGCGTGCTGTTCCTGCTGCCGCTGTTCCTGATCTTCGTGAACATCAACAACTCGTTCGGCGTGCAGCTGATCGGAACGCGCCTCGGGCTGATCATCACGTACCTGACCTTCAGCCTGCCGTTCTCGATCTGGATGCTGGCCGGGTACTTCGACACCATCCCGCGTGAGCTGGACGAGGCGGCGCTGGTGGACGGCTGCGGCCCGCTGGGCGCGCTCTGGCGAGTGGTCCTGCCGGCGGCCCGGCCCGGTGTGATCGCGGTCGCGATCTACTCGTTCATGACCGCCTGGGGTGAGGTCCTGTTCGCCTCGGTCATGACGACCGAGGCCAACCGCACCCTGTCCGTCGGACTGCGCCAGTACTCGACCCAGACCAACATCTACTGGAACCAGATCATGGCCGCGGCCCTGGTCGTCAGCGTCCCCGTCGTCATCGGCTTCCTCCTCGCCCAACGCCACTTCGT
Organism: uncultured Actinomycetota bacterium; assembly: GCA_963820655.1. Lineage (GTDB taxonomy): Bacteria > Actinomycetota > Actinomycetes > Propionibacteriales > Kribbellaceae > Kribbella. Next base: position 895,387 of record CAWGAM010000004.1, read on the forward strand.
CGCCGGCGTCACCGCCGGAGCCGTGAAGTAGGCGCCGACCCCGAGGCGGCTGCACGCCCCGGACCGCCACCACTCACCAACCACCCGCACACGACGACCACCGCCGACCCCGCCCGCGACCCCATTTCAGGGGTCAACCCCCTGAACTGATGGGTTCGGCCGCCAGATCTCGGGGGGTCAACCGACCACTTCCGGGGTTGACCCCTCAGTTTGAGGGTTATCCGCTCGAGTTGCCCGCCTTCTCCCTTGGTGTACGAGCGGAGAAGGCACTACGGGAGCGGATAACCGGCTCTTGTGTCGTTTCCGTGGGTCCCAATTCCGGCCACAGCGACTTTGTGCACCAGATCCGTGCGTCGAGGCCGTCGCCGTACGGATCTCATGCGCAAAGTGACTGATCACGACGATGGCGGCAGCCGGGCAGCCAGACAGCCGGATAGGACGGCCGGAAATCCCCCCTCGGCTTGTGAGTTCTCCCTGGGTACATCAGGGCAGAACCCAGTCGCGGGGATAGCCCCTCAAATCACCCGATACATCGAGCAGAGGAGCGCCATTTCAGGGGTCGACCCCTTGGTTTGTGGGTTGCGGAGCCGAATTCTGCATCCGCAACCCACCACATGCGGGGTTGACCCCTGAAATCGCCCCCCACAATTGAGCAGAGGAGCCTCAATCGGGGCCGCCCGCGTTGCGTCCGAAGATCCGAGGGCTATAGCCCACAGTTCTTCGGACGCAACGGGTCAGGTGAATTCGGACGCAACGGTCAGGTGAATTCGGACGCAACGGGTCAGGTGAAGAGTTTCTCGCCCCAGTAGGTGCCGGGGGTGACGCCGGCGGGGCAGGCGAAGATGCCGGAGCCGACGTGGTGGATGTACTCGTTCATGGTGTCGCTGCGGGCCAGCTGGGTCTGGATCGGGATGAACTGTTTGCGCGGGTCCCGTTGGTAGGCAAGGAAAAACAGGCCCGCGTCCAGCCGTCCCAGTCCGTCCGAGCCGTCGACGAAGTTGTAGCCGCGGCGGAGCAGTTCGGCGCCCTTGTTGAACTGCGGGTGCGCCAGCCGGACGTGTGAGTCCATCGCGACCTTCGGCTCGCCGTCGGAGTTCTTCGCGGTGAAGTCGATCTCGTCGAACTCGTCCGCCTTGCCCAGCGGTGCACCGGTGCCCTTGCCCCGGCCGATGATCCCTTCCTGTTCGCCGAGCGACGTACGGTCCCAGGTCTCGATGTTCATCCGGATCCGCCGCGACACCAGGTAGGAGCCGCCGACCATCCAGTCCGGGCCGTCCTCCGGCTGCACCCAGAGCTGCTGCTCCAGCTTGTCCGTTTCCTCCAGCTTGAGGTTCCTCGTACCGTCCTTGAAGCCGAACAGGTTCCGCGGCGTGGTCTGCGCGGTCGACGTCGACGACGTCCGGCCGAAGCCCAGTTGCGAGTAGCGGACCGCGACCCGGCCGAAGCCGATCCGGGCCAGGTTGCGGATCGCGTGCACCGCGACCTGCGGGTCGTCCGAGCAGGCCTGTACGGCGATGTCGCCGCCGGACCGGTTCGGGTCGAGATCGTCACCGATGAAGTGCGGCAGATCGACCAAGGCCTTGGGCCGGCGAGCAGCCAGACCGAACCGCTTGTCGAACAACGAAGGACCGAACCCGACTGTCAACGTCAGCCTGGCCGGCGGCAGGCCGACGGCCTCGCCGGTGTCCTCCGGCGGGGCCTCCCCCGGGCCATTCACCGCGCCGTACTGGCCGATGTCGCGGCCGGCCGTGAGCAGTGCGGCCGCGGCGGTCCACTCCTTCAGCAGGGCGATCAGGTCGTCCCGGCTTGTGGTCGTCACGTCGAACGCGGCGAAGTGCAGCCGATCCTGGGCCGGCGTCACGATCCCGGCCTGGTGCGGACCGTGGAACTCGACCGGTCCGTTGGTGTCGGCGGCCTGCGACTCCTCACCCGACAGCATCGAGTGCGCGGCGTACCCGGCGACGCCGGTGGCGACGGCCGCGCCCGCGGCCCCGAAGAGGCCGCGACGCGAGATTCCCTTACCCTGGCTCATTGTGTCGCGATGACCCCGGCGACCTTGCTGACCGGTTCGGCCAGCCCGTCGACCACGGTACCGAGCTGCTTCTTCTCCGCCTCGCTCACCACGTACACCTTGAAGCCGTCGCCCTCGCGGTACTTGTCGACCGCGGCGAAGACCGCCTTGAAGTTGGTGTCGAGTGCGGTGACCAGGGCCGGGTCGCGCTTCTGCAGGGCCGGGCGGAGCGCCTGGATCGCGGCCTGCGAGCCCTCGACGTTGGCCTGGAAGTCCCACAGGTCGGTGTGCGAGTAGCGGTCCTCCTCACCGGTGATCTTGCCGGTCGCGACCTCGTCCAGCAGTTCCTTGGCGCCGTTGGCCAGCTGCAGCGGGTTGAGCTTCACGACCTTGGCCTTCGCCACCACCGTCTTCACATCGACCAGCAGCTGGTCGGCGTACTTCTCCATGCCCTTGGTGGTGTTGGAGACCCAGAGCGCCTGCTCGATCCGGTGGTACCCGGTCCACTCGGTGCCCGGCTCGACGTCGTTGACCCGGGCATCGATCTTCGGGTCGAGGTCGCCGAACGACTCCGCGACCGGCTCGATCCGCTCCCAGTACGTGCGCGACACCGGGAACAGCGCCTTGGCCTTGGCGACGTCGCCGGCCTTGACCGCGGTGACGAACTCGGTCGTCTTCTGCTCCAGCGCGACCGCCTGCGAGTTCACGTACCGCTGGTAGCTGTCGGCGGCCTGCTTGAGCAGGGTGTCCTCGTCCACCTGCGCCGGCGCGTCGCCGCTGACGGTCAGGTCGCCGCGGATGCCGTCGCCGACCATGCCCGGCTTGCAGACCGCCTGGTACTTGCCGGTCGGCAGCTCCACGATCAGGTCGCGCTTCAGGCCCGGGCCGATGTTCTCGACCTCACCCATCACCCGGTCGCCGTCGGCGTACACGTAGAACTCGGTGACCTTGCTGCCGCCGTTGGCCACGGAGAAGGTGCTGGTGCCGGACTTCACGTCGCGGCGGCTGAGCGCGCAGTCGGAGTCGGTCGCCTTGACGGACACCGGGCCGGTGCCGTCGTCCTTCGCGGCCGGGGTGTCCTTGGCGCACGCGGTGAGCGTGGCGAGGCCGAGGACGACACCGAGGACGGAGACCCGGCGGGCCGTGGACGTGAACATGATTCTCCTGGATTCAGTGGACTTCGGCAGCTCATCGCGCCGGGTCGAGGGGTGGATCAGGCCGCTTCTTCGGCGGCCTTCGCCGGTACGGCGGGTGGCGTGGTGGTCCTGACCGGGCGGAAGTACAGGATCATCACCGGAACGAGGTACAGCAGCCAGGCGGTCGCCTCGAGGACGGTCGGCGTCGGGTTGAAGTTGAAGATGCCCTTCAGCAGTACGCCGTACCAGCTGTCCGGCGGGATGACATGCGAGATGTCGAAGGCCAGGTGCTGCAGGCCGGGCAGGATGCCGGCTTCCTGCAGATCGTGGAAGCCGTAGGCGAAGATGCCGGCCGCGACCAGGATCAGCACCGCACCGGTCCACTTGAAGAACACGGCCAGGTTGACCTTGACCGCGCCCCGGTAGATCGCGATGCCGAGCAGCACCGACGTGCCCAGCCCCAGCAGGACGCCGATGAGCGGTACGGCGGTCGTCGCGGTGGCGGCCGATGCGTAGACGATGAACGCGGTCTCGATGCTCTCCCGGAACACCGCGAGGAAGGCGAGGACGGCGACCGCGCGGGCACCGACCTCGAGCGCCTGCCCCATCCGGTCGCGGAGCTCTTTCGCGATGCCGCGGGACGCCTTGCGCATCCAGAAGATCATCCAGGTGACGAAGCCGACCGCGAGGATCGACATCACCCCGCCGATGGTCTCCTGGGCGGTGAACGAGCGCGCGGTCAGCGCGGTCACGAACTGCAGCAGGCCCCAGGCGGCGGCCGCCACGGCAAGGGCTGCACCGACACCGATCCAGACCAGTTTGAGTCGATCTCGATGCCCTGACTTGACCAGGAAGGTGGCGAGGATGCTGACGACCAGCGAAGCCTCGAGTCCTTCACGAAGTCCGATCAGATAGTTGGCGAGCATGGCGGGACTCTTTCAGCGCATTAGGTACGGCTAACCTTCCTGAGGTTAACCTAAGAAGTCCCATTCGCCTACTGCTGTGTACGCCGCACTGTGTCCCGGACCCTCACCCAGCCGGGACTCGATCAGTTGCAGGCTGCCGGCCGTCCACACCGGACCGGCGTACGTGTCGAAAACCCTGACCCACTTGGTGACATCGATCGGCCGCCGCAACCGCGCGAGCGTGAGATGCGGTGTGAACTTCCTTCCGTCCACGGTGACACCGGCGCGATTCGCCGCCGCTCGCGTCGTCATCGACAGGTGCTTGAGCGACTCGGTCTCGTCGCGGACTCCGGCGTACAGAACGCGGGCGTCGGGCACCCCTGGGAACGCGCCGGCTCCGGTCAGCCGCAGTTCGAACGGCTTCTGCCGCTTCGCCGCGGCCTCGAGCCGCTCGCCCAGATCGTCCATCTTCCAGTCCGGCACGTCGCCGAGAAACGCCAGCGTGATGTGCCAGTGATCGTCCCCGGCCCACCGGATGTCGTCATCCGGGTACTCCCGCCGCGGCTCCGCGAACTCGCTCAGATCCTCCACTACCTCGAGAGGTGGCACCACGGCCACGAACAATCGCATCCCAAAATGCTATCGGTAGTGGAAACTCGTTTTCATGGATGGACGCAGTGTGGATGGACGCAATGTGGATGAGGTCAAGCTGCCGTCGCCGTGTGTCGTGGTTCTGGTCGGGCCGGGGGCGTCCGGGAAGTCGACATGGGCGGCGGACCGGTTCGCCGCGGACCTGATCGTGTCGAGTGATCGGCTGCGGGCGCTGGTCGGGGCCGGGGAGGACGACATCGCGGCCAGTGCGGATGCGTTCGCGTTGCTGGAAGAGGTGGTGCGGCAACGGATCGGGCGCCGGCTGACGACGGTGATCGACACGCTCGGGCTGGATCGGGACCGGCGGTTGCGGTGGCTCGGGCTGGCGCGTGCGGCCGGGATGCCCTGTGTGGCGGTCGGTTTCGACACCCCGGCGGACGAGTGCCGGCGGCGGAACCGCGCACGGGTGAAGCGCATCCCCGCCGACGTGTTGACCAGTCAGCTGCGAACCTGGACCGCGGTCAAGAAGGAGCTGCCGACCGAGGGGTACGACGACGTGCTGCAGCCGACCGCGCTACGCGTCGTACCGGAGGCGTTCGTCGAGGCCGGAGCGGCGGCGACGCGGCAGGTGCAGGCGCCGACGGGGTTGCGGTTCGGGCTGCAGTTGAGCAGCTACACCCACAAGGGCGGCCGGGCCGGGACGGCCGCATGGATTCGCGAGGTGGCGACGAAGGCTGAGGCTGCGGGGTTCGACGCGATCTACGTGATGGATCACTTCCGGCAGATCCCGCAGGTGGGCCGGGCCTGGGAGGACTTCCTGGAGAGCTGGACGACGCTGGGCTATCTGGCCGCGTGTACGACGCGGATGCGGCTGGGGACCCTGGTCTCCGGGATCACGTACCGCAACGTCGCGCATCTCGGGAAGATCGCCGCGACCCTCGACGTACTGAGTGGCGGGCGGGCCGTCTGTGGAGTCGGGCTGGCATGGTTCGAGGCCGAGCACAAGGCCTACGGGTGGACGTTCCCATCCGTCGCGGATCGCTACACACTGCTCGAGGATGCCCTGCAACTGCTGCCGGTTTTGTGGGGACCGGGCAACAAACCGTTCCACGGCAAGGTCCTCGACGCTCCCGATACCGCCTGCTATCCGCGACCGTTGCAGGAGCACCTGCCCGTGCTGGTCGGCGGGAGCGGCCGCCGCACGCTGCGGCTGGCCGCTCGCTACGCCGACGCGGTCAACGTGTTCGGTGATGCCGCCCAGGTGCGCAAGCATGCGGACTACCTGCGCGAGGCCGGATCCAGGCCGGTTGAACTGACGCACTTGTCCACAACCCTTGTGGGTAAGGACTCCCGGGCTGTGGACGAGCTCGTCGACCGCCTCCGCCCGCGCAACCTGAACCCGGCCCGGTACGCCGCCTCGGTCAACGCGGGCACCGTCGACGACCAGATCGGCCGCTTCCGGGAACTCTCCGAGGCGGGCGTCGCCGAGGTGATGATCAGCCTGCCCGACCTCGACACCCTGGACGCGGTCGGCGACGTGATCTCAGCGTTCCGGGTGTAGCTCCAGTTTCAGCAGGGCGTTCTCGATCAGCTCGGACATCGCCGGGTGGATCCAGTACTGGTTGCGAGCCATCGAGTAGGCGTCGAGCCCGAAGCTCATCGCCTGGATCACAGGCTGGATCACCGCGGACGCCTGCGGGCCGAGGATGTGGCAGCCGATGATCTGCCCGGTCTTCGGGTCGGCGAGGATCTTCGCGAAACCGGTGGTGTCCTCCATCGCCCAGCCGTACGCGATATCGGCGTACTTCTCGACACCCACCACATAAGGGATCCCGCGATCCTGGGCCTCCTGCTCCGTCAGGCCGACGGAGGCGATCTGCGGTGAGCTGAACACGGCGTGCGGGACGAAGCGGTGATCGGCCTCGATCCGGTCGGTGGGGTTGAGGAGGTTGTGCTTGACCACCCGGGCCTCGTGGTTCGCGACGTGCTTCAGCTGGTGCGGTGAGGTCACGTCGCCGAGCGCGTAGATCCCGTCGACGGTGGTCTGCTGGTATTCGTCGACCACCACTCGGCCCTCGTCGTCGACCTCGACGCCGGTGGCCTTCAGGTTGAGCAGGTCCGAGTTCGGGGTGCGGCCGACCGCGACCAGGAGCTCGTCGACCTCGACCTCGTCGGCCCCGTCCGGGTACAGCATGCCGATCAGGATCGACCCGTTCTCACGGCGGGTCACCCGGATCGTCTCGTGGTCGAGGCGGACGTCGTACCGGCTGCGGGCGAGCTGGGTGAACCGCTCGGCGATGTCGGTGTCCTCGTGGCGTAGCAGCAGCTCCGACCGCGCGATCACCGTGACGTCCACGCCGTACGACGAGAAGATGTGCGCGAACTCGGCGGCGACGAACCCACTGCCGATGATGGCGAGCCGGCGCGGCAACTGCTCGAGCCGCATGATCGTGTTCGAGGTGTGGTACCCGGTCTCCTCGAGGCCGGGGATGAACGGGATGACCGGCCGGCTGCCGGCGGAGAGCACGTACCGGTCGGCGGTGAGGACGCTCGTCGTCCCGTCCTTGCCGTCGACGGTCAGCTCCTTGTCGCCGGTGAACCGGCCGGTGCCGTCGTACACGGTCACGTTCGCGTTGTCCGGGTTGTGGCGCCGGTACTCCGAGCCGGCGGCCGAGATCGGGTCGATCCGGCCGAAGATCCGGTCCCGGACATCCGGCCAGCGGACGTCGAGCATCTGCTCGTCGACGCCGTACCGGGAGCTCACCGAGGGCGTGTAGGCCAGGTCGGCGGTGTGCACGAACATTTTGGTCGGGATGCAGCCGACGTTCAGGCAGGTGCCGCCGAACGTGCCGCGCTCGACGATCGCCACCTTCCAGTCCGCGAACCGGTGGTTCACGATCGTGTTCCCGGAGCCAGTGCCGATGATGACGAGATCGTAATGAGTCACACTCCATTGTGACCGTTACCGCAAGATCTGCGGTGAACCCGCTCACCGGGGAAGATGGGGAGGGTGGCGAGCGGTGAGCTGAAGAGCACGAACGGGACGGTCGACTGGGACGGCGCAGGCATGCTCCGGGTGCGGTACGACGGGTCGGATGCCGGGCCGAGCAAGTTGGCCGGTTCGCTGCGGGCGCGGCTGGGTCGGCGGACCGTTCCGGTCGAGGCTCTGCGAGCGGTCGAGGTGAGCCAGGACGCCCCGGCCTTCCGGCTGATCCTGCGTGAGCAGGCCGATCCGCTGCAGGCGGTCACCGGCAGCTACTTCGACGCGCTGATCGATCCGTACAGCTTCCCGCTGGCCGTCGACGACCTCCCGCTCGCGGAGCGCCTGGCCACCGACATCCGCGTGACGCTCGCCCGTCGCGATGTGCCGACGACGGCCGCCGTACGCTGGCTGGTCGCGCCACCGGTCGCGCCAGACGAGATCGAGGGCCGGGACGCGACCGTCTCGGTGTCGAGCGGGCGGCTCGTGTTCGCGTACAAGCGGACGGCGGGGCGGAAGAAGCGGGCGAACGGCGACCCGTGGTCGGTGCCGCTGGCCGACATCGTCGAGGTCGAGTGGGCGCCGAACCAGGGTTGGTTCGGCAACCGGGGCTTCCTCCGGATCAGCACGGCCCGGACGCCGCTCGAGCGCCCGAAGCCGCGGCACGACCCGGCGGCGATGCTGACCGAACGCCGAGCCGACATCGACGCTTTGTTCTTCGCCGCCCGCCTGCTGACCCGGATCCGCCCCTAAGCCACCTGCGGACCGAGATCTTTCGTCGGCTTCTTCTCGGCAACGAGGTCCGGTTGCGGACCGGCGTCGACCACGGCCTTCTCGCCGAGGAGCTCGGTCTGCGGCAGCACCTCGAGCCGCGGGCGGGGCAGCAGCCGCGGCCGGATCGCCAGGCCGCGCCGCCGGGAGAAGTACAGCACCGAACCGACCGTGCCGAGGACGGTCAGTCCGCCTCCGACGATCAGCGTGTAGCGGGCGCCGAACTCCTGCCCGACCCAGCCGATGAACGGCGACCCGATCGGCGAACCGCCCATCAGAACCGTCATGTAGAGAGCCATCACCCGGCCGCGCATGGTCGGCTCGATGCCCAGCTGCATGGTCGCGTTGGCTGAGGTCAGCATGGTCAGCGAGGCCAGCCCGACCAGCGGCAGCACCAGCGCGAAGGTCAGGTACGTCGGCATCAGGGCACTGACGATCTCGAACGCACCGAACGCCAGGGCCGCGCCGATCACCAGGCGAGCGCGGATCCGGACCCGGCGGGCCGCCAGCAGTGCACCGGACAACGATCCGATCGCGAGGATCGAGCCGAGGATGCCGTACTCCCCCGCGCCCTTGTCGAAGACCTGGGTCGCCATCAGGGCCGAGGTCAGCTGGAAGTTCAGCCCGAAGGTGCCGGCGAAGAACACCGCGACCAGCACCATCATCAGATCCGGCCGGCGCCACAGGTAGCGCATGCCGTCGCGGATCATGCCCTTGTCGCGGGCCGCGACCTTCGGTGTGTGTAGCTCACTGACCCGCATCAGTCGCAGCGACAGGATCACCGCGGCGTAGGTGAACCCGTTGATCAGGATCACCGGACCGGTACCGATCCAGTTGATCAGCAGACCGGCCAGCGCCGGGCCGAGCAGCCGGGCCGCGTTGAAGGACGCCGAGTTCAGCCCGACGGCGTTGGACAGCTCGTCGCGACCGACCATCTCGACCACGAACGACTGCCGGGCCGGGGCGTCGAAGGCGGTGCCCAGGCCGAACAGCAGGGCCAGCAGGTACACGTGCCAGGGCTGGACCACCCCGGCGATCGTGAGGCCACCGAGGACAAGGGCGACGCTGGCCATCCAGATCTGGGTGCAGGTCAGCACCCGCCGCTTCGGGAAGCGGTCGGCGACCAGGCCGGCGTACGGGCCGAGCAGGAGCGCAGGCAGGAACTGCAGTCCGGTGACGATGCCGAGCGCCGTACCGGAATGGGTCAGCTCGAGGACCAGCCAGTCCTGGGCGACCCGCTGCATCCAGGTGCCGACGTTGGAGACGATCGCACCGGAGGCGTAGAGACGGAAGTTACGGACCTTGAACGCGCGGAAGGTTGGACTCATCCGGCCGCCAGGCGTTCCAGAACGGGGGCTGCTTTGCGCAGGATGTCGCGCTCCTCGGGAGTCAGTTGCTTGAGCTTCTTCTGCAGCCACTCGTCGCGGCGCCGGCGGTTGGCGAGGACCAGCTCGTCGGCTCGCGGGGTCAGCTCGACCCTGATCTGGCGCTTGTCGGTCGGATGCGGGCGGCGGACGACCAGGCCCGCCTCCTCCATGTTGGTGACGATCCGCGTCATCGACGGCGGCTTGACCAGCTCATGGGCGGCCAGCTCGCCGATCGTCATCGCGTCGTGCTTGGCCAGCACGCCGAGCACGCTGAGCTGGTTCGCGGTCAGGTCGTGACCGGGCTCGCGCTGCCGCCGGATCTGCCGGGACAGCCGCAACATGGACGACCTCAAGACACTCGCCAGCCCGACGTCACTCTTCACCTGCTGTGCTACGACTTCGGGCATATCGTTACCTTAACTCATTACCTTTGCTAAGGAAAACGACAGGTCGCCTGCTGATATTCCCCGGCGGCGTGCGACCGGCGGAGTTCGCGGGCAGCGGAGGCGACTTTGTGCACCAGATCCGTACGCCGAGGCCGTCGCCGTACGGATCTCGTGCACAAGGTGACCGATGGCGACGTGGGTCGCAGCCGGACAGCCGGATAGGACGGCCAGTCTACGAACAGTGGGGCGTCAGCGCCGGCAGCTGGTGGTTGCCGTCGGCATCGCCGACTTCACCGGCCCGAAACCGATCAGGTCAGCCAGTCGCCGAGCGGGCCGATGGCGAAGTAGATGACGAACAGGGCGGCGACGACCCACATCAGCGGGTGGACCTGGCGGGCCTTGCCGCGGACCACCTTGAGAATGGCGTAGGCGACGAAGCCGGCCCCGATGCCGGCCGAGATCGAGTACGTGAACGGCATCAGGATCATCGTCAGGAACGCCGGGAACGCGACCTCGATCTCGTCGAAGTCGATCCCCTTCACCTGCGTCATCATCAGGAACCCGACCAGGATCAGCGCCGGCGTCGCCGCCTCGTACGGCACCAGCGTGACCAGCGGCGCGACCACCATCGAGATCAGGAAGCAGATCCCGGTCACCACACTCGCCAGCCCGGTCCGCGCGCCCTCACCGACACCCGACGCCGATTCGATGTACGACGTGTTGCTCGAGACCGACGCGGCACCACCGGCCGCGGCCGCGACGCTGTCGACGATCAGGATCCGCTGCGCGTTCGGCGGTACGCCGTCCTTGTCGAGCAGCCCGGCCTCGGCGCCGATCGCGGTCATCGTGCCCATCGTGTCGAAGAAGTCGGCCAGCATCAGCGTGAAGATCAGCAGTACCGCCGCGACCACGCCGATCTTCTCGAACGAGCCGAACAGGCTGAACTCGCCGATCGTGTCCAGGTTCGGTGCGGAGAACCAGTCGTCCGGCAGCTTCGGCACGGTCAGGCCCCAGCCGCCGGGGTTGTCCGCGGTCCGGGCGCCGACGTTCACGATCGCCTCGATGACGATCGCGAGTACCGTCGAGGCCAGGATGCCGATCAGGATGGCTCCTTTCACCTTCCGCGCGTACAGCGTGACGATCAGCATCAGGCCGAACACGAACACCAGCACCGGCCAGCCGCGAAGGTTGCCGCCGACACCGAGTTCGACCGGCGGTCCGCCGGCCGCGGCCGGACGCCGGACGAAGCCCGCGTCGACGAAGCCGATGAACGCGATGAACAGGCCGATACCGACGCTGATCGCCACCTTGAGCTGCAGCGGCACCGCCTCGAACACCGCCTTGCGGAACCCGGTCAGCACCAGGATCAGGATCAGCAGGCCCTCCAGGACCACCAGGCCCATCGCGTCCGCCCAGGTCATCTTGGTCGCGATCGAGAACGCGACGAACGCGTTCAGGCCGAGGCCGGTCGCCAGCGCGAGCGGGAAGTTCGCCAGCACGCCCATCAGGATCGTGACCACGCCCGCCACCAGGGCGGTCGCGACGGCGATCTTGGCGATCGCGGCGGCCGGGTCGGTGCCACCGCCGACGAACTGGCCGGTGCCGTCCTTGACGGTGCCGATGATCAGCGGGTTCAGCACGACGATGTAGGCCATCGTGAAGAAGGTGACCAGCCCACCGCGGATCTCCCGGCTGACGGTGGATCCGCGTTCACTGATCTTGAAGAAGGACTCGAGGAAACCTGATCGGGAGCGGGCCTTCGTGGCCTGGGGCGAGCTCATGACGGCATCGTGCCAGTTCTCACTGTCCGGATGCGAGCACTAACGGCAAGCTGTCGCCCATCGGAGGCTAAGGTTGGGGTGTGACGGAGGAGCAAGGGGCGGCGAAGAAGCGGACCGACCCGACGAGTCAGCTCGCCCGCGGGGAGCTGGTGCACCCCGAGGTGAAGCCGCTCGACCTGTCCGGCATCCCGAGCATGATCGTCGGGATCATCGCCTGGGCGATCGCGTTCGTCGTCGTGCTGATCTTCCGCGACCAACTGAAAGAGCAAGGCCTCGGCTGGTGGCTGTGGGTCACCGTCGCCGGCTTCGGCTTCGGCTTTGTCGGCCTCTGGTACTGCCGCCGCCGCTGGGCCGCCATCCAGGCCGGCCACCGCAGCGAAGTCGAGGACTGAGAACTTCGGCCTTCAGTCCTCGGTGAGCTCGGCCTCGGCCGTGTCCGTGAGGTCGACCTCGGTGTCGACGGCGTCGGTGGCCGCGACTTCGGCCTCGACGGTGGTGGCCGGGGTGTCGGTGGCGGGTGCGGTGTCGGCCAGCTGGAGGGCGTCGTACCCGGTGGTGTCGAAGGCGTGTTCGGCGATCGTCTGGTCCGGGATGTCGATGACGGCGTCGGAGTGGGCGCCGCAGCCGTAGTCGTAGGCGACGACGCGGCCCTCGCCCGGCGCCATCTCGTTGGCACATACGCCGAACGCCTGCCCGAGACTGTCGGCCAGGCGGATCCAGTACCCGCACGAGTGGCACTTGTACGGCACGGCCTGTGCGATCGCGGATGCCGGCCCGAAGTCTCCGCCGTACCAGCGCTCGGCCGCGTCTTCCCGCCCGTACGGCGAAAGCACGCGCTCACGGCCGAGCCCGAGCTCCTCGACGACCGCCAGCACGTCGTCGGGCGCGCTGGTGTCGGTGAAGCCGGGCTCGAGGCGCGGGTCGTCCGGGTGGGTCGGGAACAGGTCGCCGGGGCGCAGGTCGCCGGGCTGCACCCGGTCCGACCACGGCACCCACTCCGGCGCGACGACCGCCTCCTCGCCGGGCAGCATGGCGACCTCGTTGACGGTCACCGTCTTCGCCCGGGAGGCGCGGGTCAGCGTGACCGCCCAGCGCCAGCCGCGGTACCCGGGGTGGGTGGAGGCGAAGTAGTGGGTGACGAGGCGCTCGCCCTCGACCAGATGACCGAGGTGCTCCCCGACCTGCGCGGCGCCGGCCTCGGCGATCGCGGCCTCGCGGGCCGGTTCGATGGCCGCGACAGAGATGGCGTCGGGCTTGGCACGCACCGGTTCCGGAGTTCTGACGGGAGTCACAATCGCCCATTCTCGCATGCCCCGGAAGGTCGTCCGAACGCGCCGTGACTGCGGTCTGTCCCCGGCAGGAGGCAGGATGGTTCCATGCACACCCCAGACCCCGCGGACCCGAAGGCGGCGCCGGGCGGCCGGCCCGCCGGCGAGCAGCCTGCCGGGAAGTCGGCTGGGGAACGGATCAGTGACGCTCGGGGCAAGTTGGGCAATGCCGGCAAGAAGGTCGGCCACGCATCGAAGGTCGGTGCTGGTGGCGTCGCGGCCGCCTCGAAGAAAACCGCCTCGGTCAGCGGCAAGGTCGGACGGGCAACCGGCCGGCGGATCAGCGGGCTGACCGGCGCGCAAGGCGCCCGTGAGTCCGGACTGTCCCGGCTGATCGAGCTGGGCGCGGTGAACGCCGCTGGTGACACCGCCTTCGCCGTCTCGCTCGCCGGGACCGTGTTCTTCACCGTGCCGAGCGACCAGGCGCGGGATCGGGTCGCGCTGTTCCTCGTGCTGACGATGGCGCCGTTCGCGTTGATGGCACCGCTGATCGGCCCGATCCTGGACCGGTTCCGGCACGGTCGCCGCTGGGCGATCGGTGCGACGCTCGGGCTGCGCGGGTTCCTGGTCTGGAGCCTCGCCGCCTCGATGACCGGCAGTTCGTCCGCCTGGCTGTACCCGGCCGCCCTCGGCTGCCTTGTCGCCTCCAAGGCGTACGGCGTCACTCGCGCATCCGCCGTACCCCGTCTGCTCCCCAAGGAGATCACCCTCGTCACGGCCAACTCCCGGATCTCGCTGGCCGGAGTCGCCGGCGCGACGATCGGCGCCGGGATTGCGGCCGGGTTCGCCTCGATCGGCCCGCAGTGGTCGCTGCGCTGGGCCGCGGTGGTGTACACGATCGGCCTGATCCTCGCGATCCGGTTGCCGAGCGCGGTCGACTCCCCGGCCGGCGAGGAGATCACCGGTACGGCGGGACGAGACGCGAGGCGGCGCGCGATCACCGCGGCGGTGTCGCGGGGGATCCGCTGCAACCTCGGGCTGCGGTTCGTGTCCGGGTTCCTGACCATGTACCTGGCGTTCCTGCTCCGGGACTCGCCGATCAGCGGGGTCGAGGGCGCGATCGCGGCCGGTGCGGTGATCGCGGCGGCGGGGATCGGCAACAGCCTGGGCACCATCTCCGGATCGTTGCTCAAGGCCCGAAAACCCGAGACCGTCGTGCTGGTCGTGCTGGTCGCCGACGCGACGGTCGCGGTCGGGGTGGCGGTGTTCTACGGCTTCCCGTTCCTGATCGCGCTCGGCCTGGTCGCCGGGCTGTGCAGCTCGCTCGGCAAACTGTCGCTGGACGCGATGATCCAGCGTGACGTGCCGGAGAACGTGCGTACGTCGGTCTTCGCCCGCTCGGAGACCGTGCTGCAACTGGCGTGGGTGATCGGCGGCGGCTTCGGCATCGTCCTCCCGCTCATCCCCCGGCTGGGCTTCGGCTTCCTGGCCGCCGTACTGCTCGCCGTCGTGTTCCTGGTACTGCGCTTCAGGCCGGCGCCGGCCCCGCCACTGCGGGCACCGCACGCGCCGAAGCCCGCAGGCCCGAGCCCCAGCGAGCCGACGGAGCACCAGCCGGCGTCGACCAGCCGAACGATCCTGACCACCAGCGTCGCCGAACAACGCGCCAACCGCACCCAACGCTCCGGCCGCACCGACGAGCCGACCGTCGAGTGGAACCCAGGCACCAACGAGCCGACCCGGACCGACAGCAAACCCTCCGACCGACGACCGCGCCCGGATGCCGGCCCACGGGAGTCACGCGGTCCGCGGGTTTCCCGGCCGGACCAGTCCGTCGGCCGCTGGTGGAGCGGTCAGCCCGACGAGGACGACGACGCCACGCTCGAGGACCAGGCGCCGTGGGCCGAAGAGCCGACCGTCGAGCGCGAGCGCGACCGGGGACTGTTCAAGCGGCGGCCGGGTGGAGACACTCCCCGCCGACCACCGCGCTAACCACAGACACCCCCGCTGGGGACCTGGGACATCTGCAGGGACCTGGGACAGGTTCTGGGGGCCTCGGACAGGTTGTGCCATGTCCGAGGCCCCCAGTTCTTGTCCGAGGGCCCCAGTTGGTGGTCGAAGGACCGGCTGGTGGGTGCGAGGTCAGGAGGTTAGTTGGAGTTCGGTGGTTGGGGTGGGGGCGTCGGTGGAGGTGGGATCGGCTGTCGGGGCCGGGTGCTGCGGGGTGGTGCCGCGGAGGGTGAGGGTGGCGGCGACGGCGGTGGTCAGGAGGAGTACGCAGCCGACGACGGAGACGACGTTCATGCTGTGGGTGAAGGCGTGGCGGGCGGTGGTGAGGATGGTGTCGGCCACCTCGGCGGGGAGGTGGGCGGCCGCGGCGGTGGCGGCGGGGAGGCCTTCGCGGACCGGGGCCGCGGCGTCGGCCGGGAGGTCCGAGCGATAGGCCGCCGTACCGATGGAGCCGAGGACCGCGATGCCCAAGGCGCCGCCGAATTCGGCGCAGGTTTCCATCACCGCGGAGGCCGACCCGGCGCGTTCTGGCGACGACTGAGCCGACGACGGCTTCGGTGACCAGGGTCATCACCATGACGAGCCCGGCCGCGAGCAGACCGGCGCCGGTCAGCGGCACGGCCAACGACGACTCCGCGTGCAGTTGGGTCAGGACGCCGTACCCGGACGCGGCCAGGATGAACGCACCACCGATCACGTACGCGCGGTCCAGCTTGCCCGCGAGCACCGTGGCCAGCGGAGCAGCGCCGCCGACGAGGATAGATGGGGCGAGCGACCACAGCGCGGCCTTGAGGGGGCTCAGTCCGTGCACGAGCTGCAGGTACTGGGTCAGGAAGACCGCGTTGCCGACCAGCGCCAGCGTGCCGATCGTGTTGGCGGCCAGGGAGCCGCTGAACGCCCGGTTCCGGAACATCGACAGGTCGAGCATCGGGTACGCCGCGGTCCGCTGCCGCTGCACGAACAGCACTCCGAACAACAGCCCGGCCACGATCGCGACCACCGGCAGCGTGGACACGCCATTCGCCGCGAGCTCCTTGATCCCCCAGATCACCGGCAGTACGGCGGCCAGCGACAGCACCGAGCCGATCAGGTCGAACCGGCCGGCGTTCGGAGTCCTGAACTCCGGCAGCAGCACCGGCGCCAGGACCAGCAGCAACACCATCGCCGGGGTGTTGATCAGGAAGACCGAGCCCCACCAGAAGTGCTCCAGCAGGAAGCCGCCGAGCACCGGGCCGAGCGTGATCCCGCCCAGCATCACCGCGCTCCAGAACGCGATCGCCTTCGACCGCTGGGCCGGGTCGTGGAACATGTTGCGGATCAGCGCCAGCGTCGACGGCATCAGCGTCGCGCCGCCGATGCCGAGCAACGCACGGGCCGCGATCAGCTGCTCCGGGCTCTGCGCGTACGCCGCCGCGACCGACGCCAGCCCGAACCCGACCGCGCCGAAGAGCAGCAGCCGGCGCCGCCCGATCCGGTCGCCGAGCGAGCCCATCGTGATCAGCAGGCCGGCCAGCACGAACCCGTAGATGTCGAAGATCCACAGCTGCTCGGTCGCCGACACGCCCAGGTCCGCGCTGATGAACGGGACCGCGAAGTACAGCACCGAGACGTCCATCGAGACCAGCAGCAGCGGCAGTGCGAGCACGCCGAGCGCGATCCATTCCTTGCGTCCCGCCCGTTCCGTCGTACCCATGACACCCTCCGGATTATCTGTCTACGCCGCACACTGTGTGCGCCGTACACAGACCATAGCGACATCTGTCTATGATGTAAACAGTCAGCCATCCGAGGGAGAATCCGGACCATGGACGAGGAAGCGGAGCTGCCACGGGTGCTGCAGCAACTGTGGGGCATCGAGGGGCGCCAGCGGCCGGGGCCGAAGACCGACCTTCCACATCAGCGACATCGCCCGGGCGGCGATCAAGCTGGCCGACGCGGGCGGGCTGGCCGCCGTCTCGATGAGCAAGGTGGCCGCCGAGCTCGGCTTCACCACGATGTCGCTCTACCGGTACGTCGACGCCAAGGACGACCTGTACGTCGTGATGCTGGAGCACGCGTTCGGCACGCCACCGGACCTCGACGCGATCACACCGGGTGGCGGGAGCGGATCACCGCCTGGGCCGAGGCGTTCCGCGACGCGTTGCGGCAGCACCCGTGGATCCTGCAGATCCCGGTCACCGAGCCGCCGCTGTCACCCAACCAGCTGGCCTGGATGGAATCGGGGCTGCTCGCGTTCGACGGTACGCCGCTGACGCCGCAGGACCGGTTGTCGTCGATGCTGCTGGTGAACATCTACGTGCGGGGTACGGCGCAGCTCACCGCGCACATGGACCCCGAGCCGGAGGCGGCCCGCGAAGCCGACCGGCTCTACACCCAACGACTGGCGATGCTTGCGACGCCGGACCGCTTCCCCGCGATCGCCGCCACCCTCGAGCAACCGCCACCCGAGGGCTACGCCGGTGACTTCGACGCCGCCGAATTCACCTTCGGCCTCGACACCGTCCTGGACGGCATCCAGTCCCTCATCACCCGCCGCGCCTCCGACTGACCGCTCTCACGGGCTGTCGCGGCTGTCTGGCGCGGCGGTCCGGCTGCCACGCGTCGTCGCGATCGGTCACCTTGTGCACGAGATCCGTACGACGACGGCCCCGGCGTACGGATCTGGTGCACAAAGTCGACCCCTGCGGTGGCCCAGGTTGGGCTACCACGGAAACGGGCGCCGCGGCACGGGGAGCAGGGGCGCGCCGGCGAGCGGATGGGGTTGGCGGGGTGGGTCAGACGTCCAGCTTGTCGGCGACGCCGCGGAGCACGGTGGCGACCTGGCGGGCGGCCTTGCCGTCGGGGTGGCGGCCGCGGCGGTACTGCTCGCCGACGTTGTCGAGGAGCTTGATCAGGTCCTCGATGACGAGCTGCATCTCCTCCGGCTTCGGCCGCATCGCCTTCGCCACCGACGGCGGCGGGTCGATCAGCCGGACCTGCAGAGCCTGCTCGCCCTTACGTCCCTCGACGACGCCGAACTCGACCTTCTGGCCCGGCTTGAGGTTGGTCACTCCCGCGGGCAGCGCCTCGGCGCGGACGTACACGTCCCCGCCTTCCTCCTTGCTGAGGAAGCCGAACCCCTTGTCGGAGTCGTACCACTTCACCTTGCCAACGGGCACGGGAACCTCTTCAGTCATCGATCGTCGGAACGGACCGGGCAGGCGGCCCGATCGGGAACCCAGCGTACGTGAACCAGCGCCGCGGCGCCTCTGCGAATTTCCTGAACCGGCAGGCTTCCCGGATCTGGCCGGCCCCAGACCTCAGCGGTACTTCTCGGGCTCCTTCAGCCGCTCGTTCATCGAGCCGGACCGGAAGCCGCGCGGGTCGAGCCGGGCGGCCGGGAAGCCCTCGGCCACGACCGCGTCGACGAGGGCCTGCTGGTCGACCTGATCAAGCAGTTGCTTGTCGATCTCGATGCTCGCAGAGTCGCCGAGATCGCGGACCCGGACGTTCTGGACGCCGTACGCCGAGAGCCGCGAGCGGACCGCTTGTTCGGCCCGGTCGACCCGGGCCAGCAGGTTCGGCGTGATCCGGATGCCGTACGCGATCCGGCTGGACAGACACGCTGCGGCCGGCTTGTCCGAGGTCTCGAGACCCCAACTGCGGGACGTCTCGCGGATCTGCGCCTTGGTCAGTCGCGCGTCCTTCAGCGGCGTGATCGCACCCCGCTCGAAGGCGGCCCGGATGCCCGGCCGGAACCCGGCGATGGCGTCATCGGCGTTGGTCCCGGTCGCGATCGCGGTGATGCCGAACTCGTCCGCGATCGGCTGCAGCGTCTCGACCAGCTCGGCCTTGCAGAAGTAGCACCGGTCCCCCGCGTTGGCCTGGTACCCCTCGCGGTCCATCTCGTGCGTGTGCGGGGTGACATGCCGTACGCCGATCCCGTCGGCGAATCGCGCCGCGGGCTCGAGCTCCGCCGCCGGCAGCGAAGGCGAGATCGCCGTCGCCGCGACCACGTTGGCCGGACCGATCGCCCGGGCCGCGGCCGCCAGCAGGAAGGCCGAGTCGGCCCCGCCACTGAAGGCGACGACCAGCTTCTCGTAGCTCGACAGCCGCCGCATCAACGCGTCCAGCCGCTGCTCCAGCACGTACGCATCCAGCCAGGCCGGGAACTCGGTGAGGTCGTTCAGTACGACGTCCGCGCCGTACGCCCGGAGCTCGTCGGCGCTGAACGGCCCGGTCGCGACCGACACCGCTACCGCACCGGCCGCTCGCGCTCCGTCGATGTCGGCGGTGTGATCACCGACGTAGATGGTCGCCCTGTGCTCGCGAAGCGCCGTACCCTTCTCGGCTCCGTGCAGGTCACCGACCGGCTCGTCGACGTCCAGGCCGAGGTGATCGAGGTGCAGCCGCACCGACGGCGTGTACTTCGCCGAGACCACCATCGTCCGCCCACGCAAGGCCCGGACGGCGGCCAGCGACTCGGCCACGCCCGGCAGCGGAAAGCTTCCGGTGATCGCATGTGACGGGTAGTGCTCCCGGTATCGCGCGACCATCGCGTCGACCTGCTCCGGCGGGAACCAGTTCGCCATTTCCCAGGTCAGCGGCGGCCCGAGCCGGCTCACCACCAGCTCGGAGTCGATCGGTACGCCGGTCTCCGCGGCGAGCAGATCCCAGACTGCCTGGATCCCCGGCCGCGAGTCGATCAGCGTCATGTCCAGGTCGAATCCGACCACCAACTCCGGCACATCGGCAAGGGCGGCTGCAGGCTGTATCTCGGCGGTTGACACGTCCCCAACCCTACGTGCTCCGGCCGGACCGTCGCGCTGGCATTCCGAAACCAGCACCTCGTTGACAATCCAGGACATTCTGTCCGAGTACTTGACATCAGAGGTGAAAATGTAAACCCTCTCTGCATGGACTCGTTCAGCGACCGGACCAAGCGCCGTCTCCGGGTCGAACTGCTGGACGCGGCGTACGACGCGGTCGTCGCCGGCGGGTACGACGGGCTCCGGATGGCCGACGTGGCTCGCCGGACCGGTGTGTCCCGGCAGACCGTCTACAACGAGTTCGGCGACAAATGGGGCGTGCTGGAAGCGGTGGCGGCACGCGAGACCGAGCGGTTCCTGCTGGATGTCAACGCTGCGCTGGCCGAGCACTCCGACCCGATCGACGGCCTGCGGGCCGCGGTCGAGCGGGCGCTCACACTGGCCGGGGTGAACCCGCTGGTGCGGGCCGCGCTGAGCCAGCCGGGATCGGACCAGGCCAGTCAGCTGCTGACCACACGGGGGCAGCAGGTGGTGGAGCTGGCACACCTTCGGCTAGGTGCGCATGTCAGGGAGCACTGGCCGGAGGTACCAGCCGAGGACGCGACCAGCTGCGTGGACGTCGCCTTGCGCGTCGTCCTGAGCCACATCGTCACGCCGGGCCCTCCACCGGCGGCAGTGGCCGAGCAGCTGGCTCGCGTCCTCGCCCCCTTCTTGATGGCCGGGCCTCCGGCGCCGGCGGGGTCACGGGGCCTTGGCTCCCGGCCTTCCCTCGTCGCTCCGGTCGCTGCGCTCCCTCCGCTCCTCAGTCCAGGCCGGGAGGCCCCGTGACCACGACCAGTCCACTTCACCGGCAGGGATTCAGCTCGCTGCAGTCCGGCGGACTGAACTGGGACGCGTTGCCGCTGCGGCTGTTCGACAAGGGCAACCGCAAGTTCTGGAACCCTCGCGACATCGACTTCAGCCAGGACGCCAAGGACTGGCAGGAGTTCAGCGACAACGAGAAGGACAACGCGTTGATGCTGTGCTCGCAGTTCATCGCCGGAGAGGAGGCGGTGACCGAGGACCTGCAGCCGTTCCTGCAGGCGATGGCGGCCGAGGGGCGGTTCGGCGACGAGATGTACCTGACCCAGTTCTGCTTCGAGGAGGCCAAGCACACGGCGGTCTTCCGGCTGTGGCTGGACGCGGTCGGCATCACCGAGGACCTGCACCACTACGTCGAGAACAATCCCGGCTACCGCGCGATCTTCTACGAGGCCCTTCCGGTCGCGCTCAAGTCGCTGGCCGACGATCCGTCACCAGCGAACCAGGTGCGTGCCTCGGTCACCTACAACCACGTGGTCGAAGGGACGCTGGCCCTGACCGGCTACCACGCGTGGAACCTGCTCTGTACGGCGCGTGGCGTACTGCCCGGCATGCAGGAACTGATCCGCCGGATCGGCGACGACGAACGACGGCACATGGCCTGGGGCACGTTCACCTGCCGTCGCCACGTCGCCGCGGACGCGTCCAACTGGAAGGTCGTCACCGACACCATGGAGGAGCTGCTTCCGCACGCGCTCACCCAGATCCAGTGGGCTCTCGAGAACTCCCGGGAACTTCCCCCGGAGATCAACCCGACCGCGCTGATGACGTACGCCGGTGATCGCGCGACCCGGCGCCTCGGCGCGATCGAGTCGGCGGTCGGCGCCGATGTCGCCGGCATCGACCTCGACTACTCCCCGGAGAAACTCGAGGACGACCTCGGCGCCGAGGACTCAGCCGCGCTGGCGGCGGTTCGCTAGCAGGACCACCAGGCCTCCCGGGGCCGACGTTGGGTGGGCTGGCAGACTGGCCCCGTGACGACGGCGTTGACCCCCGCCGAGCGACGGGGTGCGTCGTTCGCCACGGCGATGGCTGCGGTGGTCCGACGGTTGCCGTGGGGGCTGTCCCGGGTCGTTCCGCCCAGCTTGCTCGGGTTCCTGCTCATCAACGGGTTCACGTTCTGCGTCGACCTAGGGCTGCTGACCGTCCTGCGGTCGGGGGTGCGACTGCCGCTCTGGCTGGCGATCACAGTCGCGTACTGCGCGGCGTTCGGGCTGAGCTACGTCCTCAACCGGACCCTCAACTTCCGCTCGCACGCCGAGGTCGGACCGCAGGTCACGCGCTACGTTGCCGTGGTCGCGGTCAACTACCTCGTCTGGATCCTCGGGGTCGGCGCCGGGCTGGGAGCTCTCGGCGTCGAGTACCACGTCAGCCGCGTGATCGCGGGCGCCTGCGAGGGCATCTACATGTACTGCGCCCTCCGCTGGCTGGTCTTCAGAACTCGCGAATAGAACTCCAGGTGGGCGGCCGCGGCGGCCGGCCAGGTGTAGGTCGCGGCAAGTGCGCGGCCGTCGGCGGAGCGATCGGTTCGCGGTGCCACCAGCAGCTGCCGGGCGAGATCCGCCGGACCGACCGCGTACGACGCGGCGTCGCGGAAGATCTCCCGGAAGACCGGGAGGTCCGAGACGACCAGGGGTACTCCGGCCGCCAACGCCTCCAGCGGGGCCAGGCCGAAGCCTTCCTTGACCGAGGGGAATGCGAAGACCGAGGCGGCTGCGACCAGGGACGGGAGCTCGGCGTCGGCGACCGGGCCAAGGACGACGGGCGCGACGCCGAGGTCGGCCGCGCGCTTCTCCCAGGCGGACCGATAGTCGCGGTAGTCGAAGAGGGTCTCGCCGCCCGCGATCACCAGCTGGAGACCAGTGTGCGCCCACTGATGAATACGCCTCGAGCAGTTCGAGCGAGCCCTTCCGCGGTTCGATCCCGCCGACCGTAAGGACGTAGCGTCCGAGCCGGGCGCGCCACTTCTCCCGAGCCGCGGTGGCGACAGGCTGGGGACCTGCTGCCGTCGCGAAGCGGGCCGCGTCCACACCGTTCGGGATGACTGTTGCCTTAAGCCCCCATCCGGCCAGCAGTTCGTCGGCGACGGACGTCGGACACGCAGACGTGCGCGTACGGTTCGACGATCGCGCGCTCGTGACAGGCGGCCAGCTCGGGGGTGGTGAAGTGGTCGATGTGATGCACGGTCCGGATGCATCGACCCACCGCGTTCGCACTGATGCAGTCCTGTGCGTGCACGACGTCGTACTGCGTGCCGTCGAAGGCATCCCGCAGTACGGCGATCGATCGCAGAATGCGCGGGCCGACGTCCTCACCGGGTAGGTCGGGGAACGGCACGAAGGACAGCCGCACCCGTGGGTCGACCGGACGAAAGAAGCCCTCGTCGCCACCACGGGCCAGCGACCACACGGTCACGTCCGCACCGGCCGCCGCGAGAGCTTCGGCCAGATACAGCGTGTGTACGACACCGCCGCGCGGTTTGGTCGAGTAGCTGAGCAGCGCGATCCGCATCAGTAGACTCCCGGGCGGCGTTCGTCGAGGTGGTGCAGGACGCGGCGGGCCGTGTCGATCTCGGCGCGGACGTCGACGTCGGCGATCGCGATCCCCGCCTTCGACCAGGTGCGGGCGACGATGTCGCCGCCCGGGCCGACCACCTTGGACTGGCCGAGGAACCGCAGGCCGCCGATCGAGCCGGTCAGGTTGGACGAGACCAGCACGACCTGGTTCTCGGCCGCGCGGGACCGGTCGTAGAGGTCGAACAGCCGGGACTGGCGGTCCTCGTTCATCCGCGGCGCGCGGTTGGTGATGCTGGTCGGCCACGCGGACAGGCAGGCGATCACGTCCGCGCCGTCGACCGCGAGGGCCCGCGCCGCCTCCGGGAACGTCTTGTCGTAGTCGATCATCATGCCGAGCCGCCCGACCGGGGTGTCGAACGCACGGAAGTCGTTGCCGGCGGCATAGATCGCGCGTTCGCCCGGCGGCTGGTGCACCTTGCGGTGCTTGCCCAGGATGCCGTCGCCGGTGACGCACAATGCGGTGTTGTAGCGGCGCGGTCCGTCCGCCTCGCAGAAGCCGAAGCACACCACCATCTCGCCCGCCATCGCGATCACCTTGGCGATCAGCGGATCGTCGAGCGAGAGCGCCGGTGGCAGATCGTCCAGCGACGGGTTGCTCAGCTCGGTCAGGTACCCGCCCAGCGCCGCGTCCGGCAGCACCAGCAGCTGCACCTCCTCACGGCGGCCGTGCCGGATCAGCGCCTCCACCCGGGACAGGTCGAACTCCAGATCCCGGGTGAACCCCGCCGCCACCGCGCCGATCCTGAGGACCACGGTCAGACCGTCGCCAGCTCGTAGGTCTCCGGCCGCCGGTCCCGCAGGTGTCCCATCGACCGCCGGGCCAGCTCGAGCGCCTCCTCGACGTCGAGTTCGGCGATCGCCATCCCTTCGGTCACCCCGGTGTCGGCGAGGATCTCACCACCCGGGTCGACCACCTTGGCGCTCGCCACGAACCGCAGCGAGCCGAACGTGCCGGACTGGTTGGCCGACAGCCAGACCACCTGGTTCTCCAGGGCGCGGGCTCGGTCGAACAGGTCGAACCGCCGCTTCCACCGATCCTTCGCCAGGTCCGGATCCGGACTCGTTCGCGCTCCCGGCCAGGCCGACACGCAGACGATGATCTGGGCGCCGTCCAGCGCCAGCGTTCGCGCCGCTTCCGGGAACGCCTTGTCGTAGCAGATCATCAGGCCGAGCCGCCCGACCGGCGTGTCGAAGGCCTCGAACCGATCGCCGGCCGCGTAGTGCTCGTCTTCCTGCAACGGCTGATGGACCTTGCGGTGATGCCCGAGTACGCCGTCGCCGGTGACGCAGACCGCGCTGTTGTAGATCAGTCCGCCGTCGGCTTCGGCGTACCCGGCGGTGACGACCAGGTCGCCGGCCAGCTTCGCGAGGCGCGCGATCTCGGGGCCGTCCACGGTCGAAGGCCGGCGGTGGTTCCGCCGTACCGTCGAGGCTGAGCAGGTAGCCGCCGAGGGCGCCTTCCGGGAGGGCGAGCAGCTTGACGCCGGCGGCGCGGGCCTGCTCGATCAGTCCCTCGACGCGGGCGAAGTCGCCCTCGAGATCGCGGTCGAAGTTCGCGGCCACGGCCGCCATTCTGAGCGTCATGCTGCTCCCATCCCGGTCACGCCGGCGGTCAGCGCTTCGGTGACGTCGCCGTCCGGCCAGCGCAGGGCGACGCCTTGCCCGGTGACCAGTTCGCCGCACACGGCGCTCACGGCCGGCCCGGCTTCCAGCTCCTGCGGACCGGCGGTGAGCATCGCGAAGCCGGGGAAGCAGGTCAGCCAGTCCCCTGCCGACGCGGCGGCGGGCTTCGGTACGTCGGCAACGTCAAGAACCGCGCCGCAGCCACTGGCCTCTGCCAGCATGCCCAGCGTCCCGACGATGCCCGCCATCGACACGTCCTTGGCCGCCGCGGGTCGTGCTACGCCCACCGAGGCGAGCATTGCGCGCAGCTCCTCCGATTGCCGGTGGCTGGTCGAGTCCCATTGGCGTCCCGCATAGCCAGGACGCCAACCACCACCGATGTCCGCGGTCAGCCGCACCTGCTGCCCCGGTCGGCCACCACCACCCGGCACTGGATGCGCAGTCCGTCCGAGTGCGGTCACACTCAACGCCGCCGGTACGCCGAATTGCGTGTGCCCGCCCAGCACGGGTACGCCGTACGCCTCTGCTGCTCGCTTCAGGCCTAGCAGCACCCGCTGCGCGAACGCCGCGTCCCGGGCGCCGAGCGCGTCGAGAAGTCCGACCGGTACGGCGCCCATCGCGGCCAGATCATTGACGTTCACCAGCACCGAACACCAGCCGGCCCACTCCGGATCCCGCTCGACCATCGACGGCAGGATCGCGTCACAAGCAGCCACGAGATCACTCCCGGGCACCGGAGCGCCGTCATCACCCACGAACCCGGCCGGGCCGATCCCTTGCAGCAAAGGGCCGAGCTCGCTCTTGGTCGCCGCCGCCAGCCGGGCGATCCGCCCGATCGGCCACCGCATCAACACATGCGGTGTGTTCGCCACCGTCACCGCTTTCACGGTCTCCCACCCGAGCCGCTGGAAGAACCGCTGCGTGCCCAACTGCACGGTCGCATCGAACCGCAACGCACCGGCCGCCTCAGCCCGAGCACAAGCCGCCCGCACCAGCGCCGCCCCCACCCCAGCCACCCGCCGCGCCCGCACCCCTCCGCTAACGTCCGAAGAAGTGTGGCCCATAGCCCTCGGATCTTCGGACGCAAGGGCTGTGACGAGGCGGCCGCCTTGCCACCAGCCGATGTCGGGGCCGGCCGTCGCCGGGCCGAGTCGGACGCCGCCGATCACCGTGCCGCTGGGATCGCGTGCGACCAGCACAATCGTGCGCGGGTCGTCGTCGCGCTCGTCGAGATCGGTGCGGGCGAACAGGCCTTGCCGCTCGACGAACGCCTCGCGCCTCAGCCGGTAGTAGGCCTGTCTGGCCGGTCCTTCGGCTTCCTCGATCAGGAAGGCCGGCGGCGGATCACCGAGCAACGCGCGTACGTCGGCCGCCCGCATCACACCGGCCGTCTGCACCACCGTCGTACTCATGCGCCGGCCGCCGACAGCAGACTGCATGCGCCACAGGCAGCGCACCCGGCGCCCTGGTCCGCGCCACGCATCTCGGCCTCCGCAAGCAACGCGGCGACGCGAGCCGTGACATCACGGACCACCGCGGGATCCGGTGCCATCACCCCATCGGCTCGCGCGAGAGTCCCGAGCATCGGCCGCAGCGGTACGACGAACGGGTACACCCCACGTTCGATCAACCGCCCTGCCCCGGCGACCAGCTCGTCCGGGTCCTCCCCAAGACCGATCAGCAGGTACGTCGACACCCGGTTGCGACCGAAGACGCGAACGGCCTCGTCCCACGCCGCCTCGTACTCCCGCAGACTCACCGTCGACTTCCCCGGCATCCACTTCCGTCGTACGGCGTCGTCGAGCGACTCGACGTGGATGCCGATCGAGGTCGCCCCGGCGTCGCGGAGATCCGTCAGTACGGCGAGGTCGCCGGGTGGCTCGATCTGCACCTGGATCGGCAGACCGGGGACGGCGGCCAGGACCACCTTCACCGACCGGACCAGGTTCCGCGCGCCCCGATCCCGGCCGGTCGTGGTCCCCGTGGTCATCACCATCTGCGTGACGCCGTCCAGCCGGACCGCCGCCTCGGCGACCTCGGCCAGCTGCGCCGGTGTCTTGGCCGCGATGGTCGCGCCGGCCCGCAGCGACTCCTCGATCGAGCAGAACCGGCAACGGGTCGATTCGTCG
Source organism: uncultured Actinomycetota bacterium (assembly GCA_963820655.1). GTDB lineage: Bacteria > Actinomycetota > Actinomycetes > Propionibacteriales > Kribbellaceae > Kribbella. Next base: position 922,530 of record CAWGAM010000004.1, read on the forward strand.
TACCGGATGCAGGTCTGGACCACGGTCGTCGCGAGGACGTCCTTGCCGTGCAGCAAGGCGATCTGGCGGTACGGGATGCCGTCGGCCGTGGTCAGGTCGTAGAACCGCGGCCGGCGGACCGGCTCGACCGACAGGCCCAGGCTCAGGCCGTTGCGGAAGACCGTGCCGTCCTTCACCTGATAGGGGCTGTCCGCAACGATCGGGAGGGTCGCGTTGGCACCGTCGACGACCAGGTGCCCGTCGTCGCTCGGTCCGGCGCCCTTGCTGCGGCGGACCGGGGCGTCCACCTGAACGCCGTACACGGCCATCTCGGCCCGGGCCGCCAAGGCTTCTTCGGTGCCAACGCTCATGGGCCAGACCCCTCAGAACATGTAGGTCGAGTTGATGATGGCGCCCTTGCGGGCGTAGTGGATCAGCGCGTCCTGGACGTCCAGCGGGTGCGTCGGGATGACGCCCTCGATCAGGTCCTCCTCGCGGGCGCCGTGCAGCGACAGGCCGAACCGGCAGCAGTAGACCTTGCCGCCCTCGGCGATGAACGTCTTCAGCGACTCGTTGATGTTGTGCTCACCCGGGAAGGCCGAGTTGCCGGTGGTCGGGAAGCCGCGGGTGGCCAGGCAGTTCAGCGAACCCGGTCCGTAGAAGTAGATCGCGGACTCGAACCCCTTCCGCTGCGCCCGGGTCGCCTGCAGGATCGCGACGAAGCTCACCGACGACTCGTGCGCGATGCCGTGCACCAGGGTGAAGTAGGTCTCGCCGTCCTCGGCCTGGTAGTCCGGGAACACCTTGGTGCCGCCGTAGATGCTGGAGCCCTGCGGCAGCGACGGGTGCGGGATCTCCCCCAGGCTCTTGGTCTCGAGGTCGGTCAGTTCGGCGGTCTCGGCCATGGCGTTACTCCTTGGGTTAGTCGTACAGGTGAGAGAAGGTGCGGTGGAAAACCTGGTCGGCGAGTTCGCCGTCGCCCATCGCGGCACGCATCCGGGCCAGCTCGCCGGCGTGGTCGCCCCACGGCTGGTCGCTGGCGAACAGCACCCGGTCGTGCCCGATGCCCCGGCGTTCGATCTCGGCGGCCAGCCAGCCCGGGGCGAAGCCGATCGCCCAGGACAGGTCGGTGTAGACCCGCTTGCCGGCCTCGATCCAGTCGAAGAACCGGGAGCCGATCAGCTTGATGTGCCCGCTCATCCCGCCGCCGAAGTGGACCAGGTGCAGCGGTACCTGATCGGCGTACGTCTCGACCAGGTGACCGATGTGGTCGATGTCGGACGCGGCACCGGGCGAGGTGTGGACATGAACGACGAGCCCGTTGTCCCGCGCTGCCTTGAAGATCTCGTCGAGCTGCGGGCGTATGGCGTCGTCGGTGGGGTGACCGCCGAGCAGGAAGCTGAGCTTGAGCGCCCGTACGCCGGGCTCCGCGGCCAGCGTGAGCGCCTTCGCGGTGAGCTCGGCGTCCTGGGGTCGCGGGGAGACCCAGAGGCCGGCGCGGATCCGGTCGTCCCGGGCCGCTGCCTCGACCACGAGGTCGTTCAGGGCGAACGAGACCGCGACGTCGGGGACGCCGTAGTTGGGAATCACCAGCGCCCGGTCGGTCCGCTCGGCGTCCAGATCGGCGATCAGCTCGTCGATCGTCGCGCGGGCCGTGATGTCGGGGTTGACCGCAGGGCCGCCGTAGAACGGATACGCGGGTAGCACGCCGAGATGGCGGTGTGCATCGCAGACTCTCATCTCAAGCCACCGTCCGCTGCGTCCGGGGCAGACCGGCGATCCAGTGCACGCCCGCCCGCTGTTCGGTGATGCGTTCGACGACGTACCGCGCGTCGTCCGCGACGCCACCGAAGCGCCCGGATCCCCAGGTGTGCTGCCAGGGCAGACCGATGAAGTACAGGCCGGGCACGCTCGTCACACCTCGGCGATGCGTCGGGTACCCGCGGCCGTCGAACACCGGCACCCGGATCCAGGCGTCATCGCGACGGAACCCGGTGCTCCAGACCACCGCACTGATCCCCTGCAGGGACAGGGATTCCGGTGTTTCGGACGGCTCCCAGACGGGTCGATAGCGCGGCTCTTCGGGTGCCTCGATCCCCTTCGCGGCGATGTAGGCGTCGATCGAGTCCTTGATGCCCTCGGAGACCGCGTCGGCGTGGTCCAGGTTCTGCCGGAGGTCGGCGGCGAAACGCAGTTCGTGCTGGTCGGCGTCGAGCAGACGGCCGTAGAGCCGCATGCCCTCCAGGGCGAACTTCCGCAGGTCGATGTCGCGTCCGCCGTCGCGACCGGTGACGTAGTGGTTCACCCGGAACCGGACCGCGTCGGCGTCGTCGAACTCGTCGATTCCCTTGGTGTAGTAGCCCATCCGGTCCAGCCAGGCGACCACGTCGAGCCCGCGGTAGAACCGCGCTACCCGCGGGGCGCTGCCGGTGGCCAGGTGCACCGTGCGGCCGGCCAGGTGCAGGTCCTCGGCGATCTGGCAGCCGGACTGACCGGTCCCGACCACGACGATCTCACCGGGCGGCAACTGGTCAGGATTCTTGTACTGCGAGGAATGCAGCTGAGGGACCGCGAGTCGTTCGGCGATCCGCGGGAGCCGGGGTCGCTGGTACGGACCGGTCGCAACCACCACCTGGTCGGCGGTGACGACGCCCTGCGAGGTGGTGATGCGGAACCCTTGGTCGAGTCGCGTCGCCCGCACACCCTCGACGATCGGTACGTCGTACGACCGGCTGTAGTTCTCCAGGTAGCCGACGATCTCGTCGCGGACCATGAATCCGTCCGGGTCGTGGCCGTCGTACGGGAACCCAGGCAGCCGGCACTGCCAGTTGGGCGTCACCAGGCAGAACGAATCCCACCTGCGGTTGCGCCACTCACTTCCGACCCGATCCGCCTCGAGAACGAGGTGATCCAGGCCCTGCGCGGTCAGGTGCCAACTCGTCGCCAGCCCTGCCTGACCACCGCCGACCACGACGACGGGGAGATGCGCACCGTCCGTGAGTTGCATGCCGGCTCCCGGGGTTTCGGTCCGTCCTGGATGACATCCAGTGAAGGACCGCCCGATTGCCGCACGATTGCCCCCGGAACAAACTCAGGTTTCCAAACCAGCCCCGCTGGTTTCGCGTGTGTAACCAGGACGTCAGCCGAGGCCGAGCAACTCCACCGACTTCTCGCGCATCTCGATCTTCCGGATCTTGCCGGTGACGGTCATCGGGAAGTCGTCGACGAGGACGACGTACCTGGGGATCTTGAAGTGGGCCAGTTTGCCGGTGGCGAAGGCTCTGACGGCGTCCGCGTCGAGGGGGTCGGCGCCGGGCCTGAGCTTGATCCAGGCGCAGAGCTCCTCGCCGTACCTCTCGTCGGGTACGCCGATCACCTGGACGTCGGCGATCGACGGATGCGTGTACAGGAACTCCTCGATCTCGCGGGGATACACGTTCTCGCCGCCGCGGATGACCATGTCCTTGATCCGGCCGACGATGTTCACGTACTCGTCCTCGCGCATCGTCGCCAGGTCGCCGGTGTGCATCCAGCGGGCCTGGTCGATCGCCTCCGCAGTCTTCTCCGGGTCGTCCCAGTAGCCGAGCATCACGGAGTACCCACGGGTGCACAGCTCGCCCGGCTCTCCTCGTGGTACGACGAGGCCGGTCGCCGGGTCGACGAGCTTGACCTCGACGTGCGGCATCACCCGGCCGACGGTCGACGTACGCCGGTCGAGATCGTCGTCACGTCGCGTCTGGGTCGACACCGGCGACGTCTCGGTCATGCCGTAGCAGATCGCCACCTCGGCCATGTGCATGTCCGCCACGCACCGCTTCATCACCTCGACCGGGCACGGCGATCCCGCCATCACGCCGGTCCGCAGACTGGTGAGGTCGTAGTCGGCGAAGTCCGGCAGCCCGAGTTCGGCGATGAACATCGTCGGTACGCCGTACAACGCGGTGCACCGCTCGTCCTGCACGGCCTGCAGCGTCGCAGCCGGATCGAACGCCTCGCTGGGGATCACCATGCAGGCGCCATGGGTGGTGCAGCCGAGGTTCCCCATCACCATGCCGAAGCAGTGGTAGAAGGGCACCGGGATGCAGAGCCGGTCGTCGGCGGTGAACGCGATCGTCTCGGTGACGAAGAAGCCGTTGTTCAGGATGTTGTGGTGGCTGAGGGTCGCGCCCTTGGGGAAGCCCGTGGTGCCGCTGGTGTACTGGATGTTGATCGGATCGTCGAAGGCCAGCTCCGCTTCGCGTTCGTGCAGCTCGTCCTCGGTGATGCGGCCGGCGGCGTCCCTGAGCTCGTCCCAATCCCCGGTGCCGAGGTAGACCGTCTCCTCGAGCGCCGGACAGTTCGGCCGCACCTCGTCGACCATCGCCCGATAGTCGCTGGTCTTGAACTCGGTCGCCGAGATCAGCAGCCGGACACCGGACTGGTTCAGTGCATAGGAAAGTTCGTGGGTCCGGTAGGCCGGGTTGATGTTGACCAGGATCGCGCCGATCATCGCGGTCGCGTACTGGGTGATCGTCCACTCGGCGCGGTTCGGGGCCCAGATGCCGACCCGGTCGCCCTTCGCGATCCCGCGCGCGAGGAGGCCTCGGGCAACAAGATCCACCTCGGCGCCGAACTCGTCGTACGTCCAGCGTCGTCCGGTCTGGACCTCCACCAGGGCGTCCCGATCGCCGTACTCCCGGATCGTCTGTCTCAGGTCGGCCCCGATCGTCTCGCCCAGCAACGGAACGTCGGACACCCCTGATGCGTACGAAGGCAGGCTGCTCATGCGATCAATCGTCACGCCCTCGTAACAGTGCGACAACCCCTGGCCGACTGTCGCTCACCGCGAGTAATATTGGAGCACATGTTCGGGTGCGGGCGAACGGGGTGTGGACGGCGGGCAATTTAGCGGCCAACTCTGCGTAATTTCGGTCGCTGAGCGTGGCTGAGCGGTTACGCTGGGGGCGAGAGGTGTGAGGCAATTGGGCCGAACCGTTGAAGGTCACGCCCGCAGCGACCGTCCGCCCGGGCGTACCGCCGAGGCGGCACAACGTACCGCTGCGGTGGAGGACCGTGTCCGGGCCCTGGGCAGCATCCTGGCCGACGCGCTCGCAACAGATGCCCAGGGCACCGACCTGCAGACGCTGAAACGCGTGCCCCGGCGGGCACCGCCGGCCGTCTCACCCGCCGATCTCGAGCCGCATCCCGGTCCGGTCTGGGATGCGTTCGTGCCTCACCCGCCGGGACGGTTCCGCTGGTGGGGCGCCGAGCGGCGGTTCGCCAGCCGGCTCGCGGCGGCCGAGGACCGGTTCGCCGAGGCGATCGTCCGGCACCAGGCGAGCGAGGAGACGCGACGCGAGCGGGTCGCGCGCGCGGTGCGGGAGCAGATCGAGCAACAGCGCCGGCTCGACCAGGCGACGGCGGCGCAGCACGCCCGGATCGACGAGTACCAACGGGCGGTGGAGAACCGGGACCGGGTGGCTGTCAGCCGGTACTTCCAGAAGGCGCTGGACAAGGTGGCGGAGCCGTTCGACTTCCCCCGCCGGCGACGGGTCGGGTATGTGCCCGAGTCAACGCTGCTGGCGGTCGAATGGGATCTGCCGGATGTCGGCGTCGTACCGGCTGAGGCGTCGTACCGGTACGACCGTGAGCGGGACGCAGTCGTGGGAGTGCCGCGACCGACTCAGGAACTGCGGCGGATCTACCAGCAACTCGTTGCACAGTTGGCGTTGCGAGCGCTGCATCTGGTGTTCGGGAACGACCGGTACGGCGTGGTGGAGACGGTCGTGTTCAACGGGATGGTCGAGTCCGTCGACCTGCCGACCGGGCAGACGGTTCGACCGTGCCTGATCACGCTGCGAGCGACACGGGACCAGTTCAAGGCGCTGGTCCTCGATCAACTGGACCCGGTCGCGTGTGTGCGGCACTACTTCTCCGCCGAGGTGTCGCGGCATCCGGAGGAGTTGCAGCCGGTGGAGCCAGTGCTGGAGTTCGACCTGGCGGATCCGCGCACGATCGAGCCGGTCGACATCCTGAGCGAGATCGACAGCCGGCCCAATCTCCTGGAGCTGAGCCCGGAGTCGTTCGAGCACCTCGTCCAGAACCTGCTCACCCGGATGGGCCTGGAGACGCGGCTGTTCCGCTAGCGCCAACGACGGCGGGATCGACTGTGTCGCTTACGACCCACGGCCCATCACCGGCGGCAAGTTCGTCGTCCAGGCCAAGCTCTGGACCCGCACCGTCCCCCCGTCCGCCGTCCGCGACCTCTTCGGCACCGTCATCGACGCAGGCGCCACCAAGGGCATCCTCATCACCACCAGCGGCTTCGGCCCCACCAGCTACCAATTCGCGACCGGCAAACCCCTCCAACTGATCGACGGCACCGCGTTGCTGTCCCTCTGCCACCTCCACAACATCCCCGCCCGCATCATCCGCCGCGCCAGCTGACTATGTTCTGGAAAGTGGGCATATGGCTGATATAGTGGGCAATCGGAGGTGGTTGCCGTGCTGTTCCCAGAGCCGGTGTCGAGTGTGGTCCCCGGACTGCACGGCCGGGTTCTCGGCGTGCTCGCGCGGACGGACCGGCCGTTGACCGGACGTGCGGTTGCCGGACTCCTGCGAGCGCCTGCCAGTCCGAGCGGCGTGCAGAAGGTTCTGGATGATCTGGTCGGCAACGGTGTGGTGATCGCGGAACCGGCCGGACGTGCTCGGCTCTACACCCTCAACCGGGATCACGTGGCCTATCAGGCGATCGATCAGCTCGCGCGGCTCCGGGAGCTTCTGCTCGAGCGCATCGAAGCAGAAGCCGAGTCGTGGGACGTACCTGCGAAGGCGGTCTGGCTCTTCGGCTCGACCGCGCGCGGAGAGGGCGGCGCCGACAGCGACCTCGACCTGCTGATCGTTCGGCCGGATGACGTCGAGGAATCAGATCCCCGCTGGCTCGAGCAGATCGAATCGCTGACAGCACACGCGAGCCTCTGGTCCGGCAACTCGTGTGAAGTCGTCGAGTACAGCGCCCAGGAGGTTCGCGAGCTCATCCGCCACGGCGAGCGTCTCGTCACCGAACTCCGCCGCGACGCGGTCCCCATCGCCGGCACCTCTCCCCAGCAAACCCTCAACCGAAAGGCTGGGTAGTGACCGCACTCGATGAAGCCCGAGCGCACCTGGCAAAGGCTCGCGAGTTCCTCGAGGCCGCCGAACTGACCAACGACCTCCAACTCTTCAACGCCGCCGCGTCCAACGCCGTCACCTCTGGCATCAACTCCAAAGACGCAATCTGTCTCGCGCTGACCGGTCGCACCCGGAAGTCCGACAACCATGCTGAGGCCGTCGCGGAACTGTGCGGAACTGAAGGGAGCGGGACGAGCAGGCCGGGACAGCAGTACGACGCTGGCCCGGCTGCTCAAGCTCAAGTCGAAGTCGAAGTCGCAGTACCAGACAGGCTCGGTGTCGGCCGCGGAAGCCGCGAAGAGCATCGAGTGGGCCGCTCGGCTGCTGGAGACCGCGCAGGCCGTCACACCTAGCTGAGCGGGGCTTCGTACACCTGGATCTCGGTGCCTTGGGGGTCTTCGCCGTCGTCCGGGGCGGTGAAGAGGCGGAGTTTGGTGGGGGTGGTTTCCAGCGCTACGGGGTTGCGGGTGGCGTTGTGGTTGGTGGTGGGGGAGAACGCGGGGAAGGGGATCTCGTGGAGGATGCGGTTGGATTTGAGGTCGAGGAGAGCCAGGCCGCCCAGGTCGTACGAGGTGTTGTTGGGGCCGGGGAGGGTGGTGACGCCGCCGCAGAGTTGTTTGCCGCGGGAGACGTAGTCGCAGTCCTGGTAGTCGAGCAGGTGGGACTCGTTGGCGGCGGACTCGAGTTGGCGGCCGGTGGGGGTCCAGTTGTAGAGCGTGCGGGAGCCCCAGCTGACTCCGTGGACCTGACCGGTGGTGCGGTCGCGGACTACTCCCCCGACGTGGTCCTTCACCCGGAAGCGCTCAGTCACGCGATACGTCCGCGGGTCGACGGTATACACGATCGCCCGCGAGTTCGGCCGGTACTCCGCGGCCGGGACCCACACGTTCTGCCCGTCGTAGTCGATCCCGCCCGGGTGGTACGCCGTACCCTCGCCGAGCCGGATGTCCTTCTTCAGATTCCCCTGCCGGTCGAGCACGAACAGATGCCCGATCCCCTTGCCCGGCGTGCGGTCGTACCCGTCCACCGGCACCGGGTACTTCACCGGAGCCTCGAGCACCTCCACGCTGGTCAGGTAGATCAGGTCCCCGACCAGCGCGAACCCCTGCGGATGGTACGTCGGGAATCGCAACGGGATCCGCTCCACCAGGGACCACGCCGTACTGCGGTCCGTCGCCTGGAACGCACGAGCGACACCGGAGTCCTTCCCGCTGGCGTCCGCAGTGGTCAGCCCGGTGAGCAGAACACCGGCAAGAGCTGTGGTGATGATAAGTCGGCTGCGCATCACTATCTCCTTGGGCGTGAGGTCGATGGTGCAGTGTGCGGTCCCTGGATGACAGGGAGGCCGACACCAGATGATCAGACCTCGTTGCCCGGGGGAAGCGCTGGATTGTGAACTCGCTGCGCTCGCTCACGTGTCAGACTGACCGCTATGGAACCTGGGGTGCGGGTTGTCGGGTCGGGACAGGTCAGCGCGGCGCCTGACGTACTGCGGGTGTCGTTCAGCGTCGAGAATGTCGCACCGGACGTGGCGACCGCGGTCGCACGGGTCGGCCAACGCACGGACGCGGTGATTGCCGCGCTGCGCGGACAGGGCGTCGAAGCGTCACAGCTCGGCACGAGTGCGGTGAACGTCTTCCCGGACTACAAGGAGCCGGCAGCGCCCACCGTCTACCGCGCGTCCCACACGATCACGGTCGAGACCAACGACCTGACCGGGTTCGGCCGTCTGCTCAACGCGGCAGTGGATGTCGCAGGCAACGACCTGGGGCTGCACGGGTTGCAGTTCGACGTCGAGGACAAGACCGAGCTGCTGACCCGCGCCCGCGAACTCGCCTTCCGCCAGGCCCGTGAGAAGGCCGAAGAACTCGCCGCGCTGGCCGGCTACTCACTGGGATCGGTCAGCTCCATCTCCGAGACCTACGGCGCCTTCCCGATCCGCGAAGAGCTGCATGCCAGGAATGCGTCTCTCGGCCCCGCCATCAACATCACCCCGGGCGACTCGAGCATCGCGGTCTCCCTCGAGGTGCACTTTTCCTGGGCGTAACGCCTGTCTCAATACCACAACAAGGGTTGCGTTGTCGGTTGTGTCAGGGAGACTGCTTCCATGTACGCACCGGCGCCGTTGCGGCGGCAACTCAACCGGTCCGGGCTCTTGTTGCTCGGGCCGGCGTTCGTCGCGGCCGTGGCGTATGTGGACCCTGGGAACTTCGCGACCAACATCGCGGCGGGGGCGACGTACGGGTATCTGCTCTGCTGGGTGGTCGTCGGGGCGAACCTGATGGCCGTCCTGGTGCAGTATCTGGCGGCCAAGGCGAGTATCGCGACCGGGCGCACGCTGCCGCAGCTGTGCCGTGACCATTTCAAGCGGTCCACGTCGACCGGGCTGTGGGCGCAGGCGGAGCTGGTGGCGGTCGCGACCGACCTGGCCGAGGTGGTCGGTGGTGCGATCGCGCTGAACCTGCTGTTCGGGATCCCGCTGCTGCTCGGCGGTGTGATCACTGGTGCCGTGTCGTTCGCGTTACTGATCTATCAGTCGAAACGTGGGCAGCGACCGTTCGAGGCGGCGATCATCGGGCTGCTCGCGGTCGTCCTGGTCGGGTTCGTGGTGTCGACGGTGAAGGCGGAGCCGTCCGCGGCCGGCGTGATCGGCGGCCTGGTGCCGCGGCTGGACGGGGCCGAGTCGCTGGTGCTGGCGGCCGGCATGCTCGGCGCGACCGTGATGCCGCACGCGATCTGGCTGCACGGCGCCCTCGTCACCGACCGGCACTGGAAGAGCATCCGCTCCGAGAGCGGGAAGTCCCGCGTGCTCCGGGCCACCCGCGTGGACGTGTCCATCGCGATGGCCCTGGCCGGCGCGGTCAACCTGGCGATGGTCGTCGTCGCCGCGGCCGCGCTGAGCGGCACCGGCGCCGACTCGCTCGACGCCGCCCACGCCGCGATCGGCGTGCGGCTCGGGCAGCTCCCGGCCTTGTTGTTCGCGCTCGCCCTGCTGGCCAGCGGGTTCGCCTCCTCCTCGGTCGGGACGTACGCCGGTTCCGTCATCCTGGAGGGGTTCTGGCACCGGCACATCCCGCTGGCCGTCCGCCGCCTGGTCACGCTGATTCCGGCCCTGGTCATCCTTGCGATCGGCATCGACCCGACCCGCGCACTGATCATCTCCCAGGTGGTGCTGAGCTTCGGCATCCCGTGCGCGCTCTGGCCGCTGGTCCGATTGACCGCGTCCCGGCGCGTCATGGGCAGCCTTGTCAACCGCCGGGCGACTACTCTCGCGGCATGCCTGGTAGCCACCGCCGTCACGGCGCTCAACGTCGTACTGATTGTTCTGACCGTGCGGGGATGACGTGACCCGGGTGTACGCCGTGAGCGACATCCACGGCCACCCGGAGAAACTCAAGGCCTCGCTGCACGAGGCCGGACTGACCGATGCCGAGGGCAACTGGTCGGACCAGGACGCACGGCTGTGGTTCCTCGGCGACTTCTTCGACCGCGGTCCGGACGGGGTCGGCGTACTGCGCGCTGTCCGCGAGCTGATCGATCAGGCGCCGGACGGAGCGATCCGGGTGCTGCTCGGCAACCACGAGATCCTCGCGCTCGGGATGCGGAAGTTCGGCGACACCTTCGTCCCCCACGACGGCATCAGTGCGCGCAGCTTCGAGCGATCCTGGGCACTGAACGGCGGCCAGGACCGCGACCAGGAGCTGCTCACCGACGACGAGGTCGCCTGGCTGCTCGACCGGCCGATGCTCGGGCTGGACGCGGGGCAGCTGCTGATGCACTCCGACACCGCGGAGTACGTCGAGTGGGGCGACAGCATCGACGGGATCAACGCGGCGGCCCGGGCCGAGCTGCATTCCGACGACATCGAGGTGTGGTGGGAGATCTGGCGCCGGATGACGTCGCGGTACGCGTTCCGCGGCCCGACCGGGCCGGAGGTGGCCCGGATCCTGCTGCACCACCTCGGCGGCCACCGGATCGTGCACGGTCACAGCATCGTCGCCGACCAACTCGGCATCGACCCTGAGTTCCTCACCGGTCCGCTCCTGTACGCCGACGGGCTGGCCCTGGGCATCGACGGCGGCGTCTTCGACGGCGGCCCCTGCTTGGTGGTCGAGCTCGAAGAGCTTTCACCGGAGTGACCGCTGCGGGAATGCCGCTGGACTGCCGCCGGTTGCTAAAAGGTTGAACGACACCTCGAGAGAGAGCTGACGGCAATGGCGGACAAGACCGTGAAGATTCCTGGCCCGGACCACCCGATCACGGTCGGGAAGAACCCGGACCGCGTGGTGGTCAAGGTCGGCGACCAAGTGATCGCGGACACCCGCGACGCGCTGTCGCTGCAGGAGGCGAACTACCCGGCGGCGCAGTACATCCCACGCAAGGACGTCGACTTCACGCTGCTCGAGCGCACCGACAACGAGACGTACTGCCCGTACAAGGGCGACGCGTCGTACTACAGCGTCCTCCCCGCCGGGGCGGACGGGGTGAACGCGGTGTGGACCTACGAGCAGCCGTACGACGCGGTCGCGGACATCCGCGAGCACGTCGCGTTCTACCCGAACAAGGTCTCGATCGAGATCATCGCCGACTAGGGCGTGTCTGATGCGGCGAGGTGCCGTGCCGAGTGCCGCGCAGTAGGCGGGGGACCATGAGACCCGCCCTACAAGAACTCAGTCAGGACCGGAGCGAGCAGCTCCGGCGGTACGACGTGATCCTGGTCGGCCAGTTCGGCGTACCGGGCCGTGGGCAGCATTTCCACGATCCGGTGCGCCGCGTCGACCATGAACGGCGGTGACGCGGTCCCGGCGACGACCAGCGTCGGCTGCGTGATCTTGGCGAGCAAGTCGCCCGGGGTCCGCCCGCCGGGTGCGCCGTGGTCCATGACGGCGAAGTCGTAGGCCAGCGTCGGGGCGAGGTCGGCCACGCCCGGAGCCGCGGCGGTCTCGATGGCCGACTGCTTCGGCATGCCCGCCATCATCAGGAACAACTCGACGGCCTCCTGCCGCTGGTCCTCGCGCAGCAGGTCGAGCACCTGCCTGCCGTCCTCCTCCGAGTCGACATCGTCCGGCCCGTACGGCGGCTCGTGCAGCACGACCTTCGTGAACGGCAAGCCCGTGCTCGCCGCGATCGCCGCCAGTCCGGCGCCCGACGAGTGGCCGTAGACCGCCGCCGTACCACCGACTGCAGTCACCAGCGCCGCGATGTCGTCCACCTCGCGCTGCACGGCGTACGTCGGACTGTCGCCGGAGTCACCGCGGCCGCGCCGGTCGTACGTCACCACGTCGAAGTCGCGGGCCAGTTCGGTCGCCAGTGGCATGAGCGCGTTCCGGTCGCACAGGGCACCACCGACCAGGATCACCCGAGGTCCGCTCCCCAGCCGCTCGTAGGCGATCGTCGTACCGTCCGCCGACGTCACTTTCTCCATTGCGTCCTCCATGTTTGGTTGAACGCTCGGAACGTCGGACCCGGTTCACGAACTTCGACATATTCCCTGGCGCGGACCCCGGCGGGGTGATTCACTGCGACGCGATGATCAGCAGAGTCGACGACTACCTCCACGCGGTCCCGCTGTCCGGCTCGGTTGCCGAGCAGGTCGGGCCGTTCACGCTCTTCCGCAGTACGACGGTCTGGCCGTACTACGCCCGTCCGGTGCCAGGCGCGGGCGCGACCATCGCGCCGGCCGACATCGACGTACTGCGGGCCCGGTGTGCCGAGCTCGGGATCCCGGTGAGCTTCGAGTGGGTCATCGAGACCTGCCCGTCGCTGGGACCGGCGGCGGCCGCGGCCGGTCTGAGCGTGGTCGAGCACCCGCTGCTCGTGCTCGAGCGGGCCGAGTTCCGCCCGGTGACGGCGGATGCGCGCTGCGAGATCCTGCCCGCCGAGGACGCCGTACTGCGGCAGGCCCGGGCGGTCGCGGATCTCGCCTTCAGCGACCCCGGTACGGCGGTCGGCGCGGCCGGAGCGGCGGAGCGCGACGCCAAGGCGGCCGAGGTGGCGGACAACCTGATCGCTGCACAGCTGGACCGGGTGGTCAGGGGCGTGACTGTGGGTGCGGGTGCGTTCACCGCGGACGGCATGGTCGCCAGCGGGCAACACCAGCCGGTCGGATCCACCACTGAGATCGTCGGCGTCGGGACGCTGCCGTCCATGCGGCGCCGAGGCCTGGCCGCAGCCGTCACGTCCACGCTGGCCGAGCACGCCTTCGCGAACGGCGTCGACCTCATCCTGCTCTCGGCGGAGACCAAGGAGGTCGCGGCCGTCTACGAACGCGTCGGCTTCCACCGCATCGGCACCGCCGGGGCGGCCGAGTGACGGGTAGCCCCACCTCCCGTCTCGTCGTACTCCGGGGCAACTCAGGCTCCGGCAAGTCCACAACAGCTCGAGTTCTGCGGGAGCGCCTCGGCCGCGGTACAGCCTGGGTCGAGCAGGACCAGATCCGCCGCATCCTCCTCTGGGAGAAGGACCTCCCGGACGCGGTCAACATCGGCCTGATCGACGCGAACGTCCGCTACGCCCTCGACCACGGGTACGACGTGATCCTCGAGGGCATCATGGACGCCGGCCGGTACGGCGACATGTTGCGCAAGCTGACCGCGGACCATCAGGGGCTGACCCGGCACTACTACTTCGACCTGCCGTTCGAGGAGACCGTCGTACGGCATGCCACCCGTGAGCTGGCGACCCAGGTGAGCGTCGACGTCATGCGGAGCTGGTACCAGGCCCACGACGTACTGGCTGGGGTCGACGAGGTGGTGATCGGGGTGGAGAGCACCTTGGCGGAGACGATCGCACGGATCCTGGGCGATCTGGGGGAACGGTTAGTGGTCTCTAGGCATGGGGCCGTACCGTTGGAGGGATGAGCACAACCGAGCGGAACCGCCCACGTACCCTCGCTGAGGCGCTGCGTACCTGGGACGACGCCGCTCTCGGCCACTTGCTCCAGAAGCGGCCCGACCTGGCGATGCCGATCCCGGCGGATACCGGGCAGCTCGCGGCGCGGGCGACGACCAACGCGTCGGCGGCGCGGGCGATCAACCGGCTGGACGAGTTCGCGGTGGATCTGCTCGAGTCGCTGTCGGCACTGCCCGAGCCGGTGGCGCTGGCCGCGTTGGCGGCCGGTGTGGATCAACCTGTCGACGTGGTCCGGCCCCGAGTCGCGGAGCTGGTGGATCTGGCCCTCGTGTGGGGTTCGGAGGACGACCTGCGGCCGATCCGTGCGGTCCATGAGCTGCTCGGACCGACACCGGCAGGGCTCGGTCCCGTCACGACCAGGCATTTCGGCGATCTGGACAAGCTGATCGAGGACGCCGGTCCTGATGCACGTCAGGTGCTCGACAAGCTGACCTGGGGTCCGCCGACCGGTTCGGTGGAGAAGGCCGAGCGTCCGGTGACGATCGCCTCTGCCCGGACGCCGGTGGAGCGGTTGCTCGCGCGTGGTCTCGTCGTACCGAAGGATCCGAACACTGTCGTGTTGCCGCGGCAGATCGGCCTGCATCTGCGCGGTGGGCGGGTGCTGGCGTCGACCAGGCCGCTGCCGCCGCCGCTGGACGGGAAGAAGGTTTCGGCGACGATTGCCGACCGGGCCGCGGCCGGAGCGGCGCTTGACCTGGTACGGCTCGTCGATCGTGCTCTGGAGCAGCTTGCGTCCGAACCGCCGCCAGTGCTGCGCACAGGTGGCATTGGCGTGCGTGAGCTCCGCAGTCTGGCCGGCAAGATCGGTGCGGAGGAACACGCGACCGCAGCGGTGCTGGAGATCGCGTACGCCGCTGGACTCGTTGCGGCCGTGGAAGTCGGCACTAGTGAGATGTGGCTGCCGACCAGCGTCTATGACGACTGGCTGGAGCTGGACCTCGTCGCACCGGTGGGCTCAGCTGGTGTTGGCGTGGTTCGGCGGGCTGAGGGCGATCGGACTGATCGGCAGACGCGACAGTGGCGGCGCTACGGCTGCTGCACGTGAGCGGCTGATCAACGCGCTGGCACCCGGACCTGGAGCGGTTGCTGGCCCCAGAGGTTCGGGTGCTGACGTTGCAGGCGTTGGCCGAGGCCGAGTACGGGTACGGCGCCGGCCACGGAGTCTGTGGTGACCTGGGTGGCGTGGCACCGGCCGCGACGTGGCGGGCAGTTCCGCGACGACCTGGTCGAGTGGAGCATCACGGAGGCCGCGCTGCTCGGTCTGACCGGTCTCGGCGCGTGGCTGAGCACGCGCGGCCCCTGCTGCAGCCGGAGCCGACGGTGGACGACCTCGCCGAGGCGATCAGCCCACTGGTACCAGAGCCTGTGTCTGAGGTGCTGTTCCAAGCTGACCTGACTGCGGTAGCCCCCGGTCCGCTCGTGCGTACTGTGCAGGACGAGCTGTCCGCCATGGCCGATGTCGAGTCGCACGGTGGTGCGGCGGTCTATCGCTTCAGCGAGGGCTCAGTACGCCGTGCCTTCGACCTCGGACGGACCGCGGATCAGTTGCACAAGTGGCTGGCCGAGCATTCGCGGACACCGGTACCTCAGCCACTGACCTACCTGATCGATGACGTGGCGCGGCGGCACGGCGTACTGCGGATTGGTACGGCGTCGACGTACCTGCGCTGTGATGACGAGGACGTGCTCACGCAACTGGTGAACTCGAACCTGCCGGGCATTCGTTTCCGTCGGCTGGCACCGACCGTGGTGGTGTCGCCGTCGCCGCCGGACATGGTGCTGAGTCGGCTGCGTGAGGCGGGTCTGGCACCGCTGGCGGAGACGTTCGACGGCGTGGTCCACGTGACCGGTGCGGCGAGACGACGTGGAGAGGCTCCGCGGCGTCGTACCAGCCGGGACTTCGTGGACAGTCCGGTCGAGCTCACCGACGACCAGGTGAAGGCTGTGATCGAGAAGGTCCGCGCCGGCGACCGCATCGCCGCCGAACGCCCGGCCGACGAGGGTCTGGTCGAGCCCACTGCCCCGGCCGAGACCATCGCCGTCCTGACCAACGCCGCCGAGTCCCACACCCGCACCTGGATCTCGTACGTCGACCACAACGGCACCGCCTCCGAACGCATCGTCGAACCGGTCCGGGTCGCCGACGGCTGGCTCACCGCCTACGACGACGCCACCGACCAGCCCCGTACCTACGCGCTGCACCGCATTTCCACTGCCAGGACCGGTCGATTGACCCCTGAGGCACAATGGAAGGTCGGGGCGACGATAGGGAGCGGTAGTGACTGACGGACCACTGATCGTGCAGTCGGACAAGACTCTGTTGCTGGAGACTGCACATCCGGATGCGACCGACTGCCGGAAGGCGATCGCGCCGTTTGCCGAGCTCGAGCGGGCGCCGGAGCACGTGCACACCTACCGGCTGACTCCGCTCGGGCTGTGGAACGCCCGGGCGGCCGGTCATGACGCCGAGCAGGTGATCGACGTACTGCTGCGGTACAGCCGCTACCCGGTGCCGCACTCGCTCCTGGTCGACATCGCCGAGACGCTCGACCGGTACGGACGGCTGCGGTTGGAGAAGCATCCGCAGCATGGGCTGGTGCTGGTGACGACCGACCGGCCGGTGCTGGAGGAGGTACTGCGGAGCGCCAAGGTCAAGCCGATGCTCGGGGCGCGGATCGACGACGACACCGTGCTGGTGCATCCGTCGGAGCGTGGTCACCTCAAGCAGACTCTGCTGAAGATCGGCTGGCCCGCGGAGGACCTGGCTGGGTACGTCGACGGCGAGACGCACAAGATCGAGCTCGTCCGGGACGGTTGGGACATCCGCCCGTACCAGCAGCAGGCGGTGGACTCGTTCTGGCACGGCGGCTCCGGTGTCGTCGTACTGCCCTGTGGGGCCGGCAAGACGATCGTCGGCGCGGCCGCGATGGCGCAAGCGTCCGCGACCACGCTGATCCTGGTGACGAACACGGTGTCCGCGCGGCAGTGGAAGGACGAACTGATGCGCCGCACCAGCCTGACCGAGGAGGAGATCGGCGAGTACTCCGGTGCCCGCAAGGAGATCAGGCCGGTGACGATCGCGACGTACCAGGTGATGACCACGCGCCGGAAGGGCGTCTACTCGCACCTGGAGCTGTTCGACGCGCGCGACTGGGGCCTGATCGTGTACGACGAGGTGCACCTGCTGCCGGCGCCGATCTTCCGGATGACCGCGGACCTGCAGACCCGCCGGCGGATCGGCCTGACCGCGACACTGGTCCGGGAGGACGGTCGCGAGGGTGACGTGTTCTCGCTGATCGGCCCGAAGCGGTACGACGCGCCGTGGAAGGACATCGAGGCGCAGGGCTGGATCGCGCCGGCCGACTGTGTCGAGGTGCGGGTCGACCTGGAGCAGACCGAGCGGTTCGTGTACGCGACCGCCGAGCCCGAGGACCGCTACCGGCTGGCCGCGTCGACGCCGGCCAAGTCCCGGTTGGTACGGCAGATCGCCGAGCATCACGCGGATGAGCCGCTGCTGGTGATCGGTCAGTACATCGATCAGCTGGACGAGCTCGGTGAACGGCTGGAGTGCCCGGTGATCAAGGGCGAGACCACGGTCCGCGAACGGCAGCGTCTGTTCGAGGCGTTCCGCAAGGGCGAGATCACCCGGCTGGTGGTCAGCAAGGTCGCCAACTTCTCCATCGACCTGCCCGAGGCGTCCGTCGCCATCCAGGTCTCCGGCACCTTCGGCTCCCGCCAGGAAGAGGCCCAGCGCCTCGGCCGCGTCCTCCGCCCCAAGGGCGACGGCCGCACCGCCCGCTTCTACTCCATCGTCGCCCGCGACACGGTCGACGCCGAGTTCGCCGCCCACCGCCAACGCTTCCTGGCCGAACAGGGCTACGCCTACACCATCGTCGACGCGGAGAACCTCTTCGCCTGAGCTGGTGTGCAGTCGACAGGAGGTGTCGGGCTCGGCAGGTGCGTCGCCACGCTCGGCGACTGCGGCATGAGTCGACGCTTCAGAGGACATCTCCTGTCGAGTTGCACGTCGTCAGCCGGCGAGACGCGACGCCAACGCGGCACGGACGGTCGCCACGACCCAGGCCGGGTCGCCGATCACCTGCTCGTAGGTGAACCGGAGCACGAGCCAACCCGCTGCAACCAGCTCGTCGTACCGGCTGACAGTCGGCGGCGAAGTCCCGCCGGGACCCGTGGAACTCGAATCCGTCTGCCTCGAGCGCCAACCGGGCTCGCCGTGCCCCAGATCAACCCGAGCCCGAAACCAGCCATGGGTCACCAGGACCTGCGGTTCGAAGCCGTCGATGCCCTCGCTGATCAGAAGAGCCCGGAGCATGGACTCGAGGAAGCTGCCGGAGTGGCGGGTCGCGACTGCGGCCACTCGGCGGGCGTTCGGGCAGCCGGGACCACGCATCGCGGCGGTGGCGGCAAGGAGTTCGTCCTGAGCTGAGCCGACCAGTGGCGAGGGCTGCGTCCGCGACGGCGAGGGCCTCGGCGAACGGGAGGATGCGGGAACAGTCGACGACGGTCCGAAGCAACGAGGTGGTCCGGTTCCGGCGCTCGTCCGGAAGTGGTGTCGGCCCAATGCAGAACAGCTGGTGGTCCCGGACGCGGGCGGCGCTTGGGCGGGATCGGTGACGTGCGGCTTCTCCGGTGTCAGCAGTAGCGGAAGCTCCCAGTTCCTGCCGCAGCACTCACATGCGAGAGGACTCCGTCGTAGGCGAGCATGGCCACCGTGCCGACCGGGAGACCCGGCAGCGCGTAGATGCCGAGAGCGATCCGCTGCACGTCACCTCGCTCGACCGCGGCCCCGACGGCGCGGCGGGACGTCGCGCCGACCAGCTCGGAGCGGGTCGCCCACCCACCCTTGCCGCGCCAGGACCTCGCCGACCGATTCCATCCAAGGATGGTGCCCGAAGTCGGTCGACTCGTGGCTTGGCTTATCCACAGGGGACGGCTCGACAGGACGTGTCCGGGCCCGACGGTGTGACGCAGGCTCAACTGATCGGCCATTGCCGCTTCAGTGGACGTATACGTCCTGTCGAGCTGCACGCGAACCTATTCGCCTAGCCGGGTGTGGATGCCGTTGAAGTGTTTCTTCATGGAGCGGGCGAAGGCTTCGGGGTCGGCGGTTTGGAGGGTGTTGAGGAGGTCTCGGTGCCAGGCGGCGGCGTCGGCGGGGGTGTAGCGGGCACCCGGCAGGCGGGCGTCGACCTGGGCGAACGTCCGCCAGAAGACCGACAGCAGGTCGATGACCAGTGCGTTGCCCAGCGGCTCGTACAGCGCCTGATGGAAGGCCCAGTCCTCGTCGGGGAAGTACTTGCCCGCGGAGGCCTGGGCTTCCATCCGGCGACGATCGGGTTCGAGGGTGTCGTAGCCATGAGCAGGTGAAGTGGGCGACCACGTCGTCGGCCAGCCGACCTCGATCGCCTGGCGGACCTCGAGCACGTTCTGGACGTCGCGGAGGTCGCCGGCCATCGACTGCGACATCCGGAACGCGAGCCCGTCCTCCAGCGACTGCAGTGACACCTCGCCGACGTACGTCCCGTACCCGTGCCGGATCTCGATGATCCCGACCGCCTGCAGTGCCTTCATCGCCTCGCGCAACGGGTGCCGCCCGACACCGAGCTGAGCCATCAGCTCCTGCTCGTTGGGCAGCGGATCACCCGCCTTCAGCCCGCGCTCCAGGATGTACGACTTCATCTGGTCGCGAATGAAGGACTGATTCCCCGCCGCGCCACGTGCCCGGCTGAGCCCACCCGTTGTCACTGCCGGCCTCCCTGTCTAGGACCCGCTAGTGTAAACCGGCGCGGTCCAGTATGGGCTGGATCGCGGCGATCTCCGTGTCGTTCAAAGGAATGCGACGGGTACGCCGTCACCGGGCAGTCGATCACGCCCAGCAGATACAACCCGGCCTTGAACGCACCCAGCGCCGCCGAACTCGCGCCCATCCGCGAACGGTCCGCCACGTCGATGATCTCGAACAACCGGAACAACCGATCCTGCTCCGCCCGCGCGGCCGCCGCGTCACCGGCGACCGACGCGTCGAAGAGCCGCACGTACCCGGCCGGATCCACGTTCCCCAGCCCAGGTACGACGCCGTCGACGCCGAAGGCCAGTGCCGAGTCGACGGTGACCTCCGACCCGGTCATCATCGCGAACCCTTCCAGCCCGGCCTCCCGTCGCGAGAGCACCAACTGCCGCAGGCTCGTCTCCTGACCACTCGAGTCCTTCACCCCGGCGATGACGCCCTGCTGACCGAGCGAGATCATCAGCGACGCGGGCAGCTTGGTCCCCGACCCGCGGCGGAATGTCATAGGCGTAGAGCGGCGTATCCCCAGCCAGTGAGGCCAGCCGTGTGAAGTGGCGCTCGATCTCCGCCGGATGCGTGGCGGCATAGAACGGCGCAGTCGCGACCACACCGTCGACACCAGCCTTCAATGCAGCGGACAGATGCGCACCGACGCGAGCGGTCGACGAATCGATGACACCGGCCAGCACCGGCACCTGCCCCGACACCTCCGCCACGGCGGTCTCCAGCACGACCTGCCGCTGCTCGTCGGTCAGGAACGTGCCCTCGCCGGAAGTGCCGAGCACGAACACCCCGTCCACACCCCCGGTCAGCTGGTGACTGGATCAACCGGGCCAGCGATGCGGTGTCGACGTCGTACTCGGGCGTGAGCGGGGTGACGAGCGGCGGTACGACGCCGGTCAACTGGGCGGTGTGGTCGGTCAAGGGGTCTCCCAACCTCAAAGGGCGAATGTGGCGAAGCGCAGAGGTCGCGAACGAGGACGTCTCACCGGCCTCGTAGAAGATCCCGACGCGAGTCGTCAGCGAGCAGGACCAGATCGGAATACCCGGCCATGCCTGGATGCACGATCGACACCGGGCTGCCAGGACTGCCCGGAGTCCTCACTCACGAAGACCGTCAGCTCCCGGCGGCTCGGTCGGATTCACCGGCGTCGACAGCAGCAGTCGGCCGTCCGGCAGCGTGAGCACACTCCCCTGGATCCCCGGCGCAGTGATCTCCGGGATCCCGGCGTACGGCGCATCGAGCGTGGCACCGCCATCCGAGGACCACGCGTGGACCCGGGCCGACCCGGTCCCCTGGTGGTTGCGGGCGTTGAAGTACAACCGTCCATCGGGCAACTCGGTCACGGTCGGTTTCGTTCGCGTTGATCTCCGGCCCGTCGTTGCGATCGACGAACCCGACCGACCACGTGACACCGCCGTCGTCACTCACGATGCAATGCCCGCCGTTCAGCCGGATCAGGTCATCGACCGGTTCCGACGGCACGAACGAGTGGTTCGCCGGTACGACGAGTCGGCCAGTCGTCAGCGCGATCCCGTGACACGGCCCGGTCGCGTACCAACCCCAGTCGGCCGGCTTCACCTGCGCGGTGATCTCCACCGTCGGGCTCCACGACACGCCGTCGTCAGCGGACCGTTGAACGAACACACGCCGGCCGGACTCCGGATCGGTACCGCGGGCGAGCGACATCTCCACCGCATCGGCCCCGTTCTGCACCGTGATCAGCACGATGTCGCCACTGGCCGGATCGATCACCGGGGTCGGGTTTCCACACGTCTTGCCTGGCACAGCCGAGACGACTTGCAGTGGCAACCAGGTCTGCCCGCCGTCCAGTGAGCGCCGCAGGACGATCTCGATCTCGCCCGCGTCGCCGGACCCGTGCAGCCGTCCCTCGCAGAAGGCGAGCACGAGCTCGCCCCGCGTCAGGACGGACGGGATCCGGAAGGTGTGATAGCCGCTGCCGGCCGGGTCGAAGACCACAGACGGAGCGATTTCCACGGCGCCGACTCTTGAAGACATAGGACGTACTATGTCATGGTGAGGCCCCCCGATGGAAGTGAGGCCTCATGCCAGTCAGCAGAAGAAGTTTCCTCGGCGGTGGCCTGGCCGCCGCCGCTGTCGCGGTCACGGGCACGCCGCTGCTGGCGGGGTGCGCGGCGGACAAGAAGAACGCGGCCGCCGCCAATGCGGCGGTGAAGTTGCCGACCTACGTCCGGTACGGCGAGATCAAGCCGGACCTGGTCGGCACCGACGTGGTGCTGGACGGATTCCTGAAGTACCCGGCCAACCCGGTGAAGGCGATCACCGACGTCGCCCGGCGACGGCAAGCCGATCACGTTCCTGACCAACATCCCCGGTGCGATCCCGCCGGCGATGGACAAGAACCCGTTCTGGCAGGCCGTGAACCAGCGACTCGGCTCCGAGCTGCAGATCAGCATGGCGTCGAACGACGAGTACCCGGACAAGTTCGCCACCCGGATCGCCGGTGGGGATCTGCCGGACATCATCAACATCCCGCCGACGACCGTACAGATCCCCGGCCTGGTGAAGGCCAAGTGCATGGATCTGACCGAGCAACTGTCCGGCGACGCGGTCAAGAAGTACCCGTTCCTCGCGAACATCCCGACCGAGTACTGGAAGGGCTGCGTCTTCAACGGCGCGATCTACGGTGTGCCGGTGCCGCGCGGGATGTCGCGGACCTCGCTGGCGCTGTACCGCGAGGACCTGCTGGCCGCCAAGGGGATCAAGAGCCCGGCACCGAAGAACTTCCAGGAGTTCTTCGACCTGGCCAAGGAGATGACCGCGCCGAAGCAGAACAAGTGGGCCTGGACCCGGGTCCCGCTGTCGACGATCCGGCAGATGCTCGCGATTCCGAACGTCTGGAAGGAGGACGGCGGCAAGTTCACCTCGATGTACGAGCACGAGGCGCAACTCCAGGCCCTCGAGGCAGGCCGCAAGATGGTCGCCGCCGGCGTGATCAACCCGGACGCCTTCAACGACAAGGCCAGCGCGCGTAAGCAGTGGTTCAACGGCGGCACCGCGGCGTTCGACTACGACAGCTTCGTCGCCTGGAACCAGTACTACTCCGACAACACGGCCGGCCCCGCGTTCGCGGTGAACATGCTCGACGTCCCCGGTTTCGACAGCGGCGAGGGCGCACCCTGGATGGGCGCGGCGCTGAACAACATCACCTCGTTCAGCAAGGACAGCCAGCATTCCGCGGACACGCTGCTGAAGGTCGCCAACTGGATGGCGGCACCCTTCGGCACCGAGGAGTACATGTTCCGCAAGTACGGCGTCGCCGGCCGGCACTACGCGTTGCAGGGCACGGACCCGGTGCCGACGAAGGTCGGTGTGGTCGAGACCGGCATCGGTCTGCAGTACATCAGCGACTCGACGCTGGCGCTGTACTGGGCCGGTAAGCCGGACGTACCGCAGAAGCAGTACGCGATCCAGAAGAAGGTCGCGGACCGGCTCACGTACGACGCGTCGTACGGCCTGTACTCCGATACCCAGTCGAAGAAGCAGACGCAGCTGGCGAAGACGCTGACTGACCTGGAGACCCAGATCGTGCAGGGCAAGAAGCCGGTGTCCGACTGGACCGCGGCGGTGCAGACCTGGAAGTCCTCAGGCGGCGACAAGATGCGCACCGAGCTCGAGCAAGCGCTGACGGAGACGGCGGCGAAGTAGATGCTCCAACCATCCAAGACGCGATCGCGGCAACGGCTGAGCCTGGGGCGGCGACTGCTCCGGGACCGGGTGCTGCTGCTGTTCGCGCTGCCCGGGACAGCGCTGATCATCGCGTTCCACTACGTGCCGCTGCTCGGCAACGTGATCGCGTTCAAGGACTACCAGCCGTACCTCGGCATCGGCGGCAGCGACTGGGTCGGGCTGGGCGAACTTCCGGGTGATCTTCAACGGCGACCCGGCGTTCCTGAACGCGCTGAAGAACACCCTGATCCTGACCTGCCTGCAGTCGGTCTTCGTGTTCCCGGTGCCGATCGTGCTGGCGCTGCTGCTGAACTCGCTGTTCTCCGAGCGGATCAAACGGATCGTGCAGACCATCCTCTACCTGCCGCACTTCATGTCCTGGGTGATCGTGGTCGCGCTGTTCCAGCAGATGCTCGGCGGCAGCGGCTTGCTGAACAACTACCTGCGCTCGCACGACCTGGCCACGCTCAACATCATCGGCAACTCCGAGCTGTTCCACGTGCTGCTCACCTCGCAGGTGATCTGGAAGGACACCGGCTGGGCGACGATCCTGTTCCTGGCCGCGCTGTCCCGGATCGACTCGCAGCTGTACGAGGCGGCCAGCGTCGACGGCGCGAGCCGGATGCGGCAGCTCTGGCACGTCACGCTGCCGGGCCTGCGCGGGATCATCATCCTGCTGTTCATCCTGCGGCTCGGCGACGCGCTGACCGTCGGCTTCGAGCAGATCATCCTGCAGCAGCAAGCGGTCGGCCGAGGCGTCAGCGAGGTGCTCGACACCTACGTCTACAACAACGGCGTGCTCGGCGGCGACTGGGGCGTGGCGGCCGCGGTCGGCCTGGTCAAGGGCCTGGTCGGCGTCGTCCTGGTGCTCGGCGGCCAACAAGGTCGCGCACATCTTCGGCGAGCAAGGGGTGTACAGCCGATGACGCAGACGATCCCACCCAGGAGACGTCGACCGCCCGAAGGTCGCGCCCGGAAGGTCGCGCCGCAGATCGGCAGGGCGTGCCGATGCCGTCGTGGCCGATGCGGGTCTTCAAGGGACTGGTCCTGCTGGTCTTCTGCGCGCTGGTGATCGTGCCGTTCGTCGGGGTGATCTCGACCAGCGTGGCGCCGAACAAGCAGATCAACGAGTCCGGCGGCCTCGTGCTGTTCCCGAAGTCGGTCAACTTCGCCGCCTACCGAGTCGCTGTTCGCCGGCGGCGTGGTGACCCGGGCGCTGTTCGTCAGCATCTTCGTCACCGTGGTCGGCACGCTGCTCAGCCTCGCCGTGTCGTGTCTGCTGGCCTACGCGCTGTCCCGGCCGGGGTTCGCGGCCGGCGGCCGATCCTGCTCGTGGTCCTGTTCAGCATGCTGTTCACGCCCGGGCATCATCCCGACCTACCTGATGGTCAAAGAGCTCGGGCTGCTCGACAGCATCTGGGCGCTGATCCTGCCGACGATGGTCAGCGCGTTCAACGTGGTCGTGCTGCGGGCGTTCTTCATGAACCTGCCGAACGAGATCATCGAGAGCGCCCGGATCGACGGCGCCGGCGAGCTGCCAGACGTTCGGCCACATCGTGCTGCCGCTGTCCAAGGCCGTGCTGTCGGTGATCGGCCTGTTCTACGCGGTCGCCTACTGGAACGCGTTCTTCAACGCCCTGCTGTACCTGAACGACTCCAAGCAGTGGCCGTTGCAGCTGGTGCTGCGCACCTACGTCGTCAACGACACCCAGCTGGGCAGCGCCGAGCTCGGGACCGAGCTGCTGCCGCCGCAGGACTCGCTGCAGATGGCGATCCTGGTCGTCTCGATCGTGCCGATCCTGCTCGTCTACCCGTTCCTCCAGCGGCACTTCGCCAAGGGCGTGCTGATCGGCGCCGTCAAGGGCTGATCGCGACGGCGTGACAGTCGCGTCACGAACCGTTGACCAGGGGTTGCCCAGGGCAACGCCAGGGTTGCGCCTGGGCAAACCCTCGGGGTACTGCAGGTACCGTCGAGAGGTATGGGGATAGAGGCACTGGAGCGGGTGGGGCCGGGTGGGGAAGGAGCAGGGACAGCGGGGGGCGCAGGTCTTCTGGCGGGTGGTCCGGGAAGCAGTCCTCTTGGCCACCCTCTTCCTCGTCTACAACGCGGGCCGGCAGATCGCCGCGCGACATACCGGCTCCGCGTTCGACCACGCCCATCAGGTGCTGGCCTTCCAGAGCTGGCTGCACCTGCCGAACGAGGCCTCGATCCAGCACGCGGCGCTGAAGTTCCCGCACCTGGTCGAAGGGGCGAACCTCTACTACGCCAGCGTGCACGCGCCGCTCACGGCCGTCGTACTGCTCTGGCTGAGCATCTGGCGGCCGAAGGCGTACCCGCATGTCCGGTGGACGATGGTGTCGGTGACCGGACTCGCCCTGGTCGGCCACATCGTGTACCCGCTGGCGCCGCCGCGGATGATGCCCGGGTTCGTCGACACCGGGCTGCTCTTCGGCCAGTCGGTCTACGGTGCGGGGCACTCCGACGGACCGGTGAACCAGTTCGCGGCCATGCCCAGCCTGCACGTCGGCTGGGCGTCGCTGATCGCGCTGTCGATGATCCTGATCACCCGGTCGAAGTGGCGCTGGCTGTGGCTGCTCCACCCGATCATCACCTTCGCGGTGGTCGTGGTGACGGCGAACCACTACTGGCTGGACGGCATCGTCGTACTGCTCCTGCTGGCGGTCAGCCTGCCGCTGCTACTGCGCCCCGGGCTGCACGACGACAAGCCGCGAACGCGTAATTCGGTTCCGCCACGGAGGGTGCTCAAGTAGCGTGGCGAGGTTCCCCTCACTCTCGCCGGAGGTTTCTGCATGCCCCCCGATACGACCGACGTCCTCCAGGCCGAGAAGGACTACCTGAAGACCTCGCGGGCCGCGCTGGCGGTGATGCGGGAGAAGACCGGCGCGCTGGAGATCCACAGCGCGGACCGGGTCAACCAGGAGTTCTTGAAGGCCGCCATCTGGCGGCGGATGAAGGAGCTCGAGGACGATCCGGACGTGCCGCTGTTCTTCGGCCGGCTGGACTACCTCGAGCCCACCGACGAGACGTTCCACATCGGCCGGCGGCACGTGAGCGACGACCTGGGCGAGCCGTTGGTGGTGGACTGGCGCGCGGACATCTCGGTGCCGTTCTACCGGGCCAGCCGGACCGAGCCGATGGGCGTCGGGGTACGGCGGCGGTTCGGCTTCACGCATGGCGACATGACCGCCTTCGAGGACGAGGACCTGACCTCGAGCGCGCCGGTCGACGAGCACAGCGACATCCTGGACGCGGAGATCGAGCGACCCCGTTCCGGTCCGATGCGCGACATCGTGGCGACCATCCAGCCGGAGCAGGACGTGATCGTCCGGGCCGGGGTCGACGACACCATCTGCGTCCAGGGGGCGCCGGGGACCGGGAAGACCGCGGTCGGCCTGCACAGGGCGGCGTACCTGCTCTATGCCTATCGCGACCAGCTCAGCCGGGCCGGAGTGCTCGTGGTCGGCCCGAACGCGAGCTTCCTGCGCTACATCGGCGACGTGCTGCCCGCGCTGGGTGAGATCGAGGCGAAGCAGACCACGGTCGAGGAGATGGTCGCCCGGGTGCGGGTGGCGGGGCCGGGTCCCGCGGCAGTCGACATACTCAAGGGCGATGTGCGGATGGCCGACGTACTCCATCGGGCCGTGTGGTCGCAGGTGCGGACGCCAACGGAGGCGCTGGTCGTGCCGCGAGGGTCGCACCGGTGGCGGGTCCCGGCGTACCAGGCGGAGGAGCTGGTGGCCGAGCTCGAGACGCGTGGAGTCCGGTACGGCGCGGGCCGGTCGATGTTGCCGCAGCGACTGGCGCACGCCGTGCTGCTGCGGATGGAGGCCGCCGGTGACTCGCCGGACGACCGGGTGCAGGACTCTGTGGCGCGGAGCCGCCCGGTCAAGCAGTACGCCGAAGCGCTCTGGCCGGTTGTGGACCCGGCGAAGCTGTTGTTCCGCCTCTTCACCGACCCCGAGCTGCTGGCTGAGCACGCCGAGGGGATTCTCACTCCTGACGAGCAGGCCCTCCTGATCTGGGACAAGGTGCCGCGGTCGGCCGGGGCCGCGAAATGGTCCGTCGCCGACGCCACTCTGATCGACGAGATCGCCGATCTGGTCGACCGAACGCCGTCACTGGGTCACGTGGTACTGGACGAGGCACAGGACCTGTCCGCGATGCAGCTCCGCGCGGTCGGACGGCGGTGTTCGACCGGCTCGATGACTGTGCTCGGCGACATCGCCCAAGGGCACCACTCCGTGGGCCACGCCGTCATGGGACGAGGCGCTGAAGCACCTCGGCAAGACCGGCGCCCACACTGAGGAGCTGACCGCGGGCTTCCGCGTCCCCGGCCAGGTGATCGAGTACGCCGCCCGCCTCCTCCCCCTCATCGCGCCCCACCTCACGCCTCCGACGGCGGTACGACGGGCGC
This sequence comes from uncultured Actinomycetota bacterium, assembly GCA_963820655.1. Lineage (GTDB taxonomy): Bacteria > Actinomycetota > Actinomycetes > Propionibacteriales > Kribbellaceae > Kribbella. The sequence continues at coordinate 950,527 of CAWGAM010000004.1, forward strand.
GCGGTGAGCTCACCATCTCCCGGGTGCCGGACAGCCTGGCTGCCGCGGTGACAACAGTCGACGAGGTGTCGGCGCGGCCCGGATCGATCGGTCTGATCGTCCCGGACGCACTGGTAGCAGCAACACGGAAAGCCTTGCAGGACAAGGGGATCCGCTTCTCCGTCCTCGGCGACGAGGACGACGTCGACGCACACCTGGACGTCGTACCCGCCTCGCTGGCGAAGGGTCTCGAATTCGACCACGTCGTCCTGGTGGAGCCGGACGGCATCGTGGCCGGTGAGGCCGACGAACGGACCGGCCTCCGCCGCCTCTACGTCTGCCTCACCCGTGCGGTCACGTCACTCGCCGTACTGCACAGCCGAGACCTTCCGGACGTGTTAGAAGCCGCCTGACCGCCTCGACGAGGCCCTACTCGAAGTATCAGTCAGTCGCCGCTGTGAGGTAGACGTCCTCTTCGCGCTCCAGCTCCTCGACTCGCTGGAGTGCCACGTCACGCCAGAGCGCGTACGAGCAGGCCGAGCACGACCAGCGAGAGCACTGCGGCCAGCAGCGGCAGGTAGCTCACACCAACTGCTTGGATCACCAGACCGCCGACTACAGCGGACAGTCCGGCGCCCAGGTAGATCGCCGAGGCGTTGAGCGAGATCAGCAGGCCACCGCCGAGCTCGAGCAGCAGGTTCTGGATCGGGCGGGTTGAAGGCCCAGGTGAACATGCCCCAGACGAACAGAGCCGCAGCCGCGCCGACCTCAGTGGTCATGGTGAGGTCCAGTGTGCCCACCACGGCAGTGATGCCGATCAGCAGGACGCAGGAGTGCGCGCAGGCTGCCGAATCGGTCCGTGGCGCGTCCTCCGACCAGGTTCCCCACCACTGCGCCCACGCCGTACACGAGCAGCAGGATGCCGGTGACGCTGCCGGTCGAGGCCGGCGGTGTGCTTCAGCAGCGGCACGATGTAGATGTAGACGCTGAAGGCGCCGAGCACTGCGAGGACTGTCATCGCGAGCACGATCTGCACCCGCCGATCGGTCACACCGGCGAATCGCTCGCGCAGTCCGACCACAGGAGGCGCGGCCAGCTTCGGGAGCGCGGCGCGCTCGACGATGGCGACCAGCACGGCGACGACCGTGATCAGGGCGAAGACACCCTTGTAGCCGAGTGACGGACCGAGCAGGCTGCCGGCCGGTACGCCGAGCACCAGAGCGAAGGTCAGACCGCCGAACACGATGGCGACGGCTCTACCGCGCTCCTCGGGTGGCAGCTGGGCAGTCGCGAACAGTGTGGCCGCGGGCGTGTAGACCGCGGCACCGAAGGCGGCCACCACCCGACCGACGATCAGCACGGGGTAGTCGGTGGCGACCGCAGCGATCAGGTTGCCCAGCGCGGCCAGCACGAGTGCGGCGATCAGGAGGGTACGGCGCTCCCACCGGCCGGTCAGCGTGGACAGGATCGGCGCACCGACGGCGTACGACAGGGAGAACGCGGTGGCGAGCTGGCCCGCGGCGGTCAGCGAGACATGGAGCTCGGAACTGACGTCGGGCAGCACACCGGACACGACGTACGCGCTGGTGCCGACCGCGAACGCACCGGCGCCGAGCAGGTAGATCCGTGCGGACATCGAGGACCTTCCGGACGAGGCTGAAAGTTCGACCGTCGATCGTACTACGAAGATCATCGAACTTCGACCGACGTCGTACTATGGACTCGTGACTGTACTGATGCCACGCCTCCGGCGCGGCGGGTCACGGGGCTTTGACTGACTCCTCGTCGCTCCGGTCGCTTCGCTCTCCGCTCCTCAGTCCAGGCCGGGAGGCCCCGTGACCAGCAAGGAACTGCCGCAACCGGGCGCGACGAGATCCGCGTCGAGACGGTGCTCCAGGCCCTCGGCGAACCGGTCCGGCTGCAGATCGTCCGCGCCCTGGCCGACGTGCCCCGAGGGCATCGCCTGCGGCGACATCGAGCTGCCCGGTCACCGCCTCCACCCGGGCCCACCACCTCCGGATCCTGCGCGAGGCCGGCGTCCTGACCACCCACACCGAAGGCACCCGGCGGATCAGCAAGCTCCGCCGCGCCGACCTCGAGGACGCTCTACCCCGGCCTGCTCAGCGGCGTCCTCACCGCCCGCCAGTAGGCCGCGCGCGACGCGGAACCGCAAGGCTGCCGGTCGGGTGATCGAGCGTTCGCTGTAGGGGTGCGGACTGGCAAACTGTGGCGGTGGCCGAGCTGCGTGGGCGGTGGGACGAGCTGGTGCCCGGCTCGGCGCCGCTGGCGGACGAGCTGGTGGCGCGGTACGTCGAGCGGACGCGCCGGGCCTACCGCGACCACTACCTCGAGATCGTGCTGACGGCGCTCGACTCGCTCATCCAGCTGTCCACCGACCCGACCTCGGTCCGGCTCGCGGCCTGGTTCCATCGGGCGGTCCATGAGCCCGGCGGCACGACCGGCCGAGGACGCCGAGTCATCCGCCCGGCTGGCCGAGCAGCTTCTCCCCCGGTACGGCGTACCACCGATCCGCATCGCCGAGGTCGCCCGCCTGATCCGCCTCACCGGCGACCTGGCCGCACCACCGCCCGACGCCTACGCACCACCCCGGCGCGACGCGAACGGCGACGTACTGCTCGACGCCGTCAACGCCATCCTCGCCGCCGACCCCAGCCGGTACGCCGTCCACACCGCCGAGGTACGGCGGGACGCGGGCGACCGCAAGGCCGCACTCGAGCACCGGTACGACGAAGTCCGCGAACTGCTCGACGGCCACCTCTACCGCACCCAGCTGGCCCGGCAACGGCTCGGCCCGGTCGCACGGGTCAACCTCGAGACAGAGCTCGCCGGACTGGACAGCGAGCTCCCAGCACCCTGGCGTGGTTGGCAGCAGGCCGCACTGACCGCAACAGCCACCTTCAGCGCGATCGGTTCCGCGGTGGTCGCCATCGCCGCGTCCGGCGCTTCCTGGCAGGTCCCGACCGCCGAGAACGAGGCCGGTTGGCCTCCCGTCGTACTGGCCGCTGTCGCGCTTCTTCAGTGCACCCGTGCTGTTCCGCTGCGCCCGCAGCGCCAGCCAACGGTCACGACTCATCGCAGGCGCAGTAGTGGCCGTCGCTGTCACCGGTCTGCTCGTCGCCTGGGCACAGGTCCCCAGGACGAACCCAGCCGTCGGCGTCGGCCTGCGAGTGCCGCTGCTCATCGCGGCCCTGCTGCTGCTCCTCCTGGCCGGCGCGGCCGCACTGGTCGCCTCCCTCCTCCGCACGCAGGACGGCCCGCTTCCTCCCCTGCGCGGAACCTCGGTCAGCAACTCGCCTGGCTCGCAGTGCCGGCGGTGGTCGCGCTCATCCTGCTGCTGATCGTCCAGCCGCTGGCCCGCAACTACGTGCTCGAGCTCCAACGAGCGAGTGGAGGACGCACACCGAACGAGCCGGGCAAGGCCTCGGCCTCGGTCCTCGACGGCAGCGGTCGCGTGGGTCAGCAAGTCATTGCCCGGCTCCGGTGCCGAGGAAGCGATCGGCACCAGGTACGGCATCGCTGTCCCCACGGCAGAGCGGCGTGGTCGAGATGCTCGACGCGGCGACCGGCGAGCTGCGGTGGCGCTACAGCAGGTCCGACTCGGACGAGAAGCCGAACATCGTGGCGACCGGCGACGGCGACTACGTGCTGGCGGAGTTCGCCGACGTCGGCTATCTACTGCTCGACGCGAACACCGGCGAGCGCAAGGCCGCTTGGCCGGGCCGCACCCGCGACCACCTCATCCAGCAGGCGCGAACCACTGCTGACCGGCGAACGCGTCGTCCGGCGGCTCCGACAAGCTGCACGGCGTCGACCCGGACGGCCACGACCGGTGGACGTTCGAGCCGGGCCGCTGTACCGACATCGGCGCGGTTGCGACCACGGACACCGTGGTCACGTTCCTCGGCCACAGCTGCGGCGACGAGCCCGACGAAGATGGTCGGCCTGGATCTGAAGTCCGGCAAGAAGCTGTGGACGAAGGCCGTCCAGCCGACACCTACCGGCGACCGGTCGTCGTGGCCGGTCTGGTCGTCGTGGCCGAGCCTGGCGGCGACTCCGACGTACCCGTCGCTCTGACTGCCATCGAGCCGCGGACTGGCGACATCCAAGCTGGCGGTGGCCGGTGCCGCGGACCTGGGCGTGCCGGACCCTGCTCAACGCGGCCGGCAGGTACCTGATCGTCGTGGACTGCCCGGTCCCAGGAAGTTGGAGAACCGCAGGACCGTGGTGACCGCGATCGACGCGACCACCGGTCAGACTGCCTGGCAGACACTCGCACCGGTCAGCCCGCGCGATGAAGGTCACCGTCACCGCCGACGGCCGGGTGATCTCGCTCGGCCGCGGCTCCGAGCGGCTGCGTCGGCCAACGTGATCGGCCGCACCGGCTTCCGTCAGGTACCGCCTCCCCACCGGCATCTCCTGCAGCCGCGACCCCCGCGCCATCGGCAACCTCGTCCTCACCTCCGGCGCCGACACCGTCATCGCGCTGCGTTGAGCTGCTCCTCGGCGGAGGCCAGCAGCTCGACCACCCGGGCCCCGAAGGCGACGTCCAGCGGGTGCGACTCGCCCGACTCGGCTGCGGCGACCAGCTCCTCCGCGGCGAGCTGGAGGCGACTCGACGCCGGGCGTCGTCGCTGTCCGGGAGGATCGCCGTACCGGACTCGCCCCAGACGCCGGTCTCGAAGTTGCTGCCCGCCGGCGGGGCGAACAGCGACAGGCTGGCCGTGCTGGTCGCGCCGGACTCGTGGGTGACGACCAGGTGCACCAGATCGCCCTCACCGCCGACGGCGGTCAGCTCGGCGATCGGCCCGAGCAGTCGCGGTCAGGTTGGACAGGGCGTGCGGCCCGACGTCCCACAGCGCAGCCCACGCGCTCTCGCCGCCAGGGCGAGCCGGTGAACGGGTTGCCCGGCGCGTCGAGTGCGGCGAGCATCCGGGACCAGCCGCCCTTCCACCCGCCCTTGGCCTCGCATCTCGGCGAAGAATGCCCGCAGCGTCGGGCTCGAAGCGGTGGGTGAAGAACACCACCGACGCGATCCCCTCGTCCGCGGCCTCGTCGGCCAGCGCGCGGGCGTCGTCGAGCGAGTCCGCGACCGGCTTGTCGAGCAGCAGATGCTTGCCGACCGCAGCGGCCTCCAGCGCCATCGACGCCTGCACGTTCGGCGGTACGGCGAACGCGACCGCATCGACCGACTTCGAGTAACTCCGCGTAGTCGTCGTACGGCGAGACGCCCAGCTCGCCGCGAACGCGGCGGTTTTCTCCGGCATCGCCGGCCCCAGACGCCCACCAGCTCCACCCCGGCAGCGGCCAGCAGACCCGGTCCGTGCGTCATCTGGGCCCACGGACCGGTGCCTACCAAGCCGAACCGCATCTGCCCTCCCTGTCGTCGCTACCACCCTGACCCAGGCCCGGAACTGTGACGTGCACCGCAGTTCCACCGGTGGAATTCGGTGCCTGGTCGCACCGATCGAAGCGGCCAGGTGACGAGCCGATATCGCTTTGGCCACGACCCTATCCGGGAACCCCGGATCGGTCGGTACAGGCTCCTGACGGGGTGCGAGACTCGCAGCCATGGACCTGCGCGACCAGTGGAATCGCCTGCTGCCGCACGCGCAGCCGTTGGGCGAGGATCTGCTGGCTCGTTACGCAGAGCAACATCGCCACTATCACGACCAGCGGCACCTGACCGAGGTGCTGGAGACCATCGACGAGCTGGCCGACGCCGCCGCGGACGCCGACACGGTCCGGCTGGCCGGCCTGGTTCCACGACGCGATCTACGACCCGCAGGCCGACCCCGGCGAGAACGAGGAGGTCTCGGCCCAGCTGGCCGAGCTCGAGCTGGCCGCGTACGGCGTCGACGCCGAGCAGGTCGAGGAGGTCGGCCGGCTGGTCCGGCTGACCGCCAAGCACGACTGCGAGCCGGGCGACCGAACGGCGCCGTCCTCTGCGACGCCGACCTGCGCATCCTCGAGCATGGCCGCCGAGCGGTACGACGAGTACGCCGCCGGCATCCGGCAGGAGTACGCGGCACATCGCCGACCGGGACTTCGCCCGCGGCCGGATGACGTTCCTGCAGGGCCTGGCCGAGACCCGGCTGTACGCGACCGACACGAGGTCACGACGAGTGGGAACAGGCGGCCCGGGACAACATCGCCCGGGAGGTCGAGTCCTTGGGCCCTGAGGCCGCCCGGCCGATCGGCGGGCTGATCCCGATCATCTACTTCGGTGCTGCCCTCGGTGTCGGTCGTCGCGGCCTCGGTCCTGCTCGGCCGTGGCCTCGGCGCGGCCTCGAAGTGGCCGGCCGACCCGGAGCGAGATCGGCGGCTTCCCGGTCTGGACTCCGATCGCTGGTACGGCGCTGCTCGGCCGGACTGGCCTGTGCGTGGTTCCGGCGGGCTCAGCCGCGACTGGTCATCATCCCCGCTCTGGTGCTTCGCTGTCGGTCGGGCTGATCGCGGTCGGCCTCTGCTGGTGGCGCTGGCCCGCGGCGCAGCCCGGTGCGGCGCATGTCCGAGCGCTGGCCGTACCTGATGCTCGCGTCGGTCGCTCTGGTGCTCGCCGGTGCGCTGCTGGCGCTGGCGAGACGGTCTGCGGCTCGCACCGCCGTACGCGCAAGCTCCACCGCGTCTGCTGGGTCTCGGAGCTGACTGTGGTGTGCGCGTCGCTGCTCGGCCTGGATCGTGGTGTCGGCCGGTGAGCCGTTCGTCCAGGCCCGGCTGGAGACCGCCAACACGGTCAGCACGACGACCACCATCGCCCCCGAGCAACTGCCGGTCCAGCTCGACGGAGCGCTCGCCTGGAGTCGCGAGGTCCCGCCAGCGGCGCCATCGCCGGTACGGCCGGTGGAGTGCGCCGAACTGCGACTCGGACGGCGTGGTCATGTCCGACGCCACCACCGGCCAGATCCGCTGGCGGTACTCCGCGCGCCGACGTCGACGGACGCCGCCGTCCAACGGCTCCAAGGGCCTCCTGGTCTCCGCGACGGCCGGACCATCGCCGCGCACCTCCCGTACGCCGGACACCGTGCACCGAGCGGGCATCGACCTGCCGACGTACGCCGTACTGGATGCGGTGAGCGGGAAGGTGCTGACCGAGGTCCACACGGACGGCACAGCTCTCGCGGTCGACGCGGACCATCTGCTGGTGGCGGAGGACAGCTACGTCGTGGCGCATGGCGTGAGCAGTCCGACGCACTGGCGCGCGCAACTGCACTGCACCGTGACCCAGGGCGAGCTGATGGGCGACCAGGCCGTCGTCGTCGACGCATGCGGTGGCAACGGCGCCGTCGTACGCGGTCTGGACCTCAAGAACGGCGACCAGCGCTGGGAGGTCGACCTGGGCAACCAGTTCGACCTGAGCGCCGAGTTGGATCCGGCCACCTGGGTCGGCGACCTGGTCGCCGTACCAGACACCCGTGAGGTGTCCGGACTGCATCTGGACCGGCGCGGCCGGGTGGAACGCTCTACCAGTGGTCCGTCGACGTCGGCGAGGGCCACGTCATCTGGGCGACGCCAGTGCCGGGCACACCACGGCCACGACTCGGGTCCGTCCTCCTGCGACGCACAACTCGCCGCCACCCACGCTTCGCTGGTGCTGATCACCTGCCGGAGCACCACCGACCCGGACAGCCCCAGACGTACGACGTCGTCCGCGGTCGAGCCCGGCGGACGGCACTCCGCAGTGGCACCACCTGCTGGAGGTGCCGCCGAAGCTGCAGCAGCCTGAGTACCCGCGTGACGGGTTCGGTCTGTTGCCGGACGGCCGCGTCGTCACGCTGATGCCGCAGCCGAACGGCAGCTGCTCACCCGGTCATGATCGGCACCACCGGCATCCAGCCCCGTCCGATCCTGCCGGCCCGACCGCAACCTCGGTCGCCCAGTCCGAAGAGGTCACCTGCAACAAACCCGCCGTCACCGTCGCCGGCGCCCGCCCCGTCTTCTCCGACGGCACCCGCCTCTTCGCCCTCAACTGAGACTCACCCCACGGGGAATTCCGTTGCCCAGGCAGCGTTCACTGCCTACCGTGATGCTCATGTTCCGCGTGGTTTTCGAGTTCGACCTGTCAGGCACCGGCCTGACGGGCGCTCCCACGTGGGCTACGTCAGTCGATTCAGATCCGTTCACCGCGCGCACTGCGTTGCCGATGAGCGAGGCGACCCTCTTCCTGCTGAGCAGGACCCGCGGAGGAGGGTGGCCCGACACCGGCCCCCTCCGCGCGGTGACAGCGCTGCGGACGGAGCCGGGGGTCCTGGCTCATCGAATCTTCTGACCCGCAAAGGAAAGACAGTCATGGCCAAGAGCCAGTTCGTGCGGACCAAGCCGCACCTCAACATCGGAACGATGGGTCACGTCGACCACGGCAAGACCACCCTCACCGCCGCGATCACCAAGGTGCTCGCCGAGCGCGACCCGGGCGTCAACCGGTTCGTCGCGTTCGACGGGATCGACCGGGCGCCGGAGGAGGTCGCGCGCGGGATCACGATCAACATCTCGCACGTCGAGTACGAGACCGCGACCCGGCACTACGCGCACGTCGACATGCCCGGGCACGCCGACTACGTGAAGAACATGATCACCGGCGCCGCCCAGGTGGACGCCGCGATCCTGGTCGTCTCCGCACAGGACGGCGCCATGCCGCAGACGCGTGAGCACGTGCTGCTCGCGCGCCGGGTGGGCGTGCCGTACCTGGTGGTCGCGCTGAACAAGGCGGACACCGTCGACGACCCCGAGCTGCTCGACCTGGTCGAGCTGGAGGTCCGTGAACTCCTGTCGGAGTACGGCTTCCCGGGCGACGACGTCCCGGTCGTCCGCGTCTCCGGACTGCGGGCGCTCGAGGGCGACCCGCACTGGACCGCCGCGATCGGCGAGCTGCTGGACGCGGTCGACAGCTACGTGCCGATCCCGGACCGTGAGCTGGGCGAGCCGTTCCTGATGCCGATCGAGAACGTGCTCACCATCAGCGGCCGCGGCACCGTGGTCACCGGTGCGGTCGAGCGCGGTTCGCTGAAGCTCGGCGACACGGTCGAGGTGGTCGGGCTCGGTCCGACGGTCACCAGTACGGCGATCGGGCTGGAGACGTTCGGCAAGTCGCTGGAGTCCGCGGAGGCAGGCGACAACGCGGCGGTGCTGCTGCGTGGCGTGAAGCGCGACGAGGTCCGTCGCGGCCAGGTGGTGGCGTTGCCGGGCAGCGTGCACCCGCACCGGAAGTTCCGGGCGCAGCTGCACGCGCTGTCCACGGCCGAGGGTGGCCGGCACACCCCCTTCGCCGCGGACTACCGCCCGCAGTTCTACTTCCGTACGACGGACGTGTCCGGCGGCATCGACCTCGGTGACATCGCCCTGGTCATGCCCGGCGACACGATCGAGCTCGGCGTGGAACTGGAGAAGCCCGTCGCCATGAACGTCGGCCTCGGCTTCGCCGTCCGCGAAGGCGGCCACACCGTCGCCGCCGGCACCGTCACCGAACTGCTCGACTGAGCCAAGCGCCCGGATCCACCAGGATCCGGGCGCTTGTTCTATGCACTCCGGCGCGTGCCGTTTGCGTTGTCTCAGGCCGGCGGCGGTCAGTCGGCGGACCAGTTCGCGGCTGGAGACCGGGACGGCGCCGGCGGCGATCAGGTCGTCGTACCGCTCGACTGGGGACGTCGTAGTGGTCCCGGTCGAAGCCGCGGGCGGGGATGCCCGCCGCGCGGGCGAAGGCGTGCAGCTCGTCGTACGACTCGTCGCTGACCAGGTGCGACCAGACTCTGTCCCAGGCCGGCCAGGCCGGTGGATCGATAGGATCATGCTCGCGTCGCGTCCTGGGCGTCGAGCAGGTTGCGCCAGGCCCGGACGAAGCGGGAGTTCACGTACGCCTTCGTCCACGAGCCGTCCTGGCGGACCGACGAGCCGACATGGAAACGCCGTACGCCGCTCTGGTACAGCCAGGGCACATGCTCCGGTTGCAGCCCGCCGCCGGCCATCATCACCTTCGCCACCGCCGGATCGTCCTTGGCCAGCTTGCACAGGTCGTCCAGCCCGTGCGCGACCCCGAGCGACGACCCAGCGGTCAGCACGCAGTCCAGCCCAGGCGAGCGTCCGCAGCGCACGCCACGCCGGCCGCTGCTCCAGTACGGCGTCGATCGCGCGGTGAAACGTCCACGGCGTACCGGCGAAGGTGCTGACCAGTGCGGCCACCGACTCGACATCCACCTCGTTGTCGGGCGTCAGGAACCCCAGCACGAACCCGTCCGCGCCGGCCGACAGGTAGGACTGCGCCATCGCGGTCAGCCGGTTCTGCTCGGCGCCGTTGGTGCGTGAAGGAGTCCGACAGCCGCAGCATCACCCGCAGCGGCAGATCGGTCGACCGCCGGATCGCACTGACCGTCGACACCGACGGCGCACAACCCGTCCGGCCTCCATCGACGCACACAGCTCCAGCCGGTCCGCCCCACCCTCCTGCGCCGCCTCGGCATCCGCCGGATGCAGCGCGATGACCTCCAGCAACGAGCCCATGCCGGCCATCATCCCGCACCCACCACGCCACCGCTGGGACCGACGGCACGTGGCAAGCCGTACCGAAGAACGGGTAGTACCTGCCAGTCGCCGCCTCCGCCCCACCGCCCCCCGCGTGAACCTCCCGCCCGACGCCGACCACTACCCGTCCGTCGGTACGCCGCCCCTCCCACCGTCGCCAAAATAGGTATTGCACTCCCCGGAGGTCTTCTGTATCGTTTTTCTAGAACGATTTAGAAGAACGATACAGAAGACTGCCGCAGGCAGTCCCGGGCCAGGAGGTGGCGCGATGGCAGGGGTCACACTCAAGACCGTGGCGAAGGCCGTCGGGGTGTCGCCGTCGACCGTCTCCAACGCCTACAACAAGCCCGGCCAGCTGTCCGCCGCGCTCCGCGAGCGGATCCTGACCACCGCCCAGGAGCTCGGGTACGCCGGACCCGACGCGTCCGCCCGCGCTCTGCGCAGCGGCAAGGCCGGTGCCATCGGGGTGCTGTTCACCGACAAACTGGCCTACGCCTTCTCAGACCCGTACGCGGTCGGCTTCCTGGCCGGCCTGGCCGAGGTCGCCGAGGAGTTCAGCACGAGCCTGCTGCTGATGCCACTCAGTTCGACCGACATCACCGGCGGCAGCAACGCCGTCCAGCAGGCGTCCATCGACGGCGCCGCGATCTTCTGCGTACCAGGCAGTCATCCGGCGCTCGAGATCCTCGACCAACCGCGGCATCCCGGCGGTCTCCACCGACCGCGGCGACCACCCGGACCTGTCCTGGGTCGCGATCGACGAGGTCGAAGCGGCCGCGCAACTGGGCGAGCACCTGGCCCGGCTCGGTCACCGCGACATCGTCGTACTGGTCGACAACGCACAGGCGGCCGGCGGCCGTCCGGTGGAGCTGACGCCGGACGAGGTCGGCTACACCGACTGTGAGCTGCGGATTCGCGGCCTGCAGAAGGCGATGCCGGACGCGCGGCTACGGATCGTCTCCGGCGGTCACAACGCCTTCGGCTCCGGGCTCGCCGGCGCTGAGTGGGTGCTCGACTCGCAGGACCGGCCGACCGCGATCGTCGGGCTGAGCGACGTCCAGGCACTCGGCGCGATGGAGGCGATGAAGGTCCGCGGACTGACCCCCGGCCGGGATCTGACCGTGGTCGGCTTCGACGACATCCCGGCCGCGACACCGGCCGGACTGACCACGGTCCACCAGCCGATCAAGGACAAGGGCCGCGCCGTCGGCCGGATCCTGCTGGACCCGGCCAGCACCGAACGACAACTCCTGATGCCGACCGAGCTCATCGTCGCGCTCGAGCAGCGGACCGGCACCTCGACGCTGACAACTCCACACCACACCTGGGCCCGCATCCGGGTCCTGGGTTGATCCCGCACGACTTCTTCCGACGGCCAGACCGGTCGCCGGCCGACCCACCACGCTCTCGGGAGGGAGCAGAACCATGACGTACTTCATCGCCGGCAACACCGCAGTCGAGAACGCTCGCGCCCTTGCGCAGTCGGCGCTCCCGAACGCTCCCCAGCAGCCGTACGACGAGCCGGCCCCGCGCCGCGCTCTCGCGATCCGGACCCGGCTCAGCGCCGTACTCCGGACCGCCGCCGACCGCGAACTCCGCCTCGCCGACCGCATCGACCCAGCCTGCCCGACCGCCTCCTGACCACAGCCCGCCCGGACCCCCGCCCGTCCGTCCCCGTTTGAGGGGTCAACCCCGGAGTTGGTGGGTTGCCCCCTCGGACAACTAGGGGGCAACCCACCGTTAGAGGGGTTGACCCCTCAAACGGGGCCGAAGGGCGGACGGGTGGGCGGAGGTGGCTGGCGGACTTCACGGTGGCCCACATGCCGACGAGACCCTGCGCCTTGATCGAGGCGTGGGGTTTTGTCGGTGCGGTCTGGCACTCTGAAGGGCGATGAGTGAGCCAGGAGTGTTGCTGACCGCCCGGGCCAGGGTCCTGCATGACCTGGCCGCGCGGGGATTCGACGACGCAGTGATGGTGTCGCTGCTCGAGGACGCGGTGGCCGGGCGGCAGTGGTGGCTGGACCAGTGGCCGGACGGCGCGGAGCACATCGCCGGGCTGGTCGCGCAGGACGTCCAGGACCGCCTGGTCGACTCCGGCGTCCGCTGGCCGCGCTGTACGGCGTGCGACGACCTCCATGACCACGAGCTCCGGATCGAGCCCGAGCTCGGCCCCGACCCGCACTGGGTCTGCGAACGCGCCGGCATCGACGTCGCGCCCCTCGGCCACCTGACCTGACCCACCCCGGACAGCACCTCCGGGCGATACCTGATTGCTCTACATGTAGCCAGCCTACTATTGTCTGTCTACATGAAGTCGCTGATCGCACTCAGACTGGTCGCCTGCCTGCACGCCGTCGCGATCTGCCTGCAGCCCGTGTTCGCGGGTATCTACCTGAACGGATCCGGCGCCGCGATGCGGATGCACGAGCCGACCGGTCTGGCGCTCACCGTCACCGGCCTCTTCCAGTTGCTCATAGCAACGATCTGGTGGCGGAACGGCGGTCTGCTGCTCGCGCCGGTGGTGGCACTGCTCATCACGCTGGGCGAGGTCGTCCAGGTCGCCATGGGCTACAGCCGCCAGCTGGCCATCCACATCCCGCTCGGCGTTGCCCTGGTCGGGACAGCGGTCGCCTTCGCCCTCTGGACCATTCGTCAGCCCGCGACCACTCGCCGGAACGGGACCACTCGTCGGCGCGGGACCGCTGACCAGCCCGCGGAGGTACAGGCATGACGACGGACACCGCCGAGCAGGTCGAGAAGAAGGTACGCCGTCCGCGCGCCAGCCTGATCGGACTCCGGATCACGCTCGTGCTGCACGCCGCTCTCGTCGTGGCGCAGCCGATCCTGGCCGGCTACTTCCTGTCCGGCAACGTCGACGCGATCACCATCCACGGCTCGATCGGATCGACCGTTTGGATGGTCGCGATGATCCAGTTCGTCGTTGCCGCGATCTACTGGCTGGTCGGCGGCGGTCGCGTCTGGCCGACCGTGCCTCACCGCCGTCCTGTTCGTCGCCGAGTTCGTCCAGCTCGACCTTCGGCTACCAGCAGAACTTCGCCGTCCACGTCCCACTCGGGACCGCGATCGTGATCACCGTCGTCTGGATGACCGTCTGGTCGTTCCGTCCCACCGCACGCCTGAGCCGCCAGGAGGCGAAGCGATGAAGCTGTCCCGCCGCGGGTTCCTGGCCGTTGCCGGAGGCACCGGTGCAGCCCTGACCCTGACCAACTGCGGCAGCGAGGCGAAGCCCGCGCAAGCCGGCGAACTGCTCCGCAGCAAGGCACCGCTGCCAGAGCCGTTCAAAGCGCCACTCCCGATCCCACCGGTGAAGAAGCCGATCCGCACCGATGCCGGTGCCGACTACTACCGCGCCGTACAACGCAGGGCGAGCCTGGAGATCCTCCCCGGCCTCAAGACCGAGGTCATGGGGTACGACGGCCTCCTTCCCGGCCCAACGTTCGACGTACGGAGTGGGCGGACCACTGTGATCGAGCAGGTCAACGAGCTCGACGTGTCGACCGTCGTACACCTGCACGGCGGCCACACTCCGGCTGCGAGCGACGGCTGGCCGCTCGACCTCGTCATGCCCGCGGAGGGACACACCGACCATCACATGATGATGCCCGGCGGTGACATGAAGATGGGCAGCCGGACCTACACGTATCCGAACACGCAGCGCGCCGCCATGCTCTGGTACCACGACCACACGATGGACTACACCGGCCCACAGGTCTATCGAGGCCTGTTCGGTCTGCACATCATCCGCGACGATGAAGAGGACCGATTGCCTTTACCTGCAGGCGATCGGGAGATCCCGTTGGTCATCGCGGACCGCGCCTTCGCCGAGGACGGCTCGTTCCTGTACCCGGCCGCGAAGGACGGTCCTGGCGTCGAAACGCCATACATGGAAGGGGTTATCGCCGACGTCACCCTGGTGAACGGCGCACCGTGGCCGATGCACGAGGTGGACGCGGTCCGCTATCGCCTGCGGTTCCTCAACGCGAGCAATGCCCGCCGCTACGAACTTGCCTTCGACAAAGGTCCGGCGACGTTCGTCCAGATCGGCAGCGATGGCGGATTGCTTGACGCACCGGTCGAGCACAAGACCTTGGTGATCGCCCCGGCCGAGCGCTTCGATGTGATCGTGGACTTCTCGCAGTACCAGCCGGGCGACGAGGTCACGCTCGTCAACAAGCTCGACAACAACGCGAACGTCATGCGCTTCAAGGTCGCCCGCAAGGCCACCGACGACAGCAGCATCCCCACCAAGCTCTCGTCGTACGCCGCTCTCCCGAAGCCGGCCGGGGTCGTCCAGCGGAAGTGGCGGTTCCGCCGGGGCGACGCGGGCGGGCACAAGGGGTGGACGATCAACGGGAAGGCGTTCGATCCGGCGGTGATGCAGGCTCAGGTGAAGCTGGATCAGTACGAGATCTGGTCGTTCGTCACCGACGTCCACCATCCGGTGCACGTCCACCTCGCGCCGTTCCAGGTGCTCAGTCGCGGCGGCGGCAAGCCCGGCGAGTACGACGCCGGCTGGAAGGACACCGTCGACATCCGGCCCGCCGAGGTGGTCGACGTACTCGTCAGGTTCACCGCGCACAAAGGCAAGTACCTGATCCACTGCCACAACCTCGAACACGAGGACATGGCCATGATGGCGGCGTTCGAAACGATCTAACGGACACCCTGGGCGAGGGCCGCGGCGGCCTTGGCGCGGAGGGCGGCGCGGTCGACGCCGGCGACCTGGAGCGCGCGGGCGACGCGGCTGCGGTCGGTGTCGAGCAGGCCGACCAGGATGCGGGTCGGGCCGATCCGGCCGGCGCCGATCTTCGGCGGCGCGTCCATCGCGCGCTTGAACATCAGCTTGGTCGACTCACCGATGTGCGGATCGCGGCCGTGATCGGGTGTTGCCACTGGCAACGATCCGATCCGGATCGCGATCCCGGCGACGGCCAGGCCCTGCTCCCATTCACGATCCAGCGCGGCCCGGATCGCGTCCTCGGTCAGGCCGGCCTCGGCCAGCATCCGCGCGGCGGACGTGGTCCGGGTGGCTGCCAGTGCGAGCAGCACGTGTTCGGCCTCGATCGTCCGGGACCCGTCCCGGCGTGCCTCGTCCCGCGCGCCATGCACCAGCAGCGCACGGACATCCTTTGCATGTTGTGACGGCTCATCGCGTCCGGGCGCATCAGACGGCATCAACGCCTCCTCAGGGCGACGCCGGCGGCGACCAGCCGCCGGGCATGTTTCTTGTGCACGGCCTGCCGGGTGATTCCCAGCACCTCGGCCACCTCCGACCAGCTCCAGCCGGCCCGCATCGCCTGCTCCACCTGGCTGTCCTCCAGCCGGTCGGCCAGCCGGCGCAACGCGACCACCGCGGCCAGTCCGGCCGCCGGGTCTTCGGGATCCACCAACTCGGTCATATAAGCAACCTAGGTTGACACCGCCAACCTGTCAACCAAAGTTGCTACATCTCGTGGGCCGGCCAACGAGACGGTGGGTTGGCCACTGCGATTCCGGGTGGCCAACCCACCACCTGGTGGGTCAGCCCATCAGACGGTTGACGGCTCGGCGTGGGGCTGCTTATAGTCAACGTATCGGTTGATCAAGGAAATGGTTGATAAACATGGCAGTTGACGACGACCAGCTCGATCGGGCCTTCACCGCACTCGGTGACCCGGTCCGGCGGGCGATGATCGCGCGGCTGTCCCGTGGACCGGCCACCGTGAACGAGCTGGCCGAACCGTTCCCGATCACCAAGCAGGCGGTGTCGCGGCACATCCAGGTGCTCGAGGCCGCCGGGCTGATCACCCGGACCCGGGACGGGCAACGCCGTCCCTGTCACCTGGTGCCGGCCGCCCTGGAAGCACTGACGAGCTGGATCGACGAGTACCGGCTCGAGACCGAACGCCGGTTCCGCCGGATGGACGCACTACTGACAACCATGAAGGAGCAGGAGCGATGAGCGACACGATCATCAACACCCCCGCCGGTACGCCGTTCGTCGAGGTGACCCGCGAGTTCGAGGCCACCCCGGCGCAACTGTTCAAGATCACCACCGACCCGAACCTGGTCGGCCAGTGGCTCGGTCCGCGCGATCTCGACGCCACCATCGAGAAGTACGACGTACGCCCCGGCGGGACCTATCGCTACATCCACAAGGACGACTCCGGTGAGTACGCCTTCCGCGGGGTCTTCCACACCGTCGAGCAGGACAAGCTCGTCATCCAGACCTTCGAGTGGGAAGGCGCTCCGGGTGAGGTCTGCCTCGAGAAGATGACGTACGAGCCGACCGAGACCGGGGTCCTGCTGCACCAGCAGTCGGTGTTCCCCTCGGTGGAGAGCCGCGACCAGTCGATCGCGTACGGCATGGAGCACGGTATCCGCGATTCGATGGACCGCCTGGCCGAGCTCATCGCGAAAGAGGGCTGACCGATGAGCCAGGTCGTCGTCGACATCTCGGTCTCACTGGACGGCTACGTCACCGGGCCTAATGTCGGTATCGGGAACGGCCTCGGTGACGGCGGCATGGCCCTGCATGACTGGGTCTTCCACGGCACCGCCGAGGACAGCGCCGTACTGGACGCCGCCTTCGAAGGGACCGGCGCGGTCATCCAGGGCCGGAACCTGTTCGACATCATCGACGCCCCGGACGGCTGGAGCGACGAGATGGGGTACGGCGCCAAGTCGACCGGCGAGGTGAATCCGCCCGTGTTCGTGGTCACCCACTCCGCGCCGGAGAAGACACGGCTGGGCGATCGCTTCCACTTCGTCAGCAGCCCTGAAGACGCCGTCGAGCAGGCGCTCGCGGTTGCCGGGGGCAAGGATGTGGTCGTGATGGGCGGCGGTCAGATCTGTCACGAGGTCCTCGCCGCCGGGCTGGCCGACGTCCTGCGGTTGCACGTGGCAACCGTCGTACTCGGCGACGGCACCCGGCTGTTCCCGGCCGAGGCCGGCACCGCGCCGTCGGCCTGCGAGCTGGTCGAGTCCGTCTCGACGCCGGCCGCGCAGCACCTCACGTATCGAGTCGTGAAGGAGAAGTAGCCATGGGCAACGTCATCGCCTCCGCCGTGGTGTCGCTGGACGGTTTCGTCGCGGACACCGAGGACGGCGTCGGGCCGCTGTTCGACTGGTACAACAACGGTCCGATCGAGATCTACGGCACCGACCAGGGCCGGCCGTTCCACGTCAGCCAGGCCAGCGCGGACTACATGAACTCGACCTGGCCGAACATCCGCTCCTGCGTGATCGGGCGCCGGCTGTTCGACATCACCAACGGCTGGAACGGCGTACCC
Source organism: uncultured Actinomycetota bacterium (assembly GCA_963820655.1). Classification (GTDB taxonomy): domain Bacteria; phylum Actinomycetota; class Actinomycetes; order Propionibacteriales; family Kribbellaceae; genus Kribbella. The sequence goes on from CAWGAM010000004.1 coordinate 968,331, forward strand.
GCGGTCGGCGACCACGTCTTCGTCGTCACCCACGAGCCGCCCACCGACTGGCCGTTCCCCGACGCGCCCTTCACCTTCGTCAACGGCATCGAGGACGCGATCGCGCAGGCCAGGAAACACGCCGGAGACAAGGACGTCTCGGTCACCGGCGGCAACCTCACGGGTCAGGCGATCGCGGCGGGCCTGGTCGACGAGATCGCCTACAGCCTGGTCCCGGTCCTGTTCGGCACCGGCCGCAAGTTCTTCGGCGACTACGTCGGCCCGCAGGTCCTGCTCGATGACCCGCTGGTGGTTCAGGGCGACCGCGTCACCCACCTGCACTACCGCGTCAGCAAGGGATGAGCCGCGATCACGGTCCGGGACCCGGGTGCCACCTCCGTGAATCCCGCGTCCTGGACTACCGGGAGGCCGCTCTGCAGCAAGGCTCGCCATTGCGCGGGGGCGGCGGTGCGCACGGCCAGCGCGAAGTCCGTCGCCTCCCAAGCCTTGCGTCCCTCGGCTGACAACTCCAGCCAGGCGAGGTGCGCCGCGTGCCCGCACTGCGCCATCGCCTTCCCGCTCGACATCTCCAGCGCCGGGTTCACCCACAGCACCGGTACGCCGGGTTCCAGCGCCGGAAGCTCCTCGGGATCCTCGAAGTCGGTACCACTCACCTGCAGCTTCGCCAGATCCACCGGTACGTCGTCCATCGGCACCGGCGGGAACACGCGGACCTCCGCCGGCGCACTCGCCGACTCCCCGGTCCCGGTGCCTCGTCCCGTCACGGTGATCCCTGGAAGCGCCTCGCCCCGACGCCACTCGGCACCGCGGGCTCGCTTCACGATCTTCCGGATCCGGTTGTCCTGCCAGGCGGTCATCGCCTCGGCCCACTCGCCCTCCCCGGTCGACCGCTCGTCGGCCAGGATCGCGAGCACCGCCCGCGCCGCCGTCTCCAGCGCGTCAGTCTGCGCCGGCCTCGCGCCCTTCTCGACCCGCACCACCAGCGTCAGCACGTACTCGTCCACCCCGCGAGTCTGCCAGCCCGGATCTCCAGGCCATCACAATGGCGTGGTCCGGCCGCTCTCTCGGCGTGGACACGACGCGCGATCGCGATTGTGATGGCCTGGACGTCCGCACCAGGTAGCGTTGCCGTCATGCAGCAGTACCTGGACCTTCTACGGCACGTGCTGGACAACGGGGTGGAGAAGGGGGACCGCACCGGCACCGGCACGTTGAGTGTGTTCGGGCATCAGTCGCGGTACGACCTTCGGGCCGGGTTCCCGGCCGTGACGACGAAGAAGCTGCATCTGCGGGCGGTGATCGGGGAGCTGATCTGGTTCCTCAGCGGCTCGACGAACATCAAGTGGCTGCACGAGAACAACATCTCGATCTGGGACGAGTGGGCCGACGCGGACGGCGAGCTGGGCCCGGTGTACGGCTACCAGTGGCGGTCCTGGCCGACACCGGACGGGCGGCACGTGGACCAGATCGCGGGCGTGATCGAGTCGATCAAGACACAACCCGGACTCCCGCCGGCACATCGTGAACGCGTGGAACGTGGCGGACGTGGACAGCATGGCGTTGCCCCCCTGCCACACCATGTTCCAGTTCTACGTCGCCGAGGGCCGGCTGTCGTGCCAGCTGTACCAGCGGTCCGCCGACATCTTCCTCGGGGTCCCGTTCAACATCGCGTCGTACGCGCTGCTCACCCACATGGTCGCGCAGCAGACCGGGCTCGAGGTCGGCGACTTCGTCCACACGCTCGGCGACGCGCACCTGTACCTGAACCACCTGGATCAGGCCCGCCTGCAGCTCACCCGCGAACCCCGGCCGCTGCCGACGCTGGAGCTCGCCCAGCGCGACTCGATCGACTCCTACGAGATCGCGGACGTCCAGCTGATCGGATACGACCCGCACCCCGGGATCAAGGCGCCCATCGCCGTATGAGCGTTATCCTCGATCGCCGCGGTCGGCGCGGAACGGCGTGATCGGGCGGGACAACGATCTGCCCTGGCGCATCCGCGAGGACCTGCAGCACTTCAAGCAGCTCACCCTCGGTCACACGCTGGTGATGGGCCGCAAGACCTACGACTCCATCGGCCGGCCCTTGCCCGGCCGCCGTACCGTTGTCGTCACGCGCCAGCCGGACTGGTCCGCCGACGGGGTCGACGTCGTCCACACGCTCGAAGAGGCCCTCAAGTACGACGGTGACCTCTACGTAGCCGGCGGCGGCCAGATCTACCGCCAATCCCTCCCGTACGCCGACCGCCTAGAACTCACCGAGGTCGACCAGTCCCCCGCCGGCGACGTCACGTTCCCGGAGATCAGCCCCAGCGACTGGATCGAAACCGACCGTGACCCCCACGAGGGGTTCACGTTCGTTGGCTACCGTCGCAGCTAACAACGAGTAGCTAACGACCTGACCAGGAAGACCTGGAACCGCGTAGATTGTGTGCGCGTCACGGAGGTGACAGCGCCAGAGCCGGGGCACCTCTTGGAGGGGAACGACGATGACCGAAGCTGACAACACACCAGGTGGAGCTGCGGCCGCTCAGCCGGCGATGGCTCCTTTGCAGCCGCCGACTGCCACTGCTCCCGGACTGATACTGACTGCTCCGCCGCCGTCACAGCCGGTTGCGGCGACGGCCGCGCCGAGTCTGGCGCCGGCCGTGGACGCGGCGGCGTTGCCGGGGCTCGACGCGAAGGTGGACACCTTTCTGTCGTCGCTGATGGCGGCCGAGCCGCGGTCGCCGGAGTTCGCGGCCAAGGCCACCGACGTCCGGAGCATGGGCGACGTCGACATCCGCGCCGCCGCGGACAGCTCGAACCGGCTGCTCAAGTCGCCGGTGCGAGCGCTGCAGGAAGGCGGTCTGTCCGAGGGGTCGACGGTCGGCCGGACGCTGTTGGATCTTCGCAAGACGGTCGAGGACCTGGACCCGAAGGCAGCCACCGGGCCGAAGAAGCTGCTCGGCTTGATCCCGTTCGGCGACAAGATCGAGGACTATTTCCGCAAGTACCAGAGCGCGCAGAGTCACCTCGACGGCATCCTGCACGCGCTGCGCAACGGGCAGGACGAGCTCGGCAAGGACAACGCCGCGCTGAACCTGGAGAAGCAGCAGCTCTGGGACGCGATGGGCCGGCTGAACCAGTATGTGTACGTCGCCGAGCGGCTGGACGCCCGGTTGTCGGCGGCGATCGCGGAGCTGGAGGTGACGAACCCGGACAAGGCGAAGGCGTTCCGCGAGGACGTGCTGTTCTACGTCCGGCAGAAGCACCAGGACCTGCTCACCCAGCTGGCCGTGTCGATCCAGAACTACCTGGCCATCGACATCGTGATCAAGAACAACATCGAGCTGATCAAGGGCGTCGACCGCGCGGCGACGACCACCGTCTCGGCCTTGCGTACGGCGGTCATCGTGGCGCAGGCACTGAGCAACCAGAAGCTGGTGCTGGACCAGATCACCGCACTGAACACGACCACCAGCGGGATGATCGAGCGGACCTCGGAGATGCTGCGGGACAACTCGGTGGCGATCCAGCAGCAGGCCGCGTCGGCGACGATCGGGCTGCCGCAGTTGCAGGCGGCGTTCGCGAACATCTACGCAACTATGGACGCGATCGATACGTTCAAGGTAGAAGCGCTCGACAACATGGCGGCCACGATCGGCACGCTGGAGACCGAGGTGACCAAGTCCCGCAGCTACCTGGACCGGGTCGCGCAGCAGGACCAGCGGGTCGTCCACGGCAGCCTCGACCTCGACCTCGGTCGCTGAAACCAACGTCCGCCAGGGGGAAGGGAATGCATGGCACTCGGTGACTTCTTCGCGCGGCTGACCGGCCGCAAGCAGGAGCCCGAGCCTGCCCCGAGTCCCCGCGCTCCGACGAACGACGACCTGCTGGCAGCGCTGGTCCGCGTCGAGCAGTTGGTCGCGGACGGCGCCGTACCGGCGGTGGTCGCGTCCCGCGTCGGCCGGGTGGTCCGGACCGTCCGGGACACGATCCCCCGGCTCGGCAACATCGGTGGGAGCGCCCAGGCGTACTCCGTGATGGCGACGGCGACGGACTACCTGCCGGAGGCGATCGGTGGGTACCTGCGGCTGCCGCGGCAGTGGGCGGACACGCGGCCGGTGGACCGGGGCAAGACGTCGCTGATGATCCTGATCGATCAGTTGGACCTCCTGGCCGCGACGATGGACAAGGTGTTCGACGCGGTGAACCGGGCCGACGCGGCGGCGCTGATCGCCCACGGCCGGTTCCTGCAGGAGAAGTTCGGCACCGGCTCGACCGGCGGAGGCTTGGCCCTCGGCCCGACGGCGTCGACACCGCCACCGGACACCGGATCGGCCGGACCACTGGCACCACCACCTGGACGGGGAGGGACATGAGCGGCGCGGGGGGAGATTCTCTGCAGCAGGCGCTGTCCGGGCTGCTGGTTGTCGCTGCGCGTGCCGGTGTCCCGGAGGACACGGTGAGGACCGAGGCGCTGTCGCTGGCGGCCGCGCTGGCGGAGTCGGCTCCCGGCGCACCCGCTGACTGGGAGAAGGCGGTCGAGGGTTCGACGACACAGGACTTCTTCGACGCGGCCGTGCGGGGACGCCGGTGGCGTGGTGCACCTACTGCCGTTCTGACCGAGCTGATCACCACCGGGTCGCCGGAGAAGGTCGCGTACGCCGAAGCCCTCGCGGAACTCGCGTCGGCGGCCTGCACCCTCGGTGAGCCGACGATGCGTGTCGTCGGCAACGCGTCGGTCGCCGCGGCGGCGCAACTGCAGGCCGCGGGTGCTCGGCCGCTGCAGGTTGCGGGTGCACGTCCACTGCAGGCCGGTCCGGCTTCAGCGACCGAGCAGCAGCGAGCCGTGGAGACCCAGCCTGCTGCAGAACCCGAGCCTGAGCCGGCGAAGACGGTTGAAGAGTTGCTGGCGGAGTTGGATGAGCTGACTGGGTTGGCTCGAGGTCAAGCGGGAAGTACACCGGCAGGTCGCCGTACTGCGGGTGGAGAAGCTGCGGACCGAGGCCGGGTCTGAAGAGTCCGACCATCACTCGGCACCTGGTGTTCGTGGGTAATCCGGGCACGGGGAAGACGACGGTCGCGCGGCTGGTGAGCGGGATTTACAAGGCTCTCGGGCTGCTGTCGAAGGGGCAATTGATCGAGGTCGACCGGTCCGAGTTGGTCGCCGGGTATCTCGGCCAGACCGCGACGAAGACGGCCGACGTGGTCGCGTCCGCGGCCGGTGGGGTGCTGTTCATCGACGAGGCCTACAGCCTGACCTCGGGCGACAATCGGCGCCGACCAGTACGGGCGTGAAGCGGTCGACACGCTGGTCAAGGAGATGGAGGACCGGCGCGACGACTTGGTCGTGATCGTGGCCGGGTACCCCGAGCCGATGGAGGCGTTCATCGCCGCGAACCCGGGGCTGGCCAGCCGGTTCCGGACCACGATCGGATTCGACGACTACAGCGACGACGAGCTGACCGACATCCTCACCGGGCTCGCCGAGGCCGCTGACTACGAGCTGGTGCCGGAGGCCCTGGAGAAGTTCGGGGAGATCCTGGCGGCAACACCGCGGGATCGCTCGTTCGGCAACGGCCGGTTCGCGCGGAACGTGCTGGAGGCCGCCATCGGCCGGCACGCCTGGCGGCTTCGCGACGTCACGGCACCGACGAAGGACCAACTGCGTCAGATCCTCGCCGAGGACCTCACCGAGGAGCCAGTCGACTCCGCTACGTCCGAAGATCCGAGGGCTATAGACCTCACTTCTTCGGACGTAACGGAGCACGAGCAAGGAGAAGAGGCGTGACACAGACTCAGAGTGCGCCGCCCGCGACCTGGTCGCCGCCGGCCCAGCAGTCCACCAACACCACGCCGCAAACTCCGGGCACCCGCAAGTCCAGCCCGCGGCGCATCGTCTCCGCGTGGTTCGAGGGCACACCGGGCCGGATGCGCGCCCTCCTCGTCCTGGCCGCGGCGATGAGCGTCGTCTTCGGACTGGCCGCCGCGCAGGGCTTCCGTCAGTCCGACGGCGCCCTCGAGCGCGCCGAGGCCAACGCTGCCCAGCTTGTCCGCATCCAGGCGATCCACACCAACCTGGTCAGCGCCAACGCGGACGCCACCAACGCGTTCCTGGTCGGCGGTCTCGAGCCACCCGAGCAACGCCAGCACTTCGTCGACTCGATGGCGTCGGCGGCCCGCCTGATCTCGGAAGCCGCGACCGCCCAGCCGGCCGACCAGAAGGCACTGGGCGAGCTGAACACGACGCTGATCACGTACGACGGCCTGATCGAGCAGGCCCGGGCGAACAACCGCCAGGGCCTCCCGATCGGATCGCAGTACCTGAGGGACGCGAACGCCGTACTCCAGAACGACTCCCTCCCGTTGGTGCAAGGCGCTGGTGCAGGCCAACGAGGATCGGGTCGACACCGAGTTCGACAACGTCTGGCGAGGCACGATCTGGGTGCTCGTCGGCGGCGTCCTGACCTTGGTGGTCTTCGGCATCACGCTGAGCTGGCTGGCCCGGCGCAGCCACCGCTACGTCAACGTCCCGATCGCAGCCGGCGCTCTGCTCGTCCTGCTGACCACGATCGTCGGCGGGGTCGCACTGTCCAGCGCGTCCGGTGACGCATCGAGCACCCGCGACGACGCCTACGCCAAGACCCTGGCCTTGTCGCGCGCCCGGATCGCGGCGTACGACGCCCGGTCGAACGAGAGCCTCACGTTGATCGCCCGTGGGTCGGGCGACGCCTTCGACAAGGCCTACAACACCGCGGCCGCCACCGTCGACGACGAACTGAAGAAGTCCTCGGGCACGGTCGGCGGTCTCGACACCCAGTGGAACGAGTACAAGAGGATCCACGGCGAGGTCCGGAAGGCCGACACCGGTGGCAACTGGGACGGCGCAGTCGCCATGGCTGTGGGCACCTCGGATGCCGACAACGGCGTGGAGGCGTTCGGTGCCTTCGACCAGAGCTCGGCGGAGCAACTGCAGTCGACGAGCGACACGGTCTCGTCCGAACTGTCGGACACCCGTGGCGGCCTGCCGCCGATCGGATGGCTCGGGCTGCCGATCGGCATCGTCGCCGCCCTGCTCGTCACCTGGGGTATGTCGCAGCGACTGGAGGAGTACCGATGAAGAAGCTCATCCCCCTCGCCGCCGAGCCGCCCTCCTGCTGACCGCCTGCGGCTCGGGCGAACTACGCCGCCACCGAGATCCCGGCCGAGCCTCAAGCGGCGCCCACGTCGACGGCACCGGCGGCAGCCGGCCGCGCAGCCGGACGGCGCAGGACCCACTGGCGTCGTACGCGCCGGACAGCCACGACGCCCGCGCCCGGAGCGGCCGATGCCGGCCGGCCGCACGATGGCGAAGATCAAGGCGCGCGGCGGCTGATCGCCGGCGTGTCCGCGGACAGCCTCAACCTCGGCTCGCGAACCCGGTGACCGGGCAGATCAGGGCTTCGACATCGACATGATCAACGCGGTCGCGGACGCGATCTTCGGGAACACCGGCGCCCGGCAAGCCGCACAAGGTCGAGCTGCGGGTGATCTCCAGCCCGCAGCGGATCCCGTCGCTGCGTGCAGGCCGAGAACCCGGTCGACATCGTCGCCCGTAACATGACCATCAACTGCGCCCGCTGGAAGCGAGATCGCCTTCTCCGCCGAGTACTACCGGTCCGGGCAGAAGACGCTGGTACCGCGCGACTCGACGGCGAAGAGCATCAAAGACCTGTCGGGTAAGACCATTTGCGCCCCGGCGCGTTCGACCAGCCTGGACAACCTGAAGAAGGAGAACCCGGCCGTCAAGCCGATCACGGCCGACACCGATACCGGATGTCTGGTGTTGTTCCAGCAGGGCAAGGCGTACGGCATCAGCGGTGACGACACCGTGCTGGCCGGCGACGCCGCGCAGGACCCGTACGCGAAGGTGATCCCGAACGAGCGCTTCAGCGAGGAGCCGTACGGCCTGGGCATCTCGCTGACGCACCTGGAGTTCGTGCAGTTCGTGAACGTCGTGCTCCAGCAGATGAAGGACAGACGGCGACTGGACGAACTCGTACGACAGGTGGCTGGCCGCGGCCCTGGGGAAGGCACCCGTACCACCGACGGCGATCTATGGTCGGGTTCCGGTGAATCAATGACTGTTCGTACGCCTACTGCTTCGGCGCCGGCGCCGCCGGGGAGGATGGGGAGTGGCATTCCGGCGACGGAGCTGCTCTCGTTCCTCGAGGCGTTGGGGACGTGGCGGGATCGGCGGAAGGCTGAGCTTGATGAGCTGGATCAGGCTGCCTTGCATTCGCCGGATGCCGATGCGTTGAGTGCGGACGTCGTACTGAGCATGGCGGTCTGGAAGGCCGTGTCGGATCGGTACGAGCTGATCCTGGTGACCTGGGATTCCGGGCGGGTCGGGGTGAAGGAGACCGAGCGGATCTCGACTCTTGATCTGGGGCGGTCTGGACACCGGCGGCGCCGGCGGGTCGCTCGCCGTTTCGTTGCCCGAGGCATGCAAGTTGTCGGACGCGCTGGCGTCCAGCCTGCGGGCCAAGCTGGCGCTGGAACCGGGCGACGCCGACATGGCTGCCCACCTGCGTCAACTGCGTGCCCAGGTCGAGCGGATCAACGATCTCGTCAAGCTGGAGCCGGCAGGAGTCCGCAACGCGGCGATCGCCGAGCACCACGACCTCGACCGCCGCGTCACCGACCTGACCGAGCGCAGCAAGCGCGGCGCGGACATCGGCGGCCTGATCGGGCCGCTCGAGATCGACGCGGCCCGGACCGAGCGCGATCTCATCGTCGGCGCGGCGACCCGCAAGGAACGGGCGGCCGACGTCGCCCGCGCACGCACGCTGCGCAACGAACTGCAGGCGCAGGGCACCGCGGTCCGCGCCCTCGCCGACAAGGCGGTCGCCACGGTCACACCGGCCCCGCGTCTCGCCGTACCCGATGTGACCGCGCTCGGACCGGTGCCGAACACCCCGACCGAGCTGGCGAAGTATCTGACCCGGTTGGACGCCGTACGACGGGCGTTGGGTCAGGCACAGGCGGCGTACGGCGCCGCACTCGAACGACGGGACGAGCTGGCCGCCCGGCTGGACGCGTACCAGGTGAAAGCCAGCAGCGTTGCTCCGGGCAACGAAGATCTTGCCGAGCTGTACCGCCGGGGCCAGGAGGCGATCGCCTCGGTGCCGGTCGACACGCACCGGCTAGGCGCACTCGTGACGGCGTACCAGGCCTACCTGGAAGCCACAGGAGGGACTACGAAATGACGACGACCATCGCGTGCACGCAGCCCGGCTGCACGGGCACGATCATGGACGGGTACTGCGATGTCTGCGGCTCACCCGCACCCGCTGGTGCGGTCAGCCCGTCCGCTGTCGCCGGTGCCCCCGACGTGGCCGCTCCGGAGCCGGCGCCCGACCCGATCAGTACGCCGTCGACCGTGTCGCGCGCGTCCAACCGGCTCGCGTCGACACCACTGGGCTCGGCCCGGGCCGCCCAGGCCGGGTCGAAGCTGACCCGCAAGCTCGGTACGTCGTCCACCCGGCTGCGCGGAGCGCGTCTCGGCGCCGGTCTGACGCACGTACCGTCGATCCCCGCGATCGACGCGAGCAAAGCGATCCTGCTCAACCCGCAGGTGCCGGAGGACCGCCGGAACTGCCCGAACTGTGGCAACGCGGTCGGCCGGTCCCGCGCCGGCCAGCCCGGCCGGACCGAGGGTTTCTGCCCGAAGTGCCGCAACCGGTTCTCGTTCTCACCGAAGCTGCAGGCGGGTGATCTGGTCGGCGGCCAGTACCAGGTGGCCGGCTGCCTGGCGCACGGCGGTTTCGGCTGGATCTACCTGGCCCGCGACAAGAACGTGTCCGACCGCTGGGTGGTGCTGAAGGGCCTGCTGAACTCCGAGGACCCGGACGCCGTCGCGGCCGCGATCGCCGAGCAGCAGTTCCTGGCCCGGGTCGAGCACCCGCTGATCGTGGAGATCTACAACTTCGTCACCCACGACGGCGCCGGCTACATCGTGATGGAGTACGTCGGCGGCACGTCGCTGAAGACGTTGCTCAAGCAACGGATGGCCGCCAACAACGGCCAGTACGACGCCCTGCCGATCGATCAGGCGATCGCGTACCTCCTGGAGATCCTGCCGGCGTTCTCGTACCTGCACGATCTCGGCCTGGTGTACTGCGACTTCAAGCCGGACAACATCATCCAGGTCGGCGACGCGGTCAAGCTGATCGACCTCGGCGGCGTCCGGCGGATCGACGACCTGGACTCCGCGATCTACGGCACCGTCGGCTTCCAGGCGCCCGAGGTCGCCGAGGTCGGCCCGTCGGTTGCCTCCGACATCTACACCCTCGGCCGGACGCTGTGCGTGCTGGCGATGGAGTTCCGCGGCTACCAGGGCCGGTACGTCGACTCGCTGCCGCCCGTGAACGAAGTACCGCTGTTCCAGCAGTACGACTCGGTGTACCGCTTGCTGCTCAAGGCGTGTGCCAAGGACCCGGCGGACCGGTTCCAGTCGGCCGACGAGTTCCGGGTGCAGCTGCTCGGCGTACTGCGAGAGATCGTCGCGGACAAGCAGGGCGTCAAGGCGGCGCAGCACTCGGCGTCGTCGCTGCTGTTCGGCACGCCCGGCGACAAGACGATGGGCCTGGGCGAGAATGCCGCACCGTGGCAGCAGCTGCCGTCGCTGATCACGGACGACGGCGACAAGATGGCCGGCTGGCTGAAGACCGTCAGCGTCCCGGACTCGGCCAAGCGGCTCGAGCTGCTCGTCGACGCGCCGGAGTCCTCTCCGCAGATCCTGCTGGAGATCGCCGAGGCCGCACTCGAGGTGGGCCCGGACCGCTACGACATGGTGGACACCGCGGTGTCAGACCTGCTCGCCGAGGACCCATGGGAGTGGCGAGCGGTCTGGATGGCCGGACTGGTCGCACTGGCTCGTGGTGACTCGGCGGCGGCTCAGTCGGCGTTCAACGCTGTTTACGGGCAGGTCCCGGGTGAGCTCGGTCCGAAGCTCGCACTGGCGATCGCCTGCGAGCAGAGCGGTGAGTACGACGTGGCCGAGGGCCTCTACCTCACCTGTGCGCGGACCGACGCCAACTACATCGCCCCGTCGGCCTTCGGCCTGGCCGACATCCGTACGCAGCGGAACGACCTCGACGGCGCCCTCGCCGCCCTCGACCTGGTGCCGCGCACCAGCGGGTCGTACGTGCGCGCGCGTCGCCAGCGAGCCGGACTACTGGCAGGATCGGGCCGTGGCCTTCCCGCGCTCGCCCAGGCGATGGACAGCATCGACGCGCTGACCATCGACCCGGTCGACCGGGCCAACCTGGCCGCGGACGTGTTCCGGACCGCGCTGGCCGAGGTCCAGCAGTCCGGTGCGCAGGAAGGACTGCGGATCGACGGCCGGGAGGCCACCGAGCCGGCCCTGCGGGACGGGCTCGAGGCCACCTACCGGCAACTGGCCGACCATGCGCAGAGCCGGCCGGAACGGATCGCCCTGGTCGACCAGGCCAACGAGGTTCGAGGATGGACGTTGCGATGACGAGTACGACCCAGACGGTCTGCCCGAGCTGTGGCGGGCCGGTGTCCGAGGCCGACCACTTCTGCGAGGCCTGTGGCGCTGAGCTGACCGCCGAGTACCCCGAGCCCACTGGCCTTGGACACCGACACCGAGCCGACGATCGAGCTCGACACCGGGACCGTCCGGTAGGACCATGCCAGTCCTGCGGCGGCGTCATCGGTCCGGACGGCTACTGCGAGACCTGCGGCACCAAGGCCGCCAAAGCCCGCGACCACTACAACGAGCAGCCCGGACCGTGGGTGGCCGGGGTGTGCGACCGCGGTATCCGGCACAGCCGCAACGAGGACGCAATGGCCATCGCTGCGGACCCAGAGCCGGGCAGCCGCGCGTCTGCTGGTCGTCTGTGACGGTGTCAGCTCGTCACTCGACTCGGACGTCGCCAGTCCTGGCCGCAGCACGCGCCGCTCGCGACGTACTGGCCGCTGGGCACGCGCAGGGCATCGGCACCGAGTCGTCCCGGAGCAGTGCGATCGTGGCCCGGCTCAAGGCGGCTGCCGATGCGGCCAATGACGCCGTACTGGACGAACACGAGTCCGGACAGTCCGAACCCGGCGTCGTGCACGTTCGTGGCGACAGTCCTGGAGGACGGTCTGCTGGTGGCCGGTGTACGTCGGCGACAGCCGCGCGTACTGGTTCCCGGACAACGCCGAGGCGGTCGCGCTGACTGTGGACGACTCGTGGGCCGCCGAGCTCATCGCGACCGGCATCTCGCGGGCGGAGGCCGAGTCCGGTCCGCACGCGCATGCGATCACCCGCTGGCTCGGCAAGGACGCCCCGGACCACACACCGCGGACGACGACGCTCCGGGTGACCGGACCGGGCTGGCTCGTGGTCTGCTCGGACGGACTGTGGAACTACTGCTCGGAGGCGGCACCGCTGGCCGACCTCGTACGTCAGACCGCTGCGGCGAACGGTGGCGAGCCGATGGCCACCGCGTCCGCTCTGATCGACTGGGCCAACGCCCAGGGTGGCCAGGACAACATCACCGTCGCGCTGGCGCGGCTCTAACGGAAGGAAGGACCTGACGATGGCCGAGTTCTCCGCCACCGTCTACCAGAACGAGTTCCTGCCCGACGGCGGAACCGACGTGCACGCCATCGTCACGGTGAACTGCAGCGGCGCCGGCGCGGCCGGCCAGTCCGGCAGCGGTGACGCCGGCGAGATCATCATCGTCGACACCTCCGGCTCGATGGGCGCGAGGGCGTCCGGGCCGCCGCGTACGCCGCGCAGACCGCGCTCGACCAGATCCTCGACGGGGTCTGGTTCGCGGTGATCTCCGGCAACGACCGCGCCCAGCTGGCGTTCCCGCCGTCGCCGGAGCCGGTGATGGTGAGGATGGACCAGTTCACCCGGCAGGCGGCCAAGGACGCGGTCTCCCGCTTCTACGCCGACGGCGGGACCGCGATGGGCACCTGGTTGCGGCTGGCGTCGCGGGTGTTCGCGACCGTGCCGTCGCTGACCCAGAAGCACGCCATCCTGCTCACCGACGGCGAGAACCAGCACGAGACGCCCGAGGTGCTGACCCAGACGATCGAGGCCGTCACCGGCCAGTTCCAGTGCGACTGCCGCGGCGTCGGCGTCGCCTGGCAGGTCGACGAGGTACGGCGGATCGCGACCGCGCTGCTCGGCACCGTCGACATCATCCCGGCCCCGGACCAGCTGGCGGCCGAGTTCTCCAAGCTGATCCAGAACGCGATGAGCCGCGGTGTCGCGCAGGCCGATCTGCGGGTCTGGGCTCCGCAGGGCGCCGAGGTGCTGTTCGTCCGGCAGGTCGCCCCGACGGTCGACGACCTGACCTCTCGTCGTACGGCGGTCAATCGCGCTGACCGGCTCGTATCCGACCGGCTCGTGGGGTGACGAGTCCCGCGACTACCACGTGGCGATCCGGCTGGCCGCCAAGGGGATCGGGCAGGAGCAGCTCGCCGCGCGCGTGCAGCTGGTGATCGGCGACGACGTGGTCGCGCAGGGCCTGGTCAAGGCGCTGTGGTCCGCGGACGAGGCACTGACCACGCGGATCAGCCCGGAGGTCGCGCACTACACCGGGCAGACCGAGCTGGCCGAGGCGATCCAGGACGGCCTGGCCGCGAAGGCCGCGGGCGACACCGCGACCGCGACCACCAAGCTCGGCCGCGCGGTCCAGCTCGCCGCCCAGACCGGCAACGAGGAGGCGACCACCCGGCTGCGTAAGGTCGTCGACATCGACGACCAGGACGCCGGCACGGTGCGGCTCAAGCGGACCGTCGAGAAGGCCGACGAGATGGCGCTCGACACCGCCTCCACCAAGACCACCCGGGTGAAGAAATGACGACAGTCAGCTGTCCGAGCGGGCACCCGTCCGTCTCGACCGACTACTGCGACGTCTGCGGCCTGCCGATCGGCGCGATCGCGGCCACTCCGCGCCGCGGCCTCCGGTCCCGGCACCACGCCGCCGCGGCTGCCGGCACCGGCCGTCGCCGCGCCGACCGACCCAGACCTGCCCGAACTGCTCGGAGCCGGCCGCCGCTGGACGCCTTGTTCTGCGAGAGCTGCGGCTACGACTTCACCACCGGCACCATGCCGCGACCGACCTCGTCCCTCGACCTGTCCACGCCGCCCCCGGTGCCACCGGCACCGGCTGGCGATCGCCGACTGGGTCGTCGAACGCTGGGTCGACCCCGACTGGTACGCCGTCCAGCAGAGCGACGACCCGTGTCCGTCGCCCGGCCTGCCGGTGGTGATCCCGCTGACCGAGAAGAGCGTGCTGATCGGCCGGCCGTCGAAGAGCCGCAACATCCATCCGGAGATCGACTGCGGCGACGACACCGGCGTCAGCCGCCGCCAGGCCCAGCTCACCACCGACGGCACACGCTGGTGGGTCGAGGATCTCCAGTCCTCCAACGGCACCTACGTCGCTCCGGCCTCCGGCCCGCTCCCCGAGGACCCGATCGTCCCGGGCCAACGCCGCGAACTGGACTCCGACGACCGCGTCTACGTCGGCGCCTGGACCCGTCTCGTCGTCCGCAAAGCCACCCCGGAAGAAAAAGCCGGCCAAGCCTGAGATCTCTGACCCGACAACAACCTGGACTCAGCCTGGAGCCGGTGTGGAATCGGGTGGATGTTCCGACAGAACGGGTAGTAGTCGGTCGTGGTGAGGTTCCGGACAGGCCGCGCTGTCCGAGGCGGAGGTATACGTCCTGTCGAGCTGCACGGGAGGGCGGTCCCGATTCCGGCCACTGACGGCGCGTTCGGTCGGTAGATTCTGACCGCGCCTGCGTGCATTGCGGAAGGAAGCCCGCCGCAATTGTTTCTAGCGTGAGGGTATGACGAACACAGCAGAGATCAGGCCCTTCCGGATCGAGATTCCGCAGGCGGAGGTGGACGACCTCAAGGCGCGGCTGGCCGGCGCGCGCTGGCCGGCCACGCCCGGCGGTGGACGACTGGAGCCGCGGCGTTCCGGTCTGCTACCTCAAGGAGCTGGCGGCGTACTGGGCCGACGGCTACGACTGGCGGGCCGCGGAGGCGGCGCTGAACGAGATCCCGCAGTTCATCACCGAGCTCAACGGGCAGCGGATCCACTTCTTCCACCAGCGGTCGGCCGTCGCCGGACGCCCTGCCGCTGATCCTGACCCACGGCTGGCCCGGGTCGCCGGTCGAGTTCCAGCAGATGATCGGCCGGCTGACCGACCCGGTCGCGTACGGCGGTGACGCGGCCGACGCGTTCCACGTCGTCGTACCGTCGCTGCCCGGGTACGGGTTCTCCACGCCGATCGGGCCGGGTGGGTTCAACCTGTTCGGGGTGGCGCAGATGTGGGCCGAGCTGATGAGCCGGCTCGGGTACGAGCGGTACGCCGCGCACGGTACGGACGCCGGATCCGGGGTCGCCGGGATGCTGCCGATGGTGGATCCGGCTCACGTGGTCGGCGTACATCTGGCCGGGGTGAGCGCGGGTGACGCCGTTCGGGGATCCGCTGCCGCTGGACGGGTTGTCGACGTCGGATCGGGCGCGGGCCGAGCGGTTCAACCAGATGCTGGACGAGGGCTTCGGGTACCTGGTGCTGCAGTCGACGCGGCCGCAGACGCTCGCGTACTCGCTGAACGACTCGCCGATCGGGCAGCTCGCCTGGATCGTGGAGAAGTTCGCCGAGTGGACCGACCCGATCCACAAGCTGCCGGAGGAGGCCGTCGACCGGGACCAGTTGCTGACCAACGTCAGCCTGTACTGGTTCACCGGCTCCGGTGCGTCGACGGCGCACGCGGTCTACGAGGGGATGCAGGCCTGGAAGGCGATAGTCGCGCACCAGGACTCAGCCGGCTCGGGGCGATGCAGGAGGTCGCCGGCCGCTCCGACCGGGGTCGCGGTGTTCGGTGCCGAGTCTGCGATCAAGAGCTTCGCCGACCCGGCGGGCAAGATCGAGCACTGGAAGGAGTACGAGCGCGGCGGTCACTTCGCCGCGATGGAGGTGCCGGACCTGCTGGCCGGCGACCTCCGGACCTTCTTCCGGCCGCTGCGCTGACAGCTCAACTGCCGGGCTGGACCTGATGGGTCCAGCCCGGCTCGGCTTGAAGCAGAGCCACTCGATCACCGCCGAGCCGACCACGATCGGGATCGCCCACGACCACGGCTGGTGCGGCAGACTCACCACCGCAATCGCTGTCCACAAAGCGATCCAGCCACCGCCGTAGCCACGCAGTACGCCGCGATACCAGAGCCCGCCGGGTGCTTCGGCGGCCCGCTGACCGAGTAGACGAACAGGTACGACGCGATCGTGATCGGCCAGAAGAACCACAGCCGGTCCCAGTCGTACGGCACCATCACGAGTGCGGTCACGCAGACCAGCGCGATCGCCCAGTGGTAGACCTCGCCGGCCCAGTTCAGCCCGCGCCGGCGCAAGGTGAGGACGATCGCCAGCGGTCCGAACACGATCGCCACAACCCCGGCCGCGACATGCAGGATGAGCGCGATGTCACGCATCGCTGCCCCTCCCCCGCTCCCCGACTCCGCCCGGAGCTCTCTGACATGTCACGGAGCATAGGGGCCGGAGCCGCGTACCGTCTGCCCCTCGGCGCACCCAGTTGGGTACGCCGAGGGATAGCCTTCAGACCTCCGGGAAGTGCAGCACCCGGCGTACTGCGAAGTTCCGATAGCCCAGGCGTTCGAAGCTCTTGGCCATCGGCACGTTGCCGAAGTCGGTGTCGGCCCGGATGCTGCTCGGCCCCCGTCTCCGCGAGCATGTGCGTGATCTCGGCCAGCAGGTCGTCGCTGTACCGATGTCCGCGCTGCTCGGGCAGGACCCCGAGGTACCCGACCACCGGCCCGCCGGCGTTGGCGGACGGGATCGCGAACCCGATCAGCTTGCCGTCCGCGTCGTACGCCGAGCCGCCACCAGGCCCGGTCGCCCGGCATCGACTTGTACAGCTCGAGCTCGTCGCGGGCCGCGCCGCTCGACCCCGAGCCGCGCGATCTCCCGCGCAGTGGCGGCGTCCAGGCTGCCCTCGCTGACCCGCATGAACACGTCCACGAACGCCTCGTCGTCGGCCGGCTCGAATCGCAGCCGGGTGGATCGCGGCGGCAGTCCGTACGCCGGCTTCCACTCGTACCGCAGGCGATCGGTGATCTCGGTCAGCCCGACCGCAGCGGCCGCCTGCCGACGCGGCTCGAGCTCGGCGACGACCTCCGGCTTGTCCTGCCAGTCGCTGTCCAGGAAGAAGTGGTACTCCGGCGGCTCGGCATCGGCCGGGCGGGTCTTGATGGTGTGCTCGATCAGCGCCGTCCAGGCCGGGACCGGGTCGCCGTCGCCGACGGAGTACAGGCCGTCGATGCTGAACGGGTGGTCGTCGTCAGGAGCGCCCCACCAGATGGCCAGGGCCTGGATCTTGCCGTCCTCCTCGACGACCCAGGTCCAGTCGTGCCGGTAGTAGCCCGGCATCCATGTACTCGCGGAAGCGGTCGAGCGTGACGGTGTTGACCGACTTCTGCTCGATCAGGGAAAGGATGGTGTCGAGGTCGGCCTCGACGGTGGTGCGGATGGTCACGAATCCTCCAACAGGAGGCGCGCTGCTCCGCTCAGTGCGAGCTGGACAAGCGGAACGATCGCGCCGGCAAACAAGTCTGAGTAGTCATCGGTCGCTCCTTCCGCTCCGGATGTGTCTCGCTGCCGCCAACCCTAGGCGAGGGCCGGCTCACCGTCGACCGATATCCCACCTCGCTTACGTCCGAAGAACTGTGGCCTATAGCCCTCACTTCTTCGGACGTAAGCGCACGGGACAGACAGCAAGAGGCGGTCCCGGGATTGCTCCCGGGACCGCCTGTGTCTTGCTGTGTGCTGCCGGACTTCAGTGGATCAGAAGTCCATGCCGCCCATGTCGGGCGCGCCACCCGGAGCGGCCGAGGCCTTCTCCGGCTTGTCGGCGATGACGGCCTCGGTGGTGAGGAACAGGGCCGCGATGGACGCCGCGTTCTGCAGCGCCGAGCGCGTCACCTTGGCCGGGTCGATGATGCCGGCGGCGAGCAGGTCGACGTACTCACCGGTCGCGGCGTTCAGACCGTGACCCGGCTCGAGGTTGCGAACCTTCTCCACCACGACGCCACCCTCGAGGCCGGCGTTCACGGCGATCTGCTTCAACGGCGCCTCGACCGCGGACCGCACGATGGCGGCACCGGTGGCCTCGTCACCGTCGAGCTCCAGCTTCTCGAACGCGATCACGCTCGCCTGCAGCAGCGCCACGCCGCCACCGGCGACGACACCCTCCTCGACGGCCGCCTTCGCGTTGCGAACGGCGTCCTCGATGCGGTGCTTGCGCTCCTTCAGCTCGACCTCGGTGGCCGCGCCGACCTTGATCACCGCAACGCCACCGGCCAGCTTGGCCAGCCGCTCCTGCAGCTTCTCGCGGTCGTAGTCGGAGTCCGACTTCTCGATCTCGGCGCGGATCTGGTTCACCCGGCCGCCGATCTGGTCGGCGTCACCCTCGCCCTCGACGATGGTCGTCTCGTCCTTGGTGACGACGATCTTGCGGGCCTGGCCGAGCAGCTCCAGGTCGACGGAGTCGAGCTTGAGGCCGACCTCCTCGGAGATCACCTCGCCGCCGGTGAGGACGGCGATGTCGACCAGCATGGCCTTGCGGCGGTCACCGAAGCCCGGCGCCTTGACGGCGACGGCCTTGAAGGTGCCCTTGATCTTGTTGACGACCAGGGTCGCCAGCGCCTCGCCCTCGATGTCCTCGGCGATGATGGCCAGCGACTTGCCGGTCTGCATCACCTTCTCCAGCACCGGGACCAGGTCCTTGATGCTCGAGATCTTGCTGTTGACGATGAGGATGTAGGGGTCGTCGAGGACCGCTTCCATCCGCTCGGTGTCGGTCACGAAGTAGGGCGAGATGTAGCCCTTGTCGAAGCGCATACCCTCGGTGAGCTCGAGCTCGAGGCCGAAGGTGTTGCTCTCCTCGACGGTGATGACGCCTTCCTTGCCGACCTTGTCCATCGCCTCGGCGATGATCTGGCCGACCTGGTTGTCGGCGGCCGAGATGGACGCGGTCGCAGCGATCTGCTCCCGGGTCTCGACCGGCTTGGCCAGCGCGAGCAGCTGCTCGCTGACCGCCTCGGTCGCCTTCTCGATGCCCTTCTTCAGGCTCATCGGGTTGGCACCGGCCGCAACGTTGCGCAGCCCCTCGCGGACGAGAGCCTGAGCCAGCACGGTGGCGGTGGTAGTGCCGTCACCCGCGACGTCGTCGGTCTTCTTCGCAACTTCCTTGACGAGCTCGGCCCCGATCTTCTCGTACGGGTCCTCGAGCTCGATCTCCTTGGCGATGGAGACACCGTCGTTGGTGATGGTGGGGGCGCCCCACTTCTTCTCCAGGACGACGTTGCGGCCCTTGGGGCCGAGCGTCACCTTGACGGCATCGGCGAGGGTGTTCATCCCTCGCTCGAGGCCACGGCGCGCCTCTTCATTGAAAGAAATCAGCTTGGGCATTCTCCGCGAGTCCTCCCGCGTCGAGTCTTTGTGTTCAGCCGGCCGGATGCCCGCGACGGACGGCACCAGCACCGCGACGGTCACGTCCCGCCACGCTCCGGCACCTCATCGAGGCCGTCTTCTGTCACACTCGCCAGGCAGGGAGTCTTATCACTCTCACCCTTGGAGTGCTAACCAAGTATTAGCACTCGACCCAAGCGAGTGCAAGCCGGCCCTCGCTACGGTGAACCCATGCTGAACCTGCGCCCGGCCGGCCCGGACTCGTGGCCGGACGTGGCCATCGTGATGGGCGAGCGCGGCGATCCGGCCCGCTGCTTCTGTCAGTATTTCCGCCTCCGCGGCCGGCAATGGTCCGATGCGCACTACGGACAGTAACCGGCAGGCGTTGCGATCCCAGGTCTGCGATGCGGCGACGAACCACCCGGCGTGCTCGCGTACGACGGGACCACGCCGATCGGCTGGTGTGCGGTCGCCCCGCGGACGTCGTACCCACGGGTGGTCGCCTCACCCAACTGGCGCAGCGACCGGCCGGAGGCGTGGGTGATCACGTGCTTCGTCGTACCGGTCGGCCACCGCCGGCAGGGCGTCGCGCGGGAGCTGGCCCAGGGCGCGCTCGACCTGGCCCGGTCGTACGGCGCCAGCGTCGTCGAGGGCTGTGCGGTCGACACCTCGACCACCGACCGCATCCCCTCGGCCGATCTCTATCGCGGCCCGCTGTCCGTCTTTCTGGACGCCGGCTTCACCGAGGTCAGCCGCACCAGCCCGCAGTGGGTCCTGGTCCGCCGGACCCTAGATGTCTAGCTGGGCGACCAGACGCTTCGGCGCGGTCAGGCGCCAGGCTTCGGTGATCAGTTCGCGGACCTCCTGGTCGTCGGCCGCGGCGAGCTGGACATCGAGCCAGGCGAAGCGGCCGGATGCCCAGGACGGTGAGTACACCTCCGGATCCTCGGCGACCAGCGCCTCCTGCTCCTCGCGGAGAGCCTTGAGCAGCAGTCTGGTCTCGTCCTCCGACAGATACGCGAAGCTCTTGTTCCGCACCTTGAAGACCGGCTGACCCGCCCAGCCCTCGTGCTCCTCGACCTCCGGCAGCCCCGACACAACCTTGTGCAGCACGTCGACGTCCATCCCCCGACCGTAGGCGGGCCTACCGACATTTCTACTTGACCACAGTCACGGTGACCGTCGCTCCGGGCCTCAGCAGCGTCCCCGGCCGCGGCGAAACCCCGAAGACCTGGCCCGCCAGGTAGCTCGGCGTCGTCCTGGTCACGAACGCGGTCCGCAACCCGATCCGCGCGAGCACCTTCGCGTACTCCACGCCGGTCGGCCGCTCGTCCAGCGACTGATAGCTGGGCACTCCGATCCGGTCCGTCGCGATCTCGATCCGGGCCAGCGTCCGGTCGACCTCGTCCGCACTCGTGGACGACTCGGCGCGAAACCAGACCTGGAGGGATGGGATGCCCACCGCGCCCCGGCACACGCCGCCGTCCGGACAAACGGTCCGCTGGCGTTCAGCCCGTACTCCGTCGATGGTGAAAGTCTCGTCGGCGTGGAAGTCGATCCTCGGGGTGCTCCTGAGCTCCACAGTGTCGACATTCTTCGGGCGTGCCATGCGACAGTAGGACGCCGCACTCGTGTCGTCGATCAGGACTGTGTCCTTCCGTGGAGTACCGCAGCGGCTGAAGTTCGTACCCCAGACCTTCGGCACAGCGATCGCAGCGTGGCCGAAGCCGACCACTCGCATCGCAACCGGCCCGGGTTCGGGACTGATGATCGTCACGCCGCCCGATTGGCCGCCGGCGGTCAAGACATTCGTCACGCCGATGACGGCCAGCACGGTGGTCGCGGCCGCCACCGACGCGAGCACGGTGCGGGGGCGGCGACGGCGGGTCGCGGCTACGTCCATGGTCCTCCTCCACATCCGGCAGCCCCAACACAACCTTCCGCAGCACGTCGAGGTCCATCCTCCGCCGCGAACCACTCCTACCGATAGTCAGCCCGCGACCGTGATCGTCACCGGCGTACCAGGCGCCACCATCGTGCCCGGTGCGGGCGAGCCGCTGAAGATCATTCCAGCCGGGTAGCTGGGCGACTTCCTGGTCCGGAACTCGGCCTTCAATCCCGCCTCCTTCAACAACTCGGCGTAGTCCGCCCCCAGGAGCTGGTGACCATTCCGGTCGATCGTCCGAAACCCCGGTACGCCGACCAGGCCTGGCACGATCACGATCCGCGCGAGGATCCGGTCCACCTCCTCGGCACTCGTGCACGACGTCGCCCGGAACGACACGTCGAGAGACGGAATGAACACAGTGCCGGAGCAGACTGTGACCTTGTTGATCGGGCCTTCGCTGCAGGTCGTCCGCTGACGCTGGGCCGGCACACCATCGATCTTGGCGCTTTCGTCGACGCGGAAGTCAGTCTTCGGCCTGCCGCGAGCCACCTCCACGCTTTCGACTCCGGCGCGGGGCATGCCCATGCAGAGGGTCGTTATGCCGAGGTCGACGAGAACCGTGTCGGTCCGCGGCGTTCCACAGACCACCTGGTTCGTGCCCCACTTCTTCGGCACCGCGATCGCAGCATGTCCGAGGCCGACGAGCCGTGTCCCGCCCGATATCGCCCCCGTGCTGGCGGACGCGACCGGCGGCTGCGGTTCGGCGCCACGGAAGCCACGCGAGAGCACAGCCGTCGCACCGATCACCGCAACCACGGCCGCCACGCTGACGGCCGACCACGCCCAGGTACGACGGCGCCGTCGACGGGCCGCGCCAGTACGCAGTGCCTCGATCGGTGGCGGGCCGACGTTCACTTGCGCACCGGCGCGCTCGAGGACTTCGGTCAGCTGGGAATCGATCATCGGATTTCTCGCAGTTCTGCCAGGTTCGGGTCCTTGGCCAGCGCCTTGACGGCGCGGGATATG
The DNA here is from genome assembly GCA_963820655.1 of uncultured Actinomycetota bacterium. Classification (GTDB taxonomy): domain Bacteria; phylum Actinomycetota; class Actinomycetes; order Propionibacteriales; family Kribbellaceae; genus Kribbella. Next base: position 990,739 of record CAWGAM010000004.1, read on the forward strand.
CGGCTCTTCACGGTGCCGGTGGCGACGCCGAGCACGGTCGCCATCTGTTGCTCGTTCAGGTGCGCGTAGTACCGCAGTACGACCGCAGTGCGTTGGTCACTCGGCAGACGGTCGAGTGCGCGCATCACCGCGTCCGCATTGTCGACCACGGCGGTCTGGTCGTGACCGGCGTACTCGGGCAGCACCGCCGACGGCCGCTCGCCGTGCCACCGCCGGCGCCGGGAAGAGAGGAAGGTATTGATCAGGACCCTGTGCACATAGGCGTCGCGGTCGTCGGCCGCGAGCACCCTGTTCCACTTCAGCAGGCACCGCTCCAGGGTCGTCTGGACGAGGTCCTCGGCTTCGGCGTGGGCACAGCCCAGGAGTACGGCGGAGCGCACCAACGTCGGCCAGCGCGCCGATACGTACTCGCTGAAGTCGTCCATGCCTCCCCCCTTCACCTCTAAAGACAGGCTGAGGGCAGGCCGGGGTTCCACGAAAGTCGTCAGGGGCCGGGGATCAGGATCCCAGGGGTCGGATCAGGGGTGGGTCGGTACCGATCCTGATGTGGTGGAGGGGTCTCAGCCAGGACAGTAGACACATGACGAACTCCAACGCACCGTTCTCGAACCTGTCCGGCAAGGTCCTCCGTCGTTCCCGCGAGCAGCGGATGCTGTCCGGTGTCTCCGGCGGTATCGCGGAGTACCTGAACATCGACGTGACCCTGGTCCGCCTCGGCATCGTCGGACTGACCCTGATCACCGGCGGCGCCGCCCTGCTCGGCTACGCCGTCGCGTGGATCGTGATGCCCGAGGCCGACGGCAAGGCGGTCTGGCAGAACGTCCAGCAGTCGGTGAACCACCAGAACAACTCCCCCGAGGCCGACATCGCCTCCCGCATCTACGACGACACCAACAACAAGCCCCCGGCGGCATGATCCACCCTGCGCCCCTCCCGGGCGCAGCAGACAACCACTCCGCGGCGGGGTGACGACAGCGTTCGTCACCCCGACGCGACGTATCTACACGTTGTAGGCCGGCTTGCGCAGCGCTGCCACTGCCTGGTCGGGGTGGTCGGCGAAGAGGCCCTGGATGCCGAGGGCGGCGAAGCGGGTCAGTTCGGTGGGGAAGTCGGTTCCGGTGGGGAGGAAGCGGCGCTCGGCCCGGAAGGTCCAGAGCTGGACGGCCAGTCCGGCGCGGTGGGCCAGGTCGACCAGGCGGGTCGGCTCGCCCAGGGTCCCGTTCGGGGTACGTGGGATGACCAGGTCCTTGTGCGGCGCCAGTACCTGCGCGTACGTCGAGATCTCGCGCAGACCGGCCGGCTCGATCAGATCGGCGTACGTGCGCCCGTCGCCGGTGCGGAGGAAGTCGTTCGGAGCGCTCTCGGAGTCCACCAGCTGCACCAGCGGCACCCGCGTCATCACCGACAGCCGGCGCAGACTGGTCGGCTCGAACGACTGCACCATGATCTCGTCGTCGCGCAGCCCCAGCGCCAGGATGCGCTCGGTCAGCAGCTCCTCCAGCGGCAGTCCGAGCCGCCGGAAGTACATCGGGTGCTTGATCTCGGGAATGACGCCGATCGGCCGCCCGAGCCGCAGCGACTCGCGCCGGGCGAGCGCCACCACGTCGTCGAACGTGGGGATCTCCTCCAGCCCGTCGTACGCCGTGTTGTCCGCGCGCAGACCGGGCATCCGCTCCCGCGTCCGCAGGGTCCGGAGTTCCGCGTAGGTGAAGTCCTCGGCGAACCAGCCGGTGACCGCGGTGCCGTCGACGATCTTGGTGAGCTTCCGGTCGGCGAAGACCGGGTGATCGGCGACGTCCGTCGTACCGGAGATCTCGTTCTCGTGCCGGCAGACCAGGATGCCGTCGAGGGTGGCGACCAGGTCGGGCTCCAGATAGTCGGCCCCTTGGGCCGCGGCCAGGCGGTACGCCGCCTGCGTGTGTTCCGGGCGGTAGCCACTCGCTCCCCGATGCGCGATCACCAGCATGGAACCAGGACAGGGGCCGGACATGGCCCATCGGGAACTGGTTGCCCAACGCAAAGTGAAGGTCTACCGACCGTCCAAGCTGTGCACCGGATCTCCATCGCAGGAGTCCGCAAACGCGATTAATTCGCATGCTTTTGTCGGTGGCCGCACCTAGCCTGAACAGGTTATGAGACAACTTCCCCTCGCCGATCCCGGCGTCCCTGATCACCGCTCGCCGGCCCGCTACCTGTGGTGGGTGGCCCGCGGTCAGGCGAGCACGATGATCGGCGGGATGACGTTCGGCATCCTGTGGATGACCGCGCAGGCGTTCATCCCGGCGATCCTCGGTCTGGCGATCGACGAGGGCATCGCGGCGCGCGACGGTGAGCGGCTGCTGCAGTGGACCGGGGTGCTGTTCGCGGTCGGCGTGGTGCAGGCGCTGGCCGGCATCATGCGGCACCGGTTCGCGGTGACGAACTGGCTGTCCGCGGCGTACCGCACGGTCCAGGTGGTGACCCGGAAGTCGGCCGACCTCGGCGCCACCCTGCCGAAGCACCTGGCCACCGGCGAGGTGGTGAGCGTCGGCGCCGGCGACCTGGCCTACGTCGGCAACCTGATGGAGACCTCGGCCCGCTTCGCGGGTGCGATCGTGGCCTTCGTCGTGGTCGCGGCGATCCTGCTCACCTCGTCGACCGCGCTCGGCCTGGTGGTGCTGATCGGCGTACCGGTGATGCTGCTCTGCCTCGGCCCGATGCTGCGCCCGCTGCACAAGCGGCAGTCCGCGCAACGCGAGTCGGTCGGCGAGCTGAACTCGCTCGGCTCCGACATCGTGGGCGGTCTGCGGGTGCTGCGCGGCATCGGCGGCGAGGAGTCCTTCTCCCGGCGGTACCGCAGCGAGTCGCAGCGGGTTCGGCAGGCGGGTGTCCGCGTCGCCGGGATCCAGTCCGTGCTGGACGCGGCTCAGGTGCTGCTGCCCGGCATCTTCGTGGTGCTCGTGGTCGGACTCGGCGCGCACTTCGCGCTGCGTGGCGACCTCAGTGCGGGCGCCCTGGTCGCCTTCTACGGCTATGCGATGTTCCTGGTGCTACCGCTGCGCACCGCCACCGAGTTCGCCAACCAGCTCATGCGCGGCTCTGGTCGCGGCGGGTCGGGTGAACCGGATCCTGGCGCTGCGGCCCGACATCACCGACCCGACTCAGCCAGTGCGTCTGCCCGACGGTGGTGACTTGGTCGATCCGGTCTCGGGCATCCGTGCCCGCGACGGTCTGCTCACCGCGATCGTCTCCGCCGAGCCCGACAGCTACGCCGAGCTGGCCGATCGCTTGGGGCGGTACGACGACTCGAGTGAGGTCCGGTACGGCGGAGTGACCCTGGCCAGTGCGACTCGTGAGGACGTGCGTGAGCGGATCCTGGTGAGTGACACCGGCTCACAACTGTTCACCGGCACACTGCGCGCGGAGCTCGACCCGGACTGGCCGTCGTACCGATGAGGAAGTCATGGCCGCGCTGCGTACGGCGTCTGCCGAGGACGTACTGGTCGCGTTGGCGGACGGACTCGACTCCGAGGTCGAGGAGAAGGGCCGGTCGTTCTCCGGCGGGCAGCGGCAGCGGCTGGTGCTGGTGCGGGCGCTGCTGGCCGACCCGTCGGTTCTCGTAATGGTCGAGCCGACATCGGCGGTCGACGCGCACACCGAGGCGCGGATCGCGGATCGGCTGCGCGACTACCGGTCCGGCCGGAGCACCGTGGTCCTGACCGCGAGTCCCTTGCTGCTTGACCGCGTCGACGAGGTGATCTTCGTCGCCGCCGACCGCGTGGTCGCCTCGGGCAGTCACCGTTCGTTGCTGGAGACCGAGCCCCGCTACCGCCGTACCGTCACCCGTGAGACCGAAGCCGAGGAGGCCCTCCGATGAGGCAGATCCTGCCCATTGCCGGGCCCGCGGAGATCCGCCGGCACGCGCGGCGGCTGGCTCGCCGGCACCCGCGCACGCTCTCCGTCGCCCTCGGGCTGCACGCGCTGGCGGCGGTCAGCGGCCTGGCCGCGCCGCGGCTGATCGGTGGCCTGGTCGAAGACGTCCAGAACGGCACGACCGCCGCCAAGGTCAACCAGGTGATCGTCGTGATCGCGGTGTTCGTCGTGGCGCAGTCGCTGCTGACCCGATGGGCCCGGTTCAAGTCGTTCGCGCTCGGCGAGCAGGTGCTGGCCGAGCTGCGGGAGGACTTCGTCGACAACGCGCTCGCGTTGCCGATCGGCACGGTCGAGCGGGCCGGCACGGGTGACCTGCTGTCCCGGACCTCGCGTGACGTCGACACCCTCTCGCGGACCGTGCGGTTCGCCGTACCGGAGACCATCATCGCGTTCGTCACGGTGCTGTTCACGGTTGCGGCCACGATTCTGGTCGGTGTCTGGGTGCTGGTGCCGCTGGTCGCGATGGTGCCGGTGCTCTGGCTCAGCACGAAGTGGTACCTGCGCCGCGCGAAGGACGGGTACCTCCGCGAGAACGCGGCGTACGCACGGCTGACGAGCTCGCTGGCCGAGACGGCCGAGGGTGCGCGGACGGTCGAGGCCTTGCGGCGGTACGACGATCGCGTCCGCCGAGGCGATGCGGACATCCGGGGCTCGTACCTCGCGGAGCGGTACACGCTGCACCTGCGGACGGTGTGGTTCCCGGTCGTCGAGGTCGGGTATCTCGTGCCGGTCGTCGGGACGCTGCTGTTCGGCGGCTGGCTGCACATCAACGGGAATGTCTCGCTCGGCGCGGTCACGGCCGCCGTGCTGTACGTCAACCAGCTGATCGATCCGGTCGACCGGTTGATCTCCTGGATGGACGAGCTGCAGTCGGGCGGTGCCGCGTTCGCCCGGTTGCTCGGCATCAGCGACGTACCGGACGACCGGACGCCGTCTGGCCGGTTGCCGTCCGGCGAACTCGTGGAGGCGCATGACGTGCGGTTCTCGTACGTCGACGGCCGCGACGTACTGCACGGCGTGGAGCTGACGATCCAGCCCGGCGAACGGATCGCGATGGTGGGTCCGTCCGGCGCGGGCAAGTCGACGCTGGGCCGGTTGGTCGCGGGCATCCATCCGCCGCGGACCGGGTCGGTGACGGTCGGCGGTGTCGGCATGACCGAGCTGCCGCTGGACGAGCTGCGCAAGCAGGTCGCGCTGGTGACGCAGGAGCATCACGTCTTCGTCGGGTCGCTGCGCGACAACCTGTCGATGGCGCGGCCCTCGGCTTCGGACGACGAGTTGCTCAACGCGCTCGGAGCGGTTGACGCGCGGGAGTGGGCCGAGGCGTTGCCAGATGGTCTGGACACCCGCGTCGGATCGGGTCAGCTGGCACTCACGCCGGCGCAGGCGCAGCAGTTGGCGCTTGCCCGGCTGGTGCTGGCGGATCCGCACACGTTGGTGCTGGACGAGGCGACCTCGCTGATCGACCCGCGGGCGGCTCGACACATGGAGCGCTCGCTGGCTGCGGTGCTGGACGGCAGGACGGTCATCGCGATCGCGCACCGCCTCTACACGGCCCACGATGCGGACCGCGTCGCCGTCGTGGAGGACGGGCGCATCTCGGAGCTGGGCAGTCACGATGAACTGGTTGCCCGTCAGGGTTCGTACGCCGCGTTGTGGAACTCCTGGCACGGATAGGGGTTTGACCCCCACCAGGGCTGGTGGGGGTCCAACACTTTCTACCGTTTGCGCAGTACGAGTACTGCTGAGTCGACATGCGGAGGTGGGGTGAAGGCCTTGCGGGGAAGGCGAAGACCGATCGACGGGTCGTAGTGTCGGAACCACCGGTTCGCCCCCGGCGCGTCGCCGCGAGCCCACCGATTCGCCACCTGCCGCTGCAGCACGAGATCCGCCGACACCAGGCGAGAACCCGGCGCCAGCAAGCGCTTCAGCAGTACGGTGGAGATGTTGTACGGCGGACTCGACACCACCCGGAACGGCCGCGACGGCAACCGAAGATCGGCCGCATCGGCCCGGACCACCGTCACCGGCGCATCCGCGAACCGCCGACGCAAACGGTCGACCCTGTCCGGGTGGAGTTCGACGGCGACTACCTGGGCACCGGCCCGAACCAGCGGCGCGGTCAGCGCCCCGAGCCCGGCCCCGACGTCGAGGACGAGTTCACCGGGTCTGACCCCGGCCGCGTCCACGACCCGTTCGGCCCAACGACTATCGAGCGGATGCCATCCCCAGGCACCCCGCGCCTGCCCGGAGCCGGGCACGACGCACCATCACGAAGTACGTAATCATGCGACCGACCATAGACCGTCGTACTGCGTGCACTCAAAGCATTTTCGGGGTCGCGCCCAGTGCTTTGACCGTCTCCGTCGTACGACGCTCGGCCAACTCGAGGCGCTTGCGCTTGGCCCCGGTCGCCTTGGCGAGTTCACGGCGTACGTCGAGAACGCGGACCGGCAGGGCGTCCGTCATCAGGAGCGGCGCGTACTCGGCCTGCTCGGTGGTCCAGCGGTCGCCGTCGCGGGTGAACGTGAAGCGGACCAGGAGCCCCTCGGCCTTGGTGCTGTTCGGCTCACGATGGGCCGCGACCAGGTTGCCCAGGCCGTAGGCGACCCACTTGCCGTTGAGCTGCTCCATCGGCTGCACGACATGTGCGTGATGTCCGATCACCAGGTCGATGTTGCTGTCGGCAAGCAGTTGCGGCGCGAGCTCACGCTGCTGGTCGTTGACCTTCGAGGAGTACTCCGTACCCCAGTGGCAGCTGACCACGACGATCTCGGCACCGCGGTCGCGGGCTTCCTTCGCCTTCCGGCTGATCGTGGCCGCGTCCAGCTTGCCGGCGCGCCAGGTCTGGCCGTTCGGGTACGGCAAGCCGTTGAAGCCGAACGTGTACGACAGCGACGCGATCTTCACGCCTTTGACGTCGACGATGGTCGGTGTCTCGGCCTCACTCCTGGAGCGCGCCGTTCCCGCGTGGCGGAGCCCGGCCTTGTCCAACGTGTTGAGCGTCCGATCGACACCGGCCGCGCCGCCGTCGAAGCTGTGATTGCTGGCTGTGGTGCAGACGTCGTACCCGGTCTGCTTGAGCGCGGTCGCGATCTGCGGCGGACCTTGGAAGAGCGGGTAGCCGTGATACGGGCCGCCGAGTGGCGCGAGCGGAGTCTCCAGGTGCGCGATCGCGAGATCGGCCTGCTGGACCAGGGGTTTGACGCTGCTCATCAGCGGCGCGAAGTCCCAGTCGCCGCCGTCACCATCGCGCTTCGCGGTGGTCCAGAGGCGCTCGTGCAGCAGGACGTCGCCGGTCGCCACCAGCGTGATCCGGTCGGGCCGACTTCCCTTAGCCGCTCCGGCTTCCGCCTTTTCGCTGCTGTCGCCGCTCCCCGTGTCCGCAGCCGTGTCCGCGATACATCCCGCGGTTGCGAGCGCGCCGACCCCAGCCAGCAAACCCCCGAGCACCGCACGTCGCCGTAGCGCCATTCCACTCCCCCAAGCCTCAAACCCCCGTTGCTCAGGAGACGCCGCCATCCCGGACTTGGTTGGACGAGTGATCGGACCGTGTCCTACCCCACTCCCACCGCGCCTTCGTCAGGCGATCAGGTCGGAACTGTTCCGTTGATCCTGGTGCGGTGGCTGGGGTTTCCGCGCACGCGACGACCAGGTCGTCGAGGGACAGATCGAGCGTGGCAGCCACGGCAGCGACGGTGAACAGTGCGGGGGTGGGGATGCGCCCGGTCTCGATCTTGCGGAGGGTGTCGACGGAGACTCCGCAGGACGCGGCCACCTCGACCATGCTGCGCTCACCGCGGGCCGCGCGGAGCAGGCGGCCGAGCTGGCGGCCGCGTTCGCGATCCCAGCTGGACAGTGGTGGTCGGACCATGAGCGTGATTATAGTACCGGTATAACTATCCCGCGAAGTTGAGGAAGCAGGCAATGGTCGAGCTGAAGACGCCGGCGGAGATCGAACAGATGCGCGCGGCCGGTCGGGTCGTCGGGAACGCGCTGGCGGCAGTGAAGAAGGAGGCCTCGGTCGGGGTCTCGCTGCGCGAACTCGACGAGGTCGCCCGGGACGTCCTGCGGTCGGCCGGGGCGGTGTCACTCTTCGAGGGGTACCAGCCCGGGTTCGCGACCAGCCCGTTCAGCGGCGTCATCTGTACGTCGGTCAACGACGCGGTCCTGCACGGACTGCCGACCGACCTCAAGCTGGAGGACGGCGACCTCCTGAACGTCGACTGCGGCGCGTCGATCAACGGGTGGTGCGCGGACGCCGCAACCAGCTTCTGCATCGGTACGCCGCACCCCGAGGACCTGGAGCTGATCGCGACCACCGAGCGGGCACTCGCCGCCGGCATCGCGGCCGCAGTCGAAGGCAACCGCCTCGGCGACATCAGCGCCGCGATCGGACGGATCGGCCGCGATGCCGGCGTCGGCACCAACCTCGACTTCGGCGGCCACGGCGTTGGACGCCGGATGCACGAAGATCCCCACATCCCCAACGGCGGCCGCCCCGGCAGGGGCCTCAAACTCCGCGCCGGCCACGTCTTCGCCATCGAACCCTGGTTCTGGACCGGCCCCGGCAGCACCTACGTCATCGACGACGACGGCTGGACCCTCCGCTCCGCCGACCACACCCGAGGCGCCCACGCCGAACACACGGTCGCTATCACCGCCGAAGGCCCCGAAATCCTCACCCTCCCGTGAACTTGTAGCCGTCAAGCCCGCGCCTCGCGAGATGCCCGGCTCCACGATTGCCCACCGCCGCCTCACCCCTGTCGGTTGGTGGGCTGGTTGCGCGGTCGGGGTGGTCTGGGGAGGGATTTGCCGAAGGTGTTCTGGGGACCCGACTAGAGCGCCCAACCTTGCTCCGGGGCATGCTGCCACTCCCTCAGACAAGCAGCGAAGGAATCGCGCTCAACGCTTCGTCTCGTACCTGGTCAGGACCACGCCGCCGGGAAACGTCCGCGTCTCCACCAGGTTCAGGTTCACCCAGCTGTCAAGCGCGGTGAAGAACGGTGTGCCGCCGCCCACCAGCACCGGATGGGTGACGATCTCGTACTCGTCGACCAGCCCGGCCCGCATGGCCGCCCCAGCGAGCGTGGCGCCACCGACCCTCATCGGCTCGCCGTCGTCGGCCTTGAGTCGGGTGATCTCCGCTACAGCGTCGCCGGTGACCAGGCGGGTGTTCCAGTCGACCTTGTCGATCGTCGAGGAGAACACCACCTTCGGCGTGTCCCGCCAGTTCCGCGCGAACTCGATCTGCGCCGGGGTGGCGTCGGGCTGCTGGTCGCCGGTCGGCCAGTGGGAACTCATCGCCTCCCACAGCTTGCGCCCGTACATCAAGAGCCCGATCGCCAACTCCTGGTCGAGCCACCACTGAAACAGCTCGTCGTTCGGCCCGCCCCAGCCGATGTCGTCGCCGGGCGCGGCGATGTAGCCGTCCAGGGTCAGGTTCATGCCGTAGATCAGTTTCCGCATGGCGCCATGCCTTTCTGTCAGTCCGGCGGCCCTTCTCCGGCCTCCCGTCATCCCTACTACGAACGCCTCACTCCGGATCCGACAGATCATTGGCAGAAATTCTCACGAGGCTTCCCCGTCAGCGCCTCTACGGCAGCGGCACTTGCTGGGGCCCGCGCCGATGAGCTCCTTGGACTCCGGGTATGGGCCGGTCCCGGGAGTCTAGACCGGCTCGGCGCAGGAACTGATCAACGCGGGATCTGAGTTCGGCGGTAGGCATTCATGCTCGGTGTGCGCAGCGTCGCCACCACAAACCTCAGGAAAGGTCAGAAGATGCTTCGTCAGATCATCCGGGGCGACCCCGACAGCGCCACGTATTACGGGCCGGCCGCGATGGCGACCGGCTTGTTCTGGCCGGCGATGATTTGTTGGGGATTGGTGCCGTTCAGGTTGGCCCGCCAGATCGTTCCGTTGAAGTTGGTCCAGTAGAGGTGAGTGGCGTCGACCGCCAGCGCCACCGGGATGCCGGTCTGGTTGGTGACGATTGGCTCGGGCGTGAAGGGAAGGTCGTGGAGGCTGGCGCGCACGATCGTGGTGCCGTCGTTGGTCCAGTACAGATAGTTGGCGTCGACCGCCAGCCCTTGTGGGGCGTCCAGGCCTTGGGCGAGTTGCACGGGGTCGGTGCCGTCCAGGTTGGCCCGCATGATCGTGCCGTCGCCTTCGAGCTGGCGGTAGTTGCTCCAGTACACGTGGTTGGCGTCGACCGCCAGCCCACCCAACTGCGGGAGGCCTTGGGTGGTGACGATGGGGTGGAAACTGGTGCAATCGGGCCAGGTGCCTCGCCAGATCGTCGGTCGGTCTGACGTCGTCACAGTACCCCGGTAGTAGAGGTCGTTGGGGTTGTTGGGGTTGATCGCCAACTTGTCCGCAGCTTCGCTGGACGCAAGCTCGCAGAATTGTCTTTGGCTGTTGTAGTCAATGATTTCAGGCCCTACTTCAGGGTCGGTGGCCAAGTCCCCCAGATTGGCCACATAGAGGGCACTGTTGGCGACAGCCACGCCCACCGGGAAACTGGGGAGGCCGGGCCCGCCGATGACCTGGGCGTTGCTGCCGTTGGAACCCGCCACGTTGACCGAGCCGTCCTGGATGGTCTGCCCCTGATTGACCCAGTAGATGTGGCCCACCCCGGTACCGGTGAGCGCGGCGGTGGTGCTGGCGGCGGGGGTCTGGCTGGCCGCGGTCAGGTTGGCGGTGACGATGCCGAGGCTGGTGGGCGCAAAGCTCACCGTGACCGTGCAGGACGCCCCCGGGACCAGGCTGGTACCGGTGCAGGTGTCGCTGCCGGTGGTGAAGGCGGCCGAGCCGGTCACCGTCACCGTGAGTGGGCCGGTAGCGGCGTGACCGACCGAGTTGGCCAGGGTGAAGCTCTGAGAGGCCGCCTGCTTGGTCGCCACCTCCCCGAAGTCGTGCGAGGAGGGCGTGAACCCCAGCGCCGGCGCTGGGGGCGGGGCGAACGCCATCAGTTGGGGGCTGGTGGTGTTGGGGATGAAGACTTGCGGGTTGGTGCCGTCCGCCAGGTTGGCCCGGCGGATCGCGCCAGTTTCGTCCCCGAGGTTGGACCAGTACACGTAAAGGGCGTCGACCGCTATCGCCTGCGGGAGGCTCTGGCCGCTGAGGAGGGTCTGGGGGTTGGTGCCATCCAGGTTGGCCCGCTTGACCGTGTTCTGGCTGCGGTTGGTCCAATACAGGTGGTTGGCGTCGACCGTCACCGCAAAGAGGCTCTGCTGGCCCTCGCCCTGGACGATGGACTGGGCGTTGGTGCCGTCGAGGTTGGCTCGCCAGATGGTCCCGTCGCCGCTGTTGGTCCAGTAGATGTGGCTGCCGTCGACCGCGATCCCGAAGGGAGTGGCCTGAGCAGTGGCGATGGCCTGGGGGTTGCTGCCGTCCCCGACGTTGGCCCGCCAGATGGTGCCTGGGGCCGAGCCCGCGGCGTAACTCGTCCAGTAGACGTGGTTGGCGTCGACCGCCAGCCCACCGGTGCCGGGAGCGGCGTTGGACCCAGGGACGAGGTCCTGGGCGTTGCTGCCATCCGGGTTGGCCCGGCGGACCGCGCCGGTGTTCCTGTTGATCCAGTAGACATGGCTGCTGTCGACCGCCACCCCCAGCGTGGGTTCAGACGCGGAGAGGATGTTGTGCGGGTTGCTGCCGTCCAGGTCGGCCGCCCAGATGTTGTCGCCTGACCAGTAGAGCTGGCCGGGCTGCGCCCCGCCGAGACCGGTCCCGGTGCCGCTGAGGGCAACGGTGGCGCTCACGCGGCCCTTGCTGGCCGCGGCCACGGTGGCGGTTACGGTGGCCACGCTGGTGGGGGCAAACCGCACCATGACCACACAGGACTTGCCCGGCCGAAGCCGGCCTCCGCTGCAGCGGTCGCTGGTAATGGTGAACGCGGCCGCGCCCGACAGCGTCACCTTCAGCTTGCCGGTGGCCTTCCGCCCCGTATTGGTCAGGGTGAAGCGCCGGGAGGCGCTCTCCCCGGGGGTGACCCGCCCGTAGTCATAGGGCGAGGGGGCGAAGGCCAGCACCGGGGCGGCCGGCTTGGCCACCGCGGACGTAGCCCCGGCCAGCGTGGCCGTCATGGCCACCAGCGCCACCGCTACGGCCGCCGCCAGCCGCCGCCACGCCCTGCCCGTTCGTCCGGGTGTGCCGGACCGGTTGCCCTGTGCGATGATGTCCCCCTAACGGGCCGGGCCGGCCGTACCAAGCACCTGCCGACTGGACCTCGCCGACCCCAACAGCTTGCCGCCAGGTCAGGCTGATCCGGTCTGTCCCCTGTGCCTGCCTTCCATGAAACCCCGAGCCGTCCGCGGTGTCCAGGGTTGCCGCGCGGTGGTCGAGATCGGTAGCCGGCGCCCACTTGCTGAAGGGATGTGCCTTGCCCTGCCACACCTGAAGAGCAGGCAGCCGCCCTCCAAATTGTCGCTGAAACAAGAACCACAGACCCCGACAACCGGTCGCTCTGAGACCACCACAGTTTGTTGAGCTGTCGCTGAGGGCGAGATGAAAGGATCCCGTGTGCCATGAGGGGAGCGGCACGCGTCGGCGACGAAGGCGAACATCGTCGGCGCCAGCTGGAGCCGTCGGCCGGCTAGAAGAGGGACTCTTGGGTTGGGGGTGGCTCTTCTTTGCTGGTGGGTTTGCGGGGCGGACGGCGGAAGCGTGCGGTGGTGGGGTCGGGTTCGCCCCAGCCTGACGCGGTGTCGGAGGCGGCGGTGGGGCCGGAGGCCTCAACGATGCCGCGGGGTTGGCTGTCAGCGCCGCGGAGGGGTTTGGATCGGTGGCGCGAGCCTCGGCCGAAGCCGTGCTTGTCCAGCAACGGGCGGGCCTTTTCTTCGAAGGCGTTTCGGAAGCTGGGGGATGCGTTGAGCCGTGGGCGTAGAGGGATTCGTAACGGCTGACCAGCTCGGGGTGGTCGCGGGCCAGCCAGGTCATGAACCAGTCCTTGACGCCGGGGCGGAGGTGAAGAACGAGCGTCGTGACGCCGGTGGCACCGGCCTCGGCCAGCTGGCCGAACAGGTGATCCAGCTGCTCAGCCGAATCCGTCAGCCACGGAAGGACCGGAGCGACCATGACGCCGCAGGGCAGGCCGGCTTCGCGGACGGCTCTGATCAGGTCCAACCGCCCGCGAACCGACGGGACACCGGGCTCGACATGCCGCCGGAGCTCCTCGTCGCCCAGCGCCAGGGAGATACCGATGCCGACGGGGACCTGCTCGGCGGCCGCAGTGAGCACGGGGAGATCGCGCCGGAGCAGAGTCCCCTTGGTCAGCACGGACAACGGCGTACCGGAGTCTGCCAACGCCGAGATGATCCCCGGCATCAGGCGGTACCGACCCTCGGCCCGTTGGTAGGGATCGGTATTGGTGCCCAAGGCAACTTGCTCGTGGCCCCAGGACGGCCGGGCGAGTTCGCGGCGGAGGACCTCGACCACGTTGGTCTTCACGACGATCTGCTGATCGAAGTCCAGGCCCTGATCGAGCTCGAGATAGCGATGACTGGGCCGGGCGAAGCAGTAGCGGCAGGCGTGCGTGCAGCCGCGGTACGGGTTGATCGTCCAGTTGAAGGGCAGCGACGTACCCGGCACCGAGTTCAGCGCCGAGCGCGCGACCACCTCATGGAACGTGATGTCCCGGAACTCCGGCGTCGTCACCGACCGGACCAGACCCGCGATCGACCCGAGCCCCGGCAACGTCCCGGGAGTCTCCACATCGAGCTGCTGACCGGCCCATCTCATGCACGCCCAGTCGAACACATGTTCGACCAAGAATTCAAGTCAACGGAAGGCAGCAGCATTCGCGACCGCCCACTCGCGGTACGTCACCGCCGGCCGGCCGATGAGCGCGGGCACCGTAGATTCAGGCTTCATCGGGTACTCGGCCATCATCCGGAACCCGTCCAGCAACCACTGCGCCGTCTCCAGCCCGATCGCCGGAGCGAGCCGAGCGAGGTACTCCTCCGGGGTCAGCTCCTCGAACCGAACCTCCCGCCCGATCGCCGCCGCGATGTACTCGACCTGCTCCGGCGCCGTCAGCCCTTCCGGTCCGCTCATCGTCAACTTCTGCCCGCTGTACGTCTCGGACAGCAGCACGACGCGCGCAACCGCGGCGATGTCCGCAAGAGTCGATCGGCGTCTGCACCGCCCCGGCGTACGGCGCCCGCACGACACTCTCGGCCTTGATCGACGAAGCCCAGCCGAGCGTGTTGTTCATGAACTGCCCCGGCCGCAGGAACGTCCACTCGAACCCACCCGCCTCGATCGCCCGCTCGATCCGGTAGTAGTGCCACGTCGACGGATCCCCCTGCGCCTCGTACTCCGCGGGTTCACCCGACAGTACGACGACCCGCCGTACGCCGGCCTCCTTCGCGCACTCGACGAAGTCATCCACGTACGCCGGAAGCGGCGCGAGGTACACGGTGTCGATACCGGCCAGCGCCGCAGGCAACGTCGCCGGCTTCCCCAGATAGCCGCGAGCAACCTCGACACCGTCCGGCAGCGCCGCCCGAGCCGGGTCGTTCGTCAGCGCCCGTACCGGAGCGCCGGCCGCCACCAACTCATCCACCAGCAGCCGGCCCACACTCCCGGTCGCACCAGTCACCAGGATCGTCATGCCGCTCCCCTCCAGACCCAAACTAATTCTCGTAGGCTATACGAGAATCAGCCCGGCGCCCACTGGTTCCCCAACGTGCGACGCTTGCCGTGCGCCCGGGAGGGGCAGGGTCGGGAGTGCTGGAGAGTGGAGGGATTGTGACGGTTCGGCGGAGTGGCGAGGGGCAGCCGGAGCGGACGCTGGCGCTGCTCTGGCGCAACCACCGCAAGCCCGCCGGGGGGCAGAGCAGGCGACACCGAGCCGCGAGGCCCGACCAAGCGCCGACTACAGGGCAGCCGCAGAAGACACGGAGCCGCGTGGGAGGCGCCGAGGCGCGGGGCGGCGGCCGTCCCTGAATGTAGACGGGGTCGTGCTGGCGGGGATCCGGCTGGCGGACGCGCAAGGACTGGCGGCAGCTTCGATGGGCGGGGTGGCCAAGGAGCTAAGAGTCGGGACGATGACGCTCTACACCTACGTGCCGTCCAAGGAGGAGTTGCTCGACCTGATGGTGGATCAGGTGCTGGGTGAGCGCGACCTGCCCGGCCCCGGCCAGCCGCGACCGGAGGACTGGCGCGACCAGGTCGAGATCTACTCCGAGCAGACGCGCGCGATGTTCCAGCGTCACCCCTGGCTCGTGCAGGTCTCGACGATCCGCCCACCCGTCGGCCCCGGCATGCTGGCCGGCCGTGAGTACCTGCTGTCCGCACTCCTGGGCCTCGGCCTCAGCGCATGGGAGACGAACATGGCCGCCCTCTCGATCACGACGTACGTCGACTCAGCCGCCGGACTGGAGGCGGAGAGCGAACTGGTCGAGCGCTCCACCGGTCAGAGCAACGACGCCTGGTGGTACGAGCGCAGCGACCTGTGGGAGACGTACTTCGACGTCGAAAGACATCCCGCGATGACAGCGATCTGGAACGCGAACGGCTATCAGTCGGGCACCCGCGAGGCCGCCGCCGACTCGTACCGCTACGGCCTCGACCGCCTCCTCAACGGTATCCAGGCGATGGCTCCGGAAGCCCTATAAATCAAGGGAAACCCAGGCCGGGTCGTGATCAGTGCCGTCCCGGGCGAGCTTGCGGCGGCGGCCGATGAAGGCGGCCGACAGCCGGGGCGCGAGTGCTGGTGACATCCAGATCTGGTCGATCAGGTCGAAGGTCCGCGGCTGCCGGGCGGCCTTGAACGTCGACGTCCAGGCCGGGCTGGCCGGCAGGTCGACGGTCGTCGTGACCGTGCCCACCTCGGTCGGCGCCGTCAACGCGTTGACCAGCCCGGCCTGCGCGTAGGCCACCAGAGCGGGCGAGTCAGGCGTGTCGTTCATGTCCCCACACAGCATGTACCGCTGGCGCGTGCTCATCCGCTGCCCGATGATGCGCACGATCGTCTCGGCCTGCTGGGTCCGCAGCAGCATGGCCGCCGCCGCGGCCGCCACCGGATTCTGCACGGTGAAGTCGACGAACTTCGACTTCAGGTGCGTCCCGAACACGGTCAGCACCCGACGGCCGCGCGCGTCCAGGATCTCCGCCTCGACCAGGTCGCGGGAGAAGATCGGCCGGTTCGGTACGTCTCCCTACCCCGAAAGTACGCCGTTCACCACCGCCCGTCACCAACGTGAAGCGAACAGTTGCCCAACGCTTCGCCCTGTCGTGCCGGCTCGCCGACATCCGGGGGCCGACACCGTGATGCCGTAGGTTGCTGGGGTGCGCGAGAACTTCCAGGTCGATCTGCAGGGGATCGTCGACCTGCTGAGCAACCATCTGTACAGCAGTCCGCGGGTGTACTTGCGCGAACTGCTGCAGAACGCCGTCGACGCGATCACCGCCCGGCAGGCCACCGATCCCAGTGCGCCGAAGCGGATCGACGTACGCACGGCGGACGACGTACTGAGCATCTCCGACACCGGGATCGGGCTCACGCCGGACGAGGTTCGGGAGCTGCTGGCAACGATCGGGCGGAGCTCGAAGCGGGACGAGATCGGGTTCGCGCGGACCGAGTTCCTCGGCCAGTTCGGCATCGGTCTGCTGTCGGCGTTCATGGTCGCGGACGAGATCGAGGTGGTCACCCAGCCGACCGGCGGTCCCGCCACGCACTGGATCGGTACGGCGGATGGCCGGTACACGATCACAGCGACGACGGATCGCTCCGAGCCGGGTACGACGGTCACGCTCAAGGCACGGCGTGGTGCGGAGCAGTGGTACAAGCAGGCGACCGTCGTCGAGCTGATCCGCCTCTTCGGCGCACTGCTGCCGATCGAGATCTGGTCGACGGCGAGCGGGTCACCGACGGCAAGGCACCCTGGGAGGGTGCGAGCCAGCGTGCCGACCTCGTCGGCTATGCCCAGGACAAGCTCGGTTTCACGCCGTTCGACGTGATCCATCTGAACAACCCGGCCGCCGGGCTGACCGGTGTCGCCTTCGTGCTGCCGTTCGCCGGCCAACCCCGCCGAGCGGGCGACGCATCGCGTGTACCTGAAGCGGATGCTGCTCGCCGAGAACGTCGAAGGGCTGCTCCCCGACTGGGCGTTCTTCGTCCGCGCGGTCATCGACACGTCCGAGCTGCGGCCGACCGCGAGCCGGGAAGCGCTCTTCGACGACGGCAATCTCGAAGCCACCCGGGACGCGCTGGGTGCGCAGTTGCGCGGCTGGCTGGTCCGTCTCGGCAACACCGACCCGGCCAAGCTGGACCGGTTCCTCGGCATCCACCAGCTCGGGGTGAAGGCGCTCGCGTTGCACGACGACGAGATGCTCCGGCTGGTCCACCGCTGGCTCCGCTTCGAGACGAACCACGGCCGGATGACGACCGCCGAGCTGCAGGAGCGCAGCGGTGAGATCCGCTACGTCGCCACGGTCGAGGAGTTCCGCCAGTTGGCAGCGGTCGCGGCCGCGCAGCAGATCACGGTGGTGAACGGCGGCTACACCTACGACAGTGAGCTTCTCGAGCGACTGCCCGAGGTAGTGCCCGACCTGGTCACCACACGGTTCGATCCGACCGAGCTGAGCACCAGCTTCGACAGTCTGGACCCGGACACCGAGCTACGGCTGCGCCCGTTCGTCCAGCTCGCGCAGGACGCGCTGGACTCGGTCGGTTGCGAGGTGGTGGTCCGTGCGTTCGAGCCGGCCGGTCTGCCCGCGCTCTACCTCGTGGACCGGTCCGCACAGTTCGCCAGTGAGCTCAGAGCCACCAAGGACCGTGCGGACGCGCTATGGTCCGAAGTACTCGGGGCACTCGACACCCACGACGACAGCCGTCCGCAACTCGTTCTGAACCACCGCAGTCCGCTGGTACGACGGATGGCGTCGCTGGACGACCCGGAGCTCGCACAGCTCGCAGTGGAAGGTCTGTACGGACATGCGCTGATGCTCGGTTACCACCCGATCAGTCCGGCGGACTCCGCGCTGGTGAACCGCTCCTTCCTCGGTCTGCTCGACCAGGCCGTTCCGACCGCAGGAGGACCCGACCCGATGAATCAGGAACTCGTGGACCGGCTGCAGCGCGCCGAGAGTGCGCCGTACGGGAAAGCACGGTCCGCCTTGCTCGAGGACGTCGTACGGCGGGCCGATGCGGCCGGCGAGGAGGACCTGGCGTTCCGCAGCCGCCTGTCGCTCGTGACGGCGTACGTGATGGGTGGTGAGCCGCGGAAGTCGCTGGTGCCGTTCGCGCGGTGCGTGGCGGACTGGGACGCGTCGACCCGATCAGCTATCGGGACTACTCGCACACGTTCCTCTGGTGCTTCAAGTACGCGCCGAGCACGTTGACCAAGTTCCCCGAGGTGCCGCTGGAGCGTGCGTACGCCGTACTGGACGACATGGAGCGGCGGTGGCAGCTCGAGTGGTCACAGCCTGCACGCCGTCCATCAGCACCGGTGGCTGGTCGCACACCACATCGGCGATACCGAGACTGCGGCCGAGCAGTTCCGGCTGTGGTCGACCGCGCCGCGCGACGACCTGTCGGACTGTGTCGGCTGCGATCCGACGTCGAAGGTGCATCATCTGACCAGCGTCGGGCGTACGGCGGATGCCGTCGCGCTGGCGGTGAGCGTTCTGGACGGGCAGCTGACCTGCGCGGAGCAGCCGCAGCAGCTGCTGACCGCGCTGCTGCCGGCGTATGTTGCCGAGGGCATGTACTCCGAGGCTGTGGACGCGCATCGGAAGGCGTACCGGCTGCTGCGTGGCCTGGTCGGCGAGTTGAGCTCGCACGCGGACCACGTGGTGTTCCTGGCCCGGACCGGCAACGAGTTGAAGGCCGTCGAGCTGATCGAGCGGCACGCTGCCGAGCTGGCCGATCCGCCGTCGCCGTACGCCGAGATGGTGTTCGCCGCGGGTGCATCGCTGGCTCTCTCGCGGGTCGACGGCGGCCTGATGATCCGGCAGCCCACGGCGAGTGTTCCGGCAGCCGAACTCGCGTGAGAAGTTGGCGGCGCGTGCACTGGAGCTGGCGGCGCAGTTCGACGCGCGGAACGGGACGACCCATCGCAGCAACGAGATCCGGGCGACGCTGACCGCTGAGCCGTGGGTGGAGTACCTGCCGCTGTCGGAGACCGCTCGGAGAGCCCAGCTCCGGAAACAGGCCCAGCCGGCCACCGCACCCGCAGACCAGCCGACACTCGGGCCAGCTCGGCCGGAGCCCGAGGGCCGCGGCTGGCTCGACGAGGCCGAGGACGCGTGGCAGCGCGGGCAGGCCGAGCAAGCGCTGATGGCCTGGCAGGTGTTCGAGCAGGAGGTGCCGGAGAGCGAGTGGACCGCACTCGATCGCGCCCGTGCACTGGACGGTCGAGGGTTGCTGGCCTCTGACAAGCCGGAACGCGCGTTGGAGTCCTGGCGCGAAGCACTTGCGTTGTACGCCGACCTGGGTGAAGAGATCCGCCTGCTGCGCGACCGTGGGCGCATCGGCCGCGTGCTCTGCGAGCAGGGACAGGTCGAGGAGGGGCTCGCGACCAGCGAGGAACCGCTGCGCTGGCTGATCACCGAACGACGAACCACGGCGCCAGGGCAACTGGCAGTACTCGCTGGCGAGCGTCTACGCCTACGCCGGCCGGTACGACGACGCCGTACGGGAACTGACCGAGTTGCGCGGCCGTCCGGACCTCGAAGAGGAGCTCCGGGCCGGCGCAGCGATGATGCAGGGCGACCTGCTCGCGCAGATGGGACGCTTCGCGGAGGCGGAAGAGGCCGCCACGGTGGCGTCGGTGCTGAGAGTGAGCTGGTGCGGTCCTTCGCGTACAGGCAGCGTGGGCGGATCCGCCTCGAGCTCGAACGTCCGGCCGAGGCAGCCGATGACCTGACCGAGGCAGTCGCCCTGATGGCCGGCGTACCCGGCCTGGAGGTTCAGGTCGCCCTGGCCCGGGTGGAGCTGGCCCGCGCGTACCTGCTGACCGGGCGTCCGCTGGAGGCCGCGGAGACTGGTGAGGAGGCGCTGCCGGTGCTGAGCAGCGACCCAGGTCTTGCCGAGCCGCTCGCCGACGTACGCGGCGTACTGATCGATGCCTACCGATCGCTGGGCGAACTGGAGTCCGCACTGGCCAAGATCCGCGAGTTGCAGGCCGTCCGCACCCGCCGACGCGCATCCGGCCTGGCTGGGCGATGGTCCGGCAGGACGAGGGTCTGCTGCTCGAGAAGCTCGACCGCGACGAGGAAGCGGTCGAGGTGCTTGCTGTCCGCAGCTGCTGGCTACGCGACCGCCGAGCAGCCGATCGAACAGGTGCAAGCACTCCGCCTGGCCGCGCAGTCTGCCCGCTACACCGGCGACTTCGCCCGGGCGGTCGAGCTGATCGAGAGCGCCCGCCCGATCCTCGCCGCACTGCCGTCAGCCGACCAGCCCGTCATCTTCCAGACCGCCGGCATCCACTGGGACCTGGCCCTGATCGCGCTCCACCAAGGCGACACGGACACCGCCGTACAGCAGGCATCACAGGCCGCCGACCACTACGAACGCGGCGGCTACGAGGACCAGTACCTCAACGCCCGCCTCCTGATCGCCGAACACGGCACGACCGACGAGAAATCCCTGGAACAGCTCTTCACCACCCTGACCGCAGGCACCGAACCTTGGTACCGCGCCGGCTGGCTCCTCGTCGACCGCCTCAAGACCCAGGGCCGCTCACAGGAAGCCGCCTCGCTGGAGGAGCGGCTCGGCGAATAGCCGCCGCGGCATTCCGGGGTGTGGACACTCAGTGGGGTCCTGGGACATCTGGCCGGGTGTCCCAGGACCCGTTGCGGTGTCCGAAGTGCGAGCAGTTGACGCTGTTTCGGCGTACAGATCCACAGGACGAGTCGCCGTCGCGATAGTTGTCGGGCGGTTCGCCAACGCGGTCGACTGGGCGCTGGAGCACCCGGATGTCGCCTCAGGCGGTAGGCGCCCGCTCGCGCATCTGGTGGGCTGACCTACGAGATGGTGGGTTGCCGTACCGGATTCCGGGGTGCCAACCCGCCATCTCGTAGGTCAACCCATGAGATGGGTCGCTCGGGACGGGTCCGCGCCGAAACGCAGCGCCGGGCGGGGACCGGAACCGGTGGGCTGGGACAAGAACTGGTGGGCTGGGACCGGAACCGGTGGGCCGGGACAAGAACCGGTGGGCGGGGACCGGAACCGGTGGGCCGGGACAAGAACCGGTGGGCTAGGGACCGGAACCGGTCGGCCGGGACAAGAACCGGTGGGCTGGGACCGGAACCGGTGGGCATGGACAAGAAATAGCCTGTCTCCGCCCACCACTACCTGTCCCAGGTCACCAGATGTGGACCGATCCGCGCAGCACAAGCCGGCCCGAACCACCCGGCCCAGCTCCAGCACGGCCCTCATCCGGCCCAGCTCCAGCACGGCCTCATCCGGCCCAGCTTCAGCACCGCCCCATCCGGGCAAGCCTCGGCACCGCCCCATCCGCCCGAGCTTCAGCACCGCCCCATCCGGCCAAGTTCCAGCACGGCCCTCACCCGACCGAGCTTCAGCACGACCCCACCTGACCCAGCTTCAGCACGCCCCCACCCTGCCCACCCCGACAGCGGCCCCAATCCCGACCAACAGACCCGGCCAACGATCACCCGCATCGAGCAGGAGAGTCCCCGTTTGAGGGGTCAACCCCGGAGTTTGTGGGTTGCGGACCCAGATTTTCCCTCCGCAACCCACGTCTTGAGGGGTTGACCCCTCAAACGGGGATCGGGGAGCAGGCGCGGCGGGCGGGTTGCGAGCGGCGACAGCCGATGCCCCGCGGATCCGGGCTCAGACCTCGTCGTCGGGGGAGACGGCACCGGGAGAAGTACCCCGCCGTGGAGGCGCGTTACTCCCACTCGATGGTGCCCGGGGGCTTGCTGGTGATGTCGAGGGTTACACGGTTGATTTCGTCGACCTCGTTGGTGATGCGGGTGGAGATCTTCTCGAGGACGTCGTACGGGAGGCGGGCCCAGTCGGCGGTCATGGCGTCTTCGCTGGTGACCGGGCGCAGCACGACCGGGTGGCCGTAGGTGCGGCCGTCACCCTGGACGCCGACCGAGCGGACGTCGGCGAGCAGGACCACCGGGAACTGCCAGATGTCGCGGTCGAGGCCGGCCGCGGTCAGCTCGGTGCGGGCGATCAGGTCGGCGGCGCGGAGGATGTCGAGGCGCTCCTTGGTGACCTCGCCGATGATCCGGATGCCGAGGCCCGGGCCCGGGAACGGGTGCCGGTAGACCATCGCCTCGGGCAGGCCGAGGGCCAGGCCGAGCTCGCGGACCTCGTCCTTGAACAGCGTCCGCAGCGGCTCGATCAGCGCGAACTGCAGGTCGTCCGGCAGGCCGCCGACGTTGTGGTGCGACTTGATGTTCGCCGTCCCGGTGCCGCCGCCGGACTCGACCACGTCCGGGTAGAGCGTGCCCTGGACCAGGAACTCGATGTGCCGCTCGGCGTCCAGCTTGCGCGCGGTCGCCTCGAAGGTCCGGATGAACTCGCGGCCGATGATCTTCCGCTTCTGCTCCGGGTCGGTCACGCCGGCCAGCGCGCCGAGGAACTGGTCCTCCGCGTCGACGACCTCGAGCCGGATCCCGGTCGCGGCGACGTAGTCCTTCTCGACCTGCTCGGACTCACCCGACGCGCTGCAGCCCGTGGTCGACGTACACACAGGTCAGCTGGTCGCCGATCGCCTTGTGCACCAGGGCTGCCGCGACGGCGGAGTCGACGCCGCCGGACAGCGCGCACAGCACCTGCTTGTCGCCGACCTGCTGACGGATCAGCTCGACCTGCTCGTCGACGACGTTCGTCGTGGTCCAGTCGCCGTTGCACCCGGCGATGTCGTAGAGGAAGTGCTCGAGCACCGCCTGCCCGGCCTGCGAGTGCAGCACCTCCGGGTGCCACTGCACGCCGGCCAGCCGCCGGTCCAGGTCCTCGAACGCCGCCACCGGCGCACCCTCGGAGGCAGCCAGTACGGCGAAGCCCGCCGGCGGCGCGTGCACCGCGTCACCGTGCGACATCCACACGTTGAGGTCCTCGGGGATCCCGGCCAGCAGCGTGCCCGCGCTCGCTCACCGTGACCGGGGTCCGGCCGAACTCGCGCAGCCCGGTCCGGCGCACCTCGCCACCGAGGGTCTGCGCCATCGCCTGGAACCCGTAGCAGATCCCGAACGCCGGCACGCCCGCATCGAACAGCCCGGACTCGACCCGCGGCGCGCCCTCGGCGTACACCGACTGCGGCCCGCCGGACAGGACGATCGCCTTCGGCTTCCGTGCCAGCATCTCCTCGACCGGCATCGAGTGCGGCACGATCTCGGAGTACACCTTGGCCTCGCGCACCCGGCGGGCGATCAGCTGCGCGTACTGCGCCCCGAAGTCGACGACCAGTACCAACTCATGCTCAGTCACCTTGCAAAGCCTATCGGTGCAGGTCAGCAGGGCTGTAATCCGACGGCCGCGAGAGGGCCGGGAAGCCTGTCCTGGGTCCCGGCGCAGACGGTTCCGGCGTCGGCCAAGATCCATCCGGGCCGTGCTGGAAGACTGGGACCGGCGCGCCCGATCACGAACATACCGAGGGCCCACCGGCGTACGCCGACGGGCCCTCAAGCAATCTTGTAACGGAGAGACCTGCCTCCGCCTTCATCGAGAAGCTTAGGATCATGCCCTCAGCAAATCAAACCGCTGTTCATCGCGCCGTGGTCGCTGCCAAGATCAGCGCCCCACGACTCGCGCCGTACCTGACGGCGACCGGAGGCAACGTCCGCCGGGCGCTGAGCCTGTACCAGTGGAACGTCGAACTCTCTGGCGCCGTCTACGAGTGCCTGCATCGGTTCGAGGTGATCCTTCGCAACGCGCTCGATGAACGACTCTGCGGCTGGAATGCCGCGCAGCGTGACCGGGACAGCGGCCAGACGCACTCGTCGGACTGGCTGATGGACCCCGCGCGTCTGCTCCGACGGCTTGTCGGCGACGACATCCGCAAGGCCACCCGAAGAGCCCAGTCCGCTGTGCGCGGCGCCGGGACCACGCCGCGGCACCCCGACATCCTCGCCCAGCTCAGCTTCGGCACGTGGCGTTTCCTCCTGCCCGACCACGACCCCGGCCGGCAGCTTCTCTGGAACAAAGCGCTGGCCGCCGCCTTCCCGAAGCTGACGTGCACGCCATCAGACCTCGTGGACCATGTCGACCACATCCACAAGCTGCGCAACCGCGTCGCGCATCTCGAACCGCTGCTCAACTCCGGCATGGTCGCAGACCGGCTCGCTCGGATGAGAACTGTTCTCCTCGCGATCGACCCCGCCCTCGAGACCTGGTTCGTCTCGCGGCAGCGCATCACGGCGACTCTCAGGACCAAGCCTTAGGGCCCGGAGGCCGCAGCCGGCGCGAGGTGAGAAGGTCCGCCGGCAGTTCCGCGCCGCCAACCGTCGCCGGCGTGTGCGCCAGTACGGCGTTGTCCGGCCGGAACGTCTCTGGAGCCAGTAACACCTCACAGAGTCGTCGACCACCCAATACCCGAGCTCCTCGTCCGTACCGGGCGGGGCACCGCGTCATCCGAACCAGCCGGGCGCGGCACTGGTGAACGCGGCCCGATCGAGCCGGCCCGCCTCCGCCGGGATCCGCCCGATCACCGGTACTCCGGTGGTCGCGGGCAGATCCTCGAGATTGCACTGCTCGGCCAGGTCAGGCTCCCTGGGCCAGGAGCCGATGATCAGACCGTCGATGGGCAGGCCTCGGGCCCGGAGAGCCTCGACAGTCAGCCCGGTGTGGTTGAGCGTGCCGAGCCCCGGCGCGTGCCACGACCACGAAGGCGAACGGTGTGGTCAGATGGCCAGCGAGATCGGCGAGGTTGTTGCCACCGGCATCCAGTCCGACCAGGAGCCCGCCCGCACCTTCGACCAGCACGGTGTCGTGGGAGCCGGCCAGGTCGTCGATGAACTTGGCGTGGTCCTCGACGCTCGGGAGAGGCACACCTTCGCGGCGAGCGGCGGTGGTAGGGGCGAGCGGGTCGCGCAGGCGGACACCTTCGTGGAGGGTCGTGAGGCCGGTCAGGCGGTGGACTTCGTCCAGGTCGCCCGGTTCATCGGCGAGCACGCCGGTCTGCGCAGGTTTGACGATGGCGACGGTGCCCTTCGCGGCGGCTCGGACGGCGAGGGCTGCGGTGATGATGGTCTTGCCTACGCCGGTGTCGGTGCCGGTGATGAGGATGATCATGAGACCTGGTCGATTGCGTCGACGATGACGTCGCAGGCCAGGTCCAGATCTTCGGTGGACAGACCGGCGTGCGCGGTCAGGCGGAGGCGGCTGATGCCGTCGGGGACTGAGGGCGGCCGGAAGCTGCCGACCCGGACACCATCCGCCAGACAGAGGTCAGCGGCCTGGACCGTCTCGCGAGGCCCGGGCATCGGGACGGACACGACCGCACCGGCGGACGGCGGGACACCACACGCGACGGCCAGACGCGCAGCGGCGGCGTGGATGGCAGCAGGGCGCGTCGGGCTCGGCCTTCAGCACCTGCAGGGCGGCGAGGGCGGCGGCGCAGGCGGCCGGGTTGAGGCCGGTGTCGAAGATGAAGGGGCGAGCGCGGTTGATCAGGTGTTCACGCAGGATGCGCGGCCCCAGCACGACACCACCCTGGCTGAAGCCATTGCCTTGGACAACGTCATGGTGACGATCACATGATCGAGGCCGGCCAGCCCAGCGGCGTACACCGAACCACGACCGCCACCGGTGACGCCCAAGCCGTGCGCCTCGTCGACCAGCAGTACGGCGTCGTGCGCGCGAGCCGCGGCGGCCAGCTCGACCAGCGGCGCCGCATCGCCGAGCACGCTGAAGACGGACTCGGTCAGCACGAGCGCGTGCGGTTCGTTGCGCTCGGCAAGGACTTTGGTGACCGCGTCGACGTCGTTGTGCGGGACGATCTCCACCCGCGAGCGCGACAACCGGCTGGCGTCGACGAGCGACGCATGCACGTGATCGTCGGACACCAGCAGCGTGCCCGGGCCCACCGAGCGCCGTCACGACGCCGAGGTTGGCGAGATACCCCGACGAGAAGACCAGCGCCGACTCCTGGCCCGACGTACGCCGCCAGCGCCGACTCCAGTTCCTCGTGCAGAGCCGTCGTACCGGTGACGAGCCGGGACGCGGTCGCGCCAGTACCCCAGGTGCGCACCGCGTCGACAGCGGCCTCGACCACCCGCGGGTCGCGTCGCCAGGCCCAGATAGTCGTTGCCCGCAAGGTCGATCAGCCGCATCGTCGGCCGCGCGCGACCCGGAGCCGGCGGGTCAGGCCGCGCGACTCCAGCGCCGCGGCCTTCGGGGCGAGCCAGTCCTCGAGCATCAGCTTGCCCTCGGCAATCGCACCCGTGATCGCCGCGCGCGATGGTGGCGATCTCGTCGTCGGTGCAGACGTACGGCGGCATCGTGTAGACGAGATCGCGGAACGGCCGGACCCAGACCCCGCGCCGCAGCACGGCCGTCGGTCATCCGCGGCAGATCGACCGGCCCACCGAGTTGTACGACGCCGACCGCACCGAGCACCCGGACGTCCTTGACCCCGGGCAGCGAGGCCGCCGGCGCCAGGCCGTCGGACAGACCGGCGGAGATCCGCGCGACCTGACCTGCCCAGTCCTGGGAGAGCAGCAGGTCGATGCTGACGCGAGCGCGACCGCGCAGGCCAGCGGGTTGGCCATGAAGGTCGGACCGTGCATCAGCGCGCCGCCGGGACCATTCGAGACACGTCTGCGCGACGTCCGTCGTACAGAGCATCGCGGCCAGCGACAGGTAGCCGCCGGTCAGCGCTTTGCCGACGCAGAGGATGTCCGGGTCGACGCCCGCGTGCTCGGAGGCGAAGAGGGTGCCGGTACGGCCGAAGCCGGTGGCGATCTCGTCCAGGATCAGCAGGAAGCCGTGCTCGGTCGGCGAGCTCACGCAGTACCCGCAGGCAGGCCGGGCTGTACGGGTACATCCCGCCCGCGCCCTGCAGGATCGGCTCGACGATGATCGCCGGCGATCTCACCCGCGTGCTCGCTCGGCGAGCGCCGGCCACGATCGGCCGCCCAGGCCGCGCAGCTCCGGGTCGTCGTCCGGGCGATCGAACCCGGCCGGCGGCTGCGGGCCGAACACCTGCTCCTTCAGCGCGCCGGTGAACAGCGAGTGCATCCCGTTCACCGGGTCGCACACGCTCATCGGTGCGAAGGTGTCGCCGTGGTACCCGCCGCGGACGGTCAGCATCCGGGTCCGGCCGTTGTTGCCGCGGGCAACCTGGTACTGCAGGGCGAGCTTGATCGCGACCTCGACCGAGACCGAGCCGGAGTCGCAGAAGAACACGTGCCGCAGCGGCTCCGGGCGTGATCTCGACCAGCCGCTCGGCCAGCCGGATGGCCGGCTCGTGTGTCAGCCCGCCGAACATCACGTGGCTGAAGTCGTCCACCTGGCTCGTTCAGCGCCGCGTCCAGCACCGGGTTGCCGGTAGCCGTGGATCATGCACCACCACGACGCCATCGCGTCGATCGCCTCGACCGTGCCGCCGGCGCCGTCGTCCAGCTGCAGCCGTACGCCGGACGCGCCCCGGACCAGCCGCACCGGCGACGGCTCACTCAGCGACGAGTACGGATGCCAGAGCAAGCTCCGAATCCTGCTGTAGCAGCCCATTGACCGACTGTGACACCGTGTCCCGCCTCCATCCTGAGGACTCACCACGGTAATCGCTGCTCGCCAGGACAGCAGGCGTGGGTGGCCAGGATGTGGGCCAGCTCTCCTAAAGCTGCGTGCCGGCTGTTGCGATGTGCAACGTCACCGCGTCGGGGTGCAGCCGCGGCCGAGCCATCGCGGTCACCGTCTTGGCGCCGTCGAGCGATTCGTCCCGGATCCACTGGACCGGCGCGGCCAGCCCGATCCGTCCGACCACCGAGGCAGTGTCCAGGAAGTTCCGCGACTCCACCACGGTCCACGGACGGTCCCGTTCCCAGGTGATCGCGTCGCTGGTCTGTGCGGGTCGCTGCCACTGACCGGCGTCGCGCTGGTTGCCGTAGATCAGTTGCCCGTCCGGGCGCAGTACGGCGATCCGATCGGCCCACTCCCCCTGGTCGATCAGCTCAGCCGCCCGCAGTACGCCCACGTAGCCGGCATCGTGGACACTCTGCACCGCGAGTCTGCCGAAGCCGAAGTTCTCCAGCGCGCGCATGTGCCGTTCGAGTACGCCGAAACGGCTGAGCGCCTCGTGCATCGCGAGGATCGCGACCTCGACCTGGAACCCCGCCTCCTTGAAGCGCGCGGCGGATGCGGCGAAGCCGTCGGGGTCGAGGAACTCGGTCTCGACGATCGCGTCGTACCGCTCCGCGATCACCAGCTCCTCGGCCTGGTCGAGCCAGCGCCGGCCGTCGGCCTCGACGTACTTGCCGGCCGTCGTCGGTACGTCGGTGATCGGTTCGTGGAAGCGTGGATGGTACGGCTCGTACGCGCCGGCGTTCAGGACGACGGGACGGCCCCGGTGATGCAGGACGGCCTTGACCATCGCGGTGATCGTTGCCTTGCCGTCGCCCGGCTGACCCCCGACGAACACCACGACCGGCTGCTCCTGCGGTACGCCGCTCAACTGGTCCGGAACGATCCGGTCGCGAAAGATCCGCCCGCTCTCGGCCTCGTCCAGCAGATCGTGGTCGTCCCCGGCCGGTTCAGTCCCCCACCCTGCGGTCACGATCGGCCCAGCACCTCATCGTCACCGTCGTCGCCCACATCGGCTCCGTCATCGTCTTCGTCGTCGCGGTCGAAGTCGTCTTCGTCGTCGCGCTCGTCGGGGTCGTCGGTCTCGACCTCGTCGTCGTCATCCTCGTCGCGGTCCTCGACACTCAGCAGGTCATCGGCGTCGGCACGGATGCGCTTGATCGCGCGGGTGTCCAGCGGAGTGAGCTCCTGGCCGCGGGCCGCCCAGGCCCGCTGCTTCTCCCGCCAGTCCGCGATGGCGGCGGCGTCAGGTTCGGCGGCGGCTTCGGCTTGCCCGATCAGCTGTGCGTAGTAGCCGATCGCCTGCCGGACGCCTTCCTGCGCCGTCTCGTACGCGATTGCCTGAGGCACCGTCCAGGTCGCCGTACCGAGCTCGGCCAGAACGTTCATGGCGGCGACATTAACCACACGCGGACTTTATCCGACCGGCCGGGTCACCGGCGTACCCGCTGCACACGTTGCTGAACACCGGATGAACCCCAGCCGTTGGTACGTTTCCGGCGATCCGGACAGCGAGGGAACCGCTGCCCGGATCACCACGTCTGCTTCTTCGCACCAAACACTCACGAGCCGTCAAGGGCGGCCAGGGCCGCGGCTAGGCGACCCACAGGAAAACCGATCTCAGCCGCAGCGGGCGGCTCAGCTGAAAGGGTGGACATGTTCGGTAGATCTAGCGGCGACAAAGACAAGGACAAGCCGGCCGAGGGGCACAAGAACAACGCCCGGCCGTCGACCCAGGGCAAGCACGAGCAAGGCGACACGCGCCGCGGCCGCGACAAGGGTGGCGAGAAGGGCGACGCGCGCCGTCGCGGCAACCCGAACAAGCGCGGCAACCAGGGCAAAGGTAAGGGCAAGGGCTGACCGCAGTTCAGCTGCCGGGCCGGGGCGACCGTCGATCGGTTGACCCCGGCCGGGCATGTTCTGGGGGTTATCGCGGGCGGGAGCCGCGGTTTCCCTCGCGAGGTCGGTTGTCCCGGCGGGATCCGGCTGAGCGCCCGCCGCGCGAGCGCTGACCGCCGGAGCGGTTGCCCCCAGGACCACCTGAGGAGCGAGAGCCGCTCGGCTTGACCGGAGCGGCTTCGAGGGCCGACTTGACGGCCTTGAAGGCGTCATCCGCACCGCGGACCAGCTTCACGGCCTCGAGTTTGGGGATCGCGGCGCGCTGGCGGCGAGTGTGGGTCTGGATGCGTTCGACGACCCTGTCGCGCACCTCGTCCAGGTCCGCGCCAGTGAGGTTCTCGACCGGCTTGCTGCGTTCCAGAGCAACGTCGAACCATTCGGTGTAGCCGTGGGTGTGGACCACCTGGTTCGGGGACTTCTGACCGAGCCGCCGGTACTGCGCCATCACGTCGTACCGCTCGTCGAGACCGAGGATCTCGTCCCGCAGGCCGCGGCGGACCTGGTCGTCGTACGTCGCCGCCACCCGGCGGTCGATGTCCGCGGCCGGGCGGTCCACCCCGAGCACGACCTGCCGGGCCGCGACCGACGTACTGGCGCGATCCGGATCGTTGCCCATGGCATGCGCCAGCGCGTTGACGATGGCGTCGTAGTTGTTCGCATGGATCCTCCCGGCCGCCTTCGGATCCAGCCGGTCGAGCACCGCGTACGCGTCCTCGGCCATGCTGCGCGGGAAGTCGCGGCGGACCGCGTTCCGCGCCTCGGCGACCGCGTCCACCTCCCAGCCCTCCAGCAGGGAGCGCACGTAGACGCTCGTACCGCCGACGATCACCGGTACGCCGCCGGACGCCCAGCAGGCGTCCATGTGCTGCCGCGCCTCGGCGACGAACGTCTCCAGCTCCAGCTTCCGGACCGGCTCGGTGACGTCGATCATCGTGTGCGGGATGCCGCGCATCTCTTCCGGCGTGGTCTTGCTGGTCCCGATGTCCATGTACCGGTACACCTGACGCGAGTCGGCCGACACGACCATCGGCTGGAGCCCCAGCTCGTCCCGGATCCGCAGACACAGCTCGACCGACACCCCGGTCTTCCCGGCTGACGTCGGTCCATAGAGAGCAACCAACAGGCGGGGCACGGCATCGGACATGCGGTCAACCCTAGTCGAGGTCAGTACGACGAAAGCTCGCCGTGCACGGAGCAGCGGGCGGACCAGCCCATCGGGTGGACCTGGACGACCATCCGGCGCCGGCACTGCGGCGCAGTAGCGAGGCGGCTCCATCGTCAGGGCCCGGCGGCAGTCGTCGTGGCTGCCGTCGGCCAGCTCGCGGCCGCAGTGACCGCAGTAGACGCAGTCGGTCACAGCGTCTTCTGGAGTTCCTTGACCGGCATCTTGAGGTCGGCCAGCAGGTCCAGGTCCGCGGTCGCCGGGCGGCCCAGGGTGGTCAGGTAGTTGCCGACGATGACGGCGTTGATCCCGCCGAGCAGACCCTCGCGGGTGCCCAGGTCGCCCAGGGTCAGCTCGCGGCCGCCGGCGTACCGCAGGACCGTCCGCGGCATCGCCAGCCGGAACGCGGCGATGGTCCGCAGCGCGTCCTTGCCGTCCATGATCTCCAGGTCGCCGAACGGCGTGCCCGGGACGCGGGTTGAGGAAGTTCAGCGGGACCTCGTGCGGCTCCAGCTCGGCCAGCTGCGCGGCCAGCTCGGCGCGCTGCTCGAGCGACTCACCCATCCCGACCAGACCGCCGCAGCACAGCTCCATCCCGGACTCGCGCGACCATCAGGCAGGTGTCCCAGCGCTCCTCGAAGGAGTGCGTGGTGACGACGTCGCCGAAGTACGAGCGGGCGGACTCGAGGTTGTGGTTGTAGCGGTGCACGCCCATCGCCTTGAGCTCGTCCACCTGCTCCTGCGTGAGCATGCCGAGCGAGCAGGCGATGTTGATGTCGACCTCGGCGTTGATGGCCTCGATGCCGGCCTTCACCTGGGACATCAGCCGCTGCGTCCGGACCGCGGACGGCGGCCACGATGCAGAACTCGGTCGCGCCGGTCTTCGCGGTCTCCTTGGCGGCCTCGACCAGCTCGGGGATGTTCAGCCAGACCGAGCGCACCGGCGAGGTGAACTGGCCGGACTGGGAGCAGAAGTGGCAGTCCTCCGGGCAGCCGCCGGTCTTCAGCGAGATGATGCCCTCGACCTCGACCTCCTCGCCGCACCACTTCACCCGTACGTCGTGCGCGAGCGCGAGCAACTCGTCCAGCTGCTCGTCCGGCGACCGCAGGACCTCGACCAGCTGCTCCTGGGTGAGGCCGACGCCCCGCTCCAGAACCTGCTCACGTGCCACGTCGAGGATGTCGTTCATGGTTCTCCTGCCTCACGGTCGAACGGTCGGCCCACAGTAAGCGATCGGGGCCGCGGGCAAACTTCCCTGGATCTTTTTTCAGCAACCTCGTGACCTTCCGTGAGACCGTCTCGTTGATGTGTGCAGAGGCGGTTACCGCAAGGAAGACCGCCACCCGGTGACGAGGAGCGACTGAATAGTCGATCATTACGATCGGCACGCAGAGTGGTTACAACCACTCGCAGCAGGCTCGAAAGCTCGAATCGGATGTAGAGTGAGGAACCAAGAGCTCGGGTCGCCAGCTGTGGTTGGTGACCCGATCCCAAAGCGCCGGGCGCCTCACCCCGGCTTGAGTGGGTCCCTCGGGAAACGATTTGGGCGGAAACGTTCCCGAGGGACCTGCTCCCTTTTCGGCCTGTTGGGAAATGCAGCAAGAACCTCAGCAGCCACAGCCACTGCTGAGGTTCTTTCATTTCCCCGGATACACACCGTGCGGAGTATTGTCGTTGTGTCACGGCTTCGTCACAGACTGCTTTGCGGATCGGCACAATCGGTAATCGCAGTGCGCCGGGCGCATCGGCCGGTACCACGGGATGCGCCGGTTTCACCGGCTGCACCCGCCGGTACGCCGATCCGAGCGCCGGCCGGGCGTCGTCCTCACCCTTGTTCGGCCAGAACGCCAGCGCCCGCTCCGCCTGGGCCGTGATCGTCAACGACGGGTTGACGCCGAGGTTGGCCGAGATCGTCGACCCGTCCAGGATGTGCAGGCCGTCGTACCCGTAGACCCGGTGGTACGGATCGACCACCCCGGTCTCGGCGTGAGTCCCCGATCGCGCAGCCGCCGATGAAGTGGGCCGTCATCGGCACGTTGAACGGCTCGCCGATGGTGCCGCCCGGCGTACCGTTCATCAGCTTGGCCATCCGGCGGACCACCTCGTTGGCGACCGGGATCCAGGACGGGTTCGGGCGCGCCGTGGCCCTGCTTCGAGGTGAGCCGCCAGCGGCCGAGCCGGTCCCGCTTGCCGAAGGTGGTGATCGAGTTGTCCGCGGTCTGCATCACCAGCGCGATCACGGTCCGCTCGGACCAGTGCTTCAGGTCGTACAGCCGGCGCAGGTTCTTCCGCTGGACGCCGAGCTCGCGCAACCAGGTCCGCCAGCGCGGCTTGTCCCCGTCGCCGTCGGTCAGCACGGTCTGCAGCAGCGACATCGCGTTGCTGCCCTTGCCGTACCGGACCGGCTCGATGTGGGTGATGTCGTCCGGGTGGAACGACGAGGTGATCGCGACCCCACGGGTGTAGTCGACCGTCCGGTCCCTGGAGATCGCCCCGAGCAACGACTCCGAGTTGGTCCGGGTCAGCACGCCGAGCCGGTCGGACAGCCGCGGCAGCTTCCCCTCGTCCCGGAGCCGGTGCAGCAGCTTCGCCGTACCCAGCGCCGAGGCGGCGAAGACGACCTGATGGGCGGTGAACCGCCGGGTGCTCTTCCGATTCGAGGTACGCCGGGTGTCGACGGCGTACCCGCCGTCCGGCAGCGGCTCGACCGAGGTCACCGTGGTCATCGGGTAGACCTCGGCGCCGGCCTTCTCGGCCAGGTAGAGGTAGTTCTTGGTCAGCGTGTTCTTCGCGTTGTGCCGGCAGCCGGTCATGCACTCGCCGCAGTCGATACAGCCGGTACGTCGCGGGCCCGCGCCGCCGAAGTACGGGTCGTCCACCTCGACGCCGGGCTCACCGAAGAACACGCCGACCGGGGTCGGGTGGAACGTCTCCCCCACGCCCATGTCGTCGGCGACCTGCTTCATCACCTCGTCGGCCGGCGTGAAGCCCGGGTACGTCGTGACGCCGAGCATCCGCTTCGCCTGGTCGTAGTACGGCGCGAGCTCGTCCTTCCAGTCGGTGATGTGCGCCCACTGGCGGTCGGTGTAGAACGCGGGCAGCGGCTCGTACAGGGTGTTCGCGTAGACCAGGCTGCCGCCGCCGACTCCGGCGCCGGACAGGATGATCACGTCGCGCAGCGCGCTGATCCGCTGGATGCCGTACCAGCCGAGCTTCGGCGCGAACAGGAACCGCTTCTTGTCCCACGAGTTCTTCGCGAACCCGGCGTCCTCGAACCGTGCACCGGCCTCCAGGACGGCGACCTTGTACCCCTTCTCGATCAGCCGCAGCGCACTGACGCTGCCACCGAAGCCGGATCCGATGACGACGACGTCGTAGTCGAAGCTCATGCACGTCCTCGCTTCGCTCCGGGCGCATGAGACAACCTGTGTTGATTGCCCTCGCTTCGCTCAGTCATGCGCGGCCGAGCTTCTTCAGGATCCGCAGGGCGCCGGTCATCAGCTCGGCGTACGTCTCGTCCTGATAGCCCGTGTGAGGCCGCGATCGGCAGCAGCTCGCTGGGTCGCGATCGCCTGCGGGTCGACGTACCGGCGGATGCCTTCGACACCCTGGCGGCGGCCGAGGCCGGAGGCGCGCATCCCGCCCATCGGGGTGTCGATCGAGCCGAAGGTCGCGGCGTACGCCCTCGTTGACGTTGACCGTGCCCGCCACCAACTGCGCTGCGACCGCGCGACCGCGGCGGCTGTCCCGGGTCCAGACGCTCGCGTTCAGCCCGTACTCGCCCTCGTTCGCGCGCTGGATCGCCTCGGACTCGTCGGAGAACCGGTAGATCGACACCACCGGCCCGAACGTCTCGTTGTCGAAGCACTCCATCTCCGGCGTCACCCCGGACAGCACGGTCGGCTCGTAGAACAGCGGCCCGATGTCCGGCCGGGCCTTGCCGCCGGCGAGCACCACGGCGCCCTTGGACCGGGCGTCGTCGACATGCCGGCTCACGGTCTCCAGCTGAGCCTTCGAGATCAGCGAGCCCATGTCCACGTCCCAGCCGGTCCCGGCGGAGAGCTTGATCTGCTTCACCCGGTCGAGGAACGCCGTGACGAATGCGTCGTACACCTGGTCGGCGACGTACAGCCGCTCCATCGAGACGCACAGCTGGCCGGCGCTGGCGAAGCACGCCCGTACGGCGCCCTCCGGCGGCCCGGTTGACGTCGGCGTCACGCAGTACGAGCATCGGGTTCTTGCCGCCGAGCTCCAGGCTGCAGCCGATCAGCCGCTCACCGGCCTGCTGGGCGACCAGCCGGCCGGTCCTGGTCGAGCCGGTGAAGCAGATGTAGTCGGCGTTCTGGATGAGTCGCGCCGCCGACGGTCGGGCCGTCGCCGTTCACCGGCTGCCAGGCGTCCCGCGGCAGGCCCGCGTCGTACAGCAGCTCGATCGCCCGGAGCGCGGTCAGCGGGGTCTGGCTGTCGGGCTTGTGGACGACGGTGTTGCCGGCCAGCACCGCGGGCAGACCGTCGGCCATCGCCATGCTGAGCGGGTAGTTCCAGGGCGAGATGATGCCGACGACACCCTTCGGCACGAACCGCTGCTCGGCCCGGGTGAGGATCGGGAACATGCCCAGCTTGCGCTGCGGCTCGAGCAGCTCGGCGGCCTTGCGGCCGTAGTAGCGGGCGGTCAGCGCGACGTGCGCGACCTCCTCGAAGGCCTGCTTGCGGGCCTTGCCCGACTCCCGGATGACCAGGTCGACCAGCTCGTGCCGGTGGTCCAGCACGAGGTCGTGGTACCGCAGCAGGATCGCGGCGCGCTCGGCCAGCGGCACCCGTCGCCAGCTGCTGCTGGGTCTTGCGGGCCGACCGGACCGCGGCGAGCACGTCGTCCGGGCTGGACAGCGGCAGCTCCGCGATCGGCTGACCGGTCGCCGGCGCGTAGGACGTCCGCGTGCCGGCCGTCGCGCGCAGCAGCCCCGCCAGGCGGCGGATGACCGACTGGTCGGTCGCGTACGACGCGGTCGGGTCGAGCTCGGGGTCAGCAGGAATCGAGGTCTGCTCGCTCATTCGTCCAGGCTACCTGCCGGTAATAGCTCATGTCAGTACTGGAGACTCGGCCGTGTCAGGCACTCAGAGTTCCTGGCTGTTCACCACTAAGCTCGCTACGGTGGCGACTGAACCTGCGAAGGGGTGGAACGTCGAGATGGTGGACAGCGGGGGGCTTTGGACGCCTCCTGAGGACGAGCTCGGTGAGGCGCTGCAGACAGCCCAGGTGCTGATCGAGGAGGGCCGTGCCGACGAGGCCGGGCCGTACCAGCAACGCGTGATCGAGCTGGCCAGGGAGCGGGCCGAAGGGACACCCGGACCATTACGAGGCCAAGCACCTGCTGGCCGCGACCCAGTACGAGCTGGCCGGCTCGCTGAACGCGTCGGGCCGGCACGAGGAAGCGCTTGCCGCCCTGCACGAGGCCCAACTCGGCTACACCGAGCTCAGCGACGCCGGCGTGCTCGACGCCGACCTCCTTCCTGGCCGACGTCCGGGCCCGGCGGGCGATGACCCAGGCGCATCGCGGCTACGGCGCGACCGCCGTACTGGAGATGGACGGCGCGGTGATCGCGTACGGCCAGCTGGTCGGCGGCGAGCCGACGGCGTGAAGCACCAGCCGGACTTCGCCCGGGTGCTGGCGATGAACGCGCTCATCCTCCGCCGGTACGGCGATCCCGCCCTGGCAGTGGCGTCCGCGGACGCGGCGACCCAGTTGTTCCTGCAACTGGCCGACCAGATCAACGAGAGCCCGCAGTCGCTTGTCGTACGCGCGCTATCTGTGTACGGCGACCGCGGTGTCGGCCGACGTCCATGCCGCCGACGGACGGCTCGATCTGGCGCTGCGAAGCCGACGAGATCGGGCTCACCACGGCCGACACGCTGGCCGACTCCGAGTCGGCGACCGACCTGCGCACGCTGGTCGCCGCGCTCACCCGCAAGGGCAAGCACCTCGGCGTCGTCGGCCGGCATGATGGAGGGCGAGGCCTGCCTGCGGACCGCGTACGCGACCGACGCGGAGACGGCCGACGCGGGTCACCGAGGAGCTCGACCGCGGCTTGCCGCTCATCGCTGATCGCGGCGCTGGAGAACGCGGAGATCAAGCTCGGGCCGTTCGAGCAGTACCACCGGCTGCTGGCGCTGAGCGAGCCCGCGCCGGGGATGACGCTGGCGACGGTGTCGGGCCGGACCGACCCCGAGTCGGCCGCGGTCCGGGCGACCGAGCTGGCCGAGCTGGTCGGGCCGTTGTTGCTGCAGGACGCGGAGACCGCGCTGACGCTCGGGCTGGAGGCGCACTACCTGTTCGCGATCTCGTCCGAACGCGAGTCGCACCGGATGCGGTACGAGACGAGCACCTACGCGCCGGTCTGGGCGCAGGTGCTGCTCGAGATCTCGGAGGCGTACTACGAGGCCGGGCGGACCGAGATGGCGCTCGACCTGGCCGGCTGGTGCGCGGAGGTCGCGACCGCGCTGATCCCGTTCACCGACGACGACACGGAGATGAAGGACCTGGCCGGCGCCTGCTACCGGCACCACGGCGACCTGCTCGCCGCCACCGGTGACTTCTGACCGCCTCCCAGCACGCCCACGAGGCCGCCGCAGCAGCTCCAGCTCGGCCGTTGACGTGCTGCCCCTCGCAGGCGGACGCTGACGCTGAGAGGGGAATGGTCATGGATGTGGTGGAACTGCACAGCCGGACCAGTCGACGACTTCGTCCGGCTGGTCGGCGAGGTCGGCCCGACCAGTGGTCGGCGCCGACACCCTGCGCGGACTGGGACGTGCGCGCGCTGGTGAACCACGTCGTCGGCGAGGAACGCTGGACCGTACCGCTGATGGCGGGCGAGACGATCGCGGACGTCGGCAACTCGCTGGACGGCGATCTGCTCGGTGACGATCCCGTCGGCGCCGCCACCGATGCCGCCCGCGCCGCGCAGGCGGCCGCCGGGGAGTCCGATCGCCTCGGTGCATCTGTCGTACGGCGACGAGGACGCGAGCGAGTATCTCCGGCAACTGTCTGCCGATCACCTCGTGCACGGGTGGGACCTGGCGGCCGCGATCGGCGCGGAGCCCCGGATGGACCCGGACCTGGTCGGCGAGGTGGCCGGCTGGTTCACGGAACGGGAGGAGCTCTACCGGTCCGTCGGCATGATCGGCGACCGGCTCGAAGGCTTCAGCGATCCCGCGGACGCGCTCCTCGGGGCCTTCGGCCGGGATCCGGGCTGGAAGCCTTAGGAGTCCTGCAGGTGTGTCCGTAGGGCACCGACGAACAGGCCGGCCTCGGCCTCGGTCATGCCGGTCTCGGACACGACCAGGGCGGTCGCCTGGTGGAGTTCGCCGGCGGCCTTCAGGGCGCGGGTGCGCTCGGCGAGGTTGGTGCCGGGGAAGCGGACGAGCGGCGTGTCGGTCACCGGCGGGACGTAGCGGCCGAGCCGGATGTCGTCGACGAGTTCCTTGGCCGGCCTGAGGTCGAGACCGGTGCGGTCGCGGATCAGCTTGACCGCGTGCACGGTCTTCTTGGTGGTGATCAGGAACCGCACCTGATCCACGTCATCGGGAGAGAGTCTGGCCCGCGCTGCGGCGAGGGCAACATTGTCCGTGTCCTGGCTGCTCTGTCGGCTGAACAATCCCATCCGGCAATCCTTCCAGAACCTCTCAACCCGCGAGGACTCGACGCACGTCGTCCCACGCACGGGCGCCCAGCTCACGGTCCGCCGCGTCCGTCCCACTCCGAGCCATTCGCTGCCCGGCAGTCTTCAGTGCCGTCACCCGACGACGACCTCGACCCGCTGGAACTCCTTGAGCTCGGTGTAGCCGGTGGTGGCCATCGCGCGCTTCAGGGCGCCGACCAGGTTCATCGTGCCGTCCGGGACCCAGGACGGGCCGAACAGGATCTGCTCCAGTCGTGCCGGTGACGCCGACCTCGACCCGCTCGCCGCGCGGCAGGTCCGCGTGCCAGGCCTCGGCACCCCAGTGGAAGCCGCCGCCCGGCGCGTCGCTCGCCCGGGCCAGCGGCGAACCGACCATCACCGCGTCCGCGCCGCAGGCGATCGCCTTCGCCACGTCGCCGGACCGGCCGACCGAGCCGTCCGCGATGACGTGCACGTACCGGCCGCCGGACTCGTCCATGTAGTCCCGCCGCGCCGCGGCCACGTCGGCGACCGCGGACGCCATCGGCACCGCGACACCGAGCACCTTGCGGGTGGTGTGCGCCGCGCCGCCGCCGAACCCGACGAGTACGCCGGCCGCGCCGGTGCGCATCAG
The DNA here is from genome assembly GCA_963820655.1 of uncultured Actinomycetota bacterium. Classification (GTDB taxonomy): domain Bacteria; phylum Actinomycetota; class Actinomycetes; order Propionibacteriales; family Kribbellaceae; genus Kribbella. The sequence continues at coordinate 1,029,731 of CAWGAM010000004.1, forward strand.
GTGCAGCGCAGCCTGGTGCGTCGCGCACCCGCCGACGATCACCGGTACGTCGAGGTCGTAGATGAACTGCTTCAGGTTGAGCGGCTCGGCCTGTCCGGAGACGTGCTCGGCCGAGACCGTCGTACCGCGGATGACGAACAGGTCGACGCCCGGCGTCCACGACGTGCTTGGCGAACTGCTTGGTCCGCTGCGGCGACAGCGCGCCTGCCACCGTCACCCCGGAGTCGCGGATCTCCTGCACCCGCTGGGAGATCAGCTCGGGCTTGATCGGCGCCGAGTAGATCTCCTGCAGCCGGTGGGTGGCCTGCCTCCTTGCTGATGGTGGTGATCTCCTCCAGCAGGGAGGTCGGGTCCTCGTACCGGGTCCAGAGACCCTCGAGGTTCAGGACGCCGAGACCGCCGGCCTTGCCGATCGCGATCGCGGTGGCCGGCGACATCACCGAGTCCATCGGCGCGGCCAGGATCGGCAGCTCGAACCGGTACGCGTCGATCTGCCAGGCGACCGAGACCTCCTCGGGGTCCCGGGTCCGCCGCGACGGCACGATCGCGATGTCGTCGAACGCGTACGCCTGCCGGCCCCGCTTGGCGCGGCCGATCTCGATCTCGGTCATCTGGTGTTCCTTCTGGTGTGCAGGCGGCGTCAGCGGCCGGAGTAGTTCGGCGCTTCGACCGTCATCTGGATGTCGTGCGGGTGGGACTCCTGGAGGCCGGCGGAGGTGATCCGGACGAAACGGCCCTTGTCCTGCAGCTCCGGCACGGTGCGGGAGCCGCAGTAGAACATCGACTGGCGGAGGCCGCCGATCAGCTGGTGCGCGACGGCGCGCGAGCGGGCCGCGGTACGGGACCTGGCCCTCGACGCCCTCGGCGATCAGCTTCTCGTCGCTGCCGACGTCGCTCTGGAAGTAGCGGTCCTTGGAGTAGGACTTGCGCAGCCCGCCGGCCGACGACATCGCGCCGAGCGAGCCCATCCCGCGGTAGGCCTTGAACTGCTTGCCGTTGATGAAGACCAGGTCGCCCGGCGACTCCTCGCAGCCGGCCAGCAGCGACCCGAGCATCACGGTGTCCGCACCGGCCACGAGCGCCTTGGCGATGTCACCGGAGTACTGCAGGCCGCCGTCGCCGATCACCGGGACGCCGGCCGGCTTGCAGGCCAGCGAGGCCTCGTAGATCGCGGTGACCTGCGGTACGCCGACGCCGGACACGACGCGCGTCGTACAGATCGAGCCCGGACCGACGCCGACCTTGACGCCGTCCGCGCCCGCGTCGACCAGCGCCTGAGCGCCCTCGCGGGTGCCGATGTTGCCGCCGATCGACGTCGACGCCACGGGTGGCCGGGTCGGCCTTGAGCTTGCGGATGATCTCCAGCTGCGCCTGGGAGTGACCGTGCGCGGTGTCCACGACCAGGACGTCGACGCCGGCCTCGACCAGCGTCATGGCGCGCTTGTACGCCTCGCCGAAGAAGCCGATCGCGGCACCGACCATCAGCCGGCCGCGGCCGTCCTTGGTGGACAGCGGGAACTTGTCGCGCTTGACGAAGTCCTTCAGCGTGATCAGTCCGGTCAGCTTGCCGGCGTCGTCGACCAGCGGCAGCTTCTCGATCTTGTGCTGGCTGAGCAGCTCCATCGCGTCGTCGGCGGAGATGCCCTGCGTGCCGGTGATCAGCGGCTGCTTGGTCATCACCTCGTGGACCGGCCGGGACAGGTCGTTCTCGAACCGCATGTCGCGGTTCGTCACGATGCCGACCAGGACGCCGGCGTTGTCGACCACCGGGACGCCGGAGATCCGGTACTGCGCCGCAGAGCGCGTCGGCCTCGCCGATGCTGGCGTCCGGGCCGATGGTGATCGGCTGCGCGATCATGCCGGACTCGGAGCGCTTGACCAGGTCGACCTGCTGGGCCTGGTCCTCGATCGAGAGGTTGCGGTGCAGGACGCCGAGGCCGCCCTGGCGGGCCATCGCGATCGCCATCCGGGCCTCGGTGACGGTGTCCATCGCGCTGGACAGCAGCGGGATGTTGACCTCGATGTTGCGGCTGACCCGGGACCGGGTGCTGACCTCGGACGGGATGACGTCGGACTCGTTGGGCTGCAGCAGCACGTCGTCGAAGGTGAGACCGAGGACGGCGAACTTGTCGGGAACTCCAGCTGGGTGTGATGTCCATGGGGAAAACAAGCACCTTTACACGGCGAGAACGGAGACACCATCCTATGCCGCGCCCGCGGATGCCCCCGAATCGCCTGTCCACAGCCCACCTGGACCCGGTTCCGCCGACCGGCCCCGGTGCGCCGGCTGGTGAGCCGGCGCGGCGTGGTCACTTGATCGGCTTGTTGACGACGCCGAGGATCTTCGAGCACGTCGGCGTCGGCCGTCGAGCCGTGCGCACGGGCGATCGCCGCGTGCTTGCCCTCGGCGTACTGACCGATGGAGTGCTTGCCCGTCGGCGTAGACCTGCTTGACCGAACCGGTCGTGGCCTGCCCGCTCGAGTGCTTCGCGGCCGCTGCCGACGAACTGCTGGGCGGTCGTGTCCTCGACCGGAGCCGCCGGTCAGCGCCGGCGCGATGACCGTGCCGAGCAACTCGGTGACCGGGTCCTTCGTGTCGACCGGCGGCACGTCGTGACTGTCGTCACCCGGCGTCTGGACGCTCCCCGACGGATCGGTGCCCGACTGGTCCGTGCCACCCGTCGGTCGAGCCGGTCGTCATCCGACTGCGTCGGCGTGCTGGTGTCAGACCCAGGAGTCGTGGTGTCACTGTTCTGGCTCGTGTCGCCGCTCGGCGTCGCTCGTCGGGTTGTCGGTACCGGTCTCGCCCGTGTTGCCGCTGCCCGTACCGGTGTCGCCGGTGTCGGCTGGTTCGTCGGCTCGGTCGGCGGGCGGCTCCGTCGGGTCGTCGGCGGAGTGGTCGTGTCGGTCGGCGTCGGTCGTCGTCGTCGGCGGGTCGTCGGCTCGGTCGTGGTCGTGTCGGTCGGCGCGGTGGTCGTCGTGTCGGTCGGCTGCGTCGGCTCGTCGGTCGGCTTGGTGTCGTCGGTCTTGCTCCGGCGCGCTTGGTCGGCTCGGCGGGACCGGCGGCTCGGCTCCTTGGTCACGGTCGGCTGCTCGACGCGCGGCGGACGGCCGCAGCAGCGGCGGCAGGCCTGTCTGCGGTCGGCGGGCACGGTCGAGCACGGCGGCGTCGGTCTCGGACCTGGATCGCCTTGCTCCTCGGCCGCGCGCTTCTGCTTCCGCCTTCTCGCTGGAAGTCCTTGGCGACCTTGACGATCTTCGTCTTGTCGACCACCGGCATGCCGTCGAGCTGTTCCTTCGGGAAGCTGGTCTCCGGACGGACCGCGTCGACCATCTTCTCGATGACCTTCTCGTACGGCGAGAGCGGGTCGCCGTTGACGGCGGCGGCCACGCCGGAGACCGACAGGGCGGCCACCGCGGCGACACCCAGTGCCAGCACCGCGCGCCGCCATCTTGCGGGCGAACGGGTCCGTCACCGGGTTCAGCGCCGCGCAGCGCGCCAGGAAGCTCTCCGGATCGTCGATCGTCTCGACCGGGAGTTCGTCCTCGACCTCCACCGCGAGCCGCAGATCGGCCAGCAGCTTCACGGCCGGGTCATGCTCCCGCCGCGCAACGCGCGGACTCCCCTCCAGCGGCGAGCAGGTCGAGCAGTGCGTCATCGGCGTCGATCGCGTCCAGATCGAAACGGTCAGCCATGATCGCCCCTCCCCTGCTCCTCGTTCCAGCTTCGCCTCATGCCCCACAAACCCCCTGAGCGTGTTCAACGCCCGATGCTGTGCGACCCTCACCGCCCCCGGTGTCATCCCCAGTGCCCGGCCGGTCTCCTCGGCTGACATCCCCGCTACCACCCGGAGCCGCAGGATCTCCCGCAACTTCTCCGGCAACTTGTCCAGCAGCCCCATGATGTGCTGGACCTCCGAGTGCCGGACCGCGTGCTCCTCCGGCGTCGGTGACTCGTCCGCGCCGTCCGGCAGGTCCGGCGTCGAAACGTCGGCCACCGCGAACGCACGCTGGGCATCGGCGACCTTGCGGGCCGCGATGCCGTAGACGAAAGCCTCGAAAGGCCTCCCCTCGTCACGATACCGGCTCAGCGCGCCGAACACCGCGACACAGACCTCCTGAGCGACGTCGTCGACCATGTCGGCGCCGCCGGGATAGGTCCACAGCCGCGACCGCACGTAGCGGTGGGCCACCGCGCGCACCCTGGTGAGCAGGTCGTTGAGAGCTGTCCGGTCGCCTGTCGCCGGCCAGCGCGGCAAGATCACGGAGCTCGACCCGGTCGTGGGTGTGCGGTACTTGGACCTCGGTCACCCCTCGCCCCCTCGTGTCGGACCGGTCAGCCTGAAAGATGGTACGGCTCTCACCTCTGCTTGCCTAGTGGCAATTCGTGATCATCCCCGGAATATCATCACGATCTGTCACTACTCGCCCGTACGGTAGCCGGGCCGGGCGATCGAGGTCCCGGATTGAGACGGCGGGACGCCGCACGGTGAGACGATCAGCTCGGTGCGTCGAAGTGAAGCAGGGCGGTGGCCTGGTCGCCACCCCAGTCGATCGGCGTCCGGCCGGTCTCGCGCCATCCCGCCCGCCGGTACACGGTGACCGCCGCGCCGCGGTTGTCGACGACCTCGAGCGACAGCTTCCGCCCGAGCTCGGCCGCGGTCTTGACGCAATGGTCCAGCAGTTGCCGCCCGATGCCGGCGCGGGTCGCCGTCGGGTCCACGAACAACCGCTCCACGGACGCCCCGTCGGCTCCGTTCGCGGTCAGCGCCACATGACCGACAACCCGGCCGTCGTTCACGGCCACCCAGCACCCGAGCCCGTCCACCGGCGTCAGCCACCTGCGCGCGTCCGCCGGCCAATTGATCGGATACCCCGCCAGCTCATGCACGTCCCGCAACAGCCCTACGCACACGTCCAGGTCATCGTCAGCACGTTCACGAATCGTCGCCACAGCTTCATCCCACCAGACCGCCGCGGAACGCCATCCACCGCCCTGAACACAGAACACCGCCCGGCGGGTCCGAAGACCTGCCGGGCGGTGCTGTTCGTTCAGACCTGAGGATCAGTGGCCGTGACCGTGGCCGTGACCGGCCGCGGCGGGCTCCTCTTCCTCGGGCTTGTCGACGACCAGGGTCTCGGTGGTGAGCAGCAGCGCGGCGATCGAGCCGGCGTTGGCGAGCGCGGACCGGGTCACCTTGACCGGGTCCAGCACGCCCTGGGCCAGCAGGTCGCCGTACTCGCCGGTGGCGGCGTTGAATCCGCTGCCGACCTCGAGCTCGGCCACCTTGGCGGTCACGACGTAGCCCTCGTAGCCGCCGTTCTCGGCGATCCAGCGCAGCGGCTCGACGATGGCCTTGCGGACGATCCGGACCCCGGCGAGCTCGTCGCCCTCCAGGTCCAGGCCGTTGTCCAGCACCGCGGCCGGCGTGGACGAGAGCGGAGCCGCCACCGGCGACGATGCCCTCCTCGATCGCCGCACGGGTCGCCGACACGGCGTCCTCGATCCGGTGCTTCTTCTCCTTCAGCTCGACCTCGGTGGCCGCGCCGACCTTGATCACGCAGACGCCACCGGCCAGCTTGGCCAGCCGCTCCTGCAGCTTCTCGCGGTCCCAGTCGGAGTCGGTCCGCTCGATCTCGGCCTTGATCTGGTTGACCCGGGCCTCGATGTCGTCGGACTTGCCGGCACCCTCGACCACGGTGGTGTTGTCCTTGGTGACCACGATCCGGCGCGCGGTGCCGAGCACCTCGAGACCGACCTGGTCCAGCTTGAGGCCGACCTCGGGGGCGATCACCTGCGCGCCGGTGAGCGCGGCCAGGTCCTCCAGCATCGCCTTGCGGCGGTCACCGAAGCCCGGCGCCTTGACGGCGACGGAGGTGAAGTTGCCGCGGATCTTGTTCACGACCAGGGTCGACAGCGCCTCGCCCTCGACGTCCTCGGCGATGATCAGCAGCGTCTTGCCGGACTGCACGACCTTCTCCAGCAGCGGCAGCAGGTCCGCGACCGCGGAGATCTTGCCCTGGTTGATCAGGATGTACGGGTCCTCCAGCACCGCTTCGCCGGCCTCGGCGTCGGTGATGAAGTACGGCGAGATGTAGCCCTTGTCGAACTGCATGCCCTCGGTGAACTCGAGCTCGGTGCCGAAGGTGTTCGACTCCTCGACGGTGATGACACCGTCCTTGCCGACCTTGTCGAACGCGTCCGCGATCAGGGTGCCGATCTCGGCGTCCCGGGCGGAGATGGTGGCGACGTGGGCCATGTCGCCCTTGTCGTCCACCGGCCGGGCGGTCTCGATCAGCTTCGCCGACACGGCCTCGACGGCCGCCTCGATGCCCTTCTTCAGGCCCATCGGGTTGACGCCGGCGGCGACGGCCCGCAGGCCCTCGTGCACCAGCGCCTGCGCCAGCACGGTCGCGGTGGTGGTGCCGTCACCGGCGATGTCGTTGGTCTTGGTGGCAACCTCCTTGGCCAGCTGCGCACCGAGGTTCTCGAACGGGTCGTCCAGCTCGACCTCACGGGCGACGGTGACACCGTCGTTGGTGATGGTCGGGGCGCCCCACTTCTTGTCCAGCACGACGTAGCGGCCCTTCGGCCCCAGCGTCACCTTCACCGTGTTCGCGAGCTTGTCGACGCCGCGCTCCAGCGCGCGCCGCGCGTTCTCGTCGAACTCGAGGATCTTCGGCATGGAAAACTCAGTCCCTCTCTGAATGTCTTCGTTAGCAGTTCGGATCGGCTCGCGGTCCGGAACCGACTCCGCCCCGGCACCGGCAGTCCGGCACCGGAGCGGTGTCAGTCAGGAACAGCGGGCGATCGTCACTTGCTGACGACTGCGAGGATGTCGCGGGCGCCCAGGATCAGGTAGTCCTGGCCGTCGTACTTGACCTCGGTGCCGCCGTACTTGGAGTAGATGACCTTGTCGCCGACGCTGACGTCCAGCGGGACGCGGTTGCCGTTGTCGTCGATGCGGCCGGGGCCGACGGCGAGGATCTCGCCCTCCTGGGGCTTCTCCTTGGCGGTGTCCGGGATCACCAGGCCGGACTTCGTGGTCTGCTCGGCTTCGAGCGGCGCGACGAGGACGCGGTCCTCGAGCGGCTTGATCGTGACCGACACTTGCTGACCTCCACGGTCGATTTGCTTGTCTGTGGTTCAGGCTGGTCGCGCTCCCCTGCCGTCGCGGGGGTCAGAGGCCGGACCGCTGGCACCCTCGGGTGGAGAGTGCCAACACCGAATCTAGGCCGCGATTAGCACTCGGTCAACTCGAGTGCCAGATCAGCTTCGACCGGCGCCTCTACTCTTCCGCCACCCGAAGCTGCTCGAGCCCCCTCTAAGGTTGCCGGGTGACAGTCACCGCCTTGCTGGACGGCCCGGGTGCTGAGGTGCTCGCCGCTGCCTGCGCGGACTACCACCCCGGCCGCGAGCTACACCTCGTGGAGAAGCTAAGGCGGCGGTACGACGCCACACTTGTGACTGCTGCCGTCACACAGGCGTCGCTGCGCCATCGAGCCGTCGCCAAGTTCGGTGCGGACGCGGCACGGATGTACTTCACGCCAGACGGCCTGGAGCAGGCCACCCGGACCACCGTCGCCTCACACCGCGCCGCACGCATCGCAGCCACGCTGCCGGGCGCCAGCGTGGTCGACCTGGGCTGTGGCATCGGCGGTGACCTCATCAGTGCCGTCCGCGCCGGCCTACGAGTCACTGGCGTCGAACGCGATCCGGAGACCGCAGCCACGGCCCGTGCGAACCTGACCGCTCTCGGTCTGCCCGGTGAGGTCATCGTCGGCGAGGCCGAGTCCGCCGACGTCACGCCGTACGACGTGGTGTTCGCGGACCCGGCGCGACGGGCAGATGGCCGGCGCGTGTTCGACCACAACGCCTATTCGCCGCCGTGGTCGTTTGTCACCGAGCTCCTGCAGCGGACGGCATGTGTGAAGGTCGCACCGGGCATCCCGCACGACGCCGTACCCGATGGGGTCGAGGCGGAGTGGGTCAGTGACGCCGGTGAGGTGAAGGAGGCGGCGCTGTGGTCAGGCGCCCTGTACGCCGGTGTCGCGCGGCGGGCAACGCTTCTACCCGGTGGAGCGACTGTCACCGAGGCACCGGAGGCTGAGAGCGGTCCGGTCGGCCAGTACATCTACGAGCCTGATGGAGCCGTGGTGCGAGCTGGACTGGTGACCGCAGTCGCTGCCGCGGTCGACGGGTGGTTGCTTGATCCGCGCATCGCCTATGTGACCGCACCGACGCTCGTACCGACCCCGCTGGCGTCGGCGTACGAGGTGGTGGAGGAGCTGCCGTACAAGGAGAAGGCGCTGCGGTCCTGGGTCCGAACGCAGGGCATCGGGACGCTGGAGATCAAGAAGCGTGGGGTGGATGTCGATCCGGCCCAGCTGCGGAGGAGACTCGGCCCCAAGGGCTCAGCGACCGCCACCCTGATCATCACCCGCATCGGCCGGCACGCGGTCGCCTATTCTTGCCGTCGCGTTGGACTTGCATCGTGAGTGCATTCGAACATATGATCGATCTCGCGTGCGGGTCCCCGGGTGACCTGCCGGTGGGCGAGGTGCTGCGTCCGCTGCTGCACTCTCCGGGGGCCCGCCACTAAGACTCGACGTGCGGTTGAGGAGCCGTACGTCGACGGCGTACGGAGTGAGGTGCCGCACGTCGACTGGGTGTCATGCGGGTGCCGTCAGGCGTTCACCTGGGTTGGGCAGGGTGGTGGGCAGAACCGGTTGGCCGCTGGCCGTTCACCTGGGGAGCAAGCGGCGTAATCGCCCCAGGTCTCTGCCCGTCTGCCGTGCCCTTCCCCGCACTGCAGCGCAGTCGTGGGTTCAGCCAACCTGGAAGCGTTCGACGACGGGGAGACGCAGGCGCGCCACCGCGATGGACCAGATCGCGGCCGGAATTGAAGACCTCGGCCCGTACTGCGGGAGTGGCTCGGTATCGGCACGAGGTGTGGAGCCTGCCGGTGCTGCACCGAGGGCGCTCGCGGTGAAGCGTGGCCACCAGGGTGTTCCAGTCGGTGGGCCGGTGCAGCAGGGTGTGGGTTTCCGCCGCGACCGAATAGACGGTGACCGGCGTGCCGGAAGCACGGAGGCGGTCGGCGTAGGCAGTCGTGGCACGCGGGTCGGTGATGGTGTCGAGAGTCCCGTGGGCGAAGGTGACCGGGGCACGGAGTGCGGTGAGTGGTTCGCCGTCGGGGAGCCAGGGCGCCAACGCCAGTACGCCGGCCACCCGAGGATGATCGCCCGCGGCGACGACTGCGCGACCGCCCATCGAGTGGCCGATCAGGACGACCCGCTGGATCACCGGTGGGAGCTCGTCGAGGACCGCCCGCAGATCCGCGGCGGCGTCCGCCGCGTCGCCGTTCCAGCCGCGGTAGCGGTAGCGCATCAGGCCGATCGCGACGGTGGGGAGGACCGCGCGGATGGCTTCCGCGAACGGCCACAGGCGGAGGATGGCACCGCGCCAGAGGTGCGGGTTCCCGTCGGAGTACTCCATACCGCCGTGAGCGAGCACGACGAGATCAGTCGCACCGCGTGGATGCCAGACCAGGTCGACGCCGGGTCGGCTCACGGACGGCCGTAGATGTCGGCGGCTTCGCGGCGGATGGCCATCGTGCGGCTCGGGTCCGCGAGTTCGCTGAAGCCGTAGCTGCGGTACAGCTCGTGCGCATCAGCGGTCGCCAGCATGAAGCGCCGTACGCCCTGCAGTTCCGGATGGTCGAGCAGCGTGGACACGACGAACCGGCCGAGGCCGTGCCCCCTCATCTCCTCCACAACGAAGACATCCGCGAGCCAGGCGAACGTCGCCCGGTCCGTCACCATGCGGGCGAAGGCGACCATCGCGCCATCGGCCGCGTAGACGCCCAGGTTCAGCGAGCCCGCGATCGACCGCGCCACCACCTCACGCGGGATCCCCTCCGCCCAGTACGACGTACTCAGAAAGCCATGCACGACGTCCACATCGATGCGTGACGGCATCGTCGTCGGCTTCGAAACCGTCCGGCCCTGTCCACTTCACTTGTTCAGCACCTCGGTGATCGGCATCGATGAATCGGCCGGCAAGTCCAGTGGCGACGGCGACTTCCCGGCCCGGACGAGTTCCGAGCCGAGGGCCGCGACCATGGCGCCGTTGTCCGTGCACAGCCCGGGCCGCGGCACGCGTACGGCGATACCAGCCTCAGTGCACCGCTCTTCCGCCATCGCACGGAGCCGGGAATTCGCCGCAACCCCGCCACCGATCAGCAGGTGCTCGAACCCACGGTCCTTGCACGCATCGATCGCCTTGCGGGTCAGCACGTCACACACCGCCTCCTGAAACGCCGCGGCCACGTGGTTGACCGGCACGTCCTCACCATCGCGACGCTCGCGCCTCGACCCACCGCGCCACCGCGGTCTTCAAACCGGAGAACGAGAAATCGAACCGATGCCGCTCGAGATCCCGCTGCGACGTCAGCCCGCGCGGGAACGTCACGTACAGCCGGTCCCCGCCGTCCCGCGCCGCTTTGTCGACATATGGACCGCCCGGGAACGGCAACCCCAGCACGCGCGCGACCTTGTCGAACGCCTCCCCCGCGGCATCGTCGATGGTGCTCCCCATCGGCTGCACGCCGTCGGTGATGTCCTCGACCGCGAGCAGCGACGAGTGCCCACCGGACACCAGCATCGCGACACAGCCCTTCGGCAGATCGCCGTGCTCCAACGTGTCGACGGCCACATGCGCCGCAAGGTGGTTCACGCCGTACAGAGGCTTGTCGAGCGACAACGCCAGTCCCTTGGCCGCGGCCACTCCGACCAGCAACGCACCGGCGAGACCCGGGCCGCTGGTGACCGCGACGGCGTCGACGTCGGTCGGCTTGATCCCCGCGGTCTCGCACGCCCGCCGGATGGTCGGGACCATCGCCTCCAGGTGCGCGCGACTGGCCACCTCCGGTACGACGCCGCCGAAGCGCGCGTGCTCCTCGACACTGGACGCGATCGCGTCGGCGAGCAGCGTCTGCCCGCGGACGATCCCGACCCCGGTCTCGTCACACGACGTCTCGATCCCCAGAATCAGGGGCTCCTCGCTCACCGCATCTGAACTCACACTGTCTCCCGCCACCGCATGATCACCGCATCCTCGCCACCGGCGTAGTACCCGACGCCGCCGGCTGATCTCCTCGAATCCGAAGCCCTCGTACAGCCCGACGGCCGAATCGTTGCCCGCAGCAACTTCCAGCAACACCGTCCGCCCGGCGCACCGGGCCAGCGCCGCCGTCATCAACTGCCCACCGATTCCGGTACGACGCTCGGCCGGCGACACCGCGATCCGCAGCAACTCCACCACATCCAGCGCGACCGGCGGCACCAGGAGTACGACGTACCCGACCACTGATCCTTCGTCCGCGACCAGGATCACCCGGTCCTCGGACAGCCGGTCGAACTCGCTCTCCCAGGCGACCGTACTCCAGGCCGCCGACCCGAAGCACACCTCGTCCAGCGCGACCAGAGCAGGCAGATCGTCCGCCGCAGCCGCCCGAATGGCAGGTCTCACTTCGGCAGCACGCTCTTCGGGCCGGCGGACAGCGTCACGTCCGGCCGCCGCAGGTACAGCGGGTCCGGCGCGACGATCTCCAGCGTCCCGGTCGCCACACCGAGAGCCAGCACCTCGGCCGACGGGTACTCCGCGACGGCGACCTCCGAGACGCCGAGCACCTCGCCGTACAACACCGCACCACGGCCGATCACCGGCAACCCCGACAGCACGTGCGCGACGTCGGCCGGACGATCCACCGCGGGCCCTTCCAGGCGACGCCGGCTCCCGTCCGCGGCCGGACCGTCGTACAAGGCCCAGTAGATCTCCTTGCGTCGCGCATCGGTCGCGACGGCGACGGGCAGCGTCAGCGACGACTGCCGGGCCAGGATGTCGAGGCTGCAGACACCCGCGACCTCGATCCCGAGGACGTCGGCCATCGTCCGCGCGGTCACCAGCCCGACCCGCAACCCGGTGAACGGACCCGGCCCGACGCCGACCGCGATCCGGGTGAGGTCACGCGGCCCGACACCCGCGGTCGCGAAGGCCTCCGCGATCGCCGGCGCCAGCAACTCCCCGTGCCGCAAGGCGTCGATGGTCGTCGACGAGGCGAGGATCTCGCCGCCCGGCGACAGCCAGCGCGACGGTGACCGCCGCACTCGAAGTGTCGAAAGCAAGCAGCATCTCAGTTCTTCTCCAGCACAGATACGCGGACGCCGGACGCCGCCCAGCGCGGACCCACCGGCGTGATCCGCAACTCGTCGGGTCTCGTCGGTGTCGTCGTCGCCACGGGTCACGACGATGTCCAGCCGGTCCGGCGCCAGCGCCTCGGCCAGTCCGTGACCCCACTCGACCACGGTGACCGCGTCCTCCAGACTCGCGTCGAGGTCGAGGTCGTCCAGCTCGGCGAACCCACCCAGCCGGTACGCATCCACGTGCACCAACGCGGGACCGCCGGCCAGCGACGGGTGCACCCGCGAGATCACGAAGGTCGGCGACGTGATGGACCCCCGCACCTTCAGCCCGACGCCGAGGCCTTGGGTGAACGTCGTCTTGCCGGCTCCCAGATCACCCGACAGCACGAGTACGTCGCCCGCCCGCAACTGCCCCGCGAGCTCCTCGCCGATCGCCTGCATGTCGTCGGCCGTCGGCACGGTGAGCTCGAGCGGCATCGCCTTCGCGTAGATCAGGTTGTGGTCGTGCTGTTCGACCACCGAGTACCCGCGCCGCCGCCAGAACTCCACGGTGTCCGGCAACTCGACCCGCGCGATCAGCTGGACCCGGTTCAGTCCCCGCTGTACGGCGGCCTCCTCGGCGCAGCCGACCATCGCGGACGCGACCCCGTGACCCTGATGACGCGGATCGACCGAGACCCGGCGCAGGTTGAGGACGTCACCGGCTGACCTCGAACAACACCGCACCAGCCGGGACTCCGTCGATCAGGACCAGCAGGCCGCCGTACGCCGCGATGGTGGCGGCGACTGTGGTCGCGTTCTCGGAGAGCGCGGTCGACGGCGGGTCGAGCACGCGACGGGCAGAGAAGGCATGGTGGATCACCGCGACGATCTCGTCCACATGGTCTGCGGTGGCATCGACGACGTGCAGGTCGGTCATGTGTGTCCCAGGGATTGTTCGGCTCGCTCGATCATGCCAAGGAGCGCGGCGGTGAACTCACGGTGGTGCTCGATCAGGCCCAGGTGACCGCAGTTCTTCACCTCGACCAGCTCGGCCCCCGGCACGTGCCGGACGATCTCTTCGGCGTGCGCGAACGGGGTCAGCTGGTCCTCGTCGCCACCGATCACCACGCACTCCACCTTCTGCAACGGCTCCAGGGAGTCGTACTTGTCGTGCAGCGCGAAGATCGGGTAGAACTCCGCGATCACCGAGATCGGCGTCGCCGCGATCATCTCGTTGACGAACTCGGTGAAGGCCGGCGGCACCTCGGAGCCGAACGAGTACTTCCGGGTCAGCAGGTAGCTGATGTCGGTCCCGGCCTTGCGGCTGCGCTCGACCACGTCCGGGATCCGGGCCAGCGCAGCGACACGGTCGGCGTGGCGAGCGCCCGGAGCCAGCATCCCGATCTTGCCCGGGAAGACGATCGGGACACGGTCCAGCCCGCCCGCGCTGGTCGAGCACAGGCCGACGCCGATGATCCGGTCGCCGAAGATCTCCGGATGTTGCTCGGCCAGCGCCATGATCGACATGCCGCCCATCGAGTGCCCGATCAGGATCACCGGCCCGGTCGGCGCGAACTCCTCCAGGATCCCGTGCAGGTCCCGGCCGAGCTGCTCGATGCTGACGTTCTCCTTCGGCGACCGGCCGGACCGTCCGTGCGAGCGCTGGTCGTAGAAGACCATCGTGCCGATACCGGCCAGGTCGCGGCGCTCGAAGTGCCAGCAGTCCATGTTCAGCCCATAGCCGTGCGCGAAGATCAGGGTCAGGTCCTCCGGCGGCAGTGGCAGCTTCTTGCCGAACCTGCGCTTCGGCGGAGGCTCGGGCCGGCGCGATCGCTTCAGCTCGTCCACCTCGACGTACAACTCGACGCCGTCGTCGGCGGTGAACACGTGCGGGGTGCCGCGCAGCGATCCGAACGGCTCGGCCTCGAGCTGGGCGCGCTGACTCGAACGGCGGCCGATCACCTGCCGCTCGACCGCGACCCCGGCCGCCGCTCCGGCGGCCAGCACGCCGACCGCGGCTCCGATCAGACCGGCGGTCCGCCCTGCTTTGGACAAGCCGGTCTACCTTTCGCTGTCGACGTACCGACGCGGGATCCGCGCGCCCAGCCGGGTGACGATCTCGTAGTTGATGGTCCCCGCCGCATCGGCCCAGTCGTCCGCCGTCGGCTCGCCCGCGGTCCCCGGACCGAACAGCACCACCTCGTCGCCCGCGGCGGCCTGGTCGTCCTCGAGGTTGACCACGCACTGATCCATGCAGATCCGGCCGACGATGGTACGACGTCTCGCCGCCGACCTGGACCGGGGCACCGTTCGACGCGTGCCGCGGCAGGCCGTCGCCGTACCCGAGCGGGATCAGCCCGAGTGTCGACGGCCGCGGCGCGGTCCAGGTCAGCCCGTAGGAGACCCCGGCGCCGGCCGGGACCCGCTTCACCATCGCGAGCCGCGCCTTCAACGTCATCGCCGGCCGCAGCCCGAGCTCGGCCGACGGCAGCGCGTGCCCGAACGGCGAGAGCCCGTACGTCGCGACGCCCGGACCGGACCAGGTTGAAGTGGGTCTCGGGCAGCGCGAGCGTGGCACCGGAGTTCGCCAGGTGCTTGAACTCGGCGTCGACGCCGAACGAGGCCGCCAGCTCGATCGCCTCGGTGAAGGTCGCGAGCTGGGACTCGTTCACCGGACTCTTCGGCTCGTCCGACGACGACAGGTGCGACCAGATGCCCTTGATCTCGATCCGGCCGGTTGCCTGCTGCCCGCGGAGCGCGGCCCGGATCAGCGCCGGCCACTCCTCCGGTACGGCGCCGCCGCGGCTCATGCCGGTGTCGATCTTCAGGTGCACCCGGGCCGGCCGGTCGATCACACCGGCGGCGAGCTCGTCGATCTCCCAGGGCGCGCCGGCGGACAGATCGATGCCGGCGGCAATCGCGTCGCTCGAGCGGCTCGCCGGGTGTGGTCAGCCAGCAGAAGATCGGCCCGGTGTCACCGGCGTCACGCAGCGCGAGCGCCTCCTCGAGGACGGCCGCGCCGATCCAGTCGGCACCGGCCTCGCGGGCCGCCCGGGCGACCGGGACCATGCCGTGCCCGTACCCGTCGGCCTTGACCACGGTCATCAGCTGCGCGCCGGCAGCACGGGCACGCAGCGTGGCCACGTTGTGGCGGATCGCGGCCAGGTCGACGACCGCCTCGGCGCGGACCGGGCGGTCGCTGCTAGGTGACTGGAGGGTAGACATAGCCCCTCCAGTGTCTCAGGCGCCGTCGATGCAGGTCCGCCAGGGCGGTCATGTCGTGGAAAACCGCGTCCGCGTCGGACAGCTTCGCGGGGTCCGTCATACCGGCGTACCCGAAGACCTTCATACCGGCCGCGCCGGCCGCGGCGACGCCGAGCGGGCTGTCCTCGACGACCACGCAGTCGGCCGGCTTCACGCCGATCGAGCCCGCCGCGTGCAGGAACAGATCGGGCGCGGGCTTGCCGTGGGCAACGTCCTCCGCGCTGAAGATCCGGCCCTCGAACCGGTCCAGGAAACCGACCGCGGTCAGCGCCGTACGGATCCGGCGGTGGGTGCCGGACGACGCCAGGCAGTAGGTGATGCCGTCGCGTCCGGAGGTGGTCCAGGACAGCCTCGACGCCCTCGATCGCCTGGAGGTGCGCGAACCCGTCGAACAGCCGCTGGTGGTAGCGGTCCTCCAGGTCGGCCGGCAACGGCCGTCCGAGCTGGGCCTCGGCCTTCTGCCGCATCGAGGCCATGCTGCCGCCCATGAAGTCGCGGACCGTCTCCTCGAACGTGTACGGCAACCCGGCCTCGGTCAGCAGCTCGGCCAGGATCGTGTTGGCCAGCCGCTCCGAGTCCACCAGCACGCCGTCGTTGTCGAAGATCACGAGTCCGATCACGCCTGCACCCTATGCAACGCGGCCGCCGTGACCCTGGGGGGCGTCACGGCGGCCGCGGGGTACGCGAGAGCGAGGGCGGGGGCTCAGTTCTCCTGGATGGAGAAGTCGGTGAAGCTGAAGCGCTGCTTGGTGTTGCCGGTGGACACGACCTCGACACCGAAGTCGACCTGCCAGGTGGTGGCCTTCGGGGCCCAGCCACGGTCCGACCATGTCGTTGAAGAAGCTGGCCAGCGGCATGCGTGCCGGACTTCTGCGTCACCTGGGACACGTAGGCGGTGTAGCCGTTCTCGTGCCAGACGTCGTAGGTGAAGCCGCCGAACGACGACGGTGCCCACCTTCTGCCCGGCCGGGACCTGGCCCTTGTTGTCGGTCCAGATCATCAGCTCGTTGTTCAGTCCGTCGCCGATCCACGCGTCGAACGCGACGTTGTAGATGCAGGCGCGAGCAGTTGGCGGGCGTCGTCGCGGCGAACTTGGCCGACTGGATCTTGGACAGCGGGACGTCGTTGTAGTCCTTGTGCACGTTCGGGTACGCCTGGACGCCCTTGTCACCCGGCAGCGGCTGGGTGACGTCGACGTACCAGTTGTTGTAGTTGCAGGCACTCAGCGCGTACGTGCCGTTGTCGTTGTTCCACATGTTGTTGTGGACGTAGTACGCACCGAACGTCCGGCCCTCACCCTGGTTGTTCGTCGAGGTGGTGGTCCACGACGGGTTGGTGCAGGTCTTGACCGGGCTGCCCGTCGACGTGGGGGCGACGTCGTGGTGGGCGTGGTCGTCGTCGGAGTGGACGTCGGCGGCTTGGTCGGCGTCGTTGTGGTCGTCGGGGTCTGGGTCGGCGTCGGCGTGCTGGTCGCCGGCGGCTTGGTCGGCGTCGTCGTGGTGGTCGGCGTCGGGGTGGTCGGCTGCGGGGCGCCGCAGCGAAGTCGTAGTGCGCGGTGTACGGTCATCTTGGTGCCGGCGCGGTACTTCTCGCCGTCGCGGCTCAGAGCCCGCAGCCGGTAGCTCTGTCGGTGGTCTGGCTCGGGTCGATCGACAGGATCGCCGGTCCGGCGGCGGTCGCGGTGATGGCGACCGGCTTCACGCCGAAACCGTGCAGGACGGTACAGCTGGAGTACGCGTCCAGGACGCAGGTCTCGACGCGTCCGACGCTCGGGAGGGTCGAACCGTGCTGTCCGCCGCGCGCTGGTCGTGGTCGCAGCGACCGGGGAGTCCTTGGTCGCATGAACGACGATCGGCGCGGCGATGAGCGCGCCGACGGCAAGGAACACCGCCGGGATGATCACGCGGCTTCGGGCAGTTCGGATGGGGGGCATGCGAAACATTCCTCGTCTGCTCGACGGGCCGACTCTGCGTTGCCCCAGCGCTTCAGGTGACCCAACAACTGTTCGGTTGGTCCCCAGAGAGGCCAGGACATTCGACGCCCCCGAAACGCCGATCCGATCCAGGCAGACCGGCGTATCGGCTCGCGACTGTCCTTCTCGTTCGCTCTCGCCGTACGCCGCGCACGTTATCGAACCGTGATCTGAAAAGCCGCCGGGTGCCCTTTTCACGCAGCGTATCCAACCTTCACGGGGGGCGCGCGTATCGTGATCACTCAACCCATCGATCCGACGTGCAACGAAGGCGCCGCCGGAGACGTCCGTAGGGTGTGACGATGCGGATGATCGCCGTAGCCGGCAGCCGGCCTGCTGCTGGCCCTGACCGCCTGCGGGAACGAGTCGAGCGCAGGCGGTCACTGAACGGCAACGTCGTACCTGTCCACCGCCGTGACCGAGGACGGGAAGCCCAAGCAGCTCGCGCCGAACACCCGGGTCCGGCTGACGTTCACCGACGACGGCCGACTGATCGCGGACGTCGGCTGCAACTCGATGCAGGCGAAGGTGTCGACCGGCGGCGGCAAGCTGACGCTGAAGGGCGAGGCTGGCGCATGACCGACGATGGGCTGCGACCCGGTCTGCGGCAGGGCGCAGGACGCCTGGCTGTCGAAGATCCTGCAGTCCAGCAAGCCGACCTGGACGCTCGACGGCCGACAAGCTCGACCGTCACGGCCGGCAGTACGACGATCTCCCTCGTGGACCGCGAGACCGCGCAGCCCGACGTCGCCCTCGACGGCACCAGGTGGACGCTGGAGAGCGTCGATCTCCGGCGACTCCGTCGGCCACTTCGCCGGCTCCGAGAAGGCGTGGCTGACGCTCAACGGCGAGCGCGTCACCGGGTCCACCGGCTGCAACGACTTCCAGGGCATGGTCGCCCGCTCGCCCGGCAAACTCACCTTCGGCGAACTGGCGACCACCCGCCGGGCCTGCACCGGCGAGGCCGCAACCTCGAGCAGACACTCTGCTGAACGGTCTGAAGGGCGAGGTCACCTACCAGGTCGACGCCGGCACGCTGAAGCTCCGCACGCCGACCGGCGGCCTCGACTTCATCGCCGCCCGCTGAGCCGTACGTCGAACGCCTGGACCTCGTTCTGTGGGGTTTCGTAGGAGATGAGCAGCCGGCCGTCGGCGGTCAGCTTGGCGCGTTGGGCCGCGGTGAGCGGGACGGACCAGTGCTGAACGCCGCGGGTGATCTGCTGGGTGGACTGCTTGACCAAGTGGCCGCTCATGTCCGGTGACCATGGTGGGATGCCGCCATCGGTGACTGCACAGGGCGTCAGGCCGTAGTCGGGCGCTGGGTCCGCAGTCGGTGAGCAGCTGGTTGTCCAGACCGGGATCGCACCGAGCTCGCCGGTCGTCAGGAACGCCCGGGCCGTGCCGGATCCGCGCGAGTTGGTGACGATGTCCACGGCGTTTCCGGCAGTGCGGCGGACAGGATCTTCAGGTCGGTCGTGGGGACGCGGCCGGAGATCGGTACGCCGTTGCGGGCGGACTGGGCGATGGTCTGCGGCGACAGAGCGCCGTTGAGGTTCGGGTTGGAGACGTTCGGCGGCGCCGGGGTGGTCGGACGATCCGCGGGTGGGGTGTAGCCCGGGAGCGTGGCCAGACCCCAGCGGTACGGGTCGGACTGAACCGATGCCGAGCGCCGACCAGGCCAGTCGCGTACTCATGTCGATGTGCCGCAGCGTCGTCGTACCGGCCGCCGAGGTGTCGTCGTTGTCGTACGGCGTGATGTTCAGGCCGAGGCGGGACGGGTCGACCGCGGCCGGGAGATCCGCCAGCGGGATCTTCACCTCGAGGTCGTAGCCGCCACCGGCGTACGCGTGCGGGACCGTGGTCTCGTTGCTGCCGACCCACTGCGCCGTCGACGCGACCTGCACGCCGGGTGCGTTCCCGGTGTCGAGGGAACCGCTCGAGTAGCCCTGATGGTTGTCCGCATCCCGTTCCCAGCAGGGGCCCTCCGCTCTGACTGAACGGGAAGATGCCGAGCTTGAAGGTGTTCGCGGTGTCCTTCAGCGCCTGCGACGCGGTCCCGCGCGGGTCGAGCAGGATCTCGACCGAGTCGGCCTGCCAGTGACCGACACACTCCGCCGGAGTCACGGCGTACGACTGGTAGTCGTCGCGCACGTGGATGAAGAAGTACAGCGCGTCGTCGGACCAGCTCACCTTCGCCGTACTGCCTTCTCCGGTTGACGAAACGCCGCAGTCGTCCACGCCGGTGCAGGTGGCCGCGCCCTGCCAGATCCGGCCGAGGTCGAGCGTCGGGCCCGGGTACTCACCCGCCTCCGCCTTACCGTCGACCACCGGTGTCGCCTGCGGAATCACCGTCGTCGGGACCAGCGTCAGGGTGAGCGTCTCGCTGCCGGTGGCGGTCTCGGATCGGGATCGACACATTCTGGTTCGCGGGAAGCGAGGTGTCGGTGTTGGTCAGCTTGAAGGTGACGGTGGCATCAGCGCCAGGCTGGAGGTCAGTACGGCTTCGACGGCGCGTCGACCGTGAAGTTCGGACGGCAGGTCCAGCGACACCGCACCGCTCTGCGGCTGATCCGACCAGTTGTGGACGACCACCGGTACGTCGATCGTCTGGCCGATGCCCATCGACTGGATCGCCGCGGACCGGCCGAGACGGTTCGCCTGTGGCGCGGTCGTCGGCGAGCCATTCGTCGTACTCCTGCCAGTTGCCCCACCGCTGGAAGCGGCCCTCGGCGGCGGCGACGATCCGTACGACGTTGTCCGTGTAGCCCGGATGCGTGCGCGGTGGTGTAGAGCGCGGCGACCTTCGCGTTCTGGTCCACCGGCGCGCTGGCGGCCGGGGTCACCGTGAAGGTGATGTCGGCAGTGGATCGAGCCGGGACGGCCTTCGGTCCGTCCGAGGTCCAGCCGGCCGGGACGGTCAGCGCGATGTTGCCCTTGGCAAGCTTTCCGTGCGGTGCCTGGAGGTGCACGGTCGCCTGGAACGGCTCACCGGCGACGTTGTAGAACCGGGAGAAGGTCAGGTACTCCAGGGTCCCCAGCGGCAGCCCACCGGGATCGGGCTTGGTCGCGCCGAACAGGATCGCGTCGTCCAGCCCGGCCGACGGATTACTGTTCGGCTGGAACGGCACGAACGACTCGGTCATGCCGAATCGCGGGCACGCCGGAACCGAGGTTCCCTTGAACATCACCCGGCTCTGCGTCGGGTACGCCGCCCTGCCCTCGTCCGCCACCTGCTGCCAGCTCTTGGCTGTCCCGGCCGGCTGTCCTTGCAGGTTGCCGGCCGGCCACTTGTACGGCGAGTCGTAGCCGGTCCACACGCCAGCGACCGTGTCCAGGCCGGTCGGCGTGAACCCGGTGGTGCAGTTCGCGGCGGTCGTCGTACCACCGGTGCCCGTCGTACTGCCGCCGGAGAAGACCTTCTTCACCTGCCAGGTGCTGAGCGCGTGCGGGCCCTTCAGTTGCTCGGGGAACCTGGTCGGGTCGGCGGCCGCGAGGACGCCTTCCCAGATCAGCCGGCCGGCCTGCTGGTGGTTGCCGTGCCCGGCCGCGAGGGTCGGGGTGAACCCGATGTAGATCTCCGGCTGCGTCTCGCGGATCACCCGCGTCACCCGGCGCAGCGTCTCCTCCTCGTCCCAGAAGTACTGCGTCAGCGGCGCACTCTGGTTGTAGAAGAAGTCGATCCGGTCCAGGTTGAAGATGTCGACGGTGCCGGACCGGTAGTGCGCGACCCGGTCCTCGTTCTCGCGCCGCAGACCGAGGTCCGGGCCGAGTTCGTTCCCGACCGCGTTCCCGCCGCCTTCGCCGCGGGTCACCTGGATCACGCCACACTTCACGCCGTACCGCTGATGCCATACCCCACAGGGCCCGATGATGCTCGTGTCGTCGTCGGGATGGGCCCACTCCCCCATCACGTCGATCTTCGTCGCGCGGTCAGCCACATACGGCTTTCCGGTTGTCGTAGCCACGGCCTGCGCAGGCAGGACGGCGGCAATCAGAGCAAGGACGACCAACCCCACGAATCGCTTCACGTGCACACTCCAAAGGCGGCGGAGGCACTAGCAGTCCAGTCCTACCCAGAGATCGTCAGGCTCGCAACAGATACCGCGTGGCTTCGGGAAGGGAGGCAGCGACGGAGAGGGCCGTGACGGGAGCGTTGCTCGAGGCCAGGTTCGCCGCGGCGCCGTGAAGGTAGGCGCCGAGGGAGGCCGCATCGAGCGGCGTGAGACCGGACGCGAGGAGGGCGCCGCAGAGGCCGGCCAGGACGTCGCCGGCGCCGGCGGTGGCCAGCCAGGGGGTGGCGTTGGTGTTGACGCGGACGTGGCCGTCTGGGCTGGCGATGACGGTGGTGGAGCCCTTGAGGAGGACGGTGACGTCGAAGCGTTCGGCGGCGAGCCGGGCATGCTTCGAGGCGTTCGGCTTCGACCGTCGAGCGGTCGACGCCGAGCATGCGGGACAGTTCGCCGGCGTGCGGGGTCACCAGTACGGCGGTGTGGTCGCCGGACTCGTCGAGCGCCTTCAGACCGTCCGCGTCGAGTACGACGGGCTCCTCGGCGTCGAGCAGTTCGCGGATCCGGTCCACGTCGAGTTCGTCGCCGAGACCGGAGCCGATGGTCCACGCCTGCACCCGGCCTTCGCCGGCCACGATCTCCGGGTGGGCTGCCCGGACCTCGGCCGCGACGGCGTCAGGGCCGACGTACCGGACCATGCCGACGGGGCCGCCGAGGGCGCCGGAGGTGGCGATGACGGCGGCGCCTGGGTACTGGCGTGAGCCGACCATCAGGCCGAGGACGCCGCGGGAGTACTTGTCGGACTCGCCGTGCGGGACGGGGTAGAAGTCGCGGACGTCCGCGGCTTGGAGGGACTCGACGGCAGCGGGTGGGACGTCCAGGCCGATCTCGACGAGGTGGACCGGGCCGCAGGCGATGGCGGCGGGGTCGATGAAGTGGCAGATCTTGTGCGTGCCGAAGGTGACGGTGAGCGCGGCGCGGACGTGCGGCTCCGGGGTTTCACCGGTGTCGACGTCGACGCCGGACGGGGTGTCGACGGCCACGATCGGTACGTCGTACTGATCGGCCAGCTCGACCGCAACCAAGGCGTCGGGGCGGAGCCCGGGGCGACCGCCGATGCCGACGATGCCGTCGACCACCACGTCGGCAGTCGGGATGTCGTCCGTCGAGCCGACGCGTCCGCCGGCGGCCAGAAGCGCTGCGAGGCCCTCGGCGTGGGCCTTGCTGGAGAGCAGTACGGCGGTGACCTGGGCACCGCGCCGGGCGAGACGGGCACCGGCGTACAGGGCGTCGCCGCCGTTGTCGCCGGAGCCGATCAGCAGCACCACCCGGGCGCCGTACGTCCGGCCGAGGAAGTTGCTGATGGCAACTGCGAGGCCGGTCGCCGCGCGTTGCATCAAGGTGCCCTCGGGCAGCCGGGCCATCAGCTCGGCCTCGGCGGCCCGGACTTGTTCGACAGTGTGCGCGCGGCGCATGTTCAGCCCTCCAGGATGACCACGGCGGACGCGATGCCGGCGTCGTGGCTCAGCGACAGATGCAGACTCTGGACACCGAGCCGCGAGGCCTGGGCCGCGACCGTGCCGGTGATCTCCAGCCACGGCCGGCCGGTTTCGTCGGTCTGCACTTCCGCGTCGTGCCACAGCATGCCCGCGGGCGCGCCAAGTGCCTTGGCTAGTGCTTCCTTCGCCGCGAACCGAGCAGCCAGTGAAGCCGGTGGCCGGACCGCCTCGGTCGGCGTGAACACCCGATCCCGCAGACTTGGCGTCCGCTCGAGCGTCTTCATGAACCGCTCGACGTCGACCACATCAATGCCCACGCCGACGATCATGCTGGTCAGCCTAACGGCGCGGCTGTCGACTGACGGATCCGCATCTCCACGGCGAGGTCCATCCGGAGGGCGGCCGGGGTGATGCCGCGGGCCAGGTCGAGGACGAGACGGGCGGCCAGCTCGGCCATCCGGAGCAGCGGCTGGTGGACGGTCGTCAGCGTCGGGCCGACCCATTGCGCGACCGGAAGGTCGTCGTACCCGACCACCGACAGGTCACGCGGAATCTCCAGCCCGAGTTCGCGCGCGGCCTGGTAGACGCCGAGCGCCTGCATGTCGCTGCCGGCGAAGATCGCAGTCGGCCGCTCCGGCCGGCGGAGCAGCGCGAGGGCTTCGGCGTAACCACCGCCGACGCCGAAGTCGCCCGCGCGGATGAGCTCCGGATCCACCGCGACCCCGGTCGACCGCAACGCGTCCTGGTACCCGTCGACCCGCATCCGCGAGCAGAGCGTCTCGATCGGCCCGCCGATCATCCCGATCCGGGTGTGGCCGAGCTTGCGCAGATGCAGCGTCGCCATCCGCCCGCCGTTCCAGTTCGCCGAGCCGATGGACGGTACGTCGTCCCCCTCGTCGCCGACCGGGTCGACCACGACGAACGGGATCCGCCGCGCCTCCAACTGCGCCCGCTGGTCCGCGTCGAGGTCGGAGAACACCATGATCACGCCGAGCGGACGGCGGTTCAGGACCGACTCGATCCACTCCTGCCGCGGCCGCCGGGTGTCGCCGCACTCGGACAGCACCAGCTCGACGCCCTCCGCGCGGAGCACGCCCTCGACTCCGCGGATCAACTGGATCGCCCATTCCCCGCTGAGCTCGGGGAACACCAGGTCGATCATCGGGCTGCTCGCCGTACTCGCGGTCCGCCGCCGGTAGCCGTGCTCCTGGATGATGCCCTCGACCCTGGCCCGGGTCTCCGCGGCGACGTCGGCGCGACCGTTCAGCACCTTGGAGACGGTGGGGACGGAGACCCCGGCCTGCTCCGCAATTTTCGCAATCGTCATCCGCCGACTCACACGTACCTCCAGCGTCGAAACTTTCGGCCAGCCTACCGGTAGATCGTGCGGCCTTCGGCGTCCGGGATGCCGCTGAGACGGTAGAAGTAGGTGTTCACCTGGTCCCGCCATTCGCCGGCGTTGGCGAGCTGCGCCTCCAGCCGGGAGGTGATGTTCTCGCGGACCACGGGCTCGAAGCGGTCGGCGATGGCCTTCCACCGGGACAGCATCGACGGTCACCTCGTCGTACCCCTGGAAATGGGTGTCGTAGATGTGCTGCAGGACCGTGCGGCCGTTCTGGAGGACGTGGTCGTAGGGGACGTGATGAAAGAACAGCAGGAGTTCGTCGGGGCAGGTGTAGACGTTCTCGTAGCGGCTCGCGAGCGGCTCGGGGTACTGCCCGGTGAAGCCCGAGCCGGTCGCGACCGTGCGGTCGACACCGACGCCGTTGCGGTCGGCGAAGTGGTACGTCCCGCGCGCCGAGTACTCGTACCCGTTCACGTTCGGCCCGTAGTGCGTCTCCGGCGAGACCATGAACCCGACCCCGAGCGGCGCGGTGTAGCGCTCGTACGTCCGCCAGGTATCGGCCATGATCGACACCAGCTCGGACCGGATCCGGTCGTCCATCGCGAAGGTCGCCGCGGCCCACTCGTGCAACAGGCTGACCGGATCGGCGCTCGGATCCCAGGCCAGCCGGCCGAACGCATACAGGTTGCTCTGGGCAAGCTTGTGCCCGGTCCAGTTCGGATCGTCGCCGACGTTGGAGACGGCAACGATCGCATCGGTGCGCTCGGCAACGGTTGGACCACCCGCACCGGTGGCGTCGAACTGCAGGATCTCCCGCCACCACGGTCCGAGGTAACACAGATCCTTCTGCTGCCCGGTGTACTCCTGCGTCACCTGAAGTTCCAGTCGCGAACGCGGTCTCCTGCAACTCCCCCAGCAACGGCGACATCGCCTCGCGCACCTGGAAGTCCAGCGGCCCGTGCTTGACCTGCAGTACGACGTTCTCGTCGAACCGCCCGTCCAGCGGGATGTACTCGTCGTACGCCGCCCGCGCACGATCGGCCCGGCGATCCCGCCAGTCCTGCCCGTCGCCGTACCCGGAACACCGCCAATAGACAGTCCCGCCGTACGGCGCCAACGCCCGAGCGAGCATGTGCGCGCCATCCGCCTGCGACCGCCCGTAGAGCTGCGCGGCGTTCACCACCAACCCACCCAGATCCGGTACCGCGTCGTACGCCCGCCCGACCGCGGCCGACCACCACCGCGCCACCCGCTCATCCAGCGGATCGGCCGTGTCGAGATCGCCGAGCTCCAATGGGGCGGCGACGTTGACGGACAGGCTCAGCGCGATCCCGTACTCGCGGAACACCGCCGCCAGCCGGGACACGTCCGGCAGGTGGTCGGTGAGCAACCGGGTCTCGGCCGCGCCCACGTTGACGTTGTTGATCGCCACCGCGTTGATCCCGATCGACGCCAGCAACCGGGCATAGGCGCGCACGCGGGTCACGTCCTGGACCACCTGGCCGTCGCGGAAGAAGATCGATCCACCGGAGTACCCGCTCTCGACGGAACCCACCAGGTTGTCCCAGTGATCAAGCATCCGGACCGGTACGGCCGGTCGCTCGACCACGGTGAAGTCTCCGGTCATCCACTCGAAGTACCGGAGCAGATAGAAGTACCCGTACAGCAAGCCGCGGCCACTCTCGGCGGCGACGACCAGATGGTTGCCTCGTCGCACCACCACGAAGCCTTCGGCACCCAGCCCGTCGAGCGGGAGCGCGGCCTCGACCTCTTGCCACAAAGGCGATTCCCGGACCCGGGTCAGCACGCACAGCGCGACTTCGACGTCGTTCCGGATCCGGCGGGTCTGCCGGAGCTCGGCCCGGATCGTCTGGGCCAGCGCCCCCGAGGCATGCACGGTGACCTCGGGCAACCGCTGAGTGCCGAGCCAGCAGGGGTCGAACATCACGGGGGATCCTTGCACACGAGCCCGGTCACCACCGGACCCCGAAAGTTTCGGCGTTGCCCGATTGAGACGAAGCCCACTGCCTCCCGGGGTGGGTGCTGCCCCGGGAGGATGGGAAGAATGGGGCTCATGCTGCAGCCGCCGCGGGAGGTGACTCCCTACACCGAGCTCGACCGTGCCGCCTGGGCGCAACTGGCCGAGACGACCGTCTCCCCGCTGACGGCGGACGAGATCGAGCGGCTGCGCGGCCTCGGCGACGAGATCGACATGGACGAGGTCCGTGAGGTCTACCTGCCGTTGTCGCGGATCCTCTCGCTCTACGTCCGGCACGCCCGCGCGCTGCATGCGGACACCGAGGCCTTCCTCGGCAAGCCGGCCGCCACCCGCACCCCGTTCGTGATCGGCATCGGCGGATCGGTTGCCGTCGGCAAGTCCACCACCGCCCGGTTGCTGCGCGAACTGCTGGCCCGCTGGCCCGAGCACCCGCGGGTCGCGCTCGTCACCACCGACGGTTTCCTCTGGCCGAACGCGGAACTCGAGCGCCGGGGCCTGATGATGCGCAAAGGCTTCCCGGAGTCGTACGACCGCAAGTCGCTGCTGCGCTTCGTGGTCGAGGTGAAGTCCGGCATGGACGCGGTCCAGGCGCCGGTCTACTCCCACCTCCACTACGACCGGATGAACGGCGTACGGACGACCGTCGAGCAGCCCGACATCCTGCTGCTCGAGGGCCTGAACGTCCTGCAGCCCGCGCCCCGGCACGCGGACGGCAAGAGCGGCCTCGCGGTGAGCGACTTCTTCGACTTCTCCGTGTACGTCGACGCGGCCGCCGACGACATCCGGTCCTGGTACGTGCGCCGCTTCCTCAAACTGTGGGAGACGGCCTTCCGCAACCCGGAGTCGTACTTCGTCCGGTACGGCGAACTGAGCCGAGAGGAAGCCGTCAAGAAGGCCGAGTCGCTCTGGGACGGCATCAACGGGCCCAACCTGCGCGAGAACATCCTCCCCACCCGCTCCCGCGCCACCCTCGTCCTCCGCAAAGGCCCCGACCACGCCGTCCGCTGGGTCCGACTCCGCAAACTCTGACCCCCAGCAGTCCCCCCGGCCAACCCTTCAGGGGTCACTCCTTCAGGGGTCACCCTTTCAGGGGTCACCCTTTCAGGGGTCACTCCTTCAGGGGTCACCTTTCAGGGGCTCTCAGGGGTCACCCTTTCAGGGGTCAACCCATGACGTTGTGGGTTGGCCCCCGAGAATCTGCCTCCGCAACCCACCAGCTCATTGGTTGACCCCTGAAAGGGGGCTCTTGGCGTGCCCCGGGGGGCCTTCGCCTGGCCCCTACGGGGTTGGTGGCCTTCGCCTGGCCCCTTCGGGGTTGGTGGCCTTCGCCGGTGCCCTTGCGGCCGGCCTGGATGTGCACGTCGACAGGCGCCCGGGGTGTGCAGGTCGACGGGAGCGGGCCGGGATGTGCAGGTCGACAGGAGATGTCGGTCTTGGGCTGGTCGTCGGGCGGGGTGTTCAGGCGTGAGACCGACCAGCCGGGGGCAGGCCCGGCCGAGACCTCCTGTCGACCTGCACATCCACCGGCCTCCACTTGCGCCAGACCAGCCTCGATCCGCCGCCACACCCCGGTCTGCTCTACACAGTCCGGGCCGCGTGGGCCCGACGCGGCCGGTGACCGGATATTTGTCGGTCTGGTGGCCGGACCGGCGTGGATCCGGGCCTCTGGGACACCATCTGGCTACCTCGGACAGGCCACCTCATATCCCAGGTCCCCAGTACCTGTCCGCAGAGTCTGACGACTTCACCCATCACCTCCAGGCACCCCGTATCCAGACACAGCCGCTCAGATGCTGGGGCACCCAGGGCCTGCGACCGGACCCGGGTCCGCCCCTCCGACCGGCACGCCCACGCCAACCAACACCCACATCGAGCAGAACAGCCCCATTTCAAGGGTCAACCCATCACGTGGTGGGTTGCCCCCCGAGATTCTGACGGGGCAACCCACCAAGTGATGGGTTGACCCCTGAAACGGTGGCGAGTGGGTTGCTGGAGTGCTCAGCTGGGTCGGAGGGCTTTGACGGCGGGTACGACGGCCGCCGCCACGACGAGTGCGGTCAGCCCGAAGGCGAGTGGGTAGCCGGTGCCCGCGACGACGGCGCCGAAGATGATGGCGCCCATTCCCCATCCACCGTCGTACGCGAGATTCCACAGCGCGCTGACCTGGCCGTAGCGGGAGGTCGGGACCCGGTGGTACATCATCGTCAGGGTGAGGTTCTGCGCGGCGCCGAAGCCGATGCCGAACAGTGTCGAGCCCGCCACGATGGCGATCGGGTTGCCGATCAGCACCAGCGATCCGGCACCCAGCGCGGCCAGGATCAACGCCGGTGCCAGCAACTTCGCCGGGCCGACGCGATCGCCGTACCGGCCGGCCAGCCAGCGCGCGCCGGGGGCGGTCGCGGCCTGCAGGAGCAGCGCGGTGGCGACCAGCGAGTGGCTGTCCGCGGCAACGGCCAGGGGCAGGAAGGTGACGCTGATCCCGGCAGCGACGGTCACGGCCGCGAAGACGAACGTCGGCATCAGCAGACCGCTTCGCCGCAACCCACCGAGCACCTTCACGTGCTGCTCTTCTGCGCTGACCCGAGCCGGCAGACCCATCAGAGTGACGAGTCCGGCGAGGGAGGCGAAGGCGGCGAGGACGAAGAGGGCACCGAAGCCGATGCGGTTGGTCAGGTACACACCGAGTGGGAGGCCGATGACAGCTGGGACGCCCACGGCGATGCCGTAGATGCCCAGGGCCTCACCGCGACGGGCTGACGGGGTGAGGTCGGCGACCAGGGCGACCGCGCCGACGACCAGGATCGCCAGGCCGGCCCCGCGGACGATGCAGACGGCGAGGACGAGCGGTAATGACGCGGTGGTGAGCAGGACCAACGAGGGTGCGCCGAGCAGGACCAGCCCGAGGCCGAGGACGACCTGGTAGCCCCAGCGGGCCAGCATCCGCGGCACGAGCAGCTCGACGCCGACCGCGGACAGCATCATCGCGCCGGTCGACAGCCCGGCTCCGATTCCGCCCGAGCCGTTGGCGGCCAGGTAGAGCGGGACCACCGAGGTGAGCAGGTACATGCTCAGCCCAGACCCGAACACCATCACCAGCAACCGCCCGAACTGGCCGGTGACCAGACGCTCGACGGTGGCTACCTGGACCGTGGGGATCTCGCACGCGGTGGTCATACCTTGACGGTAGAAGTCGGCCGGTACGCCCTACAGATCCAGTTCCGGACCGGCCGGGAGGACCAGTTACGGCAGTTGGTCGGCGATGAGCGCGGCCAGGCCGTTCAGGGCCGCGCGATGAGGAAAGCGCGAACCTCGTCCTTCGTCGCGTTACCTTCTTTCGGTGGGAGATTCCGTACATGTCTGGCTTGCGCCGGCCGGCGCCGAGCCGCACTCCGCGGCCCACAACCTGCTTCTGCTCCTCGCCGGCACACTCGTCCGCGAGCCGGTCCTGCACCATGACGCCGACGGTCGTCCACACATCCGCGGTCTCGCGGTGAGCATCAGCCACACCCACCACCTGGTTGCGGTCGCCGCGTCGTACGACGGTCCCCTCGGCGTGGATGTCGAGGAGGTGTACCCGCGTGAGGTGCGCGCGCTGGCTGAGCGCTGGTTCCTTCCGGAAGAGCGGGCATGGATGGCTGCCCAACCCGATGAACTGAAGGCCTTCCTCCACCTGTGGACGGCGAAGGAGGCGGTAGGCAAAGCACTCGGCACCGGCCTCCGCCACGCGGGCCTCCGCCGCCGCATGCCGCTCGGTGGTGGCATCGTCGAATCCGAGCCCGGCTTGCTGGTGACGTACGTGCCGTGGGACGGCGTGGTGCTCGCGCTGGCCGCACGCACGGGACTCACGGAGATCGTGGTGACCGTGCATCACGAGGCTGCTGTGCGGACGGCTGTCAAGTCCCGGACGAGTTCCCCGGTGGTTGTTCGGGGCAACTGATCCAGGAGTCAGGCGTGCGTGCCGAGAGCCGTCAACGCCGTGGCGACCCGGCCGTGGGCGTCTTCCAGGGCGGCCCGCGCGGCCGGGATCGGGGTGCCGGTGAGGAGATGAACCAGAGCCGGCTTGAGTTCGCCGTCGGCTTCGGCCAGCGCGGCCTCGCAGGCGTCGGGGTCGGCGCCGGTGGCCTCGGCCAGGATGCGGAGCATGCGGCCGCGGAGCTTCTTGTTGGTGGCGACCAGGTCGACCATCAGGTTCGACCAGGTGCGGCCGAGCTTGATCATCAGCGTGGTCGAGAACGCGTTCAGGATCAGCTTCTGCGCGGTGCCGGCCTTCAGCCGGGTCGACCCGGCGATCACCTCGGGACCGGTGTCCGCGGCGATCACGATGTCGGCCAGCGGCGCCAGCGGGGCGGACGGGTTCGACGTGATCAGCACGGTGGTCGCTCCGGCGGCTCGCGCGGCCTTCAGCGCCCCGGCGACGTACGGCGTACTCCCGGAAGCGGCGAGGCCGATCGCGAGGTCCCGGCCGGTGACGGTGGCCGCGTCGGCGGCGCCGCCGTCCTCGGAGTCCTCGACGTTCTCGACCGCGCGGAGCAGCGCCTCCATGCCACCGGCGTGATGGGCGACCACCAGGCCGTCCGGCACGTGAAACGTGGGCAGCAGTTCGGCGGCGTCGAGGACCGCCAGGCGGCCCGACGTACCGGCGCCGAAGTAGTGCACCCGGCCGCCGCCGCGGATCGCCTCGACGCCGGCATCCACGGCGCGCGCCAGCTCGGGGATCACGACCTCGACCGCGCCGGCGACCCGGGCGTCCTCGGCGTTCACCATCCGGAGGATCTCGGTCGTGCCCACCGCATCGATGGCGAGCGTCCTGGGGTTGCGCTGCTCTGTCGGCGTGGTCACAGGTCCGATGTTAGTTTTCTACTGAAGGATTTTCAATTCCGTTCATAGTTGACGGAAAAGAGATATGACGTCAGCTCTGAGCCTTTGAGCCGGTGCCCGCGGACCGCGGTGGCAGTCTCCTCGAGGGCCTTCCGGGCAACCGGCAGCACCTGCTGGGCGACCCCGATGAACAGGCAGTCGATCACGGTCAGTTGCGCGATCCGGCGAAGCCATCGCCCCGGACCGGTACGTCGTCTCCCGGGCGGCCGTGGTCAGCACCAGATCGGCCGTCTGGGCCAGCGGCGAGCGCGGGAAGTTCGTCACCGCGACCGTGGTGGCGCCGTGCTTGGCCGCCTCCTCCAGCGCCTCGACGACCTCGACCGTCGTACCGGTGTGGGAGATGCCGATCGCGACGTCGCCCTCGCCGAGCAGCGCGGCGCTCGTCAGCGCGATGTGGACGTCGCGACCACGCGAACGCGACCCGGCGGATGCGGTGCAGCTTCTGCTGCAGGTCCAGCGCGACGAACGCGCTCGCGCCGAAGCCGTAGAGGTCCACCCGCGACGCGTTCGACGACCGCCGTCGACAACCTTGGCCAGCGCGTCGACGTCGACCTGCTGAGCCGTCTCGCGGACGGCGCGCTCGTCGGCGAAGGCGACCTTGCTGACCACGTCGGCCAGCGAGTCGCCGGGCTCGATGTCGCCGCCGATCTCCGGCCGGATGCTCTCCTGCGCCGACTGGGCCGCCAACTGCAGGCGGAGCTGCGGGTAGCCGGGGACACCGATCTGCTTGCAGAACCGGATGACCGTGGTCTCCGAGGTGGACGCCACCTCGGCCAGCTCCGAGATCGTCATCGCAGCCACTCCGCCCGGGTCGGCGAGGACCGCGTTCGCCACCCGCTGCTCGGCCGGCGCCAGCGCGGGCATCACCGCGCGGACCCGGACCAGCAGCGGCCCCGTGGGTTCTGGAGAGGTTGTTGAACTCATGACAGCCACGGTACGGCGACTATGCACCAAGTGGGGTCACCGACGCGAAAGTCTCCAACCTGTTGCGGTAAATGATTCAGGCGATCGTTCTCCGTCGAGAAGAAGATCATTCCCACTCGTGATCTTCACACCGTCGACGTACACCCCGCGGCCCTGGTACAGCGGATCGGAGGCGTACCGCCATCGGATCGTCTGCTCGCCCGCGCCGAGCTCGGCAGTCGCCTGATGCCAGTGCCGATCCCCGGAGCCGCTGATCGAGCCGTCGGTGTCGATCACCGATCCCGCGATCGCGCACGGTGAACGGCACCTTCGTCCACGTCGTCCCGTCGGAGGATGTCTCCAGGTACAGCAGATCGGTGTCCTCGGTGTCGACGAACAAGTCAAACGCCAGTTTCGCTCCACCGGCCGGTACGGCGACCTTGGTCGAGAGGGTCGTGGTCGCGTCGTCCGTCGTACCCGAGAACCACGCGTCCTTGCCGTGCCGCGGCCCGACGCCGAGCGCCAGCGCCGAGCCCCTGGACGACGGCTCGCCGGGCCGGGTTGTTGCTGCCCCAGTCGCGGCTCGGGTGGACCCGGTTGGTCAGCAGGATCGCGAACGAGCGGGAGTCGAAGTCGATCACGATCGACGTCCCGGTGTAGCCGGTGTGACCAGCGGTGCGCGGCCCGGACAGACCACCCATGTACCAGCGCTGGTTCAGCTCGAAGCCGAGGCCGTGGTCGTTGCCCGGGAAGGCGCTGGTTGAAGTTGGTGATCATCGCGGTCACCGAGGATTCCTTGAGGATCCGGGCGCCGCCGTAGCTGCCGCCGTTCAGGAAGGTCTGCGCCAGCACGGCCAGGTCGTCGCGCGGTGCTGAATACGCCGGCGTGCCCGGCGACGCCGTCCGAGCGACCAGGCGTTCTCGTCGTGCACCTCGCCCCACACCATGCCGCGCGGCGGCGCGGTCTGGAACTCGGTCGCGGCGATCCGCGGCTTCTTCTTGGGATCCGGGTTGTAGCCGGTGTCGCGCATCCGCAGCGGCTCGGTGATGCCGTCGGCAACCAGCTTGTCGAGCGTCTTGCCGGTGACCCGGTGCGCAACCTCGCCGAGCGTGATCAGGTTCAGGTCGCTGTAGAGGTAGGTGCGTGCCGGGCGGGTTCTGTCAGGTTCGCGGTGAGCGCCAGCGTGCAGCCGCGTCCGCCGGGTCTGGCCGGTCGCTCCACAGCGGCAACCAGGCGGGGAACCCGGAGGTGTGGGTGAGCGCCTGCCGGACCGTGATCGCCTCCTTGCCGTTCTCCGCGAACTCCGGCACGTAGGTCGCGATCGGGGTGTCCAGGCCGACCTTGCCCTTCTCGATCAGCTGCATCACCACGATCGAGGTGAACAGCTTCGAGACCGAGGCCATGTCGAAGATCGTGTCCGTGCGCATCGGGATCTGCTGGTCCGCGGGCAGCTCGGTCCCGTCGCCGTCGGCATACTTGCAGCGCCATCCCGGTGGCCGAGCGGGTGACGATCTTCCCGTCGTGGCCGAGCAGCGTGACCGCACCGGCGTACAGGGGTTTCGTCGTACCGCTGGGGCGGGTCCAGGCGTCCACCTGGGCCAGCGCGGCGTCGATCGGCGCGGGGTCGAGGCCGGCCTTCGCCGGGGTGGTGTCACGCAACAGGGTCGCCCTTCGGCGCGTACCCGTCGTACGGGTGGTCGAAGCGGCCGGACACGTTGCCATCGGCAACCGCAGGGCTCGCCATCGTCAGCATCACCGCAGCAGGCTATCGTGAGCGCGGCCAGCCTGTCTCACTGGTGCGCTCCCTTGTAGAGAAGGTACTTCGCCCTGCGGGTCGTCCAGGCGTCGGTCTCGGACTTCCAGGCGGCGACGATCTCCTCGGCGGTGGCGCCGGCGGTGAGCATGGTGCGGAACCGGTCGGACCCGGTGAGCAGGTCGATCCATCGGCCGGGCGGGTTCTCGGCGCGCCAGGCGAAGTCGGGGTAGAGCTTGCGCGCCTCGACGATCATGTGCGTGGCCGCGGTGATCGCCTCGACCTTGTGCGGATCGGTGATCTGCACCTGGACGCCGCCGCACAGCAGGTTCGCGTTCTTGCTGATCGACGGCGTGAAGTACGCCTCCCGGAACTCGACGCCCGGGATCGTCTTCGTCTGCAGCGCCTCCGCCCACTTGTAGTCGACGTACGGCGCTCCGATCAGCTCGAACGGCCGCGTCGTACCGCGACCCTCGGACATGTTGGTCGCCTCGAACAGGCACAGTGCCCGGGTAGAGCAGGGCGGTGTCCGGAGTCGGCATGTTCGGGCTCGGCATCACCCAGGTCAGGCCGGTGTCGTCGTACAGCTGGTCGCGCTTCCAGTTCTTCACCTGGACGACCTGGAGCTCCTTGAGACGCTGACCATCTGCGTCGAGCGGCAGGTACTCAGCGTTGAACAGCCGGGCCAGCTCGCCCACGGTCATGCCGTGCTGCTGGACGATCTCCTCCTTGCCGACGCCGGAGGTGTAGCCGGGCTTCAGCATCGGACCCCGCGCGTACCCGCCGACGGGGTTGGGACGGTCCAGTACGACGAATCGCGCGCCGGTGCGGACCGCGGCGAGCATCGCCTCGTACATCGTCCAGATGTAGGTGTAGAACCGCGCACCGACGTCCTGGATGTCGAAGACGACGGTCTCTACACCGGACGTGGTGTAGAGACTCACCAGCTTGTCCGCGTTCGCGCCGTACGCGTCGTACACCATGATCCCGGTGCGCGGGTCGATGTGGTCCTGCTCCGATCCGCCGGCCTGCGCCGTACCGCGGAAGCCGTGCTCGGGGCCGAAGACCGCCACGATGTCGACCTTGCCGGACGCGTGCATCGTGTCGACGATGTGGGTCAGGTCAGGCAGGATGCCGGTCGGGTTGCTGATCACGCCGACCTTCTGACCGGCGAGCAGGCGCCAGCCGTCGGCGGCCAGCACCTCCGCTCCGGTCATCACTTTCCGGCCGGTCGTGGCGTGGGCGGCCGGTACGTCGATCAGCGGTGCGGCGGCGAGCATACCGGCGCCAGCTAGCAGACTGCGACGCTTCATGATCTCTCCTCGGGGCAGGGATTCAGGGGTGGAACGACAGGTCGGCCACCAGCGGGCGGTGGTCGCTCGCCGCTTGCTCCGCGGGCACAGCGGCCCGCAGAACGCGCAGGCCGGCGCCGACGGTGACGAAGTCGATCCGCTTGACCGGATCGACGGCGGGATAGGTGTTCGGGCCGCCGGAGGTCGAACCGGCCGCGGTCCAACTGTCGGTGAGCCGGGTCCACGAGTCCGGCGAGCTCGGGAGCCGTCGCCTCGGCGTTGAAGTCGCCGGTCATGATCTGCAGGTCCCGCCGAGGGTCACGCGCGAGGATCTTGATCGTGTCGCTGACCTGCGCCGCCCGGACCGCCGGATCCGCCCGGTAGTCCAGGTGGGTGCAGTACACGTGCACCCGGCGGCCGCGGACGTCGATCTCGGCCTCGAGGAACCCGGGCGCCGGGGCGGGCACCGGGTTGGGGTCCTGGGTGGACAGCCGGGTGATCGGGTGGTTCTCGGTCCGGATCAGCGGGAACCGGGAGAGCAGGCCGACGCCGTACTGGCGGCGCGGCTGCCCGGCCGCGGGCGGATCGAAGTCGTAGATCGGCGCGAACCCGGCGTACATGCCGAGCTGTGCGGCCAGTTCGGCCAGGGTGTCGCGCCACTCGCTGCGCGCATCCCAGTGGACGTCGACCTCCTGCAGCCCGATCACGTCGGCGTCGAGCGCCTTCAGTGCCTGGGCGGTGCGGTCGAGGTCGAACACGTTGTCCTCGCCGGCCGCGGCGTGAATGTTGTACGAGGCAACGGTCAGCCGGGTCTGGTGCGGGTCGAAGGTGAGCCCGTGGCCGAACGGATGCAGTGTCTGGGACGGATCCGGTTGCGCCGGGATCGCGACCGGGAGCTTGCCGGTCGGCGCGATCTCGCCGTACAGGACCTTGGCCAGTGCCTCCATCGACGGCACCGTGGAGCCGTAGGTGGCCAGCGTGGTCTGCGCGGGCGGGAAGAAGGCGACGTCGTACGGATCCCGGACAGCGACCACGATCACCGGCCGGCCGGTATCGAGCAGGGCGTTGACGAGCTTGCGCTGCTTGGCCTGCTTGTCGGTGACGTCGGTGTCCCAGGCCTTCATCGTGAGCACGATCGTGAGGTCCGCGGCCGCCGACGCCGCCACAGCGTCGTCGATCTTGGTGTCGGCGGGTGTCGCCCCCGTGTCCTTGACGACCGCCGTCGCTCCGCGGGCTTGGAGCGCCGTACCAAGGGCGGCCGGGCTGTAGCCGGCGACCAGGATCCTCCTCGGCGCCGGGGACAACGGCAGCACGCCGGCGTCGTTCTTCAGCAGCGTCGTACTGCGATCCGCGATCTGCTGGGCGGCGGCATAGTTCGCGGCCGTGCCGACGATCGTGGCGACGCGGGCCAGGTCCACGTAGGGGTGGTCGACGACGCCGGTCTTGAGCTTCAGTTTCAGAATGCGCTCGACGCTCTGGTCGATCCGCGCCTCGCTGATCCGGCCAGCGCGGACCGCCGACAGGACCGAGTTGTACGCCAGTCCGGGATCGACGGGCATCAGCAGCTGGTCGACGCCGGCTTCGATCGCCCGCAGCGGGATCTCGGCGTCGCCGTACTTGTCCCGGACGCCCTGCATGCCCAGCGAGTCGGTGATCACGACGCCGTCGAACCGCAGCTGCTCGCGCAGGATCCCGGTCAGGATCGGCTTGCTCAGGGTCGACGGGTCACCGGACGGGTCGAGCGCCGGGACGACGATGTGCGCGGTCATGATCGAGTCGATGCCCGCCTTGATCGCGGCCTCGAACGGCGGCCGGTCGATCCGGGTCCACTCCTCGAGCGAGTGACCGATCACCGGGATTCCGGTGTGACTGTCGGTCGCGGTGTCGCCGTGCCCGGGGAAGTGCTTCGCGGTCGAGACGATCCGCCCGTCGCGCTGGTACCCCTTGACCTGTGCGGCGGCCAACTCGGCGACCACAGCGGGATCGGAGGAGAACGAGCGGACGCCGATCACCGGGTTCAGCGGGTTGACGTTGACGTCCGCATCCGGGGCGAAGTCGGTGGTGATACCGATCGCCTTCAGCTCCCGGCCGCCGATCGCGCCCGCGGTCCGCGCGTACTGCGCCGACCGGGTCGCGCCGAGCGCCATCCCGCCGGGGAACTGGGTCGCCGGCGGTCCGACCCGGACCACCGAGCCGTACTCCTGGTCGGTGGCGATCTGCAGCGGGATGCCGGTGCCGGCCAGCGAAGCGCTCTGCAGTCCGTTGGACAGCCGGGCGATCTGTTGCGGGTCCTTCACCGAGTCGGTCCAGGCGAAGTAGATCACCCCGCCGAGGTTGTACTTGCGGACCACCTCGGCCGGCGTCGCGACGCCGTACAGGCTGGTGTTGCGCGCGTCGGCCGTGTCCGCGGCCGGCCCGTAGGCGTAGCAGACGAAGAGCTGGCCGACCTTCTGCTCCAGCGTCATCCGTCGGAGGGTGTCGCGGACCCAGCGGTCCGTTGCGGCGTGGGCGGTGGTCGTACTGGCTAGGGTCGTACCGGCGACGGCAGCAGCGGCCAGGCCGAGGGTTTGGCGGCGGGTCAATTCCATGAGTTCACCAACTGAGTCCGTGGGCAGGCGGGGGCGGACCTCAAAGTAATTGAATTACAGCTACTCCCCCGCGACGCGAAAGTTACCCACACACGCACGCTGGGTCAAGAGTTGATTACGAACCGGACGCAGTGCCCGGGACGAGCGCCGATGCTAGACCGAGATGTCTACCGACGGACGGAGGACTTGACGATCTCCGACCAGGCGTGCCCACGTTCGGCGAACTCGTCGACCTGCGCCATCATCGTCGCCACGAACAGCCCCGCGGTCAGTGGATCGACGGTGGCGGGCTCCGACTCGCGCCGCGCTCGGACTTCCGCGCCGTACGACCACATCGGGCTGCCGCCGATCTCCGTCATCGGCCGGGAAGCGAGCCGTTGCTCGGCGAGGATCACACTGCGCAGCTCGGTGCCGTCGGCAACTTCGTTCCTCGCCTGGTCCTCGACTTCTCCAGCGTCACCGACCGCCTCGTCGAACTACCCACCGATCCGCCCCTCGACCCCCTGATCATCGGCCTCTGCGCCCGCCGCGCCGACCTCCACCGCCCCCTCATCACTGCCCTCTGGAACCTCAGCAACTAGTGCCGATCGAGGGTGGTCGCGCCCGGTCACAGTGGACTGGGGAGGATTTCCCTCGAATCGGGCCAGGATCCTCCCCACACCACGGTCACCGGTCACCGGTCACCGGCACTGTGTTGCGTTGCCGGCGCGGACGTCCAGGCCATCACATTCGCAGCTCCCGGGGGCCGTCGCGCCGGGGAATCGCGGCGAAGACCCATTGTGATGGCCTGGCCGTCCACCCGAGTTCCGCGGACGCCCGCCACTCACTAACCCAGAGCGGTGTCGTCACACCACGCTCGCCCCAGCGCGTCCGCCGGCCCACATGGGTGCTTGGTGAGTGGGGGAGATCCGGCTCGCGGGGCACGAGAACCAGGACGCCAGCGACGAGCACGCGCTGGCTGAGACTCATCCGGCGCGTGGCGGGGCGATTGTGGCGCCGGGGTAGAGCCTGGCGGGGACGAGTTGGGGTGGGAGGGGGTCGGCGCCTTCGAGTTGGCGGATGAGAGCTTCGGTGCCGAGTTGGCCGAGCTCCGGGCCCGGGGTGCGCATGATGGTGAGTTCGGGGTCGGACAGGGCGGCGGTTTCCGGGGCCATCAGTAGCGGGAGGATCGAGATCTCCGCGGGTACGTCGTACCCGAGCTTGTTCAGGCCCGAGGCGACCCCGAGGCCGGCGTACTCGTTCAGGACCAGCACGGCCGTGGTGTCGGGATGCTCCCGCATCAAGCGCTCGGCGGCCTCCTGACCGGACCGCGTGGTGTCGGCACACTCCAGCACGATGGTCTGTACGCCGTACTCCGCGGAGATCCGTCGGTACGCCGCCTCCGTCCGGACGTACGGCCCGTAGGTGCGGAAGCGCGGGTCGGTGAGGTCGCCGGACACCATCACGAGCTTGCGATGACCGAGTCCGTACAGATGACCGATCGCCGCTTCGACGGTCGCGTCGAAGTCGATGTCCACGTGCGACAGCCCTTCGAGCTCGGTGGTGCGGCCGATCAGGGCGAACGGCGTCTGCGTCTCCTGGAGGATGCCGACCCGTGGGTCGTCGAGCTGGACCTCCATCAGGACGACGCCGTCGACCAGGCCCTGGCCGACCAGCTCGTGCAGCTCGGTGCCGTCGTTGCCGACCGGCCAGAGCACGAGGTGGTAGTGCTGCTTGCGCGCCGCGTCGGCCGCGCTGGTGAAGAACTCCGCCGCCGAGAAGCCGAAGCGGTGGTCGAGCGCCGGATAGGCCATCGCGATGATGTGCGTCCGCCGGCTGGCCAGCGCGCGGGCCACCTCGTTGCGGCGGTAGCCGAGCTCGGCCATCGCCTGCTCGATCTTCGCCCGGGTGGCCGCCCGCACCGGCTTCGTGTCGTTCAGCAGGAAGGAGACGGTCGCGATCGACACGCCCGCACGGTCCGCGACGTCCCGCATGGTCACCATCGGATCCCCCCTCTCTGTTGATACCTTCCCCGCCCCGCCGGTCCGGGTCTGAACTCTTGACAGCAGTGTGACCCAAGGAACATAGTCCTGGAACACCTCAGTTAAGCGGTTTACCCCCCAGCAGACAAGTGAACGGCACTCTCTCATTGGCCCGTGGTTAAGCGCTTTGATCTGCGCGCCTCCCGGTGGCCACTGAGCATCCACGAAGGAGCCCGATGTCATGATCAGCAAGCGGATCACCGCTGCGCTGGCGGGTGCGACGACTCTGTCGCTCGTGCTGGCGGCCTGCGGCAACAACGGCGGCGACTCGCCGTCCTCCTCGTCCGGCGATGCGGTGAAGAGCCTGTCGATCCTGGACTACTACAACAACGAGCCGGACAAGTCACTGGTCCAGAAGGGCCTCGACGCCTGCGCGAGCACGCTCGGCATCACCCTGCAGCGGGAGACGGTGCCTGGTGACACCTTGATCCAGAAGGTGCTGCAGCAGGCCTCGTCGAAGA
Organism: uncultured Actinomycetota bacterium; assembly: GCA_963820655.1. Classification (GTDB taxonomy): domain Bacteria; phylum Actinomycetota; class Actinomycetes; order Propionibacteriales; family Kribbellaceae; genus Kribbella. The sequence continues at coordinate 1,069,903 of CAWGAM010000004.1, forward strand.
CGCTGCCGGACGTCCTGATGCTCGACAACCCCGACGTACAGCAGATCGCCGCCACCGGTGCGCTGGCGCCCTTGAACGACATGGGTCTGACTGGCGACGGAGTCATCCAGGGCATGGTCGACGCGACGTCGTACCAGGGCAAGCTCTACGGACTGGCGCCGGTGACGAACACGATCGCGCTGTTCTACAACACGCAGATGTTGCAGGAGGCCGGCGTCCAGCCGCCGAAGACGTGGGAGGAGCTGAAGGCCGCGGCCAAGAAGCTGACCAAGCCCGGCCGGTACGGGATCGCGTTCAACGCCAACGCGACGTACGAGGGCTCCTGGCAGTTCCTGCCGGCGATGTGGACCAACGGCGGCGACGAGACCGACCTGAACACCCCGCAGGTCGACCGAAGCCCTGCAGTTGTGGACGGATCTGGTGACAGTCGGGCTCGGCGTCGAAGAGCGTGATCAACTGGACCCAGGGTGACGCGAAGGACCAGTTCGTGGCCGGCAAGGCCGCGATGATGGTGAACGGGCCGTGGCAGATCCCGGCGCTGGAGAAGTTCCCGAACATCAAGTGGGACGTGGTCAAGTTCCCGGTGAACAAGCCGGACCAGACGCCGGTCGCTCCGCTCGGCGGTGAGGCCTGGACGGTCCCGCTGAACAAGGACCAGGCCAAGCAGCAGAAGGCCGCCGACTTCGTGAAGTGCCTGAACTCGGACGAGAACGAGCTGGCCTGGGCGAAGGCCCGGTTCACGGTGCCGACCAAGACCGCGCTGCTCGACCAGTACGTCAAGGACGTGCCGTCGATGAAGGCCTTCACCGAGCAGGTCAAGACCGCCCGCTCGCGGACCGGCAAGCTCGGCGACAAGTGGCCGGACGCCGCGAAGGTGATCTACCAGGCGATCCAGCTGGCGCTGACCGGTAAGGCCTCACCCGAGGACGCCTTCAAGCAGGCGTCCGGCGGCTGATCGCGATGGCCCAAGCGACGCTACACGCGTGACGACGGAGGCGTCCGGTCCGGAACCTGCCCGCAGGTCCCGTGGCCGGCGCCACCGGGGTGAGGACCTGACCAAGATCCTGTTCGTGCTGCCGGCCGCCTGGCGATGATCGCGCTGTTCGGCTACCCGGTGGTGAAGAACCTGCTGATGAGCCTGCAGGACTACGCGCCTGCGGACGTTCTTCACCGGAGAGGCACCCTGGGTCGGGCTGAAGAACTACACCGCGGTCGTGAACGACCAGCTGTTCTCGCAGGCGATGGTGAACACGGCGTTGTTCACCATCGGCTCGATCGCCTTCCAGTTCGTCATCGGGTTGGCACTGGCGCTGTTCTTCCGCCGGCGCTTCCCGCTCGGCGGCCTGCTCCGGTCGCTGCTGCTGCTGCCGTGGTTGCTGCCGTTGATCGTGTCGAGCGCGACCTGGCGGTCGATCCTCGAGCAGGACAGCGGCATCCTGAACCGGACGCTCACCTGGCTGCATCTGATCAACGAGCCGGTGCCGTGGCTGAACTCGCCGTCGGTCGCGCTGATCGCGGTGATCGGGGTGAACATCTGGATCGGCATCCCGTTCAACGTGACCCTGCTGTACTCCGGCCTCTCGGAGATTCCGGACGAGTTGTACGAGGCCGGGCAGCTCGACGGCGCCACCGGCTGGCGCGCGTTCCGGTACATCACCTGGCCGAACCTGCGGTCGGTCGCGAGCGTCGTGCTGATGCTCGGCGTCGTCTACACGATCAAGGTGCTGGACATCATCCTCGGCCTGACCGGCGGTGGACCGGCCAACGCCACCCAGACGCTGGCGACCCAGTCGTACGAGCGGTCGTTCGTCGACTTCAAGTTCGGCGAGGGTGCCGCGCTGAGCAACATCCTGATCGCGATCTCGTTCGTGTTCGCGATCTTCTACCTGCGCGGCACGCGTCGCGCGGTCGACGAGTAGGAGGGGTACGACGATGACTGATTCGGCTGTCCGTCGCACGGTGTACACCGTGATCGGCGTACTGATCCTGGTCGTGATGCTGTTCCCGGTCTACTGGATGGTGAACGCCTCGCTGCAACCGTCCGGGAACACTCTGACCGCCGGCATCCTGCCGTTGCACCCGACCTTCGCCGGCTACCAGCGGGCGCTCAGTGAACAGGGCGGCAACCTGGTCACCAGCATGATCATCGCGGCCGGGACCGTCGTACTCAGCCTGATCATCGCCACCCCGTGCGCCTATGCGCTCTCGCAGTTCCGGTCCCGCTGGGTGTCGGTCGGGCTGCTGGCGATCCTGATCTCGCAGATGATTCCGGGCATCGTGATCGCCAATGCGCTCTACACGGCGTACGAACGGATCGGGTTGCTGAACTCGATCCCGGGCCTGATCGTGGCGAACTGCAGCAGCGGCATCCCGTTCGCGATCCTGATCCTGCGCTCGTTCATGATGTCGCTGCCGCCGTCACTGGTGGAGGCCGCGCGGGTGGACGGCGCCGGGCTGTTCCGGGCCTTCGTCTCGATCGTGCTGCCGATCAGCAAGAACTCCCTCATCACGGCGGGGTTGTTCAGTTTCCTGTTTTCCTGGAGCGATTTCCTGTTCGCGCTGACGCTGACCACCAAGGGCGGCGTCCGGCCGGTGACGCTCGGGATCTACCAGTACCTGGGCACCCAGGTACAGAACTGGAACGCGGTGATGGCGACCGCGGTCCTCTCGGCGATCCCGGCCATCGTGCTGCTGATCGCCGCGCAGAAGTACATCGCCGCCGGCGCCATCGGCGGAGCCGTCAAATAACCTCATAAGGACTGAGAGACTATGACGATTCGCGTACTCGTCTGGGGCGAGAACCGGCACGAGCAGGTCGAGCCAGCATGTCGCCGAGATCTACCCCGACGGCATGCACACCACGATCGCCGCCGGCATCGAGCGAGAATCTCGGCGCCGAGGCCACGGTCGGTACGACGACGCTCGACGAGCCCGAGCACGGCCTGACCGAGGAGGTGCTGGCCGAGACCGACGTACTGGTGTGGTGGGGTCACGCCGCGCACGGCGAGGTCGACGGACGAGGTGGTCGAGCGGGTCCACCAGCACGTGCTGGCCGGGATGGGCCTGGTCGTCCTGCACTCCGGTCACTGGTCGAAGATCTTCGGCAAGCTGATGGGTACGACGTGCACGCTGCGCTGGCGCAGTGAGCGCGACCGCGAGCTGGTCTGGACGGTGAACCCGACGCACCCGATCGCGCAGGGCGTGCCGCACCCGATCGAGATCGAGCAGCAGGAGATGTACGGCGAGTTCTTCGACATCCCGGTGCCGGACGAACTGGTCTTCGTCTCGTCCTTCTCCGGCGGCGAGGTGTTCCGGTCCGGCTGCACGTTCCGCCGCGGGCACGGGAAGATCTTCTACTTCTCCCCCGGCGACCAGGACTACCCGGTCTACCACCACAAGGACGTTCGCAAGGTGATCGCGAACGGCGTCGCATGGGCGCACACGGACCGCCCGGAGCGAGCGGTGCCGACGCTGCTGCGCTACGAGACCGGCGACTTCTTCAACGGCCACGGCTACAAGGGCCCGATCGAGGAGCCCGCGCGATGCCTGAACCCTTGCGCCTCATCCAGGTCGGCGCCGGCGGCATGGGCAAGGCCTGGCTGCGCACCATCGCCGCAAACCCCGACGTCGTCCTGGTCGGCCTGGTCGACCTGGACGTCGACGTGGCCCGGGCGGCCGCCGACGAGCACGGGTACGGCGATCGTCCCGGTGGCGACATCGATCGACGAGCTGGGCGTCGACGGAGCCGATGCGGTCGTCGACGTGACCGTGCCGGTCGCGCATCCCAAGGTCAGCGTGGATGCCTTGCTGCGTGGGCTGCCGGTGCTCTGCGAGAAGCCGTTGGCCGAGACGGTCGCGGGAGTGTCTGGCGATGGTCGCGGCGTCGGAGGTGAGCGGGAAGCTGCTGATGGTTTCGCAGTCCCGCCGCTACTTCCGGGCCGGCTCCGCCTTCGGCCGGCAACTCGCCGAGCTCGGCACGATCGGGTCGCTGTCGTGCGAGTTCTTCAAAGCGCCGCATTTCAGCGGGTTCCGGGAGCGGATGGCCGAGCCGCTGCTCGTCGACATGGCGATCCACCAGTTCGACCTGGCCCGGAAGCTGATCGGCTCCGAGCCGGTGTCGGTCTACTGCGAGTCGTACAACCCGGACTGGAGCTGGTTCGACGGCAACGCGGCGGCCAACGCGGTATTCACCTTTGCCGACGGCACCCGCTTCGCCTTCACCGGCAGCTGGTGCGCGCCCGGTCTGGAGACATCCTGGAACGGCCGCTGGCGGGCCAGTGCATCCGGCGGTACGGCGACCTGGGACGGGGACAACCCGCCCGTCGCCGAACTCGCCTCCGGCGAAGCCCTACCGGCCGTCATGGTCGACGACCCCGAACAGATCGCCGGCTCCTTGGTCGAGTTCGTCGCGGCGGTCCGCGAATCCACCGTCCCGCAGTCCGAGGTTCACTCCAACGTCATCAGCGTCGCCATGGTCGAGGCCGCCGTACGGTCCGCGTCTCTCGGTACGCCGGTCCGGATCGCCGACGTACTGGAGTCCGCGTACGACGAAGCCCTAGTGACTACCGAGGACCCAACTCTGCAAGCAGCCTTGAAGGCATGGCCGAACGTGCTCAAGGCAGTCGGTCTGGAGTCCTGAACGCAGTACGCCGGAGAAGCCCAGGGTGCGGCTTCTCCGGCGTACCTACTCGTACTTCAGAGCTTCAGCGAGGTGGCGACCACGTCGGCGAGGGAGTGGGCGATCTCGTGGGCGGTGTCGGAGGACTCGGCCTCGACCATGACCCGGACCAGCGGCTCGGTGCCGGACGGGCGGAGCAGGACGCGGCCGGTGTCTCCGAGGCGGGTAGTGGCTTCGGCGACAGCAGACTGGACCGCCGGGTCGTTGCCGGCCCGGGACTTGTCGACGTTCTTCACGTTGACCAGGACCTGCGGGAGGCGGGTCATCGCACCGGCCAGGTCGCTCAGGCTCTTGCCGGTCTGGGCGACCCGGGCCAGCAGCGTGATCGCGGTCAGCGTGCCGTCACCGGTGGTGGCGTGGTCGGACAGGATCACGTGCCCGGACTGCTCACCGCCGAGCTTGTGACCGCCCGCCTTCATTGCCTCGAGCACGTACCGGTCGCCGACCTTGGTCTGCTCGACCGCGATCCGCTCCCGGACCATCGCCTGGACGAAGCCCAGGTTGCTCATCACGGTCGCGACCACGGTGTCGTTGGACAACCGGCCGCTGTCGCGCATGGCCAGCGCCAGGATCGCGAGGATCTGGTCGCCGTCCACCAGCTCGCCGTTCGCGTCCACGGCCAGGCAGCGGTCCGCGTCGCCGTCAAGGGCGATCCCGAGGTCGGCGCGGTGGCCGACCACCTCGCGCTGCAGGCCCTCCAGGTGGGTGGATCCGCAGTCCAGGTTGATGTTCAGTCCGTCGGGTGCGGCGGCGTACGTGATCACCTCGGCACCGAGTCGGCGCAGGGCCTCGGGCGCGGTCTCGTAGGCGGCGCCGTTGGCGCAGTCGATCACGACCTTGAGCCCGTCGAACCGGTTCGGCGCGGACCGGACCAGATGCGAGACGTAGGTCTCGAACCCCTGCCCGTCGTCGAACACCCGCCCCACGGCCGCGCCGGTCGGACGCTGCCACTCCTCGCCCATCCGGGCCTCGATCGCGTCCTCGATCACGTCGTCGAGCTTGATCCCGCCACGGGCCAGGAACTTGATGCCGTTGTCGGGCATCGGGTTGTGGCTGGCGGACAGCATCACGCCGAGGTCGGCGCCGGTCGAGCCGGTCAGGTAGGCCACCGCCGGAGTCGGCAGGACGCCGAGCCGGACCACGTCGACGCCTGCGCTGGCCAGACCGGCCACCACGGCGGCTTCCAGGAACTCACCACTGGCGCGTGGATCCCGCCCCACAACGGCGCGTGGCCGGTGCCCTTCGAAGGCACCGGCCTCGCCGAGTACGTGAGCCGCCGCGACCGAGAGGTCGAGCGCCAGCTCCGCGGTCAGGTCCACGTTCGCCAGGCCACGGACTCCGTCCGTGCCGAACAAACGCCCCATCAGGCGATCAGCGCTTGCTGTACTGCGGCGCCTTGCGGGCCTTCTTGAGGCCAGCCTTCTTCCGCTCCTTGATCCGCGCGTCGCGGCTGAGCAGACCGGCCTTCTTCAGACCCGGGCGGTTCGCCTCCTCGTCGGCGGCGTTCAGGCAGCGGGCGATCCCCAGCTGCAGCGCACCGGCCTGGCCGGTGATGCCACCGCCGTTGATCCGGGCGATCACGTCGTAGGAGCCCTCGAGACCGGCGACCACGAACGGCTCGTTCACGTGCTGCTGGTGAACCTTGTTCGGGAAGTAGACGTCGATCGGCTTGCCGTTGACGGTGATGGTGCCCGTTCCCGGGATGAGCCGGACACGCGCCACGGCCTCCTTGCGGCGACCGGTGGCGCCGGCCGGGTTGATCACCGCGACCCGACCCGTCTCGGCGCGCTGCTCCGGAGTCGGGTTCGTCTCGGAGGTGTAGGCGACCGGGCCCTCGCTGTCGATGGGGACCTCGGGGTCGATTGCTTCGGTCTCGGTGGTGATGTCGCTCACGCTGGAAATCCTCGTTTACCTGGCTCGTCGATCGCTTACTGGGCGATCTGGGTGATCTCGAACGGCTTCGGCTGCTGGGCGGTGTGCGGGTGCTCCGGACCGGCGTACACCTTCAGCTTGGTGAGCAGCTTGCGGCTCAGGCGGTTCTTCGGCAGCATGCCCCAGACAGCCTTCTCGACGGCCTTGCGAGGGTCCCGGTCGAGGATCTCGCCGATCGGCGTGGCCGTCAGACCACCCGGGTGACCCGAGTGGCGGTACGCCAGCTTGTCCGTCCGCTTGGTGCCGGACAGGGCCACCTTGGAGGCGTTGATGACGATGACGAAGTCACCGCCGTCCACATGCGGCGCGAACGTCGGCTTGTGCTTGCCGCGCAGCAGCGTGGCGATCTGGACGGCGAGCCGACCGAGCGTGACGTCGGTGGCGTCGATCACATGCCACTCACGGGTGACGTCAGCAGGCTTCGGGCTGTACGTGCGCACGGTCGTTGACCTTCGTTTCTCAGAGGTTGACAAAACTGGTACGTCGGCGAGCGGTCCGCCGACGTGGCTGTGCTGATGCCAGACCTGGAACGCACAACAGCAGCCCAGAATACCGGCGTCGGCACCCCGGGGTCAAAGCGAGCCCAGGCGTCACGGGGACCCCGGCTTGGAAGCGGCTGAGGACAGCACTAGTTTAGCGGTGAAGATTGCAGTCCGAACCGCGTCCCGCCGGCTGACGATAACCCTCACTCACCAGGCGATGACGCCAGCTTCCGAAGAGGGCATCGTGACCGAACAGTCGCTCACCGTCCGGGACAACCGGACCGGCAAGGACTTCGACCTTGCCATCACCGATGGCACCATCCGTGCCGCCGATCTCAAACAGATCAGTGCAGCCGACGGCGACGGTGGCCTGGCCACCTACGACCCCGGCTTCGTCAACACCGCCTCCTGCCGCTCGTCGGTCACCTTCATCGACGGTGACAAGGGCATCCTGGAGTACCGCGGCTACCCGATCGAGCAGCTCGCCGAGCAGTCGAACTACCTCGAGGTGGCCTACCTGCTGGTGAACGGCAAGCTGCCGAACAAGGCGGAGTACGAGGCCTGGGCGCACGACGTGACCTATCACACGTTCGTGCACGAGAACCTGAAGACCTTCATGCAGGGCTTCCGGTACGACGCGCACCCGATGGGGATGCTGCTCGCGTCGGTCGGGGCGCTGTCCACCTTCTATCCCGAGTCGCGCAACGTCTTCGACGAGGAGTCCCGGGCGCTGCAGATCCGGCGGCTGATCGCGAAGATGCCGACGCTCGGCGCGTTCGCGTTCCGGCACGCCCAGGGCAAGCCGTACGTCTACCCGGACAACGAGCTCAGCTACACCGCGAACTTCCTGTCCATGCTGTTCAAGATGAGCGAGCCCAAGTACGCCGCCGACGATCGCCTGGTGCGGGCGCTGGAGATCCTGTTCATCCTGCACGCCGACCACGAGCAGAACGCCTCCACCAACGCGGTCCGGGCGATCGGCTCCACCCAGGTCGACCCGTACACCGCGGTCGCCGGCGGCATCGGCGCGCTCTACGGCCCGCTGCACGGCGGCGCCAACGAGGCGGTGCTGAAGATGCTCCGCCGGATCGGCTCGGTCGACAACGTGCCCGTCGTTCATCGAGGGCGTGAAGGCCGGCGAGGAGCGGCTGATGGGCTTCGGCCACCGGGTCTACAAGAACTACGACCCGCGGGCCAAGATCATCAAGAAGGCCGCCGACGACGTGTTCGAGGTGACCGGGATCAACCCGTTGCTGAAGATCGCCGTCGAGCTGGAGAAGATCGCGCTGGAGGACGAGTACTTCGTCTCCCGCAAGCTCTACCCGAACGTCGACTTCTACTCCGGCCTGATCTACGAGGCCCTGTCGTTCCCGCCGGAGATGTTCACCGTCCTGTTCGCCATCCCGCGCACCTCGGGCTGGCTGGCCCAGTGGCTGGAGATGCTCGGCGACGGCGACCAGAAGATCGCCCGCCCCAAGCAGATCTACACCGGCGCCCGCGGCGTCCAGTACGTCCCGATGGGCGACCGCTGACCCACTGACAACGGCCCTTCGACCACGTTCGGTCGAGGGACCGTTTTCTGTCCGCGGCCGCTGTTAGCTTCAGCTGGAGGGGAACGCTGGCGGGGAGGGGTCGCGCTGGTCACCGGGGCGAGTCGCGGTGTGGGAAAGGGGATCGCTCTCGGGCTCGGTGAGGCAGGGGCGACCGTCTACGTCACCGGGCGGACCGAGGTCGGGGGTTCGCCGACGACGCCGTTGGACGGCGCCGTGCAGGAGACGGCCGAGGAAGTGACGGCCGTTGGTGGGCGCGGGGTGGCGATCGGGTGCGACCACCGCGACGACGAGCAGACGCGGCGGGCCGTCGAGCAGGTCGTGGCCGACACCGGGCGGCTCGACGTACTGGTGAACAACGTCTGGGGCGGCTACGAGCACTTCTGGGACGGCACGCAGTTCTGGCTCGAGTCCGGTTTCTGGACCGTGCCGATCGACCGCTGGGACTCGATGTTCCAGGCAGGGGTACGCGCGCATTACGTGACCAGCGTGGTGGCGGCGCCGACGATGATCGCCCAGGGATCCGGGCTGATCGTCAACGTCTCGTCGGACGCCGCGGGCAGGAACGATGCCGGCGTCAGCTACAGCGTGGCGAAGGCGGCGACCGACCGCATGGTCGCCGTCATGGCGAACGAGTTGCGCGACCAGGGAGTGACCGCGGTGTCGTTGTACCCAGGCTTGGTCCGCACCGAGTCTGTCCTGCGTGCCGCCGAGTACTTCGATCTGTCCGACTCGGAGTCCCCGCAGTTCATCGGTCGCGCGGTTGCGGCACTGGCGGCCGACCCCAAGGTGATGCGCTTCACGGGTCAGGTGGTGCGATCCGCCGAACTCGGCCAGGAGTACGGATTCACCGACGTCGACGGGCGACGTCCAGGGACCGGCGGTTCGCCGTACCAGACCTGAGGCGTCATGACGGGTACGCACGCCGCCTCGCCGGTGCGGATTGGAGATGGCCCCGGGCGGGCCTGATGCCTCGGTCCGGGGCCATCCGGCGCCTCTGCCGACTACGACGCGGCAGGGGCGCCGGCCGGTTCCCGCAGCGCGGCGATCAGCTGCTCGGTCAGGCCACGGGCGCGGGTCATCGCCGACGTGGTCGATGTAGTCGCGGGACTCGACGATCTGACCGTCGCGGACCCGCAGGACGATCACGTTCGAGGTGGTGAACGGCTCTCCGGTCGCGAGCACGGTCCCGACGTAGTCGAACTCGCCGACGATCACCTCGGGGTCGGCGGTGTGATGGATCCGGATGTTCTCCGGCTGGAAGCGGACCACCTCGGTCACCTGCGGACCGTTGCCGCCGAAGTGCTCGCGCAGCGCGTCCCGGGACAGCAGCGGGTGGTCGCCGTACGGGTTCATCGGATGGCGTACGTCGGTCTGCTCGGCGTACAACTCGGGCAGCGCGTCGAAGTCGCGGTCGCCGACACCGTGGACGAGCTTCCGAAAGACCTCTTCGGGAGTCATCGGGTTCCTCACGGAGTTAAATGGAGTGGCGACTCCGAATATACGGAGTCACTGACTTCGGTTACAACCCTCAGCGCACCAACGGCGTCTCCTAGGCTGAGGGGCGACGAAGGGACCAGGGGTGCGAGCAGACGCGCGGGACAACCGGGCCAGGATCATGACCGCGGCCGACGAGGTGTTCGGGCGGTCGCCGAGTGCGTCCACCGACGACGTGGCCCGGCTCGCGGGCGTCGGGATCGCGACCGTGTTCCGGCACTTCCCGACCAAGACCGAACTGCTCGAGGCCGTGCTCACGCTGCGGCTGGAGCGGCTCCGCGACCGCGCCCTGGAGCTGGCCGACAGCGACGATCCGGGTGACGGCGTTCTTCGGGTTCTTCACGCAGGTCGTCTCGGAGTCCGCGTCGAAGCTGGCGATCGGCGAGGCGTTGATGGCATCCGGCGCGGCAATCGGCGCGGACACGCACAAGGCGGGCCAGGGCCTGCGGGAGGCGTTCGACGGGCTCCTCACCCGGGCCCAGCAGAGAGGCGTCGTACGGACGGATGCCAAGTTCCCCGAGGTCTACGCGCTGCTGATCGGCGCGTCGCGGGGTGCGACCGCCGTCGGGCTCGAGCCGGATGTCCGCGACCGAATGCTGGCGCTGATCTTCGACGGTTTGAAGCCTCGTTCGTGAGGCAGCGCTGGCGGACCTGGTCGCGCCGGCGCCGGGTGGCGCTGATCGTCGCACTCGTCTTCGTGCTGTTGGTGCCAGTACCGCTCGGGGCTTACGCGGTGTCGCTCCGGGTGGCGTACGCCGGTGAGCCGTCGGCGGAGGCGCGGACCCGCAACCACGACGCCCTGTGGCTCGGGCCATGCCTGGGTGGACGGGCGGAAGACCGACGGCCGACGTCACGGCGCTCGCTCGCCAGTTGGAAGGCACCGGGATCCGCGATGTCTACGTGCACACCGGTCCGTTGGAGCATGACGGGTCGTTGCCGTTGGCAAAGGTCTCACCGCGGGCGCGGTGGTTCACGTCGGCCATGCGGGCGGCGGCTCCCGCCGTACGGGTGCAGGCGTGGCTGGGCGATGTCGTGCAGCCGGCGAAGAACCCGGGCATGGATCTGGACGATCCAGCCGTTCGGAGCCGAGTGGTCGCGTCGTCGGCCGCCGTACTCGACCAGGGGTTTCAGGGCATCCACTTCGACTTCGAGCCGGTGCAGTCCGGGTCGGCCGGGTTCCTCGCCGTACTGGACGAAACGCATGTACTCACGGCTGCGCGCGGCGTACCGCTGTCCGTCGCGGCGGCCCAGATCGAGCCGCTCTGGCACGCCTTGCAACTGACCCTGACGGCGAGGGCAAGTGGTGGTCGCAGGACTACTTCGGTCAGGTGGCCCGACCGGGTCGAACAGATCGCCGTCATGTCCTACGACACCGCCATGCCGCTGGAGTCCTTGTACGGCGGCTATGTCGCCCAGCAGACCAAGCTCGCGCTGGAGGTCACTCCCCCGTCGACGGACCTGCTGATGGGCCTCCCGGCCTACTGGGAGAGCAACCCGTCGCACTGGGGCCACGCAGAGACCGTGCAAGCCGCGGTCCGAGGCGCCCGGCTAGGTCTGGGCACCTCGAACCGCCAGAACTTCGGTCTGGCCCTCTACGTCGACTTCACCGCCACACCCGAGCACTGGGCCGCCTACCGCGACGGTTGGTGCGTCAGGCCTTAGCGAGACCGTTCGACGCGACCTTCGTCCCACACCGGTTCGTCGGACTCGTAAACGGAGCCGTCGGCGCCGAAGACGAGGTGACGGTCGAACCCGCGCGCGAACCAGCGGTCGTGCGTGACCGCCAGCACGGTGCCGTCGAACGAGTCCAGGCCTTCCTCCAGCGCCTCGGCCGACTCGACGTCGAGGTTGTCGGTGGGCTCGTCGAGCAGGAGCAGCGTGGCGCCGGACAGCTCGAGCAGGAGGATCTGGAACCGGGCCTGCTGCCCGCCGGACAGACTGTCGAAGGTCTGCTCGGCCGCATGGGCCAGCTCGTACCGGTCCAGCTTCCGGGACGCCAGTTCGCGGCCCATGCCTTCGCGGTGGTCGTCACCGCGATGCAGGATCTCGAGCAGCGTGCGGCCGACCAGCTCCGGGTGCTCATGGGTCTGCGCGAACCAGCCCGGCCGCACCCTCGCACCAAGCTTGGCGCTGCCCGTGTGCGCCACCGGAGTGATCTGTACGTCGCCCACCGGCTGGTGCTCGACGTCCGGATCCGAACCACCGTTGGCGAGCAGCCGGAGGAAGTGCGACTTCCCCGAGCCGTTGGACCCCAGTACGGCGACGCGTTCGCCGTACCAGACCTCCACGTCGAAGGGCTTCATCAGACCGGTCAGCTCCAGGCCGGTGCACACGACTGCACGCTTGCCAGTGCGGCCGCCGGTGAGCCGCATGCTGACCTTCTGCTCGCGCGGCAGCGCCTGCGGCGGCCCGGCCTCCTCGAACTTGCGCAGTCGGGTCTGCGAAGCCCGATAGCGCGACGCCATGTCGGAGTTGTACGCCGCCTTCTGCTTGTACATCAGCATCTGCGCACGGAGCTTCGCGTGCTCCTCGTCCCAGCGCTTCCGCAGCTCCTCGAACCGCTCGAAGCGATGCCTGCGAGCTTCGTGGTACGTCCGGAAGCCGCCGCCGTGCGTCCACGCGGTGTTGCCCGCGGCACCCAGCTCCACAGTGACGATCCGGGTGGCCGTGTTGGCCAGCAGCTCGCGGTCGTGGCTGATGTAGAGCACGGTCTTGTCGGTGCTGCGAAGCTGGTCCTCCAGCCACCGCTTCCCCGGTACGTCGAGGTAGTTGTCCGGCTCGTCGAGCATCAGGACCTCGTCCGGGCCGCGCAGCAGGGCCTCCAGCACCAGACGCTTCTGCTCACCACCGGACAGGGTCTTCACCTCGCGCCAGCGACAGCGGTCGAACGGTATGCCGAGTGCGGACGTCGTACAGACGTCCCAGAGGACCTCCGCGTCGTACCCGCCGACCTCACCCCAGTCCGCCACTGCCTGGGCGTACTTGAGCTGGGTCTTCTCGTCGTCGTCCTCCATCATCTTCAGCTCGGCCTTGTCGAGCTTGGCCGCGGCCTGCTGGATCGCCTCCGGTGCGACCCCGAGCAACAGGTCGCGCACAGTCGACGAGTCCCGCACCGAGCCGACGAACTGGCGCATCACGCCCAGCCCGCCGGACCGCGCGATGCTGCCGCTGTGCGCCTTCAGGTCGCCCGCGATGATCCTGGTCAGCGTGGTTTTGCCGGACCCGTTCGCCCCGACCAGCGCGACCTTGGCCCCGTCCCCGACCCGGAAGGTGATGTCGTCCAGCAACACCCGCCCGTCCGGCAGCTCGTACCCGACCCCGGCGACATCCACATGACCCATGGCCCCAGTCTGACCGCCCGGTCCCAACCAGGCGAACAGTTATCGACTGAGCTACCAGTCCTTGAGGGCGCTGAGGTAGGTGCCACCGGCAGGGCGAACCGACCCGGTCATGAAGAGTTTGAGCGGTGCGGCGTACAGGCCGTAGGTGTGGGTGCCGGTGAAGAAGCCGGCCGAGTCGCAGCCGTCGTACTCGACCCAGATCTCGCGGACGCCGGCCGCGGTGTCGAACCGCAGCACGATCGCCTCCGAGGGCTGAGCGGTCGGCGGCGCGCACTTGAACACGGGCAGGGTCGGGTTCCGCTCCGGCAGCACCTTGATCTCGTCGACCACCTGCTGTGCGATCTCAGGACTGAACCGCTCCTGCCCGAGTAGCGCCGTGGACCCCGGAGTGAGCTGGTAGCGGCACGCCTGCAGTCCACTCACCGGTGTGTTCAGGTCGAGTCCTGTCCCAGCTGGTACGGCGTTGTGACCGCCGGCCTTGAGAATCGGGTGATCGGGAGGACAACTCGCCGCAGCCTTTGGCGGAGCCACGCCCTCGGCCGACTTGTCGGGGACGGCCGCCTTGCTCTGCCCGCTGCTGTCGCTGGCGGTCGAGGCGACCGGAGACTCGCCGCTCGCCAGGTTCCACACGCCACCGATAGCCGCAGCCACCACGACGGCCGCAGCGGCCATGCTCAGCGCCTGCCGCCGTTTGCGCACGCGTCGGCGCGCTTCCTGCGCCATCCCGCTCGTGCGCAGCTCGGTCTGGGCGTCGTCGGCCTGGCTCTGGAACGCCGAAGCGATCTTGGGGCCGAGCTCCTGCTCAGGGTCGTGCTCAGGCATCCTCGGCTCCTTCCTTGCTCAGCGTGGTCTTCAATGTGGCCAAAGCCCGGTGGACATGTGATCGAGCGGTCGCCTCCGCACAGTGCAGCAACACACCGATCTCGGCGTACGAGAGCTCCTCGTAGAAGCGCAGTACGACGGCTGCCCGCTGTTTGTCCGGCAGCGTCGAGCACAGCGCCCAGACAGCGTCCGACTCGGCTCTGGCAGACGCACCGTCCGGTGCGGCCGGTGCGATCCGGACGGGGTCCGGTGCGGGTGCCTCGCGCCGGCGGAACCGACGCCACCAGGAGATGTGTGCGTTCACCACCATCCGCTTCACGTACGCCTCGGGGTCGTCGGCACGGCTCACCCGGCTCCAGCGGGCACAGGCGGTCGTCAGGGCGTCCTGTACGGCGTCCTCGGCCAGGGCTCTTGTCCCCGGTGAGGACGTAGGCGAACCGCAGCAGGGCGTCGGCCTTCTCGGACGACCCACTGCTCGAAGTCGGGCGCCTCCGCCCGTGCCTCTGCTGCCGCCAAGGCTGCCTCCATACCCTCAGGACGGCGATGGACCCGGGTTCGTTGCACGCAGGACCCGGAACCCCTTCGCACTGCCGATCCGCTCGCAGGGGTAGCCCTGCTCGGTCAGCCAGCGCTGCAGCGAGTCGCCGCCGAGGTTCTTGCCGACGACGAACCATGCCACGCCGCCGGGGGCAAGCCGGACCAGCCAGTGCAGCAGCATCTTGTGCAGCTCGGGCTTGCCGATGTGGATCGCCGGGTTCGACCAGATCTGGTCGAAGACCACGTCCGCCGGTACGTCGTCCGGCAGCGCGGGGTGAACGCGGTCATCGACGCCGGCAGCTTTACGCGCGTTCTCCGCAGTCAGCTCCAGGGCCCGTGTGTTCACGTCGACCGCCCACACCACCGCCTCAGGCGCTTCCACGGCCAGCCCACACGCGATCGGCCCGTAACCCGGTCCCCAGGTCGAGGAACGTGCCCGGTCCGGTCGGCGGACTCACCTCACGCAGCAGCACCGCCGTACCGATGTCCAAGCGGTCCCTGGAGAACACTCCGGTCGCGGTGGTGAAGGTGTACTCGCGTCCCCAGATCCGGGCCTCGACAGTACGACGTACGTCCGCAGAGCCGGGCTCCGCCGAGAAGTAGTGGTCAGCCACGCTGGTGTACCTCTCCCCTGACCTGACGAGCCTGCAGTGCCCGGGCGGCCAGCTCGTCATCCGCCGGGTAGCGCACTTCCTCCAGTGTGAGGCCGTGCGCGGGCAGCACCGACACTGCCGAGTCCCGAATCTTCCCAGCCAGTACGGCGCCCGGCCAATCCACCTCGCGTCGTCCGTCACCCACGGGGATCATCGACCCGACCAGAGCCCGGACCATCGAGTGACAGAAGGCATCCGCGATCACAGTGCCCTCCAGCAGGCCGGGTGCCCGTTCGCTGCCACGAGAACTCCAGCAAGGCCCGCACTGTGCTGGCGCCCTCCCGCTTCTTGCAGAACGCCGCGAAGTCGTGCTCGCCGAGCAGACCGGCTGCGGCAGCGTTCATCCGATCCACGTCCAATGGGCGGCCTACTCGCAGTACATGCCCGCGGGTCAGCGGATCCCAGCCGGCCGGGTCGTCGCACAGGCGGTAGACGTATCGACGGGCCAGAGCGGAGAAACGGGCGTCAAAGCCCTCTGGAGCCGCCGTGACGGCTGTGACGGCCACGTCCTCGGGCAGGACGCCGTTCAGGCTTCTCAGGAGCCTCAGCGGCTCTACAGCGCCTTCGACGTCCACATGAGTGACTTGACCGCGAGCATGTACGCCGGTGTCCGTGCGGCCGGCGCAGGTGACAGTCGGGGCGTCCGGCAGGCGCAGTACGACGCGGAGGGTCTCCTCCAGCACACCCTGCACGGTCCGGAGGCCGTCCTGACGAGCCCAGCCGTGGAAGGCCGTTCCGTCGTACCTCAGGTCGATCCGCCAACGCCCCATACCGTCGAACACAGTGCAATCTAGCGCAAAACAACAGCGCCCCCTCACCGTGCGGTGAAGGGGCGCTGCGTGAAGCTGCGTGTTACTTGTCGTCGTCCTCGGTCTCGCCGGCCTTGGTGAAGCCCGCGGCCTCGGCGTCCGCCTCCGACGTGAACCAGACCTCGGCCTCGGTCTGGTCGTACCACGGCGACTCGGTCGTGTGGTACTTCATCGAGTTCTCGTTGCCCTTGATGTCGAAGCCGGCCGGCGCGGAGCCGTCGGCGTTCGGCTCGGCCGAGCCCTCGTACTTGCCCGCGACAACATCCTGGACCGTCTCGTCCTGAACGTCCTCGACCTTGTCCTCGGCGACAGCCTCGACCTTGTCCTCGGCGACGGCCTTCTTGGCCGGAGCCTTCTTCGCGGTCGCCTTCTTGGCCTTCGGCGAGTCGGCCAGCGCCTCGACCAGCTCGATCTTCACCATCGGGGCGTTGTCGCCCTTGCGCGGGCCGAGCTTGGTGATCCGGGTGTAGCCGCCCGGGCGGTCGGCGTACCGCTCGCCGATCTCGGTGAAGAGCACGTGCACGACGCTCTTGTCCCGGATCCGCTTCATCACCTGACGGCGCGAGTTCAGGTCACCACGCTTCGCCTTGGTGATCATCGACTCGGCCAGCGGCTGCAGGCGCTTGGCCTTGGCCGCGGTGGTGGTGATGGCGCCGTGCTCGAACAGCGACGTCGCGAGGTTGCTGAGGATCAGCTTCTCGTGCGCCGGGCTGCCGCCCAGCCGGGCACCCTTGGTGGGGGTAGGCATCTCTTACTCCAGAAGGATTCAGGCCGATGGTGGCCCGGGGTGGGGGTCAGTACTGCTCGGTCTCGGCGAAGCTCTCGTCCTCGTCGTCGGCCTCGGTGCCGTAGGCCTCGGCGGCCGCACGCAGGTCGAAGCCAGGGGGCGAGTCCTTCAGCGACAGGCCCATCTCGGCCAGCTTCAGCTTGACCTCGTCGATCGACTTGGAGCCGAAGTTGCGGATGTCCAGCAGGTCCTGCTCGCTGCGCGAGATCAGCTCACCCACGGTGTGGATGCCCTCACGCTTGAGGCAGTTGTAGGAGCGGACGGTCAGCTGCAGGTCCTCGACCGGCAGGGCCAGGTCGGCGGCCATCTGCTCGTCCACCGGCGACGGGCCGATGTCGATGCCCTCGGCCTCGACGTTCAGCTCGCGGGCCAGGCCGAACAGCTCGACCAGCGTCTTACCGGCCGACGCGACGGCGTCGCGGGGCAGCATCGACTGCTTGGTCTCGACGTCGACCACGAGGCGGTCGAAGTCGGTGCGCTGCTCGACACGGGTCGCCTCGACCTTGTAGGTGACCTTGAGGACCGGCGAGTAGATCGAGTCGACCGGCATCCGGCCGATCTCGGCGTCGGCGGACTTGTTCTGGATCGCCGACACGTAACCGCGGCCCCGCTCGACGACCAGCTCCATCTCGAGCCGGCCCTTCTCGTTCAGGGTGGCGATCTTCAGGTCCGGGTTGTGCACCTCGACACCGGCCGGCGGCGCGATGTCGGCGGCGGTGACGTCACCGGGGCCCTGCTTGCGCAGGTACATGGTGACCGGCTCGTCGTGCTCGGAGGAGACGACCAGGTCCTTCAGGTTCAGGATCAGCTGGGTGGCGTCTTCCTTGACCCCGGCAACCGTCGAGAACTCGTGCAGCACGCCGTCGACCTTGATGCTGGTCACGGCGGCGCCCGGGATGGACGACAGCAGGGTACGGCGGATGGAGTTGCCGAGGGTGTAGCCGAAGCCCGGCTCGAGCGGCTCGATCACGAACCGCGAGCGGTGCTCGTCGACGACCTCTTCGGTCAGGGTGGGGCGCTGTGCAATAAGCACTTTCTAACTTCCTTCGTGTTCCGCGACGACCACTATTTGAGGCCGCGAAGTGAAGAACAGACCGTTCCCGGCCGGCCGCCCGGAGGCCGCCGGCCGGAGCAGGATCAGTTCTTCGAGTAGAGCTCGACGATCAGGTGCTCGGCGACCTGGGTGTCGATCTGCTGCCGGGTCGGCAGCTGGTGGACGAGGATGCGAAGCCGCTCGGGCATCACCTCGAGCCATGCCGGGACGACGCGCTCGGAGTGCGTCTCCCGGGCGATGATGAACGGGGTCGTCTCGACCGACTTCGCCTTGACATCGATGATGTCGTGGGCAGCCACCCGGTACGACGGGATGTTCACCTTGACGCCGTTCACGGTGAAGTGACCGTGCACGACGAGCTGACGGGCCTGCCGCCGGGTCCGGGCCAGGCCACTGCGGTACACCACATTGTCCAGCCGGGACTCCAGGATGATCAGCAGGTTGTCACCGGTCTTGCCGGAGCGCCGCGAGGCCTCCTCGTAGTACCGGCGGAACTGCTTCTCCAGGACGCCGTACGAGAAGCGGGCCTTCTGCTTCTCCCGGAGCTGGAGCAGGTACTCGCTCTCCTTCGGGCGGCCGCGGCCGTGCATACCCGGCGGGTACGGACGACGCTCGAACGCCTTGTCGCCACCGACGAGGTCGACCCCGAGACGGCGCGACTTCTTGGTCATGGGTCCGGTGTAACGGGCCATTTTCGCTGCCTGCCTTTCTCTGGGTCAGACCCGGCGCCGCTTGGGCGGGCGGCAGCCGTTGTGTGCGGTCGGGGTGACGTCCTGGATGGTGCCGACCTCGAGGCCGACGGCACCCAGCGAACGGATCGCGGTCTCACGGCCGGAGCCGGGACCCTTCACGAACACGTCGATCTTGCGCATGCCGTGCTCCATCGCCCGGCGTCCGGCGGCCTCGGCGGCCATCTGCGCGGCGAACGGGGTGGACTTGCGCGAACCCTTGAAGCCGACGGTGCCCGCGGAAGCCCACGAGATGACCGCGCCGGTCGGGTCGGTGATCGTCACGATCGTGTTGTTGAACGTGCTCTTGATGTGCGCGTGGCCGGCGGCCACGTTCTTCTTCTCCTTGCGGCGCACCTTCTTCGCGCCGGCCGCGGTGCGGCTCTTGGGAGGCATAAGTCAGTTGCTCCTGGGGTGGTCGACGGTCATCCGGGTCATCACTTCTTCTTCTTGCCGGCGATCGCCTTGCGACGACCCTTACGGCTGCGGGCGTTGGTCCGCGTGCGCTGACCACGCACCGGCAGGCCGCTGCGATGCCGGCGACCCTGGTACGACCCGATCTCGATCTTGCGGCGGATGTCCGCGGTCACCTCGCGACGGAGGTCACCTTCGATCTTGTAGTTGCCTTCGATGAAGTCCCGGAGCTGGACCAGTTCTTCGTCGCCCAGTTCGTGGACGCGCTTGTCACCGGAGATCCCGGTGGCTTCGAGCGTCTTCAGGGCGCGAGTACGACCTACACCGAAGATGTAGGTGAGAGCGACCTCGATGCGCTTGTCGCGCGGCAGGTCGACCCCTACGAGGCGTGCCATGTGGCGGTGTTCCTTTCGTCGGCAGAGGTGTGGTGGCGCGCCGCGTCCCCGCCCGCCTCGGTGATCGTTCTGGTTCACCGGCAGGGCCCCGGCCTCTGTTCCGGGGGCGACGTCCAGCACTGTGCACGAGGAGTGCAGAAGTGCTGGACGAGCATGCGCGCTGTGGTGCGAAAGTGCTGTGTACTGCTCGAAAAGGCTTGGTCAGCCCTGCCGCTGCTTGTGCCGCGGGTTCTCGCAGATCACCATGACCCGGCCGTGACGGCGGATCACCTTGCACTTGTCGCAGATCCTCTTGACGCTCGGATTGACCTTCATCGAGCTACTTTCTTCGACAGGTGTTGGTGGTCTTACTTGTATCGGTAGACGATCCGACCCCGGGTGAGGTCGTACGGCGACAGCTCCACGACGACCCGGTCCTCGGGGAGGATCCGGATGTAGTGCTGCCTCATCTTGCCGCTGATGTGCGCGAGCACCTTGTGCCCATTGGACAGCTCAACACGGAACATCGCGTTCGGCAGGGCCTCAACGATGGTGCCCTCGAGTTCGATGACTCCCTCTTTTTTGGGCATGTCCTCGCACTTCTGTAGACGACGTACTGAATGATTGTTCCTACCGGCTCAAGCCCAGGCTCGAATGCCCTCCTGACGCGAGTCAGGCAGCCGCGGGCACAACGAGACAGAGGCTACAAAGAGCCAAGGAATGAGTGTACGCCACGCACCCAGGCGAAACCCAATCGAGACCGGTGCGACGGTTTCGCGGGGTAGCAGTCATCACGGAGAGTGTGTGGCCGCCCACTGCTCGCCCTCGCGCCAGATCTGCTGGGGCATCAGGTCGAGCAGATCGCAGGCCGCGTCCAGCTGGGCCAGGGCGGTGGTGGAGTCCCGGTACGCAGGAAGGATCGCGACGAACCGCCGTCCTTCGCAGCTGAAGCCGAACGGCGGCACCTGGGCCAGCGCCTCGGCGGCACGTGGGTGCAACACCGCCTGCGCGTGGTCCTCACGGCCGTTGAACAAGCAGTAGTGCCCGGGTAGCCCGTGGACGGTCAGGTTGAGCGGCAGCAGGCTGGCGGCCGCCACCGGAGCCAGCGACGCGGGCAGGACCTGCAGCGGCGGCAGCGGCCGATCCACCTGCAGATCGAGGAAGTCGAAGCCGAGCTCACGGCGCCCCACCTTGTGGCGGAAGCGCCCGGTCCAGAACTCCCGGCCGCGATGCCGACCGGTGGTCACGTCGACCACCGCGGCGCCCGGGTCCGTGAACGGCGGGAACGGCCAGCGCTCCAGCAGCTCCAGGCCGCCGGCGTTGATCCGCCAGCCGAGTTGTCCGGCCGCGTCAGCCCAGGACTTGCGCTGCCGGCCGTCGGCGAGCCGCATGGCCAGCGTGAACAGCAACAGCACCAGGAACCAGCCCAGCACGAACCACCCCACCCAGCGCGGCTCCATCAGCAGGCCCACCAGCACCAGCGGTACGGCGATGGCGAACCAGATCACGTAGACAAGAGCCGACCCCTGACGCAGCTGCCACGCCCAGTCCGGCCGCAGACGCGGGCCGGCCACGGGGCGGCGGCTGACCGGGGCCGCGGTCAACGGCGCTTTCCGAGGTTGCTCAGGGCGAAGAACGCCCACGGGATCAGCAGCCAGACCGGCCAGAAGTGCGGCCAGTGACCGCCGTTGCCGAGGCCGATCACGAACCAGATCACCACGTTGATCATCACGACGCCGGTGAAGCCGCCACCCAGCGCAGCGATCCCGTGCCGCTGCGGACGGGCGTCCTTCTTCCGCTCCGGGAAGTCTCCCGGCGGCGGCGCGGGTTTGGTGTCCTGCACCACCTCCGGCGTCTGGTACGTCCGCACCGGAGGCAGGTCACGCACCAGCGGCTCGAGTTCGCCGTAGGTCTGGACGGCGTACAACTGGTCGAGACGGGAGGAGAACTCGGGCTGATCCAGCCGGCCGTCCGCGTACGCGTCCCGCAGCCGCCCGGCGATCTTGTCCCGGTCGGCTTCGGTGAACCGCTGGTGCGGCTGGTACTGAGGCATGTCCCAAGTGTGCCTCAGCAGCGGTCCGCCTGGCGTCCCCCGATGGGCGGACCCCGGCTGTAGTACTAGTCGGCGAGTGCGCCGATGGCGATCCCGAGCTCCGCAAGCTTGGCCTCGCCTCCGTCAAGGGCGGTCAGGACCCAGGGACCCTTGGGCGTCAACGTGAAGGTGTGCTCGGTGTGCGCCGCGGCCCGGCCGTCGTCGGTGACGACCGTCCAGTCGTCCTCGAGCGTGTGGTTGTCCTGCTTGCCGAGCGTGAGCATCGGCTCGACCGCCAGCGCCATTCCCTCGACCAGCTTGGGGCCCCGGCCCGGGCGGCCGAAGTTCGGCACGTTCGGTGGCTGGTGCATCGCCGAGCCGATCCCGTGCCCGACGAAGTCCTCGACGATCCCGTACGACGACGTCGCCCGGACGTGAGCCTCGACCGCGGCGGAGATGTCGGTGAGCCGGCCGCCGAGCTTCGCGGCCGCGAAGCCACGCCACATCGACTCCTCGCAGACCCGGGCCAGGTCGAGCAGCTCGGCGTCGACCTCGCCGACCGGCACCGTGATCGCGGCGTCGCCGTGCCAGCCGTCCACGATCGCGCCGCAGTCGATCGAGAGCAGGTCACCGGCGGCCAGCAGCCGGCCGCCCGGAATGCCGTGCACGATCTCGTCGTTCACCGACGCGCAGATCGAGCCGGTGAAGCCGTGGTAGCCCTTGAACGACGGGACCGCGCCGGAGGACCGGATGTGGTCCTCGGCGATCGCGTCCAGGTCGCCGGTGCTGACGCCGGGCCGGACCTCGCCGCGGAGCAACTCCAGCGTGCGGCCGACGACCAGGCCGGCCGCACGCATGGAAAGGATCTGTTCGCGGGTCTTGATCTCGATCCCACGGTCTCTGAACATCACAGCTCGTGTTTACTCCGTGATCGTCTTCAAGGCGGCGAGCACGCGCTCGCTCACCTCGTCGATCTCGCCGACACCGTCCACCTGGACCAGCTGACCGCGCTGGGCGTACACCTGCAGCAGCGGCTTGGTCTCGGCGGTGTAGACGTCCTGCCGGTGCCGGACGACCTCTTCGGAGTCGTCCGACCGGCCATCGGTCTGGGACCGCTTCAGCATCCGGCCGACCAGCACGTCGATGTCGGCGACCAGCGCCACCACCGCGTCCAGCTTGTGGCCGTGGTCGGCCAGGATGTCGTCCAGCGTGCCCACCTGGGCCAGCGTCCGCGGGTAACCGTCGAGCAGGAAACCCTCGCCCGCGTCGGCCTCGGACAGCCGGTCGCGCACCATCGCGTTGGTGACCTCGTCCGGGACGTAGTCGCCCGCGTCCATGTAGCGCTTCGCCTCGAGCCCGAGCGGCGTCTCGTCCTTGACGTTCGCACGGAAGATGTCGCCGGTGGACACGGCCGGGATATTCAGGCGTTCCGCAAGCACCTTTGCCTGCGTGCCCTTGCCCGCCCCGGGCGGACCCATCAGCAACATTCTCATCAGCGCAGGAACCCTTCGTAGTTTCGCTGCTGCAGCTGACTCTCGATCTGCTTCACCGTGTCCAGTCCGACGCCGACCATGATCAGGATCGACGTACCACCGAACGGGAAGTTCTGGTTCGCGTTCAGCAGGACGAGCGCGATCAGCGGGATCATCGAGATCGCCGCGAGGTAGAGCGCGCCCGGCAGCGTGATGCGGGACAGCACGTAGCCCAGGTACTCCTCGGTCGGCCGTCCCGCCCGGATCCCGGGGATGAAGCCGCCGTACTTCTTCATGTTGTCTGCGACTTCCTTCGGATTGAAGGTGATCGAGACGTAGAAGTACGTGAAGAAGATGATCAGGGCGACGTACGTCACCATGTAGATCGGGTGGTCACCCTTCACCAGGTTGCCCTGGATCCAGTTCGACCAGGGTTTGCCTTGCTGGAACTGACTGAGCAGTACCGGTAGATAGAGCAGGCTGGAGGCGAAGATCACCGGGATCACCCCGGCCTGGTTGACCTTCAGCGGGATGTACGTCGAGGTGCCGCCGAACATCTTGCGGCCGACCATCCGCTTGGCGTACTGGACCGGGATCCGGCGCTGCGCCTGTTCGATGAAGATGACCGCGGCCATGATCACCAACCCGATCACGATCACCACCAGGAAGGTGGCGATGCCCTTCTGCTTGCGGATGTTCCACAGCTGGGTCGGGAAGGTGGCGACGATCTGGGTGAAGATCAGGATCGACATACCGTTACCGACACCACGGTCGGTGATCAGCTCGCCGAGCCACATGATCACGCCGGTGCCGGCGGTCATGGTCAGCACGATCACGCTGATCGTGAACCAGTCGTCGCGGTACAGCAGCGGCTCGTTGCAGCCCTGGAACAGCCGGCCCGGCGTCCGGGCCAGCGCCACGAACGCGGTCGACTGCAGGATCGCCAGCCCGACGGTCAGGAACCGGGTGTACTGGGTGATCTTGGTCTGCCCCGCCTGGCCTTCCTTCTTCAGCGACTCCAGCCGCGGGATCACCACGGTGAGCAGCTGCAGAATGATGCTGGCGGTGATGTACGGCATGATGCCGAGGGCGAAGATCGCGAGCTGCAGCAGCGCGCCGCCGGAGAACAGGTTGATCAGGTTGTACAGGTTCGCGTTCGCACCGCCCTGGGACACCTTGAGACAGGTGTGCAGGGACTGGACGTTCACGCCGGGGGCCGGCACGACCGAACCGAGCCGGAAGATCACGACAATGAAGAGCACGAACAAGATCTTCCGGCGCAGGTCCGGAGTCTTGAACGCGTTGGCAAAGGCGCCTAACACCCTGTCCTCCCACAAGTTTCCTCTGCCCCGGGCAGGGCAGCGGCCTAGCAAAGCTGCTGGGCAAGAGACGAACCAGGGCTCGTCCGACCGGCGCAGGATATCAAGCGCCGACCGGTCGAGCCCTGGACCTCGTCACACCTCGGTGATGGTTCCCCCGGCCGCCTGGATCTTGTCCAGGGCGGACTTCGAGAACTTGTGCACCGAAACCTGCAGTGCCACGGTCAGTTCGCCGTCACCCAGCACCTTCACCGGCTGACCGCTACGGACCGCACCCTTGGCGACCAGTTCGGCTACGCCGACCTCGCCGCCGTCGGGGAACAGTTGTCCGAGCTTGTCCAGGTTAACGACCTGGAACTCCACCCGGTTCCTGCTCTTGAAGCCCTTCAGCTTCGGGAGCCGCATGTGCAGCGGCATCTGGCCACCCTCGAAGTACTCGGGGATGTTGTTGCGGGCCTTGCTGCCCTTGGTACCGCGGCCGGCCGTCTTGCCCTTGCTGCCCTCACCACGACCCACGCGGGTCTTGGCGGTCTTGGCGCCGGGCGCCGGACGCAGGTGATGAACCTTGAGCGCCATGTCAGTCGACCTCCTCGACGGTGATGAGGTGGCGAACCGCACGGACCATGCCGCGGATCTCCGGACGGTCGTCGTGAACGGCGACGTCGCCGATCCGCTTGACGCCCAGCGTCCGCAGCGTGTCGCGCTGGTTCTGCTTGCCACCGATGCCGGAACGGGTCTGGGTCACCTTCAGGCGTGCCATCAGGAGGCCACCTCCGCCCGCGCCTTCAGCAGCGCCGCCGGGGCGACGTGCTCGACCGGCAGGCCACGGCGCGCGGCCACGGCCTCCGGGGTCTCCAGGGCCTGCGCAGCGCGGCGACCGTGGCGTGCACCACGTTGATCGCGTTCGAGGAACCCAGCGACTTGCTGAGGATGTCGTGGATCCCGGCGCACTCCAGTACGGCGCGCGCCGAGCCACCCGCGATCACACCGGTACCGGGAGCGGCCGGACGCAGCATGACAACGCCTGCGGCCTTCTCGCCCTGGACCGGGTGCGGGATGGTGCCCTGGATCCGCGGCACCTTGAAGAATGCCTTCTTGGCCTCCTCGACACCCTTGGCGATCGCCGCGGGCACCTCCTTGGCCTTGCCGTAACCCACACCGACGGTGCCTTCACCGTCGCCGACGACCACGAGGGCGGTGAAGCTGAAGCGACGACCACCCTTCACGACCTTGGCGACACGGTTGATGGCTACCACACGCTCGATGTAGGCGGTCTTGTCGGCTGCCGCACCACGACCACCGTCGCGGTTACGGCGCTCACCACCGGCGCCGCCTCCGCGACGCTGCTGGCCTCCGCTCATTTCGCGCTACCTTCTTCCCTTGTCGCCATCAGAAGCCGAGCCCGCTCTCGCGAGCGGCGTCGGCCAGGGCCGCGATGCGGCCGTGGTACTTGTTCCCGGCCCGGTCGAACACGACCGAGTCGACGCCGGCAGCCTTGGCCCGGTCGGCGATCAGGCCGCCGACGGTCTTGGCCTTGTCGGTCTTGTTCGCCTCCGCGCCACGCAGGTCGGCCTCCATCGTGGAGGCGGACGCCAGCGTCTTGCCGGCCACGTCGTCGATGACCTGAACGAACAGGTGCTTCGACGACTTGGTGACCACCAGCCGCGGCCGCTCGGCCGTGCCGTTGATCTTCTTCCGGACCCGGATCTGGCGACGCAGCCGCGACGCCGTCTTCTTGGCGGAGTGCTTGTGCGGACGCAGTCCGATCGCCATGGTTACTTACCAGCCTTTCCGACCTTGCGGCGCACCTGCTCGCCGGCGTACCGCACACCCTTGCCCTTGTACGGCTCGGGCTTGCGCAGCTTGCGGATGTTGGCGGCGACCTCGCCGACCGACTGCTTGTCGATGCCCTGCACCGAGAAGCGGGTCGGCGCCTCGACCACGAAGGTGATGCCCTCGGGGGCGTCGACCGTGATCGTGTGGCTGTACCCGAGCGAGAACTCCAGCTGGGTCGGTCCCTTGGACAGGACGCGGTACCCGACGCCGACGATCTCGAGCTTCTTCTCGTAGCCGTCCGTCACGCCGGTCACCAGGTTGGCGATCAGGGTGCGGGACAGGCCGTGCAGTTCCTTGCTCTTGCGCTGGTCGTCCGGGCGGCTGACGGCGATCGTGCCGTCCTCGTCCCGGTTGACCACGATGGGCTCAGCCACGACGTGCGAGAGCTGACCCTTGGGACCCTTCACGGTGACCGTCTGGCCGTCGATCGTGACGTCGACGCCGGACGGGACCGAGATCGGGAGCTTACCGATGCGAGACATGAGAGTGGTCCTCCTTCCGGTTCTTCGTCACCAGACGTAGGCGAGGACTTCCCCGCCGACGCCCTTGTTCTTGGCCTGACGGTCGGTCAGCAGTCCCTGGGACGTCGAGATGATCGCGACACCCAGTCCGCCGAGGACCTTGGGCAGGTTGGTCGACTTCGCGTAGACCCGCAGACCCGGCTTGCTGATCCGGCGAACGCCCGCGATGGAGCGCTCCCGGCTCGGGCCGAACTTGAGGTCCACGATCAAGGTCTTGCCGACGGCGCCCTCTTTGGGCTCCTCGACCGTGTAGGAGGAGATGTAACCCTCCTGCTGGAGGATGTCGGCGATGCCCTGCTTGATCTTGCTGTACGGCATCGTGGTCGACTCGTGGTACGCCTGGTTGGCGTTCCGCAGACGCGTCAGCATGTCTGCGATCGGGTCGGTCATCGTCATGGCCTGGGGCCTCTTTCCCGCCGTGGTTTCGCCGGCCGGCGACCTACGGTGACTAGATGGTGAGTGGGGAGAAGTTCGGAGGTGGAGACGGTCACCAGCTGGACTTGGTCACGCCGGGCAGCTCGCCCCGGTGCGCCATCTCCCGCAGGCAGATCCGGCACAGGCCGAACTTGCGGAAGACCGCCTTCGGCCGGCCGCAGCGCTGGCAGCGGGTGTAACCGCGCACCGCGAACTTCGGCT
Organism: uncultured Actinomycetota bacterium; assembly: GCA_963820655.1. Taxonomy (GTDB): domain Bacteria; phylum Actinomycetota; class Actinomycetes; order Propionibacteriales; family Kribbellaceae; genus Kribbella. The sequence goes on from CAWGAM010000004.1 coordinate 1,097,377, forward strand.
TCCGGGCCTGCTTGACCTTGAGTGCTGTCTTCGCCACGTCAGTTCTCCTTGAACGGGAAACCGAGCTGCCGCAGCAGGGCCCGGCCCTCGTCGTCGTTCGTCGCGGTGGTCACCACGGTGATGTCCATGCCCCGGACCCGGTCGATCCGGTCCTGGTTGATCTCGTGGAACATCACCTGCTCGGTCAGGCCGAAGGTGTAGTTCCCGGTGCCGTCGAACTGCTTCGGCGACAGGCCGCGGAAGTCGCGGATCCGCGGCAGCGCAAGCGCCAGCAGCCGGTCCAGGAACTCCCACATCCGGTCGCCGCGCAGCGTCACGTGCGCGCCGATCGGCATGCCCTCGCGCAGCTTGAACTGCGCGATCGACTTGCGGGCCTTGGTCACCTGCGGCTTCTGCCCGGTGATCGCGGCCAGGTCCTTGACCGCGCCGTCGATCAGCTTCGAGTCACGCGCCGCCTCGCCGACGCCCATGTTCACCACGATCTTGGTGAGGCCGGGCACCTGCATGACGTTCTCGAACTGGAACTGCTCCTGCAGCTTGCCGACGATCTCCTCGCGGTACTTCGTCTTCAGCCGCGGCTGAACGCGGCGTCTCGCTCGACTGTCGGTGGTCATCAGATCTCCTCGCCGGTACGCCGCGCGATCCGGACGCTCCGGAAACCGGTGTACGTCGAGCCGTCGGGGCGCCGCTTCTGCACCTCGACGCGGTTGTAGCCGACGCGGGTGGTCACCTTCTGCTTCTTGCCGTCCTTCTCGACCTCGACCAGAAGCATCACGTTGGAGACGTGGATCGGGGCTTCCTGGGTGACGATGCCACCGGTGGTGCCGCCGCGCTGGGCCTGCTGCACCTTGGTGTGCTTCTTGACCCGGTTCACGCCCTCGACGATGACCTTCTCGGCGTCGGGCAGGACCTGGATGATCTTGCCCTCGAGGCCCTTGGACTTACCGGCGATCACGCGGACCTGATCGCCCTTCTTCACGTGCAGTTTCGCTCTGCTGCGCCATCTCAGAGCACCTCCGGGGCAAGCGAGATGATCTTCATGAAGCGCTTCTCGCGCAGCTCCCGGCCGACCGGCCCGAAGATGCGGGTGCCACGCGGCTCGCCGTCGGCCCTCAGGATCACGGCGGCGTTCTCGTCGAACCGGATGTAGGAGCCGTCCGGACGCCGGCGCTCCTTCACGGTCCGCACGACGACCGCCTTGACGACGTCACCCTTCTTCACACCACCGCCCGGGATCGCGTCCTTGACGGTGGCGACGATCGTGTCACCGACACCGGCGTAGCGCCGACCGGAGCCACCGAGCACGCGGATGCAAAGGATCTCCTTCGCGCCCGTGTTGTCGGCGACCTTCAGTCGCGACTCCTGCTGGATCATCTGTTGATCTCCTGGTTGTCTCGCTGGTTCTCACAAGCGTGAGCCTTGCGGAACGAATGATTTCGATTGGTTGCCGGCCTGCGACCGGAACTACTACTTGGCCTTCTCGAGGATCTCGACGACGCGCCAGCGCTTGGTCGCCGACAGCGGCCGGGTCTCCATCAGGAGGACTCGGTCGCCGATGCCGGCGGCGTTCTGCTCGTCGTGCGCCTTGAGCTTGCTGGTACGCCGGATGACCTTGCCGTAGAGCTTGTGCTTGACCCGGTCCTCGACCTCGACGGTGACGGTCTTGTCCATCTTGTCGCTCAGCACCAGGCCCTCGCGGGTCTTCCGGGGCCTCGCGCCTCGGTGGTGGTCGTGCTCACGGTCTCGTCCTTCGCGTTCTCGGTCATGCCTTCGCCTCGGCCTTCTCGCTGTCGTCCGCCTCGTCGGTGTCCGCCTCGGCCTCGGCGTCAGCCTCGACCGGTGCGTCGACCTCGTCGGTGATGCCGAGCGCCCGCTCGGTCAGCACCGTGTAGATGCGGGCGATGTCCTTGCGGACGGCGCGCAGCCGGCCGTGGGACTCCAGCTGACCCGTAGCAGCCTGGAACCGGAGGTTGAACAGCTCCTCCTTGGCTTCACCGAGCTTCGACATCAGCTCGTCCTTGCCGAGATTCCGCAGTTCGGCGGCGGTCACGGTGGTAGCCATCAGTTCTCACCTGCCTCTCGGGAGATGAAGCGGCACTTCATCGGCAACTTGTGAATCGCGCGGCGCATGGCCTCGCGAGCGATGTCCTCCGGTACGCCGGACAGCTCGAACATCACGCGGCCGGCCTTGACGTTGGCGATCCACCACTCCGGCGAACCCTTACCGGAACCCATCCGGGTCTCGGCCGGCTTCTTGGTCAGCGGGCGGTCCGGGTAGATGTTGATCCACACCTTGCCGCCACGCTTGATGTGCCGGGTCATCGCGATACGCGCGGACTCGATCTGCCGGTTGGTGACGTAGTGGTTCTCCAGCGCCTGGATGCCGAAGTCACCGAAGGCCAGCGTCGTACCGCCCTTGGCCGCGCCGGAGCGCTTCGGGTGGTGCTGCTTGCGGTGCTTGACCTTGCGGGGGATGAGCATCGGTCAGCTCTCCGTTCCGGTCGTCTCGGCGGGCTTGTCGGCCGCCGGCGCGGTCGCCTCGACGGCCGGAGCCGCGGAGCGCGCGTCGTCCCGGCGGTCGTCACGACGACCGCCACGGTCACCACCGCGACCACCACGGTCACCGCGGTCGCCACCGTCGCGGCGGGCCGGACGGCCACGCTGCTGGGTGGCGGCGCGGGCAGCGGCCTGCGCCTCGCGCTCGGCGCGGGTGCCGGCGACGTCGCCCTTGTAGATCCAGACCTTCACGCCGATCCGGCCGAAGGTCGTGCGGGCCTCGTAGAAGCCGTAGTCGATGTCCGCGCGGAGCGTGTGCAGCGGCACCCGGCCCTCACGGTAGAACTCCGACCGCGACATCTCGGCGCCACCGAGCCGGCCGGAGCACTGGATCCGGATGCCCAGGGCGCCGCCACGCATGGTGGTCTGCATCGCCTTGCGCATCGCGCGGCGGAACGCCACGCGGCCGGACAGCTGCTCGGCCACGCCCTGCGCGACCAGCTGGGCGTCGACCTCGGCGTTCTTGACCTCGAGGATGTTCAGCTGCACCTGCTTGCCGGTGAGCTCCTCCAGGCTGCCCCGGATCCGGTCCGCCTCGGCGCCGCGGCGACCGATGACGATGCCCGGACGGGCGGTGTGGATGTCGACCCGGACCCGGTCACGGGTGCGCTCGATCTCCACGCGGGAGATGCCGGCGCGCTCCATGCCCTTGCTCAGCAGGCGGCGGATCTTGACGTCCTCGCCCACGTAGTCCTTGTACAGCTTGTCGGCGTACCAGCGGCTCTTGTGATCGGTGCTGATGCCGAGACGGAACCCGTGCGGGTTTACCTTCTGTCCCACAGTCAGGACTCCTTCTTCTCAGCGGTGGCCTTCTTGGCGGCCGACTTCTTGGCCGTCGCCTTCTTGGCCGGCCTTCTCGGCGGCTCGGCCTTGTCGGCCGCGGCCTTCTTCGCCGGCGCCTTCTTGGCCGTCTGCCTTCTTGGCGACTCTTCGCCGGCGGGGCCTTGGCTCGGCCGGCTCGTCCTCGACCCGCGGCGCGACCACGACGGTGATGTGGCTGGTCCGCTTGTCGATCCGGGTGGCCCGGCCCTGTGCACGCGGGCGGTGACGCTTCAGCGTCGGACCCTCGTCCACGAAGACCTTCGCCACGACCAGGTCGGCCCGGCTCAGGTGCTCGGTGCCCTCGGCGTTCGCCGCGGCGCTGTCGACGACCTTGTACACGGTCGCGGCAGCGGCCTGCGGGGCGAACTTCAGAGTGGCGAGTGCGTCGTCGACGCCCAGACCGCGCACCAGGTCGACCACGCGGCGCGCCTTCATCGGCGTCACGCGGACGAAGCGCGCGACCGCGAAGGCCCCGGGCTCGTCGCCCAGCAGGCTCTCGCGACGGGCGCTGATCGCCCTACGCTCTTGAACGCTCATGATGTTCGAATCTCTCCGTAGGTTGCTTTCGCTTCGTCACTGACTCACGACGTCAGCGACGCCGTGCCTTCCGGTCGTCCTTCTCGTGACCCTTGAACGTCCGGGTCGGGGCGAACTCGCCGAGCTTGTGCCCGACCATCGCAGTCCGTCACGAACACCGGCACGTGCTTGCGGCCGTCGTGCACCGCGAGCGTGTGGCCGATCATGTCCGGCACGATCATCGATCGGCGGGACCAGGTCTTGATGACGTTCTTGGTGCCCTTCTCGTTCTGCACCTCCACCTTCTTCATCAGGTGGTGGTCGACGAACGGGCCCTTCTTGAGGCTGCGTGGCATTCTGGCCGGCTCCTATCAGCGCTTCTTGCCGGCCTTGCGGCGCCGGACGATCATGCGGTCGCTTTCCTTGCGGGTGCGGGTGCGGCCCTCAGGCTGACCCCACGGGGACACCGGGTGACGTCCACCCGAGGTCTTGCCCTCACCACCACCGTGCGGGTGGTCGACCGGGTTCATCGCGACACCACGGACGGTCGGGCGCTTGCCCTTCCAGCGCATCCGGCCGGCCTTGCCCCAGTTGATGTTCGACTGCTCGCCGTTGCCGACCTCACCGAGGGTGGCGCGGCAGCGCACGTCGACCATCCGGACCTCGCCGGACGGCATCCGCAGGGTGGCCATCCGGCCTTCCTTCGCGACCAGCTGGATGCTGGCACCGGCCGAGCGGCCCATCTTCGCGCCGCCGCCCGGGCGCAGCTCGACGGCGTGCACCGTGGAGCCGACCGGGATGTTGCGCAGCGGCAGGTTGTTGCCCACCTTGATGTCCGCGGCCGGGCCGTTCTCGACGATCGTGCCCTGCCTCAGGTTCGACGGCGCGAGGATGTAGCGCTTCTCGCCGTCGACGTAGTGCAGCAGCGCGATCCGCGCGGTGCGGTTCGGGTCGTACTCGATCTCGGCGACCTTGGCCGGCACGCCGTCCTTGTCGTACCGCTTGAAGTCGATCAGCCGGTACGCCCGCTTGTGACCGCCACCGTGGTGCCGGGTGGTGATCTTGCCGGAGTTGTTCCGGCCGCCCTTCTTCGGCAGCGGACGCAGCAGCGACTTCTCGGGGGTCGAACGGGTGAGCTCGACGAAGTCGGCCACGCTCGAGCCACGGCGGCCCGGCGTTGTCGGCTTGTACTTGCGGATACCCATTACGACTGGCCTCCGAAGATGTCGATGCGGTCGTCACCCTTGAGGGTCACGATCGCCCGCTTGGTGTCGGGGCGCTTACCGAAGCCGGTACGCGTCCGGCGGCGCTTGCCCTTGCGGTTGAGTGTGTTGACGTCGTTCACCTTGACCTTGAAGACCTTCTCGACCGCGAGCTTGATCTCGGTCTTGTTGGCGTCCGGTGCGACCTCGAACGTGTACTTCTGCTCGTCCAGCAGGCCGTAGCTCTTCTCGCTCACGACCGGCCGCAGCAGCACGTCGCGCGGATCCTTGTTGACTCCGTGACTCATGCCCCGGCCTCCTCGTTGAGCGCGGTCTCCTCGGCCTCGGTCGACGTGGCGACGGCCTTGACGGACTTACCCTTGGGCGCGCCGGCGACGAAGGTGTCGAGGGCGGCCTTGGTGAAGACGACCGCGTCGCTGACCAGAACGTCGTACGCGTTCAGCTGGTCGGCGGCGATCAGATGCACGTGCTGCACGTTGCGCAGGCTCAGCCAGGTGAGCTCGTCGGCACGATCGACCACGACCAGGGCCTTGCCCGGCTCGGTGACCTCGGCCAGCACCTTCAGCGCGGCCTTGGTGGACGGCGTGTCGCCGTCGACGAACTTCTCGACGACGTGCACGCGGCCGTCGCGGGCCCGGTCGGACAGCGCACCGCGGAGCGCGGCGGCGATCATCTTCTTCGGGGTCCGCTGGCCGTAGTCGCGCGGCGTCGGGCCGTGGACGACGCCACCACCGGTGAACTGCGGCGCGCGGGTCGAGCCCTGGCGGGCGCGACCGGTGCCCTTCTGGCGGTACGGCTTGGCGCCACCGCCGGACACCTCGCCCCGGGACTTGACCTTGTGCCGTGCCCTGGCGGGCCGCGGCCAGCTGGGCCACCACGACCTGGTGGATCAGCGGGATGTTGACCTGGACGTCGAACAGCTCGGCCGGAAGCTCGGCGGAGCCCTTCTTGCTGACCTTGTCGCCCTGTCACGACGACGACGTCGACGGTGCTCATTTGGCAGCTCCCTTCGCGGCGTTGCGGATCAGCACCAGGCCGCCCTTGGGACCGGGAACGGCACCCTTGAGCAGGATCAGGCCGCGCTCGGTGTCGATCGCGTGCACCGCTGATGTTCTGCGTGGTGATCTTCTCGTTGCCCATCCGGCCCGCCATCCGCAGGCCCTTGAAGACCCGGCCAGGGGTGGCGCAGCCGCCGATGGAACCCGGCGAGCGGTGCTTCTTGTGCACACCGTGGGTGGCGCGCAGGCCGTGGAAGCCGTGCCGCTTCATCACACCGGCGAAGCCCTTGCCCTTGCTGGTGGCGGAAACGTCGACCCGATCTCACCGGCCTCGAAGGCCTCGGCCTTGATCTCCTGGCCCAGGGTGTACTCGCTGGCGTCGGCGGTGCGCAGCTCCAGCAGGTGGCGCCGCGGCGTCACGCCGGCCTTGTCGAAGTGACCGCGCATCGGCTTGGTCACCTTGCGCGGGTCGATGTCGCCGAAGGCGATCTGGACGCCGTCGTACCCGTGGCTGTCCGAGGTGCGGACCTCGGTCACGACGCAGGGGCCGGCCTGGATCACGGTGACGGGGACGACACGGTTGTTCTCGTCCCAGGTCTGGGTCATGCCGAGCTTGGTGCCCAGCAGACCGCGCGTGTTCTTGGTAGCAGTGCTCATTGGTTGTTCGCGTCCCTCAGAGCTTGATCTCGATGTCGACACCGGCCGGCAGGTCGAGCCGCATCAGCGAGTCGACGGTCTTCGGCGTGGGGTCGATGATGTCGATGAGCCGCTTGTGGGTGCGCATCTCGAAGTGCTCGCGGCTGTCCTTGTACTTGTGCGGCGAGCGGATGACGCAGAACACGTTCTTTTCCGTCGGCAACGGCACCGGGCCAGCAACCTTCGCACCAGTACGCGTCACCGTGTCGACAATCTTGCGCGCCGAGCTGTCGATGACCTCGTGGTCGTAGGCCTTCAGCCGGATGCGGATCTTTTGTCCCGCCATCGCTTCGCTTCGTCCTTCTCTTCGTCTTCGTTGCGTTGCTCCGACCCCCGCGGTCGGGTGTGTCGCGGACGCGGAACGCGCGTCGACTCACCGCTTCATCGACCTGGAATGGTGATCGGGGCCCGGTCTCGGACCGGAACCTCGGCATGGTCTCCGGTCCGGCGCACCCGCCAGACGACGGTCTGGGGCGCACCCCGGCGGCCTCGCCTGAGCAACCTGAATATTGTGCCAGAGATCGGCATCGGAATGCCAATCGGGTGGCCTCACGCCTGATCCGGTCCCACCTGCGCACCGGATCGAGGCGCAAAGCAGAGGTCCGCGGGGCTCAGCGTGCGAGCCCTCGCGGACCTCGTGAGATCACTTGATGATCTTGGTGACCCGGCCGGCGCCGACGGTGCGGCCACCTTCGCGGATCGCGAACTTCAGACCCTCTTCCATGGCGATCGGCTGGATCAGCTCGACCGACATGTCGGTGTTGTCGCCCGGCATGACCATCTCGGTGCCCTCGGGCAGCGTGACGACGCCGGTGACGTCCGTGGTGCGGAAGTAGAACTGGGGCCGGTAGTTCTGGAAGAACGGCGTGTGACGGCCGCCCTCCTCCTTCGACAGGATGTAGACCGACGCGTCGAAGTTGGTGTGCGGGGTCGTGGTGCCCGGCTTGATGACGACCATGCCGCGCTCGACGTCCTCGCGCTTGGTGCCACGAAGCAGCAGACCGACGTTCTCACCGGCCTGGCCCTCGTCGAGCAGCTTGCGGAACATCTCGATGCCGGTGACCGTGGTGGTCTGCTTCTCCGGGCGGATGCCGATCAGGTCGACGGTCTCGTTGATCTTGACGACGCCGCGCTCGATCCGGCCGGTGATGACGGTGCCGCGACCGGTGATGGTGAAGACGTCCTCCACCGGCATCAGGAACGGCTTGTCGATCTCGCGGACCGGCTGCGGGATGTAGGCGTCGACCGCGTCCATCAGCTCGATGATCGACTCGCCCCACTTGGCGTCACCCTGCAGAGCCGGGTGCGCCGCGACCTTGATGACCGGGGCGTTGTCGCCGTCGAACTCCTGCTCGCGAGAGCAGCTCGCGGACCTCGAGCTCGACGAGCTCCAGGATCTCCTCGTCGTCGACCATGTCGCACTTGTTCAGCGCCACGACCATGGCCGGCACGCCGACCTGGCGGGCGAGCAGCACGTGCTCACGCGTCTGCGGCATCGGGCCGTCGGTGGCGGCGACGACCAGGATCGCACCGTCCATCTGGGCCGCGCCGGTGATCATGTTCTTGATGTAGTCCGCGTGACCCGGGCAGTCGACGTGGGCGTAGTGCCGGGCCTCGGTCTGGTACTCGACGTGCGCGATCGAGATGGTGATACCGCGCTGACGCTCTTCCGGCGCCTTGTCGATCTGATCGAAGGCCGATGCCTCGTTGAGGGTCGGGTACTTGTCGTGCAGCACCTTGGTGATCGCCGCGGTAAGAGTGGTCTTACCGTGGTCGATGTGACCGATGGTGCCGATGTTGACGTGCGGCTTAGTCCGCTCGAACTTCGCCTTCGCCACTGGGGCCCTCCTGGAAAATGTTGACTACGCCGTACGCCGACGCGCTGTGGGTTGGTTGGTCCGGAGCGAGAGACTACTCGCCCCGGGCCTTCTTGATGATCTCTTCCGCCACGTTCTTCGGAACCTCGGCGTAGGAATCGAACTGCATCGAGTACGACGCGCGACCCTGGGTCTTCGACCGCAGGTCACCGACATACCCGAACATCTCGGACAACGGCACCAGGGCCTTGATGGCCCGGCTGCCACCGGGGCCTTCGTCCATCGACTGGATCTGGCCACGGCGTGAGTTGAGGTCGCCGATCACTTCACCCATGTAGTCCTCGGGCGTGATGACCTCGACCGCGAACATCGGCTCGAGGATGACCGGAGTCGCCCGGCGGGCGGCATCCTTGAAGGCCATCGAACCGGCGATCTTGAAGGCGAGCTCGGACGAGTCGACGTCGTGGTAGGCGCCGTCTCGCAGCGTCACCTTGACGTCCACCATCGGGTAGCCGGCCAGTACGCCGAACTCCATCGCCTCCTGGGCGCCCTCGTCCACCGACGGGATGTACTCCCGGGGGATGCGGCCACCGGTGACGGCGTTGACGAACTCGTACCCGCCCTCACCACCGGCCTCGACGCTGGTCGGCTCGATGTCGATGATCACGCGCGCGAACTGACCCGAACCACCGGTCTGCTTCTTGTGCGTGTAGTCGACCTTCTCGACCTTCTTCTTGATCGTCTCGCGGTAGGCGACCTGCGGCTTGCCGACGTTGGCCTCGACGCGGAACTCGCGCTTCATCCGGTCGACCAGCATCTCGAGGTGCAGCTCGCCCATCCCGGCGATGATGGTCTGGCCGGTGTCCTCGTCGGTCCGGACCTGGAAGGTCGGGTCCTCCTCGGCGAGCCGCTGGATCGCGACGCCCAGCTTCTCCTGGTCGCCCTTCGACTTGGGCTCGATGGCGACCGAGATGACCGGGGCCGGGAACTGCATCGACTCCAGCACGACCGGCTTCGCCGGGTCGCACAGCGTCTCACCGGTGGTGGTGTCCTTCAGACCCATCACGGCGACGATGTGGCCGGCGCCGACCGACGCGATCTCCTCACGCTTGTTCGCGTGCATCCGGTAGATCTTGCCGATCCGCTCCTTGCGCCCCTTGGTCGGGTTCAGCACCTGGGTGCCGGTCTCGAGCTTGCCCGAGTAGACCCGGATGAAGGTCAGCTTGCCCAGGTGCGGGTCGGCCGCGATCTTGAACGCCAGCGCCGAGAACGGCTCGCTGTCGTCCGGCTTGCGGATGCACGACCATCTCGGGGTCCTTGACGTCGTGGCCCTCGATGGCCGGGCACGTCGAGCGGGCTCGGCAGGTAGGCGTTGATCGCGTCGAGCAGGGGCTGGACGCCCTTGTTCTTGAACGCCGTACCGGTCAGCACCGGGGTCAGCTTGCTGGCGATGGTCGCCCGCCGGATGCCCGCGACGATCTGCTCCTGGGTGGGCTCGTCGCCCTCCAGGTACATCTCCATGATCTCGTCGTCGGCCTCGGCCAGCGTCTCGATCAGCTTGTCGCGCCACTCGGCGGCGATCTCGGTGTGGGTGGCCGGGATCTCCTCGACGGTGTAGTCCTCACCCATCGTGGTCTCGCCACGCCAGGTCAGCGCACGCATCCCGACCAGGTCGACGACGCCGATGAAGTCGGCCTCGGCCCCGATCGGCAGCTGCAGCACCAGCGGCACCGCGGCCAGCCGGTCGACGATCATGTCGACGCAGCGCATGAACTCCGCGCCGGTCCGGTCCAGCTTGTTCACGAAGCAGATCCGCGGGACGCCGTACCGGTCCGCCTGACGCCACACGGTCTCGGACTGCGGCTCGACGCCGGCGACACCGTCGAACACCGCGACGGCACCGTCGAGGACGCGCAGCGAGCGCTCCACCTCGACGGTGAAGTCGACGTGGCCCGGGGTGTCGATGATGTTGATGGTGTGGTCTTTCCAGGTGCAGGTCGTCGCGGCGGACGTGATGGTGATGCCGCGCTCCTGCTCCTGCTCCATCCAGTCCATCGTGGCGGCGCCGTCGTGGACCTCACCGATCTTGTAGGTGATACCGGTGTAGAAGAGGATCCGCTCGGTCGTCGTCGTCTTGCCGGCGTCGATGTGGGCCATGATGCCGATGTTGCGGACCTTGCTCAGGTCGGTGGTGATTTGTACGGCCACCTCGGTGGTCTACCTCTCGCTTCTGTACGTGCGTCAAAGGGGTGAGCACTGGGGTCCGGATCGGACCCCGGATCACCAGCGGTAGTGGGCGAAAGCCTTGTTGGCTTCGGCCATCTTGTGCGTGTCCTCGCGACGCTTGACCGAGGCTCCCAGACCGTTGGAGGCATCCAGGATCTCGTTCATCAGCCGCTCGGACATGGTCTTCTCGCGACGGGCGCGGGAGTACGACGTGAGCCAGCGCAGGGCCAGCGTGGTCGAGCGGCCGGGCTTGACCTCGATCGGCACCTGGTAGGTGGCGCCACCGACGCGGCGGCTCTTCACCTCGATGCTCGGCTTCACGTTGTCCAGCGCACGCTTCAGCGTGATCACCGGGTCGGTGCCGGTCTTCGTGCGGGTGCCCTCGAGCGCGGTGTAGACGATGCTCTGCGCGATCTGCTTCTTGCCGTCGACCAGGATCTTGCGAGATCAGCTGGGTGACGAGCGGCGAACTGTAGACCGGGTCGATGATGACCGGGCGCTTCGGGGCGGGGCCCTTGCGCGGCATTAGCTCTTCTCCTTCTTCGCGCCGTACCGGCTGCGAGCCTGCTTGCGGTTCTTCACACCCTGGGTGTCGAGCGAACCGCGGATGATCTTGTACCGGACACCGGGCAGGTCCTTCACGCGACCGCCACGCACGAGCACGATCGAGTGCTCCTGCAGGTTGTGGCCGACGCCGGGGATGTACGCGGTGACCTCGATGCCGCTGGTCAGGCGGACACGCGCGACCTTGCGAAGGGCCGAGTTCGGCTTCTTCGGCGTGGTCGTGTAGACGCGCGTGCACACACCGCGACGCTGAGGGGAACCCTTCAGGGCCGGCGTCTTGTTCTTGGACACCTTGTCCTGGCGGCCCTTGCGGACCAGCTGCTGGATGGTGGGCACCGCGTAGGTCTCTTTCTGTCGTCCGGCTTCGGTCTGCTGTGCACCTGACCCCCGCGGTCGGGTGTGTCGCGTGGGCACGGGCGTACCGGAGCCGTAATCTTCCTGACTGTCGGCAGAAGTCCCGTGCCACGCGCGCAGACCCGGTTCGACGAGGGGCACGCATGACGGCCCAGGATGACCCGGGCACGATCGTTAAGACTAGCGGCTGCCTCAAGCACGGTCAAAATGAGTAACCGAGCGGCGCTGAGGCCTATCCGCTAGTCCAGTCTACAGGGTCTACGGAGTGACCTTACCAGCCAGGAAAGCGGCTGCCACGGAGCGGTCTCCGTCGATCCGCAGGACGTCCGCGGGCAACCGCTTCCAGAGGCACAGATCGAGCTCGGCCGCAGTGCCCGAGATGACCGCGTCGCCGGCGGCCTTGCCGGCTCCAGGTGCGGCCGATCCCCTTCTGGCACAGGCGTCAGCGTCCACTCGTCGCCGGTGTCGGTCGCCCGTACGCCGACCTGCCGGGTGACCGCCGGCTCGGTCCCGCGAGCCAGCATCCGGGGCAGGAACACCCCGAACACCTCGTCCACCCCGTCGGCCGCGATCGCAGCAGGTACGACGGCAAGACCACTGGCGGATCGCTGGTCCGGTGCGGCCTCGGCCTGTACGGCGTCCACGAGATGGATGACCGTCTCATGCATGCGCCGGCGGGACCAGAATCCAGCGCGCTGATCGACCGGCGCGAAGTTCCAGCACGGTTCGTCCGGATCGACGGCCCGGACCGCGGCGGCCAGCGCGGCGGTCGTACCGGCATACCAGTCGGCCCAGGAGATCGTCGTACGCAGTACCTCCGGACGCTTCTGGAAGAGGCCGCTGAGCACGATCGATGCCGCCCAGCGCTGCCCCGTGCCGATGTGCAGGGCCAGGTCGGCCAGCGTCCAGCCCGGGCAGTGCGGCACTTCCGCGGCCGGGTCGACCCGGTCGAAGACGGCCGCGAGCTCCGCGGCCGTCCGCTCGAACTCGGCCAGATGGTCGATCGGTTCAGGCACGAAACTCGACTTCGACGATCAGCCCGTCGGTGACGCGGTAGAGCGCGAGCTGCGCGGTCGGCTCGCCGGTGTCGTAGGCCAGCACGTGCTCGACCACCCAGTCGCCGAGCATCAGCTTCTGCACCACCTCGGTCTTGCAGCGGCCGGCCTCGAACCGCGGGCTGTAGTGCTCGCGCAGGAACCGGCGGCCCTTCAACTCGGTGCCGTCCGCGAGCCGGATCCGCGCGGTCGGCGAGTACATCGCCAGGAACCCCTCCAGGTCGTGGGCGGCGTAGGCGGAGTGCTCGCGCGCGACGACGCGCGCAGCGTAGGTATCCGCCGTGACAGCGGCGACCGTAGCCGCTCCCAGATCGGCAAGCGGCGCCATGGTCGCGGCCGGCAGCCGCAGGGGCAGGCGTGCGGCAGGGGCAGGCATCGCGGCAGGGGCAGGAGGCGGAGGCGCCTGCCGACCGGCAGGTTCAGCAGTTGCCGGGGCTTCCTTCACGGTCGCGGCCGGCTTGGCGGCGGGCGTCGTACGGCGGCGGGCGGTGGTCTTCTTGGCCGGCGGTGGGACGAGCAACTTCTCCTCGCCGCCGGGCTCCTCGCCCAGGTGGGCGATCGCCCAGTCCAGGGCCTTGGTGACGGCGGCGCGTGATTCTTCGGTGTGGTCGAGCATGTCGAACCCGTGGTGCCCTTTCGGTACGTCGATGATGTCCAGCGCGGCTGCCACCGGCGGAGACGAACTCCGCGACCGGGCCGGCGAGTTCCTCGCGCTCGAGCCCGACTCTGGTCAGCAGCACCGGCAGATCCTTGTGTTTGCCGATCACTTCGGCGGCGGATACCAGTTCGTCGACACCGGGCGGGGTGGCGAGCAGGGGATAGGACAGGGCGACGAAGCGCAGCCAGTCGGGGCGGCTGTCCAGCCACTCCCCCGCCAGCAGGCCGGCGCCGGAGAAGAACCACAGGCCGACCCGATCGGGGTCGACGCGCGGATCGGAACGCAGGACGCCGACCGCGGCCTCCACCTCGTCCGCGGCGGTGACCAGGTGGTCGAGGCCGCGGATCAGGCTGTGGTCGACGACAGCGGCCACCAGGCCGCGCCTGGCGGTAGCGGTCGCGTAGCCCCGGAAGACCGGCCAGTCCCGAGGCAGCACCTCGAGGTCGGCGGGCCCAGGACCCCCGTGCACGAACAGAATCGCGCCCGGTCCGGGCGGTGCCGGCCGGCCGGTAGAAGTCGATCTCCCCGACCCGGTCCACCCGCTACGTCGGGCCCGTCCAGAACACCGAGGACGAAAGGCCGCAGATAGGCCGGGAGATTCGACATGGACCCATCTTGGCGCATCCCGCCGGACAACTTCAGCCGCGCGCCCCGACGTGCTCTTCCGACACGACCGGCGTACCAGCCCGTGGCGAGAGATGCCGCGAGGGCGGCACCCCCGGGTGGGAGTGCCGCCCTCGGCGGAGTGACTCGGCTCAGTTCTGGTAGGAACCGAGGTCGAAGTCGTCGAGCGGGACCGACTGACCGGTGGACGGGCCGAAGTCGTAGTCGTACGACTCGTAGCCGACCATCGAGTACATCGCGGCCTTCGCCTCCTCGGTGGGCTCCACCCGGATGTTGCGGTACCGGTCCATGCCGGTACCCGCCGGGATCAGCTTTCCGATGATGACGTTCTCCTTCAGACCGACCAGCGAGTCGGACTTGCCGTGGATCGCGGCCTCGGTGAGGACGCGGGTCGTCTCCTGGAAGGAGGCGGCCGACAGCCACGACTCGGTCGCGAGCGACGCCTTGGTGATACCCATCAGCACCGGACGACCCGAGGCCGGCGTACCGCCCTCGGCCACGACCCGACGGTTCTCCGCCTCGAACATCAGGCGGTCCGCCAGCTCACCCGGCAGCAGGTTCGGCGTCGCCGGACTCGATCACCGTGACCCGGCGCAGCATCTGCCGGACGATGATCTCGATGTGCTTGTCGTGGATGGCCACACCCTGCGACCGGTACACCTCCTGGACCTCGTCCACCAGGTGCTCCTGCGCCTTGCGGACGCCCAGGATCCGCAGAACCTCCTGCGGGTCCGGCGTACCCTGCGTCAGCTGCTGGCCGACCTCGACGTGCTGACCCTCCTCGATCAGCAGGCGGCCACGCTTCGACACCGGGTAGGCGACCTCCTCGGAACCGTCGTCCGGGGTGAGCACCAGCTTCCGGGTCTTGTCGGTGTCCTCGATCGCGATCCGGCCCGCGGCCTCGGCGATCGGCGCCTTGCCCTTGGGCTGACGGGCCTCGAAGAGCTCGACCACACGCGGCAGACCGTGGGTGATGTCATCACCCGCGACACCACCGGTGTGGAAGGTACGCATCGTCAGCTGCGTACCCGGCTCACCGATGGACTGGGCCGCGATGATGCCGACCGCCTCACCGATGTCGACCGGCTTGCCGGTCGCCAGCGAACGGCCGTAGCACTTCGCGCAGGTACCGGTCTTGGCGTCACAGGTCAGCACGGAGCGGACCTTGACCTCCTCGATCCCGGCGGCCACCAGCGCGGCGATGGACACGTCGCCCAGGTCGCTGCCGGCCGTCAGGACGCACGTTGCCCTCGGCGTCGGACGACGTCGGTGGCCAGCGTGCGTGCGTAGGCGCTGGTCTCGACGTTCTCGGCGTGCACGACCTTGCCGTCCGGGTCCGGCTCGCCGATCTTCTTCGGCAGGCCCCGCTCGGTACCGCAGTCCTCCTCGCGGATGATCACGTCCTGCGAGACGTCCACCAGACGACGGGTCAGGTACCCCGAGTCGGCGGTCCGCAGCGCGGTGTCGGCCAGACCCTTCCGGGCACCGTGGGTGGCGATGAAGTACTCGACCACCGACAGACCCTCGCGGAAGTTGGACTTGATCGGCCGGGCGATGATCTCGCCCTTCGGGTTGGCGACCAGACCACGCATACCGGCGATCTGCCGGATCTGCATCATGTTGCCTCGCGCACCGGAGTGGACCATCATCCAGATCGGGTTGGTCTTCTCGAAGTTCTCCTCCATCGCCTTGCCGACCTCGGCGTTGGCGCCGGTCCAGATCTCGATCAGCTCCTGCCGCCGCTCGGACGAGGTGATCAGACCCCGCTCGAACTGCTTCTGGACCTTCTCGGCCTGCGACTCGTAGCGAGCCATGATCTCCGGCTTGCTCGGCGGCGTGCTGAAGTCGTCGATCGACACCGTGACACCCGAGCGGGTGGCCCAGCGGAAACCGAGGTCCTTCAGCGCGTCCAGGCAGTTGGCCACCTGGACCTTGGAGTAGCGCTCGGCCAGATCGTTGACGATCGCGCCCAGCTGCTTCTTGCCGACCTCGACGTCGACGAAGGTGTAGTCCGCCGGCAGCGCCTCGTTGAACAGCGCGCGGCCCAGCGTGGTCTCCAGCGAGAAGCCGCCGTTCGGCCGCTCGGTCGCAGCCCGCCGGTACGCCGGCCTCGTCCAGACGCAGCGTGATCTTCGCCTGCAGCGACAGCTCGTTGCGGTCGAACGCCATCAGCGCCTCGGCCACCGAGCTGAACGCCCGGCCCTCGCCCAGGGCGCCGTCCTTCAGCATGGTCAGGAAGTAGATGCCGATGATCATGTCCTGCGTCGGCATCGTGACCGGACGGCCGTCGGCCGGCTTCAGGATGTTGTTCGTCGACAGCATCAGGATCCGGGCCTCGGCCTGCGCCTCGGCCGACAGCGGCAGGTGCACCGCCATCTGGTCACCGTCGAAGTCCGCGTTGAACGCGGAGCAGACGAGCGGGTGGATCTGGATCGCCTTGCCCTCGATCAGCTGCGGCTCGAACGCCTGGATACCCAGCCGGTGCAGGGTAGGTGCACGGTTGAGCAGCACCGGGTGCTCGGTGATGACCTCTTCCAGCACGTCCCAGACCTGGGCGCGCTGACGCTCGACCATCCGCTTGGCGGACTTGATGTTCTGCGCGTGGTTGAGGTCGACCAGCCGCTTCATCACGAACGGCTTGAACAGCTCCAGCGCCATCGCCTTCGGCAGACCGCACTGGTGCAGCTTCAGCTGCGGGCCGACCACGATGACCGAACGGCCGGAGTAGTCGACGCGCTTGCCCAGCAGGTTCTGACGGAAACGACCCTGCTTGCCCTTGAGCATGTCGGACAGCGACTTCAGCGGCCGGTTGCCCGGGCCGGTGACCGGACGCCCACGGCGGCCGTTGTCGAACAGCGCGTCGACGGCCTCCTGCAGCATCCGCTTCTCGTTGTTGACGATGATCTCCGGCGCGCCCAGGTCGAGCAGCCGCTTGAGCCGGTTGTTCCGGTTGATCACCCGGCGGTACAGGTCGTTCAGGTCGGAGGTGGCGAACCGGCCACCGTCGAGCTGGACCATCGGCCGCAGGTCCGGCGGGATCACCGGGACGCAGTCGAGCACCATGCCCATCGGGCTGTTGTTGGTGGCCAGGAACGCGGTGACGACCTTGAGCCGCTTCAGGGCGCGGGTCTTGCGCTGGCCCTTGCCGGTCTTGATCGTCTCGCGCAGGCTGTCCGCCTCGGCCTTCAGGTCGAAGGTCTCCAGCCGCCGCTGGATCGCGGCGGCACCCATCGCGCCCTCGAAGTACTTGCCGAACCGCTCCTTCATGGCGCGGTACAGGATCTCGTCGCCCTCCAGGTCCTGGACCTTGAGGTTCTTGAACCGGCTCCAGACCTCGTCGAGGCGGTCGATCTCGCGCTGCGCACGGTCGCGCAGCTGCTTGACCTCACGCTCGGCGCCTTCCTTCACCTTGCGGCGGACGTCGGCCTTGGCGCCCTCGGCCTCGAGCTGCGCCAGGTCCTCCTCGAGCTTCTTCATCCGCGTCTCGATGTCGTTGTCGCGCCGGCCCTCGAGCTGCTTGCGCTCGACATCGGTCCGGCCCTCCAGCGACGACAGGTCGCGGTGCCGCGCCTCGTCGTCGACGTCGGTGATCATGTACGCCGCGAAGTAGATGACCTTCTCGAGGTCCTTCGGGGCGAGGTCGAGCAGGTAGCCGAGCCGCGACGGGACACCCTTGAAGTACCAGATGTGGGTGACCGGCGCGGCCAGCTCGATGTGGCCCATCCGCTCACGGCGCACCTTGGAGCGGGTGACCTCGACGCCACACCGCTCGCAGATGATGCCCTTGAAGCGAACGCGCTTGTACTTACCGCAGTAGCACTCCCAGTCCCGGGTGGGACCGAAGATCTTCTCGCAGAACAGACCGTCACGCTCGGGCTTGAGCGTCCGGTAGTTGATCGTCTCGGGCTTCTTGACCTCGCCGTGCGACCACTGGCGGATCTCATCCGCGGTCGCCAGGCCGATCCGAAGCTCGTCGAAGAAGTTCACGTCGAGCACGATGTGTTATCTCCCGATTGTAAAGATGGTCTGAGTGAGTTGGTTGTTGATCTCAAGCGGCAACCCGCTCAGACCTCCTCGACGCTGTTCGGCTCACGCCGGGACAGGTCGATGCCCAGTTCCTCCGCTGCGCGGAAGACGTCCTCTTCGCTGTCGCGCATCTCGACCCGGCTTCCGTCGGACGAGAGCACTTCGACGTTCAGACACAGGGACTGCATTTCCTTGACCAGAACCTTGAAGGACTCCGGGATACCCGGCTCCGGGATGTTCTCGCCCTTGACGATCGCTTCGTACACCTTGACGCGACCGACCACGTCGTCCGACTTGATCGTCAGCAGCTCCTGCAGCGCGAAGGCGGCACCGTAGGCCTCCAGGGCCCACACCTCCATCTCGCCGAACCGCTGACCACCGAACTGCGCCTTACCACCCAGCGGCTGCTGCGTGATCATCGAGTACGGACCGGTCGAGCGGGCGTGGATCTTGTCGTCCACCAGGTGGTGCAGCTTCAGCATGTACATGTAGCCGACGCCGACCGGCTGCGGGAACGGCTCACCCGAGCGGCCGTCGAACAGCCGGGCCTTGCCGGTGCTGTCGACCATCCGGTCGCCGTCGCGGTTCGGCAGCGTGGAGCCGAGCAGGCCGGTGACCTCCTCCTCCTTGGCGCCGTCGAAGACCGGGGTGGCGACGTTCGTGAACGGAGCGGCGTCGCCGGCGCCGATCTTGATCAGCCGCTGGGCCCACTCCTCGGTGTTCTCCGGGTCGATCTCCCAGCCGCGGCTGGCGACCCAGCCGAGGTGGGTCTCGAGCACCTGACCGACGTTCATCCGGCCGGGCACGCCCAGCGGGTTCAGGATGATGTCGACCTGGGTGCCGTCCTCGATGAACGGCATGTCCTCGACCGGCAGGATCTTCGAGATGACGCCCTTGTTGCCGTGGCGTCCGGCGAGCTTGTCGCCGACGGAGATCTTGCGCTTCTGCGCGACGTACACGCGGACCAGCTGGTTCACGCCCGGCGGCAGTTCGTCGCCGTTGTCGCGGTCGAAGACGCGGACACCGATGACGGTGCCCTTCTCGCCGTGCGGCACCTTCAGCGAGGTGTCGCGGACCTCCCGCGCCTTCTCACCGAAGATCGCGCGGAGCAGCCGCTCCTCCGGGGTCAGCTCGGTCTCACCCTTGGGCGTGACCTTGCCGACCAGGATGTCACCGGTGGTGACCTCGGCGCCGATCCGGATGATGCCGCGCTCGTCCAGGTCGGCCAGCATCTCGTCGGAGACGTTCGGGATGTCCCGGGTGATCTCCTCCGGGCCCAGCTTGGTGTCGCGGGCGTCGACCTCGTGCTCCTCGATGTGGATCGAGGTCAGCAGGTCCTGCTGCACGACGCGCTGGCTGAGGATGATCGCGTCCTCGTAGTTGTGACCCTCCCACGGCATGAACGCCACCAGCAGGTTCCGGCCGAGGGCCATCTCGCCCTCGTCGGTGCACGGACCGTCGGCCAGCGGCGAGCCGATCTCGACCCGCTGCCCGGCGTCGACCAGCGGACGCTGGTTGATGCAGGTGCCCTGGTTCGAGCGGCGGAACTTCGCCAGCCGGTAGGTCTGGTACGTGCCGTCGTCGGCGGCGACCTCGATCAGGTCGGCCGAGACCTCCTTGATCACACCCGCCTTGTCGGCCACCAGCACGTCACCGGCGTCGACCGCACCGCGGAACTCCATGCCGGTGCCGACCAGCGGCGCGTCCGCGGTGATCAGCGGAACGGCCTGGCGCTGCATGTTGGAGCCCATCAGCGCGCGGTTGGCGTCGTCGTGCTCGAGGAACGGGATCATCGCGGTCGCGACCGACACCATCTGGCGCGGCGAGACGTCCATGTAGTCCACGTCCTCGACCAGCACGAGCTCGACCTCACCGTGGCGCCGGCGAACCAGCACGCGGTCCTCGGCGAACCGGTCGTCGTCGGTCAGCGCGGCGTTGGCCTGCGCGATGACGAACCGGTCCTCCTCGTCCGCGGTCAGGTAGTCCACCTGGTCGGTGACCTGGCCGTCGACGACCTTGCGGTACGGCGTCTCGACGAAGCCGAACGGGTTCACCCGGCCGTACGTCGCGAGCGAGCCGATCAGACCGATGTTCGGGCCTTCCGGGGTCTCGATCGGGCACATCCGGCCGTAGTGGGACGGGTGCACGTCGCGAACCTCGAAGCCGGCCCGCTCGCGGCTCAGACCACCCGGGCCAAGGGCCGACAGGCGGCGCTTGTGGGTCAGACCCGCGATCGGGTTGGTCTGGTCCATGAACTGGGACAGCTGGGAGGTGCCGAAGAACTCCTTCAGCGCCGCCACCACCGGACGGATGTTGATCAGGGTCTGCGGCGTGATCGCCTCGACGTCCTGGGTCGTCATCCGCTCCCGGACCACGCGCTCCATCCGGGCCAGGCCGGTGCGGAGCTGGTTCTGGATCAGCTCGCCGACGGTGCGCAGCCGGCGGTTGCCGAAGTGGTCGATGTCGTCCTCTTCGACGACGATCTCGCCGCTGCGGCGCGTCCAGCTCGGTCTTGCCCTCGTGCAGGGCCACCAGGTACTTGATCGTGGCGACGATGTCGTCGATCGTCAGCACCGCGGTGTCGTGCGCCTCGTCCCGGCCGAGCTTCTTGTTGATCTTGTAGCGGCCGACCTTGGCCAGGTCGTAGCGCTTGCCGTTGAAGTAGTAGTTGTCCAGCAGCGCCTGCGCGGCCTCGCGCGTCGGCGGCTCGCCCGGCCGCAGCTTGCGGTAGATGTCCAGCAGCGCGTCGTCCTGCCCGGAGGTGTGGTCCTTCTCCAGGGTGAGGCGGATCGACTCGTACTCGCCGAACTCCTCGAGGATCTGCGCGTCGGTCCAGCCGAGCGCCTTGAGCAGCACGGTGACGTTCTGCTTGCGCTTGCGGTCCAGCCGCACGCCGACCATGTCGCGCTTGTCGACCTCGAACTCCAGCCACGCGCCGCGCGACGGGATGATCTTGGCGGTGAAGATGTCCTTGTCCGACGTCTTGTCCGGCGTGCGCTCGAAGTACACGCCGGGCGAGCGGACCAGCTGGGACACGACGACACGCTCGGTGCCGTTGATGACGAAGGTGCCCTTGCGCGTCATCAGCGGGAAGTCACCCATGAAGACGGTCTGGCTCTTGATCTCACCGGTCTCGTTGTTCATGAACTCGGCGGTGACGAACAGCGGCGCCGAGTAGGTGACGTCACGCTCCTTGCACTCGTCGACCGTGTTCTTCGGGGGCTCGAAGCGGTGGTCGCGGAACGACAGCGACATGGTGCCGCTGAAGTCCTCGATCGGGGAGATCTCCTCGAAGATCTCCTCCAGGCCGGACGGGGAGGACAGATCGGTCCGTCCCTCCGCCTCGGCGGCGGCCACCCGGGCCTGCCAGGTTTCGTTCCCGACCAGCCAGTCGAAACTGTCCACCTGCAGCGCAAGCAGATCCGGAACCTCGAGAGGTTCGGAGATCTTTGCGAAGGAGATGCGGCGGGGAGCCGGAAACGTCGGTAATGCTGTCGGACTGGGGGTTGCGCGAGGCGACCAAGGGGCGTCCTTCCACGGGCTCGCAGAAATCACTTCGGTGCTGGGAGCGCACGCCGAACCGCCCTAGTCAAGTCTGTGACCCGAGCCAGGGTGGAGGTAAAGGCAGCGCAAAGCAATAGGTTACCCGATCAGGGCAAGCCTGTCCAATGGGGTCCAACACTATGCCGTCGGACCACCCTCTCCGTCAAGGACCGACCCGGGGTCTCCAGCGGGTAGATCACCCGCGAGCCGCCCGGTCGTCCTGCTTGCGGAGTCACAAAGAGACTACAGTCCGGCGATCTCCTGGACCAGCCATTGATCTCCGTTTCGGACCATCGTGAACCTCGTCCGGTTCAGATCGACCCGGGGCTTACCCTGCGTGATCGTGCTGGTGGTGGTCTGGTTCACGAAGATGATCAGCGTGACCCGGTCGGCGTCGCCGTCCCGGACGCCGACCTCGCGGACCTCGGCCGGACCGTCGCCTTGGTCTTGGTGGCCAGCTCGCCGGCCACCTTGGCGGTCTCGTCGAACTTGGCCGGCGAACTCCGGCGTCATCGTCGCCCGGGCGGCGGCGAAGCTCTTGTCCAGCGTCGCGGTAGTCGTAGCTGAGCGCGGTCTCGGCCGCCTTCCGGCCCGCCGCGGCCGCCTGGTCGCGGGCGTCCTCGGCCTGCCTGCCCTGCCAGCGCCTTGACCCCGAGCACCGCCGGCGACCAGGATCAGCACCAGAGACCGCCAGGACGACCGCGAGCACGCACGGTCAGCCCGGGCCCTAGCGGACGCACGCTGTCGCGTCACGCCTCCGTAACCAGCCGGAGTCTCGGCGGACATCCTCGGCGGAGCCTCGAGTGCTCGCCGCTGTGGCTGGGATCACATCCTCGGTGGGCTCGTCGAGCGTCCGCGTGAGGGCTTCCGGGGTCGTCTCCGGCAGTCGTCTCCGTCTGTCACCTCGTCGAGCGTCGTCCTCGGGTCGCGTCGGCGTCGTAGCCGCGGTACGGCGCTGGCCGGCGATGGCGGCGGGCGGTTGCGGGAGCGGTCCGGCATCAGCCCACCACCTGGAGGTCGGCGGTCAGCCAGCGGTCCTTCTCCCGGACCATGTCCAGCTTGATCCGGTAGCGCCGCTCGACGCCGGTCGGCCGCGGCGGTGTTCGTCACCACGGCGTTCACGATCACCAGCACCTGGGCCGAGTCCTTGTCGTTCGAGACCACCGCGGCCTCCTTCACGTCGCCTTTGGAGGTCGCCTTGTTCGTCACCACCTCGGTCTTGACCGCGTTCGACGCCGGCCGGGAACTCCTCCTTGAACTGCCCGGTGGAGTCGTCCAGCACCCGCTTCGCGTCGGCGTCCCAGGTCTTGTAGTCGTACGTCGTGAAGTCGAGCGCCAACTGCCGGGCCGCCTTCATCGCACCGTCCCGCTCGGCGTCGTCCGCTCGTCCTGCCGGCGCAGCGCGATCACCGACGACGGTCGCGCCGGCCAGCGCGACCACGAGCAGCACGCTGAGCGCCCACGCCAGGATCACCGGGCCCCGCCGGGACGGTTGGAAGTCACTTGGCGGTCACCGGTCCGAGGATGAGGGCTTTCCAGGAGTCCGCTGCCGAGCAGGTCCTCCTGGCCGCCGGTCGAGCCGAGCACGAGCTCCGGCATGCCGCCGGAGCCACCGGCGGCGCCCGTGGCCGGGTCGTACCCGACGCCGTACCCGATCCGGTTCAGCGTCCTCGCGGGACGACGGGGTCGGCTTGTTCTGCGCGCCGCGGACGTTGATGCCCGGTCGACGGGCTCGCGGTACAGCCGGCCTTGGTGTTGGCGGCCTTGTTCGTGGTGTCCTGCGGGACCCGCTTGTCGGTGCCGTTGTACCCGGCCCGGCAGGCGGGCGGGCTGAAGCCCGAGCACCAGGCCGAAGTGCGCGTCGTAGTGCCCGGTCCCCGGGTCCTTCGCCGGTACGACGTACCCGCCCATCGACACCGCCGGGTACACCACCAGCAGCTGCTCGACGGCGTCCAGCCGGACCGCGGTCATCTCGCTCACCGTCAGCAGGTTACCGAGCAGCACCGCGATGTCCGCACGGTTGTCCTGGATCAGGCCGGTCACCTGCTCGGAGGCGGCCGAGCCGTTGTCGATCACGGACGCAGGTTCGCGTCCGAGCTGACCAGGGTGTCGGACAGCAGCGCGAGGTTCTTCGCCCAGGTCTTGATCGCGTCGCCGCTGGCCACCTGGGTGGCGAGCACGGTGTCGCCGTCGTTGATCAGCTTGATCGTCTGCAGGATGTTCGCGTCCGCGTCGTCGATCAGCGTGCCGGAGCTGTCGATGATCTTCTGCAGGTCGGTGCCCCGGCCGCGCAGCGCGTCGCCGAGCTCCTTGACGGTGGTCTGCAGGCTCGTTCTTGTCGACCGAGTTCACCAGCTGGTCCAGGTTCAGCAGCAGCTCGGTGGTGTCGATCGGGATCGCGGTGTCCTGCCGGGCGATCTTCGAGTGGTCCTGCAGGTACGGACCGCCGTCGCGGCGCGGCTGCAGGTCGACGTACTGCTCGCCGATCGCGGACCGGTTCGCGACCACCGCGAGCAGGTCGTTCGGGATCTTCGTGCTTCTTGTCGATGTCGAGGTTCGACCTCGACGCCGTCGGACAGCAGCTTGAGCTTGCCGACCCGGCCGACCGGCTGGCCGCGGTACGTCACCTCGGCGCCGGTGAAGATGCCGCCGGACTCGGCGAAGCTGGCGCTGACCGTGTAGTCGTCGTCGAAGAGCAACTGGTCGACCTGGGCGTACTTGCCGCCGACGTAGGCGACGCCGACGACGGTGATCAGCAGGAACACCATCAGCTGGATCCGGACCGTCCTGCTGATCACTTGGCCACCCCCGGCATCAGGACCTTGGCCAGTTCCGGGTCGAACCCGGACCGGTTCAGCTTCGGCGTACAGACCGGCAGGCCGAGCAGCGTGATGCAGGTCGTCGTGCCGCGCCGGTCGGCACCGGCAGCGCCGGCGAGGCCGGCGGTCGGGAGCTCGGTCGGGTTGTGCAGCGGGAGGCTGACCTCGGCGGTCGGCAGCCGTCAGGCCGGCGCGTCGGCAGGTTCAGCCCGAGCAGGCCCTTCAGCGCCTTCTGGGTGTTCACGTCGAGGGTGATGCCCAGGTTGGTGAAGTCACCCTGCGACGGCCTTGGCGGCGCCGTCCGGGAACGGGTACGTGAACAGCAGCTCGAGCGACTTCGGCAGGTTCTCCCCGGCCTCGGCCAGCTTGGTCAGCATCGGGTACAGCGACTGCAGGTTGGCCACCAGGTCCTTCTGCGACGCGGTGATCACCCGGGTCGCGGTGTTGCCCAGGGTCGCCAGCGCCTGCAGCGTCTTCACCAGGGCGGCCCGCTGCTTGTCCAGGGTGGCGATCGACTTCGGCAGCGAGTCGATCGCGGTCGCCAGGGTCGCCTTCTGCGCGTTCAGCTTCTTGGCCAGCGCGTCCACCGCGGTGATCGCGGTGACGATCTGCTGCTTGTTCTGGTCCAGGGTGCCGACGAAGGTGTTCAGCTGGGTCAGCACGCTGCGGATGGCCGGCTCGTTGCCGGTCAGCGCCTTGTTCAGCTCCTGGGTGATGATCTGCAACTGGGCCACGCCGCCGCCGTTCAGCAGCAGCGAGAGGGCGGACAGGACTTCCTCGACCTCGACGTTGCTGGTGGTCCGCGACAGCGGGATCAGCTCGCCGTTGTCCAGCTTGCCGCGCGGCTTCTCGTCGCCGGTCGGCGGTGACAGCGAGACGAACTTCTCGCCGAGCAGGCTGGTCTGCCGGATCGTCGCCCGGGCGTTGTCCGGCAGGTCGAGGCTCTTCGGCAGCTTCAGTCCGCACCTTGGCGACGTACCCTCGAGCCAGACCTTCTCGACCGTGCCGACGGTGACGTCGTCCACCTTCACCGACGACTTCGGCACCAGGTCCAGCACGTCGGCGAACTCGACGGTGATCGTGTACGACGGTCCCTTGATCTTGGCGCCACCCGGCAACGGCAACGAGTACACGCTGAAGTCGCACCCGGTCAGCAGCGTGGCCATCGCGACCACGCCGGCGACACCCTCGGTACGGCGCCTCATCGGGCGGCTCCCGGGACCAGGCCACCGAGGGTCGGGTCGACGTTGTCGGGACTCGGCAGCTTCGGCGCCGGGGCGGGAGCCCACGGCGTACCGGCCGGGCCGCCGGAGCCGGTGCGCCGCCGGTGATCTGGCTCAGCAGCGGGAGCTTCGGCAGGGCGTCGAGGACGGGCTTCAGCGCCGAACAGGTGGACATCGGCTGGTTCGCCTGCAGCAGCAGCGAGCAGATGAAGGTCGCCGGGTCGTCCAGCTGGGCCAGGTTGATCCGCTGGTCCAGGGTCCCGAACTGCGGGTTGTAGACGCGGGCCAGGTTGCCCAGGCCGAGCGGCGCGGTGTCGATGATCTCGGCCAGCGCGGCCTTCTCCTTGACCAGGATCTGGGAGATGTCGGTGGCGCCGGAGATGGTGGTCTTCAGCAGCGCCGCGGTTGTCCTTGACGAACGCGGCGACCTCGCCGAGCGCCGTCGCCAGCGTGGACAACGCCGCGGCCAGATCCTTGCGCTCACCGGCCAGGGTGGTCGAGGTGGCGGCGAAGTTGGTGTTGAACTGCCTGACCAGCGGGTCGTTCGCGGCCAGCGCGGAGACGAACGTCTGCAACTGCCGGATCGTGGCGAACAGACTCTCGGAGTTGCCCGCCAGCGTCTGGGTCAGCTTCGACACGTCGGTGATGGTCTGGTTCAGCTTGGCGCCCTGGCCGTTCAGGTTCGCCGCCGAGACGTCCAGCAGCCGCGACAGCGCGCCCTGGTCGTTCGCACCCTTCGGGCCGAGCGCGACGGACAGGTCGTTCAGGCTCTGGTAGATCTGGTCCAGCTCCAGCGGTACGGCGGTCCGGTCAGCGGGATCTCGGCCCCGTCGGCCATCACGTCGCCCTTGGAGTAGGCCGGGGTGAGCTGGAGGTACCGGTCGGCCACGATCGACGGCGACGCGATCACCGCCTTCGCGTTGGCCGGCACCTTGTGCTTGGCCTCCCACCAGAACTTGACCCGGACGCTCCGGCCGGCCGGCGGTGACACTTTCGATCTCGCCGACCTTGATGCCGAGGATCCGTACGTCCGAGCCGGGGTAGACACTGACACCGCGCGCGGGAAGTACGCCGTCGCGGAGACCCGCTCGGGGTTCGGCCAGAGCGCGATCACGCTGACCGCGAGGATCACCAGGACGACCCGATCGCGATCAGCCGGGACAACGAAGCGATCTTCATCAGCCGCCACCTCCCAGGATCGGCGGCAGCCCAGGAATCGGGACCTTCGGCAGCGGGATCTCCGGGACCGGGACCAGGTTCTGCACGTAGGTGTCGAACCACGGGCCGGTGCCGAGCGTGTTGGTGAAGACGCCGGACGTACGGCGCCAGGCCGCGGATGCTGGCGTCCAGGTCGTTCTGGTTCTTCAGCAGGATCGCGAGGACGGCGTTCACCTTCTGCAGCGTCGGGCGTCAGGTCCTTGCGGTTCTCCCGGACCAGCGCGGTGATCTGCGCGGACAGCTTCTGCGTCGACACCAGCAACTGGTGGATCAGTGCCCGGCGGGCCTGCACCGCCTGGAACACGGTGTTGCCGTCCTTCAGTCAGCTTGATCAGCTCCTGGTTGCGGTCGGCAAGGATCTTGGTGACGACGTCCGAGTGCTGCAGCAGTTTCTTCAGGTCCTCGTCGCGCTTGGCCACGTTCCGGGACAGCCGGGACAGCCCGTCAGCGAGGCCTGGACCTCCTCCGGGGTGTTCTTGAAGGTCGTCGACAGCGTGTCCAGGGCCTTGGCCAGCTGGGCGGTGTCGATCCGCTCGGTGGTGTTGGCGAGATCCGCTGAACGCGTCGACCACGTCGTACGCCGAGATGGTCCGCTCCAGCGGGATCTCCGAACCCTCCTTGAGCGTGCCCGTCACCGGCCGGGTTCAGTTTCAGGTACTTCTGCCCGAGCAGCGTCTTGATCTTCATCTCGGCACCGGTCTTGTCGCCGAGCTTCACGCCCTTGTCGACGACGAAGTCGACCCGCACGTGGCTGCCCTCGAGATCGACCTTGCGGACCTGGCCGACGCGGACCCCGGCGACCCGGATCTCGTCGTTCGGCTTCAGCCCGCCGGCCTCGGAGAACTGCGCGGAGTACTTCACCCCGCCGCCGATCAGCGGCAGGTCCTGCGCCTTGAAGGCGGCCAGCATGATCAACCCGATCACGACCAGGCCGACCACGCCGATGGTGACCTGATTCTGCTCGCGGAACGGCTTCACTTGGCGCACCTCGCCGAGTTGTTGTCGTAGCTGACCGGGATCCGGGTGCCGAGCGGCAGGGTGACGTTGCCGTCGAAGCCGCAGAGGAAGAAGTTGAACCAGGACCCGTACGACGCGGTCCGGGTCATCGTGTTCAGCTTGTCCGGCATCTTCTGCAGCGTCTTCACCCAGATCGCCTGGGTGTCGTCCAGCGTGGACGCGATCGTGCGGAGCTGGTCCAGATCCGCCTTCAGCGGCACCCGGGTCTGCTGCAGCAGCCCGGCGGTCTTGGTGTTCAGCGAGTTGATCGAGCCGAGCGAGCCGAGGATCGGGTTGATGTCCTGGCTCAGCCCGGTGATGAACCGCTGCAGGTTCACCAGCAACTGGGAGAAGTTCGCCTGCCGCTGCGAGACGATCTGCAGCGTCGAGGTCAGGTTGGTGATCAGGTCGCCGATCACCTGGTCCGCGTCGGCCAGCGTGGTGGTCAGCGAGGCGGTCCGGGCCAGCAGGCTCTCGATCGTGCCGCCCTCGCCCTGCAGCACCTTGATCACCTCGAAGGCGAACTGGTTCACGTCCGCCGGGGTGAGCGCGGTGAACAGCGGCTTGAACCCGTTGAACAGCACCGAGAGATCGAGGGCCGGCGCGGTGCGGTCCTTGCCGATGACATCGTTCTTCTTCATCCGGCTGCCGCCGCCGACGCCCTCAGTCAGCGCGATGTAGCGGTTGCCGACCAGGTTCCGGTAGCGCATGGTCGCGTGCGTCGAGGTGTCGAGTACCTGGTCGGCGTCGACCGAGAACGTCACCATCGCCATCGTGTCTTGATAGAGCGCGATCTTGTCGACCTGGCCGACCCGCACCCCCGCGATCCGGATGTCGTCGCCCTTGTTCAGCCCGACCACATCGGTGAACACAGCCCGGTACTTCGTGGTCGCGTTGAAGCTGATGTTCCCGATCGTGACGGCCAGCAAAGCCGTGGCGATGGTGGTGACCACCACGAAGATCGCCAGCCGCACGGTGTCGAACGAGGTCTTCCTGTCCAGCAGCTTCATTTCAGGTTCACCTGCCCTCCACGGGTCAGCGGACCGATCATCAGGGTGGCCAGATCCGGTACGTCGCCGGCCGGGACGCCCATCGCGGGACCGACGAAGGAGTCGATCACCTTCTGTTCCGCGGGGGTCCCGACGCCGCCGGTGTCCATCGCGAATCCGGGCGCCGAGCGGTTCAGGGTCAGGTTCAGCGGGAACCGCTCTTGTTTGTTGTGGTCCCCGATCACGCCGTCCTCACCGGTGATGTACGGCGCCGGGTTGTCCTGCGTGTACGGGCCCGGCTTGGCTCCCGGGTGGCTGTAGTTCTTGCCGACACAGGTGGGGCCGCGCGTGTCCTCGTACTTCGGCAGTTCGTTCGACTCGTACGGCGTCGGCTGGTTCGTGATCAGCTCGAGGTTGATGTGCAGGGCCCCGTCGCGGAACGTGTCGCTCAGGATCGGTGCGGTGTCCGTCATCACCTTGAGGAAGCAGGGGAACTCCGGCGAGTACCGCTCCAGCAGGTCCAGCACCGGCCTGCTCACCTCGCCGAGCCGGATCACCCGGTCCTCGTTCTCCTTCAGGAACCCGTTCGCCGTGGTCGACAGCGTGGTCACGTCGGTGAAGAACGTCTGCAGTTGCTGCTCCTTCTCCACCACGGTGTTGCCGGTGATGGTCAGGTTGCGCAGTGCCCGGACCAGGTCGGGGGTCACGTCGCCGTAGATGTCCGAGACCTGGGTCAGCTTGGTCAGTGCCGCCATCAGCTTCGGCACGTTCGGGTTCAGCTTCTTCAGGTAGCCGTCGAGCTGGGTCAGGGTCTCGGCGATCTCGCTGCCGCGGCCCTCCAGCGCGGTCGCCAGGGCGTTCAGGGTGGCGTTCAGATCAGCAGGGTCGACCGCCTGCAGCAGCGGCAGCGCGTCGTTCAGCACCTTCTCGATCTCGATGCCGACCGCGGTCTTGTCCCGGGAGATCACGTCGCCGGCCCGGATCGAACGTCCCTCCGAACCCTTCGGCGGCACGAGGGCGACGTACTTCTCGCCGAACAGGGTCTTGGGCAGGATCCGCGCGCTGACCGCGCTGGATATCTCCTTGACCTGATCGGGCTTCAGGGCCAGTTCGACGGTCGCGGTCTCGCCGTTGGTCGAGACACTGCGGACCTCGCCGACGATGATGCCGCGCAGCTTCACGTCCGCGTGCCGGTTCAGCTGCAGGCCGATGTGGCTGGTCTCCAGCTTCACGTCCACGGTGTCGACGAAGATCTTGGCGTAGAAGGCATAGGTGAGCCAGAGCAGGAAGCAGACCAGCCCGATGAAGGCGGTCCCGAGGACGCGTTTGGCCATCGTTATCCCGCCAGCCTGACCGTCGTCGTGGTGCCCCAGATCGCCATCGAGAGCAGCAGGTCGACGACGTTGATCACCACGATGGAGGTCCGTACTGCGCGTCCGACCGCGACACCCACTCCCGCCGGACCACCGGTCGCGTGGTAGCCGTGGTAGCAGTGCACCAGGATCACCAGGACCGCGAAGACCAGCACTTTCCCGAAGGACCAGAGCACGTCCCCGGGTGGTAAGAACAGATGGAAGTAATGGTCGTACGTCCCCGTACTCTGCCCGTAGAACGTGGTCACGGTCAGCCGCGTCGCGAAGTACGAGGCGAGCAGGCCGACGACGTACAGGGGGACGACGGCGATCAGGCCGGCGATGATCCGGGTGGTG